>NZ_LMIA01000014.1:38428-205365 GCF_001428565.1 Nocardioides sp. Root190 | reverse complement strand
GGCGTCCTGTGCCTGTCCCCCGAAGAGGGCCTCGGCGTCAAGAACGCCGAGCTCCGCGCCCAGCACATCGACAAGATCAACCTCTTCCGCGGCATCTGATCGCGCGGGAACGCAGCGGGCCGGCACCTGTGTCGGCCCGCTGCGGCATTTTTCACCCGGGTGACGGTGGTCCGCATTGGCGGGGCGGGGTGGGAATCCCTTCGGTCATCGGGGATCATGGGCAGGTCCCCCATGACCGCCCCCGAGAGCCAGGGAGGCTCATCCCCATGAGCGACCAGGGTCTGTCCATCTTCGACGACGAGCCCACCACCACCGAGGAGCCCACCCCCGTGACGACGAAGGCTGCAGACGACGAGCCCACACAGGTCATCCCGGTCGTGAAGGCCGCGGCCACGCCCCCTGCGCGACCGCAGGGCGCCCCCTCCGACCGTCCGGCACCCACACAGCCCGACCGGGCCGCGGCGACCTCGCCCCGCCCGCCGGCAGCGAGCCCCGCACCGACCGGCGCCCCCCGGCCGGCCGGATTCGCCAACCCCGGGACGCCCGGCCTGCCCATCGTCCGCAAGGGCGGCTACGACCGCGACGCCGTCGACGCCCAGATCCGCCAGCTCGCGAGCGAGAAGGCCACCCTTGGCGCCAGCCTGACCGAGTCCGAGCAGCGCGTGATCGACCTCGAGCAGGAGGTCGCGCGGATCCGCGAGGAGCTCGCCGAGTCCGCCAACCCGTCCTACGCAGGCCTGGGAGGCCGGGCGAGCGCGATGCTCCGTCTCGCCGAGGAGGAGGCCGGTGAGATCCGCAGCATCGCGGAGGCCGACTCCGCCGAGATCCGCGACCAGGCCACGCGCGACGCCAAGGCCATCCGCGCCGAGGCCGCCCGCGAGGCCGACGACATGCGTGCCGTCCAGCTGCGCGAGCTGGAGGAGAACCGCACGCGGCTCCTCACCGACGCCGAGCAGGAGCGGGCGCTGGCCAAGAGCGAGGCGGAGGACGCCCGCGCGTCCGCCCGTCGCGAGGCCGACCAGCTCCGGCTCGCCGCCCAGCAGGAGGTGTCCGAGCTCCGCAGCCAGTCCCAGCGCGAGGTCGAGCAGGCTCGTGCCGGAGTCGACCGCGAGGTGCAGGAAGCACGTCGCGCGCTCGCCGTGGAGAAGGAGCGGCTCGCCCGCGAGGCGACCGACCACCACACCAGCGCGGTGGCCGAGACCCGGCGCCTGGTCGAGGAGTCCGAGCAGCGGGCCAACGCCGCCGAGGCCCGGGCCGTCGAGGCCAGCAAGCAGGCGACGGAGAACCGTGCCGCCGCGCAGACCGAGTCCGAGGGCCTGCTGGTCCGCGCCCGGCGCGAGGCCGAGCAGATCATCGTGTCCGCCCGCACCCAGGCCGAGGCGATCACCACCAGCGGTGACGCCGAGGTCCAGCGCGAGATCGCCACCAAGCGTGCCGAGCTCGACCGCCTCACCAAGCGCCGCGCAGCCATCACGGCTCAGCTGTCCTCGCTTGCTGACCTCGTCGCCGGGTTCGGCGAGGACGAGAGTTGAGCCCAGCCGACGGTGTCACCGAGCACGGCGGCGTCGACCCGGCGTCGCCTGCTCCGGTGAGTGACCTGTCGCCGTACGGCGAACAGGGCGCACCCTTCGACCGGCGCTCGCCGTTCTACTACGGCTTCATCGGCGCCCTCGGGGCACTGACGGCCTTCTGGCTGTTCCAGGCGGTCCTCGGCATCGGCTCGGTGCTGATGCTCGTGATCGTGTCGTTCTTCCTCGCGGCGGGCCTCAACCCCTCCGTGGAGTTCCTGGAGAGGCGCGGCCTGCGTCGCTCCCTGGCGTGCGCGGCGGTCATCATCCTCGCGCTCGGCACGGTGGCGCTGTTCCTCGTGGCGATCGTCCCGGTCATCAGCGACCAGATCTCTGCGATCACCAAGAACGCTCCCGGCTGGCTGGACCAGCTCCAGGAGAACAAGCGCATCCAGGAGCTGAACGAGGAGTACCACATCCTCGACAAGGCCAAGGAGAAGATCACCGACGAGAACTTCATCTCGGCACTGTTCGGTGGAGCCCTCGGCTTCGGGCTCAAGATCATCTCTGCGCTCTTCAACCTCTTCGTGATCGTCGTCCTGACGCTCTACTTCCTGGCCTCGCTCAAGACCACGACGGGCGCCCTCTACAAGCTGGCCCCGGCCTCGCGCCGGGACCGGGTCTCCCGCCTGGGCGACAAGGTGATCCACAACATCGGGAGCTACGTCTCGGGGGCCTTCCTCGTCGCCCTGTGCGCCGGTCTCACCTCGTTGCTCTTCCTGAGCTTCACCGAGGTGGCCGAGTACGCCGTCGCGCTGGCCTTCGTCGTCGCGGTGCTCGACGTGATCCCGATGATCGGCGCCACGCTCGGCGCCGTGATCGTCTCGTCGATCGCGTTCGCCACGGACGTCAGGACCGGCGTTGCCTGCGTGATCTTCTACGTCATCTACCAGCAGGTCGAGAACTACGTGATCTACCCGCGGGTGATGAGCAAGTCGGTGGACCTGCCGGGCGCGGTCATCGTGATCGCCGCCCTGGTCGGCACCGCCCTGCTCGGCGTGGTGGGCGCACTGCTCGCCATCCCGGTCGCTGCGGCGATCCTGCTGGTGATCCGCGAGGTCGTCGTCAGACGCCAGGACGCGCGGTGACGGTGCTCCTCAGACGATGACCGGCTCCGGTCGCTCGACGCTGCGCTCACCGGCCTTGACCCCGATCACGCCGAGCAGGATCAGCGCGCCGCCGGCGAACTGAACGGGTCCGGGGAGCTGTCCCAGCAGGGCCCACGCCCACAGGACGGCCGCGACGACCTCGCTGAGGGCGACGAACGAGGCGAGGCGCGAACCCAGGCGACGGCTCGCGGCGATCCCGGTGCCGTAGGCGAGGGCCGCCGTCACCAGGCCGAGCACGAGGATTGCCAACCACGGCGCCACCTCGACGCCCGCATAGGTGACGTGGGCCGAGGAGGTCTCGACCGGCATCAGCCGGAGCAGGCCGAGGAGTCCGAGGAGGAGCCCGCCGACGACCAGTCCCCCGGTCGCCAGCGCCATCGGCGGCAACCCGCTGCGGTCGTCCGCCGAGATCACGAAGTAGGCCGCGGCGCCCACCATCGCGGCCAGCGCCCAGGCAGCCCCGCGCAGGTCGAAGTCGGCGCCGGAGAACAGGTCGAGGACCAGCAGCAGGCCGAGGGCGGCGACCACCGCGCCGAGCACGGTGACCCGCCCCGGCCGCTGGCCGTGGCGCAGCCACATCCAGACCACCACCGCAGCGGGCGCGGTGTACTCGATGAGCAGCGCTGGGCCGACCTCCATCGTGCGCACCGCGGAGAAGTAGCAGAACTGGGCACCGGCGACCGCGAGGCCGCCGTACAGGAGCAGCGTGGGAAGCGCCGGTCCGAGCAGGTGCCACCGGCCGCGCATGGCCACCAGGCCCAGCGGCAGCACGGCGAGCGCCCCGACCGCGATCCGCAGGAGGACGACGCCGCCGGCACTCCAGCCCGTGTCGAGCAGCGGGCGGGCCAGGGCGCCCGAGAGGCCGAACGCTGTGGCCGAGACGAGCGCGAAGGTCAGACCCGTGCTGGTTCCCCGGCGCACCTGAACCGGGGCGTCACGAGTCAATGTCGTCATGACTCATGACCGTAGATCAGGATGAGGTAACCTGTCAAAGTGGTTTTCACCCATGACACCGCCGTCTCCCTCCAGGCCGCGGTCACCCTGGTCAACTCCGAGGTCGATCCCGCCACCCTGCGAACAGCAGCCGAGCTCGGGGACTTCTACGCCGACTTCGGCTACACCGGTCGCCACGACGGCGACGACGACGAGGCAGCTCGGGTTCATGCCGCCATCCCGCAGCTGCGGGCTGTGCTGACCGCGAGTCGCGACGACGCGGTCACGCTCGTGAACGACATGCTGAGCCAGGCGCAGGCGCTCCCCCAGCTGATGCGCCACGACGGGCTCGACTGGCATCTCCACGCCATCGGCGACGACCAGCCCTGGGACGAGCGGATCCTGGTCGAGACCGCCATGGCGATGATCGACGTGATCCGCGCCGACGAGATGTCCCGGCTCGCGATCTGCGCCGACGAGGCCTGCGAGGGGATCGTCCTGGACCTGTCCCGCAACCGCTCCAAGCGCTTCTGCTCGGTGACCTGTGGCAATCGCAACGCAGTGGCGGCGTACCGCGCCCGCCAGGCCGAGGACGCCAGCTCCTGATGACGTCCCACGTCGACCACCCGGAGCACGCCGCGTCGATCTGGTGAAGCGCCGGGCGCGACGCGTCAGTCGCCGAGGAACCGCCGCAGCACCTCGAGGAAGAGCTCAGGGCGCTCGGAGTGCAACCAGTGCCCGGTGTCCTTGAAGGTGACCTTGCGATTGCGCGGGAACAGGCGGTCCATCGCGGCGTCGTAGTCCGGCAGGACATAGCTCGATCGGCTCCCTGCGAGCCAGAGCACTGGTCCGTCGTACGGCGCCGCGTCGGCCAGCTGCGCCTCGGGCCACTGGCCGATCACCGGGAGGTCGCGCTCGAGCACCTCCAGGTTGACCTGCCAGCTCCAGCCGTGGGGAGCCGAGGGGTCCCGGCGCAGGTTCTGCAACAGGAACGAACGCACCGTCGTGTCCGCCACAGCGGGCTCGAGCAGCCGGTCCGCGTCGGAGCGCTGCCGGACCTCGCCGAGATCCATGCCGCGCATCGCGGCGAAGTAGCCGGGGAACTCGCGCCCGGCAGGATAGGCGACGGGCGAGATGTCGGCGACGCACAGACGTTCGACCCGCTCGGGATGCAGCAGCGAGAGCACCATCGCGACCTTGCCGCCCAGCGAGTGACCCACCAGCGTCACCGGCTCGTCGTCCGGGATGCTCGCGGCGACCAGCTCGGCGCTCTCGACGAAGTCGAAGCGGTCGGGCCAGTCGGACCGGCCGTGGTGCGGCAGGTCGATCAGCTCGACCCGGTGCTCCCCGGAGAGCTGCTTGGCGACCCCGGTCCAGTTCTTGCCCTGCCCGAAGAGCCCGTGGAGGAAGACCACACGGCTCCCGGTGGTGCCGAGAGCCGTGTGGTGAAGCATCACGTCCGCGTCCGTCCGTCGAGTAGCGAGCGGATCGAGCCTACCGAGACGGCCAGGACCTCTGCTCAGTAGGTGTGGAAGCCCTGCTTGGTCTTGCGACCGAGCTCACCGGCCTCGACCTTCGCCACCAGCGTCTTGGCCGGCTCGAACCCCGCCTCGCCGAACTCGCCGAAGAGCTCCTTCTGGATCGCCAGCGACACGTCGTTGCCGACCACGTCGAGCAGCTCGAACGGGCCCATCGGGAAGGACGCGGTCTCCTTGATGGCAGCGTCGATCGTCGCGAGCTCCTCGCCACCCTCGGCCAGCTTGATGGCGTCGTTGAGGTAGGGGAAGAGCAGAAGGTTGACGATGAAGCCCGAGCGGTCGCCCGCCGAGACGCCGACCTTGCCCACGTTGGCGGTCAGCGCGCGCACGCTCTCGTCGACCTCGGCGGAGGTGGCCGGCGTCGTGATGATCTCGACCAGCTTCATGACCGGAGCGGGGTTGAAGAAGTGCATGCCGATGACGTCGCCCGGGCGGGAGGTCGCCTCGCCGAGCCTGGTGATCGGCAGCGAGGACGTCGTCGTCGCGAGGATCGCGCCGGGCTTGGCGATCCGGTCGAGGTCGGCGAACAGCTGGAGCTTGATGTCGAGGTCCTCGGCGATCGCCTCGACCACGATGTCGACGTCGCCGAGCGCCTCGCGCTCGGTCGAACCCGTCAGGCGACCCAGCAGGGCAGCCTTGTCGTCCTCGGTGCCCTTGCCCTTGGCGATGGCCCGGTCGAGGTTCTTGGTGATGTAGCCGACGACGCCGTCGAGCTTGTCCTGGCTGCGGCCGACGTAGACGACGTCGTACCCGGCCTGGGCGAAGACCTGGACGATGCCCGAGGCCATCGTGCCGGTGCCGACGACGCCGACCTTGCCGATGTCGTGCTTGAAGGTCGGCGCGGCGCTCTCGCCCGCGGCAGCAGCCTCGTCGGCGAAGGTGCGGCCGTCAGCGACGAGCTTCTCCAGCAGGTCGGCCGGCTGGTGCAGGTGGTCGCCGGTCTCGGCGTACCGCGCGGCGAGGAGGTCGCGGACCCGGGCCGCACCGATCTCGTCGACGACACTCAGCGGACCCTTGGGGTAGCCGCAGCCGAAACGCATGGCGGCGTCGATGTCGCTCACCGAGGCGTAGCCCGACTCGTAGGTGCGCACCGCGTGGTTGAGGTACGGCAGCACCAAGGTGTTGAAGATCTGCTCGCTCGAAGTCATGGCCCGGATTCTGGCAGTCCCGGGACCCTCTGGCTACCAGTGAGTAACCATCTGGACAGATCGAGACGGAGGTCACAGGAACCGGGTCCCGCGGCAGTGGTACGGCGGCCCGCGGACGGGCCTCGCGCGACCGCTCCGGACCGGACGGTAGATTCCTCGCTCGTGAGACTCGTCGTGGCGCGCTGCCAGGTGGACTATGCAGGCCGGTTGACCGCCCATCTCCCGATGGCGACCCGGGTGCTCATGCTCAAGTCCGACGGATCGGTGCTCGTGCACTCCGACGGCGGCTCCTACAAGCCGCTGAACTGGATGTCACCGCCGTGCACGGTGCGTGAGGGGACCACCGAGGACGGCCAGGTCGAGTGGACGGTGACCGCGAAGGCGGCCAAGGGCGCCACCCCGGACACCCTGCGGATCCTCATCGAGGAGCTCCTGCACGACTCCTCCCACGACCTGGGCATCGACCCCGGCCTGCAGAAGGACGGCGTCGAGAAGCACCTGCAGGAGCTGCTCGCCGAGCACCCCGCCACCCTCTCCCCCGGCCTCACCCTCGTCCGTCGGGAGTTCCCCACGGCGATCGGACCGGTCGACCTGATGTGCCGCGACGACGGCGGGCTCAGCGTCGCGGTCGAGATCAAGAGGCGCGGCGACATCGACGGGGTCGAGCAGCTCACCCGCTACCTCGAGCTCCTCAACCGCGACCCCCTGCTGACCGGCAAGGGAGTCGTGCGCGGCATCTTCGCCGCCCAGGAGATCAAGCCCCAGGCACGCGTGCTCGCCGAGGACCGCGGAATCAGTTGCGCGGTCGTCGACTACGACGCCCTGCGCGGCCTGGACGACCCGACCGACCGGTTGTTCTGACCTCGGCCCACCGACTCGAGGACCCGTCCTGAGGTCCGACTGGCAAGATCGCGCCCATGGCCACCATCTTCCATCTCGCCCTGGCCTCGGAATGGGCCCACGCGCAAGAGGTCGGTGAGTACACGACGTCCACCCGTGGCCGCACCCTGGCCGAGGAGGGCTACATCCACGCCAGCCGGGCCGACCAGTGGACCAAGGTCCGGGACCGGTACTACGCCGACGTCACCGAACCGCTGGTGCTGCTCCACATCGACACCGACCTGCTCGACGTACCCGTCGTCGAGGAGCTCCCGGCGCCGAGCGCGAGCGAGACCTTCCCCCACATCTACGGGCGGCTTCCCGTCTCGGCGGTCGTGAAGGCGATCCCCCTCGACCAGCAGCGGACCCCGGCGACGACCGCACCGGCCACGGCCACCCGGGCACGACCGACGACGTCAGAGCAACCGGACGAGAGCTTCACCCGCGTCTACTTCCGCGAGATGTTCTTCAACCTGTCGCTGCTCTGCGTGGTGATCGCGTTCGGGGTGGCCGGCGCGGTGCTGGGCCTGGCCGTCACCGACGCCGGAGGGACCGGCATCGGCGGCATGCTGGGCATGGCCATCGGCGGCGTCGCCGCCGTCGCGCTCTACCGCCGCCGCCACATTCGGGCCGCCTGAGCGGGGCTTCAGGCTCCTGCGGCCGCCGGGGCGGTCGGGTCGGTGGCACCGGCACCCTGCTCCCGGGCGACCCAGTCCTCGATCGCGTTGATGTCGTCCTTGCTGCGGGTCACCACGGCGAGCAGGTCGTTCATGGTGGCGACCTCCTCGACCTGCTCCTTGATGAACCACTGCATGAACTGCTCGGAGGCGAAGTCGCTCGCCTCGCGCGCGATCCGGAGCAGTCCGTAGATCTGCTCGGTGACCTTCTTCTCCTGCGCGAGCGCCAGGGCGATCGGAGCAGTGATGTCCGCGAAGGACGACTCGGGAGCCTCCACCCCGGGGATCGACACGTCCGCGTCGGTGTCGAGGAGGTACTGCACCATCATCATGGCGTGCTCGCGCTCCTCGAGCGCCTGCGCGTAGAAGAACGAGGCCATCTGCGGCATCGTCAGGGCGTCGTAGTAGACAGCGCACGCGAGGTACTGGTTGTGCGCGGCGAACTCGTTGCCGATCTGCGCGTTGAGCTGGTCGGTGAATCGGGGGGCAGCCATGCGATCAGCCTAGTGCCCGTTCAGGCAGCCTTCTGCAGCGACTTCTTCGAGACCTTCTTGCCGTCCGCGCGCACCAGGACGCGCTTCTTGACGGTGTAGCCCTCAGGGAGGGTGCCTTCCTTGAGCATGCGAATGGGGCAGCGACCGCAGCGCGACTTCGAGACGCAGCACTTCGTCTTGGGGAGCTTGCGCACCGTCCCCTTCGACTTCTTCTTGTCCTTGCCCACAGCACGAGGATAGGCGATGAGGCTAGGCAGACCTAACCGAGGTGATCGCTGTCACATGTGGTCCGCCGCACTGGCTCGGGGACGTCGCGGCTCGGCTGGGCCCCGAACCGTGGGACATCGCCCGCATGGGCCGATGCGAACGAGCTCGAGGTCACCCTCCCGGCGAGGGAGGTCGACCAGTGTGACTCAGTCGGGCAGGTCGTTGGCCTTGCGGATGACCGTGACGATGCCGCCCATGATCTCGGTCAGGCCGAAGTCCTTCGGGGTGTAGACCGCCGCGACGCCCCGCTCGATCAGCGCCTTGCCGTCGGAGTCGGGGATGATCCCGCCGACGATCACCGGGACGTCGTCCATGCCGGCCTCGCGCAGTCCGTCCAGCACGGCGGGCACCAGCTCCATGTGGGAGCCGGAGAGGATCGAGAGGCCGACGCAGTGGACGTCCTCGGACACCGCTGCCGCGACGATCTGCTCGGGCGTCAGCCGGATGCCCTGGTAGATGACCTCGAAGCCCGCATCCCGAGCGCGTACGGCGACCTGCTCGGCGCCGTTCGAGTGCCCGTCGAGTCCGGGCTTGCCGACCAGCAGCCGCAGTCGGCCACCGAGCTCGTCGCCGGTCCGCTGGACCGCCTCGCGAACCGCGGTCAGCTCGGCACCGGCCTCGGCGACGCCCACGGCACCGGCGACACCGGTCGGGGCGCGGAACTCACCGAAGACCTCGCGCAGCGTCGCGGCCCACTCACCCGTCGTGGCTCCGGCGCGGACGGCGTCGAGGGTCGCGGCCATGAGGTTCTGCTCGGTCTTCGCAGTGGCGGCGACAGCCTCGAGGGCAGCCTGCACGGCAGCCTCGTCCCGCTGCTCCTTCCATGCCCGCATCGACTCGAGCGCGGAGGCCTCCGCCTTCGGGTCGGCGGCCATGATCGCGTCGTCGAGGTTGGCGGTCAGCGGCGAGGGCTCGGTGGTCTCGTAGCGGTTGACGCCGACGATGATCTCCTCGCCGTTCTCGATCCGGCCCCGGCGGGCAGCGTGCGCGGAGACGAGTTCCTGCTTCATGTAGCCGGACTCGACCGCCGCGATCGCGCCACCCATGGCCTGGACCCGGTCCATCTCGGCCTTCGCCCCGGCGACGAGCTCGGCGACCTTCGCCTCGATGACGGGCGATCCGTCGAAGATGTCCTCGTACTCGAGCAGGTCGGACTCGAAGGCGAGGACCTGCTGGAGACGCAGCGACCACTGCTGGTCCCACGGGCGCGGCAGGCCGAGGGCCTCGTTCCACGCGGGCAGCTGCACCGCACGGGCGCGGGCACCCTTGGACAGGGTCACGGCCAGCATCTCGAGCACGATCCGCTGGACGTTGTTCTCCGGTTGCGCCTCGGTCAGGCCGAGGCTGTTGACCTGCACGCCGTAGCGGAAGCGGCGCATCTTGGCGTCCTGGACGCCGTAGCGCTCACGGGTGATCTCGTCCCACAGCTCGACGAAGGCGCGCATCTTGCACATCTCCTCGACGAAGCGCACGCCGGCGTTGACGAAGAAGGAGATCCGGCCGACGACCTTCTCGAAGTCGTCCTCGGAGACCTGGCCAGAGGCCTTGACCTGGTCGAGCACGGCGATGGCGGTGCACATCGCGTAGGCGATCTCCTGCACCGGCGTCGCGCCGGCCTCCTGCAGGTGGTAGCTGCAGATGTTGATCGGATTCCACTTCGGGATCTCGTGGACCGTGTAGGCGATCATGTCCGCGATCAGCCGCAGGGAGTGCTCGGGCGGGAACACGTAGGTCCCGCGGGAGAGGTACTCCTTGATGATGTCGTTCTGAGTCGTGCCGGCGAGCTTGTGGGCGACCTCCGACGGGGCGAGGTCGGGGTTCTGCTCCTCCGCGGCGACCTGGTACATCGCGAGCATCCACATCGCGACGGCGTTGATCGTCATCGAGGTGTTCATGTCCGTGAGCGGGATCTGGTCGAAGAGCTTGCGCATCTCGCCCAGGTGCGGGACGGGAACGCCGACCTTGCCGACCTCGCCGCGCGACATGATCGAGTCGGGGTCGTACCCGGTCTGCGTCGGCAGGTCGAAGGCCACCGAGAGGCCGGTCTGCCCCTTGGCGAGGTTGGTGCGGTACAGCGTGTTCGACGCCTCCGCGGTGGAGTGGCCTGCGTAGGTCCGCATCACCCAGGGTCGGTCCTTGGTGCGGGAGGCCTTCTCGGGGGTGGCTGCGGCGTCAGGCATCGAGCTCATGTCCGAAGACTAGGCCGATTGCTACCGATTGGTAACGCCGTCCGATGTGGGGTTCTCCACAACGGCCCGCTGCTCACGCGGAGATCGGAAGCCGTTCGAGCTCGATCAGCCGGATCAGGTGGGTCAGGTGCAGCATCCGGCGTACGGCGGGGCAGGCTCCGCGCAGCACGACACGGCCTCCGTGCCGGCGGGCCCGGCGGCTGGCAGCGGCGAGGACCTTGAGGGCCGTGGCATCGACCGAGTGGACCCCGCTGATGTCGAGCAGGACCTGGCCATCGGTGTAGGACCCGTGGACCCGCAGGTGCTCGTAGATCGCGGTCCGGAGCTCGCTGGTGCTGCGCACGTCCAGGTCACCGGTGAGCACGAGCACGGCGCCCTGCGCCTGCACGTCCGTGGTGATGGTGACTCCCGCAGTACGCATCGCGTCCATCGTGTCCATCTCGCCTCCCGAGAACGGGACCGTTTCGCGGCCCTCCCTACCCACCATGACGCTCGGGTACCCGATTCGGTTGCATCGAGTCCCTGAAAATTTCCGAGCGTGTCGGCAGTACGCTCGCCCGCATGGTCAACCTGACGCGCATCTACACCCGGACCGGCGACGCCGGCGAGACCCGTCTCGGCGACATGAGCGTCACGACGAAGACCGACCTCCGGCTCCTCGCCTACGCCGATGTCGACGAGGCGAACGCCCATCTCGGCGTTGCGCTCGCCACCGGCGGCCTCGAGGACGACGTCGTCGCGGTCCTCACCCACGTCCAGAACGACCTCTTCGACGTGGGCGCCGACCTGTGCACCCCGGTCGTCGCCGACCCGGAGTACCCCCCGCTGCGCATCGAGCAGGAGTACGTCGACCGGCTCGAGGGCTGGTGCGACCTCTACAACGACCAGCTCCCGAACCTGCGGTCCTTCATCCTCAACGGCGGCACCGCGGGGGCCGCCCACCTGCACGTCGCCCGCACGGTCATCCGTCGGGCCGAGCGCGGCGCGTGGGCGGCGTACGAGGTCCACGGCGAGGTCATGAACAAGCTCGCCATCACCTACCTGAACCGGCTCTCCGACCTGGTCTTCATCCTCGCCCGTCACGCCAATCGCGCCCAGGGCGACGTGCTCTGGGTGCCGGGCGGTGAGCGCGAGGCCGCCTCGGCCGAGGAACGAGGCCGAGGGTGACGGCCGAAGGTCGAGGAGCGTCGGCTCAGGTCCGCTGCGGAGCGAGGGGCTGAGCGACGCGTCTCGAGACCCGAGCCCGTGACAAGGGCGGAGTCCCGGCACCATCTCGCCGGGTCTCGTGACGCTCGCTGCGCGACCTCCTCGACCACCGAGGCGGCCTGTGGATGGATGCGGGACCCGTCGGTCCTGCGTGCCACGATGGACCGATCGTGAACGTTCTCGCGCACCTCACCGACGAGTTCCTGGCCCGCCACTTCGACGCAGGGACGCTCGAGCGCGCCCAGGAGGTGTTGGCGCGCGGTGGTGTCCTGCGCCCGGAGATCGGCCTGCTGTCCGCGGGCTCCGTCACGGCCACCGCCGAGGTGATCGGCACCCGCGACCTGCCCTACCAGGTCCAGCTCCACGTCGAGGCGCCCTCGGGCGACTACGACGGCTGGCTGTTCACCGTCTGCACCTGCCCGGTCCGCTCAGTCTGCAAGCACGGCGCCGCCCTGGCGCTGACCCTGCGCCAGTCGTTCACCCAACCCGCTGCGGTGCCGGCGTCTGCGTGGCGTCGCACCCTCGAGCGCGTCGTCTCCGAGCTCGACCGCCAACGCCCTGACCAGGGCGACGAGGTGCAGCTGGCCCTGGAGATCAGCCTCCTGGAGCCCCGCCGCAGCTACCAGTCGCACGGCCCGACCCTGCACGTCCGCCCCCTGCGCCAGGGCCGCAACAAGCCGTGGATCAAGTCGGGCGCCGACTGGTCGGACATCGCCTCGGCCAGCCTGACCGGAGGCTTTCCTCGCGAGCAGGCCGAGGCCCTCACCGCGCTGCACACGATGTGGTCGGGGCACCGTTCCTTCTACTACGCCGGCGTCGCGCCCTCGCTCGAGGACTTCGGCAGCAAGCTCGTCCGCGGTCTGCGGACGGCCCGCGACGCGGGAGTGACCCTGCTCGGGGCCGGTGGGATCGGGAGCGTCGAGATCGCGGACGGCGTCGCCGAGGTCGCGATCCACCTCGACGACTCCCCCGGCGGCACCCAGGTCAGCGGCGTGGTCGACCTGGGCGAGCAGTCCTGGCGCGGCGACGACGTCGTGCCGATCGGCAGTCCCGCGACCTCGGTCGGCCTGCTCGACAGCCACGGCCACCTCGTGATCGCCGAGCTCGCCACACCGATGCCGCTCGCGGTCCGCCACCTCGTCGACGGGCCCGGCGTCACCGTCCCACCCGCCGAGGCCGACGACCTGCGCGCCACCCTCCCGGTCCTGATGAGGCACCTTCCGGTCCGCACGGGCGACTCCTCGATCGAGCTCCCCGAGCCGTTGACGCCCACCCTCGTCCTCACGGTCACCTGGCACAGCTCCACCAAGGCCGGACTCGCCTGGACCTGGGAGTACGACGGCACCCCGCTCCGCTCCTGCCCGGTCGCCAGCTCCGACCCGCTCGACGGCGTCCGGGACCGGGCCGCGGAGCGCGAGCTGCTCGCCACCGTGTCCCCCGTCCTGCTGCGCACCACCTCGGTCACCGACGGCGAGGCGCTGGCCCTGGCGATCCACGAGCTGCCCCACCTGCGCGAGCTGGCGGGCGTCCGTGTCGAGGAGGAGGAGCGCCCGGACTTCCGCGAGGTCCACGACGCTCCTGAGATCAGCTTCGAGCTGGTCGAACCGGACGACGACGCGCCCGCCAACGACTGGTTCGACCTCGCCGTGAGCGTGAGCGTGGCCGGCGAGAAGATCCCGCTGCCCGACGTCCTCGCGGCGCTGACCCTCGGCCTCGAGTTCCTCGTGCTCCCGAGCGGCCTCTACGTCACCGCCGACCGGCCCGAGTTCGAGCGCCTTCGCGAGGTCGTCACGGCTGCCTCCGAGCTGCGCGAGCGCGACGGCGGCCGGATCGGGATCGGACGCCAGGACCTCGGTCTGTGGGCACAGCTCGCCGAGACGGGCGTCGTGGACAGCCAGGTCGCCGCGTGGGTCGAGCGCGCCCAGGCCCTGCGCGACCTCGTCGACATCCCCCAGCCCGAGCCTCGCGGCCTGGAGACCGAGCTGCGCAGCTACCAGCGCGAAGGCTTCTGGTGGCTCGCGTTCCTGTGGCAGCACGGGCTCGGCGGCATCCTCGCCGACGACATGGGCCTGGGCAAGACGCTCCAGGTGCTCGCGCTCGTGGCCCACGCCCGCACCGAGCGGCCCGAGGACGGCCCGTTCCTCGTGGTCGCGCCCACCAGCGTGGTGACCGCATGGGCCTCGGAAGCCGCCCGCCACGCGCCGCACCTGCGCATCGGGGTCGTCCGGCGGCGTACCGACGACGTGGCCGCCATCGCCGCCGAGAGCGACATCGTCGTGACGACCTACACCCTGCTGCGACTCGCCCAGCCCGACTACTCCGGGCTGCGCTGGGCCGGTCTGGTCCTCGACGAGGCCCAACAGGTCAAGAACCACAACAGCAAGACCTACTCAGCGGTGCGCACCATCGACGCTCCGTTCCGGCTCGCCGTGACCGGCACCCCCTTCGAGAACCGGTTGATGGAGCTGTGGTCGCTGCTGTCGATCACGGTGCCGGGCCTCTACCCATGGCCGCGACAGTTCAACGAGAAGGTCGTGCGGCCCATCGAACGGGACGCGGACAAGGCCGTCCTGGACCGGTTCCGCGCGCGGATCAAGCCGTTCCTGCTCCGGCGCACCAAGGAGATCGTCGCCGACGACCTCCCCCCGAAGCAGGAACAGGTCCTCACCGTCGACCTCGAACCGAAGCACCGCAAGATCTACGACACCCACCTCGCCAAGGAGCGTCAACGCATCCTCGGCCTGGTCGAGGACTTCGACCGCAACCGGGTGGCGATCTTCAGCGCCCTGACGACCCTGCGCCAGCTCGCGCTGGACCCCGCCCTGGTCGACGACGCCCACGACAAGATCGGGTCCGCCAAGCTGGACGTCCTGGTCGACCACCTGGCCGAGATCACTGCCGAGGGCCACCGCGCCCTGGTCTTCAGCCAGTTCACCTCGTTCCTCGGGCGGGTGCGCTCACGCCTGGACGGCGCGGGCATCGACACGACCTACCTCGACGGCCGCACCCGCGACCGCGGCGCGGTGATCGAGGAGTTCCGCTCCGGAACGGCGCCGGTGTTCCTCATCTCGCTCAAGGCGGGCGGCGTCGGCCTCACCCTCACCGAGGCGGACTACGTCTTCGTCCTCGACCCGTGGTGGAACCCCGCCGCCGAGGCCCAGGCCGTCGACCGCGCGCACCGGATCGGCCAGACCAAGCACGTCCACGTCTACCGGTTGGTCGCCTCGGACACCATCGAGGAGAAGGTGATGGAGCTCAAGGCGCGCAAGGCCGAGCTGTTCGCCCAGGTGATCGACGGCGACGGCGCCATGGGGTCCTCGATCGGCGCCGAGGACATCCGGGCACTCTTCGACGACTGAGCGGGCTCGCGGCCCCGGCTCAGAGCCCCTTGGACCGGTTCCAGTCCGTGCCGGGCGGCATCGCCTCGAGCCACGCCTGGAGGCCGGTGAGCGAGGAGACGCTCATCGCGAGCTCGACGACACCTTCGGGCGCCTGGCACCTGATGACCACGTGGTCGGGGTACAACGACGCCTGCTCGGCGCCCAGGGGGTCACGCTGACCGTCGTACTCCAGCTCGTCGCGCCGCCAGGTGTGCTTGGGACGGGGCGAGATCGAGAACACCCGGAACCACTCGAGGCTCTCCCCCGAGTACCGGCCCAGGCCCAGCACCCACCCGCGGTCCGGGCGGTCCGGTGACGCCCGGTGGCTGAGCTCGAAGGTGCCACCGTGACGAGACAGCAGACGGCGCCGGACGATGAGTCCGGCGCCGTACAACACGATCAGGAGCAGGACGACGCCACAGACGTCGAGCAGCCACTCCCACCATGCCATCTGCGTGTTAGCTGACCTTCTCTGCGGCGCGGATACGAGCCTCGGCGTGACGCACACGCTGCTCGGCCTCGTTGCTCGAGTCGAGCACCCGCTTGGCCTCTTCGAGATCGACGCGCGCCTGGGACACCTCGATGTCCTCGGCCCGCTCGATGCGCTCGGCGAGGATCGAGACCCGGTTGTTGGCCACCGAGAGGAAGCCACCGTCGACCGCCACCACCACCAGCTGGTTGGTGTCGGCGACCTGGATCTCGACGACCGAGGCCGACAGCAGCGACAGGGTGGGCGCGTGACCGCGCAGCACGCCGATGTCGCCATCGAGCGTGCGCGCGATGATCATCGCCGCCTCACCGGACCACACGGTCCGGTCGGCAGCGACGAGCTCGACGTGCAGGTTCTCGACTGCGGTCTCCGCCATGATCAGAGGCTCTTCTGGATCTCGGCCCAGTTGCGCTCGACGTCGTCCAGACCGCCGCACATGAAGAACGCCTGCTCGGCCACGTGGTCGTAGTCACCGTCGGCGATCTTGTTGAACGCCTCGATGGTGTCGGCCACGGGAACGGTCGAGCCCTCGATGCCGGTGAACTGCTTGGCGACGTAGGTGTTCTGCGACAGGAACCGCTGGATACGACGGGCGCGGGACACGATGACCCGGTCCTCTTCGGAGAGCTCGTCGACACCGAGGATCGCGATGATGTCCTGGAGCTCCTTGTTGCGCTGCAGGATCTGCTTGACGCGGACCGCGCAGTCGTAGTGAGCCTGACCGATGTACTGCGGGTCGAGGATCCGCGAGGTCGAGGTCAGCGGGTCGACGGCCGGGTAGATGCCCTGAGACGCGATGTCGCGGGACAGCTCGGTCGTGGCGTCGAGGTGCGCGAAGGTCGCGGCCGGCGCGGGGTCGGTGTAGTCGTCCGCGGGGACGTAGATCGCCTGCATCGAGGTGATCGAGTGACCACGCGTCGAGGTGATCCGCTCCTGGAGCGTGCCCATCTCGTCGGCGAGGTTCGGCTGGTAACCCACGGCGGACGGCATGCGGCCGAGCAGCGTGGAGACCTCGGAACCGGCCTGCGTGAACCGGAAGATGTTGTCGATGAAGAGCAGCACGTCCTGGTTCTGGACGTCGCGGAAGTACTCCGCCATCGTCAGTGCGGACAGGGCGACGCGAAGACGCGTGCCCGGCGGCTCGTCCATCTGGCCGAAGACCAGGGCGACCTTGTCGAAGACGCCGGCCTCCTGCATCTCCTCGATCAGGTCGTTGCCCTCACGGGTGCGCTCGCCGACACCGGCGAACACGGACACACCGGAGTGGTTCTTGGCGACACGGGCGATCATCTCCTGGATGAGCACCGTCTTGCCAACGCCGGCACCACCGAAGAGGCCGATCTTTCCACCGGTGACGTACGGCGCGAGCAGGTCGATGACCTTGATGCCGGTCTCGAACATCTGCGTCTTCGACTCGAGCTGGTCGAAGGCAGGCGCCTTGCGGTGGATGCCCCAGCGCTCGCCGACCTCGAGCGTCTGACCCTCTTCGAGGTTCAGGACGTCACCGGTGGCGTTGAACACCTTGCCGAGGGTCACGTCGCCGACGGGCACCATGATCGGGTTGCCGGTGTCGGTCACCGCCTGGCCGCGGACCATGCCGTCGGTCGGCTTGAGGGAGATGGCGCGGACCATGCCGTCACCGATGTGCTGGGCCACCTCGAGAGGCAGCACCGAGGTCACGCCGTCGAGGGTCACCTCGGCCTCGAGCTTGTTGTAGATCTCCGGCATCGCGTCGGTCGGGAATTCGATGTCGACGACCGGGCCGATGACCCGGGCGATGCGACCCGACGAGGCCGAACCACTGGCGGTGGTCTCTTCAACCGTTGCAGTCATGTCTTACTCCGTTGGTCCGTTTGGTGCGAAAAGTGTGTGGGACGAGTACGTCAGTCGTTGGCAGCCTGAGCATCGGCGAGCGCGTTGACGCCACCGACGATCTCGCTGATCTCCTGGGTGATGCCGGCCTGACGCGCCTGGTTGGCGATCCGCGTGAACTTCTTGATCAGTTCCTCCGCGTTGTCGGTGGCCGACTTCATCGCCTTCTGACGCGCGGCGAGCTCGGAAGCGGCCGACTGCAGCAGGCTGAAGTAGATCCGGCTCTGGACGTACTGCGGGAGCAGCCCGTCCAGCACCTGCGCCGCCGACGGCTCGAACTCGTAGAGAGGGAGCAGCTCGGCGTCCTCGGGGGCCTCTTCGCCCTCGACGACCTCCAGCGGAAGGAGCCGCACAGCGGTCGGCTCCTGGGTCAGCATCGAGCGGAACCGGGTGTAGACGATGTGGACCTCGTCCACGTCACCGTCCTCGTCCTGCTCCTTGAGGAACGCCTCGATCAGAGCCGAACCGATCTCCGCCGCCTTGTCATAGGTCGGCTGGTCGGAGAAACCGGTCCACGACTGGATGTAGGGACGCCCGCGGAACTTGAAGTACGCCTCCGCCTTGCGACCAGCAAGGAAGTAGTCGATCTCCTTGCCCTCCTCGCGCAACCGCTCGGCAAGCCGCTCGGACTCCTTGAGCACGCTCGAGGAGTAGGCACCGGCCAGGCCGCGGTCACTGGTGATGACCAGGACCGCTGCCCGCTTCGGGTTCTCCTGCTCGCGCGTCAGCGGGTGGTCGACGTTCGAGAACGTCGCCACCGCGGAGACCGCGCGGGTGAGCTCGCGAGCGTACGGCGCTGCCGCCGCCGCTCGCTGCTGCGCCTTGATGATCCGGGACGCAGCGATGAGCTCCATGGCGCGCGTGATCTTCTTCATCGACTCCGTCGACTTGATCCGCGCGCGGTACTCCCGCAGCGAGACGGCCATGGGTCAGCCCCGCTTCTGCTTGACGATCTGCTCCTGCTCGAGCTCGTCGTCGGCAAGCGCCCCGGCCTCGGGCTCGTGCCCGACCTTGATGCTGCCCCCGTCGGAGGTCTCGAACTGGCCCAGGAAGGTGTCGTACGCGGCGGCGAAGCCGTCCTCGTCCTCGAACTTCTGGGTCTCGCGGATGCCGGCCAGGAGACCGTCGTGCGAGCGGTGCAGGAAGTCGATGAACTCACGCTCGAAGCGCAGGACGTCCTCGACGGCGATCGGGTCGAGGCGACCGGAGGTGCCCAGCCACAGCGACACGGTCATGTCGGGCAGCGAGTACGGCGAGTAGGCCGGCTGCTTGAGCAGCGCCATCAGCCGCTGGCCGCGGGCCAGCTGCTGCTTGGACGCGGCGTCGAGGTCGGAGGCGAACATCGCGAACGCCTCCATGGCACGGAACTGCGCCAGGTCGACCTTGAGCGAACCGGTGACGTTCTTCATCGCCTTGGTCATCGCCGCGCCACCCACTCGGGAGACGGAGATGCCGACGTCGATGGCCGGGCGCTGGTTGGCCGCGAACAGGTCCGACTGCAGGAAGATCTGGCCGTCGGTGATCGAGATGACGTTGGTCGGGATGAACGCCGAGACGTCGTTGGCCTTGGTCTCGATGATCGGCAGACCGGTCATCGAGCCCGAGCCGAGCTCGTCGGACAGCTTCGCGCAACGCTCCAGCAGGCGGGAGTGCAGGTAGAAGACGTCACCCGGGTACGCCTCGCGGCCCGGCGGGCGACGCAGCAGCAGGGACACGGCGCGGTACGCCTCGGCCTGCTTGGTCAGGTCGTCGAACACGATGAGGACGTGCTTGCCGTCGTACATCCACTCCTGGCCGATGGCCGAGCCGGTGTACGGGGCGAGGTACTTGAAGCCTGCGCTGTCGGACGCCGGGGACGCGACGATCGTCGTGTACTCCAGCGCGCCGGCCTCCTCGAGGGCGCCACGCACGGAGGCGATGGTCGAGCCCTTCTGGCCGATGGCGACGTAGATGCAGCGGACCTGCTTGGTCGGGTCGCCCGACTCCCAGTTCTGCTTCTGGTTGATGATCGTGTCGATCGCGACCGTGGTCTTGCCGGTGGCGCGGTCGCCGATGATCAGCTGGCGCTGGCCGCGGCCGATCGGCGTCATGGCGTCGATCGCCTTGATGCCGGTCGCGAGGGGCTCGTGCACCGACTTGCGGGCCATCACGCCGGGAGCCTGGAGCTCCAGCGCGCGGCGACCGGTCGTGGCGATCTCGCCCAGGCCGTCGATCGGCTTGCCGAGCGGGTCGACCACGCGGCCGAGGTAGCCGTCGCCGACGGGCACGGAGAGGATCTCTCCGGTCCGGCGGACCGGCTGGCCCTCCTCGATCTTGTCGAAGTCACCGAGGATGACGACACCGATCTCGCGCTCCTCGAGGTTCAGCGCGAGGCCGAGCGTGCCGTCCTCGAACTCGAGCAGCTCGTTGGCCATCGCCGACGGGAGACCGCTCACTCGAGCGATGCCGTCACCGGCGGAGGCCACAGCGCCGACCTCTTCCTTGCTGGCCGCGGCCGGCTGGAAGTCGGCGACGTACTTGGCGAGGGCGTCGCGGATCTCGTCCGGACGGATGGAGAGTTCCGTCATCTCAGGTGCCTTCTCTCTTCTCTACAGCTGTGAAGTCTGGGGTGGTGCGAACGGATCGCGGTCAGCCGGCGATCTTGCGGCGGGCGTCGTCCAGGCGGCTGGCGACGGTGCCTTCGATGACGTCATCGCCGATCTCGATGCGGACGCCACCGAGGACATCCGGGTCGACGACGATGTTGAGGTGCACGGGTCGGCCGTACTGACGCGAGAGTGCACCGGAGAGGCGCTGCTCGTCGGCAGCCGACAGTGCGCGGGCGACGCGAACAGTCGCCACGCCCTCACCCTGGACGGCGGCCGCAGTCCTCTCGTAGTCCTCCAGCGCCGACACGACGGTGCGGTAGGAGCCGGAGAGCGACTGGCGAACCAGCTGGATGGTCGCCGCGAGCGCCTTGCCCTTGAGCAGGGACTCGACGAGCCCGGCCTTGTCGGCGATGGAGCGCGTCGGGTCGGAGAATGCGTTGCGCAGGTCGCTGTTGCCCGTCACCAGCTGACGCACGGCGAAGAGCTCGTCGACCAGGGTGGAGCCCTGCAGGCCGGCCGAGCGCACCGCGGCGATCACGCCGAGCTGCT
Source organism: Nocardioides sp. Root190 (assembly GCF_001428565.1). GTDB lineage: Bacteria > Actinomycetota > Actinomycetes > Propionibacteriales > Nocardioidaceae > Nocardioides. Next base: position 184,478 of record NZ_LMIA01000014.1, on the reverse strand, counting down.
CGAGGGCCTTGGAGAGGTCTCCGGAGCGCGTCCACCGACGTCCGGCGGCGCCGGCGATGATCCCGAGGGACGCACCGTCGACCTTGCCGGAGAAGAGCTCGGTGACCAGTCCGGTCCGCGCCTGCTCCGCCACCGACTGGTCGGTGACGAAACGACGCAGGGAGCCCTCGCCGCGGAAGGTCTCCGCAGCGGAGAACAGGTCTCCGGCCACCGTGGTGGCAGCCGCCTCGGCCACCCCACCGAGCTGATCGGTGAGGGCAGCCAGGGCGTCAGCGGAGGCACCGCGGAAGGACACCATCAGGCGTCCTTGCCGGCGTCCGAGGCGTCGGCCGTCTCGAGCTCGGCGAGGAAACGCTCGACGACGCGAGCCTGACGCTCGTCGTCCTCCAGCGACTCACCCACGATGCGGCCGGCGAGGCCGGTCGCGAGGGTGCCGACCTCGGCACGCAGGGAGGTGACCGCCTGCTGGCGCTCCGCCTCGATCTGCGCCTTGCCGTGCTCGACGATGCGCGCGGACTCGGCCTGGGCCTGTTCCCGCAGCTCAGCGACGATGGCAGCACCCTGCTCACGTGCTTCCTCGCGGATCCGGGCAGCCTCGTGGCGGGCATCCGCCAGCTGCTGCTCGAGCTCTGCGAGCTTGGCGTCCGCCTCGGCCTGCTTGCTCTCGGCCGCGGCGATGCCACCCTCGATTGCCTGCGTGCGCTCGGCAAAAGTGGTCTCGAAGTTCGGCGCGACGAACTTCTTGATGGCGAAGAAGAGGATCGCGAAGACCACCAGGGAGATGGCGATCTCTTCCCACAGCGGGATGAGCGGGTTGTGCTCCTCCCCCTCGGCCGCGGCGAGGATCAAGAGTGACTTCATGGACCTGACCTTGTCGATCTAGAGAGGCGGACGGACTGGACCGGCGAGTTACTTGCCGGTGAGCACGAACGCGAGCGCGATGCCGATGATGGCGAGGGCCTCAGCGAGCGCGAAGCCGAGGATCGCGATCGACTGGAGACGGCTCTGGGCCTCGGGCTGGCGGGCAACGCCGTTGATGTACGCGGCGAAGATGAGACCGATGGCGATACCCGGGCCGACTGCGGCCAGGCCGTAGCCGATCATGTTGAGCGAGCCGCCCATTTCGCCGGTGATAGCCAGAACGTTCACGGCCTTGTTCCTTTCGGTTGTTTTTCGTGTTGCAGTGGTGGTTCGTGCCCGCGACAGGTAGCCGCGGTGGATCAGTGCTCGTCGGCGAGCGCGCCCTGGATGTACATCGCGTTCAGCAGGGTGAAGACGTAGGCCTGCAGGAACTGCACCAGGATCTCGAGGAAGCTGACGAGGATCGCCAGCACCCACGCCAGCGGGCCGGCGACGTAGCCGATCCCGTCGACGTGCTGCATGAGGTAGAGCCCGCCGGTCGCGAACAGGACGAGCAGGATGTGGCCCGCGAACATGTTGCAGAACAGACGCAGGGCCAGCGTGACCGGGCGGACCAGGATGTTGGAGAAGAACTCCAGCGGGACCAGCAGCGGGTACATCGCCGGGCTGACGCCGGCGGGCACACACTGCAGCTTGAGGTAGCCGAGGAATCCGTGCTTGCGGATGCCGACGGCGTTGTAGATGACCCAGCTCATGCCGGCCAGGCCGTAGGCCATGCCGGCGCGGCTGAAGGTCGGGAACTGGAAGAACGGGGTGCTGGCGAAGAGGTTGTTCACCAGGATGAAGAAGAAGACCGTGACCAGGTAGGGCACGAACTTCTGGAAGTCGTGGCCACCGATGATGTCGCGGGCCACGCTGTTGCGCACGAAGCCGTAGGCACCCTCGCCGGCGAACTGCAGCCGGCCCGGGACCAGCGCACGGCGGCGCAGCGCGAGGTGGAAGAACGCGAACACGATCACGGCGGCGATGACCAGCTGGAGCATCGGCTTGGTCACCCCGAGGCTGCCGATCTCGAACACGGGGGGCAGCTCGAAAATGGCCGGGCCGGGGGCGTGGAACTCCTCGGCCCGGACGGTGGCGCTGGCTTCGATGATCACCAGGTCTCCTCTGCGTTCACTGCTCGTCCGGACTGTCTGACTTCGGGCTTGCTGGCTGATCTGGTGGTAACGCGCGGAAGCGCCTGGCGGTCATGTAGATCCCCAGCGCGGCACCCACGAGGATGCCGATCGCCACGAGGAACGTGGTGTCCAGCCAACGGTCCGCGAGCCATCCGAGGAAGCCGTAGAACGCGACCCCGGCCACGACGTAGCCGAACGCATGCCACGGGTCGCCCTGGGGCTTCTCCTCGGGCTGACTCATTGCGCCCCGGACAATAGCAGTCGTCCCGGGTCATCGAGCACCCCCCTCAGCCGGAGGCCGCGCTGCAGGCTCGAAGGCCGGGATGCGGGCGGTCGTGGCCAGTCGGATCTGGACGACCATCCACGCGAAGGCGCCTGCGATGATCGCTCCTCCCAGCCAGTTGCGGTCCAGCTCGTCGTCCAGCAGGCCCGAGCGGCTGATCGCCACGAACAGCAGCGCCATCACCACGACCTGGAGGACGTAGGTGAGCAGCGCGAACATCAGCGAGGCGGCCGGCATGAGGCGCGAGACGGCGTCGACACCGAAGGCCCCGAAGGCGAAGATGCCCACGGCGATCACTCCGCCGACGGCGGCGCCGCGGGCGGCTGACGCCCCGGAGACCGCGGCGGCAACCGCCACGAGGACCACCCCGACGACGAGCGCAGCGAGCGCTGCGCGCGTCACCACGGAGCGTGTCCGGGTCTCGGTCGTCTTCATCGGCGGCCGTTCTGTCGCGGTGGTCGTGACACGTCGGGAAGGTTGCCCTCCACGACTTCGTGAAAGTTATCACAAAGTCCCGGAGGTCTCCGCATCGGGGTCGTTCCTGGTCTGCACGAAGGGGTCCTCGGCGGGGTCCAGCACCTGGTCGACCAGCGGTGCGTGGACCAGCGGGAGCGCGAAGGTCAGGCTCACCGTGACGATCAGGCTGACGCCCAGCGCAGCCCACACCACGGGTCCGGTGAACACGCTGGCGACGACCACGCCGAAGGCGATCAGTCCCGCCCAGAGCCACATGATGATGACGGCACGGCGATGCGAGTGACCGATCTCCAGCAGCCGGTGGTGGAGGTGCTGCTTGTCGGGCGCGAACGGCGAACGTCCGGCCCGCGTGCGTCGTACGACGGCGAGGACCAGGTCCCCCAGGGGCACGATCAGGATCAGGATCGGCAGCGCGAACGGGATCAGCACGGGGAGCAGGCTCGCCCGGGCACCGTCGGCACCCTGGGCGAGGTCGCCCGGCGCGAACTGGGTGGTCACCGTGATCGCGGTCGCGGAGAGCACCAGACCGATCAGCATCGACCCGCTGTCGCCCATGAACAGGCGTGCGGGGTGGAAGTTGTGCACGAGGAAGCCGGTGCAGGCGCCCGCCAGTGCTGCGGAGAGCAGCGCACCGGTCGTGGCCAGCGAGACGTCGTTGAGGTAGGCCAGCGAGTAGCAGAACAGGAAGAACGCCGAGGCGCTGATCCCGATCACGCCGGCAGCCAGCCCGTCGAGACCGTCGATGAAGTTCACCGCATTGACGGTCGTCACGACGATCAGCGCCGTCAGGAGCGCCCCCTGGGCCGTGTCGAGCGTGAAGACCTCGCCGGTCGACTGGTAGAAGTAGCGGAACTGGACGCCGGAGTAGACCAGGAAGCCGACGGCCAGCACCTGGCCGCCGAACTTGGTGAGGGCGTCGAGATCGATGATGTCGTCGACCACGCCGACGGCGCACACGACCGTGCCTGCGATCAGCACGGCGAGGGCGTCGTCGAAGACGAAGGGTGTCTCCTTGCTGAGGAAGGGCATCTCCCGCGCCACGACGTAGGCGGCCCAGAGGCCCCCGAGCATCGCCAGACCGCCGAGGTAGGGGATCGGCTCGGCGTGGACGTCGCGGTCACGGACCTTGGCGACCGCTCCCGTGCGCATCGCGATCTCCCGGGCCACCACGGTCAGCAGGTAGGTGACCGCCGTTGCGACCAGGAAGACGACGAGGTACTCACGCATCGGTGGGACCGGTCTCCTCGTCGACGGGGGCGATCTCGGCGCCCGCGGCAGCGATCTCGGCCACCTCGACATTCGGGGCATTCGGGGCATTCGGGGCGACCCGAGCGGGCTCCTCCCCCGTGTCCACGCTGAGCCCGAGGTCGGCGAGCACCGCGTCGAGGTCAGCGACCGGGATCGCTCCCTCGCGCAGCAGTCGGGGACGTTCGCCGGTGGCGTCGATGATCGTGGAGGCCGTGCCGCCCGGCGAGGCGCCGGCGTCGATGACCGCGACGACCGAGTCCCCCAGCATCGCCATGGCCTCGTCGGCATCCAGCGCCGCCGGTCGCCCGGTGATGTTGGCCGAGCTGACCGCGAGCGGGCCGGTGCGGTCGAGCAGCGCGCGCGTGAGCTCGTGGTCGGGCATCCGGATCGCGACCGTGCCGCGGGTCTCTCCGAGGTCCCACTGCAGGGAGGGCTGCTGGTGGCAGACCAGGGTGAGGGCACCCGGCCAGAACCGCTCGACCAGCGGGGCGACGTACGCCGGCACGCGGGTCGCGAGGGCGTCGAGGGTGCCCTTGGTGCCGACCAGCACCGGCGGAGGCATCTCGCGGCCGCGGCCCTTGGCCGCGAGCAGGCGGGCCACGGCGTCGGCGTCGAAGGCGTCCGCGCCGAGTCCGTAGACGGTGTCGGTCGGGAGCACGACGAGCCGGCCACGGCGAACCGCCCGGCTGGCGGCGTCGATGGCCGCCTCGCGTTCCTCGTCGGTCTCGGTCGGGAACCGCTCGGCACTCACGTCGTCATCCTCGCACTCGTCAGGGGCCTCATCGCGGGCGGCGTGCCGTCAGGTGGCGCGGCCGACCCGCGAGGTCCCGGTGGTCACGGACCTCGTCCCATCGTCCCTCCCGGCTGAACACCGCCGGTGCCGACTCCCCCTGCGCATCGGCGTGCTCGACGCCCACGACACCGCCGGGACGCAGCAGCACCAGACCGCGATCGGCGATCACGCGGATCGCGTCGAGCCCGTCGTCGCCGGAGAACAGGGCCAGGTGCGGGTCGTGGTCGCGGGCCTCGGGGGCCACCGACTCCCACGCCTCGAGGGGTACGTAGGGCGGGTTGCTGACCAGGACGTCGACCTGTCCGGCGAGCTCGTCGAACGCCGTGGCGAGATCGCCCAGGCGCAGCTCGACGGCCGTGCCGGCCAGGTTGCGTTCGGCCCACGCATGGGCCGCCGGGTCGAGCTCGACCGCGAAGACCCGGGCGTCGGGCACCTCGTCGGCGATGCTGCGGGCGATCACGCCGGAACCCGTGCAGAGGTCGACGACCACCGGCACCTGTCCCGCCGCGATCACCTCGCGGGCCCGGTCGATCGCCCATCCCGCCAGCAGCTCGGTCTCGGGGCGGGGCACGAACACGCCCGGACCGACCTGGACCGAGACGTGTCGGAACCACGCGGTGCCGATCAGGTGCTGGAGGGGCTCGCGGGCCGCTCGTCGGACCACCAGGGCGTCGTACCTGCTGGCGGCCTCGGGGCCGACGTCGGCGACGACCGCGAGCTGACCGCGGGTGGTGCCCAGCACGTGGGCCAGCAACTCGGCTGCGTCGTGATCAGGGCTGGCCACGCCGGCTGCGTCCAGTCGACCGGACGCCTCCCGCACGACCTCGCGCGCGCTCGCCATCACTCCTCCAGCGCGGCGAGCCGGGAGGCCAGGTCGGTCTCGACACAGGAGTCGAGCAGCGACTGCAGGTCCCCGTTGAGCACCTGGTCCAGGTTGTAGGACTTGTAGCCCGTGCGGTGGTCGGAGATCCGGTTCTCCGGATAGTTGTAGGTCCGGATCCGTTCCGAGCGGTCGACCGTGCGTACTTGGCTGCGACGGGCGTCGCTGGCCTCGGCGTCGGCGACGTCCTGGGCGGCCTGCAGCAGCCGGGCGCGCAGGATCCGCATCGCCTGCTCCTTGTTCTGCAGCTGGGACTTCTCGTTCTGGCAGCTCGCCACGATGCCGGAGGGCACGTGGGTGATCCGGACGGCCGAGTCGGTGGTGTTGACGCTCTGCCCGCCCGGCCCCGAGGAGCGGTAGACGTCGATGCGCAGGTCGTTGTCGTTGATCTCGACATCGACCTGCTCGGCCTCGGGCATCACGAGGACACCGGCGGCCGAGGTGTGGATCCGCCCCTGCGACTCGGTGACCGGCACGCGTTGGACGCGGTGCACGCCGCCCTCGAACTTGAGCAGGGCGTACGGCGTCTGGCCGGGCTCGACCGCGCCGCCGGCCTTCACCGCGACGGTCACGGACTTGTAGCCGCCGAGGTCGGACTCGTTGGCGTCGAGGATCTCGACCTTCCAGCCACGGTGCTCCGCGTAGCGGGTGTACATCCGGAGCAGGTCGGCGGCGAACAGCGCGCTCTCCTCGCCCCCCTCCCCCGACTTCACCTCGAGCAGGGCGTCCTTGTCGTCGCCGGGATCGCGTGGGACCAGGAGCCGGCGCAACCGCTCCGCGGTCCGCGACTGCTCGGCGAGGAGGTCGTCGACCTCCGAGGCGAAGGACGGGTCGTCGGCGGAGAGCTCGCGAGCGGCCTGGGCGTCCTCGCCGGCCTGCTGCCAGGCCCGCCAGGTGGCGATGATCGCGTTCAGCTCGGCGTAGCGCCGGTTGAGGGTCCGCGCCAGGCGGGCGTCAGCATGGGTCTCGGGCAGCGCGAGTCGCTCCTCGAGCTCGGCGTGCTCGGAGAGCATGCCTTCGACGGATTCGAACACCCGGCGGATCCCTTCATCGACTTCTGGACCAAATGACGAACGCCGGTCCGCCCCACGAAGGGACAGACCGGCGCTCGGGAGCAGCTACTTCTTGGCTGCCTTGGCGTAGCGCGCCTCGAAGCGGGCCACGCGGCCGCCGGTGTCGAGGATCTTCTGCTTGCCGGTGTAGAACGGGTGGCACTGCGAGCAGACATCGGCGTGCATCGTGCCGGAGGTCGCGGTGCTGCGGGTCGTGAAGCTCGCGCCACAGGTGCAGGTCACCTGGGTCACGACGTAATCGGGGTGGATGTCCTTCTTCATGGCTGTCCTCTCAAAGGGGCCCGGGTCGTCTCGCGGGATGCGGACGTGAACCGGAACCAACATCAGATGGTACGGCGCCGGGGCGCACCATCCCAAACCCTCGGAGTGGGTGCGTTGTTCCCCGGCGCTGGTCGCTGCTCAGCTCCGCTGGAGGCGGGTCAGCAGCTCGTAATTGGTCTGGCTGTTGCGCACCATCCCGAGCACCTGCTCCAGCGCAGCCACGGCGTCCTTGCCGGCGACCTCGCGGCGCAGCCGGTCGAGGACGGCGACCTCCTCGGCACTGAGGAGGAGGTCCTCACGGCGCGTGCGGGATGCCGCCACGTCGATCGCGGGGAAGAGCCCGCGATCGGCGAGCTCGGCGCTGAGCCGCAGGCGCAGGTTGCTGGTGCCGGTGAACTCCTCGAGGATCGCCTCGTCCATCTTCGAGCCCGAGTCGGCCAGGACGGTGGCGAGGATGGTCAGCGACCCGCCGTTCTCGATGTTGCGGGCGGCACCGAAGAACTTCTTCGGCGGGTAGAGCGCCGCTGCGTCCACACCCCCCGGCAGGATCCGGCCGCTCGCGGGTGCCGTGAGGTTGTAGGCACGACCCAGGCGGGTGAGTCCGTCGAGCAGGACGACGACGTCGTGCCCGAGCTCGACGAGCCGCTTGGCCCGCTCGATGGCCAGCTCGGCCATCGTGGTGTGGTCGGCGGCCGGCCGGTCGAAGGTGCTGGCGACGACCTCGCCCTTGACCGCACGCTGGAAGTCGGTGACCTCCTCGGGGCGGGCGTCCACGAGGACCACCATGAGGTGGCTCTCCGGGTTGTTGGCCGACACCGCGTTGGCGATCGCCTGCAGGGTGGCCGTCTTGCCGGCGTCGCTCGGCGACACGACCAGACCGCGCTGGCCCTTGCCGACCGGCGCGAGGAGGTCGATCACCCGACCGGTGACGGCCTCGGAGGTGGTCTCGAGACGGAGCCGGTCCGTCGGGGACACCGGGGTCAGCGCGTCGAACTCGACGCGGTTCTTGGCCTGCTCCGGGTCGACCCCGTTGACGGTCTCGATCCGGACCATCGGGTTGAACTTCTCCCGGCGCTCCCCGTCACGGGGCTGGCGGACCTGACCGGTGATGGCGTCACCGCGACGCAAGCCGTACTTGCGCACCATCGAGAGCGACAGGTACACGTCGTCGACGCCGGCGAGGTAACCACTCGTGCGAACGAAGGCGTAGTTGTCCAGCACGTCGAGGATGCCGGCCGCCGGCACCAGGACGTCGTCCTCGCGGACCTCGGTGTCGGGCTCGCGGGTCGTGCGGTTCGGACGGTCCCGGTCGCGACCGCGGCGCCGGCGGTTGCGACGGCTGCCGCCCTCGCCACCGTCGTCGTCACCGTCGAAGTCGGCGTCGTCCTCGCCAGCACGGGACTGCTCGGGCCTGGGCTCCTGCTTGTTCTGGGCACCCTGCCGGGCCGGGCCCTGCTGGCCGTCCTGCTTGTTCTGGGCTTCCTTGTTCTGGGCGTCCTTGTTCTGGGCGTCCTTGTTCTGCCCGCCCTGCTTGTTCTGGCCACCCTGCTGGGCACCCTGCTTGTTCGGGCCACCCTGCTTGGCCGCGCCCTGCGGGCCGTCCTGCTTGCCCTGGCCGTCCTGCTTGCCCTGGCCGTCCTGCTTGCCCTGGCCGTCCTGCTTGCCCTGGCCGTCCTGCTTGCCCTGGCCGTCCTGCTTGCCCTGTGCACCCTGGCGGCCCTGGCCGCTCTGCTGGGGCTGCTCGCCCTCGGACTGCTCCGGGCTCACCTGCTCCGCCCGGGGGCGCTCGCGTCGAGCCCGCTCGGACCGGGACTGCTGCTCGACCTTGGGGGCCTGGGCCCGGGGCTGCTCGGCCCGGGTCTCGTCGGCCTTCGGCTCGTCGGCCTTGGGGCGATCGGCCTCGGGCTCGTCCGCCTTCGGGCGCTTGGCCTTGGGCTGCTCGGCCCGGGGCTCGTCGGCCTTGGGACGCTCGGCCTCGGGCTCGCTCGTGGGAGCAGACGCGCCCTGGCCCGACTGGCCGGACTGGCCGGACTGGGCCGACTTGATGGCGTCGACGAGCGCTGCCTTCTTCATGCTCCCCGCGCCGGGGATGCCCATGCCGCCGGCCATTGCCTTGAGGTCGGCGAGCAGCATGGAGTTGAGTCCACCGGCGCGCTTCTTGGGCGCCTTCTCCGCAACGGCCCCGTTCGGGGCGTCGCCGGAGGCAGTGGAGTCGAGAGTCTCGGTCACGTGAGTCCTTCCCACGGATTGAACGCACGTCCCGGGTCCGATGGACCTGAACGGAACGGCATCTGGATGGAGCCCGGCACGACCTGACCGACCGGAGGATGTCCGATCGGAGCCAGCTGCCCCGGAGAACGGGCGCCTCGAAGAGGACGCCGCGCGTCGACAAGTGCAACGCGATCGTCAATGTACCACCGGCCGCGCCGGCGGGACCTCAACCCGCCGAGACGCCTTCGCCACTCACAGCGAGCGCGTGGACGCCCCAGCCGTCGGGGCAGCGCGCGAGCAGGCCGGCCGTGGTCGGCGTACCGGTTCCGTCGGCGAACGCGAGCACGGTCGGTCCGGCGCCCGAGACGACGGCAGCGACTCCGTCGGCGCGCAGTTCCTCGACGAGGGCCAGGCTCTGCGGCATCGCCGGGCGACGGTACTCCTGGTGCAACCGGTCCTGGGTGGCGCGGAGCAGGTGCTCGGGGCTGCCCGAGAGGGCCGCGACGAGCAGCGCCGCTCGACCCGCGTTGGTCGCGGCGTCCGCGTGCGGGACCTCGCTCGGGAGCAGGCCGCGGGCAGCATCGGTCGACACGGGCGTGGCGGGAACGAAGACGACGGCGCTGACCCGCGGATCGACACTGCCGGGAACGGCCCAGAAGGTGCCGTCGGCGTCCTGGCCGGAGATGACGAACCCGCCGAGCAGGGCAGGCGCCACGTTGTCGGGGTGTCCCTCCATCTGGGCGGCGAGGTCGAGCAGACCGTCATCGTCGAGCAGGAGACGCCCGCCGGCCACCAGCTCGCGGGCCAGCCAGACGCCGCCGACGATCGCCGCCGACGAGGACCCGAGGCCGCGGGCGTGCGGGATCACGTTGGTGCAGCTCAGCCGGAGGCCGGAGGGCTGCTGGCCGAGTCGCTCGAAGGTGGCACGCATCGCACGCACCACCAGGTGCGACTCGTCGAGCGGGACGTCGTCGGCTCCGTGCCCCTCGACCTCGACGACGAGACCACCCGGGGTGACCTCGGCCTCGAGGGTGTCGCGGAGGTCCAGGGCGAGACCGAGGGTGTCGAAACCCGGCCCGAGGTTGGCCGAGGTCGCCGGAACGGTGACCCGGACCGGGCCGTCCACGAAGGTCATCGGGTTCAGAGGCCCGCGGCAGCAGCAGCGGCGTCGACGTCGGCGTCGACGACGGTGTCCGGCAGCACCAGTCCGTCCAGCGCCGTGGCGATGTCCTTCAGGCCGTGACCGGTGACCGTGATCGCCACCGTCGTGCCCCGGTAGGACTCCCCCGCGGCGAGCTCGGCGAGCAGACCGGCGACGCCGGCGGCCGAGGCGGGCTCGACGAACACGCCGTCGCGGGCGGCGAGCTCCTTCTGGGCGGCGAGGATCTGCGCGTCCGACAGGGCCGCGAAGCGGCCACCGGACTCGTCCCGCGCCGCCTCCGCGAGCTTCCACGAGGCGGGGTTGCCGATCCGGATCGCGGTGGCCCGGGTCTCCGGGTCGGGGAAGGGCTCGCCGGTCACCAGGGGTGCCGCGCCCTCGGCCTGGAAGCCACGCATGACCGGCTTGCGCGTCGCGCGGCCCAGGGCGGCGTACTGCGTGTAGCCGAGCCAGTACGCCGAGATGTTGCCCGCGTTGCCGACCGGCAGCAGGTGGAAGTCGGGGGCGTCTCCCAGGAAGTCGACGATCTCGAAGGCGGCGGTCTTCTGGCCTTCGAGTCGGTACGGGTTGACGGAGTTGACCAGGGCGACGGGGTACTTCCACGCCATCTCGCGTGCCATCCGCAGGCAGTCGTCGAAGTTGCCGCGCACCTGGATGACCTGCGAGCCGTGGAGCACCGCCTGCGCCATCTTGCCCGCGGAGATCTTGCCCTCGGGCACGAGCACGATCGGCGTGACGCCTGCCTTGGCGGCGTACGCAGCCATCGACGCGGAGGTGTTGCCGGTCGAGGCGCACACGACGGCCTTCGCGCCCTCGTGCACCGCGACGGACAGCGCTGTGGTCATGCCGCGGTCCTTGAAGGAACCGGTCGGGTTGTTGCCCTCGACCTTGAGCCAGACCTCGGCACCCGTCAGCCCGGACAGCCAGCCCGAGTGGACCAGGGGCGTCCCGCCCTCACGCAGGGTCACCGCCGGGGTGTCCTGCGGGATGTCGAGGAGCTCGCGGTACTCCTCGATGACGCCGCGCCACTGTCCGTTCGCCGTGCTCATGCTCATTCTTCGGTTCCTTCGACGCGCATCACCGAGGTGACCTCGCGCACGATGTCCATGCCTCGCAGCGCCTCGACGGTCGCGGCCAGCGCCGCATCCGTCGCCTCGTGCGAGACCACGACGAGCTGGGCGTCGTTGCCCCGGCCCTCCTGGCGAACGGTCTGGATCGAGACGCCGTGCTCGGCGAACGCCAGGGCGACCGAGGCGAGCACGCCCGCGCGGTCGTCGACGTCGATCGCGACGTGGTAGCGGGTGCGGGTCTCCCCCATCGGCAGCACCGCACGGTCGGCGTACGCCGACTCGCCGACGCCGCGCGTGCCCTGGCGGTGGTTGCGGGCGACGGTGACCAGGTCCCCGAGGACGGCACTCGCGGTGGGCGCGCCGCCGGCGCCCGGGCCGTAGAACATCAGCTGGCCGGCGGCCTCGGACTCGACGAAGACCGCGTTGTAGGCCTCCCGGACGCTGGCCAGAGGGTGCGACCTCGGGATCATCGCCGGGTGCACCCGCACGCTCACGCCCGACTCGTCGCCCGGGTGCGCACCCGGGACGAGCTCGGCGATCGCGAGCAGCTTGACGACGCTGCCCATCTCGCGGGCGGAACGGACGTCGGCCGCAGTGACCTCGGTGATGCCCTCACGGTGCACATCTGCCGCGGTGACACGGGAGTGGAAGGCGAGACTGGCCAGGATCGCTGCCTTGGCCGCGGCGTCGAAGCCCTCGACGTCCGCCGTCGGGTCGGCCTCGGCGTACCCCAGGGCCTGTGCCTCCTCGAGCGCGTCGGCGAAGCCGCTGCCGAGGGTGTCCATCTTGTCGAGGATGAAGTTGGTGGTGCCGTTGACGATGCCCAGGACGCGGGTCACCTTGTCGCCGGCGAGGGACTCGCGCAGCGGGCGGAGGATCGGGATCGCTCCCGCCACGGCAGCCTCGTAGTAGAGGTCGCGGCCTGCCTTCTCGGCGGCCTCGAAGAGCGTGGGTCCGTCCTCGGCGAGCAGCGCCTTGTTGGCCGTGACCACCGACGCGCCGTTCTCGAGCGCGGAGAGGATCAGCGAGCGGGCAGGTTCGATCCCGCCGATCACCTCGATGACCAGGTCGATGTCGTCGCGGGCGACGAGGGCAGCGGCGTCGGTGGTGAGCAGGTCTGCCGGGACCTCGACCTCGCGAGGAGCGTCGAGACGACGTACGGCGACGCCGGCGAGCTCGACACGGGCGCCCACCCGGGCCGCCAGGTCGTCGGCCTGCTCGCCGAGGAGTCGCACCACCTGCGACCCGACGGAACCACAGCCGAGGACGGCAACCTTGAGGGGACTGTTCACGCGGAAACTGTATCGGCGCGGCGGTCGGGACCGGTCACGGCCGGCTGTACGCGGACAGCCGGGGTCGGCCTCACGGCGCCGAGGAGAGCGCTTCGGGCGAGATTCCCCCGTCGCCGCGGGCCTCCACGGCATAGACCGGCAGCTCGCCACGCCCCGCCCCGCCGTCCTCGATCTCCGTGGCACGGGTCCGGCCGACGACCTGCCACCGGCCGTCGGGGCCCTGCCGCGACACCTTGAACTCGACCCCGGCGGGTCCGCTCCACCGCACGTGGACCGCTCCGTCCGCGGCGCGGGTGGCGACCACCGAGGTCGGCGCGGCCGGCACGGCAACCGGAGCCATCGGAGCGACCGGAGCGACCGGGGCGGCAGGCGCGACCGGGGCGGCAGGCGCGACCGGGGCAACCGGCGCGACCGGTGGAGCGGGCTGAGGAGTCGGCGCCGGAGCGGCGGCCTGTCCGGTCCGCGCCTCGACGGAGGTCCGGCCGGCCTGGAGCGCGACGACGACGTACTCCGGCATCGCGCCGGAGGGAGCGCCGCCGTCCTCGATCCCGAGCTCGCCGGTGCGACCGACGACCCGGGCCGTTCCGTCCGCCTCGACCCGGGCGACGCGGTACGTCACGCCGGAGGTGCCCGATGCCTGCCACGCAACCACCACCGCACCCGAAGGGCCACGGGTGGCCCGGACGCGCGACGGCGGGTGGAGGGGCATCGCGGCGAGGGCCTCGAGGGCCGCGGGGTGGCTCGGCCACCGGTCCAGGACGGCGGCCAGTGCCGCGGCCGGATCGGCGGCGGCCCGCGCGGACTCGACGTCACGGTCGGCCTGCACGACCTCGCGCCTCGCGCGGTCCAGCTCCGCCTCGGCGGACTGCAGCCCGGCAGGTGCGGGCAGGTCGGCTGCGGTCCGGCACAGGTCGGTCAGGTGCTCGACCGCCTCGGCGAAGCGCCGGGCACCGAGCGCCGTCGCTGCGGCCCGCCAGCGGAGCTCCGCCTCGCGCACCGCCCGGTCGACCTCGTCGGCGACCGCTCGCAGCGGCGTTGCTGCCGCGGGGTCACGGGTCGCACCCGCCTGCGCCACGAGTCGTCGCGCCTCCAGCAGGCGCCCTCGACGAAGTGCCGCCCGCGCCTCCCGGAGCACGCCTTCCCAGGAGCGGTCGTGGCCCGGCTGGCCCGGCTGGCCCGGGTGCGTCGTCGGTCGGGAGCGTCCGGCGTCGCGCCGTGGCTCGACCACGGTGCCCAGCTCGGCGGCGATCGAGGCGAGCAGCTCGCTGGCCCGCCCCGGGTCCAGGCCGAGCGACACCGCCTCGCCGTACAAGTGGTCGTGGTCGTCGGCAACGAGCCGGTCCTCGACCAGCACCGCGGCGCGCACCCGGGGCCGGAGCTTCTCGCGGACGTCCTCGACGACGGCGTCGAGGTAGGCGTCACGCACGATCGGTCCGGCCTCGAGCAGGTCAGCCACGTGCACCATCAGCTCGTCGGCGACGGCCCGGATGCGCAGGGGCGGCAGCTCGCGGCATCGGGCCCGCCAGCCCTCGGCCCGGAAGGCGACCTCGGCGTCGTCGGCGCCGGGGTCGAGCCCCAGCAGTGCGAAGAGGGTCGGCGGCGGTGGCTGCTCCTGCAGCCGTCCGAACTCGTCGAGGAGGTCGCGGACCTGCTGTCGGCGGTGGTCGCTGACGAGTGGCGCCCGGGCCGGCGCGGGCGGCAGCGGCGCCGGCGCGACGTCGACGACGCGGTGTCGTCGCAGGCGGGTACGGACCTCGTCGGGCGAGAGCCCGCCGAGGGCACCGACCTCCACCAACCCCTCGACCTTGTCGCGGGGGATGCCCCCGTGGCGCTGCACGAGACGAGCGACGGCGTCGTCGAGCAGGTGAAAGCGCGCGGCGTCACGGCCCTCGCGGTGCGACCGGATCTGGGTGGCCATGGACTCGCGGGTCCGCCGGTCCACCAGGTCGGCGCGGTTCACGTCGTGCGCCGCGACCAGCTGGCCGACGAGGGTGCCGTACTTCGGATGGTCGCGCTGGCGCTGCCAGAAGCCCCACACCTCGTCGACCTGGGCCTCGACCTCGCGGTCGTGCCACCTGCCGACGTCCTCGAGGGGAAGGTCGTAGAGCTCGAACAGGTCAGCAGTCTCCGGACCACCACGGCGGTGCACGGAGGCGAGGACCCGCTTGCGGTAGTCGTTGCCGTCGAACGGCGGCCGATGACTCCTCATGACGGCCTCAGGCGTCGCGGCGCCGGGTGCGCTGCAGCTGGTCGCGCTCACGCGCCACCTCCGCCTGCGACAGCGTCGCGCCGGTCTGGGCCGTGAGCGTCAGCGGCAGGGCCGCGTCGACGTGATGGGCGAACACGGTGAGGAGACCGTCGAAGCCCATCGTGAAGTGGACCCGGATCTCGCTGCCCTCGTCGTACCCGGGCGGGATCCCCTCGATCTTGCCGGCGATGAGCAGCTTGGTGTCCTGGACCCGGATCGACTCGGCCTGGCTCTGCTGCTCGACGATCCGGATCTCGATGGCGTCCTGGTCGCGACGGACCGTGCCGAAGGAGCGCTGCACGTTGATCGGGAGGTGGTCGTTGCGGTGCACCAGCCACACGGCTTCGAGCTCACCGGTCATCGGGTTCGCGGCCAGCACGCCGAAGCCGCGCGACACGACGGTGTCGACCTTGATGTCGATCGAGCGGCGCACCTGGGCGAGCGGGAGACCCAGGGCGTCCGCGGCCCGTCGGCACGCGGCGTCGAGCTCGGCGGGCGGTGCGTCCTCGAGGAGCTCGGCGGCGCGCAGGTGACCGCGGGTGACGAGGTCACCGGTGACCATCCGCTCGAGCTCCTTCTTCGCGCCGTAGAGCGCGGCCCCCTTGGCGACAGCGAGATCCGGGTCGTGGAGCTCGGGAGCGAGGCCGAGCTCCGACCTCAGTGCCTTCTCGACCATCGGCATCCGCGACGAGCCACCGACCATCAGCACCCGACCGACGCTGCCGACGCCGCGCTTGCCGGCGGCTTCGAGGCAGGAGCGGGTGAGGTCGATCGTGCGCCTCATCAACGCCGAGGTCATGTCCTCGAGCTCGGCGCGGGTCAGCGTGATCGTCGATCGGGCACCGTCGTGGGCGACGACGACCTCGGTCGACTCGCGGTCGGAGAGCTCGCGCTTGGCGCGCTCGGCCGCGATGACGAGCTCCTGGGCGCCGGCCGAGTCGTCCAGCGGGTCCTCGGCGTCGGGGTTCTCGGCGCAGAAGCGCCGGGCGAGGTGGAGGCAGATCCGCTCGTCCCAGTCCGCGCCACCGAGCTGGTGGTCACCGTCGACGGAAAGGACCGAGATCCGGCGGTCGGCCAGCTCGATCACGGTGGCGTCGAAGGTGCCGCCGCCGAGGTCGTAGACGAGCACCGTCTCGTAGGCGCCGTCCGGGCCGTCCTTGGTCATCGTCGGCGCCCCGTCCAGCCGACCGAAGCCGTAGGACAGTGCTGCTGCGATCGGCTCCGAGAGGACGTCGACCACGTCGAGGCCGGCGTACGTCCCGGCCAGGATCGTCGCGCGGCGCTCCTCGTCCCCGAAGTACGCCGGGACGGTGATCACCGCAGAGACGACGGGCTCCCCGGACCCGAAGGACGCGTCCTCGCAGAGCGACTTGAGGATCAGCGAGGACACCGCGGCCGCCGACCAGCTCCGGCCGTGGGAGACGAAGCGCCACTCGGAGTCACCCATCCGGCGCTTGACCAGCGCGCACACGTGGTCGGGATCGAGCCGCGCCTGGCGGCGGGCTCCCTCGCCGACGAGGTGCTCGCGGTCCGAGGCGAACAGCACCACCGAGGGCACCGTTGCTTCACCGGTCATGCCGACCAGCACCTCGGGTCGGCCGTCGCGGTCGGAGCGCGCGATGGCTGAGCAGGTGGTTCCGAGATCGATTCCGTGGACGGCCACGGGCGCGAGCGTACCTGCCACTCATGCGCGCCGCCCTAGGCTTCGCACATGTCCGAACCGTCACCGCAGGACCTCGTCGACGCCATCACCGACGTCGGGCGGATCGTGGCCCGCCAGGGCGCCAGCCTGGATCGTCTGCTCGACGACAGCCGGGCCGCGGCCGCCCGCGCCCGTGCCGGTGCCGATGTCCCGCTCCTGGTGGACCTGCTCGCCCTCCACCGCGACGCGTCCGCGTGCGCTGCGACGGCGCGCTCGCGCCGGGAGCGCGATGCCTTCGGTGCCATCGCCTCCGGTCTGGAGCGACTGGTCGAGGGACGAGGTGGCCGGCTCGTCGTCCCCGCCGACGGCGCCGCGTTCGACGCCGCCTCGATGGACGCCGTCGAGGTCGAGGCGACCGACGACGCCGAGGCGGACCGGACCGTCGCCGCCGTCCTCGAGCCGGGGCTGTGGCTGACCGAGCTCGACCGGTCGGCTCGGCCCGCCCGCGTCGTCGTACGACGCCTCAGGGACTGACCCGCAGCACCACCTTGCCGAGCGCGGCCCTGGTCTCCAGGGCCCGGTGCGCCTCGGCAGCGTCAGCCAGCGCGAGGACCGTGCCCGGCCAGGGGACGCGGCTGCCGTCGACCGCCGCCGCGAGGGCCTCCTTCTCGAACTCGGCCAGCCGCGACATCAGCGCCGGCCCGAGGAGGTCGACGATGGGCCGGTCCGGGGCGTCGTACCCCTCGACGTCGCCGGAGAATCGGACCGTCCGTCCTCTTGGTTCGAGCATCGTGTGGATCAGGCGGGGCACCTCGCCGCCGACGCCGTCGAGCAGGACGGTCAGTCGCGGCTCCGCCGTGCGGAGCCGGGCGGCCCACACCGGGTCGCGGTAGTCGATTGCGGTGTCCACACCGAACCCACGCACGACCTCGAGCTTGTGACCGCTCGCCAGGCCGACGGTGCGGGCGCCGGCGTTGCGGGCACCCTGGACGAGCAGCGTGCCGAGCCCACCGGCCGCCGAGGTGATCACCACGACGTCGTCGGCGGTGATCGCTGCGTGGTCGAGGATGCCGGCCGCGGTGCGTCCGGTGCCGATGGCGGCGACCGCCGTCGCGGCGTCGAGACCGTCCGGGATGTCGTGCAGCCGTCCCACCTCGACGAGCGCGAGCTCGGCATAGCCCCCGCGCGCACCCGGCCCGAGGTGGGCGACCACCCGTCGCCCGAGCCACGAGCCGTCGACGGCGTCGCCGAGCCGGTCGACGAGACCGGCGACCTCCCGCCCCGGGACCATCGGCAGGTCCGGGAGGGGCATCGTGGGGAAGGCCGTGCCTGCCCGGATCGAGGTGTCGATGAGGTGGACGCCCGCGGCCTCGACCGCGACCCGGACCTGACCCGGGCCGGGCTCAGGGTCGGGCAGCTCCTCGAGACGCAGGACGGAGGCAGGACCGAACTCGTGGTGACGGATCGCTTTCATGGCACCATCCGACAACCTCAACTATTGTTGAGGTCAATGACTGACCAGAACCGGGAGATCCGCTCCCACGACCTGACGCCCGGGGAGGTCGCGCACCGGGCCGGGGTGGCGGTGTCCGCACTCCACTTCTACGAGCGCGAAGGACTGATCACCAGCATTCGCACCGTCGGCAACCAGCGTCGCTACCACCGCGACGTGCTGCGCCGGATCGCCTTCGTGCGGGTCTCGCAGGGCGTCGGGGTGTCCCTGTCCGCGATCCGTGACGCACTGGCGACGCTGCCCGAGGGCAGGACCCCCACCAAGGCGGACTGGTCGCGACTGTCCCGGTCATGGCGCAGCGACCTCGACGACCGGATCGCGCGGCTGGAGAAGCTGCGCGACACCCTCGACGACTGCATCGGCTGCGGCTGTCTGTCGATGCGATCGTGTGCGCTGGCCAACCCGGGCGACGTACTGCGCCAGCACGGCCCGGGAGCTGTCCGGCTCGCGTGACCGCAGCACGTCCACCCCGCGTGCCAGGACGTGCGCTGGCAAGGCCGAGGAGCGAAGGCGACCTTTGAGCGGAGCGGTCGTCGAGCGACGAGAACGCCGCCAGCGTGCGTCCTGGGACGCGGGGTCAGCCGAGGTCGGTGGCGAGGAGGTCGTCCTCGGTCTCGCGGCGGACGATCACCCGCGCCTCGCCGTTCCTGACCGCCACGACGGGCGGCCGCAGGGCGTGGTTGTAGTTCGACGCCATCGAGCGGCCGTAGGCACCCGTCGCAGGCACGGCGACCAGGTCACCGGGCGCCACGTCGCCCGGCAGGAACTCGTCCTTGACCACGATGTCGCCCGACTCGCAGTGCTTGCCGACCACGCGGGCCAGCACCGGCTCGGCGGAGGAGGACCGGGAGGCGAGCGTGCAGGAGTAGTCGGCGTCGTACAGCGCAGGGCGGATGTTGTCGCTCATGCCGCCGTCGACGGAGACATAGGTGCGTGCGGCGCCACCGTCGAGGGTGACCTCCTTGACCGTGCCGACGGTGTAGACCGTGCACATCGCGGGCCCGACGATCGCGCGGCCGGGCTCGATGGACAGGTGCGGGACGTCGATGCCGAGCACAGCGCACTCCCCCGTCACGATCTTGGTGATCTGGGTGGCGAGCACCGCGGGATCGGTCGGGTCGTCCTGGGTCGTGTACGCGATGCCGAACCCGCCACCGAGGTCGAGCTCCGGCATGACGTGGGTCAGCTCGTCGGCGATGCGGGCGTGCAGCGCGAGCACGCGACGACCGGCGACCTCCCACCCGGAGGTGTCGAAGATCTGCGAGCCGATGTGGCTGTGCAGCCCGCGGAGCTCGAGACCGTCCTGGGCGAGCACCCGGGCGGCCGCCTCGAAGGCGTGGCCCGAGGCGATCGAGAAGCCGAACTTCTGGTCCTCGTGCGCCGTGGCGATGAACTCGTGGGTGTGGGCCTCGACGCCGGCCGTCACCCGGATCATCACGCCCTGGGTCACACCGAGCTGACGGGCGATGTCGGCGACCCGGTCGATCTCGTGGAAGGAGTCGACGATGATCCGGCCGACACCGGCGTCGACGGCGCGGCGGAGCTCCATCGCGGTCTTGTTGTTGCCGTGGTAGCCGACGCGGGCCGGGTCCACGCCCGCACGCAGCGCCACCGACAGCTCGCCGTTGCTGCACACGTCGAGGCACAGACCCTCCTCCGCCACCCACCGGGCGACGGCGACGCTGAGGAACGCCTTGCCGGCGTAGTAGATGTCGTAGCCCGCGAAGCCTTCACGGAAGGCCCGCGCCCGCTGGCGGAAGTCGTCCTCGTCGAGGATGTAGGCCGGGGTGTTGACGTCGGCCACCAGGTCCGGGATCGGCAGGCCGCCGATGTGCAGCACGCCGTTCTCGTCCTTGCGTGCCGAGGAGGACCACAGGACGGGAACGAGCGCGTTGACGTCACCCGGCTCGCGCAGCCAGTGCGGGGAGGTCCCGGCGTAGTCGCCCGGCGGTACCCGGCCGCTCACATCCGCTCCGGTGCGGACACGCCGAGCAGGTCGAGACCGTTGGCGATCACGGTCCGGGTGGCCTTGACCAGCAGCAGCCGAGCGAGGTTGGCCGCCGAGACGGGCTCGTCGCCCTGCGGCAGCATCCGGCACTCCTTGGTGTCGTACCACTTGTTGAACACCGAGGCGGTGTCCTCCAGGTAGCGCGCGATCCGGTGCGGCTCACGGAGCTCGGCGGCGCTGGCGACGACGCGGGGGTACTCCGCCAGCGCCCGCAGCAGGTCGCCGTCGCGCTCATGGTCGAGCAGCGAGGCTTCGAAGACGTCCTCGCCGGGCATCTCCATGCCCAGGTCGGCTGCGTTCGCCATCATCCGGCAGGTCCGGGCGTGGGCGTACTGGACGTAGTAGACCGGGTTGTCGTTGGACTGCTTGGTGATCTCGACGACGTCGAGCACCAGCGGCGAGTCGGCCGGGTAGCGAGCGAGCGAGTAGCGCAGCGCGTCGACGCCGATCTCCTCGGCCAGCTCGTCGAGGGTCACGATGGTGCCGGCGCGCTTGGAGAGCTTGAGCTCCTGGCCGTCCTGCAGGATCTTGACCAGCTGCCCGATCAGCACGTTCAGCGTGAGGTCGGGGTCGTCGCCGACGCACGCAGCCATGGCGCGCAGCCGGCCGACGTAGCCGTGGTGGTCGGCGCCCAGCAGGTAGATGCAGTGGTCGAAGCCCCGCGCCCTCTTGTTGAGGTAGTAGGCCGTGTCGGAGGCGAAGTAGGTCAGCTCGCCGTCGGACTTGATGAGCACCCGGTTCTTGTCGTCGCCGAAGTCGGTGGTGCGCATCCAGAGCGCCCCACCCTCCTCGTAGACGTGGCCGAGCTCCTTGAGCCGCTCGAGGGTGTTCGGGACGCCGCCGGTCTCCTGACCCTCCTCGTGCAGCGAGAGCTCGGAGAACCACACGTCGAAGTGGGTGTTGAAGCCGTCGAGCTGGGCCTGCTGCTCGGCGAGCTGGAGCTCGTAGCCCTTGGCCCGTACGGCGGCCCGCCGCTCGTCCGCCGGCAGCGCGAAGATGCCGGGGCTCGCGGCCTCGACCGCCTTCGCGAGCTCGTCGATGTACTCCCCGGCGTAGCCGTCCTCGGGCTTCGGCTCCCCGAGGGCCGAGGCGATGATCGAGTCGGCGAAGTGGTTCATCTGCACGCCGCGGTCGTTGATGTAGAACTCACGCGTCACCTCGGCACCGGCGGCACTGAGCACTCGGCCGATCGCGTCGCCGAGCACTGCCCACCGGGTGTGGCCCAGGTGCAGCGGACCGGTCGGGTTGGCCGAGATGAACTCGACGTTGATCTTCTGGCCCGCGACCGTGTCCGTGTGGCCGTACGACGCGCCGGCAGCGACGACCTCGGCGGCCACCTTGCCCTGCGCGCCCGCCTCGACCGAGATGTTGAGGAACCCGGGACCGGCCACCTCGACGCCCGCGATGCCGTCGGCCTGCTCGAGCTGCTGGGCGAGGAGCTCACCGAACGCACGCGGGTTCGTGCCCGCCTTCTTGGCCAGCTGGAGAGCAACATTGGTCGCGTAGTCGCCATGGCCCTTCTGCCGGGGTCGCTCCACCGTGACCTCCGCCGGGACGCCGTCGGGAAGGGTCAGGGCGCCGTCGTCGACGAGCGCGGTGAGCGCCGCGACGATGGTCGTGGAGAGCTGGGCAGGAGTCACTCCCGAAGGGTATCGATGGAGTCCGGTTTCTCTCGCACCGATATCGCCCGGTAGTGTTCGGCATCGCGCCGCTGAGCTCGTCTCGGCGGTATGCCTCCGTAGCTCAGGGGATAGAGCACTGGTTTCCGGTACCAGGTGTCGCAGGTTCGAATCCTGCCGGAGGCACTCTGTCTTTTTGCAGGCCTTCGGGCTCGTGGGCCAGGTCGAGGTCAGGCCTCTGGAGTGCCGACGGGTTCCTCGCGCCGCACCACGCACGCCAGCTCCCGGATGGCCTGCTGGAGGGCGGTGAGCTGCTCGATGCCCTGGGGGTCGTAGGGCCAGCCCTCCTCGAAGGCCTCGTCGACGACGGCCTGGGCGAGCTCCTCGATCTCCTCGAGGTGGGTGAGGCGGCCGAGGGCGGGCGAGTCGCCGAGGACGGCGGGGACCTTGCGGACCTTCACCACGTCGCGGACCTTCACCGAGACGACGCCGTCGACCTGGCCGGGCTCGGCGAGGACGGTCAGCTCGACGCGCTTGGGGGTCAGGCCCACGACGAAGCCGGCGACGGGGTCACCCTGACGGAGCACGAGCCGCACGTGGCGCTGCTTCTCCTCGGCGGCCTCGAGTCGCTCCACGACCTTCGCGCGCCCGGCGCGATCGGAGGAGCGCGAACGGTTCTTCTTCCGGGACCGGCGGGTCTTCTTCGTCACCCGGCCCATCGTGCCGTGCCGGGCAACGACCCGCCACCGATTCGGGCCAGCGGGTCGCCGTACCCTCACCTCGTGCCACCCGACGCGCCCGACTCCCCCGACTCGTCCAGCTCTCCTGCCACGGTCACGATCCACACCGACGGCTCGTGCCTGGGCAATCCGGGGCCGGGCGGATGGGGTGCGGTCCTGCGCTACGGCCGGCACGAACTGGACCTGCACGGCGGCGAGCTCGACACGACCAACAACCGGATGGAGCTGATGGCGGCCATCCAGGCGCTGGAGACGCTCAGCCGGCGCTCCACCGTCGATCTCCACACGGACAGCAGCTACGTCCGCAACGGGATCATGTCGTGGGTCGCGAAGTGGAAGGCCAACGGCTGGCGGACGGCCGCGAAGGCGCCGGTGAAGAACGAGGACCTGTGGCGGCGCCTGGACGCCGTGGCAACGCAGCACGACGTCACCTGGCACTGGGTCAAGGGCCACGCCGGCGACCCGGGCAACGAGCGCGCGGACGCCCTCGCCGGCCAGGGCGCACGCGAGGCCCGGGACGGCTGGTCGTCGATCAGCAGCGCTTGATGGTCGCGTCCTTGCGGGCGTCGTTGCCGTAGCGCCGCGCCACCGACCGGTCGGGGAGGACGACGCTCGCACCGTTGATGCTCGCTCCCCTGCCGGGCAGGACGCACGTGGTCACCTTCGTCGGGTCGACCTGCGCGATCGCCTGGGCGACCCGGAACAGCTCGGCCGGCGAGACGCCCCGGGTGTGCAGGTGCCTCATCACGCTGATCACGCCACCCTCGATGAACCCGGGCTCGGCGGCCCGCTCGGCGACCCGGCGCTGGATGCCGCGGATCACCCGCTGCTGGTTGGCCGACCGATCGAAGTCGCCACGCGGCAGCGACTTGCGCACCCGGGCGAACTCGACTGCCTTCATGCCGTTGAGCTTCACCTTCCCGGCGGGCCACCCCTTCGGGTGCAGGCTCGAGTCGGAGAAGGCGCGTGGATTGGTGACCGTGATGCCACCGATGCTCCGGATCAGGTCGGCCAGGCCGCTGAAGGTCGCGACCACGACGTAGTCGGGCTGCACGCCGAGCAGGTTGCCGACGGCCTTGCCGAGGAGCTGGGGACCGCCGAAGTACATCGCGGCGTTGACCCGGTTCGATCCCAGCCCGGGGAGCTCGACCCAGCTGTCCCTGGGGATGCCGATCGCCGTCGCCGCACCGGTCCGGGTGCTGATGCCGACCATCTGCAGCGCGTCCGCGCGGGTCCGCAGCGGATCCTCGCGCGGGCGGGCGTCCGAGCCGGCGGCCAGCACCCAGATCACGTCCGGGTCGACGTCGACGGCTTCCGCCTTGTCGATCTTGACCAGGGTGAAGTGGGTGGGTGCCGGCGCACTGTCGGGTACGACGAGCGCCACGACTCCCAGCAGGAGGGCGAGGACAGCGGTCCGGATCACCTGGCGCACCTCAGGCTCCTTCCTGGCCGCGGGCGAGATCGAAGCCGAAGACCTGCCAGCCCTCGGCGGTGGGGGTGAGCAGGAGTCGCCCGGAGACGACGTCGGTGCGATCGCCGTCGAGGACGAGGCGGACCCTGACCCGGGCCGTCGCCCCGACCGGCCGCCCCTTGGGGGCGGCCACGTCGACGCGGACCACCCGCTCGACGAGCTCGACCTCTCCGAGGTCGGCTCCGAGGTCGGCATTGGTCAGCACCGCGGACCGCTTCTCGGCAAGGGCTCTCGCGTCCTCGGTGAAACCTGAGAACCCGTCGCCGAAATCGGTGCGCGGGTAGTCCCCGCCGAGGCCGCCGTCGATCCAGCTGTCCACGACGGCGGTGACTTCTGTCACGACGGACTGGGCGGCGGCGGTGTCGAGGCGGCCCTGGACCTTGCCGAGGGCGGCGTCGGTGTCGACCGGCTCGACCGCTTCGGAGGCGGTGGAGGTCGGTTCGACCGACGGCTCCTCGCCGGCGTCGGAGCACCCTCCCAGAGCGGCCATCGTCACGATCGCAAGGGTCACGGACATGCCCGGACGGGTTCGTTCGCGGCCACTTCCTGCGCGTCGTACTGGTGCTCTCCGCATCGCCTGCGCCCCCATTCGGTCACGCCCTGCAAACCCACTCCGATGTCTGTTGCGCAACACCCTGCCTCAAAGGGTGACCGGGGGGCGGTATTTGCTTCGGCATGGGACTAGCCTTGGCCGTCGACAACCGCCCGCTACCGGCGGCGGGGCGGCAACAGCTCATCGGAAGAGGCGAAGCACGTCGTGACGCAGTCGTCAGACAAGTCCCACGGATCAACCGAGCCAGGCGGGTTCGGAGCCAACGAGTGGCTCGTGGAGGAGATGAAGGAGCGGTTCGACGCGGACCCCTCCAGCGTCGACGCCGCCTGGGCGACGTACTTCAAGGGATCGGGGTCGAACGGTTCGACGACGACCGCCGCTGCCGCTCCGGCAGCTCCTGCAGCCGCCGCTGCCCCGGCCGCCACGAAGGCGGCCACCCCGGCTCCTGCTGCAGCCCCGGCAGCTCCGGCGAGCCAGGCGGCTCAGGCCACGGCCACTCCCACGCCCAAGGCCACGCCTGCCCCGCAGGTGAGCCCGGCCTCCTCCACCACCCCGACGCCGCCCACGGCCGAGTCGGACAAGCCGACGCCCAAGGACGCTCCGCGCCCGGCACCGGTCACCGCGAGTGACGAGCCGACCCTGACCGTCCTCCGCGGCATCCCCGCGGCGACGGCCAAGAACATGGACCTCTCGCTGTCCGTGCCGACGGCCACCTCGGTCCGCAACATCCCGGTCAAGCTCCTCTGGGACAACCGGATCGTCATCAACAGCCACCTCAAGCGCGCCCGCGGCGGCAAGGTGTCCTTCACCCACCTCATCGGCTACGCCATCATCAAGGCGATCAAGGCGCAGCCGGCGATGAACAACACCTTCGACGAGATCGACGGCAAGCCGACGATGGTCGCTCCGGCGCACATCAACCTCGGCCTGGCGATCGACCAGGTCAAGAAGGACGGCACGCGCCAGCTCGTCGCGCCGTCCATCAAGGCCTGCGAGTCGATGGACTTCGCGCAGTTCTGGACGGCGTACGAGGAGATCGTGCGCAAGGCCAAGGACAACAAGCTGACCATGGAGGACTACTCCGGTACGACGGTCAGCCTCACCAACGTGGGTGGCCTGGGCACCAACAACTCCGTGCCGCGCCTGATGCAGGGCCAGGCCGCGATCATCGGTGTCGGCTCGATGGACCACCCGCCTGAGTTCCAGGGCGCGTCCGAGGAGACGATCGCGCGCAACGCGATCTCGCGCATCATGACGATGACCTCGACCTACGACCACCGCGTGATCCAGGGTGCCCAGTCGGGCGAGTTCCTCGGCCAGGTGCACAAGTACATCCTCGGCCAGGACGGTTTCTACGACGAGATCTTCCGTGCCCTGCGGATCCCCTACGAGCCGATCCGCTGGAACTCCGACGTCGCGACGTCGCACGACGACGAGATCGACAAGCAGGCCCGGATCCTCGAGCTGATCCACGCCTACCGGGTCCGCGGTCACCTGATGGCCGACACCGACCCGCTGGAGTACAAGCAGCGCAGCCACCCGGACCTCCGGATCGAGTCGCACGGCCTGACGCTGTGGGACCTCGACCGCGAGTTCCCGACCGGCTCCTTCGGCGGGGGCGACCGCCGCTTCATGAAGCTGCGCCACATCCTGGGCATCCTGCGTGACTCCTACTGCCGCACCACCGGCATCGAGTACATGCACATCATGGACCCGGAGCAGCGCCGCTGGATCCAGGAGCGCGTCGAGCAGCCGCACACCAAGCCGCCTCGCGAGGAGCAGCTGCGGATCCTGCTCAAACTCAACCAGGCCGAGGCCTTCGAAACCTTCCTGCAGACCAAGTTCGTCGGCCAGAAGCGCTTCAGCCTCGAGGGCGGTGAGACCACGGTCCCCGTCGTCGACGAGATCGCGGAGGCCGCCGCCCAGGTCGGGCTCGACGAGGTCGCGATCGGCATGGCCCACCGTGGCCGCCTCAACATCCTGGCCAACATCGTCGGCAAGTCCTACAACCAGATCTTCCGCGAGTTCGAGGGCAACATCGACCCGCGCACGGTCCAGGGCTCCGGGGACGTGAAGTACCACCTCGGCGCCGAGGGTGCCTTCATCGCGGGCACCGGCGAGACCATCAAGGTCTCCGTCGCCGCGAACCCCTCGCACCTCGAGACGGTCGACCCGGTGCTCGAGGGCATCGCCCGCGCCAAGCAGGACGTGCTCAACCAGGGAGAGAAGTTCCCGGTCCTGCCGGTCCTCCTCCACGGTGACGCGGCCTTCGCCGGCCAGGGCGTCGTGGCCGAGACGCTCAACCTCTCGCAGCTGCGCGGCTACCGCACGGGCGGCACGATCCACCTGGTCATCAACAACCAGGTCGGCTTCACCACCTCGCCGGGCTCGTCGCGCTCCACGCTCTACTGCACCGACGTCGCCCGGATGGTGCAGGCGCCGATCTTCCACGTCAACGGTGACGACCCGGAGGCCTGCATCCGCGTCGCGCGGCTGGCCTTCGAGTACCGCCAGACGTTCAAGAGCGACGTCGTCATCGACCTCGTCTGCTACCGCCGCCGCGGTCACAACGAGGGCGACGACCCGTCGTACACGCAGCCGCTGATGTACGACCTGATCGAGCAGAAGCGCTCGGTGCGCAAGCTCTACACCGAGTCCCTCATCGGTCGTGGCGACATCACGATCGAGGAGGCCGAGCAGGTCCTGCGCGACTACCAGCTCCAGCTGGAGCGGGTCTTCACCGAGGTCCGCGAGGCCGACACGAAGCCCGACGAGTGGACCACCGTCCCGGACTACCCGGACAAGCCCGACGGCGAGACCGAGACCGCGGTGAGCCGCGAGGTCCTCAAGCGGATCTCCGACGCCTACGTCTCGCCGCCGGACGGCTTCACCGTCCACCCGAAGGTGATGCCGCAGCTCCAGCGCAGGGCCGCGGCGATCACCGACGGCCCGATCGACTGGGGCACCGGCGAGATCCTCGCCTTCGGCTCGCTGCTCATGGAGGGTCGTCCGGTGCGCCTGGCCGGCCAGGACTCGCGACGCGGCACGTTCGTGTCGCGCTTCGCGACGGTCATCGACCGTCACAACGCCGACGAGTGGACGCCGCTGGCCAACCTCACCGAGGACCAGGCCAAGTTCCACGTCTACGACAGCCTGCTCTCGGAGTACGCCGCGCTCGGGTTCGAGTACGGCTACTCGGTGGCGCGCCCCGAGGCCCTGGTCCTCTGGGAGGCCCAGTTCGGCGACTTCGTCAACGGCGCCCAGTCGGTCATCGACGAGTACATCTCCGCGGGCAAGACCAAGTGGGGCCAGGACTCCGGCGTCGTGCTGCTGCTGCCGCACGGCTACGAGGGCCAGGGGGCCGACCACTCCTCCGCGCGCATCGAGCGCTTCCTCACCCTGTGCGCCGACGAGGCGATGGTGGTGGCCCAGCCGTCCTGCCCCGCGTCGTACTTCCACCTGCTGCGCCAGCACTCGCTGGGCGGCGAGCACAAGCCGCTCATCGTGTTCACGCCCAAGTCGATGCTGAAGCGCAAGGAGGCCGCGTCGCAGCCCGACGACTTCACCACCGGCTCCTTCCGTGCCGTGATCAGCGACGACAAGGTGGACCCGTCCGAGGTGGGCACCGTCCTGCTGGTGTCGGGCCGTCTCACCTGGGACCTCGTGGTCGAGCGTCAGAAGACGAACCGCGACGACGTCGCGATCGTCCGGGTCGAGCAGCTCTACCCGTGGCCGGTCGAGGAGATCCGGGCCGAGCTCGACAAGTACCCCGGCGCCAAGGTCAAGTGGGTCCAGGACGAGCCGTTCAACCAGGGTCCGTGGCCGTCGTACCACCTCAACGTGATCCCGCAGCTGGGACGCGAGATCGAGCCGATCACCCGGGCCTCCTCCTCCACCACGGCGGTCGGCACGGCCAAGCGTCACCTCGAAGAGGCACGCGTGCTGATCGACAAGGCCTTCAGCTGAGATGTACTTCACCGACCGAGGGATCGAGGAGCTCGAGAAGCGCCGAGGTGACGACGAGGTCACCCTGGCGTGGCTCAGCGAGCGGTTGAGCGAGTTCGTCGACATCCACCCGGACTTCGAGGTCCCGATCGAGCGCTTCGCCACCTGGCTGGCCCGGCTCGACGACCCGGAGGACTGAGCGCCACTCGAGCACCACCGCGACGGGCCCCGGAGGAGATCACTCCCCTCCGGGGCCCGTTCCGCGTCTCCGGACGCGCTGACCACTAGTGTCTGCCCGGTGAGCGAGGGACACATCGACTACGCAGCCTGGGGCGAGCGGTTCTTCGCCTCGGCCGTCACGGCCGAACGGGTGCTGGCGGGCGTGAACGTGCTGTCCGGGCGGCCGATCGACGTCGGCCCGATCGGTGTCGGCCCCGGTCGCATCGCCAAGGTGAGGGCGACCGGTCAGATCGGCACCGCGACCGGCCAGCGGGTCGGCGGCGAGCCGGTCACGTTCCACGTCGACCTGCCGGTCGCGCTGAAATTCAGCATCGACCTCGGCATGGACAAGCAGAACTTCGACGCCGACATCACCCTGCCCCTGGTGATCAGTGCCCACGCGCGCGACGACCTCGCGATCGAGCTCGAGGTGACGCCGCCGCAGGCCGCCCAGGTGACCGTGCGGCTCAAGGCCCAGGGACTGCGCGCCTCACTGACCAGCAAGGCCGCCAACGTCGAGGGCGAGCTGCGCCGGTTCGTGGCGAAGTACGTCGCCCGCGAGCTCACCCAGCCCTACGTCCGCGCCGCCACGCTGATCGACGTGGGCGCGGCGATCGAGCGTGCTGCGGCCGGCCTCGGGCCGCGCGAGAGCAGCCCGATCGCGGACGAGCTCACCGACGGACTTCCGGCCGCCTTGGAGGCCGAGATCGAACACACCGCCCAGCTGTTCGTCGAGGACGGCACGGGCACGAGCGGAGCACAGGAATGACGTCCTACCCCCCGGCACCGTGGCACATGCACGGGTCGCTCTGGCTCTCGGTCTTCCGCCTGCGCGAGGACGTCGACGAGCGGCACCCGGCCGGCAACTACGGCGTGGCGCTCGTGTCCTACGACGACCCGAGCCCGCTGACCTACCACGAGCTCCTGGTGGCCCGGACGACGAAGAACCGCGCCGGCAAGGGCGCGGTCTCCATCACCGACATCTGGGTCGACTCCGAGATCTCGCAGGCCGGCGGTCGCGAGCTGTGGGCGATCCCGAAGCAGCTCTGCGACTTCGACATGGACAGCAGCTTCCGTGGTCCGGTGACCTCGACCGACTGGACGGCGACCTACGAGCGCCGCCCGATCGCAGAGGCGCACTTCACCGACGTGTCCCGCGCCGCCGTACGCGTGCCCTTCACCGGCCTCGTCGAGCAGCCCGGCATCGCCGAGCACCCGGAGACGGCAGACGTGGTCATGAAGGGCAACGCCAAGGCACTCCCCTGCCGCGCCCGTTGGTCCTTCGCGAGCGAGGGTCCGCTGGGCTTCATGAACCAGGCCCGGCAGCTCGGGTCGTTCCGGATGGCGGGCTTCCGGCTGGCGTTCGACTGACGTCTGGTTCCGAATTGATGCGGTTTGGTCCCAAACCGCAGCAATTCGGCCCCGCAGCATGCGGTTTGGGACCAAACCGCAGGTCCGGCTACTCGGCGTCGAGGTCCTGCTCGACCAGCGCGGCGATCGCCGCCACGTCGCTCTCGACCTCGCCGGACACCTCGACCCGGTCGCCGTTCCCGGCGCCCAGCGTCATGATCATCAGCGCCGAGCTGGCGTCGACGCCCTCGTCGCCGGGGATCGCGATCAGGACCTCGGAGCCGAGCTCCTCGGCTGCCTCGGAGATGATCGCGGCGGGACGGGCGTGCAGGCCGACGGCGGAGCCGACGGTGACGGTCACGGTGTGCATGGATGGTTCCTCTCGATGGAGCTGCAGGGACGGGATCAGACGGAGGCGAGCTCGGGCTCGACCGGCACCGGACGCCCCATGGACTTGAGGGCGACGACCGTGGCGGCGGCCACGGCCACACCGGCGACGAGGGCGATGAAGAAGCCCACCACACCGTCGACGGCGAACAGCACGAAGATGCCGCCGTGCGGCGCGCGCAGGCTGACGTCGAGCGCCTCGGCCAGGCCACCGGTCACGGCACTGCCCAGGACGACCGACGGGATGACCCGCAACGGGTCGGCGGCAGCGAACGGGATCGCGCCCTCGGAGATGAAGGAGGCGCCGAGCAGCCAGGCGGCCTTGCCGTTCTCCCGCTCGGACGGGGTGAACAGTGCCGGCCGGAGGACCGTGGCCAGCGCCATGGCCAGGGGCGGGACCATCCCGGCGAGCATGACCGCCGCCATGATCTTCAGCTCCGGTGCGTCGCTGGCCAGGCTCGCGCCACCGATGCCCACGACCGCGAAGCTGTAGGCGACCTTGTTGAGCGGACCGCCCATGTCGAAGGCCATCATCATGCCGAGCACCACGCCGAGGATGACCGCGTTGGACCCGCTCATGCCGTCGAGGCCGTCGTTGAGGCGCTCCATCAGCCAGGTGATCGGGCGTCCGAGCAGGAGGAGCATGGCGAGTCCGGCGACGATGCTGGTGACGAGCGGGACGACGAGCACGGGCATCAGGCCGCGGGCCCAGGTCGGCACCGTGCGACGCGAGACCCACAGGGCGATGACACCGGCGAGCACGCCACCGACGATCGCGCCGATGAATCCCGTCTGGGGTGCGGTGGTGCCGTCCTCGGCGGCGAAGCCGACGATGTTGGTGGCCAGCGCTCCCATGATGAAGCCGGGCGCCAGGCCGGGACGGTCGGCGATCGCGTAGGCGATGTAGCCCGCCAGGGCCGGGACGAACAGCGCAAAGGCCGCCTTCCCGATCACGAACAGCAGCACGCCGAGGTAGAGCATCACGCCCGACCCGAAGGCGACGTGGTCCAGGCCGTACGCCGACGGCGACGGCGGGTCGAAGAGGCTGTGCTGGACGAGGATGTCGCCGGCGACGTTGGCGCTGTCGTAGCCGCCGAGCAGGAAGCCGAGTGCGATGAGCAGCCCGCCCGCGGCGACGAACGGGATCATGTAGGACACACCGGTCATCAGCACCCGGCGGGCGCGGGCCCCCCAGGACTCCCCCGCTCCCCCGTCGTCGGCGGCCGCAGCGGCCCCCGCCGTGCCCTCGACCCGCTTGGCGCGCGGGTCCGTGATCGCGCGCAGTGCGTCGGCGATGACGGCGTCGCCGTCGTCGATCGGACGCTTCACGCCGGACGCGACGACGGGCTTGCCCGCGAAGCGGTGCTTGTCCCGCACACCCACGTCGGTCGCGAAGACGACGGCGTCGGCGGCATCGATCGTGGCCTGCGCGAGCGGCTTGGCCCCGGCAGAGCCCTGGGTCTCGACGGCGATGTCCACGCCGGCCCGCGCTGCCGCAGCCTCGAGGGCCTCCGCGGCCATGTAGGTGTGCGCGATACCGGTCGGGCAGGACGTGACGGCGACCAGGCGACGGCGTACCGCGGGCGTCTCGCTCACCGGCTCCTCGGCCGGCGACGGCGCTGCGTCGGCCGGAGGGGTCACGGCGGCGCGCACGATGGCGACGACCTCCTCGGGGGTGCTCGCCGAGCGCAGCGCGTCGGTGAACTCGGCCTTGACCAGGGAGCGCGCGAGCTTCGCGAGGATCTGGAGGTGGGCGTTGCCACCGCCCTCGGGGGCGGCGATCAGGAAGACCAGGTCGGCCGCCCCGTCCTTCGCCCCGAAGTCGACACCCGGCGCGAGCCGGGCGAAGGCCAGGGTCGGCTCGGTGACGGCGACCGAACGGCAGTGCGGGATGGCGATGCCGTTCTTCATCCCCGTCGACGACTTCGCCTCCCGGGCGGAGAGGTCCGCCCGGAGCTGGTCGACGTCGGTGGCCCGACCGGCCGCGGTGACGCGATCGGCGAGGGCCGCGATGACGGCGTCCTTGTCGGTGCCGAGGTGGTCGTCGAGGCTGACCAGGGTGGTGGTCATCAGCTCTGCCATGAGGGATCTCCTTCGTGGGTGGCGGGGCTCGTGGAGTCGAGGGTGCGGACCCGTACGTCGTGGATCCGTACGTCGTGCGGACCGGGCACCGTGGTGCCCGGGAGACCGGCAGCGGCACTGCCGTGGGCGACCGCGCAGGCCAGCCGTGCGGACGCAGGCTCGCCCCGGAGATCGGCGGCGAGGTAGCCGAAGAGGCTGCTGTCGCCGGCACCGACGGTGCTCACGACCCGGGTCGGCGGCGCGGTGGCGTGCCATGCACCGGTGGCGTCGACGAGGACCGCTCCGGCTCCGCCGAGGGTCGCCAGCACCGCACCGACACCCCGGTCGACCAGGCTGCGCGCAGCCGCGACGACCTGCCCGGGATCGCGCTCGAGGTCGGCGACGTCCGCGCCGACGACGGAGGCGAGCTCCTCGGCGTTCGGCTTGAGCAGGGACGGGGCGCGGCCGGGCTCGAGGGCACGCACCACGGCCGCGAGGGCGGCATCGCTCGTGTCGACCGCGACCCGTCGGCCGGCGGCACGCAGCAGCGCAGCCAGGTCGGCGTACCAGTCGACGGGCGCACCGGGTGGGAGCGAACCCGCGAGCACCACCCAGCCGTCGTCGGCGCGGGCGAGCACGCGCTGGGCGAGCTGGTCGAGGTCGGCGGCAGCGACGGTGGCTCCGGGCGCGTTGAGCTTGGTGGTGGTGCCGTCGGGCTCGGTCAGGGTCAGGTTGACACGCATCGGACCGGCTGGGGGTACGGCGTCGTGGGGCACCCCGAGGTCGTCGAGCTCACGCAGGAAGGGGTCGTCGGAGGCTGCGGGGAGCACGGCGCAGGTGGCGATGCCGGCGACGACGCAGGCGCGGGAGATGTTGACACCCTTTCCCCCGGGCTGGTCGAGCACGTCCGCGATGCGCTGGACCTCGCCCCGCTGCAGGGCCTCGGGCAGGACGACGGTGCGGTCGATGCTGGGGTTGGGCGTGACGGTGAGGATCATGCCGACACCACCTCCATGCCCGCCCTGACGAAGGTCGAGCGGTCGGACGCGCTGATCGCGTCATCGGTGACCAGGGCGTCCACCTCGTCGAGACCCGCGAAGCGCACGGCGCTCTCGACGCCCACCTTGGAGGAGTCGACCAGGGCGACGACGCGTTCCGCGGCGAGCACGAAGGACCGCTTGGTCGCGGCCTCCTCGCTGTCCGGGGTCGAGAGGCCGTGGCCGGCACTGAGTCCGTTGGCGCCCACGAAGGCCAGGTCCACGCGCAGCGTGCCGACAGCGGCGACGGTGGCGGCGCCGACGGCCGCGTGGGTGTGCGGCCGGACCCGTCCGGGCAGCAGGTGCAGCTCGATGCCGGCGTTGCCGGCCAACCGGGCCGCGATGGAGACGCTGTGGGTGAACACGACCAGGCGGTGCGACCCGGGCAGCACGTCGGCCAGGAGGCCGGTCGTGCTGCCCGCGTCGAGGAGCACGGACGCCCCCGGGGGCGGCAGCTGGTCGAGCGCCGCCCGGGCGATGCGGGACTTGGCCTCGGTGTTGGCCGCGTCGCGCTCCAGCAGCCCCGGCTCCAGGGTGGAGAGCGCGGAGGCCGGCACCGCACCACCGTGGACCCGCCGCAGCAGGCCCAGGCGTTCCAGAGCAGTGAGGTCACGGCGTACCGTCTCGGTGGTCACGTCGAAGCGCTCGGCGATCTCGGCGACCGACATGCGGCCCTGTGCCGCGACCTGCCGACCAATGGCCTGCTGACGCTCTTCCGCGTACATGTGACCTCCCTCACGAATCTGTGTTCATGTTGTTTTATGCCCGTTTGTGTTGCTTGTCAAGGCCCGGGCCGGTTAGCGTGTGAGCATGGTCACCACGATCCACGGCACTCCGGTCGTCCCCGGCCTGGCCCTCGGGCCGGCCCGGGTCACCGTCTCCGACGTCTCCCCCGAAGCGATCAGCAGGTACGGCGACGGCGGACACGCCGACGACGACCAGGCGCTCGCGGCGTACGACGCAGCGGTCGCCACCGTCGCCGAGGGCTTCCGCGCCAAGGCGGCCGCGGCCGACGGCGCCACGGCCGGCGTCCTCACCGCGAGCGCGGGACTCGCGACCGATCGAGGGCTGCGCTCCGCGGTGCGCAAGAACCTCCGCTCCGGCGAGACCCTGCTCCCGGCGGTGGACCACGCCGTCGAGCAGTTCGTGACCGTGTTCACCGGCATGGGCGGACTGATGGCCGAGCGGGTGACCGACCTGCGCGACATCCGCACCCGGGTGATGGCGCGCCTGGTCGGCGAGCCCGAGCCGGGCGTCTCGCTCGGCACCGGACCGGTCGTCCTGGTCGCGACCGACCTGGCCCCGGCGGACACCGCCGGACTCGACCCGCAGCAGGTCGTCGCGCTGGTCACCGAACGCGGCGGACCGACCAGCCACACCGCGATCATCGCCCGCCAGCTGGGCATCCCGTGCGTCGTCGGCGCGACGGGGATCGTGGCCGCGGCCGAGGGCCGGACGCTGCTCGTCGACGGCGCGACCGGGGCCGTCCAGCTGGATCCCGACGCCGCAGAGGCCGCCGCCCGGGTCCAGCAGGACGTCACCGACCGCGCAGCACTCGCGCGCTGGAGCGGCCCCGGCCGTACCTCCGACGATCACCCGGTCAAGCTGCTGGCCAACGTCGCGGACGTCGCCTCCGCGACCGCTGCCGCGGACGGACCGGTCAGCGGCGTCGGACTCTTCCGCACCGAGCTCAGCTTCCTGGACCGCGAGAGCGAGCCGAGCGTCGAGGAGCAGGCCGACCTCTATGCAGGCGTGCTGGCTCCGTTCCACGGCGAGGACCGCCACGTGGTGGTGCGCACGCTCGATGCGGGCTCCGACAAGCCGATCGCGTTCGCGACCCATCCCGACGAGGAGAACCCCGCCCTCGGCGTGCGCGGGCTGCGCCTCTCCTTCACCGACCACGGCCTGCTCGACCGGCAGCTCGACGCGATCGCCGACGCGGCGAACCGCACCGGCACCTCGACCTGGGTGATGGCACCGATGGTCGCCACGGTCGACGAGGCACGCGACTTCGCCGCCGCCGTACGCTCCCGCGGCCTGGTCGCCGGCGTCATGGTGGAGGTGCCCAGCGCGGCGCTCCTGGCCGACCGGATGCTCGCCGAGGTCGACTTCCTGTCCATCGGCACCAACGACCTCACGCAGTACACGATGGCGGCCGACCGCATGGCCAGCGACCTCGCGCACCTCACGGACCCGTGGCAGCCCGCCGTGCTGCAGCTGGTCGCGTTGACCGCTGCCGCCGGTCAGCGTGCCGGCAAGCCGGTCGGGGTGTGCGGGGAGGCCGCTGCCGATCCGCTGCTCGCGTGCGTGCTGGTCGGGCTCGGCATCACGTCCCTGTCCATGGCCGCGGCAGCAGTCCGTCCGGTGGGCGCGAGGCTCGCAGGAGTGAGCCTGGAGCAGTGCCGGGAAATGGCGAACGCGGCTCTCGCGGCTGCGAATCCCTCCGCAGCGCGCGAGGCCGCGCTCATGGTCGTTGCCGTCGGCTGAGGATCAGGCCCGGTCGGGCCCGTCCCCCTGCTCCGCGGTCGGCTCCGCATCCAGGTCGACGTCGAGCTCCAGCTCGCTCGCCCCTGCCGGCGCGACGTGCTCGGCGAGCGCGCGGCGCGACGAGTCACGGATCTCGAAG
This sequence comes from Nocardioides sp. Root190, assembly GCF_001428565.1. GTDB lineage: Bacteria > Actinomycetota > Actinomycetes > Propionibacteriales > Nocardioidaceae > Nocardioides. The sequence goes on along the minus strand of NZ_LMIA01000014.1, from coordinate 148,273 downwards.
ACCTCGGTCGCGAAGCCACCCACGGCCGCGGCGACGTCGCCGACGGCCTTGGTCAGGATGGTGGCGACCTCGCCGACCGCCGTGGCAGCCGCCTCGGCGCCCGCCTGGATGGCGTCCTTGGCGATCTCGCCCTTGCTCAGGTGGTCAGGTCCACTCATGGCGCCAGTCTCCCCGAGGTCGGGTCACGCTGCCAACGAGTCCTCGGTCACGGCCTTCGGGCCGGTGACCGGAGCCTCCTTCGACGTACCGCCGGGGAACGAGAGGCGGACGATCTTGCGGAACACGCTGAAGAGCTGCGTGTGCAGCGGGCCCTTGTTGTAGGGCAGGCCGAACCGCTCGCAGATCTCCTGGACCTCGACGGCCATCTCCGGGTAGCGGCGCGCCGGGATGTCCGGGAACAGGTGGTGCTCGATCTGGTGCGACAGGTTGCCGCTCATGACGTGCATCAGCTTGCTGCCGGTGATGTTGGCCGAGCCGAGCATCTGGCGCAGGTACCACTGGCCGCGGGTCTCGTTCTCGGTCTCCTCCTCGGTGAAGGTGGCGACACCGGCCGGGAAGTGGCCGCAGAAGATGATGTTGAAGGTCCAGATGTTGCGGATGATGTTGGCGGTGGCGTTGCCCGCGAGGGTGCTCAGGAAGAACGGGCCGGTCAGCGCCGGGAACAGCACGTAGTCCTTGAGGACCTGCTTGCCCATCTTCTTGCGGATCCGGCGCCACACCGGGGCGTTCTCGCCACCGAACATCTTGCGGCGACCGGCGAAGACCTCTTCGGTCTCCAGGTCGTGCAGGGCGACACCCCACTCGAAGAAGGTCATCAGCAGGAAGGCCCACAGCGGGTTGCCGAGGTAGTACGGGTGCCACTTCTGGTCCTCGTCCATCCGGAGGATGCCGTAGCCCACGTCGCGGTCCTTGCCGACGATGTTGGTGTAGGTGTGGTGCATGTAGTTGTGGCCGTACTTCCAGTTCTCGGCCGGTGCCATCGTGTCCCAGTCGAACTGGCGGGAGTTGAACGACGGGTCACCCATCCAGTCGTACTGGCCGTGCATCACGTTGTGGCCGATCTCCATGTTGTCGAGGATCTTCGACACGCTCAGGGAGGCCACGGCCAGCGGCCAGGCGGGCGGGAAGTAGAACATCGCGCGGCCGGCGATCTCGAAGCTGCGCTGGGCCTTGACGACCTTGCGGAGGTACTCCGCGTCGGGCTCGCCCAGGTCGGCGATCACCTTGAGGCGCAGCGCGTCGAGCTCGGCACCGAGCTGGTCGATCTCGGCGTGCGTCAGGCCGTGATACTTCTCCTGACTGAGCTTCTCGTCGGCGTTGGCAGGGGTCGCGTTCGTGGCGGTCTTCGCAGTCGTGGCAGTCATGGTCGGTCCTCTCACAGGTCGATGTGGCAGTCACCGGCGGCGGCGGTCACGCAGATGCGGACCTCCTCGTCCGGCAGTGCGGACTCCTCGCCGGTCAGGATGTTCCGGACGGTGCCGGCGGTCTTGGTGCGCGTGCAGGAGAAGCAGATGCCCATCCGGCAGCCGAACTCCGGCTTCAGGCCGAGCTCCTCGGCCTGCTCGAGCAGGCTCGCGCCCGAGGCCGCAACGGTCTTGCCGGAGCGGGTGAAGGCGATGTCGCCCTCGACCTCCTCGCCCGGCTGGGCCGCGCGAGCCACGGACGGCTTGAAGAACTCCATCTGCAGGCGGGGGTTCGCCTCGCCGTCACCGTCGTACGCAGCCTTCACGAGCTCCACCAGCCCCGGAGGGCCGCACAGCCAGCTGTCGGTGTCCTTGAAGTCCGGGACCAGACGACGCAGCTCGAACTCGCTGAAGACCTGGTCACCGTGGCGCAGGTGCACGTCGATGCCGTTGTCGGCCTCCGCGATCGCGGCCAGCTCCGTTGCGAAGATCTGGTCCTCGGGGCTGCGCGCGAAGTGGAGGAAGGTCACCTTGCGGCCCGCGTGGGCCACGCCGTTGCGCTCGTAGCCGTCACGCAGGAGCGTGCGGATCATCGACATGGCCGGCGTGATCCCCGAACCACCGGTGATGAAGACCAGGCGGCTGATCGTCGGGGTGGCCGGGCTCTCGACGAGGGTGAACTCGCCCTGCGCCTGGCTGAGGTGCAGGATCTGGCCCGGCTGGGCCTCGCGGACGAGGTACGCCGAGACCTGGCCCTCGTCGTGGGCCCGGATGGTGAGCGTGATCTGCTCCCCCCGACCCGAGGCGGCCGAGGAGATGGAGAACGCGCGGGTGAACCTCTTGGAGATGCCGGGGATCTCGACACCGACCAGGACGTGCTGGCCGGCGCGGTGACCGCGCCAGGTCGAGGTCGGCTGGAGGGTGATCGTCGCGACGGGCGCGGCGCCGTCGGTCTCACGCTCGATCGAGACGATCTTCGCGCGGACGTCGTGCGCTGCCCACATCGGGTTGAAGCGTTCGAGGTAGCTGTCGACGCCGTGCGGGCTGGCGAGCGCGGTCACGAGACGTGAGCGCAGCAGCAGGCCCACGGGGCCGCCGCCGACCGGGCGGGTGGTGCGGGCCGCCGGTTCGGAGATGAGCGCGGACATCGCGCCTCCTTCGGTGGAAGTTTGGGTGTACGTCTGTACACCCAAACTCTCTCCTCCCGCCCCCGCCGCGGTCAACGACCACGCACCGTGACAGTGCACACATGTTCACCGAAGGTAGGATGCGGGTATGACCGGCGCCCGCCTCGAGCAGAAGGAGCGAACCCGTCGCGCCATCCTCGACGCAGCGCTCGCGCTCTCCGAGGACTCCGCACTCGTGGCGCTGTCCCTGCGCCAGGTCGCGAAGGAGGTCGGCATCGTGCCCACCGCCTTCTACCGGCACTTCCCCTCGATCGAGGACCTCGGGCTCGCCCTGGTCGAGGAGTCCCTCGACTCCCTGCGCGCCCTGCTGCGCGAGCTCCGCAAGCCCGCCGGCGTCGACTTCCGATCGATCATCGACGGCTCCGTCGCTGTCCTGGTCGAGCAGGTCGGCCGCCACCACCCGCACTTCGGGTTCATCGCCCGCGAACGCTTCGCCGGCCCGCCGCAGGTCCGGGCAGCGATCGCCCACGGCATCGGCCTGGCGGAGCACGAGCTGTCGATCGACCTGGCCCACCTGCCCGGCACCGATCGCTGGTCCGAGCAGGACCTGCAGATCCTCTCCTCGCTGATCGTCGGCGCGATGGTGACCACGGCCGAGCGACTCATCGCCGCCGCCGAGGACCCGGCCGCCGAGCAGCAGATCGCGGACATGGCCCGTGCGCACCTGCGGATGATGGTGATCGGTGCGATGAACTGGCGCTCCTCCTGAGGCCCGTTCCACCCACAGGTGTCGATCCCTGACACCACGTCGGCCTCGTCACGTTTGGTGGACGCGGCCCGGACGAGCAGTCAGCATGGCGCGGTGCAGAACGAAGCTCCGCCCCTGACCACCGCCCTGTCGACCACCGTGTCGACCGCCGCCCGCAACGCCTGGGCGATCTCGCCCCTCGGCGCCGGCGTCGAGCAGTACGACGGCCTGCCGGCCACGGTCCTCAGCGACGCGCCCCACCGGTGCCTGTCCCGCTTCGACCGGACCACGCCGGCCACCGCCGAGCGACCGGTGCTCCTCGTGCCGCCCCTCGCCGTGTCCGCCCGTTGCTTCGACCTGCGCCCCGGCCAGAGCCTGGCCGCCCACCTGCTCGAGTCCGGCAGGTCGACGTACCACCTCGACTACGGGCAGATCACCTTCGCCGACCGTGCGATGGGCTTCGAGACCTGGATCGACGACATCCTGCCCACGGCCATCCACGCCGTCCTGGCCGACCACGCGGAGGCAGGCCTTCCTGTCGACGGCGTCGACCTCGTCGGCTGGTCGCTCGGCGGCACGATCAGCCTGCTGACCGCGGCGGCGCACCCCGACCTGCCGATCGCCTCCCTCACGGCCTTCGGGACGCCGATCGACTACTCGCTGATCCCAGCCGTGCAACCGCTCATCGCGGCCGACCGCCTCCTCGGTTCACGCGCGGTCACCGTGCCCACCGCCGCGCTCGGAGGCGTGCCCCGCCACCTCGTGCGCGCGAGCTACCGCGCCATGGCACCGAAGCGGGAGCTCACCAAGGCGCTCCACCTGGCGCGCAACATCCTCGACACCGAGGCGCTCGCCCGCACGACCGCCATCGACGGCTTCATCGCCGAGATGCCGGGCTACCCCGGGCGCGCCTACCACCAGATCCACACCCGCCTGATGGCCCGCAACGAGCTGGCCGCGGGCACGGTCCGGCTCGGGCGCGGTCGCGAGGTGCGCCTGGCCGACGTACGCACCCGGGTGCTGTTCATCGGCAGCGAGACCGACAACATCGCCGACGGTCCGGCCGTGCGCGCCGGCGCCGACGTCGTCCCCGGCGCGCGCTATGCGGCTGCCGACGGGCTGAGCCACCTCGGCCTGGTCGCCGGCCCCCGCGCTGCGGCGCAGAGCTGGCCGCTGATGGACGAGTTCCTGTCGTCGGCGACCCTCACCGCCATCGGCATCACTTCTTGACGGTTGCTGGCGCTTCCTGACGGTTGCAACCGTCAGTAAGTGCAGGAATCCCCGCCTCGGCGGGGATTCCTGCACCCGAGCTCAGTGCCCGACCACAGCCCCTTCAGGAGCCTCGACCTTCGACGGCAGCAACAGCGCCATCGCGACCACCACGACACCGATCACAGCACCGGCGGTGAAGGCCCACTGCAGGCCACCCATGAACGCATCGGCGTCACTGGCGCCGGACGTGGCGAGGTCCTCGGTCCGGTTCGTCATGATCACGACCAGGAGCGCAGTACCGACGGCACCGGCGACCTGCTGGAGCGTGCCGAGCAGCGAGCTGCCGTGGGAGTACAGGTGCGGGGCGAGGTCGCCCAGACCGATGGTGAAGACCGGCGTGAAGATCATCGCCAGGCTCGCCATCAGCGCCACGTGCAGGGCGAGGATCAGCGCGTACGGCGTTTCGACGCCGATCCGGCTCAGGCCGAACAGCAGCGCGACCATCGCGATCGAGCCCGGGATGACCAAGGGCCGCGAGCCGATCCGGTCGTAGATCTTGCCGACCTGCGGGCCGAGCAGACCCATCGCCAGGCCACCCGGCATGACGAGCAGACCGGTCTCGAGCTCAGAGAGCCCCCGCAGGTTCTGCAGGTAGAGCGGCAGCAGGATCATCGAGCCGAGGAAGGCCATGAAGCCCGCCGACATCAGCACCAGTGACACGGCGAAGTTGCGGTGGCGCAGCGTACGCAGGTCCAGCAACGGCCGCTCGGAGCGCTGGAGCACGATCTGGTAGGCCGCGAAACCGGCGACCAGCAGCACACCGGCGCCGATGAAGGCGATGGGCGCCGCCGTCGCACCGAGGCTCACGGACAGGGCACCCACGGCCAGGTCGAGGCCGTCGCCGCCCACCAGGCTGAGCCCGTAGACGAAGCTGCTGAAGCCGACGGCTGCGAGCACGACGCTCAGCCAGCTGACCGGCGTACGAGTCGACTCACCGACGTTCTCGAGATTGCGGAAACCGAAGAAGCCGACCAGCATCGCGATCGGGAGCATCACCGCGAAGATCAGGCGCCACGGACCGAAGTGCAGCAACACACCGGAGACCGTGGGGCCGAGCGCCGGGGCGCAGGACATCGCCAGGGTGACCTGTCCCATCACGCGGCCACGGTCCTCGGCGGCCACCACGGTCATCAGGGTGGTCATCAGCAGCGGCATCATGACGGCCGTGCCGCCCGCCTGGATCACCCGGCCGACGAGCAGCGCTCCGAAGCTCGGCGCCACTGCCGCGACGAGCGTCCCGACGCTGAACGTGATCATGGCCGTCGCGTACGCCGTACGCGTGGGCACCCGCTGCAGGAACCAGCCGGTGACCGGGATGACGGCCGCCATCGTGAGCATGAAGACCGTGAGCGACCACTGGGCGGTGGTCTCGCTGATGGAGAAGTCGGTCATCAACGTCGGGACGGCGTTGACCAGTGTCGTCTCGTTGAGGATCACGACGAAGGTCGCGGCCACGAGGAGCTTGATGACGAGCGGGGTGCGGCCCGGCGTCGCCTGGGCGCTGCTGAACTCCTGCTCGAACTCGGCGATCTCGCCGGTCTCGGTGGGCCCGGTGGGCGCAGTCATGACGGTTCCTGTCAGTTGGTGGCATGGTCCAGCGGTGGCCGACCAGGGGTGCCGGACGAATCGGGCGGCCCTCGCTTCACCAGTTCCACGAACGAGCCGACACCATTTCGACAACGCACGACGGGAAAACTCATCGTTGAGGCCCGCAGCACTCTCAGGGCTCAATCGTCCACCACGGCCGCGCATTCCCGCGAACCATTATTTTTGCCGAACCGTCACCGAGACGCCCCCCGGCGCCCCCGCTCAGCGCGTGAAGACGATCTTTCCGAAGACGTCGCCCGATGCCATCGCGGCGAACCCGTCGCGCGCCTCGGTCATCGGCAGCACCCGGTCGATGACGGGGCGCACACCGGTGCTGTCGAGCAGGGTGACCAGGCTGGCCAGCTCGCTGCGGTTGCCCATCGTCGAACCGATGACGCTGAGCTGGAGGAAGAAGATCCGGGTCAGCTCGGCGTCGTCGAGGTCGGGGCCCGAGGTGGTGCCGGAGACGACGAGCTTGCCGCCCGGTCGCAGGGCACGGACCGAGTGCGACCAGGTCGCCTTGCCGACGGTCTCCATGACGGCGTCGACCTTGCCGGGGAGGCGGGCACCGGACTCGAACACCTCGTGCGCGCCGAGCTCGAGGGCCTTGGCCCGCTTGGCCTCGTCACGACTGGTCGCGAGGACCCGCAGACCACCGGCGCGGGCGAGCGCGATGAGTGCGGTCGCGACACCACCACCGGCGCCCTGCACCAGCACCGTGTCGCCGGCCTTGAGGGCGCCCTGCGTGTAGAGCATCCGGTACGCCGTCAGCCAGGCCGTCGGCAGGCAGGCCGCCTCCTCGAAGGACATCGAGGCGGGCTTGGGGACCACGTTGCCCTTCGGAACGATCACCTTGTCCGCGAGGGTGCCCTGGTACCGCTCCGACAGCAGCGAGCGCCGCGGGTCCAGCGTCTCGTCGCCCTGCCACGCCGGGTCGGACACGACGGCGTGGACGACGACCTGGTTGCCGTCCTCGTCGTACCCCGCGGCGTCGCAGCCGAGGATCATCGGCAGCGCCTCTTCCTTCAGCCCCACGCCACGCAGCGACCAGAGGTCGTGGTGGTTGAGGGCGGCCGCCTTCACGGTGACCGTGGTCCAGCCCTCAGGGGCGACCGGGTCGGGCCGCTCACCGAGCACGAGGCCGGTCAGCGGGTCGGAGGCGGAGCTGGCGAAGGAGTCTGCATAGACGGCGAACACGGACCCAACCTAGCGATGCGCCATGGAGGGTCGGCACCCCCGTTCGGGGGTTGGTCCTCAGACCCGGGCGACGCCGTCGCGACGCGCGGCCTCGGCCACTGCTGCGGCCACGGCCGGTCCCACCCGCGGGTCGAACGGCGAGGGGATCACGAAGTCCTCGGCGAGGTCGTCGCCGACCAGCGCAGCAAGGGCGTCCGCGGCCGCGACCTTCATGCCCTCGGTGATCGCGCTGGCGTGCACGTCGAAGGCGCCGCGGAAGATGCCCGGGAAGGCCAGAACGTTGTTGATCTGGTTCGGAAAGTCCGAGCGCCCGGTTGCGACCACCCGTGCGTGCCGGTGGGCGACCTCCGGGTGCACCTCGGGGTTCGGGTTCGCCATCGCGAAGATGATCGCGTCGTCGGCCATCGTCGCGACGACCTCCTCGGGGACAGTACCGCCCGAGACGCCGATGTAGACGTCGGCGCCGGCGAATGCCTCGGCGAGGGTGCCGCGGCGACCACACAGGTCGGCGGTGAGCTCGGCGAGTGCCTTCTTGGACGGGGTGAGGTCGGTCCGGTCGGAGCTGACGACGCCCTTGCGGTCGGTGACCGCGATGTCCTTCACGCCGGCGGCGAGCAGGATCTTGGCGATCGCGACGCCGGCCGCGCCGGCACCGGAGATGACCACGCGGGTCGACTCGGCCGTGCGACCGGTCAGCTTGAGCGCGTTGACCAGGGCGGCAAGGGTCACGACGGCGGTGCCGTGCTGGTCGTCGTGGAAGACCGGGATGTCGAGCGCCTCCTTGAGGCGGTCCTCGATCTCGAAGCAGCGGGGAGCCGAGATGTCCTCGAGGTTGATGCCGCCGAAGCTCGGCGCGAGCCGGACGACGGTCTCGATGATCTCCTCGACGTCGGTCGTCGCCAGACAGATGGGGATGCCGTCGACGCCACCGAACTGCTTGAACAGGACGGCCTTGCCCTCCATGACCGGCATCGCGGCTGCCGGACCGATGTCGCCCAGTCCCAGGACGGCCGTGCCGTCGGTGACGATCGCGACGGTGTTCGGGACCCACGTGTAGTGGCGGGTCAGCTCCGGGTCGGCCGCGATCGCCTCGCACACCTCGGCGACGCCGGGCGTGTAGGCGAGGGAGAGCTGATCCTTCGTGCTGACGTCGGCCGTGGGTACGGTCGCCATCTTGCCGCCGAGGTGCAGGTCGAAAACCGGTTCACCCGCACGCGGGTGTGAGGAAGAGACGTCAGCGGCCACGATCGTCAATGCTCGCACATCCGGGCAGTCGTCTCGGCGCCAGTCCGGATGACGCCCGTCACAGCGGGCGTGGTCGGGGCCAGATCCGGACCAGGACCACTCCCAGGACGTCCGACGCAGGGATCGCTCCCCTGTGCCGCGAGTCGACGCCGACATCCGGGTTGTCACCGCGGAGCCACCACCCGGCGCTGCGCCGCTCCGCGACCCGTTTGACCACGACGGTGCCATCGGGGAAGCGGGCCACCACCACCCGGCCGGGACGGACGTGCGCGCCGTACCGCACCAGGAGCCGGTCGCCGGGGCGCAGCGTCGGCCGCATCGAGCTGCCACGGACGACCGCGAGACCGAAGCGGCGTCGTACCCGCTCGGGGTCCGAGCGCCGACCTCCCGTGGACTCGACCTGCATGCGGAGTAGTGTCGCAGTGAGCCGAGGATCCCTCGGTGAACACGTCGACACAGAGGAGAGGACCCACATGTTCTCGCGTCTCACCCGCAACCTCGTTGCTCCCACGATCGAGGTCTCCGCGCACTGCGACCTGCCCTGCGGCGTCTACGACCCGGCCCAGGCCCGGATCGAGGCGGAGTCCATCAAGGCCGTCATCGCCAAGGTCGCCGACAGCGACGACCCGGACTTCCGCACCCGCGCGGTCCTGATCAAGGAGCAGCGCTCCGAGCTGGTCAAGCACCACCTGTGGGTGCTGTGGACCGACTACTTCAAGCCCCCGCACTTCGAGAAGTACCCGCAGCTGCACACGCTGGTCAACGAGGCCACCAAGCTCGCCGGCGCGACCGGCACCAAGGGCTCGCTCGACGCCGACGTGGCCGACCAGCTGCTCGCGAAGATCGACGAGATCGCCGAGATCTTCTGGGAGACGAAGAAGGCCTGATCGCCTCGGTCAGGACATTGGTCCTGATTTCGGGAACCGCGCACCCCTCCGGGTGCGCGGTTCCTGTCATTTCGGCGCCGGACGCCGATCCTCTCCTCGCGTACCCGGACCCACCTGAGGCCCGGGGCCCCACCGAAGGGAGACCACCGCGATGCATCGCGCCCCAGTCACGATGATCCTCAAGCTCGTCCTCACCCTGGCCGTCGGCCTGGGCCTCACCCTGTCCCTCGGCGCCACCGCGGCCCAGGCGGCACCGACCGCCGAGACCGTGGCCGCTGCTGCCCCCGCGACCGCGCCGAACTGCAACAGCCAGAAGAACGCCTACACCAAGGCCAAGTCGACGTACGGCACCCGCATGTCGGCGTACAAGAAGGCCAAGGCCTCCGCCGAGCAGGCCAAGCGGGCCTACCAGAAGGCCAAGACCAAGAAGGCGAAGAAGACCAGGAAGGCGAAGTTCGTCAAGGCTCGGAGCGCCTCGAACACCGCGAAGAGCCGCGCCGACTCGGCTCGCAGGACGGTCAACACGACCAAGGCCCGCTACACCGAGTGCCGTTCAGTCCCCACCGGCCCGGCCGCCAGCCCGGTGCAGACCCTGTGTGACGCAGGTGTCCCGCAGGCCATCTGCGACACCCTCGCCAGCCTGATCCCGGCCGGCAGCACCGCCAGCCCGATCGCACTGCTGTGCGCCTACGCACCGCAGGCCAAGCCCCTGTGCGACCTCCTGGGTGGCAGCACCGCCCCTGAGCCGGCGGCCCTGCTCGCCGTGGTCGACCAGATCCTCACCGCGCTGGGCCTCGACGACCTCCTCGCCCTGCTGCTCGACGGGCTCGGCCTGGACGACATCCTCGACGAGACGGGCCTGGGCGACCTGCTCGACCTGCTCGGCCTGGGCGGTCTGCTCGGCGGCTGATCGCACCGCACCAGCACCATCGCGACTCCGGCCGCGTCCCCCTGGGGCGCGGCCGGAGCCGTGTGGTCGTGGGGGCCATGGCCTAGGCTCGTGCCGTTCCGTGCCCCAGGCCCTTCCCTCGACAGGAGCGGTATGTCCGCGACGAGCAGCCCCGCAGCCGGCACCACGGCGACGGCAGACGAACCCACCGACGTCGAGCTGCGCCTTCCGGCGGACGGTGCCTACGCGTCGGTCCTCCGGACCCTGACGGCCGGCCTGGCCGCCCGCCTGGACTTCACCATGGACGACATCGAGGACCTGCGCATCGCTGTCTCCGAGGCCGCCGCCATGGTGCTCGAGGAGGCCGACCCGGGCAGCACGCTCGACTGCCGGTTCCTGCTCTCCCCCGGACAGCTCGCCCTCACCATCTCCGCCCCCGCCGAGGCCCCCACTGCGCCCGACTACGAGAGCTTCGGCTGGCAGGTGCTCGCGACCCTCGCCGCCGAGGCCGCCATCGACTCCGTCCCCGGAAGCTACGCGGTCCGCCTCACGGTGCGGTCGTCGCTCGAGTCATGACCGCCGACCTCTCTCGGGGCGATCGGCGATCGAAGTCGATCGAGGAGACCCGACGACGCAGCGCCGAGCTCTACGTCACCTTCCGTGGCGAGGACTCCTCCCAGGCCGAGCGGGACACCGCCCGCGACGCCCTCGTCCACCTCCACCTGCCCCTCGTCGAGCACTGCGCCCGCCGGTTCCGCAACCGCGGTGAGCCCTACGAAGACCTCGTGCAGGTCGGCACCATCGGGCTGATCAAGTCCGTCGACCGCTTCGACACCGAGCGCGGGGTCGAGTTCTCGACGTACGCCACCCCCACGATCATCGGCGAGATCAAGCGCCACTTCCGCGACAAGGGCTGGGCGATCCGCGTGCCCCGCCGCCTGCAGGAACTGCGGATGCAGATCAGCGCGACCACCGCGGAGCTCACCCAGTCGCTCGGTCGCTCCCCCACGGCGCGCGAGCTGGCCGAGGCGATCGGCTGCTCGGTCGAGGAGATCGTCGAGGGCCTGGAGTCCAGCAACGCCTACTCCACGCTGTCCCTCGACGCCACCGACGACGGCTCCGACGGCGTCGGCCAGAGCATGCTCGACGCGATGGGCGTCGACGACGAGGCGCTCGAGCACGTCGAGATCCGCGAGTCGGTCAAGCCGCTCCTGGAGAACCTGCCCGAGCGCGAGAAGCGGATCCTGCTCCTGAGGTTCTTCAAGAACATGACGCAGTCCCAGATCGCCGAGGAGATCGGCGTGTCCCAGATGCACGTCTCACGGCTCCTGAGCCGCACCCTGGACCAGCTGCGTCAGTCCTTGGAGTCCGAGGCCTGATCCGCCGGGCCGGACCCCGGGTCTGCCGTCGGGTCCGTCTCCAGGGCCTCGATCGTGTCGGGGTGGAGCATCCCGGCCAGGACGATGGCTGCGCAGATCACCAGCGCGATCGTCACCGCCAAGTGCTCCCGCACGTTCCAGGCGATCCCCAGGAAGATCAGCTGGGTGAGCAGCACTGGCCCTCGCGACCATCCCGCACGCCGTAACAGCCCCCAGGCGGCCGCGAGCAGCACGGCGCCGTACGCCGCGAAGAACGCTGCGGTCGAGACCCCCAGCGAGCGCCTGCCGTCGTCCTGGTTGGCGAACTCGAGCACCGCCAGCACCACCAACACCACCGCCTGGACGGCCACCACGGAAGCCGCCACGGTGAGCGGGGGCGGGTTCGAAGGAGCGCCTGGAGGACTGGTCGTCACAGGGCCGGACTCTAGTTCAGAACACTTTGTGACCCATCAGACGACCCGAATTGCTTGATTCGTGAACGATTCCTTGGAACTCTTACCGAAGCGATCGTGAAACCGTTCACTTTTGCGGGTTCACGTGTGCCCTGACCCGGGCACCCGGCACGTATGGAAAGAGGGCATTCCCACCCATGGATTGGCGACACCGTTCCGCCTGCCTCGACGAGGATCCGGAGCTGTTCTTCCCGATCGGCAACACCGGCCCCGCCATTCTCCAGATTGAGGAGTCCAAGGCGGTGTGTCGGCGCTGTGACGTGCGCGAACAGTGTCTGGCCTGGGCGCTCGAAGCTGGACAGGACCACGGCGTCTGGGGTGGCCTCAGCGAGGACGAGCGACGTGCGCTGAAGCGCCGCAACGCTCGGGCCCGCGTCCGCACTCCCGTCTGACACCGTCTGACGCCGTCTGACACCGTCCGTCTGCTCGCAGCGGCGCGGTGATCTGAACGCACCGAGAGGGCCCGAACCGTATGGTTCCGGGCCCTTTCGTTCCGGGCAACCAGGCATTTCGGTGGAGAAAACCTCGCACTTCGCGGGAGAGAATCTCGCACTTCGCGGGGCACGGCGGGCTCACTCCACCGGGATGCTGATCCCGGCGCGGGTGCCCCCGTCGAGTGAGTGGCCCAGCGTCAGGTGACCGCCGAGCTCGGACTCCACGAGCGTGCGCACGATGGACAGGCCCAGGCTGGTGGCGCTGTCGAGGTCGAAGTCCTCGGGCAGGCCGCGGCCGTCGTCCTCGACGGCGATCTCGAGGATCGCGCCGTGACGCTCGGCGCGCAGCACGATCTCGCCCGTCGCGCCCGAGTCGTAGCCGTGCTCGGCGGCGTTCTGCATGAGCTCCATCACCACCATGGCCATCGGGGTGGCGATCTCGGAGGAGAGCACGCCGAAGCTGCCCTCGCGGTGCACGGTCACCTGGGCGGACGTCGAGCCGACGTCGGTGACGAGTCGGGCGAGCCGGTCGGCGATGTCGTCGAAGGCGACCGTCTCCTCGACCGCCTGGCTGAGGATCTCGTGCACGATTGCGATCGAGCCGACCCGGCGCACCGCCTCCTCGAGCGCGCCGCGGGCCTCGCCGGAGCCGATCCGGCGCGCCTGGAGGCGCAGGAGGGCGGCCACGGTCTGCAGGTTGTTCTTGACCCGGTGGTGGATCTCGCGGATCGTCGCGTCCTTGGTGATCAGCTCGCGGTCGCGCCGGCGCAGGTCGGTCACGTCGCGCAGCAGGATCATCGCGCCGATGTGCTCGCCCTTGGGGCGCAGCGGGATCGAGCGCACGATCAGGGACACGCCGTCCCCCGGTCCCCCGGCCGAGCCCAGCTCGGTGTCGCGGTGCGCGCGTCCGCCGAGGACGGCGCTCAGCGTCTCCTCGTCGGGACGCTTCTTGGGCGGCACGAGCTCGCGGGTCAGGTCCGTCAGCAGGTGACCGGTGAGGTCGCCGGTGAGGCCGAGCTTGCGGAACACCGACAGTCCGTTGGGGCTCGCGAAGACGACCCGCCCCTCCCGGTCGACCCGCAGGAATCCGTCACCCACCCGCGGGGAGTCGGCGTGGTCACTGCGCTGGCCGGGGCTGGGGAACAGGCCGGCAGCGATCATCTCGGCCAGGTCGGAGGCGGCCTGGAGGTAGTTGATCTCGAGCAGGCTGGGGGTCCGCACGCCGAGCAGGTTGGTGTTGCGGCTGATCACGGCGATGACGGAGCCCGCGCGGCGTACCGGTATCGCCTCCACCCGCACCGGCACGTCGTCGCGCCACTCGGGGTCACCCTCCCGGGCGATCCGGCCCAGCTCCCAGGCGGAGTCGATCAGGTTCCGCCGGCCCGTGGGCAGGAACGTGCCCACGATGTCGTCGACGTACGCCGTGGGGCCGGTCGTGGGACGCATCTGGTCCCCCGCCCAGAAGCCCCCACCGTCACGGTCGGGCAGCCACACGACGAGGTCCGCGAAGGACAGATCGGCGATCACCTGCCAGTCGGCGAGCAGCAGCTGGAGCCAGGCGATGTCGTCTGGATCGAGATCGGTGTGGCGCCGGGCGACGGCGGACAACGAGGGCACGTCAGCAAACGTAACGGACCGCGGTCACGCCGCTTCACAATGTTTGGCACAATGGGCGCAGGAGTTCGGCTGACTCCATGGGGGATCGACTGTCGGGCTGGTCCGTGGAGGGTTTTTCTTTGATGGCGTCAGTGAACTGGGTGCGCCTCCAGCAGGGCCTCCGCAACGGCGAGCGCACCCCTCCCGCAGAGCACCGGTTGGCCGATCTCACGGCCGACCTGACGCGGATGCTCGGCGACCCCGACCCGCAGGTCCGCGACGGCGTCGCCTACCCGTTCCTCGCCACCTGGACCGAGCACGGCGTCTACGACGACCTGTTGACCGGCCTGGGTGACGGCATGTGCGCCGGGCTGGAGGTCGGTCTCGGCGAGCGCGACACCGACTCGGTCTTCCGACGCAGCTTCTCGGCCCTCGTGCTGGCCGAGTGCATCGACCGCGACACGCGAGTGCGGCGCCAGCCCCCGAGCCGGATCCTGCAGTGGGGCGACCGGCTGGCCGCCTGGTGGATCCGCGAGCGCGACCTGCGCGGCTTCGTCCCCGGCAAGGGCTGGGCCCATGCGGCTGCCCACGGCGCGGACGCCCTCGGCGCCCTGGCCCGGTCACCGCACTTCGGCGTCACCGAGCTGACCGTCCTGCTCGACGTCGTCGCCGACCGGGTGCTGGACGTCGACACTCCCCTGCTCGTCCACGGCGAGCCCGACCGGATCGCCCACGCCGTGATGGAGATCCTGCGCCGCAACCGGGTGCCCCTCGAGATCGTCGAGCCGTGGGTCCGACGCCTGGAGAACGGCGCGAAGGCGCGGGCACCGATCGGCGAGGACGTGCTCCCGGAGGTCGGCAACGCCCAGGCCGTCCTGCGCGCGCTCTACCTCCAGCTCACGATCTCCCCCCGGCAGCCGGCCATCCGCGCCGACCTGCTGCTGACCCTCGTCGGCTCGCTGCGCCGCGTCCACCCCGTCTTCCTCGCCTGAGATGAGTGGGCGGGGTCGTTAGGGTGCACGGGTGACCTCCACCACACCCGAGAACACCGAGAACGCCCCGGCCACCAGCTCCGACCAGTCGACCGGCCAGCTCACCGGGCACGCCGGCGAGATCGCCGTGTCGGTCGCCCGGGCCCACGGCGTCGAGACCATGTTCACGCTGTCGGGCGCCCACGTGTTCCCGATGTACGACGGAGCGGTGCGCAGCCAGCAGGACGGCGGGACGCCGGTGCGGCTGCTCGACGTACGCCACGAGCAGACGGCGGCCTTCGCCGCTGAGGCGACCGGCAAGCTGACCCGGGTGCCGGGCCTCGCGGTCCTGACGGCAGGTCCGGGCGTGACCAACGGCGTGAGCGCCATGGCCCAGGCCAAGTTCGCGGGCTCCCCCATGGTCGTCGTGGGCGGCCGGGCACCCAACAACCGCTGGGGCACGGGCGCCCTCCAGGAGATCGACCACCTGCCGATCGTCTCGCCGGTCACCAAGCACGCGGCGACCCTGATGAGCGCCGACGACGTCGCCGCCGGCTTCGATGCCGCCTTCACCTCGGCCCGCTCCTCGCACCGCGGGCCCACCTATGTCGACGTGCCCATGGACGAGTTCTTCAACGTCGGCACCGGCGCGCAGCCCGCCATCGGGTCCTACCGCGGCGCCGAGCCCGACAGCGACGCGGTCGCACGGATCGCGGGCCTCCTCGCGCGTGCCCAGCGCCCCGTGCTGGTGCTCGGGACCGACGTGTGGGCCGATCACGCCGAGGAGGCAGCCCTGCGACTCGTCGAGGAGATGCGCCTGCCCGCGATCACCAACGGCATGGGCCGCGGAGTGATCCCGGGCGGACACCCGCTGCTCGCCACCAAGGCCCGCGGGACGGCCCTCAACGGCGCCGACCTCGTGGTGGTCGTCGGCACGCCCCTGGACTTCCGGCTCGGGTACGGCGTCTTCGGCGGCAAGGACGGCGGCGAGCCGGCGAGCGTCGTGCACATCGCCGACTCCGCAGACCAGCTCTCCGGCCACGCGACCCTCGCCGCCTCGGTGTCCGGCGACCTCACCACGATCCTCGACGGCCTTCTCGAGGGGCTGGCCGGCTCCGCGCAGCCCGACCGCAGTGACTGGATCACGACCCTGCAGGACACCGCAGCGGCCGCAGGGGCCAAGGACGCCGAGCTCCTCGGAGCCGAGGCCGACCCGATCCACCCGGCACGGATCTACGGCGAGCTGGTCCCCCGGCTCGCCGAGGACGCGGTCGTGATCGGCGACGGCGGCGACTTCGTCTCGTTCGCCGGCAAGTTCGTCGAGCCGAAGCGCCCCGGCTGCTGGCTGGACCCCGGCCCCTACGGCTGCCTCGGCGCGGGCCTCGGCGCCGCGATCGCCGCCCGGGTCGCCCGACCGTCCGCGCAGGTGGCCCTCCTGCTCGGCGACGGTGCCGCAGGGTTCTCCCTGATGGACGTCGACACCCTCGTGCGCCACGACCTGCCCGTGGTGATGGTGATGGGCAACAACTCCGCCTGGGGCCTGGAGAAGGGACCCATGCAGATGCTCTACGGGTACGACGTCGCGGCGGACCTGGCCCCCCGTACGGCGTACGACCAGGTGGTCTCGGCTCTCGGCGGGGCCGGCGAGACGGTCACGGACCCGCGGCAGATCGGGCCGGCGCTGGACCGCGCCTTCGCTGCGAACGCGCCGTACCTCGTCAATGTCATCACCGACGTCAACGCGGCCTACCCCCGCGCCACGTTCGGGATCTGAGGTGGGCGAGGCAACGCTGCGGTTCACGGTCACGAACGACGACACAGCCGCCGCACTCGGGTCCGGAAGCCTGCCGGTGCTGGCCACGCCCCGCCTCCTCGCATGGTGCGAGGCAGCGACGTGCGCCGCCGTCGAGGACGACCTCCGCGACGGTGAGACGAGCGTGGGAACCCGGGTCGAGCTCGAGCACCTGGCCGCGACGCCTGTCGGCGGGACGGTCGAGATCCTCGCCCGTCCGGTGTACGCCGACGGCCGGCTCCGCCGGTTCGCGGTCTCGGCCCGCAACCTCGGCCCCGATGGCCGCCCGGGCAAGCTGGCCGGGTCGGGCGAGGTCACGCGCGTCGTCGTCGACGCCGAACGGTTCCTCGCCCGCCTCGGCGGGTAGCGCGGCTACCCGAGCTTCTTGACCACGACGGTCGACGACGGCAGCCACTGCGCACTGCCGGCGTAGGCGATCTTCACCGACGGGACCAGCAGCAGGATCTGCGCGATCGCCACCAGGGAGGGCTTGCAGCGGGCGAGTCCGTTGGCATCGGTCGTCGCGGTGCAGAGCAGCGGGTCACCGAGCAGGGCGTTCGTCCCACGGAAGGTGACCGTCGCACCCGCGATCGGGCTGCCGGTGCCGCCGGTCAGGACGGCGGTGAGCTCCCCGCCGAGCAGGACGTTGCCGAGGATCACGACCGGTCCGCCGACGAGCGTGGTCGCGCCCTTGCCGACGACGAGGGTCAGCTGCTGGGTGTCGGTGGAGTTCGACGTGCTGCCGTCGGTCACCTTCACCGTGAACGTCGCGCTGACCGGGGTGCCGTTCGGGGTGCCCGTGATGCGGCCGTCGGAGGTCAGCGACAGGCCCGTCGGCAGCTGACCGGAGGCCAGCGAGAAGGTGTACGGCGCCGATCCGCCCGTGATCGACAGCGGCACGTTGTAGGCCGCTCCGATCGAGGCCGCCGGCAGCGTGGTCGTCGTGATCTCCACCGGCGCGACGACCTCGATGCCCACCGCGAGCTCGGACGCGGTGCCCACGCCGTTCGAGGCGCGCACCGTGACCGCGTAGGAACCGACCGCACCGGAGGCCGGCGTGCCGGTCAAGGTGGCCGTGCCGTCGCCGTTGTCGACGAAGGTGACACCGCTCGGGAGCGCGCCGATGACCGACAGCGTCGCGACGGGGAACCCGGTGGCGGCGTACGTCACCGATGCGGAGAGTCCCGTCACCAGACGGACCGCCGCAGGACCGGCGACCGAGGCCGCCTCCTCGACGGTCAGCGTGGTCGTGTCGGACGCGTCCTGGCCGATGCCGTTCGTCGCACCGAAGGTGACCTGGTGGACACCTCCTGTGCCGGGCTGCGGGGTGCCCGTCACGGCGGTGCCGTTGACCGTGAGGCCGGCCGGCAGGCCGTTGGCCGTGATCACCGGGGCCGGGAACCCACCCACGGTGAGGTCGATGCTGGCGGGGGTGCCGACGCGCACCGAGGCGGAGGCCGGGGAATCGACCGAGGGCGCCTCGTTGACGGTCAGCGCGAAGGGCCAGGTGGCGTCGGGTCCGGTGCCGTTGCTGCCCTTGACGGTGATGTCGTAGGTGCCGCCGCTGGCCGGGGCCGGTGTGCCGGCCACGGTGCCCGTGCCGTTGCCGTTGTCGGTGAAGCCGACTCCGCCCGGCAGGAGGCCCGCTCTCGAGAGCGTGGCCACGGGGTGGCCGCCGACCTGCGTGAACACGTCGGGTCCGCCCGGCGTGCCGACCGTGTACGTCGACGAGGTCGGTCCGCTGAGCCGAGGCGCCTCGACGATCTCGACCTCGATCTGCGTGGTGCCGGAGCCCGCCTCGTTGGTCGCCGTCACCGTGACCACCCGCACGCCGCCGGTGCCCACGGCGGGCGTGCCCGCCAGGGTGCCGGTGCCGTCACCGTTGTCGCTGAAGGTGAGGCCGGACGGCAGGTTGGTCGCGGACAGGCTCGGCCGCGGGGAGCCGGTCGTGGTGACCGTGGCTGCCGGGTCGGCCTGGCTGCCGACCACGAGGTCGACATGGGCCGGTCCGGAGGCCGTCGGGATGACCTGGGCCCGCTCGACCGCGCCGATGTCGCACTGGGCGCCCTGCGGACGGGACGCGCCGCGCTGGTCGGTCCCGGCGCCGCAGGTCAGCCTGTCGAGCAGTGGACTGCTGGCCGACGGGAGCCGGGTCGGGGTCGGGCCGCCGTTGTCGCCGAGGACGCCGAGCTCCGGGTCCGCCGACGGAGCGACGCCGCACCCGAGGTTGCCCGGACCTGCGTGGTTGCCGCCGTTGTTGATCACCGGGCCGGTGCACGCACGCGGCGTGTTGCCGGCGAAGACGGTGCCGCTGACGCCGCCACCGGAGGGGGCACCGGCCGCGATGGCTCCGGCGCCGCCGGACGCAGCGGAGTTGTCGGTGATCGTGCTGTTGGTGATGGTCACCGGTCGGCCGACCTGCTCGATGGCACCGTAGACGGACGAGCTGGTGTTGCCGCTGATGGTGCTGCGCGCGATGGTCGTGGTGTTGGTGGCGCCGGTGCCCGTCGAGTGGACCAGGAGGGCGGATCCGCCGTACGCGTTGTTGTTCGACAGCGTGCTGGCGTCGATGTCCAGCGTGGTGGCGACGTTGGCGGTGCTGGAGCCGCTGTAGATCGCGCCGCCCAGGCCGTTGGTGGTCAGGGCCTGGTTGGCGTCGAGGAGGGTGCGGTCGACGGACAGCTTGCCGCTGTTGAAGACGCCGGCGCCACCGACCGAGGTGGCGATGTTGCCCGTGATCACGGCCCGGCTGATGGTGCCCGTCGAGTTGTCCCCGAGGATGACGCCGCCGCCGCCCGCAGCGGAGTTCTGCTCGATCCTTCCGCCGGTCACGGTCAGCGTGCCCTTGGTGAGGTTCTGGAGACCGCCACCGATGACGGCGGAGTTGTCGGCGACCACGGTGTCGATGATCGTCGCGACCGGTGCGTCGGCGAGCGCCGTCGACCCGTTCGTGAGGCCGCCGCCCTGGTAGGACGCGGCATTGTCGGAGATCTCCGAGTCGCGCACGGTGATGGCGCCGGAGCTGTAGACACCCGCACCGCTCTGCGAGGTGTTGTCGGCGATCAGGCTCTCGAGCACGGTGGTCGTGACATTCGCGGTCGCGTAGAGGGCGCCGCCCGAGGTGGGTGCCGAGTTGCCGGTCAGGTCGACGTCGGTGACCGACAGCGCCACCGGGACGGAGGCCGTCGCTGCGGCGTAGATCGCTCCGCCGTAGTTGGTGGTCGCCCGGTTCGAGGTCAGCGATCCACCGGTGAGGGTGAGGTTGGCGGTCGGGTAGACCGCACCCGCAGCGAGGGCGGTGTTGGCGTCGAAGACGAGGTTGGTGCCGGTGGCCGGCTGGTTGTTGGCCAGCGCTCCCCCGACCGCAGCGGTGTTGGCGCGGAAGACGCTGTCACTGAGGGTCAGGTTGGTGCCGTTGTGGTAGATCGCGCCGCCGATGCTGGCACCGGCCGGGGCCGTCGCCTCGTTGTTGCGGATCACGGAGTTGCGCACGGTGGTGGAGCCGACGTTGAGGATCGCGCCGCCCAGGCCGAGCGCCTTGCCGGCGCCGTCCGCGGTGTTGTTGCGCACGGTCACGCCGTCGAGGGTGAGCGAGGAGCCCGCGCTGACGTAGAAGCCGCCGCCCCAGCCGGTGTTCGGGGCGGGCGCCGTCGCCCGGTTGCCACTGACCTCGCCGCGGGTCATCGTCAGCGTCGCTGCGGCGGAGGGCCACAGGTAGGCACCCCCACCGATCGCGGACCTGCTGTTGGTGATCGAGACGTCGGTGGTGCGTACGTTGCCCGACACGATCGGGAGCGCGCCGCCGCTCTGGTAGTTGCCGGCGGTGAGCGTGAGGTTCTGCAGCTCCAGGGTGCCGGTGAGCACTGCGGCCATCGCCCAGCCCGCCGTGGTGCTGGTGCTGCCGACGAAGGTCACGCCGGGACCGGTGCCGACGATCCTGGCCGCCTTGGTGACGTAGGGCCGGTCGGCATAGGTGCCCGGAGCCACGTTGATCGTGTCCCCCGCGGCGAAGGTGCCCTTGGCCAGCGCACCCGTGACCGTGGCGCACGGCGCCGCCGCACTCAGGCAGCTCGCGGCGTTGTTGCCGCTCGGGGCGACGTACCAGGGTCCGGCGGCCTGGGCCGGCGAGGCGACCAGGACAGCACCGAGCACGGTGGTCAGTGCCAGCGAGGATGCCGCCAGCCAGGCCGTACGTCGTCGGCGTGGCGCCACCCGACGGTGGCGGGGAGCAGCGGGACGCGCGTGGCGCGGGGAAGGAGCCGACATGGGAGCCTCGGTGGTCTCTGGATCCGAGAAACGGGAGCAATCGCGCGGAGCGTAACACCGGGGTGACGTGCGTCACGCGGCTTTGGGCAAGCCCGTCCCGGCACCCGATTACCGCCCCGTGCGCCCGACCTGAGAGAATGGAGGGCAGATCGACTTCAGGAGGAACCATGGGCAAGACTGGCCGCAAGCGGCGCTCGCGCCGCAAGAAGGGCGCGAACCACGGCAAGCGCCCGAACAGCTGACCTCTCAGCGTTCGCTCGAACCCCCCGACCATCTGGTCCGGGGGGTTCGTCGCTTTTCGGTGCTCCTCTGCGCGCGGGAACCGGGTACGCATGGTCGTGGCCACGGGACGGATCGTCCCGCAGCCGTCACCGCAGCTTGAGCTGGATCTCCTGGATCTGGATGCGCACCTTCGCGCGGAGGTCGGCCGGGGCCGTCTCGCCGCAGGAACGTGCAACGACGGCCTTGACCGTGCGCTGCAGGTCGTAGCGCTCCAGGCACGGGCTGCAGGAGTCGATGTGGGCACGGACCACGGCACAGTCGCCGGCCTCGAGCTCGTTGTCGATCAGGCGCACGATCCGCTCGAGGAAGTCGGCACAGTCCGCGTTGCTCGGGTCCTCACCGTGCTGGTGGACGTGCCCGTCGCTCAGGTCGTGACCGGACATCACTTGCCTCCCTCGAGGGGTGCGTCGCCGCCGGTGCGGACGTAGTCGGAGAGCATGTCGCGCAGCTGGCGACGCCCGCGGTGGAGGCGGGACATCACGGTCCCGATGGGGGTGTCCATGATCTCGGCGATCTCCTTGTAGGCGAATCCCTCGACGTCGGCGAGGTAGACCGCGAGCCGGAACTCCTCGGGCAACCGCTGGAGAGCGGTCTTGACCTGGCTGTCGGGGAGGTGCTCGAGCGCTTCCATCTCGGCCGACTTCAGACCGGTGGAGGTGTGCGACTCGGCCCTGGCGAGCTGCCAGTCCTCGACGTCGCCGGTGTCGCCGGTCAGCGACTGCTGCGGCTGGCGCTGCTTCTTGCGGTAGGTGTTGATGAAGGTGTTCGTCAGGATCCGGTACAGCCAGGCCTTGAGGTTGGTGCCCGGCTTGAACTGGTGGAAGGCGGAGAACGCCTTCGCGAACGTCTCCTGGACGAGGTCCTCGGCGTCCGTCGGGTTGCGGGTCATCCGCATCGCGGCGCCGTAGAGCTGGTCGAGGAAGGGCAGCGCGTCGCGCTCGAAGCGGGCAGCGCGATCTTCCGGGCTCTCCGTGGCGACGTCGATCTCCTGGGGATCACCCAGGTCGGCGTCGCCCGTGCTCGGGTCGAGGGCGTGGAGGTCAGAGGTCTCGGTCATCGCGTCCCAGCGTACGGCGCCCTGCGCCCCGGGCCTCTCCAGCGTCGCGATCATGAAATGAAGAACGCCTCATGGCCCGGTCCCATTCCCCACGACCTCGCGGATGATCCACTCGAGGGTCGACTCCACGACGATCCCCATCGCCTCGTCCTCGCTGACCGGCCCCGACCTCGGGACCGCCAGGCCGTGATCGGCTCCCGGCACGACCGCGAGGTCGGTGCGCGGGGGCAACGGATCGGGGAACTCCTCGGGGCGGCCCATCGGGTCCCGCTCCCCCTGCACCACCAGGGTCGGCACGCCTGCGGCCGCGAGCTCGCCGAGCCGTGACTTCTCCGGCTTCCCGGGCGGGTGCAGCGGGAACGAGATCGCCAGGCAGCCGCGAGCGCCGAGCAGCGTCGCCTGGCGGCAGGCGGAGCGCGCCCCGGCCGAGCGCCCGCCCACGACCAGCGGCGTGCGCACGCGCAGTGCGTCCGCCGCAGCCCGCAGGCCCACGTCGAGGGTCGGCGGCGCGCTGGCGACCTTCTTGCCCGCGCGGCGCCACGGCTGCTCGAAGAGGACGACGTTGATGCCCTGCCCCGGGAGCGCCGCCGCGAGCGCGATCAGGTCCCGTGCCTCGATCCCGCCGCCGGCGCCGTGGCTGAGCAGCAGGGTCGCCAGCGGGCGACGGGCACGGTGCATGACGAGCCGGCCTTCGCCGTACGCGGTTCCGATGAGGCGTTCCTCGCTCACAGCAGCGTGCCCTGTCCGTCGTCGTGGTGGTCGGTCCCGTCGATGCCGTCGTCGGTGCCGTCGAGGTCCAGCGGCTCCACGAGCTGCGGGCCGTTGTTGGCGACATTGCCCACCGCCGTGGAGACGGGGTACGCCGTGAGGCCGGTCTGCTGCGCAGGGGTGAGCAGCGCCGACAGGTCCTCCACGGTGGCCCGGGGGTCGAGCCAGGCCGCGCGGCTGTCGCGACCCACGAGCAACGGCATCCGGTCGTGGATCTGGCCGAGTGCGTCGGTGGCCTCCGTCGTGAGGACCGTGCAGGTCCAGCGGAAGCTGCCGGGAGCGTCCTCCGGGATCGAGCGGTCGCGCCAGATCTCGTACAGACCGGCCATGGGCAGGATCGACCCGTCCTCCGGAGTGATGAAGAAGGGCTGCTTCCTCGCCTTGCCGCGAGCGGTCTTCTGCTGGGTGTCGTACCACTCGTAGTAGCCGTCGGCGGGGACGATGCAGCGCCGCGACGCGAACGCCTTGCGAAAGGCCGGCTTCTCCGCGACGGTCTCCATCCGGGCGTTGATCATCCGGCTGCCGATGCCGGCGTCCTTGGCCCACGACGGCACCAGGCCCCAGCGCAACGACCTGAGCTGACGCACGGGATCGCCCTCGCGCTCACCTGCCTCGTTGCGCACCTGGCGCTCCATCACGACGTACACCTCGTCGGTGGGGGCGACGTTCCAGGACGGCTCGATGGCCCGCTCGAGACGTGGGTCGAGGACCTCGAACTCCTCGACGATGTCCTCCGGGCTGCGGCTGGAGGCATAGCGACCGCACATGGCCTCAATCTATCCACGCGCAGGGCCGTCTGCCCGGAAGCCGGTCGGGTACCGGACCAGACATGGCCCTGAGCAGACTGATCGCCCGCCCGCTCCTCGCGTCGTACTTCCTCGCGAACGGCGCGCTCGACCTGAAGGACGCCACCACGGTGGCCAAGGAGACCGCCCCGTTGACCGACCTGATCGCGCCAGCAGTCGACAACGCCACGCCGGCCGGCGTGCCGGTGCCCCAGGACCCGGTGACCTGGGTCCGGATCTCCGGTGCCGTCCAGATCGGTGCCGCGCTGGCCCTGGCGACCGGACACCTCCCGCGGCTCTCCGCGGCCGTGCTCGGCGCATCCCTGCTGCCCTCGACGGCGGCGCACCACCGCTTCTGGGAGGAGAAGGACCCGGCGGACCGCAAGGCGCAGCTGATCCACTTCGCCAAGAACGCCTCGCTCGCCGGTGGGCTCCTCATCGCGTCCCTCGACACAGCGGGCAAGCCGGGCCTCGCGTGGCGCACCAAGCACGCCGCGCACGACGCCCGCCGCGAGGCTGCGCTCCTCGGCACCAAGGTCAAGGCTGCCGTTCACCAGTGACCCGTCGTCACTAGACTCGTGCGGGAGATGAGCACTCCTGTCCCCGCCGATCCCTGGCCCGCGCCCACCACCGCCGGTCCCGTCGATGCGACGGTGAGCCTTCCCGGCAGCAAGTCGCTCACCAACCGCGCGCTCGTCCTCGCCGCACTGGCCGAGGGTCCGTCCGTCGTACGACGTGCGCTGCGCTCGCGCGACACGTTGCTGATGGCCCAGGCCCTCGGTGCCCTCGGTGCCGTTGTGGACACCACCGGCCCGGACTGGACGGTCACTCCCCTCGGCACTGACCCGGCCGAGGCAGCCCGCGTCGACTGCGGGCTCGCCGGCACGGTGATGAGGTTCGTCCCGCCCGTGGCCGGTCTGGTGCGTGGTGACGTCGCCTTCGACGGCGACCCGCACATGCGCAACCGGCCGATCGGCGAGATCCTGACGGCGCTGCGCTCCCTGGGAGTGGACATCAGCGACGGCACCGGGGGTACGCCGGGAGCGCTGCCGTTCACGGTCCACGGCGCGGGCGAGGTGACCGGGGGCTCCGTCTCGATCGACGCGTCGGCGTCCTCCCAGTTCGTCTCTGCGCTCCTGCTGGCCGGTGCCCGCTTCGACGTCGGCCTCGAGGTGCTCCACGTCGGCGGCAAGCTCCCCTCGCTCCCCCACATCGAGATGACGGTCGCCATGCTGCGCGACCGCGGCGTCGCCGTCGACGACAGCCGCCCGCACCGCTGGACGGTCACGCCCGGTCCGATCGCGGCGTACGACGAGGCGATCGAGCCGGACCTCTCCAACGCCGCCCCGTTCCTCGCCCTCGCCGCCGTGTCGGGCGGCTCGGTGACGGTGCGGGACTGGCCGACCTCGACCACCCAGGCGGGCGACGCACTGCGCGACATCCTGTCCCGGATGGGGTGCACCGTCGAACGCACCGAGGACGGGCTCCGCGTCACCGGCCCCGAGGGCGGGCACCGCGGACTGCAGGGCATCGAGGCCGACCTGTCCGACGTGGGTGAGCTCGCGCCCGCGATCGCTGCGCTCTGTGCGCTCGCCCGGACGCCCTCCCACCTGAGCGGCATCGCCCACATCCGCGGTCACGAGACCGACCGGCTGGCTGCGCTCGCCAAGGAGCTCGGCGGACTCGGTGCCGATGTCGACGAGCGGCCCGACGGCCTGGTCCTGCGGCCCGCTCCGCTCACCGCCGGGGTCTTCCACACCTATGCCGACCACCGGATGGCCCACGCCGGAGTCATCGTCGGCGCCGCCGTGCCGGGGGTGCTGGTGGAGAACGTCGCGACCACCAGCAAGACGTTCCCCGACTTCGCAGGGTTCTGGTCCGGGCTCTTCTGATGGCGCGCTACACCGACCACGACGTCGAGCACTACGAACGTCCGCGTCGGCGTACCCGACCCCGCACGAAGGAACGTCCAGCCCACGAGGACGCCGTCGAGGGCGTCGTCACCACGGTCGACCGCGGCCGTTACACGCTGCTGGTCGGCGACAACGTCGTGATGGCGATGAAGGCCCGTCCGCTGGGGCGCAAGGGCGTGGTGACCGGCGACCGGGTCCGCGTGGTCGGCGACGTGTCCGGGGCCGACGGCTCCCTGGCCCGGATCGTCGAGGTCACACCGCGCTCCACCGTGCTGCGCCGCACCGCGGACGACGACGACCCGGTCGAGCGGGTGCTCGTCTCCAACGCCACCCAGCTCGTCGTCGTCACCGCGCTCGCCGACCCCGAACCACGTCCCCGGCTGATCGACCGCGCCCTCGTGGCGGCGTTCGACGCCAAGCTGTCCCCGCTGCTGTGCCTCACGAAGTCGGACCTGGCCGACCCCGAGGTCCTGCTGTCGACGTACCGCTCCCTGGGCGTGCCGTGGGTGGTCACCCGCCGTGGCGAGGAGCGGGAGATCCTCGGTCTCGACGAGGTGAAGCAGCGCCTGGCGGGCCAGATCAGCGTGCTGGTCGGCCACAGCGGCGTCGGCAAGTCCACCCTGGTCAACGCGCTCGTCCCCGATGCGAAGCGTCAGGTGGGCCACGTCAACGCGGTCACCGGTCGCGGTCGCCACACCTCGACCTCGGCCATCCTGCTGCCGCTGCCCGCCGACTGGGGCGAGGGCGGCTGGATCATCGACACCCCCGGCATCCGTTCCTTCGGGCTGGCCCACGTCCAGCCGGAGAACCTGATCGAGGCGTTCCCCGACCTCGACGAGATGACCGAGGTCTGCCCGCGCGGCTGCACGCACAGCGAGGCGGAGCCGGAGTGCGGGCTGGACGAGGCGATCGCAGCGGGCGAGGCCGATCCCGTGCGGGTGACGTCCTTCCGCCGGCTGCTGGCCGCGCGGTCGGTCACCGACTACTGACGCGAGTCAGCCGTCGATCTTCCAGGTGGCCTGGGCGCCTGCGTCACCGGTGAGGAACACCAGGACCGCGGTGGCGAGGGCGGCGACGACCGTGACGGCGGCGAGCGCGGTGCGGACCGTGCCGGTGCGGGTGTGGAGCCAGGCCGAGACGAAGGCGAGCAGCGCGAAGACGGTGACCGCGATGCGGAGCTGGTCGGCGTACCTCTCGTGGTCGTCCAGACGCTCGGCGAAGGTGCCGGTGGCGGCCTCGAAACGCTCCTCGCGCAGGTCGTCGCCGGAGAAGTGGGCGACCCAGATGCTGACGAGGGAGATCGCCGCGAGGACGACGAGGGGCCACCGCAGCCGGTCACGCCAGGAGGGTACGGCGTAGGCGAGCGCAGCCAGGACGGCCAGCGGGGTGAAGACCACCGCGGAGTGGACGACGAGCGGGTGCAGTGGAACGCCGTTGATCTCCATGGTTGAATCCTGCACCACCGCGCCAACCGCGGCCACACCCCGCGCCGCTAGGGTGCCGGTGTGGCCGCCTCCGACTTCACCGACGACCTGCGCCTCGCGCACCTGCTCGCCGACGACGCGGACTCGTTGACCCAGGCTCGTTTCCGGGCGCTCGACCTGCACGTGATGAGCAAGCCCGACCTGACGCCGGTCACCGATGCCGACCAGAGCGTCGAGGAGTCGATCCGGCGCACCCTGTCGAAGGCGCGCAGCCGCGACGCGATCACCGGCGAGGAGCACGGCACGTCCGGCCACTCGCAGCGGCGCTGGATCATCGACCCGATCGACGGCACCAAGAACTTCGTGCGCGGCGTCCCCGTGTGGGCCACGCTGATCTCCCTCGTCGTCGACGAGGAGGTCGTGCTCGGCGTCGTGTCGGCCCCCGCCCTCCAGCGGCGCTGGTGGGCCTCGGTCGGCCAGGGCGCCTGGACCGGCAAGTCGCTGATGAAGGCCACCCAGTGCCACGTCTCGGACGTACGCCGTCTCGAGGACGCCTCGTTCTCCTACTCCTCCATCAGCGGCTGGGAGGACCGGGGCATCGGCGAGGACCTCCTCGCCCTGATGCGCCGCGTGTGGCGCACCCGTGCGTACGGCGACTTCTGGTCCTACATGCTGCTCGCCGAGGGCGCGGTCGACATCGCCGCCGAGCCCGAGCTCGAGGTCTACGACATGGCGGCGCTCGACGTCATCGTGCGCGAGGCCGGCGGCCGCTTCACCTCCCTCGACGGCCACGACGGCCCGTGGGGCGGCAACGCGCTCGCCACCAACGGCCACCTGCACGAGGCGGCGCTGTCCTTCCTCGGCAGCCTCGTCGGCGACGAGCACGACCCCGACTGGCCGCGGACCGGTCCGGGGACCGTCTCGGACCTGCGCTCGCACCGGCTCCGGCCGGTCACCGGCACGGGCTCCGAGAACGAGGCCAGTGACGGGGACGACCCGGCCGAGTAACCTGCGTCACATGCGGATCAGCGACGTACTCCAGTCCAAGTCCTTGCAGGACGTGATCACCATCGGACCTGACGCCGGGGTGCGCGAGCTGCTCGCGACGCTCTCCGAGCACAACATCGGAGCCGTGATCGTCAGCTCGGACGGTACGACGCTCGAGGGCATCGTCTCCGAGCGTGACGTCGTCCGGACGCTGCACAGCGACGGCACCGTCATCAACAACGTGGTGTCCTCGATCATGACGACCCAGGTCCGCACCTGCTCCCCCGAGGACGCGCTCGACGACGTCATGCAAGTGATGACCGAGGGCCGCTTCCGCCACATCCCCGCGACCTCCGAGGGACGCGTCGTCGGGATCGTCAGCATCGGCGACCTGGTCAAGCACAAGATCGACCAGCTGCAGTTCGAGCGTGACCAGCTCGACTCCTACGTCCACCAGAGCTGAGGCCCGCCCGTCTCGCCCCCGCTCAGGAGGCTCGGGTCACTCGACCAACGACGGCCGGGTCGCGGCGACGACCTCGGCGACGGCGCCGAGGAACACCGGACGCCAGTGCTGGACGTCGAAGACCACCGAGGCGTGCCCGCCGGGGGCTTCGTGCACCGTCGCGTCCGGGATCGCTGCCGCCATCGCACGCTGACGTGACGTGGGGATCGCTCGGTCGCGGGCGGTGACGACGACGGCGGTCGGGACGTCGATCTCCCCCAGCCAGCCGCGGGCGTCGAAGCCGCCCAGGGTGCCCAGCACCTCCGGCATCGCCCAGGCACTGGTGCTGCGGAACTCCGCCCACGCCCAGGCCGACATCTCCTCGCCGATGACCGCCGACTCCGCCAGGGACGAGCGCACCTCCTGCACCCGCGCGCGGTAGTGCCCTCGGAAGCGGTCGTTGGCGGCGCCGAGCACCGGGTAGAACATCGCGTCGCCGAGGCTCGCCCGCCAGCAGGCGGAGGTCGAGGCCAGCACCAGCCCGGCCGTCCGGTCGCCGTGGCGGCGCCAGAACATCTGGGCCAGCGCACCGCCCATGGAGTAGCCGACAGCGATGACCTCGGGGATCGCGAGCTCGTCGAGGACCAGCGCGGCGTCGTCGACGCAGTCGTCGAGCGAGAAGCGCTCCGAGACGATGCCGCGTCCGTGCCAGCGCTGGTCGAGCATCACGATGCGGTGCTCGGCGCGCAGCTCCTCGATGGTGCTGAACCAGGTGAGGTACGACGTCGTCGCGAGCCCGTGGAAGAGCAGCAGCGTCGGCGCACCGTCGTACGGCGCACCGGTGTCGATGACGAACACCTCGCCCCGGCCCGGCAGGTCGACGTACCGGCCCTCGGGGAGGTCGGGGAGCGGAGGGAACCGCTGCGTGCGCCGGATGCCAGCACGCACCCCCACCACCGCGGCCCTCCCGCCGACCCGTGCAGCCAGGAAGGACCCCTTGAGGGCGTGCCGACCGGCGGTCTTCATCACTCGGGTGGTCACGAGATGTTCCTCTGTTCGGGGGCGGCGCCCGGAGCGGGACGCACGAGGTCGAGCTCGGCCAGCGCGTCCGGGAAGTACGACGCCAGGACGTGCACGTCGGGCAGCAGGTCCGGGCACGCGAGGAGCGAGAAGTTCATCTTCTCGACGTAGGACCAGACGGTGACGTTGAGACCGATGCCGTCGACCAGCGGGCCGACGCTGAAGAGGTCGGCGAGGCGCGCTCCCCCGACGGTGGCGGGTTCCCGGGGCCCCGGGACGTTGGACACGATCGCCGAGAAGGCGGCGGGGTGCCAGGAGGCCGCGCGCAGGCGGGAGTAGGCCCGCGCGGCGGCCGCGAAGGGGCGGGGCGGCGCGAACTGCGACCAGTCCACGAGGATCGAGGCGCCCAGCCGGCTGTGGATCTCCTTGGCGTGCGTGGTGGTCTCCGAGATCTTGCGCAGCCGCGCGACAGGGTCCTCGATGTCGGTCGCGAGCGTGGTGAAGAGGTTCGAGACCTGGTTGCCGCCGAGGCGTGGGACGGCGTCGCGCTCGTCGGTGCTGACCGGGACGCCGGCGAGCAGCGAGGACGACGGACGCTCGTCGTGATCGGCCATCCAGCGCCGCAGGGCGCCCGAGGTGGTGCCGAGCACCACGTCGTTGAGCGTGGCGCCGTCGTGCTGGCTGCGGATCCGCTTGAGCTCGGCCAGCGGCAGGGTGACGGTGGCGAACGAGCGCAAGGGAGTGAGCGCACCGTTGAAGGACACCCGGGGCGCGTGCAGCACCGGGACCGGGGAGCTGGCGCCGGCCCGGCGCGCCCGTACGACGCCGATGATCCCGCGCAGCGTGCGTCGGAGCAGCTCGGGCAGGGTCAGGACCTGGGCCGCGGCGTCGGCCCAGGCGTGGCGGACCAGGTTGAGCCGGCTGGGCAGGCGGTCGGTGGTCGCGAACTCCTCCTGCACCGGCTCGGGCGGCGCCGCGGTGCGGACATCGGTGACGTTGGCGAGCAGCGCGTTGGCGGCCGCTCCGTCGGCGAGGGCGTGGTGCATCTTGCCGACGACGGCGACCCTGCCGCCCTCCAGGCCCTCGCAGTAGTGCAGCTCCCAGAGCGGGCGGTCGCGGTGCAACGGCGTGCTGGCGATGATGCCGATCAGCTTCTCGAGCTCGCGCATGCTCCCGTCGCCACCGATCCGGTGCCGCCGGATGTGGTGGGCCACGTCGATGCGCGGCTGGGTCACCCACACCGGGTGGTTGATCCCGAAGGGCACCTCCACGACCCGACGTCGCAGCGGCGGCAGCCTCTTGAGCCGCGCGAGCATGCCCGAGACGAAGGTGTCGAAGGTGAGCGCGTCATCGGCCTCGAGCAGGGCGATCTTGAGCGTGTGCATGTGCACCGCCGGGGTCTCCATGTAGAGGAAACCCGCATCGAAGCCGGTCATCCGCTCGATGGCCGGGCGGATCGGCGGGCCGACGGGCGGGCCGACCGGTGGGCCGACCGGTGGGGTCGCAGCCTGGTTCACCGGGTCACCCCGGGCAGCTCGCGCACCATGATCTTGCCCGAGGCGTTGCGGGGCAGCGCGTCGAGGAAGACGACCTCGCGCGGGACCTTGTAGCCGGCGAGCTGGTCGCGCACGTGGGACTTGAGCTCGTCCTCGGTGGGGACGTCGCCGCCCTGACCGACCAGGGCGACGTACGCCGCCAGCCGCTGGCCGAAGGCCGCGTCCTCGACTCCGATCACGACCACCTCGCGCACCGCGGGATGGCCACCGAGGACCTTCTCCACCTCGATCGGGTAGACGTTCTCGCCACCCGACACGATCATGTCGTCGTCGCGACCGACGACGTACAGGCGCCCGTCCCCGTCGAGCCGACCCACGTCGCCGCTGACCATGTGGCCGTCGACGAACTCCTTCTCCGCGCCGGCGGTGTAGCCGTCGAAGGGCGAGGCACCGCGGACCAGGATCCGTCCCACGACGTCGGGAGCGACCTCGCGGCCGGCATCGTCGACGACCCGCACCGACGTGCCGCGCACCGGTCGGCCGGCGGTGTCGGCGGCATGGCGGAGGTCGGCCGGCTGGGCGACGCTGATCTGGCCGGCCTCGGTGGCGTTGTAGCTGTTGTGGACGACGTCGCCGAAGCGGTCCATGAAGGCGATCACCGACTGCGGACGCATCCGCGACCCGCTGGCACTGACGAAGCGCAACGTGCGCAGGGAGGCGCGGTCCAGGACCTCGTCGGGCAGGTCCATGATCCGCTCGAGCATCACCGGGACCACGCTGAGTCCGCTCGCCCCGTGCTCGTCAACGAGGGCGAGGGTCGACTCCGGGTCGAACCTGCGGCGGGTGACGACCGTGCAGGCCATCGTGGCGGCGACGACCAGCTGGCCGAAGCCCCAGGCGTGGAACATCGGCGCCACCACGACGGCGGTCTCCTCGCCGCGCCACGGGATCCGCTCCAGCATGCTGGCGAGCTCGTCGGCCCCGCCACCGCTGCGGCGCGCCCCCTTGGGGGTGCCGGTGGTGCCGGAGGTCAGCAGGACCACGCGGCCACGGGTCGCAGGGCGGGGCGGTGCCTGGCCGTCGTGGGCGGCGATCAGGCCCTCGATGCTGAGGGTGTCGGCGTCCGGGGCGACATCGGTCCACCCGAGGACCTCGACCAGGCCGTCGATCCGGTCCCGGGCGTCGGCGACGACGCCGGCGAACTCCTCGTCGTACAAGATGACGCGGGCGCCCTCACGCTCCATCACGTCGGCCAGCTGGGGACCCGAGAAGCCGGTGTTGAGCAGGAGCGCGCTGCCGCCGAGGCGGGAGTTCGCCAGGAGGGCGTCCACGAAGCCGCGGTGGTTGCGGCACAGGATCGCGACGGTCTCGATCGGACCACCGGCGACCTGGAGCAGACCCGCGGCGAGTGCGGCGGAGCGCTCCTGGAGGTCCTGCCAGGTCAGGGTGCCGAGCTCGTCGACCAGGGCCGGGCCGTGCGGACGTCGTACGGCGGCGAGGGCGAAGCTGGTCGTGGCGTTGGTGCCCTGCTCGCGCAGGATGCGGACCAGCCGGACGTACTTCACCGGGCTCATCAGCACGAGCATCCGGCTCGTGACCAGGACCTTGAACACCCACAGCTGGGTGCGCAGCTGCTGCCACATGCCCCTCACCCCCACACCGGGAAGCGTCGCTGGCCGGCCATCTCGCCGAGCGCGTCCTGCATCCGCTGGCGCACGAACGAGTCGACCTCGACGAGGTCCGGGTCGGGACCGAACTCCGCCTCGACGTCGATCGGCTCGAGCACCCGGGTGGAGATCTTGGTCGGCAGCGGGAAGTTCAGCGGCGCCGGCACCAGGCCGAACGGGAAGCCGATGCCGATCGGGAAGAGGTCGGTGCGCATCAGCTTGCGCAGGGGTGAGTACCGCCCGATCCACTCGCCGCGGGTGAGGAAGAACTGCGTCTCCTGACCGCCGATGGAGACCACCGGGACGATCGGGACGCCGGCACGCAGCGCCGTACGGACGTAGCCGGTGCGACCGTTGAAGTCGACGACATTGGCCTTCAGCGTGGGCCGGAAGGTGTCGTAGTCCCCACCGGGGAAGACGATGGTGACGCCGCCTGCGGTCAGGATCTCGTGGGCGGCCTCCCGGGTGGCGTTGACGAACCCGAACTTGCGCATCACCGGGCCTGCGACGCCGGTGAACAGCATGTCGTGGGCCAGGCAGTAGAGCGGTCGCTCGGCGCCGAAGGTCTCGGCGAAGGCCACCGCGATGATCGGGACGTCCATCGGCATCAGGCCACCGGAGTGGTTGCCGACGATCAGCGCACCGCCCTCGGGCATGAGGTCCATGTCCTGCACGCTGGAGCGGAAGTAGCCGCGCATCGCCAGCTTGAGCGCCGGCACCACCCGGGCGATGTACGACGGGTCGCGCCCGGTCAGCGCGCTCACGAGACGGCGCCCGGGTGGACCGCGCCACGGCCGTGGGGTGCCCACGCCGCCGGGTCCTGGCTGAGCCGGTCGACCACGACGGAGAGCACCAGCGGGTTGGCCACCATGCCGACGTGGCTGCTCACCACCTCGACGTTCTCGGCCGGCGGGCCGTCGGCCGCGTCACGCTCCTCGACCGTGCAGCCACGCCACGGCACGATGCCGTCGGTCTTCGACCAGACGGCCGTCAGTGGCACGGGCACCGGACCACGGAGGAGGTCGACGATCTCGCGGGCGTTCTCGGCGATGCCGTGCTTCTCGCGGGACTTCTCGAACAGTCCGGTGGCCCGGGTCCGCTCCCCCTCGGCTCGCCACGGAGAGCCGAGGCAGATGACCTGGCGCACCCGGTCGGGGTGCTCGTGCGCGAGCCAGCGGGCGAGCAGGCCGCCGAAGCTCCAGCCCACCACGCTGACCGGCTCGTCGTGCTGCGCCGAGATCTGCGCGAACCGGCGGGGCAGTCCGGTGACGATCCGGTCGGTCAGGCCGTGGTTGCTGCCGAGCTCCCAGCCGTACACCTGCCACCCGCGCTGGGCGAGGTGTCCACGAAGCCGACCGGTGAGCCGGTCGTGGGCGGCGAAGCCGGGCAGCACCAGCACCGGCCGCCCCTGCCCGAGGTCGCTCTCGGCCCGCGACACCACGTGGGCGACGGACTGGGCGGCGTCGAGGAGGCGCGAGGCGCCGTACTCGATGCTCCAGCGCGGGAGCTCCAGCAGCGTCAGGGCGCGCGAGGGCCCCTGACCGCCCGTGGAGCCGTGATCACCTTCGAAGTCGTACACGCTGCGTCCCCCATGTAGAACACGTTCTAGTTCTTGGGAGTATGACGCGCGCACGAGTCCCGCGGCAAGCGCCGTGCCTGCCGCGGGACCGAGATCACACCGGGGCCGTTCAGCCCGCCTTGAGCGGCGTCAGCGGATTGCCGGCCGGGATCTTCGCGCAGTTGTCGGTCGGCGCCTTGCCGGCGAACCGTGCACTGAGCCACCCCATGGCGTCGGGCAGCCACAGCGGCACCGACGTGAAGTGACTCAGGGCGTACTCCTTGTGGACGACCTCGGTGCCGGCCGCGCAGTACTGGCGGGCGAGGGTGCGGACGTCGCCCGCCACCATCACGCCGTCGCCCCTGCCGACCCCGGCCCTGTTGCCGAGGGTGCCCTCGAGCTCCCCGCCCGTGCCCTGCCCGATGAACATCGGGATCGTGGGGCTCGGCCGCTGACCGAGGTTCAGCTTGTTGACGGTCGCGACGAAGATCGGGATGTCGGCGGGATCGGCGTAGGCCGGCTTCGTCATCTTCTTCCACGTCAGCCCCGGGTAGGCGCCGAGCACCTGGACGATCGACGCCTTCTCCAGCTTGGCGTAGACCTTCCGGCCGTAGTCGTTGAGGTAGGGCAGCAGGTCGATGCCGTAGGCACGGGCCACACCGACGATGGCCATCGGCATGACGCCCGCCCACACGAGGCTGCCGTCGATGTACTCGAGGTTCTTCGAGGGCCGGACCAGGACGCCGCCCTCGGCGGCGCCGACGATCCGCTTGTTGATCTCCGGGGCATAGCTCGGCGCGAGCGCGGCGGCCCAGTTCGTCGCGATGGCGCCACCGGAGTAGCCGATCAGGCCGACCTTGGCGCCGGGGAGGATGCCGGTGCCGGGCGCCTTGAGCGCGGCACGCAGCGAGTCGAGGGTGACCTGGCCGTACTCCGGTCCGGCTGCGAAGTCGGCCGTCGGGCCCTGGGTGTCGGCGATGACGATCGCGTAGCCCTGCAGGAGGAAGCCGCCGACCAGCACGGTCTCGACGTGCCCGATCATCACGCCCAGGCCGATCGCGCCGGAGTAGGCCCGCGACGGGCCGTCCTCGGGGTTCAGCGAGTCGTAGAACGACTGGTAGGAGATGACCTTGCCGGTGGCACCGAGCAGCGGCTTCAGGATCGAGGTGACGCCGGCAACGGCGCGGCCGCGGGCATCGGTCGTGCGGAAGAGGATCTGGACGACCTGCAGCGGCAGCTTGATGCCGACCAGGTTGTACGGGATGGTCCGCCGCGCGAGGATCGTCCCGGGCGCGAGGTCCTTCAAGGGCCTGGTGCCGCTGTAGGTGAAGAACGGGTCCGGCGTCCCGGCCGGAGCGGCGGCGACGGCGGAGACGGGGCGTGGAGCGGCCTGCGCTCCCTGCCCGGACGGCGCGAGAAGCGCAGCGATCGTGACGAGCACCGCCACGACCGACGTACGGCGGACGAACCTGGACACCATCGGAACCACCCTCCTCGTGACGTGCGTCACGACCCTCCGCCATGATTAGTGACATACCTGTCACTTGTCAACGGTCCTGCGTCGGCACGCCGGTCGACCGGCCCGATCCCGTCCGGATTAGGCTGGCCCGATGAGCCAGAAGCCCGAGATCGACTTCGTCGACCCCACCCCGCCCACCGACCTCGTCATCACCGACCTCACCGTCGGAGACGGCGCCGAGGCCACCTCCGGCAGCACCGTCTCGGTGCACTACGTCGGCGTCGCCCTCTCCACCGGGGAGGAGTTCGACGCGTCGTACAACCGCGGTGCCCCGCTCGACTTCCGCCTCGGCATCGGCCAGGTCATCCAGGGCTGGGACACCGGTGTGCAGGGCATGAAGGTCGGCGGCCGCCGCCAGCTCGTCATCCCGCCACACCTGGGCTACGGCGACCGTGGCGCCGGCGGCGCGATCAAGGGCGGCGAGACCCTGATCTTCGTGGTGGACCTGCTCAGCGTGCGCTGAGCCACGGCCAGCATCACCAGGGCAGGTTGTCCGGGGCGTCCTTGTCGGACACCCGGGCGGCCTGCCCTTGCAGCTCCACGACGTCCCCGAGCACGAGCTGGCGACCACGCCGGAGCTCGACCTCGCCGTTGACCTGCACGAGACCGTCGGCGATGACCGGCTTCGCCTCGGCCCCCGACTCGACCAGGTTGGCCAGCTTGAGGAATTGCCCCAGTCGGATCGATTGATCGCGGATCGGGACGTCCATCGGCTCGGTCACGGGCCAAGCCTAGGCCGTCAGCCGATGAGCACCGAGATGGTGTGGATCAGCACGCCGACCAGGCCGCCGACGATGGTGCCGTTGATCCGGATGAACTGCAGGTCCCGGCCGACGTGCAGCTCGATCTTGCGGGCCGCCTCCTTGCCGTCCCAGCGCTCGATCGTGTGCCCGATCACCGCGGTCAGCTCGGCGCCGTAGCGCTCCACCGCGAAGACGGCGGCGTCTGCCGCCATCCGGTCCAGGCGCGCACGCAGGTCGGCGTCGGAGAGCAGCCGGGCCGAGCCCACCTCGACCTCGACGAGCAACCGGCGTCGTACGGCGCCGTCCGGGTCGTCGAGGGAACCGAGCAGCGCCTTGCGCAGTGCCTTCCACAGCGAGATGGCGGTGGCGATCACGGCCGGGTGGTCGAGCACCCGGTCCTTGAGCCGCTCCGCACGCTCCTGGGTCGCGGCGTTGGTGAGCAGGTCCTCGGAGAGCTGGCCGAGCATCGAGTCGAGCGCACGGCGGGCGCGGTGCTCGGGGTTGCTGCGGATCTCGCCGATCCAGCGCACCATCTCGACGTGGGCGCGGTCGATCACGAACTCGTTGAGCCGGTCCGGTGCCCACCACGGTGCGCGCTCTCCCAGGACCTCGTGCACCGTGTCCGGGTTGGCGATCAACCAGCCGTGGAGCTCCTCCAGCACCAGGTCGACCAGGCCGTGGTGGAGGTCGTCGTGGAGGGCTTCGGACAGCAGGCCACCGAGCAGCGGTGCGATCGGCTCCTCCCGGAAGCGCGGGACCAGGGCCTCGGTCACCAGTGCCTCGATGTGGTCGTCGCGCACCTTGCCCAGCGCGACCGCCGCGATCTCCGACCCCTCGGTCACCACCCGTTCGGCGTTGGCGGGCACCGCGAGCCAGGTCCCCACCCGCTCGGCGATCCCGACCCCGAGCACCCGCTCGCGGATGATGTCCTCCTGGAGGAAGTTCTCGCCGACGAACTGCTCGAGCCCCTTGCCGAGGTCGTCCTTGCGCTTGGGCACCAGTGCCGTGTGCGGGATCGGCAGTCCGAGCGGGTGCTTGAACAGCGCGGTCACCGCGAACCAGTCGGCGATCGCACCGACCATCGACGCCTCGGCGCCGGCGTTCACGAACCCCCAGAACCCGTCCTGGCCGTGGGTCGCGACGTAGACCGCCGCCGCGAGGAGCAGCAGCGAGACGGCGACGGTGCGCATCCGGCGCAGGGCGCTGCGCCGGATCGCGTCGGAGGACGGATCACCGGCGACGAGGGGAGCTGACATCCCTTCATCCTTGCGCATGACGAAGGGCGGCCCCGGACCCTGGTCGTGCGTGGGTCCGGAACCGCCCTGCTGCATCGCGAAACCCCCCAGCCGCCGCGACACCTACGTGGAGATCAACGAACGGTCGCCACAGAGGTTCCGGTGACCGTGATTGCTTGTCACGAGAACACGCAGATCTGATAATCGCCCGGCGAGCCCCGGAGGACCGGGCCAGGCCCGGGTCAGGACGCCGACGTCGTACGCCGTGCGGGGACGAGGGCCGCCAGGGCCATGCCGAGGAAGGCCGCGGCCGCGCCGACGATGAAGCAGATCCGGAACGCGTTCTCGTCGGGGATCTCGTAGCCTCCGAGCGTGATCGTCGAGGCGGTCAGGATCGCGGCCATCACCGCCGCGGAGATGCTGGTGCCGACCGAGCGCATCAGGCCGTTGATGCCGACGCCGGAACCGGCCTCGGTGATCGGCACCGACTCGAGGATCAGGGTCGGCATGGCGGCGTACCCGATGCCGATTCCGGCGGAGGTGATGCAGTTGAAGACCAGGAGCTGCCAGGGGCTGTCGGCGAAGAAGATCGCGAAGACGTATCCCAGGCCCAGGACGGCGGCACCGATCATCAGGGTGCGACGAGCGCCGGCCACCCGGATGAGGCGTCCCGACACCGGCGAGAAGGCCATCATCACCAGACCACCCGGAGCCATCCAGAGGCCGGTCTCGAGCAGGGTCTGCCCCAGTCCGTAGCCGGTCGACTCGGGCGACTGCAGGAGGCGGGGTACGACGATCGCCTGGGCCATCATGCCGAAGCCGATCGCGATCGCGGCCAGATTGGTGAGCAGGACGGGGCGGCGCGCGCTGACCCGGAGGTCGCACAGCGGGTCCTCGACGCGGAGCTCGTAGCTGCCCCACGCCACCAGGACGACGACCGCGGCCACGAGCAGGCCGATGGTGCGCCCGTGCGCCCAGCCCCACTCATTGCCCTTCGACACCGCGATCAGCAGGGCGACCAGACCAACGGCGAGACCGAGGGCGCCGAGCACGTCGAACCGACCTGGTACGGCGTCCCGTACGTGCGGGACGAGCAGCGCGACGGCGAGGGCGACGAGGAAGGCGAGGCCGGTGGAGACCCAGAACAGGGTGTGCCAGCTGAAGTCCTGCACGATCCAGGCCGACAGGGGCAGGCCGATCGCGCCACCGACACCGAGGGTGGCGCTCATCGCCGCCATGCCCGTGGCGGCGAACTGCGGCGGCACGACCTCGCGCATCAGCGCGATGCCGACCGGGATGAAGCCCATCGCGAAGCCCTGCAGGATCCGGCCCGCCAGCATCGGCGCGAGCGAGCTGCTGAGCGCGCAGACGAGGGATCCGAGCACGAGCACTGTCGCGCTCGCCATCAGCACGCGCTGCTTGCCGAACAGGTCACCGAGCCGGCCGGAGATCGGCATCGCGATCGCGCCGGCGACGAGGGTCGCGGTCACGACCCAGGACGCGTTCGCCTCGCTCGTGTCGAGCAGCATGCCGAGCTCACCCTGGATCGGGATGACCATCGTCTGCGTCAGCGCAGCAGTCAGTCCACCGAAGCAGAGGACGGCCACGGTGAGCAGGGGCGAGCCGATCCGGCTGCCGGTGGCGTCGGGCGCCGACGCGGGCGCAGTAGTTGTCACAGTCAACCAGTCAACGGCGTTGACCGAGTCCGTGTCAACACCGTTGACCCGCGCCGGCGATGCCCTACGGTTGCGGTGTGACCAAGACCTCCTCGCCCGAGCGCACCGCACCGGTCGACGAGAGCCAGCTGCGCCCTGCCGGTCGAGCGACGCGGGCCGCGATCGAGGCAGCTGCCCGCACCCTGTTCGCCGAGCGCGGCTTCGAGGCCGCCTCGGTCCGGGCCATCGCCACCGAGGCAGGCGTCGACCCGGCCCTCGTGATCCGTCACTTCGGCTCCAAGGAAGCGCTCTTCCTGCGCACCCTCGACACCTCCGCGGGGGTCGGAGCCGTGCTCGACGGTCCGCTCGAGACGGTCGGTCGGCGCCTGGTCGCCTACTTCCTGGATCCCGAGCGACCCGCCGTACGCCATCGCTATCTCGCCCTGGCCCAGGCCGCTCATCGCGACCAGGTCCGCGAGGAGATGGTCCGCTACACCGCCGAGACGTACGTCGCCCGGCTCGCGCCCCGCATGGAGGGCGCGGATCGTGAGGTGCGCGCCGTCCTCGTCGTGGCCCAGATCAACGGCCTGCTCAACCTGCTGTTCCAGCAGGAGGACCCGATCGTCAGCGGCGCCGACACCGCCACCCTCGTCGCGCTCTACGGCGACGCCATCCAGGGAGTCCTCACCCCGTGAGCCGTGCCTGGCACGGGCTGACCGCAGCCGTCGCCATCGGCGCGATCGGCCTGCAGCTCGGCCTGGTCGTCGACGGCGCGTCCGTCCTGGTCGAGGAGGACCCGCCCGGCCTCGGCCTGCGCCTGGCCCGCTTCGTCGCGTACTTCACCATCCAGAGCAACGTGCTGGTCGCGGTCGCAGCGGTCCTGCTGACCCGCTCCCCCGATCGCGACGGTCCCGGCTTCCGTGCGCTGCGGCTCGCCGGCACCGTCGGGATCACCGTCACCGGCCTGGTCCACTTCTTCCTGCTGCGCCCGCTGCTCGAGCTCGACGGGGCGAGCTGGGCGGCCGACAAGCTGCTGCACATGGTCGTGCCCGCACTCGCCGTGATCGGCTGGTTCGCCTTCGGGCCACACCCGCGCGTCGAGGGCCGGGCCGTCGCGATCACCTTCGCCTGGCCGATCCTCTGGCTGGCCGTGACGCTCGTCGTCGCCGCCACGACGAGGTGGGTGCCGTACCCGTTCCTCGACTTCCGCGAGGAGGGCTGGGCACACGTCGGTGTGGTGGCCCTCGCCATCACGGTCCTTTTCGCCGGGTTGATCCCCGGTTACCGGTACGCCGACCGGCGGCTGACCGCGGGCGCGGGTTAGCGGCGAGATCAGCGGCGCAGCGTGTTACAGCGGCCCCGGCCGATTCGCGACGGCGAGCTTCCCCGGCGCCCGCAGGATGTCGACCCGAGCCACCTGCTCCCCCACGACGGTGAGCACGACCAGCGAGGTCAGCGCCCCGGCCTCGCGGATCCCGATCGCGGAGGCTCCGTTGACCTCGACGAGGTCGATCTCGACGTCGCCGCCGACGTACTTCGCGACGAGTCCCACGAGGAACCTGGCCGCGCGGTCAGCTCCGAGCACCGGGCGGCGCGCGGAGCTGACGACTCCCCCGCCGTCGGAGGTGAGCACGACGTCCGGGTCGAGGGTCGCGAGCAGTGCGGCGAGGTCGCCGCCGGCCGCAGCGGCGAGGAACCGGCCGAGGACGGCGTCGTGCGCCGAGCGGTCCACCTCGAAGCGCGGCGCCCGTTCAGCGAGGTGAGCGCGCGCCCGCGCAGCGAGCTGGCGCACGGCCGCGGGCGTCCGGCCGACGACGGTCGCGACCTCGGCGAAGGCCATCCCGAACACGTCGTGGAGCACGAACGCAGCGCGTTCGGCAGGTGAGAGCGATTCGAGCAGCACCAGCAGTGCATAGCTGACGGTCTCGTCGAGGGTGACCCGGTCGGCGGGGTCGGGCGAGGTGGTGTCGACGTACGGCTCCGGGAGCCACGGCCCGACGTACTGCTCACGGCGCACGCGTGCCGACCTCAGCACGTCGGTGGCAGCGCGGGCGACCGCGACGGTGAGCCAGCCGGTGACGTCGCGGACCGGCTCCCGGGCATCCGCGTCCGCCAGCCGCGTCCAGCAGTCCGCGACGACGTCCTCGGCCTCGGACCGCGCACCCAGGATCGCGTAGGCCACGCGCACCATCCGCGGCCGCAGCTCGTCGTACTCCTGGGCGAGGCGTTCGAGCCGCTCGTCGCGGGCCTCAGGCACCGGCAAGCCACTCGTCGAAGGTCTGCACCCCGAGCGTCGCACCCGTCCCCGGGAGGAGTCCGCCGCCAGCGACCTGACGTCCGACGGCACCCACCAGGGGCAGGGGTACGACGAGCCGGCGGGTCCCGCGGCGGCGCAGCTCGCTGCGCACCATGAGGTCCATCCGCTCCGGCTGGGGACCGGCGAGCTCCTGGACCGCGTCGTACGGCGTGCCGAGCGCGTGGGCCACCAGGGACGCCGCGACCTCGGCGGCGGCGACCGGTTGCGTGGGCATCCGTGGCGCGAGGGCGAGCAGGGGCGGGCTCTGGTCGATCATCTGGCCGGCGAACTCGTGGAACTGCGCCGCGCGCAGGATCGTCCACGGCACCGACCCAGCCCTGACCAGGTCCTCCTGGCGACGCTTGCCGAGGTAGTAGGGCATGTCGACCTGGTCGTTGCCGATGATCGAGAGGGCGACGTGGTGGCGCACGCCGGCGCGGGCGCCGGCCTCGAGGAGATGGGAGGTCGCCGCATCGAAGAAGGCGATCGACCGCTTCGCGCTCATGGTGGTGACGTTGCTGGCGTCGATGACCGCGTCGGCACCGGCGAGCGCGGCAGCCAGGCCCGCGCCGGTCGTCAGGTCGACGCCGGCCGATCGGGAGATCACGACCGGGGTCGCACCGGCTCGTCGTACCTCGTCGACGACCATCCGGCCGACCAGGCCCGTGCCACCCGCCACTGCGATCACCGGAGCCGTCTCGGGACTCTTCTCGGGGTTCATGACAGGTGGACGAGACAGGTCGTCCGGATGTGACATCAGCGGTCTCCGCGGGCCTCCAGGGCACCGGTCAGCAACGCGACCAGCGCCTCGGTCTGCAGGTCGATCGAGCCACCCTCGATGTCGTCGCCGGCACCGTCGAGGGCGCGCGCCGCGAGGCCGGCCTTCTTGTCGATCAGCTCGGCGATGCGGGTGTCGAGGGTCTGCGTGGCGATCACGCGCCAGGCGGTGACCGGCTCGGCCTGACCGATCCGGTGCACCCGGTCGATCGCCTGTGTCTGCTCCGCGTCGGTCCAGGAGAGCTCGGCGAGGACCAGGTTGGAGGCGACCTGGAGGTTCAGGCCGACACCGGCTGCGGTCAGCGAGCACACCGCGATCTGTACGTCGGGGTCGTTGACGAAGGCATCGATCGCCTTCTGGCGGGCCGTGGAGGTCTGGTCGCCGCGGATCGAGGTGTACTTGATCCCGCGCTCCTTGAAGGTCTGCTCGGCCTGGTCCATCACGTCGATGTGCTTGGCGAAGAAGACCACCTTGCCGACGTTGCGGGCGAGCTGGGCGGTGTAGTCCGCGGCCAGCCCGGCCTTGGCCTGGCCGATGCGGCGCATCATCGTGAAGACGTTCTCACCGGTCTTGGCCGAGTTGTCCTCGCGCTCCCAGCCGGCCACCTGGCGGACCAGACGGTGGTCGATTCCCTCGACCACGGCGCCGCTGCGGCGGGTGGACAGTGCGGCGTCGTACCGCTCCATCATGCGGCGGGCGAGCTCCTTCTCGGCCTTGCGGATGCTGCGTCCGGCCTCACCCTCGAGCTCGACCGGGATGTCGGCGATGCGGCGGGCGGGGATGTCGGAGGCGACGTCGATCTTGCGGCGGCGCACGATGCCCTCGTCGATCACGGCCCGGCGGGCTGCGGGGTAGAACGACAGGTCGGCCGGGGTCAGCCCGGTCTCCTCGAGCGCTTCCATCAGCTCGCCCTGCGGCACGACGTCGTCGATCCAGCCCAGGAACTGCCAGATCGCGCGGAAGTCCTCGATGTCGTTGATCAGGGGGGTGCCGGTCAGCGCCATGAGCAACGGGTTCGCGACCCGGGCCCGGATCCGCGCCGACAGCTCGAGGACGTTCTGGGAACGCTGCGAGCTCTTGTTCTTGATGTAGTGCGCCTCGTCGACGATCATCCCGCGGAAGCCGTGGTTGCCGAGCCAGCCGACGTGGCGGTCGAGGATCTCGTAGTTGACGACGAACACGTCGGCGAAGCCGTCGGCGTCGTCACCGTCGCCGTGCAGGACCGTGGCGCGCCGGTTCGGCGTCCAGATCTCCACCTCGCGGGCCCAGTTCGTCTTGACGACGTTGGGGACGACGGCCAGCAGCGGGAAGGATCCCGAGGCCTCCGCGGCGAGCAGCGCCTGGGCGGTCTTGCCCAGACCCGGCTCGTCGGCGAGCAGGAAGGTGCGGTGGCCCGAGGCGGCCGCCGCGATCAGCTGGGCCTGGTGGTGCATGAGCTCGCGGCCGGCCGGGTCGTGCCGGCCGGTCAGC
Source organism: Nocardioides sp. Root190 (assembly GCF_001428565.1). Taxonomy (GTDB): domain Bacteria; phylum Actinomycetota; class Actinomycetes; order Propionibacteriales; family Nocardioidaceae; genus Nocardioides. The sequence continues at coordinate 103,933 of NZ_LMIA01000014.1, read as the reverse complement.
GTGGTGAGCTGGTCGGCGTCGGGCAGCGGCATGCAGGCGGGGGCGTCCGGAGTAGACCGCTCGAAGGAACGGAAGAGCGGCTCGAGCAGCTCCCACCCGGCGAGCCGGCGCGGGCGGACCCGGGCCCGGGCGTGGGCGAAGTCGGGGACGAGGAACGGATTGGCGAGCTGGCGCGCCTGCACCGACAGCGGCATGACCCGCTTCTCCAGCAGGGCCGCGGCACCGGCGTCGACGACCTCCGCCTCGGGCTCCGGCTCGGGCTCGTTGACGCCGGCCTTCTTCAGCAGCTCGCGCCGCATCGCCTTGGCCGAGTCCGACATCTCGGCGTTCTCGTCGAGCAGGGTGAACAGGGTGCTGTCGCGGGCAGCGGTCTGGGCCAGGATCGTCGCGATCCCGTCGAGGCGCTTGAGCTCCTCGCCGCGGCGGCCGTCGGAGAGGTCGGGGTCGGACTTGACCCGGATCCGCTCCTCGCGCGCCAGCAGTGCCACGACCTGGAACTTCGCACGGACCTCCGGCATCGCCGAGCGGCGGGCGACCGCCGCCTCGACCTCACGCACGGCGCGCGCGAGCTGCGGGATGATGCCGTCCTCGTTGCGACGCGCCCGCGCCGCCTGGGGGTTCCGACGCTGTTGCGTCGAGCCCCGCTGGCCTCCTCGAGCCACAGGTGTCCTTCCAATTGCGGACTGGTCCGCACGTCATCGACGACGGCTCGCGCTGCTGCGGGAGGGCGCCGAACTGGTGATCATCACCGGGTGCGGCGTCGAAGGACGGCGACCGGTGGTGCTCCCACGATAGCGCACCACTTCCGTCGTGACTCGATTCACAGGTTCCTGACAGTCGCGGGCCAGTCCTCCCCCAGTCGTCGGCGCCACTGTCGTGAGGAGTCCCCCGACGTGGTGGGACCCACGAGAGGAGACACACATGTCGAAGTACCGGATGCGCGCCGCCGCACTGCTCGCCGCGGGAGCCGTCGCGGGCGGCGCCACGGCCGTCACCCTGTCGGCCACCGCCGACGACACCGGATCGGGAGCGAGCGCCAGCGCCGACGAGGGACGCGGACCGGGCGGTCACGGCCGCGGCGGGGCGCACGTCGACATCGCCGCCCTGGCCACGGCCCTCGGAGTCTCCGAGGACGAGCTCGAGAGCGCGCTGGACGCCGTACGGGAGGACCTGAAGCCCGACGCGGCGAAGAAGCCCGCCGACGGGGAGCGGCCCACGCCTCCGACCGAGGCCGAGCGCGAGGAGCGCAGCGCGGCGCTCGCGAAGGCACTCGCCGACGAGCTCGGCATCGACGAGGCGAAGGTCAGCGACGCGCTGGAGGGCCTGCAGTCGGCGGCGAGGACGGAGCGGCGCACCGACCTCGAGGAGCGGCTGGACCAGGCGGTCGAGGACGGCGAGCTGACCGACGGCGACAAGGCGTCGGTGCTCAAGGCGTACGACGCCGGGGTGCTCGGGCGGCGCTGAGCTGGCGCGCCGCGGCGGATGTCATGCGATGTGGTCGCTCTGGCCGCCACATCGCATGACATCCGCGCCGGGCGATCAGCCCTCGACCCCGAGCGCGTCGCGGCCCAGCGCGAGAAGCGTGTCCTCGGGGGTGAACGGGTGGAACTTGACCGCACGGATGTCGCGGTAGGCCCGCTCGATGACCGACCCACGGAAGAAGGCCGGTCCCCCGGCGACCTCCATCGCCAGGTCGCAGACCTCGATGCCGGCGCGGGCGACCTCGGCCTTGGCGGCCATCACGGCGAGCACGGTGTCGTACGACGGCGTGGGGTCCTCGCCCACCGCGGCCAGCGCGCCGTCCAAGGCCCAACCCGCAACCTGCAGCCGTCCCCGCATCACCCCGATCTGGCGCTGGGTCGACGGGTCACCGGAGCGGCGACCCGCAGCGCTCACCGCGGCGGCGTACGCCGCCTCGGCGATGCCGAGGTAGACGCCCGTGACGATCGGGAAGGCGATGCTCGAGATCACCTGCAGTGGCGCGTCGAGCACGCCCCACGGCCGGTTCGCCAGGACCTTCTCCTCCGGCACGAAGACGTCGACCAGGTCGATGTCGTTGCTGGCCGTGCCGCGCATGCCCAGCGTGTCCCAGTTGTCGGCGACCGCGACACCGGACGTGGCGATCGGGATCGCCATGTTCAGCACCCGTCGGCCCTGGTCCGGGTCGTCCAGACAGAACATCGTCGACATCACGGCGCCGTGTGACGACTGGCTGGCGAAGCGCTTGCGGCCGGTGACCCGGTAGCCGCCCTCGACGCGCACGGCGTCGCCGTGGGGGTGGGTGTAGTCGCCGCCGCCGGTCGAGACCAGGAGGATCTGTTCCTCGGCGACCCGGCGCAGCGTCGCCTCCGCCCCGGGCAGGCCGCGCCGGTACCGCCAGGCGGTGAAGGCGACGACGTGCTGGTGCATCGCGCTGGCGAGGGCGGTCGAGCCGCAGTGGTGGGCGAGCTCGCGCTGGAGCGCGGTCAGCTCGGCGATGGTCGCACCGTCGCCACCGAGCTCCACCGGGACGGCGGCCCGGAGCAGTCCGGAGGCACGGAGCTCGTCGTAGGCCTCGGCGACGAAGCTGCCGTCGAGGTCGTGGCGGGAGGCGTGAGCCGCGATGCGGGGTCCGAGCTCGGCAGCTCGTGCCAGCGGGGTGGAGGTGGCCGTTGCCCCGGTCGGCTGGGTGAGTGTGGTCATGGATCCACCGTCCGCCGGCGGCGCTCCCGCGACCAGTCCACGAAAGTGACTCCGCTGGTCCAGATTCGGGACTACCCGCCGGCCGCCGACGGGAGCACCATGGGGCCATGCCCGACTACGGCAACTACTGCCCTGTGTCCATGGCGGCCGAGGTCGTCGCCGATCGCTGGACGCCCCTGATCATCAGGGAGATGGTCCTGGGCAACACCCGCTTCAACGACATCGCCCGCGCCATGCCGGGCATCTCGCGCTCACTGCTCGTCCAGCGGCTGCGCCACCTCGAACGCCGCGGCGTGCTCGAGACCTGGCCGGCTCCGACCGGCCGCGGCAGCGAGTACCACCTCACCGCCGCCGGCCGCGACCTCGAGCGGGTCATCGACAGCCTCGGCCGCTGGGCGATCGAGTGGCTCTTCGACGAGCTGCGGCCGCACGACGTCGCGCCGACCACGCTGATGTGGTGGATGCACCGTCGCGTGGACACCTCGGCGCTGCCGCCGGGGCGCACGGTCATCGAGTTCCGCCACACGGCGCCGGACCCGACGACGATCTGGCTGGTCGCGGACCACGGCGAGGTGTCGGTCTGCCTCCAGCACCCCGGCTTCGAGAGCAGCGTGGAGGTCAGCGCCTCGACGCCCGCACTCGCCGACGTGTTCCAGGGGTACTGCACCTGGCGCGAAGCCGTCGACGGCAACCGGATCGAGGTGGCCGGGCCGCCCCGGTTGGTCGACTCGCTGCCGCGCTGGTTCCTCTGGAGCCCGTGGGCGGACGTCACCCGCGAGCGCGCCGACCGGGCTGCCCCGCCGGTCCTGGACGGGCAGATCGCGACGCCACACTAGAACCTGTTCTAGTGTGGCGTCGTGGGCACCTACGCAGTCACCGGATCCGCGTCCGGCATGGGCCGGTCCGTCGTCGACATCCTCGTCCGTGACGGCCACACGGTCATCGGCGTGGACATCAAGGACGCAGACGTCGTGGCCGACCTCTCGAGTCCAGCAGGCCGTCGTACGGCGGCGAAGACGGTGCTGGAGCGAGCGGGCGGCGTACTCGACGGCGCCGTGCTCGCCGCGGGGCTGGGCCCGGCACCGGGACGGGACCGCTCGCGACTGATCGGCCAGGTCAACGTCCTGGGCGTCACCGACCTGCTCGAGGCCTGGCGCCCCGCGCTCGCCCGGGCCGACCGGGCCAAGGTCGTCGTGTTCGCGAGCAACTCCACGACCACCGTGCCACTGGTCCCGAAGCGTGCCGTGCGAGCCCTTCTCGAGGGCGACGTCGAACGCGCCGTGCGAGTGCTGCGCGTCTACGGCAGGGCCGCGCCGACGTTCGCGTACGCCGCCAGCAAGATCGCGGTCAGCCAGTGGGTCCGAGGCCACGCCGTGACACCCGGATGGGCCGGCGAGGGCATCCGGCTCAACGCCCTCGCGCCCGGCGCGATCATGACTCCCCTGCTCGAACAGCAGCTGGCGACCCCCGCCGAGGCGAAGCGGATCCGGTCGTTCCCGGTCCCGATCGGGGGCTTCGGCGATGCCGACCAGCTCGCCGCCTGGGTGGTCTTCATGCTGTCCGACGCGGCCGACTTCCTGTGCGGCAGTGTCGTGTTCGTCGACGGCGGCTCGGACGCGTGGTTCCGGGCTGCCGACTGGCCGCGACCGGTCCCGGCTCGCCAGCTGCGGCGCTACGTCGGCCGGATGAAGGAGTTCGGGGCGCAGCGGCGCGCCAGCCGGACTTCTTGACGGTTGCTGGCGCCCAGCCACGTGACGTGAAACAAGTTGCGCAACTAGTTGCATAGCGGTCCCGGCTGAGGCATCCTGCTGTCATGGCACTCGAGCACGCGATCCTCGTCTCGCTCAGCGAGCGCGCCGCGTCGGGATCGGAACTGGTCCGGCGCTTCGACGCGTCGATCGGCTTCTTCTGGAGCGCGACGCACCAGCAGATCTACCGGGTGCTGGGCCGGATGGAGAGCGACGGATGGATCACGGCCGAGACCGTTCCCCAGCCCGACCGCCCCACGAAGAAGGTCTACGACGTCACCGACGCCGGCCGCGCCGAGCTGACCCGCTGGATCGGTGAGCCGAGCACACCCGATGCGATGCGCAGCAGCGTCAGCGTGCGGATGCGCGGGGCGTCGTACGGCGACCGGGCGGCCCTGCTCGAGGACCTGCGCCGCCAGCTCGACGAGCACACCAAGCGGCTCTCGCTCTACGAGTTCCTCGCGACCCGCGACTTCCCGGACCCCGGCGCGCTGCGTGACGCCGACCTCGACATCTACCTCGTGCTGCGTGGCGGCCTCCTCATGGAGGAGTTCTGGATCCGCTGGCTGAGCGAGTACATCGACGCCCACACCTCAATTGCGACCGACATCGCCACCTCTGGCAAGGAGTCCTGATGACCAGCTATCCCCTGCTCACCTCGAAGGCGGTCGTCGGCGGCCTGGAGCTCCAGTCCCGTGCCGTGATGGGCTCGATGCACACCGGCCTCGAGGACCGGCCCTGGCACGTCGACGAGATGGCGGCCTACTTCGCCGAGCGCGCCCGCGGTGGGGTCGGCCTCATCGTCACCGGCGGCTACGCGCCGAACGTGCGCGGCTGGCTGCTGCCCTTCGGCTCGCAGATGACCACCCGGATGAACGCCCACCGGCACCAGCGCGTCACGGAAGCGGTGCACGAGCACGGCGGCAAGATCGCGCTGCAGCTGCTGCACGCAGGCCGCTACGGCTACACGCCCTTCAGCGTGTCCGCCAGCGCGACGAAGTCCCCCATCACCCCGTTCAAGGCCTCGGCCCTGTCGACGCGTGCCGTGGACAAGACGGTCGACGACTTCGTCGCCTCCGCGAAGCTCGCCCGCAAGGCCGGCTACGACGGCATCGAGGTGATGGGGTCCGAGGGCTACCTGATCAACCAGTTCCTCGCCGAGCGCACCAACCGTCGTACCGACAAGTGGGGCGGCTCCGCCGAGGCGCGGATGCGCTTCCCGGTCGAGATCGTGCGCCGGATCCGCCAGGAGATGCCGGACTTCTTCGTGATGTACCGGATGTCGTTGCTGGACCTGGTCCCCGACGGCCAGACCTGGGCCGAGACCCTCGACCTCGCGCACCAGCTGGAGGAGGCCGGCGCGAGCGTCTTCAACACCGGCATCGGCTGGCACGAGGCGCGAGTGCCCACGATCGTCACGAGCGTCCCGCGCGGCGCCTGGGTCGACAGCACCCTGCGACTCAAGGAGGCCGTCTCGATCCCGGTGTGCGCCAGCAACCGGATCAACACCCCCGACCTCGCCGAGTCGATCCTCGAGCAGGGCATCGACCTGGTCTCGATGGCGCGCCCGTTCCTCGCCGACCCCGACCTCGTCGCGAAGGCCCGCGACGGCCGTGCCGACGAGATCAACACCTGCATCGGTTGCAACCAGGCCTGCCTGGACCACACGTTCAAGGCGCAGCGCGCGTCCTGCCTGGTCAACCCCCGCGCCTGCCACGAGACCACGCTGGTGCTCACCCCGACCCGTCGCGCCAAGCGCGTCGCGATCGTGGGCGCCGGACCGGCGGGGCTCGCCACCGCCGTCAGCTCCGCAGAGCGCGGCCACGACGTGACGCTGTTCGAGGCGAGCGACGAGCTGGGCGGCCAGTTCCGCCTCGCCATGCAGATCCCCGGCAAGGAGGAGTTCGCCGAGACGCTGCGCTACTACCGCCGCCGGATGGAGGTGCTGGGCGTCAACGTGAAGCTCTCGACCCGCGCCACCCCCGACCTGCTCAGCGGGTTCGACGAGGTCGTCGTCGCCACGGGCGTCGCCCCGCGGACGCCCTCGATCCCCGGCATCGACCACGCGAAGGTCGTGTCCTACCCCGACGCGATCACCGGTCGGGTCCCCGTCGGTGGCCGCGTCGCCGTGATGGGTGCCGGCGGCATCGGCTTCGACGTCAGCGAGCTGCTGGCGCACGAGCCGGAGACCCTCGAGCAGTGGAAGGCGCACTGGGGCGTGGCCGACCCTGCCGTCGTACGCGGAGGCATCACCGACAAGCTGCCCCGCACCCCCAGGCGCGAGGTGTGGCTGCTCCAGCGCAAGGAGTCCGCGCAGGGCAAGGGTCTGGGCAAGACGTCCGGCTGGGTGCACCGTGCGGCCGTCAAGGACCTCGGCGTGCACCAGATCAGCGGCGTCTCCTACGACAAGGTCGACGACGCCGGCCTGCACATCACCGTCGACGGCAGCGCCCAGGTGCTCGACGTCGACCACGTCGTCGTGTGCGCGGGACAGGAGTCGGTGCGCGGCCTGTACGACGAGCTGCTCGCCTCGGCCTTCCCCGGGACGGTCCACCTCATCGGCGGCGCCGACGTCGCCGCCGAGCTGGACGCCAAGCGCGCCATCAAGCAGGGCACCGAGCTGGCGGCAACGCTGTGAGCGCCACGACGGGAGGGTTCCGCGCCGCCGTCGAGTCCGGTGACGTGGCGGCCATGCAGGCGTCGCTCGCCGAGGACGTCGTCTTCCGCAGCCCCGTGGCCCACAAGCCCTACGAGGGCAAGGCGATCACGGCTGCGATCCTCGCGAACGTCGTCGAGGTCTTCGAGGACTTCCGCTACGTCCGCGAGCTCGGCGACGCCGACGGCCACGCACTGGTCTTCGAGGCGAAGGTCAACGGCCTCGACATCACCGGCTGCGACTTCCTCGTGATCGACGACGCCGGCCTGATCACCGACTTCATGGTGATGGTGCGCCCGTTGAAGGCAGCCAACGCCCTGGCCGATGCGATGGGTGCCCGGTTCGACCGGATCGTGGAACAGGCTTCCGGGGCCTGAATCCCCCGCGAAGTGCGCGGTTTTCTCCCCCGAAGTGCGAGGGTTTCTCCCCCGACGTACGCCGGTTTCTCCTCGTCGTACGACGCAGAGGGCGCACCTCGGAGGAGACAACGTGACACTTCGGTAGAGAAAACCACGCACTTCGTGCCCCCGAGTTGTCCGTCCGTCCCTCTAGGGTGGCGGGCATGGGGATCGAGTTCAGTGGGGTCAGCAAGACCTATCCCGACGGCACGGAGGCGGTTGCCGAGTTCTCCTGCTCCGTCCCGTCGCACCGCACCCTCGCACTGGTCGGGACGTCCGGGTCGGGCAAGACGACGCTGATGCGGATGGTCAACCGGATGATCGATCCGACGACGGGCACCGTGCTCATCGACGGGAGCGACGTCCGTGACCTCGACAAGGTCGCCCTGCGCCGGTCGATCGGCTACGTCCCGCAGGCGGGCGGCCTGCTGCCCCACCGCAAGGTGATCGACAACGTGACCACCGTGCCGGTGCTCTGCGGTACGCCGAAGGCGCAGGCCCGCGCGGATGCCCTGGAGCTGCTCGCCAAGGTCGGTCTCGACCCCTCGCTCGCGAAGCGCTACCCGGGTCAGCTCTCCGGCGGCCAGCAGCAACGCGTCGCCGTGGCACGCGCGCTCGCGGCCGATCCCAACATCCTGCTGATGGACGAGCCCTTCGGGGCGGTGGACCCCATCGTGCGCCGCGACCTCCAGGACCAGCTCCTGGCACTCCAGTCCGAGCTCGGCAAGACGATCGTCCTGGTGACCCACGACATCGACGAGGCCTTCCGGCTCGGTGACCAGGTGATCATCCTCCGCACCGGCGGGATCATCGCCCAGTCCGGCAGTCCGCAGGAGATCGTGGCCGCGCCGGCCAACGACTTCGTCCGCGACTTCATCGGCGCGGACCGCGCCGAACGCACCCTGCGCACCGTCGACCTCGACGGTCGACAGGTCGTCGTCGACGGTGACGACCGTCCGGTCGGGGTGCTGTCATGAGGCGCCGCGGATGACCTGGTTCGAGCTCAACCAGGATCTGGTCTGGGACCTGCTCGGACGGCACGCACGACTGGCCATCCCTGCGGTCCTGATCAGCGTGGTGATCGCGATCGTGCTGGGACGGATCGCGTGGCGCTGGCCCCGCGTCGGTTCCGTGGTGCTCGGCATCTCGAGCCTGCTCTACTCCGTGCCCGCACTCCCCCTGCTCATCGTGATCCCGGTGATCCTGTCCGTGCCGTTGCGCAGCGAGACCAACCTGGTCATCGCCCTCTCCGTCTACGGCACGGCCCTCCTCGCGGGTACGGCGGCCGACGCCTTCCGGTCCGTCGACATCCGGGTGCGGGAAGCGGCCGAGGCGATGGGCCACTCCCCCACCGGGATCTTCTGGCGCGTGGACCTGCCGCTCTCGCTGCCCGTGCTGCTGTCCGGCATCCGCGTGGTCGCGGTGAGCACCGTCAGCCTGGTCACCATCGGGGCACTGGTCGGGATCTCGAGCCTCGGCAGCCTGCTCACCGACGGCTTCCAGCGCAACATCCGCGAGGAGGTCGCCATCGGCGTGGTCGGCACGATGCTGCTCGCCATGGCCCTCGACCTCCTGATCGTGGCACTGGGCGCCGTCCTCACCCCGTGGCAGCAGCGCACGAAGGCAGGGGCGACGACATGAGCCTGTTCGGCGACGCCATCGCCTGGATCGGGGACGGCTCCCACTGGGGTGGTCCCGGCGGCATCGATGCGCGTCTGCTGCAGCACCTGTGGATCACCTTCGCCGCCGTCCTCGTCGCCGCGGTCCTCGCGCTCCCGCTCGGCATCGTGATCGGCCACACCGGACGCGGCCGACTGCTCGTCGTCGGACTGGCCGGCGCCGTCCGCGCCGTACCCACCCTCGGCCTGCTCACCCTGCTCGGCCTCTGGCTCGGCATCGGCATCGAGGCGCCCCTGCTCGCCCTCGTCACGCTCGGCTTCCCGTCCCTGCTCGCCGGCGCCTACGCCGGTATCGAGGCGGCCGACCGCGGTGCCGTCGACGCCGCCCGCGCCATCGGGATGAGCGAGTGGCAGCTGGTGACGCGGGTCGAGATCCCCCTCGGCGCCGACGTCATCCTCGGGGGCCTGCGCGCGGCGACACTGCAGATCGTCGCCACGGCCACACTCGTGGCCTACATCTCCGACAACGGCCTCGGCCGCTACCTGTTCGCCGGTCTCAAGACCCGCGACTACCCCCAGATGCTGGCCGGCGCGATCCTCGTCGCGCTGCTGGCACTCCTCCTCGATCTCGCGCTGGGCTCTCTCCAGCGTGCGAGCCGGCGCCCTCCCCGTGGCGACGTCTCCCCGACCCGCAGCCCCGCTGGGGCTGCGCCTTCGAAAGGTTGACCATGACCCGCATCCGCAAGGGGTTCGGCCCCGTGCTCGCCCTGGTTGCCGCCGGCAGCCTCGCGCTGTCCGCGTGCGGCGACTCCGACCCGCTGGCCTCCGGCGGTGGCGACGGCGAGACCATCGTGATCGGCTCTCAGGACTACTACTCCAACGAGATCATCGCCGAGATCTACGCCCAGGCACTCGAGGCCGACGACATCGAGGTCGAGCGCACGTTCAGGATCGGCCAGCGCGAGGCCTACCTGCCCGACATCGAGTCCGGCGACATCGACCTGTTCCCGGAGTACACCGGCCCGCTCCTCATCGCGCTGGAGCCGGACGCGACGGCCACCAAGCCGGAGGAGGCCTACGCCGCCCTCGGTGACGCGCTCCCCGAGGGCCTGCGCCTGCTCGACGCCTCCCCCGCCACGGACCAGGACTCCTACGTCATCACCAAGGAGTTCGCGGACAAGTGGGACATCACGACGATCGAGGACCTCGCCAAGGTCACCGATCCGCTGGTGTTCGGCGCCAACTCCGAGGCGGAGTCCCGGCCCAACGGCCCGAAGGGCCTCAAGGACACCTACGGCGTCGACGTCACCTTCACGCCGATCGAGGACAGCGGCGGCCCGCTGACCGTCAAGGCGCTCAACGACGGCGACATCCAGGTCGGCCTGATCTACACCGCGGACCCCTCGATCAAGAAGAACGACCTGGTCACCCTCGAGGACACCAAGGGCCTGTTCCTCGCCTCTGCCGTGGTCCCCGTGGCGAGCGACGACGTCAGCGACGATGCCGCCGCGATCATCAACGAGATCAGTGCGGCGATGACGCCCGAGGACCTGATCGCGCTCAACCAGCGCAGCGTCGACGAGAAGCTGCCGGCCGCGACCATCGCCAAGGACTGGCTCGCCGAGAACGACCTCGGCTGAGAGTCACCCTCCGTGACCCTCGGCATCACCGGCTCCACGGGAGCGCTCGGGCAGATCATCGCCCGGGCGCTCTCGGAGCGCGGACTCGAGCAACGCCTGCTGGTCCGGGACCCGTCGCGGGCACCCGACCTGGAGGGCGCCACCCTCGCCACGACGTCGTACGCCGACCGCGAACTCGCCCGACGCTCCCTCGAGGGCGTCACGACGCTGTTCATGGTCTCGGGCGCCGAGGCCGCGGACCGGCTCGACCAGCACCGCACCTTCATCGACGCCGCCGCCGAGGCGGGCGTCGGCCACGTCGTCTACACCTCCTTCTACGGCGCCGCCGTCGACTGCGCCTTCACGCTGGGCCGCGACCACTGGGCCACCGAGGAACACCTGCGCTCCAGCGGCATGGCGTTCACGTTCCTGCGCGACAACTTCTACCTCGACTTCCTGCCCGACCTGGTCGGCGAGGACGGCGTCATCCGCGGCCCCGCCGGCGACGGCCGGGTGGCTGCGGTGACCCGCGACGACATCGCCCGCAGCGCGGTCGCCGTGCTCACCGATGTCGGCGCCCATGCCGGGACCACCTGGGACCTCACCGGCCCCGAGTCGGTCTCGCTCGCCGAGGTCGCGACCATCCTGACGGCCCACACCGGCCGACCGGTGACCTACCACGACGAGACCCTCGAGGAGGCCTACGCGTCCCGGCTGCGCTGGCCCGCCCCTCAGTGGCAGTACGACGCCTGGGTCTCCACCTACACTGCGATCGCCCGCGGTGAGCTGGCCGGCGTGACCGACCACGTGCAGCGGCTCACCGGACGCGCCCCCACCGGGCTGGCGTCGTACCTCGACTCGAAGGAGCAGCCATGACCGCGGTCGCGCTCGTGTTCGCGGGGCTCGCTGCCCTGCTCCACGTCTACATCTGGGTGATGGAGTCGTTGACCTGGACCAGCCCGAGGACCCGGGCGACCTTCGGCACGAGCGAGGCGGAGGCCGAGGCGACCAAGGAGCTCGCCTTCAACCAGGGCTTCTACAACCTCTTCCTGGCCGTCGCGATCGCCGTCGGTCTCGGCGCATTCGCGGCCGACGAGGACACCGTCGGGACCACGTTGGTCCTCGCTGGCGCAGGCTCGATGGTGGCGGCCGCGCTCGTGCTCCTGCTGTCCTCGCCCGACAAGGCCCGCGCCGCGATCACGCAGGGTGCCTTCCCGGTCGTCGCGGTCGTCCTGCTGGCGATCGGTCTCTAGGGCGCGTCTCCCTAGAGCAGCGCACCGACGGTGCTCGGCGTGAAGCCGGGGAACACGGCCGCCGAGGACGCGCCCATCCGCTTCACCACGACCTCCGCGAGCACGCTGCGGTAGTCGGTGGTCACGGAGAGGTCCCCGTTGGCCTCGTTGACCAGGCCGGGCCACTGGCCGTGGTGCCCGCCCTTGACGCCGGCGCCGAGGAGCAGCATCACGTTGCCCCAGCCGTGGTCGAGGCCGTAGTTGTTGTTCTCCTTGGTACGCCGACCGAACTCCGAGAACGCCACGACCGTCACCTTGCCACCGAGCCCACCGAGGTCGGTGAAGAAGGCCGCGAGCGCCGTGGCGAACTCCTCGGCCATCCGTTGCATCTGGCCCCAGGCCAGGGTGCCGAGGTCGACGTGGTGGTCCCAGGAGCCGGAGTCGACGGTGATCACCTCGGCGCCGACGTCACCACGGATGGTCCGGGCCGTTGCGGCCAATGCCTTGCCGAGGTCGGTCGAGGGGTACGACGCCCCGTTGGCCGGCGTCGCCGAGGTCGCCTTCACCGGCGTGAAGTCGTCGATCGCCTGCATCGCGGAGCGTGCGCCCGCCCCCAACGATCCACCGAAGCTGCGCCAGGTGGTCTGCATCGACCTGGTCCGCCGGCCGCCGACGTCCCACTTGTCGACGCCGGCGAGCCGCATGTCCCCGATCGTCTCGAGCGCGACCGTCGGCTGCGGTCCGCTGAGCGAGGCCGGCGGGAGTGATCCGCCGAGGTGCACGGCCTGCAGCGGGCTGGTGAAGGTGTCGCGCCCGATCAGCCGGTTGAGCCAGCCGGTGCGCGTGAGCGAACCCGGGGCGGCGTCCTCCACCTCCTCCATCGCGGCGAAGTGCGAACGGTTCGGCGCAGGCAGACCTGCCGCGTGGACGGCGGCGATCCTGCCGTCGTTCCACATCGGCAGCAGGGGCGCCAGCTGGGGGTGGAGTCCGAAGAAGGAGTCCTTCGCGAGCAGCTGCGAGGCCGGGATCGCGATCCGCGGTCGGGCGGCGTAGTACGCAGGATCACCGTGCGGGACGACCAGGCTCATCCCGTCGACCGCGCCACGCATCGACAGCACGACCAGCACGGACGGGGCCGACGGGGCGCCCGTCGCGAGCGGCTGCGCCCACGACGTCTCGACGAAGGTCGAGCCGAAGAGCGCCGTCGTGGTCAGGCCGGCACTCAGGGCACCCCGGAAGAGGCCGCGCCGCGACATGCCGGAGAACTCCGGGCAGCCGCAGTCGGTGTCGTCAGTGCTCTCGGCCATGGGTCACCTCGTCATGTGGGTCGGGCAGTCGAGGAACACCGTCAGCAGGCGCGCCATCTCGTACTTCACGACCTGGTGGTTCGCCGTGATGGACGTCGCGGGTGTGCAGCCGGTCGCCTCGCAGGCGGCCTGCAGGAGCAACGAGGTCGAGCCGCGACCGTGGATGGTCCGCGCGAGGTGGTCGACGAGCTGGTCGAAGCGGATCCTGTCGGCGGGCAGCCACGACCGCGCCGTACGGAAGCGGACGCCGACCTGCGGCCACCAGCCTCCGGACATCGTGTAGTGGAGGTCGAGCGAGTTCAGGAACCGCGACGTCGAGGACCACGCGGCGGCCGTGTCTGGTCGCCCGTCGGGCGGCTGCCAGGAGAACGGGCGCAGCCCGAGCGAGGAGGTCTGCCAGAGGATCTCGTTGGCGGCGACCTCGGCCTCACCGTCCCGCGGCGCGGCGGTGATCGTGGCTCCGAGGGAGCGCCAGGTGGCGACGACGTCCTCGGTGGGGTTGCGGACCTTCTTGCCGGTCCCGTAGGCGCCGCGGAACTCGGTCGAGGTGACCAGGCTGCGCAGCACGGGCCGGATGTCGGTGTTGCTGGCGAGGTAGACCTTCGCCAGCCTGGCGACGAGCGCGTCCGTCGGGGTGTCGGAGACGAAGCGTCGGGCGAGCTTGAACGCGATCCGGCGTGCCGTCGCGGGGTGGCGCGCGAGATGGCGGAGGTACGCCGTGAGGACCGCCCGCCCGTCCGGTGCGGCGTTGGCGTGGGAGAAGCCGAGGACCCCGACCGGCCCGGTCCAGTGGTGGGCAGGGTCGTAGGAGAAGGTCCACGTGCGCCAGCTGTCGATGCGGTAGCCGGTGAGGATGCGGGCGGAGGTCTTGACGTCGTCCTCGTCGAAGTTGCCGCGCCCCACGGTGTGGAGCTCCAGAAGCTCGCGACCGAGGTTCTCGTTCGGAGCCACCTTCGAGGAGTTCGCGTTGCCGAGGTAGACCGCCATCGCCGGGTGCGTGATCGCCGCGGCGAGCATGTCGTCGTACCGACCGAGCGCGAAGCGCCGGATGGTCTTGCCGTACGACGAACGGAAGGGCCCGACCTCGCCCTTGGCCGGCACGTGGAGGTGGTTCTCCCAGAAGTCGGTCATCGTCTCGAGCACCTGGCGCTGGGAGCCGAGTCGCCGCACGAGCGTCCAGCGCTCGTAGTTGGCGTCGGCCAGCCACATCCCCTCGATGCCCTCCTGGTCGCGTCGCCAGATCTCGCTCGCGGACGCGTTGATCGAGGTCCACCACCGCGACGTGTCGGAGGACCAGCCGTCGCTGTAGGAGCCGCCCAGCTGCTTCTCGAACCACTTGGTGAAGCCACCGGCAGCGATCACCTGCTTGTTCAGCGCAGGCGTGTAGCCGCTGGTGAACCTCTTCAGCTGGTGCAGGGTGGCCGCGGTCGGGATCGCGGTCCGGGTCCAGGCGCGCGGCAGGTAGACGGCCGCCTCGGCCGGCGAGGCGACGCCGGCGGACACCGCCACGGCTCCGACAGCCGGGAGCGCGACCAGCGCGCGACGCGATGCAGCGCCCACCCCGAGCCTCCTCACCTCGACCCTCCCCCCGGAAGGTCCTGTGAGCGTAGGCGCGACGAACCGGCCTCCAGCAGGGTCGAACGGGCACGGCTGGGACGCCACAACGGGCCATGGCACCCGGGACGACTGCCCGACCCCTGGGCGGGTACCCGACCTCCATGGACGAGAACCAGCCGACCGAGTCCCTGCGCGCACTGGTGCTCTGCTGCACCTTGCGGAAGTCGCCGTCGAGATCCAGCTCGGAGCTGATCGGCCGGCGCCTCCTGGAGGCCTTGCGCGCCCACGGCGTCGAGGGTGAGCAGGTCCGCGTCGTGGACCAGCAGGTGGCGTTCGGCGTCGGGGTGGACGAGGGCGACGGCGACACCTGGCCGGAGCTGCGCGCGAAGATGCTTGCCGCCGACATCCTGGTGATCTCGACACCCATCTGGATGGGCCAGCCCGCGTCGGTGTGCAAGCTGGTGCTCGAGCGGTTGGACGCCGAGCTCGGCGAGACAGACGACGAGGGCCGGACGCTGACCTCGGGCAAGGTCGCCGGAGTGGCGGTCGTCGGCAACGAGGACGGCGCCCACCACGTGTCGGCAGAGGTCTACCAGGCGCTCAACGACGTCGGCTTCAGCCTGCCGGCCAACGCCGTGACCTACTGGGTCGGCGAAGCCATGCAGGGCACGGACTACCAGGACCTCGATCCCGAGCCCGAGAAGACCGCCGCGACGACGACCACCCTGGCCGCCAACCTCGCACACCTCGCGTCGCTGCTGCGAGCGGCGCCCTACCCGCCGGCCTGAGCTCCTGCCGTCAGGGGGGCGTCAGGCGGGGGCGTCGGCCTCCAGCACGAAGAAGTACGGCGGCGCGTCGCGCAGGTCCATGCAGCCGAGCAGGGTCCGCTCGTCGATGCGGCGGAACAGGTCGATGATCGGCAGGTGGTCGTAGCTCATCCCGGCCGTGACGACGCCGCGGTACTCCACGTTGCGCAAGCGGGCCCGCGCCTTCTTCGTGCGCAGCGCCGGAAGGGCCGCGCCCATGACCTGGCGTCCCCGGGTGATGACGCCCTCGGGGATCTTGTCCACGATGCCGAAGGGGATCCGGCGGGGGTCGACGGACACGATCTTGCCGGCGGGGGTGCGGAACAGCAGCGGGTGGACCTCGTCGACGGAGTCGAACTGCTTTCCGTACCAGCCCGACGCCTCCAGGAGTCCGTCCATCGGGTGACCGGTCCCGAGCTCTCGCCCGTGCCAGCGGCCGGTGATCTCCTCGGCCCGCACGGCCGGCAGCGAGTCGAACAGCTCGAGGGCGTCGGCGAGGTCGCAGGCGGGCTCGAGCTCAGCCAGTCGGACAGCGGGAATGACAGTCATGCTGTCATTGTGTCCCGTGAGCGGTCATTCGTGTGCACTGGCCCGCTGCTTGACCTCGGCCCAGGCGAATCGCTGCCGCAGGGTCGCCCCGCTGGGTGCACCCACCTGCTCCCTGGCCCACTCGCTGTAGTCGGCGAAGGTGCCGGCACTGCCGGGCGACGCGAGGTAGGCCGTGACGATGTCCACGACGTCCTGGTCGCTCCAGCGCCGCGAGGTCGACCGGGTCTTGTTCGTCGCGACGCCCGCGCGTGAGCACGCTTCGTTCCACGACCCGAACCGCCGGATCACCAGCGCCGGGGAGGCCGCTTCGCGGCCGCGTTGCCAGGCGTCGTACGACGACGCGGTGAGCGGCTCCCCCAGCTCGGCCGCGGCCGCCGCGATCGCAACGGCCAGCTGCTCGTCGCTGAAAGCTGGGGTCCGCATGGGGCCGACGATAGCGCTGCGTCGTGACCAGACCAGCCCGCGCCATTCGTCGGCCGGTCCTCAGCCATTCCTCGGCCATTCCTCGGCCATTCCTCGGCCATTCCTCGGCCATTTGTCCGCCAGGCACGAAGAACCCCACCAATCGTCGGTCTTCGGGGCCGTGATGCACGACACCTCCCGCGGCCTACTTTCGACTCGCGCGGGCCGCCGGCCGGTCCGCCCCGAAGGAGTCACGACATGCCTTTCCTCACCCCCGACGCACCGCCGGCCGATCCGGCAGAGTTCCTCACCCGACCCCGGCAGGAGCGGATCCACTTCCTCGCCACGTTCTGGGCCGAGTTCGGCTTCGGCACCCCCAAGATGGTGCACACGATCTACATCGTGAAGCTGCTGGTCCTGTCCATCGGCGGCGGCATCGCTCTCGCGACGCTCACCTCCGACGTCGGAGGCATGTTCGACGTCGGTGCGTGGTGGGACGAGCCGGTGATCTACCAGAAGATCGTGCTCTGGACGCTGTTCCTCGAGCTGTTCGGGATCGGCGGCACGTGGGGCCCGCTCGCGGCGCACTTCAAGCCGATGACCGGCGGCATCGCCTACTGGGCGCGACCGGACACCATCCGGCTCCCCCCGTGGCCGGGCAAGGTCCCCTTCACAGCGGGCGACAACCGCAGCGTCTTCGACGTGCTGCTCTACCTCGTGACGCTCGGCAGCTTCATGTATGCCATCGTCGCCGGCAGCTCGACCAGCATCGGCGGCCTGGGCGGCATCGAGATGGTCGACCCCGTCCTGATGGCGGTCTCCGCCGGCCTTCTGGTCCTGTGCGGCCTGCGCGACAAGATCCTCTTCCTCGCCGCCCGCGGCGAGCAGTACGTGCCGATCCTGGTCATCTCCGCACTCGCCGGCAGCGTGCTCACCTTCACCGACTTCATCGTCGCGGCCAAGGTGATCATCGTGATCGTCTGGGTCGGCGCCTCGATCTCCAAGCTCACCCCGCTCTTCGAGCTGGTCATCCCGCCGATGGTCTCCAACGCGCCCTTCGTGCCGAAGGCCCTCAAGCGTGCCCACTTCCGCTCCCTGCCCGACGACCTGAACCCGTCGCGGCTGGCGTGGGTCATGGCGCACGTCCTGGGCACGCTGGCCGAGCTCGCCGTCCCGCTCGTCCTGCTGTTCAGCACGAACTGGACGATCACGCTGCTCGCCGTCAGCTCGATGGTGCTGTTCCACCTCTTCATCACCCAGACGTTCCCGCTGGCGGTCCCGTTGGAGTGGAACATCGTCTTCTCCTACATCACGATCTTCCTGTTCGCCGGCCACTTCGCGGGCGACGGCTACGGTGTCGGCGACTTCAGCGAGGGCTGGATGCTGCCCGTGCTCGTCGCGCTCCTCGTCTTCTTCCCCGTCCTGGGCAACCTCCGGCCCGACCTGGTGTCCTTCCTGCCCTCGATGCGCCAGTACTCGGGCAACTGGGCGTCGGCCACCTGGGCGTTCAAGCCCGGCGCCGAGGCCAAGCTCAACCAGCTCAAGAAGCCCGCGAAGAACCAGGTCGACCAGCTCATCGAGGGCATGGGCTACGAGCCCGACGTTGCCGAGATGACGATGCAGATGACGCTTGCCTGGCGGGCGATGCACGCCCAGGGCCGCGGCCTGTTCTCCGTCATGCAGAACTACCTGGGCGAGGAGTACGAGACCTACTCGCTGCGCGAGGCGGAGTTCTGCTGCAACGCGATCATCGGCTGGAACTTCGGCGACGGCCACCTGCACGACGACCAGCTCATCGAGGCCATCCAGAAGCGGATCGGCTTCGAGCCCGGCGAGTTCGTCGTGGTGTGGGTCGAGTCGCAGCCCCTGCACAAGAAGACGCAGGAGTACTTCGTGATGGACGCGGCGCTCGGCATCGTGGAGCGCGGCACGTGGCTCGTCGCCGACTGCGTCAAGACGCAGCCGTGGTTGCCCGACGGCCCGGTCCCCGTCGAGGTGACCTACCGCCACCCGGACCACCACCCGGAGCTCGCCCAGCCGCCACGAGCCCACGCATGACCACGACGGCCACCGCCGACAGCCTCGCCCGGATCCCGTTCCTCCGTGAGGAGCGGGATCCGGGCGGTCGCTGCCTCGGCGATGGCGAGCGCACCCTCGACAACGCGGCCTTCGCCGCAGCAGTACGACGCCTCGCAGGTCGGCTCGCCGAGCTGGGCATCTCCCCCGGCGACAACGTCGCAGTGATGCTGCCGAACTGCGCGGAGATCGTCACCACGATGTTCGCGGCGTGGCACCACGGCTCGGCGCTCACGCCCGTGAACCCGGCACTGACCGACGACGAGGCCCTCTACCAGCTGGAGGACTCGGCCTCGGCCGTGCTCGTGGGTGAGGAGCGGGCACGAGCCCTGGCCGAGCAGCTCGAGATCGCCTGGGTGGACGTCAGCTCGATCCACGCCGGCTCGCACGCCGGCCCCGGCAGCCACCTGCCGGAGAGTCCGCCCCTGGCCCAACCCGACGACTTCGCCCTGGTGATCTACACGAGCGGCACGACCGGGCGTCCCAAGGGGGTGCTGCTCGACCACGCCAACATCTCGGCGATGAGCTCGTCCCTCGTCGAGCACTTCCAGCTCACGGCCGACGACACCAGCCTGCTCGTGCTCCCCCTCTTCCACGCGAACGGGCTCATCGCCAGCGTGGTCTCGGTGCTGCGCGCCGGAGGGGACGTCGTGGTCGCCCCACGCTTCTCGCCGTCGACCTTCTGGGACCTCGTCGAGGCCCACCGCCCGACGTACTTCTCGGCCGTGCCGACGATGTACGCCGTCCTCGACGCCACCACCGAGCGCGAGGTCGACACCTCCTCGCTGCGGTTCGTGATCTGCGGTGCGGCCCCGATGCCGGCCGAGCTGATCACCCGCTTCGAGCAGCGCTTCGGCATCGCCGTCGTGGAGGGGTACGGCCTCTCCGAGGGCAGCGTCGCCTCGACCATCAACCCGGTAACCGGGCCGCGCAAGCCCGGCACGGTGGGCATCGCGCTGCCCGGCCAGGAGGTGGCCGTCATCTCCACCACCGGCGAGCACCTGCCGACAGGACTGCGCGGCGAGGTGGTGATCCGGGGTGCGAACGTCATGCGGGGCTACCTCGGGCGCCCCGAGGAGACCACCAAGGTGCTCCGCAACGGCTGGCTGCACACCGGCGACGTCGGCACCATCGACGAGGACGGCTACCTGCGCATCGTCGACCGGATCAAGGAGCTGATCATCCGCGGCGGCGAGAACATCTACCCCAAGGAGATCGAGGAGTGCCTCTACGGCCACCCGGCCGTCCTCGAGGCGGCGGTCGTCGGCCAGCCCGACCCCGTGCTCGGCGAGGTGCCGGTCGCGTACGTCGCCGCCAAGCCCGGCCTGGCGGTCAGCGAGGACGAGCTGAGGGCCCACTGCGCGGCGTCCCTGGCGCGCTACAAGGTCCCCGAGGCCGTCCACGTCCTGGCCGAGCTGCCGAAGAACTCCGTCGGCAAGCTGGTCAAGGCACGCCTGCGGGAGCCCGCCAACGACTGACACCGGCGCAGTTCCCTCTTTGTGCGGCGGGACCAAACCCGGTCCCGTTCGTTCGTATCCTTCAGACAGTGACGTACGTCACTGCACTTATGCCACGATGCGGAGATGCCAGACGTGATGACCGACAGGTTCACGACGAGCGCCCTGGTCGAGAAGGTCGCCGCCAACCTGCACGACAAGATCGGCGAGCTGAGCAACGCGATGCGGGACCGTCTCTCGACCCGGATCGTCGAGCTCGAGGGCGAGGGCGCGATCTTCGACCTGCTCTACGCGAGCATCGAGGGCAACGTCGAGAACATCCTCCACTCGCTGCGCCACGACATCGTGGTGGACAACATCGAGCCACCGTCGGCGGCCTACGAGTACGCCCGTCGCCTGGCCCAGCGTGGCGTCCCGGTCAGCGCACTGGTCCGCGCCTACCGCCTCGGACAGCAGTTCCTGCTCGAGCAGGCGTTCCACGAGTTCGAGACGGTGGACGCCGAGCCTGAGCAGCGGGCAGCCGGCCTCGAGCGCGTCGTCGCGGTCACCTTCGACTACATCGACTGGATCTCCCAGCGTGTCATCACCGTCTACGAGAGCGAGCGCGAACGCTGGCTGGCCGAGCGGAGCAGCGCGCGGGCCAGCCGGGTCGACGACATCCTCGCCGGCACCGAGACCGACGTCGACGCCGCCGAATCCGTGATCGGCTACCGGCTCCGTGTCCCCCACCTCGGCGCCGTCCTGTGGGTCCACGAGACCGGCACCCAACAGGACCAGCTCTCCCGCTTCACCAAGGCGGCCGGCGCGATCGCCGAGCACCTCGGCTCCAAGCGGATCCCCCTCGTCATCCCGCGCGACCGAGCGAGCGCGTGGGCCTGGTTCGCCGTACGGGAGGACGTCGAGCCCGACCTCGACGTGATCCGCTCCCTGCTCGGCGAAGCCGGTGGGCCGCCCGTCCCGATGGTGGCCTTCGGTCGCCCGCAGTCCGGACTCGCCGGCTTCCGTCGTACCCACGAGGAGGCGGTCAAGGCCCAGCAGGTCACGACCATCCGCGACGACCCGACGCACCCCGTCACCAGCTTCGGCGAGCCCGGCCTCAAGGTCGCCTCCCTCCTGG
Source organism: Nocardioides sp. Root190 (assembly GCF_001428565.1). GTDB lineage: Bacteria > Actinomycetota > Actinomycetes > Propionibacteriales > Nocardioidaceae > Nocardioides. The sequence continues at coordinate 82,708 of NZ_LMIA01000014.1, read as the reverse complement.
CGCACGACCTCGACCTGACCCGCGACTGGATCCACGACACCCTTCGCGAGCTCGCACTCGACGACGAGCACCACGACCGCCTCCGGCACACCCTCCTGCTGTTCTTCCAGCACGAGAGCAGCTACACCGCCACGGCCGAGGCGATGCTGATGCACAAGAACTCCGTCAAGTACCGCATCGCCTCCGCGGAGAAGGCCCTCGGCCGCTCCATCAGCACCGACCGCCAGGCGATCGAGCTCGCCCTCACGGCGTGCAACTGGCTGGGCCCTGCTGTGCTGGTGTGACGGCGCGAGCGCGGCTGGTCACCGGGTGACGGAGAGGACCACGCACCTCGGTGGAGAAAACGGCGCACTTCGCGGGAGAAGCACGCGCACTTCGCGGGACAACGGGAGCGGCGGATTTGTGCGCGGCGACCACACCCACCGACGAAGTCCATCGCGCCGGCCCATGCACCGGCCCTCGCCCGCACCGTAGGTTCGTGTCATGGCTGACGTGATCGTGATCGGCAGCGGCCCCAACGGGCTTGCTGCTGCACTGACCCTGGCCCGGGCCGGGGCCGATGTGACCGTTCTCGAGGCGAACGACGAGATCGGGGGCGGCACGCGGACGGTCCAGCCGTTCGGCGACGGGATGCTCGTCGACCACTGCGCAGCCATCCACCCGATGGCGCACCAGTCGCCGGCGATGGCGGGCCTGGACGCGCACGGGCTGGCGTGGGCGTGGCCGGAGATCGACGCCGCCCACCCGCTCGACGAGGGTCCGGCAGGCCTGTTGCACCGCTCCCTCGAGGAGACCGCCGCCGGGCTGGGCGCGGACGGCCGTCGCTGGCAGCGACTGTTCGGGTCGCCGTCGCGTGCCTACGACCGGCTCGCGCCGGACATCCTCGGCCCCGTGGTGCACGTCCCCCGTCACCCCCTGCTGATGGGCCGCTTCGGCGCGCCGACCGTCCTGCCGGCGGCGCTGCTCGCGCGGTACTTCCGCACCGAGAAGGCACGCGCCCTGTTCCTGGGTACGACGGCGCACGCGATGCGGCCGTTGACCGAGGTCGTCTCCTCCGCGATCGGCGTGGGCATCCTGACCGCCGGTCACCACGACGGCTGGGCCGTCGCCGTCGGCGGCACCCAGTCGATCTCCACCGCGATGGCCTCGGCGCTGGTCGAGGCGGGCGGCAAGATCGAGACCGGGGTGCGCGTCACCTCGCTCACGCAGCTGCCACGCGCGGACGCCGTGCTGCTGAACCTCTCCCCCACCGCGGCGCTCGACCTGTACGGCGACCAGCTGCCCGCAGGCACCCGCCGCTCGTACCGCAGGTACCGCTACGGCCCGGCGGCCTTCAAGGTCGACTTCGCCGTCGAGGGCGGCATCCCGTGGCGCGATCCCGACGTCGGCCGTGCGGGCACCGTCCATCTCTCCGGCGGCGCCGAGGAGATCATCGCCAACGAGAAGACCATCGCCGCGGGCCGGCTCCCGGTGCGGCCCTTCGTCCTGCTCGCCCAGCAGTACCTCGCCGATCCCTCCCGCTCCCGCGGGAACGTGCACCCCGTCTACAGCTACGCCCACGTGCCGGCCGGGTACGACGGGGACGCCACCGAAGCCGTCATCGCCCAGGTCGAACGCTTCGCGCCGGGCTTCCGGGAGCGGATCGTGGACCAGCACGTCACCAGCCCCGCCCAGTTCACGGCCTTCAACGCCAACTACGTCTCCGGGGACATCCTCACCGGGTCGAAGACGCCCGGGGCCCTGCTGTTCGGACCTCGTCCGGGCCGCAATCCCTACCGGACGGGCGTTCCCGGCGTCTACCTGTGCTCCGCCGCCGCCCCTCCGGGCCCCGGTGCGCACGGCATGGTCGGCTACCGCGCCGCCCAGCTCGCGATCCGCGACCTCCGCCTGGGCTGAGCCCCGGCGGGTCAGCGGGTGGCGAGCAGGAAGAACGCGACGACGACGAACACACCGGCCACCACCTGACAGGTGGTCGCGCCCCGCTTCAGGACCGCGATCCGTTGCAGCCGCTCCTCGCCCTGGATGGCGTCGACGACGAGGGTCGAGACGTGCGACCTCCCCCAGGCGCCGAGGGTGAAGAGGAAAACGCCGATCACCAGGCAGGTCAGGGCATCGAGGACGCTGCTCACTTGTCGGCTCCCGCCTGGTCGGTCCCGAGAGGCTGCTCCCACGAGGTGATGTCGTAGGGGTCGCTGGGCCGGTAGGCCGCCTCGTAGCGGATGTCGGCCTCCCGCAGCTCGCCGGCGAGCCACTCGCTCCAGATCGCCTGGGTCCGCTCCGACACGAGCACGGCACGGAGGTCCTCGCGCACGCCGGCGAGCGTCGCAGCGGCGGGCTGCTGCACGCGGCTGACGACCCCGACGTTCCAGCCCTGGGTGCCCTCCACCGGGCCGTAGGCCTTGCCGGCTCCGGTGCGGAAGACCGCGTCGGCGACGTCCGGCAGCAGGTCGGCTCGGGACACCGCCCCGAGGTCGCCGCCCTTCTCGCGGGTCGCCGCGTCGATGCTCACCCGGCGGGCCAGGGCCACGACGTCGGCGCCGCCGTCGAGCTCGGTCCGCACCTCCTGGCCCTCGGCCCGGCTCTCGACGACGATGTTGCTGATGACGCGCCGTTCCGGCGTGCCGAGGTCGGCCTTGCGCTCCTCGAAGGCGACCGCCACGTCGGCGTCGCTCACGGTGACCTCGCCGGAGACCTCGGCGAGGAGCGCACGGAGCTCGAGCTGGCGTCGTACCTCCTCGATGACGGCGTCCTCGGAGGTGTTCACGTTGCCCAAGGAGTCGAGGAACTGGTCCCGATCGCCCTCGAACCTGCTGGCGACGAAGGCGGTGACCGCCTCGTCCACCTCGGCCTGGGACACCTCGATCCCGGCATCGTCCACCGCACCGTCCAGGACCAGGCTGATCGCCATCGACTTCGCTGCCTGGCGGCGGAAGTCGTCGAGGCCCTCGTCGCCGAGCGGCTCCTGGATGCCGTAGAGGGCGCGCAGCGAATCGTTGCGGGCGTCGAGGTCGTCGATGCTCACGACGTCCTCGCCGACACGGAAGGCGGTCCCGTCCGGTGCCTCGTCGGCCCAGGGACGCCAGACCAGCAGTCCGGCGGTGACGACGGCCAGCACGGCGACCGCGATGAGGACCTTCTGCTTCATCACACCTTCTCCAGGATCTTGACCTCGGGAACGGCCGCCTCGGCGCTCTCGTCCTCCGGCTGCTCGACCGCTTCGGGCAACAAGGCCCACACCAGCAGGCGGGAGACACCCAGCGCCACGGCCACGGTGAGGGCGAGCAGCAGTCCGAAGCCCTGGATGAGCCCGAGGTCGGAGAGGACGAGCACGGCGTACCCGGTGGCCGATGCGGCGGCGGCGAGGTCCACCGCGCGGCCGATCCGCGGATCACCGCGTCGCTGCCCGAGGGCCAACAGCACCGTGAACTCGCACGCCACCGCCGCGGTCAGTGAGCCCAGGCCGGCGGTCATCGGGGTCAGCGTGGCCCCGGTGACGGCGATCCCCAGCGCGACCAGTCCCGAGGCGAGAGCGGCCGACATCATGGCGACCAGCGCGACCTTGTGGTCACGGAGCAGGAGGAGCAGGGCGATGCCGGCGGCGCCGATGCCCAGCAGGGCACCGAGCAGTCGCTCGTCGTCCATCGCCTCCTGGGCGGAGACCGCGACCATCGGCAGTCCGGCGACATCGACCTCGACGCCCGCCGGGGCGCTCGCCGCGACCTCCTCGAGGTAGTCGCGCAGCGTCGCCAGACGCTCCACGTCGCGCAGATCCACGCCGTAGGTCATCACGGCCATCTGACGGTCGTCGCTGACCACGCTCGATGCGAGGTAGCCCGGCAGCAGCCGCAGTGCCGCGTCGACCTCGGACGGCTCCGGCTCGGTCCCGAGGAAGGACAGCACGTCCGCGGGCGAGAGGACAGCACTGAGCTCGTCGCCGTGCCGCGCGATCACGTCGCGTCGGGTCTCGCTCATCCATGCGAACGTCTCGGCGTCGAGCACGTCGTCGCCGCGTACGACGAGCGCGACCTCGCCCGAGGCGCCGATCACCCGCTCGACGTCACGCGCATCGTCGTACTCCCCCAGACCGTCCGCGAGGGCGGTGAAGTCGGACTGCATGGTGAGCGAGGGGAACAGCGCCCAGCCGACGGCGGCACCGACCACCGGGACCAGCAACAGCAGGCGACGGTCCCGGCGCCGGATCGTGCGTCCCCGACGCACGGGGGCGGGCAGGGGAACGATCTCCTCGGCGACCTCCTGCGGACCCCAGCGGTGCACGGCCAGGGAGGCCAGGACGGTGACGACGAGGCCGATCGCGAGGCTGATCCCGAGGTCGGCGACCGCGGGCACCGGCGCGACGGCGAGCGCACCGAAGCCGGCTGCAGAAGCCAGGGCCGCGGCCACGACCGTACGACGCCCGGCACCACGGTGCAGGTAGGTCATGAAGTCGGAGCCGATCCCCAGCAGGACCGGCAGGAAGGCGACCGCCGTGAGCGCCAGCGGACGACCGACCCAGCCGGCCACCGAGAGGGTGGCGCCGGTGCCGAGCAGTGTCGCGGCGAGGGGCAGCAGGCGCAGGCGGCGACGGGTCCAGCTGGTCAGGAGGAACCACGCGCCCACCGCCAGCACGGCGACCCCGCCGAGGAGCGGGACCTCGTGGCGGACCTGCTCGCCCAGCGCCGCGACCACGGCAGGGATGCCGGTGACCGTCGTACGACGGGTGTCGACGGCGCTGTCGTCGACCGCGGCCTCGACCGCGGCGACGAGGTCCTCCGTGTCGCTCTGGGCCAGGGACGGATCGGGCCGGACCAGCACCGCGACGGCGTCGGGTCGGGGCACGAGGAAGTCCCACTGGGGGCGAGGATCACCCTCGTCGTTGAAGATCACCCGGTTGACGAACGTCTGGTTGTGCAGCGTCGGGAGACCGCCGGGCATGCCGCGGGAGAGCAAGGCGGAGTAGCGCTCGTCGAACCCGCGGGTCGCACGGCTGCCAGCCGCCTCGACCTCCTTCGCCGTTCCCCCGGCCTCCCGGGCATCGTTCTCGGCCTTGGCCCGCAGCCCGTCCCGGTAGCCGCCCAGCTCGGCGAGCAGGTCCTGCGCCTGGCCGGCGATCTGGTTCAGCACCGTGCCGGGACCGTAGACCGCCTTCACGTGTGGCAGTGCGGCCAGCTCCCCCTCGAGCTGGAGCAGCGCCGGGAGGTTGTCCTTGAGGAGCAGCTGTCCCGCCTGCGCCGATTCGAGGAGCACGACGATCGGGTCGCCCCCGAACTGCTCGGCCATCGCGGCGGTCGCCCGGACCACCCGGTCGTCACGGGGGACGAACTCGTCGACGCCCGTCTCGACCTCGACGCGCAGCAGCCCGACCACGATCAGCGCGAGCACGCCGAGGGCCGCGGCCACGCCAGGCAGGTAGCGTGGCCGCGGTGTCCTCAGGGCGCGGAAGGTGCGCATTACGGGATCGGGTCCTCGGTGATTCGCGGGTACTCGCCGGTGAACTCGGCCGGGTCGTTGTGGGTGCCCGGCGCCGGGTAGGGGTTGTACATCGTCGTCGGGCTGGCGCCGACCGGGAGGTTCAGCGAGCTCAACCCCAGGATCGGCTTGACCCGTGCGATCGGCCCGTTCTGGTCCGAGGACCCGACGAAGCCGATGAAGTTCGTCCAGTAGGAGACCAGGTCACGGCCGTACGGCTTGAGGTAGGCGAGCATCGGGTTGAGGTCGGCGACGTTGACCTGGAGCGTCTCCAGCAGCGGGCTGGTGGCCTTCTGCATCGGGCTCAGCCTGGTCAGCGTGGCCGGCGCCCGGTCGAGCGTCGTGTCCAGCGAGGGCAGCATCCCGCGCAGGTCCTCGGTCGTGGCCGGCAGCTCCAGCAGCGCGGCGCTGAGGTCCGGCGAGGCCGCGCGGAGGTTGCGCGACACCGTGCCCAGCGGCGAGGTCAGCGTGGCGAGGCTGTCGCTGGCCCGCTCGGTCGAGACGAGCAACGAGGGCAGGGCCCGCATGATCGCCTTGACGTCGTCCTCGTGCCCGGCCGTCACGGCCGTGAGGGTCTGCGCGTCGCGGGTCAGGTCCACGATCCGACCCTGCTGGGTGTCGAGGGCGTCGAGGACCGTCGTCGAGGACTGCACCAGCGAGCGCAGGTCCTCCGACTGTGCGGCGAGCGCCTCGAGCGCGCCCGAGTTCTCGCCCAGGTCGCCGAGCCCGGTGAGGACGGCGTCGACGTCCTCCCGGGTGTCCTTCGTCGCGGCCCCGCCGGAGCGGATCAGGGCCGAGAGGTCCTTGCGGGTGGTCGCGTCGAGGCTGGTCAGGACGTCGTTGAGCTGGACGCTGCCCCGGGCGACACTCGCGGGAAGCGTGGCCCCGTCGGCGTAGGCCGCGCCGTCACCGTCGACGATCTCGAGATAGGTCTCCTCGATCATCGTCTTGTTGCGGACCGTGATGATCGCGCCCTCGTGGAGGGGAACGGCCTCGGGGTCGAGGTCGAGGGTGACCATCGCCTTGTCGTCCTTGATCTCGATCCGCTCGATCGCGCCCACCTCGACACCCGCGATGCGGACGTCGGACTGGAAGACGAGGTTGTCGATGTCGTCGTACGGCACCGTCACCTGGTAGCCGGCCTTGGAGAGCAGCGGGAGCTTGCCGCCGGCCTGGAGCCACAGGAAGCTGAAGACCGTCGCGCACACGGCGAGGAAGGCCACGAGCACGAGTCCACGCAGCTTCGGCACGCTCTGGTACGGAATGCGCATCAGCCCAGCCCTCCGATCGTCTCGGGCGAGAGCTGGAAGAGCCCTCGCAGGATCCCGCGGTTGGCGTCGCGGAGGCTGACGACCGAGTTCGTGTTGTAGACGAAGGCAGCGACGTCGTCGAGTCGCGGCACGAGCATCTGGGTCAGCGGTCGGGCGTCCGCGCTCAGCGGACGCAGGTCGCCCGCGATGGTGCGCAGGTCGGGCGCCACGGCCCGGAGATCACTGACCACCGGACCGGCCTTGTCCAGCACCGGCTCGGCCTCGCGGATGAAGTCGTCCAGCTCGTCGACGCTGCCGTTGAAGCTCTTCAGCGCCCCGGGCAGCTCGTCGCTGGCCTTGCGGACGTTGGCCAGCGTCGGGTCGAGCTGGTTCGCCAGGCGCACCACACTGCTCGACGTCGAGCGCAGCTCACGCGACAGCTCGGGGAGCTGGGCCAGGGTGGCGTCGAGGTTCTCGCGCTCCCCCGACAGCGTGCCGAGGGTGAGGTTCAGCGACGTCGCCATCCGCTCCAGCCGTACGTCGTTCTTGCCGGCGGCCTCGGAGACGTCGGCCAGGGCGTTGACCAGGCGGGCCAGGCTCTTGCGCCGGGTCTCCAGCCGCTCCATGACCGGCGCGAGCTCCACGAGGAGCTCGTTGGTCCGGTCGAGGCCGGCGGGCAGCTTCTTCGGCGCGTTGACCAGCGCCACGTCCGACTCGGCGAACAGCGAGCTCATCGCGGCCTGGGTGTTCGAGTCGAGGTGGGCGAGCACGTCGTCGACCTGGATCGGCGAGACCGTCCGGTCGGCCGTGATGGTGTCGCCGTCCTCGAGGGCCGGTGCGTCCGCCGTCCCGGGGCTGATCTCGATGTACATGTCGTTGAGCGGGCTCTTGGGCCGCAGCAGCAGCTGCGCGTCGTCGCGCACGACCTGGCCGTTGTCGATGCGCAGCTCCAGGCGTGCCATGCCCTCGTCGGTGATGCCGGCCGAGCGGATGTCGCCCACCTGGACCCCCGCGATCCGGACCTCCTGGCCGTTGCCGGGGCTGATGCCGGCCGCCTCGTCGAGCTCGACGTAGAGCGTGTAGCGGTCCTCCCACGGCGGGTTGAACCGCTGGTTCGCGAGGAAGTACCCGCCGACGGTCGTGCCGAGCGCCACCAGGACGGCGTAGGCGATCAGGTTGCGACCGAGGCCGGGCTCGCTGCGGGCCCGCTCCCAGAACTTGGTCAGTGAGCGCTTCATCACCGCTCCCCCTTCACGACAGCGTTGATCAGTTGTTCGAGGCTGATCGGCAGACCGGCGAGCGAGCCGGGACCGACGCCGGGGAGGAAGGAGACCATCGAGCCGTTCTCGTCGGTCATGTTGGCCTGGGCCAGGTTGGAGAACATGTAGCCCGTCTCCTTGTAGAGCGGCCGGTCGGCGCCGCCACCGGCGTACTCACCCGTGCCGTGCCACGGCGACATCAGCTGTTCCAGCACCGGACCGTTCACCCGGTCGAGCACCGGTCCCTGCAGGTTGTCGACCGTCGCGTCGAGGTCACGGCTGATCGGGATCAGCGTCGTCACCAGCGGCCTGGCGTCACGGAGGACTCCGCGCAGGTCGCGGACGACCGGCCGGGCCCGGGCCAGGACCGGGTCGGCCTGCTCGAGCAGGCGCGACAGCTCCTGGACCGCCGGACGCGCCGGGTCCGCGGTGTCCTCGAGCGAGGTCAGGACACCGTCGAGGCTGTCCAGCAGGGTGGCCGTCTCATCGAGGCTCGAGGGCATCGTGCGGGCCGCCTCGGCGATGTCGTTGCGGCGCCCGTCGAGCACCTCCGCGGTCGTGGCGAGGTCCTCGACGGTCTCGCCGAGACGGACGTTCTCCGAGGAGAGGACGGTCGAGGCGTTCTCGCCGCCGTCGACCAGGGCGGAGAGGTCGCGATCAGGCTGGGTTCCCTGCAACGCACGCAGCACCTCGTCGGTTGAGCGCAGCGTTCCGGGCGCCGACTCGAGCAGGTCCCGCAGCGCGCGGGTGCCGTCGGCCTCGAGCGTTGCGTCGAGGGCCTTGGTGCTGCTGCGGACACCCGTGCGGGCGTCCGCGGCGAAGGCGCTGGCGACGCCGTCCAGCTCGACCGGCAGCTGGGTCCGCTCGACGGGGATCGTTCCCTTGAACTCGCCACGACGGCCACCGGGGATGATCTCGAGGTAGTAGTTGCCACCGAGCAACGTGGTCGGCCGGACCCGCGCCGACGGCGCCGTACCCATGGCCTTGCGCGCATCACCGTCGACCTTGACCTCGACCGTGGTCAGCCCGTTCTCGTCCTCGATGGACCGGACGATGCCGACCTCGACCCCGGACATCTTCACGTCCGACACGGCGCTGCGCAGCCGGTGCGCCTCGGTGAACTGGATCTGGACGGTGTCGCCCGGTCGCAGCATCGCGGCGAGCTGTGCCTTCTGGAACAGCAGCGCGCCGGACACGGCCGCCACCGCCACGAAGATCTTGCCCAGCTGCAGCGTCGTCAGGCGGGGACGACGCGGTCCGCGCTTCACGGCGCTCCTTCTCCTCGACGTCTTCGACGTCTTCGACGTGTTCGACCTCTTCGACATCGTCCTCACCAGGTCTCTCCGGGGGCCGGGTACGGGTCACGCGTGGCGGCGCCGGGCAGGCCCACCGACTCCACGCCGGGCAGCAGCAGGATCCGCAGCCAGTGGCCGGCGCTGTCGCCACGCCCGAGGGCGCCGGAAGCGTTCGTGTGGAAGTAGGCGATGTCCTCGGCGTAGTCGCCGAGCACGCTCGCGAGAGGAGCGGCACTGCTCGCGGTCTTGAGCAACTGCTGGGCCAGCGGTCGGGCATCGCCCACGAGGCGGTCCAGCGCCACGACGCCGGTCTCGGCGTCCTTGTTGACGTCCGGCATCTTCGCGAGCGGCGTCACCGCCTCCCGGAGGAAGGCGCGCAGGTCGGGGGTGGAGCGGCCGAGCGCAGTGGCGCCCGGGCGGACCTGGCGCATCGCGACCGCGAGGTCGGCGAGGGGCGTGTCGAGCCCGGTCAGTGCCGAGTGCGCGGCGTCGAGGGTGTCCGGCGCCTGGTCGAGGGAGGCCCGGACCTGGTTGCCGTCGTCGGCGGCGAAGGCATCGACCGTCACCGCCATCTCGTCGATCAGGGCCGCGAGCTCCTCGTCCCGGGTCGCCAGGCGTCCGCTGAGCCGGTCCGCCGAGAGGAGCAGGTCCTCGAGGGGCGCTCCCTTGCCGGCGGCCAGCGCCCGGGACACCTCGCCGGTCGAGCGGAGGATCTCCGGCGCGTTACGGGTGACGGCGTGCAGGTCCTCGCTGTGGCCGATCATGCCGCCGCCGAGGTTCTGCAGGGCGGTCGCGGCCTCGGCCCGGGTCGCCTCGTCGAAGGTGTCGAGCAGCTCGTTGATGTCCTCGGTCTTGACCGTCTGGTCGGCCGGGATGATCGCGTCGGAGCGGAGGGCGCCGGTGGAGGGGTCACCCGGGTCCAGGGTCACGAACTTCTGACCGAGACCCGACCGGTCCGAGATCCGCGCGGCCTGCGCGTTCTCGTACAGCTCGGTGTCGGGGTCGTCGAGCTTGAGCACGGCGACGGCCTGGCCGTCCTCGAGTCGCAGGTCCTCGACGTAGCCGACCCGGTTGCCCGCGATGCGCACGTCGTCGCCGGTGTTGAGGCCGCTGAGGTCCTCGAAGGCGACCAGGACCTCACGGCGCTCGGCGAGCGGCATGCCGTGGGTGGAGTTGAGGCCGAAGACCACCGCTCCACCGAAGAGCACGAGCACTGCGGTGCCGATGCCCAGCGGGCTGCGCAGCCAGGAGAACAGGGCGTTGTCGGTCATGTCACTTCCCTCCGAGAAGCAGTCCGAGCAGGTTGAGCTCCTGCTTCTCGCTCAGTCCGGTGGCGCTGGCGCCCTTGGGCTGCAGCAGTCCACCGAGGACGTCGTTGAGTCCGTCGAGAAGACCGCGCGGCGCCGAATCCTTCGGTGCGGCGGGAGTCTTCGCCGGCTTGGCGGCCGCCGGCTTGTCGCCCGGCGTGACCGGCAGCAGGCCCAGGACGGTGTCGGGGTCCACGACGTAGTGGGCACGGAAGTAGTGCGACAGGCCGTCGTGACCGTTGGTGGTCAGCGCCCAGAACCGGATGTAGTCGAACAGGTGGTCCCGGTTGCGGGTGAGGGCACCGGTGACCTCCTGCAGGCCGGACGTGGTGGTGGCGAGCCCGCCACCGGACTCCCGCACGTCCTTCGCGACGGGCGCCGCAGCCTTGAGCAGCTCGTCCGCCTTGCGCATCACCGGTTCGGACGTGGCCAGGGCCGGGTCGAGGACGTCGGAGAACGCCCGCAGCTCCTCGGCCAGGTCGGGCAGGGCATCGGTGAGGGGGCGGAGCTCCTTGAGCGTCGGCGCCGTGTCGTCCGCGGCGGCACGCAGGTTGCCCAGCGTGGTGCGCAGCACCCGCAGCGTGCCGGGGAGCTTGGCGAGCGTGCGCTCGAGCTTGACCTGGCGCTCCCGCACAGCGGTCAGCACCGTGTCGGAGGAGTCGACCAGCTGGTCCATCGCCTCGCCGTCGCGGGTGGCCAGTGCACTGGCCACGGGCTCGAAGTTGGTGATCAGGCGGGCGAGGAGCTCGTTGTGCTCGTCGAGCACCGACGCCATCGCGGTGACGTCCTTGAGGCTCGGGGACAGCAGCTTCAGGGTCTCGTCGACGTTCTCGCCGTTGCCCTGCAGGCCCTCGCCGAGCGTGCTCACCAGCGCGCGGAGACCGTCGCCGGTCGGCTGGTCGACGGTGTTGAGCACCTCGTCGAGCCCGACCGAGGTGGCCGTCTGCTCGACCGGGATGACCGTGCCCTCGGCGAGGAGCGGGGCGTCGGGGCTGCCGCGGTCCAGGTCGACGTACCGCTCCCCCAGCAGGCTGACCGGCCGGATCGTGAGCTTCACGTCCTCGTGGAGCGGGCGGGCCTCCTCGTCGAGGTCGAGGCCCACCTCGGCCACACCGTCCTCGACCGTCAGGCTCTTGACCGAGCCGACGACCACGCCGTCGATCTTGACCTGGTTGCCCTCGACGAGGGGCGCTGCGGAGAGGAACGTGGCGCGGACCATCTCGTCGTCCCTGTCGCTGCCCAGCTGGGTCGCGACCCCCGCGACTCCTGCCGCGATCAGCACGGCCACCAGGGCCGCGCGACCGACGTCGCTCATCGCGTTCATCGCATTCCGCTTCCGTAGGCGTCGGTCCACGGCTGCCCCACCGGGGCACCGGGGTCCGGCGTCAGGTTCTGGGTCACTCCCGGACCGGGGGTGCCGGTCGGGTTGGGGATGACGCTCTCGAGCCCGGCCTGGATCAGGAACCGGGTGTAGTGGCCCTGGTTGTCGCGGTTGCCGGCTGCCGAGCCCCAGTTGGTGGCCCAGCCGGCGAGCTCGGGCGTGTACGGCCGGAGGAAGTCGATCACCGGGGTGAGACCCGTCATCGCGTCGTCGGCGTCCGGGGCGGTCGCGGTGCTGCCGTCGAGGAGGCCGGGCGTCAGGCCGAGCAACGTCGACAGCTGGTCCAGGGTCGGCCGGAGGTCGCCGACGGTGGGACGCAGGTCCTGCAGCAGCGGCCGCAGGTTGCGCGACACCGACGTCAGGCTTCCAGTGGCGGGAGCCAGGTCCTCCAGCAGCGGCAGGGTCACCTCGACGGTGCCGGGGACCCGGGCGAGCGTCTCGTCGGCCTTCTCCAGGACCGGCGGCAGCTTCTGCAACGTGCTGCCGACACTGCGCTCCTGGGCGGCGATGGTGGCCGTCGCCGAGGCCAGCGAGCTCACCACCTGCTCGAGGCTCTCACCGCGCGAGCCGAGGATCTTCATCGTGTCGTTGAACTGGACGACGATCTGCTTGATCGCCTCGCCGTCGGTGTCGACCTCGCGCAGCACCGCGCCGAGCTCCTCCAGCGCCGGACCGGCCGCCTGCAGGCTGGCGTTGGCGTCCGCCTCGCGCCCATCGAGGGTCTCCTGCAGCCGTCCGACGAGCGAGGACAGGTGCTTGCGGGTCGGTGCGTCGAGCGCCGAGAGCACGGAATCGAGCTCGACGGGCTCCCGCTGGACGCCCGCGAGCATCGCGCCCTCGGGCAGCTCGGGGTTCTTGTCCGCGCCGTCGACGATCCGGACCAGGCGCTCGCCGAGTGCCGCCTTCCAGACCACCTCGACGGTGGCGCCGTCGTGGAGCGGGCCGAACTCGTCGTCGAGCGAGAGCTCGACCATGGCCTTGCCGTCACGGACCTCGATGCCCGTCACGCTGCCGGCCTCGTAGCCGTCGTACATCACCGAGCTGCCGATGAAGAGGTTGCCGGCGTTGGGCAGCACCGCGCTGACGCGGTACCCGTCGCTCTGGTCGAGGGTCACCACCGCACCGGCCACCAGGGCGATGCCGAGCACGCCGATCGCCAGTCCGGGTCGGATCCGGGGTCGAGTCCTGCTCATCAGTCCATCCCCAGCGGGCCGGCGGAGTCGCCGGCCAGGAACTGCCGGACGAACGGGTTCTCGGAGTTGAAGGCGGAGTCCGCGTCGCTGTAGTGGACGGCCTTGCCCTTCCAGATCACGCCGACGTAGTCACTGACCTTGCGAGCCGTGCGGATGTCGTGGGTGACCACCATGTAGGTGCCCTTGTGCCGCTCGTGCATGTCGAGGATGACGTCGTTGAGCAGGCTGGTGCGCACCGGGTCGAGACCCGAGTCGGGCTCGTCGAACAGGACGATGTCCGGGTCGAGGATGAGCGCCCGGGCGAACCCGGCGCGCTTGCGCATGCCGCCCGAGACCTCGCTGGGGAGCTTGGCCGCGGCCCCTTCGAGGCCGACCTCCTGCAGGCGGTCCATGACCATGTCGCGGACCTCGGACTCCGGGGTGTCGGTGTGCTTGCGCAACGGGAAGGCGACGTTGTCGAAGATGTTCATCGACCCGAACAGGGCGCCGTCCTGGAAGAGCACGCCGAACCGCTTGCGCAGCTCGTAGCGCTCGGGCTTGCTGATGTTCCAGATGTCCTGGCCGAAGATCAGGACCTCGCCCTCGTCGGGCTCCAGCAGACCGACGAGGTGCTTGATCAGGACGCTCTTCCCCGTGCCGGACGGGCCCAGGATCGTGGTGATCGCGTCGTCGACGAAGTTCAGGTTCAGGCCGGTCAGGATGTCGTACGGTCCGAAGCTCTTGTGGACGTTGCGGACCTCCATCGAGTGCTGGTTGCCGGAGGTCCCGGCAGGAGTGGCGGAGCCGAACGGTGCAGCGGCGTCGGGGAGGGGAGCAAGAGTGGTCATGTGGAGTTCCTCTGCGTGAGGTGCGGACGGGAGCGTGCGCTAGTTGCCGATGGGCGCATTCGGCGAGAGGCCCCAGAAGAGCTGGGTTCCGAGAGCCCCGATCATGTGGATCAGGACCATGTTCAGGACCATGGATCTGGCGGTGTTCTTGCCGACCTCGACTGATCCCCCACGAACGGTGTAGCCGTAGTAGCAGGCGACGAACACGATGGCCGTGCCCATCGTCATGCCCTTGATCATCGAGTAGAGGAAGTCGAGTGGGTTCTGGTAGAGCCAGAAGATGTACATGTGCCCACCAGGCGACACCCCACCGACGTAGTAGACCGTCACCAGGATCTCCCCGAGCGACATCATCGCGAGGCTGACGGCGTACAGGAACGGCATCGCCAGCCAGGCCGCGACGACGCGGGTGCCGACCAGGTAGCTGCGGGAGTCGACGCCCATCACCTCGAGGGCGTCCACCTCCTCGGCGATCCGCATCGACCCGATCTCGGCGACCAGACCGCAGCCGATCTTGGCCGCGAGGATGTAGCCCCACATGTAGGGAACCAGCTCGCGGACCGCGCACCAGGCGTTGAAGATGCCGGAGTAGATCGGCGCACCGACCTGCTTGAGCGTGTAGATCGCCTCGGTCCCGCACACCGTCCCGACGACGAACTGCATCGCCCAGATGATCAGCGCGCTGGACAGGACGAGGATCGCCGCCTGGCGGACCACCTCGGTCCAGTGGATCCGCACCTCGGGGAGGCTGCGGGTCACCTCCCAGGAGAAGCGGAGGATCTCACCGCCCGTCGTCAGCGCGGCCCGGACCGACCCGGCCGCGCTGGACAGCGAGAGCTCGCTGTCCTTGGGCGTCGGTGCGCTCGGCCGCTCGGCGGCCGGCTTCTCGGGAGTCGTTGTCATCGTTGCGCCCCCACTACTTGAAGACCTGCATCTCGGGGTTGAGCCCGAGCAGGATGTTGGTGAAGACGACGTTGACGATCCAGATCAGGGCGAAGGCGATGACGACCGCCTGGTTCACCGCGCGGCCCACGCCGATCGCGCCGCCCTTGGCGTACATGCCCTTGTAGCAGCACACGACGCCGATGATCAGGCCGAAGAGCGTCGTCTTCACGACGCTCCCCCAGATGTCCGGTGTGGTGAGGTTGGCGAACAGGCTGTTGTAGAACGCCCACGGGTTCGCGCCCAGGATCGGCACCGCCGCGATGAAGCCGCCGAGCAGGCCGAAGCAGAGGGCGATGATGTCCATCAGCCCGGTGATGATGGTGACCGCGACGATGCGCGGCAGGGCCAGCGCCCGGATCGGGTCGACGCCGAGGACCTCCATCGCGTCGATCTCGTCGCGGATCCGTCGGGCGCCGAGGTCGGCGGTGATGGCCGAGCCGACGACCCCGGCGACCACCATCGCGTTCACCCAGGGGGCGAACTCACGGATGCTGGCCATGATGAAGAAGGAGCCGAGCCGCTCCGGCATGCCGAACAGCGCGTAGATGTTGCCGCCCTGCAGTCCCGGTGCGCCGAGTCCGAAGAACGTGCAGGACACGGCCATCGGGATCCAGCACTGCTTGAGGATCTGGAACATCTGGTCGACGGTGTCGTGCCAGTAGTCGAACGGTCCGCGTACGGCCATCCAGATCACGGAGCCCCCGAGCTTGGTCATCTCGCCCAGCTCGGCCACGCCGGCTGCAAGAGTTCCTGGAGCCGGAGCCTTGCGTGTCGCATTCCCCATGAATGGTTCACCGCCTGCCTCGGTTGAAGTCCTGCACAACCTTTCAGCGACGTGTGACCCGGGACATAGTCCCAGGTCACAAATCCCACTCACGGTTTTGTCAGCGGTTAGCAACGCCAGGGCGAGGGCGCTGACCTAGCGTCGACGTCATGCCGCAGACCTCACGAAAGAACGCGCCCGCGCCCGCGCCAGTCCCTGTGCCGGTGGGCCGGATCGACGTCCCGAACGCCGTCCGTGGCGCGTCGACGGGGTTCAGCATCCTGCTCATCGGTGGCTTCCTCGCACCGATGCTGACCCTGGTCTCGACCCTGACTGCGGGGATCTGGCTGGCGCTGGTCGCGATCGTCGCCTTCGCGATCGCGGCACGACGTAGTCAGCGGGCCGGCATCCCCGCCCTGCACGGGATCTTCGCCGCGCTGCTGTCCTACGCGCTCGTCCTCCCCCTGCTCCTGCCCTTCGAGCAGGGCCGCGACCTCCAGCAGATCGCGCAGACCGCGCTCACCGCGGTGATCGTCGGCGCGATCACCGGAGCGGTCGCATCACGCCGTGTTGTCGTGAGCAGCCAAAGGCCCCGCAGGACTCTGGTGCGCAGGACCGGTCCGGTCCGCCGCGTCGGTGCCTAGCGTGCCGTGGGACCACATCCCACCAGCACAGGAGTGACGCCCATGTCCTCACCCGTCGCCATCGTCACCGGCTCCGCCAAGGGCATCGGCCTCAGCATCGCCCATGAGCTGTCCGTTCGCGGCTACCGCGTGGTGATCTCCGACATCGACGCCGCTGCCGCCGAGATCTCGGCCAAGGAGCTCGACGACGCGATCGCCATCCCCTGCGACGTGCGCGACGAGGACCAGGTCAAGGCACTGGTGGCCGACACCGTCGCGCACCACGGCCACCTCGACCTGATGGTGCCGAACGCCGGCATCGGTGTCGTGGCGCCGATCCTCGAGACCGATCTCGCGGCCTGGAGGCAGGTCACCTCGGTCAACCTGGACGGGGTCTTCCTGTCCCTGCGCTGGGCAGCACCGGCGATCATCGCCTCCGGCGGCGGCTCGATCGTGTCCATCGCCTCGGTCAGCGGTACGACGGGCACGCCCCTCATCGCCTCCTACGCCGCT
Organism: Nocardioides sp. Root190; assembly: GCF_001428565.1. Classification (GTDB taxonomy): domain Bacteria; phylum Actinomycetota; class Actinomycetes; order Propionibacteriales; family Nocardioidaceae; genus Nocardioides. The sequence goes on along the minus strand of NZ_LMIA01000014.1, from coordinate 65,886 downwards.
GCCAAGGCAGCGGTCATCAACCTGACCAAGACCGCCGCGATGGAGCTGCGCCCGCACGGGGTGCGGGTCAACGCCGTGCTGCCCGGGTTCATCGGCACCGACCTGGTCACCGAGGCGGCGCCCGAGTTCGAGCGGTACCTCGGCATGGAGGCCGGCGCCTTCGGACAGGTCATCGAGACCAAGCAGGGGCGCTTCGGCTCGCCGGACGACGTCGCGCGGGTGGTCGGCTTCCTCTCGGATCCCGCGCAGACCTGGATGACGGGGACGGCACTCACCCTCGACGGCGGCCTGACGTCCAGCCTGATCTGAGGCCCGTTGTCCGCCGTGCCACGATGGGCCGGTGACCCCGAGCATCCTCTGGTTCCGGCGCGATCTCCGGCTCGGCGACCATCCCGCCCTCCTCGCAGCGGCGGATGCCGGACCGGTGCTCCCCCTCTTCGTCCTCGACGACTCGCTGCTGGGACCGTCCGGACCTGCGCGGATCGCGTTCCTGGTCCAGTCCTTGCGTGCCCTGGACCAGGACCTGCGCCAGCACGGCCCGGGCCTGGTCGTGCGCCACGGCCGGCCCGAGGACGTCCTTCCCGAGCTGGCGCGCGAGATCTCGGCCGGTGCAGTGCACATCAGCGCGGACTTCGGGCCGTACGGCGCCCAGCGCGACGAGGCGGTGGCCCGGGCCCTCGGGGACGTGCCGCTGGTGGCAACCGGGTCGCCGTACGCCGTCGCGCCGGGTCGGGTCGCGACCGGGAGCGGCAGCCCGTACAAGGTCTTCACCCCGTTCTACAAGGCCTGGGCGGGGCACGGCTGGCGGGCGCCCGCCGAGTCCGACCCCGCTGACGTCGAGTGGGTCGGCGCCCCGTCCGAGGACCTGCCGGACGAGCCGGACCTGGGCGAGGTCGAGCTGCCCGAGGCCGGCGAGGCCGCCGCACTGGCGCGCTGGCGGGAGTTCCACGGCACCGACTACGAGGACATCCGCGACCGCCCCGACCTCGACGAGACCTCCCGCCTGTCGACGTACCTGCGCTGGGGTGCCATCCACCCCCGCACGCTGCTGGCCGACATCGACGCCCGCAACCCGCACCAGGAGACCTACCGGCGCGAGCTCGCCTGGCGCGAGTTCTACGCGCAGGTGCTGCACCACTGGCCGGACAGCGCGCGCGACTACTTCCGCCCCGAGCTCAAGGGGCTCCCCTACGTCCAGGGCAAGGAGCTGGACACCCGGCTCGCGGCGTGGAAGGCCGGCCGGACCGGCTATCCGATGGTCGACGCCGGGATGCGCCAGCTGCTCGGCGAAGGCTGGATGCACAACCGGGTCCGGATGATCGTGGCGTCCTTCCTGGTCAAGCACCTCCAGGTCGAGTGGCAGCACGGGGCGGCCCACTTCATGGAGCAGCTCGTCGACGGCGACCTCGCCAGCAACCAGCACAACTGGCAGTGGGTCGCCGGTTGCGGCACGGACGCGGCGCCGTACTTCCGGATCTTCAACCCGATCACCCAGGGCGAGAAGTTCGATCCCGACGGCGAGTACATCCGGCGCTGGGTGCCGGAGCTCGCCGGCCAGAGGGGCAAGGACGTGCACCAGCCGTGGCGCTCCGGACCGCCCGAGGGCTACCCCGACCCGATCGTCGACCACGCCGAGGCCCGGGCCGAGGCGCTCGAGGCGTACCAGTTGCTGCGTCGCCACGGATGAGGACCAATCCGCCCGGCCGGTCGCTGACGAAGGAAGAGTGATGGTTGACGTGACGACACCCCTGCCCGGCACCGTGCCTGCGTTCACGGACGCGTACCTGCCTGCCCGACCCCGTGCGATCGCGCTCGTGCTCCACGGGGGCGCCGAGACCAACGAGGAGCCAGTGGGCGGCCGCAGCCTGTCCTGGCGTCGAGGCCGCGGCCTGGCCCGGCAGATCTCGCCGATCCTGGTCGCCGACGGGATCGGCGTGGTCCTCCTGCGCTACAAGCTGAAGGGCTGGAACGCCGGGCCGGGCGGCCTGCCCTCGCCCGTGCCGGACGCCCGCTGGGCACTCGAGGAACTCCGCTCCCGCCACGACCTGCCGGTGGTCATCGTCGGTCACTCGATGGGAGCGCGCACCGGTGTCGCCGTCGCCGACGACCCGGCGGTCCGCGGCGTGGTCGCCCTCGCACCGTGGCTGCCGAAGGACGAGCCGATCGACCCCCTCGCCGGCAAGTTCCTGCGCGCCGCCCACGGCCGTTCGGACAAGATCACCTCCGCCCGCGCGACCCGCGCCTACGTGGAGCGCGCGAGCGCCATCGCGGATGCCGACTTCACCGACATGGGCCGGGTGGGGCACTACCTCCTGCGGCGCGTCCCGCTGTGGAACGCCGTCGCCGTGGCGAGTGTCCGGGAGATCCTCGTCGGCGTGTGAGCCACCGGCCCACGGGACCGGCTCAGGCCGCGGTGGTGTGCTCCGGGCCGGCGTCGCGGGCCAGCGAGATGAGCCAGGCGATCGGCGAGGCCGAGCGCGCGTCGTACTGTCCGGCGCGATGCCACGCACGGAGGTACGTCGTGCGGCACACCTGTTCGGCAGGCTCCGGCGCCCCGGCTGTCAGGAGCGCGAACCGGTAGACGTGGTGCGAGGTCTGGTCGTAGAACGAGGCGAACGCGTCCCGGTCGCCCCGGGCAGCGCGGCCCAGCAGCGTCTCCGGATCGGCTGTCGTGCTCATCGGTCTCGGCTCCTGCGATGTCGGATCGACTGATCGGACAATAGTTAAACACACTACGTGAACTGACTGTTTAGATTTATGATGGCAGACATGGACCACCCCGACACCCCAGCGCAGGACGACCCCGCCGGCCTGAGCATCGGGGACCTGGCCCGGGAGGCCGGCGTGAGTCCCGCGGTGCTGCGCATGTGGGAGACCCGCCACGGGTTCCCGGTCCCCCAGCGACTCACGAGCGGCCACCGCCGCTACACCACGGCCGACATCGGGCTGGTGCGCCAGGTGATCCGCCGCCGCGACGCGGGGATCCGCCTCGAGGCCGCCATCGCCGAGGTCTCCGCGACCGGCGCCCCCGCCAGCCCGTCGGTGTACGCCGAGCTGCGGCGACGCCACCCCTCGCTGCCCTCGCACCGCCTGCGCAAGTCGACCCTGCTCGCCCTCTCGTGGGCGATCGAGGACGAGTGCTGCGCGCTCGCCGAGCGCCCCGTGCTCTTCGGCGCCTTCCAGCGCGCCGAGTTCTACCGTCCCGCCGCAGCCCGCTGGCGCGAGCTGGACCGCGTCGCCCGCAGCACGATCGTCCTCGCCGCCGACTGGGGCGACTCCACGGACGACCGCGGCCCGCTGCGCGCCACCCTCGCGGAGGACGCCCCGATGCGACGCGAGTGGGCGGTGGTCTGCGACGCCGTCGACAGCACCGCGTGCCTGACCGCCTGGGAGCTCCCCGGCCAGCACCGGGTCCCCGATCTCGATCGCGTCTTCGAGGCCGCGTGGACCCTCGACCCGGTCGTCGTGCGCGACGCCGCCCGCGTCGCTGCCGGCGTGGCCGGAGCAGCCGGCGTCGTGTCCGCCGGCGCCCTGATCCAGGACCTCGCCGAGGCGCCCGCCCCACGGTCGGCGGGCTCGCCCGACGGCACCGCGCTCTACAGCCGCGTCGTCGCGTACGTCGACCGGATGGCCCACTCAGCCCACCTGAGCCCACCTGAGCCCACCTGAGCCCACCTGAGCCCACCTGAGCCCACCTGAGCCCACCTGAGCCCACCTGAGCATCGGACGCGGGCGGAGGCTCCGCGGCGCCGGCAGTCCCCGCCCCTAGTGTTCACCCATGAACTGGCCCGTTCCGACGTCCACCCTCGGTTGGATCATCTTCGGGCTCGACATGGTGCTGCGCCTGATCGCGCTCGGGATCATCCCGGGCAACCGGAAGCCGTCGACGGGCATGGCCTGGCTGCTGCTCATCATGGTCGAGCCGATCGTCGGCTTCTCGATCTTCCTGCTCTTCGGCCGCACCCGACTGGGCAACCGGCGCATCGCCCGCCAGCGCAGCGCCTCCGCAGCGATCCGGGAACGCGCCGACAAGCTGCCGTTGTCCTTCGACACCTCGCGACTGCCGCCCCACATCGCCCGCGTCGCGGGCCTCAACCAGCACCTCGGCGCACTTCCCCTGACCGGAGGCAACGAGGTTCAGCTGTGGCCCGACTACGCCGGCGTCATCGAGGAGATGGCCCGCGAGGTCGAGCGGGCACGCAGCCACGTGCACGTCGAGTTCTACATCACCGCCTGGGACGAGGTCACCGACCCGCTCTTCCAGGCGCTGGTGCGCGCGACGAAGCGGGGCGTCGACGTACGCCTCCTGTTCGACCACCTGGGCTCCCGCGGCCTGCCGAGCTACCGCGCGATGCTCAGGAAGCTGCGCGACACCGACATCGAGTGGCACCCGATGCTGCCCATCAAGCCGCTCAAGGGCCGGTTCCGCCGCCCCGACCTGCGCAACCACCGCAAGATCCTCGTCGTGGACGGCAGCGTCGGCTTCACCGGCTCGCTCAACCTCACCGAGCCCGGCTACAACAAGCCGAAGAACCACCGGCTCGGGCGGGAGTGGGTCGAGCTGATGGTGCGTCTGGAGGGCCCGGTCGTCGGCGGGCTCAACGCGGTCTTCGCCTCCGACTGGTACGTCGAGACCGGCGAGGTCGTCGAGCTGGTGCCCGTCTTCGGCGAACCCGACATCCGTCCCGACGAGCTCCTGGACGTGCCGTGCCAGGTCGTGCCGAGCGGGCCGGGCGTCGTCGCGGAGAACAACCTGCGGATGTTCACCACGCTGATCTACGCCGCCACCAGGCGGATCTCGCTGACCTCGCCGTACTTCGTGCCCGACGAGTCGCTGTTGTACGCCGTCACGACGGCCGCCGAGCGTGGCCTCGACGTCGAGCTGTTCGTGAGCGAGGTGTCCGACCAGTTCATGGTCGGGCACGCGCAGGCGTCCTACTACCGCGCCCTGCTGGAGGCCGGCGTGCGCATCTTCCAGTACCCCGCGCCGTACGTCCTGCACGCCAAGCACTTCACCATCGACGACGACGTCGCCGTCATCGGTTCGAGCAACATGGACATGCGTTCCTTCGGCCTGAACTACGAGATCTCCTTGATGCTCCCGGACCCGCACCTGGTCACCCGGTTGCGCGAGGTCGAGGACGGCTACCGCTCGATCTCACGGGAGCTCACCCTCCCCGAGTGGGAGAAGCGCCCGGCGCGCACGAAGTACGTCGACAACGTCATGCGGCTGACCGCTGCCCTCCAGTAGCCGCACCAGAGACCCTCGTCCCGAGGTCGTGGTCACAAAGAACCACCCCCGGGAATCCAACGCCCAGACCTGCCCCACGGCCATTGCTCCCGCCCACTGCGACCCCCGATGCTCGAAGCACATCGTCATCTCGGACATGAGTGGAGGACCCCATGAGCGCACTTGCCTACACCACGGTCGAGGAGTCTCCCAGGGAGCGTCAGGCCGGCCCGCGTCTGACGCCGGAGCTGGAGGCAGCCGTCCTCGAGATCGCTGCATCGGAGCGCGCCCTCGACGACCTGCTGACCCGAGCCGACCGCCTGCACGACAGCAACATCCAGCACGACCCGGCCTCCTGCCTGGTCTGCTTCGGCAGCCGCTGACCCCGAGCAGTCGCGGCGGCGCACCACGCGTCGAGTGGGGCGGCGTGGCACCGTCGCGGCGTCGGTCTGCCTCGGCGACCATCGTTTCCGAGGGGCACCGGATCGGTATGCCCAGCGCTTTTGCGGGCACCAACAGCCCATGTACATCGGACTTGGCATCGTGCTCCTCGTCCTCGGCCTCATCCTGGCCCTGGACGTCATCACCGTCGACCTCGAGTTCATCAACGACGACAGGCTGGGCATGATCCTGATCGTGGCCGGCGTGCTCGCGATCGTGCTGTCCCTCGTCATCGCCCCGCCGTGGCGCCGCGACCGCGTGGTGCGTGACGACAGCCCCATTCGTTGAGCCTCGACATGAGCACCCTGCCCACCGGACGTCACGCTCGACGACGTCCGCGCCTCGATCTCGCCGCAGAGGCCGAAGGCCTCTGGTTGGTTCTCGGCATCATGATCGTGCTGGCCGTGGTCGTGACCTTGGCGCTGTGACCACTGCCTTCACGGGCAGGATGGTGCCATGAGCCCTCACGACGTCCTCGGAGGGCGCTACGAGCTGGAGCGAGCGATCGGTCGCGGCGGCAGCGGCGAGGTGTGGCAGGCCCGGGACCGGGTCCTGGGGCGGGCCGTCGCCGTCAAGGTCGTGGACGTCCCGGCCGCGGACGACACCGTCGTCCGCAGGTTCCGGCAGGAGACCCGCGCGGCCGCAGCCCTGAGCCATCCCCACGTGGTCGGCGTCCACGACGCCGACGTCGAGGACTCCCACGCCTACTTGGTCATGGAGCTGCTGCCCGGACCCACGCTGGCTGCACTCCTGCGCAGCGAGGGCCTGCTCGACCACGAGCGGGTGGTCGAGCTCGTCGCACAGGCCGCTTCCGGGCTCGAGGCGGTGCACCGCGCCGGCCTCGTCCACCGCGACATCAAGCCCGGCAACCTGGTCCTGGACCAGCACGGCCAGGTGAAGGTGGTCGACTTCGGGATCGCCCGCCTGGCCGAGTCGACCGGCACCCAGGTGACGGCGAGCGGCACGGTCGTCGGCAGTGCCGGCTACCTCTCACCGGAGCAGGCAAGCGGCGGGCCGGCCACACCGGCCAGCGACCACTACGCGCTCGGGTGCACGCTGATGACGCTGCTGACCGGCGAGCCTCCGTTTGCCGGGGAGCACCCGCTCGCCGTCCTGCGCCAGCACATCGACGAGGCGCCCCCGCGCGTGCGGGACCGCCGGCCCGACGTACCCGTCTGGCTGGACGACCTGGTCGACGACCTGCTGGCCAAGGACCCCGCCCGACGGCAGCTCGGCGTCGCCGCGCTCCTCGCGAACCGAGCAGTCACCGCGGGCACCAGGGTGATGCCGGTCGTCCCACCGCCCGCTGCCCCGCGACCCGATCCCCCGCCTTCTGCTCCCCCGCGCTCCCGGGTGCCCCTCGCGGCCATCGCCGTCGCGGCCGCGGTGCTCCTGGCTCTCGTCCTGCTCGTGGTCGTCCTCCTGCAGGGTGACGACGGCGACGACCCGGTCGACGCTGCCTCCGACTCGACGAGCGCCCCGCAGTCGCCGACGACCGAGGCGAGCGAGACACCGACGAACTCTCCTCCGGCGGCGACTCCCCCTGCGTCGACCCCCTCGGACGACGCCGAGCCGGAAGGACAGGACGACCTCACGACGGCGATCGCCGAGCTCCGTTCCGCCATCGACGACTCCGTGGCCTCCGGCGACCTGGACGGCAAGCTCGCCGAGGACCTCACCAAGAGGCTGGAGGACCTGGACAAGGCGGTCGAGGAGGACAAGCCCGGCAAGGGCATCGACAAGGCGCTCGACGACCTCGAGAAGAAGCTCGGTGACGGCGTCGAGAAGGGCGAGGCGTCAGCCGACGCCGTGGCGCGGATCAGCGCTGCAGTCGAGCAGGTCCGCTCGGTCGCCTGAGCTCCGTCGCTCAGAAGCCGATGAGCTCGAGGTGCAGCGCTCGGACCTCCACCGAGCGACGTTGTCGTCGGTGGAAGCGGACGTCGCCGTTGGGGAGCCAGGTGTGGTCGTAGGTGGTGTCGTGGATGAGGTGGTGGTGATGGGAGCAGAAGCAGACGCCGTCCTCGACGCTTGTTGGCCCGCCTTGGCTCCAGGGGACCTTGTGGTGGATCTCGCACCAGGCGGCGGGGATGGTGCAGCCCTCGCCGCGACATCGGCGGTCGCGTAGCCGGATTGCTCGTCGTTGGTGGGGGCGGTGGAGGCGGGCGGTGCGGCCGATGTCGAGGGGTTGGCTGTCGGTGCCGAGGACGGCGGGGATGATCTGGGCGGTGCAGGCGAGTCGTCGGGCGTGGCTGGCGCTGATGGTGTGGGCGTCCTCGCCGGTGATCATGTCGGCGGTCGCGAGGTCGGTGCGGAGCTGGTCGAGGGTCATGGTGACGATGACGGTGGTGGGTTCCCCGCCGTGTTCGGGGAGCTGGTCGGGGTCGAGGTGTTCGAGGAGTGCGGCCAGGGCGCGGGCGTAGGCGCGGTGCTGCGGCACCCTCTTCTCGCCAGTGGTGCCGTTGTCCTGGCCCGAGTGGCCCTGCTTGCGTGGTGAGGTGTGGGCCTGCAGGTAGCGCTTGAGTCGTTCGGTGACGGTGGTGGGCAGGAGTCCCCGGATCCGGGTGAGTCCGTCGGGTTGGTCGTGGAACTTCAGGGACGCTGTTGCGTACGCGCGGCGTTCTTCTTCCTCGAGTCGTCGGGCCTCTTCGGCTTCGGCGATCTCGGGGGCGACGACGTCCAGCAGTCGTCGGGCCAGGCGTCGCAGCTCGAGGGGGCGGAAGTCGGCGGCGAACGTGACCAGGGTGGCCTCGGCATCGAGGGCGACCTGGGCGGGCAGGTGGGTGGGCAGGTCGTCCAGGGCGTTCGCGATGACCCGGGCCTGTGCAGCGGTGAGGTGTCCTCGACGCATCGCTGCGGCCAGCTGGGGTCGGTGGTCGAGGTGCTGAGCGAGGGTGGTGTCGGCGCGGGCGGTGGCGGGGTCGGTCCGGGTGGCGTGGGACACCCACGCGGACCGGTCGCGGGCACCGGACTCCTGGCCGATGTCGTCTGCTGCTGCGAGGACCCGGAGCCGTAGCTCGGTGAGCTGGGCCTCGGCCTGGGCGAGCTCAACCAGGGCGGTCTGCTTGTCTGCGGTGTCCATGAAGACCGGCTGGACCTCGCCCACCGCAGCGAGTGCCGCGCGTACCTCGTCCACGCATCCCAGGATCGGGTGGGTGCGGGTGGCGGTGGCGACGGACATCCGGGGGCTCCTCGGGCAGGCACGACAACAGGGTTGTCGCCCTCCAGGAGGCACCGGTGGTGCAGCGACTCCACACCCGGACGGTGCGTGTCATGTCCTGACGAACTGAGACCTCGGGTGCCCGGGACCTCTCGGTGCGTCCCGGCCGTCGGCCGTGGCACGATCGTAGACATGTTCGAATGTCCGCGCAACACTCAAAAACGGAGAAGCTCCAGGTAGTAGTCCCCGAGCCCACCCGCCCCGAGGATCGCCGTGAAGGCGCCGAGGATCATGAACGGCCCGAAGGGCACTGCCGTCTTGCGGCCGGCCTTCCCGTTGGCCATCAGCAGGACACCGACCACGGCGCCGAGCAGGAAGCCCATGAAGGCGCCGACGAGGAACGTGCCCCACGACAGGCAGGCCGTCATCGCACCCACCAGCCCGGACAGCTTGACGTCGCCGAAGCCCATCCCGCCGGGCGCGAGGAACCAGACGACGAAGAAGAACACGAACAGGATCGCTGCCCCGATCAGCGCCCGGAGCAACGCGTCGCCGTCCCACCCGATCAGCAGCAGAGCGGCGAGCACCGGGTACGACGGCAGCACGATCACGTCCGGCAGCCGCTGGACGTCCAGGTCGATCAGCGCGAGCGCGATCCCGATCCCGGCGAACGCGAGATAGGCCGGCAACAGTCGCAGTCCCTGGTCGTCCAGCCCCAGCCCGTCGCTCATCAGCCGTACGGCGACCAGCGCGAAGAGAATCCCCGTCCCGGCCTCGACCAACGGGTAGCGCCCGCTGATCGGCTCACCGCAGTCGAAGCACCTGCCGCGCAGCACCAGCCATCCCAGCACCGGCACGTTGTGCCGGTTGCGGATCTCGTGCCCGCACTTCGGGCACGCCGACGACGGGTGGACGATCGACTCCCCCGCCGGCACGCGGTGCGCGACGACGTTGAGGAACGACCCGATCGCCAACCCGAGAAGGCCGACGAACACCGGGACGGCGACGGAGAGGAACTCGTGCTCGGTCAGCGCGTGTGGCTCCAGCTCAGGACGGACATCTCGCGGTCCCCGCCGGCCGACGGGTCGCCATCGTCGAAGACCTTCACCTTCGTGTTCAGGGCCAGCTCTCCCCCGGACGTACAACTCGTCCCGGGACAGACATACACGTCCAGGTTCACCAGCGTCGTGTTGAACCCGAAGCCCGGCGAATTGTCGGGGATCTCGAAGATCGGCCCCGTGTGACTGGGATTGCCGTTGGTGATCGCGAAGTCGAGCTCTCGAGCGACGATGCCGAACTTGGCGACCTCGGCGCTGAAGTTGCCGAGGAGGATGTCGAAGTAGCCCAACGGTGCATAGGTCGTGCCCTGGAGGTACAGCAGGATCTTGTTGTTGCCGTTCTTCATGCTGACCATCGGGCAGCTGGTCCCGGTGGCCACGCACGTTCCGGTCTGCCCGCGCAGGACCGGGACGTAGTAGGTCAGGTCGAGGAGGACGGCATCGAGGGTCGAGGAGACGTTCGCCCGGGACCGCGCCGTGTAGGCGACGGTTGCTCCCGTGTAGGTGCCGTCGTAGACCGCCCGCTGCAACGCGTTGAAGACGCCCGGGTTCGTCGAGCTGTTGAAGGTGACGCTGGACGTGGTCATCACGGAATAGCCCTTCCCCGTTCCGTCCGCCAACGACAGCGACGCCGAGGTCGTCGTGCCCACCCTGAGCGTCGCGCTCGCCGCCGAGTTGGTGGTCGCATCCGCGTTCTGGTGGCGCACCCGCAGGGTCGCGGAGGTGACCACCGCCCCGGCAGGAATCGCGGTGCTCGGCACGAACCCGTTTGCGGTCACGGTGGTGCTCCTGGCGCTGGCTGAACCGGGAGCCCAGCTCGCGTTGCCGTTGGCCACCGATGTGACGTTGGGTGCGGTCAGGCCGGTCCAGGTCCCGTCACCGGCTGCCGTGGGGTTGGCACTTGCCGAGAGGTCGTTGATGTTGGCCGCAGACGGAGTGCCGCCGTTCTTGAGCCCGTGGATCACGATTGGCGGCCGGTCGGCGTGGTAGCTGCCGCACAGCTCCATCTCGGTGTTCTGGTCGATGTAGAGCCGACTGGTTCCACCGAACACGAACTGCACGCCCTGCGCGTTGACGTCGGTGATCGGGCTGACGCAGGTCGGCACACGCACGCCGTCCTGCTCGAGGTTCATGTCGATGTTGCTCGGCGGGGGCGTGTTCGTGTTGCCGCCGGCGCCACGCCAGGTGCCGCCGATGAGCTTCCTTCCGTTCAACCGCCACGTGTTGCCAGCGGACCCGAAGATGCTCGTCGGGCAGACGTTCGCACAGCTGTCGTTGTGGAAGTCGAAGTAGTAGGTGCCGGGCTTGAACCACGCCAGCGCGCACAGGTTGGAAGCCGTGCTCAGCGCCGCCGCATTGTCGTAGTAGCCGGGCTCGAAGGTCGCGACATTGCCCGAGCAGGACGTCGGTGGCCTGCGGAGTGGCGGCACGCTGCCGCCGAGCTCGTCGCCGTAGTTCGGGTCCGCGATCGGCGAGCCCGTGTTGCACTGCTTCGTCCCCGGTGCCGTGACCGTCGTCTGGGCGCACGCGCCCACCGCGCGGACATCACCTGCATCGAGCGCGACCGCACCGTTGATGGTGCTGTTGGAGTAGACGCCGCCGTGGACCTTGAGCGTGTCCGCGGTCCGCAGCGGGCCTCCGAGGGTCACGATCGCGTAGCCGGGCTTGTTCGAGTTGTTGATCGGGACAGCCGACCCCTGCGCTCCGGTGTCATCGTCGGGTGCACACTCGACCCTCGCCGACATGGCCTGCTGGGTCTCTCCCGCCGCCTTCGGCATCAGGTTGTTGAGGACCAGCGTGCTGCGCGGATTGGTGGGGTTCGCAACGGTGCCGTTGAAGCCGAAGCACCCTGTGCCGTCGACATTGGTGAAGTAGGAGGGAGACGTCCCGGTGCCAGCGTTCGCGCCGGTACGCAGTGCATTGATGGCCACCTTCGCCCCGGCGTCCGCGGCGTACGACGTCCGCGCGGCGTCCCGAAGCGCGACGGTGGCCCGGAGACTGCCGTCGCCACGGGTCAGCACGAGACCCGTCACGACCGAGACGACCGTGACGATGATGATCGCGATGAGCAGGATCGCTCCACGGTCGCTGCGGGCCTGTCGAACCCTGCTGCGCAGTAGATCGATCATGTCTGTCTCCGTTCGCCGGTGAGCGTGGCGGTGTAGGCGGTGGTGCCGTTGCCGTCAGGGTCGAGCACCGAGAGATGGAGGTAGACGAGCCTCGGGACGTTCGCCCCGGAGCCCGTGCACGCCACGTCGCAGGTCGCCGTGGGCACCACGTTGAGGCTGTGCGCCACCTCGATGGTGGAGTCGACATTCGCCCCGGTGCACCGCACCCGGATGAGTTCGTAATTGTCGGTGGCGTTCGACCGGGCAACGTAGGTGACAGTGATCTTGGTCGGCGTGGAGGTTGAGTCCGGGGTCTCGTAGTCACTCCAGGCCAGGGTCACGACCGTGTCGCCCGACGGGAGCACACAGTCTGGATCGACCTCGACGGACGGGTCCAGCGGGAAGGTCTTCGAGTCTTCGTCGTAAGCCCTTCGCACGCCGATGCTGGCCACGTCACGCTGCCAGTAGACCGCCGCGAATTGCACGTCCTGGGACTCGGTCATCCGCGACTGGGTGTCCACGGTGAAGCGCAGGTAGCTGACCACCACGCCGACGATGCCGGCACCGATGACGCCCATGATGATGACGGTGGCCAAGAGTTCGATCAGGGTGAAGCCCAACTCGTCACGTAGCCGACGGCGAAGACGTTCGATCACGGGCATGACGACCCCGGTCCGCACGTCTTGCGCAGCACGATGGTGAGTCGCTCGGTGGCACGACCGTCGTTGCTGCGCATGGACAGGGTCAGCCGCTGCGTGCCGACGTCACCGCCGGGGCACGATCCTGTGACGCCCAGACCGTTCAGCGGCACCGCCTGTGCCTGTCCGGCCGTGTAGCCCGACGGAGCGGTGAACCCGATGGTGGCTGGATTGTAGGCATTGGCACCCGCGCAGGGCTTGTAGTTGGCATCCGAGGTGGACACGTACTTCTCGATGGCTTCGGCATAGCTGCGCACGTAGGCCCCACCGGTCGACTGCTTGCGGTGGATGTCAGCGGTCTTGATGCTGAGCTGCAGGCCCGCCATCACGGCAAGTCCGGCGGTGCTGAGGATGACAATCGCAACCAGCATCTCCACCAGCGTGGCACCGCCGTCGGAGCGGAGATCGCGCGGGCGCAGCATCACATTTCCACTTGTTCGAAGATGCCGTACATCGCGGACACCAGAGCAATGGCGACGAATCCGACGATGCCCCCCATCACGATGATGACGATCGGCTCGATGAGCGCGGTGAGCTTGGCGATCTTGTAGTCGAGCTCGTCCTCGTAATACTGCGCGGTCACCTCGAGCTGGGTGTCCATCGAGCCGGTCTCCTCGCCCACACGCAGCATCGACGTGGCCGTCCCGGGGAACAGGCGGGTGCGTGCCAGCGGTCCGGCGATCCCCTGCCCTTCGAGCATCGCCTCGTTGACCTGGTTCAGCCGCCTCATGAAGACGCGGTTGCGCAACGAGTCGGTCGAGACCCGAAGTCCCTCGGTCAGGTTGACCCCAGCACCAACCATCGATGCGAGCACCCGGCAGAAGCGCTCGACCAGGGCGTACTGGATCGTCTCCCCCAGCACCGGCACCTTGAGCAGGACCGTGTCGCGGGCGTACTTGCCCTTCTCGAACCGGGTGCCGATGACGAAGATCAGGGTCAGTGCGGCCATGCCGGCGAGGATCGCCCACCACCAGGTGCCGAGGAAGCCGGTCGTGTTGAGCAGCATGCGAGTCGGCAGCGGCAGCTCGGCATCGAGGTCGTTGAAGAAGTCGTCGAACTTCGGGAGGACGTAGATGGCCAGCACCAGGACTGTGGCCACGGACATGCCGGCCACGACCATCGGGTAGAGCATCGCGGACTTGATCTTGCGCCGGGCCTCGATGTCGCGCTCGATGTAGCGCGAGAGCCGGCTGAGCACGGTGTCGAGCTCACCCGTCAACTCTGCAGAGCGGACGATGCCGCGGTAGAACTCTGGGAACACCTTGGGGTAGTGCTCCAGTGTGTCGGAGAAGCGCTCCCCGGTCCGCAGGCCGTCCTCGATCTCGTGCATCATCCGGCGCACCGAGGAGTTGTCACTCTCCGCGCCGATCGCGTGGACTGCGTCGAGGATCGGCAGCCCGGCCCGGAGGAAGGCCGCGATCTGTCGGGACAGGTGCATGACCTGCTCGCGCTTGATGCGAGGCCCGGAGATCTCGTACTGCAGGATGCTCTTCTTCTCGGTGACCCGGAGGTCCCGCAGCTCCTGCTCGTACAGCACCACTTCCGCGTCACCGCGGCTCGGCGCCTTCTGGGTGCCCTTGACCTTCTCCCCGGCCAGGTCGACTCCGACATAGGCGAACTTGGGCATGCTCAGACTCCCGCGACGTAGATGGAACGCATGACTTCGGCAGCCGTCGTGGTGCCGTGGGTGACGAGCTGCGCCGCCTGCTGCTGCAGGGTGCGCATCCCCTGGTTCTGCGCGAGCTTGCGCATCTGGTCGTGGGGGGCATGGTCGACGATGAGCTCACGAACCTCGTCGGTGATGACCAGCATCTCGTAGACACCGATCCGCTCCAGGTAGCCGGTCTGGGAGCAGAAGTGGCACCCGGTGCCGTGCTGGAAGCCGCCGATCGGCTCCGAGCCGCCAAAGGTGTGCAGGAAGGCGAGCTCGTCCGGCGAGGGTTCGTACGGCGCCAGGCACGACGTGCAGCTGCGGCGGACGAGGCGCTGGGCCACCACCGCGGTCACGGACGAGGCGATGAGGAAGGCCTCGATGCCCATGTCGAGCAGGCGGTAGAGCGCCGAGACCGCTTCCGTCGCGTGGAGCGAGGACAGCACGAAGTGGCCGGTCAACGCCGACTGGACGGCGATCCGAGCGGTGTCGACGTCACGGATCTCGCCGACGAGGATCACGTCCGGGTCCTGCCGGAGGATGGACTTGAGACCACCCGCGAAGGTGATGCCGGCCTGCTCGTTGATCTGGATCTGGTTGATCGAGTCGAACTTGTACTCGACCGGGTCCTCGATCGTCATCAGGTTGCGCTCGGGACTGTTCAGCTCACCCAGCGACGCATAGAGCGTCGTGGTCTTGCCACCCCCGGTCGGTCCGGCGCAGATCACCATGCCGTAGGGCGCGTGGATCAGGGCCGAGAAGCGAGCTGCGGTCTCGGGGGGCATGCCGAGCTGCTCGAGCTTGAAGAGCGGGCGACTCTTGTCGAGCACCCTCATGACGACCTTCTCCCCGCCGACGACCGCCGTCGTGGACACGCGGATGTCGATCTCGCGGCCCTCGATCTCCATGGAGATCTGGCCGTCCTGCGGGCGCCGCCGCTCAACGATGTTCATGCCACCGAGGATCTTGATGCGGCTGACGATGGCCGGACCGATCGACCCGGGCAGGTCGAGCACCTCGGTGAGGGCGCCGTCGATGCGATAGCGCACCCGGACCCGCTCGCCGGTCGGCTCGATGTGGATGTCGGAGGCCCGGTCGCGCATGGCCTGGGTGATCACCATCTGCACCACGCGGACGACCGGCGCCTCCTCGTTGGCGCTGGCCACCTCGAGGTTGGCCGCCTCGCGGCGCAAGTTGTCGCGGGCCTCGAAGGCCTGGATCTGGCTGCCGACCTGCTGGGTCGCCCGGTAGGCGGTGTCGAGGCCGCGCTCGAAGTCGCGCAGGGTGGTGACGGCCACCCGGACCGGTCGGCCGAGCGTCGCGGCGAGCGAGGTGAGTCGCTCCGGCGCCGGGTCGACCACGGCCAGCGTGACGGCGTCGTCGTCCACGTCCATCGGCAGGGCCTGGAGGAGGGCTGCCTGCTCGCGGGTGAGCAGTGCGATCGCCTCCGCGGCCGGAGTCTGCTCGCGGAAGTCCACCAGCGGGACGCCGTGGTGCTCCGACAGCGTCCGGGCGAGGGTCTCGTCGGTGATGGCGCCGCTCGCGATCAGCTTGGCTCCGAGCGAGGGGCCGTCCTGCTCGCGAGCAGCGTCCAGCTGGTACGGCTGCACCCGCCCGGCGCTGACCAGGATCCGGCCGAGACGCTCGTCGTCCTCGTCAGTTCGAGCCGCTGAGACCGGAGCGGGGCCCTTGCTGTGCTTGCCCTTCAGTCGCATGGAAGGAGTCGCCTCACCGGCCCGCGCCGGCGGTGAACCGCGGGCGGGCCTCGATGTCCTTGGGGTAGAGGCTGCGCGCGCTGGCGTCCTCCTCGGTCACGATGCCGGCCTGGATGAGCTGCGAGAGCGACTGCTCCAGCGTGATCATCCCGTCCTGGGAGCCGGTGATCAGCGAGTTGCGCAGCTGGTGGGTCTTGCCCTCCTTGATCAGGTTGCGCACCGCCGGCGTGGCCACGAGCACCTCGTAGGCCGCGATCATGCCGCCACCGATGCGCGGGACCAGGCGCTGGTAGACCACACAGCTGAGCGCAGAAGCGAGCTGCACCCTGATCTGGGCCTGCTGCTCGGCAGGGAAGACGTCGATCATCCGGCCGACCGACTGGGCGGTGTCGTTGGTGTGCAGGGTGGCGAAGACGAGGTGTCCGGTCTCGGCCACGGTCAGCGCGAAGGCGATCGACTCGAGGTCGCGCATCTCACCCACGAGCAGGACGTCGGGGTCCTCGCGGAGCACGGATCGCAACGCGTTGGGGAAGCTGTCGGTGTCGGTGCCGACCTCGCGCTGGTTGACCGCCGCCATCTTGTGGTCGTGGACGTACTCGATCGGGTCCTCGACGGTGATGATGTGGCAGCCGCGGTTGGTGTTGATCAGGTCGATCAGCGACGCCAGGGTCGTCGACTTGCCGGACCCGGTGGGACCGGTCATCAGGATCAAGCCCTGGTGCTTCATCGCCAGGCTGCGCAGCGCCGGCGGCAGGCCGAGGGCGTCAGGCGTGGGCACGTCACGAGGGATCATCCGCAGCGCGACAGCCGTGAGGCCGCGCTGCGTGAACGCGTTGCCCCGGATCCGGGCGTGCTCGCGCCACGAGAAGGAGAAGTCGTACTCGTGCTTCGACTCCCACGCACCGTGCTGGTCCGGGGTCAGCACCTCGGCGAGCAGCGCGTCGGTCTCCTCCGAGCTGAGCGCGGACTGGCCGGGGACCGGGGAGAGGGTGCCGTCGACGCGGAGCATCGGCGGCAGGCCGACCGTCAGCAGCAGGTCGGTACCGCGGACCTCCCAGAGGGCGGCCAGGAGCTGGTCGATGCGGTCACCGATGCGGTGCGGGTGGTGGAACATCCGATCCCCTCACGGACGGCCGAAGGAGGGCCGCCGCCGGAGCGGCGACCCTCCTGGAGAAATTCTGGATCAGCAGGTGGGAGCCGGCGTGATCTCGCCGGTCGTGGCGCTGATCGTGTCCGCCGGGTCGATGCTGGAAGCGCCCGACGGGTCCTCGCGGAGGAAGCCCTCAGCGCCACCGACGAGGTCGCCGACGGTGGCCGGGTAGTCGTTGTTCTCGGCGTAGTACGCCTCGATGGCGGTCTCCACAGTGCGAATCTCGGTCCGGCAAGCAGCCGTCTCGCCGTTGTCAGTGATGCCACGCACGGAGAAGACCACGACCGCGGCGAGCACGCCGAGGATGATGATGACGATCAGGAGCTCGATGAGGGTGAAACCGCGGTCCTCGCGGCGAGCCGCCTGGAGGCGGTCAAGGGTTCGACGCATGTGAAATACCTCTTTGGAAGAGAGAGACGAGAGAAGGGCGTGTGGCCCGAGCCAGTGCACTCAGGAAACGACGGCATGCGATGCCTCGTCATGGCTATCGACATTTCTTTACTTTGCGTCTAGACCGGGGTGAGTTAGGGTGCCCTCCGTCAACCATCGGATCCGATGGTTGTGGGGAAAACCGAGCGAAGTCCGCTCTCATCTGCATCGAGCCCATGGGCAGCCTCCGGACCCTCGGATCCGACGCCGCAGACGACCCATCGGCAGTTCCCGCTCCCTCGCCAGTGATCTGGGCCACACTGTGCCCGTGGCGACGACGAGAGCTCCCAGCAAGCAGTCCGTGGTCAACCTCTGGGACTTCCTGGTCAAGGGCGGCATCGCCGACCTGACCCGGACACCGTCGGAGATCATCGACACCGGACAGACCCGCGAGCTGCACCGCTACGACAAGGTCAAGGGAGTGCGCAACAAGGGGATCCCGGTTCTCCTCGTGCCGCCGCTCGGTTCCCAGGCGTCCTGCTTCGACCTGCGCCAGGGGCTCTCGCTCGCCCAGGACTTCGTCAACCGCGGCCGACCGACGTACCTCGTCGACTACGGGCCGCTCAAGGGCGTGGACCGCAAGGTCGGCATCGAGCACTTCGTCAACGACGTCCTGCCGCCTGCGATCCGCAAGGTGACCGAGGACGCCGGCGGCCGCGACGTGCACCTGGTCGGGTGGTGCATGGGTGGGCTCCTGTCGCTGGGGACCGCAGCCGTCCACCAGGACCTGCCCATCCGCACGGTCGCGATGGTCGCCAGTCCGTTCGACCTCTCCAAGCAGCCGATCCTCAGGCCGGTGCAGGCGATTGGCCGTGTGACACGTGGTCGCATCGTCGGCAGTGCTCTCAAGGTCGCCGGGTCCGTGCCGGCGCCGGTCGTGAGCCTCGGCTTCAAGGCGACCGCCCTGCCGACGTACCTGAAGAAGCCACGCACGCTGTGGTCGAGACGCGAGGACCGCGAGTTCCTCGGTCAGGTCCAGGCGGTCGATCACATCATGAACAACATGCTGGCCTACCCGGGGCGGGCGACCCTGCAGGTCTACCAGCGCCTCGCGCTGCGCAACGAGCTCGCCACCGGCAAGGTGCAGGGCCCCAACCACCTCGTCGACCTGGCCACGGTGAGGGTGCCGGTCATGAACATCGCCGGAAAGTCCGACGTCCTCGTCCCAGCAGCTGCCGCCCACCACGTCGGCGAGCTCCTGCCGAACTCCACCGACGTCCGGCTGCCCCTCGCCCCCGGCGGCCACCTCGGTGTCCTCACCGGGACGAAGGCGCCCGAGACGACGTGGGTCGAGATCCACGGGTTCCTCGAGAAGCACGACCGGAAGCGGTAGGCCGCCACTCCACGGACGACGGTGGCCGTCGTCACGATGGTGCCGCGAACGCCCGCCTCAGTGACCCGACAGCCTCCCGGTGACCCGACCGATCAACCGGGTGCGGCCGGGAGCGATCCGGGAGGCCAGGTCGATCACGCGGGCGTCGGGTCCGACGACGGCGCGGGCCTGGTCCTTCTCGATCGCCTTGACGATCCGGCGGGCGACGAGCGAGGGCGGCGGCATCAGCACGCCCAGCCGGCCCTGGGACAGCTTCGCGACGCGGGCGCCGTCGGAGCCTCGCGCGGTGGCGGCGATCGCGGTGCGGTGGGTGCCGGGGTAGATAACGCTGACACCGACCGTGGTCCCCGCGAGCTCGCCACGCAAGGCCTCCGAGAACGCCTTCACCGCGCCCTTGGTGAGCGCGTACGTCGCCGTGTGCGGCAGTCCGAGCAGCCCGGCGATGCTGGACACGTTGACGATGTGGGCCTCCTCCTGCTCGCGCAGCACGGGGAGGAAGGTGCGGCACCCGTGAACGACGCCCCAGATGTTGACGTCGACCAGGAGACGGATGTCCTCGAGCCGCTCGTCGGCGAAGGGACCGACCGAGGTCACTCCGGCGTTGTTGACCAGGACGTGCACGGCATCGTGGAGGGCGAGCACCTCCTCGGGCAGGGCAGCCATCCGCTCGGCGTCCGACACGTCGGCGAGGTGGGTGCTTGCCAGGCGCCCCTCGGCGCGGACCAGCCGTGCCGTCTCCTCGAGCCCGTCGGGTCGGAGGTCGACGAGCGCGACGTCGCAGCCCTTCGCCGCCAACCGGCGCGCCGTCACCCGACCGATGCCGCTGCCCGCACCGGTCACCACAGCAACACGTCCGTCGAGTCTGTCCACGGACGCCACACTAGAACCTGTTCCAGTCGTGCGCGCCGCAGGTCTCAGGACGGACCGACGTGCTCCTCGAACACCAGCACCGTCTGGGTCGCGACGACCTCGGGCAACGACTGGATCCGCTCCAGCACGAGCTCGCGCAGGTGGTCGGCGTCGCGGGCCCGCACCAGGATCACGCAGTCGAAGTCGCCGGTGACGAGGGCGACGTGCGCAGCCTCCTCCAGCTCCCAGACCTTCTTGCGGAATGACTTCCACGAGTTCTGCTTGGTCCGGACGTGGACGTACGCCGCCAGCCCGAGCCCCAGCGCGACGTGGTCGACGTCGATGGTGAACCTGCGGATCACCTTGGCGTCGGTCATCCGCTTCACCCGCGCGTAGGCACTCGCCCGGCTGACTCCGACCTGGGTGGCGACGTCCCGGATCGAGGTCCGGGCATCGGTGCGCAGGACGTCCAGAATTGCACGGTCGGTCGCATCCATGTCGGACAGTCTGCCACTCAGGTCGGGTCCACCGGAGCCATTCGTCTGAGGATGCTGGCAATTCGGTGGACCAGATCACAGACTTGGGCCATGTTCGAGGAAGCGCAGCACTTCGCCCCGGTCACCGCCGACGAGGACGGATCCCTCAAGGTGCACCTGGGCGACGACCACCCAGGCTTCGCCGACCCGGCGTACCGCGCCCGGCGCGACGCCCTCGCCACCCTCGCGAGCAACTGGCGGCCCGGCACGCCGGCTCCGCTCGCGGAGTACACCGATGCCGAGCACCGCGTGTGGCGCGTGGTCAGCGAGGCGCTGGTGACCAAGCACCGCGCCCACGCCTGCCGCGAGTTCCTCGACGGCAAGGAGTCCCTCGAGCTGCCGATCGACCACATCCCGCAGCTGGCCGAGGTCAGCGAGTGGCTGCGCCCCCTGACCGGCTACCGCTACCAGCCCGCCGCCGGCCTCGTGCCGCTCCGCGACTTCTACGGCTCGCTCGCCGACAAGGGCTTCTGGTCGACGCAGTACGTCCGCCACCACTCCGTGCCGCTCTACACCCCCGAGCCGGACGTCCTCCACGAGGTCGTCGGCCACGGAAACACCCTCGCCAACCCGCGCTTCACGGCCCTCTACGAGCTCGCCGGCCAGGCCTCTCGCCGGGTCCGCACCACCGAGGCGCTGGAGTTCATCAGCAAGGTCTTCTGGTTCACCCTCGAGTTCGGGATCCTCTGGGAAGCAGGCGACCTCAAGGCGTACGGCGCCGGCATCCTCTCCTCCCCCGGCGAGATCGAGGCGTTCCGCGGGATGACCATCCGCCCCCTCGACATCGGCGAGATGGGCAGTCAGGTCTACGACATCACCGACTACCAGGACGTCCTCTACGTCGCGGACTCCTTCACCCAGATCGAGGACGTGATCGGCGGCTTCTGGGCCGACTGCACCGACGACTCGATCGCCCGGCTCTCGGCGCGCCACCCCGCCCACACCTGAGGTCCCGCGGTCGGTGGGCCGCTCAGCCGCGCGCACCCCGCGCGGCCCAGGCGACGAGCTCGCGGGCGGGGCCCTCTGCGGGTTGCGGGCCACCGAGCCACACTGCGTGCAGCCGGCGGGTCAGGTCCAGACCGGCCACGGTGATCCGCACCAGACGGCCAGTGGCGAGGTCGTCGCGGACGGCGTGGGCGCCGACAGCAGCCGGACCTGCCCCCGCTGCGACGGCGGCGCGCACCGAGGCCGTGCTGGACAGCTCCAGCATCGGCGGAGGTTGCGGCATGTCGGCGAGAGCCCGCTCCAGGACGGTCCTGGTCCCCGACCCGGCCTCCCGTACGACGAGGGGCGTGGCCGCCAACGTGGCGGCGGTGACCCGACGGCGCGGGCGGGACGCCCAGGGGTGGGTGGGGCCGACGACCACCACGAGCTCATCGGTGCCGACCAGACGACGGCGCAGTCCCTTGGGGGCATCCGGTCCCTCGACGAAGCCCAGCGCCACCTCCCCGGAGGTGACCAGCTCGGTCACGCGCTCGGTGTTGGTCGCCGTCATCCGGATCTCGGTGGGTTGCTGTCCCAGCTGGGCCTGCTGGGCACGGAGTCCGACCAGCCACCCGGGCAGCAGGTGCTCCGCGATCGTCAGACTGGCGGCGATGGTCAGGTGGCCGCGGCGGTCCGAACGGATCGAAGCGATGCCGGCATCCAGCTCCTGGGCGGCATCGAGCACCCGATCCGCCCACTGCACGACGAGCTCGCCGGTCGGGGTGAGCTCCGAGCCGCGCTTGCTCCGCGCCACCAGCGGCTCACCGACGAGCGACTCCATGGTCCGTACCCGCGACGACGCGGCCTGCTGGGAGATGCCGAGCTCGCTCGCCGCAGCCCCCAGGCTGCCGGTGCGGGACACGACGACGAGCAGCTCGAGAGCCCGGAGATCCGGGACGTACGGACCCAACATGCTCACAAGCCTATCTTGTGAGCACCCAACCACAACCTCGTTCTGTGAGACGCCGTGGATCAGCAGACTCTGCACCATGACTCTTCGTGTTGCGATCGTGGGCGGCGGACCGGCTGGCATCTACGCGGCCGACATCCTGACCAAGTCGGACGTCGACGTCTCCGTCGACATCCTCGAGCGCCTGCCGGCGCCCTTCGGGCTCGTTCGGTACGGCGTCGCTCCGGACCACCCCCGCATCAAGGAGATCATCAAGGCGCTCCACCGCGTGCTGGAGAAGCCCGAGGTCCGCTTCCTCGGCAACGTCGAGTACGGCGTCGACGTGAAGCTCGAGGACCTCCGCGAGTTCTACGACGCCGTCGTGATCTCGACCGGCGCGATGGCCGACCGCGATCTCGGCATCCCCGGCGAGGAGCTGTCGTACGGCGCCGCCGACTTCGTGTCCTGGTACGACGCCCACCCCGACGCCCCCACCACCTGGCCCCTCGACGCGACCAGCGTGGCCGTCGTGGGCGTCGGCAACGTGGCGCTCGACGTCGCCCGGGTCCTCGCCAAGACCGGCGACGAGATGCTGGTGACCGACATTCCCGCCCACGTGCACGAGGGCCTGCAGGCCAAGACGATCACCGACGTGCACGTCTTCGCCCGCCGCGGCCCGGCGTACGCGAAGTTCTCGCCGCTGGAGCTGCGAGAGCTCAACCACTCGCCCAACGTCGAGGTGATCGTGCACCCGGAGGGCTTCGACGTGGACGAGCACGGCATGGAGCACATCGCGCAGCACAAGGCGCAGAAGATGGTGCTCAACACCCTGACCAGCTGGGTCGGTGCCGACCCGGTGGGCAAGGACCACCGGATCCACCTGCACTTCGCCGAGGCGCCGGTCGAGATCACCGGTGCCGACGGCAGGGTCACCGGCCTGCGCACCGAGCGCACCCACTCGCCCGAGGCCGACGGCAACGTCGTGGGCACCGGCGAGTTCACCGACTGGGACGTGCAGGGCGTCTACCGCGCCGTCGGCTACCGCAGCACCGCCCTCCCGGGCCTCCCCTTCGACGACCGCGCCGCGGTCATCCCGAACGACGGCGGCCGGGTGCTCGACCTGGATGGCACCCCGATCCCCGGCACCTTCGTGACCGGCTGGATCAAGCGCGGCCCGGTCGGCCTGATCGGCCACACGAAGAGCGACGCGGCCGAGACCGTCGGCCACCTGCTCGCCGACACCGTGCCGACCGCGACCGCGCGTCGCCCCGAGGACGTGGACGCCTACTTCGCCGAGCGTGACGTCGCCGTGGCGACGCACACCTCGTGGGAGCTGCTCGACGCGCACGAGGTCGCCCTCGGCGAGGCCGCCGGCCGGGCCCGGGTCAAGGTCGCCAGCCGCGAGGAGATGCTGCGGGTGGGTCGTCCCGCCTGACCGGGAGCTCATTGTCGAGTGATCTGGTAGCGTTCGGCCCTGTCACGAGTGCCAGTGCGAAGCCCCGGCTTGCTGGCCGGCAACCCTCCTCCGCGGTGGGGTGCCCCGGGTGAGGACACGGCCTCCTGCGCACCGCAGGTCGGCAAGCGCGGACTCCGGCACGGGGTCCCCGACCCGAGGACACTCCATGACCGCAGGCACCCGCACCGACCGCACTCGCCGAACCCGCCGCATCGACCCACTCGCCGGCTTGGTCGGCGCCGGCGCACCGGTCCCCCTCGTGACCGGGGGGACGACGCCGTACGCGAACCTCGACATCGCCGCCAGCGCGCCCGCGCTCCAAGCGGTCGCGGACCGGGTCGCCGAGTTCCTTCCGCACTACTCGAGCGTGCACCGCGGCGCGGGGTACGCCTCTGCGGTGAGCACCGCGGCCTACGAGACGGCTCGCCGCACGATCGGCGCCTTCGTCGGTGCCCGGCCCGACGACGTCGTCCAGGTGGTGCGACACACCACCGACGCGCTGAACCTGCTGGCGAGCGCAGTGCCCGGTGACGTGGTCGTCCTCGACATCGAGCACCACGCGAATCTCCTGCCCTGGCGGGCCAACGGGGTCCGTACGGTCCCCGCCCATCCCACCGTCGCCGCCACTCTCGCGGCTCTCGAGCACGAGCTCGCCCGGACCCCCGCCGCGCTGCTGGCGGTCACGGGAGCCTCCAATGTGACCGGCGAGATCCTGCCGTTGGCCGAGCTGGTCGCGATCGCGCACCGCCACGGCGCCCGGATCGCCGTCGACGGCGCCCAGCTCGTGCCCCACCACCGGATCCACGTCGCCGAGCTCGGCATCGACTACCTCGCCTTCTCGGGCCACAAGCTCTTCGCGCCGTACGGCGCCGGCGTGCTCGTCGGACGTCGCGACTGGCTCGACGCCGCTCCCCCGTACCTCGCCGGCGGCGGCGCCGTCACCCACGTCACCACCGACTCCGTGACGTGGGGCGCTGCTCCGGCCCGCCACGAGGCGGGGACACCCAATGTCGTCGGAGCGGTCGCGCTCGCTGCTGCCTGCGAGGTGCTCGCGGCTCTCCCGGACGGCGCACTGGTGCGCCACGACGAGGATCTCCGCGACCGGCTGATCGGCCGGCTGGAGGCCATCGACGGGGTCCGGACCCTGCAGCTGTGGCGCGGGGAGGTCGACGTGCTCGCCCTCGCGACGTTCACCGTCGAGGGCCACTGCGCCGAGCTCGTCGCGCAGTACCTCTCCGCCGAGCACGGGATCGGCGTGCGTGACGGCCGCTTCTGCGCGCACCCGCTGCTCCGGCGACTCACCGGCGGTGCCACGGCCGTTCGGGCGAGCCTCGGACTGGGCTCCTCCAGCGACGACGTCGACCGCCTCGCCGACGCGATCGAGGACCTGGTCGCCCGCGGCCCGCGCTGGACCTACGGCCCCGACCACCTGCCCACCCCGGACCCGCGCCAGCTGCCCGCATGGGTGTCGGTCACCGACGTCACCTCAGCCTGCGGCTCGTAGGGCGCGTCCTAGGCTGGCGGGGTGACGAGAACCGGCACCATCCTCCGGGTCCCCCCGTTCAGCCAGCAGCTGCACGACGCTGTCGGTGCGTCGTACGACGCCCTCGACCTGCCGGAGGAGGGGCGCGCCGACTTCCTCACGGCCCACGGCTCCGAGGTCGTCGCGATCGTCTGCTCCAACTCCGGCCGCGTCGACGCCGACCTGATCGCCGCACTGCCGAACCTCGCCATGATCGCCAACCAGGGCGTCGGCTACGACAACATCGACGTGCCCGCCGCCCTCGCCCGCGGGATCGCGGTCAGCCACACGCCCGACGTCCTCGACGCCGCGGTCGCGGAGACGGCGCTGGGGCTGCTGATCGCGACCCGGCGCAGGTTCGTCGCCGCGGACCGCTTCATCCGCGACGGACACTGGGCGGACGGGTCCTTCCCGCTGACCGGTCAGGTCTCCGGCAGCCAGGTCGGCGTCCTCGGACTCGGCCGGATCGGGCGCACCATCGCGGGTCTGCTCGAGGCACTCGGCTGCGAGGTCAGCTATCACAGCCGCCACGAGGTGCCCGGTGTCCCCTACGCCTACCACCAGACCGCGGTCGGGCTCGCCGACGCCGTCGACAACCTGATCGTGATCGTGCCGGGAGGCCCGGCCACAGCAGGGCTCGTCGACCGGCCGGTGCTGGACGCGCTCGGCCCGGACGGCGTCCTGGTCAACGTCGCGCGTGGCTCCGTCGTCGACGAGGACGCCCTCCTCGCGGCACTCACCGATGCACGCCTGGGCGCCGCGGGGCTGGACGTCTTCGCGGACGAGCCCCACGTGCCGAAGGCGCTGGTCGCGCTCGACAACGTGGTGCTCCTCCCCCACGTCGGCTCCGCCACCGAGGAGACCCGGGCCGCGATGCGGACCCTCACCCTCGACAACCTCGCGGCCTGGCTGGCCGGGGAGCCGTTGCTCACGCCGATCCCCGAGATGTCGCGCGATCAGTAGCTGAAGCTGGTCGCGCCCTCGTCACCGATCCACTGCCACATCGGGATCGTCCCGCCGATCTCGGCGCTCCCGATCAGGTTCTCCGGGTCGAGCGCCTTGGCGTTGAAGCACAGGGGGCACACGAGGTACTTCCCGCCCGCGGCCTCGTAGCGGGCGAGCAGCTCGGGCAGCGGCGGACACCCCTCACAGGCCTTCCCGACGCCGACGCCGGGGACGGCGAGCCGGACGGCCTCCTTGGTCAGGAACATCAAGGTGGGCCGGCCCTGCTCGGCCGCGCCGAGCGCGACGAGGAACGCGACGGTGACCCGCTCGGGGTCCTCCATCCCGGTGGCCAGGCTGACTACTGCCTTGTTCGACATGACGATCTCCTTCGGGTGCGGGCGGTGGTTCCGCCGATGTCTCGAAGGTAGGAATTCGCAGCCCCGTCGCGCGTCCGCGCTCACGCGCAAAGGTGCGCAGGACTGGCGAGCGGCGCGTACGCGTACGCCGTCACCGCCGCTGGTCGAGGAGGCCGCCCGCGGCCCCGTTGGTCGAGGAGGCCGCCCGCGGCCGTCTCGAGACCCCTGGCCACGATGCACCCACCTACCCGTACAAGACCCGGCACCAACCCGCCAGGTCTCGAGACGGTCGCTGCGCGACCTCCTCGACCAACGGACACCCCTCACCCGTTGGTCGAGGAGGCCGCCCGCGGCCGTCTCGAGACCCCTGGCCACGATGCACCCACCTACCTGTGGGCAAGACCCGGCACCAACCCACCAGGTCTCGAGNTGGTCGAGGAGGCCGCCCGCGGCCGTCTCGAGACCCCTGGCCACGATGCACCCACCTACCTGTGGGCAAGACCCGGCACCRACYCACCAGGTCTCGAGACGGTCGCTGCGCGACCTCCTCGACCAACGGGGACGCCGCCGACCCGGACTGCAGTCGGTCGGTGGTCTCGTTCCGTAGGAGCAGCAACGAGTGGGTACGGCGGACAGCCACCGTTGGTCGAGGAGGCCGCCCGCGGCCGTCTCGAGACCACCCGCCACGGTGCACCTGGGTGTCCACGGGCCAGTTCCGGCATCGACTCACCTGGTCTCGAGACGGTCGCTGCGCGACCTCCTCGACCACCGGGCTTCCCGCCTGCCGGTGGTTGTGTCGGTGGGTCGTGATCCAATATGGGTATGGATCTCGGGACCGCTTCCACCGCACTGATCGGCCGCTACGACGGCTGCTCGGTCGGTGAGCTGTTGACCGAGCTCGGTGCCAATGTGAAGGGCCGACACCAGCTCGAGATCGATGAGTGGATCGGC
>NZ_LMIA01000014.1:37186-38343 GCF_001428565.1 Nocardioides sp. Root190 | reverse complement strand
GCCAACTCGCCGCCGTCGCCGACGTGAGCTGGGCGCAGCTCGACCGACTCATCACCGAAGCGATCATCCGGTTCGACCCCGAACGAGCCGAGGCCGAGCACAAGAAAGCCCAGGAGCACCGGTTCTGCGAGATCTCCGAGGTCGACGAGCACGGCAACGCCCTCATCACCGCTGTCGTCGACGTTGCGGACGGACATGACTTCAACCAGGCCATCGCCCGTGAGGCAGAGGTGAGGGGACGTCTCGGGGACGAGGGGTCCCTCGACGCCCGACGAGCCCAAGCGGTGGGTGCGATCGCGCGTCGTGACCTGGCCCTGGACCTGCTGACCACCGACGAGGACACCGGTGAGGTCACCGTCCGCTCCGCCGGTCGCAAGGTCGTGATGGACCTCCACATCACCGACGGCACGCTGCGANTGACCACCGACGAGGACACCGGTGAGGTCACCGTCCGCTCCGCCGGTCGCAAGGTCGTGATGGACCTCCACATCACCGACGGCACGCTGCGAGGTGAGAACCCGGTCGGCAGGTGGGGCGACAAGCCCGTCACCACCGCACAGATCAAGGAGTGGCTCCGCTCACGGGAGACCACCTCGATCGTCGTCCGCCCGGTGATCAACCTGGCGGACTGCATCCCCGTGGACTCCTACGAGATCCCCGACCGCCACAAACACAGGGTCCGGTCGCGGCGCCACACCTGCAGCTTCCCGAACTGCACGACACCAGCCGTCAAGTGCGACATCGACCACGAGATCCCCCACAACAAGGGCGGACCCACCTGCCCCTGCAACCTCCACCCGCTCTGCAGACGACATCACCGCGCCAAGACCTTCAGCGAATGGCGCTACCTGAGTCTCACCCCCGGGCACTTCCTCTGGACCAGCCCCCACGGACGCCTCTTCCTCGTCGGACCCGGCGGCACCAGAGCACTCGACCCACCCCGATCACGCGAGCCCTGACAACCGCTGCACCCCGCCGAGTGAGCACCATCGGCGGGGTACAGGCACGCACCGACCCCCTCATCCAGCCGGGGTCGAGGAGGCCGCCCGCGGCCGCCGGTGGTCGAGGAGGCCGCCCGCGGCCGTCTCGAGACCCCTGGCCACGATGCACCCACCTACCTGTGGGCAAGACCCGGCACCAACCCACCAGGTCTCGAG
>NZ_LMIA01000014.1:0-37135 GCF_001428565.1 Nocardioides sp. Root190 | reverse complement strand
ACCCGGCACCAACCCACCAGGTCTCGAGACGGTCGCTGCGCGACCTCCTCGACCAACGGACCGACGGACGCTGCGCGACCTCCTCGACCAACGCACGCCCCGACGGTCAGGTCAGCGCGCGTGCCACTGCTGCGGCACGCGCCGTGCGGCCGGAGAGCCCGAGCTTGAGATAGATGTTCTGGAAGTGCCGCTCGACGGTCCGCACACTCAGGGTCAGCCGCTCGGCGATCGCCGAGTTGTCGAGGCCTTCCGCCGCCAGCGCGAGGATCTCGCGCTCACGGGCGGACAGGTTGGACACGGGCACGCCGGCGCGGTCCTCGGCCAGGAAGGCCTCGACCTCGTGCAGGAAGACCGGCCAGGCGGGTTCATCGGCGAGCAGCACGTGGTTGCGCGACTCCAGCATCACCAGGCGCGCGTCGGGGATCGCGGTCGCGAGACGGGTGCCCCAGTCGGGAGCGACCCGGTCGCCCTCGGCGTGGGTGACGAGCGTGGGCACCGTGATCCCGGGCAGCAGGTCCCGCACGTCGACCTCGTGACGGGCGATGCGGCTGCAGACGGCGTTGTCTGTGTTGGTCGAGGTGCGCTGCAACTCGTCCATCCACTCCATCTGCTCCTCGGACGCATCCGGGATGAAGGCGTTCGTGAACACCCGGCGGAACAAGGGATCCGGTCGTGCCCAGCCCGCCTTGATCATCGCCAGGAACGCCTCCTCCGCGGCCGAGTCCTCCTGCGCGAGGCCGCCGCCGGCCATGCCTCCGTAGAGCACCAGCCGGGTCACCCGCTCGGGATGCGCGTGGGCGTAGGCCAGCGCAACCGGCGCGCCGCCCGACATGCCCAGCACCGCGAAGCGATCCAGCCCGGTCGCCGCGACCAGTGCCTCGAGGTCCGCGACCCGGCGGGCGAGCGAGAAGTCGGAGACCTCCCACTCGGACAGCCCGAACCCGCGTTCGTCGTACCTCAGGACCGTGGCGATGTCGCCGAGATCATCGAGGAAGTGCCGCCACACCGGGCTCTGCCAGTCGTGCTGCAGGTGGCTGAGCCAGCAGGAGACGACCAGCAACGGCGGGCCGGAACCGTGCCGCGCCCAGGCGATGCGCACCCCGTCGTCGGCGCGACAGAACCGCACCTCCTGCGTCACGGGAGCGGACGCCCTCGAGCTGGCCACGATCTCAATCTACGCCCGAGCCAGCCGGTTTCGTGGGCAGTCCTTGGTCGCCACACATCCAACGCACAGACTCGCGGCGCAACCTCGATCACATGAGCAGCCGCACCCCGACCCGCACCCGCCACCTCGTCCTCGCCGGCACCGCCGCCTCCGTGCTGCTCGTCGGATCGGGCGCCGCCAGCGCAGCCGTCGCGCTGCAGCTCCTGGACGCGAAGGAGGCGGGCAGCTTCGGCGCCGCGGCCTCCACCCCCTCGACCGCAGCCCAGGACACCGACGACCCGACCGACCCCACCGACTCGACCGACCAGACGCCGTACCAGCAGCGCGGACCCGGCCTCTCCCCCGGCGCCGGGACGGCGCCCGCCGAGACGTCGACGGAGACGGCGGCCGACGCGACCGACGAGGAGTCGGAGGGGATCGTGCAGATCGCCTCGACCCTCACCAACGGCAGCGGCGCCGGGACCGGGCTGGTCCTCGACTCCGACGGCACCATCGTGACCAACCACCACGTCGTCGCCGGCGCGACCTCGCTGGAGGTCACGGTGGTGTCGACCGGCGAGACCTACACCGCGAGGTACGTCGGCGGGGACGCCGTGGCCGATGTGGCAGTCCTGCAACTCGAGGGAGCCAGCGGCCTCACGCCGGTCGACCTGTCCGAGGACGCTGCCGCGGTCGGCGACGAGATCGTCGCCGTGGGGGACGCCGGCGGCGACGGAGGAACGCTGACGGCTTCCCCCGGCACCGTCACCGCCCTCGGCCAGGACATCACCGTGCAGTCCACCGACGGCAGCGCCGCCCGGCTGACCGACCTGATCAAGCTCGACGCCTACATCGTCCCCGGCGACTCCGGAGGCGCAGTGCTCGACGACGACGGGGACGTCGTCGGCATGAACGTCGCCGCGTCCACCGGCAACCGCGACGTCATCGGCTACGCCATCGCGATCACCACCGTGGAGGCGATCGTCGAGCAGATCGAGTCAGGCACCGCCAGCGGCGACGTCACCCTGGGGTACGACGGCTACCTGGGCGTCGGTCTCTCACCGGACGCGACCACTCCGCTGGTCGCCCAGGTCATCGACGGCACCGCCGCCGAAGGCACCGGCCTCGTCGCCGGGGACACCGTCACGGCCGTCGACGACACCGCCGTCGGCACGGCCGACGAGCTCCGTGCCGCGATCGCCGCCCACGCTGCCGGCGACCGGGTGCGGATCAGCTGGACCACGTCGTCGGGCGAGCGTCGCTCGGCACTCGTCACCCTCGGCGAGGGTCCGGTGTCCTGAGCCGCCCGCTCAGGTCCGCAGGCCGCCAACCGATCAGGAGGAGATGCGTCATCGTCTCCTCCTGGTCGCGCTGCTGCTCGTGGCGGCGGTGCTGTCCTTCGCCACGGCCGGCGCCACAGCACCCGAGCTGAATCCGTCGAACCCGCTCGCGAAGCCCGGGCGGTGGCAGCACTCGACGATCGCCACCAGGGCGAACCCCGAGCTGCTCAACTACCTCGCCGAGACCAACCCCAGCCGCAAGGCAGTCCTCGGACGGGTCGCGCTGACGCCGCGGGCGCGGTGGTTCGCCAACTGCGGTTCGTGCAACGTCGACACCGTGCGGCGCTCCGTGACGGCGTACGTCAAGGACGCGCAGCGCGGCGACCCCGATGCACTGGTGCAGCTGTCGATCTTCGGGCTCTGGCCCGACGGCGAGGTCGTGCGCGGCAAGCGGCCGGCGATGTCCTGGTCGATGGCGCGCTACCAGTCGTGGATCAAGCAGATCGCCCTCGGCATCGGCACCGCCCGCGTGGCGA
Organism: Nocardioides sp. Root190; assembly: GCF_001428565.1. Classification (GTDB taxonomy): domain Bacteria; phylum Actinomycetota; class Actinomycetes; order Propionibacteriales; family Nocardioidaceae; genus Nocardioides. The sequence continues at coordinate 34,175 of NZ_LMIA01000014.1, read as the reverse complement.
TCGTCCTCGAGCCGGACCTCGCGATCTCCGCCAACCACGGCAACGACGGGCGCACCATGCCGGACCCGACACCGGGCACGCGGATGAAGATGACGGCGTGGGCGGCGAAGTACCTCTCCACGGTCCTGCGCCGCGAGTCGATCTACCTCGACGCAGGTTCGGCGGACTGGTTGCACCTCGACGAGGCGGTCCGGTTGCTGCGGGCCAGCGGCATCCAGTACGTCCGCGGCTTCGCCCTCGGCGCCACCCACTACGACTCGGTCGCCTCCAACGTCGCCTTCGCCGCCCGGCTCTCCGCCGCGCTGACCAAGGCCGGGATCCGCGGCAAGCGTGCCGTCATCGACACCGCCGACAACGGCACGCCGTTCACGTGGAGCCAGTGGAACGCCCGCTGGGGCAGCCTCTACCGCTCCACCGGCAACGAGTACTACCAGTTCGACAACACCCCCACCTGTGGCTCCCGCTCCGAGCGGGTGTGCCAGACCATCGGCCACCGCCCGACCTGGAATCCCGTCGGCCCCGAGGCCGCCAAGCTGGGCCTCGGCACCGACCAGCCCACACTGCGCCGTCAGGCACTGCAGTACGTCGACGGCTACCTCTGGTTCGGCCGCGGCTGGCGCTGGATGCAGCAGGGCGGCAACGACGCGCGGACCGAGTCCCGCACGGTGCGGATGGCGACGTACACGCGCTTCTCGCGCTGAGCGCCTACGCGTGCCGGCCGGAAGGAAATGCGTAATGGCATAGGTAGTGCCACAGATGCCGGCACGTACGTCGCCGGCGCATGGTGATGACATGACCACCACCGTTGCCGCGACGATCCCGACGGGAAGCGGCGTCCACCCGAGTGCCGCCGACCTCCGGCTCGCCCTGCGCAACGAGCTGTTGCACCTGGTGAGCGATGGGCCGAGGAGGTGAGCACCATGACCTGGCAGACCATCACCGTCACCATCGACGAGCTGGCCCGGGTTCTCGCCCGACTGCGCAGCAGCGGAGCGACCATCACCCACTGCACCCGCCACACCGACACCTGTGAGGTGACCTACTGCGCGCTCGACGAACGCTGACGTCCGTGTCAGCACACTACGACGCTGTCACCCCATGTGCGGGTGCCGGTGATCGGTCGGCGGGACCAGCGTCTCCTTGATCGAGCGCGGCGAGGTCCAGCGCAGCAGGTTGAGCGGCGAGCCGGCCTTGTCGTTGGTGCCCGACGCGCGACCGCCGCCGAACGGCTGCTGACCGACGACCGCTCCGGTCGGCTTGTCGTTGACGTAGAAGTTGCCCGCGGCGAAGCGGAGCTCGTTGCTGGCCCAGTCGATGACGCGGCGATCGGTGGCGAGGATCGAGCCGGTGAGGGCGTACGGCGCCGCCGACTCCGCCTGCCGCACGATCGTCTCGAACGCACCGGAGGCGCGGTCGTCGTACACGTGCACGACGAGGATCGGGCCGAAGTACTCGGTGGAGAACATCTCGTCCGCCGGGTCGTCGGCGAGCACGATCGTGGGGCGCACGAACCATCCGACGCTGTCGTCGACGCTGCCACCGGCCACGATCTCCAGCCCGGGCGTGGCCTTGGCGCGCTCGATCGCCGCCTCGTGCCTGGCGAACGCCCGCGCATCGATGACGGCGCCGGTGAAGTTCGCGAAGTCGGTGGGGTCACCGATCGGGAGAGCGTCGGTCTGCGCGACGAGGTCATCGCCCATCCGCTCCCACAGGGAGCGCGGCACGTAGGCGCGGGAGGCGGCCGAGCACTTCTGGCCGGAGAACTCGAAGGCGCCGCGGATCAACGCGGTCCGCAGCACGTCGGGATCGGCACTGGGGTGCGCGATGACGAAGTCCTTGCCGCCGGTCTCACCGACCAGTCGCGGATAGGTGCGGTACGACGGGAGGTTGGTGCCCACCGTGTGCCAGAGCTTCTGGAAGGTCGGCGTGGAGCCGGTGAAGTGGATGCCCGCCAGGTCGGGGTGGGCGAGCGCGACCTCGGAGACGTCGAGTCCGTCGCCGGGCAGCATGTTGATCACCCCGGGCGGCAGGCCCGCCTCGGTGAGGAGCTCCATGGTGAGCGAGGCCGCGACCTGCTGGGTCGGCGACGGCTTCCAGATGACGGTGTTGCCCATCAGCGCCGGCGCGGTGGGCAGGTTGCCGGCGATCGCGGTGAAGTTGAACGGCGTGATCGCGTAGACGAAGCCCTCGAGGGGTCGGTGGTCCGTGCGGTTCCACACGCCGGTGCTGTTGGCGATGGGCTGGTCAGCCAGGATCTGGCGGCCGAAGTGCGCATTGAAGCGCCAGAAGTCGATCAGCTCGCAGGCGGCGTCGATCTCGGCCTGGAAGGACGTCTTCGACTGACCGAGCACCGTCGCGGCGTTCAGCCGCTGGCGCCAGGGACCGGCCAGCAGCTCGGCCGCACGCAGCAGCACCGCCGCACGCTCGTCGTACGGCAGCGCGCGCCAGGCGGGCGCCGCCTCCCTGGCTGCGGCGATCGCTGCCTCGGCGTCGGCAGTGGTGCTGTTGCGGAGCACGCCCAGCACCTTCTGGTGCGCGTGCGGCTGCACGACGGCGATCTCCTCGCCGCCACCGGCCACCCACTCGCCGCCGATGTGCGCGTCGAGCTGACGGGTGGTCCCGTCCATCGCGGAGATCTCCGCGGCGAGCGCGTCCCGCTCGGCCGACCCCGGTGCGTAGGTCAGGTTGGGCTCGTTGACCGGGGTGGGCGGGGTGGTGACGGCGTCCATGACGGTTCCTCTCGGGTACGACGGCGGGGCTGCGGCGATTCGGGGCTGCGGTGCTGCGGTGGTTCAGCGGTGGGCGAGGGCCCGGACGAAGAAGGCGACGTTGGCGGGGCGCTCTGCGAGTCGGCGCATGAAGTACCCGTACCAGTCCGTCCCGAACGGGAGGTAGACCCGCATCTGCAGTCCGGCGTCGACGGTCTGCTGCTGCAGGTCGGTCCGGACGCCGTACAACATCTGGGTCTCCCAGTCGCCGGCCTCCCGGCCGGCCTCGGCGGCTCGTGCGACGGCGCGGGCGAGCATCTCCTGGTCGTGGGTGGCGATCATCGGGTAGCAGGGCGAGGTCATCAGGGCGTCGATCGCCCGGCCGTAGGCATGGTCGACGTCGGCCTTGCGCGGCAGCGCGACCCCGGAGGGCTCGCGGTAGGCGCCCTTGACCAGGCGGATCCGGACGCCGGCCCCGGCCAGGTCGGTGATGTCGCCCGGTGTCCGGAGCAGGTTGGACTGGAGCACGTTGCCGACCCACGGGTGCTCGGCGCGGAGGAGCGTGCCGATCGCCAGGGTGGAGTCCGTCGTGGTGTGGTCCTCCATGTCGAGGGTCACGGTCGCGCCGACGGCCCCGGCGGCCGCACAGATCTCACGCGCGTGAGCGGTGGCGACCTCCTCGCCGGACGCCAGCGCCTGGCCGACAGCAGAGAGCTTGACCGAGACGTCGGCACCGGCCGCACAACCGGCCTCGCCGAGCGCGGCCAGCAGCGCGAGATAGCCGTCGCGGGTCGCGCGAGCACCAGCCAGGTCGGTGACGTCCTCCCCGAGCACGTCGATCGTGATGGACCGGCCCCGGGCGAGCAGGCCGACCGAGGCGTCCACTGCGTCGCTGGTCGTCTCACCGGCCACGAAGCGGTTGACGACGTTGCGGGTGATCGGCAGTGACTCGACCGCGCGGCGGGCGCGGACACTGCGCGAGGCACGGTTCAGGGTCTGGCTGAGCATGTCTTCACCGTAGGAGCGCGCGACGCCGGGGCCCATCGACATCTGTCATCGATTCCGCGGCAGATTGTGTGACGCTTGTCTGGTGACATCGCTCGATGACCTGGTCGAGGACCTGGCCCGCCTGACCGATGCACCGTGCACGCTGGAGGACCCCGACTTCCGGCTGATCGCCTTCTCCGACCACCGCGCCGACGACGCGGTCGACAGCATCCGGCAGCGCTCGATCCTGCAGCGCCGCTCGAGCGAGGAGGTCCGGGCATGGTTCCGGGCGCAGGGCATCGAGCAGTCCGACGGTCCGCTGCGCACCCCCGGAGACCCCGGACTGGGGATCGTCGCGCGACTCTGCGTCCCGGCCCGCCACCTCGGCCGGGTCCACGGGTACTTCTGGCTGCTGGACCCCGAGGAACGGATCGATCCCGCGACCTGGCCCGAGGCGAGCCGGATCGCCGAGGCCGCCGCCCGGTTGCTGGGCGTGGCCGAACGACGCCAGGCCCATCGTGACGCCGTGTTCCGCGACCTCGTCGAGGGTGGCCAGCTCGCCGCCCGCGAGTCGGCGCTCGACCTGGCCCGTGCGTCCGGGCTCGACCTCGCCGAGCCGCTCACCTGCGCGCTGCTCGAGCGGCCCGAGCTGCTGGACCAGATCTCCAGCCGGCCCTCACGCGCCGGGGTGTTCTGGGTGCGGAGTGGTCCCGGCACGGTCGCGGCCGCGGTCCGCGCCGACCTGATCGCCGGCGCCCAGGACCTGGGCGACCTCCTCGACGCACTCGGGATCGGCCGCCGGCTGGCCAGCCTCGACGACCACACCCACGCCGCCGTCGGCCCGGTCGTCGACGGGATCGACGCACTGCCCACGGCCTACCGCGGCGCCCGGGTCGGCCTGCGCGTCGCGCGGACCCGTCCGCCCGGCGTGGTCGTCCGCTGGGACCGGCTCGGCCCGCTGGCCCTGCTCGGCGTCGCCCGCGACGACGACCTCCGGGCCGCCGCCGTCCCTCCGGGGATCGAGCACCTGCTCGCCACTGCCTCGGCCGACGCCATCGCGACCGCCCGCACCTGGCTGGACGAGGCCGGCAGCGCCTCGCGCACCGCCGACCGGCTCGCCGTGCACCGGCAGACCGTCTACCACCGGCTCGCGCAGGTCGAGAAGGCCGCCGGCCTCGACCTGTCCCGCGGCCAGGACCGCCTGCGCCTGCACCTCGCGCTGGAGCTCGCACCCCACCTCAGCACCTGATCTCGCTTGTAACTACGTGTCCATGCACCAAATGGCACGTCACAACGCCCGGGTAGGTGCCACAGCACCCGGGTAGCCACTCGCCCGAACAGCCGGGTGCCCAGCGGCGCGAGCGGGAGGACGCCACCCCCTCGCTGGCATCTGCCCGGGTGCTGTGGCACCTACCCGGGTGCTGTGACAGGCGGATCTGAACACGAACACGTAGTTACAAGCGATCTGCGCCGCACCGGAAATCGGTGGGCAGGGATGCCCCCGTCGGCGTACCGTCGAACAGGGCTGCAGCAGTGGCCTTCTGCATTTCACGCCCTCGTGGCCGACCGGAAACACCCGGCGACTACGCATCTCTCAGACAGGAGTGCAGCCCGCACCACGCAGAGCACCACCCCGAGGAGGCGAGACCCGCGATGACGACCGTCATGCTGCTCAACGCCTCCTACGAACCCCTCGGCACGGTGACCTTCCAGCACGCCGTGCGGATGCTCTTCCGCGAGGTCGCGACGGTGGAGGAGGCCCACGAGGACCGGATGGTCGGGCCGCACCCGTGGCCGCGGGTGATCCGGCTGATCCGGTACGTCGCCGCCAAGTGGATGTACCGCCCGGCGGGCTACTCCCGCTCCGGCGTCCTCAAGCGGGACCGCCACCACTGCGCCTACTGCGGGCGCCACGCCACCACCATCGACCACCTGCTCCCCCAGAGCCGGGGCGGCGCCTGGTCGTGGCTCAACACGGTCGCCGCCTGCGGTCCGTGCAACGGTCGCAAGGCCAACCGCACGCCGCGCGAGGCAGGCATGCGGCTGCTCGTCGAGCCCTACGTCCCGACCCGGGCCCAGCTCGCCCTGACCTGAGTGGGCCCGGGCGGGCCGCGCAGCATCTAGATTGCCGACGTGCGTACGTCGACGAAGTGGAAGCTCGCCTATGCCGCCCTGGCCGCGACCGACACGGCCCTGGCGGGTTCGGCGCACCCGTGGGCACACCGTGCCCGCTTCCTCACGAAGCCGGTGCTCATGCCGGTGCTGGGTGCCTCGCTGGCGACGAACCCCCGGGCGGACGGAGCGAGCCTGCGCACGACGACACTGCTCGGCCAGGCAGCCGGCTTCGGGGGCGACGTACTGCTGCTCGGCGAGGGACCGCGGTCCTTCGCCGCCGGCGCCGGGTCCTTCGGCGTCGGTCACCTCGCCTACATCGCGGGGTTCGCCCGCAACCGTGACGAGGCTCCCCACCGGGGCAACCGGGCCGTGCGCGTCGTGTCCGGGGCCTGGGCGGCCTCGGCTCCGGTGATGGCCCTCGCGGCGACCCGGCAGGACAGGTCCCTCGGTCCGACCGTCCTCGGCTACTCGGCAGTGCTGTCCGGCATGGTCGCGAGCGCCCAGCACCTCTCGGCCGACCTGCCCCGCAGCGCCCGGCTGCTGACCGCGGCGGGCGCCGGGCTGTTCCTGCTGTCCGACTCGCTGCTCGGGAGCCGGACCTTCCTGCTGTCCGACCCGCCGCACCGGCTGGAGGCCGCGGTCATGGCGACGTACACCGCCGGGCAGTTCCTCATCTCCGAGGGCGCCGCACGCAGCCAGGTCCTGCCGACGGGCTAGTACGCCGGTTGCCGACTGCGATCCGGGGAACTGCAGGACAGGACGACACCGCGAGCAGAGGAGCCGACATGGCGCACGGCCGCTACCTCGTCGGAACCTCGGGCTGGTCCTACCGCTCGTGGCACGGCGACTTCTACCCGAGCGACCTCCCGGCAGCCGACGAGCTGCGCTTCGTCGCGGCCCGTACGACGGCGACCGAGGTGAACGCGACGTTCTACCGGCTCCAGCAGCCGGCCTCGTTCCGCAGGTGGGCCCAGTTGGTGCCCGTGGACCACCGCTTCGCGGTGAAGGGAAGCCGCTACATCACGCACATGAAGCAGCTGCGCGATCCCCGCGCCGGACTCGCCAACTTCTTCGCCTCGGGTGTCCTCGCGCTCGGCGAGCGGTTGGACGTGGTGCTGTGGCAGCTCCCCTCACGCACCGTCCTGCGTCCCGACGTGCTCGCCGACTTCCTCGCGGCCCTGCCCCGGACGGCCGGCGAGGCGGCGCAGCTCGCGAAGGACCACGACGGCCGACTCCCCGAGGCCGCGGCCGTGACCGAGTCACCCACTCCCGACGCGCCCCTGCGTCACGCCGTCGAGCCCCGCCACGCCAGCTTCGACGGCCCCGAGGCTGCGCAGCTGCTCACCGACGACGACGTGGCCACGGTCGCCTCCGACTCGCCCGGCGCATGGCCCTTGCTCGACCACCACACCGCGTCCTTCCGTTACGTGCGCCTGCACGGGCACTCCGAGCTCTACCGCAGCCGTTACTCCGACCGACTCCTCGGCGAGTGGGCTGACCGGTGTCGGGCCTGGGCCGGTGCTGGCCAGGACGTCCACGTCCATCTCGACAACGACGGCCGCGGCCACGCACCGCACGACGCCGTACGGTTGCTGCGGATGCTGGGCGCCGAACGGGAGCCCGACCCGCACGCCTCGACCACAGCCGGGACCCCGACCCGGGCGGACGGTCGGCTCAGAGCCGCGGACCCCGACGCTGCCGGAAGGTGTCGATGGGCCGGACCCAGGTGAAGCCGCCGTCGAGCTGCAGCCGGAGGTCGTCGGGACGGTCGAAGGCGAAGCAGCGCCGCAGCGAGAGCGGGTCGTGGGACTGGCCGTTGCGCCCACGGTCCACCGTGATCGCGGTGTCGTAGCCCGCGGCCGCGACCTGCTCGCGGATCGCCGGTGTCCAGCCGCCCATCGGGTACGCGAAGCTGCGCACCGGACGCTGAAGGACGTCCTCGAGACCGGCGCGGGAGGCGGCGAGCTCGACCGCGATCTCGCGGGGGTTGAGGTGGCGCAACCACCGGTGGCTGACCGTGTGCGAGCCGATGTCCAGGCCGTCCGCGGCAGCCTCGATCAGACCGGGCCGCTCGACCAGGCGGATCCGCTCGACGTCGCTGTCGTTGCGGTCCCACGAGAAGGTCCGCCGACCGTCGAGGTAGCCGCTGACGACGAACATTGTGGCGGGCAGTCCTCGCCTGCGGAGCTCCGGCCAGGCCTGCTCCGAGACACTCGCATAGCCGTCGTCGAAGGTGAGCGCGACCGCACGGGGCGGCAGCTCGCCCGCCGCCATCAGCTCGACCGCGGTGTCGAGCGGGAGGACCGTGGCGCCCCACTCGTCGAGGACGTCGAGGTGGCGGCGGAAGTCGTCGAAGGTCGTGGTCAGGCCGTCCCCCGAGGTGCGGCCCAGACGGTGCCAGCCGAGGAGGGTGAGCGGCTGTGGTCGGGCGCCGGCGCGGCTGATCCCGTCGAGCACCCGTACGCCGGGACGGGCGATCCGCGCTGCGGTGCGCGTCGTCGGCCTCATCGCCGGCCGCCCCGCAGACGACCGATCTCCCGTGGCACCGCGGTGTCCTTGGTCCAGCGAACCCTGCCGTCGGCGCCGATCTCGGCGAGCGCCCCGCCACGGACCAGCGCCGGGCGGAGCGACTCGAGCCGCGCGAGCGCCGGGTCGAGGACCAGGAGGCCCATGCTGCAGGGCCGGAGCCCGGGGCCGTCGGAGGTCGGCACGAAGTGGACGTCGCCGACATGGCGCTCCGCGAACGGGAGCATCGTCAGGAGCTCCTCCACCCACTGGTCACCGACCGCGAGCAGCACGCGTCCGCGGACCGGCTCGCCGAACAGGCTCGCGGTCATCACCGCGCTGAGGGTCGTCGGGACCACCGCCCGCATCGGCGGAGCGTCGAGGACCTGCTGGTTGCGCATGTCCCACCAGTGCAGCCGGGAGGGCGTCCTGATCCCGGCGGCCGGTGACTTTTTTCCAGCCTTCTCACGGTGCCCCACGACCGACGTCACCCGACCCCGTCCAGACGGCTCCTCCGGCCCGTCCGGCTCATCCGGCGAGGTCCGGAAGGGTCTCCCCCCGACGGTCGAACCACGCCAGCGTGTGCGCGATCCCCTCGGCCACGGTGAACTCCGTGGACCAGTCGAGGAGCCTCGCAGCCTTGTCGCTGCGGGTGTAGGCACCGACCGAGTCACCGGGACGGCGCGGGGCGTCGATGACCGGCAACGGCTGTCCGTCGACCTCCTCGAACGCCCGGACCAGCTCACACCCTCATGGCGGTCGCCGGCAGCTCGCGGATCTCGGGCCCGGTGATCTGGGTGGTCACCGAGACCCACGGCCTCCACCTCGACGACCTCGTCGTGCTCGCCGCCTGGGCCATCTGCATGGCCTGGTGCTGGCAGTTGTGGCGGCGCCCGACGCGCTGAGGTCGCTCGACGCCACGCATTACCCACCAGTAGGTGGTGACGAACCCTCACCAGAACATGTAGAACCTGTTCCACATCCCCCCACTGTGAGGCAGGTCACACATGAACGACGTCATCCCCCAGGAGCTCGGACGCGCACGGTTCTCCCGACGCGGCTTCCTGGCCGGCTCCGGCACCGCGCTCGGCGCCGCGGCCGCGGGCCTGCCCGCACTCACGGCCGCACCCGCCGCGGCAGCGATCGGCAACGGTGCCACGGTGCCCGCCCTGGTCATCGGCACCGGGTACGGCGGCGCGGTGGCCGCCCTGCGGCTCGCCCAGGCCGGGGTGCCGGTCGAGATGATCGAGATGGGCATGTCGTGGACCACCCCCGGCTCCGACGGCAAGATCTTCGCCAAGGTGACCTCCCCCGACCAGCGGGCCTACTGGCTCCGCACGAAGTCGAAGGCGCCCGTGAGCAACTTCTTCGGCTTCCCGATCGACTCGACCATCACGAAGTACACCGGCGTGCTCGACGCCGAGGAGTTCGCCGGCATCACGGTGTACCAGGGCCGCGGCGTGGGTGGCGGATCGCTCGTCAACGGCGGCATGGCCGTGACTCCGAAGCAGTCCCGCTTCTCCTCGATCCTCCCGTCGGTCGACGCCGCCGAGATGTACACCACCTACTACCCGCGGGCCAATGCCGCCCTCGGCGTCGGCTCCATCGACCCGGCCTGGTTCGAGACGGCCGAGTGCTACAAGTACTCCCGCGTCGGCCGCAAGCACGCCCAGCGATCGGGCTTCGCGTGGACCTTCGTCCCCGACACCTACGACTGGAACTACATGAAGGCCGAGCAAGCCGGAACGGTCACCCGCTCGGCACTGGACGGCCAGGTCATGTACGGCAACGACCACGGCAAGAAGTCGCTCGTCCAGACCTACCTCGCCTCGGCGCTCGCCACCGGACGGGTCAACGTCTCCGCGCTGCACCGGGTGACCTCGGTGACTCCGGCTGCGGGCGGCGGCTACACCGTGACGATCGAACAGATCAACACCTCGGGCGACGTGGTCGCCACCAAGACCGTCACCGCGGCCAAGGTCTTCTTCGCCGCAGGCAGCGTCGGGACGAGCAAGCTCCTGGTCAAGCTCAAGGCCACGGGCGCACTCCCCGCGCTGAACAACGAGACCGGCAAGGGCTGGGGCGAGAACGGCAACGTCATGTGCGGCCGCGCCAACCACATGTGGGACTCCACGGGCACCCTGCAGTCCACGATCCCCTGCTCGGGCATCGACAACTGGGACGCCGGCGGCGCCTTCGCGGAGGTCGCGCCGCTGCCCACCGGCATCGAGACCTACGCCTCGCTCTACCTGTCCATCACCAACACCACCCGGCGTGCGGAATTCACCTGGAACGCCGCCGCCAACAAGGTCGACCTGTCCTGGCAGACCGCCTGGAAGCAGGACTCGATCGCCATGGCCAAGACGATCTTCGACAAGATCAACAGCAAGGAAGGCACGATCTACCGCACCGACCTCTTCGGCGCCTACAAGGTCTGGCAGGACGGCCTCACCTACCACCCGCTCGGCGGCGCCGTGCTCAACAAGGCCACCGACAACTACGGTCGCCTGCCCGGCTACCCCGGCCTCTACGTCATCGACGGCGCGCTGATCGGCGGCAACACGACCGTGAACCCGTTCGTCACGATCACGGCCCTGGCCGAGCGCAACATCGACAAGATCATCGCCACCGACATCTGAGCGCCACGGGGTTCCCGGGGCTGGTACGACGCACGTCGCACCGGCCCCGGGGGCCTCACTCGTCCGTGGGTGGTGTCCGCAGCCGGTCCGCGATGAGGGCGACGGCGCGGTCGGCGAGCTCGGCGCCGGCGCCGTCGTACATCTGGAAACCGGTGTCGGCTCCCTGCTCGGTCGCCTGCTCGAGGTCCTCGTCGAACTGCGCGACGACGGCGACGGTGCCGGTGTAGCCGCTGTCGCGGAGCCGGCCGAGGACGGCGATGTTGCTGCCGTGGAAGGGCATCGCGAGCAGCACCAGCGAGGTGTGCTGGAAGGACTCCGCCGACCACAGCTCCGGGTCGGTGGCATCACCCTCGACCACGTTGTAGCCCGCGGCGCACAGGCGCTCGCAGCGGTCCCGTGCGGCCTCGATCCCGAGCACGCGGAGGTCGTAGGTGTCGCGGAGGCGTTCGTAGGCGGCCCGGCCCACGCGTCCCATCCCGAGCACCACGGCCTGGCAGTCGCCTGCGTCCAGCGGCCGGTCCTCCTCATGGCTCTCCTCGAGCGGACGGTCCGGGAGCATCCGCCGCAGGAGCAGGACGAGTCGCTCGCCGCGGTCGATCGGGAGGGAGGAGACGACGAAGCTCGCGGCCACGGCCGTGCCGAGGATCGCGGTCCACTCCTCGCCGAGCACGCCGGCGGGCGCGGCCACGACGACGATCAGTCCGAACTCCGAGAAGTTCGTCAGCACGGTCGAGGTGAGCACCGAGGTGCGTCGCCGGAACCGGCACAGCCAGAAGAGCAGGGAGAAACCGAGTGCCTGGACGGGCAGCAGCAGGAGCAGCAGCGCCGAGATCAGCAGCTCGTCCGGGCTCGGCACTCCTGCCAGCCCGATCGAGACGAAGAACCCGACCAGCAACAGGTCCTTGATGGTGAACAGGCTCTTGGCGAGCTCGCCGGCGCGCGGCGCCGAGGCGAGCAACATGCCGAGCACCAGAGCGCCCAGGTCGCCCTTGACGTCGAGGCTGTCGAAGAGCCAGTAGCCGGGCACCAGCGCCAGCACGACGCCGAACAGCGGCAACAGCTCGTCGTGGCCGAGCCGGGCCAGCAGGTGGCGCAGCACGGGCGCCGCCGGGATCAGCAGGAACAGCAGGACTGCCCAGCGGCTCGGCGCATGTCCTTCGGCGACGGCGAGGAAGGTGACCGCGGCGAGGTCCTGGATCACCAGGACGCCGATGGCGGTGCGGCCGCTGAGCGACCGGGTGGCGTTGCGCTCCTCGAGGAGCTTGACCACGAGGACCGTGCTCGAGAAGGACAGCGCGAAGCCGATCAGTGCCCACCCTGCGGGGTCCAGGCCTGCGGCAGCCCCGAGGCCGATCGTCGCCAGGAACCCGATCAGCGCCGCACCGATCAGAGCACTGCCGACGGTGTGGACCGTCGTCGTCAGCCACACCTCCCGTCGGGCGAGCGAGCGCAGGTCGACCTTGAGCCCGACGCCGAACAGCAGGATCGTGACGCCCAGGTCGGCGACGGTGTCGAGGGTCGGGGTCGCCTCGACTCCGAGCGGGACCAGGAAGAAGCCCGCCGCCAGGAACCCGACGAGGGGCGGGAGTCGCAGCAGCGTCGCGCCTGCTCCGGCGATCAGTGCGGCGAGAAGGATCGCCTCGGTGTTGCCCATACCTGCCTCGGGGTTGTCGTGCGGCCAGCCGGCAGCATTCTGCCGGGATCGTGCCTAGTGGGAGGGCAATTCGCCGCTCAGGCGCCCGTGCCGTTCGGCACTGGACGGGTTGAGACCGGTGATCTCGACGGCCTTGCCCTTGCGCTCGTACTTCGTGGTGATCGCATCCAGCGAAGCGACCGTCGACGCGTCCCAGATGTGGGAGTCGGAGAGGTCGATGACGACCCGGTCCGGGTCGTCGGCGTACTCGAACTGGGTGTAGAGATCGTTGCTGGAGGCGAAGAAGAGCTCGCCGGTCACGCGGTAGACCGCAACCGTGCCGTGCTCGTCCTCGACCAGTTCGCGGTTCGTCTCGGTGAGGTGGGCGACCCGGCGCGCGAAGAGCGTCATCGCGACCAGCACGCCGACCCCGACGCCGGCGGCGAGGTTGTGGGTGAACACGGTGACGAGCACGGTCGCGACCATGACGGCCGTCTCCGAGCGCGGCATCCGGCGCAGGGTCCGCGGCCGGATGGAGTGCCAGTCGAAGGTCCCGACCGAGACCATCACCATGACGGCGACCAGGGCGGCCATCGGGATCAGCGCGACCACGTCACCGAACCCGACGACCAGGATCAGCAGGAACAGGCCGGCGAGGAACGTGGAGATGCGGGTCCGCGCGCCCGACACCTTCACGTTGATCATCGTCTGGCCGATCATGGCGCAGCCGCCCATCCCGCCGAAGAAGCCGGTGATGACGTTGGCGGCACCCTGACCGAGCGCCTCGCGGGTCTTGTCGGAACCCGTGTCGGTGATGTCGTCGACGAGCTTGGCGGTGAGCAGGGACTCCAGGAGCCCGACCAGCGCCATCGCCAGTGCGTACGGCGCGATCACCTCGAGGGTGTCGAGGTCGAAGGGGACGTCGGGGATGAACCAGCTCGGCAGGCTGTCGGGCAGCTCCCCCTCGTCACCCACGTCGGGGACGTTGATCGCTGCGAGGAGGGTGAAGGCGGTGAGCGCCACGATCGCCACCAGCGGCGCCGGGATCACCGTGGTGACGCGCGGGAGGCCGACGATGACGGCGATGCCGACGGCGAGCATCGGATACACCGCCCACGGTACGTCGATCAGGTGGTCGAGCTGCGCCTCGAAGATGAGGATCGCGAGCGCATTGACGAACCCGACCATCACCGACCGCGGGATGAACCTCATCAGCCGCGCGATGCCGACCGCCGCGAGCGCGACCTGGATCAGGCCACCGAGCAGCACGGTGGCGATGAGGTGGTCGTAGCCGTGGTCGCGCATCACCGGTGCGATCACCAGCGCCACCGCCCCCGTCGCGGCCGAGATCATCGCCGGCCGGCCACCGAGGAACGCGATCGACACGGCCATGGTGAACGACGCGAACAGCCCGATCCGCGGGTCGACCCCGGCGATGATCGAGAACGAGATCGCCTCCGGGATCAGCGCGAGCGCGACGACGAGACCCGCGAGGACCTCGGTCCGCAACAGCTTCGGCGATCGCAGGGCGGCACGCACCGATGCTTCGGGCGCGTGGGTCAGCGTGGTGCACACGATGAGCTCCGTTCGTGGCAGCCGGCGACCGGCGTGGATCCGGGGTGATGGTGTGCGCACGATCGAGCACGCGTGCCGGCGCCATCGCCGGCGGAAGTCTGCAGAGCAGACTACCCTCACGTAACGTGAGGGTTGAAATCCGGCGATCCGAAGGAGCTCACCCGTGATGCAGATCGGCGAGGTCGCCGCCCGCACCGAGCTGTCGCTGCGCAGCCTGCGCCACTGGGAGGACGTGGGCCTGCTGCGGCCGTCAGGCCGCACGGAGGGCGGCTTTCGCCTCTACACGGAGTCCGACGTCGAGCGGATCCTGGTGATCCGGCGGATGAAGCCCCTCGGTTTCACCCTGGAACAGATGAGTGCCGCCATGCGCGACATCGAGACCCTGCGCGATCCGGCCGCTCACGGTCTGCACGCGGGGGCTCGCGAGCGACTCGCGGTGATCCTGGACGACGGCGCCGACCGCCGTGCCCAGCTCGCCACCCAGCTGGCCATGGCCGATGAGTTCATCAGTCAGCTGGGGCAGGAGCTCGCCTGAGACCGGTGCTCGAACCGACCGCCGGATCCGCGAGTCCTGGTGCGGTTCCAGGATCAACTGGTGGTCCGGATCGCGACGCGCTCGCTCTTCGAGCGACTACCGGTACCAGAGGGCACTCAACCAGATGATCGTCGTCTTCTTCATGGTCGGCCGAATGACGGGGGCAACTACGGCTCGATGGCCGAACCGTCACCGGTCGATCGCGGCGGGAGGGCCGAGTCGAGCAGTTCAGCCGCCAGCGGGTTCGCGTGCTCGTTGCCGCTCATGTAGCGCTCGATCGTCACTTTCCGATCCGCGTGACCCAGCAGCTCCACAGCGAGGCTCACCGACGCCTGCTCGTTGAGGACCGTCGCGACAGTACGGAAGACAGAGGCGTGAAGAATGAGCAGGTGACCTCGCTGGCCGACGCTGTCCTCCCGCTGATCCGCACCCGATCGGACCTCTCCCGCTACAGCGTCGCCAACGCGCACGGCCGGGACATGCACGAGGCCGTCGACATCCTCGAGGCCGCTATCCCGACGGCCGACCCGGCCGAGATCTACTCCGTCACACACAAGGCGCTCGCCTCGTCGTTGAAGGTGATCGCCCGAGCCGACGACTCCAGCGGCATCATCGGCGACGCCTGCCGACGGCTGTTGGAGCTCCACCCTCAGACGGCCGCCGCGGCCAGGACGCCGGTCGGGAAGCTGATCGACTGGATGATGAAGTTCCAGTTCGATGACGACGAGGTCGACTACTTCGAACTCGACCCAGTGGCGTACGCGCCGGCCCTCGGCGACGTCGGCATGACGACATACCGGAAGCGGTTGGCCGAGGCCGAGGCGAATCTCGGCCCGCGCTCATCGAACGACGAGCGATGGTCTTCGGCCCACTCGCATGAATGGTTCACGCTCGATTGGAACGCGCGGCGGCTCGCGATCCTCGACCACGACATCGACGCCATCATCCGCACCCATGCCAAGGACCGGAAGGTCGCCGCTTGGCTGGAGGACACCGCCGAGGCGTTCGAGGAGATCGGCGAGATCGACCTCGCCATCGACTGGGCGAAGCAGGCCACCGATTTCGATCGCGGTCACCAGTCACTCAAGGCCGCGGACTACTGGTGCCGACTACTGGAAGAGCATCGGCCGAACGAGGCACTGGAAGCCCGGCTCTCGGTGTTCCGCAAGTGGCCCTCGTCGACCTCTGCGGCCGGGCTGCACAAGGCCGCCGGCAAGGCCTGGCCCGACTTCCGCGACGAGGTGGTCACGACGCTGGCCGCGAGTCCGAGCGACGCGGTGCTCCTCGCATTGCTGACACTGAAGGAGCCGGAGTTCGCGTGGAACCTCGCGCACTCGCTCGCCCTCGACAGCGACCACACGTGGAGTGAGTTGGTGAAGGCGTACGAGAAGGTCGACCCGATCGTCGTGCTGCCTGTCCACCAGCGTCTCGTTGAGAACGAGCTGGTCGAGGCAGGCGCACAGCACTACCGGCTCGCAGCGCGGCGGCTGGCGAAGATGCGGAGACTCGCTGCAGGATCCGCGCACGAGGCCGAGGTTGATGGGTTGATCGCCGAGCTGCGCGAGATCCATCGCCGCCGGCCACGGCTGCAGCAGGAGTTCGACCGCGCCGGGCTGCCATGACAGGCGGGACCTGGGGAGGCGGCGCTACTGGTGACCACGACGTGGCTTGATGCCCCGCGTGACCCTCACAGGCGGCGGAAGCGGCTCCTCGAGGTCGAAGAGTGCCTGCTCCTCGTGCCGGAGGTAGTAGCCCAGCAGGATGTGGATGTCAGCGAGCTCAAGCGATGGGTAGCTCTCGTGGATCGCCTCGGCCGAGCGGCCGCGCCGATACGCGTGAACGTGATCTCGAGGGCGACCCGATGCCCGACGATCTTCAGTCGCCCATGCTCGTCCCGCCGGAGCGGCACCGGTTCGGGCTCGATCGTCATGTCACGCATGCGACCACCTTGTGCTCCTCCACCCGTCTCGCCAAGTGACTTTGCCGGACAGACAATCGGCGATGCCGGTCAGAACATACCGATCTGATCGAGAAGGCCTTGGGCCGCGGCAATGATCGCCTGCGCGTTGTCGACAGCTTCAGCAGCCTCGTCCTGCGTGGCGTCGTCGCCGGGGCGCTCGGGATACTCGAGCTCATTGCGCCGACGACGGAGCGCGCCGAACTGGCGGAAGCCAGGACTGAACTGCGCCCGGACGGCCTGTTCGACGGCGTAGTGGCCGCCCTTCGTCGTAGGTCGAAGGCCCTGATGGGCCAGCAACGACGTCAAAGCCTGCCGTGACGCGTCGTAGGCCAGCACGAACGCCGAATCGGGGTCGGTCTCGACCGCTGATCGAGCCGTCGTCAACGTGACAGTCGCCTTCTCGAGCAGACGCTCGCCGTTGGCGGCGGCTCCGACCAGCTTCTGGAGTTCGCCAGCCGCCAGCAGCGCCTCGACGTCGGACTCGCCGCGCTTCCAGCGGGCCATCAGGAGTTCACCGGCTCACGCGAGTCGAGCACCGTCACATGTGCGGTCTCCTTGATCTGGGCGACAAGCGAATCGTCCGGATCAGCCCACTGCTCCACCGTTCGCAGGACCGGGTTGACCTCGATCCCCAGACGCGCGTTCGCTCGGTCGGCAGCGTCGTAGAGGTCGGCGCGATCGACCTTGCCCACGACGAGCACGTCGATGTCGTTGGGCGGCGGGCCCGCCTGGCCCTGATAGCGAGCAGCCCACGATCCGAAGATCACGACCTGCTCGGCTCCGTCGATCGCGAACTCCTCGGCGATGACGGCCCGCGGCCCGAAGGTGATCTCCAACAGTTGCGTCAGCGCCTTCGCGGCCGGGTGGTTGATGTTGGCCCGGATCAGGCGGTTGCGCCCTTGAGTGCGGCTGACGATCAGCCCGGCTTCGTCGAGGCGGATCACCTCGCGGTGCAGCGTCGTCAGCGGCACGGCCAGTCGCGTGGCCATCTCGGTCACGCCGTACTCCTGCTCGGGGTGCAGCAGGAGCCACATCAGCAGCTCTGCCTGATGCTGCGACCGGAACAACGGCATCAGAGCCGGCCCATCACTACGCATAACTGGAAGATATCTCCCGATTATAGGTAGAGTCAAGGATGGCGGCACTTCGCGGACTCGCCGGTCAGTCTCGATCACTCACCACCGACCGGCTCGAAGCCCAGATTCTCGGAGCACGACAGGCAGAGCGCCTTGTACCAGCGGGCGAGCCGGGCGACGCGGGCAGGGAGGTCTCCATGACCCGTAGGTGAGCCATCGGTTCCGCGGCGCTCGGTTGCTACCGGGCCGGGACCGCAACGCCCTCCCCCGACGAAGTCGCCCGGGGTTTCTGGACGGGGTTTGTGGACAGTTTGTGGACACCCGATCAAGTCTCTAAATGCTTTCAGGCTCGGAATCCGTGGATTCCGAGCCTGAATTCAGTAGCGGGGGCAGGATTTGAACCTGCGACCTCTGGACAACTTCGAGGTCTTGCCGATCGCTACCGAACGTTGCGGGAAACAGCCGAATCGCTTGTATTCATGCGGTGTGCGGCGTCTCGAACACCTCCGACTGTAACCGATCGTTACTCGTCGACGCCGTGTGAATCCGGAGGGTAAGCGGAGGACGGTCAAGTCTGCAGGAGCAAGTCTCCGGAGAACCTTCGGGCGACTCTTCGGTGGATGATCCAGACAGCGAGGAGGAGCAGGCCCTCCACGACGTGGACCCAGCTCCCGAACACGTCCACGCCCAAGTGGTGCCTGAGGTGCTCGCCGCCGTAGAGACCGGCCATGCCCCACGCCAGATAGAAGACTGAACCGAGAAGGGCGTAGTCCACCGCCCAACTGGGGCGGAGAACCGCAACGAGGCCGATGAGCCCGGTGGCGAGGTGACAGATCGTGTGGCACAGGTTGACGGTGACAGGGATGAACCCGGCAATCTCAGTGGTGCAGGCGTTCATCGGGTCGAACACCATCGAGGTGCACGTCAAGTACGCCGCTGGGCCGTTGCTGGTGAACCAGAGCGCGAGGACGAAGACTCCGAACTGGATCGGGGAGTCCGTCAGTGCCCAGACGTAGCTGGTCGT
Source organism: Nocardioides sp. Root190 (assembly GCF_001428565.1). Taxonomy (GTDB): domain Bacteria; phylum Actinomycetota; class Actinomycetes; order Propionibacteriales; family Nocardioidaceae; genus Nocardioides. The sequence goes on along the minus strand of NZ_LMIA01000014.1, from coordinate 15,418 downwards.
TCGGGTGCGGATGCGTGCGAGCACGGGCTCGTCCTTCGTGGTCGTAGCGGTTGCCGAAGCGCGGGATGGGTGGAGTCCGCTCATGCGAGCGGAAAGGTCGGTGCGCCGGGTTCAGCGGGGATCTGGAGGACCTGGCATAGGGCGGCGATGCCGAGGTACGCCGACGAGAGTGCGAGGAACTCGATTCGTTCGGCGTCAGACAGGGAGGAGCCGACCAGCTTGCCTTCGTCATCGTGGAGTGGGCGTCGGTCAACAATCGCGTCGGTGAGGGCGATGATCGCGCGCTGCCGATCGGTCCAGGCAGGTGACGGCTCAGCGTCGGTGACGGTCGCGTCGACCTGGCTGTCGGTGAGTCCGGAGGTCTTGCCGAAGTAGGCCACATGGACGCCCCACTCGTGCTCGGCTCGACAGCGGCCGGTGACCCGCAGGATGGCGAGCTCGCGATCCATGGGGTCCAGTTGGCCGGTGTGCATCAGGCCGTGCAGGCTGAGGAGAGGTCCTTCGGCGTAGGAGCGGAGCACTGCTGGGTTGGCGCCCATGGCGAGGTAGAGCAGCGGCGGGCGGTACGGCGGCGGCACGACCTTCTCCAGAATCGCGCGCGATTCTGTCGGCAGCTCCGGCAACGTGAAGTCACTCATGGCGATCTCCCCCGGGAGAAGCGGCGAGGGCGACGAGGTCGGCATAGCGGAAGATCTGTCCGCCCGCGCCCCAGGTGCCGTCGGCCTGTTCGTGGATCAGCACCCAGACCCGCAGGGCCTGGTCGGCGGCCAGTCCTGCGGCGGCCAGGACCTGGGCGGTCACCTCGCGAACGAGGCCGGCGCGGCGTTCGTCGTTCAGGGCACCGGCGGGGACGGTCACGTCGACACGGAAGCGCGGCTCGTCATCCTCCGCAGTGATCTGGGCGCCGGCGGGGAGCTCGTGGAGAAAGGCCCAGGCTTGCGCGCGGAAGAAGGCCGTGTCCGGGGCGCCCTCCCACTTCAGCAAGGTTGCGGCCAACTGCGCCTGGATCGTGGATGCGCCCTCCTCGGTGAGGGTGCCGGTGGAGACGGTGAGCTGGATCTGAGGCATGACGGTGTTCCTTTCGTGGGGTTCGGGTAGCCGGGTCAGCGGATGGCGAGGGCTTGTCGGATGGCGTCGGCACGTTCGGGGGTGAACACGCCGCTGTCGAGGAGGTTGAGGACCGACAGGACGCCGCCACTGGCACCCCAGCTGCCCTCGTCGATGACTCGGAAGGTGACCCACCAGGCCGGCTGCGGGTCGGGCAGGTCGCACGCGTCGGCCATGGCGCGCAGGAGGCGGGTGATCACGACCTCGCGGACCGCTTGGCTCCAGTCGGCGTCCATCACGGCCAGGTCGATCACCATCACGTCCGGCGCCTCGGGGAAGTCAGAGACGAGCAGGCCACTGACGGCGATCTGGTCGGGCTGGTAGTCGCGGAAGTGGACCTGGAAACCGACCCGCGCTGCCGGCTCGAACTGGCCGACTTCCGGCACGAGGACGGCGTCGGTGAGGGTCTGCGCGAGCGTACGACGCTGATCGGTGGTGAACCGGCCTACGGGGGCGTTCACGGTGATGACGGTCATGAATGGCTTTCTGGTTGCGAGATGGTGCCGAGTGGCGGGCGATGGAGGACGAGCTTGGTGGTGTGGGCTTGGTAGGCCTCGGGAGCGTCGTCCCAGTCCGCGACCAGGCTGGTGACCCGTTCGGCCTCGAACCCAGTGGTGGCGATGAAGTCGAGCAGGTCCGGGAGCACCGGGCGCACGTGCGAGACACCGACGTGCAGCGTTGCGCTGGTGGCATACATGTCCATCACCGGCAGCTTGGTGCCTGGGCGCAGGTAGTAGCCGGTGCCGGTGCAGGTCCCTCCGGGCCGCAGGGCCCGCAGTGCGTCGCGCAGACCTTGAGGATGTGAGGAGGCCTCGACGGCGACGTCATACCGACCAGGCAGTGCGGGAAGCACGGATCGACGTCGCGCCTTGTCGACGCGATGCACGCGCGCCCCGAAGGACTCCGCGACCTCGAGCCTGCCGTCCCTGTCGTCGAGGTAGTCGACGACAGACGCGCCATGCGCGACCGCGAGGCCGGCGGCGTACAGGCCGATGCTCTGCCCTCCCCCACCGATCACCAGGACCCGGCCGCCGGGACGCTGGCGCAGCGGCGGCACGACGGAGCGCCAGGCGTCGGCGAGGTTGTCACTGGCCGCCGCAACCCGCAGCGGGTCGACCCCCTCGGGGACCTTGACGAGCATGTGGTCGGCGAACGGGATGCGCAACGCATCGGCGACCATGCCGCCCCAAGCACCCGACGCCGGGCCGAACCCGAAGGCGGCCAACTCCCATCCGGGACTGCCCGCGCTCATCGTGGAGCACTTGGCGGTCAAGCCAAGCCGGCATTCCTCGCAGGTGCCGCACGAGATCGCCCACGGAACGACGACGACATCGCCGACGGCGAGCCCCGTGACTCCGGAGCCGACCGCGGTCACCTGTGCCACGCATTCGTGGCCGATCGCGAACGGCCCCTGGAAGGGCACATGACCGACGATCGAGGCGACCACGGGATCGATGAGACCCAGTTTCAGCCCCGCTTGCATCGGGCGCGACACCGACCGATGCAGCGGGAGGCAGTCACCGTCGCAGCGGCTGGCGACGAACGGCCGGACCAACGCGTCGGTCGGTTCGCTGATCGCGGGGTCGGGCCGGTCGCGCCACTCCAGATGGCCCGTCCGAACGAAGGTCAGTTCACGCATTTCACATGCTCCTTTGCTATGCTATGTCGCAGAGCATATGTCGAGATCGAGGAGTCTGGCCAAGTGGGTGTGAAGACCGACACAAGACAGCGCATGATCACCAGCGCCGCACTGCTGCTGCGGGAGAAGGGCGTCGCTGGCACCTCGATCGCCGAGGTCCTGCGCCACAGTCGAGGCCCGCGCGGCTCCGTCGGCTTCCACTTCCCCGGCGGACGGGCCGAGCTGCTCACCGACGCGCTGGGGTGGGCGGGCGGCCTGGTCACCACGATCCTGCGCGAAGCGGCGAGCCAGGGCACCCGTCCTGATGAGGTGTTCGCGGGCATCTGCGACCACTACGAGCACCAGCTCGCCACGTCGGAGTTCGCGGCCGGTTGCCCCGTCGGTGCGGCGGCCCAGGAGGCCTACGGCGACGCCGCGCTCGGTCCGGTGATCAGCTCGATCATCGACGACTGGCACACCGGCCTGACCGCAGTCCTGACGCGGTCGGGACACGATCCCGACGCAGCCACCGACCTCGCGATGGTCTGCATCAGCGCCCTGGAGGGAGCGATCAGCATGTCCCGGGTCAAGCGCTCGACCGCACCGATCCGCACTGTGCGCGACAGGATCGTCCCGATGCTGGCGGCTCCCACATGAGCGCCTCGCCGCGCTCGCGCCTGGCCGCCCTCCGCGGGCAGGACCTGCGTGCCCTGCACGCCACGGGCTCGGTGCCAGACCTGTCGCAACTGGACACCCGGATGGACGGCGTGGTGCTGAACGGCCACCTGGGGCGACCCCTTGTCAGGAACCTGCGACTCTGGCGCGGCAAGGTCTTCGAGCGCGACCAGGACGGCGCCGTGACCGGCCTCAACAGGTTGGGGCTCGGGCCGGTGGAGCTGAGGCACTACCGGTTCACCGCCCGCACCACTCCCTCCCTCTTCGGCGACCGGTCCGTCGTCCTCCTCGATCACGACAACGACAGCAATCCCGCGTCCGTACGCCGCTTCCACGACGAGCTCGTCGCCATCGACGACGGCCTCTGGCTCGCCACGTCCCACTACCGCGACGGCGACCGGTTGCGCTACCTGTGCCACTTCGCGCTGGCGCGACCTGCTGCCACGTAGGGCACTCACCGACTCAGGTGCGTGGGCGCCATCGACAGATCGAGAGCGCCAACTGCAGGCTCAACGTGTCGGTGCCGAGATCGTGGCCCACCTGCTCCATGGCCTGTTGCACCCGGTAGTGGACGGTGTTGCGATGGACGTGGAGCTTGCTAGCAGTGAGCTGGTGGTTCCGGTTGGACTCGAGGTAGACCAACAGCGTCTCGCGCAGCCCCGCACTGCGCGCATCGGCGGCAGCAAGGTCACCGAGGGTGCTCTCGACGAACTGGTCGACGGCATCCTCGTCGTCACAGACCAGCGCGACGGGAGCCACGTCGGCGTGGGTGAGGACGACGGGAGCCCGCGGTCCCCTCGCGACCGCCAGCGCCTTGACCCGGCTCGCCGAGCGGGCAGTCGAGCGGAACCCGGAGAGACCACGACACACGTCACCGACGGCCAGGCGCAGCGGCGCCCTCGTCTTCGCGAGCTCCTCCCCCAGCACCTCGGCGTCGAGCGGCGTGGGGCCGACGAGCGGCAGCCACACCCTCATTTGTGAGCTGTCGAAGGGCACGCTGAGGGGGTCGCCCGACACGCGCACCGAGCGCCGCAGCAGGGCGACGACCCGATCGAACGCGCCGACCGCCGCCTCGTCGTCCTCACCCGGGTCGAGCCAGACCTCGACAGCCACATGCCAGCCGTCGAGGCGGTACCTGAGCGCAGACTCCGCCTGCGCGATGTCGACCCGGTCCGAGGCCAGCAGCTCGCTGACCCAGTGCTGGCGCAGCGCGACCTTGCTGCCCACCCGGAGCTCGCGCTCCTCGTCGTACGCCCTCGCCACCTGGTCCGAGATCCGGTCGACGTACGTCGAGACCGCACGCACCAGTGGAGGGGCGACCTCCCCCGGGTCGATCCCGAGCCTGCTCACCTGCTCGAGGGCGACCTCGACGAGGCGTGTCTGCCCGATCCGGTACGCGCGCAGGAGCACGGTCATCGGCACTTCGCGCTGGGCGAGGATGCGTGCCTGCTCGAGACCGGCGGCGGGCACCGCGATCACGTCCAGGCGCGAGCCGAGAGCCAGTGCGTGCAGGACCGCAGCGATGTTGTCGGTGGCAGATGCCTCGGTGAGGGACTCCAGTCGCGCATCGCCGGAGAACTCCGGGATCTCCCGGACCAGCTCGTCCAGCACCTCGGCAGTGAGGGCGCCCCGGTAGGGCATCAGTTGCCGGGCGATCTCGGAGATGCCGGAAGAATCGATCACCTCAGCACACCCCCCGACGCCCGTGCCGGCCGACGAGCCAGCACACAAACCATGGCACAGCCCACGGCGGTTGGGACAGGCGAACCGTCGTCCACCCCGTCCGACCGACGTGGCTGCCGACCTCCTGCTGAGGTCCACGGTGCTCAGGTGGTCTCGGTGCCGTCGACCACCTTCGCCCGTCCCGGCTCCGGCTCGACGGTGGGGATCTGGGTCATGACCAGCCGGGTGATCGCCCGGTCCACCCTGCCCTTGTTCGCTCGCAGGGCTCGATTGAGCAGTGCCTGTTCGAGGGCGGCGCGGCGCTCGCGGAGGTTCATGGGGAGCCTGGCGTCACTCACTGGGCCGTGACCTCCTCCGAGGATCGGAGGCCGGTTCGGGCGATGTGGGCCGGCGGTCGCTCCAGGCGTCGCACCGCGCCGGGGAAGCCCTTGAGCTGCGGCGTCCCCTGCTCGTAGTCCAGTGACTCCCGGTCGTCCGGGACCAGGATGCCGTCGTTGTGCCGATCGGCTGCACCGTCGGTGTCGCTGTCGATCAGCTCGGGAAACCACCATCCGTGCGGGACCCGGACGTGCCGGCGAGACATGTCGCCGCGCCTCTCGATGACGCCCTGGATGCAGCCGTGCCGTGTGCTGACCTCCGCCCAGTCGCCCTGGGCGAGACCGAGCTCGTCGGCGTCCTCCGGGTGCAGGAAGAATGCCGGCAGCGGAGACAGTCGGCGTGCCGACGGCAGCTGACGTTGCCCGGTCTGGAAGTACGGATCCTCGCGCACCCCCACGAAAACGCGGAAAGGGTGGTCCGGGTCCTCCGGGAGCTCGCGGTGATAGGGCAGCGGGTCGAAGCCCAGGTCCTCCAGGATCGACGACCGGAGCTCGACCTTGCCGCTGGGGGTGCCGAAGCCGGTGCGGCGGTAGGACCGGTACTCCTTGGCCGCGATCTTCATGTCGTGGGTCGCGCAGAACTCCCGGTACGAGATGCCCAACGGCTGCAGCCGGAAGTCGAGCATCTCCTCCACCGACGCCCACGGCAGGTGGTCGCCCAGGCCCATGCGGTGACCGAGGTCGCGCCAGAAGTCGAAGACACCCCTGCACCCCGCGGGCGGGTCCACGGCCTTCTCCGAGGCGATCAGCCACGATCGCCAGCCGAAGGAGTCGTGCACGTGAGGACGCTCGAGCCAGGTGTCTCCCGGCAGGATGAAGTCGGCGAGCCGGGCGGTGGGGGTCATGAAGAGCTCGTGCACGACCAGGAGCTCCTGCCGCAGCAGGGCCGCCTTGACCTGCTGCTGGTTCGGGTAGCTCATGAGCGTGTTGTTGCCGAGGGAGAAGAACGCACGGACCGGGTACGGCTCGTCGGTGGCCATGGCCCGGAACAGCGACGTGGGGTTGGCCATGTAGGACCCCATGACGATGTTGGCGTACTCGTGACCGAAGACCCGCTTCGTGTGCGGGGCGAGCAGCTCACCGGCGCGGTGCGTGTACGCGGGGTACTCGTCGTACCCGAGCTGCTTGGCCCGTTGCTGGGGAGACAACGCCTCGTGGAGCTCGATGAAGGTCTCGGAGAGCATCTCCTCGTTGAACCCGTAGATCAGCTCACCGCCCGGCACGTCCAGGTGCCCGCAGATCGCGCGGAGGATCGATTGCAGCCGGATGATCGAGGTCGACGACACCTGCTGGTCCACGGTGGGCGACCAGGGAATCGTCGCGGACCGCGCCGTCGCATACATGCGGGCGGCGAGCCTGATTTCCTCCTCGGCGACTCCGGTCAGCTCGCGCACCCTGCTGAGCGGATACTCCGCGGCCCTCTCCTTGAGGTCGTCGAAGCCGACGCACCAGTCGCGGACGAACTGCTTGTCGTACAGCTCCTCCTCGATGATGACGTTGAGCCAGCCGAGGCACATGGCCGCATCCGTGCCGGAGCGCAACTGGAGGTGGACGTCGGCCCGCGCCGCCTGACCGCTGACGCGCGGGTCGAGGACGATGAGCTTGGCGCCCTTGGCCTGCGCCTGGCGCACGAGGTTGTAGATCGGGGTCCACGAGTGCTTGCGCGGGTTGTGCCCGAACAGCACGACGAGGTCGGTGTTGATCAGGTCGGGCCAGGGGAACCAGCCGTAGGTCAGCTTGTTGACGGCAGCGGTGTTGCCCATGCACATGGCGACGCCACTGGTCCAGTTCGGGGAGCCGAGGAGGTTCATCACGCGGCGACCCAGGCCGTTCTCCACGCTGGTGTTCCAGTTCGAGGTGGACACGGCGAAGGTCTCCGGTCCGTACTTCTCGATCAGGACCTCCAGGCGCTCGGCGATCTCGCCCATCGCCTCGTCCCAGCTCACCGGCTCGAAGCGCCCCTCCCCGCGTTCACCGACCCGCCGAAGCGGTTGACGCAGACGCTCCTCCAGGGCGTACAGCCGATGGGCGGAGAGGCCCTTGAGGCAGTAGTTGCCGGCGGTCACCGGGTTCTCGGGCGGGAGGACCCGCAGGACCTTGTCGTCCTCGACCTCGACCTGCAGTTGGCAGGCGATGTCGCAGACCGTGCACACTGCGCGCTTGCGCTCCACGTGACCCCCTCGGACGGATGTGTCGAGTCAACCGCGCCAAGCGCTGCAGATCTCCGGGTCGCCGCACACCATCGGGGCCACGAGTTGTGCACCCAGCCCAATCGCCGAGGAAGGACGACACCGGACGTCGTGGAGCCCGACCCACCTCCTGATGGGGCGCGGACCTCGAAATGCCTTCAGGCCCGGAATCCATGGATTCCGGGCCTGAAGATCTTTGTAGCGGGGGCAGGATTTGAACCTGCGACCTCTGGGTTATGAGAGACCCTCGGACGCCGAATCGACAGGTGCACCGAGCGGTAGTTTAGAGTAAACTCCCAGGTCAGACGCCAGTTTCTCCTCCGTGGACGTCCATCAGTGTCTAGGACCATCCATGCCGGCTTTGCGTACAACTGGCAAACGAGCTCGATCTCGGGAGACCAGAAGATGGCATGGATACATGAACGAAAAGGGGCCCGCGGCACCCGCTATCTCGGCGCCTACCGCGACCCTGAGGGCCGCACCCGCTCAGCCGGGACCTTCAACACCCGCCGCGAAGCCCAACGCGCCGCACAGCGCGAGGAACAGAAGGTCCTGGCCGGCGCCTGGCACGACACCGCTCTTGGCGAGGTCACCTTCACCGACTACGTCCGAGGCGAGTGGCTGCCCAACAAGCATGTCGAAGCCTCCACTCGCGCTGCCTACATCTCCTACCTGAACAAGCACTTCTACCCGTACTTCGGCCACCGCCGGCTCAACCGCATCTCCCCATCCCTGGTCCAGGACTGGGTCACCCAAGCCAACGCCGATGGGCTCTCACCGCGCTCGATCCGTAAGTACCACGTGATGCTGTCTTCGATCTTCGCCCGCGCCGTCAAAGATCGGGTCCTGGTCCACAACCCCTGTGACCACACGGAGCTCCCCAAGGTGATCACCCGCCGAGCACGCACCCTGGCCCCCGACGAATACACCCGCCTCCTCGCAGCCATACCCGCCCGACACCGACTCATGGTCGAAACCATGATCGAGGCCGGACTGCGATGGGGCGAACTGGTGGCATTGAAGCCCCGGCACATCGACTTCCTCCGCCGCAGCCTCACGGTCGAGGAGACCATCGTCGAGGTCTCCAAAACCCACTCCCCCACCGGCCAGCGCTACCTGAACAAGCCCTACCCCAAAGACAACGAACCCCGCACCTTCGGCGTGCGCCAAACCTGGCTCAATGCCATCGCAGAACACATCCGGGTCAACGGCATCGGACACGACGAGCTGCTGTTCCCCACCAAGGCCGGCACCCCGATCTCCCGCAACACCTTCCGCACCCGCATCTGGCTCCCCGCAGTCAAAGCCTCCGGAATCGACTTCCCCGTCCGAGTCCACGACCTACGCCACGCCCACGCCTCCTGGCTCCTCGCCGGCGGCGCCGACCTCGCCTCCGTCATGGAACGCATGGGCCACTCCCAAATCCAGACCACCCAGAAGTACCTCCACACCCTCCCCGACACCGACCAACGCAACCTCGACGCACTCACACGAATCCAAAACCGCCAGTAGTACCCAACACCGGCCGCGCGAGCGACCAGACCAACACACTGCCGCGTCGGAATCAGGTCGGAACCGCACGCACATGCCGATGAGCGGTCGAGCGCACAAGGCATTCGCGCCGAAGTTCCCAGCCAGAGGGGCGGCGCGGGTGGGAGACTGGCTGTGTGACCGACGAGTGGTACCGGCTTCCAAATTGGGACGACGAAGCTCGCGCCGAGTTTGAACGGCGCTTGAGAAGAGCGCGTTCTTTCAGCCGGGCGCAGTACCTGCGAATCAAGGGCTTGGCCCTCAAAGAGGAAGGTGAGATGGCGGGAGCGCGAGAGCTATGGCGTCGCGTACTCGACGATGATGGCGAGTTCGCAGAGATGCACGCATGGGCAGCAGCCGAGCACCTGGGCGACTCATATGCGGATGACGATCCTGGCCTCGCGATCACGTTCTACCGACGTTCGATGAAGCGCAACAAATCGCTGAACATGACCTCGGCAACGCAACCGATCAAACTTGCTGAACTGCTTCACCAGCGCGGTCGTCCGAAGGACCTGGCCGAAGCAAAGAGTCTGCTCATGGACTGGCCGAAAATGGCGGACATGCCCATGCCCAGCGCGCATTTCCGGTGCAACGCTGCACTGGCGGAGGTCCTTGACGCCACCGGCGATCGAGAGGAAGCCCGCCAAGCCGCGAACCGTGCCTTGGCATTGGTCGACTCCCCTGCTCCGTTCCCGCGTCACAAGGAGCTTGGCGTCGTAAGAGCCGACCGGCGAACACTCAAACGATTGAACCAGTTGGCGAGTCGCGAATAGCCCTTTCGTCTGGTGCGCCAAACCGCCCTCTCATGCCGCTGATTGACCGTTCGCAGAAGTAGCAGTTACTCGCCGATGAACGAGCCGTCAGGAGCGATGATGAAGCTCTCCGTTGGCGGCATCAGCCAGCTTCCCGCCGACACCCAGACGCGGAGATTCCCGTTCAGCGCCTTGGGGCCATCCCAGAACGCCTCGATCTCGACTTGGTACACCGTGCCGCTCGCAGCCGCGATCTCCTCGCAATCTGGCTTGTCCAGCCAGCGGTCTCTCAAGGATTCGTACGGTTCCATTCGCAGCTCAGCCAGCCGCCGAACCGCGACCCCTCGTGCCTCCGACTTGCTCATACCTGATCTTGTCATCGCTTCGCAGACGGATCAGCAGCGATGTTTGCGATGATCTGTCCGTGCCATCAACCCCTGCGCGCCTCTTGTGGCTCGTGAATGCGCTGGTCGCTGCCATCTGGGCCGGTATCGCTGTGAGCCTCGCATTCTCCGTGGCGGACAGCGAGACAGCGCTGGGCAGGACGGTTGCGATTCTTCTGAGCATTGGGGCCGCGGTGGTGTCCCTGCGTTGCGTGGTCCCAACCCGCCGTAGGTAACAGCGCCGACACGTCGCCTGACGTCGGGCCGCCCGACCATGCCGCGACCCGCTCGGTTCTGCCGAGAGTCGGGCGCTGGGACCGTGACTCAGTCGATCACCTCCGGACCGTGCCGCGACCCGCGCGGTCGTGCCAATGAGCGCGTTACCAGAAGGCAGTACGAAGTTTGTCCAGGGCTCGGCTCAGGCGTCGCGCAGAGCGGCAGGCTCTCCCAACAAGTAGACGACGCGACGAACGTCCTCGAGCTCGTCCGCGTCCACCCACACGTCAACGGGATAGACGCCAAACGGCACCTCGAATCGCACCAGGGTTCTGAACTCTTCCCCGCCTCGGTCTAGGTCACCAACCTCGTGGCGACCACCAGCCCAGGCGAAGCATCCGGGCTTGTCACCGATCCGGAGGGCGCTGGACGAGACACAGTTTACGAGTCCGGCTGGTAGGTAATCCCTGGTCACTAGCAGCTCAAAGGACGCGCCCTCGGGCACCTCAAGCCGAGTGGCAAGGCCCCAATGTGGCGCTTCCGGCTCGTCCGCGCCGTCATGCTCGCACCACGAAGTAGTCCAGCGGTCGCCAGGACGGAACTCTAAAGCCGTCTGAGCTGACTCGTCCTCCACCGCGCAGGCCCGCACCGGTCCGCGAGCGCGGATAATCGTCAAAACCGTGGCCATACCGTTCACGCTACCGATCAGCAGGCGGGGCCGAGAGCATTCTCCCCATGGCCTCAGCCGAGTTGCCGGGCGGAGCGCCCCGACCATGCCGCTGTTAGGGCGGCTACGCTCGCCCGGCGCCGCATAAGGCGCACACTGCTGTTAGTCACGTTGCGCAGGTCAAGCCGCCGCGCACCTCTGTCCAGACGCCCCTGCGACGGCCATTCCTACCCAAGGCCGGTAAAGCCGAAGTCTTGATCACGCCCGCCGCCGCTCCTGGGAAGGCAATATGTGTGACATGGGTGCATGGGGAGCCGCGATTTTTTCCGACGACACCGCCGCTGACATTCGTTCCGAGTACCGGGAGCTCTTGGAAGATCAGGTCCCAGACGCAGAGGCAACAGCTCGAGTAATCGACGGCTACCGCCACCTGAGTCCTGATCAGGAGCATGTCCTGTGGCTGGCACTCGCAGCTGCCCAGCACCGGTTAGGTCGTCTTGAGGATGAGGTCCGGGACCGCGCACTGCGCATCATCGATCAGGGCGTCGGTTTGCAGCTTTGGGAAGAGGCCGGCGAGCGAGAGCTGGCCAAGCGTAAGGCAGCTTTGAGCAAGCTGCGAGACCAACTGGTTGGTCCGCAACCGGCCCGCAAAACCGTCCGGCGACCTTGGCGCCACGTGACCGACTTGACGCCTGGTGCGGTACTGGCTTGGACAGCTCCCTCCCGCGGGGTTGCCTTGTTTCGAGTCCTGCGAATCGACGACACGCGTGTTGGCGCGGCACCTATCCTGGAGCGCCTTCAGTGGAACGGTGTAGCCCTTCCATCGCGCCGGCGGCTGGAGGGGCTGCAGGCAAGAACTCGGACGCGTCACTACGGCCCGGACACGCCGGATATTCAAGTCGTCTCGCGATTCCGAAAGAAAGACCCCGATTGGTCCGACACCGGGTTCGAGGTCATCGACACTTTGCATCCGCGCGCGGGGGATGCCGCATCAGCGGCGCTATTTCACACGCAGTGGCGTGGACTCGAGTCGACGTTGGGCCGTGAACTTTCTGAGCCCGACTAGCGAGAGGGTGGGGCGGTCCAAACGCCCGGATCTGCCGCTGGCGGAGCCCAAGCGCCCGACCCTGCCGCGACGAGAGCGGTAGCGCCGGTGCCGTCGTTCGGACGAACGTGTGGCTACCCCGATCCGGAGTACGTTTCCGCCATGCTGTCTTGGATCATCGTCGTCGGGCTGGGTGTCTTCTGGGCCGTTGTAGTCGGTATCGGTCACTACCGAAGCCGCTGACCCGACGCCCTTGGCGCCACGTGACAGACGGAGGCGGGCGCTTCCCTGAAGCGTCGCCAGGGTCGGACGGACGCCCCGGCTTTTTAAGATGCCGGCTCGTGCCGCGTCAGGCTGGAGCGACTGATGAGCCTGCGGACCTCATCCGGTCCTGTCATGATTCCGGTCGTGGGCACCGCTATCGCCGTCGCGGCACCGACTGTCGGTTCCGTCCTGTGCCTGACTTGCCCAACAGAAAGGACTGACGAACATGGCGTCTGATTCAGTCCAACAGCACCCGCTCAACTGGGCGCGCGGTTGCTGGATTCTCTGGCTGCTTGTCGCCGCCTTCCTCTGGATTCTTATCACTGGCAGAGAAGCGTTGTGGCTGGATTTTCCTCGCGGCCCCGCAGCGTTGATGCTCGTCGTCATCGGAGGAATCGCTTTCAACTCGTGGCGGCAAGACGTGCTCGGCAAGAGGCCCTTGCTGGCGATTACCGTGACGTCGGTCGTCGCTTTCGTTGCGGCTCTCGTTGTTGGTGTAGCGGTCGTGTGACACGAGAAGTGATGCAGCGAGTGGACGGGACAAGGCCTCGAACCCGCCCGACCATGCCGCGGATGGTGTGTCTCGACGACTGGTTCAGCCTGTTTCCCGGCCTGGCAGTGGTGCGCCGGCGAGGAACTCCTCGTAGGCCTCACGAGCGTCGTCGTCGACCGAGGTCGTGCTTGGGCCGTAGCGGGTGTCTGATCGATCGCGCTTCGGACCAGAGAGCCAGAAGTCCTCGCGCGTGTCGACGTCGTAGAAGTTGGAATCTCCTCCGCCACCGGACTTGCGGAGCTCGCGGCCTCGGTATCGCGCGGTGTTCCAGGAGCGGTTGAACTCGACCCAGCCGATCCATGAGGGGCCTCGATCGATGTCGAAGCCGGTCTTCAGTTGAACGAACATGAGTCGGCGTGCCATGGATCAATCTTCTCTCCTCAACCGGACGCGAACCGCTGGTCGCTGTCAGCAGGCGCTGGAGGTCCACCGGGGGATACTTGTAGTCATGACCGAGGGATCGCATCGAGATGTCTGCGACGCAGCGATGCCTCAGCTTGCCGAGGGGGCGAGTTTCAACGTTCCGCAGAGCGCTGTTGATCGAGAGCGCGAACTGGCCTGTACCTCCACACGCCTACCGATGATCACGCGGTTCGACATCTACGGGTCGACGGTCTTGCGTTCCGCGGACATGGAGCAGTTGGCTGTCGAAGTAAAGGACCTAGCTGGCGATGCCCATCCGACGTACCTAGAGCCGATCCTCGCCCTGGCGGCGCTGTGTGCGCGTACGCCCTCGTCGGAACTACACCTCGACGGCGATTGACCGCACTCTCCTTGGGGCTACCTCGATGTTCGGTGACCTTATGGCGCTGTCGGGACGGGAGCGCCCGACGATGCCGCTGGTCGGGCATGGCGTCGGAGCTCGCTCATGCCGCTGTCTGGGCGGAGCGCCCGACCATGCCGCACTGCGTGTGTTCGGAGGCGTGGATCTCGGTCCAGTCGCGTCCGCAGATCCTGCTCACCAGAACAGGTAGACGCGCATATCGAGGTCGCACCACTTGGTTTGGCCTTCAGGGCGCACTTCGACCGTGCGACGGGTCCCGCCGTCGGTGTCGCCGAGCGCCTGCGCGGCGCCCACGTAGCTGCCCGTGTAGTCCGCCAAGATGGGTTTCATCGGACCACCCGCGATCTCCTCGGCGTAGCGGCCCCACTGGACCTCCCAGTCCCGACCGTCTGGGTCGACGACGGATACAGATGTGAAGACGATGGAGTTGTCGACCCAAATGGTCCCGGTCGCCTTCGCGCCGCTGCACGACGAAGTGAACGTTCTAGGCCCCGGAGCGAACACGTTCTTGACGCCCCATGCGACCGACGCCAGAACGAGGGTTGCCAAGACGCCGACGCTGATTCCGATCAGCATGACTCTGCGCGACCGCTGCCTCGAAACGCTTTGATTAGCAACACCCTGAATCATCAGGCCAGTGAAGCAGAGCGAGCAGCCAGAAACGTGGCTTCGGCCTAGTGCCCTGAGTGCGTGTAATGCGAAGCGCTGAGTTCACGCTACCCGCTCTGACATGCCGCATCGAGTGCGAAGCGCGGCGGATGAGGGAAGAATGCCGGGCATGCGCACGCAGGAGGAGCGGGATGAGCAAACCATCACCATCGCGACCGTTCTGGCCATCTTCGGCGGCATTGCGTTCGCGGTCTTCCTCGTCGCCGTGGTGGTGAATGCGAGCAGCGACCTGGAGTTGCCGGGCGCTGTGGCTTCTGCGTTCGGCATCGGGACGCTCCTGCTGGCCACGGTCGCGGGGATGGCCTACCTCGTGCGTCATCGGAGTCCGTAACCGCCGACTCTGCCGCCGTTAGGGCAAACGCCCCGAGCGGCGGCTTGCTGCGTCGGTCATCATGGCTTCATGGCGGAGATTCTGATGTGGGTGGGGGTGACACTGCTCGCGGGAGGCTTATTCGGAGCCGCATTTGACGGTCTGATTGTCGGAGTGCTGACCCCGACACAGAAGAGCCCAGATCGACCGGGCGACCAAGAGGCACGTCGGTTCACGAAGCAGTCGATGAAGATTGAGCTAGTACTTGCCGGGCTGGGTGCGGCGTTCCTGAGCGCGGGAATCGCTATCTTCGTGACCGTCTGATCACCTGTCGCGCGTTCGAAGCGCCGGACCTCCGGGCGCTCGATGTGGCGAGCCTCAGGAACTCGTCGTTTCTAAATCATCAGACGCCCGACCATGCCGCTGTCGGAGCGGAACGCCCGACCATGCCGCTGTCGGTGCGGGACGCCCGACCATGCCGCTGTCGGTGCGGGACGCCCGACCATGGCGCCCCTCTGTGTCAAGAAGCAGCCGGAAGATTTGTTCTAGGCTGTGTGGTGGCGGGTCCGGGAAGTGACTTGTCCGAAGAGCCG
>NZ_LMIA01000013.1:392738-459114 GCF_001428565.1 Nocardioides sp. Root190 | reverse complement strand
CGGTCCCATCCCGAACCCGGAAGTTAAGCCTGCCAGCGCCGATGGTACTGCAACCGAGAGGATGTGGGAGAGTAGGACGCAGCCGGACAATCATTCGCAGTAGAGGCTGCCCCTTACGGGTGGCCTCTACTGTGTTTTGCGTACAAACTGACTTCTCAATAGCGATTCGACGAACGGGTGACTGACGTGGCAGATCAGCGAGGTGGCCGTCGCGACGGCGCGCCGAAGAAGGGCGCTCCGCGCCAGGGCGGTGCTGCCGGCAAGAGCGGTGCTCCGCGGAGCGGCGCGAGCGGCTCCGGCGGGGCCAGGAGCGGCAGTGGTGACCGCGATCGCAAGCCCTACGACCGCAAGGGACCGGGCGAGCGTTCGGCTCCCGGCGACCGCAGGTCCCAGGGCCGTGGCAAGCCGTCGTCGGATCGCACGCCCACCGGGCGTCGTACCGGTGAGCGCGAGAGCGCTCCTCGGGAGCGTCGCGTGGACCAGGCCGTCTACGACGGTCCGGAGCTCCCCGACGACATCACCGGTGCCGAGCTGAGTGGTTCGGTGCGCGAGTCCCTTCGCGGCCTGCCCGAGAAGCTCGCGTCCCGCGTCGCCCGCCACCTGGCGGCGGCCGGACAGCTCATCGACGACGAGCCGGAGATCGCCTACCAGCACACGCTGGCTGCCAAGGCCCGCGCGTCGCGGATCGCTGTGGTGCGTGAGGCGGTGGGGGAGTCTGCCTACGCAGCCGGCCACTACGCCGAAGCGCTCGCGGAGCTTCGTGCCGCCAAGCGGATGAACGGCGCCACGGCCTACCTGCCGATCATGGCGGACTGCCACCGCGCGCTGGGCAACCCCACGCGCGCGCTCGAGCTCGCCAAGAGCCCGTCGGTGGCGCGCTTCGCGCCCTCTGCCAAGGCCGAGATGACCATCGTCGAGGCCGGCGCGCGTCGTGACCTCGGTCAGCTCGACGCAGCGCTGCGGACCCTGGAGGTCGCCCCCCTCAACAACAAGAGCCGTGAGACGTGGGTCGTGCGTCTGCGCTACGCGTACGCCGACACGCTCGAGCAGGCCGAGCGCCTCAACGACGCGCTCACCTGGTTCCACAAGACCAACGCGATCGACGCCGACGAGCTGACCGATGCGGCTGAGCGTGCAGAGTCCCTCGAGAAGCGGGTCGACCGCAACTGAGGTCCTCCTCCAGCTGGTGGGCTACCCGGCGGCATCCTCTGTCGTCGGGCGGCCGGCCATGGTGATGATCGCCTGATCGTGACCGGCGGCCCTGGTGTCCCAGCGGACGTCCTCGCGGAAGGCGATCCTGATCCGCTCGATGACGGCCACGGCTGGCTCGGCGGACTCGATCTTCAGCATGATCGAATCGCCTCCGACCATCCGTGCCCCTTCCGGATCGACCAGGTCCGAGCAGAACTGCTCGGGTTCGGTCGTCACTCCGACGTTGCCGCGCCGGCACAGCACCGGTGTGATCGTGAGATCGGTGTTGGTGGTCGCGGCGACCTTGACCCCCGAGATGCGCAGCGTGCGCCCGAAGTCGTCCGGCGCCGTGAACATGCCGACGTACAGGGGAGTGCCGGCGACACCGCTCGCACTCACCGTCTTGTCACTGGTCGGCAGGTCCTCGGGCGTCATGGCGTACCAGAGGAACCAGCCGAGCAGCAGCAGGATGGCGGTGCCGATGAGGCCGTAGCGCCATCCCCGCGTCTTCATCGAGATCCGCGGCATCCCCGGCGCGCCGAGCGTGCGCTTGCGGCGTACTGGCTCAGCACGCCGACGTCCGGACGTCGGCCTGGAGCTGGGCGCACTGCCCCCCACTGTCATGGGTCGAACCTTAGGACACCCGCCCGGTGGGTCCGTACACCTGTCATGCTCCGCGCATGAGTTTCCCCGTGGTGCGGATCCCCGAGCAGCCGAAGCGGCCCACGCTCGAAGGCAGTGTCGCGGTGCGGGACGGTCGGCGGCTGAGCTTCGCGGAGTACGGCTCACCCCGTGGACCCGCGCTCGTGTGGATGCACGGGACTCCTGGAGCGCGTCGTCAGATCCCCGTCGATGCCCGCGCGTACGCCGCCGAGGCGGGGTTCCGGATCATCGGGATCGACCGGCCGGGCATCGGTTCGTCGACGCCGTACCTCTATCCGAACATCGCGGACTGGACCGAGGACCTGACGCTGCTGCTCGACGCCCTGGCCGTGGACTCCGTACGGGTGATCGGTCTGTCCGGTGGAGGGCCCTACGCGCTGGCCGCAGGAGCAGTCCTCCCGGACAGGGTGCGCGGGGTCGGCGTCCTCGGAGGCGTGGCTCCCACCCGTGGTCCGGACGCTGCGGAGGGCGGCATCATCCAGCTGGCCGTCCACGCCGCCCCACTGCTCGCCGCCACGCGCGTGCCGCTGGGAGTGGCGCTGACCGGTGCCATCCGCAGCGTCAAGCCGCTCGCCGGCCCCGCCCTGGACCTGTACGCCGCCGTCCAGCCCGCGGGCGACAAGAACCTGCTCGGGCGTCCCGAGTTCAAGGCGATGTTCCTGGACGACCTGCTCAACGGCAGCCGGTTCCAGACCTCCGCCCCACTCGCCGACCTGGTGCTGTTCACCCGGGACTGGGGCTTCCGCCTCGAGGACGTGCGGGTGCCGGTGCGCTGGTGGCACGGGGACGACGACCACATCGTCCCGTTCCGGCACGGACAGCACTGCGTGGACCGGATGCCCGACGCCACCATGACCACGATCGACGGCGAGAGCCACCTGGGGGGCCTCGGGATCGCCCACCTGGTGATGGACGCGCTGATCGGCCTCGGCGAGTAGTCGAGGAACACACGGCCGAGGCACTGGTTTCAGCGCGCCCCATGGGCCACAATGGTCACCACAACAACACATGTCGCTCATGGCGATGGCAACACCCGTTCCAGGACTGACCACCCACTTCCGAGGAGACCGCTGGGGAAGGCGTATCTCGCGCCGGAGGTAGGAGCAGTCGAGGAGTAAGTGGTGACCGGAAGCATGAGTGCAACAAGGGGCGTGTTCTACGTCCACTCTGCGCCGTCCGCGCTGTGCCCTCACATCGAGTGGGCGGTGGGCGGCGTACTCGGCGTGCCCGTCAACCCCAACTGGACGCCGCAGCCAGCGCAGTCCGGCAGCTACCGCTGTGAGTTCTCCTGGCAGGGATCCGTCGGTGCGGCCGCCGAGATGGCGTCCGCGCTGCGCGGGTGGAACCACCTCCGGTTCGAGGTCACGGAGGAACCGACCGCGTCCACCGAGGGCGCCCGGTTCTCCTACACCCCGGATCTCGGTGTCTTCCACGCGGTGACCGGCATCCACGGGGACATCATGATCCCCGAGGACCGGCTCAAGGCTTCCGTGGTGCGCGCAGCACTGGGCGAGGTCACCCTCGAGATCGAGATCGACAAGCTCCTGGGCAAGCCCTGGGACGACGAGCTCGAGACGTTCCGGCACGCCGGTGAGGGTGCTCCCGTCCGCTGGCTCCACCAGGTGGTCTGAACCGCACGACCCAACGAGAACGACCCGGCTGGTCACACCAGCCGGGTCGTTCTCGTTTTTCGTGCAGTCAGGGTCACCGGAAGGGAGGAGTCCAGTGACCCCGGATGGGGGCGGGCCCACGCGGCCCGGTGATGATCAGGTCGGCGTGCCGAAGACGACCGCGACGTTGGCGCCGCCGAACCCGAAGGAGTTGTTGATCGCCGCGATGTCGCCCTGCGGCAGGTCGGTCGGCTTCGTGGCGACGTCGAGCTCGACCCGCTCGTCCTTGTCGTCCAGGTTGATCGTCGGTGGTGCGATGCGGTGGTGGAGGGCCAGGACGGTGGCGACGCCCTCGAGGGCGCCGGCGCCGCCGAGCAGGTGCCCGGTCATCGACTTGGTGGCCGAGACGACCAGCTCGGAGGCGTGCGAGCCGAGGACCGCGTGGAGCATGAGGGACTCGGCCACGTCGCCCTGGGGAGTCGAGGTGGCGTGGGCGTTGACGTGCGCGATGTCGGCAGGCGAGACGCCGGCATCCTGGACCGCCAGGCGCAGCGCACGGGTGCCGCCACGTCCCTCGGGGTCGGGCTGCGCGATGTCGTGGGCGTCGGCAGTGATGCCGGTGCCCAGCACCTCGGCGTAGATCCGGGCGCCGCGGGCCTGGGCGTGCTCGAGGGACTCCAGCACGAGGGCGCCAGCGCCCTCACCCAGGACGAAGCCGTCGCGGGCGTTGTCGAAGGGACGCGACACCGTGGTCGGGTCGCCGGGGTTCTTCGAGAGCGCCATCATGTTGGCGAACGCGGCGATCGGCAGTGGGTGGATCGCCGCCTCGGTGCCGCCGGCGATCGCGACGTCGACCCGGCCGAGCCGGATCTGGTCGGCGGCCAGGGAGATCGCCTCGTTGCCCGACGCGCACGCCGAGACCGGGGTGTTGACCGGTCCACGGGCGCCGAGCTTGAGGCTGATGGTGGCCGCGGGAGCGTTGGCCATGAGCATCGGGACCGAGATGGGCGAGACCCGACGGGGTCCCTTCTCCAACAGGATCGCGTGGTTCGACAGGAGCGTGTGGACGCCGCCGATGCCGGAGGCGAAGGCGACACCGAAGCGCTCGCTGACGAGGTCACCGGCTGCCTGGACGACGTCGAGACCCGAGTCGGCCCAGGCCTCGAGGGCCGCGACGAGCGCGAGCTGCGAGGACCGGTCGAGCCGGCGGGCGACGACGCGGTCGAGGACCTCGGTGGGGTCGACGGCGGCAGGGGCGCCGATGGTGACGGGGAGGCCTTCAGCCACGTCGCCGAGGTCACGTACCCCCGAACGACCGGCGAGGAGGCCCTCCCAGGTGCTGGCGACATCGCCGCCCAGCGGGCTGGTGGTGCCCAGGCCGGTGACGACGACACGGGTGCGCGACATGGCTGAAGGTCTCCGTCCGGGATCAGGAAGCGCGGTTGCGCTCGATGTAGGACACGGCGTCGCCGACGGTCTTGAGGTTCTTGACCTCGTCGTCGGGGATGGTGACGCCGAACTTCTCCTCGGCCTCGACCACGACCTCGACCATCGAGAGGGAGTCCACGTCGAGGTCGTCGCTGAACGACTTGTCGAGCTGGACGTTGTCGGCGGGGATACCGGCGACCTCGTTGACGATCTCGGCGAGGGCGGCGCGGATCTCTTCGGTGCTCATCTTGTTCTCCAGTGTGTGTTGGGTGGTGAGGTGGTGTCCGGTGGGTCAGGTGCGGGGGAGCCGGGGGCTCAGGGGACGGTGACGACCTGTGCGGCGTACGACAGGCCGGCGCCGAAGGCGACGAGGAGTGCGAGGTCGCCCGGGCGGGCGTCGCCGTCGGCGATCATCCGCTCGAACGCCAGCGGGACCGACGCCGCCGACGTGTTTCCGGCGTCCACGATGTCGCGGGCGATCCGCACCGTGGGCGGCAGGCCCAGGGAACGGGCCATGGCGTCGGTGATCCGGTTGTTGGCCTGGTGCGGGATGAAGCAGTCGAGCTGGTCGACGGTGACACCCGCGCGATCCAGCGCCTCCTGGGCGATCTTGGCCATCGAGTAGGACGCCCAGCGGAAGACCTCGCTGCCCTTCATGGTGATGAAGGGGATCCCGGGCTCGTCGGAGCCGAGCGCGTCGACCCACGGCTCGCGGGTGCGGATGTGGTCGTAGTGCTCGCCGTCGGAGCCCCACACGACCGGGCCGATGCCGGGGGTGTCGGAGGGACCGATGACCACGGCGCCAGCACCGTCGGCGAAGATGAAGGCGGTGCCACGGTCCGTGGGGTCGGTGATGTCGGAGAGCTTCTCCACGCCGATCACCAGCGCGTAGCCGGCACTTCCGGCGCGCACCATGTCGCTGCCGAGGGCCACGCCGTGGCAGAAGCCCGCGCAGGCGGCGGACACGTCGAACGCAGCGGCCTTGGTGCCGAGCTCGTGGGCGATCGCCGTCGCTGCGGACGGCATCTGGAGGAGGTGGCTGACGGTGGCGACGATGACGCAGTCGATCTGGTCGGCCGCGATGCCGGCCCGCTCGAGGGCCACTCGGGACGCGTCGACCGACATCGAGATCACGGTCTCGCTGTCGTCGGCGATCCGACGGGTCTTGATGCCGGAGCGCTGCTGGATCCACTCGTCGGTCGAGTCGATGGCATCGACGATCTCCGAGTTGGGCACCAGGCGGGCGGGCCGGTAGGCGCCGACGCCGAGGATCGCGGCGTGGGCCGGGCCCGGCGCGGTGGTGATCGTGGTCATGACGCGACGACCTGGGCGTGCTGGTCGCAGAACTCACGGGCCTGGGCGATCTGCTCGGGACCGGTGAGGGCCAGCGTCTCGACCGCCATTCCGCGGCCGCGGAAGTAGCGCTTGGCGATGCCGGTCAGGGTGCCTGCCGGCGGCATCTCGAGGATGCCGGTCACGCCCAGGTCAGCCATCGACTCGAGGCAGAGGTCCCAGCGGACCGGCCGCGCGATCTGGCCCACGATGCGGCGCAACACCTCGCCCCCGTCGGTCAGGACGCTGCCGTCGGAGTTGGAGATGAAGGGGATCCGGGCCTCGTGCGTGGACACCGAGCGGGCCAGCTGCTCGACGTGGTCGACGGCGGGAGCCATGTGGGGGGAGTGGAACGCGCCGGCGACGGAGAGTGCACGGATCCGTGCGCCCTGGGGTGCGGCACCGGCGAAGGCCTCGAGCTGCTCCATCGTGCCGGCGGCCACGATCTGGCCCGGGCCGTTGTCGTTGGCCGGGGTCAGGCCGTGCTCGGCGATGGTGGCCAGCACCTCGTCCCGGTCACCGCCCAGGACGGCGGACATGCCGGTCGGGGTGGTCGCGGCGGCCGTGGCCATCGCGTTGCCACGCTCACGGACCAGCACCATCGCCTGCTCTGCGGTGATCACTCCGGCTCCGACGGCGGCCGTGATCTCGCCGACGCTGTGACCGGCGACCGCGGCGAGGCTGCGGTGGGCGTCCGCCGGGTGCGGGAAGAGCTGGAGGGACGCGACGAGCGCCGAGCCGACCAGCAACGGCTGGGCGATCTTGGTGTCGCGGATCGTGTCCTCGTCGGCAGCGGTGCCGTAGTGGGCCAGGTCGAGGCCTGACACGGCAGAGAGCCAGTCGATGCGCGCGGCGAAGGTCTCGTCCTCCAACCAGGGGGCGAGGAAACCGGGCGTCTGCGCCCCTTGTCCAGGAGCCACGATCACGAGCACAGGTCCAGCCTGCCCGGCGTGGGGTCATGGTCGCGCATGCGCTGCTCACGAAACTCGCGCCCGGGCTTTGTGGGAGTCCCACAAGTGTCGTCGCTGCTGCTGCCTGCTGGGGGTCAGCCCGCCTGGCGGCCCAGCACGAGGGCGAGCTGGAGCACGAGCGCGTCCCGCGGAACCGAGGGCGTCAGGCCGGTCAGGTCACCGATCTGACCCAGGCGGTAGCGAACCGTGTTGGCGTGGACGAAGAGCGCGCGGGCGGTCGCCTCGATGCCGGCGCCGTTCGCGAAGTAGGCGACGAGGGTCTCGACGAGCTCGCCCCGACCGTCGGCGAGGGGGCGGTAGAGCTGGTCGATGGCCTCGGCTCGGGCGTCGCTGTCCCCGGCGAGGATCCGCTCGGGGAGCAGGTCGTGCGCCGAGACGGGGCGGGGGGCGTCCGGCCAGCCGACCGCGGCACGCAGGGCGCCGAGCGCGACGCTCGCCGAGACGTGGGCGTCGGAGAGGCCGTCGGCGGCCGGTCCGACCACGACCGGCCCGTCGCCGAACAGGTCGACCAGTGCGGCGGCGTCCTTCTCGGAGCGGGTGATGCCGCCGAGGATCACGACGAGGAGGTTGCCCTGCACCGCGCAGAGCGCGTCGAGCCCACGGCCCTCGGCTGCGCGCCGGACCGCGTCGAACACGGGCGTCTGGGCGCCGGCCGCTTCCGCGGGGGCGGTGCCGACGACCACGGCGACCTCGCCGCGCGCCGCCCAGCCGACGGCGCTGGCCCGCGAGAGCACCGACTCGTCGGTCTCGGCACGAAGCACGGCATCGACGACCAGCGCCTCCAGTCGTGCGTCCCAGCGGCCGCGGACCTCGGCGGCCCGCGCGTAGACCTCGGCCGTCGCGAAGGCGACCTCACGTCCGTACCGCAGCACGGCCCCGTGGACGTCGTCGAGCACGTCGGGCTCGAGCAGGCCACGGATGTTGCGCTCGACCTCGTTGATGGTGAGCTTGATCAGGTCGACGGTCTGGTGGAGGTCGACCACGCCGGCCATCGCCCGAGGCGCCACGCCGAAGACCTGCACGACGACCGGCTCGTCGTCGGGATCGGTCCCGCCGCCCTCGGCAAACCAGTCAACGAAGGCCTTCACACCCGCCTGGACGATCATCCCGACCCAGGACCGCTCCTCCGCGCCCAGGGCGCCGAACCACGGCAGGTCCGACTCCATCCGCGAGATGGCGGCAGAGCCGAGGGATCCGGAGGCGGCACGGAGCTGCCGGGTCGCGCTCTGCCGGGCGGCCGGTCCAGTGGGGGACATGTGAGCAGCCTATTCGGGGGGACGGCTGTCGTGGCGGCGGCCGGGCGTGATTGAATCGGGCATCACCTGCTAGCAGGAGCAAGCGCCTGCTAGCACGTCAGTGTGAGGGGGCCGCCGTGGCGGAACAGGCTGACCGGACCGGGCGTGAGGTGCAGTACGTCACCTTGCACGGCAAGAGGCGCGCCTTCGTCATCAAGGGCAGCGGCCCCGCCGTGCTCCTGCTCCACGGACTCGCCTGCGACCACACCACCTGGTCCCCGGTGATCGACCGGCTCGCGGAGAAGTACACGGTGATCGCACCCGACCTCCTCGGCCACGGCTTCTCGGACAAGCCCCGGGCCGACTACACGCTGGGTGGCTACGCCAACGGCATGCGCGACCTCCTCACGGTGCTCGGGATCGACAAGGTGACCGTCGTCGGCCACAGCTTCGGCGGCGGGGTGGCGATGCAGTTCGCCTACCAGTTCCCCGAGCGCACCCACCGGATGATGCTGGTCGCCACCGGAGGGCTCGGCCCCGAGGTGACGCCCCTGATCAAGCTGATCCAGGTCCCCGGCTGGTTCCGGGTGATGGGGGCCCTGACGCTGCCGGGCGTGCGCCACGTCGAGACCTTCGCGCTCCGCACGGCCGCCGAGTACGGCGACTTCGGGCCCTTGCGCAAGTACACCCGCGACCTCGACGAGGTCGCCGACATCGTCGAGTCGTGGAAGGACCGCCGGACCCGGTTCGCGATCCGGCACCTAGTGCGCGCGGTGATCGACTGGCGCGGACAGATCGTCACCATGGCCGATCGTGCGTACCTGACCGATGCGATGCCCATGGCCGTGGTGTGGGGTGGTGAGGACCAGGTCATCCCGGTGCGTCATGCCAGCAACGCCGCCGCGCTGGCGCCGGACGTGCGCATCGAGGTCCTCGCCGACGCGGGGCACTTCCCGCACAAGGACCACCCCGAGGACTTCGCCCGCATCCTCGACGACTTCATCACCTCGAGCGAGCCGGCGGCGTACAGCCGTGCGCGGTTCCGCCGGATGCTCCGCTCCGGGCTCTCGGCACCGGTCGCACCGGTCGCGACCGCGACCACTGCCACGACCGCCTGAGGTCCCGATCCGGGTGGCAGGTCCACCCGCGGGGGTGGTCGGCAACGCCTGCTGCCTCGTGGGGCGAGCCGCTTGCCCTCAAAGTGCACTAACTCTATTGTCTTTGTTGTGAGTCGGGGGTGCCGACTCCGCCCTGACCCGAGCAAGGAGGTACGACCCGTGGACATCCTGACGCTGATCAGTCGCCGACACGTCGACCTCTGTCTGGTCTCCAGCGCGACCTGTCGCTGACCCGACACCGGTCCTCCCTGTCGCCTGCCCCCTTCGGGGAGCCGGCGCGGACCGGTCGATCCGACCCCTGAGGGGTCACTCCGACGGTCGGCAGCGTCGCCGCCACGGATCCCGCCCCATCGCCGCGTGCTCGAGCGGGCACGCACTCCTGAACCGAAGGACGACCATGTCCAGCACCCCACCGCGCCCTCTCCACTTCGCTGCCTTCGTGATGAACACGACCGGGCACATCGTCCAGGGCACGTGGCGTCGACCGACCGCGCGCCAGAGTGACTTCAACGACCTCGATCACTGGGTCGATCTCGCCAAGACCCTGGAGCGCGGCAAGTTCGATGCGATCTTCTTCGCCGACGTCGTCGGGTTGTACGCGCCGTACCGCGGTGACGAGCGGAAGTACTTCGAGGCCGGGCTGCAGGTGCCGAGCAACGACCCGAGCGTGCTGGCCAGTGCGATCGCCTATGCGACCGAGCACCTCGGCATCGCGTTCACGGCCTCGATCCTGCAGGAGCACCCGTTCAACTTCGCGCGCCGGATCAGCACGCTGGACCACGCCACCAAGGGGCGGGTGGCGTGGAACATCGTCACGAACTACCTGCCCAACGCCTCGCGGAACTTCGGCCACGAGGGGCTGACGGCGCACGACGAGCGCTATGCGTGGGCCGATGAGTACGTCGACGTCACCTACAAGCTGTGGGAGGGCTCGTGGGAGGAGGACGCACTCGTCCAGGACCGCGAGCGGGGGATCCACGCCGACTACGACAAGGTCCACCGGATCAACCACGCGGGAGCCCGCTACCAGGTCGAGGGACCGCACCTGGTCAGCCCGAGCCCCCAGCGCACGCCCCTGCTCTTCCAGGCAGGCGCGTCCGAGGCGGGCCGGACCTTCGCCGCACGCAACGCCGAGGCCGTCTTCATCCAGGCGCCCACCCTCGCCTCCGCGGCCCGTGACACCAGCGACGTCCGCAGCAGAGCCGTCGCCCAGGGCCGACAGGCCGACGACCTCAAGTTCTTCCAGGGCCTGTACGTCGTACCGGCCTCGACCGAGGAGGAGGCGAAGCGCAAGGCCGCCGAGCTCGACGAGTGGATCGACTACGACGCCCAGCTGTCCCACATGTCCGGCGCGATCGGCATCGACTTCGGTCACGAGGACCTGGACACCCCGGTGGGGGAGATCCGGACCGAGGGGGTCCAGTCGATCGTCGGCTGGATCAACGACCTGGTCACCGACCGCCCGGCCACCCTGCGCGACGTCGCCCACTTCACAGCCACCAACAACAGGATCGTCGGCACTCCCGAGCAGATCGCCGACCAGCTGGCCGCCTGGCGCGACGCCGGCGTCGACGGCATCAACCTGGTCAACGCCGAGATCCCGGCGACCTACGAGGAGTTCGTCGACCACGTGATCCCGACCCTGCAGGAGCGGGGTCTCGCGCAGACGGAGTACACCGAGGGATCGCTGCGCAACAAGCTCTTCGGTCGTGGTGACCGGCTGCCCGAGCGGCACCCGGCGGCGAGCTACCGGGGCGCCTTCGCGCCCCTCGGGGCATGACGGGGGTGGCGGGCGAGGAGTCCTCCGCTCCCGCGCCCAAGCGACTCGTGCTCAACCTGTTCGAGATGAACTGCGTCAGCCACATCACGCACGGCCTGTGGCGACTGCCGGACAACAACCGCGAGCGGTTCAACGACATCGAGTACTGGATCGAGCTGGCCCGGTTGCTGGAGGACGGCGGCTTCGACGCGGTGTTCCTGGCGGACGTCGTCGGGACCTACGACGTGTTCCGGGGAAGTGCGGAGACCGCCGTGCGCCAAGGACTCCAGATCCCGAACAACGACCCGGCCGTCGTCGTACCCGCCATGGCGGCGGTGACCAGGCACCTCGGGTTCGGCATCACGTTCTCCACGACCTACGAGCCGCCGTTCGCGTGGGCCCGGCGGGCGAGCACGCTGGACCACCTGACCGCAGGTCGCGTGGGCTGGAACATCGTCACGTCCTACCTGCCGAACGCTGCGCGCAACTTCGGGCTCGCGGACGAGGTCGAGCACGACGAGCGCTTCGCGCGCGCCGACGAGTACCTCGACGTCCTCTACAAGCTGTGGGAGGGCTCGTGGGACGACGACGCGATCGTCGCCGACCGCGAGAACAACGTGTTCGCGGACCCGGCGAGGATCCGCCCGATCGACCACGACGGGACCTACTTCAAGGTCGAGGGACCGCACCTGCCCTCGCCCAGCCGGCAGCGCACGCCGCTGCTGATCACGGCCACCCAGTCCGAGGCGGGCACCGCCTTCGCGGGCAAGCACGCCGAGGTCGTCTTCACCGGCGGCGCCGACCGCGCCGGACTGGCCGAGACCGTCGCCCGGCTCAAGCAGGCCGCTGTCACGGCCGGACGTCGCGAGGGAGACCTCAAGGTCATCACGACGGCGGGCGTCATCGTCGGACGCACCGAGGAGGAGGCCCGCGCCAAGCTCGCCCGCTTCCAGGAGCTGTCCGACCCGGAGGGCTACCTCGCCCACGCCGGGCTGCCCTGGGACCCGGTCGCCCACCCCGCCGACGCGAAGCTCGGCGAGCTCGCCGACAGCCGCGCCCACGGACGGTGGCGCCGCATCGCCGACGCCGAGCAGACCGTCGGCGACTACCTCGCCGGGTTCGGCGACCTCAGCGCCCACCCGCTCTTCGCGGTCGGCACGCCGGAGCAGGTCGCTGACGAGATCGAGATCTGGCTCGACGACCTCGACATCGACGGCATCAACCTCCTGCAGTACCACACCTACGACACGGCCAGGGACTTCATCGAGCTGGTCGTGCCCGTGCTCCGCGAGCGCGGCCGGCTCCGGTCGTCGTACGACGAGCGCGAGTCCCTGCGCGACCGCATCTTCGGCGAGGGCGACCGCCTTCCCGAGCGTCACCACGCCGCTCGCTACCGCGGCGGCGCGAACCTCCCGAACCGGACGGGGATCTCGGACCCCGCCCAGCTCACCGCATGACCAGCACTCCTCCCACCCCGAGACATCGAAGGAACCGATCCACCATGAGCAGTCCCCTCCAGCGTCGTCCCCACCTGCGCCGACGCTTCCGGTTCGCCGCCACCGCGGCGGGCCTCGCGCTCGCCGCGCAGGCCCTGGCCGCCTGCGGCTCGACCGAGGTCGACGGGGCCGGTGACAAGGTCGACGGTGGCGTGATCACCTACGCCCACGTCCAGGAGCCGCCGTGCATCTTCGGCGGCTGGATCCAGCAGGCCTACATCTCGCGCCAGGTGCTCGACGGCCTGGTCACCCAGGACGAGGACGGCTCCGTGAAGCCGTGGCTCGCCACCGAGTGGGAGATCTCCGGGGACGGGCTCACCTACACGTTCACGCTGAAGGACGGGGTGGAGTTCACCGACGGGACCCCGCTCGACGCCGAGGCCGTCGCCTACAACTTCGAGCAGTTCGAGAACACCGACCTCAACGGCACCGCGAAGGTCTCGATCGACCCGTACTACAAGAAGGCACGGGCGATCGACGCCACCCACGTCGAGATCTCCCTGAACAAGCCCTATCCCCAGTTCCTGACCCTGATCACCCAGGGCTACTTCGGCATCCAGTCGCCGACGGCGCTGAAGACGCGCACCAAGGAGGAGAACTGCGAGCAGCCGATCGGCTCGGGGGCCTTCACGGTCGAGGAGTGGAAGAAGGGCGAGGAGGTCATCTTCAAGAAGAACCCCGACTACACCTCGTGGCCCTCGACGGCCAAGCACGAGGGGCCGGCGTACGTCGACGAGCTGCACTGGAAGTTCGTGGCCGACGGCGTCTCCCGCTACGCCTCGCTGACCACCGGTCAGACCGACGTCATCTACGAGGTGCCGACGGTGAACTGGAAGGAGGCGGAACAGAGGTTCGACACCACGATCCGCTACATCACGCCCGGCAAGCCGGTGTCCTTCTTCATCAACACCCAGCAGGGCGTGTTCACCGACAAGCTGGTCCGCCAGGCCTTCGCCCACGGCGCCGACCGCAAGGGAGCCGTCGAGACCGGCTTCCACGGCGTGATCCCCTACGAGGGCAACCCGTCGGTCAGCCAGTCCACGCCGGACTACAACGACAAGGCCGCCGACGCCTACCCGTTCGACCAGGACCGGGCGAACGAGCTCCTCGACGAGGCCGGCTGGACCGAGAGGAACGACGACGGCGTCCGGACCAAGGACGGCAAGACGCTCAGCGCCAAGCTGGTCTACGGTGCCGGCTTCATCTTCACCTCCGAGGGCGCGACCATTCTGCAGGCCCTGCAGGAGCAGTGGAAGGAGATCGGCTTCGACGTGAAGCTGATCCCCGCCACGATGGCCGAGCTGTGGGGCGGCAAGTTCTCCGACCCGTCGACCTACGACGCGATGCCGTCGTACTGGACGAGCCCGAGCCCCGCGATCCTCTGGATCGTGTGGCGCCCGTCGACCGAGGCGCTGCCCAACTTCAACAACCGCTCGCTCTACGACAACGAAGAGCTCTCGAAGGTGATCCAGGCGGCGAACAGCGAGCAGGACCCGGCGAAGGCGACGGCGCTCTACGAGCAGGCCCAGCAGATCATCCAGGACGACGCCGCCGGCATCGGGCTCTACACCCAGAACACGACCATGGCTGTCGCCGACAACCTCAAGGACGTGTGGGTGGAGAAGAGCCAGGGCGAGCCGATCTTCTCCGACGCGTACTTCGTGGAGTGATGCCGTCATGAAGCTCGCCTTCCGGCTGCTCAGCGTGGTGGCCGTCCTCATCGCCGCTGCGTCGGTGACCTTCTTCGCCCAGCTGATGGTGCCGGGTGATCGTGCGACCACGATCCTCAACCTCCAGAACGGACGCGAGCAGGAGTGGACCGCCTCCGAGCTGGGGCCCGTCAACGAGAAGTTCGGGTTCGACAACCCTCTGGTGGTGCAGTACCTGCACTACGTCGGGGGCCTGTTCCGGGGAGATCTGGGCACGTCGTACACGCAGTACCAGTCGGTCAACTCGGTGATCGGTGCCCAGATCGTCCCGAGCCTGGTGCTCACCGCGTCGGCGCTGGTCGTCGCGTGGGCGCTGGCCATCGGGGTGACCCTCCTGACCGTCAAGCGAGGCCGGTTCGTCACCGGGCTCGGGTCGGGGTGGGAGACCTTCGCCGCCAGCCTGCCGACGTACTGGGTGGGCGTGGTGCTGCTCGTCGTCCTCGCGGTCAAGGTGCCGATCTTCCCGGTCATCGGGGGGAGCGGGGCGTGGGGGACGGTCCTGCCGGTCCTCACCCTCGCCATCCCGCTGGCGGGCTTCCTGGGGCAGGTCACCCGCGACGAGTTCGACAAGGTGCTCGACCAGCCGTTCGTGACCACCGCCCGCACCCGTGGCATGGGGGACACCGCCGTGCGACTGCGCCACGGCCTGCGGCACGCGGTGCTGCCGGGCATCACGCTGTCGGGATGGGCGCTCGGTGCGCTCGTCTCGGGTGCAGTGATCGCCGAGAACATCTACGGGCGGCCCGGCATCGGCCAGGTGCTCGTCACTGCGGTCAACACCCGCGACGTGCCGACCGTGTCGGGCATCGTGCTCGTCGTCGCCGGCGTGTACGTCGTGGCCAACGTGCTCGTCGACATCTCGTACGCCGTGGTCGACCCCCGGCTGCGCTCGCACTCGCGTCTGGCCACCGCATGAGTGCCCTCGCGCCCTCGCTGCGCCTGCCCGTCGTCGGACTCGCGCGTCTGACGGCCCTCAGAGCCCGACCGAGCACGGTTCTCGCGCTCGGCTTCGTGGGTCTCGTCGTGGTGGCTGCGGTCGCGCCAGGGGTGCTGACCGACCGCAGCCCCACGGCGATCGACTTCCCGAGCGCGCTCGCCGCGCCCTCGTGGAGCCACCCGTTCGGGACCGACGAAGTGGGCCGCGACCTGCTCACCCGGGTGATCCACGGGGCACGGCTCTCGCTGGGCATCGGCCTGGGAGCCACCGCACTGGCGATGTCGATCGCGATCGTGCTCGGCTTCGCGGCCGCGCTGGCCGGCGGCATCGTCGACACCCTGATCACCAGGGTGCTCGAGGTGGCCTTCGCCTTCCCGGCCCTCCTGCTCGCGCTCCTGCTGATCGCGATCTTCGGTCCGTCGGCGACCACCCAGGTCATCGCGGTCGGGATCGGCTCGGCTCCGGGCTATGCCCGGATGGTCCGCGGTCAGGTGCTCAACGTGCGCCAGGCGGGCTACATCGAGGCTGCCGCCGCACTCGGCCACGGACGGTGGACCGTCATCCGGCGCCACCTGTTCCCGAACGCGATGCGCCCGCTGGTCGCAGTGGTCACCCTCGGTGTCGGTCAGTCGATCGTCTGGGCCTCCAGCCTGGCGTTCCTCGGCCTCGGCATCGCGCCACCCAATCCCGAGTGGGGTGCCCTGCTCGACGCGGGGCGCCTCTACATCACCACCTCGTGGTGGCTGGAGATCCTGCCGGGGCTGGTGATCGTGGTCTTCGCGGTCTCCGTCACGACCCTGGGCCGGACCCTGCAGCGCCGACTGGAAGGAGCCGGACGATGAGCATCGTCGACGACCGCAACGACACCGATGGGGCGGTGGCGGTGACTGCCGCGACGGCAGCCACCGCTGCTCCGGCCGAGCCCGGGGCGGCCGGAGCAGCACCGCCGCCAGTGCCGCTCCTCCACGTCGAGGGACTCCGGGTGTCGTTCGCAGGGACCGAGGTGGTCAAGGGCATCTCGTTCACGGCGTACGCCGGGAGGTGCCTGGCGATCGTGGGGGAGTCGGGCTCGGGCAAGAGCGTCACCGCGCGCACGGTGGTGGGCCTCACCGGCGCGGGGTCGGAGGTCTCCGTCGACCGCCTCGAGCTCGGGGACCGGGACCTGTCCGGCCTCGGCGAGCGCCAGTGGCGCCGGATCCGCGGCAAGGAGGTCGGCTTCGTCCTGCAGGACGCACTCGTGTCCCTCGACCAGCTCCGCAAGGTCGGGCACGAGGTCGCCGAGCCGCTGGCCGTCCACGGGGTCGGCGATCGTCGTGCCCGCGCGGCGAAGGCGATCGAGCTGCTCGAGTCCGTCGGCGTGCCCGAGCCCGAGGTCCGTGCAGCACAGCGCCCGTACGAGCTGTCCGGCGGACTGCGCCAGCGCGCGTTGATCGCGTCCGCGATCGCACTCGACCCTCCGCTCGTCATCGCCGACGAGCCGACCACGGCCCTCGACGTCACGGTCGGCGCCCAGGTCCTGGACCTGCTCGCCGCCTCCAAGTCGCGGGGCACCTCGATCATCCTGATCAGCCACGACCTGGCCGTCGTCGCCCGGCTCGCCGACGACGTCGCAGTGATGAAGGGCGGCGAGATCGTCGAGCACGGACCGGTCGAGGACATCCTCCGGAACCCCCAGCACGCGTACACGAAGGCCCTGCTGGACGCCGTACCCTCCGAGCACACTCGTGGCACGCACCTCGTGCGGCCGGCGGACGGCGAGGAGAAGACGGTTCGCTCGCGACGCCCGGTCGACCGGGGTCGGCCCCTCATCGAGGCGCGTCATCTCGTCAAGGCGTTCCGCGGCCCCGACGGCAAGGACCGCGAGGTCGTGCGCGACGTGTCCTTCGAGGTGTTCTCGGGGGAGACCCTCGGGATCGTCGGAGAGTCGGGATCCGGCAAGACCACGACTGCCCGGATCGCACTGGCACTGACGCCGCCCACCAGTGGCGAGGTGCTGTTGCGCGGAGAGCCCTGGTCGGCCCTGGGCCTGCGGCAGCGGCGGCCTGCGCGGAGCCGGATCGGGGTGGTCTACCAGGACCCGCTGAGCAGCTTCGACCCGCGCTGGAGCGTCGACCGGATCCTCGCCGACGCCCTGTCCCGGGGACCTCGGCCGCCGGCGAACGCGACCGAGGCACGGCGGCGCTCGCTGGAGCTGCTCGAACAGGTCGGGCTCGGCCACGGACACCTGACGTCCGCTCCGTTGCGGCTCTCGGGGGGACAGCGGCAGCGGGTCGCGATCGCCCGGGCGCTCGCTCCCGAGCCGGAGCTGATCGTCTGTGACGAGCCGGTCTCCGCGCTCGACGTGTCCGTGCAGGCGCAGGTGCTCGACCTCCTCACCGACCTGCAGGACGAGCTCGGTGTCACCTACCTCTTCATCTCCCACGACCTGGGCGTCATCCACCACATGTGCGACCGGATCCTGGTGATGAAGGACGGCGAGGTCGTCGAGTCCGGCGGTGCCGACGAGGTCTTCGACCGACCGCGGCACCCGTACACGCAGCAGCTGCTGACCGCGCTGCCCCGACTGGAGGTCGCCCGATGAGCGGGCAGGGCACGACCGACGCCGAGCTCACCGAGCGCTTCGCTCCAGTGTTCGCGAAGATCGCCGAGGGTGCGGCCGAGCGCGAGTCCGACCGTGAGCTGCCCTTCGAGCAGGTCGAGTGGTTGCGCGAGGCCGGCTTCGGCAAGATCCGGGTGCCGGTGGAGCACGGCGGCCTGGGCGCCACGTTGCCGCAGTACTTCCGTCAGCTGGTCGAGCTCGCGCGTGCGGACTCGAACCTGCCGCAGCTGCTGCGGGGGCACGCCGGGTTCGTCGAGACCCGGCTCACGCACACCGATCCGGACGTTCGGGAGCGCTGGCTGCGTCGGGTCGCTGCCGGCGTACTCGTCGGGAATGCCCAGTCCGAGCAGGGGAACAGCTCGTTCTGGCAGAACGCCACGACCATTCGCCGGGACGGGAACGGCTGGCTGTTGTCAGGCCGGAAGTTCTACTCGACCGGCAGCCTGTTCGCCGACTGGATCCACACGACCGCGACCGTCGACGAGGCGAACAGTGCAACCGTGCTCGTGCCGACGAGCGCTCCCGGGGTCCAGCGGATCGACGACTGGGACGGTTTCGGCCAACGCCTCACCGGCAGTGGCACGACCATCTTCGAGGACGTGCCGATCCAGCTCGAGGACGTCGAGATCAGCCCCAACGGGGCCTTCACGGGGACCTACCTGCTGGCGTTCTTCCAGCTCGTCCATCTTGCGACGCTGGCCGGGATCGGCCGCGCGGCCGTCGACGACACGGTCGCCTTCGTGCGCCAACGGGGACGCAACTTCGCGAACCCGGCCTACCCCGCGCCGGAGACGGACCCGCAGGTCCAGCAGGTGGTGGGTCGCATCCACGGCCGGTCCTTCGCCGCCGTCGCCACCACCATCGCGGCGGCCGAGGCGGTGGAGGTGGCCCATCTTGCCCAGGTCGCGGGCTCGGCGCCGACGGAGGTCTTCGACGCCGCGGACCTGGCGACCTTCACGGCGCAGACCTCGGTCATCGAGACCGTGCTGGCACTGGTGAGCGAGCTCTTCGAGGTCGGCGGGTCCTCGGCCGTCACCGAGCGCTTCCGGCTGGACCGGCACTGGCGCAACGCGCGGACCATCGCCTCGCACAACCCGGCGATCTACCGCCAGACGATCGTCGGGGACCACGTGCTCAACGGGACGCCGCCGAGCGAGTGGATCGAGCAGTCGTGGGAGGTCGTGCGCGGCGCGGCCGGCGCGAGGGACGGGTAGCGACGACGTCGGCACGGGGGCCGGAAGCCTCGTGGGAGGGTTCCGGCACCGGTTCCAGCGGTCTCGAGACGGTCGCGGGCGACCTCCTCGACCAACGGTGGGCACCGGTTCCAGCGGTCTCGAGACGGTCGCGGGCGACCTCCTCGACCAACGGTGGGCCGGGGCCGGGAGCCTCGTGGGAGGGTTCCGGCACCGGTTCCAGCGGTCTCGAGACGGTCGCGGGCGACCTCCTCGACCAACGGTGGGGCGGCGTCAGGCGTCGCCGCCCTCCTGCTTCACGCCGGCGACGGCGGTCGGGTCGTCGATGCGGTACTTCTCGAGGGCTTCCTTGACCCGGCCCGGGTCGATCTCGCCGGAGTCGGCGAGGGCGGCGAGTGCCTGGACGACGACTGACTGGGCGTCGACCTGGAAGAACCGGCGCGCGGCGGGCCGGGTGTCGGCGAAGCCGAAACCGTCCGCACCGAGCACGCGGTAGTCCGCCGGCACCCACTGCGAGATCTGCATCGGCACGGCCGTCATGTAGTCCGAGACGGCGATGACGGGGGCCTGGCCCTCGCCGAGCGCCTCGGTGACGAATGCCGTGCGGTGGTTCTCGTCGGGGTGGAGGAGGTTCCACTTGCCCGTGGCGACACCGTCGCGGGCGAGCTCGTTCCACGAGGTCACCGACCAGGTCTCCGCGTGGACGCCCCAGTCGTCGGCCAGGATCTGCGCGGCCTCGTGGATCCACGGGAAGCCGACACCTGAGGCGAGCAGGCGCACCTGGGGGCCCTCGGCACCGGCGGCCGGAGCCGACACGCGGTACATCCCCTTGAGCAGGGCGGCCACGTCGAGGTCGGCCGGCTCAGCCGGCTGGGCGACGGGCTCGTTGTAGACCGTCATGTAGTAGATGACGTCCTCGCCGCGGGGGTGGGACTCGCTGGAGCCGTACATCCGCTCCAGGCCGGAGCGCATGATGTGCGCGACCTCGTAGCTGAACGCCGGGTCGTAGTGCACGACCGCAGGGTTCGTGGCGGCGAGCAGCGGGGAGTGCCCGTCCGCGTGCTGCAGGCCCTCGCCGGTGAGCGTCGTACGACCTGCGGTGGCACCGATCAGGAAGCCGCGTGCCAGCTGGTCGGCCATCGCCCAGATCGAGTCACCGGTGCGCTGGAAGCCGAACATCGAGTAGAAGATGTAGAACGGGATCATCGGCTCGCCGTGGGTGGCGTACGCCGAGCCGGCTGCGGTCGCCGAGGCCATCGCACCGGCCTCGGAGATGCCTTCGTGCAGCATCTGGCCCTGCGCCGACATCTTGTACTGGAGCAGCATGTTGCGGTCGACGGACTCGAAGGTCTGGCCCGCCGGGTCGTAGACCTTCGCCGAGGGGAACATCGCGTCCATGCCGAAGGTGCGGTACTCGTCGGGAGCGATCGGGACGATCCGCTTGCCGATGCCCGGGTCCTTCATCCAGTCCTTGAGCAACCGGACCGCGGCCATGGTCGTGGCGACCTTGTGGTTGCCGGCGCCCTTGCGGAGCTCGGCGTAGGTCGAGTCGCCCGGGAGGGTGAGCATGGTCGAGCGGTCCTTGCGCCGGGGCACCGAGCCGCCGAGCTGGTTGCGGCGCTCCATCATGTACTCGATCTCGGGAGAGTCCGCGCCCGGGTGGAAGAACGGCGCGGTGCCGGTCGCCTCGTAGGCGCTCTCGAGGTCGCGGTCGCTGATCGGCAGGTAGAGCCGGTCGCGGAACTTCTTGAGGTCGTCCTTGGTGAGCTTCTTCATCTGGTGCGTGGCGTTCTTGCCCTCGAGGGCGTCGATCGTCCAGCCCTTGACGGTGTGCGCCAGGATCACGGTCGGCTGACCGACCTGCTTGGTCGCGGCGTCGAAGGCGGCGTACACCTTGCGGTAGTCGTGGCCGCCGCGCGGCAGCTTCTCGATCCGCCGGTCACTCATGTGCTCGACCATCGCCCGCAGGCGCGGGTCGGGCCCGAAGAAGTGCTCGCGGTTGTAGGCGCCGCTCTCGACCGAGAAGGTCTGGAACGCGCCGTCGGGGGTGGAGTTCATCTGGTTCACGAGCACGCCGTCGACGTCGCGGGCGAGCAGGGCGTCCCACTCGCGGCCCCAGACGACCTTGATGACGTTCCAGCCGGCTCCACGGAAGTTGGCCTCGAGCTCCTGGATGATCTTGCCGTTGCCGGTGACCGGTCCGTCGAGCTGCTGCAGGTTGCAGTTGATCACCCAGGTGAGGTTGTCGAGCTCCTCGCGGGCAGCGATGCGGATCGCGCCCAGCGACTCGGGCTCGGCCATCTCGCCGTCGCCGAGGAAGGCCCAGACGTGCTGGTCGGCGGTGTCCTTGAGCCCCCGGTTGTGGAGGTAGCGGTTGAACCTGGCCTGGTAGATGGAGTTGATGCCGGTCAGGCCCATCGAGACCGTCGGGAACTCCCAGAACTCCGGCATCAGCCGGGGGTGCGGGTACGACGGCAGGCCGGCGCCCTTGCCGTGCTGGACCTCCTGGCGGAAGCGGAACAGCTGCTGCTCGCTCAGGCGGCCCTCGAGGAAGGCGCGCGCGTAGATGCCGGGGGAGGCGTGGCCCTGGATGAAGAGCTGGTCGCCGCCGCCGGGGTGGTCCTTGCCGCGGAAGAAGTGGTTGAAGCCGACCTCGTACAGGCTCGCGCTCGACTGGTAGGTCGCGATGTGTCCGCCGACCTCGAGCCCCTTGCGGTTGGCGCTCGACACCATCACCGCGGCGTTCCAGCGGATGAAGGCGCGGATGCGTCGCTCGACGTCCTCGTCGCCGGGGAACCACGGCTCGCGCTCCGGCGGGATCGTGTTGATGTAGTCGGTGCTGCGCAGGGCCGGCACGCCGACCTGCTTCTGGCGTGCACTCTCGAGAAGCCGCAGCATGACGTACCTGGCTCGCTCGCGCCCACGCTCGTCGACCAGGGCGGTGAACGAGTCGATCCAGTCCTGGGTCTCGTCCGGATCGATGTCCGGCAGCTGCGTGGGAAGGCCCTCGTGGATGACGGAGGCGGGGCGGGAGGCCGGGGTGGGGCCAGAGGCTGTGGCATCAGGGGTGTCGGAGGTCACGAGACCCATCTTCGCACCGCGGGCCAGAGGGGGGAATCTACCCAGCAGTAGCCCGAGGACCGGTCCCGGCGCAGTGAGGTGAGGGGTGCCTTCTGGAGTGCCGTCCGGGGTGCTTCGCGACGCCCGAACGGGGCCCGATCGGCGCCCGATCGAGGCCCGATCCGTGTCGGAGCGACACCCGAAGGACGCCCGAGGGTTGCGCCGCGAGGCCTCACTCCGCTGGACTAGGGGGTAGCCCCGCACTGGGCGGGCTTCGTCGTACCCGAAAAACTGGAGGATTCCACCGTGACTTCGACCGCCCCTGGCGGCACCACCCCGACCGGACCCGCCGAGCGGATGGGCCTCACGCCAGGGATGGTGGTCCAGGAACTCGGCTGGGACAGCGACACTGACGACGGCCTGCGCGTAGCCCTCGAGGACGCCATCGACGGCGACCTGGTCGACGGCGACTACGGCAACGTGGTCGACGCTGTCCTGTTGTGGTGGCGCGCCGACGACGGCGACCTCGTCGACGGACTCGTCGACTCCCTCACCGACCTCGTCGGTGGTGGCGTGATCTGGCTCCTGACGCCCAAGATCGGCCGTCCCGGCGCCGTCGACGCCGCCGACATCGCCGAGGCCGCGCCCGACGCAGGACTGGCGCAGACCACCGCTGCGAGCGTCAGCAAGGACTGGGCAGCGACCCGACTGGTCGCCCCGAAGTCGATCACCTGAGACAGGGTGTCACCCCATCGGGGCAGCGGGGTCCTAACCTAGGGCCATGGGAATGATCGGCTCGCGCGTCAAGGACGCCGGAACCAGTCTGAAGATCTTGACCGAGTCCGGCATCGTCCGGCCGTACTCGCCCGTGGTCCTCGGTGGGATGGTCAATGCGCTGCGTCGCTGGAGCACCACGCCGGCAGGCGGCTTCAAGACGATCGCGCTGCGCACGCCGCACCACACGGCGCTCATCGACGAGCGCGGCTCGCTCACCTTCGGTGAGCTGCAGGCGCGGACCAACGCACTGGCCATCGGGCTGCGTGCCCGGGGCGTCAAGGCGGGCGACGGCGTCGCCGTCATGTGCCGCAACCACCGTGGCTTCATCGAGGCCTCGATCGCGATCAGCAAGCTCGGCGCCGACGTGCTCTACCTGAACACCGCCTTCGCCGGTCCGCAGCTGGTCGACGTCCTCGAGCGCGAGAAGCCCCGCGTCGTCGTCCACGACGAGGAGTTCAGCGCACTGCTCGCGAGCGCCGACATCGCCGACCGGGTGCTCGGCTGGACCGACGGTGAGGCCGGCCCCGACAGCATCGAGGGCATCATCGCCGCGCAGGTGGCCGCCGGGCGCACCGCCGACCTCGCGCCGCCCAGCCAGAAGGGCCGCACGATCATCCTGACGTCCGGCACCACCGGGACGCCGAAGGGCGCCCCGCGTCCCCAGGGCGGCCTGCCGGCCGCGATCTCGCTGCTCTCCCGGATGCCTCTGCGCAGTGGCTGGAAGTGCCACGTCGCGGCACCGCTTTTCCACACCTGGGGCTTCGCGCACTACCAGCTCGCGATGATGCTCGGCACCACGCTCGTGCTGACCCGCAAGTTCGACCCCGAGGACGCGCTGCGCATCCTGCGCGACGAGGACTGCGACTCGTTCGCGGTCATCCCCGTCATGCTCCAGCGGATCCTGGCGCTCCCCGAGGAGACGCTCGACCGCTATCCGCTGCCGCACCTCAAGGCAGTTGCGTCCTCCGGCTCCGCCCTGCCCGGAGACCTGCCGACGCAGTGGATGGACCGCTACGGCGAGAACCTCTACTCGATCTACGGTTCGACCGAGGTCGCCTGGGCCTCCATCGCCGCGCCGCGCGACCTGCGCGAGGCCCCCGGCTGCGCCGGCCGGCTGCCCCACCAGACCGTGGTGCGGATCCTCGACGCCGACGGCCGCGAGGTCCCGACGGGGCAGTCCGGTCGCATCTTCGTGGGCAACAGCCTCCAGATCGAGGGCTACACCGGCGGCGGCGGCAAGGAGATGATCGACGGGCTGATGTCCTCCGGTGATGTCGGTCGCTTCGACGCCGAAGGTCGGTTGTACGTCGAGGGCCGCGACGACGAGATGATCGTCTCCGGTGGCGAGAACGTCTTCCCCAAGGAGGTCGAGGACTGCATCGCCACCCACGAGCGGGTCGCGGAGGTCGCCGCCATCGGTGTCGACGACGACGACTTCGGCAAGCGCCTCAAGGCGTTCGTGGTGCGCGTGCCCGACGGCGAGCCCGTCACGGCGGACGAGATCAAGGAGCTGGTCAAGACCAACCTCGCACGGTTCAAGGTGCCGCGCGAGATCATCTTCCTCGACGAGCTGCCCCGCAACGCGACGGGCAAGGTCCTCAAGCGCGAGCTCGCGTCGCACGAGTCCTCGCAATGAGGCCCGACGTGGTCGGGCCTCCCGGCGTCGCGACCGGTATCGCGGTCGGCGCCATGGCTCCCGACTTCACCCTGCGCGACCAGTTCGGCCAGGACACCTCGCTGTCGTCGTACCGCGGGACCAAATCGGTCGCGCTGGTCTTCTACCCGTACGCCTTCAGCGGTGTCTGCACCGGTGAGATGGGCGTGATCCGGTCCCGGCTCGACGAGTTCCTCACCTTCGACACCGAGGTGCTCGCCATCTCCTGCGACCCCGTCTACGCGCTGCGCGCGTTCAGCGACACCGACGGGCTCAACTTCGCGCTGCTCAGCGACTTCTGGCCGCACGGCGAGGTCACCCGGGCCTACGGCGTCCTCGACGAGCGTGCCGGGTGCCCCGAACGATCGTCGTACGTCATCGACAAGGAGGGGCGCGTCACCTGGGCGGTCCACCACCCCAAGCACGCCGCC
Organism: Nocardioides sp. Root190; assembly: GCF_001428565.1. Classification (GTDB taxonomy): domain Bacteria; phylum Actinomycetota; class Actinomycetes; order Propionibacteriales; family Nocardioidaceae; genus Nocardioides. The sequence continues at coordinate 433,951 of NZ_LMIA01000013.1, read as the reverse complement.
CGCGACCTCGACGACCTGCTCACCGCACTGCGGGATGCCGCAGATCGATAGTTCTCTCGGCCGGTCTGCCTAGTCCGTTCGTGTCATTTTCCGGGGAATTCGACGCCGACGGTTGGATGGACGCAGGACGGACGGTAGAGTTCGAGTTGTTGAACCGCTGGCGACCCGAGACGCTGGCGGTTCGACCTTTTTTGGGCACGCCCAGCTCTCGGGTCGACGTGGCCCCGCCACCGCGGCGGTTTGGAGCCGTCGGTGACCGCTCCGCTAGGCTGACCCGGCTTCTGGGGCGTATAGCTCAGCGGTAGAGCCCTTCGCTTACAACGAAGTGGTCGGGGGTTCGATCCCCTCTGCGCCCACCTGTTCCTGCTCCGGCCTCCTGTGCCGGTGGCCTGCGTGCTCGCTCAGTCCGGTCCGGTGACCCGCAGCCCGGCGATGCCGTGGCGGCGACAGGCCAGGGCCAGGGCGAGGAGCCAGCCCACGACGGTCCAGCCCAGCGCGAGGTTGAGGAAGCCGATCGCGTCGGCGTCGGCCTTCCCACGGGTGGTGGCCACGGCCCAGGGGAACAGGTAGCCGCACGTCGCGATACTCGCCAGCCAGGCGATCAGGACGCGACGGAGGCGGTGGTGGAGACGATCGCTGACCAGCTCGACGTACATGGTCGGCACGGTAGTGGATGAGGGGGCTCTCATCCTCGGTTCATGGTGGCCTCACGCGCGCTCGGGAGAGTCCTCGGTGTCGACAGGAGTCGACGTCCGCACCGATGGAGGAGAAGTCATGAAGAAGAAGCCCGTGGTCGTCGCGGCAACCGGTCTGGTCGGCCTGGTGGCGTCCGGTCTGACGGTCAGCCTGCTTGCCTGGCCGTCCGACGCCGGCACGCAGGACCTGGCCGTGAAGCGCGAGGAGGACACCCCCGACATCGTCCTGGTCACCGAGGACGACGACCTGGACGACGACCTGGACGACGACCTGGCCGACAACAAGGTGGTCGTGACGGGGTCCGTCAAGGCCCGCGCCGCGGCGACCAACACGCGTGACACCAACACGCGTGCGACCAACACCCGCTCGCGTGTCTCGCGCAACACGCGCGCCGACCGTTCGCGCACGGGCGCCCGCAGCGGCCGCGACGACAGCCGCTCGGGTCGCAAGGTCCGCGACTGGACGACCGACGGCCCCGGCAAGAAGGCGCGGGACTGGTCGGCCAACCGCACCAACGACCGCAGCCGCAACAACACCCGCCGGTGACCGGGTGAACGAGCAGGACAGGGAGCTGTCCACCTGGGGCTTCGCCGAGGGTGACGCGATCGCCCCCGAGCTGACCGCGATCCGGTCGCTCGGGGGTGGGTCCGCCTACGAGGCGTGGCTGGCGTTCGACGAGATCACCCTCGGCCCGGTCGTGGTGAAGGTCGTGCGCCCCGACGAGGCCGACGACGAGCACACGGTCCGTGGCATGGTGCGCGAGGCGACGGCACTGGACGTGGCGCACCACCCGGTCGTCGTACGCGGGCTGAGGTACGACGACGCCGGCCCCCGCCCGCACCTGGTGCTCGAGCACGTGGAGGGTCCCAGCCTGTCCCGGTTGATCCGGAGGCACGGGCGGCTCTCTCCGCAGCAGTACCTCCCGCTCGCGGTCGACATCGCCTCGGCTCTGCACTTCTTCAGGCACGCCGACGTGTGCCACCTCGACATCAAGCCCAGCAATGTGATCATGGGCTCCCCGGCCCGGCTGATCGACCTGTCCGTCGCCCGTCAGGCCGAGCGGGCGGCCGAGATCGACGGCCTGATCGGTACCGACGCCTACATGGCACCCGAGCAGGCCTCGCCGGGCCCGTTCGGCGTCCCCGGCTACGCCAGCGACGTCTGGGGCCTGGGTGCGACGCTGTTCCACGCCATCGGGGGGCGCCGACCGTTCGCGGCGGGGGACCCCGACGCGCGCGAGCCCGTCGCCCGGTTCCCGCAGCTGCGTGACGCCCCGGCCGAGCTGCCCGAGGACGTCCCCTCCGCCGTGTCGAAGCTGGTGCACGCGATGCTCGAGCCCGACCCGGCCGACCGCCCGCTCCCGCGCGAGGTGGCCGAGGCGCTCGAGCCGGAGCTGGCGGCACTGCCGGCCCCGACCCTCAACTGGAAGGGCTGACCTCCCCCTCCTCCCGACTCGCCGACAACTCGGCGGGAGGGCGGGGTCAGCGGTCGAGCCGGTAGCCCATCCCGCGCACGGTGGAGATGGCGCCGGCGCCGATCTTGCGGCGCAGGTAGCCGACGTAGACGTCGACGACATTGGAGCCGGGGTCGAAGTCGAGGCCCCAGACGTGGTCGAGGAGCTGTTCGCGGGAGAGGACCTGTCCGGCGTTGCGCAGGAAGATCTCGGCCAGGGCGAACTCCCGGGCGGAGAGCTCGACCTCCCGGCCGGAGACGGTGGCGCGGCGGGTGCGCAGGTCCAGGTGCACGCCGCCGGCCTCGAGGCTGCCCACGGGACCTGCGTCCCCGGAGCCGGAGAGCTGGCGCAGGCGGAGCTTGACGCGGGCGTTCAGCTCGGCGAACCGGAACGGCTTGGGCATGTAGTCGTCCGCGCCGCCCTCCAGCGCGCTGACGGTGTCGGCCACCGAGTCCCGGGCGGTGAGCACGATGACGGGCATCCGGGAGCCCTGGGAGCGCAGCTGGTCCAGGAGCGCGAACCCGTCCAGGACGGGCAGTCCGATGTCGAGCACCAGCAGGTCGAACTCGCCGCTGAGCGCATGGTCCAGGCCGGTCCGGCCGTCGGCCGCGACCGTGGTCTGGTGGCCTTCGGCGCGCAGGCCCTTGGCGAGGAACGAGGCGATGCGCTGCTCGTCCTCGACGATCAGGATCCGGGCCATCGCTACAGCCTTCCGTCGTGGGTGGGTTCGGCGGCGGTCAGGACGGCGGGTACGTCGAGCACGAAGCGGGCGCCGGCGCGGGTGTGCGGGTCGACGTACGCCGTGCCTCCATGGGCGTGCGCGATGGCGCCGACGATGGACAGACCCAGTCCGAAGCCCTCGTCGCCGGGCGGGACTGCGGCGCGACCGAAGCGGCCGAAGATCCGCTCCTGGTCCGCGGGGGCGACCCCGGCGCCGTCGTCGTGGACCCAGCAGCGCAGCAGCGGGCCGTGGAGGGCCGCACCGAACGCGATCCGGTCGCCGGTGCCGGTGTGCTTGACGGCGTTGTCGGCGAGGGCGAGCAGGGCCTGGGTCATCCGCTGTCCGTCCATCACCACGCTCGGTGGCAGCCCGTCGACGGCATCGGGGGCAGGCAGCTCGAGCGCCCACTGACGCTCGCCCAGTCCGCGGGCCTTGCCGATGGCCGTGGTGAGGAGGTCGGACGGGTCGACGTCGTCGAGGGTGAGGAAGTCGGGTCGGTCGCTCTTGGCGAGCAGGATCAGGTCGCCGACCAGCCGGGCCATCCGGTCGACCTCGTCGAGCAGCAGAGCGCGGGTCTCGGCGACCTCGGAGGGGCTGGCGACGTCGAGCAGCTCGAGGTGGCCGCGCAGGACGGTGAGCGGTGTCCGCAGCTCGTGGCCGGCGTCGTCGAGGAACTCCCGCTGGCCGGCGAAGGCCTGCTCCAGGCGGTCGAGCATGCCGTTGATGGTGTGGGTGAGGGCGGTGATGTCGTCGTTCCCGGTCGCCGGCAGACGGCGTCCGAGGTCGGTGGCCCCGATGCCGTCGGCGGCGACCCGCAGCGTGCGCAGCGGGCGCAGCAGGCGCCCGGAGAGCCACGCTGCCGTCCCGGTCACCAGCACGGCGGACAGGAGCGCGACCAGGGCGTAGGTCCGCATGGTGCGCAGCAGCTCGTCGCGGTCCTCGGCGAGGTAGGTGACGACCAGCAGCGCACCGGACTCCGTGTCGCGGCGGACCGGCTGGGCCGTGATCCGGACCTCGCCGCCGGCGGTGTCGAGGTACGTCGTACCTCCGGAGGCGACGAGCGTCGCGGCCGCCTCCTGGAACTCTGCGTCCTCGACGAGCGGGTCGCGGGGGAACTGGAAGGCCGGCCCGTCCTCCACCCAGCCGACCAGGAGCTCGTCGTCGTCGGGGACGTTGCGCTCGAGGAAGCCCTCGAGGAGATCGGGGATGGAGGTGAAGTCGCCGGAGCGCTGGAGGGCGACGAACTCGTCGAGCTCCTGCTCGACCTCGCGCTGGGTGTCCTCGACGATGGCGCCGCTCTCGACCCAGTGGACGATCACGCCGGCTCCGGCCAGCGCGATCGAGACGAGCAGGGCGACGGCGGCGGTGATCCGGATCCGGACCGAGAGCCCGGGGCGGGACCGCTCAGTCGTCATCGTCGTCGCGCTCGTCCCGGTCGTCGTCATCGTCCCGGTCGTCCCGGTCGTCGTCATCGTCGTCGCGTCCGGCTCCGCCCGGCCGGGGCGTGACCACGGGCACCTCCGCGCTCGGCGTCCGGCTGGGGCGGTTGGCCGGGGCGGTGGGGGAGGGCGTCGGCGAGACCTGCGTCGAGGGAGTCCCCGACCCCGGCACGACGCTCATGTCGACGGGGCGCCGCGCGGGCGGCTCCCCCGTACCGCTCGCGACGACGGCGCCGACGATGAAGCCGACAGCGGCCAGCAGCAGGCCGAACGGCAGCAACGTCTTCCAGAGCGGACCCATGACCCGGATCATCCTGCCCGACGATGGGTGGGGGGTGAGAGGTCGATGAGAGGACTCTCATCGAGCGGCCGCCCTCCTTTCGAGGGGTTTGCGGCAGCCGGTCCGGCTCTAGGGTGGTGCACATCACCCGAGGCTTCCAGGAGGACTGCCGTGTTCGTGCCGTTCAGCGTCAACGACTTCCTCGACCGCGCCGTCACCGTGTACGGCGAGCGGGTGGGTGTCGTGGACGAGCCCACCCAGCCCGCCCCGACCCAGGGCGAGCTCACCTACGCCGAGATGGGTGCGCTGGCCCGTCGTCAGGCGGCGAAGCTGGACGAGCTCGGGATCGGCGTCGGGGACCGGGTCGCGGTCGTCAGCCACAACAGCAGCCGCCTGCTCACGTCGTTCTTCGGCGTCAGCGGCTGGGGACGGGTGCTGGTGCCCGTGAACTTCCGACTCAGCCCGGACGAGGTGCAGTACATCGTCGAGCACTCCGGCGCCCGCGTCCTGTACGTCGACCCGGAGCTGGAGGAGTCCCTCGCCGGGGTGAGCTGCGAGCAGAAGTTCGTGATCGGCGACGACTCCGTGCTCTACGCCCCCGAGGGTGTCGAGCCCCGCCCCTGGGAGTACGACGAGGCGGCGACCGCCACGATCAACTACACCTCGGGCACGACCGCGCGCCCCAAGGGCGTGCAGATCACGCACCGCAACATCTGGACGAACGCCGTGACCTTCGGGCTGCACGCGCAGATCAGCGACCGCGACGTCTACCTGCACACGCTGCCGATGTTCCACGCCAACGGGTGGGGGATGCCGTTCGCGATGACCGGGATGGGCGCGCAGCACGTCGTGCTCCGCAAGGTCGACGGGGCCGAGATCCTGCGGCGGGTGCGCGACCACGGTGTCACCGTGATGTGTGCCGCGCCGGCCGTCGCCGCTGCGGTGCTCGAGGCGGCCCAGAGCTGGGAGGGCGAGATCCCCGGTCGGGACAAGGTGCGGATCATCATGGCCGGTGCTCCGCCGCCCACGAAGACGGTGATCCGGGTCCAGGAGGAGCTGGGCTGGGAGTTCATCCAGATCTACGGCCTCACCGAGACCTCACCGCTCCTCACCTTCAACCGCACCCGCGCCGAGTGGGACGACCTGCCGGCCGAGGAACGGGCGGCCAGGCTGACCCGCGCGGGCGCGCCGGCGATCGGCGTCAGGCTGCGCATCGACGAGTCGGAGGAGGGCGCCGGCGAGGTGCTGGCCCGCTCCAACGTCGTGCTCGAGGGCTACTGGGAGCAGCCCGAGGAGAGCGCCACCGCCTTGGCCGAGGGCTGGTTCCACACCGGCGACGGCGGCTTCGTCGGCGAGGACGGCTATCTCACGATCGCGGACCGCAAGAAGGACGTGATCATCACCGGGGGCGAGAACGTCACCTCGATCGAGGTCGAGGACACCCTGTTCTCGCACCCCGCCGTGGCCGAGGTGGCCGTGATCGGCGTGCCCAGCGAGAAGTGGGGCGAGACGATCAAGGCACTCGTCGTGCTGACCGGTGAGGCGACCGCCGGCCCTGAGATGGAGGCGGAGCTGATCCGCTGGTGCAAGGACCGACTGGCGGGCTACAAGTCCCCGACGTCGGTCGAGTTCCGCGACGAGCTCGCCCGCACCGCCACCGGCAAGCTGCAGAAGTTCAAGCTGCGGGCGCCCTACTGGGACGGACTGACCCGCCAGGTGAACTGATCGTTCGGGACGAGGTTCGCGTCCCAGCCGGCGCCGCGCCACGCCTCGACCGTGGCGCGGGCCCAGCTCGCTGCGGCCTCGTCACTGCCCTCGATCACGTCGATCGCGGTCTCCACCGGGGCCGACGCGGGGTCGCCGAGGAGCTGGCCACTGATCGGGTCGCCCAAGCCGGGGCGGCCGTCGACACAGGTCGCACGGACCAGGCCGATGCCCAGGCGTCGCTGGTTCTGGGCCAGGCTCAGCGCGGCGATGCCGGCGTCGGCGTACCCCACCACGGAGAGGCCGTCGGGCCGGTGCACCGATGACTCCCGGGCGTAGCGGACCGAGCGCAGGAGGTCCTGCGCGGCCGTCGCGGCGGCCCAGACGGGCAGGACGACGCGCACGTTGCTCCGACCGGCGATGCGGCTCGCGAGAGCGGCGACGCCGTCGGGATCGGTCTGGATCGCTGGGTGCCAGAGCAAGAGGGTGTCGGCATTGGGGTGTCCGTGCACCGAGACCTGGAGACCACTCGCCTGAGCCTGCATGGCACCACCGTAGGCTGACTCCCCACAGGTCCGTCGTGCAGGAACCCGGTGTGAGACCGGGGCGGTTCCGCCACTGTGATCCGGGCCACGCAGATCGGGCCGGAGAGCCAGACACTGCTCACGGACGCACCGCCGATGAGGGGCGAGAACCCCCAGGAGGAATCGCGCCATGCGCATCGCACTGCTCTCCACGTCCGACACCGACCTGCTCTCCGCACGGTCGAGCGGCGCCGACTACACCTGGGCCAACCCCGGCCGTCCCGGGCACACCGACATGGCGGCCGCGATCGAGGCAGCCGACCTCGTGGTCGCACGCATCCTCGGCGGCCCCCAGGACCTGTGCACCGGCTTCGAGCGGATCCGCGCGACCGGGAAGCCCATGGTCGTGCTCGGCGGCGAGCAGACGCCGAGCGCCGAGCTGATGGAGATGTCGACCGTCCCGGTCGGCCTCGCTGCCGAGGCGCACCGCTACCTGGCCGAGGGCGGTCCCCGCAACCTCGAGCAGCTCCACCGCTTCCTCTCCGACACGGTGCTGTTGACCGGCGAGGGCTTCGAGCCGCCGGAGGTGATCCCCGCGTGGGGGATCCTCGAGCGGCCGGCCCAGGCGGACCCCGGGGCATCGCGCGTCGGCGTGCTGTTCTACCGGGCGCACCAGGCGAGCGGGAACACCTCGTTCGTCCACGCCCTCTGCGACGCCATCGACGCCACTGGTGACGCCGTCGGTGTGCCGATCTACGCCGGGTCGCTGCGCGCGGCGCCGGACGACCTCTTCGTGGCGCTGGGCGATCTCGACGCCCTCGTCGTCACGGTGCTCGCTGCCGGAGGCAGCACACCCGCCGCGGTCAGCGCCGGTGGCGAGGACGAGACGTGGGACGTGGAGCGCATCGCCGCCCTCGACATCCCCGTCCTGCAGGGCCTGTGCCTCACCAGCAGCCGTGCGGACTGGGAGGCGTCCGACGAGGGCGTCACACCCATCGACTACGCCAACCAGGTGGCGATCCCCGAGTTCGACGGGCGGATCAGCACCGTGCCGTTCTCGTTCAAGGAGCTCGACCCGGCCGGCCTGCCGTCGTACGTCGCCGACGCGGAGCGCAGCGCCCGGGTGGCCGGCCTCGCGGTCAACTACGCCCGGCTGCGCTCGGTCCCCAACGCGGACAAGAAGATCGCGCTGATGCTCAGCGCCTACCCGACCAAGCACTCCCGCATCGGCAACGCCGTCGGCCTCGACACCCCGGTGTCGGCCGTGCGGATGCTGCGCCGCCTGCGCGACGCGGGCTACGACGTCGGCGACGGCTTCGGGGTCCTCGACCTCGAGGACGACACCGTGGCCGGCGACACGCTGATCCACTCCCTGATCGCGGCCGGTGGCCAGGACGAGGAATGGCTGACCTCGGTCCAGCTCAGCGACGCGCACGTCCGGATCAGCAAGGCCGACTACGACGCGTGGACCGCGGACATCCCGGCCGACCTGCGCGGCGACATGGTCGAGGCCTGGGGCGAGTCGCCCGGCACCCTCTTCGTCAACGACGACAACGAGATCGTGCTGGCGACGCTGCGCGCCGGCAACATCGTGCTGATGATCCAGCCGCCCCGCGGCTTCGGGGAGAACCCCGTCGCGATCTACCACGACCCCGACCTCGCGCCGTCGCACCACTACCTGGCGGCGTACCGCTGGGTGCAGCACGGCTTCGGCGCCCACGCGGTGGTCCACCTGGGCAAGCACGGCTCGATGGAGTGGCTGCCCGGCAAGAACGCCGCACTGTCGGCGTCCTGCGGCACGGACGCCGCGATCGGCAGCATGCCGCTGATCTACCCGTTCCTCGTCAACGACCCCGGCGAGGGCGCGCAGGCCAAGCGCCGCGCCCACGCGACGATCATCGACCACCTGATCCCGCCGATGGCACGCGCGGAGGCGTACGGCGACATCGCGCGCCTCGAGGGCCTGCTGGAGGACTACGACAAGATCTCGGCGATGGACCCGGCCAAGCTGGCCGCCATCCGCGGCGAGATCTGGGCGCTGATGCGGGCCGCGGAGCTGCACCGCGACCTCGGTCTGGAGGAGCGTCCCGAGGACGACGACTTCGACGACTTCCTGCTGCACGTCGACGGCTGGCTGTGCGAGATCAAGGACGTCCAGATCCGCGACGGACTGCACATCCTCGGGCAGGCGCCCGACGGCGAGGCGCGGGTCAACCTCGTGCTCGCGATCCTGCGGGCCTCCCAGGTCTGGGGCGGTCAGTCCCACGCACTCCCGGGCCTGCGGTCCGCGCTCGGTCTCGTGCCCGACGCCCCGACCCCGGAGGTCGACCGGGTCGAGGCCGAGGCCCGCGAGCTGATCGAGGCGATGGAGAAGTCGGGCTGGGACCCGGCGCGCGTCGAGGACCTGCACGCCGACCCGGTGGTCCGCCAGGTGCTGGACTTTGCTGCCACCGAGGTGGTGCCGCGTCTGGCACGCACCACTGACGAGCTCGACCACACCCTGCATGCCCTGGCTGGCGGCTTCGTCCCGGCGGGTCCCTCGGGATCCCCGCTGCGTGGTCTGGTCAACGTGCTCCCGACCGGGCGCAACTTCTACACCGTCGACCCGCGCGCGGTCCCCTCGCGCCTGGCGTGGCAGACCGGTCAGGCGATGGCCGACTCGCTCATCCAGCGCTACCTCGACGACGAGGGCACCTATCCGGAGTCGGTGGGCCTGTCGGTCTGGGGCACCTCCGCGATGCGCACCTCCGGCGACGACATCGCCGAGGTGCTGGCCCTGATCGGCGTGCGTCCCGAGTGGGACGAGGCCTCGAAGCGGGTGCACACGCTGACCGTGATCGAGCTCGAGGAGCTCGGTCGTCCGCGCATCGACGTGACGGTGCGGATCTCCGGCTTCTTCCGGGACGCGTTCCCGCACGTGGTGGCGATGCTCGACGACGCCGTACGGATGGTCGCCGAGCTCGACGAGCCGCTCGAGAAGAACTTCGTGCGCGCGCACTCGCAGGCCGATGTCGCCGAGCACGGCGACGAGCGTCGGGCGACGACGCGGATCTTCGGCTCCAAGCCGGGGTCGTACGGCGCCGGCATCCTCCAGGCCGTCGAGTCCGGCACCTGGCGCGACGACGCCGACCTCGCCGAGGTCTACACCGCCTGGGGCGGCTTCGCCTACGGCCGCGACCTCGACGGCGTACCCGCCGCAGACGACATGCGCGCCAACTACCGACGGATCAAGATCGCGGCCAAGAACATCGACACCCGCGAGCACGACATCGCCGACAGTGACGACTACTTCCAGTACCACGGCGGGATGGTCGCCACGATCCGTGCGCTGACCGGCTCCGACCCGAAGGCGTACGTCGGCGACTCGACCTCGCCGGACGCGGTGCGCACGCGCACGCTGCAGGAGGAGACCAACCGGGTGTTCCGTGCCCGTGTGGTCAACCCGCGCTGGATCGGTGCCATGCAGCGCCACGGCTACAAGGGCGCCTTCGAGCTGGCGGCGACGGTCGACTACCTCTTTGGCTTCGACGCGACCGCCGGTGTCGTCCACGACTGGATGTACGAGTCGCTGGCGAAGTCCTACGTGCTCGACGAGACCAACCAGGCGTTCCTGCGCACGTCCAACCCCTGGGCGCTGCGCAGCATCGTCGAGCGGCTGCACGAGGCCAAGGACCGCGGCCTGTGGGAGTCGCCCGATCCCGAGGTGCTCGCGGCGCTGCAGGCGGCCTACCTCGAGGTCGAGGGTGACCTCGAGGACTCCGCCGGTGCCTGAGGCCTCCGTGCCGTCCGTGCGATCCGTGCCGTCCGGCCGGTCTGCTGCGAGGGTCAGGGTCCTGGGCTTCGGCATGGGCCCCCAGCACGTCACCCCGGAGGTCGCCGCGGCACTGGCCGGGTGCGACTACGCGCTGGCCGTCCAGAAGAGCGAGGAGGACCCGCTCCTCGCCGTACGTCAGGCAGTGGCGGACGCCCACGGCGTCGAGCTCGTCGTGGTCCGCGACCCCGAGCGGGATCGCTCGCCGGGTCTGGACCGGGCGGGCTACGAAGGCGCGGTCGTGGACTGGTACGCCGCCCGGCTCGCCGCCTACCGCGAGGTGCTCGAGGCCCGCGGCGGAACCTGCGCATTCCTCGTGTGGGGCGACCCGTCGTTGTACGACGGAACCATCCGGATCGTGCGCGAGCTGTCCGACGACATCGACGTCCTGCCCGGCATCAGTGCCCCGCAGGTGCTCGCCGCCCGGCACGGCATCGTGCTGCACGACGTCGGGCAGCCGGTGCACGTCACCACGGCCCGCCGCCTGCGCGACGACGTCGCCGGTGGACAGCGCAACCTGGTCGTGATGCTCACCGGCGGGGTGGACCTCGACGGCTTCGAGGACTGGACGATCTGGTGGGGCGCGAACCTCGGCGGCGTGGGGGAGCGACTGGTCACCGGACCGGTCGGGTCCGTGGTCGGCGAGATCGTGGAGGCCCGGGCAGCGGCGAAGGCCGAAGCCGGCTGGGTGATGGACCTGTTCCTGTTGCGCGGTCCTGCTGCGGGGGCCTGCTGATGGCTCTGCCTGAGCGCGACATCCTGCTCTGTCGCGACTGCTGCTGCGGGACGACGAAGAAGCACCCCGACGTCGACCACTCGACCCAGCGCGACGAGATCGAGGCGCTGGACGACCCGGCCGGTCGCCGCGGGCCGCGGGTCCGGGTGCGGGTGGTGGACTGCCTCGACGAGTGCGACCGCTCCAACGTCGTACTCGTCCGGGACTTCACGTGGAATCCCAACGGCCGGCGACCCAAGGACTTCTGGCTCGGGGGAGTGCTGTCCGGCGCTGCGACCGACGCCGTGGTCGAGTGGGTGCGCGAGGGCGGTCCGGTGCCGGCGTCCCTGCAGCGACACCTGTTCCGGGGCAAGCGCGGATGACCGGCGCCCTCCTCGTCGCGGGCATGACCTCCGACGCGGGCAAGAGCATCGTGACGACGGGACTGTGCCGGGCGTTCGCGCGGCGCGGGATCCGGGTGGCGCCGTACAAGGCGCAGAACATGTCGAACAACTCGATGGTCGTGCGCGGACCCGACGGCGTGCCCGGCGAGATCGGGCGGGCGCAGTGGGTGCAGGCGCTGGCCGCCGGCGTCACACCGGAGGTCGCGATGAACCCGGTGCTGCTCAAGCCCGGCAGCGACCGGCGCAGCCACGTGGTGCGGATGGGCCAGCCCGACGGCGAGGTCTCGGCCCGCAACTGGCACGACGGCCGGGCCCGTCTGGCCGCGACCGCGTTCGCGGCCTTCGACGACCTGCGCTCGCGCTTCGACCTGGTCGTCGCCGAGGGAGCCGGCAGTCCCGCGGAGATCAACCTGCGGTCCAGCGACTACGTGAACATGGGGCTGGCCCGGCACGGCGAGGTCCCCACGATCGTGGTCGGCGACATCGACCGTGGCGGCTGGTTCGCCGCGGCCTACGGCACGCTGATGCTGCTCGACGAGGACGACCGGGCCCTGGTCAAGGGGTACGTCGTCAACAAGTTCCGCGGTGACGTGGACCTGCTCCGCCCGGGGCTCGACGACCTGCAGCAGCGGACCGGACGGCCGACGTACGGCGTGCTTCCCTGGCACCCGGATCTCTGGCTTGACTCCGAGGACGCGCTCGACCTCGACGGGCGCCGGACCGCACTGGCGGCGGGCACCCGCAAGGTCGCGGTCGTCCGGTTGCCCCGGATCAGCAACTTCACCGACGTCGACGCGCTGGGGCTGGAGCCGGGTCTCGACGTCGAGTTCGTCTCCGACGCGAGCCGTCTCGCGGACGCCGACCTGATCGTGCTGCCCGGTTCTCGAGCGACCCTCGCCGACCTGGCCTGGCTGCGCGAGCGCGGTCTCGACGCGGCGATCACCCGTCATGCGGCGGCAGGTCGGCCGGTGCTGGGGATCTGCGGTGGGTGCCAGATGCTCGGTCGACGGATCGAGGACCCCGACGGCGTCGAGGGAACTCCCGGGGCTGCGGCCGACGGACTCGGACTGCTCGACCTCACGACCCGGTTCGGGTCCGAGAAGAAGCTCACGCTGGTCGAGCCCGCCGGCTACGAGATCCATCACGGCCGGGTCACCGGCTCGACCGTGGCGGGCAAGGTGACCGGGACGATGGTGCACGGCAGCCTGGAGGACGACGGGACCCGTGCGGCCTACCTCGCCGGCGCCCTCGACGTGGTCTCCGGTGCGTCCTTCCCGGCGGCCCGGGCGGCACGTCTGGACCTGCTCGGCGACCTGGTCGAGGAGCACCTCGACCTCGACGCCCTGCTGGAGCTGACCCGGTGAGGGTCCTGCTGCTCGGCGGAACGGGCGAGGCGCGTGAGCTCGCGGCCCGTCTGGTCGACGCGGACATCCCGGTGGTGTCCTCCCTCGCCGGCCGGGTGGCCCGGCCGCGGTTGCCCGTGGGCGAGGTGCGGATCGGCGGCTTCGGCGGTGTCGAGGGACTGCGGGCCGTGCTCGCCGACTTCGACGTGGTGGTGGACGCGACCCACCCGTTCGCCCAGGGCATGAGCCGCAACGCCGCGCAGGCCTGCGTCGCGTCCGGCGTCCCGCTGCTCCGCTTCGAGCGCCCTGGCTGGGCCGATCGGGCGACGCCGTCCTGGATCTGGGTGGACACCCACGAGCAGGCCGCGACCGTCGCAGGTGAGCTCGGTAGTCGACCGTTCCTCACGATCGGCCGCCAGGAGCTGGCACGTTTCGTGCCGGCGCTGCACGACCACGAGGTCCTCGCGCGGGTGGTGGACCCGCCGGACGTCGCCATCCCGCCGGCCTGGGAGCTGCTGACCTCCCGCGGCCCCTACACGCTCGAGGGCGAGCGGGCGCTGATGGCCGATCGCGACGTCCTGGTGACCAAGGACTCCGGCGGCGAGCTCACCTGGCCCAAGATGGAGGCCACGGCCGAGCTGGGCATCCCCGTGGTGGTGGTACGACGGGCAGCGGCTCCGGCCGGCGTCGGGACCGTGGCCGAGGTGGACGCGGTCCTCGACTGGCTGCGCGGGCTCTAGGAACCCTCCCGCGGAGCGGCCTCGTGGCCGTCCCGGCCGTGGGTGCGCCGGTCCTCCTTCATCTCCGCCTCGTAGAGGTGCCGGCGCCCGCCGACCAGGCGCTCACGAGCCTCACGCTCCAGCTGCCGGAAGGTCGCGTAGTACCCGTCGTCGTACTCCTCGACGACCTGGAAGGTCCAGCGTCCCCGGAGGACGTTGAGCCCGACGAGCTCGGTCTGCAGCCGGTCGGCGAGCTCGCCGTGCCCCGCCTCGCGGAGCTCGTCGACGCCCTCGCCCAGGGTCAGGTCGGCGGTGCCGCTGAGCCGGTGGAAGGTGTAGAGCGCCCCGCGGGCCACCTCCACCGCTTCGAGCGCCTCCGAGATCTTGCCGAGCGCGGCGACCGTGCGGTCGTCGACGCCCTCGGGGCGGGTGTGCTCCTCGTCGATCGTCATGGCTGCAAGGTGCCCGCGACCGACGAGGAGCACACGGGTCACAGCGCCGCGCGCAGCCCGTCGGCCAGCGACGTGGCCGGACGGCCCAGCAGGTCGGCGAGGTCCGCGGTGTCGACGTACAGCTCGCCACGGCCCAGGCCCTCGTCGCCGTCGGCGAGGATCGCGGCGAACTGCTCGGGCACCCCGGCGCCGACGAGGACCTTGGTGAGCTCCTCGGCCGGTACGTCGGTGTAGGTGACGTCGGTGCCGCTCACCTCGCTCACCGTGGCGGCGAGCTCCTTCAGGCTGAAGGCGGTGCCCCCGAGCTCGTAGACCGGCTTCGGCGCCTCGGCGAGCAGGACGGCGGCCGCGGCCTCGGCGAAGTCGGCGCGGGTGGCGGCGCTGACCTGGCCGTCGCCGGCCGCACCGAGGACGGTGCCGTGCTCGAGGTAGGTGGGGAGCTGGTCGCCGTAGTTCTCGACGTACCAGCTGTTGCGCAGGAGCGAGTGGGGAAGGCCGGACGCGACGACGGCCTCCTCGGTGGCCTTGTGCTCCACGGCGAGCGCGAGACCGCTGGTGTCGGCGTTGGCGATGCTGGTGTAGGCGAGCAGCTCGACACCGGCGTCCTTGGCGGCGTCGATGACCGTCTGGTGCTGGGCGAGGCGCTGGCCGACCTCGCTGCCCGAGATGAGCAGGACGCGGCGGGCGCCGGCGAGCGCCGCCGTGATGGAGGCGGGGTCGCCGTAGTCGGCGCGTCGGGTCTGCACGCCGAGCGCGGCCAGCTCGGCGAGGCGGCCCTCGTCGCGACCGACGGCGACGACCTGGTCGGCGGGGACGCCCTGCGCTAGCAGGGAGGAGATGACGAGGCGGCCGAGGTGGCCGGTGGCACCGGTGACGACGAGGGACATGGTGGAACCTTTCGACGGGGAGGATGGCTTGCTGCCGGTCTCAACCTGTCGATGAGGTAGTTGCTTCCCAATGGTTAGTACGCACTTTGAAGTAAGGTACTGCCATGACGGAAAGCCTGCAGGTGGCGAGCGGTGAGGCCGGGATCTTCGAGCAGTTCCCGGGCGGGGTGTTCCCTGCCGCCTGCTCCAGCCGGGTGCTGCTCGACCACGTCATGAGCAAGTGGGGCGTGCTCGTCCTGGTGTCGCTCACCGACGGACCCCAGCGCTGGAGCGAGCTGAGGCGCCGCGCCCAGGGCGTGAGCGAGAAGATGCTCGCCCAGACCCTGAGGACCCTCGAGGCCGACGGACTGGTGGA
The DNA here is from genome assembly GCF_001428565.1 of Nocardioides sp. Root190. Taxonomy (GTDB): domain Bacteria; phylum Actinomycetota; class Actinomycetes; order Propionibacteriales; family Nocardioidaceae; genus Nocardioides. The sequence goes on along the minus strand of NZ_LMIA01000013.1, from coordinate 418,448 downwards.
CCGCGACCAGAAGCCGGTCATGCCGCCCCGCGTGGACTACAGCCTGACACCGCTCGGAGAGGAGCTCGCCGAGGTCATGGTGCCGTTGTTGCGCTGGGTCGGGCGCAACGCCGAGGCCGTCATCGGGCCGTCGGACCCGGCTGGCTCCTCCCGCTCGTCCTGAGCGCTGCCGCCGAGTCCGGTTCGTGGCGGTGCGCGATGGCCATCGCCAGGTCCGAGAGCCGCGGTGCCAGCACGTTGAAGGCGGCGTAGAAGGTCCCGAACGCACCGTCGACCGTCACCGGCCGGTCCTCCAGGGCACGGACCACGCGCTCGGCACAGTGCTCGGCACTCTCGCCCCGGCCCTCGTACGCCGCCGTGGGACCGATCATCGGGGTGCGCACGATCGCGACCCGCATGTTGGTGCAGGTGACGTTGTCGAAGAACGCCTCACGCCCCAGGATCCGCCCGAAGACGTCGAGGGCGGTCTTGGAGGCGATGTACGGCGCGAACTTGGGCGCCCGGATCTGGTTGCCCCACGTCACGATGTTCACGACGTGGCCGAAGCGCTGCTCCCGCATCGCCGGGAGCAGCCCCATCGTCAGCCGGACGGGTCCAAAGTAGTTCACCGCCATCATCCGCTCGAAGTCGTGGAAGCGGTCGTGGGTGAGGTCCAGGGAGCGCCGGATGGAGTGCCCGGCGTTGTTGACGACGTAGTCGACCGCGCCGTGCTCGGCGAGGAGCTGCTCGACCAGGGCGTCGACGGAGGCGCCGACCGTCAGGTCCACGACGTACGACGCGGCGCGGCCGCCCTCGTCGGTGATCGCCTGCCGGACCCGGGCCAGCTCGGTCTCCCGGCGCGCGGCGAGCAGGACCGTCGCACCGCGACGGGCCGCCGCGTGAGCAGTGGCCTCGCCGATGCCCGAGGTGGCTCCGGTGACGAGCACCGTGCGCCCGTCGAGGGGCCCGGGGGCGCCGGTGACGGCGCGCGCGACGCGCGACACGGCGGCGCGGGGCGAGGCGAGGAGCGGGGTGTGCAGCAGCCTGGTGATCATCGAGGTGATGATCGCACGCACGCGATCGCGGCGGCGCTCAACGCGGCGGCGACGCCGACCCGACGGGCCAGGGTCCGGGCACGGTCGAGGTCGGCACGACCGGGGAGGGGTCCCGAGCCCATCACCGCACGGTGCTCGATCCGGCCCGCGTAGTCGTTGGTGCCGCCCAGCCGGATGCCGAGCGCACCCGCGAAGGAGGACTCGACCGGACCTGCGTTCGGGCTGGGATGGCCCGCGGCATCACGTCGCCAGGCCCGCCACGCGTTGCGGTGGTCGGGGCCGAGGGCGACGGCGAGGAGGGCGGTCAGTCGGGAACCCGGCAGGTTGGCCATGTCGTCGAACCGGGCGGCCGCCCAACCGAACCGTTCGTGACGTGCGCTGCGGTGACCGACCATGGCGTCGAGGGTGTTCGCGGCGCGGTAGCCGATCAGGCCGGGGACGCCGGCGATCGCCCCCCAGACCAGCGGCGCGACGACGGCGTCCGAGGTGTTCTCGGCCAGCGACTCGAGGGTGGCCCGCACGACCTCGCCCTCGTCCAGCTGCGAGGTGTCCCGGCCCACCAGGTGGGTCAGCTGCACCCGCGCCTCCGGCAGTCGGCCGTCGGCGAGAAGTCGGCTCACCGTGGCTGCCTCACGGTCCAGCGAGGTGCCGCCCAGCACCGCCCACGTGGCCACGGCGGTGGCCAGGGTGCGGGGCAGGGTGCGCTCGGCGACGACGCCGAGCGCGACCGTGGCGCCGACCAGGACCACGACGTACGCCGTGCCGTTGGCCCGGTGGTCGCGCCAGATCCGCTGCTCCAGGGCGGCGGCGACCTGTCCGAAGCCGGCGACCGGGTGACAACGCCGCGGATCGGCGAGCAGCCGATCCGCGGCGTACCCGAGCAGGAGGCCGACGGCCCGATCAGAGGTTGGCAGCGAGCTCACGCCGGTTGGCGTCGGCCGTGGCCGTGTCGTGCAGGCGGCCGAGCAGGGCGACCAGGCCGACCCCGATCGCGGCCCACAGCGTCATCAGGGTGAGCAGGGACGAACGCCGGAAGTACCAGAGCAGGTCGGCCGGGAAGTCCCCGAGCTCGTTGACGCTCGGCAGCAGCGCCGCAGCGACGGCGACCACGGCGATGTAGCCGGCCGCGACGATGCCCGTGGCGGTCCAGCCGTCGACCCGGGCGCGGAGCTTGTTCGCGATCACGACGGCCGCGATGACGGCGAGGACCGAGATCAGCACCAGCGCGAAGTACGACGCCGTGCGACCACCGATCGTCTCGCCGTCACCCACCGCAGGCGGGGTCGAGGGGTACTTGGCGAAGGGCACCAGCACGATCGACACGAAGCCGAGCAGCGCCACCAGCGCCGTCGATCCGCGGGCCGACAGGTTGCCGAGGCGTCCGATCACGGCGGCCGCGGCCAGCGCGGTCAGTCCGCCGAGTGCGGCGCCGACGACGACCGTGCCGGTGAGCAGGCCCCAGCTCTTCTGGTTGTCGCGGGAGACCGCGACCATGCCGGAGTGGTCCTCCTCGGCGGCAGCAGCCTCCTCGGCGGCGACCTCCTGCGGAGTCATCTGCGCGGCGGCGGCGTCCTCGAGGGCGATCGCGTCATCGATGGTGGGCTCGCCCAGGGCGAAGGCCACGACGAAGGCGAGCAGGCCCGCGACCAGGCCCACGGCGAGACCGCGGATCAGGAAGGCGGCCGGTGTGAGGACGGACTTGTCCTGGGAAACGGTGCTCATGAGCTGGTTCCCCGCTCAGTGGCAGGGGAAGCCGAGCAGGTGCCGCGCGTCGTGGACCCACTCGTGGACCGCGTTGCCGGCGGGGAAGGAGATCGCGCCCTGGTCGGCGCTCACGAAGAAGATCGCCAGCATGGCGAGGAGTCCGAAGAAGACCACCCAGGTGCCGAGCTTGAGCAGCGGGACGACGGGAACGACGATGGCTCCGCCGTGGGGGGTGGCAGTGATCTGCGACATGGTGCCTCCTCAGGGATTCTGCGTCCCTGGTCGAATGGGGTGAGGTGTGCAGACACTCGTTCCTGACTTCACCGCACCCCTCGCGGAGGCGATGTCACAGTAGCGCGACTGTGCCGGAGTCTCACCGGCTTCCTCGTGCCTGCAGGCCTGACTCTAGGGCATCGCGAGGTCGGGCGGGAGGTGAGTCCGCAGCCCGGTCCGAGATGCTGCGGTTTGGTCCCAAACCGCAACGATTCGGGCCTTCTGGCTGCGGTTTGTGCCCAATCGGCGACAGGTGGCGGGGTGAGGAAGGACTGGGGGAGGACCTAGGGAAGCAGGACCGCGAGAAGGCGGTCGGTCATCTCCGGGGAGCGGACCGCGATCCGGACCCAGCTCTGGTCCAGGCCGGGGAAGGTGTCGGCCCGGCGCACCGCGATGCCCCGGTCGCGGAGCCGCTCGTGGATCCCGGGGCCGACCTGGGCCAGGACGAAGGAGGCCGTCGAGGCGAGGTGGTGGACCCCGAGGTCGGCCAGTCCCTTCTCGAGGTGCTCGCGCCAGTCCCGGACCTGCTCGGCGCGGCGCCTCCCCTCGCTCGCGGCCTCGGGGGAGGTGCACGCGACGACCGCTGCGGCGGCCGTCGTGCCGACGCTCCACGGCGTCTGGTTGAGCGCGAGGCCGGTGACGATCATCGCGTCGCCGACCAGGTAGCCGGCGCGGATCCCGGGGATGCCCCAGTGCTTGGTGAGGGAGCGGAGGACGACGAGTCCGGCCGCCTTGACGCCCGCCAACGACTCCGTCTCGTCGGGATCGCAGTCCATGAACGCCTCGTCGACGACCACGACCCGGCCGGGCTGCAGCAGGGCGCGGATCGTCGCGGCCGGGTGCAGGACGCCCGTCGGGTTCGTGGGGTTGCCGATCACGACGAGGTCGGCGTCCTCGGGGACCTGCTCGGGGTCCAGGACGAACGGCTCGGTCAGCACGACCGACGTCACCCGGTGCCCGGCCTGCTCCAGCGCAGCGTGGGGCTCGGTGAACTGCGGGTGCACGACGACGGGCCGGCGCCAGGGCCGCAGGCGGGCGATCAGCGTGAAGGCCTCTGCGGCACCGGCGGTGATCAGCACGCCGTCACTCGGGCGGTGGTGGTGAGCGGCGACGGCTGCCCGCGCGGCGTCCGAGGTCGGGTAGCGGCCGACCTCGTCGAGCGAGGCGAGCAGGGCTGCGTCCAGCCACGGGGGTCGCGCGCCGTCGTACACGTTGACGGCGAAGTCGAGGGTCGCGTCGCGCGCCTCGACGTCCCCGTGGTGGCGCAGCGGGTCATCCATGGCGGTGGACCGCATCCGCGAATCGCGACGCCAGCTGGGGGTGTCCGGCCCAGTGGGTGTGGAGGTACGACGCGTGCAGGGTCTCGGACGCGAAGCCGACCTGCTCACCGTCGAGGGTCCATGCGGCCTGCGTGCCGGTCGAGGGCGTCACGGTCGTGCGATGGAACTCGTGGCCGGTGACGCGCTCGCCCCTGCGGGTGAGGAGGGTGTCGCCCAGCGCCTCCGCCACGGGGTAGCGCAGGGTGAGGCGTTCGGTCATCGCCGCGTCCGCTTCGAGGACGCCCGTCATCGGCACGCCATCGAGGGTACGACAGAGGTAGAGGAGGCCGGCGCACTCGGCGACCGTCGGCAGGCCGTCGAGCACCGCCGTGCGGATCTGCACGCGCAGCGCCGCGTTGCCGCTCAGGTCGGCCGCATGGACCTCGGGGAAGCCGCCACCGAGGTAGAGACCGGCGGTACCCGCCGGCAGCGCTGTGTCGTGGGCGGGGTCGAAGGCGACGACCTCGCAACCGGCGGCCTCGAGCAGCTCGGCGGTCTCGGCGTAGCGGAAGGTGAAGGCGCGTCCGGCGGCGACGGCGACGCGGGGTCTCGTCCCGCCCGCTCGTTCCGCGCGGGCTGCTCGACCGACGACAGGGGACCAGGGGATCGCGTCGATCGCCGGGGCCGAGCGGGCGATCGCGAGCACGGCGTCGAGGTCGACGTGCTCGGTCATCACCTCCGCGAGACGGGCGACGACGGCGGCGGACTCGCCGCGCTCGGCGGCGGTGACCAGGCCGAGGTGGCGCGAGGGGGTGGCGATCGAGCTGTCCCGGGGGATCACGCCCAGGACGGGCAGGGAGATCGAGGAACGGACCTCGTCGGCGTGACGGACCGATCCGGCCTGGTTGAGGATCACGCCCGCGACCTCGACGTCCGGGTCCCAGGTCGCCATCCCGTGCACGACCGCACCGATCGAGCGCGACGAACGGGAGATGTCGACCACCAGCACGACCGGGCTGCGGGTCAGCGCCGCCACGTGCGCGGTCGAGGAGAACCCGTTGCCGCCGATCCGGCCGTCGTACAAGCCCATCACGCCCTCGACGACGGCGACATCGGCACCACGAGCGCCGTGCAGCAGGAGGGGGTTGACGAGGTCCTCGCCGACCAGGTGCGGGTCGAGGTTGCGGCCCGGACGCCCGCACGCGAGGGAGTGGTACCCGGGGTCGATGTAGTCCGGGCCCACCTTGTGGCCGCTGACGGCATGGCCGGCTGCGGCCAGCGCGGCCATCAGGCCGGTGGCGACCGTCGTCTTGCCCTGGCCGGTCGCCGGAGCAGCGACGACGACACGGGGAACCTGGACGGGCGCGGTCATCGCGTCACCACTCGATGCCTCGCTGGCCCTTCTGGCCCACGTCCATCGGGTGCTTGACCTTGGTCATCTCGGTGACCAGGTCGGCCACCTCGACCAGCTTCGCGTCGGCGCGGCGGCCCGTCATCACGACGTACTGCCGCCCGGGGCGGCTGCGCAGGGTCTCCACGACGTCGTCGATGTCGAGCCAGCCCCAGTTGATCGGGTAGGTGAACTCGTCGAGCACGTACAGGTCGTGGCGCTCCTCGGCCAGCGCACGCTTGATCTCCGCCCAGCCCTCGATGGCGTCCGCTGCGTGGTCCTCGGTGGAGCCCTCCTTGCGCGACCAGGACCAGCCGGCGCCCATCTTGTGCCAGGCCACCGGGCCGCCCTCGCCGGTCTGCTCGTGCAGCTCGCCGAGGCGTTCCAGGACGGTCTGTTCGCCGATGCGCCACTTCGCGGACTTCACGAACTGGAAGACGCCGACGTTCCAGCCCTGGTTCCACGAGCGGATCGCGAGCCCGAAGGCGGCAGTCGACTTCCCCTTGCCGTCGCCGGTGTGGACCATCACGAGCGGCCGGTTGCGGCGCTGGCGGGTGGTCAGCCCGTCCTCGGGTACGACGAGCGGCTTGCCCTCAGGCATGGTCCCTCCAGGCGTTGTCGTGGATGGCGTCGGCCAGGGACCGGCGCGAGCGCCAGCCGTGGCGCTCCAGGTCGGGAACGGTCTCGAGATGGCTGACCGTGCCCACGCACAGCCAGGCGATCGGTCGGACGGCGGCGGGGATGCCGAGCAGGTCGCGCAGGAAGGGCTCGCGGTAGAAGGACACCCAGCCCAGGCCGAGGCCCTCGGCCGTCGCGGCCAGCCAGAGGTTCTGGATCGCGAGGACGCTCGAGAAGAGACCGGCGTCGGCGATCGCGTGGCGACCGAGCACGTGCTGACCGCCACGGTCCTGGCTGTGGGTGACGACGATGCCCATCGAGGACTCGCAGATCCCCTCGACCTTGATCTTGTCGAAGGTGGAACGTCGCTCGGGCGGGAGCGACGCGGCGAAGGTGTCGCGCTCGTCGGCGACGTGGTCGCGGAAGGCTCGACGCACCACCGGGTCGCGGACGACGACGAAGTCCCAGGGCTGGCTCATCCCGACGCTCGGCGCGCGGTGGGCGGCGCCGAGGACCCGCAGCAGCGTCTCCTCGGGCACGGGCTCGCCGGTGAACTCGGCGCGGACGTCGCGGCGCCGCTCGATGACGTCGTACAACGTCGCGGTGGAGGACGCTGCGGACGTGGCCGTCGCGGAGGGGCTCATGCCGCGCGGTCCCGGGTGCTGCGCGCTGCGTCGACCAGGGCGTCGGCACTGACCTCGCCGATCGGCACGTGCTCCGCGCCGAGCGTTGCGGCCAGCGTTGCGGCCAGCCCCATCCGCATCGGTCCGCTCTCGCAGTCGACGACGACACAGGAGATCCCGGAATCGGCGAGGAGGCCGGCCGCCTGGCGGCTACGGGCGACGGCGTCAGGCCCCGAGGTCGCCCGGCCGTCGGTGACGATGACGAGGAGTGGGCGGCGGTTCGGGTCGCGGGTGCGCTCGACCGTGAGCAGTCGCGCCGCCTCGAGCAGTCCCTCGGCGAGCGGGGTGCGTCCACCGGCAGGCAGGTCCTCGAGGCGCTGCGCGGCTGCGTCGACCGAGTGGGTCGGGGGCAGCGCGACCTCCGCGCCGGACCCGCGGAAGGTGACCAGACCGACCTTGTCGCGACGCTGGTAGGCGTCGAGCAGCAGGCTCAGCACGGCCGTCTTCACCTGCTCCATCCGCCGGCGGGCCGCCATCGAGCCCGAGGCATCCACGCAGAACAGGACCAGGTTGGACTCGCGCCCCTCGCGCACCGCGATCCGCAGGTCCTGGGGGCGCAGCACGAGCGGTCCGGTCCGGCGACCGCGAGCGAACTGGTGGGCCGCAGCCGCGCGGATCGTCTCGGTGAGGTGGATCGCGCCGCTGTGGTTGCCGATCGGGATCGTCGCTCCGATCCGGCGGCCGTTGGTGGTGCGCGCGCGACTCCGTCGCCCGGCGGTCCCGGTGCCGACGCCGCGAACGGTCAGCAGGCGGGTGCGGTAGGTCGATCCGGTGGCGGCGGTGACGTCATGCGAGGTGGTCGGTCCGGGAGCCGGATCGCATGACGTCTCGGGAGGCTCGGGCGGGACGTCATGCGAACTGGTCGCCGGAGCATCCACGTCGTATGACGTCTCCGGACCGCCGTCGGGGCCGCTGTCGGGGCCACCGTCAGAGTCGTCCGTCGAGCCGTCGTCCGTCGAGCCGTCGTCGTCGGGGCCGTCGTCCGTCGAGCCGTCGTCGCCGGGGCCGTCGTCGCCCGGGCCGTCCGGTTCGGGATCGTCGTCGGGGGGCAGGTCCTCGTTGCCGAGCACCTGGTCGAGCAGGTCCTCGTCGAGGCCGGGGGCGTCGAACGGCTTGCGTCGGCGGCGGTGCGGCAGCGCGAGGGTGGCCGCAACGCGGATGTCCTCGAGGATCACCTGCGAACGGCCGCACCAGGCGGCGTGCGCGACGGCGGTGCGGGCGGTGACGATGTCGGCGCGCAGGCCGTCCACATCGAAGGCCGCGCACACCTCGGCGATCTTCAGCAGCGCGGCATCGGTGAGCCGGACCCGGCTGACGAGGGCCTGGGCCTCGGAGATCCGTGCCCGCAGCGCCTCCTCGGCGTCGGCGTACTGCTCGGCGAAGGCCTCGGGGTCGGCGTCGTGGGCCATCCGGCGGCGGACCACCTCGGCGCGCAGCGCCGGCACCCGCGGGGCAGCGACCTCGACGGTCAGGCCGAACCGGTCGAGGAGCTGCGGACGCAGCTCGCCCTCCTCGGGGTTCATCGTCCCGACCAGCACGAAGCGGGCGGCGTGCTCGACGGAGACGCCGTCGCGCTCGACGGTGGAGCGGCCCATCGCGGCGGCGTCGAGCAGCAGGTCGACCAGGTGGTCGTGGAGCAGGTTGACCTCGTCGACGTACAGGATTCCGCGGTGGGCGCGGGCCAGCAGGCCGGGCTCGTACTCGGCCTTGCCCTCGGAGAGCGCGCGCTCGAGGTGCAGCGAGCCGAGCACGCGGTCCTCGGTGGCGCCGACGGGGAGCTCGACCAGGCGCACCGGACGGGTCTCGACCTCGGTGTCCGCCTCGAACGGCCCGTCGGGGGAGTGGGCCGACGGGTCGCGCGGGTCGGAGGAGAAGCGGTCGCCCGCGATGACGTCGATCGGCGGCAGCACGGCGGCCAGTGCGCGCACGATCGTCGACTTCGCGGTGCCCTTCTCGCCGCGCACGAGCACGCCGCCGACCTCGGGCGCGATCGTGGTGAGGAGCAGCGCGAGCGCCATCGGATCCGGTCCGTCGGGACCGTTGGCGCCGACGACGGCGCTGAAGGGGAAGTTCCGGTTGAGGGTGGGGTGGCTCATCGCAGACGTGCCTTCCGTTGCACTCGTTCGGGGGAGTAGAGGTAGGACTCGGCGTCCGAGGTGGACGCGAGGGCCGGACCCACGAGGATCACGGCTGCCTGGCGCAGGCCGGCGTCCTCGACGAGGTCGGCGATCGTCGAGACCGTGCCACGCAGGACCAGCTCCTCGGGCTGGGAGGCCCGCGAGACCACGGCGACCGGGCAGTCGGTGCCGTAGTGGGGCGCGACCTCGGCCATCAGGTCCCGGACCCGGGTGATGGCCAGGTGCAGCACGAGGGTCGCTCCGGTGGCGGCGAAGGCCACCAGCGACTCCCGCTCGGGCATCGCGGTCGATCGCGCCTGGGTGCGGGTGAGCACGACCGACTGGGTCACCAGGGGCACCGTCAGCTCGCGGCCGACGATGGCGGCCGCGGCGGCGTACGCCGGGACCCCTGGCGTGACGTCCCACGCCACCCCGGCCGCGGCGAGACGACGGGTCTGCTCGTGCAGCGCGGAGTAGAGCGACGGGTCGCCGGAGGTGAGGCGGACGACGTCCTGACCGGCCGCATCGGCCTCGACCATGACGGCAGTGATCCGGTCGAGGTCGATCTCCTGGGTGTCGACCAGGGTGGTGCCCGGGCGGCAGTGCGAGAGCACGGCGGCGTCGATGTAGGTGCCGGGATAGAGCACGACGTCGGCGGTGGCGAGCAGGGACGCGGCCCGCAGCGTGATCAGGTCGGCGGCGCCGGGGCCGGCCCCCACGAAGTGGATCGTCATGAGAGGCTCCCGTCCCGATTCGCCGCGCGTTCCTCGCGGTCACTCGAGGAACCGCTGGACGTCCAGGTCCACTGGGTCACTGCGCGAGCGGGGGTCCAGCCGGTGAACCGGCCGCCGATGGGGGTGACGTGCTCGACGGACAGGCGGGTGAGCTCGCCGCCGTGCTCGTGGAACGCCGCGATCAGCAGGGCCTCGGTCTCGAGGGTGACGCCGTGCACGACGAGGCGCCCGTGAGGAGCCAGCCGTTCGCGGCACAGGTCGAGCAGGCCGGGGGCGGTGGCGCCGCCGCCGACGAAGATCGCGTGCGGTGTCGGCAGGTCGTCGAGCACGTCCGGGGAGCTGCCCTCGACCACCCGCAGGCGGGGTACGCCGAGGGCGCTGGCGTTGCGCCCGATCCGGGCAGCCCGCTCGGCGTCCGCCTCCACGGCGATCGCCTCGGCGAGGGGATGGGCGCGCAGCCACTCGATGCCCACCGATCCGGCGCCGGCGCCCAGGTCCCACAGCAGGTGTCCCGGGGCGGGGGCGAGCCGGGAGAGGGCGCTGGCGCGGACGTCGCGCTTGGTGAGCTGGCCGTCGTTCTCGAAGGCGTCGTCGGCCAGGCCGCTCGCCCACGATCCGGGTCCGCCGCGAACGGTGAGGCCCAGGACGTGGAGCCGGGGGAGGGCGTCGGGCACGGGGCCGGTCGCGAGGAAGGTGGTCCGGCTCTCGGTGTCCCCGCCGAGGTCGCCGAGCAGGTCGAGGACGGTGGCGCCGAAGCCCGACTCCGTGAGGAGCGCGGCCACGGCTGCGGGGGTGCTCTCGTCGGAGGACAGGACCAGGAGTCGCCGGCCGTCGGAGAGCTCGCGCCGTAGTGCTGCCACGTCGCGCCCGACCAGCGTGAGGACCTCGGACCCCTCGGCCGACCAGCCCAGCCGGGCCCGGGCGAGGGCGACCGAGGACACGGCGGGGATGACGGTGACGGCGTCCGGGCCGAGGAGGCGGATCAGCGTCGTACCGATGCCGGAGACCAGTGGATCGCCGGAGGCGAGAGCGACGATGCGTCGTCCGTCGTACTGCTCCAGGAAGCCGGGGAGACCGGACATCGGTCGCGGCCAGGCCCGCCGTTCCTGGCCCTCGACCGGAGGCACGAGATCGAGGTGGCGCTCGCCGCCGAGCAGCACCTCGGCGCCCGTGACGATCGCGCGGGAGGAGGCGACCAGGCCGTCCCAGCCGTCCGCGCCGATGCCGACGACGGTGACGCTCAGTCCACCCATCGCGGTGTCCAGACGGCCCCGTTGGGCTCCACGCGCGTCGAGGAGGCGCCGATGATGAGCAGGCACTTCATGTCGACCGTGTCGGTGTCGAGGGCGCCGAGCGTGGTCACGGTCAGCGACTCCTCGGCCCGGCCGACGTCACGGCCGACGACCACGACGGTGTCGGGGGAGCGGTGCTCGAGCAGGATCTTCTGGGTCTCCACGACCTGTTCGCGACGTGAGCGCGAGGCGGGGTTGTAGATGCCGAGCACCAGGTCGGCCTCGGCGATCGCACGCAGTCGCTTCTCCACCACCGCCCACGGCTTGAGCCGGTCCGAGAGGCTCATCACCGCGAAGTCCGCGCCGATCGGGGCACCGGCCCGGGCCGCGACGGCCTGCACCGCGCTCACGCCGGGCAGCACCCGGACGGGGACGGTCGCGTGCTCGGGGTGCGCCGGGTCGGCGGCTGCCTCGAACACGGCGGAGGCCATGCCGAACACACCGGCGTCACCGCCGGAGACGACGGCAACCCGCTCGCCCCGCAGGGCGAGGTCGAGGGCGAACCGGGCGCGGTCGACCTCGACGGTGTTGCCGGAAGCGTGCCGCTGCAGCCCGACGCGCTGCGGGACCCGGTTGACGTACGGCGCGTAGCCGACCACGTGCTCGACCTCGGTGAGTGCCGCGGTGGCCTCGGGTGTCAGCCAGCCGTCGGGGCCGGGGCCGAGGCCGATGACGAGGAGCTCGGCCGGCGGTCGAGGAGATTGCGCAGCAACCGTCTCGAGACCCGGTGGGATGGTGTCGGGGAGGCTCCCGGCACCGGTGCCGGAGGTCTCGAGACGGCCGCGGGCGGCCTCCTCGACCACCGGGTCGGTCGCCCGCAGGCGGGAGGCGGTCGGACGGCCTGCCGAGTCGCCGGGGACGACGATCAGCGAGAAGTACGGGACCGAGTCGGCATCGACGTCGGCGACCGGCAGCCAGCGCTCCTCGGGCTGCGAGGCGCGCTCGACGTACATCGCGCCCTCGAGCCGACCGGCCTGCTCCAGTGCGGAGCGGACGGCGGGGAAGGTGCGGCCGAGCTTCATGATCACGGCGCCGTCGGTGTCGGCGAGGCGGCGGGCGAGCTCGGGCTCGGGGAGCGTGCCGGGGAGCACGGTCAGCACGTCGTTCTGCCGGACCAGCGGCGCCGGGATCGTCGCCGTGGCCGCGGCGAAGGCGGGGATGCCGGGGACGACCTCGATCTCGAACCGGTCGCGGAACCGGTCCAGGAGGTACATCGAGGAGCCGTAGAAGAGCGGGTCGCCCTCGGCGAGGAGGACGACGTCACGGCCGGCGTCGAGGTGCGCGGCCAGCCGGGCCTCGCACTCGTCGTAGAAGTCGGCCAGCGCGCCGACGTATCCACCGGGGTGGTCCGTCGTCCCGGTGGTCACCGGGTAGCGCAGCTCCTCCTCGACCGCGTCGGTCGGGATGAGGTGCGCGGCGATGCGGCGGGCGTGGGACTGCTTGCGGACGCCGGCGTGGAAGGAGATCACGCTCGCGGCGCCGATCAGCCGCTCCGCCTTGCGGGTGATCAGCTCGGGATCGCCGGGACCGATCCCGACGACGAAGAACTGGCCCTTCGCGGTGCTGTCGTCGGTCTCCACTCCGGCGCTCACTCCTCTTCCTGGGCGAGTGCGTTGACCGCCGAGGACGCCATCGCGGACCCGCCGCGGCGACCGCGCACGGTGACGAACGGGATGTCGATGCCGTGGTCCCGGGCGAACGACGCCAGCGCGTCCTTCGACTCGGCCGCGCCGATGAATCCCACCGGGCAGCCGACGATCGCGGCCGGTCGAGGGGCGCCGTCCAGGATCATCTCGAGCAGGTGGAACAGCGCGGTGGGAGCGTTCCCGATCGCCACGACGGCGCCGTCGAGCAAGGGCTCCCAGAGCGAGACCGCCGCAGCCGTGCGGGTCGTCGACCAGCTCCGGGCGAGGTCCGGGACCCGTTCGTCGGTGAGGAAGCAGTGGACCGGGTTGTCGGCCGGGAGCCGGCCGGCGGTGATGCCCATCGCCACCATCCGGGCGTCGCACAGGATCGGGGCGCCCGCGGCGAGCGCCGCGCGACCGGCCCGGGCGAGGTCGGGGTGGACCACCAGGTCGCGGGTCAGGTCGGTCTGGCCGCTGCCGTGGATCATGCGCACGGCGACCTTCTCCGCGTCGGCAGGCACGGAGGAGAGGTCCGACTCGCGGCGGATGGTGGCGAAGGAGTCGACGTAGATCGCCGGCCCGTCGGCGATGTAGTCGAACCGGCGCGGGGGAGCGGACAGGGTCGGCGTCTCGAGCTGGGTGTCGGTCACGGGGTCTCCTCGGGAAGCGGTGCGGGGATCAGGACGCCGTGCCACGGCGTGATGACGACGGACGCGGCGCTCCGGCCGGCCATCGTGGTCAGGTCGTTGAGGGTGAGGCCGTCGCCGACGGCGAGGTGCTCGCCGCCGGGGACGGTGCCGAACGCGAGCGGTGCGGAGCGCACGTCGGCACCCGGCTCGGGCGGCGAGGGTACGACGAGGGGGTCGGCCAGCTCGTCGACGTGCCAGGCCGCGGCGGGGCCGGTGCCCCGGGCGGACAGGAAGTGGTGGGCGAGCGCGACGAGTGCGGCGGCCGCGTCGTCGAGGGCGACCACGTCGCCGTACCCCTCGCCGACGCGGAGCTGGGCCCGGGTGCCGTCGAGGGCGACCAGGCCGAGGTCCTTGTGCCGGTCGGCCAGGTCGCCGCGGCCGTCGTCGAGGGTGAACAGGAAGCGGCCGGGCAGCTCGGCGAGCGACTCGTCCGCGAGCAGGTGCGCGTCGAGGGCCGCGACCACGGGGCGCAGGTCGGCGCGACCGCCGGTGAGTCCGGTCTGCGGTGAGGCCAGGACGTTGCGGACGCGGTCGTGGGCGCGGGACGGCAGGAGGCCCGTGGCCTCGAGCGCGGCCAGGGCGGGCTCGGCGAGACGGTCGCCGTCGACGGGCATGCCACGGACCTGGAGGTTCGCGCGACCCGTCGTGCGGATCCGGCCGTCGCCGTGTTCGGTGGCGACCTCGGCCAGCGCCACCAGCGAGGACAGGGGCAGCTGTCCGCCGGGCACCCGGATCCGGACCAGTCCGCCGTCCTCGGCCGGCCACGGGTGCACGATGCCCGGGCACCGGTCCGGTCGGCTGCGAGCCATGGGGAGTCCTTCGAGGTCGAGGATCCTCGCGATCACCCCACTACGACCTCGCGAACGTCTGTGTCGCAAGGGCCAGCAGGTCTTCGGACTCGGGATCATCCGGCGCGGAGCGTCTTCCCAGATGGCGAACCATCCAGTGACTTTTCCCGATTGCTCGGGGCTCCGCCCGTCACCCACACCGCTGCGCGTCAGTCCCGGACTCTCACCGGGTTCCCTGACCGCCACTTGCATGGAGGTCGACTGGCGCCGACAGCGTACCAACGCCGGGCCGACTGCCCGAGGTGCGGACGACAGATGGGCGACAGATGGGCGACAGACGGGCGACAGGTGGGCGAGGGATGGCCGACTCCCCGCCCCAGTAGCCTGACGGGCATGCCTGCTCTCTCCGAGGTCGTCGACCTGCTCCACGGTTGGTATCCACCCTCGACCGCCGAGGGCTGGGACGCCGTCGGCCTCGTGTACGGCGACCCGGGCCAGCAGGTGAAGCGGGTGCTGTTCGCCGTCGACCCGTCGCCCGCCGTCGCCGAGGAGGCCGCCGACTGGAAGGCCGACCTCCTGGTGGTCCACCACCCGCTCTTCCTCAAGGGGGTCACCGGCTTCGCCGCGACGACGCCGAAGGGGCGGACCCTGCACACCCTCGCCAAGGCCGACTGCGCCCTGCTGACCGCGCACACCAACGCCGACCAGGCTGTCGGTGGCGTCTCGGAGTCCCTCGCGCTGGCCCTCGGGCTCGAGGACCTGGTCCCGATCCTTCCCGCCCCCGAGGCGCCGCGTGACAAGTTGACGGTGTTCGTCCCGGCGGACGCGGCGGCTCCGGTGCGGGCCGCGATCGCCGAGGCCGGCGCCGGCCGGATCGGTGACTACGAGCTGGCCTCCTTCACCAGTGCGCCCGGGCAGGGCCGGTTCCGGCCGCTCGCCGGCGCGAACCCGATGCTCGGCACGGTCGGTGTGATCGAGACCGTCGAGGAGGTGCGGGTCGAGGTGGTCCTCGACCGCAGCGTGCGGACCGCGGTCGTGCAGGCCATGCTCGCGGCGCACCCCTACGAGGAGCCGGCCTACGACGTCTCCGAGCTGGCCGACCCGGGCCTGGTCGGCACGGGCACCGGGCGGATCGGGACCCTGCCCCAGGTGAGCCTCGCCGAGTTCGCTGCGGCCGTGGCCGCGGCGCTGCCCGAGACCCGGCACGGCGTACGCGTCGCAGGAGATCCGGAGCGCCCGGTGCGCAGGGTCGCGGTCTGCGGCGGGGCCGGTGACTTCCTCCTCGACCACGTCGCCCGGCTCGACGTCGACGCCTACGTGACGAGCGATCTTCGGCACCACCCCGCCTCGGAGTTCGTCGAGAAGCGCGGTCCGGCACTGGTGGATGTCGCCCACTGGGCCGCTGAGTCGACCTGGCTGCCGGTGGTCGAGGGACGGCTGCGCGACGCCCTCGGTGACGCCGTGGAGACCCGGGTGAGTGCCGTGGTCACCGACCCTTGGACAATGCACCTGTGAACGCCGACCCCGCAGCCCAGCTCCGCCTGCTCGACCTGCAGGCGATCGACGCCCAGGTCGACAAGCTCCGGCACCAGCGGGCCAACCCCGCCGAAGCCGCCGAGATCAAGGAGCTGCTCGGAAAGCGTGCCGATGTCGACGGCCGGTTGCGGGACCAGCGCATCGTCGTGGACGACCTCTCCCTCGCGCAGTCCAAGGCCGACGCCGACGTCGAGCAGGTCAAGGCACGTCGTACCCGCGACCGCGACCGGATGGACTCCGGCGCGATCGGCGACCCCAAGGCCCTCGAGCGGATGCAGCACGAGCTCGCGACCCTGGAGCGCCGCATCTCGACCCTGGAGGACGAGGAGCTCGAGGTCATGGAGCAGCTCGAGGAGGCGCAGTCCGCACTCGGCGAGCTGACCTCCGCGATCGAGGAGCTCGACGGACGCCTCGGCGTCCTGACCGGTTCCCGTGACGACCGCGCGGCGGCGGTCGACCGCGAGATCGAGCAGGTCCTGTCGGGCCGCGGCGCGATCATCGCTGACCTGCCCGCCGACCTGCTGGGCCTCTACGACAAGCTCCGCGCCTCCAAGGGCGGTGTCGTGGTGTCCGAGCTGCGCCTGCGCCAGTGCGGTGGATGCCAGCTCGCCCTCGACGCGAGCGAGCTCGGGGAGATCCGGGCCACCGCCCCCGAGACGGTGGTCCGGCACGAGGAGTGCCAGCGGATCCTGGTGCGGACGGCCGAGAGCGGACTGTGACCGCCTCGGGGCCGGGCCGGGTCGTCGTCGAGGCCGACGGTGGCTCGCGCGGGAACCCCGGACCTGCGGCGTACGGCGCCCTGGTCCGTGACGCCGTCACCGGAGCCGTCCTGGCCGAGGACGCCCGCACGCTCGGCGTCGCGACCAACAACGTCGCGGAGTACTCCGGACTCGTCGCCGGGCTGAAGCTCGCGGTCGAGTACGCGCCCGGCGCGGCCATCGAGGTCCGGATGGACTCCAAGCTCGTCGTCGAGCAGATGTCGGGCAACTGGAAGATCAAGCATCCCGACATGCGGGTGCTCGCCGCCGAGGCCGCCGCGATCGCTCCGGCCGGTACGACGTACCGCTGGGTCCCGCGGGCCGAGAACGGCCCTGCCGACCAGCTGGCCAACGACGCCCTGGACGGCGTCCGGGAGGGCGTCAGCGTCCCGGGTGGCGACGTGCCGGGAACGAGTCGTCCCGGCGACGGCGTGCCCGACGCCCCCGAGTCCGCTGCCGAGGAGGCGTCCTCCCCGGCCGCCGGTCCCGGCGAGCCGACGACCATCGTGCTGGTGCGCCACGGCGTCACGCCGCACACCACCGGGCGCCGCTTCTCGGGTGGCCTCGGCGGTGACAACCCCGCGTTGTCCGAGGAGGGCCGCGCCCAGGCGACCGAGGTCGCCGGGTGGCTCACCGAGCTCAAGGACAGCATCGACGTCGTCGTCGCCTCGCCGGTGCGTCGTACCCGCGAGACAGCGGACATCGTCGCCGGCGCGCTCGGACTGCCCGTCGAGGAGGAGCCCGGCTTCGCCGAGATGGAGTTCGGCGAGTGGGACGGCCTGACCTTCACCGAGGTCGCCGAGCGCGACAAGGCGGCAATGGAGGCGTGGTTCGCCGACATGGCGACCCCACCGCCCGGCGGTGAGTCCTTCGTCCAGGTCCGCGAGCGGGTGCTGGCCGGACTGGACCGGGTGCTGGAGGCCCACGCGGGCCGCACCGTCGTCGTGGTCAGCCACGTCACCCCGATCAAGACCCTCGTCGCCCACGCGATGGAGGCCCCGCTGGACGCGCTGTTCCGGATGGAGCTCGCACCGGCTGCGGTCTCGGTGATCGCGTTCTATCCCGACCCCTCGACGGGCAGGCAGCGCGGCTCGCTGCGATTCTTCAACTCGCTCGCGCCGGGACGACGCACACTGCGCGACACCGGCCGCTGGTAGCCCGGCCGTCGAGGGTCCGGCCGTTGGTGGTCCCGGCCGGTCGACGGCTCAGAGGTCGCTGACGACCACGTCGAGCTGGGTGCCGTTCCTGGTCGGGGCGTCGACCTCGACGCTCCAGCCGAGACGTTCCAGTGTCGCGGCGAGCGCGGTCGGGGTGCGCGGGTCGGCGCCGTCCTCGAGCAGGGCCCGCACGATGCGGCCCTTGGTCGCCTTGTTGAAGTGGCTGACGACCTTGCGGGTGCCGTTGTGCTCGTGCAGGACGCGCACGGTGGCGGTCCGCTTCGCGAGCTCGGGGCCGGGGCGCCAGAAGTTGGCGTACATCCCGGAGCGCAGGTCGACGAACAGGCCCTTGCCGATCGCGTCGGTCATGACGGCCGGCAACGCCTCGCGCCAGATCGACGCGACCGGGCCGAGGGCCGGCAGGGAGGCGTCGCCGGAGAGCCGGTACGACGGCAGGCGGTCGCCCGGCCGCACCATCCCGAACAGGCTGGAGGCCACCGCGAGCCGGCTGGTGGCGCGGCGCTTCGCGGCGGCCGACAGGGTCTCGACGTCGAGGGCGTCGTACAGGACGCCGGTGTAGATCCGGTCCGCCCGAGCGGTCGGTGCCGTCGGCAGGCCGGCGTTGCGGGCGACGAGGTCGACCTGACCGGGGGAGAGGCCGAGGACCGCGGCGGCCTTGTCGGCGTCGTCACGGCAGAGGGTGACGAGGGCGTCGAGGACCTCCCGCCGCGCGGGCGTGAGCTCCGGCGAGGTCAGGGACGCGAGGTCCAGCGGCTTGCCGCGCCTCGGCTCGGACTTGCCCTCGCTCGGTGGCAGCAGGATCAGCACCGGGCAAGGATAGGGGCCCCGGTAATGTCCCTCGCATGCCGAGCAACCTCGTGGTCCGGGTCAAGGTGAGCTCCCCGACGCTCCAGGAGGGGTTCCGGGCGATCGCGCAGGAGCTGGAGCTCCCCGGAGAGTTCTCCGCCGAGGTGACCGCCGCCGCCGAGAAGGCCGCAGCGGCCGTCGTGCTCCCCGAGCTGGACCGCACCGACCTGCCGTTCGTCACCATCGACCCGGCCGGCTCGATGGACCTCGACCAGGCGGTGCACATCGAGCGCGCGGGCGACGGTTTCGTCGTCCACTACGCGATCGCCGACGTCGCCGCGTTCGTGACGGCGGGCGACCCGATCGACCTCGAGGCCAACCGCCGGGGCGAGACCTTGTACGGCGCCAGCAGCCGGATCCCGCTGCACCCGCCCGCGTTGTCGGAGGGCGCCGCCTCGTTGCTGCCCGACCAGGTCTGCCCCTCGCTGCTGTGGACCCTCGCCGTCGACGCCGAGGGCTCGTGCACCGACGTGCACGTCGAGCGCGCACTCGTCAGGTCGACCCGGCGGTGGTCCTACGTCGAGGCGCAGGCGGCACTCGACGACGGCACCGCGGACGACGTGCTCTCCCTGCTCAAGGAGGTCGGCCTGCTCCGCGAGGCGCAGGAGACGGCCCGTGGCGGCATCTCGCTCCCCCTGCCGGAGCAGGAGATCGAGGAGAGCGACGGCAGCCTCCACCTGGTCTTCCGCGAGCAGCTTCCGGTCGAGCAGTGGAACGCCCAGATCTCGCTCCTCACCGGCATCGGCGCCGCGTCGCTGATGGTCGGGGCGAAGGTCGGCCTGCTGCGGACGTTGCCGCCCGCCGACCCGCGTGACGTGGAGCGACTGCGCCGGGTCGCCAAGGGCCTGCGGATCGACTGGCCCGCCGACCTCGACTACGCCGGATTCATCCGCTCGCTCGACCCGTCCCGCTCGCAGCACCAGGCGATGGTGGTCGCGTGCACCCGACTGCTCCGGGGGAGCGGGTACGCCGCCTTCGACGGCGAGCTGCCCGAGCAGACGATGCACTCGGCGATCGCGGCGGAGTACGCCCACGTGACGGCGCCGCTGCGCCGCCTGGGCGACCGGTACGCCGGCGAGGTGTGCCTCGCGATCTGCGCCGGTGAGCCCGTGCCGGACTGGGTGCGCGCTGCGCTGCCCGGGCTGCCGAAGACCCTGCAGGACTCCGGTCGCCGCGCCGGTTCCTACCAGCGTGCGGTCCTCGACCTGATCGAGGCGGCCCTGCTCGCCGACCGGGTGGGGGAGCAGTTCGAGGGCGTGGTGACCTCCGTGCGTGACGACGAGGCGACCAACGGGGTGCTCCTGATCGAGGAGGTCGGCGTCGAGGCGCCGGTGACCTCGGCAGGGCCGCTGCCGCTCGGTGGCGAGGTCACGGCCACGCTGGCCAGCGCCGACCTCCAGGCTCGCAAGGTCTCCTTCACGGTGGCGTCGCCCGCGGGGACCTCGGGGGCGTGAGGTGAGGATCCTGGTGACGGGCGGGGTCCGGTCCGGCAAGTCGCGCCATGCCGAGGAGCTGCTCGCCGAGCACGACGAGGTCGTCTACCTCGCCGCCGGACCTGTGTACGACGACGCCGACTGGGCCGCGCGCATCGCCGCGCACCGGGTGCGGCGCCCGGC
The DNA here is from genome assembly GCF_001428565.1 of Nocardioides sp. Root190. Lineage (GTDB taxonomy): Bacteria > Actinomycetota > Actinomycetes > Propionibacteriales > Nocardioidaceae > Nocardioides. Next base: position 398,308 of record NZ_LMIA01000013.1, on the reverse strand, counting down.
GTCGTGGACCACCGAGGAGACCCAGGACATCGCCGGAGTGCTCGACGCGGCCGGGCAGCCCGTGCTGGTGGACTGCCTGGGCACCTGGCTGAGCGCCGTCATCGACCAGGCATCGCTGTGGGAGGCGCCGGTGGATCAGGTCGAGGAGCACGTGCTCGGTCGGTTCGACCTCGTGACCGCAGCGCTCGCAGGAGCGGGTGTCCCGGTGGTCCTGGTGACCAACGAGGTCGGCCTCGGCGTCGTCCCCGAGCACCGGTCGGCGCGACTGTTCCGCGACCTGCTCGGGACGATCAACCAGCGGGTCGGCGCGGTCTGCGACGAGGTGCACCTCGTCGTCGCCGGCCGGGTGCTGAAGATCTGAGACCCGACCGGTGGGGGCTCAGGCCCCGGCCAGCCCGATCAGCAGCACGGCGAGGGTGAGCTCGATCCCGGCGCCGAACACGTCGCCGGTGACACCACCGAAGCGGCGCACGGTGCGCAGCGTCAGTGCGAGCACGACCACGGCGGCGACGGCGACCGTCACCGGCCCACGGACCGGGTCGATGAGCATGGCGAGCGCGGCGAGGCCGATCCAGCCGAGGGCCGCCACGGGGACGGGGATCCGCCGCGTGAAGCTCACGCCGAGACCGTCCTCGCGCGCCGGAGGAGCGAGGGTGCAGCAGGTGATCCAGAGCGCCGCCCGGGATGCGCAGACCGCGAGTCCGGCGATGACCGGGAGGCGGAGCTCGGTGGTGTCCCAGGGCACGAAGCAGGTCAGGGCCGCGGCCTGGGCGCCGAGGACCAGGACGAGGGCGGCGACACCGGCCGGGCCCGCCGTACCCGACTTCATGACCGACAGCGCGCGATCGCGGTCGTAGGACGAGGTCAGGCCGTCCACGACGTCGGACAGTCCGTCCAGGTGCAGCGCGCGGCTGCCGGCCGCGAGCAGTGCGATCGCGACGAAGGCGACGGCGAGGGCGGGGAGCTCGAGGCGACCGCCGACCCAGAGGGTGGCGCCGACGAGCACGCCGAGGGGGAGCACGGCGATCGGCGCGAGGAGCAGGGCACCGGTTGCGGTGCCCGGCGTGACCGTGAGGACGGGCGGCACGCGCAGCGCCGTCAGCATGCCGATCGCGAGTCGGAGACTGCGTCCGACCACGGCGGCCCGGGGTGGACCAGCCGGTCCTTCGGCTGCGTCGTCGGCTGCGTCGTCGGGCTCGCTCACTCGGGCGGCATCAGGTCGGCGAGCAGCGCGACGTCACGCAGCAGCGCGGACGCCGAGCGCAGGACCGGGACGGCCGCAACCGCACCGGAGCCCTCGCCGAGGCGCAGCCCGAGGTCGAGGACCGGCTCCAGGCCGAGCTTGTCCAGGGCGAGGGACTGGGCGGGCTCGGTGGAGCGGTGGCCGGCGGCGAACCACGCGGAGACGCCCGGCTCGATCCGCTCGGCGGTGAGTGCGCAGGCGACGGACATCAGGCCGTCCAGGAGGACGGGTACGCCGTGCGCGGCCGCCTCGAGGAGATAGCCCACGGTCGCGGCGAGATCGGCGCTGCTGATGGCCTGCAAGGTCTGGATCGGGTCGTCGAGGCGGTCGCCCGCACGGTCGAGTGCCTGCTGCACGACGGCCTGCTTGAGCAGCAGCGAGGCGTCGTCGACGCCGGTGCCGCGGCCGGTCACCTCGGCGGCGGGCAGGCCGAGCGCGGCCGCCACCATCGCGGCCGCGGGAGTCGTGTTGCCGATGCCCATGTCGCCCGACAGGAGCAGCTGCGCACCGGCGGCGATCTCCTCGCGGGCGACGGCCCGGCCGGTCTCGATCGCCTTCGCCGTCTCCTCCGCGGTGAGGGCGTCCTCGGCATGGATCGCGCCGCTGCTGCGGCGCACCTTGTGCGCGAGCACCTCCGCGGGCACGCCCTCGAGGTCGTCGTCCACGCCGATGTCGAGCACCCGGACGTGGACGTCGTGGGCTGCCGCGAGTGCGGAGACTCCGGCCTTGCCGAGCACGAAGGTGCGCACCATCGCGGGCGTGATCGCCGGGGGATAGGCGGAGACGCCGTGCTGGGCGACCCCGTGGTCGCCCGCGAAGATCACCAGCCGGACGTTGTCGAGCCGAGCCGGCGGGCACACGCCCTGCACGGCGGAGAGCCACACGCCGAGCTCGCCGAGCCGGCCCAGGGCGCCGGCAGGCGTCGCCAGCCCCGCGAGTCGCTCGGCAGCGGCGGAACGGACGGCAGGATCGGGTGCAGCGATGGTGCTCATGGGCCCGAACGCTACCGTCACGACGTGGCTCACACGGTCCTGGCGGTCCCCGTCCCGGCCCTCGACACCTGGGTGCGCGCCCGGTGGCAGCACTACGACCCCGCGTGGGTGTCGCGGGACCCCGCCTTCACGCACGCCCACGTCACGGCGCTGGCCCCGTTCCTCGCCGAGCCGGGCGCGGTCGACCTCGCCCGGATCGCTGCGATCGCAGCTGCGACGGCGTCCTTCGACGTCACCCTGGCCGAGGTCGCGGCCTTCCCGGACGGGATCGTCCACGTCGTGCCCGACCCGCCCGGTCCGTTCGCCGCACTCACCGCAGCGCTCTGGGAGGCGTTCCCGGAGTGCCCGCCGTATGCGGGGGAGTTCGCGGACGTCGTACCTCATCTGACGCTGGACCACCTCTCACCCGAGGTGTCGGTGGCGTCCGTCGCGGCGGAGCTCGCCGGACTGCTGCCGGTGCGGTGCCGGGCGGAGCGCCTCGAGCTGCACTGGTACGCCGAGGGGGACTGCCGGGTCCTGGCGAGCTGGCTGCTCGGCTCAGTGGACGAGCTTGAGGCCGATCACGCAGCCGACGAGGCCGAGGATCAGCAGGATCCGCGCCGCGCTGACCGGCTCGTCGCCGGACACCATCGCCACGGCAACGGTGAGTGACGCGCCGATGCCGACCCACACCGCATAGGCGGTGCCGACCGGCAGGGTCCGCATCGCATAGCCGAGACCGAGCATGCTGGCCACGACGGTGACGCCGAAGATCACCGATGGCGTGAGCCGGGTGAAGCCTTCGGAGCGGGAGAGCGCGGTCGCCCACGCTGCTTCGAGGACACCGGAGAGGACGAGCACGAACCAGGCCATGACAGCCACTTCCTTCATGGCCGTCTTGTCGCGCTCCGGGTACGGCTCCCTCGTCCGGCGGCCGGGAACCGGCCGTGGGGCGAGCCTACTTCTCGAGAGCGGGCAGTGCCGCCTCGGCCCGGGCGCTGCTCTCCGGTCCGGTTCCGACCATGACCGAGAGCACAGCGGCGATCGCGCAGAGCGCGCCACCGGCCCACCAGGCATAGGTGTAGGTGCCGAAGGTGTCGCGGATGACGCCGGCGCCGAGCGCGGCCACGGCCGCGCCGATCTGGTGGGAGGCGAAGACCCAGCCGAACACGATCGTGCCCCGGTCACCGAAGGCCTCGCGGCACAGTGCGACCGTCGGTGGCACGGTGGCGACCCAGTCCAGGCCGTAGATCACGATGAACAGGATCATGCTGGGGTGAACTGAGTCCGCGAGGAGCTGCGGCAGGAGCAGCAGGCCCAGCCCGCGGAAGAGGTAGTAGAGGACGAGCAGCATCCGCGGGTCGAACTTGTCGGTCAGCCACCCCGAGGCGATCGTGCCGATGATGTCGAAGACCCCGACCGCGGCGAGCAGGCCCGCGGCGGTCGTGCTCGACATCCCGTGGTCGTGCGCCGAGGGGATGAAGTGGATGCCGATCAGCCCGTTGGTCGTGGCGCCGCAGATGGCGAAGGCGATCGCGAGCGCCCAGAACGACCAGTGCTTCGAGGCGTAGGTGAGCCCCTCGATCGCCCGACGGGCCGCACCGCCGGTCACCGGGGCAGGAGGCACGTGGTCCGCGGGAGCGCCGTACGGCAGCACCCCGCGCTCGTGGGGGTGGTCGCGCACGACGAACCAGACGAGGGGTACGACGGCGAGGGCTGCCACCGCGACGACCAGGGACGCCTGCCGCCAGCCCGCGCTGTCGGCGAGGTGGGCGACGACAGGCAGGAAGATCAGCTGTCCGGTCGCGGATCCTGCGGTCAGGATCCCCATGACCAGCCCGCGGCGGGCGTGGAACCAGCGGTTGGCGATGGTGGCGGCGAGGACGAGCGCCATCGACCCGGTGCCCAGGCCGATCAGCACGCCCCAGAAGACCAGCAGCTGCCACGACGCCGTCATCAGCACGCTGCCGCCGGCGCCCAGGGCGACCAGGCTGAGTGCGACGACCACGACCTGGCGGATGCCGAACTTGTCCATGAGTGCCGCTGCGAACGGTGCGGTCAGCCCGAACAGCAGCAGGTTGATGCTGACGGCGAGTGACATCACGCTCGTCGACCAGCCGAACTCGTCGTGCAGCGGCACCATCAACGCGCCGGGCGCCGCCCGGAAGCCGGCCGCGCCGATCAACGCCACGAAGGCGACGGCAGCGACCGCCCAGGCGGGATGGAAGCGCCGGCGGGTGGTGGGACGGGCGTCGAGGGTCAACGGATGACTTTCTTGAACGAAGTTGCTCCCGTACGCTAGCACCCATGCCGCTGAGATCCGACTGGTCGACCGAGCTCTGCCCGGTCCGGCGCTCGCTCGACGTCCTCGGCGACCCGTGGGTCCTGCTCATCGTCCGCGACGTCCTGCACGGCAACGGCCGCTTCGACGGGCTGCGCGACAACCTGGGCATCTCCGAGGCCGTGCTCGCCCGCCGGCTGCGCGCGATGGTGGAGTCAGGTCTGCTGGAGACCGTCGACTACGTCCGCGACGGCCGGACCCGTCAGCGCTACGTCGCCACCGAGGCGTCCGCCGACCTGCTCCCGATGCTGAACCACCTCGCGATCTGGGCGGAGAAGCACACCGACACCCCCGACGGCGGCGGCCACATGACGCTCGTGCACGAGACGTGCGGCGAGGAGACGACCCGCGCCGAGTCGTGCAGTGCCTGCGGGGAGCCGCTGCGCCCCGAGGCCATGACGTGGGTCAAGCCGTGGTTGGGCGAAGCGCACCGGTTGAGGGCCGCAGGCGCCTAGGGAGACGCGCCCTACGGGCGCGGTCGCAGGCAGACGAAGCCGAGGGCGATGCCGAGGCCGGCGCACAGCGGTCCGATCATGCTGAGGGACTTCGACTCTTCGTCACCGATCACGCCCCACGACACGAGCGTGAGGTAGCCGCCGCCGATGGTCAGCATCAGCGCCCACGGCAGGCCGAGCGCCAGTATCCGCCAGCGGGGGGCCTTGCCATAGCGGGTGTCGTCCATGGGGACATTGTGCGGGAGGCCGGCTCTCAGGGCTCACTGATGTCCCCGCTGGGGTCTTCATCGTCGTCTTCACTGTCGTCGGTGGAAGCGGACGTCGCCGTTGGGGAGCCAGGTGTGGTCGTAGGTGGTGTCGTGGATGAGGTGGTGGTGATGGGAGCAGAAGCAGACGCCGTCCTCGACGCTTGTTGGCCCGCTTTGGCTCCAGGGGACCTTGTGGTGGATCTCGCACCAGGCGGCGGGGATGGTGCAGCCTTCGCCGCGACATCGGCGGTCGCGTAGCCGGATGGCTCGTCGTTGGTGGGGGCGGTGGAGGCGGGCGGTGCGGCCGATGTC
>NZ_LMIA01000013.1:0-392480 GCF_001428565.1 Nocardioides sp. Root190 | reverse complement strand
CTCGATGGGTCGGAACTGGTCGCAGTAGCCGACCAGTGTGGTCTCGGCGTCCTGGACCAGTTGTGGGTCGAGGTCGGTGGGGAGCTCGGACAGGATGTTGGTGATCACGCGGGCCTGTGCGGCCGTCACCTGGCCTGTGCGCAGGCCGGCGGCGACAGTGGTGCGGATCTCGAGTGCTTTCGCGAGCCGGGCGTCGGCTCGTGAGAGGGCTGGATCGGTCCTGGTCGCGTGGGAGAGCCAGGCCGCGGCGTCGCGGGCGCCGGACTCCTGGCCGATGTCGTCTGCTGCGGCGAGGACCCGGAGCCGTAGCTCGGTGAGCTGGGCCTCGGCCTGGGCGAGCTCGACCAGCGCGGTCTGCTTCTGTGCGGTGTCCATGAAGACCGGCTGGACCTCACCCACCGCAGCGAGTGCCGCGCGTACCTCCCGCGCGCACCCCAGGATCGGGTGGGTGCGGGTGGCGGTGGCGACGGACATCCGGGGGCTCCTCGGGCAGGCACGACAACGGGGTTGTCGCCCTCCAGGAGGCACCGGTGGTGCAGCGACTCCACACCCGGACGGTGCGTGTCATGTCCTGACGAACTCAGACCTCGGGTGCCCGGGACCTCTCGATGCGTCCCGGCCGTCGGCCGTGGCACGATCGTACACCTGTTCGAATGTCCGCGCAAGACGATCATTCACTGTGTGGAGACGGAGACCTCGCCGAAGTACGCGTGGTCCCGGGTCGTCACGCGGTGCACCCCGATCACCCGACGCAGGCGATGGGCCGCGCGCTCGACCTGGAGCTCGCCGCCGGCCACGCTCACCTCGACAGTGGCGAGGTGGCGTTGCGGGTCGGTCCGGTAGACGAAAGCGGTCACCTCGTGGGCATTGAGGAGTACGGCGAGCCGCCCCACGAGGCTCTGTTCGTGGGTCGCCTCCACGGTCAGGTCGACGGTCAGGTCCGCATCCATCAGGTCCATGTCCGGCCCCATCAGTTCACGGCCCGGCTCGTGCCCGCCCAGTACGGCGCGCGCAGCTCCCGCTTCTGCACCTTGCCGGCCGGGGAGAGGGGGAGGGCGTCGATGAAGTCGACCGATCGCGGGGCCTTGTAGCCGGCGACGAGGGCCTTGCAGTGCTCGCGCAGCTCGTTCTCCGTGGCCGTGTGGCCGGGCAGGAGCGTCACGACGGCGTGCACGCGCTCGCCGTACACCTCGTCGGGGACGCCGATGACGGCGCAGGCCGCGACGGCGGGGTGCTGGGCGAGGACGTTCTCGACCTCGGCGGAGTACACGTTCTCGCCGCCGGTGACGATCATGTCCTTGATCCGGTCGACGATGAAGAGGTAGCCGGCGTCGTCCAGGTAGCCCCCGTCGCCGGTGTGCATCCAGCCGTCGCGCAGGGCTGACGTCGTCTCGTCGGGCTTGTTCCAGTAGCCGCTCATCACGTGGCCACCGCGGACCGTGATCTCCCCGACGGTGCCGCTGGGCAGCTCTGCGCCGTCGGCGTCGACGATCCGGATCTCCGTGTGGGGCGCTGATCGTCCGCCCGAACGCAGTCGGGTGCCGTCGACGTGGTCGTCGGCGGTGAGGAGGGTGACGACCGGCGCGAGCTCGGTCATGCCGTAGGCCTGCACGAAGCGCGCCTCCGGGAAGGTCGCCATCGCCCGCCGCAACAGGGCTTCCGGCATCGGCGATGCGCCGTACAGCACTGCCTGGAAGCTCGACAGGTCGTAGTCCGCACGGTCGGGGTGGTCCACGACCATCTGGATCATGATCGGCGGCAGCATGGCCGTGGTGATCCGGTGCTGCTGAATGGCCCGCATGACGGCGACCGGCTCGAAGGACGGTACGACGACGTGCGTGCCGCCGACGAGGGTCTGCATGTTCCACGTCGTGAGTCCCGCGAGGTGGAACAGGGGAGCGGCGTGCAGCATCCGCCCGCCCGGGACGGCGATCGGCTCGGCCGCCAGGCTGCCCATCGAGGAGACCAGCAGGTTGGCGTGGCTGAGCATCACGCCCTTGGGGAAGCCGGTGGTCCCGCCCGTGTAGAAGACCCCGGCGAGGGTGTCGCCGCCGTGGCGCCCGTCCGGCACGGGATCGGCGTCGGCCACGAGGGTCTCGTAGTCGTGCATCCCCGGTGGCGTGGGGCCTTGGCCGCAATGGATGACGACGTCGAGGACCTCGCGCAGCGAGTCGACGACGGGCGCGAACATGTCGTCCACGAGCAGCACCCGCGTGCCCGACTGCTCGAGCGAGTAGCGGATCTCCGGCTCCGCCCACCGGATGTTGACCGGGTTGACCGCGGCGCCCATCCACCAGCAGGCCTGGAGGTACTCGAGGTAGCGGTCCGAGTTGAGCGCGAGGATCGCGACGCGGTCGCCCGGTGCGACGCCCAGGTCCCTGAAGGCGCCGGCCAGTCGGGCGATCCGGTCCACCGACTCGCGCACGGTGCGCACGCGGTCGCCGTCCATGGTGAGCGGCGCGTGGGGGTTCTGCTGGAGCAGTCGGTGCAGGGATTGCGTGAGGTACATGTCATCACTCCGGAACTGCGTCGAGGGCGTCGAGCACGTCGAGGACCGCGTCGCGTACGACGCCGGGGGACTCCTGCGGGATGAGGTGACCGGCGTCGGCGACGATGACGACCCGCCCCTGGGGGGCGGCCTCCATCAGCGTCGCGGCGGTCCGGTTGAGCAGTGGCCGCAACGTGGCCATGCCGCGGTCGACTCGCCCGCCCTGCAGGCAGACGGTGGGCACGTCGGGGGTTCCGGCCTCCTGCAGCGCCACCATCACCGGCAGTGCTGCGCCGATCTGCGCGGCCTCGCGCGCTCCGGCCCGCATCGCCTCGGTGCAGGCGTAGTCACGCATGATCGTCGTCAGGTCGGCCGCGCTGATCTCGGGGGAGGCCCCGTGGGGCAGAGCCAGCTTCTCGATCAGGCGCCGCCCTCCGACCCGCGCCAGGAGCGACATCAGCTGCAGGGAGCGCGAGGTGATCCGCGCGGAGCCGGCGTCCATCGCCTCGGCGAGGGTCGCGTCGACGAACACCAGGCCGGCGACCCGGTCGGGGTGCCGGTCGGCGAAGCAGCGCAGGATCGGGCCACCCCAGCTGTGTCCGACGAGGACGACCGGCGCGGTCTCGTCCAGTGCGTCGAGCACCGCAGTCAGGTCGTCGGTCAGTCGTTCGAGCGTCCTCGGGTGGGCGTCGACGTCGCTGCCGGCGTAGCCCGCGCGGTCGTAGGACAGCGTGCGGGTGCGGGCGCTGATCTCCCGCTGCGTGTGCACCCAGCTGGCCGCCGGTGCGCTCATCCCGGCCTCGAGGACGACCAGCGGTCCGGTGCCGGTGCCTGCGACGACGACGCGGATCCGTCGGCCGTCGGGCAGCGAGACGTGCTGCTCGGTGAGGCCTGCGCCGGGGTCGAGCGTGCGCGGGGTGGGTGTTGGTCGTGAGCCCATGACGTGGTCCTTCACTGGTACCAAGGGGGAGGGTGGATGTCCTGCCAGGACGCGGCCGCCTCGAGCTCGGCGGCGAGGGCGACCAGCGCTGCGTCGTGCTGGGGTCGCCCGATCAGCTGCACGCCGTGGGGAAGGCCGGCCTCGTCCAGGTGGGAGGGCACGGCGACGGCCGGCTGCCCGGTGAAGTTCACCCAGGGTGTGAAGCAGGACCAGTCGAGCATCAGGCTCGACACGTTCTCCACGCCCTGCTGGGCGAAGTGCCCGATCGGGACCGGCGGACCGTTCGTCGCGGGGGTGAGGGCGACGTCGATGTCCTCGAACACCGACAGCATCGAGCTCGCATGCCCGGCGAGCACGGAGTGCGCCGTCAGCACGTCCTGGGCGGAGAGCTGCCCGCAGACGTCCATCAGGTGCCGGGTGTAGCTCCGGAGCTGCGGTCGCGACCCGACCGGCGCCATCAGGGTGGCTGCGTGTGCGACGGTCGTCGCGAACCACGTCTCCAGCGCGTCCCGGACCAGCTTGTCGCCCACGCCCGGGTTCGGGATCTCGCGGACGTCATGGCCCAGTTCCCGCAACAGGTCGACAGCTCGTCGTACGGCGGCGACGGCTTCGGGATGCGGGTCCGCAGCGAGTCCGGGGTCGGTCCACGCGGCGATCCTCAGGCGACGCCCGGGCCCGCTCGCCGCGGCGTCGGTGAAGCGTGAGGGCGAGGTCCATCCGTAGAGATCGCCGGGGGCGGGACGGGCCATCACGTCGAGCAGGAGGGCCGCGTCGGCGACCGTGCGGGCCAGCGGCCCTTCGGTGCCGACGGCCATGAAGGCGGACGCCGGCGCCGAGCTCACCAGGCCACGACTCGGCTTGATGCCGACGAGGTGGCAGGCCGACGCCGGTGTGCGGATGGATCCCGCGCTGTCGCTGGCATGGGCGAGGGGGAGCAGGCCCGCGGCCACCGCCGTCGCCGCGCCACCGCTCGACCCGCTGGAGTAGTGGGTGGTCGCGTAGGGCGTGACGGACGGGCGCTCGGTGACGTCGTTCTCGGTGAAGCAGCTGGCGCCGAACTCCGGGGTGTTGGTCTTGCCGACGAAGACCGCTCCGGCCCGTCGCAGCAGGCCGACGGTCCAGGAGTCCTCGGCGGGCACGTGGTCGGTGAAGGGCGCTGAGCCGAAGGTCGTGCGCAGACCGGCCGTGGGGGCGAGGTCCTTGATGCCGAGGGGCAGCCCGGTGAGAGCCGGCAGCACGCCCTGTTTGCCGCCCTGGTCAGCGCCCTGGTCAGCCCCCTGGTCGAGCAGCTCGTCGGCACGCGCCGCGGACTGCAGCGCGGCGTCGCCGTCCACGGTCACGAAGGCGCCGAGGTCGGGATCGAGTCGGGTGATGCGGTCGAGGTAGTGACGGGTCAGGTCGGCGGAGCTGATCTCGCGCGTCCGAAGTCCCTTCACCTGCTCCGTCGCGCTGAGCTCGTGCAGGTCGCTCACGGCGACGCGGTCCGGGTGAGCCAGCCGTGTGCGGTGGCTGCCACCGCCGCCAGGTGGTCCTCGGTGAGCGGGATCCGGCTGAGCAGCCGTCGGTGCATGAGCGGCCCCTCGAGGAGCTCGGCCAGCAGGTGCAGGTCCTCGCCGGAGACCGCCGTGATCTCTCCTCGCTCGACCGCTCGCTCGATCGCATTGCCCAGGTTGCGGCCTCGGCCCTTGGCCATGGCGTCGAAGGCGGTTGCGGCGTCGGAGTCCTCGCGCAGATCGGCCAACCAGCCCACCAGCCCGTCGACCCAGGGGGAGGACCACGCCTCGGCGAGGTCGGCGACGTACGCCTCGAGGTCGGAGGACAACGCGCCCGTGTCGAAGGCGGAGACGGCCGGCAGGTGCTCGGTCAGCGTGTCGGAGACCAGCTGCGCCTTGGTCGACCACCGGCGGTAGACGTCGGAGCGGTGGGCGCCCGCCTGGGCAGCGACCTGCGACAGGCTCAGCGCCTCGTACCCCTTGTCGACGAGCAGCGACCAGGCCGCTGCGAGCAGGCGCTGTTCCAGTTCGAGGTCTCTCGGTCGGCCAGCCATGGGCGCTCCTTCGATTTAAACGACAATGTGTTGCGCAACACACCGTAGCGGAATATGGTCGTCCTCGCATCCCCAGCATCGCAAGGTCTCCTGCGACGCATCGCCCGCTCGGGCGCGGCCCCACTCCTAGTGATCGAGGAACGTCATGAGACTCAACCAACGAACCGTCGCCACGGCGTTGACCCTCGCCGTCGCGGCTCTCGGCCTCGCGGCCTGCGGCGGCTCCAGCGACTCGTCCGACGCCGACCCGGCCTATGCCGACGGCAAGACCTTCACCCTTGCGATCACCGACGATCCGGGCTCGCTCGACCCGCAGCAGGCGGTCAGCGGGATCCTCGTCCAGCTGAACCGCTTCGCCTACGACAGCCTCGTCGCGGTCGACGCCGACGGAAAGATCGGACCGCGACTCGCATCGTCGTGGAAGGTGGACGGCACGACGCTCACGATGGAGATGCGCGGCGGTGTCACCTGTTCCGACGGCTCGGACTTCACTGCCCAGACGGCCGCCGACAACATCAACTACGTCGCCGACCCGACGAACCAGAGCCAGTACCTCGGGATCTACCTCCCGCCGGGGGCCGCGGCCACGGCGGACGGCGCGACGCTGACCGTCACCCTCGCCGCTCCGGCGCCGTTCCTGCTCAACGGGCTCGCCGACCTGTCGATGGTCTGCGACGCCGGGCTGAAGGACCGGGCGTCCCTGGCGACCACCACCTCCGGCACCGGTCCGTTCGTGCTCAGCAAGGCCGTCGCCGGCAGCCAGTACGAGTACGACGTGCGCGAGGACTACGTCTGGGGGACCGGTGACGCGACGACCGCGGACCCCGGCACGCCCGTGAAGATCGACGTCAAGGTCATCGCCAACGACACGACGGCGGCCAACGAGCTGCTGACCGGGCAGCTCAACGCGGCGACGATCAAGGGCGCCAGCGACGCGAACCGGCTCGCCGCGGCGGGCCTCGACGCGCACGAGCAGCTCTCGCTCGCGGGTGAGCAGTCCTTCAACCACGCCGAGGGCCACGTCACCGCCAGCACGGAGGTGCGCAGGGCGCTGACCCAGGCGCTCGACCTCGGCGAGCTGCAGAGCGTGCTCACCTCGAGCAAGGGTGAGCCCGCGACCCAGCTGGCGGTCACGGCGCCAGCTGCCTGCACGGGCAACTCGGTCGAGGGAGCCTTCCCGGACACCGACGTCGAAGCCGCGAAGGCAGCACTCGAGGGTGCCGGATGGGTCGAGGGCAGTGACGGGGTCCGGGTCAAGGACGGCAAGAAGCTGACCGTGAAGTTCAACTACCTGACCTTCCTGGGGCCGGGCGCCTCGGCCGCTGCCGAGCTGGCGGCGATGGCCTGGGAGAAGATCGGCGTCGAGGTGAAGATCAAGGGGATCACCCTCACCGACTTCACGGCGCTGGCCGTCAGCGGCGACTGGGACGTGCTCTGGGTACCCTTCAACGCGAGCAGCCCCGACCAGCTCGTGTCGATCCTCTCCGGACCCACCGCACCCGAGGGCAACAACTTCGCCTCGATCGAGAACGCCGACTACAGCGCCCATGTCGCCAAGGCGATGACCCTCGACGGCGCCGAGGGCTGCTCCGAGTGGCTGGCTGCGGAGGCGGCACTGTTCGAGCAGGCCGACCTCGTGGTGTTCGCCAACACGGTGCTGCGGACCTTCTCGAAGGGTGCGAGCTTCGAGTCCGCCGGCGGCATCATCGCGACGAGCATCAAGATGCTCGGCTGATCGCGACATGACCCTGCAACTGGCAGCGCCCGCCGTCCGCCCGGCCTCGTGGCTGGGCGGACGGTGGGTGCGGTTCGCCGTGCGTCGTACGGGACGCCTGCTCGTCTCGGTCTGGGTGCTGGCGACCGCGGCCTTCCTGATGGTCCACGCGGTGCCGGGCGACCCGGTCCGCGCGGCCCTCGGCGCCAACGCTCCGGCGAGCCTGGTGGAGGCCAAGCGTGCGTCGTTGGGCCTGGACCGGCCGCTGCTCGAGCAGTACCTCTCGTTCCTCCAGGGCCTGGTCACCGGTGATCTCGGTTCCTCGATCGTGACCCAGGTCGAGGTCTCGGAGACGATCCGGACCGGACTTCCCGGCACCCTGACCCTGGCCGTCGCGGCCTTCGTGCTCGCCGTCGCGGTGTCCATCCCGCTGGGGGTCGGCATCGCCGTCCTGACCCGCCGCGGCCGGGCCCGTCGTACGGAGTTCGCGTTCGCCGGGACCAGCGTCGTCCTCGGCACGATCCCGGACTTCCTGCTCGGCGTGCTGCTCGTCTACCTGTTCGCGGTCGAGCTCCAGTGGTTCCCGGTCGCCGGTCGCAGCGGCCCGGAGTCCTACGTGCTGCCCGTGATCGCCCTGGCCGCCGGAGCCGTGGCGATCCTGTCGCGGATCATGCGCGTCGAGATGCTCGCGGTCCTCGAGGCCGACTACATGCGTACGGCCCGCGCGAAGCGGCTGTCGCCGCTGCGGACGTACCTCGTCCACGCCCTGCCCAACGCCGTCACCGCGACCCTGACCATCGGCGGACTCCTGCTCGGCGGACTGGTCGCAGGCACCGTTCTCGTCGAGAACGTCTTCGCCTGGCCAGGCCTCGGTGGCACCCTCGTCCGCTCGATGCTCGGCAAGGACTACCCGCTGGTGCAGGGGATCGTCCTCGTGTACGGCGTGCTCGTGCTCCTCGTCCAGACGCTGGTCGACGTCCTCCTCGCCCTGCTCGACCCGCGCTCCACGATCGGAGACAGTTGATGCGCCGCGTCCTCACACCCCTCGGCATCACGGGGTTCGCCCTGTTGGCGCTGATCCTCTTCCTCGCCGTCTTCGCGCCGAGCATCTGGGGTGATCGCGCCACCACCGTGGACGTCCCCTCCGCGCTCCAGGGATCCTCCTCGGAACACTGGCTCGGCACCGACGCACTCGGGCGGGACCTGTTCGCCCGCGTGCTCGTCGCCACCCGGCTCTCACTGGAGCTCGCCGCGATCGCCACCGTCATCCGGGTCGCGGTCGGCCTGCTCCTCGGCACGGCGCCGATGTTCCTGGGCCGCCGTCTCGGTGGCGTGGTGATGGCCGCCGTCACGATCTTGGTGGCGTTCCCGGCGCTCCTGGTGGTCCTCTTCCTCGCCACGATCTTCGGGGTCGGCGCGACCGGTGCCGTCCTCGCGATCGGGCTCGCCGGTGCGCCGAGCTTCGCGCGGCTCTGTCACACGCTCTTCGCCAGCGTCGAGGCCAGCGACTACATCGCGGCCGCGCGGACCGCGGGGGTGAGCCGACCGCGGATCCTGTTCCGTCACGTGCTGCCGAACGTCGCCGAACCGCTGGTCGTCAGCGCGACCATCGACATGGGCTACACGTTGCTGGCCTTCGCCGGGCTCTCGTTCCTCGGCCTCGGCGTCCAGGTGCCGTCGTACGACTGGGGCCAGCTGATGCAGGACAACCTGTCGCGCATCTACACCGACCCCTTGGCGGCAATCGGCCCCGGCCTCGCCGTCGTCATCGCCGGGCTCGCCTTCAACTTCATCGGTGAGGCCGTTGCCCGTTCCTTCGGCACCCGGGACGACGTACGACGGCCCGTGGCCCCGCCGAGGCGCGTTCCTGCTTCCCTGCGGCGCCAGGACCAGCCGGACCTGCTCACCGTCGAGGACCTGCGCGTCGACTTCACGACGTCGCGCGGCGTGAGCCGGCCGGTGCGGGGCGTCTCGTTCAGCGTGAAGGCCGGCGAGGCCGTCGGCATCGTGGGGGAGTCGGGGTCGGGCAAGTCGATGACCGCCCTGGCCGTGGCGGGACTGGTCGACGAGGCGGGTGTCGTCGACGCGGGGCGCCTGAGCTTCGACGGCGCCGACCTGCTCGACGGAGGAGACCATCGCCGCCTGCTGGGGACGTCGCTGGCAATGGTGTTCCAGGACCCGATGACCTCCTTCAACCCGGCCCACCGCATCGGCGCCCAGCTGGCCGAGGTGGGGCGCACCCACCAGGCACTCGGTCGTCGCGTTGCGTGGGCTCGCGCGGTCGATCGGCTGCAGGCCGTCCGTGTGCGCGAGCCCGAGCGTCGCGCCCGGCAGTACCCCTTCGAGTTCTCCGGCGGAATGCGCCAGCGCGCCATGCTCGCGATGGGACTGATGGGCTCGCCGCGGCTGGTGATCGCCGACGAGCCCACGACCGCGCTCGACGTGACGGTGCAGAAGGAGGTGCTCGCGTTGCTCGGGGAGATCCGTGAGCAGGAGGGCGCCGCGTTGCTGTTCATCAGCCACGACGTGTCCGTCGTACGCGAGGTCTGCGACCGCGTCCTGGTGATGTACGCCGGCCGCATCGTCGAGGACCTGCCGGCATCGGAGCTCGACGAGTCATCGCATCCCTACACGCGGGCGCTGGTCGCAGCCGTGCCCCACATGGAGACGGACACCGACCGCCCGCTGGCCGTCATCCCCGGCCAGATGATCGATCCGTCGGAGTCGCCCGCCGGGTGCGCCTTCGCCGCTCGATGTCCCCGTGCTTCCGTGCGATGCGGCGTCGAGGAACCCGTGCTCGAGGTGCTGCCGTCGGGCGCGCGGGTCGCGTGTTGGCACCCTGGCGAGGCCCGGTCCGTGCTGATGGAGAAGGCGGAGGTACGTCGATGAGCCCACTCGTGCTGGACCAGGTCACCGTCAGGTACGGCAGGTCGACCGTCGTCGACGAGGTGTCGCTGACGGTGGAGCCCGGCCAGACCCTGGGCCTGGTCGGCGAATCGGGGTGCGGCAAGTCGACGGTGGCGCGGGCCATCGTCGGACTCGTGCCGTTGACCGGGGGACACGTCCTCCTCGGCGGACGGCCGTTGCCCCGAC
This sequence comes from Nocardioides sp. Root190, assembly GCF_001428565.1. Classification (GTDB taxonomy): domain Bacteria; phylum Actinomycetota; class Actinomycetes; order Propionibacteriales; family Nocardioidaceae; genus Nocardioides. The sequence continues at coordinate 382,198 of NZ_LMIA01000013.1, read as the reverse complement.
GTGGCCGCAGGCGCCCGGTGCAGATGGTCTTCCAAGACCCGTACTCCTCGCTCGACCCCCGCATGAGCGTCGGCGAGAGCATCGCCGAGGGTTTCGCGGAACGGCTGAGCCCGGTGGCGAGGCGCACCGAGGTGGCGCGCCTCCTCGACCTCGTCCACCTCGACCCCGCCCGGGCCAAGAGCCTCCCCGGCCGACTCTCCGGTGGACAACGCCAACGGGTCGCGCTGGCCCGTGCCCTCGCCGGTCGACCCGAGGTGGTCGTCGCCGACGAGATCACCTCCGCCCTCGACGTCTCGGTCCAGGCTGCTGTCCTGAACCTCGTCCGCGAGATGCAGCGCGAGCTCGGCCTGTCGATGCTGTTCATCTCCCACAACCTCGCCGTCGTCCGGTACGTCGCCCACGACGTCGCGGTGATGCAGGACGGGCGCATCGTCGAGAGCGGTCCCAGCGACGAGGTCCTGACCGTCCCGCGGGACGAGTACACGCGGACGTTGTTGGAGGCTGTGCCAGGAGCGGGCGCCTGACCGCAACGAACCTCGCCCGGGTGCGGGCTCGACCTCGGAGGTTCGCCCCGCCGTCAGGCACGACGTCCGCTGAGGTCCGTCGTCGAGAGCTGGAGCGGACGCGAGGATTTGAACCTCGACCCCTTCCCTGGAAGGGAAGCGTGCTGCAACTACACCACGTCCGCAGGGCCAGCCTCTGTCGAGCCTGACGCGCGTTCCAAGTATGGACCACCATCCGGGCACGGGTGGGGAGGGGTGGGGACGGGCTGGCCTCTAAGCCGGGTTCTGTCCCTGTTGCCAGGGGGCGACCATCCATCTAGGACTGCCGTTGCCGACAGCCTCGAGCGACCTACCCGCACACTCGGGCGAGCAGCCCTTTCAGTCGAAACCGGCGTGTGCTGTCTGGTCTTGCTCCGGGTGGGGTTTGCCTAGCTGCACCGGTCTCCCGGTCCACTGGTGGGCTCTTGCCCCACCGTTTCACCCTTACCGCGCTCCCGGAGGAGCGAGGCGGTCTGTTCTCTGTGGCACTTTCCCGCGGGTTGCCCCGGGTGGGTGTTACCCACCACCCTGCTCTGTGGAGCCCGGACTTTCCTCGGGATCCGACGCCTCGCGGCGATGGATCACGCGGTCGCCCGGCCAGCCCGTCCGATCCGGAGCCTAGTGGTCAATCGGCCCGGTGGGGGTTTCGTGGGGTGGTTTGCCGGGGTCAGCTCAGGGTTGATCCCGATGTACCCCGCGATCTCCGCTCCCTAGCGTCGAGCCATGGGCCGGATCCGCCGGCTCCTCGAGCGAGGATCCCCATGAAGGCGTTGGTCCAGGACATCTACGGCACCTCCGACGTACTCAGGCTGGAGGACGTCGCCATGCCCGTGCCGGCGGAGGGTGAGGTGCTCGTCCGGATCGGAGCCGCCTCCGTCAACGCGGCGGACTGGCACATCATGCGTGGCGAACCCCGCGTGGCGCGGATGATGGATCGACGCATCTTCGGGCGCAGGGCTCCGCGGGAACGGATCCGGGGTCGTGACTTCGCCGGCACCATCGAGGCCGTCGGACCCGGTGTCACCGACTGGCAGGTGGGTGAGGAGGTGCTGGGTGAGGACGAGGCGACCTTCGCGGAGCACGCCGTCGTCCCCACGTCCTGCCTGGCGCGGAAGCCCTCTGACCTGACCTTCGAGGTGGCGGCTGCGCTGCCGCTGGCCGCGACCACCGCCGATCTCTGCCTGACGGCCGGCCGGACCGCCGCAGGCAGCCGCGTCCTGGTCATCGGGGCATCGGGCGGGGTGGGCACCTTCGCGGTCCAGCTCGCCGTGGCGCAGGGCGCTGTCGTGACGGGTGTGTGCAGCTCCCGCAACCTCGCTCTCGTGGAGTCCCTCGGCGCCGCAGAGGTGATCGACTACGCCAGCGACGACTTCGCCAGGACCGGGGAGAGGTACGACGTCGTCCTCGACCTGGTCGGCAACCGCACGTTGCGGGACCTGCGCCGCGTCGTGGCCAAGGGCGGCACGCTCGTGCTGTCCGGCGGCGGCAACCCCGGCGAGGGTGCGCTTCTCGGGCCGGTCGGACTGATGGCCAAGGGCGGTCTGTTCGGTCGCCTCCTCGGCCTGCGGGTGGCGATCCCGATGGCGAAGCCGGATGCCGTCCGGCTGACCGAGATCGCCGCGATGGCGGCGCGCGACGAGATCCGCGTGGTGATCGACCGGACCTACCCGCTCGCCGACGCCGCAGCGGCCGTCCGTCACCTCGAGGTCGACCACGCGCGGGGCAAGATCGTCGTCGCCGGCTGACGGTCTCGCAGGAACAACGCCGTGCCCGCGGGAGTTGAGGTCCACATGAACGAGATGACCGAGCCGCAGTTCCGTGTCCAGGCGCCGGCGATCCTGTTCCCCGGAGCAGTCGGCAACCACGCGAGTGCCTATCGCACCGCCCACGACCTGCTCAGCCGCCGCGCACCCCGGGAGGCCCTCGAGGTCCTCGAGCCGGCCCTCGAGGAGGAGCCGACCAACCGGGGGCTCCGCTCGCTGCGGGCCTGGGCCTACCTCATGCGCGCCCAGCTCACGAAGGCCAGCGACGAGCTGGCCGATCTGGTCGCCGAGGACCCGTCGGACGCGTGGACCCGCCACGCCTTGGGGCGCGCGTTCGAGCGTCAGTCGAAGTACGACGAGGCGCTGCCACACCTGCGGCTGGCCGCCGCGATGACCGGCGACCCGGAGCACGAGTACGACGCGCTGCGGGTCGAGCGGGTCGCGGGCAAGCTCGGCTGAGGTCCCGACCTCAGGTGAGGCGAGTGATGTCCACGGTGACGTCGAGCTGCGCGGTGTCTGCTCCCGAGTAGATGCCGCGCAGCGGCGGCACGTCGGAGTAGTCGCGCCCGTGCCCGATGCCGACGTACCTCTCGCCGGGGGCGGTGTTGGTCGTCGGGTCGAAGCCCTGCCAGCCCTCGTCCCACCACTCCAACCAGGCGCGCGAGTCGCCGGCCACGGTCTCGCCGATGGCGGGCGCCTCGACCGGGTGGACGTAGCCGGAGATGTAGCGGGCGGGGATGCCGAGGGAGCGCAGGCCGCCGATGGCCAGGTGCACCATGTCCTGGTTGACGCCGGCACGTTGCTCCCAGGCGTGCGCCGCCGGCGAGTGGACGTCGGTCGCGCCGGGCAGGAACTCGATCTGCTCGCTGACCAGCGCGCACACCGCCAGTGCGGCGTCGCCGGGCCGTGACGAGCTGGCCCCGATGTCCTTCACCAGCGCGGCGAAGTCGTCGGGCGGCGCGACCAGGTCGGAGATCACGAGGAACTCCGTCCACCGGTCGCGGACCTCGCGGGCGCCGTACGCCTCCCACTCCGACGTCGCGACGGGGAAGCCGTTGCGGTTGATCTGCACGGTGGACGTCGCGGTGACGGTCATCGCGTCGTGCGGGTCGACGACCTCGAACGCCGTGACGGTGCAGCCGAAGTAGTCGGTGTAGGTGTAGGTCCACGGCTTCGGGCTGACGTCGAGCCGGTGGTGCACGACGATCTGCTCGGGCGTGGTGACGGGCGTCATCCGCGCCTGGTTGTACGACGCCATGGCGCGTCCGTCGTAGACGTACTCGGAGGTGTGCACGATCCTCAGCTGCATCGACATCAGACACCCACTCCCTTCCAGGCCACGGCTTCGGCGCCGGCGAAGTAGCGCCGGCTGATCGCATCCGTCGCAGCAGCGCACGTGCGTTGCAGTCGTTCCATCTCGTCGGGCAGGTCGGCGACCAGGTCGGTCAGGGCGCGGTACTCCAGCTCGGCGCGCATCCGCCCGATCAGCCGGTGTGCCTCGTCCTGGAACCCGGCGCGCCGCGGATCGCCACCGAGGTTGTCGAGCGCCTGCTCGGCGCGGTTGAGCGCGAAGATCACCGAGCGGGGGAAGAGCCGGTCCAGCAGCAGGAACTCCGCCGCTGCGCGGTCGGTCTCGATCCCGCGGTAGGTGCGCAGGAAGGCGTCGTACGCCCCGGATGCGCGCAGCGCAGAGGTCCACTGCCCGGCACCGTTGGACAGCGCCGTGGTCGCGAGCAGTCGCGAGGTCATGTCGGCACGCTCGATGTTGCGGCCCAGCACGATGAACTGCCAGCCCTCGTCGCGGGTCATCGTCGCGTCGGCCGTGCCCGTGATCAGGGCGGCGCGCTCGCGCACCCACTGGAAGACGTACGGCGGACGCAGCGCCTCGAAGTGGCCCGACGGGATCGGTCGCCACGTGGTGTTGATGACCTCCCACATCGGGACGGTCAGCGTCTCCCGTGCGCCACGAGCCGACTCGCGAGCAGCAGCGAAGATGGCGGCGATCGAGCAGGACGACTGCGGGTCGTAGGCCAGCAGCCGCAGCACCTGGTCGATGGTCACCGCGTCGAGGTCGACGCCCGCCTTCGCGGCATCGTCGGGCTCGATGCCCATGCAGGACAGCAGGTCGCGGCAGGTCTGTGTCTCGTCGACGCCGGCGTCCTCCAGCAGCAGCTGGGTGTGGACGTCGAGGATGCGGGCGGTGTCGTCGGCGCGCTCGATGTAGCGGCCGATCCAGAAGAGGGACTCGGCGATCCGGCTGAGCATCAGCTCACCTCCCGGTCGGTGATCGGCAGGTCCGCAGCCGCCTCGACGGGCGGTTCGACCGCCTGTGTCTGTTGCTGCTGTTGTTGCTGCTGGCCGGGAGAGGTCGGTCCGGCGAGCACCCAGGTGTCCTTGGTGCCGCCGCCGCGTGAGGAGTTCACGATCAGCTCGCCCTTGCCGAGCGCGACTCGGGTCAGGCCACCGGGCAGCACCCACACGCGGTTGCCGTCGTTGACGGCGAACGGGCGGAGGTCCACGTGGCGCGGTCCGAGCTCGCCGTCGACGAACGTCGGAACGGTCGAGAGCTGGACGACCGGCTGCGCGATCCAGGACCGCGGGTCCTCGATCACCTTGCCGCGGAGCTCGTCGAGCTCGGCCTTCGTCGCCCGTGGACCGATCACGATGCCCTTGCCGCCGGAGCCGTCGACCGGCTTGAGCACCAGCTCGTCGAGTCGGTCCAGGACCTCCTCGAGGGCCTCGGGCTCACCGCACCGCCACGTGTCGACATTGCGGATCACCGGCTCCTCGTTGAGGTAGTAGCGGATGACGTCGGGCATGTAGGTGTAGACGAGCTTGTCGTCCGCGACCCCGTTGCCGACCGCGTTCGCGAGCGTCACGTTGCCCGCCCGCGCGGCGTCGATCAGTCCCGGGCAGCCGAGCATCGAGTCGGCCCGGAAGTGCACCGGGTCCAGGAACTCGTCGTCGACGCGGCGGTAGATCACGTGGACCGGGGCCAGCCCCTTGGTCGTCTGCATCATCACCTCGCCGCGCCGGCAGACCAGGTCGCGCCCCTCGACGAGCTCGACGCCCATCGTCCGCGCCAGCAGGGTGTGTTCGAAGTACGCGCCGTTGTAGACCCCCGGCGTGAGTACGACGACCGTCGGGTCCGCGACGCCGGCCGGGGCCGCGGCACGCAGTGCGGCCAGCAGCCGCTGCGGATAGCTGGCGACCGGCCGGATCCGGTGCTGCGCGATGGTCTCGGGCAGGGCCGCCGAGATCGCGCGGCGGCTGGTCATCACGTAGGACACCCCGGAGGGGACGCGCACGTTGTCCTCGAGCACCCGGAACTCGCCGTTGTTGTCGCGGATCAGGTCGATGCCCGACACGTGCACCCGCACTCCGTTGGCGGGCCGGATCGTCGCGGCCTGCCGGTGGAAGTGGGAGCTGGTGGTGATCACCTTGCGGGGGAGGACGCCGTCGTTGAAGACGTTGCCGGCGTCGTACACGTCGGCCAGGAGCATCTCCAACGCCTGCACCCGTTGCTGCAGGCCCTTCTCGATCACCGTCCAGGTGTCCATCTCGATCACCCGCGGCAGGATGTCGAGCGGCATCGCCCGTTCCTCGCCGCCGATGTCGAAGGTGATGCCCTGATCCAGATAGCTCGCCTGGAGCGCTTCCACCCTGGTGATCAGCTCGGGAGTGCTCATCTTGTCCAGCGAGTCCCGCATCCGCAGATACGGCGGTCTCAGCTGGGCTCCGTCGAACATCTCGTCGTAGGCAGGCCCGCCGGTCCCGTAGCCCTCGAACATGGTGCTCATGTCCGGACACTACCCACGTCGCGTAACACGAATGTTGCAAGACGTGACCGCCCGAGGACATCGTGGCCGGGATCCGGAGTAGTTTCGGGGCATGTCGAGTGAGGGCGAGTACTGGTTCTGCCTCAAGCACCACACGGTCGAGGGCGCCGAGGGGTGCCCCAACAAGGACCGTCTGGGCCCCTATCCCACGCAGGCCGAAGCCGCGCGCGCCGTGGAGCATGCTGCCGAGCGCACGCAGGCGTGGGACACGGATCCCGACTGGAACGACAACGCCGAGGCTGCCGGGACTGCCGGGACTGCCGGGACTGCCGGGTCCGCCGATCCGGACGAGCGGGACCGCTAGTGCCGTTCTCCCGTCGGCGCCGGGTGCGCGCGGTCGCCATCGACCCTGCCACCGGCAGGACGATCTCGCCCTGGCCGTTCGTCGGCCTGGTCCTCGTGGTGTCGTCGCTGTTCCTCTACGCCTTCTCCGGGCTCCTCGCTCCGGGCTGGGCCGTCGCGGTGCTCCTGGTGACGTGGTTGGTGATGTTCGTGCTCGTCTTCGTCTGGTGGACCCCGCACCCGAGGCGCACGGTCGTGCTCGGCGTCGTCGCCTACCTCTGGTGGTTCGCCGCGATCACCGCGGGCGGCCTCCTCCTCGACTGGACGGCCTGAGTGGCGGGCGAGCCACGCCGTCGTCTGGCCCCGGAGGTACGCCGTGCGCAGCTCGTCTCCGCGGCCGAGGACGTCTTCGTCCGGCTCGGCTACCAGGGTGCGGCGGTCGAGGACATCGCTGCCGCCGCCGGCGTCACCCGCACGCTGATCTACAAGTACTTCGCCGACAAGGACGAGATCTATCTCGAGTGCCTCCGCGTGGCGCGCGGCGAGCTCGACGCCGCTGTCGTCGCGGCCGCCGGGGGAGTGGAGTCCCCCGAGGAGCAGCTGCGGGCGGGCCTGCGGTCCTACTTCCTCTTCGTGCGCGACCGCGGCTCGACCTGGGACGTGCTCTTCGGTGGCGGCGCCGCTGTCGCCGGGCGCGTGGCGGAGGCCGCCTCCCGCCACCGCTACGAGACGGCCGAGGTGATCACGGCGCTCATCCTCGGCGCGGCCCCGCACCTGGACCAGGACTCCGCGTCGACGTACGCCCACGCGGTGTCGGGTGCCGGTGAACAGGCCGCCAAGTGGTGGCGCCGCCACCCGCACATCGAGACCGAGGTCATGGTCGAGCGGCTGATGGACGTGCTGTGGACCGGCCTCGAGCGGATCGCCGAGCAGAACGGCTGATCAGTGGGTGATCCGCCACTCGGCCACGTCGATGACGAAGTGCGACAGCACGAGAGCACCGAGGTAGAAGGTCGACACCGCGAGCGCCGCGCCGATCCGGACGCTCACCGGGCTGCGGCGAACGTGCGCGAAGGCGGTCGCGGTGGCCCAGCCGAGGGCCGCCTCGGCGGGCAGGACGTAGACCGCGACGCCGTTCCAGCGCTGGGTGTCGCCGGTGGGCTCCCACAGGCCCAGGGAAGGGGCGAGGAGCTCGGTGCCGAGGAAGATCGCGCCTGCCAGCAGTGCGGCCAGCCCGGGCCGACCGCCCGCGAGTGCGACCGCGGCGAACAGGGGCGCGACCCACATCGCTGCCATCGCCAGCGGGATGACGTCGTCGACCCGTGGGCCGCCGGTGTCGGGGAAGCGCAGGGTCCCGACCAGGTCGGCGAGCACCCAGTCCGGCAGCACCTGGAAGACCGACACGAACGCCAGGAACCCGGCCAGCGCGAGCAGGTCGGCGTTGCCCTTCGCCCGGCACACGGCGAGGAGCGCGACCACGTAGCCCACGACGCAGACCAGGACGCCCCAGCCCTGGGCGGGCTCGTCGAGCGACAGGGCGACGGCGCCTCCGGCGAGCAGCGCCACGTGGACGCCGATGATCGGGCCGAGACCCCTGCGGGACAGGCCTGAGGCCGTGGCGGTGGTGGTCACGGGGACAAGGTAGCGAGTACTCCGGGGGCCGGGACCGGCGTGGACTACAGTCCACCCCATGACCTCCACGCAGCACTAGGCCGCGGGTGACCGGCATCGCCGGTCGCCGTGCTCCCGCGCCCTTTTCCTCCTGCTGAAACCGGAGTCATCCCATGACCGGCGTCCCCGACGCCGGGAGTCTGCGCCTGCTGCTCAGCGGGCCGGCGGTCGCGCGCACCTTCGTGCTCGCGCTGCTCGGCCGACTGGCCTACGGCGTCCTCCCGCTCTGCCTGTTCTTCACCGTCCGTCACGCCACCGACTCGTTCGCCCTCGCCGCAGGGTGCTCCGCGGCCGTCGGCTTCGCATCGCTCGTCATGCCCGCGCAGGCGAGGCTCATCGACCGCTGCGGACAGCACCGGGTCCTGCCCGTTGCCGCGGCGGCGTACTCGTCACTGCTCGTCCTCGGCGCGGTTATCGCCCAGGTGTCGCTGCCACCCGCCGCCTGGCTGGGGTACGGCGTCCTCCTCGGGCTCACCGGACCCGTGCTCGGCCCCTCGATGCGCGCGCAGTGGCGCGAGATCGCCCCGGAGGGAGTGCAGCGGCAACGGGCCTACTCCCTCGACGCGGTCTGCGAGGAATCGCTCTACCTGCTCGGCCCACTGGTGGCCGGGCTGGTGCTCACGTCCGGTCCGGCCTGGCTCGGACTGCTCGTCGCCGCGGGACTGGTGTGGTGCGGCGTCGCCGGGTTGGTGCTCTCGCCGTACCGACCCGAGGCCGTTGCCCCGGCGCCGCACCCCGCCGAGGTGTCGCGACGAGCAGGTCTGCCGCCCGGCGTCGCGGCCCTGCTCGGCACCGGTGCACTCTTCGGCGCCGGGGGAGCGGTCGCGTTCGTCGCCATCGCTGCCCTGGCCGACGATCTCGGTCGGCCCGCCGTCGCCGCACTCGTCGAGACCGGGATGGCCGTCGGTGCCGTCCTCGGCGGACTGCTGTGGGCGAGGTCGCGGCGCCAGCGAAGCGCCGGCCCGGTGCTCGCCGGGTTGCTCGTCATCGTCGCCCTTGCGCAGGTGGCGGCCTCGGTCGCCGTACCCCAGCCGGTGCTGGTCGGTCTCGCCCTCGCCATGGGCGCGCTCGCCACTTCGCCCGTCTTCGTGGTCGCCTTCACCCTCGCCGACACCCTCGTGCCGCCCGAGCGCCGGACCGAGATGTCGACGTGGGTGACGGTCGGCATCAACGGCGGCGCGGCCATTGGTACGGCGCTCGCCGGGCTCGTCGTCCCCCACGGCATCGGGACCGCATTCCTGCTGGCTGCCCTGCTCTCGACGGTCGCTGCAGGGTGCTCCGGCATCATGGGGCCATGGCCATCCACATCACCGACGACCCGGACGCCGACGAGCTCCTGACGACCAACCCCTTCGCGCTGCTGGTCGGGATGATGCTGGACCAGCAGTACCCGATGGAGCACGCCTTCATGGGGCCGCAGAAGGTCATCGGCCGGTTCGGCAGCTTCGACCCGGCGGCGATCGCGGCGGCCGACCCCGAGGAGTTCGCCGCGATCTGCGCGACCACCCCGGCGATCCACCGGTTCCCCGGATCGATGTCGGCGCGGCTGCAGGAGCTGGCCCGGATCGTCACCGAGGAGTACGACGGCGACGCGTCCCGGATCTGGACCGAGGCCGCCGACGGCAAGGACCTGGCCAAGCGGCTGCAGGCGCTGCCCGGCTTCGGGGCGCAGAAGGTGAAGATCTTCGTGGCGCTCGTGGCCAAGCAGCTCGACGTACGTCCGACCGGGTGGGAGAAGGCAGCCGGGGACTACTCCCTCGAGGGGTTCCGCTCCGTCGCCGACGTCGTCGACCCGGCCTCGCTGCAGAAGGTGCGTGAGTACAAGAAGGCGGCGAAGGCAGCCGCGAAGGCCTGAGCCCGCACCGGGATCGACCACGAGATCGACCCAGAGATTCCTCGCTCGTCTGAACGGGATGTGAACTGGCCCTGAGAGGGGCCTGAGAGCCGGAGGCCCCCCGAGTGCGGGCTCCTCAGGACTCCCGTGGCAGAATGACCAAGCGGTCTTGACGCCTCCGGGCCTCGCCGCGCCCTAGACCCGCAATATCGAGAGGTGTTCGTGTCCTCGAACCATCGTTCGGTCCCGCCCGCCGTGCTCACGCACCCGTCCATCGTCGCGCTGATCGAGTGTGGCGCGCCTGCGGGCAGCGTGACTGCAGAGCAGGTGCGCCAGGCCTTCGGCGCTGCTGACGTCGCGCCGGCCCACCTGAAGTCCCTCATGGCACATCTCGCAGGTCTGGGGATCGCCGTCGAGCTCGGCGCCCCCGCCGACCAGCGGGCTGTCGCCGCCGCTGCGCGGAAGACGGCGGCCACCACGGCCACCACCGCGAAGAAGGCCGCTGCCCCGGCGAAGGCTGCTGCCGCCGCCCCCGCCAAGAAGGCCGCGGCTGCGCCTGCCAAGAAGGCTGCTGCCGCGAAGCCGGCCGCCGGTGACGTCGCCGTCGTCGCGGTCGGCCCTGACGGCAAGAAGATCCTCCCCGACATCGCCGACGAGGTGTTCGAGAAGGACGTTGCCGCCGACCCGACCATCAAGGCCGACGAGGAAGAGGCCACCGCCACCTCATCGTTCGTGGTCTCGGCCGCCGACGACACCGATGAGCCTGCCCAGCAGGTCATGGTGGCCGGCGCGACCGCCGACCCGGTCAAGGACTACCTCAAGCAGATCGGCAAGGTCCCGCTCCTCAACGCCGAGATGGAGGTCTCGCTCGCGAAGCGCATCGAGGCCGGTCTGTTCTCGGACGAGAAGCTCGCCCGCGGCGGCAAGCTGTCCGCGAAGGTCTCCGAGGAGCTCGAGTGGATCGCGGAGGACGGTCGCCGCGCCAAGAACCACCTCCTCGAGGCCAACCTGCGACTCGTCGTCTCCCTGGCCAAGCGCTACACCGGCCGCGGCATGCTCTTCCTGGACCTGATCCAGGAGGGCAACCTCGGTCTGATCCGCGCGGTCGAGAAGTTCGACTACACCAAGGGCTACAAGTTCTCGACGTACGCCACCTGGTGGATCCGTCAGGCCATCACCCGCGCCATGGCCGACCAGGCCCGCACCATCCGTATCCCGGTGCACATGGTCGAGGTCATCAACAAGCTCGCCCGGGTCCAGCGGCAGATGCTGCAGGACCTCGGTCGCGAGCCCACTCCGGAAGAGCTCGCCAAGGAGCTCGACATGACCCCGGAGAAGGTCGTCGAGGTGCAGAAGTACGGCCGCGAGCCGATCTCCCTGCACACCCCGCTCGGCGAGGACGGTGACTCCGAGTTCGGTGACCTGATCGAGGACTCCGAGGCCATCGTCCCGGCCGACGCGGTCAGCTTCACGCTCCTGCAGGAGCAGCTCCACGCCGTGCTCGACACGCTCTCCGAGCGTGAGGCCGGCGTGGTGTCGATGCGCTTCGGCCTGACCGACGGCCAGCCGAAGACGCTCGACGAGATCGGCAAGGTCTACGGCGTGACCCGCGAGCGGATCCGTCAGATCGAGTCGAAGACGATGTCGAAGCTGCGCCACCCGAGCCGGTCCCAGGTCCTGCGCGACTACCTGGACTGATCTCCGCTTCGAGGAGCCCCGCCACGAACCTGGTTCGCGGCGGGGCTCCTGCGTTGCCACGGGTCGGGCCGGGATCAGTCCCCGGCCGGCACGATCATCGGCGTCCCCGCGACCGGATCCGGGATCACCAGGCAGGCCAGCCCGAAGGCCCGCTCGACCAGCTCGGCGGTGACGACCTCGGACGGAGGGCCTTCGGCGAGGATCTGGCCGCCGCCCATCACGATGAGGTGGTCGCTGTAGCGGCAGGCGAGGTTGAGGTCGTGCAGGACCGCGACGATGGTGCGGTCGGTGGCCCGGTTCAGGTCGCGCAGCAGCCGGAGCAGCTCGACCTGGTGCGCGATGTCGAGGAAGGTCGTCGGTTCGTCCAGCAGCAGGAGGTCGGTCTCCTGGGCCAGGGCCATCGCGATCCAGACCCGTTGACGCTGTCCGCCGGACAGGGCGTGCAGCGGCCGGTCGACCAGGTTGACCGTGTCGGTCGCCTCGAGTGCCCTGGCGACAGCGGCCTCGTCGCCGTCGTTCCAGGACCGGAACCAGCCCTGGTGGGGGTGTCGACCGCGCGACACGAGGTCGGCGACGGTGATGCCGTCGGGGGCGACGGGGGTCTGGGGGAGCAGCCCGAGGATGCGGGCGACCTCACGCGTGCCGCGGTCCAGGATCGGCGTACCGTCCAGCAGCACCTCGCCGGACGACGGACGCAGCAGTCGCGCGAGCCCGCGCAGCAAGGTCGACTTGCCGCAGGCGTTGGCGCCGACGATGGCGGTGACCTTCCCGTCGAGGATGTCGACGTCGAGGCTGTCGACGACCGTGCGGTCGTCGTACCCCAGGCTCAGGCTGCGCGCCGTCAGGCGCGTGGTCGCGGTGACGGTCATCCGCCCATCCCTCTCCGGTTGGTCGTGGCGATGAGCCACAGCAGGTACGGCGCGCCGACGGCGCCGGTGACGACGCCGGTCGGCATTGCGACGGGCAGGACCTCGGCGGCGATGTAGTCCGAGACCAGGCACAGTACAGCTCCCATTGCGGCGGCGGCGAGGATGCCCCCGCGCGCGGTGCCGAGCAGGCGGTCCGCGACCGGCCCGGCGACCAGCGCGACGAAGGCGATCGGGCCGGCGACGGCCGTGGCTCCGGCGGTGAGGACCACGCCGACGGCCAGCAGCCCGAGCCGGGTCAGCTCCACCCGGTTGCCCAGGACGCGGGCCGTGTCGTCGCCGAGCTCGACGTTGCGCAGCGCGCGCTGGAGGGTCGGGACCAGCGGACTGATGGCGAGCAGGGTGATCAGGAGCAGGTCGGTCTCGTGCTCTCCGGCCTGTCCGATCGAGCCGGTCAGCCAGTGCAGCGCCTGGCGCGCCTCGTTGAGCGAGGTACGGGTCAGCAGGTAGCCGATGACGCCCGTCGCGAACGCCGAGACGCCGATGCCGATCAGGATGAACCGGTAGCCGCTCACGCCGTCGCGCCAGGCCAGCAGGTACATCAGCACCGCGGTCACCGCCGCCCCGATCAACGCCATCACCGGCAGGCTGGCGCCGGAGAACGCGGGGATGGCCAGGGCGGACACCGCGGCGACGCTCGCACCGGAGGAGATGCCGACGAAGTCCGGTGAGGCGAGCGGATTGCGCAGGAGCTGCTGGAAGATCGTCCCGGCCGCGCCGAGGGCCAGCCCGACCGCGATCGCGGCCTTGACCTGCGGGAAGGACACCTCCTGGACGATGAAGTCCACGGCGCCGTTCTCGCGGGTGCCGAGCAGCGAGGCGAGGACCTGGTCCACGCTGAGCCGGACCGATCCGAAGCACAGGGTGAGGACGGACAGCACGACCACGAGCGCCAGCAGCACGAGGGGTACGACGACCGCGCGACGGCGCTGGCGGCGGCGGACCTGTCGGACGGCGACCGCCGTGGGTGGGGCCGGCGAGGTCGGGCGGGCGCTCACAGCTCGGTCAGCTTGCTGAAGCGGACGAGCAGGATGAAGAACGGCGCGCCGATGATGCCGAGCACCACCCCGACCTGGAGCTCGCCGGACCCGTCGAGCAGGCGACCCAGGACGTCGGACCCGAGCAGCATCAGCGGGCCGAGGACGACCGTGTAGGGGAGGATCCAGCGGTAGTCGGGGCCGCAGATGAAGCGGGCGACGTGGGGGACGACCAGGCCCACGAAGACGATCGGTCCGCACGCGGCGCAGGCGGCGCCGCAGAGCACGGCGACGACGGCGAGCAGCCCGACGCGTGCCTTCCCGATCGACAGGCCCAGCCCGCGGGCTGCGTCCTCGCCGAGGGCGAGCGCGTTGAGCGGCCGTCCACACAGGAGTCCGCCGAGGATCCCGACGGCGAGGAAGGGCGCGATGCCCTCCACGATCGGTGCGTAGCGTCCCGCCAGCGAGCCGACCTGCCAGAAGCGCAGCTGGTTGATGGCGTCGATGTCGCCGAGCAGGAGCCCGGTGGAGATCGCCAGCAGGCCCGCGGTGACGCAGGCGCCGGCGAGGGCCATCTTGACCGGGGTCGCGCCGTCGCGGCCGAGTGAGCCCACGGCGTACACGAGGACGGTGGCGACGACGGCGCCGGCGAACCCGAACCAGATCAGCAGACCGATGCCGGACAGGCCGAGGAGGGTGATCGCAGCGACCACACCGAGGGTGGCGCCGGCGTTGATGCCCATGATCCCGGGGTCCGCGAGAGGGTTGCGGGTCAGCCCCTGCAGGATCGCTCCCGACAACCCGAGGGCGGCCCCGACGAGGAGGCCGAGCAGGGTCCGGGGGACCCGCACCTGCACGGCGACGGTGTCGTCGGTGGCGCCGCTGTTGAAGTGCACGAAGGCGTCGGCCACGTCGCGCAGACCGATGTCGCGCGCGCCGAGGGCGACGCTGGCGAAGGTCAGCGCGATCAGGAGGAGGCCGAGCGCGATGAGCCCCGCCACCAGCCGCGTCGTGGGACGGGCTCGTGGCGGGGCGACCGGCGCCGCGGGAGCGGCGGTCACGTCGTCCTCAGTCGCCGATGGTGTCGTCGAGGTCGCTCAGGTCGGCGGTGAGCTTCCCGAGGGCCGTGGCGTAGTGGCCGTAGGTGTGCAGCCAGAACGCGGGCCACTCGACGACCTGCCCGGCCTTGGCGGCACGGATGCTGTTCCAGGTCGGCTGCGACTTCGCGGTCTTCAGGGCCTCGTCGAAGGTCCGGCTGTCGAGGAGCAGCACGTCGGGCTGGTACTTGTCGGCGTTCTCCCAGCTGAGGTTCTCCCAGTAGGGGAAGCCGGCGTCGGGGGCGTCGGGCTCGACGACGTCCAGGCCCCACTTCTCGAAGTCCAGGAGCTCGGGGGCGTACTCCGGGTTGGCGGCGTACAACAGGTCGGTGGCCGGCGAGACGGCGAGCGCGGTCAGGTCCTTGCCCTCGACGACCTCGGAGAACTCCTCGCGCGCCTTCTCGAAGGCGGCCTTGTCCTCGGCGCCCTGCGAGTTCTCGACGTCGGCGCCCAGGCTGCGGGCGAGCTCCTCGTAGCCCTCGGCGAGGTTGAGGATCGACCCACCCTGGGTGGCGCCGACGACCGGCGCCAGGTCGGCGATCTTCTTGCTCTCGGCCTTCACGCCCTCCTCCATGCCGGAGTGCGCCTTCTCGGCGGGCCACCAGTCGGCCACGATCAGGTCCGGGCTGAGCGTGGAGGCCAGCTTGACGTCGATGACGCCCCACTCCTCGCCGAGGATCTCGATGCCGGTGAGGTCCAGTCCCTGGAGGTTGGGGTCGGTCGCGACCGACTCGTCACCGTAGATGCCGACGGGCTTGATGCCGTACGACATCAGCGCGGCGGCCTCGGCCGAGTGGGCGATGATCCGGGTCGGGGCGTCGTCGAGCTCGACGACCTCACCCGATCCGTCGGTGAAGCTCCACGGGCCCTCGGGGGCTGCGGCGCCGGAGGCCGGGTCGTCCCCGCCGTCCTTGACGTCGGAGCTGCACGCGGCGAGGGCGAGGGCGAGGCTGGTGGCGGCGACGAGCGCCAGACGGTTCCGCATGAGCGGAGGCTAACCTAACCAAGGAGAACCTTGGTCATTGTCCGGAAAACGGACCAGGGCCCCGGACGACGTCCGGGGCCCTGGTGCCGTGCAGCGGTGATCAGTCGTCGGCCGGAGCCGGCTTGGTGGTCAGCTTGTGGGTCTCGTCCTGGACGTTCGCCGCGAAGGCCTTGAGTGCGTCACCGTGCTCGCGCGCGTGGTGGGCACAGAAGAGAAGCTCGCCACCGGTGGTGAGCTCGACGCGGAGGTAGGCCTGGGCACCACAACGGTCGCAGCGGTCCTCCGCGGTGAGCGGGGCGCTGGGAGCAAGAGCTGTTGTCATCTCGGGCCTCTCTTCACTGGTGATCAACACCCTCATCGGGTGACATCGGGTTCAACGTAGCGACTGGTTCAAAGATTCCCGATCGGGTGTGGCGCATTCCACGTTCCCGTTCTGTTCATCCCATCACCTGGTCACTGTTCTTGTTCCGATTTTCCACAACCTGAAACACCCTTGTGATCATCCGATCGATCAGGAGTTCCTGGTCCCACCGGCGGCGCTGCCGATGTCGCTCATCGTCCTCCCGGTGGCATCCGTGTGCCTGCACCGGTCTCCGGCGTGTCGCCGGTAGATTCTGAGTCTGCAGTTCATCCATCGAAGGAGCCGGTCATCGCCGACAACACCTACAACGCAGCCCACCTCCTGGTCCTCGAGGGCCTGGAAGCCGTGCGGAAGCGTCCAGGGATGTACATCGGCTCGACCGACACCCGGGGGCTGATGCACTGCCTCTGGGAGATCATCGACAACGGCGTCGACGAGGCGCTCGCGGGTTCCGCGCACCGCGTCGACATCACGCTGAACGCCGACGGCTCCGTCGAGGTGTACGACGACGGGCGCGGCATCCCGACCGACAAGGAGCCCAAGAGCGGGCTCAGCGGTGTCGAGCTGGTCGCCACCAAGCTGCACGCCGGCGGAAAGTTCGGCGGCTCGTCGTACGCCGCCACCGGTGGCCTGCACGGCGTCGGCCTGTCCGTGGTCAACGCCTTGTCGAGCCGGATGGACATCGACGTCGACCGCTCGCCCGCGACCCAGGGCATGAGCTTCCAGCGAGGCGCGCCCGGCACCTTCGACGGCGAGGGCCCCGACGCCGCCTTCACCCCCATGGGTGGGCTGACCCGCAAGGGCGGCCGGGTGGCCAAGGGCAGGTCCGGCACCCGCGTCCGGTTCTGGCCCGACCGCCAGATCTTCACCAAGGACGCCGGCTTCGTCCTCGAGGGACTCATCGGCCGCGCCCGGCAGACCTCCTTCATCGTCCCCGGACTCGAGCTCGTCATCCGCGACCAGCGCTCGGCCGACGCCACCGAGTGGACCGAGGAGAAGTTCCGTCACGACGGCGGCATCGCGGAGTTCTGCGAGTTCCTCGCGCACGACGAGCCGGTCACCGAGGTCCTGCGCCTCCAGGGCAGCGACACCTTCACCGAGACGGTGCCGCTGCTCGACGACAAGGGCCACATGACCCCGCAGGACGTCGAGCGTGAGCTCGTCGTCGACGTCGCGGCGCGCTGGGGCACGGGCTACGACACCGAGCTGCGCTCGTTCGTCAACGTCATCGCCACGCCCAAGGGCGGCACCCACGTCTCCGGCTTCGAGACGGCGCTGACCAAGACCTTCAACGAGGCGATGCGCGCTGCGAAGGCGCTGAAGGTCAACGACGACGACGTGGTCAAGGACGACATCCTCGAGGGGATGACCGCGGTCGTGACCGTGCGCCTCGCCGAGCCGCAGTTCGAGGGCCAGACCAAGGAGATCCTCGGTACGCCGGCCGCCCGCACCGTCGTACGCAAGGTGGTGGCCCAGCAGCTCAAGGAGTTCCTGACCTCCACCAAGCGTGCCGAGAAGGCGCAGGCCAAGCTCCTCATGGAGAAGGTCGTCGGCGCCTCGAAGACCCGGATCGCGGCCCGTCAGCACAAGGAGACCCAACGCCGGAAGAACGCGCTCGAGTCGTCCTCGCTGCCGGCCAAGCTCGCCGACTGCCGCGCCTCCGACAACGAGCGCAGCGAGCTGTTCATCGTCGAGGGTGACTCCGCGCTCGGCACCGCCAAGCTCGCCCGCAACGCGGAGTTCCAGGCGCTGCTGCCGATCCGAGGCAAGATCCTGAACGTCCAGAAGGCCTCGGTCGGCGACATGCTCAAGAACACCGAGTGCGCATCGATCATCCAGGTCGTCGGTGCCGGCTCCGGTCGCACCTTCGACCTCGACGCCCGCCGCTACGGCCGGATCATCTTCATGGCCGACGCGGACTCCGACGGCGCCCACATCCGCACGCTGCTGGCGACGCTCTTCTTCAAGTACATGCCCGACCTGGTCAGGGACGGCCGCGTCTACACCGCCGTGCCGCCGCTGCACCGCATCGAGATCTCCAACCCGAGGAAGGGCCAGGAGAAGTACGTCTACACGTACTCCGACGACGAGCTGCAGCGCAAGCTCGCCGAGCTCAAGAAGAAGAACGTGCGCTGGAAGGACCCGGTCCAGCGCTACAAGGGTCTCGGCGAGATGGATGCCGACCAGCTGGCCGAGACCACGATGGACCCCCGTCGTCGTACCCTGCGCCGCTTGACGGTCGACGAGCTCGAGGGGGCCGCCGCGGTGTTCGAGCTGCTCATGGGCAGCGACGTCGCGCCGCGCAAGGAGTTCATCATCCAGGGTGCCTACGAGGTCGACCTGGAGACGCTGGACGCGTGAGCGACGACGCAACGTGCGTCGAGAGCTCCGTGTGTGAGGCCGGTCAGCTGATCGCGCGACAGCGCTCGACGAGCGTCGTGAGGGCGGTGTCGTCGGCGGCCTCGGGAATGCCCAGGACGATGCCGTCGCAGAGGCCGGAGTACCACTGCTCGAGGACGTCGGGGAGGGTGTCGAAGGTGCCCTGCGGGACGAGCCGGTCGATCACGTCGTCGGTGAGATGGCCCTCGAGGCCTGACCAGTCCACTGCGGCCGCCATGCCCGACAACGTCGCGGCGAGGTCGCCGAGCCCGAACAGGTCGAGCTGGGGGCGGTAGGCGGGGGTGCTGTAGAGGAAGGCCAGCTCGGCGCGGCGGGAGTCGCGGACGGCCTGGAGCTCTGCCGTGGTGGCCGCCATGATCGGCTGCGGTCCGGCGACGAGCCGGGGGCCCACGGCTCGCCCCGTGGCGGTGCGACCGGCGTCGATGGCCGGCTGGATGACCGACCTGATCATCGCGGGGTGGGAGTTGGTCGGATGGCAGACGAAGCCGTCGGACAGGCGCCCGGCGAGCTCGCACATCCCACGGTTGACGCCGCCGGACCAGAGGGTCGGTGCGGGCGTGTCGAGCGGGCCCGGGTTGAAGTACGGCTGGAGCCGGGTGAACCGGTAGTGCGGCCCGTCGTGGTCGAGCTCGGCTCCGGTCTGGAAGCTGCGGAAGATCGCCCGGACGGCGCTGATGTAGTCGCCGAGTCGGGCGACGGGCTCGGACCACTCGGCGGAGTACCTGCCGACGATGTTGCCGCGTACCTGCGACGCGAGGCCGAGCTCGAACCTCCCGTCGGAGAACCTCGCCAGGTCCCAGGCCGAGTACGCCGTCAGCATGGGGCTCCGGGCGAAGGCGACCACCATGCTCGTCCGCACGGTCAGCGTCGAGGTGCTCGCCAGCGCGAGCGCGGCGACCGTGAACGGGTCGTGGATCGTCTCGGGGACGTGCAGGACGTCGAAGCCGAGGGCCTCGACGCGCTGTGCCCAGCCCGCCACCTCACCGAGCGGCGAGCTCGCCGGCCACGACGCGATGATCTCCACGCAGTTCCTCGTCTCCTCGACCCGGATTGTCGCGCATCCGGGGCGGCGCCGTGCCGCGTTGCCGTTCAGCTCGTCCGATCAGCCAGCACGACGAGCCGCTGGGTCGCCCGCGTCATCGCGACGTACCGGTCGACGGCGCCCTCGATGCCGTCCCCGAAGGCCTCCGGGTCGATCAGCACGACCAGGTCGAACTCGAGGCCCTTGGCCAGCTCGGGCGTCAGGGACTGCACCCTCGGGAACGCCGTCGTGGTGGGGGAGCCGATCACGCAGGCGGTGCCTTCGGGGTGCTCGGCGAGCCAGGTGGTCAGAATGCTCCCGAGGTCGTCGATCGTGCCGTGCGTGACCGGGACGCCGCTGGTGCGGATGGAGGTCGGGACGTTGGCGTCGGGGATCGCGGCCCGGATGACCGGCTCCGCCTCGGCCATGATCTCGGCCGGGGTCCGGTAGTTCACGCTGAGTGCAGCGATCCGGACGTGGTCGAGCCCGGCACGTGCCAGGCGGTCCTCCCACGACTCGGTGAACCCGTGACGGGCCTGGGCCCGGTCGCCGACGATCGTGAAGCTCCGTGAGGGACAGCGGACCAGCAGCATCTGCCACTCCGCGTCGGTGAGCTCCTGCGCCTCGTCCACCACGACGTGGGCGAACGGCCCGGCGAGGCCGTCGGTTCCGGTGACGAGCCCGTCGTCGGGGGAGACGTCGGCCAGGGCGCCCTGCAGGTCATGCACCCGCAGCATCGACATCAGCTTCATCTCCGAGTCGTCGTTGGCGACCAGGTGGTCCACCACGGCGTCCATCTGCTCCTTCTCGGCGGCGCGGGCCGCCTCCTGGCGACGCGTGCGCGCGGTGACCTCGGCGTCGCCGAGACGCAGCCGGGCTGCGTCCAGCAGGGGGAGGTCCGCGGTGGTCCAGGGCGAACCTTCGGATCGGCGCAGGACCCGTACCTCGTCCTCGGTCAGCCACGGTGCGCAGGCGCGGAGGTACGCGGGCACGGCCCACAGGTCGCCCACCAGGTCGCTCGCCCGGAGCATCGGCCAGGCGCGTCCCATCGCCTCGACGAGCGCCGGGCTGCGCCGCAGCGCGGCCCGGACGGCCTTCGCGTCGACACCTGAATCGGCACCTGAGTCGGCACCTGAGTCGGCACCTGAGTCGGCACCTGGGTCGGCACCTGGGTCGGCATCGGTGATCTTGTCGACCAGGATCGTGAGCAGCTCGTCCCACACCTGCTCGCGTGCCTCGTTGTGGGGCACACCCGGCTCGGGGGCGGCGAAGGCCTCGGCCCAGTCGGCGCTGCTGACCCACACGTCCGCCCAGGGCGTCTCGACCTCCATCCCTGCTGAGGGTGGCTCCTCGAAGACCTGCACGGCCTTCTCGACGGCCCGGACGAGCGCGGCCGTGGCCTTCAGGCGCGCCACCTCGGGATCCGTCTCGGCAACGGCAGCCTCGCTCTCCGGGACCAGGTCGGCCAGCGTGCAGGTCAGCACGCCCTCCTCGCCCAGGCTCGGCAGCACGTCCGCCACGTAGGCCAGGTAGGGCCGGTGGGGACCGACGAACAGCACGCCTCCGCGTCGATGGCCCAGGCGCGGGTCGGCGTACAGGAGGTAGGCGGAACGGTGCAGCGCCACCACGGTCTTGCCGGTGCCGGGCCCCCCGTCGACGACGAGCGTGCCCCGCGACTCGGCCCGGATGATCGCGTCCTGGTCGGCCTGGATGGTGCCGAGCACGTCACGCATCTGTGCGGAACGGTGGCTCCCGAGACTGGCGATGAAGGCGGACTGGTCGTCCAGCGCCGCGTGTCCCTCCAGGCCGTCGGCGGTGAAGACCTCGTCCCAGTAGTCGGTGATGGTGTCGAGGGTCCAGCGGTAGCGGCGGCGGCTGGCCAGGCCCATCGGGTGCGCATGGGTCGCAGCGAAGAACGGCTCGGCAGCGGGGGAGCGCCAGTCGACGAGCAGTCTCCGGCCCTCGCTGTCGACGAGGCCGAGGCGGCCGACGTACAAGGGCTCCGGGTCCTCGGTGGCCACGACCCGACCCAGGCAGAGGTCGCGGCCGAAGCGGCGCAACGTACGCAGCCGGGAGGTCAGTCGGTGCACCTCCTGGTCGCGCTCGAGGGCGGCGGTGCCGTGCCCGCCGGGGGTACGCCGCGCCTCGTCGAGGCGGGCGGTCAGGTCGGCGACGGCGTGGTCGACGGCGGCCGTGATGGCGGCGAAGTGGTCCTCGTCGGGACCGATCAGGGAGGGGGCGGACTTGGCGGAGAGGTGTGGTGGCAGGGCGAAGGCAGGGGCGGTCCGAGGGGTCACGACCGGTGATTCTCCGATGCCACCAGGGCCTTGCCGCAAGCCCCGTGGTGCGCTATATCTTGGGAGTGGAAGGGGACAGTTCTCCCCTTCCTTTCGTCATTTCCGCACCTCCCCGGGACGGTCGCGCTCGCCGTGCGCACCCCGAGTCGACAGGGGGAGTGGTGAGGAGTGATGCTGGGGACGTGGTGAGCGAGAGCCGGGCAGCGGTCGTGAAGGTGCTCAAGGCGCGTGGCGCCAAGGCACGCAAGGGCCACCTCCGGATCCCGGTCGGTGACCTGTTCTGGTACGTCGACCCGCGGGTCCAAGGCGTCGGGCGAGCGGCCACGTTGCGCCTGGAGGTCGGCTGCTGGCTCCCCGACCTGCCACCCGAGCCCGACGGCGGCGCGGTGGACTGCCCCCTGCTGATGGACGTCGACCTCGGTGAGGATCCGGCTGCTGCGACGGAGGCGTTGGTGGACCTGGTCTCCGGCTTCGGCGACCTGGGTGCGCTGCGGGAGCGGCTCGACGAGCTGCCCGGTGCGCTGGTGGATCGGTCGCTGCGACAGCTACTGGGGTAGTTCCGGTCTGAGGTCTCGAGCCTCGGCGTACCTCGACCGGCGGGGCTCAGCCAGCGGAGACCTTGGTACGCCGTCGGCCCGAACGGGCACGTCGGACGGCCTGGTCCCAGAGCAGGCGGCCGGGCGTGAGCAGCTGACCGGTCGCGGCCAGGTCGCTCGCGAGCAGCGCAGTGGCCGATGCCTTGGTCCGCGCGGACGCCTTCGAGAGGTGCCCGGCGTCGTACGGCGGCTGGGGGTCGTACTCGATGACGAGCTGGATCGACTCCGCCCGTGCGGGTCCGGCGATCTCGCCGGCCAGCCAGAGCGCCATGTCGAGGCCGGCCGACACTCCGGCCGCGGTGACGACCTTGCCCTCGTGGACGATCCGCTCGTCACCCACCGGGCGTGCGCCGAAGGTCCTCAGGAGCGGCACGCAGGACCAGTGCGACGTGGCGCGGAGACCGTCGAGGATCCCGGCGGCGCCGAGCAGCACCGAACCGGAACAGACCGAGGTGGTCCAGGTCGAGGTCCGGTGCGCCTGGCGCAGCCAGGCCAGCACCTTCTCGTCGCGTGCGTGCTCCGCGGACGTCATGCCGCCGGGGACGAGCACCACGTCGGGTGCCGGGGTCTCCTCGAAGGTGTGGGTCGCGGCGACGACCAGGACGCCGGAGTCGGCATGGACGGGGCCGGGCTCGTGCCAGAGGAAACGGATCTCGGCGTCGGGCAGCATCCGCAGCACCTCGTAGGGGCCGATGAAGTCGAGCGAGGTGAAGCCGGGGTAGAGCACGATCGCGATCTGCACGGTGGTTCTCCTGGCGGGTCGAGGGATCAGGCGAAGGTCTTGCGGTACTGGTCGGGGGAGATGCCGAGACGTCGTCCGAAGTTGCGACGCAGGGACTCGGCCGAGCCGTAGCCGCAGCGGGTGGCCACCACCGTCACCGGGTCGTCGGTCTGCTCGAGGAGGCGCCGGGCTGCCTCGGTGCGGATTCGGTCGACGTAGGCGCCGGGCGCCTCGCCGATCTCCTCGGTGAAGACCCGGGTGAAGTGGCGCGGGCTCATCGCGGCACGCCGGGCGAGCTCGGTGACCGAGTGGGAGCCCGCAGGGTCCGCCTCGATGTGCTCCTGGACGTCGCGCACGGGGTCCCTTCGTGCCCGGGGCATCCACACCGGGGCGGCGAACTGGGTCTGGCCGCCGGGCCGCCGCAGGTGGAGCACCATCCAGCGCGCCACGGTCTGGGCGACCTCGTGACCGTGGTCGTCCTCGACCAGCGCGAGCGCGAGATCGATGCCGGCGCTCACGCCGGCGGCCGTCCACACCCGGTCCGAGCTCCGGACGAAGATCGGGTCCGGGTCGACGGTGACGGCCGGGTACTCCGCGGCGAGCCGTGCCGCCTCCGACCAGTGCGTGGTGGCTCGGCAGCCGTCGAGGAGTCCGGCCTCCGCGGCGAGGAAGGCACCGCTGCAGACGGTCACGACACGGCGCGCGCGGAGCGAGACCCCACGGATCCAGTCGATCAGCGCCGCATCTGCGCGGGCGCCGTCCACACCGAAGCCACCGGGCAGCACCACGGTGTCGATGAGGCCGTCGGCGCCCGGGAGCGGCTGCGTGACGATCTGCAGCCCGGTGCCGGGTCCGGTCGTGACGGGCCGCCCGCCGACCGAGACCACCGAGACGTCGTACCCGGTGTCGAGGCCGGTGCTGGCGAGGTACGTCGTGGCGCCGGTGAAGACGTCGAAGGGGCCGACCAGGTCGATGCCCTGGACCCCGTCGTACCCGACGACCACCACGGTGCGCATGGCTTCACTGTCCCGGCGCTCTGTGATGGCGTCAACGACAAGGACCCCACAGATCAGGACACTGGCGATAGATTGGACAGGTGTCCACGCTCTCCTCCGACTCCTTCTCCCTCTCCCCGCTGAGCACCGCCGAGGTCGAGGCGTCCGAGCACGTGCACGGCGCGCTGGCCGCGGACCTGCGACGGCTCGTCGACGTGGCGATCCGCACGGACGTCGACGAGGAGCGGGTCGCGCGTGCTCGCGCGCTGGTCCGTGAGGCCGAGCTCCTCCTCGCCGAGGAGGCCGCGAGCGGCCCGGCCGGGATCCACTTCAATGCCGAGGGCCGATCCTGGAACTGGGGCAACGCGGTCGTCGGCGTGCGCAACGCGATGGCCCCGCCGGTGGTCCTGAACTGGGGCGAGGACGACACAGTGTGGTCCGCATTCGACCTGGGCGTGGCCTACGAGGGACCGCCGGGATGCGTCCACGGAGGGGTGTCGGCGCTGATGCTCGACCACCTGATGGGCGAGACCGCGAGCGCGCGGCACACCCGGATGACGGTCACCGGCACCCTCACCCTGCGCTATGTCCAGCCGCTCCCGCTGGGGCCGGTGCGGATGGAGGGCCGGATCACCAGCGTCGAGGGACGCAAGGTCGTCGTGGACGCCCACATCGCCGCAGCCGGAGAGGGTTCCGACGGCAGTCCCGCGGTGCAGGCGCACGGACTATTCATCGTCCCGCGCTGGGCCCATGAGAACCCGGTCGAGGCGGACATCGGTTCGCTCGACTGAGTGGGCTCCGGCGGACTGGGTTGGCTCGGGAGGTCAGACCTCGTGTGAGAGCAGCCCGCTGTCGACGTCGTAGATGAAGCCACCGACCTTGACGGAGTCGGGGATGAGCGGGTGGGCGCGGACCTTGCGGACGTCCTCGGCCAGGCTCTGCTTCTGGTTCGGGATCACGTGGAAGGCGTGCCAGGTGACGTCCTGGCCGACCGCCTCGCCGATCTTCGCCTGGATCTCGGCCTCGGAGCTCGCCGCCATCGCACAGCGGGTGTGGGGGATCACCAGGATCCGGTCCACGTTGAGCAGGTGCGCGCCGAGGACCAGGGCCTCCAGCGCCGCCTCGGTGACACGGCCACCGGGGTTGCGGAAGATCTTGGCGTCGCCGTGCTTGAGACCGAGCATGCCCAGCGGATCGATCCGCGAGTCCATGCAGGTGACGATGGCGACGCCGGCATGAGCCTTGCCATCGAACCCACCCAGGTCGAACGAGTCCGCGAAAACGCGGTTTGCCTTCAACAGGTCATCGAAGTCGCCCACGGCCCTAGGTTATCCAGCCGCGTGCAGGACCTCGGCCGTGTCCACTCCTCGGGTGTTCGCCCGGGCGAACAGCACGAGGGCGAGTACGCCGGCAGCGAAGGCGGCCACGGCGGCGCCGACGAAGACGGAGTGCTCCTGGACGATGCCGAGCTCGAGGATGCTGAGGCTCGGGTCGTCCTCCTGGGCGGCGTACAGGCGACGCAGCCCGATGGTCGTGAGTGCCGAGATGCCGACGAGCATGCCGACCATCCGGGCGACCACGACCAGGGCGCTGGCCAGGCCGTGGGCGTCGTCGTCGGTGGAGGCCAGGATCGCGGCGTTGACGGGCGCGAGCGCCAGACCGAAGCCGAAGCCCCCGAGCACCAGCGGCAGGTTGGACGCGAAGCCGTCGAGGCTGGTGGCGTCCCACTGCGCCATCACCAGGAAGGACACCCCTGCCGCGGCCATGCCGGCGGCGGTCAGGACGCCCGCGTTGACCCGTCGCAGCAGCCAGCCGCCGACGATGGCACCGACGGGCAGTGCGGCGAGGAACCGGAGCAGCACCAGCGCGGCTCCCAGCTGGGACTCGCGCTCGGTGGTCGTGCGGGCGAAGAGCGGGATGTCGACCAGGGCCGCGATCAGCGCCCACCC
Source organism: Nocardioides sp. Root190 (assembly GCF_001428565.1). Lineage (GTDB taxonomy): Bacteria > Actinomycetota > Actinomycetes > Propionibacteriales > Nocardioidaceae > Nocardioides. The sequence continues at coordinate 356,244 of NZ_LMIA01000013.1, read as the reverse complement.
GACCAGGAAGCTCACCACGAGCGAGCCCCACGCCGGAGTGGCGCGCAGCGCACCCCGCGGGACGATCGGGTCGTCCGCGCGACGCAGGTGCAGGAGCAGGAGTACGAGGGCGATCCCCGAACCGGCCAGGAACCACGGCCCCTGCGGCGAGAACACCGCGACCTCCGGGTCGGCGGTGGCGAAGGCGAGGACGATCCCGCCGAGGGTGAGCGCCAGCAGGGCGGCGCCCAGCAGGTCGGCGGCGAGCAGGTGGTCCAGCCAGCCGCGCAGGTCCACGAGCGCGCGCGGCAGGAACCAGCACCACAGGCTCAAGGCAACGAACGCGACGATCGTCGTGACGCCGATGGGGGTGATCCAGCGGTTGCCCCCGTCGACGTACGGGATGAAGAGCTGGCCCCAGGTGAGGTCGCGCTGGAGGCTGGAGGGCTGGATGAAGGTGATCAGGCCCGCGCCGGTGGTGACGGCGAGCAGGACGAGGGCCACGGGGCGGGTGAGGGCGGTGGGGAGGCGTCGGGCTGCACCGGTCGCTGGTTCCTCGCGCCCGGCACCCGACGAACGATGGGAGCGGGCGAGCACGGTGACGGAGACGAGCAGGACGGCGCCGCCGGCGAGGTTGATCGCGAAGATGCCGCGCCAGGTGGTGAACGAGAGCACGAGGGCGCCGAAGAGCGGGCCGAGCACGCTGCCGAACTCCTGGACCGCCGAGACCAGGCCGAGCGGCAGTCCGCGGCGTTCGACCGGGTAGAGGGCGGCGACCAGGGACATCGTGGCCGGCACGAGGCCGCCGCCGCCGACGCCCTGGAGGAAGCGGCCGGCGACCATGCTCGGGAGGTCGTAGGAGACCGCCGTGACCAAGGAGCCGATCGAGAACAGCACCAGCGACATCGCCAGGACCGGGACCTGTCCGCGCAGGTCGGCGATCCGGCCGATGAGCGGGAGCATCGCGACGTAGCCGAGCAGGAACCCGGACACGATCGGCGCCGCCCGCTGGAGCTCGTCCACGGGGATGCCGACGCCCGCCATCATGTCCGGCAGCGCGAGGACGACGACGTAGGTGTCGACCGCCGCGAAGGCCACGGCCACCGCGCAGAAGACGAGCAGCGCGCGGTCGCGGGCGAGCGGACCGCTGACCGGTTCGGTCACCCCTGCCGTGCTCATTCGGGTGCGGAGATGTCCTTGGTGACGTCGTACGCCGTCACGTCGATCGTGTAGGTCACCTCGTCGGCATCGGGGAAGAACACACCGGTCAGCCGGGCGGTGCGCAGCTGACCGTCCTCGTCCACGCGGTAGGTCGCGCCGAAGTCGTCGCCCTCGGCACAGGGCAGGATCTCGCGGATCGAGTCACCGGTGGCGGAGCCGGAGTAGGTGGTGAAGATCTCCTTGTTGTCCTCGCCGCCCCGCTCGGACTCGCCGGCCTTCACGTCCGTGCTGCTGGTCAGCACGTTGGAGACGCCGGTGTCGGGGTCGAGCAGCGTGGCCGGGTCGGGCGCGCACAGGTCCGCGGCCTGGAAGCGGTCGCTCCAGCCGCCGAGGAGGGCGTGGTTGATCCAGAGCGTGCCGTCGACGGAGATGACCGGCACGCCGCTGACGGGCAGTCCGGACACCGAACCGCTGACGTCGCCCTCGAAGGCGGGCGGGTCGGCGACGATCGTGCCGCTCGCCGCGGAGAGGTAGTCGACGCCCGGGTCGTCGCCCGTCGAGATGCTGACCTCGACTCCGCTGGTGTCGTCGAGGAACGTCTTCGCCTTGGCGGCCGTGTCGGTCCACGAGGGGGCGTCGTCGCCGCCACCGTCGTCGCCGGAGCAGGCGGTGAGAGCGCTGGCCGTGACCAGTGCGGTGAGCAGGCCAGCGGCGACACGGGTGGAGGTCGTCATGCAATCACCCTGACACATCGGGGGATGACGCCCCGGACCCAGGCGCCCCGGAGGCGGTCGCGTCGGAGCCGGACGCGGCGGTCGGGTCGAGGCTCAGCGATGCGACGAGCGGGCCTGCGGCAGCGGCGAGCGCCTGGCTGCCGGGCAGCCCGGATCCGTCACGTCGCCCGGTGGCCTCGGGCAGGTCGACCGGTGCACCGCTCGCGGCAGCCGCCCTGGCCGGCGCGGGACCGGCCCAGGCGAAGACGAGGGTGTCCTCGCCCTTGAGGAAGCGGTGGCAGCGGACGCCGCCGGTGGCGCGACCCTTGGCGGGGTACTCCCAGAAGTCGGTGACCTTGACCGAGCCCGGCTCGGTGCCGGGCAGGGCGGTGGAGGAGCCCGACGCCGTCACGAGGACCACTCCGCCGGGAGCGTTGAGGTCCAGGACGCCGAACCAGCTCACCCGTTCACGGTCGGTGACCCGGACGCCGGCCATGCCGCCGCCGGAGCGACCCTGCGGGCGCACGGAGTCCGCGGCGAAGTGCAGGAGCTGGGCGTCGGAGGTCACGAAGCAGAGCTCCTCCAGCCCGGTCTGCAGCTCGACGGCGCCGACGACCTCGTCGCCGTCCTTGAGGGAGATGACCTCCCACTCGTCCTTGCCGAGGACCTCCGGGTTGACCCGCTTGACCACTCCCTGGCGGGTGCCGAGGGCGAGTCCGTGGCCCTCGCCGGTGAGGGAGGTGAGCCCCAGCGCACGCTCGCCGGTCGCGAGCTCCAGCACCTCGGCGATGGGCAGGCCGCCCTGGAGGTTGGGCTCGTTGGCGGACGGCGGGATCGCCGGCAGGTCCAGCACGGCGAGCCGGATCAGTCGCCCGCGCGAGGTGAGCACGCCGACGTCGGCACGGGCCGTCGTACGGATCGCGGAGGTGACGACGTCGTGGTTGGCGCGGCCGCCGCCGGTGCCGATCTCGTCGGCGCCCGTCGTACGCGCCAGCAGGCCGGTGGAGGAGAGCAGTGCGAAGCAGGGGTCGTCGGCGACCTCGAGCTGCACGGCGGCTGCGGTGATGGCCGTGCTGCCGGCCGATTCGAGCAGGACTGTACGACGTGGGGTGCCGAAGGTCTTGGCCACGTCGGCGAGCTCGGTGGAGACGAGCTTCTTCAGCAGGGCCTCGTCGCCGAGGATCGCGTCGAGCTCCTCGATCGCCGTGCGCAGCTCCTCCTGCTCCTTCTCCAGCTCGATCCGGGAGAAGCGGGTGAGGCGTCGCAGCTGCATCTCGAGGATGTACTCGGCCTGCGCGTCGGAGAGGTCGAAGACGCTGCGGAGCCGCTCCTTGGCGGCAGCGGAGTTGTCGCTGGTCCGGATGACCTGGATGACCTCGTCGATGTCGAGCAGCGCGATCAGCAGGCCGTCGACGAGGTGCAGGCGTTCGGCCTTCTTGTTGCGGCGGAACTGGGTACGACGGCGCACGACCTCGTAGCGGTGCTTGAGGAAGACCTCGAGCAGCTCCTTGAGGCCCAGGGTGCGGGGCTGGCCGTCGACCAGGGCGACGTTGTTGATGCCGAAGGAGTCCTCCATCGGCGTCTGCTTGTAGAGCTGCTCGAGGAGCGCCTCGGGCACGAAGCCGTTCTTGACCTCGATGACCAGGCGCAGGCCGTTCTCGCGGTCGGTGAGGTCCTTCATGTCCGCGATGCCCTGGATCTTCTTGGACTGGACCAGCGTCTTGATCCGCTCCATGACCTTCTCGGTGCCGACGCCGTAGGGCAGCTCGGTCACCACGATGCCCTTGCGGCGCCCGATGGTCTCGATCCGGGCGGTGGCACGCATCCGGAAGACGCCGCGTCCGGTCTCGTAGGCGTCGCGGATCCCGTCGAGGCCGACGATCTTGCCGCCGGTCGGCAGGTCGGGGCCCGGGATGAACCTCATCAGGCCCTCGACGTCGGTCTTCGGGTGCTGGATCAGGTGGCGCAGCGCCTGCACGACCTCGACCAGGTTGTGCGGGGCCATGTTGGTGGCCATGCCGACCGCGATGCCGGTCGTTCCGTTGACGACCAGGCTGGGGATGGCCGAGGGCAGGACCGTGGGCTCGTACTCGCGGCTGTCGTAGTTGGGCTTGAAGTCGACAGTGTCCTCGTCGATCGAGTCCGTCATCGCGATCGCGGAGGGGGCCATGCGGCACTCGGTGTACCGCATCGCTGCGGGCGGGTCGTCGGGCGATCCGAAGTTGCCGTGCCCGTCGATGAAGGGCAGGCGCAGGGACCACGACTGGGCGGTGCGGACCAGGGCGTCGTAGATCGCGCCGTCGCCGTGCGGGTGCAGCCGACCCATGACCTCACCGACGACGCGCGCCGACTTCACGTGGCCGCGGTCGGGCCGCAGTCCCATGTCGTTCATCGTGTAGAGGATGCGGCGCTGGACCGGCTTGAGTCCGTCACGTGCATCGGGCAGTGCCCGCGAGTAGATGACGGAGTAGGCGTACTCCAGGAACGACGACTGCATCTCGTCTCGGATGTCGGTGTCGAGGATGTGCTCCTCGAAGTCCTCCGGAAGTGGATCCTGCTTGCTGCGCCGTGCCATGGACCTCATTCTTCCGCCTGAGCACTGACCAAGTGCGACTGGGCACGCCGGGGGCGTCCCACTGGTAGGTCCGGACCGATAGATTTGTCCTCGTGAGTGCTGGCGATGCGACCCCGACCGAAGAGATCGAGGCGCCGCCTGCGCACTGGGAGGGCGACGTCCTGCTCCGTGACGGGCGCACGGCCCACATCCGGCCGATCCGGCCCGAGGACGACGAGCTCATGGTCGAGTTCTACGCGCGGGTCTCCGACGAGTCGAAGTACTACCGGTTCTTCTCCCCGATGCCGGTCCTCTCCGAGCGCGACGTCCGTCGGTTCACCCACGTCGACCACACCGACCGGGTGGCCCTCGTGCTGGTCGTCCAGCAGCAGATGATCGCCGTCGGCAGGTATGACGTCGTGGGCGACAACGAGGCCGAGGTCGCCTTCCTCGTCGAGGACGACCACCAGGGCCGGGGTATCGCGCAGCTGCTGCTCGAGCACCTCGCGCAGGCCGGGCGGGAGCGTGGCGTCGAGAGGTTCACCGCCGAGGTGCTGCCCGACAACTCGCGGATGATCCAGACCTTCCGTGACGCGGGCTATCGCGTGGCGAGCGGCTACCACGACGGTGTCATCACGCTCGAGTTCCCCATCGACCCGACCGACACCGCGATCGGCGTGATGCGCGGTCGCGAGCACGCGGCCGAGGCTGCCTCGATCCAGCGCTTCTTCCACCCGAAGTCGGTCGCCATCATCGGTGCCAGCCGCCGCCAGGACACGATCGGTCAGGTCCTGGTCCGCAACCTGGTGATGGCCGACTTCACCGGTCGCGTCTACGTCGTCAACCCCAGCGCCCCCGCGGTGTCGGGGATGCCGGCCTACAAGAACGTCAACGACATCCCCGACGACGTCGACGTCGCGATCGTCGCCGTCCCGGCGGACGCCGTGACCGACGTGGTGCTCGACTGCGCCAACAAGGGCGTCCACGGACTGATCGTGATCTCGTCCGGCTTCGCGGAGACCGGCGAGGAGGGCCGTCGCCGTCAGCGGCACCTGGCCGGCCTCTGCCGTTCCTACGGTCTGCGCCTGATCGGACCCAACTGCCTCGGCGTGATCAACACCGACCCGACCGTCCAGGTCAACGCCTCCCTGTCCTCGGTGATGCCGACCCGCGGTCGTGCCGGCTTCTTCTGCCAGTCCGGTGCGCTCGGCTCGGCGATCCTGGAGAAGGTCCGCAACCGGGGCCTGGGCCTCTCGACGTTCGTCAGCGCCGGCAACCGTGCCGACGTGTCCGGCAACGACCTCCTGCAGTACTGGGAGGAGGACGACGCCACCGAGGTCGTGATGATGTACCTCGAGTCGATCGGTAATCCCCGCAAGTTCTCCCGCATCGCGCGCCGCGTGTCCCAGCGCAAGCCGATCGTGGCGGTCCGGTCCGGCCGGACCACCCAGGGTGTGCCGATGGGCCACGCCGTACGCCGCATCGGGGCACCGCAGGCGGCGGTCGACGCCATGTTCCGCCAGGCGGGCGTGATCCAGGTCGACACCCTCGACGACATGTTCGACGTCGCCCAGCTGCTCGCCCACCAGCCGCTGCCGCGGGGACGCCGGGTCGCGATCGTCGGCAACTCCGACGCGCTGGGCCTCCTCGCCGCCGACGCGGCCTCCGCGGTGGGGCTCGTGGTCAACCGCTCGGTCGCCCTGGGTGCCGACGCGACCGCCGAGGACTTCGAGGACGCCCTCGACGAGGCGATCGACGACCCGGACGTCGACTCGGTCATCGCCGTGTACATCCCGCCGCTCGACGTGTCGGGCGAAGAGGTCGCCAACGTGCTGGCCGCCGTGGGGGAGCAGTCCGACAAGCCGCTCGTGTCGTCCTTCCTCGGTGCCGAGGGCGTGCCCGAGCTCCTGCGGGTCCCCGATGTCGCGGGCTCGTCCGCCGGTCGAGGCTCGGTGCCGTCGTACCCCGCCGTCGAGGCGGCAGTGCGGGCCCTGGCCCGGGTGGTGGAGTACGCCGTGTGGCTGCACGCCCCGGACGGCGCACCCGCCAACCCCGACGGCGTGGACGACCGCTCCGCACGCCGGCTGGTCGACTCGATCCTGGCGGACCCCGAGGTCGCGAGCGCCGACAGGGAGGTCGAGCTGGACCGTGACCAGGTCTCCCGGCTCCTGGGGGCCTACGGCATCGAGCTGTGGCCCTCCCACCCCGTTCCCGACCTCGCTGCCGCGGTTGCGGCCGGCGAGGAGCTCGGCTGGGACGTCGTGCTCAAGTCGACGCTGTCCTCGGTGCGTGAGCGTCCCGACCAGATCCACGTCTGGCGCAACATCGGGGACGCCGGGGACATGCACGAGGCGTGGGACGCACTGAGCAAGCTCGTGGACCCGACGACCGGTCGGTTCGTCGTGCAGCGCAACGCACCGACCGGGGTACCGATCTCGGTGCGCTCCTTCGAGGACCCGTTGTTCGGTCCGGTCGTCTCCTTCGGCATCTCCGGTCCGGTGATCGAGCTGCTGGCCGACTGGTCCTACCGGATCCCGCCGCTCGGCGACCACGAGGTGGCCGCCATGGTGCGCGAGGTGAAGAGTGCCCCGCTGCTCTTCGGTTACCGCGGTGCCGACGCGGTCGACGTGGCAGCCATCGAGGACCTCATCGCCCGGGTCGCCGACCTGCAGAACGACCTCCCGCAGGTCAGCTCGCTCGAGCTGTCGCTGGTGCTGGCGGGCGTCGACGGTGCCCGGGTGCTGACGGCCTCGGCCCGGGTCGCCGCCGTCAAGGACCCGCGACCGGACTCGCTGGTGCGCCGGATGCCCGACCTGGTCACCACGCTTCCCGACTGATTCCCCGCTGGCTCCCGGCTGGCTCCCGCCACGCTGCCGCCTCCGGGCCTGACCCGTCGTGGCAGGATGCGCGCATGACTGACGGGGACCGCCGTACCGAGCTCAACGGTGCGATCGACCGCACCGGCTACTACCCCGAGGTCGTGGCCGATGCCGTGGACGGCGCCGTCGGCGGCGAGAGCGTGGTGTCCTTCTACGTGCACCACGAGCCGACCTTCGAGCGTGACGAGGTGCGGCGCCACCAGACGGTGATCGTGCTGACCCCGACCCGGCTGATCCTCGCCCACACCGATGAGCACACCGGCGACGACCTGCTGCCCGAGCCCTACACCTCCACCTCCACCGAGGCGGTCAGCCTGCGCGCTGTCGCCTCGGTCGTGGTCACCCGGATGACGACCAACCCCACGTCGGGCCCGCGCCCGCCCGCGGAGGCAGTCCTCACCATCGGCTGGGGAGCGGTCAGTCGCCTCGACCTCGAGCCCGCGGCCTGCGACGACCCGCAGTGCGAGGCCGACCACGGCTACACCGGCACCATGTCCTCCGACGACTTCTCGCTGCGGGTCTCCGCGGCGGCCGACGGTCCGGACGCGGTCGGCGGCATGCTGTCGTTCGCTGCCTCGCTCTCCGCGCTGACCCGGGGCTGAGGCGGGTGAGCACCAGCGGCGAGGCCTTCTGCGAGCCTGCGTACGGCGTACGCTCCCTCGGCGACCTGGTCCCGGCCGCCGCCCACGCCCTCGGCAGCCCGCTCGGACCGGCCCCGACGAACCTCGTGCTGCCGGATGCCGCGTCGTACGTCGTCTTCCTCATCGACGGTCTCGGCGCCCGCCTCCTGGAGCGCTACGCCCACGCAGCGCCGTACCTCTCCTCGCTGCTCGCGGGCTCCGCCCCGGCCACGGCCGGTGTCCCGTCGACCACCTCGACCTCGCTCACCTCGCTCGGCACCGGGCTGGCCCCGGGCGCGCACGGCTTGGTGGGCTTCACCACCCGGATCCCCGGCACCAGCGACCTGCTCAACGCGCTGGTGTGGGACCACGACATCGACCCGACCCAGTGGCAGCCGCACCAGACGACGTTCAGCTCGCTGCAGGCGGCGGGCGTGCGGGTCACGGTCGTCAACAAGCGCGAGTTCAACGGCAGCGGGCTCACGGTCGCGGCGCACCGCGGAGCCGACTACGTCGGTGTCGACCGGGTCGGCGAGCGGATCGCGGCCGTCGTGGCGGCCTCGACGCCGGGTCCGCGCCAGTCTGCGCTGACCTACGTGTACGACGGCGACCTCGACTGGACCGGCCACCGCTGGGGCGTCGCCTCGAGCCAGTGGCTGCAGCAGCTCGCGATGATCGACCACGAGGCCGAGCAGCTGCGTGAGGCACTGCCTGTCGACCGGCGGCTGGTGGTCGTGGCCGACCACGGCATGGTCGACGTGTCGGAGCAGTCGCGCATCGACGTCGCGGAGCACGACGAGCTGCGCTCCGGCGTCGCGATCGTCGGCGGCGAGGCCCGCTTCCGGCACCTCTACTGCCGTGGTGGCGCCGTTCCCGACGTGATCACCACCTGGCAGGAGGTGCTCGGCGCGCGCGCCGACGTCCTGACCCGGGCCGAGGCGATCGGACGGGGCTGGTTCGGTCCGGTCGACCCGTCGGTCCTGCCGCGGATCGGCGACGTCGTCGTCGCCTGTCGCGACGACTTCGCGGTGCTCTCCACCGAGGGCTTCCCCTACGAGGCCAAGCTCATCGGCATGCACGGTTCGCTCACCCACGACGAGATGCTGATCCCCGTCCTGGTGGACTGAGTCAGCTGAACGGCAGCGGTTCGGCGGAGAGGCTGACCGCGCGAGCCCGGGCCGCGGTGAGTCCGCGGCGGTGGTGCTGGCGGCACAGCACCTCGTAGGCGACGTCGACCTCGTCGACGGCGGTGGGCGGGTGGTCGGCGTCGACGTCACCGACGACGATCACCTCGCCCTCAGTGACCATCACGCCGTCCTCGGTGCGGGCGTTGTGGGTCGCCCGCCGGCCGCACCAGCACAGCGCCTCGACCTGCAGCACCTCGGTGCGGTCGGCGAGCTCGACCAGGCGGGCGGCGCCCGGGAAGAGGCGGGTGCGGAAGTCGGTGAGGATGCCGAAGCAGAAGACGTCGATCTGGAGCTCGTCGACCACCTTCGCGAGCTGGTCCACCTGCTCGGGTGTGTAGAACTGGGCCTCGTCGCAGATGAAGTAGTCGATCCGGGCGCCCTGGGTCAGCGCATCGACGGTGTAGCGCCAGAAGTCGAACTCCGGCTCGACCTCCTCGGCCTGCGCCGAGAGCCCCAGCCGCGAGGAGACCGTCGCGGTCCCGGCCCGGTCGTGCGAGGTGAAGAGCCGTCCGGCACGTCCCCGCGCTGAGTGGTTGTGGTTGGTCTGCAACGCCAGGGTCGACTTCCCGGCATCCATCGTCCCGGTTCGGAAGGTCAGCTCGGCCACGGACCGCATCCTCTCATCCGGGATCGGGTCCATCGGATCCGACAGTCGGTTCGGGGACGGTGATCGCCGCAATCGCCTGCGCCCAAGCCGAAAGCGGCGAACACTGGTGATCCGGATCTCAAGGAGAGGTGAGGTGGATGATGGGGGTCACCACCACCCAGGCATCGACGTGGGTACGTCGCGCCATCGGCATCGTCGGCCTGGTCGCAGTGCTGGCCGTCATCCTGGCCACCACCGGCATCGTGGAGCAGGGGGCTCCCGCCGCGGATCCCTCGCCGACGGGCGCCGAGGCGGCCCCGCCGACTCCGATCGAGGTGCCCCCGGCGCCGGCGCCGGACCCGGAGCCCGCCGCAGCGATCGAGCCCGCGGCCGTGCGCCAGGCGCCGGTCGACGGACTCGCCGGCTACGACGGGCTCCTGCTCGACGCGCCGGCCGCATCCCTGCTGGCCTACCAGCGGGCGGCCACCATCATCGACGCCGCTGCGGACTGCAACCTGGACTGGCTGGTGCTCGCAGCGATCGCTCGCATCGAGTCCGACCACGGCCGCGGAATCGACGGTGGACACCAGGTCTCGAGCACCGGACTCGTCACGCCCGCCCTCGTCGGCCCGGCCCTCGACGGACGTCAGGGACGCGGGCTCGTCGACGACACCGATGCCGGCGCCCTCGACGCAGACCCGCGCTGGGACGCCGCTGTGGGACCGCTCGGCATCCTGCCCGCGACCTGGTCGAACGTCGCGGTGGACGCCGACGGCAACGGCGAGCGCGACCCGCAGGACGTCGACGACGCGGCCCTGGGCGCGAGCGTCCTGCTGTGCTCCGGCAGCCCGGACCTCGACGACCCCCGGGAGCTGGCGGCCGCACTCACGGCGTACCACTTGACGGAGGGGTTCGCCGACACCGTGCTGGCCCTCGCTGCGAGGTACGCCGAGGAGCTCGTCGACGTCTCGCTCGCCGTCCCGATGCTGGCGACCGCGCCGTGGCCGACCGACCTCGTCGAGCTGTGCACGTGCGCCGACGACGTCCGTGCCGCGCTGGAGCAGGCGAAGAACGCAGCCGCCGGGAGCAGCTCGACCGGCGTCGGGACCGGCGCCGGTGGCGGGTTCACACCTCCCGTCACGCCGCAGCCGACTCCGCAGCCCACGCCGGAGCCGACGCCGGAGCCGCAGCCCGAACCGACACCGGAGCCGGAGCCGACGCCTGAGCCGGAGCCGGAGCCGACGCCTGAGCCGACGCCTGAGCCGGAGCCGGAGCCGACGCCTGAGCCGACGCCTGAGCCGACGCCTGAGCCGGAGCCGGAGCCGGAGCCGACGCCTGAGCCGGAGCCGACGCCTCAGCCGGAGCCGACGCCCGAGGCCGACCAGGTCAGCGCCCGCGAGGCATCGGAGGGCACCGAGCCGGACGGCGCCGCCGCGTCGGAGGAGCCGGCGCCGGCGGCAGCCGCGGGAGAGCCACCCGCGGCCTCGTAGGCTGGCCCGGTGACGACGGACGCCCTGCTCGGGGTCAGTGACCTCCCCTTCCAGCTGCCCGACTTCGCCCGGATCCGGGACGAGGACTACGGCCCCGCGATCGAGGCCGCCATGGCGGAGCAGATCGCGGCGATCGCTGCGATCACCGCCGACCCGGCGCCGGCCGACTTCGAGAACACCGTGGTGCCGCTCGAGCTCAGCGGGAGCACGCTCTCGCGGGTGCTGGGGGTGTTCCACAACAAGGCGAGCGCCGACGCGACGCCTGCCGTCGACGTCGTCCGCTCGGAGTTCGCGTCACGGCTGGCGGCGCACTCCGACGCGATCCGGCTCGACCCCGTGCTGTGGGAGCGGATCCAGGCCGTCGCGGCGGACGCAGAGCGCCTGGAGCCCGAGGCCGCCTACCTGGTCGAGCGCTACGTCACCGGCTTCCGTCTCGCGGGTGCGGCGCTCGGTGAGGACGACAAGTCCCGGCTCCGCGCGCTCAACGAGGAGATCTCCCGCAACGAGACGGCCTTCGAGCTCGCCCTCCAGGCCGACAGCAACGACCTCGGCCTCGTCGTCGAGGACGCCGCCGACCTCGACGGACTCACCCCGGGAGAGATCTCCGCCGCTGCGGCAGCGGCCGAGGCGCGCGGACTCGCCGGTCAGCACCTCCTCACGCTCGTGCTGCCGACCGCCCACCCGCACCTGTCCGCCCTCACGGACCGCGAGGTGCGCCGCCGGCTGTCGCAGGCCCAGCGGCTCCGTGGCGCGCGGGGCGGCGAGCACGACACCCGGACGCTCGCGCTGTCCGTCCTCCGGCTGCGCGCCGAGCGGGCACGACTGCTCGGATTCGTCAGTCACGCTGCCGCGGTCACGGCCGACAACACCGCCGGCACGCCCGAGGCGGTCCGCTCGTTGCTCGAGCGCCTCGCGGCGCCCGCCGCCCGCAACGCACGCCGCGAGCAGGAGGCGCTGGCGGCCCAGGCCGGCTTCGCCATCGAGCCCTGGGACTGGGCCTTCTACGCCGAGCGGGTCCGCGCCGCGCAGTACGACGTCGACCTGGCCGCACTGCGGCCGTGGTTCGAGGCCGAGCGGGTCCTGCGCGACGGCGTCTTCTTCGCGGCGGAGCGGCTCTACGGGCTCACCTTCGTCGAGCGCGACGACCTCGAGGGCTACCACCCCGACGTCCGGGTCTTCGAGGTGAGCCGCGACGGCGACCCGATCGGGCTCTACCTGCTCGACCTCTACACCCGCGACTCCAAGCGCGGGGGCGCGTGGATGAGCAGCTTCGTCGACCAGTCCGTGCTGACCGGCAGCGACACCGCCGTGGTCGTCAACAACCTCAACGTGCCGAAGCCGGCTGCGGGGGAGGCGACGCTGCTGACGTGGGACGAGATCCGCACCCTGTTCCACGAGTTCGGCCACGCCCTCCACGGACTGCTGGCCCGGGCGACGTACCCCTCACAGGCCGGCACGGCCGTGTTCCGCGACTTCGTGGAGTACCCCTCCCAGGTCAACGAGATGTGGATCCTGTGGCCCGAGGTGCTCTCCAACTACGCGGTGCACCACGAGACGGGGGAGCCGATCCCGGAGGACGTCGTCGCGCGGATCCGCTCGGCCGAGACGTTCAACGAGGGCTTCGGCACGAGCGAGTACCTCGCGGCCGCCCTGATCGACCTCGCCTGGCACGAGCTCGCTCCCGAGGACGTGCCGACCGACCCCGACGAGGTGCAGGCGTTCGAGCAGCGGGCGCTGGCCGCGGTGGGCCTCGACAACCCGGCCGTGCCGCCGCGCTACTCCACGCCGTACTTCGCCCACAGCTTCAGCTCCGGCTACGCCTCGGCCTACTACTCCTACATCTGGAGCGAGGTGCTCGACGCCGACACCGTCGCGTGGTTCCGGGAGAACGGCGGCCTCACCCGCGCCAACGGCGACCAGTACGTCGAGCACGTCATCGGGATCGGCGGCACCCGTGACCCGCTGGAGTCGTACGCCGCCTGGCGTGGCCGCCCGGCGCCGATCGAGCCGTTGCTGGTGCGCCGCGGCCTGACCTGATCTCTCCGCCGCTCGAGTCAGGTGGCGGGGCGGACCCGCAGGACCAGGTCGTTGCCGCCGCCGTTGTCGGTGGTGACGAGGAGCGAGCCGTCGGGGGTGCGGGTGACGTCGCGGAGGCGGCCGTAGGTGCGCAGCTCGGCGGGGTAGCGGGTGAACTGGTAGCGGCCGGTGCGGTCGAACTTCACGAACATCAGGCGCTTGCCCTTGAGCACGGCGACGGCGAGTGCGCCGTTGAGGTCGCCCCAGCGGCTGCCCACGACGACGTCCATGCCCGAGGGTGCGATGGTCGGGTCGCCGGAGCGCCAGCGCGCGGCGTACTGGGCGCCTGGCAGGCTCCCGTCGGTCATGGGTCGGCTCTCGTCGTAGCCGGGGACGGGGTTCCACCCGTAGTTGCGTCCGCTGCCGATCAGGTTGATCTCGTCGTCGCGGTAGCTGCCGTGCTCCACCGCCCACAACGAGCCGTCCGGGCGCTGGGCCAGGCCCTGCACGTTGCGGTGGCCGTAGCTGTAGATGAAGCGGCGGTTGCTCTTGCTGGTCGCCCACGGGTTGCTGGGCCACGGCTTGCCGGTGACGCGGTGCAGACGTAGGATCTTGCCGCCGTACGAGCTCAGGGACTGCGGGTTGGTGCCCTTTGCGGCGTCGCCGGTGCCGATGACCAGGGCGCCACTGCTCTGGACCATCAGGCGGCAGCCACCGTGGCGACCGGTGCTGTTGGAGGGAAGCCCGCCGATCAGCGTGCCGGCCGAGGTCGCCTTGGTCAGTCCGGCGTCGAGGCGCCACGCGATCACCCGGATGTCGTGGGCGCCCGTCGAGAGCTTCCAGCCCGAGCAGGTGTAGATCCGCCGGTTGGAGGCGAATCCCGGGTCGACGGCCAGGCCGAGCAAACCGGTCTCGCCCTGCGCCCACACCGAGGAGCTCGGGAACGCGAGGTCGCGCTTGGCGCCGGTGGTCGGGTTGATCAGCGTGAGCGTCCGCCGCTCCCGCTGGGTCACGAGCAGCTGACCGCCCGGCAGCACACCGACCTCCCACGGGTGGTCGAGGCCGGAGGCCACCACCTCGACGTCGAGGGCGGGCGAGGCCGCCGCCTCGGCGACGCCGGGACCGGCGCCGCCGAGGAGGGACGTCACGAGGGCAAGAGCTCCGAGAAGGGCGATGCGTGCACGCATGTGACGACGGTACGCCGTCAGGTCCCACCTCAGAAGGTGCGCTCAGAAGGTGCGCTCAGAAGGTGTGCTCGGGAGCGGGGAAGCTCCCGTCCTTGACCTCGGAGTCGTAGGCACGGGCAGCGTCGAGGAGCACGGAGCGGAGGTCGGCGTACTGCTTGACGAAGCGGGGGAGCTTGCCGGTGCGCAGACCGAAGGCGTCCTGCCAGACGAGGACCTGGCCGTCGCACTGGTTGCCGGCGCCGATGCCGATGGTCGGGATCTCCAGCCTGGCGGTGACCTCGGCGGCCACGTCGCCGGGCACCATCTCCATGACGACCGCGAACGCGCCGGCCTCCTGGACCGCGAGGGCGTCGCGCATCACGCGCTCGGCCGCTTCGCCACGGCCCTGGACGCGGTAGCCGCCGAGGGTGTGCTCGGACTGGGGAGTGAAGCCGATGTGGGCCATCACGGGAATGCCGCCCTGGACCATCTTCTCGATCTGCGGCGCCATCTCGACGCCGCCCTCGAGCTTGACGCAGTGCGCGCCGCCCTCCTTCATGAAGCGGACGGCGGTGAGGTAGCCCTGCTCGGGCGAGGCCTGGTAGGAGCCGAACGGGAGGTCCCCGACGACCATCGCGCGCGAGACCGAGCGGCTCACGGCGCGGGTCAGCGGGATCAGCTCGTCGACCGTGACCGGGAGCGACGTCGTGTTGCCGAGGACGTTGTTCGACGCGCTGTCGCCGACGAGGAGCAGCTCGATGCCGGCTTCGTCGAAGATCTGCGCGGTCAGCTGGTCGTAGCTGGTGAGCATCGAGAAGCGCTCACCGCGCTGCTTGAGCTCGCGCAGGTGGTGGGTGCGGACGCGCTTGATCGGTGCGATCGCGGTGGCTGCCGTGGCTGCCGGGGTGGGTGCGCCGCCGTACGGCGCGGTCTCTTCGGGGGTGCTGCTGCTCATCGTCGAGCTCCTTGTGGTGACTCGCGGCCCGAGGTCGGGTCCACGTTCGTGAAGGGCAACAACGAGGCTAGTCGCGAGGCGTCCGGTCCGCGCTGTGTGTTGGATCACCCATGCCCGGACGGGGGTGCCGCGGCGTCTGCGGCCGCCTCGAGCTCGGCGACCACGATCCGGCGCATGCCGAGCATCGCCCGGGTCGCAGCCTCGGCCCGCTCCCGGTCCGGATCGCTCACCAGCTCGTAGAGGCGGGTGGGCACGATCTGCCACGACAACCCGAAGCGGTCCTTGAGCCAGCCGCACACCGACTCCTCGCCTCCGTCGCTCAGCGAGTCCCAGTAGTAGTCGACCTCGCTCTGGTCGCGGCAGCTCACCGAGAACGACACGGCCTCGGTGAACCGGAACTCCGGCCCTCCGTTGATCCCGCGGAACTCGAGGCCGTCGAGGGTGAACTCGCCGGCCATCACCGCCCCGGGGGTGCCGTGCCCGGCGTCGTTGTAGCGGCTGAGGTGACCGATCGAGGAGTTCGGGAAGATGCCGGTGTAGAAGCGCGCCGCCTCCTCGAGTCGGTCGTCGAACCACAGGCACGGCTGGATGTGGCTGCTCGTGATGCTCATGCAGGGGAGACCGGCGTCCGGCGCGGTACTCATCGTCCATCCCTAGACTCCTGCTGTGGACTTCTACTCGGCCTATGCCCACGGGTTCGCCCGGGTCGCCGCCGTCACCCTGCCGGTGGCGATCGCCGACCCCGCGACCAACGCTGCGCGCATCCTCGACGAGACCCGACTGCTCCACGACCGGGGAGTGGCCGTCGCGGTCTTCCCCGAGCTCAGCCTGACCGGCTACGCGGTCGACGACCTGTTCCTGCAGGACACCCTGCTCGCGGCGGTCCGGACCGCCATCGAGGACCTCGTTGCCGCGTCCGTGGACCTGCTGCCCGTCCTGGTGGTCGGTGCGCCGATCGAGTACGGCACGCGCCTGGTGAACGCTGCCGTGGTGATCCACCGCGGGGTCATCCTGGGCGTCGCACCGAAGTCCTACCTGCCGAACTACCGCGAGTTCTACGAGCGGCGCTGGTTCGCGCCGGGCGACGACCTCGTCGGCGGCACCGTCGACCTCGCCGGACAGGAGGTCCCCCTCGGACCGGACCTGATCTTCAGCGCGACCGACGTGCCGGGCCTGCACCTGCACGTCGAGATCTGCGAGGACATGTGGGTGCCGATCCCGCCGAGCGCGCAGGCCGCGCTGGCGGGGGCGACAGTGCTGGCCAACCTGTCGGCCAGCCCGATCACGGTCGGACGCTCCGACGGCCGCCGGCTGCTGGTGCAGTCGGCGAGTGCGCGGTGCGCCGCGGCGTACCTCTACACGGCTGCCGGGCAGGGGGAGTCGACCACCGACCTCTCCTGGGACGGCCAGACGATGGTCTACGAGAACGGCGACCTGCTCGGCGAGACCGAGCGCTTCCCCGACGGGGCGCGCGCCACCGTCGTCGACGTCGATCTCGACCTGCTCCGCCAGGAGCGGCTGCGGCAGGGCACCTTCGACGACAACCGCCGGGGTGTCGGTGTCGACGGCTTCACCACCGTCGAGTTCACCCTCGCCCCGCCGACCGGTGACATCGGCCTGCTCCGCAAGGTCGACCGCTTCCCGTTCGTCCCGGACGACGCGGCCCGCCTCGCGCAGGACTGCTACGAGGCCTACAACATCCAGGTCTCCGGGCTCGAGCAGCGACTGCGGGCCATCGGCCAGCCGAAGATCGTGATCGGTGTGAGCGGTGGTCTGGACTCCACCCATGCGCTGATCGTGGCGGCGAAGGCGATGGACCGGCTGGGGCGCCCGCGCAGCGACATCCACGCCTTCACGATGCCCGGCTTCGCGACCGGGGACCTCACCAAGTCCTACGCGACCCGGCTCGCGACCGCGCTCGGTTGCACCTTCGCCGAGCTCGACATCACACCGGCCGCGACCCAGATGCTGCACGACCTCGACCACCCGTTCAGCGACGGCGAGCCCGTCTACGACATCACCTTCGAGAACGTCCAGGCCGGTCTGCGCACGGACTACCTGTTCCGACTGGCCAACCACCGGGGCGGGATCGTGCTCGGGACGGGCGACCTCTCCGAGCTCGCGCTGGGGTGGTGCACCTACGGCGTGGGCGACCAGATGTCGCACTACAACGTCAACGCCGGCGTGCCGAAGACCCTCATCCAGCACCTCATCCGCTGGGTCATCGACAGCAACCAGCTCCACGACGGCACGTACGACGACGAGGCCGACCAGGTGCTGCGCGAGATCCTCGAGCAGGAGATCACCCCGGAGCTGATCCCGACCGAGGAGGGCAAGAAGCCGCAGGCGACCGAGGACTCCACCGGTCCCTACGCGCTCCAGGACTTCACGCTCTTCCACGTGATCCGCCGTGGCTACCGACCGAGCAAGATCGCCTTCCTCGCCTGGCACGCCTGGCACGACCAGGGCTCGGGGGAGTGGCCGCCCGGGTTCCCGGAGGAGCGGCGGACGTCGTACGACCTGCCGACGGTCCGGAAGTGGCTCGAGGTCTTCGTCCGCAAGTTCTTCGCCAGTCAGTTCAAGCGCTCGGCGCTGCCCAACGGTCCGAAGGTCAGCGCCGGCGGGACCATGTCCCCGCGCGGTGACTGGCGGATGCCGTCGGACGCCAGCCCGGCCGCGTGGTTGGCCGAGCTGACGTCCAACGTTCCCGAGTAGGCATCCGGATCGGGGCTACCCCTAGGCTGACGCCATGGGCAAGCAAGAGGACTTCGTACTCCGCGCTCTCGAGGAGCGTGACGTCCGGTTCGTGCGACTGTGGTTCACCGACGTGCTCGGGTTCCTCAAGTCGGTGGCCGTGGCGCCCGCCGAGCTGGAAGGGGCCTTCTCCGAGGGGATCGGTTTCGACGGCTCGGCGATCGAGGGCTTCGCCCGCGTCTACGAGGCCGACATGCTGGCCCTGCCCGATCCGACGACCTTCCAGATCCTGCCCTGGCGCAGCAGCGAGGGTCCGGCGACCGCCCGGATGTTCTGCGACATCGTGATGCCTGACGGGTCCGCGTCGTACGCCGATCCGCGCAACGTGCTCAAGCGCACCCTGGGCAAGGCCGCCGAGCAGGGGTTCACGTTCTACACGCATCCCGAGATCGAGTTCTACCTCTTCAAGGACGAGCCGCGCGCCGGCGAGGAGCCGGTCCCGATGGACCGCAGTGGCTACTTCGACCACGCGGCCCACTCGCACGGCTCGGACTTCCGCCGCGAGGCGATCACCATGCTCGAGGCGATGGGCATCTCGGTGGAGTTCAGCCACCACGAGGCCGGCCCCGGCCAGCAGGAGATCGACCTTCGCTACGCCGACGCGTTGACGACGGCCGACAACATCATGACCTTCCGCACGGTGATCCGTGAGGTGGCGCTCAACCAGGGCCTGTGGGCGACCTTCATGCCCAAGCCCTTCACCACCCACCCCGGCTCCGGCATGCACACCCACGTCTCGCTCTTCGAGGGCGACCAGAACGCCTTCTACGAGGCAGGCGCGGAGTACCAGCTCTCCCGCACCGGCCGCCAGTTCATCGCCGGCGTCCTCCAGCACGCCAGCGAGATCAGCGTCGTCACCAACCAGTGGGTCAACTCCTACAAGCGGATGATGTTCGGCGGTGAGGCGCCGTCGTACATCTGCTGGGGCCACAACAACCGCTCGGCGATGATCCGCGTTCCGATGTACAAGCCCTCGAAGGGCCAGTCCACCCGGATCGAGCTGCGCACCATCGACTCCGCCTGCAACCCCTACCTCGCCTACGCCGCGGTGCTGGCCGCCGGCCTCAAGGGCATCGAGAACGGCTACGAGCTGCCGCGCGAGGCCGAGGACGACGTGTGGGCGCTCTCCGAGCGCGAGCGTCGCAATCTCGGCATCGAGCCGCTGCCGAAGAGCCTCAACGAGGCGATCGCCATCGCCGAGCGCTCCGAGCTGCTCGCGGAGACGCTGGGCGAGCAGGTCTTCGACTACTTCCTGCGCAACAAGCGCGCGGAGTGGGACGAGTACCGCGGCCAGGTCTCGGTCTTCGAACGGGACCGGATGCTGCCGGTGCTGTGAACAGGTCCAGCCAGGGTTCTGACCTGATCCGTCTCGGGTTCGTCGACCGGGACCGGGTCGAGCAGGACCTGGCGCGGCTCGGTGAGGGCAGCACGGACCTGCTGGCCTACCTGGGGCGGACCGCCGACCCGGACGCCGCGCTCGACGCGCTGTGCCGGTTGGCCGAGGCTGCCCCGGACCGGGCAGACCTCCTCGAGGCGCTGCGCGAGGACGAGGGTACGGCGATGCGCCTGCTCTGCGTGCTCGGGGCGAGCGCCGCTCTCGCCGACCACCTGCGAGCCCACCCGGCGCACTGGCACGAGCTCACCGACCCCGACCTCGGCTCCACCCGTCCCGCTGCGTGGGCGATCCGGGCGGCCCTCCTGGCCGCCGTCGGGGCGGACGCCACGGCGGCAGCACCCGTCGCCACGAGCCCTGATGGTGAGGCCGTCGACGCCCTCCGCGTGGAGTACCGCCGGCTCCTGCTCCGCCTGGCCGCCCGCGACCTGACCCACGACCTCGGCGTCGACGACGTCGCTGCCGAGCTCTCCGACCTCGCGGCCGGCACCCTGGACGCCGCCCTTGCCATCGCCCGGGCGCGGGTGGGGGCGGACTCCTCCTGCGTCCGGCTCGGCGTCATCGCGATGGGCAAGTGCGGTGGCCACGAGCTCAACTACGTCTCCGACGTCGACGTGATCTTCCTCCACGCCCCCGCCGACCCCGATGCCGACGACACCGCCGCGGCCACGGCCGGCCGGATCGCGGCCCGCCTGGCGGCGCAGCTGATGCAGGTCTGCTCCGACCACACCGCCGAGGGGACGATCTGGCCGGTCGACGCCAACCTGCGTCCCGAGGGCAAGGCCGGTCCGCTCAGCCGCACCCTGGCGAGCCACCAGAGCTACTACGAACGCTGGGCCGAGCCGTGGGAGTTCCAGGCGCTGCTCAAGGCCCGCGCCGTCGCCGGCGACCTCGCCCTCGGTGCGGAGTTCGTGGCGATGGTCGAGCCGATGGTCTGGTCCGCGGCCGACCGCGAAGGGTTCGTCGACGCCGCCCGTGCGATGAGACGCCGCGTGCTCGACCACATCCCGGCCAAGGAGGCGGAGCGCCAGCTCAAGCTCGGCGCCGGGGGACTGCGCGACGTCGAGTTCGCGGTGCAGCTGCTGCAGCTGGTCCACGGCCGCAGCGACGAGGTCATCCGTCCGCCCACGACGCTGAGCGCGCTGGCCCGGCTCACCGAGAACGGTTACATCGGGCGCGACGACGGCGAAGCCCTGCACCGCGCCTACGCGTTCCTGCGGACCCTCGAGCACCGGATCCAGCTGCACCGGCTCCAGCGCACCCACGTCGTACCCTCCGACGAGGCGGCGTTGCGCCGCCTCGGTCGCAGCCTCGGCTTCCTCAAGGAGTCCGAGAAGCGGCTCGACGACACCTGGCAGGCTCACCGTCGCGAGGTCAGCCGCCTCCACCAGAAGATCTTCTACCGCCCGTTGCTCAGTGCGGTCGCCCGGATCGGGTCCGACGAGGTCCGGCTCTCCTCGGAGGCAGCCGGGGCCCGTCTCGCTGCGCTGGGGTACGCCGACCCGAAGGCCGCGCTGCGCAACCTCGAGGCCCTCACCTCCGGGGTCACCCGCACCGCCTCGATCCAGCGGGCCCTGCTGCCCGCGATGCTCCAGTGGTTCGCCGAGTGCCCGGACCCCGACGGCGGGCTCTTCGGCTTCCGGCGGATCAGCGAGGAGCTCGGCCAGTCGCCCTGGTACCTCTCCACGCTGCGTGACGAGGGCGAGGTCGCCGAACGGCTCGCCCACCTGCTCGCGACCTCGCGCTACTGCACGGACCTGCTCGAACGGGAGCCCGCCGGCGTGCGCCTCCTCGCCGGCGAGCTCGTGCCGCTGGGGTCGGCGGCGCTGACCGAGGAGATGCTCGCGACCGGGCGCCGCCAGGACGATCCCGAGAAGGCGATCCGGGCCGTGCGCGCCGTACGCCGTCGCGAGCTGCTCCGCATCTCCGCCGGTGACGTGCTGGGTGTCGTCGACGTCGCCGACGTCGGCTTCGCCCTCACCCGGCTCACCGACGCCACCCTCGAAGCGGCCCTCGACATCGCGATGCGGACCGCCTGCCGCCAGCGCGACCTCGCCGAGCCGCCGACCCGCTTCGCGATCATCGCGATGGGCCGGTACGGCGGCTTCGAGCTCTCCTACAGCAGCGACGCCGACGTGCTCTTCGTCCACGACCCGGTGCCCGGCGCGGACCCGCAGGAGGCCTCGACCTTCGCCCGGGTCGTCGCCGAGGAGGTACGACGTGTGCTCGGTGCGCCGGGGCCCGATCCCGCGCTGGTCGTCGACGCCGACCTCCGGCCCGAAGGGCGCCAGGGCGCGCTCGTGCGGACCCTCGATGCGTATGCCGCCTACTACGCCAAGTGGTCACACGTGTGGGAGGCCCAGGCCCTGCTGCGGGCCGACGCCGTCGTCGGCGACCGCGACCTGAGGGACCGGTTCACGGCCCTGATCGACCCGTTGCGCTACCCGGTCGGCGGCCTCGACGACGACGACATCCTGGAGGTCCGCCGCATCAAGGGTCGGGTGGACAAGGAACGCCTGCCCCGGGGCGCCGACCCCGCCCTTCACCTCAAGCTCGGACGCGGGGCGCTCGCCGACATCGAGTGGACCGTGCAGCTCCTCCAGCTCCGCTTCGGTGACCAGGTCGAGGGCCTCCGCACCGCCCAGACCCTCGCCGCGCTCACCGCCGCCGCCGACGCCGACCTGCTCAGTCACGACGACGCGGCCACCCTCACCACCTCGTGGCGGATGGCCTCCCGGGTGCGCAACGCGCTGCTCCTGGCCCGCGGTCGGGCCGGCGACCAGTTCCCCCGTGCGGGCCTCGAACGCCGCTCCGTCGCAGGGATTCTCGGCTACCAGACCGACGAGACCGACCGCCTGTTCGACGACTACCTGCGCATCACCAGGCACGCCCGGGCGGTGGTCGACACCGTGTTCTGGGATGACCCGCGCACCCAGGCGAACGGTTGACGAACACCTCGGGCTCTCGCCCGTGAGAACCCTCGGTATGTCATGATGGAACTGCCGGGCCGCGACCGACCCCCCCAGAGGTCGTGGCCCGGCGCCTCACATCTGGGCGAGTCGTGGCGTGATCTGCGGCGCTTTTCGAGGGCAACCAGTCTCACCTGACGGTGAGGGTTCGTGGCCTGGCTGACATGCTGGCGGGGTCCGATGTCGGCTCGCCGGAAAGTCCCATGACCACTCTCGATCTCGTTGTGCTGGCCTTCGCCCTCGCCATGGATGCCGTGGCGGTGTCCCTCGCTGAAGGCCTGCAGCTGCGCCGGCCGCGGTGGCGCGATGCGTTGCTGATCGCCGGGATGTTCGGGCTCTTCCAGGCGTTGATGCCGGTGCTGGGCTGGGTGCTGGCGTTCTGGTTCGCGGACGCCGTGAGTGCGGCGACGCCGTGGATCGCGTTCGGACTGCTCGCCCTGATCGGGGCCAAGATGCTGTGGGAGTCCTTCGGCGACGGTGAGGACGACGGCGTCTCGACGGTCACGGTCCGCTCGGTGACGCCGCTGGCGATCGCGACCTCGATCGATGCGGCGGCCGTGGGAGTCACCTTCGGGGTGCTCGAGGTGGACGTCGCGCCGGCCGTGCTGCTGATCGGGGTGGTCACCTTCGTGCTGTCGCTCGCGGCGGTGTTCATCGGCAGCCGGGTGGGGGAGCGGCTGGGACGCTGGGCGACGCTCGTCGGCGGTGTGATCCTCATCCTGATCGGCACCCGCATCCTGCTGGCCTGACGCCGGGCGCACCTCGCCACCGACGGGACCACACCGGCGAGGGCTCGTCCTCGGGACTCGGTGGGGCGTGGGACACTTAGGTAATGCAAACCTTGGGAGAAGCCGCTGCGCCGGCGCAGCGGCGGGGCCTGGTCCTGCTGGCTGCCCTGGTGCTGGTGCTGGCCGGGGTGGTCCTGAGCCTGGCCCTCGGCGTGCGGGAGGTGGCCCTGGGTGAGTCCTGGCGAGCGCTGACCGACCCGGTCGTGGGCAACGTCGACCACGCGGTGATCCGGGGACAGCGGGTGCCGCGCACCGTCATCGCGCTGCTGGCCGGTGCTGCGCTCGGGCTGGCCGGCGTGCTCAGCCAGGGGATCACCCGCAACCCGCTCGCGGACCCGGGCCTGCTCGGGCTCAACGCCGGCGCGGCGCTCGGCATCGTGGTCGCGGCAACGGCCTTCGGCGTGGTCACGCCGATCGGCGCGGTGTGGTTCGCCTTCGCCGGTGCCGCGATCGCCGCGGTCTCCGTGTTCGCGATCGGGCACGGGCGACCCATCCAGCTGGCGCTCGCGGGAGCGACGCTGACCGCGCTGCTGACCCCGATCTCCAACCTCATCCTCTTCCGCGACGTCGACGCCCTCAACCAACTGCGCTACTGGGCCGTCGGTGCGCTCAACGGGCGTGACGCCGACGCGATCGTGGTGCTCTGGCCGTTCATCGCGGTGGGCGCGGCCGTCGCGCTGTTCGCAGCACACCGGCTCAACGGGCTCGCGCTGGGCGACGACGTCGCCGCCGCACTGGGCCAGAGCGTCGGACGGACCCGGGCGATCGCCGGCGTCGCGATCATCTGCCTCGCGGGCGCGGCCACCGCGCTGGCGGGCCCGATCGCCCTCGTCGGACTGGCCGTGCCCCATGCCGCACGCCGGCTCGTGGGCTCCGACTACCGCTGGATCGTCCCGCTCTGTGCCCTGCTCGGGCCGGTCATGCTGCTCACCGCCGACATCGTCGGCCGGCTGATCAAGGCCGACGAGCTCGAGGCAGGCGTCGTCGCCGCGATCCTCGGGGCGCCGGTCCTCATCGCGGTGGCCCGCGGCCGACGGGTGGCTGGGCTGTGAGCGCCGTGCTCCCGGTCGCGCGGATCCGCCGCCGCCACCGGCTGCGCACGCTCGTCGTGGCCCTCGTCGGTGTCGTGGTGTGCGTGACCCTGTTGCTGATGACCTTCGGGATGGGCGCCGCCGGTGTCCCCCCGGAGCGGTCCTTCCCCGCGCTGTTCGGGGTCGGTGACCGCTTCGACCTCCTCGTGGTCCGGGACCTGCGGCTCCCGCGTGGTCTGGCCGCCATCGTGGCCGGCATCGCGTTCGGCCTGGCCGGCGCGCTGTTCCAGTCGACGCTGCGCAACAACCTGGCCAGTCCGGACATCCTCGGCATCTCCGGGGGTGCCTCGCTCGGCGCGGTGACCGCGGTCGTCGGCTACAGCGCGTCCGGTACGACGGTGAACCTCGCCGCGTGCGCCGGTGCCCTCGGCTCGGCCGTCCTGATCTGGGTGCTGGCCTGGCGCAACGGCCTGCACGGTATCCGCTTCGTGCTGGTCGGGGTCGGCATCGCCTACCTCTCCAGCTCGCTCGTCGCCTGGCGGCTGTCGGAGGCCGAGCTCCGCGAGGCGGGCACGGTGCTGCTGTGGACCGTCGGCAGCGTCGCCGACATCCGGGACGGCACGCTCGGCATCTTCACCGCGGGCGTCGTGGTCCTCGTGCTGCTCACCGTCCCGATCGCCCGGGAGCAACGTGCGCTCGCCCTCGGTGACGAGCACGCCCAGGGCCTCGGCCTCGGCCCGACCCGCTCCCGGGTCGCGGCCCTGCTGATCGGGGTCGGGTTGGTCGCCCTCGCCACGTCCGTCGCAGGCCCCGTGGCCTTCGTCGCGCTGGTCTCGCCCGCGATCGCGCGCCGCCTGGTCGACGACGGCGGCCCCGCGCTCATCGGGTCGGCTGTCATCGGTGCCGCCCTCACCATCACCTCCGACGTCGTGGGCCAGTACGCACTGCCCGGCGGCATCACCGCACCGGTCGGGATCGTCACCGGCCTCGTCGGCGCCCCCTACCTGTTGTGGCTCCTGGCCCGAAGCGAACGAAAGGCCACGTCATGAGCACTGCCATCACTGCCGAGGGCGTGTCCCTGGGCTACCGCGGCCACCCGGTCATCGAGAACCTCGACCTCGTCGTGCCGCCCGGCAAGGTGACCGCGATCGTCGGCCCCAACGCGTGCGGCAAGTCGACGCTGCTGCGCGGGCTGGCGCGGCTCCACCCGCTCAGCGCGGGACGGGTGAGCGTCGACGGTCAGGACATCGGATCGCTGTCACGTCGGCAGCTCGCGCGCGTGCTCGGGATGCTGCCGCAGTCCTCGATCGCCCCGGACGGCGTGCGGGTCGCCGAGCTCGTCGCCCGCGGTCGGTTCCCGCACCAGGGCTGGTTCGGGCGTCACAACAGCCACGACGACGAGGTCGTGATGAGGTCGCTGGAGGCGACCGGCGTCGCGGACCTGGCCGAGCGACGGCTGGAGGAGCTCTCCGGCGGCCAGCGCCAGCGGGTCTGGATCGCCATGGTGCTCGCGCAGGAGACCGACGCCGTGCTGCTGGACGAGCCGACGACGTACCTCGACGTCACCCACCAGCTCGAGCTCCTCGACCTGCTCAGCGACCTCAACGCGGAGCGCGGCACCACGGTGGTGATGGTCCTGCACGAGCTCAACTACGCCGCGAGGTACGCCGACCACATGGTCGTGATGTCCGGCGGGAAGATCGCCGCGCAGGGTGCTCCGGGGGACGTGCTGACCGTCGAGTCGATCCGCAGCGCGTTCGCGCTGGAGGCAGAGGTGATCCCGGATCCGGTCACCGGTGGGCCCCTCGTCGTCCCGAAAGGGAGGGGTCGACGTGGACATGAGGCAACGCTAAGTTAGGTTGTCCTTGCCTATCCCCGAGATTCAAGGAGATCCACGTGCGTACGACACGTGCTTTCCGCCGAGGCACTGCGCTCGTCGCAGGCCTGGCGGCCGTGCTGTCCCTGGCTGCCTGTGGCAGTGACGACAGCAGCAACGACAAGGACGCCGGCACCACGACCCTCGAGGTCACCGACGAGTTCCCGATCACCATCGAGCACGCCTTCGGCTCGACCGAGATCACCGAGGAGCCGAAGCGCGTCGCGACCTGGGGCTGGGGCTCCACCGAGGCCGCCATCGCCTCGGGCGTCTACCCCGTCGCGATCGCCGAGCAGCTCTGGACCGTCGGCAAGGGCAACCTGCTGCCCTGGGTCGAGGAGGCGTACGACGCCAAGGGCGTCGACCACCCGACGCTGCTCCCCGACGACGGCTCCGGCTCGACGGTGCCCTACGACGAGTTCATCGCGGCCAAGCCCGACCTGATCCTCGCGCCGTACTCCGGCATCACCGAGGAGCAGTTCAAGAAGCTCAACGACATCGCGCCGACGGTCGCCTACCCCGAGGCCCCCTGGACCACGACGTGGCAGGACACGATCACCATCACTGCCGAGGCCCTGGGCCGCAGCAAGCACGGTGAGACGATCCTGGGCGACATCGACACCTTCCTGGCCGACGAGGCCGAGAAGCACCCCGAGTTCCAGGGCAAGACCATCGCCGCGCTCTACCCGGGCCCGAACACCATCTCGCCCTACACCGAGCTCGACCCGCGCCTGGCGATCCTGACCAAGCTCGGCTTCGACGTCGCCCCCAGCATCGCCGAGCTCGACACCTCCGACGGCGGCTTCTACTACGAACTCAGCTGGGAGGAGGCCGACAAGATCGACGCCGACGTCGCCGTGACCTACTTCGACGACGACGCGCAGGCGACGGCCTTCCTCGAGGACCAGAAGGCCCTCGCCATCCCGGCGGTCAAGGACGGCAACGTCGCGCAGGTCGTGGGCCGCGAGCGGATCTCGGCGGTCTCCCCGCCGACGGCGCTCAGCTTCCAGTGGTCGGGCGGCATGCCCGAGCTGGTCAAGCTGCTCTCCGAGGCCGTCGCGGACTGATCGGAGCGTCCTGCCCGGGCCCGGAGTCGCCCCCTCTCGGGGGTGCGGCTCCGGGCCCGTGGCAATTCACGGGCCCGGGCAGTGGGTCAGGTCGGCCCGTCCGGGTGGATGCTCCGCGTCTCGGCCCGGTGGTAGCGCCGGGGGAGGTGGTCGCCGACGTAGACCTTCGGCAGTGCCTTGGCGATCGACAGGGCGACGTAGACGACCGTGTTGATCGCGACGAAGGCCGCCAGGATGGCGAACCCGTGGGAGCGGACGAGGGACTCCGGGAACAGGATGCCCAGGGGCACGACCAGCGCGCTCATGCCTTCACCCGCGCTGCGGTCGGGGTCTGCACCACGTGCTTCCAGGCAGCCGTGCGTCCGGTGGACATGTCGATGATCCCCTTGAGGTAGACGATGTCGAGGAACAGCGCGTAGAAGAGCTCCGGGAACAGGCTCGCCGCGAGCAGCCGCGCCCGCCACCCGCCGCGCCAGACGGTGACGATCCGTTCGACGGTGAAGATCAGCCCGGTGCCGAGCCAGAACGGGAACCAGATCCACTCGTCGAACGACGTGAGCATGAGCACCATCAGCAGCAGGTACGAGCCGAGCGCGATCACGCCGTACCCGATGCCGAGCTGCTGGGCCCAGTAGCGGAACGTGGCGGGCCGCATGCCGTACTCGCCGAGGTTCTCGAGGGCACCGCGCTGCCAGCGCAGGCGTTGCGCCCACAGGGCGCGCCAGTCCGGCATCACCTCGGTGACGACGGTGCAGTCGGACGGCGACATGACCAGCCCGCCGAGGGTCTTGAGCGCCAGGGTGATCTCGTTGTCCTCGGTGAGCACGAGCGTGTCGTAGACGTCGCCCGGCACCCCCGGGAGGATCGCGCCGCGCTCGGCGGCGACGGTGCGCAGCGCCCGCGGCCGGAAGGCGGTGGCGGTCCCGGTCAGGACGAAGACGCGGCCGCGGCGGCGCAGGAGGTCGCGGCCGTAGCGGGTGTACTCGTTGCGCTGGAACTGGCCGATCAGGCCCTTGCCCTCCTCGCCGTAGAACAGTCCGCCGATCGCCATCAGCCCGCGGTCCTCGGTCATGCGGCGCACCACGGAGGCGAGGAATCCCTCGTCCAGCGACGTGTCGGCGTCCATCACCATGACCAGGTCGTTCTCGCCCTGTCCCGGCAGGATGCGCGTGAGCGCCTGGTTGAGAGCGCCTGCCTTCTTGTGGGTGTTGCCGATCGTCTCGACGACCTCGACGCCCAGGGACCTGGCGATCTCCGCGGTCCGGTCCGTGCAGTTGTCGGCCACGACGATCACCCGCTCGGGGCGGTGGGACTGCTCGAGCAGCGAGGCGAGGGTGCCGCTGATCGCCTCCTCCTCGTTGTGGGCCGGCACGAGGACGGTCAGCGTGACGGGGCCGTGGAAGATCCCCCGCGTCTCGGCCATCACGTGGCGGGGGGAGAGGGGGAGGAGGTGACCGTCGTCGCTGCGCCGGGCCCGGTTGGCGATGCGGCGCTCCAGCAGGGCGACGCCGGCAGCGAACAGCAGGGCCAGTCCCGCGGCTGCGGCGAGGGTCGGCAGGGTCGGCGCCTCGGTGTCGTAGAGGAGGTGCCAGATGCCGAAGACGATGCCGTCGGCCGGTTCGTCGCTGCGGCTGGCGGTGTCCGAGACCGACCACCCGAGCAGTCCGGCCCCGGCGAGCGCCGTGCCGAAGATGAGAGCGCCGACGGCTCGCTGAAGTCCACGCATGCTCGCTCCTCCCGAGAGGAGCTGGGTGTCCCCCCGACATCTGGACCATCGGCAGCGCGGCCGCATTGCTGAACGTCGGGAAGGAAGAGGAAAAAGAAGGAAAGGACCCGAAAAGACGCGTGGACGAAGGACGAAGGTCCCACACCGCTCTGATCGGTCGGCCACTGGCCGAAGAGGTGGTCAGCCCGCCGTGAGCGGGGTCCCAGGGTGTGACGGAGGAGCCATGAGCGCGCGAGCGGAGCCCGCCGTGGAACCCACAGCGGCAGCAGGAGACGACGCGCTGCGCCTCATCATCGAGGCGTCGCCCAGCGCGATGCTCCTCGTCGACGGCAACGGGCGCATCGTGCTGGTCAACAGCGAGGCGGAGCAGTCGTTCGGCTACACCCGTGACGAGCTGTTGGACCTGACGGTCGAGGACCTCGTCCCCGCCCGATTCCGCCGCCACCACGACACCGAGCGGTCGGCGTACGTCGCCCACCCCTCGCGCCGCGGCATGGGACTGGGGCGCGAGCTCTACGGACTGCGCAAGGACGGGTCCGAGATGCGCGTCGAGATCGGGCTCAACCCGATCACGATCGGAGGCCGGCGCTTCGTCCTGGCCTCCGTCATCGACGTGACCGAGCGGCTGCGCGGCCAGGAGGCCGACGCCGTCGCCCGCGAGGACCAGCTCCGGCGTTCGATGATCGACACCATTCCCTTCTGCATCATCGCGACCGACAGCCAGGGGCGGATCGTCGCGGCCAACCCCGCGGCCGAGGCGCTGCTCGGCTACTCCCAGCCCGAGCTGGTCGGGCGCTGGCTGACCGAGATCGACGCGGTGGAACGCGCGCGGTACGCCGACGGCACGCCCGCGCTCAGCAGGGTCGGTGGCGACGAGGCCGAGTGGACCTACCGGCACCGCGACGGTTCCGAGGTGCCGGTCAACGAGGCCGTCGTGCCGATCGGTCCGGAGAACGGCGACGAGGGGTTCATCGTCGTCGCCTACGACATCACCAACCGGATCGAGGCCCGCGAGCGGGCCGAGCACCTGGCCACGCACGACGGGCTGACCAACCTCG
Source organism: Nocardioides sp. Root190 (assembly GCF_001428565.1). GTDB lineage: Bacteria > Actinomycetota > Actinomycetes > Propionibacteriales > Nocardioidaceae > Nocardioides. The sequence continues at coordinate 326,276 of NZ_LMIA01000013.1, read as the reverse complement.
CGAACCGGACCCTGCTCCTGCGTCACCTGGACCGGTCCTTCGACGTCGTCGACCGCACCAAGCGCCACGTCGCGCTCCTGCTCATCGACCTCGACCACTTCAAGCGGATCAACGACTCGCTCGGCCACCACATCGGTGACGAGCTGCTGGTCGTGATCGCGGAACGACTGCTCGCCTGGGTCCGTCGCGGTGACGTCGTCGCGCGTCTCGGTGGGGACGAGTTCGTGGTCGTCCTCGACGACCTCGACCCGGGTGCCGACCTGGAGAAGCGGATCAACCAGCTGCTCGAGGTCGTGCTGGCACCCGTCGTCGTGCACGGCTACGAGCTGGCCGTCACGGCGAGCATCGGCGCCACCGTCTACCCGGCCGACGGCGACGACCCGGTGACCCTGCTCAAGCACGCCGACATCGCGATGTACCAGGCCAAGGGCGCCGGACGTGACGGCGTGAAGTGGTTCGAGCACCGGATGCTGGACGAGAACGACGACAAGCTCTCGCTGTCCGCCGCACTGCGTCAGGCGATCGAGCTCGGGGAGCTGGGCGTCGTCTACCAGCCCCAGGTGGACATGAGCACGGGTCGGATGGTCGGGGTCGAGGCGCTGGCCCGCTGGACCAGCCCGCTGCTGGGTGCCGTGCCGCCGGACCGGTTCATCCCGGTGGCCGAGGACGGTGGCATGATCGCCCGGCTCGGTGGCTGGGTGCTGCGGACCGCCTGCGCCGACCTCGCGGCGATGCAGGCCGAGATCGGCCATCCGCTCCGGTTGGCGGTCAACGTGTCCCCCCGCCAGCTGCGCGGAGAGGCCTGGCTCGAGGAGATCCTGACCGCGATCGAGGACGCCGGACTGGAGCCCTGGCAGCTCGAGGTCGAGCTCACCGAGGGGATCCTGATCGAGGACAACGGGGACGTCGTCGCGATGCTGGAGACGCTGCGGTCACGCGGCGTGCGGATCGTGGTCGACGACTTCGGTCGCGGCTACAGCAGCCTCGCCTACCTGACCCGTTTCCCGATCGACAAGATCAAGATCGACCGGTCCTTCGTGCAGGCGATCACCGACGAGGACTCCAACGCAGCGATCGTCGACGCGATCATCGTGATGGCGCACGCGCTCGGCATGACCGTGGTCGCCGAGGGCGTGGAGACCGAGGTCCAGGAGAGGTACCTGCGCACGCGCGTCTGCGACGAGGTGCAGGGCTACCGCTACAGCCCCGGGGTGACGCCGAGCCAGGTCGTGCTGGTGGCCCGGGGACTCGGCGCCCGGGGCGCGTAGGTCAGTAGCTCTTGGGCAGGCCGAGCATCTGGGTGCCGATGTGGGCCAGGACGAGCTCTTCGGCAACCGGGATGTTCTTGGCGATCCGGGCGTCGCGGAAGATCCGCTCGACGGGGTACTCCTTGGAGTAGGCCATGCCGCCGAGCGTCTGGAAGGCCTGGTTCGCGGCCTCCCAGCCGACCTGGGCGCCGGTGAGCTTGGCGACGTTGGCCTCGTTGCCGCACGGGCGGCCCTGGTCGAAGAGCCAGGCGGCGTGATAGGTCATCAGGCGGCCGAGCTCGGTCTTCGCCTTGAGCTGGGCGAGGGGGAACTGCAGGCCCTGGTTGGCGCCGATGGGGCGGCCGAACACCTCCCGCTCCCGGGCGTAGTCGCAGGCGATCCTGAGGGCCGCGTCGGCCGTACCGATGCCGCCGGACGCGGCCAGGATGCGCTCCGGGTTGAGCACGTCCCACAGCACGCCGAAGCCGGCGTCGACCTCGCCGATGACGTTGCTGGCGGGCACCCGGACGTCGTCGAAGAACACCTGGCTGGAGTGCAGGATGTTGCTGCCCATCTTGGGGATCGGCGTGTAGGACAGCGTGCCCGCAGCGAGGGCCTCCTTCACGTCGACGAGGAAGAGCGTGAAGCCGGCCGTGCGGGGGAGCCCGCGCTCCTTGGTCTCGCTCGCCGGGATCGTGCGGGTGACCGCGACCATCCAGTCGGCGTTCTCGACGTTGGAGATCCAGACCTTCTGGCCCTTGATCACGAACTCGTCACCGTCGCGGCGCGCAGCCGTCTTGATCTCGATCGCGTTGCTCCCGGCGTCCGGCTCGGTCAGGGCGAGACAGAACTGGACGGTGCCCTCAGCCAGGCCGGGGAGGATGGCCTGCTTCTGCGCCTCGGTGCCGTGGCGGGTCAGCGTCATCGCGCCGAAGCCCGGAGTAGTGACGTAGAAGAACGTCCCGGCCACGCCACCGGACGCGCACAGCGTCATGTTCGCGACGGCGAGCTCGAGCAGGCCCTGCCCACCGCCGCCGTACTCCTCGGGGACGCACAACCCGAACCAGCCACCGGCGCCGAGGTCGTCGAACACCTCGCGCGGGAAGCGGTGCTCCTCCTCGCAGCGCGACCAGTAGGCGTGGTCGTACTTCGCCGCGACGGCGGCGACACCCTCGCGGACGGCGAGGGCGCTCTCGGGAAGGTCGAAGTCCATGGGGTTCTCCTTGGGTCAGACGAGGGGGCGGCCGAGGCGGCGGCGCAGCCGCATGTCGCCGAGCCAGAGGTTGAACGGGAAGGCGCGCAGCACCCGGGGAAGCCGCCGCTCGACGGCACCGGCCACGCGCATCATCCGGTCGAAGCGGCGCTGCTGGCGCCGGGTCCAGGACAGGCCCATCGCGTCGCGGAACACCGGCGGGAGGAAGCCCGTGGTCACGAAGACCAGGAACGGCGCGAGCACCCGGAACGGGGCCGGGAAGTTCTGCAGGGTCGTCAACCGCATGAGGTACGCCGCCACCTCGGGGTCGATGTCGACCTCGGCGAGCGAGTCCTCCCAGTAGCGGTCGAACGCCGCGAGGTCGGCAGGCCAGGCCTCCGCGGGCATCTGCAGGGTGGTGCCGAAGCGCGCGCAGTGGGCGTACAGGCCCTCGGCCTCGGCCTGCGGGAGCGGGCCGTGCATCTTCTCGATCATGTCGATGGTGCCGTAGTAGAGGCAGGCGGCGACCCAGGTCTGCAGGCGCGGGTCCATCGCGCGGTACTCGACCTTCTCGCCCGGGCGCGAGTAGACCTGCGCGTGCTGGCGGTTGACCTCCTTGCGGAAGGCGGTGCGGTCCGCGTCCTCGCCGAGGAGCGCGACGGCGAGGTAGGTGAAGGTCGTCCGGCCACGCTTGAAGGGCCGCTTGGTGGCGGCGCCGTCGTGCACGCGGCTGTTCATCACGCCGTACCCGACCCCGGGCCAGCTCAGCTGCATGATGACGTTCGCGGGGCCGGCGAGGTGCGCGCCGATGCCGGAGACGTGGTTGCGCATGTCGAACCCGTCGGGGACGGGTACGTCGCGCACCTTGCGGGGGGTGTTGGCGTCGACTCTGGTGCTCACGGGAGCAAGGCTAGTCTGTTGTTGGCAGCCTGCCAATAGTAGGTTGGTCCCATGACCTCAGCAGCCGTACGCCGCCAGCGCCTGTCGCCGGACGAGCGCAGGGAGCAGATCCTGCTCGCCGCGGAGCGTCTCTTCGCCGATCGTTCCTATGTCGACGTCTCCACCACCGAGCTGGCGCGGGAGGCAGGGGTGGCCCGCGGGCTGCTCAACCACTACTTCGGTGACAAGCGCGCCCTCTACCTCGAGGTCGTGCGTCGAGCGGCGCTGCTCCCGACGCTCGAGGACGTCGCGCTGCCGACCGGGACGCTCGACGAGCGGGTCGATGCCGCCGTGCACTGGTTCCTGGCCTCGATCACGCCGGAGCGGGCGACCTACCTGACCGTCCGGGCGGCCGAGGGCGTGGGGGAGGACGCCGAGATGCGCGAGATCCTCGACAGCGCCCACGACCTCGCGGCCGGACGGGTGCTCGAGATGGTCGGCGGCGAGCCCGGCGACCCGGCGCAGCGTGCGGCGATCAGGGTCTTCGGCGAGATGGCGCGCGGCGCGATCCGCGAGTGGTCCCGGGAGCAGACCCTGACCCGGGAGCAGGCGCACCTGCTGCTGCGCGAGTCCCTCCTCGTCATCGTGCAGACGGTGCTGCCGGGCCTGTGACCACGGTCCCCGGGGTGAGGGGAGAGGTCCGGTTGCGACCGGCCCGCTTGGCGTCGTACATCGAGTGATCGGCGCGGCTCAGCAGGCTCCGCGAGGTGCAGTCAGCCTCCGAGATGGCGATGCCGACGCTCGCCGTGATCCGGTCGTACGGCGCGTCGGACGCCTGGCCGTAGGCCTCGCCGACGCGCTCCCGGATCCGCTCGGCCAGCGTGTGCAACTCCTCGGCGTCGTGCAGGCGGGTGCACACGACGACGAACTCGTCCCCGCCGAGCCGGGCCACGGTGTCGCCGGCGCGCACGGTCTCGTGGAGGCGTCGGGCGATCTCGACGAGCAGGAGGTCGCCCTCGCCGTGGCCCCACGCGTCGTTGACCCGCTTGAAGCCGTCGAGGTCGAGCAGCACCACCCCGACGGTGCCGGGGCGGCTGCGCGCGAGGGCGTCGTCGAGCCGGTCCGTGAGCAGGGTCCGGTTCGCGAGCTGGGTGAGCGGGTCGTGCAGCGCGAGGTGGCGCAGCTGGGAGATCAGCTCGTTGCGGGAGTCCCGGAACAGCGCCAGGGTCAGCACCACGACGACCAGGCAGCCGACCATGCCCTGCGCGAGCAGCGCCTGCTCCTGGGGTGCGATGCCGCGCAGGGCGCCCCGGTCGAGCAGCGTGGCCCACACGATCGAGACCCCGGACGCGGCCAGGAAGCTCGTGCTCGTCGTGGTCGAGTAGCGCAGGGAGATCCACAGCGCCGGCAGCATCACCGCGAAGGACGTCGGTAGGCCGGGGTTGAACCAGAACACCCGGCCGAAGACGACCGTCGCGACGACCACCAGCCCGACCGTCTCGACGATCCGGTCGCGCGAGGGTCGGGGGATCCGCCACTGCGCGTCCCGGACCCGCAGCACCAGGGCGACCCCGGCCAGGGCGGTGACGCCGTTGCGCACGGCGAACAGCGCGAAGGTGTGGGCCAGCCCCTCGTGGGTCTGGGTGGCGAAGAACGCGGTGGCGAGCGTCGCCGAGACCGCCGTGCCGGCACCGACCGCGACGGCCAGGCGCCCGAGGTCGGTCGGGTCCCGCAGCAGGACCGGTCGCTCGCCGTGCCGCAGCAGGACGGCGGGGATGGCAGCGAGGGCGAGGTTGACGGCGACGAACCACACGGCCATCTCGGCCGTGGCCCCCGTCGCCAGGCTGACGGTGCAGGTGAGCGTCGCGAGCAGGCCCCAGTGGACGGCGGCGAGGCGCGCGGGGAGTGCGACGGCGTGGATGCCCCACAGCACTGCCACTGCCGCTGCCGGCCAGATCAACGAGACCTCGCTGCCCTCGACCCGGGTCGCGCGGCCGACCAGGATCGCCGCGGCGTAGGCGATCCCGAAGCCGAGTGCGGGCCACGCTGCCCGCACGGCTGCTCCGGCCACGGTCCTCTCCACTTCGGCTCGACGGCGGTGTCTCCTCCCCATCGGCAGGATCGGACGACACCTGAGCCTGAGGCCGCTCGCCGACCGGTGGACCAACCTTCGACCAATCTTTGCGGTCCATGCTGACGAGACGACGATCACACTCGGGGGAGTCGACATGGGGAAACATCCGCGGCAGCAGCCTGCCGCCCAGCTCAGCCGACGTTCGTTCGTCGGGTACGTCGTCGGGGGCACCTCGCTCATGGTGGCCGCCGACCTCACGCACGGGGCGGCACCGGCGAACGCGCTGCCGATCCCGTCGCTGCCGCAGGTGCCGGAGCTCTACGACCTCAACGACTTCCTGACGCACTGCGCGCTGCCGACCTCGATGCTCGTCGGGATCACCATCGACGAGGCCGGTGACGCGCACTTCGCGTTGCCCCGCATGGAGGTCGGACAGGGCATCACGACCGCGGTCGCGATGCTGATCGCCGACGAGCTCGACCTGCCGATCGAGCGGGTGCACGTCACGCTCGCGCCAGCGCGCCCGGAGCTGCTGTTCAACCAGCTCACCGGTGGTTCGAACTCGATGGTGTCGCTGTACACGCCGATCCGGGTGGCGGCGGCGGTCGCCCGCAAGTCGCTGCTCGAGGCCGCGGCGATCCTGCTCGGCTCCCAGGTCACCTTCCTGGTCGCGAAGCTGGGCGTCATCACCGGGCCCGGCGGCGCCTCCGTGACCTACGCCGAAGCCGCCCGCGACGCGGCCTCACCCACCTCACGCAAGGTCTCCGTCGAGCTCAAGGAGGCCGCCGAGCGGTCGCTGGTCGGCAAGCCGCACAAGCGCATCGACGCCCTGGACGCGGTCACCGGACGCAAGCAGTTCGCGATGGACCTCGACGTCCCCGACGCGCTGCCCACGATGGTGTGCCGGGCTCCGGACCTCAACGGCACGGCCCGCGCGGTGCGCAATGAAGCAGCCGTCGCGGCGATGCCGGGCGTCACCCACGTCGCGATCATCGCGACCGGGGTGGCCGTGCGGGCGCGCACCTTCGGGCAGTGCATCGACGCGGTCCGCGCCATGGACGTGGACTGGAAGGCCGGCACCGTCCCGGGCAAGAACTCCGGCGACGTCCTCAAGGAGCTGCGCCGGGCACAGCTGCCCCTGCTGGTGCCGAAGCTCGGGGCGACCTCCCTCGACGGCGAGTTCGTCTTCCACTTCCGCAGCGGCTCCGCCCTCGAGCCCAACTGTGCGGTCGCCGACGTACGCGCCGACTCCGCGACGGTATGGGGTGGGTTGAAGTCGCCCATCACCGCGCAGGGCCTGATCGCCAAGGCGATCGGCCTGCCCCAGTCGAAGGTCACCGTCAACGTCGTCCAGGGAGGCGGTTCCTTCGGCCGCAAGCTCTTCAGCGACGCCGCGGTCGAAGCGGCCCGCGCCTCGAAGGCGTTCGGGGCGCCGGTGAAGCTGATGTGGCACCGGGCCGACGAGCCCCGTCAGGGGCGGGTCCACCCGATGGCCACCTCCCGGATCAGGGCGACGACGCTGCTCGGCAGCATCATCTCGTTCGAGCAGCGGCACACCAGTGTCTCGACCGACTTCACGCACGGTCTCGGTGAGCGCCTGACGGCCGAGGCCGCGGCGTTGCCGACCGGGCTCGGCAACCTGGCCTTCTCGGAGTCGGTGTTCCTGCTGTCCCAGGAGTTGCCGTACAACTTCGGCGTCATCACCCAGCTGCTCAACGAGACCAATCTCGACCCGGAGCGGTTCAACACCAGCTCGGTGCGCAACATCTACTCGCCCGACGTGGCCACGGCCAACGAGCTCATGGTCGACCAGCTCGCTGCCCGGCTGAAGAAGGACCCGGTCGCCTTCCGGCGCGCGCACCTCAAGAACAAGATGGTCAAGCGGGTGCTCGAGCGCGCGGCGGAGCTGGGGGAGTGGGGCAAGGAGATGCCCGCGGGCACGGCCCAGGGCATCGCTGTCCACAAGGAGTACAAGGGCGCCACCGCCGTGCTGGTCGAGATCGACTGCCGGCCCGCGACCGTGAACCGCAAGGTCCGCGACGCCGTGACCGGACCGCGGGTCACCCGCGTCACCGTGGTCATCGATGCGGGCGTGGTGATCAACCCGACCGGCATCGAGGCGCAGATGATGGGTGGCTTCTCGGACGGGATGGCGCAGGCGCTGACCTACAGCAACCACCTGATCGACGGTCACTTCCTCGAGGCGAGCTGGGACAACTCGGCCTACACCCGGCAGTGGAACACGCCCTTCGAGTTCCGGTGCGAGGTGATGGAGTCGGAGAGCAAGGAGCCCGGTGGTGTCGGCGAGGCCGGCGTCGCGGCATCCATGGCCGCGGTCGCGTGCGCCTACGCGCGGGCCACCGGGAAGATGCCGACCGAGTTCCCCATCAACTTCAACGACCAGCTGCACTTCCAGCCGAAGTCGTTCGTCCCGTCCGTCCCCGAGTCGCCGACCGACGGCCTCGACCACACGTTCTGAGGTGCACCGATGCCCACCCACACCTTCCGGCTCAACGGAGAGACAGTGACCGTCGACGTCGAGGACGGCGTACGGATCCTCTGGGTCCTGCGCGACGTCCTCGGCGTCACCGGTCCCAAGTACGGCTGCGGGATCAACGTCTGCAAGGCGTGCACTTCGCACATCAACGGCAAGGCGTTCAACCCGTGCTCCGTGCCCATCGACGCGATCGGCGCCGAGGACGAGATCACCACCATCGAGGGCCTCGCCGACACCGCCCCCGGTGACGGGCTCCACCCCATGCAGGACGCTTGGCTCGAGCACGACGTCGCCCAGTGCGGCTACTGCCAGCCGGGGCAGATCATGACGGCGGTCGCGCTGGTCAACAAGGTCCGCAAGGAGGGCCGCGCGATCACCGAGGACGACCTCGACTCGATCCGCAACGTGTGTCGCTGCGGCACCTACTCCCGCATCCGTGAGGCAGTCCGCACCGGCGCCGAAGCGATGTAGGAGGGCCACCCGCCGTACGATTCGCCGGTGGACAGGATCGACCCGGACGAGCTCGCGATCGCGATCAAGGTGTTGCGGCAGATCCCGGAGCTGCACCCCGAGCACGACGACGTGGTCACGATGAAGCGTGCCGCGTCGTACATGTACAAGCTGATCAAGAAGACGCGGCGAGCCGAGATCCGCGAGGAGCGGCAGCGCCACGACCAGGACATCATCGAGTTGACCGCGACCGGGTCGGCGATGCGGATCGACGACGAGACCGCGGGCATCCCGCTGGTGTCGACGGCCAAGGGTGCCTTCGCAGGCGAGCTGATCACCGCGCGCGGGTGCTACATCTGCAAGGAGGACTTCACCCTCGTCGACGCGTTCTACCACTGGCTCTGCCCCCGCTGCGCGGCGATGAGCCACACGAAGCGCGACCAGCGAACCGACCTCACCGGCAAGCGGGCGCTACTCACCGGCGGTCGCGCCAAGATCGGGATGTACATCGCGCTGCGCCTGCTCCGCGACGGTGCGCACACCACGATCACCACCCGGTTCCCCAAGGACGCCGTACGCCGCTTCGCCGCGATGGAGGACTCCGCGGACTGGCTGCACCGGCTCAAGGTGGTCGGCATCGACCTCCGCGACCCGACCCAGGTGATCTCGCTGACCGACGACGTGGCGGCCGACGGTCCGCTCGACATCATCATCAACAACGCCTGCCAGACCGTACGGCGTCTCCCGGGCGCCTACTCGCACCTGATCGACGGTGAGAACGCCGCGCTCCCGACGCCCGAGTCGCTGGGCCTGACGGAGCTGCCGGAGATGGTCACCTTCGACCGGATCTCCGAGGCACACCCCGCCGCGATCGCCGGTGCCCTGTCCTCGACCGCCGTCGCCCACCACGACGGCGAGTCGACCGAGGCCGCCATCGAGGCACACAACGCTGCGTCACTCACCGCTCTCGCGCTCAAGGCCGGCGGTGCGTCCCTCGAGGCCCACCTGGCCGGCACCGCGATCGACGCCGGCGGGCTGATCCCGGACATCCAGGACAACAACTCCTGGACCCAGGTGCTCGACGAGGTCGACCCGCTCGAGCTGCTGGAGGTGCAGTTCTGCAACTCCATCGCGCCGTTCCTCATCAACTCGCGCCTGCGTCCTGCGCTGCGCGCGGCGGTGCAGAACGGTGCCCGCCGGGCCTACGTCGTCAACGTCTCGGCGATGGAGGGCCAGTTCTCCCGCCGCTACAAGGGCGCGGGACACCCGCACACCAACATGGCGAAGGCGGCGCTCAACATGATGACGCGCACCTCATCCGGCGAGATGTTCGAGACCGACAAGATCCTGATGACGGCCGTCGACACCGGCTGGATCACCGACGAGCGCCCGCACCACGAGAAGCTGCGCATCGCAGCCGAGGGCTGGCACGCGCCGCTCGACCTGGTCGACGGCGCCGCCCGCGTCTACGACCCGATCGTTCGCGGCGAAGCGGGCGAGGACATCTTCGGCTCCTTCCTGAAGGACTACGAGCCCTCTCCCTGGTGACGGAGTGGCCGGCGTGATCCGCGCCGGCGGGGTCGGGCCCGGTGGGTAGGGTCGGGCCATGAGCCGCGACATGGTCGACGCATACGTCGAGCGCCTGCTGGAGGAGTTCACCGGCACCGAGGCGCTGCAGAAGGACGAGCAGGGCGGCTATCCGTTCCGCTACAAGAACAGTGGCTACACGGTGCGGGTCGTCGGCAACGACGACCGTCCCGCGGTGCGCGTGTGGTCGGTCGCACTCCACGAGGTCGAGAGCACGCCCGAACTGCTGGGGCTCCTCAACACGATCAACCAGCGGCTGCTGCACGCGCGGGTCTACTGGGCCGACAAGGCGGTGGTGTTCGAGGACGCGGTCTCCGGCCTCGCGCTCAACAAGGGCACCCTCGAGTCGTCGCTGGTCGACGTCCTGGAGGCCAGCAACTTCTTCGCCCCGCAGCTGAAGGAGAAGTTCGGCGGCACGCTGACCTTCGAGGAGGAGGCCGCGGCGCCGGGCGCCGACCCGTCGGCCGAGCCGGCGGCGGGCGACGGCCTCTACCTCTGAGTCGCACGCCTCAGCGTCGCCGCGACCAGGGTCCTGGTCTCCGCGGGGTCGACGACGTCGTCGATCTCGAACACCCGCGCCGCGTTGAGCGCCTTGGCGTGCTCGCGCATCTCGGCGGTGTGCTGGACGACCGCGGCCTCCCGCTCGTCCTGCGGCATCGCGGCCAGCTCGTGCGCGAGCGCGAGACGAACCGCGCCCTCGAGCCCCATCGGGCCGAGGTGCGCGCCGGGCCAGGCGAGGGTGAGCAACGGGCGGTGGGTGCTGCCGCCGAGCATGGCCTGCGCGCCGAGCCCGTAGCCGCGGCGCAGGACGACGCCCACGAGCGGCACGGTCAACCGGGCGCCCGCGTTCACCATGCGGGAGGCGTGCCGGACCAGTCCGGTGCGCTCGGCCTCGGGGCCGACCATGAAGCCGGGGGTGTCGACGAGTGACACGACCGGGATCCGCCAGCGCTCGCAGAGGTCCAGGAAGTCGGCGGCCTTGACGGCGGCGTCGCTCGTGATCGCCCCGGCCAGGTGGGTCGACTGGTTCGCGATGATGCCGACCGGCACGCCGTCGAGGTGGGCGAGTGCGGTGACAAGCTCGGGCGCCCAGGCCGCGCGCAGCCAGACGATCGACCCGTCGTCGGCCAGCGCTTCGACCAGCGGTCGTACGTCGAACGCCTCGCGGTCGTTCTCCGGGAGCATCGTGCGCAGCTCGTCCTGGTCGGTGGCGGGCACGCCGTGGTCGGCGGGCTTCCCCGCGAGGGCCAGCAGGCGTCGTACGACGGCCACGGCCTCCTCCTCGTCGTCCACCACGACGTCGACCACGCCGTTGGCGGCCTGCTCCTCGACCGGTCCGATCTCCTCGGCGGCGAACTGCCCGAGGCCCCCGCCGGCGATCATGGCTGGACCGGCCATGCCGAGGTTCGCGTCCGGCGTGGCCACCCGCAGGTCGGCCGAGCCCGCGATCACCGCGTTGCCGGCGAAGCAGCGACCGGACACCACGGCGATGCGCGGCACCACGCCTTCGAGCGCGCCCCACAGCGCGAACGAGCCGACATCGAGCGCGGAGACCAGGGGCAGGTCGGTGTCGCCCGGCCGCCCACCGCCGCCCTCGGTGAAGAAGACGGTGGGCAGGCCCATCCGCGAGACCAGCTCGATCAGGCGATCGGACTTGCGGTGACCCCGCATGCCCTGGGTGCCCGCCATCACGAGGTAGTCGTAGGACAGGACGGCCACAGCGGCGCCGTCGATGGTGGCGGTACCGCCGATGATCCCGTCGGCCGGTGCCTCCACGACGAGCTCGGCCAGTGGGCGCCGCGACTCCTGGGCCGCGGTGACGAAGCGGCCGTACTCGATGAAGGAGCCGGGGTCGACCAGGTCGGCGATGTTCTCGCGGGCAGTCCGGCGGCCCTTCGCGTGCCACCGGGCGACCTTCTCCTCGCGTGCGGCATCGGTGGTCAGGAAGCGCCGGGCGAGCACCTCGGTGAGTCCTTCGGCAGGGGCGTCCTCGGTCACCGGGCCATCATGGCAGCGAGGTGGGGCCGGGGTGCGGCTCAGTCGCGACCGAAGGACGCCGGATCCCCGGTGAGCACCCGCAGGGCGAGCACGGTCGTCGCCTCCATGTTGAGGTGGCCGACGACCCGCTCGACGCGAGCGATGTCCAGCGGCAGCAGACCGGGGGTGCCGGGCACGTCCGGGGTCAGCCCGAGGTCCAGGTCGGTCCGGCCCGCCATCAGCCGGACGTTGAACTCGTAGCGCTCGCGGGCCTCGGGGACGCTCAGCTTCGCCAGGACCGAGGCGCCGATCCGGCGGGAGCCGGTCTCCTCGCTCCAGGCGTCGAACGCTGCGACGAGCGCGTGGCCCTGGTTGTGCTCCAGGTCGGCCCACACCGCCTGCATCGAACCCATGTGGGTGAGCAGGACGGCTGCGGTCTTCTCGCCGATCCCGCGGATGCCCGGGAGGTTGTCGCTGGTGTCGCCCCGGATCGCGGCGAACTCCAGATAGCGCTCCGCGGGGACGCCGTACATCGTCATCAGGTGGGCGGAGGTCAGCAGGGGCGATCCGCTGATGCCGCCGTCGATCAGGCGCAGGACGCGGGCGTGCTCGCTGATGTGGGCGAAGGAGTCGCGGTCGGAGGTGATCATGACGCAGTCCCAGCCGTTCTCCCCGGCCCAGGTCGCAGCGGAGGCGTTGACGTCGTCGGCCTCCAGTCCCGGGGGAGTGAGCGTGGCGAGACCGAGCGCGTCGAGCAGGGCGCCGGCACGGTCGAGCTGGTCGACGAGGTCGGCGTCCTTCTCGGCTCGGCCGGCCTTGTAGTCGGGGTAGAGGTCGCGCCGGTGGGAGCTGACCCGGTCGTCGAGGCCGAAGATCACCGCGTCCGGCGCGAAGACGTCGATGGACTCGATGATCTGGCGCAGCATCCCGTGCAGCGCCCAGGCCGGGCGGCCGGTGCGGTCCTGGAGTCGCGTGTGCGCCCGCGCATGGTGGTTGCGGTGCAGCAGCGACGGTGCGTCGACGGCCAGCAGGAGCCGGCGAGGTCGGTCAGGAACGGGATTCATGGTGATCCCGGCCGATCCTACGGGGCGCTCGTGCTCCCGAACTCGGCTCGGTAGTGCTCGGACAGTGCCGGGTAGTAGTCGTCGAAGTCGGCGGTGGCCGGGTCGCCCCCGGCCTCGGCGACCTGCATCCGGTCGAGGTAGTAGTCCCAGCCGGGACCGACGCTCTCGGCCATCGTCGGGTCGGGCACGTCCTGGGCGAACCTCAGCATCGTGACCCCGTCGGCCTCGCTGAGGTCCAGGTGCAGGCGCCAGCTGTCCGGGGCGTCGCCGTCGGTGGGCATGGAGGTCGTGATCCGCAGGCGGTACGGCGGCGCGCACTCATCGATCGTGAACAGCTCCTCGGGCACGTCGTCGCCCTCGAAGGTCATCTGGAAGAGCACCTCGCCGGCCGCGGGGTCGCCGGTCCAGGTCCCGATCCAGCGCGCCAGGCGGTCGGGCTCGGTCACGGCCGCCCACACGTCCTCGACGGGCGCGCGGAAGGTTCGCTCGAACTGCACGAAGGCGCGATCGTCCTCGACGTGGCGACGGCCGGTCGCCACGGGGCCGTGGGGGCTGGTCGGGATCATGCGGTCTCCTCCTGGTGGGTGGCTGCCGGGCGGGCGCCGCGGCGCTCGCGGGTCGTGCGGCGGACCTCGAGGTCCAGCCCGTCGAGGGCGGACTCGGGGATGGGCGGTGCGGGACGCCCGGCGAGCTCGTCGAGCTCGGCGAGCCACGCGCAGACCGGGGCGAGGCCGCCGGGAGTGAGCCGGTAGTGACGCTCCCGGCCGCGGTCCTCGGCGCTCACCAGTCCGGCGTCGGCGAGCAGCCGGAGGTGCTTGCTGATCGCGGGACGGCTGATCGGGTGCTCGTCGGCGAGATCGACCACGCGTGCCGGACCGCCGGCGAGCCGCCGGAGCAGGTCGCGGCGGACCGGGTCGGCGATCGCCGCGAACTCGTCCATGACCAATTGGTAACACATTGGTTACCGATTGCCAAGGGCGTCAGGTCCTCAGGTTGAGCGGCGAGTCCTTGCGCGACACCATGTCGAAGCGCTCCGCCGGCGTCATGGCACGGAACGGCTCCAGCACCTCCAGGCCGTAGCCGCTCACCTCGACGGCGTCGAGCGCCGGCACGACCGAGTGGACCACCTGGTCGTCGTACAGGTGCAGCATCGTGAACGACTGGTGCGCGTCCACGCCCGAGAGCAGACGGCGGTCGGGGGCGAGCTCCGAGGAGTAGCAGGTGGCCGAGGCGACGGAGACCGGCACGCCCGCGAACGTCGACCACGACGTGAAGTGGAAGTGGCCGCCGAGGATGCCCCGGACGTCGGAACCAGCCACCACCTCGGCCAGGCGCGGCTGGTCGTGGAGCTCGATCAGCTCGGCGAGACGGAGCATGGGCACCGGGATCGGCGGGTGGTGCATCGCCAGCAGGGTGCCGTGCGGCGCGGGCTCGCTGAGCACGTCGGCCAGCCAGGCCAGCTGGTCCTCGGACAGCTCGCCGTGGTGCCAGCCCGGCACGCTGGTGTCGAGCGCGACGATGCGCAACCCGGCGACGTCGTGGACCCGGTCCTGGGGCTGGTCGTCGTCGGCGTCGGTGTCGTAGAGCCCACGGGCGTAGGCGGCGCGGTCGTCGTGGTTGCCCATCACCCACACCACCTCGGCCCCGATCGCGGCCGCCGCCGGCTCCACGATGGCGCGCAGCGTGGAGTACGCCGCGGGCTCGGCCCGGTCGGCGAGGTCGCCGGTGAACACCAGTGCCTGCGGCGGCGTGGGGAGCCGGGCGAGCCGGACGAGGGCGGCCTCGAGACGGGCGGTGGTGTCCACGGCGCCGTACAACAGCGAGCCGTCGAGGAGGTGGGGGTCACTCAGGTGCGCGACGACGTGCGTCGGGTCGGGGTACTGGCCGAGGGGCTCCACGCGACGAGCGTAGGTGGTTGCGCGCGGCAGTGATACTGGGACGGTGTTCGCCGCCCTCGCCCTCTCGGTCGCCCTCGCCCTCGCGCCTGCGCAGGTGTCGGCACCGACGCCCACGCCGCCCCCGGGCAACGCCGACCTCGACTACCAGCTCGGCGGAGTGGCGACGCCCGCGCCGCAGGTGGACGTGGTGGTGCGCGACCGCCGGGCCCGCCCGGCGGCCGGTCGCTACAACGTCTGCTACGTCAACGGATTCCAGACCCAGCCCGACGAGGCAGCGCTGTGGCGCAAGCACCCGTCGCTGGTGCTGCGCCGCAACGGCAGCCCCGTCGAGGACTCCGCCTGGGGTGAGTGGCTGCTCGACATCCGCAGCACGGTGAAGCGCCAGGCGCTGATGAAGATCATCGGGCCGTGGATCGACCGTTGCGCCCGCGACGGCTTCGACGCCGTCGAGTTCGACAACCTCGACTCCTTCTCGCGCAGCAGTGGCCTGATCAAGCCGACCCACGCCAAGGCGTTCGCCCGCGTGCTCGCCCGCAGGGCCGAGGTGCGCGGTCTCGCCGCTGGTCAGAAGAACTGGGCCGAGCTGGACGGGCGAGGTCTCGGCTTCACCTTCGCGATCGCCGAGGAGTGCGGCCGCTACGACGAGTGCGGCGACTACGTCGCGTCGTACGGTTCCCGGGTGCTCGTCATCGAGTACCGCCGCGTCGACTTCAACCGGGCCTGCGCGGCGTGGGGCAAGCGGCTCGGCATCGTGTTCCGGGACCGGGCGCTGACGCCGAAGGGACCTCGGGCGTGGTGCTGACGCCCCGGGCGGACTAGCGTCGGGGCCATGACCGAGATCGACGTGGAGGCCCTGCCCAGCGGACCCGGTTGCGAGGAGTGCTCGGCAGCGGGCGGGTGGTGGGTCCACCTGCGCCGCTGCGCGGCCTGTGGCCACGTCGGCTGCTGCGACTCCTCCCCGGAGCAGCACGCGACCGCGCACTTCCGCGAGAGCGGCCACCGGATCGTGCAGAGCTTCGAGCCGGGCGAGGACTGGTTCTGGGACTTCGGCGCGCAGGGCTACTACGACGGACCGTCGCTCGCCGCGCCGACCGCGCACCCGGACGACCAGCCGGCCCCCGGTCCGCGCGGCGCCGTGCCGACGAACTGGCGTGACCTGGTCCGCTGACGCGTACCCGAACGAAGGGAAACGGGGGCCCGACCGGCCCTGATCGCCTTCTCGGGCGGCTGTTTCCCTTCATTCGTGCACGCCTGTGGAGGGCTGACCGCACGGGAGCAGTGGTTGGGCGAGGCTGGGGGGATGGACCCGGTCGAGGCGCTCGCGATGACGGGCGGCGTCGCGAAGCGGCGGCGACTCGTCGAGCTGTCCTCGCGTCGCCAGGTCGACCGGGCAGCGAGAGCCGGACTGATCGTGAGAGGGGATCGCTCGACCTACCGGCTCCCTGACCTGGACCGCGCGGCCCGTCGGGCACTCGAGCTGGGCGGCAAGGTCGCCGTGCTGAGTGCTGCCGTCAGCCACGGCTGGGAGGTGCCTGCAGCGCCGGTGCGGCCGTGGATCATGTTCGACCACCATGCCAAGGGAGCGGGAGCCCTCGATGTCGAGGTCGTCTGGGGTGATGTCGCGGAGGAGACGGCCCTGGTGACGCCCGAGCGGCGGACGGTGCTGGACTGCGCGCGCCGGTTGCCCTTCGACGTCGCGCTCTGTGTCGCCGACTCGGCGCTGAGACACGGTCTCGACCACGACACCTTCCTCCGTGACGCGCACGCACTTCGTGGCAAGGGATCTGCGCAGGCTCGCGAGGTTGCCCGGATCGCCTCGCCCCTGGCCGCGAACGTCTTCGAGAGCGCGCTGCGCGCGCTGGCGATCCGGGCCGGACTCGACGTCGAGCCGCAGGTGGCCATCGAGATCCCGGGGAGCGTCGGCCCCGTGGTCGTCCATCCCGACGTCGTCGATGTGGATCGCCGTCTGGTGCTCGAGGCCGAGTCGTGGGAGTTCCACACCTCGAAGACCGCCTTTCAGCGGGACTGCTGGCGTTACACGGTGCTGGTCCTCGAGGGGTGGACGGTCCTGCGGTTCACGTGGTGGCAGGTGATGCACGACCCGGACTGGGTGGTGGCCTGCCTGGTCCGGCTCCGCGAGCAGGTCGCGGTGTGATCCAGGCGCTCAGACGCTGACGCGACCGAGGTGGGCGACGAGGTGGTCGGCCAGGTCGGCGGTGTCGGCGGCCGCGCCGTCGATGAAGGTCGAGCGGCGGCGGCGCAGCACGGGGAGGCCGGTGACGTAGAGGCCGGGCCAGTCCACGACGCCACCCTCGTGGCGCAGTGCGCCCTTGTGGTCCAGGACGGGCAGCTCGAGCCAGGAGAAGTCGGGCTTGATGCCGGTGGCCCACACCACGGACCGGATGCCGGCCCTCCGGAGGTCGACCAGCAGCGGCGCTCGGGGGACGACGGTGGGCTCGGGGCGCTCTCCGCGTCCGCCGGCGAAGTCGTCGATCGTCGTGAGCAGTCGGTTGAGCTTGAGGTCGGCCATCGTCAGCACGTTGGTCAGGGAGCCCGAGAACTGGGCGATGCCGTCCCGGATGCCGCCGAGCTTGCCGACGACCTGGATGCCCTGCGCCTGGAGCACGTTGAGGTCGAGGGTGCGATCGCCCCCGACGAGCTGGAACGACGGCAGGTTGCGGGCGCGTACGACGTCGTCGACCTGGTCCCAGCGGTGGTCGAGGACGCCGCTGGCGTCGAGCCACCAGAGGATGTCGCGGTCGCGGTAGCGGCGCGGCACCCGGACGTGCTCGCCGGTCGCCAACGTCACCGGTCGACCGGAGCGGTGGATCTCCTCGGCGAGCTGGATGCCGCTCGCGGCTGCCCCGACGACGAGGACGCCGCCCTCGGGCAGCTGGGTCGGGTTGCGGTAGTCCAGCGAGGTGACCGACTCGATGGCCTCGGGGAGGGCCTGGGCCACCGCGGGAAGTGGCGCGGTCGTGATGCCTGCCGCGATCACGACTGCTTGCGCGTGCCACGGGCCCTGGCTGGTCTCGACGACGAAGTCGTCCAGGCTGGGGCGGACCGCGGTCACGGTGGTGTCGGTCTGGACGGGCGCGCCGTCGGCGTACCCCTGGATCAGGTCGACGACCTCACCCACGGCGAGGTAGCCGTCCGGGTCGCCCTCGTGCTGGTGGCCGGGCAGCCGGGTCATCCAGTTGGGCGTGAGCAGGCGCAGGGAGTCCCAGCGCTGGGTGCGCCAGGAGTGCGCGACCTGACCGCGCTCGAGGACGACGTGGTCGATCGCGCGTTCGGTCAGACGGCGGCTCATGGCCAGCCCGCTGTGTCCGGCACCGATCACCACGACGGTGGTCGTACGGGCGGGCTGGCTCATGAGGTCGTCGGTCCTGTTCGGGTGCTGATCAGTTGATGGTGACGGTGACGGCGGTCGGGTTGGTGAGCGCGTCGAAGACGGCCGAGCGCTTCTGCGACTGGGCGACGAGGGCCTGGATGTCCTCGGGGGAGGCGTCGGCGTCGATGTCGTAGTTGACCCGGATCTCGTTGAACCCGTTGCGGACCTCCGGGTCGGCGCCCAGGATGCCGCGGATGTCGTGGTCGCCCTCGATGGTCGCCTTGACCGAGTTCAGCTGGATGCCGCGCTGCTGGGCGACGGCGGCGACGCCGGCGGTGAGGCAGCCGCCGAGCGCGACGAGCACGACCTCGACGGGGGTGGCGCCGTTGTCCTCGGCCGCGAACTGCAGCGGGTGGTCGCCCTCGAAGGTGAACCTCTTGGTGTGGGTCTGCTCGGCGCCGAGGCCGAAGAAGTTCTCGACCTCGCCGAGGCTGTGGGTGCCCTTGCGCCAGGTGTTGGTCGCGCGCCAGGTGAACTGCGCGAGGTCCGGCGTCTCGGTGATCGCGCCGCGGGCGCCGAGGAGGGCCTCGACGTTGACGCCGTTGTCTGCGGTTGCGGTTTCAGTCATGGCAGTGCTCCTGGGGAGAGGGTGGGATGAATCAGTTGTAAGACTAGTTAGTCACTCAAGTATTGGGCAACGGGGTCCACGCTCCGGTCCGAGCGGACCGTCGGGTGTGTGTCAGCGCAACGACTTGCGCGCGGTGATCCGGCCCGTGTCGAAGCCCGCGAGGTGCAGTCCTCCGTGGAAGCGGGCGTGCTCGATCTTGATGCAGCGATCCGTCACCGTGGTCAGCCCGCGAGCCCTGGCGTCGGCGGTCGCGGCGTCGTTGATGATGCCGAGCTGCACCCACAGCACGGGCGCCCCGATGGCGACCACCTCGTCGACGATCCCGGGCAGGTCGGATGCCTTGCGGAACACGTCGACGACGTCGGGCACCTCCGGCAGGTCGGCGAGCGAGGCGTGCACGGTGTGGCCCAGCACCTCCTGGCCGGCCGCCACGGGATTGACGAAGTACAGCTGGTAGTCGGTGTCCTGACGCAGGTACGTCGCCACGAAGTAGCTCGCCCGCGCGACGTTGGGGGAGAAGCCGACGATCGCGACCGACCTGGCGGCCTGCAGGATCGCCAGCCGCTCCTTGGCCGAGGGCTCGGTGGCGAGCTGCGGGATGGTCGCGGTCATCAGTCGTCCTTCAGGGCGGCGGTCAGGGCCTGGTCGAGGTCGAAGATGATGTCGTCCACGTCCTCGATGCCCACGCTGATCCGGACCAGTCCGGGCTCGACGCCGGCAGCGGCGAGCTTCTCCTCGCTCAGCTGGGAGTGGGTCGTGGAGGCGGGGTGGATCACCAGCGTCTTGGCGTCGCCGATGTTGGCGAGGTGGCTCGCCAGGTCGAGTGCTTCGATGAAGCGCTGACCCGCGGCGCGACCCTTGCGGATGCCGAAGCTGAAGACGCTGCCCGGTCCGAGCGGGAGGTACTTCTGTGCCCGCTCGTGGTGCGGGTGGTCGGGGAGGCCCGCCCAGTTGACGAACTCGATCCGCGGGTCGTCGTACAACCACTGGGCGACGGTGCGCGCGTTGTCGACGTGCTGTTGCACGCGCAGGGGGAGGGTCTCGATGCCCTGGGCGAGCAGCCATGCGGACTGGGCGGGAAGCGCCGGGCCGATGCTGCGCAGCTGCTCGGAGCGCAGCCGGGTGAGGAAGGCGTACTCGCCGAAGTTCCCCCACCAGGTGAGCCCGTTGTAGTGGGGAACCGGCTCGGTGAACAGCGGGAACCGCGGCTGCGACCAGTCGAAGCGACCCGACTCCACGACCACGCCACCGAGGGTGGTGCCGTGGCCGCCGAGGAATTTCGTCGCCGAGTGGATGACGATGTCCGCGCCCCAGTCGAAGGGGCGATTGAGGTACGGCGTGGGGATGGTCGAGTCGATGACGAGCGGCACGCCCGCGGCGTGGGCGACCTCGGCCAGTCCCTCGATGTCGGCGATGTCGCCGGAGGGGTTGGCGACGGTCTCGGCGAAGACCAGCTTGGTGCGATCGGTGATGGCGGCGGCGTAGGCGGCGGGATCGGTGTCGGTGACGAAGGTCGTCTCGACGCCGAAGCGGCGCAGGGTCAGGTCGAGCTGGGTCACCGAGCCGCCGTAGAGCTGGGCGGAGGCGACGATGTGGTCGCCGGCGCCGACCAGCGAGGCGAAGGTGATGAACTCGGCACTGATGCCCGACGCCGTGGCGACCGCCCCGAGTCCGCCCTCGAGGCTGGCGACCCGCTCCTCGAACGCCGCGACCGTGGGGTTGGCCAGCCGGGAGTAGATGTTGCCGTACTTCTGCAGGGCGAAGCGGGCCGCGGCATCGGCGGTGTCGTCGAAGACGAAGGCAGCTGACTGGTAGATCGGCAGGGCGCGCGACCCGGTCGCTGCGTCGGGGATGTTGCCGGCGTGGATCGCACGCGTGCGGAAGCCGTAGGAGTGGTCGGTCATCGGGGCTCCCGCTCATAAGTCAACCAAGTCACGTGACAAGCATGACATATGGCAGTTGGTGCCAACTCCGCCGTCGTGACTGCTGTCGTCCCCGCCCCGTGGCTGCCACGATGGCGAGATGGGTCTGAGCAACGAGGAAGCGCACCGGATCGCCCGCGAGCGGGGCGTCAGCGGCCCGCTGTACCTGCTGGTGAAGTACGCCGCGGCGCTGGTCCTTCGGGTGGTGTGCGGCTTCACGGCCACCGGCAAGGAGAACGTCCCGAAGAAGGGGCCGGTCGTGATCGTGCCCAATCACAAGAGCTTCTGGGACCCGTTCTTCGTCGCCATCGTGCTGCGGCGACCGGTGCACTTCATGGGCAAGGCCGAGCACTTCGAGGGCCCGATGGCCGGCATCTTCCTGCGCCTGGGCGCGTTCCCGGTGCGGCGCGGTGCGTCCGACGTCGAAGCGCTCGAGACGGCCCGCGCGATCCTGCGCCGCGGTGACGCGCTGGCGCTGTTCCCCGAGGGGACGCGGGTGCGCGAGGAGGGCCTGGGTGCGCCGAAACGCGGCGCCGCCCGGTTCGCCATCGAGGCCGGCGCCCCGATCGTGCCCGCCACGATCACCGGCACCGAGAAGCGCCGGTGGCCGCTGCCCCGCAAGGTGCGCATCGTCTTCGGGACACCCGTCTCGGTCGACGGCCTCGAGGCCACACCCGAGGACGCCGCGCTCGCGATCGGCCAGGCCTGGCCGCAGGTGAGCGAGGAGTACGCCCGCTGGCAGAACCGGCCCGGCCTGGTCGCCGCCGGCGCGGCCGCCCTCGGGCTCGCATGGCTGGTCCGCAAGCGCCTGAAGTAGCCGCGTCCTCGTTGGTCGAGGAGGCCGCCCGCGGCCCCGTTGGTCGAGGAGGCCCGCGGCCCCGTTGGTCGAGGAGGCCGACCGCGGCCGTCTCGAGACCTCTGGCTGCGGTGCCGGAGCTCGACCACGGCACCCGTGGGTGCACCGTCTCGCCGGGTCTCGAGACGGTCGCTGCGCGACCTCCTCGACCAACGCTGGACGGGCCGCTCGTTGGTCGAGGAGGCCGCCTGCGGCCGTCTCGAGACCTCTGGCTGCGGTGCCGGTACTCGACCACGGCACCGTGGGTGCACTGTCTCGCCGGGTCTCGAGACGGTCGCTGCGCGACCTCCTCGACCAACGGGGTGGACGGTCGCTCCGCGACCTCCTCGACCAACGATGGAGGGGCCGCTCGTTGGTCGAGGAGGCCGCCCGCGGCCGTCTCGAGACCTCTGGCCGCGGTGCCGGTACTCGACCACGGCACCGTGGGTGCACCGTCTCGCCGGGTCTCGAGACGGTCGCTGCGCGACCTCCTCGACCAACGGGGTGGCGGGGTGGCGGGGGGTCAGGCGAGGGTGATGTCCACGGGTACGGCGGTGCGCAGGGTGTGGCCGACCGGCGAGCTCGCGAGCACCTTGGCGTGCAGCGACTCCAGCTCCTCGCGGGACGCGGGGGAGTTGATGGTGACCGTCGCCTCGATGCCGGAGAACCCGGCGTGACCTTCGCCCAGGCCGAGGAAGACGTGGAGGTCGACGTCACCCTTGAGGTCGACCTTGAGGTCCTTCAGCTCGATGCCGGCGACGGTCGCGTTGGCGGCGTACCCGACGGCGAGGCAGTTGCCGAGCGCCCCGAGGAGCTGCTCGACCGGGTTGGCGGCCGAGTCGGCGCCGCCCAGTCCTGCGGGCTCGTCGGACTGCGTCGGCTCGAAGCCGCGGACGCGGGACTCGGAGGCGAAGGCGCCCTTCCAGGTGACGTGCGCGGCCCAGGTGGTCTGCGCCTTCGCGGGGTCGGCCTGGATGGCCTGGACGAGTCCGCCGACGGCTTCGATGTCGACGTCGTTGAGGCGGCTGCTGGTGGTGGCGGTCATGGTGACTCCTTCGTCGTCATTGGTGTAGTAACACTATCGAGATAAGCCATAAAGCGAGGCGTCCCGGCGGAAGTCGTGGCGGTGTGCACGGGTTCGCCTTGCGCTACCCTTCGAACATGCGTTCGGAACGACCGGCGGATGACGGCCAGGCCGTCCTGCCGTTCGAGGTCCCCGGGGACGGCGCCACTGGCCCCGACCGCCCGTCGGTGCGTCCGTCGCGATCGACCCGCGCTGTCCGCGGGCCCGCCGTGATCGGCGCCCTGCCCCACCGGATCACCACCGATGCCCTGGCGGCCCGTGGCCTGCCGGCCGGCACGGAGGTGACGGCGACCGAGTCGGGCCGCCGTCCGGTGCGCGGCGACGTCGTACTCGTCCGGGCGGGGGAGCAGGCGGTGGTGGGGGTCTTCGACCTCCGCTTCGGGCGGGCGGTCCTGCGCTGGGACCGCGGCGGCATGTGGCTCGG
Source organism: Nocardioides sp. Root190 (assembly GCF_001428565.1). GTDB lineage: Bacteria > Actinomycetota > Actinomycetes > Propionibacteriales > Nocardioidaceae > Nocardioides. Next base: position 303,187 of record NZ_LMIA01000013.1, on the reverse strand, counting down.
TCCGACCACCGAGGTGCTGGGCATCGTGACCGCCGCCGAACCGCCGTTGGCCGCGATGTAGCGCAGACGTCACGTCGGCTCGATAGGTTGTCCCGCATGGTGACGTTGACCGCGGACAAGCGGCTCCTCCACGCCGACCTCGCCGGTGAGACGATCAGGGCCGCCTCCGGCTCGATGGTCGCCTACACCGGCAACGTCGACTTCAAGCACGCCGGCATGGGCGGCGGTGGCGGCTTCAAGGCCGCGCTGAAGCAGAAGGTCTCGGGCGAGTCGATCAAGCTGATGGAGTGCGTCGGGTCCGGACGGGTCACGTTCGCGGTCGATGCGATGGACGTGAGCGTCATCGACCTGACCGGCGACACCCTCGCCGTCGAGTCCGAGCACATCCTGGCCGTCACCGGCGGCCTCACGCTCGACGTGAAGTTCGCCGGCCTGCAGGGCATGACGAGCGGCCAGGGCCTGGCGACGACCACGGTGACGGGGCAGGGCCAGGTGGCGATCACCTCCGACGGTCCGCTGATCGCGCTGGGGGTCCAGCCGGGTGTCCCGGTGGTCGTCGATCCTGATGCGTTCGTGGCGTCCTTCGGCCAGATGACGATGAACCTCGTCTCGGGGGTGTCCTGGAAGTCGCTGGTCGGCGAGGGCACCGGCGAGCCGTTCAGCCTCCGCTTCGACGGTGCCGGCACCGTCCTCATCCAGCCCGCGGAGAGGTGACGACGATGGCTTTCGAACAGGTCAACGCCAAGGTGGTGCGCGCCAACGTCGCGCAGGGGACGGCCGTGATCGCGCGTCGCGGGGCGATGCTCGGCTACACCGGCGCCGTGACCTTCCGCCCGGTCGCAGGGCAGGGTGGCGGGGTCGGCGGATTCGTCGGCGCGGCGCTCTCGGGCGAGTCCAACCCGATGATGGCGACCGAGGGCACCGGCCAGGTGCTCTACGGCTTCCAGGGTCTCTACGTCACCGTGGTCCAGCTCGACGGCACCGGCCCGCTCACCTGCGAGGCCGACCGGCTGCTCGCCCACGACGCGACCCTGCAGACGGGTGTCGAGTTCATCGGGCAGGGCGGCATGCGGGCCGCGGTGCGTGGTGCAATGACCGGCCAGGGCCTCTTCACGACCAAGGTGTCCGGGGTCGGGGCCGTGGCCCTGCTCTCGCACGGCGGCACCTACCCGATCCAGGTGGCGGGCGAGGGCGTGTCGGTCGACCCCCAGGCCTACGTCGGCCACGTCGGCAACATCTCGGTCGACCTCTCCGCCAAGGTCGGCTGGCGCGACGCCGTCGGCCGGGGCTCGGGTGAGGCGTTCCAGCTGAAGCTGACCGGGCAGGGGACGGTCTTCGTCCAGGCCAGCGAGCAGAAGTTCTGAGAGGGGAGCACCGATGCAGACCTGGGACGCCCAGAGCCTTCCGGCCAACGACAACGTCAATGCCTACGCGTTCTCCATCGACCTCAACGGTCGGTGGTTCGTGTCGAAGGGCGCGATGATCGCCTACTACGGCAACGTCAACTTCGACGGCGTCGCCGCCTGGGCCAGCCGCGACGGCTTCATCGCCGGCCGCTTCTCCTCGCCGATCTACATCCAGGACTGGGTGGTCGCCGAGGGTCAGGGCAAGCTCGTCGTCGCCGATCGCGGGTACGACGTGCAGTCCTTCGACCTCGAGGACGGCAACCTCACGATCCGGGCGACCAACCTGATGGGCTTCGAGACGGGGCTGGAGCTCAAGCAGTCCATCGTCCCGGGCTTCGTCACCCTGCTCGGCACCGGCAAGTTCCTCGCGTCGTCCAACGGGCCGGTGATCTTCGTGGAGCCGCCGTTCCGAGCCGACCCGGAGTCGCTGCTCGGCTGGGCCGACTGCCCTTCGCCGTCGCACCACTACGACGCGCAGTGGATGACCGCCTCGCTCGGCGCGATGCTGCAGGGCATGTTCGGCCGGGAGTCGGGTGAGGAGCGCCAGTTCGACTTCACCGGCTCCGGCACGATCCTGATGCAGTCGAGCGAGGTGCAGCGCGCCGATGGTGCGCTGATGCGGCTCATCGAGCAGCAGACGAGCCTGCTCTCGACGCAGCAGGCCGGACTGCTCGGTCAGCGCCTGGTCGCCCGCGCCCAGCAGCAGTGATGGACCCCGACCTGCTCCTGTCCCGTCGCGACGTCGAGTTCCTGCTCCACGAGTGGCTCGAGGTCTCCTCGCTCACCTCGCGCGAGCGCTTCGTGGAGCACTCGCGCGACACCTTCGACGCCGTGCTCGACGTCTCCGCGACGCTGGCTGCGGAGCACTTCGCCCCGCACAACGCGCTCAGCGACGAGAACGAGCCGCAGTTCGACGGCGAGACGGTCACGATCATTCCCGAGGTCGCCGCAGCGCTGAAGGCGTTCGCGGACGCCGGCCTGATCTCGGCCGCGATGGACGCCGACGTCGGCGGGATCCAGGTCCCTCGAGTCGTGCAGCAGGCCTGCTTCGCGTGGTTCCAGGCGGCGAACGTCTCCAGCTCGGGCTACCCGATGCTCACCATGGCCAACGCCAACCTCCTCCTCTCCCACGCCTCACCCGAGCAGGTCGCGCGCTTCGTGCCGCCGATGCTGGAGGGGCGTTGGTTCGGGACGATGTGCCTGTCCGAGCCGCAGGCCGGCTCCTCGCTCGCGGACGTCGCGACCAGGGCAGTGCGCCAGCCCGACGGGACGTTCCGGCTCTTCGGCAACAAGATGTGGATCTCCGGCGGCGACCACGAGCTGGGCGAGAACATCGTCCACCTGGTGCTGGCGCGGGTGGAAGGTGCGCCGGCCGGGGTGAAGGGGCTCTCGCTGTTCGCGACACCGAAGTACGTCGTGGCTGCCGACGGCACCCGCGGCGAACGCAACGACGTCACGCTCGCCGGCATCAACCACAAGATGGGTTTCCGGGGCACCGTCAACACGGTCCTCAACTTCGGTGAGGGCACCCACCTGCCGGGCGGTTCGTCCGGCGCCGTGGGGGAGCTGGTGGGCGAGGAGGGCCGCGGCCTCACCGTCATGTTCCACATGATGAACGAGGCGCGGATCGGTGTCGGGGCGGGTGCTGTCGCGCTCGGCTACACCGGCTACCGCCGTGCCCTCGCCTACGCGCGGGATCGCGTCCAGGGCCGACCGCTCGGCGCGAAGGACCCGGCGGCCGCGCCGATCCCGATCGTCGAGCACGCCGACGTGCGTCGGATGCTGCTCGCCTCGAAGTCCTACGTCGAGGGCGGGCTCGCGCTGGTGCTGAAGGCCGCGCTCCTGCTCGACGACCAGGAGACTCACCCCGACCCGGCGGTGCGCGAACAGGCGGGCGCGCTGCTCGACGTACTCACTCCGATCGTGAAGAGCTGGCCCTCCCAGTGGTGCCTCGCGGCGAACGACCTCGCGATCCAGGTGCACGGTGGCTACGGCTACACGCGTGAGTACGGCGTCGAGCAGCTCTATCGCGACAACCGGCTCAACCCGATCCACGAGGGCACCCACGGGATCCAGGCCCAGGACCTCCTCGGGCGCAAGCTCGTCCTCGACGGCGGTCGCGGTCTCCAGCTGCTGAAGGACGCGATCGACGACACGATCGCGCGCGCGGGCGATGCCGACGCGACGATGCGCGAGCACGCCTTCCGGCTCGCCGGTGGGCTGGAGTCACTGGTGCAGGCCGTCGCTGCCGCGTGGTCCTCGGGCGACCCGCGGGTGGCGCTGGCCAATGCGACCTACGGGCTCGAGGCCGCCGGTCATGTGGTCGTCGCCTGGATCTGGCTCGAGCAGATGCTGGCCGCGCACGGCAAGGAGGGCGCGTTCTACGACGGCAAGCGGGCCGCCGGCCGCTACTTCCTCACCCATGAGCTCCCGAAGGTCGGCCCGGTACTGGACCTCCTGGCCAGCGGTGACCAGCTCTTCAACGAGGTCGACCCCGCCACCCTCTGACCCGTTGGTCGAGGAGGTCGCGCAGCGACCGTCTCGAGACCTCCCGCTCCGGTGCCGGAACCCTCTCGTTGGTCGAGGAGGTCGCGCAGCGACCGTCTCGAGACCTCCCGCTCCGGTGCCGGAACCTGCCCGGTCGGGCAGGTGCACCGTCCCGCCGGGTCTCGAGACGGCCGCGGGCGGCCTCCTCGACCAACGGGCGGCGGCCTCCTCGACCAACGGCAAGGCGCCTCGTCCGATGAACCCAGCCGGATCGGGTAGCACCCGGAGGTGACCGCCGACCTCGTCTACCTCGTCGTCGGTGTCAGCCTGCTCCTCGCGATCGTGCTGCCTGTCCTGCTCCGCCAGTGGGCGGTGTCCTCGCCGATGGTGCTGGTCGCTGTCGGGTTCGTGGTCGGCCTGACCCCGCTGCCGGACGGCATGCCGCTCGACCCCTTGGAGAACCGCGCGCTCATCGAGCACGTGACCGAGCTGGTCGTGATCGTCGCGCTGATGGGCGTGGGTCTCGCGCTGGACCGTCCGCTGAACCTCTTCAAGCGCGCCTCGTGGGCAACCTGGGGGACGACGTGGCGGGTGATCGGCATCGCCATGCCGCTCTGCATCGCCGCCGTCGCGCTCCTCGGTGTCGCCGTCGGGCTCACGGCCGGCGCGGCACTCCTCATCGGCTCTGCCCTGGCGCCGACCGATCCCGTGCTCGCCTCCGACGTCCAGGTCGCCGGCCCGCAGACGGGGAACCACGAGGTCGACGAGCCCGACGAGGTGCGGTTCACGCTGACCAGCGAGGCGGGACTCAACGACGCCCTCGCCTTCCCGTTCGTCCACCTCGCGATCATGGTCGCCGCCGGCCACACCGCCCTCTCGGACTGGGCGCACTGGGTGGGGTGGTTCGCGATCGGCAAGGTCGTCATCGGTGTCGCCGTGGGCTGGGCGGTCGGCTGGGCGCTCGCGAAGGTCGCCTTCCGCTCGTCGAGCCGATCGCTGAGGGTCGCGGAGCGGGGCGAGGCGCTGACCTCGCTCGCGGCGCTCGTGACGGCGTACGGCCTGGTGGAGGCACTGGGCGGCTACGGCTTCCTGGGGGTCTTCGTGTGTGCGGTGACGTTCCGCTCGGCGGAGCGCTCGCACGACTACCACGCGGCGATGCACGAGGTGACCGAGCGGCTGGAGCGCCTGCTCACGCTGCTGCTCCTGCTGGTGCTGGGCATCGCCCTGAGCCGTGGCCTCCTGGAGCACCTCGACTGGCGCAGTGTGCTGATCGGGCTGGCGCTCATCCTCGTGATCCGCCCGATCGCCGGGGCGCTGTCCCTCGTGGGCTCGACCTCGTCACTGACCGGCCGACAGCGCTGGGCGGTCGCATTCTTCGGCGTGCGCGGGGTCGGCTCGGTCTACTACATCGCCTACGCGGCCGGGGAGGTCCCGAGCCTGGGCTCGGACTGGATGTGGTCGACGATCGCCTTCACCGTGGTGGCGTCGGTCTTCATCCACGGCACGCTCGCCACCCCGGTGATGAAGCGGGTCGGCGAGCTCTGAGTCGCCGCTGGGTCGCCGCTGGGTCAGAGGCGCTCGCGCCCGTGAGCGCTTGTCCAGCTCTCCAGCTCCGGCCCCTTCGGCACGATCCCGGTGGGATTGATGTCCTTGTGGACGACGTAGTAGTGCTGCTTGATCTGCTCGAAGTCGATCGTGTCGCCGAAGCCGGGCGTCTGGAACAGGTCGCGCGCGTAGCCCCACAGCGCCGGCATCTCGACCAGCTTGTTGCGGTTGCACTTGAAGTGGCCGTGGTAGACGGGATCGAAGCGCGCCAGCGTCGTGAACAGTCGGACGTCGGCCTCGGTGATCCGCTCGCCCATCAGGTAGCGCCGGTCGGTGAGGCGCTCCTCGAGCCAGTCCAGCGCGGTCCAGAGACGGTCGTACGCCGCGTCGTACGCGTCCTGCGAGCCGGCGAACCCACAGCGGTAGACGCCGTTGTTGACCTCGGTGAAGACGCGCTTCATCACCTCCTCCATCTCCTCGCGGCAGTCCTCGGGCCACAGGTCCGGCGCGTCGGGGCGGTGGTGGTCGCGCCACTCGAAGTAGAAGTCGTGGGTGATCCACGGGAAGTCGTTGGTGACGACGGCCTTCGTCGGCACGTCGACCATCGCAGGGACGGTGATGCCGCGCGGGTAGTCGGGGTAGCGGGCGAAGTACGCCTGTTGGATCCGCTCGTAGCCCAGGACGGGGTCGACACCACCGGGGTCGAGGTCGAAGGTCCAGCTGCTGGGGTCGTGGGTGGGGCCGGTCAGGCCCATCGAGATGACGTCCTCCAGGCCGAGCAGCTGGCGCACGATGATCGCCCGGTTGGCCCAGGGGCATGCGCGCGCCGCGACCAGGCGGTAGCGGCCCGGCTCGACCGGCCAGGTCGGCGCCTCGAGCTCCCTGCCGGCGTACGGGTCCTGGCTGCGGCCCGGCTCGCGGGTGATCCGGTCGGGGATGTAGTTCATGTCCCGGTCGAACGCCTTGCCCTTGGTCGTGTACGACGCCACGTGTCCTCCTCGATGGTCCTGCGTCGACCCTAGAGGGTGCCTCCGAGCGTCCGACGATGGTTCGAGGACGTGAACTTTGGGGCCATATGATTCATGAACGTGGACATGGTTCTTGACTGTGATGTGACCTCCGCCATATCTTCCGAGCATGAGTGCCCTCTCCCGGACCCTGGTGGCGACCGCAGCCGCCGTCGCCTCGCTGCTCGCAGCGACCGCCTCGCCCCTCGCGCCGGCCGGCGCGGCGGTGGCCCCGGGGGACGAGGTGATCGCGTGGCTCGAGGTCGAGGACGGCGCGATCAGCGGGGGACCGGCGCTCAACTCCGGCGACCACGGCAACTTCTCCGGCACGGGCTCCTACACGTTCCGTGAGACCGGGATGACCTCGACGATGACGTTCACCGCGCCGGCGGCGGGGGTGTACCCGGTCCACATCAGGTACGCCGCCGGGCCGCTCAGCGCCGAGGAGAACGTCACCCGCTCGATGGGCCTGCTCGCCAACGGCGCGCGGCAGCAGGTGGCCTACCCGATGACGAGCTTCGGTGACTGGGAGGCGTGGCAGTTCGCGTCGACCCAGGTGACGCTGGTCGAGGGGCAGAACACCCTCGCGATCCAGTGCGACCGCGGGATCGACCTCTGCCGGCTCAACTTCGACGCGATCCAGGTCGGCGGTGCCACCCCGGACCCGTGCGTCGCGACGGCGCCCGGTGAGGGGTGGACGAGCCTGTTCGACGGCACGTTCGCGACCTTCGACGGCTGGCGCAAGGCCGGCGCGGGCGGCTTCGGTCGCCAGACCGACTGCACCATCCGCAGCATCCGCGGCGCGGGAGCCACCTGGTTCACGCAGCAGCAGGTGGCGCCGTACACGCTCGAGGTGGACTGGCGGCGCAACGACTCCAACGACGACTCGAGCATCCATCTCGGCTCCTCGACCCGCGGCGCGACGCCGACCGGCGGAGTCCGGATCAGGATCGGCGCTGACGACACCGGCGTGATCGAGCCCGCTGGCGGCGCGCAGGTGCCGGCCGACGCGGCGGCGCTGTCCGCCGCGGTGCGGGGTGTGGGGGAGTGGAACACCTACCGGATCGAGGTGACCCCGACGGGTGTGGTCGTGCGGCTCAACGGCGAGCTGGTCAACAGCTTCGCGGGCGCGGTGCCGGCCAACGGCTTCATCGGCCTGGAGAACCGCAGCTTCCTCGACGCCGTCGACTTCCGCACCATCCGGATCAGGGCCGGCGTCGAGCCGGAGGTCCCGGACCCGGTCGCGTCGACGACCACGATGCTCATCAAGCCGACCACGATCCGCGCCGGCAGCGGAAGCTCGGTCGTGACCGTGGCCGTCACCGCTGGTGAGACCACCCCCGAGACCGAAGTCGACGGCCAGGCGGAGATCTGGGTTGCTGGTGTGAAGAAGGCGACTGTCGCCGTGGTGGACGGCAGGGCGAGCGCCAAGGTCGGCCCGTTCAGCACCGTCGGCACCCGCACCGTCCAGGCCCGCTACCTCGGCAGCCCCACCGTCCTGCCGAGCAACAGCACCGTCGGCAAGGTCGTCGTGGCCAAGGCCGTCTCAACGATGGCAGTCGTCGTGCAGCCCTCGAAGATCGTGAAGCGCAAGACGCGCCCCACCGTCGTCGTCGCCGTCCGCGCCGCCGGCTTCGCGCCGTCGGGCGTGGTCCGGGTGACGGTGCTGGGCAAGACGTACGCCGGCCGGCTGAGCGGCGGCAAGGTCACCGTCCGCCTCCCCGCCTTCCGCAAGCCCGGCACCTTCCGCGCCGTCGTCGCGTACGCCGGGGACGCGCGGACGATGAAGGTCTCGAAGGCGGTGTCCATCCGCGTCGTCCGGAGGTAGCGCCCGCCCCGGTGGTCGAGGAGGTCGCGCAGCGACCGTCTCGAGACCTGGCGAGCCGATGACAGCGGGCACTCGCAGTCTTCCTGACGACGTCGGTCCGGCTCACCTTGGTGGCGCGTCTCAGGAACGCGCGGCCCGCTCGTAGCTCAGGAACAGGCAGCCGGTGGGCGATGACTCCGCTTTGGTCAGGGTCAATCTGGTCGGCTCGGCGCTATCGGTGAAGAGGCGCCGGCCGGCGCCGGCCAGGGTCGGCACGACAACCAGCTCGAGTCGATCGACGAGGTCCTCTGCGAGCAGGGTCTGAGCGAGGGTGATGCTGCCGTGGACGCCGATGTCTCCTCCCGGCTGCGACTTCAGCTGCTCGACGTACGCCGGGACCGGCGTGGTGACCGCGATGGCCTGCTCCCATTCGCCGGTGAGGGGGCGCGAGGTGAAGACGTGCTTGGGGGCCGTGTTGATGAAGTCCGCGAACGGCTGGACATCGGAGGTCGGCCAGTAGTCGACCCAGTAGTCGTAGGTGCCGCGACCGAGGAGGAGCTCGTCCTGCGCGCCGACGACGGAGGAGAGATTTCGGAACACGTCCTCGTCGGCCTCGAACATCCAGTTGCCGGGCTCCTCAGCGACGCCGTCGAGGGAGATCAGGGTGTACAGGACCAGGTTGCGCATATTTCCTCCAGGTGGATGTCACCACCACGTCGAACGGAGCCGGTCGATCTCGACATCACTCGCGAAATGCTGTCCCGGAGCAAGGGTCAGGTGAGGTCGGTGGCCATGCGGAACACCGGCCAGCCGATCTCGGTGCGCCACGCGGCGCTGTCATCGGTGTCACGCGGACCGACGAGGTAGCGCTCCCGCACGGGTCCCGCCACGGTCAGGGCATTCGCGACGACCCAGGAGCCGAGCTGGCCGTAGGTCACGTCGGCGCCATCGTGCTCACCGTGATGGATGGTGACGGCGAGCTCGACGGCGGGCAGCCGGACCGGACGGACCCGTCCGCGCCGGGGAGGCTCGGGGGAGTGGCGGTAGAGCAGGAGGCGTCCGTGTCCGTGCTCGAAGAGGCTGTTGTCGTAGAGGCCGCCGGGCGGACCGGCGTCGGTGGACGGGCCGAGCGCTGCCTCCAGCTCGGCCATCGCGCCGGCGAACCAGGCGCCGACGTCGTCAGCGCCCACTTCGTCCTCAACGGCGGCGACGGTCACCTCGGGCTCCGCGCGCAGCTCGACCTGCAGCGGCGGTGGCGCCGGCGCCAGGAGCCGTCGCAACGAGCTGACGGCCACGCGGGTGCGCGCCAGCTCGGCCTCCAGACGTACGAGGTGCTCGGCGACGAGCGCCGCTCGCTGGTCAGGGTCGGACGCACCCAGGATGCGTCGTACGTCGGCAAGGGGGACGTCGAGCTCGCGCAGCCGCTGGATCACCTGCGCCGTGGGGATCTGGTCGACCGAGTAGTAGCGGTAGCCGCTGGACGCATCCACCAGCTCCGGCTCGAGCAGATCTCCCTCGTGGTAGCGCCGCAGCGTGCGAATGCTGAGGTGCGTCAAGCGCGAGAACTCACCGATCGCCAACATGGGTGCAGTCTGCACTCTCCCCCTGGGGGAGACACCAGCCCTTGACCCTCCCGCCGCCCGAGTGCCCAGGCTCGAGCACATGGACACCACCACCCACACCGCCCAGCTGCCCACCACGATCCGCACCTACCTGGACGCCCAGGAAGCACGCGACGCTGACGCAGCCCTGGCCCGGCTGAGCCCCGGAGCCGTCATCTCCGATGTCGGCGAGTCCTTCAGCGGCGAGGACGGCCTCCGTCGCTTCGTCATCGAGGCGGGAGCGGAGTTCACCTTCACCACCCAGATCACCGGCGTACGTCGCGACGGCGAGACCTGGGTGGTCGGCCACCACCTCGAGGGCGACTTCCCGGGTGGGACCGCGGACCTGGACTACCGGTTCGTGCTCGACGGCGAGCGGATCGAGCGCATCGACATCGTCGTCCCCTGACCGGCATCACATCACGACGAGGAGATACACATGACACACGAGAATCGCGACCACCTCGACGGTCGCCGGGCACTGGTCACCGGAGGCTCGAAGGGCGCCGGCAGGGCCGTGGTCGACCGGCTCCGGGAGATGGGCGCCGACGTCTGGGCGTCCGCTCGGACCATGCCCGCGGGGTACGACCGCCCCGACCGCTTCATCGAGGCCGACACCTCGACGGCCGAGGGCGCGGAGGCCGTGGCTGCCCGCATCGGCGAGCACGGTGCGCTGGACATCCTGGTGCACGTGGTCGGCGGCTCCTCGACACCGCCCGGCGGGTTCGCTGTCATCACTGACGAGCAGTGGCTCGTCGAGCTGAACCTGAACCTCCTCGGGGCGGTGCGGCTCGACCGAGCACTCCTCCCGGCCATGGTGGAATCCGGGTCGGCGGTCGTGCTGCACGTCGGATCCATCCAGCGCGAGATGCCCCTCTACGAGGCGTCGCTGCCGTACGCGTCGGCCAAGGCCGCGCTGCGGACCTACAGCAAGGGCCTCGCGAACGAGCTGGCCCCCCGCGGCGTACGGGTCAACACCATCAGCCCGGGAGGGATCCAGACGGAGGCCTACGAGGACTTCGTCGACCGCATCGCGGACGGCACCGGGATGACGCGCGACGAGGCCAAGCAGAGCATCTTCGACTCCCTCGGCGGGGTCCCGCTCGGCAGGTTCGCCAGCACCCAGGAGATCGCCGACCTGGTCGGCTTCCTGGTCTCCGACCGCGCCTCGGCCATCGTGGGAGCCGAGTACGTGATCGACGGGGGGACTGTCCCGACCGTCTGAGGGGTGCACGCGCCTCGACCAGACCGATCAGACCTGACCCATCTCTGCCGGGCTCCTCGATCTGCGAGCTCTCGGTGGGCAAGATCTGCGTATGAACCTCTCACCTCTCGGTGTGCGCGCTACCGCCGGCACCCTTCGCGCCCCGGAAGGTGTCGTGCTGCACCACACCTGGACCGATGAGGGTGTCGTGGCCAGCCCGGCTGGCAACGGCGCGCAGTTGCTCCACCTGTCGGTGGCCCTCTGCGTCCTCAACGACACCTACCGTGAGGCGGAGAAGCTCGGGATCGAGATCCTCGGCGTCGCGGTCGAGGCTGATGGCGGCTTCGACGACGACTGGTGCTCGACCGGCATCGCCTACTCAGTGACCCTGGACTCGCCGGCGACGGCCGGGGACCTGGCTCGCCTCAGTGCTCTGGTCGACGAGGTCGCTGAGATCCCGCGCGCGATTCGTGCCGGCGCGGCGGTCGAGAGGCGCGCAACAGCGCAGCGGGTCGGGCACCCGTGACGTGTGCCCGACCCGCTGCTGCGTCAGAACTGGCTAGCTGACAGCGCTGGCCAACAGGCCCAGCGAGTCCTCGAGCGCAGCCTTCGGAACCAGCGGGAACGAGATCTTCTTCAGGAACTCCGGCTCGACGTTCGACCAGTCATAGGTCAACGTCACCTCGGTGCTGTCGGGTCCCTGGGCCTTGAGTTCCCACAACCACTCCCAGCCCGGGGGCTCCTGGCCGGCCGGCGCGGTCTTCCACGCCACCAGCTTGTCGGGGTCGTACCCGGTGACCAGGTTGTCGGTCTGGTACTCGCCACCCATGTGGTCGCCCGCCATGTTCATCCGGAAGGTCTGGCCCACCTCGGTGATGCGGTCGGTGCGATCGTCGCTGCGCACGAACCCGGACGCATCCAGCTCCGGGTGCCGCGCAGGGAGGGTGAGTACGTCGAAGATGGCCTTGGACGACGCGGGAATCTCTCGTTGGACGGTGATCGCGCTTTCGTTGGTCATTGTCAGGCTGTACCCGGCTCTGGATCTCGCAACCGGCGCCGCCCGTTGGTCGAGGAGGTCGCGCAGCAACGCCGCCCGTTGGTCGAGGAGGTCGCGCAGCGACGCCCCCGTTGGTCGAGGAGGTCGCGCAGCGACCGTCTCGAGACCCCCCCGCCCACCTCAGACTTCAGCGAGGTGCCAGCACCACGATCGGCAGCGGCCGCGTCGTCCGCTTGCGGTACTGCGCGAACGTGCCCCGGTTGGCCTTGTTGCAGAGCGCGAACATCCGCTCGTAGTCCGGGTCGTCGGTCCGTACTGTCCGGGCCGTGCCGGCGCTCTTGCGGACACCGACCTGGAACTCGACGTCCCCGTCAGCCTCCAGGTTGAGGATCCAGGCCGGGTCGCGACGGGCGCCGCCGTTGGAGCCGACGACGAGACGGTTGGCGCCGTCCTTCGCGTAGACCAGCGCGCTCGTCCGGGGGAGGCCGCTCCTGCGGCCGGTGGTGCGCAGCAGCAACGTCGGCATCCCCATCAGCAAGCGGTGTCCGACGAGCCCTCGGGACGTCTCGTAGACCTTCTGGTGGGCGTCGAGCGTGGCGAGGAAGAGGTCGCGCTGGGACGGCAGCTTCATGCGGGAGAGCATGCCAGCACGGGAGGCCGGTTCACGTGGCTCAGGCGGCTCTCCGCGCGGGCAGGTAGGTGATGCGGTCGCGCACGTCGATCTTGGGTGGCGGTCTCCAGACCGGTCTCCCGGTGTCTTCGTCGATGACGACGGTCCACGGGGTGTGGTGAATGACCGTGTGGTGATGTCGGCACAGCAGGATCAGGTTGCCGAGGCTGGTCGCACCGCCGTCGGCCCAGTGGACGATGTGGTGGGCGTCGCAGGCGATGGGCAGGCGGGTGCAGCCGGGGAACGCGCAGTGCTGGTCGCGCAGGATGAGGGCGAGCCATATGGCCGCGGTGACGAGTCGTCTGGCGCGCCCGATGTCGAGGATCTGGCCGTCGGTGCCGAGGACGCCGGGGATGATCTCGGCGTCGCAGGCGAGGCGTCGTACGGCGGTTGCGGAGAGCCTCTGCTCGGACGGCAGGACGCCGTCGCGGGCGAGACCCGCGTCGATCACCTTCTGGCGCAGGCTGTCGTGGTCGATGGTGACGATGATCCGTGCCGTGGTGCCGTGGTCGTGGGGGACCTGGTCGCTGGCGACGAGTCGGCTGCAGGCCTCGACGAGCGCGTCCCAGAACCGCTTGCCGTGGTCGCGGGGGTCGCGTCCGGTGTGGCCGCAGGTCGGGTCGGCGCACGCGGTGCTGGTCTGGTGGCCGTTCTCGTCGATCAGGAGCTCGCCGGGAGGCGTGCGTACGCCGCCGCAGGCCCCGGGCTCGGTGGTGACGGGCGCCGACAGCGGCATCAGCGCGACCTTGACGAGCTCGTACTCCTCGAGGCTGCTGTAACCGCGGATGTTGACGCCACCGAGTCCGTCGGGGGAGCCGGCGAGGAAGCGGGCGTGGTGGGCGCCGCGCTCCTGCTTCTCCCTGGTCAGGTCGGCGCCCAGGATGCGCCCGTCGACGTCGACCTCGCGGGCGATGTCGGGGAACGCGAGCTGAAGGTCGCTGGCGTCGTAGCCGTGGGTGTGGACCAGGTCGAGCAGACGGTCGGCCACGGCAATGCGGAACTGGGGATCACGCGGCAGGGTGAGGACCTTGCCGGCAATGGCGCGCGCCTGGGGGAGTGAGATCAGGCCGCGGTCGAGGGCATCGCCGACCGCGGGAAGGTCGCGCAGCTGTTCGACCGCGCGCACGAGGCCGCCGCCGGAGCCCTTGTGTCCGCCGGTGACGTGGGTGAGAAAGTCTTTGGTGGAAGCCCAGCCGAGGTCTTCGGCGGCATGCGTGTCCTGCAGTCGCCCCGTCACGCCGAGCAGTGCGCCGTCGAGCATCGCCCTGGCGCCGGCGATCGTGCCAGCGGCGCCGAGAGCGTCTTCGCCGGTGACCTCGTCCCACTGGACCTGTGCCAGCTCCCTAGCGCACCGGGCCACTGCGGCGGCCGCCTGGAGCGCGATGGAAGAGGTTGTGATGTCTCAGGACATCGGTGACAGTTCTGTACCAGGACATCGGTGACAGTTGATGTGTCAGGACTTCGGTGACACTCGCGGGTCTTTGGGTCGGGTCCCGGGTGGTCGGCCGTTGCCGACGTATCGCACTCCCGGTGCGGGTCGGGTGTGCTCAGCGAGGATCTCACCGTCGAAGTCGGTGACGGTGATCTTGTCGTCATTGGTGACAACGAGGACTTGCTTGAAGGCGTGGTCGACGTCGAGCTTGTAGAACACGTAGTCCACGTTGACCGTCCCGGCTGAGCTCACTTTCCTCACGCGGGTGTCGGCTGGCAGGTCTGCGGGCGGCGGTGTCTGCGGGTGCCTTTGTCGGGCTTGGACGGGTCGGTCGAGCCAGGTCAGGTGCGGCTTGGGGCGCGGTGCGTCGGTCTTCGGGGTTGCCTCCCACGCGGTCAGTGGAGTGACGCGGCCTGGTAGCCCTTGGTGTGGACGCTGGGTGTTGTAGATGTGGTCGAACGCGTCGACCTGGGCCTGCAGTTCGGCCAATGAGGCGGCGAGCGGCTGTTTGTCGAGGTAGCGGAACAGGGTCTGGTGGAAGCGTTCGTTCTTGCCCTGGGTGGTCGGCTTGTAGGGCTTGCCGGTGWTCGCTTCGGTGCCCATGCGCGAGACGTGCTCGACGAGCTGGCCCATGATCCCGCGGCGCGAGGGGTTGAGCGCGACGCCGTTGTCGGACAGCAGGCGTTGGGGCACGCCGTGCGCTTCGACGGCCTTGTCGAAGACTGTGATCGCGTCCTTGGCGGTCTCGCCCCATGCGACGTGGGACGCGACGGCGAACCGGGAGTGGTCGTCGATGAGTTGGAAGATCACGCACTTGCGTCCGCCGGTCAGGACGTACTCGGTGCCGTCCAGTTGCCAGCATGCGTTCGGGGCGGGGTACACGAACCGCCGCCATGCCGAGCGAGGCTTCTTCTTCGGCTCCAGTCGGGCGACGCCGGCCTGTCGGAAGATCCGGGCCAGTGACGCCGTGGACGGCACCGGGTCCAGGCCCATCGCGTGCATCTTGTCGTGCACGCTGATCGGCCCATGGTCGAGCCCGGACGCCTCGAGGGCCGCACGAACCTGCACCGCCTGGTCCTTGACCTCGTCGGTCAGCTTTGACGGGCTCGACTGCGGCCGTCGGGTCCGGGGCTCGAGTACCGCGGCCGGCCCGTCCGTCCGCGCGCGTTTGCGTAGCTCGTAGAACGACTTGCGGGAGATCCCGTGCTCGGTGCAGAACGTCGAGACCGCACCACGCGGCGCGTCGTCAGGCCACTGCGAGACAGCGAGACGGACACGAGGATCGATGGGTTCGTTGACGGCCACCGCCGAAGCCTCGGGGCAGAAGTGTCACCACCAAGGTGGTTCAGAGTGTCACCGATGTCCTGATGCAGAACTGTCACCGACGTCTTGGGACATAACAGGATCAGTCGAGTTTTTTCGACTCGAGAGGATCGCGGTTCGACTTAGAACATGTTCTACTTCTGCCCGTGACCATCACGCACGAGATCCTTGGCCAGACCGTGACCATGCCCGTCGACGTACGCGACGGCTCCAATGCCACCGTCATCTTCGACGTGGACCTCGAGGCGGCCCGAGCCCTGGCGCCTGCTGGCTTCGAGGTGATCGAGAGTGCGCCGGGCCGTGCGCAGTTCGCGCTGGCGCTGATCGACTACAAGGACAACGACCTCGGTGCCTACCTGGAGGTCGGCACGATTCTGTTCGTCCGTCCCGAGGGCGGCGGCGAGGACGGCACGTTCATCACCCACCTCCCAGTCACCGAGTCGTTCACCTGCGCTGCCGGCAACCAGATCTGGGGCTTCCCCAAGTCCGTCGAGCAGATCGACGTCACCAACACCGAGACCACCACCCGCTGGGTGCTCACGATGGACGGCGAGCTGGTCGTCGACATCCTCCTGCCGAGGGGCGGCACCGACGAGATGCCGCCGATGGAGCTGGCCGCCTACACCCTCATCGACGGCCGACCGCACGTCACGGCCTTCACCCAGGGAGGCGGCGGCAGCGGGATGCACTTCGGTGCCGAGGTGTCACTGACGCTCGGTTCACACCCGATCGCCAAGGAACTGGCGTCCCTGGGCCTGTCGGCCGACACCGTGGTCCTGAGCACGTGGACTGAGCGGATGCAGGCCCGGTTCGACGAGCCCACGCCGCTCTGACAGCTGCCGCTCAGCCGGAGTTGGACCCCGTGATGACAAAGTCGCTGTCCCTGATCTCGGCGAGCGACGCCCGGAAGTGTTTCGGCGCCCACGGATAGAGCTCGACCTGCCCGCTCGCGCCGACGTACCAGCTGGTGCATCCGGTGGCCCATACCGTGTCGGGCATCGCCGCCGCGACCTCGCCGTAGAACGCATCTGTCGCAGCCGCCGTGGGAGCGACGGTGTCGAGCTCGCCGCGTCGCCAGCGGCCGATCCACTCGAGCATGTGGCCGGCCTGCGCCTCGGCGATCGCGATGAGCGAGTAGTTGCCGACGGGGGAGTTGGGGCCCATGAACATGAAGAAGTTCGGGAAGCCGGGGAGGGCGATGCTGCGGTAGGCGCGGGGGCCGGCCGCCCAGGCTTCCTCGAGCGTGGTGCCGTCGGGACCGGTCATCGCGATCGGTCGGAGGTAGGCGTGGGCGTCGAAGCCGGTGGCCAGGACGAGCACGTCGCAGGGGTGGAGGACGCCGTCGGTGGTGCGTACGCCGTCCGGCTCGACGCGCTCGATCGCGGTCGCGACCACGTGGACGTCGTCGCGCTGCACCGCGTCGTAGTAGCCGATGGAGATGATCAGTCGGCGACACATGGGCTCGAAGTCGGGGGTGAGCTGGGCGCGAAGGACCGGGTCCTCGACCTGCCGCAGCTGTCGCCGGATCTGCCAGCTGGCAAACCGGCGGGCGATGCCGGGGCGCAGCAGGGCGGGGGAGAAGGACTCGATGAAGAGCCGCCAGCCGTGGTACGTCAGTGCGTCCAGTTGCGGGAAGCGGCGGTGCAGCCGCTTCGTGAACCGGGAGAACTCGGGGTTGCCGATCTGCATCACCCAGTGCGGGGTCCGCTGGAAGACGGTCAGCTCGCCAGCCCGGCCGGCGAGGTCGCAGACGATCTGGGCTCCGGTGGAGCCGGTACCGATCAGGCCGATACGGCGGCCGTCGAGCGGGACGTCGTGGTCCCAGCGGGCCGAGTGGAACGAGGGGCTAGCAAAGGTGTCGAGGCCGGCGATGTCGGGGTAGCGCGGACGGTGCAGGATCCCCGTCGCAGAGACCACGAAGTCGAACTCTGCCTGCTCGCCGTCGGCCAGGGTGACCGACCAGCAGCCGTCGCCCCAGTCGATCGAGGCCACCTCGGCGTCGTACCGGATGTGGGTGTCGACGCCCGTGTCGCCGGCGACCTTCGTGAGGTAGGCGTTGATCTCGGCGCCGGGCGCCATCACGCGGGTCCAGTCGGGGTTGCGCGCGAAGGAGTACTGGTAGAAGCGGGAAGGGACGTCGCACGCGATGCCGGGGTAGGTGTTCTCGCACCAGGTGCCGCCGGCGTCCTCGGCCTTCTCGAAGATCGTGAACGACGCGATGCCGGCGTCGAGGAGCAGCGCGCCGAGGCAGATGCCGGACATGCCGGCGCCGACGATCGCGATGCGCGGCTGGCGGAGCGCGTCGCTCACCGCGTGCTCCGCAGCCGCAACGCTGCGGGGGCGTGGTCGGGGACGGCGGGATGGTGGGGCGCGATGGGCTCGAGGGGTTCGTACGGCGTGCCGACCGCAGGCCGCGGGTCGAGCTCGCCCTTGTTGGGCCACAACGCGACCGCCCGCTCCGCCATCGCGGTGATCGTGAGTGAAGGGTTCACACCGAGGTTGGCGCCGATGGTCGAGCCGTCGATGACGTGGAGGCCGTCGTACCCGAAGAGGCGGTGGTAGGGGTCGACCACCCCGCGCTCCGCGTCGAGGCCGATCACCGCGCCGCCGATGTAGTGCGCGGTCGCAGGCTTGCCGGCCAGGTCGCTGGCGAGCGTCATCGGCTCGCCGCCGATCTTGGCGGCATAGCGACGGACGACGTCGTGGGCGAGCGGGAGCCACGACGGGTTGGGTGCGCCGGTGCCCTGGCGGGTGCGGAGCTTGCCGCGGTGGAGGTAGGAGGTGAGGGAGTTGTCGAGCGACTGCATCACCAGCAGGGAGACGGTGCGTTGCGACGTTCCCTTGGTACGGCGGCTGCGCAGGAACCGGACCGGGTGCCTGGCCTGCTGACCGAGGAAGCGGAGCGCGCGGCGCGGGCCGCCGTCGATCAGCGGCACGTTCATGATCGCCATCGCGTCCTGGGAGGCGCTGCTGTGGCAGAGCTCGACGTGCGTCGCTGGCTCGGGGTGGAAGGACGAGGTGATGGCGACGCCCTGGTCGAAGCCGCGCGCGTCCGGCGCGACGGCCGCGACGATCGCCTCGGAGTTGGAGCGGGACAGCTCGCCGAGCCGCGCGGAGATGCGGGGGAGTGAGCCGTTGGCGCGGAGCTGGTGGAGCAGCTGCTGGGTGCCGCGGGCAGCGGCGGAGAAGACGACCTGCTCGGCGCGGAATCTCGTGATCTCGTTGGTGTGTGCGGGGTTGCGGGCGGTGACCTCGTAGCCGCCCCGGTGGGGTCGGACGTCGGTGACCTCGGTCAGCTCGTGCACGACCGCGTCGGCCGCCTCGGCGAGGTGCAGGTAGTTCTTCGGCAGCGTGTTCTTCGCGTTGAACGGGCACCCCGTCGTGCAGCGCGCGCAGTGCACGCACCCGTTGCGCTCGGGCCCGGCACCGCCGAAGAACGGGTCGGGGACAGCTCTGCCGGGGTCTTCCTCGTCGAAGAGCACCCCGACATCGGTCGGCTGGAACGTGTCCTCCACGCCGAGGTCCTTCGCGACATCGCGCAACAGGTCGTCGGCAGACCAGAGCCGCGGGTTGGTGGCGACGCCGAGCATCCGCCGTGCCTGGTCGTAGTACGGCGCCAGCTCGGCCTGCCAGTCCGTGATCCCCGCCCACGACGGGTCGTCGTAGAACGCGTCGTGCGGGGAGTAGAGGGTGTTGGCGTAGATCAGCGACCCGCCACCCACCCCGACCGCGCTGAACAGCGAGATCTGCCCGAGCAGGCTCATCCGCATCGGCCCGAACATCCTCAGCCGCGGCGCCCAGAGCGCGTCACGAGAGCCGGCGTTGGCGAAGTCCTCGTCCGTCCACCGCCGCCCGGTCTCGAGCACGCCGACGCGGTAGCCCTTCTCCGACAGTCGGAGCGCCGTGACGGACCCGCCGAAGCCCGAGCCGATGACAAGGACGTCGTACGCAGTCGGGGTGGTGGGCATGCCTGATCCAAACACGCCACTGGACACCTGTCCAGGAGAGGTGCGAGGACCGCAGTCTCCGTCGCTGTGCTCAATCTGCGAACACGAGGGCGTGCTGCGGGCTAGGGCAACTTCGGCGCTTTCGGCGAGGAGACAGCGGCGCACTCGTCGGTGCGCATCATGGCTCAGTGTCGTTGAGATGAGTGGTAACGCTCACGGCTCCGGAAGCCTCGAGCGACGCCATCATTCGCTCGAAACGATCGGCGAGCGCGCCCTCGGGGTCTGCGATCAGGTCTGCCGGGCCGTTGTTGAGCTCGAAGAACTGTGAGTTCATCGCCGCGCTACTAGCCTCTTCTTCGCCCCGCAATGCGACCGGACGGGCGCGCATCTTCCGAATACTCTCTCGCTCCGCGAGAGCGAGAGATAGCACCGAACGGAAGTACGGAATGTCTCCGCCATGCCCGTCAATTCGGGGAAGCACGGTTTCCATCTCGAGTTCAGCGAACGGGTAACTGGACAGGTCTTGGCCGCTGAGCAGATCCTTGGCACCCGAATAGCGCAGGAATGTCCGCGTAGCGCGCCATAACGCGCCGCTATTCTGCTTCGTGGCCTGACGAATACTCAGGTACGCCACCGGATAGGCGTCCATGGTTTCGCCTTTTGAAATCCTGCGTAAACGCTCAAAATCCTCGGCGGCAACTGTGCTCGACGCAACTGCATAGGACGCGGAGAATGAGGAGCCCCAGAACCATTTCTCTATGGCGTCTTTGTGCTCGTCCAAGTCCGTATCGGCCGCCAGGGCGGCCAAGGGCACCAGCTGAGTCGCGTAGGGCAGCCAAGATGAATCAGATGCGCCAAGATTCGTTAAGAATCGTGAAGCGCTCAGGGTAGCCTCGACGAACCGGTCCCATTCGGTCCGGATTACGTCAGCATCGAGCCGCAGGAGCGCGGGTCGGCGAATGTCGCGTACTCGGTGAAGAGCGATAGCTTGAATTACTGCTAGGCCGTCCTCCCCGCAGAATCGCGAGAGTAGCACCTCCTCGTCTCGTGCCTTGATCCAGACGTCGCGCAGGTTCCAATTCTTGGCGTAGGACCTCGCTACCAGTAGATCAAACACAGAAAGCCTCATGCCCGTTTTGTTGATTCTTTCGAAAATGCGCGCAACGGCGGCCGGCTCGAGGGAGTTCTTGAGAATCATCACTGGGAACTTGTACGAGTGTGCTGTTGAAACCACCTGTCGATAAAGCCGGGTCAAGTTTTCCGAAACTGTTAACCTTTGACCGGCCGGCAACTCATCGACCAATCGATCCCGCCAGTCGTAGAAATCGGCTGCGCTTGCAGCGAAGTGGAGTGGGAGAATCTCGCCGTTAGCGACTCGGTTCTGAATCGGATCCGACAGATACTTGGCGGGGTCGTAAGCAACTAACGCGTCTTCGATTAGCTCTGCATCAACCTCTCGCTCCAGTGCGCGATCCACTGAAAGGCACCAGACTTTCTTTCCAGTGCCCTTCAGTGCATGATAAAGGCTGGTAAGGCGCTGCTGACCATCGAGAACCACATATTCGACGCCCGGAGCTAGAGTAGGGGCGCCGTCGAATCGGCGCAGATCAAAGAAGGCTGGCTGGCCCTCCATTACGAGCAAGCTTCCCGCGGGCCAGCCGCTAAAAACTGTCGCCAGCAGGCTGGCAACATCAGCTTCATTCCAGTCGAAGTCGCGTTGAAAGTTGGGTAGGGCTACCTGACCGCCATCTATGCCTTGGAGTAACTGTCCGAGATCTAGGTCTCGGCTATAGGACTGGTCCATTGTGCGCATCCGATCAGTTCCTAAAGTGGTCAGGTTGGCCCGGAGGATGCGCCCAGAGCGGTCCGGTGTTCGGCACCAGATTCTTGACCTGCTCCATCGCCCATTCCACTTTCTCTCCGGATACAAATTGGAGTGCCATCCCTGGTTTGCCAGGCTGGTGGTCTACTGTCGCATAGAGATCAATCAAGGCCATCCTGTCGACAATTAGGATGTCATACAGGGCAACATCAACTGCAACGACCGATATGGTCGACTTATCTGAGGCGTGGGGCGCCTGGGACCAGCTGGTCTTGATAGATTCAACGGCGCTATTGATATTTCGGGTGAGGTCAGTTTGACTAACGCCTAAGCTCCTAGCCATTGCGTCGATCGCTGAACTGCCTGGGTCAGGAACGATTAGTTCTACGTGAATCTCTCTGGCGCGAGCCGCTCTCAGGACGGCTCCAGAGTATCGGGTGACCCATTCGGTCGGCGTGCGGCTCACGGCGCGGATGATACTCGCACCTTCTATGAGGTTGTCTATCTCGGGGTGAAAGGTCGCCGGATCTCGAATTGAGCGCAGGCCAGAGGAGACGAGGGCTGACTTTAGGGCCAGATACCGGTTTAGAGATCGAGCATGATCCCGTCGTAGCACCCATTCCCACAGCAGCGCCAACGCTCCGATGCTCAGGATTGTCGACAGAAATTGAGTCAGCACCGCGTATGAAGTGGGGTCAAGCCTGTTGTCTACCTCTGGCTCAGGCTGGAATCTCGCGACCACAAATAGAAGGGCCACCGCGACTACGCTGACAACGATGGAGGTCCCGACGACCCGATTCTTGAACGGGTTGAGAGAATCTTCATCCCCAATGGCTCCTGACACGTAGGCATCCTAGTGGGCCGGGCGAGTGCAGTGTGTGAAAAGGCAGGTAGAGAAGGTCCGGTTTGCGGCGAGGGTGCCGACCGCCGTGAGTGACGGCCAGCTCTCCCGATACGCCGTCGAGAGTGCTCCTGGCGTCGGTTCGGGACTGTTTGGTTACTCGTGCCAGCTCGCGGGGGCCGCCGGCGAAAGCTCGGGAAGGACAGATAGCAGCCTGCCGGCCGGTCGGGATCTTGGGAGTCACCGTCCCGCGGACCGCAAGTGCCGCGCTGACTCGTGCATCGTTATCGGGGTCGAGTCGAGAACATGGTTGACCATGGTGGTGAAGAATGCCTCAGGGGTCAGATGGTCCGGCACGAGATCCCGGCGGAGGTCCACTTTCGGGAGCGAAGCGATGACCGACTCGATTGCGTCCCGGGAAGTCTCGGCTCCCAGTTCCTCCAACTCGACGTCGTCCGGTTCAATCGGAGCGGGCGCTTCAACATCTCCGCCTCCGTCGGAGGGGCCTGCGCCATCCCACTCTGGAACGACCAAGCAGCAGGCGTCGTACGCGTCTTCTTCGCGACCGAGTTTGCCGAGTAGATCGACAATCCAGTCGAACTGGCGACGTTCCTCGGTGTAGGCGGTGGATCGCATTGAGTAGAGGAACCCCATGGCTGCCATGGGGTGTCTGAGCGCAAGATTCTTCGCGTCGCCGTACGATTCCTCGACCCGGTTGGCAGCGTTCTTTCCGAAAGAGGAATCCATGCGTTTCGTGGATACGAGTAGTTCGGGCCCGGTCTGCCAGCCGCTCAGGATGACGTCGACCTGCTTCAAATAGTTTTTGCCGAGAATGTTGGCGGACGCGCCTCCAACATTGCCTGGTCCGGATCCCTTCTGCAGCCGCTCCAAGAGCTGGTTGCGCGTTGCGGCTGGCGTGACGCCGCGGACGAACTCGAGGACGTCACGGGCGATTACACGGGGCGGTTGCGCTCGGGGCCACACCGCATCGGGGTCGAAACCCACGCGGCGCAGCTCGTAGGCCACCCAGACGTCCAGTGCGAGTGCAGGTACGCCGGATCTTGTCGGGGCGTTGAGGTGTAGAGGGACCCCGAGGAGCGTTCTGAGGGTGTCCAGGTCGGGGACGAAACGACCGCCCTCCCAAGGATTGAGGCCTCGCAGGGGGGCCGACGCCACAACTGCGTCGAAGAGGGGCCACGCGAGAGCCTTGGCCGTTGGAACCTTGTCTGGCATCAGTTGCTCCTACCGCGGGCCATGCGACGGGCAGCCAGATCCGCGTGATCGCTCCGCGCGGCCGTGAGTGCTCTCTTGCTGATCCGAAGCCCCTTGGTCAGGAGGATCTCATCGACGGAGGCAACCGCTTCCATCAGAAGGCCAGAGCGAAGCATGGCAGCGATGGTGGGACGAAGTTCATTGAGGGCATCGCGCTGACCGTCGACGAGGGAGGGCGACGGCAGCGGCAGGACGTCGGCCTCCCGTGGCTCGATCTTCAGCATGCCTCCGCCATAGGCGCGTCCGACGACCTCGGCCCCGAGCAGCGTGATCGAATTGAGAGCGGCGATCGACAGGAGGCTCATCCCGCCCTTTCGATGCTCCTGCTTCAAGTACACCCCATGGACTGAGTTCAAGTGATGTGCTCCAGCGCGGTTCGTCGAGAGACGCGGAGTATCAGCGTTCATGTAGGTCAGGAACAGGTCAGCGGGACGAAGGGATGGAACCCTCCACCAAGGCTTTCGAACGCGGCACTTGTAGGCGGTGTGCACGTCTAGGTCCTCGCCACTACGGATATAGGACCATGCTGCATCCGAGGGTTCGGCGGATGGGCGGAACAGGAAGGTGGCCTGTCCGTCGGCACCGAGCCGTCTCAGGTCGCTCGATGTCAACGAAAGCCCTCGTAGGTGACGTGATCCGGGAGGTGACAGGAGTACGACATCGGTCGAAGCCAGGCCAAGCTCAGCAACCTTCGCAGGACTCAGAGCAAAGTACTTGTTGTTGCCTGTCACCATCCCCAGCGTGGTGTCGCCCCATTGGCTCAGCGTGGCAAAACCTGCGCTCTCGGTGACCTCGGTGAACGCTGAGAGCCCGGCGGCGCTCATGAGACCCGCAGACCAGCGTCCACCTCGGGCGGGAGGAGTCCATCGACGTGCCGCCGCGAGATCGGAGAGTCCGTCAGCATCGCGTACCTGATGAACGCTCATGCGATCAGTGCGCGACTGACCTGTCGGATCGTAGCCGTCAGCGAGAAGGAGGACGGCCTCCACCTCCACCCCTGGGAACACGCGTTCCTCGAAGAGCACAAGAGTGACCTCGGAGAAATAGTCCAGAAGGAACTTCCGAACGGGAGCGGCGTAGTTAACCGTCAGGAGCTCGGCGGGGAGTACGAGACCGAGCCGGCCGCCCGTCCGCAGATGAAGTGCAGAGTGCACCGTGAACGCTGCCCAAGAAGACGCCAAGTTGGTGAGATTGACCCCAGCGCGAAGCGCGGCCTCACGGCTCTTCGCTCTCGCGTCGCCGGCCCAGTCTTGGTACCGGACGTACGGCGGATTGCCGACCGCTGCGTCGTACTGTCCGAACTCTTCGTGGAAGAAGAAGTCGGAGGCGTGGACGACCGCCGGGATGCCCTCCCTATTGAGCGTGCGCTCAGACTCAGATGCCGAGGCAGCATGGATCTCAATCCCAACGATGCGTCCGCGGTGGTTTTTGCCGACTTGGTGGAGGAACACGGCCTCGCCGCATGAGGGCTCGACGATGTCGTCCGCGTCGGTTCGGATGGCCCAACGGGTGATGAAGCGGGCGATGGGCTCAGGGGTGAAGAAGGCACCTCGCGCCTTGCGTAGGTCGGCGTTGTCCCCGGGCAGCATTCTGCAATCTTGCCGTACATCTGTTCGAGTCGTACGACGACTCGCTGCCAATGCTATGGAGGAGCGCCCGTGGCGTGGTCCGGACATGAGAAGCCTCAGTGCGTCTCCCGTCGTACCCCTCTGGGAGACTGTCCCGTCCACAACGACCACGCCAGGGGAGGCGGAGTGAGCGAGATCGCCGGTGAGCTGGCGCGCGTCAAGGGTGCGTTCGCGCAGCCGACGCTGACGCTGCTCCACCAGCGGCAGGCGCCGGTGGTGATCACGATCTTCCGGGCGGCGTTCGGGCGCAACAACAAGCCCATTCCGACCGCGCGGCTGCACACCCAGGTCGAGGAGCACCTGGCCGAGATCCGGCTGGCGGGGGAGACCGAGGTCCCCAACGGCAGTGGCAAGGAGATCTGTCAGCGCTGGATGCGGGGGCAGTGGCTGGTGCGCTCCCTCGACGAGCAGGGCAACGAGGTCTACACGCTCACCTCCCACGCCCAGCAGGCGCTCGAGCTGGTCAAGAACCTCGCCCGCGACCGGGCCACGCTCAGCGAGCACCGGATCGCCACCATCCTGGGCACCGTACGACGCTTCAACTCCGAGGCGAACCCCGACCGCTCCGCGCGGGTGACCCTGCTCAACGACGAGATCGCGCGGCTCAAGGCCGAGCGCGACCGGCTCGTCGACGGCGCAGAGATGGTCAGCGCGACCCAGGACTACATGGTCGAGGGGTTCACCGAGCTGCTGTCGCTGATCTCCGCGCTGCCGAGCGACTTCGCACGCGTCGAGGAGCGGTTCGCGATCATCCGGGCCGAGATCCTGGCTGCGTTCCGGGCCGAGGACCGGCCGGCCGGTGAGGTCATCGACGAGTACCTCTCCCGCGCCGACGCCCTCATGACCGCCACCCACGAGGGCCGCGCGTTCGAGGGTGCGTTCGCGCTCCTGCGCGACGACGCGCTCGTCACCCAGCTGCGCGAGGACCTCACCGCGCTGCTCGAGCACCCGCTGTCCGACGACATCCTCGGCGACGCCGACCGGGCCGAGCTACGCGGCACCGTGCGGCTCGTACGAGACGGGCTAGACCGGGTGCTCGCCCAGCGCTCGCGGGTGACCGCGACGCTCAAGGAGTACATCGTCTCCCACGACGCCGCCCGCGACCGCGAGCTCGAGCAGACGCTGCGCCAGGTCGAGTCCGAGCTGATGACCTGGATGGCGACCACCGGCCCCCGCGCTGCCCACGACGTGTCCCTGCTGCCCTCGCGGGTCGGCATCGACCACCTCCGCGAGCGCTTCCATGACCCGGCCGACGACGTACTGCCCGACCGGATCAGCGCCGCCGACCCCGCCGACGCCCCCGGACTGTCGCTCGCCGAGCTCATGGCGCAGGGCGGGCCGCAGCTCGGGACGCTGCGCGAGCGTCTCGACGACGCCCTGCGCGACCTGCTGCCAGCGGGCTCGCTCGGGGAGCTCTTCGAGAGCCTCGAACCGTCCCTGCGCCGGCCGGTGGAGATCTTCGGCCTGCTGCACCTAGCGGCCAACCGCGACCTCGCCACCGAGGACGAGGTCGAGACCTTTGCCGCCGTACGGCCGGACGGATCGCAGCGCACCTTCGCGGTGCCGCGGACGCCGCTGCCTGATCCTGACCTCGAACGTGACCCGAAGCATGAAGGTGCCCGCGCATGACGACTGAGACCGACTACCTGGACGAGAGCGGGCCCGGGGGTCTCGAGACGGCCGCGGGCGGCCCCCTCGACCAACGAGATGATCTCGACCAGCGGGAGTACGACGAGGTGGAGGACTACGCCACCGACTCGGTGTCGCTGTTCGAGGGCGACGAGGGCGGGCTGGACTACGCGCAGCGGCAGACCCTGGTCGCGCTGC
The DNA here is from genome assembly GCF_001428565.1 of Nocardioides sp. Root190. Lineage (GTDB taxonomy): Bacteria > Actinomycetota > Actinomycetes > Propionibacteriales > Nocardioidaceae > Nocardioides. Next base: position 276,371 of record NZ_LMIA01000013.1, on the reverse strand, counting down.
TCAAGCAGCGGTTCATCAGTGCCCGGACCCACCCACGCGACTGGCAGGTGCTCGTCGAGAACGAGCGGATCTTCCGCTCCCGGCTCAACGACGTCTTCCTCGACCTCCAGATCGACCGCGACCGGGAGGTCGCGTGGAAGCGGCAGGCGCAGGCCGAGGGCGGTGGCCGGTTCCCGACGCTGCTCCACGACACCGCGTGGTCGCGGGAGGAGACGCTCGTCCTCGTCCACCTGCGGGACCGGCTGCGGGCGGGGCTCGCCGGCGGCGACGTACGCGTCTTCATCGACCGGGACGACCTGCTCGACTACGTCGCCAGCTATCGCCCCACGCATGCCACCGACGAGGCCGGGGACGAGAAGCGGGCGCGCAACGCCGTCATCAGCATCGTGAAGGCCGGACTCTTGATTGCTACGGCCACGGAGGACCGGTTCGAGATCAGCGAGGCGGTGGAGCCGTTGCTGCCGCTCGAGCTGTTGTTGGAGCTGCTGGATGCGTTGCAGAAGGCGAATGGGACCGAGGTTGTCGAGACGGTGGACGACGCGGATCTCTTCGACGAGGGCGACGGGGAGGACGACGCGTGAGCATCGAGGACATCGAGCGGGTCGAGGACGGGGCGACCGACGGGCTGTTCGAGCAGCAGGTCGTTGCGACGCCGGCCGACGACACCGTGCAGTGGCGCGCGTCGCTGCTGCAGCTGGTCAACTGGGGCGGTTTCGGTGGGTTGACCACCGTCCCGCTCGCCGGTGACTCCACGATGATCTCCGGCGCCTCCGGCGTCGGGAAGTCGACCATCCTCGACGCCTACACGGCTCTGATGATGTCGTCCGACACCAAGTTCAACGGCGCCTCCAACGATGCCGTCGCGGGTCGTGCGCGCAGCATCGGGCAGCGCAACCTGCTGTCGTACCTGCGCGGAGCTGTAGACGTCGTCGACGACCCCAAGACCGGGCGACCGGTCGAGAAGCTGCTGCGCGGCAAGGGCGCCGACACGTGGGGCGCCGTCGCGATGACGTTCGTCAGTGACCAGGGCGGGCGCTTCACTGCACTGCGCACCTACTACGTCCCTCGCCGCGCCACGCGCTCCAGCGACGTGCAGATGCAGATGTGGACCCACGAGGGCACGTTGCCGCTGGACAAGCTCGAGGCCGCCGTCCCCGAGAAGTTCCACGCCAACACGATCAAGAAGCTCTTCCCCGGCGTCCGCGTGCACCGCACCTACGCCGAGTTCTCCGCCGTCCTCCACGCGCGGCTCGGCATCGGCGCCAACGGCGACGGCGCCAAGGCGCTGCGCCTGCTCGCCCGCATCCAGGCCGGCAACCAGGTCCGCAGCGTCGACGACCTCTACAAGGACATGGTGCTGGAGCGGCCGTCGACGTACGCCGCCGCGGACCGCGCCATCGAGCACTTCGACGACCTTGACGCCGCCCACGCCGCCATGCGCACCGAGCAGCAGAAGCTCGAGCTGCTCGAGCCGATCACCGACCTCCACGAGCGCCGTACGGCGGCCGCCGCTCGCCTCGCGGACCTCGACGCCTACGGCATCACCCTCACCGGTGACCAGACGCCGCTGCGCCACTGGCTGCTGCGGACCCACCTGCGGCTGATCGAGGCGGCGGTCACCGCCAACCGCGACGCCCGCACCACGACCACCCAGGCCCTCGCCTCCGCCCAGGCCGCCGAGCTCCAGCTCGCCGGCGACCTCGACGCCGCGAAGGAAGCCCACCGTGCCGCCGGCGGTGGTGACCTGCAGGCGCTGGCCTCCCTCGCCGAGGCCGAGCGCAACCTGCGCGAGGAGCGGGCCGGGCGGCTCGCCGAGCTCGAGGAGCGGGTCTATCCGCTCGTCGGGCTCACCGACGCCGACGCCCCGGATCTGGAGTCCGCGCTCGAGGACGTCAGCGGGTTCACCGTCCTGCAGGAGCAGGCCCGCGAGCGGCTCCGATCCGGTGAGAAGGAGCGCGACCGGCTCGCCGCGGAGCGGGAGAAGGTGCTGCGCGAGCAGCAGTTCCCGCTCACGCAGGAGCAGGGCGTGCTGCGCCAGGAGCGCTCGTCGCTGGAGAGCCGCGCGGGGCGCGTCCCGTCGTACCTCGACGACCTGCGCACCGCCGTCGCCCGCGCCAGCGGACTGTCCGTCGAGGAGCTCCCGTTCGTCGCCGAGCTCATCGACGTCGCGCCCGAGGAGGCGCGCTGGCGCACCGCCGTCGAGACCGTGCTCGGCGGCAGCGCCCGGATGATGCTCGTGCCGCTCGACCGGCTGCAGGACTTCTCCACCGCCATCGACTCCCTGCGGCTGCCGGCCCGACTCACCTTCCAGGGAGTCGAGCTCGACCTGCCCGACACCGGTCCCTCCGACCCCGAGCGGATCGCCGGCAAGCTGCTCTTCAAGGAGTCGCCCTTCTCCGGGTGGGTGCAGGAGCACGTCGAGGAGCCCGCCCGCAACGCGCTCTGCGTCGACAGCGCCGACGACCTCGACGGCCCCGGCTTCCGGGTCACCGTCGCCGGCCAGACCCGCAACGGACGCCGCGGCGCCCACGGGCGCAGCGAGCAGCGCAACATCATCGGCTTCTCCAGCGAGGACGCCATCGCCGAGCTCGACGCCCAGCTCGCCGAGGTCGAGCGGCAGCTCGCCGAGATCGACGGGCGGCTCGGGGAGCTCGGCCGCCGCAGTCGCCTCATCGAGCTCGAGCGCAAGGCCTACGAGGCGATCGTGATGGTGCGCTTCGACGACGTCGACGTCGCCGGCAGCGACCGCCGCATCGCCGACCTCGAGGAGCGGCGCGCCGCGATCCTCGCCTCCGACGACCGGCTGCAGGTGCTCCAGGCGCAGATCGACGACCTCGGGGAGCGGCTCGGCCAGGCGCGCAAGGAGCGGTTCTCGCTCGAGCAGCGCCGCGACCAGCTCAACTCCGACCACGGCGAGCTCGCCGATGCCGAGGACCTCATCAACGACCGGATCTTCGCGATCCAGGACGCCGGTGTCGCCGACCTCACCGAAGAGCAGGACGCCGCCCTCACGGCCGACTTCGCAGCGGCTGCCTCCCCGGCGGACCCCGAGGACCTCGACCGGTTCATGGAGAACTCCCAGCGCCTCGGCGAGCGGCTGCGCAACGCGCTCGCCGAGTCCGACACCGAGGTGAAGCGCTGCGAGGAGGACCTCGCGACGATCTTCCGGCACTACAAGTTCACCTGGGACTCGCCCAACCTCGGCGCCACCGCCGACTCCTACCCCGACTACGCCCGGATCCTCGACGAGATCCGCGGCAAGGGCCTCGCCGACCGCCGCTCCGAGTGGCGCCGCAGGCTCACCGAGTGGAGCGGGCAGGACCTCGTGCCGCTGCTCGGCGCCATGTCGTCCTCCGTCGAGGAGATCGAGGACCGGCTCGAGCCGATCAACGCGATCCTGCGGCGCCTCGAGTTCGGTGGCTCCTCAGGCGATCGGCTCCGGATCCGGCTGCGCCGGCTCTCGCCCGCGCACGTCCAGGTCTTCATGAAGGACCTCCGGGCGCTCTCCGCCGGCTCGACCACGGAGCTGAAGGAGGAGGACCTCGAGAAGCGGTTCTCCGAGCTCAGCCGCTTCATGAAGCAGCTGCGCCGCGCAGACCACACCTCCGACGGCCCCACCGACCGCGACCGCCTGCTCGACGTACGACGGCACGTGGAGATCAGCGCCGAACGCTACGACTTCCTCACCGGCGAGGTGCGCGCGACGTACCGGACGCTGGGGGAGAAGTCCGGTGGCGAGAGCCAGGAGCTGGTCGCGTTCATCGTCGGCTCCGCGCTGCGCTTCCGGCTCGGTGACGAGATGCGTTCGCGGCCGCGGTTCGCGCCGGTGTTCCTCGACGAGGGGTTCGTGAAGGCCGACTCGGAGTTCGCCGGTCGTGCCGTCCAGGCGTGGCGGGGGCTGGGGTTCCAGCTGATCATCGGCGTCCCGCTCGACAAGGTGACCGGGCTCGAGCCGCACATGGACGAGCTGCTCGCGATCACGAAGAACGCGCAGACGCACCAGGCGTGGATCACGCCGATCACCGACGCGGTCGTGGAGGACTGAGCCGACGCCGACAATCATCCAGACGTTCATCGTCTTTGGTCTCGGCACTTGTTCCTCGCCCCCTTGGTGACGGTTCTCACGGGTTTCGAGGACAGGCCGCTTGGCCAGCGCTACCTTCGGTGCCATGAAGCGAGCACTTGCGATCTCAGCACTTGTGATGACAGCGGCCCTCGCTGGATGCGCCGAAGAGACTGGCGGCAAGGTGGATGACAACCCTCCCGCTGGGTCCAACGCGGGTTCGGAAGACGAGTCCGAGGACGTAGTCGAGGAGGAGCCCACCGAGGCCGAGACTTCTGAGGCACCTGAGAACCCTGCGTTCGGCACTGCCTTTACGTGGGAGAACGGCCTCAGCGTCACCGTGAGCAAGACGAAACCGTTCAAGCCCAGCGACAGTGCGATGGCGGGCAAGGGCACTCACATCAGCTTCACCATCACGGTCGTCAACGGCACGGGTGCCAACTACGACCCATCGTGTGACTCATTCAGTTTGCAGTCCGGCAACGAGGAGGCGGAGCAAATTTTCGACTCCGCGAAGGGACTCGAAGGTAGCCCAAGCACGACGCTGTTGGACGGACGTGAGGCGAAGTACCAAGTTGGGTTCTCCGTCACGGACCCGAATGACTTGGTGTTTGAGTTCTCGCCCTGTGACTACGAACTGTCGGCAGCGATTTTCGTCGGGCCCTGATCCCCCGGGCGAGGGACCAAGTGCCGTCGTACGGGCTGGTTCGTAGGGCTCCGGGGGAGAAGTTGATTAGATCCATTCGCCGCGGCGAAGGGTGATCAACTTCGGGCCGAGGCGCGAAGTTGGATGATCGGAAATCCAGTCACATGACCGGATTTCCGGTCATGGCGGCGTCGGGCCCCGGCACCGGAGCCGGGGGTGTCGAGGCCCCTCGCTTCGCTCGTCGCACCTCAACCAACGGCGGGGGCTCGGGCTACTCGACCAACGGCGGGGCTCGGCGGGTCAGGTGAGGCGGGCGCGCCCGGCCTCGAGCGCGGCGACGCACCCCGACCACATCTCCTCCAGCACCTGCGCGACGGGCAGGACGGCGTCGATCCGGGCGGAGACCTGGCCGGTGTTGGCGACGCTCGCCTCCATCTCGCCGCCGAAGTAGAGGTCGGTGATCTTCTCGAGGAGGTTCACCGGCGGGCCGCCCGCGAGGACGTTGTCGGAGTGGCCGTTGCGCAGCACGCGCATGGTCGGGTTCGACGGGGGAGAGATGAGGACGGTGCTGGCGTCGTCGGCGCCGACGATGGCGTCCTTGAAGTTCGCGTGCACGGCCGCCTCGGTGGTGGCGAGCATCCGCGTGCCCATCTGGACGCCCTCGGCGCCCAGCACGAACGCCGCCGCCATCGACTGGGCGTCGCTGATGCCCCCCGCCGCGATGAGGGGTACGTCGACGCGCGAGGCCACCAGCGGCAGCAGCACCATCGTCGAGGCACCCAGGGCGCTCTTGAAGCCGCCGCCCTCGACCCCTTCGACGACGAGCCCGTCCACGCCGGCGTCGACGGCCTTCATCGCCGCGCGCAGCGTCCCGACGACGTGGAAGACCGTGAGGCCTGCGTCCTTGAGCCGGGCGGTGAACAGCGCGGGATCGCCGGCCGAGGTGGCGACGTACTTCACGCCGGACTCCGCGATCGTCTCGACGATCGAGGGGTCCCTCTTCCAGCCCTGGATCATCAGGTTGGCGCCGACCGGACGCGACGTCAGCTCGCGCACCCGGGCGAGGTCATCGCGACCGCCCGGCGACAGGGTCTCGATGACGCCCATCCCGCCGGCCTCGGACACGGCGACCGCGAGAGCGGCGTTGGCGATGAAGGTCATCGGGGCCTGGACGATGGGAATCTCGATCCCGAGCAAATCCTGAACGCGGTTGGTCACGAAGAAAGGGGTACCACGAGGACTCGGACCACGGGCGCCTGCGCGCCGGAACGGAGCAAGAATGACCCGCAGCGACGTCGTCGTCGTCGGAGCCGGCCTCGCGGGGCTGACCGCCGCGGACCGCCTCACCCAATCCGGGCTGGAGGTCGTCGTGCTGGAGGCGAGCGACGGTGTCGGCGGTCGGATCCGGACGGACCGCGTCGACGGGTTCCTGCTGGACCGCGGGTTCCAGGTGCTCAACACCGCCTACCCGGCCGCGCGCCGGGTCCTCGACCTCGCTGCCCTCGACCTGCAGCGCTTCGACCGCGCGGCGCTCCTGCACCTCGACGGCCGCAACGTCCGCGTCGGCGACCCGCGCCGCGAGCTGCTCGCGCTGCCGCGGGCAGTCGCGGCGCCGCTGGGTGGGGTGCGCAGCAAGGCCGCGCTGGCGGCGTACGCCGCGACGGTGACTGCGGAGCCGACCTCGCGGATCAAGCGCCAGGACGACGTGGCGGCGATCGAGCACTGGGCGAGCCGCGGGCTGAGTGGCGACGTGGTCGACCGCGTGCTGCGGCCGTTCTTCAGCGGCGTGCTGCTGGAGGAGGAGCTGACGACGTCGTCGCGGTTCGTCGACCTGATGATGCGGATGTTCGCCCGCGGCGACTCGACGCTGCCGGCCGGCGGGATGCAGCAGCTCGCCGAGCAGCTGGCGGTCCGCCTGCCCGATGGCAGCGTGCGCCTCGACACCCGGGTCCAGTCGGTGACCGGCAGCCAGGTCACGACGGACGCCGGGACCTTCGAGGCGCGGGCCGTCGTCGTCGCGACCGACGCCGACAGCGCCGACACGCTGCTCGGCGGATCCTTCGGCGCGACCGAGTGGAAGGGCGTCACCACGATCTACCACGCCACCGACGAGGCTCCCCAGAGCACGCCGACGCTGCTGCTCGATCCCGACCCGGCCAGCCCGGTCAACAACACCGTGGTCATCTCAGCCGCCGCGCCGTCGTACGCACCCGACGGGCGGGCGCTCGTCGCGACCTCGCTGGTGCACGGTCGCCAGCAGGCGTTCGACGAGCGGGCGGTGCGCGAGCGGCTGGCGGTGCTGCACGGGACGTCGACGTCGGGGTGGGAGCACTTGGCGACGTACGACGTCCCGCGCTCGCTGCCCGCGATGCCCGCGCCGCACGACTTCCGCAAGCCCGTGCGCCACGGCGAGGTCTTCGTCTGCGGCGACCACCGCGACACCAGCTCGATCCAGGGAGCGCTGGTCTCCGGGGAACGGGTCGCACGCGCGGTCAGCGCCGACCTCGGCGTCCGGTAAATCGGTGGAGCCTGCCTGCTGCGTCGAGCTAGCGTGGCGGGCATGACGCAGTACTTCTTCCCCCTCGTCTGAGCCGGCCCTCGCCACAGCACCCCGCGCGATCGCGCCGGGTGCGCTCAGACATCCCAGGAGAAGCACATGTTGTTGTTGGTCACCGGCGCCTCGGGCGTCGGCAAGTCAGTCGCGCGCGTCCACGCGATGCGCGAGCTCGACGGGTCCTTCGAGGGCGCCGAGCTGTTCACGCTCGGCCCCATCCCTGCCGTGCCCACGATCGCGTGGCGCCAGGAGCAGACCGAGGTGGCGGTACGACGCGCGCTCGACCTCGAGGCGGACGGTCGGCACCTGTTGCTGGCCGGCGACCCCATCGCCGCCGGCGAGGTGCTCGCCGCTCCCTCGGCGGACCGGATCGACGTCGCCGTCCTCCTGCTCGACGCGGACGAGGCGACCCAATCGGCTCGGCTCGACGCGCGCCAGGACCCTCCGGAGCTGCGGCACCTGCACCATGGGTTCGCGGCCTGGATGCGGCATCATGCCGTGGATCCGTCGTACGTCCCCGAGGCGCTCACCACCGACGCATGGCCGGAGATGCGGTGGGACCGGTGGGTCGGGCGTCAGCCCGGTCCGGAGTGGGCGATGACGGTGCTCGACACCTCACAGCTCGGCGTCGAGGAGGTCGCCCACCGGGTGGCCACGTGGTTTCGGGAGGCGGTGTCCGGTCGGGTCCCGGTGTTCCGCGCCGGCTGGTTCCGCTGATGGTTCGACGGAACTGAGGGGACCGGAGGGTGGCCCGAGGCCTGGCGTGGGGCGCATGCCCGACCTCACGACGCGCCTGCGCCACGACCTCGGCGCCGTCACCTCCGGCGCACAGACCTGGCTTCGGCGAACGCTCGCTGGCGCTTGCACCTCGGAGAAACCCACGCACCGCGGTGGAGAGGACCACGCACCTCGGTGGAGAAAACCAGGCACTTCGCGGGTCAGGCGGGATTGCCCCGAAGGTCGGTCAGCCGGGCGCCGCTCGGGCTCGCGACCTTCAACCAGACGCCGCGGTCGGTGGGGAGCGGGCGGGCGGCGACGGCGGTGCAGGCCAGCGGCTCGGGACCGCAGAGCTCGCCGAGCACGCCGCCCTCGAGGTCGAGCAGGTCGAACGGCTCGTTGGGGACCATCGTGGTGCCGGCGGGGGTGAGCTGCCCGTTCCACTGGAAGACCCGCGGCTGGCTGCGCGCATCCTCGGCCGGCACCGTCACCACGGCATTGCCCTGGAAGACGACGGCCTGCAGCACGTCGGTGCTGCCGGTCGCCTCCTCGATCGCGAAGGCGAGGTCGGCCATGCCCTGGTTGGTGAAGAGGTCGACGTCCGAGCCGGTGCTCGTCCAGGTGTCGGTGTCGCTCCGGATGTCGGTGTCGGTGATGACGGTCGTGGTCGAGGTTCCCGCCTCGTCACCGCCGCCCAACGCCGACATGACCGCCCAGCCGCCCACGCCGAGCCCGACGACGATGCCGGCGAAGCCGAGGAGCAGGCCGCCGGCCCGGGTGCGGGTACGACGTTGCTGGCCGCGGGCGTCGTACGGCGTGAAGGTGCCGCCTGCGTCGTACGGCGACGACGGCTGTTGGCCGTAGGTGCGCCACTCCGATGGGGGCTCGGACATGGCGCGATCCTACGGTCAGTCGACGGTGACTTCGATGGTCTGGTCGGGCAGGCCGGGTGCGCTGACGGTGACGGTCGCCGAGCCGTGGGAGACGCCGGCGATCGTGAGTGCCACCGGGGTCGCGTAGTTCGCCGGTGTCAGGACGACCTCGGCCGGAGTGACGGTGGCCTTGTTGGTGGCGTCGGACGACACGGTGAGGGTGACGTCGGCGACCGGCTGGAAGGCCAGCCGGACACTCACCTGGCCCTCGGCTCCGGCGACGACGGTCAGGTCGTCCGCGGACAGCACCACCGCCTGGGTGTCGTCGTCGGTCACGTCGACCACCACCGTGTCGCTGAGTGCGCCTGCGCTGACGGTCAGGGTGGCCGAGGCGGCGACCAGGTCGTCGTCCTCGGTCCCCGCGACCGTGACGGTGGCGGTCGTCTGCCCGGCCAGGACCGTGACGCTCGACTCGGTCGGAGCCGCCGCGTCGGGGTCGTCGGAGGTGACGGCCACGACGGTGTCGACGGCCGGGGCAGCGGCCAGTGTCACCAGGAAGCTGGTCTCCTCGCCCTCGTCGACGACCACGGGTCCGACCGGCGCGGACACTGCCTGCACCGGACCGGTCGTGAGGTCCAGTGTTGCCGGAGCGCCCCTCCCGTCGGCGCCGACGGCGACCACGCGGTAGGCGTAGTCGGTGTCAGCCACCGCGGTGGTGTCCTGGTAGGTGGGCGTGGAGCTCGTACCCAGCGCCGTGAAGGCGCCGCCGTCAGTGCTGCGCTGCACTGTGTAGAGCGACACCGGCGCCACGGCGCCGTTCGAGGGAGCGCTCCAGGTGAGCGTCACGACGTACCCGCTCGTGCCGTGCAGCGCCTCGCCGTCGAGGCCGGTGACCTTGCCCGGAACCGGCCCGATGTCGTTCGACCAGTCACCGCAGCCGATCGCGTTGCAGGACCGGATGTCGAAGGAGTTGGCGATCGCGAGCGGACCGACCGCGAGCTCGGTCGCGCCGCCGTCCACGTCGACGGGGGTGCCGGCGACGCCACCCTGCGTCGCTCGGACGTCGTAGCCCGTGACCTCGGAGCCGCCGTCGCTGACGGGCAGGTCCCAGTCGAGGACGTGGGTCGCGGTCGTCTCGTCCCAGCCCAGGGTGATGTTCTGCGGCGCCGTCGGAGGGCCGGTCGGCCCGTTGGTCGACGTCTCCGTGGTGGGGCCGTGGCCGACCTTCGGGAAGGTCGATCGGGCACTCACCCGGAACCAGTAGGGCTGGCCGTTGGTCAGGCCGGACACGTTGAACGCGGTCGTCGCGCTGGTGCCTGCGTCCGTCCAGGTCTCCCCGTCGGTGCTCTGCTCGATGAGGTAGTCGGCGACGCCGGTCACCCACGGTGAGGCGGGCACCGGCGCGGTCCAGGTCAGTGCGACGGAGCCGTTGCCGGGGGTGGGCACGAGGTCGGTCACCGGCCCCGGTGCGGCGTACACACGGAACGGTCCGGCACCGGTGGGCGGGCTGAAGCCAGCGGCGTTGTGGGCGCGGATCCGGAACCAGTAGCGAGCGCCGGGCTCGAGCCCGGTGTAGAGGACGGGGGCGGCCGCGGTGGGCAGGGTCCTCGGCGACTTCGGGGTGGTCCAGGTCGCCGCATCGGTCGAGATCTCGACGCGGTAGTAGTCGATCGCGGCACCACCCGTGCTGAACGGGACGGTCCAGTAGACCCCGAGCGCGCTGTTGTGGGCATCGGCCTCCGGGACCCGAGGAGCGGTCGGCACCGTGCGTGGCCGGACGGCCACCGAGGCGCTCGCCGAGCCCCAACCGGAGCGGTTCCGCGCGAGCACACGGAAGTAGTAGAGGGCACCGTTCTGCAGGGAGGGGATCGTCGCGGACCGCCCGGAGCCGGTCGTGTACTTCACGTTGACCCACTTCGTCGTACCGCTGTTGCGCTGTTGTACGGCGTACGCGTCGACCCGCGACCCGCTCGAGCGCGCCGGCGCCGCCCACGTCACCTTCACGGCCTTGTTGAGAGGAGCGGCCTTGACCGTGCGCGGAGCCGTCGGCCGGGCCGCGGCCTCCGCCGCGGTGGACAGGCCGACGCCGGAGACGAGAGTGATGAGAAGCGAAGCCGCGAGAACGCGCGCCAGGAACCGCATGGGAGCCCTCCTTCGGACTCCCGGACGCTACCGCGGGAGCACGCCGGTACGGCCCGTCGGTCGGGATCCTTTACCTTCCGGTCCCGGAGCGACGGACCGCCGGAGCGGCAGAGCGGCGCGGCGTCAGGAGTCGAAGCCGAGACCCAGGCGGTCCAGGGTGCGCAGCCACAGGTTCCGCCTGCCGGTGACGTCGGCGCGGGCGGCGGCGCGGGTGGTGAGCTGGATGCCGATCCAGGCGATCGGCTCGGGCGGGAACGGCAGCGGCTTCTCGCGCACCATCGCCAACCGGGTCCGCTCGGTCTCCTCACCGGAGAGGAGGTCGAGCATCACGTCGGCGGCGAACCGGGAGGCGCCGACCCCGAGGCCGGTGAAGCCCGTGGCGTAGGCGACCCGGCCCCGCTTCGCCAGACCGAAGAACGCGCAGAAGCGCGTGCACGTGTCGATCACGCCGCCCCAACGATGGCTGAACGCCAGGTCCTCCAGCTGAGGGAAGGTCTCGTAGAAGTGCTCGGCGAGCACGCGGTGCGTCTGCGGGCGTTGCTCGTGGGCAGGGTCGATCGACCGGCCGAAGTGGTAGACGGCGTCGTAGCCGCCCCAGAGGATCCGGTCGTCCTCGGTCAGGCGGTAGTAGTGGAAGAGGTTGCCGGAGTCGGCGACGCCGCACCGGCTCTCCCAGCCGAGGGAGGCGAGCTGCGCGGGTGACAGCGGTTCGGTGGCCAGCACGTGGTCGTAGACGGGTACGACGCGCCGGCGCGCCGTGCGCAGCAGCGACGTGAACGCGTTGGTCGCCATCACCACCTGTCCAGCGCGGATCGTGCCGCCCGGGGTGGAGGCCTCGACGACGTCGCCGCGTCGGCGCAGCCGGGTCACCGAGGTGCCCTCGGCGATCACGACCCCGAGCGACTCGGCGGCCCCCGCCAGACCCCACGCCAGCCGCGCCGGGTCGACCATCGCGCACCCCTCGGCGTCGAGCCGTCCGGCGAGGTAGGTGGGGGAGTCGACCAGTCCTCGCACGGCCGCGGCGTCGAGGAACCCGTCGGTCGTGGGTTCGAGGACCTCCACCTCGTGCGCGCGCGTCGCGACGGTGAGCTGTCCGGTGCGCCGGAAGTCGCAGTCGATGCCGTAGCGGGCGACGGCCGCCTCGATCTCGTCGAGGTTGGCCAGCCCCATCTCCTCGAGCGCGTCGTACTCGTCGGGCCAGCGCTCCCGACCGTTGGCCTCGCCGTGGGTCAGGCTGGCCTCGCAGAACCCGCCGTTGCGTCCCGTCGCCTGCTCGGCGATCCGGTCGCGCTCGACCAGGAGCACCGACCGGTCCGGGTGGCGCTCCTTGGCGCGCAGCGCCGCCCACAGGCCGGTGAAGCCGCCGCCGACGACGAGCAGGTCGACGTCGGCCTCGACCACCGGAGGACGTGGCGCCGGACGTCGTACCGAGTCCAACCAGAGGACCTCCGGAGCAGCGGCGTCGGCGAGCGCATGGGCGCGGGTGGGGCTCACTGCTCGCGCTGGCCCCACGGCGAGCCGTACGCCGTCAGCAGGTCCAAGAAGGGCACGGCGTCGAACGCCTCGGGACCGAGCACGCCAGCGCCCTGCCAGGCGCCGGTCGCGAGCAGCTCCAGGGCGATGACCGGGTTGATGGCGGTCTGCCACACGACGCACTGGTGGCCGTACTCGCGCATCGTCCACTCGTTGTCGACCACGTGGTAGAGGTACGTCGACCGCGGTGCGCCGTCCTTGCCCGTGCCCGTGACCCACAGCCCGGCGCAGGTCTTGCCCTTCATCCGGGGCCCGACCGTGGCCGGGTCGGGGAGCACGGCGGCGACCACGTCGCGCGGGGAGACCTCGACGCCCTTGACCCGCACCTTCTCGGTGCGGTCGAGACCGAGGGTGTGGAGCACCTTGAGGATCGTGATGAACTCGTCGCCGAGCCCGTACTTGAAGGTGGCGCGCCGACAGTCGATCCAGCGCGGCATGAGGAGCACCTCCTCGTGCTCGACGTTCACGCACTCCACCGGACCGATGCCCTCGGGGAAGTCGAAGACCTCGGGCTCGCTGAACGGGGGAGTCGTCGACCACTCGCCGTCCTGCCAGATCACCGGCGGGTTGAGGCACTCTTCGATCGTGGTCCACATCGAGAACGACGGCGCGAAGATCTCGTTGCCGTCGTCGTCGGTCACGACCAGGTTGGCGCCGTCCCTGGTGCCGAGCTCGTCGATCTCGGAGAAGAGGTGGTCGGCCGCGTAGCGCGCGAACACGTCGGACAGTCCGGGCTCGACGCCCATCCCGACGAGGGCGAGCCGGCCTTCCTGCTCCCACTGCTCGGCAACGGCGAACTGCTCGTCACCGAGCTTCACCCCGCACTGCTCGTACGGCGCCGTGGGGTGCGGTCGCGAGAGGGACATCGCCATGTCGAGGTAGTCCGCGCCGGCCGCGAAGGCGCCGTCGAAGATCGACATGTTGAAGACCGGGTCGACCGCGTTCATCACGTGGGTGATCGCGTGCTCCTGGCACAGCGCCGTGACGGACCCGGCCGACGAGGCATCGACCTGCGCGGCGAGGTACCGGCCGTCGATCGCGGCCGCCGCAGCTGCCTTCGCCGGGTCGTAGTCGGCCACCACGATCGTCTCGAAGAAGTCGCGCCGGGCCGCGATCGCGGCGAACGCGCCACCCACGCCGCCGGCGCCGATCAGCAGGATCCTCATGTCAGTTCCTTGTCGTTGGTCGAGGAGGTCGCGCAGCGATGTCGGCCGTTGGTTGAGGAGGTCGCGCAGCGATGTCGGCCGTTGGTTGAGGAGGTCGCGCAGCGACCGTCTCGAAACCTCTGGCCATGGTGCTGGAAGTCAGTACCGCGTCGGGTGCACCGTGGCGGGGCGTCTCGAGACGGTCGCTGCGCGACCTCCTCGACGAACGGGWGGGGGCCATCACTCGCCCGTCCAGGACATGACGTGCTTGATGCGCGTGTAGTCCTCGAAGCCGTACATCGACAGGTCCTTGCCGTAGCCGGAGTGCTTGTAGCCGCCGTGCGGCATCTCGGAGACGAACGGGATGTGGGTGTTGATCCACACCACGCCGAAGTCCAGGCGCTTCGACATCCGCATCGCACGGCCGTGGTCGCGGGTCCACACGCTGGAGGAGAGGCCGTACTGGACGCCGTTGGCGAAGCGCAGTGCCTCGGCCTCGTCGCCGAAGCGCTGCACGGTGATGACGGGGCCGAAGATCTCGTTCTGCGTCACCTCGTCGTCCTGGCGCAGGCCTGACACGACGGTGGGCTCGTAGTACCAACCGCCCTCCCCGCCGGTGATCGTCGGGCGCGACCCGCCGGCATCGATCCGCGCGTGGTCGGGCAACCGGTCCACCAGGCCGCTGACGCGCGCGAGCTGGTCGGGGTTGTTCAGTGCGCCGTAGAGCACGTCGGGGTCGTCCGGCAGACCGGTGCGCGTCCCGCGGGCCTGCTCGGCGAGGGCGGCGACGAACTCGTCGTGGATCCCGTCGGCGACCAGCACGCGGGTCGCCGCCGTGCAGTCCTGGCCGGCGTTGAAGTAGCCCGCCGTGGCAATCGCCTCGGCGGCGGCCGCGACGTCGGCGTCGTCGAAGACGACCACCGGTGCCTTGCCGCCGAGCTCGAGGTGCACCCGCTTGAGGTCCGCGGCCGCCGCGCTGGCGACCTCGGTGCCCGCCCGCACCGATCCGGTGATCGCGACCATCTGGGGCGTGGGGTGCTCGATGAGTGCCCGGCCGGTGTCGCGGTTGCCGCACACGACGTTGAGCACGCCCGGCGGCAGGAACTCCGCAGCGAGCTCGGCGAGCAGCGTGGTGCTGGCGGGAGTGGTGTCGCTGGGCTTGAGCACGATCGCGTTGCCGGCGGCCAGCGCAGGGGCGATCTTCCAGATCGCCATCATCAGCGGGTAGTTCCACGGCGTCACCTGGGCGACCACACCGATCGGCTCCCGTCGGACCCACGAGGTGTGGTCCTTCAGGTACTCGCCGGCGCTGCGACCCTCCAGCACGCGCGCCGCGCCCGCGAAGAAGCGCAGCTGGTCGACGCACGGCGGCAGCTCCTCCTCGGCGGTGAGGCCGATCGGCTTGCCGGTGTTCTCGCACTCGGCGCGCACGAACTCGTCCGTCCGGTCCTCCAGTGCCTGGGCGATCCGCAGGAGTGCCTCCTGACGCTCCTTCGGCGTCGTCTCGCCCCACGTCTCGAACGCAGTCGCCGCCGCCCGCATCGCGCGATCGACGTCCTCGGCACCGCTGGCCGGCGCAGTGGCGTACGTCGCGCCCGTCGCAGGGTTGGCGACGTCGTACGTCGCTCCGGAGGCCGCGTCGACGGACTCCCCGGCGATCAGGTTGCGCAGCGTGGTCAGGGGGGTGGTCATGGCGGCGAGCCTAGCCAGCATCACCCCCGTGGGGAAGCATCGCTACAACGAAATCCGTTGCGATTGGGTGAACTTGCGACGGATTCACTTGCTTGCCTGCGCCGAACGAGTCAGGATGGGCGGGTGACCTTCGACGCCGAGCAGCACGCCACCCTCCAGAAGTCCGCGCGCGACCACCTCTGGATGCACTTCACCCGCATGTCGTCCTACGACACCGCGGACGTGCCGGTCATCGTCCGCGGCGAGGGCCCCTACATCTGGGACGCCCAGGGGCGGAAGTACCTCGACGCGCTCGGCGGGCTCTTCGTGAGCCAGCTCGGCCACGGCCGTACCGACCTCGCCGAGGTCGCGGCCAAGCAGGCCTCCGAGCTCGCCTTCTTCCCCCTGTGGTCCTACGCGCACCCGTCTGCGATCGAGCTGGCCGAGAAGGTCGCGGGCTACGCCCCCGGTGACCTCAACCGCGTCTTCTTCACCTCCGGCGGCGGCGAGGCCGTCGAGTCGGCGTGGAAGCTCGCCAAGAACTACTTCAAGCTCGTCGGCAAGCCGATGAAGCACAAGGTGCTCTCGCGCACCATCGCCTACCACGGCACCACCGCCGGAGCGCTGTCGATCACCGGGCTGCCGGGCCTCAAGGCGCAGTTCGAGCCGCTGGTGCCCTCCACCTTCCGGGTGCCGAACACCAACATCTACCGGGCACCTGCGTTCCTCGAGGGCGCTGACGGCTCCGTCGACCCGGAGGCCTTCGGCCGCTGGGCGGCCGACCAGATCGCCGTACAGATCGAGAACGAGGGTCCCGACACCGTCGCGGCCGTCTTCCTCGAGCCCGTCCAGAACGCCGGCGGTTGCTTCCCGCCCCCGCCCGGCTACTTCCAGCGGGTCCGTGAGATCTGCGACGAGTACGACGTCCTGCTGGTCTCCGACGAGGTGATCTGCGCGTTCGGCCGACTGGGCCACATGTTCGGCGCCGAGCGGTACGGCTACCAGCCCGACATCATCACGTGCGCCAAGGGCATCACCTCGGGCTATGCCCCCCTCGGCGCGATGATCGTCAGCGACAGGCTCTACGAGCCCTTCGCCCACGGCGCCGAGATGTTCGCCCACGGCTACACCTTCGGCGGCCACCCCGTCTCCACCGCGGTGGCGGTCAAGAACCTCCAGATCTTCGAGGAGGAGGGCGTCCTGGAGAACGTCCGCGCCAACGAGGCGTCCTTCCGCAACACCCTCGAGAAGCTCCTCGACCTGCCGATCGTCGGCGACGTGCGCGGCGACGGCTACTTCTACGGGATCGAGCTGGTCAAGGACAAGACCACCAAGGAGACCTTCAACGACGACGAGGCCGAGCGGCTCCTGCGCGGCTTCCTCTCCAAGGCGTTGTACGACGCCGGGCTCTACTGCCGCGCCGACGACCGCGGCGACCCGGTCATCCAGCTCTCCCCGCCGTTGATCTGCGGCCAGGAGCACTTCGACGAGATCGAGCAGAAGCTGCGCTCGGTGCTCACCGAGGCGCTGACCCTGCTGTAGCCGGCAGCGGTCGAGGAACTCGGCACCGGGAGCCCCGTGGGGAGGTTCCCGGTGCTGCTCCTTGTCGGTCCCGTTCGTCGAGGAGGTCGCGCGGCGACCGTCTCGAGACGTCTGGCTGCGGTGCACCGTGGCGGGGGGTCTCGAGACGGCCGTGGGCGGCCTCCTCGACCAACGGGTGGTGTGGGCGGTGGTCTCCTCGTTCGTCGAGGAGGTCGCGCAGCGACCGTCTCGAGACGTCTGGCTGCGGTGCACCGTGGCGTGGGGTCTCGAGACGGCCGTGGGCGGCCTCCTCGACCCGCGGGCGGTGGCGCTCCCGTTCGTCGAGGAGGTCGCGCAGCGACCGTCTCGAGACGTCTGGCTCCGGTGCACCGTGGCGGGGGGTCTCGAGACGGCCGCGGGCGGCCTCCTCGACCACCGGGGGTGTGCGGGCGGTGGTCTCCTCGTTCGTCGAGGAGGTCGCGCAGCGACCGTCTCGAGACGTCTGGCTGCGGTGCACCGAGGCGTGGGGTCTCGAGACGGCCGCGGGCGGCCTCCTCGACCCGCGGGGCCTCAGGCCTTCTTGCGCGTCGCGAACATGTTGCCGAGCACGAGGGCGAGGGAGATCAGGAACATGATCGTGCCGATCACGTTGACCTGCATCGGCACGCCGCGCTGCGCGACGCCCCAGACGTACATCGGGAAGGTGACGGTCTGGCCGGCGTTGAGGTTGGTGATGATGAAGTCGTCGAAGGACAGCGAGAAGCTGAGCAGGGCGGCCGCGGCGATGCCGGGGAAGACGAGCGGGAAGGTGATCCGCCAGAAGGTGGTCGCCTCGCTGGCGTAGAGGTCCATCGCCGCCTGTTCGAGGTTCTGGTCCAGTCCGCTGAGTCGGGCCTTCACGGTCACGATCACGAAGGACAGGCAGAACATCACGTGGGCGATGAAGATCGTGACCACGCCGAGCCGGCCGCCGAACCCGCCGGAGACGAAGAGCGCGAGCAGCGAGGAGCCCATCACGATCTCGGGCGAGGCCATCGGCAGGAAGATCACGGTGTTCATCACCGAGCGGCCACGGAAGTTGTGCCGCACGAGGGCGAAGGCTGCGAGAGTACCGAGGATCGTCGCGACCAGGGTGGCGGCCAGGCCGATGCCGATGCTGCGCAGCACGGACTCGCACATGCCGTCCGGGCCGCACATGTTGGTCCAGTTGCTGAAGGTGAAGTCGCGGAAGGCGTACACGTTGCGCGACTCGCTGTTGTCGTTGAAGCTCATCAGCATCACGATGGCGATCGGCACGAACATGTAGACGAGGACGAGCAGACCGCCCGCGAGGACGATGTGGTCGCTGACCCACCGGCTGGCGCGCTGGAGACCGTTCACAGGAGCTCCTCCGTCCCGGCCTTGCGGATGTAGACCATCACCATCGCGACGATCACCACCATCAGCAGCACGGACAGGGCGCCCGCGGCGGCGTAGTCGCCGGTGTCGGTGAAGAGGTCCTGGATCACGTTGCCGACCATGCGCTGGTTGGTGCTGCCGAGCAGCTGGGCGTTGATGTAGTCGCCGGCCGCCGGGATGAAGGTGAGCAGCGTTCCGGCCACCACGCCGGGCATCGACAGCGGCAGGGTCACCTTGAGGAAGCCCCGCGACGGCGAGGCGTACAGGTCACCGGCCGCCTCGACGAGGCGTCCGTCGATCTTCTCCAGGCTGGCGTAGAGGGGGAGCACCATGAAGGGCAGGAAGTTGTAGACGAGACCCGCGATCACCGCGACCGGTGTCGCGAGGAGTCGGTCGTTCTCGCCCATCAGGTGCAGGGTCTGCAGCGCGTCGACGATGAAGCCGTCGTCGGCGAGGATCAGCTTCCACGACAGGGTCCGGATCAGGAAGCTCGTGAAGAACGGCGCGATCACCAGGACCAGCAGCAGGGTGCGCCAGCGCCCGGCCTTGAAGGCGATCGCGTAGGCGAGCAGGTAGCCGAGCACGAGACAGATCAGGGTCGCGATCCCGGCGTAGGTGAGGGAGCGCAGCAACGGTCGCCAGAACTCCTGGAGCACGTCGACGAAGTTCGCGAAGCGGTAGCCCACGTCGTACCCCGTCAGGACCGAGCCCTCGGGGTCGTAGAGGCTGGTGGCGAGCAGCGAGTAGAACGGGATGACGAAGAAGACGGCGAGCCAGAGGCCCGCAGGCAGCATCAACCAGTAGCCGGTGAGCCGCCCCCGACGCATCAGGCCTCCTCGATCGCGCCGGCGTTGACGTCCTGGCTCGCCGGGAGCAGGAAGGCGAACTCGGGGCGCCAGGAGACGTCGACCTTGGTGCCGGCGGTGAGGAACGCGCGGCGGCCGGTGTTCTGCTCGAAGGCCATCAGCTCCTGGCCCCACGGCATCCGGACGAGGTACTGCGTGCTGACGCCGACGAAGCTCACGTCCGTCACGACGCCACCGCTCATGTGGTTGCCGGGGGCGTCGAGGGGCTCGCCCTCGGCGGCCACCAGTACCTTCTCCGGCCGGATGCCCACCCAGCCGTTGCCGCTCGTGACGTGGGCCCGGTCGGCCGGGATGGACACCTGGGTCCCGTGCATGTCGACGCGTACGACGTCGCCGTCCGCGCTGGAGACCGTGCCCGGGATCAGGTTGGACTGACCGAGGAAGTTGGCGACGAACGTCGTACGGGGGTTCTCGTACAGCTCGGTGGGGGAGCCCATCTGCTCGATGACGCCGGCGTTCATCACCGCGATGGTGTCGGCCATCGTCATCGCCTCCTCCTGGTCGTGCGTGACGTGCACGAAGGTGAGGCCGACCTCGGTCTGGATCCGCTTGATCTCGATCTGCATGCCACGGCGCAGCTTGAGGTCCAGGGCGCCGAGCGGCTCGTCGAGCAGCAGCACCTCGGGCCGGTTGATCAGCGCCCGGGCGAGGGCGACCCGCTGCTGCTGGCCGCCGGACATCTGGGGCGGCTTCTTCTTCGCCTGGCTCTCGAGCTCGACCAGCTCGAGCATCTCCTGCACCTGCTTGTCGACGTCCTTGACCTTGCGGCGCCGCAGTCCGAAGGCGACGTTCTCGTGGATGTCGAGGTGGGGGAAGAGCGCGTAGTTCTGGAAGACGGTGTTGACCGGGCGCCGGTAGGGCTTGGCGTAGGTGATCTCGTCGTCGCCGAGGTGGATCGTGCCCGAGGTCGGCAGGTCGAGCCCGGCGACCATGCGCAGCGTCGTGGTCTTGCCGCAGCCCGACGGCCCGAGCAGGGCGAAGAACGTGCCCGCCGGGATCTCGAGGTCGAGCGAGCGCACGGCGGTGAAGGTCGAGAACTCCTTGGTCAGGGCCGTGAGCCGGAGGTTGCGCCCGGACCCGCCGGGCGGGTTGGACGGGTCGGTAGCGCGCTCAGCCGCCAGTGACATCAGCGAAATCTCCTTCGTAGGCGCGGACCTTGAACTCCTCGAGGGCCATGAACGAGTGCGTCGTGGCCAGTGACTCGGCAGTCGGGAAGATCAGCGTGTTCTCGACGAGGCTGGGATCGACCTTCTCCATCGCCTCCTGGGCGCCCTTGACCGGGCAGATGTACCAGACGTAGGCGGCGAGCTTGGCGGCCACTTCGGGGTCGTAGTAGTAGTTGATCCACTCCTCGGCGTTGCCCTGGTGGGTCGCGAGGTTGGGCACCAGCATGTTGTCGGCCCAGATCATCTGGCCCTCTTCCGGTGCGACGAAGACGAGGTTCTCGTCCTCGGCCGCCGCGACGTCACCGGACCACGCCTCGCAGGCGAGGATGTTGCCGGCCGAGAGGTCCTGGATGTACTCGTTGCCCGTGAAGGCGCGGATCTGGCCGTCCTTGCGGGCCTTGCGGATCCGGTCGAGGGCGTTGTCCCACGCGGTGTCGTCGAACTGCGAGGGGTCGGCACCCTCGGTGAGCAGCGCGAGGCCCATCGTGTCGCGCATCTCGGTGAGCAGCGAGATCCGCCCCTTGAGGTCGCTGCGGGTGAGGAGCTCGTCGAAGGAGCGCACCTCCTTGACCTTCGCCTTGTTGTAGGCGATCCCGGTGAGGCCGCCCTGCCATGGCGCGGAGTAGGTCCGGTCCGGGTCCCAGCCGACGCCGGCGAGGGAGTCGATCAGGTTGGCGTGCAGGTTCGGCACCTTGTCGCGGGCCAGCGGCTGGATCCAGCCGACCTGGATCATCCGCGCCGCCATCCAGTCGGTGAGCATGAACATGTCCCGCTTGGAGGACTCGCACGAGCCGAGCTGGTTGACGACCTTCGCGAAGAACTCCAGGTTGTCGTTGACGTCGGCGGTGTAGTCGACGGTGATGCCGGTGCGCTTCCCGAACTCGGTGAGGGTCGAGACGTAGTCGCCGTCGTCCTCGTCCATGTAGCCCGGCCAGTTGGACACGACCAGGCGCCTGTCCGAGGCGGAGAGGTCGGCCGTCGTACAGCTGGCCGGGTCCTGCTTGCGGTCGGGCGTGCCGAACAGGGGGAGGACCCCGAGGCTGGCGCCACCGAGGAGCACGCCTGCACCTGTGCGCAACGCGGTCCTGCGGCTCATCCGGGACGAGACCAACGCAACCCCACCTCCCTTGAACGGTCTGCGCATCGTGACATGGCACCGCTGCGGGAACAAGGGATTCCGAAGACATTTGACAAGAACGCAACGGAATCCGTACCTCCACGTTGCATGGGGGCGGTGGGACCTGTGAGGATTCGGGGGTGACCAAGCCGAAGCCCGCTCCACTGGACGACGTCTCCAAGGCGATCATCGCCGAGCTCCAGGAGGACGGTCGACGCTCCTATGCCGCGATCGGCAAGGCGGTCGGCCTCTCCGAGGCAGCGGTGAGGCAGCGGGTCCAGCGCCTGGTCGACAGCGGCGTGATGCAGGTGGTCGCGGTGACCGACCCGCTCGAGATGGGTTTCGCCCGCCAGGCGATGATCGGGATCAAGGCCACCGGCGAGCTCGAGCCGATCGCGGATGCCCTCGCCGACCTGGTCGAGGTCGACTACGTCGTCATCACCGCCGGCTCCTTCGACGTGCTGGCCGAGGTCGTCTGCGAGAGCGACGAGCACCTGCTCCAGGTCATCTCCAGCCGGATCCGCACCATCCCCGGCGTGCTGTCGACCGAGACGCTGGTCTACCTGCGCCTGCGCAAGCAGACCTACGCCTGGGGCGTGCGCTGAGGGATGTGGCGTGGATCCTTCCGCCTACCCCGGTGAACCCGCGCGGGGCGATAGGTTCGCCTCATGAGTGTTGACTGGCGCAGTGACCGGGTCGAGCAGATCCGTGCGCTCATCGTCGAGGCCGAGCCTGCGGTGATCGAGGAGGCCAAGTGGAAGAAGGCGTCCAACCCCGACGGTGTCCCCACCTTCACCGCGGACGGCCTGATCTGCACCCTGGAGACCTACAAGGACAAGGTCAAGACGACCTTCGCGAAGGGCGCCTCCCTCGCAGACCCGTCCGGCCTGTTCAACGCGAGTCTCGACGCGGGCACCCGCCGGGCCATCGACCTGCACGAGGGTGACGAGCTGGACACCGCGGCCTTCGTCGACCTCGTCCGCGAGGCCGTCGCCCGCAACCGGGCCTGAGGCGTGCAGTACATCGGGGTCGACCTGGCCTGGGGCGAGCGCAAGCCCACCGGACTGGCGGTCGTCGACGCCGAGGGCGCGCTCCTGGGGGTCGCGGCCGTGCGGACCGACGAGGAGATCGTCGCCTTCCTGGCGTCGTACGACGACGAGGAGTGCCTCGTCGCGATCGACGCCCCGCTGATCGTGCGCAACGCGTCGGGGAACCGGCCGGCGGAGAAGCTGCTCAACAAGGACTTCGCCCGGTTCGACGCGGGTGCGCACCCCTCCAACACCGCCAAGCCCGAGTTCAGCGAGCAGCCCCGCGCCGCGCGGCTCGCCGCCCTGCTGGGGCTCGACATCAACCCGTGGTCGCGCCGGACACGCCGGGGCATCGAGGTCTACCCGCACCCCGCGACCGTCGCTCTGTTCCGGCTCGGCCGGACGCTGAAGTACAAGGACAAGCCCGGTCGCGACGTCGACCAGCTCCGTGCCGAGCTCCTCGTGCTGATGCGCCTCATCGAGGGACTGGCCAACGCGGAGCCCGCGCTGCGGGTCGACGGTCCCGCCTGGCGCGAGCTGCGCGCCGCGGTCGCCGTGGCGGAGCGCAAGAGCGAGCTGCGCGTCGTCGAGGACCAGGTCGACGCGGTCATGTGCGCCTACATCGCGATCTTCGCCGACCTCCGGCGCGACGACACCGTCGTGTACGGCGACCTCGAGTCCGGCTACATCGTCACGCCCGCGCTGCCCGAGGACCTCGTCCCCACCCCGCGACGCAAGCGCTCCTCGTCGACCCCCACGGCCCCCGACATCGGGTTCGCGGTCCGCGAGTACGCCAACGGCTGGCCGGCCACGCGTGCCGCGACCGAGGAGTACGTCGAGCGGGTCATCACCATCCTCGACGACGCGGGCATCAACTACCTGACGGTGACGGGGCGGGCGAAGTCCGTGACCTCGTTCGCCGCCAAGGCCGCCCGCACCGCTGTCGGGCACCCTGTCTACGCCGACCCGCTGCGCGAGATCACCGACCAGATCGGCGTCCGCGTCATCACCTACGTGCACAGCGACGTCCAGGCCGTGGCCGACCTGCTTGCCGAGCAGGTCATCGTTCTCGACGACCGCGACATGGGCCAGGAGACGGCGAGCGAGGGACGCTTCGGGTACGCCAGCCGCCACCTGCTGATCGGCGTCGAGGGCCATGCGCACCGGGCCCAGGTCCAGATCCGCACCGTCCTCCAGCACGCGTGGGCCGAGTTCGAGCACGACATCCGCTACAAGGGCACGATCCCCGAGGAGCACGTGCACGAGTTCGACCGTCGCTTCACCCTCGCCGCCGGCCTGCTCGAGCTCGCGGACAAGGAGTTCTCGACGATCCGCGACCGGCTGCTGCCCGGGCCCACTGATGCGGGCGACGTGACGGCCGACGACGATCCCCGCATCCCGCCGCGCGAGCTCGCCGCCTTCCTCGCCGGCCAGTACGCCGACTCCGGCTGGTCGCGGACCGACCACTACGTGTGGATCTCCACCGTGGTGCTCGAGCTCGGCATCACCTCGCTCGCAGCGCTGGGGGAGACGCTCCGGGCCGTGGACGCCGACCTGCTCAAGGAGCGGATGGGCTACCGCTACCCGCCCGGCGCCGTACGCCGTCTCGACGATGCGCTCCTGTGGACCTACGGCGAGGAGTACGTCGACCTGCGCGCCAACGCTCATCGGGTGCCGTCGCTGCAGGCCCGTCTGGCCAAGATGCGGGCGAGCGTCCCGGGAGCTCCGGCAACCTGAGTCAGTAGCCGGGGTCGAGCTCGCGGACCTCGTTGCGCAGCCGGCCCATCGTCTGGTCGAGGGACGCTGCGGTGCTGGCCGCGTGGTGCAGCTCGTCGAGCAGCGTCGTGGGTACGACGCCGTCGTACTTGTAGTAGATCGCGTGCTCGACGCTGGCCCAGAAGTCCATCGCGATGGTGCGGATCTGCAGCTCGACCGGGACGTTCTCGGTGCGGTCGGACAGGAAGACCGGCAGCGTGACGATGAGGTGCAGGCTGCGGTAGCCGTTGGGCTTGGGGCGGGCGATGTAGTCCTCGACCTCGAGCACGGTCACGTCGGGCTGGCCGGTCAGCATGTCGCTGATCCAGTAGACGTCGGACGCGAACGGACAGACGATGCGCACACCGGCGATGTCCTGGATCCGCGCCTCGATGTCCTCGAGGGTGGGCGGGCAGCCGATCCGGGCGACCTTCGCGAACAGGCTCTCGGGCGACTTCAGCCGGGTCCGGACGTGCTCGATCGGGCTGTGGTCGTGGGTCTGCTCGAACTCCTCGCGCAGGATCGAGATCTTCGTGGTGACCTCGTCGAGCGCGAACTTGTAGCGCATCCGGAACCGGGTCATCCCCAGCTGGAGCTCGCGCAACTGCGCGGCCAGGTGCTCCTCGCGGGCACTCACCTCCTCGGAGTCACCGAGCAGTCCGGTGAAGAGCTCGCGGAGCACCTCGGACGCGGGTCCGCTGGGCCGCGCACTGGGCCCGGGCGGTCGGGTCACGGGCGGGGCGGGCTCGGCACTCATCGTGGGGATTCCTCCTGGTGATCAGATCCAGCATCCCTGAGCACTCAAGTCCCTCGACCCGGGGGTTGGCCAGGGACGGCAGACTGGAGCCATGGCGGCCACCCTGATCGACCTCGGCGCACTGCGCGGACGGCTGGGCGAGGCGCTGTTCCACCGCGTCGCCGGCCCCGACGGGGCTCAGCACCGTGATCGCATCCACGACACGCCTGGTCCGCGGTGGTTCGAGCCCGACAGCGCGATCACCCGTGTCCACGGCGATGCGTCGATGTTCGTCGGCGGCATCCGCGCCCTGCTCCTCCAGACCCTGCACCCGGTCGCGATGCGGGCGGTCTCGGAGCACTCGGGCTTCCGTGGCGACATGTGGGGCCGGCTCGCGCGCACCAGCCGCTTCCTGGCCGTCACCACGTTCGGGACGGCCGACGACGCGCAGCAGGCTGTCGACATCGTGCGCTCGATCCACGACCGGATCACCGGGACCGGCCCCGACGGGGCGCCGTACGTCGCCAGCGACCCGCACCTGCTGCTGTGGGTCCACGTCGCCGAGATCGACAGCTTCCTGCTGGCGCACCAGACCTATGGCGACCGGCCGCTCGACGAGGCGGGATGCGACGAGTACGTCGCCCAGACCGCCGAGATCGCCCGACGCCTCGGTGTGCTCGACCCGCCCACGACGTACGCCGAGCTGCGTGCGGTGCTGGCCGACTTCCGCCCCGAGCTGAGGGGATCGGACGACGCCCGCGAGGCGGTGCGCTACCTGCTCCTCAAGCCGCCGCTGCCGCTGGCCGCCCGGGCGCCGTACGGCGTGCTGGTGGCGGCCGCCGTCGCGCTGATGCCGGTGTGGACCAGGCGTCATCTGCGCCTGCCGTGGCTGCCCGTGGCCGAGCGGACCGTCGTGCGCGGGATGGGGCGGGTGGCGGTCGGCGCCATTCGCTGGGCGATGACCCCGCCCGCCCCGGCGAGCGTCTCTCAGTCCTGACGCTCGGCCCGGTCGGCGAGATCGGCGGGCGTGGCGTCGACGGCGCTCGCGTCGGCGTCGCGGTCGATCTTGGTGACCGGCTTGCGCGTCGCCGTCTTGCGAGCCGGCTTCGGCTTGGCGACGGGGGAGGGATCCAGGCCGAGCTCCTCGGTGACGTTGACAGGCTCGTCGGGGCTGGCCTGCACCTTCTCCGCGACCTTGCTCGCCTGTTCGGCGACGTCCTCGGTGGTCCTGGCCACGGCGTCCCGGACAGGCGCCGTCCCGGACTCGCGTCCACTGCCCTTGCCGTCTCCGTGGGAGTCGAGGAGCGAGGTGACCACGCCGGTGGCCTTGTGCGTCGCGCCCTTGGCGAGGCCGACGGCGGCTCCCGCCATGTTCGCGGGGACCTTGAGGGTCTCGACGGCCACGTCCTTGATGAGGCCGATCGGGTTGGTACGGGTCACGGGGTTCCTTTCGCTGGTCGAATGGGCGGGTTCGTTCCCGTCCGGAGCAGCGGTACCCGACTCCTCCTGCAGTCAGACGGGGAGCGTGACGTCCTCGCCCGGGTCGAGCCAGGTGATCCGATCGGCCAGCGGGGAGCGGGCCAGGACGGCCTCGGCCGGCCCGCGGCCCTGCTGGAAGTGCGACCACCCCTCGTAGTGCACGGGTACGACGTGCGCCGGGTCGACGAGGCCGATCAGCTCGGCCCCCTCGCGGGCATCCATCGTGTAGCGGAACCAGCCGGACAGGTAGCGGAACCTCACCGAGCCGAGGTGCAGCAGCATGGTCCCGACGTCGATCCGGGTGGGCACCTCGCGCAGCGCGGGGTAGAGGATGGTGTCGCCGGTGATCCAGAGCTGACCGTTCTCCTGGCCCGCCCAGGCGAGTGCGAAGCCGATGACCGGGCCGGTGATCGGCTCACTGCCGACCGGCCCGTGCCGGCACGGCGTGGCGGTGACGGTGATCGTCTCCTTGCCCGGGGCCTCCAGCGTCGTACTCTCCCACGGCGCCAGACCGATGGCGCCACGGCCGAGCTTCGCTGCGCCCTTCCTCGTCGTCAGCGTGGTGCCCCAGGTCGGCAGCAACTCGCGCGCCGACGGGTCGAGGTTGTCGCCGTGGTGGTGATGGCTGACCAGCACGGCGTCGACGGGCCCGATCTGCTCGGGCGTCATCGATGGTCCGACGAGCTTGCGCGACGTCGTACCCCAGCCGAAGAAGTAGCGCTTGCCGGGCGGGTCGAAGGTGGGATCGGTCAGGATCCGCCAGCCGCCGACCTCGATGAGCGTCGTCGGTCCGCCGATGTGGGTGACCTTGGTGGGAGCCATGCGCTGACTCTAGGGATCTCAGGCCCGGTCGCCCGCGAAGTGCGTGGTTTTCTCCCGCGAAGTGCGTGGGTTTCTCCACCGAGATCTCCTATCAGGGACACCTCGATGGAGAAACGGTGACACTTCGCGGGAGAAAAGGGGGCACTTCGCGCACCACGACGGCCCCGACATCAGTGGGAGGTCAGCTCGGGGCGTCGACGTCCCCGCGCCAGGCGCCGGACTCGTGGCCCCGGCCCTCGATGAACTCCTTGAAGCGCGTGAGGTCGCCCTTGACGCGGTGGTCGTCGACGTTGACCGCCGAACCGACCTTCTCGACCAGGCCGGACGGCTCCCAGTCGATCTGGACCATCACGCGCGAGGTGGTGTCGTCGAGGCGGTGGAAGGTGACGACGCCCGCATGCTTCGCGTCGCCGCCGGTGCTCGCCCACGCGACGCGCTCGTCCGGGTGCTGCTCGGTGATCTCCGCGTCGAACTCGCGCTCGACGCCGGCGATGCTGGTCACCCAGTGCAGGTGCTTGTCGTCGAGCTGGGTGATCGACTCGACTCCCGACATGAACTGCGGGAACGACTCGAACTGGGTCCACTGGTTGTAGGCGGTCCGCACGGGAACCTCGACGTCGATGGACTGCTGGATCGTGCTCATGATGACTGCCTCTCTGTCGTCTTCGCTGTCACGTTCCTCCCGGCAGTACCCGAGCGGTCGCCCCTCACCCGGGGAGTGACAGCCGTGGACGGATCGCTTGACGAATCTGAGTGAGCATGTGTTCACTGAGTCGTATGACTGGGGCCACTCGCGAGCGATCGGGACCGACCTGGGAGCAGGTCCGCAAAGCGGCTGACAAGCTCACCACGCCGCTCCTGCCCGACGACTACCTGACGTTGATCAACCCGCTGTGGAGCTCGCGCGAGCTGCGTGGACGTGTCGAGCGGGTGATCCGTGAGACCGACGACGCCGCCACGCTGGTGATCCGGCCCGGGTGGGGGTGGCGCTACCTCCACCGGCCCGGCCAGTTCGTCGGGATCGGGGTGCAGATCGGCGGCAAGTACCACTGGCGGTCGTACTCCGTGAGCTCGCCGCCGGTCCGCTCCGGTCGCACGCTCGCGATCACGGTGCGGGCGATGCCGGAGGGATTCCTGTCCGACCACCTGGTCAACGGTCTGGAGCCCGGCACGATCGTGCGCCTGGCCACCCCGAGCGGCGACTTCGTGCTGCCCGACCCGCCGCCGCCTCGGTCGCTCTTCCTGGTCGGCGGCAGCGGAATCACCCCCGTGATGTCGATGCTGCGGACCCTGGATCGGCGCAACACGATGTCCGACGTGGTCCTGCACTACTCCTCGACCACGCCCGACCGGATGATCTTCCGCGACGAGCTGCGCTCGCTCCACGAGAAGCACCCCCAGCTCACCTTCGTCGAGCGGCACACCGACACCGAGGGAATCCTCGACCTGGCGACGCTCGACACCATCGCTCCGGACTGGCGCGAGCGCGAGACCTGGGCCTGCGGGCCGGCCCCGATGCTGGACGCCGTGGAACAGCACTGGGAGCAGGCCGACCTCGCCGACCAGCTGCACCTGGAGCGCTTCTCGCTGGCCGTCAGCGGGGACGGCGGCGAGGGCGGGGAGATCACCTTCCAGAACTCCGGCAAGCAGGCCGACGTCGACGGCGCCACCACGGTGCTCGAGGCAGGGGAACAGGCAGGTGTCGGCATGCCCTACGGCTGCCGCGTCGGCATCTGCCACACCTGCACCGTCACCAAGATCTCCGGAACCGTGCGCGACCTGCGCAACGGCAACGACTACGACCAGCCCAACGAACAGGTCCAGACCTGCGTGACCGTCCCGGTCGGTGCGTGCGTGCTCGACATCTGAGCGCCCCACCGCCCGACCCCAAGACCCACGCAGACCCACGCAGACCCACGCAGACCCACGAGGACTCGAGGAGAAGACATGGCCATCGCCGACGTCGCCCAGTACACCCATCTCACCGCCGAGGAGGTCGAGCAGATCGGGCTCGAGCTCGACGCCATCCGCAAGGAGATCGAGGAGTCCCGCGGGGACGCCGACGCGGCCTACATCAACCGCGTGATCACCACCCAGCGCTGGATGGCGGCCGTCGCCCGGATCGGCATGATCGTCAGTGCGCCCCTCGACCCGAAGGTGCGCCGCCCGGTGGTCGCGCTCAGCGCGATCAGCCTCGGCCTGGCCAAGATCCTCGAGAACATGGAGATCGGCCACAACGTCATGCACGGCCAGTGGGACTGGATGAACGACCCCGAGATCCACTCCTCGACGTGGGAGTGGGACACCGGCCAGCCGGCCGAGCAGTGGAAGCACAGCCACAACTACATCCACCACCAGTTCACCAACGTCCTCGGTTACGACAACGACATCGGGTACGGCGTCCTGCGGATGGCGCGCGAGCAGAAGTGGCACCCGGTCAACCTGGGTCAGCCCGTCTACAACGCGCTGCTGGCCAGCCTGTTCCAGTGGGGAGTCGCGCTGCACGACCTCGACATCGAGGCGATCCGCAAGCGCGAGAAGGACCCGAAGGAGATGAAGCGCCAGCTCAAGCAGATCGTGAAGAAGGGGCGCAACCAGATCCTCAAGGACTACGTGCTCTACCCGGCGCTGAGCGGGCGGCAGTGGAAGTCCACGATGAAGGCCAACGCGAGCGCGAACCTGATGCGCAACCTGTGGTCCTACCTGATCATCTTCTGCGGCCACTTCCCTGACGGCGCCCTGCACTTCACCGAGGACGAGATCGACGACGAGACCCGGTCGGAGTGGTACCTGCGCCAGATCCTCGGCACCGCGAACTTCGAGGGCGGCAAGCTGCTGCACGTGATGAGCGGCAACCTCGGCTACCAGATCGAGCACCACCTCTACCCGGACCTCCCGAGCAACCGGTACGCCGAGATCTCGACCCGGGTGCGCGCGCTGTGCGACAAGTACGACATCCCGTACACGACCGGACCGCTGCACCAGCAGTACGGCCAGGTGCTCCGCGTGATCATGAAGCTCTCGCTGCCCAACAAGCTCACCTCCGACGACAAGCCGCCCACGGGGGACGACGTCACGGTCGAGCACGGTCGACAGCGGCAGGAGGCGCGCCAGGAGCGTCGCCGCGAGCTCGGCGGCTGGTCGCGCTCCGAGCAGGCGTCCGCCTGAGCCGGTGGCCGTGGACACGATCTCCGGGTTCGCCTGGACCGACGGGGAGCTCGACCGCCGCAAGGTGACTCGCTGCGCCCTCGCCCGGGTCTGTGGGATGTGCGGGGAGACGCTCGGACGTCCGGTCGTCTTCGTCGGTGACGCCGACGAGGACGCCCGCAACAGCTTCCACGTGCCCCCACTGCACGACCCTTGCGCGCAGGACCTGCTCGCTGCCTCCGGGCCCGGCTTCGTGCTGGTCCGCACCGGAGGCTTCGAGTTCGTCCGGCCCGTGCGCCACGATCCGGATCCGAGGCCGAGGTTCGAGCCCAACTCCCGACTCGCCGTCGGCTGAGGTCGGCCAGCGGTGATCACGTGTGATCTCCGACCCCTTCGGTTCCCTGCGTGGGTGAAGTGGCCGCGCGGGGGTACCTCCAGCGCTCGGCGGCGTACCGACGTCGCCTGATGCGGAGGTGGAGCACGTGGTGGAGACCTGGCCCGGATCGGCGTACCCGCTGGGTGCGAGCTTCGACGGGACGGGCACCAACTTCGCCCTGTTCTCCGAGGTGGCCGAGAGGGTGGAGCTGTGCCTCGTCGACCTGGACACCGATGGCTCCGGAGGGCGCCGCGAGACGCGGGTCGAGCTGACCGAGGCCGACGCCTACGTCTGGCACGCCTACCTGCCCGAGGTCCAGCCCGGGCAGTGCTACGGATACCGCGTGCACGGCCCGTGGGACCCGAGCCAGGGCCTGCGCTGCAACCCCACCAAGCTGCTGCTCGACCCGTACGCCAAGGCGACGGTCGGCGACGTCGAGTGGGACCAGAGCCTCTTCGGCTACGACTTCGGCGACCCCGACTCCCGCAACGACGAGGACTCGCTGGACCGGATGGTCCTGGGCGTGGTGACCAATCCGTGGTTCGACTGGGAGGGGGACCGGGCGCCGCGGACGCCGTACGCGGAGACGGTGATCTACGAGGCGCATGTCAAGGGCCTGACCGCGACCCACCCCGACGTCCCGGAGGCGCTCCGCGGCACCTACTCCGGGCTGGCCCACAGCTCGGTGGTGGACCACCTGCACCACCTGGGGGTCACCGCGGTCGAGCTGATGCCGGTGCACCAGTTCGTCCACGACGACGTGTTGCTGCAGCGTGGCCTGCGCAACTACTGGGGCTACAACACCCTGGGCTTCTTCGCCCCGCACGAGGGGTACGGCGCAGGGTCGACGCCCGGCCACCAGGTGCAGGAGTTCAAGGCCATGGTCAAGGCCCTTCATGACGCGAACATCGAGGTCATCCTCGACGTGGTCTACAACCACACTGCCGAGGGCAACCACCTGGGACCGACGCTGAGCTTCAAGGGCATCGACAACCCGGCGTACTACCGGCTCGTCGACGACGAGAAGCAGTACTACATGGACTACACAGGCACGGGGAACTCGCTCAACGCCGGCAATCCGCACTCGTTGCAGCTGATCATGGA
Organism: Nocardioides sp. Root190; assembly: GCF_001428565.1. Lineage (GTDB taxonomy): Bacteria > Actinomycetota > Actinomycetes > Propionibacteriales > Nocardioidaceae > Nocardioides. Next base: position 244,513 of record NZ_LMIA01000013.1, on the reverse strand, counting down.
CTCGCTGCGCTACTGGGTCACCGAGATGCACGTCGACGGCTTCCGCTTCGACCTCGCCTCGGCGCTGGCTCGCGAGTTCTACGACGTCGACAAGCTCGCGACCTTTTTCGAGCTCGTGCAGCAGGACCCGGTCGTCAGCCAGGTGAAGCTGATCGCAGAGCCGTGGGACGTCGGGCCCGGTGGCTACCAGGTCGGCAACTTCCCGCCGCAGTGGACGGAGTGGAACGGCGCCTACCGTGACAGCGTCCGTGACTTCTGGCGTGGTGACGCCAACCTGGGAGAGCTGGCCAGTCGGCTCGCCGGGTCCGCCGACCTCTACGAGCACTCCGGACGTCGTCCGGTCGCGAGCATCAACTTCGTCACCGCGCACGACGGCTTCACCCTGCGCGACCTGGTGTCCTACGAGCAGAAGCACAACGAGGCCAACGGCGAGGACAGCCGCGACGGCGCCGACGACAACCGCTCGTGGAACCACGGCGTGGAGGGTCCGACCGACGAGCCGGGCGTCAACGAGGCGCGTGCGCGCGACCAGCGCAACCTGCTCGCGACGCTCCTGCTCAGCCAGGGCGTACCGATGCTGCTGCACGGCGACGAGCTGGGGCGCACGCAGGAGGGCAACAACAACACCTACGCCCAGGACTCGCCGCTGAGCTGGATCGACTGGGAGCGGACAGACCGGCCGCTGTGCGAGTTCGTCAGCGAGCTCGTCCGGCTTCGGCGGGAGCACCCGTCCCTGCGTCGCCAGCGCTTCTTCACCGGCAGGACGGTGCGCACCGGTGAGGGCGAGCGGCTCAACGACATCGTGTGGCTGCACCCCGACGGCCGTCCGATGGAGGACGACGACTGGGAGGGCCTGCGGACCCTGGGCATGTACCTCAACGGTGACGGCATCGCCGGCCGCGATCCGCGGGGACAGCCCATCCGGGACGACCACTTCCTGATCCTGTTCAACGGCGCCGACGACCGCGAGGTCGCCCTTCCGGACGAGGAGTACGCCTCGGGATGGCAGGTGGTCGTCGACACCAGCGGCAGCTGTGACCCCGAGCTGCGGGTCGAGGCCGGTGGAGTCTTCGCGCTGCCGCACCGCAGCGTCGTCGTGCTCCAGCAGTGGCACGAGCCGGCGCCCGAGGCCGACGTCAGCCCGGCCGCCTCGGTCGCGTCGATGACGGGTGAGCAGTGACGGCGCCGGCGGGTCCGGGCGGCGTCCCGACCAGCACCTACCGCGTCCAGGTGCGCGAGTCCTTCGACCTCGACGCCGCTCGCGAGCTGTTGCCGCACCTCGATGAGCTCGGTGTCGGGTGGATCTACCTGTCACCGCTGCTCGAGGCCCATCCCGGAAGCGACCACGGGTACGACGTCGTCGACCCCACGCGCGTCGACCCGGCCCGCGGCGGGCCGGAGGCCCTCGCCGAGCTCTCTGCCGAGGCGCACCGGCGGGGGATCGGCGTCCTGGTGGACATCGTGCCGAACCACGTCGGCGTGGAGAGCCCGGCCACGAACGGGTGGTGGTGGGACCTCCTCATGCACGGCCCGGGCTCGCGCTTCGAGCGCTTCTTCGACGTCGACTGGCCTGCCGGCGACGGCCGGCTCCTGATACCGGTCGTCGGTGACGACGACCGCCCCGACGGCCCGACCGCCCACCTGGAGCTGGTGGACGGCATGCTCGGCTACCACGACCACCGGTTCCCCATCGCGCCCGGCACGGCTGACGACTCCCGGGACCCGCAGGTCGTGCACGAGCGCCAGCACTACCGCCTGGTCAGCTGGCGCGCTGCCGACACCCACCTGAACTACCGCCGCTTCTTCGCGGTCAACACGCTGGCCGGCGTCCGCGTGGAGGACCGCGACGTCTTCGAGGCGACCCACGTGGAGGTCGCCCGCTGGTTCCGGGAGGGGCTCGTGGACGGCCTGCGGGTCGACCACCCGGACGGCCTGCGCCACCCGGCGTCGTACCTCGAGGACCTCGGGGCGCTGACCGACGGGGCCTGGATCGTCGTGGAGAAGATCCTGGAGACCGGCGAGGAGCTGCCGCCGCACTGGCGCACCGCCGGGACCACCGGCTACGAGGTGCTCGCGGCGATCGATCGCGTGCTCGTCGACCCGGCCGGCGAGGACCCGCTCACCGAGCTCGACGACCGGCTGCGCGGCGGGGTGCCGCCCTGGGCGGAGCTCGTCCGGGACAACAAGCGGGACGTCGCGACGAGCATCCTCAACTCGGAGGTGCGCCGGATCGCGCGGGAGATCGCCCGTGAGCTGGACGTCTCGGCCGACGAGGAGTGGCGTGCGGGTGTGGAGCAGGTGCTCGTCGAGCTGCTTGCCGCCTTTCCCGTCTACCGGAGCTACCTCCCCGACGGGCAGGAGCACCTGCGACTGGCCGCCGAGATCGTTCGCGGCGACCGGCCGGACCTCGTCGAGCAGCTCGACCTGGTGCTGCCGGTCCTGGAGGACCGTGTGCTTGCTCCCTCGCTGCGCTTCCAGCAGACAAGCGGGATGGTGATGGCCAAGGGCGTCGAGGACCGTGCCTTCTACCGGTGGAGTCGGCTGACCTCGCTCAACGAGGTCGGCGCCGACCCTGACCACTTCGCCCTTGACACGGCAGGCTTCCATGCAGCGATGGCCCGCAGGCAGGCGAGCACCCCGGATGCGATGACCACCCTCAGCACCCACGACACCAAGCGCGGAGAGGACGTCCGCGCCCGGATCTCGGTGCTTGCCGAGGACCCGGAGTGGTGGACCGCCACGCTCACCTCCCTGCTCGAGGCGGCGCCGGCACCCGATCCCGGCTTCGCCAACCTGCTCTGGCAGGCCGCCGTCGGGGCCTGGCCGCTGGAGCGCGATCGCCTGCACGGGTACGCCGAGAAGGCGATGCGCGAGGCCGGCGACCGCACCACGTGGACGGCGCCCGACACGTCGTACGAGAAGGCGGTGCACGCCCTCGTCGACGCGGCGTACGACGACCCGGCGGTCCGCTCGCTGGTCGACGCCGCCGCCGATCGACTGGCCGCGCCGGGCTGGAGCAACGCGCTGTCGGCCAAGCTGCTGAGCCTGATCGTCCCCGGAGTGCCCGACGTCTACCAGGGCAGCGAGCTCTGGGAGCAGAGCCTGGTCGACCCCGACAACCGCCGGCCGGTCGACTTCGCGCTCCGGCGGCGACTGGCCCTGGAGGGCGACGTCCCGCACCGGCCCACCGACCCACTCGACGAGGGTGGGGCCAAGCTGCACGTCGTGCGGACCGCGCTGCGGCTGCGGCGGGACCGGCCGGAGCTCTTCACCGGCTACACGCCGGTCACCGTGACCGGGTCGGCGGCGGGGCACGCGCTGGCGTTCGACCGCGGCGGCGTGGTCGCGGTGGTGACCCGGCTGCCCGTCGGGCTGGAGCGCGCAGGCGGATGGAGCGACACCCGCCTCGAGCTGCCAGTGGGGGAGTGGCGTGACCTGGTGACCGATCGTCCGGCCTCGGCCGACCTCGGCTCCCTGCTCGACCGGCTCCCCGTCGCCCTGCTGGTCCGGGAGGACACATGAGCACCCCACGTCAACGACCTGCCTTCGACGTGTGGGCGCCACGCGCCCGCCGCGTCCGGCTCAGCCTCGAGGACCTCGCGGTGCCGATGACGGAAGCCGGGGGCGGCTGGTGGACGGTGGCGACGCCGATCGGCCCGCTGCCCGACGGCACCCGCTACGGCTACCTGCTCGACGACGAGGATCGAGCCCTGCCGGACCCGCGTTCGCGACGACAGCCAGAGGGCGTGCACGAGCGGTCCGCCACCTTCGACCCCGCCGCCCACGAGTGGCGTGACCAGGCGTGGACCGGCCGACAGCTGGCCGGGGCGACGATCTACGAGCTGCACGTCGGCACCTTCACACCGGAGGGCACGTTCGACGCCGTCGTCGACCGCCTCGACCACCTCCTGTCGCTGGGTGTCGGCTTCATCGAGCTGATGCCGGTCAACGCGTTCAACGGCGTGCACAACTGGGGCTACGACGGGGTCCTCTGGTCGGCGGTCCACGAGCAGTACGGCGGCCCGGCGGCGTACCAGCGTCTCGTCGACGCCTGCCACCGCGCAGGGATCGGCGTCATCCAGGACGTCGTCCACAACCACCTCGGTCCGTCGGGCAACTACCTGCCGCGCTTCGGGCCGTACCTCAAGGACGGGCGCAACACGTGGGGCGACCTGGTCAACCTCGACGGCGAGGGTTCGGCCGAGGTCAGGCACTTCATCCTCGACAGCGCACTGATGTGGCTGCGTGACTTCCACGTCGACGGCCTGCGCCTGGACGCCGTGCATGCCCTGGTCGACGACTCCGACGTGCACCTGCTCGAGGAGATGGCGATCGAGGTGCAGGCGCTGTCGGCGCACCAGAACCGTCCGCTCACGCTGATCGCCGAGTCCGACCTCAACGACACGCGGATGGTCACCCCCCGCGAGGCCGGCGGCCGCGGCATCGACGCCCAGTGGAGCGACGACTTCCACCACGCCGTCCACGTCGCGCTGACCGGAGAGACCACCGGGTACTACGAGGACTTCGCCCCACTCGGAGCGCTCGCGAAGGTGCTCGACCGCGGCTTCTTCCACGACGGCACCCACTCGAGCTTCCGGGGCCGCGACCACGGCCGGCCGGTCGACACCGAGCGGATGCCCGCGTGGCGCCTGGTGGTCTGCGCGCAGAACCACGACCAGGTCGGCAACCGCGCCCGCGGTGACCGCACGGCGGAACACCTCGACACCGAGCGACTGCTGTGCGCGGCCCTGCTCACGCTCACCTCGCCCTTCACGCCCATGCTCTTCCAGGGCGAGGAATGGGCCGCCAGCACGCCGTTCGCATTCTTCACCTCGCACCCGGAGCCCGAGCTCGCGAAGGCGACCGCCGACGGCCGGCTCGCGGAGTTCGAACGGATGGGCTGGGACCCGGCCGAGGTCCTCGACCCGCAGGACCCCGCCACCTTCACCCGCAGCAGGCTGAACTGGACCGAGCTCGACGAGGGCCGGCACGCTCGCGTCCTCGACGGCTATCGGCGCCTGACCGCATTGCGCCGCGCGCACCCCGAGCTGACCGATCCCGGCTTCGGTGAGGCGACCGTCGACGAGGCCGCTCGGCGCCTGACCCTCGAACGGGGGCGCCTCGCCGTCCACCTCAACCTCGGCGACCTCCCTTGGGAGGTCTCGTGGGAGGTCCCGGCCCTCGAGGTGCTGTTCAGCACCACGGACGAGGTCGCCGTGGGGGCAGCGGCCCGTGCGGTCGTCGTACCACCGGGGAATGCGGTGCTGGTTCGGCGCTGACGTCGCCGTCGCCTGCTCGGGTCACATGCTCCCGGTGTCGAGGTAGCGCTGGTGCCAGCTGAGCGCCTCGCCGAGCAGGTGCGGGGTGTGCCGTGCCGTCGGTCGCTCGTTCCACGCCCGCTCGAAGTAGTCCTGCAACGCCTCGCGGAAACGGGGGTGGGCGCAGTGCTCGATGATGCGGGGCGCGCGGTCCTGCGGCGAGGTCCCGCGCAGGTCGGCCAGGCCGTGCTCGGTGACGATGACGTGGACGTCGTGCTCGGTGTGGTCGACGTGGCTGACCATCGGCACGATCGCCGAGATGGCACCGTCCTTGGCGGTCGAGGGGGTCACGAAGAAGTTGAGGAACGCGTTGCGGGCGAAGTCGCCGCTGCCGCCGATGCCGTTCATGATGGCGCTGCCCATGATGTGGGTGGAGTTCACGTTGCCGTAGATGTCGGCCTCGATCATCCCGTTCATCGCGATCAGGCCGAGCCGTCGCACCAGCTCGGGATGGTTGGAGATCTCCTCGCTGCGCAGCAGGATCCGGCCCTTGTACGACGCGATGCCGTCCATGAAGCGACGTACGCCGGCGTCGCTGAGCCCGAAGGACGTCGCCGACGCGGTGCGCAGCGTCCCGCTGTCGAGCAGGTCGAGCATGCCGTCCTGGATCACCTCGGTGAAGGCGGTCAGGTTCGTGAACTCGCTGCCCTGCAGGCCCGCGAGCATGGCGTTGGCGACGTTGCCCACCCCCGACTGCAGCGGCAGGAGGTCGGCGGGCATCCGTCCGGCGCGGACCTCGTGGCGCAGGAAGTCCAGGACGTGGTCGGCGATGGCGGCCGAGACCTCGTCCGGAGGGCTGAAGGGGGAGTTGCGGTCGGGGCGGTCGGTCTCGACCACGGCCACGACCTTCGCCGGGTCGACGCGCAGGTAGGGCTCGCCGATCCGCTGCATCGGCTCGGTCAGCTCGATCGGGCGGCGGTGGGGCGGGAGGGCGGCGCCGTAGTAGATGTCGTGGAAGCCCTCGAGCTCGCGCGGCTGCCAGTGGTTGACCTCGAGGATCACCTTCTGTGCCTGGTCCAGCCAGGTCTTGTTGTTGCCCACCGAGCTGCTCGGTACGAGCAGCCCGCCCGGCAGGATCGCCGTCACCTCCACCACCGCCACGTCGAGGCGCCCGTAGAACCCGAACCACATGTGCTGTGCCGAGTGCGACAGGTGGGCGTCGATGTAGTCCACCTCGCCGCTGTTGATCAGCGCGCGCATCGTCGGGTCGGAGTTGTACGGCAGCCTGCTGGAGACGCCGTGCGCCTTCGCGAGCACCCCGTCGGCGTCCGGGGCCGTCGAGGCACCGGTCCACAGCCCGATGCGGAAGGCGTCCCCGCGCGTGTGCGCCGCGACCATCGCGTCGTGCAGGGCGCCGGGGATCGCCTTGGGGTAGCCGGCCCCGGTGAACCCGCTGAAGCCGACGTTGTCCCCGTGGTGGATGAGGGCGGCCGCTGCTTCCGCGGTCATCGTCCTGGCGGAGAGCTCGGGGCAGGTGATCCGGTTCGTCACCTCGGCATTGTTGCAACCGTAGCCTTGGAGGATGACCACGGCACCTGCTCCCGTCGCGCTCCTGCAGCACCGGTTCGCCAGCGCGCTGCCCGAGCTCACGCACGCCGCGCGCGCTGCCGAGGCGCCACAGCCCCAGCTCGTGGTGCTCAACGACGCACTGGCCGCCGACCTCGGCCTCGACCCTGCGCGGCTGCGGACCCCGGAGGGCCTCGGCCTGCTGACCGGGACGGTCGTCCCGGAGGGAGCGACGCCGGTCGCGCAGGCCTACGCCGGCCACCAGTTCGGGGGCTTCGCGCGACTGGGCGACGGCCGTGCCCTGCTGATGGGCGAGCTCGTCGACGCCGACGGGCGGCTGCGCGACCTGCACCTGAAGGGATCGGGACGCACGCCCTTCGCGCGCGGAGGTGACGGTCTCGCTGCGCTCGGACCGATGCTGCGCGAGTACGTCGTCAGCGAGGCCATGCACGCGCTCGGCATTCCGACCACGCGGTCACTCGCCGTCGTCGCCACGGGCCGCGGCGTGCGTCGCGAGGAGATCCTCCCGGGTGCCGTGCTGGCCCGGATCGCGAGCAGCCACCTGCGGGTCGGCAGCGTGCAGTTCGCCCGTGCGAGCGACGACACCGACCTGCTGCGACGCGTCGTCGACCACGCGATCGAGCGCCACCACCCCGAGGTCGCCTCCGACCCGCAGCCGCACCTGGCCTTCTACCGCGCCGTCATCTCAGCGCAGGCCGACCTGGTCGCCCGCTGGATGCTGGTCGGCTTCGTGCACGGCGTGATGAACACCGACAACATGACGCTGTCGGGGGAGACCATCGACTACGGGCCGTGCGCCTTCCTCGACGCCTTCGACCCCTCGACGGTCTTCAGCTCGATCGACGAGGGCGGTCGCTACGCCTACGCCAACCAGCCGGCGGCCGCCGAGTGGAACCTCGCCCGTCTCGGCGAGGCGATGCTCCCGTTGCTCGCCGACGAGCAGGACCGGGCGGTGGAGATCGCGACGGAGGCGCTCGGTGCCTTCCGGACGGAGTACGCCACGGCGTACTCCACGGGGCTGCGGGCCAAGCTCGGCGTGCTCCATGCCGACCCGGCCGAGGCCGACCGGATCGGTACGAGCGTGCTCGAGCTCCTCGAGGCGAGCCACGTCGACCACACGTCGTTCTGGCGGCACCTCGCGACGGCGGCCCGCGACGACGCCGAGCCGGTGCGTGGAATGTTCCTCGACCTCGCGGCCATCGACGGCTGGCTCGTCGAGTGGCGTGCGCTGTCGCCCGACGCGGAGGCGATGGACCACCTCAACCCGCTGTACGTCGCGCGCAACCACCTCGTCGAGGAGGCCCTGGCAGCGGCGACCGGGGGTGACCTCGCGCCACTGGGACGCCTGCTCGAGGCGGTCAGTGCCCCGTTCCACGAACGCCCCGGCCTCGAGAGGTACGCCGAGCCGGCGCCGGCGGACTTCGGCCGCTACCGGACCTTCTGCGGCACCTGAGTCACTCCGACTGGGTGCGACGGGGGAGCGAGTCGGTCGGCCTGGCCGAGGTCTTCACCTCGTACATCGCGGCGTCCGCGCGACGCAGCAGCTCGTCGGGAGTGACGTCGTTGCCGGACTCGGCGACGGCGATCCCGATGCTCACCGCGACGGCGAGGTGGACCCGGTCGACGAGGATCGGGCGGTCCAGCTCGCGCTCGATGCGCTGCGCGGTGGACCGGGCGATGAGATGTCCGGCCCCTTCACAGAGCACCGCGAACTCGTCGCCGCCGAAGCGCGCGACCGTGTCGGACTGGCGGACGGCGGCGCGGAGCCGGATCGCGACCTCCTGAAGCAGGGAGTCGCCCATCGCGTGGCCGTGTGCGTCGTTGACGGCCTTGAAGCCGTCGAGGTCGAGGAAGAGCACGGCGCACGTCGTACCGTCGGTGCTCGTGCGGGTCAGCGCGTCCCTCAGCCGGTCGAGGTAGAGCCTCCTGTTGCAGAGACCGGTCAACGCGTCGTGGAAGGCCATCTGCGTGATCGATTCCTCGAGTCGCCGCCGCTCGGTGACGTCGTGGATGGTGCCGCGGATCCGGACGACGACACCGTCGGCGTCGGTGATGACGTGGCCCAGGGCATGCACCCTGCGGATCTCACCACCCCCGCGAACGATCCGGCACTCGTACTCGAGCAGTGTTCCGGTGCGTACAGAGTCGTGGATCAGGCGGTTCACCCGGTCCCGGTCCTCGGGGTGCACCAGCTCCTGGAACGAGGTGAGGGACGGGATGAACGACGACGGGTCCACCCCGGTCAGTGCGTAGAGGTGGTCGGACCAGCTGATCAGGTTGAGGTGGGCGTCCCACTCCCAGCTGCCCATGCCGGAGAGCTCCTGTGCGTGGGCAAGGTCCTCGCTCGCCTGCTCGGCGGTCAGCCGGGCCTGACGCTCCCGCTCGACGGCCAGCTCGCTCGCGCGCCAGTAGACGAGGCAGGCGATGCTCTCGGCGACGATGAAGCCACCGTGCACCAGGCCCCAGAGCCACGGGCGGTCGATGGCGTCCTGGTGGTTGTAGACCGACTCCGGGACGAGCGTCCCGACCAGACCGTGGTGCACGAGCACGAAGGCGAGAGCCAGCAGGTACGGCAACCACGACTGGTAGAGCGCGACCACCGCCACCATGACGAAGAAGTGGAAGTGCGCCTCGATCACGCCGTCGAAGACATGGACCGCTGCCGCGGAGCAGGCCATCAGGCCGAGGGTTGCTGCTGCCGATCGCGCCCGGGTACCGAAGCGGCGTACCTCGGCAGCGACGGCGACCCAGGCGATGCCGGCGACCTCTGGCAGCGCGTGCCAGAGGGTGTCGCCGCGAAGCACGGTGATCGCCGGCAACAGGGCGACGTGGAGCCACAGCAGGTTGCAGATGCCGCGATGGCGCCGGGCCCACGAGCTGGCGTCCAGTGTGCCGCCCCGCGGCAGACGCTCGAGGGCACGCCGGACCTGCGGGCGCGCACGCCACAGCTCCCCGGTTCCCCCCACCATCCACCCATCTTCGCCTCGCCGGGACGGCGTTCGAGGTGGAAGCACGATTTCTTTACACGCGGTCGCGGCCTCAGTGATCGGCGGTCGACCGGCAGTCGACCGGCAGTCGACCGGTATGAGATCGGGACAATTGCGCACCCTTGTCCAGGCGCGTCGTGCGTGGTTGCGTCGGACCCATGGTCAATCTGGCAATCGTCTACTACTCCAGCTATGGCACCGCGCACGCGATGGCCTCCCGCCTGGCCGCAACGGCTGAGAGCCAGGGCGCCGACGTGCGACTGCGTCGGGTCCGCGAGACCGCTCCCGACGAGGTCGTGCAGGGGGTGGACGCCTGGGCGGCGCACGCCGCCTCGGTGGCCGACCAGCCCGTCGCCGAGCCGGACGACCTCGCGTGGGCCGATGCCGTGATCATGGGATCCGGCACCCGCTACGGCCACATCACCAGTCAGCTGCAGGCCTTCATCGACACCCTCGGCCCGCTCTGGCAGGAGGGCAAGCTCGCCGACAAGGTCTACTCGGCCTTCACCTCGACCTCCACGAAGCACGGCGGTCAGGAGTCGACGATCCTCGCGATGCACACGACGTTCTGCCACCTCGGCGGGATCATCGTCCCTCCCGGCTACACCGATCAGCTCAAGTTCGACGACGGCAACCCGTACGGCGTCGGGGTGGTCACCGACGGTTCAGGGGACCTCGACGACTCGGCCAACGCCGCGCTGGACCACTTGGTCACGCGGGTGCTGAAGGTCGCTGGCAGCCTGACGTCCTGAACTCGGTGGACATTGACCGACCGTCAGGGCTGCCTACCGCTATCGCTGCCTGTCCCTCCTCAATGCCCGGCCAGAGCGCTGCGAGAGACTCCGACGGTACGGTTCGTCCATGCTTGGGCGCCGTGATTCGCCACTGTCGGAGAAATTGTCGGTAGCGGTCGTCGAGGCGATCCTCTCGGAGGCCTCCGAGCGTGCCGAAGAGGTGCCGGTCCAGCGAGGTCGAGCAGTCGCCGATCGGGCCGTCTGGTTCTGCGTTTGCATGACGGAGAGTGCCGCCGCTCCGACCTGGCTGCTCTACGACACCGCTGAGGGTGGCTTCGGCTGGTCCAAGGACGACGGCGATCGCAACATCTCCGACCGGGTGGATGCGAGAGAGTTGTGGGGCGATCATGTTCACCCGGCGGAGGTGGCCAAGTGGTTGAACGGCGCGGATCCGGCGGAGGTTTTCGACGTCGGGGGTGCGGATCTCATCATGCTTCGCGACCTCGGGCGACGGGTTCGCGAGCTGCAGAGGTCGACTTGATTGGGATCCCCTTTGCCTGAGGTGGCAGATCTAGGCGAGGGTGGATGCCTTCAACGCAGCATGGTCGGGAGTCGTCAAAAGCGCAACGAGCTAACCTGCCGTCCGATCTGCCACGAGTGCCTGTCCTCGATGGTCAGCACAGGCGCAGGCGGGCGCAGGGACCGACGGCGCGCGAACTCCACCTGTCCGTTGCCTCGGAGGTACTCCCAGAGCGAGATCGACAGATCCAAGTCGAGGAACTGATCGACAAATAAGTCGTCGGAGGCCCAGATGCCGGCCGCGCGGGCACCGTTGGCAGATCGGCGCAGAGGGCGGTGAAAGTCCGGCCAGTCGGGATCGGGTCGCGAACTACGTCAGCCTGTGCACCGAACACCTCGCCCACCACGTCATCCCGGGCTCGCTCGACGTCGAAGGGCACCAGCCGAGTTTGTCATGCATGGTCGGACGTCTCGCTCCACGCGGCATATGAGCAGGCGTCTGGCCAACTCCCGCGCCGCACGGTGAGCCCTACATGCAGACGGCCGAGTCGACCTCCCTCACGGATGGGTCGTCCGCGAGCCTGAAGACCAAAGTTGTGCCGCCGTTGTCCCTGTACATGGCTTCCGCCTCGCTGACTCGCTCGATCATCCCGCGTCCTTCCCACCCGGTCGGCATGGAACCGCCGTTGCCGAACTGAGCTCGGAAGGGCACGTTCCAGCGCTCGCCGTCGAAGGTCAGCGTTTCGACGAAGCAGTGGTTCACTTGGACGGTGATGCTGGTGGAAGCCGGGTGATCCGCAGGCGATGCGGAGGCCGCGCGTGCTGGGTTCGGTTCCGATGCGCCAGCGGAGCAAGCAACCAGCACGAGGCCTGACAGAGCGACACCCAGCACCGACCCCAGAAATCTGATCATGCTCACTTGACGTAGCGAACCATGCCGGGGGTTCCCTCGCTGGGCCTTCGGCGACATCGAGGTCGGCGCTCCGCCCGTACCTCGGCGTGGTGGGACGTTCCGCTCCGACAGCGGCATGGTCGGGCTATTTGCTCTGTTCTGCCAAGCACGAGTGCGGCAACTTCAACCATAGAATCCTGGGATGTTGGTCAGAGGACTTGGTGCGCGGTGACAGGAGTTCCGTTCCGTTGGGATCTCGTCACGCCGGATCAACTGGGATCTCTGCTCGAGGGAGTGCCCGAGCCGCCGCTGCCTTTCGGGCCTGAGTTGGCGCGTTGCTCCGGTCAGGTCGTGGCGCGTAGCGGGAACGGCGATCTGGTCTTCATCGGCCGCAGTCTGGACTCGATGTATGACCTCCTTAGCGGTGCGCTCAGTGCTGTTCAAGATGCGCCGGCGCTCTACCGGGTTCCTCTTTCTTTCGCGCGCGATTGGGCGGGACGTTCACGGAGGACGCTTACGGCGTCGGAACTGCAGGTCGCCCGAGGCGTTCTTGAGGCGGCGGGGTGCACGCCGATGGCGCTCGTGCGCCGATCCAGCCCGCTTACCTTCGTCGATGTCGCTCATACCGGAGGAACGTTCGGTGATCTGTACGAGTTGATCCGCGATTGGGTCGCCGAGGACCGCGCGCCGTGGAGCGTGGCGAGGACCAAGGTTCGATTCGTCGGCGTGACGTCTCGCAAGAAGACCAGCCCGAACACGGTTCGGTGGGCTCAGCAACAGCTCTGGACGTCCGAGTTGCCCGCGAGGTCTGTGCTCAGTGTCAGTCTTGAGCCGCAGGTCTGGAGCTACTTCGGTGACCACCAAGTCAAGCTGACACGTTCGTGGGCGCCAAGCTGGTGGCTCGCTGAGCAAGGTGGTCCAGGACGAGACGAGCGCACTCGGACCGCCTTGGCAGAGGCCGTCGCAATCGTCGCGTACGGCCGGGGCCGAGACGGTCGCCAGCGCATTGCTAACGCGATGGCCGGGGAGCCCGCTCTGGCCGAGTCGTGGTTGCGCCGCCTTCGCTCCGCGCTGCTCAGTAGCTGAACGACAGAGGACCTAAGCCGCGCGGCGCCCTGTGGCTGCATAAGCGCTCGGACTCAACGCCGCCAGCGCGGCACGGTTGAGCGCGCAACTCTGACAGCGGCAGATGAGTGCGTTCGTAGGGGCTCGCCGGGCTGGGCGGTCGCTCAGCCCGTCAGGTAGTGAAGCGCTGCCTCCGAATAGACTGGTGAGCGAACGCAAGTCGGTCATTGAAGGGAGGGACACTCGTGGCTGTCGACGAGAAGAAGATGGGAGCCCTCATCATCACAGGCGGGTTTGCAGTGTTAGCAGTTGCAGCGTTCACCTTTGCGAGCAGTCAGATCTTCTTCTTGTTGAGCCTGGCCTACGTCGTAGCCACAAGCGCGGCGCTCGCATTGCGGCGCTCTAGGACGAGGCCGGTTCTCGCGGTCGCTTGGCTTGTGGCGTATGGAGTCGCGGCGGTGGCGTTGACGATCGGCTCAGGCTCCACCGGTTTCGGCGTGATGATGGGCGCCGTCTTCGCTTCGGTGTTCATCGTCGCCTGGATGGCCCTAGCTTTCTTCCTCCTGCTGGCGATTGATCCGGCTCGGCGTCGAGTCGTTCCGTAAGTCTGCTGCGCGTGCGCTCGACGTCAATACGCGAGGAAGACGTCGTACTTGGCGCACTCCGCAGGGACCGTGACCCCGGCAACCTCGTAGGGCCCCGGCTCGACCTCGTCAGAGGAGTGCTCGAGGACGAACCCACCTCCGAACTCCACTTGATCGCCTAGGTCGAAAATGCCGTTGTCCGGAATGCGGATTGAGAGTGGGTCCTCGTCGGCGACCTCGGTGCCGTGCGGCCAGACCACGACCGCTCCGTCTGCCCCCAGGCAACCTCCGAGCAGTTCCAGGCGCCCGCCTCCGGCCGACGCCATCCCAGCACCCCCTCGGTCTTCCGACACGAGGACCATTGCCTCACCCGCAGAGATGACTTCGCCGCCGCTGCAGCTTGTCGCTGAGATCGCCACGAGAGCCGACATGACTACCTGTACCGCACTCACACGCACGCGCCTCACGCGCACATCATGCTCTAACGCGTGACGCGCACATCTTCGGCTCCGCTCCAGTCTGTCAGCCCGCTGCGGCTGAGCGTTCCGCCCGCAGGCGGATCCGGGCGGATCGGCGGTGTGAATCTGGGTGCTGTCAGGCGGCGTCGTGGACCAGCTCGACATCGGTGAAGTAAATGTCGGGGCGTGGTCGGAATGGCTCACGGGCTGGTGTCGTGAGCTTGCGGGTTCCGGTGTTGTCGACCAGGTAGTGGGCCCCGTGGGGATCTCGCCAGAGGATGATCCCGGGGAAGGGTTGTCGACACTCCCACCNAGTAGATGTCGGGGCGTGGTCGGAATGGCTCACGGGCTGGTGTCGTGAGCTTGCGGGTTCCGGTGTTGTCGACCAGGTAGTGGGCCCCGTGGGGATCTCGCCAGAGGATGATCCCGGGGAAGGGTTGTCGACACTCCCAGCGTTGGCCGTCTTCGTGGTGGTGTGTCTTGATGCGGTGGTGGGTGCGGGTCATCGGTCCGAGGTTCCCGGGCTCGGTCTTCCCGCCTTCGGAGTAGGGGAGGTTGTGGTCGAGGTCGACCCGACGGGTGGTGNGTGGGTGCGGGTCATCGGTCCGAGGTTCCCGGGCTCGGTCTTCCCGCCTTCGGAGTAGGGGAGGTTGTGGTCGAGGTCGACCCGACGGGTGGTGTTCGGTGCGTAGGGGAAGATGTCGCCGCCGTGGATGAGGTGCACTGCTTGGCGCATCGCGTTGGGGATCTCGTAGGCGTCGACGGGTGCCTGGTTGGCGAGGTTGATCACCGGCAGGACAGTCACGGCCCCGGCGACGTGGGCGATCATCTGCCTCGCCCACGCGACGGTGACGGGTCCGTGGTCCTCCATGCGGGCGATCTCGGAGTCGGGAGTCAGGTGCAGGTCGATCCTGACCTTCGGCTTGATCGGCCCGACTGCGAGGTCGAGATGCGCCTCGGGGTTGGTGAGCATCGCAAACGCGGCGAGCTTGCGGTCACGCAGATCAACCGCAGGCATCCGGGCCTCAAGTTCCTTCGCGACTGCGGTGATCGCGATGTCGGTGGCCATCAGGGTCGTGATGTGGTCGCGGATGGTCAGGGTCGCGACACCGTGCTTGTTGATCCTGGTCATCCGGATCCCGCGCTCCAACGCCGCGGCACGCTCTTTGGTCTGGGCGACCTCGGGTGAGGCGGCGGCGACCTTGCCGTCCAGGACCGCGAGGAACCGGGACCACGCCAGGCGCCCGTCGGTGATCTCGTGGACCTCGGCGTCGACCCACGCGGCTTGGGCTTCGGTGAGCTCCCGGGTCGCTTCCGCGACGCGGCGGGCGTGCCCGGACCGGGTGGTCCCTGCCTTCACCCCCGCCGCGAGTCGGGGGAGGCGGTGGTGGATGTCGACNCTCGGGTGAGGCGGCGGCGACCTTGCCGTCCAGGACCGCGAGGAACCGGGACCACGCCAGGCGCCCGTCGGTGATCTCGTGGACCTCGGCGTCGACCCACGCGGCTTGGGCTTCGGTGAGCTCCCGGGTGGCTTCGGCGACGCGGCGGGCGTGCCCGGCCCGGGTGGTCCCTGCCTTCAAGCCCGCAGCGAGTCGGGGGAGGCGGTGGTGGATGTCGACGGCGTCCGCGATGAGTTTCTTCGCCCCGTACGGGCTGGTCTGGATGCGTGCCGCGAAGGCTGAGGCGGCGTACTCGGTGACCAGCGGCGTACCGGCCGCGCCTGCCGGCATCGAGCGGTCGCGGGCTCGTTTCGAGACCGACGCAGACCTGTCGGGGTGGTGCAGCATCGCCCACTGGTACGCGGCCGCCATGAGGTTGCGCTCAGCCTGCAAACGGTGGGCGTGCTCGGACTCGGCGTAGTCCAGGACGTCGGTCCTGGTCATCTGCTCGAGCACCGGCGTGTTCATACGAGTATTGGACCAGGTGGGTCCGACGGAAAGGCCTCAGTGCGGACAGGGCTGTGGAGAAAACTCCCGACACCGGTCGCGCTGCCTCCCGATGTGATCAGCTGCTGCCGCCGGCGGGAAGCTCCTCGAGCATCACGTCGGGGTTCTCCTTGGCGACGTACTGGGCGCGCCAGCGGTCCGTGAACAGGGCCAGGTGGGTGCCGTCGCTGCGCTGCAGCACCTCGACGCCGCGGACACCGGCGAGGGCCGATGCGCCGGCGGCGTCGGTACGGCGGGCGACCTGGTAGTCGAGGCGCGAGAAGCGGATCGGCGAGTTGAATTCGTTGGTCATCCGGTCCTCGACGACCTCGAACTGCATCGGACCAACGGCCGCGAGCACCGGGCTCTGGTCACCGCGGAGGTCCGAGCGCAGCACCTGCACCACGCCCTCCTGGTCCAGCTGCTCGATGCCCTTGCGGAACTGCTTGTAGCGGCTGATGTCGCCAGCGGAGGCGGCCATGAAGTGCTCGGGCGCGAACGACGGCACTGGCGGGTACTCGATCGCGTCGCCGACGTACACGGTGTCGCCGACGCGCAGGGCCTGCGCGTTGACGAAGCCGATGATGTCGCCGGGCTCGGCGGTCTCGACCGACGTCGTCTCCCGGCCGAAGACGGCCTGCGCGAACTTGGTCGCGAAGGGTCGTCCGGTCGCTGCGTGGGTGACGATCATGCCGCGCTCGAAGGACCCGGAGACGATGCGTGCATAGGCCAGCCGGTCGCGGTGGGCGTTGTTCATGCCCGACTGCACCTTGAAGACGAAGGCGCTGAAGTCGTCCTCGGTCTCGCGCACCGACCCGTCGACGCCGGGGGTGGCGTGCGGCTCCGGGGCGAGGTCGAGGAGGAGGTCGAGCAGCTGGGCGACACCGAAGTTCTGCAGCGCGGAGGCGAACATGACCGGCGTGGTCTCACCGGCCAGGAAGCGCTCCTGGTCGTGGTCAGCCTCGTCGAGGGAGAGCAGCTCGTGCTCCTCGACCGCGTGCGACCACACCAGCGCGTCGGCCTCGTCGACGTCGTCCGCGCCCATCCGGCGCTCGGGCGCGCGAGTCGCGCCGCCTGCCGTGCGGGTGTACTTCACGAACTCTCCGGTACGACGGTCCAGGACGCCGCGGAAGTCGCCCGCCTCGCCGACCGGCCAGGTGAGGGGAGTGGGGCGGAGCTTGATCTTCTCGTGGATGACGTCCATCAGGCCGAGCGCAGACAGCCCGGGCCGGTCCCACTTGTTGATGACGGTGATCACCGGGATGCCGCGCAGCGCGCAGACCCGGAAGAGCTTGAGGGTCTGCGGCTCGAGGCCCTTCGCGGCGTCGACCAGCATCACGGCCGAGTCGACCGCGGAGAGCACCCGGTAGGTGTCCTCGGAGAAGTCGCTGTGGCCGGGGGTGTCGACGAGGTTGATGACGTGGTCGCGGTAGACGAACTGCAGCGCGGCGGACGTGATCGAGATGCCGCGGGCCTTCTCCATCGCCATCCAGTCCGACACCGTGGCGCGACGGTCACCCTTGCCGTGGACCGCTCCGGCCTCGGTGATCACGCGCGCGTGGAGGGCGAGCGCCTCGGTCAGCGTGGACTTGCCGGCGTCGGGGTGGCTGATGACGGCGAAGGTACGCCGGGGGCGGGTGTCGGGCACTGGCCGAAATCTACCGGCGTGGACCCGCGCGCGCGGAATGCGCGCATGCCACGCGGCCTCGGAGCTCGGCCCCCGGGTCGCCGTGGCGCAGGACGAGGTGGCCGTCCCAGAGCCCTGCCGTTCCCCGCGGTGGGGCACGACTCGATCGTGCCACCGGGCGCAAGGAGGCCGACGTACCATCGACGGATGGTTTCCCCGACCGAACCGAGACCTGACGACACGTGTCCGGAGTGCGGCTCCGCGATGGACCACGTAGAGCTCCCGGGCGGCGACGAGCCCGGCCGTCCGGCGCGACTCGTGTGCCCGCGCTGCAACCACGAGGAGCACGGCGACCGGCGCTGACCCGGCGCTGACCAGGCGTCGACCGGTCCGGTCCACCGGCTCCTCGGTCAGTCGCGGTCCGAGGGCGAGAACATCAGCACGACGATGGCGACGGTGAGCAGCACGCTCGCCGCGACCATCACCTTGATGCCGGCGGGTACGTCGACGAAGAAGGCCGGCAGGGCGGTCACGGTGACGACGACCAGGCTGGCGGCCGAGAGCCGTGCGGCAGGGCGGCTGCCCCTGCGCCAGGCGACGACGGCGGCCACGAGGGCGACGACCCCGAGGACCGAGCAGACGACGAGGATCGCCAGCGGCGGCCCCTCCTCGCCGTCCGGGGCGGGGATCGCGGCACTGGGGATGTTGACGACGGCGTACGCGATCGCCAGGCCGAGGCCGACCTTGTTCTTCCGGCTCCAGCGGGTCGAGGCGGCCGTGTCCTGTGCGGTGGTGGTGCTCATGGTGACTCCTTCGGTGGATGCTGATGTCACCACGGTCGCCCGCGGGGGTCCTGCCGGCATCGGCGCACGGTCCCCATCCTGCGGGAGATCTCCCGGTCCGCCTAGGTGCTGGTTCCCGGGTCAGGATCGGCTGGAGGCGCGACGATGGGTCCATGGAGCCGATCCGTGTCGTCCTGGTGGACGACCATCCTGTGGTGCTCGGTGGCCTGCGGGCGCTCCTCGAGTCGTTGGTCGGCTACGAGGTCGTCGGCCAGGCGGTCGACGGGGAGGGCGCGGTGCGCGAGGTCCAGCTCAGCAGGCCCGACGTCGTGCTGATGGACATCCGGATGCCGGGCATCGACGGGCTCGAGGCCACCCGCCGCATCCGGGCGACGAGCACCGGAGTCGCCGTGCTCGTGCTGACGATGTTCGACGACGACGACACCGTCTTCGGCGCCATGCGCGCGGGAGCGCAGGGCTACCTGCTCAAGGGAGCGGACCAGACCGAGATCGACCGTGCCATCCGGGCGGTGGTCGCCGGCGAGGCGATCTTCAGCCCGGGAGTCGCCCAGCGCGTGCTCGGCTACTTCGCGTCTCCTCCTCCAGCGGCCGCGGAGGCGTTTCCCGAGCTCACCGCGCGCGAGCGCGAGGTCCTCGACCTGGTGGCGGCGGGCAAGCGCAACGCGACGATCGCCGAAGAGCTGTCCCTCGCGCCCAAGACGGTCGCCAACCACATCTCGTCGATCTTCGTGAAGCTCGCCGTCGCCGACCGGTCCGCGGCGATCGTGCGGGCACGGCAGGACGGGCTGGGCGGCTCGTGACCGCGGTCCTCGGTGCCACCATGGCGGTCGGTGTCGCGGCGGCCGGTGCCGGGTGGTTCATCTGGCAGACCGGTCGCTCGCGGCTGTCCGCCGCCTCGCTGCTGCTGGCGGGCGCGCTCCTGCTGCTGGGCGTCGCGGCGGTGCTGCTGGACCTCGAGGGCGGCGTACCCGTCCTCTTCCGGCTGGCTGGATGCCTGTTCCTGCCCGTGGCCTTCCTGACCTACCCGCGCCACGACTGGCGCGATCCCTTCTCGGGAGTCCTCGCGGCCGTCGTCGTCACCGCGGGCCTGTCGGGCGCGGTGTGGGAGACGGCGTTCGCGGTCGCGGGATATGTGGTCGTCGGGGCGTTGCTGCTGCACGTGTGGTGGGCCTTCGAGCGCGGCGAGGTGGAGGAGCGTCGGGCGCTGACGTGGAGCGCCCTGGCCTGGTCGGGTGCCGCCCTGTTCGCCGCGTTCCTCGCCTTCTGGGGTGAGTCCCTGGAGCGGGGGACCGCGACGGGACTCTCTGCGGTCTGCCTGGCCTGCTTCGTGGCGGGTCCGGTGGCGATGGTGGTCGGCGCCGTCCGTCCCGATGTGGTCGACGTGCGTGGGCTCGTCACCCGAGCCGTGGTGACCGCGACCGTGTTCACGACCCTGGTCGCTGTCGCCGCCGCCGTCTCCTCGGCGATCGGGGAGCTCAGCGGCAAGCCGCTCGCCGCGACACCTGCGATCGTCCTGTGTGCGTTGCTCGCCTTCGGCGTCCGCCCCCTGCAGGTGCTCCTGCGTGGGGTGGTGGACCAGCTCCTGTTCGGCGACAGGCCGGACCCGTTGGCGGCAGCGACATCGCTGGTGGACCGGATCGGGGACGACCCGACATTGGCGCTGGACGCCCTCCGGGAGGCCCTGGTGCTGCCCTTCGCCAGCCTCCGTGCCGGCGGTGCGGTGCTCGCGTCGTCGGGGTCGGAGGTCACCCACACCCGGGTGCTGCCGCTGCGGCTCGGCGACGACGAGGTCGGTGAGGTCGTCGTGGGACTGCGTGCCGGCGACCTCCGGCTGTCCTCGGCCGATGAGCACGTGCTCCGGATCGTCGCGCCGCTGCTCGCCCAGACACTGCGGGCCCGCGCGCTGAGCCGTGAGCTGCAGCAGTCGCGCGAGGCCGTGGTCGCCGCGGTGGAGGAGGAGCGCCTGCGGCTGAGGCGGGACCTGCACGACGGTCTCGGTCCGACGCTGAGCGGAGTGGCCTTCGCCACCGATGCCGCTCGCAACCAGCTGCGTGGCAACCCGGACCTGGCTGAGGAGCTCCTCGTCCGGCTGCGCGCCGACACCGCGGGCGCGATCGCGGAGATCCGACGGCTCGTCGAGGGCCTGCGGCCGCCTGCCCTGGACGAGCTCGGCCTCCTCGGGGCCATCCAGCAGCACGCCGTGACCCTGCACTCTGCCTCCGGCACGCCGTTGACGGTCACCATGGCGGTGCCGCCCGCGCTGCCCACGCTGTCGGCGGCGACCGAGGTGGCCACCTACCGCATCGTGGTCGAGGCACTGACCAACGTCGCCAAGCACGCGGGGGCGACCCGCGCCTCGGTCTCGTTGGACACCCGGGACGGGGTGCTCGTGGTCGCCGTGCGCGACGACGGCACGTCCAGCGAGTCGTGGTCGCCGGGCGTCGGCATCACCTCGATGAGAGTGCGCTCCGACCAGGTCGGCGGCACGCTGCGAGCTGATGCGGGGCCCGCCGGGGGACTGGTCGAAGCCACGATCCCGCTGCCCGCCGGTTGACTCCGGACGCGATGGGCTCCGGGCAGTCTGGGATGGGCTCGAGCGGGTACTGGCTGAAGGCCGTCGAGCCTCCGGCGGCGCCCTCTCGGGCATCGGCATCCACCTTCGGGGAGCCCCAGTGAACGCGTCACCATGCACGCCCGACCGGGCGCGGGGAATCTTCGACTCGATCGAGTCGGCGGTCCTGCCCATCGATGAGCTCCAGACGGTCGGTGCGCCTGCGCGTGCCGACGATCCCGGAGCCGAGCGCTTCGGGTGGTCGGAGCCGCCGGACTAGGGGCACCGCGGCCTGGAGGACGGGACGTACGCCGGCAAAGCCGGTCGTCACGACCTGAGCCGGTCGGCGTACAGGTTGCGGTGGGCGCGGGCTGCGGCCGACCACGTGTACGACGCGGCGAGGGCACGTCCGGGGGCGGGGTCGGGTCGCGTGACCAGGACTCCTGTCAGCACGCGCGCGATGCCGGGCACGTCCCCGGCGAAGTGCACCGCGTCACCGAACACCTCCCGCAGCACCGGCAGGTCGCGAGCGATGACCGGGACACCGGCGGCGAGGGCCTCCATCGCGGCGAGCCCGAAGCCTTCCTTGGTCGACACGAATCCGAGCGCGGACGCCTCGGCCACCAGCGCCGGCAGGTCGTCGTCCGGGACGGGACCCAGCACCACGGGGGCGGTGTCGAGGGCAGCGGCGCGTTCCTCGAAGTCCGCGCGGTAGGCGCGGTAGTCGAAGAGCGTCTCGCCGCCACCGAACACCAGTCGGACGTCGGCCAGCGAGGGTTCACGGCAGACCAGCTCGGCGTGGGCCTCCAGCAGGTCGATGCTGCCCTTGCGGGGCTCGATCCCGCCGAGCGCGAGCACGTAGCGTCCGCCGATGCGCTCGCGCCACCGGGCCCGGCCGACGAGGTCCCCGGACGCCGCGGCGAACCGGTCGGCATCGACGCCGTTGGGGATCACCGTCGGCCTCAGCCCCCAGCCCTGCTCGACCTCGGCGGCGACTGCCTCCGAGACGCAGATCCTCCCGATCGGCTCGACCACGGCCCGCTCGTGGCAGGCGGCCAGCTCGGGGGTCGTGAACTGGTCGAGGTGATGGATGGTGCGCAGGCACGGCAGGGCTGCGTTGGCGCTGATGCAGTCCTGGGCGTGCACGACGTCGTACGCCGCCCGCTCGGCCCCGAACGCCGCCCGCAGCACTGCGATGGAGCGCACGATCCGTGCGCCGACGTCCTCGCCGTCCACCGCCGGAAAGGGCACGGCACGTACGCCGACGCGGGGGTCGACCGGTCGGAAGAAGGTGGTGTCGCCGTCGCGACCGAGAGTCCACACGTCGACCTGCTCGCCGAGCGCGGCGAGTGCCTCGGCGAGCGCCAGGGTGTGCACGACACCGCCGCGGGGCTTGGTCGAGTAGGTGAGCAGGGCGATCCGCATCTCAGTCCGTCCCCTGGTTGCGCTCGGTGTCGTCGGCGGCCTGCAGCGCCCGGTAGGCCGACGGGGTGCGCTCGCGCAGGTGGTGCAGCACGCGGCGGGCCCTGGCCACCTCCGTCTCCACGTCGATCTCCGCGACGGCGAGCCCGCCCTTGGACGACGTGCGCGCCAGGATGTCGCCTCCGGGGCCGACGACCTTCGCCTGGCCGAGGAAACGGAGACCGCCCATCACGCCGGTCTGGTTGGAGGATGCCCAGACCACCTGGTTCTCGGCCGCACGCGCACAGTCGTAGAGGTCGAAGAGGCGCGACTGGCGGTCCTGCGGGAGGCGCGACGCGCGGTCGGTGACCGACGCCGGCCAGGCCGACAGGCACGCCAGCACGGTGGCACCGTCCAGGGCGAGCGTCCGTGCGGCCTCGGGGAAGGTCTTGTCGTAGTCGATGAGCAGTCCGAGCCTGCCGACGGGGGAGTCGAACGCGGCGAAGGTGTCGCCGGCGTCGTACACGAGCGACTCGCCGGCGGGCTGGTGCACCTTGCGGTGCCGGCCGAGGACACCGCTGCCCGTGACCGCGAGCGCGGTGTTGAACAGCCTCGGCTCACCGTCGAGCACGGCGTCCTCGGTGTAGCCGAAGCAGATCACCATGTCGCCGGCGAGCGCGGCGATGCGCTGGATCTCCCACGAGTCCTCCGACAGACCGGGCGGCAGCGCGCTCGGGTCGGGTCGGCGCAGGTCGGACAGGTAGCCGCCGAGGGTGGCGTCGGGGAGCACGAGCAGATCGACCCCCGCGGCGCGTGCATCGGCCACGATGCCCTCGATCTTCGCGAGCGCGCGGTGGAGGTCGCGTCCGAAGTGCGCCGCAACGGCGCCGATGCGCAGGACTCCCACGGAGGTCAACCTAGTGGCGTCTCAGCCGACCAGCGCCACGGTCGCCGTGACCGGGCCGGGGGAGCGGCGACGCGCCAGCTCGGCGGCCGGCTCGGTCACGACGTGCCCGGCCGCGCGCCCGGTGATCCGGCCCGTCACGTGCTCGGCGTCGGCTGCGATGCCCACGAAGCGCCCCGAGCCCCAGGTGTGCAGCCAGGGGAGTCCCAGGAAGTGGAGGCCGGCGAGGCCCGTCTCACCACGGGTGTGCGTGGGTCGCCCGCCGCCGTCGAAGACGCCGGCGTGCACCCATCGGTAGTCGGGTCGGTAGCCGATCGCCCAGATGACGGTGCCGATGCCCGCCGACGCGAGGTCCAGCGTGGTCGTCTCGTCCTCGGGCTCCCACACCGGCGTGTACGGCGCGGCCGGTGGCGCATCGATGCCCCCCGCCTCGATGTGGCGGTCGATGTCGCGGCAGATCGAGCGGTAGGTGTCGTCGGCACTGTCGAGCGCCTGGCGCAGGGTCGGGAGGAAGGTCAGCTCGGTGCCGGCGCCGGAGTCCAGCAGCCCGTGGAGCCGCATGCCCTCGCGGGCGAACTGACGGAGGTCGATGTCGCGCCCGCCGTCGCGCCCGGTCACGTAGTGGTTGGTCTTCTCGCGTGCCGCGAGGCCGCCGGGGTACTGGGTCACGCCCGTGTCGTACAGACCCATCTCGGCCAGCCACGTCATGCAGTCGCGTCCCCGGTGGAAGCGGGCCACGCGAGGCGCGTCGCCCAGAGCCAGGTGGACCTGGCGACCCTCGAGGTGCAGGTCCTCGGCGATCTGCGCCCCGGACTGCCCGGAGCCGACGACCAGGACGGAGCCCTCGGGCAGCTGGGCGGCGTTCCTGTAGTCCGCGGAGTGGAGCTGGCGGATCGACGGGTCGATCGCCGGGGCCCACGCCGGGACGATCGGGAGGTGGTAGCCACCGGTGGCGACCACGACGTGCTCGGCCTCCCAGACCTCCGCGCCGTCGGGGCCGGCCGCCTCCAGGCGGAACCCGCCGTCGGCCAGCTCGGTCAGGGACGTCACCCGGGTGTGCTCGCGCAGAGGTGGCCCGAAGGTGGGGGCGTAGCCGGCCAGCCACTCCACGACCTGGTCCCGGGTCATGAAGCCGTCGGGGTCGGGCCCGTCGTACTCGTAGCCGGGGAGCCGGCAGTGCCAGTTGGGTGTGACCAGCGTGAAGTTGTCCCAGCGGGTGTCGGCCCACTCATGGGTCGCCGTACCGGCCTCGAGGACGACGTGGTCGACGCCGTCGCGGACCAGGAACCAGCTGGTGGACAGCCCGGCGTGACCGCCGCCGACGACGACGACAGTGGTGCGCTGGACGGGGCGCTGGGCGAGGGGACTGCTCATGCGGAGGTCTCCTGGGGAAGGGGCGGGTGGAGGCGCAGGACTCTCACCTCGGCGTCTGGTGGGTACGAAGCGGCGAGGGCGTCGATCTGTTCGAGGCTGGCCGCGGCGGAGGTGCAGGCGAAGCCGAACCGGGCACGCACCCGGTCGCTCGCGATGCCCAGGGCGGTCGCTGACCGGGACCGGAACTCGTGGACGCAGTAGCTCGCGCCCTGGTCCAGGTGGTCGTGGACGACGAGCGAGGGCGAGTAGTGGTGCACCTCGCGTCCGTCGGGCCAGCGCACGGTGAAGGTCATCTCAGGCACCGACGGCCTCCCGGAGCGGCAGGTCGGTCACGGCGGTGTACGCGTCGGGGCGGCGGTCGCCGAGGTGGAACATCGCTCGCCGGGCGGTCTCGAGCGCGCTCGGCACGTCGATGGTCGCCACGGCCAGACCCGCGTCCGTCCCGGTGGTGGCCAGGACGTCGCCACCGGGACCGACGACCTTGGCGTTGGCGACGAAGCGGAGCCTGCCGAAGGTGCCGTGCTGGTTGGCCGCGAGCCACACGACCTGGTTCTCCAGCGCACGGGCGGCGTCGAAGAGGTTGAACCGGTGGGTCCACCGGTCGTCGGCGATCGAGGTCGCGGTGGCGGTGCGGGAGGCCGGCCAGGCCGAGATGCACGCGATGACCTCCGCGCCGTCGACGGCGAGGGCGCGGGCCGCCTCGGGGAAGGCCTTGTCGTAGCAGATGAGGGCCCCGACGCGGCCGACCGGCGTGTCCGCGCACCCGAACTCGTTGCCCGCGGCGTAGAACAGCGACTCGCCGAGGGGCTGGTGGACCTTGCGATGGATGCCGAGGACGCCGTCGCCGGAGACGATCGCGGCCGTGTTGTAGCGGTCGGTTCCGTCGGACTCGCAGAGCCCGACGACGAGGGTCATCTCGCCGGCGATCTCGGCGACGCGACGCAGCTCGGGCCCAGCGATGTCCATCACCGGAGGCAGGTCCTCGGGTTGCTCGTCGTGACTGCCGTCGCGGCCTGCGCCGAGGGCGGACAGGTAGCCGCCGAGGCAGGCTTCGGGGAGCGCCAGCAGACCGACATCGCGCGCCCTGGCCTGCTCCACGAGGGCGGTGATCTGGTCGAGGTTCTCCGCGACGTCGCGACCGAAGCCTGCGCACGCAGCGGCCACGGCCGAGCGATGGTGGGTGGAGGTCATCAGGCAGTCCCCATTCCGGTGACGGTGTGTGTGATGGCGTCGGTGACCACGCCGTCGGGCCAGCGCAGCCCGACGCCGTGCCCCGGCTCGAGCTCGCCGCAGACGGCGGTGGTCAGGTGGGCGGGCAGGTCGTCGAGACGACCGGGGCCGGTCTCGGCCGAGATGATGGCGAAGCCGGGGAAGCAGGTGAACCAGTCGGCGGTCGATGCCGCGACGGGCGTCGGCACGGAAGCGACGTCGAGCACCGCCCGGCAGCCGCTGGCCTCGGCCAGCATCCCCGTGCTGCCGACCAGGCCGCTCATGCTGACGTCCTTGGCCGCGCTCGGTCGCAGGGCAGGTACGACGCCCGCCTGGGCGCGCAGCTCGGCGGGGCTGCGGTGGGAGGTCGAGTCCCACTGCGCACCCGTGTAGCCCGGGCGCCACCCGCCGCCGAGGTCGGCGGTGAGGCGCAGCGCGTGCCCGGGTGCTCCGCCGCCGCCCGGGACCGGCTGCGCCGTACGGCCGATCGCGGTCACCGCGAGCTGGCCCGGCACGCCGAGCTGGGTGTGTCCGCCGAGGACCGGCACCCCCCAGGCGGCAGCCGCATCGGTGAGGCCGCGCAGGATCCGTCGGGCGAAGGAGGCGTCACGAGCACCGACGGCGTCGAGCAGGCCCACGGGGGCGGCGCCCATCGCGGCCAGGTCGTTGAGGTTGACCAGCACGCTGCACCACCCGGCCCACTCGGGGTCACGCTCGACCATCGACGGCAGGATCGCGTCGCAGGCCGCGACGAGGTCGCTGCCCGGCACCGGCGCAGCATCGTCGCCCACGAAGCCTCCGGGCACGCCGGCGGCGAGCTCCGAGAGGAGCCCGCCCAATGCGGACTTGGTCGCATCGGCGAGCCGCTGGACCCGGGTGATCGGGAAGTCGACGACGAGGTGCGGGTGGCCGTGCAGGAGCCGCTCGCTGCGGACGACCCAGCCGAGCCGCTCGAACAGGCGTCGGTGCTGGGCCTGGACCTCGGCGTCGAAGCGCAGCGCACCCTCGGCCTCGGCCCGGGCGCACGCCGCCCGGACGAGGGCCGCCCCGACACCGAGGTGCAACCGGGCGTCGGTCGCGACGGCCAGCCTGCTGCCGCGCCACCAACCGAGGTCTCGTGCCGGAGGGGCGCCGTCCGGGCCGGGAGCGGGATGCAGCCGGACGCCACCGAGGACCTCGCCGTCCGTGGCTCGGGCAACGAGCACGACAGTTCGCGGGTCGTCGTCCACGAGGTCGGCGTCGTCGTCGACGAAGAGTCCCTGCTCGCGGACGAAGACGTCCCTGCGGAGACGCCGGTAGGCGAGCAGCCCGGCGGGATCCGCCTCCACGACGACGTACGACGGATCGAGGAGCCGGTCGGGAGCTGCGTGCCGGGCACGGCCGGTGAGGACCGAGACGTCGAGACCCATGTCAGGCTCCTTCGCAGGACAGGGCCGAGCAGGCGCCGCAGGCGGCACATCCGGCGGACTGGGCGCTGCCGAGCATCCCGGCACGACGTAGTGCGGCCGCCACTCGGGTGGTGACCTTGGCGACGGTCCGTGGGTCGGGCGCAGGCACCCGGTCGACGTCGGTGGCCAGGGTGCCGGCCAACGGCCGGAACGGGACGACGAACGGGTAGACGCCCATCGCGATGAGCTCCTCGGCGCCGGCGATCATCTCGTCGGCGTCCTCGCCGAGACCGACGAGGAGATAGGTGGAGACCTCGTTCCAGCCGAACACCCGCACCGCCTCGGCCCATGCCTCGCGGTACTCGGCCATCGGCACCGAGCCCTTGCCCGGCATCCAGTGCCGTCGGACCGTGTCGTCCAGCGACTCGACGTGGATGCCGATCGACCGGGCTCCGGCGTCGTACAGGTCCTGGATGACGGACAGGTCGCCCGGTGGCTCGCACTGCACCTGGATCGCCAGGTCGGGCAGCACCTCGCGGACCGCGCGGACGCAACGAGCGAGGTGGACGGCGCCGCGGTCGCGGCCGTTGGACGTGCCGGTCGTCATCACCATCTGGGTGATGCCGTCGAGGTCGTGGGCGGCCTGGGCGACCTCGGCGATCTGTGCGGGACTCTTCACCGCGATGGTGCTGCCCTGGCGCAGGGACTCCTCGATCGCGCAGAAGCGACAGCGCTCGGCCTCGTCGTAGCGCACGCAGGTCTGGACGACGGTCGTGGCGAGGACCCGCGCGGAGTGGAGCCGGGCGATCTGCTCGTACGGGACGCCGTCCGCCGTCGCCAGGTCGTAGAAGCGGGGGCGGGTGATGGTCTCGACCCCCATGCCCGTGTCGGCTCCGTCGAGCAGCAGCTTGCCGCCCTGGACGGTGTAGGGGCTGCGGGGGTTGAGGGGGATGGCCGCGCCGACACCGTCGAGCAGGAGGTGCCCGTCGTCGCTCGGTCCGGCCCCCGCGCGGCGGGAGACCGGCGCGTCGGCGAGCCGGATGCCCTGGATGGCCAGGTCCACGCGGGTGGCGCTGGTGCTCTGGAGGTCGGTCGGCGCGGCCATCGTCAGGTCCCGTCCGCGCTCAGAGCTGGTAGGTCGAGTTGATGATGGCGCCCTTGCGGGCGTAGTGGATCAGGGCGTCCTGGACGTCGAGCGGGTGCGTCGGTACGACGCCCTCGATCAGGTCCTCCTCGCGAAGGCCGTGCAGGGCCAGTCCGAACCGGCAGCAGTAGATCGTCCCGCCCTCCTTGATGAAGGTCTCGATCGAGCCGTTGGTGTTGAGCTCGCCCGGGAAGCCGGCGTCGCCGACCGTCGGGAATCCGCGGGTCGACATGCAGGCGAGGGTGCCGGGGCCGTAGAAGTAGATGGCCGATTCGAAGCCCTTGCGGAGGGCGCGGGTGGCCTGCAGGATCGCGACGAAGCTGACCGAGGACTCGTGCGGGATGCCGTGCACGAGGGTGAAGTAGGTCTCGCCCTCCTCGGCCTGGTAGTCGGGGAAGACCTTGGTCGAGCCGTAGAGGTTGGTTCCCGCGGGCTGGGACGGGTGCGGGATCTCGGCGGTCGAGGCCTCCATGTTGGCCTTGATCTGGGCGTCGATGTCAGTGGTCACGGTTGCTCCTCGTTGGTGGGTGGCAATGCGGTGTGGGGCTGTGCAGCGGTGTGGTGCGGTCAGGACCCGTACAGGGCCTCGAAGTTGCCCCGGAAGAGCGCGGCGATGAGCTCGGGGTCGTCGGTGGCGGCGGCCAGGCGGGCGTACTCGCCGGCGTGGTCGCCCCAGGGGGTGTCGGTGGCGAACAGGACGCGGTCGTGGCCGATCCCGCGGCGCTCGATCTCCTGGCACAGCCAGGCGGGAGCGAAGCCGATCGCCCAGCTGGTGTCGGTGTAGACCTTGAGGCCGCGCTCGATCCAGTCGAAGAACCGGCCGCCGATCAGCTTCAGGTGCCCGCTCATCCCACCGCCGAGGTGGACGAGGTGGATGCGGGCGTCGGCGCCGTACTGCTCGACGAGCTTGCCGATCTGGTCGACGTCGGAGGCGGCGCCGGGGGAGGTGTGCACGTGCACGACCAGGTCCCTCTCGGCCGCCGTGGTGAAGATCTTGTGGAGCTCCTCGACGGAGTCCGGACCGTCGACCGAGCCCCCGAGAAGGAAGCTGGTCTTGAGCGCAACGACGCCGTCCTCGCCCGCGAGGCCGAGCGCCTTGTCGTTCCGGGCGCTGTCGGAGGCCTTGGGGGAGACCCAGAGCCCACAGCGGACCCGGTCGTCGGACTGGGCTGCCTCGATGGCCAGGTTGTTGAGGTCGAAGGCGACGTCGGGGTCGGGTACGCCGTAGTTCGGCAGCACGAGCGCCCGCTCGGTCCGCTCGGCATCGAGGTCGGCGAAGAACTCCCGGACCGTCGCGCGGGCCGTGGTGTCGGGACTGATGGGCGGGCCGCCGTAGAAGCCGTACGACGGCAGGACGCCGATGTGGCGATGGGCGTCGTGGGTGGCCTGGCTCATGTCGAGTAGTTCACCGGGGCGCTGTTTCGGAATGGTTGCGCCTGGAATACGGAGTGCTACCCGGTCGGTAAGTTCGCGGTTACCTGCTGTCGATGCGACCGATCAGGGGTCGGGGACCTGCGGAGTGGGTCCGCTCTCGCTGCCGCGCCGGGTCAGTCGGTGACCTGGACGCCGCGCCAGAACGCCACGCGGTCCGCGACCTCCTCGGCGCCGGCGAGGGGCTCGGGGTAGAACCACGCGGCGTCTGCGTTGGTCTTCCCGTCCACCTCGAGGGTGAGGTACGACGCCTGGCCCTTCCACCCGCACATGGTGTGGGTCGACGACGGCTGCACGAGTGACCGATCCAGCGAGTCGAGGGGGAAGTAGTGGTTGCCCTCCACGACGACGGTGTCCTCGCTCTCGGCGACGACGACGCCGTTCCACATTGCCTTCATGGGGATTCCTTCCAGGTCGGGTGCGCCCGCAGCGGGGTGCCTCTTGAGCGTGCCACTCCGGCACAAGGGCGTCCGAGGAGTTGAGTGAGCGCCCTGATGACAACGGCTTATGGTGCTAGTACTATTAGCACCATGGAGTGGAGGATCGATCACACGGCGGCGCAGCGCCTGCAGGACCAGGTGGCGGCCTGCGTCGTACGCGGTGTGCGCAGCGGGGACCTGGCCGTCGGCGACCAGCTCCCGCCTGCTGCCGAGCTGGCGAGGGCACTGGCGGTCGACCGCAACACCGTCCTCGCCGCCTACCGGCAGCTCCGCGAGACGGGCGTCCTCGAGTTCCGCCGCGGGCGCGGTGCCCGTATCGCCGACACGGCGACGACCGGCGACCTCGCACCGATCCGTGAAGCCGTCCAGTCGGTCATCGAGCTCGCCCGTCGCTACGGGCTGGACTCCGATGATGTCGTCACCCTCATCAAGGAGATGCGTTGAACACCACCGTCTACACCGGTCGAGCGACCAACTGGTTCAGTGTCGTGATCAGCGGCCTGTTGTTGATCCCGCTGTTGGGGATGGGCCTCTCGTCCGGGTCGTCGCCGAGTCTCGGCGCACTGATCCTCGCGGTGGCCCTCGTCGGCTTCCTCGCGGAGGTGATCACCGCATCGGACGTCCGGGCCACGTGCGGCCCGCGGGGCGTCGCCGTGAACTGGGGCTTCCTCGGCTGGCCCCGAGCGCGCTATGCCCTGGACGACATCCAGGACGCCTGGGTCGTCGACATTCCCTGGCACTCCGTGAGCTACGGGTTCTGGTGGACGCCCACCCGGACGGTGTGCACCGTACGCCGGGGTCCCGCGCTCCGGCTCCAGCTCCTCAGCGGTCGCACCGTCACCATCACCGTTCCCGATCCGCGCGCGGCGTTGGCTGCGCTGGAGGCCAACCGGGCCGAGGTCGGCTGACGGCTGCCGGATCCCTCGATCTGGGGTAGCGGTCCGTGTGGGAAAGACCGCCGCGGCCCGGAAGTCAGGTCACGGCCCCGACGCTCGGCCGTCCCCGAAATCCGCCCGGACGATGGTGACGAAGAACCGTGCGAGGCCGGGTCGACCGACCGCAGCCAGCCCGACCACAACGCGAGAGCATCAGCCATGGACGTGAAGCCCGTCGAGTGCATCGCTTGCGAGGTCGTGGTCGACCACACCCCTGGGCCACGGCAGCTCGTCGACGAGGGCGGAAGTGTTGTCCTGTTCTGGTGGACGTGCGCGGTGTGCGGCCAGCGCAACTTTCCCTGACCGGCCGGTCCGGTCGACGGGAGCAGTGGACGCTTCGTGGTCCGAGAGGTGCGATCTGCCGCGTTGCACCACCTTGTTCTCATAAAGTGGTATAAGATCAGGCTGTGAATCAGGCCCGAGGCGAGTTGGAGCCCGAGTTCGCTGTCGCCTGGGAGACCCATCCTTGGGACCGCGAACCCGACCACGCTGTCTCGCGCCGCCAGCAGCTTTCGGCTCGTGGCCCGTATCAAGCGGCTCTGCCGGTAGCTGTCGCTGAATCCAAGCTCCAGGTTGATGGCGCGCTCCAGGCTGAGGCCGAGGACGCCGTTCGCGAGATCACCCGCTTCGATGCCGAGGTCACTGCGATCGCCGAACGTCGTGCCGCCCGCGAAGGCGACGACGCGGCCACCGAGCTCGCACCGCTGGCGTCAGTGCTCCTGCGCACCGAGTCAGCATCGTCGTCAGAGATCGAGGGCGTGACCGCTGGTGCTCGCACGCTGGCGATGGCTGCCATCGATGCGAAGGCTGGGCCGAACGCTCAACTGGTGACGGCGAACGTCACTGCCATGCGGCGCGCTGTCGCGTTGGCCGACAACATCAGCATCGACACGATCCTTGCCGCCCACCAGGCGTTGCTCGACCAGCATGCCCATGCCGCTCCTGGCCGACTCCGGGACCAGCAGGTCTGGATCGGCAGCAACGCGCTGAGCCCGCACACGGCATCTTTCGTGCCGCCGCATCAATCACGGGTTCCGGCCGCTCTCGATGACCTCATTGCTTTCGTCCACCGCGTCGACCTGCCCGTGCTGGTCCAGGTCGCCATCGCGCACGCGCAGTTCGAGACGATCCACCCCTTCAACGACGGCAACGGTCGCATCGGGCGGACCCTCGTCCACGCGATGCTGCGCCGCTCAGGCGTCACCCGCACGCTGACGGTCCCGGTCTCTGCCGGCCTGTTGACCGACACGTCGGCCTACTTCCACGCGCTGACGGACTACCGCGAGGGGTACGTCGAGGCGATCATCCGACAGTTCATCAATGCTTCCTTCCGTGCCATCGGCAACGGACGGATTCTCGTCGACGACCTGGAGCAGGTCTACGAGGACTGGAGCGAGAAGCTCCCCGCGCGACGTGGGTCAGCGGCACGCCGCCTGCTTCCGCACCTGCTGAACCAGCCCGCCGTCAACGTCGCGTACATCGTGGCCGTCACGGGGGTCGCCCTGTCGGCAGCACAAAGAGCGGTCGAGCAGTTGGAGGATGCTGAGATCATCACGCGCACCAACGGCAACCAGCGCAATCGCGTCTGGATCGCACAAGACGTCATCGACGCACTTGATGTTTTCGCCGAGCGCGTTGGTCGTCGCGGTCACTGACGGCGAGGACGCCGCCACCGCCCTTGGTCGTGCGACCGGAGACCTGCTTGATCTGACCGCGAGCCGACGACAATCTCAGCGGAACCTCCTGCCAACGAAAAGGGCCCCTGTCCTGCACAAGCGCAGGTCAGGGGCCCCGTCGGGCTGAGGACGTCTGTCAGATGTCGTAATACTGACTGACTCACCCATGCTGACCTGCGCAAACGTCGAGAGTACCCAGCCTTATGTACCGGGCTTGTAACAGACTAGCCCTTCTCGCAGGAGTGCTGGCGTCGGACAGCCGCCTAGATTGGACAGAATCTGGCGGTTCTTTAGAAGCAGGTCCGAAGCCAGCGACGGAGCCATGGACGGCACAATGCAGACATGGTGGAACAGAGTTCTTGGATGCGGAAGGTTGCGGCGGACCAGAACCACTCGTCTTGGTACGTCGAGCGCTTCCGTTCGATGGCAGCGGCCGGTCGTGACCTGGCTGGCGAGGCCCGTCTGGTCGACGCGATGGTGCCGCGTGGGGCGCGCATCCTCGATGCGGGCTGCGGCCCTGGGCGCGTGGGAGCAGAGCTGGCCCAACTCGGGCATGACGTGACCGGCGTCGATGTCGATCCGGTGCTGATCGAGGCCGCGGTCCAGGATCACCCGGGCCCACGCTGGATCGTCGAGGACCTGGCGGAGCTTGACCTGCCGGCGCGCAGTATGTCCGAGCGCTTCGATGCCATCGTCTGTGCCGGAAACGTGATGACGTTTCTTGCGCCGAGCACTCGCGTCGAGGTGCTGCGGCGCCTCAGAAGTCACGTCCATGCTGAGGGACGGGTCGTCATCGGCTTCGGGGCCGACCGTGACTACGAGTTCTCTGCGTTCCTGACCGACGCCCGCGAAGTTGGGCTGGAGCCCGAGCTGCTCTTGTCCACGTGGGACCTGCGTCCGTGGAGCGAAGGCTCCGAGTTCTTAGTTGCGCTCCTGAGACCCGTCTGAAACTGCTACGCGCATCGGACACCTCAGTGAGGATCCGGCTATCTCAGTGGCGTCCGGACCGGCCCGGGAGCACTGATGTTCCCAGCGAACGAACGAACCCATTGCGCTGGTCTGGTGCACCCGCGTGACCTCGGTGTCGGGGGAGAGGAGTGTGACGGCGGTCGGTGCCCGTGCAGCTGCATCGTCGATACCCCCGTCCCCTCGGCGCGCTGACGTGCCTCTTCCGTCGCAGCTTCCTCGCGAGCGGGGTCGATCATGCGAACTAGCACGGTCCGACATGGACCGGAACCGGGCCGGCCAAGGTCCTGCTGGTCACGTTTGCGCGGAGCGACGGTCCGCGCGATCACCATCACTCAACGTCGCCGTGCTGATGGG
This sequence comes from Nocardioides sp. Root190, assembly GCF_001428565.1. Lineage (GTDB taxonomy): Bacteria > Actinomycetota > Actinomycetes > Propionibacteriales > Nocardioidaceae > Nocardioides. The sequence continues at coordinate 210,298 of NZ_LMIA01000013.1, read as the reverse complement.
CCCTCGGCGTGCCCCGGGTTTGGAACGACTGCCAATTCTGTCAGTGTAGGGCTGCTCACTCAGGCCGGGAAGGTTTTGGTAAGTCAGAGCGGGGCATTCGCCGCGATGGTCGGCGGCGCCAGTCGATAGGACGACGTTTCACAGCCAAGGCGCAAGTGCTGCACGGCATCGGACGAGTGACGTGAGCAGGACACTTGACGATTCCTGTTGCCCTCAATCTGCCCTCACCAGGACGCAGAACCACGGCCAACACTGGCTACGTCTGGAAGCTCGCCGACAGTGTTTGTGACCCCGCCGCCCGCCGTCCGGTTGAGCCGTCCGAGTCGGGGCATGTCCAGCCGCAATACGCCGTACGCATGGAGCGTGCTCGACGGCAAGCTGACCTGACGCCCTCCGGCGGGGTCTATGGTGCTGGTGGAAGTGCCCGGCGAGCCGCACCAGGAGTCGTTACATGCAGGCAGAGTCACTCTCGGACCTGGTCCGTCAGCACCTCGACATCGCGCGTGAGGCCTCGAGCGGTCGCAGCGCGCACACCGTCCACGGTGGTCACGAGCACCGGCTGCGACAGACGTTGATCGCGCTCGCGTCGGGGCAGCGGCTCGACGAGCACGAGAGCCCGGGCGAGGCGACGCTGCAGGTGCTGGCCGGCGCGGTGACCCTGGTCGCGGGGGCCGACCGGCATGCCGCGACCACGGGTGACCTCGTGGTCATCCCCGACGCGCGGCACTCGCTCGAGACCACCGAGGACTCGGTGGTGCTGCTGACCGTCGCGGTGCAGGTCTGACGCGCCCGCGAACGACCTGATTACGGAGGACCTTGGTCCCTTCTGCCGGGTCTCGCGTCCAACATCCAATGGGGGGAGGCGGCCACCGGCCGCATAAGTGATCTCAGCGGAAGGCGTGACGCATGGACCAGGTCGAAGTCCGAAGACAGGGAGCCGGGACGGAGAGACGTACCGGCTCCCCGTGGCTGATGCTGGTGGTGGCCACCCTCGGGTTCGTCGTGAACTTCTGGGCGTGGGCGCTGCTCAGCCCGCTCGGGCCGCTGTTCCACGACGAGGGCACCCTCGGGACGCTGACGGAGTCCGACGTCGCGCTGCTCGTCGCCGTCCCGGTCGTCGTCGGCTCGCTGGGCCGGATCATCGTGGGCGCCCTGACGGATCGCTACGGCGGCCGCGTGATGTTCCCGCTGGTCTCGCTGGCCACGATCGTCCCGATCCTCTTCATCGCGTTCTTCGCCCTCGACTCCTACGCCCTGCTGCTCGTCGGTGGCTTCTTCCTCGGCGTCGGCGGCACGGCCTTCGCGGTCGGCGTCCCCTTCGTCAACGCGTGGTTCCCGCCCGAGCGTCGCGGACTGGCCGTCGGCGTGTTCGGCGCCGGCATGGGCGGCACGGCGATCAGCGCGCTCACCACGGTGAAGCTCTACGACGGCCTCGGCACCCGATCGCCGTTCCTCCTCACCGCTGTCGCACTCGCGGTCTACGCCGTGGTCGCGTGGGTCGTGCTGCGTGACGCCCCGGGTCGGGTGGTGCCCAGCACCTCACTGGCGACTCGTCTCTCGGCCAACGCCCGCCTCGCCATCACGTGGCAGGCCTGCGTGCTCTACGCCGTCGCGTTCGGCGGCTACGTGGCCTTCTCGGTCTACCTGCCCAGCTATCTCAAGACGGCCCACGACCTGAGCGCGAGCGACGCCGCCAACCGGATGGCGGGGTTCGTGCTCGTCGCGGTGATCATGCGCCCGGTCGGCGGCTGGCTCTCCGACCGTTTCGGTGCCGTCCCGGTGCTGGCCTCGGGGTACGCCGTGGTGGTCGTCGGAGCCGCGATCTCGGCCGGCACGCCGCCGCTGGACGGCGTCGGCACCGCGGCGTTCCTGGCGATGGCTGCCGCGCTGGGCAGCGGCAGCGGCGCGACGTTCGCGCTGATCGCGAAGGTGACCGAGCCTGCTCGGGTCGGCGGCGTGACCGGTCTGGTGGGCGCGGCCGGCGGGCTCGGTGGGTTCGTGCCGCCGCTGGTCATGGGCTACGTCTACGGCCGCACCGACTCCTACGCGATCGGGCTGTGGCTGCTCGCCCTCGCCGCCGCGCTGACCCTCGTCCTCACCCTGACCATCGTCCGCCGCACCGCCCAGGCACAGGAGACCACGTGACCAAGCCCCGCCAGGACCTCGGGATCGACGGAGGGCTGGCCGACGCTCTCGTGCGCAGCCGCCGGTTCTTCACCAAGGGCACCGTGTCCGAGGATCTCCGGACACTGACCAAGAAGGGCGGTCGCGAGGCCGACGACTTCTACCGTGACCGCTGGAGCCACGACAAGGTCGTGCGCTCGACCCACGGCGTCAACTGCACGGGCTCGTGCTCGTGGAAGGTCTATGTCAAGGACGGGATCATCACCTGGGAGACCCAGCAGACCGACTACCCGTCGGTGGGGCCGGACTCGCCGGAGTACGAGCCGCGGGGCTGCCCGCGGGGCGCGGCCTTCTCCTGGTACACCTACTCGCCGACGCGGGTGCGCTACCCCTACGTCCGCGGGGTCCTGCTGCAGATGTTCCGCGAGGCGAAGGCGCAGCACGGCGGTGACCCGGTCAAGGCCTGGGCGCACATCGTGGAGAACCCCCAGCGGGCCAAGGCCTACAAGTCCGCCCGCGGCAAGGGTGGTTTGGTGCGGGCCACGTGGGACGAGGCAGCCGAGATCGTCGCCGCCGCCCACGTGCACACCATCAAGGAGTACGGACCCGACCGGGTCGCGGGCTTCTCCCCGATCCCCGCGATGTCGATGGTCTCGCACGCCTCCGGGGCCAGGTTCGTGAACCTCATCGGAGGCTCGATGCTGAGCTTCTACGACTGGTACGCCGACCTGCCGGTGGCTTCGCCGCAGGTCTTCGGTGACCAGACCGACGTACCCGAGTCGGGGGACTGGTGGAACGCCGGGTACCTGATCATGTGGGGCTCCAACCTGCCCGTGACCCGCACGCCTGACGCGCACTGGATGACCGAGGCGCGCTACCGCGGCCAGAAGGTCGTCGCGGTGGCGCCGGACTACGCCGACAACGTGAAGTTCGCCGACGAGTGGCTCGCGGCCAAGCCGGGCACGGACGCGGCGCTCGCGATGGCGATGGGCCACGTGGTGCTCCAGGAGTTCTTCGTCGACAAGCAGACGCCGTACTTCACCGAGTATGTGAAGAGCTACACCGACCTGCCCCACCTGGTCCGTCTGGACGAGAGCGCCGACGGCACCTTCACCGCGGGCAAGTTCCTGACCGCCTCGGACCTGGCCGGCCACGAGAGCGATGAGAACGCCGCCTTCAAGACCGTCCTGATCGACGCGCGCACCGGTGAGGCCGTGGTGCCCCACGGCTCCCTGGGGCACCGCTACGGCGAGGCCGGCGTCGGCAAGTGGAACCTCGACCTCGGGGACGTCGACCCGATGCTCACGCTGCTCGACGACACCGCCGAGGCCGTCACCGTGCGGATGCCGCGCTTCGACACCGCCGACGGCGCCGCCGCCGACCTGCCCCGGGGGGTGCCCGTGCGCCGCGTCGACGGCCACCTCGTGACCACGGTCTTCGACCTCCTCCTCGCGCAGTACGGCGTGGGGCGCAGCGCGGGCGGACGGAGCCTGCCGGGCGAGTGGGCCTCGGGCTACGACGACGCGAGTGCGCCGTACACACCGGCGTGGCAGGAGGCGATCACCGGCGTGCCGGCAGCGACGGCGGCCCGGATCGGCCGCGAGTTCGCGGCCAACGCCGAGGAGTCGCGCGGTCGCTCGATGATCGTGATGGGCGCGGGCACCAACCACTGGTTCCACTCCGACACGATCTATCGCGCGTTCCTGACCCTGACCAACCTGACCGGCTGCCAGGGTGTCAACGGCGGTGGCTGGGCGCACTACGTCGGGCAGGAGAAGGTCCGCCCGATCACGGGCTACACGCAGATCGCCAACGCGCTCGACTGGAACAGGCCGCCGCGCAACATGATCCAGACGGCGTTCTGGTACCTCCACACCGACCAGTTCCGCTACGACCAGTTCGGCGCCGACACGCTGTCGGCCACGACCGGCAAGGGCCAGCTCGCGGGCAAGTCCACCGCCGACGTCATCGCCCAGAGCGCGCGGATGGGGTGGATGCCGTCCTACCCGACGTTCGACCGCAACCCGCTCGACCTCAGCGACGACGCGGCCGCCGCCGGCAAGCCGGTGGGGGAGTACGTCGTCGACCAGCTGAAGTCCGGCGACCTCGACTTCGCCGGTGAGGACCCCGACGCGCCGCAGAACTACCCGCGCATCCTCTCGATCTGGCGCGCCAACCTGCTCGGGTCCTCGGGCAAGGGCAACGAGTACTTCCTCAAGCACCTGCTCGGCACCGACTCCTCGGTGCGGGCCACCGAGACGCCCGAGGAGCACCGCCCGGTCGACGTGACCTGGCGTGACGAGGCGCCCGAGGGCAAGCTCGACCTGCTCATGACGATCGACTTCCGGCAGACCAGCACGACGATCTTCTCCGACGTCGTCCTACCGGCGGCGACCTGGTACGAGAAGCACGACCTCAACACCACCGACATGCACCCCTTCGTGCACTCGTTCAACCCGGCGATCGCCCCACCGTGGCAGACCCGCACCGACTGGGACGCCTGGCAGACCATCGCCAAGCGGTTCAGCGAGCTGGCCGAGACCCACCTCGGCGTACGCAAGGACGTCGTGGCGGTGGCGCTCACCCACGACACCCCGGACGCGATGGCCAACCCGCACGGCGTCGTACGCGACTGGAAGAAGGGGGAGTGCGAGCCCGTGCCCGGCGTGACCATGCCCAAGCTGGTCGAGGTGGAGCGCGACTACGGCGCCGTCTACGAGAAGATGAACGCCCTCGGCCCGCTGATGGACACCCTCGGCGCCACCACCAAGGGCGTGACCTTCGAGCTCGGCAAGCAGGTCGACTACCTGCGCCACAAGAACGGCGCCGTCCGCGGCGGGGTCGCCGACGGCCGCCCCTCGCTCAAGCGCGACGTCCACGTGTGCGAGGCGATCCTCGCGATGTCGGGGACCACCAACGGCCATCTCGCGGTGCAGGGCTTCAAGACCCTCGAGAAGCGCACCGGCGTCCAGCTGGCAGACCTGGCCGCCGAGCACGAGGGCAAGCAGATCACCTTCGCCGACACCCAGGGCCCACCGGTCCCGGTCATCACCTCGCCGGAGTGGTCGGGCTCCGAGACCGGCGGACGGCGCTACTCGCCGTTCACGATCAACGTGGAGCGCAAGAAACCCTGGCACACCCTGACCGGGCGCATGCACTTCTACCTCGACCACGACTGGATGACCGAGCTAGGGGAGGGACTGCCGGTCTACCGGCCGCCCCTCAACATGGCTGCGCTCTTCGCGGAGCCCCAGCTCGGCACCGTCTCGGACGGGAGCGGGGCGGAGGTGGAGGGCCTCACCGTGCGCTACCTGACCCCGCACAACAAGTGGTCGATCCACTCCGAGTACCAGGACAACCTGTTCATGCTCTCGCTCTCGCGCGGCGGTCAGAACATCTGGATGAGCGACCGCGACGCCGCCAAGGTCGGGATCGTCGACAACGACTGGATCGAGGCGGTCAACCGCAACGGCGTCGTCGTCGCCCGGGCCATCGTGTCGCACCGGATGCCCGAGGGCACGGTGTACATGTACCACGCCCAGGACCGGCTCATCGACGTACCGATCGCCGAGACCTCCGGCAAGCGCGGGGGCATCCACAACTCGCTCACCCGGCTCCTGGTCAAGCCGTCGCACCTCATCGGCGGCTACGCCCAGCTGGCCTTCGCATTCAACTACCTCGGCCCCACGGGCAACCAGCGCGACGAGGTCACCATCATCCGCAAGCGCTCACAGAACGTGGAGTACTGACATGCGCGTCATGGCCCAGATGGCGATGGTGATGAACCTCGACAAGTGCATCGGGTGCCACACCTGCTCGGTGACCTGCAAGCAGGCGTGGACCAACCGGACCGGAACCGAGTACATCTGGTTCAACAACGTCGAGACCCGGCCCGGGCTCGGCTATCCCCGCACCTACGAGGACCAGGAGAAGTGGAAGGGCGGCTGGGAGCTCAACAAGCGCGGGCGGCTCGCGCTCAAGGGCGGTGGCCGGTTCAAGAAGCTGGCGACGATCTTCTCCAACCCCAAGCTCCCCTCGATCGGGGAGTACTACGAGCCGTGGACCTACGACTACTCCACGCTCACCGACGCGCCAGCCCAGGAGCACACGCCCGTTGCGCGGCCGAAGTCGCTGATCTCGGGCAAGAACATGAAGATCGAGTGGTCCGCCAACTGGGACGACGACCTCGGCGGGTCCACCGCCACCGCGCACCTCGACCCGATGCTGAAGAAGATCGGCGACAAGGTGAAGTTCGAGTTCGAGCAGACCTTCATGTTCTACCTCCCGCGCATCTGCGAACACTGCCTCAACCCCTCGTGCGCCGCGTCGTGCCCCAGCGGCGCGATCTACAAGCGCGAGGAGGACGGCATCGTCCTGGTGGACCAGGACAAGTGCCGCGGCTGGCGCATGTGTGTCTCCGGCTGCCCGTACAAGAAGATCTACTTCAACCACAAGACCGGCAAGGCCGAGAAGTGCACCTTCTGCTTCCCGCGCATCGAGGTCGGCCTGCCGACGGTCTGCTCGGAGACCTGCGTGGGCCGGCTGCGCTACATCGGCCTCATGCTGTACGACGCCGACAAGGTGCTCGAGGCGGCCTCCACGACCGACGACCAGGGGTTGTACGAGGCCCAGCGTGAGGTCTTCCTGGACCCGTTCGACCCCGAGGTCATGCGCGCGTCCGAGGAGGCCGGGATCGCCCGCGACTGGGTCGACGCGGCGCAGCGCTCGCCGATCTACGCGCTGATCAACACCTACAAGGTCGCGCTGCCGCTGCACCCGGAGTACCGCACGATGCCGATGGTCTGGTACATCCCGCCCCTCTCGCCCGTGGTCGACGTCGTGCAGGAGACCGGGGAGGACGCCGAGGACAAGGGGAACCTCTTCGCGGCCATCGACGCGCTGCGGATCCCCATCGAGTACCTCGCGGAGCTGTTCACCGCCGGTGACGTCGCGCCGGTCGACCTGGTGCTGAAGAAGCTCGCCGCGATGCGCTGCTACATGCGGGACATCAACATGGGCCGCGACCCCGACGGCTCGATCCCGGCCGCGGTCGGGATGAGCGAGGAGGACATGTACGACATGTACCGCCTGCTGGCCATCGCCAAGTACGACGAGCGCTACGTGATCCCGCCGGCGCACGCCGAGCAGGCGCACGCGCTCGAGGAGCTGGCGACCGAGTGCGCGGTCCAGGACTACGGCGGCGGGCAGCAGGACCTGTTCGGCGAGGGCTCCGGGATGCCGACGCCGCTCGCGGCCGAGAACTTCCAGGCGCTGAAGGACCGTCAGACCTCCGACACCGTGGCGAGCCCCGCCGACAAGAGCGGCCGAGTCAACCTGCTCAACTGGGACGGCAGAGGCACGCCCTCCGGCCTCTTCCCGCCGCAGGGGAAGGACTCGTGAGCCGCCGGTCGAAGGGCGCGCTGGCGGTGCACCAGCTGACGATCGCCTGGCAGTCGGTCTCGCTGCTGCTGGACTACCCGGACGAGGAGATGCTCGGACGACTCGAGGTGATCCGCACCGCCTCCCAGCGGCTGCCGGTCGGCATCGGGGACTCGATCCGAGGGTTCGCCGGCCACCTGGAGCGGGCGTCGCTGGCCGAGCTCCAGGCCGAGTACGTCGAGACCTTCGACAACCGTCGCCGGTGCAACCTGTTCCTGACCTACTTCGCCCACGGCGACACCCGCAAGCGGGGGATGGCCCTGCTGCGCTTCAAGCAGACCTATCTCGAGGCCGGCTTCGAGCTGACCGACTCCGAGCTGCCCGACCACCTGTGCGTGGTGCTGGAGTTCGCGGCGACCGTCGACCAGGAGCGCGGCCGGCAGCTGATGCTCGACCACCGGGCGGGCCTGGAGCTGCTGCGGGTCTCGCTGGCGGACATGTCCTCGCCCTGGGCGCCGCTGATCGACGCGGTCAGCGCCACCCTGCCGCCGCTGCGCGGCGACGAGCGGGACGCCGTACGTCGCCTCGCCGCCGAGGGCCCGCCGGAGGAGGAGGTGGGGCTGGCGCCCTTCGCCGCTCCGCAGTTCAGCCCGGGGGCCTCCTCGGAGACCACCCTCCTGCCCATGCCGTCCTTCCCGGGAGCACGCCGATGAACGAGTTCTTCTTCGTCGTGGTGCCCTACGTCTGCCTGACGACGTTCGTCGTCGGCCACGTATGGCGCTACCGCTACGACAAGTTCGGCTGGACCACCCGGTCCAGCCAGCTCTACGAGAACCGGCTGCTGCGCATCGGCAGCCCGCTGTTCCACTTCGGGATGCTCGGCGTCGTCGGCGGCCACGTGATCGGCCTGCTGATCCCGCAGTCGTGGACCGACGCGGTCGGCATCAGCCACGAGGCCTACCACGTGGTGGCCGTGGGCGGCGGCCTGCTCGCAGGCATCATGGCCGTGGTCGGCATGGTGATCCTGATCTACCGCCGCCGCACGGTCGGACCCGTGTTCTCCGCGACGACCGTCATGGACAAGGTCATGTACGCCTTCCTCGCCGCGGCGATCGTCCTCGGCATGTGGAACACCATCGCGGGCTCGATCCTCACCCTCGGCGGTGAGTACAACTACCGCGAGGGAGTCTCGGTCTGGTACCGCTCGTTCCTGGCGTTCCAGCCCGACGCCGACCTGATGGGTGAGGCACCGCTCGGCTTCCAGCTCCATGCGCTGGTCGCCTTCGCGCTCTTCGCGCTCTGGCCGTTCACCCGGCTCGTGCACGTCTTCAGCGCCCCGCTGGGCTACCTCACCCGCCCCTACATCGTCTACCGGAGCCGCGACGACCAGGGCCTGGGCAGCCACCGCCCCCGCCGCGGCTGGGACCGGGTCGGCTGAGCATGTGCGAGCACTGCGGCTGCAAGGGCGTCGAGCCCATCGGTGAGCTCATGACCGAGCACTCGGCGCTGGGCCACGAGTCCCACCACGTCCGTCAAGCACTGGGCGCCGGAGACCACCGCGAGGCGTTGGCGCTGCTGCGCGGCATGGTCGACCACCTGACCCGGCACGTCGCGCGCGAGGAGGACGGCATCTTCCGCGCCCTGAGCGCGAGCGGGGAGTTCCTCGAGGAGATCGACGCGCTCGAGGGCGAGCACCGCGACCTCGAGTCGACCATCGCCGTGCTCGACGTCGCGGCACCTGACTTCGCGGCCACCCTCACCCGGCTGCTAGACGACCTGGACCAGCACATCGAGCGCGAGGACCTCGGCATCTTCCCGGTCTCAGTCGTCACGCTCGGGGCCACCGGCTGGGCCATCGTGGACGACGCCCATGCCGAGTCGCCCAGCTTCCTGTACGACGCGTCAGCACCTCTGTCCTAAGCCACAAACACACCCGATCGATCACCCGCAACAAGGAGAACCGATGCAGAAAGAATCACTGATCGCGCTCGTGCTTCACCATCTGGAGACGGCATCGGCCGCGTCCAGCGGCCGCAGTGCGCACACCATCTATGGAGGTCACGAACACAGCCTCGCCAGACCTTGATCGCTCTGCGTGCCGGCTCGGACCTGGACGAACACGAGAGCCCGGGCGAAGCGACACTCCAGGTCCTCCACGGCCGCGTGACGCTGATCGCGGGCGACAACAGGTGGAACGGATCACCCGGGGATCTGATGACCATCCCCGAGTCCCGGCACGCGCTCGAGGCAGTCGACGATTCGGTGGTCCTCCTGACGGTGGCCATGCGAAGCTGACGCGACGAGCCATCTCAGGTCCGAACACCGAATTCAGGGCAGATCCGCTGTTTGACGACCGCTCGGACACGGTGCCGGTGACCTCTGACCGCTTCCCGGCCAACCCTTCGATGTCTGCCGGGCAACGGTCGGTCGGGGATGCTGCGCACGAAGGCACCCCGCGTGGATGTCCGGGTACTGGTGTCTTCGCTTGTGCGGATGCTCAGGTATCGACCATCAGGGCTTGGGGTGCCGCGGCTTTCATGCGGGTGTTCAGCCATGTGAGCTGTCGAGACGTCTCGGCGTTCGAGGCCCTCGCGACCTGCAGCAGCTCGATGTCACGCAAACCCTGGGCGCCCTGGGCCACCACGGTCCAGGTCGTCTGGACGAGGGAGGCCAGGACGTGCAGGTCCTGCAGGTCGCGCAGCAGCCCGACCGGACCGGAGCGGACCTCGGCGAGGCCGTCGGCGTGGAGACGTTCGGGTTCGGTGACGTCGTCGTCCGCCCCGTACCGCTCGATGACCGGCGCGAGCCGGTGCCGGTGCTCCTCGCTCCACTGGGCGAGCATCTGACAGGTGTGGAAGACGTCTGCCTCGGCGGCGTGTCCTCCGGCGACGGCACGGAGCGACTCGGCGAGGGTCTTCTCGCTGTGGTCGGCGAGGCCGATGTAGGTGCTGAGGTGCGGCATTACGGCCTCCCGGTGACATCCGGGTCGCCGACGGTGGTCTGGCTCGCGTCGAGGTTGTAGTGCGGAGTCTTGTCGAGCACCCGGCTGCTCGTCGGCGCACCGCCGGCCGTGTCAGGCGTTGGGTGGGAAGACCTTCCGGACGCCGGTGCGGAGACTGTCGTGGTGGGTGCCGGGGCCGGACCCTCACCGTCGCGGACCTTGGTGACGCGGCAGGCCGCGGTCTTGAAGTAGGGCTGCTTGGAGACCGGGTCCCACACCGTCTTGGTGAGCGCGTTCGCCTGCCGGTGGCCGGCGTCGGTGGTCCCCCCATCGGGGTCGAAGTGTCCGTAGTGGAACGGCGCGAAGACCGCGCCTTCCATGACCTGACCGACTCGTGCTCGGACCTCGATCGCGCCGCGTGGCGACTCCACGCGCACCCAGTCACCCTCGGTGATGCCCAGCCGTTCGGCGTCAGCCACCGCGAGCTCGACCCACGCGTCCGGGGCGGCGTCGTTCAAGGAACGGGACCGGCCGGTCTTGGTACGGGTGTGGAACTGGTAGACGGTGCGTCCGGTCGTGTAGCGCAGCGGGTACTCCTCGGAGGGCTCCTCGTGCGGCGGCGTGTACGGCGCTCCCTTGAGAAACGCCCGCCCGGCCGGTGCCATGGCCCTGTGGGCGGACTCGGTCACGCTGCCTCCGGTGAGGAGGTCGTGCAGTGGCGGGGAACAGGTGAGCCGGATAAGTGGGGCTCGTACGACCGTGCTTCGTGACTTCCTCGCGAGCCGCACGAGCAGCGAACAGTAGTGGACGTCATCTCGGGCGGTTCTTCACCCTTTGGCTCGCCACAAACTGATGCCTCAAGCGGTCTCGCGGGTGGCGGCCGAACCGAGATGCGTGACAAGTGAGGGACGCTGGTGCTCACTGCCACAGCGGCCGCGGATTGCTCGAGTTCTTAGCCCGTGCTTGACGCGATGTCGACCCCGTGCGGCTGAGGCGTTACGGGGAGAAGACGACTTGCCAGCGTCGTCCGGTCGCTCGAGTGTCGCTTCCGGTGGATCGGCCGGGGCCGACGTCGATAAGACATTACCGCCCGATGTATGAGGTCGCCGGCGCGTCAGCCTCGGCGAGTTCGTAGAACACGTCCTCGCGGAACAAGGGCCGCAGCGATCCGTCGCAGTCGTTCTCGCGGACGAGACCCCTTGTTCCTCCCCTCGGACGCCGGCTCGGCGGTCGACGACTCGCGAGAGCTCCCCGGTGTGCGGTGCCTGGCGTTCATCGCAGAGGGTTGAACGGAAGCAACGCCGGAGGCGCGAGGCCCGTCATGATCTGCTCGGCAAGCAACTTCCCCGTGAGCGGACCAAGAGCCACACCCCACATGCCGTGGCCGCCGGCGGCGAAGACTCTCGGGTCCTTGGTGGGTCCGACCAACGGCAGGCCGTCCGTGGTGCAGGGTCGCGACCCGACCCACTCGTCGCGCCTTTGGTCGAGGCGGACGCCGGGAAGGTGCTCGCGTACGGCGTCGACGATCGCGCGGATGCGGCGAGGGTCGAGCGGTTCGTCAGGCCGACGGAACTCCATCATGCCGGCGACTCGGAGCAGCTGCTCCGGCTCGTTGCCCTGCATCGCTTGAGTGGTCGCCGTCGGCGCTTCGTGCAACGGCGTACAGGCGACCCGCTGCTGGGGGAAGTAGATCGGGCCTTGGGGGACCTGGTCCCCACTGACAGTGAACGAGTATCCCCGCCCTGCCTGGACGGGTTGCCGGACGCCGAACTCGCGAGCCAGCCGGCCCAGAAGGGCGCCTGTGGCCAGGACGACCCCGTCGAACCGGTGCTGGTCTCCGTGCGAGTCGGTGAGCCAGGTCGCTTGCGGTTCGGTGCTGATGTCGGTGATCCGTGAACGCTCGCGCAGCTTCCCTCCCCGGGCAACGACGGAGTCCGCCAGAGAACGGACGAACTGGGGTGGATGGATGTAGCGCTGGCCGTGCAGGAGGATGGCGGCACCAATGTCGCCACCGATGGCTGGTTCGGCCTGCTGGACCTGGTGGCCCGTCAGATAGTCGCAGCGGACTGCTTGGCCGGCGCGCTCGATCTGGGTGAGCTCTTGCAGCATCGCCGATGCCTCGGTGGTGGTGCGGAAACATGCCAGGAACGGCCGTGCGGCGAGTGGGCGCGGCACTGCCCCAGCGTCAGCGAGGTCGTCGAAGGCACGGACTGACATCCGGTTGACGGTGGCGTACGCCCGCATGCCCCGCTGCCATTGTCGGCTGGTGCAGTGACGCGCGAAACCGGCTAAGAAACGCCACGTCGCCAGGTCAAGGCGCGGTGGCACGTAGACCGGTGAGGACGGTCGCAGGACCGCACGAAGTCCGTAGCGGAGGACGTCAGGCTCCGGCAGAGGCGTCGTCAATGAAGGAGCGAGCCAGCCGGCATTGCCCCAGGATGCTCCGCGCGCTGCATCGTCGGTGTCGAAGACGGTGACGGCGACGTCTCGCTCCTGCAGGAACCAAGCGACGCTCAGACCTACGATGCCGGCGCCGACGACGGCAACATTGCGTGGAGGAGTAGTCATGGCCTGGTCACCTTGCCCGCACAACGGATACAGGTGGCCGACCAGGGGCGGAACTCGAGTCGGTCGGGGGAGATCGGTTGCCGGCAGGCAGTACACGCCCCGAAGGTCCCAGCGACGATCCGCTGTCGCGCCGCGGCGATCTCGGTCAGGGTCTGTCGGAGCGCGGCACGCTGGAGAACCGCGACAGGGTCATCCCCAGGGTCGGCTACGCGTTCGAGCTGGTTGCGTCGGTTGGTGGCGGCACCCTCGAGCGCCCGGTCGACGTTCCTCAGCTCCTCGGTGCGTGAGGTCGGCATGGCGGTGTCCAGGGTCGTCACGGTGCTTCTCCTTTGCGTCATGGTGAGCGGTTGTCTCGCTCCTGGGGCGTTCAGATGTCAAGGGCGCAGTAGATGCAGCGCGGTGTCCAAGGCTTCTCGCTAAGCGAGAAGAGGGAGATGGGACCGGAGCAGTCAGTGCAGGTGCCGTAGGTGCCGTCAGCGAGGCGGGTGCGGGCACGGATCGCGTCGCGCGCGATCCGTTCAAGATTCGCCCGAGCGAGCACGGTGCGGTGGCTGAGCTGGTGGGTCGGCGGCAGCCGCGTCAGGGCGACTCCCACGATCCGGATGATCTCGTCTAGACGATGGGGGGCATCGAGGGGGATGGCGACGAAGTCGTCGAACCGTCGCGATGACGACCGCGTCAGCGGCTGGATGAGGGCCAGGACATCGGAACAGATCTGGGCCTCTGACTCATCACCGGCCGAGGGTGGTGCGGCGGAGCACGTGGGTTTCGGGGCGCGTCGGGCGGGCCGTTGGCTCTGCTCCTCCTGAGTTGTTCTGTTGAGCCAGACCGCTGCGAATAGTCCGACCCAGCTAGAAGCGGCAGTGATGCCGTTGACTTCCTGGATCATGGAAGACCTCCCGGGTGGGGACCGGTTCTAGGCGCGCTTTGCTGTGGCGCGTGGCGCCGAGTCCGGTCGGCGAAGTGGTGGGGGTGCAGTGCTGAGCTAAGTCAGCGACGAATGCATGGGTCACAGAGTGTTGTCCACGGCCTTGCGCGTAGGGACCGGTTGTCGATCTCGTGCTTGCAGTCGTCGCAGAGGCCGTAGGTGCCGGCGTTGAGTCGTGCCTGCGCTGCCAGGATCGAGTTGAGGATCCGCGTGACGCTGGCCCGGTGTGCGGCCGAGACCAAGCTGGTGTCGGGCGGGAGGCCGGCCAGCTGGTTGCGACGAGTCTGTTCGGCCTCGGCGAGCAGGTCGGCGAAATGGTCCGTGCTGTGGTCAGGTGACTGCTGGTCGAGCTGATGTGAAACACGCATGGGACGTGTCCTGTCGTTGAATAGGCACTAGCCACGGACTCGTCAAGGACGAGTCCGGGTGCCTGGTATTGGTGCTAGCGACAGGTCAGGCGGGCGGCGCGCGGTCGATGCTGCGGCGCAGCACGTCGAGACCGCGGATCCCGCGGGCGATCTCACTCAGCTCGATAGCGAGCAGAGCCGCACCAGAGGGCACGTGCGACGGTTCAGCCGTCAACGCAAGTGCCTCGTCGTAGGGTGCCATGCCCGGACCATAGCACCGACTAGGCGTCCGGCAGGACTTGCTGCGAGACACTGGGATCTGCCGCTCGGCGGCCCGTGCGGGTGCGCCTTTCGCTCCAGCGAACAGGACTCCGGTTAACACGCCGCGACCCTCGCGCACGCGATTGGTGCGCAGCGTTGTCCTTCACTCCGTGGGGGTTCGGGTCAGTGTCCGATGAAGTCGAGAATGACCGCATCGGACGCAGACGGCACCCTGAGGGACTTACAGCCGACGTGGTCGGGCCCTAAGCCCGGATCCACCGATGAACTTGGTCGGGTGAGCGTGCCGTAGAACGAGAATGCCCTTGTGTAGCGGGAGAATCGGACTTCTTCACGGAACGATTCGACCGAACACAAGGGACATCTCTGAGGTGAAACTCTCTCACACGCCGCGGGCGACGTCGGCGGTCTTCGACGATCCGAATCTCGTGTCGGCCGGGGGTCTGGTTCCGGTGCTCGCGTTGGCCGAGTCCGCCGGTCTGCGCGATCTTGCCGATCAGCACTTGACGGTGCCGACCGACAAGGGTGCGAATGCGGGGTTGAAGGTCGCCTCGCTGGTCGGCGGCATGGTCGCTGGCGCGGATTCGATCGATGACATGGCGTTGTTGCGCCACGGCGGGATGGGGCGGGTCTTCGCCCGCGCTTACGCGCCCTCGACGTTGGGTTCGTTCTTGCGGGCGTTCACCTTCGGGCACGTGCGCCAGCTCGACGCGATCGCCTCGAGGTTCCTGATCGCACTGGCCGGCCTCACCGGCTTGCTCGGCGCATCGGCAGGTCCCGCAGCCGGTGATGTCGGCACCGATCGCGGGTACGCGTTGCTCGATGTTGATGACACGATCATCGAGGTTCACGGCCACGCCAAGCAGGGCGCGGGGTTCGGCTACTCCGGGGTCCGCGGCCTCAACGCGCTGCTCGCCACCCTCACCATTGCCGGTGCTGTCCCGGTGGTCGTGGCCCAACGGCTCCGCAAGGGCTCGACCGGGTCTCCACGCGGGGCGAAGCGACTGGTCGGCGACGCGGTGAGGACCGCCCGAAGGCTGCTCGGCACGGGCCACCCGGTCTTGGTGCGGATGGACTCGGCGTTCTACGGCCGCGGACCAGTTCACGCCGCACTGTCCGGCGGGGCCGCGGTCTCGGTGACCGTGCGAATGGACAAGCGAGTCAAGGCTGCAATCACCACCATCAGCGACGATGCGTGGACCACCATCGAGTACACAGACGCCATCTTCGACGAGGCCAGCCAGCAGTGGATCTCACAGGCCGAGGTCGCCGAGATCGACTTCACTGCGTTCGCCGCACAGAAGAAAATCGACCACGTCCCGGGCCGGCTCGTGGTCCGGCGGATCCCGGACTTCAACGCCGAGAAGAACAAGGCCGCCGGCCAGGACACCCTGTTCGACACCTGGCGATTCCACGCGTTCTTCACCACCACCGACGCCGACGTGCTCGACACCGTCACCGCGGACAAGACCCACCGCCATCACGCGGTCATCGAGCAGGTTCACGCCGACCTCAAAGGCGCCGCTCTGGCGCACCTGCCCTCAGGCGTGTTCACCGCCAACGCCGCCTGGCTCGTCTTGGCCGTGATGGCGTTCAACCTCACCCGTGCTGCCGCCGGCCTCACCGACCCGCAGCTGGCGAAGGCCACCACCGCGACGATCCGTCGCAAGCTGATCACGGTGCCGGCACGAGTCGCGACCTCAGCGCGACGGGTCACCCTGCATCTGCCACAAGCCTGGCCCTGGGAGAGCCCCTGGACGGCACTGTTCGACCGGGTCAGCGACCCGCCCTCCTACCTCGCGGCCTGACAACACAGCAGCGAGAGCGGCGCGACCAGGAGCACATGGAACACCCCGGACAAGCGAGGTCCGGCGAATCAGCACGCCCCGACATCCTCACCGCACAGCGCTGACGATCAAGGGTCTGCTGCACGAATAGGTGACAACCGAGAGGCCTAACCAGATGGTTGGGCTGGAAGGATGTTCACCGTGTCCAAGCCGTACCCCAAAGAGTTCCGCGACGATGTCGTGCGTGTCGCGAGGAACCGTGAGCCGGGCGTCGAGCTCTCCCAGATCGCGAAGGACTTCGGCGTCCACTTCACGACCCTGTACTCGTGGATGAAGAAGGCCGACATCGAAGAGGGCGACCGGCCCGGCACAACCGAAGTGCAGTCAGCTGAGCTGCGTGAAGCGAAGCGGCGGATCAGGACCCTCGAGCAAGAAGTAGAAGTGCTGCGCCCGTGCGACTGCCTATCTGTCGCAGGCTCATCTGCCGGGAAAATGAGGCTCTTGTGACTCTTCCGTGGGTCGCTGACCGCGCCTGAACGGCCACACGCCGCTCCCGCTCTAGGTTTCTGGCTTGTCTAGAACCGAAACTGCAGAGCGGAGAACGGCGTGCGAAACGCCAGCCTATGGCGCGCCTTCTTGGGCGTCGAGAAGACCGTCATTGAGGACATCGAGTTCGACGAAGTAGGCGAGGTGGTCGTCGCGCATGTGCGACCACGACGAGCTGCCCGCGGCCGGTGTGGTCGATGCGGCACACGACCTTCCTGGTACGACCCCGGCGAAGGACGCCGCCGTTGGCGCGGCCTGGACCTGGGCACCGTGGAGGTGTTTCTCGAGGCAGACGCGCCGCGCGTGAACTGCCCGACCCACGGGCCGACCGTCAGGCAGGTGCCGTGGGCACGACACGCCGCCGGCCACACGCTCGCTTTCGACCAGCAGGTCGCCTGGCTGGCGACCCAGTCCTCAAAGTCCGCGATCACCCAACTGATGCGGATCGCGTGGCGCACCGTCGGAGCGATCATCACCCGCGTCTGGGCCGACACCGCCGAAGGGATCGACGCGTTCGCCGGCCTGCGACGCATCGGGATCGACGAGATCTCCTACAAGCGCAAGCACAAGTACCTGACCGTCGTGGTCGATCACGACACCGGCCGACTCGTATGGGCCAAGGCCGGACGCGACCGCGCCACGATGGAGGAGTTCTTCGACGCCCTGGAAGCCTCCGGCGAAGGCAGGTGCGCCCAGATCACCCACGTCACCGCTGATGGCGCAGAGTGGATCGCCAACGTCGTGCGCGAGCGATGTCTCCAGGCTGTGCGGTGTGCTGACCCGTTCCACGTCGTCGGCTGGGCGACTGACGCCCTCGACGCCGTGCGCCGCGACGCCTGGAACCAGGCCCGTCGCGCTGGAAACACCAAGGTCTACGGGTGGGCGGCTGGTCGTCGACTCGTCGTGTCCACCGGTCATGCTCGAGCCCTCAAGAACGCCCGTTACGCGCTGTGGAAGAACCCTGAGAACCTCCCCGAGAATCAGCAGGCGAAGCTTGCCTGGATCGCGAAGACCGACCCGAGGCTCTACCGCGCCTACCTCCTCAAGGAGGGCCTGCGCACTGTGTTCCGGTTGCCGCCCGACGAAGCAGCTGATGCCCTCGATCGCTGGATCGCGTGGGCTCGACGCTGTCGGGTCGAGTCCTTCGTCAAGATCCAGCAGCGAATCGCCAAGCACCGCGACGAGATCCTCGCCGCGATCGAGCACGGCCTGTCCAACGGCCTGGTTGAGTCGGTCAACACCAAGATCCGGCTGATCACCAGGATGGCCTTCGGGTTCCGCTCACCCGACGCCCTCATCGCCTTGGCCATGCTCAACCTCGGCGGCCACCGACCCGCCCTGCCCGGCCGATGACCCACGGATCAGTCAGAAGAGCCGAAAATGATGTACCCGCTCGTCCGCGAGCTAGCCGAGGACGGGATTCCCGTCACGGTGACGTGCCGGGTACTCAAGATTGCCCGCCAGCCCTACTACCGCTGGCTGACCAACCCGGTCACCGACGCCGAACTCGACCAGGCCTACCGCGCCAACGCGTTGTTCGACGCCCACCTCGATGATCCCGAGTTCGGCTACCGGTTCCTGGCCGACGAAGCCAAAGAGGCCGGCATGGCGATGGCTGAACGCACCGCGTGGCGGATCTGCTCAGACAACGGCTGGTGGAGCGCGTTCGGGAAGAAGCGCGGCAAGAACCACAAGTTGCCCGGCCCGCCGGTCCACGACGACCTCTGCGCCGTAACCGACGAGAAGGGCCGGACCCGGCACAAGTTCAAAGCCGACGCCGCCAACGAGCTCTGGATCGGCGACATCACGGAGCACTGGACGAACGAAGGAAAGCTCTACGTCTGCGCGTTCAAGGACGTGTTCTCGAACCGGATCGTGGGCTACTCCATCGACTCACGGATGAAGTCCCGGCTCGCTGTCGCGGCACTCAACAACGCCGTCGCACGCCGCGGCGACGTCGCCGGATGCGTGGTCCACACCGACAGAGGATCGCAATTTCGAAGCCGGAAATTCGTCCACGCTCTCAACCGTCACAGCATGGTCGGATCGATGGGCCGCGTCGGAGCCGCGGGCGACAACGCGGCAATGGAGAGCTTCTTCTCGCTGCTCCAGAAGAACGTCCTCGACCGCCGCACCTGGGACAACCGCGAGGACCTACGGATCGCGATCGTGACCTGGATCGAGCGGACTTACCACCGACGCCGCAGGCAAGCAGGTCTCGGCCGGTTGACCCCCATCGAGTACGAAGCCATCATGACCACGCCAGCCACTCAGGCTGCGTGACTAATCACTGTCACCAGTTCGTGCAGCAGACCCAAGCTTCGATATCAACGATTCAGTCAACGCCGGGGTCGCGGCGCTAATCGACACATGGCTGATGTGCCGATTGCGGTGACCTTGGCCGCGGACCACGGCCAAGAAGGCCCTAGTGGCGCGTCGTTGAGCGAGCCGCAGAAGATCTAGGTACCTCTCGCAGCGTTGGACCAAAGGCTTCGAAAATCGTCCAGAGCAGCGCCTACACGGACCTTCACGTCATCGGCTCGCGTCTGAGTTCTCACATTCTCGGCGGCCCGGTCTGCACGCCGAAAGGCATCGATGTCGTCGGGATCCACCTTGTCGTTCGTCGCATACGACAGATCCATTGCCTGAAGTTCGGCGCGAGATCTTTCGAGCGGTTCCACGAAGTGCGTCCAGTCGCGGCCGTCGTCTAGACCATCTGGTTCAGCGAGGTACGCGAGTGCGGCTTCTACGACGGCGATTCCAGCCGTGGGCGCAATATTGGCATCCTCGGACGGTGTGTTTGGGCGACTCGTTGGCTTCGAGACCATAGTTGGACCCTAGCGGCGCCATGACGCGGCGGTCCGATGCTGGACGCAGCCAGATTTTCGATGTCGTTCGACAACAATGCAGTGTGACCTACTCGTTTCGCTGGCCCCTGGCGTTCCCGGTTGGTCCACGTCTTCCGTTTCGGACCAGCGAGTGGTTGGTGATCGCAGGTGACCGATGGCAGATCCGCATGGTCCCGGGAGGGTCATCGGAGACCCTGTACGAGAGCAAGAGACCAGTCCTCGTAGGCCGTGGCTTCCCGTCAGCGGAGTTGGCAGAAGCGGAAGCGAGAAGGGCGCGTTCGGCGCTCGAACGAGTTTTCGCCGCCTTTGGCATCGGCGCCTACTTTGACGGCCGCGCTCGCGGCTCACTGAGCCTGTCGCGGGCGCTTGTTGACCATGTCCGAGAGAGAACGGGCGAGTTGATTGCGCCGGACAACGCCGGCCTCACGGTGTATCCGACTACCCCAACAACTGCGTTTCTTGGCTTCTCTGCGGAGGGGCGGGCCGATGTTCCCGCCGAACTGCTAGACGCGGCCCTAAGGTCGCCAGCCGCCTGGATGGACAAACCTGACGACGAGCGTGTGGCCTATTCGATCTACACAGCCGCCGCGGCTTCGGGGAGCGAAGAGGCGAGGTTTCTGATGCTCGTCATGGCGATTGAGGTCCTAGCCGAAGCCAGGCCCCGGCCGGGCGCCGCACGTGCGCACGTCGATGCGCTGGTGCAGATGACCAAGGAAGCCGACATGACGGATGACGAGCGGCTCCCGTTGATCAGCGCCTTGAACAATCTTCGCGACGAGTCGGTGGGTTCCGCCTGTCGGCGGTACCTCAACGAGCGCCTCGGCCAGCGAACGTACCGGGACATGAATCCGGGCGCCTTCTTCGGCCGGTGCTACGGCGTTCGCAGCCGCCTCACGCATGGCGGAAAGCGCAGCGAACCTGGTGATCTCGCCGAGTGGCTCAACCCCTTGCAAGAACTCGTGAGCGACCTGCTGGCGGGCACCGATCTCGCTGCCTGGCGGGACGAGGAGCGGTGCGCGCGGTACGGCAATTGACTGTTCCGCTCGGGAACGCGCATCAACCTGGGCGCCGTGTCGCGGCGAAAGGACGCGACCACCCGGGCGCCCTTGGCACGTTGCTTCATCGGTATACGGACCTGAAGAACCGGTGCCGAGTCAGCTTGCACTTCAGGTTCGAGAACTTGAGTTCGAGTGTTGGCGGCGACCACCTGACGGCGGTCCTGCTGCCGTTGACCCGGGCGCATCAGGTGGTATTGCGCCTCACCTTGGCCGGAAACAGAGCTGCGGTGGTGTCGGCTGCAGTCGCGATGTTGGCGATCCACTTGGTCATCTCTGCTTTGTAGTTCTGCAGCGTCGTCGTGAGCGGTTCGCCGTCTAGGAGCGCTTGAACGTTCACCCCTGTGACGTGCTTAGCCTTGACGGTGATGAAGTCGCTGGAGATGCGAACGATGGTGGGGTGAGACGGGCCGCCGTGGGTGAGGCTGTTGCGAACGCGGTGGACCCGTCGGAGTAGTCGTAGGTCGAGTTCTCTTTCGCGCTGTACGAAAGCTGCGATGCTGGCAGGTGTCGCCAGGTCGTCAGCGACGTGGCGGAGTTTGCGGCACGCGCTGTTGTACGTCGGCAGCTCAGCGACCACATGTGGAATCCTGTCGTGAGCGATGGACATGTCGATCAGATGCTGTCCGTTCCGATAGACATTGAACTCGTTTGGCAGGTCATGCAGGTGCGGAAGCTGAACGCGGAGTTCGTCGTTGTATGCAATGGCTTCGATCGCCTGCGCCGCTCCGAACTGAGCACGCCTTAGCGCGTTCCCCGGAGTCGCGTACTGGTCCACTAGGTCTTTCCAGTGGATGCGCAGGACACTGGCCTGGGTTTCGATCACGCGGACGGACTCGAGCAGGGTGAGCGCCGGTGTCGCGTCTGCGGTGGCAGCGAAAACCGACGTCGCGGTCACCACTGCTTGTACCTCCGGCAAATGCAGCATGGCGGGGTCGGCGGTCACGCGTGCGGCTAGTTCAGACCGGTGGTCATGCAGCCAGGAGTCCGTGCGGTCGCTGGCGGCCAAGCGCCGCTCGAAGCCGACCTCGCGGAACGGCATAGAACTGCCGCCCTCCGTACCGTCGGCGAAGTGCCTGTACCCGGTCAACTCCGTCCATGACGTCTGGCCGACATCGAACACAGCCAACGCGAGGAGCGCTCGAACTTGTTCCCGGGCCGTCTCCACCATGTCGTAGAACGGGCCAACGCCGAGGTCGACGCGGACCGCAACCCAAGCGTCTTCAGACGGCCACTTCAGGTGGCCACGAATGTACTTGCCGAGCGTCTCATCGCCGATGAGCTCTGTCGGCACCTGATGAAACTGCTGGAGGACCGCGGAGTAGGAACCGCCGCCGTCGAGCATTTCGTCAATTCCTCCGAACGCCGCCATCAAGGCTGGGCCGTCGAAGAACTCGCACGCGCCGACCGGAAGGCACCACCCAGAGATGCGCGCGTTCCCGTAGAAAACCCACACGACGTGGTGTCTGCTTTCCTGGCTGCGGCCGATAAGGCGGCGAGCGAGTTCGAACCGCTCGTCCTCTCCCAGGCCAGCGTCCTCGTCGACCTGTAACCCTTGTGGCGGTTCGCGGTCATCGAGCAAGTAAAAGGCCCCGTTAACGTAAGTCGCGTCGTTGTTCAGAATTCCAAGCAGACTGGACGCAACGCCGCGGAGCGATCGGCCGCTGAACCGGAGCAGCGCATCAATCAGGTCGACCCTGCCCTCGATAACGTCGGTTCGGGTGCCCGGATCTTGGACGGCAGCAACGAGGTCGGCGAACGCTGCTCCAGGCGCCGCCGCATCGCACAGCTCGGTCCGAACCTGCTCGAACACAAGGTGCAGCGCGTCGCGCTCGCTCTTCCTCGGCCCCAGGCCGTCATGGAGTCCAACGAGAAGCGAGCCCATCGACGGCAACAAACCTCCAAGCTCGCTTCCGACAAGAGCGAACGAAGCCTTCACGTCCTCGATGAGGGAGGCCCACTCGTCCTTTCGGTGGCTTCGATCGTAGGGCCGCTCGTCACCAAGCCACCCTCCGAGTTCCTCCACGAGCGCGAACAGGTCATCAACTGCTGCGGCTTCATTTTGAGCCCAGGAGTACCTCGACAAATGGTGGCGAAGTTCGTCGCACACCTCAGGAGGCCAAGGGCGCGGCGAGCCAAGGGTCTTCATGAGGTTCCTCCATTGGTCGAAGACCGTTTTAGCAGCAGGATCCGACGGGAACCCAAGACGCTTCTCATTCCCGAGACTGATCGTCGCGCTGAGCGGGAGTCCGTTTCCTCGGCTTGCCACCCCGACGCTACGCGGCGCAAGATGCGCCGTCGGCATAGGTCGTCACATCTGGGTGTCCGGTTGCCCAGACGGTCGTGTCGCGCGAATTCGTGCCTCGACCTCAGCGTCGAGCGGTCCGTGAATGTTGGGACATACCCCGCTGGGACGCTTGCCTGCCGTGGAGGGCGCCTCGGAGTCAGAGTGCGATCGCTGTCGTCAACAGCCCAGATGTTCACGCCAACACCGAGTAGGAGCTTGGGGATTATCCCGTGCACTGCGTGCTCAGCAACGTGCCTGTTGTAGGCCGCGCGGCGGGCTCGGTGGTGCTCCTTGCCATTGGCGGGGTCGTGTGGCTGCGGATCCGGGGTGAAGCCCCACACCTTGGACGGACCCTGGAACACCACTCGAGCATGGTCTCCCTTGAAGGAGCTCGGCTCACGCGGATTCTGGACGTAGATGTCGGAGACGATGACGAACCCGTGCACCACACAGTTGCGGGCGTAGGCGATGCCGCTGTAGCTAGGCTCTTGAAGTCTGCCCATGGCGTCTGCGATAGCCGTGAGCCAGACAAGCGTCTCCGACAGCGGCGCAAAGTAGGTATCGGGATCCCTTTGCCAGAAGACGTCGCTCATTCGTTCGTAGGCGTCAAGCGCGGCGCTGCGCATTAGGTCTATCGAAGTCATCGCCCCAGTATCCGACCGGCAGGCCGACCCGTCCCTGCGAACTGCGGTGCCAACACCGTGTGCGGCGCTATGCAGCTCGCTCGTGGCCGGCGATTGGCGTGGCCACGTACGCCGCTCATCGTCGAGGGGTCGGTGGCGTTCGGCGATCGCCAGTCGGCGTTGACCAAGGAGGATCCGTTCTGTGGGCTTGGCGAACCGTGGGGTTGTCGAGGGGCGAGGGTGTGTCGATCGTTATCTCGAGGCGAGACACGATCCGGTAGCGCAGGTCACGCGCGGGGTTGTGGCCCAGCGGCTTCTCAGCGACCAGGCCGCGTGTGGCGGCGTCGACGTCGTGACCCTGCTCGTGGGCCTGTTGCAGCATCGCGGCGGTTGCGGGCCAGTCGCCCTGCTCGAGCAGCCGCGGGTCGAGTTCGCGGGCCAGGGAAGCCCACCGCTCGGCCGGGGCCTTCTCGGCTGCTGCCGAGAGGCGGGCGCGTACCTCGCTGCTCTTGTGGAGCTCGACCAGTGCCGCCTTGCGCGGGTCGGCATCCCAGCTCTTGATTGCGTCGCGCAGGTCTCGTCGCGCCTGCACCTGCGAGAGCTGCAGGCGGGCCCGGACCTGGTTGACTCCCGGCTCCCAGGCGCGGGTCGGACGGGCTGACAGGATCTTAATGGCCGCGATGCGTGCGTGCTCGGGGGCGAGGTTGTCGAGTCGCTCGGTGAGCAGCTGGTCGCCCAGTGCGCGGAAGGCCGGCTGGCCGCTGGCCACCGCGGCCGTGAGCGCGGCGGGCCCGCGCTGGGCGAGCAGGTCGGCGGGGTCGAGGCCGTCGGGGAACCGCGCAATGCCGGGATCCATGCCGTGCGGGGTGAGCATCCAGAAGTCCCGCTCGGCCGCGACTTTGCCGGCGAGATCGGCGTCGGTGGCCACGATCGGATCGCGTCCGATCGAGGCCAGTTGGGCGGCCTGCTCGTCGGTCAGGGACGTGCCGAGCGGCGCCACGCCGAGGTAGAGGCCGTGACTGGCGATCGTGACGGCGACGGCGTCCATCGGGCCCTCGACGATCACCGGGATCGCACCTTCGGCGAGCAGTTTGTCGACGACACCGAACAGCTGGGTGCCCTTGTGGAACAGCGGGGTGTCGGCTGTGTTGAGGTACTTCGGTCCGCCCTTGCCATTGGTTTGGTCGGCGTCGGTGAGGTCGGGCCGGCGGCGGCCGACGAAGCCGAGTACCTCGTGTTGTCCGTTGTTGTGGTGGATCACGGGGAACATCACCCGGTCGCGGAACCGGTCGATGAGGCGACCGGTGCTGGCCTGGGTGGCGACGCCGGTGGCCATCATCTCGGCGTCGCTGACTCCGCGGCGGCGCAGGTGGTCGACCAGGTTGGTCCAGCCGGCCGGCGCTTGGCCGGGACGGAATCGTTCGTCGCCGGCGAGGTCGACGCCGAGCCGGTCGGTGAGGTAGTCGCGGCCCCACGAGCCCGATAGTGACTGGAACCGGGCCTCGAAGAAGGCCTGTGTCATGTCGTTGATCTGCAGCATGCGCTCACGTGAGACGGGGGAGGAGTGCCACTCGTCGGCGCGCTGGTACATGTGCCGGAGGTCGGCGTCGGTGGGCTCCAGTTGGCTGCCGCCGAGGTCGCGGATGTAGGCGGCCAGCGTCAGATCGGGTTCGACGAACTGGTCTCCGTCGACGTCGACCAGGTGCTTGTCGGGAGCGTCGACCAAGTGCTCGTCGTACGGGACCGGGTCCTCGGCGAGCGGCCAGTCGCCCCAATCGGCGTCGGTGGCGTCGTTGAAGGTGGGGTCGACGGTGCAGTCGGTGAGTGTCGTCGGAGCCAGCTCGATCCCATCCCACAGGTCCGCCGGCGGTTCGGCGAAGTCGTAGGAGTGCGCGTGTTCGTCGGGAGCGGTCTCGAGTGCGATCGAGGTCCGCCACACCAGGGCCTGGCACTCATCAATCCCATCGAGCGGGTCATCCCCGCCGTCGCTCGCCCGATCCGTCTGTGCCCGCCCGGCGCCGAGCAGGGCCTCGACCTGCCAACCGCGCTGCACGCCGTGGTCCACGTTCGCGACGAGTGCGGGCCACCATGTGCTGGTCTGGATGCTGGCGGCGCGCTCGGGGCCGAACAGGTCCGGGAGCCGTGGAGTCCACTCGGTGGTGACGCCTTCCCGGGTCGATTGGTGGGAGCCGTCGCTGATCTGGGCGGCAACGGCAGGGGTGAGTTGACGGGCCATGCGCCACCACACGGCCGCCGCGGCGTGCTCGTCGGGCAGCGGCCCGGCTGGGTGGTTGGGCGCGGTCGCCGCGCGGAGCAGGTCGTGGGCGGTGATGCCGGCGCGCGACATCGCGGCGAGTCGCTCGGCGAGCAGCGGGGTGAACTCGTCGTCGCGGACCTGCGGGGCGAGCAAGTAGAGCAGCTGGCGCCATTCCTTGAGAGCAGGCGTTTGATCGCCGGTGACCGACCGGTTGAGGCGTCGTTGCCATGTCGCGGAGGCCTTCTGTAGTTGCGGTGCACCGGTCGGGCGGCGGTCGTCGACTGGGACTTGCATGGCGGCCCGCCAGACCTCGACGTTGGCGATCGTGGCGGGTTCGGGCCGCAGTCCGTTCCGTGCCCACGCCGGCAACGCCCCCTTATCTGTCTGGTCGGTAGTGCGGGTGCGGACCTGGTCGGCGAGCTGCTCGACCAGGTGAGCGCGCCGGGCGAGGTAGTCGCCCCAGTGCGGGTCCTCAGCCAGCCGGGCGGGGATTGCGGGCATCCACGGCAGCGGCCCGGCGCCGGCGTTGCGCAGTCCGGAGGCGTCCAGGCGCCAGTCGAGGACCGCGGCACGGTCGTGGGCGCTGATCAACTCCCCGTTGCCGGCAGCGGCCCGGAGCGCGTTGACGGGGTTCGTGCCGGCCGCGCCGAGCAGCAGCAGGTGGGCTCGTAAGGTCGGCCAGGCGGCCTCGTCGGCGAGCCCGGGGACGAGTGTTTCGACCGCGGTGTCCAGGGCGTCGACCACGTTGACCTGGGTGCCGTCGATGCCGTCGATCGTGTCGTGGCGCAAGAGGTTCTCGGCGGCGACGTAGAGGCTGTCGAGGTAGCGCTGGGAGGCTTCGCCGAGGCGGGTGGCCGGATCGGTTTGGTGGCGCAGGATGCTGGTTGCGGATCGCTGTGTGTCGTCGCGCGCCAGTACCTGTTCGAGGATGTCGGTCGGTGTGAGCGGCCGGACCAGCGTCGGGTGGATCACCGAGTGCGGGTCGCCGTCGCCGACGACCTCGAGGTAGACGTGGTTCGCGTGCGCGCCGCGGGTCATCATCGTGTACATCTGTTGGCGTGACTCACTGCCGGTGGCCAGGCCGTGCATCGTGTCGGCGGTGACGCCTTGGGCGGTGTGGACGGTGCACGCGTAGCCGAGCTCAGTGGATCGGGCGACGTAGTCAGCGGGCAGCCGCACGATGCGCCCGTGCCCATTGCGACCGGTGTGTTGGACGGTGAGGTCGCCGCCGTCGTGGATCTCCAGCACGTTCCAGCGGTCGCCGTTCTTCACCCAGTCGGTGGCCGAGGTACGCAGTCGACGGTCGTTCTCGCGGGTGATGATCAGTTCGCCGATCGAGGCTTCGTTGCCGTCGGCGAGCCGGCGAACCGGCCCGTTGGTGGGGTAGCTGGCTGGGTCGGCGGCCGCGGTTCCCGACTGTTGGGCGAGGCGGTGGGCGCGGGCCTGCTGGTTCAGGTCGCTGACGAGGTCGCGGGTCGGGGCCAGCATGATCGAGTCCAGGCCGGCGGCGCGGTCGGCCTGCCAGGCTGCGAAGACTTCCTCGGTCATGGTGGTCAGGTCGCCAACGTGGATCCGTTCGTGGTCGAGGTAGAAGCCCAGTGCCTCGGCTTTGCCCTCGCGCAGCGCGAGAGAGGCGGCGCCCTCGGCGGGGTCCTTGAACCGGACGAGCTCGCTCAGTTGCAGTGCCCCGTGGGTGGCGCGGATGTCGCGGAGCACGCCGCCGGCGCCGATCGCGGAGAGCTGCTGGTCGTCGCCGATCAGGCGGACGCTGCCGCCCCGTTCGAGGACGGAGGCCACCGCGAGGTCGAGGGAGACGGTGTCGGCCATGCCTGCTTCGTCGATGATTACGAGGGTGGAGGAGTTGATGCTGGCGACCCAGTCGGGGAGCGGAGTGCCGGACTCGCGGGCCTGCTCGAGGGAGTGGGTGAGCTTGGCGAGGGTGTCGGTCTGGGTATCGATCTGTGCGCCCGCGTGACACTCGATGGAGGACCGTAGGGCGTCCGCGGCCGCCGCAGAGGGAGCCAGGCCGATGATGGTGCCGCCGCCATCAGTCCAGGCGCTGGCCAGGGCGCGCATCGCGGTGGTTTTGCCTGATCCGGCGGGTGCGATCGCCAGCTGCAGCCGGGCGCCGGAGGTGGCCATCTCCTTGACCAGCGTGGCCTGTCCGGCGTTGAGGGTGATGCCGTTGGCGGTCGACTCGAGCAGCGCTAGATCGACCGAGGACGCCTCGACCGCGTACCCGTCATGTCGGCCTGCCGCGGTAACCAGGCGTTGCTCGGCGGCCAGAACTTTGTTTGAGGTGAACAGGTGGACACCGCCGACGGTGTAGACCGAGGAGCCGTCGACGCGGCGCAACTCGTTGGGTTCGATGATTGAGTCGAGCGGTTGAGTGATGCGGACGGACTGCCCGTCGAGTACGTCTTCGACGAGCATCGTGACCAGCTGGTCGACCTGGTCGGAGGCCACGTTCACGGTCCGGACCTGGCGTTGTGCCTCGGCGTAGACGTGCCAGTACTGCCACGTGGACCGGGCGCCTTCCATCGTCGAAACGATCCGGGCGGTCGTCGTGGCGAACCACGCTGCGCTGACTGCTGGGTCCGCCAACTGAGCGCCGGCGCCCTGCGGGTCCAGCGCCTGGTCGATCATCTTGTCGATGTGCTGCGGGGTGCCGAGAACATCGAGAGCTTCGCGGCGCCAGGCCTGACGTTGCTCTTCGAGGGTGCGCGGAGCGTGCTTGGCCTCGCGGGTCTCCAGGGTCGCCTGCTGCGACAACTGAATGGTCTCCACCGGTGTTGGAGGACGACCGTGGGTGGCCTGAAAGATCGCAGCGAGCTCCTTGCGACGCACCTCCACGCTGGCGCGCCGCTTGGAGAAGCGGGTGTTCAGTTCGGGATCGACGCCGGTGATCTCGCGGATGGGGCGCTTGCGTGCGTCGGTGTTCGGGCGCTCGGCGAACTGGACGCCGAGCGCCTCGGTGAGGTGTCGCTCGAGCGCGGTGTTGTAGGTCTCGGAGGCGGAGACCTTGGCCTTGAACATGAGCCGGCCATCGATGGCCAGCCACTTGCCGGTGCCGTCAGGGGAGAGGGTCTGGACCTTGTTCGCCACGGCGACGTGGGTGTGCAGGTCGGGGTCGCCGGCGCGGGAGTCACGGTGGGTGAACGCGGTGGCGATCAGGCCGCGGACGTTGACCTGGCGGATGCCGTTGGTGCCCTCGCGGGTGAACAGGGCCTTCTTCTCGATGAAGTCCAGCGCGTCCTTGATCGCCGCCTGGTGGCAGCGTTCGATCACGGCGGCGGTATTCGGGTCGGAGATCGCCCACAGCACCGAGACGCTCTTGACCGGGGAGAAGGTCAGGTCGTAGCCAGCCACCGCGTTGGTCTTCGGGCGGGAGTGCTTGGCGATCGCGGCGGCCAGCTCGCGGGCACCCTCTGAGCCCTGGCCGGGTTCGCGGCCGTGCTCGGCACGGAAGAACTCGGTGCCGACTTCGGTGCGGACCCTGGCCCGGTCAGCAGCGGGGACGGGCCAGTCGCCGGGCAGGCCGGCGGCCTCGTTGATGGCCGCGATGCGCTTGGCGACCTCGATCCGGAACGGGCTGATGTCGTTGTCGTAGACCTTGTAGGGCGTGCCCAAGCGCACCGCCTTCTTGTAGTCCGCCCGGGTCGGCTGCTCTGAGCCGACATCGACGCCGGCCGCGTTGATCGGGCGGCCGATTCGCAGGTTCAGCTCGTTGGTTCGCTGGGTGGCCAGCGGGTGGTGGCCGGAGCCGAACAGGCTCTGCATGTGATCCGCGGTGACGATGTCTCCGGCGTCGAGCCCCTCGAGACCGTCCATGCCGGATCCGATCCAGACGCCAGGGGTTTCGCCCTTCTCGGTGTAGTAGCTCGCGAGCCCGGTGTGGCCCTTGTCGGTGGCGTCCAGAGCTGCGACCTGGCGGGTCAGGTAGTCGTACCCAGACCCCGCGGTCAGCTTGTGGAGGCTCATCGTCACAACCAACAAGGGGCAGAAGCGCGATGGGTGCGATCGGAATTCAGGCCACAACGCCGGCGTTCGTCATCGTCAACGGGGAGTGGACACGCGGCCTTACTACCGGGAATGCACTAGGTGTGTGGCACTTCGTCGGTCGCAAAAAGTTGGGGGGACGCTGATCGAGGTCGATGACGGGCGAGGCGTACGTGTTCGGACGGCAGCTCGCGGCTCGGATCGCAGGTCTGAATCGCGCTGGTGCAGAGGGCAGATCTTCATGTTCGTGATCGCACGGAAGCCGGCGGGTGTCCTAGGTGACTGTCAGAGCCCACGTGGGCTTGCCTCGGAGACAAGTGAGGACCGGATGAGTCAGCAGACCATCAGACAGCAGGCACGGCGTACGGCACGCGAGATGGCCGACAAGAGACGGAGCGAACGCGCCGAACGGGAGCGACGGGTCATCGAACTGGCCGAGCAGGTCATGGTCGCGATCGGCGAACGAGACGCGGCCGTGTCTGAGACAGAGAAACGTGCCGGGGAGGCGTTGCGCGACTTGACCGTGGCGGAGGGCCTGTCGTTGGGCGAGGCCGTCGAGTGGTGCGGCGAGTCCCTGACCCTGCGCGAGGCCAGGCGGCTACGGCAGTTGGACGTCACCGACAGGCCGAGCGGACCAGTCGGCACTGCGGGCGGAGGAGCGGGTGCGTGATGGATCTTGTCGTGAACACGCCGGATGAGCTGCTGGCCGCGGTGCCGCACATTCTTGGATTCAACCCGGAAGAGTCGATCGTGCTTCTTCCCCTCCGTCCCGGATTGCCGGTCACCCGCGTCGACATGCCGAAGTCGGCATCGGACCGGGAGCAGGTCTGGGACGCCCTGAGTGGCCCCTACGGGCGTCACGCACGCCCTGGTGCGCGGGTCGCAATTCTTTGCTTCACCGAGAACCGGCTCTTCGCAAGGTTGGGCAGCGAGGACCTGTCTGACCGCCTTGCGAGTCTGGGCATCGATACTCACCTCCGGTTGTGGTCCGATGGCGACCGCTGGCGCGAGTTCGACAGCGGTGTCACCGGCCTGCAGACGCATACGGCTGCTGAGCGCATCGCTGCGGCGGCCGTGCTGGCCGGCATCGCCCAGCCCGCAACCAACCGGGCAGCCCTCGCGGCCTCCATGGTCGGTAGCCGCGCACCAATCTCCCGTTTGCTAGCCGAGGCGCGAGCCGCTGCACAGACCAGCGGCCGGGCGACGGAGAACAGGTGGGTACTGGGCCGGCTCGACCAGTTTCACGCCGACGGCAACCGACTCTCAGATGTCGACGGTGCCCGGATGCTGGTGGCCCTGGAGACGCTCAGTACCCGGGACGCGGTCTGGGATGACATCAGTGTGGAGAGCTCCAGTTCCCACGTAGCAGTCTGGAGTGATCTCACCCGCCGCGGCCCTGACGGTGTTCGCGCGGCACCAGCCTCCCTGCTCGGCTTCGCCTGTTGGTTGCGCGGTGATGGTGCGAAGGCGTGGTGTGCGCTCGATCAAGTGCCCGCAGATCTGCCGTATCCCATGGCGGCAGTCGTTGCCTCGGTTCTTCAGGACGGCATTCATCCCAGAGAGTGGGAGCGGCACCAGGCCAGGTTGCGAGGCCTGACCTGCGACGTTGACGAGTCCTTCCTGCCAAAGCCCATCGGCCCGCCGCGTGACCAGTCGCGCACTCAGCCGAGCGGAGGCCGACCAGCACCGGGACGCTAAGAAGACCACCGCAATGGGTTGCGACGAAGGTGACGCGTCGGTTCCGCACCGCATTAACGAAAGGCGGCTACTGCGCCTCATCACTTCCACGCCTACTCCCGTGGCCTTCACGGCGAGCACGCGCCTGCGCCTCCCTTGTGGTCGACGACACGTCTGGCGACAGCCGCTACCGCCTCATGCGCATCACACGGGATTACGGAGGCACCAATTTGGGCGATTCCTCACAGATCCGGACCTGCTATGGCCACGGCGATTGTCAAACAGGCGGCGGCGAGCCGGGATCAGATCTGCCGGGAATGATGAGCGTGGAGGAGATGAACGCACTCGAGTCAGCCGAGGGTGAGGCGCTCGAGCAGATGTGGCAGGAGATGATGGTCGAGCACCATGAGGGCGCCATCAAGACGGCCAGCGCGGCGACGTCCGAGGGGGGAGTAGACTGCCGCCGTTGACCTCGCCGAGATGATCTTCGCGTCGCAAGAGGCCGAGATCGACGAGATGGAGACCCAGCTCGGGAATGAGTAGGCGCCGCAACGCGTCAGTCGGCGGATCGGCGTTCGGGCCCTGCGCACGGAACCTCCGTACATCGTCGATCACGCAGGCCGTTGTGAGGGCCGGACATTGGGTCGCGCATGCCTGAGGGTCTTGCGTGGACCACGGCCAGCCTGTCGGGCGCTCGTGGAAGGCGAAGTCCGCGAGCGCCCGGCCGTCGGGCGCGTGATCGCCGTGCGTTGAAGGCTTCCTCCCGGGCTTTCGCGGCGGACGCCGTAGCACCTGGGTGTTGCGACCTTCCCGAAACATGGATCGGTCCCGCGATCACCACTGTTGCCTGCTTCAAACGCGCGCAGACCGGTCGCTGGCTCAGTCGAGCTGGGTGGTTCGGAGTCGCAGGGCGTTGCTGATGACGCTGACTGACGACAGCGCCATGGCCGCTGCGGCGATGATTGGTGACAGCAGGAGCCCGGTGAACGGGTAGAGGACGCCCGCGGCGATGGGGATTCCTGCGACGTTGTAGATGAACGCGAAGACCAGGTTCTGGCGGATGTTTCGCATGGTGGCCGCTGACAGGCGTCGGGCGAGGGCGATGCCGGTGAGGTCGCCGTGGAGGAGGGTGATCCCGGCGGACTCCATCGCCACGTCGGTGCCTGAGCCCATCGCCAGCCCGACATCGGCGGCGGCCAGCGCGGGCGCGTCGTTGACGCCGTCGCCGGCCATCGCGACCACGCGGCCCTCGGCGCGCAGCCGCTGGACGACGTCGGCTTTGCGGTCGGGCAGCACGCCGGCCTCGACCCGGTCGATGCCCAGTGAGTTGGCCACTGCCTGGGCGGTGACATGGTTGTCGCCGGTGAGCATGACGACCTGGACGCCCTGGGCCCGGAGGTCGGCCAGTGCGGCCGGGGTGGTCGTCTTGACCGGGTCGGCAATCGCCAGGGCCCCGGCCAGGCGCTGGTCGACGGCGACCAGGATGACGGTCGCGCCGGTGCCGCGGAGCCGGTCGGCCTCGTCGGCCACCTCGCTGGGGTCGACGCCTTGAGAGGTTAGAAACTCGGCACTACCGAGGGCCACTCGGTGGTTCTCGACGGTCCCCAGGACGCCGCGGCCGACCGGTGAGTCGAAGTCGCTGACGTCGGGGAGGGTCAGGCCGCGGGAGGTGGCGGCCTCGACGACGGCGCGTGCGAGCGGGTGCTCGGAGACGCGTTCGACGCCGGCGGCGACCCTGAGCAGCTCGTCCTCGGTACTGGCCGCTGAGGTGAGCACGATGTCGGTGACGGAGGGTCGTCCTTCGGTCAGGGTGCCGGTCTTGTCGACGACGAGGGTGTCGACCTTCTCCATCCGCTCGAGGGCTTCGGCGTTCTTGATCAGGACGCCGTGGGTGGCGCCGCGGCCGACTCCGACCTTGATGCTGATCGGGGTTGCTAGGCCCAGCGCGCAGGGGCACGCAATGATCAGTACCGCGACGGCGACGATGAGGCCATGGGCGAACCGGGGGTCGGGGCCAACCGCGGCCCAGGTGGCGAATGCGAGAGCCGCGATCGTGATGACCACGGGCACGAAGATCCCGGCGACCCGGTCGGCCATCCGCTGGATGGGTGCGCGAGATCTCTGGGCCTCGGCCACCAGGGCGACGATCCGGGACAGCATGGTGTCGCGTCCGATGCGGTCGGCACGGATGAGGAGGGCGCCGGTGGTGTTGATGGTGCCGCCGATCACCGGGTCGCCGGTGGTTTTGGTGACTGGCATGGATTCCCCGGTGACGAGCGACTCGTCCAGGCTGGACCGGCCGTCGAGGACTTCGCCGTCAACAGGGACTTTCTCGCCTGGTCGGACGCGGAGCGTGTCGCCGATCTGCACGTCCTCGAGCCCGACTTCTTCGTCGTTTCCGTCGGGGCGCACCCGGCGTGCGGTGGTGGGTGCGAGGTCGAGGAGTGCCTTGATCGCGCCTGAGGTCTGTTCGCGTGCTCGCAGTTCCAGCACCTGACCGAGGAGGACCAGCACGGTGATCACGGCTGCTGCTTCGAAGTAGACGTCGACGGCGCCCGCGCTCATGTCGTCGGCCATGCCGGAGGCGGAGCGGAACGAGTCAGGAAAGATTCCGGGGGCGATCGTGGCGATGACGCTGTAGAGCCACGCGACGCCGGTGCCCATCGCGATCAGGGTGAACATGTTGAGGTTCCGGGTGCGCACCGAGGCCCAGCCACGCACGAAGAACGGCCAGCCGGCCCAGAGCACGACGGGCGTGGCGAGGGCGAGTTGGATCCAGTTCGACGCGGATTGTGGGACCGCGTCGCCGACCCAGTCAAGGAAGTGTGTCCCCATCTCCAGCGCTACGACGGGGATCGATAGTGCAAGGCCGATCCAGAACCGGCGGGTCATGTCGACCAGTTCGGCGCTCGGCCCATTGCCGGCCGACACGGTGACTGGCTCCAAGGCCATCCCGCAGATCGGGCACGCCCCGGGCCCGGGTCGGCGGATCTCGGGGTGCATCGGACAGGTCCACTCGGTCGCTTCATCAACGGCTGCAGATGTCTCCGTCGACGGGGCTGGTGCAGTGCTCGTCGCGAGATGGTCCTCGACTGTGTGATGTGCCGCGTGAGCTGTTGGTTCATGCCCGTCGGGTGTGTCGTGGTGGGCGTACCGGGCGGGGTCGCCCGTGAAGCGGTCCAGGCATCCAGCGCTGCAGAAGGAGTAGACGTGGCCTTCGTAGGTTGTCTGGTGGGCGGCCGTTGCGGGGTCCACTGTCATCCCGCACACCGGGTCGGTCGCGGTCTGCGCGGTCACCGACTCGGTTCCGGGGGTGTGGGGGCTCATGTTCTCCGTCGTGGCGCGTGGAGCAAGGCCGGTCGTGAGCGGAAGGCTCAAGCCGGGCTCGGTTTCGGTTTCGGTTTCGGGGCGGCCGTCCGGCGAGGGTTGTTCAGGAGCGGATGAGTCGGGCGATGGCATGGGTTGCCTCCTCGAGTTTGTGGCTGCCTTCCTCGGGGCTGAGGCGGGCGGCGTCGGTGACGCAGTGGCGCAGGTGGTCGTCGAGCAGGGACACCGCAACGTTCTGCAGTGCCTTGGTAACTGCGGAGACCTGGGTGAGGATGTCGATGCAGTAGGCCTCGGTCTCGACCATGCGCTGCAGGCCGCGGACCTGTCCCTCGATGCGGCGCAGTCGGTTGACCAACGCGTGAGTATCAGCGTGATACGCGGGTGTGGCCGGTCTGGTGCTCGGCTTTTCGACCATGACTCGACCATTACCCCTTAGGGGTATTTGCGCAAGCCGCGAAGGTCCCGGGTTTGGCAGGTCCTTTGGGGCTGCGTTCAAGGGCCAATTGCCCTGTGCCGTGCGGGTCCGGGTGGTCAGGATGAGAGGGGAGGCAAGGAATCGAAGGGATGTCGTCATGTGGTGGGACCACGATTGGGGTTGGCCCGGCTGGCTGGCCATGACCATAGCGATGGCGGGCTTCTCGGTCCTGGTCGCGCTGCTTGTCCTGGCTGTTGTTCGTGCCGACCTCGAGTCCGAGGAGGGTGGCCCGGTACCGGCGAATCCTGGTCCGCAGGAAGCCGATCAGCAGGGGCGGGCGTCGCATGAGACCGAGTAGACCGAGCAGTGCGAGCGATGCACCGTGGTAGGTCAGCAACAGCTGGCGGTGCGGCACTGGGTCCAGGACACTGACGATGTAGCCCCGAAGGACCGGTCGCGTTCGACCACGAGCGCTACCGCCAGGGGACCGTCGAGGAACGTGCGGAAGTAGCGGGTGAGGAACCGCGAACCGAGACGCGCGAAGAACCCTCTCGGGAACGTCGTCAGGTGAGCCTGAACGACAGGCTGTAGGTCTTGGAGATCCATGCGCCGAATCCGGACGCCTGTGGGTGAGATCGACGGAGATGTCCTCTGAATCGCTCTCAGCGCGCCCCTCCTGTGGCCGGCCAGGGATTGGGGGTGCAGCCATCGAGGCCCTTGGTCTGCTGCAGCATGGCGGGCGCGATCGCCCCTGGGCCCGGACAGGAGGCGTGGTCGAAGCCGAGGGCGTGTCCGACCTCGTGGTTGATCAGGTAGCGCCGGTAGTTGGCGAGGTTTCTCTCATAGCCGCCGGCGCCGTTCGCCCAGCGCCACGCGTTGAGGACCACGTTCTCGCCGTTGCGGCAGGACAGGCGGCCGCCGGTGTCGAGGGGCGCACACAGTCGGTCGGCTGTCTCGGGGGTCGCGATCCGGATCCGGATCATCGGGTTCGCGGAGACCCGGCGCAGTGCGCGTCCCGCGACGGCGGTCCAGCCGCGACGGTCCGCGAGCGTCTCGTCGACCAGGCGGGCCACCTCTACCAGGGGCAGGTCCAGGTCGCTCTCGATCTCCACGGAGTAGGTCACCAGGTTGCCGCGGCCGGAGGTGACTGAGGCACCTGGCGCGACGGCGAATCTGCCGGAGCCCCGCTCCGGGACGATGAGTTTGGCCGCGCCATCACCGGCCGGGGGCACGTTTTGGTTGAGTTCGTTGCTCGACCCTCGACTTGCGTCGGTCTCGATGTCCGCAGCCTGCGCGGCGGCAACGTCCGTCGAGTGTGCCGTGGGCATCGGTGAAGGCAGGCGGGACGCCCCGTCGGTTGCGTGCTGCCGGGCGCCGGGCTCCTGATTCCGGGGGGCGGCGACCACGCCGCCGATGGACGCCACTGCCGCTATACCGATCGCGACACCGACTGCGACGGCCCGGGTGCGACGGCGTTGCTTGCGTCGGCGCCCCGGTCGGGCGGCCCGGTGTTGTCCACGAGGCGGCGGGGGCTCGCGGTGGGCTCGATGTTCGCCGGACTCAGCGACCCGGCGACCGGGCGGTGCGCCCCGGTGTTCGGTCCTTCTAGGCATCGATCGCCTTCGTTGCCCGGAACCGCATGACCTGCCCGCCGAGGGTGGGGGACACGGTGATCTCCTCGAACCCGACCGCGGCGAGTCCATCCGCGAGGTCGTCGCGCCGCAGCAACCGGTGGGGAGATCGGTCAAGGCGGTGAATCCATCGGGCTGTGGGAGTGTCGGTGAGGTCGTAGCCGAGAAGCTGGCCCCCTGGGCGCAGGACCCTCCTGGTCTCGGCGAGCGCCGTCTTCCATTCGATGACGTGATGGAGCATCAGGTAGGAGGTGACGTAGTCGAACGAGGCGTCCTCGAACGTCATGGCCGTCACGTCCGCCTGCTGCACCGTCACTCCGCGAAGGGTCAATCGGCGCCGTGCCGCGTCGACCATTGCGGGATCCAGGTCGGTGACGGTCAGCCGTAGGTCGGGAAACCTGCGTGCTACTCCGTCGGCCATTGCACCGGCACCACCACCGAGCTCGAGGACGTCCCCGCTCAGAGGGCGCCGTTCGAGCGCCCACGGAAGGACGACGTGTCGCGCGAAGCTCCCCCACGCGGCGCTGCGGCAGAAGGCGCGTTCGACTGCGGACATGACGGGCACGGTGCGAATCTCCTGGCCGGTTGGATCCGAGCTGATGGCGCTCGGCGGGAGGCGCGGACGTAGTTGCTGCTACTTGAGCAGGTCCCGCATCGTCGCGATCTCCTTATTCTGCGCCGTCTCGATCTCCTCAGCGAGGGCGATCGCATCGGGGAACTGGCCATCGGTCTGCTCGGCTTGCGCCATCTCGACTGCACCTTCGTGGTGCTCGATCATCATGGTCAGGAACATCTGGTCGAACTCGGCGCCCGAGAGGCCCTCCAGCTCGGTCATCTCGTCGGCGGTCATCATGCCGGGCATCGATTCGGGCATCGATTCGGACATGTCGTGGCCGCCGTGCTCACTTCCCGGCACCGGCTCGCCCCAGCTCTCCAGCCAACCCGTCATCGTCTGGATCTCGGGGTCCTGGGCGGCTTTGATGTCGGCGGCGAGCTTTTTCACCTCTGGGCTCTGCGCGCGGGTCTCGGCAAGGGCTGCCATCTCGACCGCCTGCTGATGGTGGGGGATCATGCCCGTCGCAAACTCGACGTCTGCGTCGTTGAACTCCGCCGTGGAGTCGCCGGCCGAGGAGTCGCCACGCGAAGGCGTGTCCGTCCCCGTCATCGATTCGTGGTCGTTGCCCTCGTCGCCGCACGCCGCCAGTGCGGGTACCGCAGCAACCAGCAGCGCCAAGGTGGCCCAACTCTTCCGTCGCATCATCTCTCCTCAGGTCTCCTTGCAGGGTTGCCAGGCGCATCACGATGTGAGCCCGGCGCCAACCGTCAGCGGTCAGTGGTTCTCGATGCGGTTCGTCACGAACATCACCCCAGCCATCACCGTGACAGCGAACAGCGCCGCGAACACCTCACCCGGCAGCTCAGCCCAGGTCAGGAGCGCCGCGACGACCAGCACAGCCACCAGGCAGGCCCAGAGTGCGGCGCGATGGTGTCGTCGAACCGCGGCGTCCTCGTGGCTCACTTCCCACCTCCGTCGGTTCATCGTTGCCCTAGTGGCCGGTCGTGTACGTCCGCCTATCGCGGCGGTACTGCTCGTCGGTGATCTCACCCCGGCGGAGCCGCTCGCTCAGGACCTCTAACGCATTTGGTGGTTCCGACGTTCGTCGCGGGGTCGTGAGCCACCGGGCAGCAACCCAGACCGCGCACCACAGGGACGCCAATCCCAGACTGACCCACAGCCACATCACGCGAACTCCTCGCTCACCTCACGAACCCTGACGGCTCCGGATTGGGATTCGGCACCGAAACCATGAAGGTTTGACGAAGATCCCCGCGCCCCGGCGTCATGGAAGGCTCGGACGGCAGGCCGGGTCATCACAGACGAGGGAGACTGTTGATCATGCTGTCAGTCGAGTCGCCGCCATCTGGACCCATCCTGGTCGTGGAGGACGAGCGCGCCCTGGCGCAGATCGTCGCCGACTACCTGGCCCGGGCGGGGTTCGAGGCGGTCCAGGTCCACACCGGTCCGGACGGCGTGTCCACTGCACGTGATCTGAACCCGGACCTCGTCATCCTCGATCTCGGGTTGCCGGGCCAAGACGGCGTGGAGGTGTGCCGCGAGATCCGCACCTTCTCCGACTGCTACGTCTTGATGGTGACCGCTCGAGACGACGAGGTCGACAAGCTGATCGGCCTGGGCGTCGGCGCCGACGACTACCTGACGAAGCCGTTCTCGCCGCGCGAGCTGGTGGCGCGCGTCCAGGCCGCACTGCGTCGACCGCGGGCGAGCAAGATGGTCCGGGCCCCGTCAGTCGATGGCCTGCTGCTCTTCGACGGGTTGTCGGTCGACGTGGCCGCCCGTGAGGTGCTCCTCGGGTCTGAGCCGGTTGCGTTGACACGCACGGAGTTCGACATTCTGGTTGCCCTCGCCCAGAAGCCCAGGCGCGCCTTCAGCAGACGCCAACTGGTCGACGCCGTGTGGGGCGAGGACTGGGTGGGGGACCTGCACATCGTCGACGTGCACATCGCGCACACTCGCCGCAAGCTCCAGGACGAAGCGGCGGCTCCGCAGTTCATCGACACGGTCCGCGGCGTCGGCTACCGATTCATCGGCGGGGCTCCGCAGTGATCCCGAACTGGTCGATCGGCACTCGCCTTCTTCTCGCCCAAGCGCTGGTCCTCGTCGCAGCGATCGCGACCGCAGGCGCCATCGCCGCATTGGTTGGCCCATCACTGTTCCACGCCCATCTGCTCCAAGCCGAGCATGACGCCACCCCCTCCGAGGTCCACCACGTTGAGGAGGCCTACCAGACCGCGAGCGTCCTCTCCCTCGGCGTCGCTATGGCGTCTGCAACCCTCATCGCACTTCTCGTGTCCTGGTACCTCACACGTCGCTTCCAGGCCCCGCTGACAGCACTCACCCAAGCGGCGTCGGCCGTGTCGGACGGCCAGTACGAGGCCCGAGTTCCCGTGGGCGGTGCCGGACCGGAGATGGACTCACTCGCGACCGCGTTCAACACGATGGCCTTCCAACTGGCCCAGACCGAGGACACCCGGCGACGACTCCTCTCCGACCTCGCGCACGAGCTGCGCACACCGGTCGCGACGTTGAGCGCCTACCTGGAGGGTCTTGAGGACGGCATCACCCCGTGGACCGAGGGCACCCGGACGGTCTTGGTCGACCAGGTCGAGCGGCTCTCGCGGTTGGCGAACGACATCGACTCTGTCTCACGCGCCGAGGAAGGACGGATTCACCTCGAGCTCGCGTCCGAGCCGCTGGAGGACCTCGTGAAAGGTGCCGTCCGCAGCCACCTCGACGCCTACGCCATCAAGGGAGTGCAACTGGTTGCGGAACCCGGCTCGAACACCGTCATCACCATCGACCGTCCGCGGATGCTCCAAGTGCTAACCAACCTTCTCGACAACGCCCTTCGGCACACACCCCCTGGCGGCGCGGTGATGATCCGCCGACGGCAGGCCGCTGACGGGGCCGTGGAAGTCTCAGTTGCCGACACCGGCGACGGGATTCCGGAGGGACAGTTGCCGCACCTATTCGAACGGTTCTACCGCGGCGACACAGCCCGAGACCGCGAGCACCAAGGATCAGGCATCGGTTTGACCGTGTCGCAAGCCATCGTCGAGGCGCACGGAGGCCGCCTCACGGCGCATAGCGCCGGCGAAGGGCGCGGGGCTGTGTTCACGATCAGGTTCACACGCGCGGCCCAGTGACCGTACAGGACAGCAGACGCGTCATACCATGCGACAGGTTGCCAACCTGGCCGGAGGAAACTCTGATGGGGAAGTGAGCCAGGAGCGGTCGGCCTGGTCGGCCTGGTCGCGCGGATCAAGGCACGGAAACTAGTCTGACCGCAGACCTTCGTTGGTGTCGATCGCGACCGGAGGTTCGTGTTCGCGCTCGGTGAGCACGTGGCAGGAGTTCGGCGATGCGGCGGTCGGGCATTGACGCCAAGTTCGGCGATACCCGGGAAACCGAGCCGGCCGTGGTGGGCGATCGTCCGGGCAAAGAACTCAGACGAGCGTGAAGGTGCCGGCCATGAGCAGCTCGGCCCGACCTTGTTGCCTAATCTCAAGTGCGATCACGAGCAGCGCGGCGATGGTGACCGCAACCCAGCGGCCGCGCCTGGTCCAGGTGATGTCGAGCGTGATCCAGTGGCGGGTGAGTACACCGACGCCCGCCCGAAGAGCCAGCAGTCCGACCGCGATGACGGTCACGATGCCGAGCGGGTTGTACTTCCAGGCCAGATCCCATTCGCCCAGTGCGGTGTAGCGGGCGGCGCGGGTCCCTCCGCAGAGCGGATCCATGATCCCGAACCAGTGGAGCGGCCCATGGAGGTCGAACTGTGGCAGGCCGAGAGCGGCCATGCCGGCCGCGACCGCGAGCAGCCCGATCGAAGCTAGGGTGATCCACCGGTAGCGGTCCTGGGAATCGACGGTGAGCCCGACGTGGGCATGGGTCGTCACGGTCATAGACACGTCCGGGTCCCCAGGAGGGCGGCTGCGATCCCCAACGCGAAGAGCCCGAGGATCAGGTACATCCACCACGGCCAAGGCTCCTGCTGGTCATGATCGTGTGTGTCCGGTGCGGTCGGGGTCGGTTCGCTCATCCCGTCGCACGACGCAACCAGGAACGGCGCGCGGTGCGGGGGGCATCGGTGGCGGGGGCTGCCTGGTAGCCGGCGCCGATGATGGCAGCGGCGATCTGGGCAGGATTGCACCGGGAGATGTCGAAGGTGACGGTGGTGACCTTCTTCTTCATCGAAGTGTTGGAGGACGTTACCCCCTCGAGGTCCTCGACGTTCTCGTCGATGAGGATGCTGCAACTGCTGCAGTGCATGCCGGTCACCTTCCAGGTCATGGTCTGCTGGGTCTGGGTGGTGTCCACCGGTGGTCCTCTCGTGGGTTCAGTTGATGGTGATGGTGCCGGAGTACATGCCCATGGCGCAGGAGTAGTCGATGCGGCCGGCTTCGGGA
This sequence comes from Nocardioides sp. Root190, assembly GCF_001428565.1. Taxonomy (GTDB): domain Bacteria; phylum Actinomycetota; class Actinomycetes; order Propionibacteriales; family Nocardioidaceae; genus Nocardioides. The sequence continues at coordinate 168,290 of NZ_LMIA01000013.1, read as the reverse complement.
GTGCTGAGGTCGATCTTGGTGTCGCCGTTTTCAGGCAGCACAGTCTGGACGCCGAGTGAGGGGATGACCAGTGCAGCGACGCAACCGCGGGCGTTATCGGAGCGGAAGACCAGTGTGGTCGGGACCCCGGCCTTGATGGCGAGGTTGTCCGGCGAGTATCTGCCCGGTGTCACGGTGATGACGCCGGTCTGTTGGCCGGCGGCCACCGAGACGGTCGAGGAGTCGGGTACGGCCGGCTGACCGATGCCGAGCGTGGCCGTGAGGTTCTTCGCGGCGAACGGCGAGTCCATCAGGGTGAGACCGCCATTGAGGGCGTAGAGGCCGGAGGCGAGTACGACGATGCCGGTCGCCGCGGCGAGTCTGCCCTTCCATGCGGTGGCGGCCTTGTTCGCGGCGTACCCGATCAGGGTGAACAGGGGAGCGCTGCCCACGACGAAGACGGCCATGGTCGCGGCTCCTGCCCACACTGACCCGGAGGTCATCGCGAGCGCCATCACCGAGAGGGTGATCCCGCAGGGGACGAGAATGGCCGCGAAGCCGAGGATCGACGGGGCGATGGCAGAGCTCGAGCGGGCCCGGCCGCGCAGGAATCGGATCCAGTACTCCGGTGGAGTCAGGGTGAAGCCTCGGAAGCCGCGGACTCCGAGCTGGGCCAGACCAAACGCGATGATGAGGAGCCCGGCGGCGACCTGGACGAGGGCACGGGTGTGCGGCGACAACGCGATCAGGGTCCCGAGTGCGCCGAGCAAACCGCCGACCAGGGTGTGCGACACGAGCTTTCCGGCCAGAAACCCACCAACGGGTGCCAGGTCGTCACCCAACTGGGTGCGCCAAGCGGACCTCGGAGCGACTGCGGTGGTCAATGACTTGCCGTTGGTCCTGGCCCTCGAACCCGACGTGGCTGCAGTTGCCTTCTGACGGGTCACCAGTCCGGCGAGCAGCCCGCCCTGGACGGCGGCGCAGGAGACGCCGCCGGCGAGCAAGCCGGTGAGGAACACTGCCAGGAGGTTCATGCGGGTGTCCGATCTGAGGTCTTTGGCCCGACGGTTGCGCCAAGCATTAATACTATGTCAGATAGTATTAATGCCTCGGGTCAAGCCCGCTACGAGAGAGCAACTCCATGAGCGCCTCCACATCCGTCGAGGAGTCCGGAGCAGAACCGTCTGGACCATCGTCGAGCACGGTCGACCTTGCGATCACCGAAATGACGTGCACCTCTTGCGTGAACCGCTTCGAGCGTAGCCTGAACAGGGTTCCTGGCGTGCTGGCCACGGTGAACTTCGCGACTGCGAGTGCCCGTGTCTCCTTTCCGGCCGACCTGTCGTCATCGGATCTGGTGGAGAGCGCGGAGGCGACTGGGTACGGCGCGACCTTGCCGGCGGCCGAAGGAGCTGGCGGTTCCGGAGACGGCGCCGTCCGGGCCGGGTTCGTGGTTGCCGACACCGTCAAGCCGACCAGTGCCGAGGCCGTAGCCGCGTTGCGGATACTGGGTCTGGCCCCGGTTCTTCTCACCGGCGACAATGAGGCCGCGGCGCGACATGTCGCGGCCCGGGTCGGCATCGACGAGGTCATCGCCGAGGTGCACCCGGAGGATAAGGTCGCCCACGTGAAGCGCCTGCAGGCGGAGGGCAAGGTCGTCGCGATGGCCGGTAATGGGGTGAACGACGCTGCTGCGCTGTCGCAGGCCGATCTGGGCCTGGCGATGGGTACCGGCACCGACGCGGTGATCGCCGCCGCGGACCTGACTCTGGTCGAGGGCGATCTGCGCGGTGCGGTCGATGCGATCAACCCGCTGATTGCTGGTGCGGCGATGGCCAGCGCGTCGGTGTTCGTGGTCAGCCTGGGCCTGCGCCGGTTCCAGCCGAGCAGCTTCACCGGGTGAACCGGCATTCCGGACGCAGGGCCGGCGTCCGGCTGGGAGCGATCCTGCTCGCAGCGGTCGTTCTGCTGGTCGCGGCACCTGGACCAGCCAGCGCACACGCAACCCTGCTCTTCACCACCCCCACGGTCGACGGTGCAGTGCCGACCTCGCCCGCGGAGATCCAGTTCGTCTTCGACCAGCCTGTCGTTCCCGCCTCGTCGACGATCACGGTCACCGGCCCCGACGCCAACGAGGTGCCGCTGGGTGAGGTCGCCTCCGGCCATGGTGGCCAGACCGTCACAGCACCGGTCGGCGAAACCCTGAAGACGGGGGAGTACGTCGTCGAGTGGTTCGTGACGGCAGCCGACGGCGACACGATGACCGGCGAGTTCCACTTCGCCGTCGGATCCACCGCCGGGCTCAGCCTCACCCCCGCCTCCTCCGAGACTGGTGCGGCGCCGACCCTTGTTGCGCTGCGCTGGCTGCTGTTCGCCGGTCTGGCGCTCCTACTGGGAGGTGCTGTCGGTGCCCGGTTGGCACGGCGTACCGCCGCTCCCGGGACGGGCCAGGACGACCAGCCGCAAGCCTGGCTGACCGGTGGGGCGTTGGTCGCCCTGATTGCGGCTGTCGGCCTCGTCCTCAATCAGATCGGCGGAGGTTCGATCGTCCGTGGTTTGAGCGGCGAGTCCTGGTCCCCGCTCCTCGACTCGCCACCGGGTAGGATCGCCGGCCTTGAGGTGGGGCTCCTAGTGCTCGTCCTGTTGGCGCTGCGGCTGCCAACCCGCTGGGCCACCCAGGTCGTGCTCCTTCTGGCCTGCGGGGTGACCGCGGCCGAGGGCTTCCGCGCGCATCCTCAGGCTGACCTGGCGGGCTGGGGAGCCATCCTCGTCGCCGTGCACCTGCTCGCCGCCGCCGTCTGGATCGGTGCCCTCGTGCACGTGGTGCGGGCTGCCATGTGGCGGCGCAGGCGAGGACTCGACGCGCGCCCGCTGGTCGCGGCGTACGCCCGAATGGCGATCTGGCTGGTGGTAATCGTGGTGACCGCAGGATCGCTGGCCGGGCTCAGGCTCGTCGCCCCCAGCGAGGTGCTTGAGGTCTTCCGCAGTACGACGTATGACCGCTGGATGATCTTCAAGCTCACGCTCGTTCTGATGGCATTGGGGCTCGCCATGGTGGCCCGCCGGCGCCTGCGCCACCGCCCCCAGCCCTCCGCCGCGGCCAGGCTAGAGGTGTCGGTACTGCTGGTGGTGCTGCTCGCCTCGGCCGGCCTCACCGCATCAGCACCCCCCAACCTCGGAGAAGGCGCTCTCCCGTTCCCACCACCGGCGGTCGGGCAAGTAGTAGCGGTCGGCGGCCGTGCTGGATGGGTCGGCATCGGCGCCACGGCCAGCCAGGGGCAACTCGTGGTTCGGCTGACCACTCCGCGCATGGACTCGACGACCGAGGCACAAAGCGAAACCTCCTACAGACTCTCGGCCAACCTCACACTGCCCGGCGCCGGCCGGTCTGCGGTCCTGCGCTTTCGTCGCTGCGGCGTTGGCTGCTTCGTCGCACCGGTGGAATGGGCGCCCGGCACGAACACATTAACTCTGGATACCGGGTCAGAACGGTTCGCGGGTGGGAAGGTCGCGCTGACCCTCCCATGGCCGGCCGACTCCCACCCACGACTCCTCCGCTCAGCGCGCAACGCCATGCTGGCCGTGCCGCGAGTAGACGTTCATGAGCGCGTCACCAGCAACACCAACGCAGGACTCGGCGACCCTGCGGAGTTCAACATGACTGGTCCGGACTACGTGACCGTCGGACCCTACGGATCTGGAGTGGCGCCCATCGTCATCGTCATCGACCGGACAGCCGGCGAGACCACCCTGGCGCTCGCATATCCAGCCGAGGGCACCTATGTCCGCCTCACCCTCGACGACCACGACCGGATCGTCCGCGAGGTCCTCGCCGCTCCGCACCACCTCGTCACCAGAACCCTGATCTACCCCGAGGCAGCCGAACCGCACGAGCACTGACTACCTGTTCTGCCGGGGTCCCATGCGCCGTCATGCTGGTGGTGCCTCGATTGGATTCTCTTCGATGAACCGCAAAACGACGAGACTGACTCGGCGAGCGGCAGCGATATCGCCCCGGCCATCCAGGAGATCGACGCGGTATGCGGATCCATCGCCGATCCCATCCAGCCGGACAGTCCCGGGTGACCGATCAAGATGTCATTCCGAGCCGACACCCTGCCGTGACCGCAGAGGCGAACGTAGCCATCGGCGCGACCAGCAGGATCACGCCCACGGCTACTGCCGCCGTACGACGCACGCGGCCGGAGGGCGTGGGCTGCAAGAGACGCCGAACCCGGCGAGAGATCGCCGAACCCCCTACCCCCATTGAGGATGCAGGCGCCGTCACATCCGCCATGCGTAACAGCGCGAAGGCCAGGACTCGGCGGCTCGACGCGCGCGACGCCACATCGTCGGCCGCCATCTCCACCAGCCCAGGGAGCGCGGCCGCCGCCGCTGTGAACAGCGGCACGAATGGGAACGCCTCGCGCAGCGACTGGGCCGCCCAGACGACAACGTCATGATGTCCCTGCAGATGGGCACGTTCGTGAGCCAGGACCGTCTGCACCTCAGGTGGTGAAAGCCGAGAAAGGGCTCCGGTCGACAACACCACGGTGCCGCCCCGTCGCCCGGGCAGACAGAACGCAGTCGCCTCCGGACGATCGATCACGACCGTGCCCGGCCACGCCGGGTCGCATCGCGCCACAACGGCCAACCCTCGCCGCAGGCGGCTCCGCTCTCGCCTGATGGCCCGCGCTGCCCGGCCAGCGCAGTAGGCGATACGGAGGCTGACTGCCGCGGCAGCAAACACTCCAGCCGAGCCCACTAAGATCATCGGCGAGTCCACGTCGCCCTGCGCCACAAGGTCGAAGCATGTCCGGACGAGGACGGCGGGAGTGTGGTTGCTCCACAGAGTCAGGCACAAAGAGCCGGCCCCCGTCGCGAACGACAGTATCGCCGACACGGTCGCTAGCTGCCACGAGAGAATGCCGATCCGTGGGGAGGACTCCATAACGGTGAGACTCCTCAGCAGGCGCGGTGAGATGACTCCCACCGCAGCAGCGAACGCAAGCAGTAGCGCCGACCCGATCACGGGCGACTCTGCTCGTCGAGACCGGCGACCAGCGACCGCAACTCAGCTAACGCATCAGGAGAGATCCTCTCCACGAAGTGGACCAGAGTCGCGGACCGATCACTGCTCGATGCCAGGACCTCCTCCATCAGCTCCGCTTCGTACTGCTCGCGCGGCCTGGTCGCCCGATACAGAAACGTCCGGCCGCTACGCTCGCGAGCTAGAAAGCCCTTGGAGTGCAGGTTGTCCATGACGGTCATCACCGTCGTGTAGGCGATCGCACGGTCACGCCGCAATGTCTCAAGCACGTCGTGCACGATCTGCGGCTCGCCCGCCGACCAAACGATTGTCATGACGGTGGCCTCGAGTTGCCCGAGTCCCTGCATCGTCCCTCCTTGATGGCCGCTACGTCCATCGCGTCCAATCCTATCTTGCATAGTATTTGGATCACCATGTGCGGGACTGTCGGAAATTCTGTGTAGGTGGGCATCGGCCCAGTGGACCTGAAGGCGGTTAGGTTTCGCCGAACGCCGTCGAGATCAGACTCGGTTCCAACTGACACGCTCACTGTTTCGATCGTGTCCGGCCGTGCCGGTCAGCTACACGTGCACTCAAAGCCCGGCCAGTAGGTCGAGTTCACGTTGGGTCGACGCGAACAGGGTCTTCTCGTCAGCGCTCCTGCCGAGGTTGAAGCGAAGATCACGAGAGCGGTGTGCGGTGGTGGGGCCGCCTGTGGTGCGGTGAGTAGTTGGACGACCACCTGTCTGACGGAGCTCCCTTCGAGCGGCTCCATGTATCCGAGGGCGGGAAACGGCTACGAGGCGACCACTGGGGAGTTGAAGGCGTCGGCAGACTGGGCCTTGAACCTGCGCAGGCGCAGGCTGTTGGAGACCACGAAGACCGACGAGAACGCCATCGCGGCACCGGCCAGCATCGGGTTGAGCAGGCCCGCGGCAGCCAGGGGCAGTGCGGCGACGTTGTAGGCGAACGCCCAGAACAGGTTGCCCTTGATGGTCGTCAGGGTCCTGCGGGAGAGCCGGATCGCGTCGACCGCCACCCGCAGGTCCCCACGGACCAGGGTGAGGTCACTGGCCTCGATCGCGACGTCCGTGCCGGTGCCCATGGCCAGACCGAGGTCGGCCTGCGCCAGGGCCGCGGCGTCGTTGACGCCGTCGCCGACCATCGCGACGACCCTGCCCTCGCCCTGGAGCCGCTTGACCACGGCGACCTTGTCCGCAGGCAGGACGTCGGCGAACACGTCGGCCGCATCGATGCCCACCTCGGCTGCCACGGTCCGCGCGACCGCGGCGTTGTCGCCGGTGAGGAGCACCGGTCGCAGGCCGAGTGCGCGCAGTTCGCGGATCGCGGTGGCCGAGGTCGGCTTGACCGCGTCGGCGACCACGACGACTCCGCGCGCCTTGCCGTCCCAGCCGACCGCGACGGCGGTGCCGCCCGTCGACTGGGCGTTCTCGAGCGCCTTCTGCAGCTCGGGGGTGAGGTGTTGGGACCACTCGGCGAGGAGCTGCGGGCGCCCGACGAGCACGGCGTGGCTCGCCCCTTCGTCGGGACCGGTCAGGACTCCCTGGACGCCGAGTCCTTCGACGTTGGTGAAGTCCTCGACCTCGGGGAGCGTGCCGTGCGCGTCCCGGGCGGCGTCGGCGATGGCCCGGGCGATCGGGTGCTCGGAGGCGTCCTCGAGTGCGCCGGCGTACCGCAACACCTCGCCGGCGTCCTCGCCGTCGGCCGCGATCACGTCCCGCAGGGTCATCTTCCCGGTGGTGACGGTGCCGGTCTTGTCGAGCACGACGGTGTCGACGGTGCGGGTGGACTCCAGCACCTCGGGGCCCTTGATCAGGATGCCGAGCTGCGCGCCGCGTCCGGTGCCGACCATGAGGGCGGTCGGTGTGGCCAGGCCGAGGGCACACGGGCAGGCGATGATCAGCACGGCGACGGTCGCGGTGAACGCCGTCCCCAGGCCGTTGCCGGTGCCGAGCCAGAAGCCGAGGGTTCCGGTCGCGAGGAGGATGACGATCGGGACGAAGATGCCGGAGATCCGGTCGGCCAGGCGCTGGACCTGGGCCTTGCCGTTCTGGGCGTCCTCGACCAGCCGCGCCATCTGCGCGAGCTGGGTGTCACCGCCGATGCGCGTCGCCCGCACGACGAGGCGGCCGCCGGCGTTGAGCGTTGCTCCGACCACGGGGTCCCCGGGGCCGACCTCGACCGGCACGGACTCGCCGGTGAGCATCGACGCATCCACCGCGGACGTGCCGCGTTCGATCACGCCGTCGGTGGCGATCTTCTCGCCCGGTCGTACGACGAACAGGTCGCCGACCGCGAGCTGCTCGACCGGCACATTGGTCTCGGTGGTGCCGTCGGGTCCGAGCACCGTGACGTCCTTGGCGCCGAGGGAGAGCAGGGCACGGAGCGCGGCGCCGGCCCGGCGCTTGGACCGCTGCTCGAAGTAGCGGCCGGCGAGGATGAACGTGGTGACGCCCGACGCTGCTTCGAGGTAGATGTTGCCGCTGCCGTCACTGCGCTGGATCGTCAGCTCGAACGGGTGCGTCATCCCCGGGGTGCCGGCCGTGCCCCAGAACAGGGCGGACACCGACCATCCCAGAGCGGCCAGGGTGCCGAGGGAGATGAGCGTGTCCATGGTGGAGGTGCCGTGGCGCAGGTTGGTCCACGCTGCCTTGTGGAACGGCCAGGCGCCCCATGCCACCACCGGCGCGGCCAGGGTCAACGAGAGCCACTGCCAGTTGGTGAACTGCAGCGCTGGGATCATCGCCATGGCGATCACCGGGACGGTCAGGACCGTCGAGATGACGAGTCGCTGGCGCAGGGTGCGGAGCGCGAGGTCCTCTGGCGACTCTTCGCCGGCTCCCGCGCCCGCCCCTGCGGCTGTCTGGGGCGGCTGGGGGAGGCGCGCGCCGTACCCGGCCTGTTCCACGGCTGCGACCAGGGCCTCGGGTGCCACGTCGGGGTCGAAGGTGACCTTCGCCTTTTCGGTGGCGTAGTTGACCGTGGCGGTGACGCCCTCGAGCTTGTTGAGCTTGCGCTCGATCCGGTTGGCGCAGGACGCGCAGGTCATCCCGGTGATCGCCAGCTCGATCGAACCGGCGGCGGGGGTGCCTGACTGACTCTGCGTGGTCATGGTTGTCTCCTGGTGGGCGGCTGCTGGTCAGTGACCGGCATGGCCGCCGGTCTCGGCGGGGGTGTTCGTATCGGATGGGGTGTCGCTCGGGATGGAGTCACCTGCGCTGACGGTGAAGGCCGCGGTGCGAACGACGCCGTTGTGCTGGAAGTCCAGGTAGAGGTGGTAGGCCCCTGCGCTGGGGACGGCGGCGTAGAAGACCACATCGGGACCGGGCTTCGTGGTGCCGTCGTCGGGCTCGCCGTCGGGGTGGACGTGGAGGTAGGCGAGGTCGCCGTCGCGCAGGGCGACGAGGTGGCCGTACGCGCCGAGGTAGGGCTGCAGGTCAGTGACCGGCGTGCCGTCCTTGGTGACGCTCAGGGTGAGCTTCGCGTCGGCTCCTGCCGTCAGGTCTCCTTCGAGGGTGACCTCGTAGTCGTCGACCGAAGCGGTGCGGTTCTCGGGGGCGGGCCCGGCGGGCCGGTAGTCACCGTCGACGGCCAGGTCCGTGCCGAGGGTGAGCGCGTCGGCACCGGTCGCCTTGAAGTCGGCGAAGAGGCGCCACGTACCAGGCGTGAGGTCGAGGTCGATCGACCAGACCCCGGTCTTCTCGTCGAGGACGGGGTGGACGTGCTGGAAGCCGGTGAAGTCGCGTCGTACGGCGATCAGGTGGAGTTGCTTCTCGTGCTCGACGTCGTACGACGTCACCGGGTTGCCGTCCGGTCCGGTGATCGTGAACGCGACCGGCCGGTCCCGACCGGCCGCGGAGCTCGGCTCGGTGAGGGCGAGGGTGTAGCCGTTCTGGGAGACCATGAGTCCTCCGGGGAACTCTTCACCTGTGGATGGGTTCGGCGACTCGTCGCCGTGGCCGCCGTCGTGTTCGCCGGCCTCGGCCTTCTTGCCTTCGTGGGCGGTGTCGTGCGCACCGGTGGGTGCGTCGTCCACGGGCCCGACGGCCCGGCCGACGAGGAGGGCGAGTCCGAAGATCGCGGCGATGGCGGCCAGGAACCCGGTGACCTTGATGGGGGTGCTCATGCGAGTTGGTAGCCGGCTTCCTCGACGGCCGCCCTGACGGCGGCGTCGTCGAGGAGCTCGGCGCTGGTGATGGTGACGGCACCGGTCGGCAGGTCGACCGCGACGTCCTGGACGCCGGGGATCTCCTGGACCTCTTCGGTGACCGAGGCGACGCAGTGGCCGCAGGTCATGCCGGTGACGGTGTAGGTGGCGGTGTGCGGGGCGGTCTGGGTCATGGCTGATTCCTTCCGGGATTCAGGTGGTGCGGGTGGTTGGGTTCAGGAGCGGACGAGGCGGGCGATCGCGTCGGAGGCTTCCTTGAGCTTGATCTGCGCCTCGTCGCCGCCGGCGGCGACGGCATTCACGACGCAGTGCGACATGTGCTCGTCGAGCAGGCCGAGAGCGACGGCTTCGAGCGCCTTCGTCATCGCGGAGATCTGGGTGAGGATGTCGATGCAGTACTTCTCCTCCTCGACCATCCGCTGCAGCCCGCGAGCCTGGCCCTCGATGCGGCGCAGTCGCTTGAGGTAGTCCGCCTTGGTGTTGTTGGCGATGTAGCTGTGCTGGTGGGCCTCGGTCATCGGGCTGTCCTTCTCGGTGAGTGTCTTGGTCATTCTCAGGGTACCCCCCTCCGGTATTTCGTGGTAGCGTCCGCCTTCGTGGAATACAGTACCCCCCTAGGGTATTTACCGCAAGTACGACGTCCGGAACGGCCGGGCACCCTCAAAAGGAGAATCTGATGTCAACCACCACCTCGCCGGGCGTGAATCGCCGCTGGCTAGGGCTCGCGGTCATTGCAGCGGCCCAGTTCATGGTCATCATGGACACCTCGATCATTGGGGTCGCGCTGCCCCGCATGCAGGCCGAGCTCGGCTTCACCCAGGAGAACCTGTCGTGGGTGTTCAACGCCTATGTCGTCGCTCTCGCCGGTCTGCTGCTGCTCGGCGGGAAGCTGTCCGACGTGTTCGGCGCCCGCCGGGTCTTCTCCGCGGGCTGGGTTGTCCTGCTGGGTGGCTCCCTGGTCGCTGGCCTCGCTGGCAATGTCGAGGTCGAGCTGCTCGGCCGTGCTGTCCAGGGCGTCGGGTCGGCGCTGATCGCTCCCTCAGCCCTCACGCTGCTCTTCATGCTCTTCGGTGCCAACCCGAAGGAACTGCCCAAGGCACTTGCCTTGTACGGCGCCGCAGCACCGGCCGGTGGCACCGCCGGGGTCTTCCTCGGCGGCGTGATCACCGAGTACCTGTCCTGGCCGTGGGTGTTCTACATCAACGTCCCGATCGCGCTTCTGGTTCTCGCGATCGTTCCCTCCGTCATGCCCGCCGGTGGTGCCGGGGCCGGCCGGCGGGTGGACCTGCTGGGTGCCCTCATTGTCACTGCTGGTCTGGGTGCCGCGGTGTACGCCGTCGTCCAGGCACCCGAGGTCGGCTGGGACTCGGGCCAGACCGGGGGTGTCCTTGCCGTCGCCGCTGTGCTGCTGGTCGGGTTCGTCATCGGGCAGGCAAAGGGTCGCGATCCGTTGGTGCGTCTCGGGATCTTCCGGGCGCCGAATCTGGCCGCTGCCAACATCGCCCAGCTCCTGCTGGGCGCGGCGTGGATTCCGATGTGGTTCTTCCTGAACCTCTACCTTCAGCAGGTTCTCGGCTACACCGCGTTCCCCAGTGGAGCGGCGCTGTTGCCGATGACGTTGCTGATCATGGTCGGGATGATCGCGATCGCCCCACGGGTGCTGGCGGCCGTTGGGCCCAAGTCGGCCACGGTGGCCGGCCTGGTCCTGCTCTCCGCTGGCCTGGCCTGGCTCGCCCTGATTGATCCTGATGGTTCCTATGCGGTCGATGTCCTCCCGGCCTCGCTCGTCGCGGCGCTCGGCATGTCGCTGGCCTTCATCCCCACCCTGGGCACGGCGATCTCCGCGGCACGGCCCGAGGAGGGCGGCCTGGCCTCGGGCATCGTCAACACCAGCTACCAGGTCGGCTCTGCCCTCGGCCTGGCCGTGATGACGGCGATCGCCGCCGCCAACGGCGCGGACCAGATCGGCGACAAGGCGGCGCTCACCGACGGCTTCTCGGCTGCCTTCATCGGGGCAGCCATCGTCGCCGGCGCCGGTGCACTCGCCACCCTCGCGCTCTTCCGCAGGCCCGCGAGAGCGCAGGTGGGGGCCGAGGACCAGGCCCGGCAGATCGCCTGACGCCACATCCTCCGGCCCGGACCACGGAGCCGGACCACGTCGAGCCCCAACTACGGCTCGTTCCACCACCGAAAGGAACCGTCCTCCATGAGCGACACCAACGAGTACGCCGTCCAGGGCATGACCTGCTCCAGCTGCGCAACCAAGGTCAGCGCCGCTGTCAGCCAGGTCGTCGGCGTGATCGCCACCGACGTCGACCTCGCCACCGGCACCTTGAAGGTCACCGGTCCCGCGGTCGAGGACACCGAGGTCCGCACTGCCATCGCCGACGCCGGCTATCGGGTCGGCTGACCACCGGCCACCCGACCAGGGCAGCGTCGCCGCCGAATGCGGTAGCGACGCTGTCCTGGTTCCCGGCACGATGCCAGCCCGCCTTGTCATCCGCCCAACCCTCCATATACGGTAGGGGGGTATCCAATGAGAGGATCCTCGGTATGAATTCCCGCAACTCCATGGCCGCCAACGCCACCCTGCACTGCCTCACCGGCTGCGCCATCGGCGAGATCGCTGGCCTGATGATCGGTACCGCGATCGGCCTGAGCACCGGCGCCACCATCGCCCTCGCGGTCGCGCTCGCGTTCCTGTTCGGCTACGCACTCTCAACACTGCCCCTCATCAAGGCAGGCCTCGGCTTCGGCGCCGCACTCAGCGTCGTCTTCGCCGCCGACACGCTGTCGATCGCCGTAATGGAGCTCGTCGACAACCTAGTCATGGCGTTCATCCCCGGCGCCATGGACTCCGGTCTGGTAAACCCAATCTTTTGGATCGGCATGATGATCGCGCTCAGCGTGGCGTTCATTGCCGCATTCCCCGTCAACCGCTACCTCATCGACAAGGGCAAGGGCCACGCCCTCACCCACCAGTACCACCAGGGAGCAGAACACCAAGCCCACGCTGCTCACCCCGGCCACCCTGACGAGCACGGAACCGGGGAACCGGGCAACGATGAGCTTGGCAACGGTGAGCTCAGCGGGCATCCCGGCTCTGGCGACCACACCAACCACCCCTGAAAGGAGACGCACAGATGAACACCAACACGCTCGCGGCCGCCGTCATCGGCTTCCTCCTCGGAGGTCTCACTGTTTCGATCGCCGCCGAACTGGAGGACGACAACGCACCGGCCCCGAGCCACGGTTCAAGCAACGACCAGAACCGTGGCCCCTGAACCCGTGCAACGCTCGAGATCCGCATCCCTCCGTGCCGCCGCACGGCACCCCGCCGTGCGACGAGCCGCCATCTGTATTGCTCGATGCGCAGTTGCCGCGATCCAGGACCGCACCCGTCGAGATCGAGTTCAGTGCCCAGCATCCTCGCGATAGCGATCTGGGCTCGATTGCCTATCATCGAGTCCGTGGGGAAGCTCCGAAGCACTCCTGGGGCATCAAGGGCGCGTTACGCGATCGTGGTGGCTGCGCTGGCGCTCTTCGGGCTCCTCTCGATGCACGGTTGGGGCACCCACGCCGGCATGCACACCGAAACCAGCCACTCGCCGGCCCAGATCGCACCTTCGCAGGACGACGGCCACCCAGATGTACTCGCGGCCCCACACCACAACTCATTGGTGAGTGGCGCCGCGCCGACTTATTCCGAGACGGTCAGTTGCGATGACGGTTGCGGCGCCTCTGGTTCCGGCACGGGCCTGCTCGGACTCTGCTTAGCGATTCTCGGCGGATTACTCGTCCTTGCTGTCGCTTTGCTAGTGCTTCGTCGATGCATGCCGCTGTTGCGAACGATACGGCCGACGTTCCGGAACCCGGTCCCAATGAGCAGAGACCGCGACCCACCGGACATTTTCCGCTTCTGCGTGATCCGCTGCTGACAGTCGCCGACGACGAGACACCCCACGGGTGTCTCGCCTACGCCGCTGCCCGCACAGATCGCCCAGACCAAGGAGACACGTCCCATGCGTAAGACCCTGACCACAGCCCTGTTCGCGGCATCCCTGCTGACCCTCGCCGCCTGCTCCGACGACGGCGGACACGACGGCCCCAGTGCCTCGAAAATCACGGCGAGCGAAGAGTTCAACCAAACCGACGTCGACTTCGCAACCGAAATGATCCAGCACCATGCCCAGGCACTGTCAATGGTCGACCTCACCGACGGCCGCGACCTCTCTCCCGAACTAACCACGCTCGCCGAGCAAATCCGGATGGCCCAAGGCCCCGAGATCGAGACCATGGTCGACTTCCTCAACGACTGGAACCAGCCCATCCCCGAGACGATGCGTGACCATGTCAACGGGCACGGCGACGGTCAGACCGACGTGGACACCGACATGCCCGGCATGATGAGCAACGAGCAAATGGCCGAACTTGAGGCCGCCTCCGGTCCAGCGTTCGAGCAGATGTTCCTCACCATGATGATCGAGCACCACGAGGGCGCCATTGAGATGGCCAAGACTGAGCAGGAAGACGGCGAGTACGCCGACGCCATCACCCTGGCCGAAGAGATCGAGAAGGCGCAGGCCTCCGAGATCACCGCAATGACCAAGTTCCTCGGTTCCTGATCCTCTTCTCGACCGACGGGTAGCGGGCAGACCAACTTGCCCGCCGCCCGGTCAGACGCCAAGGAAGCGTGACGTTCGTGTGACCAATTGTTCCCGTCAGCCTGCCGGCCTCGGCTCTACTCCTCGCCGGGTGTGCAGCCGACGAGCAGGACGCACCGATACCCCTGGCGAGTGACGATCGCTCCGTCGGACACATTCACGTGGTCCCCTGACCGGGCGGTTATGGGAACTGACTCAACGCCGGTTGAGCAAATCGATGGGCCGCGGCGACGATGGTGCTGCTGTCGCCAACATGAAGCATTGTTACGGGCTCCGCTATCGTGGCACGAACATTTCGTCCGGCCACGAGTTGACGGTTGAATCGGTCGGGCGATCTGTTGCTGCCTGGACGAGCGAAGGGCACCGAAACCCGTCAGCCCTGTATCCAGGATGGAGTAAGTAGTCGATGGCTAGACCCCGAGCGGACAACCGCTCGCCGCGACCCCTCGCTCCACTCGTCGGCACTGCGTCGTACGTCGGCAAACGCGCCGCTCAGCGCTCGGAGTTCGATACGCCCTCAACGTACGTCGGAAGGCGCGTCGAGCGCGCGGTTCAGCCGGTCGAACTTGGATTGCCACGCGAGACGGTCAACCCGAGCGCGGTCGTGCGTACGGCGTCCCTTGCCACGTTCACAGCGGATCCTCACGTCGCGGAAGAGTCGCAATACCACCACCTGGAGCGGCCGCCGACGGTCGTTCTGCCGTCCCTGCGTGACATCGCTGTGTTAGATCCCATGATCGATACCACTGCCACGCTGCGGGCGATCCGGCCCGCCGGTAAACGCCGCGCTGTCAAGCACGCCGGCGCCCGCGGGCCTCTGTTCCGTGGCCTCCCTACCCTGCCGGTAGCTGTCGGCGTGGCGACCCTCGCTATCGCCATCGGTGGCGCCGTCGTCTCGACCGAGCCCGAGCTCGCGTCGGCCAGCGACCACCTCACCGCCTCGAACGCCATGACCGGATCCTTCGGCAACGGCGTCGTCGGCGGCCGCACCCAGATCGTCAGCCGCGACTCGGACCGCGACACCCCCGCACAGCCTGCTGGCACCGACCTCGTCGCCGAGGCCGAGCGTTCCGCCGAGGAGCGCAACAGTGCGCTTGGCCAGCTCGCTCAGGCTGCCGAGAAGGAAGCCGCCGAGATCGCCCTGAACCGCTGGGTGCTCCCGCTCGAGAGCTACCGCCTTACGGCGACCTTCGGTGAGTACGGCCTGTGGTCCAACTACCACACCGGCCTCGACTTCGCTGCTCAGAGCGGCACCCCGATTCGCGCCGTCGCGAACGGTGTGGTCACCTCGGCCGGCTCGGACGGCGCCTACGGCAACAAGACCGTGCTCACCCTCGAGGACGGTACTGAGCTGTGGTTCTGCCACCAGTCGTCCTTCGAAGTCTCCGCCGGTGAGACTGTCCGATCCGGCGAGATCATTGGGTACGTCGGCAGCACAGGGAACGTGACCGGCCCGCACCTGCACCTCGAGGTCCGCCCCGGCGGTGGTGACCCGGTCGACCCTGACGCTGCGCTGCGACAGCACGGCGTCACGCCGTAGGCCGACCCCGCGTTCTGGGTCAACGCCGACTGTTGAGAGCACGACGCCCAACGGGTAGAACGGCCGTGGCGGCGTGCGCGGATCCAGGTACTCCCGCCGTGGCCGTTTGACACGCACCCACTCAGTGAGCCGAGCATCGCTGCCAATACTATGATGTGTAGTAGCGGCAGGATTCGGCCGATCTAGAACGCTACTTCGACTCCCCGAGGTGCTCGCGGTTGCAGAGATCGGCAGAGGGTGGAGGCGCGCCGTGACACGTCGGTCTGCGACATTGGCGTTCTTGATCGGCTCGGTACTGATCGGCAGCGCGGCATTGGCTGTCTTGACCGTGACGGACCCTCAACCTTCGCCCGCGACAGGCCTGCCGGATCCTGGTGTAGTTACCCGCTGGGGACTTCCTGTGGCGCAAGGCATGCGTGACCTTTCGGCTGCATTGACCATCGGTCTGGTGTTTGTGGTTGCGGTGCTGCTTCCACAGGACTCCCGGGCCCGGTCACGATTGTCCGGCGCAAGGGCTCAGGGCCTCGGAGCCGCTGGCCTCTGCGCAGGGCTGTGGGCCTTCGCAAGCGCAGTGGTCGTTGTGTTCTCCTGCTCCGACGTCGCCGGCGTGCCGGTCGTTAGCCCGGCGCTCTGGTCCGAGTTGCCCGCGTTCGTCAAAGACACCGACGTCGGTCAAGCCAACATGATTTGCACGGTCCTGGTGGGAGTGGTGGCCGTCGGCTGCCTCGCCGCGCGACGCTTCGAGGGTGCAGAGGTTGCGATCCTCCTGCTCTCTCTTGCGGCACTGTGGCCGTTGTCGTCGACGGGCCACGTGTCCACCGATGACAACCATCAGCAGGCCGTTCTGCTTTTGTTCGTCCACCTCGTCGCCGTCACCATCTGGATTGGCGGATTGGCGGCCCTTGCCTTCCTTCAGGGTGAGGTCGGCAGATACCGAGACGCGGTGCTCCGGCGCTACTCGGTCACGGCAGCTTGCTGTCTGACGGCCGTAGCTGTGTCGGGGGTGGTTGGGGCGTGGTTACGCCTCGGAACGTGGTCAGAACTTGGGTCTCCGTATGGTGTCGTAATTCTCATCAAGGTTGGCGTCCTTCTTGCCCTGGGAGCGATCGGGTACCTCCATCGTCGCCGCCTCGTCGACAAGTCGCCTACATGGACCGAGCATGCTCGCCGAAGATTCGCCGCACTCGCCGGAGGTGAACTGCTCATCATGTGCCTGGCTATGGCGTTGGGTGTCGCCCTCGGGCGTACTCCGCCACCGCCAAGCCTGGACCGGAATGCGAGTTCGGCTACCCCCGATGCAAGCGATCGGCACTGCGCGGCGCTGGACTACGAGGTTCACCCTTCGGCATAGCGCAAGGGAAAGCAGCATCTCCTACTGGGATTAGTAGTTACCCTCAAGAACGCCGCCCGTCGAGCCGAATACATAGGCAACCACACGACAGACGACACATAGGAGCGGGTGCCATGTCCCAGGCGGCGGCGACCAAAGATTCCGAGCCCCCAACGAAATCCACCCGCGTCGAAAAGGGGAAGTCGAAGTGGTTGGTTGTGTTCGGCGCGGTTGCCCTGGGCGCCACTGGGCTGACGCTTCAGGCGGGGTCAGATTCCGTGCCAGAGCCAGGCGAGGTGATGGTGCTCGACCCCGTGCAACTGAATCTTGCGGCTGGCAGGTATCTCCGGATCGGCCTTGCTCTCCAGTTGGCTGAGGGCGTGAAGGAAGTCGATGGATCTCGTGCGCTCGACGCGGCGATCACCACGTTCTCCGGTCTTCCCCTTTCGGCTGTCGACGGGGCCGAGGAACGCGACAAACTGAAGGCCGACCTGACCAGCGTGCTCACCAAGATGTACCCCGCTGAAGTGCTCGACAGCTACTTCGTCGAGTTCGTGACTCAATGAGTCTGTGGTCAAGCCAACGTGGGCGACAGGACGGCCGGCCGGGGAGATGCCGGATCGGGCATCGTCGCCATTGTGCGCTTTGGCGAGTAGGAGCCCGTTGGGCGACCTCGCCTGGCATAGATTCGAGCTGGACACCGGCGAAGTCAATGAAGCCCGGCACGTGACACGCCACGTGCCCTGAGCGAGAGTGGGGGGCACGATCGACCGGAGGGTGCAGGGAACGGTCCGTCCGTGGCACTGGCGCCGGGCGCGTGCGGCGCCGCCTGAATGTACGTGGTGCCTCGCCTGTAAACCCGTTGCAACGGTGGGTGTGACCGTCTGCATCCGAGCGCTTCTTATGGCTGCTTCGAGACGACGTTGTCGGAAGGCCGCCGCCGGAAGACATAGACCCCATGTGCTACCTCTGGTGGCAGGACCAATTTGCTCATTCGCTCGTCCATGGCGAGGTCGAAGGTTTCCTGTCGCCGGTACGAGGCCCAGTTCCCAGTGCTGAGCTCATTCGTGGAGGAGATCACGATGTAGAGCTCCACGCTGGCAGTGGAGAACACGTGTTGCTCGAAGTGGTTGCCGGCTGGCGGCCAGGAGCAGATCACGACCTGAGGGCGGTGTTCACGTAGCGCCGTTCGGGCGTCTTGGCGGATTACGCTGCTGGGAAAGTCGATGCTGTCATCCCAGCTGTAGTTGTCGGTCGCGGTCACGTTGACGCCGGCCTTGGCAAGGAATCGGGAGAGTGTTCCGTCTCCCGCCGCAATCTCCAGGCACGCACGGTCGCCGATCATCTCGGCGAGCTGTGACACGAGGCGCGATGAGTAGAAGCACCAAATGCCCTTGGGCTGAACCAACGGCATCAGGAGTCGCCGCTGGTTCAACATTGGCCAGATCAGGCGGAAGAGTCGGATGGAGACCGGCTTCCGCTCAAGATCGCGTCTGAACAGCAACTTCTGAGCGATGTATCCATTCGCCAGGTTGAAGCGGATCCGGCCCTCATTGACTCCCGTCGAGGAGCGCAGGATTGCATCCTTGAGGAGATGGACGGTCATCTGACGATGGACTTCGGCTGCGACGCGCTCTCGGGCGGGGCGAACCCGGCTGCCTGGAAGAGTCTGAGCGGGTAGAGACGCGGCGATGATGCGTACCTGGATGTCGTCAACGTCGTTGCGTGCGACCAGGCTCGCGACCTCCCGGCGGACAGCCTGCCACTCGGATGGGAACCGCTCGATGAGAGCGTTGAGGGTCGGCCTGCCCCGAAGCCAGGCAAGGTCGTCGACGGTCCGGCGGCGTCGTTTGGCGTTCTTGGATCTGGTGGTTCGCAGCTGATCATCATCTGTCGCCGTCGGCCGAGACGCGTCGGCCGAGTCATGGGGTGGCGTTGTGGCCAAGTCCTGCCCGTTGCGGGCGAAGCGGTGGGAGCCGGTGTCGGTCTGTGAGCGCACAACACATACTTCGGCAGGAACGGATCGAAGGTAACAACAACCGCTTGCTTGGGGGATAGGCCACCCGTGCTGCCTGACCGATGCGGAGGACCTCCCAGCTCTCCCCGTGCGTTTGTGCCGGGTTCTCTGACTTCCTATGGGGCGAGGTCGTCGTCGAAGGCGTCGATACTCGGCTTAAGGCGTGCGCGCTTCGTCGCTGTCGCCTCTTCGCGGCGCCGGATGAACACGACGACGCCGAGAATGAGGAACGGCCCAAAAAGCAACGCGATTGTCGCTGCTTGCTCGGCCGGATGGAGCGTGCCCATATGGAGCAGCCTCATGAGTTCGCCACCTTGGAGCGCCTCCGGCGCATGTCAATGTCCATTCTTCCAGCGCCCTGCAATCAGACGATGGTCTGCCAGTAGTACCAGAACTGCTCGGTGATCAGGACGATCACGATCAGCATTGTCGCGACGACAAGGGGCATCCGCCACTCGCTAAGTGTTTGCACGGCAGTAGTTCTCGCGATCCGAGCTCCGAGCACTCCCGACGTCGCGTTGCGCAATGACACGTACCAGAAGATGGGGATGACCACAGCCCACACTGCCATGCAGTAGGGACAAAGGGCGCCGATCCGGTACAGGCTTTGGAAGATCAGCCAGCCGACGAGCATGGCTGCCAGCGAGACCCCGACTTGAAGGCCGCGCCAATACCAGGTGGCGAAGTGGGCGCCTGCTAGCAGCCCCGCGCCCGTGGCCGCAACAATGGGGAAAGCGATGAGGCCAATCAGCGGATTGGGAAAGCCAAACAGTTCAGCTTGCGCTGATTCCATGACGGAACCGCAACTCAGGATCGGGTTGAGGTTGCATGACGGTGCATAGCCGACGTCCTTGAGCAGCGCGATCTTCTCGATGGTGAGAATGAAGGCCGCTACCAAGCCCAGCGTCCCACCAAGAAGCAGGAGGCCTCCGAGAGCCCGGTCGCCCTCCTTGGACCTGGCTGTCATCGACTTGCAAGAGCGTCCGCGATGGCGTTTTCGAAGTCTGCACTTGATTCGGGCTGCAGGCGTTCGCCATCCAGGAAGAACGTCGGAGTTCCCTGGACCCCGAGCGACGTGCCGTCAGCGACGTCGCGCTGGACGCGCTCAGCGACCTCAGCTGAACCGTAGTCCGCATCGAACGTTTCCATGTCGAGGCCGATGCCCTGAGCCAGATCGCGGAAGAAGTCGTCGAGCGGTACTCGCTGTTCCCCCCAGGACTCTTGCGTTTCGTACATCTTCTGGTACATCTGGTCGAACTTGCCCTGCCGCGCGGCTGATTCGACGGCGCGAGCTGCGCGTTCGGAGTTGTAGTGGCCGGGCAGGGGGAAGTAACGGGCCACGAAGGTCACTTGGTCGCCGTACTTTTCTCGGAGCTGCTCGACGATGGGATATGCGGCGCGGCACGCCTCGCATTCAAAGTCGAGGAACTCGACCAACACGACATCGGTGGAACCCGGCTGCCCGATGACGCGGCTGTCCTCACGCACGAGGCGGGTGTCGGAAGCCCCGGCCGACGGATTCGCGTCACTTGAGTCGCGGCCCGCGAACGCGAGCAATCCTGCGATGACGACCGCCACCACTGCGACGAGGAGGAGAGACAACTTGACCTGAGACTTCACTCGGTGCTTCCTTCGTGTCGAAACTACTACGCTGCATCGTAGGCGGCTGGCCAAGTGGTGCGTCCAGTTGGCCCCGTGCCGTGCGCACGCGAACCGGAGTCACGTAGATGCCCGCGGGCTTGACGTGCGGCAGTGGTTGCGGCGGATTGCTACCTGACGGCGTCCCCTGGCTGCGCCTCGCCGTGCCGATGCACTGCCAGCGTCGCGCGCTGGTTCACCCGTTCACTGAACGCGAGGCGCTGTCCGCGAAGCAGGAAGTACGAACCTGCGCTACTGACGACGAACGCGATCGCGGTCACCGGCAACAGTTTCACCGAGTCATCAACTGCCAACCACACTCCGAGCGCAACGGCGAAGGCTATGAGGAACAGCAAGCCGCGCAGAGCGGTGTAGGTCCAGAACTCTTTCACCGGGCCACCGTAGGTGACCAGGGCGCGATTTGGACCTTCTACTACTACTTTTTATAGTAGTCGGGGACTTGGTCGGTTGAATCACAGATTTCGAGGAGCGGTTCTGGTGGGTGCTCGACGGCATCGGGCGCCTGCGCGCTCCCCGTTTCACCGGCGGGCAAGCCCGAAGACGGCCCAGAGCAACCCTGGCCGCGGTGCTGAGACTCAGGGACGTCACCGAACCGTGCAGGTGCCGCGGCGGACGCCTCGCACTGCCATCACAGCGGTCGCTGTCATGGCAACCATCAGTGCCATGACAGCGGCAGCCGATCC
The DNA here is from genome assembly GCF_001428565.1 of Nocardioides sp. Root190. GTDB lineage: Bacteria > Actinomycetota > Actinomycetes > Propionibacteriales > Nocardioidaceae > Nocardioides. The sequence goes on along the minus strand of NZ_LMIA01000013.1, from coordinate 147,200 downwards.
AGGCGGTTGGCGCGACGAGGACCCTGCGACGAACAATGCTTCGATCCGTGGTCCGGGAGAACGCGCTGCGCCGACTCCGGCGCCAACCAGGGATCCCCAAGAACGACTCGGAACTGGTTACCGCGAACTCTCTCTCAGCCGCAGTGCAACTCGAGCTGACTCAGTGAGGTCCAAGCGACAACCCGATTGGCTCGCCACCTGCCAGACGGAGACTCAACAGTCCCAGGATGCGAATGGGTTGGTCCAGGACGAGAATCTGTGCGAGTTGCCGGCCGGGTTCCACTTGCGGGGAGATGCCGCGGCTGCATGGGCACGACTGAGTGCCCGCTACCAGCAACAGTTCGGTGACTTGCCATGCATGACCGACGGCTACCGATCTCTCGACGCTCAGCGCCGCTTGTACTCGAGCAAGCCGGGACTCGCCGCCACGCCGGGAACCAGCAATCATGGTTGGGGGGTCGCCGTCGACCTGTGCGGCGGAGTCGAGCGTTTTGGCGCTCGCGAACACGAGTGGATGCTAGACAACGCCAACCGCTTTGGTTGGATCAATCCCACATGGGCGCGGCCCAGTGGGTCGAGGCCTGAGCCTTGGCATTGGGAATACACCGACCGCCTCACCCAAGAAGATGCGAGCTAGTTGCGATGGACGAGTCACGGTATGGCAAGGCACCTCGTTCGAGAGGGATTGTGCTGGGCTTGCCCCCGGCGTTGTTCCTGATGTTCCTCGGCGGCTACTGGACTCTGTTGTCTTGGGGGGTCGTGGGCGACGAAGCCCCATCTCGATCTCTCGGCGCGGTCGGGCCCATCCTGGGCGGTCTTGGTGTCGCGTTGGCGTGGGTCTGCCTGCGCCCCCGCCGGTGACTTCCCAGCCAATGCCGCTACGGAGCAACGTGGTTGGCGCGACATGCCTGCGGTGAGCAGAGATGGGCGGGTGCTTTACCGCGAACGTCTGCGTGCCCCACTGAGGTGGTGGCTCCTGTGGGGATTGATGCTCGCCAGCTTCTGGTTGGCGATGATCGTCTCCATTCCCGAGTCCCTTGCTTGGGGCATTACCGGCGTCCTCCTGCTGATGCAGATCGTTCTCCTCACCTCCTACGGGTCAGTGAAGATCACGGTTACCGACGGATGGCTCCACGCCGGACGAGCCCGGATCGAGAGGCACCACGTCGGCGACGTGGACATCCTTGGTGCCCAACTGATGCGGGATGTCTCTGGCCGTGACGCCGATGCCCGCGCCTTCCTCGTGCTGCGGCCCTACGTTGCTACCGGGGTCCGGATTTGCATCGCTGATCCCGGCGATCCAACCCCCTACTGGTTGGTGTGCTCTCGTCGACCCGAAGCGCTCGCGGCCGCCCTGGCGTCGCGAACGGGCGGACCCTCCGGAGGTCCTCAGACTGAGGAGCCGGTGGCGGGGTGATCGAGGCCCATGGAGTCGGAGGTCAGGCTGACTTGCCGATCCCGCTGTCGCTAGCCGTTGGTGGTGCCGGCGTGGCATTGGTCGTGTCGTTCGTCATCCTCGCCACTGCGTGGCGCACGCCGCGATACGACGGTGGTACGACATCGTCCCGGGCGGTGGGCGAATGGGTTCTCCCGAAGCCGTTCTCCAGCTTGATCCTGGCGCCCGCACTGGCCATCGCCTTGCGAGTCATCGGTGTCGCGCTGCTCCTGCTCGCTGCGACGGCAGCGCTGTTCGGCCGGAATGACCTGACGAACCCTCTCTTCGGAATGGTGTACGTCTGGTGGTGGGTCGGCCTGGTCTTCGCCTCCCTGCTGCTGGGACCGGTGTGGAAGGCGATCAGTCCGGTGCGCACGATTCATGCCACCTTGCTGACGCTGAGCGGTGGAGACCGCGAACGTGGCTTGTACGATTTCCCTGCCCGGCTCGGCGTGTGGCCCGCGGCGCTTGGCCTGTATGCGTTCGTGTGGCTCGAACTCGTCTACGACAACAGCAGCCAACTCGGTGACCTGCGGTTGTGGTGCGCGATCTACCTGGCGATCATGCTGGTCGGCGGGGCTGTGTTCGGACCGGCGTTCTACGCCAAGGCCGACCCATTCGAGGTCTACTCCTCACTCGCTGCCAGGCTTTCGCCCTGGCACGTCAGAGGAGCGGGCACCCCCGATGCCCGGATCGTGCTCAGGAGTCCGCTGGCGAATCTTTCAACCACTCCGTTGGTCCCTGGGGTGTGGGGTGTTGTCGCGGTCTTGTTCGGCAGTACTGCGTTCGATTCCTTCGCTGACTCCTCGTGGTGGTTGCGCACGGTCTACGGCAGTTCGTTCTCGGCAGCCACGCTCAACAACCTCGCTCTCGCAGGCTTCTGCGTGGGGGTTGGGATCTTGTTTGCAGCTGGGTGCGTGCTGACGCGGCCGGGAACGTCGGTCACGCGCGCGGAGTTGCCTGATCGGTTCGCGCACTCGCTGGTGCCGATCATCGCCGGCTACATCGTCGCCCACTATCTGACTCTGTTTGTCGACTACGGCTGGCAGACCCTTGCCCTGGTGAGCGATCCGCTCGGCAAGGAGTGGAACCTGTTTGGCACGGCCGGACTCACGCCCAGCTTCTGGTTCAGCTACCACCCGACACTGCTGGCCACGATCAAGGTCGCAGCAGTCGTTGTGGGGCACGTTGCCGCCGCGGTCTCAGCTCACGACAGGGCACTGACAGTCTTCCCGCCGGGCCGACGCGTGACATCGCAACTTCCACTGATGGTCATGATGGTTGCTTTCACGACCGGTGGCCTGCTCCTCCTGTTCTCGGCGTGAGTCCAGTTGGCCATCGAATGGCTGTCGACGGTGAAGGTCGCCATGCCTTCCCAACACACCAACAGATTGGAGAAGAAACAATGAAGATCCCTCACCCGGTTGCGCCCGCCATGGCGCTGATGGCAGCGCTCGCCCTGACTGCTTGCGGCGGACCTGCCGAGACCAACGACGGGGCGCCGGGTTCCAACACGGCCACTCCATCGTCGACGGCGCCGACGCCAGCGAGCTCCGATGCTACGAGCACGGCGCCCGTCGAGCCCACCGGACCCGGGTTCGCAGTGACGATCAAGGGCAGCAAGGTCGGACCGAACGCCCAGGGGGTGAGCGCGGCACCCGGTGAGGCGATCACCATTGCCTTCGATGCCGACAGGGCGGGCCAGCTCCACGTGCACTCCAAACCCGAGCAGTTCGTTGACTTCCCGGCAGGCACTTCATCGAAGGAGTTGGTGATCAGGACGCCCGGTACGGTTGAGATCGAGGAGCACGACTCCGAGGCCGTTGTTGCCGTAGTGACGGTGAAGTAGAAATGATCCTCGCCCACGGGCTGGGCGGGGGCAGCGATCTGCCGATCTCCGCATCCAGCGCTGTCATCGGTGGGTGTGCCGCACTGACCGTGTCGTTCACGGTCCTCCTGCTGGCCTGGCGGACGCCGCGGTTCGAGGGCGCCGCCGGATCGCGGCTCCTTGTTCCTAAGCTGACACGCTTCGTCGACGCCACCGTGACGCGGATCATGCTGCGACTGTTCGGTCTTGTCGCCCTCGGCTTCGCAGTGTGGGTCGCTGCAGCCGGGCCTGACGAGCCCAGCGTCAATCCACTGTTCGGCATGTTCTACGTGCTCTTGTGGGTTGGGCTCGTACCGGCGTCACTGGCCCTGGGACCTGTTGTCAAGGCGGTCAGCCCGGCACGGAGCCTGACCTTCGCGGTCTCGGCAGCGCTGCGGATCGACTCTGGCCGACCCCGGGTCCGGCTGCCGCAGTGGGTGGGGATGTGGCCCGCGGCCGTTGGATTGTTGGCCTTCGTATGGACCGAGTTGGTTTCGCCCGACGGCTCGACTCTCGCAACCGTTTCGACCTGGTTACTTGTCTATGTCGCGGCCATGGTTGTAGGCGGGTGCTTGTTCGGGACTGACTGGTTCGAGCAAGCGGACCCTTTCGAGGTCTACTCCACGCTGGTCGCTCACCTGTCGATCTGGCGCCGAAACACCCATGGTGTGCTTGAAGTCGTTGCGCCCTTGCGCAACCTCGCCGGCCTCACTGCGCGGCCGGGGCTACTCGCTGTTACATCCGTCCTGCTTGGATCGACCGCATTCGACAGTTTCGCTGGTTCGACAACGTGGCTCCGGTTCACCCAGTCGACGTCTCTCGACGTGGCCTTGCTGGAGACCGGTCTCCTCCTCGGCGTCTGCGCACTGGTTGCCGGGCTGTTCTGGACTGCGACCAGCATTCCTGCTCGCTCAGCGCGGGTGCCCAGACGCGAGATGCCGGGCCGGCTGGCCCACTCCCTGGTCCCCATCATCGTGGGCTACATGACCGCCCATTACCTCACGCTGTTGGTGGAGACCGGGCAGCAGACATTGATCCAGGCAAGCGATCCGTTGGGAACCGGCCAGAACCTGTTCGGGACCGCTGACCTGCAGGTCGACATCTGGCTGTCGTTGCACCCAACGGTGCTCGCCAGCATCAAGGTGCTCGCGATCGTCATCGGCCACGTCCTCGGGGTGATCGCGGCCCACGACCGTGCGATCACCCTGTTGCCTTCTCGAGACCACTCGACGGCACAACTCCCGTTGCTGTTCGTCATGGTCTCGTACACATTCGCGGGCCTGTACTTGCTCTTCGGCCTCTAGGTTGGCTTGCTGGAACAGCGCGTTCGGTGTGCGCGGGATCGTGGCTGTCCCCGTCATGGGAATGGCCACGGGTTCGGCAAGCACCCCTGTAGTCCCTTTGTCTGTTGCAACATGACCGATGCGCGACGGCCCGAACTGATGCAGCCTTCGTGTGCGTTCCCGAGCGCGTGTCCGACCTCGTGGTTGACCAAATATCGGCGGTACTCCTGGATGCTCTTGTACGCGTCTGCCCCATGGGCCCAGCGCCAGGCGTTGAGCACCACCCGAGCGCCGTTGCGGCACGAGAGTCGGCCACCCGTGATCAGCGGCGCGCACAGCTCGTCGGTGGTCTTGGGGCTGGCGATCAGAATGCGAAGGTCCGCGTTGTCCGCGACGCGCCGAACTGACTGCAGGCCGCCGGCCGTCCAGCCGCGAGGGTCGGCGAGTGTTCGATCGATCAGAGATGCGACAGTCTTGGCGTTGAACGGGAGTCCTTGTTCCAGTTCCACGGTGTAGGTGACCAACCGTCCTGCGCCGGTGGCGTCCGTCCTGCCGGGTGCAGTGTTGAATACGGCCGGACCGTTCTCGGGAACACTCGCTGGCGGCCCCTGGACTAACGGCGTGCTTGCCGGGGGAGCGCTCGGGACCGGCGGTGCTGTCCTGGGCGCCGCTGCTTTCTTCTGCGATCCGGTCGACGCTGCGTGTGCGGTCGTACTCGTCGTCGTTTGGGGCGACTGTGGCGGGGGGTGGTCCGTGCTCATGACTGCAATGAACGTGCAGATCGTGATCGCGGCGACGGAAGCAATGCCGATCGCCGTTGTGCCTAGCCGCCGAGCCGGCTGTGGCTTGCGTCGTCGCCCAGATTGGATCGGTGCCCGAGGACTTGACTGTGCACGGTGACGCCCGCTCATGGCGCCGTCAGGTTCGATGATGCGGTTGAAGGGTTCCACGACGACCGTTCGATCCGTCTCCAGCGCCCGTATGTCGCCGACTGTGATGAGCCGACGTCCGATTGGGTCACAGGTTGGCCGTCAACTTGTGTTGCCGAGCGTGGCGATCAAGGTTGCAAGTTCTGCATCCGAGACCTCTCCGATCGACCGGTCGACGATGCGGCCGTCCACGTCGATCGCCAGGGTCACGGGCAGGCCGCGGATTCTCGTGGAGTCAAGCAACGAACCCTCGATGTCGACCAGTTGCGGAAAGGTGACGCCGGCTTCAGCCAGAAAGGCAGCAGCCAACTCGGGGTCGTCTTTCGTATTGACCCCCAAGAACTGAACGGATTGGTTCGCTTGTGCGGCGCGGGCCAGGCGGGGCATCTCTTTGCGGCACGGTCCACACCAAGTCGCCCAAAGGTTGATCAGCGTGGGGCGCTGCCCGAGAGCCGTCAGGTCGATCCGACTTTCCTCGTTGAGGCAGGGCAGCTGTAGCCCCGGGAGGTCGCTGCCTGAATCCGTCGCCACCACGTTCCGGCGTTCGAGTCCGGAACAGACGTCGAGGCCGTCGACATGGAGCGGAAGGCTGTCAGTGACGGGGTCCGGTTCGGGGTGACCTGGGGCGTCAACTTGGCATCCGACCGTAGCGACCAGAAGAAGCGCCAGCGTGACGGCCGTACGGCCGGCGGCGGTTGGTCGCGCCAAGACAGGTCCTTCCTCCTTCGTGCTGGACGCAAGCGGCTGATGTCCAGCAGAGCGGCCAAGTCGCAGCCACCTCCCACTACTAGGTAGCATAGTAAACATGCAGTTGGAACCGCTCCGGCGGCAGTCGATGATGCCGGCCCCGACGACAGGATCGTTGCGCGTGTGTGACTCGCATTGTGTTGCGCTTAGCGCGCTGATCGGGGTCGCGCGGGCAGCAGACCGCGGACGCTCCACCCAGGCTCGGTCGTGACCTTTTCGGTGAGCGGGCGAGGGATCAACGCGGTCGGTACGATTCTCGTCGCTGTTGGCGCCCTGTCCGCTTGCGGTGTCAACACAGGAGGTTCGCCGACAGCGACCCGTGGCGTCGTCGACGAGGTCGCCGTCGATGATCGGATCAGCGTCGAACCATTCACGGGAACTCTGCTTGACGGGAAGCGTTTCGACAGCCGGGACCTGGCTGGAAAGGTTGTTGTCTACAACGTCTGGGGCTCCTGGTGCGCGCCGTGTCGCTCTGAGGCTGCGAACCTCGAACAGGTGTCGCAGGAGACCAAGGAACTTGGCGTTCAGTTCGTCGGCGTCAACGTCCGGGACAACGACGCCGCCGCCCGAGCCTTCGAAGACCGGTACGGCATCGCCTACTCGAGCATCAGCACGGACACCTCGGGCAAGGCACTGCTCGCCTTCGGGCCAGCGCTGCCCCCCAGCGCTGTTCCCAGCACCATGATCGTGGATGCGGAAGGCCGACTCGCCGTACGCATCATCGGGCCGGTTGACGCCACGACCCTTGGCACATTGATCTCTGACACGCTGGCCGAGGCGACCGACGGAACTGCCGAGCCTGCACGATGACGTCGGTTCGTAACGTTGGGCGGAACGCTGGCCCGAGTCTGGCGCCCGACGATGGCAAACAGGACGATCGTGAACCCCGCCGGGCCCGCGTGGGTTGGGGCTGGTTCCGCTGGATCTGGCGCACGCTGACGTCCATGCGCACCGCGGTGATACTGCTGGTGCTCTTGGCGCTCGCGGCCATTCCGGGATCTCTCTTCCCCCAGCGCAACGTGGCCACCGACCCAGCAGCGGTTGACAAGTACGCCGCCGAGAACCCGAATCTCGCCCCGTGGCTGGACCGCATCGGGTTCTTCGATGCCTACGCCTCGCCCTGGTTCGCTGCGATCTACGTCCTGCTCCTCGTTTCGATGACAGGCTGCGTACTACCTCGCTCGCTGCGACTGTGGCGCGCCACCCGGACCCCACCACCGGTGGCGCCGCGTAACTTGGCCCGTCTCGAGGATCACCATGGTTGGGAAACCGACCGCGAGGCCCCCATGCTCCTTGAGGCAGCTGCGCGGCACCTGCGCAAGCGTCGCTTCCGAGTCGTCGTTACTGCTACCGAGGTGCGAGCCGAGCGCGGCTATCTGCGCGAGGCGGGCAATCTGACCTTCCACCTTTCGCTGCTGGTCCTGTTGGTCGGGATCGCCGCCGGAAAGTTGTTCGGTTTCGAGGGCCGTGTCGCGATTGCTGAGGGAGGGACCTTCGCCAACGACCGCTCGCAATACGACGTCTTCACCCCGTCTGCGTGGACCGACGTGGACGATCTGGAGTCACTCTCGTTCCGCCTCGACGAGTTCGATGTGGACTACCAGGTAGCGGGTGCGAATCCAGGGCAACCCACTGACTTCACGGCGAAGGTCACCGTCCAGCGCGGAAATGACCCGACACCGTCTCAGGAGACAGTGCAGCCCAATCGTCCCCTGGACATCAATGAGACCAAGTTCTTCCTCACGGGCAATGGCTATGCGCCGGTCGTGACGGTTCGCGACGGCCGCGGCGAGGTCGTGTTCACGGGTCCCGTTCTCTTCCTGCCGCTCGATGCGAACAACAGTTCCGAAGGTGTCGTCAAGGCCCCCGACGCACAGCCGACGCAACTCGCCTTCGAGGGCTTGTTCCTCCCCACGGCTGATGTGGGCCCACAAGGCCCCTATTCCATGTTCCCCGACACCCTCGACCCACAGTTGTTCCTTACGGCCTATACCGGCGATCTCGGAATGGGTGACGGTGTCCCGCAGTCCGTGTTCGCCCTCGACCGGGACGAACTCTCCCAAGTCGAGGTCGACGGGCAGCCCATCAACCAAGCACTCTCTGTAGGAGAGAGCCTGGTGCTTCCCGATGGTCAAGGATCACTTACCTTCGACGGTGTTTCGCGGTTCGCGAACTTCCAGATCGCCTATGACCCTGGCAAGGAAATCACGCTCGCAGCTGCCATCCTCATCCTCGTCGGCCTCACTTCATCGTTGGCAATCCGCCGTCGTCGGATTTGGGTGCGGATTCTGCCGTGCACCAACGACGAACCACGGCCCGGAACCCAAGACGAGTCGGAGAATGACCTCAGCGGGAAACGATCGCTGATCGAGGTCGCGGGCTATTCCCTGACTCGTCGTCAGGCGCCGCCCGGGGAGATCGGGGACCTGCTGGCGGCTCTCAAAGGCCTGACCGGGCCCGGGCTCGTAGACCCTCACGCTGACACGGCATCCCACAAGGAGACCTCAACATGACCGTCGACAATGCCAGCTTCGCCGAGATTTCCAACGGGCTTGTGTACGCCAGCATCGCGGTTTATGCCCTCGCGATGCTGGCCTATGCGGCCGAGACGGCACGTCGCGCGACATCGACGAACTCCAATGCAGTGCTCCAGGGGTCCAGGATGATCCCGTCACCGGCCGGGGGAGCGCGGATGACGCCAGACCAACTCGGTCTGCCCCGCGCAGAGCCCACCGACCCCCGGCCCAAAGCTGCCGAACGCACCAGAGTCCTGGGCGCAGTCGGGACTTCCTTGACAGTTCTCGCCTTCACGCTGAGCGTCGGCGGCGTTGCGGCTCGAGGGCTCGCGGCCGACCGGGCGCCGTGGGGCAACATGTATGAGTTCGTTCTCGTTTGCGGAGTGGCAGCCGGAGGCGCCTACCTCGCCTTCCTGTCCCGCCAACCCGTGCGAGCGCTTGGTGTGTGGATCGTCGGTCTCATTCTCCTTGCACTCGGACTGGCCGTCACCGTCCTGTACACGCCGGCTGGTGATCTCGTACCCGTCCTTGACTCGTACTGGCTGGTCATCCACGTCGCTGCTGCGATCACCGGGGGTGGGGTCCTGACCGTAGGTGCGGTCGCCTCGGGGCTCTTCCTGCTACGCCACCGGCTGGAACGACTCAACGCCGCAGCACCCGACGCCCGGCGGCGGGGATATGCGGCAAGCCTGCCTCCCGCGAAGACTCTCGAACAGGTCGCTCACACCGCGCACATGTTCGCCTTTCCCATTTGGACCTTCGCAGTGATCGCCGGCGCCATCTGGGCAGAGAACTCCTGGGGCCGATACTGGGGCTGGGACCCCAAGGAAACGTGGGCCTTCATCACGTGGGTGTTCTATGCCGCCTACCTCCATGCCCAGGCCACAGCCGGCTGGAGAGGTGTACGCGCGACCTGGTTTGCTCTGGCCGGTTACGCCGCCTTCCTCTTCAACTTCTTCGGCGTCAACCTGTGGATCTCCGGGCTGCACTCGTACGCCGGCGTCTGAGTTCGATCACACCGAGTAGAAACTTGAGAAACCCGATGTCTCCATCGACGCATGCTTGCCGCTCTGCAGCGATGCTGCTGCTCGCCACGACGGTGGCACTCGTGGCCCTGGCCCCGCGGGCAATGGCTCACAGCGAACTGGCCAGTTCCAACCCCGCAGCTAATGCCGTGATCAAGGAACTCCCCGACCGGATCGAACTGACCTTCAACCAGGCGATCGCCCTGGAGTTCGCGGCAGTTGCCCTCGGCCCCAGACAAGGCGAAGCGCTGCCGCTCACTGTCACCGTGAACGGTCCGACGGTGACGGCAGCGGTAGGCATCGACTCAAGGGAGAACCAGACTTCCGGTACCTGGCGGGTCGCCTACCGGGTCACGTCGGCCGACGGCCACCCCATCAGCGGGACAGTCGACTTCAAGTATCAACCCAAACCCACGGCGCCGGGCGACTCGGAAGCCGGAGCGACTGACGGTGCGAGTTCGTCGGCGAGTTCGTCAACAAGCGAATCGAGTGCGGCGACGCCTAGCACGCAGAAACCCTCGCGCCCCTCGGGTGACTCTTCGTGGGTCTCGACCATGGTCCTCGGTGGGATCGCGCTGGTGGCGACTGTCGGTGCGCTCATCTTGCTCCGGCGGCGGAGTGACCTGGAGTGAGCACCCGGTCCGCTGAGCCAGGCTACGAGCCAGTGGCATCACGCGTGAGACGGAAGCGACACGCAGTCCTTCCACTCGCGGTCCTGTTCCTTACGGCTGGCGCCGCCGTGGGCTTGCTCGCCGTCACCGGCGGGATCGAGACGGCACCGGCGGTCGGACTCCCGGACCCGGGGGCGCTGACACGGTGGGGACTACCTGCCGCCCGCGGCATCCGTGACGCGTCGACCTTCATGACCCTCGGAGCCCTGGTCGTCGCCGCAACGTTCGTCAGGACCTCAAAGGGGGGGATCCTCAGCAGTCTGCAGTTGCGACTCACCGCATTGGCCGTGATTGCCGGATCTGCATGGTTGTGTGCCGCCATCGTCGAGTTCGTCCTCGCCTACGCGGATGTCTCCGGACAGATGCCCCAAACAGCCACTCAAGCGCAGCTACGATTCTTCGCGACCGAGGTGAACCTGGGCGGGACCTATCTGGCATGGAACCTCGCGTTCGCGGCGCTCGTCACCTTTATCGCACTGGCAGCCAGAACTACCGCTGGCATCGGCATTGCAGCGTTGCTGACCGTCGCGGGGATCTGGTCGGTTGCTCTCTCGGGCCATGCCGCTGCCGATGCCAACCATGACCTGGCCGTCAACGTTCAGTTCATCCACCTGGTCGGCATTGGGCTCTGGACAGGCTGCCTCGCCGCATTTTGGTGGATTCGCAACGACCCCGACACTCAACTCGTCGACGTGGTCGTGCGGTACTCGCGGCTCGCCGCGTGGAGTTTCGTCGTGGTGGCGGGTTCCGGACTACTCGCGACCCTGCTGCGTGTGCAGGATCTGAGCAGCCTGACAAGTTCCTATGGCCTGATCCTGGCAGCCAAGGTCGGTGTGTTCCTGACGCTCGGCGCCCTCGGTTGGACCCAGCGCGCCCGCGCCATCCAACGGCTCAGATCTGACGGCGACTCCCAGACAGCCAGCACCTTGTTCCGTCGTTTGGCAATCGCCGAAATCCTGCTCATGGCGTTCGCGACAGGAGCGGGAGTCGCGCTGAGTCGTACCCAACCGCCCCAATCGTCCGAGGCCGCCCTTCCGACGCCGACCGAGGCCCTGCTGGGCCACGCCGAGCCACCGCCTCTTGGCCTCGCCCAATGGTTCACCGAGTGGCGAATCGACTCGTTCTGGGCGCCGGTCGCGCTCCTCTTGGCCGTGGGCTACCTCATCGGGGTTCGCCGGCTCCGCCGCCGCGGCGACCGGTGGTCGAAAGGACGCACGTCGGCATGGCTCATGGGGTGCGCGGGACTGCTTTGGGCCACCAGCGGGCCGCCGGGCGCCTACGGTGACCTGCTGTTCAGCATGCACATGATCCAGCACATGACCATCGCCACTGCGGTACCGACCTTCTTCGTGCTCGGCGCTCCGGTCAGCCTTGCCCTGCGAACGGTCGCGCGCCGTGCTGACGGCTCCATGGGGCCTCGTGAATGGCTGCTCCGTGTTGTCCACTCGGGACCGATGCGCATCCTGGGCCACCCGATCGTCGCCGGCATCTTGTTCGTCGTCGGAATGATCGCGTTCTACTACTCTTCGCTGTTCGAGCAATCGCTACGCGGTCACACCATGCACCTCCTCATGACCGCCCACTTCCTGCTCACGGGCTACCTGTTCGCCAACGTCGTGTGCGGTGTTGATCCCGGACCTCGCCGCCCGATCTACCCGCTGCGCGTCGTGCTCGTCATGGTCGTGTTCAGTTTCCATGCCCTGTTTGCTATTGCACTGATGAGTGCAACGGAGCTACTCGCCGAAGACTGGTTCACCGCCCTCGACCGTGACTGGGGGCCAAGCCCAGCCGCCGACCAATACGTTGGTGCCTCGCTCGGCTGGGTACTCGGCGAGTACCCACTCGTCATTCTTGCCGTCGCCCTCGTGTGGGCCTGGGTCCGTGATGACCAGCGGGAGGCCAAGCGGCTTGATCGCCAAGCCGACCGCGATAACGACCAGGCACTCGCTCGCTACAACGAGTACTTGCAGTCGGCTCACCAAAGGCAAGGCCCAGACAGACGACCTGACCGGCGCCCGTAGCAGGGCAGAGCTCAGTCAGGCCGCGTGCAGACTGACCGTGCAGTAGTCGAGGAGCACCGATTCCAGAGCTGGTGCAGCGGCAAGGAACGCGGGCGCGAGGGCAAGCGCGACAAAGCCAACTTGAACACCCCACCGTTGCCCGGTGGAGATGCGAGGGGCGACAGTAAGGAGCCGGCGAACGCGTTGGACGGCGGGTCCGCCGTTTGCAGCTAGGGTTCCGGCGAGGCGCGGCCCCTGGGCAAGTTTGACCAACGCGGCCGCCAGGTGAGGTCGCTCCTCCAGGCCCGCGGCACGGTCGTCGGCGTGCATCTCGACCAGCGCCGCGGTCTCCTCCTCAGCCACACCGAACAGGCGGCTCCACGGGACCGCTCGGCGCATGGCTGCCGCGAAGGTCAGTGGCAGGTGGTGGCGTCCAGACAGGTGCGCGCGCTCGTGGGCAAGCGCAAGACCTCGCTGCTGGGGGGTGAGGATTGACACAGCGCCGCTGGTGATGACCACCTTGGCCTGACGTCCTGGGATACAGAACACAGCTGGTCGATCGTCCTCGATCACCCATGCGCCAAGTACGAGGTCCGTGCGGCTGACCAACGCCAGCCCATCGCGTTGCCGGACACGTTGGCGTCGCACGGCGTAGATCTCGCGGATCAAGCTGGAAAGCAATCGGGCGGACAGGGTCGTAGCGCCGACAAGGCCGGCGATGCCGATGACCACGCCTCCGGGAGTCTTGTAGTGCTCTCGCAACATGAACTCACATGCGCCCAGTAGCCCGGCGAGATCGCCCGATGCCTTCGGCAGGCTGGGAACCGCAAGCGCAACGCCAGCCATGACGATCGAGGCGGGTACGACAACACTGACGGTTTGCCACGCAATGACGCCGAGCCGCGGCGCCTGACGGGTCCAGTCGGCACCGGGAAGGACGCGCAGGGCCACGGTTCGCACGATGGCGGCGAAGGCCAACAGCGCGAAGGCAGCGATCATCGGAACAACCGCCGTCGTCGCACATGCCCCGAGGTCACCATGACAACTCGTTGCATGCGCTGGCGTCCGACTCGACCTGCAGGGTGGCATGCTCCACGCCGAACTGAGCGCGCAATGCGGCCTGCGCTTGCGCCAGGACGATCGTGGAATCGGCGCCGGCAACCGCGACGAGATGGGCGGTTGCCACGTTCATTCCCGAGGTCAGTGTCCAGAGGTGGAGATCGTGGACCTCGGCGACGCCCTCGAGTGCGGCGAGGACCTTCTCGACTCCAGCAGGCTCCATCCCGGCGGGGGCGTGCTGGCCGAGTACGGCCAGCACCTCGCGACCGAGGATGCATGCGCGAACAACGACGAAGATCGCGATGGCCAAGGCGATGACGGTGTCCCACCAGCCGTTGTTGGTGAGCGCCACCATGACGCCCGCCGCAATGACGCCGACCGAGCCAAGCGTGTCGGCCATGACCTCGAGGTAGGCGCCCTTGACGTTGAGACTGTCTCCAGCGCCGCCGCGAAGAAGGAGGAGCGCCGCGAGGTTGATAAGAAGCCCAATGACGCCGACCAGCATCACCGCGCCCGTGTCGAGTTCGACAGGCTCGCCGATGCGGTTGATGCTCTCAATGGTGACGTACACGCCTGCACCGAGCATCAACAACACGGTGAGTCCGGAAGCGAAGACCTCGGCACGGTACGAGCCGAAGGTCTTGCGGCCGGTGCGGTCCTTCATCGTTGCGATGCGGGTCGCTGCCAAGGCCGCTCCCAGGGCGACGACGTCGGCAGCCATGTGGCCAGCGTCTGAGAGCAAAGCCAGCGATCCCGACCACAATCCGACCGCCAGCTCGACGCCGAAGAACGACGCGACCAAGCCGAACGCTACTGCCAGACGCCACCTGTGACGACCGCCGGCGTGTCCGTGTCCGTGTCCGTGTCCAGTGCCCATCAGTGTCCGCTCCGGTCGTCGTTCGATGGTGTGGGGGAGAGTGGGGGGCAGCAGGCGGACCCGCATTCCTCTGCCGATTCGCCTGACGTGGCCGGCGTCGATGTCGAAACTTCAGTGACAGCAACCGGGCCGCAAGCGCAGCCGTTTCCGCGCCAGGCCTCGATTCCCTCGCGGAGCGCCACCGCGGCAATGACCAGGCCCGCCACTGGATCTGCCCAGGACCAGCCGAGCGTTGCGTTCAACACGAGGCCCGCCAGCAAAACCGTCGAGAGGTAGGTGCACAACAGGGTTTGGGTGGAATCTGCAACAACTGCACCCGATCCCAGCTCACGACCTGTGCGCCGCTGCGCCCAGGACAGAAAAGGCATGATGGCCAGCGACACCGCTGCCAGGCCCATCCCGACTGCCGACTGCTCGGGCTGGTGCCCACCCAAGAGGGCCCGCACGGATTCGAAGGTCACGTATCCGGCAAGAGCAAAGAACGACAAGGCCATCAGCCGCAGCGCTTGCCGCTCCCGAGACTCAGGCAATCGGTGGCGGAACTGCCACAGGATGATCAGACCGCTGCTGACCTCGACGATCGAGTCCAGACCGAAGCCGACCAGTGCTACTGAACCGGCAATCAGGCCGGCAGTGATCGCAATGACGGATTCAACCAGGTTGTAGAGCACGGACGCACCGGCCAGGAACTGCGCCTGACGCATCAACTGGTTCCGTCGTTGCAAGGTGACCGGCGCCCATGCGGTGCTCGCCGTCATCGCGTTGATCCCACGCCGGTGCTGGGGCAAAGCATGACCGCATCGCCGGTCGCAGACAGCAGTTCTTCAGCTGCAGCGAAGACCTTCAACACAGCACCGGGATGAGTCAGGCTGAATACCGAGGCCCGACCAACTGGGCGCGAAGCCACCAAGTCGCAGTCGCGGAGGCAGGCGAGGTGTTTGGACACAGTCGATTGCGCCAGGCCGAGGTGAGTGGTCAACTCACCCACGTTGTGCTCGCCCAGGAGCAGGTGTCGCAAGATCGCCACTCGCGACGGATCGCCCATCGCTCGGAACAGGCACGACGCCGCGGCGGCCGCTGCCTGCTCGTCGACGTCAACATCAGCCGAGGAGCCGAGGCCCTGAACATATATCGCCATGCAGCGATGATAGCGCTACCGGGCGGGCCTAGGTCAAGTCGACCGTGTTAGTCCATTCCGGGTGAGTCCAGCAATGCCTTGAGTTGAGCCAACTCGTCAGCAGGCAACTGTTCGACGAAGTGCAACAGCGCTGCGGATCGATCCGCGCCGGTGTCGAGTGCGTCAGTCATCAGGCCGGCTACGTGCAGATCCCGCGATTGCACGGGCAGGTAGTGCCATGCTCGCCCGACCCGCTCGCGCCGTACAAACTCCTTGCGGTGCAGATTGTCCAGAACGGTCATCACTGTCGTGTAGGCGCGATGGCGGTCCTGGGGGAGTGTCTCCAGGACTTGACGTACCGACAGGGCGCCGTCGGCAGACCACAGCACTCCCATGACCTGTGCCTCGAGCTCCCCGAGACCCTTCATGCGACCCTCCCCTTTCGACAATGCGCCCGGTCCGTCGTTGTATCCTAAGGACGATAGTAGGTGCGTCGCGGTTCGCCCGCGGTGTCGAGGCGAGCAACGACGCGAGTTGGTATCGAACCATGGCTTTGAACGACATTGTGATGGATGGGCCACTTGTCGTGGCGATCGCCTTGGCGATCGCTGCCGGGCTGGTTTCCTTCCTTTCGCCCTGCAGCCTCCCGCTCGTGCCGGGTTACCTTGCCTACGTCACGGGGATCTCGGGCGCTGACGGGATTGGCACGAGTGATGGACCAGGTGCGGGGCCAGGGGCGCGGGCGCCTGCACGCACCGGTCCAGCGGTGCTGGGCGCGGTGCTTTTTGTCGCCGGGTTCGCTGCGGTCTTCACCAGTTACGGCATTGCATTCGGCGCACTCGGAGCGTTACTCATCGACCATCAGGCTGCGCTTGTGCGGGTCCTTGGTGTAGCGACCATCGCATTCGGGTTGGTGTTCAGCGGACTGCTCTGGCGCATTCCCATGCTCAACCGGACACTTCGCCTTCGGTATCAACCGAAGGTAGGTCTGGCTGGCGCTCCGATGTTGGGAGTGATGTTCGGCCTGGGCTGGACCCCGTGCATCGGCCCAACCCTGGCCGCAGTGCTGACGCTTGCCACGTCTACGGCCGGTGCCGAGCGAGGCGCCCTACTGTCGTTCGCCTACAGCGTTGGCCTCGGCATTCCGTTCATCGTGGCCGCCTTCTCCATCTCTCGCGTCGTGCATCGGTTGCAGTGGGCCAGGCGTAACGCGGCCCGCATTGCTTTGGTCGGCGGGCTGGCGATGGTTGCTCTTGGTGCTCTGCAGGTGAGCGGACTGTGGCTGGAGCTCATGACTCGGCTGCAGGGCATTGTCGCGAATTGGCAGACGCCGATCTGACCTGGCGGTTGTTGAAGGGCGGGACGCCGGGTCTCGGCGCGGTCACCTGGTTGGCACCATGCCCCACTTCTCGAGGGTGGCGCGCACTTCCTCGGCGGCGTCGATGTTGAGCGGCCCGCTGGTCCACATCGCGTAGGGGAGGTTGAGGAACCGGTCCTCCTTGACCGCGGGCAGGTCGCGGGTGGCCGGGTTGGCCTTGAGGACGGCGACCTTCTGCGCGAAGGTCTGGCCCGGGTAGTCGACGAAAACGAACGCGTCAGGCTTTGAGGCCGCGAGCGACTCCCAGGAGACCTCGGTCCAGGTGTCCTTCAGGTCGACCATCGCGTTGTTTCCGCCGCCGGCCTCGAGGATCGCCTGCGGCGCCCCGAACGCGCCGCTGGTGAAGACGGCCTTCTCGCCACTGTCGAAGACGAAGAGCACGGGAGGCGTCTTCGCCTTCGGCGCGTCGGCCAGCGTCGCGAGCCGGTCGTCGAAGTCGGCCACGACCGCGGCCGCCTCATCGGTTCGTCCGGTGATCGCGCCGAGGTTGGTCATGTCGTCACGAAGCGCGGTCCACGGGTCGACGATGCCGCGGGCGTCGCTGCCTTCCTGGCGGCAGGACTCGGTGAGGATGTAGGCCGCGATGTCACGCTGGCCAAGGGAGTTCGGGGTGAGTTGCTTGGTCTCGTCGTAGCCGTAGTTCCAGCCCGCAACCATCACGTCGGGCTTCGCGGCGATCACCGTCTCCAGACCCGGGTAGTCGTTGGAGACCTGGTTCAAACCCGCGACCGCGTCGCCGTAGTGCTCGGTGAGCACCTTCTCGTCGCGGCCGATGCTGGACACCGCGGCGACCTGGTCCTCGGCCCCAAGGGCCAGCACCATCGAGATCAGGTTGCTGTCGTTGACGAAGAGCTTCTGCGCCGGCGCCGGGAACTCGACCTTCTCGCCGCAGTTCGTGATGGACACCGTGCCGTCGGCCTGCGGACCAGCTGTCGTCGCTGCGCCACAACCGGAGAGGCCGAGGACCACTGCGATGGCGAGCACGCCGTATTTTGTTCGGAGTCTTCATGGGTGGATCTCTCTTTCATCGTGACTGAACAACAGGTGGGTCCGGCCGGTGAGGGGGTGCCTCACGCGGGTGGCCAGGACGCCGAACGCGTCATGGAGGACCGAGGGGGTGAGAACCTCGTCAGGTGATCCGAGAGCGAAGAGGCCGCCGTCGTGCAGGACCGCGATCCGGTCGCAGAAGGTAGCTGCGAGATCGAGGTCGTGCAGGGCGACGACGACGGTCCGGTCCAAGGTCTGGCACAGACGCCGGACCAGTCGCATCAAAGCGAGTTGGTGCTTGATGTCGAGATGATTGGTCGGCTCGTCGAGCAGCAGGACCGGCGCCTCCTGGGCAAGCCCACGGGCGAGAAGGGCGCGTCGACGCTCACCTCCGGACAGGCGGTCCATGGACTGTTGCACGGCGTACTCGAGGTCGACCAGTCGCAATGCGTTGGCCACGGCCAGTCTCGACGCCTCGTCGATCCCGCCCCAGGCGCGGGCGTGCGGCACCCGGCCGAGCGCGACCATCTCCGAGACGAGCAGGTCCGACGGTGCCGCCTCCTCCTGCGCCACGAAGGCGATCTGACGGGCTCGCTCGCGCGAGCTCACCGAGGACAGGGGACGGCCCTTGAGCAAGACCTGGCCCGCGGCCGCAGGGCGGACTCCGGCGAGCACCCGCAGGAGCGTGGACTTGCCGGTGCCGTTGGATCCGATGAGTCCGAGCACCTCGCCGGCCCGGACGTCGAAGTCGATATCGGACAAGACGGTGCGCTTGCCTGCGTTACAGGCGAGTCCGGATGCAGCGAGTACGGACGTCGTGGCTACCCGCGATTCAGTGATCGTCACGATTCGCCTCCGAAGCGATACGTGCGGCGGCCCAGGAGGATGAGGAAGACTGGTGCCCCGATCAGGCCGGTCACCACGCTCAACGGGATCTCCGTCGGGCGTACGGCGATGCGCGCTGCGACGTCCACCCAGACCAGGAAGATGCCGCCGGCGAGCGCTGCTACCGGGAGCGAAGCCCGGTGGCGGGGACCGACCAACAGCCGCGAAAGGTGGGGCAGTACCAGGCCCACGAACCCGATGCCACCGGCCACGGCGACGAGTACCCCGACCAGTACCGCGGTGAGCACGAAGAGTCCGGTCCGTAGCGCCGGGACGGGGACGCCAAGGGCTGCTGCCGTGTCCGGACCGACCGCGAGCGCGTCCAGCCAGCCACTGGCCGCCATGAGCAGTACGAAGGAAGTCGCGAGTGTCGCGGTCGGTAGCCACAGCATCTCCCAGGTTGCCCCGGACAGCGAGCCCAGCAGCCAGAACAGCACCGACTGAGCGGCCTGGGGCTCGGCGCTCTTGAAGACCAGGAAGCTGGCAACCGAGGAGAACGCCGCCGACAGCACGGTCCCGGTCAGCACGAGCCGGAGCGGAGTGAGCCCGCCTTGGAGCATGGCGATCCCAAAGACCAGCACGGACGCAAGCAGCGCACCCGTGAGGGCTCCGAGAGACAGTGCCCACAGACCGGCGCTGGACAGCACCCCGAGCGTGATCACTGCAGTGGCCCCGACACTCGCGCCTGAGGAGACCCCGAGGAGGTAGGGGTCGGCGAGCGGGTTGCGGACCAACGTCTGGACCGCCGCACCCGCGACCGCCAGACCGGCCCCGACGACTAGTCCGAGCAGGGTGCGGGGCAACCGGATGTCCCAGACGATCGTGTCGTACGCCGTGTCGACGGGCGCCCCGCCGAATCGGCCCCTCAGCGCGTCGACCACGACGTGGACCGGCAGTGGCTCGGCGCCGAAGCCAGTGGCGAGGACGACCGTCAGACCGGTGAGCGGCAGCAGGACCGTCACGAGCACGGGCATGCTGAGCCGTCGCGAGTTCTGCCGACGAACGACGGCATCAACTTCATGCAAGGCAACACCTAGGGGAGTCAGGCGCTCAGATCGCGAAGCGCTGTGGACACAGCGAGCCAGCAGGTTTTCGGACTCGGGGTCAAGCGAACGGAGCGCCTTCCCAGACCCGAAGATCCAGTGGCTGTGTTGCTTCGTTCGTCGCCCTCACCGCTGCGCGACAGTTCCGGATTCTCACCGGATTCCCTACACCTCCCTGAGGAGGTGAGACTGACTCAGTGCGGAATCTAGGTGCGGCGGCTTTGAGCCACAAGGGAGTGAGGCGCACGTCACCCTGGGCGTTGGCTCGCCAAGGGCGGCTCCGAATGTGGCCCGTCGTCAACCACCAGCCACCCCCCACCGACGCACCTTGCGCTGCACCGTTCCACGGCGAGGTGTCTGGTGCGTCATAGCCCTGCAGTGGCCGGCACGTCTTGCGCGGTGAGGGAAAATCGGGGAGTGAGTACGACGAACAGTCGCGATGCGGGGCACGGCCTCGCTTGCTGGTGCTGCGGCGCGACCTTCGATGAATCGACCCTCGTCCGCCTCGGGGCACACCCGGAAGTCGGGCTGTGCTTCGACTGCGCCCGATGGACCCATCGCCGTGCGGTGGAGCAGGCCGATGCCGGTCGCGCCGGAATCGGCGTGCACGGCAGGCAGGCCCTGCGGGTCGTCAGAGCACAGGTCATCCGACTTGGCATCCACGACTGGCCGCTGATCGGCCGCCTCCTTCGACAACTGGACCAGCGGCTGCCCTGACGGCGCGCACCAACTCAGAGGTTGCATCCTGTACCTAGGGCGTCACTTTGGCGATCGCCGCGCATGATCACCGCGCGACGCGCGTCACGCGCCGCCAGCGCGATGACTCAGAGCCGTCTGGAAAAGGGTGCCGACCATGGAAATCGTCCGAAGCGTCGGACTGTTCCTGCTCGCGGCCGTGGCCGAGATCGGTGGGGCCTGGTTGGTCTGGCAAGGTGTCCGGGAACACCGCGGCATCGCCTGGATCGGAGCCGGCATCATTGCCCTCGGCCTCTACGGATTCGTCGCGACCCTGCAGTCCGACCCCAACTTCGGTCGCATCCTCGCCGCTTACGGAGGAGTCTTCGTCGCCGGCTCCCTGGCCTGGGGAATGGCGCTCGATGGGTTCCGGCCCGACCGCTACGACATCGCCGGCGCGGTCATCTGCCTGGTCGGGGTAGCGATCATCATGTACGCCCCACCCGCCAACGCGTAGATCCACCCCTGGCTGTCGACAAGGCACGCCAAATGACGCTATCATCGCTAAATGACGATCATGGGGCCGGTTACCGTTTCCCTCCTGGAGGTCGACGAATCCGCCGTGTTGCGAGCGGCTTCGTCGTTGTTCCAGGGACTGAGAGACACCTCTCGGGCGGTCATCCTGTCGCTAGGGGAGCGACGGCGTTTCGGACCTCGTTACACATCCGGCGCACCGACAGGATCGAAGCACCTCGGGTGCCTTCGTGATCGCGGGCTCGTGGCCTCGCAGGCGACCGGTCGCGCCTCGCTGGTCACCCTGACACACCCCATCGTGGGCATCGCCATCCCTGCCGTATTCGAGAAGCTGCAGGCGCGGCGCGGCGAAGGCTGCGCTCCCACGGCCGCGGGTGGCGCTCAATGCGACGCGCCAGCCAGGGATCGCTTCATCGCCGGCGGTTGCCGCGCATTCGAAGAGAGCCAGTGATCGCCATGGCCTGGGTCGCGCTGGTGTTGTTCTGCACCTATTTCCTGATCGGATTCGTGATCCGCACCGCGGTGCACGTCTGGCACACGGGTGACAGTGGCTTCCGCGGACTCACCGGTACGCCTGGCTCGGCCGAGTGGTGGGCTGGCGTGCTCTTCGCGGCAGCGCTCCTGGTCGGTATATTCGGGCCTCTCGCCGGTATCGCCGGTCTGCCGGTACTTCCATTGCTCGACCACGTTGGAGTCCAGGCCGTCGGCATTGCGATCGCCGTCGGAGGCATCGCCGGCGTTCTGGTCACTCAAGTTGCCATGGGCCAGAGCTGGCGGGTTGGGGTGGAGGAGTCCGAGTGCACTGAGTTCGTCGCTCGCGGCCCCTTCGCTGTCGTCCGCAACCCCTTCTTTACCACCACGCTATTGACCGGAGGTGGTATCGCGCTCGCCGTTCCCAACGCCCTTGCGGTGGTCGGCTGGGCACTCCTTCTCGTGGCGATCCAACTGCAGGTGCGTGTGGTCGAGGAGCCCTATCTGCGGCGCCAGCACGGCGCGATGTATGAGCACTATCTGCACAGTGTCGGTCGTTTCTTCCCCGGCGTCGGACTCGAGTCTGCGAGCCATGCGAGTGCGAAAGTCGGACGTGCTCGCCGAGCGAGAAGTGGACGTTCGCGATGATGCACATCCCAGTTTCACCGCGCTCACCGAAGGCCCACGTGACGACCGCTCCACGGAGCTTGCGATCGAGTCCGTGACAGCGCTCGGACTGCCTCGGATCCGGCGCGTGCTGCTGAAGGCGATCGGAAGTGCCGCGCTGCTCGCCTCGCCGTTGATGTCGTGTCTGTCCGACACTCAGCATCTGTGGATCGACGCGATTCCACGTCTTGGGGTCGTGGTTGCAAGCAGCATCGCGTCATCGAATCGGTGGAACAGCAACGAGTGGCTGGCCGTGTCGGAGCGAGCTTCTGGCTGATCGTCGTGATGCCCGGCTCGTCGGTCGTCGATTTGAGTCGTGTCACGTTTATGTACCGAAAACCCCAGCCAAAAGGGCCTTTTGAGGTCATGTCCGCGCAAAGGGCTAGTGCCCCGACGGGCCGTCGGCTCGAGTGTTTGCGCAGGTCAGAGCGCGAATGCTCATGACGCAGCAAAGTCAGGGCGCTTGAGCTTCTTGGGTGCGGTGGCTCAGGGGGTCGCAGATTCAAATCCTGGGCCAGAACACAGCGGCCAGCCGGCGGTCCTGTGTCGGCCCTTCATTGAGTTCGCCGCACGTCCGAGTCCGCACCTGTCGTGGGGATCGCCTCTGCGTCGCGGCCACGGGCGAAGGCAGCGTCGACCGCGACGCGTGTTCGGTCGGCACTCGTAGGCATGAGGTGGGTGTACGTACGGAGAGTGAAACCGGGATCACTGTGTCCCAAATACTCCGAGACGGCACGGATGGATTCACCGGCATCGAGGAGGACGGACGCGTACCAGTGCCGTAATGCGTGCATGCCGTTGTCGCGTGACTGTTCGATTCCAACCTTGGCTTGCCCCAGTCTCCAGACGCGTGTGTTGAAGTAGTTCCGGTTGAGGGCCCCTCTCTCCCGCGTGGTCAACAGGAGGTTGGCAGACACGCCCGTTTCGGATCTGGGCACTTCCTGCGGGAGGCTGACACGTCGGGGCGGGAAGGTCGCGATGTGGCTGCTGAGCTCCGCTGCGACGCTTTCGGGAAGTGGGACTGTTCTGGTCTTGGTGCCCTTGGGGCGACTGAAAGCCAGCTTGTTGCCGTAGTGGACCTGGACCTGGCGTCGCACCTCGACCACACCGCGCAGGAAGTCGACATCCTCAACGGCGAGCCCGAAGATCTCGCCCTGGCGTAGGCCAAGGCCGGATCCAAGTGTGACCGCGATCCGGTACTTCGCGGGAAGGGCGTCATGCATGGCGGCGACCCACTCGGCAGACCAGGGCACAACTTTGCGTCGCGAGGTGCCGGGCCGTGTGACGGAGCTGGCCTTGCACGGGTTCTTGGCGATGAGGTCATCGTCCACGGCTGCGGAGAAGATTGCGGACACGTTGGAGAAGATGACTCGGCGAGTGGTCTCGGCAAGCTCCATGGAGCGAAGCCACTTCTGGATGGTGGACGGTTTGATCTGGCGCAGCTGCAGGTCTCCGATGACTGGGCTGACGTGGAGCCGGAGCCGTATCTCGGTTGCTTCGTAGCTGAGCAGGCTGAAGGTGCGACTTGCGAGCCACTCGTCTGCGTAGGCACGGAACGTGATCCGCCCAGCGTCGACATCGAGGTAGGTGCCGCGCAGCTTGTCTGCCTCGACGGTGCTACGAAAGGCGACCGCCTCGGCTTTACGTCGAAAGGTTTTGCGCCGCTGCCGACCTTCGGGGTCGCGATAGTTGACGACGTAGCGAGGGCTTCCGTCCGCGGCAGGCGTGCCGGCGCCGACGCTAGCCATGTGGGGCGTCGCTTGCCGCGGTTGTTGCTTGGGTCACGCCGGCCAGGGGCCGAATCATGGGGATGGTGGGGGAGAAGTCCAGCCGTTGCGACACGGGGCTGCAGCGGTTCACTGCGCTTCCTCGAGCCTCACTGTCCAGGTGATGACCGTTGCCGCCCGCCAACGCAGATGCTTGCCGACCCGGAATCCCGCTGGCCCGTAGCCTGAGGTACGCCAGGAATAGATGGTCTGCTTGGTCACGCCGAGATAGGCCGCGACGTCGTCGATGTCCCACAGTTCTTGCGCGTCGACCAGCCTCGGGGTGGCGGTTGTCGTGGACCGCCGTCGTGGCCCGAAGGCGCGCGTGACGGCTGTCGGTGTGTTGGATTCGCTCGCCATGGTTCAGCCCCTCCTCGTGGTGCCGACGGCCGCTGGGCCTCTGGACACCAAAGTCGGCGAACGCACCGGGAGCGATCACGGCCACGCTGGATCTTGTGGCCTCGGCGTTGGGTGGCGGGACCGACCCAAGTCGGGCCCCATGGTGGATTGCACACACGGCGCGGAACGGCATCGGTCGCCTGCGGCCGGATCTGAGCCACGGCGTCTGGGCCGGCCAGCGGCGGACATGCCCGCGCCGGGGAAGCCAAAAATGTACCAAAAATGTAACAAGCGAGCGGCTAACAATGGCAAACGCCGCCGAGCGACCAGAAGGTCGCCCGGCGGCGTTTGTGCAGGTCAGAGGCTGTTTCTTGCGGTCGTTCGTGGTTGCTTCACGACCGCAGAAGGCGGCCCGACTAGATGTCGTAATACAGCTCGAACAGTCCTCGCGTGGGTGGCTAGGGGTTGGGGCTGGTGAATACCGGCGCTGACCTGCGGGTTCTTGGGGTGCCACGGGTGGATGCTAGGTGCCTCCAGTTGGACCGGATCGGACAGTAACCGGACAGTAGAACCGTGAAACTCCTGTCGATCACCGAGGCCGCCGACATGCTGTCCTGCTCCCGAGGCCACGTCTACAACCTGGTCGCCGCCGGGGAGTTCCGTGTCGTTGACATCGGGATCGCTGGGCGCTCCAAGACGCGGCTGCCGCAGGAGGACGTCGAGGCCTACGTCCTACGGCGTCTCCGGACCGTCGGCCGCGGAGACTGACGCCAAGATGCGGGCTGCTCGCTCGACTTGGTCAGGCGGGAGGGGTGGCGCCTCCGCAGCGAGCAGGGCGCCGTACTCGGATGGGCTCAGCCGGGGTTCGGTGGTCATCGCACCAGTGTCGGACCCCCTCCGTAGCGTCCGCGGCATGGGTGAACTCACCGACATCGAGAAGGCCATCCTCGACTTCGAGAACCGCGGCTGGTGGAAGTACGCCGGCGCGAAGGAAGGCGCGATCTTCGTCGAGCTCGGTATGTCGTCGACCAGGTACTACCAGCGGCTCAACGTGCTGATCGAGAAGCCGGAGGCGCTGGCATACCAGCCGATGCTGGTGAGGCGCCTGCAGCGGCAACGCGCCGCCCGTCGGCAGCGGCGTTCGACACACCGACTCAGCACGAGCCCCTGAATTTTCTCGTGTAAAGTCGTTGACACCCCTATCGGAAAAGTGTAAACTCTTTTACACAAGAGAAGAGAGGGGGAAAGGGATGACAGATTCCCAGATTGCGATAGCAATCGCTGCCGTCGGAGTGATACTCCAAGGCATCACCATCTGGCAGAACCGCAAGCGGGACTGACCAGAGAGGCCCGGGGAAGAGATAGTTCCCCGGGCCTCAACCCCCATCTTCGCACAAGAGAGGAGCAAGACATGACTGAGAAACTGACCCACCCGAGCGTGCTGGCAACGGCCGTGACGGGCGTCGTCCTAGCGGCGTTGCAGGCTGGACCGGGGCTGCCGTGGTGGACCTGGGCCGCGTGGGCCGTGCTTGGCTGCGTGGCCGTTGGACAGGCGGCACGGGCATGAGCGACGACTACACGCCGGAGGAGGCGAGGCAGCTCCTGCAGCAGATCGGAGCTGGCTTCGCGAAGGCCGAGGGTGAGCGGCAGTTGGCGATGCAGCGACTGCAGGTCAGCATCCGCGCATTCGCCGACGTCGTGCCGATCTCCCAGATCGCAGAGCTGACCGGACTGAGCCGACCGACGGTCTACAAGGTGCTCGAGGAGTGGGGTGGCGGCCGATGATGTCTCCGGAGTTGACCCAGCTTGCAACGCAACTGGCTCAGGCCGTCGCGAAGAACGCGGCCGGTGCGGTGTTCAGCAAGATTACGGCGATGCGTGCGAGGAAGCTCGACCAAGACGTCATGAACGAGCTGGTCGAGCTCGTGAACGACCTGATCGCAGACAAGAACGAGCTCATCGCGATCGCCCAAGGCTTCGAGCAGGAGTTGGTCGCCCAGCAGATTTCAGACGGCGACCTGACCTATATCACGACGAAGCTCATGCCCCTGGTGGAGCAGTTCGCCGTGCTCGCTGACGACGAGAAGTCCGCCGAGATGGTGGATATCGTCAAGGGCCTGGTGACCAAGGAGACGATGACGATCCTCCAGCTGGTGGGCTTCAACTTCCGGCGAGCGATCGGAGAACCCCTCACCACGATGTTGGAGCGAACGCTGCTCAGCAAGGTGCCCGACCGCGGACTGGCCGAGCTACAGCTGCGGCGCGAGACCGCCTACTTCGAGGCGCTGGCAGACCCCGATGCGCGGGAGGTGCTCCGCCAGTTCGGTGGGTCCGAGTAGCTAGTGACAGGGCTGATCAGGCACGTGTGGGTGCGGCCGCCGTTCGCGGTCGTTGACCACCCAGGGCTGCTGCTGTCCTGGCGTGACGGCGAGACGGGTCGGGAGTTCCTCGTGAACTACTGGGTCGAGGTCGACAACCGCGCAGTCACGCAGTGGTTGACGATGGAGCAGGTGCGCCCGGCGCTGACGTCGTAGGCTGCCCGCCATGAAGTCGTCCCGGGCCATGATCGTGCTTCTCTCCGTGATCGCGTTGGGTGTTGTGGCGATCGCCGCTGTGCTCATCGCCACGGCGGTGCAAGACGGCGACGAGCCTGACGCTAGGCCCGAGGTCTTCGAACCGACTGACCTGCCGGACGTGCCAACCCAAGCCATAGCCGGGAACATCAGTATCTACACCAACACGGCGTTCGAGACCATCCCTAACTCGGAGTGGAACCGGTGTGACGGTGAGCCGGAGTGCGACGGCTCAGAGTGCTACGGCGTGGGCGACGCAGAGGGGCTCGGCAGCCAAGCGGAGGTGCTGATCACCGACAGCACTGGCGAGGCGGTCGCCCTTGGTCAGATGGACAGCACCTGGGGGTGGAAGCGAGGAGCGACCGGGGGCGCTTGCATCATGACCTGGTCCGCAGAGGTGCCCGTCGATGAGACCGGCGTGCTGAATGTTCAGCTGGCTGGCGAGCCTGCCTGGACAGTCCTAACAACACTCGCTGAACTGGCGGAGGCCCCCGGGGCCGCAGCTCTCTACCTCGGCGACCTCGACTCGTAGGGCTGGATCGGGCTAGGGGCGGTCGCCGTTACGGACGCCGAACACCCCGCCGCCGGCGACCACGGCCGCAGCGATCGCGGCCCACAGCTCGCCACGGGTCAGGGAGTCGTCGGCGTACCCGACGGCGACCCCGCCAACACCGGCGATGGCGGCGGCCGTGGTGGCCTTGGCGACGTACTTCAGATACTTCACGGTTACTCCTTGAGGTAGCGGGCGAGGGCAAAGCAGGTGAGGGCGAGGCGCAACCCGAACAGCGTCGGCAGGCAGCCGACTTGGTCGAACCGTGCGTCGCCCACGGGCTCAGTAGTTGACGCGCAGGGCGTGGTGGTCGGAGTCGAAGTCCGGGCCAGCGACGACGCGGGGGACGGCCGGTCGTGCGCCGTCGGGGGTGACGATCGCCGGCCGGTAGATGATGTAGTCCGGGCCGTCGCCGCCGGCGAGGATCCGGCCACCGATCGCGTTCGCGGTGCCGAGCGGGGAGAACGGCGCCTTCGAGGTGCGGGACTCGTTGTGGTCCGGGCCGATGTACAGGTCCCAGGTCGGGTTCTTATCGGCCCAGCGGCGCAGGTTCTCGACGACGGCGCGCTTGGCCTCGTCGTTGCTGTCGCGGTTCGGGCCCCAGACTTGGTGCATGTCGACGGTCATGATCCGACGGTCCTCGAAGACGGCCTTCTCGTAGAGCAGGGTGCGACCGTCGATGGTCTTGCCCTGCGGCCCCTTCCACGGGACGCGGACGGTCAGCACGCCGCTCGAGACGTGGCCAGAACGGTGACGGGCGAGGATCGCGGAGGCGGTGCCGAGCTCGCCCTTGCCGGTGATGACCGAGAAGCCGCGGTCCTTGGCGAAGTCGCGGAGCACGGACCAGTGGCCGGAGCACTCGTTGAGGGCGATGACGCGAGCACCGGACTTGTTGATTGCCTCAAGCGCGTTGCGCACCCCGGGGCGGGCGCCGTTGTTCATGTTCCAGAACACGGCGTCGGCCGCGGCAAGGGGCTTGTACGTCGGGACCTTCACGGGTACCTCCCAGCCCCAGGGGGCGGTCGAGTCGTAGCCGGCGGCCCGGGTGGCCACCGAGACGTGGACGTGCTGCTTGTGAGCGTTGACGCCGCCGTAATACCGCCAGCCCTCGCGAAGCCGGTCGGTGGAGATGATCCGGCGGTTGAAGATGACGTAGGCGCCGGAGCCGAGCGCGGGGTGCTTGCCGAGCTTGGACGCGACGAAGGCTGCGAACTCGCCGGCGTCGAAGCCGCCTGCAGGATCGTGGGTGAAGTCGCGAGCCCGCCAGACGCCTGCAGCGTTGGGGTTGTGGTCGGAGTCGCGGGAGGCGTGGTCCGGGTCCCCGATGCCGCCATCCGAGGCCTTGGAGCGTCGTGGGGCGGCGGCGTTGATCTCAGCGAGTGCGACGTCGAGCGAGCGGGCCTGTCGAGTCATCGGGGATCTCCTTGGTTGTGTCGGTCCTTGCGTCGCTCGCGGATCAGCACGACGAGCCGCTGCGCCATCGCGGTCGCGATCAGAAGACGGCCGGTGAGTACGGCGTACTCCCGGCCGGGGTAGTCGGGCCCGAGGACGTAGACAGCCAGCCCGAGGCCGGCCAGGAGCAGCACGCCGAGGGTCAGCACGAGCACCGACTGCCCGAACGGGTGCCGGATCCACGGTTCGCGAACGAAGACCAGGAGGAACGCTCCAGTCACCGCGAGCACCAGCACCGATGACGACGGCAGCAGCACCTCCATGACGCCCATCAGTGACTCCTCGGGTTGTTGTGCAGGCTCAGGAAGAGCTCGGTCAGGTGGTTGCGCTCGCGGATCTCGCGAACCTCCGCGCCGAGTGCGACGTAGAGCGGGGTCTCGGCGCGGGTGCGCTCGAGCTCAACTTCGGCCTGCTGGCGAGCCTGCTCGCCCTCGGTCGGCTCACGTCGCCGACGCCAGAACTTCCTCATGACGCCTCCCGGTCCACTGCGGCCCCGAGTGACCGCATGATCGTGTTGACGGTCTGCCCGACCTCGCCCATGTGGCGCAGCTGGATGTCCTTCTCGAGGAGCTGCTGGTCCTTGATCCGCGACTCCGCACGCCACTCGTTGCGGTCGTGGATGACCTCTTCGTGGGTGGTGCGGGGCACGAGTCGACCGGTGATGATCGCCCACACCGCGAAGCCCGCGAGAGCCCATCCGGCACCAGCGCCGGTAAGCGCCTGCCAAGGGACGTTGTCGAGCATCGTGACTCCTCTCAGACCGTCCGGAGCCAGGACAGGATCGATGGCTGTGCGGCGGCTACGGCGGCGGCTGTGTGCCCGAGGGGGCCGAGGTCCACCCGCTCCGTCTGCGGCCGTGCAGCGACGAACGCCGTGGCCGTGGAGGGTAGGCAGATGGTGTCGTTGGACGCCGTCCACAGCCGGATCGGCACGTCAGGGTCGAGCGCCGCGGCGTACCGCACGGGCGAATGCGTCGGACCCATCGTCGCGTCGTTGTATGGCGCCCCGTAGGCGACCGCGATCTCACTCGGGATCGGCGGCATGGTGTTCAGCGACGCGAGATCGAGCGCCGGGATCAGCCCGGCGTACGCCCGGACCTTCTCAGGGTGGGCGAGGACGTAGCCGAGCCCGCCGAGGTTGCCCATCGATCCGGCGACGATGAAGATCTTCCCGGCCGGCCCGAACGGGGTGATGAGCAGGCTCTCGGCGTAGGCGATCGCCTCGCCAATCGCCTGGACGTGACGGTCACTGCCCCACGCCTGCAACGCGAGGTCGGCCGCGATCACGGGGTTCCGCTGCGCGAGGGCGTCGACGAACGCCCTCTCAAGCGGGGTCGTGAGAAGCCCGGTCGCCGAGCCGCCGGAGCCGTGGCAGTAGACGAGCAGCGTCCGTTCCCCGCGCTGCCCTGCGACAGTGGCCGCGACGTACTGCGACTCGGTCGGGACGGTGGGGGAGTAGCCCTGCCCGAAGACAGCGGCGGTCGCGAGACGGTTCATCAGACCGCCGTGACCATGAGCTGGGCCGGGTAGTTGCCTCCCGGAACGATGACGGCGGTCCCGGACGGGGTCCACATCCGGACGGTGAAGGTGTACTCGACGCCGTCGAGGAGGATCCCTGTCCGCCGCCGGATGTACATGTCGGGCCCGTTGTTGGTGGCTGGTGAGAATCTCGTCCCGATCTGGTTGTCGGTGCTGGCCGGGTTGTTGTCGCGCACGATCATGCAGCTGACGCCAACGTTCGCGGCACCGGAGTTGTAGACGATCGGGGCGTAGAACTCGACGTCGACCGACCGGCCCTTCCCCGTCACGGTGCGCGACAGTCCGGAGATCGCGGCGGCAGCCGCGACACTGGTCGCTGTGCTGGTCATGGGAGGTACCGACGTCGTGCGGTTCGCGGTCCCGAGGTCGATACCTGCCTCGTGCCCCTCGATCTCTCCGGCGACGGCGTCGCTCAGTGCGTCGGAGAACGAGGAGTCGCCAGCGTCGAGCCTGGCGGCCATGGCGTTGGCGAGCTGGACGCCGGTCACGACGTCGGTGACGCCTGCGATCGACTTCACGTAGGGGTTCGGCTCGGCCACTGGCGGGTTGACACCGGCATCGAGGAGCACGTCGAGCGCCACGGGGGAGACGTCTGCCTCGACGATCTGGAAGCGGCGGCTTCGCGAGCGTAGGGCGCCTGTCCAGGTCCCGCTCATCGTGACCTGGCAGGACCAGTTGGTGATCGGAGCGCCGCTCGCGTCGAGCAGGCCTGGCTGATCCACGACCGGGGCCTCGAAGGTGATGAGGCCGTCGACGGGTGCCGGCAGCTTGGCGGGCACTGGCCAGATGGGCTCGCCGGTAGCGGCCCAGACCAGCGGGCGGTCGGTCTTGACCGTGCCGGAGTAGGCCTTGGCGCTGCCGCCCAGTACGTCGATCGGGACGGCGATGGTGACAGTGCGGGTCTGCACGCCTGCGGGAAGGGTCATGGTCGCTCCTCAGGCAGCCCGGATGATGAACCAGAGCGACAACCACGGGTTGAGGATGTCGACGGGATCGTGCGTGGTGGCGTTGGCCTGGGTGCCGCCCAACGGCCCAGCGACCGCGTTACCGAGCGCGATGTTGGTGCCGCCGCCGGTGTTCGCCCCGGCCTGCCGGGCGATGCCGTGAACGTGGGGCGGGAGATTGTTCGCGGCGAGGGTCACCGACGGGGCGCCGCCGGTGGTGCCGCGCGCCTTCGTGCCGGCGCCGATCGGGAACCGGTCGGTGAGGTTCGGGACGCTGAAGTTCGCTCCCGCGCCGCCGAAGGTGTAGCCGATGACCGCGAAGAGATAGGGGTAGTCGGCGACGGCGTGTGACGAGCCGTCGCAGAGCAGCTTGGTCGTGGGGATCTGGTCCACGGGACCGGCGAAGAGCTCGACCACGCCGACGTCGGGTCGGGCGCCTGACTGCACGGGGGGCTGCACGGTGGGCTGAGCAACGCCGCCGTCCTCGGAGAAGCGCAGGGTCAGGAGCCACTTCGTGGTGTCGATCGTGTGATCGATGCCCGTCACGCGCAGGGTGTCGTCCACGCCGAGCTGGTCGAGCACGACATTCACCTCGTCGTACAGGTCGCGCAGCGCGTGCGCCTCGAGTCGTTCGACAGTGTCGATCGGGATCGTGATCGAGTTGACGCGGATACGCGGTTGCACGTTCGCTGTCAGGATGGTCGCGGCCAGGGCATCCACGGCTGCGGAGTCCAGCCCGGTGACGGTGAACTCCTTGCGGTACCGGCCCCACTCCTCGACCGAGGCGGCGTCTACGTAGGGGCCGTAGACAGTCTCGATGGTCGAGCCGTCCGTGCCCGCAGACTGCACAGTGATCTGGACTTCGTTGATCGCATCCTTGGTGGAGAAGGACAGGTCGATCGAGCTGTACGCCGACTCATTGAGCAGGACGGGCGAGCCGGAGGCGATCTCGTCGCGGTCCCACACATTCAGCACACCTACGCGGGAGACCCACGCAAAGCCCAGGGCGGTGTCGCGGGTGAGGGCCACCTGGTCGAGGGCCTTGGCAGACTCGTTATAGGTCGTCACCGGGGCGGTCGCGATCTGGTTGCCGGATCCGTTGACCGACCATGGGACGCCTGCGCCCTCGAGCACGAAGGGCAGTGCGGGGATCGTTGCGACGCCCTCAGGGCGGCCGGCGTTGGCGAGGATCTGAGTGGGGTCGACGATCACGACCTCGATCCGGGCGCGCTTGCTCTCTGGGACCTTCGGGTCCTTGAGCTCGTAGGTGACGTCGGCCTCGAGCAGCTTGCCGCCCAGGATCGTCTCCCAGCCGCCGTCCACCAGACTCGACAGTCGCGCGCGTTTGCCCGGGCGGATCAGGGTTGATTGCGATGGGTCCAGCTCGCTGGAAAGGATGGTGGCGCCGAGACGGCCCACGTTAAGCCCCTCGCGGGAGATCCGGATCTGGTGCGAGTCGGGGAGGACGTCGAAGTACGACACCGGCGCGATGTAGGGCAGGTTGCTCGAGATCGCTGTCGACGTCGACGCGTTCGCCGCGCCGGTCCAGTCGTACTCCCACCCGCCGGCGTCGGCCGTGGAGCCGT
Organism: Nocardioides sp. Root190; assembly: GCF_001428565.1. GTDB lineage: Bacteria > Actinomycetota > Actinomycetes > Propionibacteriales > Nocardioidaceae > Nocardioides. Next base: position 114,287 of record NZ_LMIA01000013.1, on the reverse strand, counting down.
CGAAGTAGGCCTCGACCGTCGAGGCCTGCTCGAGCATCACCGCGTCGAAATAGCAGACCTCCGTCAATGGCATCCCAGACGGGCCCTCCAGCACTGCCCAGATCTGCACGAAGGTCGCGGTCGGTGGGCTGATGACGGTGTTCGACAAAGTCGACCAGGCGTTCGCAGCGGCGGCGGCCGAGATCGTCCTTGAGGAGACGAAGGTCGCGCCGTTGTACCAGTTCGCGACCAAGCTCGCGCTTCGCCCGGCGACCGTCGGCCGGAAGCGAGCCTGCAGCGTGTAGGACGTGTTGCCGACGACCGGGAACATCGGGTCGCTCCGGACGGTCACAGGCGAGCCTGGGCTGCTCGTCTTCGTCGCCTTGAGGCTCCGGGATCCGACAGCCGCGAAGTCGGTGCTGCTCGCCAGGGTTGCGGTCGAGGCGAGCCATCCGGTCGTGTTGGTCTCGAACGACGGGTTCGTCACCAAGTTGACCCGCAACGAGCCGAGCTCATCCGACGTGGCTGCTTTGGCGACCGTTGCCTCGTTGAAGTTCAACGTGTGCGCGCCGACGTGATTCGTCCCGGTGTTCGTGGCGAACAGGTCGAACCTCAGACGGACGTAGGCAGTCGATGCGGGAGCCTGCGCCGGCGCGAGAGTCGTGCGACCACCGTTCCGCGCGAGGTAGGGAGTCTGCGGTGCGGCAGACAGGACGGCCTGACTCGCGTCGAGCCACTCGAACCGGGCACGGAACCAGCCGCCCGGGACGTTGCTCGGGGGAAGGCCGATCTGCCCGGACAGCGCGACCCATGACGCTGACGCCCACTGGCCTGCGTTGATGGGCATGGCCTCGGAGTAGAAGTACGACGCACCCGCCAGGAGGTTGACGAATCCGAGCTGCCCGCTGAAGGCCTGCATGAACGAGCTGCCGAGCGGCGTCACCCAGCCCCACCCGCCCAGCTCGCCGGAGGGGTTCTGCAGCATGTTGGACAGGCCGTCGGTGTCGGTCTCGACCTCGAGGCGGACGAAGTCGACAGTCTTGAACTGCTGGGCCATCAGAACGTCACCCCGCGCACGCCGTTGGATCGGGCGTAGTCGAGGTCCGCCTGAAGCGAGGCACCCCGCGAGAGTCGGTCAATCTGCTCGGCGGTCAGCCGGAGCTCCACGCGGATTGGCTGGTCCTGAGCGAAGCCGGCCCGCTTGGCGTAGGTGTCGAGTGCCGGTGTGCCGAAGCCCTTCTGCAGCGACGTCGCCGCACTCCTGCCGACCCGCTGCACGTAGCTGTCGTCGATGCCCTCGTCGAGTCCCTTGGTGACGTTGGCACCGATGCCAGCGAACACGCGCGAGGGCGACCGGATGCCTAGGGCCTTCTTCACAGCCGCGACCAAGCTGTTCGCCAGGCGTACGGCGGCGGCGTCGAGGGTCTTGGCCTCCGCCTCCAGCCCCCGCACGATGCCCTGGGCGGCCTGCACGCCGGCGCCGTAGTACTTGTCCGCCATCGCGTTGCCGAGCTGGGAGCCGGTCAGGGCGAGTTGTGCCTGGAGTGCGTTGATCTCGGTGATCGCCGCGGCACCACCGGAGGCGATCGCTTCAGCCGTGGCGAGGGCGGCCTCCGGGCCCGCGTCGAGCATCTGCTGGATGGATGCTCGGGAGAGTCCCTTCTTCGTGAGGTCCTGGATCAGCAGGGCGAAGCGCTGGGCGTTGGCCACCTTGTTCTTGAGCTCGGTCAAGAGGGTCGTGATCGAGACCGTGCCGTCGTCGCTGCGGCCGAGCTGCGTGACGTCGCCCGTGGTGGTGATCGCGGTCTTGATCGTGGCGGCGTAGTCCTTGTACTCCTCGGTCAGGAGCTTGAGCTTGTCGCGGGCCGCCTCGAGCCGGGCGTTGACCCGGTCCTGCGCCCTGGCGTTGTCGCGCAGCGCCTTGTACTGCGAGGCGTACCGCTTCAGCAGGGCCTTCTCGCGCGCGGTCTGCTTCTTGCCGGTGATCGACTTCTCGATCTGCGCGGTGATCTTCGACAGCGCGGCGTCGACTCCGGCCGAGCCCTTCACGACGCCCGCGAGAACCGAGTCCATCAGCTGCTGCCCAGCGGTCCGTGCCCGGGGCTGTGAGGCGCGGAGACCCGCTGCCAGGCCCTCGCCGAGCATCTCGCCCAGGTAGCGGGTCTTCCGTGACGGGGACTGGATCTGCCCCGCGGTCTGGGCCGATTTGATGGCAGCCGACACCATGCCCGCGGAGCGTGCGGCGATGGGGCTGATCCACCGACCGAGCCCGGCGTACATGCCAGAGCCGAGGTTGCTGCCCACACGGTCACCGCCAGTGCGGGCCGTCCCCACCAGAGTGTTGATCTGGCCAGAGAGCGCACCGCGGAACCCCGCGAGGTTCGGCTTGGGCGCGGTGCCCACGCCGTCGCTGAGCGCCTTGCCGGCCTTCGCACCCTCCTTCTTTGCCTCGGGAGCGAGCTCGGTCATCCGTCGCGCGATCGCTTGGATCTTCTTGACCGAGGCCTCGGCCCCGGTCAGCTGGAGCACGGTCTTGATCTGCTTCGGCGTGAGCTTGTAGGAGACGGCCAGGTTCGCGATGTCGCGGGCGGACTGGACCGCGTTCGACGTGATCTTGGTCTGGACCTCTTCGGGGATCCGGTTGGCGATCGCGGCGAGCTCGATGGTCGCCTTGGTGGCCTCACGGAGTTCGCCGGTCTCGCTCTCGATGCCCTTGACCAGCCGCTTGCGATCCGCGATCTCCTGCTGAATCGCCTTGCCGGTGAGGCTCTGCTCGTTGGCGCGAGGGTCGGCCTTCAGCGCCTCGATGGCGGACCGCTGGTCCTTCAGGATTCCCGTCAGCTCGCCGCGGGCCTTCTTCTCTCCGAGAATGCCGTCGACCAGCGTCTGCTTCGACACGCCGAACTCCGCGGCGGACTTCAGCAGGTCTGAGTTCTGCAGGTCCTGGGCGATCATCTCGCGGGTTGCGGCAGTGGTCGCGGCCGTCACCTTGTCCAGGGTTGCGGCGTAGTTCTCCCACGTCGTCTGGCTGTCCTTGGCTGCCTTTTCGGCGGAGCCGGTAGCCGACTTGAGGCTCATCAACAGGCCGGCCGCGCCCACGAGGGCCCCACCCCATGGACCTGCTACCGAGAACCCGAACGCGGCAGCGCCCAGTGTGGTCATGAGGACCTTGGTCTTGTCGTTGGTCGAGCTCATACCCTGCGAGAGCGCCAGCATGCCGCCAATGCCGGCGACGCTTCGAGCGGCGCCGCCGAAGCCGTGCAGCGCTGCCTGCGCCTTGCCGATGGCGCCGGTCGCGTAGGTCATGGCTGCGCGGTTCTGAGCGAGCTTCTGACCGAACGTGAGCATCGAGACCCCCGCCGCTGTCGCTCGGGCCTGCACGAGACCGAAGCCGGCCGCGAGTCGGGGCATGACGAGGGCGGCGATGCCGACCTGGACGCCGATGTCCTTGATCGGTCCCGGCAGCTCGTCGACGAAGTTGACCAGTCCAGCGACTGCGTCAGCAGTGGTCTCGAGAGCAGGAAGGAAGACATCGTCGAAGACCCGAGCGACGACGTCGCCCTCGCCCGCAAGGTTGCTCAGGGCCTCGGTGATCTCCTTCGCCGCGGGGACGAGGGCGCGCGCGATGTCCTTGCCGGCCTTGATGCCGGCCTCCATCGCGGGTACCAGCTTGTCGTCGAGGGCGTCCGCACCAGCGGAAACGGCCGGCGCGAGTTCCTGGCCGAGTCGGAGCTTCGCGGTCTCGACCGAGCCCGCCAAGCGCTCGAGGGCTCCCTCGGTGCCGGACATGCGCGCGGTCGCCAGCTTCTGCGCGGCGCCCTGGTCCTTGGTGGCCTGGGTGTAGTCCTTGAGGCCGTCGGCGCCGGCGTTGACCAGCGCGTTGACGGCGGCGATGGTCGAGGCGTCGTTGCCGAAGATCGCGCTGATCTTCGTCTTCCGATTGGCCTCGCCTCGGACCTTGCCGAGTGCTCCCTGCAGCTCTCCGGCGATCTGGACGATGTTCTTGAAGTCGCCGTTGCTCTTGACGAAGTTGAGGCCCAGCTCCGACATCGCTGTGCGGGCTCGGTCGGTCTGGGGGACGAGCCGGTTGAAAACGGCGGCCAGCGACGTGCCTGCCACGGAGCCGTCAAGGCCGGCATCACTGAGGGCCGCGAGCGCCGCGGCGGTCTCGTTGACCGAGAGGCCGATGCCCGCGCCGGCGGAGCCGACCAGCTTCAGGGACTCGCCGAGCGAGGCGACCGAGGAGCGCGAGGCGTTGCTGGCTCCGGCGAGGGCGTTGACCACCACGGAGGACTGGTTGGCCCGGAGGCGGAACTGCGCGAGCGATGAGGTGACGATCCCCGCTGCCTGCGCCAGGTCGAGGCCTTCGGTCGCAGCGAGGTTCATCACCTCGGGCACCGCAGCCATGATCTTCGCCGTGCTGAGGCCGGACTTGCCGAGCTCGAGCATGGCGTCGGCGGCCTCGCCGGCGGAGAACGAAGTGTCCTGGCCGAGCCGGACCGCCTCGTTGTTCAGCAGCTTGATCTGCTCGCTCGAGGCTCCGGTCGATGCCTGGATGAGCCGCATCGAGGTCGAGAACTTCCGCTCGGCGTCAACCGCGCTGGCAGCGAAGCCTGCGATTCCACCGGTGAGGAGGCCAAGGCCGATGCCCTTGACCACACTGCCGAGCTGCTCGAACGCGCTGGCCACGAGCTCGGTCTCACGGCGCGCCTGGCGACCGTTGGCGAGGATCGCGATGCGGATTGGTCCGGCCACTGGTCACCTCCTGTTGGGCGTCGTCACGAGATCGAGAAATGCGTCCCGCTCGAGGCGGGTGAGCGACCGGTAGATGTCGACCGACTGTCGAGTCATCAAGCACCAGGCCGCCTGGTCGTAGGCCCTCAGGCGGAGGGCGATTCGTCTTTTCCCTCGGGGCTGTCCGTGTCCTCGTCGGCGTCGTCGTCCTCGTCGTCGTCGAAGAACCGCGCGTTGACCTCGTCCAGACGCATGGCCATCACGGTCTTGTGGGCCTCGGCGGCCTTCGTGCCGGTGCGCGTCTCGACCACGAAGAGCAGGGCCCGGCCGGCCTTGGAGAGAGCCGAGGCCATCAACCGGCCGATCGGCTCGCCGAATCGCTCCTCGATGGCGATCTCCTCGTGGCCGGTGAGGCTGGCGACCGTCTCGGAGAAGGAGACCTTCGTGCTGGTCGAGGCGCTGTCGTCGGCGGTCTCGGCCGGTGGCGTTGCGGTGCTGGTGCTCATGGTGATCCGTTCCGTTCGGTGCTCAGGCCAGCCCGCGGGCGCGGATGCTGGCGTTGATGTTCTGCTCGAGGACGCGTAGGGCGTAGGGCTGCAGCTCGTCGTCGGCTCGCTGCATGAAGCCCGATGCCTGGATGCCGCGGGCGGCCCAGCCGTAGTTGATGGGGCCGGCGTACGGCACTGCCGTCCGGCCGGCCGCCACAACGGCCTTGTTGCGTGCCCGGTTGCCGCGGATGTCTCCGGCGAGGCGCCCGGTCCGGCGCGGTGCGTGGCGTGCGGCCACGATGGCGCCGAACCGGGCGATCTCGGAGAACGCTCCCTTGAGGTCCTCGACCTCGAGACCCATGGCGATCAGATCCCGCACGACGCCGTTCAGGCCGTCGATCCGGATGCTGACGTACTCGCTCATGGGTCAGGCGGCTCTCAGGCCGAGACCAGAGTCGGCTTGGCGGTGCAGGGGAAGGTGACCTCGATAGTCATCTTCGCCGTGTTGGACTTGTTGGCCTCGCCACCGAGCAGGTCACCGTCGGGCTCGGTGATGGTGGCGGTGCCCTCGAAGTGCGGCTCGCCGGCGGTCGGCGCTGCGTTGCCGTAGGGCATCACCGTGTAGGGCACGTCGGTGCCGGCGCTGTCGAAGATCTCGCGCCACAGCGTGCCCGCCGCGGCGTCCTGCACGAGCGTGATCACGAGGGCGTAGTCCCGGGCTCCGCCGTTGGCGGCGTCCTCGAAGGTGACGAAGTCCGAGTCGGCCTCGCCCGAGGTGATGCGGACGTTGGAGACCTGCGGGGTGTAGTTCGTCCCGTCGATCTCCAGCTTGAGCTTGCGCGTTCCGATGGCGGCCATCAGCGGTTCTCCTTCTTGTTGGTGTCGGCCGGCGTGGCAGCCGTCTTCTTCGCCGCGCGCTTGCGGCGAGGCTTGGGGGAGGAGTCCTCGACCGGCTCGGCACGGCGCCGGCGGCTCCAGCGCTGCTCGAGCTCGCGCACACCGTCTCCCTGGACTCCGATCCGCTCGACGGTCTTCGACGTCGAGGTGGTCAGGTTGTGCACCACGCGGGCCAGGAGTGCCTCGTCGGCCTCGGCCGGACGCGGGGAGGGGAGGTCGAGCACCGAGCGCTGTGCGGCGCGCTCAGCGGCCAGCACAGCGGTCACCCGCTCGTCGTCCCAAGCGCCGGCGATGCTGTTTTCGGCGAGGTGCTTGAGGGTGTCCTCGATGGTGATCACGGAGCCTCCAGAAGGTTGACGGCCACCGAGAGGTGTACGGCGGCGGCGAGGTGGGTCTGCTGGTTGACGCGGATCTGGCCCGGCTCGTCAACCGTGTCGATGACGTGAGGACTGAAGTCGATGGCGAGGACCTTCAGCAGCAGCTCGTCGAGCGCATCGGCCTCGACCTCGTTGACACCGGCGGCCACCACCAGGCCGAGGCGGTGGCGGACCACGGCCTCGCCGAAGGCCAGGTCGGCGCCAGCCTCGAAGCTGATGTACGGCTCGTCGGGGGCCGCGTAGACGAACGGCGGCGTGACCTTCTCCGGCACGATGGTGAAGGCGAAGAGGTCTGCCTCGGTGAGCTTGTCGCGCAGCTCGGTCCGGAGCTGGGAGAGCGCGCTCATGCGATCACCGGCCCCACGTAGAGCTCGAGCACCCTGCGGGCCCCGCGCAGCGGATCGCGGCTGACGCGGATCGGCGTTGAGGAGATCTCACCGTTGCCGACGTCGAACTCCTGGTTGGCGATGCCGTTGGGAGCCTTCGAGGTGTGGAAGGCGTCCGCGGCGGCGACCCGTACCGCGCGGTCCAGGACGGTCGGCGGGAGGTCGGTGTCGAGCACGTCGTTGTCGGCGAGGTACGTCGTGATGTCCTCCACGGCCTCGGCAAGGCAGCGCTCCAGCAGTGCGTCGTCGCCAGGTCCGGCACCGACCTCGGTGCGGAGCTGTTCCTTGGTGACGGCCACGGCGGTGCCTTCCTGGACTCGAAGAGGTGGGGGAGCCGCTCGCCCCGCGGAACGGGGCGCAGGGCGAGCGGCGCTGGGGGTCAGCCCTCGTGGAGAGCGCTGACGACCTTCTCGGCGGCCTTCTCGGCCGCGGCGGCGACCTTGTCGTGCTCGGCCTTGGCCGCCTCGATGGTCGGGTCCTGGGGAGCGTCCTCGACCGTCGAGCCGCCGTCACCGGCGTTCTTGGCGTCGGCTGCGGAGACCGCCTGCTGCTTGAACTGCTCCTGGGCCGCCTTCACGGCGGCCTCCTTGTCGCCGATGATCTCCGGGTTGTGCTGGTCCGGAGTGCCGTCGGCGCGCAGGGAGAGCATCTGCACGCGGTCGTGGTCGCCCTCGTGCTTGACGGCGGTGTTGGCCGTGTCGATGTCGGTGGTCTTCGGCTTGCTGGTGCTGGTCGCCATGGCGATGTCCCTTCTTCGGTGCGGTGGTGGTGCTGGGGACTCCGGCAGGCCTGGCGTCGAGGCCGGGCCTGCCGGAGCCGTGACGATCAGGCCGCGGCCTGCTGCAGCGTGCGCACCGAGCTGGAGTTCTGCAGGGTGCCGTCAGAGCGCTGGAAGCCCAGGAATCCGACCTGCAGGAACTCGGCATACCGCTCGGTGAGCCGCAGGAGCGCGAAGTCGGAGACGTCTCGGATGAGGTAGCTCTCGCGGAAGTCGCCGAAGGCGACCGTCTTCGCCCCGGCCGCCGGCTCCGGGACGTAGTTGTTGATCGCGACCGGGTAGCCCATCAGGAGCGCCGGCGTGCCGGCCTGCATGGACGGCTCCCACAGGGGGCGCTGGTTACCGTCTTTGAGCTTGCGCAGGCCCTTGCGGAACTTCTGGTTGTACATGAACCGCAGGTTGTCGTTGCCCTCGGTGTAGGCGGCGTCCAGCGACTCCGTGAGGTCGACGAGCTCGTCGTAGGTCACGGCAGCGATCGCCGCGGCCGTGACACCCACGGGCGCCGAGGTGATGAGCCCGTCCGGCTGACCGGTGCCGGTACCCACGGTGAAGTGCCGGTTCTGGACCCGAGCGATGCGGCGGGCCAGGCGGGTCGACAGCCAGTCGTCGATGTCGAAGAAGCTGTCCTGGATCAGCTGCAGCGAGGTGCGGACGATCTTGGAGTGGTACATGTACGAGCCGATGTCGTTGGTGCCCAGCTCGAGGTCCTGCTCCGAGGCCGCGGTGTTCTCGCCGAGGATGGCGCCCTCCGTGGCGTCGTCCTCCGTGGGCCACGGCAGGGTGGCACCGGTCTCGGTCGTGATGACCTCGGCGTACTGCCGCATCGAGGCCATCGCACGCAGCTTCTCGACGACCTTCTGGCGGAACGCCGGGGGGACGGCGTAGCCGCCGGCAGCACCGGTGCCGACGCCCTGGGCGTTGCGGATGGCGTCGTCCTTGACGAAGCCGGACGCAAGGACCCGCTGGTCGTCGTGGCCGAGCACGTTCATGCCGCCGCGCATCCATCGGTTGAAGGCCTCGGTGTAGCCCTTGGCGAACTCCTCGTCGTCGACCTCGTCGCTCGGGGCGACGACGCCAGAGCGGTCGACCTTGGAGTTGGCCGCGTCGTTGGCCTCGAAGCGCTCCTGGCGCTCGATGTCCACGTCGAGCTTGTCGTACGACGTCTCGAGACGGTCGTAGGTCTGCTCCTGGTCGGCCGACAGCTTGTCGCCCTCGCCGGCGGGGGCGGCCATGATCGCCTTCATCTGCTCCCAGATGCCGGCGCGCTGCTCACGCAGCTCCTTGCTCGATGCCATGGTCGGCTTCCTCTCTTCCGCGTTGCGGATTGCCCGCACGCGGACGCGGCGGGTCGTGCTCCTGGCCAGCCCTGTGCTGGACGGGAGAGTCGTTGATCAGCCCGCTCGCTTCTGGTGGCGCCGCTCCCGCAGCGCGTGGAAGCGGGCTTGGCGGTCGTCGGCGTCCTCCGCAGGGGCGGGGGCCTGCTGCCGCGGAGGCTTGGGGATCTTCGGGGCCGGGGCCTCTGCTCGGCCGGCGAACTTCATCCCGGCGCCCTTGAGGTCGAAGGCGGCGGCGGGGTCCCCGTCGATCTGGGCGCCCTCGACCACGTCGGCGAGCCCGGCGTCGACCGCCTCCTGGGCGACGTACCAGCCTTCGTCGAGCATGATCGCGCGCCAATCCTCGGTGCTGCCCCCGGACTTGTCGGCGTAGACCGCGGCGATGTTGTCGCTGATCTGGCCGAGAAGGTCGCCCGTCGAGTGCATGTCGCCGGCGTTGCCGACGCACATGCCCCATGCGTCGTGGATCATCAGCTGGCTGTTGGGCCGCATGATGGTCTTGTCGGCGGCGCAGGCGATGAAGCTTGCCGCCGAGGCGGCGATGCCGTCGACGATCGCGGTGACGGGAGCCGCGTGCTCGCGCAGGTTGTTCAGGATCGCCAGGGCCTCCCACACCTCCCCGCCGGGGCAGTTGATGTGCAGGCGGATCTCGTCGACATCGCTCGGCACCTGGTCGAGGGCGTCCAGGAACTCCAGGGCCGACACGCCCCACGGGGCACCCCAGGAGTCGATGGGCTCGTAGAGGCGCAGGGTTGCGACGCCGTCGGTGATGTTCCCGCCCGGCACCTCAGCGCGCACCGGGGTCAGTTGCCGGTTGGCGGGTGACCGGCGGCCGTGGAAGCGGTAGCGCGGGTGCTCCTCGGCGCGGGCCGAGGCGCGGTTGAGCAGGGGCATCAGGCCGGGGATGTCACGCATAGCGCTCCTCCTGGATCGTGGGTACGGGGGCGAGCTGTGCGGGGCGCGCGGGCTCTGGGCGGTCGGGGGCGGCCGGCGCTGACTCGTCGGTGCTGCCGTTGTCGGTGGTGCCGAGCTCGCCGAAGTTGAGGGGTCGGTAGCGCACGTCGCCGCCCTCGACCGGAGACTGCTCCTCGTAGGCGCGGATCTCGTTGGTCGACAGCGCGCCGAGTTCCCACATGGACTTGTAGAAGGCGGCCCGGGCTGCCGAGTCGCCGCGGAGCAGGCCCTCGAGCGCGTACTTCGCGTAGATCGGCGTCGGGCGCAGCACGTGCTTGGTTAAGCGCTGCTCCATCGCAGTGAGCTCGGGGCCGAGGTCGAACTTCACCCAGCCGAGCGCCTGCTGCTCGAGGCCGGTGCCCCAGCTGGTGGACTTCTCGGTCTCGAACATCAGGAACGGGGGGATGCCGAACCAGCGGCAGACCTCGACGACCTGGAAGCGACGTGACTCGAGGAACTGCGCGTCGTCGGGGTTGATGGAGAGCTGCTGGAAGGTGGCGCCCTTGTCGAGCACGACGGTTCCGTGTGCGGACTCGAGACCGGTGCGCTTGTCCTTCCACCGCGCGGCGAGCTGGTCCGCCTGGCGCTGGGTGAGGCGCTGCTCGGTCTGCAGCACGCCGGTGGCGAGCGAGCCGGAGCCGAAGAGCCGAGCGCCGTACTCCTGCGCGGCCAGTGCCATGCCGATCGACTCGCGGGCCGCGCGGATGGGGGAGACGCCGCAGATCCCGTCGTACCCGAGCCCGGGCAGGTGGAGGATCTCGTTGTCTGAAAGCACCTCACGGCCGCCGTCGATCGAGTAGACCTTGCGTCCGCCCTCGGACTCTCGGCCGACCTTGACCCGGTTCGGGTAGATCGGCCACAGCTCGACCACCTGTCCGAGCGGGTTGCGCAGCTTGCGCAGGTAGGCGTTGCCCCAGCCGCGCTTGTGGAAGAACGCGGTCTGCCACAGCTCAAACGGCGTCATGTCGGGGTGCGGGTCGTCCAGCAGCCGGGCGCTGTGTCCGACCGCGCGAACCCGGGCGTTCTCGACCTCGCGGTAGCCGTGCAGCGGGAGCGCGGCCGGCACGTTGCAACTGACCTGCATGGCGCGCCAGACCGCCGGCACGCCGAGCGCGGTGATCTCGGTGACGTTGGTGCCGCTGAGGTTCTTGCTGATGCCCAGCGCGTCGAGCAGCGTCGTGTCCGTCAGCGGCACCGCAGGGTTCTCTGCGGCCACCGCGGCCCGAGGTGCGCGTGCGCTTCGCACGCTTCCGAAGACGGTCACGGCGCGGCCTTCGCCGGGGGCTTGGCCTCGAGCACCGCGGCGACGTAGACCGCAACGATGCCTCCCACGATCAGGAAGACGCCGGCGGCCAGGCAGGCCAGGGCGGTGGAGACCTGGGCGGCTGCGGCCACGATGAAGCCGGCGCCGAGCACGACCACGAGCACGCCGAGGAGCTCGACCAGGGGGCCGACTCCGGGCTTCGGTGCGCTGGTGGTGGTGCTCATGGGGCCTCCTCAGCCGAGAGTGATTGCGCCGTACTTGCCGGCGCCGTAGTCGGCGAGGATCGCCGCTTCGAGCATGTCGACCTCGCCGCCGGACTGGCGGCGCCCGACGAGCGGGCGGTCGTTGTAGTAGCGCCACACCGCGCCCTCGACGGCCTCGTCGAGCTCGGCGGCTTCGGGGTGCAGCAGGCGGGTCTCGCGGACCTTGTCCGAGAAGCGCGCCGTGGCTTCGGCGACCTCGTCGACGTCGATGAGCTCGAGCGCGACGTCGGCCTCCTCGAAGTCCTTGATGAGGCTCTTGCCTGGGCCCTTGGAGTCCATGACCACAACGCAGTCGGTGGCGTCCTGGATGCGCTTCACCTCGGCCACAAGCCAGCCGACTCCCTCGCGGCGGTCGACCGGGGCCACGTAGGAGCGCTCGACGGGCTCGGACTCGGGGTCGTCGGGGTCCTCGAGCACCTCGACGGGGGAGCCCGCGGCGATCGAGGCCCAGGCCCGGCTGACCGACACCGCGATGCCGATTGCGGCCGGGGTCTCGGGCAGCTCGATCGGCTCGCCGATTCCGTCGGACCAGTTCGGGAAGATCGATGTGGCGCCAGCGGATGCCGGCTCCTCCCACTCGCCCATGCACTCGCGGCGCCACTCGTCGGTCGGCATCGCCTGGCGGACGTTGGCCAGGTTCTCGATCGGCATCCGGCCCGTCGCCGTCGCCGGGTTGCGCTCGACGATGATCTCGATGCGGTTGAGCACGCACGGCGCGCCCTGCTCGAGGCCGGTCTTCGGGTGCTGGCACTTCTCGTCCTCGCACGGCGGGAGCGGCTTGCCGCCCCACTCGAGGTACGTCATCGTCGGCGAGAGATGCTTGCGGCCGCGCTCGCGGAGGTCGCGCAGTTGCTCGCTGTCGGCCTTGCCGGGCGAGGAGCCATAAAGCACCTGCGGCTCGTGCTGAGCCAGCAGAATCGGGATGACCGCGCCCATCATCGACTTCTTCAGTGCGAAGGCCTCGTCGAGCACCAGCTTGGGCTTGCCCAGGCCGCGACCGCCGTCGCGGGTTCGGGCCTTGAACCAGATCGTCTGGCCGTTGGCGAGCTCGATCCGCTCCTCGCCGTTGGCGTCGTAGATGCCCTCGTTCTTCTGGGCGAGCATCCGCTTCTGCAGGCTCGGGGCCGCGCGCAGCAGGTTCGCGAGGTCGCGCTGTGCCGCGCGAGTCGTCGACATCTCGTGGGCGGACCAGACGATCTCCGGCACGTCGAGCACGTAGAGCCACCCGATGACGGTCTGCAGGAAGAGCCCGGTCTTGAGGTTCTGCCGCGAGCAGATCACGCAGAACTCGAACGTGGCTGGCGAGCCGTCGGGGCGGATCGCGAAGATCATGTCCAGGCCGAGCTCCTGCTGGGCGTCCGGCTCGTAGCCGGCTGCGGCGCAGACCTCCGCGACCTCGGGCCCGTAGGTCAGCGACGGCTCGGGGCGCTGCCGAACGCCGTGCGGGCACGTCCAGAAGTCAGGCTCGATCAGCCGCTTCGCGGGCCTTGGCCTCACGTCGCCTCCTGGCTTCGGTTACCTCGTCGTCCTCGACCTCGGCCGTCTTCGGCTGGTCGCCGGCCGGAGTAGGGGCCGGCGTCGCGCCGATGCGGTCGAGCACCTGGCGCAGCTCCTTGGCGAGCGAGCCGGCAGCGGTGCCGGTGGCGGCCTTGACCTGCTTGGCCAGGTGCAGCGCGATCTGCCCGTCGACGGTCTCGAGCTGGTTCGCTGCGGCGAGGTCCTTGCGCACGGCCGTGACCAGCGGGTCCTCCGGCTTCAGGCCAGCGGTCGGGTCAGCGCCTGCGGTGCCGGCGGCCTCGCGCTGGGCGCGCTTCTTGCACCCGGGCGTCTTCCAGCGGGCCCGCGGGCTCTTGGCCTCGAACGTGCCACAGCCACAGCCGCACTCCAGCGTGTACGACGGCACCCGGTACCTCCTCGGTGTCCCGAGACGATCGGGCTGATGGGTCGGAGAGAGAAGCCGCAAGACGGCGGCGGTCAGGAAGGCCTCGGCCTGAACTTCCGAGGGGCCCCGGGGGTCGAGCTCAGATCACCCAGCGGCCCGATTTTTGGGCGCGGGGCGGGCGCCGGCGGCGCATCCGGTTGCCCCGGCGCGCTGCCTCCGCGAGGTTGCACCTGCGGTGCCCCACGCCGATGACCACTTGGCCACTCGGGTCATGGCACACGTGCCAGAGCTGCGTCGGGGCGAGGGCCGGCGGGATGAACCGCGATCGCATCAAGCACACAGGCTCAGCGCAGTAGGCCTGGCCTGCAGCCACCACGGCCCGCCACTGCTCGCGCTCTTGCTGATGAGACCAGCCGTACCTGGGCTTAGCCACGGTGGGCGCCCCTGAAATGCAGAACGTCCAACGTGTTCAGGGCAGGGTTTGCCACCAACAGTTGGACGTGACAAACCGTAGCACGACTGCTCACCGCGCACCCCGACTCGGCGTGTCCGAGGTCAACAGGTCGAGCACGTCGCCCACTCGGTAGACCTTGCGCGGCCTGCCGTCGATGACCTTCGTCGTGACGTGGGTGACCTTGCCCCTCGCACTCCACTGCCGGATGCGCACCTCGAGCCGGCCCACGCTCACCTCGCCCGTGAACACGGCGGCGAGACGCGCGATCACGGCCACCGGGGCCAGTTCGTCCTCGGCTGCTCGCACCAGCTGCTGGCGTCGTACGCCCACGTCCCAGCGCATGCCGCATCGGCAGGTGACCCAGCGCTCGTCGTGGCTGGCGTACAGCGGCTGCAGGCACGGCTGCTCGTCCAGGTCATGGCCGCAGGTACCGAGGTAGTTCCCGGTGCGCGCCCGCTCGGCCACCCGCTTCAGCAGTCGCTCGACACCGAGCAGGTCGCGGTTCAGGTCGCCGGCCCAGGGCAGCGTGGCCACTGAGGCCAGGTGCTCGGCGAGCCAGGCGGTGAGCTCGGGGACTCGTGCCGGCGGCGGGCTGATGCCGGGCCGGTCGTCGACCAGCGCCCGCGCCCACGTCCGCAGCGTGTTCGTCGCGTCGGCGTCAGCGGCCGTGACCGGGTCGAGCACGATGGCCGCAGCTGCGACCGCTGTCGGGTCCGGGGTCGCGCTCCTGCTGCGCCTTGGCGCGCCGCCGGTCGGGACGCGATCGAGGTCGGCGTAGTACGCCGCGATGTTGCTCAAGGCGTGCCGGCCGGTGCGCAGGCAACGAGGGCACAGCGCGAGATCGTCGGTCGTCTCGCAGCGGCAGTGCTGGCAGGTCGGGGTGCTCAAGCTGAGTCCTTCCACTCGAAGCTCGGCTCGTCGGCCTCGGCCACGATCGGGACGCCGTAGAGCTCGGTGGCCATGCACGCCTTCAGCGCCTCGGTCGCCTCCGCAGCCTCGCTCTCGGGCACCATCGCGAGGATCTCGTCGTGTACCGGCATCAGCGTGCAGTGGCCCCAAGGGGTCTGCTCCCAGCGCAGGAGTGCGTCGATCAGGAGTTCGCGAGCGGTGCCTTGGATGGCGTAGTTCGGGCCGGCGTGAGGCGCGATCTTGGGCAGGTGGATCACGCGACCGGCGTACGTCGGGTAGCGGGTCCGCCCAGCTTCGACACCGCCGCGGATCATGTGACTCCACTGGGTCAGGCCGGGCGTCATCGCGTCCATGGCTGAGATGACGCTGCGAGCCACGTCCACCCCGGCGCCGTCCGTTCGGGCCATGCCCTCGACTCCCTGGCCATAGATCCGGCCGAAGACCTTGCGCTTGGCCATGTAGCGGTTGGACTTCGTGAAACTGGCGCCCCACACGAGCTTGGCGATCTCGGCGTGAAGGTCCACGCCGTTGAGCAGCATCTCGATCAGTGCCTGGTCCTGGCTCAGGGCCGCTGCTACCCGGATCTCGACCGAGGCGAAGTCGGCGGTGATGAGCAGGTGCCCGGGGTCGGCAGAGATGCACGCGCGCATGCCGCCTTCGCGGCTGATCTGCTGCAGGTTGAACCGGACCGAGGACATGCGTCCGGTGTCAGCGCCGAGGGTGTGCACGGTCGAGCGGGCACGGCCGTCCCCGTTGTGCACCATGTCGCGCCAGGGGTCGAGGAATAGCTTGAGCGCGGTGTCTGCGTGCCGCCAGTCGAGGATCACCCGCGCCAGGTGCTGGACGTCGCTGATCGCCTCGGTTGCCCAAGTGCGCTCGGACCCGCGAGGGCCGGCGATCGGCTCGAGCACGCCCTTGGCGACCGAGGGCTTGCCGGTGCTGGTGCGAGGCAACGCGGCACCCATCGCGGTGAGCATGCCGCCGAGCTGGGTGTTGCTGCCGGGGTTCTCCACCGGGATCAGGGCGGCAAGCTGGGCCTTGGCGGTCGCGTGTTCCTCGTGGAGGCGGTCGATCTGCTCGGGCACGAACCGGAAGCCGGTGTGTGCCACGCGCGCGGTCATCCGCTGCGCCGTCCGTTCGCGGTGCAGTTGCTCGGGCTCGAGCGCCGGGAGCCGCCGCGCGAGGGCCGCGCAGTCGAGCACGTCGGCTCCGTCGTAGCGGGCCATGGTCTCGCTGTGGTGGTCTACCTGGGCCCATCCAGACTGCTCGATCTCGTGGGTGACCTCGATGTCGGTCTTCCACTTGCCGGCCCTGAACAGCTCGGCCCTGGCTGCGTCCGCGGTGGGGGCGAGCGCGAGGTCTCCGAGCATCGACTTGGCCAGGCCCTTGAGGTCGTCGCTGTTGCCGGTCAGGGCGGGGTCGGCGATCTTGGCGAGCGTGCCGGTATCGACCATCCGGCTCCACGCCTCCTCGGCCTCGACCAGGCCGGCCACGGCCAGCGGCACGATGTCAGCGCTGGCGGAGTGGGCGTGCAGGACGCGGGCCGCAGCGAGGTGCCGGCGAGCGATCTCGTCGTGCGCGAAGGCATCGGGACCCTCGTGGTCAAGGACCACAGCGAGGTTCTCGTCACCGAGCTGGATCGTGCGCAGTGCGTAGTGGCGGTGCCCGATCGGGTAGCCCGTGTGCTCGACGTCGACCGTGAGTTCGCCGGTTCCGTCCTCGCCGGTGATGGTGGCGAGCAGGGCGTCGGCCTGCTCGAGGGTGATCGAGCGGATCGTGCCGTCCCTGGTCAGCAGGGCGGGCAGGCTGACCTTCGCGCCAGCAGCAGCTGCGATCGCCTCCAGACGCTTCGCTGCTGCTGCCTCGGACCGCTTCGCCCGGGCCGCCTCGGTTTTCGCCTGGGCAGCCAGCCCGATGGCGCAGTCGCTGTCGTGCGTCCCCTTCGCGCCAGTCGTCCCGCCGCATTCGCGGCAGCGCCTCGCGGGGCTCGCTGGCACAGTCGGGGTGACGGGTTGACGGGTACTTCCGGGTTGCCGCTCCTGCGTGTGTGCGGGCGTGTGCGTGCGTGTAAGAGTTGGGTTCAACCCGTCATACCCGTCACCCTCCACAGAAACACCGGGGTTGACCTGCGGAAACAGGGGTGACGGGTTGGGGTTCAAACCCGTCACCAACCCGTCACCTTTGGGGCTCAACCCGTCACCCGTCGACAGAACGGGGGCGGTCTGAGGCGGCAGCGGATTCGTGCTGGCGTCCTGAGCGGCCACGGAGGGTGACGGGTCAGGCATACCGGGCAGGAAGCCGCCGGAGCGAATCCTGAGCGCCCTGCGCTTGCCGTTCTTGGTGTGGACGCTCGGGTAACCGCGGCGGTGAAGCTCGCGCCCCCAGCGGGTCTCCGTGGGGATCAGGTCGTTGCGGTGGCCTGATCGCTGGCAGGAGGCCCGGAAGGCCTGGTAGAGCTCGCGGCTTGGGGTGCCGGCTGCGAAAGGCTCGGTCTCCTCCTCGAGCCACACGGTGACCGGGTCCTGCTCGGCGCCGAGGTGCTCGGCGAGGTACATCAGGTGCTCCGGCGCCGCCGCCATGGACCCGGTGCTGGGGTCCGACAACCATCCGGCGGCCTCGCGCAGCATCGAGGCCAGGACTCCGGGCGCTTCGGTGCGCCAGCCGGACGAGCGCACCGACCCGATGGCCGCACGGCTGGCCCGGACCTGCTCGGGGTCGCCCTCGCACGGGATGAGCCGGACGCGGGCCCGCACGGCCGGGTCGGTGAGCAGCGGCTCGTCATTGGCGGTGAGCACGAGGGTGTGGGTGGGCCGGAAGGTGATCGGGTCCTTGTGCATCTGGTTGGCGGTGATCTCGCCGCCGCCGGTGAGCTGCTTGAGGTGCTCCTGGCCGGCGCGGTTCTCGGCCGGTGCCTCGTCGATGAAGGACAACCTGCGGCCCTTGAGCGAGTAGCGGATGGTGTCGTGGGCGCCGGTGTTGGTGAGCAGCTTCGGGTTGGCCGCGTGGGCGTAGGACCCCAGCACGCTCATCAGCAGGTCGACGACCTGGGTCTTGCCGCGACCGGTCTCGCCGAGCAGCACCGGCAGCGCGCGGTCGGCGTAGCCGGTGAACGCGATTGAGAGCACGCGCAGCGCCCACGCCCGGGTGCCGGGGTCGGGCCACACCGCGGCCACGAAGGCGTCCCACATCGGGGTCGGTACGACGGCCGGTGTGACGCCGCAGCTGTGCATGTGCGGGGTGTTCGGGTCGATGTGCTCGGCCAGCACTGGCACGGTGTCGCTGAACCGCAGGGACCACGGCACACCTCCTGCCCAAAGCACCTCCGGGTCGGCGTCGAGATCACCGAGGGCGACCGAGCCGGGGTAGGTGCCGGCTGCGACCAGGGCGTCGATCTTCCCAGCGACGGCCTTGGCGCCGGCGTTGGTCATGAGCCGCTGGCGCACGGCCGCACGGGTGTGGGGGTCCGAGCCCTTCTCGGCCGTCGGGTCGCCGAGAGGCATCAGCCAGGCAACCTCCGCGACGAGCCACGGGGCGAGCTCACGGCGCGTCTCCCAGCGGTCGTTGAGGCGCATGAGCCACGTCCTGGAGTCGTAGGCGTACCGAACCGCTGGCGCGGTGCGCGCCAGCACGTGGTCGGCGAGCTTCTGGTCGAGCTGTGCCAAGGGGTCGAACGCCTCGACGCCGATGTAGCTGCGGATGCTCCACTGCTGGTCGGGCTCGACGCCCATCAGCTCGGGCCGCGTGGGGTCCGCTGGCCGGTCGTCGCCCGGCGTCGGAGCCTGGATCTGCAGCACCGTGCCACCGGTCAGACAGGGCTCGTTCGGCTGCTGCACGGCGCCGTGGGCCGTGACGGCCTTGCGGGCGCTGGTGAGCAGCATCTGGTCGAACTCGGCGCTGCGGTCCTCACCCTCGGTGACCCGGTCCCACACGGTGCGCAGCTCGAGCACGGCGCTCGCGAAGCCGGCATGTCCCGACGCAGCGATCTGCACCAGGTGGTGGACCCTCGCGGTCATCGCGTCGTGGCGGGAACCAGCGTCGGCCCGGGTGAGCTCCTCGAGCGCGATGAGCCGGACGTCGGTGATCTCGGCGCACTCCGGACGCCAGTCGTCGAGCAGCTGGTCGAGCAGGGCGTGACCGCTGGCATGGTCCGCAGCGGCCGGTCCCTGCTCGGTCGCGTGCTCGAGGAGGCCCTGCACCCAGGTGGCGGGCAGCTCGGCGAGCTCCTCGGGCCTCGGGGGAGTGTCGACGGGCCGACCGGCAGGGTCGTACCAGCGGTAGGCGCCGCCGACCTCGTGCGGTGACGGGGCCACGACGGTGTAGCGGTGGTGGCGCTGGATGATCTCGATGTCGCCGGTCACCGTGCCGTCGGGCTGGGTGCCCTGCAGCTTGGTGGCGTAGCGCTGGGGCGGTGCCCGGAACAGCATGATCCGGGACAGCCCCGGGCCAGCCTCGGTGCCGCGGGCGGTGCTCGACCAGGTCGCCGGCAGTGGTCCCCAGCGCTGCTCGCAGGCGGCCAGCGTCTCGGCTCCGCGCTTCTGGACACCTTTCTTCACGTACTGGTCAACATCGATCCCAAGGACACCGTCCGGCATCCGCAGCGCGATCGAGTGACCTGGGTGGCTGCCAACCCACGCGACGAGCTGCGCGGGCTCGGTGTCGCGCCCGGCCGCGCCGGTGAAGCCGACCGGCGGCGGGTGCTTCTCCTGGCTGGGCACCGGGAAGACGCAGGGCCAGCCGGCCAAGGCGTAGTCGGCGACGTGGTCCGCGAAGACCTGCATGGGCTGATGGGGCTGGACGCTCACGCGGCGTGCTCCTCGGGAGTAGAATCGGAGATGACCTCGCCGGCGGGTGCCGGCGACACTGATGAACGGGAGTTCAAAACGCCATGACTGCTTTCGCGCCCCAGGGCCTCGCGTTCGACGAGGACAGCCGCCTCCTCTGCCCCCACTGCAAGGGCGACTACGTGCACGTCGACAACGCATACGTCGCCGGTCGGCCGCGGGAGGACAGCGAGGTGTTCCCGGTCCACGTGGACGACAGCGGCCAGGTGCGCGCTGACCACTCGGTCGACCTCCCGATTCCGGAGGGCCAGATCGGGCGCCGCCACGTCATCTCGCTGACGGGCTGGTGTGAAACCTGCAGCGCCCGCTTCGCGCTCGAGTTCAAGCAGCACAAGGGGCAGACCTACTTCGCGGTGCGCCGCCAGTCCTGGGCCTGATCGGCTGACCTCGGCCTGCTCGGGGTAGGGGATGCTCACGCTGCTCCTCTGGGACGGTTCTGGGTGTGGGGGTTGGCTCGGTAGAGCCGCTTCTTCGGCCACTTCGGGCGGATGGGCGCCTCGGTCTTGCACGACGCGCCGCGGTGCGGGTGGCCGATGTGCCAGTCGGGGCAGTCCGGGCACGCGTAGGCCTCGATCCCGGGACAGTCCGGGTGAACGAAGCCGTGCAGCGTGGCGGCGTTGGTGGCCAGGTGCTCGGAGAGGTAGGCGACCTTGTCGGCGCAGGCGGTCATGAGACGGCTCGCCAAAGTCGGGGGGTCGGCGTACGGTCCGGCACAGCGAGCGGCGACGGGCCGCTCAGACGAAAGGGACCAACATGGCCACCTCCGCTGACACGCAGGCTGCCCTCTTCTCCGAGATCAAGCGACAGGTGAGCGCGATGAGCACCGTGGGTATCGGCGCACCCAGCAAGGCCGCGGCCCTCCGGGACTTGGCCGCGGCCTACCGTCACGCAGCAGGCGGGCCCCAGCCGGGCGGTTCCGCGTCGGGCGAGTGACGACGAGTAATGAGCGCGACATCGAATCTCAAGGCTCTCCACAACTCGCAATCGATCGGCAGCTTCGACGTCCCCGGCGCATGGGCGTCGACGCCATGTCCTCACTGTGGGGGGAATCAGGCGCTGTGCGTCGCCTACGTCAACGAAGGCGGCGGCGGCGGCACTCGGTGGTACCGCTGCGTCACCTGCCTGAAGGGAGCTGTCAAGAACGACGAGATCGTCAGCCCGTCGGCGAAGCCGTTGCGCACCCCGGCCGGTCTGCCGCCTCTCGACCTGCAGATCTGGACTGAGGTCCGGACCTGCCTGGGCTCGGGCGCCTATGCGGCCACCGTGATGCTGTGCCGCAAACTGCTCTTCCACATCGCCGTGGCGCACGACCTCCCAGCGAAGAACGACAAGGATCGATCCCCGACCTTCTACGAAGCGGTCGAGCACCTCCAGGAGCAGGGTCTGGTCACGCCCAAGATGCGCCCATGGGTCGATCGGATCAAGGACGTCGGCAACGACGCTAACCACGAGCTCAGCCCCATCACGCTCGAGCTGGCAACGGACGTAGCCACTTTCACCGAGCAGTTGCTGGTCCTCGCCTACGAGCTCGACGCCTTGATGGCTCAGCAGGCAGGTCACGACGGACCTTGAGGAGGGCTCTGAATCCAGCTTCTGAAGCCGGCGGAGCAGCCCCCGCACAGGTCCCAGCGCTCGAGCGCAGCGCCGGCCACCCGCTGCCGGCTGATCCTGCTCCAGTCGGCAGGGAATTCTTGACGAACAGGTTGCTGCCGCTCAGCTCCGCAGCGATCGCAGACGTGGATCTGGATTTCACTGGTAGCCATCACGCACCCGCCGGCTGCTCGATGCCCAGCAGAGTGCGGATCTGCGAGCGGTTGTAGTGATCGACGTCAGACCAGCCCTGGCCCCCGGCGTAGGCGCGCCACGCCTCCACGTCGGCGTCGTGGGTCGGCTGTCCGTCGAACCCGCCCATCGTCTGCGAGCCCTCCCCGGCGCGCTGCTGGACGTCCTGCGGCTGGATCTCAACCGCCGCGGCCTCGTCAACAGCAGGCTCGGGTGCGTCGTCACCCGGCGCCGGGGAGGGGGTCTGGGGGTCCGCCCAGGCATCGATCGCGGCCTTGACCTCGAGCGAGACCTTGCTGGTGGACTTCTTGACGATGCCGCCGATCTCCCCGACGAGCTCAAGCACGACGCGGTGCTTCTCCTCGAGGTCAGCCAGGTGCTCGTCGAGCCAGTCCTCGCGGGTGCGGAGGCCGGTGGCCTCGATCTCGTTCGACTGCTCCGGTGAGCAGACCGGGTCATCGCAGGTGGGCGTGCTGGACTCCAGTGCCGTAACGCGCCGCTCGAGGTCGTGCACCAGGTCGTCGAGGGTGATCGGCTCCTCGTGCTCGTCGTCGGGGTACGACGCGGCGAGGAACTCTGCGGGGCTGGGCGTGGTCATCGGTGTGCCTTTCGGGAGAGGGGGTCGGGGAGCCCGCCGTCTTTCACGGCGGCGTACAGCGCGTGGCGAGCGGCGTCCTTGGCGTGGCGCATGCCCTTGGTCGGCTCGAGGAGACCGGCGTGAGCCAGGCGGATGTCGGTGGCCCAGGCCTTCACGTCGGCCGCCGAGCGCTTGGCGATCGAGACGCCCTCGTGCCGGCGCGCGACGTTCTCCAGCTGGCCGACCAGGTCGCGGGTGACCGCACCCGGGCCGCCGGACTTCATGGACGTCTTGCCGATGACGAAGCGCTCCAGCGCCACGACGACGGGCGCAGTGCCGAGGTCGGCCCGGTTGTCGCTCAGCAGCGCCTCGAGCACGAGCGGCGCGGTGTGGGCAGAGCACTGGATGACGTCAACGTCGTAGCGGGTCTCGAAGCCGCGGGGCGTCAGCATGACGATGCCGGGGATCGGGCCGGGGTCGATGCCGATGAAGTGCCGGGTCCTCATGACGCCTCCGCCCGGTATCGGCTGGTGTTCCAGCCCGCGCGCTCGAGGTCAGCCAGGGGTCGACCGGTCTCGTGCCATCGGGCGACGACCAGGCGCTTCTCTGCGGGGGTCAGGCTGAGGTGGGTGTCGCCTGCCAGGACGCGCTCGACTGCGACCTCGTCGACGTCGCCGACGATCTCCTCGAGGGTGTCGGGCTCGACGTCACGGTCGATGTCGGACCAGTCGGCCGGTCCGCGGTAACCGAGCCTCACCGCGAAGGCGTTCGCCTTGGTCGAGGGCCCCCGGCGTGACGACAGCTCTCGGTACATCGTGGCGACCGCGTCGTGAGTCGAGCGGGTGACCCATCGGCCTTGCTGGTGCAGCAGAGCGGCCGTGTTGAGTCCGCAGTGCTCGCGCATCTGCTGGTGGCCCCAGCCAAGGAAGAGGAGCGCCTGCAGGCGGCGCGTGGTGCCCGTCCGGGAGACGAAGGGCTCCGCAGCCCGGCGGTTGGTCAGGTTCGCGATCGTCTTCGGGTCGACCTTGAGCACTGCCGTGATCGTCTGCGGGGACGCGTTGGTCTGACCGCCTCGGTTGAGCCGCGACAGCGTGGTGGCCGAGACGCCAGACGTTCCCGCGATCGAGCGCAGGGACCAGCCTGCCCCGAGCAGGGTCGCCAGGTGCAGGCGCGCAGCAGCGGCGTCGATGTAGGCGGTCTCGCCGCGGAGCTTGCGGAGGCGGTGGCGCTTCTGAGCGAGGTGCTGAACAGTCACGACGACTCACCGCGCTGCAGGGCTTCGAGGTGAGCGATGCCGGAGTCGTTCGCCGCACGCTTGCTGGCGAAGCGCCGCACGGGCAGCCCGCACGAGCACTCGGTGACGTGGCGAGGGCCGACCGGCGTCACGGTGACGCGGTGTCCCTCGACGACGGGCGGGGTCTTCACGCTGCACCCGCCTGGGCGACACAGCGCTCGAGGTGCTCCCGGATGTAGAGCTCGGCGCTCGAGGTGCCGCGCTCCATCACGAGGCCGCAGCCGCAGGTCACCAGCATCGAGGCGTCCGACTTGGTCGCCTTGAAGGGCTTGCCCTCGTTGGGCAGACGCAGCTTCGGCCACCCGGCCTTGATCCGCTTGCAGAACGCGAGGTCAGGGCTGTCACGCAGACGAGCTGCGGTCTCTTTGGGGTGGATCCGCTTCATGTGCGCGAGGTACTCGTCGCGGTCCGTCGTCTCGAGCGAGCACGTCAGTGCGACGACCTCGCACTTCAGCTTCGAGTCGTACCGAAACAGGCTCACCGTGAAGCGGTCGATCGCCCGCTGCGCCTCGAGGCGGTCGATCTCGGCCCGCTCGACCGGGGTGAGTACGTCGAGCGGCACCCAAGTCGAGCGTCGGCAGGTCGCCCGGAACTCTCCGGGCTTCAGGTCAGGCATGGGTGTCTCCGTTCTCGTGCGCGGTCAGGCCGCGGCGTTGTCGGTGGTGGCGGTCGATGTGCCGCCGAGGACCTCGCTGGCGATGCGCGGGTCCTGCAGCAGGTCGGCGAGTTGCTGACCGCGCTCGCGCAGAACGGCGCGCACGCGGGAGTCGATGGTGTTCTTGGCGACGATGTCGATGACCTCGATGGAGGCGTGGCCCTCGGCGCCGATGCGGTGCAGGCGGTCCTCGGCCTGCGATGCCTCGACGAACGACCAGGGCCGCTGGAGGAAGACGCAGGTGCTGGCCGCCGTGAGCGTGATGCCAACGCCGCCGGCGCCCGTAGTCACGCAGATCAGATCGAGCTCGCCGCGCTGGAAGGACGCGACGACCTCCGAGCGCGCGGCCCCGGTGACGTCGCCGGTGAGGTAGCCGACCTTCAGGCCCTCAGCGGCCGCAGCGGCGCCGGCCAGCTTGATCAGCTGCTTGCTCGGCGCGAAGGCGACCACGGGCTGCCCGGGGCGCTCGGCCAGGATCTCGAGGAGAGCGTCGACCTTCCAGCTGGGTGCCTGCAGCGTGACGGTGACGTGCTCGCGGTCCTCGAGCTCGCCGGTCTGCTCGTTGAGCTTGGTCTCGGTGGTGACGTCGACCCTGGCCGGCGCGCTGGCCAGCTGGTTGAGCCGGGTCATCTTCGCCAGGGTCGACATGACGGCCAGCTCCTCCACGCCGTTGCCGGTGTCGGGCAGCTCGGCGAGCATCTGCGTCTCCATGTCGTCGTACGCCTTGCGCCACTTCGCCGGCAGCTCGACCGTTCGCACGCTGTGCACCTTGGGCGGCAGGTCGGCGAGGACGTCGGCCTTCGAGACGCGGCGCAGCTGGCCGAGCAGCGCCAGGCGGAACTCGTCCTCGTGGGCGGGGAGCAGCCCGAGGATGTCGTCGTCGTACTCACCGGGCAGCACCTGGCAGTAGCGGCGCACCCAGCGCTCGCGGGCCGGCCAGGCGTCGTGCTCGATCGCGGCCAGCGTCGGCCACAGGTCGCCCGGGTGGTGGGTGATCGGCGTGCCGGACAGCGCGACGACGGCGTCAGCATGCTTGGTCAGGCGGCGTACCGCCTTCGAGCGCGCGGCCTGCTGGTTCTTGATCATGTGGCACTCGTCGATCACCACGGCCCTGGGTGCCAGGTCGCGCAGCGGCGAGATGTTCTTGCCGTTCATCTCGGTCGCGTCGATGCGGGCGGTGTCGTAGGACGTCACGTAGACGTCGGCGGTGCCCAGCAGGGCCTTGCGCTTCGGGCCGCGGTACGCGACAGCTGTGAGCATCGGAGCCCAGGCGTTCCACGCGCTGACCCACGGATCGACGACGGAGGCCGGTGCGATGACCAGCACGGGGAAGACCGGGTTGTGGCCTGGAGCGTGCAGGGCGCGCTCGACCAGACCGAGGATCGTGGTCATGGTCTTGCCGGTCCCGGGCTCGTCAGTGATGAGCGCCTTGCCGGTGGCGGCAATCAGCGCGGCGCCCTCGGTCTGCCAGGGGTACGGCGTCAGGCCGGCGGGCGGGACGTAGGAGATCGTGAGGGCGGGAGCGACCCGCTCGGCGGCGCGGTCGTTGATCCACGCCTGCAGCCGCGGGCCCGGCAGCCAGAAGTCACCGAAGCAGGCGGCGAGCTGGACGACGGCGGGCCAGGTCGCGGGCACGGTCAGCGCGCCCGGGGGGTCGCTCTTGGAGAAGAGCGGAGTGAGTGTCTGGAGCGACTTCGCGGCGACCGCGACAGCGAAGTCCGGCCCGCCGGCGAGGAGCACGATGGACTCCCCGCCGGCGGTCAGCTCCCCGTGGATGGGGACCATGGATCAGCCCTGCTGTCCCGTCAGCTTGGCGAGCAGCTGCGCCTGCTGGTCGGAGAGACCGGCGGGCACGCCCGGGGCACCGGCCGCCGCGAAGGCGTTCGGGTCCTGCGGGACGGGCTGCTGCACCGACTGCTGGACCGGGGCCTGCGCCTGGGGCGCGTACTGCTGGACCGGCTGCTGAGCGGGAGCCTGCTGGGGAACGTGCTGGGCGTACTGCGGCTGCGCAACGGGCTGCTGCACGAACTGCTGCTGCGGCGCCGGGGCGTACTGCTGCACCGGCTGCTGCACGGGCTGGGGCTGGGCCTGGGGAACCTGCGGCGCAGGAACCCCGGGCGGGGTGTAGGTGACGGCGAAGATGTTCTGCGGGATCGTGCCGCGCCCCTGCTTGCGCTGGACCAGCGTGGTCGTGATGATCGCGCCAGCCGTCGGGGCACCGGAGACGCCGGCCTCGCCCATTGCCCGGGTGAGCTCCTCGCGAAGCTGACCACGGATGTAGAGCTTGGCCTCGCCCTCGGGGTACTCCGCCGAGGCGGGGACCTGGAGCGGCACGGCCATGACGAACTTCGGCCGGCCATCGCGGTAGAACTGCGGCACTCCAGCGTCGCGGGTGTTCGGCGCGCCGACCTCCTGCGAGACGTCGGCGTTGGTCACGTCGCGGGGGACGACACCCTGGACGGTGTAGCCGTCGGGCTTGCCCTTCCACGAGATCCCGGGGCCGCCGCCCATGGTCGGCTGGGAGTAGAACGCGTCGAGCGATCCGTCAGCGAGCGGAGCGGCCGGCTGCTGGGGCACCTGCGGGGCGTACTGCTGCGGCTGTGCCGGCGGGTACGCCTGCTGCGGGTAGCCCGGCTGGACCGGGGCGTACTGCTGCTGGGGAACGGGCTGGGCGTACTGCGGCTGCGCAGGCTGCTGGGCCTGCGGGTAGAACGGCTGCTGGGTCATGGGTCTCTCGATCTCTGGTTTGGGTTGATGGGTGATCGGTGAAGCGGCCAGCCCAGGCAGGGCTGACAGACCCCGCGTCAGGCGGGGGAGAGGGTGGGCGCGACCGTCCCGGGGCAGCCAGGGCCGCCATCTCGGGCCGACTGGGGCCGGTAGAACGGGCAGAAGTAGCACTCGCCGTCGTCGGGCGAGACCGGCACGTCCTCGATGCGGATCTGCTGGTTGAGCAGCTGGTACGCGAGTCGCTTGCGCTCGGCCGTCTGGTCGAACACGGTGCCGAGAAGCTCGACGACGTCGGGCTTGATCCCGTTGGCGTCGGAGAACTCGCGCTCCCACACGTAGATCCCGTCCAGGGACCCGGCGGTGCGGGGGTAGGCCGCCACCACGACGCGGCGCACGGGCAGGCCGAGCTTGTAGTAGCCGAGCCCGTAGAGCAGCAGCTGCACCTGGTACTTGCGCGGCGGCTCCTTGCGGATCTTGGCCATGCTCGACTCACCGAGGAACTTGTGGTCGACGACCGCCTGCTCCTGGGCGTCGTAGAGGTCAGCGGTGCCAGGGTGGTCGGGGTGCGGCGTCACGCGGGTCTCGGCCACCCAGCGCAGGACGTTGCGGCGGTGGTTGTCGCCCTTGAACGCCTCCTCGGCGTAGGCGTGGCAGGCCGTCCCGACGATGCTCGGCCACGGGTCCGAGACGTGGTTGGTCGTGGGCAGGGCCGCGAGCTTGCCGACCACCTGCCGGTCGCACTCCACGCCGATCTCCGAGGGTCCGAGGTGCTGCTGCAGCGTGCGGGGCGCGCGGGCGGCGTGCTCGTGCAGGACCCGGCGCAGCTCGCTGGCGTAGCGCGACGCCCAGGGCGACGAGCCGGACACCGACTTCGGCGCCGCCGACATGAACTCGGAGGCCGTGATCGCCGGCGCAGTCATGCCGCACCGCCTAGGCTGCGCGCCGTGGACCTTTGGCAGGACTGGACGACCGAGCAATGGCAGATCGTCGGCGTTGTCGCGGCGATCGCGACGGCGATAGCCACTGCGGCCGCTGTTGGCTTCTCCTGGCTATGGCGGCTGATCGATCGGCAACAGGCTGCTTGGATCACTTTCGACGAGAAGAGCGAGTGGCACGGGACAACGGACCGCGGCCCGACGCAGGAGCCGTTCGCGGCGTTCGAGTTGGCCAACGTCGGCAGCGGAGCAGCACTGGCAGTGCGAGTCGTCGGCGCGGGGTGCTGGGTGCAACTCCAGGGCGAGGCTCGGAGTGCGTCATGGGGCGTCGCGCGGAGCGATGTCAGCTTGGTGCCGGCGATGCGATCCGGAGACCAGGTGCATGTCGTGGTGCTCTCCGAGGCCAGTGCATGGAACGACGCCGAAGTCGTTGTGACATGGAGGCCCACTCCGAGCATCCGGAATCGACGCAGGGTCGAGCGCATCAAGTTGACACAGTTGGCGCCGCGGCCCACGTACATGGTCCAGACCACAGGCGATGACGGGTACTCGAAGATGATCGAGGGCAACGAACCCGAGGAAACGGGACTTCCGGACGGACGCAAGCCGCAGCTTCCGGCGCATTCTCGGCGCTTCTCACTGCCGAGATGGCGGCAAACTCGGGCGCTCCGTCGTCGCCTGCCCTGAGCGCCCAGCACTGTCGGGACGCTCACGTCGCGAGCCCCGCATCCCGGTGCTCGACCAGCGCGCCGACGAGCTCGAGCCACGAGTCCGCGACGGTGACCTGGGGCAGGCGGTGGAAGACGTTCTCGGGCTCGCCGACCACGAACACGGGCTTGCCCTTGGCCAGCGCGTAGCCGGTCTCGACGTGCCGGCCGCCGGTGTGGAGCAGCGCGGCGTCGAACCCGAAGGACTCGATGTAGTTGCCGGTGAAGACCACCAGCACGTCGCAGCGCTCGATGTCGTCGAGGTCGGTCAGCGCGTGCCCGGCGACCTCGCCGGGGTGCAGGTCCTTGGCCGCGCCGATCGTGCCGGCGTTGATGTCGTGCAGCTCCTCGATCCACGACGCGGTGACGTCGAACTCGAGCCGCACCAGGTCGCGGGCGTAGTTGAAGACCTGCTCCCGGGCGGCGTACGGCGCCGCGAGGTAGGCGCGCATCACGGCTGCTCACCCGAGACAGCGCGCAGGGACCAGGCGCCGCCGAACTTCGCGTAGCGCACGTAGAGCTCGGGGTCGTCGACCTTCAGCTTGCGGCTGTCGAAGGTGACGCGCTCGGCGTAGGCCAGGCGCAGGGTCGGGCCGAAGGCGCCGCCGAGGTCGACGCGTGTCGTGCCGTCGGGTGCCAGAGCGGTGAGCTCGGCCTTGATGCCGTCGGTGATGGTCTTCAACCGCTCGGCCGCTGCGTCGGCGGCAGCCTTGGCGTCGGCGTACGACGCGTGCAGTTGGGCCAGCCGGGACTCGGCCGATGGCTCGATGGCGAAGGCGCCCGGCTCGGGCGTGGTCGGGGTGGTCACGGGGTGGTCCTCTCGGTGGACGGGTCGGGGGAGTGGGTGGGATCGGTGCAGGTGCACTCGGTGAGCTCGTCGTTCTCGTCCATGGCGATCTGGTCGCAGTTGGCGTGCTTGCCGTTGCGGCACTCGGGGCACATCGGCCCTAGCGAGGTGCCGCAGGACAGGCAGGCCCAGGAGCTGACGACCAGGACGTGGCCGCCGGCCGCCGTGCAGCCCTCGGGCGTCAGCCAGTAGCGGACGTCCTGCACTTCGGCGGTCGTCACGAGGTCGCCTCCGACCACTCGACGCCCGTGAACGTCTCGGTGCGACCGTCCCCGCCGTCGAAGGTTGCGGTCGGTGCGACCGTTGCAGCGGTGAGCGCGAGCGTCGCGTGCACCTGAGCCTGAGCCCAGATCCCGCCTGCCTGCTTGCCGAGCGCGTCGCGTCGGGCCTCGTCGCCCTTGGCAGCGCGGATCTCCTCGACCACAGCCTCGCCCGCGGCGATCAGCCGCTCAGACTCGCGGTAGTGATCCGGGCCGTTCATGCCGACACCGCGGCTTCGTAGATGCACTCGACGCCGCTCGCGAAGCGCGCCCAGATGGAGAGCGGCTGGCCGATCTTGTGGTCGCAGGTCACGAAGACCTCGAGGGCGTTCGGCACGTTCGTCTTGCGGAACTCCTCGCAGGCCGATTCGAGCGCCCGGGCGATGCCCGCGACTGCGTCGTAGTTGTCGGCGGTGGGCGCATTGCGGAGGTCACGGACTGCCTGCCACAGGTTCGACTTCAGGTTGCCGAGCTCGTCCTGCGCCGCCGTTACGTCGACGGCGCTCATGCCCGAGCCGCCTTGCGTGCCCGACGCCGGGCCTTGCCCGGGAGCGAGCGGTCCTTGTCGTCGTTGACGTAGCTCGGCAGCAGGGAGCCTCGCTGGCGCCGCTTCACTGTCGACTTGGCTGGCGCGAGGACCTGCCGGGCGCCCAGGTCACGGAGCGTGCCCACCGATCCGGAGCGGCGGGGAATGTGCGTGTGGGACATGTGGGATCCTTCGTGTGTTGGTGGGTCCGGTCGCTGCCAGGCGATGAGCCGGACCCGCTGGCGTTTGCGGGTGGTGAAAGTCAGGGAGTGCTGAGACCGAGCGCCCTGGCGACGAACCAGGCGGCGAGACCAGCCGCGAGCACCGGGCTGGCCACGAGGAGAACCAGGCCGAAGCCGACCTCGCGGGTCCAGTCGTCCCAGCCCTCGCGCTCGTCGGTGTTCATGCCGACTCCGCGAACTGCTGGTCGATCCAGGTCTCTACGTCGGCGGCCCGATAGACCACTCGCCGTCCGATGCGCGCTGCCTTCGGGCCGCGGCCCTGCTTGCGCCAGTAGCGGAGCGTCTCGAGCGGCACGCCGGTGCGCTCCGACACCTCGTTCATGCGCAGCAGCTCGGTCACGACGCCACTCGTTCGCGGGCAGGGGCGATCAGATCCATGACGCTGATGCCGAGCCACTCGGCGATCAGCGGCAGGTCGTCGAGGTCGAGGCCTTGCCCGCCGTTGAGCCGGCGGGAGGCCGACTGCTGGCTACACTGGAGGACGACTGCGAGCTCGACACCAGTACGCCTCTGGCGGGCCATCTCGGCTCGCAGTTCAGCGGCGACAACCTGCCGGAGAGTGAGTGACTGTGTACCCATGTCGGTACAGTAGGCACAGGGTCGGTACGCGAGCAACTACCTAGAGACATCTACTCACTTTTCGAGTAGTTTGTCCCCATGCCTCCCTTCCCCGACGGCACAGCGACTGCCTTCGCGCGCTCCGTCTCCGCCGAGATCCGGGCGGTTATGGCCGCTCGCCGGATCACCGGACGAGAGCTCGCGCTGGCTGCCGGCTTCAAGTCGCACAACTACTTGGCCATCCGTCTGCGCGACGAGAAAGCCTTCACGCTCGACGACATCGAGCTCATCTGCGCCTACCTCGAAGAGGATGCTCATGAGCTGATTCGCCGCGCCCACGAGAACCACATGGATCGCCTCATGGCTGAAGAGGCGAGGGCCAACCCGGCTGAGGTCGACCTCTTCTACATGGGCGATGACGGTTCGATGCACTTCGTCGACGCCAAAGTCGCCACTGAGTCGGATCGCCGGCACGCTGTCGCGCAACTGCGGCACTACCCGGCGCGCGACTGGGTGATCACGAACAGCCGCGGTGAAGAGATCTCTCACCACGACACCGAAGCGGAGGCCATTCGCGCCGCTCGGGAACTGATCCGGACGTCCGCCGGCGTGGTTTCCGGCTTGCCGACCCTGGGGCAGAAACGTGCCGCGAAGCGGACATACGCCCAACCCGTCCAAGAGGCTGCCCGCCCGACGGGCAAGAAGGCTCGATCGGAAGACACGTGACCGGACTGGTTGCGTCGGCCCCTGCGCCTACCTTCCCGGTCGTGGCAACGATTCATCCGTGGCGTCGACTGAGGGCGCTGGGTGACGCTTGGACTCTGCTCTGGCATCACCCTGACGAGGACGACCGCATGGGCGTCACGCGCCATGCCCCTCGCGAGATCAGTCTGCGTACGGACCTGACGTGGGCGGAACGACGATGCACCGTGCTGCACGAGACGCTGCACGCCGAACGCGGCCCGAGTCTCGATGGTGTGCTCTACGAGCGGGAGGAGCTCGTCGTACGCCGGACGACGGCTCGTCTCATGCTGCCCTGGATCAAGGACGTCGGAGAAGCGCTTGCGTGGTCGGCCTCATCGCAGTGGCCGATGGAAGAGTGCGCCGACGAGCTGATGGTGGACGTCGACGTCTTGCGCGATCGTCTGCGGTGGCTTCACCCGGCGGAGCGGCACTACCTGGCTCGACGTCTTGAGGAGCTCTGATGGCGTCGATCAAGAAGCGCACCGCGCGGTGGACGACCAGGTCGGGGGAGAAGCGGACCGCTCAGCGCTGGCAGGTCCGCTACGTCGACGACGCGGGCAAGGAGTACGCCCGGGACTTCAAGCTGAAGCGAGACGCCCAGGACTGGCTGGACGAGCAGACTTCGAAGCTCGTCACCGGCACGCACGTGTCGCCACGGCGCGCGCGGACCACAGTCACCGAGTGGTGCGACATCTGGATCGAGGGCTACCGGACACACCGTGAGTCGACGGTGCGCCAGGCCGAGACACACATCGTCCGCATCAAGGCGGCCTTCGGCACCCAGCAACTCGGAGCGGTGCGGCCATCACAGGTCAAGGCGTGGTGTGCCCGACTCAAGGCCGAGGGACTTGCGGACTCCTACGTCTACGCCCTCCATGCCCGGCTCTCGCAGATCCTCGACGACGCGGTTCACGACGGGCTGCTGCCGCGGTCCCCGTGCTCCAGGAAGACGGCACCGCCGGCTGGCAAGCAGAAGGCCTACGTCGCCACGACCGAGCAGATGTGGGCGCTGTACGACGCGGTCGGCGATCACATGAAGCCAGCCGTGCTGATCGGCGCCTTCATGGGTGCGCGGCTCGCGGAGGCGGGCGGTCTGATGATCGCCGACCTCGACCTCATGCGTGGCGTGTGGACCCCGGCCGCGCAGTACCCCTCCGTGCCGCTGAAGACCGAGACGTCGAAGACCCCGGTCTCCTTTCCGCAATCACTCGCGCTCGAGCTCGCTGCCCACATCAGAGCAACCAGCGACCAGCGGAAGGGGGAGTGGCTGCTCTCGAATCAGTGGGGTGACCGGTTGTCGCCCTGGACGATCCAGCGAGCGCTGCAAGCGGCTCGACCGAAAGTCGAGGGCCTGCCCGAGGGCTTCAGCTACCACGACTTGCGCCACTACTTCGCCTCGATGCTCATCGAGGACGGGGCCGACGTGAAGAAGGTGCAGGCCGCGCTCAGGCACGCGTCGGCCAAGACGACGCTCGACACCTACAGCCACCTCTGGCCGAACTCCGACGAGGTGATCAGGGCCGCAGGCGAGAAGGTCATGCGGGCGCGCGCCGAAGCACAGGAGAAGGCCGAAAACGGCAACGAGGCCCCGAAGGCGTGATGCCCTCGGAGCCTCGTTCGCAAGCCGTCCGGACAGTAATCGGACAGTAGGCCCCATTTCCACGGGGCGACCTGCTAGATGTCGTAATACAGCTCGAACTCGTGCGGGTGCGGCCGCAGCTGCACGGGCGCGATCTCGTGGACCCGCTTGTAGTCCACCCAGGTCTCGATGAGGTCGGGGGTGAACACGTTGCCCACGGTGAGGAAGTCGTGGTCGTCCTCGAGGGCCTCGAGCACCGCGTTGAGCGACGTCGGGACCTGGGCGATCTCGGCCATCTCGTCCGGCGGGAGCTCGTAGATGTCCTTGTCGACCGGCGCTGGCGGCTCGATCTTGTTCTGGATGCCGTCGATGCCGGCGAGCATCAGGGCCGAGAAGGCGAGGTACGGGTTCGCCGACGGGTCGGGGAAGCGGGCCTCGACGCGCTTGGCCTTCGGGTTGGTGCCCGTGATCGGGATCCGGATCGAGGCGGAGCGGTTGCGCGAGGAGTAGACCAGCGAGATCGGTGCCTCGTAGCCCGGGACCAGACGGTGGAAGGAGTTCACCGTCGGGTTCGTGAACGCCAGCAGCGCGGGCGCGTGCTTCAGGATGCCGCCGATGTACCAGCGGGCCAGGTCGGACAGGCCGCCGTAGCCGGTCTCGTCGTAGAACAGCGGCGTGCCGTCCTTCCACAGCGAGGAGTGCACGTGCATGCCCGAGCCGTTGTCACCGAAGATCGGCTTCGGCATGAACGTGACGGACTTGCCCTGCTCCCAGGCGGTGTTCTTGATGAGGTACTTGAACTTCATCACGTCGTCCGCGGCCTTGAGCAGCGTGTCGAAGCGGTAGTTGATCTCCGCCTGGCCGGCGGTGCCGACCTCGTGGTGGGCGCGCTCGACCTGGAGGCCGCAGGCCTCGAGGTTCTTCACCATGTCGGCGCGCAGGTCGCTGTAGTGGTCGTACGGCTCGACGGGGAAGTAGCCACCCTTGAGGCGGGTCTTGTAGCCCTTGTTGTTCTCCTCCTCCTTGCCCGAGTTCCACCAGCCCTCGACGGAGTCGATGTGGTAGTAGCCCTCGTTGACGCCGGTGGAGTAACGGACGTTGTCGAAGATGTAGAACTCGGCCTCGGGCGCGAAGAACGCGGTGTCGGCGATGCCGGTGCTCGAGAGGTAGGCCAGCGCCTTCTTCGCGATGTTGCGCGGGTCACGGGAGTACGCCTCACCCGTGATCGGGTCGTGGATGAAGAAGTTGACGTTGAGCGTCTTGGCCTTGCGGAACGGGTCGATGTA
This sequence comes from Nocardioides sp. Root190, assembly GCF_001428565.1. GTDB lineage: Bacteria > Actinomycetota > Actinomycetes > Propionibacteriales > Nocardioidaceae > Nocardioides. Next base: position 80,028 of record NZ_LMIA01000013.1, on the reverse strand, counting down.
CGCCGTGGTCGGGTCCGGGAACAGCGACATGTCCGACTCGTTGATGGCCTGGAAGCCACGGATGGAGGAACCGTCGAAGCCGAGACCGTCGTCGAACACCGACTGGTCGAAGGACGAGACCGGCACGGTGAAGTGCTGCATGATGCCGGGCAGGTCACAGAAGCGGACGTCGACCATCTCGACGCCTTCGTCCTTGATGTACTTGAGCAGCTCTTCGCTGTTGTTGAACATTCGTTCGTTCCTCCTCGGCGGGGGCAGACGCGCCCAGCCATCGGTCAGACAGTGACGATCAAGGGGCCTCGGCACGGCGGAGGTGCCGACACCCGCTTCTCCGGCAACCTATCGAATGGCCCATGGTCCGCACAGCCCCGCCATGTTTCGTCCGTGTAAACAACGCCGCGAACACGAACGGCCCCCGCCCCCTGACGGGGACGAAGGCCGTTCGGCAACCACTGGGTGTCAGCGGATGAAGAGCATCTCCTGGTACGTCGGCAGCGGCCACAGGTCGTCGGCGATGAACGTCTCGATCTCGTCGGCGGCCTCGCGGATCTGCAGCATCGCCGGCAGCACGGAGTCGCGGTAGTACGCCGCCTCGGCCAGACCCTCGTGGTCGTGCCCGGTTGCCTTGGCGTCGTCGAGTGCACCGATGCCCGCACGGAGGGCGGCGATCATCTCGCTGACCCGCAGCAGGTCGGCGGTGTCGGCGTCGACACCGGCAGCCTTGAGGGCGGAGACGTTCGTGGCGAGCTCGGTCTGGTAGCGCACCGCGGCGGGGAGGATCGTCGTCTTGGCGATCTCACCGGTGAGGTTGGCCTCGACGTTGATCGTCATGACGTACTGCTCGAGGCCGATCTCGAAGCGCGACTCGAGCTCGGCCTCGCTGAAGACGCCGTACGTCGTGAAGAGCTTGCGCGCCTCGGGGGACTGGTACTCCGGCAGGGCGTCGACCGTCGTCCGCAGGTTCTTCAGGCCACGCTTCTCGGCCTCGACGTGCCACTCCTCGGAGTAGCCGTTGCCGTTGAAGACGACCGCGCCGTGCTGCTCGACGACCTTGGCGAGGACCGCCTGGACGGCCGCGTTGAACTCGGTGCCGCCCTTGACGGAGGTCTCGATCTCGGTGGCGAGGAAGTCGAGCGCCTCGGCCATGATCGTGTTGATGATGACCATCGACGCGGCGACGGTCTGGTTGGAGCCAGCGGCGCGGAACTCGAACCGGTTGCCGGTGAAGGCCATCGGCGAGGTGCGGTTGCGGTCGCCGGCGTCCTTGGTCAGGTCAGGCAGCGTGTCGACGCCCACCGAGAGGACGCCCTTCTGCTTCGAGGACGTCGCGCCGCCACCGGCGATCTGCTCGAACACGTCCTGCAGCTGGTCGCCGAGGAAGATCGAGATGATGGCCGGGGGAGCCTCGTTGGCCCCGAGACGGTGGTCGTTGCCGGCCGACGCGATCGAGAGGCGCAGCAGGCCGCCGTACAGGTGGACCGCACGGATGATCGCGGCGCAGAACACGAGGAACTGGGCGTTGTCGTGCGGGTTGTCGCCGGGGCTGAGGAAGTTGCCCTGGTTGCCGTTGCCGAACGAGAAGTTGACGTGCTTGCCGGAGCCGTTGACGCCGGCGAACGGCTTCTCGTGGAACAGGCACTCGAAGCCGTGCTGCTTGGCGATCGAGCGGAACGTCGACATCAGCAGCTGCTGGTGGTCGGAGGCCAGGTTGGCGCGCTCGAAGACCGGAGCGATCTCGAACTGGCCGGGCGCGACCTCGTTGTGGCGGGTCTTGGCCGGCACGCCGAGGCGGAACAGCGCACGCTCGGTGTCGTGCATGAAGCCGAGGACGCGCTCCGGGATGGCACCGAAGTAGTGGTCGTCGAACTCCTGGCCCTTCGGCGGCTTCGCGCCGAACAGCGAACGACCGGCGTTGAGCAGGTCGGGGCGGGAGTTCACGAACGCGGAGTCGACCAGGAAGTACTCCTGCTCGGGGCCGCAGTAGGACACGACCTTGTCGATGTCCTCGTGGCCGAAGAGCGCGAGCACGCGCTGGGCCTGCTCCGACATCGCGGCCTCGGAGCGCAGGAGCGGCGTCTTGTGGTCGAGGGCCTCGCCGGTCATCGACACGAAGATCGTCGGGATGCACAGCGTGTTGCCGTTGGGGTTCTCGAGGATGTAGGCGGGGGACTGGACGTCCCAGCCGGTGTAGCCCCGGGCCTCGAAGGTCGCGCGGATGCCGCCGTTGGGGAACGACGACGCGTCGGGCTCGCCCTGGACGAGGGTCTTGCCGGAGAACTCCCACACAGCAGTGCCGTCGCCGACCGGCTCCATGAAGGAGTCGTGCTTCTCGGCGGTCAGGCCGGTCAGGGGGTAGAACACGTGGGCGTAGTGCGTCACGCCCCGCTCCATCGCCCAGTCCTTCATGGCGGAGGCGACGATGTCGGCCACGGCCGGGTCGAGCTTCTCGCCGCGCTGGATGGTGGCGTAGACGGACCTGAAGACGGACTTGGGCAGGCGCTTCTGCATCACCGAGAGGCTGAAGACGTTCTCGCCGAAGATGGCGCCGGTCTTCTCGGTCACGTCGAAGAACGCGGCGGGCGCCTCGCTGGCCTCGATGGTGCGGATCGCACCGAGGCGGGTCGGGTTCGCAGTCATGTCTAGCTCCTGGTGGTCGTGTCTGGTGCCGCCGCACGAGCGGCACGGTTCAGACCGTAGGAGGTCCACATTTCGCAGGGTTGCCCCTATGTTTCAGGCATGTAACAGGTTGCTCGAGGGGCCCCGGTAGCGTTGGGGGGTGATCGAGAACGCATCGTGGGGCCGTCGGATCGTCGCCCTGCTCGTCGACTGGCTCCTCTGCACCCTGGTGGTCATCGCCATCTTCGGGCTGGAGGAGTACACCGAACCCGGCTCGACCGCCTCGGTGATCGTGCTGGTCGTGTACGTCGTCGAGTCCGGCCTGTTGACCTGGCTGGCCGGTGGCTCGATCGGCAAGCTGCTCACCGGGCTCTGCGTCGTCCCGGCCGACGGTCACCTGCGCCGCCTGAACCCGGTCAAGGCGTTCGGGCGCCAGGTCCTCGTCGCCCTCGTGATCCCGCCCCTGGTCTTCCGCAACGACGGTCGTGGCCTGCACGACCTCTTCGCCGGCACCTCCACGGTCACCTTCGCCCGGCTGCGCGAGCTCTCGAAGTAGGGGACGCGCGGCAGGCTCAGTAGCCGACCAGCTTGGGCTCGGCCTCGATCGCGCGCAGCGCTCGCCCGGTGCCGTCGATCGTCACCGTCCCGGGGATCTGCCGCCACGCGCCCCCGCCCACCCGGAACCGCCCGGTGTACGTCGTGCTGAGGCTCGGCCGGTAGGTACCGGTGCGCAGGTAGTTGTGGGTGACGTCGAGGCGTGGGTACGGCGCCCCGGGCTCGTCGGTGGACAGGCTCCGCCCGTCGTCGAAGTCCCAGTGGAACGTTGCCGGCGTCGCCTCCAGGGTCACCTGCTGGCCCAGCAGGGTCACGGTGCGCGCGATCGGGCGGGTGCTGGTCGTGTAGAAGTTCGTGTCGAAGTTGACCAGCGTCAGCCCGTCGGGTGGCTGGACGACGAGCTCGCCCGCAGGCAGTGGGAGCTCGGCGAAGGCGCGGCGGATGAGACCGGTGGTGAGGACGGGGGAGGCGTACTGCTGGGTGGCGGGGCAGAACGTGAAAGCCACAATCTCGCCCGCGACTGGACTTGCCCCTGCGCAGGCCGCCTGTCCGACAGGGTCGGCTAACGGTGCATCCGGCGAATGCCCTTCAGAGCTGTCCTGCCCTCGGGGATCGCTCGGCTGCCCCTCACTCGACTGACTTACCCACAGCCCATTGTCGTTGGTTCCTGAGTCGGTGTCGTCAGCAACCGTGGCGGTGCTTGAGATCTGCAGAAACGCGGTGGCGATCGCAACTGCGGCGTCACGGAGCATCATCGTGGATCCATGACTTCCATGCGCCAAGCCGCAGCCGACCATGACACCGCGACAGCGATGTCGGCAGATCCTGCGCGGGAACGATGCTCGGATCCATCGGCGTTCACGATGGTCTGGGCTTGGTTGTCTGCAGTGAGAAGTGCCTCGAGGAGGTATGTCGTGGACGGCCCGTCGAGTTCGTTGAGCTTCTTGATCTGCACCGAGTACTCACCCCCCTCGACCCTTCCACCCTCTCGATAGACCTCGCTGATCCCTTTCAGCCCCGCAGAGCATCCAGTGCAGTTTGGCCCCGACACCTTCTTCAACGCCTTCACATCACCCGTGACCTGCGCGTAGTTGATCAGGTCCCAGTAGTACGTGATGAACGCCCGTGCCCCGGCCTCCGTGGCCTTCGTCGCCGCGTCGGGCAGCGCTGGTTCCTTCGGCTCGGCCGTGGGTGTCGCCGAAGGCGAGGGGGACGGCGTACCGCTGGTGCCGGCCGAGGGCTGCGGATCCGGCGGGTCGTCGTCGGAGCAGCCCGCCAGGGCCAGGGCAGCGACGAGCACGACGGCTGCCGCGGAGCGCACACGCATGGGTCCTCCCGAGAATGACAGCGCCCGGACCGGGGACGCGTGGGTGGACGCTATCCCGATCCGGGCGACGTGCGCCACCGGGAGGTGGCGGGGTTGTGGAGAAGGGCTGCGGTGCGTCAGCGACCGCGGAGGTTGCCGCGCTGGCCCTTCATCGAGTTGGGAACCGGACCGCGGGGGATCGGGATCTTGGGGCGCTGGGCGTCGAGCGCACGCAGCCGCTGGCGCAGCTCGGTGATCTCGGCGGGCTTGACCTGGCGGCCGAGCTTGCGGACGTGCTTGACCAGCTTGTCGATCGGGACCTGGCCGGCCTCCTTGCCGACGATGACGTCGTGCACGGGGTACTCCCCGGCGACCCGCTCGTGCTTCTTGTGCTCGCTGATGAGCAGCGGCTTGATCCGGCCGGGGTTGCCCTCGGCGACCAGGACGATGCCGGGAGGGCCGACCACGCGGTGGACCATGTCCTGCTGCTTGGTGAAGCCGACGACCTCCTCGATCACCCAGCCGCGGCGCAGCATCGTGAGCGCGCGGGCGGCCGCGCCGAGCTGGCCGTCGAGGCGCTTGAAGGCGGCCTTCTGGGCGCGGCGACCGAAGACGACCATCAGGGCCAGCAGGCCGATCAGGAACGTCGCGAGACCGGTCAGGATCCAGCTGAAGACGGAGTCGCTGTGCGGCAGGACGAAACGGAAGAGCGCGAAGCCCAGACCGCCGGCGACGAGGAACGAACCGAGCATCCACCAGCGGATCGCCGGGTCGACCTCGCGAGACATCTTGTAGGTCTCGACGATCTGCTTGCGACGGCTCATCGTGGAGGGGTCGACGGGCGTGTTCGACATGGGTGCTGCGATCTCCTCAGGCGGTGGCTTCGGCGCGCGCGTCGCGCGCGTCCATCGCCTGACGATACAGACGTCCCGCCCGGTACGACGAACGGACCAGCGGTCCGGACAGCACGCCGGCGAATCCGATCTCCTCGGCCTCGGCCGCGAGCTCGACGAACTCCTCCGGCTTGACCCACCGCTCGACAGGGTGGTGACGGGGCGAGGGACGCAGGTACTGCGTGATCGTGATCAGCTCACAACCCGCCTCGTGCAGGTCGCGCAGCGCCTGCGAGACCTCCTCGCGGGTCTCGCCCATCCCCAGGATCAGGTTGGACTTCGTGACCAGACCGAACGCCCGGGCCTGGGTCAACACGTCGAGGGAGCGGTCGTAGCGGAACGCGGGGCGGATGCGCTTGAAGATCCGCGGCACGGTCTCGACGTTGTGGGCCAGGACTTCGGGACGTGACTCGAAGACCTCGGTGAGCAGGTCGGGCTTGCCGTTGAAGTCGGGGATCAGGTTCTCCACGCCGATGCCGGGGTTGAGCTCGTGGATCATCCGCACGGTCTCGGCGTACAACCAGGCCCCACCGTCGGGCAGGTCGTCGCGGGCGACGCCGGTGATGGTGGCGTACTTCAGCTGCATCTTCTGCACCGACTCCGCGACGCGACGGGGCTCGTCACGGTCCAGGGCGTCGGGCTTGCCGGTGTCGATCTGGCAGAAGTCGCAGCGTCGGGTGCACTGCTCACCACCGATGAGGAAGGTCGCCTCGCGGTCCTCCCAGCACTCGAAGATGTTGGGACAGCCCGCTTCCTGACAGACCGTGTGGAGCCCTTCGGACTTCACCAGCTTCTGCAGCGCGGTGTACTCCGGACCCATCTTCGCCGTGGTCTTGATCCACGACGGCTTGCGCTCGATCGGGGTCTCGGCGTTGCGGACTTCGAGGCGGAGGAGCTTGCGTCCCTCGGGTGTTGCCGTCACCCCGTCAGCGTACTCCGCAGTCCTCGCCGGGCCGACATCACGGGACGTCGCGACGGCGGAACCACAGCAGCGATCCGAGACCGGTCGCCAGCACCGCCGTACCGAGGTAGCCGGCTCCCTGCGCGAAGGTGAGGGTGCGCTCCTCCGAGCAGTAGCCGTAGCCCATCTCCTCGCCCATCTCCTCGGCCTGCTGGGGTGAGCAGTCCACCTCGGCGTAGTACTCCACGCCGTCGGAGACGACCGCCGCCACGTTGTACGCGGGATTCCAGCGGCCCTCGAAGCCGAGGATGCCCAGCACGATGCCGCCGGCGAGCGCGATGCCGAACAGGATGCCGAGGGTGGCCACGGTGCTGCGGAACAGCATCGTCAGCGCGAACCCGAGCAGGGCGGCGACGCCGGCCACGGCCGCAGCGCGCCACCCCATCTGGAGGCAGTCGAGCAGGACGCCGTCGCCGAGTCGGTCGCGGGCGCTGGCGACAGCGCCGATGGCGAGCCAGTACGTCGTGAGCACGACCCCTGCGAGCAGTGCGGCCACGCCGCCGACCACCAGGGCCTTGGCGCACCACACGCGGGTCCGGCGGGGCTCGAACAGCAGCTGGTTGCTCACCGAGCCGCTCGCCCAGTCGTGGCCGGTGAAGGTGGTGCCGAGCAGCATCATCGCCATCGAGAGCAGCAGCGTGATGGCGATCCCACTGCCGGAGTCCCGCTCGCTGGCGATCTCGAGCTGGGAATCGTAGAGGTACCAGTCGAGCTGCGGCTCCATGCTGACCCGGCAGTACTCCTCGATCTCGTCCGCGTCCTCGACGGACGGGTCGACGCCCCAGTTCTGGGGCTCGGCGATGCAGCTGGCGACGTCCTTCTCGAGCTGCGGGTTCTGACGGTCCTGCTCGACCATTCGCTCGGCCTCGGCGACAGCCGCTGCCGACGGGGGCCGGGTGTCGAGGACCAGGACCACGCCGATGATCGTCGGCACGATCAGGCAGGCCGCGACCAGCACGAGCGCCGCGCGACGGTGGACCAGCCGGCTGAGCTCGACGAGGACGAGGCGTCCGAAGCCGTTCACTTGTCTCCTCCGAGTCGCTCGGCGTCGGTCAACGCGAGGAAGAACGTCTCCAGGTCGGGTCGCAACGGCGTGAGCTCGGTGAGCCAGATCCCGGCCTCACCGAGGACCTGGGTGACGCGGGCGGCGTCCTCGGTCTCGACCCGCACACCGTCGCCCTCGACGGTGGCCGCGAGCTCGGCGCGGCCCAGGACCTCGGCCGCTCGCGCGCTGTCGGGTACGACGACCCGGTGGGCCGTGGTGGAGCCGAGGAGGTCCTCGACGCGGCCCGATGCGAGGAGCTTGCCGTTGCCGATGATGGTGGCGGAGGTGCAGACCTGCTGGACCTCCGCGAGGATGTGCGAGCTCAGGAGCACGGTCACGCCGGCCTCGCCGAGCCCGCGGATCGTCTCGCGGATCTCGCGGATGCCGGCCGGGTCGAGCCCGTTGGTCGGCTCGTCGAGGATGAGCAGGTGGGGGTCCTTGAGCAGCGTTGCGGCGATGGCCAGGCGTTGCTTCATGCCGAGCGAGTAGGACTTGTAGCGGTCGCTCTCGCGTCCGTCGAGCTGGACGGTCGCGATGGCCTCCTCGACGCGGGTGCGGGGCGCGCCGATCGCGTCGGCGAGCAGGCGGAGGTTGAGCGCGCCGCTGAAGTTGGGGGAGAACTTCGGCGACTCGACGACCGCGCCGACCCGGCCGATGACCTGCGGGAGCTTCTCGGGGACGGGCTCACCGAAGAGCCGCATCGTGCCCCGGGTCGGGCGGGCCAGGCCGAGCAGCATCCGGATCGTCGTGGTCTTGCCGGATCCGTTGGGGCCGAGGAAGCCGTGCACGCCACCGCCGGCCGGCACGGCCAGGTCGAGGTTCTGCACGGCGACGCGCATCCCGCCCTTGCGGGTGCGGAACTCCTTGCGCAGCCCGCTGGTCTCGATGACGAGATCGCTCATTGCCTGCCCCTTGGCATCAGTGGCCTGAGTCGGCCAGGTAGATACCGAGTATGGGGTCAGCGGGCAGGGTAGGTGAGGACCGCCACGCCGACCGGCGCGGCGATACCGGCGGACTTCGCCGGGTCGGGGCGGGGTTCGTAGTCGGGGGTGGGCTCATAGTCGCCCCAGGCGAGCAGGTCGGCCAGGTGGCGGCGTACGGTGTCGAGGACCTCCGCCACCGGCACGTCGCGTCCGAGCTCGTGGCTCAGCGAGGTGACGCCAGCGTCGTCGATGCCGCAGGGGATGAAGCGGTCGTACCAGCCCAGGTCGACGTCGCAGTTGAGCGAGAAGCCGTGCATCGTGACGCCCTTGCTGACCCGGATGCCGAGGGCGGCGATCTTGCGCTCCGGACGCCCCGTCGCGTCGTCGGCACGGAGCCAGACGCCGCTGCGGCCGGGCACGCGGGCCGTGGTCACACCGAACTCGGCGCACACCGCGATCAGTGCCTCCTCGACCCGGCGGACGTAGTCGACGACCTTCACGTGGTCGGGCAGCCGCATGATCGGGTAGCCGACGAGCTGGCCGGGACCGTGGAAGGTGATCTGGCCGCCGCGGTCCACGTCGATGACGTCGGCGCCACCGGGGTCGGCGGGGCGGTCCTGCGGCTTGGTGCGCTTCCCGGCGGTGAACACGGGTGGGTGCTCGAGCAGCAGCACCGTGGCGGGGAGGTCGCCCGCGACGACCTGCGCGTGCACGTCGCGCTGCAGCTCCCACGCGGTCACGTAGTCGATCGCGTCCTCACCCATGCCGGCGTCGCGGAACTCGAGCGTCACGGGCTCCAGACTACCCGCGGGCCTGTGGACGAGCGGATGCGGATCGATCCGATCTGGCACAGGATCGGGGCATGTCGATCTCGGGATCGCACCGCGTGCTCGCGGGCACCGTCGTGCTCGTCGTCGTGGCCTGCCTGCTCGTCACCTGGGCGGCCCTCCAGGACCGCCCCACCCCTCCCTCACGTACGACGCCCGCTGCTCCCGTCGCGGTGGTCGCTCCGGGCGCGGGCGATGTCGGGACCGCTCGTGCCGTGAGCTCGCTCGTGGTCCTGCGCGACTGGGACCGGGCGCGTGCCGGGGCGTGGGAGCACGGGGACGTCCGGGCGCTGCGCCGGCTCTACGTCCGGGGCTCGGAGGCCGGCGCCCGCGACGTGGCCATGCTGCGGCGCTGGACCGAGCGGGGCCTTCGGGTGCGCGGGATGGCGATGCAGGTGGTGGCCCTCACCCTGCACGAGCGGACCGGACGTCGCCTGGTGCTGGTCGTGACGGACCGGCTCGTGGGTGCTGTCGCGATCGGCGACGGTCGTGAGGTCAGCCTGCCCCGGGACGGGGAGACCACCCGGCGCCTGTCCTTCCGCAAGGTCGGTGGGCGCTGGGTGCTCGCCGCGGTTCAGGAGGTGGCCAGGCCCGTCGCCAGCACGGCGTCGACGTCGCGGTCCGCGAAGGAGTAGCCGAGGTCGAGCAGGGCCTGCGGGCGCAGGTTCATCGAGCCCAGGACCTCGGGCGACATCGCGCCGGCCGCCGCGCGGATGATGGGGGAGGGCACCGCGAAGAAGGCGGGGCGTCGCACCAGGGAGGCGAGGGACTTCGTGAACTCGGCGTTGGTCGGCGTGGTCGGCGCGCAGAGGTTGAACGGACCTGAGGCGGTGGGGTGCTCGACGAGGAAGCGCACGCCGCCGACCCAGTCGCGCAGCGAGATGAGCGGGTAGTACTGCTCGCCGGAGCCGATCCGTCCGCCGAGGCCGGCCTTGAACTGCAGTCGCTGAGCCTGGAGCGGCGGGTTGCTCCGGTCCTGCACCGGCGCCGTGCGGAGCAGGACGACGCGTGCGCCGGCGTCCACTGCCGGCTGGGCGGCAGCCTCCCACTCCCGACTGACCGTGGTGAGGAAGGCGTGGCCACGGGTGTCGGAGGCCTCCGTGAGCTCGGCGGGCCCGTGGTCGCCGTACCAGCTGATGCCGGAGGCGTTGACCAGGGCGGGCGGCACCTCGGCCCCGGCGATCGTGGTGGCGAGCAGCGACGTGGTCGCGATCCGGCTCTGCTTCACGTCGCGCGCCCACTTCTTCGAGTGCGGGTTGCCGATGAGCGGTGCGCCGGCGAGGTTGACGACGACGTCGGCGCGGTTGACGAGCGAGGTGTCGACCGATCCTCCCTGCGGATCCCAGGTCGACTCGCCACTGCGTGCGTGTCGACGCACGAGGGTGGTGACCGCGTGGCCCCGGTCGCGCAGTGCGGCGACGAGGTGTTGTCCGAGGAATCCCGAGGAACCGGCGACGACGACGTTGAGGGCCATGTCCGAAAGCCTGCCACTGCACCGGTGGGCGTGGCACCCTGTCCCGGCACCACATCTCCGGGAGGGAGACCCATGTCCACCGCACCTCACCGCCGGGCAGCTGCCGCTGCCCTGGCCGCCGTCACCGTCCTCGCACTCTCCGGTTGCTCCGAGGACCCGGAGCCGGAGCAGGGCTCCCGACCGGTGGGAGGTGCTGCCACCAACGACTCCTCCGGCGACCCGTCGGGGTCCTCGACCGGCTTCCCCGCAACGTCCGAGGTCGAGCTGCTCGAGGCCGGGACGGGAACGCGCCGCCAGCTGGAGCTGGAGGTCGACTCCGGCCACGTCGAGAAGACCTCGGTCGAGATCACGATGACCACCGACATCGGCGGTTCCGGACAGCTCACCATCCCCGTCTCGATGCCCTTCACCACGACCGTGACCGGCGCCGAGTCCGATCGCTACACGGCCGACGTCGTCTACGGGAAGGCGAGCGTCGACACCTCCGGCCTGCCCGCCGTGGCCCGGCCGATGATCTCGCAGGCCCTCGACCTGATCGAGGGCACGACCGCCCGGGTGGAGTACGCCCGCAACGGGATCCTGCAGTCCAGTGAGCTCGAGCTCGGTGACGACGCACCCGACCTGGTGGCCCGGCTGCTCGACAACATCGCGTCGCAGAGCTTCGCGGTCGCCGTACCCCTCCCGGAGGAGGAGGTCGGGGTGGGTGCCCGCTGGCGCGCCGCAACCGAGCTCGAGGTGGGCGGAGCGAGCACGACCGTGACCTCGACCTACACCCTCACCGAGCTCACGGACGACGGCTACACCGTGACCGTCGTCGCCGACCAGGAGAGCGCGCCCGGCGACACGCCCGCCGGCAAGGTCCTCGGTGGCTCGACCAGGTCGACCGGCACCGTCACCGGCAGGAGCGGGTTCGTCGCGCCCGTTCGGGTCGAGTCCTCCTCGACCGGAACCTCTGCCGTCGAGGTCGGTGGCCAGGAGGTGGAGACGTCCTTCGAGGTCACGATGGAGCTCACCACCCGCTGACGTCCCCGAGCACGACGAAGCCCCGGTCCCGCAGGGGGCGGGTGGCCGGGGCTTCGTGCTGCTGAGCCGATGGTCAGCGTGACGCGGGATCAGACCTCGAACTTGCCCGCCTCGAGGCGCTTCTTCAGGTCGCGCAGGAAGCGACCGGCGTCCGCGCCGTCCACGACACGGTGGTCGTAGGTGAGGGCGAGGTAGACCATGTGGCGCACAGCGATCGTCTCGCCGAGGTCCTCGTCGTCGATGACCACGGGACGCTTGACGACCGCACCCGGGCCGAGGATGGCGACCTGCGGCTGGTTGATGATCGGCGTGTCCCACAGGGCGCCGAAGCTGCCCAGGTTGGTGATCGTGAAGGTGCCGCCGGAGAGCTCGTCCGGACCGATCTTGTTGGTCCGGGTCCGCTCGGCGACATCGGCGATCTTCTTGGCCAGGCCCGAGATCGACAGGTCGCCGGCGTCCTTGACGACCGGCGTGAGCAGGCCCTTCTCGGTGTCGACGGCGAACGCGACGTTCTCGCGGTCGTAGTAGGTGATCTCGCCGGCCTCGAGGTCGAGGGTGGCGTTGAGCGCCGGGTGCTGCTTGAGGGTGTCGATCGCCGCCTTGGTGAAGAACGGCAGGTACGACAGCTTCACGCCCTCGCGAGCGTGGAACTCGTTCTTCACGCTCTCGCGCAGGCGGGCGATGTTGGTGACGTCGACCTCGACGACCTGGGTCAGCTGCGCGGAGACGTGCAGCGACTCGACCATCCGCTCGGCGATGATCTTGCGGAGCCGGGTGACCTTGACGGTCTGGCCACGCAGCGGCGACGGCGCGGCGCTCGGTGCGGCGGCCTTCGGGGCTGCGGCAGCCGGGTCAGCGGCAGCAGCGGCCGGTGCCGATGCCTTCGAGGCGGCAGCGGCGTCCAGGACGTCCTGCTTGCGGATCCGTCCACCGACACCCGAACCGGTGACACCGGACAGGTCGACACCGTGCTGGGCAGCGAGCTTGCGCACGAGCGGGGTGACGTAGCCGGGGCCGTCCTCGGCCGTGCTGGCGGCGGCGGCCTCGGTGACGCGGGACGAGGGGGTGGCGGGCTCGGAGGCAGCCGGGGCAGGCGCGTTGTCGACGGCCTCGGGCTCCGGGGCCTTCTGGTCGGCCGGAGCCTCCTCAGCCGCAGCCTCCTCGGCGGCGGGCGCCTCGGCGACCGCGGGGGTCTCGGCGACCGCGGGGGTCTCGGGCGCCTTCTCCGGGGTGGGCTCGGGTTCGGCGGGTGCAGCAGGAGCGGCCGCAGGGGAGCCGGAGCCGATGATGGCCAGCTCGGCGCCGACCTCGACGGTCTCGTCCTCGGCGGCCTTGATCTCCAGCAGGGTGCCAGCGACGGGGGAGGGGATCTCGGTGTCGACCTTGTCGGTGGAGACCTCGAGCAACGGCTCGTCGACGGCGACCGCGTCGCCGACCTGCTTGAGCCAGCGGGTGACGGTGCCCTCGGTGACCGACTCGCCGAGTGCGGGGAGCGTGACGGCCGTGCCCTCGGCGGAACCGCCGGAGGCCGCGGGAGCCGCAGCAGCGGGCTCCTGGGCCGGGGCGGCGGGTTCGGGCTGCGACTCGGCGGGTGCTGCGGGGGCCTCTTCGGCGGCGGGCGCGGGGGCGCTCTCCTCTGCCGGAGCAGGCTCCTCGGCCGCGCTGCCACCGCCTTCGCCGGCCTCACCGACGACAGCGAGGACGGCACCGATCTCGACGGTTTCGTCCTCGTTCGCGCGGATCTCGATCAACGTCCCGGCAACGGGACTCGGGATCTCCGTGTCCACCTTGTCGGTGCTGACCTCGAGCAACGGCTCGTCGATCGCAATGGTGTCGCCGACCTGCTTGAGCCAGCGTGTGACAGTGCCCTCGGTGACGGATTCGCCCAGCGCGGGAAGAGTGACTTCGGTCGCCATGGGACTCATCCTTGCACTCCGGGTGATGCAAGACGCAACGGGTCACCCAAGGATCGGGCAAACTGGGCGCATGGGTTTGTTCGACCGGTTCCGCGGCAGCTCGAAGGTACGCATGAGTAACCCCGCGAAGGATGGCGCACGCACGGGTTCGACGCGCGTTCGCGCCTCCGACCGGACCGACGAGGAGCACCTGCGCACGTGGGTGCAGGAACGTCGTGGCGTGGAGGGGTTCGTCGAGCCCCGGACCGCGGTCAGCGAGGTGACCCTGCTGCTCGTCGCGCACGACGGAGAGTGGACCCGCCGTCGCGTGCCTGCGGTGAAGTGGGCGCACGACTTCTGCAACCGCCACCAGGTGCCGTCGTACGACGCCGCGGTGGTCGGTGTGCCGCAGCGGATGCGCGACTACAACTCGCGGGTCAGGCAGGAGCAGAAGAAGCAGCGTCCGCCGGGGCTGTGACCTCGGACCGCGCACGCAGCAGCTCGACCAGCGTCGCCACGCCGTAGCCGGTCGCACCGGTGGCGAGGTGGCCACTCGGGCCGCCCTTGTTGAAGGTCGGGCCGGCGATGTCGAGGTGTCCCCACGGCAGTCCGCCGGTGAACTCGCGCAGGAACGCTCCTGCGAACAGGCCCCCGCCCCAGCGGATCCCGTCGTACTGTGCGAGGTCGGCGATCCTGCTGCTGCGGATCCGCTCGTCCATCGAGGCCGGCAGCGGCATCGGCCAGGCGTCCTCGCCGGCCTTCACGCCCGCGGCGAGGACCTCGGCGACGATGTCGTCGTCGCCCATCACGCCTGCCATCTTGTCGCCCAGCGCGAGCACCATGTGGCCGGTCAGCGTGGCGATGTCGATGATCGTGTCGGGCTTCCTGGCCACCGCACGACCGAGGGCATCGGCGAGGACCAGGCGGCCCTCGGCGTCGGTGTTGCTGACCTCGACCGTCGTGCCGTCGTACGTCGTCAGGACGTCGCCGGGGCGCATGGCCGAGTCGCCGATCATGTTCTCGGCGAGGGCCGCGAACACCGAGATCCGCACCGGCAGGCCGAGGCGCGCGGCGGCGATGGTGGCCTGGACGACGGCCGCCGCACCGGCCATGTCCTCCTTCATCGTCGCCATGCTCCCCGCCGGCTTGATCCAGAGGCCGCCCGAGTCGAAGGTGATGCCCTTGCCGACGAGCGCGATGTGCGCGACGGCGTCCTTGGGCTGGTAGGTGAGCTCGACCAGGCGCGGCGGGGCCGCCGATCCGGCGCCGACGGCGAGGATGCCCCCGCAGCCGAGCTCCGCCAGGCGCACCTCGTCCAGCACGGTCACCCGGATCCTGGCACCGCCGGCGGGCAGGTGCTTGTTGGCTTCCTTGACGGCTGCCGCGATGGAGTCGGCGAAGGCCGGCGGGGTCAGGTCGGCCGGCGGCGTGTTGACCCAGTCGCGGGCCGCGGCCACGGCGTCGACGAGGACCTGGGCGGGAGTGAGTGCCTCCACGATCTCGGAGCGGCGCGCGGCCGGCGTGAGCACCACGACCTCGGCGGGGGTCGTGGGCGTGCCCGGCTTGCTCTTGTACGCCGTGAAGGAGTAGCCACCGAGGCGGTAGCCCTCCACGACGGCCCGCAGCAGCTCGGGGGAGTCGGCCGGCAGCGCGAGGGCGACGGAGGCGGCGTTGGTGACGGCGCGGGCGGCGTTGCCGGCCGCGCGCCGCACGCTGGCCGGGTCGACCTCGGCACCCAGGCCGACCAGGACGAGCAGCGGGGAGCCGATGGTGCCTCCGGTGGGGACCTTGGTGACCTCGCCGGGCTTGCCGGCCGCACCGATCGTGGCGAGCAGGCCGGACAGCTTGCGGCCGTAGGCGGCCGCGACGTCCTCGCCGCCGGGTGCGAGCGTGCCGCCCGGGAGCACGCCGACGACGACCGCCTCCGCCTTGGTCTTGGCGGGACTGGCGGTGCGGAGCGCGAAGGTCGTCACCACCTCAGGCTATCCAGACCACCGACGGGATAGATTCCGGCCATGGCCGACGCGACCCCCCAGCATTCCCCGCTCCACGACCGGCACGAGGCGCTCGGCGCCAAGTTCTCGGAGTTCGGTGGCTGGCTGATGCCGCTCGAGTACCCCACCGGCGTCGTCAAGGAGCACACGAGCGTGCGCGAGGGCGTCGGCATCTTCGACGTCAGCCACCTCGGCAAGCTGGTCGTGCGCGGGCCGGGTGCCGTGGAGTTCCTGAACTCGACCCTCAGCAACGACCTCCACCGGATCGGCCCCGGCAAGGCGCAGTACAGCCTCGTCGTCGACGACGAGACCGGCGGCATCATCGATGACGTCTTCACCTACTACCGCGACGACGAGCACGTCCTGGTCGTGCCGAACGCCTCCAACAACGAGGAGGTACGCCGCCGCCTCGTGGCCGCTGCCCCCGAGGGCGTCGATGTGGTCGACCACCACCGCGACTACGTCGTGCTGGCCATCCAGGGCACGAAGTCGGACGAGGTCGTCGCGTCGGTCGGGCTGCCGGTCGGGCACGACTACCTCACCTTCGCCGAGACCCCGTGGGAGGCCGGCGACGCGGACCCGGACCCCGACGCGCTCGTCATCGTGTGCCGCACGGGCTACACCGGTGAGCGCGGCTACGAGCTGATCGCGCCCTCGGCGATCGCACCGGCCCTCTGGGACGCGCTGATGGCCTCCGGCGCCGAGCACGGCCTGGTGCCTGCGGGCCTCGGTGCCCGCGACACCCTCCGGACCGAGATGGGCTACCCGCTGCACGGGCAGGACATCTCCGCGTCGATCACCCCCAACGAGGCCCGTCTGGGCTGGGCGGTCGGCTGGAAGAAGCCCGCGTTCTGGGGCCGCGACAAGCTGCTCGCCGAGCGCGAGGCCGGTCCGCGGCGCAAGCTCGTCGGCCTCGTCTCGACCGGGCGCGCGATCCCGCGCCCGCACATGAGCGTGCGCCTGCTGCGCGACGTCCCGCTCGGCGAGGTCACCTCCGGAACCTTCTCCCCGACGCTCAGGAAGGGCATCGCGCTCGCGCTCGTGGCGACCTCCGTCAACGACGAGGCCGAGGTGATGGTCGATGTCCGTGGCCGTCCTGAGGTCTTCCAGATCACCAAGCCGCCGTTCGTCCAGCCCTCCGTCAGGGAGTCCTGAACCATGAACCTTCCCGAGCAGCCCGCAGCTCCCCTCCGCTCGAGTGCCGGTGACCACTCCTGGCGTTGGCGCCTCGAGGACGCCTCCGGTGCCGAGGTGACGCTCACCGGCGACGCAGCGACGACGTACGCCGGCCAGACGTTCCCCAACCAGGGTGACGCCGAGTCCTGGGTCGGCGAGATCTGGTCCGAGCTGGCCGAGCTCGGCGTGGCCCAGGTGACGCTCTTCGAGCTCGACCGCGAGGTCTACGGCCCGATGTCGCTGAGCGCCTGACGATGCCCGGTCTCGGGGAGACCCGCGCGTTCCGGCAGGTCGACGTCTTCACCGACGCTCCACTGCTGGGCAATCCGGTCGCCGTCGTCCACGACGCGGAGGGACTCGGCGAGGAGCAGATGCAGCAGTTCGCCCGCTGGACCAACCTCAGCGAGACGACCTTCCTGCTCCCGCCGACCGATCCCGCGGCCGACTACCGCCTGCGGATCTTCACGCCGGCCCAGGAGCTGCCCTTCGCCGGCCACCCGACGCTCGGCTCGGCGCACGCCTGGCTCGCGGCCGGCGGTGTCGCCACCGGGGAGCGCATCGTCCAGGAGTGCGAGATCGGGCTGGTCGAGATCGCGAGTCGCGGCGGCAGGCTCTCCTTCGCCGCACCCGACCTGCTCCGGTCGGGCCCCGTCGAGGACGACCTCACCGCGCAGATCGTGGCGGCCCTCGGCGTGACCAGGGCCGAGGTGCTCGACATCGCGTGGGCAGACAACGGTCCGGGCTGGGTCGGTGTCCGGATGGCCTCGGCCGACGCCGTCCTCGCCCTCACCCCGGACTTCATGGCGATGCCCGTCGACGTCGGCGTCATCGGACCGCACCCGGAGGGTTCGGAGTGCGCCGTCGAGGTGCGCGCCTTCTGCCCGCATGCCGCGGGCACCACCGAGGACCCGGTCACCGGCTCCCTCAACGCCTCGCTCGCTCAGTGGCTCGCCGGCGGCGTACTCCCGTCGTCGTACGTCGCCGCCCAGGGCACCGCGCTCGGCCGGCGCGGGCGGGTCCACGTCCACACGGCCGACGACGGCACCATCTGGGTGGGCGGCGACACCCTGACGACCATCCAGGGGACGCTTTCCCTGTGACCACCGCCAGAGAACTAGGCTGATCGCGTGCGCGCGTACCTCGACCTCGTCCAGAGAATCCTCGACGAAGGTGCCGAGAAGGGGGACCGCACCGGGACCGGCACGCTGAGCGTGTTCGGCCACCAGATGCGCTTCGACCTCAACGAGGGCTTCCCACTGGTCACCACGAAGAAGGTCCACACGCGATCGGTCTTCGGGGAGCTGCTGTGGTTCCTGCGCGGCGACACCAACGTGCGCTGGCTCCAGGAGCGAGGCATCTCGATCTGGGACGAGTGGGCGGACGAGAACGGCGACCTCGGTCCCGTGTACGGCGCACAGTGGCGCTCGTGGCCGACGCCCGACGGGGGCCACATCGACCAGCTCGCGCAGGTCATCGAGCAGGTGCGGGCCAACCCCGACAGCCGTCGCCACATCGTCTCGGCGTGGAACCCCAGCCAGGTCGACGACATGGCGCTGCCGCCGTGCCACAGCCTCTTCCAGTTCTACGTCGCCGACGGACGCCTGAGCTGCCAGCTCTACCAGCGCTCGGCCGACGTCTTCCTCGGCGTCCCGTTCAACATCGCGTCGTACGCCCTGCTCACCCACATGGTCGCCCAGGTCGCCGGTCTCGGTGTCGGCGACTTCGTGCACACCCTCGGCGACGCGCACCTCTACTCCAACCACCTCGACCAGGCCCGGTTGCAACTGACCCGTGAGCCGCGACCGCTGCCCAAGCTCGTCCTCAACCCGGCCATCACCGAGATCGACGCGTTCGAGCTCGAGGACATCGCGGTCGAGGGCTACGACCCCCATCCCGCCATCAAGGCACCCATCGCCGTATGAGCACCCCTGCTGGACGGCGGGTCACGATGGTCGCCGCCGTCGCCGAGAACGGCGTCATCGGTGCCGACGCCGACATCCCGTGGAAGATCTCCGAGGACTTCGCCCACTTCAAGGCGACGACCACCGGCCACGTGCTGATCATGGGCCGCACCACCCATGAGGGCATCGGCCGTCCGCTCCCGGGCCGCACGACGATCGTCCTGACCCGCGACACCGACTGGACCGCCGACGGCGTCCGGGTCGCCCACTCCATCACCGCTGCCCTCGAGCTCGCCGACGAGATCCTCGCCGACCAGCCCGCTGACCGCCAGGTGATGATCGGCGGGGGAGCAGCTGTCTACGACGCTGCTCTGCCGTACGCCGACGAGCAGATCCTCTCCGAGATCCCGATGTCCCCCGAGGGTGACACCCACTACCCCGAGTTCAGCCGCAAGCGCTGGCGCGAGGTGCGTCGCGACCCGCGGGCCGGGTTCACGATCGTGTGGTGGGAGCGGGTCTTCGCCTGCGGCGGGTCCGCCGACTGATCGTCGCCGGTCGTCGCCGGTCGACACGCCTCGACATCGGGCACGTGGCTGCTCGTCGGGCTCATGAGCAACCACCTGCCCGTCCTCGAGAGGCTGTGGATGAAGGCCGACCCGACCGCACAGGATCGGGGAGGGTCGACCCGTGGCACGACGTACCCATCACATGACTCCACCGGCCGTGGATGGCAGCCGCCCGGGACTGTTCTGGCCGGTCGCCATCGACCCCGACGGCATCACTGGTCCGACGCGGGCACAGGCGCGCGGCAGGCACTGGGTCCGTGAGGCACACGGTCTCTACCTCCCGACCGGACTCGAGCCCAGGCTTCGTGTCGACCAGCGCATCGTGACCGCCGCCGCGGTGATGCCGCAGGGCGGCGCGATCACCGGCTGGGCGGCCCTGAGATGGGGCGGGGCGCGCCATCTGGACGGTCACCGTCGCGGATCGGTCCTCTCCGTCACGATCGCCGTACCGCCGTCGACCCGCGACCGACGGCCGGGCATCGACCTCACCTCGGAGGCGGGTCTGCGGTCTCGTCTGATCGAGGTCGACGGCCTGACCCTGACGTCCTACGAGGCGGCGACGGCGTTCGAGGTGCGTCATGCAGCCTCCCTGCAGGAGGCGGTGGCCATGATCGACCGCGCCTGCGCAGCGGACCTGGTGTCGCTGGACGAGCTCCGCGCCCACCGGAGGGAGTCGTCGGGAACGCGGTGGGTGAGGCGGTTGGACGCGGCGATCGAGCTCGCCGACGAGAACGTCTGGTCGCCGATGGAGTCCGTGATGCGCCTGTGCTGGCGGGACCTCGGTGTCACCGACGTCGTCTGCAACAGGCCGGTCTTCGGTCTCGACGGGTCCTTCCTGGGCACCCCTGACCTCCTGGACGTCGAGACCGGGCTGGTGGGGGAGTACGACGGATCGCTCCACCTCGCGGGGCACCAGCGCGCGAAGGACATCCGCCGCGAGGGGGCGTTCCGTCGCGTCGGCCTGGAGTACGTCGAGATGGTGGCCGCGGACCAGCGGGACATGACGGACTTCGCGCGGCGCACGCTGGACGCGCGAGCCCGGACAGGCACCTCACCGCGCGGATGGACCCTCGTACCGCCGCCGGGCTGGGTGGAGACCCACACCGTCGACCTTCGGCGGGCCCTGTCGACGGGACAGCGGGCCCGGTTCCTCCGCTGGCAGGCCAGTTGATCCGTCGAGGTCGGGCAGATGGTTGCTCCCGAGTGGCGGGAGCAACCACCTGCCCGTTGTCGCCGGTCCGTTGGTTGAGCGCTGCTGGCAGGGTGGGAACCATGGCAGTCGAGCTCCGTGTCTTCACCGAACCCCAACAAGGTGCCACCTACGACGACCTCCTGGCCGTCGCCCTCGAGGCCGAGCGCCTCGGGTTCGGTGCCTTCTTCCGCAGCGACCACTACCTCCACATGAGTGGGGACGGGCTGCCCGGCTCGACGGACGCCTGGACGACGCTGGCTGGTCTCGCCCGCGAGACGAGCACGATCCGGCTCGGCACGATGATGACCTCGGCCACCTTCCGTCACCCCGGCGTGCTCGCCATCCAGGTCGCCCAGGTCGACCAGATGAGCGGCGGCCGCGTCGAGCTCGGGATCGGTGCCGGCTGGTTCAGCCAGGAGCACTCCGCCTACGGCATCCCGTTCCCCGACACGGGGGAGCGGTTCGAGAGGTACGCCGAGCAGCTCGAGCTGGTGACCGGGCTGTGGACCACGCCCGTCGGTGGGCGCTACGCGTTCGACGGTCAGCACTACCAGCTCAGTGACAGCCCGGCGCTGCCGAAGCCGGCCCAGACCGAGGGCCACCGGGGCGGCGTACCCCTGCTCATCGGGGGCAAGGGTCCGAAGAAGACGCCCGCCCTCGCGGCGCAGTACGCCGACGAGTTCAACCTGCCGTTCGTGGACGAGGAGTTCACGGCGCTCCAGTTCGGGCGGGTCCGGCGCGCCGCGGAGGAGATCGGTCGCGACCCCGAGGACCTGGTCTGGTCCAACGCACTGGTGCTGTGCGTGGGGGAGAACGAGGCCGAGATCGCCCGGCGGGCCGCGGCGATCGGGCGCGACGCGGACGAGCTGCGGGAGAACGGCCTCGCCGGCACGCCCGCCGAGGTCGTCGAGAAGATCAAGAGGTTCGAGGCGCTGGGCAGCCAGCGGATCTACCTGCAGACCCTCGACCTGACCGACCTGGACCACCTGCGCCTCGTCGCCGCTGAGGTCATGCCGAGCCTGTAGCGATAGGCTGGGACCCATGACATCTGCACCTTTCGGCACCGTGTTGACCGCCATGGTCACACCGTTCAACGAGGACGGCACCGTCGACCTGGACGGCGTGCAGAGGGTCGCCAAGCACCTGGTCGACCACGGCAACGACGGCATCGTCGTGTCCGGCACCACCGGTGAGTCCCCGACCACCACCGGCGCCGAGGACGGCGAGACGCTCGCCGCCGTCAGGGACGCCGTCGGCACCCGCGCGAAGATCGTCGCGGGCGTCGGCACCAATGACACCCGCCACTCCGTGGAGCTGGCCCGCCAGGCCGAGAAGGTCGGGGCGGACGGCCTGCTGCTCGTCACGCCCTACTACAACAAGCCCAGCCAGGCGGGCGTGCTCCAGCACTTCCGCCAGGTCGTCGAGGCCACCGCCGTCCCGGTGATGTTGTACGACGTCCCGAGCCGCACCGGCACGAAGATCGCGCTCGACACCTACCGCCAGGCCCGCCAGTGGGAGTCGGTCGTCGCGGTCAAGGAAGCCAGCGGTGACCTCTCGCGGACCGCGCAGCTGGTCGACCTGGGCTACACCGTCTACTCCGGTGACGACGCCAACACCCTCGGCTACCTCGCCTACGGCGCGACCGGTCTGGTCTCGGTCGTCGGCCATGTCGCCGGGACCCAGCTCCGGGCGATGATCGAGGCGTTCCTCGCGGGCGACCACGCCGAGGCGCTGCGGATCCACACCTCGCTGATCCCCGCCTTCGAGTCGATCATGGGGGTCGCCAACTACGGCGCCACCACGGCGAAGGCGGCCCTCGAGCTGACCGGCGTGCTGTCCAACCGGACCGTGCGTTCCCCTCTGCTGGCACTGGACGACGACGAAGTCGCCGAACTCCGGGCCGGCCTGACGTCGGCAGGACTCCTGTGATGTCGCACCCGCACCCCGAGCTGTCCGCCCCGCCGGAGCTCCCCGAGAACGGCCTGCGGGTCATCCCGCTCGGCGGTCTGGGCGAGGTCGGTCGCAACATGACCGTCTTCGAGTACGCCGACCGCCTGCTCATCGTGGACTGCGGCGTCCTGTTCCCCGACGACCACCAGCCGGGCGTCGACCTGATCCTGCCGGACTTCGCGGCGATCCGGGACCGCCTGGACAAGGTCGAGGCCCTGGTCCTGACCCACGGCCACGAGGACCACATCGGCGCGACGCCGTACCTCCTGCGCGAGCGCCAGGACATCCCGCTGGTGGGCTCCGAGCTCACCCTCGCGCTGGTCAACTCCAAGCTCCGCGAGCACCGGTTGCGCCAGACCCCGTTCTACAAGGTCAAGGAGGGGGACAAGATCTCCTTCGGGCCCTTCGAGCTCGAGTTCGTCGCGGTCAACCACTCCATCCCGGACGCGCTCGCGGTCGCGATCCGCACCGGCGCCGGCCTGGTGCTGCACACCGGTGACTTCAAGATGGACCAGCTCCCGCTCGACGGGCGCATCACCGACCTCCGCGCGTTCGCCCGACTCGGCGAGGAGGGGGTCGACCTCTTCCTGACTGACTCCACCAACGCCGAGGTCCCCGGCTTCACGACGTCGGAGAAGCGGATCACCCCGGTCCTCAACCAGGCGTTCTCGGAGTCGAAGCAGCGCATCATCGTCGCCTGCTTCGCCTCCCACGTGCACCGGGTCCAGCAGGTGCTCGACGCCGCTGTCCTGCACAACCGCAAGGTCGCCTACGTCGGCCGCTCGATGGTCCGCAACATGGCCATCGCCCGTGACCTCGGCTACCTCAAGGTCCCGCCGGGCGTGATGGTCGAGGCCAAGGAGCTCGCCGACCTCGCCCCTGAGCGCCAGGTGCTGATCTCGACCGGGTCCCAGGGCGAGCCGCTCAGCGCGCTTGCCCGGATCGCCCAGCGCACCCACCACTTCGTGCACCTGGAGGAGGGCGACACCGTCATCCTCGCCTCCAGCCTGATCCCCGGCAACGAGAACGCCGTCTACCGCGTGATCAACGGCCTGTCCCGCCTGGGCGCCCGCGTCGTCCACAAGGGCAACGCACTGGTGCACGTCTCCGGGCACGCCAGCGCCGGTGAGCTCCTCTACTGCTACAACATCGTCAAGCCGCGCAACGTGCTCCCCGTCCACGGCGAGGTCCGGCACATGCTCGCCAACGGCGACCTGGCCAGGCAGACCGGCGTCGAGAACGTCGTGTACGCCGAGGACGGTGTCGTCGTCGACCTCGTCGACGGTGTCGCCAAGGTGGTCGGCAAGGTCGAGTGCGGCCTGGTGTTCGTCGACGGCCAGACCGTCGGCGACGTGACCGAGGCCGAGCTCAAGGACCGCCGGATCCTCGGCGAGGAGGGCTTCGTGTCGGTCATCCTCGTCGTCGACTCGGTCTCCGGCAAGGTCGCCGCCGGGCCCGAGATCCACGCCCGCGGACACGCCTGGGCGGACTCCGACTTCGGTCCGATCAAGCAGCCGATCCTCGACGCGGTCAACCGCGCCATCGAGGAGGGCAGCACCGACACCTACCAGCTGCAGCAGGTCGTGCGCCGCACCATCGGGCGCTGGGTCAGCAACACCCACAAGCGCCGGCCGATGATCATCCCGGTCGTCGTCGAGGCCTGACGCCACGACGCACGCCAGCAAGCAGCGCACCACCAGCAAGCGGAACGCCCCGTCCCTCCGATGGAGGGACGGGGCGTTCTGCGTCCCCGGCCTACTGTCGTCCGGCCAGCTTCACCCTAACGGTGCCGCTGAAGCGGGCGACCTTGGCGTCACCGGCGTACGTCACGCTCACGTTGACCCTGCGCACGCCCCGGTTCCACAGCCGGCGCAGCTGCGGCCTGGCCTTGATGGTCAGGACGCCCTTCACCACCTTGCCGGTGTAGGTGCGGTTCTTGATCCGGACGATGACGTACCGGCTCGGCGTGGCGCCGCTGGCGACCTTGACCGAGATCTTGACGACGCCCTTCTTCGCGGTCGCGGTCTTGGCGACCGTGGCCGAGCTGGGCTTCGGCGGGGTGGCCGGCTTTTCACAGATGCTCACCGCGACGTTGTCGATGTACCAGCCGTCGATGCCGTTGCAGCCGTCCATGCCGAAGTCGAACCGGAAGCGGACCTTGTCACCGGCGTCGGCGATCTCGCCGAGGTCGATCACCGAGGAGCCCCAGGCGCCGGTCGGCTCGCCGCCGTCGGTCCCGGTGAAGGCGGTCTCCCCGGCCATCGGGTTGGTGTTGCCCCCGCTGAGGCTCTCGAGCTGTCCGCCCGGAGCGTTGTAGAGCCACGCACCGTCGGGAACCAGCTCGTAGGCGCCGCCGTTGACGCTGACCTTGACGTTGCCGCCGTCGAAGGACACCTCGGACGCCATGTAGTGGTCGAACGAGAACCGGGGGAGCGCTCCCACGGGCACGGTCACGCTCGGCGTGGCCACGCCGACCCGCGAGGAGTAGTCCTCGGCGTCACCGTTGCAGCTGCCGAAGTTGCCGGCCTCGCCCTTGTCGTCGAAGTACAGGACCGACGAACCACCCTTGTGCTGCGTCCCGCCCTTGGTGACGAGGGGGAGGGAGGTGGTGACCGTGGGCTCGAAGTAGGCGTTGTCCGCCTCGACGTCCTTGGTCCACGTGGCCGGAAGACCGGACTCGAAGTCCTGCGACCAGACCTTCTTGGTGACCGTGCCGTCACCGCAGCCGATCGTGCCGGGCCGGAACATCGGGCGGAAGTTGCACTGGACCGGCTCGACGCGCAGCTCGGTCGCGGCGATGACCTTCGTGACGGCCTCGCAGTCCGAGGCCGTGATCGGCGGCAGTGCCGGCGCCTCGGCCTCGGCGCCACCGGTGGCGCTCACGCCGAGCGTGAGCTTCTTCAGGCCCGTGTTGCCGGTCAGCACGGCGCAGGACGCCTCGAGGCTGTCGGCGAGCTCGGCAAAGCCCGAGGTCGGCGTGAGGTACGACGCCTGGGTGTGCCAGAAGATGTTGGCAGCGGTGTCCAGGCCGAGGGCCGGGACGGTGATGCCGTTGTAGGAGCCGCCGTCGACGAGCAGTGCGTAGGCGTGGTTCACCACGCCGGAGTTGCTGTGCACGCCGCCGCTGTCGTCGGTGTCGCAGAAGTACTCCTCGTCGGACACCTTGCCCGGGTCGCCGTAGCAGTTCGGGTTCCACATGTCGCGGATCGCGCCGCCGAAGGCGGGGTCGTCCTCACCGGAGAGCCAGCGGTAGCTGGCGTCACGCGGGTCGGTGACCGCGTCGTCGAGGGTGATCGTCAGCGGGACCTCGGCGGCCTTGATTTCCGCGCCGTCCTCCTGGCTGACCATGGCGCCGTACAGGTCGGAGTCGCCGGCGACCGACGAGACGCCTTCGCGGTTGTTGCCGAAGACGATGCCGGTGGCGCCGGCGTCCTCCGCATTGGCCATCTTGTCGGCGAAGGGGCACAGGCCCCGGTCGACGTAGACGAACTTGCCGCTCAGCGCGGCCGCGTTGTCGAAGGGCGAGCAACCGTCGGTCTCGGTGCCGACGACCTCGCCGTCCTCCTCCTCGACCGCATCGGTGCCGACGACGAGGGATCCCTCGACGTGATCGATGATCGGGCCGAAGGCCGCCGGCGCTGCGGTGCAGCTGCCCACGGGGGCGCTGATCACGACGGCGATGTCGCCGCGGGTGCCCTTCGAGCAGAGGCCGTCGGTGCGGAGGGTGTCCTCGTCGGGGGCGTTGAGGCGGTTGTTGAGCATGTCGACGCTCTCACCCCAGATGTCGGAGTACGCCTCGTTCATCGCGCCCGGCTGCCACTGGTAGAGCAGCCCCGAGGTGTACTCGGTGTAGGCGTGGCCCCACTCGTGGGCGACGGTGTCGTCGGAGGAGACACCCGAGCAGTAGTTCGTCGAGGTGCCGTTCCAGTTGGCGTTGGGGCACTCGATGGTCGGGTCGTTGTTGACCGTGATCATCTTCGCGCCGGCGCCGTCGTAGGAGTCACGACCGAAGGAGTTCTTGAAGAGCCAGTACGCCTCGCCCGTGCCCATGACCTCGTTGGCCTGGTCGCCGTCGAGGACACCCGGGAAGTCGTCGCCCTCGGACCACACGGGCTCGGAGTCGATGGACTCCTCGTGCAGCTCGCGGTCGAGCGCGTGGGCGATCATCGAGTAGCGGTTGACCGGCTTGCCGGTGCGCGCGTCGAGGATGCTGGTCTCCCGGACCTGCTTGCCGTCGGTGACCTCCACGACCCAGGCCAGCAGGTTGCGGCCCTCGACGCCCTGGATGGCGCCGGTGCGGTAGATCACGAGCTCGGCGCTGGTGGCCGACAGGGTGCTCGCCTTCGGCTTGTCGGGAGCGCTGTCGCCGACACCCGCGGGGGACTGGCTGGCCAGCTTGATCGCCTTCGCCGTGGCGGCAGCCTCGTCGAGGCGGGGCGTCACGTCGAGGTCGAGCTTCGGTGCGACGAACCCGGAGACCGAGGTGAGGTCGCCCTGGTTGTCGACCTGGGCGCGCAGGCGGGAGGCGAAGACCGGCACGCCCCGGTAGCTCTGGGTGAAGTCGACGGTGTAACCGGCCGCGTTGCGCGTGGAGGTGCCCTTGCCGAGCTGGGCGGGGGTCGCCCCGAACGCACGGGCGTACTTCTCGACGTACCCGTTGGCCTTGGCGCTCGCCCCGGTCAGGGACTTCGCCGCACGCTCGGACGGGAAGAGGTCGTTGCTGGCGCTGACGAAGCTGACCTGGTCGGTCGCCGGCGACGTCGTCACCGTGACGTCCCCATCGGCTTCGGTGCGCATTTCCTGGACGACGGACGGGTCCTTCGGTGCTGCGGTGACGGGCGCCGACGGCACCACGGCCACGACGGCTCCCACGAGGGAGAGGCCGATGCCTCTCCTCAGGAGCCCGGACAAGGTGTGTCCCACGAATGTTCTCCTCGAGATGTGACGTGCCGTCGGTGGGGCCCGAGTGTCGCCCGCTCCAAGCACGTGGTCGGCACACTAGGCGCCCGGAACGCGGGAGGTCCAGAGTCCCGGCGCAAGATCTCCCTGTCGGGTGGGTCTGGGCAGGAAGGTTTGCGGCGGGCGGCGGCGGGCCGCAATCCCCAGCCAGGGAATCCCGTTCGCGTGTTGTCCCTGTGACAGATGGGACTTGTGGGTAAGTTGTGAGCATGGCGACCCGTACGTCTTCCCCGACGGCGTCGCGTAGCAGGACCGCCGCTTCTTCTCGCTCGGGCGCGAAGAAGACGACCAGCTCGCGATCTCGTAGTACGACCACCAAGAAGAAGCCACCGGCCAAGAAGTCGACTTCGGCCAGGCGGCCAGCTCCGCGCGCCGTCCGAAGCGGCCCCGGGCCGGTTGCGCGCGCCTTCACGGCGCTCGGACGTGGTGTGGCGGCGGTGTGGATCGCTTTCGCGCACGGCATCGGTGCCGTCGCTCGCGGCATCGGTCACGGCGCCCGCGACATCGAGCCCGAGCAGCGCCGTGACGGTTTCGGACTGCTCCTGTGCGGGGTGGCACTGATCATCGCCGCCGCGGTGTGGTTCGAGGTGCCCGGCGGCGTCATGGACTTCACCCGCACCGCGGTCTCCGGCACGGTCGGCAAGATCGGCTGGTTCGTCCCGCTGCTGGTGCTCCTCGCCGGCTGGCGGATCATGCGCGACCCGGCCGGCAACGGCCCCGCGGGTCGTCAGGTCATCGGCTGGTCGGCGTTCTCCTTCGGCCTGCTCGGCATCGTCCACATCGCCAACGGCACCCCCGAGCCCGTCCAGGGCGACACCTCCGCGCTGCGTGAGGGCGGGGGAGCGGTCGGGTACGTCGTCTCCGCGCTCCTGCTGGACCTGTTGCGGTCGGCCTCGGTCGTCGTGCCGCTGCTCGCACTGCTCTCCTTCTTCGGCGTGCTGGTCATCACCGCGACGCCGCTGTACCGCGTTCCGGACCGGCTGCGCGATCTCAGCGACATGCTGTTCGGTCGCCACCACGAGGACCTCGGCGACGAGACCCAGGCGATGCGCCTGGACGACACCTTCGAGCGGATGGGCGACCCCGCCTACGACTCCCCGGTCGTCGCGGAGCCGAAGAAGCGCCGCCGCAAGAAGGCCGAGGAGAACCCGGCCGAGGAGTCGATGGAGCTTCTCGAGCCGATCGACCTCCCGCTCGTCGACGACGAGCCGATCGACCCGGAGGCCGGCAGCAACGCCCTCATCTCGCGTCGTCTCGGCCGGGCGAAGGCCACGCCGGAGGAGACCGGCGACCTCGAGCCGCCGCCGCACGCCGACCTCCCGCAGCGCGTCGAGCAGCTCGCGCTGTCCGGCGACATCGTCTACACGCTCCCGGATGCCACCGCCCTCAAGCCGGGCGACCCGCACCGGGCCCGCTCCAAGGCGAGCGACGCGGTCGTCGACCGACTGCAGACCGTGCTCGACGAGTTCAACGTCGATGCCCAGGTCACCGGTTACACGCGGGGGCCGACGGTCACCCGCTACGAGATCGAGCTCGGCACCGGCGTCAAGGTCGAGAAGATCCTCGGCGTCCAGCGCAACATCTCCTACGCCGTCGGTTCCGAGGACGTGCGGATCCTCAGCCCGATTCCCGGCAAGTCCGCCGTGGGTGTGGAGATCCCCAACTCCGACAAGGAGATCGTCTCCCTCGGTGACGTGCTCCGCTCGAACGTCGCGCGCACCGACCACCACCCGCTCCTGTCGGGTCTGGGCAAGGACGTCGAGGGCGGCTTCGTGGTCGCCAACCTCGCGAAGATGCCCCACCTGCTCGTCGCGGGTGCGACCGGCTCGGGAAAGTCGAGCTTCATCAACTCGATGATCACCTCGGTGCTGATGCGCTCCACGCCGGACGAGGTCCGGATGATCATGGTCGACCCCAAGCGCGTGGAGCTCAACGCCTACGAGGGTGTGCCGCACCTGATCACCCCGATCATCACCAGCCCGAAGAAGGCCGCCGAGGCGCTCGAGTGGGTCTGCCGCGAGATGGACATGAGGTACGACGACCTCGCGAACTTCGGGTTCCGCCACATCAACGACTTCAACAAGGCCGTGCGCGAGGGCAAGGTCGAGGTCCCTGCGGGCAGCGAGCGCGTCCTCACGCCGTACCCCTACCTGCTGGTCATCGTCGACGAGCTCGCCGACCTGATGATGGTCGCGCCGCGTGACGTCGAGAGCTCGATCGTGCGGATCACCCAGCTCGCCCGTGCCGCGGGCATCCACCTGGTCCTCGCGACGCAGCGGCCCTCGGTCGACGTCGTGACCGGTCTGATCAAGGCCAACGTCCCGTCCCGACTGGCGTTCGCGACCTCGAGCCTCGCCGACAGCCGCGTCATCCTCGACACCCCCGGCGCCGAGAAGCTGGTCGGCCAGGGCGACGGCCTGTTCCTGCCGATGGGCGCTTCGAAGCCCATCCGGGTCCAGGGGGCGTGGGTCACCGAGCAGGAGATCCACCAGGTCGTCAAGCATTGCAAGACCCAGCTCGAGCCGAACTATCGCGAGGACGTCACCGCCCCGGCGGCGGCGAACAAGGTCCTCGACGACGACATCGGCGACGACATGGACCTGGTCGTGCAGGCGATCGAGCTGATCGTCTCCACCCAGTTCGGTTCGACCTCGATGTTGCAGCGCAAGCTCCGCGTCGGTTTCGCCAAGGCAGGCCGACTCATGGACATCCTCGAGAGCCGGGGCGTCGTCGGCCCCAGCGAGGGGTCCAAGGCGCGCGACGTGCTGGTCAAGCCCGATGAGCTCGATTCCGTGATCATGACCATTCAGGGGGAGGCGTGACCCAGGTGAGCGAGAACCCGACAGCCACAGACCAGTTCGGCGAGTTCGACGACGTCGATCATCTCGACGACCTCGACCGGCCCGACGATCGCGGCTCGCTTCCCGAGCACCAGGTGGAGGTGCGCCGCAATGTCGCCCTCGCCTCGACGATCGGCGGCTTCGCTGCCGTCCTGACCGTGGCCTTCGCTGCCCGCGCGTTCACCGGCGGGACCGGCCTGGACTGGTTGGTGTTCGCCGTCCTCGGCATCGTCACCGTCGTGCACCTCGCCTCGCTCGGCGACAGCCGCGCACCGCTCCTGATCGCCGACGGCCATGGTGTCCGGGTGCGCCAGGGCGCCGTGTGGCGTGGCATCGCCTGGCCCGAGATCGACTGCATGGAGCACCTCCCGCGTCGCGGACTGCTCCGCGACGGACACCTTCTCGTCGACGGGTACGACGACCAGCAGCTCGTCGTACCGCTCACCCTGGCCACCCGGGTCGTGGGAGCCTCCGGGGTCTCGCTGAGCGACGTGCTGGCCGACCTGGCCGACGGCCGCGCCGATGTCGTCGAGGTCGTGACCGGCTTCGACGAGGACGGTGGCGTGCGGACCACGACCTCGGTTCCCCGACTCAGCGACCTGTACCGCGACGACGAGCAGGCCACGGTCCCCGGTGAGAAGCGGGGGATCGCGGCGCGCGTGTCCGCCGGCCTCTCCGGTGCCACCGAGGAGGCCGCTCCCGACCCGGAGATGGTGCTCCCGCCTGCTGACGAGTTCGGTCGCCCGGACCAGGCGGACGTCGACCGGCTGCGCTCGCGCCTGGCCCGGATCCGTGAGTCCTCCGGGGACACCGGCAGCATCGAGCGGGTCGACGCCGACCTGGTCGACGACACCGAGACCACCGACGAGATCCTGCTGGGCCCGGCTGCCTCTGCGGCCGGGGATGCCGAGGCGACCGGCGAGATCGACCTCGTCGGGGACGACGACGACCAGTACGACGACCACGACCAGAGCGACGACCAGGGCGGCGATCCGCCGGTGCCCGGGCGTCCCACCGTGCTCCCGGCCCGCGTCGAGCGCGACGCGACCGAGCGGCAGCAGTACGTCGACGAGTCGCACGCGCCGGCCTCCCTGGAGGCACACGAGTCGATGACCGTCGTCCTCGAGGACCTGGCCGTCCAGCCGGCCGCCGAGCCCGTCATCGGACCGGACCTCGGCGCGGCCCGCGAGCGGCTGCGCCTGACCATCGACCAGGTCTCCGAGCGGACCCGGATCCGGCCGCACGTCATCGAGGCGATCGAGGTCGACGACTTCGCTCCCTGCGGAGGCGACTTCTACGCCCGCGGCCACCTGCGCACGCTGGCCCGGGTCCTGGGCATCGACGCAGCACCGCTGGTGTCGGCCTATGACGAGCACTACGCCCACGCTCCCGTCGACCCGCGACGCGTCTTCGAGTCCGAGCTGGCGACCGGAGCGGGCGGTGCGATCCGCAGCACCCGCGGCGGCCGCAACTGGTCGGTGCTCATCGCTGCCGTCATGGGCGCCGTGCTGGTGTGGTCCGTGGCCCGGCTCGTCACTGACGGCCCGGCCCCGGTGGCCGATGCGCCCGTGCTCGGTGACCTCAGCAACGCGACCACCACCACTCAGGGTGATCCGGTGAAGCTGACGCTGACCGCTGCCGGCGGCGGCGCGACGCTCAACGTGCGTGATGCCGCGGGCCGGATCGTCTTCGAGGGCAACCTGGCCTTCGGCCAGACCACCGAGCTCAAGGTCGTTGCGCCCATCCGCATCTACAGCACGGACGGCTCGGTCACCTACGCCGTCGGTGCCGCCCGCGCGAAGGCGCTGGGGGACACCGGGGCCGAGGTCAACAAGACGGTTGTCGTGCGCAAGGGCGCCTCCTGACGAATCCCGGCGAGACCGCCGTCAGCGGTAGGCTCGAGCAGACATGACGACTTCTCCTGCCCCCGTTTCGGTTGCCCTGCTCACCCTGGGGTGCGCCCGCAACGACGTCGACTCCGAGGAGCTCGCCGGCCGCCTGGCCGCCGACGGGTTCACCCTCGTGGACGACCCGGAGGACGCCGACACCGTCGTGGTCAACACGTGCGGCTTCGTCGACGCGGCCAAGAAGGACTCGATCGACACCCTGCTCGCCGCCTCCGACCTGAAGGAGACGGGACGCACGCGTGCCGTCGTCGCGGTCGGTTGCCTGGCGGAGAGGTACGGCGAGGAGCTCGCCGAGTCACTGCCCGAGGCCGATGCCGTGCTGGGCTTCGACGACTACCAGGACATCTCCGGTCGGCTCCGCTCGATCCTGGCCGGTGAGAAGCAGCACCCGCACACCCCCCGTGACCGGCGGCTCCTGCTCCCGATCAGCCCGGCCGAGCGCCAGGCGGTCGCGGAGCGTCCGGCCGACGCGGGCCAGGAGGTCGCGATCCCGGGCCGCGCGGCACTGCGCAAGCGGCTCGACAACAGCCCGATGGCCCCGCTGAAGCTCGCGAGTGGCTGTGACCGCCGGTGCACCTTCTGCGCCATCCCGATGTTCCGCGGCTCCTTCATCAGCCGCCGACCCTCCGACGTCCTGGCCGAGGCCGTGTGGCTGGCCGAGCAGGGCGTGAAGGAGTTGTTCCTCGTCTCGGAGAACTCCACGTCGTACGGCAAGGACCTGGGCGACCTGGGCCTGCTGGAGACGATGCTGCCCGAGCTCGTTGCCGTCGACGGCATCGAGCGGGTGCGGGTGTCCTACCTGCAGCCTGCCGAGACCCGTCCGGGTCTGGTCCGCGCGATCGCGACCACGCCGGGCGTGGCGCCGTACTTCGACCTCTCCTTCCAGCACGCCAGCGCCACGGTGCTGCGCCGGATGCGCCGCTTCGGTGACCCGGAGAGCTTCCTGGGCCTGCTCGACCAGGTCCGTCGACTCGCCCCGGAGGCCGGGGTGCGCTCCAACGTGATCGTCGGCTTCCCCGGTGAGACCGAGGAGGAGTTCCAGACGTTGTGCGACTTCCTCGAAGCAGCGCGGATGGACGTGACCGGTGTCTTCGGCTACTCCGACGAGGACGGCACCGAGGCGGAGTCGTTCGACGGCAAGCTCGACGACGATGAGATCCGCGCCCGCGTCCAGCACGTCACCGACCTGGTCTCCGAGCTCACCGCGCAGCGCGCGGAGGAGCGGATCGGCGAGGTCGTCGAGGTGCTCGTCGAGGAGGTCGACCCCGACGGAACCGGTGACGGAACCGTTGAGGGTCGTGCAGCCGTTCAGGGCCCCGAGGTCGACGGCAGCACCCGCGTCCTCGGCGTCCCGGAAGCCAGGGTGGGCGACTTCGTCCGCGCGGTCGTCGTCGCCTCCGACGGTGTCGACCTGATCGCCGAGCCCCAGGAGGGCAACTGATGAGCGACACCAGCACGGGGGAGACCCCGACCTCGGCCGTGCCGAGCAACTGGAACATCCCCAACGCGCTCACCACGCTGCGGATCTTCCTCGTGCCGTTCTACGGGTGGGCGCTCCTCGTCGACGGCGGCGACTCGGTCACCTGGCGCACGGTCGCGTGGGGCATCTTCTTCGTCGCCATGGTCACCGACAAGGTCGACGGCGACATCGCTCGGGCGCGCAACCTGGTCACCGACTTCGGCAAGATCGCCGACCCGATCGCGGACAAGGCGATCACCGGCATGGCCTTCATCGGCCTGTCGATCATCATGGACACCTGGTGGATGTGGGCGATCACCGTCATCGTGCTGGTCCGCGAGTGGGCCGTGACCCTGCTGCGCCTGTCGGTCCTGAAGTCCGTCGTGATCGCCGCCGCGCAGAGCGGCAAGTGGAAGACCGTCGCCCAGGCGTTGGCCCTCGGCTTCCTCACCCTGCCGCTGCTCGAGGTCGACGGCTGGCTCGACGTCCCGGGCGAGGTGACCTACGGCGTGGCGATCGTGCTGCTGCTGGTCGCCTTCGCGCTGACCCTCTGGTCGGGCTACGAGTTCTTCCGTGACGTGTGGCGCCAGCGCGGGTCGCTGCGCCGCACCGGGAATTCATCCGCGGCCTGAGGTCCGATGCCGCGGTCTGTGCGGCTCCTGTGTGCTCCCGGCACCGTTTCTTCATCAAATCGTTGCAGGAGATTTTCTCAGTCTCTTGTCAGGTGACCGGTTCCCCGGTCTATGGTCAGGGCTCCTTCCCCCCACGTTCGCCTCGCATCTCGGCACTGCGTCGCGGCTGCCGCTTGCGACCACGGAAGAAGATCGATGCGTTCAGCGAAGAAGTTCCTGCTCGGTTCCCTCAGTGCGGCACTGGCCGTGTCCGGCCTGGCGGCCGTCGCAGCGAGCCCCGCCGAGGCCAGCGTCTCGGCCAAGATCACGACGTTCCCCTATGTCCAGGACTGGTCGACCCTGTCGTCCGCCAGCACGTGGGGGGACTTCGACGGGGTGGAGGGATTCTCGACCACCACGACGATCTCGGCGGCCAACCCGGCGAACACCACGGACGTCGGGACGCTCACGGCTGAGGGCACCCTGGTGTCGTCGTTGTCGTTGCAGGCGGCCAACACGCCCAACACGGTGTCGACCGGCGGCGTACTCGCCTTCCATTCGGCGACGAACAAGACCCTCGCGCTGAGCGCCACGGGGTCGATCACGACGCCGTTGCTCGTGTTCCACCTCGACACCACCGGTGAGTCCGGCATCGGGATCGAGTACGACGTCCAGGACCTCGACAGCGGTACTGACGACCAACCGACCAGGGTCGCGCTGCAGTACCGCGTCGGCACCTCGGGTGCCTACACCAACATTCCAGCGGGCTACCTCACCGATGCCACCGTCGCCTCCAACCCGGCGGTCGTGACCACGCACGTCGAGGCCGCTCTGCCCGCCGCGGCGGACGACAAGGCCGACGTCTACGTCCGCGTCATGACGCTCGACAACGCCACCGGCAGCAATGAGCACGTCGGCATCGACAACATCACCATCACCTCGGGTGGAACCAGCGAGCCCGAGCCGCTCGTGGCGACCGACCCGGGCGACAAGACCTTCACGCAGAACCAGGCCATCACGCCCGTCCAGCTCGCTGCGAGCGGTGGTACGTCGCCGTACGAGTGGACGGTCACGAACGGCACGCTCCCGGCTGGCCTCTCGCTGTCTGCGACCGGGCTGCTGACCGGTACGCCGACCACGGTGACCGAATCGCCGGTGGAGATCACCGTCACCGCGACCGACGACGTCGACGCGACCGCTACCGCGACGTTCACGATCGCCGTCGCCGCGCCGCTCTCGATCACCTCCATCGCAGAGCTTCAGGGCACGGGCGCGCGCTCGCCGTTCGCTCCGGCCACCGGCAACACCGCGGGCACCGAGATCAAGTCCACCGAGGGTGTGGTGACCGCGGCCTATCCGTCGGGTGGCTACAACGGTCTCTACATCCAGACTCCTGGTGCTGACACCGTGGGCGCCTCCGACGGCATCTTCGTCTACGGCGGCTCCACCAACGCCAACATCCCGGCTGGGATCCAGGTCGGTGACTCGGTGCGCGTCACCGGCCCGATCGCCGAGTTCTTCGACCTCACCCAGATCGTGCCCGGTGCGGCCGGAGTCACGAAGCTCGACACCTCGCTCGGCACGATCACGCCTCGCGTGGTGGCGTTCCCGACCACGGCCGAGGAGCGCGAGGTCCGTGAGGGCGAGCTGCTCGCCCCGACCGACACGTTCACGGTCTCCAACAACTACTCGACCAACCAGTACGGCGAGATCGGGCTGGCCGTGGGCACCACCCCGCTCAAGCAGCCGACCGAGTTCGCGGACGACGATGACGCCGCTGCCCTCGAAGCCATCGACGCGGAGAACCTCGCCCGCGGGGTCGTCCTCGACGACGGTGCCACCACGAACTTCCTGCAGAACCAGACCACGAAGGCGCTCCCGGTCCCGTACCTGACCATCGCCAACGGTTCGGCCAACCCGAACCCGCCGCGGGTCGGCGCCGAGGCGAGCCTGGAGGCTCCCGTCGTGCTCGACTGGCGCAACAACGTCTGGAAGTTCCAGCCCCAGACGCAGGTGACGCTCAACGGTGCCAGTGTCGTGACGTTCGCGGACGACAGGACCCCGAACCTGACCCCGGCGCCTGTCGGCGGTGACGTCAAGATCGCCACCTTCAACGTCCTCAACTACTTCAACACCACCGGTGAGGCCTATGCCGCCTCCGGCGCGTCGCAGAACCCGCCGCTCGACACGTTCTGCACCTACTACACGGACCGGGCGAGCAACCGGATCGGCAACAACTCCTGTGGGGTGCGACTGCTGGACGACCCGAGCACGCCGGCCAACGAGGGCACCACCAACGACGGTCGTGGGCCGCGTGGTGCGGCGACGTCCGTCAGTCTGACCCGTCAGGAGATCAAGCTCGCCAACACGATCGCCGCGATGGACGCCGACGTGATCGGCCTGGAGGAGATCGAGAACTCGATCAAGCTCCCCGGCGAGGCCAACCGTGACGACGCGGTGGCCCGACTGGTCGAGCTCCTCAACGGTGTCGAGGGTCCGGGCACCTGGAAGTACGTCCGCAGTCCCGGTGAGGCCAACACGGCCGGCGCGATTGCCGAGCAGGACGTCATCCGTCCGGCCTTCATCTACAAGCCGGCCGCGGTGACCCCCGTCGGGCAGTCCGACATCCTCTTCGGCACGACGGAGTTCACCAACGCCCGCGAGCCGCTGGCCCAGGCGTTCAAGAAGACCGGTGGCCTGGACAGCGACGCGTTCGCCGTCATCGTGAACCACTTCAAGTCCAAGGGCGACAGCTGCTCCACCAACGACCCGCCGGCGCTGTGCCAGAGCGGTGACAACACCAACAGCCCGTACTACGGCGCCTTCAACGGCGACCGCACTCGTCAGGCGACGCGTCTGACCCAGTTCGCCGACGAGTTCGCCGAGGAGCGTGGCATCGAGGCCGTCTTCCTCGCTGGTGACTTCAACGCCTACTCGAGGGAGGACCCGATCCACGTCCTCGAGTCGGCCGGCTTCGAGCTGATCGAGTCCGACACCGCCGGTGAGGAGAGCTACTCGTTCTCCGGGTACTCCGGTTCGCTCGACCACGTGCTCGGCAACGAGGCCGCGATGTCGATGGTGACCGGCGCTGACATCTGGGAGATCAACGCCAACGAGGCGATCTCCTACCAGTACAGCCGCTACAACTACAACGTCACCGACTTCTGGGAGCCGAACCTGCCGTTCGGCACCTCCGACCACAACCCCGAGATCGTCGGGCTGAACCTCCCCGACGCGACGGAGCCGTCGTACCAGGAGATCCAGGTCGTCGGCACCAACGACTTCCACGGTCGCCTGCTGCCCGACGGAGGCAACGCCGCGGGTGCGGCACCCTTCGCCTCGGCTATCGACGAGCTGCGCGACGAGAACCCGAACACGGTCTTCGTGGCGGCGGGTGACCTGGTCGGTGCGTCGACCTTCGAGTCCTTCATCCAGGACGACGAGCCGACGATCGACGCTCTCAACGCCATGGGACTCGAGGTGTCCGCTGCGGGCAACCACGAGTTCGACAAGGGGTACGCCGACTTCGAAGGTCGCATCCGCGACCGTGCGGACTGGGAGTACATCGCCGCCAACCTGGAGTACGACGGTTCGATCGCCGCTCCGGACCAGCTCGCCGAGACGTGGGTCAAGGAGCTCGACGGCAAGAGGATCGGCTTCGTCGGCGCCGTCACCGAGGACCTCCCGGCACTGGTCAACCCGGCCGGCATCCAGGGCGTGACCGTCACCGACGTGGTGGACGCGACCAACGCTGCCGCGACCGCGCTGCGCTCGGCGGCCAACCCCGGCGGGCCGGTCGACCTCGTCGTCCTGCTCGTGCACGAGGGCTCGCCCTCGACGAACTGCGCCTCGCCGCAGTTCACCGACCCGGCGACGGTCTGGGGCAACATCGTCCAGAACACCTCGGGCGACGTGGACGCGATCATCTCCGGCCACACGCACCTCGCCTACAACTGCAAGTACCCCGTCGCCGCCTGGGCCGACGACGCCGACCGGGCGGTCAAGCAGCGCCCGGTCGTCTCGGCGGGCCAGTACGGCACCAACCTCAACAAGCTGGTCTTCAAGTTCGACGAGGGCACCGGCGAGCTCGCCGCGGTGACGCAGGACGTCATCGCCACGGCGGGTGTCGGCTACGCGCCCGACGAGGACGTGCAGGACATCGTGGACGCCGCGGTCGACTTCGCGCAGACCGCAGGTGCCCAGGAGCTCGGCCGGATGGAGGGTCCGTTCAACCGGGCTCGCTACCTTCCCGGCGGCAACGCCACCGAGAACCGCGGTGGCGAGTCGACGCTGAGCAACCAGGTCGCCGAGGTCCAGCGCTGGGCCACCGACGAGGCCGGCATCGAGACCGACATCGCCTTCATGAACCCGGGCGGCCTTCGCGCCGACATGCCCGGAATCCTCGACGGCACCAACCGGAAGCTGACCTACCGCGACGCGGCCGACGTGCAGCCGTTCGCCAACACGCTGGTCAACCTGAAGCTCACCGGTGCCCAGCTCAAGACGGTGCTCGAGCAGCAGTGGCAGCGCAATGCCCAGGGCGGCGTGCCGTCACGGCCGTTCCTGCGGCTCGGCATCTCGCAGGGCTTCACCTACACCTATGACGAGACTCCCGAGGTCGTCACCCTGCCGAGCACGGCCCCGGTCAACACCTTCAAGGGCACCGTCACTGGTATGTGGCTCAACGGCGAGCCGATCGACCTGGCGGCGACGTACTCCGTCACGGTCAACTCGTTCCTCGGGACGGGCGGCGACAACTTCTGGGAGCTCGCCAACGGCACCGACAAGGTCGACACCGGGCAGATCGACCTGCAGGCGATGGTCGACTACATGGCGCAGTACGACAACGCGGACCCGCTCCCCGTCGACTACAGCCAGCGCGGCGTGGAGCTGACCCCCGCCGCCAATGCCCCGGCGTCGTACAAGCCGGGCGACACGGTGGACTTCACCATCGCCTCGTGGGCGATGTCGGCGGTCGGTGACGCGACCGACACCGAGCTGCAGGTCAAGCTCGGCGACGAGATCATCGACACCTTCGCGGTGAGCAACACCATCGGCAACCTGCCCTACGACAACTACGGCACGGCCACCGTGTCGCTCACGCTGCCGGAGGGCATCGGCAACGGTGTCCAGGAGCTGACGGTCTACGGGCCGACGACCAAGACGTCGATCCCGTACTTCATCGAGGTCGATGACGTCCGCGACATCCAGATCGTCGGGACCAACGACTTCCACGGTCGTCTGCTGGTCGACGAGTCGCCGGCGGATGCCACCTGCGCGACGGTGCTCTGCCCCGCGTCGGTGCTCTCCGGCACGGTGAAGCAGCTGCGCACGGAGAACCCGGACACCGTCTTCGTGGCGGCCGGTGACCTGATCGGGGCCTCGACCTTCGAGTCCTTCGTGCAGGACGACGAGCCGACCATCGACGTGCTCAACGAAGCCGGTCTCGACGTGTCTGCCGCTGGCAACCACGAGTTCGACCAGGGCTACGAGGATCTCGTCGGTCGGGTCAAGGACCGTGCGGAGTGGGAGTACATCGCAGCCAACGTCAACGAGCCCGAGGGCCGCGACGACCTGGCCGAGACGTGGATCAAGGACTTCGACGGGGTCCGGGTCGGCTTCGTCGGCGCCGTCACCGAGGAGCTGCCGTCGCTGGTGAGCCCCGACGGCATCGAGGGGATCACGGTGTCCGACATCGTGGACTCGACCAATGACGCCGCTGCGGCGCTTCGTGCTCCGGGCAACCCGGGCGGTCCGGTCGACCTGGTGGTCCTCCT
Organism: Nocardioides sp. Root190; assembly: GCF_001428565.1. Classification (GTDB taxonomy): domain Bacteria; phylum Actinomycetota; class Actinomycetes; order Propionibacteriales; family Nocardioidaceae; genus Nocardioides. The sequence goes on along the minus strand of NZ_LMIA01000013.1, from coordinate 40,178 downwards.
GGTCCACGAGGGCTCCGCCTCGACCAGCTGTGCCTCGCCGCAGTTCCTGGACGAGAACACGATCTGGGGCAACATCACCCAGAACGTGTCGGCCGACGTCGACGCGATCGTCTCCGGTCACACGCACCTCGCCTACAACTGCTCGATCCCGGTGCCCGAGTGGGCGACCGAGGGGCGCGACGTTGTCGAGCGTCCCGTGGTCTCTGCCGGTCAGTACGGCCAGAACATCAACAAACTGGTGTTCTCGATCGACGGCAGCACCGGCGACGTGGTCGCCAAGACCCAGTCGATCGTCGCGCTGACCGCCGCCTCACCGAAGGACCCGGCCGTCGAGACGATCGTCAACGCCGCCAAGGCCGAGGCCGAGGTCCAGGGTTCGGTCAAGATCGGCGAGCTCGAGGCGCCCTTCAACCGGGCCCGCATCACGGGCAACACCGACCCGAACCGCGGTGGGGAGTCCACGCTGAGCAACCAGGTGGCCGAGGTGCAGAGGTGGGCCACGGAGAAGCCCGAGTCCGGCTCTGCCCAGATCGCGTTCATGAACCCGGGCGGCCTCCGTTCGGACATGGCCGGCACGCTCAACGGCGACGTCCGTGAGCTCACCTACAAGGGTGCCGCCGTGGTCCAGCCGTTCGCGAACACGCTGGTCAACATGGACCTGACCGGTGCCCAGATCGAGACGGCGCTGGAGCAGCAGTGGCAGCGTACGACGACGGGGACCGTGCCGACCCGGCCGTTCCTGCGGTTGGGTGCCTCCGAGGGCTTCACCTACACCTACGTGGAGACCCCGGTGACCGTCATGGGCACCCAGACCTTCCAGGGTGAGGTGACCGGGATGTGGCTCGACGGCGAGCCCATCGACGCGGCCGCGACGTACTCGGTCACGGTCAACTCCTTCCTGGGCTCCGGAGGCGACAACTTCCGCGAGTTCGCGAACGGGACCGGCAAGGCCGACACCGGCAAGGTCGACCTGGCGGCGATGGTCGACTACATGGCGACCTTCGCTGCCACCGACCCGCTGCCGGTGGACTACAGCCAGCGCGCGGTCGAGGTCGAGTTCCCGGTCGACGCCCCGGCGTCCTACGCGCCGGGCGACACGGTGTCCTTCTCCGTCGGGTCGTGGGCCATGACGGCTCCGGGCGACGCGACCGACACCGAGCTCCAGGTGAAGCTGGGCGAGGACCTGCTCGACTCCTTCCCGGTGGACAACACCGTCGGGACCGAGAGGTACGACCCCTACGGCACCGCATCGGTGGAGATCACCATCCCCGAGGACCAGGCCGACGGTGTGGTGGAGCTGACGCTCGTCGGCGCCACCACGGGCACGGTCTCGCGAGTTCCCGTCACGGTCGACGAGGGCGAGTTCGTCAACGACTCCCTCCCCGTCATCACCGGAACCCCGAAGGTGGGCGTGGAGCTCTCGGCCACGGCCGGCGAGTGGACCCCGGACCCGACGACGACCGCCTACCAGTGGTCGGTCGGCGGAGTCGAGGTCGTCGGCGCGACGACGGACAAGTACACCCCCGTGGTCGGTGACATCGGCAAGACCGTCACCGTCGAGGTCAGCGTCACCAAGGACGGGTACGCCGACGGCTCCGCCGTCTCGGCTGCGACCGCAGCAGTGGTGGCCGCGGACCTCGACGTCATCGCCAACGTCGCGGCCCCTGAGGTCACCGGCACCGCTCGGGTCGGTCGGGTGCTGACCGCCACGGCAGGCACCTGGAACCCGGCTGCGGTGACGACCACCTGGCAGTGGCTCGCGGACAACGTGGAGATCGCCGGGGCCACCGCCTCGACGTACACGCTGACGGCGAACGAGGTCGGCAAGGTCATCACGGTGGAGGTCACCGCTTCGGCGGCCGGCTTCGCGGACGGTGTCGCACTGTCCAACGCCACGGTCGCGGTCGCGAAGGCGACGCCGTCGATCAACGTGGCGACGTCGCGGATCGAGTACGGCAAGGTCGGCACGATCAACGTGACCGTCACGGCCCCCGGGACCTCGGCAGCCGGGGGGCCGGTCACGCTCCGGATCGGCAGCAGCGTGATCGGGACGGGGACCGTCGCCCTGAACGGCGTCGCCCGGATCTCCATCGCGGCCCGCATCGTGAAGCCGTCGACCTCGCTCTACGCGGTGACGGCGACCTACGGCGGCAACGCCGGGGTCGGCACCGGGACGGGCACCGGACCGCTGACGGTCGTCAAGGGCGCGGTCAAGATGACCTACGTCCACAGCGACCCGATCCGCGTGAACCGGACCCGCACCACCGTCACGGTGAGGGTGTCCAACGCCAGTGGACTGGCCGCCAACGGCACGGTGACCATCGCCGCGACCGGCGTCGGCTCGATCACCGTGAAGCTGGTGGACGGCAGGGCCACCACCAAGCTGCCGCTGTTCCGGACCCGTGGCAAGAAGACGCTGGTGGTCCGCTACAACGGCAGCAGCGCACTGGCGGGTCTCAAGCTGAGCAAGACGATCACCGTCATCCGCTAGTCAGGGACGGGGACCGGCACCGGCCGGCGATCGCACGTGGCACCATCGTCACGTGGGATCGCCGGCCGAGCTGCTTGTCCATGCGCTGCGCGAGCGTGACGCCACCCTCGCCTGCGCCGAGTCGCTGACGGGAGGACGGCTCGCGGCCCGGATGACCGATGTCGCAGGGTCCTCCGCCGTTTTCGTCGGGGGAGTGGTCAGCTACTGGACCCGGATCAAGGTCGACGTGCTCGGCGTCGCCGCGGAGACGGTCGAGCGACACGGCGTCGTCTCGGCCGAGTGCGCCGTCGAGATGGCCGAAGGTGCGCGCCGTCTGCTGGGCACGACCTACGCCCTCAGCACCACGGGCGTGGCCGGTCCCGACCGTCAGGAGGACCAGGCGGTCGGCACGGTGTTCGTGGGCATCGCCGGGCCGGACGGCGCCGAGGTCCTCGCCCTGAGGCTCTCGGGGGACCGCTTCACGATCCAGGAAGCGAGTGTCGACCACGCACTGTCGGCCCTGGCTGACATGATCGGCCTGACCACCTCGTCGTGACGTCGGGATGGACATTTCGGGGCCGGAAGATTCGGGGCTCCGGTAGCGTTGGGTCCAGTACCCGACCACGAGCAGGGGAGAGGAGATCGAGATGGTGCTGTTTCGCCGCTCGCTCGGTGACATTCTTCGCAGTCGCCGCGCCGAGCTCGGTCTGACCCTGCGTGAGGTCTCGGGAGCTGCCCGGGTGAGCCTGGGCTACATCTCCGAGATCGAGCGTGGCCAGAAGGAAGCCTCCTCCGAGCTGCTCTCCTCGCTGTGCGACGCGCTCGAGATGCCGCTCTCCGACGTGCTCCGCGAGGTCGCCGACGCCGTCGCGCTCGAGGAGGCCGCGCTGATCGCCTCGGCCCCGACGCCGATCGCCCCGCGTCGTACTGGCCAGGTCGTGGCCTCCGCCGCCTGATCCGGCGCTGCGGACCCGATCAGGTCCTGTCCGGTGGTGCCGGTTGGCATCGCGGGCACCAGTAGGTCGTGCGCTCCCGCGGCGCGACGCCGACCTGTCCGCTGACCAGCGTGGTGCCACATCGCTTGCAGGGCTGCCGGTGCCGGCGGTAGACCCACACCGGGTCGCGGCGATCGCCGGTGGTGACCGGGCGACCGGTGAGCATTGCGGACTGCAGCATGGTGCGGGCTCGGTGGAGGAAACGTGCCGGATCGGCGACCTGGGCGACGGGACCGATCGGACACACCCCGGCGACGAAACAGCTCTCGGCCAGCCAGATCGTGCCGATCCCGGCGACGACCCGCTGGTCGAGCAGGGCCTCGCCCAGGACGCGGTCGGGATCGGCGACCAGACGGGCGACGGCCTCGGACCGGTCCTGGTCGGTCCAGGGGCCGAGCAGGTCCGGGCCGAGATGGCCGATGACGGTGTGTTCCTCGGCAGTGGGGAGGAGCTCCACCAGTCCGAGGCGGAGGCCGACCGCGACGACGCGTGCCGTCGTGAGGATCACCCGGGCATCGGCGGCCGGGCCGGGGCGACGCTCGCCTGCCGCCGCGACTCGCCAGCTGCCCTCCATTTTGAGGTGCGTGTGGAGGGTCAGCGGCGGCCCGCTGGTCGGGACGACTCGGGTCAGCAGGTGCTTCCCGTGGGTGTGGGTGCGCTCGACCAGGGCGCCGGTGAGGTCGGTGGTCGCCAGTGCGGGCACGCGCAGGTCCGAGGCGGTCAGGACCTGCCCGGCGAGGGCACGGTCGAGTCGGTCGCCCGTACGCCGGACCGCGTCGCCCTCAGGCACGGACCCGCAGACCCCGGGGAGTGGCGACGAACCCGGCTGCGGCGAGGGCATCGCGCAACGGGCTGCCGCTGCCGAGCAGGGCGGCACCGTCGGCCTTCTCGACGGTGAGCTGTCCCAGGCTGCCGCGTCGTACGGCCGACGACAGCGCCTCCGCCGCCGGGGTGAGGACATCGGGATCATCGGTCCAGGTCAACAGGGTGCGCCCGCCGCGCTCGACGTAGAGGACGAGCGCGCCGTCGACGAGAACCACGAGCGCACCGGCCTTGCGGCCCGGTCGGTGGCCGGCCGATTCACCTTCACCGCGGGACGCGTCGGGCCAGGGGAGGGCAGCACCGAAAGGCTGTGCCGGGTCGGTGGCCGCCAACGCCACGGCGACCGCCTTGTCGTCGTCGGTGGAGGTGAAGGTGCGGAGGCGGTCCACGGCGCCGGGGGTGCCGAACTGTGCTGCCCCGAGGCCCTCGACGAAGTAGCCCCGCCGGCAACGGCCGGAGTCCTCGAAGGCGCTCAGGACCTTGTAGACCGCGGCGAATCCGCCCGGCGCACGCTCGTTGGCCACCGCGCCCCGGGTCACCACTCCGTGCCGGTCGAGCAGCTGCTCGGCGAGTGCGTGGGCCCGGCGGGTCGGATCGGGGTCGATCGCCGGCAGCAGTGCCCAGCGGCCGGCGGTCTCCGGCGGACCGGTGCGGGCGACGCGGCCCGGGCGGGGAGCGGCGCGCCGCGTCCGGTGGGCGGCGCGGCCGCTCCGGGTCAGGGCGCGGAGCGGGGTGAGGGTGTCGTTGGTGAGGTGCCCGGACCAGACCAGGCCCCACAGCGCGGCGCTCAGGGCGTCGTCGGTCGGCGCGGTGTCACCGGCGTCGATGGCCGCGCGGGCGACCTGGTCGGCCACCTGGCGGAAGAACCAGGCACCGCCGGGGGCGAGCACGTCGAGGACCCGCTGCTGCAGCGGATCGGCCACGGCCTGCGGTGCCGGGAGGGTGAGGTGGGCACGGTCGGCCAGGTGCAGCGAGACCCAGCCGTCGCTGCCGGGGAGCGCGCCGTGCCCGGCCCACAGGACCTCGCCGGTCGCGGTCAGCTCGTCGAGGAGGGCGGGTTCGTAGTCCCGCACCCGGGTCCCGAGGACCAGTGGCTCGAGGGCGCTGGCAGGGACGGACGCACCGGCGAGCTGCTCGACGGTGCGCAGCAGTCCGTCGATGCCCCGCAGGCCCTTGCCGCTGGTCCCGCCCGACGAGATCGCGTGCCATGCCACCGAGAAGCGGGCCAGGGTGGTCGGCTCGACGGGCTCGATCTCGTGCCGCAGCCGGGCGAGCGAGCGACGGCGGAGACGGCGCAGCACCTCGACGTCGCACCACTCCTCGCCGGCCCCCACCGGTCGGAACTCGCCGGACAGGACACGTCCGCGTGCCTCCAGGCGTTGCAGGGTGTGGCGCACGACCGCGATGCCCAGCCCCAACCGGGTGGCGACCTGGTCCGCGGTGAACGGGCCGTGGGTGCGGGCGTAGCGCCCGATCAGGTCGGCCAGCGGGTCCTCGACCGGCTCGGTGAAGGTGACCGGGGTGCCGGGCGGGACCGGGACGCCGAGCCCGTCACGCAGACGGGCGACGTCCTCCACCGCGGCCCAGGCCTCACCCTGGGCCGTGCGCACCGGAACCACCCGACGACTGGCCCTCAGGTCGGCCAGCCAGTCCGGGACCGGGGCATCGTCACGGGAGCGGGCCACGACCTCGGCGACACTCAGCGGACCGAGCAGCCGCAGCAGGTCGGCGACACCCTCCGCGTCGCGGGCACGGCGCTCGGGGACGGTGCGCTGGAGCTCGGCCTCCACCTCGGCGAGGACGTCGGGATCGAGGAGCTCACGCAGCTCTGCGCGTCCGAGGAGCTCGGCGAGGAGGCCCTGGTCGAGAGTCAGCGCAGCCGCACGGCGTTCGGCGAGCGGGGAGTCGCCCTCGTAGACGAATTGGGCGACGTAGCCGAACATCAACGTGCGGGCGTACGGCGACGGCTGGGTCGTCTCGATCTCGGTGACCGTGATCTCGCGCTGGTCGACGCGGCGCAGCAGCGTGGTCAGGCCCGGAAGGTCGTAGACGTCGTTGAGCACCTCGCGGATCGTCTCGAGGATGATCGGGAAGGACGGGTAGCGGGCGGCGACCTCGAGCAGAGCGGCCGCGCGCTGGCGCTGCTGCCACAGGGGGGACCGGCGGCCCGGGTCGCGGCGCGGGAGCAGCAGGGCGCGGGCGGCGCACTCGCGGAAACGGGCCGCGAACAGCGCGGAGCCGCCGACCTCGCGGGTCACGATCTCCTCGATCTCGTCGGCCTCGAAGGTGATCAGGTCGGCGCCCGGAGGCTCGGCGTCGGTGTCGGGAATCCGGATCACGATGCCGTCGTCGGACGCCATCGCCTGGCCGTCGACGCCGTACCTCTCCCGCAGGCGCGCGTTGATCGCCAGCGCCCAGGGGGCGTGGACGGCCGTGCCGTAGGGGGAGTGCACGGCGAGGCGCCAGTCGCCGAGCTCGTCGCGGAAGCGCTCGACGAGCACGGTCGTGTCGCTGGGCAGGACCCGCGTCGCCTCGACCTGCTCGCGGAGATAGGTCAGGAGGTTGCCGGCGGCGTTGTCGTCCAGGCCGATGTCGCGGGCCTGCTGCTCGGCAACGGCGTCGGGCAGTGCCACGAGCTCGCGGGTGAAGGCGCCGATCGCCTCGCCGAGCTCGGTGGGCCGGCCTGCGGTGTCGCCCTTCCAGAACGGCAGGCGGCCGGGAACGCCGGGAGCGGGCGTCACGATGACCTGGTCGCGGGTGATGTCCTCGATGCGCCAGCTCGTGGCACCGAGGGCGAAGACGTCGCCGACGCGGCTCTCGTAGACCATCTCCTCGTCGAGCTCGCCGACCCGTCGGTTGGCGCCCTCGCCGACGAGGAACACGCCGTACAGGCCGCGGTCGGGGATGGTGCCTCCGCTGGTCACGGCCAGGCGCTGGGCGCCGGGGCGGCCGACGATGCGCCCGCTCACGCGGTCCCAGGTGACGCGCGGTCGGAGCTCGGCGAACTCGTCGCTCGGGTAGCGCCCGGCGAGGAGGTCGAGGACGGCGTCGTAGGCGGCGCGGGGGAGGTGGGCGTAGGGCGCAGCGCGGCGGACCAGGTCGAAGAGCTCCTCGACGTCCCACTCCTCGATGGAGGTGGCTGCGACCACCTGCTGGGCGAGCACGTCGAGGGGGTTGGCCGGGATCCGGAGCTCCTCGATCCCGCCGGTGCGCATCCGGGCGACCGAGACCGCCGCGGGGGCGAGGTCACCGCGGTGCTGAGGGAAGAAGATCCCGCGCGAGGTCTCGCCGACCTGGTGACCGGCGCGACCGACGCGCTGCAGGGCGCTCGCGACGCTCGGTGGCGACGCGATCTGCAGGACCAGGTCGACGGCACCCATGTCGATGCCGAGCTCGAGGCTGCTGGTGGCGACCACGGCGGGCAGCCGGCCGGCCTTGAGGTCGTCCTCCACCTGCGCGCGCTGCTCCTTCGACACCGAGCCGTGGTGGGTGCGCGCGAGCACCGGGGGTGAGCCGGCCGAGACCCCCGACTGCGCCATGATCTGCGCCGGCGGGGCGAGTCCGTCGGCCGACGCCTCGGCGGAGATCTCATTGAGCCGCGCGGTGAGCCGCTCCGCGGTGCGGCGGCCGTTGGTGAACACGATCGTCGAGCGGTGCTCGCCGATGAGCTCGGCGACACGTTGCTCCACGTGGGGCCAGATGCTGGCGCGTGCAGGAGGGGCGGTCGGGTCCTCGAGGTCGTCGACCACCTTGCCGAGCTCGGTCATGTCCTCGACCGGGACCTCGACCCGCAGGTCCCACTCCTTGTGGGCCGGCGGCGCGACGATCTCGACCGGGGCGTTGCCGCCGAGGAACCGGGCGACCTCTTCGGCGGGCCGCACGGTCGCGGACAGGCCGACCCGCTGGGCGGGGGTCGCGAGCAGTGCGTCGAGGCGCTCGAGGCTGACCGCCAGGTGCGCGCCGCGCTTGGTGCCTGCCACGGCGTGGACCTCGTCGAGGATGACGGTCTCGATGCCGCGCAGGGTCTCGCGGGCCTGACTGGTCAGGATGAGGAAGAGCGACTCGGGAGTGGTGATCAGGACATCGGGCGGGCGGGTCGCCAGCCGGCGCCGGTCGGCCGGAGCGGTGTCACCGGAGCGGATCCCGACGGTGACCTCCGGCAGCTCCGGTCCGCCGAGACGAGCAGCGGTCTGGCGGATCCCGATCAGGGGGGCGCGGAGGTTGCGTTCGACGTCGACGGCCAGCGCCTTGAGCGGCGAGACGTAGAGCACGCGGGTCCGCCGGAGCTTGTCCTCGGGGACGGGCGTGGTCAGCAGCCGGTCGATCGAGGCGAGGAAGGCGCTGAGGGTCTTGCCGGACCCCGTGGGCGCCACGACGAGCGTGTGGCGACCCTGGCCGATGGAGTCCCACGCCCCGGCCTGTGCCGGAGTCGGCTCGGCGAACGCGGCCCGGAACCAGGTCCGGGTCGGTGCGCTGAAGGCGGCCAGCGGGTCGGGATCTCCCTGCATTCCTCCATCCTCGCGCACGCCACCGACAGCGGGTCCACAATGGTCGGGTGGAGGAGAGGCGACGTCGTACCGCGCAGATGATCGTGGCGCTCTCGGCTGCGGTCGTGCTGGTCGCGCTGATGGCGTGGTGGCTCTCCCGCGAGGACGTCGGGCCGCCGCCGGCCGCCGAGCCTGCCCCCGTCGCCGTACCCACCCCCACCCCGACTCCCACGCCGACGCCTCCCGTCGACCCGTGTGCGACCCAGGCGCGGGCCGGCTTCGTGCCGACCACCATCAGCGTCGAGGGCGTCACCGGCCGGGCCGCGGTCGTGGGCCTGCCGCGCGACGGCGCCGGCGTTCCCGGGGTCCCGCCGATCGCCGACAAGGAGGTCTTCGCCTGGGACCTCGGTGGCATCGAGCCCGGCTCGGACGAGGGCCACGTCCTGCTGAACACCCACACCTGGCCGGACGGCTCCGCGATGGGCAATCGGTTGCTCGCCGAGCTCGAGGTCGGCGACGAGCTGCGGTTGGGGCGTCCCGGGAAGGTCGCGTGCTACCGGGTCTCCGAGCGCCGGGAGGTGCGCGTCGAGGACGGGGCGCCGGGATGGTCCGCGAAGGACGGCCCGCCGGAGGTCGTGATCGTGGTGTGTTCCGGACAGCGGCGCGGCCCGGGGGACTGGTCGCACCGGACGCTGTGGTTCGCCGAGCCCGTGCTGGCGGAGACCGCGCCGGCGGAGACCGCGCCGGTCAGCTGAGGGACTCGGCGCCCGACGTACCGTCGGGAACCTTGACACCGTTGGCCGTGTCGGGCACGTGGCGTTCCAGGACGAGCGCCATGCCAGCGATGGCGGCGCACCCGGTGACCATCGCGGCGATGTAGACGCCGGCGAGGTCGTGCTCGAGCAGGAAGCCGGCCACGACCGGCCCGGCGATCGCGCCGCACTGGAAGGCCGCAGCGCTGACGGCGTTGTAGCGACCACGGGTGTGGTCGTCCGCGAGATCGTTGGTGATCGCCGGGACCGTCGGCTGGAGGAGGGTCTCGCCGAGGGCGAACACCGCCATGAAGCCGAGCACGCCGGCGATGGCGATGCCGCCGCCCGGGGACGCGCCCGCGATCCCCAGCAGGCCCCACGCGGCTGCCCAGATCAGCGCCATCACCACGATCACACGCGTCCGCCTCCGCCCGCTGATCCGCGAGAGCACCGAGAACTGCAGGATCACGATGACGGCCGTGTTGACGGCGAAGGCGAGCCCGATGGTCCGGGTCGAGACCTCACCGACCTGACGGGAGTACGCCGGCAGTCCGGCCTCGAGCTGGCCGTAGCCGAGGAACATCGCGACGAAGGTCAGCGCGGTCAGCCAGCGCACGGCCGGTTCCCGCAGGATCGCGAGGTAGCTGCCGGTGGTGTCGTCGTCGGCGGCGCGCTCGGCCCGGCCGTGGACGTGGCGCAGCGGCCCGAGCAACAGGGCCATCGGGATCAGTCCCGAGGCGGCGTCGCCGAGGAAGATCATGGTGAACGTGTCGGGCCGGTCGACGTTGGCGAAGAGGCCGCCGACGATGCCACCGACCCCGATGCCGAGGTTGACCAGGGCGAAGTTGATGCCGAAGTACTGCTGGCGGAGGTCGCCCTGGACGACAGCGGCGATCAGGGCGTTGAAGGCGGGCCAGGAGACGCCGAAGTTGAACCCGATGAGGATCAGCGCCACCGCCGCGAGGGCCGGTGTCGTCGCGAAGGCGAGCAGGGTGTTGCCGACGATCATCGCGACGATGCCGACGAGCAGGACCGCCCGGGCGCCGTACCGGTCGGTCAGCGCGCCACCCGGTCCGGTGACCAGCAGGCCGACGATGGCGATCAGTGCCATCAGGGTGCCGGACAGGCCGAGGTCGAAGCCGCGCACCTCGTGCAGGTAGATCAGCGTGAACGGCAGGGTGAGGCCGCGCCCCAGGGTCTGGATCGCGACGGTCGAGAGCAGCCAGCGCCCCTCGGTGGGCAGGGCCGCCCAGAAGGCCCTCACTTCGCGGGCAGGGACGCGGCGTACGCCGTCCCGCGGGTCACCCAGCTGGCCAGGCCGGCCTCATCCCGCAGGTCGGCGTCGTCGACGCGGAGCCAGCCGGACATCTCGCGGCCGCGCATCTCCATCGGGCGGGCGGACGTGCTCGTGAGGAGATCCTCGCTGTCCGCCGGGTCGATGCGGACCATCAGTCCGCCCTGGCCACTGGCCGCCACCGCCAGGTGGCCGCCGACCAGGAAGCCGAGTCCGCCGAACATCTTCTTCTCCGTGACCTCGTGGCCGTCGAGTGTCTCCTCGCCGGTCACCAGGTCGCGGATCCGCGCGGCCAGCACCTCGTCGTACGCCATGACAGCAGGCTAGGCCGGATCGCCGACATCGCCGAACTGGTTTCGGAACTGGTGATGGCCTGCTGAAACGGCGAACGGAATGCGCCACGACCGCCTATTCTGGTCTGGCCTCAGCTCCCGAGGCGCGGTCGAAAGGGCCTGCCGTGAGTTGTCTTCGAGTCCCAGCCGTGGTCGCGTCCTTGGTGGTCTTCCTGGCCTCCGGACTGACGCTCGGATTCGCGGCACCGGTCCGCGCCGTCGACTACGGGTCCATCCACGTGACGGTGGTCGATGACGTGACCGGCGCCCCGGTCTCCAACGCCCCATGGGGCCTTGCTCGTGAGTACGGCACGAGGTCGTGGGGACCGGTCGACCTCGGGGATCCCAAGACCTCGGCCGACGGTCGCATCTATGTGGGGGTGACACCCGGGAAGTACCGGCTCAACGTCTTGACCACTCACGACTACGTCGGCAGGTGGTACGGCGGGGCGACCGACGTCTTCGCTGCGACCGACATCGTCGTCGGTCCCGGTGAGACCCGCGAGATCGTGCTTCGTCTGCCACGCGCCGGCCACGTCAAGGGCTCGGTCAGATCCGATGTCGATCGGTCTCCGATGGCCGGCGTCCGAGTGCAGGTGTTGACGACGGACATCGACGGCGCACCTCAGACAGCGCGTTCGGCGAGGACGGCGGCAGACGGGTCCTACGACGTCGGCGGCCTGGAGGCCGGCCGCTACCGGGTGCAGTTCACACCGGACCAGAGCCACCTGCCCGAGTACTGGTCCGACAAGAGCACCTGGGCCACGGCAGCGTGGATCGGGGTGCCGTCGCGAGCGACGATCGGCGGCATCGACGCGAGCCTGGTGAAGTCTTCCAGCCTGACCGGCCGCGTCGTGTTCGACGACGGGCGCGGACCCGTTGCTTTCGGTTCGGTGCAGGTGTACCGCGGACTGGCCGACGACGATGCTGGTCGGGTGACCATTGCGCCCGACGGGCGATTCGAGGTCCGGGGGCTGTCGGCCGGAACCTACCGCGTGGTCGTCCGTGCGGAGTACTCCGTGGAGGAGTGGTTCTCGGACGCCGCGAGCCGCCAGTTGTCGACTCCGGTCGTCGTCGCGCCCGCGGACGTGACGTCCCTCGGAGAGATCCGGGTGGCGCCCCCGGGGAGCATCTCCGGGCGGGTGACCGACGCGAGCGGACTCCCGCTTTCGGGGGTGAAGTTGCGGGCGGCTGGAGAGGGACCTCAGGTACATGCCACGACTGCCGCCGACGGCACCTACACGTTGGCTCCGGTGACACCGGGGGAGCACCTGGTGCATTTCAACGGGAGCGGGTACGTCGAGGAGTACTTCGACGACTCGCTGGATCCGTTCAAGGCGCCTCGTGTCCTCGTTCGCTCGGGCCGGGTGACGTCAGGAATCGACGCCGTCCTGACGGCGACGGCAACCATCACTGGAAGTGTGTCGGACCTGGCCGGGGCGCCAGCCTCCGGTGTCCGGGTCCAGGCGATGGCCCTGGAGTCCGGCGACTGGATCGGAATCGCCGATTCTTGGACTGACAGCTCCGGAGCGTACGAGCTGAGCGGCTTGCGCCCCGGCATCTACACGCTCGGGTTCCGGACTTCGGACCGGCGCCATGCCGCGACGTTCCTCGGCGGGGGTTTCCGGCTGTCCTCGGCCCGGCGCGTCGTGGTGAATGAGGGCGTCACGATCGCCGACCAGGACGGGTCTCTCGCCGCCACCGCACAGGTTCGCGGCACTGTCCGGCTCGATGGAATGGCGTTGGCGGGCAAACCTATCCGTGTGGACTCGGTGTCACCGGACTACGCCTATTCCGACGACGAGGTGCACTACTTCCTGACCTCGGCTGGCGGCACCTTCAACCTCACGGGGCTGCAGCCCGGGCGTTACAGCTTCCGCGTCTACTGCGACACCCCCGCCATGTTTCAAGGGCCGAAGGACCTGGCCGGCATCGTCCACGTCGACGTCCTTGCTGGGCAGTCGGCGGTGAGGGACCTGTCATTTCCCGCTTCCGCGTGCCTCATCCGTCCAACGGTTGCGCCCCGGTTGGTGGCGGCGAACCGGGTCGGGCAGACGATCCGCGTCCGGCGCGGAACCTACGACCCGGGGGTCGTTACGACCCGCATCGTCTGGACGGTCGGGTCACGCCGCATCGGAACGACCCGACCGGAGCTCAAGGTCCTCCGTGCGTACCGCGGCAAGCGGATCAAGGCGCGGATCATCGTCGAGCGCCGAGGTTACCGCGACCTCGTCTACACCTTCCGCAGCGGCGTGATTCGCTGAATCGTCACGGCGACCAGGCGGGGTCGCGCCCGATGAACCCCATCAGCCTGTCCTGCCATGACGCGTCGTCCGCGACGGGCACCCGCGGGCCGTACTGGCCGCTCTGGCGCAGCATCTCGTCCATCGGCTCCATGCCCCGGAGCATCTCCTCGCAACGAGCCGGGTCGAGGGTGTCGTCCTGACCGGTCGCGCGGGCAAGGTCCCAGGTGTGCATGAAGACGTCGTTCGTGTAGAACTGCGCGATCGCCCGGGGCAGCGGCATCTCGGGGAGGTGCGGGTGGGCGAAGGTCACGTCCGCACTGGCCGGGTCGTCGAGCACGGCCTGGACCGCGGCGGCGTGGTGCTCCCAGGTCGCCACCGGGTCCTCGTCCACCGACGGTCCGGCGGGGAGCTGGATGTCGCAGCCGCCGGTGAGGAAGTGGGGGAACCACTCGACGAGGTGGCGCACGACGTCGCGGGCCTGCCACTCGGCGACGGGGGAGGGGGAGGACCACTGGCTGGGAGCGACGCCCCTGGTCCGCCTGGTGAAGACCCCCGCGATGGTGCGGTGCTCGGCTGCGGGCTCGGCGGGGATCACTCGGTCCCACCCTGCGCTGCGGTCATCTCGGCGAGGAGGGTGTCGAGGGCGTCGTACCCCTCGTTGACGCCGACCTCCATGCCGCTGGCGAGCATCCCGGCCCGCGACTCGAAGTCGTAGACGACCGAGAGCGCCTCGAGGCGCGTGCGCCCGCCGGGCAGCTCGGTCAGGACCAGCGTGTCGAGGCTGACCGCGTCGGGCATCTCCTCGAAGCCGAAGGTCTGCACGATCCTCTCGTTCTCGGTGACGCGGTGGACGGCGCCGTAGAAGTGCGCGACCTCCTCGCCGTCGCGGGTGGCGGTGTAGCGGTACTCGCCTCCGGTGCGGATGTCCCAGACGTCGATGTCCATCCCGATGGAGTGCGGGCCCAGCCACTGCCTGACCAGCTCGGGCTCCACGTGGGCCCGGTAGACCAGCTCGCGGGGAGCGTCGAACTCGCGCACGATGCGCACGGTCGGGACATCGGGGTCGGCCTCGATGGTGGTGCCGGGGTGGGTGGTGCTGGTGTCCATCGTCATGCTCCTTCGGCGTGGGGGGTGTCCCCGGCGGCGGTGTCGATGTCGGTGTCGGTGTTGGGGGAGGTGCTGGCGTCCTGGTCCTGCAGCCGGGCGAGGACCTGGTCGAGGCGCTGGTAGCGCTCCTCGACCCGGGCTCGGTGACGCTCGATCCACTTGGTCATCAGGTCGAACACCTCCGCATCCAGGTGGACCGGTCGGCGCTGCGCGTCGCGGCTGCGACTCACCAGGCCGGCCTCCTCGAGCACCTTGAGGTGCTTGGAGACGGCCTGCAGCGACACGTCGTACGGCGCGGCGAGCTCGCCGACCGTGGCGTCGCCGGCGGTGAGCCGAGCCACCATGTCGCGGCGCGTCGGGTCGGCGAGCGCCCCGAAGACCAGCGTCAGCCGATCGTCGTTGTCAACCATGTGGTTGAGTAAACGCTTCCCGGCGGCCTTTGTCAACCAATTGGTTGCAGACGCGGTCGCCGCTTGTAACTACGTGTCCAAGCACCTACCCGGGCGCTGTGACCTGTGGACATCGACATGAACCCTTAGTTACAAGCGAGATCAGCCCCGCACCATCGGCGGTTGGACGACGCCCGCCGGACCCCGCCGGTAGAGCAGCGCCCGCCGCCCGCCACTCTCCGTCGGCTCGCCGTGGGTGTCGGTGGCGACCACGAACCCCTCGGTGCCGAGCACCTTGCGGCGGAAGTTGCCGAGGTCCGGGGGAGCGCCCCAGACGGCGGCGTACACGCGGCGCAGCTCGGGCAGGGTGAACGGCTCGGCGACGAACTCGGTCGCCAGGGTCGTGTACTCGAGCTTGGCGCGTACCCGCTCGCGGGCGTCGAGCAGGATCTGGCGGTGGTCGAAGGCCAGCGTGGGGCCGTCCTCGTCGAGCAGGTCCTCCACGACCCACCACCGGGCGTCGGCGGCGTCCGTGCCGGCCTGCGGTTCGGGCAGGCCAGGGGCGAGGGCGACGTGGGCGACCGAGACGACACGCATCCGCGGGTCGCGGTCGGGGGCGGAGTAGGTCCGGAGCTGCTCGAGGTGGCCGGGGAAGCGCTCGACACCGGTCTCCTCGCGCAGCTCGCGCCAGGCGGCCTGCTCAGCGTCCTCGTCGGGCTCGACGAACCCGCCGGGCAGGGCCCACGACCCGGCGAACGGTTCCTCGCCGCGCTCGACCAGCAGCACCGCGAGGGCGCCGTCACGGATGGTGAAGATGGCCAGGTCGACGGCCACGGCGAACGGGGGCCAGGTGGTCATCGCTGGACCTCCACCCCTGCGCTCGCCATCTCCTCGAGGGCCGCGGCCGAGGTCTGCGGCGCGACGCCGGCGTGCAGGCCTGCGAGGAGGCGTACCTCGAAGCCGGCCTCGCGGGCGTCGAGGGCGGTGGCCCGCACGCAGTGGTCGGTGGCGATCCCGGTGACGTCGACGTGGCTGACGCCCGCGTCGCGGAGCACGTCCGCGAGTCGCTCGCCGGCGTCGGTGACCCCTTCGAAGGCGGAGTACGCCGGGACGCCCATGCCCTTGACCACGTGGTGGGTCACGGCGTCGGTCGCGAGCTCGGGTGCGTAGTCCGAGCCGGGCTGGCCCTGGACGCAGTGGACCGGCCAGGTGGTCACGTAGTCCGGGTCCTCGCCGGGCTGGTGGAAGTGCCCGCCGTTGCTGTCGTCCGAGTGGTGCCAGTCCCGCGAGGCGGCCACCACGACGTACTCCGCCGCGTGGTCGAGGAGGTGCTGGGTGATCCGGCCGGCGACCTCACGACCGCCGTCGACGCCGAGCGATCCGCCTTCGACGAAGTCGTTCTGCACGTCGACGACGATGAGTGCGCGGGTGGAGTCGTTCATGGTGCCTTCCTTTCCTGGGGCGGGCTGTGCGAGAGCAGCGGGGTCCTCGAAGGGGGTGGCGCTGAGGTGGGCCGGTCCGGCGGCGACGCCCCGGACGTCGGGGGGCAGGGTGGCGAGCGCGGAGGCGGCGAAGGTGCGGACCTCGGCCAGGCTCGGCCGGTGCACGACCTCGCCGGCGCGGACCAGTGGGACCTGCGTCGCCGATCCGGTGGGGGTGCTGGCTCCGTCGCGGGTGTAGGTCTCGGCGAGGAGGAGTCCGGCGGCGTCGTACTCGCGGAACGGGTGCTTGCGCCCGCCGACCGACGCCTTGTCCTTGGACTTCTTCGCCACCGGTCGCAGGGTCGCGCCGGGGCCGTCGGCGATGGCGACGAGCTTGTAGACCATGCTCGCGGTCGGGTGGCCCGAGCCGGTCGCGACCCGGGTGCCGACTCCGTAGCCGTCGATCGGGGCGTCGGCGAGGGCGGCGATGACGAACTCGTCGAGGTCGCTGGTCACCACGATCCGGGTGCCGGTCGCGCCGAGCTCGTCGAGCAGGATCCGGGCCTTGTGGGCCTCCTCGGCGAGATCGCCCGAGTCGATCCGGATCGCACCGAGCCCGGGGCCGGCGACCTCGACGGCCGTGCGGATGCCCTGCTCGATGTCGTAGGTGTCGACCAGCAGCGTCGTCCCCACGCCGAGGGCGTCGACCTGGCTGCGGAACGCCTCGGCCTCGCTGGCGTGGGCGAGGGTGAAGGCGTGGGCGGCGGTGCCGGCGGTCGGAACGCCGAACCTGCGACCCGCGGCGAGGTTGCTCGTCGAGCCGAATCCGGCCAGGTAGGCGGCCCGTGCGGTGGCGACCGCGGCCTCCTCGTGGGTACGACGTCCGCCCATCTCGATGATCGGGCGATCGCCCGCGGCGTCGACCATGCGGGCGGCCGCGCTCGCGATGGCGGTGTCGTGGTTGAGGATGCTCAGCACGAGCGTCTCGAGGACGACGCCCTCGCCCAGGGTGCCCGTCACGGTGAGGACCGGACTGCCCGGGAAGTAGAGGTCGCCCTCGCGGTAGCCGTCGATGTCGCCGCGGAAGCGGAAGTCCCGCAGGTAGGCGGCGGTGGCGTCGCCGATCACTCCCTGTTCCTGGAGCCAGGCGACCTCGTCGGCGTCGAAGGTGAAGTTCTCGATGCCCGACAGCAGTCGGCCCAGGCCGGCGAGCATGCCGTAGCGGCGTCCCTCGGGGAGGCGGCGGGCGAAGGCTTCGAAGACCGCAGGTCGCCCGGCACTGCCGTCCCGGACGAAGGAGTCGAGCATGGTCAGCTCGTAGCGGTCGGTCAGCAGTCCGGTGCGGTCCATCGCGGTGCTCCTCGATGTTGTAGTCAAGATGACTATAACAGGGTCGGGCAAGGTCACTGGCTTCGACACTAGTGTCGGGGTGTGTCGGAGGAGCGGGAGCGGACGGCGGACCTCGCCTCCGCCTACGAGCAGGAGCTCTCCGTCGACCGACCGGACGAGCGCCGTCGCCGCGGCGCGTTCTACACCCCGCCCGACCTCGTCGACTGGATCCTGGACCGGGCGTTGACCGCCGGTTCGGCGGCCAGCGTGCTCGACCCCGCGTGCGGGACCGGTCACTTCCTGGTCGCCGCCGCACGTCGGGTCGGTGTCCGGGCGGTTCACGGCTCCGACCTCGACCCGGAGGCGGTGCGGATCGCCCGTGAGCGGCTCGCCGCCGAGGACCCGTCCGTCCCGACAGCCGACATCGCCCGACAGGTCGTCGTCGGCGACGGCCTCGAGGTCTGGGCGGGGCGCAGGTTCGACGCCGTCGTGGGCAACCCGCCGTTCCTGGGCCAGCTGCGCCGCCGTACGTCGGGACAGTCGGAACCACGCCGCCGTGGGCTGGGCGCCTACACCGACACCAGTGCGGTGTTCCTCCACCGTGCCCTCGACCTCGTCGGGGCCGGGGGAGTCGTCGCGCTCGTCCAGCCGCTCTCGGTCCTCGCCGCCCGCGACGCCGGACCCGTCCGCTCCGCCGTCGCCGCTGCGGGGTCGATCACCGACTTCTGGTGCTCCCGGACGCCGGTCTTCGACGGGACCCCGGTGCTCACGTGCGTGCCGGTGGTGCGGATCGGCGCAGGGGGTTCGGGCCCGGACGGCTCGGACCCGGACGCCTGGGGTGCGCTGGCGGCGCCGACCTTCGACATCCCTGCGGTGTCCCTGCCCGTGACGCACGGACAGGTCGGCGACCTCGCCACGTGCACGGCCGACTTCCGTGACCAGTACTACGGACTCGAACCCTTCGTCCGCGACGGTCTCCCGGGCGGCACGCCCCTCGTCACCAGTGGCCTGATCGATCCCGCTGAGCTCCGCTGGGGGCGCACCGCCACCCGCTTCGCGCGCCGTGGGTACGACGCCCCGTCGGTCGACCTCGACGCGCTGCGCGCCGACGGCCGACTCGCCGGATGGGCCGATGCGCGGCTGGTGCCCAAGCTGCTCGTCGCCGGACAGGGCCGGGTGATCGAGGCCGTGGCCGACGAGGCCGGCGCCTGGCTCCCGTCGGTGCCCGTCCTCAGCGTCGCCCCGCACGACCCGGCCGACGTGTGGCGCCTGCTCGCCCTCACCCTCGCCCCGCCGGTCGTCGCACACGCAGCAGCGCGCTACCTCGGCACCGGGTTGTCGCCCGGCTCGGTCAAGGTCAGCGCCCGACAGTTCGCCGCCCTCCCGCTCCCCGCCGACCGCAGCGCGTGGGCAGTCGGCGCCGACCTGGCCCGTCGCGCGCAGGCGGCCGAGGGTGACGCCCGGGTCGAGCTGCTCGGCGAGGTCGGGCGGGTGATGGCGGCGGCGTACACGAGGGCGGGGGAGGCGGGGACGCACCCTGACTGCTTCGACTGGTGGTGGGACCGGGTTCGTCGGCCGCGGTAGTCCCGCGCGCGGTAGTCCCGGGTCAAAAGCACCCTCGATCGGTCCGATCCGGTGCTTTTGACCCGGGACTACCGACAACGGGGCGCGAGGTCAGCGGCCGTGCAGGCGGCGGGTGAGGGCCGCCGCGGTCGCCGTGACCGCAACGGCGAGCGCATCGCGGTCGACGGGCGTGCGCTCGTCGACTGGGTAGGTGATCGCGACACCGGCGACCGGCAGTGCGTTGTGGTCCAGCACGGCCGCTGCGACGCTGGCGGTTCCGGGGGAGACCTCGCCGTCCTCGATCGCGTGTCCGCGCCGGCGGGTCTCGGCCAGCACCGAGCGCAACGCGGTCGGTGAACCCGGTCCGAGACCGGTGCGGTCGACGAAGGCGGACCGGTCCGGATAGAGCGCCCGCACCTGGTTGGCCGGCAGGTGGGCGAGGATCGCGCGCCCGCTCGCGGTGAGGTGGGACGGGAGTCGTACGCCGACGTCGGTCACCAGCGGTGGGCGACCCGGTGCCCGCTCCTCGACGACGTAGAGCACGTCGCGACCGTGGGGGACGGCCAGGTGGGCACTGTGCCCGGTCCGGTCGACCAGCGTGGCCAGCGGACGCCGGGCGATCCGCTGCAGGGGCGCCTGGCGGGCATAGCCGCTGCCGACCTCGAAGGCCGCGACGCCCAGGCCCCAGGCATGATCGTCGGCGAGGTGCACCACGAAACCCTCGTCCGCCATCGTCTGCAGCAGGTGGTAGGTCGTGGAGCGGGGGATCCCGAGCTCGCGCGCGATCCGGTCGCCGGGCACCGGTTCCGGCTGGGTCGCGAGGAACCTGAGGACGCGCAGTGTCCTCGTCGCCGCCGGTACCTGTGCCACGTCTGCTCCTGTCTCGGATACGAGACACATCATCGCGCGACACACTGGCGCGCGCCAGTCGTCCGCGGTGGAATCGACTCATGCAGACAGTGATCGTCGGGACCGGACCGGTGTCGTTCGAGGACGTGGTGGCCGTGGCGCGAGAGGGTGCCAGCGTCGAGGTGGGCGCGGAGGCGCTGGCGGCGATCGACCGGGCGCGAGCCGTGGTCGACGAGCTCGCGGCGTCACCCACGCCGGCGTACGGCGTCTCGACCGGGTTCGGTGCCCTGGCCACGCGCCACATCGCGCCCGAGCTCCGTGCCCAGCTGCAACGATCCCTGGTGCGCTCGCACGCCGCCGGCAGCGGACCCGAGGTCGAGCGCGAGGTGGTCCGGGCGCTCATGCTGCTGCGGCTCTCGACGCTGGCGACCGGCCACACCGGCGTACGCCGCGAGACCGCGCAGCTCATCGCAGCGCTGCTGACGCACCAGATCACCCCGGTCGTCCACGAGTACGGCTCGCTCGGCTGTTCCGGCGACCTCGCCCCGCTGGCCCACTGCGCGCTGGCGCTGATGGGCGAGGGGCCGGTCCGGACGGCCGACGGTGGGCTCACCGACGCCGCGAGTGCCCTCGCGGCGGCCGGCCTGGAGCCGATCCAGCTGCAGGAGAAGGAGGGACTCGCGCTGATCAACGGCACCGACGGGATGCTCGGCATGCTGGTGCTCGCGATCCACGACCTGACCGACCTGCTGCAGGTCGCCGACATCTCCGCCGCCATGTCGGTCGAGGGACAGCTCGGTACCGATCGGGTGTTCGCGCCCGAGCTCCAGGCGATCCGGCCACACCCGGGCCAGGCGCTGTCGGCTGCCAACCTGACCGCGCTGCTGCGCGACTCCGGTGTCGTGGCCTCGCACCGCGGCTCCCCCGGAAGTGAGACACAGTGCCACCGCGTCCAGGACGCCTACTCCCTGCGGTGCTCACCCCAGGTGCACGGCGCCGCGCGCGACACTGTCGCCCACGCCGCGACCGTGGCGTCGCGCGAGCTGGCCTCCGCCGTCGACAACCCGGTGGTGCTGCCCGAGTCGGGCCGACTCGAGAGCAACGGCAATTTCCACGGCGCACCGGTGGCCTACGTCCTGGACTTCCTCGCGATCGTCGCGGCCGACGTCGCCTCGATCGCCGAGCGTCGTACGGACCGCTTCCTCGACCAGGCCCGCAACCACGGCCTGCCGCCGTTCCTCGCCGACGATCCCGGTGTCGACTCCGGCCTGATGATCGCGCAGTACACCCAGGCCGCCGTCGTCTCCGAGCTCAAGCGGCTCGCCGCTCCCGCCAGCGTCGACTCGATCCCGTCCAGCGCCATGCAGGAGGACCACGTCTCGATGGGCTGGTCCTCGGCCCGCAAGCTGCGTCGGTCGATCGACGGCCTGCGCCGGGTGCTCGCCATCGAGCTGATGACCGCGGCCCGCGGCCTGAACCTCCGGGCCCCGCTGGTCCCCAGCCCGGCCACCGGCGCGGTCGTGGCGCTGCTGCGCGACGCCGGCGTCGGCGGTCCCGGCACCGATCGCTTCCTCGCCCCCGAGATCGAATCCGCCCACCAGCTCGTCCTCAGCCGCGCGGTCACCGCCGCCGTCGCCGCCGTGATCGGAGAACTCCAGTGACCACGCCCAACCCGCGCCTGCCCATCCACGCCGCCACCGGCACCGAGCTGACCGCGAAGTCGTGGCAGACCGAGGCACCGCTGCGGATGCTGATGAACAACCTCGACCCGGAGAACGCCGAGCGTCCCGAGGACCTCGTCGTGTACGGCGGCACCGGCAAGGCCGCACGCAACTGGGAGGCGTACGACGCCCTGGTCCGCACCCTGCGCGACCTCGAGGACGACGAGACGATGCTCGTGCAGAGCGGCAAGCCGGTCGGTGTCATGCGCACCAACGAGTGGGCGCCGCGAGTCCTGATCGCCAACTCCAACCTGGTCGGCGACTGGGCGAACTGGGAGGAGTTCCGTCGCCTCGAGGAGCTCGGCCTGACGATGTACGGCCAGATGACGGCCGGTTCATGGATCTACATCGGCACGCAGGGCATCCTGCAGGGCACCTTCGAGACCTTCGCCGCCGTCGCCGACAAGCGCTTCCAGGGCACCCTCGCCGGCACGATCACCCTCACCGCCGGTCTCGGCGGCATGGGTGGTGCGCAGCCCCTCGCCGTCACCATGAACGACGGCGTCGCGATCTGCGTCGACGTCGACGACACCCGCATCAAGCGGCGCATCGAGCACCGCTACCTCGACGTGCAGGCCGATTCGCTCGACCACGCCCTGGAGCTGGCCGTCGCGGCCCGCGACGAGCGCCGCGCCCTGTCGATCGGCCTGCTCGGCAATGCCGCCGAGATCTTCCCGCGCCTGCTGGAGATCGAGGCCCCGATCGACATCGTGACCGACCAGACCTCGGCCCACGACCCGTTGTCCTACCTGCCGCTCGGCGTCCCGTTCGAGGAGTGGCACCAGCGGGCGCAGGCCGACCCGGCGGGCTTCACCAAGGACGCCCAGGCCTCGATGGCCACGCACGTGCGGGCGATGGTGGAGTTCCAGGACGCTGGCGCGGAGGTCTTCGACTACGGCAACTCGATCCGCGACGAGGCCCGCAAGGGCGGGTACGACCGGGCCTTCGAGTTCCCGGGCTTCGTGCCGGCCTACATCCGGCCGCTGTTCTGCGAGGGCAAGGGACCGTTCCGCTGGGCCGCGCTGTCGGGGGACCCGGCCGACATCGCCGCCACGGACAGGGCGATCCTCGAGCTCTTCCCGGACAATGCCCGTCTGCACAAGTGGATCGGCATGGCCCAGGAGCGGGTGCACTTTCAGGGCCTGCCGGCCCGGATCTGCTGGCTCGGGTACGGCGAACGCCACCTGGCCGGGCTGAAGTTCAACGAGATGGTCGCCTCCGGCGAGCTGAAGGCGCCGATCGTGATCGGCCGCGACCACCTCGACTGCGGATCCGTCGCGTCGCCGTACCGCGAGACGGAGGCGATGCTCGACGGCTCCGACGCGATCGCCGACTGGGCGCTGCTCAACGCGCTGGTCAACACCGCCTCCGGTGCGACGTGGGTGTCGATCCACCACGGCGGGGGCGTCGGCATGGGCCGTTCCCTCCACGCCGGCCAGGTGTGCGTCGCCGACGGCACCGACCTCGCTGCTGCGAAGATCGAGCGCGTGCTGACCAACGATCCCGGGATGGGCGTCATCCGCCACGTCGACGCCGGCTACGACCGTGCCGTCGAGGTGGCCGCCGAGCGGGACGTGCGCATTCCCATGTCCGAGGAAGGCTGAGCGTGCTCGCCGACTTCGAGCAGATGTGGCGCGATCTCGCGCCGATCGGGCGATCCACGGCATCGGGCGGATACTTCCGCCAGCCGTGGGAGTCGGCCGAGCTCGAGCTGCGTGCGTGGTTCCGTGAGGCCTCGACCGCCCGTGGCCTCGAGATCGAGGAGGACGCCTTCGGCAACCTCGTCGCCTGGTGGGGACCGGCTCCGGCGGCCGAGGTGCGCGGAGCGCCGGCGACGAGCCTCGGGACCCCTGGCGCGGGCCACGTCCTCACCGGCTCCCACCTCGACTCCGTCCTCGACGGTGGTGCGTACGACGGCCCGCTGGGTGTCGTGTCCTCCCTGGCGGCCGTCGACCTGATGCGCGAGCGCGGGGTCGAACCGCTCCGCCGGATCGGTGTCGCCGCCTTCGTCGAGGAGGAGGGATCCCGCTTCGGGCGGGCCTGCCTCGGTTCCCGGCTCGCGGTCGGTGCCACGTCGTGGGCCGATGCCCGCGAGCTGACCGACCGGGACGGCGTACGCCTCGGCGACGTGCTGGAGGGCGGTGAGTCCTCGCTGCTCGACGGGGTCGACACCTACGTCGAGCTCCACGTCGAACAGGGGCGTGCGCTCATCGACCTCGACGCTCCGGTCGGGGTGGGCAGCGCGATCTGGCCGCACGGCCGCTACCGCTACGACATCGCCGGACGCGCGGACCACGCGGGCACCACCCGGATGGAGGACCGCGTCGATCCGATGCTGACCTTCGCGATGACCGCGCTGGCCGCCAACAAGCAGGCGCGACTCTCCGGGCAGCGCGCGACCTTCGGCCGCATCGAGGTGCACCCCAACGGGACCAACGCCGTGCCCTCGCAGGTGACGGCCTGGCTCGACGCGCGTGCCGAGTCCGACGTCGCGCTGGAGACGATGGTGGCGGCGATCGCCAAGCAGGCCGCCGATCGCGCGTCCCGCGACGCCACCAGGGTCGAGGTCACCGCCGAGTCCGTCAGCGGCGAGGTCGCCTTCGACGGCGTCCTGCGCGACGCGCTCTCCAGCAGGCTGGGCGACGTCCCCGTGCTGCCGACGCAGGCCGGACACGACGCGGGGATCCTGCAGGAGGCGGGCATCGCCTCGGCGATGCTCTTCGTCCGCAACCCGTCGGGCGTCTCGCACTCGCCCTTCGAGTCCGCGGAGGTGCTCGACTGCCTGGCGGGCGTCGACGCGCTGGCCGACGCGTTGACGGGACTGGTCACGTGACGTCGTACCTCCTCGAGCACGCGTGGATCGAGGGCCGAGTCCGCGACACCGTGCGGGTCGAGATCGAGGACGGCCGGTTCACGCAGGTCGAGCCCGACTCCCAGCGCCCCGCGACCCCGGTCCGTGGACTGACCCTTCCCGGCCTCGCCAACACCCACAGCCACGCCTTCCACCGCGCGCTTCGGGGACGAGCGCAGCGCGAGGGCGGCACCTTCTGGACGTGGCGCGACCAGATGTACGACGTCGCCGGTCGTCTCACTCCGGACGACTACTACGACCTCGCCCGCGCGACGTACGCCGAGATGGTCGCCGCGGGCCACACGTCGGTGGGGGAGTTCCACTACCTGCACCACCAGTCCGACGGTCGCCCGTACGACGACGCCAACGCGATGGGTCACGCCGTCATTGCCGCGGCGCGCGACGTCGGCATCCGCATCACCCTGCTCGACACGGTGTACCTGTCCAGCGGCTTCGGGGCGCCGGTCGAGGGTGTGCAGCGGCGCTTCAGCGACGGCGACGCCGAGCAGTGGTTGATCCGCCGCGCGGACCTGGCCGACGAGCTGGCCGGCCAGCCGGGCGTGTGCGTCGGCGCTGCCGTCCACTCGGTCCGGGCCGTGCCACGCGAACAGCTGGCGGCCGCGGCCGTCCTCGACGGCGACCTCCCCCTGCACGTCCACCTGTCCGAGCAGGTGGCGGAGAACGACGAGTGCCTCGCGCGCCACGGCGTGACGCCGACCCGGCTCCTGGCCGACGCCGGTCTGCTCGGCGCCACCACGAGCGTCGTGCACGCGACGCACCTGACCGATGCGGACATCGAGTTGCTCGCCCAGCGCTGCGGGTTCATCTCGATCTGTCCCACCACCGAGCGGGACCTCGGCGACGGCATCGGTCCGACCGACCGGCTGCGCGCAGCGAGCTGCACCGAGCTGACCCTGGGCTCGGACAGCCACGCGGTCATCGACCCGTTCGAGGAGATGCGGGCGCTCGAGCTGAACGAGCGGCTGGCCACGCGAGCACGAGGTGGCTGGACGGCGGCGCAGCTGCTCCAGCTCGGCACGCTCAACGGCCACGTCAGCCTCGACTGGGCCGACGCCGGCCAGATCGCCGTCGGCTGTCGCGCCGATCTCGTCACCCTCGACCTCGTGAGCCCGCGCACCGCCGGGACCGGCGCCGACGAGCACACCGCCGTGTTCGCGGCGACGGCCTCCGACGTCACCCAGGTGGTGATCGACGGCCGGCTGGTGTTCGACGGCGACCACGGGCGCGTCGGTCGCGAGCTCGGCACGGCGATCGGCAAGGTGTGGGCATGAGCCTGCGCGCCGGGACCACGCTGATCACCCACATCGGTGAGCTCGTCACCAACGACCCCGCCGCCGACGACCTGCTCGGGGTCCGCACCGACGCCGCTCTGGTGATCGACGACGGGCGGATCGCCTGGGTCGGGGCCGCTGCCGATGCACCCCCGGCCGACGACGTCGTCGACGCCGCCGGTGCCGCCGTGATCCCGGGCTTCGTCGACAGCCACAGCCACCTGGTGTTCGCGGGCGACCGCGCTCTGGAGTTCCAGGCCCGGATGGCCGGGGAGCCGTACGCCGCCGGCGGGATCCGTACGACGGTCGCCGCGACCCGCGCCGCCACCGACGCCGAGCTCGCAGCGGGCGTCGCCCGCCACGTCGCGCAGATGCGTCGCCAGGGCACGACCACCGTCGAGATCAAGTCGGGCTACGGACTCACCGTCGCCGACGAGTCGCGCTCGCTGCGGATCGCCCGCGAGGTCACCGAGGAGACCACCTTCCTCGGCGCGCACGTCGTCCCGGCCGAGTACGCCGACGACCCCGCCGGCTACGTCGCACTGGTCACCGGTCCGATGCTGGCCGCCGCGGCGCCGTACTCCCGCTGGATCGACGTCTTCTGCGAGCAGGGCGCCTTCGACGAGGACCAGGCCCGCGCGATCCTCCGCGCCGGCGAGGCCGCCGGCCTGCAGGGACGCCTGCACGCCAACCAGCTCGGGCCCGGACCCGGGGCGAGGCTTGCTGCCGAGCTCGGCCTGACCGCCGTCGACCACTGCACCCACCTCGACGACGACGACGTGCACGCGCTGCGCGACGCCGGCACCGTTGCGACGCTGCTTCCGGGCGTCGAGTTCAGCACCCGCCAGCCCTACCCGTCCGCACGGCGGCTGCTCGACGCGGGAGTGCGGGTCGCACTCGCGAGCGACTGCAACCCGGGCTCCTGCTACACGAGCTCGTTGCCGCTGTGCATCGCGCTCGCCGTCCGGGAGATGGGGATGACCCCGGCCGAGGCGCTCTGGGCCGCCACCGCGGGCGGCGCCGCCGCGCTCGAGCGCACTGACGTCGGCGTCCTGGTGCCGGGAGCGCGCGCCGATCTCGTGCTCCTCGACGCCCCCACCCACGTGCACCTCGCCTACCGGCCGGGTGTCCCCCTCGTCACGCAGACGTGGCAGTCCGGCGTGCCCACGTCGTAGGCTCGGACCATGAGCCGTCGACGCGCCATCTGGCTGACGATCGGCGGTGTGCTGCTCGTCGTGGCCGTCGTCGGTGCCCTCGTGTTCCAGCCGTGGCTGCTCTTCATCGACGACCAGGTCGACGAGGCCGACGACGGCAGCGCGGTCGTCGGCACGGCCTCCGCCGGGCTGAGCGACACCACGGTCCCCGAGGCGAGCGGGTCCACCACGACCCGCGTCGAGCTGGCCTCGGCCGAGTTCATCGATGCCGAGCACGGCACGTCCGGACGGGCCACGATCTTCCGTCGCAGCGACGGGTCGCGCTTCCTGCGCCTGGGCGACCTCGACACCTCCAACGGCCCCGACCTGCACGTCTGGATCACCGACCAGCCCAGCGGCGGTGACTGCGAGGGGTGCTTCGACTCGTGGGGCATCTACGACGACGGCGCCAAGGTCAAGCTCGGTGCGCTCAAGGGCAACCAGGGCAACCAGAGCTACGAGATCCCCGAGGGCGCCGACCTCGCCGACATGCAGTCGGTCGTGATCTGGTGCGACCGGTTCAACGTCGCCTTCGGCACCGCCGACATCGCATCCTGACCGTCGTCCGGCTGTCGGCGGGGACCGTCGCAGGTTGGCGGCACATCGACGGCCGCTGACCGGATATCGCTCGTCCGGCCGTGGTC
Organism: Nocardioides sp. Root190; assembly: GCF_001428565.1. GTDB lineage: Bacteria > Actinomycetota > Actinomycetes > Propionibacteriales > Nocardioidaceae > Nocardioides. The sequence continues at coordinate 12,421 of NZ_LMIA01000013.1, read as the reverse complement.
GGCCCGCCAGACTCGACCCATGACGACCGAGCAGGCACCGCCGAGCGAGCCGGACACCAAGGACTGGACCTGGGTGCTCGACGAGCGCTGCCCGGACTGCGGCTTCGGGGCGGCCTCCGTCGACCGTACGGCGATCGCCGCGACCGTCCGCGACAACGCGGCCTTCTGGGCCGAGGTCCTGACCGACCCGCGTGCCGGTGACCGTCCGGCCGCGACCACCTGGTCGCCCACCGAGTACGCCTGCCACGTCCGCGACGTGAACCGTGTGTTCGCCGGGCGCATCGAGCAGCTGCTGGACCAGGACGACCCGCAGTTCGCGAACTGGGACCAGGACGAGACGGCTGTGGCGGAGCGCTACGACCTGCAGGCCGCCGCGGACGTCGTACCCGATCTCCTGGCGACGGCCGAGCTGGCAGCCAGCTGGTACGACCGGGTCGGCGACGCGCAGTGGGCGCGCCCGGGCCGGCGCAGCAACGGCAGCATCTTCACCGTCGAGACCCTCGGTCGCTACCACCTCCACGACCTGGTGCACCACCGCTGGGACGTGCGGTGGCTCGACCCGCGATGATGGATCGGTGCGGCACACGGAGTTCTGGACGCGGATGGACCACCACCTCGGGGAGAGCTATGCCCGCGTGTGGGCGGACCAGGTCGTGATCGGCGAGCTCGGTCACCGCACCGTCATCGAGGCGCTGGCCGACGGGTTCGACCCGAAGCAGGTGTGGCGCGCGGTCTGGGCCACGCTCGACCTGCCGGCATCCGAGCGGTGACCGAGCTGCAGGACCCGGCACTCGTCGCCGCCCAGCGCCGGACCGTGCGGGTCCTGGCGCTCACCCAGGCGGTCGGCGCGGTCGGCATCACGATCGGTGTCGCCACGGCCTCGCTGCTGGCGCGCGACCTCTCCGGCTCCGAGACGTTGTCGGGCCTTGCCCAGACCGCCCAGGTGCTCGGTGCTGCGGTCATCTCCTTCCTGCTCGCACCGCTGATGGGTGCCCGGGGGCGCCGGAGCGGCCTGGTCACGGGCTATCTCGTCGGTGCCGGCGGGGGAGCGCTCGCCGTCGTGGCGGGGGTCGTCGGATCGATGCCGCTCCTGCTGGTCGGCGCGGTGATGCTGGGCGCCGGGTCGTCGGCCAACAGCGCCGCGCGGTACGCCGCCACCGACCTCGCCACCGACGAGACCCGGGCACGCTCACTGTCCATCGTGGTCTGGGCGACGACGATCGGTGCTGTCGCCGGCCCGAACCTGACCGGCCCCGCCAGCTCTTTCGCCGACGCCGTCGACATCCCCGAGCTGACGGGTCCGTTCGCCCTGGGGGCGGTGGGCATGGCGCTGGCCGCGCTGGTCGTCGGCGTGCTCCTGCGCCCCGACCCGCTCCTGCTCGCCCAGGCCGCTGGGGACGCTGCCGGACGCGCCGCAGGGACGACGGCTCCGCCTGTCACCGGGTCCTCCTGGTCCCGCGCCGTCGACGCGATCCGGGAGCGACCCGTGATCGGCTACGCCATCGCGGGACTCGCCCTCAGCCACGCCACGATGGTCGGGGTGATGGTGATGACGCCCCTGCACATGGAGCACGGCGGGTCCGGACTCGAGGTGATCGGCGTCGTGATCAGCGTGCACGTGCTCGGGATGTTCGCCTTCTCGCCCCTGGTCGGACTGCTCGCCGACCGCTTCGGCCGACCGCCGGTCCTCGGCGCCGGGGGAGTGACGCTCCTGGTGGCGCTGCTCCTGTGTGCCTCCGCGCCGACCGGGATGTCCTGGCAGGTGACCGCCGGACTGTTCCTGCTCGGCCTCGGCTGGTCCCTGGCGATGGTGTCCGCCTCGACCATGGTCGCCGAGCACGCCCCGCCCTCGGCGCGCACCGAGGTGCAGGGCACCTCGGACCTGGTGATGGGCGTGACCGCCGCTGGCGCAGGGGGACTGGCAGGCGTCGTGGTGGGCGTCGCCGACTACCCCGCACTCGCCCTGCTCAGCCTCGTCATGGTCGCCGGTGTCCTCGGCGCAGCCCTTCGTGCGGCAGCCGAGGGCGCCCGCGACGGCGACACGACGACACGCCGTACGACGTAGCGCCACTTCGAACACGTGTTCGGCTAGGTTGTGTCGCACGACGGTTCGGTGTGACCACCAGCTGTCCACAGGTACGACGTCGGGCGGGTTTGTCCACAACCACGAAACAGCTGACCAGGCTGTGTCGGGACCTCGTCGTAACGTCGCCGCTGTACCTGGCCCACCACGACCTAAGGACTGAAGGCAGATGGCTGCAGACGACCGCAACAAGGCACTCGAGACCGCACTTCTCACGATCGAGAAGCAGTACGGCAAGGGCTCGGTGATGCGACTCGGCGACGAGACGCGTGCCCCGCTCGACGTCATCCCCACCGGAGCCATCGCGCTGGATGTCGCGCTCGGCATCGGCGGCCTGCCCCGCGGCCGCGTGGTGGAGATCTACGGACCGGAGTCCAGCGGAAAGACGACGGTCGCCCTGCACGCGGTGGCCAGCGCCCAGGCCGCCGGCGGCATCGTCGCGTTCATCGACGCCGAGCACGCCCTCGACCCCGACTACGCCGCAGCACTCGGCGTGGACACCGACGCCCTGCTCGTCTCCCAGCCCGACTCCGGTGAGCAGGCCCTGGAGATCGCCGACATGCTGATCCGCTCCGGCGCCCTCGACCTGATCGTCATCGACTCCGTGGCCGCCCTCGTGCCGCGCGCCGAGATCGAGGGCGAGATGGGTGACAGCCACGTCGGCCTCCAGGCCCGACTCATGAGCCAGGCACTGCGCAAGATGACCGGTGCCCTCAACCAGTCCAAGACGACGGCCATCTTCATCAACCAGCTGCGCGAGAAGATCGGCGTCATGTTCGGCTCACCCGAGACCACCACCGGTGGCCGCGCGCTCAAGTTCTACTCCTCGGTGCGCCTCGACGTGCGTCGCATCGAGACCCTCAAGGACGGCACCGACATGGTCGGCAACCGGACCCGGGTCAAGGTCGTCAAGAACAAGGTCGCTCCGCCGTTCAAGCAGGCCGAGTTCGACATCATGTACGGCAAGGGCATCAGCCGCGAGGGCGGCCTGATCGACGTCGGCGTCGAGGCAGGCCTCGTCCGCAAGGCTGGCGCCTGGTACACCTACGAGGGCGACCAGCTCGGGCAGGGCAAGGAGAACGCCCGCACCTTCCTCAAGGACAACCCGGACCTCGCCAACGAGCTCGAGAAGAAGATCCTCGAGAAGCTCGGCGTCACCCCGACCGTCGACGGCGACTTCACCGAGCTCTCCGACGAGCCCATCGGGGTCGACAGCTTCTGAGTCATCGCGCTCGCGTGAGTTCGACCCGTCCGGGTGTCTTAGGTGCCGGACGGGTGGCCCGTGCGGGGATGTCGGGGTGCCGGCGGCGRGGTCCCCGCTTCGAGCCGCWCGGGGCAGTCCGGGAGGCGCCGGAGCTCCCGCGTGAGGTTGATTCGTTCGGGTGTCTTCGGTGCCGGACGGGTGGCCCGTGCGGCGATGTCGGGGTGCCGTCGGCGAACGCGTGAGATGACCGTCGCGCAGGTGAGGGGGCCGGCGGCGGGGTCCCCGCTTCGAGCCGCWCGGGRCAGYCCGGGAGGCGCCGAAGGCGCCCGAACGAACCTAGCCACCTGCACCAGCTGAAGGCACGACCGACTGAAGGCACGACCGACTGAAGGCACGACACAGGAGGAAGCCCGAGATGGCTCGTTTCGCCGAACCCCCGCCCGGTGTGCCGGGTGAGGACGCCGACCCGGAGTCGGTGGCGCGCAAGATCCTGCTGGACCAGCTGAGCATCAAGGCCCGCAGCCGCCACGAGCTCGAGGAGCGCCTGGCGAAGCGCAACGTGCCGCAGGACGTGGCCGGGCGCCTGCTCGACCGGTTCGAGGAGGTCGGACTCGTCGACGACGAGGCCTTCGCCCGGGCGTGGATCGAGAGCCGCCAGCGCACCCGCGGCCTGGCCCGGACGGCGCTGGCCATGGAGCTGCGCCGCAAGGGCATCGCCGACGAGACGGCGAAGACCGTGCTGGCCGAGGTCGACCCCGGTGACGAGGATGCCGCCGCACGCCAGCTGGTCCAGAAGAAGCTGCGCACCATGCGGGGGCTCGACCAGCAGGTCGCCACTCGGCGACTGGTCGGCATGCTCGCCCGCAAGGGTTACTCCCCGGGGATGGCCTACTCGGTGGTGCGCCAGGAGCTCGGCGCGGATGCGGCCGGTGCAGAATGGTCCGGTGACCACTGAGCCCACGGCGCCGCAGCGCGAAATCCTCACCTACGAGCTGTTCGGCACGGCGGTGCGTGATCTCGCCCAGCAGGTGGTCGACGACGGTTTCGAGCCGGACATCGTGCTCGCGATCGCACGTGGAGGCCTCGGCCTGGCGATGGGGCTCGGCTACGCGCTGGACGTCAAGAACCTCTCCGCGGTCAACGTGGAGTTCTACACCGGCGTCAACCAGCGCCTCGACGTCCCGATGATGCTGCCGCCGACGCCGGCCGCAATCGACCTGACCGGCATGAAGGTCCTGATCGCCGACGATGTCGCCGACACCGGCAAGACGCTGGAGGTCGTGCGCGACTTCTTCGTCGACCACGTCGCGGAGGCTCGTACGGCGGTGATCTACGAGAAGCCGTGGACGGTGATCAACCCGGAGTACGTCTGGCGTCGTACCGACGCGTGGATCGACTTCCCGTGGTCCTCGACGCCTCCGATCGTCGACCGGCGTGGTGGTCAGGCGCACTAGGTGAGCAAGTCCAAGGACTCACTCATCTAGGGTTCTGGCATGACCGCGTTCCCCACCTCGGACCTGACTTCCTCACTTCGGATCCCGCCCGGGCCGGTGGACCTCGCCTCGATCGACACCGATGCGGCGCCCGGCTTCGAGGGCAAGAAGGCTGACGGCGAGGCGGCGTTGCTCGCACTCGAGACCGAGCTCGCCGATCTCCAGGAGCGGCTCTTCGCGGACGGCAAGGCGGGCGGCAACAGGTCGATCCTGCTGGTGCTGCAGGGCATGGACACCTCAGGCAAGGGCGGCACCCTGCGGTCGACAGTCGGTCTCATGGACCCGCAGGGGGTGCGGATCACCTCGTTCAAGGCGCCGACGGAGGAGGAGCGGAGCCACGACTTCCTCTGGCGGATCGAGAAGGCCCTGCCGTCGGTGGGCCTGATCGGTGTGTTCGACCGGTCGCACTACGAGGACGTCCTGATCGCGCGGGTCCGTGGCCTCGCGCCGGCCGAGGAGATCGAGCGCCGCTACGGCGCGATCAACGACTGGGAAGCGGCGCTTGCCGCGCGGGGCACCACGATCATCAAGTGCATGCTCCACATCTCGGCCGAGGAGCAGAGGATCCGTCTGGCCGCTCGCCTCGACGACCCGACGAAGCACTGGAAGTTCAACCCGGGGGACCTGGACGAGCGTGAGCTGTGGCCGGCGTACCAGGAGGCGTACGACGTCGCGATCGAGCGCACCAACGCCGAATCTGCCCGGTGGCACGTGATCCCGGCCGACAAGAAGTGGTACCGCAACCTCGCGATCGGCACCCTGCTCCTCGATGCCCTGCGGTCCCTGGACCTCCAGTGGCCGGCGGCCGACTTCGACGTCGCGGAGCAGAAGAGCCGGCTCGAGAACGAGATGCCCCTGTGACCTCGCTTCCTCAGGTCCGGGTCACCCGCTACGTCACGCCCTTGCGCGAGGGCGGCAGCCTGCCCGGCATCGTCGAGGCGGAGGACCTGGGCACCTACGTCTGCAAGTTCCGCCGCGCCGGTCAGGGGCCGCGGGTGCTCGTGGCCGAGGTGATCGTCGCGGGCATCGCCCGGTTGCTCGACATCCCCACTCCGGACCAGGTCGTGCTGGACCTCGACCCCGAGATCGCCCGCTACGAGGCGGACGAGGAGGTCCAGGACCTCCTCAACGCCAGTGCCGGCCTCAACCTGGGCATCGACTTCCTCCCGGGCTCCTTCGGCTACGACCCCAGCACGTCGCCCGACAGCGACCTCGCGGGCAGGGTGCTCTGGCTAGACGCCTTCACCGCCAACGTGGACCGCAGCTGGCGCAACCCCAACCTGCTCGTGTGGCGGGGGACCCTCCAGGCCATCGACCACGGTGCGTCGCTCTACTTCCACCACTCCTGGCCGGGCGGTCCCGGCGATCCTGCTCGCTTCGCGCGTCAGCCGTACGACGCCTCCGAGCACATCCTCGGCAGGTACGCCGCTGCTGCGCGCGACCAGGACGAGAAGCTCGCCTCGCTGCTGACCGACGACGCCCTGTCGGCCGTCCTGGCCGACGTCAGTGACGACTGGCTCGAGCCGGCCCCGGAGGCCGAGACCCCGGACGAACTGCGCGCCCGTTACCTGGCGTTCCTCGTGGCACGCCGCGACGGTGGGCGAGCGTGGCTCCCCGCGACGCCGACGGAGGCCGGGGCGTGAGCCCGTACCAGTACGTCACACTGCGCTGCGTCCCGCGCGTGGAGCGTGAGGAGTTCGTCAACGTCGCCGTCGTGCTGCACTGCCCGGACCAGGACTTCCTCGGGGTCCGGTCCGCGGTGCCAACTGCGCGGATCCGCGCGCTCTCCGCGGACGTCGACCTCGATGCCGTCCAGGCCGCGCTGGACGCGGTCGAGCGGGTGTGCAGCGGCGAGGCGCACACCGGCTTCGGCGTCGGGATGCGGGCGACGGCGTACGGATCGCGCGCCGAACGCGACGATGCGAGCACCCGGTTCGGTTTCCTGAAGGCCCCGCGCAGCACGGTCCTGCAACCCGGTCCGGTGCACGGCGGCGTCACCTCGGACCCGGCCCGCACCCTGGAGCGACTGCTCGAGACGATGGTGCTCTAGAGCCGGACTGGGCACAGGAAACTGCCTCTGGGCACAGGGAATTCCGTGCGCCCAGGGGCAGTTTCACCGCTTAGGCGGTGAAACTGCCGTCAGACAGGGACGAGCTCCACGGCCCCGACCGCATACCGCGCGAGAATCGTCCGCGCGATCTCCGGGTGGGCACCGAGCGGCTCGGCGACGGCGACGGCGCCGGCCTCGATGGCGAGCTCGGAGGCCCGGTCGACCAGGTTGCCGGGGGCCAGGAACAGCGAGGCGACGGCGATGTGGCGACGGCCCTCGGCCCGGAACGCCCGCACGGCTTCACCGGTGGCGGGCGGTGCGGCGGAGGCGTAGGCAGCGGTCACCGGGAGGCGGTGGTGCGCGCCCCAGAGCCGCGCAAGGCGAGCGACGGCCTGGTTGGCGAGCGGGTCGGTCGAGCCGGCCGCCGCCAGCACGAGCGCGTCGAGCTCGCGGACCCGCGCACCGCGCAGGGCCTCACGAAGACGCTCGTCGAGGACCTCGAGGAAGCGCGGCTCGAGGCCGAGGACCTCGGTGGTGCGGATCTTCAGGCCGGGGTGACGTGTGGTCGCCTCGGCGATCGCCTCGGGCACGTCGACCTTGGCGTGGAAGGCCTCGGTGAGCAGGAGCGGGACGACGACGATCTCGTCGAACCCGGCGCGGACGAGGCGGTCCACGACCGTCTGGAAGCCGGGCTTGGCCAGGTCGAGGAACGCCTTCTCGATGCGCAGGTCGGGGCGCAGCGCCTTGGTCGCGTCGATCAGTGCCGTGACCGTGGCCGAGGAGCGCGGGTCGCGGCTGCCGTGGGCCAGGGCGATGAGTGCGGGAGCAGCCATCAGGAGATACCCCTCTCGTCGGGGACGATGCGGTCGGTTGCCACCGATGACGTCGTCGTCATGAGTGGATGCCGCATTCGGTCTTGTTGGTGCCGGCCCAGCGGCCGCTGCGCGGGTCCTCGCCGGGGGCGACCCGGCGGGTGCACGGCGCGCAGCCGATGGACGGGTAGCCGTCGTACACGAGCGGGTTGACGAGTACGCCGTTCTCGGCGATGTAGCGCTCGATCTGCTCGTCGCTCCACCGGGCCATGGGGGAGACCTTGACCTTCTGCTTCTTGGCGTCCCAGCCGATGACGGGCGCGATCACCCGGTTGTGCGTCTCGGCGCGGCGCAGTCCCGTCGCCCAGGCGTCGTAGTTCGCCAGCGAGTCGGCCAGCGGCTTCACCTTGCGCAGTGCGCAGCAGAGGTCGGGGTCGCGCTTGTACAGCTCAGGGCCGTACTCGGCGTCCTGCTCCGCGACGGACTGCACAGGGCTGATCGTGATCAGGTTGACGTTCATCGTGGCCGCGACGGCGTCGCGGGTGCCGATGGTCTCGACGAAGTGGTAGCCGGTGTCCAGGAACACGACGTCGACGCCCGGGACGACCTTCTCGGCGAGGTGGGCGAGGACGGCGTCACCCATCGAGGAGGTGATGCAGAACCGGTCGCCGAAGGTGGCGGCGGCCCACTCGATGATGACCTCCGCCGGGGCGAGCTCGAGCTCGGCTCCCCAGTGCGAGACCAGTTCGCGCAGCTCCTCGGAGGAGCGGCCTTCGGTGTGGATGCCTCGGAAGTTCCGCGCGCTGGCGGTGGCCGGAGCGGTCATGAGGCACCTCCTTCTTCAGTGATTCGGGTGGTGGGCGTGAGGCCGAGCATCTCGACCTTGAAAGCCCGCCGACAGCCGCGGCATTCCCAACCCGTCGGCTCGTGGGGCCAGAGGTCGGTCTCGCCGCAGTACGGGCAGTGGTACGGCACTGCCCGTGACGATGCCGACTCCGTCATCAGACCGACTCCAGCGCCTTCGGCTCCAGGGTGACCTCGCCGCGCAGCAGTTCCTCGGCCGCGCGGTGGACCCACGCGTCGAAGGCCTCGTCGGCGGTCCGGTCGGTCAGGTAGTTGCTCACGACCGAGGTGATGTAGTCGTCCAGGCCCTTGCTGGTGACCTTGTGGGCGCGCAGCTTGCGGCCGAAGTTGGCGCGCAGGCCGGTCGCACCACCGAGGTGCACCTGGAAGCCCTCGACCTGGTCGCCGTTCTCGTCGACGACGAGCTGGCCCTTGAGGCCGAAGTCGGCGATCTGGGTCCGCGCGCAGGCGTTGGGGCAGCCGTTGACGTTGATCGTGATCGGCGCGTCGAGACCGGGGAACCTCTTCTCGAGCTCGGCGATCAGCAGCCGGGCGCGCTCCTTGGTGTCCACGATCGCGAGCTTGCAGAACTCGATGCCGGTGCAGGCCATCGTGTTCTGGCGCCAGTTCGACGGGCGGCCGCTGAGACCGATCTCGTCGAGCCGGTCCAGCAGGGGCTCGACCTTGTCGGCGTCCACGCCGATCAGCACGATCTTCTGGTACGGCGTGAGGCGGGCCCCCGTGACGGCGTACTCCTCGAGCAGGTCGGCGAGACGGACCAGGTCGGTGCCGGAGACGCGGCCGGCAGTCGGCGCGACGCCGATGTAGAACTTGCCGTCCTTCTGCTCGTGCACGCCGATGTGGTCGCGGTGACCCACGGGCGCGGGCGGCGTCGGGTTGGAGACGAGCTTCTTGCCGAGGTACTCGTTCTCGAGGACCTCGCGGAACTTCTCCACGCCCCAGTCCGCGACGAGGAACTTCAGGCGGGCGCGCGAGCGCAACCGGCGGTAGCCGTAGTCACGGAAGATGCCGGCGACGCCGGCCCACACGTCGGGAACCTCGTCGAGCGGGATCCACACCGCGAGGCTCTGGGCGAGCATCGGGTTGGTGGACAAGCCACCACCGACCCAGACGTCGAAGCCCGGGCCGTGCTCGGGGTGGATCGAGCCGACGAAGGAGACGTCGTTGGTCTCGGGGGAGATGTCGTGGCTGGGGTGGCCGGTGACCGCGGTCTTGAACTTGCGCGGGAAGTTCGAGAAGTCCTTGTTGCCGATGTAGCGGCGCTCGATCTCCTCCAGCGCAGGCGTGCCGTCGATGATCTCGTCCTTGGCGACGCCGGCGACCGGCGAGCCCAGGAACGGGCGCGGCGAGTCGCCGCAGGCCTCGAGGGAGTGCAGGCCGACCGCCTCGAGGCGCTCCCAGATCGCGGGGACGTTCTCGATCTCGATCCAGTGGTACTGGATGTTCTGGCGGTCGGTGACGTCGGCGGTGTCCCGGGCGTAGTCGACGCCGATCTGACCCAGGGTGCGCACGGCGGCGGGGGAGAGGAGCTTGCCGTCGGAACGGACCCGCAGCATGAAGAAGCGGTCGTCCAACTCCTCCTCCTCCATGGACCCGGTGCGGCCACCATCGATGCCGGGGCGGCGCTGGGTGTAGAGGCCCATCCAGCGGAAGCGCCCACGCAGGTCGGCGGGATCGATCGAGTCGAAGCCACGCTTGGAGTACGTGTAGAGGATGCGGTCCCGCACGTTCAGCGGGTCGTCGTCCTTCTTGGACTGCTCGTTCTTGTTCAGCGGCTCGGTGTAGCCGAATGCCCACTGGCCCTCCGCGCGGCGGGGGCGGGGCACCTCGGTGTGGCGAGGGGGCTGGGACTGGAAGCGCAGGTCGGGCATGCGGAGAGGAGGTCCTTCGCTGATGGCGTTCGATCGATCCTCAAGGGATCATCGACACGCGGCTCGTCGGGTTGGAGGTCGGCGTGATCAGCGGGGCCAACACAACATGCTGCGCGTGCGCCCGAAGTCCACGTGGCGTCGTACCACGAGGTGCGCATGGGTAGCAGCAGTGACCATGTCAACGAGTCTCATCCTTCGGACGTCCTCCCACCAAATGTCGATCTCATGATGTGGACGTGCGTCTCGAATTCTGGACGCACGGAGGGTGTCCTGAGCGTGAACGCTCCTCTGCTGCGACGCAGGTCACACGAGGCGTCGCCTGTCACCTCGCCAGTCACTCCGGTGCACGCGCCCGTGCCGATCCTGTCGGCCATCACCACTACGCTGTGCGCCATGAGCGACAACACCCTCAACGGCGAACTCGTCAGCAGTGCCTACCGCCAGGCGCTCGAGGTCATCGCGTCGGTGGAGCCGCGCATCGCGGACGCCACGCGCCAGGAGCTCGCCGACCAGCGGGCCTCGCTCAAGCTGATTGCGAGCGAGAACTACGCCTCGCCCGCCGTGCTCCTCACGATGGGCACCTGGTTCAGCGACAAGTACGCCGAGGGCACGGTCGGCCACCGGTTCTACGCAGGCTGCCAGAACGTCGACACGGTCGAGTCCCTTGCTGTCGAGCACGCCAAGGAGCTGTTCGGCGCCGAGTACGCCTACGTTCAGCCGCACTCCGGCATCGATGCCAACCTCACGGCGTACTGGGCGATCCTGGCCCACCGCGTCGAGGGCCCCTGGCTCAAGGACATCGGCGTCAAGAACATGAACGACCTCTCCGACGCGGACTGGGAGAAGCTGCGCCACGAGCTCGGCAACCAGCGTCTGCTCGGGATGAGCCTGGACACCGGCGGCCACCTGACCCACGGCTTCCGCCCGAACATCAGCGGCAAGATGTTCCACCAGCAGCAGTACGGAACGGACCCCGGGACCGGCCTGATCGACTACGACGCCCTGCGCGCCAAGGCCAAGGAGTTCAAGCCGCTCATCCTGGTCGCCGGCTACTCCGCCTACCCGCGCCGCGTGAACTTCGCCAAGATGCGCGAGATCGCCGACGAGGTCGGTGCCACGCTGATGGTCGACATGGCCCACTTCGCCGGCCTGGTCGCCGGCAAGGTGTTCACCGGCGAGGAGGACCCGATCCCCTACGCCCACGTGGTCACGAGCACCTCGCACAAGTCCCTGCGCGGCCCGCGTGGTGGCTTCATCCTCGCGACCGAGGAGTACGCCCCCAGCGTGGACCGCGGCTGCCCGATGGTGCTCGGTGGCCCGCTGTCGCACGTGATGGCTGCGAAGGCGGTCGCGTTCGCCGAGGCCCGCACGCCGGAGTTCCGCACCTACGCCCAGGCCGTCGCCGACAACGCGCAGGGTCTCGCGGAGGGCCTGATGCGCCGCGGCACCAAGCTGGTCACCGATGGCACGGACAACCACATCGTGCTGCTCGACGTCAGCTCGTTCGGCCTCACCGGTCGCCAGGCCGAGTCGGCGCTGCTCGAGGCCGGTGTCGTCACCAACCGCAACTCGGTGCCCTCCGACCCCAACGGCGCCTGGTACACCTCCGGCATCCGGATCGGTACCCCGGCGCTGACCAGCCGCGGCTTCGGTCTCGACGAGTTCGACGCGGTCGCGGACCTCATCGTCCACGTCCTGGAGAACACCGAAGCCGGCACCAACAAGGCCGGCGCACCGTCCAAGGCGACCTACGTGCTGGGCGAGGGTGTGGCCGACAAGGTCCGCGCCAGCTCGGCCGACCTGCTCGAGAAGCACCCGCTCTACCCGGGCCTCGACCTGAGCTGATCGCGCAGCGACCGTCGGCCCGTTGGTCGAGGAGGTCGCGCAGCGACCGTCTCGAGACCCGGTGACCCGTTGCACCCACCCTTCCGGCATCGTGCCCGAAGGACGCTCCTATGGTTCGTCAAGTGGTCGGGGTGGGGTTTTCGAGTTGTCGGTAGAGGTCGCGAGCGATGTAGCGCTTGAGGCAGCGTCGTGCTTCGCG
>NZ_LMIA01000012.1 GCF_001428565.1 Nocardioides sp. Root190 | reverse complement strand
GTCACGCCCGTGGTCACCGACCACAGCCCATCACCACCAAGGCTGCATGCCAAGCCTCACAGTCTCGAGACGGCCGCGGGCGGCCTCCTCGACCAACGTGTGCACCGTGCCCGGAGGTCTCGAGACGGCCGCGGGCGGCCTCCTCGACCAACGAGCGGTGCTCACTGCCAGCTGTAGCTGACCTCCGGTCGGCCGCCGCTGGCTCCGTAGCGGACGCCGCGCGCGGCCAGGCCCTGGTCGGCGAGGTGCTCGAGGTAGCGCCGCGCGGTGACGCGGGAGGCACCGACGGTGGCGGCGACCTCGCTCGCCGACAGCTCGCCCCCGGCCTCTCTGAGCGCCGTGGTCACCGTGCGCAGGGTCTCGGCGCTCATCCCCTTGGGGAGTGGAGCGCTGCCGGTCGGGCGCAGGGAGCCGAGGAGCTGGTCGACCTCGTCCTGGACGACCTCGGCGGGTGCTGCGTCCATCCGGGCGCGGTAGTCGGCGTACTGCTCGAGCTTGGAGCGGAAGGTCGCAAAGGTGAACGGCTTGAGCAGGTAGAGGACGACGCCCTGCACCACGGCCTGGCGCACGACCTTGGTGTCGCGCGCCGCGGTCACGGCGATGACGTCGCAGACGTGCCCGGCACCGCGCAGACCGGCGAGCAGGCCCAGCCCGTGCCCGTCGGGCAGGTTCATGTCGAGCAGCACCAGGTCGACCGGCGTCCCGGCCGCCTGTGCGTTGTCGAGCGCCCGGACCGCGTCGCGGGCCGACCGGGCGACGCCGGCGAGCTCGAAGCCGGGCACCCGGGCGACGTACGCCGCGTGCGCCTCTGCGGCCAGCGCCTCGTCCTCGACCACGAGGACCCGGACGGTCACGAGGGGGACCCGGTCGGCCGCAGCAGCACCGTGAACTCCGCGCCGCCGAGGTCCGAGCGGCCCACGTCGACGCTGCCGCCGTGGCGACGGGCGACCTGGACCACCAGGGCCAGACCCAGGCCACGGCCGGTGCCGGGCGTCGCCTTGGTGGTCCAGCCGCGGTCCAGGACGCGCTCGGTGTCGCCGGGTGGGAGGCCGGGGCCGCTGTCGCCGACGATGATCCGGACGGTGTGCGCGTCGCCCACCGGGCCGCCGCCCAACGTGACCTGCACGCGGCGCTCCGTGACCGGTCCGACGGCGTCGAAGGCATTGTCGAGGAGGTTGCCGAGCACGGTCACCAGGTCGCGAGCGGGCACCCCGCTGTCCGGCGGGAGCTCGCCCTCGACCCGGAGGTCCACGCCGTGCTCGGCCGCTTCGGCCGACTTGCCCAGGAGCAGCGCTGCGACCACGGGGTCGTCGACCGCGTCCACGACCTGGTCGGTGAGCAGCTGCGCGAGGTGCAACTCGTCGGTCGCGAACGCGACGGCGTCCTCCGAGCGACCCATCTCGATCAGGGACACGACGGTGTGGAGCCGGTTGGCCGACTCGTGGTTCTGCGAGCGCAGGGACTCGGTGAGCCGGCGCACGACCTCGAGCTCACCGGTGACCGAGCGCAGCTCGGTGTGGTCGCGCAAGGTCACCACGGAGCCCACGTCGCGCCCTTCCCAGCGGGCCGGCGCCGAGGAGACGACGAGGATGCGTTCGCCAGCCAGGTAGAGGTCGTCGGACTCCGCCGTGCGAGCCCGGGCGGCAGCGACGAGCCCGGGCGCGAGGCCCAGCTCCTCGATGGGGGTGCCGATGACGTCGTCGGGCAGCGCGAGCAGTCGTCGTGCCTCGTCGTTGACCAGCTGCACCCGGCCCTCTCCGTCGAGCAGGAGCAGGCCTTCGCGCACCGAGTGCAGGACCGCGGAGTAGTACTCGTACATCCGCGCCAGCTCCTGCTCCCCGAGCCCGTGGGTGAGCCGGTGCAGCCGCCGGCTCAACAGCACGGCACCCCCGACGCCGACGATCAGCACCAGACCGCCGACCAGCGCCACGATGGTGACGTCGCGGCGCAGTCCGCGGTTGATGTCGCTGACCGTGATGCCGACCGACACCAGGGCGACCACCCGGCCGTCGTCCTCGACCGGCACGACCGAACGCACCGACGGACCGAGGGTTCCCGTGTACTCCTGGGTGAAGACCTCGCCCTCCGGCGCGCCACCGAGGTCGCCGACGAAGGGGCGGCCGATCTGGGTGGGGTCGGTGTGCGTGTAGCGGGTGCGGTCCAGCGCCATCACCACGACGAAGTCGGTGTCGGTGTCGCGTCGGACCCGTTCGGTCCAGGGCTGGAGCTGCGGCGTCGGATCGACGCTGGCGAGCGCCTCGCTGACGGTGGGGGAGTCGGCGACGGTCTGGGCGACGGCCACCGCGCGCTGGGTCGCCCGGCTGCGCGAGTCCCGCCGGGCGTCGTACGAAGCCATCAGGATCCCGATCAGGACGAGGAGCAGCACGCTCCCGACCTGGAGCAGCAGCACCTGGCGCGCGACCGACCGGTCGCGGAGCAGGCGGGGTCGAGGCACGTCGCCATTCTTGCCCACCGCAGGGCGGGAGGTGTGACCTGCGCCACGAACACAACGAACACAACGGTGACCGCCGTCACGGTTCGAACCAGAGTGGCTCGTGGCCCCGGCGTGGGCCCCGGACCAGGAGGAACCCATGACATCCACCACCACGGCAGCGCAGCCCAAGCAGGGCTCACGCGCCACGCACTACCTGTACCTCGCCGTGATCGGCGCGGTGCTGCTCGGTATCGCGACCGGCCTGCTGTTCCCGGGCTTCGCGCTCGAGCTGAAGCCGCTCGGCGAGGGCTTCGT
Organism: Nocardioides sp. Root190; assembly: GCF_001428565.1. Lineage (GTDB taxonomy): Bacteria > Actinomycetota > Actinomycetes > Propionibacteriales > Nocardioidaceae > Nocardioides. Next base: position 445,396 of record NZ_LMIA01000012.1, on the reverse strand, counting down.
GAACCTGATCAAGATGATGATCCAGCCCATCATCTTCTGCACGATCGTCCTCGGTGTCGGCTCGGTCGCCAGCGCGGCCAAGGTCGGCCGGGTCGGCGGACTCGCCCTCGTCTACTTCCTGGTGATGTCGACGGTCGCCCTGACGATCGGCATGGTCGTCGGCAACCTCCTGCACCCGGGCGACGGTCTGCAGATCACCGCGGACGGCGCTGCGATCGCGCAGGAGAAGGCGGCCGAGGGGCACGCCGACACCACCGCGTTCCTGCTGGGGATCATCCCCACGTCGCTGTTCAGCTCGCTGACCAGCGGCAGCGTGCTGCAGACCCTGCTGGTCGCCCTGCTCGTCGGCTTCGCACTGCAGCGGATGGGCTCCGCCGGCGCTCCGGTCCTCGTCGTGGTGGGTCACGTCCAGCGCCTGGTGTTCCGCCTGCTCGGGATGATCATGTGGGCAGCTCCGATCGGCGCCTTCGGCGCGATGGCCGCCGTGGTCGGCGCGGGCGGCGCAGACGCGCTGAAGAGCCTCGCGGTCCTGATGATCGGCTTCTACATCACGTGCCTGCTCTTCGTCTTCATCGTGCTCGGCCTGCTGCTCAAGGTCACGACCGGGATCAACATCTTCGCCCTGCTGCGCTACCTCGGTCGCGAGTTCCTGCTGATCCTGGCGACGTCGTCCTCCGAGTCCGCCCTGCCGCGGGTCATTGCGAAGCTCGAGCACGCCGGCATCGACAAGACCACCGTCGGCGTGGTCGTCCCGACGGGCTACTCCTTCAACCTCGACGGCACGGCGATCTACCTGACGATGGCGTCGATCTTCATCGCCGAGGCCGTTGGCACCCCGCTCGCCATCAGCGAGCAGATCTCGCTGCTGCTGTTCATGATGATCGCCGCCAAGGGCGCTGCGGGTGTCACCGGCTCCGGCATGGCCGTCCTCGCCGGTGGTCTGCAGTCGCACCGTCCCGAGCTCGTCGACGGCGTCGGCCTGATCGTCGGCATCGATCGCTTCATGTCGGAGGCCCGGGCGCTCACCAACTTCGCCGGCAACGCCGTCGGCACGGTCCTGGTCGGTCACTGGACCGGCAGCATCGACCGCGACCAGCTGGACCGTGCCCTGTCCGGTGCGGACCCGTTCGACGAGACCACGATGGTCGACGACGACGCGGAGCCGCCGACGGAGCAGCTGGAGGCGGAGCGCCCGCGCGAGGCTCAGCCGGTCTGAGCTGGGCCGGTCTGGTCCAGCAGGTCCAGTGAATGTCGGGCGATGGCGGCTCTCGAGGCCGCCATCGCCCGCAGCTGTTCGTCCGGCTCGGCATCGAGCACCTCGAACGGCAGCGACGAGAGTGCGGTGAACAGGACCAGCTGCAGGGCGTGCGCACGTCGGACCACCTCGATCGCGATGTCGAATCCTTCGACGGCCAGCCCGTCGACGTACGACGCCAGGCACGCCTCGTCGCGTTCGAGCAGGTCGTGCGCGGAGCGCTTCCCGAGCTGGACGTCCCCGACCAGCAGCTGGCCGAGGTCGAAGCCGACCGGCAGGTGGGTGAAGAAGCCGAAGTCGATCATCGTGAAACCGGTCCGGCCCGGTCGCACCAGCAGGTTGTTGGCGCAGGCGTCGCCGTGGCCCGCCAGGAGCGGCAGCTCCATGAGCTCCGCCGCGATCGCGTCGACGTCGGCAGCGGCCTGTGTCAGCCGGTCGCGCAGGTCACCGAAGCCCGGCTCCACCAGCGGGTGCTGCCAGATGGCGTCCTCGCCGAGCATCGGCAGGACCTGGAAGCGCAGCCGGCCCTCGACGTAGCTCGTGATGTCCCACTCGTGATCGCCGATCCCGACCCGCTCGCGGACGCCGGGGTGCGCGGCGAAGCGGCCGAGCAGGTGGGCCGCACGGCGATCGCGGTCGAGGTCCCACGCGACGTCCTCGATCGGGACGACCTCCAGCCACACGGAGTAGGACAGGTCGTCGATGTCGTGCACGCCGACCGCTCGCGGGAGCGCGAGTCCGGCGGGCAGGTGGTCGCCGAGGTCCGAGCGGTAGACCGCACCCTCGGTCCGCCACGGCACCTGGGCGGCCGCCCAGGGCTGGATCTCGGGCGGCAGGTGGGCGAAGAAGGGCGAGCGGGACCACTCGTGCACCTGTTTCACGAAGAGCGCGAAACCGTGACGGTGCCCGTCCACCGACACCTCGCCCCGGACCCACCACCGCCCTGCCGTCGTGATGGCCGGGATCTCGTAGGGCACCTCCTCGGCGTACGACGACAGCAGGCTCAGCGGCGCGTCGCCGGTCTGGAGCAGGTCGGCCACCATCGACGCGAGCGTGTCGTCGGGGACGTCAGCGGCACCGAGTGCGGAGCGCTCGTGCATGGGGACCTCCGACCTGAGCGATGCAGATCACCCGATGCTAGGCCGCTCGGGATGCCGGAGTCCGTCACTCGTGACAGATAGCGTGGAGCCATGGCGGACGAGGTGGGCAGCGACGCGCCTGCTCCGACCGATCAGCCGACCGATCAGCCGACCGATCGGGTCCGCCGCTTCGGCCAGCTGTTCTGGCGCCTCGTCGTGAGCACGGTGAGCTCCTGCCTGCGCTACCGCGTCACCGGAATGGCAGCCGAGGGCGCCTTCTTCGCGGTGCTGTCGGTGCCGCCGCTGATCTTCGCGCTGGCCGGCGGCGTCGGCTACGTGACCACCCACTTCACCGCCGCGCAGGTCGACGAGGTCCGCCGGGCCGTCATCGACCTCTTCTCGGCGTTCCTCACCGACACCGCGGTCAACCGCGTGATCGTCCCGACGATGAATGACGTGCTGGAGGGCGGTCGCTTCGACGTCATCTCGCTCGGGTTCGTGCTGGCGCTCTGGTCCGGGTCCCGTGCCCTGAACGTCTTCGTCGACACCATCACGATCATGCACGGGCTCGGCGGCCACCGGGGGATCGTCAAGACGCGGGCGCTGGCCTTCGTGCTCTACATCCTCGCCGTCATCACCGGCGCGATCACGCTGCCCCTGGTCGTCGCGGGCCCGAAGCTCGTGCGGTCCTGGCTCCCCAACCGGGCCGAGTTCCTGATGGAGTTCTACTGGCCGCTGATCGTGGTGATCTGCATCTGCTTCCTCGCCACGCTCTACCACGTCTCCGTGCCGGTCCGGACGAACTGGAGCTTCAACCTGCCGGGGGCCACCTTCTCGCTCGTCAGCTGGATCGGCGGGTCCTACCTGCTGCGCTGGATCCTCACCGTGACCGCCCAGGACTCGCACTCGATCTACGGACCGTTGGCCGCGCCCATCGCCATCCTGATCTGGCTCTACATCGCCGCGCTGGCCGTGCTGATCGGCGCGGGCGTCAACGCCGCGTTCGACGAGGTGTTCCCCCAGGAGAGCACCCAGCGGGCGCGCCGCGAGCTGATGAGCCGCCTGCTTCGCCGTGCTCCGGATCCGGTGGAGTAGGTTCCGGGCCGTGGGCGACGTCGCAGGAGGTTCGGCACACACCCCGACCGTGGGGCGCATCGCACTGCCCGAACGGACCCGCTCCCCGTGGTGGGAGCTCGGTCGCCGGCTCCTCGCCGCGATGGCGATCCTGGTCGGCACGGTGCTGCTGGTCTACCTCGACCGGGAGGGCTACCGCGACGCCGGGGACGCGACCGTCGAGGACCCCTACGGCACGATCTCCCTGATCGACGCGATCTACTACACGACCGTCACCCTCAGCACGACCGGATACGGCGACATCGCGCCGGTCAGCGATCCGGCGCGTCTGGTCAACGCGTTCATCATCACGCCCGCCCGCATCGCGTTCCTCGTCCTGTTGATCGGCACCACCCTCGAGGTGCTGGCCCAGCGTGGACGCGAGATGTTCCGGATCGCCCGTTGGAGGAAGAACATGGGACACCACGTCGTCGTCATCGGCTACGGCACCAAGGGCCGCAGCGCCGTCGAGACCCTGGTCAACAACGGGTTGGACCGCGACCACGTCGTCGTCGTCGACCCGAGCCCGATCGCGCTCGCCGACGCCCACGCCGACCAGCTGGCCGTGATCACGGGGGATGCGACCCGTCGTGGCGTCCTGCAGCGTGCCGGTGTCGCCGAGGCCGACCAGGTCATCATCACCACTGGTCGCGACGACTCCAACGTCCTCGCGGCGCTCACCGTGCGCCAGCTCAACCCGGACGCCTGGATCGTGGCGTCGGTGAGCGAGCACGAGAACGCCCCGCTGATGCGGCAGTCAGGCGCCGACTCGGTCATCACGTCCTCCGACGCGGTCGGGCGACTGCTCGGCCTCTCCACACTGTCGCCGACCCTCGGCCAGGTCATGGAGGACCTGCTGAGCTACGGCGACGGGCTCGAGGTCGCCGAGCGGGAGCTGCTGGTCAACGAGGTCGGCATGCCGCCCCAGTCGCTGCCCGACCAGGTCATCGCCGTCGTCCGCGACGAGAAGGTCTACCGCTACTTCGACCCCGTCGTGACCCTCCTCGCGCGCGGCGACCGCCTCGTCGTCGTACGACCGGCGAAGGAGCTGCCGTGGGCGCCGCGCCCGGGCACGCACAACGAGGACTTCGCGACGGACGAGGACTGAGCGTTCCATGGCCAGTTCGATGGCTGGTTCGGGCCCGCCACCACTGCTGGCCGGCCTGACCTACGTCGGGCCGATCGGCACCGGCGGTTTCGCCGACGTCCACCTGTACCGGCAGGAGTTCCCTGCCCGGCAGGTGGCGGTCAAGGTGCTCCGGGAGTCCTCCAGCCCGGCGGGGGTCGCCCAGTTCCGGGCCGAGGCCAACGTCATGGCCCAGCTCTCCGGGCACCCGTCGATCGTGCCGATCTTCCAGGCCGACGTCAGCGCCTCCGGCCATGCCTACCTGGTCATGGAGTTCTGCCCGCCGCCGCACGTCGGGCACCGGTTCCGCAGCGAGCGCCTGGCCGTGCCGGAGGTGCTCGACATCGCGGTGAAGGTGGCGAGCGCGGTCGAGACCGCCCACCGGGTGGGGATCCTGCACCGCGACATCAAGCCGCACAACATCCTGACCAGCGCGTACGGCGCCCCGCTGCTCACCGACTTCGGGATCGCCACGGTCGCCGGTGTCGCCGGTGGCGGCAGCGATGCCGTCTCGGTGCCCTGGTCGCCGCTCGAGGCGTTCCTCGACCCGACGCTGCTGGACGTGCGCAGCGACGTCTACTCGCTCGCGGCGACGGTCTACTCCCTGCTGGCCGGTCGCGCACCCCACGAGATCCCCGGCGGCGCCAACGACACGACCGACCTGATCGACCGGATCGAGCGTCAGGAACCCTCCCGCGTGCTCCGCGACGACGTCCCGGACTCGCTCAACGCGCTCCTCCTGCGGTCGATGTCGAAGCGGCTCGACGACCGGCCCGCCTCGGCGATGGCCTTCGCGCAGGCCGTGCAGCAGGTGCAGGTCGAGCTGCAGCTCCCGATGACCCGGCTCGAGGTGCTGGACGCCTCGCCCGCCTCCCGGCGCGTCACCGCCAGCGATGACGGCCACACCGTCGTCCGGCCGATCTCGATCATCGTCCCCGACGAGTTCGCCGCTCGCGGAGCGCTGCTGCGACCGCGCGAGATCACCGGCGCCGACGAGGACACCGGGGTCCAGGACCGCGGCGCGGTGCCCGAGCCGGACACGATCCGCAAGATGCCCGACCTCCCGGGGCTGCCGGCGTTGCCCGGGACCATGCGCCGTCCGCTGGGGCCGCGGCCTCCCGCGCCACCCGCTCCCGGGACGGGGCCGGGATGGGTGCCGGGATCCTCGCCGGGCGGCGCACCGGCACCGCAGACCGACCCTCGTGCGCCCCGTCGTACGCCGTGGGGACTGCTCGCCGGTCTCCTCGTGACCGCGGTGGTGGGCGGTGTCGTCGCCGTGGCCCTGCTGGCCGACGACCCGGCCCCGGCGCCGCAGGACGACGGACCCGATGAGAGCATCGACGAGCCGTCGCTGATCGTCGGCGGCCCCGTGCAGCCGACCGAGCTCGAGGTCCGCCAGGCAGGCGGACGGATCCGGTTCAGCTGGACCAATCCGGCGCCGCAACCCGGCGACGCCTTCCTGGTGGAGACCGGTGCGACGCTGGCCGGTCTGGCCGAGGAGACCCGCGGCGAGGAGTCCTCGCTCGCGGTCCCGGCGAAGGCGGGGGAGCAGGTCTGCATCTCGATCTCCACGGTCCGTGAGTCCCAGATCTCGACACCGTTGACGGAGTGCGTCGTGGCACGATGACGCTCCTGCTTCCTGAGTGATGTTTACTGAGCGCCGGATGCGCTGTACTTGACGAGGGGAGCACGCGTGTCGACGCTGCGGGCTCGGAGCCGTGGAGCGCGCCGGAGGCGCGTCGCGCAGGGTGCTGTGCTGACGCTGCTGGCCGGCACCGTCGCAGTCCTCGCGATCCAGTACGACGGCGAGCCGATCCACGACGTCGACCTCAATGACGGCGGCGTGTGGGTCACCAACTCCGACCGCGGCCTGATGGCCCGTCTGAACTCCCAGGTCGGTGAGCTGGAGCTCGGCGTGGTCACCACGACGACCAGCACCGATGTCTTCCAGGAGGCCGGCAGCGTCCAGGTCTTCGATGACGGCGGCGGCAACGTCGCGCGCACCGTGTCCGTGGTCGACGTGCTCGCCGGAGTGGCGCGTCCGGTGCCGCTGCCGGCGACGTACGAGGCCGCCGCCGGCCGTACGACGGTCGCGGTGATCGACGACGCGACCGGACGGGTGTGGTTGCGCCGTGCCGACCGCCTCGAGGGGCTGGAGAGTGCACCGCCCGACACGGAGGTCTCGCCCCGCAGCAGCATCGCGGTGACCACCGCAGGCACGGCTCTCGTCCTGGACCGGGCCAGGCACCGGGTCACGGCGTGGGGACTCGACGCCACCGGACTGCCCGTCCAGGGGGAGCAGTTCGACTTCGACGAGGACTTCCTCGACGACCCGGAGCTGACCGCAGTCGGTGAGGTCCCCGTGGTCCTTCGCTACGACGAGGTCCTGCTCCCGGGCAAGGACCCGGTCCGCATCGACGGCGACAGCCCGGTCCTGCAGCAGGTCGGACCTGAGTCCGAGGTGGCCCAGGTCGCCACCGAGACCGCGGTCTGGTCGGTCCCGCTCGACGGTGGTGACGCCGAGAAGGTGTCCACGATCGACGTCGACGGGACGCCCGCCGCCCCCGCGGTGGTGGACGGTTGCACCCACGCCGCCTGGAACGACCCCGGCACCGACAACTACCAGCGACTCTGTGGCTCCGCCGACCCGTTCAGCGGGGAGATCACGCCGCTGACCGATGCGTCGCTGCTGACCTTCCGCAGCAACCGTGACGTCGTCGTCCTCAACGACGTCGCCAACGGCAGCGCCTGGATGGTGCAGGAGGACGGCCTGACCAGGGTCGACAACTGGGACTCGATCGACCCGAACGCCAAGGACCCCCAGGAGGCGAAGGTCCAGGAGGAGGTCCGCGACCGACCCCGCAACCAGCCCCCGAAGGCCGAGGACGACGAGTTCGGCGCCCGAGCCGGCGCGACGGTGATCCTGCCGGTGACGCTCAACGACGTCGACCCCGACGGCGACATCCTGACCCTCAAGCAACCACCGGCGAGCACGAAGGACGCGACGTACAGCGTCGTCGGCGAGGGCACCCAGGTGCAGGTCAAGGTCGGTCCGAACGCGACGGGCACGCTGAGCTTCGACTACGAGATCACCGACGGCCACCCCGAGAACCCGTCGTCCAAGGCGACCGTGAAGCTCACGCTCCAGGGCGACGGGACCGACGAGGCGCCGGAGCTCATCAAGGACCAGGAGAACGTCCTCCACGTCGCTGCGGGCCACGACTCCTCGCTGAACGTCCTGCCCGCGTGGATCGACCCGGAAGGCGACTCGCTCGCGCTGGTCGGGGCGACGAGCGAGGGTGGTGAGGTCGGTTTCCGTCCCGACGGGACGATCGACTTCACCGACGAGGACGAGGGCCCGGGCACCGAGACCATCGAGTTCAAGGTACGCGGCGGTGGCGCCGTCGCCGAGGGCACCGTGACCGTCAAGGTCGAGGACCCCGAGACCGCGGCGCCCCAGGCGGTCGCGGACCACTTCACCGGTGTCGTGGGCTCCACGATCCTGCTCGAGCCGGTCAAGAACGACATCGACCCGCTCGGCGGACAGCTCGCGCTGCCCACGCTCGCGAAGGTCTCCGGAGGTCCCGCGACCCTGTCGCGCGACGCCGCTCGCGGCACCGCGACCTTCCGTGCCGACCAGCACGGCACCTACTACCTCGAGTACTCGTCGAGCTCGGCCAACGGACGGACGTCGAAGCCGACCCTGATCCGGGTCGACGTGCAGCCGGCGTCGGGCGCGAACCGGCCGCCGGTCGCCACCCGCGACATCGCCGCGGTCCGCCCCGACGGCTCGGTGCTCGTCGACGTCCTCGCCAACGACGCCGACCCCGACGGCGACGTCCTCATCGTGCAGGGCGTGGAGGTCGCACCGGCCGACGTGGGCGTGGTCAAGGCCTCCCTGATCAACAAGCGGTTCGTGCGGGTGGAGGTGACCGGAGACCTCGAGGGACGCCGGCCCGAGCTGACCTACCTCCTCTCCGACGGCCGCAGCGACCAGGTGAGCGGCGCGATCGCCGTGACCAGCGCGGACCGCGGACGCAACCGCCGCCCCACCGCGGTGGAGGACGTCGTCACGGTGCGGGCCGGCACCGTCATCGACATCCCCGTCGTCGAGAACGACTCCGACCCCGACGGCGACCGGCTCACGGTGGGCCAGCAGGACCTCTTCGACGTCGACGCCCTGCGCAAGGTGATCGAGGAGGGCACCGTGCCGATCGTGGCGACGGGCCAGTCGATCCGCGTGCTCGTTCCGGACGACGGGACCAGCCAGCTGCAGATCGGGTACGGCGTCCGCGACGTCGAGGGCGTGCGCGCCGACACCCGCCTGGTGCTCAACATCAAGCCCGACAACGCCGAGGACAACCAGGCGCCGCAGCCGCGACCCATCGAGGACCGCACCGTCACCGGTCACGCGATCCGGGTGCCCGTGGCGGCCTTCGGCGCCGACCCCGACGGCGACCCGGTCGTCTACACCTCGCTGGTCGAGCCGCCGTCGCTCGGCCGGATCCTGCGCTCGGGCGCGGACTGGTTCGAGTACGAGCCCTTCGAGGGCGACGGCGCCACGGGCACCGACTCCTTCAAGATCCAGGTGACCGATCCCTACGGCCTGTCCTCCACCGCCGACGTGCGGATCGGTGTCGCGCCCCGCAGCGCCGTCAACCAGGCGCCTGCGGCGCTCGACGACCAGGTGCTGGTCAAGCCGGGGCTCACCATCAACTACCCCGTGCTGCAGAACGACTCCGACCCCGACGGCGACCCGCTCGTCCTCGACGAGGCCGGCTTCCACGAGCTCGCCGACGCCACCGGCGACGTCGGCGGCGCGATGCGTCTGGACGGGGCGACGGTCGAGGTCGACGTCCCCTCCCTCGACGGGCAGCAGGAGGTCGACAAGGTCGCGGAGTACGCCGTCTCCGACGGTCTCGGTGCGTCCTCCTCGGGCTTCCTCACGGTCACCGTCCGCGAGGACGCGCCGGACCACGCGCCGATCACCCAGGACGACGTCGCCGACTCCAGCTTGCTCGAGGGCAAGCAGGCCGGCGACACGGTCGACGTCGACGTCCTCGACAACGACGGCGACCTTGACGGTTCGAAGGCGGACCTCGTGCTCGAGGCCCCGGACGCGGCCGTGGCGTCGGTCGTCGACCGCAAGCTGAGGATCACCGTCGCCAAGGAGTCGCAGGTCGTCCCGTACCGCGTCACCGACGCGACCGACCAGTCGTCGTTCGGGTTCGTCTACGTCGCCGGCACTGACAGCATGCCGCCGGTGCTGGACTCCGAGGCCGTTCCGGTCGAGGTCACGGCCGGGGAGAAGGCGTCCATCGAGCTCGACGACGTCGTCGTGGTCCGCGCCGGCCGCACCCCGAAGGTCGCCCGGACCGACCGGATCACCGCTGCGCACGGCGACGCCCGGGCCGTCAGCGCGACGAAGCTCGAGTTCCTGGCACCCGCGTCCTACTACGGTGCCGCCTCGATGACCCTCGGCGTCCTGGACGGCGAGGACCAGAACGACCCCGACTCGCTGCAGTCCCAGATCACCGTCCCGCTCACGGTGCTGCCGTCCGAGAACGTCGCGCCCACGGTCCGCTCGACCGACGTGGTGGTCTTCGCCGGCGGCGACCCGGTCACCGTCGACCTCGCGCGCCTGGCCTCGGACATCAACGAGGGCGACGAGCTGTCCTTCGAGGTCGCCGCCGAGGACGACGCCGACACCGACGTGGACACCGCCATCGACGACGACGTGCTGAGCATCAGCGCTCCCGACGACGCCGTGAGCGGCGAGGTGGAGCTGACCGTCTCCGCGGACGACGGCGACGCCGACCCCGGCACCGGCCGGGTCAGGGTGAGTGTCATCGGCGCCGAGGACAACGCGGCCGCGCAGCCGCTGATGCGCCTGCGCGAGCTGGAGATCCCCGATGCGGAGGTCGGCAAGGTCGTGGAGATCGACCTCGCCGCGGCCGTGCTCGAGGACCCGATCGAGGAGTCCAACGAGGTCGTCGACGTCAGCTCGACGGGCCCGGCGAGCACGCCGTCGGCCTCCGGAACGGTCCTGCGCGTCACGCCTGACGACGCCGGCGAGATCGTGGTGGCCTACACGATGGACGACGGCTCGGGCGAGGTCGAGCGCCAGGTCTCCAGCCGGGTCGTGATCACCGTCGCCGGTCCGCCCGAGCGCCCCAACGCACCCCGGGCCGTCCAGGGCGGTCCGGACTCGGTCCAGCTGACCTGGACGGCGCCCTCCGACAACGGCAGCCCGATCACCGGGTACGTCGTGCGGTGGAACGGCGGCGACCAGGAGTGTGTCGCGACCCAGTGCCTCGTCGACGGTCTCGATCCGGGTGAGACCTACCGCTTCACGGTCGAGGCGGTCAACGACATCGGCGTCAGCGACCCGAGTGCCGCCTCCAGCCCGGTCACGCCCGACGAGGTGCCGGGACAGATGACCGCGCCGGTGATCGAGGACGCCTTCACCGACCGCAACGGCAAGCTCCGCCTGCGCTGGACGCCGCCGCCCAACGAGGGCTCGGACATCAGCGGCTACAAGCTCGTTTCCAACCCGGCCACCACACCCCGGCAGGCAGGTCCGGGCGACCGCTCGCTGGTCTGGGACGGCCTGGCCAACGGCACGTCGTACACGTTCCAGATCCTCGCGGTGAACGACGCCGGTGAGGGCCCGATGTCGCCGCCGTCCGCGCAGGGCGTCCCGTTCACCAAGCCGGGCACGATGGCCGCTCCGGGGATGGTGGCCGAGCCGCCGAACGACGACGGCAAGGGCTACCTGACGGTGTCCTGGCCCGCGTTGGGGGAGCCGGACAACGGCTACGACACGGTCCTCAGCTACGACGTGAAGGTGCTCGTCGACGGCGCCGACCTCACCACGGTCACCGTCGACGGCGGCACGACCAGTCGGTCCTTCGACGTCGAGAACGGCCACAGCTACACCGCGCAGGTCCGCGCCACGAACCGCTCCGGCACGGCTGATGCCTGGTCGCCCCAGTCCGAGGCGAAGGTGGCCTGGGACAAGGCGAAGGCACCCAGCGGCATCACCAAGGCGAGCGACTGCGTCGGGTGCACGAGCTCCACGTCGGCGTACAAGGGGCGGGTCAGCTTCACCACGCCCTCGGACAACGGCGGGTTCCCCGTGACGGCGTACGACGTGCGCACGTCCGACGGCTGGACCGGGCGGGTCCCGGCGCCGACCCAGGCCGAGGGCGCAGGTGCGGCCTTCGACGTCCCGTTCCTGAGCGCCGCCCAGAACCAGTCGGTCCGGTTGACGCCGATCACCCAGCCGACCGGGCAGGGCGAGGTCGCAGGGTCGGCCGGCGAGGGCGGGAACTTCGATCCGTACGCGAAGCCGATCCCGCCGACGATCACCAACGTCAATCCGGGCTACCGGCAGGTGTCGTTCACCTACAACGCCGGCGACGGCAACGGTCGGGCGATCACCAACACCGACTTCGACATCTCCTCGACGGGCGACAGCGCGGTGCTCGTGCCGGCCACCGGGGGCGGCACCACGCCGGTCGACACCGCCCAGGGCGGCGACCAGGCCTGCTTCGCCGTCCGCAAGCGGACGGCGGCAGGCGGCTGGTCGGACTGGAGCGCGAAGAAGTGCGACAACGCCGATGCGCGCCAGGTCGACGTCTACTTCTCCGACGCCGGCGCCAGCATCGGTGGTTGCACCTCGCCCAACACCAGCACCGGTCGCTGCCGCTACATCCACTTCCGCCTCGTCGGCTTCAAGTCGGGCACGCAGTACTGCGGAACGGCGGTCCAGGCAGGCGATCCGTGGTCCAGCAACAAGTGCGTCACCACCGGCGGCGACGGGCGCGCGGACGCGTCGTCGAACAGCTGGTACACCGGCTTCCCCCAGCCGGTCACCGTCACGGCCGGCGGCGTCTCCGGATCGGGCTCACCGTGACCGAGCCGTGCACCGGGCCGCACACCGCTCGTCGTACCCCCATCAGAAGGAGCCTTCCGTGACCCTCACGCCCCAGCAGAGCGAGTGGTTCGCCTCGACGTTCGGCCAGCTGGTCGGCAACGTCGAGCGCGCCCTCGTCGGCAAGACCCACGTCGTGCAGCTCGCCTTCACCTGCCTGCTGGCCGAGGGACACCTGCTGCTCGAGGACTTCCCCGGCACGGGGAAGACCTCGCTGGCGCGGGCGATGGCGCAGACGCTGCACGGTGAGCAGCACCGCATCCAGTTCACCCCGGACCTGCTGCCGAGCGACGTCACGGGTGTGACGATCTACGACCAGGCCTCGCACCGCTTCGAGTTCCGCAAGGGACCGATCTTCGCCAACGTCGTGCTCGCCGACGAGATCAACCGCGCTTCGCCCAAGACGCAGTCGGCGCTGCTGGAGGTCATGGAGGAGAACCAGGTCACCGTCGACGGCGTCACCCACAAGGTGGCGCGTCCGTTCATGGTGATCGCGACGCAGAACCCGATCGAGCAGGCCGGGACCTACCGACTGCCCGAGGCGCAGCTCGACCGGTTCCTGATGAAGACCTCGCTGGGCTACCCCGACCTGGCCAGCACCGTCGCCATCCTCAGCAACCCCAAGAGCGGCCGTCACGGTGCCGGTCTCGGCGCCATCATCAGCAGTGAGCACGTCGTGAGCATGATCGAGCTCGGCGAGCAGGTGCACACGGAGACCTCGCTGCTCGAGTACGTCGCGCGGCTCTGCGAGGAGACCCGGCACGCCGCTGACGTGCGGCTCGGCTGCTCGGTGCGCGCAGGCCTCGGACTCATCGCCGCCTCGCGGATCTGGGCCGCTGCCGCCGGGCGCAACTACGTCGTTCCCGACGACATCAAGTCGCTCGCCGTCCCGGTGCTCGCGCACCGGATGGTGCTGGACCCCGAGGAGGAGTTCCGCGGCCTGACCAGCGAGAAGGTCGTCGAGCGGATCCTCGCCACCGTCCCCGCGCCGCAGGAGCGAGCGACGGCGTGAGCGTGACGGGATGAACGGGGCGTGACGGGATGAACGGGGCGTGACGGGATGAACGGGGAAGGCTGATGAGCGAAGCGGGCGACCGGACGACGCGCGCCTGGCGCCGTCGCGCCGTCGGGCTGCGGCGACGCGGCACGAGCGCGGCCTTCGGGCTGCGTGAGCGTGCCCGCACGCGCACTGCCCGTCCCCGCGAGGCCGTCGCCCCGGTCACCGACGTCGTGTCGCCCGCCGCCCGGGGACTGCTCCTGCTGGCCGTCGTCGCGCTGGTCGCCGGCTGGCGCCTGGGCTGGACCGAGCTCCGTTTCACCGGTGTGGCGCTGGTGGTCCTCCTTGCTGCTTGCGCGGTGTTCGTCGTCGGCCGTCCCCGGCTGCAGGCCCAGCTGGACCTGACCCGCGAGCGGGTCGTGGTCGGCGAGCGCGCCAACGGACGGCTGATCCTGACCAACCCCGGCGGACGGCGTGCGTTGCCGACCATGGTCGAGCTCCCGGTCGGCAGGGGAGTGGCGGCCTTCGACGTACCCTCCCTGCCGGGTGGTGGCACCCACGAGGAGCTGTTCGCGATCCCGACCACCCGTCGCGCGATCCTCGACCTCGGTCCAGTGCGCGCCGTACGCGCCGACCCGTTCCTGCTGCTGCGTCGCGACCACGAGGTCACCGACGCCCAGCTGCTCCACGTCCATCCGCGGACCGTCCTCGTGGAGGGTTCCGCCGCAGGGTTCGTGCGTGATCTCGAGGGCCTGACCATTCGCAAGCTCTCGGACAACGACGTGTCCTTCCACGCCCTGCGCGAGTACGTCCCCGGCGACGACCGGCGCTTCGTCCACTGGAAGTCGACCGCCCGGACCGGCACGCTCATGGTGCGCCAGTTCGAGGAGACCCGCCGCGCGCACCTCCTCGTCGCGCTGAGCACCCGTCTCGAGGACTACGCCGACGACGACGAGTTCGAGCTCGCCGTCTCGGTCGTCGGCTCGCTGGGCGCCCAGACCATCCGCGACGGCCACACCCTGTCCGCGATGACCTCGACCGCCCACCTGCGCTCCGACCACGCGACGCTGCTGCTCGACCAGCTCTCCGGGGTCGGGTACGACGCGAGCGCGCCCCGCCTGTCCGGTGGCCTGCGTCGCCTCGGCCGTGACGTCCACGGGGCGAGCGTCGCGATCCTCGTGTGCGGTTCGGTCACCGACGCCGCCGACCTCCGCGCGGCGCGCCGCCACCTCGGGCCGGACGTGCGGACCGTCGTCGTCCGCAGCCGGATCGACGCGGACCTGGTGATGCGCTCGATGGGCGACCTGGACCTGGCCACTCTGGGCCGGCTCGAGGACCTGCCGCCGGCCGTGCGGAGGCTGGGCGCATGACCGTCCTCCAGGACGACACCCGTCCCGGCGTCCGCCTGTTCGCGGCGGACGCGCTGCTGCTGGCCCTGGCGGGGGCCCTGGCCCTGCTGCCCCTCGGTGACGCCTACGGCGGCTCGCGGTGGGTGGCGGCCGCGGCTGCCGGCCTGCTCGTCGGCGCCGGGCTCACCGCACTGGCTCGCCAGCTGCGCTGGGGGCCGCTGCTGAGCGCCGTCGCGCTCGCCCTCGGCTACCTCCTCGTCGGCCCCGCTGCGGCCGTCCCTGACCAGGCCCTGGGTGGCGTCCTGCCGACCCCCGGGGCCGAGCGTGCGCTGGTGACCGGCGTCGTCGAGTCCTGGCGGACCGTGCTGACCCTTCCCGTCCCGCTCGGGTCGGAGCGCGGTGAGCTGGTCGTGCCCTTCCTCGTCGCACTCGTCGGCGGTGCGTCGGCAGCGACCTTCCTGTGGCGCAGCCGCTGGCCCGGCGCCGCTGGTCTCGTCGTGGTGGTGATGTACGCGCTCGCTGCTGCCTTCGGCACCCGCGAGACCGAGCTGCCGGTCGTTCGGGGCGCACTCCTGCTCGTCGTCCTGCTGGTGTGGACCCGATGGCGCTCGCTGCGCCACCTCTCGACCTCCTGGGTGCGCCGGATCGCCCTCGGCACGGCCGTCCTCGGTGTGGCCGGTGTCGTGGGCTGGGGAGCGACGGCGATCGCGCCGGAGCCGCGCACTCGCGACGTCCTGCGCGACCACGTGGAGCCTCCGTTGTCGGAGCTGGACTTCAAGAGCCCGCTGGCGGCGTACCGCTCCTACTACAAGGAGCACAAGACCGACGCCCTGTTCACGTTCGAGGGCCTGCCGGCGGGCGACCCGTGCGTGCGGCTGGCGACGATGGACACCTTCGACGGCATCGTGTGGAACGTCTCGACCTCGGACCAGCGGACCGGGTCGAGTGCCTTCGGGCCGGCACCCGCCTCCGAGCGCGGTGACGCGATCAGCGTGACCGTCGACGACTACCGGGGCACCTGGGTGCCGACGGTCGGGACGGCCGAGGGCGCGTCCCGGACCGAGGACGCGGCACCGGACGCCGGTCGCGAGCTGCTGATCAACACCTCCTCCGGCGCACTCGCGGAGCGCGGCGGCGCCCGCGAGGGCGACGCCTACCGGGTCGACTGGGGGACCGGCGCGAGCTGCACCAACGACGCCCGGGCGACCAGTGCGGACCGCTCGGTCGGGATCGCCTCGATGGACTTCGCGATCGAGCCCCTCGACGAGCTCGCCGCGACCTGGCTCGGCCGGGGACGTGTCGCGACCGACTACGAGCGGGTGGTCACCCTGACCCGCGGGTTCCAGGAGGGCTACTTCAACGACGGTCTCGACCCGAAGCAGTTCGGCTACTCCGCCTCGGGACACGGCGCCAAGAGGCTGGCCGACCTGGCGCAGGACCCGGGCCGGATGGTCGGCAACGACGAGCAGTACGCCTCCGCGCTCGCCTACGTCGTCCAGCGGCAGGGCATCCCCGCGCGGGTCGTGCTCGGCTTCGAGCAGGTCCGTTCGGGAGGTGTCGTGACCGGCGACGACATCGCCGCCTGGGTCGAGGTGCCCTTCGAGGGCCGCGGCTGGATGCGCTTCGACCCGACGCCGCCCGAGGACCGCACGCCGCCGCCGCTGGACGACTCGCCCGACGAGGTGCCGCAGCCGTACGTCGTCCAGCCCCCGGTCCTGCCGCAGGAACCTGCCGACGTCCAGGGAGTCCCGCCGGACGGCAGCGGGAGCGACTCCTCGGACGAGATCTGGGACCTGATCCTGCGCATCCTCGGGATCCTGTGGTGGGTGCTGCGGATCGTCCTCCTGCTCGCCCCGCTGTGGCTGATCCTGCTCGTGAAGCGACTGCGTCGCCGTCGGCGGCGCCGCGCGAGCGACCCGGTGGACCGGCTCAGCGGCGGTTGGCGCGAGCTCACCGACCGGGCTCGCGATCTCGGTGTCCGGCTGCCCGAGGGGCACACCCGCCGCGAGAGCGGCCTGGCCCTCGCCGAGCGGTTCGAGACCGTCGACACGTCCTCGCTGGCCGTCGAGGCCGACCGGCACGTGTTCGGCCTCGGGGCTCCGAGCGAGGCCGACGTCACGGCGTACTGGGCCGACGTGGGTACGGCCGTCAAGCGGATGCGTCGTGCCACCCCGTGGTGGCGACGGTGGTGGGCCGGCTTCTCACCCGCGTCGGTGCCGTGGCGGCAGGGGCTGCGGTCCTCTCGTGCCCGGTGGGGGCAGCGATGGAGTCGCCTGGTGCCCCGAAGGCTGCGGCGTCGGCCGGGCACGTCCTGACCTGAGTCCTGCGCGCAGATCGTCTGGCCGGCGGCGTACATCCAGGACCGTCGCCCCTCCTGATGACTCATCGGGACTAGGCCGGCGCACGACGATCGGGCAGACCTGTCTCACCCCTGCGAATACTGGGTGGTGTCGCGCGACGTGGACCTCGCGTCCCCGCCATGCTGTGGGCCATGGGCAAGGACTACGGACCGTGGGTCAGACACGAATGGTGTCCTCGCTGCTACCGGCGCACCGAGCAGACCCGGTGGTACCGGAAGTTGCTGGAGGCTCCTCCCGAGCAGCACGAGCGCCGCACCCGCTGCAACGAGTGCGCGGGCGAGGTCGGCCTCGTCGCGAGCTGAGCCGGTCGGTGTCGGCTCGCGCAGGGTTGCATCTCGGGGATCGGGTACCACGACGTCGTACCTGATCCCTGAGCCCCACAGGAGGCTGACATGGCCAAGAACGCCACGCACGACCTCGCCCACGACCTGCGCGACGTCGCCGACGACCTCAAGGAGCTTGTCGAGACGGTGGTCGTGCCCAAGGTGACAGCGGCGGCCGCCGAGGGCCGCGGACGGATGGCCGTCGCCAGCGACGCGGTTGGATCTGCGGTCCAGGCGGCAGCCGGTCGAGTCCCCGACAACGTCGTGGACCGTCTGCCCAACGCGGTCTCGGACCGGCTGCCGACCCAGAAGCCCCGCCGGGGACGCAAGCTGCTCCTGGTCGGCCTGGTCGCAGCCTTGGCGGCCGGTGCAGCCGCGTTCGCCCGCAAGTCGAGCGCGAGTGCCCCCGAGCCCGTGAGGTCGGCCCCGGAGCCGGCAAGCGACGCCGTCACGCCGTTCGACCACCCCACCCCCTGACGGTCCACGGCGACCGAGGGTAGGGACCGCGACCCTCGCCATGGCGTCGATCGAACACATGTTCTATTGTGGCGACATGGCGGGGGTGCGGCATGTCTGGGTTCGACCGGCCTTCGTGCCGGTCGAGCTCCCGGGTCTGGTGATCGACTGGCGCTTCGGCGACACCGGCTGGGAGGGCCTGGTCACCTATGCCGACCGCGACGGCCGCATCGTCACCGAGTGGTTCCCGGCCGCCCAGCTCCGCCCGATCCGGGTGGCTCCGCAGACGGGCTCGGCCTACGGATGAGACAGGCGCTGTGGGGGCGCCTGTCTTTTCCTATGTGTTTCATGAGGAAGTCGCGAATTGCACGCGCGAACCGGGGTCCGGCCACTAGCGTCATCCCCGGTTCCCCAACCACATGTGTCCGACGGGCCCCACATCCGCCGGACATTCGGACGCCCCGTCCTGCCTCGCGCAGGACGGGGCGTTTCGTGGTCGTGGGCGGGTCAGGCGGGTCAGGCGGGTCAGGCGGTGCTCACGGTGACGGTGTTCGAGCAGCCGGCTGCGTAGCCGGAGAGGGCGGACTTCTCGGCACTGTCGGCGCTCAGTCCCCAGCGGATCTTCACGGCCACCCACTCGGCGACGTAGCGGCACCTGTCGTAGGTCGGCATCCAGTCGTTCGGGTCCTTGTCGCCCTTGGCCTGGTTGACGTTGTCGGTGACCCCGACCAGCGTGCGATGGTCGCCGAGGTCGTTGGCGTAGGCCTGGCGGCGCGCGGTGGTCCAGCTCCGCGCCCCTGACCCCCATGCCTCGGCCAGGGGCACCATGTGATCGATGTCGACGTCGCCCGGATTGGTCCAGGACACCCGGTCGTAGTAGGAGTACCACCGTCCGGAGGCCACGGTGCACTTCCCGGAGGTGGTGTACATGACGGTCGCGTCGGCCTCGCTGATGAGCACCTCCTGGCGGGCGTTCTGGCAGTCGCCGTTGGCGTCGACCCAGTGGGGGAAGAGGTTGCGGTCGTAGCCGGTGTTGCTCTCGCCGGCGGTCGGGATCTGTGCGATTGCCTGGGCGAGGGTGCCGGTGAAGCTCGCCGCCTGCGCGGGCGCGGGTCGTACGCCGAGGACGAGGGCGAGCACGGCGCCGAGAGCGAGCAGCAGTCGACCCGCGGGCCCGAGGGTGCGGAGCACGGGAACGCTGGGGGAGAGGTGCGTTGCACGAGGCATGGGACAGCTCCAGCCGAGAGGCCGGGCCCGGTCGCCCGGCGGTCACCCCTGTCTACGCTCCTTCCGGACCGCGCGCGAGAGGCGCGCGGTGAACAACGTGTGTCGCGGTGGGCACGCCCCGCTACGTGCGTCGGTGGAAGCGGACGTCGCCGTGGGGGAGCCAGGTGTGGTTGTAGGCGCGGTCGTGGATGAGGTGGTGGTGATGGGAGCAGAAGCAGACGCCGTCCTCGATGGTGGTGTGGCCGCCGTGGGTCCAGGGTTGTCGGTGGTGGATCTCGCACCAGGYGGCGGGGATGGTGCAGCCTTCGCCGCGACATCGGCGGTCGCGTAGCCGGATGGCTCGTCGTTGGTGGGGGCGGTGGAGGCGGGCGGTGCGGCCGATGTCGAGGGGTTGGCTGTCGGTGCCGAGGACGGCGGGGATGAGGGCGGCTTGGCAGGCGAGGCGTCGGGCTTGTCCGGCGGTGATGGTGAGCTCGCCGTTGTCGTTGTCGGTGAGGAYGTCGGCGGTGGCGAGGTCGGTGCGGAGCTGGTCGATGGTCATGGTGATGATCAGGGTGGTGGCGTCGCCGCCGTGCTCGGGGAGCTGGTCGGGGTCGAGGAGCTCGAGGAGTGCGCTGAAGGCGTGGGCGTGGGCCCGGTGTTGGGGGACGCGTTCGCCGTTGCCCGTCGTCTCTCGGGTTTCGGTTGCGCGGGGTGAGGTGTAGGCGTKCAGGTAGCGCTTGAGTCGTTCGGTGACCGGGGTGGGCAGCAGGCCGCGGAGGTGGGTGGTGCCGTCGCCGCGGTCGAGGAASGTGAGGAAGGCCTTGGYGTGGGCGCGGCGTTCTTCTTCCTCGAGGCGTTTGGCGTCGTGTTCTTCTGCGATCTCGGGGGCGATGATGTCGAGSAGGCGTCGTGCCAGTCGGCGTAGYTCGATGGGTCGGAACTGGTCGCAGTAGCCGACCAGTGTGGTCTCGGCGTCCTGGACCAGTTATGTTGGTGATCACGCGGGCCTGTGCGGCCGTCACCTGGCCTGTGCGCAGGCCGGCGGCGACAGTGGTGCGGATCTCGAGTGCTTTCGCGAGCCGGGCSTCGGCTCGKGAGAGGGCTGGATCGGTCCTGGTCGCGTGGGAGAGCCAGGCCGCGGCGTCGCGGGCACCGGACTCCTGGCCGATGCCGTCGGCTGCGGCGAGGACCCGGAGCCGCAGCTCGGTGAGCTGGGCCTCGGCCTGAGCGAGCTCAACCAGCGCGGCCTGCTTCTGTGCGGTGTCCATGAAGACCGGCTGGACCTCACCCACCGCAGCGAGTGCCGCGCGTACCTCGTCCACGCACCCCAGGATCGGGTGGGTGCGGGTGGCGGTGGCGACGGACATCGAGGGCTCCTCGGGCAGGCACGACAACGGGGTTGTCGCCCTCCAGGAGGCACCGGTGGTGCAGCGACTCCACACCTGGACGGTGCGTGTCATGTCCTGACGAACTCAGACCTCAGGAACCCGGAGCCACTGGGAGCGCCCCGCCATCGGCCGTAGGACAAGGGTACACCTGTTCGAATGTCATGTCCATTGCTGCTGGTCGAGCTGTCAGTCCTGTGGGCGAACGACGGGCGCGCCGCCCGACCAGAAGACGTCGAGGCCGCGCCACCATCGCAGCGACTCGGGGCCGAGGTACGCCTCGATCTCGCTCGCCTCCACGCCAGCCCGCGACGCGGCTGACTGCAGTCCCTCGAGGTAGCCGATCGTCGCCAGCTCCCGGACGCCGTCGTCGCCCTCCAGGTGCAGGCGCTCGATCGCGTCGAAGGCAGCGGACAACTCACCGGTGGCGCCGGCCTGCAGTTGGCCCACGAGATGCCGCGCGAACGCACTCGCGTCGACGTAGTGCAATCGGTCCTCTACGTCGTCGGTCGGATCACTCCCGGACTCGTCCCAGATCCCGGCGGAGGACGGCGCCGCGACGAGCAGGAGGCGCATGACCTCGTCGGCGGTGATCATCTGGCCATCGTTCCCGACTGCTCCCGAAATGGGAAAGAGGCCCTCGAAAGGGCCTCTGACCTGCTGTTCTCTGGTGGGCGATACTGGGTTTGAATCTTGTTTCACGGGATGCGGCGATACTGGACATTAGTGGACAAAACGCCCCTGACCTGCGGAAACAGGATCCAGTATCGCTTTTGCATCTGGACAGAAATGCACGGGTTTTGCCATCCTTGTTGCACGTTGTTGCACGAAAATGGGGAGTGGGCATGCCACGCAGGCGCGGGTTCGGAGCGATCAGGAAGCTTCCAAGCAAGCGCTATCAGGCGTCTTACCTCGGTCCCGACCTAGTCCGGCACAAGGCATCGGTGACATTCGAGACGGCTGAGGATGCCGAGGCGTGGCTCGCCGATCGGCGTCGCGAGATCAACAACGAGGACTGGACGCCGCCTAGGACGACTAAGCCACTCACGTTCGGGGAGCACGCCGAGCGCTGGCTCACGCATCGTCAGTTGAAGCCGCGCACTCGCTATCACTATCGCCAGATTCTCGACGCGCGGATCTTGCCGACGTTCGGCGACGTCGCCCTGAAGCACGTGACTGCCGATCTGATCGACGATTGGCACTACCGGATGGGGGAGGCGACCCCGACCGCCACTGCACATGCCTATGGCCTGCTCAGGACGATCCTGGGCGACGCCGTGCAACGTCGTCTGATCGACTTCAATCCCTGTCACATTCGCGGCGCGGCCAACACGAAACGCGTCAAGCAGATCACCCCTGCGACCCTGGCTGAGCTCGAGGCACTGACGAAGGCGATGCCTGAGCGCTACCGGCTGATGATCCTGCTCGCGTCATGGTGCGGACTCCGCTTCGGAGAGATCACCGAACTACGCCGCCACGACTTCGACGTGATCAACGGCGTCGTCAAGATCCGCCGAGCCGTGGTCCGCGTGAAGGGCGAGTCCATCATCGGCACGCCGAAGTCAGACGCGGGCACGCGCGACGTCTCGATTCCACCGCACCTTCTCCCCGTCGTGAAGGCGCACCTGAGCGACAACATCACCGGAGGCCGCGATGGCCTCCTGTTCCCTGCCGCTGGCGACCCAACGAAGCACCTGGCGCCCGCCACCCTCTACAGGGTCTTCTACAAGGCCCGGGAGGCCGCCGGTCGACCTGATCTCCGGTTCCACGATCTTCGCCACACCGGAGCGGTCCTGGCTGCCAGCACTGGCGCAACCCTGGCCGAACTGATGTCCCGCCTCGGACACTCCACTGCCGGCGCAGCGTTGCGCTATCAGCACGCGGCCGAGAACCGCGACAAGGTCATAGCCGAAGCCCTGTCGAGCCTGGCCACGAAGGACCTCTGACCGATCGCTGAGGAGCTTGGTTGCATCGATGCGAGGGAAGCCGTTACCGAGTTAGATAATGGTAGAATCCGGGCATGGGACAGCCACTCGACCGCGACAGCGCCGAGGTCATCACCCTCCTGCGAGACGCGGTGACCATCAGCGGCCTTTCCCAAGCCGGTTTCGCCCGGGCACTGGGGACCTCGGCGCCGCGGCTCTCGACCTACCTCACCGGCGACACCCGACCCTTCGCCCAGTTCCTCATCCGCGCCCAGCGGCTCGGTCGTGCTCTCGGCGCCGCGAAAGCCCGTGGGTTGATGTCGGCGCCTGCCACCGCTGCTGCGATGCGGGGCTACTTCCTCGCCGGCGAAAGGGAGTGGATCTGGCGGATGCTCCTCCAGGGCCGCGACCACCTCAACGCGATCGTCGGCGAACAAGACGACACACTGCGCCAGATCCTCCTCGATTCATGGGCGGCCGAGCCCGCCTCGGTCGGATCGGCCGAGTGGGATGCATTGCTGGCTGCGGTCGTCGCTCACGAACTCGAGTCGGCAGGACTCGACGCGCCGGCCTGGTCGATCCGCTCATCGCTGCCCACGCCGTGGACACCCGAGCACCCGTTCCTCACCCCGGACCGGGTCCGCGCACAGACGCCTGACTGGCTGAGCCGCCGGAACATCTACGTCCCGGCGCGGGACCTGGTGACGGCGTGAACGCGCCAACCCCGGCCGCTCCTAGGCTCGATTAGGGCCCGCCGCGCGGATCAGTGGCTTCGGCGAATGACATTGGCCCGACTCCCCAGGAACTTGGACACTAGGTATCGGAGAGCGGTGAGGTCGAGGCGCGGCCGATGATCGCGTCCTTGAGTCTGATGAGAAACCCTCGTTCGTGCGGGTCCCGGGCCGTGCTGCGCTCGAGCTGGTTGCGGCGGCGTGCCTCCAGCTCCATTCGATGGCCGACGCGGGCGGCGGGTTCGTCGAACCCGCTGGCCAGGCCGGCGGCGATGGCCATGGCTGCCCAGTCGTTGCGGGCGGTCATGCGGACGGCTTCGGCAATGGTCTCGGTCGGTGGGTTCTCCGTCAGTTCGTCGATCACCATTCGCACGCCCCAGTAGATCCAGGTGGCGTGGCGCCATGCCTCGATGACGGCTTCCTCGCGATCCTCGGGTTCATCGGACAGTCCGCGTTCCAGCGATGCGATCAGGCGTGTGTGCCAACGTAGAAGGAGTGCGCTTGCAAGGTCCTCGATGCCGTCGAAGAAGTTGTCGATACCCTCGATGTCGGTAGGGATCTGCCCGTCTCGTCGGGCAAGCGTGGTGTCGATGACCGCGTGCAGGACGCTGGCGCGACTCGGTTTGGGCTCGGCCTTCATCGGTACCTCCTTCGCTGTCGTTGATTGGGTCCGTTACTGCACGGGAAGTGATGCGTAGCCGCGGATGGGGCCGGAGTGAAGTCGTTTGGCGGCGGGTAAATCGGCGAACCACTTGAAGGACGTGTGGTTGAGCAAGGCGTGAAGAGCGATCCGTGTCTCCATGCGGGCGAGGGCGGCTCCGAGGCAGAAGTGAGGTCCTCGCCCGAAGGCGACTTGGCGTCCCGGCTCGCGTTCGACCTGGAACTCGTCGGGGTTGGCGAACGCTCGATGATCACGGTTGGCGGAGCCGAAGAGGAGCAGGGCTGTCTGCCCGGAGTGGAGCGTCTCGCCGTGGAGGGTGATGTCACGGGTCAGGGTCCGCGAGAGTCCTTGAACGGGGGAGTCGTAGCGCAGCAGTTCTTCGATTGCCGAGGCCAGGACCGCAGGCTCGTGTGCCATCCGGGCTCGGTCCTGGGGACGGGTTGTGAGGATGGCCATGCTGTTGGCAAGGAGGTTCGTCGTGGTCTCGTGGCCGGCCACCAGGAGCAGCAGGCAGAACCCCAACACCTCGTCGTCAGTGAGTCTTTCGCCCTCGACCTCGGCATGGACCAGATCGGAGATCAGGTCTCTCCTGGGTGTGCGGCGTCTTTCGGCGAGGAAGCCGGCGAAGTACTCGTAGAGCGACGCGGCTGCGGCAAGACCATCGCGCGCTCCGTGGATCGGGTTCGCTTGCACGAGGGTCGATGACCATGCCCGGAACTGTTCGCGGTCGTCGGCGGGAACCCCGACCAGTTCGGCGATCACGATCGCAGGCAAGGGTCCCGCGAAATCGGAGACGAAGTCCCATGGGCCCGGGTTGATCTGCCCGAGAAGGTGGTCAGTGGTCTGCCGGATTGAGGTCTCCATCGAAGCAATGCGTCGCGGCGTGAAGGCCCGACTGACGAGGGCGCGCAGCTGGGCGTGCCGTGGTGGGTCGGTCATGATCAGCATCGGTAGGAAGAGGTCCGACTGATCGACGCCGGGTGGCGACGGGAAGATCCCCTTGGCCGAAGAGAAGGTCTCTGGAGCGGCGAGAGCCGCGGAGACGTCGTCGTAACGGCTCAGGACCCAAGTGTTGGCGTCCTCGGCCCAGTACGCCGGGGCCTCGTCTCGCAACTGCTCGTAGACCGGGTACGGGTCCTGTTGGACCTGTGGGTCGAACGGGTCGTAGATCCTGACGGGTTGGCTCATCCTGAGGTGTCCCTTCTGCTCTCGATCGGCGATCACGCGGACTCGCTGGCCTCACCAGTGCCGGGTCGCGTGGGCCACCAGTTGTGCTCCTCGAGCAGGGCGGCGCACGCGGGGACAACGAGGGTGCGGACAACGAATGTGTCGAGGAGGAGTCCGACTGCGACGGCGAATCCGGTTTGAGCCAGTCCGTGCACGGACGAGCCGATCAGCGCGACGAAGGCACTGGCGAAGATGACGCCGGCCGAGGTGATGACGGGGCCGGTGGCGGTGACGGCATCAGCAACGTCGCGTCGGCTGAGGCTCAGGCCTCCTTCTCGCATCCGGCTCATCAGCAGGATGTTGTAGTCGGCGCCGACGGCGACCAAGAGGACGAACGTGATGACGGGCACGTTGAACTCGATGTTCTGCCCCATGAGGTGTTGCCAGAACAAGGTGGTCAGGCCGAGTGCCGCGCCGCAGGACAAGATCACCGAGGCCAGCAGGTAGACGGGAGCGATCAGTGACCTGAGGGTGAGGATCAGGATGAGTAACACGATGAGAAGGACCAGTCCGACCACGAAACGGGTGTCGTGGTCGAGGTAGTCCTGGAGGTCTGCTCCCAGCCCGCCGGCTCCTGTCGCGAGCAGGTCGGCGTCAGCCAGGGTCGTGCCGCGGATGGCTCGTGCTGCGGCATCGCGGGTGACGGTGTAGCGGTCGACGCCATCGACGCTGAGCGGGTCGGTCTCGCCGCTGATCTGGATCCGGGCGACCCGACCGTCGGCGCTGAGGAACGTTGTGCGGGCCAGCGCGAAGTCCCGGTTCTCGAGCGCGCTGGCGGGGAGGTAGAACCCGCCGGCATCCGCAGTGTTGGCTTGTGCGCCCACGTCGGAGAGGTAGGTGCCTGCCTGGTCGAGTCCGTCGGTGAGTCGGGAGGTCTCGTCTGCGAGCTGATTGATGCCCGGGCTCAGCGCACTGGTTCCTGCGGCGAGCTCTTCGGTCCCTGTCGCGAGTTGGAGGAGCTTGGTCCGGAAGACCTTCTGCCCGTCGGCGAGTTGTCCGCTGCCCTTCTCTGCGCGGACCAGGCCGCCGTGGAGCTTGCGGAGTCCGTCGGCGAGGGTGCTTTGTCCATTCGCGATGCTCAGGGCGGCGTCAGCAGCTTCCTGGAGGCCGCCGAGGAGCTGTTCGTCCTGGGCATCGACGATCTGCTTGAGTCCCTTTCTCGCCTTATTGCAGACCGGGTCGACACCGCACAGGAGGTCCTTGGCAAGCGCCTGCTCGATCGCCTTGAGTCCCTCGACCCCGAGGGTGGCCTTGTCATGCGCGCTCTGAAGCCCACGGGCGAGCTGGAGTGCGCCCTCGGCGAGGTCGCCTGCGCCAGACGCAGCGGTATCGGTGTTGTCTGCGGCAGTCTCCAGCCCTTCGTTGAGTTCGGTCAGGCCGGTGACGAACTGGTCGACGCCGTCCACGGCCTGCACGCTGCCGTCGGCCAACTTGTTGGCGCCTCGGTCCAGCTCGGCGGCTCCGTCGCTGAGTTCGATCAGGCCGGGTTGTGCCTTGGTGAGCTTGCGGTCCGCCTTGTTCAACTGCTTTGCCAGGGTGGTGAGCTGCTTGCTGATCTGTGCTTGCGACAACGGCTCGCCGCTGGGCTGGGTGATGCTGCGTACCGAGGTCACCCCCGGGACCTTGGCGATGGCACGGCTCAGGGTGTTGAGGCTGGCCAGGTCCTTCGGGTTGCGCATGTCGCGTTGCGCCGTGACCAAGATGTAGTCGGGCAGAGTCTCGTTGGGTGCGAAGTGCTTGGTCAGTGCAGCGTTTCCGATGTTGCTCGGCGTGTCTGAGGGCTGAGCTGCCCGGGTGTTGAACGACAGCGTCATCGTGGGCAGGAACGCTGCCAGGATTCCCAGGAACAGGACACTGCCGACGAGCACCCGAGCGGGTCGTGCTGCGACGAGCGTGCCGACCCTGCTCCACAGGGACTCGGGGCGGATCGCCGGCGCAGGTCCGATCCGGGTGCCGGTCCAGGCAATGAGGACGGGAGTGAGGGTGAGGGTGGCCGCCAGGGACACTGCGACCGCGATCGCCATCCCCGGACCGGTGGTGGAGAAGATGCCGAGCTTGGCCGCGATCAACGTGCTCGCGCCCAGAATCACCGTGGCAGCGGAGGCGACCAGCGCGGTCCCGATCCGCGTCGTGGCCGTCTGGATCGCCGTCGCCACCTGGCCGGTGTCACGGTACTCGTCCCGGAACCGGCTGATCAGGAACACCGAGTAG
This sequence comes from Nocardioides sp. Root190, assembly GCF_001428565.1. GTDB lineage: Bacteria > Actinomycetota > Actinomycetes > Propionibacteriales > Nocardioidaceae > Nocardioides. The sequence goes on along the minus strand of NZ_LMIA01000012.1, from coordinate 418,053 downwards.
TCAGTGCCAGCACCGAGCACGATGGCCATCACGAACGCCGAGGTGTACGACGACAGTGCGAGCCCCGACTCACCGAGGATCGACAGCACGCCCCGTGTGCAGACCAGGGCCACCCCGATAGTGACCAGCGGAATCAGCACGGTGACCAGTCGCCGATAGATCAGCGCCAGGATCAGCACCAGCAAGCCGACGCTGATGAGGTGGATCCTGTCCGAGGCCTCCTCGACCGCCGTGGTCAGGTCAGCCACCGTCGCCGGGTCGCCCGTGATGTGGACCTTCGTGCCCGGGGCAGTGCCCGCGTCATCGACGATGCCGCGTAGGAGCGCCACATCCTCGTTCGACCGAGGCGACCCGATAGGGGCCTTCAACCCGACTGGGATGTAGGTGGCGCGGCCGTCCTTGCTGGTCAACACAGTCCGCAACTGAGGTTGCTCCAGATAGTCCTGGACCTCGACCACCTCATCCGGATGGGCATCGAGCCCGGCCACGAGACGCCGATAGGTGGCCCCGTCGGCCTTGCTCAGCCCGTCGTCGTTGACCAGGACGATGAACGCGTAGGCCTCCGCCTTTCCCGTGCCGAACGCAGAACCCATCGCGTCCAGGCCACGCACGCTCGGCGCCCCGTCAGGCAGGAATGCGGTCGTGCCTCGTTCGACAACGTCTTCAAGGCTCGGCGGAACGACGACCAGAACTGCACTCAGTGCCAGCCAGATGGCGACAGTGAGCGCAGGGAACTTCAGGGCCGTGCTCGACAGCCACGTGACCGGGTTCCCGCGAACAGGCGCTGGCATGGGCCGATCTCCTTGGCATCTAATGTTGGAATCCGATTCCAACACAAAATTCTGCAAAAACATAGGATGATCGCGTCATGGGAGGACCGATGAAGCCACTGCCGGTACAACTAGCCAGCAAGATCTACGCAGCCTCGGAACTGATCGCGGAGCGAGGACTGGACGACACCAAGATCGAGGACATCGCAGAAGTCACCGGGATACCCGTCTCCACGCTCTACTACCACTTCAGAGGGAAGGCCGAAATTCTCGCGTTCCTGCTCAACGACCTGCTGACGGCCATCGCAGCTGAGGTCGGTGTCGCGGTCGAGAGTCAAGGGACCGCGCGGGAACGCCTGACGCGAGTGATCCGTGCCCAGCTGAGCGTGATGCTCCAGAACCCGGCTTCGTGCCGAGCCCTGGTCGGCGATCTCGGTCGCGCAACCCGCCTCCCTCAACTCGCCGGTGCCCTCAGTGCAGCCTTCTACCAACCCGTCGAACAGCTGCTCCGTGACGGCGCCGACGACGGTTCGCTGCTGCCGTCGGAGGACACGATGTCCGACGCGGTCATGATCTTCGGCGCGGTCACGGTCGCTGGGTTGATGGAGGCAGTGGTCGGAAGTCAACGGCCGATGGAAAGCATCGCCGACGCCGTAGCGCGACTCCTCTTCGACGGACTGGCGCCACGCACATTCGATGAGACCCACGCGTAATGGGTGAGAACACCTTCGACCACCTGCTCGCCGGATGGCGACAAGACCCAGACGTCTCCCGCGGAGTCGGGGCGACCCTGCCATCGCACCACAGCCACTGTCTCGGGTGCGGCGCGGAGAACCCACATGGCCACCACCTGGTCGTGACCCGCAACGCCCCCGACACGGTGGTTGCCACCCACACCTTTGACGCTCGCCACGTGGGTGCACCCGGCATCGCGCACGGTGGCGCAGTGGCCACTGTCTTCGACGATCTCTTCGGATTCCTGCTGTACTCCATCGGAGACCTCGCCGTTACCCGCAAGCTCGACGTCGAGTACCTGAGCCCGGTGCTGCTGGGCCTCGAATACACGCTTCAAGCCAGCATCGCGGAACGTGCTGGACGCAAGATTCACATGGCCGCCACCCTCCAGGCCTCCGACGGTGCCTTGGTCGCGAGGTCGGGTGCCCTCTTCGTCACCGTTGACTTCGAGCACTTCAAGGGTCCGGGACGACCGTCCTGACCGATGGCAGCGATCGGCACCGCCAACCGCAATGAACCGACCTTCCCCGCCGCTGCCGTGTTCGACATCAGCGTGCCCGTCCGGAAGGTCTCAGCTACCAACTGTGACTGGATTCTCGAAACTGCCTCGGAGACTGACCAGTCCACCTCTTGAAGGCGTGCGAGAAGTTGGTGAGGTCGCTGTACCCGAGCTCGACCGCGATCTCGCTGATCGACATGGATCGGTCGAGCAGGCGTAGCGTGGCGCGCTCCAGCAATGACGTCTCGAGCAGGTCGCGGAATGTGGTGCCCTCTTCCTGGAGGCGCCGCTTGAGGGTGCTGGCAGACATCGACAGCTCATCGGCGACCGTCTGGCACGTCTTCAGTTCAAGAGCCTCGTCCAGGGAGATCCGTACCCTGCTCGAGTAGGACGTCGGCCCGATCCTGTGCTCGAGGGACTCCCGGAGATCGGCAATCGCGAGGCGATATGCAACCGGGTCGGAGAACCGACAGACCTCATTCAGCGTCTCCGTGGGCACGTGGAGGAATGTCATCGGAGACTTGAAGACCAGGTGCCCGTCCAGTGAGGCTTCGTGCTGAGTCACGGACGCGGGCGCTGGCCAACTGGTGTGCAGTCTGACGGTCGACCCGTCGCCGACGAGCATCTGGATCAATCTCCGCAGTGCCGAGCCGCAGTAGGTAACGAGCAGACAATCCAGATCCGGATCGCCGATATGACCCGTGAGCCCGACTGTGAGGCCCTCGTCGTTCGGGTGGAACCGTGTGGTGACGGCTGTCGTGATCAAGGGCAGGTAGGTGAGAAGTTCCATGATCTCGGCCACGGATCCTGCGCTGATCAAGGGGAGACTCAAAGGGCCGAACGAGGTCAGTTGAGCCTGTTCTGCGAACGTGTGGCCGAGTTCGGTGGCGTGGTGGGCATCGAGCGTGGGGTAGACCTCCCGGAACCACCGCACTGGGATCTGCCCGTCGTGCTGCAGCAAGGTCGCCTCGGTGACGCCCTCACGGGCCATGATGGCGCGGAACCGTGCCACAGCGCCCGCTCCAAGTGCCTGGCTCTCGAGCAGCTGCGCGAATGCCGTGTAGGGCACTCCCGCTTCATTGAGGTTCATCGAACCCGCTTCCCTGAGCCGAACTCACAACTAACTGGCCCGGGCGAACATAGCCACGACCGGCGTCCGCGGCAAGAGTTGACCCAAGGCCTTGTGCCCTCCCTACGACGCATCAGGAGTTGATCATGGCAGTGGTGATGTTCGTGTCGCACGACGGCGAGACGCACACGGCGTCCTTGGACGCGGGGCAGTCGTTGATGCAGGTCGCGACCAACAACGCGGTGCCCGGCGTCGACGGCGACTGCGGTGGGGAAGCTGCCTGCGGAACCTGTCACGTCATTGTCGACCCTCAGTGGTCCGAGCGGGTCGGGCTCTCCGGCCCCGATGAGGAGCAGATGCTCGCGATGAACCCCGAGCGTGAACCGACCTCCCGACTGTCGTGCCAAATGGCGGTCTGTGACGCATGGGACGGGCTGACCGTCCGACTCCCCGAATTCCAGATGTGACCAGCGAGAACGGGCAGAAGTGATGAAAATTCCTGAGGCGGTCACCGCCAAGGTCCAGGCAACCATCCCGATGGAGCGGCAGATTCAGGGCGCACATCTCTACGACAAGACCAGGAGGTGGGTCACGGGGACCAATGGCAAGAAGATGTTTGTCGAGCGCCCCATCCCGCCGGTCGAGGAGATCGACCTCGCCGACATCGACATGAGCAATCCGTTCATGTACCGGCAGGGTCGCTGGAAGTCCTACTTCGAGCGTCTGCGCACCGAAGCCCCCGTGCACTACCAGCCCAACAGTCCCTTCGGCCCGTTCTGGTCTGTCACCCGGCACGCCGACATCATCGCGGTCGACAAGGACCATGACTCGTTCTCTGCCGAACCCCTGATCGTCATCGGCGTGCCACCACGGTTCCTCGACATCGAGATGTTCATCGCGATGGATCCGCCGCGGCACGACCTGCAGCGGCAGGCGGTCCAAGGCGTCGTCGCACCGAAGAATCTGCGCGAGATGGAGGGGCTCATCAGAGAGCGCGTTCGCGAGGTGCTGGACGAACTCCCGGTGGGTGAGCCGTTCAACTGGGTGCAGCGCGTCTCGGTCGAGTTGACTGCGCGCATGCTGGCCACGTTGCTGGACTTCCCCTACGAGCAGCGTGACAAGCTCGTCTACTGGTCAGATCTTGCGTCCTCGATGGAGCAAGCCAACGGTGGTCCCTCGGACAACGATGAGGTCTTCCGTGGCATGCGTGACATGGCGGGAGGTCTGAGCGCCCTCTGGCACGACAAGGCCGCCCGGACTGCTGCCGGGGAGGAACCCGGCTTCGACCTGATCACCATGTTGCAGAGCAACGAGAACACCAAGGACCTCATCGACCGCCCGATGGAGTTCCTCGGAAACCTGGTGTTGCTGATCGTCGGAGGCAACGACACGACCCGCAACTCGATGAGTGGTGGTGTCCTTGCGCTCAACCAGTTCCCGGATCAGTTCGAGAAGCTGAAGGCCAACCCTGACCTTATCCCCAACATGGTCTCGGAGGTCATCCGTTGGCAGACTCCGCTCGCCTACATGCGCCGGATCGCCAAGGTCGACACCATCCTGAACGGCCAGTTCATCCGTGAGGGCGACAAGGTCGTGATGTGGTACGCCTCGGGCAACCGCGACGCCGCCGTCTTCGATCGGCCTGATGAGCTGATCATCGACCGTGCCAACGCGCGCAACCACATCTCCTTCGGGTTCGGCGTCCACCGCTGCATGGGGAACCGGCTGGCCGAGCTGCAGTTGCGGGTCCTGTGGGAGGAATTGCTTCCGCGCTTCGAGGAGATCGAGGTGGTGGGCGAGCCGGAGTACGTGCAGTCAAACTTCGTACGTGGCATCAGTGAGTTGATGGTCCGTCTCACCCCGAAGGCCGGCGCATGACCGGGCAGCGAGCGGTGATCGTCGGCGCAAGCCATGCCGGCGCGCAGCTCGCGGCGAGTCTGCGCCAGGAGGGGTGGACCGGGGAGGTCGTCCTGGTGGGCGATGAGTCGGCGCTGCCCTACCAACGCCCGCCCCTGTCGAAGGCCCTGCTGGCGGGCAAGAGCACCCTTGAGGATCTGGCGATCCGTAGCGCAGCGTTCTACGCCAAGCAGGAGATCCAGCTTCTGGATGCAACGATCAAGTCGATCGACCGCACCGCTGGTCACCTGGTGCTGGGCAACGGCGAGTCGCTGGGCTACGACAAGCTTGCCCTGTGCACCGGTGCTCGGCCGCGACGACTTCTCGTGCCGGGCGCCCTACTTGGCGGTGTCTACTACCTGCGCACCGCCAAGGACGTCGAGCTGATCCGTGGAGCCGCCTCGCCCGGACGGCGAGCCGTCATCGTCGGTGGGGGCTACGTCGGGCTGGAGACAGCCGCGTCGTTGCGCGCGTTGGGGCTCGATGTCACGGTGCTCGAGGCGACCGGGCGTGTCCTCGAACGAGTGACGGCCCCCGAGGTCTCAGCATTCTTCGAGCGGATCCACCGAGATGCGGGCGTCTCCATTCGGACGAATGCACTTGTCGAGGCCATCGCCGGGGACACCCAGGTCCGCGAAGTGTTCCTGTCGAGCGGCGAATCAATTCCTGCTGACTTCGTCATCGTGGGCATCGGTGTTGAGCCGAACACCGAACTCGCCTCGGCATCAGGACTGGTTGTCGACAACGGCATCGCGATTGACGATCGAGCCCGCACGAGCGACCCCGGCATCGTTGCGGCCGGCGATTGCACGAGCCGCACCATGGCCAGTCACGGTCGTCGAGTTCGTCTCGAGTGCGTACCGAGCGCGGGGGAGCAAGCCAAGGTGGCCGCCGCCACCCTCTGCGGGAAGGCCAAAGAAATCACTGCGCTTCCGTGGTTCTGGTCAGATCAGTACGACGTCAAGCTCCAGATCGCCGGACTCAACACCGGCTACGACGAAGTCGTGCTCAGCGGTGATCCCCGTCAAGACCGCGACTTCACCTGCTTCTACCTCCGCCACGGTGTGCTGATCGCCGCGGACTGCGTGAACCGTCCCCGTGACTTCATGTTGACCAAGCGGCTCCTGGCGCAAGGTGCTCCGCTGCTGGGACGGGCGGAGCTGGTTGTCCCAGATCTGACCGACATACGCGGGTAGGCCGAGCGGCGTAGTACGCCTCCGTTGCTGACCACCGGGAACGCTCATAGACAGGACATCAAGTGACGAACCTCCTCCCACGAGCAATCACGAAGAGGCGCGACCGGCTCTCGTCGTTGCTCCTGGCGTCGCTACCGAGTAGATGGGACGCGGCCCTGCGCGAGGCCAGCGACCGGTGGCCGGTCCACGAGCTCGCCCCAGTTCCGGAAGGCTCCGGACTCAAGCCCGTCCGAGGGACCGCCGGACTCCCTCTCCTCGGACACACCGTCGACTACATCCGCTTCGGGTCGGACTTCACGCGTGCCCGATACAGGCGCTTCGGTCCGGTGTCCTGGATGGGGGCGTTCGGCACCAAGGTGGTGGCGGTGGCCGGCCCCGACGCCACACAAGAAGCACTGACCACCAAAGCGAGGTCCTTTTCCCAGGACGGTTGGACCTATCTCATCGACGCGTTCTTCCACCGTGGCCTGATGCTGATGAGCTTCGACGAACACAAGATGCATCGACGCATCATGCAGGAGGCGTTCACCCGTGACCGGCTTGCCGGATACGTCGACCAACTCGGACCGACCGTCGAGGCGAACATCCAAGGCTGGACCGCCGGCACGTCCAACCGGCTCTACCCCCTGCTCAAGAGCCTGACTCTCGACGTTGCCACGGACGTCTTCATGGCGGGGCGCGGCGGGAACCAGGACACCGATGCGATCAACGACGCCTTCGTGTCGACCGTACGGGCAGCCAGCTCGATCGTGCGGATACCGCTGCCCGGGACACGCTGGCGAGCTGGTGTGCGTGGGCGAGCGGTGCTGGAGGCCTACTTCGCACAACATCTGCCTGCTGCCCGCGAGGGTCAGGGCGGCGACCTGTTCGCGGGACTGTGCCATGCGCAGACCGCCGAAGGGGACGCCTTCACCGATGAGGACGTCATCAACCACATGATCTTCTTGATGATGGCCGCCCACGACACCTCGACCATCACCACTGCGGCGGCCGCCTACTTCCTCGCCAAGCACCCGGGGTGGCAGGAGCAGGCCAGGGCCGAGTCCGACCGACTCGGCGACCGGACCCCGAACATCGTCGACCTGGAGTCGCTGGCGACTCTCGATCTGGTGATCAAGGAAACGCTGCGCCTGGTGGCGCCAGTGCCGATCGTCATGCGCAAGACCGTCGAGGACGTCGAGATTGCCGGGAGCCACATTCCAGCAGACACGCTGGTTGCCATCGCTCCGGCCGCCAATCACTTCGACGAGACATGCTGGACCGACCCCGACAAATTCGACCCTGGACGCTTCAGTGAGCCGCGTCGGGAAGACCAGCACCACCGCTTCGGGTGGATCCCGTTCGGTGGCGGGGTGCACAAGTGCATTGGTCTCCACTTCGGGACCCTGGAGGTCAAGGCCATCCTGCACCAGATGCTGCGCACCTACAGCTGGACGGTCCCCGACGGCTACGAAGTCAGATGGGACAACACCTCACTACCGATTCCCGTCGACGGGTTGCCGATCACCCTGGAGCGCCGATGAGTCAGATCCTTGCGTCCCACCTGGAGCCGACGGAATTTCTCGACTTCGAGCACGAGGACGTCCGCGACTTCACCGCGGCCACGGTCGGTGACGCGAGGACCGACACCGAGAAAGCGAGACGACTGTTCGCCGCCGTCCGCGACCGGGTCTGGTACGACCCCTACACGGTGTCGGCCGACCCTGCGCACTACCGCGCGAGCTTCGTGCTCCAGGCCGGTCGCGCCTACTGCGTCCCGAAAGCCGTGCTGCTCACTGCGGTGTGCCGCGCGGCAGGCATTCCGGCGCGTTTGGGTTTCGCCGATGTCCGCAACCATCTGCAAACCCAGACCCTGCGAACACTCATGGGCGGCACGGACCTGTTCGTTTACCACGGATACAGCAGTCTCCACATCGACGGCAGGTGGCTCAAGGCGACGCCGGCGTTCAACGTCGAGCTGTGTGCTCGTTTCGGTGTTCCTCCGGTGGAGTTCGACGGTGAGCACCACGCACTCATGCACGCCTTCACGGCAGACGGAATCCAGCACATGGAGTACGTCCACGAGCGTGGCCTCTTCGACGACCTGCCCTTGGCCGAGATCCTGAGCGAGCTTCGCCACACCTATGGCTCGATGGTGGATTCCTCCGCGCCTGCGGTTGACGACGCTTTCACCATCAAGTCGACGAGCCAGATCCAAACTGACGCTTCACCCGGGTCTGCGCACCCACAGGAGGACCGATGAGCCCAACAACCACAGCGACCATGCTTGAGGTGCGCAACCCAGCCGACGGCCGGTTGGTGGAGACCATCTCCGTAGATGATCGTGACGCCGTGACGCGCATCGCTACCGAGCTTCGCCTCGCCCAAGTTACCTGGGCCGAGGATGGTCCACGGCAGCGTTCACAATGGTTGCACCAGTGGCGGGACTGGATCCTTGCTCATACCGACGAGCTCACCGACCTGCTTCAGGCCGAGACCGGCAAGGTGCGTCCTGACGCCCTCGTGGAGACGACCGCGTCCTGCGAATTCATCACCTACTACGCCAACCACGCCGAGGACTTTCTCGCCGACGAAAGGGTCAGGTCCGCGGGACTGCTGAGCCTGCCGAAGCGACTTTCCAAGACCTACCGGCCCCATCCTCTCGTCGGCCTGATCACCCCCTGGAACTTCCCGATCACTCTCTTTCTCATGGACGCAGCTCCCGCGCTGGCTGCCGGGTGCGCGGTCCTGGTGAAGTCCTCGGAAGAGACACCACTGACCTGCGCACGGGTCATCGAAGGCTGGCACGAGATCGGCGCCCCGCCCGTTCTGGCACATGTCACGGGGGCCAGCGACACTGGCTCCGCCGTCGTGGATGCCGCTGACTTCGTCCAGTTCACAGGCTCGACAGTGACAGGGCGTGCGGTCGCACTTCGTTGCGCTGAGCAGTTGAAGCCGGTGAGTCTCGAACTTGGCGGCAAGGATCCAGCAATCGTCCTGGAAGACGCCGACCTCGCCCGTGCGGCCGAGGGCATCGCCTGGGGTGGCTTGTTCAATGCAGGGCAGGTCTGCATTTCCGTCGAGCGCGTCTATGTGGTTGCCCAGGTGTACGAGGAGTTCGTGGCTCGGCTGACCGAGCGCGTGCAGTCGCTGACCCAGGGGGTGGGCGCGCGCGACGATGTCGGTGCCATGGTCACCGCAAGGCAGGTCGAGATCACCGATCGCCACGTCAGCGAGGCGGTAGCGTCCGGCGCGAACGCAGTGGCCGGCGGACGACGAGGCGAGGCCGGGAACTACTACTTGCCCACAGTCCTGATCGATGTCGATCACACGATGGCGTGCATGACCGAAGAGACCTTCGGCCCCACGATCCCCGTGATGCGCGTCGCCGACGAAGACGAAGCCATCCGACTGGCCAACGATTCGCCGTACGGATTGTCGGCCACGGTCTGGACTCGTGACCACGCTCGGGCCCAGCGCATCGCACGACGCCTGGATGCTGGAGCGGTCAACATCAACGACGTCTTCAGCAACCTGTTCGCGATGACGCTGCCGCACAGCGGGTGGAAGTCGTCGGGGACGGGCGCGCGGCTCGGGGGAGCCGACGGGCTCCACAAGTACTGCCGGGTGCAAGCGGTGACCGAGCCGCGATTCCCCGTCTTGACACGAGAACTCACGTGGTACCCGTACTCCGCCCGGCGTACGGCCATCGCCCGAAGAGTGTTGCGCACGGTAGCCGGTCGCGGCTTGCGTCAACGCCTGGGCCTGCACCAGGAGCACATCAGATGACTCGCCCCACACTCTTTCCCGCCAAGACGATCGCGATCACCGGCGGAGCCCGCGGTATCGGTTACCAGACGGCCAAGGAACTGATCGGACGCGGCCACCGCGTCGCCATCGGCGACATCGACGAGGCCCGTGCCAAGGAGGCCGCTGATGAGCTCGGCATCTCCTCCGTCGCCCGACTCGACGTAACCGATCCCGACTCCTTTCGGGCCTTCCTCAACATGGTCGAGACGCAACTCGGTCCCATCGACGTGCTGATCAACAACGCGGGCATCATGCCCACCGGGCACGTGCACGAGGAGGAGGACACCGTGACCCGGCGGCAGGTGGAGATCAACGTCCTTGGCGTGATCTTCGGAACCAAGCTGGCCCTCCAGCGGATGTTGCCGCGGCGCGCCGGGCACATCATCAACACTGCGTCGTTGGCCGGCGAGCTCTCCGTGCCCGGCTTGGCCACCTACTGCGGCACGAAGTTCGCCGTCATCGGGTTCACTGAGGCGGCCCGCCAGGAGTACCGCAAGTCCGGAGTCTGCCTGTCAACCGTTCGGCCCACCTTCACCAACACCGAACTGGTCGCTGGAACGTCCGGGGCGAAGGGTCTGCGTAACGCCGAGCCGCAGGAGATCGCGCGGGCGACGGCCGATCTGATCGAGCAACCCCGTCCGTTCGTACGCGTCACCCGCGTTGCCGGCGGCATGGTCGCAGCAATGAAGTTCGTGCCCGGACGACTTGCCACCGCGCTCGGCTCCGCCCTTGGCACGGACTCGGTATTCCTCGACGACGTCGACATGGGGGCCCGCCAGGCCTACCTGGAGCGAATCCGGAACAGCTAACCCCCGCATCTCTGAACCAACCGGCAAATACGAGAAGGACGTCCCGTGCCCCGAAGAACCCTGATCCAGAACTACCCCCACCGAATGGGAGGGCACTGCGGTTCGGGTGCGATGCGCGACCTGCTGCACTGGAACGGCTTGGGATGGGACGGACCGCCCGATGAGGGTCTGGTGTTCGCGCTCGGCGGCGCCCTGGGGCTGTCCTACCTCCGATCGACCGACCTCTTTCCCCCGCTGTATCTGGTCGGGCGCGGCGCCGAGTTCGAAGTAGATCTACCGCTACGTCTGGGTGGGCAGGTGCAGGTCCTCACCACCGATGATCCCGAGGAGGGGTGGTCGTGGGTCCGAGACGAGCTCGACGCCGGACGACCCAGCCTTGTGTGGGGCGACATCGCGGAACTGCCGTACCTGCGGGTCCAACTGCAGATGAGCCGCCACGACATCGTGGTGATCGGCTACGACGAGGAGAGGGAGCTCGCCTTCGTCGTGGACAACGACCGCGCAGACGTCCAGGAAGTTCCGCTCGAAGCGTTGGCCCGGGCACGGTCCTCCACGGCGTTCCCGCAACCCACCCGCCATTGCACTTACCGCATCACCTGGCCCCGCTCGCTTCCCGCCCTCGAGGAAGTCGCCGCAGGGGCGTTCAGGCAATCCGCCGCCAACATGCGTGAACCATCGCCCCACAGCATCGCCGATCCGACGACGGCGGCCCTCGGTACTGAAGGCCTGGAGGCCGTTGATCTGTTCGCCGCAGACGTCGCGACCTGGGCAGAACTCCCGGACGACGAACTCGGAATACTTCTGTTCAGCGTTGGCGCGTTCATTGAAAAGGCAGGAACCGGCGGCGGTCTGTTCCGCCGTCTGGTCGCCGACGGCTGCGCAGAGGTCGCACGGCTGACCGGCGACGCCGCGACCACAGACCTTGCGACCAAAGCCGCCCGCTGTGCGCAGACCTGGACCGACGCCGCGCGCGCCGCGGCCAAACGCGACGCCGAACCACGCTCTCGGATCGAGCAACTGGTCCTGATCGCTGGTCGTCTACCAGAGCTGGAGTTGCATCTGGTCGAGTCCTTGGAGGCTGCTGCCAGGTCGTTGGCTGGTGATCACTGATCGACTCCTGCCGTCACGATGACCGATCGCATCAAGAGCGATATCAAGTCCGTGGAGAAGAAAGAGCGACGCACATGGCGACACTGGGGGACCACGACTACGACTACGCATCTGTTGTCCGGCACGAAGAGCTCGACTACCGCGATGGGGGTCTGATCGCTGGATGGGCGGCGCATCTCGCCGGTCAGGTCACTGTGGAGGTCGGCCAGGTGCTGCCGCCACATTCCCCGCACTGCGCGGGGTGCGGGCCAGACAATTCCGCCGGTCTGCACCTTCGCGCGGTTCGCACCGCCTCAGGCGTTGAAGCGGTGCACTCGTTCGACGAGGCCCAGGTCGGCGCTCCCGGCATCGCTCACGGTGGAGCTGTGGCCCTCGCCTTCGACGACCTTTTCGGCTTCTCGCTCTACACCGTCGGAGCACTGGCTGTCACGCGCAGTCTCACCGTCGAATATCACGCGCCGTTCCTACTGCACCATCCCTACACATTCCGGGTACAGGTCACGAATCGCACAGGACGCCGGCTCCTGCTGCACGCTGAGGCGTCTGATGCAACCGGCAAGAAGACCGGATCAGCCGACGCCACCTTCGTGGTGGTCGATCCCGGTCACTTCGCCGCCGGCGCCGAACAAGAGCAGAGCCAAGGACAATGACCTCCGCAGATGCGCGACGTGCGCGGCGCGTGGTTCGCAGGGCCCGGGCAATCATCCTGTGACGTCTCCTGGAGGGCACACGGACTGGGGCGTTGCCTGGTGGGTGGCCGTCGTGATCTGCAAGCCGGTTCTGATTCTGGTGCGCCGGCGCGACTGGCGTGGAGTCGAGCGGATACCCGCACGCGGCCCAGCCGTACTCGCCGCGAACCACATCTCCAAACTGGACCCGTTACTCGTCGCCGAGATGGTCCTCGCCAACGGAAGGATCCCGGCGTTTCTTGCGAAGAGCAGCCTGTTCGAAGAAAAGATCGTAGGGAGGTGGTTCCGTGCGGCCGGACATGTGGAGGTGGATCGATCTCATGGTGCCGACGGATTCGGCGCCGCCCTGACGGCACTTCGCAGCGGTGCACTGCTCGTGGTCTATCCCGAAGGAACGATCACCAAGGACCCTGACGGCGGCTTGATGGAACTCAAGACAGGCGCTGTGCGGCTGGCAATCGAATCAGGAGCGCCGCTCATTCCCGTTGCCCAACGAGGCGCCGAAGAGATCCTGCCGGCCTACAGCCGCCGCCCGAAACTGTTCAAACGGCCCACCGTCACCATCGACATTGGTCCGCCGCTTGACCTGACCGATCTCAGGCAGCTCGGGCCCGGTCCCGAAGCGGCGATCGCCGGTACGCGCCGACTTGCCGACGCTCTGGCTCAGATGCTGGATCAACTGGCAGAGCGACACGGCGCGAGCGACCAATCCTCACGCTGCCGGTCATGAGCAACGTCCTCGTGACAGCCCGGTGAAGAATAGACGGGATTGGTGGCGAGATCTCCGCGTCCGAAATGGCGATGGCCCCGAGAAGTCCTGGGGCCATCGGCGACTGAATGTGAGTCACTCGATCAGTTCTGGACCTGATGTCGTCGTAGATGTGGAAACTGCCGGCCAGCACCGCCACTCACGATGATGCGCAAGCCGCGGGGAGCCCATTCGGGCCGATCTGGTGGACGCCGACTCCCGGCTCGTCCCCGAGCAGCCAGGACAACGAACGTCCTCTGAACTCAAGGAAGTGCGCAAAGACCAGTTGAGAGCGCTGGCATGATCGTGCGGGTCGCGCTCGGCGAAGGCGGCCAAGCGAAACGCAACGCCTACACAACCCACGCTGTTCGCAGCCCAGGGGACTGCTGATAGAAGACGGTGCGGGGTCCCAACATCTTCGGCATCCGCTAGATCGATTCTCATCGTCGAGGATCGACTGGGTCAACGTAAATCGACGCCAAGACGACCTCCGGTGCTGTCGTCGATCGGCATGCGCGGCAGCTCTACATAGCTTCTGCCGCGGCGCCCGCGCAGCCCGCGAACCGTCGGCCCTGTGCCTCCGGGAACGTCCCGCTTGGTGGTCGTCTGCCCCTGCAGTCGCACCTTGTGCGACCCCGAGGACATCACTGAGTACATCTCATTGCTGCATTCAGCTGTGAGCCCCAATGACGATTGTTGACGGACGCTGGCGAGTCCCAAAACCCGATCCCCACCAGGTGATTGGAAGGCTCGAAACCGGGCGGCACGCATGCTACGAAGGTTCGTAGATGGTCCGTCCCCCGGGGGGACGGACCGGTGTCATTTCAGGGGTCTTTGACGAGACGTGACGGGCGGTGACGAGGACATCATGCACGGTGGGGTGAAGTTCTACCGCGGCTCGGCAGCCGCCGCACGCTCCTATGTCGAGGCCGACCACTCACGTGGCGATGACTACTACCTCGCCGAGGGAAGCGGCGTTGCCGAGCACTACGCCGTCAACGTGAGCGGCGACGGAACTGTCATCGATCGGCGTCCCGATCTCGACGGCCCGACGTACGAAAAGTGGGTGGCCGGGTACGACGTGTCCACCGGTCAGCCGAAGGGCCGGTTGCGCGATGACGATCGCGCGTTGAGGTTCGTCGAGGTGGTCGTCAATGGACCCAAGACCTGGTCGCTCGCGGCCGCACTCCATCCGGATCTCGCTGCTGCTTACGAAGCGGCACAGACCCGCGCGGCCGAGGAGGTCATCGGGTGGGTTGCCCAGCACGCAACCACACGCGTCGGTCCGCGCGGACGCCAGGTCCAGGTACCCGTCGAGAAGATCGAGGCCGCGGTCGTGCGGCACTACACATCGCGTGCCGGTGACCCGCACCGTCACCTGCACGTTCAGATAAACGCGCGCGTGCACGCGGCAGGTGCATGGCGTGGCTTGCACTCCGTCGGAGTTGTTGACTCCATCGAGGCGCTCAATGGCATCGGTCACGCCGCCGTGATGTGCGACCCCGAGTTCCGCACCGCGCTCGCCGAACATGGCTACACGCTCGACGACTCCGGCGAGATTCAGCAGCTCGCGCCGTACGCCGGTCGGTTCAGCCAACGAACCTCGCAGATCAACCGCAACGTCGACCGCTACGAAGCCGCATGGCGCACCGAGCACCCCGGCGAGGAGCCGGGGCCGAAGCTGCGACAGTCGTGGGATCGTCGCGCGTGGGCTGATGCACGTCCCGACAAGGTTGTACCGGCCGACGGCGTCGACCTTGTCACTCGGTGGAACGTCGAGCTGCACGACCTCGGCTTCCGTCTACCGATAGAACCCGTCGAGGTTCGAGCGACGACTATCGGTCGGTTGCGTCGCGACGCTGCCGTTGATCTCGTCCTCACCCGGCTCGGAGCGAAACGCTCGGCCTGGAACGCCGCCGACATTCGCGGCGAAGTCGAGAAACTGATCCCCGCGGTCGGCATCATCGCCGACCGAGCCGCACGCACGGAGCTGGCCGAAGACCTCACCGCACGCGCGGTCGCCTGCTGCCGGCCGTTGCGCGAACGCGGTGACGTGCCGGACCACATCAGGAACCTCACCTCCGACCGGGTACTCGACGTCGAAGCGAAACTCATCGACGCCATCGCAACGCGCGTACTGCAACCGGTCCAACGTCCGGGCCGGATCACGAACAGCGACCACCTCGATGCCGCGCAACGGGCGGTCGTCGCGGCACTTGCCGGCGACGCCGGCCTCCTCGTCATTGAGGGTGCGGCCGGCACCGGAAAGACCACCACCCTCGCCGCCGCCCGCGCTGCCCTCGATGCGCAGTACCGCCGACTTCTTGTCGTCACACCGACCCTCAAAGCAGCACAGGCTGCGCGACAGCAGGTCGGCACCGATGCGTTCTCCGCGGCTTGGCTCATCCACCAAAATGGTTTCCGATGGGACCAGGACGGCCACTGGTCACGCATCAACCTCGCCCGCGAACAGATCAACGTCGCCGCACGGCTGTCACCCGGCGACGTCCTGCTCATCGACGAAGCCGGGATGCTCGACCAGGACACTGCCCGCGCACTGTTTGCGATCGCCGACCGCGCCTGCGCGACTGTTGCGCTTCTCGGGGACCGCCACCAACTGCCCGCCGTCGGTCGCGGCGGGCTACTCGACATCGCCGCACGCTGGACACCACCAACCGCACATCTCGAGCTCGAGTCCGTGCATCGATTCGTCGATCCGGAGTACGCCGACCTCAGCCTGAAGATGCGCGAAGGCGACCACCCAGCCGACGTCTTCGACGCCCTCCTCGAGCGCGGACTCATCAGCGTTCACGCCACCGATGTCGAACGCACCGCCGCCCTCGCGGACATCGGCGCCGCAAGCGAGGACCTGATCATCGCCGACACCCGCGAACAGGTCGGCGCGCTCAACGCCGCCATCCGCGACCACCGCCAGCCCCGTGATGAGCGGAACGGTGAGCCCGTCACCCGCAGTGGTGAGCGGATCGGCCTCGGTGACCGTGTCGCGACGCGTCGCAATGACCGCGAGCTCGGCGTCGCCAACCGCGACGTGTGGACCGTCGCCGGTATCGGCGACGACGGGAGCCTGCTGGTCACCGGTCGCGCCGGTCAACGAGAACTGCCCGCCGCCTACGCCGACCGGCACGTCGAACTGGCCTTCGCCTCGACCGTCTACGGCGCCCAGGGCGAGACCGTCGACTCCGCCCACCTCGTCGTGGGCGAGACCACCGGAGCAGCATCTGCGTACGTCGCCATGACCCGCGGCCGCCACAGCAACGTCGCCCACATGGTCGCCGATTCTGTCGAGGACGCCCGCGAGCAATGGGCGGGCGTGTTCAGTCGCAATCGAGCCGACCTCGGCCCAGGACACGCAGCGACCCGCGTCGACGAGGACATCGAGCGCTACGGCACACGGGCGCTGGCGCATTCCGAATCACTGCAGGCCGCCGCCCTGACCGACGGACTGGCCGAGCGCCCGCGGCGGCTTGAAGAGCGGCAACCCCTGAGCACCCCTCCGCGGGGGCAGGGAATCGGTCGTTGACCAAGTCCCATCGTTCAGGTGATCGCTCGCGGGACCTGAGACGACTTAGGTGACCAAGGAGCAGCCGGTCTCGACACGAGCGGTCAGCGGACGTCCGACCCACACGAGGGGCGGTGCTTCTCAACCAGAGTCGCCGAACCCGTCGGCGGCCAGCAACGAAAGGCGACGTGATGGTGACACCCATCGGGATCCCCGAGGACTGGGACGACAACGGCCTGATCCTGTTCGAGGAGTTCTGCGAACTCATCCGCACACCGCAACGCACCGTCCGTGACTGGCGTCGCCGTGGCATCGGCCCGCGATGGACGCGCTTTCAGGGCGTTGGCCGGCTCTACGTGACGGTCGCGGAGGCCCGTTGCTTCCTGGCCTCCGCCAAGGTCACCCAGGTCGAGGTGCGTTCCGATGGCTGAGCGACGAGCCATCGCGGTCTACGTGAGCCTCGAGGAGGCGGCCGAGTCCATGTCGGTCTCGGTCAGGACGATCCGGCGCTGGATCGCAGCCGGCACGCTTCCGGCGTACCGCTGCGGAAAGCGGGCCATCCGGATCAAGCTCGACGACCTAGAAGCCACTCCGCAAAAGATGCCCACAGCGCAACTCTGAGTGCCGCTGACGAGGTGCGCGCGCCGAATCCTTGTTGCACGTATGTTGCACGAAAAGCAGAACAGAGGCCCCAAAAGGGCCTCTGACCTGCGGCTTTACTGGTGGGCGATACTGGGTTTGAACCAGTGACCTCTTCCGTGTCAAGGAAGCGCGCTACCGCTGCGCCAATCGCCCGTGGTGGTGCTGTGGAGTTGTGTGGAGGTGGGTACGGGATTTGAACCCGTGTACACGGATTTGCAGTCCGTTGCCTCGCCTCTCGGCCAACCCACCATGGAGGCCTACCAAACCAATCACCTGGACTGACCTGGTCAGCCAGTGGCCTGACCTCTCCGAGCGGACAACGAGACTCGAACTCGCGACCTCAACCTTGGCAAGGTTGCGCTCTACCAACTGAGCTATGTCCGCATCGCACCTCTTTGCGGACCGTTTCCGGCCGCTCTGTGGTGCGGTTGAGAACATTAGCCGATCCTCTGAACGGCACCAAAACGGGGGTCCATTTGGGCATGTCGCGCACCCTCCTAGGCTGGCCCCATGCGCGTGTGGATCAACGGTGAGACCCTGCCCGACGCGACCGCTCCGGCGGTGCCCGTGACCGACCACGGACTGACCGTGGGGGATGCGGTGTTCGAGGCCGTGAAGGTGGTCGACGGCCAGCCCTTCGCGTTCCAGCGACACCTCGACCGGCTCGAGCGATCCGCAGCGGGACTGGGCCTGGTCGGCCTCGACATCGACGACGTACGACGGGGGGTCGCCGCGGTGCTGGAGGGCGACCCGATCGCTCTGGGGCGCCTGCGGATCACCGTGACCGGGGGCAATGCGCCGCTGGGCAGCGGGCGTGGCACGGAGCCGCCGACGGTGATCGTCGTGGCGTCGCCGATGGCGCCCGCAGCGGAGACGACGGCGGTGATCACGGTTCCGTGGCCGCGCAACGAGCGCGGGGCGCTGGCCGGGTTGAAGACGACGTCGTACGCGGAGAACGTCGTGGCGTTGACGGCCGCTCAGCAGCGCGGGGCGACCGAGGCCGTCTTCGAGAACCTCGCGGGCAACCTGTGCGAGGGCACGGGGACCAACGTCTTCTACGTGGTCGACGGCGAGCTGCGGACCCCGTCGCTCGCCAGCGGTTGCCTCGCAGGCGTGACGAGGGATCTGGTGCTCGAGTGGTTCGGTGGCCGTGAGGTCGACGAGCCCATCGCGATCGCGGCGGCGGCCGAGGAGATCTTCGTGGTCTCCACGACCCGCGACGTCCAGGGCGTGCACCGCTGGAACGACCGCGACCTGCCTGCTCCGGGGCCGGTGACCACGGCGGCAGCGAAGGCTTGGCGCGAGAACGAGTCGGCGCTCATCGGCTTCGATCGTTGACGATGCTCAGCTGGACGCCCTCGCCCAGCCGGTAGGGGTTGGTCGCCAGCAGCGCACCGAGGGCCTTGCGCATCCGCGAGATCTCGGCCCGCACCGTCACCTGGTGCTCCCCGTCGCCGTACAACCGGTGGCTCAGGACGCCCGCCGTCAACCCGCCGCGTCCGGCGGATCCCAGGGCGGCCAGCACCTCGGCATGGCGCGGTGAGAGGGCGACGCGCCACGGAGCGTCGTGACCACGGACCTCCAGCATCGCTGGCGTGGAGCCCAGGTCGAGGGTCAGGTGCAGCACCGTCTCCTCGCCGGACGGCCGGATCAACCAGCCGCCCCGCAGTCGCTCGGGCAGGCACAGTCCGAGCCCGGGCACTGCGACCGCGCGATCGGTGCGGGGCGCCTCGATCCGGTCGCGCACCGACACGCCCTGGTGGGCCGCGACCCAGCCGTGGTCGTCGACGACGAGCAGGGGACCGTTCGCGCCGGACAGCAAGGGTTGCGCCGTACGCCGCAGCTGCTCGAGCCGCTCCTCGTGGTGTCGCCACAGGCGCGCCTCGGCGAGGCGCACGGACGCGGTCACGAGCGCCTCGATGGCCGGGTGCAGGGTCAGCGCCGGACCGCTGACGTCGACGATGCCGAGCAGCGATCCGTCGATCGGGTCGTGGATGGGGGAGGCCGTGCAGTACCAGGGGACCTGGGCGTTCTCGAAGTGCTCGGCCGAGAACAGCTGCACCGGAGCACCCTCTGCGAGGGCGGTCCCGATCGCGTTGGTGCCCACGGCTGCCTCGGTCCACAGTGCACCGTCGGTGAACCCGAGGCCGTCGGCCTGCCGCTTCACCCGCGGCGAACCGCTGCGCCACAGCACCACGCCCTCGGAGTCGGCGACCACGACGAGGTAGTTCGACGCGTCGGCGGCGCTGAGCAGCAGCTCGCGGATCTCGTCGATGACGAGTGCCAGGCGCGACGTACGACGCCGCTCGTCCACGTCAGCAGGCGTCAGCGGGTCCCGCCCGTTGCGACCGTCGGGGTCGATCCCGAGGCTGATCACGCGACTCCACGACCGGGCCACGACGGCCCGCGGCCGCTCGGGCGGCGCGGATCCGGAGAGCACCGCGTCGTGGATCCGGACCAGGTCGCGGGCCCGCATCGCGAGGTCGTGCGTGGCCATGCCTCCACGATAGGTGCGCGATGTGACCGGGGCCACATGCAACAACGTGCAACGGTTCCGGCCGCGGGGTGCCGGGGCGTCTCCTTCTCGGCATGACCCAGCTCGAAGAACGTCCCACCACCCTCGCCACGGCCGAGGATCCCGCCACTGCGTGGTTCGCCGCCTTCGAGGACGCCCTCGTCGCCCGTGACGTCGACCGCGCCTCGAACCTCTTCGCCGCCACGAGCTTCTGGCGCGACCTGATCGCCTTCTCGTGGAACCTCACGACGGTCGAGAACCCCGCCGGGGTCGCCGATCTCCTGACCAGCACCCTCGACCGCGTCGACCCGTCCGGCTTCCGGCTCTCGGAGCCCGCCGTCACTGCGGACGGCGTCACCACCGCGTGGTTCGAGTTCGAGACCGCGGTGGGTCGTGGTCGTGGCCTTCTGCGCCTCCTCGACGGGGGCGACGGCGACGGCGAGGGCCCGAAGGCGTGGACCTTCCTGACGACCCTCTACGAGCTCAAGGGCCACGAGGAGCCGCGGGGCGTACGACGCCCGATGGGCGCCGAGCACGGTGCGAGCACCGAGCGCGTCACGTGGCTGGAGAAGCAGCAGGCCGAGAACGCCGCTCTCGGTGTCGACACCCAGCCCTATGTGCTGGTCGTCGGCGGCGGCCAGGGAGGGATCGCCCTCGGCGCACGGCTGCGGCAGCTCGGCGTACCCGCCCTCGTCATCGACAAGAACCCGCGCCCCGGCGACCAGTGGCGCAACCGCTACAAGTCGCTCTGCCTCCACGACCCGGTCTGGTACGACCACCTGCCCTACCTGAAGTTCCCCGACAACTGGCCGGTGTTCGCGCCGAAGGACAAGGTCGGCGACTGGCTCGAGTTCTACACGCGGGTCATGGAGGTGCCGTACTGGTCCAACACCGTGGCGACCGACGCGTCGTACGACGAGGCGGCGGGGGAGTGGACCGTCCACCTCGAGCGGGAGGGCGCACCGCTGGTGCTCAAACCGTCCCACCTCGTCATGGCGACCGGGATGTCCGGCAAGCCCAACATCCCCGTCGTGCCCGGCGCGGAGGTGTTCCAGGGCGAGCAGCACCACTCCTCGCAGCACCCCGGCCCGGATGCGTACGCCGGCAAGAAGGTCGTCGTGATCGGCAGCAACAACTCCGCCTTCGACATCTGCGGGGCGCTCTGGGAGACCGGGGCCGACGTCACGATGGTGCAGCGGTCCTCGACGCACATCGTGAAGAGCGACACGCTCATGGACATCGGTCTCGGCGACCTCTACTCGGAGCGGGCGCTGGAGGCCGGTGTCACCACGGAGAAGGCTGACCTGATCTTCGCCTCGCTGCCGTACCGGATCATGCACGAGTTCCAGATCCCGCTCTACGACCAGATGCGGGAGCGCGACAAGGACTTCTACGACCGGCTGGAGTCCGCCGGGTTCGACCTCGACTGGGGCGACGACGGGTCGGGCCTGTTCATGAAGTACCTCCGCCGCGGCTCCGGCTACTACATCGACGTCGGCGCCGCCGAGCTCGTCGCGAGCGGCGACGTGAAGCTCGCCCACGGTCAGGTCGACCACCTGACCGAGACCTCCGTGGTCCTCGCCGACGGCACCACGCTGGACGCCGATCTCGTCGTCTACGCCACCGGCTACGGGTCGATGAACGGCTGGGCCGCCGACCTGATCAGCCAGGAGGTCGCCGACCGCGTCGGCAAGGTCTGGGGCCTCGGCTCCGAGACCACCAAGGACCCCGGTCCGTGGGAGGGCGAGCAGCGCAACATGTGGAAGCCGACCCAGCAGGAGAACCTCTGGTTCCACGGCGGCAACCTGCACCAGTCGCGGCACTACTCGCTCTACCTCGCGCTGCAGCTCAAGGCCCGCCACGCGGGCCTCGACACCCCGGTGCACCGGCTGCAGGAGGTGCACCACCTGGGCTGAGCGCGCCCCCTGCGGGCGGCGAGGTCCCGATGTGAACCGCGGTCAGGAGATGCGTTAGAGTCTCCGACCGCGGTTCCTTCGGGTTCCGTTCCGGGCGATTGGCGCAGTGGTAGCGCGCTTCGTTCACACCGAAGAGGTCACTGGTTCGAACCCAGTATCGCCCACCCGGACAGCTCCACAGCAGCACGAGACCCGCAGGCAGAGCCGCACTCGACGAGTGCGGCTCTCGTCGTTTTCCTGCGGCGGCGGGCGGTGACGTCGTACAAAAGTGACATGAAGCGACTCCTCGTCGTCCTGGCCGCCCTCGCGGCCGGACTCCTCCCGTTCCTCGCGCAGCCCAGCACGGCCGCGCCCCTCGCAGCGGCCAAGGCCCCGGCGCCCATCAGCGGGCGCGTCTTCTCCGGCGGCGTGCCCGCCGCCGGCCTCAAGATCGAGCTGCGCTCCGGACCTCCGGGACGCTCATCGGCTCCACCACGACCAACAGCGAGGGGCGGTTCTACGTCACCCGGACCGGTCCGAGGCCGCGCGGCGGGTCGTACGTGAAGGTCGTCGCCAACGCGACCGTCCAGGGCGGCGTCGTCGGCGGTGACCCGAGCGAGACGCCGAAGTGGGTGCAGCCGAGCTACACCTACGGCACCCGCTACGTCGACGGCACCTCGCTCGGCCGCATCTACGCGCTGCCCGCCTACGTCCGGGGCAAGCTCGTCGACGCCGTCACCTCGGCCCCGGTCGTCGGTGCGTCGGTCCGGCTGCGCCACGCCTCCGGCAACGCGATCGCGGTCCACGTGCTCACCGACCGCAACGGCATCTTCCGCTTGAAGCCGGTCAAGGGCGAGGACTTCAACCTCCAGGTCGTCGGCTCGGGCGTCGGGTACGAGAACGGCTACCGCGGGTGCGAGGTGTCGGGCAAGGCGCCGGTGGTGCCGACCATCGGCGACGCCTGTCAGAGCGATCTCGGCGACATCGGGCGCGTGTACGTCGACCAGCTGCCCGGACCGGCCTGACCGGCCTGACCGGCCGACGAGCTCAGAGCGCCTGCCGGAGCCGCCGCGCGATCGTCATCCCGCGCGGCGGCGCCTCGGCCGATGCGAGGAGTCCGAGGTGGGTGGCCACGTTGCGGGCGGCGCCCGCGCCCATGTGGTTGAGGCCGACCTGCGCGTAGTGGAGCGGGTCGCGCATCCAGCCGCGCGCGGGGAACTGGGCGCACTCGTCGTAGGCCATCGTCAGCCCAGGGGCGGCGCAGGCCACGTCCTGGCCGGCGCGGACGGCGGCGTACCCGTCCTCGAAGCCCTGCCGGTCACCCAGTCGCAGCACGTACATCTCGCCCGGTCCGACCGAGGTGGCGAAGTGGCCGGCGAGGGCGATCAGCGCGGCGGCGTACTGCGCGGAGAGGGTCGGCAGCTTCCGCAGTGCCTGGGCGTCGTTCTCGCCCTGGTGCCACAGCACGCCTCTCCACACAGGCGTCCACCCTGCCGCGGCGAGGTGCGTGAGCGCGGAGGAGTACGCCGCGGAGGCGGCCGCGCGCAACAAGCCGGTCGGGGACCAGTGGCCGTTGGTGACGCTGGCGGCCGGGAGCAGGGCCGAGCCGCCGATCGCCTTCGAGACGATGCAGGCAGGACGTCCGGACGCTGCCGTGAAGGTGTCGAGGAAGGCAGGCCACGCCGATCCGTGGGCGGCGCCGTGGAACGGGTCGAGCGCAGGCGTGATCAGCACGTCCGGTTGTCGGAACTCGTGCGCGAGCCCGGCGACGGTGATCGGCGCGGCGGATGCGGTGCCCCGGCCGGCTGCGTTCGACTGTCCGGCCACGCCGAACACGTCGATCAACCCGTTCATCGATCCCGTCCTCAACCTGCCGGGAGTGCGAACGGCCCGCCGCTGGCCTGCTGGACGTTCATTCGTCCGGCAGCGCGCCAGACCACGAGGCGCTCGAGGGTGTCCGCAGTGGTCGTGAGCACGACCGCCGCTGCTCCCACCCAGGTTGTCGGCAGGACGACCTCGCGTCCGCCGACCGCGTCCTGGACGAGCTCGACGGTGACCGACTGCCCTTCGACGAAGCCGTCCGCGACCAGGCTGACGTCCGCCGTGAGGTTCAGGCTGAAGTACGTCGCCGTGGCCGGGGTGAGCGTGAAGGTCGGGCTCGTGACGTCCTCGACCCGCACGATCTCGGTGGTGCTGCCGAGGGCGAGGACCGTCTCGGCGTCGAGGTATTGCGGCAGGTTCAGCCACCTCGAGGTGCCGTTGCCGATGCGGAGTGCGCCGGTGGTCGTGTCGACCCCGGGCTCACCCTGCAGGAGGACCGGGTTGGCGGCCTGCCACTGGGCGGTGGTCCCGCGGCGCAACCGGATCGTCGTCACGGTCGCCCTCCGTCGATCACGGACGGTGGGGCGACCACGGGCCGGGCGGTCAGCGGGACCGCGGAGGCCGGAACCCTGCGGAGCAGCACCACGAAGCGCTGGGCCGCGGAGAAGGTGGTGCCGCTGCGCGGCTTGAGCAGGTACGTCGAGGTGTCGAACGGGCTGAACGCGCGCACGGCGTACCGGCCGCTCGACCTGCTCACCGAGTGGATGCGGACGACCGTGCCGCCGGTGCCGACCACCAGATCGCCGCTGCGGAGCTCGGCGACGAGCAGGTGGCGGGTCTCGGAGGACGCCGCATCGGCCGCCTGACCGGTCGCCACGACCGCGCCGCCCGCGAGGAGCGACGCGAACATCGCTCGACGCGGAGTACCCATCGCGAGGAGCGTAAGGATGCTCCGCCTCTTGCGCCGGTGTTTTCGCTGAGCCCTTGGTAAAATCTGTCCGGGGTCCTGGGAAGGCGGGTGCGCTCCTCGCCGGTGGGGGAATCGGCTGGGTGGTGGGTCCGGCTGGCCGATACGATCGGCGTCGTGCCCGGGACCGGGCACAGCCGTCTCGTGAAGGAGCCCCTCCGTGTCCGACATCAAGGTCGTCGTACTCATCCCTGATGCGCGTCAGGAGTCGACGGTCACCGAGGGCACGAAGGCCTGGGAGCTGTTCAGGGACGACGCGGACGTCATCGCCGCCCGGGTCGGTGGCCAGCTGAAGGACCTGTCCTACGAGCTCGCCGACGGCGACGAGGTCGAAGGGGTCGCCATCGACAGCCCCGACGGCCTGGACATCCTGCGCCACTCGACCGCCCACGTGCTCGCGCAGGCGGTCCAGCAACTCTTCCCGGAGGCCAAGCTCGGGATCGGTCCGCCGATCGAGAACGGCTTCTACTACGACTTCGACGTCCCGGTGCCGTTCGTGCCCGAGGACCTGGTCAAGCTCGAGACCGCGATGCGCAAGATCATCAAGGAGAACCAGCGCTTCTCGCGCCGGATCACCACCGACGAGGACGCGCTGGTCGAGCTCGCCGACGAGCCCTACAAGGTCGAGCTGATCGGACTCAAGGGCTCGGCCGCCGACGCCGCCGAGGGTGCCAGCGCCGAGGTCGGTGCGGGCGAGCTCACCATCTACGACAACCTCAACCGCAACAACGAGGTCGCGTGGAAGGACCTCTGCCGTGGCCCCCACCTGCCGACCACCAAGCGGATCCCCGCGTTCAAGCTGATGCGCAGCGCCGCGGCGTACTGGCGCGGCGACGAGAAGAACAAGCAGCTCCAACGGGTCTACGGCACGGCGTGGCCGACCAAGGAGGCGCTCGAGGAGCACCTGCACCGCCTCGAGGAGGCCGAGCGTCGCGACCACCGCAAGCTCGGCCGGGAGCTCGACCTGTTCAGCTTCCCCGACGAGATCGGTTCCGGCCTGCCGGTGTTCCATCCCAAGGGTGGCGTGCTCAAGCGCGAGATGGAGGACTACGTCCGCCTCCGCCACATCGAGGAGGGCTTCTCGTACGTCGGCACGCCGCACATCAGCAAGGACGGCCTGTTCCACACCTCCGGCCACCTGCCGTACTACGCCGACACGATGTTCCCGCCGATGGAGTTCGAGGGCACGAACTACCAGCTCAAGGCCATGAACTGCCCGATGCACAACCTGATCTTCAGCAGCAGGGGGCGCTCCTACCGTGAGCTCCCGCTGCGGTTGTTCGAGTTCGGCAGCGTCTACCGCTACGAGAAGTCCGGCGTCATCCACGGCCTCACCCGGGTGCGCGGCTTCGCCCAGGACGACTCGCACTCCTACTGCACCCCCGACCAGGCACCGGCCGAGGTCAAGCACCTGCTGAACTTCATGCTCGGTGTGCTGCGCGACTTCGGGCTCGACGACTTCTACCTCGAGCTGTCCACCCGCGACGACGCCAAGCCGGACAAGTTCGTCGGCAGCGAGGAGGACTGGGCCACCGCCACCAAGGTGCTCGAGGACGTCGCAGCCGAGACCGGCCTGGACCTCGTCCCCGACCCCGGTGGCGCCGCGTTCTACGGCCCCAAGATCTCGGTCCAGGCCAAGGACGCGATCGGTCGCACCTGGCAGATGGGCACGGTGCAGTACGACTTCAACCAGCCGGCCCGCTTCGGCCTCGAGTACACCTCCTCCGACGGCACCAAGCAGCAGCCGGTGATGATCCACTCCGCGAAGTTCGGCTCGATCGAGCGGTTCCTCGGGGTCCTCGTCGAGCACTATGCCGGCGCGTTCCCCCCGTGGCTCGCTCCGGTCCAGGTCGTCGGGATCCCGGTCGCCGAGACCTTCACCGACTACATGTACGACGTCGCAGCGCAGCTGAAGGCGCGCGGCATCCGGGTGGAGGTCGACGAGTCGGACGACCGGTTCCAGAAGAAGATCCGCAACGCCCAGCTGCAGAAGATCCCCTTCATGCTGATCGCCGGCGGCGAGGACGTCGAGAAGGGCGCGGTCAGCTTCCGCTACCGCGACGGCCGCCAGGACAACGGCGTCCCGATCGCCGAGGCGATCGAGCGTGTGGTCGCCGCCGTGGCCTCGCGTCAGCAGGTCTGACGACGTGAAGAGGCGGGCAGCGGGCGTCGTACTCCTTGCGGCGCTGCTGCCTGCCCTCGCGGCGTGCAGCGGCTCCGACCCCTCGGCGGGCGCGCCGCCGCGTCCGCCTGCTCCGAGCACGGCGACGCCCTCGGACGGCGCGGACGGCAAGCCGGGCGGTGACGCCGGCGATCCGGGTGCCGACGCGAGCGACCTGGCCGAGGCGGCCGAGGACCTCGCTCGCGAGGGCACCCAGCCCACCGGCAACATCGCGCCGCGTGACGGCGAGGTGCTCGGCGGCGACGTGAGCTGGCCGCAGTGCCCCAAGGGCATGGGGATCCCCGAGAAGCAGGGGCTGGCCATGCCGATGCCCCTGCCCGAGGCCGAGTACGTCGTGCTCGGGCTCACCAACGGCCCCGGCTTCACGTTCAACCCCTGCCTGGAGGACCAGGTCCAGTGGGCGCGCGAGAACGACGTGCTCGTCTCCGTCTACGCCGTCTCGAGCTACCCGAGCAAGAAGACGCTGGAGAAGTACGGCGCCGACGGTCCGCACGACGCGTCGACGACGACCGGGCAGCTCAAGAACGTCGGCTACCAGCAGGCCCGCTTCAACATCGGCACGATGGGGGAGGTCGGCCTGCTCAGCCCGATCATCTGGATCGATGTCGAGCCGGTCCCCGTCTTCGAGTGGAGCAGCAACCTGAAGGCGAACGCCGCGGTCATCGAGGGGGTGGCCCGTGGGTACGTCGACGCCGGCTTCCGCATCGGCGTCTACTCCACGCCCAGCCTCTACGCCCGGGTGGTCGGCGACCTCGACCTCGGTGGCATCCCGGAGTGGCGTGCGGCCGGTCAGACCTCACGTGCCGAGGCCCTCAACCGGTGCGGTCCGGACTGGTCGATCCAGGGCGGTACGGCCGTGATGGGGCAGTGGGTCGAGCAGCGGCGCGACCAGAACATCACCTGCCCCGGGATCGCCGCCGACCTCGGCCAGTGGTTCCACCGGTTGACGTGAGAGGGTTTGCCAATGAGCGCTGAGGGCAGCGGGGAGGAGCCCCTCGACGGTCGCCGCCGACGCTGGCAGGAGCACAACCAGGTCCGCCGGCAGGTCATCATCGACGCCGCGATCGCGGTGCTCGAGCGCCAGGCTCCCGGCGACGAGTTCCAGGTCCAGGACGTCGCGGACGAGGCGAGCATGAGCCGCACCGTGATCTACCGCCACTTCGAGGACCGCGCCGACCTCGACCGCGCCGTGCAGCGCCAGATCTGCGAGACGGTCGGCGGCGCGCTGCTGCCGGCGCTGTCCTTCGACGGCACCCCGGACGAGATCGTCCACAGCATCGTGGGCAGCTTCGTGCGGTGGTCGGAGTCCCACCCCTCGCTCTACTGGTTCGCCGAGCGCGACCTGTCCGGGTGGGGGCCGAGCCCGCTCGGCGAGGCCGTCGAGCAGGTGGCCGAGGGCATCGAGGGCATCATGACCGTCGTTGTCGACGCGCTCGCGGCCGACCTGTCCGAGGACGACCGTGCGGGCCTTGACCCGTGGGTCTTCGGGCTGATCGGCGCCGTGTTCGCCGCGGTGCGGCGCTGGCTCGGGCGTGCGGACCGGGCCCCGTCGACCGAGGCGTTCATCGGGATCCTCTCCGACTCGATCTGGATGCAGATCAACGGCATGGCGCTCAGTCGGGGCCTCAACCTCCCGGACCTCCCGATCGTTGAGCTGCTCCAGGCGCTCACCACGTCCGAGGAGGGCCCGGAGTGAGCGACCCCGACGGCCTGGAGCGTCTCTGGACGCCGCACCGGATGTCCTACGTGCGTGGCGAGGAGACCGCCGACGACCCGCCGGCCCACGCAGCCCCGCGCCCGGCCTGCCCGTTCTGCCGGATCACCCGGGAGGCGGTGACGTCCAGTGACGACGACCTGGTCGTCGTACGAGGGGAGACGGCGTACGTCGTCCTCAACCTCTACCCCTACAACCCCGGCCACCTGATGGTGCTGCCCTACCGCCACGTCGCGGACTACACCGATCTCGACGACGACGAGACCCTCGAGGTGACGGCGCTGACGAAGTCGGCGTTGCGCGCCATCCGACAGGTCTCGCAGCCGCACGCCTTCAACGTCGGGCTCAACCTCGGGGGAGCCGCGGGCGGTTCCCTGTCCGGCCACCTGCACCAGCACGTCGTCCCGCGCTGGTCCGGCGACTCGAACTTCATGACCGTGATCGGGGGCACCAAGACGCTCCCGCAGCTGCTGGGCGACACCCGTGACCTGCTCGCCGAGGCGTGGCCCGGGGCTCGCGTCCAGTAGGTTCTTGGCCGTGTTGGAGCGCTTCAAGGAGTTCTGGGGTGGCACGGTGCTGCACCCCTTCGTTCGGTTGTTCATCAGGTTGGGCATCAGCCCGGACACGGTGACGCTCGTCGGCACCATCGGGGTCAGCGCCGGAGCGCTGGTCTTCTTCCCGCAGGGCGAGCTGCTGATCGGCGTGCTCGTCATCACCGCCTTCGTGTTCAGCGACATCATCGACGGCCGGATGGCCCGGGAGATGGGTCGCACCTCGAAATTCGGCGCGTTCTGGGACTCCACGCTCGACCGCGTCGGCGACGGTGCGATCTTCGGCGGCCTCGCGCTCTACTTCGCCGGCACCGGCAAGGACCAGGGCGACAGCTACCTCTACCTCTGCGTCACCCTGTGGTGCCTGGTGATGGGGTCGATCACCTCCTACGCCCGCGCGCGCGCGGAGTCCCTGGGCATGGATGCCAAGGGTGGCATCGCCGAGCGGTCCGACCGGCTCGTGTCGATCCTGGTGATGACCGGCCTCGCGGCGATCTTCGACCTGCCGATCCTGATGTACCTCACCCTCTGGACACTTGCCGTGGCCAGCACCTACACGGTCATCTTCCGGGTCCTGAAGGTGCGACGACAGGCGCTCGCGCTGGACGCGCAGGGCGGGCCGGACGCCGCCGGGGCCAGCCCGGACACCCCCTCCTGAACACTGTTCGGGAGGTCGTAGGATCGACCCCATGAGCGAGCAGCAGGAACAGGGCACCACCCGGGTCAAGCGCGGCATGGCGGAGATGCTCAAGGGCGGCGTCATCATGGACGTCGTCAATGCCGAGCAGGCCAAGATCGCCGAGGACGCCGGCGCTGTGGCCGTCATGGCCCTCGAGCGGGTCCCGGCCGACATCCGCGCCCAGGGCGGGGTCTCGCGGATGAGCGATCCCGACATGATCGACGGGATCATCGCCGCGGTCTCGATCCCGGTGATGGCCAAGGCCCGGATCGGGCACTTCGCCGAGGCGCAGGTCCTGCAGTCCCTCGGGGTGGACTACATCGACGAGTCCGAGGTGCTGACCCCGGCCGACTACGCCAACCACATCGACAAGTGGGCCTTCACGGTCCCGTTCGTGTGCGGTGCGACCAACCTGGGTGAGGCGCTGCGCCGGATCACCGAGGGTGCGGCCATGATCCGCTCCAAGGGCGAGGCCGGCACCGGTGACGTGTCCAACGCGGTCACCCACATGCGCACCATCCGGGGCGAGCTGCGCCGGCTCACGGTGCTGTCCGACGACGAGCTGTACGTCGCCGCCAAGGAGCTGCAGGCGCCGTACGACCTGGTCAAGGAGGTCGCTCGGGCGGGCAAGCTGCCGGTGGTGATGTTCACCGCGGGTGGCATCGCGACCCCGGCGGACGCGGCGATGATGATGCAGCTCGGCGCCGAGGGCGTGTTCGTGGGTTCGGGCATCTTCAAGTCGGGCAACCCGGCGCAGCGGGCTGAGGCGATCGTGAAGGCGACGACGTTCTTCGACGACCCTGACGTGGTGGCGAAGGTCTCGCGGGGTCTGGGCGAGGCGATGGTCGGCATCAACGTCGAGGACATCGCACAGCCGCACCGCCTCTCCGAGCGCGGTTGGTGACGACTCCCGGACACTCCACCGGGAGCTGATCTCGGACCATCGGATGCGATGGACGGACGGGCAACCATCGGATCCGATGGTTGCCCGTCGCCGTTTCTGGTGGGCCGGGACAATTTCCCGAGAACTCCGGGACGAATGTCCCTATTCGCCGGACGCCTCATGACGTGTCGTGTTCCCCTTCGTTGTGGGTCGTGAGGCGTGTGTGCCTCGTGATCAACACACCGAGGAATCACTGATCCGGACCCGGGGACAACGGGGCATGGGGACATGGAGACAACAATGAAGAAGACCACGAAGGGCGCGCTGGCCGCCGGTTCGGCCGCCGTTCTGCTCATGGGTGGCGCGAGCACCCTTGCTTTCTGGAGCGACACCGGCAACGCCGACGCGGGCACCATCACCGCCGGCAGCTTCGAGCTCGGCGACGTCATCTGCGACGACGACTGGACCGAGGGCGCCGATGTCATCACCCTGCTCGTCCCCGGTGACACGATCACCAAGACCTGCACCGGCACGCTGACGATCACCGGCGAGCACGTGGGCGCGACCGTTTCGCTCACCCCGACTTCTGTCGCTGCCGCTGAGGCCGCCTTCGGCGGCGAGATCGACATCACCGCGACGCTGACCGCCCCGACCGCCGGCGCGATCGACGAGCCCGGCGCGCACGCCGTGACCGTCGAGATCGAGGTCGACTTCCCGTACGGTCCCGCGACCAACGGCTCGCAGAACGACACCGCGGCGCTCGACACTCTTGCGCTCGAGGCCGTCCAGGTTCACGACACCACTCCGTGACCCTCTGAGGCTGCCGTGGGTCTGACTGAGTGATGCGCCGATTCGGGGGATGGCTCGGTCAGGTGGTGGCCTGGCTCGTGATCTTGGGTGTGGTGGGTGTGCTGGCCGCCGCGGTCGTCGTACCGCGGTTGGCCGGCGCAACCCCCTACACCGTCCTCACCGGCTCGATGCGTCCGTCGTACCCCCCGGGCACGTTGGTCGTCGTCAAGCCAGTGAAGACGAACGAGATCAAGGTAGGTGACGTGGTCACCTACCAGATCGAGTCGGGCAAGCCGACAGTCGTCACTCACCGAGTCACCGAAGTCGCTGTAGGGCTGGACGGCAAGACCGTCTTCAGCACGAAGGGCGACGACAACGGCTCAGTGGACAGGGATCCGGTTCAACCGGTGCAGATCCAGGGCAAGCTCTGGTACTCGATTCCCTATCTCGGCTATGTCAACAAGGCGATCACAGGTTCTCAACGGCAGACAGCAGTCCTGGTGGTTTCAGCAGGACTGATCGGATACGCAGTGTTCATGCTCGTCGGAGCATTCCGGGATCGCCGACGCAAGCGGACAGCCGCTGTGCTGGCCGAGACCGGCGACACCCAACAGGACGACGCGAAGGGAGCGGCAGATGACCACATCACGTCACCTGTCATCCGGACGGGTCGTGCAGATGCTCGACGTACCGCAGCCCTGGCTGCCGGCGCCGGCCTCGCCATCGCTCTCGCCTTCGGCTTGATCAGGGCCCGCCGCGGCCGATCGAATGATCGCGCCGCACACTGAACCACCAGCTCGACAGCAAAGTGATCCATCCGTCTCAACCGAAAGAGTTCTCGTGATCCGTCGCCTCGCGTCGCTCGTGGCCTCAGCCGTCCTGGCTGTCGGCGTCGCAGCCGCGCCCGCGCACGCCGATGGTGAGATCGGGCTGAGCAACGACGGCACGACCTGGGGCGACCAGCTCGCCACTCCACTGTTCGACCCGAGCTTCATCTGGGTCCCGGGCGACGTGGAGGAGCGTTCCTTCTTCGTGCGCAACGACGGCCCGTCCGCGGCCGAACTCACCGTCGACGTGGTCGCGGCCGACCCGGACACCCTGCTCGCCGACGACGACTTCTTGGTGGAGGCGCGCCTCGGCAACGGGGCATGGGTCAACATCGAGGACGGCACGACCAGCCTGCGCTCGACGTCGCTCGACGTCGCGGA
This sequence comes from Nocardioides sp. Root190, assembly GCF_001428565.1. Classification (GTDB taxonomy): domain Bacteria; phylum Actinomycetota; class Actinomycetes; order Propionibacteriales; family Nocardioidaceae; genus Nocardioides. The sequence goes on along the minus strand of NZ_LMIA01000012.1, from coordinate 385,377 downwards.
GGGCGTGAGCACGACCGTGACCCTTCGGGGCACCTTCCGCCCGGAATCCACCCGAGAGAACGGCATCATCCCGTTGCGCGCCACGATCACTCTCAGTGAGGACGGCGACGTCGGTGGCGTCGACGACGGCGACGGAGACGGAGACGGCAATGTCGGTGGCGTGGACAACGGAGGCCTCCCGGACACCGGCTCTCCGGTCGACATGATCCTGGTCTGGCTGGCCGCCGGCCTGATCGGTGGCGGGCTGGCGCTCGTCCGTACTCGCCGCCGCGAGAGCGAGGAGGTGGCCCGTGCCTAGTCACCGCGCACCTCGTGGCAGCTGGTTCGGCAGAGGCCGTACTCGCGCACTCCTGTCCGCCGGCCTCCTGGTCGGCATGGGCGCGGTTGCCACATCCGCCTACTGGACGACCGAAGACACGTTCTCGGGAGGACCGATCAATGCCGGCGCGATCCATCTCGACCTCGCCAACAACGTCCGGGTCAAGCCCGAGACCTACGGCTGGGGAGGACTCGCCCTCAGCAACCTCGCGCCCGGTGACACCAGGGCGGCTGTGCTGCCGGTGACCAACAACAGCCGCGGTGCGGTGACGTTCTCCTACCGGATCCAGGCATCTGCCACCGGAACCCTCGGCGGCGCCCTTCAGGTCACGGTGCGCCGCGGTGGAGGTGTCACCGGGACGACCTGCACCGGTGGGACGCTCGTGGGTGGAGCGAACGCGTCGCTCAACGGGTTCGACCAGCCGGCAGGCGCCAGCCTCGCGCCCACCCAGGCCCATGACATCTGCGTCCAGGTGACGCGTCCGGCGGGTGTGCTTCCAGCCAGTTCGACGTCGAACATCACCTTCACCTTCCCAGCCAGTCAGGTGCCGTGATGACCAAGACCTTGCGCTTCGGGCGCGAAGCAGTCCTCTGGACCGGGGGAGTCCTCGGCTCGCTGTGTCTGCTCTCCCTTCTCGCGGGCTGGCTGTTCAACGTGACGCCACTCGTCTTTGCCTCCGGGTCGATGAGCCCCAGCTATGAGGCCGGTGCGCTCGGCGTGGCCCGTGAGGTGCCCGCCGCTGACCTCCGCGTCGGTGACGTCGTCAGCGTCGTCAACGCCGAGGGCAACCGCGTCACCCACCGCATCGTGGAGATCGCTCCGGGCGGGGACAGTGCGGTACTGACGCTCCAGGGCGACACCAACAAGGTGCCCGACGACCAGGCTTACGCCGTGACCTCCGTCGACCGGGTGGCCTTCGGCGTGCCCTACGCCGGCTACGCACTCAACGCGGCTGCCAGCCCATTCGGGCTGCTCGCCGGCGGACTCCTCGTTCTCAGCGCTCTGTGGCTGGGCTACGGACGTCGCGACGACGACGACGCGGCCGGCTCGGCCCGCGCGCGGGTGCTGGTGCCGACTGGCGTCGCCGGCGTCGTTCTCACCGGGACGCTGCTGGGCGCCACTGGGCAGGCGCCATGGGCCTTCACCTCGGCGTTCTGGACGGACACGGCCACCGCGACGACGACGGCCAGCACTCCCGCGCCTCCTGCCGTGATCTGGACGGGGCCGGTCAACTGTGCGCAGGCCACACCCAACATCAACATCAGTTGGATCAACACCAATGCCAGCTACGAGTACTTCTGGCAGGTCCAGGAGATCAACGGAACCCCGACAGTCGGCGAACCGAACCAGCCGTCTGGTACCACCGGTGCGGCTGTGGCGCAGGGCGGCACGGTGTCGGTCAGCATTGCTCCAGGCGGAAGCGGCAACCGCACGTGGCAGGTCGCTGTCTACGCTCAGCTCGAGGGCCAGGCGGCGACTCGAACCCTGCCTGTGATCCGCGCGATCTGGAGGATTCAACCGGGCGGAAACAGGATGAGTTGCACGGCTCCGTAGTTGTGATGTCCAGGCACGTTGGTCAGCATCCTGCGACGAAACGGTTCGATCTCGTCGTCCGACCGGGCGAACATTGTCGGGCACGCTCGTCTAGGATCGCCAGCCGTGCCAGCCATCGGAGTCTTCGCCCTCCAGGGCGATGTCCGGGAACACCTGCAGACCCTGACCGCCCTCGGCGCGGACGCGTTCGCCGTACGGCGACCGTCCGAGCTCGAGCGCTGTGACGGCCTTGTGCTGCCGGGCGGTGAGTCGACGACGATGGCCAAGCTGGCCCGCACCTTCGAGCTGCTCGAGCCGTTGCGGGAACGGATCGCGGGAGGCATGCCCACCTTCGGGACGTGTGCGGGGATGATCCTGTTGGCCGACCGGATCGAGGGCGGCACCGCCGACCAGGAGACCATCGGCGGGCTGGACGTGACGGTGCGGCGCAACGCGTTCGGCCGCCAGGTCGACTCGTTCGAGGGGGACCTGGACTTCGCCGGGTTGGCCGACCCGGTGCATGCCGTGTTCATCCGCGCACCGTGGGTCGAGCAGACCGGCCCGAAGGTCGAGGTGCTGGCCGTGGCGCAGGGTCACCCGGTCGCCGTACGGCAGGGACACCTGCTCGCGACGTCCTTCCATCCGGAGGTCGACGGGGACGGTCGGGTGCACCGCGTCTTCCTCGACCTGGTCTCCGGATAGGGTTGCAGGGCTGTTCCGGCAGCAGAAGCACGCAGTCGTCGAGGTAGACAGGGACGGGACACATGTCAGGCCACTCCAAGTGGGCGACCACCAAGCACAAGAAGGCCGCGATCGACGCCAAGCGCGGCAAGCTCTTCGCGAAGATGATCAAGAACATCGAGATCGCCGCGAAGATGGGCGGCCCCGACGTCTCGGGCAACCCGACCCTGTTCGACGCCATCCAGAAGGCGAAGAAGCAGTCGGTCCCCAACAAGAACATCGACTCCGCGGTCAAGCGCGGCGGTGGGCTCGAGGGTGGCGGCGTCGACTACGAGACGATCATGTACGAGGTCTACGGGCCCCAGGGCGTGGCGTTGCTCGTCGAGTGCCTCACCGACAACCGCAACCGTGCCGCGATGGAGGTCCGCACCGCCGTCACCCGCAACGGCGGCACGATGGCCGACCCCGGCTCGGTCTCGCGCCTGTTCACGCGCAAGGGCGTCGTCGTGGTGGCCAAGCAGCAGGACGGCAAGGAGATCTCCGAGGACGACGTCCTCGAGGCCACCCTCGATGCTGGTGCCGAGGACGTCGCCGATCACGGTGACTCCTTCGAGGTGCAGTCCGAGGCGACCGACGTCGTCGCGGTCCGCTCCGCGCTCCAGGAGGCCGGCATCGACTACGAGTCCGCCGACGTCCTGTTCGTCGCGTCGATGGACATCCCCGTCGCCGAGCCCGAGGCCGCCGGCAAGGTCTTCCGCCTCGTCGACGTCCTGGACGACCTGGACGACGTGCAGAACGTCTTCTCCAACGCCGACATATCCGATGAGGTCCTCGAGCAGATCGAGGACTGATCGCGCACCGTCGGGGGTCCGTCGACCGGTCGGTCACGGGCGTGTCGCCGTACGACGGCACGGGCCGATCGTCTACCTTGGGTCCGAACACATGTTCGGACGGAAGGTGACGACGTGCGCGTGCTGGGGATCGATCCCGGGCTGACCCGCTGCGGTCTCGGAGTGGTCGAGGGGTCCATCGGGCGCCCGCTGCAGCTGATCGACGTCAGTGTCATCCGCACGTCCGCGCAGCTCGACGTCCCGCAGCGGCTGGTGAGCATCGAGAAGGGCATCGAGGCCCGTCTCGACGAGTACCAGCCCGACGCGGTCGCGATCGAGCGGATCTTCGCCCGCTCCGACGTCAGCACGATCATGGGCACCGCTCAGGCGGCGGGCATCGCGATGGTCTGTGCCGCGCGCCGCGGACTGCCGGTCGCGCTGCACACCCCGAGCGAGGTCAAGGCCGCCGTGTCCGGCAACGGTCGCGCCGACAAGGCCCAGGTCGGGGCGATGGTCACCCGGATCCTTCGTCTCGACGCCATGCCGAAGCCGGCCGATGCCGCCGACGCCCTCGCCCTGGCCATCACCCACATCTGGCGGGGAGGCTCGCAGGCCCGCATCGACGCCGCCCTGGCGGCTGCCCGCCCGACCCGCACCCGCCCCACCGCTGCCCGGCAGCCCGGAGGAGTCCGATGATCGCGTTCGTCCGCGGCAACGTCGCAGCCCTGACCGTGTCCAGCGCGGTGGTCGAGGTCGGTGGCATCGGCCTCGAGCTGATGTGCACGCCCGGCACCCTCGCCCAGCTGCGCACCGGCCACCAGGCCACGTTGCCCACGAGCATGATCGTGCGCGAGGACTCGATGACCCTCTACGGCTTCGCCGACGACGAGGAGAAGGTCATCTTCGAGCTCGTCCAGACGGCCTCGGGCGTCGGGCCGAAGGTCGCCCAGGCGATCGTTGCAGTGCTCTCGCCCGACGGCGTGAGGACCGCGATCGCGACCGATGACGTCAAGACCCTCACCAAGGTGCCCGGCATCGGCCAGAAGGGTGCGCAGCGCATCATCCTGGAGCTCAAGGACCGCATCGGTGCGCCGACCGGTGTCGCCCACGCGAGTACGACGACCGGTGCCGCCCCGTGGCGCGACCAGGTGCACCAGGGACTGGTCGGACTCGGCTACAACCCCCGCGACGCCGAGAAGGCGGTCGACGCCGTCGCCGACCAGGCGAGCGGCACGTCTCCTGACGTCGGTGCGCTGCTGCGCGCGGCCCTGAGCTCGCTCTCGAAGGCCTGATCGCCGTGCCCTTCCACGAGGACGAGCTCGAGGAGGCCGAGGAGGTCCACCTGCGCTCGCTCACGGCCGCCGAGGCCGAGGGGGACGAGCGAGCCGTCGAGGCGGCGCTGCGCCCCCGCAGCCTCGACGAGGTCGTGGGCCAGGCGCGCGTGCGCGACCAGCTGGGTCTCGTGCTGGAGGCGGCCAGGCAGCGGGGGAGGGCCCCCGACCACGTGCTGCTCTCCGGTCCTCCGGGCCTGGGCAAGACCACCCTCGCGATGATCATCGCCCACGAGATGTCCGCGCCCCTGCGCATCACCAGTGGCCCGGCCATCACCCATGCCGGCGACCTCGCCGCCATCCTCTCCGGCCTCAACGAGGGCGAGATCCTGTTCATCGACGAGATCCACCGGATGTCGCGACCGGCCGAGGAGATGCTCTACCTCGCGATGGAGGACTTCCGGGTCGACGTGATCATCGGCAAGGGACCGGGAGCGACCGCGATCCCGCTGGAGATCCCGCCCTTCACACTCGTCGGCGCCACCACCCGCGCAGGCCTGCTCCCGGGACCGTTGCGGGACCGGTTCGGCTTCACCGCCCACCTCGAGTTCTACGAGCCCGCCGAGCTCGACCTCATCGTGCGGCGCTCCTCCGGTCTGCTCGGTGTCGAGGTGACCCGGGACGGCTCCTCCGAGATCGCCGGTCGCTCGCGGGGCACACCCCGCATCGCCAACCGGCTGCTGCGCCGGGTCCGCGACTACGCCCAGGTGCGCGCGGACGGCACCGTCGACCGTGCGGTCGCCCGGGCAGCCCTCGACCTGTACGAGGTCGACGAGCTCGGCCTCGACCGGCTCGACCGCGGTGTGCTCGACGTGCTCTGCCGCCGGTTCGGCGGGGGACCGGTCGGTGTCTCGACCCTGGCGGTCGCCGTCGGTGAGGAACGCGAGACCGTCGAGGAGGTCGCCGAGCCCTTCCTGGTCCGCAACGGCTTCCTCGCGCGCACCCCGCGCGGCCGGGTCGCCACGCCGGCAGCCTGGGCGCACCTGGGGCTCGCTGCCCCGTCGTACCCTGCTGACGGAGCGGGTCCCACCCTCTTCGAGGACTGAGCCCCGCACGTCGGATCAGGCGGCGATCCACTGCCGACTGGTGTCCGTGGCTACACTTTCCCGTCGGCGCGCCCACACCCTTGTCGGGCGGCGCTTTTCCCCTGCCCCGCTGGAGAGGTTTGTCTGTGGAAGGCGTTGTTTCCCTGCTGCCGATTGTGGCGATCGCTGCCATCTTCTGGTTCCTGATCATCCGACCGGCCTCGCGTCAGCGCAAGCAGGTGGCCGAGCTCCAGTCGCAGCTCTCCGTCGGCGACGACGTGATGCTGACCTCGGGCATCTTCGGCACGATCGTCGGCAGTTCGGACGAGACCCTCGAGCTCGAGATCGCCGCCGGCGTCATCATCGAGGTGGTCCGCGGTGCGGTCTCCTCGGTCCGCCGCGAGGTCGGCTCCGACACTGCTGAGGCAGCCGAGGAGTCCCACGGCGTCGACGCCGAGGTTCCTGCCGAATCCACCTCCCACGAAGAGGAGCGCTGACATGGCGGCTCGTCGACCGAGCCCAGGGCGCAACCTGGTCATCTTCTTCCTCGCGATGGCCGTGCTCTACGGCCTCACCGCGTTGTCCCAGGCCTCGCCCGACGAGGGTGAGACCGCCTGGAAGCCCGCACTGGGACTCGACCTCCAGGGCGGCACCCGGATCACGCTGACGACCGAGGAGGCCCCGAGCAGCGAGAATCTCGAGGAGGCCCGCCGGATCATCGACCAGCGGGTCAACGGCTCCGGTGTCGCCGAGGCTGCCGTCACCACCCAGGGCGGCAACAACATCGTCGTCGAGGTCCCCGGCAAGGGCGGCGACCGCGACCAGCTCGAGGAGACCGTCAAGCGGCAGGCGCAGTTGCGCTTCCGCCTCGTCGCCTGCTCTGACGCCACCCCGGGCCCGTGTGCCTCGGCCGGCGGTGGACTGCCGGGCGAGCTGAGCGGCCTCGGCCGTGCGCCCCTGGACCTCTCCGCTGCGGCGGACGAGGAGCCGACGGACGGCGCCAGCGATGCAGCCAGCGACACGGCGACGGACGCTCCGGCGACCGACGCGCCCGTCACCGAGGTGCCCACCGACGGTGCCAGTGAGCCCGCCGAGGGCGAGCCGGGCACGCCCACCGAGGCCGACCCCGCCGGCAACGGCGAGAAGTGGACCGTCGAGGACGACATCGCCTGGTCCCGCCAGCCCGACCAGGCCTCCATCGCGGAGTTCGCGAAGTACACCTGCGACCCGAAGGGCCAGCTGCTCAACGCCGAGGACGGCAAGCTCGCCGAGATCGAGGACGACCCCGACAAGTCGCTCGTCGCCTGCCTGCTGCCCGACAAGGAGCAGCCGACGATGAAGTTCCTGCTCAGCCGCTCGGTCATCGAGGGCACCGAGCTCGACGACGCGTCCGCCGGAACGCCGCAGAACGGCGTCGGCTGGGAGGTCGGCATCGAGATGGGCAACGACAAGGACCGCGCCCGTCCCAAGGGTTCCCCGGGTGCCGCTGACGACTTCGAGAAGGTGTCCCGCGCGTTCCGAGGCACCGAGGAGCAGTTCGCCGTCGTCCTGGACGGCGTCGTGCTCACCTACCCCCGCATGACCGCGGTGATCACCGACGGCCGCTCGAGCATCTCGGGCAACTTCACCGAGCAGAGCTCGCTCGACCTCGCCAACAGCCTGAAGTTCGGCGCGCTGCCGATCGCCTTCGACGACGAGCAGACCTCGGTCGAGGAGATCGGGCCCTCCCTCGCGGGCAACCAGCTCAAGGCGGGGCTCACTGCCCTCGTCGTGGGGCTCGCACTGGTCATGCTCTACTGCCTCATCTACTACCGGGGCCTCGGCCTGGTGGTGGTCAGCTCGCTCTTCGTGGCAGCCTCGATCACCTACGCGATGGTGCTCCTGCTGAGCGAGACGGCCGGCTTCACGCTGACCCTGCCCGGCATCGCAGGACTGATCATCGCCGTCGGTGTCACCGCCGACTCGTTCATCATCTTCTTCGAACGCATCCGTGACGAGATGCGCGAGGGCAAGTCGATGCGGGTCGCGGTCGAGACGGGCTGGGCCCGAGCACGGGTCACCCGCGTCGCGGCCAACACCGTGCAGCTGCTGTCGGCCTTCATCCTCTACGTGTTCGCCACGGGCGCGGTGAAGGGCTTCGGCTTCGCGCTGGGGCTGACCACACTGATCGACCTCGCAGTGCTGTTCTGGTTCACCAAGCCCATGGTGTCGTGGCTCGGACACTTCAAGTTCTTCAACTCCGGGCACCGCATGTCCGGTCTCAGCAAGGAGACGCTGGGCACCGACGCACCCCCGCCCGCGCGCTCTGCGATCGCCGGAGGTAACGCCTGATGGGCAAGATGTCGCGACTCGGCAACGAGCTGTACCAGGGGCGCAAGTCCATCGACTTCGTCGGCAAGCCGTGGACCTGGTACGCCGCCTCCCTGCTTCTGGTGGGCGTCGCGGTGGCCGTGCTGTTCCTCAAGCCCCTGAACATGGGCGTGGAGTTCACCGGCGGTACGACGCTCTCTGTGCCGGTCGGCGCGGGCCAGGCCACGCAGGACAACGCCGACACCCTCAGGGAAGAGGTCGCGGACGCCGGCATCGAGAACGCCGAGAACCCGAGCGTCACCACTGAGGGTGACGCCTCGCTGACCCTGCAGGTGGAGAACCTCAGTGCGGAGCAGCGTGCGGACGTCTCCGCGGTGGTCTACGAGGTGTTCCCGCAGATCGACGAGGGCGACCTCTCGATCCAGGACATCGGTCCCAGCTGGGGAGCCGAGGTCGCGAAGAAGGCGCTCATCGGCATCGGCATCTTCCTGGTCGCGGTGGTGCTCTTCATCTGGGCCTACTTCCGCGAGTGGCGCATGTCCGTCGCCGCGATCCTCGCTCTCTTCCACGACATCATCCTGACCGTCGGTGTCTACTCGCTCTCCGGCTTCCAGGTGACGCCTGCCGCCGTGACCGGACTGCTCGCGATCCTGGGCTTCTCGCTGTACGACACGGTGGTCGTCTTCGACAAGGTGAAGGAGAACACCACCACCCTGCGCAAGAGCACCCAGTCGTACGCCGATGCAGCCAACCTGGCCGTGAACCAGACGCTGGTGCGCTCCATCAACACCGCGATCGTGGCCCTGATCCCGCTCGGCGTGATCCTCTACGTCACGTCCGTCCAGCTGGGCGCGAGCTCCATGCAGGACCTTGCCCTCGCGCAGTTCGTCGGCATGGGCGTCGGCGTCTACTCCTCGGTGGTGCTCGCCCCGCGGATCCTGGTGCACATCAAGTCGCGCGAGACCGAGGTGCAGCTCCAGGCCCGGCGGGCCAAGGCGAAGCAGCGGGCGCTCGCTGACCGCTACGCCGCGGTGCCCTCGACCGTCCGTGAGGGCACGCCCGCCACGGGCGCGACCGGTGGCGTGGACCTCGCAGAGCCGGACGAGCTGGCTGAGGGCGACGAGGACGAGCGCCCTGCGCGCGGCTCGGGTGTCCCGCTCGGGAAGAGCTCGAAGGGCGAGGCGATCGGACGCGGACGAGTGGTCCCGCAGAGCAGCCGGCCGTTGTCCGACCGTGGCAGCTCCGGACGCCAGCAGCCGGAGCGCAAGACCCGCTCCAAGCGCGGCAAGAAGTAGCGATGGGCGACACGGCGGTGGGTGAGCGCGCAGTCGAGGCGCTCACCCGGCTCGTGCGCGACGTCCCGGACTTCCCCGAGCCGGGGATCATGTTCAAGGACATCACGCCGCTGCTCGCCGATCCTGACGGTTTCGGTGCCGTCGTGGCCGCCCTCGCCGAGGCAGGCCGTGACCCGGACGGTCGGGTCGTGGTCGACAAGGTCGTCGGCATGGAGGCACGGGGCTTCATCCTCGCCGCCCCGGTCGCGCTCGCGCTCGGTGTCGGGTTCGTCCCGGTGCGCAAGGCGGGCAAGCTCCCGCACGTGACCCACGAGGTCGCCTATGCCCTGGAGTACGGCGACGCCGTCCTCCAGCTGCACCAGGACGCCGTCGCTCCGGGGGAGCGGGTGCTGCTCGTCGACGACGTGCTCGCCACCGGCGGCACGGCTCGGGCGACCGCCGAGCTCGTGCGTCGGTGCGGTGCAGAGGTCGTCGGCTTCGCAGTGCTGATGGAGCTCGCGTTCCTGTCGGGACGCGACCAGGTGGACGCGATGTCGGTCACCTCTCTGCTGGCCGTCTGACGCAGCCTCGTCCTGCCCCATAGACTTGGGGAATGACCGAGGAACGCATTCCGCCCCGCGTGACACCGCGGGATGCGGATGCGCCCGGTCCCGTCGCGACCGAGGGTGCCGGCGGACGGAGCATGCGTGCCCGCCTGGCCCGGATGGGCAACCGCGGCCAGACGCTGAATCCCGTCCTGGAGCCGCTCTTCCGCGCCGTTCGGGTCAACCACCCGAAGGCAGACCTCGCGCTCCTCGAACGCGCCTACCTGACGGCGGAGCGCCTGCACGCCGACCAGAAGCGCAAGAGCGGCGATCCGTACATCACCCACCCGCTCGCGGTGACCACGATCCTCGCCGGCATCGGGATGACCGAGCCCACCCTCGTGGCTGCCCTGCTGCACGACACGGTCGAGGACACGTCGTACACCCTCGAGGAGTGTCGTCGTGAGTACGGCGACGAGGTCGCCCGGCTCGTCGACGGCGTGACCAAGCTCGACAAGGTGGTCTACGGCGACTCGGCCAACGCCGAGACGATCCGCAAGATGATCGTGGCGATGTCCCGCGACATCCGGGTGCTCGTCATCAAGCTGGCCGACCGGCTCCACAACATGCGCACCCTGCGCTTCGTGAAGCAGTCCACGCAGGAGCGCAAGGCCCGCGAGACGCTCGACATCTACGCCCCGCTGGCGCACCGGCTCGGAATGAACACCATCAAGTGGGAGCTCGAGGACCTGGCGTTCTCGACCCTGCACCCCAAGATCTACGACGAGATCGTGCGTCTGGTGGCCGATCGGGCTCCGTCGCGCGACTCGTTCCTCGCCGAGGTCATCAGCCAGGTCGAGAAGGACGTGCGCGAGGCCAAGATCAAGGCCACCGTCACCGGTCGACCGAAGCACTACTACTCGATCTACCAGAAGATGATCGTCGGCGGCCGCGACTTCTCCGACATCTACGACCTGGTCGGCATCCGCATCCTCGTCGAGGAGGACCGCGACTGCTACGGCGTCCTCGGAGTCCTGCACTCGCGATGGAACCCTGTCCTGGGGCGGTTCAAGGACTACGTCGCGATGCCGAAGTTCAACATGTACCAGTCGCTGCACACGACGGTGATCGGCCCGCAGGGCAAGCCCGTCGAGATGCAGATCCGTACCTTCGCCCAGCACCGTCGCGCGGAGTACGGCGTCGCGGCGCACTGGAAGTACAAGGAGGACGGCCGCACCGGCACCGACACGGGCAGCCGAGAGCGCGGCGGCCCTACTTCGCCCGGGGACGACATGAGCTGGGTGCGCCAGCTCCTCGACTGGCAGAGCGAGGTCGAGGACCCGGGCGAGTTCCTGGAGTCGTTGCGCTTCGAGATCACCCAGACCGAGACCTACGTGTTCACCCCACGTGGCGACGTGATCGCGCTGCCGTCCGCCTCGACCCCGGTCGACTTCGCCTACGCGGTCCACACCGAGGTCGGCAACCGGACCATCGGTGCGCGCGTCAACGGCCGGCTGGTGCCCCTGGAGTCGACGCTGGAGAACGGCGACGTGGTCGAGGTCTTCACCTCCAAGGCCGAGGGCGCCGGCCCCTCACGTGACTGGCTGAACTTCGTGAAGTCCCAGCGGGCCCGCTCCAAGATCCGCCAGTGGTTCACCAAGGAGCGTCGCGAGGAGGCCATCGAGCGCGGGAAGGGCGAGATCGCCCGCCTGATGCGCAAGGAGGGCCTGCCCCTCAAGCGCCTGCTCACCCACGAGTCGCTCAGCATCGTGGCCTCGGCCTTCCGCCTCGCCGACGTCGAGGCGTTGTACGCCGCGGTGGGCGAGAACAACCTCGGCGCCCAGACGGTCGTCCGCAAGGTCATCGAGCTCCACGGGGGCGACGAGGGAGCACAGGAGGACCTCGCCGAGGCCGTCACGATCACCGGTCGCGGCCGGCGCTCGGGACGCCCCACCAGCGGCGACTCCGGCGTCATGGTCACTGGCGCGCCCGACGTCTGGGTCAAGCTCGCCAAGTGCTGCACGCCGGTCCCGCCGGACTCGATCCTCGGCTTCGTCACCAAGGGCGACGGCGTCTCGGTCCACCGGAAGGACTGCACGAACGCCGAGAGCCTGCTGGGCCAGCCTGAGAAGCTCGTCGAGGTCGAATGGGCGCCGACCGGTCAGTCGACCTTCCTGGTCAACATCCAGGTCGAGGCGCTCGACCGCTCCCGGCTGCTGTCCGACATCACCATGGTGCTGTCGGACGCGCACGTGAACATCCTCTCGGCCAACCTGACGACCTCACGCGACCGTGTCGCCAAGTCCCGCTTCACGTTCGAGATGGCCGACGCCAAGCACCTCGACACCGTGCTCGCCGCCGTCCGGACGGTCCCGGGTGTGTTCGACGCCTACCGGGTGACCCACTGACAAGCGCATGAATCCCCGGGTGTGTCCGGGGATTCATGCGCCGGGGCGTCAGCTGTAGTCCTGAGCCGCCCGCTTCGCCATCTCCAGGAACGAGCGACGTCCTTCGAGGTTGTCCTCCAGCTCGCGGACCCGCTTCTCGTCGCCACGGCTCCGAGCAGCCTCGAGCTTGGCCTCGGCCTCGGCGATCGCGGTCTCGAGCTTGGTGACCATGTCGTCGGCGCGCGCGGACTTCTCCGGGTCCGAACGACTCCACTGCTCGTCCTCGGCCTTGCGGATCGTCTGCTCGACGGCACGCATGCGGCCCTCGAGGTCCTTGATCCGCTCGCGGGGGACCTTGCCGGCCTCGTCCCACTTGTCGGCGACGAGGCGGAAGGCAGCCTTTGCTGCCGCGAGGTCGCCGGTGGAGGCGAGCGGCCCGAGGATGGCCTCGGCCTCGACGAGCAGGGCCTCCTTGACCTCGGCGTTGGCCGCGAACTCGGAGTCGAGGGCGGCGTTGGCGGCGTCACGGGCACCGAAGAACGTGTCCTGGGCGCCGCGGAAGCGCTGCCAGAGCGCGTCGTCGACGGCCTTGGGTGCCGGGCCGGCCGCCTTCCAGTCCCGCATCAGGTCGCGGTAGCGGCCCGAGGTGGGGCCCCAGTCGGTCGAGGTCGCGAGGTCCTCGGCCTCCTTGGCGAGGCGCTCCTTGATGCCGCGGGCACCTTCGCGCCGCTCGTCCTGCTCGGCGAAGTGCGCCTTGCGCGTCTTGGTGTACGCCGAGCGGGCGGACGAGAAGCGCTTCCACAGCTCGTCGTCGGCTGCCTTGTCGATGCGGGGGAGCTGCTTCCAGGCGTCGAGGAGCTCGCGGAGCCGGTTGGCGCCGTTGCGCCAGTCGCGGCCGGTCGCGATCTTCTCGGCCTCGACCGCGAGCTTCTCCTTCTCGGCCCGCGCCTCCGCGGCGCGCTGCGCCTTGACCGCCTTGCGCGCATCGCGCTGCGTGGCGATCACCGGCCCGAGCTCGTCGAGTCTGCGGGTCAGCGCGATGAGGTCGCCGACCGCGTTCACGTCGACCAGGAACTCGCGAACGAGCTTGATCGAGGAGATGGCTTCCTCGGGCGAGAGAACCCCGGAGATGACCCGCTTGTGGAGCAGATCGACCTCCAGGGCGAGGGCGTCATAGCGCTTCGTGTAGAACGCCAACGCCTCCTCGGGAGTCGCGTCAGGCATCTGCCCGACCGACCGCTCGCCGTCGGCTGTCTTCACGTAGACGGTGCCGTCGTCGTCGACGCGGCCCCAGTCAGAGGTAGTCACAGTGGCCCATGCTAATCAAAGGTCCAGCCACCGATAGTCTGGGTCGGTGTTGATCGCCGCCTTCCCCGCTGGACCATGGGCCACCAATTGCTATGTCGCGGCGACCGGACCGGGCTCTGAGTGCGTCGTCATCGACCCCGGCAAGGATGCTGCGAGCGGTGTCGCCGACGTGGTGCGCGAGCACGGGCTCAAGCCCGTCGCGGTGCTGCTGACCCACGGCCACATCGACCACATGTGGTCCGTGACGCCGGTCGCCGGTGCGTACGACGCCACTGCGTGGATCCATCCGGGGGACCGGCACCTGCTGACCGACCCGATGGCCGGGCTCTCGCCGGAGAGCGCCAGCATGCTGCTCGGTGGCGACTACCAGTTCACCGAGCCCGACGACGTCGCCGAGCTGGCCGACGGTGCCGAGCTGGAGCTCGCCGGGCTGCGCTTCGTGGTCGACCACACGCCGGGCCACACGGCCGGGTCGGTCACCTTCCGCACGCCGTGGGACGACCTCTCCGGGCCGGACATCTCCGAGCTGATGTTCTCCGGCGACCTGCTCTTCCAGGGGTCGATCGGGCGCACGGACCTGCCCGGAGGCGACCACGCCGCCATGCTCCGCTCGCTAGCGAGCAAGGTGCTGCCGCTGGCCGACAACATCGTGGTGCTGCCCGGACACGGTGAGCAGACCTCGATCGGCCGCGAGCGTGCCACCAACCCCTACCTTCTCGACCTGGTGGACTCCGGCGATGCCGGCCGGGTCACCCGAGGACTGTGACAGGACCGATGGCCAAGCCCACTCCGCTCAGCGGATTCCCCGAGTTCCTGCCTGCCCAGCGCTACGTCGAGCAGGAGGTGACGGCGACCCTCGCCCGCACCTTCGAGCTCCACGGCTTCGCCAACATCGAGACCCGCGCCGTCGAACCGCTCGACCAGCTGCTCCGCAAGGGGGACACCTCCAAGGAGGTCTACGTCCTTCGGCGCCTGCAGGAGGAGAGTGCGGGCAAGGACAAGGGCATCGGGCTCCACTTCGACCTCACGGTGCCCTTCGCCCGCTACGTGCTGGAGAACGCCGGCAAGCTCGAGTTCCCCTTCCGGCGCTACCAGATCCAGAAGGTGTGGCGCGGCGAACGGCCCCAGGAGGGCCGCTTCCGCGAGTTCACCCAGGCCGACATCGACATCGTCGGTCGGGACGACCTGCCGTTCCACCACGACGTGGAGATCGCGCGGGTGATGCTGGAGGCACTGAGCCGCCTCGCCGATCCCGACTCCATCGGCCTGCCCGGCTTCCGGCTGCAGGTCAACAACCGCAAGCTGATCCAGGGCTTCTACGCCGGTCTCGGCGTCGACGCCGCTGGCATCGACGAGGTCATGCGGCTGGTCGACAAGCTGGACAAGCTCGATCCCGCCAAGGTGCACACCCTGCTGCTCGACGAGGCGGGCATCACCGCCGAGCAGGCCGACAAGGCCCTGGCGCTGGCCACGATCCGTACGACCGACGACTCCTTCGTCGACCGGGTCCGCGACCTGGGTGTCAGCCACGACCTGCTCGACGAGGGACTCGACGAGCTGGCGACGCTGGTCCGCGCCTGCGCACCCCTGGCGACGGCGACGGCGCGCATCGTGGCCGACCTGTCGATCGCCCGCGGCCTGGACTACTACACCGGCACGGTCTTCGAGACCCGCCTCGACGGCTATGAGTCGCTCGGATCGATCTGCTCGGGTGGCCGCTACGACGCCCTCGCGAGCGACGGCCGTACGACGTACCCCGGCGTCGGCATCTCCCTCGGCGTCAGCCGCGTGCTCGTCCCGCTGGTGCAGCGGGGTCTGCTGACGGCCGACCGCTCGGTCCCGAGCGTCGTCCTCGTCGCCGTCACTAACGAGGACTCCCGTGCCGAGGCCGACGTCGTCGCCACGGCGCTGCGCGCCCGCGACATCCCGTGCGAGGTCGCCCCCACGGCGGCCAAGTTCGGCAAGCAGATCCGCCACGCGGAGCGTCGCGGCATCCCGTACGTCTGGTTCCGTCAGGACGACGGCACCAACGAGGTCAAGGACATCCGCTCGGGAAACCAGGTCGCCGCTGATCCGGCGACATGGCAGCCTCCGAGCCAGGACCTGCGTCCGCAGGTCGTCAGCGTCACCACAGAAGCCACCACCGAAGCCACCACCGAAGGGGAATCCCAGTGATCCGCACCCAGGACGCCGGCGCGTTGCGCGCCGAGCACGTCGGCCAGACCGTCACCCTCGCCGGGTGGGTGGCCAATCGTCGCGATCACGGTGGTGTGGCCTTCATCGACCTGCGCGAGGCCAGCGGCATCGTCCAGGTCGTCATCCGCGACGAGGCCGTGGCGCACAGCCTGCGTGCGGAGTTCTGCCTCAAGATCACCGGTGAGGTGGT
Organism: Nocardioides sp. Root190; assembly: GCF_001428565.1. Taxonomy (GTDB): domain Bacteria; phylum Actinomycetota; class Actinomycetes; order Propionibacteriales; family Nocardioidaceae; genus Nocardioides. The sequence continues at coordinate 369,448 of NZ_LMIA01000012.1, read as the reverse complement.
CGCGCGCGTGGAGGGCAACGAGAACCCCAACCTGCCGACCGGCGCGATCGAGATCGTCGCGACCTCCGTCGAGGTGCTCAACGCGGCGGCACCGCTGCCGTTCCCGATCAGCGACCACGTCGACGTCGGCGAGGAGGTGCGGCTCAAGCACCGTTACCTCGACCTGCGCCGCAGCGGCCCGGCCGCCGCGATCCGCCTGCGCAGCCGGATCAACAAGGCTGCCCGCGACGTGCTCGACCAGCACGGCTTCGTCGAGGTCGAGACCCCGACGCTGACGCGGTCCACCCCCGAGGGTGCCCGCGACTTCCTGGTGCCGGCACGCCTGGCGCCCGGCAGCTGGTACGCCCTGCCGCAGAGCCCCCAGCTCTTCAAGCAGCTCCTGATGGTCGGTGGCCTCGAGCGCTACTACCAGATCGCGCGCTGCTACCGCGACGAGGACTTCCGCGCCGACCGGCAGCCCGAGTTCACCCAGCTCGACATCGAGATGAGCTTCGTCGACCAGGAGGACGTCATCGCCCTCATGGAGGACGTCCTCGCACAGATGTGGGCCCAGATCGACTACGAGATCCCGCGTCCGCTTCCGCGGATGACCTACGCCGAGGCGATGGCTCGCTTCGGCTCCGACAAGCCCGACCTGCGGATGGGCAACGAGCTCGTCGAGTGCACGGACTACTTCAAGGAGACGACCTTCCGGGTCTTCCAGGCCGAGTACGTCGGCGCCGTGGTCATGCCGGGCGGCGCGAGCCAGCCCCGCAAGAAGCTCGACGCCTGGCAGGACTGGGCCAGGCAGCGTGGCGCCAAGGGCCTGGCCTACGTCCTGGTCGCCGAGGACGGCGAGCTCGGGGGACCGGTCGCCAAGAACCTCTCCGACGCCGAGCGGGCCGGTCTGGCCGCCCATGTCGGCGCCGTGCCGGGGGACTGCATCTTCTTCGCCGCCGGTGCGACCAAGTCGAGCCGCGCGCTGCTCGGCGCGGCCCGCCTGGAGATCGGCCGTCGTGGTGGCCTCATCGACGAGGACGCCTTCGCGTTCACGTGGGTCGTCGACGCGCCGATGTTCGAGCCCGCCTCCGACGCCGTCGCCTCCGGTGACGTCGCTGTCGGCGCGGGTGCCTGGACGGCCGTCCACCACGCCTTCACCGGCCCCAAGCCGGAGTTCGCGGACACCTTCGACACCGACCCCGGCAGCGCGCTGGCCTACGCCTACGACATCGTCTGCAACGGCAGCGAGCTCGGTGGCGGCTCGATCCGGATCCACCGCGAGGACGTCCAGAAGCGTGTCTTCTCGGTCATGGGCATCGGCGAGGAGGAGGCCCAGGAGAAGTTCGGCTTCCTGCTCGACGCCTTCAAGTTCGGCGCCCCGCCGCACGGTGGCATCGCCGTGGGCATGGACCGGATCGTCGCGATGCTGGCCAAGGTGGACTCGATCCGCGAGGTCATCGCGTTCCCGAAGTCCGGTGGCGGCTACGACCCGTTGACCGCAGCACCGGCACCCATCACGCCCGAGCAGCGCAAGGAAGCCGGTGTCGACGCCCGTCCGGAGGACGAAACCGGCGCCTGAGCCTCGACGCCGGTAGGTTTTACCGGCCGTCGAGACCAAACCGTTACCGCGTCGCTATCGCTTTGGCGCAACCGCTGCGCCTAATGTCGCCTGCGGTGCCGGGGCCAGACGACCCGGCTCGCCGTAACGGAAGTCTCGACGTGATGAGGTGGGAATGACTGTTCCGAGCAGCGATCTGGACAGCCATCAGATTGATCCCACTGCGACGCCGGAGACCGTTGCCGGCGAGGTCGCGAGCAAGTCGCCGACGCAGCTGGCGCTCTCGCGGTTGCGCAAGGACAAGCTCACGATGATCTCTGCGGTCGTCGTCCTGCTCTTCATGGTCGCCGCGATCGCTGCACCGTTCCTGGTGAAGTTCGGCGTCCTGGACCCCTACGGCACCAACACCGACCTGCTCGACGAGTTCAGCTACCCGATCGGCAAGTTCGGCGGCATGTCGGGCAACCACTGGCTCGGTCTCGAGCCGGGCATCGGCCGCGACGCACTCTCGCGCCTCTGGTACGGCACGACGTTCTCGCTCTTCATCGCGATCTCGGCGACGATGATCGCGATGGTCCTCGGCGTCGTCCTCGGCATCGTGTCGGGCGCAGCCGGTGGCTGGGTCGACATGGTGATCGGCCGGATCATCGACCTCACGCTGGCCTTCCCGCAGACCCTGATGCTGCTGGCGCTGTCCACCGTCGGTCTCGCCTTCATCCGCGAGACGGTCGGGATCGAGAGCCAGAACTCCAGTGCGGCGATCTACGTCATCGTGGTGCTGGGCATCTTCGGCTGGACGGGCATCGCCCGGATCGTGCGAGGTCAGGTGCTCTCGATCCGGGAGCGCGAGTTCGTCGAGGCCGCGAAGATGATGGGCGCCTCGCGCCGCCGGATCTACTTCCGCGAGATCCTGCCGAACCTCTGGGCGCCGATCCTGGTGACCTTCACGCTGATGATGCCGGCGTTCGTGTCGGCCGAGGCGGCGCTCTCGTTCCTCGGCATCGGCATCGGTGAGCCCACCCCGACGCTCGGCAACGTGCTGACGCTCTCGCTGAGCTACGCCGACACCGAGTTCCTCTACTTCTTCTTCCCCGCGTTGCTGATCGCGATCATCGTCGTCAGCTTCAACCTTCTCGGGGACGGAGTCCGCGACGCCCTGGACCCCAAGGCGCAGCGATGACCCGCACCATCCCGACCGACTTCGCCGACACCTCGTCGACGAACGTGCCGCGCCGTGCGCCGCACATCCTAGGAGGAAGCAAATGGGTATGAATCTGAAGAAGGCAGTCGCGGCTGGTGCCGCAGCAGCCTTGGGCATGACCCTGGCCGCCTGTGGTGGCGGGGACAGCGATGGCCCGGGCGGCAAGTCCGAGGCCACCGCATCCAAGGGTGGGACCCTGTACTACCTGCAGGCCTTCCCCTTCGAGGCGGCGGACCCGCAGCGCATCTACTACGGCGTCCAGCTCGCCAACTGGCGTCGCGTGCTCTACCGCGGCCTCGTGGCGTTCCCGATGTCGGAGGACCCCGAGGTGGCCAACACCCCGGTCGCCGACCTGGCGACGGACACCGGCACTGCCAGCGAAGGCGGCAAGGTCTGGAAGTTCACGCTGAAGGACGGCGTCAAGTGGGAGGACGGCTCCGACGTCACCTGTGAGGACGTCCAGTACGGCACGAGCCGCGTCTTCGCCAACGACGTCATCATCGGTGGCCCGAACTACACGCTCAGCTACATCGACGTGGAGGACTACCCGGGCCCCTACAAGGCCACTGCCGAGCAGCAGGCTGCGTTCGAGGACGCTGTCAGCTGTGAGGGCAAGACGGTCACGTTCCGCTTCAACAAGCCGTGGGCCGACTTCCCGCAGGCTGCGGCCGGCATGATGATGGTCGACCCCTACAAGGAGGCCTCTGACGAGGGCGACAAGGGCAAGTGGAACGTCCTGTCCAACGGCCCGTACAAGGTCGAGGGCGGTGTCTGGGACAAGGACAAGGGCGCCACGCTGGTCCGCAACGACCAGTACGACGTCAAGACCGACAAGCCGGAGGAGCTGCGTCTCGCCCTTCCGGACGTCATCGAGTGGCAGATCAACAACTCTGACACCGCTGGCGAGCTCTTCAACGACCGCCTGATCAAGAACTCCGGCAACGACCAGTACGCGATCACCAACGCTCGCGTCTCGCCGCCGCAGTTCCCGAAGATCACCGGTGAGGTCGAGAAGCGCTACCTCAACGTCCTCTCGCCGTACAACTCCTACCTGGTGCCGAACGCCAAGCGCATCACGGACGTCAAGGTCAAGAAGGCGCTCGCCGTCTCGCTGAACCTGAACGGCTACGTCAAGGCCCTCGGTGGCGAGCGGACTGCGGCTCCGGCCGAGACGATCGTCAACCCCGGTGTGTCCGGCTCGCAGGACAACCCGGCGTTCGCCGAGGACAACAACAACGACGGTGACCCGGCTGCGGCCAAGGCGCTGCTCGCCGAGGCCGGCGTGAAGACGCCGTACCCGATCAAGCTCAGCTACCCGAAGACGCCCACCGCCGACAAGGCGATGGCGATCATCAAGGAGGGTTGGGACGCGGCTGGCTTCAAGGTGACCCTGGACGGTCTGCAGGACACGTACTACGACGTGGCTGCGACGCCGAACAAGGACTCCGACGTCCTCTGGGCCGGATGGGGTGCTGACTGGCCGTCGATGTCGACGGTCCTGCCGCCGCTCTTCGACAGCCGCCCGAACTTCTCCGACGCCACCTGTGGCAACGACTACGGCTGCTACCAGTCGGACGCGTTCGAGGCTCTCGTCGACGAGTCCGCCAACGCCTCGACGGTCGAGGACCAGGTCGCCAAGCTCCAGGACGCCGACAAGGTCCTGGGCGAGGAGTTCGCCTACATGCCGCTCGAGATCACGAAGTTCAACTGGCTCTTCGGCTCGAAGGTCACCGGCTTCACCACCACGGCCGCGTCGTCGGCCTACCCGGAGCTCGGCCTGATCGGGGTCGAGACCAAGTAGTGACAGAGGTCAGCAGGCTCTGACTGCTGGCTGACGGCTGGGTGGGCGCCGCGAGGCGCCCACCCAGCCCTGCCCAGCCGCCCCGATCGGGCGTGCGGCGGGCACGACACACACGTCGACCGAGACAGAGGGTGGAGTACCCGAACATGTGGGCATATGCCGCGCGCCGATGCGTGATCGGAGTGGTGCTGCTTCTGACGCTGACGCTGGTCACGTTCATGCTGTTCTTCGCAGCGCCCGTCAACCAGGCCCGTCTGGCCTGCGGGAAGATCTGCAACGAGCAGCAGATCGCGGTGACCGAGAAGGCGCTCGGCTACGACAAGCCGTTCTACGCCCAGTGGGGCAGCTTCGTGAGGGGTGTCGTCGAGGGACGCAAGTACCCGCTCGACCCCGAGCTGCGTGCCGCCGCACCCGAGATCGTCACCGACTGCACGGCCCCCTGCCTGGGCTACTCCCAGTTCAATGCGAAGACCGTCAACGAGCTGCTCACCGAAGCGGCTCCGGTCACCATCTCCCTGGCCGTGCTGGCGGTCGTCATCTGGCTCTTCTTCGGCGTCCTGCTCGGCATCATGTCGGCGATCACGAAGGGGTCGATCATCGACCGCGGGATCGTCGGCCTGACCCTGATCGCGTTCGCCTTCCCCACCTTCTTCATCGCGGTCTTCTTCCTGAAGTACGTCGTCGTCAAGTGGGGCCTGCTGGCCTACCCGGCCTACACGCCCATTGCCGAAGGGGGAGTGGGCGCCTGGTTCGGCAACCTCTTCCTGCCGTCCTTCACCCTGGCGCTGGTCTTCCTCGCCAGCTATGTCCGCATCACCCGTGCCTTCGTCCTCGAGTCGTTGTCCGAGGACTACATCCGCACCGCCCGGGCCAAGGGCCTGAAGGGGCGCACGGTCCTGTTCAAGCACGGCCTGCGCGCGGCGCTGACCCCGCTCGTCACGATGACGGGTCTCGACTTCGCCGGCCTACTCGGCGGAGCGATCATCACCGAGCGCGTCTTCGCCTATCCCGGCCTCGGCTCCCTGACCGTCGATGCCTCCAACGCCTGGGACCTGCCGACGATCATCGGCGTGGTGCTCGTGGCAGGAGCGTTCGTGATCCTCATGAACATCATCGTCGACATCGCCTACGCCTTCATCGATCCCCGAGTGCGGCTCGGGTAGGAAGGGAACGAGACAGTGACTGCGTCCCTGACCACGTCCGGCACCCCGGCACCCTTCCTCGAGGTCGACGACCTCAAGGTCCACTTCCCGACGAGCGACGGCATCGTCAAGGCCACCGACGGCCTGTCCTTCACCCTGGCCCGGGGCAAGACCCTCGGCATCGTGGGTGAGTCCGGGTCCGGCAAGTCCGTGTCCAGCTCGGCGATCCTTGGTCTCCACCGCGGCACCAGCGCCAAGGTCAGCGGCGAGATCCGTCTCGACGGCGTCGACCTGCTGACCCTGTCCAACGAGGACATGCGCCTGCACCGCGGCAAGGACATCGCGATGATCTTCCAGGATCCGCTGTCCGCGATGCACCCGTACTACTCCGTCGGGGCCCAGATCGCCGAGGCCTACCGGGTCCACAACAAGGTCGGCCGCAAGGCAGCCCGCAGCCGCGTCGTCGACATGCTCGAGCTGGTCGGCATCCCGCAGCCGGACCGTCGCTACGACGCCTACCCCCACCAGTTCTCGGGTGGCATGCGGCAGCGCGCGATGATCGCGATGGCGCTGATCAACGACCCGACGCTGGTGATCGCCGACGAGCCGACGACCGCACTCGACGTGACGGTCCAGGCCCAGATCCTCGACCTCTTGGGCAACCTCCAGAAGGAGTTCAACACCGGGGTCATCATCATCACCCACGACCTCGGTGTCGTGGCGGAGATGGCCGACGACGTGCTGGTCATGTACGGCGGCCGTGCCGTCGAGTACGGCCCCTGCAACGAGGTGCTCACCCACCCCGAGATGCCGTACACGTGGGGCCTGCTCTCGAGCGTCCCGAACCTGACTGCTGACACGAACGCGCGGATGGTGCCGATCCCGGGCAACCCGCCCAGCCTGCTCAACCCGCCGACCGGATGTGCGTTCCACCCGCGGTGCGGCTTCCGCGACGAGGTGCCCGGCCAGCTGTGCACGACGGTCCTCCCGGACCTCGAGGCCAGTGCGCGTCCCGGCCACCTCAAGCGGTGCCACCTGGCGAACCCGGACCGGATCTATGAGATCAAGGTGCTCCCGGAGATCGCCCCCGAACTGGCCAAGGAGGCCTGAGCGTGTCTGAAGCAGAGCCGGTCACGGTCCCCGGCGGGGGCGAGGCGCCTTCCTTCGAGGAGGTGTCGGGCAACTCCGCCGCGGAGCTCGACCCGACCGCGCCACCGGTGCTGACGGTCGAGAACCTCCGGATGTACTTCCCGGTCCACGCGACCGGTCTGGTGCGCCGCAAGGTCGGCGACGTCCAGGCCGTCGACGGCGTCTCGTTCGTGCTGCCTGAGGGCGGGTCCCTGGGACTCGTGGGGGAGTCGGGCTGCGGCAAGTCGACCACCGGCCGGGCGATCACCCGCCTCTACAAGCCGACGTCGGGTTCGATCCACTACGGCGGTCAGGACCTCGCCACCATCTCCGCGCGCAACCTCAAGGCGATGCGCAGCGAGATCCAGATGATCTTCCAGGACCCGTACAGCTCGCTGAACCCGCGCCACACGGTCGGCGCGATCGTCGGCGCGCCGCTGCGGATCCACGACGTGGTGCCGAAGAACCAGACCCTCAAGCGGGTCCAGGAGCTCCTCGAGGTCGTCGGCCTCAACCCGGAGCACTACAACCGCTATCCCAACGAGTTCTCCGGCGGCCAGCGCCAGCGCATCGGGATCGCCCGCGCGCTCGCCCTGCGCCCGAAGGTGATCGTGGCGGACGAGCCGGTGTCGGCCCTCGACGTGTCGATCCAGGCGCAGGTCGTCAACCTGCTCCAGGACCTGCAGCGCGAGTTCAACATCGCGTTCCTCTTCATCGCCCACGACCTCGCGGTGGTGCGGCACTTCTGCCCCGAGATCGCAGTGATGTACCTCGGCAAGATCGTCGAGATCGGCGACCGCGACTCGATCTACGGCAATGCCCACCACCCCTACACGCAGGCGCTGCTCTCGGCCGTGCCGGACGTGCGCCAGGCCGCCACGGGCGGTCGACGTGAGCGGATCCAGCTCCAGGGCGACGTGCCGAGCCCGATCGACCCGCCGTCGGGTTGCCGGTTCCGGACCCGCTGCCCGATCGCCCAGGAGATCTGCTCGAAGCACGAGCCGCCCCTGATGCAGATCGGCCGCCGCCACAAGGTCGCCTGCCACTTCCCGGGTCGCCTCGGGGAGCACCCGCGCGAGCCGCTCACCACCGGCCTGCTGGGTGTCAACGGCGAGGGTCTCCCGGACCCGGGCGTGAGCCCGAGCAACGACCTGGTCGACCAGCCCGGCTACGCCGACACCTGGTTCGACCTCGACGCCAAGTCCATCGGTCGCGCGTAGGGACCACGCGGATAGGGTCGAGTCGTGGATGACGAGCCCCAGCTGTTCGACACCCCTTCCAGCAGGGGTACGCCGTCCGGCGGGTCGCTCTCGGACGCCGTGCACGCGGCGGCGCCCCTCGCCGTACGCATGCGCCCGCGTGGCCTCGAGGAGCTCGTCGGCCAGGCGCACCTGAGGGCGCCCGGATCGCCCCTGCGCCAGCTCGTGGAGGGCGACCAGTCGCTGTCGCTGCTCCTGTGGGGTCCGCCGGGCACGGGCAAGACGACGATCGCCTCGATCATCAGCCAGCAGACCGGGCGTCGCTTCGTGGAGGTCTCGGCGGTCTCCGCCGGCGTCAAGGAGGTGCGGGCGGCCATCGACTCCGCTCGCCGCGACCTGGTGGCGACGGGGGAGGAGACGGTCCTCTTCGTCGACGAGGTGCACCGGTTCAGCAAGGCGCAGCAGGACGCGCTGCTCCCCGGGGTGGAGAACCGCTGGGTGACCCTGGTCGCCGCGACCACCGAGAACCCGTCGTTCAGCGTCATCTCCCCGCTGCTCTCGCGCAGCCTGCTGCTGCGACTCCAGCCACTCACCGACGCCGACATCGGCGCCGTGCTCGACCTGGCCGTCACCGACGAGCGCGGTCTCGGTGGCGAGCTCGAGCTCGACGACGAGGCCCGCAGTCACCTGGTGCGCCTCGCGGGTGGCGACGCGCGCCGGTCGCTGACCTACCTCGAGGCCGCCGCGGGTGCAGCCCGGTCCAAGGGCACCACCACCATCGACGTGGAGACGGCGGAGACGGCGGCCGACCAGGCTGCGGTGCGCTACGACCGCGACGGCGACCAGCACTACGACGTGGTCAGCGCGTTCATCAAGTCGGTGCGCGGGTCGGACGCCGACGCTGCGCTGCACTACCTCGCCCGGATGATCGAGGCGGGGGAGGACCCGCGCTTCATCGCGCGTCGGCTGATGATCCTGGCCAGCGAGGACATCGGTCTCGCGGACTCCACGGCCCTGGCGACCGCCGTGGCGGCCGCCCAGACGGTGCAGCTGATCGGGATGCCCGAGGCGCAGCTCACGCTCGCCCACGCCACGATCGCGCTCGCGGTGGCCCCGAAGTCGAATGCCGTCACGACCGCGATCTTCGAGGCGATCGCCGACGTGCGCGCCGGCAAGATCGGTCAGGTCCCGCCGCACCTGCGCGACGCGCACTACGCCGGCGCCAAGACGCTCGGACACGGCCAGGGCTACATCTACGCCCACGACGCGCCGTACGGCGTCGCTGCGCAGCAGTACGCGCCCGACGTCGTCGTCGACGCGGCCTACTACCGCCCGACCGAGCTGGGCGCCGAGGCGACGGTGAAACAACGGTGGGAGCGAGTTCGCCGCATCATCCGGGGGAAGTAGGCTTGTCGACCGTGACCAGCCTCCTCGCCGTACCCGATGGGCTGGCCGTGCTGACGGTGCTCGGCCTCGTGGTCCTGACCGGCGCCGTCCTCTGGCTCCAGAGGTCGCTGCGCCAGGCTCGCCGGCACACCGAGGAGCTGCTCGCCGCGGCGGCGAGTGACGCCGACGCGCTGCGCCAGCAGCTGACCGGGCTCGAGGTGCAGCTGCGGGCGCAGGCGAGTGCCGTCGAGACCCGGGTGCGGGTCCCGGTGGCCGTGGTCGACGACCGCGAGTACCTCATCACCGACCTGGCCAAGGAGCGCGGTCCGAGCGTTCCCGCGCGGATCCTCCCGGCTCCCCAGTTCGCCGACATCCTGCTGCGCGAGAGCGTGATCAAGACCGCCGCCCTCGCTGCGGGACTGCGTCGCGCGCTCTCGCCCGAGGTGCGCAACCGGATCCGCTTCGAGATGAAGCGCGAGGTCAAGAGGTCGCGCAAGGAGCGCAAGGTCATGCTCAAGGCGGCCCGTCGTGACTGGGAGTCACGCCAGCGCTCCGGCATCGAGGTGTCCGGGTGAAGGCAGGACTCTGGTTCACCGCCGGCGCCGCAGCGGGCGTCTACGGCATGGTCCGGGTACGCCGGATCGCCGAGGCGTTCACGCCCGACGGGATGCGCGACCGGATCGGTGCGGCCTTCGTGGGCGCACGGATGTTCCGCGACGAGGTCGTCCAGGGCCAGGTGGACGCCGAAAGCCAGTTGCGTGAGCACTTCCGTGCTCTGGAGGCTGGACCGCGGAGGGCCGACCCGCCCACCGCGCTCGAGAAGAGCAGCACCATGACGGCCTCCCTGGCCGCCCCGAACCCCACGACGAAGGATGGCCCACGATGACGGCGACGCCGGACCGGTACCTCAGCAGCGCGGAGATCCGCTCCCGGTTCCTCGCGCACTTCGAGGCCCGCGGCCACACGGTCGTCCCGTCGGCCTCGCTGCTGCTCGACGACCCCAACCTGCTGTTCGTCAATGCCGGCATGGTGCCCTTCAAGCCGTACTTCCTCGGCCAGGAGACGCCGCCGTACAAGCGCGCGACCAGCGTCCAGAAGTGTGTGCGGACCCTCGACATCGAGGAGGTCGGCAAGACCACGCGGCACGGCACGTTCTTCCAGATGAACGGCAACTTCTCGTTCGGCGACTACTTCAAGGAAGGCGCGATCCAGTACGCCTGGGAGCTGATCACCGGCGACCAGGCCGACGGTGGCTTCGGGTTCGACCCGGAGACCGTCTGGGTGACCGTGCTGCCCGAGGACGACGAGGCGCGCGATGCGTGGAAGCGGATCGCCGGCCTGCCGGACGAGCGCATCCAGCCGCGTGGGCTGAAGGACAACTACTGGAACATGGGCGTGCCCGGCCCCGGTGGTCCCTGCAGCGAGATCTACATCGACCGTGGTCCCGAGTTCGGCGCCGACGGTGGCCCCGAGGCCGACGAGGACCGGTTCCTGGAGATCTGGAACCTCGTCTTCATGCAGGAGGAGCTCAGCGCCGTCCGCGCCAAGGACGACTTCGACATCGCCGGGCCGCTGCCGAGCAAGAACATCGACACCGGCATGGGCCTGGAGCGGGTCGCCTACCTGCTCCAGGGCAAGAACAACATGTACGAGACCGACGTCATCTTCCCCGTCATCGAGCGGGCCGAGGAGCTGACCGGCAAGAAGTACGGCGCCGGCGCCTCCGGTGCTGCGGGCGCCGACATCGACGACGTCCGGTTCCGGGTCATCGCCGACCACGTCCGCAGCTCACTGATGCTGATCAGCGACGGCGTCACCCCCGGCAACGAGGGCCGCGGCTACGTCCTGCGCCGCCTGCTGCGCCGCGCGGTCCGCAACGTCCGCCTGCTCGGGTACGACGCCCCGGCGCTGCCCGAGCTGCTGCCGGTCTCGCGCGACCGGATGGGCGAGAGCTACCCCGAGCTGGTGACCGGCTGGGACCGCATCGCGCAGGTCGCCTTCGCCGAGGAGGAGGCCTTCCGCAAGACCCTCCAGGCGGGCACCCAGATCTTCGACCTGGCGGCCGTCGAGGTGAAGAAGGCCGGCTCGACCACGATCTCGGGCGACAAGGCCTTCGCGCTGCACGACACCTTCGGCTTCCCGATCGACCTGACCCTGGAGATGGCCTCCGAGGCCGGTCTCGCCGTCGACGAGCCGGGGTTCCGGCAGCTGATGGGCGAGCAGCGCGAGCGCGCCAAGGCCGACGCGCGCTCCAAGAAGGGCCACCACGCCGACACCGGCGTCTACCGCGGCATCCTCGACGCCAACGGTCCCACCGAGTGGCTCGCCTACGAGACGCTCGAGACCGAGTCGCGCCCGCTGGCGCTGCTGCGCGAGGGAGCGGCGGTCACCTCGCTCGGCGCCGGTGAGATCGGTGAGCTGGTCCTGGACCGCACGCCGTTCTACGCCGAGTCCGGTGGCCAGGTGGCCGACGCGGGGGTCATCGAGTTCGAGGGCGGCACGCTCGAGGTGCTCGACGTCCAGCGTCCGGTCCGCGGCCTGGTGGTCCACCAGGTGCGGGTCGTCGACGGCGAGCTGCCGGCCGACGCGTCCCTGTTGCACGCCCGGGTCGACCCGGACTGGCGCACCGGCGCCCGCCAGGCGCACTCGGGCACCCACGTGATCCACGCGGCCCTGCGCGAGGTGCTCGGGCCCACTGCGCTGCAGTCCGGCTCCTACAACCGCCCTGGCTACCTCCGTCTCGACTTCGGCTGGCTGAACGCCCTCGCGCCCGACCAGGTCCGTGAGATCGAGCAGGTCGCCAACAACGCCCTGCGGGCCGACCTCCCGGTCGCCTGGGACTACATGACGCTGCCCCAGGCCAGGGACTGGGGCGCCCTCGCCCTGTTCGGTGAGACGTACGACGACACCAAGGTCCGCGTCGTCGAGATCGGTGGCCCGTGGTCCCGCGAGCTGTGCGGTGGCACCCACGTCGACCATTCCAGCCAGATCGGCACGATCGTGGTGACCGGTGAGGCGAGCGTCGGCTCCGGCAACCGCCGGATCGAGGCCCTCACCGGTGTGGAGGGCTTCTCCTACCTCGCCCGCGAGCGCGATGTCGTGAGCCAGCTCTCGACGCTGCTCAAGGCCCAGCCCGACGACATCGTGGGTCGGGTCGGCGATCTCGTCGAGCGGCTCAAGCAGTCCGAGAAGGAGATCGAGAAGGCTCGCCTCGCTCAGCTGCTGTCGGGCGGCGCCGCGCTCGCCGGTGGAGCGGTCGAGGTCAACGGTGTCCGGCTCGTCGCGCAGCGTCTCGACGGGGCCTCGGGCGGCGACGTCCGCACCCTGGCCACCGACGTGCGTGCCCGGCTGAGCGGCGACACGCCGGCAGCCGTGGTCCTGATCGGTGCTGTCGACGGCAAGGCCGCCATCGTGGCTGCGCTCAACGACGCCGCTCAGGCGCGGGGCCTCGCGGCCGGTGACCTGGTGCGCGTGGCTGCTCCCTTCCTCGACGGGAAGGGCGGCGGCAAGGCCGACATGGCCCAGGGCGGCGGCACCGACGTCACCCGCATCGACGAGGCGCTGGCCGCGATCACCGCGGCGATCGCCTCGGCATGAGACGCGGCGTCCGGATCGGCGTCGATCCGGGTGATGCCCGGATCGGCGTCGCGAAGTGCGACCCCTCGGGCATCCTGGCGACGCCGGTCGAGACGGTCCGCCGTGGCACGGGCGACCTCCGTCGGATCCACCAGATCACGAAGGCCGAGGAGGCCATCGAGGTCGTCATGGGCCTGCCCCGCTCGCTGTCCGGCGGCGAGGGTCCGGCGGCGCTCAAGACACGCCAGTTCGCGGCCCGGCTCGCGCGGCGGGTGGCGCCCGTGCCGGTGCGGCTGGTCGACGAACGCCTCACCACTGTGACGGCGGAGGCTATGCTGCGCGACCAGCGCAAGGGTGCGAAGCGTCGCGCCGTTGTCGATCAGGTCGCGGCGGTCGTGATCCTGCAGCAGGCGCTGGACGTCGAGCGCACCACCGGGCAGCCCCCGGGGGAGACAGTGCAGCCCGACACCCCAGGTGAGGACGAGGAGACACATGGTTGAGCCGGACGGCCTTCAGGACCCGCAGCAGACCCCTCTGCCCTCCGCCCGCGGACACCGGCGCGCTGCGAAGAAGCGTCGCTCGGGGTGCGCCCCGGTGCTGCTCGTCATCGTGCTGTTCTGCGCGATCCTGGCGTGGTTCGCGCGCGGCGCGATCTCCGACGTCAAGGACATGTTCGCCGGTGCCGAGGACTACGCCGGTCCCGGTTCCGGTGAGGTGATGGTCGTCATCGATCCCGGGCAGAGCATCCGCTCCATGGGCGAGGAGCTCGAGGAGCTCGACGTCGTCGCCTCCGCGGACGCCTTCGTGGACGCGGCCGGCAAGAACGCCGAGGCCCAGGGCATCCAGGCTGCGACCTACACGATGCTGCTCAAGATGAAGGCCTCCGACGCCGTGGCGTTCCTGGCCAACCCCGCCAACGCCGGGGCCGGCACCACCGTCACCGTGACCGAGGGCGCGCGGGTCCGCCAGATCGTCGAGACGATCGTGGAGAAGACCGAGTTCACCAAGAAGCAGCTCACCAGGCTCCTCGCGAACCCGGAGACCATCGGCCTGCCCGCCGAGGCCAAGGGCAACCCCGAGGGCTACCTGTACCCCGCGACGTACGAGATCACCGACAGCACCACCCCGAAGAGCCTGCTCTCCCAGATGGTCGCGAAGACCGAGGAGACCGAGACGGACCTCGACATCGAGGCAGGGGCCAGCCGGCTGGGTCTCACCCCGCACGACATCATCACCATCGCCAGCATCCTGGAGTACGAAGCCAACCGCGACGCGGACTACCCGAAGGTCGCGCGGGTCATCTACAACCGGCTCGACGACGGCATGGCGCTGCAGATGGACTCGACCGTGTCCTACGTCAGCAAGCGGGAGGGTGACGTGTGGACCACGGCGGAGGAGCGTGAGAGCGACTCGCTCTACAACACCTACCAGCACACGGGCCTGCCGCCGGGGCCGATCGGCTCGCCCGGCGAGAAGACGATCCGGGCGGCGCTCGAGCCGGCCGACGGTCCGTGGCTGTTCTTCGTCCCCGACTACGAGAACGAGACGACGGTCTTCTCGACCACGCTCGCCGAGCACAACGTGGCCGTCGAGCGGCTCCGGGAGTACTGCCGCACGCATGACGAGTGCTGATCGAGTGACCGGCGTCCCGCGGTGCGGGGTCGTCGGTGACCCGGTCGAGCACTCGCTGTCCCCGGTGCTGCACCGCGCCGGCCACGCGGCCGTCGGCATCGAGGCGCGGTACGACGCCGTACGGGTCGCGGCCGAGGGGCTGGACGGCTTCGTGGCGACTCTCGGCCCGGAGTGGCGGGGCCTGTCGGTGACGGCACCCCTGAAGCGCGAGGCGCTCGCGCTGGCGAGGACGGTCAGCGACAGGGCGGTGCTGGCCGGCGGCGCGAACACGCTGGTGCGCACTGCCGATGGCTGGGCCGCGGACAACACCGATCTTCCGGGCGCTGTCGCCGCGATCCGGGAGAGGTACGACGGACCGGCGACCGTCGCCACGATCATCGGCGGCGGCGCCACCGCCGCATCGACCGGACTCGCGCTCGCCGAGCTCGGCGTGCGGACGATCCGCCTGCTCGCGCGCGACCCGTCGCGGGCGGGGGAGACGGTGGCTGCGCTTGCGCGCGACCCGCGACTCGAGGTCGACGTGCTCCCGCTCGACGGTGCCGCAGTGCTCGGGGAGGTCGTCGTGTCGACGATCCCGGTGGGCGCGCAGACCGAGGCGCTCGTCGCTGCGACCTCGGAGGCCGCCGTGGTCTTCGAGGTGGTCTACGACCCGTGGCCCTCGCCGGTCGCGGCTGCCGCGCTGGCTCGAGGACAGGTGCTGGTGACGGGCCTGGACCTGCTGGTGCACCAGGCGGTCCTCCAGTTCGCGATGTTCACTGGTCACAACGGGCCATTGGACGCGATGCGCGCGGCGGGCGAACACGCGTTGTCCCAGCGATAGATTCATCGATCATGCACGTGCTCCCTGCCCTCGTCGGCGCCCTGGTCGGGCTGCTGGGCGGTCTCCTCGTCCCGCGCCTGATCGCGCTCTGCCCCGAGCCGGAGCACAACCCGGCGGAGAACCCCGAGGAGTTCCCCGACCACGTGCCCTTCGCCGAGCTGGCGGCCCGTCCCGGGCTCGCACTGCGCAGCGCGATCGCCGGTGCCGTGGCCGGCGCCGCCCTGGCCGGGGTCACGGGCTGGGCGTGGGGGCTTCCCTGGCTGCTGTTCCTGGTGCCGATCGGGATCGCGCTCTCCGTCATCGACTACGTCACGTGGTACCTCCCGTCCCGGCTGATCTGGCCGTCGTACGCCGTGGTGCTGGCCCTCGAGGTGGTCGCGACCATCGCGCTCGAGGAGCCGCAGGTGCTGGTCCTCGGTGCGATCGGCTTCGCCGGACTCGGCCTCTACTACGGCCTGATGTGGTTCATCAGCCCGCGGATCATGGCGTTCGGGGACGTCCGGCTCGGTGCCCTGCTGGGACTCGCGCTGGGACCGTTCGGGATCGGCACGCTCCTGGTCTCCGTGGTCGCCGCAGCGCTCCTGGCAGTGCTCGCCCTGGTGCCGATGCGCCGCGGCGGGACGATGATCCGGCGCAAGGTGCCCTACGGGCCCTACCTCGTGGCCGGCGCCCTCGTCGCCGTGGTGCTGGGACAGGTCCTGAGCAGCTGAGTGCCGCGTGGGACAATCGTGCCCATGTTGCGCTGGCTGACCGCGGGGGAGTCCCACGGGCCCTCGTTGGTCGCGATCCTCGAGGGCCTTCCGGCCCACGTCGAGGTCACGACCGACGACATCTCCGACTCCCTTGCCCGACGACGCCTCGGCTACGGCCGCGGTGCCCGGATGAAGTTCGAGGCCGACGAGGTCACCATCACCGGTGGGATCCGGCACGGACGCTCGCAGGGCGGCCCGGTGGCGATCCAGGTCGGCAACACCGAGTGGCCCAAGTGGGAGACCGTGATGTCGGCCGACCCGGTCGACCCGGCGGTGCTCGAGGCGCAGGCCCGCAACGCGGCCCTGACCCGGCCGCGCCCGGGTCATGCCGACCTGGCCGGCATGCAGAAGTACGACTTCCCGGACGCCCGACCGATCCTCGAGCGCGCCTCGGCCCGCGAGACCGCGGCCCGGGTCGCACTCGGTCGTGTCGCCAGCAACTTCATCGAGCAGGCCACCGGCGCCCGGATCGTCAGCCACGTGCTGGAGATCGGTGGCGTCCGCACTCCCTCGCGTGACCTCCCTGCCGCCGACGACGTGGCTCGTCTCGACGAGGACCCGGTCCGCTGCCTGGACCCCGATGGCTCCAAGCTGATGGTCGAGCGGATCGACCAGGCCCACAAGGACGGCGACACCCTCGGCGGCGTCGTCGAGGTCGTGGTGCACGGACTCCCGCCGGGCCTCGGGTCCCACGTGCACTGGGACCGTCGCCTCGATGCCCGGCTCGCCGGTGCGCTCATGGGCATCCAGGCGATCAAGGGCGTGGAGGTCGGTGACGGCTTCGAGATCGCCGCGACGCCCGGCTCCCTGGCCCACGACGAGATCGTCGCGACCGAGGACGGCCTGCGTCGTGTCTCGGGACGCTCCGGCGGGACCGAGGGCGGCATGACGACCGGCGAGATCCTGCGGGTCCGGGCCGCGATGAAGCCGATCGCGACCGTTCCCCGCGCCCTGCGCACCGTCGACCTCGCCACCGGCGAGGAGGCCGTCGCCCACCACCAGCGCTCCGACGTGTGCGCGGTGCCGGCGGCGGGCATCGTCGCCGAGGCGATGGTGGCCCTCGTCCTGGCCGACGCGGTGCTGGAGAAGTTCGGCGGCGACTCGGTCACCGAGACGCGACGCAACGTCCAGAGCTACCTCGACACGCTCCGGTTCAAGTGACCGGTCCGCGCGCGGTCCTGATCGGCACGATGGGTGCCGGCAAGACCACGGTCGGACGGCGGCTCGCCGAACGCCTCGGCGTCGACTTCCTCGACAGCGACGAGCTGATCGAGGAGCGGGCCGGCAAGAGCGTGCAGGACATCTTCGTCGAGGACGGCGAGGCCACCTTCCGGGCGCTGGAACGCGACACCGTCGCCTGGGCGCTGGAGAACCACGAAGGCGTGCTCTCCCTCGGCGGCGGCGCCGTACTGGATCCCGCGACCCAGGCTCTGCTCGCCTCCCACCAGGTCGTGTTCCTGCGCGTCGGCCTGGCCGACGCGGTCAAACGGGTCGGCCTGGGCGTCGGCCGACCGCTGCTCCTGGGCAACATCAGGTCCCGGGTCAAGCAGCTCCTCGACGAGCGCACCCCCGTCTACCAGGGACTGGCGCGGGTGACGGTGGACACCGACGCCCGCACCCCGGCCGACGTCGTCGCCGACGTCCTGGCCGCCATCGCGCCCCGAGGAGAGCAGCTGTGAGTGCCCCGAGCGAGAGCTCCGTGATCCGGGTGGCCACCGCGTCGCCGTACGACGTCGTGGTCGGCCACGGTGTCCTCGACCGGTTGCGCGACCTGCTCCCCAGCGGGGTCCAGCGGGTCGCCATCATCTGCCCCGAGGCCCTCGAGGACCTGCTCGACCCGTTCGCGGACCTGCTCGAGGGACTGGACGTCATCGTGCTCCAGGTGCCCGACGGCGAGGAGGCGAAGCACTGGGAGGTCGCCGCAGCGTGCTGGGAGTCGCTCGGCGAGGAGGGCTTCACCCGCTCCGACGCCGTGGTCACCCTCGGCGGGGGTGCGACCACCGACCTCGGCGGCTTCGTCGCCGCGACGTGGCTGCGCGGCGTCGCCGTCGTCCACGTCCCGACCACGCTGCTCGCGATGGTCGACGCCGCCGTCGGCGGCAAGACGGGCATCAACACCCCGGCCGGCAAGAACCTCGTCGGCTCCTTCCACGAGCCCGCCGGCGTGCTGTGCGACCTCGCCCTGCTGGCCACGCTCCCGCCGGAAGAGCTCGTCGCAGGTCTCGGTGAGGTCATCAAGTGCGGCTTCATCGCCGATCCCCGCATCCTGGAGCTCGTCGAGCAGAACGACCCCGCCTCGCTCACGGCGGACTCGCCGGTGCTCCGGGAGCTCGTCGAGCGTGCGATCGCGGTCAAGGCCGAGGTCGTGGCCGGTGACCTGAAGGAGCAGGGCGGCACCGGGGGACACCCCGGACGCGAGGCGCTCAACTACGGCCACACGCTCGCCCACGCCATCGAGAAGTCGACCGACTACTCCATCCGCCACGGCGAGGCCGTCGCGATCGGCTGCGTCTACGTCGCCGAGCTCGCCTCCCGCGCGGGCGTCCTGCCTGCCGACCTGGTCACCCGTCACCGCGCCGCCTTCGGACGCGTGGGCCTGCCGACCTCGTGGGACGGTGCCGACTTCGACGCCCTGCTCGCGACGATGCGGGTCGACAAGAAGTCCCGCGGCAACCAGCTCCGCTTCGTCGTCCTGGAGGACGTGGGCCGACCTGTCGTCCTCGCCGGACCCTCCGAGGAGGACCTGCGCGCGTCGTACGCCGCTCTGGGAGGATCGGTCTCATGAGCCTGCGGCGGGTGCACGTGCTGAACGGACCCAACCTGGGCCGTCTGGGTCGTCGACAGCCGGAGATCTACGGCAGCACGACCCTGCCCGAGCTGGCCACCCTGTGCCTCACCTGGGGCAGTGAGCTCGGCCTCGACGTCGACCTCCGCCAGACCAACCACGAGGGCGAGCTGCTCGACTGGCTCAACGCCGCGGCGGACGAGGAGACCCCGGTCGTCCTCAACGCGGCGGCATGGACGCACTACTCGTACGCCCTCTTCGACGCCTGCGCCCAGCTCACCGCCCCGCTGGTGGAGGTCCACATCAGTGCACCGTCGAAGCGTCCTGAGGAGTTCCGGCACACCTCCGTCGTCACCCCGCACGCGGCACGGGTGATCGAGGGCGAGGGCATCGACGGTTACCGACAGGCGCTCGAATTCATCGCTGGCCGTCTCGCCGACTAGACTTCCTCGCCGGCCCTCCGGGGCCGACTCGATCTTGTACATCTGCAGAAGAAGGCTGGCTCATGGCAACGACGAACGACCTCAAGAACGGCTTGGTTCTCAACCTGGAGGGCCAGCTCTGGCAGGTCGTCGAGTTCCAGCACGTCAAGCCCGGCAAGGGCCCGGCCTTCGTCCGCACGAAGCTGAAGCACGTGGAGTCCGGCAAGAACGTCGACAAGACCTTCAACGCCGGCACGAAGGTCGAGACCGCCACGGTCGACCGCCGCTCGTTCCAGTACCTCTACAACGACGGCTCCAACTACGTCTTCATGGACGTGCAGGACTACGACCAGGTCGAGGTCACCCCGGAGATCCTCGGCGACGCGTCCGGCTTCCTCCTCGAGAACCAGGACGTCGTGATCGCGACCAACGAGGGCCGCGTGCTCTTCGTCGAGCTCCCGGCCTCGGTCGAGCTGCTCGTCTCCTACACCGAGCCCGGCGTCGTGGGTGACTCCGCGACCGGTCGCACCAAGCCGGCCACGCTCGAGACCGGTGCCGAGATCCAGGTCCCGCTCTTCATCGAGCAGGGCGAGAAGATCAAGGTGGACACCCGCGAGGGTGGCTCCTACCTCTCCCGCGTGAAGGGCTGACGCCCGCCCGATGGGAGCCCGGACCAAGGCCCGCAAGCGTGCCCTCGATGTCCTGTACGCCGCCGACCTGCGCGGCGAGACCGGAGCCGAGGCGCTGATCCGCGTCAACGCCGAGGGCGAGGCGCCGAACAACCCCTACACGACCACGCTGGTCGCGGGGGTCAGTGAGCGTCGCGAGCGCATCGACGAGGTCCTCACCGAGTTCTCCACCGACTGGAGCCTGGCCCGGATGCCCGCAGTCGACCGCAACGTCCTGCGCATCGGTGTCTGGGAGCTGCTCTGGGCCGACGACGTGCCCGACACCGTCGCCGTGACCGAGGCGATGGCGCTCGTGCGCGAGCTCTCGACCGATGACTCGCCGGCCTTCGTCAACGGTGTCCTCGGCGCGATCCAGCGCAAGAAGGCGTCCCTGGTCTGACCCCGCGTGTGCCAGTCTTGGGCCATGGCTGCCACGCAGGAGGTCGACGTCGTCGTCATCGGACTCGGGCCGGGCGGCGAGCACGTCGCTGCCTCGCTCGCCAAGGCCGGACTCTCGGTGGTCGGGGTCGACCGACGACTGGTCGGCGGTGAGTGTCCCTACTTCGGCTGCATCCCGTCGAAGATGATGATCCGCGCCGCGGACGCCATCGCCGAGGCGCGACGCCTGTCCGCGCTCGGCGGCTCGGCGGAGGTGACCACGGACTGGACGATCGTCGCCGACCGGATCCGCGACGAGGCGACCGACGACTGGGACGACCGCGTCGCCGTGGAGCGGCTCGAGGCCTCCGGCGCCCGGTTCGTCCGCGGCCACGGCCGACTGGCCGGTCCGGGGCGCGTGAGCGTGAGCACCGACGACGGTGAGCAGGAGTTCGTCGTACGACGCGGGGTGGTGCTGAACACCGGCACCGAGCCCGCCGTCCCGCCGATCGACGGGCTGGCCGACACGCCGTACTGGACCAACCGTGACGTCGTCCAGATCCGTCAGCTGCCCACCAGCCTGGTCGTGCTCGGCGGCGGCGCCATCGGCTGCGAGCTCGCGCAGGCCTTCTCCCGGTTCGGGGTGGAGGTCACCGTCGTGGAGGCCGGACCGCGGATCCTCGGCCCGGAGGAGCCCGAGGCCAGCGCAGTCGTCGCCACGGCGCTCGAGGACGAGGGCATCGCCGTCCGCACCGGTGTCGGCGTGACCTCGGTGGCCCACGACGGCGCGTTCAGCATCGGCCTCGCCGACGGCACCTCGATCGGCTCCCAGGCGCTCCTGGTGGCCGCCGGGCGTCGTACCAATGTCGCTGACGTGGGTCTGGACACCGTCGGCGGCGACCCGTCGGCCCGTTCCCTGGACGTGGACGAGCGGATGCGGGTCACCGGTCTCGACGGGGTCTGGGCGATCGGTGACATCACCGCCAAGGGTGCCTTCACGCACATGTCGATGTACCAGGCGAACATCGCGATCCGCGACCTCACCGACGAGGACGGCCCCTGGGCGGAGTACCACGCCGTCTCGCGGGCCACCTTCACCGACCCCGAGGTGGGCTCGGTCGGGATGACCGAGAAGCAGGCGCGCGACGCCGGTCTGCGCGTGGGTGTCGGGACGGCGCCGCTGCCCGAGTCGAGCCGCGGCTGGCTCCACAAGGTCGGCAACGACGGGATCATCAAGGTGGTCGCCGACCTCGACCGGGGTGTGCTCGTCGGCGCGACCGCTGTCGGGCCTGCCGGCGGGGAGATCATCGGAATGCTGGTGACGGCTGTGCACGCGAAGGTGTCACTGGACACGTTGCGGGGCATGCACTTCGCGTACCCGACCTTCCACAGGGCGATCGAGACGGCGCTGGACAGCATCTCCTGACGATCTACCTCAGGTAGGTTGACGACGACTGACTGCCCATCTCGGAGGTTCTCGTGAGTCAGCCCATTCCAGACGGATCCGCCAACCCGACGTCCGAGGACTCCAACACCTCGGATCGTCTCTACACCCCCGACGAGCTCGAGGACTTCGCCCGGCGCCAGGCTGAGGCCGCCCGTTCGGGGTCGCCCCTCGATCCGCTGACGGACCCGATCCCACCCGTGCACGAGCACACGGTGATCCGGCCGGCGCCGGGTCCTGCGCCGAGCACCGCGTCGGGTCCTGCGCCGAGTACCGCGCCGACGGCGCCGCCCGCACAGTCCGGGCCGATCGGTCCTCCTCCCTCGGCGCCGCCACCGTCGTACCCACCGAGGGCGGCCCCGCCCCAGGCCCCTCCTGCGGCGCCCGAGCCGCGACGGTTCATGACGGCCACCGACTTCCTCGACCGCCGCGACGCCGACAAGACCCTCGGCCCGGCCACCTGGGGCTGGCGTGGTCGACTCCGGCGCTGGAGCGGTGGACTGCTGAAGCCCGCGATGGGGCCGAAGGAACAGGCGTTCGAGGCCGACCGTGCGCAGATCCAGAAGGACTTCGACGGCCCGCGCACCATCGCGTTCGTCAATCCCAAGGGCGGTGCGGCCAAGACGACGGGCGTGCTGGCTGCCGGTTTCACCTTCGGCACGGTCCGTGGCGGCGGGGTCGTGGCGTGGGACAACAACGAGACCCGCGGGACGCTCGGGATCCGGGGTTCGCGCAGCACCCACCGCAACACCACGCGTGAGCTGCTCGAGGACCTCGGCCGGTTCAAGGACGTCTACCAGTCGCGCATCGGCGACCTCGGCGCCTTCGTGCGGTCGCAGGGCGATGCCCACTTCGACGTCCTGGCCTCCGACGAGCGCCCGGACGTCACCGGCGTCATCCACGCCAAGGACTTCGGCGAGGTGCACTCCCTGCTCGAGCGCTTCTACCGGATCCTCCTGGTCGACACCGGCAACAACCTGCGCGCCGAGAACTGGCTCGCCGCCGCCGAGGCGGCCGACCTCCTCGTCGTCACCAGCACGGTGCGCGAGGACACCGGTTACAGCGGACTCTGGATGCTCGACGCCCTGCAGGACGCCGGCTACGAGAACCTGAAGTACAAGACCGTCACCGTCCTCTCCGACCCCTCGCCGAAGGTCGACGAGGCGTTGGCGCGCGACCTGGTCGCGGTGTACGAGCAGCGGACCCGCGGCGTCTACCGGATCCCCTACGACCCGGTCCTGGTCGCCGGCGGTGTGATCGCCTACAACCAGCTGTCCGAGGCGACCCAGCGGGCGTGGTTGCGGGCCTGTGCGGGGATGGCCGCGGCTCTCTGACATCGCGACCGTTGGTCGAGGAGGCCGCCCGCGGCCGTCTCGAGACCACTGGCTCCGGTGCACCCGCCTGACCGTGGGCTGGTTCCGGCACCGGGTCACCGGGTCTCGAGACGGTCGCTGCGCGACCTCCTCGACCAACGGGGTCGCGGGCAGCAACGAGTGGGTACGGCGGGTGGCCGGGTCGCGGGCAGCAACGAGTGGGTACGGCGGGTGGCCGGGTTGCGCTGGCGTCCACCGTTGGTCGAGGAGGCCGTCCGCGGCCGTCTCGAGACCTCTGGCTCCGGTGCACCCGCCTGCCCGTGGGCTGCTCCGGCACAGGGCCACCGGGTCTCGAGACGATCGCTGTGCTCGCGCCGCGACCGGATCGAACTCCGACCGGATCGACCGGGAGCACCCGGGTACTGCTCTGGGTGCACACCGAGTGGGCGGTCCCGTCCACGAAACCCGACGCAAGGAGTCAGGCATGGGTCTCGACGACAAGATCAAGAACAGCGCCGACGAGAACGTGGGCAAGGCCAAGGAAACCCTCGGCAAGGCGACCAATGACGAGGACCTCGAGGCCGAGGGCAAGGTCGACAAGACCAAGGCCAGTCTGAAGCAGGCTGGCGAGAAGGTGAAGGACGTCTTCAAGTAGGCCGTCCGAGAAGCATCCGAAGGGGCTCGCTCAGCGGGCCCCTTCGGCATTTCCCCGTAACTGAATGCCGGGTTCGGGTACGGGACCTTCATGACTTCCTTTGGCTACACCCTCATGACCGAGCAGAGCGGACCCCGCGAGCTGGTGGGCTATGCCCGCGACGCGGAGGAGGCGGGCTTCGACTTCCTCGTGTCCAGCGACCACTACTCGCCCTGGCTCACCGAGCAGGGCCACGCGCCGTACGCGTGGACCGTCCTCGGGGCGGTCGCCCAGGTGACGTCGCGGGTCGAGCTGATGACGTACGTGACCTGCCCGACGATGAGGTACCACCCGGCCGTGGTCGCCCAGAAGGCGGCGACCCTCGGCGTCCTGTCCGACGGACGGTTCACGCTCGGTCTGGGGTCGGGGGAGAGCCTCAACGAGCACGTGGTCGGCGAGGGCTGGCCGGGTCTGGAGACCCGCCAGACGATGCTCGCCGAGGCGATCGAGGTGATCCGACGGCTGCACACGGGCGAGCTGGTGGACCACAAGGGGGAGTACTTCGACGTGGACTCCGCGCGGATCTGGGACCTGCCGGACGAGCCGGTGCAGATCGGGGTCGCCGTCGGCGGCGACCGGGCCATCGAGGCCTTCGCACCGATCGGCGACCACCTGATCGCCGTCGAGCCGGAGGCCCACCTCGTCGCGTCGTGGAACGCGACGAAGGGCGCCACCAGGATCGGTGACGGCGCACGTGCCATCGGTCAGGTGCCGATCTGCTGGGCGCCGACCGAGGACGAGGCGATCCGGACCGCGCACGAGCAGTTCCGCTGGTTCGGCGGCGGCTGGGGAGTCAATGCGGACCTGCCCACACCGGCTGGCTTCGAGGCGGCCAGCCAGTACGTCCGGCCGGAGGACGTTGCGGCATCGATCCCGTGTGGTCCCGACCTCGATGCGCTCGCCGAGGCGGTGCTCGCCTTCCCGAGTGCCGGCTTCAGCGACGTCGCGGTCCTGCAGATCGGCGACCGACACCAGCAGCAGTTCCTGGACGAGGTCGCCGTCCCCCTGCTGGAGCGTCTGCGGTCGAGCTGAGAGACGGGCAGCACACGTCACCCGGTTCGGTCGGAGCCCACCGGAACCGCTAGGGTGGAGCCTGTTCGACATCCTTTAACGAGCCGTCCTGTGAGGCGGAGAAGGAGGTCAGGCACGCTGATGCCTACCCACGCTCCGATCCCTTCCGGATCGATCCCCGCGGCGGGACGCGTCGTCCTCGATGCCGATGACATCAACCGGGCCCTCATCCGGATCTCCCACGAGATCCTGGAGCGCAACAAGGGCGCCGAGGACCTCCTGCTGCTCGGGTTGCACACCCGCGGAGTCCCGCTGGCGCAGCGCATCGCCGCCCACATCGCGACGGTGGAGGGGACGACGGTCGCGACCGGTTCGCTCGACGTGACGATGTACCGCGACGACCTGCGCTCCCACCCGACCCGCGCCCCGCACCGCACCGAGGTCCCTGCCGGTGGCATCGACGGCAAGACCGTCGTGCTCGTCGACGACGTCCTCTACTCCGGCCGCACGATCCGGGCCGCGCTCGACGCGCTCTCGGACCTGGGCCGCCCGGCCGTCGTACGCCTCGCGGTGCTGGTGGACCGTGGCCACCGGGAGCTGCCGATCCGTGCCGACCACGTCGGCAAGAACCTGCCCACCGCGCGCAGCGAGCGAGTCAGCCTGCGCCTCAAGGAGATCGACGGGGAGGACGGGGTGAGGATCGCGTGAACCGACACCTGCTCAGCATCGACGACCTGGAGGTCGCCGACATCCAGCAGATCTTCGCGACCGCCGCCGAGATGCACGACGTGCAGCGCCGCGAGGTCAAGAAGCTGCCCGCGCTGCGGGGTCGTACGGTGATCAACCTCTTCTTCGAGGACTCCACGCGCACTCGCTCGAGCTTCGAGATCGCCGGCAAGTGGCTCTCGGCCGACGTGATCAACCTGTCGGCGAAGGGCAGCAGCGCGAGCAAGGGCGAGTCGCTGCGCGACACCGTCATGACGGTGACCGCCATGGGTGTCGACGGACTGGTCGTCCGGCACGGTGCGAGTGGTGCGGCCGAGCAGATCAGCCGCTGGATCGACATCCCCGTGATCAACGCCGGCGACGGCACCCACGAACACCCCACCCAGGCGCTGCTCGACGGTTACACGCTCACCCGCAAGCTCGGGACGCTCGAGGGCAAGCACGTCGTGATCGTCGGTGACGTCACCCACAGCCGCGTCTTCCGCAGCAACGTGAAGTGCCTGACCAAGCTGGGCGCCAGCGTGAGCGTGGTCGCCCCGCCCACGCTGATGCCCTCCGGTGTCGCTGACTGGTCCAAGGCGGCGGGGTTCGCGACGTCGTACGACCTGGACGCCGTGCTTCCCGAGGCCGACGCGGTGATGATGCTGCGGGTCCAGCGCGAGCGGATGAGCGGCGGGTTCTTCCCCACGGCGCGGGAGTACACGATCGGCTACGGCCTGACCCGCAACCGCCTGGCGACCCTGAAGACCGGCACGCCGATCCTCCACCCCGGCCCGATGAACCGTGGCCTGGAGATCTCTCCCGACGCCGCCGACGCTGCCGACAGCCTGGTCCTCGACCAGGTCTCGGCCGGGGTCGCGGTGCGTATGTCGGTGCTCTACCACCTGCTTGCCGGCGAGACCGACCACACCGATGGAGCCAGCGCATGAGCATCCTGATCAAGGGCGCGACCCTGCCTGACGGTACGACGAGCGACGTGCTCGTCGTCGACGGCGAGATCCGCGAGCTGGGCTCGGTCTCGAGCGCCGCGGACCGGACGATCGACGCCGACGGGTTGGTCCTGCTGCCCGGGTTCGTCGACCTGCACACCCACCTGCGCGAGCCGGGCCGCGAGGACGCCGAGACCGTCCTGACGGGATCTCGCGCTGCCGCGGTCGGTGGCTACACCGCCCTGCTCGCGATGGCGAACACCAACCCGGTCACCGACACCGCCGAGGCGGCCGAGCGCGTCCTCGACCTGGGCCGCAGCGCCGGGCTCGTCGACGTCCAGCCGGTCGGTGCGGTCACCAAGGGCCTGGCCGGTGAGGAGCTCGCCGAGCTGGGGCTGATGGCCCGCTCCCGCGCGAAGGTCCGGGTCTTCTCCGACGACGGCAAGTGCGTGCACGACGCCCGGGTGATGAGGCGTGCGCTGGAGTACGTCAAGGCCTTCGGAGGCGTGGTCAGCCAGCACAGCCAGGACCCGTCGCTCGCCGGTCCGACCGCGTGCTGCCACGAGGGTGAGATCTCCGGGCGCCTCGGACTGCCCGGCTGGCCCGGCATCGCCGAGGAGGTCATCGTCGCCCGCGACGTGATGCTCGCCCGCCACACCGGTAGCCGGGTGCACGTCGCGCACGTGTCGACCGCCGGAAGTGTGGAGATGGTCCGCTGGGCCAAGGCGCAGGCCAAGCACGACGGGCACTGGGACGTGACCGCCGAGGTCACCCCGCACCACCTGCTGCTCACCACGGACCTGCTGTCCGGCTACGACCCGACGTACAAGGTCAACCCTCCGCTGCGTCCGGCGGAGGACGTCGAGGCACTCCGGGCCGCGCTCGCCGACGGCACCATCGACGCCGTCGCCACCGATCACGCGCCCCACGCGCGTCACGACAAGGAGCACGCCTTCGTCGACGCGGCGTTCGGCATGCTCGGCCTCGAGACGGCGCTGTCGGTCGTCAGCACGGTGATGGTGGAGGGCGGCCTGCTCGACTGGGCCGGCGTCGCCCGCGTGATGAGCGCCAACCCGGCCCGCATCGCCGGACTGGACGGCCACGGCCGGCCGATCGCGGTGGGCGAGCCCGCCAACCTGACTCTCGTCGACCCGGCCGCGCAGGTCGTCGTCGACCGTGCGGACAGCGTCTCGCTGAGCCGCAACAACCCCTGGCATGACCGCAAGCTCACCGGACGGGTGGTGGCCACGCTCCTGCGCGGCACCCCGACGGTGTCGGAAGGAGCTCTCGTATGACCACCCCGGCCCTGCTCGTCCTCGAGGACGGACGCACCTTCCACGGCGAGGCCTACGGCGCCGAAGGGGAGACCTTCGGTGAGGCGGTCTTCAACACCGGCATGACCGGCTACCAGGAGACGCTGACCGACCCGTCGTACCACCGCCAGGTGGTGGTCATGACGGCGCCGCACGTCGGCAACACCGGCATGAACGACGAGGACCCGGAGTCGAAGCGGATCTGGGTCGCTGGCTACGTCGTGCGTGACCCTGCGCGCGTCCCGAGCAACTGGCGCTCGCGCCGTTCGCTCGACGACGAGCTCAAGGCACAGGGCGTGGTCGGGATCTCCGGCATCGACACCCGCGCCCTCACCCGCCACCTGCGCGAGAGCGGCGCGATGAGGGTCGGCATCTCCACCGTCGACACCGATCCCGCGGTGCTGCTGGAGAAGGTCAAGGCGTCCGCGGAGATGAGCGGCGCCAACCTCTCCGAGGCCGTGTCCACCAGCGAGACGTACGTCGTCGCGGCACAGGGAACCAGGAAGTTCACCGTCGCGGCCCTCGACCTCGGCATCAAGGACATGACGCCGCAGCGGATGAGCGAGCGCGGCATCGAGGTGCACGTGCTGCCCGCCACCGCATCCATCGAGGAGGTGCTCGCGGTCGGGGACAACGGTCCCGACGGCCTGTTCTTCTCCAACGGACCCGGCGACCCGGCGGCGACCACCGGTCAGGTCGAGCTGCTCCAGGAGGCCCTGGGACGTGACCTGCCGTACTTCGGGATCTGCTTCGGCAACCAGTTGTTCGGACGCGCGCTCGGCTTCGGCACCTACAAGCTGAAGTACGGGCACCGCGGCATCAACCAGCCGGTCATGGACCTCACGACGCGCAAGGTCGAGGTGACCGCCCACAACCACGGGTTCGCCGTCGACGCCCCGCGCGACACCGCCACCGAGACGCCGTACGGCGTCGCGACGGTCAGCCACGTGTGCCTCAACGACGACGTCGTCGAGGGACTCGAGCTGCGCAGCGCGGAGGGCAGCCTCAAGAGCTTCTCCGTGCAGTACCACCCCGAGGCCGCCGCGGGCCCGCACGACGCGGCGTACCTCTTCGACCGATTCGTTCAGCTCTTGGAGGAGACGGCCTGATGCCGAAGCGTGAAGACATCAAGTCGGTCCTGGTGATCGGGTCCGGTCCGATCGTCATCGGCCAGGCCTGCGAGTTCGACTACTCCGGCACCCAGGCGTGCCGGGTGCTCAAGGAGGAGGGCCTGCGGGTCGTCCTGGTGAACTCCAACCCGGCGACGATCATGACCGACCCCGAGTTCGCCGACGCGACCTACATCGAGCCCATCACCCCGGAGTTCGTGGAGAAGGTCATCGCCAAGGAGGCCGAGCGAGGCTTCCCGATCGATGCCGTGCTCCCGACCCTCGGCGGCCAGACCGCGCTGAACACCGCGATCGGTCTGCACGAGAACGGCGTCCTGGAGAAGTACGGCGTCGAGATGATCGGCGCCAGCTTCGATGCGATCCACCGCGGCGAGAACCGCGAGCTGTTCAACGCGATCGTCGCGAAGGTCGGCGGCGAGACCGCCCGCAGCTTCGTGTGCCACTCGATGAGCGAGGTCGAGGCTGCCACGGTCGAGCTCGGCTACCCGGTCGTCGTACGGCCCTCCTTCACCATGGGTGGCCTCGGCTCCGGCATCGCCTACGACGAGTCGGACCTCGCCCGGATCGCCGGCGCCGGTCTGTCCGCCAGCCCGACGACCGAGGTCCTCATCGAGGAGTCGATCATCGGCTGGAAGGAGTACGAGCTGGAGGTGATGCGCGACAAGGCCGACAACGTCGTGATCATCTGCTCCATCGAGAACTTCGACCCGATGGGCGTGCACACGGGTGACTCGATCACCGTCGCGCCTGCGATGACGCTGACCGACCGTGAGTACCAGCACCTGCGCAACCTCGCGATCGACATCATCCGCGAGGTCGGCGTCGACACCGGCGGCTGCAACATCCAGTACGCCGTCAACCCGGCCGACGGCCGCGTCATCGTGATCGAGATGAACCCGCGGGTCTCGCGCTCCTCGGCGCTCGCGTCGAAGGCGACGGGCTTCCCGATCGCGAAGATCGCCGCCAAGGTCGCGATCGGCTACACGCTCGACGAGATCCCCAACGACATCACCAAGGAGACCCCGGCCTCCTTCGAGCCGAGCCTCGACTACGTCGTGGTGAAGGTGCCCCGGTTCGCGTTCGAGAAGTTCCCGACCGCCGACACCACCCTCACCACCCACATGAAGTCCGTGGGCGAGGCGATGTCGATCGGCCGCAACTTCTCCGAGGCGTTCAACAAGGCGCTGCGCTCCCTCGAGGACAAGAAGGCGCCCTTCGAGTGGGCCTCCCCGGTCGGCGACAAGGACGAGCTGCTCGAGGCGATCAAGGTGCCGCACGACGGTCGCGTCCAGAAGCTGATGCAGGCCATCCGCGCCGGTGCCACGCAGGACGAGGTCCACGACGCGACGAAGATCGACCCGTGGTTCGTCGACCAGATGTTCCTGATCGACGAGATCGCGCAGAAAGTCGCGGCGACGGAGCTGCTCGACGCCGGCGCGCTGCGGACTGCGAAGCGGCACGGCTTCTCCGACGCCCAGATCGCCGGCATCCGTGGGCTCAAGGAGTCCGAGGTGCGCGTCGCGCGCCAGACCGCCGGCGTGCGCCCGGTCTACAAGACGGTCGACACCTGTGCTGCCGAGTTCGCGGCCGCGACGCCGTACTACTACTCGTCGTACGACGAGGAGACCGAGGTGCTCCCGCGCGCCGAGGGCAAGCAGGCCGTGATCATCCTGGGCTCCGGCCCGAACCGGATCGGTCAGGGCATCGAGTTCGACTACTCCTGCGTGCACGCCTCCCTCGCGCTCAGCGAGGCCGGTTACGAGACCATCATGGTCAACTGCAACCCCGAGACGGTCTCGACCGACTACGACACCTCGGACCGGCTCTACTTCGAGCCGCTCACCCTCGAGGACGTCCTGGAGATCTACGAGGCGGAGAAGGCAGCCGGCCCGATCGCCGGTGTCATCGCCACCCTCGGCGGCCAGACGCCGCTCGGCCTCGCGCAGGGGCTGCAGGACGCCGGTGTCCCGATCGTGGGCACCAGCCCGGAGGCCATCGACCTCGCCGAGGAGCGCGGGGCCTTCGGCCGCGTCCTCGCCGAGGCGGGCCTGGTCGCGCCGAAGCACGGCACCGCGGTCTCCTTCGAGGACGCGCAGGCCATCGCCCACACCATCGGCTACCCGGTGCTGGTCCGTCCGTCGTACGTCCTCGGCGGCCGCGGCATGCAGATCGTCTACAGCGACGCTGCCCTCGCTGCCTACATCGAGGCCGCGACCGAGATCAGCCCGGACCGGCCGGTCCTCGTCGACCGGTTCATCGACGACGCGGTCGAGATCGACGTCGACGCCCTGTACGACGGCACCGACCTCTTCCTCGGCGGCGTGATGGAGCACATCGAGGAGGCCGGCATCCACTCCGGTGACTCGTCGTGTGCCCTGCCCCCGATCACACTGGGCGCGGCCGAGATCACCCGGATCCGTGAGGCCACCGAGGCGATCGCGCGCGGCGTCGGGGTGCAGGGACTGATCAACATCCAGTTCGCGCTCGGCTCCGACGTGCTGTACGTGCTCGAGGCCAACCCGCGGGCGTCCCGCACGGTGCCCTTCGTGTCCAAGGCGACCGGGACCCAGCTCGCCAAGGCCGCCGCCCGGCTGATGCTGGGCGAGTCCATCGCCGAGCTGCGCGCCGCCGGTGCGCTGCCGGCCGAGGGCGACGGCGGCACGTTGCCGGCCGACGCACCGATCGCGGTCAAGGAAGCGGTCCTGCCGTTCAACCGGTTCCGCACCAAGGAGGGACAGTTCGTCGACACGGTCCTCGGGCCGGAGATGAAGTCCACCGGTGAGGTCATGGGCTTCGACGCCGACTTCGGCACAGCGTTCAGCAAGTCGCAGGCCGCGGCCTACGGCTCGCTGCCCACCGAGGGCAAGGTGTTCATCTCGATCGCCAACCGCGACAAGCGGACGATGGTGTTCCCCGCGCGGGTCCTGGTCGACTACGGCTTCGAAATCCTCGCCACCCAGGGCACCGCCGAGGTGCTGCGCCGCAACGGCATCCAGGCCACCATCGTGCGCAAGCACTTCGAGGGCACGGGTCCCGAGGGCGAGAAGACCACCGTCCAGATGATCCTCGACGGCGAGATCGACCTGATCGTCAACACACCCCACGGAGCGACGGGCGGTGGCGACTCCCGGGTCGACGGCTACGAGATCCGCTCGGCGGCGGTGCTGACCGGCACGCCGTGCATCACGACGGTCCAGGGTCTGGCCGCCGCGGTGCAGGGGATCGCCGCGATCCGCTCCGGCGCGATCGGGGTCCGTTCGCTCCAGGAGTGGCACGAGCAGTGAGGATGCCGCGGGTCTACGACAGGCTCTTCGACCACGTCCTGGTCCGGATGGACGCCGAGAAGGCGCACCACCTCACCTACGACGCGTTGCGTGCCGGGGGACCGGTCCTCACCCGTACGGCGATCCCCGGCGGTGCGCCGGTCGAGGCGATGGGGCTCACCTTCCCCAACCGCCTCGGTCTCGCTGCCGGCTTCGACAAGACCGCCCAGGTCCACGACCGGATGGGTGCCTTCGGGTTCGGCCACGTCGAGATCGGCACGGTCACGGCCCTCGCCCAGCCGGGGAACCCGCAGCCGCGGCTGTTCCGGTTGCCCGAGGACCGCGCGATCGTCAACCGGATGGGCTTCAACAACGACGGCGCCCACGCGGTGGCGGCGCGGCTGGAGCGCCGTCGGCGCGATCGCGGCCCGGTCCTGGGCGTCAACATCGGCAAGTCCAAGGTCGTGCCCGACCACGACCAGGCCCAGGTCGAGGCCGACTACGAGACCTCGACCCGGCTCCTCGCGCCCCACGCCGACTACCTCGTCGTCAACGTGAGCTCGCCCAACACCCCCGGCCTGCGCAACCTCCAGGCGGTCGAGAAGCTCGCCCCGCTGCTGGCCCACGTGCGTCGTACGGCGGACGAGGCGGTCGGCATCGGCAAGGTGCCGCTCCTGGTGAAGATCGCCCCCGACCTGTCCGACGAGGACGTGCTGGCCGTCGCCGACATGGCGCTCGACCTGGGCCTGTCGGGGATCATCGCGACCAACACCACGATCTCGCGCGACGGCTTGACCACCGACGCAGCGAAGGTCGAGGCGTGCGGCGCCGGTGGTCTGTCCGGCGCACCCCTGCGCGAGCGCTCCACCGAGGTCGTCCGGTTGCTCCGCGGCCGGGTGGGGGACCGGCTCACCCTGATCGGTGTGGGCGGGATCAGCACAGCGGAGGACGCCCGCGAGCGGTTGGAGGCCGGGGCCGACCTGGTGCAGGTCTACAGCGGGCTGATCTACGGTGGCCCGACGTGGTCGCGTCGACTGGCGAAGGGCCTCACGGACTGACCGCGACGCCGACGCGTCAGTGCACGTAGCGGTAGTGCTCGCCGAGCTCGCGGAACGCCTTCTCGAGGTGGCGTGAGATCTCGGCGTCGATGCGGCGGTTCCGGTCGCCGTCGAGCACCACCGCGGCGGGTGACGGCTCGATCGACTCGAGCAGGCGGAGCCGGTCGGTCGTCGGCGGGTGGGTCGCGTCGATGCTCCGCCGGTCCTCGCGGCCCTGCTCGCGCGCCGAGGCCCGCTGCGCGGCGCCGAAGGCCGTCACCCGCTCCCTGATGGCCGTGGCGAGGTCGACGTCGCGGGCGATGGCGGCGCGATTGGCCGCCACGTCGATGCCGTCGGTGATGAGGAGCATCTCCAGGCCCGACACCGCAGCGGCGGTCCCGCCGGTGAGCGCCGAGGCGACGTCGGCATGGAGCTCCTGGCGCCGCGACGCGGTGGAGTTGAGGGCCAGGAGCAGGCGCAGGTAGCCCTGCACGAGCCACCGCGGCGGTGCGAACACCGCGTGCACGACCAGCGAGTCCCACTCGTCGGGGGCCATCAGGTGGACCCAGTGGTCGAGCGTGCGACAGGCCCCGCCGACGTACTGCCCGCCGAGGAGGTCCCCGTGGGCGATGTGGCCGATCTCGTGGCCGAGCAGCGCGACCCGCTCCTGCGGACCCAGGGCCACCCAGAGCGGTGCGCCCAGGACCAGCCTCCGGCTCCGGATGCCGAGCGGCCCCACGGACGCGTTGAGATCGGCGTCGACACCGATCCGGGCGGGCGGACGGCAGCCGGCCAGCGCCGACACCTCCTCGACGAGCGCCACGAGGGTCGGCGCGTCCGCCGGGTCGACCCAGAGCACGTCCGGATCCATCCGGTGGACGAGGTGCGGCCGGGTCACCCACGCGAGCAACAGGAGGAAGGCCGCGATGCTCCACTGCCACCAGCCGTCACCGCGGACCAGGAGCGCGCCCGCACCGAGGAGCAGCGCGACGCTGAGGAGGTGCACGGGGGTGACCAGCGCCACGACCAGCGCGAGCGCGAGGCTCCGGCGTCCGCCCGAGGCGACGCGGTCCACGACGCGTCGGTCGACGGCCTCGGCGACCCGCGCGTCGAGACGCTGGGCGAAGGTTGTCGTCGGCGGCACAGCCGAAGGATAGGGGCAGGAGCCGACCTGTTCCCGGCGGCGGTGCCGCTCTCATCTACGGTGGTGCCCATGGCGTTCGGCGACTACCAGATCGAGCTCTACCTCGGTGCTCTCGGTGGAGTCCTCCCGGCACACCCGTTCGACCACGCCGATCTCGAGCGCAACGCGCTCGCGGCGCTCCCGCCCGAGCTGCGGACCTATGTCGCCGGAGGTGCCGGGGACGAGACGACCCAGCGGGCCAATGTGGAGGCCTTCGCCCGTCATGCGCTGGTGCCGCGGATGTTCCGGGCCACACCCGAGCGCGACCTGTCCGTGGAGCTCTTCGGCAGGAGGCTCGAGAGCCCGCTCCTGCTGGCGCCGGTGGGTGTGGTCGGACTCTGCACGCCCGACCAGCACGGTGACATCCACGCGGCCGAGGTGTCGGCCGCCACCGGCGTCCCGCTCATCGGCTCGACGCTGATGAGCGACCCGCTGGAGGACGTCGCCGCGGCGACCGGCGACACTCCCGCCTGGTTCCAGCTCTACACCCCGAAGAACCGCGAGCTCGCGGCCAGCCTGGTGAGCCGGGCCGAGGCCGCGGGCTACGAGGCGATCGTGATCACCCTCGACACCTGGGTGCCGGGCTGGCGTCCGCGCGACCTGGCGTCGGGGAACTTCCCGCAGCTGCGCGGCAAGGCCCTGGCCAACTACACGTCCGACCCGGTCTTCCAGGAGATGACCGGACCCGACCCCGATCCCGGCACCGTCGTGATGACCTGGGTGGGCACCTTCGGGCACCCCGTCACCTGGGAGGACCTTCCTTGGCTGCGGTCCCTCACGGACCTGCCGATCCTGGTCAAGGGGGTGTGCCACCCCGATGACGCGCGTCGCGCACTCGACGAGGGCGTCAACGGGATCTACTGCTCCAACCACGGCGGTCGTCAGGCCAATGGCGGGGGAGCGGCCCTCGACTGGCTGCCCGACGTCGTCGCCGCGGTCGACGGCCGCGGCCCGGTCGTCTTCGACTCCGGGGTGCGCACGGGCGCGGATGTGGTGAAGGCCATCGCGCTCGGCGCGGACGCCGTCGCGATCGGTCGGCCCTATGTCTACGCGCTCGCCCTCGGCGGCGTCCCCGGCGCGATCCACCAGGTCCGCGCGCTCCAGGCCGAGGCCGACCTCGTCATGGCCGTGGACGGCTACCCCACCCTGGCCGACCTCGGCCCCGATGCCCTGCGGAGGCTGACCTGATGAATTCCGAGACGCCGGCCGTGGGGACCTTCGGAGCCCGGGTCGCGGCAGCGATGGTCGAGCGCGGCCCGTTCTGCGTCGGCATCGATCCGCACAGCGCCCTGCTCCACGAGTGGGGGTACGACGACGACGTGGCCGGGCTCGAGCGGTTCGCCCTCGGCGCGGTCGAGGCCGTGGCCCCGCACAGCAGCGTCGTGAAGCCGCAGTCGGCGTTCTACGAGCGGTTCGGCAGCCGCGGCATCGCCGTCCTCGAGCGGGTGATCGCGGAGTCCCGTGCCGCTGGTGCGCTCGTCCTGCTCGACGTGAAGCGCGGCGACATCGGCTCGACCTCCCAGGCCTACGCCGATGCGTACCTCGACCCCTCCTCACCGCTGGCGTCCGACGCGATCACGATCAGCCCCTACCTCGGCTTCGGCTCGCTGCTCCCGTTCGTCGACACCGCCCGTCGCCACGACGCCGGTCTCTTCGTGCTCGCAGCGACCTCCAACAAGGAGGGTCCGGAGGTCCAGGAGGCGGTGACCTCGGACGAGTTCGGCGGCCGCACCGTGGCCTCGGCGATGCTTGACCACCTCCGGGAGCTCAACGCGGGTGCCGCCCCGATGGGGTCGTTCGGAGCGGTCGTCGGTGCCACGATCGACGGCTCTGGGCTGGACTTCGCCCTCAACGGCCCGATCCTGGCTCCCGGCTACGGCGAGCAGGGCGGCACGACCAGCGACATCCTGCGGATCTTCGGCGCCAGTGCCGGGCACGTGATCCCCAGCTCGTCGCGCGGCGTGCTCCGGCTGGGACCGGACCCGGTCGCGATGCGGGACGCAGTGCTGCGTGCCAACGACGAACTGCGCGGGCTGCTCGGGTGAGCGGAGCGCTCCGATGAGGCGGCCGGCCGTGCGCGACGTCCCGCTCACGGTCGTCGTGGTGCTGGCACTCATGGCCGGCGGGTACTTCCTGTTCCGCGAGTCCGGTGGCGACGACCCGTTCGACCGCTACTGCTCCGAGGTGCAGGACCGGCGCGCGGAGATCGGGCTGGCCCGCGGCGACGGCGAGACGACCGGGCTGCTCCGGGCGTTGCCGGCGTTCGAGGCGCTGGCCGACAAGGCCCCTGACGACATCAAGGACGAGTGGGAGGTCGTGGTGGCCCGCGTGAGCGAGCTGCGCGACGCCCTGTCCGCTGCCGAGGTCGACCCCGCAGCGTACGACCCGGATCGTCCGCCCGAGGGTGTCGACGCGGCTCGGTTGAAGGCGATCGAGACCGCTGCTGTCCGACTGGGCTCGGCGGAGACCGCCGCCGCGCTCACCGGGGTCGAGCAACAGGCCCGCGATGTGTGCAAGACCCCATTGAGCCTGTGATCGCGGCCGCC
Source organism: Nocardioides sp. Root190 (assembly GCF_001428565.1). Classification (GTDB taxonomy): domain Bacteria; phylum Actinomycetota; class Actinomycetes; order Propionibacteriales; family Nocardioidaceae; genus Nocardioides. The sequence continues at coordinate 332,432 of NZ_LMIA01000012.1, read as the reverse complement.
GCATTGCCCCGGTCGAACCGGACTGGCTAGATTGACCGACGGCGGTGCTCCCCGCCGTGATCCCGCTTGCAACCGAAGGACTTCGACCTCGTGGCCCTGCCTCCCCTGACTCCCGAACAGCGCGCAGCCGCACTGGAGAAGGCAGCAGCGGCGCGCCGTGAGCGGGCCGAGATCAAGAACCGCCTCAAGAACTCCGGTGCATCGATCTCCGAGGTGTTGCAGCAGGGCCAGGTCAACGACGTCATCGGCAAGATGAAGGTCATGGACCTGCTCCAGTCCGTGCCGGGGCTGGGCAAGGTGCGCGCCCGCCAGGTGATGGAGCGGCTGGGCATCGCGGAGTCGCGTCGTGTGCGCGGCCTGGGCACCAAGCAGGTCGCCGCGCTGGAGCGTGAGTTCGCAGAGTGAGCGCCAAGCTCTTCGTCCTTGCCGGCCCCACTGCGGTCGGCAAGGGCACCGTTGCTGCTGCCATGCGCGACGAGCACCCGGAGATCTACCTGTCGGTGTCGGCCACGACCCGCAGTCCCCGCCCCGGTGAGGTCGACGGCGTCCACTACCACTTCGTCTCGACCGAGGAGTTCGACCGCCTGGTCGCCGAGGGTCAGATGCTCGAGTGGGCCGTCGTGCACGGCGTCAACCGCTACGGCACGCCTCGCGGACCGGTCCAGGAGGCGCTCGACGCCGGCCGGCCCGCGCTGCTCGAGATCGACCTGCAGGGCGCACGCCAGGTGCGGGAGTCCATGCCGGAGGCTGTTTTCGTGTTCCTCAAGCCTCCGTCCTGGGACGAGCTGGTCCGCCGGCTGGTCGGTCGGGGCACCGAGGGCGAGGAGGAGCGGGAGCGCCGGCTCGCCACCGCACGCGAGGAGCTCGCCGCCGAGGCGGAGTTCGACGTGACGATCGTCAACCGGGAAGTTCACGCTGCGGTCGAGGACTTGGTAACCTTGATGGTTGACTCATCCTCCCGACCTTGATGGTCGGGATCCACCGACTGTGAGGACCTCTGTGTCTGCCCCGAACATCGCCGCCGAAGGTGTCACGAACCCTCCGATCGACGACCTGCTGTCCAAGACCGACAGCAAGTACAAGCTGGTTCTCTACAGCGCCAAGCGTGCCCGGCAGATCAACGCCTACTACTCCCAGCTCGGCGAGGGCCTGCTGGAGTACGTCGGCCCGCTCGTGGAGACCCACGTGCAGGAGAAGCCCCTCTCGATCGCGCTGCGCGAGATCAGCCAGGACATGCTGACCTGCGAGGACATCGACCCGGCCGAGCTCGCTGCCGAAGAGGCTGCTGCCGCTGCTGCTCCGGCCGCTCCGGCTGCCGAGTGATCTGACGACGTCCATGACCCGCCCACGCGTGGTCCTCGGTGTCTCGGGCGGAATCGCGGCGTACAAGGCCTGCGAGCTCCTGCGTCGGTTCACCGAGTCCGGTCACGACGTGAGCGTGGTCCCCACGGCGGCTGCGCTGGAGTTCGTCGGCGCGCCGACGTGGTCGGCACTGTCGGGCAAGCCTGTCTCCTCCGACGTCTGGTCGCAGGTGCACGAGGTTCCTCACGTGCGCCTGGGCCAGACCGCTGACCTGGTGGTCGTCGCACCGGCGACCGCCGACCTGCTGGCCAAGGCGGCCCACGGCCTGGCCGACGACCTGCTCACCAACACGCTCCTGACGGCGCGATGCCCGGTCGTGCTCGCCCCGGCGATGCACACCGAGATGTGGGAGCACCCCGCCACCGTTGCCAACGTCGCGACGTTGCGCTCGCGCGGCGTGATCGTCATCGAGCCCGCCGAGGGCCGACTGACCGGCGCGGACACCGGCAAGGGCCGGCTCCCGGACCCGGAGGAGATCTTCGAGATCGCCCGCGACGTCCTGGGCCGGGTCCCGACCGGACGGCCGGTGGCCGATCTCGTCGGTCGCAGCGTCGTGGTCTCGGCCGGCGGCACCCGGGAGAAGCTCGACCCGGTCCGCTTCCTCGGCAACCGTTCCTCGGGGCGCCAGGGCTACGCCCTCGCCCGGGCTGCTGCAGCCCGCGGCGCGGAGGTCACCCTGATCGCCGCCAACGTGACGCTCCCGGATCCGGCGGGCGTCAAGGTGGTGCGGGTCGAGTCGACCGCCGACCTGCGCGACGCCGTGTTGTCCGCTGCCGCTGCCGCGGATGCCGTGGTCATGGCGGCCGCACCGGCGGACTTCCGGCCGGTCTCGACCTCGGACACGAAGATCAAGAAGGCGCATGACGGGTCGGCACCGTCGATCACGCTGCAACAGAATCCCGACATCCTCAAGGAGATCGCGACCCACCGGGCCCGTCCTGGTTCGGTGATCGTGGGATTCGCCGCCGAGACAGGCGACGACACCGGCAGTGTCCTCGACCTGGCTCGTGCCAAACTCACCCGCAAGGGCTGTGACCTGCTGGTCGTCAACGACGTCAGCGGGGGAGCGGTCTTCGGGAGCACCGACAACGAAGCGGTGATCCTGGGTGCGGACGGGTCCGCGGTCGACGTACCCCACGGGTCGAAGTCCGCACTCGCCCACATGATCTGGGACCAGGTCGCCTCCCGCCTGTCCTGAAAAGGTGCCGGGTCCTGAGACGCTGGGGCATCACCCCGGGGCCTCCGTATCGTTGGATCGTCACCACAACAGCCACACACGTACTGACCGAGCCGGAGCGGGGGTCCCGCCTCGGTCTGAGAAACCAGGAGTTCCCACCACTATGACCGGACGTCTCTTCACGTCGGAGTCCGTGACCGAAGGTCACCCCGACAAGATCGCCGACCAGATCAGCGACACCGTGCTCGACTATCTCCTCGAGCACGACCCGATGAGCCGGGTCGCCGTCGAGACGCTGCTCACCACGGGCCTCGTCGTCGTTGCGGGTGAGGTCACGACCGAGGCCTACGCCCCCGTCGCGCAGCTGGTTCGCCAGAAGATCCTCGAGATCGGCTACGACTCCTCGGACAAGGGCTTCGACGGCAACTCGTGCGGCGTGCAGGTTGCCATCGGCGCGCAGTCCGCTGACATCGCCCAGGGCGTCGACGACGCCTTCGAGGAGCGCGTCGACGGATCGGGTGACGAGCTCGACCGCCAGGGTGCCGGCGACCAGGGCCTGATGTTCGGCTACGCCTGCGACGACACCCCGGAGCTGTTCCCGCTGCCGATCAAGATCGCGCAGACGCTCGCGGAGAAGCTCACCGCGGTGCGCAAGGACGGCACGCTGCCCTACCTGCGTCCTGACGGCAAGACCCAGGTCACCATCGAGTACGACGAGGACGACCGCCCGGTGCGGATCGACACCGTCGTGCTGTCGACCCAGCACGCCGAGGACGTCGACCAGGAGACCCTGGCCAAGGACATCACCGTCAACGTCATCGAGCCCGTGCTCGAGCAGTTCAGCAAGCTGCTGCCCTCCGAGGGCTACCAGCTCTTCATCAACCCGACCGGCCGTTTCGTCGTCGGCGGCCCGATGGGTGACGCCGGCCTGACCGGTCGCAAGATCATCGTCGACACCTACGGCGGCATGGCCCGTCACGGTGGCGGCGCGTTCTCCGGCAAGGACCCGTCGAAGGTGGACCGGTCCGCGGCGTACGCCATGCGCTGGGTCGCCAAGAACATCGTCGCCGCGGGTCTCGCTCGCCGCGCCGAGGTCCAGGTCGCCTACGCGATCGGTGTCGCCAAGCCCGTCGGTGTGTTCGTCGAGACCTTCGGCACCGGTGTCGTCGCCGACGAGAAGATCCAGGCCGCCGTGCTGGAGGTCTTCGACCTGCGGCCCGCCGCGATCCTGCGCGACCTCGACCTGCGTCGCCCGATCTACGCCAAGACGGCCGCCTACGGTCACTTCGGCCGCGAGCTGCCGGAGTTCACCTGGGAGCGCACCGACCGCGCCGAGGCACTGAAGGCTGCTGCCGGGGTCTGAGCACCAACGCACGTCTCGAACGCCCGTCGTCCTGTGGGACGGCGGGCGTTCGGCGTTGCGGCAGGACCATTCAAACGGGCGATTCGACCGCCGACGCGCTGCAGGGGTGGAAGCATGTGCGGACCCCCCAAATGCTCGAAGGACTCCCATGCGTCGCGTTCTTGCCCTGGCCTGCGCCAGTGCCCTGTCGGTGAGCCTGCTGGCCCAGTCGCCATCCGGGTCGGCCGCCCCGGACCCGGACGATGGCGAGAGGCTCCTGCGCTCGGACGCCGATGGTCCGTTGCGGATCGAGCGCTCCGGCGCCGATACGACCTTCGTCGGAACGCCGGTCGGGACCGACGTGGACAATCCGACGGTGAGTCGCGGCACCTCGGTCTCGGCGGCAGCGCGGGCACACCTGACCCGGTACGGGGGTGCCGTCGAGGCCGACCGGTCCGGAACCGGCCTGGTCGAGACGGGCAGTTCGGAAGGCGCCGGCGGAGGTGACGTCGTTCGGTATCGCCAGGAGATCGCCGGCGTGCCGGTCCTCGGCGCCGAGGTCGTCGTCAGCGTGGGGGCGGACCGCGAGCTCACCTCGCTCAACGCCAATCTCTCCAGGTCCGCAGGCGTCCGACCAGCCGCCGTCACCGAGAGCATGGCGCGCGATGTCGCCGAGGGAGTGCTCCGCAGGTCTGGGATCAGCGATGTCCGTGCCGCCGACCAGGGTCGCTGGATCCTCGACCCGGCCGCGGTCGGACTCGATCCTGCCATCGGGGTGCGCGGGGTCTGGCGGTTCGAGGTGCGCTCGGGTGATCACGTTCGACGGCTCGTTCTGGTCGACGACCGGTCCGGCGACGTCGTCCTCGACATCGACCTGATCCAGGGCATCGACCGGATCGTGTGTGACCAGGCCAATGTCCGGACCAATGTGGTGGCGTGCTCCAGCGCCGCCGCTGTGCGCACCGAGGCTCCGGGCGGTTCCTCGACGGCAGACGTGGAGGCGGCCTTCCAGAACGCCGGAGCGGTCTCTGACTTCTACCGTGAGGTGATCGGCCTCGACCTGACCACGGCGATCGGGTTGCCGTCCGCGCAGGGCAGGAAGCTCGCGTCAACGGTTCGGGTGTGTGTCACCGGGCCGGACTCCTGTCCGTACGACAACGCCTTCTGGAACGGGCAGGCGATGTTCTACGGCGAGGGCTATGCCGCGGCGGACGATGTCGTCGGTCACGAGATGACGCACGGCGTGATCGAGCGGACCTCCGGGCTCCTGTACTGGGACGAGGCGGGTGCGATCAACGAGTCGCTCGCCGACATCGTCGGAGAGCTGGTCGACCATCGCAATGCCGGGCCGGGGGACAGCCCGACTGACTGGCAGCTGGGCGAGGACCTGCCGGGCGGTGCGCTGCGTGACATGGCGGACCCGACCCTGCATCACCAGCCGGACCGCATGACGAGCCCCCGGTGGGCGGCTGATCCCAGCTACGAGGACAGCGGTGGCGTGCACACCAACTCCGGCGTCGGGAACAGGGCCTTCCAGCTGATCTCCCAGGGCGGCACGTTCAACGGCCGCACGGTCACCGGGATCGATGCGGGCGACCCGACACTGCTGAAGTCAGCGACGCTGTGGTTGCACACGATGGCCGCGATCACGGCGTTCACCGAGTACGCCGACCTCGCCAACGTCCTCGACCAGACCTGCACCGCGCTGATCGGCCACCGCGGCTTCACGGCATCGAACTGCACCGCAGTCCGCTATGCCGTCGCGGCGACCGAGATGGCGCTGCCCCCGGCCACCGACCCGGTCAAGGACGCCCCGCGGACCTGCCCGGCCGGCAGCCATCCGAGGACCCTTCTCGACTCCGAGTCGGGCGCCGACCAGGCCTCCCTGTTCGGGCCGGCGGCGGGGTGGGGCAGGACGCCGGAAACGGTGGTCAACTCCGCCTACGGCGTCAGCGCCTACTCCGGAGACACTGCGTGGGTTGCTGCCGACCCCGCCACCCCGGTCACCCGCGCGCTGCTCTCGGCGGCGCCGGTGGTGGTGCCCGAGGGCCAGTCGACCTACCTCGCCTTCCGGCACTGGCACCTCTTCGACTTCTCGATCGATCCCTCGAACGGCGTCGGGTACTGGTGGGACGGCGGGACCGCCGAGATGACCGCGGTCGACGGCACTGTCTACCCATTGTGGGACCACCCCTGGGACTTCGGGCCGACCCGGACGCTCCAGGCTCCCAACGCGGGCCGCCGGGCGTTCGGCGGCAGCAGTCGGGGATGGGTCGGGAGCAGGGTCGACATCACCGCGTTCGGCGGGATGTCGGTCCGTCCGACCTTCACGATGAGGACGGACTCGTCGTACGGCGCACCGGGCTGGTACCTCGACGACATCCTGGTCTACACCTGCGACCGGACCCTGGCCGTTGACGTCGCGCCTGTCCTCCCGGACGCCGCGCCGCATGTCGGCCTGCCGTTGACCGTGTCCGAGCCCACCTGGAACCTGCCGGGGGCAACGACGAGCCACCAGTGGCGCCGCAACGGCGTACCGCTGGCGGGCATGACGCAGGCGACGTACACACCGGTCCCTGCCGATGTCGGCACGAGGCTCAGCGTGGTGGTGACCGGGAAGCTGGACGACCAGGTCGTCCCGCTGGTGGTGACGGCCTCCGCCGACGTGGAGACCGACGCCGTGCCGCTGACCATCGTGTCCGCGCCGACCCTGCCGGCCACGGCCCCTCGCGTCGGCAAGGTGTACGCGGTGACCGCCCCCATCTGGAACGACCCGGGGACGATCACGACCTACCAGTGGCGCCGCGACGGCGTCGCCATCGCCGGGCGGACCCTGAGGACGTACACACCCGTCGCTGCCGATGCGGGCAGGCGGCTCAGCGTCGTGGTGACCGGGATACTCGCCGACCAGAGCGTCCAGCTGACCGCGACCTCCGGCATCGTCGCCCGAGGGCTCCTCGTCGCTCCGAAGACGGCAGGCCTGAGTGGCACGCCCCGCGTGGGCCGCCGCCTTGCCGCTGTCCGCGGTACGTGGGCACCGAGCCCGATCACCTACAGCTACCGCTGGTTCCGTGGATCGAAGGCGATCACGGGCGCGACAGGGTCCAGCTACCTGCTGCGGAAGGGGGACAAGGGTTTCCGGATTTCGGTGCGGATCACGGGTTCGAAGTCGGGCTACACGGCGGTGACGCGTACGTCGGGATCGGTCCTGGTCCGCCGCTGACCTCACCCATCGGAGGTCGCTGGTAGAACTGCGCCCATGACGCCCACCCCCGACGAGCCGGCACTCGACCTGCCCGGTCTGGTCCGGGACAAGGTGGCCGAAGGTCGGGTCAAGGCGGCCGCGACTCGTGCCCGCAAGGTCGCCGAGGCGGAGATCGCGACCGTGGATCCGGTGGCCCACGTGGTGCTCGACCTGCCGCTGGCCCACCTGGACCGGACCTTCGACTACGCGGTGCCGGTGGCGATGGCTGAGGGCGCGGTGCCCGGCGCCCGGGTCAAGGTGCGCTTCGGCGGCCAGGACGTCGACGGGTTCGTCCTCGACCGGGCGGCCGCCTCGGAGCACGACGGGCGGCTGGCACCGTTGAAGCGACTGGTGAGCCCCGAGCCGGTGCTGAGCCCGGCCGTCGCAACACTCTGTGAGCGGGTGGCCGAGCGCTACGCCGGCGTCAGCTCCGATGTCCGTCGCCTCGCGGTCCCGACGCGGCACGCCACGACGGAGAAGGCGCCGTCCGAGCCGGAGGCACCCCTTCCCGAGACTCCCGGCTGCGAGGAGGCCTGGTCGCCCTATCCCGCCGCCGCGCCGTTCATCGCCCACCTTCGCTCCGGTGATGCGCCCCGTGCCGTGTGGAGCGCGGGACCGGGGGAGGACTGGCCGGCGCTGCTCGCCCACGTGGCGGCAGCCACGCTCGCTGCGGGTCGGGGGACGGTGATCTGCCTGCCCGACCACCGCGACGTCGCCCGCGTCGATGCGGCGCTCACGGCGGTCCTCGGTCCTGGCCACCACGTCACGCTCCAGGCCGAGGCCGGGCCTGCAGCCCGCTACAGGGACTTCCTCGCCGTCAGCCGCGGCACCCGACGCATCGTGGTGGGCACCCGCTCCGCGGCGTTCGCGCCGGTCGCCGACCTCGGCCTGGTGGTGATCTGGGACGACGGCGACGACCTCCACGCGGAGCCGCGGGCGCCGTACCCCCACACCCGGGAGGTCCTGCTGCTGCGCGCCGAGGGGGAGGACGCCGCCGCACTGGTCGGGGGCTTTGCCCGCAGCGTCGAGGCCGACCAGCTGCTCCGCACGGGATGGGCCCGCGAGATCGCCCTGCCCCGCGAACGTCTCCGGGAGCGGGCGCTGGTGGCCATCACCGGCGCGAGCGACCACGCCCTGGAGCGCGACCCGCATGCCGCGACCGCACGCGTCCCCCGCGAGGCGTACGACGCCCTGCGCTGGGGTCTCGAACGCGGCCCGGTCCTGGTCCAGACCCCCCGGGCCGGCTACGCGGTGCGGCTCGCCTGCGAGCGGTGCCGTACGCCCGCCCGCTGTCGTGCCTGCGCCGGTCCGCTGGAGCTGGCCGGTCCCACGGCTCCTCCCCACTGCCGCTGGTGCGCGACCGAGGCGCCCGACTGGTCGTGCCCGGAGTGCGGCGCCACCGGACTGCGGGCACCGGTCCTGGGTGATGCCCGCACGGCCGACGAGCTGGGGCGCTCCTTCCCGTCGGCGCCGGTGGTGACCTCCTCGGGGGACCGGATCCGTGCGACGGTCGACGGTGCGCCACGCATCGTCGTGGCCACTCCCGGCGCCGAGCCCGTGGCCGAGGGGGGCTACGCCGTGGTCGTCCTCCTGGACACGTGGTGGGCACTGGGCCGCGACAGCATGCGCGCCTCGGAGGAGGCGCTGCGGCGCTGGTGCAACGCGATCGGCCTGGTGCGACCGGGCGGGCGCGCACTCGCCGTCGGAGACCCGACCCAGCCCACGATGCGGGCCCTGGTCCGCTGGGACCCCGCCGGCTTCGCAGCCCGCGAGGCCGAGGAGCGATGGGCCGCCCGGCTCCCTCCGGCGGCGCGGGTCGCGACCCTCACCGGCTCCCCGGGGGCGCTCGACGACGTTCGCGCGCTGCTGGCCCTGCCCGAGGCGGCGGAGGTGCTCGGACCGGTGCCGGTTCCCGGCGGAGCCGAGTCCGAGGACGAACGTCTGGTGGTGCGGGTGCCACGGGCCAACGGGGTCGAGCTGGCCCGCGCGTTGGCCGAGATGCAGCGCCTGCGCTCGTCGCGCAAGCTGGAAGCTGTCCGGGTCCAGGTCGATCCCTGGGAGCTGTAGGCCGCCGGGAATCGGGGTCCGCCGCGTGCCTCAGTAGGCTTGGCCGGTGGCCATTCGACCCATCCGCCTGTTCGGCGACCCGATCCTCCGCAAGCCCGCGATCGAGGTCGTCGAGTTCGATGCCGAGCTGCGTCAGCTGGTCGGTGACCTGACCGACACGATGCTCGACGCTCCCGGTGCCGGTCTCGCCGCGCCCCAGATCGGTGTCGGGCTCCGCGTCTTCACCTGGTTCGTCGACGACGAGGTCGGTCACCTGGTCAACCCGAAGCTCGAGCTCTCGGCCGACACCCAGGACGGCCCGGAGGGCTGCCTGTCCCTCCCGGAGCTCACCTACGACTGCCTGCGGGCCCTGTCCGTGGTCGCCACCGGCTTCGACATGCACGGCGACCCGCTCCGGATCGAGGGCTCCGAGCTCCTGGCCCGCGCGATCCAGCACGAGACCGACCACCTCGACGGGATCCTCTTCATCGACCGTCTCGACGACGTCGGACGCAAGTCCGCGATGCGCGAGATCCGGGAGTCGGAGTGGTTCGGTCTGGAGAAGCCGACGATCAAGCTCTCGCCCCACGCCACCGGAGGGTTCGGCCGATGAGGCTCGTCTTCGCCGGCACGCCCGAGGTCGCCGTCCCGGCCCTCGACGCCATCGCCGCCTCGCCCCACGAGCTCGTCGGCGTCGTCACCCGCCCCGACGCTCCGTCGGGACGTGGTCGGAAGCTGACCCCGAGCCCCGTGGCGCAGCGCGCCGAGGAGCTCGGCCTGCCGGTGCTCAAGCCGACCCATCCTCGGGACCCCGAGTTCCAGGAGCAGCTCCGGGCGCTCGAGCCGGACTGCTGCCCGGTCGTCGCCTACGGCGCCCTGATCCCGCGCAGCGCTCTGGACATCCCGCGGCACGGCTGGGTCAACCTGCACTTCTCGGTCCTCCCGGCCTGGCGCGGAGCCGCGCCGGTCCAGCACTCGCTGTGGGCGGGCGACGAGTACACCGGAGCCACCACGTTCCGCATCGTCGAAGCGCTGGACGCCGGCCCGATGTTCGGCGTCATGACCGAGCGGGTGCGCCCGACCGACACGGCCGGTGACCTGCTGACCCGCCTGGCGGAGGGCGGTTCCGAGCTGCTCGTCGCGACCCTGGACGGCATCGAGACGGGAACCATCGAGGCACGCGTGCAGCCGGAGGACGGCGTCAGCCTGGCGCCGAAGATCTCCGTCGAGGACGCGCGGGTCGACTGGTCCGAGCCTGCCATCGGCGTGGATCGCCGGATCCGCGCCTGCACGCCCGGCCCCGGTGCCTGGACGACCCTGGACGGGGAGCGCGTCAAGCTCGGCGCGGTCACCCTCGAGGAGGGCGCGGACGACCTCGCTCCCGGGGCGATCCGGGTCGGCAAGAACCATGTCCTGGTCGGTACGGCGAGCGGAGCGGTCCGCCTCGGCGAGGTCAAGGCGTTCGGCAAGAAGCAGATGGGCGCCGCGGACTGGGCCCGAGGCGTGCGACTGCCCGACACGGCGCGGTTCGAGTGAGCAAGCAGGTCGATCCGGCCCGCCTCGCGGCCTTCGAGGTCCTCAAGGCGGTGCGGGTCGACGACGGTTACGCCAACCTGCTGCTCCCCGCCGCCCTGCAGCGGCACGCACTGACCGGTCGCGACGCGGCCTTCGTGACCGAGCTGGTCTCGGGCACGATCCGGCGACAGGGCACCTACGACGCGATTCTCGGCGCCTGCATCGACCGCTCACTGGCCAAGGTCGAGGCCAAGGTGCTCGACGGGCTCCGGCTCGGGACCCACCAGCTGCTGGCGATGCGCGTCCCCACCCACGCAGCCATCGACACGACGGTCACGCTGGTGCGGGACCAGGTCAGCCAGGGTGCGGCCGGGTTCGCCAACGCCGTCCTGCGCAAGGTCGCCGCGCAGGAGCTCGATGCCTGGATCGCGCAGGTCGCGCCCCGCAACCTCGCGGTCTCGCACAGCCACCCGCAGTGGGTCGTCGACGAGCTGAAGCGCGCGCTTCGGGACTCCTCCAAGGAGCTGCCCGCCCTGCTCGAGGCCGACAACCTCGCGCCCCGGGTCACCCTGGTCTCGCGGCCGGGGCGTTCGGAGCGCAGTGAGCTGCCGGGCACCCCGACGTCGTACTCGCCCTATGGTTCCGTGCTCGACGGTGGCGACCCGGCCGCTGTGCCGGCCGTGGCCCAGCGGCGCGCCGGTGTCCAGGACGAGGGCTCCCAGCTCGTGGCGATCGCTGCGGCCCAGGCACCCGTGTCGGGCCGCGACGAGGTCTGGGTCGACCTGTGCGCCGGCCCCGGCGGCAAGGCCTCGCTGCTCGCCGCTCTGGCGTCCCAGCGCGGCGCCCGCCTGCTCGCCGTCGAGCGCCACCACCACCGCGCCCAGCTGGTACGCCGTGCGGTCGGCCGGGATGCGGGCGTGCTCGTCGTCCAGTCCGACGGCACGCGGTCCCCGCTCGCGGACGGTTCCGTCGACCGCGTGCTGATCGACGCTCCCTGCACCGGTCTGGGTGCCCTGCGGCGCCGACCCGAGGCGCGCTGGCGTCGTACACCCCGGGACCTGAAGGACCTGGTCCAGCTCCAGGGCGCGTTGCTCGCCGACGGGTTGCGCGTGCTGCGGCCCGGGGGAGCGCTGGTCTACGCGACCTGCTCGCCGCTGCTGGCCGAGACCTCCGAGGTCGTCGCGTCGGCACTGGAGACGTCCGGCGCGGTCATCGACGACCTGCGGCCCGTCCTCGGCGAAGTGCCCGATGCCGATGGCCCGCTGCCGGGCACCGTGCAGATGTGGCCGCACCGACACGGCACCGACGCGATGTTCATCGCGCTGCTCCGCAAGCCCTGAGAACCCGTCTGCGGAATGAACCGAGAAGGTTGACAGTTCAACCATCATGAAGAAGATCGGGTTCCTCTCGTTCGGGCACTGGACGCCCGGGCAGCACTCGCAGACGCGGTCGGCGGCCGACACGTTGCTGCAGTCCATCGACCTGGCCGTCGCAGCCGAGGAGCTGGGTGCCGACGGGGCGTACTTCCGTGTGCACCACTTCGCCCGCCAGCTGGCGAGCCCGTTCCCGTTGCTCGCTGCGATCGGCGCCCGGACCAGCCGCATCGAGATCGGCACCGGCGTGATCGACATGCGCTACGAGAACCCCCTCTACTTCGTCGAGGACGCCGGCGCGGCCGACCTGATCTCCGGCGGGCGACTGCAGCTCGGCATCTCCCGAGGGTCACCGGAGCAGGTGATCGACGGCTGGCGCCACTTCGGCTACGCCCCCGCCGAGGGCGAGACCGAGGCCGACATGGCCCGCCACCACACTGAGGTCGTGCTCAACGTGCTGAAGGGCGAGGGCTTCGCCCAGCCCAATCCCCGCCCGATGTTCGCCAACCCGCCCGGACTGCTGCGCCTCGAGCCGCACTCCGAGGGCCTGCGCGACCGGATCTGGTGGGGTGCTGCGTCCAACGGCACCGCCCGCTGGGCCGCTGGCCTCGGCATGAACCTGATGAGCTCCACGCTCAAGGAGGACGAGGGCGGTCAGCCGTTCCACGTCCAGCAGGCCGAGCAGATCCGGGTCTTCCGGGAGGCGTGGACCGAGGCAGGTCACGCGCACGAGCCCCGGGTGTCGGTGAGCAGGTCGATCTTCCCGCTCGTCTCCGACGAGGACCGGATGTACTTCGGCGGGCGCCCCGACGGTGACCAGGTCGGCCAGATCGACGACATGCGTGCCATCTTCGGCCGTTCGTTCGCGGCCGAGCCGGAGGCGCTGATCGAGCAGCTGCGCGCGGACGAGGCGATCGCCGAGGCGGACACCCTGCTGCTGACCGTCCCGAACCAGCTCGGCGTCGACTACAACGCCCACGTGATCGAGTCGATCCTGACCCACGTCGCGCCGGCGCTCGGCTGGCGCTGAGCCCGAGACGTCAGTCGACCCAGGCGAGCGAGTGGCCCAGCTGGCGGACCTCGGCGTTCGTCGTGCCGTCACCGCCCTGGACGGAGATGAAGATCCCGTCGTGGTTCTCGCTCGTCCAGACCGCGGACGTGTCGCCCTTGTCGGTGGACCCCAGCCACACGGCTCGATCGGCGGCGTCGCGGATGACGAGGGATGCACCGCCGCCGTCGTCGGCGGTGCAGGATGCCTTGTCGTCGACGAGGAACCACTCACAGGTCCAGCCCGCGCCGACGGTGACCGGCGCTTCGTCCACCGACCCGAGCATGCCGAGCGCGCCGGCGTCGGCCATGGACACGGCCACGGTGATGCCGGGCCAGTCGGTGGACAGGCTGCCCCAGCCGCCGGAGAGCCAGTCCTGGAGCGGGACGAGGGGGCCGGTGACGACCGCCACGAAGCCCGTCCCCGCGCCGGGGAGGCTGCTCTCGCCCATCACGAAGGCCCCGGTGTCATCGGCCGCGATGGTCCCGGTCAGGCCGTTGCCGAGGTCGAGGACCTGGCCGACCGCCAAGGAGGGCGCGGCCGGGCTGGTCGCGGCGAGACCGGGCTCCTCCACGGCACTCGGTGCGGTGCCGCCACCGGCGAGCAGTGTGCCGCCGACGCCGATCCCGGCGACCGCCGCAGCGCTGCCCAGCACCATCGAGGCCGTACGCCGTCGGCGGAGTCGCACGCCGGCGCGGAGCGAGGCGGTGGCGAGGTGCTCGAGGTCCGGCTGCTCCGAACGCATCCGCTCGCGCAGGGCCGGGCCGAGGAGGGTGTCGTGGTCGTTCATGGGCTCGTGGTCGTTCATGGGGAGGTCCTCTCGGGGACGTCGATGAGGGGGCGGAGACGTTGCAGCGCACGCCGTGCCCGGGTACGGACGACCGACTCGGTCAGCCCGAGGTCGGCAGCCGTCTCGGCGACGCTGCGGTCCTCCCAGTAGCGGAGGACCACGACAGCGCGGTCGATCGGCGGCAACGTGGCGAGCGCGGTGAGCAGGTCGACGCGGGCTCCGGGGTCGACATCGGGTCGGCTGTCGTCGGTTCGGGTGTGCTGGCGGACGTCGTCGGTCGGCCGCTCCGTGTTGCGGCGCAGCCGGCGGTGGGACAGGAACGTGTTGAGCAGGGTGGTGCGTGCGTAGGCGATCGGGCTGTCGGTCGTGCTCACCCGCCGCCAGTGGACGAACACCTTGGCGTACGTCGACTGGGTCAGGTCCTCGGCGAGGTGGTGGTCGCCGGTGAGCAGCATCGCGGCGTGGTGGAGCTGCGTGCCGGTCTCCCGGACGAAGGCGGTGAACGCCTCCGTCTGCCTGTCTGCCTTCACACCCATCAGACGCTCCGGGGCCGGGTGCGCGTGACAGGTGACATCGGTTTTCCTCAGTCCAGCACGTGGCGCAGGTAGCGGCGGGGGTCGTCGAGGTAGCGGCGCCAGTGCTGGACGAGCTCGAGCTCCTCCCACGTCGTGTGCCGCAGACCCCAGTCGCCGACCTCGAGGATCGTGGCACCCGGCATGGAGGCGAGGACCGGTGAGTGGGTGGCGCACAGGACCTGGCCGCCGTCGGAGACGACGTCGTGGAGGCGGGCGATGAGGCCGAGCGTGGAGGAGAAGGAGAGCGCGGCCTCCGGCTCGTCGAGGCAGTAGAAACCGGGGGAGTCGAAACGGGTGCGCAGCACCTCGAGGAAGGACTCCCCGTGACTCATCTCGTGGAAGGCCGGGTCCTTCGGTCCGCCGTGGTCCTCGGCGAAGGTGTACCAGCCGTGCATCGTCTCGGCGCGCAGGAAGAACCCCCAGCGTCCCGTCCCGATGCCCCGCTGCAGGGTGAGCGCGGTGTGCAAGGGCGACTCGGTCGCCCGGGTGGAGTGCAGGCCGTAGCGGGTGCCGCCCTCGGGCGAGAGACCGTAGGCCACCGCGATCGCCTCGACCAGGGTCGACTTGCCGGATCCGTTCTCGCCGACCAGGAAGGTCACGCCGGGAGCCAGGTCGAGCCCGCGCCGGACCACCTGGTCGACGGCGGGGACCGTCATCGGCCACTCATGGGGGTCGAGCCGGCCGCGATCGGCGGTGACCCGGACGACGGGTGGCTGGTCGAAGTCCACGCTGTCACCGTAGCCGCGAGGTCCGACCCGACTGGTGTGGAACGGATAGGGTCGCGCCATGGCGTCCCCGGCGGTGGAGATCGAGGTCGAGAGCCGGGTAATCCGGATCAGCAACCCCGACCGGATCTACTTCCCGCCCCACCCGATGCTGAAGAACGGGGCCACCAAGCTCGACCTCGTCGAGTACTACCTCTCCGTCGGCGAGGGGATCGTCAACGCCCTCCGGGAGCGGCCGTGCATGCTGCACCGCTTCCCGAAGGGCCTCGAGGGCGAGAAGGTCCATCAGAAGAGGCTCCCCGGCGGTGCGCCCGACTGGGTGGAGACCGTCGAGCTGTTCTTCCCGCGCTGGAAGCGCACGGCCGACGAGCTCTGCGTCACCGAGCTCGCCTCGGTGATCTGGGCGGTGCAGATGTCGACCGTCGAGTTCCATCCCTGGAACAGCCGCCGCGGTGCCACCGAGATCCCCGACGAGTGGCGCATCGACCTCGACCCGGGTCCGGAGTCGTCGTACGACGACGTCCGCAAGGTCGCCCACGTCGCCCACGAGGTGCTCGACGAGCTCGGAGCGGTCGGCTACCCGAAGACCAGTGGCAACAAGGGAATCCACGTCTACGTCCGGATCGAGCCGGAGCTCGACCACAAGGGCGTACGCCGCGCCGCACTCGCCTTCGCCCGCGAGGTCGAGCGTCGGGCCCCCGAGCTCGTCACCACCGCCTGGTGGCGCAAGGACCGCGACCCGTCGGCGGTGTTCATCGACTACAACCAGAACGCCCGGGACCACACGATCGCCGCGGCGTACTCCGTGCGGGGCCTGCCCGACGGTCGGGTGTCGACGCCGATCCGGTGGGACGAGATCGACGACGCAGATCCGCGTGACTTCACGATCCTGACCGTGCCGAAGCGCTTCGCCGAGATCGGCGACCTGCACCACGACATCGACGACCACGTGTTCGACATCGCGCCGCTCGTCGCCTGGGCCGATCGTGACGACGCGGCGGGGGAGTCGACCCCGTCGGAGGGGGACGCGGAGTAGGTTCGGCGGGTGACCCTCGACGCCGCGGCCCTGGACGCCGCCGACCCGCTGGCCGCCCATCGTGACCTGTTCGTGGGGGCGTCGTCCCCACTGGTCTACCTCGACGGGAACTCGCTCGGGCGACCGCTGCGGGCCACGGCCGACCGTATCGCCTCCTTCGTCACCGACGAGTGGGGCGGACGCCTGATCCGCGGGTGGGACGAGCGGTGGTTCGAGCTCCCGTTGTCGCTCGGTGACCGACTCGGTGCGGCGACGCTCGGCGCTGCCGCCGGACAGACGGCGGTCGGCGACTCGACCACCGTGCTGCTCTACAAGCTGGTGCGGGCCGCGGTCGCCGCACATCCCGACCGCCGCGAGATCGTCATCGACCGCGACAACTTCCCGACCGACCGCTTCGTCGTCGAGGGCATCGCCGCCGAGTGCGGCCGCACGGTCCGCTGGCTCGACGTCGATCCCGCCGGAGGGATCACCCCCGAGGGCCTGGCCGCTGTCGTCGGGCCCGACACCGCTCTCGTCGTGGTCAGCCACGTCGCCTACAAGTCGGGCTGGCTCGCCGACGTCGCCGAGCTGGCCCGGATCACCCGCGATGCGGGTGCCTGGATCCTGGTGGACCTGTGCCACTCGAGCGGGTCCGTGCCGGTCGCGCTGGACGACTGGGGCATCGACCTCGCCGTCGGCTGCAGCTACAAGTACCTCAACGGTGGCCCCGGCGCGCCTGCCTTCGGCTACGTCGCCCAGCGGCACCTGGACTCCGACGCGTTCGCGCAGCCGGTGCAGGGCTGGATGGGTGCGGCGGACCCGTTCGCGATGGGACCTGCCTACGCCCCGGCCACCGGCATCCGGCGCCTGCTGAGCGGGACGCCGCCGATCCTCGGGATGCTCGGACTCGAGGACATGGTCGACCTGCTGGGCGAGGTCGGCATCGAGGCGGTCCGGGCGAAGTCGGTCGCCCTCACGTCGTACGCCGTGGACCTGATCGACCGCGACCTGCCCGAGGTCGAGCTGGTGTCCCCGCGCGACGCCGCGCTCCGGGGCGGACACGTCACGATCGCCCACCCGAGGATGCGCGAGGTCACCGGCGCGCTCTGGGAGAACGACGTGATCCCGGACTTCCGCAACCCGGACGGCCTCCGGATCGGACTGTCCCCGCTGTCCACGTCCTTCGACGAGGTCGCGCGCGGGATCGCCGCGATCCGCGACGAGATCAGGCGCTGAGGGGCGGCCGCAGCGCCTCGCGCAGGACGCGGGCCTGCTTGTGGAGGATGACCGCGGCGAAGCCGTTGCCACAGGCGTCCTCGTGTTCGGCCTCGCGGTCCCAGGCGTCGGCGAGCTGGTGGGCGACCTCGATCGGGTCGGCCTGCTGGGCGGCCGCGCGCTTGCGGGCCTCGCTGTTCATCATCGGCATGATGTTCCATCTCCTCGGAACCTCCGTCGGTCCCTGATCCCATGATCGGCCGATGTCCGGGCCAGCGCAGTGGAATCGCCGATCTCCCCGGACGTCCCTAGAATCGTGGCCCGTGGGCCACATCCAGATCACGCCGTCGATCCTCAACTCCGACTTCGCCCGTCTCGGCGAGGAGGTCGCCCGGATTCCCGGAGCCGACTGGGTCCACGTGGACGTAATGGACAACCACTTCGTCCCCAACCTCACCTTCGGTCCGACGATGGTCGAGGCGCTCGCCCGGGTCAGCCCGGTGCCGCTGGACGCGCACCTGATGATCGCCGACGCCGACGACAACGCCCTCGACTACGTCGATGCGGGCTGTGGCTCGGTCACCTTCCACGTCGAGGCGGCCAAGGCGCCCGTGCGGCTGGCCCGCGAGATCCGCGCCGCCGGCGCCCGGGCCTCGATGGCCCTCAAGCCCGCCACGCCGATCGAGCCGTACGAAGACCTCCTCGCCGAGCTCGACATGGTGCTGATCATGACCGTCGAGCCGGGGTTCGGCGGCCAGAAGTTCCTCGACCTGTGCCTGCCGAAGATCCGCCGGGCGCGTGCCCTGATGGACAAGCACGGTGTCGAGACCTGGTTGCAGGTCGACGGCGGCGTCTCCCTCGAGACCATCGAGCGGTGCGCCGAGGCCGGTGCTGACGTGTTCGTCGCGGGCTCGGCCGTCTACTCGGCCGAGGACCCGGACAAGATGGTGGCTGCCCTGCGCGACAAGGCTGCTGCCGCCCGGGCCTGAGCAGGCGACTCGCCGATGGCCTCCTGAGGAGTGCACAAAACAGCTCACTGACGGCGGGGGGTTGTCAGCGACCGCGGGTCGGTCTGACAAGTCGGCGCCTGTCAGGCGTCGGCAGGAGGGCAGCCCCTTCCCCCGCGGTCGCTCGGGGACCCACCAGCCGATCGGAACGTCCTCTTCATACCGCGACATGTAACCGGTTGCGGTGGGGTCCGTCCTCGTGAGCTCCGCTCTGCGCGCTGATCGTGAACCCTTCAACCTTGGCGTACGGCTAACGGCTCTTGGCGCCGTCGTCGATTTCGCCGCAGCGGACGTCGCCCTCCACCCGAACCGTCCCGCTCGGGTCGGAGCTGTCCAGTTTGTCTGCCGGACCTCGGGACCGCTGGGGGCGAGCGTCCCAGTTTGGTGGAACCGTCACCTTGAGTCAGGGGTCAGCGGTACGTTTCGCCCGGCGAACTCAGGTCCTCTGAGCGCACAAGCCCTCAGGTCTCAGGAGACTTCGACATGGCCGCAGCAGACAGCATTTTCACCTCGGCTCCCAGCTGGTTCCTCAACTGGCTCACCATCGGCATCGCCCGCGCGAAGTGGATCTCCGGCATCAACGCCCAGCTCAACCACAAGACCGGTGCCCCGTTCGCGTGGTTCTTCTACGCCTTCGCGGCGTACGGTCTCGCCACCCGCCTCACCGCCGCGAACGCCTCGCTCGGCTCAAACCACAAGACGTCCAAGTGGGCCTGCTTCTGGCTGGCCGGCTGGCCCTTCATCGGCGCCGCCCGCCGCCTCAAGAAGGGCGCCGAGGCCTACGCGAGCTCCCTCAACGTACGCGCCCAGGCAGGCACGCCGGCAGTCTGAGCCCCGCGCTTTCCAGGCCCTCGCCCGCCCTGCCCAGCCGGGAGCGAGCGGGGGCTCACTCATTCTCCTGGCAACGCGAGACATTCGAGCGAGCTGAGGTCCCGCGCGGCGCCTGAGTACCCGCAAGCGACGAGGCCGCGCGTACGCGGGGAACTTGGTCTCGGCAAGGTAAAGAACTTAGCGAACGGCGACATCTGTCGGACGTGGTCGACAGGATGAGCCGCGGCCGACCCCAGATCCCGGGGTGGTGTGCCAGGACCGTCTCGAGGGGGACATCGGTGAGGAACAAGATCGCGGTTGCGGCAGCCCTGACGGGCCTGCTGCTCACTGCAGCGGGCTGTGGTGGCGAGGACGCCGAGATGCCCGACGTCGAGTCGACCCGCCTCGACCTGGCGCTGAGCGACATCGAGCGGGCTGGGTACAGCTCAGACGACGTTGAGATCGTCGGTGGTGGAGCGCTCGGCGTCGTTGACGAGGGGAACTGGGTGGTCTGCGAGCAGGACCCCGCCCCCGGCACCCTCATCGATGCCAAGCCCCGCTTAGTCGTCGACCGCGAGTGCGAGGGTGACGAGGAGCCGGCTGAGGAAGAGCGGACGGAGGAGCCGTCCGAGGAGCCCGAGCCCGAGAAGTCGGCGGAGCCGGAGGACAAGAGCACGAAGTCCGCCGGTCTGGCTGACGATCCGGAGCCTGCCGAGGAGACCTTCGTGATGCCGTCCTTGGTCGGGATGAACCTTCAGGCCGCGCAAGACGAGCTCCAGGCGCTCGGCAGCTACGTCCTCACCCAGACCGACGCGACCGGCGCCGAGAGGTTCCAGGTCCTCGACGCCAACTGGAAGGTCTGCTGGCAGAAGCCTGCCGCGGGCAAGAAGGTGCCGGTGTCGAGGCTGGTCGACCTCGGCGCGGTCAAGCTCGAAGAGTTCTGCCCCTGACCGACCGCAGACGATTCCCATGACCTGAACACATCCTCGGGTGACGGGAAAGGTTGAGCCCCGCGGTCTCTGGCCGCGACACATCCCCCTGCCAGCCGCGCAGGAGGGCCTCTTCGCGGGCTGGGTCGGGATCACGCGGCGGGCGTGGTGCTTCTCAGACGACCTGCGCGCCTGGTCCGAGGCCAGGTTTGGCGATCCGCCGCGTGGGTGAGCTCCAGCTGGCCGCTCAGGCCTGAGCCGGCGGAGCGCCGACCTCGAGGGGTACGTCGGGCCGGTGGGCCTCGAGCCATGCCTCGACCTGTTGCAGCGCGATTGCCGCGGACGGGTCGAGCACGGTGAGCAGTGAGGCTGCCTGCGGCGAGATGCCGAAGGCGTGGCCCAGGTCCGTGGCCAGGCCGGTCGGCTCGTTGACGCGGATCGCGGCGTCGTACCTGCTCAGGAAGCGCAGCACCGGCAGGTGCTCGGGATCCTCCACGAACGGCGGCAGGATCTCCCACCAGGCGATCTCGATCGCGGAGAGGTCCGCCCAGGCGATCTGCGCCCAGCCGCCGGAGCGGCTGCCGCCGGTGTGCAGTGCTGCGCCGTCCTCGTCGAGGCGCAGGAGCGCGTCATGGTGCAGGCGCGTGCCACCGCCGGCCAGCTGCAGCACGCCCCACCCCGCGATGACGACACCCGCGAGAGCCAGCAGGAAGGCGTCCAGGCTGTCGATCGTGTCGAGCCCCTGGGTCGCGACCGCCGCGAGCGGAGCGACGACGAGGATCGTGCCGATCGCCAACGCGACCGGTGGCCAGATCGAGCTCCGGCTGCCGCCGGGTGAGGGGAGTCGGACCTCCAGGGGCTGCATGTGCTCACCCTAGGCTGAGGGTGTGGTGACTCCGGTGGTGGACGCGATCCACCTGGCCAAGGCGACCCGCCTGCCGATGCAGGCCAAGGACGTGGTCGAGGTCGAGGCCGGGCGCGGCATCGTGGGGGACCGCTACCACGGCACCCGGCACCGGCACGTGACCGTGCAGAGTCGGGAGACGCTCGACGAGGCGGCGGTCGTCTTCGGGAGTGAGGTCCCCTCGCACCTGACCCGGCGCAACATCACGATCGACCACGGCGTCGTACCCCGTGATCCGGGGTCGCGCATCCGGATCGGTGACGTGCTGCTCGAAGCGGTGCGGGTGGCTGCGCCGTGCAAGCTCCTCGACGACACGATCGGCGCCGGAGCGCAGGGAGCGCTCCGGCGCCGGGCCGGGACCGTCTTCCGGGTGCTGGAGGGCGGCACCATCCGGGTCGGTGACCCGGTCGAGCTCAGCTCTCCAGAGCCGCGTCGAGAGTGATCGGCACGCTGGTGAGCGCCTTGCTCACCGGGCAGCCGACCTTGGCGGCCGCGGCGGCAGTCTGGAAGGCCTCCTCGTCGAGCCCCTCGACCTCGGCGCGCACGGTCAGCTTGATCGCGGTGAGCTGGAAGCCGCCCGCCGGGTCCGGGCCGAGCGTGACGTCGGCCTGCACGTCCAGCGCGACGGGGGTGCCTCCGGCCTGGGCGATCTCGTTGGACAGCGACATGGCGTAGCACGCGGAGTGGGCAGCACCGATGAGCTCTTCAGGGCTCGTGGTGCCGTCGGCGTCGTCCGCGGCCCGCTTCGGGAAGGAGACCTCGAAGGTGCCGGCCTTCGACGAGGTCAGCTCGACCTGGCCGGAGCCGTCCTGCAGGCCGCCGTTCCAGGCGGTACGTCCGGTGCGAGTGGGCATGATGGGGTTTCCTCTCGGTGGGTGACACGTGATCACGTTGGGGATTACGTAGTGCACAAGTTAATCGACCACGAGGTATATTCCAAGCATGACTGAATCGGTCGACACCCCGGTGCTGGAGGACCTGCTCTGCTTCGACCTGTACGCCGCATCGCGACAGGTCACGGCGGCGTACCGGCCGATCCTCGGCGAGCTCGGCCTGACCTACCCGCAGTACCTCGTGCTGGTGGTCCTCGGCGCGCGCGAGGAGATGCTGATCAAGGACGTCGGGCGCGAGCTGCGCCTCGACCACGCGACCCTGTCGCCGCTCCTGCGGCGACTCGAGCGCGACGGTCTGCTCACCCGTCGGCGGAGCACCGATGACGAGCGTGCGGTCGTGGTGGCGCTCACGGAGCAGGGGCGGGCCGTGCACGCCCGCTTCGGTGACGTGCACTGCCGCATCGCCGACGCGCTGGGCATCAGCCTCGAGCAGGCCGACCAGCTCCGTGCGCTCCTGCGGACGCTGACCGCGTCCCTGTCCTGAATCAGGCCGGTCGATCAAGCCAGGGTCAGCACGCAGTCCGCGAGCACGGGGGAGCCGTCCCGCTCGCCGCCCTCGATGGTGGCCGAGCCGATGATCGCGTCGTTGGTGCGCCAACCGGCGACCCGGATCGTCTCGCCCGGGAAGACCACGCCTGCGAAGCGGCTGGTGAAACCACCGACGGCGGACGCGTCGCCCCCCAGGAGACCGTCGGTCAGCTCGCGCAGCACGATGCCGTAGGAGCACAGGCCGTGCAGGATCGGCGCGGGGAAGCCGGCCGTCTTCGCGAAGCCGGGATCGGCGTGGAGCGGGTTGCGGTCACCGGAGAGCCGGTACAGCAGCGCCTGCTGCGGGGTCACGGTGTACGACGACACGTGGTCCGCGTCGCGGTCCGGCACCTCGACGGGCGTGGCCGTGCCACGGTCGCCGCCCCAGCCGCCCTCGCCCTTGACGAAGATCGAGGAACGCACGCGCCACAACTCTTCGCCGGTGGCGTCCGACGTCGCGACGCCCTCCTGCCAGATGACGGCGGCCTTGCCCTTGTCCCAGATGTCGGTGAGCGTGGTCCGGATCGTCGCTGTCCCGGAGGTGGGGAGCGGCCCGGACACGGAGATCGACTGGGACCCGTGCACGACCTGGGCGAGGTTGATGTCGCAACCCGGCAGGTCCAGCGGCGGCGGGTCGGTCTCGTGGAAGGTCGGCGCCACCACTCCGAAGGACGGCAGCACCTGCAGCGCGGCGTCGTCGAGCGTGTAGCGCAGCGCGGCGCTGGAGAGGTTGTCGCCGGCACGGGAGCCGGCACCGATGCCGAGGTGGTAGAGTAGGACGTCGGACTCGGTCCAGCTGAACGTGCTGTGAGCGGTCTCGGATCCGATCGCGACGGACGGGTCGATGGGCATCAGCTGGCCTCCTTGGCGATGTCCTCGGCGGCCAGGTAGCCGAACACGAGGGCAGGTCCGATCGTGCCGCCCGGGCCGGGGTAGGTGTTGCCCATGACGGCGGAGGAGACGTTGCCCGCGGCGTACAGGCCGGGAATCACCGAACCGTCCTCGCGCAGCACGCGGGCGGTCTCGTCGGTCACCAGGCCGCCCTTGGTGCCCAGGTCGCCGGCGACGATCTTGACGGCGTAGAACGGGCCCTTCTGGATCGGGGCCAGGGAGCAGTTCGGCTTCACGGTCGGGTCGGAGTAGTACTTGTCGTAGGCGCTCTCGCCGCGGTGGAAGTCCTCGTCCACGCCGCTGCGGGCGAACCCGTTGAACCGCTCGACGGTCGCGTCGAGCGAACCGTCGGGCAGGCCGACCTTCGTCGCGAGCTCGGCCAGCGAGTCGGCGCGCACGACGATGCCCTCCTTGTACCAACGGCCCGGGAAGGGCTGTCGGCCGGCGAGGCCGGCGAAGAGGTACCGGTTGCGGTAGGTCTGGTCGAAGACGAGGTACGACGGCACGTGGCTGACGCCGGTGGCCTCGCCCTTGTACATCTCGTGGGTCGCCTCGACGTAGGGCAGTGCCTCGTTCATGTAGCGCTTGCCGGCGGCGTTGACCATGATCGAGCCGGGCAGGTTGCGCTCGGCCAGGCAGAACCACGCGCGGCCCGGGAGCGGGATGGTCGGCCCCCACCAGGCGTCGTCGAGGAGGTCGGTCGCGGCTCCGGCCGCGGTGCCCGCGAGGAGCCCGCCGCCGGTGTTGGAGACGGCGCCGGTCGACCACTCGGTCGAGGTCGGCTGGGGGAGGAACTTCTCGCGCAGCTCCTGGCTGTGCTCGAAGCCGCCGGAGCCCAGGATCACGCCGCGGGTGGCGCGGATCTCACGACGCTCGCCGCCCTGCTCGACGACGACGCCGACGACGCGACCGTCCTCGACGAGGAGGTCGAGCAGCGAGGTCTCGTACTCGACCGGCACGCCGGCGTCGCTGAGGCCCTTGCGCAGGCCGATGGCGATGGCGTTGCCCATCGCGTACATCTTCTTGCCGAGCACCAGGGAGATCAGGCGCTTCAGCATCACGCGGAGCATGGTGAGCGGACCCTTGATCGTGCGCAGCCCGAGGCTGATCTTGCGGTAGTCGCGCTGCATCACGATGAGGTTGGCCGGAGCCTTGGTGTAGGCCGGGTGCAGGTGGTCGAGCTCGTCGCCGAGGAAGCGGGCGTCCATCGGGACCGGCTCGACGCTGCGGCCACGCGGACGGCCGCCGGGCTGCTCGGGCAGGTAGTCGGCGTACTCGGGGACCCAGGTGAAGGTCAGCGGAGTGTTCTGCCGGATGAAGTCCAGCACCTCGGGGCCCCGGTCGAGATAGGTGTCGCGCCGGACCTTCGGGACGGTGTCGCCGACGATGGCGTCGAGGTACTCCTTGGCGCGGTCCCGGTCAGCGGGATCGACCTGCCCCGCGGCCTCCAGGGCGTAGTTGCCGGGGATCCACACGCCGCCGCCGGAGCGGGCGGTCGAGCCACCGAAGTACACGCTCTTCTCGATGAGTACCGTGTCGAGTCCCTTGCGGGAGGCAGCCAGTGCAGCGGACATGCCAGCACCACCGGCGCCGACCACGACGACGTCGTACGTCTCCTTCATGGCAAAACTGTAACAGGTTCTACTGCCGTGGAAGGGGCGGGCAGACTGGATCCGTGGTGAGACTTCATGCGCTCGAGCTGGTGCCCGACGAGGCCGGCAGATCTGCGCTGCTCGACGACTGGCAGGCGCTGCGCGACGCGGGACTGCCCTCCCAGCTCGACCACCGCGGGGCGAGCAACGCCCCGCACGTGACGGTGGTCTCCGCGCCACTGCTGCCCCAGGAGGCGCTGGACGTCGCCGAGGTCCGGCTGGGCGGACTCCTCCCCGTCGCCGCGCGACTGTCCGGGCTGCTGCTGCTCGGGGGTGAGCGGGTCACCATCGCCCGGGCGGTCGACGTCGACGACACCGTCCTGCGCCGGGTGCTCGCGGTCCGGGCGCAGGTGCCGGACCGTCACCCGGCCGGCTGGCTGCCGCACGTGACCCTGGCGCGTCGGGTCCTGCGTGCCGACGTGCCGCGCGCCCTCGAGGTGCTCGCCCACGGGGGAGGGGAGCTGGTGCTGGCCGGGCTGCGCCGGTGGGACCCCGAGCTGGGTGCCGTCACGACGCTCGTCGACGCGGGGTAGGACAGTCCGTGCGCCGACGTAGAACACGTTCTAGTATGTCCGGGTGACCTCAACCGAAGCCGTCGCGGCCGCCGTCGACCGGCTCGCCACCGCCCAGGCGACCCGCGTACCGTGCGCCGCCGTGCGTGACCTCATCGGCACCGACGACCTCCCCGCCGCGTACGCCGTGCAGCAGGGCCTCGTCCAGGCGCGCATCGCCGCGACCGGTGTCCACGTGGTCGGGCGCAAGATCGGCGCCACCTCCGAGGCGGTGCAGCGGCAGCTCGGCGTGGACCAGCCCGACTTCGGTTACCTCCTGTCCGACATGGACGTGAGCGACGGCGCGGGGGGCGTGCCGATCTCGATGCGCACGCTCGTGCAGCCGCGCGTCGAGGCCGAGGTCGCCTTCGTGCTGGCCCGCGACATCGACGTGCCGGAGGACCAGATCACCCTCGAGCTCGTGCGCGACGCGGTCGAGATGGCGCTGCCGGCCCTGGAGATCGTCGACTCCCGCATCGAGAACTGGGACATCGGCTTCACCGACACCGTCGCCGACAACGCGTCGAGCGGTCTGTTCGTGATCGGACGGGACGGACTCCCGCTCAGTGGTCACGGCGAGGGCGGGATCGAGCCGCGCGACGTGACGATGTCACTCACCATCAACGACGTGGAGCGTTCATCGGGCACTGGCGCGGCGTGCCTGGGCGACCCGCTCGAGGCCCTGCGCTGGCTGGCCGTGCAGGCGGCCCGCTTCGGTGACCCGCTCCGAGCGGGCCACCTCATCCTGTCCGGGGCCCTGGGCCCCTTCGTGCCGTTCGTCCCGGGTGACCGGGTCACGGCGTCCATCAGTGGCTTCGCGCCCCTGACCGTCTCGTTCGAGGAGTAAAGACGTGAGTGCAAAGAAGCTGACGGCCGCCATCGTCGGTCCCGGCAACATCGGCACGGACCTGCTCTTCAAGCTGCTCCGCTCCGATGTCGTCGAGCCGCGCTGGATGATCGGTGTGGACCCATCCAGCGAGGGTCTGAAGATTGCCGCCGACAAGGGCCTCGAGGTCAGTCACGAGGGTGTCGACTGGTTGTTGGGGCAGGACGAGCTGCCCGACCTGTTGTTCGAGGCCACTTCGGCCTACGTGCACCGTGCCTGCGCGCCGCGCTACGCCGAGGCCGGCATCCGTGCGATCGACCTGACGCCGGCCGCCGTGGGTCCGGCGGTGATCCCGCCGGTCAACGGTCTCGAGCACGTCGACGCGCTCAACGTCAACATGATCACCTGTGGTGGCCAGGCCACCATCCCCATGGTCAACGCCGTCTCGCGGGTCACCCCGGTGTCGTACGCCGAGATCGTCGCCTCGGTCTCCTCGGTCAGCGCCGGTCCCGGGACCCGGGCCAACATCGACGAGTTCACCAGCACCACCTCGGCGGGTGTGGTCAGCATCGGTGGCGCCGCGCAGGGCAAGGCGATCATCATCCTCAACCCCGCCGAGCCGCCGATGATCATGCGCGACACGATCTTCTGCGCCGTGGACCCCGATGCCGACACCGATGCGATCTCCGAGTCGGTGCACCGCATGGAGAAGGCCGTCCAGCAGTACGTCCCGGGCTACCGCCTGCTCCAGGAGCCCCAGTTCGACGGGCCCTCCGACCTGACCGGTGGGCGCCGCAGGGTCTCGATCTTCGTCGAGGTCGAGGGCGCGGGGGACTTCCTGCCGCCGTACTCCGGCAACCTCGACATCATGACCGCCGCCGCTGCGCAGGTCGGCGAGAACATCGCACGCCACCTGCTGGCCGAGAAGGGCAACTGAGATGACTGACCTGAACGACCTGACCCGCACCTGGTCCGGAACCCACGGCGACAAGCCGTTCGGCACCCTCGACCTGCGGCTGACCGACACCTGCCTGCGCGACGGCTCGCACCACAAGCGCCACCAGTTCACCGCCACTGAGGTGCACGACATCGTCGAGGCCTTGGACAACTCCGGTGTGCCGGTCATCGAGGTCACCCACGGTGACGGCCTGGGCGGCTCCTCGTTCAACTACGGCTTCTCCCGCACGCCGGAGCAGGAGCTCATCAAGATCGCGGCCGAGACGGCCAAGCGCGCGAAGATCGCCTTCCTGATGCTCCCGGGCCTGGGCACCAAGGACGACATCCGAGCTGCCCAGGACAACGGCGGCCAGATCTGCCGGATCGCGACCCACTGCACCGAGGCCGACGTCTCGATCCAGCACTTCGGACTCGCCCGCGAGCTCGGCCTGGAAACGGTCGGGTTCCTGATGATGAGCCACACCCAGCCGCCCGAGGTCCTGGCCCGGCAGGCGCGGATCATGGTCGACGCCGGCTGCCAGTGCGTGTACGTCGTGGATTCGGCCGGCGCGCTGATCATGGAGCAGACCGCCGACCGCGTGTCTGCCGTGGTCGCCGAGATCGGCCACCAGGCCGACGTCGGCTTCCACGGCCACGAGAACCTCGGCCTGGGTGTCGCGAACACCGTGGTCGCCGCCCGTGCGGGTGCGACCCAGATCGACGGCTCCGTACGGCGCTTCGGTGCGGGTGCGGGCAACACGCCCCTCGAGGCGTTCGTCGGTGTGGCCGACAAGCTCGGCTGGACCACCGGCGTGGACTTCCTCAAGATCGTCGACGCCTCCGAGGACGTCATCAAGCCCGCCATGCCGGAGGAGTGCCAGCTCGACCGGATGACGCTGATGATGGGCTACGCCGGGGTCTACTCCTCGTTCCTGAAGCACGCCGGCAACGCCGCCGAGCGGTTCGGTGTCTCGGGTGCCCAGATCCTGCTGGAGGCCGGCAAGCGCAAGCTCATCGGCGGCCAGGAGGACCAGCTGATCGACATCGCGCTCCAGCTCAAGGCCGCCCAGGAGTCGGAGTCGCCTGTCACGGTGTGACCATCCGGGGCGCCTCCCTGTGGGCTCACTGTGGGGCACCTATCCTCACGGGGTGCTCCGTCGTGTTCCGCAGGTCCTTCTCGGACTGCTCTTCTGTCTCCTCCTCGGTTTCGTCCTGACGCAGGGCGAGGTCCACGGACGGACCTTTGACGAGCCCCTGCAGAACGACTACGGCCACCGCGTGCTCGACTGGTACCTCAGCTTCGGCGGGGACCGCGGCTTCCTGGACTACCCCGAGCAGACCCAGCTGCCGCAGCACGGCCCGTTCTTCGAAACGGTCGTGGCGCTCTTCCAGTCCACGCTGGGCCGGGTGTTCGACGCCGACCCGTGGACGGTGCGGTCGATCGTCTGCGGTCTGACCGGGGTCCTCGGCATTGCGCTGATGGCGCTGTGCGCCCTCGAGATCGCGCGCTCCTCGCGCCGCATCGGTGAGCAGGGGCGGTGGTGGTTCGCGTTCACCGCGGCCCTCGCGCTGGCGCTCTACCCGCGCTACACCGGCGCGATCTTCAACAACTCCAAGGACCTGCCGCTCGCCGTCGCGATGCTGGCGCTGCTGTGGGCGACCCTGCGGCTCGCACGACGCTGGGAGGAGGAGCCCGACCGGATGCCGTGGCGCGACCTCGCCGCCGTCGGGGTGCTGCTCGGGCTGTCCATGGCGATCCGGGTGATCGCACTGCTGTGGGTGCCGGTGCTCGGGCTGCTCGTGGTCGCGTGGCTGGTCCGCGCCGGCTGGTCCCGGCCCACGCTCCGCCGGGCGGCGATCGGCACGGGGGTGATCGCGCTGGCGTCGTACGCGACGATCCTGGCGACCTGGCCCTACGTCTTCCTCAACCCGATCGGTGGCCTGCCGGACTCGATCGCGTCGATGTCGAAGTACCCGTGGGACGACGCCATCATGTTCGGCGGCGAGATGATCCAGGCCGAGCAGCTGCCGCGCACCTACGTGCCGACCTGGCTGTGGCAGGGCTCGCCGTGGCTCACCGTCCTGCTGGCCCTGGCGGGCACCGCGCTGGCCGTCGTCGCGCTGGTACGACGTCGGGGGACCTCCGCCGACCTGTTGCTCGTCGCCGCGTGGTTGTTGCCGGTCCTCGCCCTCGTCGCGATGCGTCCCACCCTCTACAACGGCCTGCGCCACTTCGTGTTCGTCATTCCACCGATGCTGCTGCTCGCCGCCTGGGCGTTGGTCCTCGGTGTCGGCTGGCTGCTCGCCCACGCTGATGGCGCCCGCTGGCGGACCTGGTCGGCCGGGGTGGCGGTCGCGGTCGTGGTGGCTGCGCAGGTGCAGGTGCTCGTCGGCGTCGCCCGGATCTACCCCTACGAGTACATGTACTTCAACGCCGCCTCGGGTGGCTTCGCAAAGCAGCACAGCGAGTTCGAGACCGACTACTGGGGCGTCTGCGGACGCGAGGCGGTCCTCTGGGTCCGCGACCACTGGCGCGACTACAGCGACGACCGTTGGGCGACCGTCCAGAACCGCTGGGGCTCCGACGGCGCCCTGGAGCCCTACCTCGGCGACGACCTGCGCGTGCTGCCCGAGGGCAAGCCCGACTTCGGGATCTACACGCTGATGGACTGGCGGCGCGATCCGTGGCGGAAGTTCACGACGATCAAGGAGTTCGAGGTCGACGGCGTCGTCGTCTGCACCGTCAAGCTCAACCCGCTGTTGTCCTGAGACTACGCACGGCTACGGGCGCAGCATTCGGATGCCCATGGCGATCGCAACCAGAAAGCCACCCAGGAAGATCGTCCCGACCGAGATCAAGGCAGGGATCGAGTCGACGGGTCCCCAGACCATCAACGCGCCGAGGACCATCAGAGCCACACCACCCCGTAGTGCTCCGATGGGTGCGAACTTGGCCTCAGGCGACGCGGTCATGGACCAGACCGTACGCGTCATGTTCGGCACACCGTGCGATTCATCTTGATTGCGGTTGAAGCTGCAAGGTGGGATCTCGCGCCTGTCGTGGGTCGAGGAGGTCGCGCAGCGACCGTCTCGAGACCGGGTGAAGCGGTGCCGGAACCCGAACACGAGCAGGCGGTTGCAGCACGGACAGAGGTCTCGAGACGGCCGCGGGCGGCCTCCTCGACCAACGGGCCACGACAGCGCAACCCGCCCTCCGCCGTACCTCCTCGTCGCTGCCTTTCGGAACGGAACCACCGACCGATCGCAGCTGACGGGGGAGCGGGGTGCAGCGCGGACAGGGGTCTCGAGACGGCCGCGGGCGGCCTCCTCGACCAACGGGCGACCAACACGGTCGGGATCAGGCTGACACGCGATGGTGACCTGGTCCTCACGGGTGTGCACCCGGCCTTCGTCGAGGCGCTGAGGTCGGCCGAGAGCCGTCCCAGCGACAGCCCGTCGCGCTCACCGGGAGTGGCGCGTGGACCAAAATAAGAACGTGTTCTAGTATTGGGTCATTCGATCCATCCACTAGGAGCGCACATGCACCAGGACTTCTCTCCCGAGGTCACCGCCGTTCTCGACGGCGTCCGCGACCTGCTCCCCACGTTCCGCGAGCGGTCCGAGGAGGGTGACCGCCTCCGGGTGATCCCCGACGCGTCGATCAAGGAGCTCGAGGAGACCGGATTCTTCCGGCTGCTGCAGCCGAAGCGGCACGGCGGCTACGAAGCCGACCCGGTCGCCTTCTACACCGCTGTGCGCGACATCGCCTCCGCCGACGGCTCCACCGGCTGGGTCTCCAGCGTCGTGGGTGTGCACCCCTGGCAGATCGGGCTGTTCGCCGACGAGGCGCAGCAGGCCGTGTGGGGCGAGGACCAGACGGTCCGCCTGTCGTCGTCGTACGCCCCGACGGGCAAGGCGATCCTGACCGAGGGCGGCTTCAAGCTCTCCGGCAAGTGGAGCTTCTCCTCCGGCAGCGACCACTGCTCGTGGGTGCTGCTCGGTGGCCTGGTCTTCAACGAGGAGGGCCAGATCGTCGACTTCCGCACGTTCTTGGTGCCCCGCGAGAAGTACCAGATCGTCGACGTCTGGAACGTCGTCGGCCTGCGCGGCACCGGCTCGAACGACATCGTGGTGGAGGAGACCTTCATCCCCGAGGCGTTCACGCTCTCCATGGGGGAGACCGGCCAGTGCAAGGGCCCCGGCCAGGAGGTCAACACCAGCGACCTCTACAAGCTGCCGTTCCACTCGATCTTCACCTCGACGATCGCCACGCCGATCATCGGCATGGCGCAGGGCGCCTACGCCGAGCACGTCGAGACGCAGCAGAAGCGCGTCCGTGCGGCGTACCTCGGTGAGAAGGCGTCCCTGGACCCCTTCGCCGCGGTCCGGATCGCCCGGTCGTCCTCCGAGATCGACGCCGCGTGGGCGCTGCTGATCAGCAACATCCGTGAGGAGCAGGCCCATGTCGCCCGCGGCGAGCAGATCCCGCTGGAGCTGCGGCTCCGGGTGCGCCGTGACCAGGTGCTCGGCACCTCCCGTGCGATCGAGGCCATCGACTCCCTGTTCGAGGCGTCCGGTGGTCGTGCGCTCGCCGAGGGCACCTACCTGCAGCGCGCCTGGCGCGACGCGCACGCCGGCCGCGTGCACGCCGCGAACGACCCGGAGCGTGCCCTGCAGATGTACGGCGCCCAGCAGTTCGGCCACAAGGTCGACCCCGGGATGTACTGATGGCCAGCGGATTGGATTGCAGCAAGGAAGCGACCCGCCGTTCGGCCAAGGCCGGCGACATCACCCTCAACTACTACGAGGCCGGCCCTGACGGCGGCTCGTCGGTGGGTGGTGGACTGCCGTTCGTGCTCCTGCACGGTGGCGGTCCGGGCGCATCCGCGTGGAGCAATTTCGGCTCCGCACTGCCCCGGTTCGCGGCCCAGTTCCGGACCCTGCTGGTCGACCAGCCGGGCTTCGGCTCCTCGGACAAGCCCGAGGTCAAGGCCAACTACTTCCGCCACTCGGCGTCCTACCTCCTGCAGCTGCTCGACGAGCTCCAGATCGAGCGGGTCCACCTGCTCGGCAACTCGCTCGGCGGAGGTACGGCGATGAGGTTCGCCCTCGAGTACCCCGACCGTGTCGGCCGGCTGGTGCTGATGGGCCCGGGCGGCCTGTCGCTCAACCTCATGCACGCCGACCCGACCGAGGGCGTCCAGCGGCTGATGGACTTCAGCATGAACCCCAGCCGTGAGGCGTTGAAGGCGTTCATCTCGACCATGGTCGTCAACAAGTCGCTGGTCACCGACGAGCTGGTCGAGGAACGGTTCGCCGACGCCACGGCACCGGGCTCGCTCGAGGCGATGAGGTCGATGGGGGCATCGTTCTGGAACCCGGAGTGGGCCGAGGACGGCATGCTCTGGCGCGAGGCGCACCGGTTGCGCAAGCACACCCTGCTCACCTGGGGCCGCGAGGACCGGGTCAACCCGCTCGACGGCGCCCTGGTCGCACTCAAGCAGATCCCGAAGGCCCAGCTGCACGTGTTCCCCAACTGCGGCCACTGGGCCCAGATCGAGGCGGCCGACGAGTTCGCCGAGATCTGCACGGCGTTCCTCGCCCGACACGTCGAGAGGACGAAGTCATGACCATCGACATCCGGTCCATGGGCTACATCCGGGTCGCGAGCACCGACCTCGGTGCCTGGAAGCAGTTCGCCGGCAAGGTCCTCGGCCTGGCCGAGGGGCGCGGTCCGAACCCGGATCACCAGTACTGGCGCGTCGACGAGGTCTCCGCACGGATCGTGGTGTTCCCCTCCGACGTCGACCTGCTCGACTGCACTGGTTGGGAGGTCGCGGACCACCAGGCACTCCAGGAGGCGCGCGAGCACCTCCAGAAGGCCGGCGTCGACTTCGAGGAGGGCACTAAGGAGGAGCTCGCCGAGCGCCGCGTGCAGGAGCTCGTCCGGTTCCGCGACCCGTGGGACAACGTCTTCGAGCTCTACCACGGCATCACCTACGAGTCGCGGCCCGTCGTGACGCCGTACGCCGCGAAGTTCGTCACCGGTGACCAGGGCCTCGGCCACATCGTGGTCCCGGTCCTTGATGACGTCGAGGCGCTGCGGTTCTACTCCGAGGTCCTCGGGTTCCGGCTCCGTGACTCCATGAGCATGCCCGGCGAGTTCGTCGGCAAGGAGCCCGGCAGCAAGGTCTGGCTGCGCTTCCTCGGGGTCAACCCGCGTCATCACTCGCTCGCGTTCCTGCCGATGCCGAATGCCAGCAAGTGCGTGCACGTGATGCTCGAGGTCGACCAGCTCGACGACGTGGGCCGTGCGCTGGAGCGCGTTCGCAAGAACGGTGCGCCCCTCTCGGCCACGCTCGGTCGCCACATGAACGACGAGATGGTCTCGTTCTACGTGAAGTCGCCCGGCGGCTTCGACATCGAGTTCGGCACGGACGGCATGCAGGTGGACGACACCCGCTGGGTCGCCCGCGAGTCGACGGCGGTGTCCTACTGGGGCCACGTCTT
Organism: Nocardioides sp. Root190; assembly: GCF_001428565.1. Taxonomy (GTDB): domain Bacteria; phylum Actinomycetota; class Actinomycetes; order Propionibacteriales; family Nocardioidaceae; genus Nocardioides. Next base: position 298,568 of record NZ_LMIA01000012.1, on the reverse strand, counting down.
CGGCGGACACTGACGGTGATGGTGGATCGGGATGGATAGCGTGGACACCGTGGCGGCAGACAACGAGACCTCCTCCGGGGGCGAGGTTCCCGACGGGATCAGCCCGGACGCACGGGCGACCTGGCCCCATCCGGACCTCATCCAGTCCTGGCTCGGGGACGCGGAGGTCGACTTCGAGCTCCGTCCCGGCGACGAGGTCGCGGTCCACGACGACCCGCAGGCGCAGGCCGAGGCCCGTCGCTTCCGCGACGTCCTGGGGTGCTTCGGTTCCGGCATCACCGTCATCACCACGATGAGCGGCGACGAGCCGGTCGGCATGACGTGCCAGTCCTTCTCGAGCGTCTCCCTCGATCCGCCGTTGATCACCTTCATCCCGGCGCGCAGCTCGCGCGCGTGGCCGATGATCCAGCGCTCGGGCCGCTTCTGCGTCAACGTCCTCGCCGCCGACCAGGAGCACGTGTCGACCCAGATGGCGACCAAGGGTGTCGACAAGTTCGCCGGCATCGACTGGACGCCCGGCGCGGGCACCGGGTCGCCGGTCATCGCCGGCACCCTCGCTCACCTGGACTGCACGATCCACGCCGTCTACGAGGGCGGTGACCACTTCATCGTCGTGGGGCGGGTCGAGCATCTCGAGCAGCACGGTCCCGACGCGGAGACGGTCGAGCCGCTGCTCTACTTCAAGGGTCGCTACCGCACGACCGACTCCTGAGGGTCGATCTGTCGTACGGTGGCCTCCTGGTTTCAGTAGGCCTTGGGGGGTCGGCGTGACGAAGAATGCTCTGCGCTGCTGTGCGGCGATGCTCGGAACGACTCTCGTCGCGGTGCTGTTGCTGGTGCCCGCCTCCGGACGCGCGACGGGTTCGCCCACGTCGTCGCGACTGCCCGACGTGGTCGCCGTCGACCTCGATCCTGGTGCGGTCCGGTCCTACTGGACCGGGAGCCGGATGAGATCCGCGCTCCCGCTGGACCTCGACGCTGCCGGCGACCTGATCGACCCGGGTCCGCCCGCGACGTCCCGGGTGCGTGCCCGGGCCGGGCTCGCCTCGCCGCGCTCGGTCGGCAAGCTCTTCTTCCGCACGCCGCAGGGTGATGCGGTGTGCTCGGCCGCATCGGTCAACACGGCCCAGAAGAACGTGATCATCACCGCGGCCCACTGCGCCCACACCGGGCCGCGCAACCCGTGCGGTCTGCTGCGGAACTGCCCGGCCTACTTCACCAAGTTCCTCTTCGTCCCGCGCTACGCGAACGGTACGGCGCCGGACGGCTCGTGGGTCGGCACGCGGGCGATCACCCACCGCCAGTGGGTCCAGAGCGAGGACCTCGACTACGACCAGGCGCTGATCGAGGTCGCGCCCCGCAGCGGTCGCAACCTCGTCGACGTCGTGGGCGGCAACGGTCTGGCCTGGAACTTCCCGGCCCGCCAGACCGACATCCACATCTGGGGCTGGCCCGCCGAGGCGCCGTACGACGGGCAGACCGTGCGGCGCTGCACAGGGAGCGCGACCCCGCTCGACTCCTCCGGTGACGCGTTCATCCCGTGCCCGCTCAACGGTGGCGCGAGTGGCGGACCCTGGTTCATCGGCAAGGTGTCGCCGAACATCGGCTTCATCTGGGCCGTCACGTCGCGGCGGACGACCGTCGGCAAGGCCTACCTCCTCGCGCACCCTCTGGACTCCTCGATCAAGAAGCTCCTGTCCAACGCCCGCCTCTACAGCCGGGCCTCGACCACCCGGACCGCCACCACGGTCCAGTCGAACCCGGCCGTGCTGACGCCCTTCGCGGTGCGGGCGGCGACCTCGCCCTCGGTGAGCGCCGTGCGTTCGCACGTCGGTCGCGGCCAGCTGGCCGTGCTCCGTGCGCGTGCGGCGTCGGGCACGACCCTCACCCTCGACGTCCGGTTCTCGCTGCGCGGCTCGTGGAGCCGGGTCACCTCCGCGCGGGTCGGCTCCACGCGGACGATCGACTTCACCGTCCGCGTCGCCAGCGTGGGGGACCGTTGGTACCGGGTGCGGACGTCGACGACGCGCAGTGCCGCGGCCCGGGTGCGGGTCCATCCCTGCCCGCTGCCCTACGACAGGACGCCCGCTGTGGTGGACGCCACGGAGTGCATCAGCCCCGTGAGCTGACCGATCGGGGTCGTGCTGGGGCACGATCGGAGGGCCATGCACAGCCTCGACCCCACCGAAGACTTCGTCATCCGACTGGTGCGACGCTTCCTGCTGCTCTGCGAGCATCCCCGCACCCGCCAGCGGATGCTGCAGATGGTGCGCCAGTCCACACGTCTCGGTCCCGAGGCACCGCGCCTCTACGGCTGGATCAACCGGGCCGTGCTCAACCCGAGGTTCCAGCCGATGGTCGAGCGGCGCGCGATGTCGGCGATGAAGGCCGAGCTCGTGGCCTCCCAGCTGATCGGCCTGGCGATGACCCGCTACGTGCTCAAGCTCGAGCCGCTCGCCTCGGCGTCCGTCGACGACGTGGTCCGGATGGCGGCGCCGTCGGTCGCCGCCGCGCTGCAGGGCGAGGACGCGTTCTCGGCGGTGGTGCGTCCCGAGGGGTACCAGGCGCCTGCTCCGCGACGCCGGCTGCTCAGAGTTCCACGGCTGCCCGGTGTCGGTGTGGTGCGCCGAACAATTGCCCCAGGGCGTGGGCGCGCTTGAACACCAGGTGGGCGTCGTGCTCCCAGGTGATCGCGATGCCGCCGTGCAGCTGCACGCACTCGCTCGCAGCCAGCTGAGCCGCCTCGACGGCGTACGACGCCGCTGTGCGCGTCAGGAAGTCGGCCTCGGCCGGATCAGTGGCATCGTCAGCCAGCGCGTACGACGCCGCCCAGCTCGCCGAGCGGGCGAGCTCGGTCTGCGCGAAGACGTCCGCGAGGCGGTGCTTGATCGCCTGGAAGGACCCGATCGGCCGGCCGAACTGGACTCGCTCCTTGACGTAGGCCAGTGTCATCGCGAGGGCACGGTCCGACAGCCCGACGGCGAGGGCGGCAACGGAGGCAGCGCCGACGAGCTCGGCGCGACGTGCTGCTGCCTGTCCGTCGCCGAGCGGGACGGTCGTGGCGGCGGTGAGGTCGAGCCTGGCCAGGCGGATGCTCTGGTCCATCGACTCGGTCCACGTGGCCTGGCTGTCGACCACCTCGACCAGCTCGTCGCCGAAGACCGCGAGCACGATGCTCGCGCGGTCCCCGTCGAGGACGGGCGCGTTGCCCAGGGTGATCGTGGCGATCTCGCCGGCCGCGATCCGCGGCAGCAGACGGGCCTTCGCGTCCTCGTTGCCCCCGGCCAGGAGCGCTTGGGTCGCGACGGTGGTCGCGAGCAAGGGGGACGGTGCCAGGCTGCGGCCCAGCTCCTCGAGCACCACGGCGGTCTCGAAGAAGGTGGCTCCGACGCCGTCGTACTCCTCCGGGACCCCGAGCGCGGCCACCCCGATCTGCTCGCACAGGGTCGCCCAGAGTGTCTCGTCGTGGCCCGACTCCGAGACGGAGGAGGCACGCACGGCCGCGGAGTCGGCCCGCTTCTCCAGCAACCCGCGCACGGTCGAGGCCAGCTCGCCCTGCTCTTCGCTGAGCGCGAACTCCATCACGCCTCCAGGAGGGAGTCGAGGATGCGGGCACGGTGCTCGGCCGGTGAACCCCAGGCGGAGACCAGGGCGCGGATCTTGGTGATCCACACGCTGAGGTCGAACTCCTGGGTGTAGCCGATCGCACCGTGGACCTGCAGGCCGGTGCGGGACGCGAGGTACGCCGCCTCGCTGCAGGCGACCTTTGCCGCGGAGACGGCGCGGGGCGTCGGCTCGATCGCGGCACCGAAGACGAGGGGTCGCGCGAAGTCGAGTGCGATCCGGACGTCGGCGAGCTTGTGCTTGATCGCCTGGTAGGACCCGATCTCGCGGCCGAACTGCTTGCGCTGCTTCACGTAGGTCACCGAGTCGGCCAGCACCCTCTCGCCGGCGCCGAGCAGCTGCGCGGCGCAGGCCAGCACGGCCAGGTCGAAGGCGGCGTCGAGGGACTCGCCGGAGGCGACCCGGTCCCCGTCGGGCGAGACGTCGAAGAGCCGCCGGGTGCGGTCCACCGAGATGTGCAGAGCGCCGATGCTGCCTGCGAGGAGGCCGTCGGTCGTCGTCGCATAGACCTCGTCCGCGGCGTCGGCATCGAGCGCGTAGGGCACCAGTGGAGGCACGGCGACGGTGCCGACGCCGTCGATCTCGCGACCCAGGGCCGTCGGCAGGTAGGCGGCGGACTCGACCCACGGACCGGGTACGCCGTGGCGGCCGAGTGCCTCGAAGGCGAGAGCGACCTCGACCGCGGAGGCCTCGGTCGCGAGCATCAGCAGACCCTGCTCGGCGAGCCGTTGCCACAGCTTCAGGCCCGCAGCGTGGTCGCCCTCTGCCCACGAACGGGCTGCGCTGACGGGGTCGGACGCGACCAGGAGGGATTCCAGTGAGGACGCGAAGTCCTGCTGGTCACCGGTGAGCTCGAACTTCACTTCTGAAGTCCCTTCGGTTCGCGGGGCAGGCCGAGGATCCGCTCGGCGATGATGTTGCGCTGGATCTCGTTGGTCCCGGCGTAGATCGGGCCGGAGAGCGAGAACGTGTAGCCGTCGAGCCAGGCCGACTCCAGCTCGGCGTCGGGGCCGAGGAGGTCGAGGGCGGTCTCGTGGAGCGCGATGTCGAGCTCGCTCCACCACACCTTGTTGACCGAGCCCGCGGCACCGATGTCGCCGCCGTCCTTGAGCTTGGTGACGGTGCCCCACGTGTAGAGACGGTAGGCCTCGGCCCTGAGCCACGCGTCGACCACGCGATCGGCGACCCGCTGGTCGGGCCTCTCGGCGTACGACGCGAGGAGGCGGTCCGCGGCGGCGGTGAACCTGCCGGGGGAGCGCAGGGACAGGCCGCGCTCGTTGCCCGCCGTGCTCATCGCGACGCGCCAGCCGTCGCCCGGCGCGCCGAGCACGTCGGCATCGGGGACGAAGACGTCGTCGAAGAAGACCTCGGCGAAGCCAGCCTCGCCGTCGAGCTGTGCGATCGGGCGCACGGTGACGCCGTCGGCATCGAGGGGGAACAGGAAGTAGGTGAGCCCGGCGTGCTTCTGCGCCTCGGGGTCGCTGCGGAACAGGCCGAAGCCCCAGTGGGCCAGGGCGGCACGCGAGCACCAGATCTTCTGGCCGTTCAGCACCCAGCCCCCGCGGTCGTCGTCGCGGCGCGCGGTCGATCGCAGCGAGGCGAGGTCCGAGCCGGCCTCGGGCTCGCTCCAGCACTGGGCCCAGACGCGCTCACCGGTCGCCATCGACGGCAGGAAGCGCGCCTGCTGCTCCTCGGTCCCGTGCTCGAAGATGATCGGCGCCAGCAGGAAGATGCCGTTCTGGCTGACCCGCAGGGGAGCACCCGCGCGGTAGTACTCCTCCTCGAACACCACCCACTCGACCAACGACGCGGCGCGACCGTGGGCCTCCGCGGGCCACGACACGACCGACCAGCGGTCGGCGGCCAGCCGGGACTCCCACTCCCGGTGGAGCTCGAAGCCCTCGGCGGTGTCGAGGGAGGGCAGTGGCTCCGGCGGCACGTTCGCGGCGAGCCACGCGCGGGCCTCGGCCTGGAAGGCCAGTTCGGTCTCGGACAGCTCGAGGTCCATCAGTTCTTCCTCAACTCGGTCTTGAGCACCTTGCCGGAGAGATTCCGGGGGAGCGTGTCGACGTGCTCGACGGAGCGCGGCACCTTGAAGTTGGCCAGGCGCTCCCTGGCGAATGCGATGACGTCCTCGGCAGCGGCCGGGCCTACGACGTACGCCCTGCCGACCTCGCCCATCCGCTCGTCCGGCACGCCGACGACGGCAACGTCGTCGATGCCGTCCATGCGCATCAGGGCCTGCTCGACCTCGGCCGGGTAGACGTTGAAGCCGCCCGAGATGTACATGTCCTTGAGCCGGTCGGTGATCGTGAGGTTGCCGTGCTCGTCGAGGACGCCCACGTCGCCGGTGTGCAGCCAGCCGTCGGCGTCGATCGCCTGTGCGGTCGCCTCCGCGTCGTCGAGGTAGCCGAGCATCACGAAGTCGCCGCGGACGAGGAGCTCCCCGTCGTCGCCGATCCGGGTCTCCATCCGCGGGATCGCCCGGCCGCAGGTGGTGGCGACCAGCTCGGCCGGGTCCCCGTGGCGTGCCATCGTCACGACGACCGCCTCGGTCATCCCGAAGGCCGTCACGACCGTGTCGATGGCCAGGCCGTCGGCCGCACGCATCCGCTCGATCAGCACGACGGGTACGACGGCGGCGCCGGTCACGGCCAGGCGCAGGCTCGACAGGTCGCGCCCCGTGCGCCCGGGCGCGTTGAGCAGTGACTGGTAGATGGTCGGAGCGCCGGGCAGGACGGTGATCCGCTCGGACTCGATGAGCTCCATGGTGCTCTCGAGGTCGAAGGTGGCCAGCGGGTAGAGCGTCGCACCGGTGGTGAGTCCCGTGACGATGCCGACCTTGTAGCCGAAGGAGTGGAAGAACGGGTTGACCACGAGGTAGCGGTCCTCGGCGGTGACCCCGCCGAGCTCGCCCCAGGTGCGAGCGACGCCGACGGTCTGGCGGTGCGCACTCATCGCGCCCTTCGGGCGTCCGGTCGTGCCGGAGGTGAAGAGGATGTCGGCGATGTCGTCGGGGTCGACGGCGTCGGCGACGCGGTCGATGTCGCCCGGATCGGCCGCGACCTGGTCGAGGTCGGCGATGTCGACGAGGTCGCGCACGCCAGCCAGCCCGGAGGCCGCGCGGAGCTCCTCGACCTGGTGGCGTCCGAGGAAGCCGTCCGCGACCACGACCAGCGTGGCGCCGGACCGGTCGATGATGTCCGCGGCCTCGTGCCCGGTGTAGCGGGAGTTGAGCGGGACGAGGGTGCCGCCGGCGTAGGAGACGGCGAGGGCGGCGATCACCCAGTCGATGCTGTTGGGGGCCCAGATCGCGGCCCGCTCGCCGGGTGCGAATCCCCGTGCCCGGTAGCCCGCGGCGGTGCACCGCACCCGCTCGAGGAGGTCGGCGAAGCCGAGGCTGCGCGCGCCCTCGACGTAGGCAGTCCGGTCGCTCCACGTGGTGGCCGCATGGCGCAGGACGGCAGGAATCGTGTCCACGCCGACACCCTACCAAGCATTTGCTTGGTATGCTCCCCGTGTGGACCTGACCGAGAGTGCAGCCGACCGCGCCTTCCGCGAGGAGGTGCGCACCTGGCTCGCCGAGCACCTCACCGGCGAGTGGGCGTCCTTGCGCGGCCTCGGCGGCCCCGGACGGGAGCACGAGGCCCACGACGAACGACTCGCCTGGAACCGGCACCTCGCCGAGCACGGCTGGACCGCCGTCGGCTGGCCGACCGAGCACGGCGGCCGCGGCCTCTCGCTGTGGCAGCAGGTGATCTTCCACGAGGAGTACGCCCGTGCCGACGCACCTGCCGGCGTCAACCACCTCGGCGAGCAGCTGCTCGGGCCGACCCTGATCGCGTTCGGCACCGAGGAGCACAAGAAGCGCTTCCTGCCGGAGATCGTGGCGGTTCGCGAGCTGTGGTCACAGGGCTATTCCGAGCCCAATGCCGGCTCCGACCTCGCGAACGTGCAGACCCGTGCCCGCCGCGACGAGAGCACGGGCGAGTGGGTGATCGACGGTCAGAAGGTGTGGACCTCGCTCGCGCACCTGTCCGACTGGTGCTTCGTCGTCGCCCGCACCGAGGCCGGTTCCGCACGCCACCAGGGCCTCTCCTTCCTGCTGGTCCCGCTCGACCAGGAGGGCGTGGAGATCCGGCCCATCGAGCAGCTGACCAGCGGCTCGGAGTTCAACGAGGTCTTCTTCACCGGCGCCCGCACCGCCGGCGACCTGGTCGTGGGGGAGCCCGGCAACGGGTGGGGCGTCGCGATGGGCCTGCTCGGCTTCGAGCGCGGCGTGTCGACGCTGGGCCAGACCGTCGGATTCGCCCGCGAGCTCGCGTCCGTCGTCGACCGCGCGAAGGCCAACGGCGCGATCGACGACCCGGTCATCCGTGACCGACTGGCCTCCATGAAGACCGAGCTCGCCGTGATCCGCTCCTTCGCGCTCCGCACGCTCGCCCTGGTCGAGGGCGGGCAGGACTCCGCAGCCGGGGGTGGCGCCGGCTCGATCTTCAAGCTGGCCTGGGCCAACTGGCACCGCACCCTCGGCGAGGTGGCGATGGACGTCGCCGGGGCCGAAGGTCTGCTGGCCCGGTCGACAGGCCCGGCCGGTCCAGGGGGCTACGACCTGGACGAGCACCAGCGACTCTTCCTCTTCTCCCGCGCCGACACTTTGTACGGCGGCAGTGACGAGGTCCAGAAGAACATCCTGGCCGAGCGTGTGCTCGGCCTTCCGCGTGAACCGAAGGGAACCTGATGACCGCCCTGCGTCCCGAGCAGCCCACCCCTGACTACGTGCCCGGCCACGACCTGCTGGCCGGCAAGGTCGTCGTGGTGACCGCTGCGGCCGGTGCCGGCATCGGTGCCGCCGTCGTCCGTCGCGCCCTGGAGGAAGGGGCGAAGGCAGTCGTGTTCAGCGACACCCACGCCCGCCGGCTCCAGGAGGCCGAGGACGCGCTCGCGGCCGAGTTCGGCGCCGAGCGGGTCCGTCAGCTCGTCTGCGACGTCACCCAGGAGGCGGACGTCCAGGCGCTGCTCGATGCGGCCGACGAGTTCGGCGGCGTCGACGTCCTCATCAACAACGCAGGACTGGGCGGAACCGACTCGATCCTCGAGGTCACCGACGAGGCGTGGAACCGCGTCATCGACATCACCCTGAACGGCACGATGCGTGCGACCCGGGCTGCTGGTCAGCGCTTCGTCGCTGCCGGCAAGGCAGGCGTCATCGTCAACAACGCCTCCGTGATCGGATGGCGTGCCCAGGAGGGCCAGGCGCACTACGCCGCTGCCAAGGCGGGCGTGATGGCACTGACCCGCTGTGCCGCGCTCGACCTCGCACCGCACGGAATCCGGGTCAATGCGGTCTCGCCGAGCCTGGCGATGCATCCGTTCCTCGAGAAGGTCACCTCGGCCGAGCTGCTGGTCGAGCTCAAGCAGCGCGAGGCATTTGGCCGTGCGGCGGCTCCGTGGGAGGTTGCGAACGTGATGGTCTTCCTCGCCAGCGGCTACTCGTCGTACCTGACCGGTGAGGTGATCAGTGTCAGCAGCCAGCACGCCTGACCCGACCGGCGCCGGACCCAGCCGCCGCGAGCAGCTGCTCGCCATCGCGGCACAGCAGTTCGCGGAGAAGGGCTTTCGCAACACGACGGTCCGCGACATCGCCGACGCCGCGGGCATCCTGTCCGGCAGCCTCTACCACCACTTCGACTCCAAGGAGTCGATGGTCGACGAGATCCTGGTGGCCTTCCAGGAGGAGCTGTTCGGGCAGTACGACGCGATCCTCGCCAGCGGGGACGACGCCCGCAGCAAGCTCGAGGCCGCGGTCCGGGTGTCCTTCGAGGCGATCGACAAGCACCCGCACGAGGTCGCGATCTTCCAGAACGACGCCAACCACCTCGGGAGCTTCGAGCGCTTCGGCTACCTCGCCGACCGCAACGCGCAGTCGCGGCAGGTGTGGGTCACCCTCATCGAGGAGGGCGTGCGCACGGGGGTCCTGCGTGCGGACCTCGACGTGACGCTCACCTACCGCTTCATCCGCGACACCGTGTGGGTCGCCGTGCGGTGGTACCGCCCCGGCCGCGACCTCACGCACACCGACATTGCCGATCAGTACGTGCGCATCCTGCTCGACGGGATCGCTGTTGAAGGGAAGAACCATGGCTGAGGCCTACATCATCGACGCCGCCCGCAGCGCGGTCGGCAAGCGGGGCGGCGCCCTCGCGGGCGTGCACTCCGCCGACCTCGCGGCCCACACCCTCGCGGCGCTCGTCGAGCGCACCGGGGTCGACCCGGGAGCCGTCGACGACGTGATCCTGGGCTGCTGCGACACGATCGGCTCGCAGGCCGGTGACGTCGCCCGCACCGCCTGGCTGGTCGCGGGCCTGCCGGACCACGTGCCCGGCGTGACCATCGACCGGCAGTGCGGCTCCTCGCAGCAGGCCGTGCACTTCGCCGCCCAGGGCGTGCTGTCCGGCACCCAGGACCTCGTGGTCGCCGGCGGCGTCCAGAACATGAGCGCGATCCCGATCTCCTCGGCGATGCTCGCCGGTCAGCAGTACGGCTTCTCGACGCCGTTCGCGGAGTCGCCGGGTTGGCTCAAGAGGTACGGCGACCAGGAGGTCAGCCAGTTCCGCTCGGCCGAGATGATCGCCGAGAAGTGGGACATCACGCGCGAGGAGATGGAGGCCTTCGCCCTGGCCTCGCACCAGCGCGCCCGGACCGCCATCGCCGAGGGCCGTTTCGCCCGGGAGATCGTGCCGTTGACCCTCGAGGACGGGACCGTCTTCGAGGTCGACCAGTGCCCGCGCGAGACCTCGCTGGAGAAGATGGCCGGGCTCCAGCCGCTCGCTCCGGGAGGCCGGATCACGGCCGCGGTCGCGTCCCAGATCTGTGACGGCTCGTCGGCGATGCTGATCGCCTCCGAGCAGGCCGTCAAGGACCACGGGCTCACCCCGCGGGCGCGGATCGTGCACCTGTCCGTGCGCGGCGACGACCCGGTGTGGATGCTCACCGGTCCGATCGCGGCGACCAGGCACGCGGTGGAGAAGTCGGGCATCGCCATCGACGACATCGACCTGTTCGAGTGCAACGAGGCCTTCGCCTCGGTCGCCCTGGCGTGGATGAAGGAGACGGGCGCGCCGCACGAGAAGGTCAACGTCAACGGCGGCGGCATCGCCCTGGGCCACCCGATCGGTGCGACCGGCACGCGGTTGATGACCACGATGCTGAACGAGCTCGAGCGCACCGGCGGCCGCTATGGCCTGCAGACCATGTGCGAGGGCGGCGGTCAGGCCAACGTCACGATCATCGAGCGCCTCGGCTGAGCTGGACTCTTCACTGCGGATCACTCATCGCGGACGGCGGCGCCGCCGCTCGGTCTCGAAGACGAGCCGGCGGATGCGGTCGCCGTGGGTCGTCGGATCGACGAAGCTCGCGGCGATGCCGGAACCGCCGCCCGCGAACTGGACGTGGCGCACGATCCGGGCCTGTTGCTCGAGGTTCTCGCCGTCGATGCGGACCGTCGCCGTGACGGCGGCGCCGACCGGAGGCAGCGGCAGACCGGTCGAAGCGAGCAGACCGCCCTCGCTGAGGTCGATCGCGGTGCCGAGGACCTCGTGGGCGCCGGTCTCCTCGCCCACGTCAGGCGTCGGCGGTTCCTGCGGCCAGCTGAGGGCCACGGGGACGGCGAGGCGTGCCCGGAAGTACGCCCGCTGCTGGAGGCGTGAGGGTGGCGCGGAGGGGCGCAGGAGCCAGACCCGGCCGTAGTTCCGGGTTCCGGGACGCGTGCTCACGGTGCACTCCATGCGACCGAGCGGGTAGGTCCAGCTGACGGTCGCGTCGAAGTGGTGCTCGTGGGGGTCCAGGCCCTCCGGACAGGCGACCACGATGGTGGCGGTGCCGTCGCTCTGTGGCTCGGCGTCGAGGACCCTCGTCTCCACCGTGACCGGGGCGCCGTGGGTCGGGCGCAACGTCAGGGTCACCGCCTGGAGCAGGGCGGGGTGGACCGTCTCCGCTGTCGTCTCGACCGGACGCGTCGCCGCCATGCCCCTCCGGTCGGCAGGAGATCGCCGAACCTGAGCGGGCTCGCGCGTCGACCCACCGGTACGCTCCGGGGCCATGACCGATTCCCGGGACGTGTCGGCCCTGCTCGCCCACGGTGGATGGGAGCTGCTCGACCCCCGTCCGACGGCAGCCCAGCACCCGGACACCTTCGCGATGCCGACCGCGGCGGAGCTCGGCGCCCTGGGGCCCGGGAGCATGGTGCGCGCGATGTTCCAGGTCGCCACGATCGCTGACGTGGTGCGCGACGGCCTGACGCCGTACGACGAGGCAGGCCACCCCCGCCTCGTCGCGCAGGTGGAGAGGATGTGGGCCATCGTGCTGGAGGTAGAGGGCGACACGGTCGAATGCGCTCTGGACAACCTCCCGTTCGGCACCCACACCCGCCTCCTGCCCAACGACCGGCTGCGGATTCCGCTGTCCCACCTGATCGCCACCGGTGCGCGGGTCGACCGCTTCGATGACTACCTGGCGTTCCTCGCGAAGTGGGAGGCCGATCCCGACAATCCGGGAGTGGACCCGTCGTCTGCGATGGATCGCCTCGCCCCGCCGCGCCTGCGCAGCGACCAGCAGGAGGTGTGCGACCGGGTCGGTGCGCGCCCGGAGCCGCCGTGGCCGATGGGCAGCGGACTGCTGGCCAAGAACCTCACCCCACAGTCCCTCCTCGTCTACGGCGCCCGGTTCCCCGCTGACGCGTCGCGCCGGGACACCGGGTGGGTCGTGTTCGCCGAGAACGACGACTTCGAGGAGGTCAGCAGGACGGTCGGTTTCACGGTCGCCACGCTCCAGGACATGTACCGGGCGCATCCCGCCATCTGGCCCTACGTCGCGCTCCCGACCGGCTGGGGCTTCACGCTCGCCGCGGGTACCGAGCACGACGTGTACCCGGTCGAGATCAGCGAGGACTGACGGCTCTCACAGGACCGTCCACCACAGGCCGACCAGGCAGGGCACCAGGCCCAGCAGGAGCCACGGCGAGAGCCATCGGCGGCCATTGAGGAGCAGGGTGGCGGCGATGCCGCCGGTCATGAACGCCGACGCGATGACGTTGAGCCCGATCCGGGCATCGAGGCGGTCGGGGTCGACGTGGTCGGCGGCGATCACCAAGCCGGCGGCCAGGTGCAGGACCGTGGTGATGGCCAGCACCGAGATCACCCGTCGCTGGACCCGCTGCAGTCGCTCGAGGTCGCGCGGATCCGGAGCCTTGCGTGGGGCGTTGGGATCCATCAGGTGCCGTCGGCGCGGAGCCGGTTGCTGCGTCACCGACCAAGAATATCGAGTGGCATCGCGCGCCCCGACATCGCATGCTGCTGAGCATGGAGTTGCATCCCTTCGGCCCCGACGACGTGGCCGCCCTCGAGACCTGGTCCGCCGTGACGAACGCCGTGTCGGCCGCCGATGCCCCCTGGAACCGTCGTCAGACGCCCGCCCTGGGCGCGGGTCGGTTCCGCCACGGCTGGGACGAGGAGCCGGACACGCCGTACCTCGCGGTGGTCGAGGGGCGAGCGGTCGGCTGGTGCGCGATCGGCACCAGCGAGTACGACAACCTCGACCTCGCCTGGCTGCGTGTCGAGGTCCTGCCGCACGAGCGTCGCAAGGGACACGGCACTGCGATGATCGAGCAGCTGCTGAGCGAGGTGGCGCGGCTGGGGCGCACGAGTGTGGGCTGCGAGGCGTGGGAGTCGGCGGCTGCGGACGCCTTCGCCTCACGTCACGGGTTCGAGCGCAAGCTCTCCTCGATCAACCGACGCCAGGTCCTCGCCGATGTCGACTGGCCGAGGTTGGACGAGAGGTACGACGCGGCGCTGCCGTTCGCGCGTGACTACGTCCTGGAGCGGTGGCCGGTGCCCACGCCCGAGGAGCGGCTGGACGCGCTCGCCGAGATGGCCTCGGCGATCAACGACGCGCCGATCGGGGACCTCGACTACGAGGACGAGGTCTTCGACGCGACCCGGATGCGTGCCTACGAGACCGCGATGGCTGGCCGGGGCGAGCAGATCCATCGCATCGTCGCGCGGCACCGCCCGAGCGACGACCTCGCTGCACAGACCGTGGTGACCACGACCAGCGCGGACCCGACCTGGGGCGACCAGCACGACACGTCGGTGGTGCGGGCCCACCGGGGGCACCGGCTGGGCCTGCTGCTCAAGGTCGAGATGCTGCGCTGGCTGCGCGAGGCGGCGCCGGACCTGACGACCATCGACACGTGGAACGCGGAGTCCAACGACCACATGATCGGCGTCAACGAGGTGCTGGGCTACCAGGTCCTCGGACGCGAGTGGGCCTACCAGCGATCGCTGGGCGACGCTCAGGAGTAGCGGTGCGACTTGGCGGAGTGCCCGCGCTCGCGGGTGCAGGTGCGCCCGCTCATGTTGCGGTGACCGCACAGCTCCTCGGTCGCGGCGTCCTCGCCGGCGGCGTCGGGGGTTGCGACCGGCTTGGTCGCCTTCTTCGGCGCCGCGGCGGCCTTCGGCGTCGGGGCGTTCCTCGCCGCGCCGGCGGCGGGCTTGCTCGACCGGGCCTGGGCCTCGGCGTACCTGGCCTCGCGCATCGCGCGCACTGCGTCCATCTTGCTCATCGGTGCCTCACGTGACGAACAGTAGGGGAGGGGTCCGACACCGCGGGCACCGCGTCGGTAGGCTCGCTGGTCCGACGAGGCCAGGAGGCTGACATGGTGGCGAGCCGTTCCGCTCGGGAGCGCAAGGCAGGTGCGCAGGCAGGTCCCCTGGCGCGGGTGCGCATCGAGGTCGACCAGCAGGAGCAGTTCGTCTACAAGATCACCTGCACCGAGTGCACCACCACGACGTCGAAGGGCGAGCGACCGTGGTCGGCCTACCGCCCCGGTGACGACAACGGCTTCATGGCGACCATGGACCGTTGGACCTTCCACCTCCGCGAGCGGCACCCCGCCAGCGAGGCTCCCTGCCTCGAGTTCATCGCCGAGGCCGAGCAGCGCCTCCAGGAGCGCCGCGCCCAGCAGGGGAGTCCCCGGGACTGAGCTCCGGGGGTCAGAGGACGTACGACGCAGCGCGACGCAGCTCGTCAGCGGCGCTGGTCACGACGCGCTCGATCAGCTCCTCGCAGGTCGGCAGGTCCTCGATCACGCCGACGACCTGACCGCTGGCGAGAACGCCCGCCGAGGTGTCGCCCTCGACGAGACCGGCCCGCAGCATGGTCGGGGTGTTGGCGGCGAGCGCCATCTGGCCGAGGGTGCGGCCCTGCGCCTTCTTCATGGCGCGCCCGTCCTTGAGCAGCTGGCTCCAGGACATGCCGGAGGTCTTCTTGAACTCCAGCGTCCGGCGCGCGGTCGGGCCGAGGCGACGCACGGTCGAGGTCTCCTCGAGGGACTCGACCAGCTCGGTGCGCAGCATCCGGTGGGGCATGCCGTCGACCTTGGCGGTGACCACCGTGTCGGTGAGGCCACGCTCCAGGTAGAGCTGCTTGACCGCGTCCGGCACTGCGGAGTCCTTGGTCAGCAGGAACCTCGTGCCCATGCCGACCCCGGCGGCGCCGTACGACAGCGCGGCGGCCAGGCCCCGGCCGTCGTAGAAGCCACCAGCGGCGATGACCGGGATGTCGACCGCGTCCAGCACCGTGGGCAGGAGCAGGGTCGTGGGGATCGGTCCGGTGTGCCCGCCGCCCTCGCCGCCCTGGACCATGACGGCGTCGGCGCCCCAGGCCGCCACCTTCTTCGCGTGCTTCGCAGCGCCGATGGACGGCATCACGACGATGCCGTGCTCCTTGAGCCTGGAGATCAGCTCGGGCTTGGGTGCGAGCGCGAACGAGGCGACCTTCACGCCGTACTCGATGAGCAGCTGGCAGCGTGCCGCCGCGTCACCGGCATCGGCACGGAGGTTCACGCCGAAGGGCTTGTCGGTGCGTCCCTTGACCTCGACGATCGCCTTCTCGAGCTCCTCGAAGGTCATCGTCGCGGAGGCCAGGATGCCGAGACCGCCGGCGTCGGCCGTGCCGGCGACCAGACGGGGTCCGGAGACCCAGCCCATGCCGGTCTGCACGATCGGGTGCGGGACCCCGACCAGGTCGGTGAACGGAGTGCGGATCTGCTGCTCGATCACCGGGCTGCCTCCGGCTCCGGCACCTCGCGGAAGCGCAGGCCCTTGGGGTCGAGCACCTCGCGGATGATGACGAGCTCCTCGAGGGACGGCTCACGCGTGGTCGGTACGTCAGTCGGGATCTCGAGGACGAAACCGGTCGCCTCGACGATCTCCTCGACCCTCACGCCCGGGTGCACGGAGAGCAGTCGGACGGTGTCACCCGCGCCCTTGACGTCGAACACACCCAGGTTGGTGACGATCCGGTGGATGTCGTTGTACTTCGAGGCACCCGGGCCGGCGGCCCGGGCACGAGCGGGCCCGACGCCGGAGACGATGTCGACGTTCTCCACGAACACCCGGGTGTTGTGCTTCGGCACCCAGTACGACGTCCGGTTGTTCACGGTGTTGCCCGGCGCGCCGCGTGAGCCGAGCAGCTGGCGCTTCGGCTGGGCGAAGTCACCGATCGCGGAGATGTTCTGGTTGCCCTGACGGTCGACCTGGGTCGCGCCCATCATCACGTGGCGCTTGCCGTACGCGACGACGTCGAAGACGCGGCGGAACGGGATCCAGCCCTCGACGACGTCGGCCTTGGCGAACAGCGGGGGCGTCCCGCCGAGGAAGACCGACTCGCCGTCGGAGATCACCAGGTCGGGGTTGGACGTGAGCCGGGCGAGCCGGACCCCGAGCATCGGCAGCATGCCCATGGGCGAGGCGAAGATCTCGCCGTCGTCCTTGAAGGCGTCGGCGATCGCAGCGGCGCAGACGTCTGCGCGCGAGAACTCGGTCACTTGCTTGCCTCCTGCTCGGCACGGAACTCCGCGACGGCGGCCTGGTAGGCGGCCTCGTCACCGGAGAGGAATCGCTGCTCGAAGGCGGCCCAGTCCTCGTCGGACCCGCCTGCTGCGGCGGCGTACGCCTTCTGGAACTTCTCGTCGCGCTCGTAGTCCGGGGTGCAGACCGTGAAGTGCGCGCCGTTCGGCGTCTCGACGACGCCGTCGACCATCATCCGGCTGATCAGCAGGCGCTGGACCGGGGTGTCGACCGTGAGGCCGGCCGTGTCGACGATCTGCTCGACCGAGACGAACGCCTTGTCGGCGGCCTGCACGAAGAGGTCGTCGAAGTACGGGTCCGGGCCGAGGTAGGTCGCATTGCCGTGGACGTCGGCGCGGTTCAGGTGCACCAGGGCGACGTCGAGCCTGAGCGCCGGGACGGCGGTGAGCTCTTCGAAGTCGCCGTTCTCGTCGGCGTACGGCGACGTGACGGTCGTGATCCACGCGTTGTTGACGAGTACGTCGGAGCCGAGCCCGGCGCGCATCGGCAGGAACGGCAGGCGCTGGGCAGCGGCGTACAGGCCGGTCTGGAACATACCCTCGTCGAGCTCGACGATCTCGGGGATCGTGCCCTCCTGGCGCGCCTTCTGGAAGTTGGGCTCCAGCGGGATCGAGTCCAGCGAGACGAAGGCGTAGACGAGCTTGCGGATCTTGCCGGCGCGAGCCAGCAGGCCGACGTCGGCGCCGCCCCAGCTCACGATGGTGAGGTCCTTGAGGTCGGAGCGGAGGATCGCGCGGACCAGGGCCATCGGCTTGCGCCGCGGACCCCATCCACCGATGCCGATCGTCATCCCGTCGGAGAGTTGGGCGACGACCTCGTCGATCGTCAGCTGCTTGTCGCGGGGCTTGGTCACTTCTTGCCTGCCTTGTCAGTGCCCGCGAAGTCGTCGCGGAGCTCGTCGGACACACCGGCGAGGTTGAGCTCGAAGGTGAACCCCTGCTCGAACCGGTAGCTCTTGTTCACGTCGACCGGCTCGATCCCGTTCAGCGCCTCCTTGGCGGCGCGGATCACCCGGGTGTCCTTGTCGGCGATGGCGGCGGCCACCTCGAGCGCAACCGCGTCGAGCTCGGCGCGCGGGGCGAGCCGGTAGACCGACCCGAGGCGGTGCAGGTCGACGGCGGAGATCGTCGCGGCGGTGAAGTACAGCGCGCGCATCATCTGTTGGGGGACCATCCGGGCCATGTGGGTCGCGGCGCCGAGCGCGCCCTGCTTGACCTCGGGGACGCCGAAGTACGCGTCGTCGCTGGCCACCACGATGTCAGCGTTGCCGACCAGGCCGACGCCGCCACCGACGCAGAAGCCGTTGACCGCGGCGATGACGGGGACCGAGCACTCGTAGACCGCCTTGAAGGCAGCGAAGCAGCCCTTGTTGGCACCGATCAGGGCGTCGAAGCCCGTCGTGTTCTGCATCTCCTTGATGTCGACGCCGGCGTTGAAGCCCTTGCCCTCAGCGCGCAGGACCACGACCTTCGTCGCCTGGTCGGCGCTGGCCTCGTCGAGGGCCGTCGCGACGTCGAACCATCCCTGGACGGTGAGGGCGTTGACCGGGGGAGCGCTCATCGTGATGACGCGGATGCCGTCGTCCCGGAGCTCGCTGGTGATGGGCATGACGGCACCCTACCAAGCATTTGCTTGGTATGGTGCGGGCATGTCACTGACACTGGACCTGACCGACCGGGTCGCCCTCGTCACCGGAGGGGCCCGCGGGATCGGTCGCGGGATCACCGAGGTGCTCCTCGACGCCGGCGCGAGCGTCGTGACCTGCGGTCGTTCGGAGGCGACGCCGCCGGAGGGCGCCACCCACCTCACCTGCGACGTCCGTGACGCCGAGGCGGTCGACGCGCTCGTGGCCGCCATCGTGGCCGACCACGGACGGCTCGACGTCGTGGTCAACAACGCCGGCGGGGCGCCGTACGCGCTGGCGGCGGAGGCGTCGCCCCGCTTCCACGACAAGATCATCGGCCTCAACCTGATGTCGTCGTTGCTCGTCAGCCAGGCCGCCAACCGCGTCATGCAGGGGCAGGGTGGCGGGGGATCGATCATCAACATCTCCTCCGTGTCGGCGCTGCGCCCCTCGCCGGGGACCGCCGCCTACGGCGCCGCGAAGGCCGGCGTGGACTCACTGACCACGTCCCTGGCCCAGGAGTGGGGGCCGCGGGTCCGGGTCAACGCGGTCGACGTCGGCCTCGTCCGCACCGCCGACACCGCCGACCACTACGGCGGCGACGCGACCGTCGCGGCCATCGAGCGCACCATCCCGGCCGGCCGGATGGCCGACGTCGCCGAGATCGGGCGGGTCGTCGCCTTCCTGGCCAGCGACCTGGCGTCGTACGTCTCCGGTGCCCAGGTCGCCTGTCACGGCGGCGGCGAGCAGCCGGTCTTCCTTCACATCGCCCAGAACGCAGCCCAGAACGCACAGATCGAGCAAGGAGAATCGTCATGAGCAGGTTGTTGGAGGGCCGGGTCGCGATCGTGACCGGCGCCGGCCGGGGCATCGGTCGGGCGCATGCCCTGGAGCTGGCCCGCCACGGGGCGAAGGTCGTCGTCAACGACTTCGGTGTGTCGATCGCGGGGGAGGGCACCGACGAGTCGCCCGCCCACCAGGTCGTCGCCGAGATCGAGGCACTCGGCGGTTCCGCCGTCGTCAACGGCGCCGACGTCGCGGACTTCGCCGCCGCGGAGGCGATGGTCCAGCAGGCGATCACGACCTTCGGTGGGCTCGACATCCTGGTCAACAACGCCGGCTTCGTGCGTGACCGGATGCTCGTCAACACCTCCGAGGAGGAGTGGGACGCCGTCGTCCGGGTCCACCTCAAGGGCCACTTCGCGCCGCTGCGTCACGCCGGTGCGTACTGGCGGGCCGAGGCCAAGGAGGGCCGCCAACGCGTCGCGCGCGTCATCAACACCTCCTCCGGCGCGGGCCTCCAGGGCTCGGTCGGCCAGGCGACGTACTCCGCCGCCAAGGCCGGGATCGCTGGCCTCACCCTCGTCGCCGCGCAGGAGATGGGCAGGTACGGCGTCACCGTCAACGCGATCGCCCCCGTCGCGCGGACCCGGATGACCGAGGGCGCCTTCGACACCTCCGCCATGGCCCTGCCCGAGGACAACTCCCCGATCGTCGCCTGGCTCGCCTCCGAGGAGTCCGCCGACGTCACCGGCCGCGTCATCGAGATCGACGGCTCGGTGATCACCGTCGAGAACGGCTGGTCGCACGGCCCGTCCCGCGACGCCGGCTCCCGCTGGGACGCCGCCGCCGTCGGTGGTGCCCTGCGTGACCTCCTCGCCGACGCTCCTGCTCCGGAGCCGGTCTACGGCGCCTGAGGCGGTGGCAGTTTCACCGCTTAGGCGGTGAAACTGCCTCTGGGCACATGAAACTCCGTGTGCCCAGAGGCAGTTTCCTGCGCCCAGTCAGCGGCCGCGCAGCTCAGGCGGCCATCTGGAAGGCCCGCAGGATCCGCTCCGCCGTGGTCCTCGGGCGAGCCAGGTCCGCCCAGATGAGCCGGATCAGGGTCCAGCCGGTCAGCTCCCGCAGCAGGTCCTCGCGCGCCTTCTCCCGCATCACCATCTCCTCGATGCTCTCGCCGGGCCGGCGCAACCGGTGGTACTTGACCGCGCCGTCCACCTCCAGCAGTGTCCGGCGCTCCGGCCATGCGAAGTCGACCCGACCGCCGAGGCGACCGTCCGGCCGGAAGACCTCGAACTGGGACACCGGCCGTGGGATGCGCTGGTCCATGAACAACAGCCGCGCCCTGGTCTCCGCGACCGACTCGGCCAGCCCGTCCGCCAGACGCAACACGATCTGGAGCGCCAGTGTGTTGGGCCAACTGGTCATCCGCTCGAAGGTCTGTTGCAACAGTTCCGGGGTGGTCAGCCCCTGGTTCAGGTACCAGTCGAGTACGGCAACCGCAGGATCGCGGGGTGCGAGGCTCGCCGTGTCGAGTGCTGTTCGGGTCGGGGCCGTGCGCCAACCCACGTCGTCGCGGGTGATGTCGTCTGCGATGCAGACGCCGTGATGGTGGATCACCTTCGCAGCTCGCCGGCCCCCGACGCCGTCGAGGTGGGTCAGGTGGGCCGAGGTCAGGTCGAGGCCCCAGTCCGGGCCGGCGTACTCGAGATGGCCACTGGTGTGCGACAACGCGACGCCATCGCCGTACTGCTGACGAACGGCTGTGCTGAGGAGACGGTGGCGGCCGCCTGGATCGGCCTGTTCCCAGACGTTGCGGAGCGAGTAGGCGCCCTGGCGGAGCCGAATCAGTCGTCCGCCTCGGACGGCTCGGGCAATGTCCTTGTCCTCGCAACCGGACGCAATCACATCGCGACGAAGGAGGATGCCGTTGTCGTCGGCGAGCCATTCGATCATGGGAGGAGGCTGCCCCAATCGGGCTCAACGCGCAGCCGAGCCGCCCGTCACCTGTGGACAACCGTGTCGCGGTCGGTCGAATGCCCCTGACTGGGCGCACGAATCTCCCTCTGGGCGCATGAAATTCCGTGTGCCCAGCGGCAGTTTCACCGCCTAAGCGGTGAAACTGCCACCCACCTCAGATCCGCTCGATGATCGTCCCGGTCGCCATCGCCCCACCAGCACACATGGAGATCAGGGCGGTCGAGGCGTCACGACGCTCCAGCTCGTGCAGGGCGGTGGTGATCAGGCGGACGCCGGTGGCGCCGACGGGGTGGCCGAGGGCGATGGCACCGCCGTTGACGTTGACCTTGTCCATGTCGACGCGGTGCACCTGCGCCCACGACAGGACGACGGAGGCGAAGGCCTCGTTCACCTCGAAGATGTCGAAGTCACTGATTGCCATGCCGGTGCGGTCGAGCAGGCGCTGGGTGGCGTCGACGGGGCCGTCGAGGTGGAAGTACGGGTCGGAGCCGACCAGGCACTGGGACACGATCCGGGCCCGCGGCGTGAGGCCCAGGGCCCGGGCCTTCGACTCGTCCATGATCAGCAGCGCAGCAGCGCCGTCGGAGATCTGCGAGGAGGTGCCGGCGGTGTGGAGGCCGTCCTCGATGACGTTCCTGAGTCCGGCGAGGCCCTCGGCGGTGGTGTCGCGCAGGCCCTGGTCGGTGTCGACGAGCCGGGTCTCGCCGGTGGGCTGGCCGTCGTCACCGAGGACCGGCGCCTCGATGGCGGCGATCTCGCGCTTGAACCGGCCCTCGTCGACCGCGGTGCGCGCCTTCGTCTGCGACGCGAGGCCGAGCACCTCGAGGTCGGCGCGGCTCAGGCCGCGGTGGCGGGCGATGCGGTCGGCGGCCTCGAACTGGTTGGGCATGTCGATGGACCAGTCGGCGGGACGGGGGTCGCCCATCCCGGCCGGGACGTTGGCACCAAGCGGGATGCGCGACATCATCTCGACGCCGCAGGCGATGCCGACGTCGATGGTGCCGGCGGCGACCATGTCGTTGACCAGGTGGGTGGCCTGCTGGCCCGAGCCGCACTGGGCGTCCAGCGCGGTCCCGGCGGTGGCGATCGGCAGTCCGGCGTAGAGCCAGGCACGGCGTACGGCGTCGTTCGACTGCTCACCCGCCTGGGTCACGCAGCCGCCGATGACCTGCTCGACGAGGGCGGGGTCGACGCCGGCCCGGCGCAGGACCTCGGCCTGGACGAACCCGAGGGTCTGGGCGGGATGGAGGCCGGCCAGCCAGCCCTTCCGCTTGCCGAGAGGAGTGCGGACGGCTTCGACGATGACGGGGGTACCCATGGCCGCAGAATAGCACCGAACTAGAACACGTTCTCGTTCGATTCCGGTGGCTCGAAGAATCGCCGAACGAAACCCTTTCGTAATCACGCGATGCTTTGTACTGTGGCTCTAGAACGTGTTCCACCCCCATGGACGGATCTCCCGGATCCGCTGCAGTGAAAGGTTCGCCGCGTGACCGAGCTCCTCCTTCCCGAGGGATGGGATCCCACCAATCCCGACATCAACGCTGTCGCCCTGCCGCACGACGAGTTCAGGTCGCTGCGGGCGAACGAGCCGATCCGCTGGATCGAGCAGCCCCCGCACGCGCGGGCAGGCTTCCTCGACACCGGCTACTGGGCCTGCACCCGGCACCAGGAGGTCCGCGAGATCTCCAAGGACAACGAGAACTGGTCCACCGCCGAGAACGGCGTGATCATCCGGTTCGCCGAGGACATGACGCGCGACCAGGTCGAGGTCCAGCGCGCGATGCTGATCCACCACGACCCGCCGGACCACACCAAGATGCGCGGCATCGTGTCCCGCGGCTTCACGCCTCGTGCGATCGCGGGCCTCAAGGAGAACCTGCGCGACCGCGCCTACGAGATCGTCCAGGAGTCCGTGGACCGCGGCACCGGCGACTTCGTCGAGGACCTCGCTGCCGAGCTCCCGCTGCAGGCCATCGCCGACTTCCTCGGCGTGCCGCAGGAGGACCGCAAGAAGATCTTCGAGTGGTCCAACTCGATGATGGGCTACGACGACCCGGACAACACCTCCGACCCGGCCACCGCGTCGATGGAGCTCCTCGTCTACTTCGACGCCCTCGCCAACGAGCGTCGCGCCAATCCGCAGGACGACATCGTCACCAAGCTGGTGAGTGTCGGCAAGGACGACGACCACGGCTCGCTGACCAACGACGAGTTCGGGTTCTTCGTCATCCTGCTGGCCGTGGCCGGCAACGAGACCACCCGCAACGCGATCAGTCACGGCATGCACGCGTTCTTCCAGCACCCCGACCAGTGGGAGCTGTGGAAGAAGGACCGCCCCGACACGATGATCGACGAGATCATCCGCTGGTCGACGCCGGTCACGGTCTTCCAGCGCACGGCCAAGAACGACGTCGTCGTCGCGGGCCAGGAGGTCAAGAAGGGCGCCCGGGTCGGCATCTTCTACGCCTCGGCCAACTTCGACGAGACGGTCTTCGACGACCCGTTCACCTTCGACATCACCCGCGAGAAGAACCCGCACGTCGCGTTCGGTGGCCACGGTGCGCACTACTGCATCGGCGCCAACCTGGCCCGCATGGAGATCAAGCTGATCTTCGACGCACTCGCCGACCTCGCGCCGGACATCCAGCTGGCCGAGGAGCCGAAGCGCCTGCGCTCCGGCTGGCTCAACGCCATCAAGGAGATGCAGGTCAAGTACGCCTGAGGCTTCAGCACAGGTTCAGGGTGGTTCCACGACAATGGGGCCGCCCTGAACTGTTTTTCTCCCCGCGGTGCTGCTGGAGGTCCCATGCGTGTCCTGGTCGTCGACGACGAGCGACGTCTTGCCCGATCCCTCAAGGTCGGGCTGGAGGCGGAGGGATTCGCGGTCGATGTCGCCAACGACGGCACCGACGGGCTCTGGCTGGCGCGCGAGAACGTGTACGACGCGATCGTGCTCGACCTGATGCTGCCGGGCATCAACGGCTACAAGGTCTGCGAGACGTTGCGCTCGGAGGAGGACTGGACGCCGATCCTCATGCTGACCGCCAAGGACGGCGAGTGGGACCAGGTCGAGGGCCTGGACACCGGCGCCGACGACTACCTCACCAAGCCCTTCTCCTTCCCCGTCCTCGTGGCCCGGTTGCGGGCCGTGGCGCGCCGGGGAGCCCGGGAGCGGCCGACGTCGCTCGAGATCGGCGACCTGCGCATCGACGTGGCCGCCCGCCGCGTCCACCGGGGAGCGACCGAGATCAGCCTCACCGCCCGCGAGTTCGCCGTGCTGGCGTTCCTCGCCCGGCACAAGGGTGATGTCGTCTCCAAGCGCCAGATCCTCGAAGCGGTGTGGGACGGCGACTTCGAGGGGGACCCCAACATCGTCGAGGTCTACGTCCGCCACCTGCGCAACAAGGTGGACCGCCCCTTCGACAGGGATGCGATCCAGACCCTGCGCGGCGCCGGTTATCGGCTCGCGAGTGACGGAGGCTGAGATGCGCTGGAACCGTACGTCGGTCCGGACCCGGACCACGCTTGCTGCGGTCGTCGTCGTGGCGCTCGCGCTCCTGGTGGGCGGCGCGGTGCTGGTGATGACCGTCCGGTCCTCGCTGCAGGACGGTGCGGAGAACACCGCTGAGAACCGTGCCGACGACCTGGCCGCCCAGGTGGCCTCCAGTGGTGTTCCGGTGCCCGTCGACCGGGACGACGGTGACCGGGATGGTGACGGCGACGGTGATCGGGATGGCGACGGCGACGACACCGAGCCGGAAGACGTCGTCTGGCAGGTCGTCGACGGATCCGGCAACGTCCTGGGATCCTCCCAGGCCCTCGACCGCCCTCTTCGGTTGGACGACGGCGAGGTCGTGTCGCTGCCCGGTGGCGAGCACGACTACGTGCTGTCCACGGCCGACGTCGGAGACGGATCGGTCGTGGTCGTGGCCGTCTCCCTCGAGGACGTCGACGAGGCCACCTCGGCGCTCGCGACCCCGTTGCTCGTCGGCCTGCCCCTGCTGCTGCTCGTGGTGGGCGGCACCACCTGGCTGGTCGCCTCGCGGGCCCTGCGCCCGGTGGAGCAGATCCGCCGCGAGGTCGACCAGATCACCGGATCCCGGCTGGAACGCCGGGTTCCCGAGCCCGAGGCCAACGACGAGATCGGTCGGCTCGCGCGCACCATGAACCGGATGCTGGAGCGCCTGCAGGACTCACGCGACCGGCAGCAACAGTTCGTGGCCGATGCCTCCCACGAGCTCAGGTCGCCGCTGGCGAGCGTCCGTCAGGCCGCTGAGGTCGCCGTGGCGCACCCGGGCGCCATGGACGAGGGCGAGCTGGCCGACACGGTCCTGGAGGAGACGATCCGGATGCAGGCGCTGGTCGACCAGCTGCTCGTCCTCACCCGGGCGTCCGACGGCAGCGCGCAGGCGCCGCGGGAGGACGTCGACGTCGACGACCTCGTCCTGATCGAGGTACGCCGGGCGCGGCGTACCGACCTCGAGGTGGACGCCTCCGGCGTGGCAGCCGGCCGGGTGCAGGGCGACGTGGTTGCCCTGGGCCAGGTCGTGCGCAACCTGGTCGACAATGCCTCCCGTCACGCCACCGCGACCGTTGCGGTGTCCGTCACGGAGACGGCGGGCGAGGTCGTCCTCGTGGTCGAGGACGACGGCCCGGGCATCGCCCCCGCCGACCGCGAGCGGGTCTTCGAGCGTTTCGTCCGACTCGATGATGCGCGCGCCCGGGACGTCGGTGGCAGTGGTCTCGGACTGGCCATCGTGCGCGAGGTCGTGCGTGCCCACGGTGGCACCGTCGCAGCAGAGGCCTCGACCCTCGGTGGAGCCCGCTTCGTCGTACGACTGCGCCGCTGACCAGACGTTCCTGAAGATCCCTTCAGGCGCCTTCAGGTTGGCTTCAGCGACCTCCCGGCAGTCTTCTCTCATCAGGACGAAGAGCCCTGGCCCCACCGAGAGGAACTCCCATGAACACCACCGTGCTCCGCAAGAAGAAGGTCGTCCTTCCCGCCATCGCTGCGGTCGCCGTGCTCGCCGTCGGCGGCACCGTCTGGGCCGCATCGGCCGACGACGTCACCGGTGACGAGCGTGACCGGGTGGCCGCAGCCGCCACGTCCGCCGCAGGAGGTGGCGAGGCCGTCGACGTCGAGACCAGTGACGACGCCGGCGAGGCGTACGACGTCGAGGTCCGCCTGGCCGACGGCTCCGAGGTCGACGTGACGCTCGACGAGAACCTCGACGTCGTGACCACCGACCGGGACGACGACCGCAACGACCGGGACGACCGCAACGACCGGGATGACGACCGGGACGACCGCAACGACAGCGACGACCGGGACGCCGATGACCGGGTCCTGACCGACGCTGAACGCACCTCGGCCGAGAAGGCCGCGCTGGCCGAGGTCCCGGGCAGCACGGTCGTCGACGTGGACGCCAGTGACGACCGCGGTGTCGCCTACGAGGTCGAGGTCCGTGACGCCCAGGGCCTCGAGTGGGACATCGACCTCGATGCCTCGTTCGTCGTGGTCGGGAAGTACGCCGACCGCTGATCAACCCGCACCTGCTCGACGGCCCGTCTCCCGCGTGGAGGCGGGCCGTTGCGCGTCAGCGTGCAGTAGCGTTGGGCCCCTCAAGCAGGCTGAATCGAAGGAGGTCGCAGTGAGCGACGCCAATGCAGAGCAGTTCCAGGGTTTCTCGGACAACCACTACCAGCACGGGATGCACACGCTGGCGTGGATCTCCCTGTGGACGATCATCGTGCTCGGTGTCGGTGCGGGACTCTTCGGGTTCTTCTACGGCCTCAGCCAGTAGTCGGCCTCACCGGGCGTTGCGTCCGTCGTCGAGATTGGTGCGTGCCACCAGGTCGTCGACCACGGCCACCAGGCTCCCGCTGCGCTCGAAGGCCGCTCGTTGCCGGACGGCGCCACCCTCTGTCAGCACCCGGTTGATCCCGTCGGACACCAGGTCGACGTCGCCGTAGGACTCCAGCGTCTCGCGCAGGGTGGCGAGCAGCAGCTCCAGCACCTCCCGGGCGGGCCGGAGGTCACCGGAGGCCGGGTCGAGCAGCTTGCCGGCCACGCCGTACCTCGCCGCTCTCCACCTCGCCGCCCCCACCAGCTCGGCTCGCCACCGGGCCGATGAGTCTGCGTCCTCGGTCGACGCCGCGCAGTGGTGGACCAGCGCCCGCGTGATCGCCGCGACCAGTACGGCGTCGTCGGGATCGGTGCACACGTCGGCGATGCGTACCTCGACGGTCGGGAAGCGACGCGCCAACCGGGCGTCGTAGTAGAGCATGCCCTCGTCCCGCGCGGCGCCGGACGCGACGAGCGCGCGGCCGACCCGACGATAGGTGTCGAGATCGCCGAAGCGCTCGGTCGGCCCCGCGCTCGGCCACTGGCCCCACGCCTGGGCGCGCCAGGAGGCGTGGCGAGTGTCCCGATCGTGGTGGAACGGCGAGTTCGCGCTGATGGCCAGGAGGACTGCCAGCCAGGGGCGGAGACCGTCGATCACCCGGACGCCCTCCTCGGCCGAGGCAATCGAGACGTGGACATGCATCCCACAGGTGCCGCCCGGCCGGGCGAGCTCGCCGTAGGAGTCGACCATGTCGAGGTAGCGGTCGTCGCGGGTGGTCCGCGGACCGAGGTCACCGAGCGGGATCGCGCCGACGGCGGCGGTCAGCAGACCTGCCCCGGCAGCGGCCTCGGCGGCGGTCCGTCGTCCGCGGAGCAGGTCCTCGCGGAGGTCTCCGAGGTCGGTGGTCGGTGAGGTCCGGGTCTCGAGTTGGTGGCGGTAGAGCTCGTGCTCGAGGTCGCCTGCCCCGCCCAGGTGGTGCTCGGCGGCGTACTTGAGGACCTGCTGGGAGCTCGGGGACGCCTCCCGGGTCTCGGGGTCGACGAGGAGGAGCTCCTCTTCGACGCCGACCGTCCTGTGCGTCATGGCGGGGTGGTACCCGCCGTCGAGAGCGTCAGTCGCGGGCGGTGAGCACCAGCGGGCCGTCGATCGTGATGGCCACCGTGTGCTCCGCGTGCGCGCCGCGCGAGCCGTCCGCGCTCCGGATGGTCCAGCCGTCCGGGTCGAACACGATCTCGTCGGTCGTGTGCAGGAACCACGGCTCGATGGCGATCACCAGGCCGGGACGCAGCTTGAGGCCGCGACCGGCGCGGCCGTCGTTGGCGACGTGCGGCTCGCCGTGCATCGTGCGGCCGACACCGTGGCCGCCGAACTGCAGGTTCACCTTGAGGTCGGCCTCGTGGGCGACCGCACCGATGGCAGCGGAGATGTCGCCGAGCCGGCCGCCGGGCTTCGCGGCCGCGATGCCGGCGGCAAGGGCCTTCTCGGTGACCCCGATCAGGCGCAGGTCCGCCTCGCGCGGCGTGCCGACGACGACCGAGAGGGCCGAGTCGGAGACCCAGCCGTCGACGGAGGCCGCGAAGTCGACGGACAGCAGGTCGCCGTCCTGCAGCGTGTAGTCGAACGGAAGGCCGTGCAGCACCGCGTCGTTGACCGACGTGCACAGGACCTTGCCGAACGGGCTGGCGCCGAACGACGGGTGGTAGTCGATGTAGCAGGACTCCGCGCCGGCATCCTTGATCATGCGATGGGCGAGCTCGTCGAGCTCGAGCAGGTTCACGCCGACGGCGGCCTTCTCCGAGAGGGCCGTGATGACGGACGCGACGAAGCGGCCCGCGGGCCGCATCTGCTCGATCTGGGTGGGGGTACGGAGCTCGATCACGGTCCCAGCCTACGGCGCCGGGTCGGCGGTCCGTGAGTTGGCGGAGCGGACGTCCACCACGACCGCGCTGTGGCTCGAGGCGTCGTCCGCGTCGAAGGCCAGGCCCTCGAGGTCCTCGCCGTACACGGTGACCGTGCCGGTGATGGTGCTGGACTCACCCGCGCCCAACGTCGTCTCCCCGTCCAGGCTCGGGTCCTGCCAGGCACCTGCGATGACGGCCTTGACCTTGATGCTGTCGAGGTAGAGCGTGCTCGAGCCGTTGTAGCGGGCCGTGAACACGAACGTGCAGCTGCGGGAGCCGCTCTCGCTCGCCGATGCGCTCGGCGCGCACTCGGCGGAGGTGACGGTCACCGTCAGGTCACCGTCGTCGGTGTCGAACTCCTCGCCGATCTCGGCACTGGGATCGGGCGGCTCGACGAAGTCGAGGAGGTCACCGAGGTAGCGGAAGGTGAGGAAGCCGACCACTGACGACACGACCAGCGCGACGCAGGACAGACCAGCACCCCAGCCCGCCATCGCTGTTCCGCGCCCGATCGTGCGGCCACGCCTGATGCCGAACCCGGCGAACACCAGACCGGGCAGGGCCAACATGATGCCGAGCAGGTTGACGATCGGGATCGGGGACAGCACGAGTGCCGAGATGCCGAGCACCAACCCCGTCACCGCCAGACCGTTGCCCGGCGGCGGCGGACCCGCCGGCCCGCCGTACGGCGTCGGCGGGGCAGGCGGGTAGGGGCCCGAGAAGTCGCTCACGAAACGACCCTAGGGCGCTCTGGCCTAGTTCGTCGGCTTCTCGGCGCCGACGACCCACATGGCGAAGAACTGGGAGCCGCCGCCGTAGGCGTGGCCCAGTGCCCGTCGTACACCGTCGACCTGGTGCTCGCCCGCCGCGCCCCGCACCTGGAGCGCTGCCTCGCCGAAGCGCAGCATCCCGGAGGCTCCGATCGGGTTGGAGGACAGCACGCCGCCGGAGCAGTTGACCGGGATCCGGCCCGTCATCGCGGTCTCCCCGGCCTCGGTCAGCTTCCAACCCTCGCCCGGAGCAGCGAACCCGAGGTTCTCCAGCCACATCGGCTCGAACCAGGAGAAGGGCACGTAGATCTCGGCTGCGTCGATCTCCTCGATCGGGTTGATGATCCCGGCCTGCTTCCACAGTGCCGCCGCGGCGTCGCGACCGGCCTGCGGGTTGACCTGGTCGCGCTCGGCGGCCGTGGTGGCCTCCGACCGCATCACCGTGCCGTGGATCCAGGCCGGGTTCGGCGACGACTTGGCGGTGTCCTCGTCGACGATGACCAGCGCGCAGGCGCCGTCGCTCGAGGGGCACGTCTCGTCGTACCGGATCGGGTCCCACAGCATCTGCGACGCCATCACCGACTCGACGGTCGTGCCCTCGTTGTGGAGGTGCGCGTACGGGTTCTTCAGCGCGTTGTTGCGGTCCTTGGCGGCGACGATCGCACCGATGTGGGTCGGCGCGCCGGATCGGCGGATGTAGGAGCGCACGTGCGGCGCGAAGTAGCCGCCGGCGCCGGCGTGGACAGGCATGTTGAACGGCAGCGGCACCGAGAGTGCCCACATCGCGTTGGACTCGGACTGCTTCTCGTAGGCCACGGTCAGCACCCGCTTGTGGACGCCTGCCTGGACCAGCGACGACGCGACGATGGCGGTGGAACCGCCGACGGAGCCCGCGGTGTGGACGCGCAGGAGCGGCTTGCCCGCCGCGCCGAGCGCCTCGGCGAGGAACAGTTCGGGCATCATGACGCCCTCGAACAGGTCCGGCGCCTTGCCGACGACGATCGCGTCGATGTCGTCGAGCGTCATGTTGGCGTCGAGGAGCGCACGGTCGATGGCCTCGCGGCACAGACCTGCCATCGAGACGTCCTCGCGCTTCGCGCGGTGGTGCGTCTGCCCGATGCCGATGATTGCTGCAGGCTGCTTGCCCATCAGTTGTTCTTCCCTTCGATCGACCCGGACAGCGTGCAGACGAGGTTCTGCTGCAGGGCGGGGCCACTGGTCGCGTGGGCGAGCGTCTTGTCGGCCTGGCCCGACCAGATCCGCGTCGCGGCCTCGCCGACGCGGATGCCGCCGCCCGAGAACATCGGGTTGCTGGCCAGCGCGCCGCCGGACGGGTTGATGAGGACGTCGTCGCCGAGTCCGAGCTCCTTGCGCAGGATGAGCTCCTGGTGGCTGAACGGCGCGTGCAGCTCGGCCACCTCGACTCCGCCGAGGTCGAGCGCGGCACCGGCCCGCTGGGCCGACGGCGACCGGGTCAGGTCGCGCACGCCCATGCCCATCGGGTCGACGTAGTGCGAGATCCCGGTGAGCCAGGCGGGCCGTTCGCGGACCTCGCGGGCCTTGTCGCCAGCGGCCAGCACGAGGGCTGCCACGCCGTCGGTGACGGGGGAGCAGTCGTGCTTGCGCAGCGGGTCGGCGTACATCGGGCGCGCGAGCAGCTCGTCGACCGAGGAGCCGCCCTTGCGGATGGCGTACTCGTTCTTCTCGGCGTCGGTGAGCGAGCGGTTCGCGACCTCGGCCATGGCGCGCTCGTCCCAGACGCCGGCGTCGATGCCCGCGCGGGCCTGGAGGCCGGCGAGGGACACGGTGTCGGGCCACAGCGGCGTCATCGTGTAGGGGTCGAGCTGGAGCGCGAGGGTACGGCGCAGGACGCCGGCCGAGCTCTTGCCGAACGCGTAGACGAGGGCGGTGTCGACCTCGCCCGTCTGGATCTTGATCCACGCCTCGTACATGGCCCACGCGAGGTCCATCTCCACGTGCGACTCGTTCACGGGCGGGATGACGCCGATCGCGTCGACCGCCTGGACGAACGAGAACGAACGTCCGGCGAGGTAGTCGGAGGAGCCGGAGCACCAGAACCCGACGTCCCTGCGGGTCCAGCCGGTCTGCTCGTAGAGCTCCTTGAAGACCGGAACGAGGAGCTCGACACAGGTCGGGGACCCGTCGAACTCTGGCATCTGTCGCTGGGCGAACCCGACGACGGCGACGTCACGCATCTGTTCTGTATCCCGTCTCAGAGGTGTTGCTTGTAGGTGTCGAATTCGGCGTCCGGATCACCGGTCGGCGCGAAGTGGTCGATGTTCTCCAGGGAGTACGCCCACTCGTCCTTGGGCTTCCAGACCGCCTTGACGCGCATGCCCATCCGCACCTCGTCGGCGGGCACGCCGAGGATGAGGTGCAGGACCGCGATGTCGGCGCCGTCGAGGAGGACGTAGGCCGAGACGTAGGGCGGGGTGATCTTCTGGCCGAGGAAGGGCACGTTGACGATGCAGAACGTCGTGATGGTGCCGGTCTGCGAGAGCTCGACCTCTTCCTCGGTCGGCGTCCCGTCGGTGGGGCAGGCACTCCGCGGCGGGACGTAGACCTTGAGGCAGGTGGGGCAGCGCTGGCCCATGATCCGGCCCTCGTTGAGGCCGCGGTAGAACAGCGACTCCTCGGGGGAGGCCGCGTAGTTGTAGTCGAGGGAGACCGTCGTGACGACGCCGGTGACCGGCGCTTCGGACGTCGCAGCCGGGGCGGTGACCTCGGCCTCGCCGGGCGCCAGCGGCTCGAAACCCGCGATGTCGTTGATGTGGCCGACCCGGTCCGTGGCCCACCGCACGCGGACCCGCATGCCCGTGGTGACCTCCGCAGGCGAGGCGACGTCGAGAGCGTGCAGGAGGGGTACGTCGGCGCCGTCGAGGGTGACGAGGGCGTAGGCGAACGGTCGGTCGAACGGCTGACCCTTCACCGGCTCGGGGACCCAGGTCCACGACGTGACCGTGCCGACGGAGGAGACCTCCACGAACTCGGTGGTTGCCTCGTGGGTGACGGGGTCGAACTCGAGCGGCGGGACGACGACCTGACCGGCCGAGGTCCGTCCGCCGACGACCACCCCGTCGCGCAGTCCGGTGAGGAATCGGCCGACCACGGGGCCGGTCGATCGCGTGTAGTCGAAGGCGACCGTCACGGGCGCCTGGAGGGTGCGGCTCATGGGCGAAAGTGAAACATGTTCTGCCCAAAAGTGAAACATGTTCTAGAAATGCGGCGCGCCGTCAGGGCATGATTCGAGCCATGAAACTGGGACTGCAGCTGGGTTACTGGGGCGCGCAGCCTCCGCAGGGTGTCGGCGAGCTCGTCGCCGCGGCCGAGGAGTCGGGGTTCGACGCGATCTTCACGGCCGAGGCGTGGGGGAGCGACGCGTTCACCCCGCTGGCCTGGTGGGGTCGGGAGACCAGCCGGGTCCGGCTCGGAACCTCGATCGTGCAGATGTCGGGCCGCACGCCGACCTCGATCGCCATGCACGCGCTGACGCTCGACCATCTCACCGGTGGTCGGGTCATCCTGGGCATGGGAGTGAGCGGCCCGCAGGTCGTCGAGGGCTGGTACGGCCAGCCGTTCTCGAAGCCGCTGGCGCGGACGCGTGAGGTCGTCGAGATCATCCGCAAGGTGCTGGCCCGCGAGGAGCCGGTCATCAACGCCGGTCCGCACCACCCGCTGCCCTACAACGGCCCGGGTGCGGTGCACCTGGGCAAGCCGCTCAAGCCGATCGTGCATCCCCTGCGGTCCGACCTGCCGATCTGGCTGGGCGCGGAGGGTCCGAAGAACGTCGCGCAGACCGCGGAGATCGCCGACGGCTGGATCCCGATCTTCTACACGCCGAAGAGCGCCGCGATGTACCAGCCGTGGCTCGACGAGGGGTTCGCCCGGGAGGGCGCGCGTCGTACCCGCGCCGACTTCGAGATCTCCGCGACCTGCCACCTCCAGATCGTGGAGAACGCCGAGCAGAAGCAGGCCGTCCTCGACGGGATGAAGCCTGTGGTGGCGCTCTACATGGGCGGCATGGGTGCCAAGGAGCAGAACTTCCACACCCAGGTCTTCACGCGGATGGGGTACGGCGACCTGGCCGACCAGGTGCAGGACCTGTACCTCGCGGGGGACAAGGACAAGGCGACCGCGCTCATCCCGGACGAGCTCGTCGACGACATGCACATCATCGGCACGCCCGGTGAGGTCAAGGAGCGGGTGGCGCAGTGGGAGGAGACCGGCGTGACGACCCTGCTGCTCTCCGCGCGCAGTGCCGCCGAGATCCGGCAGGTCGCCGAGCTGCTCACCTGATCGTCATCCCGTGGCGCTGGTCGTTGTCGGCGCCGCGGGCTAGCGTTCGGGCCATGAGGCGGGAGCCGCACGAGAACGTCGCCACGGTGCTGGTCGATCCTGCCCTGCTCCGTGACCTCGAGCTGGAGCTGATGGAGCTGGACCTGTGGGTCTGGCCGGTCCGCACGGCGCCGATCTGCGTCGACGGACCGCGTACGGCGTTCCAGGTCCGCCGGCGTCTGCTCGAGGCGCAGCGCGGGGCGTGGGACGGTGCTGCGGGATGGATCCCGGTCTGGATCAGCTTCGGCGAGCGGTGGTGGTCCGGGGCGGACCCGCTGCCCTGGTCGGCCCACCGTGCCCTGTGGGACGTGCTCGACACGCACGCGGAGCAGGTCCGATTCCATCGTCGACTCGGCGGCGTACGGCCCCTGATGGCGCCGGTCGAGCGCCACGCCGGGTGAGATCTCTTGTCCAGAGTTAGAACACGTTCTACTCTGCGACTGTGACCGACCAGCTCCGGACCCCTGCCCACAACGGCCACCTGATGGTCGCGGCGCTCAAGCGCCACGCCGACCGTCCGATCGTCCATCTGGGCGAGGTGACCCTGACCGGCCGGGAGACCGCGGACCGGATCTCCCAGTACATCCAGGCATTCGAGGCGCTCGGCGCCGGTCGGGGAACGCCCGGTGCGCTCCTCGCGCTCAACCGGCCCGAGGTGCTGTTCATCCTCGGAGCCGGACAGACCCAGGGCTTCCAGCGGACGTCCCTGCACCCGCTCGGCTCGGCCGACGACCACGCCTACGTCATCAACGACGCGGGCATCACCACGCTCGTGATCGACCCCTACTTCGTCGAGCGTGCCGTCGAACTGCTCGGCAAGTGCCCGGGTCTCAAGCAGGTGCTGACCATCGGCCCCGTTCCGGAGCAGCTCGCCGACGTCGGCACCGACCTGACCGAGGTCGCAGCGACCTTCGAGCCGAAGCCGGTCCAGGCGGCGATCCTCGAGCCCGACCACATCACCTCGATCACCTACACCGGTGGCACCACCGGCAAGCCCAAGGGCGTGATCGGCAACGTGCGCGCGTTCTCGACCATGGCGCAGATCCAGATGGCCGAGTGGGAGTGGCCCGACGAGCCGCGCTTCCTGATGTGCACCCCGCTCTCGCACGCCGGCGCGGCCTTCTTCGTCCCGGTCGTACTCAAGGGCGGCACCCTGTTCGTGTCGTCGCGCTTCGACCCGGCCGACGTGCTGAAGACCATCGAGGAGAAGAAGATCAACTCCCTGATGCTCGTGCCGACGATGCTCTACGCGCTGATGGACCACCCGGACTCGCACACCCGCGACCTGTCCTCCCTCGAGACCGTCTACTACGGCGCGTCGGCGATCAACCCGGTGCGCCTCAAGGAGGCGATCGAGAGGTTCGGCCCGATCTTCGCGCAGTACTATGGGCAGTCCGAGGCGCCGATGGTGATCAGCTACTTCCCCAAGGGCGACCACGTCGACGCCGACGGCAAGCCCATCGAGTCCCGGCTGACGTCGTGCGGCCGCCCGTCGGCGTACCTCCGCACCGCGCTGCTCGGTGAGGACGGCAACCCGGTGCCCCAGGGCGAGCCGGGAGAGATCTGCGTCGCGGGACCGCTGCTCTCCGCGGGCTACTGGCAGCTGCCCGAGGCGACGGCCGAGACCTTCCGTGACGGCTGGATGCACACCGGCGACGTGGCGCGCGAGGACGAGAACGGCCTCTGGTACATCGTCGACCGCACCAAGGACATGATCGTGACGGGTGGGTTCAACGTCTTCCCCCGCGAGGTCGAGGACGTCATCGCCGAGCACCCGGCGATTGCCCAGGTCGGCGTCATCGGGACCCCGCACGAGAAGTTCGGCGAGGCAGTGACCGCGGTCGTCGTGCTGCGTGACGGCCACGAGCTGACCGAGGAGGTCATCGCGGAGATCAAGGACGCCGTCAAGCAGCGCAAGGGTGCCGTGCAGGCACCCAAGGACGTGTTCGCGGTCGACGCGCTCCCCTTGACCGGACTCGGGAAGCCGGACAAGAAGGCATTGCGCGCGAAGTACTGGACCGGAGACCGCTCAGTCGGCTGACCCGCGCGCGGCCTAGGGTGGCGTCGTGGCGCAACTCGTCGTCGGATTCGATCTCGACCTCACCCTCATCGACACCG
Source organism: Nocardioides sp. Root190 (assembly GCF_001428565.1). Taxonomy (GTDB): domain Bacteria; phylum Actinomycetota; class Actinomycetes; order Propionibacteriales; family Nocardioidaceae; genus Nocardioides. The sequence goes on along the minus strand of NZ_LMIA01000012.1, from coordinate 262,637 downwards.
CGCCGGGCTTCCGGCAGGTGCTGGAGGCGCTCGGCGCCGAGCTCGGCGTGGAGTTCCCCGTCGCGGAGATGACCGCGCGTCTCGGGCCGCCGCTGGACATGCTGCTCGCGCCGTACCTGCCGCCCGAGCAGATCCCGGCGGCGGGGGACCGGTTCCGCGCGCTGTACCCCGAGCACGCCATCACGAGCGTGCCGGTCCTGCCCGGTGCGCACGAGGCGATCGCCGCCGTACGACGCCACGGTGGCCGGGTGGTCGTGGTGACCGGCAAGTTCCCCGACAACGCCCGCCTTCACCTCGAGCACACGGGCCTCGACGTGGACGTGCTCGAGGGCTGGGTGTGGGGCGTGGGCAAGGCTGACGCGCTGCGTCGCGAAGGCGCGTCGCTCTACGTCGGTGACCACGTCCACGACGTCGAGGGTGCGCTCGCAGCCGAGGTCGTCAGCGTCTCGGTGCTGACCGGTGGTTGCACTGAGGAGGAGCTGCGCGCGGCCGGCACGCACGCAGTCCTGGCGAGCCTGGAGGACTTCTCGGAGTGGCTCGACCGCCACGTGGTGGCGGCCCGCTCCTGACTCGGGCGGCCTGGGGCTACCGGCCCTTGAACTGCGGCGCCCGCTTCTCCATGAACGCGCGCGGACCCTCCTTGGCGTCCTCCGAGGAGAACACCGCGGCGCCGACCTTCGCGTCCTCGGCCCAGCAGTCCTCCTCGTGCTTGCCCTCGGAGTCGCGCATCGTCTTGAGGATCGCCTGGACGGCGAGCGGCCCGTTGGCGGCGATCAGGTCCGCGATCTCGTGCGCCTTCGCAAGCGCCTCGCCGTCGGGGACGACGTGTCCGATGAGACCCAGCTCCTTGGCCTCGGGGGCGAGCAGGGTCCTGCCCGTGAGCAGCAGCTCGGCGGCGACGGTGTACGGGATCTGGCGGGGGAGCCGCACGGCGGACCCGCCCATCGGGTAGAGGCTCCAGCGCGCCTCGGCGACGCCGAACTTGGCCGACTCACCCGCGACGCGGATGTCGGTGCCCTGCAGGATCTCGGTGCCGCCGGCGATCGCGGGGCCCTCGACGGCTGCGATGAGCGGCTTGGTGAGCCGGAAGCCCTTGAGCAGGCCCTTGATGACGGTGGGGTCGTACTCGCCCGACTCGAAGCTCTCCGACGGTGGCTTCTCGTTGGCCTTCTGCAGGTCCATGCCTGCGCAGAAGTAGCCACCCGCACCGGTCAGGATGCACACCCGGATCTCGGGATCGGAGTTCACCCGGTCCCAGGCGTCCTCCATGATCCGCAGCATCTCGGAGGAGAGCGCATTGCGGCGCTCGGGCCGGTTCATGGTGACGATCAGCTTGTGGCCGTCCTGCTCGACGAGGCAGTCGGGAGTGGTGCGGACGGGCGTGTCAGTGGAGGACATGCGAACCACGCTAGCGAAAAAGTGAAACGTGTTCTAGTCTCGGCTCCGTGGCCTTGAACATCGCCGATCTCTTCGAACACGCCGTCGACGCCGTCCCGGACAAGCCTGCCGTGCAGGTGGGGGACCGCGTCATCACCTTCGCCGAGCTGGAATCGGAGTCCAACAAGCTCGCGCACTACCTGCAGGCACAAGGCATCGGCAAGGGAGACCACGTCGGTCTCTATGCCAAGAACAGCATCGAGCACGTGATCGCCCTGATCGCGATCCTCAAGGTGCGCGCCGTGTCGATCAACGTCAACTTCCGCTACGTCGCCGGCGAGCTCGAGTACCTCTTCGACAACGCCGACCTGGTGGGTCTGGTCCACGACCGCGTCTACGCCGACCTGGTCGCCGAGGTGCTGCCCAAGGTCAGCGCGATGAAGGCCGTCGTCGCCGTGTCGAACCCGCTCGAGCCCGACGACGCGAGCGACCTGTCCGCCTACGGTGGCGTGACGCTCGAGGAGGCCGTCGCCGGCCAGTCCGACGCCCGTGACTTCGGTGAGCGCAGCCCTGACGACATCCACATCATCTACACCGGCGGCACCACCGGCTTCCCGAAGGGCGTCATGTGGCGCCACGAGGACTTCTGGCGGGTGCTCGGCGGCGGCATCGACTTCATGAGCGGCGAGCCGCTCGAGGAGTTCGACCAGTCGAAGAAGGCCCTCGAGGCCGGGCTGGTCACACTCCCGCTCAGCCCCCTGATGCACGGTGGCGCCCAGGCATCCCTGCTCATGCACCTGTTCGCCGGCCAGGTCACCATCCTCGAGCCGAAGTTCGACCCCGTCCGCACGTGGGACCTCGTCGACAAGCACGGCGTCCAGATGATGTTCATGACCGGTGACGCCATGGCCGTCCCGCTCATCGACGCCTACGAGGCCGGTGGGTACGACGGCCAGACACTGTTCGCCATCGCCTCCAGCGCCGCGATCTTCTCCAAGTCGGTGAAGGAGCGCTGGATGAAGCACTTCCCGAACGCCGTCTTCACCGACTCCATCGGCTCCTCGGAGACCGGCTTCCAGGGCACCGGCCTGCAGGACGCCAGCGCACTGTCCACCGACGGCCCGGTCGTGTCGATCCCGTCGACCACCGTCATCCTCGGCGACGACAACCAGGTCCTCGACCCGGTCGCGGACGTCGGCAAGGTCGGCCGCACTGCTCGCTCGGGCAACGTTCCGGTCGGCTACTACAAGGACCCCGAGAAGTCCGCGAAGACCTTCATCGAGATCGACGGCGTCCGCTACTCCATCCCCGGCGACAACGCTCGGATCGAGGAGGGCAACCGGATCACGCTGCTCGGCCGCGGCTCCAACTGCATCAACACCGGCGGCGAGAAGGTCTACCCGGAAGAGGTGGAGCAGGCCATCAAGGCCCACCCCGGCGTGTACGACGCCCTCGTCGTCGGACTGCCTGACGAGAAGTACGGCCAGGCCGTGGCCGCCGTCGTCGAGCAGCGCCCGGGCCAGGTCGTCGAGCTGGAGGAGCTGCGCACCTTCCTGCGGGCGCACCTGTCCGGCTACAAGCTGCCGCGCGCCCTCACCATCGTCCCGGAGGTCCCGCGCAATGCCACCGGCAAGGCGCAGTACCCCAAGGCCAAGGAGCTCGCACTCGCCGAGCGCACGACCGTAGGAGCGAACCTCTGATGCGTACCCCCCTCTGCGAGGCGTTCGGGATCGACTACCCGATCTTCGCCTTCACCCCGTCCGAGCACGTCGCTGCGGCGGTGTCCCGCGCCGGCGGACTGGGCGTCCTCGGCTGTGTCCGGTTCAACGACCCGGACGAGCTCGACCGGGTTCTCACGTGGATGGATGAGAACACCGACGGCAAGCCGTACGGCGTCGACGTGGTCATGCCGATGAAGGTGCCGACCGAGGGCACCTCGGCCGACCTGTCGTCGTACATCCCGGACGAGCACAAGAGGTTCGTCGATGAGACGCTCCTCAAGCTCGGCGTCCCGCCGCTCCCGGAGGGCGAGGGCCGTGAGGGCGTGCTCGGCTGGCTGCACTCGATGGCCCGCTCGCACGTCGACGTCGCCCTGCAGCACCGGCCGGTCCTGATCGCCAACGCGCTGGGCACCCCGCCGAAGGACGTGATCGCCGAGTGCCAGGCCGCAGGCCTCAAGGTCGCCGCCCTCGCCGGTGCTCCCAAGCACGCCCAGAGCCACGTCGCCAACGGCGTGGACATCATCATCGCGCAGGGCTACGAGGCCGGCGGCCACACCGGCGAGATCGCCAGCATGGTGCTCACCCCCGACATCGTCGACGCGGTCGGCCCGGACGTCCCGGTGCTCGGCGCCGGCGGCATCGGCTCGGGACGCCAGATCGCGGCGTCCCTGGGCCTCGGTGCGCAGGGTGTCTGGACCGGCTCGATCTGGCTCGGCACCGAGGAGTACCGCAACCTCGCCTCGAACCAGGGCTGGGAGACCGCCTTCCTGCGGGCGACCTCGTCCGACACGGTCCGGACCCGGATCTACACCGGCAAGCCGGCTCGCCTGCTCAAGACAAAGTGGACCGAGGCCTGGACCGAGGAGGACGCCCCGGCCCCGCTCCCGATGCCGCTGCAGAACCTCCTGGTCGCTGACGCCCACAGCCGGATCAATGCTTCCGGCGATCCCGACGTGATCTCCATGCCGATCGGCCAGATCGTCGGCAGGATGAACGAGGTCCGGCCCGTCGCCGAGGTGATGGCAGACCTGGTCTCCGAGTTCGAGGACACAGTCAAGAAGCTGAGCGGCATCGCCGGAATCTGAGTCGTCCGAAGGAAGGTTGGGGCACATGGGGGCTCTGCAACGCAGGATCGGTCTGGCCGTCGTCACGGCAGGGATGGTCGTCGGAGGCGCGTTCGTCGCGACCGCAGAGGACCCCGTCCCGCCGCAGGCGGTGCCCGCGGCCGACTGCGGTCCGGGCTCCCGGCCCGAGACCACCTCGCTGCAGGGCCGGGTCCCGAAGGCCGACTTCGACTCCGGTCGCGCCCAGCTCGGCTACACCTGCAACACCGAGCAGGTGGGCCGCCACGGCACCACGGGCGGCTTCAAGACCCTGCGCTACACGGACTCCCAGGGGCACACCTGTGCCTTCTACGACTCCACCCGGATCATCGGGCTGGACGTGATCGGCAACCTGCTGAACGGCACCGGGCTGGGCGTGGTCGTCCTCGACATGACCAACCCTGCGCAGCCCCGCAAGACCGCCAACCTGATCACGCCCGCGATGCTCAGCCCGCACGAGTCGTTGCTGGTGAACCAGGAACGCGGACTGCTCGTCGGCGTGATGGGCACCCTCGCCACCGCGCCCGGCGTGCTCGACGTGTACGACGTCCGCACGGACTGCCGCAAGCCCAAGCTCCTCTCCACCACGCTGGCCGGCGTCTTCGGTCACGAGAGCGGGTTCTCTCCGGACGGTCAGACCTTCTGGACCGCTGGCGCCGCGGGCTTCACGATCACTGCCGTCGACCTCGCCGAGCCCCGCAGGCCGCGGGTGCTGATGGTGAAGAGCGGCGTGGTTGCCCACGGTCTGCGCTTCTCTGACGACGGCAACACGATGTACGTCGCCAACATGGGCATCCCGTCGAGCAAGGCGATCCTGGACGACCCGAGTCTCCAGATCTACGACGTCTCCCAGGTGCAGGCGAGGGCGAGGTCCCCGAAGGCAGCACTCCTCGGTGAGATCGACTGGCCCGGGATCTCCATCCCGCAGGTCGCCGAGCCCTTCCAGCGCGACGGTCGTTCCTACGTCCTCGAGGTCGACGAGTTCACCGACTGGTTCGGCGACGGGTTCACGGTCGACTTCAAGAACAGCCCTGTCGGCGCCGCGCGGATCATCGACGTCACGGACCCGGAGACGCCGGCCCTCGTGTCGGACATTCGGCTCGCCGTCCACCAGAAGGAGAACCGGACCAAGGAGGTCCTCTCGGACCCGGGCTCGGCGCTCCCGATCGGTGGCTACTCGGCGCACTACTGCTCGGTGCCCACCCGCGACGCTCCAGATCTCGCCGCCTGCTCGATGGTGGGTTCCGGACTTCGGATCTTCGACATCAGCGACGTCCAGCACCCTGTCGAGGTGGCCTACTTCAACAAGCCGTCGAAGGGCGGGGCGAGCGCGCTCTCCCAGCCCGCGTGGGATCCGGACAACGACACTGTCTGGTACACCGACGGCACCGGCGGCTTCTTCGTCGTCAAGCTCACCAACGGGGTCGAGGACCTGCTCGACTGAGCGGCACCGGGTCGGGCCTAGGCTGGCGGCATGACACGCAACGTGCTGATCGCCGGTGCCGGACCGGGCGTGAGTGGTTCGCTCGCTCGCCTGTACGCCGCGGACGGTGCCCAGGTCGGACTGCTGGGTGCGGACGACGGCGTACTCCAGACGCTCATCGGAGAGATCGAGTCGGCCGGCGGTCGAGCCCAGGGGCTCGTTGTCGACCTGACCGATGACGTGGCCACCCGCGCCGCCGTCACCCGGCTGGCGGAGCGCTTCGGCCACCTCGACGTCGTCCACTTCAACCCGTCGGCGTACCGGGAGAAGAACCCGCTCAGCCTGACGCCCGACGAGCTCCTGGAGGACGTCCGGCTCGGCGTCGGCGCCCTGCTGAGCCTGGTCCAGGCCGCGCGCCCGTTCCTGGGCTCCGGAGGCCGCGTCACCGCCACGGGCAGCATGGCCGCCGACCAGCCGTGGAACGGCGCCGCCTCCCTGGGTGTGCAGAAGGCCGGCCTGCAGAACCTGGTGCACAGCATCGACGCGACGCTGAAGGACGACGGCATCCGGGCCGTGTCGGTCACCGTCCGCGGGATGCTCGCCAAGGAAGGCCCGTTCGCCCCTGACAACGTCGCCCAGGCACTGCGCGCTGCGATCGACCAGGACGAGTCGGACTGGCGCACCGAGGTTCCGTACGAGGGCTGAGGTACGACAAGTCGGGAGCTCCTCGAGCCACCGACATAGGATCGGTTGATGCAGCACAGAGTCTGCCTGGCGAGCCTGTTCGTGGGTGCGTTCCTCGCCCTTGCCGTCGGCTTGTTGCTGTGGCTCGACAACCCGACGGTCGACATCACCGCGTCCGATCTCAACGACGAAGGACCGGCTGGCAAGGTCGAGTGCACCATCGCTCCGTGGGACGCGGCACTCAACAACAACAGCGATGGCCCAGGGGGCGATCATGCTGAGGCCTTTCGCGACGAGGTGGCCGAGAAGTGCTACGCCGCGAACAGCAGCAGGTCCAACGCCGCAGTCGCCAGTGGCGTGCTTGCCCTGCTCCTGTCATTGGCCGGAGGCTTGATGCTTCTCCTCGGCGCTGTTGGCGATCTCAGGTCACGCCGCAGGAATTTGAACGTCTAGCGAGGCATGGTTCGGAAGTGTCCTCGCGACTCGGCCGGGGCGAATCGCGGGTTGCCGCAGAGCGGCAGGTCCGGGGGAGCGTGCCGGTTCATCAGTCCCCGTAGGGTGAAACACCACCGCAATAGACCCTGTCGCCCCTTGTCGACCAGACCTCGAGGCCGACAAGGATGGCGAGCGCGAGGTACAGGACGACGACCAGCCAGGAGAGCACGTTCCACAAGTCGCTTCGAGCGCTGCCGAACATCCGCAGGACCGCGACGAAGCCCCCAAACAAAGTGCCAGGCGCCGCGAGCAGGAGCACGATGCCGCCGACGTAGTAGCTGGGATCGCTGTCGTCGTAGCAGCTGGCTTGCCAAGCTGACCAAGCGAAGGAAAAGGCGACCAGACCGAGGCACACGGCCAGGGACACGGCGACAGGGAGGTTCGAGGGCCTTCTGCGTCGCATCAAGTCAGTCAGCACCTTGGGACCATCCGGCGATGATGTCGGCGCGTTGCTGATCGCTGACATCGCCCTCAATGGCCACCTCACGCCAGTCAGGTCCCGCTGGTGTCAGGGTGATCTCGGGTCGGTCGTCTGTCCACGTGACAGTGGACGCTGCGCCAAGGGCAGCGAGCGCTTCGGCTGCGTCGCCATAGGTCACACCAGGCCTCGCAACGACGTCCACTTGTGCGGTACGACCGCTACCTCGTGTGGTCACTGAGAAGCGCGACCATTCGTCTTGCTCTGACAGTGCGCTCGCGGTGTAGAGGTGGAAGTTGACGCCGGCAAGCTTTCCGAAGTCGCTACCACCGTCGAGTACGAAACGAACCGCGATCGGCCGATGAACGGGATCGATGCCGGTGCCGAAGTAACCCTCAAGCGTCAGGGCTTCCTCCATGTTTGCGGCGCCGATGTGCAGCTCGTCGCCCTCGATGCGAGCGAACCGGAAGTACTCGTCGTGGCGGATCTTGTTCACCACGCGGCGGGCAGTTTCGCGCAAGCGCCCTGCGGCGTCGGACAGGTCGACGGACTCCGTCACCACTCGCACGCGACCGACGGATTCAGCCGATGGTGTGCGCCGGACGATCTGACGCACCGCGATCTTCTCGGCATCGGATCGAACTCGCAGTTCGAGCTGGCTGCGGCTGATCTGGACACCAACCAGGGGTTGGTTCCGATCGACCTTCTCGGCAACTGCAACCTTCGCTCTCAGCGACTCGTCTGATCCCTTGTCGCGGGCGATGAGGAAGCCGTCCGCTTGGACGATCAAGGTCGCGCGGGACATGGAGTCGGTGGTCGCAGCTAGTTCGTCCCAGTATCTCGTCACCATCGCGTCGACCCTGTTCAGGCCGCCGGCGCGCATATCGATACGGGCGTCAAGGTCCTCGGCGGAGACCTCGAGCTCGATTCCTTCGACGTCGGGCTCCTTTGCGACGGCCAGAAGCGTTGCCACGGACTCCGTGGTCCGGGTGGCTGTCTGCCCGATGGACAGCGACGAGGACGCGAGCCCTTCGAGGGTGACGGTCACGAGCTGTACGGATTGGCCAGCTCGCTCCTCGTCGTACTCGGCGAGCACGCTCTCGATCTGCTCGGCGGTGGCGTCATCGCGCATCGTCACCGCGACGAGCTTGGCTGGCCGCCCCAGATCGTCGCCATCAGCCTCGGTGACCTTGACGTCGACGACGCCCGGCATGCCCTTCACGTCGTCGGCCAGGCCCGAACACGCAGTGACGGTCCAGAACAGACAGATCGCCACACTCACTGACGCCAGCCGACGCCAGGCACGCGGCAGAGGGTCTCTCACTCGCGAACCTTAACCAGGCACATCCCCGGGCGTCCGGCGATCGCAGCGGCGTCTGCGTGCAGTCCCCGACAACGCTCGCGCCTCGGCAAGGCCGGGCAGCAGGTGGATTGGCGGGCGTTACTGCTTCGCGACTCCGAACTCGAGGTGGTCGGCAATCGCGAGCTGCAATGAGAGCCAGTCCCGCATGTCATCGATCCACTCGACGGGGATGCCTTCGAACCGATACCTGATCTCTGTCCATGGTTGGCCTTCGGAGTCGTTCGATTGGGAGAGCCTCATGGTCACGGTCGCATTTTCGGCAAGGACCGGAATCCACTGCTCGTAGGGGATGTAGGGCGTGCCTGGTGAGGGGTGAGCGAGCCAGTTCCATTGTCGAACCGCGTGCCCGGGCTTCTCGACCTCGACGAAGGAGTACTGGATGACGCCGGTCGCGCCTGACAACTGGTCGGCGTGTCCACCGGACTCGGCCCACTGCAACCGCCCGGGTTCTTCGGTCGGGTAACCGCCCCAGGTCCAACTCGACTCTGCAGTGACAAACTGACTCCACGAGGTCAGGCGTGCACAGGTGAGGAACAGACGCCGTCGGGTGCCGCGGACCGTACGGTCAACCTCCACCGAGCAGGTCTGACCACTGAGGGTGCGGGCCCCCGGGGCCCGGTCGACGTCGCGACCAATTCGGATCGAGGCCGCCAGACCGGGCTCGACCTCCGGAAGGGCCAAGGGCCTTGGGTTGTCATCGTTGTGCCGCGAGAATGCACTCGTCAGACGCAGGACCGCCGCCGGTTGGCTATTGGGCTCTGGCCAGGCTTCCAAGAGGTAGAACTCGACAGGTTCCGGTGAGTCCAGGTCCTGGTCGTCATCGTCCAGTTCCGCTTCGGGGTCCTGCTCGAGAAGACGTCCGCGGACGCTGAATCGAAGTCGATACCTGCCCGGTTCGTCGATCAGCTCGACCCACGGATCATTCTCGACCAGGTCCGTGACGCCTACCGGGCCCGAACATCTGAGGCTGAGCTCAACAACGTCTTCCCACTCACTGTCAGGCTCGCCAGGCGCGGCGTCCAACAGTCGCGACGTGACCAGCGCAGTCGCGAAACCATTGCCTGCTCTGATCCAGAACTCACCTTCGGCGAGCAGGTCGTCACTCAGTTGGACCAGGGTGTTGTCGGACCAGTCCCACGCGGCAGCTTCAAGAGGGCCTTGTTCCAAGGATCGCACCGCGAGCACCTGCTCGCTGGTGTCCATCACCGCTTGACGCTCCAGCACGTTCAACCTCCGAACCCCATTGCGCGGAGTACCTCACCCGCTGCAACATCGTCCCGCACCACACCAGAAGAACGGTGACGACGCACCCGAGGTGAAGTGTCCACGCGCAAGCCAAGCCCCGACATCGGCAGGGTCGGGCGGTTGACCCACCAGACGAAAGGACTACTGGCGACTCGCCATCTGATTCAATCGTTTGAGTGTCCGTCGGTCGGCTCTTACGACGCCAAGCTCCTTGTGACGCGGAAACGGAGCAGAGGCGTCGACCAATGCCAAGGCACGGATCGCGGCTTGACGGGCTTCTTGTCGATCGCCGGCTGCGTCAAGGACCTCCGCCAGTGCAGCGTTGCACCGGAAGTGCGCACTGGGCATGGGCATGTCCGCCATTTTCGGCCAGTCCATTAGCAGCCTCTTTGCTTCGGCCAGATCCTTCGGAAGACCCCGTTGGTGAAGCAGTTCAGCGAGTTTGATCGGTTGCGTTGCCGTGGTCATGTTCAGAGAATTGTTGCGCTTCATCGAACGTCGGTAGAACGTGATCGCGAGGTCAGGATCGTGATCCACATATGAGTCGCCCAGGTGCTCGGCTGCTGCCCATGCGTCCATCTCAGCGAACTCGCCATCCTCGTCGAATACGCGACGCCATAACTCTCGCGCTCCCGCCAACTCGCCTGCCTCTTTGAGGACCAAGCCCTTGATTCGCAGGTACTGCGCCCGGTTGAAAGAACGCGCCTTTCTCAACCGACGTTCAAACTCGGCGCGAGCCTCCTCGTCCCAATCCGGAAGCCGGTACCACTCGTCGGTCACACAGCCAGTCTCGCACCCGCGCCACCCCTCCGGCTGAGAACCTCGGCGTGAATGCTCTGTGCGCTCGAGCGCTCATCGGCGCGACGGCGGTGTGCGCGGCATTGTCGGGCGCAGCTTCAGCAGCATCGCGATCGGCGCGTGCGTCTGGCGGACCGGCGGTTCACCCCAACTCCCTAAGGTGGTGGCGTGGCCAAGAAGCCGAGCACGAAATCCTGGTACGGGGTCCGGTGTGTTTTCGCCGCGGCGCACGACAAGCCTTGGGGTCCCCGCGACTTGCAGCCACAGGAGCGTTTCTACGAAGAGAGGGTCACGCTCTGGCACGCGAAGTCCTTCAAGAAGGCCATCGCACTTGCCGAGGTGGAAGCTCGCATTTACGCGGAGAACCTCGAATGTGAATACACGGGACTGGCCCAGGCGTTCAGGTTCGACGACAAGCCGAAGCAGGGGACCGAAGTCTTCTCCCTGTTGAGGCGAAGCACCCTCGATGCGCCTGAGTACCTCGATCACTTCTTCGACACCGGCGCCGAGGTTGGACGCGCGAGCAGGTGATCTAGCGTCTTTTTCGCGGACGTCATCCGTCGGGGCGAGTGCTCGCCCGACTGCCACACCCGATGGGCCTTGCCAGAAATCATCGCGGCATGACATGGCACTGGCGGATCTGGCGTCAGCACCGGACACTGGGTTGATGCTGATCGCCTTGGCCATTGCAATTCTCGGTTCCGGGGCACTGGTCGCCTTGACCATGATCGGTCAGCGGAGTAGGGGGTCCGGCTTGATGATTGCGGCCTTGGCGGGATTGGCCTTCCCGGTCGCATGGACCGCCTGGTATCTGCAGGACGGACATCCCTTTCGATCAGCGCCCCGGGTCTGAACTGGACGTGCAGGATCGTGAGCGGGTGTGCTCACAGCGGCATGGTCGGGCGTTCCGTCCCGACAGCGGCATGGGCGTGCAGATTCGGCCGGGATCCCAAAGGGCATGATTGCCGTGGGTCCCTGCTGCCAGACTTGAGGGATGACGGAGTCTGGCCTACGTTCACTCGCCCAGCGCGTCGCGGAGATGTTTCCCGTCGGTCACCCTGTCCCCGGCTTCAGCCAGGGTGTTGTTCTTGATGTGCGACACGATCCCGACGAAGTGGTTCCGCTTGTCCGTTGGGGCGGCGACGAACGGGTTTACGGCATTCCGATCAGATTGGTCGACCCGCGTCGCGAGTTCTACTACAAGCGTCCGGTCGAGAGTGATGACGAGTGGCTCGATTCAATCGGGCTCGGTGTCATGGTCATGCTCGACACGGGCTTCCGTGCGCGCGCACGGCGGCGCCAAGTCGGCGACTACATCGAGCTCCGCGACCTAGGCGGGTGGCCGAACGACGACCGCTTCTATCTGTCCTCGTTCGAAGAAAACTTCGATGAAGGACGAGCGAATTGTCTTCGGCACGACGGGCTCGATCCTAAACCTGCCTTGGAGTGTCTGAAATCTGGAACCCAGATTGCATGGTTGGTCGCCTACGAGAACAACTCGACCGGCGCGCCCGATGTCGGTCAAGCCGTCATTTCTAAAGACCCGAGTGGCGATGCGCGTCTCGAGTTTCTCGAGGTAGCACCTAGTGTCCCGGAATCAGTGATGCTTGACTTGGCCTACTTCGCCGCTCACACTGCTGCGGAAAAGGGCGCCACGGTGGTCGTGACCGATCTGGACAACCCACTTCTGGGGGTCGCAGGGTTCGAGTCGTGCGAAGGCCAGCAGGTCCTCGACACGTCGTTTCTGCGGGCGGATCCTGACAGGGCCAGGGCGCTGCTCGCTCGATCACTCGCCGATGGGGGCATGTGGGGTGGTGATCGAGATGCCGCCGGTCGGTACCTTCCTAGCTCGCGGCTCGGGCGCCTTGCTTACCTCCTGATGCGGGGGCCTAGCGGCCGACGCCCACGCAAGTGGGCTGGGTGATTCCAGCGGCAGAGTCGGGCGTCCCGCTCTTTACAGCGGCATGGTCGGGCGTACCGCCCCGACAGCGGCATGGTCGGCTTGCCTGCCTCCCAGTGATCCCCGCGGGAACGCAACCTCTGGAACCTGACCCCGGGCCGCTTCGTTGAGTCGTTACCAAAGAGTTGTTCTCAGAGCGAGGTGCGTGAGGTGGACGGTTTCGCAGCCTCCAGCGCGGGCTGCTGGTTCGACGTGCGCGCGCTCTACCAGGAGACCAACTGGACTTGGACGGTCTGGACGGGCATCAAGACCACCTTCCTCATGTTCGCCACCCTCGGCCTAAGTCTGCTTTGGTACGAAGAGAAGCGCTTCTGCGACGTCGTCCTGTTTCGACGAGACAACCGCACCGCAGTGCTCCGCTTCGACTACGACAAGGTCGAAGACGCCACCATTCACTTGAGCTCGCTGCGCGAGAGGCTCGCAACCGAGCACGTGTATGACTTCTGCCGCGAGCTTGGGATCGGCACCGAGCACGTAGTTGGGCCGGGATTGCCCATGGAGGAGGACACCGCCGTCGAATGGATCCCGACTCCCGCTCCGAGTCGACATTCTTGATTCACACGCTCTAACGAGCTCGGCCGGCCCCGAAAGATGCCCGCCCGACAGCGGCATGAGCGAGCGGGTCAGCCCTCCGCTTCGGCCACTCGCCAGGCAATCAGTCGGTCCGTGACATCTCGACGCCAGTCGATCGGCTCGCTGCGCTCCTCAGCCGCTTCGATGTACTCGGCCAGTCGCTGGAACAGGCCTTCGGCGGTGACTCCTTGCCATCGGTCGGGATGGTCATAAGCGTCGTCGCGGAGATCCCAGAAGTTGTCCACAAGTCGTCGCTCGCCGCTTCCCATTGCAGGACTGTACGTCGACGACAGGCGGACGCCCATCGACACGACCGCGCGTGGATCGCGGCACGAGCGGGCGGCTGGGCCTTCGAGGCTGACCCTATTCAGCGAATCGCGCCGTGGCGCTCCAGGTGTCCGCGTCAACCAGTCGCCAGGACGCTTCAACCTGACGCTCGGTAGAGGTCTCAACCACTCGAACGACCGCCAACTGAGCTTCACTTGGAGAGGCATCAACAGAGACAGGCAGGCGCGTCCCGTCAAACCGCCCGTCGCCATCGATGCTGAAGGCCCACGGCAGGTTGTTGTCAGCCGCGTAAGCGGCGATGCCCTCGGTGGGCTCGCGGCCGGGACCGACAGCATGCGAACCGACCCGCCAAAGCGTGAGCGACGAGAGAGATTCGAGTTGGCCGATCGCCATTCGGTCGAATTCACTAACCACGGAGTCTTCTCCTCCATCATGTTCCGAGTGGGCGTCGTCTGCTCGGTCACCCGGTGAAGTGCAGCCGATAACGCCGATCAGGACACTTCCGATCACAAGCAGTGCGATGGCCCGGCGCCCCATAGGGGCCATCCTGTCATCTCGCGGGGAGGTCCGCCTCAGACTGAATGGCCATTCGAGTTCTATCCCAAGCATTCGCACAGCCCTGTAGCACGCGCGGACGGCGGCATGGTCGGGCGTGGATAGCTGGGCCGGGTCGTAGTCTCGGGCAATGTCCCCTTCGAGCTCTTCCAGACTGAGCCAGAGTCAGCACACGTTGACGGACTCTGTCTTGGTTGAACGTCTGCCGATCGGGAACGCGATCGAGACGGGCAAGACCTTCGTCTTGTTCGTGTTCAGCCCTGCTCCCGGCCGTGAGTTTCGGTTTTCGGAAAGAGGTCCGTCGCCGTGGCGTTCGGTCGGTATCGACGCGCGAGCAGGTGTGGCTGACATCGTCAGCGGGGGCGGGGGTGCTTCAGAAAGCAGCGCCGAGTGGACTGTTCAGCTTCGCCTCGCGAAACCCTGCGAGCTGGAGTTCACCTACAGCGGGGACGGTGGGACTTTGGTGCGGGAGTCGGTCTTCGTAGATCCGGCCGCCACAGAGGGCCAGCACCGAGTGGACTTGCCGGACGGATCAGTCATCGAGCGGCTTCCGATCGGCGTCGCCGGCGGTGCTTACTGGTTGCGATTCGTTCGCACCAGAATCCCTGACTCGGAGATCGAGCGCTACGAGGCTTACGACGAAGAGGTCGACGCAGCCCTGGAAGAAGGCGATGATCAACCTGACATCGACGAACCCTGGCCACCGCCGTTAGAGCGGTTCATCACGCTCCGCTCGGAAGAGCGGCAACTGCGTCCTCAGAACGGCGGATATACCGGGGGCGGACGCGAGCAGCACTTCGAGGTGGCCGTGTCCACCGACCAGGTCACCTCGGATTTGGAGATCATTTATCGCTTCGACAGTGGTGACGTTCTCGTGAGCGAGCGCTTCGACCTTTGACGAGGTGGTGCAGCCAGGAAGCGTCCCAGTCCGACAGCGGCATGAGCGCTCACCTCCGGGGACGTGCAAGCATCACCATGTGCGCGGTGATCGAATGACGATTCGGCTCATGACCGACGACGTAAGCGGCGTGGCTCTCTGGCTCGACTTCGGTCAGGACGACCCAGGCTCCAAGTTCGAGTACCTCTTCCTGTCGGAACGCGAACCGGAGGACCTCCTGCCGATCACGCCCGCACTGCGTCACCGCATCCGCGGCTGGGTAGACGAGTACACGGCGTCGATCAGTGATCGCATGGGTTTCAAGGATCTGGATCACGATCGGCGTGGATACGCGCTCAGTCAGGAACTGCAGACCGAACTCGGCCTTGACCAGTTCAAGGTCAAGTACATCTTTAACACTGACGGGGTTCATCGAGAAGTGAAAGCCTCCCGCTTGAACCAATGAGGTCGAGCGCCCCAATGCTCGGCGCAATCGCGCCCTGACAGCGGCATGGTCGGGCGGTTCAGGCCAGCGCGACTCGCGCTGAGTCGATCTGGTCGGCGGGCCAGACCGTGTCCGCGGAGTCCACGATCCACACCGGGGAGGTGAGCCCTTCGGCTAGGACCCTGCCGACCTCGGCGACCCACTCATGGGAGCGGCTCTCGAAGATGAGGAGTGAGGACGTCCGCGGGTCCGGCATTCCGCTCGTTGCGGCATCCCAGTCGTCCCATTCCACCGGGTGAGTCTCTACGGGGTAGATGTTCGTCAGGGGTGCCAGCGAGCCGTCGCAGTGCACCGTGTTGCCAGCGTCGACGAAGCGGGGGTCCGTCGCCAGGAGGGCACGCACGTTGTCGAACAGGTCCGGATCGCTGCTGAGGACTACGACGCTCCGAGGCATGTACGCAGGCTAGCGAGATAAACGCTCAGCGGTAGGACCGCGCGCCCATCGGCAGAGTCGCGCACGCATCGGACTCGGGGCGCTCAAAATTCACTGCATTGGGCCAACACACTCATCATCTCCCCGTCGCCGACGTTCGCGGCGATCGGTTCCCCGACGAAACCGTAAATCAACTCATCTGCCTGTTCCGACTTGTCCGGAAAGGTTGCGATGAACACTCGGCCGTCATCACACTGCCGTTCGTCAGCCGGGGCAAACTCGCCGGTGCTGGTCTCGCAACCCGCGAGGGCCGCGGGCATTCGCAGCCCCACAAGTTCGGCGCACAGAGGAGTGTTCACGTCCGAAGCATCGGTTCCCGTGGGCTTGACGTCCGACGCTGTTTGACCCGTCCCACAAGCGCTTAGCAGAGCTGCTCCGAAAGTCGTGATGCAAACCATGAAAAGCCGCACGCGGATCATGGGAGTGCATTCTTCCGCATGGTCCTGCCTTCAGTTGTGAACGCACCCAACTCGGCACAATCGAGCGAACCGCGGCATGGTCGGGCGTTCCGCTCCGACAGCGGCATGGTCGGGCGCTCCGTCCCGACATATGAGGTGGGACAGTTAGCGCGTGTCACGTGATCGATCTGCAACCTCAACTGGTTACACCCAAATCTTAAAGTGGATGGTGGTTGCGGCTCTGATCGCAGCCTTCTTTGCACCTTGGACTTGGGCCAAGGTCGTCGGCGCGATCTTGCTCGGATCGGCTCTGTTGGTCTCACTGGCTCGCGCTTGGCGGCGCTCGGAACAACCGCGGAAAGCTCGAATTTCACGGGCCGCGGCATTTGCGCAGGAGCTAGGCTTCACGGCTCCTGAACTAACGAAGATGGGACTTTTCATCTTCGGCGGCGCCGCAACGGCAGCGATGGCTTGGTGGATCTACGCGGTCGCGACAAATCAAGACAGCTGGCCATTCGATGCTCTCTCCGTGGTCTTGGTCGTCGCGGCCGGACTTTGCGGCATCGGGTGGCGACGCACCCGCGGGTGACGTTGCCGAGACCAAGACGCAGCGAAGGGTTGTCCCGACTCCACTCGACTGACCTGGCCGATCAGTTTCACACCGACAGCTGCAGATGAGGGCGTCACATGGTGCCTCGCGATCACGAGCCTGGAACCGGTGGTTGCGCGAGTTCGGCGGCGACGCTGCAGTCGGCGGTGTCATCCATGCGGGCGATGATGGGCATGCCGTCTGTCATTGGGATGGTCAGGACTGGCTGTTCGCCGCGGGTCAGGGCGTCGGCATAGTCCTCCCGTAGGTCGATCAGGTTCTCCCAGTCAGCGAGCCAGTCCTCTGCCGGGTGATCGCCGGCCAGCTTGTCGGTTCCGATCGAGCGGATGTCGTCAATCATTTCGGCGATCGCAGAGTTCTGGTTGCGCATCGCGGAAGCTATCGCGGTTGCTGAGTCGTTCGGCGACGGGGCTGAGGACCGAACTGACGCCTCCATTCGGCTGCAGGCGGCGTCGGCCGCCTCGGCGACGTCACGGTCGTCGAGCACCCCCAAGTGATCAGCGTCGGCGTAGCGAAAGAGCGTTACCGCCACGACGGCGCCAGCGCCCAGCAGCAGAGCAACCGTCAGTGCGATTGCGATTGGTACGGCGCGAGAGCGGGGCGGGTCCGGGCTGGGACGGAGCTGTGGCGCCGGGAGTGGGTCCCATCCGCCAATGCTCACCTGTCCAAGCGTGCCCGATGGGTCTCACATTGGCAGGTGTCGACACCACATCGTGCTCCAGATGTCGGTGAACCGCGCTCCGGCAGGATCGAGCACTGACAGCGGCATCGTCGGGCGGATCGCTCCACCAGAGCCCGGTCGGGCGCTCCCGCATGTACCGGGCGGATCAGCCTCGCTCAGCGTCATCTTGCGCCATCGGGCTAGCGGTCTCCCGTATCGATCAGATTCGCGCCACACGAGGTAACCGCTCGGCGGAGGTCGGCCTCCGCGCGGCGAACGCGATCCTCGCCCCACAGCAGAATCCGGCGCTGGGTTTGCGGACCCACAAGCAGGCGGGTCGTTGGCCAGTTAGTTCGATCGACTGAGAGAGTCGGCCAGTCGGGGATACGTCTCCGCAACAACAGGCGCTTCCATGTCATGGTGCCATCCAGGTCTAGGCGGGTGATCTCTGCGCACGAAAAGCGCCTGAGCACCCTTTGCCCGCGACAGACCATCAGCGTTCCGTCGCTTACGACATACGAGATGCGTCCCGGCCCAAGCAGCCACCACAGCGAAGTGACGCCGCACATCAAGAAGGCACACGGCAGGATGAGGACGAGGAGCCCGAGGTAGGCAGTCAGGGGATCCAACTCGCCTGTGGCAGTGGCTATCGTCGCAAGGACTATCCAGACCGGGAAGAACCTCGTCGACCAGAAGACCGCACCGGCCCAAGCGAACTGACTGTCCGGCCCAATCCTGAGGTCTGCACCGTCGTATCGGTCGAAGACAGCAGGGAAACCGCCAGGGTCAGCCATGCTTGGCAGCCTAGTCAGACGAACCGTCCGGTGCCTCCGAAACCGGATGTGCTCGTGGGTGCTTCGCCCCAACAGCGGCATGGTCGGGCGTTCCGTCCCGACAGCGGTGCGGGCGTTGCGTACCGGGTTACTCCGCCAGGTCGGCAGGTCGGTCCTTCGCTGGTCTGCGCCGGGTGCGAGCCAATGGGCGAACCGAGCCTTCGAACAAAGTGATGGCCGAGAATGCCGCCACGTGGTTGTGAGTGATGCGTTGCCCCGCCATCGGCAGCGGGTATTCAGGTATCTCGTACCAGGCTGCGATCGTCTCGACCTGCAGTCGCTCTTTCTCGGACATGGTGCGCGCTCGCTCAGCGAGCGCATCCTCGCCGTAGTCCCAGAGAGCGGACGCAACCAGTTGCTTCGGGATGTGGGCGCTGAATCTCGGGCGTGGCCTCAGGAGCTTCCTGAGCGACATCGCCTGCATAGGCGAAGTATGGCGCGGTCGCCTCTCAGCGGCATGGTCGGGCGTTCAGGTACGGGTCCCGTGCTGCGTTTCTGAGTTCTGCGCTGTTCGATGGGATGCCGCTCCTTGGCGGCGGGGACCTAGCAGTGCTGCTGAATCACGACCAAGACAGCGCGGCTCTCATTGCGGAACTCTCGGATCTCGAACGAGGTCATCGGGTCGGCTCGGGCAGCCCAGTAGTTGGTGACCTCGGCGATGAGTCCTTCTCGGTCGCGGCCCGCATGCTCGTGGGCATCGCCGCCGTCAATATGCATGATCCGGACTTCGGGACGATCGAAAAGCCTTCGTGCCGCACGCGGCGCGAGAGGTCCCTGTCCGCGAGCGCGCCAGGTCACACCGTCAGGGTCTGTCCAAGTCTTCTGATGAGCGACCTGCGGAACGTTGAAACTCGCCCCCTCGGCAAGCTGAGGCATCGCTGCGTCGCAGGCATCTCGATGCGATCGCTCGGTCATGACTACAAGTATCCCTCGGTGGACTTCCAGCGCCTGCTGACAGCGCCCAGCGGTTCGCGTGCGGCTGAGGGGAGAAGATTGATCCATGGCGCGCCGACTCATGTTCGTTCAACTGAAGACCGGCTTCGACATCGATCGAGGCCCGTCATGGATCGGCTGGGTCGAGTTCAACGGCTCCTGGAACACCGCGCGATACCGAGGCCGCGAGCTTCGCAAGTCCGGTGGCCGACGAGATTCCAACTTCTACGACGTCGACACGCGCGAGGACTTCTGGCTATCTGGTCCGAAGCGCGATCGATCAGACACCCGCTACGGCCCAAGCACTACCTCGGTCGACGGCGACGCTCGTGAGGCCTACGAGGAGTTCCTCGCCGGCGCACCGCTGCCAGGCCGGGAAACAGGCTGAACAGTCGTCGAGACACACCATCCGCGGCATGGTCGGGCGTTCCGCTCCGACAGCGGCATGGTCGGGCGCTTGCGCTCCGACAGCGGCAGAGTCGGGCGGATCAGCCTCGACGAGACGCTTGGCGTTTCAGCAGCATCTTGCGAAGTGGGCCGAGCCGCATGAAGTCGATGACGTTCTCTGGTCCAAACTCGATGAGGTCGCCATAGGCGGGTGCCGACAGCGACATGGGGTCGTTGACCAGCCTTCCGAGGTACCTGTCTTCGAGCACCCGCGTGACCTCGACAAACATCCGCTCGGGGGACTCGCCCTCGCGTGCGCTTGCACCGGGTTCGAAGATCAGTTTGGCCAGCCAGCCGCGCTTGAGCGACTCCCGTTCGACCCGACTTGGAATGAGGAAGTCCTCGGGTTCCTCGCGATTTCGCTCCACGGCGCTGGCCAATCGAAACGCACGGTCCGGATCAGTCATGGGGGAACAGTTGCACAGCGGCATGGGCGAGCGGTGTCACTCCCAGCCGAACATCGCGATGACCTCGTCTCCGAGCAGGTCTCGCGCACGGGTCCTGTCCGCTGCCGCCACTTGGTTAAGGACGTAGGCGACATCTTCGAGTGCACGCATGTCGTCGTCGGCCGTCGCATCGTCCGGACGGTTCTCGATGAACAGGACAAGGTCACGAAGCGCCTCGGCTAACAACCTCGGTAAAGCGTCTTCGGGCACGAACCAACGATACGTCAACTCGACCGCTCCTCGGCACGACAGCGCGAACTCGGCAGGACCGATCGTGGCGAGCGGCGCCCATAGTTTTCAGTCGAAGGGCTCGTCGTGCCAGCGCCACCTCGCGGTAGTGCCGTCCGTGTGGAGGAGATACTCAGGAACCACAATGCCGTCGGGGTTCAAGAGGACCGTGACACTGCGGACCTTCCCATAGAGCCGATCGGCCTCATTCCAATCGTCGGTCTCGATGGCTCGCTCGTTCGCCTCGAACTCTGAAATGAGGAGGTCGGCGTGCTCGTCCCATACGGGACCCGCGACGACGTTGGCTTCGATCCAGGGCATGCCTACGGACCGAACGATCAGTTGAGCAATCAGTTGGCCATCCCGGCTTTGGAGGCGCCACATCGACGTCGGAGGATCAACCACCTACGCATCGTCTCAGGACGCACCGACGACGCTCGCTCATCGGCAGATCCGGGCGGATCGGCGCTGTGAATCTGGGTGCTGTCAGGCGGCGTCGTCGAGGACGAGGTTGATGGTGTGGAACCCGATCTCGGGGCGTGGTCGTGGCCGCTCGCGGGGTGTCGTGAGCTTGCGGGTTCCGGTGTTGTCGACGAGGTAGTGGGCCCCGTGGGGATCTCGCCAGATGATGATCCCGGGGAAGGGTTGTCGACACTCCCAGCGTTGGCCGTCTTCGTGGTGGTGGGTCTTGATCCGGTGGTGGGTGCGGGTCATCGGTCCGAGGTTCCCGGGCTCGGTCTTCCCGCCTTCGGAGTAGGGGAGGTTGTGGTCGAGGTCGACCCGACGGGTGGTNCGGTGGTGGGTGCGGGTCATCGGTCCGAGGTTCCCGGGCTCGGTCTTCCCGCCTTCGGAGTAGGGGAGGTTGTGGTCGAGGTCGACCCGACGGGTGGTGTTCGCCGCGTAGGGGAAGATGTCGCCGCCGTGGATGAGGTGGACGGCTTGTCGCATCGCGTTGGGGATCTCGTAGGCGTCGACGGGTGCCTGGTTGGCGAGGTTGATGACCGGCAGGACGGTGACCTGCCCGGTGACGTGGCCGGTGACGTGGGCGATCATCTGCCTCGCCCAGGCGATGGTGACGGGTCCGTGGTCTTCCATGCGGGCGATCTCGGAGTCGGGGGTCAGGTGCAGATCGATCCTGACCTTGGGCTTGATGGGTCCGACTGCGAGGTCGAGGTGGGCGTCGGGGTTGGTCATGATCGCGAACGCGGCGAGCTTGCGTTCACGCAGATCAACCGCAGGCATCGTGTCTTCCAACGCCTTCGCGACTGCGGTGATGGCGATGTCGGTGGCCATCAGGGTCGTGATGTGGTCGCGGATGGTCAGGGTCGCGACACCGTGCTTGTTGATCCGGGTCATCCGGATCCCCCGCTCCAACGCCGCGGCACGCTCTTTGGTCTGTGCGAGGTCGGGGGACGCGGCGGCGACCTTGCCGTCCAGGACCGCAAGGAACCGGGACCACGCCAGACGCCCGTCGGTGATCTCGTGGACCTCGCCATCGACCCACGCTGCTTGAGCTTCGGTGAGTTCCCGGGTCGCTTCGGCGACGCGGCGGGCGTGCCCGGCACGGGTGGTCCCTGCCTTCAACCCTGCGGCGAGTCGGGGGAGGCGGTGGTGGATGTCGACGGCGTCCGCGATGAGTTTCTTCGCCCCATAGGGAGAGGTCTGGATGCGGGCTGCGAACGCTGAGGCGGCGTACTCGGTGATCAGCGGTGTCCCGACCGCACCGGCCGGCATTGAGCGGTCGCGGGCTCGTTTCGACACCGACGCGGACCTGTCGGGGTGGTGCAGCATCGCCCACTGGTACGCGGCCGCCATGAGGTTGCGCTCAGCCTGCAAGCGGTGGGCGTGCTCGGACTCGGCGTAGTCCAGGACGTCGGTCCTGGACATCTGCTCGAGCACCGGCGTGTTCATACGGGTATTGGACCAGAGGGGTCCGACTGAAAGGGGCACTAACGAACAGGGCTGTGGAAAGCGCCCGCCCCAGGGCCCGTTGTGGATGGGGAGTGGCTGGTTCCGGCACCGGGTCACCGGGTCTCGAGACGGCCGCGGGCGGCCTCCTCGACCAACGGTCGGTCACCGGGTCTCGAGACGGCCGCGGGCGGCCTCCTCGACCAACGGTCCGTCACCGGGTCTCGAGACGGCCGCGGGCGGCCTCCTCGACCAACGGTAGGTCACCTGGTCTCGAGACGGCCGCGGGCGGCCTCCTCGACCAACGGTCCGTCACCGGGTCTCGAGACGGTCGCTGCGCGACCTCCTCGACCAACGGATCAGCCGTACGACGTCCCGCGGGCCGCCCGCACCCACGCGGTGCCCGGCGCCGGAACGCCCGCGGCCGCCAGCGACCTCTTGAGCACCTTGTTGGTGGCGGTGCGCGGGAGCGTGTCGACGACCTGCACGTAGCGCGGCCAGGCCTTGCCGGACAGGTCGGCCTGGGCGGACAGGAAGGCCTCCAGGTCGACAGGGGTGAGCTCGGAGCGCAGGACGAGGGCGCAGGCGACCTGGTCGCCGACCTTGTCGTCGGGGACCGCGTACACGGCGGCCTCTGAGACTGCAGGATGGCGCAGCAGCACGCGTTCGATGGGTGCGGCCGCGAGGTTCTCGCCGTCGACCCGGAGCCAGTCGCCCGTGCGGCCGGCGAAGTAGACCCAGCCGTCGGCGTCGCGGTAGGCGAGGTCGCCGGACCAGTACATCCCGCCCCGCATCCGGTCGGCCTCGGCGTCGTCGTCCTTGTAGTAGCCGGCGAAGGCGCCGGCGCCGGCGGTGTTGACCAGCTCGCCGATCGCCTCGTCGGGGTTCGTCAGCCGCCCGGTGGCGTCGAACACCGCGTCGGGTGTCTCGTCGTGCGAGTCCGACGAGAGCACCTTGATGCCGTCGAGCGGCATGCCGAGGCTGCCGGCTGGCATCCCCGGTCGGCGCTGGACGATGACGGCGTTCTCCGTGGAGGAGTAGGAGTCCACGACGTCGCAGCCGAACCTGGTCGCGAAGGCGGTGATGTCGCGCTCGTTCGCCTCGTTGCCGAACATCAGGCGCAACGGGTTGTCCGCATCGTCGGGTCGTTCTGGCGTCTCGAGGATGTAGGTGAGCGGCTTGCCGACGTAGTTGGCGTACGTCGCGGCGTACCTCCGCACGTCGGGCAGGAAGCCGGAGGCGCTGAACTTCCGGGCGAGGGCGACGGTCGACCCGGTCGCCAGCGCCGGCGCCCAGCCGGCCATCACGGCGTTGGAGTGGAACAGCGGCATGGCGACGTAGGCGACGTCCTGCGTCTCGGCCGCGCTCAGCCCGAACCGTTCGCCGAGCAGGGTGCCGGGTCCGGCGATCTTCTGGTGGGTCACCCGGACGGCCTTGGGATCACCGGAGGTGCCGGAGGTGAAGATCAACATGAGCAGGTCGTCGGGCTCCGCCTCCCCGTCAGGTACGACGTCCGCCGCATGCGCCGCCAGCAGTGCTGCCCAGCGTTCGCCGTCGATCTCCAGCACGGGCACCGGCAGGTCGTCGGGCAGGAGATGGCGCAGGTCCGCAGACGTGAGCACCAGCTGGACATCGGTGCGCGCCACGTCACCGGCCAGGGCGGCTCCGCGACGGGTGCTGTTGAGGCCGACGACGACCTGGCCGTGCAGCGCCGCACCGCCGAGGACGAGGAGGAACTCCGGCACGTTGTCGAGCAGCACGGCGACGTGTGCCGGTCGCTGGGGATCCAGCAACGAGGACACGGCCGCGCCGACGGTGTTGCTCTGTGCCACCACCTCGGCCCACGACCACGACCGGTCCTCGAAGAGGAGGCCCGGTCGTGGGTCGTCGGCACGTGCGAGCAGGTGCTCGCGGACGGTCATGGTCAGGCGAAGGAGCGGCCGATGGCCAGCGCCTGCTCGGTGGCTCCTCCGAAGAGGAACTCGAAGCGCTTGCCGGTGGTGAAGTAGCGGTGCGCCTCCCCGTCGAGGTCGATGCCGACGCCACCGTGGACGTGCACGGTCGTGTGCGCGAGGCGGTGTCCGGCATCGGCGGCCCAGAGCTTGGCGGTCGCCACCTCGGTCGCGGCGGGCAACCCCTCCTGCAGTCGCCACACGGCCTGCCAGAGCGTCAGGCGCTGGCCCAGGACGTCGATGAACCCGTCGGCGAGGCGCTGCGAGACCGCCTGGAAGGTGCCGATCGGTCGCCCGAACTGCTCGCGGGTCTTGGCGTACTCGGCGGTGAGCCGCAGCGCGCCCTCGGTGACCCCGACCTGCTCGGCCGCCGCGAGCGTGACCAACAGGTGGCCGAGCCGCTCGGCGACGTCCGCGCCACCGATCCGGGTGGAGGGTGCTCCGGTGAGGGTCACGAGTGCGGCGACGTCGCCGTCGCTCGTCTTCTGGGCGATGCGGTCCACGCCGTCGGCGGTGACCTCGACGAGGAAGACGCCGGGTCCGTCGGGTCCGGTCGCGGTCACGAGGAGCGCGTCGGCAGACATCCCGGCCCGCACGAGCGTCTTCACGCCGGTGAGGGCGCCGGACGCGTCAGCGGCGACGGTCGGGGCGGCGGGCAGGTGGGCGCGTTCCTCGGCCACGGCGGCGGCGTACAACCGGTCGCCGACGTCGACACCTTGCTCGGCGAGCACCGCGGTGACGGCGCCGTGGACCGCGAGCGGGACCGGGGCCACGCGTTTGCCGACCTCGACCAGCACCCGAGCGAGCTCGATCAGGCCGAGACCGGCCCCGCCCTGCTCCTCGGGGAGGTGCAGGGTCAGGAGCCCGGCGTCGGACAGGTCAGCCCACAGGTCGCGGTCGAAGCGGTCGCCACCGGCCTCGACCTGCTTGAGCCGGTCGTTGGCCGTCTTGTCGCCCAGGATCCGGGCGGCGAGCTCGGCGGCCTCGTCCTGCTCGGGAGTGAAGAGGAAGTCCATGTCGTCGCCTTACCGCTTGGCGGCCGGGAGGCCGAGTCCGATGTAGCCGATGATGTCGCGCTGGATCTCGTTGGTGCCGCCGCCGAAGGTCATCACCAGGGCGGAGCGGTAGTACCTCTCGAGACGCCCGGCCAGGACGGCGCCGGGGGAGTCGCCGGTGACGCCGGCGTTCGGCCCGACGATCTCCATCAGCGAGCGGTAGATCTCGGTCGCGAGCTCGGAGCCGTAGATCTTCGTCGCCGATGCCTCGGCGGGGGAGAGCGCCACGCCGTGGTCGGCGTCCGCCGCGAGCTTCCAGTTGACGAGCGTGAGGGCCTCGATCCGGGCGTGCGCGCGGCCGAGCGCGATCTGCACCCACTCCGTGTCGATGACGCGGGAGCCGTCGGCCTCGAGCGTCTCGGCGGCCCAGTCCTTGACCAGCTTGAGCGAGAGCTGGAGCGGCGCGGCGGACGTCAGCGCGACCCGCTCGTGGTTGAGCTGGTTGGTCATCAGCGCCCAGCCGCCGCCGCGCTCGCTGATCAGGTTGCTGGCGGGCACGCGCACGTCGGAGTAGTACGTCGCCGACGTACCGACGCCGGCGACGGTGTGCACGGGCGTGTAGGACACCCCGGGAGCGTCCGCGGGCACCAGGATCATCGAGAGGCCCTTGTGGCGCGACGCGTCCGGCTCGGTGCGCACCGCGAGCCAGAGCCAGTCGGCGTACTGGATGAGCGAGGTCCACATCTTCTGGCCGTTGATGACCCACTCGTCGCCCTCGAGCGTCGCCTTCGTCTTCAGCGAGGCCAGGTCGGTGCCGGAGCCGGGCTCGGAGTAGCCGATCGAGAAGTGCAGGTCACCGGCGAGGATCTTGGGGAGGAAGTACTCCTTCTGCTCCTCGCTGCCGAAGCGCATGATCGTCGGACCGACGGTGTTGAGCGTCAGGTAGGGGATCGGTACGCCGGCGTTGGCGGCCGCGTCGGTGAAGATGAGCTGTTCGACCATCGACCGGGCCTGGCCACCGTACTCCTTGGGCCAGCCGATCCCGAGCCACCCGTCGCTCCCGATCTGGCGGATGACGTCGCGGTAGACGCCCGCCTCGCCGAACTCTCCGGTCGCCGAGGCGAGCCCGGCGCGGATCTCGGGGGTGACGAGCTGCGCGAAGTACTCGCGGAGCTCCTCGCGCAGCGCTACCTGCTGCGGCTCCAGGTCGATGTGCATCGGGTCTCCTCGAAGGGCTGGGTTGTTGTCAGCCTAACGCCAAAACTGTAACGTGTTCTACATGACCGACTCGCGACTTCTGGATCAGGGCACCGCGCCGAACCGCTACGCCCGCGGTTGGCACTGCCTCGGCCTCGCCGAGGGCTTCCGTGACGGCAAGCCGCACGCGATCCAGGGGTTCGAGACGAAGCTCGTCGTCTGGCAGGACTCGAAGGGTGAGCTCAACGTCCTCGACGGGTACTGCCGTCACATGGGCGGTGACCTGACCCAGGGTGAGGTCAAGGGCGACGAGATCGCCTGCCCGTTCCACGACTGGCGCTGGGGCGGCGACGGCAAGTGCAAGCAGATCCCCTACGCGCGGCGGGTCCCGCTGCGCGCGCGCACCCAGCGGTACGAGACGGCGATCGTCAACGACCAGCTCTTCATCTGGCACGACCCGGAGGGCTCGGCGGCCGATCGCGACATCCTGCCGCTGCAGCTGCCCGGTCTGGACGAGGGCCTCTACACCGACTGGGTGTGGAACGCCGAGCACATCGAGGGCTCCAACTGTCGTGAGCTGATCGACAACGTCGTGGACATGGCGCACTTCTACTACGTGCACTTCTCGTTCCCGACGAGCTTCCGCAACGTCTTCGAAGGTCACGTCGCGACCCAGTTCATGGAGTCCAAGGGCCGCCCGGACAAGGCCGGCGGCTACGGCTCCGCCGAGCTGTTCCTCAAGTCCGAGGCGACGTACTACGGACCGTCGTACATGATCAACTGGCTCGACGTCGACTACAAGGGCTTCGAGACCGAGGTCGTCCTGATCAACACCCACATCCCGACCAGCCAGGACTCGTTCCTGCTGCAGTATGGCATCACGGTGAAGAAGCCCGAGGGCATGGACGACGCCACGGCCAACTTCATCGCCGAGAAGTACGCCGAGATGTTCGGCTCGGGCTTCCTCCAGGACGTGCACATCTGGAAGAACAAGGTGCCGGTCCAGAACCCTCTGCTGTGCGAGGAGGACGGCCCGGTCTACCAGCTGCGTCGCTGGTACGAGCAGTTCTACGTCGACGCCGCCGACATCGTCCCCGAGATGGTGGACCGCTTCGAGTTCGAGGTCGACACCACCAAGGCCAACGAGTTCTGGCAGGCGGAGGTGGCGGACAACCTCGCCAAGATGGCCGCCGACGGCGAGTCCGTCGGGCACTGAGGTCCCGCGATGGCGTCCTTCGTCCCCACCAGTCCCGACACCACCGAGGACCAGCGTCTCTACACCGAGGCGCGCCTCGTGGAGGTCGCCTGCCTCGACTGTCTCGCGAAGGTGCGGGTCAAGAAGAACAGCGAGCACCAGACCTCCGTGCAGTGGAGCTCGGACGCCCAGGGTGATTGTCAAGAGTTCCAGCGACGAGGGCAGCAGCCCGGAAGGCGGGACGTGCACAAGCCGTGCCCGCGCATGATGGCTAGCATCGACGACGCAGTTCGGGCCGGAGAAGTCCCGATCGGTGCGTTCGACGGCTACTGATCGCCTGTCAGCAGCCCAGCTCAGCAGCACAGTCTTGTAGGGAGTTTCGTGGACATCGAGTCCTTCGTTCTGGATGTCGTCGGTGTGGTCGAGGAGACCGCCGACGCCAAGTCGATCAGCTTCGCCGTGCCCGCCGGCGCGGAGGAGAGGTTCGACTACAAGCCCGGCCAGTTCCTGACGGTCGCGGTCCCCAGCGACCAGACCGGGATCGCCGCGCGGTGCTACTCGCTCTCGAGCAGCCCGCACGACGGAGGTCCGCTCACCGTCACCGTGAAGCGCACTGCTGAGGGCTTCGCGTCCAACTGGATCTGCGACAACCTCTCGGTCGGCGACACGCTGCGCGTGCTGCCTCCGTCGGGCATCTTCACCCCCGCCTCGATCGACGCCGACCTGCTGCTCCTGGCCGGCGGCTCGGGGGTCACGCCGATCATGTCGATCACCCGGACCGCGCTCGCGCACGGCAAGGGTCGCATCGTGGTGTTCTACGCGAACCGGGACGAGACGTCGGTGATCTTCGCCGACGAGTTCACCCGTCTCGCAGCCGAGAACCCCGACCGCCTGCAGGTCATCCACTGGCTCGAGTCGGTGCAGGGCCTGCCCAACGAGGAGCAGATGAAGGCGTTCTGCAGCCAGTACGGCGGCTTCGACTCCTTCGTGTGTGGTCCGGCGCCCTTCATGAAGATGGTCACCACCGTCCTGAAGAACCTCGAGATCCCGCGCAGCCTGCGCCACCAGGAGAAGTTCGTCTCCCTCGGCGGCAACCCCTTCGGCGACCTCGCCGAGCTCCAGCAGGCCGAGGAGGAGATCGCCCTCGCCGAGTCCGACGAGGACGGCTCCGCCGCCGACGTGTTCGCCGACGCCCCCGCTGGCCCGGTCAAGCTCGAGGTCGAGCTGGACGGCGACGAGTTCACCTTCGACGACTGGGACCCGCGCACCAAGCTGCTCGACTTCCTCGAGAGCAAGGGCGTCAAGGCGCCGTACTCCTGCCGCGAGGGAGAGTGCTCCGCCTGCGCCATCCGCCTGCTCGAGGGCGACGTCAAGATGCTGCACAACGACGTGCTCGACAAGGACGACCTCGACGAGGGCATCCGCCTCGGCTGCCAGGCAGTGCCGCTCACGGACACGGTCAAGGTCACCTACTCCTGACCGCTGCCCACGCGGCCCGGTGTGTCCACCCGCGGACCGGGTAACGCACGGGCATGCCTACCGTCGAACGCACGATCACCGTCGACCGCCCCGTCGAAGCCGTCTGGGCCTACCTCACCGACTTCTGCACGACCGAGCAGTGGGACCCGCCGACGGTGTCGACCGAGCGCACCTCGGGTGACGGGGGAGTCGGCACGACCTACCACAACGTCTCCAAGCTCCTCGGCCGCGAGGCGGAGGTCGACTACGAGGTCGTCCGCTTCGAGCCGTACGACGTCTTCGAGCTCACCGGAGAAGGCAACGGGGTCAGCCTGCGGGACACGATCACGTTCGAGGCGGGGCAGGGGACCACGACGGTCACCTATCGCGCCGAGTTCTCGCCGCACGGCGCGGCCAAGCTGGCGAACCCGGTCATCGCCGGTGGGATCCAGGTGCTGGGGTCCAAGGTCGCCGACAGCCTCGAGGAGCACCTGCTCAAGCTCTGACACCGGGTGGTCGCGTCAGGCGAGCTTCCCGGCCAGCCGGGTCGCGATCATGTGCGCGATCGACTCGATCGATATCATCGGGTTGACCCCTGACGCCGTGGGGAAGCAGGACGCGTCGGCGACGTAGAGGCCCGGCACGTCCCAGGTCTGCCCGTTCGGGTCCACGGCGGAGTTGGCGGCCGAGCCGCCCATCCGGGCGCTGCCCATGATGTGCAGGGCGGCGATCGCCATCGTCGCGGGCGCAGCGCCGGCCGTGCGCAGATCCTTCTCGAAGGTGTCGATCGAGCCTCGCTTGCCGGGCTCGTAGCTCACCGTGCGGTGGTGGGTGGAGGCGATCCAGTTCGCACCGGCGGCCTCCGCGATGCGCGCGCCGCCGACGAGTCCCTGGATGAGGTGGTCGGTGTCGCCCGGTGAGAGCTGGTAGCGGACGACCGGCTCACCGTCGCGACCGATGCGGACGGTGCCGCCCGGGTCGCGGTCCCGAACGATCAGTGCCACGCCGAGGGTGTGCTCCAGCTCCACCATCCGCCGACGGAAGTCCGCGGCGCCACGCCAGTTGACGAACCCGGTGCCGAAGCCCGGAGTGAGTGGCGCCGTCTCGTAGAGGACGCCGTAGCCGTTGCCGTCGAGATCGGTCATCTTGTCGACGTACCGGCTCTGCATGGCACCGACCCATCCGTCGACCGGCTCCTCCATCCGGCCCCAGACCGCGGTCGCGGGATGGAGGCGGAGGTAGCGACCGACATTGGGGTTGGTGAGACCGCTGCGCTGCAGCAGGGCAGGAGTCTGGATGGAGCCCGCCGCCACGACGATCGCGCGGGCCCGGACGGTGACGTGGTGGCCGCCGGACGTGACGCCCTCGACCCCCGTCGCCCGGCCGAAGCTCGTCGTGACGGTGCGGACCGTGACGTCGGTGCAGACCCGGCCACCGGCTGCCGCCGCGTCCTCGAGCCAGGTCTTCGCGGTCGACTGCTTCGCACCGATCCGGCAGCCCATGCCGCACCGGCCGCACTCGATGTCCTGGTCGCAGCCCAGGACGTTGCGGGGCATGGCCTCGACGTCCCAGCCCAGTGCCCGGGCGCCGCGTTCGAGGATCGCATCGCGGGGAGCAGCCTTGTCGTGGTCGGTGTTGACCCCCAGCCGATTGCAGACCGCGTCCATGGAGGCGGTGTACTCCTCCGTCGCGAACTGGGTCGCTCCGATCGAGGCCCACTCCTCGCGAACGTGGTCCGGTGTGCGGAAGGACGTCGTGTAGTTCACGACCGTGCCGCCTCCCAAGCCGCGACCCGCGACCAGCGCGACCTGGCCCTCCGTCGTCATCTGGGGGCTCAGTGTGTACAGGTCGAGGAAGCCGGTCTCCTCGCCGCCGTCGAAGTGGCGCTCGTCGTGCTGCCCGCCGGCCTCGAGCACGACGACGTCGAGCCCGGCCGCTGCCAGGACGCCTGCCGCCGTACCCCCGCCGGCACCGGAGCCGACGATCACGACGTCACAGGTGAGGGTCGTGTCCCGCGCGATCGGCAGGGGGGTGATGACCGGGGCGGGGGCGTCCGTGCGCGCACCGAGCGGGCCGGGATAACCCATCTCGTCCCAGACTGCTGCGCCGCCCGTCATGTAGTAGGGGAACAGCGACGCGGTCTTGAGTCCCTGGAACAGCGCGCGCTTCGCGCCGACCGAGGAGTCCGACAAGGACAGCAGGACCTGCTCGCGCTCGACCTGGCTGAGATCGGAGAAGCGCCGGGGCCTCCCGGTCAGCGCGAGACCCAGCGACCGCGTGTCCCACAGGTCCAGGAGGCCCTTGAGCTGGCGGACCTCGCCGACACGCGGATTGGTTGCCGCGATCTTCAGGGCCAGCTCGTGGGAGCCCACCTCGGTCGGTGAGGGGACTCCGTCGCCGCCTGTGGCGAACGTGTCGGCGATGAGTCCCATCGCCCTGACCTGCCGCGCTGAGAAGGACATGCGTGGACTCTAGGGGTTCGGATGCGCTCACGGGAGGGACGCGGTGGTAGCGTTGGTGTTGTTGAAGGGGCTCGTGTTCCACGGTCCTCCCGAACCCGGCCTGAAAAGGCTGGATCCGGTTCACTGTTGTAGCTCCACCTGGTCAATCCTCGAGGCGCGGTATTCAGTTGGTTTCAGCCCGCGTCGGCGCAGTGCCGTCGCGGCTCGCAGGACAGACACAAGGAGCAAGAAAATGGCAGTTGGCACCGTGAAGTGGTTCAACGACACCAAGGGCTTCGGCTTCATCGCCCAGGACGGTGGCGACGGCGACGTCTTCGTTCACCACACCGGCATCGCGGGCTCGGGTTTCAAGACCCTCGCCGAGGAGCAGCGCGTGGAGTTCGACGTCACCCAGGGCCCGAAGGGCCTGCAGGCGGAGAACGTCCGCGCGATCTGATCGCCTGCCCGTCAGGGCATCTGTGTACGACGGCCTCGCGGCCCTGCCGCGAGGCCGTCGGCCATTTCCCCTCGCGCACGGTGTCGGTGGGCTCTGGGAGGCTTCGGCCATGAGCATCGCCGTGCCGGGTCCCGATGGGCTCCCTCGCTGTCCCTGGGCCGTGAGCGCTCCTGAGTTCCCCGCCTACCACGACGCCGAGTGGGGCTTCCCGGTCGTCGACGACGTGCGGTTGTTCGAGAAGGTCAGCCTCGAGGGCTTCCAGTCGGGCCTGAGCTGGCGCACGATCCTGGTGAAGCGTCCCGCCTTCCGCGCGGCCTTCGCGGACTTCGACCTGCAGGCCGTCGCCGGCTACGACGAGGCCGACGTCCAGCGACTCCTCGGTGACGCGGGCATCGTGCGGCATCGGGGCAAGATCGAGGCCGTCGTCACCAACGCCGGGCGGGCGATCGACCTGATCGCGGAGCGCGGCTCCCTCGCGGCGTACTTCTGGACCTTCGAGCCGTCTCTCGACGAGCTGGGGGAGCCCCAGACCCTCACGACCACTCCCGCCGCGATCGCCCTGTCGAAGGACCTGAGGAAGCGAGGCTGGAAGTTCGTTGGCCCGACCACCGCCTTCGCGTTCATGCAGGCGATGGGGTTGGTGAACGACCACGTCGTCGGGTGCGTGACCCGAGAGCAGGTGGCGAAGGCGCGGGCTGCGTTCACGCCACCGGCCTAGGTCGGCTTCGGTCCCTCCGGCTACCAGCCGCGTTCGCGCCACTCCGCCACGTGCGGCCGCTGCTCGCCCAGGGTCGAGTCGTTGCCGTGCCCGGGGTAGAACCACGTGTCGTCACCCAGCGTGCCGAAGATCTTCGCCTCGACGTCGTTGACCAGGCTGACGAAGGCGTCGGCATCGCCGAAGGTGTTGCCGACGCCTCCCGGGAAGAGGGAGTCGCCGGTGAAGAGGTGGGCCGTGCCAGCGGGGTCGCGGTGGACCAGGCAGATCGAACCGGGGGTGTGGCCGGTGATCCGGATGACCTCGAGCTCGCAGGCACCGACGTTGACGACGTCGCCGTCCGAGACGCGGCGGTCGACGGGCACGCCGGTCTGCTCGGTGATCGCGTCGGCGTCGGGCTCGCCGGCGACCACGATCGCGCCGGTCGCCTCCCGCACCGCCGCCAGCGCGCGGTGGTGGTCCCAGTGCTGGTGGGTCGTGACCACGGAGGTCAACCCGGCGGAGCCGATCAGCGGGAGCAGGGTGTCGGGGGAGTCCGCGGCGTCGATCAGGACCTGGTCGCCCGTGGCGTTGCACCGCAGGAGGTAGCAGTTGTTCGACATCTTGTCGTCGACGGCGACCTTGGTGATTGTCAGCGTCGAGAGTTCGCGTACGTCGGCGGCGCCGCCCGGCGTCACCTCTCCGGTGTAGCTCATCGGCCCTCCAAGGTCGGCAACGTTCCTTCGGTGCTGGACAGTACTGGTCCCGGGTCGCGGCCAGTCGCCCACCACGCGAGGGCGCCCAGCGGTCCACTCACGGTCGGCGAGTCGGCGCCGGTGTCGCCGAACGACCAGCGCGCGTCGTGATCGGTGGCCACGACGTGGATGCCGGGGCCGCGGTACTGCCGGGAGTCGTTCTTCAGGAAGGACCTGGCCGTCTCGGTCGGCCAGTCGGCGGCGGTGTAGCCCGCGTCGAGGTCGGCGTGGTGGATCTCGACCTCCCGCAGCCTCAGGAAGGGAACGGCGTCTGCCGGCATCACCCGGCCGCCCGGAGTCCGTTCGAAGGTGGCGCCCCGGGGCACTGCGCCCGCCGCGGCCAGCGCTGCGTCGAAGAGCTCCGCCGACGAGCGCAACCTCTCCTGCACCTCGGCTGGACCGGCGTGCGCGAGCTCGTCGATGTCGTCGTCACGGCTCGCGTCGGAGGCGTACATCGTCGTCGGCACGCCGTCCGCGATGCCGCGCAGCACACCGGCGAGCCCCTCCGCGTTGAGCGCCAGGTGGGCGATGACGTGGGCACGGCTCCACCCGGTGCAGTGGCTGGCACCGGTCCAGTCGGGGTGGGGAAGGGCGTCGACCGTGGCGAGCAGGCGCCCGGTGGCGGCCTCGAGTTCGGAAGTCACCTCCCCATCATGCCCGCGAAACGGTGACTGTCGGCGCCGGGTGAGAGGGTGGATCCCGGGCGTGGGGGCTTGTCTCCGCGACGTACCATGGCGAACGTTTGTTCGAACTCGACACACAGCAAGGGACCGGTCGTGCAGGAGCAGTTGATCATCCGAGGGGCGCGCGAGCACAACCTCAAGGACGTCTCGATCGACCTTCCCAGGGACTCCCTGATCGTCTTCACAGGGCTCTCCGGTTCGGGGAAGTCGAGCCTGGCGTTCGACACGATCTTCGCGGAGGGCCAGCGCCGCTACGTCGAGTCGCTGTCGGCCTACGCGCGCCAGTTCCTCGGGCAGATGGACAAGCCCGACGTCGACTTCATCGAGGGCCTCTCGCCGGCGGTGTCGATCGACCAGAAGTCCACCTCGAAGAACCCGCGCTCCACCGTCGGCACGATCACCGAGGTCTACGACTACCTCCGCCTCCTCTACGCCCGCGCCGGGCGCGCGCACTGCCCGACCTGCGGTGCCCCGATCGAGCGGCAGACCCCTCAACAGATCGTCGACCGGATGCTCGACCTCGAGGAGGGCACCCGTTTCCAGGTCCTGGCCCCCGTCGTGCGCGGTCGCAAGGGCGAGTACGTCGAGCTCTTCCGCCAGCTCCAGTCGCAGGGCTTCTCCCGGGCCCGGGTCGACGGCGAGACACACAACCTCGACACCCCCCCGACGCTGGACAAGAAGCTCAAGCACAGCATCGACGTCGTGATCGACCGGCTCGCGGTCAAGTCCTCCGCCAAGCGGCGTCTGACGGACTCGGTCGAGACCGCCCTCGGCCTGGCCGGCGGGCTGGTCGTCTTCGACATGGTCGACACCGGCCAGGAGCTGAAGTTCTCCGAGAAGATGGCGTGCCCCAACGAGCACGCGATCGAGACCGACGACCTCGAGCCCCGCTCGTTCTCCTTCAACTCACCCTTCGGTGCCTGCCCGTCCTGCGTCGGCCTCGGCACCCGGATGGAGGTCGACCCCGAGCTGGTCGTCCCCGACGAGACCGCGACCCTCGCCGAGGGTGCCCTGCAGCCCTGGAGCCACGCGCACGTCGCCGACTACTTCGGCCGGCTGCTGATCGCGCTCGGGGAGGAGCTGGGCTTCGACGTCGACACCCCGTGGGAGCAGCTGTCCGCGAAGTCGCAGAAGGCGATCCTCGAGGGCCACTCGACCAAGGTCCACGTCGTCACCAAGAACCGCTACGGCCGCGAGCGCTCCTACTACGCCGAGTTCGAGGGCGTCCGCAAGTACGTCGAGCGTCGTCACCGCGAGGCCGAGAGCGACACCAGCAGGGAGCGCTTCGAGGGCTTCATGCGCGAGGTGCCCTGCCCGGTCTGCGCCGGGAGTCGGCTCAAGCCGGTCTCGATGTCGGTGACCCTCGGCGCTCGTGAGGCCGGTGGCAAGAACATCGCCGAGGTCTGCGCGCTGCCGATCAACGAGGCCGCCGCCTACCTCAGCGACCTCGACCTGTCCTCCCGGGAGCGCCAGATCGGTGAGCGGGTGCTCAAGGAGATCCAGGAGCGGCTCAACTTCCTGCTCGACGTCGGGCTCGACTACCTCTCGCTGGACCGTCCCTCGGGGTCACTCTCCGGTGGCGAGGCGCAGCGGATCCGGCTCGCCACCCAGATCGGTGCCGGGCTGGTCGGCGTCCTCTACGTCCTGGACGAGCCCTCCATCGGCCTGCACCAGCGCGACAACCAGAAGCTGATCGAGACCCTGGTCCGGCTCAAGGACCTCGGCAACACCCTGATCGTCGTCGAGCACGACGAGGACACCATCAAGGTCGCCGACTGGGTCGTCGACATCGGCCCCGGCGCCGGCGAGCACGGCGGACAGGTGGTCCATTCCGGCACGGTGAAGGGGCTCCTCGAGCACCCGGACTCGCTGACCGGGCAGTACCTCTCCGGTCGCCGCGAGATCCCCGTCCCGGAGGTACGCCGTCCGCGGACCGCCGGTCGCGAGCTCACCGTCCACGGCGCCCGCGAGCACAACCTCCAGGACGTCGACGTCAGCTTCCCGCTCGGCGTCTTCTGTGCGGTGACCGGGGTCTCCGGCTCCGGGAAGTCCACGCTGGTCAACGACATCCTCTACACCTCGCTCGCCAAGCAGATCTACAACGCCCGGGCGATTCCGGGTCGGCACCAGAAGATCACCGGCCTCGACCACGTCGACAAGGTCATCCACGTCGACCAGTCACCGATCGGTCGGACCCCGCGCTCCAACCCGGCG
This sequence comes from Nocardioides sp. Root190, assembly GCF_001428565.1. Lineage (GTDB taxonomy): Bacteria > Actinomycetota > Actinomycetes > Propionibacteriales > Nocardioidaceae > Nocardioides. Next base: position 226,314 of record NZ_LMIA01000012.1, on the reverse strand, counting down.
ACGTACACCGGCGTCTTCGACCACGTGCGCAAGCTGTTCGCGCAGACGCCCGAGGCGAAGATGCGTGGCTACCAGCAGGGCCGTTTCTCCTTCAACGTCAAGGGCGGACGCTGCGAGGCCTGCGCCGGTGACGGAACCATCAAGATCGAGATGAACTTCCTGCCGGACGTCTACGTCCCGTGCGAGGTCTGCCACGGCGCCCGCTACAACCGCGAGACGCTCGAGGTCCATTACAAGGGCAAGACCATCGCGGAGATCCTCGACATGCCGATCGAGGAGGCGCTCGAGTTCTTCGGAGCGGTCCCGGCGATCGCGCGGCACATGAAGACGCTCGTCGAGGTGGGTCTCGGCTACGTCCGGCTGGGGCAGCCGGCGACGACCCTGTCCGGCGGCGAGGCCCAGCGCGTCAAGCTGGCCGCCGAGCTCCAGAAGAGGTCGACCGGGCGCACCGTCTACGTCCTGGACGAGCCGACCACCGGCCTGCACTTCGAGGACATCCGCAAGCTCCTCGGCGTGCTGTCGAGCCTGGTCGACAAGGGCAATACGGTGCTGGTGATCGAGCACAACCTCGATGTCATCAAGACCGCGGACTGGATCATCGACATGGGACCCGAGGGTGGATCGCGGGGTGGCACGGTGCTGGCCGAGGGCACGCCCGAGGACATCGCTGCGGTCGCGTCGAGCTACACGGGGCAGTTCCTCAAGCCGATGCTCGCCGGTCGCGGAGCCGCTCAACCGACCACGCCGAAGAAGCGCACCCGGAAGAAGGCCGCGGCCACATCCAGGTCATAGCCACTCCTCAGGAAGGGCCCGTAGCCTGACGCCATGACAGCCCCCCTCAGCAGGCGCGGTGCCCTGACCGGAGCAGCAACCCTCGGCGTCGGAGTCCCCCTCCTCGCCGCGTGCGGCGACGACGGTGGTTCCTCGGCGGCAGACCCGGCAACGAGCTCGCCGACGGCCCCGGCCACCTCCACCTCGCCCACGGCGGCAGAGACGACCACTGCGGCCACCGGTGCTCCTGCGGGCGACGGGCTGGTGGCGACCTCGGAGGTCCCCGTCGGCGGTGGCGTGATCCTCAAGGACGCCTCCCTCGTGGTGACCCAGCCCTCGGAGGGGGAGTTCAAGGCGTTCTCCGCGCTCTGCACCCACCAGGGCTGCCTGGTCACCTCGGTCAGCGACAACTCGATCGCCTGCGCGTGCCACGGCAGCAGCTTCTCCGCCGAGGACGGCGCCGTGAAGGGTGGCCCCGCTCCGTCGGCACTGGCCGAGGTCGCCGTGACCGTCAGCGGCGACCAGGTGGTCAAGGCATGAGCGGGCCGCTCGTCAACCGCCGGATCGTCTTCTCGGGTCTCGGCGCGCTCGGTGTGGCCGCAGCCCTCGCCGGTTGCGCCGGGAGCGACTCGGGCGACGACGGCGCGAGCGCCGAGGTCGATGCCGGCGCCGAGCTCGCCTCGACCAGCGAGATCCCGGTCGGCGGCGGTCTGATCCTGACGGCCGAGAAGATCGTCATCACCCAGCCCGTGGAGGGCACCTTCCGCGCCTTCACGGCCGTCTGCACGCACCAGAGCCTGACGGTGACCTCGGTGGCCGACGGCAAGATCCTCTGCGCCAACCACGGCTCGTCCTACTCCGCCGACAGCGGCGAGGTCGAGGGCGGACCGGCGCCCTCAGCGCTCAGCAAGGTCGAGATCGACGTGAGCGGCGACAAGATCCTCGCTGCCTGACCGCAGGGCGGACTCCCGCCAGCGGCGGTCACGCACCGCCGGTCGACGGTCCAGGCGCGCGTCCAGCAGGGCGCGCGCCTCGTCGTACCGACCGGCTCGCAGGAGTGCGGCGATCCGGGTCTCCTCGACGAGCTCGCGCTGGGCGTCGGAACCACCGAGGCGCCAGCAGTGCGGGGTCAGCTCCGCGAGGCGGTCGGCGCCCTCGCTCCAGCGCCCTCGGGTCAGCAGCCGCAGCGCGCCGGCGAGGGGAGCGAGGACCTCGCGGTGGGTCGGGTTCGGGTTGCGGGCGCTCCAGGCGCCCAGCCGCTCCAGGCCCGCGTCGTCGCCCACGGCGAGCAGGGCCACCGCCGAGTGCATCCCGAGGAAGGCCGTGGCCGGTTCCTCGAGGACGTGTCGACCAGTCAGCGCGACGACCTCGTCCATGGCTGGTGCGTCCACGCCGTCGGGCGTGAGCGCCCACCGGAACAGCAGGGAGCCGGTGTCGACCAGCGCCCGGCAGCCGACCGCGTGCCGCGGTTGGAGCTGGGTCTCGTAGCGACGTCGTACGGCGTCGAGGTCGCCGAGCGAGAGCTCGTGCAGCGCCGCGTGCCAGGCGAAGTGGGTGATGCTGTCGGTCGCCGCGCCCTCACCCACGACCCAGTCGTCCATCCAGGCCAGGCCTGCCGCGTGGTCGCCGGTCTCGTAGTGCGCGTGGGCCCGGGCGTGGGCCGCGTGGCCGCCGGACGGCTCGACGAGCAGGGAGCGGCACGCGAGGTCCATCGCGTCGTCGAAACGTCGTTGCTCCTGACGGACGAAGGCGAGCAGGCCGTTGATCCAGGGATCGTCGCCGTACGCCGGTGCGGCCTGCTCGACGATGTTCCATGCCTGCTCCGGGACCTCGGTGACCCCGGCGAACGCGATCGTCGGCATCGCGACGGAGAGCAGCACCGCGTCGAGCGGGTACGCCGCCACGTGGGCCACGAGGGGGAGGGAGTCGCCCTGCAGGTGACGCTGCACGGCGTGCACGTGGCTGCGCTCGCGTTCGGTGGCCCGTCCGGCGTGGAGCCGCGCGTCGACCAGCCGGGACTCGATGTCGACCTGCACGCACATCTCGTGGCCCAGCAGCGCGAGGGTCGCGTGACCGATGGCGAACGTAGGGTCGAGCGCGACGGAGGAGGCGATCCTCCCCGCCGCACCGGCGCGCAGTCGCAGGAGGTCGCCGACGCCGTCGCGGTAGGCCTCGGCGGCCTGGCGACTGGTGGTGAGTGGATACCCGTAGAGGTCACGACAACCCATAGGTCGAGTATGTCACGTGACATTGCCCGATATGAGGGTGTCGGTGCATCTCCGTAGGCTGGCGCACGTGTCACCCGCCCTGAGCTATCGGCCCGAGCCCGGCTCGATCCCGACCCAGCCGGGGGTCTACCGGTTCCGTGACGCGAAGGGCCGGGTCGTCTACGTCGGCAAGGCCAAGAACCTCCGGTCCCGGCTGTCGTCGTACTTCCAGGACATCGGCAACCTCCACCAGCGCACCGCGACGATGGTGACGACGGCGCGGTCGGTGGAGTGGACGGTCGTCAAGACCGAGGTCGAGGCGTTGCAGCTGGAGTACTCCTGGATCAAGGAGTACGACCCGCGCTTCAACGTGAAGTACCGCGACGACAAGTCCTACCCCTGGCTGGCCGTCACGGTCTCCGAGGAGTTCCCGCGGGTGATGGTGGGTCGCGGCGCCAAGCGCAAGGGCACCCGCTACTTCGGTCCCTACGGCCACGCCTGGGCGATCCGCGAGACCGTCGACATCCTGCTCCGCGTGTTCCCGATGCGCTCGTGCAGCAACGGCGTCTTCAAGCGGTCGGGCCAGATCGGCAGGCCCTGCCTGCTCGGCTACATCGACAAGTGCGCCGCCCCCTGCGTGGGCAACGTGTCACCCGACGAGCACCGCGAGATCGTCGAGGACTTCTGCGACTTCATGGCCGGGCGGACCAAGCAGTTCACCAAGCGCATCGAGCAGGAGATGTACGCCGCCTCCGATGCCCTGGACTTCGAGAAGGCCGCGCGGCTGCGCGATGACCTCGGCGCGATGAACAAGGCGCTGGAGAAGCAGGCCGTGGTCCTCAGCGACGGCTCGGACGCTGACGTCATCGCCCTCGCCGAGGACCCGCTCGAGGTCGCGGTGCAGGTGTTCTACGTGCGTGGCGGCCGGATCCGCGGTCAGCGCGGCTGGGTGGCCGACCGCACCGACGACGGCGACACCTCGGCACTGGTCGAGGACTTCCTGCTCCAGCTGTACGCCGGCGTGGCTCCCGAGGACGCTCGCGACGCGGTGCCGCGGGAGATCCTCGTGCCCGAGCTGCCGCCCGAGAGTGCGACCTTCGAGCAGCTGCTGTCCGACCTGCGCGGGTCCCGCGTGGAGATCCGGGTCCCGCAGCGGGGCGACAAGAAGGCGCTCCAGGAGACGGTCGGGCGCAACGCCACGGAGTCGCTGGTGCTGCACAAGACCAGGCGCGCCAGCGACCTGACCACCCGCAACCGTGCGCTCGCCGAGATCGCGGAGGCACTCGAGCTCGACGAGGCGCCGCTGCGGATCGAGTGCTACGACGTCTCCCACATGCAGGGCACCGAGATCGTCGCGTCGATGGTCGTGTTCGAGGACGGGCTGTCACGCAAGGGGGAGTACCGCCGGTTCGTGATCCGCGACCAGGAGGGCTCCGACGACGTCGCCGCGATGCACGAGGTGATCACCCGGCGGTTCAAGCGGCTCCTCGACGAGCAGGCGCGCTCGGAGCTCAAGCCCGGCGACCCCGAGACCGGCTCCGGCCCGATGCTGATCGACCCCGACACCGGCCGGCCACGCAAGTTCGCCTACGCGCCGGGGTTGGTGGTCGTCGACGGCGGAGCCCCGCAGGTCGCCGCGGCCCAGCGCGCCCTCGACGAGCTCGGCATCGACGACATCCCCGTCTGCGGGCTGGCGAAGCGCCTCGAGGAGGTCTGGGTCGTCGGTCCCGACGGCCGCGTCGCCGAGGATCCCGTGATCCTCCCGCGCACGTCCGAGGGCCTCTACCTCCTGCAGCGCGTGCGGGACGAGGCGCACCGCTTCGCGATCGCGCACCACCGCAACCGGCGGTCCAAGTCGATGGTCGAGAGCGTGCTCGACGGGGTCCCGGGTCTGGGAGAGGTGCGCCGCAAGACACTGCTGCGCCACTTCGGCTCGCTCCGCAAGCTCCGGGCCGCGACGGTGGAGGAGATCGCTGCGGTGCCCGGGGTCGGCCCCCGGACGGCCCAGTCGATCAAGGACGCGCTGGCGCAGGACGACACCGGGGCAGCCGGCCGACGCAAGGCTGCACCACAATGACGACCATGACCGAGAGCACGCCTGGACAGCTCGTCGTCGTCACCGGCATGACCGGTGCCGGACGCAGCACTGCCGCGAAGGAGCTCGAGGACCTCGGCTACTTCGTGGTCGACAACCTCCCGCCCACCCTGCTGGCCGACGTCGTCCGTCTCGTCGACGAGAGCCACGGCCCGGCGCAGCCGGTCGCCGTCGTGGTCGACGTCCGGTCGGGCTCCTTCTTCCAGGGGCTGAGCAGCGCCCTCGCCCACGGGGCCACCGGACGTGACACGAGCCTGGTGTTCCTGGACGCCACGGACGAGGTGCTCGTGCGGCGCCAGGAGGCAGCGCGCCGACCGCATCCGCTGCAGCAGGGCGGCCGGTTGCTGGACGGCCTCCAGCGGGAGCGGGTGGTGCTCGCCGACCTGCGCTCCGAGGCCGACCTGGTGATCGACACCAGCAGCCTCAACGTCCACCAGCTGACCGACCGGATCGCCGAGTCCTTCGGGACCGCCGAGACCGCGCGGCTGCGGGTCACGGTGATCAGCTTCGGCTTCAAGTACGGCATCCCGGTCGACGCCGACTACCTCGCCGACATGAGGTTCCTCCCCAACCCGCACTGGGTGCCCGAGCTCCGGCCGCGCACCGGCCAGGACGGCGAGGTCTCGGCCTACGTGATGGCCCGTCCGGGGGCCGAGGAGTTCCTGGACTCCTACGTCCCCCTGCTCGCCGGTGTCGCGGAGGGCTACCTGCGCGAGGGCAAGAGGTTCATGCGGGTGGCCATCGGGTGCACCGGCGGCAAGCACCGCAGCGTGGCGATGAGCGAGGAGATCCCCCGTCGTCTCGCCGAGCTGGGCCACGTCGCCCGCGTGATCCACCGCGACCTCGGTCGTGAATGAGCTGAGGGCACAGGCCGTCGTCGCCCTGGGAGGCGGCCACGGACTGCACGCATCACTGAGCGCCCTGCGTCACCTCCTCGACGACCTCACCGTGGACGAGCTCACCGCAGTCGTGACGGTCGCCGACAACGGCGGCTCGTCCGGCCGGCTCCGTGGCGAGTTCGGCGTCCTGCCGCCGGGGGACCTGCGGATGGCCCTGGCCGCGCTCTGCGGAGACGACGAGTGGGGCGACACCTGGGCCCGGGTGCTCCAGCACCGGTTCGAGGGCGACGGCGAGATGAGGGGCCACGTCGTCGGCAACCTGCTGATCGTCGGCCTGTGGGAGCTGCTCGGCGACCACGTCGACGCGCTCGACCTGGTGGGGCGGCTGCTCGGCGCCCGCGGCCGGGTGCTGCCCATGGCGCTGGCACCGATGGACATCACCGCCGAGGTGCGCGGCCTCGTCGCGACCGATCCGGACCTGCTGACCACCGTGCGGGGCCAGGTCGAGGTCGCCACCACGGACGGCGTGATCGCCTCGATCGCCCTGGAGCCTGCCCGCCCCGAGGTGAGCCCGGCCGTGGTCCAGGCGATCACCGAGGCCGACTGGGCCGTGCTCGGGCCCGGGTCCTGGTTCAGCTCGGTCCTGCCGCACCTGCTGGTGCCCGCCCTGCGTGAGGCCCTGGTCAGCACGGACGCCCGCCTCGTCGTCGTACTCAATCTCGAGGAGCAGGCAGGCGAGACCGGCGGGTTCGGCCCGGCCGACCACCTCGCCGTCCTGGCGGAGCACGCGCCCGACCTCGCCATCCACACCGTCCTGGCTGATCGCACGTCGGTCGGCACCGGCCTCACCGAGCTCGACGAGATGTGTCGCGTGCTCGGAGCGCGGCTGGTCCTCGACGACGTCGCCGCCGACGACGGCACCCCGCGGCACGATCCGCTCAAGCTCGCAGCGGCCTACGGGCGGATCTTCGCCGCGGGCTGACCCGGGAACGGGCACATCCCCGGCGTCCTGATGCGCCGCCGAGGGTTGTTGACCAGCGTGGGAGGATCGTGCGCATGGCGATGACGGCACAGGTGAAGGCAGAACTGGCCAGTACGTCGGTCACCAAGGTGTGTTGTCGCAAGGCCGAGGTCGCCTCCACGCTGCGCTTCGCCGGCGGCCTGCACATCGTCGCCGGCCGGATCGTGGTCGAAGCCGAGCTGGACACCGGTGCCGCCGCCCGCAGGCTGCGCCGGGACATCTCGGAGATCTACGGCCAGAGCTCGGACGTCGTGATGGTCCAGGGCAACGGACTGCGCAAGGGGAGCCGCTACATCGTGCGGGTAGCACGGGACGGCGAAGCCCTCGCGCGCCAGACCGGGCTGCTCGACCAGCGCGGGCGTCCGGTGCGCGGACTGCCGCCGGCCGTCGTGTCCGGAGGCGCGTGCGACGCGGTCGCCGCCTGGCGCGGTGCCTTCCTCGCCCACGGTTCGCTGACCGAACCCGGCCGCTCATCCTCGCTGGAGGTCACCTGCCCGGGGTCCGAGGCCGCCCTGGCGCTGGTCGGCGTGGCCCGTCGGCTCGGCATCCAGGCCAAGGCCCGCGAGGTCCGCGGCGTCGACCGCGTGGTCATCCGCGACGGCGACGCGATCGGTCAGCTGCTGACCCGGCTCGGTGCGCACGAGACCCTGATGGCCTGGGAGGAACGCCGCATGCGGCGTGAGGTCCGCGCGACCGCCAACCGGCTCGCCAACTTCGACGACGCCAACCTTCGCCGCTCCGCCCGTGCTGCCGTGACGGCCGGCGCCCGGGTCGACCGGGCGATGGAGATCCTCGGCGACGAGGTCCCCGACCACCTGCGGATGGCGGGGGAGCTGCGGCTCCAGCACAAGCAGGCCTCCCTCGAGGAGCTCGGCCAGCTCCACGAGCCCGTGCTCACCAAGGACGCGATCGCCGGCCGGATCCGCCGCCTCCTGGCGATGGCCGACAAGCGCGCCGAGGACCTCGGCGTTCCGGACACCGAGGCATCGCTGACCGCCGAGATGCTCGCCGGCGACGCCTGAGCAGGTTCGAGCAGGTCTGAGCAGGTCCGCCTGCCTCGAATGTGGCTTTGTGTTTGTTTGTGTTGTTACCTGCCCGTATCGCGGACGGCGGGCAGCGGTGACGAGGCGTGCCCGGATAGGGTCGTGGGTGACGCATGATCTGCGTCACACATCGCGCCACACATCTGACACAACAGAGGAGCACCCACGGTGACTGTCCGCGTAGGCATCAACGGATTCGGCCGGATCGGCCGCAACTTCTTCCGCGCAGTGCGGGCAAGCGGGGCCGACATCGAGATCGTCGGTGTCAACGACCTGACCGGCAACGCCACCCTCGCGCACCTGCTGAAGTACGACTCGATCCTCGGTCCACTGGGCGTCGAGGTCACCTCGACGGACAACTCGATCATCGTCGACGGCACGGAGATCAGGGCCTTCGCCGAGCGCGACCCCGCGGCCCTCGGCTGGGGCGACCTGGGCGTCGACGTCGTCGTGGAGTCGACCGGTTTCTTCACCGACGCGACCAAGGCGCGCGCCCACGTCGACGGCGGGGGAGCCAAGAAGGTCATCATCTCCGCGCCCGCCTCCAACGAGGACATCACGATCGTGATGGGCGTCAACCACGAGCGGTACGACGGCGCCGCCCACACGGTGATCTCGAATGCCTCGTGCACCACCAACTGCCTCGCCCCGATGGCCAAGGCGCTCAACGACGGCCTCGGCCTGGTCAAGGGCCTGATGACGACCGTGCACGCCTACACGGCCGACCAGAACCTCCAGGACAACATCCACTCGGACCTGCGCCGCGCCCGCGCCGCGGCGATCAACATCGTGCCGACCTCGACCGGTGCGGCGAAGGCCATCGGCCTGGTGCTGCCGGAGCTGAAGGGCAAGCTCGACGGCTACGCGCTGCGGGTCCCGACCCCGACCGGCTCGCTGACCGACCTGACCTTCGAGGCCTCGCGTGAGACGTCCGTCGAGGAGGTCAACGAGATCGTCCGGGCCGCCGCGGACGGTCGCTTCCTCGTCTACTCCACCGACCCGATCGTGTCGTCCGACATCGTCACCAACCCGGCGTCGTGCATCTTCGACGCCCCGTTGACCAAGGTGATCGGCAACCAGGTCAAGGTCGCCGGCTGGTACGACAACGAGTGGGGCTACTCCAACCGCCTCGCCGACCTGATCGTGCACGTCGGCGCTACGCTCTGACGCTTGTGACGGACAACAACGGACTCGACCCGGAATTCCTGCGCACGATCGGCGGCCAACGCGTCCTGGTCCGCTCGGACCTGAACGTCCCGCTCGACGGGACGACCATCACCGATGACGGACGGATCCGGGCCAGCGTGCCGACGATCCGGGCGCTCGCCGAGGCCGGCGCCCGCGTCGTGGTCACGGCCCACCTCGGTCGACCGAAGGGGGAGCCGGACCCGGCGTACTCCCTCGGGCCCGTTGCCGTCCGCCTGGCCGAGCTCCTGGGCGCTCCGGTGGCCTTCGCCACCGACACCGTCGGCGCCTCCGCCCAGGAGGTGGTCGCGGCCCTGGGCGACGGCCAGGTCGCGCTCCTGGAGAACGTCCGGTTCAACGCCGGGGAGACGAGCAAGGACGACGCCGAGCGGGGTGCCTTCGCCGACCAGCTCGCCGGGCTGGCCGATGCCTTCGTGTCCGACGGCTTCGGTGTCGTGCATCGCAAGCAGGCCAGCGTGTACGACGTCGCGCAGCGGCTGCCGCACACGATGGGTGCCCTCGTGGCCGCCGAGATCGACGTCCTGAGGCGGCTCACCGACGACCCGGCGCGGCCCTACGCCGTCGTCCTGGGCGGTTCCAAGGTCTCGGACAAGCTGGGTGTGATCGACAACCTGCTCGGCAAGGCCGACAAGCTGCTCATCGGCGGCGGCATGGTCTTCACCTTCCTCAAGGCCGACGGCCTCGAGGTCGGCAAGAGCCTGCTCGAGGAGGACCAGCTCGACACCGTGCGCGCCTACCGGGCGCGAGCCGCTGAGCTCGGCGTCGAGATCCTCGTCCCGACCGACATCGTCGTGGCCGACAGCTTCGGCGACGAGGCATCGGCACGGGTCGTGCCGGCCACGGAGATCCCCGCCGACGCGCTGGGTCTCGACATCGGCCCCGAGTCGGCAGCTGCCTTCGCAGCCGCCCTGGCCGATGCGCGCACCGTGTTCTGGAACGGGCCCATGGGCGTGTTCGAGCAGCTGGCCTTCGCCGAGGGCACCCGCGCCGTGGCGAAGGCGCTCACCGCGATCGACGGACTGTCCGTGGTCGGTGGTGGCGACTCCGCTGCCGCCGTCCGCACCCTCGGGTTCGACGAGGCCGCGTTCGGCCACATCTCGACCGGCGGAGGTGCCAGCCTCGAATACCTCGAGGGCAAGGACCTCCCCGGCATCACAGTTCTGGAGGACTGATGAGCAACGCGACCCGTACCCCGCTGATGGCGGGCAACTGGAAGATGAACCTCAACCACGCCGAAGCCGTGGTGCTGGTCCAGAAGCTCACCTGGACGCTGTCCGACAAGCGCCACGACTACGCCAAGGTCGACGTGGCGGTCATCCCGCCGTTCACCGACATCCGTTCGGTGCAGACGCTGGTGGACGGCGACCGCCTGTCCATCAAGTACGGCGCCCAGGACGTCTCTGCGCATGCCAGCGGCGCCTACACCGGCGAGATCTCGGCGGGCATGCTCGCCAAGCTCGGCTGCTCCTACGTCGTGGTCGGCCACTCCGAGCGGCGCCAGTTCCACAACGAGACCGACGAGATCGTCAACGCCAAGGCCAAGGCCGCGCTCGGCGAGAACATCATCCCCATCGTGTGTGTCGGTGAGGGTCTCGAGATCCGCCAGGCGGGCGAGCACGTGCCGCACACGATGGCCCAGGTGGAGGGCTCGCTCGCGGGACTCAGTGCGCAGCAGGTCGCCTCGCTCGTCATCGCCTACGAGCCCGTGTGGGCCATCGGCACCGGCGAGGTCGCCACTCCCGAGGACGCACAGGAGGTCTGTGCGGCGATCAGGGGCCAGATCAAGGAGTCCTTCGGGGCCGAGGCCGCCGACTCCGTGCGCGTCCTCTACGGCGGCTCCGTGAAGGCTGCCAACGTCGCCGGGATCATGGCGAAGGCCGACGTGGACGGCGCCCTGGTGGGTGGAGCAAGCCTGCAGGTCGACGAGTTCGGCGGCATCTGCCGCTTCTACGACATGCCGGTTCTCCCCTAGATCCGGGCCTGACGTAGGATTCCTCGCGTGTCGACGCTTCTGACTGTGCTGCTCGTGATCACGAGCCTCATGCTGATCCTCCTGGTGTTGCTGCACAAGGGTCGTGGCGGTGGACTCTCGGACATGTTCGGTGGTGGTACGTCGAGCTCCCTCGGCGGCTCCTCGATCGCCGAGCGCAACCTCGACCGCTTCACCATTGGCATCGGCGTCATCTGGTTCGCGTGCGTCATCGCGCTCGGACTGCTGCTCGCCTATCAGAACTGACCGACTGCAGCTGGCCCGTGGAACACCGGGCCGCTTGATCTTGAGGAGAAACTCCGTTGGCTGGTGGTGGAAACGCGATTCGTGGCAGTCGCGTCGGTGCGGGTCCCATGGGCGAGGCCGAGCGTGGTGAGGCGGCTCCGCGCCAGGCGGTGACCTACTTCTGCGTGAACAGCCACCGTTCGGTGATCACGTTCTCCGTCGAGGCCAACGTCCCGGACTCCTGGGACTGCCCGAAGTGCGGTCTTCCCGGTGGCCTCGACTCGGAGAATGCCCCGCCGCCTCCGAAGATCGAGCCCTACAAGACGCACCTCGCCTACGTGAAGGAGCGCCGCTCCGACAAGGAGGCCGAGGTCATCCTCGACGAGGCGATCCAGCTCCTGCGGTCCCGCCGCAAGTCGGGCGACGTCGTCTTCTGACGGGTGGCGCCCCGGCGCTGCTTCGTCGTGGTCTCGTCAGTACGGGACCGCTTCGACGACGAGGTTCTTCCTGTAGTGGAAGCCTCCTGTTGAGGTCCTGACCCGGTCGGTGCACGTGATCAGCACCAGTCGTCGCGCGATGCCCTGCGAGAACAGGGAACGCGGCAGTCGTCGGCGATCGACGGTCCGGACCCGGACCACGCGCCAGGTGAGGTTCGAACCCCCGGCATCGGTGGTGGTCAGTCGGTCACCGACGTCGAGGCGCCGCAGCCGGTGGAAGACACCGGGCCGGTCGCGTCGGTCCGAGACGTGGCCGACCACCACGGTGGTGCCGACGAGGGCCGACAGCCGAGCGCCCTCGCGCCAGATGCCGGCGTCAGTGCGACGTACGGGAGCAGTGAGCACCGACCGGCGGAAGTCCACGCCACTCAGACGAGCCGACACCCGGGCCGTGGGAGCGCGCAGTCGCGCTGTGGCCCCGCTGGTGGACCGACCGGCTCCCTGTCCGCCGGTGTCGACCACCGGGTGCGTGGGAACGGCCGGCGGCCGGGGCCTGACGAGTGAGGTCTCCTCGACCAGCCCGGCGGGTGTCCACGCCGTCGCCATGGTCCGGGCCGACGCCGTCAGTCGCTCCTGGTAGGTGTAGCACCCACCGCGCAGGACGCGCGTGCGTCCCACGTGCACGGTGGTGTCGCCGGTGACGGAGAAGGTTCCCCGACCGGCCACCGGCGCGCCCGTCCAGCGGACGGCACGGCAGCGCAGGCCACTGTCGGGTCGGACCGGTCCGAGCAGGCGCCACTCACCGGCGACCTTCGCACCGCCCGTGCCACGGACGGTGACGGCGTCCACGAGGACGTCGCCGGACAGTGCCCGCTGGAGGTTCACACGGGTGGTGAGGGACGGAGTCGGCAGCTCCGCCGTGCGCGCGCTCGTGGTGAGGGCCCGGGTCCCCGCCGACGCAGCGACCCGCTGGAAGCGTGCGCCGGAGCGGTGCAGCCGGTAGCGGTGCTCGGGCACGCCGGTGTAGCGCACGCGGACGGTGACGGCCTCGCCGTCGATCCGGTGCCACGCCGACTCCGATGCCCTCGTCGTGGTGGTCACGGTCCTGGACGACCTCCCGTCGGTGAAGGTCGCGCCGGTCAACGTGATCTCCATCCTGATGCCGGGCACCCACCGGCCGGCGGCCGACCGGATCCCGAGTCCGCCGACGGTGCCGGTGCGTCCCTCGGAGGTCAGTCGGGGAGGGGTGGCGCGGTACCCGGACGCCGGTGCCGCGTGACGTCGCGCGTCGGCGAGCAACGTCCGCGCTGCTGTCAGGACCTTGCGGTGCAGGCCCGGGCTCTCGCGTCGGAGCTCGGCCAGACGAGACGTCATCCTCCGTGGCTGGGAGTTGAGTCCGCGTTCCTTGCCGACCACCCACCACAGGGCGGTGGCCAGGGCGCCGTCGCGGCGGGCAGGCCCCAGCGTGGTGGAGAGGAGGTAGCCGACGACCGGATCAGTGACCGTCGTGGCGCGGGTCGAGCGGCGCGGCCAGAGCCTGGTGCCGGTGTCGAGGCAGATGCCGATGGTGCCGTCGGCGAGCGCGGCGATGCCGAGCTCGTGTCCGGCGCGGGTCGTGTACCCGGAGAAGGCGGGCTGGTCCGGGCGCCCTGGCCCGAGACGCTCGGCGTCGGCCGGTGCGGTGGGTGCGAGGACGAGAAGAGTCAGGAGGACCAGGGCCAACAGGCCGAGGGGTGGTCGAGTGCTCATGTCGGGATCCTCGGCGACCGCGACGTCGCAGGTCTGCGAGGTCAGCGGTCGCTGTGGAGGGACACGTGCGCCGGGGGCGTTGTGGATCCCGAGAGGCCGATCCGGTGTCCTGTGGGGCGGTCGGGGCGACAGGCCCGAGGGTGCGTCAGAGCTGGCTGGCGGCGTCGGAGTCGAGGAACCACGTGGTCTCGATCTCGCCGCGAACGCCGCGGGCCGGCGTCTCCGCGACGGAGCCCTCGTCGGCCAGCGCCCGACGGGTGGCATCGGCCTTGCTCTCGCCGCTGACCAGGAACCACACGGCGCGCGACCGGTTCAACGCCTCGAACGTCAGTGTGACGCGGTCGGGCGGAGGCTTGGGAGAGTCGTGCACGGCGGCGGCGATGGCATCGGTCGCATCGAGCACCGGATGCCCCGGGAAGAGGGATGCGATGTGTCCGTCGGGCCCGACACCGAGCATCAGGACGTCGAAGGAGCCGCCACCGGTGGCGCGCACCGTCTCGGCGTACGCCGCCGCGGCGCTCTCGGCGCTGTCGGACTCGTCGCTCGCCGGCACCTCGTGCACGCGGGTCGCGCCGACCTCGTCGAGGAAGGCCGCCCGCGCCTGCCCGGCGTTGCGGTCCGGCGATCCGGCGGGCACGAAGCGCTCGTCCCCGAAGTAGAACCGCACCGCGCCCCAGTCGACGCCCGAGGCCGGAGCCATCCGCGCGACCTCGCGGTGGACCGCCTCGGCGATGGTGCCTCCGGTGAGGCCGATGTCGGGGATGTGGCCCGCTGCCTGGGCATCGGCGATCCGGTTGAGGAGCTCTCCGGCGATGGCGGTGGCGAGGGCGCCTGCGTCGTCATGGACCTCGACGAGAGGATCGGGTCGCTGGCTGAGATCGGTCATCGTGAGCGGTGCTCCCGGTAGTAGCGGATGAGGGCCTGGGTCGACGCGTCCTGGGCGCCCAGCACGTCGTCGTCGCCCGAGAGCGCCGGCGCGATCTGCAGGGCGAGCTGCTTGCCCAGCTCGACACCCCACTGGTCGAAGCTGTCGATGCCCCACACGACGCCCTGGGTGAAGGTGATGTGCTCGTAGAGCGCGATCAGCTGGCCCAGCACGGACGGGGTGAGGGACGGCGCCATGATCGACGTCGTCGGCCGGTTGCCCGGAAACACCCGCGCGGGGACGAGCTGCTCGGTCGTGCCCTCCGCCCGGACCTCGTCGGCCGTCTTGCCGAACGCCAGTGCCCGGGTCTGCGCGAAGAAGTTCGCCAGCAGGAGCTCGTGGACATCGGTCTCGCCGTCGACGAGCGGGTCGGTCGGCGTCGCGAACGCCAGGAAGTCGGCCGGGATCAGCCGGGTGCCCTGGTGGATGAGCTGGTAGAAGGCGTGCTGTCCGTTGGTGCCGGGCTCTCCCCAGAACACCTCGCCCGTCGCGGTCGTGACCGGAGTGCCGTCCCAGCGCACGCTCTTGCCGTTGGACTCCATCGTGAGCTGCTGGAGGTAGGCCGGGAAGCGGTGCAACGACTGGGCGTACGGCAGCACCGCGTGGGTCTGGGCGCCGAGGAAGTTGACGTACCAGACGTTCATCAGGCCCATCAGGACCGGCACGTTGGACTCCAGCGGGGTGGAGCGGAAGTGCTCGTCGAGGGCGTGGAAGCCGGAGAGGAACTCCTCGAACCTCTCGGGACCGATCGCGACGACGAGGGAGGTGCCGATCGCGGAGTCGACGCTGTACCGGCCACCGACCCAGTCCCAGAAGCCGAAGGCGTTGGCAGGATCGATGCCGAACGCGGCGACCTTCTCCAGTGCGGTGGAGACCGCCACGAAGTGCCTGGCCACGGCGGAGCCGGCGGCCTCGTCACCGTCCGGGATCGCGCCGGTGGCACGCAGGCCGTCGAGCAGCCAGGTCCGGCAGAGCCGCGCGTTGGTGAGGGTCTCGAGGGTGCCGAAGGTCTTGCTCGACACGATGAAGAGCGTGGTGGCGGGATCCAGGCCGGCTAGGGTGTCGGCCGCGTCGGTCGGGTCGATGTTGCTGATGAAGCGGCACTCGAGGCCGTCCTGGACGTACGGCTTGAGGGCTTCGTAGGCCATCACCGGTCCGAGGTCCGAACCACCGATGCCGATGTTGACGACCGTGCGGATGCGCTCCCCGGTCACCCCGGTCCAGGCGCCGGACCGGACGTCGCGGGCGAAGGCGTAGACGCGGCCCAGCACCTCGTGGACGTCGTCGACGACGTCGTCGCCGTTGACCTCGACGTGGGCGCCCTCCGGCTGGCGCAGCGCGGTGTGGAGCACCGCCCGGTCCTCGGTGACGTTGATGTGGTCACCGCGGAGCATGGCGTCGCGGCGGGCGGCGAGACCGACCTCGTCAGCGAGCTGGAGCAGTGCCTCGATGACGTCGTCGTTGATCAGGTTCTTCGACAGGTCGACCCGCAGGTCGCCGCCCGTGATCGAGAACCGCTCGGCGCGGCCGGGGTCGACCTCGAACCACCGACGCAGGTCGGGTACGAGGTCGTCGGCGAGCCGGGTCAGGGTGGCCCAGGCCGCGGTGGAGCGTGGATCGACAGGAGCCGCGCCCACGGTGCTCAGCCCTTGGCCGTACCGGTCGACGCCGCCATCTGTGCCTCGACGGTCTCGACCAGCTCGATCCACGACGCCCTGAACTTGTCGACGCCCTCGGTCTCGAGGACGTGGAAGACGTCGTCCAGGTCGACCCCGACGGCAGCCAGCGCGTCGAAGACGGCCTGCGCCTCGGCTGCCTTGCCCGAGACCGCGTCGCCGCCGTTCTCCGCGACGAGC
This sequence comes from Nocardioides sp. Root190, assembly GCF_001428565.1. GTDB lineage: Bacteria > Actinomycetota > Actinomycetes > Propionibacteriales > Nocardioidaceae > Nocardioides. The sequence continues at coordinate 209,950 of NZ_LMIA01000012.1, read as the reverse complement.
TCGCCGTGGTCGGCGAAGGCCTGCATGGTCTTCTCGGGCATCGTGTTGACGGTGTCGGCGACCACCAGGTCGGTGACGTAGAGGGTGTCCGGGTACGCCGGGTTCTTGACTCCCGTCGATGCCCACAGCGGTCGCTGGGTGTTCGCCCCGGCGGCGGCGAGCGAGGTCCACCGCTCGGAGGCGGTGACCTCCTGGAACGCGGCGTAGGCCAGACGGGCGTTGGCAACGGCGGCCTTGCCACGCAGGGCGAGCGCCTCGTCGGTGCCGATCGCCTCCAGCCGCGGGTCGATGTCGGTGTCGACGCGCGAGACGAAGAAGGACGCGACCGAGCGGATCGTGGACAGGTCGATGCCCGCGGACTGGGCCTTCTCCAGACCGGCGAGGTAGGCGTCCATGACGGCCCGGTAGCGCTCGGTGGAGAAGATGAGGGTCACGTTGACGCTGATCCCAGCGGCGATGACCTCGGTGATCGCAGGCAGGCCCTCGAGGGTCGCCGGGATCTTGATGAGGGCATTGGGCCGGTCGACCGCGGCCCACAGCGCCTTCGCAGAGGCGATCGTGGCATCGGTGTCGTTGGCCAGCGTGGGCTCGACCTCGATCGAGACCCGGCCGTCCTCTGCGGTCGAGGCGGCGACGGGCGCGAGGATGTCGCACGCGTTGCGGACGTCCTGGGTCGTGAGCGCGAAGATGACCTCGTCGACGCCCGCGCCTTCCGCGACCAGGCCGCGGACCTGCTCGTCGTAACGCTCACCCTTGGCGATCGCGCTGGCGAAGATCGTGGGGTTGGTCGTGACGCCCACGACCGACGAGCTGGCGACGAGCTCGGCGAGGTTGCCGGACTCGATGCGCTCGCGGGACAGGTCGTCGAGCCAGATGGACACCCCTGCGTCGGCAAGGGCCTTCAGTCGATCGGTCATGGATCCTCCTCGTGAGAGTGCTGCGGATACCGGGTGCCCGTACGGTCGGTCAGGCTCCGGCGGCGGAGATGCTCTCCTTGGCGGCCGCAACGACCGCCTCGGGGGTGAAGCCGAACTGGCGGAACAGCGTGCCGGCGTCGGCGCTGGCGCCGTAGTGGTCGATGCTGACGATCCGGCCGGCATCGCCGACGTACTCGCGCCAGCCCTGCTTCACGCCGGCCTCGACGCTCACCCGGGCCTTGACGGTCGGCGGGATCACGGCGTCGCGGTAGGCCTGCGTCTGGGCGTCGAACCACTCGAGGCAGGGGAGCGAGACCACCCGGGCGTTGACGCCCTCGGTCTTCAGCTGCTCGCGGGCCGTGACGGCGAGCTGGACCTCGGAACCGGTGGCGAGCAGGACGACATCGGGCTCGCCGCCCTCGGCGTCGATGAGGACGTAGCCGCCCTTGGCGACGTCCTCGGTCGTCGCGAAGCCCTCGGCGCCGCGCGGGAACGTCGGGACGTTCTGGCGGCTCAGGATGAGACCCGCCGGACGGTCCGTGTTGCGCAGGACCTGCAGCCAGACGGCTGCGGTCTCGTTGGCGTCGGCAGGTCGTACGACGTCCAGGCCCGGCATGGCGCGCAGGGAGGCGACGTGCTCGATGGGCTGATGGGTCGGACCGTCCTCGCCGAGACCGATGGAGTCGTGCGTCCAGACGTAGATGACCGGGGCCTTCATCAGCGAGGCCACCCGGACGGCACCGCGCATGTAGTCGGAGAAGGTCAGGAACGTGCCACCGAAGACGCGGGTCCCGCCGTGGACGGCGATGCCGTTCATGATCGCGCCCATGCCGTGCTCACGGATGCCGAAGTGGAGCACGCGGCCCTGGTACGGGTCGCCCTTCCACTCCTCGACGGAGCGGTCGAGCGGCAGGAAGGACGGGGCGTCCTTGATGGTGGTGTTGTTGGAGCCGGCGAGGTCGGCGGAGCCGCCCCACAGCTCGGGCATGACCGGAGCGATGGCGTTGATGACCTTGCCGGAGGCGGCCCGGGTGGCAACGCCCTTGGCGTCGGCCTCGAACGTCGGGAGCACGCCCTCGATGCCGTCCGGCAGGGCACGCTGGCGCATCCGCTGCAGGAGGGCGGCACCGTCCGGGTTCGCCGCGGCCCAGGCGTCGCGCTCAGCCTCCCACTCGGCGGCCCAGGTCTTGCCGCGCTCGACGAGCGAGCGGGTGTGGGCGAGGACGTCGGCGGGGACCTCGAAGTGGAGCTCGGGGTCGAAGCCCAGCACGGACTTCGTCGCCGCCACCTCGTCGGCGCCGAGGGCCGAGCCGTGCGCCGCCTCGGTGTTCTGGGCGCTCGGTGCCGGCCAGGCGATGACGGTCTTGAGGACGATCAGCGAGGGCTTGTCGTCGACACCGTCGGCGGCGCGGATGGCCTCGTGGAGGGCGGGCACGTCCTCGGCGTAGTTGGCGAGGTCGGAGTGGTCGTTGCCGGTCCAGTCGACGGTCTGGACGTGCCAGCCGTAGGCCTCGTAGCGCTTGGCGACGTCCTCGTTGAAGGCGATGTGGGTGTCGCCCTCGATGGAGATCCGGTTGGCGTCGTAGATGACGGTGAGGTTGCCGAGCTCCTGGGTGCCCGCGATCGAGGACGCCTCGCTGCTGACGCCCTCCTCGAGGTCGCCGTCGGAGGCGATCACGTACACCTTGTGGTCGAAGATCGAGGGGCCGTCGCCGGCGCCCGGGTCCAGGAGTCCGCGCTCGCGGCGGGCGGCCATGGCCATCCCGACCGCGTTCGCCACGCCCTGGCCGAGCGGGCCGGTGGTGACCTCGACGCCGGCGGTGTGACCGAACTCGGGGTGGCCGGGGGTCTTGCTGTCCCAGGTGCGGAGCGCCTGGAGGTCGGAGAGCTCCAGGCCGAAGCCGCCGAGGAAGAGCTGCGTGTAGAGCGTGATCGAGGAGTGACCACAGGAGAGGACGAACCGGTCGCGGCCCATCCAGTCGGGGTTTGCGGGATCGTGCCGCATCACCTTGTGGAACAGCAGGTAGGCCGCCGGCGCCAGGCTCATCGCCGTGCCGGGGTGGCCGTTGCCGACCTTCTGCACGGCGTCCATCGCGAGGACTCTCGCCGTGTCGACGGCCTTGCGGTCGAGGTCGGTCCACTCCAGGTCATGGATCATGGTCCGAGCCTACTCAGGCCGGTGGCGCACGCGACACCGGCAGCGGTGCGGTGGACGGGCGAGCGGCGGGCTACACTCGGCCCCGTTCCACTGCTGTCGTTCCCTGTTTGCGAGGACTCCGTGACCTACGTCGACCCCACCAGCCCCGAGCTGGTCGCCGACGACGCGGGTGACCCGAAGGCCAGCCTGCGTGACGTGGTGATGGCCTATGTGGGCCTCACCAAGCCGCGTGTGATCGAGCTGCTGCTGCTGACGACGGTTCCCGTCATGTTCTTCGCGGCCCGTGGCGTGCCGCCCCTCGGCCTGGTGGTGGCCACCGTCATCGGCGGCACGCTCTCCGCAGGCTCGGCATCGGTGTTCAACTGTGTCTACGACCGCGACATCGACGAGCAGATGCGTCGTACGCGTCGCCGGGCGTTGCCGCGCCACATCGTCACGCCGGGCGCCGCCCTCTTCTTCGGCATCGTGCTCGCGGTGCTGTCCACCGTGATCCTCGCGGTCTGGGTCAACACCCTCTCCGCGGTGCTCTCGATCAGCGCCAACGCGTTCTACGTCTTCGTCTACACCATGCTGCTGAAGCGCCGCACGACCCAGAACATCGTCTGGGGCGGGATCGCTGGCTGCTTCCCCGCCCTGATCGGCTGGACGGCCGTGACCGGCGAGCTGTCCTGGGTCCCGATCGTGTTGTTCATGGTCGTGTTCTTCTGGACGCCCCCGCACACGTGGGCGCTGGCGCTGCGCTACCGCGAGGACTACGCGCAGGTCGACGTCCCGATGCTGCCGGTCGTGAAGTCGGCCCGGGCCGTGGCCTTCCAGATCGTCGTCTACAGCTGGGTGATGGTCGCGACGTCGCTGGTCCTGTGGCCTGTTGCCGAGACCGGGCTCGTCTACCCGATCGTCGCCGCCGTGCTCGGTGCGGTGTTCCTGGTCCAGGCCCACGGCCTGCACCGCCGTGCCCGCACCACCGAGGAGCTCAGCCTCCTGCAGCCGATGCGGCTGTTCCACTCCTCGAACCTCTACCTGAGCCTGCTGTTCGTCGCGGTCGCGATCGACCCGCTGCTGCGCTGACGCCCTGCAGGCAGATCAGCGACGCGCCCGGGTGGCGATCAGCACCCAGGTGATGGCCGCAGAGGTCACTCCGGCGCCGAGCATGTGGATGCCGACGAGGATCTCCGGCAGGTCGGTGAAGTACTGCCAGAAGCCGATGGTGCCCTGGGCGAGCTCGACGAGGAGCAGGAGTCGTGCAGCACGGTGCAGCACGAGCAGTCCCGTACGACGTGACCACCACAGCACCAGCAGGGTGAGCGCGACCAGCGCGTAGACCGACCACGCGTGCACGTGGGACATCACCTGGGGGTCGAGACCGGTGCGCTTGGACTCCAGGTCACCCGAGTGCGGGCCGGAGCCCGTCACGACGGTGCCGAGGTAGAGCACCGCCCAGCCCACGGCGAAGGTCGCGAGCGCGGCCCGCCGCAGTGGCAGGGGAGCGGAGGCGCGGGTCGGGCCGCGGAGGTGGTCGAGCAGGAGCACGCACACACCGACGATGGCCATCGACACGAGCAGGTGGAACGCGACGATCCACGGGTTGAGGTCGGTCAGGACGGTCACGCCGCCGAGCAGCGCCTGAGCCGGGATGCCGAGCGCGATGATCGTCGAGAGGCGTACGGCGAGGGGGTGCTCCGCAGCGCGACCGCGAGCCGCGAGCCAGCAGGCCACCGCGATCACGACGAGGACGTAGGTGAGCATCCGGTTGCCGAACTCGATCGCCCCGTGGACGCCGAGGGCGCCGTGAGGCAGATAGGACTCGTCGGTGCAGCGCGGCCACGTGGGACAGCCCAGGCCGGATCCGGTGAGCCGGACCGCGCCTCCGGTGACGACGATGGCGATGTTGGCGACGAGGTTGGCCCACGCGAGGGGCACCAGCCGCTCGCCGAGGCGACGCTGGACGGCCGTGAGACGGCTCTCGGTCTGGGTGGTCACGTTCACTCCCACTTGAAGGTCCGGGCGGTCAGGGCGGAGCCGAGTCCGGCCCAGGCGGCGAGGACGACGAGGTCGCGCACAGCGACAGTGCTCTCGCAGGCGGCCCGCATGGCCTCACCGAGCGCGCCCGAGGGCAGCCAGCGCACGACGTCCCCCAGGCCGCCGTACACGTCGGCGGGCAGGATCACGGCGCCACCGGCGAGGAGCAGCAGGTAGACCAGGTTGGCCGCGGCGAGCGTGGCCTCGGCGCGGAGCGAGCCCGCGAGCAGCATGCCGAGCGACGCGAAGGCGGCGGTGCCGGCCAGGGCTGCCAGCACGATCGCGAGGCACGCGCCGACGCCGTCGGGGCCCGACCACCCGAGGGCCAGGCCCACGCCCCCGATCACGACGAACTGGATGACCTGCACCAGCACCAGTGCGACGACCTTGCCGCCGAGCAGGGTGGCCCGGGACAACGGAGCGGTCCCGAGACGCTTGAGCACGCCGTACCTGCGCTCGAAACCCGTCGCGATCGCCAGCGAGGTGAAGGCCGTGGACATCACGGCGAGGGCCAGCACTCCGGGCGTGAGCACGTCGATCGGCCGCCCGTCGAGGTCGAGGCCGACCCGTTCGGCGCCGCGGACGGCGCCGATCAGCACGATCACGGGGATCACGACCGCGATGAGGAGCTGTTCGCCGTTGCGCAGCATCAGCCGCGCCTCCATGCCGGCCTGGGTGACGAGCTGACGCAGGACGGGTGCGGCGCCGGGAGCCGGGGTGAAGGTGCCGGTCGGGCGGGTGCTCATGCGAAGTCCTCCCGACCGGTGAGCTCGAGGAACACGTCCTCCAGGTTGCGCTGCCCCAGGGACAGCGACTCGGGCAGGACGTCGTGGTCGGCGCACCAGGCGGCGACGGTGGCAAGCGTGGAGCCGTCGGCGGGCCCGGAGAGCTGCAGGCTCAGGGGGTCCAGGATCCTCAGCTCGGTCCCGGCACCGAGCGCGCGGGCCAGGGCCTCGGGGGAGCCCTCCGGGAAGGGCTGGGTCACGACGAGGCGGATCGTGGCGACCGTGCCGCCGCGGGTGAGCTCCAGCGGGGATCCGCTGGCGACGAGCCGGCCCTGGTCGAGGATGTGCACCTTGTCGGCGAGCCGCTCGGCCTCCTCGAGGTAGTGCGTCGTGAGCACGACCGTGACGCCGTCGGTGCGCAGCTCCTCGAGCAGGTCCCACACGGCGCGCCGGATCTGGGGGTCCAGGCCGGCGGTGGGTTCGTCGACGAAGACGAGCTCGGGTCGTCCGACGAGGGCCAGTGCGAGCCCGAGGCGCTGCTGCTGACCACCGGACAGGCGGCGGTACGGCGTACGTCCGCACTCGTGGAGGGCGAGCCGCTCCATCAACAGGTCCGTGTCGAGGGGGTGGGCGTGCAGCCGCGCGAAGTGCTGGAGCATCTCCTCGGCCCGGGCGCCGCTCCACGCGCCACCGGACTGGAGCATGACCCCGATGCGGGGGAGCAGGGCCCTGCGCTCGCGGACGGGGTCGAGCCCCAGGACCCGCACCGTGCCTGCCTGCGCCCGGCGGTAGCCCTCGCAGGTCTCGAGCGTCGTGGTCTTGCCGGCGCCATTGGGCCCGAGCACCGCGGTGATGGTGTGGGCCTCGACCTCGAAGGAGAGACCGTCGACGGCCGTACGGTCGCCGTATCGCATCACCAGTCCGTCGACGAGAACGGCAGGTCCAGCAGGTCCAGCGGGCACCCGGGGAGTCTATGGGTGCCACTTCGGCTCTACGCTGGCGGCCGTGAGTTCCTGGTCCTACGGCGTGATCCTCGCCATTGCCGGCGTGGTGGCCATCGTGCTGCTCGTCGACCTGGTCCGGGACCGTTCGGCCCAGGACGCGCACTTCATCGGGCTCGCGGTGCTGGAGGTCGCGGTCGTCGCGCAGCTCGTCGTCGGTGCCGTCGCGCTGGCCCGCACCGATCGCGAGGTCGAGGGCGCGGTCTTCGTGAGCTACCTCGTCACGGTCGTGCTGGTGCCGATCGTGGGCGCCTTCTTCTCGCTCGCCGAGCGGTCGCGGGTCGGGACCACGATCCTGCTCCTCGCAGTCGCCACGGTGGCCGGGCTCGAGCTCCGTCTGTGGGACGTCTGGGTGGCGGGCCGTGGCTGAGTCCAGGCCGCTGTCCGACGGCCAGCTCTCCCAGGGCTGGGGCCGCGCCCTCGTCTTCGTCTACGGGATCTTCGCCGTCGCTGCGACCGGGAGGTCTGCGGTCCAACTCGGCATGGAGCCGGAGCGGGCGCCGCTGGCGTACTCGCTGTCGCTCCTCGCCGCCGTGCTCTACCTGGTCGCCACGACCTGCCTCCTGCTCGGCGGGCGCACGGGCTGGCGTGTCGCCGGCATCGCGGTGAGCATCGAGCTCCTCGGCGTGCTCTCCGTGGGCGCGATGAGCTATCTGGCGACCGACCTGTTCCCGGACCGGACCGTGTGGTCCCACTTCGGCCAGGGGTACGGCTTCCTCCCGCTCGTGCTCCCGTTCGCAGGTCTCGCGTGGCTGCGGCAGACCGCCCCGGGGCGGGCCTCCGACGTCGCGATGTGACCCACGTCTCGCAGGGTGTCCTCAGTAAGGGCGGCCTTGCTTGAAGGACCCCCTGCAATATCGGCACACTGATGTTGTGGAAATGTCCAGGGACACCGATCAGCCGACGCGCCAGCGCGTCGCGCAGTCGATCCTGGTCAACGGACCGTCCACTGCTGCGGCCCTCGCCGAGCGGCTGGAGCTGACTCCTGCCGCCGTCCGTCGCCACCTCGACCAGATGCTGGCCGACGGTGCGATCGATGCCCGTGACCCGCGTCCCGTGGGTGCCCGCGGTCGCGGTCGCCCGGCCAAGGTGTTCGCGCTCACCGGTCACGGACGCGATGCGTTCGTGCAGCAGTACGACGACCTCGCCACCGAGGCCCTGCGCTTCCTGGCCGAGACCGGCGGCGAGCAGGCCGTGCGTGCGTTCGCGGACCGACGGGCGTCCTTCATCGAACGCCGGTTCCCCGACCTCCGTGCCGCCCACCCCGAGTCGTCCGATGCCGAGGTGCTGGCGCTGGTCTTCTCCGAGGAGGGGTACGCCGCCGCCGTGCGCCAGCTGACGCCGATCAACGGACACAGCGCGGGGGAGCAGCTGTGCCAGCAGCACTGCCCCGTGTCCCACGTCGCCCACGAGTTCCCCCAGCTGTGCGAGGCCGAGACCGAGGCCATCGGCCGCGTCCTCGGAACCCACGTCCAGCGCCTGGCCACCATCGCCCACGGCGACGGGGTGTGCACCACCTGCATCCCCGCCGCTCCGACGTCATCGCAGTCGCCGACAAAGAAGGAGGAGGTCACGTCATGACCTCGATCGAAGAACTGAACCCTGAGCTGAAGGGGATCGGTCGCTACGAGTTCGGTTGGTCCGACAAGAACGACGTCGGTGCGGACGCGAAGCGCGGCCTCAGCGAGGACGTCGTGCGCAACATCTCGTCCCTGAAGTCCGAGCCGGAGTGGATGCTCGACCTGCGCCTGAAGGGCCTCAAGCTCTTCGGCCGCAAGCCCATGCCCACGTGGGGATCGGACCTGGGAGGCATCGACTTCGACAACATCAAGTACTTCGTCCGGTCCAGCGAGAAGCAGGCCGCGACCTGGGACGACCTCCCCGAGGACATCAAGAACACCTACGACAAGCTCGGCATCCCCGAGGCGGAGAAGCAGCGTCTCGTCTCCGGTGTCGCCGCGCAGTACGAGTCCGAGGTCGTCTACCACTCGATCCGTGAGGACCTCGAGGCCCAGGGCGTGCTGTTCCTGGACACCGACACCGCCCTCAAGGAGCAGCCGGAGCTCTTCAAGGAGTACTTCGGCACGGTGATCCCGGTCGGTGACAACAAGTTCTCCGCCCTGAACACAGCGGTGTGGTCGGGCGGCTCGTTCATCTACGTCCCCAAGGGTGTGCACGTCGACATCCCGCTGCAGGCCTACTTCCGGATCAACACCGAGAACATGGGCCAGTTCGAGCGGACGCTGATCATCGTCGACGAGGACGCCTACGTCCACTACGTCGAGGGCTGCACCGCCCCGATCTACTCCTCGGACTCGCTGCACTCCGCGGTCGTCGAGATCATCGTCAAGAAGGGTGGCCGCTGCCGTTACACGACCATCCAGAACTGGTCGAACAACGTCTACAACCTCGTGACCAAGCGCGCCGTCTGCGAGGCCGGCGCGACCATGGAGTGGGTCGACGGCAACATCGGCTCCAAGGTCACGATGAAGTACCCCGCCGTCTACCTCATGGGCGAGCACGCCAAGGGTGAGACGCTGTCGATCGCCTTCGCCGGCGAGGGCCAGCACCAGGACGCCGGCGCCAAGATGGTGCACGCCGCCCCCAACACCTCCAGCTCGATCCTGAGCAAGTCGGTGGCGCGCGGTGGCGGGCGGACGTCCTACCGCGGCCTGATCCAGATCAACGAGGGCGCGCACGGCTCGAAGTCCAACGTGCTCTGCGACGCGCTGCTGGTCGACCAGATCAGCCGCTCCGACACCTACCCGTACGTCGACATCCGCGAGGACGACGTCTCGATGGGTCACGAGGCCTCGGTCTCGAAGGTCTCCGACGACCAGCTGTTCTACCTCATGTCGCGTGGCATGGAGCAGGACGAGGCCATGGCGATGATCGTGCGCGGATTCGTCGAGCCGATCGCCAAGGAGCTCCCCATGGAGTACGCCCTCGAGCTGAACCGGCTCATCGAGCTCCAGATGGAAGGAGCCGTCGGCTGATGTCGGCAGCAGTTGTCAGTGACGCCCTCGAGCAGGACCACGTCGAGAGTCACCTCCACCCCGAGCCCACCTACGACCTGGCGGCGCACCCCGCGCCGTCCGGCCGTGAGGAGATCTGGCGCTTCACGCCGCTCAAGCGGCTGCGCGGGCTCCTCGAGGACACCGCTCCCGGTGGCCGGCTGGAGCAGAAGATCGAGCTCCCCGACGGCGTCACGCTGAGCGAGATCCCGCTCGAGGAGGCCGTCGCGCTCGGCGGCACGGCCCCGTTCGACCGCCTCGGCGCCCTCGCGGCGAAGAACGCCGGCACGGCCTGGCTGCTGGACATCGCCAGCGAGGCCGACGTCGTGGACCCCGTCCGGATCCAGCTGCACGGCACCTCCGTCGAGGAGGCCGTGGCCGGCCGGGTCGTCGTGCGGATCGGGAACCACGCCCGCGCGGTCGTGCTCATCGAGCACTCCGGCAGCACGACGTACAACGCCTTCACCTCGGTGCTCGTCGGCGACGGCGCGCAGCTCGACCTGGTGCACATCAACGACTGGGCCGACGACGCCGTGCACACCGAGCAGATCAACGTGCGGGTCGGTCGCGACGCCACGCTGCGCCAGTTCGAGTTCACCCTCGGCGGCGACCTGGTCCGCACCAGCACCAACGTGGACTACGCCGGTCCCGGTGGATCAGCCGAGCTGTTCGGCCTCTACTTCGCCGACGCGGGTCAGCACTTCGAGCACCGCCTGTTCGTCGACCACAACGCCCCGAAGACGAAGTCCAACGTCGTCTACAAGGGTGCGCTGCAGGGCGCCAAGGCGCACACCGTGTGGATCGGCAACGTCTTGATCCGCAAGGTCGCCGAAGGCATCGAGACCTACGAGGAGAACCGCAACCTCGTGCTCACCGAGGGCTGCCAGGCCGACTCGGTCCCCAACCTGGAGATCGAGACCGGCGAGATCGAGGGCGCGGGCCACGCGTCGGCGGTCGGCCGCTTCGACGACAACCAGCTCTTCTACCTCCGCTCGCGTGGCATCAGCGAGGCCGAGGCCCGCAAGCTCGTCGTCCGCGGGTTCTTCGACGACCTGATCCGTCGGGTCACCGTGCCCGAGGTCGCAGCAAAGCTGTCGGCCCAGGTCGAGGAGGAGCTGCAGCGTCACGTGCTCGCCGAGCTGGACGAGGCCGATCGAGGACAGGCATGACCTTCGAACGCGCGTGCGCGCTCGCCGACGTACCCACCGACGAGGCCCTTGCGGTCACGATCGACCGGTACGACGTCGCGATCGCCCGTGACGGCGAGGAGGTCTTCGCCCTGCAGGACCTCTGCTCGCACGCCGCAGTCTCGCTCAGCGAGGGCGAGGTCGCGAACTGCACCATCGAGTGCTGGCTGCACGGGTCGACCTTCGACCTGCGCACCGGCAAGCCCACCACCTTCCCGGCGACCGAGCCGGTTGCCACCTTCCCTGTCGAAGTCCGCGGAGACGACGTGTACGTCGACGTGGAGACCACTCTGAACGGAGTCACCCCAACATGAGCACCCTGGAGATCAAGGACCTGCAGGTCCAGGTTCAGACCGATGACGGTCCCAAGGAGATCCTCAAGGGCGTCACGCTGACGATCAACGACGGCGAGACCCACGCGATCATGGGACCCAACGGTTCGGGCAAGTCGACCCTGGCCTACTCGATCGCCGGCCACCCGCGCTACGAGATCACCGGCGGAACGGTCACCCTCGACGGCGACGACGTCCTGGCGATGTCGGTCGACGAGCGCGCCCGCGCCGGACTCTTCCTCGCGATGCAGTACCCCGTCGAGGTCCCCGGCGTGTCCGTGTCGAACTTCCTGCGCACCGCCAAGACGGCCATCGACGGAGAGGCGCCCAAGCTGCGCACCTGGGTCAAGGACGTCAACGCCACGCTCGAGCGGATGAACCTCGACCCGACCTTCGGTCAGCGCTCGGTCAACGAGGGCTTCTCCGGCGGCGAGAAGAAGCGCCACGAGATCGCCCAGCTGGACCTGCTCGACCCCAAGGTCGCGATCCTGGACGAGACCGACTCCGGCCTCGACATCGACGCGCTCAAGGTCGTCTCCGAGGGCGTGAACCGGTTCCGCGAGCGCGACGGCAAGGGTGTCCTGCTGATCACGCACTACACGCGGATCCTGCGCTACATCAAGCCCGACCACGTGCACGTGTTCGTCGCGGGCCGGGTCGCCGAGTCCGGCGGTCCCGAGCTGGCCGAGGAGCTGGAGGCCAACGGCTACGAGCGCTTCCTCGAGGCGGCGGTCTGATGGTCTCGCCCGGCCCGGCCATCGGGTCGACCAGCGGGTTGAGCGGCCTGCTGCCCGAGCTCGAGGTCATCCGCAAGGACTTCCCGATCCTCGAGCGCACGCTCGCGGGCGGGATGCCGCTGGTCTACCTCGACAGCGCGAACACCTCGCAGAAGCCGCAGGTGGTGATCGACACGATGGTCGACCACCTCGAGCGGCACAACGCGAACATCGCACGGGCGATGCACCAGCTCGGTGCCGAGTCCACGGAGGCCTTCGAGGCCGCCCGTGACAAGGTCGCCGCCTTCATCGGCGCGCCCGAGCGCGACGAGGTGATCTTCACCAAGAACGCCTCGGAGGCGCTCAACCTGGTCGCCAACACGCTGGTCTGGGCGGGGGAGCGACAGATCGGCGCTGGCGACGAGGTGGTCATCACCGAGATGGAGCACCACTCCAACATCGTCCCGTGGCAGCTGCTCACGCAGCGCACCGGCGCGACGCTGCGGTGGTTCGGCCTGACCGACGACGGTCAGCTCGACCTCTCGAACATCGAGCAGCTCATCACCGAGCGCACGAAGGTCGTGTCCCTGACCTGGGTGTCCAACATGCTCGGCACGATCAACCCGATCGCCGAGATCACCCGCAAGGCGCACGCCGTCGGCGCGATCGTCGTGGTGGACGCCTCGCAGGCCGCGCCGCAGCTGCCGATCGACCTGGCCGCGATGCCTCTCGACGAGCGGCCCGACCTGGTCGCCTTCACCGGTCACAAGGTCGTCGGACCTACGGGGATCGGCGTCCTGTGGGGCTCGCGTGCCGTGCTCGACCAGCTGCCGCCGTTCCTCGGTGGCGGCGAGATGATCGAGACCGTCCGGATGGACGTCTCGACCTACGCCGGCATCCCGCACAAGTTCGAGGCCGGGACCCCGCCGATCGTCGAGGCCATCGGCCTCGGTGCCGCGGTGGACTACCTCGGTCACATCGGACTCGGTGCGATCCACGCCCACGAGCAGGCCATCACCGCCTACGCCCTCGAGGGTCTGCAGGGCATCAAGGGCCTGACCGTGCTCGGACCGCTGGACGCCGCCCTGCGCGGTGGCGCGATCGCCTTCGAGCTCGACGGCGTGCACCCGCACGACATCGCCCAGGTGCTCGACAGCCGCGGCGTCGCCGTGCGCGCCGGCCACCACTGCGCCAAGCCGGCCCATGCCAGGTTCGGCGTACAGAGCTCGACGCGCATGTCGTCGTACCTCTACACGGAGCCGCGCGAGATCGACGCGCTCGTCGAGGCCCTGGAATACACCCGCAGCTACTTCAAGTTGGACTGACCTGATGACGGCACACGGAACTGACCGGAACGGGCTGGATGCTCTCTACCAGGAGATCATCCTCGACCACTACAAGAACCCGCACGGCAAGGGTCTTCGCGACAGCGCGACCGGCGAGTCGGCCGAGGTGCACCACGTGAACCCGACCTGTGGTGACGAGGTGACCCTCCGGGTCCACCTCAAGGACGGCGTCGTCGAGGACGTCTCGTACGACTCGCTCGGCTGCTCGATCTCCCAGGCATCTGCCTCCGTGCTCTACGACCTCGTGATCGGCAAGACCGTCGACGAGGCGCTGGCGATCCACCAGGAGTTCCTGACCCTCATGCAGGGCAAGGGCAACGTGGAGCCGGACGAGGACGTCCTGGAGGACGGCATCGCCTTCGCCGGAGTGGCGAAGTTCCCCGCGCGCGTGAAGTGCGCACTGCTGTCGTGGATGGCGTGGAAGGACGCGACGACCCAGGTCGTCGCAGGAGGAGAAGACAAGTCATGAGCGAGCACAACCACGACCACGGCGACCACGGACATGGTCACGGCCACGGTCACCAGGACCACAGCGACCTTCCCGACGTGCCGGAGGCGAATCTCCTCGCGAACAGCACGAACGCCTCGACCGGCGTCGCGCTGGTCGACGTCGAGGAGGCGATGAAGGACGTCGTCGACCCCGAGCTCGGGATCAACGTCGTCGACCTCGGCCTCGTCTACGGCATGCACGTCGACGAGGGATCCAACCTCGTGCTCGACATGACGCTGACCTCGGCGGCCTGTCCGCTGACCGACGTGATCACCGACCAGACCAACGCCGCTCTCGAGGGCCTGGTCAACGACGTCGCGATCAACTGGGTCTGGATGCCGCCGTGGGGCCCCGACAAGATCTCTCCCGACGGCCGCGAGCAGCTCCGCGCCCTCGGCTTCAACGTGTAGCTGACGCGTACCGCTCGTCGGTGTAGCGCCTCAGGTTCCTGAGGAACTTGCGGAAGCCCGCGTTCAACAGGGGCTTGCTCGGCGCGAGTGTGAAGCGGGCGACACCGCTCACCTCGAGGGCCAGCGTCCAGGTGAGTCGACAGCCCTCGGGGGTCGCGACGACGTCGTACCTCTCGGCGAACGCCCGGATCCGCTTCTCGGACGCCTCGTTGAAGCGGAAGGCGAGCATCGTGTGCTCGTCCCAGGCGATGAACTCCTCGGCGCCCACGAGTCCGCCGCGCATGGTGACCGTGCGCATCGTGCCGATGCCCCTGGGCGGCGCGGTGGTCCACTCGACGTCGGTGATCACCTTCGCCCAGCGCGGCCACGAGTCCGCGTCGGCGAGCACCTCGAAGAGCTGTTCCGGGGTGATCGCGAGGTCCACGCTGTTGGAGAACCGGTTCGCGGCGGAGTCGATGAAGTCGAGGCCGACGTGGTCGCACGGGTGCAGGGCGGGCATGCGGCAAGACTAGAACACGTTCTCATCGGTAGGTTCGTCCCGTGCCCGAGGTCTTCGTTCCCGTCCAGCGCTGGCCTCGATGGTGCGAGAACTTCCAGTCCTCGCACGGCGCCACGGCGCTGGTGACCGACGGCGGCGCCCTGCGGGGCACGGCAGCCGACGGCTCCTGGTTCGCGGCCCGGCTCCCCTTCTCCTCCTCCTACGACGGTGCTGCGGAGGCCGTCGCCCTCGTGGGCGAGGCGAGGCCACCGCAACGCTGGGGCGTCCTGCTCGTGCGCAAGGGCGGTTTCGCCGTCGGACGGCTCGAGGGCACGCAGCTCGTCGAGTCGAAGGTCGGGCAACGCCATGTCCAGGGGCGCACGAAGGCCGGCGGCCAGTCCCAGCAGCGGTTCGCCCGACGCCGCGCCAACCAGGCCCGCGATGCCTTCGAGGCAGCAGCCGACCACGCGGCGCGGATCCTCGCCGGGCTCGACGTCGTGGTGGCCGGAGGAGATCGCACCGCGGTGGCCGAGGTCCTCGAGGACGCCCGGCTCGCTCGACTCGAGGTCGTCGGGGCGTGGCACGCGGTCCCGGACCCGCGGCGGGCGGTTCTCGAGAAGGTCATCGCCGACGCCCAGTCGCTGCACGTCGAGGTCGAGAACGCGCCGTCCTGACGACGGACCTGACCTCAGAGCTCCAGGGTCAGGAACATGCTGTGAGGATCGAGGACGTAGTCCGCGAACGGGCCGCACTCAGCGAAGCCCCGGGTGAGATACAGGTTCCGGGCGGGCGCGAAGTAGTCCTCGGTGCCCGTCTCGAGGCTGATCCGCCGGTGGCCTCGGGAGCGGGACTCGGCCAGGACGTGGTCGAGCAGCCGCCCGGCGACGCCCCGGCGGCGGGCGAGGGGTGTGGTCCGCATCGACTTCAGCTCAGCGTGCTCGGGCGCGAGCTGCTTCAGCGCCGCACAGCCGAGCAGCCGGCCGTCCTCCCGCGCTGTCCAGAACGAGATGTCGGGACCGGCCAACGCTGCCGGATCCAGGGCGTGCACGCTCTCCGCAGGTGAGGTCGCGTACATGTCAGCGAGGTGCTGCTCCAGCAGCGCGAGCACGTCGCGGCGGCCGGGGTCGTCGGTCGAGATCTCCACGATCCATCCTCTCCCGGGAGCCGATGTCCCGGGGAACCGGCTCCTCGTCGGCTAGTTTCAGCCCCATGTGGCAGCCGGAGCCCGAGTGGGTGGCACTCCCGGGTGGATCCGGCACGTCCACCGTCGGGGTCTGGCGCACCGCGCTGGGCGGGCGTCCGGTGGTGGTCAAACGGCTCGGCGCCCCGCAGCCGGGGGACCCGGGCATCCTGTCCGAGCGGGCCCATGTCGCCTACTGGCGCCGTGAGGCCGACGTCCTCGAGACCGGGCTGGTCGCCGCGACGCCCGGGCTGCGTGCCGCGGGAGCCTCCGTCGAGGAGGACCCGGACGGCGTCACGATCGTGCGGGACTGGGTGGAGGACGCTGCGGCGAGCGGGCTGTTCCTGGCGGTGTCGATCGGCAGGTTCGCCGGCGCCGCCATCGGACATCCCACCTTCCTCGCCTCGGACCTGATGCGTGACCGGCTGGCGCGGGTGGCCCGCAAGGGCGGCTGGACCACGCTGGCCCGCACGACCGTCGCCGACGTCGCCGAGCACCTCTGGACACGGCGCGAGGTCATGCTGATGATGCTCGACGGCCTGCCCCAGGTGCCACAGCACGGTGACCCGACCGCGCTCAACCTGCCGGGCCGCGACGCGGACGAGGCACTCGCCATCGACTGGGGGACCCTCGGCTGGGGCCCGGTCGGCGGCGACCTGGGCTATCTGTCGCTGTCCTCGCGCGAGGACTTCGAGCCACTGCTCGACGCCTACCTGCTCGGGTTGCCTGCCGGCCTGGCCGACCGGGAGTCCGTCGTCCTCGGCGCCCGGATCGTGGCCGTCTTCACCGCGCTGAGCCGGGCCGAGTGGGCACTGAACCGGGTGGCGGCGGGCGAGGGCGCGCTCGCCGCGAAGTACCGCCACCCCGCGGTGGCGCCGCACCTGCGCACGTTGCAGCGTCAGTTCGACCACATGGAAGCACTGCTCGCGCTGTAGACCGGGCTGGTGGGGTCAGACCGTCCGCGCGGAGAAGGTGTCGCAGGACTCGACGGTCCCGCCCTCGAAGCCCTCGCGGAACCAGTTCATCCGCTGCTCGGACGATCCGTGGTTCCAGGTCTCGGGATTGGTCTGCCCCTGGGTCTTCTCCTGGATGTGGTCGTCCCCGACGGCGGCCGCCGCCTCGAGGGCGAGCTGGATGTCCTTGTCGGTCAGCTCCTCGACCAGGACCTCGCCGCTGGCGTCCTCGGTCTCGGTGGCGTGCTGCGCCCACAGGCCGGCGTAGCAGTCGGCCTGGAGCTCGAGGCGGGTCGACAGGCTCTGCGGGCCGGTCTTCTGGTTGGTGACCTTGTCCATGAAGCCGAGCAGGTTCGAGATGTGGTGGCCGTACTCGTGGGCGATGACGTAGGCCTCGACGAAGCCGCCGTCGGGACCGCCCAGCTGCCGCTCGAAGACCTCGTCGAAGAAGGTGGTGTCCTCGTAGATGCCGAAGTCGGCCGGGCAGTAGAACGGACCCACGTCGGTCGTCGCACTGCCGCACCCGGTGGAGACGCCGCCGGTGAAGGTGGTCAGCGCCGAGATCGGCTCCCAGTTGCGGATGCCCTGGTCGGACCAGAAGTCGGTCAACGAGTTCTCGACCGCGACGCGCAGGCAGTCCTGGGACTCGTTGGCGTCGGCACCGGTCTTGCAGTCGTCGTAGCGACCGGAGTCGTCGGCGTCGCTGAGGCGGGTGGGGGAGTAAACGGGGGAGGCTCCGCCACCGACACCGAAGTCGATGCCCAGCATCCGCCCGACGACGAACACGACGACCAGCAGGATGATGCCGCCGATCCCGCCCCGTCCGGTCGGAATCGGGAAGCGCATGCCTCCGCCGCCGACACTGCCGCCGCCCCGGCCTCGGCCGCCGCTCCCGCCGTCGTTGACGCGGGACGTGTCGAGGCGGGCCTTCGGATTGAATCGAACCACGTCAGCAGCGTAGGACACAGCGTCGCGGTTTAGGGGACCTCGACCTCACGTGGGAGAATCAGGCACGTCATGATCACTGTGCACCAGCTCGAAGTTCGCGTCGGTGCGAGGCTTCTCATGGAGAACGTCAGCTTCCGCGTCGGCCCCGGCGACAAGGTCGGTCTCGTCGGCCGCAACGGCGCCGGGAAGACCACCCTGACCAAGGTCCTGGCCGGTGACGTCCTCCCGTCCGACGGCACGGTGACCAACAACGGCGACCTGGGCTACCTGCCCCAGGACCCGCGCGTCGGCGACCCCGAGGTCGTCGTCCGCGACCGGATCCTCTCGGCGCGCGGTCTCGACGACGCCGTACGACGGATGCGTGAGGCCGAGGTCGCCATGGGCTCGGACGACCCCGTCGTCCAGGAGAAGGCGATGGGCCGCTTCCAGCGTGCCCAGGACGAGCTGGACGCCGGCGGTGGTTACGCCGCCGAGACCGAGGCGCTCCAGATCGCGCAGAGCCTCGGCATCCCCGACCGCCTGATGGACCAGCCGCTGGGCACGCTGTCCGGTGGGCAGCGTCGCCGGGTCGAGCTCGCGCGCATCCTCTTCTCCAGCGCCGAGGTCCTGATCCTCGACGAGCCGACCAACCACCTCGACGCGGACTCCATCGGCTGGTTGCGCGACTGGATGAAGACCTACCGCGGTGGGTTCATCGTGATCTCCCACGACAACGCGCTGCTCGAGGAGACCGTCAACAAGGTCTTCCACCTCGACGCCAATCGCGGCGTGATCGACACGTACAACATGGGCTGGAAGAACTACCTGGTCCAGCGCGAGACCGACGAGGCTCGCCGCAAGCGCGAGATGATGAGCGCGCAGAACAAGGCCAAGACGCTCACCGACCAGGCCAACAAGATGCGGGCCCGCGCCTCCGGGGCCAGCGCGGCCCAGCAGATGCTCAAGCGTGCCGAGAAGCTGCTGGGCAGCGTCGAGGGCGAGCGCCAGGCGGACAAGATCGCAGCGATCAAGTTCCCGACACCCGCGCCGTGCGGCAAGACGCCGCTCACGGCCAAGGACCTCTCGAAGTCCTACGGCGCCCTGGAGATCTTCACGGCAGTCGACCTGGCCATCGACAAGGGCTCACGCGTTGTCATCCTCGGTCTCAACGGTGCCGGGAAGACCACGATGCTGCGGATCCTCGCCGGCGTCGACAAGCCCGACACCGGTCAGGTCCTGCCCGGGCACGGGCTCAAGGTGGGCTACTACGCCCAGGAGCACGAGACGCTCGACGTCAACCGGACGGTCCTGCAGAACATGGAGTCGGCGGCGCCCGGCCTCACCGACACCGAGACCCGTTCGGTGCTCGGCTCGTTCCTCTTCGGCGGCGACGACGTGCACAAGCCGGCCGGCGTCCTGTCCGGTGGCGAGAAGACCCGCCTCGCGTTGGCCTCCCTCGTCGTCTCGGCCGCCAACGTGCTGCTGCTGGACGAGCCGACGAACAACCTCGATCCCGCCTCGCGTGAAGAGGTGCTCAACGCCATCCGGCGCTACGAGGGTGCCGTCGTCCTGGTCACCCACGACGAGGGTGCCGTCCACGCGCTCGAGCCGGACCGGGTGCTCATCCTCCCGGACGGCGTCGAGGACCTGTGGAGCCAGGACTACGCCGATCTCGTCGAGCTCGCCTGAGGTTCGCCGCTCTCCGGCTCAGTAGCCCGAGAACTGGTCGACGCGGGCGCGCGGAAGTGCGAAGCGCAACGCGCTGACCATCGCCGGCGGCCCACTGAGGTAGACCCGGCGACCGTGCCGGTCGGGCACGGCTTCTACGAGCGCCGCCGGGTCGAGCACCTCGCCGACCACGTGCTCCCAGTGCGCGGGCACTCCGGCGGGGCGTCGGGGTGCCACCAGCACCACCCGGGCCGAGGTCGCCGCCAGCTCGGCGGCATAGGGCACCGGGTCGGCGTTGGTGCCGTAGACGAGCACCACGTCGTCGTACGACGCATGCCGCTCGGCCCGCAGCTGGCTGAGGTAGGGCGTGACGCCGATGCCTCCCGCGACCAGCAGCAGGGGAGCGGGACGGCGCGCCCACACGAAGTCGCCGCCGACGAGGGTCGCGCGGACCCGGTCGCCGGGGGCGAGGCCCTGCAGCACGGTCTTGAAGGCGCTGGACTCCTCGGGCACCCGCACGGCGACCGTGAGGTCACCGCCCGGAGGGCTGCTGATGCTCAGGATCCGGCGCAGGCCGCGGCGGTCGCTCCCTGCGCCGGTCGCGCCCAGGTCGAGCTCGACGTACTGACCGGGCGCGAAGCGCAGCTGGCGTCGCGGGGAGAACGAGACCTCGATGGTCGCCTCGCCGATCGGACGGACGGCGCTCACCTCGAGCTGGGTGCCCCGTTGACCACAGAGCAGCGCCACGACGTTCGCGGCGAGCAGCGCGATCTCGTAGCTCCCGCCGACGGGACCGAGGCCGAGCAGGTAGCCGGCCGCCAGCATCGTGAGCGGAAGGGTGAACACAGCGGCAGCGACGAGCGCAGCGAGGACCTGGTGGATCCTGCGGGGGGCCAGGGTGAGCGGTTCGGTCAGCATCATCGTCGCGAAGAAGAGAACCGGGGCCGACTCGAGGGCGAAGCGGATCCCGTCGGACCAGCCGAGTCCCTGGTCGTGGAGCGAGAGTGCGGTCAGCACGGTCGCCGCGACCACGAACACGACCACGTGGGTGGACCGCCGCAGCCGCCACAGGACGACGAGACCGGCCAGGGCGACCCAACCGAGCAGCACCTCGCTCCCGACCCACCAGGTGGTGAACGGGAGGTCCTCCGGGGTGCCGACGGCCCAGCCGACCAGCGCGAGCAGCACGACCCCGGCGGCTGCGGGGTTGAACAGGTGACGTCCGTGCCGGACGAGGAGGTACTTGCTCAGGCTGGCCAGGACGGCGGCGAGAGCCAGCCATCCGAGCTCCGCGGCGACCGTCGTGGGCCAGTAGAGGAACCACAGCAGCAAGCCGGTGATCAGCGCTGACTCGGGGTGCGCCCGCCCACCCAGCAGTCGGGCCACGACCTGGCTGCTGATGACCGATGCCCCGACCAGGACGGCGAGGGTCAGCAGCATCGCGCCGGGGTCGAAGACGCCCTGGTCAAGGCGTCCCGTGAGCGCCAGCAGCAGTGCCACCACGACGAGCGCACCGAGGGCGCCCGACGCGACGCGGTACATCGGGAGGCGGCCCAGCGCCTGGTCGAATCTGCTGATCACGTGAAGATCTCTCCGGTGAAGCCGCGACCGCAGTCGACGGTGTGGTCGGTGAACATGCGGACTGCCGCCACGCCCAGGGCGTCCTCGACGGCGGCGGAGCTGAGGAAGAAGAGCGCGGTCGCCGCCGCGTCGGCGAGCATCGCGGTGCCGGCGACAGCCCACGTCGCGACGACGCGCCGCACCGGTCGCCCGGTCCGGGCGTCCAGGACGTGGTGCAGGCCCTCGCCCCACGCCCGCCGATTGGTCGCCGAGGCGCCCATCGCCGAACCCGGGGCGAGGTCCCATACGCCGATGGCAGAGGACGGGTCGGACGGGTGCTCGAGAGCGACCCTCAGCGGACCCTCGCCGCTGACGTGGCACAGGTCTCCGCTCGCGTCGACCCAGCGCACCGGTTGGCCGGAGTCCTCCATCGCCGCGACCACCAGGTCGACCGCCAGACCCTTGCCGGCCGCCCCGATGTCGACGACCACACCGGCCGGCACGACGAGGTGGTCCTCCGAGCGTGGCAGCGAACGCCAGGGCGGCGCCGGGACGGGGGAGCCCGCGACGAGTGAGTACGACGCGTCGTACCCCAGTGCTTCCAGGCTGCCGCCGACCAACGGGTTGACCGCACCCGTGGTCAGGTCGTCGAGGAGGTCGTGGAGGTCGAGCAGGCGCGTCGTGGTGGGTGTCAGCGGGATGGATCCACCGTGGCGGGCTGCCCGGGACACCGAGGAGTCCTCGCGAAATCGCGACCAGGTGCGGTCCAGGTCGTCGAGGACCGCCAGCGCCGGGGTGAGGTCGAGGCCGTGGTCACCCGCGATCTCCCACGACGTGCCGAGGGAGGTGAAGTTCGCGACCTGGTGCGGGCGGGTCGGCGCCGTCACTGCTGCGCGGCGTCGGCGATCACGTCGAGGGCCTTGTTGAAGCCTCCGGACGAGAGCGAGGAACCGGCGACCTTGTCCACCACGAGCGAGGAGATGCTCCTGCCGACGGCCACCTCGGCGATCCCGGTGGCGAAGGCACCCTGGAACTTCTTCGAGTTCGGGTTCACGCCGCGGGGTGTGACGGTCAGCTCGGAGATGGTGCCGTCGGCGGCGAGTGCCACCGCCACCTCGATCTCCTCCTGGCCGCCGGGAGTCGTGTAGCGACCCGTGGCGACGTAGTCCCCGGCCGTGTAGTCCCCGGACCCGCGGTCGCCGCCCGCGTCGCCGCCGTCGCCGCCGTCGCCCGCGCTGCCGGCGGCGGTGCAGCCGGCTCCGAGACCGACCACGCCGACGGCGGCGATCCCGAGGAGGCGGAACCGCTGGGGCCGCTGGGGGTGCTGGGTGGAGCTCTTCATGGTCGACTCCCGGGGAAGGAACTGAGGTTATGCACACCTTACCTTCATCGGATGATCCACCGGACCACGGGTCCTCACTCGCTGGCGATGGCAGCCAACACGTTGAGCCGGGCGGCGCGGATCGCCGGGACCACCGCCGCGAGGACGCCGACCACGACGGCGATCACCAGGAACACGACCAGTTGGCCGAACGGCAGTCCGAGACTGGTGAGCTCGTCGGCCAGCGCGCGCTGCAGCAGCACCCCGATGACCAGCCCCAGCGCCATGCCGAGCACGGCGCCGAGCACGGCGATGGCCACCGACTCGAGGGTGATCATCCGGCGGAGCTTGGTCCTGCTCATCCCGACGGCGCGCAGGAGGCCGACCTCACGGGTGCGTTCGATGACGCTGAGCCCGAGGGTGTTCACGATCCCGATGACGGCGATGACGATCGCGAGCGCGAGCAGGCCGTAGATCATGTAGAGCAGCTGGTTGACCTGCTCGCGGATCTGGTCGGAGAACTGCTCCTTGTCGTAGACCCCGACGATCGGCACCGATTCCGCCGCCTCGTCGATCAGGTCGTGGACCTCCTGCGCGTCGGCACCGGGCGCGAGCAGGATGCTGATCGCGGTGTCCTGGCGCAGGACCCCGGCCTTCGTGATCTGGTCCAGCGGGACGGTGACCTCCGAAGCCACCTCGCTGCCCTCGATGATCCCGACGATCGTCGGGGCGAGCGCCTTGCCGCCCTGGAAGGCGAGGTCGAGGGTGTCCCCGACCCCGACGTCGTACTTCGTCGCGAAGTCGTCGCTGATGATCGTCTCGGCACCGGTGATCCGGTCGCTGCCCTCGAGGACCTCGAGGTCGTAGACCTCGTTGAACTTCTCGTCGACCCCGGTGACGTACACGGTGCTGTCGTCGTGCTGGGCGGTCGTGAACTGCTGCCGGGCCATCACACCGACGCCGTCGATGCCGGCGATCCGGTCACCGACCTCGGTCGAGAACGGCAGGAAGGTCGTGCTCTGCACCAGCAGGTCGGCGGTGAACTGCTCGTCGACGACGTCGTCCACCGACTTGTTGAGCGAGGCGGCGAGCACCCCGATGGTGGAGACGAGCGCCAGTCCGATCATCAGCGCCGAAGCGGTGGCACCGGTGCGTCGCGGGTCGCGCAGCGCGTTCTCGCCCGCCAGCCGGCCCGTGGTGCCGAACAGGGCCGAGAACAGGGACCGGCAGGCGGCGAGCACCGGCCAGCCGAGGATGGAGCTCATGGCGGCCACCGTGAGGATCCAGATGATGGCGCCGATCCCGATCAGCAGTGCGTTGGTGTCCGCGACGCCGGCAGCGGCGAAGCCGGCGCCGATCAGCAGGACCACCGAGCCGATGACGGTACGACGGCGCAGCGATGCCCGCTCGGGAGCGATGTCCTGGCGCATGGCTGCCACCGGGGCGACCTTGCCCGCCCGCCGGGCAGGCAGGTACGCCGCCGCCATCGTGACGCCGATGCCCACGGCGTAGCTGATCAGGGTCGCTCGGGAGCTGAGGTCGAGCGCGTTGCCGGAGATGTCGAGGCCGAACGAGCGGAACGCACTGGCGAGACCGCGCGCCAGCAGCAGGCCCAGCCCGATGGCGAGCGTCGAGGAGATCAGCGAGAGCACGAAGGCCTCGAGCAGGACCGAACGAGTCACCTGTCCCCGCGAGGCGCCCATGGCGCGCAGGAGGGCGAGCTCGCGGCTGCGTTGCGCGATGAGGATCGTGAAGGTGTTGACGATGATGAAACCGCCGACGATCACCGCGATGATCGCGAAGACGGTCAGGAACGTCTTGATCACGTCCAGGAAGCTCCCCACGGCGTCCTGCGACTCCTCGGCCACCTTGTCGCCCGTGGCGGTCTCGAAGCCCTCGGGGATCACCTTTGCAGCGGCGTCGGCCAGCTGGCGCTGGGTCACGCCCTCGGCAGCGGTGAGGCTCACCCGGTTGAAGAGTTCCTTGCCCTGGAAGAAGATCTCCTGCGCACCTGTGGTGGAGAAGATCAGCAGGGTCGCGCCCGCCGTACCTCCACCGTTGAACTCGGCGATGCCGACCAGGGTCGCGGTCCGCTCCAGCAGGCCGAACGGTGCGAGCATCTTGATCTCGTCGCCGAGCTCGTACTCACCAGCGTCGACCGCACCCTGGTCGAGCACGATCTCGTCGTTGGCCTCGGGCCAGCGGCCCTGGCCGAGGAGGAGGATCTGCTCGCCCTCCATGTTGGGGCCGTCGTGGTAGTTGAACGCCAGGGTCGGTGCCCCGGAACCCCCGACGAGGGTGCCGTCGCTGCCGAGCAGGCTCAGCCCGCCACCGATGATGTCGCCGTCGGCTCGAGCCACCTCGGGCAGCGCCTCGAGCTCGCTGACGACGTCCGGAGTCATCGCCTGCGCGGACTGGCCCGACACGCCGCTGCTGAACTCGTCGGTGTCCTGGGCGCGGACGACGCCGTCGGGGGTGGACCCGTAGATGATGTTGTCGAAGGTCGTGGACAGTCCGTTGCTGAAGACCATCACGCCGGAGAGGAACGCGACGCCGATCACGATCGCGAGGCCGCTCATCACGAGCCGGACCTTGCGGGCGAACAGGTTGCGCAGGGTCAGGAGCAGCATCTCAGGCCTCGCCGCGCACAGCAGCCGCCTGCAGGGCCGACATGTGCTCGAGAATCTGCTCGCGGTCGGGCGAGGAGATCTCGTCGACGATCCGGCCGTCCGCGAGGAACACCACGCGGTCGCAGTACGACGCCGCGATGGCGTCGTGGGTGACCATCACGATGGTCTGGCCGAACTCGTCGACGCTGCGGCGCAGGAAGGACAGCACCTCGGCGCCGGAGGTGCTGTCGAGGTTGCCGGTGGGCTCGTCGGCGAACACGATCGCCGGCTTGCTGACCAGCGCCCGGGCGCAGGCGACCCGCTGCTGCTGGCCACCCGACATCTCCGCGGGACGGTGTCCGAGCCGGTCGCGCAGGCCCACGGTGTCGACGACCGTGTCGAACCACGCCTGGTCCGGCTTCGCGCCGGCCAGGCTCAGCGGAAGCAGGATGTTCTCCTTCGCCGTCAGGGTCGGGATCAGGTTGAAGGCCTGGAAGACGAAGCCCACCTGGTCCCGGCGCAGCGCCGTGAGTGCCTTGTCGCGCAAGCGGGCGAGGTCGGTGTCGCCGACCACGATCTGGCCCGACGTGGGGGTGTCCAGGGCTGCGAGGCAGTGCATGAGCGTCGACTTGCCGGATCCCGAGGGACCCATGATCGCGGTGAACTGGCCGGCGAGCAGGTCGATCGACACGCCGTCGAGCGCGCGGACCTCTGCGCCGCCGGAACCGTAGGTCTTGTGCAGGTCGACCGCCCGGGCAGCGACGCGGGGGGTGAGGGCGGAGTGGGGGGAGTCGACCGTCATGGGCACCACCTTGCCCGATCCGGCGACCGCCGTTCATCAGGAAATGCCCCGAGTCGCCCCTGAGACTTGTGCCCCACGTGCCAGAGTTGCGACATGGCGAGGTACGTGGGGGCGATCGACCAGGGCACGACCAGCACCCGGTTCATGGTCTTCGACCATGCCGGGACCGAGGTCGCCCGCCACCAGCTCGAGCACCAGCAGGTGCTACCGCGGGCCGGATGGGTCGAGCACAACCCGGTCGAGATCTGGGAACGGACCTCCTCCGTGGTGCAGACAGCGCTCGGCAAGGCCCGCCTCGATGCCTCCGACCTCGCCGCGATCGGCATCACCAACCAGCGAGAAACCACCATCGTCTGGGACCGCCGCACCGGCCGTCCGCTCCACAACGCGATCGTCTGGCAGGACACGCGCACCGACGCCATCGCAGCGGCGCTCGACCGGGACGGCCGCGGCGACGTGATCCGGCACCGCGCGGGCCTGCCCCCGGCGACGTACTTCTCGGGCGGCAAGCTCCAGTGGTTGCTCCACGAGGTGCCGGGCCTGAGGGAGGCGGCCGAGCGCGGCGACGCGCTGTTCGGGACACCCGACAGCTGGGTGCTGTGGAACCTCACCGGCGGCCCCGACGGTGGCGTCCACGTCACCGATGTCACCAATGCCAGCCGCACCATGCTGATGGACCTCGAGACCCTCCAGTGGGACGACGAGCTCCTGGGCTTCTTCGACATCCCGCGGGCGATGCTGCCCGAGATCCGGGAGTCCTCGGCGACCACGCCCTACGGAACGACCCGCGCCAACGGCCCCTTCGGGGGCGAGATCCCGATCACGGGCATCCTCGGCGACCAGCAGGCAGCCACCGTCGGACAGGTCTGCTTCGCACCGGGCGAGGCCAAGAACACCTACGGCACGGGCAACTTCATGCTGCTCAACACCGGCACCGAGATCGTGCGGTCGACGTCCGGGCTGCTCACGACGCCCGCCTACCAGCTGGGTGAGGAGCCCTGCGTCTACGCCCTCGAGGGCTCCATCGCGGTCACCGGCTCGGCCGTGCAGTGGCTGCGTGACCAGCTCGGGATCATCAGCGGTGCGGGGGAGTCCGAGTCGCTGGCGCGTCAGGTCGAGGACAACGGCGGGGTCTACTTCGTCCCCGCGTTCTCGGGCCTGTTCGCGCCCTACTGGCGCTCCGACGCCCGCGGCGCGATCGTCGGACTCTCCCGGTTCAACACCAATGCGCACGTGGCCCGGGCGACCCTCGAGGCCATCTGCTACCAGTCGCGAGACGTCGTCGAGGCGATGTGCGCCGACTCCGGCGTCCAGCTCGAGGTGCTCAAGGTCGACGGCGGCGTGACGACGAACAGCCTGTGCATGCAGATCCAGGCCGACATCCTCGGCGTCTCGGTGAGCCGACCCGTCGTACCGGAGACGACGGCGCTGGGCGCTGCCTATGCCGCCGGTCTCTCGGTCGGCTACTGGAAGGACACCGACGAGCTGCGCCAGAACTGGCGTGAGGACACCCGGTGGGAACCGGAGTGGGACGACGAACGGCGTACAGCGGGGTACGCGCAGTGGAAGAAGGCCGTACAACGCACCCTTGACTGGGTGGATGTGGAGGCAGAGCGATGAACCCTGCAGCACTCTCACCGCGAGCGCGGACTGCCGCGCTCAAGCGGCTCAGCACCCAGCACCTCGACGTGCTGGTGATCGGCGGCGGTGTGGTCGGGGCGGGTGCGGCACTCGACGCGGCGACCCGTGGTCTGGCCGTCGGGCTCGTCGAGGCCCGCGACTTCGCCTCGGGGACGTCGAGCAGGAGCTCCAAGCTCATCCACGGTGGCCTGCGCTACCTGGAGATGATGGACTTCCGGCTCGTCGCGGAGGCGTTGAAGGAACGCGGTCTGATGATGCAGCGCCTGGCGCCGCACCTCGTCCGCCCGGTCCCGTTCCTCTACCCGCTCACCGGACGCGGCTGGGAACGCTGGTACGCCGGCTCCGGTGTCGCGTTGTACGACGCGATGTCCAGGGCGAGCGGGTACGGCGACGGCGTACCCGTCCACAAGCACCTCAGCCGGCGCGGTGCCCGCAAGGCGTTCCCCTCCCTGCGCAAGGACGCGCTCATCGGCGCCATCCGCTACTACGACGCCCAGGTCGACGACGCCCGGCACACGATGTTCCTCGCCAGGACCGCAGCGACGTACGGCGCCGCCGTGGCCTCGCGCACCCGGGTGCTCGGGCTGATCAAGGAGAGCGAGCGGGTCGTGGGCGCCGAGGTCATCGACCTCGAGACCGGCAAGAGGTTCGAGATCCGCGCCTCGCAGGTCATCAACGCCACCGGCGTGTGGACCGACGAGACGCAGGGGATGGCCCGTGAGCGCGGACAGTTCAAGGTGCGGGCCAGCAAGGGCATCCACCTCGTCGTCCCGCGAGACCGGATCCGCGGCGAGACCGGCCTGATCCTGCGCACCGAGAAGTCGGTCCTCTTCGTGATCCCGTGGAAGCGGCACTGGATCATCGGTACGACCGACACCGACTGGGAGCTCTCCAAGGACCACCCCGCGGCGAGCTCGAGCGACATCGACTACATCCTCGAACACGTCAACGGCGTGCTCGAGGTCCCGCTCACGCGCGACGACGTCGAAGGTGTCTTCGCCGGCCTGCGGCCCCTGCTGGCCGGGGAGTCCGCCGCCACCTCGAAGCTCTCGAGGGAGCACGCGGTCGCGCACAGCGTCCCCGGTCTGGTGGTCGTCGCGGGAGGCAAGTACACGACCTACCGGGTGATGGCCGCGGACGCCGTCGACGAGGCGGTCCACGGGCTGGAGACGGTGCTCGGACGCAAGGTCGGCGAATGCGTCACCGAGCGCGTGCCGCTGGTCGGTGCCGACGGCTACCAGGCGCTGTGGAACCAGCGACGGATGCTCGCTGCCCAGTCCGGGCTCGCGATCAACCGGGTCGAGCACCTGCTGGAACGCTACGGATCCCTCGTCCTGGAGGTCCTCGACCTCGTCGCTGCCGAACCCGAGCTGGGGGAGCCGCTGCCCGGGGCCGAGGACTACCTGCAGGTCGAGGCGGTCTACGCCGTCACCCACGAGGGTGCGCGTCACCTCGACGACATCCTGACCCGCCGGATGCGGATCTCCTTCGAGACCTTCGATCGCGGGGTCGCCGCCGCACCCCACGTCGCGGAGCTCGTGCGCGGGTACCTCCGCTGGGACACCGACCAGCAGGACCGGGAGCTCCAGCACTACCTGAAGCGGGTGGAGGCGGAGCGGGAGAGCCAGCGCCAGCCCGACGACCACACGGCCGACGCGGCACGCAAGGGTGCCCCGGACGTCGTACCCGTGTCCCGGATCGCCGAAGAGCTCGAGACGTTGGAGAGCAGCTGATGGATCTCGACGTGAAGGGTCGCGTGTTCGTCCTCACCGGAGCCACCCGCGGTCTCGGCCTGGCCACCGCCGAGGTGCTGGTCGCCGACGGCGCCCGGGTCCTGGTCTCCGGACGGAACCAGGACAGCGTGGACAGCGCCGTCGCCTCGTTGGTCGAGATCGGTGGCGCCGGGGCCGCGAGGGGCCAGGCCGCCGACAACGGCGACTCCCACGCAGCGGGCCGACTGGTCGCGGAGGCGAAGGACACCTGGGGACGACTCGACGGCGTCCTGGTGAGCGTCGGCGGACCGCCCGGCGGCACGGTGAGCGACATGACCGACGAGCAGTGGCTCACGGCCTTCGACTCGGTCTTCCTCGGCGCTGTCCGGTTGGCGCGTACGGCGGCCGCCGCACTCGAGGACGGCGGATCGATCGCCTTCGTGCTGTCCACCAGCGTCCGTCAACCGATCGCGGGACTGGCGATCTCCAACGGACTGCGACCGGGGCTGGCGATGGTGGCGAAGAACCTCGCCGACGAGCTCGGCCCGCGCGGCATCAGGGTCAACGGCTTGCTGCCCGGACGGGTCGCGACCGAGCGTGTCGCCGAGCTGGACGCCTCGACGGGGGATGCCGCCGCTGCGCAAGCCGCGGCCACGGCGCAGATCCCGCTCGGTCGCTACGGGTTGCCGTCGGAGTTCGGCCGCGTGGCGGCCTTCCTGCTGTCGCCGGCGGCGTCCTTCGTGTCCGGCGCGATGGTGCCGGTCGACGGCGGGATGTCGCGCGGCCTCTGATCCTCGTCGTCGTCCTCCCGAGCGTTGCGCCGGGCGAACGGTCCACCGGTCCGCTTGCCGCCCGGACGGTCCCCGCGTCGACCGTTGGCGCGTTCGTCCCAGGCGAGGTAGCCGAAGCCCCCGGCGGCCATGATGCCGAAGAACCACCACTGGAGGCCGTAGAAGAAGTGGGGTCCTTCACCGAGCTCGGGCAGCTCGACGGGCTCGAGGTCCTCGGTGGCGCCCGGGTCCTCGGCCTTCATCGCGAGGAAGCCGGTGAAGACGGGACGGTCGATCGCGCGACCGATCGTCTCGCTCGAGATCGCGCGGGTCGAGTGGCCGTTGACGGCGGTGCTGCTGCCGGTGCCGTCGGAGCGGACCCAGCCCGACACCGTCACCTGACCTGCCGGAGGCGCGGGGAGCTCGTCCGGGCCGATCTCCGGGTCGTCGGTGCCGAACCAGCCCCGGTCGACCACGACGGCGGTGCCGTCGGCGGTGACCAGTGGGACGACGACCTCGACCCCGGGGGCCGACTCCCGGGTGCGGTAACGCACGACGACGGTCTTCTCGACGTCGTACTCGCCGGTGACGGTGACCAGGCGCCACTCGTCCGCCTCGGCGACGGGGCGTCCCGGCGCGAGGACCTCGGTCAGCGCGACGGGCTCGCGCTCCTCGTTGACCGAGACGATCGCGTTGCGTTCCTTGCGGTCCTCGAGCCGGCCGAACTGCCACTCACCGAGCCACCACGTCGCCCAGCCCGCCAGGAGGACGGCCACGAAGAACAGCACCCACCGACGGCTCAGGAGGAATCGCCACGAGGCCAGCCAGGTTCGCACGGGACAACGGTAGGACCAACCACCACACAACCACCCCCCGGCCTAGACTGGGGGAGTGCAGCCACTCCTTGATCAGCACGGCAGGGCGGCCACGGACCTCCGGGTCTCGCTGACCGATCGCTGCAACCTGCGCTGCACCTACTGCATGCCTGCAGAGGGTCTGGACTGGTTGCCGACCGACGAGCAGCTCAGCGACGCCGAGGTGGTCCGGCTGATCGGGATCGCCGTGCGCGACCTGGGCGTGCGCGAGGTCCGGTTCACGGGCGGCGAGCCGTTGGTACGCCGCGGGCTCGTCGACATCGTCACCGGCGTCCGCGCGCTGGACCCCGACGTCGAGATGTCGATCACCACCAATGCCCTGGGCCTGGCCCGCACGGCTGGTGCGCTGGCCGCCGCGGGGCTCAACCGCGTCAACGTCAGCCTCGACACCGTGCGGCGCGACACCTTCAACGAGATCACCCGGCGCGACCGCTTCGACGACGTCGTCGAGGGACTCGGCGCAGCCGTGGAGGCCGGCCTGGGGCCGGTCAAGGTCAACGCGGTGCTGCTGCGGGGCGTCAACGACGACCAGGCGCCGGAGCTGCTCGCGTGGTGCGTCGAGCGCGGCTACCAGCTCCGCTTCATCGAGCAGATGCCCCTCGACGCCCAGCACGGCTGGGACCGGACCTCGATGGTCACCGCTGACGAGATCTTCGCCTCGCTGGCGACCCGGTTCACCCTGACCCCGGCCAGCGAGCCGCGGGGCAGCGCGCCCGCCGAGCTCTTCCTCGTCGACGGCGGTCCGGCGACCGTCGGTGTGATCGCCTCGGTCACCCGCCCCTTCTGCGGCGACTGCGACCGGGTCCGCCTGACCGCCGACGGCCAGGTCCGCAACTGCCTGTTCGCGCGCTCCGAGTCCGATCTCCGGGTCGCGATGCGGGCCGGCGCGAGTGACGCCGACATCGCCGAGCGCTGGCGTGCGGCGATGTGGGGCAAGGCCGCCGGCCACGGCATCGACGACCCGACCTTCCTGCAGCCGGACCGCCCGATGTCCGCCATCGGCGGCTGATCTCCAGCTCGCCGATCAGGAGTGGGGGACGGTGTCCTTGAGGAAGCCCCGGGCACCGAGGAAGAGCTCGAGCGACTCCCTGTGGTCATCGCAGGCGAGCCAGATCTTGCGGCGTTCGGGCGTGTGCAGCTTGGGGTTGTTCCACTGCAGCTGCCACTGCGCCGGGGACCGACAGTCCCTGGCGGAGCAGATGTCAGGATCCATGCGGGCCGGCTCCGAGCTGGCGCTGCGGGTCGCCGCCACCGGGCAGGGGGAGCGAGCTGGAGCGGGAGTCGTTGGCGTTGGCGAGCACGACGGCGACGTAGGGCAGCACGAGCGAGCCGAAGATCAGGAAGGGCCAGAGCCAGTTGATCCCTGCGGCGCCACTGATGGCGGCACCGATGAAGCAGAGGGTGCGGATCGTCATCGCGATGGCGTACTTCTTCTGCCTCCGCGAGATGTCGGCCTGGGGGTTGTTGCCCACGGTCGTGATCCGGATCGCGTCGGGCTGATCGGATCGGCCGTGACGCGGTGAGGACATACCTGCAGCCTACGCCGCGCGTCCGAGGAGGCCCACCAGTAGGCTGCCTGTCATGTCGAGTCGTACCTACCGTGTCAGCGAGATCGTCGGAACTTCCCCCGAGGGCATCGACCAGGCCATTCGCAATGGCGTCGAGCGTGCCGGACAGACGCTGCGTCATCTCGACTGGTTCGAGGTCACCCAGGTCCGGGGTCACATCAAGGACGGGCTGGTCGAGCACTTCCAGGTGTCCATGAAGGTCGGCTTCCGCCTCGAGGACGACGAGTAGTCCGGATTCCCGCTCCGCAGCCGTGACCTCGCGGCAGGCGCCTTTGGAGGAATCTCACAAGGGATCTCACCGATCTTGGTGCCTGCCGCCCACGAGCCGACGAGGTCGACGCGACTAGCGTCAAGGAGCGTGAACGAACCACGATCCGTCCTCGTCACCGGAGGCAACCGCGGCATCGGCCGTGCGATTGCCGAGGCCTTCATCGCCCAGGGTGACCTTGTCGCAGTGACCACCCGCAGCGGCGGTGCGCCCGAGGGTGCGCTCGACCTGAGGGCCGACGTCACCGACGCCGCCGCCCTCGATGCCGCCTTCGCCGCGGCCGAGGCGGCCCACGGTCCGGTCGAGGTCCTCGTCGCCAACGCCGGCATCACTGCCGACACGCTGATGATGCGGATGTCCGACGAGGACTGGGACTCGGTGATCGCCACCAACCTCACGTCCTCGTTCCGGCTCGCGCGCCGAGCAACGAAGGGCATGATGCGCCAGCGTCGCGGGCGCATCATCTTCATCTCCAGCGTCGTGGCCCTGCTCGGCTCGCCGGGCCAGGTCAACTACGCCGCGTCGAAGTCCGGCCTGGTCGGCATGGCGCGCTCGTTGGCCCGTGAGCTCGGGCCGCGCAACATCACCGCGAATGTCGTTGCTCCGGGGTATGTCGACACCGACATGACCGCCGTCCTGAGCGACGAGCAGAAGGAGGGCATTCGCACCCAGGTCCCGCTCGGTCGGTACGCCGACCCGGCGGAGGTCGCGGGTGCGGTGCTCTGGTTGGCCAGCCCGTCGGCGGCGTACGTCACCGGTGCTGTGATCCCTGTAGACGGCGGACTTGGAATGGGGCACTGACAATGGGAATTCTCGAAGGCAAGAACATCCTCGTCGCGGGCGTGACGATGGACAGCTCGATCGGCTTCGCCGTGGCGAAGTTCGCCCAGGAGCAGGGCGCCACGGTCCTGATCTCGAACTTCGGTCAGGCGTTGAGGATCACCCGACGCATCGCGAAGCGACTTCCGGTGCTGCCGGAGGTCATCGAGCTCGACGTGACCGATCCCGAGCACCTCGCGGCCCTGCCGGGCGCGATCCGCGAGCACCTCGGTGCGGACGCCGTGCTGCACGGCGTCGTGCACTCGATCGCCTACGGCAACCCGGAGACGCTGCTCGGCGGCAAGTTCCTCGAAGGTCCCTGGAACGACGTCGCGCAGGCCGTGCAGGTCTCGGCGTACTCCCTGAAGTCCCTCGCGGTCGCCTGCCGTCCGCTGATGACCGAGGGCGGCTCCGTCGTGGGGCTGACCTTCGACGCGACCGTTGCGTGGCCGGCCTACGACTGGATGGGTGTGGCGAAGGCCGGCCTCGAGTCGTGCTCGCGCTACCTCGCCCGTGACCTGGGCCCGGAGAACATCCGGGTCAACCTGGTCTCCGCCGGTCCGCTGCGCACCCTCGCGGCCAAGGCGATCCCCGGCTTCGGCGAGCTCGAGTCGATGTGGGCCACCCGCGCCCCCCTCGGCTGGGACAACACCGACCAGGAGCCGACCGCCAAGGCGGTCTGCGCACTGCTCTCAGACCTGTTCCCGGCCACCACCGGCGCGATCGTCCACGTCGACGGCGGCTTCCACGCGATGGGCGCCTGAGGCTGCCGACCTCTGGGCGAGCCAGGTCAGCAGCGCCCAGGCCAGGAAGACGACGGCGATCTCCTGCGCGACGTACCACGGCCAGGGACCGAGCAGGTCCAGGACCGAGGAGCGCGGCTTGCGCAGCAGGTAGCCGTAATTCGTGTCGGCCAGCACGTTGAACGTGTACGTCGCCACGGCCCACGTCAGGGTCGTGGCGACGGCCGCACCGAAGTCGCTCCAGCGCGGCGACCGGCGCAGCCCGACCACCAGGTAGACGGCCGCCCACACCACCAGCAGGTGCAGGGCCCAGAAGGCGAAGTACCTCGGGTGCGGCAGGTCCTCGTTCAGGGACGGCGTCAGCACGCCCTGGATGGTGAGGGTCAGTCCCCAGAAGTACGTCAGGGCGACCGGGAACGGCCGGTGCGTCCACAGCGCCCATGTCGCGGCGATCCACGCGAGGTCGCACAGGTGCAGCGGCAACGTCGTGTCGATGTCGAAGTTGAACACCAGGTCGATGACCTGGAAGGGCACCGTGGCCAGCGGGATCAGCACGGCGCAGGTCCGGCTGAAGCGGGTCGGCCCCGGGACGCCTGCGTGGCGACGTCCCAGGACGACGGCCAGGACCAGGCCCACGACGAACACGCCGAGCGGCACGAGGTGGGTCAGGCCGTACTGGGTCACGGGACCAGCATGGGCCCTACGATGACGTCGTGGAGAAGACCCGCCGGCTCGTGATCATCCGGCACGCCAAGGCCGAGCCGTTCGCACCGTCCGATGTCGAGCGCGTGCTCGCCGACCGGGGGCGCACCGAGGGCCGCCTGCTCGGCCAGTGGCTCGCCGGTGAGGGGATCGTTCCCGACACCGCCCTCGTGTCGTACGCCGCCCGCACCCGCGAGACCTGGGAGGTCGTCGCCGCAGGCGCAGGCTGGAGCCTCGAGCCGTCGTACGACGGTTCGCTCTACGACACCGACGAGGAGGGGGCGCTCGACCTCCTGCGCGTGCTGCCGGACGACGCCACCACGGCCGTCGTCGTCGGGCACAACCCGACGATGGGCATGCTGGTCCAGCTGCTCGACGACGGCGAGGGCGAGGCGACCGGCGCAGTGGCGCTGGGCAGCTTCCCCACGAGCACTGCCGCCGTCCTCGACCTCGCCGGCGGATGGGCCGACCTCGCCGCGATGAGCGGCCGGCTGCGCCGGTTCCACGTCGCACGCGACGGCGACTGAGCAACCGCCCAGCCGGGGGCTCAGACCAGCGGGGGAGCGGGCGTCACGATGCCGGCCTCGGCATCGGCGGCCACGATCTCCTCGCGGCTGATGCCGAGCAGGTACATGATCGTGTCGAGGTAGGGCACGTTCAGCGAGGTGTCCGCGGCCTCGCGCACCACCGGACGCGCGTTGTAGGCGATGCCGAGACCCGCCGCGTCGAGCATGTCGAGGTCGTTGGCGCCGTCACCGATGGCGATCGTCGCGGCCTCGGGCACCCCGAGGTCCGCCGCGAACTCGCGCAGGGCCTGTGCCTTGCCGGCGCGGTCGACGACCTGCCCCACGACCTCGCCGGTGAGCTTGCCGTCGATGATCTCGAGGGTGTTCGCGCGGGCACGGTGGATCCCGAGGTCGGCGGCGAGCCGGTCGGTGATCTGGCTGAACCCGCCCGACACGATGGCGAAGCGGTAGCCCAGGCGGCGCAGGGTCCGCACCATCGTGCGAGCGCCGGGGTTGACCACGATCGCGTCGTACACCTCGTCGAGGACGGAGGCGTCGAGCCCGGCGAGGAGCTTGACCCTCGCCCGGAGGGACTGCTCGAAGTCGAGGTCGCCCCGCATGGCGAGCTCGGTGACCTCGGCGACCTCGGCGCCGTAGCCCGCGTGCTCGGCGAGCATCTCGATGACCTCGCCCTGGATGAGGGTCGAGTCGACGTCCATGACGATCAGGCGGACGCCGTGGCGCAGCATGTTGGCGGGCTGGACGGCGACGTCGATGCCGTTGCGCGCCGCCTCGGTGGCCAGCAGGGTGCGCAGCCGATCCGGCGCCGCACCCGAGACGTGCAGCTCGATCGCCGTCACGGGATAGCGGGCCATGCGTTCGATCCGGTCGATGTTGCCGCCGAGGTCGGCGATGCGCCCGGCGATCGCCGCCATGGCCGAGGCCTTGAGGGGAGTTCCGATGATCGTGACGTGCACCCGGTCACTGGGGCGGGAGCGGTTGTCGCCGGAGCCGCGTTCCATCTCGACGGCCATGCCGAGCGCCTCGACGGTCGTCGTGATGGCCTTGCGGAGCTTCTTGACGTCGCGCGGTGCCGTGACGAGCACACCCAGGACGAGGCGACCCCGCATCAGGATCTGCTCGACGTCGAGCACCGTGACGCCGGCGGAGGCAAGGGTCACCAGGACGGCCGAGGTCACTCCCGGGCGGTCGGTGCCGGTGACGGTGATCAGGAGCGTCTCGGGGGCGTTGTCGTGTGTGCTCATCGCGGCTGAAGGCTATCGCTCGTGGCGACCTCAGGACGCCGGAGGCCAGCCGTCGGGCGAGCAGGCGGCCGTCAGTGCGTGGCGTGCTGCCTGCTCGAGCGGCTCGAGGGCGGCCCGGCGGGCAGCGACCTCCCCGGCCGAGACCGCGCCACCGTCGTCGTCGAGCGCGAGCGAGGTCACTGCCTCGAGGTGCAGCGCGCGCCCGGCGAGGTCGATGCTGCGGGCCGGGGTGCCCGGCGGCGCGGTGAGGGGTACGGCGGCGCGCAGGTCGATCAGGTCGTCGGCGAGCTCCGGACGCCACCGGGCGACGTCGAGGGCGGCGAGCGCGTTGGCGGTCGTGAGCAGCATGCTCCGCAGTCGACGGTCGGCCTCGCCGAGATCGGGCGGCGGGCGGCGCTCGGCCGGGTGTGCGGTCCACTCCACCGCCCGGCCGACGCGGGCGGGGACCAGTGCCGTTCCCGCACCGACCAGCAGCGCGACCTCGCCGACCTCGATCGCCGCGAGGTTGAGGTCCTTCGGTCCGCGCAGTCCGGCGGGATCACCCGGAGCCGGGTAGGCCGCTGCGACGACGCTCGCTCCCCGCGCGCGGGCACCGGCCAGCTCGAGCAGGAGCGGCGCGGGTCCCTCCGCTCCGGTGACCACGTGGGCCACGTCGTCGCCGAGCATCGCGTCGATGAACTCGTCGGGCCCGATCCGGCCCTGCAGCCAGGCCGTTCCCCACCAGGCGAGGCGTGCCGTCACGGGTAGTCCACTCACGGCGTGACCCTACTGGTTAGGGTGGCCTGCATGTCCGCCGTGCTCGAGCTCGCCGAGGTGACCGTTCGGCGTGGCCAGTCCACGCTGCTGGACCGTGTGAGCTGGGTGGTGCGCGAGGGGGAGCGCTGGATCCTGCTCGGCGGCAACGGCGCGGGCAAGACCACGCTGATGCAGATCGCCGCGGCTCAGATGTACCCCACGACCGGAGCCGTCGGCGTCCTCGGAGAGCTGATCGGCAGCGTCGACGTCTTCGACCTCCGCCCGCGCATCGGTGTCTCCAGCGCAGCCATCGCGGAGCGGATCCCGCGCCAGGAGAAGGTCCGCGACGTGGTGCTGTCGGCGTCGTACGGCGTCCTGGGCCGCTGGCGCGAGGAGTACGACCAGGTCGACCACGCCCGCGCGGACGCCCTGCTGCGCGAGGTCGGTGTCACCCATCTCGCGGATCGCACGTTCGGCACGTTGAGCGAGGGCGAGCGCAAGCGTGTCCAGATCGCCCGCGCGCTGATGACCGACCCGGAGCTGCTGCTGCTCGACGAGCCCGCGGCGGGACTCGACCTGGGCGGGCGCGAGGACCTGGTGTCCACCCTGTCCGTGCTCGCCTACGACCCCACCTCGCCGGCGACGGTCCTGGTGTCCCACCACGTCGAGGAGATCCCTCCTGGCTTCACCCACGTGCTGATGCTGCGCGAGGGTGCCGTCGTGGCCGAGGGACCGCTGGAGTCGACGCTGAACGCAGCGGCGCTGTCGGCGACCTTCGGGATGCCCCTGGTGCTCGAGGAGCACGACGGACGCTTCGCCGCCCGCAGGCGTCAACGCCGCGGCTGAGCGATCCTCTAGGGTGCGGTCATGGACTGGCTGAGTGATCACCTCTGGGAAGCGTGGCTGGGCGTCGGCATCGCCCTCGCGCTGGCCGAGATGCTGAGCCTGGACCTCTTCCTGCTGATGCTCGCCGGCGGTGCCCTCGCGGGCATGGGCTCGGCCTTCGTCACCGACAGAGTGATCGTCCAGGTGCTCGTGGCCTCGGCGGCAGCACTGCTGCTGTTGGCAGGCGTCCGTCCACCGTTGGTACGCCGCCTCCACGGCGGTCCCGACCTCGTCCTCGGGCCGGCCAGCCTGGTCGGAGCACGCGGCATCGTCACCGAAGCCGTCGTCGAGCACCGCCCCGGCCGCGTCAAGATCGGCGGCGAGAGCTGGCTCGCGGTCTCCGAGGGCGCTGAGAGCGACATCCACGTGGGCCGCACGGTCGAGGTGGTCTCGATCACCGGCGCCACCGCGCACGTGCGCCCCGTCTCCTCGTCGAACCCCCCGAAGGAGCCCCTGCTGTGATCATCCTGGTCGTCCTCGCCCTCCTGCTGCTCTTCGTCATCACGGTGATCGCGAAGTCGATCCGCGTGGTCCCGCAGGCCTACACGGGCATCGTCGAGCGCTTCGGCAAGTACAAGGAGACGCTCCCCGCGGGTCTCAACTTCGTCGTGCCGTTCATCGACAAGGTCCGCTACATGATCGACCTGCGCGAGCAGGTCGTGAGCTTCCCGCCGCAGTCGGCGATCACCGAGGACAACCTGACGGTGGACATCGACACCGTCATCTACTTCCAGGTCACCGATCCGATCTCGGCGACCTACGAGATCTCCAACTACATCCAGGCGATCGAGCAGCTGACCATGACCACGCTGCGCAACGTCGTCGGCGGGATGGACCTCGAGCAGACCCTCACCAGCCGCGAGTCGATCAACAGCGGCCTGTCCGCGGTGCTCGACGAGACGACCGGACGCTGGGGGATCAAGGTCAAGCGGGTCGAGATCAAGGGCATCGACCCGCCGCCCTCGATCAAGGACGCGATGGAGAAGCAGATGCGCGCGGAGCGCGACAAGCGCGCGTTCATCCTGACCGCCGAAGGCCAGCGCCAGTCCGCCATCCTGACCGCGGAGGGCAACAAGCAGTCCGCGATCCTCAACGCCGAGGGAGACCGCGAGGCGGCCATCCTGCGGGCGCAGGGTGAGGGTGAGGCGATCCAGACGGTCTTCCGCGCCATCCACGAGGGCCGCCCGGACCAGGGCCTGCTGGCCTACCAGTACCTCCAGATGCTCCCGCGCATCGCCGAGGGCGACGCCAACAAGGTGTGGATCATCCCGAGCGAGATCGGCAAGGCGCTCGAAGGACTCGGCTCGGCGATCATGCCCGGGGCCGACCTCCAGAAGTGAGTGCGCTCGAGCTCCTCGCGATCCTGCTCGCCGGAGTGGGTGCCGGGACCATCAACGCCGTCGTGGGATCCGGGACCCTGATCACCTTCCCGACGCTGCTGGCACTGGGCGTCCCGGCCGTCACGGCCAACATGTCCAACAGCCTGGGCCTGGTGCCGGGCTCGGTCGCCGGAGCGGTCGGCTACCGGCGCGAGCTGGTCGGCCAGCGCGCCAGGATCGTGCGTCTCCTGGTCTTCTCCACCTCGGGAGGTGTGCTCGGCGCCGTCCTGCTGCTCGTGCTGCCGCCCGGCGCGTTCGAGGCCGTCGTCCCCGTCCTGATCCTGCTCGGGGTCGCCCTGGTGATCGTCCAGCCTCGGCTGTCGAGGTACGTCGCCGAGCGGGCTGCACGACGCGAGACCGAGTCCGGGGGAGAGTCCGGCGAGGAGGCGAGCGCCCCGCGGCCCGGTGCGGAGCCGGCCTGGGTGCTGGCGGCCGCCTTCGCCACCGGCGTGTACGGCGGCTACTTCGGCGCCGCCCAGGGAGTGCTCCTGATGGGCATCCTGGGCATCGGGATCGGTGAGTCGCTGCAGCGCCTCAACGGCGTGAAGAACGTCCTCGTGGCCGTCGTGAACGGTGTCGCCGGGCTGATCTTCGTCGTCGCCGCTGAGCTCGGTCTGTTCGGCAGCGACGTCGAGATCGACTGGCTGATCGTCCTCGTGATCGGCGTGGGCGCCGTGATCGGTGGCTTCCTGGGCGCCGCCGTGGGCCGCAAGCTCCCGCCGCTGGCGCTGCGCAGCATCATCGTCGTGGTCGGGCTGGTGGCGGTCGCCATCATCGTGGCGACCTGACCCACCTGCCCGGGCTCACTTCCCCCGGTTGAGGGCGAGCGCTGCGATGCCCGAGCCGACGGCTCCGAGTGCGACGCCGACGAGCGCACCACCCTGGAGCTTCGGCGCACCGCCACCCTTGACCTCGATGACCCCGCTGGCGGCGTCGGCCCCGTCGACGGCGATGCCGACGAGGGTCAGGTTGCGGCGCAGCGCACCCTTCGAGACGAGGGTGACCGCACCCAGGGCGATCTCACGCGCGCCGAACATGCGTCCGAAGACCCCGACCTGCGGGTTGGTCGTGGGGTCGAGGCCGAAGAGCTTGGCCGTCGTCGAGGGCGAGACGAGTGCGCCGATGCCGATGACGATGCGACCGAGCGAGAGTCCAGTGACGGGATCCATGGCCGGAGACTACTGGTCGCGGAGCACGTACGCGTCCAACCAGAGTCGGATCTCTTCGTACGCGCGTGCGCGCGGCGTGTCGCGGGACAGCACCACGTCGTGGACCGCACCCGGGACGGCGACATAGGTGACGT
This sequence comes from Nocardioides sp. Root190, assembly GCF_001428565.1. Taxonomy (GTDB): domain Bacteria; phylum Actinomycetota; class Actinomycetes; order Propionibacteriales; family Nocardioidaceae; genus Nocardioides. The sequence continues at coordinate 168,966 of NZ_LMIA01000012.1, read as the reverse complement.
GCTGACCGACCGCGGTCGACCAGCGCCGGATCTGCGCGACGTCCAGCACGATGTCGGTGCTGAACACGTCCTCGTCCATGCTCGCCGGTGAGCTGCTGCGGTCCGAGGAGAGCACGAGCACGGGTACGCCGACCGCGAGCCCGGCCTGGAGGCGCGCGTGGCCCTGGCGGATCGCGCGGAGCCAGCCGAAGCGCACGGGGAAGGACTCCACGGGCTTCCACGTGAGGTCGAAGTCCCATTCCCCGTCGTGGTCGCGGTGCAGGCTGCGGCCGTAGTACCCCTTCACCTCGCGGGGCAGGGCCGCCAGCGGACGACGCTGGGCGAGCTGGCCGATCACCGCCCCAACGGCGGGGGAGCGCATCCAGGCCTGGCCCTGGAGGTCCAGCCAGGGCGAGTTCAGGACGAGCCCGGCGAGCTCGGCCGGCTGGCGGGCGTGGGCCCACAGCGCGACGACGAGACCACCCGTCGAGTGGCCCGACACCACGACGCGGGTGTGCCCGTCACGCACGGTGATCCGGTCCCACGCGGCATCGAGCTCGGCGAAGTAGTCGTCGAGGTCCTCGACGTAGGTCGCGGACTGGTGCGGCCGGAGCGAGCGGCCGTACTTGCGCAGGTCGAGGGCGTACATGTCGTGGTCGCGCGCGAGCCACCAGTCGGCGTACTCGGTGTGGAAGAAGTAGTCCGAGAACCCGTGGACGTGGAGGGTTGCCCGAGCGGTCGCGGTCTCTGACCTGCGGCTGACGAGCGTCGCGACGACCTCACCCTCGAAGTCGTCGGGCAGCGGGATCGTCTCGGCGAGCCACGGTTCGCCCAGGATGTCGACGACGCTCGGCTCGGTCACGGTCCGATTCTAGGACCCGGACGTCAGAAGACCCGGTCCGACCAAGGGGGGTTGGCCGGACCGGGCCCGCTCGCAGGCTACCCGTGCGTACGCTGGCCCGATGGACGACCATGCCGAATGGGCCCGGCTCCGCGACCGGTTGCTCGCACGGGGCCGGATGCCCGTGCTGCCGGACGGCTGGGCGCACCAGTCGGCCATGCTCGGCGCCGAGGGCTATGAGTACGGCGGCGACTTCATCGTCAGCGACCTGTCGGCCGACGGCCGCCTGCTCCAGATGATCCTGGTCGACGTCTGCGGGAGCGGCGCCTCGGCGGTGCCGGCCGCGCTCCAGTTCGCCGGGGCGCTCGAGAGCCTCATCGCTGCGGTTCCGGAGGACACATTGCTGCTCGCGGCCAACGGCTACCTGCAGCGCCAACCGTCGGACGAGAGCATCGCCACGGCGGTCCAGGTCGTGCTCGAGCTGGACACCGGCGCCTACCGGATCCGGAGCGCGGGCCACCCGCCCGCCCTGCGGTGGGAGCCGGGACCCGGGAGATGGGAGACCGACAACGCCCGCGGCACGGCGCTCGGTGTCAGCGACGTGCCCGAGGTGGTCCCCAGCGAGGGCAGCCTCGCTCCGGGGGAGGCGCTGCTCTTCTACACCGACGGGGTGGTCGAGTCCCGTTCCGCTGACATCGACGACGGCATCGACTGGCTGCGCCGGGTGGCGCGTGAGGCGGTGCTCGACTGCTGGGAGGGCGCTGCGGAGCGGATCATCGCCCAGGTGGACCGGGGAGACGACGACCGTGCGGTGCTGATCGTGCGCCGCGACTCCGCCCCGTGTGACATCGGGGACCGTTCCGGAATATAGTTGACATGTCACCCGTTGGAGCGGAGGACAGGACAGCATCCCGAACAGCCCCAGGGAGTGGATCATGCAGATCGGCATCTTCACCGTCGGTGACGTCACCACGGACCCCACGACCGGACGTACTCCGACGGAGTACGAGCGGATCAAGGCGACGGTCGCGATCGCGAAGAAGGCCGAGGACATCGGCCTCGACGTGTTCGCCACCGGTGAGCACCACAACCCGCCGTTCATCGCGTCCAACCCGACGGCGACGCTCGCCTACATCGGCGCCCAGACCGAGCGGATCATCCTCTCGACGGCCACCACGCTGATCACCACGACGGACCCGGTGCTCATCGCCGAGGACTACGCGAAGATCCAGCACCTGACCGACGGTCGGGTCGACCTGATGCTGGGTCGTGGCAACACCGGTCCCGTCTACCCGTGGTTCGGCAAGGACATCCGCCAGGGGATCAACCTGGCGATCGAGAACTACGCCCTGCTGCGCCGGCTCTGGTCCGAGGACGTCGTGGACTGGGAGGGCCGCTTCCGCACCCCGCTCCAGGGCTACACCGCCACGCCGCGTCCGCTCGAGGGTGTCGCGCCGTTCGTGTGGCACGGCTCGATCCGCAGCCCCGAGATCGCGGAGCAGGCGGCCTACTACGGCGACGGCTACTTCCACAACCACATCTTCTGGCCGTCCTCGCACGCCCAGCAGATGGTGCAGCTCTACCGGCAGCGCTTCGAGCACTACGGACACGGCTCGGCGGACCAGGCGATCGTCGGACTCGGCGGCCAGATCTTCATGAGGCACAACAGCCAGGACGCCGTCCGCGACTTCCGGCCGTACTTCGACAACGCCCCCGTCTACGGCCACGGCCCGACGCTGGAGGAGTTCACCCAGAACACTCCGTTGACCGTCGGCTCTCCCCAGCAGGTGCTGGAGAAGACACTGTCGTTCCGCGAGTACGCCGGCGACTACCAGCGCCAGCTGTTCCTCGTCGACCACGCCGGTCTGCCGTTGAAGACGGTGCTCGAGCAGCTCGACCTGCTCGGCGAGATCCTGCCGGAGATGCGCAAGGGCTTCGCCGAGGGTCGACCCGCCCACGTCCCCGACGCCCCGACGCACGCGTCGCGGGTCGCCGCGGCCGGCGGCGCCAAGGACAGCACGGTGCACGCTGAGGACACGATGACCGGTACCACCGACCGGTTCCAGAAGGAGGAGGTCGACGCATGACCAGCGTGGTCGTCGTCTCGGCGGGGCTCTCGGTCCCGTCCTCCACCCGGATCCTCGCCGACAAGCTCGGCGAGGCGGTGCGACGCAGCGTGGCCGCCCGCGGCCAGGAGGTCGACGTCCAGCACGTCGAGCTCCGGCCGCTGGCCCACGCGCTCGCCGACCACCTGCTCACGGGGTTCCCGACGGGTGACCTCGCGACCTCGCTCGAGCAGGTCCGCCGCGCCGACGCGCTGGTCGTGGTGACGCCGGTGTTCTCGGCGTCGTACTCCGGCTTGTTCAAGACGTTCTTCGACGTCCTCGAGCCGGGGACCCTGGACGGCAAACCGGTCGTCATCGCGGCCACGGCCGGCACGGCCCGGCACAGCCTCGCGCTCGACCACGCGCTGCGACCGCTGTTCGCCCATCTCCACGCAGTCGTGGTCCCGACGGGCGTCTTCGCTGCCGCCGAGGACTTCGGTGCCACCGATGACGGCTCGCTGGACAAGCGGGTCGACCGGGCCGCCGCGGAGCTCGCCGCTCTGCTCGGGAACGGCGCAGGGGAGCCCGCGGCAGCTCCGGTCCGGCGACAGGTCGCCGACGAGTTCGCTGCCCCGACGCCCTTCGAGCAGCTCCTGCGCGAGGCCGGCGGGAACGCCGTGCGGTGATCGGTCACCGATCGTGACAGTGATGGTGGCACGATGGGCCACCACATCGTCGTGAGAGGAGCATCATGCGCCGCAGCGTCTTCACCGAGGAGCACGAAGACTTCCGGAAGACCTTCCGGTCCTTCCTGGAGTCGGAGGTCGTCCCGCACTACCAGGAGTGGTACGACGCCGGGATCGTTCCCAAGGAGCTCTACCGCAAGCTGGGAGATCTCGGGATCTTCGGGATCGAGGTGCCCGAGGAGTACGGCGGCGCCGGGATCGAGTCCTTCAAGTACTCCGCGATCCTGACCGAGGAGGCGACCCGCGCGGGCATCCAGCTCGGCGGTTCGAGCGTCCACGTCGAGCTCTGCCTGCCGTACCTGATGAAGCTCGGGACCGAGGAGCAGCTCAAGCGCTGGATGCCGGGCTTCGTCGGTGGCGAGGAGATGTGGGCGATCGCGATGACCGAGCCGGGCACCGGGTCGGACCTCGCGGGAATGCGCAGCAGCGCGAAGCGCGACGGCGACCACTACGTCCTCAACGGCGCCAAGACCTTCATCACGGGTGGCGTGCTCGCCGACCGCGTTATCGTCTGCGCCCGGACGTCCCCGCCGCTCGACAACAACCGCCGCTTCGGCATCTCGCTGTTCGCCGTGGACACGACCTCGGCGGGCTACGAGGTGGGCCGCAAGCTCGACAAGATCGGGCTGCGCACCTCCGACACCGCCGAGCTGTCCTTCTCCGACGTCCGGGTGCCGGTCGAGGACCTGCTGGGCGAGGAGAACGAGGGGTTCTCCTACCTGGGTCAGAACCTCCCGCAGGAGCGGCTCGGCATCGCCTACGGCGCCTACGCCCAGGCCGAGGCCGCGATCCGGTTCACCCAGGCCTACGTCGAGGAGCGCCAGGTCTTCGGCAACACCGTCGCCTCCTTCCAGAACACCAAGTTCGAGCTGGCTGCCTGCCGCGCCGAGGTCGACGCCGCCCAGGCCGTGGTCGACCGCGCGTTGGAGGCCCACGACGCCGGTGACCTCACTGCCGTCGACGCCGCCTCGGCGAAGCTGTTCTGCACGGAGGTCGCCGGCCGGGTGATCGACCGCTGCCTCCAGCTGCACGGTGGCTACGGCTACATGAACGAGTACCCGATCGCACGGTTGTACGCCGACACCCGGGTCACCCGGATCTACGGCGGCACCTCGGAGGTCATGAAGCTGATCCTCGCGAAGTCGATGGGCCTCTAGCAGCTCCCGTCAGTGCGCGTACGTCCCGGTGAGGATCGCCCGGCCGGCCGTCTTGAAGGCCAGGTTGAAGCCGACCACGGCGGGCGTGGCGGAGGAGTCGACCCCCAGGGTCGGCTCCTTCACCGCGTGGACCACGAAGAAGTAGCGGTGCACCTGGTCGCCCTCCGGCGGGGCGGCACCGGCGTAGTCGGGGGTACCGAAGTCGTTGCGGACGTGGAAGGCAGCGCCCGGGAGGGCGTCGTCGGAGGCGCCGGCCCCGGTGTCGAGGCTGGTCACGTCGCCGGGCACGTCGACCACGACCCAGTGCCAGAAGCCGCTCGGCGTCGGCGCGTCGGGGTCGAAGCAGGTGACGACATAGCTCTGGGTGCCCTCGGGGCCGGGCTCCCAGGTGAGCTGCGGAGAGGTGTTGCCGAGCGAGTACACCTGGGCGTCCGCGAGGGGCTGGCCATCGGTGACGTCGACGCTCGACACGTCGAAGGACGGTGCTGCAGGCAGCAGGGGATACGGGTCCGGGGTGACGGGGCGATCGAGACTCATGTCACCCAACGTAGCCGCCGTCGTCCGCGTACTGGGCCCTCGTCGTCGGCCGGGCTGCCGATGTCGGGAGAATGGGGGCGTGAGTGACTTCCCGCCGTACCCGTCCGGTCTTCGTCTCGCGGGACGTCGCGTCCTCGTCGTCGGAGGTGGCCACGTCGCCCAGCGGCGCGTTCCGCAGCTGATCGCCGTCGGCGCGGACGTCCAGGTCGTGTCACCGGTCGTGACTCCCGCGATCGAGGGACTGGTCGGATCCGGCGAGATCGGTTGGCACGAGCGCCCGTTCGAGGACGCCGACCTCGACGGCGCCTGGTACGTCATCGCGGTCACCGACGACCGTGCCGTCAACGACCACGTGTCGCAGCTCTGCGAGGCGCAGCGGGTGTTCTGCGTGCGTTCCGACGACGCGACCCTGGGTACGGCGTGGACCCCCGCCGTCGGCCGCGAGGCCGGCATCACCATCGCCGTGGTCGGCAACCGCGACCCGCGCCGCTCGGCATCGGTGCGCGACGAGATCGTCGCCGGACTGCGCGACGGCACCATCGCCGCACCCCACCACCGTGAACGGACCGCCGGCGTCACCCTCGTGGGCGGCGGACCGGGCGACCCGGAGCTGATCTCCATCGCCGGCCGCAAGGCACTGATGGCGGCCGACGTCGTCGTCGCGGACCGTCTCGCGCCGCGCGAGCTGCTGGGCGACCTCCCGCACGACGTCGAGCTGATCGACGTGGCCAAGCTGCCGCGCGGCCGCTCCGCCATGCAGGAGGAGATCAACCGGGTGATCGTCGAGCGTGCCCTCGAGGGCAAGCGGGTCGTGCGCTTCAAGGGCGGCGACAACTTCGTCTTCGGTCGCGGCTACGAGGAGATCATCGCCTGCCGCGAGGCGGGTGTCCCCGTCACCGTGATCCCCGGCCTCACCTCACCCGTGTCGGTGCCGGGCATCGCCGGCATCCCGGTCACCCACCGTGGCGTGACCCACGAGTTCACGGTCGTCTCGGGCCACCTGCCGCCGGGTCACCCCGAGGCGCTGGTGAACTACGACGCACTGGCGAAGATGCAGGGCACGATCGTGGTGATGATGGGCGTCGAGAACGCGCCCCACATCGCGGAGGCCCTGGTCGCCGGAGGTCGAGCCGCGGCCACGCCCGTCGCGGTCATCTGTGACGGCACGATGCCCACGCAGCGGACCGTGCTGGCCACCCTGGGCACCCTCGCGGCCCGGCTCGAGGCCGAATCGGTCAAGCCGCCCGCGATCATCGTGGTCGGCGACGTCGTCGCCGTCGCCCACCCGGACGCCTTCCGGGCCTGAGGGTGGCCGAGCTCGTCGAGATCACCTCGGCCGACGACCCCCGGCTCGCCGACTACCGCGACCTGCGTGACGTCGAGCTCCGCAAGAACCTCGAGGCGGAGCACGGCCTGTTCCTCGCCGAGGGCGAGAAGGTCGTGCGCCGTGCGATCGAGGCGGGGTACGACGCGCGCTCGTTCCTGATGGCACCGCGCTGGCTCGACGGGCTGGCCGACATCCTGGAGCGCTCCGAGGCCCCGTGCTTCGTGCTGCCGGAGAGCATGGCCGAGGAGGTCACCGGCTTCCACGTCCACCGTGGCGCCCTGGCCTCCCTCGAGCGGCGCCCGCTCCGCTCGGTGGCCGAGGTCCTCGACGGCGCCCGGTCGGTGCTGGTGCTCGAGGACCTCGTGGACCACACCAACGTCGGGGCCATCTTCCGCAGCGGCGCGGCGCTCGGCTTCGATGCCGTCCTCCTCGCTCCGCGGTGCGCTGACCCGCTCTACCGGCGCTCGATCAAGGTCGCGATGGGGGCGGTCTTCCAGACGCCCTGGACCCGCCTGCCCGAGTGGTACGACGCGCTGCCGGACCTGGGCACAGCGGGGTTCACGACCGTCGCGCTCACCCTGGCCCCGGACGCCGTACCCATCGAGGAAGCCGTGGCCGGTGTCGACAAGGTCGCCCTCGTGCTCGGCTCCGAGGGGCACGGGCTGTCACCTCGATGGGAGCAGAGTGCCGACCGGCGGGCGATCATCCCGATGGCGCGCACGATCGAGCACGGCATCGACTCGCTCAACGTGGCTGCTGCGAGTGCCGTCGCCTGTTACGTCACCGCCCGACGCTGACCACCCGACCACCGGCGCAAGGCCTCACCAATTCAGACACGGTGTCGCACTACCTTTCCGGCACCTGGGGGCCTAACCTCCCCTCATGGCGAACGAGAACACGTTCTATTCACCCGTACCGGTCGTGGTCTGGGGCACCGGCAACATGGGGCGGGCCTCGATCCGCTCCGTGGCCGCCCACCCCGGGCTCTCCCTGGCGGCGGTCATCGTCTCCGACGAGGCCAAGGAGGGCCGTGACGCCGGGGACCTGGCCGACCTCGGCCGCTCGCTCGGTGTCGCGGCGACCCGTGACGTCGACGCCGCCCTGGGCTCGCTCCAGGGCGGGGGAGCGGTCGCCTACACCGCGTCGGGCGAGCTGCGCCCCGACGAGGCGGCCGTCGACATCGCCAGGGCGCTGGCCGGAGGGGCCGTCGTGGTCTCGCCGTCGATCTACGCCCTCTACGACCACCGCAGCGCCCCCGCGGAGCTGCGCGAGCCGCTCGAGAAGGCCTGCGCGGAAGGCGGCTCGGCCCTGTTCGTCAGTGGCATCGATCCGGGTTGGGGCAACGACCTCCTGCCGGCCCTCGTCAGCGGTCTGGCCTCCGAGATCGACCAGATCCGCTGCCAGGAGATCTTCGACTACTCGACCTACGACGCCGAGGAGTCGGTCCGCTTCATCGTCGGGATGGGCCAGCCGATGGACTACGAGCCGATGATGGTCGCCCCCGGCATCCCGTCCATGGTGTGGGGAGGGCAGGTCCGGTTGATCGCGCGAGCCCTCGGCGTGGAGGTCGACGAGCTCCGCGAGACCGTCGAGCGAGCACCGCTGGAGGCCTCGGTGACCACGGCGCTCGGCCTCTTCGAGGCGGGGACCCAGGGCGCCCTGCGCTTCGAGGTCCAGGGCATCGTCGACGGCGAGCCGCGCATCGTGATCGAGCACGTCACCCGGATCACCGGGGACTGCGCCCGCGACTGGCCGATGCCGCCCGACGGCGGCGACGGTGCGCACCGCGTGATCGTCGAGGGGCGGCCGCGGATCGAGATCAACGTCGAGGCGACCGACGAGGGCGGCAACCGCGCGGCCGGCGGCAACGCCACGGCGGCCAACCGCCTGGTCAACGCAATCCCGTGGCTGCGGACCGCGGCACCCGGGTTGTACGACGGACTCGACGTCCCGCTGCAGCCCAGCGTCCACCTCCGCAACCGGAAGGCATGAGCGTGTTCATCGACATCCCCGAGGGCAAGGACCCGCTCCTCTACGTCTGGGGCGAGCTCGTCCCCGGCATCGGTCCTGCGGCGTCGACGCTCGCGATGAGCGTCTACGAGCACAGCACGCTGGGACTCCGCGAGTTCGAGGCCGCACGGTTGCGGATCGCCCAGATCAACGGCTGCCTGTTCTGCCAGGACTGGCGCACCGAGCGCGAGGGCCAGAAGGTGGAGGACACCTTCGACCAGGCCGTCACCGAGTGGCGCACCACGCGCGACTTCGACGACCGGACCAGGCTCGCGGCGGAGTACGCCGAGAGGTACGCCCTCGACCACCACGGCATCGACGACGGCTTCTGGCAGCGGTTGCGGACCCACTACTCCGATCGTGAGATCGCCGAGCTGTCGATGTGCCTCGGGTCGTGGCTCGCCTTCGGTCGGCTCAACCGGGTGCTGGGCCTGGACGCGGCCTGCGTCCTGCCCAGCCACGTCGGCCAGAACCGCGTGGACCAGGACCGCGTGGATCAGGCCTGAGCCGACGCCTTCGCCAGGAGGTCACCGAACCGGGCGATCGTCTCGTCGATCGCGCGCTGGCAGGCCGGCGACCACGGTCCCATGTCGAAGAACCCGTGGATCAGTCCCGGGTACGTCGTCTGGTGGACCTCGACGCCGGCCGCTGCGAGCGCGTCCGCATAGGCGATGCCCTCGTCGCGGAGCGGGTCGAACTCCGCGGTGACCACGACGGCAGGAGGCTGGCCCTCCAGGGCGCCGTGGATGGGCGAGATCAGCGGGTCGTCGAGGTCGGCGGCGGTGTCCGCGTAGTGCCCGATGAACCAGATCAGGGTCGGCTGGTCGAGGAAGTAGCCCGACGCGTTCTCCTCGCGTGAGGCGTAGGTGCCGAGCACGTCGGTCGCCGGGTAGACGAGCAGCTGCGCCGCCACCCCCGGCACCTGCTGGGCCGCGACGGCCGACAGGTTGCCACCGGCCGAGTCACCGGCCACCGCGAGGACCGGGCTGGCGCCGTACTCCGACAGGCGGGACTGCACGTCGCGCACGGCCGCGATGGCGTCCTCGGCAGCGGCCGGGAACTTCGCCTCCGGTGCGAGCCGGTAGTCCACCGCCACCACGACGGAGGACGTCCCGGCACAGATCGCGCGGGCCATCGCGTCGTGCGTGTCCAGGTCGCCGATCACGAACCCGCCACCGTGCAGGAGGACCACCGTCGGGACCGCGCCGTCGACGCCGAGCGGGCGGTAGACCCGCGCCGGGAGCGGACCGTCGGCGCCTGCGACGGTCGAGTCCTGCACGGAGGCGACCTCGGCCATCGAGTCCGGCGGCCGGAAGTCGACGGTGAGCTTGCGGAACGAGTCCCGTGCCTCGGCCGGCGTCAGGCCGTGGAGCGGGGTGCCGGCCTCGATGAGGCCGAGCAGGGGCTGGAGGTCCGGGTCGAGAGGCATGGCTGCAACCTAGGCCATCGCCCCCACGACGGCGAGGGCCTCAGGTCGGCCAGCCCTCCGGGAAGTCGAGGACTGCGGCATCGTGCTGCTTGCGCAGCTTCTTCATCATCCGGGCCGACAGCCGGTCACCGAACACGGTGCCGTCCGTGTGGTCGGCCTCGTGCTGGAGACACTTGGCCAGCAGCCCGTCACCCTCGAAGCGAACGGGCTGGCCGTCGAGCCCGACACCGATCACCGCGGCGAAGTCCGGCCGGGCGCAGTCGACGAAGGCTCCGGGGAACGACAGGCACCCCTCGGCACTGTCGTCGAGCACCCGGTCCCTGCCCTCGGGGAGCTCGAGCACGGGGTTGCAGACCACGCCGACGGTCCGTTCGCCCGAGGCATCCGGGCAGTCGAAGACGAACATGGCGACGTCCTCGCCGATCTGGCACGCAGCCAGACCGACTCCCTCGGCGGCGTACATCGTGGCGACCATGTCGGCCGCGAGGGCCCGCAACGCCGGGTCGAAGTGCGCGACCTGCTTCTGCGCCGCATGCATGACGGGCGTTCCCCAGCGCGTGATCGGGCGGACGTTGCCGCCGCGGGGCAGCGGACCGTACGGCTCCAGCACCGTCTCGATCTCGTCGTCCTCGGATTCGCCCTTGCCCCACGCCATGCCCCGAATCCTAGGGCGCGACGGGTACGGCTCCTCGACTGGTTCCGACCTTGCGGCCGTGCGGCGGTGCCACCTGGCGGTGGTGGGTGCCGGGGTCCTTGGCGTCGATCGGATCGTGGAAGACCGGCGTCGGCACCGGGCTGACGTAGGTGACCGGCTCGACCACCGCCGGCGGGGCGGCACGGACGACCCGGACCGTTTGGGCGGAGGAGGAGGTCCCGAGGTTGCCCTTCGCCGTGGGCACCGTGATCCGCATCCGCCACGTCCCGACGGTGCGCGCCCGCACACCCACGCTGTAGCGACCGCCACTGGTCGTGGTGGTTCGTGCCACCGTCCGCCAGGCTCCGTCGCGATACCTCTGGAGCAGGACGGAGACACCGCTGTCGGTCGGGTTGATGCGGCCGCTCACCGAGATCCGCTTCCCCTTCCGGATACGGGTGTCGGCCACGCGAGCGGACAACGTACGGCGGACGTCGACGGTCAGGGTGAGCGAGGTGCTGGGCGTGAACGGAGTGAGCGTCGGCACCGTCTTGACCAGGTAGAGCGTCTTCTTCGCCGGTGCGATGGCAAAGCGGGCGTAGCCCGTCGACAGGTAATTGGCGGATGCGACGCGGCGCCAGTTCGCGCCGTAGCGGCGCTCCCAGAGGTGCGCCACGCCGTCGAGGTAGCCGTCGTCCTGGACGCCGTCGCTGTAGCCGTAGCTGTCGCCGTAGATCCGGTGGGTCTCGCCCTTCACCAACCGCAGGGAGGTGATGTCCCGCTTGAACGTGTGGCCGTCGTGGGAGGTCGCTGCCGTGAGCGACGACTCGCTCTCGGCGCCCTCGAAGTCGTAGGTCCTCGTCCCGCTCGCCGTCGTCAGGCGGAGGTCGTCCATGTAGTGGGTGCGCCCGTCGCAGCCGAGCTCGAAGCCCACCCAGGCACCGCTGCCGTCGGTTCCCTTGCTCTGGGCGAACTCGGCGACCGACGCCTGCACGTTCTGCGCCGTGTAGGTGGCGCCGTCGAACAGGTACCAGTGGAGATCGGCGGAGCCAACGCCTGTGACGGACGTCCAGCCGGCGTCGTGGAGGTGCAGGTCGAGGATGCCGACGTAGTAGGGATAGCCGAATCCGTCCGGCGAGGTCGCATAGCTCACCTTGATGACGCCCTGTCGTCCCAGCCCGCCGCCGGACGCCTCGGGGTAGTAGACGCCGAAGCGGGCGTCGGTCAGCGAACGCGGCGTGGCGACGCGGGCCTCGACACCCGCCATGCCCCCGGTCCCACCGAATCCGAAACCGATGGACCGGTGACCGCGCAGACCCTGTCGGCGGTACTGCGGGTCGAAGCCCGGGGCGCTGTCACCGGGATCGCACCCATCCGTGATGTAGCCCAGCGAGGAGGGCCAGTCGAACCCGTCGACCACCACCACCGAGGAGGCGGCCGAGGCTGCTGGAAGCGATCCCGGTACCGCACCCAGCACGATCAGCGAGCCCGCCACGAGAGCTGCTGCGAACCTCTTCATGATCCCCCCAGGGACGTCCGAGAGCCGGTGACCCGAGATCTCTCGCAGCCTAGGCTCTTGCGAGGGCACTGCACATCATCAGATCAGGGGACACGAGCCGCAGCGGGTTGTGGGCCGCGGGACCCGGTGTCATCGTGAGGATCGTGGGGATCCATCGTGACCTGTGCGAGCTGGTGGCGGCGGCAGGTCCGGACGTCCTGCTCGACGCCACCGAGTTCCGGGCCGCGCTCGACGACTTCCTCGACGAGGGTGCCGCGAGCGAGGGCGAGCTCAACCTGCTGACCGATGCCGTGCGCCTGGGTTCGCTGCAGCGCGTGGTGGACCAGATCGCGCACGGGGCCGATCCCGAGCTCGCCATCGTCGCCCAGGCCGATCGTCTGGCCGAGCAGCGCGGGACCCGTGAGGCGGAGGGCGCACGGTGGGCACTCGGAGCCCTCGCCCATGCGCTCGGACACGTCGACGAGCCCGTCGTGCTCGGGCCCACGGAGCAGGGCGCGGCCGATCAGGCCACCGTGCTGCCGCAGCGTCCGCTCCTCACGCCCGTTCCCAGCGCGTCCCCGCCGACGGTCCTGCCGCCGCCGACCGCCCTGCCGCCGCTCACCCAGTCGAAGGCGCGCCCGGACGTGCTGGTCGAGGCGGACGCCGTCGTACGTCCGGGGCGCGCGCGCAGGCTGTGGGTCCTGTTCGCCGCGGGATCCGCAGTGGCCCTGACGGCAGCGGGAGTCGTGCTGTGGCGTGAGGTCCCCGACGAGCGCGAACCCAGTGGAGGTGCTGTCCCGGGGGAGTCGAGCGTTCTGACGTCAGGCGAGATACGGGCGATCCCGGCTGCCTCGGTGCCCGAGGCTGCCGAGCCTGCCGTGATGGCCAGCAGGGACGGCGGCGTGCAGGTCACCGGTTTCGGGTCGGTCGAGAAGGTGGTCGCTGACGAGGTGGCGCTGATCAGCGCTGCCGACGAGGAACTGGTCGCCTTCACGCTCGCCGACGGCCCCTGCCAGGCACAGCCGGCCTGCCTTCCGTGGGAGCAGCTGGCCCTCGAGGTCGTGGTGGGGGACGCGACGGTCCTGCTGCCGGCAGGTGGACCGTCGTTCGTGATCGCCGCCGGGACCGACGATGCGGTCCAGCTCCGCCTCACGATGAACGGCTACGACCAGCGGATCGCACTTCGTGACGGCCGGCCCGGCGACGAGAACATCGAGGTCCTCACGCGTGCGGTCCGCACCGTCGACGTCGGCGAGTCCCGCGTCGTGCCGGTCACCTCGAACCTGCTGCTCGAGCCGGGAGCCGCACGCTGGACGGTGTCGGTCGGACGGGCCGAGCTGTCCTTCTTCATCGGAGCCAAGGGACTGGCTGATCCGGGGAAGGCCTATCTCGACATCGAGGTGAGCTACCTGGCCGGCAACGACGACTCCGGCGAACCGAGCTATGTCGGCTTCGACAACATCGTGCTGCGGGGACCGGGCAACCAGGAGTACGAGCGTCGCGACATCCAGCCGGACCGGATCAGCGACACGGTCTTCGTGGTGCCAGCCGACCTCACCAGGGCCACCCTGGTCCTGCGCGGGGAGCGGCGACTGCCCACTGCCGAGAACGAGGTCGTGGTCCTCACGATCCCTTCGACGCCGATCCCGATCCGGTTCCCCGCGAAGTGATGCACGGATCACACCGGTCGATGTGAGCCCAGGTGTAGCGCAATGTGTAACTCACAGTTACATTTAGCGCATGTCCTTGATCAGCAACCTCAAACCAGGTGGCAGGAACGGGGTTCCGAGCACCGAGAGCCGCGATCCCATCGGCTACCTCGTGGCCGGCCTCAACCGGCTCGCCCAGACCGACCTCCTCGACAAGGTCCGCCTCCGCAAGCCTGCCGAGCAGGCCGTCTTCTCCGTGACCCGCACCGGGTTCAAGACGATGACCAATGCGAGCCGCACCTTCGCCAAGGCCGGGAAGAAGGGCCAGCCCGGGACCCGGCCCGCCAACGCGGCTGCCAGCGGTGTCTTCGACCTGACCCCGGGCGAGGACGAGCAGATGCTCGTCGACCTCGTCAGCGAGTTCGCCGCGGAGGTCGTGCGTCCTGCTGCCTTCGAGTCGGACAAGGCGTGCGCCGCTCCTGATGCCCTGCTCAAGTCCAGCCTCGAGATCGGCCTGCCGATCCTCGGTGTGCCGGAGGCGCTCGGTGGCATCTCCGAGGAGCGCTCGGCCATGGCCGGCACGCTCGTCGCCGAGGCGCTTGCGAAGGGCGACATGGGCCTGGCCGTCGCCACGCTCGCTCCCGGTTCGGTCGCCACCGCGATCGGCCTGTGGGGCACCGACGCCCAGCAGCAGACCTACCTCCCTGCCTTCACCGGCGAGGAGGTCCCGGCGGCAGCGCTCGCGCTCAACGAGCCCACCGTGCTCTTCGACGTGCTGAGCCCCTCGACGACTGCCACGAAGTCCGGCGACGGCTACGTCCTCAACGGCACCAAGAGCCTGGTCGCCCGCGGCGACAGCGCCGAGCTGTTCATCATCGGTGCCAGCCTCGACGGCAAGCCGGTCCTGTTCCTGGTCGAGTCCTCCACCGAGGGCCTGGCGATCGAGGGCGACCCCGCGATGGGTGTCCGCGCCGCCACGATGACCAAGCTGGTCCTCGACGACGTCAAGGTCCCGGCCGAGGCCGTCCTGGGCGAGACCGACGGATCGACCTACACCGAGTGCGTCCGGTTGTCCCGCCTCGCGTGGTGTGCCCTCGCCGTCGGCACCGGCCAGGCCGTGCTCGACTACGTCACGCCCTACGTCAAGGAGCGTCAGGCGTTCGGCGAGCCGATCGCCAACCGCCAGTCGGTGGCGTTCATGGTCGCCAACATCGCGATCGAGCTGCAGGGCATGCGCCTGCTGACCTACCGGGCCGCCTCCCGCGCGGCTGCCGGCAAGGACTTCTCCCGCGAGGTCGCCCTGGCCCGCAAGGCGTGCACCGACAAGGGCATGCAGATCGGCCTCGACGGCGTCCAGCTGCTCGGTGGCCACGGCTTCGTCAAGGAGCACCCGGTCGAGCGGTGGTACCGCGACCTGCGTGCCATCGGGATCATGGAAGGAACGGTGCTGGTCTGATGGCCATCAACCTCGAGGTGCCGAAGAAGCACCGGGCACTGGTCGACCAGGCCCACCAGGTCGCGATGAACATGCTGCGACCGATCTCCCGCAAGTACGACATCGCCGAGCACGAGTACCCCAAGGAACTCGACATGCTGGCCGCGATGATCGACGGTCTCTCCGAGTCCGGCGCCAGCGAGGGTGCCGGCGCGACCGGCGTCCGCCGCGACGCCGACGACGGGGACAAGAAGGGAACCGTCAAGAACGGCGCCAACCTGGCCTCGGTGACCTCGGTCGCCGAGATGTGCTGGGGCGACACCGGCCTGCTCCTGTCGATGCCCCGCCAGGGCCTCGGCAACTCGGCGATCGCCTCGGTCGCCAACGACGAGCAGCTCGAGCGCTTCAAGGGCACCTGGGCCTCGATGGCGATCACCGAGCCCTCCTTCGGTTCCGACTCGGCCGCCATCTCGACGACCGCGGTCCTCGACGGCGACGCCTACGTCATCAACGGCGAGAAGATCTTCGTCACCTCCGGCGAGCGGTCCGACTGCATCGTCGTGTGGGCCACCCTGGACAAGGCCCTGGGCCGCGCGGCGATCAAGTCGTTCGTGGTCGAGAAGGGCACCCCGGGAGTCAAGGTCGAGCGGCTCGAGGAGAAGCTCGGCATCCGGGCCTCCGACACCGCCGTGATCACCTTCACCGACGCCCGCGTCCCGAAGGAGAACCTCCTCGGCTCGCCGGAGATCAACGTCGAGCAGGGCTTCGCCGGCGCGATGGCGACCTTCGACAACACCCGACCGCTGGTGGCTGCGATGGCCGTGGGCTGCGCCCGCGCGTCCCTCGACCTCACCCGCGACCTCCTCAAGGAGGCCGGCATCGAGGTCGACTACGACCGGCCCGCCATCCTGCAGCACGCGGCGGCCGCGAAGTTCCTCCAGCTCGAGTCCGACTGGGAGGCCGGGCGCCTGCTCACCCTGCAGGCGGCGTGGATGGCCGACAACCGCAAGCCCAACTCGCTCGAGGCCTCCATGGCCAAGGCGAAGGCGGGCCGGGTCGGCTCCGACGTCACCCTCTCCTGCGTCGAGCTGTGCGCCTCCATCGGCTACAGCGAGGAGGAGCTGCTCGAGAAGTGGGCCCGCGACTCCAAGATCCTCGACATCTTCGAGGGGACCCAGCAGATCCAGCAGCTGATCGTCGCCCGACGGCTCCTCGGTCTGTCGAGCGCCGAGCTCAAGTGACCTGAGCCTGTCATCCGGGCCCGTCCTCCTCGTGGGGGCGGGCCCGGTGTCATTGGTGGAGCCGTGCCCCTGCGCCGGGGCTGACGACGTGATGCGCCGGTGCGGGCCAGCCCCGCGCCTCGTAGGACCGGCCGATGGCGGCAGCGACCCGGTCGACGTCGTCCCGCGCGACGAGTGCGATGGAGCAGCCTCCGAAGCCGCCGCCCGTCATCCGCGCCCCCGACGCCCCGGCTGCGAGGGCCGCGTCGACCGAGGTGTCGAGCTCCGCGCAGGAGACCTCGAAGTCGTCGCGGAGGGAGGCGTGGGAGGCCGTCATCAGCTCGCCCACGGTGCTCCAGTCACGGGTTCGGAGTGCCTCGACGGTCCGTCGCACCCGGTCGCTCTCGGTCCGGACGTGTCGTCCCCTGGCAGCCAGCGTGCGCTCGGAGGTCGCGGGATCGGCGGCGAAGGCCTCGCACTCGGCCCGGCGCTGCGCGTAGCCTCCGTCGCCATCGGCCAGGGCGTGCCGGACGCCGGTGTCGGTGACGAGGACCGCCAGGGACGCCGCGTCGAAGCCGAGCTCGACGTCGTGCACGCGGGGAGCCGTCGGATCGGCGAAGTCGATGAGCACGCCGTGATCGGGTGTCGCGAGGAGACTGGCCAGCTGGTCCATGCCACCGGTGGGCGCTCCGACGTACTCCGTCTCGGCGCGGCGACAGGCCTCGGCCAGCCTCATCCGCTCGTCCCGGTCGCGGTCGGGTCTGCTCAGTGCGGCCACCGCCAGGGCGACGGAGCACTCCAGAGCGGCCGAGCTCGACAGGCCACCGCCGAGCGGAAGGGTCGTCGTGATCGCGATGTCGAGGCCGGGGACCTCCCAGCCGTCCTCGGCCATCGCCCAGAGCACGCCGGCGACGTAGGCCGCCCAGCCGTTCACGTCCTGGCGCACGACGTCGTCCCAGGTGCCCGTCCACACCTCGCCACGGTCGCTGTCGATGCTCAGCCGCCGGTCCCGGCGGGTGGTGAGGGTCGCCGTGGTGCCGAGCCCGATCGCGAAGGGAAGGCAGAGGCCGCCGTTGTAGTCGGTGTGCTCGCCGATCAGGTTGACCCGCCCGGGGGCGACGGCGATCACGGTGCTCACCGGTCCATCCAACCCGATGGACGCTCGCCGGCGGCCGCTAGGTTTGCCCGCGTGCCGCGTCCCCTGATCGTCGCTGCGACAGCGACCGAAGCTGCCCACCTGCCCGCCGACCTCGAGGTGCTCCTCACCGGCATCGGCAAGACGGCTGCTGCGACGGCGCTGACACGTCGCCTCACGTCCTCGAACGACCTCCACGACCTGGTGATCGTGAACCTCGGCACCGCCGGCGCGTTGCGTGACCTGCCTCCCGGTTCGGACGGTCTGTTCGAGATCGGGACGGTCATCAACCACGACATCAATGCCGATGCCATCCGGGCGCTCGGGTACGACGCCCGCGAGCGGTTCGTGATCGGCGACGCTCCGACCGTGCTGGCGACCGGCGACGTGTTCGTCAACGACCCGGCTGTCCGGACCCGACTCGCCGCCCAGGCCTCCCTGGTCGACATGGAGGGGTACGCCGTCGCCTACGTCGCCCGGGAATTCGGCGTCCCCCTGCGGATGATCAAGCACGTCTCCGACAACGCCGACGAAGGCGCCATGGACTGGGTGACCCTGGTCGATCGCAGTGCGCAGATCCTGGGGGAGTGGGCCTCGCAGAACCTCGCCTGACCGCGCCGCGGAGGACTCTCAGCCGCGGCTGCTCCCGGCTCGTCGGCCGCGCGCAACGCCGACGAAGTCCTGGTGGACGGGGCTGTCTGCGTCGCGGAGCCAGATCAGGGCGACGTTGGTGGGCTCGAGGTCGACGGCGCGCTGCACCACGTCCTTGCGGTGGTGCAGCCTGGCGATCGACATCGGCACGATCACGATGCCCGTACCCGACGCCGCCACCTCGATGGCGTCCTTGACGCTCATCTCGGGGAAGCTCAGCTGGTCGGCGGACGGTGTCCAGCCCGACGGGTGGGGCTGGACCAGCTGCTCGCCGTCGAGATCGGCCATCGCCACGACGTCCTGGTCCTCGACGGCCGCCACGAAGTGCTCCTTCGCAGCGACCACGACCTGCACCTCGTCGTACAAGCGCACACAGTGCAACGGCGCGGGGGAGTCGAGGTCGACGGGCAGGCGGGCGATGACCATGTCGGCGGTGCCGTCGTCGAGGACGCTGCGCTGGACGTCCTCCTGGATCGGGATCAGCTCGAAGCGGATCCGGGGGTTCTTCTCCCACCAGACCTTCTTCCACTTGTCCGGAGTCACGCCCGGGACGAAGGCGACGCGCATCTGATCCATGGGACCAGCCTCCCAGAAGCCGGGGGAGTACGACGAAGCCCGGGTACTCCGCACCCGGGCCCCGCCGTTCGTCGATCTCTCAGGCCTGCGCGACCAGCCCGAACTGGATGGACCCCGTGTCGTCGACTCCCGCGTCGAGGACCATCGCGTCGAGCTTCTCCGCAGCGGTGGTGTCGAGGTAGACGGTCGCGCCGTCCTGCTCGACCACCTGGTCACCGGCCTCCGGCTGGTTGGTCGCCGTGACGGCGAAGCCGGCCTCGGCCTCGGTGATCCTGAGGCCGGCGGAGTCCGCAGCCTCCGGTACCTCGGTCATCTGCTTGACGATCGTGCAGGCGTTCTCAGTCAGGGTGAGCATGATGGGCCTTCCGCTTTCGTGGGTCAGAGACCTTTCCGACCGTTGCACGCCGCTCCATCCCGTTCAAGGCGCCGGGCGTGTCGGAGTGCCGCTCGCTGCCGTCAAAACGGGGTGCCGATGCGACGTCGGGGCCCACCCTTTGCTACGGTTTCTCCGCACTCGTCCGGGTGGCGGAATTGGCAGACGCGCTAGCTTGAGGTGCTAGTGCCCGTATTAGGGCGTGGGGGTTCAAGTCCCCCCTCGGACACCGACGAAGGTCCCGAATCTCTGCAGGTCAGAGGCTCGGGACCTTTGCTCATTTCGATGCTCATCCCGGGCCGACGCGGTCCCGTCCCCGATGACCGAAATGCCAGGGTCCCGTAGTTCCTTCGGGTGGTTTTTCTCGCGCCGCGTTGGGGATTCCCTGACGCAACGGCATCTCTAACGTCGTGGTGAGGGAGACCACCATGGGGGGACCGTTGTGAAGTTCTTGAGGGCGCGGGCCCGAGCAGCCGCTGCCAATTCCGCCGTCGTCGTCACGGGGCTGTTCGTGGTCGCCGTGACCGCAGTGGCCGGTGTCGCTGCCGTACCGACGGTGGCCAGCACGCCCGTGGTCACCTCCACGACCCTGGACCTCCGGGCCGACGGCACCGGGACCGTCCGGGTCGCGGTCGCCGACGGGTCCGATCCGGCCAACCTCGTCGACCTGTGGGTCGACTCGGTCTGGCAGCAGACCTTCGCTCTCACCGACCGAGCAGCCACGATCGACATCGGACCCCAACCGCTGGGCGACCACCTGGTCACCGTCCGGTACCGGAACAACGTTGCTCACGCGGCGAGCCAGGCGAATGTCGTCTGGACCGCGCCCGGCACCGTCCAGGTCCCGACCACCACGAAGATCGAGCTCAACGCGGACGGAACCGGCCTGGTCAAGGTGAGCGCCGACGGCGCCGTACCGAAGAACCCTGTGGACCTGTGGGTCGACGGGGTCTGGAAGTCGGCGCTGACCCTCACCAACGGCCAGGCGGCCATCGACCTCGGCACCCAGACGCCCGGCGACCACCAGATCACCGCCCGCCACCGGCCCAGCAGCACCAGCGGCACCAGCCAGRSCACCGTGACSTGGACCGCGCCCGGCACCGTCCAGGTCCCGACCACCACGAAGATCGAGCTCGACGCCGAGGGCAACGGGCTGGTCAGGGTCACCGGAGCCGGCGCCACCCTCAGCAACAAGGTCGACATGTGGATCGACGGCGTCTGGAAGATCGCCCTCACCCTCACCGACGGCGTCAGCCCGATCAGCCTCGGCACCCAGACGCCCGGCGACCACCAGATCACCGCCCGCTACCGGCCCAGCAGCACCAGCGGCACCAGCCAGAGCACCGTGACGTGGACCGCGCCGAGCACTGTGCAGGTCCCGACCACCACGAAGATCGAGCTCGACGCCGAGGGCAACGGGACGATCCGGGTCACCGCGCAGGACGGAACGCCGACGACCAACAAGGTCGACGTGTGGATCGACGGTGTCTGGAAGATCGCCCTCACCCTCACCGACGGCGTGAGCCCGATCAGCCTCGGCACCCAGACGCCCGGCGACCACCAGATCGCCGCCCGCTATCGGCCCAGCAGCACCAACGCGGCGAGCCAGTCCACGCTCACCTGGACTGCGCCGACCACGGTGCAGGTCCCGACCGCCACCACGCTCGAGCTCGACGCGAACGGCAGGGGCAGGGTCGAGGTCACCGCCGCCGACGGCCCGACACCGAGCAACAAGGTCGACCTGTGGATCGACAACGTATGGACGACCGCCCTGACGCTGACGAACGGCGAAGCAGCCTTCCAGCTCGCAGCCCAGCCCGGCGGCGACCACAAGGTCACAGTCCGGCACCGGCCCAGCAGCACCAGCGGCGCCAGCCAGGCCACCCAGCCGTGGCTGGTCACGACCGCCGACCAGGAAGCGACGACGACCACCCTGTCCGTGCTCCCCGACGGCACCGCCACCATCGAGGTCGAGGTGGCCGACGGGTCCACGCCGGCCAACCCGGTGGATCTCTGGGTCGAGGGACGACCGATGAGCACCCACACCCTGACCGACGGCCGGGCAACAGTCGCTCTGGGAAGCAAGGCCGGAGGGGTCCTCCCCGTCAAGGTCAGGTACCGCCCCGACCCCACGCAGCAGGCGAGCACGGCGACGGCGATGTGGTCGGTCGACACCAGCCCGGTGCCGGGCGCCGAGGAGTGCGGTGCGGTCATCGAGAAGGCCGACGGGGACCGGTGGAACTGCACCTTCGCCGACGACTTCGACGGGAGCGCCCTCGACCGGGACAAGTGGGCCGTGCAGACGACGTTCGCGACGGGCCACGAGGAGATCGCCTGCTACGTCGACTCGCCCGACAACGTTGCCGTCTCCGACGGCACCCTCCAGCTCACGGTGCGCAAGGGCGAGGCGATGGCCTGCGCCGGTCACGAGGACCTGGTCACGCCGTACACCGCCGGGATGGTCACGACATCGCACACGTGGTCCCAGCAGTACGGCCGGTTCGAGGCACGCGTGAAGTCCACGGCCACGACCAGCGCCGGTCTCCACGAAGCGTTCTGGCTCTGGCCGGACGACCGCTACCCCGAGGGTCAGCAGGCGTGGCCGGCCAACGGCGAGATCGACATCGCCGAGACGTACTCGAACTTCGCGAACCTCGTGGTGCCCTACCTCCACACCAGCCTTGATGCGCTCGGGGCGATCCTCACCGGCAAGGACGCGAACACGAACCGCACCTGCGCCGCCCAGCGAGGGGTGTTCAACGTCTTCACGCTCGAGTGGACGCCGGAGCGGGTCGAGGTCTTCGTGAACGGGGTCTCGTGCCTCGTGAACACCTCGGGCAACGACGCGTTCAAGAAGCGCTACATCATGGCGCTGACCCAGGGACTCGGCTCGCAGCAGGGCAACACCCTGGTCCCCGAGACCCCGATCCCCGCCACCATGACCGTGGACTACGTGCGGGCATGGTCCTGAGGCAGGACAGCGCCGCCGGCTGACGTGCCGCGCACCGAGGGGAGCCTAGGCTGGCCCCATGGACGACGGCCCCCTACCTGCCCCGCGGGGCGAGCGGGCACCTCAGCTCCTCGACGCCGCCACGACAGCCCGGCTCCGCGCCGAGGAGCTGACCTACACACGCCCGAGTGACCCTGCCGTCGTACCTGACGGGTTCCACCACTTCTCCCGCGCGCAGCGGATCCGGCGCACCGACCTCGACGGTGCGGCCGCGGACCTGCTCGGGTGGCGGGTGCACGCGCGGGCCGGTCTGAAGGTCGCCTCCTCGGCACCCAGCGCCGCTCCGGGCGAGGTGGTGCTCATGCGGCTCGGTCTCGGGCCGCTCGCTCTGCGCATCCCGTGCCGGGTCCTCGACGTCATCGACGAGCCCGACCGTCGCGGCTTCGTGTACGGCACCCTGCCGGGTCATCCGGAGAGCGGAGAGGAGTCGTTCGTCCTGGAACGCCAGCCGGACGGCAGCATCGACTTCGTCGTTGCGGCGTACTCCCGGCCCGCGAGCTTCCTGGCGCGCGCCGGCGGACCGGCGAGCAGGGCCATGCAGCGGTTCATGACCGGGCGCTACCTCGCGGCACCGGACCGCCTCGTCTGACGAGGAAGGTCCCGGACCCCTGTTGCCAGGAGCCCGGGACCGTTGGTCATCCCCGAAGGGCCGTGCTCAGTTCCAGAGCGCGGCGTACTTCAGGACGCTGCCCGAGCGGTACGCCGTGACGGACACCAGGAGCCGCCCGGCGGCGGACTGCGTGGTGAACTCCGCCTGGTACTGCGCGGCGGTCAGACCGTGGCGGGCCACCGTGGCCGGTGCGGCCGAGGTGAAGATCGCCGAGAACTTCACGTTCGCGCCCACCAGGTAGGTGTCCAGGTGGACCGGACGACGGCCTGCGGCCACCTGCTGGTTGTAGACGGTCTGGTAGCTCGTCTCCGCGATGTTCTGCAGCGACACCATCGCGCCGACGCTGGCCTTCTCGTAGAGCGCGGTGTACCGACGCTCGCCGCCGACGTACACGACGGAGATCTGGCGCGGGACGTAGCCCGCCCGGGTCAGGCTGGTGAACTTCGACTGGTGGTTCGTCGCCGTGACGCCGTGGTAGGCCGTCCAGGCCGGTCCGGACGTCTTGGTGAACACCGAGGAGTACTTCGCCACGCCACCCTCGAGGTAGCTGTCGACGTGCGTCAGGCGGTAGCCCGCAGCCCGGTAGGTGTCGAAGGTGGCCTGGTGCTGGGCAGAGCTCTGACCGTTGCGGGCGACCCACGGGAGACCCGCGGCGGGACGCCAGATGCTCGCGACCCGGGACAGCGAACCGTCCTGGACCTGCTGACGCCACACGAGCCGGTAGCCCGCGAGTGCGGTGTCGTTGAACTCCTCCTGCCAGCAGGTCGACTTCACACCGTGTCGCGCCCACTGGGTGCCACCGGGGACGACCCGCTGCCAGCCGCAGCCGTTGGGGGAGATGTGCTGGCCCTGGCGAAGGGCGGCCTCGCTGCTGTTGGTGAGTGCGGTGAACCCGGGCGTCACACTCGGAGCTGCGGCGGAACGCACCGTGGCGTGGTTGAAGCGCAACGGGAGGCCCTGGGCTGGGTTGGCGTAGTCGCCGAAGCCGGCCTTGTCGGCAAGGTGCAGGTGGAGGTGCGGGCGGCTGCTGTTGCCGGAGTTCCCGCTGTACCCGAGGAGCTGGCCCTGCTTGACGGGGATGTTCAACCCCGAGCCCGCAGCGGAGGGGCACAGGGCAGTCGAGATCGACCCCGCCTTGAAGTGGGCGTACAGCGCCACCTCACCGGTGGCGTGCTCGATGTAGAGGTGGTTGCCCTCGACCTCGGGCTCGGGCTTCAGCACACCCGGGGTGTTGTCGGCCTGGTCGCGACGGCACTTGCGGATCGTGCCGTCCGCCATGGCGTAGATGGGCAGGCCGAAGGAGTAGTGGTCGGTGTTGACGTCGGTGGCGTCGGTCGTGCCGGGCTTGGTGTGGCTCCAGGTCGATCCGTTCCACTTCACGACGTCGAGGTCGTAGGCGTAGCGCTGGTTGTGCACGCCGCGGTGGTGCGAGCCGACGTCGTGGCCGACCGTGTTGCGCCAGCGACCGCCGCTGACCGTGGACGCCGGGAACCGGTAGCCGCCGGAGGGCGTCTTGTTGACGTACTCCACGAGGGAGCGCGTGAACACCTTCGCGTCGTACCCGCTGAAGTTGAGCTGGATCCGGACGGTTGCCGGCACGGGGAAGGCATTGATCCGGTTGTCGGGCACCTTGAGGAAGTGGTTCGAGCCGTCCAGTCCCGAGCGCGGGATGGACGTGGCGAGGCTGAAGGTCTGGGCGGTGATCGAGCTGCCCGGGTAGGAGACCTGCACGCTGGACAGCGTCACGCTGCTCGTGTGGGTGTTGTTGACCCGCATGTCCATGTTGAGGCGCCACCCGGCGGCGTCGCCGGCGTAGCGGGGAGCAACCCGCTCGACGTACACCTGATTGGTGGCGGACGGGTTGACGGGCTGGACCTGCGTGATGGTGACAGGAGCTGCCACGGCATGCGCCGGGGCCTGGACCAGGGTGGCCGGAAGTGCGGCCGTGACGAGCGACAGCGCAGCGGCGCGCCAGTAGCGGCGTCGGTTGCGGTGGGCCTGCTGGGGGGCAGGGGACACTTCGATGGACATCGTCATCCTCTTTTCTGGGCACACGGTCGCGTGTTCCAGCAGGAGGAGTCCGTCGACGTCACCGGTGATACATCGAGCTCTGGAGATTTCTCCGGAACTCCGTCAACGCTGGCTCGGTGCGTGCCCTGTCCAGCGTCGATAGGCCGCACCGAAGCTCGTCGACTCCGCGTAGCCGAGACGGTGGGCGACGTCCTCGACCCGCAGGGTGCCGGCGGCGAGCAGGTCCTCGGCGACGTCATGGCGGACCTCGTCCACCACGGTGCGGTACGACGTGCCCGCATCACTCAGGCGCCGCCGCAACGACCGCTCACTCAGCCCCAGGGCGGCGGCGACGTCGGGCATCGGACTACCGCTCTCCAGCCGCTGGGCCACGTGGATCCGGACGTGCTCCACGATGCCGTGCCGACTGCGCCGCGGCGAGACGAGGTCACGACACATCGCCTCGGCGAGCGCGAAGGCGTGCGGGTTGGCCTGGGGGAGCGGGTGCTCGAGCCACGACGAGTCGAAACGGAGGGCGCCGGGACTCTCCGAGGTGCTCGCGCGGTGCTCGGCCGCCAGGCCACCGCCGGCGATCTCCTGAAGGACGCGGCCGATGGCGGTCAGGTCCCGCTGGACGAGGAAGTCGCGCACGTCCACGGGGACGCCGCGGTCGTCGACGGTGATCACCACCTGCTCGCTGTCGACGGTGGCGGAGGGGATCGTGAAGGTGAAGCTGAGGTCGATGAAGCGCAGCGCGAGGTTGGCGGCGTGACCGAGCGTCGGGCTGCTGAGCAGGGCGAACCCCAGCGGCCCGAAGGTGGAGGCGTGGTAGCGCGCTCCGACCGACCCGCCCGTCACCGACGGTGCCCGGTTGCGCAGGTTGCGGAGCACGCGGAGCTCCTGGGCGGCGGTCACCTCCCGCTGGTGGTCGGCGAGGTCCCGGGGTCCCAGGTCGCTGCCCTGCAGCAGGACGTCGACGTCGAGCCCCGCGTCGACACCCGCCTCGACGAGCAGTGCCGTCCCGGCGACCTGGCGGGGGAAGTCCCAGCTCCGCGTCGCCGCCGGCTCGAATCCCTCCAGAGACACCATGGCCGGAATTATGGACCCTGTGGCCGCGCGTCGCTGGCTCCGGGGGGCATTGGTTCCTAGCGTGGGTGCCATGCAGACCTCGGTCATCATCATCGGCGCAGGCTTTGGAGGCCTGGCCACCGCGCACCACCTCCGCGAGGCCGGGGTCACCGACATCACGATCCTCGAGCGCGCCGACGACGTCGGTGGGGTCTGGCGGGACAACACCTACCCGGGCGCGGCCTGCGACGTACCCTCGGTCCTCTACTCGTGGTCGTTCGCCCCCAAGACCGACTGGACCCACCGCTACGCGCGCCAGCCCGAGATCCACCGCTACATCAGTGAGTACGCCGCCAGCAGCGGGCTGCGCGAGCTCGTCCGCACCGGGTCCGACGTGACGGGAGCTGCCTGGGACGACACTGCCCGGCAGTGGACCGTGCGGCTCGCCACCGGCGAGGAGCTGCAGGCCGACATCGTGGTCTCCGCGGTCGGCCAGCTCTCCCGCCCCTCGATCCCTGCCCTGCCCGGCCTCGACACGTTCGCCGGCCCGGCCTTCCACTCGGCGACCTGGGACCACGACGTCGATCTGGCCGGCAAGCGGATCGGCGTGATCGGCACCGGCGCGAGCGCGATCCAGTTCGTCCCGGAGATCGCCCCCCTCGCCAGCCACCTCACGGTCTTCCAGCGCTCGGCGCCGTACGTCGTCCCGAAGCCTGACGGCACCTACACGACCGGCCAGCAGCGCCGGTTCGCCGCGCACTCGCGGCTGCACCACCTGACCCGTCGTGGGACCTTCCACCTCACCGAGCAGCTGAACAAGACCCTCGACTCGGACGGTCGACTCGCCGGGGTCCTGCGCGCGGCGTGGCAGCTCCAGCTGCGCCGCCAGGTCAAGGATCCCGCGCTGCGCGCCAAGCTGGTCCCGGACTACGCCCTGGGGTGCAAGCGCCTGCTCTTCTCGAACAACTGGTACCCCGCACTCGCCCGCAAGAACGTCGAGGTCGTCACCGACCGGGTCAGCTCGGTGGAACCCTCGGGCGTGCGGACGCCCGACGGCGTCCTGCACGAGTTCGACGTCCTCGTGTTCGGCACCGGCTTTGCGGCGACCGAGTTCCTCGCCCCGATGCGGATCACCGGACACGCCGGTCGCGAGCTGACCGACGCGTGGGACGGCGGTGCCCGCGCCCACCTCGGGATCAACGTCCCCGGGTTCCCGAACTTCTTCGTGCTCTACGGCCCCAACACCAACCTGGGCGGGAGCTCGATCATCGGCATGCTCGAGGGCCAGGCCGGCTACATCGTCAGCGCAGCTCGCGAGATCGAGTCCTCCGGGCGGGCGATCTCGGTGCGTCCGGAGGTCGCTGCCGCCTACGACAGCGAGATGCAGGAACGTCTCTCCAAGAGCGTGTGGACGTCGTGCGCCAGCTGGTACCGCGACCCCAGCGGCCGGATCACGACGAACTGGCCGGGAACGGTCGCCGAGTACCAGACCAGGACGGGGCAGTTCGATGCCCACGACTTCGACGCAGTGAGGGAGGTGTCGGCATGACGCACTACGACGTCCTGGTGATCGGGTCCGGCTTCGGGGGCAGCGTGACCGCGCTGCGACTCTCGGAGAAGGGCTACAAGGTCGGGGTGATCGAGGCCGGTCGCAGGTTCGCCGACGACGAGCTGCCCACCTCCTCGTGGAAGATGCGCGACTATGTCTTCAACCCGGCCATCGGCTGCTACGGCCTGCTGCGGATGACGATCCTCAAGGACGTGCTCGTGCTCGCGGGCGCAGGGGTCGGCGGAGGCTCGCTCGTCTACGCCAACACGCTCTACCAGCCGCCGCCGGCGTTCTTCACCGATGCCCACTGGGCCGGCATCACCGACTGGGCCGACGAGCTCGCCCCGTTCTACGACCAGGCCCGGCGGATGCTCGGCGTGGCGACGTACCCCCTGACCTCGCCGTCCGACCGCGTGATGCGCAAGGTCGCCGAGGACATGGGCGTGGGGGACACCTTCCACCCGACCGACGTCGGCGTGCTCTTCGGCGAACGGGGCGGCGAGAAGGTGGCGGACCCCTACTTCGGCGGTGCCGGACCGGAGCGCACCACCTGCACGGACTGCGGCGCCTGCATGACGGGCTGCCGGGTGGGGGCGAAGAACACCACCGTCAAGAACTACCTGTTCCTCGCCGAGAAGGCCGGCGCCGTGGTCCATCCGATGACCACGGTCACGGACGTCCGGCCGCGGCCCGAGGGCGGGTACGCCGTCGCGACGCGCCGTACGAACGGCAAGGTCCGCCTGGGGCGTGACTCGTTCACCGCCGACCAGGTGGTCTTCTCCGCTGCCTCGCTCGGGACCCAGCGCCTGCTGCACCGTCTGCGCGACAGTGGCAGCCTGCCCCGGATCTCGGCACGGCTGGGAGAGCTGACCCGCACGAACTCCGAGGCGATCCTCGGCGTGCGCGCCCGTGGCACCGACGTCGACTACTCGGAGGGTGTTGCGATCACGTCCTCGATCCACGTGGACGAGCACACCCACGTCGAGCCGGTGCGCTACGGCAAGGGCAGCAACCTGCTGGGCCTGATGATGGCGACCCTGACCGACAAGCCCGAGGACCGGCGCCCGCGCCTGGTCGCGGGACTGCAGGAGATGTGGCGCCACCGGCGGGACCTGCCGCACCTGCACGACCCGCGCCACTGGTCGGAGCAGACCATCGTGCTGCTGGTCATGCAGAGCCTCGACAACTCGCTGACGACCTACCTCAAGCGCCGTCCGTGGGGACGGGTGATGACGACCAAGCAGGGCACGGGCGACCCCAACCCGGTCTGGATCCCGCAGGGGCACGACGTGGCCCGCAGGATCGGTGAGGAGATCGACGGCATCCCCGGCGGGGCGTGGGCAGACCTCGTCAACATCCCGGTCACCGGCCACCTCGTCGGCGGGTGCCCGATCGGCGAGTCCCCGGCCGAGGGCGTGATCGACCCGTACCACCGGCTGCACGGGTACGACGGGCTGCACGTGATCGACGGCTCGGCCGTGGCCGCGAACCTCGGCGTGAATCCCTCACTGACGATCACCGCGATGGCCGAGCGCGCGGTGGCGCTCTGGCCGAACAAGGGTGAGCCGGATGCGCGACCCGGTCGGGGCCAGGCCTACGCGCGAATCACGCCCGTGGCACCCGTGCGACCGGCCGTTCCTGAAGGAGCGCCTGCCGTCTACCGCATCTCGTCGCGCCGCCCGACCGGTCTCGACGACGGGACTCAGGAGGGCGGGCGCACCTCGACGACGGTGCCGTCGAGCTCGAACTCGATCTGAGCGGACTGACCGAACTCGTTGCTGGTGGAGGCGGTGATCCACTCGGGGGTCCCGTCGTCGTCCGCGGGCTTGTCGATGACGAGGTAGCACGTCTCCGGGTCCTCGACCAGCTCCTCGACCTGCGGACAGAGTCCGTCGAGCACGGTCCCGTCCACCGTCGCGAGGTCAAAGGGCAGGGCGTCCCCGGTGCCCTTGGTCGGGTCGCCGAAGCTGCCGTCCCAGTAGTAGCTCAGCTCGCGCTCGTCGGCAGGGTCGTCGACGTCGTACGGGACGGTCAGCACCGCGTAGTCCGGGTAGATCACGGCCCGACGGATCGTCGTCGAGCCGGTCTCCTCGTCCAGGTCCGCCACCAGGGCGTCGAAGCCGTTGGCCGACTGCGGCTCGTCGTCGCCCGGCTCACCGCCGGCACCGAGCAGCAGGATGACGCCGGCGACCGCGCCGACCGCAGCCACGGCGCCCACCACGATGCCCACCGGGAACCCACCTGTACGCCGGACGGTGCGCTCGTCCAGCGAGCGGACCGGCTTCGGGACCGCGGATGTCGCGGATGTCTCGTCGTCGGGGGTCTCGTCGGGCGAGTACTGCTTCCAGTCGGGTGGAGCCATCCCCGCACCGTAGGGGAGCACGTGGCCGGTTGTCCCGCTTCCCGGCCCAGCGGAACCGGTGGCGGGCAGACGACGTCGTGCAACGATGTCGGTCATGGGGGAATCCACCGTGCCCGATGTCGCTGCCGAGGTCGTCGACCTGTGCCGTGAGCTGATCCGGATCGACACCTCCAACTACGGCACCGACGAGGGGCCGGGGGAGCGCAAGGCAGCTGAGTACGTCGCCGGCCTGCTCGACGAGGTCGGGATCGCAGCCGAGGTGATCGAGACCGCCCCCGGCCGGGCCAACGTGATCGCCCGCTGGGGTGGGGAGTCGGGCGCCAGGTCGGACGCGCTGCTCCTGCACGGCCACCTGGACGTCGTACCCGCTGCCGCGGAGGACTGGCAGGTCCATCCCTTCAGCGGCGAGGTCCAGGACGGGTACGTCTGGGGCCGCGGCGCCGTCGACATGAAGGACTTCGACGCGATGCTGCTGTCGGTGGTGCGGGCGCGCCAGCGCGCGGGCCGGGCACCGGAACGCCCCGTCGTGCTCTGCTTCACCGCAGACGAGGAAGCCGGCGGCCACCTCGGAGCAGAGCTCCTCGTACGCAACCACGCGGACTGGTTCGACGGGTGCACCGAGGCGGTCGGCGAGGTCGGCGGCTTCAGCACCACGGTCCGCGGCCGCCGCCTGTACCTGATCGAGGCGGCCGAGAAGGGCATGGCCTGGATGCGGCTCACCGCCCGCGGCCGCGCCGGCCACGGCTCCATGGTCAACGACGACAACGCCGTCACCCGTCTCGCCAGCGCCGTGGCCCGCATCGGCGCCCACCAGTGGCCGGTCCGGCTGACGCCGACGATGCAGACCCTCCTCGCCGCCGTCGCCGACCTGGCCGGCACCGAGGCCACGCCCGAGAACGCCCCCGCCCTGGTCGAGGAGTTCGGCGGCGCCGCCCGGATGCTCGGCGCGGTGCTGCGCAACTCGACCAACCCGACCATGCTCGAGGCGGGCTACAAGGTCAACGTGATCCCGACCGAGGCCAGCGCCCACGTCGACGGCCGCTTCCTGCCCGGCTTCGAGGACGAGTTCTTCGCCACCCTCGCCGAGCTCACCGGTGAGGGCATCGAGATCGACTACCTCTCCCACCAGCCGCCCTGGGAGATGCCGTACGAGGGCCCGATCATCGAAGCGATGTCCCGCAGCCTGCTCGCCGAGGACCCCGAGGCGCTCGTCGCCCCGTTCCTGATGAGCGGTGGCACCGACGCCAAGCACTTCACCAAGCTCGGCATGCGCTCCTACGGCTTCGCGCCGCTGCGACTGCCCGATGACCTCGACTTCACCGCGCTCTTCCACGGTGTCGACGAGCGGG
The DNA here is from genome assembly GCF_001428565.1 of Nocardioides sp. Root190. Taxonomy (GTDB): domain Bacteria; phylum Actinomycetota; class Actinomycetes; order Propionibacteriales; family Nocardioidaceae; genus Nocardioides. The sequence goes on along the minus strand of NZ_LMIA01000012.1, from coordinate 137,766 downwards.
TCCCCGTCGATGCCCTGGAGTTCGGAACGCGGGTCATGGACCGGTTCCTCGACGAGGTCTGAGCAGCCCGGCGGCGAGCTGGAAATGCTGCGGTTTGGTCCCAAACCGCATCAATTCGGGCTGATCTGTTGCGGTTTGGGACCAAACCGCAACGTTCTGGAGGCCCTCAGGCGGTCCTGACCGCCCGAATGATCTTGCGCCGCAGCACGACCCGTCGCTTGCCGTCAGCCCCGATCTGAAGCCGGTCCAGCTCCCAGCCACCGTGCTCGGCCCGTTCCACCAGCAGTCGTGTCACCTGATTGCGGGAGAAGCCACGATCGAAGGTGACCTGGTCGAACTCCCACTCCACCCCACGCCCCAGCCCGCGCATCATCCCGGGTCGGATCATCGACACCGTCACACAGCACCTCCGGACACGTCGTCGAGGGCTCCCCGGATCTCCGCGGGGAGCGTCTTCTCCTCCGCCCGGAGTGCGACCTTGAGCTGGGCGGCGGTGCGGGCGCCGATGACCGGCGCGGTCACGCCGGGGGAGTCGCGCACCCAGGCAAGCGCCACCTCGAGCGGTGTCCAGCCGAGACCGTCGGCAGCGCGGGCCACTGCCTCGACGATGCCCCTGCTCTGGTCGTCGAGATAGGCCTCGACGAAGCCGGAGAAGACGGGGGAGGCGGCCCGGGAGTCCGAGGGGGTACCGGTGCGGTACTTGCCGGTCAGCACACCCCGCCCCAGCGGCGACCACGGGAAGACACCGAGACCAAGGGCTTCGGCGGCAGGCAGGACCTCGCGCTCGATGCGCCGGTTGACCAGGGAGTACTCCACCTGGGTCGATGTGATGCGGGCCCGGCCTGCGCCGCCCTCCTGCAGCGTGACCGCCCGTGCGGTCTGCCACCCGTTGTAGTTGGAGATGCCGACGTACGACGCCCGGCCGCTGCTGATCGCATGGTCGAGCGCTCCCAAGGTCTCCTCGAGCGGAACGGAGTCGGACCAGATGTGGACCTGCCAGAGGTCCACGTGGTCGGTCCCGAGGCGGGTGAGTGAGGTGTCGAGGCCGCGCAGGAGCGCGCCGCGCGAGGTGTCGGTGACCCGTTCGCCGCCCCGTCGCCAGATCCCTGCCTTGGTCGCGAGGACGACTTCGTCACGTCGTACGACGTCGCCGAGCAGGGAACCGATGAGTTCCTCGGACCGGCCGTCGGTGTACCCGGCGGCGGTGTCGATGGTCGTCCCGCCCGCCTCGACGAAGGCAGTGAGCTGGTCGCGCGCCTCGTGCTCGTCGGTGTCCTTGCCCCATGTCATCGTGCCCAGGGCCAATCGCGACACCTGGAGGCCGCTGGCTCCGACGTACCGCTGCTGCATGGGGCACAAACTATCCGGCTCCCGGTCAGAGGCGCCGACGGGCGCGCCGATCCTGTTCGATTCGGCCTCACTCCCTAGGATGCTCCGTCGTGGCCGACTTCCTCCAGGCAGTGTTCCTCGGCATCCTCCAGGGGTTGACCGAGTTCCTGCCGATCTCCAGCAGTGCACACCTGCGGATCTTCCCCGAGCTGTTCGGCTGGGGTGACCCGGGCGCCGCCTTCACGGCCGTCATCCAGATCGGGACCGAGCTCGCGGTGCTGATCTACTTCCGCAAGGACATCTGGCGCATCGCCCGTGCGTGGGTGCTCTCGCTCTTCAAGCCGGAGTACCGCGGCGCGATCGACGCCCGGATGGGTTGGTACATCATCGTCGGCTCGATGCCCATCGTGATCCTGGGCATCCTGCTCAAGGACGTCATCGAGCGCGACTTCCGCAACCTGTGGATCATCGGCACGATGCTGATCCTGCTCGGACTGGTGCTCGGGTTGGCCGACCGGATCGGCCGTACGGACAAGCAGATCAAGCAGATGACCCTGCGCGACGCGGCCCTCATGGGTGGCGCCCAGGCGATGGCCCTGGTCCCCGGGGTGTCGCGCTCCGGTGCGACGCTGTCGATGGGCCGCTTCCTCGGCTACGACCGCGAGGCTGCCACCCGGTTCGCCTTCCTCCTCGCGATCCCGGCCGTCGTCGGTGCCGGGCTGTTCGAGCTCACCGAGATCGCGAACGTCGGTGAGGCGCACGCCGGCGAGGCGAGCTACGGCTGGGGCCCGACGATCACTGCGACGATCGTGTCCTTCGTGGTCGGCTACGCCGCCATTGCCTGGCTCCTGCGTTACGTCAGCACCCGTTCCTACACACCGTTCGTCGCCTACCGGGTCGTGCTCGGTGTGGCGGTCCTGGTGCTGCTCGGTACGGGTGTGCTGAACGCCTGATCCCCGGACCGCTGAGGCCCGCGTTTGGGCAGAAACCGCATCCCAGGCCCCGGAATTGATGCGGTTTGGGACCAAACCGCATCAATTCAGAACCAGCCGGACTTCTTGAAGAAGATCCACAACCCGCCGACCGTGGCGGCCATCAGGAACAACGCGAACGGGTAGCCGAGGGTCCAGTCCAGCTCCGGCATGTGCCTGAAGTTCATGCCGTACACACCGGCGATCAGGGTGGGTACGACGACCAGGGCCGCACCTGCGGAGATCTTGCGCATGTCGTCGTTCTGCTGGACCGCCACACGCGACAGGTGGGCGTCGAAGGCAGTCGACAACAGGCTGTCGAGGGTGTCGATCTCGTCGGCGGCCTGGGCGAGGTGGTCGCTGACGTCGCGGAAGAAGGGGCCGGCCTCGGCCTCGATCAGGTCGACGGACCCGGTCGAGAAGCGCCGCATCGGCTCGCGCAGCGGCAGCACGGCGCGGCGTACCTCGGACAGCTCGCGTTTCAGGATGTAGATGCGGTTGCCGTCGTTGGTCCGCTGGTCGGAGAACACGGAGACCTCGACCTCGTCCACGTCGGTCTGGAGCTCGGCGACGACGGCGGTGTAGCCGTCCACGACGGCGTCGCAGACGGCGTACACGACGGCGGAGGGACCGTGGTCGAGGACCGACTGCTTCTTCTCGAGCTCGTGGCGGGCATCGCTGAGGGCCGAGCCGCGTCCGTGGCGGACGGTGATCACGAAGTCCGTACCGATGAAGACATTGATCTCGCCGGTCTCGACGGCGTCGTCCTCGTCGACGTACCAGAGCGTCTTCAGGACGAGGAACAGGCTGTTCTCGTAGCGCTCCAGCTTCGGGCGCTGGTGGGCCACGACGGCATCCTCGACCGCGAGCGGGTGCAGCCCGAAGGCGTCGGCGATCTCGGTCAGCTCGATGTGACTGGGTTCGTAGAGGCCGACCCAGACGAAGTCGTGGTCGCCCCCAGCGGCCTCGCGCAGCGCTGCGTAGTCGTGGAGGTGGCAGTCCACCGGGAGCCGGGCCCCGTGGCGATAGACAGCGCTGTCGACGATCACGACTCCACGCTAGTGGCTGGTGCGGTGGATAGGGTCACGTCATGGCCACGATGCTGCTGGTCCGTCACGGACGGACGACCGCGAATGCCTCCGGCCTGCTGGCGGGCAGGACACCAGGCGTCCTGCTCGACGACACCGGGGTCGAGCAGGTGGCCCGGACGGGCGCGCGGATCGCCGCCGTGCCGATCGTGCGCCTCGTGACCAGCCCCCAGGAGCGCTGCAAGCAGACCGCGAAGGCCATCGGCGAGGCACAACGCGAGGCGAAGCACCCAGTCACCCGCGCAACGACCGAGCGCGGGCTCGCCGAGTGCGACTACGGCGAGTGGCAGGGTCAGGCCATCAGGACCCTGCTCAAGGAGCCGCTCTGGCGCACCGTGCAGCAGCAGCCCTCCGCTGTGACGTTCCCGGGCGGTGAGTCGATGGTGGTCATGCAGCACCGCGCCGTGTCCGCCGTACGACGCATCGACGCCGCCGTCACCGCCGAGCACGGCGCTGACGCGGTCTGGGTCGCCGTCAGCCACGGCGACATCATCAAGGCGCTGCTCGCCGACGCCCTCGGCCTGCACCTCGACCTCTTTCAGCGGATCAACGTCGACCCCGCGTCGGTGTCGGTGGTGCGGTACGCCGCCGACCGGCCCTACGTCCTGGCGACCAACACACATGCCGGCGACCTGTCCTGGCTCGCTCCCCGACCCGCTGCCCGCAAGCGCAAGCGGCCCGCCGCCCACGGCGCCGTGGTCGGCGGCGGCGCCGGACCTTCCTGACCCGTCGATAGGCTGTTCGTCATGCCGATCGTCCACGGATTCGACCCACCCGAACGCTTCGTCGCGGGAACCGTCGGAGAGCCCGGAGCCCGGACCTTCTTCCTCCAGGCCACCGCCGGGCCCCGCACGGTGTCGGTCGCGATCGAGAAGCAGCAGGTGGCGGCCCTCGCGGAGCGCGTCGACGAGCTGCTCGACGAGGTGATCGCCGACGGCGGCACCGAGGCCGTCGTCCCCGCGGTCGCTCCGTTCGAGCTCGCCGACGACGCCCCCCTCGCCCAGCCCATCGAGGAGGAGTTCCGCGCCGGCACCATGACGCTGTCCTGGGACCCGTCCGACGAGCGGGTCGTCATCGAGGTGTTCCCCGTCGGGGAGGAGCCGGTCGAGCTCGCCGACGGCGAGGAACCCGACGAGATGCTCCTGGTACGGCTCGAGGCCCGTCAGGCCCGGGCGTTCGTCAAGCGGGCCGAGCTGGTGGTCGGCGCAGGCCGACCCACCTGCCCGTTCTGCGGTCAGCCGATCGATCCCGATGGCCACCTCTGCGTTCGGGCGAACGGCTTCAAGCGCCGCGACCCATGATCATCAAGGGCCGGATCATGCCGGCCTCCAACGCGACCTTCCTCGCCGAGGTCGACGGGCTCGAGGTCGTCTACAAGCCGGTGGCGGGGGAGCGCCCCCTGTGGGACTTCCCCGACGGGACGCTCGCCGACCGTGAGGTCGCTGCCTACCTCGTCTCCGAGGTCATGGGCTGGGACATCGTTCCGCGCACCTGGTGGGACGAGGGGCCGCACGGTCCCGGGATGGTGCAGCACTGGAAGGAGATCGATCCCGACCAGGACGCCGTCGACCTGGTCCGCGCCGGGACGACCCCCCAGGGGTGGTTGTCGGTCTTCGAAGGTCGGGACGACCGGGACCGGCCGGTGACGCTCGTCCACGAGGACTCGGCCGCCCTGCGCCGGATGGCGGTCTTCGACATCGTCGTCAACAACGCCGACCGCAAGGGTGGGCACGTCCTGGCGATGGCGGACGGCCACCGCCATGGCGTCGATCACGGCATCGCCTTCCACCATGACCCGAAGCTCCGCACAGTGCTGTGGGGCTGGGCGGGCAGCGCGCTGGAGCCGGACGAGGTGGCGGCGGTCGAGACCGTCCTGGCGGCTCTGCGCGGGGACCTGGGTGATCAGCTGGGCCTCCACATCGCCCAGCACGAGCTCACCGCCCTCGAACGACGCACCGAACGACTCCTCGCCGCCGGTCACCTGCCCAACCCGGAGGGGAGCTGGCCACCCATCCCGTGGCCTCCCTTTTGAAGGTCCCACGCACCGAGCAACTAGCATCGCGTCCATGCGCGCATGGAACGCTCCGGGTGTCCCGGTCCTCCCGGTCACCGGCCCCCCTGTCGTCCTCCACGACACCTCGTCCGGTGGTGAGGTGGAGAGCAGCCCCGAGGGCACTGCGCGTCTGTACGTCTGTGGCATCACGCCGTACGACGCCACCCACATCGGCCACGCGAACACCTACATCGCCTTCGACCTGCTGAACCGGGCGTGGCGCAACGCCGGTCACGACGTCCGCTTCGTGCAGAACGTCACCGACGTCGATGACCCGCTGCTCGAGCGCGCGACGAAGGTCGGTGTCGACTGGGTGGAGCTCGCCGAGCGCGAGACCGAGCTCTTCCGCACCGACATGGAGGCCCTGCGGGTGCTCCCGCCGGCGGCCTACGTCGGAGCGGTCGAGTCGATCCCGCTCGTCATCGATCTGATCACCCGGCTCGAGGTGGGCGGATCGATCTACCGCGTCGAGGACGACCTCTACTTCTCAGTGACTGCCGACCCGGCGTTCGGTGCCGAGTCCGGCTACGACCGCGAGACCATGCTCCGCTTCTTCGGCGAACGCGGCGGTGACCCGGACCGTGTCGGCAAGAAGGACCCGCTCGACTGCGTCGTGTGGCGTGGCGAGCGCGAGGGCGAGCCGTCCTGGGAGAGCCCGTGGGGTCCCGGCCGGCCCGGTTGGCACATCGAGTGCGCTGCGATCGCGCTCGACGAGCTCGGTGGGCACTTCGACGTCCAGGGTGGCGGCAGCGACCTCGTCTTCCCGCACCACGAGATGTGCGCCGGTCACGTCCAGGTGGCGACCGGTGAGCCCTTCGCCAAGATCTACTCCCACGCCGGGATGGTGGCCTACGACGGCGAGAAGATGTCGAAGTCGAAGGGCAACCTCGTCTTCGTGTCCGCGTTGCGCAACAGCGACATCGACCCGATGGCGATCAGGCTCACCCTGCTGCGTCATCACTACCGCACCGACTGGGAGTGGACCGACGACCAGCTCTGGACGGCTGTCGACGACGTCGCCAACTGGCGACGCGCCCTGGCACTCGGCGCCGGAGCCAGTGCGGCGCCGGTCGTCGAGGAGATCCTCGCTGCGCTCGCCGACGACCTCGACGCGCCGCGAGCGACCGCTGCCGTCGACGCCTGGGTCGCTGCGACGCTGGGAACCGACGGTCTGGCCGACACGAGTGACCCCGACGCCGCGATCACCCTGCTCCCGGTGCTCGACGCCGCTCTCGGGCTCAGCCTGTAGCAGTCTGGTCGCTCCGCGGGGTGTGCGGTTTGGTCACAAACCACATCCTCGTACGGCGTGTCGTTGCGGTTTGGGACCAAACCGCAACGATCTGAGCCCTCAGGACGGACTCAGTCCTTCTCGTCACGTCTCTTGAGGTACCGCTCGAACTCTCGCGCGATCGCCTCACCCGACGCCTCGGGCAGGTCCGCGGTGTCACGCGACTCCTCGAGCGAGCGGACGTAGTCGGCGATGTCCTCGTCCTCCTCGGCGAGCTCGTCGACCCCGCGCTCCCAGGCCCGGGCCTCCTCGGGCAGGTCACCCAGCGGCACCGGGATCTCGAAGAGGTCCTCGAGCCGGCTCAGCAGCGCGAGCGTGGCCTTCGGGCACGGCGGCTGCGCGACGTAGTGGGGCACCGCTGCCCAGTAGGAGACAGCGGGCAGGTCGACGCGCGAGCAGGCGTCCTGCAGCACGCCCACGATCCCGGTCGGCCCCTCATAGGTCGACTGCTCGAGGTCGAGCTTCTCCATCAGGTCGATCTCGGTCGAAGATCCCGACACGGGGATCGGACGCGTGTGGGGGCTGTCGGAGAGCAGGGCCCCGAGGGTGACCAGGAGCTCGCCTCCGAGCTCCTCGATCACCTCGATCAGCTCGTCGGTGAACTGGCGCCACTTCATGTTCGGCTCGATCCCGCGGATCAGGATGACGTCGCGGTCCAGGTCCGGAGGGGAGGCCACGGAGACGTGGGTGCTGGGCCAGGTGAGCTTGCGGAAGCCGTTCTCGTCGATGCCGACGGTGGGCCGGTTGACCTGGAAGTCGTAGTACTCCTCCGGGTCGATCGCGGCGACGACCCGGGAGTTCCACACCCTCATCAGATGATCGACCACCGCCGTCGCTGACTCGGCTGCGTCGTTCCATCCCTCGAAGGCAGCGATCACGACCGGGCGTACCAGGCCGGTGACCGTCTCGATCTCCATCACTCTTCCAGCCTAGTCGGGCGATCACGAGTAACATGGGCAACAGTCGAGAGGCGTTGCAACGGATGCAGATCACCAGGTCTGGTCCGCCACGCTCGGCAGAGTTAAGGACGCCTTCCGTCAAGGAAGGACTCTCAGTGGACGCCCTCGAGCCCAACATCCGCCCAGACTGCACCGACGAGCTGACCCGCGCGCTGGGAGAGCGGATCCTCGTGATCGACGGAGCCATGGGCACGGCGATCCAACGGGACCGTCCCGACGAGGCCGGCTACCGCGGTGAGCGGTTCAAGGACTGGCCCAGCGACGTCCAGGGCAACAACGACCTCCTGACCATCACGCAGCCCCAGATCATCGCGGGCATCCATCGCGAGTACCTCGAGGCCGGAGCGGACATCCTCGAGACCAACACGTTCAACGCGAACGCCGTCTCGCTGGCCGACTACGACATGGCCGACCTGTCCTACGAGCTCAACTACGCCGGCGCTGCGCTGGCCCGCGTCGAGTGCGACGCGCTGAGCACGCCGGAGAAGCCGCGGTACGTCGCCGGCGCCCTCGGCCCGACCACCCGGACCGCGTCCATCTCCCCGGACGTCAACGACCCGGGCGCACGCAACGTGTCCTACGACCAACTGGTGGCGGCCTACCTCGAGGCCGCCAACGGCCTCGTCGACGGCGGCTCGGACCTGATCTTCATCGAGACGATCTTCGACTCGCTCAACGCCAAGGCCGCCATCTTCGCCGTCGAGACCCTCTTCGAGGAGCGCGGCCGACGGTGGCCGGTCGTCATCTCGGGCACCATCACCGACGCCTCCGGTCGGACCCTGTCGGGCCAGGTCACCGAGGCCTTCTGGAACGCCGTTCGGCACGCCCGGCCCCTCGCGGTCGGCCTGAACTGCGCCCTCGGTGCCCCCGAGATGAGGCCGTACATGGCCGAGATCTCCCGGATCTCCGACACCTTCGTGTCGAGCTATCCCAACGCCGGACTGCCGAACGCCTTCGGCGAGTACGACGAGTCACCGGAGCGCCAGGCGGGCTACATCGCCGAGTTCGCCGAGGCCGGTCTGGTCAACCTGGTCGGTGGCTGCTGCGGCACCACACCCGCTCACATCGCGGAGATCGCCAAGGTCGTCGAGGGCAAGGCTCCCCGTGAGCTGCCCGAGATCCCCGTCGCGACCCGGCTGTCGGGCCTCGAGCCGCTGAACATCACCGAGGACTCGCTCTTCGTCAACATCGGTGAGCGCACCAACATCACCGGCTCGGCGCGCTTCCGCAACCTGATCAAGGCCGAGGACTACGACACGGCCCTGTCGGTCGCGTTGCAACAGGTCGAGGTCGGCGCGCAGGTCATCGACATCAACATGGACGAAGGCATGATCGACGGCATCGCCGCGATGGATCGGTTCACCAAGCTGATCGCTGCCGAGCCCGACATCAGCCGCGTCCCGGTGATGATCGACTCCTCCAAGTGGGAGGTCATCGAGGCCGGACTGAAGAACGTCCAGGGCAAGCCGATCGTCAACTCGATCTCCATGAAGGAGGGCGAGGAGAAGTTCATCCGCGAGGCCCGGCTGTGCCGCAAGTACGGCGCCGCCGTCGTCGTGATGGCCTTCGACGAGCAGGGCCAGGCCGACAACCTCGAGCGCCGCAAGGAGATCTGCGGCCGCGCGTACCGGATCCTGACCGAGGAGGTCGGGTTCCCGGCCGAGGACATCATCTTCGACCCGAACTGCTTCGCCCTCGCGACGGGCATCGAGGAGCACGCGACCTACGGCATCGACTTCATCGAGGCCTGCGCCTGGATCAAGGAGAACCTGCCGGGCGTGCACATCTCCGGCGGCATCTCGAACGTCTCGTTCTCCTTCCGTGGCAACAACCCGGTCCGCGAGGCGATTCACGCCGTGTTCCTCTTCCACGCCATCAAGGCGGGGCTCGACATGGGCATCGTGAACGCCGGTGCGCTCGTGCCGTACGACTCGATCGACCCCGAGCTGCGCGACCGGATCGAGGACGTCGTCCTCAATCGTCGTGAGGATGCCGCCGAGCGTCTCCTGGAGATCGCGGAGCGGTTCAACAACTCCGGCGACGCCAAGGAGGAGGCAGCAGCCGCCGAGTGGCGCAGCCTGCCGGTCCGGGAGCGGATCACCCACGCGCTGGTGAAGGGCATCGACGCCGACGTCGAGGCGGACACCGAGGAGCTGCGGGCGGAGATCTCCGCCGCGGGCGGCCGCCCGATCGAGGTGATCGAGGGACCGCTGATGGACGGCATGAACGTCGTCGGCGACCTGTTCGGCGCCGGCAAGATGTTCCTCCCCCAGGTGGTGAAGTCGGCCCGGGTCATGAAGAAGGCCGTCGCCTACCTGCTGCCGTTCATCGAGGCGGAGAAGCAGCCCGGCGACGTCGAGACCACCAACGGCACCATCGTGATGGCGACCGTGAAGGGCGACGTCCACGACATCGGCAAGAACATCGTCGGCGTGGTGCTGCAGTGCAACAACTACACCGTGATCGACCTCGGGGTGATGGTGCCTGCCCAGAAGATCCTGGATGCCGCCAAGGAGCACGGGGCCGACATCATCGGTCTGTCCGGGCTGATCACGCCCTCGCTCGACGAGATGGTCAACTTCGCCGTCGAGATGGAGCGCCAGGGCCTGGACATCCCGCTGCTGATCGGTGGCGCCACCACCTCGCGCGCCCACACGGCCGTCAAGGTCTCGCCGCGTCGTACGGGACCCGTCGTGTGGGTCAAGGACGCGTCGCGTTCGGTCCCGGTCGCCGCCGCGCTCCTCGACGACAAGCAGCGCCCGGCCCTGCTGGAGGCGACGGAGAAGGACTACGCCTCGTTGCGCGAACGGCACGCCCAGAAGCACGAGCGCCCCACCGTGACGCTGGAGAAGGCCCGGGTCAACCGGACCCCGATCGAGTGGGACGGCTACGCCCCGCCCGTACCCCAGCAGCAGGGCGTGCGGGTCTTCACCGACTACGACATCGCCGAGCTGCGCGAGTACATCGACTGGCAGCCGTTCTTCAACGCCTGGGAGATGAAGGGCAAGTTCCCCGACATCCTGAACAACCCGGTGTCGGGCGACGCGGCACGCAAGCTGTACGACGACGGCCAGGACATGCTCGACCGGATGATCAAGGAGAAGTGGCTGACCGCCAGCGGTGTCATCGGCTTCTTCCCCGCGAACGCCGTCGGCGACGACATCGAGGTGTACGCCGACCCGGAGCGGACCCAGGTCCTCCAGGTCCTGCGCAACCTGCGTCAGCAGGGCGAGCACCGCGACGGCATCCCGAACCGCTCGCTCGGCGACTTCGTGGCGCCGAAGGCCACCGGTCTCGACGACTACGTCGGCGCCTTCGCGGTCACCGCCGGGCTCGGCAGCCAGACCAAGATCATGGAGTTCAAGGAGGCGCTCGACGACTACAGCGCCATCCTGCTGGAGTCCCTGGCCGACCGTCTCGCCGAGGCATTCGCCGAGCGGATGCACGAGCGGGTCCGCAAGGAGTTCTGGGGCTACCAGCCCGACGAGGAGCTCAGCAACGAGGCACTGATCGGCGAGAAGTACGTCGGCATCCGGCCCGCCCCCGGCTACCCCGCCTGCCCGGAGCACACCGAGAAGCAGACCCTCTGGGAGCTGCTCGACGTGACCACGAACACCGGCATCGAGCTCACCGAGTCGATGGCGATGTGGCCCGGTGCCGCGGTCAGCGGCTGGTACTTCTCCCACCCGCAGTCGCAGTACTTCGTCGTGGGCCGCTTGGCCCAGGACCAGGTCGCCGACTACGCCACCCGCAAGGGCTGGACGCTGAAGGAGGCCGAGCGCTGGCTCGGCCCCAACCTCGGCTACAACCCGGAGGACTGACCCTCACCGGGTGGACTCAGGCCGTGGCCGGGTGCTCGTTGTAGGTTCCAGCGAGCACCTGGCCGGTGAGGGCGTGGACGGCGTCCATGATCTCGTCCGTGGCCTCGCGCCGTGCTCGACCCGGTGCGAGGCCCTCGAAGCGTCCCGCGAAGTCGATCGGCTGACCGAACCTGACCGTCACCTTCGCGAGGCGGGGCAGGGTCGAGTCGACCGGCTGCAGCTCGGCGGTGCCGATCAGCCCGACGGGCACCACCGGCACGCCCGCGGTCAGTGCGAGCTGGGCCACTCCCGTGCGCCCCCGGTACAGCCGTCCGTCCCTGGAGCGGGTGCCCTCGGGGTAGATCCCGAACGCCTCACCGCGGCCCAGGATCTCGAGCGCGACGTCCAGCGAGTTGAGCGCCGCCCGGCTGTCGTTGCGGTCCACGGGGACCATGCCGAGTCCCTCGAACCACGCCTTCATCATCCGGCCCCGGATCCCGGTGCCGGTGAAGTACTCCGCCTTGGCGAGGAAGGCCACCTTGCGCGGCGCCACGATCGGGATCACCACGCTGTCGGCGAAGCTGAGGTGGTTGCTCGCGAACAGGACCGGCCCGGTCATGGGCACGTTCTCGACGCCCTCCACCCAGGGCCTCCAGATGGTGCGGGCGATCGGAGGGACGGTCGCGTGGAGCACCTCGTAGAGCACGCCCCCACCCTAGGCCCGGAAGGTGCGCGACCTGGCGTCGGGCGGATGTCGTGAACATGACACCATCGAGGCGTGAAGCTCGCGGCAGTCCTGTGGGACATGGACGGCACCCTGGTGGACACCGAGCCCTACTGGATGGCCACGGAGACAGCGATCGCCGAGGAGCACGGCGGGACGTGGACCCACGAGGACGCGATGAGCCTGGTCGGCAACGACCTGCTCGTCTCGGGGGAGTACATCAAGGCGAAGCTCGACCTGCCCCAGTCGCCCGCGGAGGTCGTCGAGATGCTGCTCGACGGTGTCGTCGCCCAGGTCCGGCACTCGGTGCCGTGGTGCGAGGGTTCCCGAGAGCTCTTGCTCGCCCTGCGCGCCGCCGACGTACCGTGCGGACTGGTGACGATGTCGTACCAGCGCTTCGTGGCACCGATCCTCGAGCACCTGCCGCCGGAGACCTTTCGGGTGATCGTGACGGGTGACATGGTCGCCGAGGGCAAGCCGCACCCCGAGGCCTACCTCACCGCGGCCGCTGCGCTGGGCGTCGACCCGGCCAACTGCGTCGCGATCGAGGACTCCCCGACCGGTGCGAGGTCTGCCGAGGCGGCCGGGTGCCGGGTGCTGGTCGTGCCGAACCACGTTCCGGTGCCGGAGGGACCCCGTCGCGTCTTCCGGGACTCCCTCGTCGGGATCAGCCCGTCGGACCTGGCGTCTCTCTGATCGACGGCCCCCGGACCGGGTACGGCGGGGGAGTGCCGCCGTACGCCGGGCAGATCGCCGCGTGGGCGCACCACCGGCAACCGGCGCCCTTGCGCGCCTCGAACTCCTGTTTCTCGGTGGCGGCCCGGATCGCGTCCCAGACGGCCAGCACCTTGCGCTCGGTCGCGAGCAGGTCCTGCTCGTCGGGCTCGTAGCGCAGCACCTCACTGTTGCCGAGGTAGATGAGCTGGAGCATCCGGGGGACGACGCCACGCATCCGCCAGAGCACGAGCGCGTAGAACTTGAGCTGGAAGAGCGCCTTGCCCTCGAACATCTCGCTCGGGCTCGCGCCCGACTTGTAGTCGACGACCCGGATCGCGCCGTCGGGGGCGATGTCGACCCGATCGATCACGCCCCGGAGCAGCACCTTGGCATCGGTCAGCGCCTCGACGTACAGCTCGCGTGCCGCGGGCTCGAGCCGGGTGGGGTCCTCCAGGTCGAAGTACGTGCGAAGCACGTCGTGGCAGGTGACCAGCCAGTCGGCGATCTCCGGCCCGTCAGCAGGGAACATGTCGAGGACGGCGGGCTCGAGCTGTTGCAGCTCCTCCCAGGCGGGGGCCAGCATCTCGTCGGCACGCTCCGGAGTCCGCTCCGCGGCGGGAACGTCGAAGAGCTGCTCGAGGACCCGGTGCACCACGGTGCCGCGGACCGCGGCCGGGGAGGCGGGCTCGGGAAGGCGGTCGATGCTGCGGAAGCGGTAGAGCAGCGGACAGTTGAGGAAGTCGCCCACCCGCGAGGGGGAGAGCGCCCCCAGGACGTCGACACCGTCGACGCGGGTGCCGCCGCGCTCGGACGGGTCGGCCGGCTCGATGCCCGCCGCGGTCGAAGTGCTCGTCATGGGTTCGACACTAGGTCAGGCCTCCGACACCTGCCGGATAGCCTCATGGTGTGTCCGTACCGTCGCCCGCCCCGCCACGCACCCCCGTGCCGCGCGGCATGTTCCGGATCGGCCGGATCGCGGGCAGCGACGTCCTGGTCTCGACCTCGTGGTTCGTCGTCGCGGCACTGATCGCGTGGATCATGGGCCCGCGGGTCGACCAGGTCGAGCCCGGGCTCGGCGGGTGGAAGTACGTCGTCGGCGTCGCGTTCGCGATGGCGCTCTACCTGGCGATCCTGCTGCACGAGGCCTCGCACGCCGTGGTCGCTCGCCGGTTCGGCTTCCGCGTCGAGTCGATCACCCTGCACTTCCTCGGCGGCGCGACCGCGATCGAGGGGGAGGCTCGCCGGCCGCGCCAGGAGTTCTGGATCGCGGTCGTCGGTCCGATCACGTCCCTGGCGGTCGGTGCGACCGCTCTCGGGCTCTGGTTCGTGACGCCCCCCGGGCTCCTGCGACTGGTGGTCGAGGGGCTGGCCGGCGCCAACCTCGTCATCGGAGTCCTCAACCTCGTCCCCGGCCTGCCGCTCGACGGTGGCCGGGTGCTCAAGGCCGGGGTGTGGGCGGCGACCGGGCGCGTCCACACCGGCACCCGGGTCGCCGCGTGGGGTGGGCGGGTCACCGCGGTCGCCGTCGTGGTCTGGGCCGCCCTGAGCGCTGGCGCCGGCGGCGTCGTGAACCCGATCGTGCTGGTGATCGTCGCCATCTTCCTGTGGACCGGTGCGAGTCAGTCACTGGCCGCCGCGGCCGTCGTCGAGGGCTTCTCCAAGGTCGTCGCCCGCGACCTCGCCCGTCGTACCCTCGCCGTGCCCGAGGATCTCCCGCTCGCCGAGGCCGTCCGTCGCGCCCAGGAGGCGGAGGCGGGCAGCATCGTCACCACGACCTCGGACGGACGTCCTGTCGGCGTCGTCGACCAGCAGGCAGTGACGGCGATGCCGGACGAGCGCAAGCCCTGGGTCGCCGTGTCGACCGTGGCCCGCAGCCTCGCGGACGGTCGCACGCTCCCGGTGTCGATCTCGGGGCCGGACCTGCTCACCGCGCTGCGTGAGGTGCCCGCATCCGAATACGTCCTGATGGCCGAGGACGGCGGCATCCACGGAGTGCTCGCGACGGCCGACATCGTCCGGGCGATGCGCAACCGATAGATTGCGCCGGTGAGTGAAGCGACCCCTGACGTACCCGAGGACGCCTGGTCCGGCGTGCACCGCGGCCCCCTGCGCGAAGGAGAGTGGGTCCGCCTGCTCGACGGCAAGGGTCGCCGCCACAACTTCGCCCTCGAGCCCGGGAAGCGCTTCTTCTCGAACAAGGGCCACCTCGAGCACGACGAGCTGATCGGTCGCGAGGAAGGCTTCACCGTCACCTCGTCGGTCGGTGGCGAGTACCTCGTGTTCCGACCGCTGCTGTCGGAGTACGTCGTCTCGATGCCCCGCGGCGCGGCCGTCGTCTACCCCAAGGACTCGGCCCAGATCATCGCGATGGCCGACATCTTCCCCGGTGCACACGTCGTCGAGGCGGGCGTCGGGTCCGGCGCGCTGACCTGCTCGCTGCTGCGCGCCGTCGGCCCGCACGGCCGGGTGTCGTCGTACGAGCGCCGTGAGGAGTTCGCCGACGTCGCCCGTCGCAACGTCACCCAGTTCTTCGGTGGCGACCACCCCGCCTGGCAGCTCACCCTCGGCGACCTCGCCGAGGCGCTCCCGGCCTCGGGGGAGCGGTGCGACCGCATCATCCTCGACATGCTCGCGCCCTGGGACTGCCTGGACGCCGCCGCCGAGGCGCTGCTGCCCGGCGGCATCGTCTGTGCCTACGTCGCCACGACGACCCAGCTCTCGAAGTTCGTCGAGGCCGTGCGCTTCCACGGCGGGTTCACCGAGCCGGCGCCCTGGGAGTCCCTCGTCCGCGACTGGCACGTCGAGGGTCTCGCCGTGCGGCCCGGTCACAAGATGATCGGCCACACCGCGTTCCTCGTCACCGCCCGACGGATGGCCCCCGGTCAGCGCGCTCCGCTCAAGAAGCGTCGTCCCGCCCCCGGAGCCTACGGACCCGACTACGACGGTCTCCGCCCTCCCGGTGTGCCTGCGTTGCCGGTCGAGCCCACCGACGACTGAGGTGTGAATCGTTGCGGTTTGGTCCCAAACCGCAACATCAGGGCCCGAATTGATGCGGTTTGGGACCAAACCGCATCAATTCTCGACGCCGCTCCCTCCCTCCTCCCACCGCAACCGAAACGTTGCATTCAAAGCGTGGCGAAGCACTTCCGCGTCACACGCCGCCGAGTAGGGTCGGTTCAGGAGGTGTGCCATGACGAACATGGGAGAAGGCACTTCGGGAAACCACGGGTCGGCGAGCCAGCAAGAGCTCGAGGACCAGGTCCGTTTCCTCGAGGACGAGATCCGCGCCCTGCGCCGCCGTGCGGCCGAGACGCCCGGAGCGTCGGCCCGCACGATCGAGTCGAGGCTGGCTGACACCCAGCGCTCACTCGCAGCGGTCACGGCCCAGAACGAACGGCTCGCCAGCACCTTGCGGGATGCGCGCGACCAGATCATGAAGCTGAAGGAGGAGGTCGACCGCCTCGCCCAGCCGCCTGCCGGCTTCGGCACCTTCCTGCAGCGCAACGAGGACGACTCGGTCGACGTCTTCACGGGTGGTCGCAAGCTGCGCGTCAGCGTCAGCCCCGCCGTGGAGCTCGACACGCTGCGCCGTGGGCAGGAGGTCATGCTCAACGAGGCGCTCAACGTCGTCGCGGCCTTCGACTACGAGACCGTCGGTGAGGTGGTGATGTTCAAGGAGCTGCTCGCCGACGGCGACCGGGTCCTGGTGATCGCCAACGCCGACGAGGAGCGCGTCGTACGCCTCGCCGAGCCACTGCTGACCGAGAAGCTGCGCGCGGGGGACTCCCTGCTGCTGGACTCCCGCGCCGGCTACGTCTACGAGAAGGTGCCGAAGTCCGAGGTCGAGGAGCTCGTCCTCGAGGAGGTCCCGGACATCACCTACGAGACCATCGGTGGTCTCGGCAGTCAGATCGAAATGATCCAGGACGCCGTCGAGCTGCCCTACCTCTACCCGGACCTGTTCCTCGAGCACGAGCTGAAGCCCCCCAAGGGCATCCTGCTCTACGGTCCTCCGGGTTGCGGCAAGACGCTGATCGCCAAGGCGGTCGCCAACTCGCTGGCCAAGAAGGTCGCTGCCAAGACCGGCGAGAGCGGCAAGGCGTACTTCCTCAACATCAAGGGCCCCGAGCTCCTCAACAAGTACGTCGGCGAGACCGAGCGACACATCCGGCTGGTGTTCCAGCGCGCCCGGGAGAAGGCCAGCGAAGGTACGCCGGTCATCGTCTTCTTCGACGAGATGGACTCGCTCTTCCGCACCCGTGGCTCAGGCGTCTCCTCGGACGTCGAGAACACCATCGTCCCGCAGTTGCTGAGCGAGATCGACGGCGTCGAGACCCTCGAGAACGTGCTGGTCATCGGTGCGTCCAACCGCGAGGACATGATCGACCCCGCCATCCTGCGGCCGGGCCGCCTGGACGTGAAGATCAAGATCGAGCGACCCGACGCCGAGTCGGCCCGCGACATCTTCAGCAAGTACCTCACGACCACGTTGCCGCTGCACGCCGAGGACGTCGCCGAGTTCGGTGGGGACCGTCAGGCCACGGTCACCGGCATGATCCGGGCCACCGTCGAGCGGATGTACACCGAGACCGAGGAGAACCGCTTTCTCGAGGTGACCTACGCCAACGGTGACAAGGAGGTCCTGTACTTCAAGGACTTCAACTCCGGCGCCATGATCCAGAACATCGTCGACCGGGCGAAGAAGATGGCCATCAAGGACTTCATCGACCACTCGCAGAAGGGTCTGCGGGTCTCACACCTGCTCCAGGCCTGCGTGGACGAGTTCAAGGAGAACGAGGACCTCCCGAACACCACCAACCCGGACGACTGGGCGCGGATCTCGGGCAAGAAGGGCGAACGGATCGTGTTCATCCGCACGCTCATCACCGGCAAGCAGGGCACCGAGCCCGGCCGATCGATCGACACCGTGTCCGACACGGGCCAGTACCTCTGACCCCGGGTTCCCACCCGGTTGCCATGATGTCCACGAACCACCCCCGACCCTCCTGAAGGAGCCCTCATGAAGAAGATCGCCCTCGTCCTGCTCGTCGCCCTCGGCGTCACGGCTGCCGTGAAGGTCGCCAAGTCGCGCTGACGACGTCCGTACGACGGGCCCCGCACCTCAGGTGCGGGGCCCTTCGTCGTCCCGGGCCGGCTCATTCCGCACGGAGGTACCACGCGCGGACCAGGTGGTAGGCCCCGAAGCAGGCGAGCCCGACAGCGACCGCCACGGCCAGCCACGGGCCGGCGACCTCATCGCGGTAGCGGACGATCGCCTGGTCCAGTCCCGAGCCCTGCGGCCGATCCTCCAGGCCGGCGCGGACGACCAGGAGGCCGACGACACCGAGCGCGACGGCACGGCTCAGGTAGCCGGCGCGGGCGAGGACCTCGACGGCCCGCCCGCCGTGACCGGTGTGCCCCTCGACCTCGAGGTCCTTGCGCCACCGGTCGCTCGCCCCGCGCCAGGCGCTGGCCCCGGCCACCCCGAGAACGACAGCACCGGCCAGCACGAACAGTGCCGGGCCGACGGGCGAGCCGAGCGCCGCGCCGGTGAGTCCACCGCCATCGCCGCCACCGCCGCTGCCCCCGCCGCCGCCCCCGACGGCGGTGCGCACCGCGAGCACCGCCAACGTCGCGAGCACCACCGCGCGGCCGGCAGAGCCCGCCCGCGAGAGCTGGCGGCGCAGGCCGTCATGGTCGCGGTGGCCGCCAACGGCTTGGGCCAGCTGCCACACGACGAGGGCTGCCAGACCGAGGGCGGAGAGCCAGAGGGCCGCCGCGCCCCAGGGCTTCTGCGCCATCTCGGAGAATGCCCCCTGGCCCGATGCCGAGCCTGCCGGGTCGCCCAGCGCCAGCTGTGCAGCCAGCCAGCCGATGATGATGTGCACGACGCCGTAGGCCACGAAGCCCAGCCGCGCCAACCGGTCGACGACCGGATGGTCGCGCGCGTCACGCGCCGCCTTCTCGGCGGCGTCCCCCCTCGCGCCCATGATGTGCCTCCTGTGCGGCAGTGGTACCCGGGAGCGTCCCATCCATCCCGCCGGGACTGCCCGCGTAGGGTGGATGCATGAGCGTGCGCCGAGTGATGGGCACCGAGATCGAGTACGGCATCTCGGTCCAGGGGCAGCCGACCGCCAACCCGATGGTCGCCTCGTCCCAGGTCGTCAACGCCTATGCGACCGCCACCGTGCTGGCGCGTCGCGCGCGCTGGGACTTCGAGGAGGAGTCGCCGCTGCGCGACGCCCGCGGCTTCGACATGTCGCGCCACGTGGCCGACCAGAGCCAGCTCACCGACGAGGACCTCGGGCTGGCCAACGTCATCCTCACCAACGGCGCGCGGCTGTACGTCGACCACGCCCACCCCGAGTACTCCACGCCCGAGGTCGTGACCCCGCTCGACATCGTGCGCTGGGACAAGGCCGGCGAGCAGGTCATGCACGACGCCGCCCGGCTCGCGCAGAACCTGCCCGGCAACCCGCAGATCGTGCTCTACAAGAACAACACCGACAACAAGGGTGCGTCGTACGGCGCCCACGAGAACTACCTGATGCGACGCTCGACGCCGTTCGCGGACATCGTGCGCCACCTGACGCCCTTCTTCGTCAGCCGTCAGGTCATCTGTGGTGCCGGTCGGGTGGGCAAGGGCCAGGACGGCCGCACCCACGGTTTCCAGGTGAGCCAGCGTGCCGACTTCTTCGAGGTCGAGGTCGGTCTCGAGACGACCCTGAAGCGTCCGATCATCAACACCCGGGACGAGCCGCACGCCGACCCGGAGAAGTACCGCCGCCTGCACGTCATCATCGGCGACGCCAACCTGTCCGAGATCTCGACGTACCTCAAGGTCGGCACGACCTCGCTCGTGCTGGCCATGATCGAGGACCGCTTCATCAGCCGCGACCTCTCCGTCGACATGCCGGTCGCCTCGCTGCGCGCCGTGTCGCACGACCCCACCCTCCAGCACGTCGTGACCCTCGCCGACGGCCGGCACCTCACCGCCATCCAGCTCCAGCTCGAGTACCTCGACCTCGCCAAGAAGTACGTCGAGGACCGGTACGGCGCCGACGCCGACGAGCAGACCGTCGACGTCCTCGCGCGCTGGGAGGACGTGCTCAACCGGCTCGAGTCCGACCCGATGTCACTGGCCGACCAGCTCGACTGGGTTGCGAAGCTGAAGCTGCTGGAGCAGTACCGCTCGCGTGACGGCCTCGCCTGGGACGACGCGAAGCTGCAGCTCATCGACTACCAGTACTCCGACATCCGCCCCGAGAAGGGTCTTTACCACCGACTCGTGAAGGCCGGCCGGATCCAGCGCCTGCTCACCGACGAGTCCGTGGACACCGCGATGACGGTGCCGCCGGAGGAGACCCGGGCGTACTTCCGCGGGCGTTGCCTCGAGAAGTACGCCTCCGACATCGCCGCCGCGTCGTGGGACTCGGTCATCTTCGACCTCCCCGGTCGCGAGTCGCTGCAACGCGTCCCGACCATCGACCCGCTGCGTGGCACGCGTGCCCATGTGGGTGCGCTGCTCGATTCCTGTGAGACCGCAGAGGAATTGGTCCGCGCACTCAGCCGCTGAGTGGATAGGGTTGCGACATGGCCCAGGAACAGAAGCAGCCCCGCAAGGCCGAAGACGTCGAGGAGACGACCGACGTCACCACCGAGTCGGATGTCGCCGAGCGCAAGGAGTCCCTCGACGGCGACGTCGATGCGATCCTCGACGAGATCGACGACGTGCTGGAGTCCAACGCCGAGGACTTCGTCAAGTCGTTCATCCAGAAGGGCGGGGAGTAGCCCCGTATGAGTGACGCACGCATCCCGGCCGCGTTCCTGCGCCCGGGCACCTCGTCCTTCAGCGACTTCGTCGCGGAGAACGCACCCGACCTGCTGCCGGCCCGTCGATCGCTGCCCGCCGGCAGCGCCGCCGACATGGCCCCGCACGGCACCACGATCGTCGCGGCGACCTTCCCGGGCGGCCTGGTCATGGCCGGAGACCGCCGTGCCACGATGGGCAACGTCATTGCCCAGCGCGACATCGAGAAGGTCTTCCCGGCAGACGAGTACTCCGTCGTCGGGATCGCCGGCACCGCCGGCCTCGCCGTCGAGATGGTCCGGCTGTTCCAGGTCGAGCTCGAGCACTACGAGAAGATCGAGGGCACGATCCTCTCCCTCGACGGCAAGGCCAACCGCCTCTCGGCGCTGATCCGCGCCAACCTCGGCATGGCAATGCAGGGCCTGGCCGTCGTCCCGATGTTCGCCGGCTTCGACCTCGACCGCGGCGTCGGCCGGATCTTCGGGTACGACGTCACCGGCGGACGCCATGAGGAGGCGGCGTTCTTCACGGTCGGCTCCGGCTCGCTCTTCGCCCGGGGTGCGCTGAAGAAGCTCTACCGCGACGACCTCAGCCCCGACGACGCCGTACGCGTCTGCCTCCAGGCGTTGTACGACGCCGCCGACGACGACTCCGCCACCGGCGGACCTGACCTGACCCGTCGGATCTTCCCGGTGGTCTGGGTGGTCACCGCCGAGGGCGCCACCCGCCTCGGAGACGACCAGCTCGGCCAGTTCGCCGACCAGCTGGTCGCTGCCCGGATGGTGCGCCCCGACGGACCCAACGCCCCGCTACCCGGCGGCGCACAGGAGGCACGCCCATGAGCACGCCGTTCTACGTCTCGCCCGAGCAGCTGATGAAGGACCGGGCGGACTTCGCCCGCAAGGGCATCTCGCGCGGACGCTCGCTCGTCGCGGTGCAGTACGCCGACGGCGTACTCCTCGTCACCGAGAACCCGTCCAAGGCGCTCCACAAGGTCTCCGAGCTCTACGACCGGCTCGCGTTCGCGGCCGTCGGTCGCTACAACGAGTTCGAGAACCTCCGCATCGCCGGCGTCCGGCTCGCCGACATGCGCGGCTATTCCTACGACCGCCGTGACGTGACCGGCCGCGGCCTGGCCAACGCGTACGCCCAGACCCTCGGCACGATCTTCTCCTCGGGCGGCGAGAAGCCCTACGAGGTCGAGATCTTCGTCGCCGAGATCGGCGCCACCGCCGCTGACGACCAGATCTACCGCCTCACCTACGAGGGCAGGGTCGCCGACGAGCACGGCTACGCGGCGATGGGCGGCGACGCCGACACCGTGTCGTCCTACCTCAAGGAGCACTACACCGACGGTGCCGACCTCGCTGACGCGCTGCACGTCGCCGTCGCCGCGCTCGGCCACACTGCCAACGAGCGCGGCGAGGTCCAGGACCGGGTCATCCCCGTCGAGGACCTCGAGGTCGCCGTGCTGGACCGTACCCGCGTCCAGCCCCGCAAGTTCCGCCGGATCCTGCCCGCGAAGCTGGCCGAGGTGCTCGCCGACCGTGGTCCGTCAGAGACCGCGCCGGCCGTGCACTCCTCGGAGACTCCGACTGATCTGCCTGCTGATCTGCCTGGTGATGCTGGTGGTGAGCCGCCGGTGGCTCCGCCGCTGAGCTGAGCCGTTGTCGTTGCGGTTTGGTCCCAAACCGCAACGATCCAGAGCTCCACGACGCGGTTTGGGACCAAACCGCACCGTCGAGCGACCCTCCGCGATCCACAGGAAGGCTGGCGCGGCAGGTTCTCCACAGCCCGTCGTTGAGGGGTTGAGCCAGGCCGTCCCGACGACGAATCCTGAGCCGCATGGAAGTCGGACCGGACGGGGCCATTCGCGGTGAGGTGCGTGTGGCAGGCCATCAGCGTGTGCTGCATGGCCTGTACCGCCCGGAGACCCCTGAGCTGTCGGAGCGCGCGAACTTCCTGCTCGACCTGTCGGCACTTGCTCTGATCCTGCCGGGCGGGGCGAAGTTCACCCACGTGACGGGAGCGCGACTGCTGGGCTGGAAGTTGCCGAACCTTCCTGAACACGTGCCGTTCTTCGTGGCGGTTCGCGATTCGAAGCGGCCCCGCCGGCCCGGTCTGATCTGTGCGCGACTGACCCACGAGTCCGGTGGTCTGGTCGTCGACGGACTTCCGGTCGAGGCGCCTGAGGAGATCCTCCTCAGAGCCGCGCGCGACCTCGGCGATCTCGACCTCGCCATCATGGTCGATTCAGCCGTCCGACTCGGTCACGTCAACGAGGAGCTGATGGCGCCCGTCCTCAACTCCCGGCGGCCGGGCGTACGACGCCTTGCCAGGGTGTGGGCTGGCCGCGACGGCAAGGCCGAGTCACCGGGGGAGACGCTGCTGCGCAAGTTCCACGACGCCATGGAGGTGCCGACCAGGTCGCAGGTCGACATCGTGGTCGACGGCCGCTTCGTCGCGCGAGCCGACCTGCTCGTGACCGGGACCCAGAACCTTCACGAGTACGACGGAGCTGGTCACCGGCGGGCGTCGACCCACCGCAAGGACCTCCGCAGGGAACGAGCGATCGCCGCGGCGTCGTACACGAGAAGGGGCTACACGCTGGACGACCTGCTCAATCACCCGGCGGTCCTGATGCACGAGTTCGATTCGCTGCTCGGGCGAAGTCATCAGGTGCGCCGGCTCCGCGTGTGGCGGTCGATGGTCGGAGACTCGCTGTACTCGGAGACCGGACGGGCCCGAATCATGAACCGTTGGTACCGGTCGACCAACCCCGTCGAATGGGCACGAACTGCATGAGTTGAGCCCGTATCGTTGCGGTTTGGGACCAAACCGCACCCGTTCCGCGTCCTTCCCCACCCGATCACCCCCTCGGCAGTACTGTTCCCACATGGACCGCCGAATCTTCGGTATCGAGAACGAGTACGGCGTCACGTGCACGTTCCGGGGACAGCGCAGGCTCAGTCCTGACGAGGTCGCCCGCTACCTGTTCCGCAAGGTCGTCAGCTGGGGAAGGTCGAGCAACGTCTTCCTGCGCAACGGTGCCCGGTTGTACCTCGACGTGGGCAGCCACCCGGAGTACGCCACACCCGAGTGCGACGACATCATGGAGCTGGTGACGCACGACAAGGCGGGCGAGCGGGTGCTCGAGGGTCTGTTGCTCGATGCGGAGCAGCGTCTCCACGACGAGGGCATTGCGGGCGACATCTACCTGTTCAAGAACAACACCGACTCGGCCGGCAACTCCTACGGGTGCCACGAGAACTACCTGGTGAGCCGGGCGGGGGAGTTCTCCAAGCTCGCCGACGTGCTGATCCCGTTCCTGGTGACGCGGCAGATCATCGTGGGTGCCGGGAAGGTGACCCAGACTCCTCGCGGCACGACCTACTCGGTCAGCCAGCGGGCTGAACACATCTGGGAGGGCGTGAGCAGCGCGACGACGCGCAGCCGCCCGATCATCAACACCCGCGACGAGCCGCACGCGGACGCGGAGAAGTACCGCCGGCTGCACGTCATCGTGGGCGACTCCAACATGAGCGAGACGACCACGATGCTCAAGGTCGCCTCGTGCGACCTGGTGCTGCGGATGATCGAGGAGGGCGTGGTGATGCGCGACCTCACGATGGAGAACCCGATCCGGGCGATCCGCGAGATCGCGCACGACGTCACCGGCCGGCGCAAGGTCCGCCTCGCGAACGGTCGCGAGGCCAGTGCGCTGGACATCCAGTCGGAGTACCTCACCCGAGCGCGCGACTTCGTCGACCGGCGCGGCATCGCCACGCCCGTCATCGAGCGGTCCCTGGACCTGTGGGAGCGCACGATCAAGGCCGTGGAGTCCGACGACCTCGGCCTGGTCGACCGTGAGATCGACTGGGTCATCAAGTGGAAGCTGATCGACCGGTACCGCGCCAAGCACGGCATCCCGATGAGCCATGCCCGCGTCGCGCAGCTCGACCTCGCCTACCACGACATCCACCGCAACCGCGGTCTCTACTACCTGCTGGAGAAGCGCGGGGCGGTCACCCGTGTCACCAGCGACCTGAAGATCTTCGAGGCCAAGTCCGTCCCGCCGCAGAACACGCGGGCACGTCTGCGGGGCGAGTTCATCCGCCGTGCGCAGGAGCGCCGACGTGACTTCACGGTCGACTGGGTGCACCTGAAGCTCAACGACCAGGCGCAGCGGACCGTCCTGTGCAAGGACCCGTTCCGGGCCTACGACGAACGCGTGCAGCGCCTCATCGACGGGATGTAGGCCGCACTTACTCCCCACTCAGGGGGAGTCGGTAAGGTTTGCGCGTGCCGATGCGCCTGCGACGACCCTCCGCCCTTTTCCTGACTGCCCTGCTGCCTGCGTCCCTGGCGCTGGCGGCCTGTGGCAACGACGACTCCAGCCTCGAGGGCTTCGACGCCGTCTCGGTGAGCGGCGGTGTCGGTGAGGCGCCCGAGCTCGACTGGAAGGGCACGCTCGCCGCAGGCGACGCGGAGTCCAAGGTGATCGAGGAGGGCGACGGCCCCGAGGTCGCCAAGGGCGACGTGGTGCTGGTCAACTACTCGCTGACCAACGGCTACACCCACGAGGTGTCCTACTCGACGTTCCTCGACGAGGACGACAAGGACTACAACGTCGGCACCCTGATCAAGGTCGGTGGCACCGAGGACCCGCAGAGCATCGCCGACCTGCTCACCCAGGCCGTCAAGGACGAGATCGAGCCCGGCCAGAAGATCGGCAGCCGGATCGCGGTCACCGTCGGCAGCGACACGCTCCTCGGCGACTTCCTCGGCAACGCGCAGGTCTCGCAGTTCATGGTCGCCAACGACATCGGCAACGAGGACGGCCTGCTCTTCGTCGCCGACCTCACCGCGATCGCAGGCCCCGAGGGCACCGAGGCGGCGCCGCCGGCCTGGGCACCCGCGATCGTCGAGGCCGAGGGTGTTCCCAGCAGCCTTGACTTCACCGGTACGCCGAAGCCGTCGGGCAAGCTCGAGGTCGCGACCCTGATCAAGGGCACCGGCCCGGTCGTCAAGAGCGGTCAGAAGATCCTCGCGAGCTACCTCGGCCAGATCCCGGCCGGCGAGAAGCCGTTCGACGAGAGCTTCAGCAAGGGCACCGGCCTCGAGGCCGTCATCGGCGGCGAGCAGGCATCCGTCGTCGAGGGCTGGTCCCAGGGCCTGGTGGGTCTTCCGGTCGGCAGCCGCGTGCTGCTGCAGATCCCGCCGAAGCTCGGCTACGGCGCGGAGGCCCAGGGCGAGGACATCCCGGCGAACTCCACGCTCTACTTCATCGTCGACATCCTCGACGTGTCCGACGTGGAGCCCGCCCCGGAGCCCGAGCCCGCGGCAAGCGAGTCGGCCAGTGACTCCGCCAGCGACACCGCCAGCCCCTCTGCCACTCCCTCCGAGTAGTCCGGCGGGCAGAATCGACCCATGCCTGCCCCGAAGAGTGAGCGGCTGCTCAACCTCCTGATCATGCTCCTGGTCCAGCGCCGGCCGATTCCCAAGGAGCGGATCCGGGAGCTGTTGTACCCGGACTCCCGTCCGGACGCCTTCGAGAAGATGTTCGAGCGCGACAAGGACGAGCTGCGCAGTCTCGGCGTGCCGGTCGACGTCGCGACGGTGGACCCGCTGTTCGAGGACGAGGTCGGCTACCGCATCCCCCCGGAGGCCTTCGCGCTGCCGGACATCGAGCTCACGCCCGAGGAGGCGGCCGTCGTCGGGCTGGCGTCGCGGGTGTGGCAGCACGCCACGATGGCGCAGGCGACCTCGGACGCGGTCCGCAAGCTCACCGCGTCCGGGATCGCCGTCGACCTCGACGCCCTCGACATCGCCCAGCCGCTGCTGACTGCCGAGGAGCCGGCCTTCGAGACCTGCTGGCTCGCGGTCTGCGAACGCCAGGAAGTCCGCTTCGACTACCAGCGGCCCGGCGCCGACGCCCCGAGCACCCGACGGGTGCAACCCTGGGGAGTCGTGCGCTCCAGCGGGCGCTGGTACGTCGTCGGCTTCGACCGTGACCGTGGAGCAGAGCGGGTCTTCCGGCTCTCCCGGGTCCAGGGCGACGTACGCACCGTGGGCCAGCCCGGTGCCTACGACGTCCCGCCGGACACCGACGTCCGCGACATCGCCCGTCGCCTGGCTCCGCCGCCCATGCCCCAGCACGCGGTGGTGCTGCTCGTGCGCCAGGGAGCCGGTCAGACCTTCCGCCGGTCCGCCGAGCGGGTGGACGTGGGCGTCGCCGGACCGGACGAGCGCACAGGATGGGACCGCGTCGAGCTCGTCCGCCCGGAGATGGGGCTGGCCGACGACGTGCTCGCCCACGGCGCGGACGTGGTTCTCATCGAGCCCGTCACCGTTCGCCAGCGCGTGATCGACCGCCTCGGGCTGGTGACCCGGTGATCCGGACCCCGCCGGCGAGCGCCGGTGCCCGCGACCAGGTCGCCCGACTGCTGACCCTCGTCCCCTTCCTGCACCACCGCGACGGCGTCCGGCTCGACGAGGCGGCCCGGCTGCTGGGCACCTCCTCCGAGCAGGTGCTGCGCGACCTCAAGGTCCTGTTCATGTGCGGACTCCCGGGCGGCCTTCCGGGCGACCTCATCGATGTGGACCTGGATGCGATCCAGAGCGAGGCGGGCAGCCCGCTGACCGAGGGGGTGATCCGGGTCGAGAACGCCGACTACCTCGCCCGACCGCTCCGCCTGAGCGCCACCGAGGCATCGGCCATCATCGTGGCGCTGCGGATGCTGCGCGACACCTCCACCGGTGACACGGGCGCGCTGGTCGCGCGCGTGCTCGACAAGCTCGAGGCCGCCGCAGCCACCGGTGGCGCAGCCCACGTCGAGGTGACGCCGTCGCCGCGGGACGCCCAGCAGGTCGCCTCCGTCGACCTCACCCACCGGATCAACGAGGCCGTCGAGCAGGGCCGTCAGGTGCGCATCACCTACTTCGTGCCCTCCCGCGACGAGGAGGCGGAGCGGGTGGTCGACCCCCGCGGTGTCGTGTCGCACGGCGTCTTCACCTACCTCGACGCCTGGTGCCACCGCGCCGGGGCAGAGCGCCTGTTCCGGCTGGACCGGATCACCAAGTACGCCGTCCTCGACTCCGCCGTGGCGACCGACCCGCAGCCGCCCCGCGACCTGAGCTCCGGGCTGTTCAGCGACGTGGAGGGTCCCGACCAGGTCGTGGTCACCCTCCGGCTGGGTCCCGAGGCGCGCTGGGCCACCGAGTACTACCCGGTCCGCGACGTGCGGGACCACGAGGACGGCAGTGCCGAGGTCGACCTCGTGGTGGTCGACCAACGCTGGCTGGTCCGGCTCCTGCTGCGCCTCGCGCCGCACGCCGAGGTCGTGCGACCCCATGAGTTCACCCAGGCTTTCACCGACGCTGCACAGGAGACCCTCAGCCTCTACCAGTGACAGGGGCGTAGCATGGTCCTTGTTCGTCACAGCCCCCGAGTAGTGAGAGTTGGTCTCCACGATGTCTGCCCTGATCGGAATGCCCCAGGGAGCCGAGTGGCTCATCATTCTGGCCATCGTGATCCTCGTGTTCGGTGCGGCGAAGCTCCCTGACCTCGCGCGCGGCACCGGCCAGGCGCTGCGCATCTTCAAGGCCGAGACCAAGGGCCTCAAGGACGACGACGACAAGCCGGCCACGCCCGCGCCGCCCACGGTCGAGCTGAGCCCGGTCGACGAGGTCGCCGAGGGCGAGATCGTCGACGAGCAGCGCGAGAAGAACGTCTGAACTGATCGTTCGCGCGATCTTCCCCGCAGGACCACGTAGATGTCATTGACCGGAGTCGCTCGCCTGTTCGTGGGCAAGCCGCTCCATCCGGTCGGCCAGGACGGCCGGATGGCTCTGTCGGACCACCTTCGCGAGCTGCGTGCGCGGCTGCTGAAGGCTGCGTTCGTGATCGTGCTGGGCTTCGTGCTCGCGTTGTTCTTCTTCGACCCGATCTTCTCCTTCGTCAACGAGCCCTACCAGCAGGCCCGTGAGGCGCTGGGCGAGGAGCGCACGATCGCGACGACCAGCGGCGCCGCCGGTGGTTTCCTGCTCTACCTGAAGCTCTGCGGCCTGGCTGCGCTGGTGGGCACCAGCCCGATCTGGCTCTACCAGATCTGGGCCTTCATCCTGCCGGGCCTGCACCGGAGCGAGAAGAAGTGGACGGCCGTCTTCGCCGTCATCGCCGGACCGCTGTTCCTCGCCGGCATCATCCTGGGCTACCTCACGCTGCCCAAGGGCCTGGAGATCCTGATCGGCTTCACCCCCGGCGATCTCACCAACCTCGTCGAGTTCAACGACTACCTCTCGTTCTTCACGCGCACCCTGCTCGGTTTCGGCATCGCCTTCGAGATCCCGGTGTTCGTGGTGCTGCTCAACCTCGCCGGCGTCGTCAAGGGCAAGAGCCTGGGCGCCCACCGACC
The DNA here is from genome assembly GCF_001428565.1 of Nocardioides sp. Root190. GTDB lineage: Bacteria > Actinomycetota > Actinomycetes > Propionibacteriales > Nocardioidaceae > Nocardioides. Next base: position 108,610 of record NZ_LMIA01000012.1, on the reverse strand, counting down.
GTGGATCATCGTCGGCTCGTTCATCTTCGCTGCCGTGATGACCCCGTCCGGCGACCCGTTCACGATGAGCTTCATGGCGATCCCGATGGTGATCCTTTTCCTCGTCTCCGAGGTCATCGCCCGCTTCAACGACCGTCGTCGCGACCGCAAGCGGATCAATGCCGGACTCTCGCCCGACGAGATCAGCGACATCAGCGAGATCTGAGTGGCGGGTCGCCACGGGCCGTCCTCTAATCTTCACCCTGTGCCCCGAGCCGTCGTCCTGACCAACCCGACCTCGGGCAAGGGGCGTGCCGCGCAGATCCGTGACGAGGCGCTTCCGCGCTTCCACGGGGCCGGTTGGCGCACCACGGCACTCTCCAGCCGTGACGCCGGGGACGCTCTCGATCTCGCCCGGGTCGCGGTCGCGGAGAAGCCCGACGTCCTGGTCGTCTGCGGTGGCGACGGAATGGTCAACATCGCGCTCCAGGCCGTCGCGGGGACCGACGTACCCCTCGGGATCCTCCCGGCCGGCACGGGCAACGACCTCGCCCGCTCCTTCGACATCCCGCTCGGCGACGCCAGCGCTGCCGCGTCGCAGATCATCAACGGGAGCACCCACACCATCGATCTGGCACGCATCGGCGACCGGTACTTCGGCAGCGTCCTCGCTGCGGGGTTCGACGCCGTCGTCAACGAACGGGCCAACCGGATGCGGTGGCCGAAGGGACAGATGCGCTACAGCATCGCGACCCTCGCCGAGCTGCGCACGTTCAAGCCCCTGCACTACACGCTGGAGCTCGACGGCGAGGAGCGCCAGGTCGACGCGATGCTGGTCGCCGTCGGCAACGGTCCGTCCTTCGGCGGCGGCATGCGCATCGCTCACGGCGCCGAGCTCGACGACGGGCTGCTCGACGTCGTACTCATCAAGCCGGTCAGTCGGGTGGAACTCGTGCGCACCTTCCCCAAGATCTTCGACGGACGCCACGTCGAGCACCCGCAGTTCGAACGCCACCGGGTACGCCGGGTGAGCATCGCCTGCGCCGGCATCGTCGGCTACGCCGACGGCGAGCGCTTCGGCGCCCTGCCGCTGACCGTCGAGTGCGTGCCGAGCGCGGCCCGGGTGCGCGCATGAGCAACGCCGAGGACCGCACCGACGAGCCCTCCGCCTCGGAGCGCTACGCCGCCTACCGTCGCGACAAGGGCCACCCCGTCTTCCGCGACTTCGCGGGCAGCTTCCCGTTCCCGCTGGACGAGTTCCAGATCGAGGGCTGCAAGGCGGTCGAGGAGGGTGACGGCGTCCTGGTCGCCGCTCCGACCGGTGCCGGCAAGACCGTCGTGGGGGAGTTCGCCGTCCATCTCGCGCTCGAGACGGACCGCAAGTGCTTCTACACGACCCCGATCAAGGCGCTGTCGAACCAGAAGTACAACGACCTCGTCGCACGCTACGGCGCCGACCGGGTCGGCCTGCTGACCGGCGACACCTCGATCAACGGTGAGGCGCCGGTCGTCGTGATGACGACCGAGGTGCTCCGCAACATGCTCTACGCCCGCTCCCGCACCCTGACCGGGCTCGGGTTCGTGGTGATGGACGAGGTGCACTACCTCGCCGACCGTTCCCGCGGAGCGGTCTGGGAGGAGGTCATCATCCACCTCCCGGAGTCGGTGTCGGTGATCTCGCTGTCCGCGACGGTCTCCAACGCCGAGGAGTTCGGTGAGTGGCTGGAGACCGTGCGCGGGTCGACCCGGACCATCGTCGCCGAGCGGCGCCCGGTCCCGCTCTTCCAGCACGTCGTGGCCGGTCGACGCCTGCATGACCTGTTCGCCTCCTCCGACGTGGATGCCGCGGCCGGTTTCGTGCGTGAGGGAGCCCCGGTCAACGAGGAGCTGATGAAGCTCGCCCGCGACGACTGGGCATCCAGCCGGCTCAAGGACCGTCGTACCCCCAAGGGAGCCCGCGGCCAGCAGGGCGGAGCGGGCAGCCGCAACATGGGCAGCGGGCGCCGGATCTGGATCCCGGGCCGCCTCGATGTGATCGATCGCCTGGAGCGGGAGAACCTCCTGCCGGCCATCGACTTCATCTTCAGTCGGGCCGGGTGCGACGCGGCCGTCCAGCAGTGCCTCGACGCCAACCTGCGGCTCACCACGGCCCAGGAGCGCGACGAGGCCATCGAGTACGTCGAGCACGCCCTGGGTGGTCTCCCGCCCGACGACCTCCAGGTGCTGGGCTACCACGACTTCCTCGACGCTGCCTCGCGCGGCGTCGCCGCCCACCACGCCGGGATGCTGCCCGCCTTCAAGTCGTGCGTGGAGGAGCTCTACCTCCGCGGCCTGGTGAAGATGGTCTTCGCCACCGAGACGCTTGCCCTCGGCATCAACATGCCCGCCCGCACCGTCGTGCTGGAGAAGCTGTCGAAGTGGAACGGCGAGACGCACGCGGACATCACGCCGGGGGAGTACACCCAGCTCACCGGCCGCGCCGGTCGCCGCGGTCTGGACATCGAGGGCCACGCGGTCGTGCTGTGGCAACCTGGCATGAACCCTCGCGAGCTCGCCGGCCTCGCCTCCACCCGGACCTATCCGCTCCGCTCGTCCTTCCGGCCGTCGTACAACATGGCGGTCAACCTCGTGCACTCCTTCGGACGCCACCGCGCCCGGGAGCTGCTGGAGCAGTCGTTCGCCCAGTTCCAGGCCGACCGCGCCGTCGTCGGCCTCGCCCGACAGCTGCGCAAGGCAGAGGACGCGCTCGAGGGCTACGCCGAGTCCGCCCAGTGCCACCTCGGCGACTTCATGGAGTACGCCGGGCTGCGCCGCCAGGTCTCGGAGCTGGAGAAGGCGTCCAGCAAGGTGCGCCGTCAGGACCGCCGCGACGAGGCGTCCGCATCGCTCGAGAAGCTCGTTCCCGGCGACATCGTCGTGGTGCCGGTCGGCAAGTTCGCCGGTCCGGCCGTCGTCGTCGACCCGGGCCTGTCCGAGCACGGCCACCGGCCGCTGGTGATCACCGCAGAGCGCCAGGGTCGCCGCCTGGCGATGATGGACTTCCCGACGCCGGTCGAACCCGTCGCGAGGATCAAGCTCCCCAAGCGGGTCGATGCCCGCAACCCGCACCAGCGCAAGGACATCGCCCAGGCCCTGCGCGAGGCGATCCGCGGTCTGCCGTTGTCGGTGACCCGCCCGAAGTCGGAGCGGGGGCCCGTCGACGCCGGCGTCGCCGCGCAGATCGCCGACCTCCGCGCGCAGATCAAGAACCACCCCTGCCACGGGTGCTCGGATCGCGAGGACCACTCACGGTGGGCAGAGCGGTACGGCAAGCTGGAGAAGGACGCGCAGGTCCTCGCGCAGCGCATCGAGCGCCGCACCAACACCGTGGCGCGCACCTTCGACCGGGTCTGCGAGGTGCTCCACGCACTGGAGTACCTCGTCGACGACGAGGTGACCGAGCGCGGCCGCCGGCTGATGCGGATCTACTCCGACCTCGACCTGGTCGCTGCCGAGTCGCTGCGCGCAGGGCTGTGGGACGGCCTCAACGCCCAGCAGCTGGGAGCTGTGCTGTCGGCCCTGGTCTACGAGGCGCGTCGACCCGAGGACGGACCCGCCAACGTCCCGCCCGGTCCCATCCAGGACACGATCGAGGCGATGACGCGACTCTGGGGCGAGCTGGACACCCTCGAGCGCGGTCACCGGCTCGACTTCCTCCGGCGACCCGACGGAGGGTTCGCCTGGACCGCCTACCGCTGGGCCGGAGGTCAGGACCTCGACGAGGTGATCACCCGCAACGACCAGACGGCGGGGGACTTCGTGCGCCAGATGAAGCAGCTGATCGACTTCGCCGGTCAGATCGCTGATGCAGCTGCCGGCACGCCCGTGCGGGACACGGCCCGCGAGCTGGTCAGGCTGTTGCGCCGCGGCATCGTCGCGAGCGTCTGAGCCGGATCAGCTGCCGGATCAGCTGACTGGATCAGCTGACGGGCAGGCCGGTCACGGCCGGCGTCGGAAGGGACTGCTCGGCCGCACGCAACCGCTCGGCGTAGGCCTGGCCCCGGGCGGACAGGGCGACCACGGCACGGCGCTTGTCCTCGGTGTCGATGCGGCGCACGACGAGGCCGCGCTCGACGAGCCGGTCCATGTGCCGCGTCAGGCTGGCGGCCGGCACGACCGCCGTCGTGGCGACCTCGTTCATGCCGAGGCCGGGTGCGGCGGCGATCACGGCGACGATCCGCCAGTGGTCCATGGCCAGGTCGTGCTCGGCGAGGATCGGCTGGAGGGCCCGGCGCAACAGCGCCTCGACCTGGCGGACCTGCACGGCCAGACTGTGGGTCACGGCGGTCCCCCCGGTCGGATTCGTCACAATCGCGTGAACGACGCTGCCACGCCGCGGCGTCGGGCCTATCCTAGGCGGAACCACGAAAGATTCCGGTTGATTCGTCGCCCGCAATGTCGCCGGCACCGCCGGCCGACGCCCGCGCAGAGGTCCCGTGCCCCGCACCCGTAGCGACGAGGTCCTGTCCGTCGCCTTCGTCGTCCCCCTCCAGGGAACGACGGGGCTCTACGGACCGTCCTGCCTCGCCTGCGGGGAGCTGGCGGTGGAGCAGCTCAACGCCGGCCGGGGCATCGCCGGCAAGCAGGTGGAGCTGGTCGTCGTCGACGCCGGGCGCGACCCCGGGCTGGTGGCCGACGAGGTCGGCGGACTGGTCGAATCGGGCCGGGTCCAGGCCGTGGCGGGCTGGCACATCTCCGCCGTACGCCAGGCGATCACGAGACGGGTCGGTGGTCGGGTCGTCTACGCCTACGCCGCCATGCACGAGGGCAGTGACGCGACGCCGGGTGTCTTCATGCTCGGGGAGCGACCCATCAACCAGCTCCTGCCCGCGGCGCACTGGATGCGCGAGGAGCTCGGCGTCGGCCGATGGGCGATCGTCGGCAACGACTACGTCTTCCCCCGGGTCACCGGCACGACCGCCCGTCTCGCGCTCGAGGACACCGCGTCCGAGGTCGTCAGCGAGACCTACGTGCCGCTCGGCACGAGCGACTTCTCCAGCGTTCTCTCCGACCTGGCCCGCCAGCCGATCGACGGCGTGATCATGCTGCTGATGGGCCAGGACGCGGTCCACTTCAACCGGCAGTTCGGCCGATCGGGACTGTCCGCCGACCTTCCGCGACTGAGTCCGGCCGTGGAGGAGAACACCCTCCTGGCCGGCGGGGCCGGCGCCCACGACGGCCTGTACGCCGCCGCGGCGTACTTCGACGTCCTCGGCACGGCCGAGAGCACCGAGCTGGCCCGGGCGTACTACGCCCGGTGGGGCCGCTGGGCGCCGGCGCTCAATGCGGTGGGGGAGTCCTGCTACGAGGCGCTGTTCTTCCTCGCGCGGGTCGGCGAGGTGTGCGGCTCGCTGTCGGTCGGAGCCGTGGGTGCCCTCGAGTCCGGCCACTTCTACTCGAGCCCCCGCGGTCTCATGCGCCTGGACGGCAACCTGCTCGACCAGGACGTCTACCTGGCGGCAGCCGACGGGCTGGAGTTCCGGATCGAGCAGCAGATCGCGCGGGCCCACTAGAGCCCGACCACTCGGGTCAGCGACGTCAGCCAGGCGGGCCCGAGGCCGCTGGTGTGGACCTCCGCACCGAGACGACGCCAGAGCGTCCCACCGGCGTGCAGGTCGTAACGGTCCGGATCTTGGTCGTCGGCCACAGAAACCGGATCCGGGCCCAGGCAGAGCACCGATGCCATCACGCGATGGCCCCCGAGGAGGCCTGCTGCGCTCGATGCGTCGAGCGGCAGGTCCTCGACGAGGAGAGGACCCTCGTCGTCCAGGACCGTGGTCGTGAGCCGGACCCGGCCCGGCACCTCGCCGAAGCGGCCGAGCACCAGTGTCTCCCGCAACGCCAGGCGGGCACCGGCCCCGAGCCGGATCACGGTGTCGCGCTGCACGTCGGCGCCGGCGGCGACGACGAAGGGTTCGCCGGCCCAGGTGAGGCAGGCATCGCGGCCGAGCGTGATGCGCACCGACCACCGAGCCGCCGCTCCCCGCATGTCGAAGGCGACGGTGCCGCCCGGTTCCACCAGGTCCAGGCGCGCTCCGTCGCCGACCTCGATGTCCATCTCCACGCCGTCCCCCGCGAGCAGCAGGGCACCCTCCGGGACCAGGCAGACCCGGGCATGGTCGCGGCGCCGGTCCATCAGCATCGGCCGGAGCGAGGGAGCGGCCGTGTCCGAGGCCGAGACCACCGACCGGACGACGGTCGGCGAACCCCCGGATCCCCGCTGCACCCGGAGCCGGGTGCGGGACCAGCGCTCAGTGCTGGTGAGCACCGGCATGTCCGTGCCCGTGTCCGTGTCCCACGCCGTCGCCGTGGGCTGCCATCGGCCCCGGGTCCACGGGAACGAGCGTGCCGGCACGATGGGTCGCGAGGACGTCGGCGAGCCAGGCCGTCAGCTGGTCGATGCTGTCGCGATCCGTGCGGGACAGGCCCACCACCGGCCGTTCGTCCCGTGCCGACCGGGCATCCGCGAGCATCTGGACCACGTCGACCCCGACGTACGGCGCGAGGTCGGTCTTGTTGACGACGAGCAGGTCTGCGCGCTCGATCCCCGGGCCACCCTTGCGGGCGACGTCGCCACCGCCGGCGACGTCCAGCACGAAGACCTGGGCGTCGACGAGGGCGGGGGAGAAGGTCGCGGTGAGGTTGTCGCCGCCCGACTCGATCATCACGACGTCGAGGAACGGATAGGTCCCCTCGAGCTCCTCGGCGGCCATCAGGTTGGCGGTGATGTCGTCGCGGATGGCGGTGTGCGGACAGGCACCGGTCTCCACCGCCCTGATCCGGTCGACCTCGAGCACGCCGGCGGATCGAAGGAATCGCGCGTCCTCGTCGGTGTAGATGTCGTTGGTGACGACGGCGAGCTCGAGGGAGCCGGCCAGCTCGCGACACAGCAGGGCGATCAGCGAGCTCTTCCCGGTGCCCACCGGGCCGCAGATGCCGAGCCGCAGGGGGCGGCGTCGGGTGGGGTCAACCGGGTCAGCGTGGTCAGGCACGGAACAACCTCCGGGTGGTGTGGGCGTGGGCCTGTGCCCACACCTCGATCTGGGGGGCCCCGGTCGCGGGGACCTGGTCGGGCTCGCTGAGTCCGGCGACGGACTCCGCCATCTCCTCGATCCGGGGGAGTGCGTCGCGTACCCATCCGGTCACGACGGCAGGGTCGAGCGGCACCAGTTTGAGGGCCGCTGCGCACACGGTCTGGACGTCGTCGTACCCGACCAGGCGCGCGAGCGCAGGGCCGGGCAGACCGAGGTCGCACGCGAGGGCGCCGAGGACGACCGCTCTCGGAGGGCTCTCGACAGCGCGGAGTGCCGTGGCTCCGGGCCCCTGCGGCCACAACCTCTCGGTCAGCCGGAGCAGTGCCCGTCCCTGGCCCCGTGCCGCGTCGCGCAGGGCCGGGCTCGACGTCCGCGCGGCCCAGGCCCGGTCGAGCACTCCGAGGCCCGCAGCGGCGCCGTGGCTGTCCACGAGGGCGCGTGCCACGACGGCGGTGCCTGCGTCGACGGTCACGACGGTGCGCAGCCGCAGCCGGAGGTACGCCGGCACCTCGGCCGCACCCAGACCGCGGACGACGGCAGGCTCGAGCGAACCGGACTGGGTGTGTCCGGCCACGGGCAGACGGGCGTCGGCCAGCAGCATGAGGAGCAGGTCAGGGTGCACGCAGTCCACCTAGAACATCGAGTACAGCTGCGCGAGCGGCAGCTCCTCAGCCGGCGAGGGCAGCACGCGTTCACCGTCGACGTCGATCGCGAAGGTCTCCGGATCGATGTCGATGCGGGGGAGCGCGGCGTTGTTGACCATGTGCGCCTTGGTGAGCTCCCTGGTCGGCCGGACGGCAGCCAGTCGTCGCCGCAGCCCGAGCCGATCGACGAGGCCGTCCGCGAGGGCAGCCGGTGCCACGAAGCTCACTCCGTAGGGGCTGCCGTCGTCGTACAGCGTCGGCCTCATCAACACGGGCTGCGGCGTCGGGATCGAGGCGTTGGGGTCCCCGAGCGCCCCCCACACGAGGGCTCCGGACTTCATCACCACGTCCGGCCGGATGCCGAAGAACCGCGGGTCCCACAGGACGAGGTCGGCCATCTTGCCCGGCTCGACCGAGCCGACCTCGTGGTCGATCCCGTGGGCGATCGCGGGATTGATCGTGTACTTCGCGATGTATCGGCGGGCCCGGGCGTTGTCCGCGGGTCCCGCGGCCAGGTCACCGTGGCGGCCATACCTCGCCTTCATCACGTGGGCGACCTGCCAGGTGCGACACACGACCTCGCCGATGCGGCCCATGGCCTGGGCGTCGGAGGAGGTGATCGACAGGGCGCCGATGTCGTGCAGCAGGTCCTCGGCGGCGATCGTCGTCGCGCGGATCCGCGACTCCGCGAACGCCAGGTCCTCGGGCACCTGGGGGTTGAGGTGGTGGCAGACCATCAGCATGTCGAGGTGCTCGGCCACCGTGTTGACCGTGTGCGGGAGCGTCGGGTTGGTCGAGCCGGGGATGACGTTCGCCAGCGAGGCGACCTTGAGGATGTCGGGCGCGTGCCCACCACCTGCGCCCTCCGCGTGGAAGGCATGGATGCCGCGTCCGGCGATGGCGCCGATCGTCGACTCGACGTAGCCCGCCTCGTTGAGACTGTCGGAGTGGAGGGCGACCTGGAGGCCGAACTCGTCCGCAGCGCGCAGGGCAGCGTCGATCGCAGCCGGGGTGGAGCCCCAGTCCTCGTGGACCTTGAACCCCGCTGCGCCGGCGAGCGCCTGCTCCGCGAGGCTCGCGCTGCTCACGGTGTTGCCCTTGGCCAGCAGCAGGACGTTGAGCGGCAGGGTGTCGAGCGCGCGGTGGACCGCGGCGAGGTGCCACGGCCCCGGTGTGACGGTCGTGGCCTTCGAGCCCTCGGAGGGCCCGGTCCCACCACCGCCGACGGTCGTGATGCCGGTCGCGAGTGCTTCAACCAGCTGGGACCGGGACAGCAGGTGCACGTGGACGTCGATGGCGCCCGCGGTGAGGATCCTGCCCTCGCCCGAGACGACGTCGGTGCCGGGCCCGATCACCAGGTCGGGGTGGACTCCGTCGGCGACGTCCGGGTTCCCCGAGCGCCCGAGCGCGACGATCCGACCCGCCCGGATGCCGACGTCGCAGCGGACGATGCCCCAGTGGTCGAGGACCAGCGCGTTGGTGATGACGGTGTCGAGTGCTCCCTGGGCCGAGGTCCGGGTCGACTGGGCCATGGACTCGCGGATCGACTTGCCACCACCGAACACCGCCTCCTCGCCGCCCACGACGAGGTCCTGCTCGACCTCGATCCACAGGTCCGTGTCGCCGAGGCGAACCTGGTCGCCGACCGTCGGGCCGTAGAGCGCGGCGTACGCCGCCCGGCTGATCTCAACCATCGAGTGCTCCGCCGTCCGTCTTGATCTGGATGCCCGGGACCACCCGTCGGCCGGCGAACGCGACCACGGCCACCTCCTGCGAGGCGCCGGGCTCGAAGCGGCGGGACGTGCCGGATGCGATGTCGAGCCGGAAGCCGTGCGCGGCGGCCCGGTCGAACGCCAGGGCGGCGTTGGCGTCGGGGAGGTGCAGGTGGGAGCCCACCTGCACCGGCCGGTCGCCGGTGTTGGTCACGACGAGGAGGCCCCGCTGCTCGGGTGTGCGATCGGCGTTGAGCACGATGGTGCCGGGCCGGGGCCGGGTGGCGCCGGGTCCTTCGGACACGATTCCCACGAGTCCTCCTCAGGCGATCGGGTGGTGGAGGGTGACGAGCTTGCGTCCGTCGCGGAAGGTGGCCTCGACCTGGACGTCCACGAGCATCTCGGCGACACCGGCCATCACCTGGTGGCGGCCGAGCACCTCGCGGCCCCGTTCCATCAGGTCGACCACGAGGGCACCTGCCCGCGCCTCCTCGATCACCCAGCAGCACAGGAGCGCGACGGTCTCGGGGTAGTTCAGGAGGACGCCTCGCTCGAGCCGGTCCCGCGCCACCATCCCCGCCACGCTCAGCAACAGCTTCTCCGTGTCGGCCGGCGTCAGGTGCACCTCAGACCGCCATCGCAGCGCGGACGTCGTCCAGGGCGCCGGGTCCGCCCTCGCCGTGGGAGGTGATCCGACCCGACTCGAGGACGTAGTAGGAGCCCGTGCTCCGCAGCGCGAAGCCGACGTGCTGCTCGACGAGCAGCACCGAGAGGTCACCGCGTGCGGTGAGCGAGGTGATCACCGACTCGATCTCGGCGACGACATTGGGCTGGATGCCCTCCGTCGGCTCGTCGAGGATCAGCAGGCGCGGCTTCGTGAGGAGCGTCCGCGCGATCGACAGCTGTTGCCGCTGACCTCCGGACAGCAGGCCCGCGCGTCGCGCGAGCAGGTCGCGCAGCGCCGGGAAGGTGTCGAGCACCTCGTCGATCGAGGTCCGGTCGGTGGTGACCAGCTGGAGGTTCTCCAGCGTGGTCATCTGCGGGAACGACAGCTGCCCCTGGGGCACGTACCCGAGACCTCGGGCGACCCGCTTGTTGGGACGCAGTCGGGTCACGTCCTCGCCGTCGATGAGCACCGTGCCGCTCATCACGGGCAGGAGCCCGACCGCGACGCGCAGCAGCGTGGTCTTCCCGGCGCCGTTGTGACCCATCAGCGCCACCGCTCCGCCGCGCGGCACCTCGACCGAGACACCTTCCAACACCTTGGTCCGGCCGTACCCGGCCGTCACGTCACGCAGCTCAAGCATGGTCCGCCTCCTCAGCGGTGCGGCCCAGGTAGACCTCCTGGACCCTGGCGTTGGCCTGGATCTCCGCGACGCCGCCCTCGGCGAGCACCTTGCCCGCGTGCATCACGGTGACGACGTCGGCAAAGCTGCGGACGAAGTCCATGTCGTGCTCGATCACGACGATGGTCCGCTCGTGCCCGATCCGCCGGAGCAGCTCGCCGGTCTCCTCACGCTCCTCGGCGCTCATCCCGGCGACGGGTTCGTCGAGCAGCATCACCCGGGCGTCCTGGACGAGCAGCATGCCGATCTCCAGCCACTGCTTCTGCCCGTGGGCCAGGACACCGGCGGGCTTGTCCCGGAGGTCGGCGAGACCGACGGTCTCGAGTGCCTCCTCGACGTACGACGGGACGCCGCGCCGCGCCATCAGCATCGTCCAGGCAGAGCGGTGCACGCCGCCGGCGATGTCCAGGTTCTGCAGGACCGAGAGACCCTCGAAGACCGTGGCGGTCTGGAAGGTGCGCCCGATGCCCGCCCGCACGATCCGGTGCGACTTCATCCGGAGCAGGTCCTGGTTCCGGTAGCGGGCATGGCCCGTCGCCGGCACCAGGCCGGTCACCGCGTCGACGAGCGTCGTCTTGCCCGCGCCGTTGGGACCGATGAGGAAGTGGAGCTGGCCCTGGAGCAGGGTCAGGTCCACCCCGTCGATGGCCTTGAACCCGTCGAACTCGACGGTGAGGCCCCGGATCTCGAGGTAGTCGTCGTTCATCGCGCGACCTCCTTCGTACGCAGGCGGGAGGTGAGCTGCGACCACGAGCTCCCGAGGCCGGAGGGGAAGAACAGGATGACCACGATGAACAGCAGTCCCAAGAAGTAGGTCCACTGGTCAGGGAACGACTCGGACAGGAAGGTCCTGCCGAAGCCCACGGCCAGCGCGCCGATCGCGGGTCCCAGGAGCAGGGACCGTCCGCCGAGTGCGACCCCGGCGATCAGGAAGATCGAGGCGGTCGCGTCCACGTCGGAGGGGGAGATGATGCCGGTGATCGGGGCGAACATGGCACCGCCGATGCTCGCCATCACGGCGGCGACCACGAACGCGACGAGCTTGATGTTGGCCGGGTCGTGCCCGAGGAACCGGACCCGCTCCTCGGCGTCCCTCGTCGCGACCAGCAGCTCGCCGAACCTGCTGCGGTAGAGCTGCCACACGACCACCAGGCAGACGATGAGCAGGACCGCGGCGATCGAGTAGATCATCCGCTTGTTCACCGGGTCGTAGAGGTTGTAGCCGAAGAACTGGGTGAACTGGTTGAGGCCGTTGAACCCTCCCGTCTGCTTGATCGTCGCGACCAGCAGGGTGGCGAAGGCGACGGCGAGCGCCTGGGTGAGGATCGCGAAGTAGGCGCCCTTCACCCGCCTCTTGAAGATCGCGAACCCGAGGATCGTCGCCGCGATCGCAGGCAGCACCAGGATCGCGAACAGGGTGAACGGACCGCTGCGGAACGGTTCCCACCAGCCGGGCATCGTGCCGTCGCCGTACAGGACCATGAAGTCCGGGATCGCGTCCGGGCCGCCGGTGGCCATCGCCGCCTCGAGCTTGAGGTGCATCGCCATCGCGTAGCCACCGAGCCCGAAGAAGACGCCCTGGCCCATGACGAGCATGCCGCCCCGGCCCCAGGCGAGGCCGATGCCGACGCCGGCGATCGCCCAGCAGACGTACTTGCCGAGGTTGTTGAGCCGGAAGGGACTGAGCACGGCCGGCGCCACCACCAGCAGGGCGATCGCGACGATCGCGATGCCGAGCAGCGGTCCCCAGGTGCGGCCCAGCCGCTGTCCGGTCTGCAGCAGGTTGTTCATGCGAGCCCCCTCGTGCGCACGGTGAACAGGCCCTGGGGCCTGAGCTGGAGGAAGATGACGACCAGCGCGAAGGTGAAGACCTGCGCCATGCTGGAGTTGAACCAGTCGGTGAAGAACGCGGTCACGATGCCGACCGCGAAGGCCGCGATCACGGTGCCCTTGAGCTGGCCGAGGCCTCCGGCGACCACGACCAGGAACGCCGAGATGATGTACGTCGTCCCGAGATTCGGATTGGTGCCGGAGATCAGCGAGACCGCGACCCCGCCCACCCCGGCGAGACCGGAGCCGACGAAGAAGGTCACCCGGTCGACGGTCCGGGTCGAGACGCCCATCGTCTCGGCCAGGTCCCGGTTCTGGACCGTGGCCCGGATCTGCCGGCCGTAGGCGGTGTACTTCAGCAGCAGGCCCAGCCCGACGAGGGCCGCGATGGCCAGCAGGATGGTGAACATCTGCCGGTAGGGCCAGTGGTAGCCGAACACGTCGATGTTGCCGTCGAGCCAGCCCGGCGTCTGCACGGGGTCGCCCTGCGCGCCGAAGATGTCCTTGGCGAGCTGTTGGAGCAGGAGGCTCACCCCGACCGTCACGAGCAGCGTGTCGAGGGGCCGTCGATACATCCAGGAGATGATCGACACCTCGAGCAGGAGCCCCAGCGAGCCGGCCACCACGAAGGCGGCCGGGAGGGCGACGAGGATCGAGAGGTCGGTGTTCGTGACGACCTGCTGGGTGAGGAAGGTCGTGTAGGCGCCGGCCATGAGGAACTCGCCGTGCGCCATGTTGATCACGCCCATCTGGCCGAACGTGAGCGCCAGGCCGAGGGCAGCGATGAGCAGCAGTGCACCGGTCGCCGTACCAGCGAGCAGCGGGGTGGTGAACGCGTCCAAGACGGGTCTCCTGACAGCCGGTCCCGGGGCGCCGCTGAGGTCGCGACGCCCCGGGAGGGGGGATGAACGGGGCCGGTCAGGTCAGTTCTTGCTCGGGTCCCACCAGCTGTAGCCCTCGAGGAACGGGTCCGGCTCCACCGGGCTGTCGGAGGACCACACGACGTCGAACTGGTTGTCGGAGTTGATCTTTCCGATCAGTGCCGTCTTGGCGATGTGGTGGTTCTCGCCGTCGATGGTGACGGTGCCCTCCGGGGCGTCGAAGGTGACGCCGTCGGCGGACGCGTTGATCTCGTCCACGTCGAAGGATCCGGCCTTCTCGACCAGTGCCTTGTAGAGGTACAGCGACGTGTAGGCCGCCTCCATCGGGTCCGAGGTCGGCCGGTCGTCGCCGTACTTCGCCTGGAAGGCCTCGATGAAGGTGTCGTTCGTCGGGCTCTCCACGGACTGGAAGTAGTTCCAGGCGGCGTACTGACCCGTGATGTCCTTGCCCATCGCCGGCGCCTCCTCCTCGGCGATCGACACCGAGATGATCGGCGAGTTGTCCGGGCCGAGTCCCTGCTCGTAGTACGCCTTGACGAAGCCGACGTTGGAGGAGCCGTTGATGGTGTTGAACACGAAGTCCGGCTTGGCGGCGGCGATCTTGGCGACCTGCGTGGTCCAGTCGTCGTCGTCGAGGGGGACGTACTCCTCGCCCACGATCTCGATGCCGAGCTCCTCGGCGTACTGCTTGATGATCTTGTTCGCGGTGCGCGGGAAGACGTAGTCCGAACCGGCGAGGAACAGCGTCTTCACGCCCTCGGACTTCAGGAAGTCCATGGCCGGGATGATCTGCTGGTTGGTCGTGGCGCCGGTGTAGTAGATGTTCTCGGACGCCTCGAGGCCCTCGTACTGGACGGGGTAGAACAGCAGGCCCTTGTTGGCCTCGACGACCGGGAGCATCGCCTTGCGCGATGCGGAGGTCCACCCACCGAAGACCGCGGCGACGCAGTCACCGGTCAACAGCTTCTCGATCTTCTCGGCGAAGATCGCCGGGTCGCTCGCGCCGTCCTCGGCGACGGGCTCGACCTTCTTGCCGAGGATGCCGCCGTCGGCGTTGATCTCGTCGATCGCCATGACCAGGGAGTCGCGAACGGTCTGCTCGCTGATCGCCATGGCGCCGGAGGTGGAGTTGAGGAACCCGAGCTTGACGGTGTCACCGGAGGTGTCGACGCAGCTCTCGACGGCGCTGGACTCTCCGGACTTGGTTCCACCGCACGCACTCAGGCTGAGCGCGGCGGTGAAGGCGAGGACGGTGCCCGTGACAAGGCGGGGGCGGGATTCGAACACGTGGGACAACCCTTCGGTCATCGGCCCGCAGTCTCGGGGCTGCGGGCTCGGAAGCCAAGGGGCACATCAGCGGGCCCCGGTGCGATGAACCTAGGGAGCGCTGATTTCCAACTACTACCAAATGGAATGAAATCGATGTTACAAAGCGCCGAGCACACCGATCAGGCGCTCCACCGGGCTGTTCAGGCCCCACCGCTCCGACAGGTCCGCCAGGCCCTCGGGGTCGGCCGGGACCCGGGGGAGGGCGATCCCGTCGCGGGGGAGGTCGATGTCGCGGGCCACGGCGACGACCGTCGGGGCGACGTCGAGGTACGGCGCCGCCTCCTTGATCTTCAGGCGGGGGCCGGGACCGAGGTCACTGGCCGGGTCCTCCGCCGCCGCACGCACGCCGGCGATGTCGTCGTACTTCTGCAGGAGGACGGCGGCGGTCTTGTCGCCGACACCCTTCACGCCCGGCAGGCCGTCGGACGCGTCACCACGGAGGGTGGCGAAGTCGGCGTACTGATCGGCCCGCACGGCGTACTTGTCCAGCACCCAGGCCTCGTCGACGCGTTCGTGACGTCCGACGCCCTTGCCGACGTAGAGGATCCGGACCGCCGCCTCGTCGTCGACGAGCTGGAACAGGTCGCGGTCGCCGGTGACGACGTCGACCGGCATACCGGCACCGGTGGCGAGCGTCCCGATCACGTCGTCGGCCTCGTAGCCCGGCGCGCCGATGACAGCGATGCCGAACGCGGCGAGCACCTCGCGGATGACCGGCACCTGCAGCTCGAGCGGATCAGGGACCTCCTCGACGTCCGGCGCGCCGGCGACCTCCTCCACGACGCGGTGCGCCTTGTAGCTGGGCAGGAGGTCGACGCGCCACTGCGGACGCCAGTCGTCGTCCCAGCAACAGACCAGGTGGGTGGGCTCGTACTGCTCCACCAGCTGGGAGATGTAGCCCAGCAGTCCACGGACTGCGTTCACGTTCGTACCGCCCGGAGAGAGGATCTCCGGGGAACCGAAAAAGGCGCGGAAGTAGAGGCTGGCCGTATCGAGGAGTAGAAGTCGCTCATTCATCGTGGCGCAGCCTATTAGGGTGTGCCCGTGAGTCAGAGCCCCAATCCAGCGGTCGAAGTGATCGATCGACAGATCCTGGAGCTCCTGTCCAAGGACGGCCGGATGTCCTACACCGATCTCGGGCGGGCCACAGGGCTCTCCACCTCCGCGGTGCACCAGCGCGTGAAGCGGCTGGAGCAGCGCGGCCTGATCCTCGGATACGGCGCCACGGTCAACTACGCGGAGATCGGGTTGCCACTGACGGCGTTCATCTCGATCCGCCCGATCGACCCGTCGCAGCCCGACGACTGCCCCGATCGTCTGGTCGGCATGACGGAGATCGAGTCGTGCTGGTCCGTGGCCGGCGAGGAGTCGTACATGCTCAAGGTGCGCACCACCTCACCGGCGGAGATGGAGGTCCTCCTGGGCCGGATCCGCTCCGCCGCGAACGTGTCGACCCGGACCACCATCGTGCTCTCGACCTACTACGAGAACCGGCCCGTCTCGAACTGACGCTTCGGCGTGGCGCCAGCGACACGCCGAGGTTGCCTTCGTTTTTTCGGGATTTTTCCTTCTCCGGCGGGGCCTGCTGACCTGCGAGAACGTGTATCACCGCAGGTCAGGAGGCGGTTGACAGGGCCGTTCCCGGTGACCAAAGTACGGTTCCGTTCGCTCGTGCAGGTCGTGGTCGGCGGACCGGCGTCCGAGTGGCCGCAGTACCCGGGGGAGTGGCACCAACTCATCCCGGTCAGCGGTTCGCGGAGGTCGGTTCGCTCCTCGAGAGTGGGCCGGAAGGTGGCGGGTCTCCCTAGACAACGCCATGGCGTGGGCAGCCAGCTCGCGTCGCGGTGGTCCGAAGGCGTCCCTCCACCTTCCGCTCCTGGAGAGCCCGACTAGGCTCCCCACGTGCTGCAGCGCTCGTTCCTCGCGGTCCTCGGAGGCCTCCTCCTCGCCGTCTCCTTCGAGCCCGTCGCCGCAGCGTGGTTGCTGCCCTTCGGTGTCGCCTGCTTCGCGCTGGTCACCAGGGACCTCACCGTGCGCCGGGCCGGCCTGGTCGGTCTCCTGTTCGGGATCTCCTTCTACTTCGTCCACATCGAGTGGATGCGGACCTCGGTGGGCCCGGACGCCTGGGTCGCGCTCGCGATCGTGGAGGCGCTGTTCTACGGCCTGCTGGGCCTGGTCTCGCCGTTGCTGCGCGCACTGCCCTGGTGGCCGGTGTGGCTCGCGGCGGCGTGGACCACCATGGAGACGGTGCGCAGCGGCTGGCCGTTCAGCGGCATGCCGTGGGGACGCCTGGCGTTCGCTGCCGTCGACACCCCCGCGGCGCCGGCGGTCGCCTGGGTGGGGATGACCGGGCTGACCTTCCTGCTGGCGCTGGTCGGGTTCCTGCTGGCGCGTGCCCTCGAGGAGCGCACCCGCGTCCACGCGGCCGCACTGGTCGGCGTGCTGGCCGCGCTCGTGCTGCCCGCGGTGGCGCCGTACTCCGTGCAGGAGTCGGGCCGCGCCACGGTCGCCGTCGTCCAGGGAGACGTCCCCGGGCCGGGCAACGACATCCTCTTCGACGCGCGGGGCGTCACCGAGAACCACGTCGACGCGACGATCGACCTCGCGACCGACGTCGCGACAGGTCGCCGTCCGCGCCCCGACTTCGTGCTGTGGCCGGAGAACTCGACAGCCGTCGACCCCTTCGCCGACGCCCCCGTGAACCGCGGCATCAAGGAGGCGGTGGAGGCCATCGGCGTCCCGGTGGTGGTGGGAGGCATCGTCGACGACGGCCCCGAGCACATCCTCAACCAGGGCATCGTGTGGGACCCGCTGACCGGACCGGGGGAGCGCTACACCAAGCAGCACCCCGTCCCGTACGGCGAGTACATCCCCTACCGGCGCTACTGGGACCCCAAGTTCGGCCAGCTCGCGCTGATCTCCCGTGACATGAAGAGCGGCACGAGGACCAGGCCCCTGCGCATCGCGGGCATCGACGTCGCCGATGCGATCTGCTTCGACGTCGCCTACGACGACGTGATGCCGGCCCAGGTCCGGGCGGGAGCCGAGCTGCTGACCGTGCAGACCAGCAACGCGAGCTTCATCTTCACCCACCAGATCGAGCAGCAGTTCGCGATCACCCGACTACGTGCGATCGAGGCGGGACGCTGGCTCGCCGTCGCCTCCACCAACGGCCGCACGGGCGTGATCCGACCGGACGGTTCGGTCGTGGCCTCAGCGGCCACCCGCACGACCGCCGTCCTCGTGGAGGAGGTCGGTCTGAGCACCGACCTGACCCCGGCGATGCGACTGGGAGCCTGGCCGTCCCGGTTGTTCACCGGATCGACCCTTGTCGCTCTCGTCGCTGGTGCCGTCGCGTACCGTCGAAGGCGAGAGTTTGCCGGGCCCCAGCACGTCCCGGCGAAGGAGCCCCAGCATGCGTGACCCCCTCACGGACCTCGGCCGCACGGTCATGGTGATCCCGACGTACAACGAGGCCAGCAACCTGGCCTGGATCGTCGGGCGGGTGCGGCGTGCCCAGCCCGCCGTCGACGTCCTCGTCGTCGACGACGGCTCCCCGGACGGAACCGGACGGATCGCCGACGACCTGGCCGTGTCCGACACCCAGGTCCACGTCCTGCACCGCACCGCCAAGGGCGGCCTCGGCGCCGCCTACCTCGCCGGTTTCGCGTGGGCGCTGGACCGCGGCTACGACGTCATCGGCGAGATGGACGCCGACGGCTCCCACCAGCCCGAGCAGCTCCAGCGCCTGTTGCACGGCCTGCTCGACGCCGACCTGGTGATCGGTTCCCGCTGGGTTCCCGGCGGCTCGGTCGTGAACTGGCCCTGGCAGCGCGAGGTCCTCTCCCGCGGCGGCAACCTGTACGTGCGGATGCTGCTCGGCATCAAGGTCCGCGACGCCACGGCGGGCTACCGCCTGTTCCGGCGCACGACGCTCGAGAAGATCCGCCTCGACGAGGTCCGCTCGACCGGCTACGTCTTCCAGACCGACCTGGTCACCCGGACCCTGCGGGCCGGGCTGAGCGTGCGCGAGGTCCCCATCGAGTTCGTGGAACGGGTCCGCGGCGAGTCGAAGATGAGCGGTCAGGTCGCCGTCGAGTCGCTCAAGCGGATCACGTCCTGGGGCGTCCGCGAACGCTGGGAGAAGATCAGACGATGACCCGCCGCAGCCGACGGGGCCGGCGCGCCGCCGTCCTGCTCTTCCTCGCCTTCGTGGTGATGCCGATCCTCGAGATCGTCGTGCTCATCCAGGTGGGTCAGGTGATCGGGCCGTGGTGGACGATCCTGCTGCTGGTGCTCGACAGCATCCTCGGTGCCTGGCTGATCAAGCGGGAGGGTCGGCGTGCGTGGCTCGCGCTGCGCGAGCAGGTCGAGACCGGTCGGATGCCGACCAGGGAGCTCGCCGACGGCGCCCTGGTGGTCCTCGGTGGGGCGTTCATGCTCAGCCCGGGCTTCGTGACGGACGCGGTCGGCATCCTGCTGATCCTGCCGGTCACCCGCCCGGTGTTCCGGCGGCTGCTGACGACCTATGCCGTGCACCAGGTCGCTCGACGGGCCGCAGGTCCCGGGCGCACCGGTCCCGGGCGCACTGGTCCCGGAGATGACAATCGCCCCGGACCAGATGTGGTCCGGGGCGAGGTCATCGACTGACGTCAGGCCTTGGCGGCCTTCTTCTTGCGGGCGCTGGCCCGGTGCAGGTGGGCGGGGCCGATCTCGCCACCGCGGAGCAGCTCGAGCCGCTCGGTGAGGATCTCCTCGAGCTCCTTCTCCGAACGCCGCTCCAGGAGCATGTCCCAGTGGGTGCGCTGCGGCTTCTCGACCTTGACCTCACGCTCGATCCCGGCAGTGCTCTCGGCCTCGAGGCCGCATCGTGGGCACTCCCAGATGGCCGGCACGTCGGCCTCGATCGACATCGTGATCTCGAACTCGTGTCCCTGTGAGCAGCGGTAGCCGACCTGCTGACGGGCAGCAAACTCGATTCCTCGCTCGTCCTCGAACGACTGGCCCCCCAGTCGGGCGCCGCGCAATGTCCGCTCAGCCATGAGAACTCACCTCCCGTGTTTCGTCTCTGATCATGTCAACGCTACCCGCCGGTAAAAGGTTCCAATCCCCGGTGAGGTCGTGATCACCACCAGGACCGGATCCGGTACCGCGATACGGGCCCTAGATGACCGCGGGACGGGTGTTGCCCGCCTCGCGGATGCCACGTTCAGTGTCCACCCTCAGCAACAGGAGTCCACCCACGACGAAGAAGACGATGAGGGCGAAGATCGCCGGCCGGTAGGAGTCGGTCAGCTGGTAGACGAGACCGAAGGTGAGCGTGCCGAACCAGGACGTCCCCCGGTCCATCGCGTGGTAGAGGCTGAAGTACTCACCCTCCTTGCCACGGGGGATGAACAGCGAGAAGTACGACCGGGCGAGCGCCTGGGTGCCGCCCAGGACGATGCCGATCGCCACACCGAGGGCCAGGAAGGGCAGCAGGGCGCCCGAGGGGATGCCCAGGGCGACCGTGACGATGGCCATCCAGCCCACCAGTCCGGCGAGGATGACCCGTTTGGCGCCGTACCTGTTGGCGGCCCGTCCGAAGCCGATGGCGCCGAACATCGCGACGAACTGGACCAGCAGGTAGGTGCCCAGGACGGTGCCCTCGGCGAAGTCCAGCTCCTCGATCCCGAAGGTCGACGCCGAGGCGATGACGGTCTGGATGCCGTCGTTGAAGAACAGGTAGGCGACCAGGAAGGAGAGCGCCGTCGGATAGTTGCGGAGGTCCTTGAGCGTGGCCCAGAGCTGGCCGAAGGACCGCGTCAGCAGGCCGCCGTCCACCTCGGCGACGTCGACCGGAGGATGTCTCTTGATCCGCATCCACGGGATGACCATGAACGCCGCCCACCACACCGCAGCGGACAGCATGCTCAGCCGGACGGCGAGCTCGGTGCTCATCCCGAGGGAGTCGTGGAAGGTGACGACGAGGAAGTTCACCGCCAGGAGCAACCCGCCGCCGGCGTACCCGTAGGCCCAGCCGATCGAGGAGACCCGGTCCCGCTCGGACTCCTCCGAGATGAGCGGCAGGATCGAGTCGCTGATGACCACCGCGGCGCCGGCGCAGAGGTTGGCGAAGATGAACACCAGGCTGCCGAACAGCCAGTTGTCGCCCTCCAGGAAGAACAGCATCGCGGTGGCGATCGCCCCGGCCCACGCGAAGCCGACCAGCAGGTCGGGCTTGCGGGCCGTCCGGTCCGCGATCGCGCCGATCAGTGGGTAGACGAGTGCGCTGAGCACGGTCGAGAGCGTGATGACGTACGACGGCAGCGCGCCGGGCGAGATCGACAGGCCGAGGATGTCGAGATGGCCGCTCTCGCCGACGTCGTTCTCCGCGATCGAGATGAGGTACGGCGCGAAGAGCACGCCCGCGACCGTCGTCTGGAAGGCGGAGGCAGCCCAGTCGGTGAAGTACCAGGCGCGCTGCTGACGCGCCCGGTTCAGCGGCCCCAGGTCCGCGATGCTGTTGGTGTCGCTCACGACGTCCCTCCCTGCACGGACCACCATTGGCCGCGCCCCTGCAGGACATCCTTGAGCAGATCGGTGCGATCCGTGAAGAGTCCGTCGACGCCGAGGTCGAGGAGCTCGACCATTTCGTCCGGCTCGTCGATGGTCCAGACATGCACCTGGAGGCCCGCACCGTGCGCCCGGCGCACCAGACCCGGGGTCACGACGGGGAACCGGCGGTGTCGGTGGGGGATCTGGAAGGCCTCGAAGTCGGTGCCCGCGAGCAGGCGTGCGACCGATGCGACGGGGGAGAGGCGCCACACCACCACCTGCCACGGATCCGCTGCGGTCGGGACCCGCCCCTGCGTCAGTGCGCGGAACCGCCGGATCCGGCGGCGCGAGAACGACCCGATGAACACCCGGTCCCACAGGTCGCGCTCGCGCACCAGGCGCGCCAGCGGCTCGACGGCCTCGTCGGCCTTGAGGTCGATGTTGAAGCGAGCGTCGGGGAAGGCGTCGAGGAGGTCGAGGAGGGTCGGGATCTCCTCACGCCCACCGATCCGGGCACGTCGTACGTCGGCGAGGGTGAGGTCGCGGATGGCACCCTGCTGGTCGCTGACCCGGTCCAGGACCGCGTCGTGGAACGCGAGGAGCACCCCGTCCGCGGTCAGGTGGACGTCGGTCTCGAGGTAGTCGTACCCGAGCGCCGCAGCGTGCCGGAAGGCCGCCATGGTGTTCTCGAGTCCCTCGATCTCCGGGTGGTACGCGCCGCCGCGGTGGGCGAAGGCGAGGACCTTGCCCTCGGGGAGATACACGGCAGGGCGCTCAGATGTCGCGGAAGGTCTCGATGTCCGCGCCGAGCGAGCTCAGCCGCTCGGCGAGGTCCTCGTAGCCGCGGTGGATCACGTAGGTGCCGCGGAGCACGGAGGTGCCCTTGCTGGCCAGCATGGCGAGCAGGACGACGACCGCAGGTCGCAGCGCGGGCGGGCAGATCAGCTCGGTGCCGGTCCACGACGTCGGTCCCTCGATCTGGACGCGGTGCGGGTCGAGCAGGGTCACCCGGCCGCCGAGCTTGTTGAGCTCGGTGAGGTAGATCGCCCGGTTGTCGTAGACCCAGTCGTGGAGGTAGGTCGTGCCCTCGGCGACGGCGCCGATGATGGCGAAGAACGGCAGGTTGTCGATGTTGAGGCCCGGGAAGGGCATCGGGTGGATCTTGTCCCGCGGGGCAACCAGGTCGGAGGGGTGCGTGGTGATGTCGACCAGGCGGGTGCGGCCGTTGGCGGCGACGTACTCCTCGGAGAGGTCGTAGAGGAAGCCCATCTCCTCGAGCACGGCGAGCTCGATCTCCAGGAACTCGATCGGGGCCCGCTGGACGGTGATCTCGCTGCGGGTGACGATGGCGGCCGCGAGCAGCGACATCGCCTCGATCGGGTCCTCGCTGGGGGAGTAGTCGACGTCCACGTCGATCCTCGTGCACCCGGTGACCGTGAGGGTGGTGGTGCCGATGCCCTCGACCTGGACGCCGAGCGCCTGGAGGAAGAAGCAGAGGTCCTGGACCATGTAGTTCGACGACGCGTTGCGGATCATGGTCGTGCCGGGGTGCAGCGCGGCGGCCATGAGGGCGTTCTCGGTGACGGTGTCACCGCGCTCGGTCAGCACGATCGGACGGGTCGGGGAGATCGCCCGGTTGAGCTGGGCGTGGTACCAGCCATCGGTCGCCTTCACCTCGAGCCCGAACGGACGCAGGGCGGACATGTGGGGCTCGACGGTGCGGGTGCCGAGGTTGCAGCCGCCGGCGTAGGGCAGCTCGAAGTCGTCGGAGCGGTGCAGCAGCGGTCCGAGGAACATGATCACCGAGCGGGTCCGTCGAGCGGCCTCCTCGTCGATCTTGGTGAGGTCGAGCTCCTTGGGCGGGATGATCTCGAGGTCGTTGTCCGCGTTGATCCAGCGGGTCTGCACGCCGAGGCTGTCGAGCACCTCGAGCAGGCGGTTGACCTCCTCGATCCGGGCGACCTTGCGCAGCGTGGTCCGACCGCGGTTCAGCAGCGAGGCGCACAGGAGCGCGACGCCGGCGTTCTTCGAGGTCTTCACGTCGATGGTGCCGGCCAGCGTCGTGGGTCCCTTGACCCGGAGATGGGTCGGGCCGGCACCCAGCGCCACGATCTCGGAGTCGAGCGCACTGCCGATCCGCGCGAGCATCTCCAGGGACAGGTTCTGGTGGCCCTTCTCGATCCGGTTGATCGCACTCTGGCTGGTGCCGAGGCGCTCTGCGAGCTGCGCCTGGGTGAGTCCGCGGTGCTTGCGGGCGTCCCGGATGAGATTGCCGATCCGGCCCTTGTAGTCGTCGTTGGGCTCCTCGAACGTCATACCACGACGGTAACTCACATGTGAGATAACGCAAGCGACGGCGCACGGTGCGCCCTCACCTGATCCCTCCGGTGGCAGGATCGGTCCATGCGCGCCACCACCATCCACGCCGCCCGCGACATCCGTGTCGAGGACGTCGACGTCCCGGTCCTGAAGAAGCCCACCGACGCCATCATCAAGGTGACGGCCGGCTGCATCTGCGGCTCCGACCTGTGGCCCTACCGCGGCGAGAACCCCATCCGCCCGGGCGCGACGATCGGCCACGAGTGCATCGGGATCGTCGAGGAGGTCGGCAGCGAGGTCCGCGACTTCGCAGCCGGCGACCACGTCATCGTGCCGTTCTGCCACTGCGACAACACCTGCGCGCACTGCCGGGCCGGCGCACAGTCGGCCTGCGTCAACCTCTCGATGACCTCCAGCGGCCAGGCGGAGTACGCCCGGGTCGGCCAGGCCGACGGCAGCCTCGTCGCCACGGGCGGCGCGCCGCCGGCCGACCTGCTCGCCTCGGTCCTCTCGCTGACCGACGTGATGCCCACCGGGTGGCACGCCGCTGTCTGCGCGGGCGTCCGCAAGGGCGGCACCGCCGTGGTCGTCGGGGACGGCGCCGTCGGGCTGTGCGGAGTCCTGGCCGCCTCGGTGATGGGTGCGGAGAGGATCATCGCGATGTCGCGGCACGAGTCCCGTCAGGACATCGCACGTGCCTTCGGCGCGACCCACATCGTCTCGACCCGCGGCGAGGAGGGCATCGAGGAGGTGTTGGCGCTGACCGACGGCGTCGGCGTGGATGCCGCACTCGAATGCGTGGGCACCGACCAGGCGATGAGCACCGCGATCGGCGTGACCCGCCCCGGCGGGGGAGTCGGCTTCGTCGGGGTTCCCCACGGCGTCGAGCTGCCGGTCGGCACCCTCTTCGCGAAGAACATCGGGCTCCGGGGTGGCGTCGCGCCGGTTCGCCGCTACCTGCCCGAGCTGCTCGCGCTCGTCCAGGACCGCGCCATCGATCCGGGCCGGGTCTTCGACCTGGTGCTCCCGCTCGAGCAGGCCGCCGAGGGCTACCGCGCGATGGACGAGCGCCGCGCGATCAAGGTGATGTTGACGCCGTGACCCGGCTCGCCGACCACGCCTACCTGGACCACATCCGCAAGGAGTCCGCGCGCTTCCTGGAGGTCCTGCGCGGGTGCGAGCCGACCGCCCAGGTCCCCTCGTGCCCCGACTGGGACGCCGCGGACCTCCTGTGGCACCTCACCGGCGTCCAGCACTTCTGGCACCACGTCGTCACGACCCGCCCGGCCGCGCCCGACGACTACGCGGAGCCGGGGCGCCCCACGTCGTACGACGGGTTGCTGGCGAGGTTCCAGGAGGTGCACGGACGGTTCCTGGAGGCGCTGAGCGCTGCCGCCCCGAGCGAGCCGGCCTGGTCCTGGTCCAACGACGCGGGCGCCCAGAGCGTCGCGTTCACCTACCGCCGCCAGGCACACGAGGCCCTCATCCACCGGCTCGACGCCGAGCTCGCCGCGGGCACGTCGACGCCGTTGCCGCCGGACCTTGCGACCGACGGCGTCGAGGAGACCCTGGCCGTCATGTTCGGCGGACTGCCCGACTGGGGCCGGTTCGAGCCTCTGCCACTGCACGTGGAGTACCGGATCACGGACACCGCTACGTCGGTGTGGACCCGGCTCGGCACCTTCTCCGGGACCTCGCCGGAGGGCACCGACCACGCCGACGAGCCCGATCAGCACGTCGTCCCGGACCCCGGCACGCCGGCTGACCTGGTGGTCGCGGGGACTGCGGACCGCCTCGACGGCTGGCTCTGGCACAGGTACGACGACGCAGGCATCACCTTCGAGGGCGATCCTGCGGTGTGGGAGCGGGCGGCGGCAGTGCTGCGCCACCCGATCAACTAGGGCTGGATCCTGGCTAGCCCCGGACCTGGCTCTTGCGGCTGCTCTGTCCGGCGAACCACACGACCCCGAAGAGGGACCCCAGGAGCAGCACGAACAGGACGACAGCAGCGATCACGACAAGGGCAACGGTGGTCATGGGTCCCAGAGTGGCATGACCTGCGTCACATTTCACGCACCGCGCTCAGCACTCGATCACGTTGACGGCGAGTCCGCCGCGCGAGGTCTCCTTGTACTTCGTGTGCATGTCGCGGCCGGTTTCCCGCATGGTCTTGATCGCCCGGTCGAGTGACACGGTGTGCCGGCCGGTGCCCGCCAGCGCCAGGCGGGCGGCATTGATCGCCTTCACCGAGGCGATGGCGTTGCGCTCGATGCAGGGGATCTGGACCAGACCGCCCACCGGGTCGCAGGTCAGCCCGAGGTTGTGCTCGATACCGATCTCCGCAGCGTTCTCCACCTGCTCGGGCGAGCCGCCGAGCACCTCGCAGAAGGCCCCTGCGGCCATCGAGCAGGCCGAGCCGACCTCGCCCTGGCACCCGACCTCGGCGCCGGAGATCGAGGCGTTCTGCTTGAACAGGGCACCGATGGCTCCGGCTGTCAGCAGGAACCGCACGATGCCGTCGTCGTCGGCTCCCGGAACGAAACGGTCGTAGTAGTGGAGGACGGCCGGGATGATCCCCGCGGCACCGTTGGTGGGGGCGGTGACCATCCGCCCGCCAGCAGCGTTCTCCTCGTTCACCGCCAGCGCGAACAGGTTGACCCAGTCCATCGCCTGCAGCGGGTCGTCGACCCCGCTGTCGGCGGTCAGTCGCGCGTGCAGCGCGGGAGCCCGACGAGGCACCTTGAGCCCACCCGGGAGCACCCCCTCGCTCGCGCAGCCGTTGCGCACACAGGTCTTCATGACCGACCAGATCTCCAGAAGGCCGTCGCGGACCTCGGCCTCCGTGCGCCACGCCAGCTCGTTGGCGAGCATCACGTCGCTGACCCGCAGGCCGGTCTCGGCGCAGATCGCGAGCAGGTCGGCAGCGGTGCCGAAGGGGTGGCGGACCGGCGTCTCGTCGGCGACGACGCGGTCCGCCCCGACGGCCGACTCGTCCACGACGAAGCCGCCGCCGACCGAGTAGTAGACCCGCTCGCGCACCAGGGCTCCGGACCCGTCGTACGCCTCGAACCTCATGCCGTTGGGATGTCCGGGCAGGGACTTGCGGCGATGCATCACGAGGTCGTCGGCCCCGAAGTCGACCTCACGACGCCCGGCGAGCAGGAGCCGGCCGGAGGCCCGGATCGCGGCCGCGCGCTCGTCGTACGTCGTGATGTCGACGGTCGCCGGCTCCTCACCCTCGAGCCCGAGCAGCACTGCCTTCTCGGACCCGTGGCCGTGACCGGTCGCGCCGAGGGAACCGAACAGTTCGGCCCGGACCCGGCCGATCTCCTCCAGGAGACCATCGGCGACGATGCCGTCCGCGAACAGCTTGGCGGCGCGCATCGGGCCCACGGTGTGGGACGAGGAGGGGCCGATACCGACGGAGTAGAGATCGAACACGCTGAGCGCCACCTCACCACCGTAGACCCGTGAACTACGACCAGGGGAGGACGACGGGCCGGGGCCCATGCGGGAGCATGGCGAACCATGAGCGAACTGAACGGACGCACCTTCCTCGTCACCGGGGCGAACACCGGCATCGGCAAGGAGACGGCGCGCGAGCTCGCCGGTCGAGGCGCGCGCGTCGTGATCGGGGGCCGCTCGGAGGACAAGGTCCGGGCGGCGATGAAGGAGATCTCCGAGGAGACCGGCAACACCGACCTCGACTTCCTCGCCATCGACCTCGGCGACCTCGCCTCGGTGCGGACGGCGGCCCAGACCTTCCTCGCCAGCGGCGAGCCGCTCCACGTCCTGATCAACAATGCCGGTCTCGCCGGCAAGCGCGGCCTGTCGGCCAGCGGGTTCGAGCTCGCCTTCGGCACCAACCACGTCGGCACGTTCCTGTTCACCGAGCTGCTCCGCGAGCAGATCGTCGCAAGCGGTCCCGGCCGGATCGTGAACGTCGCCAGCGCCGGCCACTACCGCGCCAAGGGCATCGACTGGGAGGCCGTGCGCCGGCCGTCGGTCACCCGGACCGCCTTCGACGAGTACTGCGTGTCGAAGCTCGCGAACATCCTCCACGCGCGCGAGCTTGGCCGCCGCCTCGAGGGGACCGGCGTGACGACGTACTCGTTGCACCCCGGCGCCATCGCGTCCGACGTGTGGCGGGAGGTGCCGCCCGGGCTGCGGCACGTGATGAAGCTGTTCATGAAGTCGACCGTCGACGGCGCTCGGACCTCGTTGCACTGCGCCACCTCACCGGACGTTGCCGACCAGACCGGCCTGTACTACGACAACCGGCGCGTGAAGGCGCCCTCGGAGGTCGTCACCGACGAGCTCGCCGCCGAGCTCTGGACTCGCACCGAGGCATGGGTGGACGTGGCACGATCTGACGGGTGAGCGCCGAGCCGCGCGACGTCGTGCTGGAACGTGCTGGGGATCGATGAGAATCCGGCACTGGCGGAGTCGTATGCAGCACAGGCCGACTGGGACCCCCGGGGCTCGGTCGGGTACGTGTTCCTGGTCCTGCGCCCGCACCGGGTGCAGGCATGGCGCGAAGTGAACGAGATGACCGGCCGTACCCTCATGCGCGACGGCACCTGGACCGAAAGGCATCACCCCACCCCATGAGCACCACCCCCCACGCCGCCGACAGTCACGATCTCATCCGGGTGCAGGGCGCCCGGGAGAACAACCTCAAGGACGTCAGCGTCGAGATCCCCAAGCGCCGCCTGACGGTCTTCACGGGGGTGTCCGGCTCCGGCAAGAGCTCCCTGGTCTTCGCGACCATCGCGGCCGAGTCGCAGCGGATGATCAACGAGACCTACAGCACCTTCGTCCAGGGCTTCATGCCGACGCTGGCCCGTCCCGAGGTCGACAACATCGAGGGGGTCACCACCGCGATCCTCGTCGACCAGGAGCGGATGGGGGCCAACGTCCGGTCGACGGTCGGCACCGCGACCGACGCCAACGCGATGCTCCGGGTGCTCTTCAGCCGGCTCGGCGACCCGTTCATCGGGCCGCCGACCGCCTTCGCGTTCAACGTGCCGACCCGTAGGGCCGGTGGCGTCATGAGCACCGAGAAGGCCGGTGGCAAGGTCGAGAAGAAGGTCGTCAAGCAGGCGATCTACCTCGGCGGCATGTGCGCGGAGTGCGAGGGCCGCGGGACGGTCTCGGACCTGGACCTGACCCAGATCGTCGACGAGAGCAAGTCGCTGGTGGACGGCGCCATCCTCGTGCCCGGCTACACCGCGGACGGCTGGATGGTCGCGGCCTACAAGGCAGAGCTGCCTCCTGAGAAGCCGATCGCGAAGTTCACGAAGGCCGAGCGCGAGGACTTCCTCCACGCCGAGCCGCGCAAGATCAAGCTCGACAAGATCAACATCACCTACGAGGGCCTGATCCCCAAGATCCGCAAGGCGATGTTCAGCAAGGACGTCGACTCGCTCCAGCCCCACATCAAGGCCTTCGTCGAGCGCGCTGCGGTCTTCGCGTCCTGCTCGGCCTGCGAGGGGACCAGGCTCAACGAAGCGGCCCGGACCTCGCTGGTCAACGGCAAGAGCATCGCCGACGTCTGCTCGATGCAGATCACCGACGCCGCCGACTGGGTGCGCTCCGTCGACGACTCCTCGGTGGGCCCGCTGCTGGCCAACCTGCTGCACCTGTTCGACTCGTTCGTCGAGATCGGCCTGGGCTACCTCTCGCTGGACCGCCCGGCCGGAACCCTGTCCGGCGGCGAGGCCCAGCGGACCAAGATGATCCGCCACCTCGGCTCGGCCCTCACCGACGTCACCTACGTCTTCGACGAGCCGACCATCGGGTTGCACCCGCACGACATCGCCCGGATGAACAACCTGCTGCTCGAGCTGCGGGACAAGGGCAACACGGTCCTCGTCGTGGAGCACAAGCCGGAGACGATCGTGATCGCCGACCACGTCGTCGACCTCGGTCCCGGCGCCGGGACCGGCGGCGGGACCATCTGCTTCGAGGGCGACGTCGCCGGGCTCGAGGCGTCCGACACGCTCACCGGTCGACACCTGGCCTACCGTGCGACGCTCAAGGACGAGGTCCGTACGGCGACGAGCGTGCTCGAGATCCGCGGTGCGTCCACCCACAACCTCCGTGACGTCGACGTCGACGTCCCGCTCGGCGTGCTGTGCGTGGTCACCGGCGTCGCCGGCTCCGGGAAGAGCTCGCTGATCCACGGCTCGGTGGCCGGTCACGACGACGTCGTGGTGGTCGACCAGAGCGCGATCAAGGGCTCGCGGCGGAGCAACCCGGCGACGTACACGGGGCTGCTGGAGCCGATCCGCAAGGCCTTCGCGAAGGCCAACGGGGTCAAGCCCGCACTGTTCAGCGCCAACTCCGAAGGTGCCTGCGAGAGCTGCAACGGCAACGGGATGATCTACACCGAGCTCGGGTTCATGGACACCGTCGCGACCCTCTGCGACGAGTGCGGCGGCAAGCGCTTCCAGGCCTCCGTGCTGGAGCTGAGGTTCGGCGGCCTCAACATCGCCGAGGTCCTCGACCTGCCGGTCGCCGAGGCGCACGCGTTCTTCGCGGCCGGCGAGGCGAAGACCCCGGCGGCCTCCTCGATCCTGTCCCGCATGGAGGACGTCGGTCTGGGCTACCTCAAGCTCGGCCAGCCGCTCAACACCCTGTCGGGCGGCGAGCGCCAGCGGCTGAAGCTCGCGATGCGGATGGGGGAGAAGGGCGGCGTCTACGTGCTGGACGAGCCGACGACCGGCCTCCACCTCGCCGACGTCGAGAACCTCCTGCGACTGCTCGACCGCCTGGTCGATGCCGGCAAGTCCGTCATCGTGATCGAGCACCACCAGGCCGTGATGGCGCACGCCGACTGGATCATCGACCTCGGGCCGGGAGCCGGTCACGACGGCGGCTCGGTGGTGTTCGAGGGCACGCCCGCCGACCTGGTCGCGAAGGCATCGACGCTGACAGGTGAGCACCTGGCGGCGTACGTCGGCGGGTGATGCGCCCAGCAGCGTGACCCGTCAGGGCGCGGACGCCGTGCAGAGCGAGTCGGCCTCGGACCGATCGACGCTGCGAGCGTCCACCACGTCGGCGGCGCGGCTGCGGCCGAGGTTCCAGGAGAGCCAGTCACCGTCGGCCACGTCCCGCCCGGCCACGGCGCACCGGCGCAGCTCGTCTGGCAGGTCGGCGAAGGCAGGCACCGCGTCGTCCGAGAGCTGCTGGAGGTAGGCCACGTCCAGCTTGCCGGACTCCTCGTAGCGATCGATGTTGTGCCGGGCGATCCAGGCGTCGGGGTTGATCGCAGCGACGCCCACGATCGCGAGGGCACCACTGAGCAGGGCGAAACGCGCGAACCACGCTGCCCGGAGCGAGGCGCCGGCGACGAGGACCGCCAGGAGCAGCAGCCCGAGCCACCCCTCGAAGACGTCGACCAGCAGGCGCATGCGGGTCAGGCCGTAGGCGTCCTGGTAGAGGCTGAGCCGGTGCAGGGCGGAGGCCACGACCACCAGGGCCTGCAGGCAGAGCAGGCCCAGCGAGAGGCGCAGCCACCGCCGGTCGGAGACATCCTCCTTGCGTGCCTTGCGCGCGGCCACCCAGATCACCATCAGGGTCAGCGCCGTCACGACCGTGAGCTGCCCGAACCCCTGGTGGACGTACTCCGCGTAGGTGAGCCCGGTGGTGCGGCGCAGGTAGGCGTGACCTCCGAAGACCACCGCGGCCTGAGCCAGCAGGAAGGCCGCGAGAACGCCGTTCACGACAAGGACCGGAGCCAGCCACTCGAACCGGTGGGTCGTGGGGCGGGCGGGCCGCGGGTCGGTCTCGACGCGTGGCGGGTTGAGCGCGAGGTAGGCCGCGGCGAGCACGGCGCCGCCGACGGCGACGCCGACGAAGACCCGCAGGACGACGGTGTCGATGCTCAGGTCGGGCACGAGGGTCTCGACCCAGGAGGCGAGCAGCGCGTCGGCCGACCCGAGCAGGGCACCGAAGACCAGCAGGCCCAGCGCCGACAGCGCCACGGTGCGGAGCAGGGCCGGCCCCCGGCCGAAGCTGGTCACCCCGGCGAGCCGCGTGAGCGTCCGGCCGAGCCAGGGCAGGCCGCGGAGCGCGGACAACGGCCACGCGAGGCCCGAGAGCACGAAGCCCGGAAGCGACCGACCGCGGGTCACACCGCACAGGCAGACCACGCCGCCGGCGAACAGGCTCAGCGCGACGACCCACTCGGCGTCGCGGACCACGGTCGTCGCGGCGAGCACCACGCACAGCGCGGCGCAGGAGAGCGTGAACGGGTCGCGACGGTTCCTGCTCGCGGCGAGCACGACACCGCCCGCCGCGAGGAGCACGACGAAGGCGGCGAGGCCGAGCTCGCGGAACGGCAGGAGCAGTGCGGCCAGCACACCGGTGCCCACGGAACCCAGCAGCAGGCGGCTGCTCGTCGGCAGGTCCCGCTCGGGCCAGAAGGAGCCGAAGAGGTCGTCGAGCACGGGCCGCGGCGCGGGCGCCGGGAGGACGCCTGCTGGGTACGGGGACGGGAGTGGCGCCGGCACCGGGACTGGAGGGGTGGGGGTGGCCATGGGGATCTCCTCGATCTCGGTGGGGAGGGAGTGGCGGTCGGCGGGCTGGAGGGGGAGAGAGACCCTGACCCGGGCACCGCGCCGGCCCGGCCCGGGATCGACGAAGCCGATCGAGCCGCCGTGGAGGTCGGTGACCCACCGGGCGATGGCGAGCCCGAGGCCGGTGCTGCCGCCCTCGTCGGTGCTCAGCGTCCCGAACGGCTCGAAGGCCCGCTCACGGTCCGGCACCGCAACGCCCGGGCCCTGGTCGTGGACCTCGACGACGTAGCGGTCCCCGGTCCGGGCCGCCGTCACGGCCACGGTGCCTCCCGACGGGCTGTGCCGGCTGGCGTTGTCGAGCAGGTTGGCCACCAGCTGGCGCAGACGGGCGGGATCGGCGTGCACCGTCAGGTCGGCAGGCACGACGTGGACGTCGTACTCCACCACCCGTCCGAGGACCTGCGCCTCGGCGACCGCGTCCTCCAGGAGGGAACGGAGCTGTACGGGTGCGGGATCGAGCGGTGCCTTGCCGGCGTCGACCCGGGCGAGGTCGAGGAGGTCCTCGACCAGCCCGGCCAACCGCTCGGCCTGGGCGAGAGCGCTGGCGAGCGTCTCCGGATCACGAGGCGCGACGTCGTCGACGAGATTCTCCAGCACTGCGCACAGCGCGGTCAGGGGCGTGCGGAGCTCGTGGCTCACGTTGGCGACGAGCTCGCGCCGTTGCCGGTCCACCGAGGCGAGATCGCGTGCCATCGTCGTGAACGCCCGCGCCAGCTGGCCCACCTCGTCGGTCGACGGCGTCGCGATCTCCACGCCGTAGTCACCGGTTGCCATCAGTCGGGCCGCCTCGGTCATCTGGCGCAGCGGTGAGGTCATCCCGACCGCCAGCAGCTGCGTGACGGCGAGGGCGAGCAGGATGGTCACGGGCAGGCCGAGCAGCACGGGTACGCCGGCGGCGCGGCCGATGCTGGCCACGACAGCGGCCACGGTGACGCTCGCCGCGACGAGCAGGCCGAGCTTGACCTTGATGGAGGTGATGCCGGCCAGCGGCTCCGGGGTCACCGACCGGGCTCCGGCGTCTCGAGGGCGTAGCCGACACCGTGCGAGGTCCGGATCCGCTCGGCACCGATCTTGGCGCGCAGCGCCTTGACGTGGCTGTCGACGGTGCGGGAGCCGGACCCGCCGGGCCAGCCCCACACCTCGGCGTGGAGACGCTCACGGGTCACCACGGCTCCCGGCGTGGCTGCGAGGCAGACCAGGAGGTCGAACTCGGTGGGCGTCAGGGACACCTCCTCGTCGCCGCGCCACACCCTGCGGGCGGCCTCGTCGACGCGCAGGTCACCGAGCTCGATCGGTCCGCTGCCCGCACTGTCCGCGGCGAGGTCGGCCGCTCGCTGGACGCGACGCAGCAGCGCGGCGATCCGGGCCACCAGCTCCCGCATCCGGAACGGCTTGGTGAGGTAGTCGTCCGCGCCGATCCCCAGACCGACCAGGACGTCGGACTCGTCCGCGCGTGCGGTGACCATCAGGACCGGCACCGGTCGGTCGGCCTGGATGCGGCGGCAGACCTCGTGGCCGTCGTACCCGGGCAGCATCACGTCGAGGACCACCACGTCGGGGGAGTGCTCGACGTGCGCCGCAACGGCGCCCGGTCCGTCCCAGGCGCGGACGACGTCGTACCCCTCGGCGACCAGTCGGTCCGTGATCGCCTGGTTGATCACCGGATCGTCCTCGACGACGAGGACTCGGGACATGCTCATGCGATGAGGCTACGAGCGCGACCGGTCGCAAAGGGTGTGCGACCTGTGGAGATTCCGTGCAGATCGGAACTTGCTAGCTGTGGCCGGCCCCGGTGCTCCTGGCCGCCTCGACGACGTTGACCAGCTCTTCGGCGACCCGCACCATCGGTTCGCTGGATCGCTGGGCGAGCCCGACGATCACCGCACCCTCCACGGCGGAGAGCAGGAGGTTTGCCAAAGATGCGGTTCGCCGGGCCGGGACACCGGTCTGCTCGAGCCACGCAGCGACCGTGTCGGTCCAGTCGGTGAAGGCACGGGCCGCGATCTCGCGGGCGCCCGGCTCGGCCTCGCCGCCGAGGGCAGCGGCCACGACGGGGCATCCGGCTTCGTAGCCGCTCGCCTCCGCCTCGGACCGCCACACCTCGACGATCAGCGGGATCGCCTCGCGCGGCGAGAGCTCGGCGAGAGCGAGGAGCGCCTCGGAGTACTCCGCGACAGCGCCGCTCACGGCGTCCTCGACCATCTCCGAACGGCCACCGGGGAAGTAGTGGTAGAGCGATCCCCGTGACGCGCCGGCCTCGGCGACCACGTCGAGCATGGTCGTCCCGGCCACACCGCGGCGACGGAGCAGTTCACGGGTGGTGTGGACGATCCGCTCCCGCTTGGCGGGGTCCGGCCGGCGTGCCACGGCTCAGAGCCCGCGGCGGCCGACGCGGACGCTGTCCTTGCCGTTGCGCACGAGGTAGGTCGCGACGTTGAACGCCGGGTGGCGTCGGGGCGCGGGCGCCTTGCCGTCGGCCATCCGCCACATCTGGACCGTGTACGCCGTGAGCTCGGTCAGGCTGTCGATCAGCCGGATGCCGCTGCGCTTGGGCCGGACGTGGCTCGCGGTCGCCGTACCGTCGAGGAGCTGGCCGGGGACGTCAGGCTCCACGGTGAGCGGGCGTCCGAGACCGACGACGTCGATGGCGCCGCTGGCCACGGCGTCGTTCATGGCGTCGGCCGTGCGGAAGCCACCGGTGAGCATGAGGGGAAGGTCGGGCAGCTCGGCGCGCACACGCAGTGCGTAGTCGAGGAAGTAGGCCTCGCGCTTGCGGGTGCTCTCCTTCAGCGACGGGTCGACGCCCAGCATGGCTGCGGAGGAGTAGGTGCCGCCGGAGACCTCGAGCAGGTCGATGCCCTCGGCCACGAGGGCGTGGACGACGGCGATCGACTCGTCCTCGGAGAAGCCACCGCGCTGGAAGTCGGCGGAGTTGAGCTTGATGCCCATGGCGGCGTCGGGGCCGATCTCGGCGCGGATCGCGCGGGCGACCTCGATGACGAAGCGGCGGCGCTTCTCCGGCGTGCCGCCCCACTCGTCGGTGCGCTGGTTGGCGAGCGGCGAGAGGAACTGGCTGACGAGGTAGCCGTGGGCACCGTGGATCTGGACGCCGTCGAAGCCGGCCCGGACCAGGATCCCGGCGGTCGTGGCGAAGCGCCGGATGATGTCGAGGATCTCCTCGTGGGTGAGCTCGCGCGGCTCGGCGAACATGCCGCCGCTACCGGGGAGCGCCACCGCGGAGGGGGCGACCGGCTTCGGGGTGAGCGTGCGCGGTGCCTGGCGGCCGGGGTGGTTGATCTGTGCCCACGCGACGGCGCCGTTGGCCTTGATGATCCGGGCCCACTCGGCGACGTCCTCGACGCACGACTCGTCCTCGACGACGACGTTGCCGGGCTCGCCGATCGCGCGGCGGTCGACCATCACGTTGCCGGTGATGACCAGGCCGGCACCGTTGTCGGACCAGCGCCGGTAGAGCGTCTTGATCCGGGTCCCCGGCGAGTGGTCGCGGCGGGCGAGGCTCTCGCTCAGCGCAGCCTTCGCGAGGCGGTTCGGGAGGACCGAGCCGTTGGGGAGGGTGAACGGCTGGTGCAGAGCGGCGACGGTCGTGGTCTCGGTCATGGGGACAACTATGCAGGGCTGCATAGGAATTGGAAAGCGGGTGGTTGGGAGACGTGGATCACCGCTCCAGGACGGCGAACGGGGGAGGACTGTCGGTGGCGCCGCGTAGACAAGGCCCATGCCCCGCGACCTCCAGATCACGTTCGACGCCCACGACCCGGCCAGCCTCTCCCGGTTCTGGAGCCAGGCCCTCCACTACGCGATCCCCGGTCCGCCCGGCGTCGAGCTCGCCGACGGCGAGGACCCCTTCGAGGCCTGGGACGGGTTCCTCGCCGGGATCGGCGTGCCCGAGGAGCTGCGCAACAGCCGCTCCGCGGTCGAGGACCCGGAGGGGAAGCGGCCGCGTCTCTTCTTCCAGCAGGTCCCCGCGGACAAGGTCACCAAGAACCGGCTCCACCTCGACGTCCGCGCAGCCCCCGGACTCGAGGGTGACGCGCGGATGGAGGCCCTCGAGGCCGAGTGCGAGCGCTTGGTCGCGCTGGGAGCGAGCCGCCTCGCACGGCACGATCCCGCGCCACCCCTCGGCGCCGGCCACCTGGTGATGGCCGACCCCGAGGGCAACGAGTTCTGCCTCGACTGAGGATCAGCCCTCGGCGTACAACTCCTCGATCACAGCGGCGTACTTGTCGGCGATCGGTCGTCGCTTGAGCTTCATCGTCGGCGTGAGCTCGTCGCCGCCGGGCAGCCAGTCCGACTCGAGGATCCGGTAGCGCTTGATCTGCTCGATCCGTGACAGGCGGGCGTTCGCGGCCTCGATGGCCTCCGCGATCTGCTGCTTGACACCTGCGTCGCGCGCCAGGGCCGGAGCCGATCCATCGGCCAGTCCGGCCTGGTCGGCGTAGGCCGCGCACACGTCGGGGTCGAGGACCAGGAGCGCCACGTTGTACGGCCTGCGGTCGCCGACCACCACCGCCTGGCCGATCAGGGCGTGCGAGGCCTTGACGACCTGCTCGATGTTGGAGGGCGACATGTTCTTGCCGCCGGCGTTGATGATGAGCTCCTTCTTGCGGTCCACGATGGTGACGTAGCCGTCCTCGTCGATGGTCGCGACGTCACCGGTGTGCAGCCAGCCGTCGGCGTCGATCGCCTCGGCCGTCTTCTCCGGCTGATTGCGGTAGCCACGCATCAGCTGGGGCCCGCGCACCAGCAGCTCGCCGTCGTCGGCGATGCGGACCTCCAGGCCGGGGATCGGCTTGCCGACCGTGCCGATCCGGATGTCGTCGGGCGGGTTGATGATCCCGCAGCAGGAGATCTCCGACATGCCCCACAGCTCGCAGATCGGCACACCGAGCGCCGCGAAGAACTCCAGCACCTCGGGGGCGATCGGCGCAGCACCCGACACGGTGAAGCGGACGTCGTCGAGCCCGAGCAGCTGACGCACCGCCACGCGGTGCTCCTCGGGGAGAGCACCGGGATCGGTGACCCCCTTGGCCTCGAGCGCGGCCTTGATCTTCTCCCAGACGCGCGGCACGCTGCCCCAGGCCGTCGGCCGGACCTCAGGCAGCGCACCCACGACCGCCTTCGGGTCAGCGACATAGGTGACGGTGCCGCCGAAGGCCATGGGGGAGTAGTGCCCGGCCCAGCGGTCGGCGACGTGCGCCGCGGGGAGGTACGACGTGGTCCGCTCGCCGCGCCGCGCCGGGATGACCGCCTGCACACCCCGGAGCTGGGCGAGCATGCTGCCATGGGTCAGCTCCACACCCTTCGGCGGACCGGTGGTGCCGGAGGTGTAGATCAGCGTGAGCACGTCCTCGGAGGCGACCTTGCGCCACGACGCCTCGAAGTCGAATCCGTCGACAGTGCGGCCCTCGAGCTCGGCGAGGGTCATCGTGGCGTCTCCGCCGTCGACGGTCACGATCGTCTCGATGTCCGCACCGGCAGCCTTGACCAGTGGCAGGAAGGCCTCCTCGGTGATGACGACCTTGTTGCCGGCGTTGCCGAACAGGTAGGACGCCTGCTCCGGGGACGAGGTGTTGTAGATCGAGAAGGGCACGGCACCGAGGTGCAGGGCGGCGGTGTCGACGATCGCGAACTCCGGCCGGTTGGTCAGCATGATGCCGACGGTGTCGCCGTGGGCGACGCCCAACGAGGCCAGTCCTTCCGCGACGCGGCGCACCCGGTCGGCGTACTCCCGCCAGGTGATCTCCTGTGTTCCACCGGGCGTGCGGAGCGCGACCTCGTCGGCATGGAGGACGGCCGTGCTCTGGAACGCGGCGCAGAGGGTGGGGACGTCGAGCGCGTCGGCGTCGGTGGTCGGGGTGGCGTCGGTGGCCGTCATGAGGCGATGCTGTCAGCGTGACGTGGGTCACGCAACGGTTCGCGACCACCCGCCGCCTACGATCGCGGAAACCCTGTCGCCCAGCCGATTGTCCTCCCCATGCGCGTCCTCGACCGCTCCGTGCCCCTGCCTGTCGTGCTGAGCGCCGCCCTGGCCCTCTACCTGACGGTCGCTCTCGTGCTGGCCGGGCCCTACGGCCCGTTCGACGACAACGACGCGGACCAGGCCGACCCGGCGGCTGCGCCGGTCGTCGCCGAGGCCGAGGATCAGCTCCCACCTCCACCACCTCCGCCGCCGGCTCCGCCGGGCTCGGCCTGGAGCGGCTTCGCCTTCGATGCCTGCCGCGCCCCGAGGCAGGGCGTGATGGACCGCTGGCTCACGAGCTCACCCTTCACCGGCGTCGGCATCTACCTCGGCGGCATCCACCGGGCGTGCCCGCAGCGGCACCTGACCTCGGGATGGGTCGACAACCAGGTCCGCGCCGGCTGGAAGCTCCTGCCGATCTGGGTCGGACCACAGGCATCGTGCACCGGCTATCGCCACCGGATCACCGCCCGGCCGGGGAAGAGTGGCCTGTACGACGCCGCTCGGGCGCGCGCCACCCAGGAGGCAGAGCAGGCCGTGGCGGCCGCCCGCGCCCTCGGCCTCGTTCCCGGGGAGCTCCTCTTCTACGACCTCGAGCCGTTCGACACGGCCCGCCGCCACTGCCGCGGCTCCTCGCTCGCCTTCCTCGACCAGTGGACGCGCGACGTGCACCGGCTCGGCTACCGGTCCGGCGTCTACTCCCACGTGCGCGCCGGGATCGCACTGCTCAGCGCCACCGATCGGGACTACGCCCGTCCCGATGCGGTCTGGTACGCGTGGATCGACCGCCCGAGGACGCTGCCCGGCCAGTACGTCGCCGCGCCGGAGTACATGCGGACCAGCCGGGTCCACCAGTACGCCCTCGACACCCGGGTGGAGTTCGGCGGCCACCGGATGGCGATCGACTGGAACTTCGTCAGCCTCGGCGCCACCAGCAACCCGCGCGCGCCCGTCGGCTGCGACGACGCGGCGGGCCGGGCCCGCACCCGCCCCGTCCGCTCAGGGGACCGCGGGGCGCTCGTCCGCCTGGTCCAGTGCCTCGTGCTGCCCGGGCAGCCGCACCCGGTCAAGACCTCGGGGCTCCACGACGCGACCACGGTCCGTGCGGTCGGCGCCTTCCAGGAGCGGCGCGGCCTCCCGGCGACGGGGGCGGTGGACCGTCGCACCTGGACGGCACTCCTGTCCCAGGGCAGCACGCCGGTGCTGCGCAGGGGAGCCCGTGGCGAGGACGTGCGCCGTCTGCAACGCAGTCTGAATGCCGCTGTCGGACGACGCGTCGTCCGCGTCGACGGCACCTACGGAGCCGACACGGCCAGGACGGTGCGGCAGTACCGGACCCGGCTCGGGCTGGGCCGAC
The DNA here is from genome assembly GCF_001428565.1 of Nocardioides sp. Root190. Taxonomy (GTDB): domain Bacteria; phylum Actinomycetota; class Actinomycetes; order Propionibacteriales; family Nocardioidaceae; genus Nocardioides. The sequence continues at coordinate 69,041 of NZ_LMIA01000012.1, read as the reverse complement.
GGGTCGTCGTGACCCGGGCCGTGTGGACCGCGCTGTCACGCGGCACGTTGCTTCCGGTCAGGACGCCGGAGCGTCAGGCCTGATCCACCCGTTGCGCAGGCCGCCCTCGACCAGGAGGTTCGTCACGGCCCCGAGGGTCGTCGAGCCGGCCACCACGCCCGCCTCGCGCGCCCGCACCGTCGTCTCGGTCGCGCCGGGCATCTGCCAGGTGCCACCGCGGTTCAGCCAGTTGAGCAGCATCGGCTCGAGCCGGTCCATCGCCTTGCAGAACCGCGCCTCCGGCGTTGCGGCCGCCTCGAACTCGTCCCACAGCGCCCGGACCCACCCGGCCTGGTCGTGGGGGAGCAGTGTGAAGAGTCGGTCTGCGGCCGCCTCTTCGCGCTCCTGCTGGCCGACCACGGCGGCCGGGTCGAAGACGGGGCTGTCGCCGGCGTAGATCTCGACCAGGTCGTGAATGATCACGAGCTTGATCGCATGCCCGACGTCGATCGGCTCGTCGGCGTACTCCGCCAGCAGGGTGACCATCAGCGCGAGATGCCACGAGTGCTCGGCATCGTTCTCGCGACGCTCGACAGCAGCCAGGGGAGAGGCGCGGAGGATCGTCTTGAGCTTGTCGGCCTCGGCGAGGAACGTCAGCTGGGCGACCAGCCGGGGATCGATGCCGGCGGGGAGCGGGCTCCGTTCGATGATCAGCTCGTCGTCCACGTCACCCAGCCTGCCACGCTCAGCGTCGCGCGAGGTCGTCGACGCCCACGCGCTCGGCGGCCTCCAGCGCGGCGTACGCCCGCTCACCGATGTCCGGGTCACTCTCGATGACCACGCTCGCCATGGTCAGCATCGTGTCGTCCCTGCGCACGCCGAAGGTCCCGAACTCCTCGAACTCGGTCTCGACCCGGTCCCCGTCGGCGAGACAGCTCCCACCCCGGGAGTCGTCGTGGTCCTGGCACAGGTCACCGGGCCTCGACTTCTCGAGCACGAGCGTGAAGAGCGGGACGTCGTCCACGTCGTACGACAGGAACACCTCTGCGCCCTCGACACGGACGTCGCGCAGGCGGGCGCCGTCGAAGTCGACGACGTACGGCGTGACCCCTGTCCCGGAGATCGCCGCCGCGAGGGCCCGGTCGACCGGGCGCACCTCGGCCGTCTCGTCGTCGTCACGGATGGTCCAGATCAGCGCAGCGCCCGCCACCAGGACGACGACCGCCGTGCTGGCGATCACCACCGGACTGCGGGCACGGCGCAGGCTCACGTCGGCGTCCATGTCCCCAACACTGCCCTGAGGGGTGGCGGCGCGCACCCCTCACCCAGCGCCTCGACGAGGAGCCGGGCGTACCTCGCCTTGCGCCCCGACCTCGCTCCGATGAAGCGGTGCAGCACCTCGACCCGCGTCCAGCCGCGTTGGGCAGGCATCTGCAACAACAGGTCCAGCGACCTGGTCTCGCCCTCCGCAGCGATGACCTGCTCGACGACGTCGGTCCCGAGCGCCCGGATCAGCTCGTGCTCCAGGTCCGGCTCGCAGCCGTGGAACCCGATCAGCGCGAGGTCCTCAGGCACGTCCAGTCCGGCGTCGACCAGACCGCGTCTGATGATGGATTCGTCGGGGGAGTCGTACAACCCCTCGACCTCCAAACCCTGACCACGCGGCCCGTACGTCGTCGCGTACCTGCGGACGTTGGTGACGCCACCCATCACGACGATCTCGGCACCCTCGGTGGCGAGGTCTCGTCCGGTCCGCGCAGCGAGTGTCTCGAGCGCGACCCTGTCACTCTCGCCCTCGACCAGCACGATCCGGCGCATCAGCGCAGCGCGAACCCGAGCCAGGAACCGGCGATCAGCCCACCGATGACGAGCTCGATCCGGCGCGACCACCGATGCGGGTACACCGTGCCCTCGAAGTAGTGCGCGACGAAGCCACGCTCGTGCAGCTCAGGGCGTCCGGTCCGCGACCGTCCCCAGTTCTCCAGACGTGACAGTGGACAGGCGGCGCGCGACACGGCCATCCGGCCGCCCCATGCAGCAGCCGCGACGTGAGGGACGACGAGCCAGGGAACCACCAGCCAGGCGAGGAACCCGCCGATCACCGTGAACCCGACGAAGACGAGGTGGATCACCACGGCGAACGGGGCGATGATGCGGTGCACCCTTGAAGACTAGGTCGGCACTCGACAATGTCCTCCATCACCTCCAGGAAAGCCCCCGAACACATCGGGCTCCGGACCTGAACGACCTGTTCAGATATCGCCGATAATGAACATTATGTCATGTTGCTGATTCAGAAGGCCCTTGCGCCACGTCGGCGGAACGACACGGTCGAGTTGCCCGAGACGCTCCCCTGACGTTGCGGTTTGGTCCCAAACCGCACGTTTCAGACCCAATTCGTTGCGGTTTGGGACCAAACCGCAACGTTTCGAGCCGACCGCCAGCAGTTCTCCCGGAAGCCAGATCCCGGCGACCCCACCCAAGCCGCCTGACATAACATTCAACTGCGTTCGGTGACCCGACCGTTCGCGACGGACAGCTCACGCGTCGTGGCGACTGCCTCCAACATCCGGCGGTCGTGCGTGACGAGCAGCAAGGTCCCCGGATACTCGGCGAGCGCCGACTCGAGCTGTTCGATGGCGGGCAGGTCGAGGTGGTTGGTCGGCTCGTCGAGGACGAGCAGGTTCACTCCCCGGGCCTGGAGCAGTGCCAGGGCGGCGCGGGTGCGCTCGCCGGGCGACAACGTCGCTGCCGGCCGTACGACGTGACCGGTCTTCAGACCGAACTTCGCCAGCAGTGTGCGCACCGGCTCCGGAGCCAGATCGGGGACCTGTCGCTGGAAGGCGTCCACCAGCGAGTCATCGCCCTCGAAGAGCCGGCGGGCCTGGTCGACCTCGCCGACGACCACGCCGGGACCGAGGTGCGACTCCCCCGCGTCCAGCGGCAGTCGACCGAGCAGCGCCGCGAGCAGGGTGGACTTGCCCGCGCCGTTCGCACCGGTGATCGCGACCTTCTCGGCCCAGCCGATCTCGAGGGTCACCGGTCCGAACGTGAACTCCCCGCGTCGTACGACGGCCTCCCGGAGTGCGGCGGTGACCGCACCGGATCGTGGGGCCGCCGCGATCTCCATCCGCAGCTCCCACTCCTTGCGAGGTTCGTCGACCTCTTCGAGCCGCTCCAGCGCCCGCTCGGACTGGCGGACCTTGGACGCCTGCTTCTCGCTGGCCTCCGCCCGGAACCTCCGTACCGACTTGTCGGGCTCGTTGTTGATGCTGCGTCGCGCGTTGCGCACGCCCTGCGCCGCCCAATTGCGCTGCGTGTTGGCGCGGGCCTGCAGCCCGGCGACCGTTCCGGCGTACTCGTCATAGGCCTCGCGCGCGTGGCGTCGGGCGATCTCGCGCTCCTGCAACCAGGAGTCGTATCCCCCGCCGTAGACGTTGATCGCGCGTTGGTGGAGGTCCAGCTCGACGATCCGGTTGACGGTGCGGGCGAGGAACTCCCGGTCGTGGCTGACGATCACGGCCGCTTCGCCGAGGTCGCCGACGAAACGCTCCAGCCTGGCGAGACCGTCGAGGTCCAGGTCGTTGGTGGGCTCGTCGAGCAGGAACACGTCGTAGCGCGAGAGCAGCAGGCTGGCGAGCCCCGCGCGGGCCGCCTGCCCGCCGGACAGAGAGGTCATCGGCTGGTCGAGGTCGACCGCCAGACCCACGTCGGCGGCGATCGCCTCAGCCCTCTCATCGAGGTCCGGGGCACCCAGCGCGAGCCAGCGCTCGAGCGCGTCGGCGTAGGTGTCGTCGGCTCCCGGCTGCTCCGAGCCGAGTGCCTCGGTCGCCGCATCGAACGCTGCCTGGGCCTGCGCCACGCCCGTGCGACGGGCCAGGAACGCGCGCACCGTCTCACCCTCGCGCCGCTCGGTCTCCTGCGGCAGGTAGCCGATGGTGGCGGCGGAGGGAACGACCGTGACCGTGCCGGCCTCGGGCACCAGCTCGCCGGCCAGCGTGCGGAGCAAGGTGGACTTGCCCGCACCGTTCGGACCGACGAGTCCGATCACGTCGCGCGGCGCGATCACCAGGTCGAGGTCGGCGAACAGCGCCGTCGCCCCGTGTCCGGCAGAGAGCCCGGACACCTTGATCGTCGCGCCCATGGCCCGATTCCCCTCCTCGGTTCAGGCCGCGCAGGCAGCGAAGCCGAAGCCAAGTGTGCCGGAGCGGCTCAGAGCTCCGCGACCCGCGGGAGCACCTTCTCGACCAGGACGGTCGCCCAGGCCTCGGGGTCGACGTCCAGCGGCGGCGCGAGCGCGGTGAGGTCGACCCCGAGGGCGGCGTACTCCCCCGTCTCCTGCACGAAACGGTCGATCTCGGCGACCGGGTCACCCATCCACAGGATCGTCTTGCGGATCGCGTCGTAGTCACGTCCCAGGTCGTCGCAGTGGCCGCGCAGCACGTCGAGCTTGTGCGCGACCCCCTCGACGCCGTCGCCGGTGAAGAGGTTGCAGGCGTCGGCGTACTGGGCCACCATCCGCAGCGTCTTGCGCTCCCCCTGCCCGCCGATCATCAGCGGCACCCGCCCACGCGGCGGCTTCGGGAGGCAGATCGTCTCGGCGAGCTGGAAGTGCGTGCCCTCGAACGGTCCGTCGTCGTCGCTCCACATCTGCTCGGTGATCCGGATCGTCTCCTCCAGCCGCTCGAACCGCTCGGCCATGGACGGGAACGGCACCCCGAGGCCCTCGTGCTCACGGTCGTACCAAGCGGCACCGATGCCGAGCCAGGCCCGACCGCGCGACAGCACGTCGAGGGTCGAGACGACCTTGGCGAGCACTCCCGGGTGGCGATAGGTCACGCCGGTGACGAGCAGCCCGAGCTCGACGCGTTCGGTGCGACCTGCGAGGTAGCCGAGGGTGCTGTACCCCTCCAGCATCGGCTCGAAGGGCCCACCGAAGTCGACCATCTGGAAGTAGTGGTCCATCACGGTGAACAGCGAGATGCCGCCCTCGTCGGCCACCCGCACGGTGGCATCGAGACGATCCACCAGCGTGGTCTGCCAGTCGGGGTGGGTGAAGTTCGCATAGTGGATGCCGAGGTCCATGTCCTTCAACCTACGCCGCGCCGCCACAGGGTGCCTGCGTACGATGCGGCCCATGCGCTCACGCCTGCTCGCCGGTGTCCCGGCACTCCTCCTGCTCGCCAGCCTCTCCGCCTGCGGGGACGACGACAAGAAGTCGGCCACCGACGACAGCCCCACGACCGAGGGCACCAGCTCTGCGCCCACCGAGGCCGCCACGACCGAGACCACCGCCGCCCCGGACGCCTCCGGCGGGACGCAGTGCGACTTCGTCGAGACCGGTGACGCCGCCCGCGACGTGGAGCCGCCGGCTGCGACCTCGACGTTCACCGGCCAGGTCCCCGCAGTCATCAAGACCTCCGTCGGCGACCTGAAGCTCACCCTCGATGCCGACAAGGCTCCGTGCACGGTCGCGTCCTTCGCCTCGCTCGCCGAGCAGGGCTACTACGACAACAGCTCGTGCCACCGCCAGGGCAACGACCCCGGCTTCGAGTTCCTGCAGTGCGGCGACCCCTACTTCGACCCGAAGGCCGACCAGCCGGACCCGAAGACCGGAAGCAGCAGCCCCGGCTACACCATCCCCGACGAGGTCGACGGCACGGAGACCTACCCGGCCGGCACCCTCGCCATGGCCAACACCGGCGCCCCCAACTCCGGCGGCGGCCAGTTCTTCATCGTCTTCGGCGACAGCCAGTTCCCGCCGAGCTACACCGTGTGGGGCAAGCTCGACGCCGCCTCGCTCGCCACGCTGACGAAGGCGACCGCCTCCGGCAACGACGGCTTCTGGGCACAGAGCGGCGGCGGCCGTCCCAACACCCCGGTGACGTTCACCGGCGTCGAGATCGGCTGACCAGCTCCTCGGAGCGGTCCCACAGGGCGCGGGCGAGCACGACGTCGTCCGCGCCCTGGCCCATTTGTGCCGGTCCGGGCCAGCCCCACAGCTCGGTCCGTCCGTGCGGACCCGTGTAGCTCCCGCCCTTGACGTCCGTCGTGGCGGCGTAGACCGTGCACAGCGCACCCCGCCAGGCCGGCATGCTGACGAGCTTCTGCCCGTAGTGGCCGATGGCGGTGAGCAGCGCGTTGCCGGTGCTGCTCGTGATGCCGGTGGCCGACGCGCCGGGATGGGCGGCCACCGCGCGCAGGTCGGAGCCCTCCGCCCGGAACCGCCGGTCCAGCTCACGCATGAACAGCAGGTCGGCGAGCTTAGAGTCGCCGTATGCCGCGAAGGCGCGGTAGGGCCGACGCTCCCAGCCCAGGTCGTCGAGGTCGATGCGTCCCGAGCGGTGCTCACGCGAGCTGATCACGACGACGCGGTCCCTCAGCAACGGCAGCAGTCCGAGGGTGAGCGCGAAGTGGCCGAGGTAGTTGGTCGCGAAGTGCATCTCGACCCCGTCCGCGGACAGGGCGTGCGGAACTCCCAGGACCCCCGCGTTGTTGATGAGTACGTCGACCGGGCGCCCTTCGGCGCTCAACGCCCGGACGAACTCGTCCACCGAGGCGAGGTCGCTGACGTCGACCTGGCGGACCTGGATCCGCCCCTTGTCGTGGCCGGGCACGGTGCGTGCCGCTGCCTCGCCGCGCTCGATGCTGCGGCAGGCCATGACGATCTCCGCGCCTCGCGAGCCAAGGATCCGCGCCGTCTCGAGTCCGAGACCGCCGTTCGAGCCGGTGATGACGAATCGCCGCCCCTGCTGGGGTGGCACCTGGGTCCAGGGTCGCATGGCGGAAGGCTCCCATACGCTGGCCCGATGAGCAGCGACTCCGGCTTCCTCAGCCTCACCCGCGCCGAGGCCGAGCACCGCGCGAGCGTGCTCGCCGTGTCGTCGTACGACGTCGAGCTGGACCTGGCCCGCGGCCCGGAGACGTTCTCGTCGCGCACCGTGATCAGGTTCAGGAGCGAGGCGGCGCGGACCTTCGTCGACGTCAAGCCTCGTGCGCTGCACGCCGTGACCCTCGACGGCGCGAGGATCGACCCGACGACACTCGATCGGGGACGCGTCGCACTGGACCTGGCCGCCGGCGAGCACGAGCTGGTCGTCGAGGCGACGATGTCCTTCCGCAACGACGGCGAGGGCCTGCACCGCTCCGTCGATCCCGCCGACGGGCTCGCCTACGTCTACGGCATGTCGTTCATGGACGCTGCACCGTCGATCTTCGCCTGCTTCGACCAGCCGGACCTCAAGGCGCCGTACTCCATGAGCGTGACCGCGCCCGCAGAGTGGCTGGTCGTCGGCAACGCTCCGGCGCGCGAGGTCGGCACCGAGGGCGCAGCCCGCCGCTGGGAGCTCGGCCCGACCGAGCCCCTGGCGACCTACTTCGTCACGCTGGTCGCCGGCCCCTACCACCACCTCTCCACCGAGCACGACGGCATCAGGCTCGGCCTCAGCTCTCGCCGCAGCCTCGCCGATGCGCTCGACCGCGAAGCCGATGAGCTGTTCACGCTGACCCGACAGTCCTTCGACGAGCTGCACCGTCTGTTCGAGGTGCGCTACCCGTTCGGCGACTACCACCAGGCCTTCGTCCCCGAGTTCAACGCCGGTGCGATGGAGAACCCCGGTTGTGTGACGATCCGCGACCCTCTCCTCTTCGAGGGAACCAGCGCGAGCCGGGCCGACCGCAGCTTCCGCGCCGCTCTCGTCGCCCACGAGATGGCGCACCAGTGGTTCGGCAACATCGTCACCCCGAGGTGGTGGGACGACCTGTGGCTCAACGAGTCCTTCGCCGAGTACGCCGGCTACCGGGTCGTCGCCGACGCCACGGAGTACGACGACGCGTGGGTCCACCAGTCCTATGCCCGCCGGGTCTGGGGCATCACCGCCGACTGCCGGCCCACGACGCACCCGGTCGCCGGCAACCCTGCCGAGGACGCACTGTCGGCCCTCCAGAACTTCGACGGGATCTCCTACGCCCGCGGCTCCAACGTCCTGCGCCAGCTCGCCACCCGTCTGGGCGACGAGGCCTTCCTCGGCGGGGTGCGCGAGCACTTCGCCCTGCACCGCTTCGGCAACGCGACCATGCACGACCTGTTCGCGAGCTGGGAGCGTGCTGCCGGTGGCACCGACCTCGGCGGCTTCGTCGAGGACTGGCTGCTGACACCCGAGCCCGACGTGCTGAGCCTGGACCGGTCCGCCGGAGTGGTCCGGCGGACGAGCTCGCCGACCCATCCGGCCGAGCGTCGCCACCTGCTCGACGTGGCCATCCACCGCGACGGGACCTGGTCGGTGGAACCGCTGGTCCTCGACGGCCCGCAGACCCCGTTCGACGCAGGCGACGCGCCGATCCTGCTCGACGCCAACGAGACCACCTGGGCGATGTGCCCGCCTGACGCGGTCACGATGGCCGCACTCCCCCAGCTCGCGGCCAGCCTGCCCAGCGAGCAGCTGCGCGCGACCATGTGGAACAGCGTGCGGCTCGCACTCTTCGACGGAGCCGTCACCCCGGCGGCGGTGGCGGAGCTCCTCGTCGCCGCGCCTCCTGTGCAGGACACCTCGGACGGGATCCGCGGCCTGCTCCCGTGGGTGATCGGCACCGCCCTCCCCCTCGCGCCCGAGGGCAGCACCGCCCGCTTCCACGCCGCGGTGACCGAGGCGGCCGAGCGGTCCGATCCCGGATCAGAGCTCCAGCTCTCCGCCTTCCGCACATCAGTGCTCACCTCGGTCGATGCCGAGGCCCTGACCCGCTGGGCCGAGGGCGAGGGTTTGCCCCGCGGCATCTCCGCCGACGCCGACCTGCGCTGGAAGGCACGCCGCCGACTGGCCGAGATCGGCGCGACCGATCGGGCCGCTCTCGACCGCGTCCTCGCCGAGGCACCGAGCGGATCGGCCACCGTTCACCACGCCCGGGCCGTGGCCTCGCTCCCGACGCGGGAGGCCAAGGAGTTCGCCTGGGCCCGCGCGACCGGCGAGGTGTCGGTGCCCAACTACGAGATCGAGGCCGCTGGCATCGGCCTGTGGCGACCGGACCAGCGCGAGCTGACCCGTCCCTTCGCCGAGGCCTACTTCGCCGAGCTGCCCTCGCTGATCTCGGCCCACCAGGGCTGGGTCCAGGGCGTCGTGGTCGAGGCCTTCTTCCCCATCACGCATCTCGACGACCGCACGGTCGCCGCAGCCCTCGCTGCGCTCGAGGGCGAGCTCCCGGGCGCCGTACGACGCCGGCTGACCGACCGGCTGGACGAACTCCGGCGCCGCCTCGGCGTGGCCAGCACCATTGCGTCGGGCCCCACTGTTTGACTGTCCCCATGGTCATCTTCCTCGCCCTCCTCGTCGGTCTCCTGCTCGGAGCCGGCGTCGGTTGGGCGGTGCGTCAGGCGACCTTCGCCCAGCCCGAGCCCGCCGAGCCGCCGGTGCCCGTGGAGGACCCGGCCCTGGTCCGCGCCCGTCACGAGCTCGCCCTCGCCGAGGAGCGACAGGAGGCGTCGACCGCCCGCGCCGCCGTCCAGGAGGAGCTCGCCGCCACCGCCGCGCAGGTCGAGGCCCTCCGGGCCGCGCTCGGCGACGCGCGCGAGCAGTACAAGGCGCTCGTCGAGAGCCAGCGCCAGACCCAGCGCGAGCGCGAGCAGGCCCAGCGCGACAAGGAGCACGCGGAGAGCGGCCACACCCAGGTCCTCAAGACCCTCTCCCCCGTGGTCGAGCACCTGCGCACCATGCAGCGCAAGGTCGACGACCTGGAGAAGTCCCGGGTCGAGCAGCACACCGAGCTGGCCGCCCAGATCCGCCACACGCAGCGCTCGGTGGAGGACTCCCGCAAGGCCGCCGACACCCTCGCCTCGGTGCTGAAGAACAACGCGGTCCGCGGCGCCTGGGGCGAGACCCAGCTCCGCACCCTCGTCGAGACGTCGGGCCTGCTCAACCGGGTCGACTTCGAGCTGCAGCACTCGATGGACGCCGACTCCGGAGCCCGACGCCCGGACATGGTGATCAACCTGCCCGGCGGCAAGCAGATGGCGATCGACGCCAAGGTTCCCTACAACGCGTTCATGGACGCGCACCGCGAGGGCATCGACCCGGAGGTGCGCCAGCGCCTCCTCGAGGACCACGCCCGCAAGGTCCGCGGCCACGTCGACGTCCTGTCCCGCAAGGGCTACTGGACCGGCCTGACCACCAGCCCCGAGTTCACCGTCGCGTTCATCCCCAACGAGCAGCTGCTCAATGCCGCGCTCGAGGTGGATCCCTCGTTGCAGGAGCACGCGTTCAAGCAGGGCATCGTCCTGGCGACGCCGACCAACCTCTGGGGCCTGCTCAAGACGGTCGCCTTCACCTGGAAGCAGGAGGCGCTGACAGAGGACGCGCAGGCGCTCTTCGACCTCGGCCAGGTGCTCTACCGCCGCATCCTCAAGCTGTCCGAGCACGTCGACAAGCTCGGTCGCTCCCTGCAGCGGAGCGTGAAGGACTACAACGCCTTCACCGGTTCCCTGGAGCGCTCGGTCCTGCCGGCGGCGCGCAAGCTCAACGCCGCCGACCCGGTGGCGACGATCCCTGCACCGAAGGAGATCGAGGACGTTCCCAGCCCGTTGTCGAGCAGTGAGTTCTCGGCCCTGGCCGACCTCGATCGTGACGAGCTGACCTTCGACTTCGACGTCGCCGAGGCAGAGATCGTGGACGAGGCCGAGGCGGGCTGAGCCCCCTGGGGACCCTCCTCGAAATTGGTTCCAATCCGTCGGAGGCTCCGCTCCGAAGTGTGTGTGACAGATCACTCTCGCTCCGGAGGAACCCCTGATGCGCATTCGCAAGCCCACCCCCGCCTTCGCCGTCGCCGTCGGCGCCCTCGTCATCTCGCTCGGAGGGACGTCCTACGCGGTCAACCAGGTCGGTTCCTCCGACATCAAGGACAACTCGGTTCGCTCTGCTGACATCCGCAACGACACCGTGCGCTCGATCGACGTGAAGAACGGAACGCTGCGACGGGCCGACTTCGCCGACGGCGTCCTGGTCCCCGGCCCCCGGGGCAAGACGGGTCCCCGCGGCCCGGCCGGCACCAACGGAACCGATGGCACCAACGGAACGGACGGGACCAACGGCGAGGACGGCACCGACGGCGCCCCCGCCCGCTGGGTGCTGATCAACGCCCAGGGTCAGATCGAGGCCCAGTCCGGTGGCTTCACCGTTGCTGCGGCCTACCCGACGCTCGCCAACACCGCGCCGAGCGGTGACAACTCGCTGCGGGCCGCGGGCAACGTCTACATCAACGCCGGCGAGAGCCTGTCGGACAACGCCATCGTCGCCACGATCGCGCTGCAGAACCAGCTCGACCAGAACGCGGACGGCATCACCAACGGCCGTGCGCCGACGGCCGACGCCAACCCGGAGTTCTCCGGTGAGATCTCCGCCTCGATCTGCGGCCTGGCCATGATCGTCGCGTGTGCGCCCACCGACACCAACAACGCCAACCACTTCGTGGTCAGCCCGCGCAACAGCGACGGCACCGTGACCCAGGACGGCGCGCGCAAGCGGTTCTACGTGGTGATCGCCGGAGGCTGACCCAGCCTCGGGCGAGCTCGATCAGGCACTGCCCTCGACGCTGACCCCGCCGGACAGGTCGACTGTCCGGCGGGAGTTGGCGAGCGAGGTCACGGTCGCCGTGCCGATGGACCCGTCACGGTCGAAGACCTCGGCGGTCCCGACAGCGATGCCGTCATGGGCCAGGTGGTCGCTGGCCCGCAGGCCGATGGAGATCCCCCTCGGCCGACGCGAGAGCGCCAGGTCGATGTCGGTGTTGATGTACTGCACGCCACCGGCACCCCAGTTCGTCACCATGCTGGTCGCATCGGCGACCGAGGCGACGGCCTGGAAGGGCGTGCACTCCTCCCCCAGCACGATCGGAACAGCGATGTGCCACGTCGCGTGGCGGCCGGCGTTCTGGTGCTGACCGAAGTCGTCGGACCATGGCGCCTGGCTGGAGAAGATCGGAACGTGGTGCTCCACGTCGTCAGGGGCGATCTCCAGCGGCGGTGGCGTCGGCCTGTCCTCCGGAGAGGACCAGACGACGCCGGTCGCGTTGGTCGAGGGCTTGAGGAAGGTGGCGCTGGCCCGGGCCACCACCTCGCCCTCCTGCTCCACGACGGCGTCGATCAGCAGGAGGCGGGGGCCTTCGCGCACGACCGTCGCCGTTGCACTCGTGCCGGTCATCCGGGCCGGCCGGAACAGGTCGACGTGGTAGCGGGCCGGGACGAGGTCGTCGCGGCCGGCCGCCGCCTGCTCCAGGCAGCGGGCCAGCAGGCCACTCACCGCGACACCGTGCATCTGGTCCGATCGCCACAGGCTCTGCGCCAGCGGTTGCGGGTCGAAGAGGTCGCCGTTGCGACGGAACCAGCAAAACTGGAACGTGTTCTCGTTCATGGGTCCATCATGCCTCGTCCGCAACCGGTGTGGGCAGCCGTCCGGTGGGGCATCAGGAGACCATGACGAACAAGACCGGACTCATCGTGGCCGGAGCCCTGGCCGCCGTTCTCCTCCTCGCAGGTGGCGTGACCACCCTCGTCCTGGCCTCCGCCGGTGACCCGACCACCGTCGCGGGCGTGGCCGAGGCTGCCGTCGAAGCCGCCGAGGACCTCGACGTGGAGGCGGGTGTCGACCTGCTCTGCGAGGCCCCGCCCGCCGAGGACCGGCGCGACCTCGAGCGGCTGATCGAAGCGGCCCAGGAGGAGGCGGACACCGAGGACCCCGACGTCGACTACGAGATCTCGAACATCGTGGGCGACAGCGCCGGCACCTTCGACGTCCGCGCCACCAGCGACGAGGACGGGCTGTCCGGCGAGGAGTTGTCGGCGACCGTCCAGGTCGAGGAGCGGGACGGCCGGTCCTGCATCTCCTCCTACGACATCGACTGATCGGTGCCGGGACCGCTGCTCCGCGCCGCGGTGCTCCTCATCGCGCTCGCGACGGCGCTGGTGGCGGCCCTCGGGCCCGGCATCGAGCCGTGGGACCTCGCGCCCTGGCTCGCGCGGCACGGCGGACTGCCCTACGCGGTCGCCCTGGCGTGGTTGGTTCTCGCGCCGGCCGCCCTGGCCGCCGCTGCGCTGGGCGTACGACGGACCCCCTGGCCGTGGGTGGTGGCGGTGTCGGTGCACCTGCTCGTGCCCACGCTGTTGGTCGCGAGGTTCCCGCACCTGTTCCCCGACGGGACCTTGCTGCTCCTGGCGGCCAGCGTCGTGCTCGGACTGGCGTCCGTCGTCACGGTCTTTCCGGCGACGGATGCCCACCGGGGATCGTGACCCGGGCGTCGTAGGGAACCCGTGTGTAGACGAAGGTCGCGCACTCCAGGCTCAGCAACCCGCCGGCCGCATCACGATGCGTGACCAGTCGCTCGCCACGGTGGTAGCCCTGCGCGCCGACGACGTCGTCCCCGCGGATGACGAACCGCTCGTGCAGCTCGCCGGTGCGCAGGTCGTGGGCGAGGAGCTCCCCACCCACCCACTCGAAGGTGAAGGCCGTGTTGCCCCAGAACCAGAGGCCCAGCACCTCGGCGACCCGCCCCGGCACCGGCACGGAGGACGGCGTCCACGGCGGCGTCCACGGCGGGGCGGGCGCCACTGCGCCGTCGAGGAACGCACCCGGCGCGTGCTCGGCGCGCAGGCCGGTGGTCGCGTTGGTCAGCACGGCCACGGCATCCCTCGTGGCGCGGTCGACGAAGAGGGACGCCTGGAAACCGGGCATCGAACCGGTGTGACCCACCATGGCGCGCGCGCCCACGTCCAGCAGGCGAAGACCCAGGCCGTAGGCGTCAGCGGGCTCGGCGTGGGTCGCCATCTCCGCAAGGGTGTCCGCACCCAGCACGCCGGGGTGACCCGCGGCGAGGAAGTCGGCCCACCGGAGCAGGTCGGCGACAGTGCTCCAGAGCTGCCCGGCGGGTGCCATCGCACCGGTGTCCGCGTGCGGCTCGGCGCTGAGGGTGTGGGCGAACTGGTCGACACTGTGTCCCGGAGCGTGGTGGGTCGGCGGACCGTACGACGTGGCGGTCATCGCCAGCGGCTCCAGCACGCGTGCGCGGACCGCGTCCCACCACGTCTGGCCCCGCAGCCGGGCCACCGCCTCGCCCAGGAGGGCGAACCCGAGGTTGGAGTAGTGGAAGAACTCCCCGCGACCGGCCACCCGGCCGGACCCGTCGTTGGCCAGGAGCAGCTCCGCCACCGCAGGGCCGTCGACCCGTTCCCACCATGGACCGACCGGCTCGCTCTGCAGGCCGCCGGTGTGCGCCAGCAGCTCCCGGAGCGTGACCTCGGCGTAGCCCGCCTCGGGGACGAATCGCCCGATCGGTTCGTCGAGCGAGCACCGTCCTTCGTCCCGCAGCTGCAGGACGAGGACGGCGGTCATCGTCTTGGTGATCGAGCCGATCCGGTACGCGGAGTGCACGTCCACTCCGGGCATCGCCGAGACGCAGCCCTGCCACACCGGCTCCCCACCACGGGCGACGGCGGCCGAGACCGACGGCAGCCGACCGGCGCCCTGGAGCGAGGCCAGCGTGTCGTCGTACCCCTGGCGCACGACCCTCACTCGGCGTAGGCGTCCATCGGCGGGCAGGCGCAGACCAGGTTGCGGTCTCCGTAGGCCTGGTCGATGCGGGCCACCGGGGGCCAGTACTTGTCGACCGTGATGCCGGCAGGGAACACCGCGACCTCGCGGGAGTAGGACCGGTCCCAGTCACCGACGAGCGCACGGGCGGTGTGCGGAGCGTGGTGCAGCGGCGAACCATCGACGTCCCACTCCCCCGCGACGACCCGGTCGATCTCGTCCTTGATCGCGATCATCGCGTCGCAGAAGCGGTCCAGCTCGGCCAGGTCCTCGGACTCGGTCGGCTCGACCATCAGCGTGCCGGCAACGGGGAAGGACATCGTCGGCGCGTGGAAGCCGTAGTCGATGAGGCGCTTGGCCACGTCGTCGACGCTGACGCCGGTGTCCTTGGAGATGTCGCGCAGGTCGAGGATGCACTCGTGGGCGACCAGCCCGGACTCACCGCGGTAGAGCACCGGGTAGTGCTCGCCGAGGCGGGCCGCGACGTAGTTGGCGGACAGGACCGCGACGGCCGTGGCCCGGGTCAGGCCCTCGGCACCCATCATCCGCACGTAGGCCCACGAGATGGGCAGGATGCCGGCCGAGCCGTAGGGCGCAGCACTGATCGCGCCCGTGCCCTCCCGGCGCTCTGCGTCCGGGTGCAGCGTGTGCGTGGGGAGGTACGGCGCGAGGTGCTCGCGGACCGCGACCGGGCCCACACCCGGGCCGCCACCACCGTGCGGGATGCAGAACGTCTTGTGCAGGTTCAGGTGCGAGACGTCGCCACCGAACCGGCCGGGCTGGGCGTAGCCCAGCAGTGCGTTGAAGTTCGCGCCGTCGACGTACACCTGTCCACCGTGCTCGTGGACGATGTCGCACAGCTCGGTGATCGTCTCCTCGTAGACACCGTGCGTCGAGGGATAGGTGACCATGATCGCCGCCAGGGTGTCGGCGTGCTGCTCGCACTTGGCGCGTAGGTCGGCCAGGTCGACGGTTCCGTCGTCGTTCGACTTCACCACGACGACCTTCATGCCGACCATCACGGCCGAAGCGGGGTTGGTGCCGTGAGCCGAGGACGGGATCAGGCACACGTTGCGCTGGTCCTGGCCGTTGGCGCGGTGGTAGTTCCGGATCGCGAGCATCCCGGCGAACTCGCCCTGGGCGCCCGCGTTGGGCTGGATCGAGACGCGGTCGTAGCCCGTGACCTCGGCCAGCCAGTCCTCGAGCTGCTCGATGAGCTGGCGGTAGCCCTCGGCGTCCTCCGCCGGGACGAACGGGTGCAGTCCGGCGAAGCCGGCGAGCGAGATCGGCTCCATCTCCGTGGTCGCGTTGAGCTTCATCGTGCAGGAACCGAGCGGGATCATGCCACGGTCCAGCGCGTAGTCCCGGTTGGCCAGGCGCGCGAGGTAGCGCAGCATCGACGTCTCGCTGTGGTGCGAGGAGAACACCGGGTGGGTGAGGTAGTCCGTGGTCCGCGCCAGGTCGGTCGGGAGTCCCGCGGTCGGGGTGGCCTCCCCTGGAGTGACACCGAAGGCGGTGTGAAGGGAACGCAGGGTGGCGGGGCCCGCCGTCTCGCCGAACGCGATCCCGACGACGTCCTGGTCAACCAGGCGCAGGTGGAGTCCCTCGACCCGGGCCGCCGCGACGACCTCGGCCGCGCGGCCGGGGACGCGCACCTGGAGGGTGTCGAAGAAGGTGTCGTTCACCAGGTCGAGCCCCGCAGCCTGCAGGGAGGCAGCGGCCCGACCGGCGAGGGTGTGGATCTGGTTCGCGATCGCCTTCAGGCCCGCAGGGCCGTGGTAGACGGCGTACATGCCGGCGGTCACGGCGAGCAGGACCTGGGCGGTGCAGATGTTCGAGGTCGCCTTGTCGCGACGGATGTGCTGCTCACGCGTCTGGAGCGCCAGCCGGTAGGCCGGACGACCCTCGGCATCGATCGAGACGCCCACGAGCCGGCCCGGCAGCTGCCGCTCGAGCCCTTCGCGCACGGCCATGAACCCGGCATGGGGACCGCCGTAGAAGAGCGGGACGCCGAAGCGCTGCGCGGAGCCGACGACCACGTCGGCACCGAGCGTGCCCGGCGCCTCCAGCAGGGTGAGGGCCAGGAGATCGGCCGCGACCACGGCCAGCCCGCCGCGCTCGTGGACGGCGTCGATGACCGGCTTGAGGTCCACGATCCGGCCCGAGGCACCGGGGTACTGCACCAGGACGCCGGACACCTCGCCGTCGGGCAGGCCCTCGGTCAGGTCGGCGACGAGGATCTCGATCCCGATCCCCTCGGCGCGGGTGCGCACGACGTCGATCGTCTGCGGCAGCGCGTCGGCGTCGATCACGAAGGGACCGGACGCCTTGCGGTTGGCCCGGAAGGCCAGGGCGACCGCCTCGGCCGCCGCCGTGCCCTCGTCGAGCAGCGAGGAGCCCGCCGTGGTGAGACCGGTCAGGTCCGCCACCATCGTCTGGAAGTTGATCAGTGCCTCGAGACGCCCCTGCGAGATCTCCGGCTGGTACGGCGTGTAGGCGGTGTACCAGCTCGGGTCCTCGAGCAGGTTGCGGCGGATCACGGCCGGCGTCACCGTGGCGTGGTAGCCGAGGCCGATCATCGGCTCACCCGGGACGTTCGCCGCCGCCAGCGCACGGAGCTCGGCCGCCGTGGTCTCCTCGTCGGCGGCCGCCGGCAGGTCCAGCGTGTCGGTCGAACGGATGGACTTCGGCACGGCCGCGTCCATCAGGGCGTCCAGCGAGGCGAACCCGAGGCGATCGAGCATGGTCTCGACCTGGACGTCGTCCGGGCCGATGTGGCGGCGTACGAACGGACCGAAGGGGGCAGCGGAGGGGTCACTCATGGCAGGCAGGCTTCCTCAGGGATCGAAAAGAGATCGAGCCCTCCCCCTCTGTCGGTGCGTCACTGCACCTTCAGAGTTGCCTGCTCCGCACGGTCCGGGCGCCTGAGAGGTTCCGGGGAGGAATTGCCCCTTCGGCGCAGGCTCGGGCCTGACTCTCCCGCGCAGCATCAAACAGCAGGTGCAGCCTACTACCTCGACGCTGGCAGACCGCGTTGATGACGCTCGAGGATCAGCCGGCGTTGCGCGCGGCGCGGCGTGCGGCGAGCTCGTCGCTCGCCGTGGAGTCCGCGTCCGGGGACTCGGCAGCGTGCTCGCTCGGCAGCTGGGCGAGGGTGCCCTCGATCTCGCGCCACACGCCGCCGATGGCGATGCCGAACACGCCCTGGCCGCCCTGGAGCAGGTCGATGACCTCGTCGTTGCTGGTGCACTCGTAGACCGAGGCGCCGTCGCTCATCAGGGTGACCTGCGTCAGGTCGTCAGTGCCGCGCTCGCGAAGGTGGCTCACCGCGGTGCGGATCTGCTGCAGCGAGATGCCGGCGTCGAGGAGCCGCTTGATGATCTTGAGGATCAAGATGTCGCGGAAGCTGTAGAGCCGCTGCGATCCGGAGCCCTTGGCGCCGCGCACGCTGGGCTCGATCAGGCCGGTGCGGGCCCAGTAGTCGAGCTGGCGGTAGGTGATGCCGGCGGCGTTGCACGCGGTCGGGCCGCGGTAGCCCAGGTCGCTGGGGACCGGGGAGACGTCATCGGTGAAGAGAAGACCCTGCTCCTCCGCGACAGCGGTCGCCGCGGTCGTGTCCTGACCGACCTTCTCGGGCTGCTGCTCGTTCACGGCGTCCTCCACGGATCCACTTCACCTGGCGCAGATGTTGCACCTCTGTGATTCGACGTCTTCAAGGTACGGCGGCGAGGACCGGGCGGTCAAAGACGTCACCGGGCGTGTCGGGAAAAACCCTCAGCCTCAAGGTGAGACTCAGGGTGCTCAGCTCTCCTCGGGACCGAAGTCGTCAGCCGAGACGTGATCGAGGAACTCGCGGAAGGCCTCGACCTCGTCCTCCTCCTCGGCGGGCGCCGCGATGCCGGCCTCGGCCAGCACCTCCTCGGCGCACATGATCGTGGCCCCCGTGCGCAGGGCCAGCGCGATCGAGTCCGAGGGACGGGCGCTGATCTCCACCCCCGAGGCGAGCACCAGGGTGGCGAAGAAGACGCCGTCCTTGACCGCGGTGATCCTAACTTCGGACAGCTCGGTCCCGGTGGCCTCGAGCAGGTCCTTCATCAGGTCGTGGGTCAGCGGCCGTGGTGGAACCACGCCCTGCTGGGCGAAGGCGATCGCTGTCGCCTCCACCGCGCCGATCCAGATCGGGACGTACCGCTCCCCCGAGGTCTCGCGCAACAGCACGATCGGCTGGTTGGAGGGCATCTCCACCCGGACTCCCAGGACATCCACCTCGCGCATGACACCAGCCTACTGCGCGCAATTTGCGGACGCTCAGATGCGCCGCAGGCCAGCCTTCACGAGCGTCGCGTGCAGGCGCACCGACAGCGCCGCGATCTCGCTGACGGCCTCCTCGGCACGCGCACTGGCGCCGGCGTCGCGGCCTCTGCGCGGCGCCACCACCTGCTGGATCAGACCGACCTCGCGATCGGCGGCGGTGCGGAAAGCCCGCAGGTGGCGCGGCTCGATCCCGAAGTCGGCGAGCTCCTTGGCCGTCTGCGCGATGACCAGGGCGTCGGTGTCGTAGTGGCCCGTCGCGGAGGGCGAGATCAGCGCGAAGTCCTCGAGCTGCGCCAACAGGGCCTGGTCGATCTCGGCCACCTTGATGAGCTCCTTGCGGGAGAGACGGAGCCGGTCGGTCCGGCGGAACGACTCCGGTGCGGGCAGGCCGTCGGCGCCGACAGCCACCTTGGGCACGGTCGGCACGACCGGCTCGACGGCCGGCGGCTCCAGGCCGCGGTCCATGGCATCGAGGTGTTCGCCGATGACCTTCAGCGGGAGGTAGTGGTCACGCTGCATCCGCAGGATGTAGCGCAGCCGGACGATGTCGGCCTCCGAGAACTTCCGGTAGCCCGCCGGGGTGCGCTCGGGCTTGACCAGTCCCTCGGACTCGAGGAAGCGGATCTTCGGGATGCTGATGTCCTCGAAGTCCGAGCGCAGCCGGTCCAGGACCTGGCCGATGTTGAGCAGCGGCTCCCGCTCACCGCGGGCGACGGCAGCGACCATCGAATCAGAGGTTCTCGTGACCTGCGAAGAACACGAGGCGGTACTTGCCGACCTGGACCTCGTCGCTGTCCTTGAGGTGGGCCTTCTCGATCCGGTCGCGGTTGACGTAGGTGCCGTTGAGGCTCCCGGCGTCCTCGACCGTGAACGTGTCGCCGGCCCGGCGGAACAGCGCATGGCGACGGGAGACGGTGACGTCGTCCAGGAAGATGCCGCTCTCGGGGTGTCGACCGGCGCTCACCTCGTCGGCGTCCAGCAGGAAGCGGCTGCCCGCTCCCGGACCCTTCTGCACGACCAGCAGTGCGTGACCCATCGGCAGCGCGTCGACCGCGGCAGCGTCGACCGGGCTCAGCGCGCGGTCGGAGGTCTCGGCACGGTCGCCAGCGCCGAACATGATCGTCGCGGTGGCATCGGTGGCCACGGGCGCCGCGTCGGCTTCGGCGAGGCGGGTGCCGCACTGCGAGCAGAAGCGGGCGTCATCAGGGTTCTGCCTGCCACAGGCGGTGCAGAACGGCATCAGGAACTCCTCGGGGGGACAGCGACGGACCGGAAACGGATACGTACGAACGTACCGGATCAGACGTCGAGCTGTGCCTCGTATGCGGCCGCGTCGAGAAGTCCTTCGATGTCACCGTCGGTGGCCGGGACGACCTCGAAGAGCCAACCGGCGCCGTACGGGTCGTTGTTGACCAGCTCGGGCGTGGCGTCCAGCGCCTCGTTGACCGCGACGATCTCGCCGGTGACCGGGGCGTAGACGTCGCTGACCGACTTCGTCGACTCCAGCTCGCCGCAGGCCTCGCCGGAGGTCACGGAGGCGCCGACCTCGGGCAGGGAGACGTAGACGATGTCGCCGAGGGCGTCCTGGGCGAAGTCGGTGATGCCCACCCGGACCGAGCCCGCGGCCTCGCCGGGCTGGCGCAGCCACTCGTGCTCGACGGTGTACTTCAGGTCCGCGGGGTTCGTCATGGCCAGAAGGTTACTGCCCCTGGTCCGGCAGGGCGTAGCGAGGCTCGTCGCGTCGGGTGACGGCCTCGATGTCGACGGCCCGCAGCTCCCGGACCTCGATCGTGCCGCCGTCCTCCTTGATCTGCTTCTTCGGGCCGAGGGCGAAATCGATCGCCGCACGCAGCACGCCCGGTTCGCCGATGGCGTCGATGACGTACGGTGCCTCGACCCGCTCGCCGTCGATGGTGAACCCGCCTTCGGTCTCCACGAACGACGTCTGGGCGACGACCCGGACGGTGCCGTTGATCGCGATCGCCTCCGCACCGACGGTGCGCAGCTCCTGGATCGTGTCGAGCAGGGAGGCGAGCCGGATCCGACCCTCCTCCTCGTTGATCGTGATCCGGGTGCCCGGGCCGGTCACCGGCACGAGGCCGGCGAGGATGCTCAGCGTGTCCGACTCGGTCTCGGCCTGCTCGAGCGCGGTCTGACGCTTGGTGGTCTCGTCGCGCAGTCCCGAGGCGACCTCCTCGAGGCGCCCGATCTCGGACTCGGTGCGCTGGCGGGTGCCGGAGAGTGCGTTGAGCAGGTCGATCAGCTCCTGCTCGCGCAACCCGGCGTAGGTCTCGTCGGTTCCGGCGACCCGGACCTGCGTCACGGCGGCGAAGCCGAGGACCGCCATCAGCAGTCCGACGACGATCTGGCGCCGCGAGGGACGCAGCGCAGCCCGACGGAGCCGCCCCGTGGGGGTCAGCTCGCTCGGCGTCTCCTCGGTGGGCGACTCGGGCTCAGGCATGGAAGACGTGCCTCCGGATGGCGGCGACGTTGGTGAAGATCCGGATCCCGAGCACGACGATCACGCCGGTGGAGAGCTGGCCGCCGACGCCGAGCCGGTCACCGAGGTAGACGATCCCGGCCGCGATGAAGACATTGCTGACGAAGGAGACGACGAAGACCTTGTCGTCGAAGATGCCGTCGAGATAGGCGCGGAGCGCGCCGAAGACGGCATCCAGCGCCGCGACGACGGCGATCGGCAGGTACGGCTCGAGGCCGAGTGGGACGTCGGGCTGGAACACCAGTCCGAGGACGACACCGACGAGCAGTCCGAGCACTGCGATCACGGCGTGCCACCTCCCTTGATCCGGGGCTTGGGTTCGTACGTCGCCGAACGCAACGCCCGCAGTGACGCGGGAGCTGCGGGCAGCCTGAGGTCGTCCACATTCTCCATGTCGTACGAGTAGCCGTACTGCTCGGTCAGGCCGATGAGCTGCAGGCCCGCCTCCGAGTCGACGAAATTCGCCGACAGGTTGCGCTGGTCGCCGATCGCCGTGACCGTGTACGGCGGCGCGATGCCGATGCCGTGGACCTCGATCGCGAGACCTGAGTTGCGGATCCCGCTGGCGGCGGTGAGCCGCTGGCCGTTGATGGCGATGGCCTCCGCCCCGGCCCCCCACAGCGCATTGGCGAGCAGCGCCAGATCGGCGTCCCGGATGGAGGAGTTCTCGTCGGCGTACGGCGGGTTGTCCATCCGGACCCGTACCCCGTCACCCCGGACGCGGTCGAAGCCCGTGAGCGCGGCCAGCGAGGCCCGGCGGGTCTGGGCGTCGGCGTACTGGGTGCCGAGTGACCGCAGGCGGTCCTCGGCGTCCTGGTTGTCGCTGCGCAGGCCCGCGATCTCCTTCTGGAGGCTGTTGACCCGGTCGCGGCGGGACTCGATCCGCTCGATGAGGCTGGAGCGGCTGGCGTCGTTGACGTCGGCGTTCTGCGAGGTCTGCACGGCCGCGACGGTGACCAGCACCGCGAAGGCGGCAACCACGCCGACGACGGCGAGCCGGAGCCCCGGGCCGGCGTGGTGGTCGGGCGAGCGACGCGAGGCCGCGACCTGGTAGTCCTTGTCGACGGCCTCCAGCGTGATCAGGGTCAGCAGTGGAGTCCGGGCGCGGTCCTCGGTGTCCGTCACGGTCAGCCGCCGGAACGCGAACGCGGCTCGGTCGTGGCGAGGAGCTTGCGGACCTGCCAGGCGTAGAGGACGCCGGCCCACCAGTAGAGCCCGACGCCCCACAGGGCCAGGGACCACCCGAAGACCTGGGCCAGTGTGGCGATCGTGCCGTCACCGTCGCCGAGGAGCAGGAGCGGGAAGGCGTAGAGCAGGTTGAAGGTGGCGGCCTTGCCGAGGAAGTGCACCGGCAGCGCGCTGTAGCCGCGGGTCCGGAGGACGGGGACCAGTCCCCACAGCAGCAGGTCGCGCAGCGGCAGCGAGAGCGCCAGCCACCACGGGATGACCTCACGCATCGCCAGACCCACGACGACGGCGAGGATGTAGAGCCGGTCCGCGACCGGGTCGAGCAACCGGCCCAGCTCGGAGGTCTGGTTCAGCTTGCGCGCGAGCCATCCGTCGAGGAAGTCGGTCACTCCGGAGACCATCAGCACGACCAGCGCCCAGACGTCGGCCTCGGGACCGAGCACCAGCCACAGGAAGAGGGGCACGCCCAGCAGTCTCGAGGCGCTGATCAGGTTGGGGATGGTCAGCACCCGGTCACCTTCGCGATCCTCGCGCGTCACCGCTTCGCCCACGCCCGCCACCCTAGTTGCCCGTCGCGTCGTCGTAGTGCGCCGCGTCGCGGATCTCTCCGACGAGTTCCTCGATCACGTCCTCGAGCGCTGCGACGCCGATCGTCGTACCGTCGCCGGTGACCACGCGGGCCATGTGGGACCCGCGGCGCTGGAGGACCTCGAGGGCGTCGTGGAGCAGCGTGTCCTCGGTGACCGTCGCGAAGGGCCGGATCCAACGGTCGGCGACCGGACGCTCCCGGCGCTCCTCGTCGGGCTCGAGGATGTCCTTGATGTGCAGGTAGCCGACCAGGTCCACCGAGCCGTCCTCCTGGTCGGCGACCACCGGGAACCGGCTGAAGCCGGTGGCGGCACAGAGAGCCTCGACCTCCGCGCCGGTGGCACCGCGACGCACCGTTGCGAGCGAGTCGGGCGTCATGGTGACCACGGCGACGCTCTTCTCGGTGAAGCCGAGCGCGCCGGAGAGGCGGTCGTACTCTTCCTCGGCGAGCAGGCCCTCGCCGTGCGACTCCTCGACGAGCGCAGCGACCTCCTCACGGGTGTAGGTGCTCCCGAGCTCGTCCTTCGGCTCGATGTTCAGCAGCCGCAGAATGGCGTTGGCGATCGCGTTGATCGAGGCGATCAGCGGGCGCAGCACCAGGACGATGGCGTACATCGGCGGGCCGAGGACCAGCGCCGCGCGCTCGGGACCAGCGATCGCGATGTTCTTGGGGACCATCTCCCCCAGGACGACGTGCAGGAAGACCACGATGGTCATGGCGATCACGAACGCCACCGGGTGCAGCCAGTCCTCGGGGACGTGGAGCTCGTGGAAGACCGGCTCGATGAGGTGGGCGAGGGCGGGCTCACCGACCGCGCCGAGGCCCAGGGAGCAGATGGTGATGCCCAGCTGGGCGCCCGCCATCATCCGCGAGACCTGCTCCATGGCCGTCAGGGTGATCCTGGCCATCCGCGAGCCAGCCTGGGCGCGAGGCTCGATCTGGCTGCGGCGCGCCGAGATCAGTGCGAACTCGGCCCCCACGAAGAAGGCGTTGGCTGCGAGCAGGAAGACGGCGAGCAGCACGCCACCGAGGTCACCCATCGCTCGACTCCACCTCCTCGACGCGCAGGGAGACCCGGTCGATGCGCAGGCCGTCCATGTGGTCGACGGTCAGGACGGCCCGGCGGGCGGGGGCGTCCTCGTCGTCGTCGCCGTCCGCAGGCAGCGGGATCTCTGCCTGGTCGCCCGCGACCGGGATACGGCCCAGGATCTTGAGCACGAGGCCGGCGACGGTGTCATAGTCCTCGCTCTCGGGCAGCTCGACCTCGGTCAGGTCCTCGACCTCGTCGGGGCGCAGCAGGCCCGAGAGCGACCAGGTGCCGTCGCGTCGCAGCCGTCCGCGGCTGCCCGACCGGTCGTGCTCGTCGGCGATGTCGCCGACGATCTCCTCGATGACGTCCTCCAGCGTGACGATGCCGGCGTGGTCGCCGTACTCGTCCAGGACGATCGCCATCTGGAAGCCGTCGGCACGCAGCAGGGCCAGCAGCGGGTCGAGGCGCAACGAGTCGGGTACGACGATCGGCTTGGCCATGAGGTGCTTGACCTTCGTCGTCGCACGCTCGTGCAACGGGAGCGCCACAGCATTCTTGACGTGGACCGTCCCGACCACCGCGTCGGTCTGGTCCAGGACGGGGAACCGGGAGTTGCCGGACTCACGCGCCAGGAGGATCACCGCGCTCGCGCGGTCGTTCGTCTCGAGCGACCGGGTCCGCACCCGCGGGGTCATGATCTCGCCGGCCGTGCGACTGCCGAACTCGACCGACCGCTCCATGAGCTCGGCCGTGTCCGCATCCAGCGTGCCCTCGTCCGCCGAGCGCTGGATCAGTGAGGCGAGCTCGGTGACGCTGCGCGCCGAGCGGAGCTCCTCCTGGGGTTCGATCCCGAGTCGCCGGACGATCGCGTTGGCGCTGCCGTTGAGAACCCGGATCGGACCTCTCGCTGCTGCGGTGAACGCGCGCATCGGGCCCTGGGTGAGGCGAGCGGTTGTGTACGGCACGGCGATGGCGACGTTCTTCGGCACCAACTCGCCGATCAGCATCGTCAGCAGCGTGCTGAGCACGAGCCCGGTCGCCACCGCGACCGGCGTGACGGCGCCCTCGGAGACACCGGCGTCCTGCAGCGGGGAGCGCAACAGCTCGGCGATGGCCGGTTCGGCCAAGAACCCGATCGCGAGATTGGTGATGGTGATGCCGACCTGCGCGCCGGAGAGCTGGGTCGACAGGGAGCGCAGTGCCTTCTGCACACCGATCGCCGAGGCGTCACCCTCGGCGGCAAGGCGGTCGACCTGTCCTCGGTCGACGGTGACGAGCGCGAACTCCGCCGCGACGAACAGTCCGCACGCGAGGATGAGGAGAATGGCGAGCCCCAGCAGGAGCCAGGCAGTCATCGGGGTGTGCGGCTCCTGCCCACGTTGCTGTACCGGTCGTTCACTTCGAGAGCGTCCAGCCTACCGGCAGCCCGCTGTGGCTCACTGCGGGATCCCCGCGAGGCCGCGGAGCTCGCCGTTTCCGTTGGCCGACACCCAGCCCTGGCCCGGCTCGAGGCGACGGATCACGCGGGCAGGCACACCGCCGACGACCGCGTGGTCCTCGACCACGCCCCGCACGACGGATCCCGCTGCGACCACGACGTTGCGACCGATCGTGGTCCCGGGGAGGATCATCGCGCCGTGGCCGATCCAGGTTCCCGATCCGATCCGCACCGGCTGGTGCGCACCGAACTGGAGACCGACCGGGATGTCGGGGTTCTGGTAGCCGTGGCTGGCGTCGGACACGAAGACGTCCTGCCCGAACCACACGTCGTCGCCGATCTCGATCGACTCGTGGGCGGTGATGCAGATCCGGGCGCCGAGCACGCAGCGGTCCCCCACGACCAGGCCTCGCTCCGGGAGCACCTCCTGGGTCGGGCCGTAGCCGACGGAGAGCGTGGAGTACTTCCCGATCAGCGTGCCGCTGCCGACGTGGATCGCGCTCGGGTTGACGATCGTCGCCATCGGAAAGGCCAGGCAGCTGTGTTCGCCGAACGTTCCGAAACGCTGCGCGAGATCGGTCCCCGGGCCGACGTCCCCAGCCCGCTCGACCCACTGCCACACGGCATGGATGGAGCGGTTCACGAGGCGGCGAACGCGAGGCATCCGCAGAGGTTACCGAAACGCAACATCCAGTGGTCTCGTCGGTTCGTTCCGGTGACCTACGGAGCCGTAACATCCGCTGGTGCAGAAGCCTCGCGTGATCGCCTACTTCGCTGACGACCCGACCCGGGTCTACCAGCTCCTGCAATGGATTCCGGTGCTCGAGCGTCTCGACGCCAGCCAGCCGGTGGGCATCCTCACGCGGGACGCCGGCACCCGCGCGATCCTCGAGGAGCGCACGTCGCTGCCGGTGTACTTCGCCCCCGGCTTCGCCGACCTCGCCACGATGTACGACGACCTCGACCCGGCCGTCGTCGTCTACTGCAACAACTCCATGTTCAACTTCAACTCGCTGCTCGACGGCCGGATGATGCACGTGCACATCAACCACGGCGAGAGCGACAAGCAGAGCATGGTGAGCAACAACGCCAAGGCCTACGACCGGGTGTTCGTGGCCGGCGAGGCCGCCGTGCAGCGCCACCACCTCGCGCTGATGGAGCTCGACGAGGACCGGCTCGTGCGCATCGGGCGTCCGCAGCTCGACCTGCGTCCAGCTCCCCTGCTCCCGCCGAGCGAGCGTCGTACCGTGCTCTACGCGCCGACCTGGGAGGGCGACGCGGAGTACAACGACTACACCTCCGTGGACGTGTTCGGTCCGGCGATCGTGCGGGCCGCACTGGCCGTGCCCGGCGTGCGACTGGTCTACAAGCCGCACCCCAAGGTGACCACGAGCCAGACCCCGGCCATCCGCGACGG
Source organism: Nocardioides sp. Root190 (assembly GCF_001428565.1). GTDB lineage: Bacteria > Actinomycetota > Actinomycetes > Propionibacteriales > Nocardioidaceae > Nocardioides. The sequence continues at coordinate 42,019 of NZ_LMIA01000012.1, read as the reverse complement.
GCACCAGGCGATCCTCGACCTGATCGAGCGCGCTGCCGATCAGGACCCCGACGCCGGTCACGCTGCCGTGTGGCAGGGCGACATCCTCGCCGTCTTCCCCGGCTGCGACGCGATGATCACCGACGTCTCCTCCGTCGGCCTGGACTGGCTCTACCTCCAGACCGACAAGCCGATCCTGATCACCGACCGGCACCACGACAGCGAGCGGTTGCGCCGCGAGGTCCCCGTCAGCCGCTGCGCGGACGTGGTGGACGCCGACACCCTGGCCGACCTCGAGGAGCTGCTCGAGGCCCGGTTGGAGCACGACGAGCATCGGATCGCCCGCGCAGCCATGCGTCACCACTACTTCGACGACAACGGCGTCGGTGACAGCACCGGGCGCTTCGTCGATGCGATCACCGAGCTCGTGGAATTGCGAAACCGACTGCAGGGCGCGAGCCCTGCAGCCGGTTTCGTCGAGTCGGCCTGACCTCTTCAGTGGTGAAGGTCAGCGCGTCATGCGCGCGGCCGGACGGTACTTCTTGGTCTCGATGTAGTACCGCGAGTAGCTCGGCGCGTAGCCGCTGCTGGGCTTGACGTACGCGCGGAAGTAGGTCGTGCGGGAGTACGCCGGGAGCTTGACGGACCAGTTGCCGGCCGACGTCGTGGTGAGCGTCTTGTGGCTGGTCCACTTGCAGGTCGAGGCGGTCGGGTTCGAGCAGGTCGTCTTCTGGATGTAGACGGGCTTGCGCGAGTAGCTCGGGGTGACCTTGCCGTAGAAGCGGAACGAGCTCTTGGTCCAGCCGTCGTGCAGGTTGCGCGCGACACGGATCAGGCGGGTCTGGCGGGCGCTGGTGGTGGTCGGCGCGTAGGTCTCGGGTGCGCCGGGGTTCCAGGAAACCCGGTAGTAGGCCGACGCGGTCGGCGTGAGGATCCAGCTGGAGACCGGGTTGTCGGACGCCTTGCGCGAGGAGATGTTGGTCCACGACGTCGAGCCGACCAGTCGGCGCTGCAGGGTGAGCGTGCCGAACGGCGCAGCAGCGCCGGGCTCGGAGATGCAGTCTCCGTACGCCGGAAGCGTGCCGCAACCGTAGATCTTGACCGTGGTGCCGTGGAGGACCACCGTCTTGGTCGAAGAGATCTTGGAGACCGTGGCGGCAGGCGCGGCATGTGCAGCAGGCGCGACCGCGACCAGGGAGATGGCCCCCGTCGCCAGCGCGACGACGAGGAGAAGGAATCGGTGGAGGGTCTTGTGCATGTGGTGTCCCCGGGGGTGTCTTGGTGAGGGTTCGACGGCTTGTTGCCGCGCGAGGAGGCTATCCCCACCTCCCGACGTTGCTAACCCCCACCCTGAGAAACTCCTGATGACCATTTGATCGGGACCGACTGGAAGGGTGCTGCCATGGTTGACGACACCTCAGCGGTCTACGCGGCCGAAGACCTGCTCGCCGGCTGGCTCGACGAGTCCAGCCGACACCCGGGCGAACCCGTCCGGGTCCGGGTGGGTTCGTCAGTGCACGAGTTCTCTCCCGAGACCGAGCCCCGTTTCACCGATCCCGCCCACGTCCAGACCTTCGTGGACCGGGTCCTCGACCATCTCATGACCGCCGAGGCGTCGTACGACGACGGCACGGGGCTCGACCTGGCCCGGGTGCCGATCGCGGTGCGGAGCCGTCGCGGTCGCCTCAAGGCTCACTATGAGCGCCACGAGCTCCCCCTGCGCGGTGTCATCGCCCTGCCCCCGCGCGAGATCGGAGGCGCCTGGTCGTTGCGCGGGGCGGTCGTCCTGCACGAGGTCGCACACCACCTGTCCGGCAGCGACGGTCACGGACCCGCCTTCCGCACCAACTTCCTGCGCCTGCTCGAGGACATCGGCATGCCCGTGGTGGCCGACCTCCTGCACACCGCCTACCGCGTCTCCGGTCTGGACACCGGCGTCGACGACGAGGACCGCACGCTGTTGCGGATCGGTCGACTCCTGCGGCAGGCCGAACGCACGACCAACACGGCCGAGCGCGACGCGTTCTTCGAGAAGGCCCAGACGCTTGCGACCCGCCACCAGATCGCCCTGGCGGTCGCGCGGGCGACCGCGCGCTCGGAGGAGCAACGCCAGGACCCGGCCTGGGAGACCGTGCTGATCGGCGAGTCCGGCACCCGGTCGCTGGCACGCTACGTCCGCCTGGTCCTCGAGATCGCCCGCGCCAACGACGTCCGGGTGGCGATCTACACCAGCAACACCCGGGTCACCCTCTACGGCTTCCCCAGCGACATCGCGGTCGTCAAGGCGCTCTACGCCTCACTGGTGATGCAGATGGTGGCCGACGGAGACGCTCACCTGAGGTCCGGGGCACACAAGACCGACACCCGGCAGGTGTGGAACGCCCGGCGCCGCGCCTGGGAGGACCGTCCGGTGCACGGCTCGACGGCCAGGGCCGCGTTCTACGAGGCCTGGGCCGACCACGTCGGCGACCGGCTCGCCCGTGCCCGCGACGACGCCCGGGCGGCGGCGATCCAGGCCGAGCACGCACCTCCCGAGGTCACCACCTCCACCGAGCTCGCACTGCGGGCCAAGGAGGTCGAGGTGGTCGACTACTTCTCGCGGATGCAGCGCGACCACGGCATCCGCGGCACGTGGAAGGGCACGGCGTCGGCGGGCCACGCCGCACCCGGCTCCCGCGACGCGGGCGTGCGGGCCGCAGCCCGGGCACGCCTCGGCACCGAGCAGGCGATCAACAGTCGGTGAGCGCCCTCAGGACGGCGCATCCACGAAGATGTCGTACTCCAGCTCGCCGGTACCGCCGTACGCCGACAGGTCGGTGACGCCGGCGGCCCGCAGGACCTCGACGTCGAGGAGCGCCTGACCGGTGTACTCCCGCGACGGGCCGGTGAGCACCTCGATCGCAGCGTCGGCGACGATCTCGGGCGAGCGGGCCCGGTCCATCGCGCCGTCGCCACCCAGCAGGTTCTGGACCGCAGCCGTGGCGATCAGGGTCTCGGGCCACAGGCAGTTGGCGGCGATCCCGTCGGCGGCGTACTCCGCGGCCCAGCCCAGGGTGAGCAGGGACATGCCGTACTTCGCCAGCGTGTACGCCGGGTGCTTGCCCAGCCATTCGGGCGACATGTTGAGCGGCGGCGACAGCGACAGGATGTGGGGATTGGTGCCCTGCTGCAGGTGCGGCAGGCAGGCCCGGGTCAACAGGTAGGTCCCGCGCAGCTGGATCTGGGTCATCAGGTCGAAGCGCTTGACCGGCAGGTCGGCGGTGGAGTCGAGCGCCAGGGCCGAGGCGTTGTTGACGCAGATGTCGATGCCGCCGAAGCGCTCGACGGCGCGGGCCACGGCGTTGTCCACCGAGGCCTCGTCGCGGACGTCACCGACGACGGCGAGGGCCTGGCCCCCGGCCGCCTCGATCTCGGCCGCGGCGGAGTGGACCGTTCCGGGCAGACGGGGATCCGGCACGTCGGTCTTGGCGAGGAGCACCACGTTGGCGCCCTCGCGGGCCGCGGCCAGACCGATCGCGAGACCGATCCCCCGGCTGCCGCCGGACATCATCAGGGTACGTCCGGTGAGCCGCTGGCTGGCTGAGTTCTGCGTCATGCCGGAACCGTTACACACTGCCGACAGCTGCGCCAAGAATGTTAGACATAGATCACAACAGTTGTACGACGTCTGTCGTGATCTCGTAACATCGGCCGCACCATGGTCCTCGCCTCCCCCGCCCTCAAGCCGGTCTCGACCCGGTCTGCCCTGCTCACGCTGCTCCTGGGCGCCGACGTGACCAGTCTGTCGTCGCGCGAGCTGGCCGCAGCCGCGTCGGTCGTCGGGTTCGCCGAGCCGACGGTGCGGGTCGCGCTCTCCCGGATGGCGAGCGCTGGCGACGTCATCCGCAGCGACGACGGGCAGTACCAGCTCTCCGAGCGCCTGCTCGAGCGGCAGCGTCGTCAGGAACGGGCAACCCATCCCGCCCGGCGCACCACCGACGGCACCTGGGACGGCGCCTGGGATGTCGTGGTGGTGACCACCATGGGCCGGACGGCGGCCGATCGAGCCGACCTGCGCGCCATCCTTGCCGAGCTCCGGCTCGCCGAGCTCCGGGAAGGAGTCTGGACCCGCCCCGCCAATCTCGAACCCGAGTGGCCGGACCCGGTCGCAGAGGTGTGTGAGCGCTTCGCCGGCGCCGAGGTCGCGGATCCGCAGGCACTGGCCGGGCGCATGTGGGACCTCGACACCTGGAGCGCGACGGCGCGCGCGCTGCTGGACGCCACGGCCACCGACGACCCGGTGCTGCGGTTCACCGCCTGCGCGACGTCGGGGCGACACCTGCTCACGGACCCGGTGCTGCCAGCCGAGCTCCTACCGGCCGACTGGCCGGGCGAGGAGCTGCGGGCCAGCCACCTCGCCTACAAGCAGTGGGTGATCGACATGCGCCGCAGCCTGACGCCGCGGGACGCCTGAACCCGGTCGACCTCAGGCAGCGCGGGCGGGCTCGCTGCGGAACCGATTCGGGCGCCCGGCGATGCCGAGCGCGCGCCAGATCCGACGGGAGACCGGGTTCATCAGGCCGAGCTCCTCGGCGAGCATGCGGACGTCGCCGAACATGTCCTGGAGGAACCTGCGCGACTCCGGGCTCTCCCACCAGACCTCGCGAACGACGTCCTTGGGGATGCCCATGTCGCGCACGGCCTTGGCGCCCGGGATCACGATGGCGTCACACAGGACGCGCATCAGTATCGGCGTCAGCACGGAGGCGACCCCGCGGTGCACGCGCCCCAGGCGCGGCGCGCGGTGCTCGAGGTACTGGTGGGCGAAGCCGATGTGGCGCGCCTCCTCGGCGACGTGGATCTGGCTGATCCGCTCGAGCAGCGGATGCATCGGCTCGCCCGAGCGGAGCATCACCTTCTGGACGTAGTCGATCGGCTCCTCTCCCCCGAGGACACCGATGAAGAAGATGAAGGGCAGGTGCTTGGCCGCGAGCGGGAGCAGCGGGCCCAGCGCCCGGAAGAGGGTGTGCGACCCGGCGACGTCCAGTCCGGTCCGGTTCACGAACTCCTGGAACATCTGGGTGTGGTGACACTCCTCGGTCGCCTCGTGCGTGGAGTAGCGGAACTCCGGGCGCCCGTTGGGCAGGTCGAGGCAGTACATCATCAGGCCCGCGATCAGGACCTGCTCGAACTGGAGACCGACCTTGACCACGTTGGTCTGTCGGTAGAACCCGACCTCGATCTGCCGCTCGACCGACAGCGACTGGTACCAGTCGGTGCCGCCCAGGGCATCGACCTTCGGCAGGATCCAACGCGGGTCCGCCGGATCGATCGCGAACTCCGGGTCCTCCCACGGTACGTCGACGAACGCGTCGAAGTGGTGCTCGACCGACGCCTCGGAGAGGGTCTGGAGGATCTCGCGGTAGTCCTGCTGGCTGGTTCCGACGCTTCCCATGACCCCAAGTTATCTGCAACCAACGGTTACAGCAACCACACTTTCGGCAAACCCTCGGTGAGGATCGCCGAAGCCAACTACGGTGACGCCGGTGACTCTGATCGATGCCACCCCCACCCCATCAGCTCCGACCCCGCGGCCACGACGCCGCGCAGCCGCCGTCGCCGGTGTCGTCGGCGTGGCCGCCGTCGTCGGAGGCGGAGCCTGGGCGTGGCAGGTCTGGAACGCCCAGGGCCCGCAGGCTGCCGAGGCGCTGCCGGCCAACACCCTGGCCTACCTCGCCGTCGACCTCGACCCGCCGGGCGGCCAGAAGGTCGCGGCGTTCAACACGCTGCGCAAGCTCCCCACGCTGAAGAAGGAGCTCGGCCTCGGAAGCGCCGACGACCTGCGCGACTCGATCGTCGGCGAGGTCACCGCTGACAGCGGATGCGACCTCGACGCCAGCGCCATCACCTCCTGGGCCGGCGACCGGGCCGCGATGGCCGTCGTACCCCTGGACGAGCCGACCGTCGTCGCGGCCGTCCAGGTGGACGACGCCGCGAAGGCGAAGGAGCGCCTCGAGAAGATCGTCCGCGAGTGCGGCGAGGGAGAGCTCGGCTACGTCGTCGGCGAGAAGTGGGCCATCCTCGCGGAGACCACCGAGATCGCCCGCCAGGTCGCCGACAACGCGAAGGGACGCACCCTTGCCGAGGACTCCGACTTCCAGAAGCTGACGAAGTCGGCCGGGAGCGCCGGCGTCATGACCGCTTTCCTCGCGCCCGAGGCCGGCAAGGCCCTCCTCGAGGAAGTCGACAAGGACCCGTACCTCTCGTTCGCAGTCCTTCCCCTCCTGGCCGGCTCCGACCCGCTGGCCAGCGTCGTCGGCTTCAGCCAGCTGTTCGGATCCTTCGACTCCTCGGACGATGTGTACGCCGGAGAAGACCTCGAGCTCAGCGACGAGGAGCTCGAGGAGATGCAGGCCGAGTACGAGGCCTCACTCTCGCCGGAGGAGCGTCGGCTCCACGAACGCATGGAGAACTACGACGACCTCACGCCCGCCGAGCAGGAGGCACTCGACAAGGAGATGGAGGCGTTCTACGAGAAGGAGTACGGCGACCTCTCCGAAGAGGAGTTCGACGAGGAGGAGTTCGACGAGGAGGAGTTCATCGACGAAGAACTCGAGGGGATCGAGGTCCCGGCCGACCTACGCAAGGACATCGAAGGCTTCTCCGGACTCGGCGGAATCGTCCGTTTCGACGACGGAACCCTGGAGATCGAAACCGTCAGCGACCCGCTGATCGGCGGCTTCAACGGCCGCTACGACGGCACCGACGGCACCTCGGCGATCGCCGCGCTGCCCGCGGACACTGCGATCGCCTTCGGTGGAGGACTTGCCGACGACTGGGGCAAGCGGACCGTCCTGGACGGTCAGCTCGCCTTCTCCTTCGGGGAGGAGGTCGACGAGAAGGACGTACTCGACACCTTCGAAAAGTCGACCGGACTCACCATCAAGGACTTGGAGACCATCGGCGGTGACACCATCGCCTTTGCAGCGAAGCCCGGCTTCGAGAAGGCGTTCGCCGACTTCTTCGACTTCGAGGACGAGGGCTCCAAGACCCCTCCGATTGCCGCGCGGGTCACCGGCAACGCCGACGCGATCGAGAAGGCACTGGCCAAGCTCTCCAAGGGCAAGGACGACTCGTTCTTCCAGTCCCGCCGCGACGGTGACGCCGTGGTGATCGGACCGGACGTCTCCTACCTCGAGGAGATCGCCGACGCGAAGAAGACCCTGGCCGACAGCGACGCCTTCGAGCGCGCACTGCCCGGTGCGGACGACGCCATCATCACGATGTACGCCGACATCAACGCGGGTGAGTGGCTGGAGGAGTTCAGCGAGGGTGCACTCACCGGCGACGACGCTGACGCGCTCGGCACCTTGGGCATCTCGGTCGTCGAGGATGGGGACCAGTACCGCACCGTCCTGCGGATCACCGTCGACTGACGTCGAGCCTCTCTCCGCGAGGCAACCTGCAAGGCCTCCCCGACGTCCCGGGGAGGTCTTGCCTGTTTGCCCGGACAGTGGTGGACCTGGGCTGGGCGGGAGGGGTCGACGACTGGTGACCGTTGATCCTGGGCGACCACGTAGAAATGAGCACCGGCTCCGAACCAACGTCGCCGCGCATCACCCAAAGATGATCAGCCCAATGCTCGAACTCAACCCCCCATCAGGCGCAGCACAAGCGCACGCTCATGCCGATGGTCGGGCGGCTGCCTCGTGTGAGAATCACGAAGTGCCAATCAGTATCTGGGTCCGCAACTGGAACGCCGAGCGTGGTGACCGGCTGGACGAGAGTTCAGTTGCTTGGAAGGCGCCGTACGACGCTCTTAACCTGCGTGACACGCCGCTCCTCGCTGGCGTGGACCCGTACGGGAACACGGTCTTCAACCGACCGCAGGCGCAACGCCAGTTGCCTGGAGAGAGATCACCTACCTGCGAGAACGACTGACCGAGCCGCAGTAGCGCCCGACCATGCCGCTGTCGGAGCGCAAGCGCCCGACCACGCCGCGACACGCGCGCGGTCGTGCCGATGAGCGTTAGATACTCAGGCATGACTGAGCGCCCCGTGGTGAGTCCGTCGGAGAAGCGTGCCGCCCGCGACGCGGCCAGGAAAGACGACCGCATCCGGCGGAAGGCGATCCAGCAGGCGATGCGGGCTGGATGGGCCGGTAACGACGCAGACGAACTGAACTGGCTGGACGAAGCAGCCCAGGCGCACCCTGGTCCGGATGCAGCCGTGCACGTTCTGTACGGCCTTGCCGCCAGATTGGTGGAGCGATTGGCCGACGCCACCGGAGAGGACCGCGAGCAGGTGCTCAGCCAAGTTCTTGGGTAGTCGCCGAACGCACTCACATGCCGCTGTCGGGTCTTTAGACAGTCATTCGGTGCTGCGGAAGGCGTGCTTGGTGTGTCTTAGGTGGTGACGCGCAACCACACGGCGGAGCGTCCTGTGCCCTGGGGTTTGAGGAGTCCTTCATCCTTGAGGTCATTGAGGACGAGGCGGATGGTTGGATCGCTGATTCCGGGTAGCGCGGCTCTGACGTCGGAGATCGCAAAGACGGGGGCACTGTGCCGCAAGACGTGCTCGCGGACGCGTTCGGTCTTCGTGCCCCCAGACCGGTCCGCAGTGACGCCCTCAGCGAACCGGGCATAGCCGCGAGCGAGGAGCTGGCTGAAGTAGTGCAGCCAGGGCCACGGGTCGTTGACGTGGTCGTTCCAGTTGTGAGTTGAGTCGAGCAACGCCTGGTAGTAGCCGTCGGCAGATTCGGCGATGAGCTGTTCAAGCGACACGTAGCGGCCTACCCCATAGCCAGCCTCAGCGAGGAGGGCGTTCGTCAGCGCGCGCGCCACACGACCGTTGCCGTCATCGAATGGGTGAATGATGAGCAGATCGAGGACGAACAGGCCGACGAGGAGCACCGGGTGGTGTTGGTTTGCCTTCACGGCGTCGGTGTAGCGGTCGATGAGCTCAGCGGCGTAGTACTCGGTGCGAGCGGCAGGAACAGGCTTGAATCGGACGGTCTGTACGCCGTCGGGAGACCGGTCGACGACGAGGTTGTCGCTCTCCTTGAAAGTCCCCCCGGTGGCCTTGGCCTCCGCGAACAGGAGCCGGTGCAGGTGAAGAAGCAAGCCGACGTTCAAGGGGCGCCGGTCCTCGGCGAACAGGTAATCGAGGGCAGCACGGTAGCCGGCGAACTCCTGTTCGCTGCGCGTTCGCAGCTCGATGGGCTTGTTGGCGATGATGGCGGCCGCACGGCTGCGGTTCTTGACGACGACGCCCTCAAGGGCAGACGACGCAGTGATGCTCGCGACTCGGGCCCGGTTAGCCAACTCGGTGAGCAGGTCGGGCACCTGGTTCAGGTACAGGCCCTCGCTACCTTGGCCGCGGTCGATGTCGCGCAGCGTCATCACCAAGGGCGCTGGCACAGCGCCGAGGACTCGATCAAGGTCGACGAAAGAGTGCACAAGAAGCCCTCACAGACGGTCTAAACTAGATAATTCGGCGGTCGATTATGCAGTTTAGACCCTCAATGAGGGTGATGTGCTGGTTGGCGCGCCGGCAGCCTGTCTGCCTCGGACCGCTCGATCGCTGACCACCCTGGCCCGGGACCCCGCCAAGCAGAGTGACGACCACACCGCTGCCAGCCGATCGCGGTGTGGTGAGCAGCGACCTGTTCCTCCTGTTCCTCTTGTTGTTCGTGGTCACCGTGTTCGTGATCATCATCGTTTGATCCCGGAGGTCGACTCGGGATGGCTCCAGTCGGCTTCTCGCAGCCGTCCGACCATGCCGGTGTCGAAGCGGACGCGCCGGCTCTACGTCGAAAGTTGAGGTCGTAGTCGTCGTAGTCGCTTGGCCTCGGTTCCCGTAGGTGCCGGGGGTCGCTAGCGTCGGTTCATGACCGGCAACTCCACGAGGCGGGCAGCGCAAGAAAAGGTGATGTCCTACCACGAGGCTCAGTTGGAGGTTCTCGTCCGACGCGTAGCTGCAGAGGTCGACCGCTTCCGCGCCGGCGAGGTTGACGCTTTCGACGTCGACCAAGTGATCTTTCAGTACAGCCGGGCCGCGAAAGAGCTCTGGAAGTTCTGCAACCTCGACGACGTCGAGTTCACAGCGAGCCTGGTCGATGATCAGCGGTCGCGCGACTGGTGGCAGCGGGGCGAGCCCAAGCGCCGATGACCGCGACGACTACGCGCGAACTGCCCCCGACGCCGGTACCCGCGTCCACCGACGGCCGCGAGGAGAGCCTGACCAGCGGCGGGCACATCACCTGCCCGCCGGTCGGCGAAGCCGCCCTCCGGGCTCCTCGCCCGGCTCACCACTCACAGCGTCATCCATGGCGTCATTCATGGGGTTGTGTTTCGGTACCGGTCGATCGCTGGGGCCCACGCCTTGCGTAGGGCTGGCGGGATGATCAGCTCGTCGAACAGGTCGAGCAGCAGTGCCCCGTCGAGGTAGGTCAACAGGTCCGGGGCGGCGCCCTCGCGAAGGACGATCTCGTAGACCCGGGCCCGATCAGCCCGCTCAGCGAGTCGGTAGGCACGCGAGGGGCCCGACCAGTGCAGATGGCCCGGGAGGACCACTTCAGCGAAAGCGGTCTCGAGGTCCAGGCGCCACAGCCGGTCCGGAACCACGTAGGGCTCACCGCGCGAGCCCAGGTGGTTGGTGAATCTCACCCGTGAAGTCAGGTCGAGGTCGCAGCCGGAGGTGTGGACGATCCGTTCAAGGACGGTGAGGGTGGGCGGCTTGGTGCCGCGTTCGTAGGTCGACAGTGTGGGTTGGGAGGTGCCTGAACGGTGCGCCAGCGCGCGTTGGGACAGCCCGCTCCCCCGGCGTGCTCGCGCGATGATCGTGTCCTCAGCCAACCGCCGATGATATCTGTTCGAATATCGCTCGCTAGGTGTGGTGAACCTTCACCAGATGGTTTTTGATGCGCAAAGCGTGCCATAAGCCGGAATGGCTCAAGACGACAAGGAGCCCCCGACCTGTGTTTCAGCAGGTCAGAGGCTACTTTTCGGTCGGGCTGACAGGATTTGAACCTGCGACCCCCTGACCCCCAGTCAGGTGCGCTACCAAGCTGCGCTACAGCCCGAATCACTCCGTACGGGATCGCCGTCCGGAGCGACCGGAAGACTACCCCAGGCGCTTCGCCGAACTGGAATCGGGCTCCCCTCCAAGGGTCTCACCGGAAGTCGCGCGACGTCTGTCGCGCCTGGAGAGCCGCACCGGCTCCGGGGAGAACGGTGTCGAGCGACTCGATCCGATCCGCCAGGAGGTTGGTCACGCCGTCCTGTCGTTCCAGCTGGCCGCGGATGACGACGGCCACCTTGTTGCGGGCCGCCTGACGGTGCACCCGCATCACTCCCTGCGAGCAGACCACGTTGAGCATCCCGGTCTCGTCCTCGAGGTTGATGAAGGTGACGCCGCCGGCCGTCCCGGGACGCTGACGGTGCGTGATCAACCCGGCGACGTGCACGCGGCGACCGGCCGCCGCCGTCGCCGTGTCGCCGACGGCGAGGATCCCGGCGGACCGCAGGGTCTCGCGGAAGTGCTCGACCGGGTGGATGTCGGTGGAGATCCTGGTCGCCCACAGGTCGGCCAGCGTCGTCTCCAGCGGGCTCATCCCCGGCAGCGTCGGCGGGGCCGGAGCGGGCGTGGTGCCCGGCAGCTGGCCGTCGTGCTCGGCATAGCCCGCCATCCAGATCGCCTGGCGACGCTCGAGGCCCAGTCCGTCGAATGCACCGGCGGTGGCCAGCGCCTCCAGCTGCGTCGTGGTGAGGCCGGCGCGCCGGGACAGGTCACGCAGGTCGTCGTACGGCGAGGTGCGACGCTCTTCGACGATGCGCTCGGCGAGCTCGCTGCCGATCCCCTTCACGGCGTCGAGCCCGAGCCGGACGGCCAGTCCGTCGTCGTACCGGTGCCGGTCGCGACCGTGCGCCTCACAGCGTTCCAGCCCGGCCTTGGCACCGGAGAGCCCGATGTCCGGCGGCAGCACGGTGACACCGTGGCGGCGAGCGTCGGCGACGAGCGACTGGGGCGAGTAGAAGCCCATCGGCTGGTTGCGGAGCAGACCGGCGAGGAAGGCTGCCGGGTAGCGCAGCTTGAACCAGGAGGAGGCGTAGACCAGCAGCGCGAAGCTGAGTGAGTGGGACTCGGCGAAGCCGAAGCCGGCGAAGGAGAGGATCTTGACGTAGATCCCGTCGGCGAGGTCGCCGGTGATGCCTTTCTTCGCCATGCCTTGGTAGAGCCTGTCCTTGACCCGTTCGATCCGCTCGACGCCCCGCTTGGACCCCATCGCGCGGCGCAGCAGGTCGGCGTCGTCGGGCGTGCAGTCGCCGAGCGCGACCGCCATCTGCATCAGCTGCTCCTGGAAGAGCGGGACGCCGAGGGTGCGCTCGAGGATCGGACGCAGGCTCGGGTGGTCGTAGGTGACCGGTTCACGCCCGGTGGCCCGCCGGATGTAGGGATGCACGGCGCCGCCCTGGATCGGCCCGGGACGGATGAGGGCGATCTCGATGGCGAGGTCGTAGAAGCAGCGGGGCTTCAGCCTCGGCAGGGTGCCGATCTGGGCACGGGACTCGACCTGGAAGACGCCGATCGAGTCGGCGCGACAGAGCATGTCGTAGACCTCGGACTCCTCGCGCGGCAACGTCTCGAGGCTCCAACGCCGGCCGGTGTGCTCCTCCACCAGCCGCATCATGTGGTCCAGCGCGCCGAGCATGCCGAGGCCGAGGAGGTCGAACTTCACCAGCCCCATGGACTCGCAGCCGTCCTTGTCCCACTGCAGCACGGTGCGTCCGGGCATCCGTGCCTTCTCGATCGGACAGACCTCGCCGATCGGGCGCTCGGTGAGGACCATGCCGCCGGAGTGGATGCCGAGGTGTCGTGGCGCTCCCATCAGCTCCTCGGCGAGGGTGGCGACCTGGTCGGGGATGCCCAGACCCTTCTCGACCTCACTGCCCCACCCATCGATCGATTTCGACCACGCGTCCTGCTGGCCGGGCGAGAAGCCGAGTGCCTTCGCCGCGTCGCGCACCGCCATCCGTGGGCGGTAGCTCACGACATTGCACACCTGGGCAGCGTTGCGCCGTCCGTAGGTGTCGTAGACCCACTGGATGACCTCCTCGCGGCGGTCGGAGTCGAAGTCCACGTCGATGTCGGGCTCTTCGTCGCGGTGCTGGGAGATGAAGCGCTCGAAGGGGAGGTTGAAGTAGACCGAGTCGATGGCGGTGATCCCGAGGGCGTAGCAGACCGCGGAGCTCGCCGCGGACCCTCTCCCCTGGCAGAGGATCCCCTGGCTGCGGGCGAAGGCGACGATGTCGTGGACGATCACGAAGTAGCCGGCGAAGTCCTTGGCCTCGATCACGGCGAGCTCGCGGTCGACGCGGTGGCGCGCCTGCTCGGCGAGCGGGGTGGAGGCGTAGCGCTGGGCGAAGCCGATCTCGGTGAGGTGGCGCAGCCAGGAGATCGGGGTGTGTCCCTCCGGGATCATCTGCTTGGGCAGCTTCGGCTGTGCCTTGTGCAGGTCGAAGGCCAGCTCGTCGGCGAGTACGACGCTGCGGTGCACCGCGTCGGGCCGGTGCGCGAAGCGCTGCAACATCTCCTCCCCGCTGCGCAGGTGCGCTCCCCCGGAGAGGTCGAGCCATCCGTCGAGCTCGGCGATGCTCCGCCGGGCTCGTACGGCCGCCATCGCCGCGGCGAGACGACGCTCGCCCGGGGTGGCGTGGTGCACGTTGCCGGTGGCGAGCACCGGCACCCGCCGGTCGTCGGCGATCCGGGTGAGCAGATCGTTGGTCTCGTCGATGCCGGGGTGGTCACCGGTGACGAGCTCGACGACGACGTGCTCGCGCCCGAACCGGTCGAGGAGCAGGTCCAGCTCAGCGGCGGCAGCGCGTGGCCCCTGAGCGGCGAGGGCCTGGCGGACCGTCCCCTTGCGGCATCCAGTGAGGACCAGCCAGTGGCCCTCCGCCCTCGCAGCGAGCTCGTCCAGGTCGTGGGCGGGGCTGCCCTTCTCGGGCGCCCGCAGACCGGCTTCGGTGATCGCCCCGGACAACCGGTGGTAGCCCTCGACCCCTCGGGCGAGCACCAGCAGGTGACTGCCCTCCGGGTCGGGGATGCCGTTCTGGGTGCGGGTGAGCCCCAGGGAGAGCTCGGCGCCGTAGACGGTCCTCAGGCCGTAGTCGGTCCCCGCCTCGGCGAACAGCGGTGCCCCCGCGAAGCCGTCGTGGTCGGTGAGGGCGAGGGCGTGCAGCCCGAGTCGGGTGGCTTCACGGGCCAGGTCGCCGGGGCTGCTCGCCCCGTCGAGGAAGCTGAAGTGGCTGTGGCAGTGCAGCTCGGCGTACGGCGTCACGCGGTCGGGTCGGCTGATGTCCTCCGGCTCGGCACGCGGGTGCTTGCGGCGCGAGACCGGCGCCTCCATCGACGGCGCTCGACCGGACATGCGGCGCTCGAGCTCGCTCCACGGGACGGGTGGGTTGTTCCAGCCCATGGCGGCCTACGAGGGGAGTGCGGTGGGGGCGGCCATGCACCCAACTCTAGTCGAACAGGTGTTCGACGCAAGAGGGCGACGGGAGTTCGGCCTCGCCCGGCGGCGACGTACCCCTCGACCAGAACTGAAACACGTTCTAGTCTCTCTCCATGGACTTCGTCGCGATCGAGCAGATCAAGCGCCTCAAGCACCGCTACTTCCGCACCCTCGACCTGAAGCTGTGGGACGAGTTCGGCGACTGCCTCGCCGAGGACGTCACCGCCCGCTACGGCACCCAGGCGATGGACCAGCCGCTGCACTTCGACTCGCGCGCCGACGTCGTGACCTACATGTCGCAGAACCTCGGGCCGGGGATCGTCACCATCCACATCGCCAACCACCCCGAGATCGACGTCGACGGCGACACCGCGACCGGATCCTGGGCGTTCGAGGACACCGTGATCGTGCCGGACTTCAAGGTGCAGATCCGCGGCGGCGGCTACTACGTCGACACCTACCGCAAGGATGCCGACGGCGCGTGGCGGATCGCGTCCACCAAGTACGAGCGCATCTACGAGGCGATGACCTCGCTCGACGACACCCCGAGCTTCAAGCTGATCGCCAACCGCTGGGATCCCACGCTCCAGCACTGAGCCGCCCACGGGGCGTCGCCACTTCGCCCTGAGGTCCCGACCTCCCCTACGGTTGTCCCGTGAAGGCCCTGCTCCTCGAGAACATCCACCCGGCCGCTGTCGAGTACCTGGAGGGCCGCGGGTACGACGTGGAACTCCGTGCCGGCTCCCTGTCCGAGGACGAGCTGGTCGCCGCCCTCAGCGGCGTGAGCCTGCTCGGCATCCGGTCCAACACGACCGTGACGGACCGCGTCCTCGCCGAGGCGAGCGAGCTGGTCGCCGTCGGTTGCTTCTGCATCGGCACCAACCAGGTCGACCTCGTCGCCGCCGCCGAGCGCGGCATCGCCGTGTTCAACGCGCCGTACTCCAACACGCGCAGCGTCGTCGAGCTGGTCATCGCCGAGATCATCAGTCTCGCCCGGCGCCTGCCGGAGAAGACCCAGCGCATGCACGACGGCGTGTGGGACAAGTCCGCCAAGGGCAGCCACGAGGTGCGGGGACGCACCCTCGGCATCGTCGGCTACGGCAACATCGGCACCCAGCTGTCGACCGTCGCCGAGGCACTCGGCATGAACGTCGTCTTCTACGACACCGCCGACCGTCCCGCCCACGGCACCGCGCGCCGCCTGCGCACCCTCAAGGAGCTGCTCGCCGTCGCCGACGTCGTCAGCCTCCACGTCGACGGTCGCCCCGGCAACGCCGGCTTCTTCGGCCCCGCCGAGTTCGCCGCCATGAAGCCGCGCGCCCTGTTCATCAACGCCTCCCGCGGCATGGTCGTCGACTACACGCCGCTACGCGACCACCTGCTCTCGGGCCACATCGCCGGTGCCGCCGTCGACGTGTTCCCGGCCGAGCCCAAGGCCCAGGGCGACGCGTTCGACTCCCCGCTGCGCGGCCTCGACAACGTCATCCTGACGCCGCACATCGGCGGCTCGACCCAGGAGGCGCAGGAGGAGATCGGCTGGTTCGTGGCCGAGAAGCTCGCCCGGTTCGCACTCGAGGGCAGCACTGCCCTGTCGGTCAACCTGCCCGACGTCCTGCCCGGCACCTACGAGCCCGGACACCGCATCGGCTTCCTGCACCACAACGTGGCCGGCGTCCTCGCCGAGCTCAACGCCGCGTTCGCCGAGGCAGGTGACAACGTCGTCGGCCAGCACCTCTCGACCCGCGACCGGCTCGGGTACGTCGTCACCGACGCCTCCGAGCCGCTGTCGGCCGAGGCCGTGGCCGCCCTGCGCGGCTCCGAGCACTGCGTGTGGGTCAGGACCTGGTAGTCGGCACCACGGGCTGCCGCAGGATCGTGCGCAGCCTGGCCGGCTCCACCCGGCGGGCATCACTCAGGTAGATCTCGTGGTGGCGACCGCCATCGCGAGCCTCAGCCAGCGTCTCGAAGCGAACTTCAGCCCGTAGGCCACCGGGTAGAGGGCGGAGATCGCCTCGGCGTAGGCCGGTGACGTGTTCGGGTCGCCCTGTCCGTCGACCATCAGGTAGCCCTGCGGCGCGAGGTCGAGGACCCGGAACTCACCGCAACGCGCACGGTAGGCGTCGAGCTCTTCTTCATGTCGAGCTTCATGCCGGACTTCATGCCGGACTTCATGTCGGACTTCATGTCGGACCCCTGGATAACCATTGGCGTCGACCGGTCGGGCGAGCGCACACTGTCCAACTGTGCCCGATCCGACCCGACTCCCTCGAAGGTGGTGACCATGACCGACATCGACGCATTCGACCTCCACATGGAGGCGCCCCACGCTGCCCTCCGACTGCTGGCCGACACCATCGACCGGGAGTTCGCACGGCGCGCTC
Source organism: Nocardioides sp. Root190 (assembly GCF_001428565.1). Taxonomy (GTDB): domain Bacteria; phylum Actinomycetota; class Actinomycetes; order Propionibacteriales; family Nocardioidaceae; genus Nocardioides. Next base: position 25,165 of record NZ_LMIA01000012.1, on the reverse strand, counting down.
CGACCACGCCCACCGGCTACGAGTACGCCGCCGCCGCACTCGGCGTCGAGGCCACCGAGCTGGTCGTGCTGAGCGAGTGCCCGGACACTCCGGTCACCCACGCCGTCGGTCGCTGGCTGTACGACGCCCAGACGCGCTGGAGCCTCGACCTCGTCGGGGCGGATCCCCGCCTGCCGGCCCGGACCCACACCATCCCCGGCGCGGTCGGTGACGTGCGGGCGTTCTCCTCGGCGACCGCGCTGCTGCCCGCCGGGACGCTCGGGGAGGCTCCCCTCGTCCTGCGCATCGTCCCGGACAAGTGGGGCACCGACGTGGAGCTGATGGGGCGTGCCGAGGACGGCTTCGACCTCCAGGACCAGTTCGACACCTTCCTGCGCACCTGCCGCACGTCCGAGTCGCCGTACTGGCGCGGCGCCTACCGGGTCACCGCCAACAACGCCGGTCTCGTGCTGAAGCGGTGGGCCGCGCCGGCTGCGTCGCGTGACCTGCTCAAGCTGGACGACTCGGTGTGGCACACGATCGATCACCGGGTGCACCGGGTGCTCGACCTGGCCGACGACCTGACGTCGCGGGGCCTGGGCACGAGCACCGGTCTCCTGCTCGTCGGTCCCCCGGGCACCGGCAAGACCCAGCTCGGCACCGTGGTCGCCCACGAGCTGAGCGGGCGCACGACCGTGCTGATCCCCGGCACCCAGGTCACCGAGAACTACATGACCGAGCTGTTCGACCTCGCCGCGGACCTGTCACCCTGCCTGATCCTGATGGACGACCTCGACCTGATCGCCGGCGAGCGCGGTCAGACCAACCCGCACCGGCTGCGCGAGTTCCTCAACGTGATGGACGGTGGCCTGGCCGACCGCAGCGGCGTCGTGGTGATCGCCTCGACCAACGACCACCGCAAGATCGACAAGGCAGCGCGCCGCTCCTCCCGCTTCGACACCGTCATCAAGATGGAGGCGCCCCGCCTCGAGGGCCGGGTCTCGATCCTGCAGCGCTATCTCGCCTGGTGCGAGGCCCCGCTCGACCTGGAGGCGGTGGCCCGTGCCACGGACGGGGCGACGGGCGCCGACCTCAAGGAGCTGGTGCGCGCGACGGTGCTGGAGACGATGGACCAGGTCACCACCGAGGCGCTGGTCGCGCAGGCGCGCACGGGACCGTGGCGTCCGGAGCGGCAGACGGCGGGTCAGTACCTCTGAGCCGACCGGTTCAGTCGTACGCCGCCTCCGCCGCCCAGCTCCCCGGCGACGTCCAGCGCAGCAGCCAGGCCCTGCCGTCGACCCCGACGACCTGGAAGCGCGCCGAGCGTCCACCCGCCCCTGCCCCCAGCCACCAGGACTCGTCGACCGGCCAGGGACCTGCCCAGGATCCGACGGGCTGCCAACGCTGGCCGACCCGGAAGCGCCACGGCGCTCCGGTGACCACGCCCCGCGCGGTGATCGCGACGGCGACGCCCGCCTCGTCGACGACCTCGGCCTCCCGGCCCTCGGCGAAGACCCGGCTCGGCGCGGGTCCCGGGATCTGCCCGGGCCACGGCCGATCGACCGGGCGCAGCCCGACGGGACGCTCGCCCCACGGGACCAGTGTCTGTCGGTCGGCTGCGCTCCGGCCGCCCTGACGCACCGGGACCCGGACGGCGTCGTACCCGACCACGGCCTGGACCCGTGCGACACCGCGGACGACCTGGTCGTCGGCGCCACCACCCCACAGGCCGTCGGCATGGTCACCGGCCGGCTCCACCGTGTCGGGCAGGAAGCGGACGAGGGTGACCGGCGCGTCGATCCGCTCCCCCGTCGTCTTGCGGCTGCGCAGGCCAGAGGTCGCCATGCCTGCCTGCAGCTGCCAGTGCACGCGATCCACCAGGTCGCGGGAGGTGAAGCAGCGCGGGTGCAGCCAGGTGCGGGCCGAAACACCCCCACCGTGGCCGATGTCCTCGAACTCCGCCTCGACCCGGACTCCGGTGGCGACCAGCTGCCGGTCCGCGAGCCCGGCGATGAACCGTTCCGCGGTGGTGCGCACACTGAAGGTGACCGCCTCGGCAGATTCCAGGGGCGGTTCGAAGGAGATCTCGCACGCCAGCTCGGGGGGCGGGGTCCGGGAGGCGAGCCGGGAGACCTCCTCGCCGTGCACACGACGCCACACGTCCATGCCGTAGCTGCCGAAGCGGTTGCTGACCGAGGCACCCGAGAGGGCAGCAAAGTCGCCGAGGAGCACCAGCCCCAGCCGGCGCAGCAGGTCCGCCAGCTCGGCACCCTCGGGCCCGTCGTCAGCGAGCACCGTGACCGGGAGCCCGCGCAGGAAGAGCGCCGAACCGCCGACCGGCACGACCGTGCACGCCTGCGCCGTGGCCAGGCGCGCCGCGCGCTCGGCGGTGTAGAGGTCGTCGGCCGACCCGAACCGGCAGTCCCACACACCGGCACCGACGAGGTGCTCGGCCAGGACCGCTGCTGCCGCCTCCTCCCCGCTGAGGCCGGCCCGCGCGAAGTAGCGCCCGGGCGCAGGCACCGCCAGCATCCCCGGCCGCAACGGAGCCACCCCGGGGCGCACCTCCTCGACGGCCGAGAGGACCGGTTCGAACCAGCGGGCGTCACGAGCCGGATTGGCACTCAGCAGCACCACCTCCGGACAGCGCGCCTGGGCGTCGCGGCGACGCTGACCACGCCGTACCCCCTCGGAACGGGCGGCGGTGTTGCAGACGACCACCTTGTTGTTGGCGAGTACGACGGCCGGCGCCGCCACGGTCACGGGCGAGTCGCCCTGCTCGTCGGCCAGCTCCAGCAGACCCGCGGTCACCGACCAGTCGGGGCACCACAGGACCATCGTGCGCATCAGGCCACCGGGCACATCAGGTCACCGGGCACATCAGGCCACGGGCACATCACAGCACCACGACGGCGCGCCTCGGCGCACCCCCGGAGCCGCGGGCCACCATCGCGACCTGCCGCTCGCGCAGCCGGCCACGTCCGTCACCGATGCCGCTCCAGGTGGTCTGCTCGGCGGTGAGGCGCAGCTCGCATCGCGGCCACTCCCCCTGGACGACCAGCACACCCGATCGCGCCCGCAGCCGGGCATCGATGATGCTCGCCGACTTCGCATCCACCGGACCGGGCGGGCGGAGCACGACCACCTTGAGGACGTCGACGAGCGCCGCGGTCACCTCGAGCCAGTGCTCACCCGGAGCAGGCACCAGCACCGTGCGGGACAGGTCGATCCCCCACTGGTGAGCCGCCTCGACCCCGAAGTCGTCCCACCCCGCGAACCCGACCCACTCCCCCGACCGGGAGGCGCCTGCAGCCAGGCCCATGCCGAGGCTGGACGAGTCCACGGCGTACACGCCCCCGGTGCGCAGCTGCACGAGTGGCTCGAACATCGGCAAGGTCGGCACGAGCATCCGGGTCGGTCCGCCCTGGAGCGCCTGGATCCGCCCGCGGAGCTGGTCGAGGACCGCACGCGGGTCGGCCGGCTCGGGCATCTCGAGGGGGCGAACACTCACCCCACCATGATCGAACACATGTTCGAACGATGCAAGACCACGTCCACCCGTTGGCAGGGCTCGTCGAGTCACCGATTGGGCAGGAACCGCAGCTCCAGGCCCCGAATTGTTGCGGTTTGGGACCAAACCGCAACAACTCCGCCTACTTCCGCCCGCGCTTCTCCCGCGGCTGGACCTTGATCTCGATCGGCGTACCGACGAACCCGAACTCCTCGCGCAGACGACGCTCGATGAACCGCTCGTAGCCCGCGTCGAGCTTGCCGGTGGTGAACAGCTTGAACACCGGCGGCGCACTCTGCACCTGGCTGCCGAACAGGATGCGCGGCTGCTTGCCACCGCGCACGGGGTGCGGGTGCTCGGCGACGATGCGGCCGAGGAAGGCGTTGAAGGAGCCGGTCGAGATCCGGGTCTCCCAGCCCTCGATGGCCCGGTTCAGCGCCGGGACGATCCGGTCGATGTGCCAGCCGGTCTTCGCGGTGATGTTGATCCGCGGCGCCCACTGCACCTGCACCAGGTCGCGCTCGATCTCGCGGTCGAGGTAGTAGCGACGCTCGGCGTCGACGAGGTCCCACTTGTTGAACGCGATGACCAGGGCCTTGCCCGCCTCGCGGACCTCCTGCAGGATCCGGATGTCCTGCTCGGCGACCGACTCGTTGCCGGCGAGGACCAGCACGCAGACCTCGGCCCGCTCGATGGCGGTCGAGGTGCGCAGCCAGGCGTAGTACTCGTGGCCCGAGGCCTCCTTGACCCGCTTGCGGATGCCCGCGGTGTCGATGAAGCGCCAGGTCTCGCCACCGAGGTCGACCAGCTCGTCGACGGGGTCGACGGTCGTGCCGGCGACGTTGTCGACGACGACCCGGTTCTCACCGGCGAGCTGGTTGAGCAGCGAGGACTTGCCGACGTTGGGGCGTCCGACGATGGCGATCCGTCGCGGGCCGCCGACCTCGGTCGGGCTGTGCTCGGGGGCGTCCGGCAGGACGGCCAGGATGGCGTCGAGCATGTCGCCCGAGCCTCGACCGTGCAGCGCCGAGACCATGTGCGGCTCGCCGAGACCGAGGTTCCACAGGCCGAACGCCTGGGCCTCCGCCCGCTCGTCGTCGACCTTGTTGGCGGCGAGGACGACGTTCTTGCCGGACTTGCGCAGGACGCGCACCACGGCTTCGTCTGCGTCGGTGATCCCGATCGTGGCGTCGACGACGAACAGCACGGCATCGGCCAGGCTGACGGCGATCTCCGCCTGTTCCTTGATCCGCTCGGCCAGGCCGCGGGCGTCGGGGTCCCAGCCGCCGGTGTCGACGACGGTGAACGCCCGTCCGCTCCACTCGGCGTCGTAGGACACGCGGTCCCGGGTCACACCGGGAACGTCCTCCACGACTGCCTCGCGGCGGCCGAGGATACGGTTTACCAGCGTCGACTTGCCGACGTTCGGGCGGCCGACGACGGCCACCACGGGAACGTCACTCATCTGTGTCTCCTTGCGGGAGCGGGCCGGGCAGGCTCCGCCCCGTCTCGTCCAGGGCATCGGCCAGCCCACTGCGCATGTGCGCCTGGAGGGCAGCCGACATCAGACGAACATTGTCTCGCGTCCGGGGCCAGGACACAGCATCGACGGACATCGCCTTGCCGACCACCACATCGATGCGCTGCCCCTTGGCCGGGAGCGAGCTGCTCGAACCACCCGGTTCGCGGCTCCCGATGAAGGTCAGGGGTACGACGGGGGCGCCGGTCACGAGCGCGAGATAGGCCGCTCCGGTGTGGAACTCCTCGAGGTCCCCCGGTCCGCGGGTGCCCTCGGGGAACACACCCACCGGGTTGCCCTCGCGCAGCACGTGGAGGGCCGTGCGGACCGCACGCGGGTCGGTGTGGAACCGGTCCAACGGCACCTGCCCGGCCCGCCTGAGGAACCAGCCGAGCCCGCCGCGGAACATCTCCTCCTTGGTCAGCGCGTGCACCGGCCGCGGAGCGAAGATCGCCATCAGCGGGCCGTCGATGAAACCGACGTGGTTGCCGGCCACCACGACCGGTCCGGTCGCGGGGAACCTCTCGCGATGGTGCACGTGGACGTCCCAGCGCCGCTGGATGAGCCAACGGGCCGTCGGTCGGGCACCGCGCAGCAGCCACCGGGCGGGAGGCCGCACGGTGTCGCTGCGCGGCGACTCGCGATGGGCGCTCACTCGCGCTCCATCACCAGGCCCACCACCAGCTCGACGACCTCGTCGAGGGTCAGGTCCGTGGAGTCGATGTGGACGGCGCCGTCGGCCATGGTCAGCGGGGCCACCGCCCGGCCGGAGTCGATCTTGTCGCGGGCCAGGAGGGACTCCTGCGTGGCGGCGACGTCGGAGGTGTCGTTCTCGAGGGCCCGGCGCGCGGCACGTGCCGCGGGGTCGGCCGTCAGGTAGATCTTGACCTCGGCCTCGGGCCACACCACGGAGCCGATGTCGCGGCCCTCGACGACGATGCCGCCGGCGCCGACCAGCTCACGCTGCAGGGCGACCAGGCGGGAACGCACCTCAGGGACCGTGCTGACCGGCGAGACCGCGCCGTTGACCTCGTCGCTGCGGATCTCGACCGACACGTCGCGACCGTCGACGGTGATCGTCGGCCCCAGAGGATCCGTGCCGGACACCAGGACCGGCTCCCCGGCCCGTGCCGCGACGGCAGCAGGATCGTGGACGTCGACGCCGGCAGCGAGCATCCACCACGTCATCGCGCGGTACTGCGCACCGGTGTCGAGGTAGCGCAGACCGACGCGGTCGGCGACCGCACGGCACGTGCTCGACTTGCCCGATCCGGACGTCCCGTCAACGGCAACCACGACACTCTTCGGCACGTTCACGGCCCGCAGACTACCGGTGACCGGCTCAGGGAACCGTCCAGCCCTTCGACTCCAGCGCCGCCCGGAGCTCGTCGGCACGGACCGCGACGACGTCCAGCTCGACCAGCCCGACCGGTCGGCCCGGGTCGTGGTCGATCCGGACGTCCTCGATGTTGACGCCGCTCGCGCCGGCATCGGCGAAGAGCCGGGCGAGCTCGCCCGGATGGTCGGGGACGGCGACCCGGACCGCCGCCATGGGCTGCGGGGCCACGCCGTGCTTGCCCGGGATCACCCGGGTCCCGGCCTGGCCGAAGCCCAGCAGCGACTCGAGGCCCGCCCGGTCACCGCCGGCGACGGCCTCCAGGACCAGGTCCAGCCGGTCACGCACCTCGGCGAGCAGGTTGGCGACCGCCGTGGCGTTGCCGCCGATGATCTGGCTGTAGAGACGGGGGTCCCCGCCCGCGACCCGGGTCACGTCACGCACGCCGGTGCCGGAGAGCGCGAGGTGCTCGGCGGGGGCGCCCGCGAGGGTGCCAGCGACCAGGGAGGCCATCAGGTGGGGGACGTGCGAGGTCCGGGCGACGGCCCGGTCGTGCTCACTCGGGCTCAGGTGGACCGGGACCGCGCCACAGAGCAGCACCAGCGCCTCGACCTGGCGCACGGCCGACGGGGTCGACGAGGGACCGGGCGTGACTGCCCAGGGGCGGCCGTCGAACAGGGCTGCGCTCGCCGAGAGCGGACCCGAGTGCTCCGTCCCGGCCATCGGGTGGCTCCCGACGTACCGACTCAGCGCCGGGTGGCCCTGGACCGCAGCCAGCGGAGCCGCCTTCACGCTGCCGACGTCGGTCACGACGGTCTCGGGACCTGCGGCGTCGAGGGCGGCACCGACCGCGGAGCCCAGCGCGTCCGGGGGTACGGCGACCACGACCACCTGCGGCACGTCGCCGGCCGCGCGCGGACGACCCGCACCGAGCCCGGTGGCCGTGCGGACGTGGTCGGGCGAGGTGTCGGTGAGCAGGACCTCGAGGCCCGCGCGCCGACAGGCGAGCGCGATCGAGGTCCCGATCAGGCCGGTTCCCACGATCTCGACCGGTCCGACCAGGCTGCCCCCACCGGTCGGAGTGGCCTGCTCGCTCACAGACCCACCAGGTCCAGCAGCTGTCCGAGCTCGTCGTCGCTCAGCTCGCGCAGGGTTCCCCCGCTGAGCGTGCCGAGCTCGATCGGACCGAACTTCGTGCGGCTCAGCTGCCGCACCGGGTGGCCGACCTGGTCGAGCAGGCGGCGCACGATCCGGTTGCGGCCCTCGTGGATGACCAGCTCGATGATCGACTTCTCGGCGGCGGTGTCGATGACCCGTGCCCGGCGGACCTGCACCGGACCGTCCTCGAGGGTGACCCCCGCGAGCAGGTCGGCGACAGTTCCCTTCGCGAGCCGGCCGGCGACCTCGGCGACGTAGGTCTTCTCGACCTCGAAGGACGGGTGCGCCATGCGGTGCGCGAACTCCCCGTCGTTGGTCAGCAACAGCAGGCCGGAGGTGTCGGTGTCGAGCCGGCCGACGTGGAACAGGCGCTCGCGACGGTTGCCGAGGAAGTCGGTGAGGGTCTTGCGTCCCTCGGGGTCCGACATCGTCGAGACCACACCGCGCGGCTTGTTGAGCACGAGGTAGACGTGATCGGACACGGGCGGGAGACGCTTGCCGGACACCTTGATCACCGCGGTGCGGGGATCGACCTTGGTGCCGAGTCGGGTGACGACCTCGCCGTCGACCTCGACCTCACCCTCGAGCATCAGCTCCTCGCACTTGCGGCGCGAGGCGACGCCGGAGGTGGCGAGCAGCTTCTGCAGTCGGATCAGGCCGTCCTCGTCAACGGCGATCTCGCGGGTCAATGGGTTCCTTCCACAGGTTCCTGGTCAATCGGCTGGCTCGGCGCCAGCTCCTCCTCGACGTCGGCCAGGTCGGGGAGGTGCGGAGCGAGATCGGGCAGCTCGTCCAGGGAGACGATGCCGATCCGCTCGAGGAAGTACGACGAGGTGCGGTACAGCGTGGCGCCGTGCTCCCCGTCGCGGCCGGCCTCCTCGACGAGTCCGCGACTGATCAGCGTACGCATCACGCCGTCGACGTTGACACCGCGTACCGCCGAGACCCGCGCGCGCGACACCGGCTGCTGGTAGGCCACGACCGCCAGCGTCTCCAGCGCCGCCTGGGTGAGCCTGGCCTGCTGGCCCTCGAGCACGAAGGCCTCGACGACCGGGGCGAACTCCTCGCGGGTGTAGTAGCGCCACCCACCGGCGACGTTGCGCAGCTCGAAGCCGCGGCCCTGCTCGTCGTACTCCCCCGCGAGCGCGAGCAGCGCCTCGGACACCTCGGGCGAGGGGTAGCCGACGGCTGTGGCCAGGGACAGCAGGTCCAGTGGTTGGTCAGCGACCATCAGCACCGCCTCGAGGGCGGGGCGCAGGGCCGCGAGCGGGACGGCGAGCGCCTCGTCAGGTGCATCAGTCATCGTCGGGTGTCTCCTCGGTGCTGGGGGCCTCGTCGGGGACGGGCGCTCCGTCGAACTCGTCGGTGATCAGGTCGCCGACATCGACCTCTTCGTCCCCGGTCCACCGCACGGTGAGCTCACCGAGCGGGGTGACCTGGTCGAACGCGACGGCGCCCTCGCGGAACAGCTCGAGCAGCGAGAGGAAGCGGGCGACGGTGGTCAACGTGTCCGGCGAGTCGCCGCACAGCGCCCGGAAGGTCATCGTGCCGCTGCGCCGCAGCCGGTCGGCCACGATCACGGCCTGCTCGCGCACGCTGACCGTGGGCGCGTGGATGTGGTGGAGGTTGAACTCGAGCTCGGCCTTGGGCTCCATCGCCCGGGCCGCGAGTGCGGCGAAGGCCTCGAGCCCGATCCCGATCAGCACCTCGGGCAGCAGACCCGCGAACCTCTCCTCGAGGCCGACCGCACGGGGGAAGCGCAGCGCTTCGGCCTGCAGCCGCCGGTCCATGACCGCGGCCACCTGCTTGTAGGCCTTGTACTGCAGCAGGCGCGCGAAGAGCAGGTCCCGCGCCTCCAGCAGCGCCAGGTCCTCCTCGTCCTCGACGTCGCCCTGCGGCAGGAGCCGTGCGGCCTTGAGGTCGAGCAGGGTCGCCGCGACCAGCAGGAAGGACGTCGTCTCCTCCAGGTCGGCATCCGGGAGGTTCTTGATGTGCGCGATGAACTCGTCGGTGACCGAGGAGAGCGAGATCTCCGTGACGTCCAGCTTGTGCTTGGAGATCAGGCTCAGCAGGAGGTCGAACGGGCCCTCGAAGTTCGCCAGGTGGACTGCGAAGCCCGTGGAGGGCTCCCCGGCGAGCTCGGTGTCGTCATTCACGCAGGCGCCTGACCAGCGCGGAGTCCTCTCCCCCGGACTCCAGCTCCTCCAGGACCAGGTGCAGCGCCTCGCGCACCAGCCGGCCACGGTCCACGACCAGGCCGTGCTCGCCGCGCAACGTCAGCCGGGCCTGTTCGAGCGCCATCAGCTCGGTGGCGGTGACGTAGACAGTGATCTTCTCGTCGTGCCGGATCCGTCCGCTCGGTCCCTTCTGGGCGGCCGCGGCGGGCGGGTCGGGCACCGCACGGACCGCAGGCTCCGAGGTCGCCCGGAACAGGTCGTCGGCGTTGGGCAGGCTCACGCGTCGGGCCACCGCAGCGCCACCTCCCTCGCGAGCTGCCGATAGGCCTCCGCGCCGCTCGAGGACGAGGCGTACGACGTGATGGGCTCCCCGGCCACGGTCGAGTCGGAGAACTTCACGGTCCGGCGGATGACGGTGTGGAAGACCTGGTCACCCCAGGCCTGCACCAGACGCTCGAGCACCTCGCGTCCGTGCAGCGTGCGGCCGTCGTACATCGTGCCGAGCACGCCGTCGATCTCCAGGGCGGGGTTGAGCCGCTCCTTGACCTTGTCGATGGTCTGCTTGAGCAGCGCCACACCGCGCAGCGCGAAGTACTCGCACTCCAGCGGGACGATGACGCCGTGCGAGGCCGTCAGGGCGTTGACCGTCAGCAGGCCCAGCGAGGGCTGGCAGTCGATCAGGATGATGTCGTAGTCCGCCAGGGCGGGCGCCAGCACGCGCTGCAGCGTCTGCTCGCGGGCGACCTCGTGCACGAGCTGCACCTCGGCCGCCGACAGGTCGATGTTGGACGGCAGGAGGTCCATGCCGGGGATCCCGGACGGCACGACCACGTCGGCCAGCGTCGTGTCGCGGTCCAGCAGCAGGTTGTAGATGGTGCTGTCCATCTCGTGCGGGTTCAGGCCGAGACCGACGGAGAGCGAGCCCTGCGGGTCGAAGTCGACCAGGAGCACCTTGCGGCCGAACTCGGCCAGGGCGGCACCCAGGTTGATCGTGGTCGTCGTCTTGCCGACGCCGCCCTTCTGGTTGCACATCGAGACCACCCGGGCCTGGCCGTGGACCTCGATCGGCTTCGGCACCGGGAAGCTCGGCATCGGCCGGCCCGTCGGGCCGAGCTTCGAGGAGCCGGACGCCTTCGCGGCCGGTCCCTCGGACTCCGAGACGTCGTCCGAAGTCGGGAACTGCAATGTCATGGCATCCTCCGAGCCCAACGGGATCTGCACCCGCGGTGGCATGTCGGGTGCACTGGATCCTCCATAGATACCGACCATCGCCCTCACCTTTTGTCGTGGAGTGGTTGCGGGCTCCTTCCCCAGAGCCCGGGACTCCTTCATCCAACAATGTCGACACGGAGACATTGCGGACGCGGGCACCGACGCGCCGCTCAGCCGGTCAGGCAGGCCATCTCGAGGGTGCGTACGACGGCCTCGCCGGCCTCGTCGCTGGCGGCGAGGTCGATCTCGGCCCGGATCACCCAGTCGTGATCGCCCTCCGGGTCGTGCAACGTCTGGGTCGCGACCCAGCGTCCGGGCTGCTTCTCGATGGCCAGGAGGGCCGGGCCACGGGCGTCGCCGTCGGTCGCCAGCCGGTCGTGCTCGGCGTAGTAGGCCTCGATCGCCTGGTCCCACTCGGCCTCGCCCCACTCGGCGTCCTCGTCGAGAACCGCGAGCGCGGGTACCTCGTCGCGGGCGACCAGCTCGACCCGGCGCCACATCGCGTTGCGGACCATGACGTCGAAGACCCGACCCTGCTGGCTGAGCGGGCGGGGTGGCGGCGGGGGCTCGTGATGGCTGACCGCCGTGGTCGCGTGCGACGGGTCGGCGAGCGCCTCCCACTCGTCGAGCAGGGAGGAGTCGACCTGGCGCACGGTCTCCCCGAGCCACTCGATGAGCAGCTCCAGCTCCTCGGTCCGGTGCGCCTGCGCGACGGTCTGGCGCAGGGCGCGGTAGGCGTCGGTCAGGTAGCGCAGGACCAGACCCTCGGAGCGTGCCACCTGGTAGCGCGACACGAGGTCCGTGAAGCCCATCCCCTGTTCCCACATGGCGCGCACGACCGACTTCGGGGCCAGGGCATCGGGCGAGAGCCACGGGTGCCGCTCCCGGTAGGTCTCGAAGAGCGGCTCGAGGAGCTCGGAGAGCGGCTCGGGCCAGCTGATCTCCTCGATCAGGGCCATCCGCTCGTCGTACTCGACCCCATCGGCCTTCAGCGCCGCGATCGCGTCACCGCGCGCCGCGTGGCGCTGGGCCATCAGCAACGGCCGTGGCGCCTCCAGGGTCGACTCCACCACCGAGACCACGTCGAGCATGAAGGTCTCGCTGTCCGGGTCGAGCACGTCGAGGACGGCCAGCGCGAAGTGCGACAGCGGCTGGTTGAGGGCGAAGTCGACCGGCAGGGCCTCGGTGAGCACGAACCGGCGCCCGAAGGAGTCGACCTCGTCCAACCGGGTCAGGACCTCGGACCGGACCAGGCTGCGCGCCAGCCGCACGGCGCGCTGGGCGAGGCGGAGCTGGGTCTTGCGGTCCTCGTGGTTGTCCATCAACAGCCGGCGCATGACCGGGAACGCGTCCTCCTCGCGGGACAGGACGTTCACGAGCATCCCGTTGTCGACCTTCATCTGCGACTTCAGCGCCTCGGGACGCCCGGCGACCAGCTTGTCGAAGGTCTGTTCGCTCCACACGACGGTGCCGGCGGGCGGCTTGCGCAGCTGCGCCTTGGACGCGCGCTTGGCCTGTTGCTGCTCACTCATCGCAGCGTTCTTGGCGGCTGCCTTCGCCTTCGCCTTCTCGTTGTCGATGATGTGCTCCGGAGCCTGGACGACGACGTAGCCGGCCGTGTCGAAGCCCGCTCGGCCCGCCCTGCCGGCGATCTGCAGGAACTCGCGGGTCCGCAGCACCCGTTGGCGGCTGCCGTCGAACTTCGCCAGTCCGGTGAACAGGACCGTGCGGATGGGCACGTTGATGCCGACGCCGAGGGTGTCCGTGCCGCAGATGACGGTGAGCAGGCCGGCCTGCGCCAGCTGCTCGACCAGACGCCGGTAACGAGGCAGCATCCCGGCGTGGTGGACGCCGATGCCCTGGCGCAGCAGCTTGCTCAGGGTCTTGCCGAACCCGGCAGCGAAGCGCACGCCGGCGATCCGCTCGGCGATCTGCTCCTTGCGGTCCTTCGGCAGGACCGTGTCGAGACGCCCCGGACCGGCGAGCAGCGACACCGCGTGATCGACGGCAGCGGCCTGGGTGAAGTGCACGACGTAGACCGGGCCCTGACCGGTCGTCACGAGCTCGGCGAGCTTGTCGCCCATGGGCTCCAGCGACCAGGCGAAGTCGAGCGGCACGGGGCGTTCCGCGTCGTCGACCACCGAGGTGGCGCGACCGTTGCGTCGGGTCAGGTCCGCCGCGAGCTCCGTGACATCGCCGAGCGTCGCGGACATCAGCAGGAACTGGGCGCGCGGCAGTTCGATGAGCGGCACCTGCCATGCCCAGCCCCGCCCGGGCTCGCCGTAGAAGTGGAACTCGTCCATGACGACCATGCCGACGTCGGCTGCGGCACCCTCGCGCAGGGCGATGTTCGCGAGCACCTCGGCGGTGCAGCAGATGATCGGCGCATCGGCGTTGACCGCGACGTCGCCGGTCAGCATGCCGACGTCGTCGGCGCCGAAGACCTCGACGAGGTCGAAGAACTTCTCGCTCACCAGTGCCTTGATCGGAGCGGTGTAGAAGCTGACCCGGTCGTCGGCCTGTGCCGCCATCGCCGCCGCGATCGCGACCAGGGACTTGCCCGAGCCGGTGGGCGTCGCCAGGACGACGTTGTCCCCGGCCAGCAGGGACAGGATCGCCTCCTCCTGGTGGTCGTAGAGCGTCAGACCCTGCGCCTCGGCGTGCGCGAGGATCCGGTCATAGGCCTCGTCGGTCGAAGCAGTGGCGTCGGTGGATTCAGGCATCGCGGGCTCTCGGGTGTGCGGTGGCGAAGACCTCGCGCAGGTTGTCGACGGTCACGAGCGTGTAGACCTGCGTCGTGGTGACCGACGCATGGCCGAGCAGCTCCTGGACGACGCGGACGTCGGCGCCGCCGTCCAGCAGGTGCGTGGCGAACGAGTGGCGCAGGGTGTGCGGAGAGACATCGCGCGTCACGCCTGCGCGCTCGGCGGCCTTGACCAGCACGGCCCACGCGGACTGGCGCGACAGTCGTCCCCCACGGGAGTTGAGGAAGAGCCCGGGCGTCGCCTTCGCGACGAGCGCCGGCCGTCCCCGCACCAGGTAGGCCGACAGCGCCTCGCGGGCATAGGTGCCGACCGGAACCAGACGTTCCTTGCCGCCCTTGCCGCTCAGCAGGACCGTGTCGTCGGCACCTCCGTCGGCCAGACCGATCAGTCCGCTGACGTCGTCCACGTCGAGCCCGATCGCCTCGGAGATCCGGGCACCGGTGCCGTAGAGCACCTCGAGCAGGGCCCGATCGCGCAGCGCCAGCGGGGTTCCGGGCGCACCGGCGGCGTCGAGGATCGCTTCGACGTCCGCGAGTGGCAGTGCTTTGGGCAGACGCTTGGGCGGACTGGGCGGCTTCACGCTGGCCGCGGGATCGAGCTGGGCGAGTCCGTCGGACACCGCGAACCGGTGGAAGCCCCGCACCGCCACGACGGTCCGGGCTGCCGACGACGCGCTCAGCGGCGGGTGGTCGGCGCTGCCCTCGCGCAGGCTCATCAGGAACTCGGTGACCGTCGACTCCGTCACGCCGTCGAGATCGGCGATGCCGGCGCCCGCCAGGTGCTCGCGGTAGCGCCTCAGGTCCCGGCGGTACGACGTCAGGGTGTTCGCCGCCAGGCCCTTCTCGACACTCAGGTGGTCCAGATAGGTGCGAACCGCCCGGTCCACCGCCCCTGTGCCACTCACCCGGTCAGGCTAGGGCATCGTCCAGGGACACTGCCTCGACACCCACCGCTTCGCCGACCGGGGTGTTGGTGAGCATCCCGTCGTGGGTGTTGAGGCCCAACGCGAGGCTGTGGTCGGCCCGGCAGGCCTCGCGCCAGCCGCGGTTGGCCAGCGCCACGGCGTACGGCAGCGTGGCATTGGTCAACGCGTAGGTCGAGGTGTTCGGCACCGCACCGGGCATGTTCGCCACGCAGTAGAACGTCGAGTTGTGGACCTGGTAGGTCGGGTCGGCGTGCGTCGTGGGACGGGTGTCCTCGAAGCAACCACCCTGGTCGACCGCGATGTCGACGAGCACCGAGCCAGGCTTCATCCGCGAGACCAGCTCGTTCGACACCAGCTTCGGCGCCGCGGCACCGGGGATCAGCACGGCACCGATGACCATGTCGGCTGCCATCACCTGCTGCTCCAGCGCGAGCCTCGAGCTCGCCAGTCCGTGCACCCGGTTGTCGTAGCGCCAGAACGACATCCGCAGCTTGTCGAGATCGGTGTCGAGCAGCGTCACGTCCGCACCCATGCCGAGCGCGATGTTGGCGGCGTTCTGGCCCGAGACACCGGCACCGATGATCACGACCTTGGCGTTGGACACGCCACCGACGCCGCCCATCAACACGCCACGACCGCCCTGGGCCTTCATCAGGGCGTGCGCGCCGACCTGGGGCGCGAGGCAACCAGCGACCTCCGACATCGGATAGAGCAGCGGCAGTCCTCCCGAGGGAAGCTGGACCGTCTCGTAGGCGACACCGGTCACCTTGCGGGCCAGCAGCTCCTCGGTCAACCGCTTGTCGGCCGCGAGGTGGAGATAGGTGAAGAGCACCTGCCCCTCCCGCATCCGGTGGTACTCCTCGGCGACCGGCTCCTTGACCTTCATCACCATCTCGGCCGCACCCCACACCGCGTCCGCGTCCGGCGCGATCGTGGCGCCGGCCGCGACGTAGTCAGCGTCCTCGATCGAGGAACCCACCCCGGCACCCGCCTGGATCATCACCTCATGACCGTGCGCGACCAGCTCGTGCACACCGATCGGCGTGATCGCCACCCGGTACTCGTGGTTCTTGACTTCCTTCGCGACACCGACGCGCATGGGGACACCCTCCTGGCCGCGGGCATCCGACCTGGATTCCCTGGTGGAAGGAAATACTGAAGATCAGTCGAGCATCGCGCTAGTGCTCGGATCGATTATTCGCAGATCGGCCGAAGAACGCTCAGATCGTCGACGGTGGCACCGGCGTGGTTCGCTGTGCTGAACCGGATTCGGCGCCACCGCGGAGATGTTCGAAGATCAGGCTCGTCTCGGTCATCGCGACGTCGCGGGTTCCGCTGAGGTGGTGCAGGACGAACTCGCGCAGCTCCTCGGAGCCTGCGGTCGCCACGTGGATCAGGAAGTCGTCGGCGCCAGCGAGGAAGTAGACGTTGAGCACCTCGGGCAGACCCGCCATCGACAGGGCGAACGCGCTCAGCTCACCGCGGGCATGAGGGCGCAGGCGCACCGAGATCATCGCCTGCAGCGGGCGACCGATGCTGGCCTGGTCGACCTCGGCATGGGCTCCGCGGATCACGCCGCGCTCGAACAGGCTGCGCACCCGACCGTGACAGGTCGAGGGGGCGATGCCCACCCGCGCGGCGAGCACGTTGTTCGCGAGCCGCGCGTCCTGCTGCAGCTCGCGGACGATCGCCGCGTCGATGGCGTCGAGCTCGCTCACGCCGTACGAGCCCGTTCACGCAGGACGTGGCAGGCCAGCACGACCTGGACCACCGGTCCGTCGGCGATCGCGCCGCTCAGGACCGCCTCCACCAGCTCGGCGAACGGGACCCAGACCTCTTCCAGCTCGGCCTCCTCGTGCTCGAGCACGAAGTCGCCACGGTCCGCGGGCGAGAGCCCCTCGGCGAGGAAGTAGTGGATCCGCTCCGCGGAGTAGCCGGGTGAGCTGTACGTCGACAGCACGTGGGTCCAGCGCTCGGCCTGCAGCGCGGCCTCCTCCCGCAGCTCGCGGCGGGCGACCTGCTCGGGGTCCTCCCCGTCGTGGTCGCACACACCGGCGGGCAGCTCCACCAGCCGGTGCTGCGCCGCGTGGCGGTACTGCCGGATGCACAGCGCGCGGTCCTGGTCGTCGATGGCCAGCACCACGGCAGCACCGGGGTGTTCGACCACGAGCCGCCGGAAGGGCTCCTCGCCGTGGTCCCCCGGGCGGCGTACCCGGTCCGAACGCAGCGCGAGCACCCACGAGTCGCGGTGCACGTCGGTGCTCGACTCGACCGGCCAGGACTCCGGGACGTCGCCGAGCACCTCAGGCTCCGGTCGTCACTCGTCGACCGGATCGGGATGGAGGCCGGACTCGTCGATCTCCAGACGCGTCTCCCGCTGACGGGCGAGCGCCGCGCCGACCAGACCGGCGAAGAGCGGGTGCGGACGCGTCGGGCGCGAGCGGAGCTCGGGGTGCGCCTGGGTCCCGACGTAGTAGGGGTGCACGTCGCGCGGCAGCTCGACGAACTCGACCAGGTCGAGGTCGGGGTTGATCCCGGAGAACACCAGCCCAGCCTCCTCCAGCTGCGCGCGGTAGGCGTTGTTCACCTCGTAGCGGTGCCGGTGACGCTCCTCGATCAGCTCGGCGCCGTAGGCCTCGGCCGCGAGCGAGCCCGGGGTCAGCCGGGCCGGGTAGAGGCCCAGTCGCATCGTGCCACCCAGGTCGCCGCCGCCCTCGACGATGGACTTCTGCTCCTCCATCGTCGCGATGACCGGCTCCGGGGTGTCCGGGTCGAACTCCGTCGATCCCGCCTTGGTGAGGCCGAGCTCGGTGCGGGCGTACTCGATGACCATGCTCTGCAGGCCCAGGCACAGGCCCAGGGTGGGGATCCCGTGCGCGCGGGCGTAGGTGAGTGCGCCGAGCTTGCCCTCGAGGCCGCGGATGCCGAAGCCACCGGGCACGCAGATGGCGTCGACGTCGGCCAGCTGCTTGGCTGCGCCGGGCTGGCTCTCGCACTCGTCCGAGGCGACCCACTTGAGGTGGACCTTGGCCTCGTGGGCGAACCCACCGGCGCGCAGCGCCTCGGCCACCGAGAGGTAGGCGTCGTGGAGGTCGATGTACTTGCCGACCAGCGCGATCGTGACGTCCTCCTTGGGGTGGTGCACCCGGCGGAGCAGGTCGTCCCACAGCGTCCAGTCGACGTCGCGGAACGGCAGGTTGAGACGTCGTACGACGTAGGCGTCCAGGCCCTCACGGTGCAGGACCTTGGGGATGTCGTAGATCGAGGGCGCGTCGGCGGCCGTGACGACGGCCTCCTGCTCGACGTCGCACATCAGCGAGATCTTCTTCTTGATGCTGTCCGGCAGTTCACGGTCGGCGCGGCACACCACCGCGTCGGGCTGGATGCCGACCTGGCGCAGGGCGGCCACAGAGTGCTGGGTCGGCTTGGTCTTCAGCTCACCGGACGGACCGATGAACGGGACCAGCGAGACGTGCAGGAAGAAGCAGTTGTCGCGACCGATGTCGTGACGCACCTGGCGGGCGGCCTCGAGGAAGGGCAGGGACTCGATGTCGCCGACCGTGCCGCCGACCTCGGTGATCACGATGTCCACCGCGTCGGCACCGGTTCCGTGGCCCATGGCCAGGATCCGTTCCTTGATCTCGTTGGTGATGTGCGGGATCACCTGGACGGTGTCGCCGAGGTACTCGCCCTTGCGCTCCTTGGCGATCACCGTCGAGTAGACCTGCCCGGTCGTGACATTGGCGATCTGGCTGAGATCGGTGTCGAGGAACCGCTCATAGTGACCGATGTCGAGGTCGGTCTCGGCGCCGTCGTTGGTGACGAACACCTCACCGTGCTGGAACGGGTTCATCGTTCCGGGGTCGACGTTGAGATAGGGGTCCAGCTTCTGCATGGTGACCCGAAGGCCACGCGAGCGCAGCAGACGACCGAGACTGGAAGCAGTCAGACCCTTGCCGAGGGAGGAGGCGACGCCCCCGGTCACGAAGAGGTGTTTTGCCTGTCGATTCGTACCACTACCGGGCGCCGTGTTCACGGGATTCCATTCTACGCGGTGATTGCTCAGCCTGCACGCCGCCGCGCCACATCGAGCAGTTCGCGCGCGTGGGCGAGGGCGGTGTCGGACTCCGAGAGGCCAGCGAGCATCCGCGAGAGTTCCCTCTCACGGCCCGCGTCGTCGAGGGTCACCAGTCCCGAGGTCGTGACGGTGCCGTCGCTGGACTTCTCCACCAGGACATGGCGATCTGCGAACGCCGCGACCTGGGGAAGGTGGGTGACGACCAGGACCTGGGCCTGGTCGGCGAGGGTGGCCAGGCGTCGCCCGATCTCCACGGCTGCGGCGCCACCCACGCCGGAGTCGACCTCGTCGAACACGAAGGTCGGGACGGGACTCGTCCCGGCGAGGCAGACCTCGACGGCCAGCATCACCCGGGAGAGCTCGCCGCCCGAGGCACCCTTGTGCAGGGGTCGCGGCTCGGAGCCCGAGTTGGCGGCGAGCAGGAACTCGACGTCGTCCAGCCCGCTGCGGCTGAAGCGGATCCACTGCTCCCCCACCGCGACCTGGTCGGCGGGCGGACGGGCAGGGTCGATCGGCGCCGTGACCTCGCGCCGGGACACCCGGATCCTCACGTGGGCGTGCGGCATGGCGAGGAGGGTGAGCTCGTCACTCACGGCGCTGGAGAGCCGGGCAGCCGCTTCCGTGCGGGCCTTGCTGAGCGCGAGGCCGGCCGCAGCGAGCTCTGCGCGCAGTCGGCCCGCCGTGGCCGCGAGCTCCTGGATCCGCTCGTCGGTCGAGTCGAGGTCGAGCAGGCGGGCCGAGGAGGCATCGGCCCAGGCCAGCACGTCGGCGACGGTCTCGCCGTACTTCCGGGTGAGGGAGAGCAGGGCCGCCCGCCGCTCGGACACCGAGGCGAGCCGGGCAGGATCGGTGTCCACGCCCGAGCAGTACGACGCGACGTCGGCCGCGACGTCGGACAACAGGTAGCTGACCTCGGCGACCCGGTCGGCGAGCGAGGCCGCCTCGGGGTCGTGGTCACGCACACCCTCCAGCAGACCGCGTGCTGCCGCGACCGCGCCCAACGCGTCAGGCGACCCGTGCTCGCTGGACAGGGCCTCGCGGGCCTGCTCGGCAGCACCGCGCAGCGTGTCGGCATGACCGAGCCGGGCCTCCTCGGCCGCCAGCTCGACGTCCTCGCCGGGTTGGGGCGAGACCGCCTCGACCTCGTCGACGCCGAAGCGCAGCACGTCGGCCTCGCGAGCGCGCTCCCGCGCGCTCGCCGTCACCTCCGCGAGCTCCTGCTCGGTGGCGACCAACCGGTCGTGGATCCCGGCATAGGTGGCGTTCAGGGGCTCGAGCGCGCCGAAGCGGTCGAGCGCGTGGCGTTGGGTCTGCGGCTTGAGCAGGCGGTGCTGATCCGACTGCCCGTGCACCGCGACGAGAGGCTCGGTGATCTCGGTGAGGGTGGAGATGGGCACCGCCGCCCCACCGACGAAGGCACGCGAGCGCCCTTCTGCATTGACGTTGCGGGCGAGGACGGTCGTCCCGTCCTCCACCTCGCCACCGGCGTCCTCGACCGCAGCGGCCAGTCCGGGGACCGAGGTGGTGGACACCAGGCCCTCCACCCGCGCCTGACGGGCACCGGCGCGGACCGCTCCGCTGTCCGCCCGTCCCCCGAGCAGCAGCCCGAGGGCCGTGACGACCATGGTCTTGCCGGCGCCGGTCTCGCCCGTGATCACGGTGAGGCCGGGGCCGAGCTCGAGCACGGAGCAGTCGATCACCCCGAGCGAGCTGATCCTGAGCTCCTCGATCACGTGATCTCTCCCTGTCCCCTGGCGTTGTTGCGCTGCTCGGCCGTGCCACGCCAGCCGGCGACCGACAGGCCGAACTTGGCAACCAGCCGGTCGGTGAACGGCCGCTGGTGCAGGCGCACCAGACGCACCGGTCGCAGACCCCGGCTCACCTCGATCCGGGCGCCCGGCGGGAGGTCGACACTGCGTCGCCCGTCGCACCACAGCACGCCGGAGCCCTGGTTGCCCTCGAGCACCTCGATCGCGATCACCGAGGACGGCGCGACCACCATCGGTCGCGCGAACAGGGCATGCGCGCTGAGCGGGACGATGCACAGCGCCTCGACCTGGGGCCACACGATCGGGCCACCCGCGCTGAAGTTGTACGCCGTGGAGCCGGTGGGCGTCGCACAGACGACGCCGTCGCAGCCCCATCGGGACAGCGGCCGGTTGTCGATCTCGACGACGACCTCGAGCATCCGCTCGCGCGACGCCTTCTCGACACTCGCCTCGTTGACCGCGAAGGTCGTGTAGACCAGCTCGCCGTCGACGAAGGCCCGCACGTCCAGGGTCAGGCGGTCCTCGGTGGTGTAGCGCTGGTGGACGATCGCCTCGATGGTGTCGGCGACGTCCTCGTGCTCGGCCTCGGCGAGGAATCCGACGTGGCCCAGGTTGACGCCGAGCACGGGCGTGAGCCGGGCGTAGGTGACCTCGGCCGCTCGCAGGATGCTGCCGTCGCCGCCGATGACGACGGTGAGCTCGCAGCCGCGGCTGGCATCGGTCTCGGAGTCGGTGAGCTCGACCGCCGGGTCGTAGCCGTCCGGATCGAGGTCCAGGTCGTCGGCCTCGGCGCGCAGGAGACGCACCACGATGCCGTGCCCGGTCAGCTCCTTGACGAAGGCCCGGGCGACCTCACGGGCTTCGGGGCGTCGCGTGTGCGCCAGGACGAGGACGCGGCGCGGGTCGGTCATGGGCCCACCTTCTCATCATGCTCCGACGTCCCGCGGTGCACGACCTCGGCAATGGCCTCGTCGTCCACCATCGCGGGGCCGTGGCGCAGCCAGAGGAAGAACTCCACATTGCCCGAGGGACCCGGCAACGGACTCACCGTCACGGCCTGCGCACCCCAGCCACGCGCGGCGGCCGCATGGGCCACCCCGAGCACGGCTTCGGTCCTCAGAGCGGCATCGCGGACGACGCCGCCCTTGCCGACCCGGTCCTTGCCGACCTCGAACTGCGGCTTCACCATCAACGCGAGGTCGCCGTCGGGGCGGGTCACGCCGAGCAGTGCCTCGAGGACGAGGACCAGCGAGATGAAGGAGAGGTCACCGACCACGAGGTCGACCTGACCGCCGATCTGGTCCGGGACCAGGGCACGGACGTTGGTGCGGTCGTGGATGTCGACCCGGTCGTCCTTCTGCAGCGACCAGTGCAGCTGGCCGTAGCCGACGTCGACCGCAACCACCTGCTGGGCGCCGGCACGGAGGAGTACGTCGGTGAAGCCACCGGTCGACGCCCCGGCGTCGAGGCACCGCCGACCGGCGACACCCAGTCCGAGTGGAGCGAAGGCAGCGAGCGCACCAGCGAGCTTGTGGGCACCACGCGACACGTAGTCCGGACCGTGCTCGCCCTCGAGGACGACGATCGCGACATCGGTCGTGACACCGGTCGCCGGCTTGGTCGCGACGACGCCGGCGACCTTGACCCGGCGGTCGGCGATGAGCTGGGCAGCCCGTTCCCTGGAGGGCGCCAGCTGACGTCGTACCAGCTCTGCGTCCAGCCGCAGGCGTCGCGGTGGCACAGCGCTAGTCGGCAGCCGGCGGGTTGTCGAGCGTGTGCCGGAGGCCGGCGTGGGCCTCCTCGAAGACGGCCGCGTGCTCGTCGAGCGGACGGACGTCCAGACCCGCGACCAGGTCGAGGACGCGGTCGACGGCCTCGATGCCGGTCGGCGTGGGTGCCGGTACAGGAACCTCGGTCATGTCGCGAGGCTACCGCGCCGACGGGTCGGGCGCGGGGACCCGTGCCGCGGTGATGTCGACCACCGATCCGGTTCGGTCGAGGTGGTCCCAGGCAGCCGCCGCCACAGCGCGCCACCAGTCGTCGCGCTGGGCGGCGTCAGGCCGCGCAGCGTCCGTCGCCATCTCGATCCGACCGTCCTTCGCCACCCGGCAGCTCCAGCCACCTGCGACCCACCGGTCCTCCACGCGCGTCGGTGCGACGTGCGCGTCGAACAGGCCCGCCAGGTTCGCGGACAGGTAGGACGGTCGAAGCGGCACGGGCGCCGCGACCAGGTCCCCGAGCCCGGTGACTCCGGTGAGGACGAGCAGCGAGTCCACTCCGGCGTTCCGGGCGCCTTCGATGTCGGTGTCGAGTCGGTCACCGATCATCAGCGGCCGGGCGCCTCCGACCCGCCGCACGGTCTCGTCGAGGAGCGGGCGCTCCGGCTTGCCTGCCACGACGGGGACCACGCCCGTGAAGCGGCTGACCATCTCGACCAGCACACCGTGGCCGGGCGCCACCCCGAACGCCGTCGGAATCGACTGGTCGGTGTTGCTGGCCACCCAGGGCAGACCGTCCCCGATCAGTACGGCGGCACGCATGATCGTCGACCAACGCAGATCCGGTCCATAGCCGCTGACCAGGCCGACGGCTTCCTCCTCGACACCCACCGGAACCAGTCCCGCCTCGACCAGTGCCTGCTCCAGACCGGGAGCACCCAGACACACCACGCGGGCGCCCCGCCCCCAGCGTCCCCGCGCCAGGCGGGCTGCGGCCTGCGCGCTCGTCACGACGTCCGAGGCGCTGGCGGACACACCGAGATCGCTCAGGTGCTGGGCGACGGTCTCCGGTGGACGGGAGGCGTTGTTGGTGACGAAGGCGATCCGCATGCCAGCGGAGCGTGCCGCAGCGATGTGACCGGCTGCTCCCGGGACGGCTTCGGCACCGATGTAGACGACACCGTCCAGGTCGAGCATGGCCAGGTCGTAGACCTCCGTGAGCACGGAGGTGGAAGTCAGCAACACAGGACCACCTTGCCAGCCTGCTCCACGCGCGGCTCCGTACGATGCGGGAGTGGACGCAACAGCACTGGTGACCCCGCCCTACGTCGCGGGTCCGTTGCGCCTCGAGCCCTTCCGCGGGCTGATGCTGACGCCCGCCCGTGTCGGGAACCCGACCACGGGACGCGCCTTCGCCCGTCCCTACAAGGACGTCTCCGCGCGGCTGCTGCGCTGGCAGGCGCGCGGGTACGTCCGTCACGACGACCTGCCTGCGCTCTACCTGCACGAGTACAGCTCGGCCGGGATGACGGTGCGCGGCCTGGTCGGTGCCCTCGACGTGTCGCGACGGGCCACCCGCCCAGAGGACCGGGCCGTCCTGCCCCACGAAGGGATCCATCCGGCCCAGGCCGACGACCTGGCCGACCGGATGGCAGAGATGGAGCTCAACCCTGCGCCGATCCTGCTGGTGCACCGCGGGAGCAAGGCCCTCCGTGAGACCTTGAGCGCCGTCGTCGCCACACCTCCCGCACACACCTTCACCGACCGCGGAGAGCAGCAGCACCGGATCTGGACGATCCGCGAACCCGCCACCCTCGAGGCGATCGCCGCAGAGCTCGCCGGTGGTCGCGCCCTGATCGCCGACGGGCATCACCGCTACGCCGCCTACCTGCGCCTCCAGCGACGGTTCGCCGCCCCCGGTCGGTCGGCGACCGACTTCGGTCTCGCGATGCTGGTGGACCAGGAGGCCACCCCCCTGTTCCTGGGACCGATCCACCGCACCCTGGCCGGCACCGCAATGGTCCACCTCCGCGACGCCGTGGAGAGCGTGGGCCTCACCTTCGAGGAGCAGAACCAGCCCGACGCGGTGGCCGCACTCTCGGCCACCCGGCTGGTGGCCACCGATGGCCGGTCCTGGGCCGTCATCAAGCTCGATGCCGACGAGCGTGAGGCCGCCGTCGAGACCCTGCATCGCAGGATCGTGCCGGCGCTGCCCCACGGTCCCAGCGCCATCGACTACCACCACTCCGTCGACGACGCCCTCGCCAAGGCCCGCCCCGACGCCGTGTCGGTGCTGATGCCGGCGCCGTCGGTCGACCAGGTGATCGAGATCGCCGAGGCCGACCGCTTGTTGCCCGAGAAGGCGACGTCCTTCCAGCCCAAGCCGAGTCTCGGCGTGCTGATCAGGTCCTTGCGCGACGAACCCGTCGCGCCGAGCTGACCTCCACCTCCACACGCGACATCGTGCGGCCGCCGGCCTGGTAGAAGCGGCGCCGTATCGCGCCCTCGACCTGCACCTGGTCGCCCGGGATCCAGCCACCCATCGAACGGCGCAACCGGGCGGTCCACCCGGCCAGGTCGATGACGTCGACCGACGGCGAGCGCCTTCCCGAGGGGAGCAACCTCACCTCGTCGCGGGCGACCGCGAGGCGGCACACGCACACCGCGTCGCCGCTGGGCAGCTCCCTCATCTCGGGCACCCCGGTGATGCGCCCCTGCAACTGTACGGAGTTCATCGATGTCTGCTCGCTCTGGTTCATGACGAGAGCATCGACCTGGAGAAGCAGAGTGAGCCATCCGGCGCCGACGGCCTGTGGAGATCCGCGCCAGAACAGCGAAATGTGGACGCGAAAGGGCTCTTGGAGAGACATCCAACGACAAAAACACCGAAAGGCCGACACATGGTGTCGGCCTTTCGGCGAATGATTGTCCGGCTGCGTCCTACTCTCCCACATCCTCTCGGTTGCAGTACCATCGGCGCTGGCAGGCTTAACTTCCGGGTTCGGGATGGGACCGGGT
>NZ_LMIA01000011.1:264489-266003 GCF_001428565.1 Nocardioides sp. Root190 | reverse complement strand
GCGGCATGGTCGGGCGTTCCGYYCCGACAGCGGCTACTTGTTTCATTGACCTCAGGACCGGTGTCTGGCAAGGCTCGGTCCAGGCGCCCGGTCCGTCGCTCTGATTGCGGCTGCCCACGCTGTCCGGCGACGGACCCGTGTGGCTCTCACATGGCATGCGCGGGCCGGGCGTCGCAGGGTCGCGAGAGGCTCAAGAGGGGTCTGCCCAGCTCGAAGTAGCGTTGCCCTCCCGACTCGACACCAGTGATGGAAACGAGCATCGGAGGCAACAGATGAGCAACCCAGCCAGCGACACAGCAASYGGCTTCGCGGGSCGGGTGGTGATCGGGATGGATCCCCACAAACGCTCGGTCACGATCGAGGTGATGACGGCCGATGAGACCGTCGTGGACGGCGGSCGGTTCGACACCGATGAGGCCGGTTTCGCCGCGATGGTGCGTTACGTCGACCGCTTYGAGGACCGCGTCTGGGCCGTCGAAGGCTGCAACGGAATCGGTCACCACGTCGCCGTGCGACTGCTCGCAGCCGGTCAGGAAGTCCTCGACGTCCCGCCAAAGCTGTCCGCGCGGATGCGGGTCTTCGCGACCGGCCAGGGCCGCAAGACCGACGCCACCGACGCCCACTCGGTTGCCTTGGTCGGCACCCGCATGGCCGGGCTGCGCCCGGTCGTCGACGATGAGCAGCTCGCGGTGCTGCGGGTCCTGGTCGACCGCCGCCGCTCACTCGGCGAGGACCACACCCGYATGACGTCYCAACTGCATCACCTGCTSCTGGAACTGATCCCSGGCGGGGCCAAGCGTGATCTGTCGGCCGCACAGGCCAAGAAACTCCTCGCCGGCGTGCGCCCCCGCGATGTGGCCGGCAAGACSAGGCGTCGGGTCGCGGCCGAACTCGTCGGTGACCTCGAGCGGATCTATGCCCGCAGGAAAGCAGCCGACAAGGAACTCACCGAACTCCTCCGTGCGAGCGGCACCAGCTTGTTGGACCTGCACGGCATTGGACCCACSGGWRCTGCSCGGTTGCTCGTCGAGGTCGGTGACATCACCCGGTTCCCCGACCGCGGGCACTTCGCGTCCTGGAACGGCACCGCACCCATCGACGCCTCCTCCGGCGACCACGTCCGGCACCGGCTGTCGCGGGCCGGGAACCGGCAGATCAACCGGATCCTGCACACCATGGCCATCGTGCAGCTGCGCAACCCCGGCCAGGGCCGGGACTACTACGACCGCAAGAAGGCCGATGGGAAGTCATCGATGGAAGCGATGCGCTGTCTGAAGCGACGACTGTCCGACATCGTCTACAGGACCATGCTCGACGACTCCCTCACCCATGAGTTGAGCGAGAAGGCGACGGGCCCGGGAGGACAACGGGGAAACGACTCTGACTCCAGCGCGACCGGCTCACATCCCCACACCGGCTCTTCGGACAAGTCACTTCCCGGACCCGCCACCACACAGCCTAGAACAAATCTTCCGGCTGCTTCTTGACACAGAGGGGCGCCATGGTCGGGCGTT
>NZ_LMIA01000011.1:0-264401 GCF_001428565.1 Nocardioides sp. Root190 | reverse complement strand
GGCGTCCCGCACCGACAGCGGCATGGTCGGGCGTCCCGCACCGACAGCGGCATGGTCGGGCGTCCCGCACCGACAGCGGCATGGTCGGGCGTCCCGCACCGACAGCGGCAGATGCCTTCAGTACGGATCTACGACCCATAACCCTTACGGAACGCGGGGACAGTACGAGCGAGCGCCACGGCCCACCGAACGAGGAACGGCAACCAGAAAAACCCGATCAAGACGAGAAGTGCCAGCCACTTCCAAGGACTGCCCACGATCAAGAGAACTGCGACCGCCGCCAGGAGCGACATTCCAAGCCACCACGGGCCGTCAAGAATCGGAGAACGGCTTCCGGCCTGAGCGTCGTAAACCTCGCGCGCAAGACGCTTCATTCGCGAGGCGGGCTGGCGCGCTGATTCGGACTCCACACCGCAGATCGTACGTGGGCCGTGCTCAGGGCCAGCATGACCGCGGCGCGGCATGGTCGGGCGCTCCACCCCGACAGCGGCAAGTCAGCGCGATTCAAGCGAAGGCTTCACCGATGTTGAATTGGGCGCCGCAGGCAGGGCATTGCGATGAGCCGAAGTAGAAGCGAAGGCTCTGGGCCACCGCTGTCCGTCCGTGGATGGTGGCGAGGTTCCAAAGCCGTGCCTCAGGTGTCCCGGCAGCCGGTTCAATGGCCACGACGTCTCGATTTCCATCGTCCGCGCTCCAGGTCGCAACCTTGGGTGGAACCTCATCCAACTGAAGGAGCAACTCGTCCGCGCACTGGTTGCAGGTGAGGGGCGCTTCGCCATCTGCGAGGTAATTGAGCGTCTGCTGCCAAACGCCCAAGTCCTCGAAAGCCGCCAGCGCTTCAAGTGCGTAGATGAACTCGGTGTCGCTCTCCGCCAGCGGCAAAGCGGCCTCCGCGATGTTCCGCAGTTGGGAGATCTCGGTGACGAAGGAGGCGCGCACCTCGTTCGGGTCTCCTGGGCCGTCTGTGGAAGCGAGGATCGAGCCTGCCAACTGGAGTCCTGGCATGTAGCCACGAACCGGGAGCCGCGAACACATGTCAGCTAGAAGCGGGACCGCCGCGTAGCTCGCGCTGTACACCGTTCCTTGGTGACGCAGGTGACTCCATGCGTCGTCCCAGGCGGGCCCGAACTCGACGCCAGATTCCTCCGCAGCAGCAAGCAGCGCCGGAACGCGCTCAGCCGAGCCATACGCGTCGCGAAGTTCCTCCCATTTGGCCATGCGCCGATGGAATCACGAAGCGCCCGACTCTCGGCAGAACCGCGCCATCCGCGGCGTGGTCGGACGCCTGCACGTGCAGCCACGTATTCCTCTAGGCGCCGTTCAGGATTCCGGTGGCGTCCCGGCCGTGGCACGCTGTCGACATGTTCTTCTGGTTCGAGACACCCGAGTCTGGAGCGGGATGGGTCTTGTGGAGTGCTCTGCTGGCGGTACAACTCTGGGCCGTCATCATCGTCATCCGCGATGTGCGTGGCAGCAAGCTCAACGCGTGGCACATCGCAGCGCTGGCGTTTCTTGTCATCGCGGGACCAGGCGGCACGTTGATGTTCCTTCTGGCCCACGGGCTCCTTGAACGCCGTGACAGACGCAAAGCCCAAGCAGCCGCCGCCGCGTCACTCTGACGCAAACCGGCTCACCCGGATGGTCGGGCGTCCCGCAATGAGCGCGAGCTGGCGGCCGATCTCGGAGAGATTCGACGACGCTGCTCAGTCGTCGAACGCGAACCCTGAGTCCTCGGCTTCGCGTATCACAGTCGCGACCTTCTCTCCGTCCCCCAAGTAAGGTTCGATCAAGCTCTGCAAAGCATCGAGGGCCGGGCGCTCGCCGTTAGCGGCGAACATGCCGCCTTCGGAATCTAGTTCCAGCTGTTCCGCAATCTCTGGAGCCAGGTACTGAACCATGCCCTCCCAGAAGTATCCGTTCGGCTCATGACCGGTCTCGACGATTGCCTCGTCTGCTGGGAGGTCACCGCAGTAGAACGTCAGGCTGAACGCTCCGTCGATCTCATGGATCGTGATCTGACTCGACACGATCTGGATCCTCGCAGGGCTCTCCGCGATTGTGTTCGGTTCGCCAGAATCACTGCACGCTGACGTGACACGTTGAATCGCCCCGGGTCTCGTGGAGCCTCCATCAGAACCGCGGCGATTCAGATTGTCCCGACTCCACTTCGACTGACCTGGCCGATCAAGTTCACACCGACAGCGGCATGGTCGGGCGCTCCGCCCCGACAGCGGCAGATGGGGCGGATGGCGCTACTCGCGTGGCCGTTTCCGGATCTCTAGAATCTCCCTGAACGCACGTACGGGATGTTTCGCTGGCCACCAAGGGTCTTGAATCGCGCGCACCATCCGCGTCATCACCTCGGGCGGAAACACCGCCCTGTCGCTTCCCAGAGCCTCTGAGAGTCGTGACTCCGCTTCGTCCGGTGGCAGGCTTCGGATCTCTTGGCGAACCGACTCGATCCCAGCACGACTACGGCCGGCAAGCGCGGCGCCGTATTCGTCGGCCGACGAGGTGGCGTGGGTCAGCTCGAGTTCCACCACCTGGGACCTTCGGGTGCGGGCTTGGAAAGTCCGGCGTGAAAGCGCAGTTGAGCCTTGGTCTCGGGCGACAGGCCTGCGCTTGCTAGAAGTTCCTCGATAGCAGCCTTCTCGCTGGGCAGCGGGCGCTGGTAGACCGTTGCCGCCCTGTACTGCAACCACTTCAGCAAGTCGCTTTCTGCGAGACCGCTGAGACCAGGGTCGGAATCTTGCATGGCTTCAAGGTCGCCCCGAACGCGGCTCCACGACCCAAGGCCCCGTCGCACGAGCCAAGCCGCTCGCCGCACGTTGGGCAGCTCGGAGGAGGCTGCCTCGTTCAAGTCCGAGTATCGAACCGACCCGTCCTTGGACAGTTCGGCAGCGACGTACTTGACGACCGCCGGCGCCTCGTCATCGAGGAGGTTGAAAAGAACCGTTTTCGATGGTCCTGGCTTCGGCCACAGCTGCAGGCCAGCCATCCGCACGCGCGCCTCACTGCTCTTGGACTTGGCCAAGGCTTCGTCGATGCCGAGTCGCTGACCTGTCTCGCTGAGACCGCTGAGGACCTGCGCAGCTTCTGCGTCCGGCGGATCCCCTTCCCAGCGGAGGCGGTAATACGAGGCGGGATCGTGGCCAGCCTGTCGATACCGCCACTGAGCGGCCTCGCGGACCCGGGGCGAGCGGTCAAGAAGGCGGCGCTCGAGATCTGCTTGGTTCATGACGGCGGCCGGAAGGTCGAAAAGTGCGATCAGTCTGCCTTCGACATAGCGGCCGTGGAGCAGGACATCCTTGGCACGCCCCGGGTCGAGCTTCACCAAGTGTTGCGAGAGCAGCCGACGAGACCACTGATCGGTTTCTCCCTCCACAGCGAACACAAGGTCTTCCCCCTCAAGCTGGCCTCGCGCCAGTACCTCGCCATAGGCGTAGCGACGCACGCGAATGTCAGTGGTCTCCAAAAGCCCCAACGCAAACGCCGGCCCTTCCAGCGACTCGAGCCGCGCGAGGAACTGGCTCAGAGCCGATCCACCGTGTGCTCGCCCTGAGACCCTCAGCAGCAACCCCACTACATCCCGGGCGTCGGTGACGGAGGCGCGGGCAAGAAGTGCCTGACGCGCCGGGGTACGAACCTCTGAAACGTGATCGGTCGTCCGCAGCATCAAAGCGCGTGTAGCCAGTGGAGCCGAACGGCCCGCCAAGGCTCGGACCGCTCGCTCGCGTAGATAGCCGTCGCGATGGAATGAAGCCACCGTCGCGACGACGAGGTAGTCCTCGACCCTCGTTCCCACAGTCCACCCCTGCCCAAGTCCAAGGTGAGGTGGCCGGGACCAGGAGACAGTTCGAGCAATGTCGTCCAGTCGAATGAGGTCCGATGGCTCAAGAGCAAGCAACCACGTTTCGGCATCGGTGAGGTCATCGAGCGTGCCACTCAGACACTGAGCTGCAAGTCGCGTCGAAGCTGCGTGCAACTCCGGCTCGGACATCATTGGTCGATCCTGACCGATACCCCGCGCGGACGCGAACGGATTCACACGTTCGACCGCAGTCGCTCGCCGCTGGCTCATCGGAGCAACCCTGCGCTTTGCGACAGTTCGGATGGACCCCTCGGCGTTGTCAGGTAGGCAAGGATTAGAGAGTTCCTACCGACCTTGAGCGACCTTCCGACTCATATGAACTGGCTGAGGTCGCGATCCTGACAGCCGTACGAGAAGGCCGAGCTCACGATGAACTTGGGGCAGCGGCCAGCCCGTCGCGGTGAAGGCTGCTCTGAGCGACTCATCCCCAGGAACAGTCGACCTGGTGGGGGCTGCAGAAATGCACCGGCACCCTGCTGAGGAACCCGACTCAACTCTTGCTGTCTGGGTCGCGCAGGTCTCGTGACCTACTGCTCGACCCCCTTCTGCATGAGCGCGCGCTTGCGGTGGACACGAGCGTGGCTTCCGCTAGTGGCGAGTGGGATCTGATCCTGGCGCTTAGCCTCGATCCACCGATGAGGTCGGTCGGGTGAGCGCGTCGTGAAGTGAGAATGCCCTTACGTACTGGGAAAATCGGACTTCTTCAGGGACCGATTCCACCAAGTACGAAGGGCATCTCGTAGATGCAACTGTGCCACACGTCGGCTGCGACCTCGGCGGTGTTCGACGATCCGAACCTCGTGTCGTCAGCCGGGCTGGTCCCGGTCCTCACCCTGGCCCGGTCTGCTGGCCTCCAAGAGCTGGTCCAGCAGCACCTCACGGTGCCGACCGACAAGGGCGCGAACGCCGGGCTGAAGGTCACCTCGCTGGTCGCGGGAATGGTCGCCGGCGCCGACTCCATCGACGACATGGCGCTGCTACGCCACGGCGGGATGAGCCGGGTGTTCGCCAACGCCTACGCGCCCTCGACACTGGGTTCGTTCCTGCGGACCTTCACCTTCGGCCACGTCCGCCAACTCGACGCCGTCGCCACCCGGTTCCTGACCCGGCTGGCCGATTGTGCACCGCTGCTCGAGGCATCCGCGGACACTGGTGAGCGGGTGATGGTCGACATCGACGACACCATCATCGAGGTCCATGGCTACGCCAAGCAGGGCTCTGCCTACGGCTACTCCGGGGTCCGTGGGCTCAACGCACTGCTGGCCACCGTCACCACCAGTCGCTCTGCGCCAGTGATCGTGGCCCAGCGGCTTCGGAAGGGATCGTGCGGCTCACCGCGCGGCGCCAAGCGGCTGATCGCCGACGCGCTGAAGACCACCACGTCGATGTCTGCGGCCAGGCCGTTGGTGCGCACCGACTCCGCGTTCTACGGTGCCGAGGCACTCAACGCCGCCCTGCGTGCCGGTGCCGATGTCTCGGTCACCGTCCGGATGGATCCCAAGGTCAAGGCCGCCATCGCGATGATCGCCGATGACGCGTGGACCCCGATCGAGTACACCGACGCTCTCTTTGACGAGCAGACCAACATCTGGGTCTCACGTGCCGAGGTCGCCGAGGTCCCCTTCATCGCGTTCACCTCGAAGAAGAAGTCCGAGCAGGTCACCGGGCGGCTCGTGGTCCGTCGGATTCCCGACCTCAACCCGCCCAAGAACGATGGGCAGGCCACGTTGTTCGACACCTGGCGCTTCCACGCCTTCTTCACCACCACCGAACCCCGCGAGTACGACACCGTGACCGCGGACAAGATTCACCGCGGCCACGCGATCATCGAACAAGTCCACGCCGACCTCAAGGCCTCCGCGCTCGCGCACCTGCCCTCGGGCAAGTTCACCGCGAACGCAGCTTGGCTCGTGCTCGCGGTCATGGCGTTCAACCTCACCCGAGCCGCCGCGACCATCACCGGCCCCGCACTGGCCAAAGCCACCACCGCCACGATCCGCCGCAAACTGATCGCCGTCCCGGCCCGAATCGCCTCCTCGGCACGCCGCGTGATGCTGCACCTCCCGGCCGCGTGGCCCTGGGAAACCGCCTGGAGCGACCTGTTCAACCAGACCTGCGGACCACCGCCAGCACCGACGACCTGACCACCCCGCCGACACGGCACGACGAACAACCCGGAACAACCTGGCAGCGAGGCCAGACAAACAACCACGCCCCGACACCCCAAGACCCGTCGTCAGCGACGGCGACCAGTCAGTCCCTGCTCATCGGTGGATCGAGGCTTAGAGTTGGTGTCTGTCCTAGATCGGGGTTGACGTGAGTCGCAGTCCGGTGATCGCGCTCTGCGCTGCCATGCTCGTACTGGCAGCGTGCAGTCCTGAGGAAGCGGGGGGAATCGCCCTCTCGGTGAGCGAGGGAGACGTCGTGGCGCACGTCGTGATCTGCGACGGAGAGCTCGACGGCGTGCTGGTCCAGACGGTCGAGGAAGATGTCCTCGACACATCGTTTGAAGTGCCCGCCAAGCGTGACCTGGACGCGCGACTCGCGTCGGTCAGCAGCATGACGGACCTGCTTGAGCCGGGGGAGGTCTACGAAGTTTTTGGCTATTCCGGCGACAACGCATGGAATGCCTATGGCCCAGAATTCACCCTCGAGGAGCTGACGGGGCTGAAGGCGGGGGAACTGCTAGTTGAGGGCGGCGTGATCACAAAGCCCCTGGACTCCTGGCGTGATGAGACCTGCTGATGACGGCGGCCAGTCTTAACTGTCACGCCGGGCGTCCCGCCACGACAGCGGCATGACCGGTCGCGCCTAGTGCTACTGCGATCGCCTCTGCTGGAGCCTTCGGGCCATCCGCGCGACCTGCTTCTCAGCGTCGTCCGAGGAGTCCATCAACTCGACGACCGCCAGGCACAGGAGTCGCTTCAGCACCGCACGGGGAAGATCATCGACCGTCTCAGCAAGAGAGTCCTCTCCACCGGCAAGTTCCGTGTGGCAGAGCATTGCCAGTTGCTCATCGACTTCGCGCGCTGCTATGGGGCCCAACCTAGAGCCGACATCGGCATGGTCCGGACGCCCCGCACTCGAGATGAGTGCGGTCGCCGGGTCTTATCTCGGCGGCACGAAAGGCATCGCGCGCCGGAGATTGTGCTGCGAGGATCGGGTCATGAGCGACTTCGACGAGCGCACCGTCATCGCTGTTGGCGGCTGGGATGGCCGCCTCGCGGTGGTGCGCGCCGTTCGGACGCTGGGCGACCGCGCGGCGGCAGTGGTTGACGCTAACGGCGACGGCGCGGATATCAACCTCGAGCATTTCCGGCGCGAAGCCGGGGTGTGGCAGTTGTGCTCCAGCGGAGGTGGGGCGGGCGACTGGGGTCGGGGCTGGTACGACGGGGTGTGGGCCGAGCACGACCGCGATGAGAATGGCTGGTGGCTGACGTTGGAGCCCGGCCCCGCCCCCGACGATTCGCCTGGCGACCTCCCCGGAGGAAACGGCGATTGGTGGGCCTACGTGCCCGGGAACTGAGTCGATCGGGAGTGACCCGTCTTGATGCCTCATCGGCAAGCGTGCGTGCTGCCCTAACAGCGGCATGGTCGGCGTTTCCTAGACCGAGGTGGACAATGACTCGGTGAGCGAATGCCCCGGATGCCGATTCAGGCTGGTCGAACAGAATCCATCGGAGTGTCCTGACTGCGGTCTCAGCTTCGAGGGCGGTCCAGACCTCGCTTTCACAAAGGAGCTGCGCCGGCTGACCGACCGCTGGCGCACCCCTCCCGAGGACTTGATGTTCGACCCACCGGAACACGGTCACCCGCTAATAGCCTGGATGGATATCTGCGCCGCGGATGGCTCAGGGTCGGTGCTCACAGTCGGCGTTCACTTCGATGGTGGATCGATACGCGGCGACAAGCTGCACAATCAGCTGTTTCACCTCCCAGCCACCCCAACTGACCTAGCGATCCATCAACAGGGACCGCCCGATCTCTTGGCGGGAATCGCTGCATCCTGGTTGTCGAAGATTGCCGACCGCCCCTTAGTTCGCTACGAATGGGACACGAACGAGCGCGTGGAGTACCGGGTTGTTCTAGCCGCAACTGGTGCGGGCCTCAGCGAGACGCGCGACTGTCCACCTCCGGGTACGCGGCCCGACCGGATCTCGCCTGTTCCTGTGCGCTACTAGGACCGGTCAGTCGCAGTCCCATGCTCAGCGGCACACCCATCGCGAGTCCGCACCGACAGCGGAATGTGAGTGCGTTGGGTCAGAGTACTTTCCTGAGGCGGCGGGCGTGATGCCTCAATGGCTGGGGTCGAGCACGTTGCTCCTCCAGGGTCAGCAGAGCATCGTCTAAACCTTCTCCGGGCGCGCCTTGGTCCAGCCACTTCAGGGCACGCTCGGCCCAGTAATCCGACGATTCCACGGCGTAGCGGATCAACTCACGCGGGTCGTAGGCCAGGACGACGTCGGGGTCGTATGGCGACTCCAGGTCGACAAGGTGCGGGAGCAGCGGATGCTCGGGTGACGACACGGCACAGAGTGTTCCACGCGCACGCACATCGGCAGGTCCCCACGAATCGAATCGCAGCATGATCCCCGTCTGCGAGCGCACGGGTCACGGTGTGCGCGGACGTCTGGGAAGATGTGCACATGGTCGAGCACCTTCGTCTGGTCAAGTACAGGCGTCCCATTGCTCTTGCCTTGAGCATTTCAGCGACCGTGTGCGCCGTCCTTGCCCTCGCGGACTCCCTCGAGTGGACAGATATCCCAGGCGGAGAGTTCTTCATGCTCGCAACGACTCTGCTCCTGACTGCCACATGGCTGTTCCGCGACGTCTCAAGCCGGTGGCGAACACCAAAGATCACCAAGACGAAACGCTGACAACGACACTCCCGCTCATCGGCATGGTCGGGGATCCCCCGGTGCAAAGGCGTCCGCACCTCTTCACACCTGAGCTGCGGAACCGCGCCCCTGCGGTCCGGCGATGCTGCATGCTGGCGCGATGGATGAGGTTCTGACCGATGCGATAGCACCGGTGCTGCGTGACCTCGAGAGTGCCGGCATCGAATCGCCGCAGATCAAGGCAGGGAGCTGGGTCGACGAGCCAGATATCGCATCGGCGACGCTCCTGAGTCCCGACGGCGGTCGGACCGGTGTGAGCTTCTCGCGACTGCTTTCGACGGTCGAGCGCGTCGCCTCGACTGCTGACCAAGTCCAGGCTTGGGTGATCGAGGAGCAGTGGACCGGAGGGTCGACGAACTGGCCGCCCTGTCCGCGTCATCCTCGAAATCACCCGATGACGGTTTCGATTCAGGGTGCGGTAGCTGCGTGGACTTGCCCAAAGGACAACGTCGTGGTCGCACCAGTCGGTGAGCTCTGATGCGTCTGATCCGCTTCGCAAGACTCTGAAGCGGTCGCTTCTACAGCGGCATGGTCGGGAAGGTTCGCTGGGATGCGGGTGGTTCGTCGATGCACCACGCTGTGCGTATGGAACTTCGGGAGTACGTCGGATTCATTTGGATTGATGAGGAGCCCGGCCGCCGGCTCCGGGTGCTGGCTTCTTCGCTTGAGGACGCCAGAGCACAAGTAGTTGCCGAGTTCGGAGAGGGTGTCATCTCTTTGCACAACGAGGATGACGCTGCACGACCGCGGTAGTTCGGGATG
Source organism: Nocardioides sp. Root190 (assembly GCF_001428565.1). Lineage (GTDB taxonomy): Bacteria > Actinomycetota > Actinomycetes > Propionibacteriales > Nocardioidaceae > Nocardioides. Next base: position 254,870 of record NZ_LMIA01000011.1, on the reverse strand, counting down.
GGAACCCGCTCACCAAGGGCGGGCGTCCCGCCCCGACAGCGGCATGTCGGGCGCTCCGCCCCGACAGCGGCATGAGCGGACGGGTCACGTCACTGCATGGCCGCCGGTGACTACGCTCGGGACATGCCATCCAATGCGCCTGAGTGGGAGCGGTACGAGCGCGACCGCAACTGGCTGTGGGGCGCCGTTCACGAGCTTCCCGCGGGCGTCTTGTGGGGAGCCACCGGAGCCACTGCGGCGGAGTGCGCCGAGATGATGGCGGGCCTGGAAGAGTTCGCGAGCGTATGCGAGCGCTTAGGCCTATCGGAGGATCACACTGCATTCATCGAAGGCTGCCGATGGCACTTCGAGCACTACCCGCACTACCTCGGCCGGCGCCGGCACTTCGTCGACTATGCGACCTACGTCCAGGACCGCAAGGGCTCGCTGACTGTGCAGCTCCCCACCGCGCCTCGACGTTGAACCTTGCGCATTAATGGTCCGCCAGCACGGAACGCGGCAGAGTCGGGCGAGCGTAGCCGGTCTCAGAGCGGCATGTGGGTGCGGGATCACCAACCGAGCGAGTCCGTTGCAGAGTCACAGCGCCTTAGCGCGCAGATACGGCGCGACTTCCCAGTCTGCGGAGGTCCAGTAGCGAATTCGGTCCGGGGCTCGCGATGCGACGATCGCAAGAAGCCCATCTAGAACACCAAGATCGTAGGCCGAGTCTGATCGTCTGGCGTCACACGCGGACTCGAGAACCAGGTCGATGTACTCCTCGACGATCCATCGGGGCCATGCGCCGCTGTAGTGCTGGTGAAAGAAGGCGACGAAGTCCGGTAGTCGCTCTTCATCTGCTTGGCAGATTCCCCAGTCTTGGCTGTCCCAAGGCGGCAGGCTTAGAGCCTGTTCGAGATGCTCACGTGACGTCTCTGGGCCGAACATGCCTGGATCCTACGAGCGGGCAGCGGCTGGTCGGGCGTTCCGCCCCGACAGCCTGAGCCCGCAGGCATGAGCGGGCGTCTTCGAACTAGGGTCGGACCATGGCAGTCGAGCGCGGTCCGCACGACGATCCCTCGTTGTCCGACGACGAGCTGGTCACACAGCGAACAAAGTGGTTCCAGTCGTACATCGCACAGCAGAACGTATTCGCTGGCCAGCCCGGCGGCCCGTACTCGTGTCCGTGCTGCGGCCACTTGACCTTGGACGAGCGCGGCGGATACGAGATCTGCGAAGAGTGCGGCTGGGAGGACGACGGTCAAGACGATCACGATGCCCACGTTGTGAGGGGCGGCCCCAACGGACCGACCAACCTGGCTGACGCCCGCGTCGCTTACGTCGAGGCGGGCGGCACGCGCTTACAGCACCGGCCCCCGGCCGATCCGATCTGATTCGCAAACGGTGACCGCTGTGCTCTGACAGCGGCATGACGCGGGGTCATGTCAGTATGCGGCGCGTGGACATAGACCCGGAGTCCTTCGTCGGTCGCACCCTGACGGGCATGAGCAGTTCGTGGCACGAGTTCGAGGGGAGCCGTTCACCGGAGCCTGTCCATCTCTGGCTGTTCGTTGACGGGCTCGGGTCGCTGCGGTTTCACACACGGGACGGCTTGGTCATCACACGAGACGGCCCGCACGTGGCCTACGACATGGGCGAGCATGGGCGAGTTGTAGTGGAGCCCTCTGGCCCGCAGGCACTACTGGAACGTGTAGGTGAGCGCATCCGGTCGGTCGCACGACTCCACGCGTCACCACCGGGAATGACGGCGGGAGTGCTGCTTGAGTTCTCTGGCGGCTCGGTAGGCATCGCAGACGTAGGCGACGAACTCGTTGTCGCATCCTGGCCCGACGAGACGTGGTCGTCGCGGGACGTATCTGTACTGGGAGACTGATCCCCGACCCGCACGCTCATCGGCCCGAGCGCGCACGGACAGCGGCGACTTGTTTCATTGACCTCAGGTCCGGGTCTGGCGATCAGGGCCTGGGGACCTCCCGGCGATGACGCGGACGCGGGCTGAGAAGCCAACCTGACGCCATCACCATCAGACCAAGTAGAGCGACGATCATGCTCAACGCTCTCGCAGGAACACTGAGGTCAGTTGCCCAGATCGCGAAACTGAATCCCACCGAAGCAACGGACGATCCGTAGACCAAGCCGCCGAGGATCGGCCGACCATGCCAGGTGCCGAGGGCACGAAGGTACGAGTCTCGGACGATTGGCGTCCAACGGCGGGCTGACGGGTTCATGACGCTCTCGAATGTAGCTGGTCGCGAGACGAGCAGCCGCAGATCCGGGCGGAAAGTAGCCACCCTCAACGCGGCATGGTCGGGCGCTTGCGTTCCGACAGCGGCAGATCCGAGCGGATTCGAGAGGACGTCAGCGGCCGTAGTGCCGCGCCCGATGCACTGCAAGGACAGCGGCAACGATGGAGCGAATCGACTCCGCGTCGCCGGCCCAAGGCTCATCTGGACTCGGTCCGGGATTGAAAGTGACTCCGAGCCCAACCTCAGCAGGCATCTCGACAATCGTCGCGTGCCAGGTCAGCTCAGTGCCATCGGGCTCTCGAAGAGTTACGGCGTAGGCCTCGGACGCTTCAACCGCCTTCACACTCTCAAGCTTCGGGTGCGTCATTCCGCTCGGCATAGAAGCAGGATAGAACGGAGCTCCCGATCCGCGGTGCGGGCGGGAGCACGTCAGGTTGGTTTGCAGGCCTGGCGTTCGGCCAGTCGACGACGACGCCTCTGGATCTGCCCCACGAACTTGCGGCGCTGGTCAGGGACATCGTTTACATCTTCGAGTTTCTCGACCAACCTGTGTCTGTCGCTGTGCTCTTGCGCAGCCCAAGCGGGGCTCGGCTCGTCGATGGGCTCATCGAGACTCGCGATGGCATCGCGTCGCTCCTGTGCACGAGTCCTCCGACTCGCAAACGGCAGAGCCGAACTAGCGCGTGACGACTTCGGCAGCATTCGAGCATCATCGCACCGTCGCGGCTTGACGGCCTGAGCCCGCAGGCAGGACCGGGTGACATGACCTGGCGGCTCGTGCCTGAAGACCCCGCATGCCGGGCTTGTTCGTGGGCCCAGATACGGCGCCATGCCTGACACCACAGTGGACCATGTTCCGCTTGGACCTGTCAGCACCCAGCGCCCGCCTTGAACCCGGCAGGCTCTGTCACCCGGTGCCGGGGGATGCGACCAGCTACGTTCAGGGGATGGTTGACGGCCGCGAAGATCCGAGTTGGTGGCGGTTCGCTGTCGCGCTCGTCGCCATTGCGGCGGGTCTGACTTTCATCTTCAGATCTGATTTGGAGACATGGCAGCGCATCGCGTGGGCGGTTGAGGCGTCGATCGCATTGCCCTTCCTAGCGACGGCAGTTCGGCGTCAATGGCGCCTCGCCCGGCAACCCCCCGATGGGCTCCGGATTCCTCGTTGGCGGCGAGGCGGCGCGCGCAGGCGAGTCGACTAGCGACAACTTTAGGGCCGCGTGATGGTCGCCCATTCGCCTGCCCAGATCTCGCGGCATGAATCCGATGCTCGGCCACCTGCAGCGGCGTAGCTATGCACTCGCGTCGGGGGTCAAACGACCAGTAGGCGGTCCCCGATGCTGACCTGATAGCTCTCGTAGCGCGCCGAGGAGTCGAGGACCTCGATGACTGAACCGTCATCGAACTCGAGTCGAATGGTGCCGTCTGTAGGGACTGACGCGAAGACGACCGCGTGGCCGAGAAGCGGAAGCAAGGCGGCAGCGCCATCGACTGCTTCGTTGAACGTGGTGGCATCGCGGCCTGAGGGGGTGACGATGTAGTCGCCTTCGATCGAGACCGAGCAGGGCGTGTCGCCTGAGAAGGCCAGTTGAACCTGGTGCCGACCGAAGCCGAGGAAGGTCAGCTTGCAACCGTTCAGGGGGCTCAGGTCGGTCTCAGGACTCAGTCCGTACATGCGGTCATGTTGTCAGGCCGTGCGCCCGACTCTCGGCATGGTCGGGCCGGATCTGCGAGCATCTTTCACATGAGCGACGCGCCAGAGTTCGTCTGGGTCTTCCACGGCGATGGAGCACGGCACGCGAGCGGTGTCTTTGTCGGGAAGGGTGAGGCTCTCGCGTGGATTGAGCAGCACGGCTTGACGGGTCTGCTCACGAAGTATCCGGTTGGCGTTGGTGCCTATGACGACGCCGTCGCGCTCGGGCGATTCAAGCCGAGCCGCGACCACCATGGGACACCGCAGCACGTCGCCGCCTTCTCACCGGGCCACACCGAGCATGTACACGTGGCCAACGGCCACGTCGACGACGGACGTTGACCTCCGGGGCTGTTCCGCCCGGCCTTCGGCATGTCCGTGGGCGTTGGGTGCGGATTGAAACTGCGTCGTTGAGTGCCGAGATCTGCACCCTGGTCGGCTGGGGACCAATCGGGCTGCTGACGGACCCGCTACGTCGCGCCGGAGCCATGGCGACCTGAGGGGTCTAAGGAGCTGATCGGCATTGATGCTGCGACATGATGCTCGGTGTGAACGATGCATTCCGCGGTGATCCTTCGGTTGCCGTCGTCCCAGTCGACGGGTTCGTCACAATGGTGCGGTTCGATGGACAGTCGCCTGTCGTGTGGTGGGGTGCTGGCCCAAACGACACTGAACGGCTGGCAATCGAGGGTCGCCGTATCGCGGTGTGGAGCAGCCCGGAGGAGTGTCTTCGCACGGTTCTCGACCGCGGTTGGAGTCTTGCAGCGGACGATGACGGCGTGGACAGCACCGAGGTCACCGAACTTGACTTCGAACCAGCTCAGGCTTGGTTGCGCGGATCGTCCAGCTTTCTGGATCCTGACGCGGGCCTCAACATGTGGAACTTCGCTATCGATGTCTCGGCTTCCTTAAGAATGCTCTTCCGGCAGCGCGGACAGGTTGCCAACCGCTGCCACGACAAACTGACAGCGGCAAACATTCCTTGGGCCTGGGGGCTTGAGTCCTACGTGCCGCGCTGGACACCGGCCGAACTTCGGGTTCTCCGACGGGTGCTCGGCGAAGCTGTCCACGTCATCAGGTCGGGTCTCAGCAAACCCCACTGATTGACGGCGTCCTCGCGAGGGCTTGTCATCTGTGCCACAACGCTCCGACAGAGGCATGGTCGGGCGCCGTGATCCAAGACGGTGAACGCAGAGCCACAGTGGGTTTCTCGAACCGGGTCAACCCAGGGCAGTGAGCCGCTCGTGGACCTCGCTCATGATTTCTCGGGCCTCTTGGTTCCCGGCTTCCGCCGCCGAAGGCTGAGCCGCCGGTGATGGGACGTCCCTTCTGACCCCGATCTCGAGTGCCTGCCGCGAAGGACGAGAGATCTCGTGCGGGAATCCGCTGTCCACGCCTGGGGGGCACCAAAGGACAACGACGTCTATCGACCGGCGCCCGAGCTCCTTGCGGAGTTCTTGCCACAGGCGTTGCTGACTGCAGATCGCGGCCGCCTTGAAGACCCGCAAGAGGAACTCATCGGACATGAATGGCCAGTCCTGGACATCGGCACCACCGGCAAAACCTAAGTCGACCCTGATCCACGGCGATCCGTCCCGCTGAAGGCTCGCGGCTTTGCCGGAGAACAGCATGGGGTCGACTGTGCCAACCACACGTCCAGGATGGTCTACGGCCTCCGCGAAGCCGAGCCCTAGAACCTCGGCGCCGGCCTGATAGAGGTTTCGTTCATCCATCTTGTGACTGAAGGTCTTACGTCCGGCCAGCGCCAGGTATTCCACGGCACGGTCCACTGAACTGGGGTCGAATGTTGTCTTCCCGCCACGCCGGCTAAATAACTGCTCCACTTCATTGCGCAGGCCGGACTCTGCGGCAACCGTGTGCAGCTTCCGGACTTCGTCCTTGAAGGTTGCCACGCTGCGGAGACCCAGGGAGGCAACGAAGGCGCCAATGTCGGCGATGTCCTCGTCGCGGTTCATCCCGCCGGCCAACGAAACGGCAGTCCATAGAAAACGAAGGTCGGCCACACGCTTCGAAAAGGCTGCCATCTTGCACTGTCCTTCGTCTCGTGGTGGCTGAAGGGAAACACTGGCACAGCGCGGTCATTACGATGGCGGGATCGCGCACCAGCACATTAGGGCGTTTCGTCCCTGACCGCGGCATGGTCGGGCACTCCTGAGGCAAGATGCGGTCATGGCCCTCACCGCCCCGGAGTTCGTCTCCCGACTCTCGTCACGGGTGCCCGAGTCCTCGGCCACCTTGCGAGAGCACCTTGACGAGCAAGAAGGTGAACTGCTCCTGCACCTGCTGGTCGGAGACTTACGTCGGCTGGCGCTCGCCTGGTTCGGAGAGGGCAAGACCGACGCGCTCGCCCGCCTCCTTGATGAGGTGGACACGGCGCTTCGCGAGGGCGACGAGTACGTCGAGAACGCCGTTGCCGTGTCGTTTGTCGAAGACCTCGGCTTCTGGGAAGCGGAGATGCAGCCGTTCATCGAGATCCTGCCGGGCGAGTTGGCGTAAGAGGTTGAGCGGCAGCGGCGCTTCAGAAAGTGACCCGCCCGCCCATCGGCATGAGCGGGCACCTCGATCCTTCAATCCCCAATGGATCTATACCGCGCGACCTTGCCTTAGTCGTCGAGAGAGTGAAGGCGGCCGGCGTTGCTGGACCGAACGGAAGGCAGCGCAGTCCCAGACCTTGACTAGGCAGATTCCTCAGCTTCAAGACTCGGCGACAGCGGCAGTCCGGTTACCCAGCCCAGGACTTTCGCATTGACCCAGAGGTCGAGGCCCAGATGCCGCCCGAACAGCGTCCACACGAGGCTTCGGTCGGCCACGGATGTCCCGGCGCGTCCAGATTCGTCTACGCCGCCTCTACAGCCCCGCAGCCTCGATCCCCGCCCAGATTGCTGACGAATGCGGACGAACAGCGGTCGACGAACGCCGAAGGCGGCTCCCGGATCTCTCCGGAAACCGCCTCTGACCTGCTACTTCACTTGTAGCGGGGGCAGGATTTGAACCTGCGACCTCTGGGTTATGAGATCTACTCGCGGCCGAATTTTGCGCGTGTCATTGAGCGTGAGAGTTTGGTAAACTCGCAGGTCAGAGGCCAGTTTGGGCCCCATGCTCGTCCTTGGTCATCCAGCATCGTCCGGGCCGGGTTTGCGTACGAATGGCGTACGAGCAGGTTCCAGTTCCACCTCGGGAGGTTCCAACGTGGCATGGGTTATTACGCGGCAGGGACCGCGCGGAATCCGGTACACCGGTACCTATCGCGACCCAGACGGACGCACGCGCTCGGCTGGCTCCTTCAGCACCCGTCGCGACGCGCTGCGCGCTGCCAACCGCGAGGAGCAGAAGGTCCTCGGCGGGGCCTGGCACGACAACACCCAGGGCGACATCACCTTCCGGGACTACGTCGAGAAGGAATGGCTGCCCAACAAGCAAGTCGAGGCAAGTACGCGAGCTGCCTACATCTCCTACCTCGACAAGCATTTCTACCCCTTGTTCGGGCAGCGTCGCCTCAACAAGATCTCCCCCGCTCTGGTCCAGGACTGGGTCACTCAGGCCAAGGCCGACGGGCTCGCACCGCGATCGATCCGCAAGTACCACGTGTTCTTATCCTCGGTCTTCGGCCGCGCTGTGAAGGACCGCGTCCTGGTCTACAACCCGTGCGACCACACTGAGCTCCCCAAGGTAGTCACGGCCAAGGCCCGCACCCTCACTCCCGGTGAGTACGAGCGTCTCCAGTCCGCGCTCCCTGCCCAGCACCGGCTGATGATCGAGACCTTGATCGAGGCTGGATTGCGGTGGGGTGAGCTCGTCGCGCTCAAGCCCCGGCACATCGACTTCCTGCGCCGCACCCTGGACGTGGAGGAGACGATCGTCGAAGTTTCCAAGAAGCACTCCCCCACCGGGGAGCGCTACCTGGCCAAGCCCTATCCCAAGGACAACGAACCCCGCACCTTTGGTGTCCGGCAAGCCTGGCTCGACACGATCGCCGAGCACATCAGGTCCAAGGGCATCGGCCGCGACGAACTGCTGTTCGCGACCTCCGCCGGCACACCCATCTCACGGAACACCTTCCGCACCAGGGTCTGGCTCCCCGCGGTGAGGGCCAGCGGAGTGGACTTCCCCGTGCGCGTCCATGACCTCCGACACGCCCACGCTTCCTGGCTCCTCGCCGGCGGGGCAGACCTCAAGTCAGTCATGGAACGGATGGGGCACTCCCAAATCCAGACCACGCAGAGGTACCTGCACACTCTCCCCGACACCGACCAGCGCAGCCTCGACGCACTCACGCGCATCCAGAGCAGGGATACATGAGATGACTCCGACGATGTCACGTCGGTGTTGCGTCGACCGGGACACGTCGTCGGTGCGGTGCGAGGCAGGCAAGGATCTGCAACAAGGACGGTGTCCGAGTGTCTGGAGCAGGCCTTGGGCTCGAAGCATTTCTGGCGCATCTGATCGCTCGACGTCAGTTGTCTCCCCTATGTGAATGTCAGCGACGTCGCCGCCGGAGGAAACCATGAACGACAAACTGCTCTACAGAGTCCCTGAGGTCGCCAGCTACCTAAGCATCAGCCGCTCGAAGGTCTACGAGCTGCTGAAGTCAGGTGCACTCACGTCCGTACATATCGATCGCACCCGCCTAGTCCGAAAATCAGATCTCGAGGCGTACGTCGATTCGTTGGCGGTCGCGTCGTAACAAATGCGTTGGGCCCGAACCCACGTCTGTCGGCGACGCTTGAAGCCCTGCACAAATGCCAGGTGCGACCACCAGGCGAAATGCAGTCTATGCGCGGACTTCCTGGACGGGGTCGGGATCCAGGCGGTCAAGCGGCCGCGGGCTTCATTGCCGGCCAGTTCGCCACCATCCCGTGAACGCGATCGTCTGGTTGTCGGAGTGCCTCGCTCCACACGGTCAAACCCTCCCGGCGGGCGCCATCGCTCTCAGGAGCACTGACAGCCGCTGTTCCCCTTGAGACCGGCAGCCGCTACTCAATCGACATGGGTGCCGCGGGCACATTGACGGTCCACGGGTGACTCAGGCCACGATCTGCTTGCGCAACACGCAGAGCGTCCGGGCCAGAAGCGCCGAGCGGTCGTCGGCCCTGGTCGCGACCACGAGGTCGATCCGGGCACGGGTTGCCAGTGGCCGGTGGACCGCGCCCGCAACGACAAGTTCGGAAACCGGCTCGGGAACGATTGCCACACCCAGCCCCGCAGCCACGAACGTCACCAGGGTCGACGTCTCCGCAACCTCGTGACGGATGACCGGCTCGAAGCCCGCCTCGCGACACAACCCCACCACGGCGTCGTACATCGCCGACTTCCCATGGCCCGAGTGCACGATCAGCCCCTCGTCGCGCAGATCGGCGACGCGAATCCGGCTCCGAGTTGCCAGCCGGTGTCCGTCGGGTAACGCGACGACGTACTTTTCCTGCCTCAGTACTTGCTCCGTCAGGTCCGCATGCCCGGCAGCATCGCCCGACGGCCGCAGCAGGGCAAGGTCTATCGAACCGTCGCGGAGAGCAACGACTTGGTCCGACGTCAACATCTCGCCCCGGAACGCGAAGTCCACGCCAGGCAGTTGCGCGCGCAGCGCTCTGGCCAGCGCCGGAAGCAGGGAGTACGTCGCGGAACCGACACAACCGATCGCCAGCCGACCCTCCAACCCCTGCCCGATGCGCTGCGCTTCCGCCCCCGCCGCGTCGACAGCCTGAAGGATCGCGTGCACGCGGACGAGATACGCCTCGCCCGCGGGCGTCAGGTCGACGCGTCGGGTCGTCCGGTGCAACAGGTCAACTCCGAGCTCACCCTCGAGCTGCCGGATCTGTTGCGACAGCGGCGGCTGGGCCATGTGCAACCTGGCCGCCGCACGACCGAAGTGCTTCTCGTCTGCCACGGCCTGGAAGTAGCGCAGGTGCCGAAGTTCCACGCATCAAGACTCGCACAGTCCTGCTCGCCGCGGAATCATGACTTTTCGATATGAGTGGTCTTCAAGCCGATCGGAGTGTCAGAACGCGTTCGTCGTCGCGACCCAGCAGTTCACGGGCACCTGCAATGTCGCCAGAGGCCAACCGTCGACGCACCTCGGTTGAGGAGCAACGCTGCCCCGCAGCCTCCACCAGGTCCACGGCATCGACCGCGAATCCGTGGTTGCTGCCCAGGCCCATGAGTCGGGCGACGTCACCCTCGCCCCCACGACCGCAACGGAAGTTGTCGCCCACGACGAGCAGCCGGATGCCCAGGCGGTCGACCAACCCGTCGGCCACGAAGTCGTCCACCGACTGAGCAGCGACCGAAGCCGTGAACGGCAACACCACGACCGAGTCGATGCCGAGCGACAGTGCATGACGAACACGGTCGTCGATTGCCATGAGCTGCCGGGGCGCGGCCCCCGGAGCGAGGACGACGAGTGGATGCGGGCTGAAGGTCACCAGGACCGCAGGAAGACCTAGTCGCTGCGCGTGCCCGACGGTACGACGGACCAGAGCCGCGTGACCACGATGGAAGCCGTCGAAAACGCCCATCGTGACGACCGACCCGCGCCGGAAGGTGCCATCGGTGGGCCAGCCGAGGAATCCCTGGTCGTTGGCGAGGACATCGGCAGCGTGATTCATCATGACGGTCTCCGGGAACTGGAGGACCCGGTGGCCGACGCGCTGGACGCATCGGCCACCGGGACGGGTGGGGTCAGGCCTCGGACTGGGGCTGCAGTTCGAAGTCGTAGTTACTGCGGCGCACTCCGCTGCCGTCGTCTTGCGGGTCAATGACCAGCTCGGGTTTGGTGGCCTCGGCGACGTCGGAATCCAGCCAGTCGCCACGGGCGAAATAGAGCTGGGTCGTGATCGGCCGGTGTCCCTCGGCCCGCACCTGGATGTGCAGGTGAGCGGGACGCCACGGATGCCAGCCAGCCGCCTCGATCATCTCTCCGGTCGGGCCATCGGTCGGGATCTGGTAGGGCGCCGGCTGGATCGTGTTGATCTCGAACCGGCCCTCGGCGTCGGTCACGACAACGCCGCGCAGATTTCCGTTCGGCACATGCGGGGCGAAGCCCGAGTAGTAGCCGTCGGAATCGGCGTGCCAGAGGTCGACCTCGGCACCTCCCAGCGGAGAACCGTCGATGTCCCGGACCTGACCGGAAAGCACCAGCGGCGGCCCCTGCTCATCGTCTCGCCGGGGCAGTTGGCAGGTGCTCCCCAACTTGACCTGGTCCGGCAGGTAGTAGGGGCCTAGAATGGTCCCCTTCGTCCCCTGCTGGGAGCTCGCAACCTGCTCCTCCACGGCATGTTCCACGAACACGTCCATGAATAACGGCCACTCACCGCCGTCCCCGACCGCCATCAGCCACGCCTTGGCGGCCTGGAACTCGGGATAGGTGACGTCGTGTTCCGCGATGGCGTCGTGCACGCCCCGCAGGACCGAGGTGACGATCGCGGCGACCCGCTGGGGCGGGGTGTCGGCGACGTCGCGCGTGGAAGCAGCGGCCTTGAAAGCCTCACTGGCATTCGCGCCCGAGTCGGCGGCCGTGGGTGACTCCTGCATGGTGGTCATCTCGAACTCCCTCAGTTCCGGTTGAGGATGCGGCTGACATCCGTGGGGTTGACGAGGTCCGGGACTGTCCAGCCGTTCAGGTCGTACTCCGACATCATTGACTCGGCGAAGCCCTTCATGGCGTCGGTCTCCCCTTGAGCTTCAGCGGCGAAGAGGATCTCGGCCTTGACGTTCTCGTGGTTGCCGGAATAGTTACGTTCGTAGAGTTCGTGGCGCCCACCAAACTCGGTGCCGACGGCGTCCCAGAGCGCCTTCATGACCTTGACTCGGTCCACGGCGTCGTAGCCGTTGGAGCCGCGGACGTACTTGTCCAGGTAGGGACGGATCTCCGGGGTCTTGAAGTCGACCGCGTTGGAGTTGAGGTAGATCAGGCCCGACGCCACGTCCTGCATGATGATTTCCTTGACCCGCGGGTAGGCCTCGATCATGAGCTGGCGATACACGAGGCCGTAGTCGAGCTTGGGCAGGACTGTGCCGTTGGGGCCTTCGTCCGGGTTCAAAGCCATCGCGTCGGCCAGGGCCCGGAAGGCATTGCGGTAGCCGATCACCTCGCCGACACGCGTCTGGACGCCGCGGAAGTCCTTGCTGCCGGTCGCCTCCAACGCCTTGAGAAGCAGCCCGGCGATGAAGTCGAGCTTCACCGACAGGCGAATGCAGCCATGGAAGGTGAACCGAGGGATGAACCCGGACTGCGGGAAGAACCCGTTGATCTTGTCCGGGTCGCCGTACGCGAAGACGTTCTCCCAGGGGACCAACACCTTGTCGAAGACGAAGATGGTGTCGTTCTCGTCCATCCGGCTCGAGAGCGGGTAGTCGAACGGGCTGCCCATCACGTCGGCCTGCATCGTGTACGACGGTCGGCAGATCAACTTAACGCCGGGCGCATCCATCGGCACTGTGCAGACGATCGCGTACTCCTTCTTCTTTATCGGGAGTCCGTAGTGCGCAATGAAGTTGTAATTGGTGATCGCCGACCCCGTCGCCACGACCTTGGCACCGGAGACGACCAGCCCCGCGTCAGTCTCCTTCTCGACGCGCATGAAGACCTCGCCGGCCTCATCGGGCGGCAGGTTGCGGTCGACCGGCGGGTTGATGATGGCGTGGTTCCAGTACAGGAGTCGCTCCTGGCTCTCCTTGTACCAGCGCTTCGCGTTGTCTTCGAACGGAGCGTAGAAATCGGAGTTGCCCCCGAGCGTTCCGAGGAAGCTGGCCTTGTAGTCGGGACTGCGGCCCATCCAGCCCCAACTCTGGCGGGCCCATGCCTCGATGGCGTTCTTGTCCTGCACCAGGTCGGCGGAACTGTGCGGCGCGCGGAAGAACGGGTGGGTGTACCCACCGTTGCCAGTGTCGGTCGGCACGGCCAGGACTCCCGTGCCCTTGACGGCGTCCTCGTGCAGGGTGTCGTAGAGCCGGGCGGTCATGCGCACCGGATTGCGGAAGGCGGGGTGTTCGGTGACGTCCTTGACACGTTCGCCGTAGATCCAGATCTCGCGATCGTCCCGGATCGACTCGATGTATTCGTCGCCCGTCATCGGTCGAATGTCGTTGAGACCTTCCTCGACGGTACTGAGGCTGCGGTCCTGTGTGGCGGTCATGAGCGTTCCCTTCGGTGTGGATGGTGATGAGAGTGGTCAGGCGGAGGTCGGCATCGCAGACGACTTGGACAGGGGGGTGAAGACCGCGGTGGCGTCGAACCAGCCGCTGTCGGGGTTGTCGATGGATCCGGACCAGACGACGCCGGTTTCGAGTGGGCTCAGGTGACGGAAGGCGCCGCCATGGAACAACAATGGGTCGCGACCGGGGATCTGCACCTCGGTCACCTCACCGATGATGATCAGGTGGTCACCACCGTCGTACGTCCGCCACGGAAGGCACGAGATCGTGGTGGCCGTCCTGTCGAGCACTGGCGCGGTAGGGCCTTCCAGCCAAGCGGGCGCTTCCTCGGCGGCGCGTCCGGCGAAATGCCAGGCGACGTCGAGTTGGTCAGCGGCCAGGACATTGATCGCGAATGGCTTGCCGTTGAGAAACTCACACGCCTTTGAGTGGCGCGCGAGGGTGACCTGCGCAAGCGGCGGGTCCAGCGAGACAGCCGTGAAGGCGTTGACCGTCGCGCCATGCGGTTCGCCGGCGGCGTTGGTGCAGGTGACAACCGTGACACCGGTGGCGAACTGGCCAAACGCGTTGCGCAGTTCTCGCGGGTCCATCTCTTCCACCTCCGTGTACGCTGTGCGTACATTGCGCACGCTTTGCGGTCACCTGACTGTGTCTGTCGTCACAGGGCGGCGTCAACGGGTGAGAGCACCCCCATCCATACCCAGATCCACCCGATCGGAAGGCCACACCTATGAGTGCCGCGCCCGGTGTTGGCAACGACCGCGACTTCATCCAGAGCATCGAGCGCGGCTTCGCCGTGCTCCTCGCCTTCGACGCTGACCTCCCGACCCCGACACTGGCCGAACTGGCGACGCGGACCGGGTTCTCACGCCCCGCGGTGCGCCGGATCCTGCTCACCTTGCAGAAGCTGGGGTACGTCGCGTCCCAGGGTTCACGCTGGTCCCTTACCCCGCGGGTGCTGACGATCGGCCAGCACTACGCCGCCACTCACGGCATCGTCGAGGTGGCCCAGCCGCACCTGATGCGCATCGCCGAACGCACTGGTGAATCGGCCTCCCTGGCCCAACTGGACGGGAGCGATGTCGTCTACGTTGCACGCGTCCATGTCCGCCGCGTTCTCAGCCTGAACGTGGACGTCGGGACCAGGCTCCCGGTACATGCCACGTCGATGGGACGCGTGCTGGCGGCGTACGCCGACTCCGCGATCGTCGACCGCATCGTCGATGCCGGGCTTCCACGGCTCACCGAGTGGACAGTCACGGACCCCGTTGAGTTCCGCGACCGCCTCCACGACGTACGCCGTGCCGGCTACGCCATCGTGGACAGCGAACTCGAGGACGGCTTCCTCTCCGCTGCAGTGCCGGTCCGCGATGCGATCGGTGACGTCGTCGCCGCCCTGGCCTACTCGACGGCTCGAGGTCGACAGAGCGTCAGGGACCTCGAGGCAACGGTCATCCCGGTGTTGTTGGAGGTCGCCGGCGACATCGCCAGTGACCTGTCCACCCTCCCGGCGCGGTCGCAGCGCCTGCGGATCGAGGGACGCGACGGGTTCTTCTGAGGCAGCGCCTCAACTGGTTGCCTGCTGCTCGGTGGCCCAGATGGCCACCTGCGTGCGCGAGGAGAACTCGAGCTTGGCCAGGATTCGCTCGACATGGCCATCGACCGTTCTGTGCGAGATCACGAGGCGCTCGGCAATGGCACGGTTACTCAGGCCCTCGGCAATCAACCGGGCGACCTCGGTCTCTCTCGGAGTGAGGAGACTGTGGCCCGGCTGCGTCACGGCGCCACTCGGCCGTCCGCCGAGGGCGAGTTCCACAACGTCGAGCTTGCCCAGATCGGCGTACGTCGACCGCAGCCGCTCAGCGTCAACCGGCCCGAGCCGGGCGTCGATTCCTGCTGCTTCCCGGGTACTGTCAGCCAGGATGTCCGGCCCGAATGCGTCGATGGTCGTGCCGAGCTGCCGCCACACCGACTGGGCGCCGCCAGCCAGTTCGGCCGCGCGATGCACGTCTCCGGCGTCGACCGCCAACCACGACATCAGCTCGACGGTGAGCGCGATGCATATGCCGTCCTGGAACGCCCGCTGCAGGCCCAGGGCAGCGACGGCTGCCACTCGTGACTTCTCTACCTCTCCGCGGTGCCACTGGCACAGGCCAGTCACCCACAGTGAGTAGGCCCGGCACCACTGCTCGTCGTGCTCCTCGCTGAGTGCCAGCACCCGGTCGCAGGTGGTCAGGGCGGCCTCTCTCGCTCCATCGTAGGTCTGCGCCATGGCCAGTTGGAACAGGGCCGTCTGGGCAGCTGCCTGGTTCCCGACGCGTTCGAAGACCGCCACCGCTGCCTCGTAGGAGGCAATTGACGCGGACGTTTCGCCGCTGAACAGCTGCATGAGGCCGGTCCAGTGGTCCGCATGTGCGACCAGCACATCGTCGTCGAGGTCTGTCGCAACTTCTCGGCACTCGATCAGGAACGCGGCAGCCGCGCCGCGGTCCCCCTGGATGAGCGAGACCCACGCTGCCACCCAAAGGGCTGCGCCGCGCTCCGGCGTTGGCCGGGGGTCGAGTTGCAGAATCCGCTCCAGCCATCGTCGACCGTCGCTGAGGAAGCCACCGGCGATCCAGTGATAGCGCAACAGGGACCCAAGCTCCGCAGCTCGCTCGCCCTCCCCCGGCGTGCTCGTCGACCAGGCCAGGGCGGCCAACAGGTTGGCATGGTCCACGCGCATCGCGGCCAGCGCTACGGGCTGGCGGGGCCCGCACCAGTCGCGCACCATGACGGCGGCGCGTCCCAGGTAGTAGTCCCGATGACGGCGGTTGGCCTCGTCGACCTCCTCGAGCTCGGCGAGCCGTCGGGCGCCGTACTCCCGCATGGTGACCAGCATCCGGTAGCGCATGGCGGCGCCTCCCAGCTCCGAGGTGACGATGGATTTGGCCACCAGCCGGTCCATGAGGTCGAGCACGTCGACAGGATCCAGGTCAGCGTATCCACACACCGCTTCAACGGCGTCAAGGTCGAAGGTCGCCGGGAAAACCGACAGTCGGGCCCACAGCCGACGCTCGGGCAGTGAGCAGAGCTCGTGGCTCCAGTCGACCAGATCCCACAACGTGCGGTGGCGAGGAAGTTCGGCCCTCAAGCCTGTACTGAGCAACTTGAAACGCTCATCCAGGCGGTCAACGACCTGTTGCACCGACAGGGTCCTCAGGCGCGCGGCGGCGAGCTCGATGGCCAGCGGCATACCGTCGAGTCGCGTACACAGTTGCACGACCGCCGCGCGGTTCTCGTCGTTGACGGCGAAGTGGGGAAGGAAGGCACGGGTCCGTTCTACGAGCAGACGTACGGCCTCCGCGTTGTCGGCGCCACGACTGCCCCGGCCGTCGACCGCAGTCAGTGCGAGGGGGCCCAGCGGGAAGATCTGCTCGCCCGCCAGACCCAACGGCTCGCGACTCGTGGTGAGGACGGTGAGCCCGTCCACCGCGTCGAGCAGGTGGGCCAGCAGCTCAGCCGCCGCCCCAAGTACGTGCTCGCAGTTGTCGACCAGAAGCAGGAGACGGCGGCCCATGAGGTGGCGCGCGATCTGTTCGGGGACGGGCCGAGTGGACTGGTCCGTCACCGCGAGCGCCGTGGCTGTCGCGGAGGCGACCTCGGCCCCATCACCCAGCGCAGCCAGCTCTACGACGGCCACCCCGTCGGGGAAGGCCCGAGCCGCTCGCGCGAGGATCTCGGCCGCCAGCCGCGTCTTCCCGATTCCCCCCGTTCCCGTGATCGTGACGAGTCTCGCCGCCCCCAGCAGGTCTCGCACTTCGCGCAGTTCCTGGTCCCTGCCGACGAAGGTCGTGAGCGAGTGCGACGAGGTCATGAGCGCGAAGGCTACGCCTGAACACCATCGAGTGGGGTGAGCAAGGGGGTGATTTCCCCCGCGCCGAGTTGCTGTGACCGCCGTCACTGTAGGGCGTCGGATCCGCCGTACTCGAGGAGACCACCATGACCAGCACCGCTGCCCCCGCCGCCGACCACGACGTCATCGTCGTCGGCGCGGGTTTCGCCGGCATCTATGCCATCCGCAAGTTCCGCGACCAGATGGGGCTCAATGTCCACGCGTTCGACGCGGCCAGCGACGTCGGCGGAACCTGGTACTGGAACCGCTACCCCGGAGCCCGCGTCGACATCGAGAGCGTGCACTACTCCTACTCCTTCGACGACGCCCTCCAGCAGGAGTGGCACTGGAGTGAGCGCTACCCCGCGCAACCGGAGATCCTGCGCTATCTCAACCACGTCGCCGACCGCTTCGACGTCCGAAAGGACGTCTCGTTCAACACCCGCATCACCGCAGTCACCTGGGACGACGAGGCCAGCCTCTGGCGCGTGACCACCGACGACGGGACGGCACACACGGCCAGCTTCTTCGTCTCGGGTGGCGGCACGCTGTCCGTGCCGAAGACGCCGGACTTCCCCGGCATCGAGACCTTCGCAGGACGAACCCTGCTGACAGGCAACTGGCTGGAGGACGTCGACCTGACCGGACAGCGCGTGGGCATCGTCGGCACCGGCTCGAGCGGCATCCAGGCCATCAGCGAAATCGCCAAGGTGGCCGCCAGCCTCACCGTTCTGCAGCGCACTCCAAACTTCGCCACCCCGATCGGCAATTATCCGACGAACCCCGCCGAGGAGGCGGCCGAGAAAGCGAAATACGCCGACCTGCGCACGGCATCCCGCAACCACTTCCTGGGTGTCCCCTACTCCGATGTCCAGCCGTCAGCGCTCGCGGTGAGCGCTGAGGAGCGCCGCGCGATCTTCGACGACCGCTGGGATCGGGGTGGCTTCCGCCTATTCATCGACAGCTTCGAGGACGTCCTGCTCAACCAGGACGCCAACGACACCGCGGCCGACTACATCCGGTCCCGGATCCAGGAACGGGTCGCCGATCCGGCCACCGCCGACCTGCTCTGCCCGACGACGTACCCCTACGGCACCAAGCGCCCCCCATTGGAGACCGACTACTACGAGGCCTTCAACCGGGACACGGTCTCGCTGGTCGACGTGGCCGCCAACCCCATCGAGGCTGTCGTACCGGAGGGGGTCCGCCTTGTCGATGGCACTGTCCACGAGTTCGATGTGCTCATCCTGGCAACTGGCTTCGACGCCTGCACCGGCCCACTCCTTGCCATGAACATCACGGGTCGGGACGGCGTACGCCTTGCCGACGAATGGGCCGACGGTCCACAGACCTATCTCGGCCTGACAGTCAGCGGCTTCCCGAACCTCTTCATGGTGACCGGACCGCAGAGCCCGTCGGTGCTCTACAACATGCCACTGGCCATTGAGGACCACATCGATCTCATTGGCGACACCATCACCTACATGACCGAACACGGTCACTTCGTGATCGATGCCAGCAAGCAGGCGCAGGACCAGTGGGTCGCCGAGACCAACGCGATCTCGCAGATGACCCTGCTGCCGAAGTCGGCCTCGTCCTGGTACATGGGCGCCAACATTCCAGGGAAGCCGCGGCGCGTTCTCGTCTATCTCGGTGGCGCGCCCCGCTACCGCGCGATCTGCGACAACGTGCAGGCCAACGACTACCGCGGCTTCCGGTTCGCCGGGAGCTCGCGTGAGTTGGGCAGCGCAGGCTACTCCCGGGCCCTCGACCCCTCGGTCATGTTCATCGTCCAGGCACTCAAGGACCAGCAGTTCGGCGGATTCCGTGCGGCAGGTGTCGAAGGTTCCCGTGCGGTGGTCGGGTCGTTCGTCGATATGCAGGCTCCCAAGAAGGCGGTGGCCCGGGTGACCGAGGCGGCGTACGGTGACCACCCTGATCAGAAGGTGCGCATCTACACACCGACCGTCAGCGACAGCGCTCTGCCAGTTCTGGTCCAGGTACACGGTGGTGGCTTCGTTGGCGGCGACCTCGACGTGGCTGAGGAACCGGCCATGGATCTGGCCTCCCGTACGGGCGCGATCGTCGTGTCCGCGACGTATCGTCGTGCGCCGGAGGACAGGTTCCCGGCCGCCCACGACGACGCTTACGCGGCCCTGCGGTGGACCGTCGACAACATCGCTGACCACGGTGGCGATCCCGCCCGCGTCGCTCTGGGTGGGGACTCCGCGGGCGGCACGCTCGCTGCTGGTGCCGCCCTCCAAGCGGCCAGGGACGGCATCAACCTAGCCGCCCTGTTGCTGGTCTACCCGCTGGTCAACGCAACGATCTCGACGCCCTCGCGTGCAGAGTTCTCGACCGGGTATGTCATCGAGCTCGATGATCTGGCGTGGTTCGGTGAGCAGTACGTCTCGAGCGCGGAGGACGTGACGGACCCTCGCCTGGCGCTGGACACGGCCGATCTGTCGGGCCTCCCGCCGACTCTGGTGCTCACCATGGAGTGCGACACCTTGCGTGACGAGGCCGAGCAGTTCGCTGATCTGGTCAACGCGGCCGGGGTGGAGGCACGGTCAGTGCGCTTCGACGGCCTCGCCCACGGTGTCTTCTGGATGTCGTTGGCCGTGGCTCGCGGCAACGACGTAAGGCAGGCTGCGGCTGACTTCCTGGTTGGGCAACTCAGCCCGGCCAAGGTGGCAAGTCTGGTCTGACGCCCGCTGCAGCGTCACGTGGGGCTGAGACCCGGGGAACCGGGTCTCAGCCCCAGGCGGAATCCAGCAGGTCGACCAGCGGGCCACGTTCGATGGGCCTCGGGTTGGGGTACGGCGAGGCGATCACCCGGTCGGCGATCGCGATCATCCTGTCGTGCGGAACCCCCAGTTCGCGGAGCGTGGTTGCCCCATGATGGCTGCGAGCAAAGTCCTCGACCACCACTACCGGGTCACCACTGACAACACGTGACAACCGCGCGGCCACGCCGGGCGTGTGCGGCAGGTTGAAGCGCATGACGTGGGCCAACAACAGTGCATGCAACTCAGCATGCGGGAGGTCGAACGTGCCGCCGAGGGCGTGCGCGAGTTGATGGTGGAGACCCATCTGGGTCTGGGCGAGGCAGAGCCCAGCGAGCCATGCTCCGGTCTGCAGCCGCCGTCGGGCCTCGATGTCACGCAGGTCAGACAGCACGAGCGGCAGGGCGCCGAGGATGCGCTGGACGGACTCCGTCGCGAGGGCGTCACTGACCGCCGTCGCGTCAGGCGCCCAGAGTGCCTCGACCGAATGTGCGACCGCATTGAGCGAGCTGGTGAGGGTCAACCCGGCCGGCAGCGAAAGCGTCAGCTCAGGGTCGTAGACAACAGTGCCCGGCAGGAGTGTGACGTCGCGACGCGTGGTCTTCACCCCGTCCCGGGTCTCGCCCAGAACGGGAGTCACTTCCGAACCGGCATACGTCGTCGGTACGACGACCTGGGGCACGCCACTACGAGCCGAAACCGCCTTGGAGAGTCCGATCGCCGAGCCACCCCCGATCGCAACCACCGCGTCGACGTTGTCGGAGCCGACCTCGGCCATGACCTCGTCAGTCACCTCGACCGGGGTGTGCACTGCTGGTCGGTCGAAGCGCATCACCACCCGTTCACCGAGCGCACCCACCACTGTGTCCGCGACGGCAGTTGCGGATCGCGACGCTATGAGGAGCACGCGCGTGCCCCCAGCCCGCTCGACCTCGTCGGTGACCCATCCCAATGAGCCCGGACCGATCACGACCCTGTTCGCCGGCGTCTCGTGGATCCTCACCATGGACGCGACTCTCTCACGCGCACAGATTCAGACTCAACCAATATGGATGTCGCGAAAATCGATACTTCTCCATATTGGTAGTAGGGCTTAGCGTCATTGGCATGCCCGACATCGTGATCTGTGAGCCGATCCGCACGCCCGTAGGCCGCTACGGCGGTGCGTTCGCCTCACTCTCGGCGGTCGACCTTGCGTCGCACACCCTGCGCGACCTTGTCAGGCGCACCGGACTCGGCGAAGGTGATGTTGATGACGTGATCCTGGGCAACTGTTATCCCAGCGGCGAGAACCCGGCCATTGGACGGATCGCGGCCCTCGACGCCGGCCTCGGCACCGAGGTCCCCGGACTCCAGCTCGACCGCCGCTGCGGCTCCGGCCTCCAGGCTGTCCTGTACGCCGCCGGGCAGGTCGCCACCGGCGCCGCCCGGGTGGTGGTTGCGGGCGGCGTGGAGTCAATGTCGAACGTCGAGCACTACGCCCTGGGGCTGCGCGCGGGCGTACGGAGCGGTGGCGTCGAGCTCATGGATCGACTGGTCCGGGCGCGCGAGACCGCCGGCGGCAAGGACCACCCGGTACCCGGAGGGATGCTCGAGACCGCGGAGAACCTTCGGCGCGAATACTCCATCTCCCGCGAGGAGCAGGACATGTTTTCGGTGCGCTCCCAACAGAGGGCCGGCGCCGCGCAGCACGCCGGCGACTTCGCCGACGAACTCGTGCCCGTGACTGTCCCCGGCGCTCGGGGCAAACCGGACGTGATCGTCGACCGCGACGAACACCCCCGCCCCGGGACCACGCTGGAGCAGCTCGCCGCGCTGCGACCCGTCCGGGGCAAGATCGATCCGGAGTCCACCGTCACGGCCGGCAACGCGAGCGGGCAGAACGACGGGGCCGCCATGTGTGTGGTCACCACGCGCGAGGAAGCCGACCGTCGCGGACTCCGTCCCCTGCTGTCGCTCAAGTCGTGGGCCGTTGCTGGTGTGGGACCCGAGGTGATGGGCATCGGTCCGGTGCCGTCCACGGCAGCCGCCCTCGCGAGAGCCGGTCTCACGCTCATCGAGATCGACGTAATCGAGCTCAACGAGGCCTTCGCCGCCCAAGTGCTCGCCTGTCTGCGTGAGTGGAAGATCGACGCAAGCGACGACCGGCTGAACCCCAACGGTTCCGGCATCTCGCTCGGCCACCCGGTCGGCGCCACGGGCGGTCGGATCCTCGCGACCCTCGCCTACGAGATGCAGCGCCGCGAAGCCCGCTACGGCCTCGAGACCATGTGCATCGGTGGCGGCCAGGGACTCGCCGCCGTCTTCGAGAGGATTTCGGAATGACCGCCGTCGCGGTCCACTACGTCATCACCGGCGCAGCAGACGCGCCCGTCGTGGTGCTGTCCAACTCCCTCGGCTCGACGCACACGATGTGGGATGCCCAGGCTGACGCGCTCGCAGAACACTTCCGGGTGTTGCGCTACGACACGCGCGGTCACGGCCAATCCCCTGTGCCCGTGGGCCCCTACGACATCGACGACCTCGTTGACGACGTGGTCACGCTGCTCGACACCCTTGGGGTCAAGCAGGCCCACTTCGTCGGCCTGTCACTCGGCGGCATGACGGGCATGCGCCTCGCGGCTCGCAACCCCGAACGTGTCGACCGGCTCGTCGTCCTGTGCACGGGGGCGCATCTCACCCCGTCGAGCGGCTGGACCGATCGCGCCGCCACGGTCCGCGAGCACGGCGCCGGTGCGGTGGCCGAGGCCGTCGTCCAGCGCTGGTTCACTTCGGCCTATCTCGACGCCCATCCCGACGTGAAGACGACCTGCGAAGAAGGCGTCGCCGCCACCGCCGCCCAGGGCTACGCGTCCTGCTGCGAGGTCATCGCAGCAATGGATCTGCGCCCCGACCTCCCCACGATCACGGCACCCACCCTGGCGATCGCCGGTCGCGACGACCCGGCCACGCCGCCCCCCTCGCTGCAAGAGATCGCGGACAACGTGCAGAACGGCCGGCTTCTCGTCGTACCGGACGCGGCACACCTGGCCAACGCCCAGCAACCCGAAACCATCACCCCGGCGATCATCGCCCACCTGACGGGAGCATCCTCATGAGTCTCGACAAGGTCGTCCCCAACGCCGCTCACGCGGTCGCCGACATCGCCAGCAGTTCGAGCCTGGCCGTCGGAGGCTTCGGCCTGGTCGGCATTCCCTGGACCCTGATCGGCGCGCTCCTTGAACAGGGGGCCGACGACCTCACCGTCGTCTCCAACAACTGCGGCGTCGACGGTGCGGGCCTCGGACTGTTGCTCGAGCACCAGCGGATCACCCGGGTCATCGCGTCGTACGTCGGCGAGAACAAGGAGTTCGCCCGGCAGTACCTCGCCGGTGAACTGACCGTCGAGCTCACCCCCCAGGGAACCCTGGCCGAGCGGATGCGCGCGGGAGGTGCCGGGATCGGCGCGTTCTTCACCCCCACCGGCGTCGGCACCATGGTCGCCGAAGGTGGGCTGCCGTGGCGCTACAACGCCGACGGCTCGGTCGCACTCGCGTCGGAACCCAAGGAAGTACGCACCTTCCACGGCACCGAGATGGTGCTCGAGGAATCGATCGTCACCGACATCGCCCTCATCCGCGCAGCCAAGGTCGACCGCGCCGGCAACTGCGTCTTCAACGCCTCGGCCGGCAACTTCAACATCCCGGCCGCGATGGCCGGGCGCCTGACCATCGTCGAGGCCGAGCAGATCGTCGAGGTCGGGGAGATCGGACCCGACGACGTTCACCTGCCCGGGGTGTTCGTCCAGCGGGTGGTCGAACTGACCCACGACGAGGCCACTCACAAGGAGATCGAGAAACGCACCACCCGACCCCGAGAGGAGACGCTGTCATGAAATGGACTCACGACGAGATGGCCGCCCGCGCCGCCCTCGAACTCAACGACGGCGAGTACGTCAATCTGGGCATCGGTCTGCCCACGCTAATCCCCGGCTTCCTGCCCGACGACTCGACAGTGACCCTGCATGCAGAGAACGGCATCCTCGGAGTCGGACCCTTTCCCTACGACGACGAGGTCGACCCCGACCTCATCAACGCCGGCAAGCAGACCGTCACCGTGCTGCCCGGAGCCAGCTACTTCGACTCCTCCCTGAGCTTCGCGATGATCCGCGGCGGCCACATCGACACCGCGGTCCTGGGTGGCATGCAGGTCGCCGTCAACGGCGACCTGGCCAACTGGATGGTTCCGGGATCGATGGTCAAGGGCATGGGCGGCGCGATGGACCTTGTCAGTGGCGCGCGCCGGGTGATCGTGTTGATGGAGCACACCACCAAGAAGAGCGCCCACAAGCTGCTCGCGGCCTGCGATCTGCCGCTGACGGGCCGCAGAGTCGTGTCCCGGGTCATCACCGAACTGGGCGTCCTCGACGTTGCAGGTGACGCCTTCGAGCTGGTCGAGCTCGCGCCTGGCGTGACCATCGAGGAGATCACCGAGAAGACCGGCGCACCGGTTCGAGTCCCAGCCGGAGTCTGACCTGCCCTTCTACCGACGCCTGGCGACGAGGACCCGGCACGGCGGCTGATCAGGTCGGGCCTACCGCGCCATTCCTCCAACATTGATCGACCTGGCCTCTCAATCATGCCCAACTGCATCCTTGTGTCGACTCAATATTGAGACCTACCTTGAACCAAAGGCCGTCTGCGCGAGGAACGCACCATCCCGACATCAACGGAGGCACTCATGGAGTTGCGGCACCTGCGTTACTTCTCCGCGGTGGCGGAAACCCGTCACTTCGGCCGCGCCGCCGAGCGTCTCCACATGGCCCAACCCGCCCTGTCCCAGTCGATTCGCCAACTCGAGGCCGAACTCGGGACGCCACTGTTCGTGCGGACCACACGTCAGGTACGACTCACTCCGGCCGGCGAGTTCCTGCAAGCAGAGGCGACCCGCATTCTGGCCGCGGTGGAGGACAGCGCACGCGGCGTGCGACGGATCGCCGAAGGCCGTCAGGGCCTGGTCCGGATCGCGTTCACCGGCAGCGCCGCCCACACCCAGCTCCCCCGCGTGGCACGGGTTATCAAACGGGTGCTCCCCCGCCTGGCGCTGGAGATCCACGCTGACCTGTTGACTCCCGCCCAGGTCGACGGGCTAATCGATGGCAGCCTGGACCTTGGCGTCCTTCGCCCTCCAATGGCGACCCGCGAGGGACTCCGCCTACGCACCATCGCGTCCGAGCCTCTCGTGCTGGCCGTCGCCGCCGATCACCGACTTGCTACGGAGCCGGTGATCTCGATGACCGATCTGCGAACCGAGCCGTTCGTCCTGTTCGCAGGCAACAGTTCCGCTGTCAACGAAGCGGTCCTGCGCAGTTGCCACGAAGCCGGGTTCGTGCCGCACCGCGAACACGAGGCAGCCGGGATCTCCGTTCAGCTCCCGTTGGTGGCCGCCGGCCTCGGCATCGCACTGGTCCCAGGGTCGGTGCGGGCGGCCCCGCTCGCGGGCGTCGCCTTCCGCGACGTCACCGACGCGGCAACTGTCGATCTCGCCCTCGCCTGGCGCGCCGACGAAAGCAATCCCGCCGTCCTCGCCATCCTCGACGCCCTGGATGCGCCCGGCGTGTTTTCTGCTTCCCCCGTCCCCACCCCTTCGGAGGTCAACCGATGAAGATCACCCATGTCGAGGCGATCCCCTTTGCAATCCCCTACGCCAAGCCGTTGAAGTTCGCCAGCGGTGAGGTGCACGTCGCCGAGCACGTGCTGGTCCGGGTCACTACCAACGACGGCGTGGTGGGTGTTGCAGAAGCGCCTCCGCGGCCCTTCACCTACGGCGAGACGCAGGCTGGAATTATGGCCGTGATCGATGGCATCTTCGCGCCGCAAGTGACCGGTCTCGACCTGATGGAACGCGAGCAGATCCACGCACGCCTGAGCCGCACGGTGGGCAACCCGACCGCGAAGTCAGCCCTGGACATGGCGCTCTGGGACGCGATGGGCCAGTCGCTCGGCTACAGCGTCACCGAACTTCTTGGCGGATTCACCGACCGGATGCGGGTCTCCCACATGCTCGGATTCGACTCGCCAGCCGCGATGGTCGACGAAGCAGAACGGATGCGCGACACCTACGGAATCTCGACATTCAAGGTGAAGGTCGGCCGCAAGCCCTACCACCTCGACACCGCGGTCGTGCGTGCGCTGAGGGAACGGTTCGGCGACGACATCGAGTTGTACGTCGACGGCAACCGGGGCTGGTCCGCCTCCGAGTCCGCCCGCGCCATGCGCGAGATGGCCGACCTCGGCCTGACACTGGCCGAGGAACTCTGCCCAGCCGACGACGTCCTCGGACGGCGTTGGCTCGTGGAGCAGATCGACGTGCCCTTCGTTGCCGACGAATCCGTCGTGACACCGGCCGAAGTGACCCGCGAGATCCTCGGCGGTTCGGCCACCGCGATCAGCATCAAGACCGCCCGCACCGGCTTCACCACCAGCCGCCGTGTTCACCACCTGGCCGAAGGACTCGGCATCGAGGTCGTGATGGGCAACCAGATCGACGGCCAGCTCGGGTCGCTTGCCTCGGTCGCCTTCGGCTCCGCCTTCGAACTGACCTCGCGTCGCGCCGGCGAGCTGTCCAACTTCCTCGACATGACCGACGACCTGCTGGCCGAGCCGCTCGTCATTCGCGGCGGCGAGCTCGCCGTGCGTTCCGCACCCGGGCTGGGCGCCGTCATCGATCCCGACAAGCTCGCTCGCTACCGCCAGAACTGAAACCTCTCACCCACCACCTCACCCCAAGGAGCACCCTGATGAGCACGACCGTCAGCGAGACCGGCACCGCGACCGCAGCAGCTTCCGGCGCCAGCGCCACCGAGCGCTTCCACACCGACAAGTCGCCGTATGACGCGGTCAAGGACGTGCCCTGCGAGCGGGTGGACCTGCTTGCACGCGAGGTCCTCGACGCCCTGTACGCGACCGTCCGCAAGCACAAGGTCACCTATGCCGAATTCAACGCCCTCAAGGCATGGGTGATCAGTGTCGGCGAGGACGGCGAATGGCCGCTGTTCCTCGACGTGTGGCTTGAGCACGTCGTCGAGGACGTCAACACCGAGCACCGTGAGGGCAACAAGGGTTCGATCGAGGGCCCCTACTACGTTCCGAACGCACCGGAGCAGGGCGCCGATGGCACCGTCCCCATGCGCGCGGACGAGAGCGGTACGCCGCTGCTGTGGACCGGAACGGTCACCGCGACCGACGGCAGTGTCCTGGCGGGTGCGAAGGTCGAGATCTGGCACGCCGACAGCGATGGCCTGTACTCGCAGTTCGCTCCCGGCATCCCCGAGTGGAACCTGCGCGGCTCCTTCACGGCCGACGAGAACGGTGGATTCCAGATCCACACCATGCAGCCGGCGCCGTACCAGATTCCCACCGACGGCTCGTGCGGCAAGCTCATCGCTGCGGCAGGCTGGCACGCCTGGCGCCCGGCTCATATCCATGTGAAGGCCTCTGCGCCCGGCCACGAACTGTTGACCGCCCAGCTCTACTTCCCCGGCGACGAGCACAACGACGACGACATCGCCTCGGCCGTCAAGCCCGAGCTGATCCTCGCCCCGCAGACACAGGCCGATGGAAGCGTGACCGTGGCGTACAGCTTCGTGCTCGACCCCGAGAGGGGCTGACGGATGCTGTACCACGTGCGGATGGATGTACGGATCCCGCTCGACATGGATCCCGGGGTCAAGGCCGACCTCGTCGCCCGCGAGAAGGCCTATGCCCAGGACGTCCAACGCTCGGGCCGTTGGCCGCACCTGTGGCGGATCGTGGGCAAGTACGCCAACGTGTCGATCTTCGACGTCGAGTCGAACGATGCGCTGCACGACGTGCTGTCGGGGCTGCCGCTCTTTCCCTTTATGGACATCATTGTCACCCCGCTGGCCACGCACCCCAGCGACATCAACACCTGAGCCGCCGGGGTCCAATAGCGTCGGTCCGGCTTGACGAGCAAGCCTGGTCGTGACCGACAGGGCCGGCCACGACAGGTGCGCGACGTCGAGTTCGACCTTGTGCGTGAAGGTCCGCCAACTCCGGCTGTTCTCCCGGCGGATCGTGACCTAGCGCGGCAGCCCACCAGTCGAGCTGGACGCAGACTCCGTTTCAGCGGGCGTCGAGCCCCGACACCCGGATGCCGGAGTGGATCTTGTACTTCCGGTTGATCGCGATGAGTACGGCGGTGAAGGGCTCCAGCACACGGGCGAGACGGAGCTTGCCGCCGTCGATCCCGGGGCGGCCGGTCACGGCAGCGGCGAGGTCGATCGCGACCTGCTTGCCCTCGACCGAGTCGCCGACCACGATGACGTCCTCGTCGAGGAAATCGTCCTCGCTCCACAGGCCGATCGCGGAGACGTTGTGGAACGCACCGACGACGGTCGCCTCGGGGGCGAGCTCCTGGGCCGACTCGGCCGCCGATCCCTCGCCGCCGTTGATGACCTGCCCGTGCGCGCCGCGCTTGTCGAAGGCCAGCGGGTTGACGCAGGAGATGACGGTCTTGCCCGCCAGGTCCAGGGACGCGACGAGGTCGTCGTGGCCGTCGTACGGGACGGCCAGCAGGACGACGTCGGCGGCGGCGATCGCGTCGGCGTTGGTGGCGCCGCGCGCGACACCCGCACCGGCCACCCCCACGAGCCGCTCGGTCACCTCGGTAGCGGAGGCCTCGGCCTTCTCGGCAGCGCGTGAGCCGAGCACGATGTCGTGGCCGTGGCGCGCGAAGCGGTAGCCCAGGCCCTTGCCCTGGGGACCGGTACCGCCGATGACGGCAACGGTATAGCGGTGTGCCGGATGACCGCCGGTGCCAGGAACTGACATAGAACCAATCTCCTAGAGGATTGACCAGTCGCGAGCCTGGCTGATGTCCAGTGAAGCCGTGCCGACCACGGATCTGTTGCGATCCGCCTCCCGAAGCACGGCCACGCACGACCCAGACAATCGGACCAGCTCATTCAGCGCCGTCGCACCAACTTCCAGGACCGCCCGTATTGAGATCAGGCCGGTCTCCGTAGCTTTGTGTGCGACCTCGTGGCCTTCTGCGCAGTCGTACCATTCACGCTGATCAATCATCTTGGGCATGCCCCTTTCCCAGTATCAGGTCAGCGCAGACCTCACCGATCAGGAGCGCGGTTGCGTAGGTGTTAGCAGCTGGAACGACTGGCGTGATCGACATGTCCGCGACACGCAGGCCATCCACGCCCCGAACCCGGAGCTGCGGGTCGACCACGGAGTCCTCGCCGACACCCATACGGCACGTGCCTCCGTAGTGCTTGCCTGAAGTGACGCCAGCACGGAGCGTCTGCTCCCACGACGCGTCATCGTCGACACTCAGGCCCGGAACCAGCTCACGAACGACGTGCCCCGCAAGGGGTGGCTGACTAGCGATCTCTCGCATCTTCCGGCACGCGAGGGTCAGGTCCTGAACATCTTGCGGATCCTCGAGGTGCTCGAAGGAGATCATCGGGAGCTGACGAGGATCCTTCGACTGCAGCTTGATCTCGCCCCGCGGGCGAGCCCGCAGAAGTCCGACCCGGACAGTGATGGCACTCTCCGCCATCATCGACATCTTATGGCGCCCGCGTCCGTTCTCTTTCCGAGCGAAGATCCCGAAGGGCGAGAAGATTGCCCCGTAGTCGACCCGCTCGCCCGACAGACCGCCAAAGAGGACGGCGTGCCCGAAGGACGAGGTTGCAGAGCCCGTGCCTCGAAGCACCAGGTCCAGCCCACCCTTGATCACGTTGGCGGCGTTGAACTCGCGGTTGAGAGTGGGCACGTCGACCTCGAACACCAGCGCGTAGTAGACGTGGTTCTGCAGGTTCTTGCCGACTCCGCTGAGGTCGACCGCCGCCGAAATGCCAACGGACGTCAAATGGTCCCGAGGTCCGATCCCCGACCTCATGAGAAGTGCGGGCGAGCCGACCGCACCGGCACTCAGGACGACCTCGCGGTCGCAGAGGCTCCTGACTTTGCGCCGGCCGGACGTGTACTCAACGCCAGCGGCTCGGTTGCCCTCGAGAATGATCCGTTCTACCGTCGCTCCAGTAACGATCTTCAGGTTCGGCCGTCGGCGGGCCGGGCCGAGGTAGGCGCGAGCCGAACTGTGTCGAAGCCCGCGCTTCTGGGTGACCTGCCCCAGAGCGACGCCAGCTTGAGAATGTCCGTTGTAGTCCTCGTTCAGGACGTGTCCGGCTGCCTCGGATGCTTCGATGAACATCGACGTCGTCGGGTGGCTGACTCCTGGGAAGTCAACGCTCTGGGGCCCGTCGGAGCCGCGCCAAGCACTAGCAGGACCGACGAACGACTCCGATCGGCGGATGAAGGGAAGCATTGACTCCGAATCCCAGCCCTTGTTACCGAGCTCAGCCCACTCGTCGAGGTCGTCGGCGTTCGGGCGCGCCCACATCATGCCGTTGATCGCACTCGAACCGCCGAGGACCTTGCCGCTCTCCCACTCCTCGGTGCGACCATTGAGAGACTTCTCGGGTTCTGCGGGAAAGGCCCAGTCGTACTTGTCGCTGAGGCGGGCGCGTCCTGCGGGGATGGTGAGGTAGGGGCTGAGACCGCGCCCCCCCGCCTCGAGGAGCAACACCCGATTGGCGGGATCCTTGCTCAGTCGGTTAGCCAAGACGCAGCCGGCTGATCCACCACCCACAACGATGTAGTCGAAGACGCCATTCGTCCGGGGCGAACTGTGCTTGTCAGTCAACGCGTACCTCACTGGTGTTCTGTTGGGATCTACGGAGAGCATCGATGATGTCCACCTCGTCGAAACCACCAGCGGTGATACATGCGCTGGCAACATCGATGTCCTCGCGCTCAGCACCACTGATGCCCAGTCCACCAACCAGGACGCCCGACCGGAACAGCGGGAACCCACCGGCGATCGTGACGAGTCCCGGCGGCAGCACCGCACCGGCCATCGGTCCGGACGGCCTCATCAGGCGCGCCCAAGCATGGGTGGTCTGCCGGGTGCTGGCAGCCGTCTTAGCCTTGCTGATGGCCAAGTCGAGCGAGAAGAGCATCGCGTGGGGCATTCGGTAGAGAAGGACAACGTTCGCGCCGTCATCAACGATGCAAATTGACATCGCCACATCCAGACGCTCGGCGCACTGGCTGCCGGCGTTGAGGACCTTAGTGGCGTCCTCGGTCGTCAACGGATAGTTCGCGGGCAGCGGCCGAGTACCCGGCTTCCACCGATCAAAGTCAAAAGACACGAGCATCCCTTTCACCCCGTGAGCGGATCTCTGAGGCTCTGTCAGCAAAACATGTGACGACTGCTACGCAATATATATCAAGCGCTTGATCGAAGATCAAGGTCGCGAACCGCCTCCTACCCAGGCCTTGCCAGGGATGCGGACTCGCACGAAGCGGACCGCGAGACGCTCAGGATCACCGCGATGGTTCAGCGACAACGGTCCCTACACCCTCGCCGAGATCGGGCTCATGCAGGCCGACATCATCCTCAACGGCCTCAAGGTCGACGCGGGTTCATGAGGCGCAGCCGCCCGGCCCAGGTCTCGCCGCAACAAACGGCTCTTAGACCCAGTCGTCAAGGATGTCGGAAACAGCCTCGTCCGCGGTGGAAATCGCAGCCGGCCCACCGTAGATCATCCCCCACTTGATCGCGTCCAGAATGTCGAGCTTGGTCATGCCCAAGCCCTTGCCCATCAAGACACCTTCTCGGATACCTGGCGCAAAGCCCCGGGTAACGTTGAAGTGGGTCAGCAGATAGGGCAGGTACTGCGCCGGCGAGACCTTCAAGGCGAACTCAAAGCGACTCCGCTGGGCCTTCAAAAGATTCGGCTGATACTTCCCCAGAAATTCGACGTACCGAGGAACCTCACCCAGCACTCGCAAATTCCAATCGCGGATGAGGTCGAGTTCACCCGACAGCATGTCCGGATCGGTGAAATCAAGACCAGTGGACAGTAGGTCCGGGTCATGGTTCCAATGATCGGGCCACGGGAGACCTGGAGAATCCGAGTCATCAAACGCTTTGAGATAGTCGAGCGTGGACGTCCCGGCGTACCGCAGTCCCTTCGGTGCCGCGTGAATGAACGCCACGGCAATCGTGTCGATGACCTCGTCCTTGGTCGCTCCGTTCTTCAGAGCATGAGTCGACTCATAAAGGATCCCGTCCTCATAACCCTCCACGCAGTAGTAGTGAAGGAAGGCGAGCACGCTGAACGGCGCGTCCAGCATCTTGGGGTCGGGACTCTGACGAGCCTGCATCCGATATCGCTTGAGCGGGTCGGGCCTCAGCTGCAACCAGAACTCGAAAGCCGGCAAGACGCTGCCCTTGTTCTCCGCATACGTGTTGCGGAATGCCTCGATCTCATCTGGCGTGGTCACATCCGGACTCGCGATGTTCCAGCCCTTGTCCATCAATTCCATAGCATTTCTCCGTTCATCATTGGTTGGCAACTCCCCAGTCCGGCGGCGCCCCGGATCGCTAACTGGACTCGGGTAGGGCGTCGCCCGTCAGAATCTCGAAGCTCGGATATCCAGCTGCTCGCTCTTCCGCCAGTCGCTTGCGGTACCTCACGGCGCCGCCCGTATAGATGAGGACCCGCGGCTTGTCGCCACCGTCGACGTTCAGGTTGTAGCCGTTGAACCAGGACTTCGTCTTCGTGAAGAGAACCTCCTGATTGACCTCGCGCACGTGCTCGACCCAAGCCAACTCGGCCTCGCGATTGGCTCGAACCTCCGTCACGCCGTTCTCGCGGATGTAGATCGCAAAGTCGGTCATCCAGGCCACGATGTCTTCAATCCCGCGCGGGAAGTTCGCTGCGACAGAGCCCGACTGAGGCCCGACGCAGGTCAGCAGATTCGGGAACCCGGTGGTTTGCACACCAACACAGGTCTCCGGACCGTCTTTCCATTTGTCGCGGAGCTTGAGGCCGTTCTCCCCCACAAAGTCGATCCGGTCGAATGGTCCAGTCACCGCATCGAACCCGGTGGCATAGATGATGACATCGAGCTCGATGTCCTCAGCCGTCGTAGTGATTCCGGACGGTGTGACCCGTTCGACCGGGGTCTCCATCAAGTCGACCAGTCGGACGTTTGGGCGGTTGTAGACCTCGTAATAGCGCGTTTCGAGAGGCACTCGCTTGGTCCCGAACCCGTGGTCGTGAGGAATGAGCTTCTCGGCCACTGCAGGGTCGTCGACGCGCGCGCGGACCTTGGCGGCGATGAACTCCGAGAGCTCGGCGTTCGCGTCCTCGTTCATGAGGGTGTCTCGGAAGTTGCCGAGCCAGATTCCAAAGCCTGGAGCTCCATAGAGCTCCTCCCACCACGCAAGACGCTCCTCACGGGAGACATCAGTGCTGATGCGGCGGTCTGGACGGTGCAGAAATCCGTTGGGCGAGTTGAAGCAGCGCTCGAAGATCTCATCGTAGGTCTCCTTGAGCTGGGCCATCTCCGGCTCGGAGATGGGGGCATTGCCCAGGGGCGCGCACCAGTTCGCGTCTCGTTGGAACACCGTGAGCGTCTTGACCTTGTCCGCAATCGTAGAGATCACCTGGACCCCCGTTGCGCCAGTGCCGACCACGCCGACCCGCTTTCCTGCGAGATCGAGCCCAGCGTGGGGCCAGTCGAAGGTATGCAGCGAGGTCCCCCCGAACGTGTCGCGGCCCTCGAAGCGTGGCACGGTCGGCGCAGACAGGAGACCCATGGCCGTCATGAGGAATCGCGTCGTGAACGTCGCTCCCCCGGCAGTCGTCACCAGCCAACTGGGATTGTTCTCGTTGTAGACCGCCGAGACGACGCGACTGTTGAACTGGATGTGCTTCCGTAGCCCGAACTTCTCGGCCACGTGCTGGAAGTAGCGCAGGGTCTCCGGCTGGGCGGCAAACCTCTCAGACCAGTTCCACTCACCGAGCAGTTCCTTGTCGAAGGAGTACTGGTAGGTGTAGCTCTCCGAGTCGAACCGGCACCCGGGGTAGCGGTTGTTGTACCAGGTCCCACCCACGTCCGAGTTGGCTTCGAGGGCAGTGGCCTTCGCGCCGATCTCCAGCAGTCGGTGCAACTGGTAAAGACCACACACGCCCGCCCCGATAATCAGGAACTCGTAGTCCAGGCCATCGTCCGACCGAACCTTGTCAACCACGTTCGCATCCTCCGTCATCTCAACGTCCTATCGTCCGGTTGGATCTCGCCATCGCTGCCGCCGTCTTCACTGTCAAGCGCCTCCACGTCCAGGTGCCGCGCGCCGCCCGACCCTCACAACGACACGTACACGTTCTTCGTCCGGACGAACTCGAGCAGTCCCTCTTCGCCACCTTCACGTCCGAATCCGCTGTCGCCGCTTCCCCCGAACGGCACGGACGGCGCGAGGGGATTGATCCCGTTGACTGACACTGATCCCGCCTTGAGCGCCCCAGCCATTCGATGAGCACGTCGCACGTCGTTGGTATGCACGAATCCCGACAGCGCATACCTGGTGCCATGTGCAATCGACAGTGCCTCTTCCTCGGAGTCGAACCTCAGCGCACTGAGCACTGGGCCGAAGATCTCCTCTCGGGCGATCTTGGCGTGAGGGTCCACATCCCCGAAGATCGTCGGTTGCAGGAAGTAACCGTCTTCGAACTCGCCGCCGAGGCGTGCGCCTCCGGTGAGCAAGGTCGATCCACCAGACGCCGCGGCCCCGTCGATGATCGACGCCACCCGGTCTCGGGCACCCGAGCTGATGAGTGGACCCATCGCGGTGGCGCGGTCGAGGGGATCTCCGATCTTGACCGACTCGACAACGGAGACGACACGGTCCATGAAAGCGTCATAGATCCCGTCCTCGACCAACAGCAACGTCGGGAGCAGACATCCTTGGCCGGAGTTGACGACAGCCCCGTACATGCCGGCCATGGCAGCTGCCTTCTCGATGTCCGCGTCCGCACACACGATGTTGGCGGCCTTCCCGCCCAGCTCGAGAGCAACTGGGGTCAAGTTGACCGCCGCTGCCGCCATGATCTTCTTGGCCGTCGCCGTGCTTCCCGTGAACGACACCTTGTCGACACCAGCGTGCGATACGAGGGCGGCTCCAGTCTCCGGTCCGCCGGGCACGATGTTGACGACGCCCGGCGGGATGCCCACCGCTTCACAGAGCTCCGCGAAACGCTGGACCTGGAATGGAGCAAGCTCTGGCGACTTCACGACGACGGTATTCCCCGCGGCCAGCGCGGGACCGATCTTGCGACAGGTCGCGACCAGCGGACCGTTCCAGTTCACCATGGCCGCAACTACCCCGAACGGCTCAGGAACTGTGTAGTTGAGTGCGTCGCCGGGATAGCTGGGGATGACGAGGCCGCTCAGTTTGTCCGGCCAGCCCGCGTAGTAGTCGAGGAAGTCAGCGCCCCGTAGCGCCGCGGCGCGGACGGTCGCCCGGGTGTTCCCGTTGTCTAGCACGCCAAGAACTTCGAGGTCATCGATGTTCGCCTTGATGGCGTCAGCAAGAGAGCGGAGGAGCGAGCGTTTGACATCAGCCGGTGTCGATCGCCAACCAGCCAGGGCCGCCCTCGCGGCTGAGACCGCGTCGTCGACCTCACTGGAACCCGCGATCACGAGTTCACCCTGGACCTCCCCGGTTGTCGGGTTCCGGTGCTCCATCGTGCCCGAGGCGGTCGAGGACACCCAGTTCCCACCGGAATAAATGGCAGCTCTGCGGAGCGTCTTCTCGGCAAGATTCCGGTGCAAGTCGACATGCGCCCGAGAGTGCCCGCTGGCCGTCATTGAGCTCATCACTCGGTCCCTCCGTATCTGTCAATTCCTGCTGCCACTGGGTGTGCGGGTCGCACGTTCTGTCCCTTGGGGGCAATGCAATGCAACCAATAATCGATCAAGCGCTTGATTGAATCTAGGCCGACGTC
Organism: Nocardioides sp. Root190; assembly: GCF_001428565.1. GTDB lineage: Bacteria > Actinomycetota > Actinomycetes > Propionibacteriales > Nocardioidaceae > Nocardioides. Next base: position 219,229 of record NZ_LMIA01000011.1, on the reverse strand, counting down.
GGTTCCACGTCAAGCCCTGCTCGATGGCACCGGGACGAGCCTCGGTCACGGCCGGACTTTGTGCTGCTGTGTGGCTGCCCTACAGTCGCGAGCTCGTGTCGGAGCGGCTCCGGACATACTCAGCCACCTGATTGAGGGCCAAGATCGTGAGAACGAGGAGCGCGGCCGGCACCAAGACCAGGTGGGGATCGGTTCGGAGCGCCTTCTGTCCTTCGGAGATCATGTTTCCCCAACTTGGCTGGGGCAACTGGACCCCGAGGCCCAGGAAGCTCACCGACGACTCGGCGAGGATCAAGACGCCGACCACGACGCCGGCGTAGGCGATCATGCTCGTCAACACGTTGGGCACGATCTCTAGGAACACCACCTTGCGGGGCGATGCTCCCAACCCTCGTGCTGCGAGGACATACTCCAGCGGAGCTACCCGAAGGGTGTTGGCCCGCGCCAGCCTCGCGAAGAGAGGGACGGCGACAATTGCCAGCCCCAGGGTCACACTTCCCACTCCGCCGCCAATTGTGGCCCCGACAACGACCAAGACCACGATGCCCGGGAACGAAAGAAGTGCGTCGATCGCGATGCCAATGGCGGTGTCGACCTTGCCCCTGAAGTAGCCCGCGGCGACGCCGATCGCTAGTCCGATCAGCAGGGCAGCTGCCGCCGCCCCGATCCCAGCCGCCAGGGACGCACGGGCCCCAAAGATGGCGCGGGCCAGCATGCTGCGTCCGAATCCATCAGTTCCGAGCGGCTCGCCGAGGCTCTGGAGGGGCGGGACGCGGATCCCTACCTCCGCATCGACGGTGGGGTCTTGGAGCGGCAGGAAGTCAGCAGCCAACGCGAGTAACACGACCAGGGCGATCCACGAAACGCTGAGGATGAGTCCGATCCTTCCCGGTTGGACCGCAGCGCCCAAGACTGCCCAAACGCGTCCTCGGCGGGCCGGGACGAGCTGCGCACCGTCGGCCTGCCCCAACGCACTCATGATCGGACCCGCGAACGTGGGTCAAGGAGGCCGTACATCATGTCGACCGTCAGGTTGGCGACAAGGAAGATGAAGGCCAAGAAGAGGACGATGCCCTGCAAGGTGATCAAGTCTCTATCTCCTACTGAACTGATGAGCAACGAGCCCACGCCCGGAAGGACGAATACCGACTCGACGATGACAGTGCCGCCGAGCGCGCGAGCGAACTGAATTCCCGCAACCGTGATGAGCGAGAACGAAGAGGGACGAAGGACGTGTCGGGTCATGATGCGACGTGTCGACAGACCCTTGGCTCGCGCAAGAGCAACGAAATCCTGTTCCAGGGTGCCGATCACATCAGCGCGGAGAACACGGAACACGACCGCCATCTCGGCGAAGAAGATCGTAAGGACTGGGAGTATCGCGTTTCTGAGATTTCCCGACGGATCCTCCGACAGGGGTATCCAACCCAGGACGGGGAACCAGCCAAGCCGTAGGGCAAACACAAGGACGAAGAGAATCGCGAGCACGAAGGCCGGCACCGAGGTCATGGCGGTCGTGACGTTGAGGCACAGTCGATCGAAGCGACCACCAGCCCTGAGCGAGCAGAACATCGCAAGCGGAACAGCGACGGCGAACGACAGGATCGTGGCCAGGAGCGCCAGCTCGAGCGTGACGGGAAGGCGCTGCCAGATGGCCTCCGCGACCGGCTGCTTCGTAACGAACGAGCTTCCGAGATCGCCCTGAAGAACGCCGCCTATCCAATGCAGATACCGGATGTAGACCGGATCGTTGAGTCCGTACTGCTTTGCGACCGCGTCTACTACCTCTGGCGTCGCGTTCTCGCCCGCAAGGAAGGCTGCGGTATTGCCGGGGACAAGATCAAGGATGATCGAGGTCAACATCGTCACAATGATCACGGTTGCCACGAAGCGCGCGGGGCGACCGAACGCCGCCAAACGGAGCCGATTCATGACTGCCCTCCCGGCGTTCCAGCGGCGGGCGCGGTCGCGCCGCCAAGCGGGAAATGGCAGGCCACGAAGTGGCCGTCATCGATCATGCGTATCTCTGGCTCCGTCGTCCCACAAATGGCTTGCGCACTCGGGCATCGGTCGCGAAACCGACACCCACGAGCGGCGAGGTCATCGGGGGTGTCGCGGTCGCCCTGGCCTTGCACGTCGACCTCAGTTGGCGACTCCAGGACCTCGCCAGGACCATGCTCGAGGTTTGCGGCGTCGAGGAGCGCACGAGTGTAAGGATGGCGAGGCTTGTCCGTCAGCGGGCCGCTCGGACCGATCTCGCAGAGCTTGCCGAGATACATCACGGCAATCCGGTCGCTGATGTACTTGACGACCGCGAGGTTGTGCGCAATGAAGAGCATCGTCAGCTCGTAACGCTCCCGCAAGTCGAGCAGCATGTTCAATATTTGCGCTTGGACAGAGACGTCCAAGGCGGATACGGCTTCGTCGCACACCAGCACCTCAGGCTCCATCACCAAGGCTCGAGCGATGCTGATCCGCTGACACTGGCCGCCGGAGAACTCGTGTCGCCGGCGCTTGGCCTCAGGCTGGTAGGGCAAACCGACTGCCTCCATCACTTCACGGACCTTCTCGGCTCGTTCCGCGCGGGTGCCTTTCTTCCAGACGTCCAAGCCCTGGCCGATGATCTGCTCAGCCGAGCGGCGTGGGTTGAGACTCGAGACTGGATCCTGAAACACCATCTGGAGATCGCCGCGGACTGTCCGCAACTCCCTGCCCCGTAGCCTGGAGATGTCATTGCCGCCAAGGCGAACCTGCCCAGCGGAGATTGGAACGTGTCTCACCACGGCTTTGCCAAAGGAAGACTTGCCGCAGCCCGACTCCCCGACGAGCCCGAGGGTTTCGCCACGCAAGATGTCCAGGCTGAGATCAGAAACGGCGGTGAACTTCGAGCGCCCGCCGACCGAGTAGGTGACGTCGAGATGCTCGACCGACAAGAGCGCTTCCTTTCGCAAGTGCGCGGTCCCGCTACCGGCCATTCTGAGCCACCTCCGCCTTCAGATCGGACACCGGAGCGCCCGGTAGTACTTCTTGAATGACACGCTTCGACAAATTGAGCGGGTGCCAACATGCAAAACTGCGATCGGCGTCGGGGACCGAAATCAACGGGGGCGCCTCCTCGCGGCACTTCTGGCTCGCGAACTCACACCGCGTCACGAAGCTGCACCCCGGCTGCTGCTCGCTCAAGGACGGCGGACGCCCCGGAATCGAAGCGAGCCGGACACCATCAGCAAGATCAAGCCTCGGAGTGCAGTTCAGCAACGCCGCGGTGTAAGGCATGTGCGGTGCGCGCAGTACGGCTGAAGCCGGGCCCGTCTCGACGATCCGTCCCGCATACATGACCGCCAGATGGTCGGCTCGATCGGCCACGACGTTGAGGTCGTGCGAAACCAGAATCATCGCCATGAAGAGGTCTTTGCGCATCTCGTCGAGGAGATCGAGCACACGGGCCTGCACAGTGACGTCGAGTGCAGTCGTCGGCTCGTCAGCGATCAGCAACTTGGGTCCGCAGGCGACTGCAGTGGCGATCATGACGCGCTGGCGCATGCCGCCCGAAAGCTCGTGGGGATACTGCATCGCTCGCGCCTCGGGGTCACGAATGTGGACTGCCTCCAGTAGTCGAACCGCCTCGACACGTGCATCACGGCGGGACAGTCCCTTGTGGACGCGGAGACCTTCGGTCACCTGGGCCCCGAGCCTCATCACCGGGTTCAGCGCCGTCATCGGGTCCTGGAAGACCATGGCCATGTCAGTCCCGAGCAGGCGTCGGCTGTCCTTGTCCGGCATGGACAAGATGTCGCGCCCCTCGAAGCGGATCTCGCCTTCGGTGACGACGTTCGCGCCTGCAATCAGTCGCATGATGGTTCGGGCGAGCACCGTCTTGCCGCTGCCCGACTCGCCGACGAGGCCGAGCGTCTGACCACGCATCAGCCGGAATGACACTCCACGTACGGCACGCACCGTTCCCCGGGTCGTTGCGAACGTGGTCGAGAGATCTACGAGTTCGAGAAGCGGACTCGAAGTGGTGCCCCCAGCCGATTCCTTGTCTAGCGACGCCACGGTGCTGCCTTTCCCTCAGATCGTGCGCTGTTTTGGGCCGGTTCACATGCTGACGGTGATTTCGAGCGGTCTTGTGAAGACAACCTTGGTATCCGGGACACCGAAGCCTAACCCTAGAATCAATCAAGCGCTTGATAAGCAATGTAACAGCGGTCACTTTGCCGGTCAAGGCCTCCTTCTCGGGAGTAGGGGCGCAAGCACTGACATGCCGTCACCACTGGCTTGGTCCGTGTCACCGCACAACTCGAGGACGACGCACCACTGCCCGGGAAGTGCGCATGTGCGCACTTCCCGGGCAGTCCCTTGCCGCGTCTACATCACCCCGAAATCACCCGATCGAGATCTGGGCCGGGTCAGGCACCGACGGGTTGATCATGGCGTCGACTCGAACCTCGTTGCTGGCAACAACGGACTTCTGCGCATAGGTCAACCCGACGAAGGCGGCTTCTTCCATCAGCCGGGCGCCAATCTCGTTCAGAGCCTTCTTGCGCTCGTCTTGATCGGCATACCCTCGTCCGGCCTCGAGGAGTTTGTCGAGCTCGGGATCCGAATAGTTCTGCGTGTTCGCCGCTCCTCCTGTCGACCACTTGTTCAGCCACTCCTCCACGAAGGTCCCGGGATCCGCGCTGTTACTGATCACCATGTCGAAGTCCTTCGCACCACGGGCGCTGACATAGGCTGCGACCGTTTTCTTATCGATGCTTATGTCGACATTGTCGAGCCGGTTCCAATTCTGCGTGAGAGCGCTGACCTGGTCCGCGGCCTGGTTGTCCGGGGAAAGGACCGAGCCCGTAATGGAGTCCTTGCCTGTGTCCTGGAGGTACTCGTCGATCAACTCCTGAGCCTGCTCGAGGTCGTTCGTCTTCTGGACCACGGCGGGGTCGTACAGAGATGACCCTTCCGGAAACAGGGTCGTGACCGGAGTCGCGAGCCCGGACTGCGCCTTATCAGAAATGTCCTTCGGATCGGTCGCGAGGACTAGTGCTCGGCGCACCCGCACGTCGTCGAACGGCGCCTTGGCCACGTTAAACGAGACGATCACCTGCTGCACGTCCGGCAGGAAGATGTGCTGCCCGCCCGCATCCGTGACGCGCTGTTCAGCCGGATCGGGGAAAGGTTGGTAGGCCATGTCCGCAGCTCCACTCACCACCGCATCGGCGTTGGTGCTCGCGTCAGCACTGAGCTTGAAGGTGATGCCGTCCAGGTAGGGCCTTCCCTCGTCCCAGTAATCCTTGTTGGCCACCAGTGTCATGTGGTCGCCCTGCACCCATTCCTTCAGTACGAAGGGACCCGCAGCGGCGAACGTCTCGACACTGGAACCGAACGCGTCCCCGCTGGACTCGACGACAGCCGGCGACGGAATCATGCCAAGCGAGGTGAACGCGAGGTCGTTGTAGAGGGCCGCACGGGGGTAACCAACGTCAACCTGAAGCGTCAGGGCATCCTCGACGGTGTAACTCTTGAAGCTGGTCAGCGTCGAGATCACGGGAGACGCATTCGCCGGAACCTTCTCGTGATCCCACCATGCCTTGATGGCCTCAGCGTTGAACGCCGTGCCGTCAGAGAACTTCAGGCCTTCGCGGAGTTTGATAGTCCACACGGACTTGTTCTCGTTCGGCGTCACCGACTCAGCCTGTCGGAAAATCGGGTCTCCTGACTTCGGATCGACCTGGACGAGGCTGTCGTACAAGGCGCTGTACTGGGGCACCAAGGCGCCCGTGTAACCCTTGGGATTCAACGTTGGCGGCTCACCCACAACGAGCCAGTCGAGCGTTCCGCCCTCCTTCGCAGGGCCGTCCTTCGAAGGGCCGTTCCCGCCGCCGCCGGATGGCCCCCCGCAAGCCGTGGCGACTACGAGCAACATCAGAGCGCCGACGACTGCGATCAGCCTCGACCGAAATCTGTGGATCATACGTGTGTCTCCTTGAGTGAAAGATTGGACTTCTTAGGCATCCCGGTCGGGGCAATGAGACCTGCCAAAACCCAGAGAATCAAGCAAGTGCTTGATAGATTGCCACGATAGTGGCTGCCGTCACATGCCGATGTCAATGGTCAAATCTGCCCATGGTCAGCAGACGCATGACGGCGAGACTCCGCGCCCCGCCGGGCGCGCCAGAAGACCGCCCCACAGGCAAGACGGCTGGCCCAGGAGGTCGGTTTCGGGGGTCGGGCGGATCAGAACGATGCGCGCCGGAAGAACAGCGCCCCGAGGAGCGGACCGAGCACCTCTCTTCGAAGAGTCGCTTCGATCGAGCATCAACACCGCGCACGGCGGTGCATCGTCAGGGCGACGAGATTGGACCCCGATCTCACCGACAGCCGCGTCGGCGCTCGACGGGACCCGTTCGTCATCAACAGGCGCCTTCGCGACGTTAAACGTGACGATGACCCGATGGACGGCGGGCAGGTTGATGTGTTGCCCGCGCGGCCACTACAGGGGACTGTCGATGTCCGCCGCTTTCAAGATCTTCTGCGCGCGCACCACCAGCGGGCCATCAATCATGTGGCCATCGATCTCCGGCGCGGACCGCCCATCGGCCAAGGCAAGGGCGTAAGCCTCGAGCAGGTGGAGCGACTCCGCTACCTCGACATCGCTCGGAGCGAAGGCGGTGTTCGCGAGTGCCGCTTGATGGGGGGTGACGCAGATCTTGCCAGTGAAGCCGTAGGACTTCCCCTCCATGGCGTCGCTGATGAACGCAGCGTCGTCCCGGATGTCGGTGACACCCTTGTCCGCGGAATGGATACCGCGGTTTGCGCAGGCAAGAGCGATCCTTGATCGGGCGTATTGCAGTTCCAGCCCGCCGGGGGTACGGGTCATCCCGACGTCTGTGGCGTAGTCCTCTGACCCGAAGTAGATACCTATCGCATTCTGGCTGTGGTCGAGGATGGCTCCAATATTCTCCACCGCCCACCCGGTCTCGATGCCCCAGAGGATCGGAAGTGGACTGCCCAGGTTCGCGAGCCCGTTCTCGATCTCGCGAACTTCGGCCACTGTGCGGATCATGGGCACCACGATGCCGTCGATCTCGGAACCAGCCGCCGCGCGAAGGTCTTCGGCGATCCACATCGACCCGGGAGCATTCACCCGCACGAACAAGGAGTCCAGGAGGCCCTCTTCACGGAGGAAGCCAACTGTTTCGACCGTCATCGAGCGGCCGAGATCCTTCTGGGAGTCTGGGACGCCGTCCTCGAGGTCGATGACTTTCACGTCGGCATCGAAACGACCGAGCTTGCGAGAAATCGGCAGATTCCCGGCCGCCAGGAGCAGGCTGCGGATCCGAGGGAATTGGTCCTTCGGTGTCATGGCTGCTCCTCGCGGGTCACGCTGTTGACAGCTTCGCGAATCAAACCCATGGTGTCTCGGCCCTGATCAAGGCTGGCCCACCCGAACCCGAACACGATCCGTTCAATTCCGATCGTGATGGCCTGTTCGAGGTACCCGGCAAGGTACGCCGAGCCCTTCTCCTGCAGTTGCCGCGCCGACACGGCAAGGTTGAGCGAGTAGTCGAACGGCTGCTCCGAGCGCTCACTGGTCGGCCTCGCACTCTGGATCTGCGAAACGACGGCCCGCAGCATCTCGAGCGATTCCGCGTCGACATGGGCCGCGCCGTACCAGCCGTCACAGCGTTCGACTGCGCGACGGATGGCAGCCTTGCTGTTTCCACCGCCTAGGATTCGCAGCGACGACGAAGGGATCGGAAAGGTCCTTACCCCCTCTTCAAGGTGGTAAGGCCCGTAATTCCCGCCAGCTGGACTACCCGTCCAACAATCTCGCAGCACGTCGATAAGTCCGTCGAGCCGCTTGCCGCGCTCATCCCAAGGAATGCCCAGAGCCGCGTACTCCTCAGCAAGCCAACCAACTCCTACCGCCAACTGGATGCGTCCGGACGACAGCCGGTCGATCGTGGCGAGTTGCTTTGCCAACAGCACCGGGGGTCTCAGTGCGGCGACCATTGTCCCGATCCCGACCCCAACCCTGGTCGTCGCAGCCAAGATGGCCGACGCCGTGACCGTGCTCTCGTACCAGTCCGCATCAGGAGGAAAGAACGCGACACCCTTCGACAGATACGGATAGGTCGAGTGCATGTCACGGTTCAACGCGACATGGTCACCAATCCACACCTCGTCGAAGTCGGCGTCCTCGACTGAACGAGCCATGTCCAGAACGTCCAGTTCGAGCCGGGGATTGCCGAAAGCAGGTACGCCGATTCCGAATGTCGTTGATGTCATGCAAGCTCCTCCAGGTCGGCGGTGGCGTCTCTCAACGCTCGACGCAGCGTCTTGCCGGCGTCGGTCTTCGGAAATGCGTCAGATGTGACGAAAATGTTCTTGGGAAACTTGAAGCGGGCGAGTTCGCCAGCCGAGTGCTCAGAGAGAGCGCGAGTGGTGAGCACCGCACCGTCGGAGAGACGCACCACCGCCCTGACACTCTCGCCCCATGTGGGATCCGGCGCTCCGAAGACCACGCACTCGAGAACGTCAGGGTGCGTCAGGATCGCCGCTTCGACCTCGGCGGGGTAGATGTTGTATCCGCCCGAGATGATCATGTCTCCGCTGCGGTCCGCCAGGATCACGCAGTCGTCCTCATCCATTCGACCAATGTCGCCCGTGTGGTACCAGCCGTCGCGGAGGACGTTGGCCGTAGCTGCGGGGTTGTTAAGGTAGCCATCTAGCAGGAACGGTCCGCGAACGACCAACTCCCCTGTTTCGCCACGGGCGACAGGCTGTCCTTCGAGATCGAGGATTGCGGTCTCCACCCATGGCATCGCCCACCCGCACGCCGGGCCGCGCGCCTTTGCCACGTGGCCGACATGGGCGGACTTCGGCAGACCGATGATCAGGCTGGGCGCTTCTGTACTTCCGTAGCCTTGGGTCAAAACTGGTCCGAATCGGTCGAGGGCCGCATCCAGGACGCCTGCCGCCATTGGCTCGCCCCCGTAGACCAAGGTCTTCAGGGAAGAGGCATCTGCAGTGCTCAGTGCCGAGGCCTGGGTCATCAGCATGTTGACCTGCGTCGGCATCAGTAGGACGTTCGCAACGTGTTGCTCCTGCACCGCGTTCAAGAAGTGATCTGGATCCCACTTCTTGAACGGAAGATGCGTGACGCCGTAGAGCGAGTGTCCGATGATGTTGAATGTGGAGACGTGACTGAACGGAATGACGTGCATCAGGACGTCGCCGGGGAGTACCGGGTCTTCCCACGAGTTGTGGACAACGTTGCCCAAGCTCGCCACCACCATTGCCTGGTGACTCGACACCGCGCCCTTCGGGCGCCCCGTGGTGCCGGACGTGTAGCGAATCTGGAATGGGTCCGTCGGCAGCAGATGCGGTCGAGACGACTGGCTGCTCGCCCGAATCAACAGCTCTTCGTACTCCAGTGCCTCCGCATCCCCGGGGGCGTCGATCGCGATCAGACGTGGACGTTTGGCCACGCCTTCTTCTTCAAGACGAGCAGCAATGCCGTCGAGCAGAGAAGCTTCACCGATGAGGACGTCGACATCGGCGTCAGCGAGGAAGTAGCAGTGCTCCGCCGGTGTGTTGCGGACATACAGCGGCACCTTCACAAAGCCGCCGCGGCCACAGGCGAACTCCACTTCGATGTACTCGGGGCAATTGGCTGCAAGGATGCCGACCCGTGCACCTTTCTCGTAGCCCAGACCGTTGAGCGCGTTGACCAGGCGCCAAGAGCGATCGGACAGTTCGCCGTACGTCCGCTTCTCTCCTGCTTCGGTCATCACTGCGACCCGATCACGATGGCGACGGCACGCGCGATCAACCAACTCCGCGACCGTGAGTGCTCCCCATTCGATCATGAACATTCCTCCGTCTTCATCACATGGACCTCGCCAGGTACTCCAGCTCCGACCGAAACTGCGGGGCCGCAATTGCGATCAAGCGTCTTGCTCGGTCAGCGACTGAGGCTGCACGAAGATCTGCGACGCCGTGCTCCGTAACGACGAAGTCGACGTCAGATCGCGGCGCCGTCACCACCGGTCCTCCCAGTCGCGGCACAACCCGGCTACGGGTGCCGTCACTGCTCGCGGCGCGCATCGCGATAATCGAGCGACCTCCTTCGGCTTCGACGGCACCCCGCCCGAAGTCAGGTAGGCCACCGATCGCGCCGATGTAGCGGTCGCCGGCGTACTCGGAGTTCACTTGGCCGTAGAGGTCTACCTCCAGCGCGAAATTGATAGCGGTGAAGCCTGCGATCTGCGCCAGAGTCCTGATGCCGTTGGTGTACTCAACCCGCCGGACGGAAAGTTCTGCGTTGTGGTCGGCCCAGACATAGGTCTCCCGGGAACCCATGACCACCGGCGTGACCACCAGACCCTGGTCGATCGGCTTCCGCGAGTTGGTCACGACTCCGCGGCGCACGAGGCCGACCAGACTGTCGGTCAGCAGTCCTGTGTGAATGCCGAGGTCACGATGGTTCGTCAGTGATTCACAGATGGCGGTCCCCAGTCCGCCGACGCCAACCTGAATGGTCGCTCCGTCATGGACGAGGCCGGCCACGTGGGTTGCCACCTCTCGGTCACGAGCCGACGGCAGAGCGTCAGGAAACTCGACGAGCTCTTGTGAGTAGACGACCGAGGCAGCAAACCGCTCCGGCCTGATCCTCGTATCGCCTTTGGTCACCGGCATCTGGTCGTTGATCTGGGCGATGACGATCGCGCCCGTCTCGATCGCCGCAGGAAGGTAGTCAGCGTTGACTCCCAAGGAGCAGGTGCCATCCGGTTGAGCGGGCGAAGCCTGGACCAACACCGCATCGACGGGCATCCGTCCAGTCCTCCACAGCACCGGAATCTGAGAAACCGGGACCGGAAGCAGGTCGAGAACGCCGTCCTTGAACAACTCGCTGTTCGTGCCCAGGGCCCCCGTTGAAAGGAAGCGCAGGTGATCGGCGTGCCGCGATGTCAGCGTATGACTGAGTGACATCCCTCGATATACGGTCGCGCCGGTAATGCGGTCCCGCGAACGCGCAACCTCGGCGGTCAGGAAAGTCGGCTCACCGGCGCACTGGCCGACGACAAGGGTGTCGCCCGCGTGAAGACCGGCAAGTGTCGTTGACATCGGGCCTCAGTCCAGCGTGTCGTAGTTGAAGATCTCAGTCGAAGGAACCAACGGAGTCAAACTCGGTCGAAGTGCTGCCAGTCCGCCGCTAATCAGATCGTTGGTGGTCCATCCGCCGCTGCGGACAGCGCGGGCGACGGGCCTGATCTGGGAGTACGCGATGATCTCGCTCCCCCGGACTCCAAAGATCTGCCCCGAGATGTCTGAGGACGTCGGGTCCACCAATGCTGCAACGAATGCAGCAATTCGCTCGGGCTTCATCGACGACAGCTTCGCCAATCGCGGGTCGTCGTCCGGCAAAGTCCCCGCCATACGGGTCAATGCAAACGGCACGACTGTGTTGGCCGTGACCCCGTGTCGCTCCAGTTCCAGGGCGAGAACCTTCGTGAAACCCACGACGCCGGCTTTCGCGGCCGCGTAGTTTGCTGATCCGATATTGCCGATGATCCCCGCACTCGAAGACATGGTGATCACCGATCCAGACTCCGCCTTCTTAAGATGCGGTAGGGCTGCTCTGGTGACGAGGAACGTCCCGCGGAGGTTGGTGTCGACGACGACGTCCCAGTCGTCGTCGGAGATGTTGGCAATCGTGTGGTCCCGGATCACCCCTGCGCAGTGGACAACCACATTGAGCGAACCGAAGGACTCGACAGCCAGAGCGACCATGCGGTTTGCGCCGTCGGGGTCGCTGACCGATGACCGATCGATGACCGCTTGGCCACCTGCCGACACGATCGCCTCGACTGTGCTTGCCGCGCCGTCATCAGCGCTCGGGCCTCCCTGAAACGTCGTGCCCAAGTCGTTGACGACAACCGCGAAGCCCTGCGATGCCAGCTCGATCGCAGTGGCTTGTCCCAGCCCGTTGCCGGCGCCGGTCACCAGGGCAACTCCGCGCTGCGCGCGAAGGCTCATCGCACTGCACCTCGGCGCATCGCCCTGCGCTGCGACTTCTCACAAGCTCCTGCCGTTGCCTGATGATCAGACAAGAACGAAATCAGGGCGGAACGGGCAGTGGGGGGACGCATGTCACTGATTATCGTCACGGCAAGGGCAACCGGTCAAGCGCTCGATAGAATTTTCTGTCGATGCGCTTCGGCTGCGGCTCAGCCCGTGATAGCCACCAGACCGACAGCAAGAACCGCTGCAACCGCTGCGGTCTCGTCGTTATCGGAACTGTCACCGGTGACGCCCACGGCGCCGATCAGGTGCTGTCCGTCTCGGATGAGCACTCCCCCGGGCACGGGGACAAGCGCGCCCCCGATGGCCGACGTCGCTGCGGCGATGAAGTAGGGCTGTTGCTCTGCCCGGGCCATAAGCGCCCGGGACCCGACCCCGAGCGCCAAGGCGCCGTGGGCCTTGCCGTGGGCGATCGCGAACCGCCCAATCGACGACCCGTCTTCACGTTCGCCGGCCACCACATGTCCACCGGCATCGAGCACGACCACGGTCACCGGATTGAGACCTTGATCGGCCCCAGCCTCACGGACAGCGGCAATGATCGCACGGGCGGTCTGGAGTGAAAGTGTCATGGTCGTCCTGTCGTCTTGTGGGTGATCCGGCGGCGGTGCAGGATCGGTTCGGTGTATCCGCTCGGCTGAGCCTTGCCCAGAAGCACGAGATCGCGTGCTGCACCGAAAGCGTCTCCGTCGAAGCCCGGAGCCATCGGCAAATATCCCGTGGCATCGGCATTCTGAGCATCGACAACGACCGCCATCCGACGGAGCGACTCCTCGACCTCGGCCTCGGTGACAACGCCGTGCAACAGCCAATTGGCGACGTGCTGCGAGGAAATCCGGCAGGTCGCGCGATCCTCCATCAACGGGGTGCCGTGAATGTCGGGCACCTTTGAGCAACCGATGCCCGCATTGACCCAGCGTACGACGTAACCGAGCGTTCCCTGGATGTTGTTGTCGAGCTCGACCTGCCGGTCCGCAGCGGGCCAGTCAGCCGGATCTCCCACGGGGACGGCGAGGAGGTCCTTAAGTGTTGAGCGCACCTGGCCGATCAGGTCGCGCTGGCGGTGCAGCACGTCGACCTGGTGGTAGTGAATGGCGTGGAGCGTTGCGGCCGTAGGTGAAGGCACCCAGGCACACGTCGCCCCTGCCTGCGGATGGCTAACCTTTTGCTCAAGCATTTCTGCCATGTTGTCCGGCGCGGCCCACATGCCCTTGCCGATCTGCGCACGACCCTGCATTCCACACGCGAGGCCGACGTCGACATTGGCGGCTTCGTAGGCGGCGATCCAGACCTCGCTCTTCATGTCGGCCTTGCGTACGACGGGGCCAGCAAGCATCGAGGTGTGGATCTCATCGCCGGTGCGATCCAAGAAGCCTGTGTTGATGAAGGCGACACGATCACGGGCGGCGTGAATGCTGGCCTTCAGGTTGACGGAGGTCCGTCGCTCCTCATCCATGATGCCGACCTTGATCGTCAGCCGTTCCATGCCGAGCGCTTCTTCGACGCGGGCGAACAGTTCACACGCAAAGGCGACCTCCTCAGGGCCGTGCATCTTGGGCTTCACGACGTACATCGACCCTGCCCGGGAGTTGCCGCCGGCGTGCGGGCCCCGCAGGTCGTGCAGACTGCCGAGTCCGGTGACCAACGCATCGAGGATCCCCTCGGGAACTGGATTGCCGTCGGCGTCGAGGACGGCGTCAGTGGTCATCAGGTGACCGACCTGGCGAATGAACAACAGCGAGCGGCCGTGGAGGGTGATCGCGTTTCCCAAAGGACCCGTGCAGAAGCGGTCGGAGTTCATCGATCGGGTGGAGGTGACACCACCCTTCGAGACCTGTTCGGTCAACGAGCCCTGCATCAGTCGCAGCCAGTTGCGATAGCCGAGCACCTTGTCGGCACCGTCGACAGCGACGACAGAGTCCTCAAGATCCATGATCGTGCTGACAGCTGACTCAAGGACAAGATCCTTGACTCCCGCAGCATCTGTGGCGCCGATAAAGTGCGTGCGGTCAATCTGGATTTCAACGTGCAGACCGTGGTTCACCAGAACGACGGCCTCTGGTTCGCCAGCGGAACCACGGTGCCCGACGAACTGCGTGCGGTCAGCCAAGATCGCAGCAGCGTCGCCCAGCATCACGACCAGATCGCCACCGACGACGGCGTAGGCATGGGCGTCAGCGTGCGAACCCTGGGCGAGAGGGAAGTGCTGGTCGAGGAAGCGGCGCCCACGACGCACGACTTCGTCGCCACGCACAGCGTTGTACGAACTTCCCTTTGCCTTACCTGCTCCCTCATCAATCACGTCCGTTCCGTAGAGGGCGTCGTAGAGCGAGCCCCAGCGGGCATTTGCTGCGTTGGTCGCGAAACGGGCATTGAGCAGCGGCACGACAAGCTGAGGGCCGGGCTGGCTCGCGACTTCACTGTCGACCCCCTTCGTTGAGATCGCGAAGTCCTCGACGGTGTCGACGATGTAGCCGATCTTTCGCAGGAAGGCTTCGTACGCCCCTGACTCAGGTACACCCGGACTCTCCCGGTGAAAGGCATCGATCTGACCCTGCAGCTCGTCTCGTCTCTCGAGGAGTTCACGATTGCGCGGGGTCAGATCAGTGAAGATCCGATCTGCTTCGAGCCAGAAGGTGTCGGGGTCGATCCCGGTGCCAGGCAGTGCCTCCTCCGACACAAACCGCTCGAGTTCCGCGGCGATGTCCAGACGTCCGACACGAACACGTTCATTCATGAGCACTCCCACCTCTTGCAATTATTTCCGAATTGTGGAAATCTATATCTGCTGAATGAAATTACGGAGGGAAGAGCCGGTTGTCAACCGATGCGGGGAGGGCCAGGTCCATCGGGGGCGTCCAATCGATCCATCGCGCACTCGACCTGCTGGAGATCGTGGCCGCCGCAGGTGGCCATCTGTCCATCGTCGAGATCGGCGCGGCATCGGCGATACCGTTGCCGACGATTCACCGATTGCTGCAGACCCTTGTTGATCGCGGTTACGTACGTCGTCTTCCCAACCGGGAGTACGCGCTAGGCTTTCGTCTGGTCCCGCTCGGGACAGCTGCGACGGCACTGGTCGGTCCTGATACTCAAGACGTGCTCGCCGACCTCGTCGCCGAACTCGGCGAAACTGCGAATCTTGCGATTGTCGCTGGTGACCATGCCCAGTACGTCGCCCAGGTCCCGTCACCTCACACGATGCGGACGTTTACCGAGATCGGGCGATCGGTCGAGATGCACTGCACCGGTGTCGGCAAGGTCCTGCTCGCGCAGCTCAGCGAGGCACAGGTTCGGCGGGTCGCAGCGCGGGTCGGCTTGCCTGCCTACACAGAACACACCTTGACGAACGAGGATTCTCTTGTCGAGGCACTCGCAGACATTCGCGAACGGGGCTGGGCTGAGGACTCCGAGGAGCAGGAGATGGGTGTTCGCTGCATCGCTGTTCCAGTGGCCGCACCAGGGCAATCATGGATGGCCGTGTCGGTTTCCGGCCCCGTTATCCGCATGACAGACGACCTCGTCGGCCGCGCAGTTCCCCTCTTGCAATCGGCTGCCGTCCGCCTCGGCGCCCAGACAACGTGAGCTGACGCGCCAGTCCCCAGCAGGCCACGTGGGCCAGCACCATGCGGGAGTGAAACCGGCCCAAAGGGTCGTAGACGACCGCGATGTCACCGGCGCCGAGCGCACGGCGAACCTCCGTCGCGGAGCACTGCGATTGCCGCGCCGTACAAGGTCAACGTCGGGCGCCCTGGTGAATCGGGCTCCGCAGGATCGTGACGAACCCCGACGACCTCGAACCGCGAGGGGCCGCCCTCTACGGCTGCTACCTCGCAGCGTGGCCTTCGCCTCCGCCGGGTCACGGCTGGACCACAAGATCTGTCGCATGCTCGGCGGCATCTTCGGCCTCCCCCACGCCCAGACACACGCCGTCGAGCTCCCGCCCGTTTTAGCACTCTCAACACCCCGGCGATTCCCGAGATCGCAAGCCGCCTCGCCGTTCTGCTAGGAGGCTCGACCGGCAGCAGGGAGGTACCTGTGGCTCTGGCGGCCGCCCTGACGGGCTACGGCTGAGCGATGGTCTCTCAGGCAGGCATGCCAGCGCCGACGCCGGTCCCTGTCAACGAGGTCAATATTCCGCGGGAGTCCCGCTCACCCACACCCGAAAAGCGAGAACCGGCGGATCAGAGACGACCTTGCTGGCACCTGCTGCTCTGGTGGAGTTGAGAGCTTGTTCGGGCAGGACATCCCGGACACATCTCGCAAGACCTGCCGACGGCCTCAGGCGATGTCGAAAAGCACGGCTTACCGACCAGTCTTGGAGCGCCGTCGATACGGCTGGTCATCATCGCGGTCAAGATCCAGGGACGCACCTTCACCGAGATCATCAACCCGCGGCAACGAGCGATTCCAGCGAACGATGAAGGACTACCTCGACGCTCAACCCGAACATCCACCACGATCGGCGAACTGCAGGGTCTGCTGCACCATGGATTCGGTGGGGCGTCCTACGTAGGTACATGGATAGGTATTCACGCGGTTTCGGTCGACAACCCCTTCAGCGACGATTCATTGAGTCCACAGCAGTTCTGGCACCGACCACGGTGCGAAGTTGGACTGTCAACGCAGCTCATGCGAACGCGCGACGAACGGATCCGGATGTCATCGATCAGACTCGACGCGCCCCCCAACGAGTTCGACAAAGCAGAGTCGAACCCTCGGCCTCGCGTCGGGATCGGAGTCCGTGTGATCGTGGGCGTCACGCCCGTGGCCGAAGGCAGGACGCAACTCACCGTCAGCCTTCCAGACCGCAGCCTGGAAACACTCGACCTAGACAACGCCCCGAACCCGTCGGCGGCCGAGAGCGAGATCCCGAGCGGGTCGTGGCCGCTAGCTGTCCGAATTGATGTCGACCACGCGGAGGTCGCAGGTGGTTGCTTGTGCACCTGCCTCATCAAGACCGAACGTGGCCCCCAGCGGATCCAACTCTCCGTCGCGGCCGGTCTTGCGCTTGTCGCCGCCGGCCGCCACGGAATCATCTGCGCTTTGCCCACAGCCCGCTCGTCTCGCGTCGCTCCGGATTCGAGCAAACTCACATCGACCAACCCGCAGGTGGGGACGTGGAGATAGATCTCGGAGCCGCGATCATCCGGCTGGCCATTGGACCAATGATCGTGCTCCACGGACTAATCAAGGTCT
The DNA here is from genome assembly GCF_001428565.1 of Nocardioides sp. Root190. GTDB lineage: Bacteria > Actinomycetota > Actinomycetes > Propionibacteriales > Nocardioidaceae > Nocardioides. Next base: position 201,946 of record NZ_LMIA01000011.1, on the reverse strand, counting down.
TCGGGCATGGCGGAATCAACGGGACCGTTCGATGGTTCGACAGCATTGGCTTTCGCCATGCAGCCCTGCACGCGCGGCTCGCTGCGGCCACCGAGGTGGTCGCGGGCCTACTGATCACTACTGGCTTCATCACGACCGGGGCAAGCGCTGCCTTCGTGGGACTGATGACCGTTGCCATCGTGACCGACCATCGGGGCAAGGGCTACTTCGTCTTCAAGGGTGGCTTCGAGTACGCGTTGCTCACGGCAATGCTTGCAGTCGCCATGGCGTCCATCGGGCCCGGCGCCTGGTCCGTCGATGCGACGCTGGGTCTCGATCTAAACGGTCCCTTGTGGGCGCTCGGTGCGGCCACTCTTGGAGTTGCTGCAGCTCTTGGCCTCCTCGCAACGTCGTACCGCCCCTCGAGGAACGAATGACCATGCCGCGATCCGACAGCGCCACACGATCTGCCCCACGCCACCGAAGGACGGCTTTGGCGCGTGAGCCCGCGTCACCATTGGTTGGGCCTGGACACGGCTGGGGTGACCCCGCATCGCCCCGAATCTCCGCGCTCGGCGCGCCGACGCTCGCGCACGCCAAGAAGTCTGTCGGGCGGCACCGCACCGACAGACGATCAGATCCGTTGGCTGCGAAACGAGCAAAGAGGACGAACACGTGATCATTGTCAACGTCAACACCAACGCCGATCCCGCTTCGTTGGAGGTACGCCATGCCGCTGCCGGCGAATGGGTTGTCGACCGAACCGCCATCGCAAAGTATGGAGATGGGCTCTTAGCTGTCCATGAAGGGCGTGTGGTTGGCGCCTATGTCATTCTCTCGCACTCATGTCGGGGACAGCGAACTACCTTCAAGATCCAAGAGTCATCTCGACTAGGCTTCTTGATTGGCCGACCGCTATTCATCAACCCTTCCGTTAACTCGGTGGACCACGCACAGTTCCTCGACACGGACTTCCTGTGCAATGACGCTTATCGCCACACCAATGTGGCGTACGAACGAGGGCGTCGACGCACGTCCCCGCGGGTCACCGCAACCCTTGCGAGGCGACACCCGCACGGTCCCGATCGCCCAAGAGCCTTTGGCGATCGGTCACCCAAGCCCGCGTAGGCCGACGCCATTGCCGCAGCGGTACTCAAGTCTGCGTCGCCCTCGGTGCGGTTTGCTGAAGTCGGGTCCTCGGCCAGACTCAACGCCGCAGGCAAGCAGCTTGCCTCTGCGGTCCTGGATCTACCTGCTACATACGCACGGCCGTCTCGAGCATGGGCCACCCGACCACGTGAAGAATGCGCCTGCGACTTTTTCGCCTTCAGGCGAACTTCGCGGCGCCCTCATCCCAGCCAAGATCGTGGCAGCTGTCGTCGCTTCTCTGTCAGGGACAAGCCTCCGAGGGCCAGGGCCCTCACACCGTGCAAAGTTGCGGGGAGCTAGCATGGCTACGAGATGACCGAATCGTTCGCCAATCGGCGAAACAGCAATCTGCCTGTCGACGTCACCACTTTCGTCGGACGCCGACAAGAACTTGCCGCCGTACGAGTCCAACTCCAGCGCGCCCACCTCGTCACGTTCACCGGCATGGGCGGAGTCGGCAAGACTCGTTTGGCCCTGCGTGCAGCTTCCGCCGTTCAACGCGCATTCCCCGACGGTGTCTGGCTGGTCGAGTTTGCGGGCCTCGACGACCCTAACCTTGTTGGCGAATCGGTGGTCGCTGCGTTGGGGGTCGTAGAGCAAGCGGCAGACTGGTCCGTCGCCGCAATTTCGGATCTGATTGCCGAGCGACGGATGCTGCTGGTTTTGGACAACTGCGAACACGTTCTCGACGCGTGCGCGGTGCTGGCCGATACCTTGCTCAAGACGTGTCCCAACATAAAAATCCTGGCGACAAGCCGCCAGCCGCTACGCATCCCGGGCGAGCACTGCGTCGAAGTTGAGCCGCTCGCGCCGCCCGGGCCCGATGCAGAAGCCTCACTCGAGACACTGGCCCGCAACGAAGCGGTTGCCCTATTCGTCGAGCGAGCTTCTGCAGTGCACCCCGACTTTCGCCTAGACCAAGGCAACGCCCAGACCGTCGCCAGCATCTGTCGACGAGTGGATGGTATTGCGCTCGCGATCGAGCTTGCAGCAGGCCGTCTTCGCGCCCTGTCAGTGGAGCAACTGCACGCACGACTGGACTCCCGGTACGACGTGCTCGCGGGCGGCAGCCGGACCGCTCTGCCACGCCAAAAGACGATGCGCGCGCTGATCGACTGGAGTTTCTCGCTGTGCACGCCAGCAGAACAGAGAGTGTGGGCTCGCCTCTCCGTATTCGTCGACGGGTTCAGCCTCCTCGCCGCCGAGCAGGTTTGCGCTGACACGGACGACCCGACGGAAACGGTATTCGAGCACCTTGAGGGCTTGGTTGACAAGTCGGTCGTAACGGCCGATCGAACTACGGGAGACACCCGATACAGGCTCGCGGAAACACTACGCGAGTACGGCGCCGACCGACTCGACGAGTTCAACGAGAGGGTAACCACGCGGCTGCGGGCACGGGATTGGTGTGGCCACCTGGTCGACAGAATGTTGACGGACTGGTTCAGTCCGAAACAACCGGAGTTGCTTCAGACCCTGCGGCTCGAACACGGCAACATCCGCGTCGCACTGGATTTCTGCCTGACCACGCCAGGCGAAGCCACACATGGACTGATCATCGCCTCTCGCCTGCGGCACTATTGGATGGCCAGCGCGCGATCCACCGAAGGCCGCCACTGGCTCGATCGACTCCTCGCTCATGATCCCCAACCGAGCCCCGAACGTCTCATGGCGCTGTGCACATGCGCACATCTGACGAATGGCCAGACCGGGAAACTTGGGGCCGTCGACCGCATGCTCAACGAGGCTGCGTCCCTTGCCCAGGACCTAGAAGATCCCCGGGGCTCCGCTTATGTGGCTCAGATGCGCGGCCTGGCCATGCTGTTCCGAAGGGACTTCGACCAGGCGGTCAAGGAGCTCCGTTGGGCCTCGGACGCGCACAAGCACCTCAACGACCAAGCCTCAGCAGCCTATGACCTTGCGGTGCTGGCCTCGGCCAAGAGCGCCAATGACGAGTCTGACGTGCAGGAGGTGCTCCATGAATGCCTTAGTCTATGCGCCGCTGCAGGCGAGGCTTGGATTCGTTCCTTCGCCCTGTTCACCTCGGGCGTCGAACGATGCAAGGCTGGCGACTTCTCCGGCTCAGTTGATGCACAGCGAGAGAGCCTCATGCTGCGCAAGGGACTCGACGTCCGAAACCTGATGGCGCTCAATATCGATGCGCTGGCTTGGGTGGCAGTTGAACGAAATGATGCCGAGCGCGCGGCGAGGCTCTTCGGTGCGACCGAAGCCATCATGTGCGACGCGGGCGGCACGCTCGTGACGCAAGGCCTGTCGGCACCCATGCATGAGACGTACCAAAGCCGAGCGCAGGCAGCACTGGGCCATCAGGGCTTCCAATCCGCGTTCGAAGCCGGCCTTCAGATGCGCATCGAAGATGCGATCGACTATGCCCTCGATGAGCGAGCTCTGCCCGCCGAACGAACGGATAAATTGGCTGGACCCGCAGGCACATCAGTTCTGACCGCGCGCGAGTTTCAAGTTTCGCACCTGATCGCGCGCGGTCACACTAATAAACAGATCGCAGCCGCTCTCGTGATCTCCCAGCGCACCGCAGAAGCCCATGTGCAGAATATCCTCAGCAAACTCAACTTCACGGCGCGCACCCAGATCGCGAGTTGGATCACCGAGAACGATTCGGACACGGGCTCGACCAGGCCAAGGCCGAGATAGGGGTCGCCCGCCTTCGACGTGATCGACTTCGAAGGCGGGGACCGCGGGTTGGGATCGACGGAGAGCTTCGATCATGTCCACGTCGTCGAAGCCACCAGCGGTGATGCATGCGCTGGCAACATCGATGTCCTCGCGCTCAGCACCACTGATGCCCAGCCCACCAACCAGGACGCCCGACCGGAACAGCGGGAACCCACCGGCGATCGTGACGAGTCCCGGCGGCAGCACCGCTCCGGCCATGGGTCCGGACTGCCTCATCAGGCGCCCCTTTCAGCCGGTGAACGGATCTCTGAAACTCGCCAACAATACCAAGCGCTTGATTGAGATCAAGGTATGCTCGCTGAGGACACAGCCACAGGCAGGTCCCCTGCAACCCCGCGCGGCACTCGAGGCCCGTCAGGCCGACACCTCACACCTATAGGATCTCCAAATGCCGAAGAAGGTTCCTCTCGCTCAACCCACCACGGGAGCCGCAGCAAGGGCTAAGCGCATCAAGATCTTGCAGGTGGCGGTAGAAACGTTCGCAGAGAAGGGTTTCCACGCCAGCACCACCAGACAGATCGCTGATCGTGCCTCTATGCAGTCAGGCAGCCTCTACTACCACTTCGCCTCGAAGGAAGAGATGGCGATTGAAGCAGTGTCCAACTACCTGAGAACGCTGACGGCAGGATACGAAAGTGCTATCTCGACAGACACTGCTGCTATCTCGAAACTTCGAAACTTGTTTCAAGTGTCACTCGAGACGTCCGAGCGGCATCGCAATGAAGTCGTGATTCTATATCAGGACTGGCAGGCACTGAATTCCATCGACCCCACGTTGAGTGAGCAGATGGATCACGTCGAGAATATCTGGTGCTCAGTGATCCGTGAAGGCGTGGGCAGTGGCGAGCTCCGTGACGACCTCGACCCGCGCGTCATGTATCGCACGATCATGGGCGGCCGCGATGGTTCAGCGACAACGGTCCCTACACCCTCGCCGAGATCGGGCTCATGCAGGCCGACATCATCCTCAACGGCCTCAAGGTCGACGCGGGTTCGTGAGTCGCAGCCGCCCGGCTCCCGCCTCGCCGAAACAACGGCTCTCAGACCCAGTCGTCAAGGATGTCGGAGACAGCCTCGTCCGCGGTGGAAATCGCAGCCGGCCCGCCGAAGATCATCCCCCACTTGATCGCGTCCAGAATGTCGAGCTTGGTCATCCCCAAACCTTGCCCATCAACACACCTTTCTCGAATGCCTGGCGAAGCCCCGGGTAACGTTGAAGTGGGTCGCCAGATAGGGCAGGTACTGCGCCGGCGAGACCTTCAAGGCGAACTCAAAGCGACTCCGCTGGGCCTTCAAGAGATTCGACTGATGCTTCCCGAGAAATTCAACGTACCGGGGAACCTCACCCAGCACTCGCGAATTCCCAGTGCCGCGCGCGCTCGCGGCGCCGTCCGGTACTGCGCTGGTGTTCGCGCCGAAATAGACCTACGGCGACAAGTCGTGGGCAAAGACTGGCTCAGCGCGCTGGCGCAACCACACGAACGGCCAGCCGCCGACCCGCGATCCCCGCCGACGCCACCCTGCGTTTGCGGCAAGACCGGCGAGCGGAGGAGGAAGCGGATCCTGCCTGGCACGACCCGCGAGGGACCTACGTCGGAGCCACAGGTTGACCGCAGCAACCCGACCTGCATAGTGCGGTCACCGACCTGACGATCCGCGACGGTGCAAGAGTGCGACCTGCCGAACAGCCGCGGTGACCAACGAAGTCACGAGGCACCGGGTCTCGCGTCCGTCTGCGACCCAGCCACGAGACATGCTGGGGCCAGACTGATTTCGAGAGTGGAGCAACTCGCAGTCCACGCGATGGCAAGGAAGGCGCGGTACCGCCGGTCCCAAATCGACCGAGCGGCCCGCGCCGGTGCCGAAGAAAATCGGGCGCCCTTAGACGACGGTGGCTACTTATATGCCTTGAACCGGAACACCCTCTCGGCATTCCCTCGCAGGATCGCGTACTGCGTCTTTTCGTCGAGGCCGTCGAGTTGCTTACGGGCAAAGTCGATACACGTTGGCCATGTCGAGTCGGAGTGCGGATAGTCCGTCTCGATCATCACGTTGTCCACGCCGATCGCCTGAAGGTTCTGGACTCCGGTGACGTCGTCGATGAAGCATCCGTAGACGTGCTCACGGAACACCGCACGCAAGTCTAGGGTCATAAGGTCGACCTCCAGTTCTCCGACGTTCTTCACCTTGCCGCTCGCAAGGTCGTAACGGACGTCCCCGTCGGATGCCCAGAACCGCTGCTTGTCCAAGACCTGTTCGGCGCGCTCCAAGAAATACGGGATCCAGCCGATTCCACCCTCAGAAAGCGCGATTTTGATTCCAGGAAAACGCACGAAAACCGGTCCGAACAACCAGTCGAGCAGCGTTCCACTGCTCTGGGCGCCGATTGCCCAAGACATGCTCGAGAGCTCTGGGCTGTCTTCACCCATGCGCATGCGCGTACTGGAAGATCCCTGATGCATGCACACAATCATTTGCGTGTCCTGAGCAGCCTGCCAGACCGGATCCCAGTATCGCCCGGCATCGTGAATACTCGGCAAACCCAAAGGTACGGGGTTTTCAGAGAAGCAGAGCGCACGTGCACCCTTTGCGGCACAGCGTTCAATCTCCTTGGCCGCGGACCGCGGGTCCCAGAGCGGGATAATGATGAGCGGGATGTAGCGGCCGGGAGCTGAGCCACACCATTCATCAATCATCCAGTCGTTGTACGCCTGGACGCAGATCATTGCCAGTTCCTTGTCCTTCGCTTCATAGAAGACTTGGCCGCAGAACCGCGTGAACGACGGGAAACACATCGATGCGAGAATCCCCGCTCGGTCCATGTCTTCCAAGCGAGCGACCGGGTCATAGCATCCGGGCCTCATGTCCGCATAGGAAACTGAATCCAGGGTGAACTGCTCCTTCGAGAGTCCCGCAACAGCCGCCAGCCCCAGCGTCGAGACTCGCTTGTCTTCGTACGTCCAGAACTCCTGACCGTCCTTGCGCACGATCTTGGGGGCGATGTCCTTGTACTTGGATGGCACCCGGTCTTGCCAGACATGCGGAGGCTCCAGTACATGGTCGTCCACTGAGACGAGCCAGTTGAGGTCGAAGGCTTCAGACATTTGCATTGCTCTTTTCGCGCGTAGGGGCCGTTAACCAAGAGGGGGCGCCGAATCAGTCAAGATCAATCGAGCGCTTGCTTCACTTTGCGTCACGGTCACTCTGGGGTGCTTGCACTGCTGTGACCTCATGAATCGTCGCTGAAGGGGTTGTCGATCGAAACCGCGTGAATACCTATCCATGTACCTACGTAGGACGCCCCACCGAATGCATGCTGCAGCAGACCCGACCTTGATCGCACAGACGTAGAGTCTCCCTTCCCGCGTGGGGTGTTCTGCGATGTCCCAGTGCCACACTTTGTTCGGTCCATCGGCCGTGAGCCCGTGCCGGACAACACCGTGTTTGTCGACGACGGCGAGCGGTCGTCATGCGGCGCAGGGCCGGTCGAGCCAGCCTTGGTGCGCTTCTTGTGATGCGACGTGGTGATGCCAGCGATGCGGCAGAGCCGGTGCACGCGGTTCTCCCTGACGGTGATGACGTGCTCGAGGTCGAGCTCGTCAGTGAGGAATCTGTAGCCCAGCGTGGCGTCGTCGCCGTGCAACTCATATGGGACATCCATGAGGTGCGCGCTGTCCCAGTCACGTTGGCACACGGGGTCCTTGAGCCACTTGTAGTACCCCTAAGCCGTCAGACCCAGGACCCTGCACGCCACCGCGACCGGCGCCCTGATGAGGGCACCGGTCGCGGCCATTTCACGGACGAGCGGGCAAGACTATTCCCCGGCAGGTTCGCCTGGGACAGATACGCAGCGGCCCGACGCAGGACCTCGTTCTCCTGCTCAAGGAGCCGGATCTGCTTCTTCGCTTTTGCCGAACTCGACACGGTCGGCGTCAGTGAGACCGGGACGGTCACCCGTCCTCGATGTCGGCCTTCTCGTCCAGTTCGTCAGCGAGCCCTCGGAGATCCCGAAGTCCTTCGCCATCTGCGCCAACGGGGCCTGGCCCTGACGGGCCACGGCCACGACGTCGTCGCGGAACTCCTTGGGATACAGCTTCGGCATTGACGATCCCTTCAACGATCTGAGCACAAGAGTTCCAGACTGCCGACTCCACCGAACCTGGGGCATATCAAGGCATCAACCAAACTCAGGGCAGCCCCATCCTCTAGTAGCCCAGGGTCTCAGGAAAACCGAGTTGCTAAACCTGCCGGCGACATCGACTCCGCCATCTAGCCGCGATTCTCACTGTTTCGGAGCAACACTGCCGATCCGAGGCCTTCGCGAGGACGCGACTGCTCCGCCACCGGAACTGCGCCTTCACAGAGCGTTCAGATTATCGCTCGCCCTTGCAGACTGATCGAGTGGAGAGATAACCCCAACTAGAGTCTCGGCGGCTGCCTGAGCCCACACAGAATGACCTCGGCCTGCATCGCGCCAATCTCGCGGAGACTGAACTCCCCGTCGTGGCGGTACCACCGGGGGACCCACGAGATTCCACCCATGATTGTACGGTAAGCAATCCGGGGCTCGACCTCGGCGCGGAGTTCGCCGAGCTCGATCCCCTTCTCGATGACATCGCACCAGATGGTCTCAACCCGATCCATTTGCATGGGAAGCGATTCATCGGTTGCGCTGAGGATCTGCCAATCTTGGTAGAGGATCACGACCTCGTCATGATGACGTTCAGTGATCTCAAGGGATAGGCGAAACAACTCGCGGAGCAGGTCAACTGCACTCTGCTGTGTTGCCAACGCTCGTTCGTACTGACCAATGAGATCGGTCAAGTAGACAGATACGACGTCTACAGCCATGTCCTCTTTGGACTCAAAGTAGTAGTACAGGCTGCCCGACTGCATCGAGGCCCGGTCCGCGATTTCCCGCGTCGTGCTCGCGTGCACACCCTTCTCGGCGAAGGTCTTGGCGGCTGCCCGCAGGATCGCCTCGCGCTGGTCGGGCCGCCCCCTGGTTGAGGCGGGACGTGGTCCGGCAGTTGACCTCTTTGGCACGTGGGAACCCTAACGTGGATGCCGCCCATTAGCACCCGACGAAGGACAGAAGCTCGCGCCTCATGTGCCTCGCGAGAAGGGAGGGCACCTGGTCGACACTTGGGGTCCGGAGTGGCTGCCCGCCACTAGTAGAAGGAAGGTCACGTCGGCTGGTCGATCGATGCCTCACCCACCGGCACGACGCTCGGCGCGGGCGTCCCGCAGCTTGCGCCGCATGAGCTTCCCGCTGGAAGTCGTGGGTAGGGCCTCGACGTAGTGGATGGCTCGTGGCACCTTGTAGGCCGACAAGTACCTCCGGCAGTGTGACAGCAGCGCTTCAGTGTCCTGCACGTGACCGTCGGCAAGAATCACATAGGCGTGGGCGACCTCGCCCTTGATCTCGTCCTGCTCCCGCCCGACGGCGACGAGGGAGACCGCTGGATGGCCGATCAGGACCCGCTCGATCTCCGCTGGGTAGACGTTGTAGCCGGCGGTGACGATCAGGTCCTTGAGACGGTCGACAACAAAAAGATGGCCCGAGCCGTCGCGGGTCGCGATGTCGCCGGTATGGAGCCAACCGTCAGGTTCGATCGTCTCCGAAGAAGCCGTGGGATTGTTGTAGTAACCCATGGTGACGATCGGACCACGCACCAGCAGTTCGCCCGGCTCGCCGGTGGCGCACTCCCGCCGGGCGTCTTCTGGGTCAGCCACCTTGATCTCGATGCCGGGAAGTGCGACGCCGATCGATCCGTGGACATTGGGCGCATGTACCGCGTGGGTGGTGCCCAAACCGGACAGCTCAGTCATGCCCCACAACTCGATCAGGGGAGCGCCACTGCGCTGCTCCCAGGCATCGATCACGGACTCGGCGATCGTCTGACCCCCGACGGTGCTTCGGGTCAGGGACTCGAGGTTCGCCCCATCGAGGCCGGGGTCGGCGAGAAGCAGGGCGTACATCGCAGGCACGCCTTCGAACAGGGTTGCCCGGTACCGGCTGATTCGCTCCAGAGCGCCAGCGGGGTCGAACCGCGTCATCAACACCACGGTCCCGCCGACCAAGAAGGTGCCGTTGATGGCCACGTTGCCGTACACGTGCGGCGCGGGCAACGCGGTCACCACCACGTCGTCGGAGTTCCGGGCGTGCATGGTAGCGGTGTAGGCACAGTTCAGCACCAACGAGCGGTGCGACTGCATCGCACCCTTGGGATGGCCTGTGGTCCCGGATGTGTAGGCGATGCAGGCGAGCTCCTCGGGCTCGACGGGGTGTGGACAGAACTCAGGGTCGTCGTCGAGGGAGAGGAAGTCACCGAAGGGCTCCGCGGCGTGGACAGTGTCGTCGAACGAGGCGACAAGGCGCAGCGATGCAACTTCGGCAAGTGCGGCGCCTACCGCGTCGAGTCGCTCACCGGAGGCAAGAAGGGCCGAAGAGCCGGCGTCGGACAGGACGAAGACAACCTCCTCTGCCGTGAGCATGACGTTGAGCGGGTTGACGACCGCCCCGGCCTTGAGCGCTCCGTGGTAAGCAACGATCCACTCCCATCGATTCTGGGAGAAGATGGAGACCCGATCACCCGGATCGACGCCGCGGTCGCGAAGGGACCTGGCCACCCGGCTCGACTCGCGGTCCAGTTCGGCGAACGTCAGGCTCCGCGTGTCGGTGATCAGCGCGACGTGGTCGGGGCGGAGCGCGGCGAGCCGCGGCAACAACTGGCCCAGTCCGTCAAGCGGGGCAGTCGCTGGGTTGGCGGCGTGGGGCCGGACCGGCGTTTCCAGCATTGTGAAGCTCCTAGAGATCGAGAGGGGCGTATGCCCGTTGTATCCCGCCAGAGGTGGAGTCCATCACCTCCCGATGGAGGGGATCACGGACGCCGCCGCGCGGATCATGTTGCAAATCCATGCCGACATGATCATCGGCTTGGGGTGGATCCGAGACCGGTCAGGCATTGGCCACGGTCAGAGGACCGGGCAGCACACATTGTGTGCCCCGATCACGAGTGACATCCCCGCCGCCATCGTCGCGTGCGACGCCATGCCCGTGGTGCGCGAAAGCGAAAATGGCAGCTTCTGGGCCCCACCGCCAATGGACGACATGCGCCGTAGGCGAACACCACGACAAGCCGCCACAAACCAGTGGCCCGCTGCCACAGCGAACGCTGCGCCAAGTACCAGCTCAGGGGATGGGAGCCAGTCTGATGCTCCGGGTGCGACCGTCGACGAGGCCGTGTCCGGCAGCTTGGCCATGGTTGCATCGTGGGCGTGCGCTGCGTGGTCGTGGCAATGCCCTGAATGGCCGCTTACTTGGCTGCCGGCAGTGGACGGAGCGTGGCGCAAATGAGAATCCATGCTGATGTTCATCCGGGCCATCGCGGCCATCATCCACGCGTGGTAAGCGTTGAGCATCCGGTGATGCGGCGTCGACACGGCGAGCTTCAGGAACATGCCACACGCCACGAGGAAGAAGACCATCAGAGAGACGGTCGGCAGGTCGGCACCGGCGGGCCAACCCATCGCGATCAATCGCGATCGACATGGCCACGTGGAAGGCATGGGCAACCCGCCTCCACAAGCCTCCATGGCTGGCGGCGAGAAGGTACAGACTCGTCGCCGAGCCCATGGTGAATGAGGGTTGTCACAAACCATCTGAGAAGCAAGTCATCAAACATGGTGGCTCGTATTTTCTGCTCGAGATGGGCGTACGAACGCTGCGTCGTGCGAGACGAGGGCGCTGAAAGCGAGGTGTGACCGGCGTCATTTCGGTTGTGCTCTTGAGTAGTTGGCGGTCGCAGCAACTGCGGGTAATTCGAATCTCCTAGCGCTGGCGTGGGCCCCGTCGTCGGTCTGGTTTCGACCGCGTCCTTTGGCGCCACTCACTTGCCGTGAACCAGGTCCGAGCTCATCCCGGCTGCTTGCCGCCCGTCGGGCTGGTGACAGCGTGGGTCCACCGCAATGCGCGATGGTACGTGTCAGAGCAGCCCACGCCGATAGGCCGATGCGATGGCCTCCGCGCGATTACGCACACCGAGACGTTGCATCGCCTCTTGCCAATATGCCTTGACCGTCGTGGCCTGCAGGTTCAACTCGGTCGCGATCTCGATCGTCGTCATGCCCGTTGCAACCCGTACCAGCACGTCTTGCTGCCGCGGCGTAAGCAGAGCAGTGATCGCATCATCCTCATCCAGCCGCGTTCCGACGGCGGCCGAACGGATGATTGCGCGGAGCCGAGCGGGCGCGGTGTCCTTCGAGACGGTGGCCACGGCACCGGCAGCCCGAGCGGCGCGCACGTACGGATGGGAGGGATCCGCAGTGAAGAGAACGATGGCAGCGCCGGGCGCGGCCCTCAGAAGATCCCGAACTGCCACGACGACGTCAGTGTCAGGGATGCGCACGTCGAGAAGCACCACGTCGGGCCGTGCGCCAGCGACAGCGGCGACGGCTTGGTGGAGCGTGGGAGCTGCGCCGACGAACTCCAGGTCCGGCTCGTCGTCCAACGCCCAGCCGACGCCTTGAGCGACGACCGGGTGGTCGTCGACGACGAAGACGCGCGTCAAACCGGGATCCTGGCTCGGACGGTGAATCCGACGTTGTCATCTCCCTGATGGTCAAGAGATCCCCCGAGGCGCGCGATCCGCTCCTCGGCTCCTCCAAGTCCCACCCCGGGGACGAGATAGGCAGGGGCGGGGCCGTCATTGAAGACGGCGACGGCAACCTGCCCAGGAAGGCCGGAAACGGTGACCGTGACGCGGGATGCCTTGCTGTGACGTTCCACATTGGACAGCGCGATGCCGACAAACCGCGTCACCGCCTGCATCCGGGCGGCATCGAGTCGCGGAACCCGACCGAGGAAGAGTGCGAGAACGTCGAAGCCGGTGCGCCGCTCGAAGTCATCGACTATGCCGGTCACCTCAGCACAGACGTCGTCGGTGGCGCTCTGATGCCATCCGCTGACCAGGGTGCGCACCATCGTGCTGACCTCCGCGAGCTCTTCCTGAAGGGCGCCGACCTCAAGCCCAACCTCGGTCTCCCCTATCCGGCGTTGCAGCCGCTCGGTGCGCGAGACGAGGGAGAAGAGCAGTGCGCCGACGCCGTCGTGCAGCTCTTCGCTGACGCGCCGGCGCTCGGCGAGCGCAGCCGCCGTCGCGTTCGCCCTGGCAGCTCTTGCAATCGCCAGGGCATTGCTGGCTCGACGGGCGAGCTGCTCGACGTCGCTGATGACCCGGTCACCGAAGACTCCAAAATCACGGCTGCCGACGGAGAGGACACCAAGGACGGCGTTGTCCACGCTGAGCGGTGCCGCAATCATCCGCCGGATGCGCTCAGCCTCGATGACGGAGTCGAACTCGTGGGTGATCGATGACGCGGCGACGTACTCATCGACCCAGTGCACGGCCGCCCGTTCGAAGACGTTCCCGGTCAGGCCCTGCCCCGCGCCGACCGAGAGCTCGGGAAGCTCCGATGTGCGCTCGCCCAGGACCTGTTCAATGACCAGGCCGCCGTCCGGTTCAGCCAGCGCGACCCAAGCCACGGACGAACGTTGGCCAAGAGCATCGAGAGCACCCCTCAAAGTGAGGGTGAGCGCGGACCCCGGATCAAACAGCGACCGGACGTCCAGGAGCGTGGCCAAGAGAGGATCGCTGGCCATGCCACCGTCCGTGTCCACTGGACCTCCTGTCCTCGCTCGTCGCGCGGGACATTCCATGTTAACCGCGCGAAGGTGGCGACATCACCCCCCTTTTGGAGGTGACCCCGGGGGGATCGGTTTCGGACGATGGGCAACCAACTGTCGGCGAGGAGCACGATGGAAACTCTGAACGCCACTCGGAGCGCGATCGCGGCGTCATGGTCGCGTGTCGCGAGAAGCGGACTGCGCCCCGACGGCGACGTCGAGGCGCCCGTGGTGGACGCCGACACGCAGAGCCGGTTGGTCCGTGCGGCAGCACCCGTCATCGATGACCTCGCCGAGCAGTTGGCCGACGCCGAGGTCGGGCTGCTCCTCGCCGACCGCCAGCAACAAATCGTCCTGCGCCGATTCAGCGCACTCGCCGTCGGGCGCGCTCTCGACAGCGTTGCAGCAGTGCCGGGTGCTGTGTACAGCGAGCAGTACAGCGGCACCAACGCGATCGCAACCGTGTTCGAAACGGGACGGGGCGAGTTCGTCGTCGGTGAGGAGCACTACCTCGACCGCCTGCAACGGTTCCGGTGTTACGGACATCCGATCCGGCATCCCATCACCGGGACCCTCGAGGGCGTTCTCGACATCACCGGCATCGCACAGGACTCGCAAGGCGTGCTCAGAGCCCTGGTGGTGACAGCCACTCGTGCCATCGAGGGCCAGCTCCTGCTCTCCAGCCCGACCAGCCACGTCCGCCTGCTGGCGGCGTACCAGGCACGAGCAGCACGAAGCCGGCACGTCGTCCTCGGCATCGGGCACGACATCGTCCTAGCCAACGGTCGGGCCAGCGCGTGGGTCGGCGAGTCGGCCGCCGCTGAGCTTCGCGAGCTGTGCCGGCTCGGACCCGAAGACAAGAACCGAGAATGGACGACCACAGTGTCCACTGACATCGACGAAGCCCCCGCCGAGGCGCGGCTGATACCCGTCGACGGCGCCCCCGGATCATTCGTCGTGGAGATCTTCGTCATGGGCGCTCTGCCCATCCCGCGTGGCGGTTCTGCCGTCGCGCCGCCAGCGCGCGAGAGCGGGAACTCACGCAGGCTGAGTCCACTGGAAGCAGCCGAGGTCCAGCTGATCTCGGAGAGCATGGAGCGGCACAAGGGAAACAAGTCCCACGTCGCCGAGGAGCTCGGAATGGGACGCAGCACGCTCTACCGGAGGATGCGCACCCTCGGACTTCGGTACTGAGCCTCGCCATCGCCCGTGGTGTGTGTCACATCGACACAGTTGAGGGGCGGCGCCGATTCCTACGGTGGAGGAGTCGGCACCGGTGCCGGCACGGACATCACTGGAGGACACATGACCCTGACCGAGGTCACCCGAACCGCAGCCAACTTCGACGATTCATGGACGATGACGATCGACGGCCGACAGGTCGCTGCGGACACCACATTCCCCGTCTACAACCCTGCCACGGGCGAGGTCATCGCCCAAGCGCCGGACGCCACCCTGGCCCAACTCGACGACGCGGTTGCGGCTGCTGCCCGAGCATTCGTCGGCTGGTCGGCCACGCCCATCGCTGAACGACAGGCAGCCGTGGCAGCCATCGGAGACCGCATCGACGAGCACGCCGAGGAGCTCATGGCTCTCCTGACCGGCGAGCAGGGCAAGCCACGCGCGGGCGCGGAGTGGGAGGTCTACGGATCTGCGATCTGGTGCAGGGAGATCGCCACCCAGCGCCTCGAGATGGAGACACTGGTCGACGACGGCGAGCGTCGCGTGGTCACCCGCTACACCCCGTTGGGGGTTGTCGGCGCCATCACGCCCTGGAACTTCCCCATCCTGCTCGCAATTTGGAAGATCGCACCCGCACTCGTTGCCGGCAACACGATCGTCGTGAAGCCGAGCCCCTTCACCCCGCTCACGAGCCTGAAGCTCGCTGAGATCGTGCAGGACCTCCTCCCGCCGGGGGTCTTCAACGTGGTGACCGGAGGCGACGAGCTCGGCAAGGCGATCTCCGCCCACCCCGACATTGCAAAGATCGCCTTCACAGGCAGCACCGAGACCGGTCGCCATGTCATGGCGTCCGCTGCAGCGACCATCAAGCGCGTCACCCTCGAGCTCGGTGGCAACGACCCTGCCATCGTCCTCTCGGACGTTGACCCTGCCGAGGTCGCTCCGAAGCTCTTCTGGGCGGCGTTCCAGAACAACGCGCAGTTCTGCAACGCGTCGAAGCGGCTCTACATCCACGAGGACGTCTATGACGCGGTTCGGGACGAGCTCGTCGCCTTCGCGCGGACCGTCAAGGTGGGCAACGGCGCCGAGGCCGACACCGACCTCGGCCCCATCCAGAACGCTCCGCAGTTCGAGAAGGTGAAGGAGTTCTTCACCGACTGCCACGCCAAGGGCCACACCTTCGCGCTCGGCGGCGAGATCGACGAGAGCCAGGAGGGCTGGTTCGTGCCGGTGACCTTGGTGGACAACCCGCCGGAGGACTCGAAGCTGGTCACCGAGGAGCCGTTCGGTCCGATCCTTCCGCTGCTGAAGTGGCGTGACGAGAACGATGTCATCGCTCGCGCGAACGACACCATCTGGGGCCTCGGTGCGAGTGTCTGGGGCCGCGACGACAAAGCGACTGAGCGCATCGCTCGGCAGATCGAGGCCGGCACGGTCTGGATCAACGAGGTCCACCAGTACTCGCCGCACCAGGCCTTCGGCGGACACAAGCAGTCCGGCATCGGGTGCGAGAACTCCCTCCACGGCCTGTACGAGTACACCAACTGGCAGACCATCACCCGCGACCGCTCCAACGCGGTCTGACCCGAAGGAAACATCTCCATGACCAATGCAACCGCGGCCGTACTCCGGACCGCCAACGGCCCCCTGACCCTGGAATCGGTCGAAACAGGCGCCCTCAACGACGACGAGGTCCTGGTCCGGATCGTCGGTGTCGGGATCTGCCACACCGACATCGGGGTCATCGGGGCCCCCGGCGAGGGCCAGACGCCCATCGTGCTGGGTCACGAGGGCGCGGGGATCGTCGAGGAGATCGGCGCCTCCGTCACCACGGTAGCCGTCGGCGACCGGGTCGCTCTGTCGTACGCCTTCTGTGGAAAGTGCGACGTCTGCTCCCGGGGACTGCCGATGCACTGCCGCGAATTCATCCCGCGCAACCTGATCGGCGCACGCATTGACGGAAGCACGCCTTTGGCTGCTGACGGCGAACCCGTCCTGGGCGCATGGTTCGGACAGTCCTCGTGGGCCACGCACTCGGTGACCACCGAGCGCAACTGCGTTGTCGTGGGCGACGACGTCCCGCTGGAGCTTCTCGGCCCCTTGGGCTGCGGCATCCAGACGGGTGCAGGCGCCGTGCTCAACACCCTGGATCCCGACCCGGGCTCATCCATCGCCGTGTTCGCCGTGGGCTCGGTCGGGCTCGCTGCCGTGCTTGCCGCGAAGGCCGCCGGCTGCGAGCCCATCATCGCGGTGGACCTCGACGACGCCCGGCTCGAGCGAGCGCGTGAGCTTGGTGCCACCCACACCGTGAACTCCTCGAAGGAGGACCCGGCGGCTCGGATCGTAGAGATCACCGGTGGTCTCGGCGCTCAGTACAGCGTCGACTGCATCGGCCTGCCTCAGGTCGTGCGCGCTGCCCTGGAGTGCTTGCAGACGCCGGGCGTGTGCGCCTCCGTCGGGTTCCAGGGCCTGCCCAACGAGATCACCCTCGACCAGGGGCATCTGTTGTTCGGGCGCACCCTGATCGGTGTGATCGAGGGCGACGCAGTTCCCGGCGAGTTCATCCCCAGGATGCTGGATCTCTACCGCGAAGGCCGCTTCCCCTTCGACCAGCTGATCACGACCTACCCGTTCGCCGAGATCAACAACGCCTTGGAGGACGTCCACCACGCCAAGGTCACCAAAGCAGTGCTCACGTTCGACTGATTCGCGACCACCAGAGTCAGATGCGGCCTCCGACCGAGCTCGACGCCCGGTCGGGGGCTGTCGTCGTGACGCCCGGGCGCTGCCGCACGTCGCGCTCGGACCGAGGTAACCGCCCGCGAGGGCCTCTGTCTGCGGTGGCAATGTGGCAAATGTCGGGCGGTCAAGTCCCGTGGCGTGGTGTACGAAGTTGATCCTCCGGTTGGGCGTGTTGGTCAGGCCGTAAGGGCCTGGAGTTCGGGTTCGGTCACCTCCTCGACGACGGGTGCGGTGTCGATGGCTTTGGCGCGGGCGAGGACGTCGAGTCCGAGGTAGCGGCGGCCCTCGACCCACTCGTCGTGCTGCTCGGCCAGGACCGCGCCGACGAGGCGGATGATGCTGGCCCGGTCGGGGAAGATCCCGACGACGTCGGTGCGGCGGCGGATCTCGCGGTTGAGGCGTTCTTGGGGGTTGTTGGACCAGATCTGTCGCCAGATCTCCTTGGGGAACGGCGTGAAGGCGAGGATGTCGGCGCGGGCGTTCTCGAGGTGCTCGGCCACGGCGGGGAGCTTCTCGTGAAGGGCGTCGACGACGCGGTCGAACTGCGCGTGGACCGCCTCAGCGTCGGGCTGGTCGTAGATCGAGTGGAGCAGTGCTTTGACCCAACCCCACGAGCTCTTCGGGGTCGCGGACATCAGGTTCGCGGCGTAGTGGGTGCGGCATCGCTGCCAGCCGGCGCCGGGGATGGTCGCGGCGATCGCTGCGGTGAGTCCGGCGTGGGCGTCGCTGGTGACGAGTTTGACCCCGGACAGGCCGCGGGCGGTGAGGTCGCGGAAGAACGCCAACCAGCCGGCCCCGCCTTCGCTGGAGGTGACCTGCACGCCAAGGATCTCGCGGTGCCCGTCAGCGTTGACGCCGGTCGCGACGAGCACATGGACCGGCACCACGCGCCCGCCTTCACGAACCTTCAGCACGAGCGCGTCAGCGGCTACGAACGTGAACGGGCCGGCGTCGGTGAGCCGCCGGGTGCGGAACTCAGCCACGTGCTCGTCGAGTTCCTTGGCCATCACCGAGACCTGCGACTTGGACAGGCCGGTGATGCCGAGGGTCTGCACCAGCTTGTCCATCCGCCGCGTGGAGACGCCGAGGAGGTAACAGGTCGCCACGACCGAGACGAGCGCCTGTTCGGCGCGCTTGCGGCGTTCGAGCAGCCACTCGGGAAACAGGCTCCCTGTGCGGAGCTTGGGGACCGCGACGTCGAGGGTGCCGACGCGGGTGTCGAGGTCGCGGTGGCGGTAGCCGTTGCGGGAGTTGACCCGATCCTCGGATCGCTCGCCATAGCCGGCGCCACACACCGCATCGGCCTGGGCACCGAGCAGCGCGTTGACGAACGTGGTGAGCAGATCACGCATCAGATCAGGGCTCGCCTGGGCCAGCTGCTCGTTCAGGAAGCGGGCAGGGTCGATACTGGGCACAGCGGTCATCGTTGGTGTCCTTCTTCGAGTTGGTTGTGAGAGATCACTCGAAGGATTCACCCGGTGGCCGCGCCTACGTTGGAGGCACGCGCTCACTCAGGTCCGTCGTACACCACTCTGCTGGACTCCACTTGTCGGGCCGGACCCATCGAGGTTGCGCGGTCGGTCATCGAACGAAACGGATCGCGCGGATCGACATTTCTGACCGCCGTGACGCCCGGGCGCCGCATCCGGTTGACCGGAACCTCACCGCAAACCGCGCCCAACCAGCCCGGGCCGTCGGCTTCACCGATCGCGATCACATGCGCCGCTTCCGGCGGCATTGAGTTCGTCGAACGTCCATCCCCGATGGATCGACCGGCTTCAGCGGGTTGCTGGCCGGCCGACTCGCTCGCCGACCTCAACGGTCGTTTTTCGCCTTCGTCCGGTTCCCATCCGAAACCCTGGCGGGATGTCGAAGGAGGCACACTCGGCCCGGTCGATCCCTCCACCCGCCCTTCACGTGGCGCTGGTCAGTGTGCAAACGCAGCTAGGTGTCGGCGCGCGATATCGGAGCCGAAGAGTTCAGCGGACAGCGCAACCGCGCCCTCCATCCGGTCATCGAGGTACATCAACGCATCAGCGTTCAGCAACCGTTTAGTCGCCTCGAGTCCTTGGCGTTCTCCGGCCGTCAGGCGCCCGACAAGGTCGTGCACAGTGTCGTCGAGCTGGTCGGAGGGCACGGCGTGAGTGATCAACCCGCTCTCCAGGGCCCTCCGGGCACCGAAGGTCGCGGCGGTCAGAAAGGAGGCGCCCACCTGGCGCGGGTCCATCCGTGACAGCACGCTGAGCGAGATCACGGCCGGAGTCAGTCCGAGTCGGACCTCGGTGAAGGCATAGGTCACGTCATCCGCCGCCACCGCCAAATCACAGGCGGCGACGATTCCGAGACCTCCGGCCCTCACGGGGCCGTGCACTCGGGCCACGATCGGCAGTGGGTGAGCCAGGATCATCCGGATCAAGTCCGCCAGCCGATGCGCGGTGGTCTCCATCCCCTCGCGATAGGCCTCCGAGAGGTCAGCCCCGGCACAGAACGCCCGCCCTTCGGCGCGCAGGATGACGGCGAGTGCGTCGTCATAGGCAGCGGCTTGGAGCGCGAGCCGCAGCTCCTCCAGCAACTGGGCGGAGAGGGCGTTGCGGTTGCGGTCCGAGTCGAGCGTGATCACCACATGGACGCGGTCGTCCGTGACGACACGGTCGTAGCCGACGAGCCGGGTCACGACCCGGCTCCGACGTTCGCTTTGGCGAAAGAAACTGTCATCGTCATGGTCACTGCCTTGGTCGTAGACTCAGCGGATAACTCCTTTCTCTACGCGGCTCGCAGTCCAGTCAAGGAAGTGGCCGCCAACCGGATGCAACCGGGCGTCGACGTCCGCTCAGTGGATGTGGCATGGGTAACGACGAGGCACGAACATCCGGTGTGGTCGACAAGGTCGCCGCGCTCCTGCGCGCCCTGTCCCAACACGAGTCCGGCAGAACGACCACCGAGGTCGCGACCGCGACCTCGCTACCCCGTGCGACCGCGCATCGACTGCTCGAGGCGCTTGCGGCGGAAGGTCTGGCGGATCGCGATACCACCGACGGCCGCTGGCACCTCGGCCCTGAGACCTACGTCCTCGGCATCGCCGCCGCGACACGGTACGACTTGACGAGCGAGGCACGGGCGAGCGTGCATCGCCTTGCGCGGGAGACGGGCGAGAGCGCGTTCTTCTCGGTCCGCCGCGGAGACGAGACCGTCGTCCTCCTTCGCGAGGACGGCGCCTTCCCCATCCGCTCCTACGTGCTACACGAGAGCGCACGCTTTCCGCTCGGCGTAGTCTCTGCGGGCCTCGCGATCCTCGCGCACCTCCCTGAGCGCGATGTCGAGGCATTCTTTGCCCGCGCCGATCTCACCGAGCCGTGGGGCCTGCAGCACTCGGAAGATCAAGTCCGCAAGCGCCTTGAGGCCACCCGCCAATCTGGCTGGTCACTCAATCCTGGCCACGTCGTGGAAGGTTCCTGGGGCATGGCAGCGGCCGTGTTCAACAAATCCGGCCGCCCCGAGTGGGCGTTGACCATCACCGGAGTCGAGCAGCGATTCCGACCTGAACGACAGCCGATGCTGGGACGGTTACTCCTCGAAGAGGCGCACCGGTTATCGCGCCTGGCCTGATTGCTGCAAGCTGAATCAGGGATTCAGGTCCACATTCGGTCGACTTAGCGCCAACTGCAGATCCGGTGCGCTCGGCGACTTACGCCGCAGCGGCTGACTAACCGCGCGACCAGCCCCCGTGAAACAACGGCTCCCGACACGAAGCCCACCTTGGTTACGAAGCGCGCGCTCCGCGTTGAAGGGGGCGTACGCCGCGAGTCGTCCTCCTCGGCGTCACAGCCCGGATTGTCGGAAGACATGGCACGCCTGTAGGCCGCCCGCGAGGAGCGGACGGCCTACAGATCACTGAGTGCGGCGCATTGGATGCGCCCGCCGGTCCAGCCGACTGGCCCGGGTCAGATCAGTACCCGCGTGCGCCCTCCGCGGATAGCCGGAGGCGCCGAGCGGTCAGTCACTCCGCCGCCAGTGTTCGCGGACACGATCAGTTCGCCATCCACACCTCAGCCGGATCGGGAACCCCGGGATTGACCATCGTTTCGGTCTTGACCTTGTTGCTTGCGAGGACGGATTGCTCGGCATAGGTGAGGCCGATGAATGCCGCGTGGGAGAGGAGATTGGCCCCGATCTCGTTGAGAGCTTCCTTGCGGTCCTCAAGATCTGCGTAGCCTCGACCGGCCTCGAGCAGCGCGTCCAACTCCGGATCAGAGTAGTTCTGGACGTTGCCGGAACCGTCGGTCGACCACTTGGTCAGCCACTCCTCAACGAAGTACCCCGGCTGAGCGGAGTATCCGATCGTGACCTGAAAGTCGCTCGCCGAGCGCGCAGTGACGAAGGCGGCGACGGTCTTCTTGTCGATCTTGATGTCGACCCCATCGAGTCGGTTCCAGTTCTGCACCAGCGCAGAGACCTGGTCAGCGGTTTGGTTGTCGGGGGTGAGGACTGATCCAGTGATGGAGTCGATGCCCTTATCAGCGAGGTACTCGTCAAGGAGCGTCTGCGCAGCAGGAAGGTCGTCGGTCTTTTGGATCACTGAAGCGTCGTAAAGGACTGAGCCCTCAGGGAAAAGCGTGGTCACTGGCTTGGCAAGACCAGACTGGGCCTTATCGGAGATGTCCTTCGGATCGGTCGCCAAGGTCAACGCTTGACGAACCCGTTCGTCGTCGAATGGTGCTTTGGCAACGTTGAACGTGATGATGACCTGTTGATCGTTGGGCAAGGAGATGTGCTGACCGCCCGCATCGACCACCCGCTCCTGCGCTGGGTCTGGAAACGGCAGATAGGCCATGTCGGCGGAGCCGCTTGCGATCGCATCGGCATTCGTGCTGGGGTCCGTACTGGTCTTGAACTCAAGCTCGTCGAGGTAGGGCTTGCCCTCGTTCCAGTAGTTCTCGTTCGCTTCGAGCAACATGTGGTCACCCTGGACCCACTCCTTCAAAACAAACGGCCCGGCCGCTGCGAAAGTCTCGGGACTCGAACCGAACGCGTCGCCAGCCGAGGACACCATCGTCGGTGACGGGATCATTCCCAACGACGTGAACGCAAGGTCGTTGTAGAACGCCGCGCGTGGGTAGCCGACATCGACGGTCATAGTCTGGTCGTCAACGACCTCGAAATTCTTGAAACTCTCCAGGGTCGATAGCACCGGGGAGGCGTTGGCGGGCACCAGTTCGTGATCCCACCAGGACTTGACTGCTGCGGCATCGAAGGGAGTGCCGTCAGAGAAGGTCAATCCGGGACGAAGCGTGATCGTCCATGCCGACTTGTCCTCGTTGGGCACTACCGACTCCGCTTGACGAAAAATCGGTTCACCGGTGCGCGGATCGATCTGGATCAAACTGTCGTAGAGCGCGGCGAACTGGGGAGTAAATGCACCAGTGATGATTCGGGGGTTCAGCACTGAGACGTCACCCGTCATGAGCCAGGTCAGCTTTCCCCCCTGTTGCGGCGGCCCCTCTGGACCTTCGCCGCCTTCCGTTCCGCCGCCGCAGGCGGCGGTCAATGTCAGGATCACTGCCGCGAGAACGCCCGTGACGCTCGATCGGTAGCTACGTGTCATGCGGGTTTCTCCTTAGCGAACTGGCAACTCGTCGAGCTGCCGAATACGGCGTGAGTACTAGAGAGGCGCACCTTCCAGTGTTCAAGCAAGCGCTTGATAAGCGAATGTAGCATTCGTCACACTCGGTCGTCCATGGCCATCCTTCCCTCAGTTGCTTGTCCACCGGATAAACAGACCTGACCGCGTCAGGTCCCTGCACGGTCCGACCAACCCTGGCCACGCGCAGCGCCGAGTGCACTCATCGTCGTTGCTTATTGCGGTGTCTCCTCAGCGCCCCGGGGCCGGTCGATCGGAGTTCGGCTGGGTGCGCAACTGGTCGCGAGGACGACCGATGGGCTTTGGTACGAAGGACTCGTCAACCTCGCGGGCCATGTCACGCAGCTGGGTCTGGTGCCGCTGCCACTCTCGAGGGTGAATGCCGTCCCGAAGGGCCGAGGCAACTACTGCCGCCATGGGATACGGGGGGTCGGCTGGAACTTGATCGAGCGCACACCACGCCTTCGCACCGTCACCGCGCATCCAGCAGGCGAAGCCGAGCAGGGACGCGGGTGCTGCGCGAACTTCGTCGGGGCTGCGGCGGGTGAGATCACTCCAGATTGCTACGTGGGCGCTGGTGTTCTCGGCACCGACGTCGTCCCATAGCGCGTCACGGGTGCTGAGCGTTTCCAGGGCCACCAGCATCCGGGCACCGTCGGCATCTGAGAGTCGGTTGCCGTCGGCGTGGAACTGGTCGAGCCGGCCTAGTGCCCACTCGTTCTCCGCCTCCGGGCGCCCGGTCCCTGCAGCGGTTCGCGCCGCAGGAATCAGTCGGGCAATTGGTGCCCGGTTACCGACCAGGGAGGCCACGAGGGCTGCCCGGCTGACTGCGGGCTGGGCGACACCGGCCAGCACGGCCGCAGCAGCGATGCGCTCGGCAGCCGCATGCGTGTGCGAGCCGGTGGCACCGCTGTTGAACTCTCGCCAGCGATCGCCATCGGACCACAACCGGAGGTGAGTAGTGATGCCCAGACCCGCAAGACGGTCAGACAGGTCCTCGCTGCCCAACCGTGCGAAGAGGCGGCCTTCGGTGAAGCAAAGAATTGCCACACGCGCACCGGGGCGGGCGTGGCGACCGTAGGGACCGCTCAGTGCGTTCCACACCTTCTCCCGGTCCAATGTCGACTTCGGCATGTCGACGCGGGTGACCGGCAACCCGGGATGGAGGGGAAGCAGCACGATCGACTCCTCGGGGTTGAACCCAAGGAGGTGCGGCACCGCGGCCAGCAGTTCATCCGGTGAATTCACGACCAGGTCCATCACGCACCTGCTCCCCCAGGGTGAGTGCCTGCCGCTGCGCTTGGCTCGTCAGTGAAGTCCAACTGCCGCAGCCGCCTGGCCTCACGCATAGTCAGGGACTCGCCGCACCATTCGACGGCCTCGCCTAACGACAGGCCCTCCACCTCGGTCAGCCCTCGCAACGCCGCCCCGGCGCGGTTCTCCGTTTCGGACACGGCCGCGTCTCGTTCGCCGATCGCGACCATGACCTGCTCGGCGAGTTCGATGACCCTCCGTTCGCGTTCGGCGCGTTCAGTCCGTCTTTTGTCGGCCATCTCGCGTGCCGTACGCCGTGCCTGCTGTCTGATGGTCTGCTGACTCATCCGGTCCTCACTTGTCTCCGAGGCAAGCCCACCTGGGGCTCTGACAGTCACCTAGGACACCGCCCGGCTTCTGTGCGATCACGAATGCCACGGATCTGTCTTCGCACCAGCGCGAATCAGCCCTGCGATCCCAGTCACCCGCTGCCGTAGAAAGGCGTACGCCTCGCCTTCACCGACCTCGTTCAGCGTCCCCCCAACTTTTTGAGATCGACGAAGTGCCACACACCTAGTGCATTCCCGGTACAGCCACCCGTGTGTCCACTCCAGGTTGACCACGGCGAACGCCCGGGTTGGCGTCTGAATTTCGATCGCAGCGCACGCGCTTCGGCCCCTTGTTGGGGGTGACGATGAGCCTCCACAAGCTGACCGCGGGGTCGGGGTACGACTACCTGACTCGTCAGGTCGCAGCGATGGATGCCACCGACAAGGGCCACACCGGGCTCGCGAGCTACTACACCGAGAAGGGCGAAACCCCCGGGGTATGGGTCGGCTCCGGCATGGAGGGACTCGAGGGGCTCGACGCCGGAGACATCGTCACCGCCGACCACATGCAGAGCCTGTTCGGCTCCGGCCACCACCCGCTGGCCACCCAGCGAACCAAGGAACTGGACCTACGCATCGGCCGCCCGGTCAGCGAGGCCGGCGTCGAAGTCAGTGTCGACCCACCGACCAAGGCGGACTACAAGAAGGCCGTTCGCTTGGGCACGCCCTACAAGGTCTACGACAACGACATCAGCCCGTTCCGGATCGAGGTCGCCAAACGGATCGCGGCCATCAACGAGGCCGCCGGCCTGCCCGGTGACTGGCCCGTCCCCGCTGCTGACCGGGCCAAGGCCCGCACCGAAGTCGGCACCGAGTTCTTCCGTGCCGAGCACGGACGTGACCCCGCCGACGCCCGCGAGCTGGCCGCCGCGATCGCCAAGCACTCCCGCCCGAAGACCAACGCGGTGGCTGGCTACGACCTGACCTTCTCCCCGGTCAAGAGCGTCTCCGTGCTGTGGGCGATCTCCGACCCGAAGACCGCCGCGGTGATCGAACGCTGCCACCAGGCGGCCATCAAAGACGCGCTGGACTTCATCGAGAAGAAGGCTCTCTTCACCCGCGAAGGCACCAACGGCGTCCGCCAGGTCAACGTCCGCGGCCTGATCGCCACCGCGTTCACCCACCGCGACTCCCGCGCCGGCGACCCCGACCTGCACACCCACGTCGCCGTGGCGAACAAGGTCCAGACCCTCTCCCCCGACGGCACCGGCAAGTGGTTGGCTATCGACGGCCGGCTCATGTTCAAGGCCAAGGTCTCCGCCTCAGAGACCTACAACACCGCGCTCGAGCGACACCTCACCGAGGCGCTCGGCGTCCAGTTCGCCGAGCGCCCGAACATCGATGCCCGCAAGCGCCCCATCCGTGAGATCACCGGCGTCGATCCCGAACTGAACACCCGCTTCTCCAAGCGCCGCGCCAGCGTCGAGGCGCGCCGCAAGGAACTCGCGACGGCCTTCCAGGCCACCCATGGCCGTCCCCCAACGCCCGTGGAGACCATCCAACTGTCTCAGCAGGCGACCCTGGAAACCCGCGAGGCCAAGCACGAACCGCGCACCCTAGACGAGCATCGTCAGGCCTGGCACCGCGAAGCACTCGACGTACTCGGCACCCCGCAGCGCATCGACAAGATGATCGACCAGGCGCTGAACCCGAAGGGCGCCGGCGCACCGCGGGCCGACTCGGCACGGTTCGCCAAGACGACCAACCGGATCCTCGCGACGATGGAAGGCGCCCGGTCCACCTGGCAGTACTGGCACGTCTACGCCGAAGCCCAACGTCAGGTCCGGACCGTGAGTGTGCCTTCCGACCAGGTCGATCAGGTGGTCACGATGCTCGTCGAAGACGTGCTCGAGAGCCAGTCCGTCCGCATCACTCAGCCGCTCGACTCCATCATCGAACCGGACGAACTCCGCCGCGTCGACGGCTCCTCGGTCTACACCGTGGGCGGCGTCCATCTGTTCACCTCGAGCAAGGTACTGGCTGCCGAGCAGCGCCTGGTTGAGGCCGCCGGCCTCCACGACGGGTACGCCGTTGAGTCCTCATCGGTTGACCTGGCGCTGCTGGAGTCGACCGCCAACGGCATCACCCTCAACGCCGGACAGGCCACGCTGGTGCGCGAGATGGCCACCTCCGGCGCCCGGCTGCAGCTGGCGATCGCACCGGCTGGCTCGGGCAAGACCACCGCGATGCGCGCCCTGGCCAGCGCCTGGACTGATGGCGGCGGAACGATCATCGGACTCGCGCCCTCCGCCGCGGCCGCCGACGCCCTGCGGTCCTCAATCGAATGCCAGGTGGGCTCTCAGATCGACACCCAGACCGACACCCTCGCCAAACTCACCCACTCCCTCCATGAGGCCCGCGAAACCGGCACTCCGCTCCCCGACTGGGTCGCCGACATCGACTCCTCCACCCTCGTGGTCATCGACGAGGCCGGGATGGCCGACACCCTCTCGCTGGATACCGCGGTCGCCTACATCCTCGAGCGCGGCGGCAGCGTCCGCCTGATCGGTGACGACCAGCAGCTCTCCGCGATCGGCGCCGGCGGCGTACTCCGCGACATCCAGGCCACCCACGGCGCCCTACAACTGAGTGAACTTGTCCGGTTCAAGGACCCCGCCGAGGGCGCCGCTTCTCTCGCTCTACGCGAAGGCAAGACCGAGGCGCTCGGCTTCTACCTCGACCGCGACCGCGTCCACGTCGGCGACCTGGCCACCATGACAGAGAACGTCTTCACCGCTTGGCAGTCCGACCGTGCCGAGGGGCTCGATGCGATCATGCTCGCCCCCACCCGCGACCTGGTCAGCCAGTTGAACCAGCAGGCCCGCGCCCACCGCCTCGAAGAGATCGCGGCCGCCGACCCACCCAGCCCTCTCGCCAACGGCCCGGTTCGCCGGCTCGCCGACGGCAACGAAGCCTCGATCGGCGAGCTGATCATCACCCGCGAGAACGACCGCCGCCTGCGAGTCTCGGCGACCGACTGGGTGAAAAACGGTGACCGCTGGAACGTCCTGGAGATCCACGACGCCGGCGACCTCACCGTCCAACACACCGGTCGCAATGGGCACGGGCGCATCGTGCGGCTCCCCGCCGACTACGTCGCCAAGGCCACCGAGCTCGGCTACGCGTGCACCGTGCACACCGCTCAAGGCGTCACTGCCGACAGCATGCACGGCCTGGCCACCGGCACCGAGTCGCGCCAGCAGCTCTACACGATGATGACCCGCGGTGCGCACGCGAACCACGTCTACCTCGAAGTGGTCGGCGACGGCGACCCGCACTCGGTCATCCACCCGACGCTGGTCCGGCCCCTCACCTCCACCGACATCCTCGAACAGGTGCTGGCCCGCGACGACGCGCCGCGGTCCGCGACCAGCCTGGTCCGTGAGCAGGCCGACCCCGCCATCCGGCTCGGCGAGGCCTCCCAGCGCTACCTCGACAGCCTCTACGTCGCGGCCGAGGACCTGCTGCGCCACGACACGATCACCGGCATCGACGGCGCCCCGGTCAACGCGGTCGACGCCTTGGACAACGCGGTCGAGACGCTGGTCCCCGGACTCGCCGACGAGGCTGCCTGGCCGACCTTACGAGCCCACCTGCTGCTGCTCGGCGCGGCCGGCGAGAACCCCGTCGACGCGCTTCGGGCGTCCGCTGGCGACCGGGAGCTGGGGAGCGCGCACGACCGTGCCGCGGTCCTGGACTGGCGCCTGGACGCGTCCGGCCTGCGCAACGCCGGCGCCGGACCGCTGCCGTGGATGCCCGCGATCCCCACACGTCTGGCTGAGGACCCGCACTGGGGCGCCTACCTCTTCCAGCGCGCACACCTGGTCGAGCAGGTCGCCGACCAGGTCCGCACCCGCACTACCGACCAGACAGAGAAGGGGGCGCTGCCGGCGTGGGCGCAGAACGGCCTGCGGCCCGAACCCGCCACGATCGCCAACGTCGAGGTCTGGCGGGCCGCCATGCAAGTCCCAGTCGACGACCGCCGCCCGACCGGTGCACCGCAGCTACAGAAGGCCTCCGCGACATGGCAGCGACGCCTCAACCGGTCGGTCACCGGCGATCACACGCCGGCGCTCAAGGAATGGCGCCAGCTGCTCTACTTGCTCGCCCCGCAGGTCCGCGACGACGAGTTCACCCCACTCCTGGCCGAGCGGCTCGCCGCGATGTCGCGCGCCGGCGTCACCGCCCACGACCTGCTCCGCACGGCGACCGCGCCCGACAACCCGGCCGGGCCGCTGCCCGACGAGCACGCCGCGGCGGCCGTGTGGTGGCGCATGGCCCGTCAACTCACCCCGGCCGTTGCCGCCCAGATCGGCGACGGCTCCCACGGCGAGAGCGTCACCACCGACTGGGCTCCGCGCCTCTCCGATCTGTTCGGTCCCGAGCGGGCCGCGAGCATCCAGGCGAGCATCTGGTGGCCCGCACTCGTCGCGAACGTGGACCACGGCGTGCAGCGCGGCTGGCAGGTCGAGGCCCTGCTGGGCGCCGGGCGGGCCCAGGCGGATCGGGCGAGCGACGGCGGGGATGACCCGCTCGATGGGGTTGATGAGTGCCAGGCCCTGGTGTGGCGGACCTCGATCGCACTCGAGACCGCCCCCGACGAGCACGCGCACGCGCACGCCTTCGACGAGCCGCCCGCAGACCTGTGGGACGGGACCGAGCCGGACCCGGCAACGCTCGTCGACCACGCCACCGACCCCGACTGGGCCGACTGGCCGCTCGCCGACGACCCGGTCCCGTACGACGAGCACCTTGTCGACGCTCCCGACAAGCACCTGGCCGACGTCGTCGCTGGCGACCTGGTCGACGTCGTCGCTGGCGACCTGGTCGACGTCGTCGCTGGCGACCTGGTCGACGTCGACGAGGACCAGTTCGTCGAGCCCGACCTGACGCTGGCCGCCTACATCCGCGACCGCAGCGGCAGCCAACTGGGCCTCACCGACGCCGACCTCCGGCTCATGTACCAGCGGGCCGACGACTGGCACTCCTCCCCCGTCTCACGTGAGCGCATGCTGCAGATCAACGACATGACACAAGCCTTCTTCGAGGCCCGGTTCCAGTCACCATCGGGCTCGTGGGGCCGCGACTACCTCACCAGCCGGTTCGGCGTCGACCTCGCCGGCAACGAGCGGTTCCGTCCCGGCCAAGCGCCGGCCGGGTGGACCAACCTGGTCGACCACCTGCGCGGCCGCGGGGTCAGCGACGCGGAGATGATGGCCACCGGCGTCGCCACGGAGGCCAGGACCGGTCGCCTCATCGACCGGTTCCGCGACCGGGTGATGTTCCCCGTGATCCACGACAACAACGGACAACACGAGGTGCTCGGCTTCGTCGGCCGCCTCCGGCCCGACCTCACCGACGCCGACCAAACAAATGGCAAGGGCGGACCGAAGTACCTCAACACAGCCGACACCCCGCTGTTCCACAAGGGCGCCCAGCTGTTCGGTGTCATCGACGAACTGCTCGCCGAAGGTGCGATCCCGGTGATCGTCGAAGGCCCGATGGACGCAGTCGCCGTCACGATCGCCAGTCACGGGCTCTACCTCGGCGTGGCGCCGCTCGGCACGTCCCTGACCGACGAGCAGGCCGCCCAACTGGCCTTGATCGGACGCGATCCGATCGTGGCCACCGACGCCGATCTCGCCGGCCAGGTCGCGGCCGAGCGGGACTTCTGGATGCTCACCCCGTACGGCATGGATCCCGGCTTCGCGCGGTTCCCCGACGGCCTCGACCCCTCCGACCTGCTTGCTCAGCGCGGGCCCGCCGCGCTCACGGCCGCGGTGGCCAGTGGCCAGCCGGCATTCCGCTCGCTGGGTGACCAGCTGCTCACAGAGCGGCTGGACAACCTCGCCCAGGAGCAAGCACAGCTGGCCGCCGCTCGGGTCATCTCGGCACGACCCAGCCGCTCCTGGGAGCCGGGCGTCAACCAGGTCCGGGCCCGCCTACAGCTCTCGCAGATGCAGGCGCGACGCGACCTGCGCGACGCGGTCAAGACTTGGGATGCCGACCCGCGCCAGGCCTCCCTGGCCGAGCTCCACAAGAGCAGCGAGGTTCGCGCACGGCTCGCGGCCGCGGCCGGAATGGCCCCGTCCGAGCGGTGGGCGCCGCTGGCTCGCGAGCTCGACCCGCGACTGCTCGAGCAGGGCGACTGGCCAGTCACCGCGGCAATGCTGCAGCAAGCCCACGAGCAAGGCCAGGACGTCGAAGCCGCGACCCGCGGGCTGGTCGCAGAGAAGCCGCTGGGCAACAACCCCGCACGCGACCTCCGCTACCGCATCGTGTCTCGCCTCGAGATCCCGATCGACCCGCCCTCGCCCCTCGACACCTCCACGGTTCGCCAATCCCACAAGGCGGATCCTCCTTGGTCAAGGCCGACTGGCGATCGCCGAACGCCACCGACCCGTCGGCGATGAGCGGCGTACATCGCCACGCCAATCGCCGGCCACGAGCGAGCTGCATAGCGCGCAGAATCGCCGCGCGAAGGCGCGGCGCTCATGAGCAAGATCCTGCCCGAGACGGTCAAGGCCCGACGGCAGGGCGCGATCGCCAAGCCGTAACAGCGCGCCTCGCCAACCGCCAGCCTTCACTCCAGGATGGCAGCGCCCCTCGACCGCGCCAAAGCCGCCTCGTACTCGCGCATATCGAGGGCCAGGACAGTCCCCAGCCTCTGCAACTGATCGAACAAGCGGATGGCGAAGTGGATCAGTTGGTCACCCTCGCTGCTGAAGGTGAGCGCGATGGCAGGCTCGCCACTCTCGCCATCGACGGGGACTGGCGTGGAATCGAAAGTGACCGTGTCCAGCGCGATCCCGAGGTCCAGCGAACCGTCACCACCGACCTCGGGAAGATGCTCGTGCAACTTCGCGATAGATCCCTCGTAGGTGGTCCATCCGGAGTGGGCCGTCAGGATCCCTCCGATGACGTGCTTCTCGGCTGGATCCGTCGCCCTGTAGACACCCCCAGCGTGCTTGATGGCGGCGGAGGTGCGGTGCAGCCGACGAACCGACGCAACCTTGGCTTGGGCATAGGCGAGGTAGGTCGCGTCCAGCGTGGGCTTGACCTCGAAGACCGCGTAGACGCCCTCCACAGGCACGAACTCGACCTTGTCCTTCGAGCCGAACCACATCGGCGAGTACTGCTTGTCGTAGACCGCGACGTCGATCTGATCGCTTATTGCGCCACGGCTGTCGATGGCGAAGATGGGGCCAACCGCGTAGCGGGCGGGCAGGAAGTCGCTGAGCATCTCCACCCAGTCGACCTCCGAGTGGTCGCCCAAGGTTCCGGGGTGGCCGGTGACAGATCGGATGCTCGCGTGCGAGTTAAGTAGACGCTCCTGCTGAAGTTGGAACGCTCTCGGAAGGTCGAAGACGACCTTTTGTTGGACCGCCGGCTTGGGGGTCTTGGGCTCTTCAGTCACGGTGTTTCCTCGACGAGTAGAAGGGGCGTGGTCCTGGCGCCGCGGCGGTCTACGACCCAGACCAGAGCGAGCGCTGCCTCGTCCTGGCCCAGGTCGGTCATGCGCCCGACGATGATGCTGATGAAGGTGTCGAAGCCGAGGTCGGGATCGGCGAGGTGCCTTGCGTAGGCGGCCATGTCGGTCTCGCTCGGAGTTGGTGGGCTGTAGGGGTGCGTATGCCATTCCCCGAGCCAGATTGCGCGGTCGTGGTTCCACGCCTGGTCGGCGAGCGTTTCGGCATGCGCGAGGTCGCGGCTGAACGCCAGTGGCTCCCTGGTGGCGGCGGGGCCGGGGCCTCCCGCGAGAGTGATGCGACAACCCGCCCTGCTCTCGTGGCCGAGGAGGATGCCTCCCGTCTCCAGGATCGGGCCGCCGAGCCGGACTTCCTCGCCGATAGCGTCGAACGACTTCAAGGTGATCTCCACCCTGAACGGCTCGGCCTCGCCGGAGGTTTCGTCGGTGAACGCGTCGTTACCCGCGGTGGTGGCGATGTCTCGATCAGTACCGCCGTCGATCGGGCGGACCTCGTCGTCGGTCATGCTGCGGTGCAGGTCGGGCAGGTCTCGCGCGGAGCGGGAACGTCGCCCCATTGGATCTGTTCGGCGTGCACGACGTCGAACGGTTCTTGTGCTCGGTCGGCCGACGGCCGGAGCCCGATCACCGCATGATCACCGGGGAGGCGGTGCGAG
This sequence comes from Nocardioides sp. Root190, assembly GCF_001428565.1. GTDB lineage: Bacteria > Actinomycetota > Actinomycetes > Propionibacteriales > Nocardioidaceae > Nocardioides. The sequence goes on along the minus strand of NZ_LMIA01000011.1, from coordinate 169,065 downwards.
AGGTCACCGAACCGACTCTCCAGCAACGTCGCGACGGTCGCCTTCGCTGCCAGGTTTCCTACGAGCCACAGGTCGGGGCCGACCGCGGTCATCGGGCGGTGCGGGTTGCCGGTGCCGTAGTCCCGCTCTTGGAGGACCTCGACGTCCATGCCGTCCGCCGCTGCGAGCGCTGCCCGGTGGCAGAGCAGGCATCCGTACCTGGCGCCCGGGCGCAGCCGCAGGATCTCGCCTACCGCGCCATCCTCAAGTACGCACGCCAGCACTGCGGGGATCCCGGCTCGGCTCGCGAGGTGCGACACCACGCGGCGTGCTGCGATGCCGTCGGCGGCGCAGACCACCGCGTCGAGATCCCGAAACAGGGGGCGCATGAGATGCGCCTGAACAGCAACGTCCTCCAGGTGCCGGTGCACCACCGTTTCGGGCCATCGATAGCCGAGGTGCGCGTGCATGGCGTCGACTTTCCTGCGCCCGACCGACTCGGGCCCGAGGACGTGTCGGATCTGGTTGTGCCACAGGAACCAATCCGGATCGATGAGGTCGAGGGCCCCGATTCCATACCCTGCGAGATTGTCGGCCACCACGCCGCCGATGCTGCCGACACCGACGACACCGACCCGCATCGTCGCGAGCGAACGGACCGGCCACTGCGGGTCGAGGCGCTGGACCCCGATCTCGGTCGGCTCGATGGCGAGATCAACCGGAATGACCCGTTCACGAGTCACGTGCCAGCCTGCGTACTCGGCAACGCCAGCTTCGCGCCACTCGTCAGGGATGTCAGGCTCGTGGGTGATAAGTAGAAGGGCCCCGTCGCGTGGGTCGCGGACAAGCGGGACGGAGTCGCTGAATCCGTCGAAGGTGTACTGGGCCCCCGGACGGTTTCGGAGGTTGTAGTGGAGAACGTTGGTGCCGCAGGGAACATTTCCCAGCCACTGTCCAGCCGTCTGATGCCCCTCGGGCTGTCGTAGCGCCGAGTAGGTCCGCGGCGCCTTCGGATGCCGCCAATTGTCGGGGCCGACCTCGACACCCGTGATCACGAAGATGTCGTCCGTCGTAGAGCGGGTGGCGCGAAGTTCGCCGCCGCGAGCGGCGGCCTGCGATATGTAGTCACGAGCGTCAGCGGGGATGACAATCAGCGTCACGCTGCGCTCCCTTGCTCCGGCCCGGCATCGAGCGGCCGCGTCGACGGCTCAGATCCTTCGGGAGCACTCTCCCTACTCACCGGCGGCGCATCCAGGTCTGACGGCCCAGCGTCGTCCTCCGCCAGGCGAGCGGCCGCCGGGGCCACGAGGTGGTCGAGGGACGAGTCGTTCACGATGCCGCACTCGGTCATGGCTTCGACGACGCCCGCCTTCATCAACGCGTACTCGACCCGCCACCCCGCAGCCTTGATGAGCAGATCAACGAGACTGGTCTCGGGCTCCCACGCGCCGAGGGTCTGCATCAAGCACAGACTGGCGTCCGGCGCGACATGCCACGTGTGCTGACTACGCTCGAAGATCTCGGGCTCAGGATCCATCGGGACGATCCGCGGCGGAAGCATCGGATGGGCGGCCGAGCACCAGACGGCGCACGCGAGACCCTCCGGCACGAGATCGGCCAGCCCGTCGGGCTCGTCGCGGTCGAAGGGCCAGACCGGCAGGCGCCCGATCCACAGCCCGTGGTGCTCGAAGCCTGGTTCGTCGCCGGGACCGGCCGCGAAGGCCAGGCCGGGCGCGAACGCAGCGATCTCGTCGAGGTCGCGGTGCAGCCGAGCAGGCTCCGCTTCGTGCCACCAGATTGGCGTCAGATCTTTCGTGGCCTTAATGCCCGAGCCGCTTGTGTCGGGCTGGCTCATCCCTGCGGGCTGTCCTTGATCGGGCGCCGCTTGGGCGTCGTGTCGGGCTCGGTTCCTGGCGCGAACGGCAGGACGCCGGGGGCGGGGTTGGGACCGGCCGGCTTCGAGGGAGGCGGCGAGGGCGGCTTCGGGAAGCCGTCACCGAAGATCTCCCGCCACTTGGTGAGAGCCTTGTGCGTGTCGTTGTTCGACTGTGCGGCGACGGCCTCGCTCGCGAGGTCAGCCGCAGTGCGCAGGCGCTTGCCCAACTCGTTCATGTCCAGGTCGGGCTGGATCGCGCCGCACAGACCTGCCGGGTCATCGATCTCGATCAGGCACTCGACACGGTACGCCGCTGCGACAAAGAACGCCTTCAGCGCAGTCGGTCGGTTGTTGCCGTTGGGCATGTGGTCGAGAGCGAGGATCTCCATCACCAGCGACTTGATCTTGATGTCCTGCTTGGAGCCCCAGTCCTTGAGCATGCGGACGAGACCGGCGAACCGGTTCCACTCGGCATGCTTCTTGGCGACCTGCTCGATGAGTTCCTCGGGGTCGGTGTAGATCCACTCCTTGCTGAGTGCCTCAGGGACCAGGAGCTTTCCCTCGCGGCGCAGGGCAGGCATGGCGTCCACGGTGAACGCGTTGTCGTCGTCGGGGTCATCGAGGAAGCACTTGACGGCGTGATTGCGGGGCTTCGCGAGGCGGACCTCCTGGGCGTCGGTGCCGTTGGTCGCACCGAGCATCTCGTTGACGAGGGCCCGGGTGTGGTCGAGCGCGGCCGCCGCAGAGTCGCCGGGCTGGCCCCAGTCGGGGTGCTCGTTGCCGTCGTAGACGATGATCGTGTCGACGTCGTTGATCGGATCGCGGTGGGTTCCTCGTCGAAGCGATCCCGAAGCGATAACCTCCTTGACGTCAACGCGTTTCTCGAACGAGGTCTTGAAGAGGTCGCGGCGTCGGCGCGCCTCGACGACCTGGGCGTCCTCGGCGTTGACGTGGGCCTGGTAGTCGTCGAACGATCCGTTGACGCTGCTCATCGGACCGATCCGGGGAGGTGGGCCGGGGCGGCGTGCGGAGAGAGACCGGACGCAGTCCGGCAGAGGGCAGAGACGGAGTGGTACACGGTTTGGGTTCCTGTCATCGGTGGTGACGGGACCTGGCCGGATGACGACTATCTCCCAGAAAATTGCTCCCGATCTACCACGAGAACGGGTCGGTGTGCCTACACTGCAAGCGACCAAGCAAAACGGTGTGGGCCCTGAGATCAGACGTACGTCGACTCAGGGCCTACGTCTTTCTGCGGCATGTGAAGTTGTGTCCTCTACACGATACGGCCCGGGACCGACGAACTGAGTCCGTCACCATCGCGCATCCGGCTAGTACTTACACCGCTGTAGTTATCCACAGGCTACACCCAGCCATGTCCGCGCGGCACTAGATGTTGTGTCCAGGTGCTTGTAAACCCCCAGATGTCGGCGACCCTCCACGTGGGGCCGGCATTGCTTGTGGATGATCGCTACGCAGTCCCATGAGCCCCTGCCGGGGTCTGCTGCACGACTCGATGCCAGCGGACCTAGCTGTGATGCCCATTGCGCCGCTCGCCGGAGTAGCCGGTCGTATCACGATCCGGCGCCATTACGTCAGGGCTGCGCCCGCGCCAGCTAGCCCGCGCTGGTACTCGGTCCAGCCAGGCCCTACGTAGGTGAAGATGGCCACGACGCTGAAGAGGCCGGCGACGCCGTCGGTCAACTCCGCGACAACGGATGGCGCGTAGTCACTGGCGAAGGGCGCGCCAGCGATTACCAATATCAGGACCGCGCACCAGATTGCGGCGGTTCCGCGGATGGTGGTCGTTGCGTCGGCGAAGCCGGCGCCGGTGAGCCCTTGCGCGGTTAGTCGGGAGACCCATTGCACGGCAAACCAACTCCCGACTAGCGGCGGCAGAAGAGCGAGCGCGGATATGACCTCTGACGACGTGCGGGCCGTCATGGCCACGGTCACGAACGCAGCAGAAGCGCCGACAGCGGCGACGCCGTAAAGAGCGCAATGATTTCGGCGTCGAAGCTTGAGAAGCGTGACGTGAGAAGTCGCCGCTGCGACCCCGGAAATGACAGTGATCCCGGCGAAAGGGGCAGCACCTTCGAAGCGGCCCCCCGCCAGGAACACGATGGTGCAAACAAGACCGCAGAGGGTCGTATAGAGCATCAACGAGACGGCGGCGCGTCGCCGGAGGCTCAGGGCATTCCACCGGAGGCGATTTCGCGCGCCATCGGCGAGATCAACCAACGCGCCCCGCCGTCGTTGCAGCCGAGGATGGTGGATGCGGTTGTTGTTGACGTTGGACACCTTCAGAGACTCTCATCGGGCACCGACACTCGTTCGGCCCTGCTGATTTGCGGGCCTCCGCAGCGCCCAGCGGCGACCTGGTTGAACCCGGCGATACCGCCGCGTCTGCATCAGGTCGAACCGCAAGCACAGGCCGAGGTTCGCTCGGCGTCGAGCCGCCGCTTGCGGCCGCGGTCCCGGGTTGGGCAAATCTTGTCTGACCAACGATTCGTTTAGTCGGCCTTCGGGCACTGGTCGCGGTCGAAGCTTTCGCGGAGGCGGATGAGTTCCCGGGTTTCGGCTTCGTACCCGGGCTTGTCGAGGTTGCGGAAGGCTGACCGGTCTACGCCGGGTGGGTTGAACCTGTATGCGGCGTTGTTCAGTGGGACACCCGGAGTTCCTCTGCGCATCTGCTCCTCGACTTCTCGCATGATTCGGGTGAGTTCGGGGTCGTCGGTAGCGTCCAGGGTCCGGTCGAACAGGCCCATGTCGTCGTTGGTGACGGGTGGGGTGCCGGCTTCTTGTTCGTCTTGGCGTTTGCCTTCGATGTGTTCGCCGAGGCGAAGCTGCCAACCGATTTGGTGGACGCGGGAGATGACGTCGAAAAGGGTCGCTTCGTCGACGACGTCGGTGGGTGCCATGACTTCGCCAGACTTGGACAGTTCGACGTAGAAGCCACGCATCTTCAACCGGTCTTGCTTCTTGGACCAGGTGCGGATGGTGCCGAGATAGGCGGCGTTCACCGTCGGGTCGGAGGGTTCGGTGCCGAACCAGTAGAGCTCCTCGACGAGGAAGTCGTGGACCTTCTCGAGCTTGCGGTGGTGGCTGCCCCACAATCGGTCTAGGGCTTCGCATCTGAACGGTTCGCCGTCAGGAGCCCTGGTCATCTGGACGCGGCGTTCGTGGACGGCGATGGCTTTGCCGGACTCTTCCATCCCGAGGATGGAAAGCGATCTAGCGAGCGGCACCTGGCCCTGTTCGAGAACGGTCAAGGCGGTGGCGAGGAGGGTGTCGGCGTTCGAGAGCAACGCATCCACAAGCTCAACCACCTGGGTCGGCGTCAGGTCTGGGAGCTCGCGGATGTCCATGAGTCCAGTTTGCCGCCGCCCCCGACAACCGTCTGTAGCACCGGGCAGGATGGGGGTGTGCCCGACGCCGCGGAAACCGAACACCCAAGACCGACCGACTCGACGGTGCGCGAGCTGTACGCACACGCGTTCTCGTGCGCGTACGACAGGTGCGGCGAGTGGTTGTACAAGCAGGTGGAGGGTTCAGCGGAACGGGTCCTGAATAGTCGCACCGCCCACATTCACGCCCGCAGCCCTGGCGGTCCACGGTGGTTGCCTGGGATGTCGTCGGTTGACAACCGGGCACCGGAGAACCTCCTGTTGATGTGCATCGCTCACTCGTACGAGATCGACACCGACGAGACACGGTTCCCGCCCGCACTGCTCCAGGAGTGGCGGGTGGCGCAGGTGCGGGAGTACGAGGAGTTCCGTCAGGGCTGGGTCCTCAGCGACGCCCAGGTGGCAGAGATCATCGAACTGTCCTTCGGGTCCCCAGTGATTGCCGCACCAGTCATCACCGGAATCGTCGAATCAGTCGAGATGGCTGTCCTTCGGGCCATCTCCACCCGCAGCGGACCGGCAGGTGCTGCTGCGGTTTGGTGCGGCTACCGGAACCGCATCCGAAGCTCCATGATGGGTCGCGACCCTGTGACTGGGGAACGCATGTACGCAGAGCCCGGACGCGCGGACAGGGAGCGCTACGCAGCAACAATCCTTGGTCAGCTCAACGCCGTCCGAGGAGAGCTCGAACCCCTCACCGACGACGTCCAGGCCAAAACCGCGACCGCCCGCCACATCAACACCGCAACCGCACCATGGTGCGACTGGGTCACCAGATCTGCCGAAGAGCTCCTCGCTGCAGCATCCCACTGGCCATGGGAACCGCCTTACGAAGACAACGAACGTCTCAACGAGGCGGTCGCCGAACTCCGCGCATCTGCCAGCGCGCTCGCAGCAGCCCTACGCGGCGAGAACCCCGACCCTGCACCGGAACCCCCGGCCGAAGACGCACCGGATCCCACCGCCGTTGCGTTCGAGGAAGCAAAGGCACAACACCTCGAAACCCTCGAACGAGGCCGCGCCCACGCCCACGTCACAACCAACCCCTACAGCCAGGCCCTCCGAACCGAAATCGCAGATGCCACCGGCAACGTCGTCTCAATCTGGCCGGTCTGGCACGTCCACGAGTACCGCCTCGACACCGCAGCCCTAGTCGCAGCCGCCCTCACCAGGAACGCAACCGACGACGAAATCGTCGCAGCCATCACCGAAGACCAGGCACGCCGCCCACTCGCAGTCGCCACCGCACTACTCACCGAACTCTGGCGCGAAATGAACGACACCGGTCGAACCGACCTCGCCAACCAAGTCCGCGAAGCACTCCTCACCGAACTACGCACGCACGACTGGACCAGCGAAGAAGGCTGGACCGACAACACCATCAACGGCCGCTCCATGTTCGACCACTGGACCCACTGGACCACCCCAGACGAACCCAAAACCGTCCTCACAGATGCCCTCATCGCCTTCCCCGAACGACTCGAAGACATCGTCCGCGTCGGCGGAGATTGGATTCAGCACCACCAACAAGCCTTCGGCGAACCCGGCCCCATCTCCGCCGTGCTCGAGTACCGCGACAACCTCCCGACCTGGTTCCCCACCGCGGCCGTCATCACCACCGCAGCCACGCGCTACCCCCACGTCGACCCAGCCACCTCGAGGTTTGACCGCGGCTCCGGTCCCGAGGCACCACCCATCGAAGGCCTCATCGCCCAAGTCCTCCGCCTCGCCAACGAAACCGAAACCCTGTGACCGAACTTGTAGCCGCCCTTTACATCCTCGGCGCCGCACTCACCATCTATGGCGTCACCGCCGCCTACCTACGAGCGAAGAGGCGAAAGGCCGACTACGACGCCGTCAAAGTCCGCAGCGACCAACTCGAAGACCCGACCTTCACCGACATCTACGAAGCCGGTAAAGGCGAAGATGCAACAATCGCCCCCACTCTCAAAGCCCAGGTTGACCGAAACCAAGACGAGATCTCGAACCTCCTAGCAAGCATCGGCGTCACCGACCCTCCACCAAGCTGGGAAGACATGCGCTTCCCCGCCGAGTACTGGAGCCGCCGCGCAGCGCTCTCCGACGCACTCCTTGTGTTCAAGACCGACGGACTCCTGGCACTCTCGGGGGTCGTGATCTCGACGGTCGCATCGGTCATGTCGCTCTACATCTGAACCCGACCATCGAACAGCGCTAGACGCCCGTGTTACCTGACGTTTTTTGACGCTCCCTGAGCGTCCGGAGCCGGTGTCCGCGCCGCCGATCGGTCCCTGAACCAAATGGTGCGAGCGCGTGCGAGCATTCACCTCGTGAACGAGTTGAGTTTCGTCGTCGCTGACAATGAAGGCAGCGTCGAACTCATACCTGTGGTTGACGGCGTCTCACTGATGCCGCTTGTCGGCGAGTACGAGTCGGCCCACGGAATGAGGCCGTCAAGTGGCTACTGCGGTCTGATCCCCGCGCACTTCAACTTCGGTGACCTGAGGACCTACTACCTCGGACAAAACGACCGCCAATGGCCAGGCACGGGCCGCATGTGGTTGCTGGGCTGTGACTGCGGCGAAGTTGGGTGCTGGCCCCTCGAGGTCACGACCACGGTCGAGAACGGTCAAGTCACGTGGACAAACTTTCGGCAGCCGCACCGGTCCGCTTGGGACTACGCCGAGTTCGGACCCTTCATTTTCGAGGAGAACCAGTACCGGCATGCCGTCGCGGGTGCCGCCTCGGCTGCCTCGACCTGAGTGCGCTCGTCTGCCGCATTCCGCTCGGATCCAAGTTGCCCAATGCGCCGCGTGAGGGGGCCGCTGGTTGGAGGCCCTGTACACCCGAACCAGCCACCCGATCTGCTCCCAGTCGGTACCGTCGCCAGGTGCCCGCTTCCTCAGACGACAAGCAGATGCGGCTCCGATATGCCGGCACCTGTCGACTCTGCGGCACCACTGTGGAAGCCAGGGTTGAGGCAATCTATGAGCGGACGACCAAGACAGTCCGCTGCCTCTCCTGCTCCCCCACCGCCGCAGATCCTGATGAACCCAGCCCGGCCCCGGAGATCGAGCAAGCCCGGCCGCAGGCCGACGGGGCACCGCCAGCCGATCTCGGAACGGCAGGCGCGTCAGCCCGGCGTGAATACGAGCGCCGTCACGCCAAGCGCGAGGAACGCGTGCGCAAGAAGCACCCGAAGCTGGGCGGCTTCCTCCTCGCGATCACCAACGACCCACAGTCGACAACCGCTTGGGACACCGGAGCGCTCGGCGAGGAACGCCTCGGCCAACGCCTCAACGAGCTCGCCTCCGAAAGCATCCGTGTCCTGCACGACCGCCGCATCCCCGGCACTCGCGCCAACATCGACCACCTCGCCGTCACCCCGACCGGGGTGTATGTCATCGACGCCAAGCGCTACGTGAACAAACGACCGTCCCTGAAGGTCGAGGGCGGGCTCCTGCGGCCACGCACCGAGAAGCTTCTGGTCGGTGGACGCGATCAGACCAAACTCGTCGACGGCGTCCTCAAGCAGGTCGCCCTCGTCCAATCCATCGTCGGCGACCATGTGCCGGTGACCGGGGTTCTGTGCTTCATCGAAGCGGACTGGCCACTGATCGGCGGAGCGTTCGCGAGCCGAGGTGTCGAGGTGCTCTGGCCGAAGAAGCTGTACCCGCGCCTGTCCACCGAGGGCCCGCACACAGCACAGATTTCTGGACTTCACGAGTTGCTGGCGTCAGCCCTTCCCGAGGCATGACGTCACGAGTAATCAAGGTCCGCGTCGTTCCGCCGCGTTTGCCGAATCAGATTCGGGGACCCTTCTCCGTCCGAGTACGGGGCTGAGCACCAAGCGGGCCGTCAAGAATCTCGCCGGTGTTCTTGTCGACCTCGGCTAGGCGCGGCCGGAAGACCGGCCCGGGCTGCTCATTCGCGTGTAGGTAGACGTGCAGGGCGCCGATGTCGTTCGCGAAGGCGTTCTCACGCTGTTGAGTGCTGGCTTCGCCCAAGTGCTCGTTGTACCGCGGCCTGTTCGGCCAGTTCTTGTGCTCGTCATCGCAGTGAGTGCGGAGTCTGTTCCGCATGCGGTCCGTGAACATCGGCAGGGCGTAGCGGTGCCACTCCTCGAGCGCGTCGCTCGTCATCGCTAGACCAGCCCGCCGGCGCTGGTCGGCGAGGACTGCGATCTCGTGAACCAGGTGCGGGTGCAGGGGCCAGCAGCTGGGGATGAGCCCCGCGAGGTCCCAGGTGTACTCCCGGTTGAGCCAGATCACGACGTCATCGAGCCACTCCCACAGATCGTTGCGGAGCTCGGGCTGCAGGCAGGTCGCCGGCTCCCAGGGCCGCGGCAGCAGCGCGTGGTTGCCGAGGGCCTTCTTGTACTCCTCGGTACCGTTGATGGCCTTGTGGATTTCGCTGTAGGCGAGCCGGACTTGGTCCCCGGGGACGGGGAACGGGAAGACCATCAGTGTCGGTTGCGCCCGGTGCGTCTGCTCCTCGGCGGTCACAGTTCACTCCTTGCGTGGTTGGTTTCGTCTTCGACGAAGCCGAGACGACGTGCCTCGACGAGCGCGGCAGTGGCGCGGGCCTCGGGGGTGATGACCATGCGCCGGTCGTTGGTCAGGCGCTCGCGCAGCGCCCGCTGGTCGACCAACAGGCGCTGCCCTGCCTTGCCTTCGATGCAGCGGTGCAACTTGGCGATGATCGGTTTGCCGTTCTCGGCGATCACCAGGGCTTGGCGTTCGGGCAGTTGCCGGACTTCTTCGGGCCGCATGATCGCGATGTCGGCACCCTCGTACCCACCGCCGCTGCCGCGGTGCGTTCGTCGGCCGATCCTGACTTGGCCCAGGAGGTCGGAGATCTCTTGGTTGAAGGCGACGTCCTTGGAGCCGCCGAACATCGCCAGAGTGTTGGTGAGGCCGAGCAGTGCTCGGGCCTCGTGCTCTCCGAAGATGCTAGTCAGCTGGGGGCGGGTCTGGGCGGCCCAGATGAACGAGAGGCCTAGTGCACGCTCGTTGGCCATCCGGGTGCGCAGAGTCGGTAGCGGTGCGGTCGAAGGCAACTCATCGAGCACCGAGACCAGGGGCGGGCACAGCCGGCCTCCCCACGGAGAGCTGCTGGCCAACTGCAGGCCGGTGTCCAAGACGTGTTCAGCAACGGCGGTCATCAGGGGGCTGGCCGAGGCGTACGGGTCTTCGCGTCCGAGTAGGTAGATGGTGCCGCGGCGGCGGATCACGTCGGCCAGGTCCGTGGCGCAATGGCGGTGACTGGGCACGCAGCGGCGTCGGATGTCGGCCTGGAAGAACAGCGACACCGCCTGCTGCACCGTGGTGACGGTATTTCCGGCCGTTCGGTCGTCGCCGTTCAGCGCACCGTGTAGGAGGCCGTGCCAGAACGGCTCGGCGTGGGTGTGGCGGCGCAGGATCTCTATCGGCTGGCTGGCTGCGGTGGGGTTGGCGACCCACTGCAGGACGTCCTCGAGGGTCCTACCGGTCAGCGCCGCGGCGTGGAAGTAGCCCTGCAGCACCTTGGCGGACTCGGCAGCGTAGAACCTCGCAGCATCGTCGCCGGTCCCGCCTGTGATCGCGCCCTTGACGGTGCCGGCGGTGAACGCCTTGGCTCGCCGCTCGGCAACCTTGGGGTCGACGCAGCCGGCGATCGGGTCCCAGATCAGCTCGTCGACAACGCCCTCGGCCAGGCCGAAGGGGTCGAGCACCACGCAGGGGCGGTCGTCGCGGGAGCGTTCGGTAAGGCTGAGCAGCAGGTCCTCGACCTTGGTCAGTGTCACCAGGGCGGCGCCCGGAGCGCCGAGCAGAGCCGGGGTGAGCAGGTCGAGGGTCTTCCCAGAGCCCTGCGGGCCGATCACGCCGGCTGTGCGATCCCACGGCACCCACAGCTCGCCACCTCGCGGCTCGTGCGCGTGACCGATGCGCCATCCCACGTCTAAGGGGTGGAATCTGGGTGTCAACGGTCTTCCTTCGTTCGGCGGCCGTCCAGGAGCCACGGGCTGAGGCCGTGGCCCAACTGCGGGCCGGGTTGCTCGGTGAGGTCACCTGCGGTGCGCTGGACCGGTGCCGTGGCTCCGGGGGCGTGCTTGCCGTAGAGATCCGGGCGGACGATGCCAGCGACCTTGCGGAGCCGGGTGACGCCGAGCAGCTTCTCGGCCTCGGTGGCGGTCGCCATCCCGCGCATTCGGCCCGGGCCCCAACGCTGGTAGGCCCAGACGCCGAGCCAGATCGCCGCCACCAGCAGAGCGAGCTCGGTCAGAGCGAGGCTGCCCCAGACCAGACCGCGGCCGGCCAGGTCGTCGGGAGCATGCGTGGGCAACCCGGCGTCAGCGTGGCCGCCCAGAACGCCGGGCAGGCTGGTCCAAAAGGTGGTGCCGATTGGCGAGGGGAACGCGCCGGCGTTGGCGTCGGGCCATGTCCATCCGGCACCGGCGACCAGGTTGGCGACTGATCGGCCGAACTGGACGCCAATCACGATGACGAACAGGGCTGCCAGCGTCACCGCTAGGGGGACCTCCCAGGTCCACGGGTAGGGGTCTCGTCGTCGCTCGCGCTGCACCGGTCTGACCACCTCCAGTGGACGTAGGTCGGGATTTGCGGGGCCGTCCTGGTCACCTAGGTCTCGTCAGGGCTCCGGTGCGATCACCCGGCCATCAGATCGGACGGCTCGAACGCGATGCGTTCTCTGCGAGCCAGGTCGAGGGGTCGACGTTGTCGGGACCGTAGATCGAGCCGTTCTTGAGGTGGACCTCGAAGTGGAGGTGGCAGCCAGAGACGTTGCCCTCCTTGCCGACCCGGCCGATCGGTTCGCCGGCGGCGACTGTCTGGCCCCGGCTCACGGTGACGGTCTGCATGTGGGCGTACCAGGTGGTCAGGGACCCGGCGCCGGTCGTGACCTTGACCAGCTGAGGTCCGGCCCAGGAGCGCTGGGTGGTGACGATCTCAATGGTGCCTGCGTGGGCGGCATAGACGGTGGTTCCGCAGGGTGCGGAGAAGTCGGTGCCGGTGTGCCACTTGGACCAGTAGGGGCCGGTCTCGTGCCAGTTGTGGTTGTCGGTCCCGATGTACTGCGCGGGCACCGGGTCGACGACCTCGTCGCAGGATGCGCCCTCGAGGCCGACCGGTTGGACCGAGGCGCCGGGTTTGACGTTGATGTGGACATGGTCGAGGTGGTTCTCGGTAGCGCTCCCCCGGTCCTCCATCGACCGCCAGCCCTCGCCAGCGCGGGCGACCGACCAGATCCGCTGGTGCCAGATGATGTAGTCGATGCCGAGCTTGCCGGCATTGGCCTTGGCGTAGCCGGCGAGGCCGTCGCCCTGCGCCTTGCTCGAGGTCATGAAGTCAGCTGCGAGGCCGGCTGGGTGACCGTTGGGGTCGGTGGCGCTCTCGCGGTAGCCACCGACGGTCTTGATGTCGAACATGGGGCCAAGGATGTTGACCAGCCGGGTCAGCTGCGGCTTGACCGGCCCGAGGTTGTACTTGGCCTTCGCCGTGTCGGATTCGACTGCACACCCGGCGCTGCTGCCGGCGGTGGTGGCGGTCACCAGCGGGTGGTCGGCGATCTTGCTGGCCTGGGTACTGGTGTCAACCGCGGCGCTGGCCCAGGTGAGGTTCGCGCCGTAGACATGGTCGATCGGCGCGTCCTTCTTGGGCTTCTTGCAGGGCTCGGCAGAGCCGCCGAAGGCGTTGCTCAGCTCCGGGGTCAGGGCGCAGTGCGAGGCGTTGCTGCCGTCCTTGCCATCGTTGAAGTCGCCCAGGATCACCGCAGGGGTGCCGGTGCCGGCGAGCTCGGTCATCGTGGCCAGCTGGCGACGAAGCGCCTCTTGGCGGTGCCCAGCGGCGTTTCCTTGAGTGTTGGCCGGGTTGTGGATGCTCCAGACCCAGATCACCTGCCCGGCGCTGGGGCCGTCTCCTGTGCCGGTCAGTCGCACTAGGGGCATGCCGACGTCCTTGCCGCCGAAGTACGGGATGTCGACGAGTCGGGCGTCGGTCTGCTCCCACTCGTTGCGGTCCCAGATCACGCGGTTCTGTGTCTTCCCGCTGGCCGGGTACATCCCCCACGTGGCCGCGTACTGGTTCTCTAGCGCCTTGGCTTGCGGGCCATGCACCTCCTGGAGGCCGGCGATCGAAACGCCGGCGTTCTCGATCGTGCGCATCGCGCCGGGCAGTCGCTTGTCCCAGGTGTCGTACCCGGGCCGCTCCCCCGCCTTGTCGGTGTGACCTGCGCCGAGCAGGTTGAGGGTGCCGAGGGTGATCGGGTTGACGGTCTCACCCTGACAGTCGGCGGCGTTGGTGGTGGAGTCTTCGGAGTCAGGGCCGGGCAGGTCTGGCAGGTCGCCGCCGAGCAGATCGGTGATGTCGCCGGCGACGTCGGTCCACTGGGCGTAAGCGTCGGGGTAGCTCGAGGCCTGGACGGCCTGCGCGGCCTGCGTGAGTGGCATGTTCTGCCAGCCGGGGATGTCGAGGAGGCCGGGGTTGCCGGTGTGCTGGGCCTGTCCGAAGAACGCACGGGCCGCGAGGACGGGGTCGGTGATCTCGGCCCGGGTTCCCCAGCCGGCCGAGGGTCGCTGTTGGAACAGGCCGCCGGAGTCGCGGTCACCTCCGGTGAGGTTGACCAGCTTGGATTCCTGGATCGCGGTGGCGATCGCAATCTGCAGCCCGGAGCGGGGAATCTCGAGGTCGCGGGCGACCTGGGCGATGGTGATCGCGTTGCGGGCCTGCTCGGCGGTGATGGTCGGGTAGTTGGACGCGAACCGCAGGCGCATCAGTTGGGCGAGCACGTCGCCGGTCGGCGGTTCGGTGGAGCTCCGGGCGGTGTTCGCCGCGGGCACGATCCTGGCGGTGGTGGTTTCAAGGGCGGTCTCCGGGCCGGTGCCGTTCATCGCGATGCGGGCCGAGAGCCAGTGGTGGTCCGAGAGCATCGTGCCGTCCCAGCCTCGTTCGAGACGGGCGCCCTGGTCGTCGGGGAAGAAGATGAAGTCGACGCCGTGGTTGTGCCATCCGTAGCCGGCGGCCTTCATCTTCGCGGCCGCCGTCCATCCGATGTCGGTGTAGGAGGCCTGGGTGTTCATGTCGCCGCCGATGAGCACTGGACCGTGGGCAGCGAGGGAGTTGCGCAGCTGCAGCAGGATGTCCACGCCGGCGCCGTACTGCTGTGGCCGGGTCAGCGGCGGGTTGCCGTGCTGGTTCGGCCAGCGGTGCGGGTTGGTCATGTGGTGTGTGGAGACCACCGAGACCACCTCCTGACCACCGTGGCCGTCGGCGCGGCGCAGCATCACCCATGTCGCGAAGCGGTCCCACGTGACCGGATGCCCGTCGTAGAAGGTCTTGTCGTCGTCGACGAGCTGGACCCGGCCGCCGTTGACCTTGGTCCAGGTCGAGCTCTTCCAGAGCACGGCGTTGCCCATGGCCTGCTCGGCGCCGTCGCCGGTGCCGGCCGGTTCCGACACCCGGAAGGCTGAGTAGCCGGGGGCGGCGGCTTCGATCTGCTTCAGGCTCCAACCGGTGGCCTCGTTGAGGGTGACGAAGTCGGGGTTCTTGGATAAGACCTTGGGCATGGAGGCCCGGAACCCGTCGAGGCCGGAGCGGCGCGGGATGTTGGCCTGCGCCATGGTGATCTTGCCTTTGACCGGGCCTCCCACCGGGCCGTCGATGACTCCGAGGTTGCCGAGGTCGCCGAGTGGGGTGGTGGGCGCGGTGCCCTGACTGCTCTGGGTGCGGCACTCAGCCGCAGCTCCGGTGCTCATCGCGATGATGACTGCGGCGATCAGCGGCACGCTGGTCAGTACCGCGAGCAGCGAGAGCGTGGCGAAGAGGAGCTTTTTCACGGGGTCGATGGGCGTCTAGGACGCGGCTGTCTCGAGGGCTTGGTTGGTCCACGTGAGTTTCTGCTCCAGGGGGTGGAGGACGGTTTGGACTTTGTAGGTGGTTTCCCCCACGCTCCACAGCGCGCGGCCCTTGACTTGGCGGGCCCATCCGGTGACCAGGTCCTGGGCGATGGCGCCGAGGCCGAGCATCGAGTCGAGTTCGCGGGCCACCTTGGGGTTTTGTCCGCCGAGGATCTTGACGTCGGCGAGGTCGAGCAGGTCCTTGGCGATGGTGGCTGCCTGAGAGCCGGCGTCGCCTGCCGCGAGGAGGTCGGATGGTTTGTGGGCGATGGCAAATTGGATGTCGCCGCCTCGCCCGGCCATGCCTCGTGAAAGTCGTAGGTCGGCATCGAAGGACTTGACGGCTTCGGGCCCCAGCCGCAGTTGGCGCCATGATTCGTCGCGTACAACGATGCGTAGGTCGCCGGGCTCGGCGGTCTCGCGCATGCCGCGTCCCCAAGAGTTCAGGCACAGCAGGGCGATGCCCACTGCCTCGTCGCCCAGGTCGTCGAGTCGCGACAGGCTCAGCGACTGGATCGGTGCTCGCCAGTCGATCTCTATGTTGGTGTGGTCGTCGAACAGGCCAGCGAGCACGCCTTTGACCAGTTGGCCCAGGGCGTCGCGGAGTGTGCGGGTGTGATCGAGGAATTGTTGCCGGCTGGCGTGCCGGGACGTGTTCACCAGGTCATTGGTGGGGTTGTGGAGCAGGTGCCATAGGTGAGGGATCGTTGTCTCCCGCAGCGTGGTGGTGCCCTCGCTGTAACCGGTCAGTGCCTCGAGCGCGGTTTGGACGACGTCGGCGTCGGTGGGGCCGAATGGAACGTGGCTGGTTCCGATCCGCATGGAACCGACCAGGCCGCGTACGAGGGTGAGCCATCGCCCGAAGATGATCGTTGCCCTCCGGCGTGCTTCCGCTGCTGGAAGGTCATCCCACCCCTGGCCGAGCGGCCCCATGGCGAGTGGGTTGATTCGGGTTCGCATGCCGGGGCCGATGGCGAAGGGTTCGACCCCGTAGAAGCGGCACAGCGGCTCGTACTCGTCCTTCGGATCGCCAAGGATCAGGGTCCGGTATCCGAAGGGCATCATCCGGCCGCAGAACGCTTTGACCGTCGCTGACTTTCCGGTGCCCGGCTTGGCGAAGTAGAAGATGTTCGGGTTGGTGACGGGGATCGCGTCGTTGAGAACCCACCCGAAGGGATCGCAGTAGAACGACCCGCCGCTGCCCTCGTCGATGCCCATCTGTGCCCCGGTGGGCGGAAGCGCTGGGGCTTTGATGAAGGGCCAGAAGACCGGTGCCTGGTCAGAGGTCATCCGGTAGGTGTGAACCGGTGTCGTGGCTGGTGTCCAGCCACGTCCGGCTCTGGCCGCTCCTCTCCTGGGTGCGTAGTTGAACAGCCGCGGCGACTTACCGGCCGAGCGGATCGGGCCAGGCGTGGTCGGCAGGTCGTGTCCGAAGTCCGAGAGCAGCGCAGCCACGTCGCGACCCCCATGCCCACGACGCCGGGTCGTGGGCGCTGGCGTGGCGTTGTTTGATCGGGTCATCAGGCGTCGCCTCGTCGTGTCAGGCTGATGCCCATTGGGACTGTTGAGGCAGCGAACGCGACGTCTTGTGCGAGGTCCAGGCGCAGGGGTGCGAACCCTGCGCGGCGCACTGAGGCATCGAGTCGGCGTCCGAACTCGGTGATCCGCATGGTTTTGGGCACGGTGACGGTGCACACCGCGTAGGGGCGGGTGAGGGCGTTGCCGCTGGCGAGCTTCGCGTCCATGCCGCGGGCCTTGTTCGTCTGTTCACGCTGTTGGGCTCGGGTCTTGCGTTTGGTGGCCTCGTTCAGGCTTTCGGCGATGTCGGCGGCCCATTCGGCGTTGCCGGATTGTCGGTTGGCCTTGCCCTCGGCGACGATCGGGAACGCGACGAGGAACGAGCGTCGTTCGCCTTGTTCGTTGGGGGTGAGGATCGGTGCGAGGGCGCCCATCACCGCGCCCCGGGTGGGAAGTTTGATCGTCGCGGACACGCTGTTCCAGGCGTCGTGGCTGTAGTGCCGAACGGTGGCGTCGGCACCCGATGGGCCGGCCAGGGCCCAGGGGACGTCGGCGTTGACGTTGGGGTCCTTCTCGCGCAGTGCGAGCGCTTCGACGATCCCGGCACGATCGCCGGGTGCGAAGCCGGTGCGGCACGCCAGGGCGAGTTCGGGTGAGGTGAGCCAGCGCACCGATGTCATGCCCAGTGGGCCGCGTAGCTGTGCCTCGACTTCGCCCATGAGGAGGTAGAGCTCGCGGCTGCGACCCTCGAGGCCGCCGCCTGATTCCTTGGCGGTCTTGGCGATCTTGGTTTCGGGGACGACGATCGTCACGAATGTCTCGGTGCGTACCGAGGCGCTGGTGAGGCCGAGTGCGATGTCGCTGTTGATCCGGACTGCGGCTGCCGGCGCGCTGGCGCGACTGTGTTTGTCGACCCAGACTTCGCGCTCTGCACCGTCCTCGGGGACGGTGCGAACAAGGATCAGGATCTCGTCGATCTTCTCGGTGCGGCGCGCGACGTCGATCAGCTCGGCCAGAGCGTCGCCGTACCGGCGTCGTTCCCCGCCGTCCTGCATGCCGATGCCCGGGTGAACAACGGCAGCGGTGAGCGCCCAGGTCTTCCTCGCCTGGTCCTGGAGGACGGCGACTCGTTCGAGCTTGGCACCGTGGGGCGGCCCGTCATGGATCTGGATGCCTTGCAGGGCTCCGGGCAGGTCAGGGGCCTCAAGGTCAACGACAGCTCCCCTGGTCGCGTTGGCACGCCACCGGGTCCAGCCCAGGAGACCGCCAACCGCGAACGCGGTAGATGCCAACATCCAGCCTGTCGCCGAGCGACCTCGGACCGGAACGACGGTGACAACGACGAGGAGCAGCCACCCGATGGCGAAGACCAGCATCGAAAGCCACGCCTGGCGGCTCAGCGCCCAGAAGGCGGGCAAGGTGCCCAGAGCGAGGGCCATGAACTGCCCGCCGGTCAGGCCGAAAAACCAACCCAGACGATCCCGCTGGTAGTCGGAGTACGTACTCATGTCATGCCTCTCTTGTTGCTCGTCTAGACCGCGACCGGCGGTACACCGCCAGCGCCGGCCGCTGCTCCGCCACTCGATGCGCCGCCCGCTGCTCCGGTGCCGCCGGATCCACCAGCGGACGCAGGAGTGGGCGCTCCAGTGGATGCGGGAGTGCCGGTTGCGGGACCCGCAGGGCCGCCCGAGGGCACGGCGGGTGCGGGTGGGGTCCCGGACGGGTTTGCACCTGTGCCGGTACCGCCTTGGAAGTCGTCCTTGTCGCTGTCGGAGAAGTTGGACTCGCTCGGCGAACCACCGCCGGATCCTCCCCCGCCGGACTCGCCGCTGCCGCCGCCGTTGTCGCGGGCCAGATCTGGCCCGTAGGTGCTCTCACCGACGCCGGCCTGATTGGTCACGTCGCTGAACAAGGAGGCGCCCTGAGATCCCAGGCCGGTCATCACGCCGAGGCCTTTCGACATCGCCTGGCCGGCGGGTCCGAGGTTGCCGAGAACACCTTGGGCGGACTTGTTGAACCGCGCGCCGGTGGCTTCGTCTGCGCTTTGCTCACCGCCGGATCGACCGTTGGCGTCCGTTGCCGAGGCAGCGGTTGAGGAGCTGCTACCGCCGGCGCCACCGAGGAGGCCTTGGACACCGCCGACGGCAGCCATGCCTTGACGGAAGGAAGCCCCCGAGGGGCTGTTGGGGTCGACGAACGCGAGCATCTTGAACAGCGCCATGGGCGCGACAACGCTGATCAGGATCAGCATGACCGCGGGAAGTGCGGTGCCGACGGTCTTGGCCGTGTCGTCCGCCAGATGTGCAGACACACCGCTGGACATCTGCACCCCGATGCCCAGCACCATGACCATCAGGACCGGTGTGAAGGCAGCAGCGTGGAACCAGCGCAGCGACTTCCAGAACCAGGCCCGGGTGAACTCCGAGACAAGGCCAGCCGCGGACAGTGGACCGGTGGCGGTCAGGATCAGCAGCGCCGCGGCGCGAGCCAGGTACACGAGGATGTGTCCGATGGCGGCGATCCACAAGAAGACGCCGAAGAAGGCCAGCACCGTCGCGACCGTGGCGTCGCCAATGTCTTGGGCGCCCAGACCATTGAGGGGATCCCAGTCGGGCCAGGTGTTGACCTTCAACAGTGCCTTCATTAGGCCATGGGTCAGAGCCGAGCAGGCTGCCACGATCGTGACGCAGTAGCCGAACCAAGAGGCGCAGACGACAACGAACTGGCCGCAGCCGATCATCGCTCGGGC
Source organism: Nocardioides sp. Root190 (assembly GCF_001428565.1). Lineage (GTDB taxonomy): Bacteria > Actinomycetota > Actinomycetes > Propionibacteriales > Nocardioidaceae > Nocardioides. The sequence goes on along the minus strand of NZ_LMIA01000011.1, from coordinate 149,665 downwards.
CAGACCCTTGCCTTCGCGTTTGAAGGCAGTTGCTCCCAGCTGGATCATCACGAGGATCACGACCAGTCCCAGTGCCAGCCACAACATGTAGGAATACACGTCCCTACCGGGGCCATCACCGCTGAGATCTGGCGTCATGAAGTACTCGCTGAACGTGAGCACAATACGAAGAACGAACAGGCCGGAGTTCCAGATCGCCAACATGGCCGCGGTCCACGCATCGGCGGCAGCCTTCGCGATCACGTCTCCGATCGCGGCGAACGGGTTGGGGATGTCGCCCAGACCCGGAATGCCGCCACCGAGCAGATCGGACATATCGGGAATCACCCCGGGCAATCCGCCAGGCAATCCGCCGGGCAGGCCTCCCCCGTCACACACGCGAACCAATCCACAAGCCGCGTTGAGTCCACCCGTGACACCGTCCGCGAGCCCTTCTGTCACGTCGTCAGCGCACTTGGTGGGCTTGGTCGCGCAGTCAACGAGCTCGCCGCCGATGTCGCACAAGGAATCAGGTCCCGGACAACCAGCAACCACCCGAACGCCCTCAGGCGTGGGGGTCTGGGTCCTATCGGCGGCGGGTGCGGCGGCGTGCATCCGCGTCGGTCCCACGACGGTGGACGTGTCAGCAACGGCGGACCGCGGCGAGGCGGCGGCAGTCGCTGGCAGCGTGGGCGCGGCACCGAGCAGTCCAGTGATCAACAGGGCCGTGAGAACCGCGATCACGACTCGCCTCAGCACGTGGCCGACGATCCGTCCTCGCGCGTGGCCGGTGTCGCTGCTCACGGTGACTCCGCGCTGAGGGAGATCCAGCCGTCCGCGAGAAACCGCGGATCCTCGGGGCCAACGGATGCGGGGAGACCTTGCGTGCTCAGGCGTTCAAGGTCGGCGGGTGCTCCCTGGACGACCTTCCAGTCCCCCTTGATCCACTTCACGAACTGGATGCCGGTGTAGTACCCGTCGCGGGGTTGTCCGGCGACCGTGGTGAACGTGATGTAGGACAGCATCGAGACCGCGTAGTAGTCGGGCCCGAGTTCCTCGAGTTGGTAGGCGATCGGGCTCATCGCGTAGGAGGCCGGCGCGGACGGCTCGCCGGTCTTGGACACTCCTGCTTGTTGTCGGCGAAGTGCAACCGATGCGCGGATCCGGTCCGCGAAGTAGCTGCGGTCCTCGTCGGCGACATAGATGTCGGTGAGGGCAAGTGCTTGGTTCACGTCGAATCCGGTTTGGGCATTGGTCACGGCCACCTGCAGCGCAATGGCACCGAGGTCGGAGTAGGGGAACTTCACCGGGTGCCCGTCGATCTGGTCGCTCCCTCCGGGGAGCATCACTCCGCCCTCGGGTGCCTCGGCCGGCGCGAGGTGGGCGATTGCGTCGGTGCGGGCCGCTGTTGAAGGGCTGGTTGGGTTGCTGGCGGAGTCCGCGTCGTCTCCGGCGCCCAGCCAGACGGTTGCTGCCGCAAGGGCGGCGAGCACGATCAGGCCGATCCATTGCCGCGGGATCGTGGTGGCGTTGATCTTGGTCATCGCACGTCCCCCTTGCCGTGGGTCGATTCCGGGTCGACGGTGGTGTCGGTGGTGTTGTCGGTGACCCAGGGACGCCATCCGGCTTGCTTGGCCAATGCCGTTCCGGGCCAGGTCGCGGGAGCGGGGGCTGGTGGGGTGCCGGGCGCGATCATCCAGCGACCACCGACCCACTGCATGCGCTCGCAATGGCCGAATCCGATCTGAGCCTCGGTTCGATAGGAAGCGGTGACGCGCATCAGGACGCAGACCGTGACCCAGTCGGCACCGTCGGTTCCTTTGACCAGAGCGGCCGCGGGCTCGAGCAGGACCGAGGAAGCCGGGTCCTTGACCTCTCCCATCTGGGTGCTGGCCAGGAACGCGCGAACGCTGGCGGCGATCCACCAGTCCTCGACGCTGACGCCGCCCGGCAGGGCCCAGGCGTTGTAGACCTCGGCTGCGGTGCTCGGGCTCATCGCCTGGAGAACGGCAAGGTCGAGCTGAGCGAGCTGGGCGATGGCGCCCTCCGGGGTGTGTGGGAATCCTGTTCGGATCAGTGCTGGGCCCACAACGCCAGTCCCGGCAGGGATGCTGATCGCCCGACCCGGTTCAGTGGTGGGTGGGCTGGGGAAAGCAGCCCCCTCGGGAACGTTCAACATCGGCTGGGCCGCGATCTCGTCGCGACGAGCAGCGCCCTGGGCAACACCTGACCGATGGTCTTCGCCGGTCGCCACGCTAGTGTCCGCGGCGGTGTCTGCACCGATACCGCTGGCGCCGAGGTAGATCGCATAGCCGAGGCCGGCGACGAGAAGCGCAGCCACGAGGACAGCGGCCACCAGGATCGCGAGGAGCCGGCCGCGGCTCCATCCGCTGACATCGACTGGTGTCGTCGTGGGTGCGTGGCGCATCAGACGCAGCCCTTGCCGAGGATGCCGTCGAGCATGCCGGGCACGACCAGATAGGCGATGGCGCAGCAGAAGATGACCACGAGCGAGATGACGCCAACCTTGGAGGCGTGGGGCATCGAGAACAGGCGCCCGGCAACGATCGCTCCTACGCCCACGAACACGCTGATCGCGAAGAGCGTGATCACGCCCCACAACACGTAGCTGGTGATCTCGTTGACGGGTCCGGTTGCCCCGGGAGGTGCCTTGGGGCACACCTTCGCGGCAGCTAGGGAGGCATGAGCGAGAACGTTCACGGGTGGTGCCTTTCGGATCGGTATTGCTCATGTGAATGGGTGTCGGGCACGGAGATGCGTGCTGCTGCCGTGAGCACTGCCGTGGGAATCGGTCGGGTGTCCAGGCCACGTATCTGCAGGTCGCGATCGAGGGGGACTTCGACGAAGCGATCACCCGAGAGCACGTGGCGGACGGCGGCGCCGCCGGCCTGCTCGACACCCTTCGGCCACTTCTTGCGGCGGGGGCCGAGGACCGCGACGGTGATCTGATCGCCCAGCCGGTCGCTCTGCCGATGGCCGAGGGCTGCGAGAACGCTCTCGAGACGCCGGACGCCAGGGATCGTCGCTGCAGCGACGAGGACCACGTGGTCCGCGCCGCGGGCCGCGTCAGCGAGCCAGCAGTCGGTGCCCAAGAGCTGGCTTGCCTCCCAGCCAATGTCGAGGATCGTCAGCTGGTGCTCTTCGCCGGTCATGATGGGTGCAGGTATGTCGCTGGGGCCGGTGAACATGTCGATGGTGCGCTCGATCAGGACGTGGTCTCGTCTGCCTTGGCGCCAGCCGCTCGCCTTCAAGCCGAGTTCGGCGGTAGCGGCAGAGGCGAGACCAGAGGTTGTCGCCGAGCAGCACTCCAGAACACGGACAGGGTTGGGGGCGTTGAGTGCCATCGCCAGGGCCAGGGTGCTGGCCCCGACTGATCCGCCGCAGCCGAATACGGCGACGGTCCTCTCCCCGGTCGCTGGCACCCACTCGATGTCACGACTGTTTGGGACGCTGACCTGGGGCTGTCCGGACCGGGGCGGGTTGCGGAAGTGTCCTTCGTCGAGTGCCTGCCATGCGCGCTTGAGTTCCTCCAGGGAATGGGGGCGCCGAACTGGCGTCGCGGTGCTCACGTGGCCTCCCGGAGCCTGCGAAGTTCGATGGCTCCTCGGATCTCGCATGGGCTCAGCGTCGCCAGAGTGTGCTTGGCCTCCTGGGCCTGCTGGAGCTGTTCGACGCATCCGCTCAGTCGGCGGATCGCGTCTGCCTCGCGGCTCGCGATCTTGAACAGTTCCGCGATCTGCTCGTGGCTCCGGGGCCCCGGCGCCGAGTCGCTCTCGTCGTGGATGCTCGTCATGGGCTTCACCACCTCCAACCGACTAAGACAGTTGCGGTGGCTGCGGCGATCACCGTCCATAGCCGAACTGCCCCGGTGCGGCCGCAGCGAGGGCCCTCATGCTGCGGGCTGCGTGACGGCGCACGGTGGCCTCCGCGACACCGACACGTTCGGCCGTGCGGCGCGAGACCTCGGTCGCCAGTAGTCCTCCGCAGCCCCTGCTCAGGTTGCGGGTTGGGACCCGCGATGCCTCGTCGACGACAACCAAGAGCAGTCGTCGGTCGGTGGCGCTGATGACGTCGCGGGAGCACGCCCAGTCCAGCAGTTCGAAGAGTTCGGCCTCGGCGTCGTCAGAGCCCTCTTCGCTCGTGTCGGCCAGTCTCAGGGTCCGCTGACTCAGCATGCTGGGCACGTGGTCGGCACGGGAGTACGAGTTTCCGGGGTCGGCCGTCGGTCGATCGCCGTAGGAGAAGATTTCGATGGGTGTGGTGTGGGCCCAGGTGCGATCGGATCGGCAAACCTGGACGAAGTCGCCGAGTTCCTTCAGGACGCCGTACTTGGTGCGCATCATGATGTTGGAAGCGACCTTGGTCAGTCGACGCCACGGGAAGGTCCGGATCTCGATCCACAGTTGCGCCGCGACCAGTTCGTTGATCCGTGTGCTCAAGGACCCTGAGCAGTCGAGGACCGGCTGACTGTCCTCGGGGGTCCAGCCCTTCGTCGGAAGGGACAAGAGCCAGCCGGCGAGTTGGCAGGCACCGGGCAGGAGGCACTTGGCAAGTGCTGCAGCCGCTGCGACTTCGTCGCCGCCGTCTGGGGCTCCCCGCATCGCCAGGGCAAGCAGGACCTGGTCTGCGGCTGCTCGCTCGACAGTGGACAGCCACGCACGAAGATCATCGAACTGCTCCACGACATCGAGGCGCGGATCTGAACGAACCCATTCTGGCCACCTGTTACGGGCCACGTCGAGCAGTTCGCTGTCCTCCTCGATCCCAAGCTGGTCTCCAACGCTCATGGTTGTGCGCTCCTTTCCGTCGGTGTCTTTGGCACGACGGAAAGGTCGCTAGGGGGCGTCCCTCGTTGCGTCCCCCCGGGCGGGATCTGGGCGGGGGGACCCACACGTTCTGGTCACATCTGCGCAGGTCAGAGGGCGTCCCCCCGAAAGTTTGAGGTCGATGCCCGGGGCTCTGGCAGGAAGGTGTGGTGGCTCGCAACAGTTCCTTGCCGAACCTCCAAACCGGCGCCTCGTGACAGGCTCAGCGGGACCGTGTCTGGGTTCGTTCACGCAGGCGATGGGGCGTCAGGAGACTCCGTGCACATCCGCTGGAGGCCGAGGATCGCGGCACCGGGTTGGGCCGCTGCGATCCACTGAAGTCGATCGGGCCGCTACCGGAGTGTCAGCTGACGGCGGTGGGGGTGCGCCCTTCTCAGGGGGCGCGGCCGGCCCACGACTATCGGTTTACGAACTTGGTTGTTGTGGTGCCTGGCGGCGGCGATCGGCGAACGAACGCGCGGCTGCCAGTTGCTCCACGTCGGTGCGCCGGAACCACAGCCGGCGCCCCTGGCGACGATAGGGAACCCGGTCCTCGGCAGCGAGCTGCTTCACACGGCTGACCGATAGACCGAGAACGATCGCTGTCGTGGCTGCGTCGAGCCAGACCTGCCCGTCCCTGGGCGGTTGTGAGAGGGCGGCGCGCTCGGCCTGGGCCTCCAGCCGTTGTACGGCTTCCCGCTGCGTTTCCGTGGTCAGCTGGGCCCGTTGTTGGGCGAAGGCTTGGACAGAGTGGCGGTCGAGCGATGCCGGCCCGCCGCGTTGACGGTTGGGTGCAGTCCGGTGAGCGATGTCTCCTCGGGCTACGGCTTTCGTGATGGTGCCTCGCGCGCATCCCACGATGTCCGCGGCTTCGGCGTAGGTGATCCATCGAGCGTTCTCGCCAGCACGTCTCTTGGCCTCGCGGGCAACCGATGCCCTGTCGAACCAATGGCGGCCCTCGCGTTGGACTTTCGTGATCGCGCCTTTTCGCGCGAGCCAGTGGACAGTGCTGGGTGTCAGGCCCAGCATGACTGCGGCTTCACGGCTGTCCACCAGGTCGCCCGAGATGACGCTCATGGCGACCAAGGATCGCAGTCAGTGGCTTTCGAGCAAACCCCGTCGGCCAGTGCCGCTCCGTGGACCAAGGTGACCGCCTTTAATCAGGCTGTCGACCAAGTGAGGCCGAGGATCCTCAGGGCTTCTTGGAACTCAGGGCTCTCGGGGGCGAGTGCGTGGTGCTCGATCGCCTTCAGCGCCCGACTGGTTGACGGGTCAGCGGCTCGCTCGAAGATTGCCCACAACGCGAGGTCGTCGCCGTGTCTGGATGCGAACGTGACGCCGTCGATCTCCGTGGTCGCGTGCAGGTAGGTGGCCACCGACTGGGTGAGTATTCGCGGCCGCCCGTCCTTGAGTGCGGCCGCGTCGAAGTCGTGCAGTTTGAGCACGTGAGCGAGCGCGACGAACTGCGGTCGCAGTGCCGCGATCGACTCTGCGGCGGTCACCGCGCAGAAGCGGCCGGTCAGCGTTGCACTTGCCGCCGACCTGGGCTCCAGCCATGCGTAGGAGATATCGCCGGCTCGGGCGGTCGGATGCATCGCGGCATCCTCGTCGTCCTCGACGATGTCGTCGACCTCGAGCGCGAGAGTGGGGTCAGGTCGAAAGCCAGCGAGGACCTCGAGCAGGCAGGCCAAGAGAGTCGAGCCGGCGTAGATGGTCCGGAAGTTGCCCTGGTGGTCATCCCACCGGCCGCCGAATCGCCCGTCTGCGCCGGCCCATTCCCACCCGGCCCAGGCCCACGGCTCGGGCTTGAAGCCGACCCGCCAGACCTGCTCGTCCGCGGCGACGATGACCAGCTGCGGCGAGGCGCTCGGCTCCGGTGTCATCCTGCGGCGGCAAACGCGCGCGCGGCCGCGAGAACGTTGGGGCCGACCTGCTCGAGGTCACCCTCTCGCAGGAGCCGTGCGGGGGCGACATCATCGAGGCGAGGGTTCATGCCCTGGAACCACGCTTGGACCACGGGCGCCGCGTCCTTGCTGCGCAGCAACGCTGCGATCCGGTAGGCCATCCGCAGGCGGTTGAGCACGTCCGTCGACGGGGTGCGCTGATCGTCGGCATCGGCCCACTGGCGCACCGCGCGGGTCTCCTGGACAGATCCCAGATAGGCAACCAGCTTCGCGCCGAGCAGTTCGCGCAGCCGCTCCACGAGTTCTGGAGCGGCCAGACGAAGTGACTCTTCGTACGCTCGCAGGTCGCCGCGTGCGATCGTGCTCTGGGTGCTCATGGTTGCCAGTGTGCCACCTGAAACAGTCAAAATCTACCTACCAATCACAGCCTGAATCACATCACAAACCACACCCATGATGACCGGACATGAGTCGCAAGGCCCCACGCATCGCATCAAATGAATCAATCACCGTCGCAGCGGTCTCAGTCAGCTGGCCAGCCACCGGTGGTTGCGGATGATCTCTCGAGTTCGCTCGGGGAGGTCGTCGGGGGCTTCGCCGTCGTCGGAACGGTTGCAGACGTCGTCGATCAGGATTCGTTCGGCTTCGGTTTGGTTTCCTTCAGCCTCTTCGACCCGGACTAGGCACAGTTGGGCGACTTCCTCCTCGGGGACCGCCATGAGCGCGATCTCGGCCGCGGCCCGTGCTCGGCGCAGGTCGCCGTTTGCGAGGCTGCCTGTGACGACGGTGAGCGCAACGTCCGCGATCGCCTTGACCAGGTAGAGGTCATGCCGTTCCCCCTGGAACAGCCATGCCCATCCTCCTTCTCTAAGGTGCGAGAAGGGGTGACCGGAGACCAGTTCGAGTGCGCATGCGAGGTCGTCGAGGCCCTCGCTGCCGCCGCGGGCCTGGCCACGCACCAGGAGGCGTTTGAACAGTTCGAGGTCAACCAACAGTCCGTAGCTGACTTGGTAGACGTTGACGCCGCGCGTCATTGCCGCGGGTGTCTTGTCCGCGTGCGGGAGGTAGGGCTCACCGGTTTCGGGGTCGATGCCCATCCACTCGCGAACGAGGTTGACGTACTTGCGCACCTTGGCGACGTCGTTCCAGCCGATCGCCTCTTGGAGTTCGTCGCGCATCGCACCGTGTCGTCGCCGCAGCGCCAAGAATGCGGCGATCTCAATGCACAGCGCCTGGTACTTGTCGCGAGGCTTGCCGCGGGTTCGCAGAGTGACTTCTCCGAGCAGTGACAGTTTCGGTCGCGACGAACTGCGGTCAAACCAGTCGGCGAGGTCCTGATCGAGATTGGGGTCGGCTTCCTCGATCTTGCTGCGGACCTTGGTGGGCACCGTCGGTGCAATGGCGTCGATGTCCGCTCTGACGAGCGGTGCATCGAGGACGTACACCTCGTCATCACCCTCCAGCAGACTGGCGACGGGCTCCTCGGCATCACTCGGTGCGTTGCGGGAAACGGTGTACTCACGCCGCAGGCTGCCGGCCTGATCGGCGTAGGCCTCCCAACCGTCGGTGACACCGGCGTCGACGGGCGCCTCGACACTGACGAGGTCTTCACAGTGTCGGTAGAGCATCGCGCACCCGGCCGCCTCGTCGCTGGTGAGGCTGACGGCGACCAGGTCGAGTCCGTGGCGTTCGAGTTCCATGCGACCGCCGCTGGTGATCCGGACGTTTGTCCCCATTGTGGGCTCGCGGTGTCCGGCCACCACGACTGCGGTTCCGGTGCGTCCGCGGTGGTTCTCTACCAACGCCACGAGCTCGCCCAGCATCGAAGGGACGACACTGGCTTCCTCACTAGTTGCGTCATCGGCTAGCTCAACGAGAAGGAGTCGCGCTGGCCATACGTCGTCGTCGACCTGGCCGGTGCGGGCGGTATGCACGTCGGTGTCGTGGCGAGCGGCGCGGTCAACGGTCCCGACTGCGGCAGCGAGCGTGTCCCTGACGATGTCGGCCGCGGTTCCGGGCGGGTGGTAGGTGATCCGGTCTCCCAATGCCTCGGTTTCGGCGGCGATCCCGACACAGTCAATGGTGACCGACCGCGACCAGGGGTTGACTGCCAGTTGGGCTGCGAGGTGGCGGGCGAAGTCGTGACCACGGCGGGTGTCGCCGACAATGTTGATCGTTCCGAGCTCTTCGCTGTTCAGCAGCCACAGGTGTCCCTCATCGGACTGCCCGACGGTGACCAACAGGGGGTAGGGCGCTTCGACCCACCCGGGTTGCGGGCCAAGCCTCTCGACGTCAACGTCCGTCGTGCAGGTCCAGTGCGTGCGGTCCGGGCTTCCCAGCCAAGGCTCAGGCAGGTCCGCGGGCGCGCTCAGGTGCAGGCACACCTCGTCGTCTCTCACCTGGACGGCGGCTACCGGTGGCATGGTCGTTGAGGCGTGGTGGGCGTGCGCTGCGAGTCGGCGCAGTGCCTCGTCCATGAACTCGATCGTGGCGGCCGCGGGCGCGCCTGCGGCGGCGATGGTCATCTCGGCTGGTGCAAGGTCCGGTGGCGGCGCAGCGATCGAATGGCCGGGTCGGCGTGCCCGGAACTGTGCGTTGCGTCGTTGACGCAGGCCGAGGAACAGTGCCCCGGCGAGGAGCACTCCCCCGCCGGTGAGGCCGGGGAGAACCCAAGGCGCGTCGAGAACCTGTCCGTCACTGTTCTCGTCATGGTCGTCGTTGTGGGCATCCACGTCGGCGACGGACTGATCGATGTCGGTGTTGGGCACCGTCCGTTCCTGAGGCGGTTCAGGTTCGTCAGGAACGACGACGCCGGGATCGTCCGTGTCGGGGCTCTGCCGATGGCCCTCAGGCAGCCTCGGCGCATCCGGGTTGTCGTGGGTGCCGGGGATCGTGACGGTCCAGCCGACAGCGATCACGTCGGGGTCGACCAGACGGCGTCCGCCGGGCTGTTTGATCGTAGTGCTTGCGGCGAAGATCTCGGGGTAGGCGGCGGCGTCGCCCATCTCCTCGAGCGCAATCCCCGAAAGGGTGTCGCCAGGCTGGACCACGACCTGATGCTCTGTCCTTGCCGCACTGGCCGACGCAGCCGGGTCTGCATGAAGGTTGGGATTGACGTCGGCGTCTGCGGGAACCTTCAACTCCCACCCGGGGCGGATCTGGTCGGCTGCAGAGAAGACCGTGCCGTCGTTCATGGTGTGGCCCTCGTTGAGGGCTGCGATCTCGGGCCAGCGCTCACCGTCGCCAAGAACCCGGTCTGCGATTCCCCACAATGTGTCCAGTCGCACCACTGGCACGGTCTGTGAGTGGGCCTCGAGTCGGCGGGCAGTGTCGGCGACGTGGTCGATGGCTTTGGCCGAGTGGTGTGCAGCACTGTGGATGCCGGGGGTACCGGGGGTGCCGGTCAGGGAGGCGGACGCGACCAGATCACCTGGTGGCACCGACGTGGCGACGTCGGCCCCGCCCCACAGGACCGACCCCGTCGGCACGACGGCCACGACCACGGCGGTGACAAGGCTGCGGGCGACCTGCTGCTGGATTCCGAGGGCAAAGCCCGTCGGCAGCTGGATCTGGTCACCAGAAATGGCAGCGACCGCCTCGACGAGGATGCAGCCCACGAGCTGTGCCCAGAGCACCCACACGATGGCCGCGAGGAGCCCGACCAGCGCCGAATCGGTGAGCTGTCCCGTCAAGGTGATGCCTTCATCGGGCCAGGGGTTTCCGATGAATGTCGCCAGCGCGACCGGCGGTCCAAGGGTCACCGCAAGGAGTGCAACTCCTGCACCGAGTGCCTTGATCAGTCGCATTGTTCTGCCTTTCTCCGCTTCATGCGCTCTGTGGTTCTCGGCGAAGAGAAGTACGCATGGGCCGTCTTCATTGGTGGTCCGGCCGTTCGTCAGTCGTTCTCATCGATCGACTCCGCGACGGCGGTGACTTCGACAGGCAGGTTCGGCACGCCGACCGCGGAGAGCATCACGGTGTCCGACGTCGAGGTCACGGTCACGCTGACCTCGCTGCCGTTGACCGAAACCGTTCCCTGGGCGCCGACTGAGCGCAGGTAACTCCTCGCCGCGACCGCCGCACGCTCGGGGTCGACGCGCACCGTGCCGTCGCGCAGCGCTCCTACAGCGAGCGCGTCGGCGCCGGCTCGCGCTGCCTGCTGGGCCTGCGTCATTGCCTCGCGGCGTGTGCTGAGCGCGTAGCCGCCGTCGATGACCAGCCCGGCGACCGAGAAGAGCGCGGTGGTCAGCAAGACCACGACAAGGGCGGAGACACCGCGCTGGTCGAGGTTCCTCATACGGTCCCGCAGCACTGGCCGCGCAGTGTCGAGGAGGCGGCGGATCCGTCGGGTAGCCCTGATCATGAACGAAGGCGCGGTCGTGGTCGTCATTCGGCCCTCCACGTTTCGATCGGCACGACTGCCGTTGCGGTGTAGACCTTGGACCCGGGGAAGCCGGCCATGGCGACGTCGCTGAGGTCGGTGGTGCAGCTGACGGTCACCGTGACCTGCCCGCCTGGCTGGTAGCTGGACAGGTCGGTGGAGACCTGCAGGTTCGTGCACGAGACGCCCTGCTCGCCCAGTTCGTCGTCGGCGGCCTGCCTTGCGGCGGCTCGCGACAGCTCGGTGTTGCGTTCCAGGGAGGCGGCTCTTGCGGCCGAGGAGGCCACTGCTTCGACTTTCTGGCTCGCGTGCGCCATGCGTCCGAGGCCGACCACGAACAGCAGGATGGTGATCAGCACCGGTGTGATGAGCACGAACTCCATCGCAGCGACACCGCGCTGGACGCGCGTGCGGCTAGCGGCTGCGGTTCGGCCGAGGATCCGCCACATTTCAGTCATCCGCCGGCGGCACGTAGCGCTCCACAGGCCCGGAGGCCGTCTCCTGGATCTGCAGGGCGAGCCCGGGGATCGGGATCAGCGACAGCGCTGTGCCGCGGACCGTGACGCTCGCCGTCTGTGTCCCCCGGTTCACCGAGACGGATCGCCCTTGCAGGGTGCTATCCCCCAGGGCAGACAGGTAGTCCTCGGTGACGCCCTTGGCTGAGCCCTCGGTGCCGTCGAACGCGCGGGCTGCTGCCGCGCCTTCCTGGGCGGCCTGCTCGGCCACGTTCTTGGCGTGGAAGTAGAGCCCGAACTGCACGATGGCCAGGAGCGCGAGGAAGAGCACCGGCGCGATCAGCACCATCTCCAACGCGGACGCACCGCGCTGGTCTCGCCGGCAGTTGCCGGTCGCTCGCCCTCTCATCACGCTCACCCCAGATTCTCTGTATCAACTGGTCACTGGGTGGGGATGGAGTTGGCCTTGCTGACAATCTTGGCGACGACGATCGCGCCCACGGCGATGACGCCACCGGCGATGATCGCGCCCAGGATCACGTACTCGGTCGAGACAGCACCTCGTTGGTCGCTGCGTCGGGCATGCGCCAGCCGCGACACGATGGTGGCCTCGATGAACGTTCGGAGCATCAGCAGCTCGGTCATGGGTTGGTTCTCCTTCTCTGGTTGGTGGTGTTGTTCTGGGTGGGCGGTCATGCCGCCCGATCAGACGGCCCCGACTTAGACGGCACAGTTCGGCGGCCCAGTTAGACGGCTAGGACGGCGTACAGGGCTGGGAAGCCGATGAAGACGAAGAACGCCACGGCGAGGACGACCTGGGCGATCTGCATGGACTGGTCGGCCTTGGCGGCTGCGCCCTGCTCCTCGGCCAGCTGACGGCGTCTCAGCGTTTCGGCTCGGGCCGCGAGGGTCTCCTTGACCTTCGACCCGTCCTCGGCGACCAGGGTGAGCGCGCCTCCCAGTTCGGTGAGGTCGCGAACCGCGGTCCGCTCCCCCAGGTCGGTGAGGGCAGACCAAGCGGTCTCGCCGGAGTAGCGGGCTTTGTCGATCGTGTTGCGCAGCAGCTCGAAGCTCCAGCCGGAGAAGATCCGCGATGTCGACTGCAACGCCTCCGGTACGCCGCGGCCACCGGACATGGACATGTGGACCTGGTTGAAGAACACTGCGAGCGCGCGGCGCAGGTCGGCGCGTCGCTCCTCGGCTTCTTGGGCGATGGTCAGGTCCGGGACGATGAACAGGACGGTCGCGGCCATGACACCGAACACCGCGGGGATCGTGAACGAGGGGATGCTCCCGGTCGCTGTGAACACGAGCGTGGTCAGCGCTGAGGGCAGCAGCAGCCCGATCAGCGCGAACACGCATTTGCGAAGCAGATGGTGCTCCAGTGGCCGCTCGAGCAGTTCGAGGTTGGCGCGCAGCTTGTCGAAGGTGAACCCGCGTCGGGCGAACCCGGTCACGAGTCGGCGGCCGAGCCGCTCGGACAGTTGGTCCTCCATCGACTGTTCGGCTGCCCTGGCCTGCCGTGAGCGGTCTCGCTCCCATCGGGCGAGGTTCTGGGCCAGCGAGGGCCGCGGCGGCCAGATCGCCAGCGCGAGCAGCACCAGCGCACCGCCGAACAGGCAGCCCAGGACGATTCCGAGTGTCATCGCGTGCCACCCCCGAGTGCGCCGTGCTGGGCGAGTTCGAGGGCCGCACTGACTTGGTCGACGTCGGCGAGGAACCGCTCCGGTGGCTTGCGGACGGCCGCGGCACGGATCCACATCAGCCCGGCGCCGAAGATCGCGATGACGATCGCCAGCACCAGCTGACCCGTCACGGTGGAGTACGGCGCGACGAAGTCGCGGGAGAACACGGCAAGGCTGCCCGCGAGGACACCGGTGACGGCGAGCACGATGGCGGCGCTGCGGCGCAGCACCTTGCGGCCCTCCTCGACCTTGCGGCGCATGTCGATCTCCTCGCGAGTCGATCCTGCGAGTTTGGTCAGCACGTCGACGAGACCGGGTCCGCGCAGGCGGGAGTTGAGGACTAGCGCCGCGATGACCGGGTCAGCTGAGGCGTCGTCGATCTGCTCGGCGAAGTCGGCCAGCGCTTCGGGCAGCGGGACCTGGACTCGCATCTGGCCCTCCAATCGGCGAAGGGCCGGGGTGATCACTGGCGGCGCAGTGGTGAGGGAGTGTCGGATCGCCTGCTCGAGACCAACCGCGCCCGCGGTCGAGTCCCGCAAGGTCTCGGTCCACACCGCCAACGCCTCGAGTCGCTCGAGCTGACCAGCTGCCTCTTTGGCTGCGCCGAACATGGTCGGCCACAGGTAGATCACCGCGGTAGATGCGATTGCTGCCACCGGCCACCGGGTCAACAGCGCCACGAGCAGCCCGACGCCAAGCGCGCCGAGCAGACGCCGACGAGCCGCACGCCCGGTGAACAGGCCATTGTTGCGGCCATTGCGGGCGCGGGGCTGCGGCCGCCAGCCGGTCAGGGTCGCGATGAGGAACAAGACGCTGAGGCCGAAGATGACGCCGAGCCCGATGCCCGTGATCGCCGAGAGGGACATGTGTCTTCACCAGGCCTTGGCGCCGGCACCGCCGGGCATCGTCCAGCCAGCGGCGGCGAGTTCGTCAAGCCGGGCAGGTGGGGTTCCGGTCCACTCCGCGTGGGCGCCGGCGCGGGGCACAGCGAATATCTCCGAGGAGAGCACGCGGCCCTCGTCGTAGCCGTTGACCTCGAGCACCGTCTCGATCCGCCGGTTCCCCGATTGCAGGTCGCGTTTGATGAACACGATGTAGTCGAGTGCGCCGGCGATCAGGCGGTAGGTGGCCTCGTGGGGCAGCCGCTCCTCAGCTTGGATGGCATAGGTGGCCATCCGGTCGAAGGCATCGCGTGCGCTGCGGCAGTGGATGGTCGAGAGGGACCCGTCGTTGCCCTGGCTCATTGCGTTGAGCATGTCGATGATCTCTGGTCCGAGTACCTCGCCCACGATGACCCGATCGGGGTTCTGTCGCAGCGTGCGGCGCACCAGCTGGCGGATCGTCACCGCACCCAGGCCTTCAGCGTTCGGGATCCGCTCCTCGAACTCCACGCAGTTGGGGTGCGACTCCTGGTTTTTCCGCAGAGCGAGCTCGCGGGCCTTTTCGATGGTGACGATCCGCTCCCGGGGATCGATCGCGCTCGCGTGTGCCCGCAGCAGGGTGGTCTTTCCCGCCTTGGTGGCGCCGCCGATCATCACGTTGAGGCGCGCCCGCGTCAGAGCTGCCAAGAAGTCAGCGACTTCGACGGTCATGGTGTCGTTGCCGATCAGGTCCTCGAAAGTGAGCTTCTCGAACCTGTGTCGGCGGATCGCGATCGAGGGCCGCTCGGCGACACTCATCACCGCGGAGAGCCGTGACCCGTCGCGCAGCTGAAGGTCGAGCTCGGGATTGGCCTCATCCCACGGTCGGGAGTTGAGGCCGGCATAGGAGGCCAGTGAGGAGATCAGCTTGCGCAGCTCTTCGTCGCTGCTGGCCACCGGCGCGGCGGGCTCGGCGTACGCAGCGCCGGCGCGAGTCACCCACACTTCGTCGCAGCCGTTGATGTCGATCTCCTCGAGATCCTTGTCGTCGAGCAGCGCCTGCAGGGCGCCGGCCGCGAACATTGCCGCGTAGACCGCCTCGCCGAGTTGCTGCTCCACCGTGGTGTCGAGTGGAGCCTGGCCGCCATCCATCCGCTGACGCGCGTGCTCACTGAGCACGTCGGCGATCAGTTTGCGCGCGTACTGGCGCTCTGCGATGCCTGCCATCTCGGTGAGGCCGTCGTTGCGGCGCCCGACCTGTGTCGTTTGCAACCGGAGGCCGACCTCGCGATGGATGCGGCGGACCAGATCGTCGTCGAAGCCTGCCCGTCCGGGAGTCGCTGTCATCAGATCATCACCTCGGAAGGCGCCAGCGACGCCGCAAGTGCGCGGCCGGCGCGCACCAACAAGGTGCGGTTCATCCGCCCTTCGGGCCGTTCGCCGTCCTCGATGCGAGCCAGGGCAGCCGCATCGACTGGGATCGACCGCGCCCGCTCAAGCGGAACACCGGACCGGACGAGCCAGTCGTCGACGGCCGCCCGGTCAGCGGCTGAGGACGAGTCGGGCCCAACGATCGCGGGCACGATGCGTGGTGCCGCGTGGGCACCGGAGATCGCGGCGGCGACCTCGGGCACTCGGTGCACCAGGTGCATCGCCGAATCCAGCCGAGCGGTGGCGACCATCAGCGTGACGTCCGCGGCCTGCGCGATCGGCATCGTCGCACTCGCCTGTTCAAGGCGTCCGAGGTCGGCGATGACATCGACCGACGCCGCGCGGCACGCAGCGGCGATCGCCGGCCACAGTCCGGTCAGCCCTCTGCCCTGGGTCGCGGACTCGACGCCCTGAACGAGGTTCACGCCACCAGCGAGTAGTTGGGCCTGGCTGAGTAGCGCGTCGCTGTCTGGTGCACCTGCACGGACAGAGGCGGCAAGGCGCACAATCCCGCGGTCGGAGTACGGAGCGCCACCGTGAGCTGCCTTGCACCGGTAGGCCAAGTCACCACCGGAGGAGTCGGCCTCCAATAGCACCGTCGGTCGCGGCCACACAGCGGCGAGGAGGAGGGCGAGCGACGTCGCGCCCGGGGATCCCTTCGCGGATCCGATTGCGATCAGCATGGCCAGGTCACCGCCTACTTCTCGGCCGCGGCGGTCTCGACGACCGCGACCCGACCGGCAGTGGAGTAGGCAGCGATCCGGGCGGCGTCGTTGGCCGGCACGACCAGGGTCAGAAACACCGCACCGTTGGCGGTGGTCTCGCCGTCGACGGCGTAGACGAGCACGTTGGCCGCGAGGATCTCGGGGCTGTCGATCGCCGACTCGACCTCCTTGGATCCAGTCCCCGACGCGTCAGCACCCGGGACCGCGACAACCGAGACGGTGTCGCCCGCCTCAAGGCCCGCGGCAGGGACGCGGGTCGGGTCGAGGGACAGGCCGATCGATGACTCCCCCACTCCCGGGGTCGGTGTCGAGGTGACCATGGCGTCGGTGAGGACCTGCTTCTCGACCAGATCGACCGCGGCGGTCTTCCCGACCACCTTGTCGATGTCTGAGACGGGGATCGTGTTGGCCACTCCGGAGACCGACACCGAGACAAGGTCGTCGCGTTCGATGACTTGGCCCTTGGCGATCGACTCCCCCACCGCCAACACCGAGGCCTTCTTGCCGGCGTTGAGGCCATACGCGGCGACCGCCAACCCGGTGCCGATGACCAGGAGCGCTGCCAGGACGACCAGTCCCCAGGACCGGCTGCGGTGCTGCCGCACACCCGGCATCGCCATCCGGCTGCCGGCCAATCCGTTGCCAGCGGCGCCAGGTCGACGCGTCCGTTCACTCAATGTGGTCATGCCCGAGTCCTTCCGCAATGCCTGTCTCTTGCTACGGCACTCTCTTGTTCACGCTTTGCCTCTCGTTGACCTCGATCGCTGCCGCGCCTTGCAGACTTGGCACGTCGCCGAGATCACCGTTCGGCAGAGTGCAGGCACCCGAACATGTCCAGGTCGCGGCGTAGATCAGCGTCGCTGTGATCGGATACTTCTCGTCTGGCTGGTCATCCGACAGTTTCGAGAAGGTGTAGGAGCAGGTCGTCTTGGCTGTCGAGGGCATGCCCTTGATCCACTCGCGGCCAGCTGAGTAGCACGACGTTGTCCCGGCGGTCAGGTCCCAATCGACCCGCTTCGGCGCAGCAACGACGGTGACTGATGTGTTGCCTGCGGTCACCGTGAGTGACAGGTCGCGCCACTGCGTTTCGGGGATCCAGAGCCAGGTCTCGAGCCCGACGTACGTGGCCAACGGCGGCGCCGGAGCCAGCTTGATGTCCGGCGTCTCGAGTTTCAACTGGTCCAACGCACTCTGCGCAAGCGCGCGCGGATCCGGCAGCGGCTCCGCACCATTCGCGACGAAGAACGGCACTTCACCGCCGACCCCGTCCTCGGCGCAGTAGTAGATCTTGCCTTCAGAAGGATCGTGATCGCCCCACTCCGGGTCATCCGCCGGAGGCTGCGGTGACAGCGGCGCCGCATAGCACCCTTGGGACGAGAACCAGACACCAAGTTCGGTGGTGCAGGGGATCACCTTCCCATCGCGCCGGCAGGTCGTGGGGCCGCTGCCACCGCCGTTCTCACCTCCGCCGCCCTCGCCGGGGCTGACCACGGGAACGCAGATCACGCCGCCCTTGGGGCCGGGAGCGGGTGCCGTCCCGGCCGGACAGTCACCGGCGGCAGCGGAGGCGGAGTGGACAAGAGCGAGACCAACTGCGACGAGCAGGCCCGCGAAGATAGTCGCTAGGGCTCGCATTTCTTAGGCCTCGTCTTGGATGTCTCGTCATGCAGTTCGTAGATCAGCCAGCCGTGGCCCTTGGGCTTCGACAGGGCGATCGTGCGGAGGCGCGGCTCCGTTGCCCATTTCTCGGCTTCGATGACCTTGCCGCCCTGGGTCGCTGTGCCGGTCGAGTAGTTGACGCACTGCTCGATCGTGACGCTCAGGGCGGTGCCACTGATCTCGATGGCCTTCGACCAGTAGACCTCTGCCTGCCCCTCGGTCTTGACCTCCACCTCCTCGTAGGTCTTGAGCTGCGCATAGACGACTCGCCAGACTGGGTCAGGGAAGTACTCCTTGAAGAGGTCCTCGGCCCGGGGGGTGGCTTTGCCTGCGGCCCAGACGGGCTCGGATCGGTTGAGGTAGGACTCCCAGCGTTGGAGCGCGGCGTCGTACCCCGTGAGTTGCTTCTCCGTGTAGGCGTCCCGCCAGGCCGTCGCGGTCGGCGTGGGCGTCGGTGCGGCTGACGTCGTCGAGTCGGTCGCTTTAGGCTCGGGATCCTTGGTGGCATCGCTGCAGGCGGCAAGTGCCCCGACCAGAGTCAACGCGGCAAGGGTGCTGAGGGTGCGGCGAATCATCGGTCGGACCTCCCGAGAAGGACGTTCTGATCTGGGTCGAGGGTACGTCCGCATCCCGGTGGAAGACCATCATTTGTGCCTGACGGCTTCCATCGCCCCACCGAGCCGCGCGGTGGCGCTGGCCGCAAAGCGCCGGCGGATTGAAGACAAGCCGCGAGGACTATCTGCTCCATCGCTTCCACCTTCCGCTCGCAACCTGCTCGGCAATTTGTCCACCGTCGCTCTACAAGGTCTCGCCATGACCCGCTGCGATCACGGGCAGCAGGCCTCGGGAACTCCCTCCCGAGTAGGCGCAGCTGGTGACCATCACGGTACCCAGCCAGACGGGTCAGGACTTCGGTGAAGCGAGAGGTCTGTGGACAACCACGTCTATCCACAGGCGACGCCCGGACGCAGCGCGCTCGTGGTCAAGATCGGTAACACTCGCTTCAGCCACACGGTGTGGAAGGAGAGTCACGATGAACGGCGACAACAAGCTCGTAGCAACGCAGCACGCTGAAGCGGTCTGCGATCACATCCACGGCCTCAACCGGGCCACCCTTCGGGCGAGCGGCCAAACCCCGTCTCAGACAGCCGACCAGGTGGCTCAACTGGCGGCAGCCGCCGCCGCGCTGCCCCAAGCCTTCGCTCAGCTTTCAGCGCTGCTCGAGGAGGCGATGGCAAGCCAGGTTCTCAGCATGGATGCGGAGAGTTTGGATGCGGATCCCGCGATGGCGGTGGGGGTTGCTCGCCTACATCTCGACGAAGCCCGCAGCTACGCGGTGGAGCTCTACAAGCGGCTCGATGCCGCCCACCAGGCGACCGCTCACATCGTCAGCGCCGGCGTCTGCGACAGCGATGACCCGACGCCGCGGGACCACGGTTGATCTACGGACGCGACTGAGAACAACGAGCGATCGGCGCTGATCGCTCGAGCCGATCGCTCCTCCTTTGGTGACTGAGACATGTCCAGTCCACCAGGAGGCACCCATGAACGAGCCCACCGACGCATCCGGGCGCGAGCCCAATCCCGACCCCGTCCAGGACGTCCGCGCCCACCTCGAACTGGCCCTGGCCGCCCTCGACAGGCTGCGCGAAGTATTGCCACCACCGCAGATGACGCGCGCGCCTCATGGCGAAGCTTGGGAGTCGGCATGACCGCCTCCGACACCGTGCTGCAGGCCACCGAGGCTGTCGTCGATGCCGAGCGGGCCATTGGGCACGCCCGCCGGGTCGTCGACGACCTCCGCACCACCATCGCTTCTGCGCTCCGTGTGCTCGAGGACGTCGAACTCGACGCAGCCAAGGCCAGGCTCACCGATCGCCGCGACTTCTATCTCGGTGCCGCAGTCGAACATGTTGGGCGGTTGCAGTCCCGTGTCGTTGACCTGCCGCATCAGACCAACGGGTTCTATGGCTACCTCACGTTTGCGGCCTCCTCGATCGCCGACGCACGCGACCATCTCAACCAGCCCGAATCCTCGAGCCTCTCCCTCGCGCGCGAGGTCGCCCAGCTGAGTACGCGGGTCGCGGTTGTCGATGAACTGATCTCGGTCGCCAAGCCGATAGCGCGCCTGGTTACCCGTCACGTCGACAGCGCGCTGGCCGCCTGCGAACAAGTCACGCAAGCGACGTTGCTGGAATCGATGGGCCTTGAGCGAAGCATCGAGACCGCCGGCAGGGAACTCAGCCGCGCCGACGAGGATGTTCGCGTCCTCGGCGACGTCGTCGACCATGCGGAATCCAACGCACGACAGGCCTCCCGTCTCGCTGGCGAGATTTCCGACGATGTCCAGCGACGAATGTCCCAGCACCGCCGGGATGCGGCGCCCAGCGCTTCAGTCCTGGACGTCCGGTCCCCGTCGCGCTGATGGCGACAGGTGGCGGCATGCAGTTCCACCGGGCAGCCCGGCGCCGACGCTCGGCTTCGGCTGGTCAGCGGGAACGACAGCGCACCGCCGCAGACTTGGCACCGGATGCCGGCCCGTCCAACGCCGCAGACGGCCGAGTGATCGCCGCGCAGCTGATTCGGACCTAGGAGGACAGAGGACGTGGCACAGCAGGTGCCTGTCCACGGATCGTTGGGAGAACACCATGAGCGACGACGCCAGGCACGAGGACACCGAGAGGTGGCAGCGATGACTACCACGATCACGCCGACCACCCTCAGCAAGTCGACCGTCCGGTGGGTCGATTGCTCCCACAAGCTCGGCCCGCTTCCGTGCCTCAACCACAAGCAGCACACAGGCAACGGCCGCCGCTGCATCCACCACTCCACCTCGGGCTTCCAAGACGACGAATAGGTCCTGAGACCCAAGTGGCTCAACCGGGAACGAGGTACAGCCGCGGCCGCTCATTCGGTGTCGGCGCCGACTCGAGGCGGCGCAGCCGCTCCAACGTGAGCGGATACCCGAAGCGTCGAAGCACCTGGATCAGCAACCCGCCCAGCCCTAGCTCGACCACGAACTGGTCGGCAGCGATCTCCGCGCGAGTTTCGATCGCGCGGCCAGCCGCCGGCACCAGATAGGTCAGGGCAATGACCGCCCCACCCAGAAACCCCGGCCACACCCGGCCTTCGGCGACTGACTGCGCCACGCAGATCACGCCCACGACGCCACGCAGCGCCCAGGCAGCCCGGGTGAGTGGCAGCCAAGCAAATGTGCGACCGACACTGCGAAACGTCGCGATCACGACCCGCCACGGCGCTGTGGCCAGGAGTACCGCAAGCTCGAGCCGCGGCTTGAGCGCCCGGCGTCGACCGACGGCATGTGCCAGCACCGCCTCGGCTTCTGTGCCCGTGATCCCACCGCAGTAGAGCGCCTCCACCAGTCCCAGCGTGACGACCAGTGCCCGGTGCCCGATCGCCACCACCGCTGGTGTTTGCGGATCCTGCACGCGCCGCACGAACACGGGCCCGACGTCAACGCCACGAGCACCCAGTTCAACAAGGGCCGGAGCCAACACCTGGAACTCGGGTGCCGTGGCCAGTCGGGACCGGGTCAGCATCCTGATCGCCACGACCTCGAACTTGCCCAGCGCCAGTGCCCCCGCCGCGGCGATTGAGGCCAGGAACAGCACTAGGCCCAATGCAGGCGGGAGCAGCGCGCACATCACCACGTCGAGGACGAAGCTCACCAGCAACGCAGGCCCGCGGATCACGAACTTCAGCATCGTCATCGGGACCGTCATCTCGACCACCTCCATCGGTCAGTACCTCGTGCGAATCCCCCATTTGGCGCTGGGTGATCGTCCGACGACCTCCGCGCGCCTTAGGTGAACGACACCAGTTTGTGCCCAGCCCCCGACACCACCCGGAGTTATCCACAGGCCCCGTCCACCCCAGGCCGAAGGACCGGCTGGGTGTGGGTTCATAAAGCACAGCCCTGAGCCGCCTCCGGACCAGGCATTGCGAAAGGAAGCGTTTCGTGGACAGCCCCGTCGCCGATGACACCTGGGGCCGCCTCGCCTCCATCTCTCGCCTCCTCGACCAGGCTGCCGCCCGGCTCTGGGCAGGGGCAAAGCTCGATGTCGCGTGGCAGTCCCTCGGTCTCGGCGTCTATCTGGCAGGTGCGCAGATCGGCTCGCGCCTCCCCGAGGGTTACCGACTGCCCGATGTTGACCAGAACGACCGCGATCCGCAGAGCGCACTGCAGTTGCTGACGGCCGCGCACGAACTCACCCGATCGCTGCCAGCCCATCGCGTCGATCTGGTCAATACCTCTCAGTTGGTGGTCGACCTGTGTGACCTGGTCCGGGAGGCACGCGACCTTGGATGCTGACCGCCTCCGCGATTTTGCCGACGTCGACGATGCGCTCTTCGACGCCACGGAAGTTCCGCTCACCACTCGCGACATCCGCACCGTCGGCGAACTTCTCCACGACGTCGACGACACCGCGCGTCGCCTGCTGATGGACGTTGCCGGCGAAGACGCGGGGCGCCTTCTTCAAGCCTGGCCCGGCCTGGTCACCGCGGCTGCGTCGGTGTGGAGCAGTCTGCCCGGGCAGGGATTCGGGGCAGGCGCGCGCACCCGCGACGAACCCATCACCCGCCTTGTCTCCCTCGCGGACACGATCACCAAGAAGTTGCGCCACAGCAGTTGGCCACCGGCCAGCCCGCCCGATCCGCGCATCGCTCAGATGACCCAGACCCTCGGCCACGCAGGCGATCTGGTGCACCGATACGGCCCCGACATTCCGATCCAGCGCGCCGATACCTTCCGCGACCTCGAGGCAGCGCGCGCTCGGATCATTCACGCCCTGTACCTCAGTGCACACGCCGTCGGCGTCTCTCTGCACCAGCACGGCCACAACCTCTACGCCGAAGCGCTCGGCACCGATCGCCCCGTCGCGCTCAACCCACTCCAGTCCCCCTACGCAGTGGCGTCGACCACCGCGTGGATCCACCGCATGGCGGTCTCCGAGGCGGCCGCCGGCCGATATCTCGACGGCCGGTTCACCCGAGCAATTGCCGGGGAAGTCAGACCACCGATCGAGGACGACGCGCGGATCGCCCGCGCTCTCGCCGGGTGGGACATCCAGGCCCACCGCACACTCGCCTCCGACGCCTGGAACACCAACATGGTCCTCATCACCAGAACCCAAGGACTCATCGCCGGAGCCGCGATCGTCATCCTCGAGGCCGCACAGCTCGCCGGCCACATCAGATCCACCGACCGACTCACGCCAGCAATCGCCGAGGCGGGCCAGGCGTGGAGCAACCTCGCCAGCCGCTGGGGCGACCTGACTGCCCCCGACGCCCGGCTGGACCCCGACCTGATGCGCGCCGCGGCAGAGGTCCGCGCCGCATTGCGCGAACTCACCCACGACACCACGACCCTGGCCAGCCTCAACACCATTGCGACGAGGCCCGGGCTCGAACTCGCCGCCACCGCAGCACTCCACGCACATGAGTCCGCATCCGAACTCGCCTACGTCATAGCGGACAAGGCCGAAGCGCCCAACCTGACCGGCCCCGCTCGAGAGTTGTCCATCCGAGCCCACAACGAAGCCGAGGCCGACCTCACCTCCCCTGGAGAGGACGTCGTCTGGGTCTCACCCGACGACATCCGAGCCCGACGAATCGTTCCCGCACCCCAACCCGTCATCGACGGCCTCCGACGGGCCAGCTTGAGCACTGTCCACGCGTGCACCACCGCAGCATCGGTTTGCGTCGCTCACTACAAGGCGCCCCACACGGGCGTCCTGCAGCACGCTTCGGGCGCCCGTGTGCGTGCGCCGGAAGAGCCTCCATCGGGCGAGCGCGTGCCTGCTGAGCGACGCAGGGGTCGATGAGGCCGTAGCCGAGCCGACCGGCGGCTTCCGTACCGAGCCCTGCACTCCTCCGGGTGCTGACTTCCGATCTCGCAACTCCCCGTCGTACCGGACGCCTATGGACGTCTTTCGCCGACTGGGTGTTTTCACGCGCAGTGCCCCGTGCCGGGATCCAGACGCGTCTGGGCGTAGCCGCGCCCCGACGGTCGATTGCCGCTGCACGCGAGCCGACTGTGCCGCGCGCATGCCGGGGGCGTCGTCGCAGGCCGCCCGTCATCTGTGGACATCAGTGGAAGGACGCTGCGGGGTAGCGAAAATCCGGATCTGTCCACGGTCGTCCGGTCGCATCCGTGCTGATTCGGACCGCGCCCACGTGGCAACGCTTGCGTACGAATTGCGTACGAGACGTCCTCGGAGATGCAAGAAGCGGTTCCCGGATCTCTCCGAAAACCGCTTCTGACCTGCACTTTTACTTTGTAGCGGGGGCAGGATTTGAACCTGCGACCTCTGGGTTATGAGCCCAGCGAGCTACCGAGCTGCTCCACCCCGCGCCGGTGATGTGAACATTACGGCACAGGCCCAACCCGGCCAAATCGACAACGACAGCGGCCCTTCGGCCCCTGAGGTCGGTGGTTCCCACACCCACAGAGAGCGCACAGGAACCTCAGAGGTTCGCGACATCCTGCTCCGGCCTACTGGTGGTCGTTCACACGATCGACACCAGGAGTTCAGTTCATGCCGACCTATGCCTTGTACGTCGCCGACGTGATCGCCATCGCGATCCTCGTCTTCGGCCTCTTCCTCCCCCGCCACCGCCGTCCGGAGCTGGTGGTCGCGTTCCTGACCGTCAACGTCGGAGTGCTCGCGGTCTCCGCCGCGCTGAGCAGCTCGACCATCGGCGCCGGACTCGGCTTGGGGCTCTTCGGCATCCTGTCGATCATCAGGCTGCGCTCCGAGGAGCTCGCGCAGAGCGAGATCGCCTACTACTTCGCCGCCCTCGCCCTCGGCCTCCTCAGTGGCATCGACCAGTCCCCGACCTGGGTGGACATCGCACTCATGACGGCCGTCCTCGCTGCGGTCGCGATCGGCGACACCATCATGTCCACGCGGCGCACCGAGAGCCAGCAGCTCCTGCTCGACCGGGCGATCACCGACCGGACCGCGCTCATCGCGCACCTCGAGGGACTGCTCGGCGCGGAGGTCGTCTCGGTCTCCGTCCTGCGCACCGACCTGGTCGACGACACCACGCTCGTCGCGGTCCGCTACCACCCCGGCACCTCGACCGAGATGGTCCCGCAGCACGGCATCCCCCAGCAGGAGATGCTGCGATGACCGTCGAACTGACGCCCACGCGGTCCGTCGACGAGCTCGCTCCGATCGGCCTCGCCGAGCTGGTCGAGCGGGCGGAGCTCCTGACCCGGGTCGATCGCAAGTACGTCCTGCCGATCCACCTCCTCGACACGCTCCTGGCCGCCCTGCCCGCCGACGCCCAGGTGCTCGAGATCGAGGGGCGGCGCCGATTCGGGTACCGCTCGACGTACCTCGACACCCCGGACCACCAGAGCTACCTGGTCGCCGGGCGCGGCCACCGTCAGCGCTGGAAGGTCCGCTCCCGGACCTACCTCGACACCCGCGACTCGTGGCTCGAGGTGAAGACCCGCACCAGCCGGGGGCACAACCTCAAGCAGCGGATCCCGCACCCCGACGCGGAGGTCAACGGCGGCCTCACCGTCGAGGGACACCAGTTCGCGGCCGGGATCATCGGCCGGAGCACCAGTGCGCTGCGGCCGGTCATCGTCACGGCGTACCAGCGCACCACCCTCTTCCTGCCGCAGTCCAGCAGCCGGGTGACGATCGACGTCGACCTCGGCTGGACCTCGCTGGCCTCGGGACGCGACCTCGACCGACCATCCCTGGCCATCGTCGAGACCAAGACCGGGTCCACGCCCTCCGAGATGGATCGCCTGCTGTGGCGACACGGCCACCGACCGATCCGGATCTCCAAGTACGGCGTCGGCATGGCCGCGCTGCACCCCGACCTGCCGCGCCTCAAGTGGCACCGCACCCTCCACCAGCACCTCGGCGTCCACCGCGCCGCCTGAACCGACCACACCGAAGGAACGCCCCATGAACCTCCAGCCCCTCCGCCGCCGGATCGCCGCCGCGGCGAGTGCCGCCGTCACCCTCGCTGCCCTCTCCGCGTGCGGCGCCACCGCCGACGACGCGACCACTGCCGGGACCAGCCTCGCCGCGGCGACGGTCTCCAGCATCGAGGCGACCCATGCCGACGCCGACGACGGTGAGTACGACGCCGCGGACGCCACCACGATCACGCTCACCGACAGTGCCACCGCCGTCGACGGCGAGGGCGCCGCTGTCGACGGCGACGTCGTGACGATCACCGCAGCCGGCACCTACGTCATCTCCGGCACCCTCACCGACGGCCAGCTCGTCGTCGACAGCGCCGGTGAGGGCAAGGTGGAGCTGGTGCTCGACGGGGTCGACATCACCTCGGCCACCACCTCCCCCGTGGTGATCGCCCAGGCCGACGAAGCCGTCGTGATCCTCGCCGACGGCGCCAACAACACGCTGGCCGACGCGGCCGCCTCGGCAGCAGACGACGAAGAGGAGGACGCACCCACGGCCACCCTCTTCTCGCTGGCCGACCTCACCATCGCCGGCACCGGCTCCCTGACCGTCGACGGCGCCAGCAACGACGCGATCGCCAGCAAGGACGGGTTGGTCATCCTCTCCGGATCCATCGACGTCACCGCCGTCGACGACGGCATCCGCGGCAAGGACTACCTCGTCGTCGAGGACGGCGAGATCACCGTCTCCGCGGGCGGCGACGGCCTCAAGGCCGACAACGAGAGCACCGAGACCTCCAGCGGAGCGACCAAGGAGCTCGGCTGGTTCCAGCTCGACGGCGGCACCGTCACCATCGCCGCCGGCAGCGACGGCGTCGACACCGTCGGTGCGCTCAACGTCGCCGACGGCACGCTGACGGTGACCAGCTCCCTCGAAGGCCTCGAGGGCAAGCAGATCACCATCGCCGGCGGCACCGTCGAGGTGACCGCGAGCGAGGACGGCCTCAACGCGACCACCACGAAGACCGACACCGAGGACGCCGACGACGCCGACAGCGCAGCCGGAGCCCAGCAGCAGGGACCCGGCGGCGGTGGCGAAGCGGTCCAGGACGGCGTCCTGCTGACCATCAGCGGCGGAGAGGTCCACGTCGACGCCGGGGCCGACGGCCTCGACACCAACGGCAACGCCACGCTGACCGGGGGCACCGTCGTCGTCGACAGCGCTGCCCGCGGCGGCGGCGACGGGTCGATCGACGCGAACGGCGAGGTCGTCGTGTCCGGCGGCACGCTCATCGCGGTCGGCGGCCTGTCCACCGCCCCGACCACCACCTCACCGCAGGGCTGGATCGCCGCCACCCTCTCCACCACCGCGGAGGCCGGCCAGGAGGTCTCGGTGCTCGACGCGAACGGCACCGTCGTCGCGTCGTACGCCGCGACCCGCTCCACGAGCGCAGTGGTCGCCAGCTCCGGCGACATCACCACCGGTGAGAGCTACAACCTGGAGGTGGACGGCACCGACGCCGGGACCGTCACTGCGGGCGAGTTCACCGGCGGTGGCCCGGGTGGCGGCGGTGGCGGCGGTTTCGACCGCGGCCGCCCCTGACCGCGCGAGCCGACAGGGCTCAGCGACCGGCTGGTGGCCGTTCGCGAGGCACCGGAGCAGCCCAGCCCCGGCGCAGCGCGATCAGTCGCCAGCCGATCGTCACGGCGGCGGCCGGCCCGACGATCACGGCAGGCTCCAGCCCGAGCTCGATGCCGGTCGCCGCCACCGCAGCGCCCGCCAGGGCAGGGATCGCGTAGAGCTCGCCGTACCGGAAGATCACCGGCACCCGCCCCACCATCAGGTCCCGGATGATGCCGCCGCCGACGCCCGTGACCATGCCGAGCGCGGCCGAGGGGACCGGTCCGAGGCCGTACTCCTGGGCCTTGACCGCCCCTGCGACGCAGAAGAGTCCGAGCCCGCAGGCGTCGAAGACGTTGATCACCCGCTCGAGGCGTTCGACCGCGGGGTGCCACCAGAAGGTCACCAGTCCCCCGACGGCGGGGACGAGCAGGTAGCGCCAGTCCTCGACTGCCGGCGGCGGCACTGCGCCGATGACGACGTCGCGGATCACACCGCCGCCGAGACCGGTGGCCATCGCGAGCACCACGACACCCACGATGTCGAGCTGGTTGCGCACCGCGACCAGGCCGCCGGAGACGGCGAAGACGAGGATGCCGATCAGGTCCAGGGTCAGCAGCACGTCGGGCACTCCGCGTCAGGCCGAAGGTGGTTCAGCGGGCGGCGCGGCGGCGGGCGACGGCGCCCATCGCGGCGCGACCCGCGCCCCGCACACCCGAGGCGAGGAAGGTCGGCCAGTCGAAGTAGTCGCGCCACAGGACGATCTTCCCGTCCCGGACCTCGAACGTGCCACACACCCAGAACTCCATCGAGAAGTTCTTGCGGCGCAGCACGTCGACCCGCTCGGTCAGCACCACCGGACCGTTGGCCGCGATGTTGACCATCTCGACCTCGAACCCGGTGCCGAGCCGGGTCATCGCCCGCAGCTGACGGCGCACGGCCTTGCGGCCACGCGCCGCCGGCAGCGGGACGTTCTGGTAGATCACGTCGTCGGCACAGAGGTCCACCGCCCCGGCGGCGTCCATCTCCTGCAGACGCCCCAGGAAGCGGTGGACGACCTCGATCTCGGCCGACATCGCCGACTACTCCGCGTCGCGCTGGTTGGCCAGGCTGACAGCCCTGTTGACCGCTGCCTCGGCCTTCTCCAGTTCGGCCGCCCACTTCACCGTGTCGTTCGCAGCCTGGGCCGTCTCCGCAGCCTTGAAGGCTGTGTCGGCCTCACGCAGCGCGGCGGCGATCCGGTCGTCCAGGGAACCGTTCGGCTCCGGGTCCGGCTCGGGATCGCCCGGCTCACCCGGCTCCGGGTCCGGCGTCGGCGTCGGCGTCGGGGTGTCGTCCTCGAGGTCGACTCCGAGTGCGTTGCCGAGCGCGCCCACCAGGCTGTCGGCGATGCCGACGTCCTCGCCGTACTTCACCACGACGAACTGCAGGATCGGGAAGCTCGACGTGCCCCCGGTCCGCTGTGCGTAGACCGGCTGGATGTAGATCAGACCGTCCTGGACCGGCAACGTGAGCAGGTTGCCGAACCGCGGCGGGGTGGCGCCCGATACGCGGTACTGCTGCAGTGCGTCGGCGACGGCCTTCTCCTGCTGCATCTGGTTGGCGACCTGGCCGGGGCCGGGGGTGTTCGCGTCGGTGACCTCGAGCAGCCGGAGCTTGCCGAAGGCATCGGAGGTCGCGTCCGAGTTCACCTGGAGGTACGACGCCAAGGTGCTCTTGCGGTACGGCACGAAGACCGAGGTCAGCGACCAGTCGTCGGTGCCGCCGACACCCGTCGAGAACAGTCGGTAGGGCGGCTGGAACACCGGACGGGAGGCGTTCGGGTCCTCGGGGACGTCCCAGCGGTCGTTGCCGGAGTAGAACTCGCCCGCGTCGGTGACGTGGTACTTCGCCAGCTGGTAACGCTGGACCTTGAACAGGTCCTCGGGGTAGCGCAGGTGCTTGGCGAGCTCCTCGCTGATCGCGGACTTCGGCTGCACGGCGTCCGGGAAGACCTTCATCCACGTCTTCAGGATCGGGTCGCTCTCGTCCCACTGGTAGAGGGTGACCGTGCCGTCGTAGGCGTCGACGGTCGCCTTGACCGCCGAGCGCATGTAGTTGATCTCGTCGGTCGGGATCGCCTGGAGACCGGTCTCCTGCTGCTGGGAGTCGTCGATCATCGCCTCGAACGACTCGCGCTGCGAGTTGGGGTACTTGTCGGTGGTCGTGTAGCCGTCGACGATCCACTGGACCCGGCCCGACACCACGGCCGGGTAGGGGTCACCGTCCAGGGTCAACCAGGGCGCGACCTTCTCGACCCGCTCGACCGGCGTGCGGTTGTAGAGGACCTTCGACTTGTCGTTGACACGACCCGAGAGCAGGAAGTTCGGCTCACCGAACTTGATCGCGTACATCAGCTGGTTGAAGGTGCTGCCCACCTTCACCCCACCCTTGCCGTCGTACGTGGTCCGCTGGTCGCCCTCATCGCTGTTGGTGTCGGCCAGACCGAGCTCGACACTGTCCGCACCCTCGCCCGACTTGCCGACCACGGAGTACGTCGGGCTCTTCTCGCCGAAGTAGATCCGCGTCTCGAACTCGCCCGCCTTCGTCAGGGCGTTCCCGCCGCCGCCGTCGTCGGTGCGCACGCCCTCGGCCCACACGATCTTTCCGTTGACCTCACTGGTGGACAGTCGGTTCGCGTAGGCCGCGATCAGACCCTCACCGTGCGTGTAGACCGTGTGCAGGTTGGACCAGTTCTGGTCGCCGGAGTTGATGCCGCTCTGGTCGAGCTCGCGCACGCCCATCACGAGCGGGACCTGCTCGCCCTCGATCTCGTAGCGATCCACGTCGAGCACGTTCGGCAGCGAGTAGTAGGCCCGCAGTGCCTGGCGCTGCTGGAAGGTCTCGCGAACCTGCTGGGGATCGACGACCGGGGTGTTGGTCAGCTGCGCGAGGACCGCCTGGCCCTCCGTCAGTCCCGTGTCCCCCGTCGGCACACCGCGGTACTGCTCGGTGTCGATCTCGTTGAGCTCGTAGGCCTCGAGGGTGGCTTTGATGTTGGCCTGGAGGTAGGACTTCTCCTTGTCCGCCTCCGACGGCTTCACCTGGAAGCTCTGCACCATCGCCGGCCAGATCATCCCGAGCAGCACGGCCGAGAGCGCGAGGAGCGCCAGGCCGACGGAGGGCAGCTGCCAGGTCTTGCGCCAGATGTTGAGGAAGAACAGCACGGCACAGATCAGCGCGACCCCGACGAGGATGTTGCGCGCCGGGAGCAGGGCGTTCTCCGCCGTGTAGTTCATGCCGGTGAAGAGCCGGTGGTCCTCGGTGACCAGGTCGTAGCGGTCGAGGTAGTAGTCGACCGACTTGGCCAGCACGAAGATGCCGAGCAGGACCGAGAGCTGCACCTGGGCAGCGCCCGAGAGCCGGTCGTGCGACTGCTGGAGGCGGATGCCGCCGTACAGGTAGTGGACGACGGCCGTGCCGATCAGCGCGACGACGGTCGCGGCCATCATGAAGTCGACGACGAAGTTCCACCACGGCAGGTGGAAGACGAAGAAGCTGATGTCCTTGTTGAAGTAGGCGTCGTCCTTGCCGAAGTCCTCGGCGTTGCGCCACAACAGGAAGGTGCGCCACTGACCGATCGCGGAGGTGCCGGCGAAGATGCCGACCACGAGCGCGACGCCGGCCAGGAGCCAGCCCCGGATCGGGGTGACGGCTTCGCGGTAGCGCTCGACGCTGGCGTCAGCGGGAGCCATCCGGAACATCGGCCGGAAGCGGTGCGCCAGGTGCATGTTGGCGGCCACGATCGCCGCCATGAGCGCGCCGAAGCCGACGAAGAGGCCGACCCGGGTCCACAGCATCGTGCTGAAGACCTGGCTGTAGCCGACCTCCTTGTACCAGAGGCGATCGGTGTAGATCGACGCGAAGGCGGTGAGCAGGAAGAAGCCCACCACGAGCACGACACCGGTGATGACCAGCGCACGTGCACGCCGGCCGGGACGCTCGGGCGCAGGGCGATCCGGGTCCTCGTCGAAAAGATTACTCATCGTTGCCACCCATCGGCTCGTCGTCCGCCTCGTCCAGCGTGCCACGCAGGAGCTCGATGAGCGCCGGCACCAGGTCTGTTCCGCCCATCACGGCCATGTCGTTGTCCTCGCTGCGCATCCGCAGCGCGCAGTAGGCGGCGCCGTGGCGGGTCACGGCGGCCACGATGCGCACCTCCTCGGCGTCGGGGTGGTCGCGGGCGAACTCGATCGCTGCGTCCCGGTCCTCCGGCACCTGTCCGTCCGCCGCCGGCGGGAGCACGAGGCGCTCGACCACCGCAGCACAACCCACGACCATGTCCGGCCACACGATGCCCGGCAGCACCTCTTCGAGCTCCTGGCCCTCGGGCAGCTCCTCCTGCTCGATCGGGGTCAGCGAGCCCCGTTCGCGCGGTGAGTCGAGGCCGAGCTGGGCGGCCAGGGCAGGCTCCTGCTCGACGAGCTGCCCGGTGTCGACCAGGGCGTACAGCCGGGCGGGCTGGTCCCAGCCCGACCGGGAGTGGTGCCTCTCGACCTCGAGCACGGCCGTTGCCAGGGCCGGGTCGACATCCAGCTCGTAGTCCATGGGGCTCACTTCTGTTCGTGCGGGTTGCTGGGGCAGCAGGTCAGGTCAACAGGTCGGCAGCTCGGCGTCGCGGTCGTCGGCCCACTTCTCCAGGGCCAGACGGGACTCGTGCATCGTGGTCGCCTTGACCAGACGCAGGTCGGGGTCCAGGTCCTTCACGTCCGGGCAGTTGGCCTCAGGGACCAGGAACAGCTCGGCACCGGCGTCCTCGGCTCCCGCGATCTTCTGCGCGATGCCGCCGATCGGGCCGACGGAGCCGTCCGGCAACAGCTCACCGGTGCCGGCGATGGTCGCTCCGCCGGTCAGCGAGCCGGGAGTGAGGGTGTCGTAGATGGCGAGCGAGAACATCAGGCCGGCGCTCGGACCGCCCACCGTCGGGTCGACGCGGAGCTGGATGCCGAACGGGAACTCATAGCCCAGGCCCAGCGAGATCCCCACACGTGGGGACCCCTCGAGCTCCTCCGGCTTGACCCGCACGGTCAGCTCGTCCTTGCCCCGCAGGATGCGGAACTCGACGTTGGACAGGTCCGCGTGCTTCTTGACCGCGTCCACGACGTCCTGGCTCTTGGTGACCGGGACCCCGTCGACCTCCTTGAAGATGTCGCGCACCTGGAGCTTGTCGTAGGCCGGTCCCTCGGCATTGACGGCCGCGACCTGGACCGCCGCCCGTACGTCGTGGCCCAGCTCCTCCAGCGCGATGGCCTTGGCGACGTCCTGCGAGGTCGTCATCTGGATCGCGCCCTCGGCCTGCTCGGCCTCCGCGGACTGCTCCGGCGGGTGCACGACGTCGTACGGCACGACCGCCTTGTCGGGGTCCAGCCACCGCGCCAGCGCGTCGCCGAGCGTGAGGCGGTCACCGTTGGAGGTGGCGATCACGGTGGTGAAGCGGATCTGGCCCTCGTCGTAGTAGACCTTCTGGCCGTCGACCTGCACGAACTCCGCCTCGTCGGCGTCCTTGCCGAGGATGTCGAAGGTCGGCCCGGGGCTGTAGGAGGCGTACGGCAGCGGAACCGACAGCGCGATCCCGCCGAGGATGAGCGCCAGTGGTCCCGCGATGCACACGGCGATCAGGCGCTGGCTCATGGCGCCTACCTTCTCAGACCGCGCCAACGTCGCCGCGGGTGAGGGTCGTCACGACGCGCGGCGGTCCCGGGTGACCTGCTCGTCGGGCGTGTCGTCCGAGGCGAGGGTCGGCTCGACCACCACGGGCTCGACGACGTCCGGCTCGCCGGACCCCGGCAGCACGACGGGGCGGACCTTCGAGGGCCGCAGCGCGACACCGCTGGCCGGGTCCACCTCACGCGGCGGTACGGCGTACCCGGGGCGGGAACCCCGCTCGCGGGAGAGCGCCTCGCCGAGCCGGCGGGCGGCCGTGTCGCGATCGACCTCGCCCCGGCCCTCCCTGCCCCACCAGCCGACCCACACCATCGCGAGCGTCGTCGCGGCGGCGGCGGGCAGCAGCCAGAACAGGATCTCCACTCCACGACCTTAGGTCGGCCGTGGGCGCGGATCGGTCAGGACACGCGGCGCACCGCCGGTTGGGGCGACCGGAGCCGCTACGGGCTGCCGACCCACTCGTCGCTGCCGTCCGCGAAGCGCTGGTGCTTCCAGATCGGCACCTCGTCCTTCAGGGTGTCGATGAGGGCCCGGCTCGCCTCGAAGGACGACCCCCGGTGCCCCGCGGTCGTCGCGACGACCACCGCGAGGTCGCCGATCGCGAGGTCGCCGACCCGGTGCACGGCGGCGACCCCGGTGACGTCGTACTCCTCCGCGACCCGGTCGCAGACCTCCTGCAGCCGCTCCAGGGCCGAGGGGTGCGCGGAGTACGACAGCCCGCTCACGCCCTGGCCGTGGTCGTGGTCGCGGACCCGGCCGACGAAGAGCACCAGGCCGCCCGCGGTGGCGTCCTCCAGGCTGTCGAGGACCTCGGTCACGGACAGTGGCTGGTCGGAGATCGCGACGAGCCGGACGCAGGGGTGTGCCATGGCTCGACTCTAGTGATCGATGTCCGGGGAGGCTCAGGGCTGTCCCCGAGACCACGGGTTGGCGATCGGGCGTAAATTCGGAGCATGACCAACAATCCGGGCGACCCGGGTGACGACCAGCCGAACCCCTTCAAGGGCACGCCGTTCGAGCAGATCTTCGGTGCCCTGGGCGGAGCGTTCCCCGGTGGAGCCAACCCGCTCGGAGCCCTCGGCGGCGCGGGCGGGATGGCGTTCATCCAGCAGCTCCAGTCGCTGATGCAGCCCCACGACGGTCCGCTCAACTGGAACGCCGCGAGCGACATGGCCCGCAAGCAGGTCGCCCAGGCCTCCGACCCGTCGGTCAGCCAGCGTGACAACGACCGCGTTGCCGACGCCGTCCGGCTCGCCGACCACTGGCTCGACGTGGCCACGGAGTTCCCCTCCGGCGTGAGTACGACGGCCGCGTGGTCGCGCACCGAGTGGCTGGTCGAGACCCAGCCGGTGTGGAAGGTCCTCGTCGACCCCGTCGCAGCGCGCTCGGTCACCGGACTGTCCAGCGGACTCCCCGAGGAGATGAAGGCCGCGGCCGGACCCCTCGTCGGGATCATCGGCCAGGCCGTCGGCGGCATGCTCGCCATGCAGGTCGGACAGGGCCTCGGTGCGCTGGCGGGCGAGGTGCTGACCGCCTCCGACATCGGGCTCCCCCTCGGAGCCGCCGGCAAGGCCGCACTGGTCATGAGCAACGTCCGCGCGTTCGCGGACGGACTCGACGTCAGCGAGGACGACGTCGTCCTCTACCTCGCGCTGCGCGAGGCTGCCCACCAGCGTCTCTTCGCCCACGTCCCGTGGCTGCGCGAGCACCTGCTGGGCGCGGTCACCGACTACGCCCGTGGCCTCGAGATCAACGCCCAGCAGATCCAGGACCGGGTCCAGGAGCAGCTGCGCGGCATCGATCCCACCAACCTCGAGTCGGTCCAGGGCCTGCTCGAGGGCGGACTGTTCGACCCGCCGCAGACCGCCGCCCAGACCGAGGCCCTCTCGCGCCTCGAGATCGCGCTCGCCCTCGTGGAGGGCTGGGTCGACGAGGTCGTCGGCCAGGCCACCGAGGAGCGGATGCCGAGTGCCGCCAAGCTCCGCGAGGCCGTGCGCCGCCGTCGGGCCGCCGGAGGACCCGCCGAGCAGACCTTCGCCGCACTGGTCGGTCTGGAGCTGCGCCCGCGCCGCCTGCGCGACGCCTCCACCCTGTGGGGCGGGCTGCGCGCCCGGTCCGGGGCCGAGGCACGCGACGGCGTGTGGATGCACCCCGACCTGCTCCCGACTGCGAGCGACCTCGACGACCCGCTCTCCTTCCGCGAGCAGGCCACCACCCCGACCGAGCTGTCCGAGGACGAGTTCGACGCCGAGCTGCGCAAGCTGCTCGACGGCCCCGAGTCGCCCGACTCGGACTCCCCCGGGACCGGCCCGGACCCCGCCGCGGAGTGAGCGGACTGCACGCCGACGCCCTCGCCACCCTGCGGGAGTGGGCGGCGCCGAACGCTGCCGAGGAGGAGCTGCGGGTCCGGATGGTCCGGCACCTGGAGTCCACCCCCGACGGGATGTGGCGGGCGTCGTACCCGAACCACCTGACGGCGGGCACGCTCGTCATCGACGCCACCGGCGAGCGGGTGCTGCTCAACCTGCACCGCAAGGCCGGACGGTGGTTCCACTTCGGCGGTCACGCCGAGGAGGCCGACCCCACGCTGGCGTCCGTCGCGCAGCGCGAGGCGCACGAGGAGAGCGGCATCGACCGTCTCGACTTCCACCCCGTGCCGTTGCAGCTCGACGCCCACCTCGTGCCCTTCTGCGACCCGCGTGGCGAGGTGAGCCACCTCGACGTCAGGTACGCCGCCGTGGCGCCCGCCGACGCCCGCGAGATCGTGAGCGTGGAGTCGCTCGCACTGCGTTGGTGGCCGGTGGACGGCCTGCCCGAGCTCGAGCCGCAGATGCACGACCTGATCGCCCGCGCCCGGGGCGTGCTCGTCTGAGCCGTCAGTCGACCGCGTCGCCGGCCGGGAAGATCTCCTCGGACGGTGGACGCGGCAGCCGCGACGCGTCGGACCAACCGGCCAGGTAGCCCTTGGCCTTCTCGGCCGCCGGGTAGTGCGCCACCCAGCCCCAGAACTTCTCGTCGTGGTGGGGCTCGATGAGGTGCGCGAGCTCGTGCACGAGGACGTAGTCGATCACCCACTCCGGCATCCGCTGCAGGCGCTCGGACAGCCGGATCGTGCGATCACGCGGCGTGCAGGAGCCCCAGCGGGACCGCTGGTTGGCCACCCAGCGCACCGATTCCGGCACCGCCAGACCACCCAGGTAGGCGTCGCTGAGCTCGCGGGCCCGCTCGGCGAGCGCGTCGTCGTCCCACCCGCGCGGTGCCGCGGTGCGCAGCTCCTTGCGCTCGACCCGGGCCACCATCTTGGTCACCCAGGCCCGCTCCTCGGGGGCGGTGAGGTTGTCCGGCACCAGGACGACGATCTTCTCGCCCTCGCGATAGGCGGACACCGTACGACGTCGGCGACCCGACCGTCGTACCTCCACCCGCGGTTTGCTCCGCCCAGCCATGGCCACGACCCTACGACCCGATCCCGCTGATTTCCGGGACCCCGGAGGCAGGATCTGCCTGCCCCGGTGGACCGCCGATCAGGGGCGCGCCCAGTCCAGCAGCTCCTCGACGGGCCAGGTGTTGACGATCCGGTCGGCGTCGATGCCGGCGGCCTCGGCCCGCTCGCAGCCCAGCACGGGGTAGTCGAGCTGACCCGGCGCGTGGGCATCGCTGTCGATCGAGAACAGGCACCCGATGTCGCGGGCCAGCTCCAGCAGGCGGGTCGGCGGGTCGCGACGCTCCGGTCGGGAGTTGATCTCGACGGCCACCCCCTCCTCGGCGCACGCCTCGAAGACGGTGCGGGCGTCGAAGCGCGACTGGCCGCGGGTGCCGCGGGCACCGGTGACCAGTCGGCCCGTGCAGTGGCCGAGCACGTTGGTGAAGGGGTTGCGGACCGCAGCGACCATCCGCCGGGTCATCGCGTCGGGCTCCATGGCGAGCTTGGAGTGCACGCTGGCCACCCGCACGTCCAGACGCCCGAGCATCAGGTCGGTCTGGTCGAGCCGGCCGTCGTCGAGGATGTCCACCTCGATCCCCCGCAGCAGCCGGAAGCCCGAGCCGGCGAGGTGCTCGTTGACCGCCGCCACGACGTCGAGCTGGCGGGTGAGTCGCTCGACCGACAGGCCGCGCGCGATCTTCAGGCGGGGTGAGTGGTCGGTGAGGACGAGGTAGTCGTGACCGAGCTCCATCGCGGTCATCGCCATCTCCTCGATCGGCGATCCCCCGTCGGACCAGTCCGAGTGCGAGTGCAGGTCGCCCCGCAGGTGTGCGCGCAGCTCCGCTCCCCCGGAGGTGAGCGGGGCGCCGTACTGCTGCTCGGCCTCGGCGAGCTTGTCCGGCAGCCTCCCCGACGCGGCCTGGCTGATCACCCGGGCCGTGCTGCCGCCGACACCGGGCAGGTCGGTCAGCGTGCCGGCTGCGGCGCGCGCGGCGACCTCGTCGGGCGTCAGCGCCAGCACCGCGGCCGCAGCCCCCCGGTAGGCCTTGACCTTGTAGCTGTCCGCACGGGCGCGCTCGAGCAGGAACGCGATCCGACGCAGTGCGGCGACCGGAGTGCCGTCGTACGGCTCCTCACTCATGTGACCCGCCTCACGTTCACGTTGTCGATCAACCTTTTTTCTCTCCACAACCAGTGGAGGAACCACGGAGCACCATTTCCGCAGGTCATCGTGCCGTACGGCGCCCAGCGGCGTCCGTGATCCACCGATTCATCCACAGGTAACCCACCATTCCCCCGCCTCCATCCACCGACAGGGCCGATCATCCACAACTTTTTCCACAGGCTTGTCCACAGGAGGTCGACCAGTCGGATTGACCGCGGTCGCCTCGCTGCCTAGCGTCGTCCCCGACGAGGCCCCCGGGCCCGCAGCACCTCGCTCGCAAGGGGAAGGCAAGCGAGGCGCAACGCGGAACCGGGGGCTTCGCCGTGTGGCCATCGGCCCGGGCCGAGTGTGTCCGGTGGGACCGGGAGCGCTCACCGATCCCGGAAGAGCGGCGCCCGCTTCTCCTGCGCCGCGGCGATGCCCTCGAGCAGGTCCTCGGTGGCCAGGGTGACCGGCTGCGCCAGGCCCTCCCACTCCAGGGCCGACTCGATCGAGGCGTGCCCCCGCTGCAGCGCCCGCTTGGTGAGGCGGGTCGCGATCGGCGCGGCCGCAGCGATGTCGGCCGCGGTGGCGAGCACGTCGGCCAGGAACGAGTCCGGCTCGCCCACGCGCGAGACGAGCCCGAGGCCCAGCGCCTCCTCGGCGTCGACCATGCGTCCCGTGAGGAACAGGTCCCGTGCCGCGGCCGGTCCCACCACGTCGGGCAGCAGGTAGGTCCCGGCCATCCCCGGGTGGATCCCGAGCTTCGTGAACGGGACTCCCATCCGCGCGCCCCGAGCGGCGTACCGGATGTCGCACGCCAACGCCATGCACAGGCCCGCGCCCACTGCGGCGCCGTTGATCGCGGCGATCGTGGGCACCTCGAGCTGTCGGATCGAGAGCCAGGCCCGGTAGAACGCCATCATCCGCGACCTCAGCTGGTCCACCGTGGCGTCCGGCTCCGAGGCCAGCCACGCCAGGTTCCCGCCGGAGCAGAACGCCTTGCCGGCACCGGTCACGACCACCGCCCGCACCGACGGGTCCTGAGCGAGGTGCTCCACCGCCCTGACCCACGACGCCGTCATCTCCTCACTCATCGCATTGCGCAGGTCGGGCTGGTCCAGCACCAACAGCGCCACCCCGTCGGAGGGCCGCTCCAGCCTCAGATGGCTCAGATCCGGGCCGTCGGGCGAGAGAGAAGAATTCGGGGCCGTTTCAGACATGCGGGGCAGGCTACTGCGACTCCGGGGCGGCGTGCCGTAGGGTCAGGGAGGTCCGGAGCCCGGCTCCGGACCCCGGCGGGCTTCCCCCAAGGTCCCCGTCGCGACGACCGATCAAACAGATTCAGCAAGGAGGCCGTCATGGCGGAGACCTGGAGCGGCGAGTTCTACTGCGTGAAGTGCAAGGCCAAGCGTGAGGCCTCGGGTGAGGTCAAGGTCAACGAGAAGGGCACCCGGATGGCCAAGGCCGTCTGCCCTGAGTGCGGCACGAACCTGAACCGCATCCTCGGCAAGGCCTGATCCAGGCCTGAGACCGAACCGTCGCGGGCGGCACCACGAGTTGGTGCCGCTCGCGGCGTTCTTTTTGCCGCGGCCCACCTCGAGCAGGTCTCAGCGCCTGTGGAGGAGCGCAGCGAGTCCCGGCGCTCCGGTGCGAGGCTGCTGGCATGTCGTCCACCCACGGGAGTGCCCCCGTCGCGCTGCGACCCGGGACGCCCGTCGTCGCCCGGTCCCCCGGCGTCCTCCAGATCGGCATCGAGCCCCCAACGCTCTGCGTTCCGGACGAGCCGGCCGTCCGCGAGCTGCTCGACGACCTGACGCGCCCCGGCGGCGCCACCGGCACCGATGCCGCCACGGCACTCCCTGATCCCGCACGGGACGTGCTCCAGCGCCTCGAGGCGCTCGGCCTGCTGATCCGGCTGCCCACCGCCGTCCGCGTGGCGGACCCGACCGATGTCGTCCTCCGCGCCCAGTTCGGCCCCGACGCCGTACGACGCCGGGCGAGCCGGGACGCGGCCGCCGTCGCGGTCCGGTGCGATCCCGCCACCGAGCTGGTCCTGGGACCACTCCTGGAGAGGGCCGGGCTGAGCCGCGCCGAGCTGAGTGACCTCGATGCCGCGGCGCACCTCGTGGTGAGCACCGGACCGGTCGACCGGGAGGTGCTCGATCACCTGGTCCGCGGCTCCGTTCCCCACCTGCTCGTGACGGGCGATGCCCGGCGCCGACGGGTGGGCCCGTTCGTCGAGCCGGGGCGCACGGCGTGCCTGCGCTGCGTGGACGCCCACGAGTCCCTCAGCGACCCACGCAGGCCGCTCGTCCTCGCCCAGGCTGCCCGGGCGGCCGTCGACAGTCCGCCGCCGCTCGACCCGGTCGTGGAGCAGCTCGTGCTGGCCTGGGCGGTCCGCGACCTGGTGCGCCACGTCGAGGGCGACGAGCCGAGCACCTGGTCGACCACCGTGGACGTGGCGCCGGGCGGCGCGCCCGAGGTGACCCGGTGGGGCCGGCACCCGGAGTGCGGCTGCGCCTGGGACGTGCTCACGCTGATGGCGTGAGGGCCAGGACCTGCCCGGTCACCACCACTCGCAGTCGAGCTTCGCCTCCAGCGAGCGCAGGTTGGCCCGGGAGCACTCGTCGCAGTAGCGGCGTACCCGCCCGCGCTCGAGGGACGTCGACCACGTCAACGGCGCGTCGCCGTCCGCGCGACGCCCGCAGAAGTCACAGGACACGGTCATGGACCTCAGCCTAGGAGCGCGCGCCCCGGGTCGACCGACGTCGTGACCGAATCGATGCCGAAGGGAGACGGCGTCATGACGAAGGGGCCGGACCCGACGGTGGTCGGTTCCGGCCCCTTCTGTTCTTCACCCGCGATCAGGTGATCCTCGTGAGGAGGTCCTCCGAGGACGTGCCATCTGGGTGGCTCCGCAGTGCGGAGCCTAGAGAGCGCGAGCGAGGGCGAGGCGAGCCTGCTGCGCTGCCCGCTCGGCCTTGCGGCTCAAGCGGCGGGCGCGGGCCATACGGGTGGCCTCGCGCAGCTGCTGCGCCTCTCCCAGGCGCGCGGACATCTGCGCGCGTGCCAGGTCTTCGTTCATCAGGTTGTACATGGTGGGAATCCTTGTCAGTAGGTCTGTCGTGAAATCTGGTGATCTGCTGCGATCACTTCGTTACGGGTTCGGTTCAGGCTGCTGCGTCTTTGCGCGGCCGGCCCCGGGGCCGCTTGCGCGGGATCACCGCGCCGGCCAGGAACAGCTCGCCACCCCACACACCCCACGGCTCACGCCGCTGGAGTGCGCCGGACAGGCACAGCTGGACCACCGGGCAGTCCAGGCACAGCGCCTTGGCGGACTCGACATCCGACGGCGACTCGGCGAACCACAGCTCCGCGTCGTTCAGCCTGCACGGCAGCAGCTCGTCCAACGTCGGCTCGAGAACACTGGTCGTCATCTGCTTTCACCTCCTCTTCGATGACCTGATCGCGTTGGTCGTTTTCCTTGTGGGGATCTGCGACTTCGCGCTCTCAGGTCGTGAGAAGCACAAAGGCCGCGGATCCCGGTCTTTCGGGTTCCGCGGCCTGGAGGCTGCCGAGCTGATTCAGATCAGTTCGGTGGACTCCAGGCTGGTGAACCCGGGACGCGGGCGACGATGGCGTCGCGGTTGCCCATGTAGGCGGGGATGCCGGCGTTGACGCGGTCCCGCTTGACGGCGGTCGGCTCGCCACCCGTGGCGCTGCCAGCAGCTTCGAACGCGGCAAATGCCGGGTGCGTCGCCGTCAGGCGCACGTCGAAGCCCTGGACCTCGAGGGTCGCGAGAGCAGAGGTGGCGCAGTCGAGCGCGAGCAGGGAAAGCTGCCAAGCGGACGTCATCGGGATGATCGTGATGTTCTTCATGTGTCGCCACCTCCTTCGGTGCCATGTGGGGCGCCAGCCGTGCCAGGGCTGTGATGCGCAGCGGATGTTGTCTGACGACCGTAACGGTCGCGTATCAGGCCGTGCAAATCATTTATCGGAGTTTTTTCAAGGATTTTCTGAAACGAGTTCGAGCACCGCTTCGCCGTACTTCTCGATCTTGTTCGGACCGACCCCGCTGACCTTCCCCAGCGCCGTGATCGAGGTCGGCTTCTGCTCCGCGATCAGCTCGAGCGTGGCGTCGGTGAACACGACGTACGCCGGCACCGACTTGCCGTCCTCACCACCCTCGCGCGCGGTCTCCAGACGCCATTGCTTGAGCCGCTCAAAGAGCTGCTCGTCGTAGCGCACCGGGTGGTGGGAGCACCGGCCCCGCTTCTTCTCGGCGGCGCTGCCGAGCGGCTGGAGACAGTCGCGGCACCGCGCCACCTTGGTCCGTCCCTTGGTGGCGTGCGGCTGCTGGGAGGCCGGCAGCAACGGGAGGAGGAAGCGCGAGGGCGAGCGACGGGCGGCCTGCCCGGGGTTGCGCGCGGCGGACCAGGAGACGCTGAGCTCGCTGCGGGCCCGGGTCATCCCGACGTAGAGCAGACGGCGCTCCTCCTCGACCGCGCCCGGGGGCGCGCCCTCCTGGCTCGCGTAGGTGATCGGCACCGTGCCGTCCTGCACGCCGCAGCAGAACACGGCGTCCCACTCCAGCCCCTTGGAGGCGTGGAAGGTCGCCAGGGTCACGCCGTCCGCGGTCGGCGCGTGCTGCTCGGCCGCGCGACGGTCGAGCTCGTCGACGAAGGTGCCGACCGAGGCCTCGATGCCCTGGGCGGAGGAGAACTCCTCGGCCTGGTCGACCAGTGCCTGGAAGGACTCCCAGCGGTCGCGGGACTGGCCACGGGTGGTGGGCGGCTCGGCGGACCAGCCCATCCCGGCCAGCACCGCCCGCACCACCTCGACCCACGGACCGCTCGCATCGGCCTCGCCGGAGCGCGCGGCGCCGCGCAGCCGGGTGACCGCCTCGCGGACCTCACGGCGCTCGAAGAAGCGCGCCGCGCCCCGGATGACGTAGGGGATCGCCCGGTCGGTCAGCGCGTCCTCGAAGGTCTCGGACTGGGCGTTGATCCGGAACAGCACCGCCATCTCGCCGTACGGCGTCCCGGCCCGGTGCAGGCGTGCCACCCGGTCGGCCACGGCCTTGGCCTCGGCCACCTCGTCGGACTCCCCCACGAACCGGACGGCGGACCCGGACGGCTGTTGGGAGCGCAGTTCCACACCAGCGCTGGTGGTCCCGGCCAGGAGCTTGTTGGCCTCGGAGACGACCTGCGGGGTCGAGCGGTAGTTGCGCACCAGCTCGATGGAGGTGGTGCCGTCGTACTTCTTCGGAAAGTTGCGGAGGTAGGTCGCATCGGCGCCCGCGAAGGAGTAGATCGTCTGCGCGGGATCGCCCACGACGCAGAGCTCGTCGCGGCCACCGAGCCAGAGGTCGAGCAGTGCCGACTGCAGTGGCGAGACGTCCTGGAACTCGTCCACGACGAACCACTTGTACTGCCGACGCACCTGCGCCGCGACGCGTTCGTCGGTCGCCAGCAAGCCTGCGGTGAGGAGCAGGACGTCCTCCATGTCCATCCGGCCCTGGGAGCGCTTGACGTCCTCGTAGGCCGCCATCACCCGGCCGATCGCCTCGGGCGTCTGGTCGGAGACGCCGCGTCCCTTGGCCGGCGCGATCCGGGCGTAGTCGTCGGCCCCGACGTTGCTGACCTTGGCCCACTCGATCTCGGAGGCGAGGTCGCGCAGCAGGGCCTGGTCGGTGCGCACCCCGATGGTCCGGCAGGCCGCCGCGAGCATCCCGATCTTGGACTCGGTGAGCTCGGGCAGCTCGGTGCCGTGGATGTGTGGCCAGAAGTAGCGCAGCTGCCGCAGCGCCGCGCTGTGGAACGTGCGCGCCTGGACGCCGGGCGCCCCCAGGGTCCGCAGCCGCTGTCGGAGCTCGCCCGCCGCCCGGGTGGTGAAGGTGACGGCGAGGACCTCGGTCGGGGCGTAGACCCCGGACATCACGCCGTGCGCGATCCGGTGGGTGATCGCGCGGGTCTTGCCCGTTCCCGCGCCGGCGAGCACCCGCACCGGCCCGCGCAGGGTCTCGGCCACCTCCCGTTGCTCGGGGTCGAGGGCGGAGAGCAGCTGCTCGATGGGCTGGGACACCGCGGACATCCGGTGGAACAACTCCTTCACGGGCGTGGTTGGGTGAGAGCACCGACTGTGCCGACACAGGACGTGGCGAAACAGACCCTAGACGCCGGAGGCGACACTTCGATGAGCTCCTTCACGATGTACACCACACCGTGGTGCGGCTACTGCAAGCGGCTCAAGAGCCAGCTCGACCGTGAGGGCATCGCCTTCGACATGGTCGACATCGAGCAGCAGCCCGAAGCGGCCGCGATCGTGGAGTCCGCCAACAACGGCAAC
The DNA here is from genome assembly GCF_001428565.1 of Nocardioides sp. Root190. GTDB lineage: Bacteria > Actinomycetota > Actinomycetes > Propionibacteriales > Nocardioidaceae > Nocardioides. The sequence continues at coordinate 105,604 of NZ_LMIA01000011.1, read as the reverse complement.
CAGACCGTGCCGACGCTCGTGTACGCCGACGGAACCGCTCAGACGAACCCGAGCATCGCCCAGGTCAAGGCCAAGCTCGAGTCGCTCAGCGCCTGAGCCTCACCAGCTGCCGGGCAACTGTTCGCCGTACCACGACTCGATCAGCGACCGGCTGATCGAGACACCGCCCGGGAGCACCAGCGATCCGTCCTCGGCGCCGGCCCGCATCTGCTCGCGGGTCACCCACTGCGCCTCCTCCACCTCGGCGTCGTCGAGGTGGATCTCCTCGCTGACCGCACGTCCGTGGAAGCCGATCATCAGGCTCGACGGCAGCGGCCACGGCTGGTTGCCGAAGTACTCGACGTCACCGACCACGACGCCGGTCTCCTCCAGCACCTCGCGGCGTACGGCGTCCTCCAGGGACTCCCCCGGCTCGCAGAAGCCCGCGAGGGTGGAGAACCGGCCCTCGGGCCAGGTCGCACCGCGGCCGAGCAGGCAGCGCTCGTCGGGACTGCCCGGCTCACCCGCCGTGATCAGCATGATCACTGCCGGGTCGGAGCGAGGGAACTGCGGCTTGCCGCAGCTCTGGCAGACCTGCTCGTGCCCCGCCGCACGCGGCACGAGCACGCCACCGCACCGCGGGCAGTGCCGGTGCGCCCAGTGCCACTCGGCGAGCCCGAGGGCGTGGAAGACCAGCGGTGCCTGCGCGACCGCGTCACCCGACAGGAACGCCAGGAGGCCACGGAGCGGCAACCAGCGGTCCGGCTCGGCCTTCGCGAGGTCGCCGGGGACGATCACGCCCCACCAGGTGTTTCCGTCGCGCTCCCCGAGCAGCAGTCGTACGCCGTCGGGCGCCATCTCGCTCGGCACCCACTCCAGGCCCTCGGCACCCGGGCGCACCCGGGTCCCGGAGATGACCAGGACGCGGCTGGTCGGGTCGGCCCACCGCTCGTCGAGCCAGGCCTCGTCGGAGCGGTGCAGTCCGAGTCGTTCATGCGGGTCGGCGACGAGCGAGAGGTGCGGGTGGGTCACGTCCGCGAGCCTAGATGAGCACGTCCAAGGGCTGCCGCACGGCTGCTGGGCACCGTGGGTCGAACAGGCCGCCCGCGGCCGTGTCGACACGGCCCGCCGCGGTGCAGTCGACCTCGACGGCCGGGTGGGTGCACCGGGTCATCGGGTCTCCGGGGCTACCTTGGAACATGGACGCCACCTCGCTGCGAGCTGCCCAGGCACCCCTCAAGGAGCGGTACCGGTCCGATCCCGGCACCGCCAGGATCCCGAGCTCGGCGCGTGGTGACTACCGGGACACCGAGGTCACTGCGACGGTCGACGGCTTCGCCGGGCCGATCCGCGCCGGTCTCCACACCGCGACCGGTGGCACCGGCGAGGACGCGTGCTCGGCGGACCTCCTGCTCGAGGCGGTCCTTGCCTGCGCCGGTGTGACCCTGCGCGCGGTCGCCACCGCGATGGGGGTCGACATCCGCTCCGCGGAGCTCGCCGCCGACGCCTGGTGGGACGCGCGCGGCACGCTCGGTGTCGATCGCTCAGCACCGGTCGGGGTCCGCGACATCGAGGTCGTGATCACCCTCGACACGGACGCGTCGGACAGCGATCTCGAACGCCTCGCCACGGCGAGCGAGCGCTACTGCGTCGTCGGCCAGTCCCTGGCCCAACCTCCCCGGATCGTGGTCCGGCGGGCCTGAACCCACCGCCCGCAGTCTCCGCCCGCCGTCTCAGCTCGCAGTCACCGGTCGGGCTCACCCAGCAGGCGCTCGATGCCCGCCCGGTCGGGAAGGTCGTCGTGGACCACGAGCTGCCCGGAGCGCACGTAGTGGAAGGCGCCCCGCACCTGATCGATCGCGACACCGTGCAGCTCGGCCCACGCCAGCCGGTAGAGCGCGAGCTGGAGCGGATCGGCGTCCTGCCGATGGCTCGTCTTCCAGTCCACCACGAGGACCGAGCCGTCCGGCTCGTCGTACACGGCGTCGATCCGGCCGCGCACGACCTGGCGGGACCCGTCGGGCGCCGTCAGCACCAACGCGAAGGGCGCCTCGATCGCTGTCGGGACCCGCGCAGCGAACGGTCCCTTCTCGAAGGTCGCGATGAGCTCCTTGAGGTCCGAGTCGTCGTCGATCCCGGCGTCGGCGCGTCCGGAGAGGTCGTCGGGCTCGAACAGGCCCTGCTGGCCGAACCGGGCCTCGACCCACGCGTGGAAGCGGGTTCCGAACCTGGCAGCCGGGGCCGGAGGCCGCGGCATCGGCCTGGCGAGCTCGCGGGCGAACGCGGCCGGGTCGTCACGCAGACGACTCAGTGCGGTCGCGGGCAGGGACGCAGGCAGCGGCACCTCGACCTGCAGCACCCGCTCGGAACGCGCCTCCTCCAGCAACCGCTGGATCTCGTCGTCCCAGCGCTGCACCACGGGATCCTCGGACGGCTGCGGCGGGCCGGCAGCACGCACCGCCTCGGCCGCGGCGGCCCGGCGGACCACCTCGGGCGTGTGGTGGTTGATCGGCCAGTCGAGGTCCGGGTCGAGACTGGCGTACGGCGACGGCTCGTCGTCAGGTGCCTCGAGCCAGGCATCGGGCTCGGCGCCCCAGGTCGCCATCGCGTCGCGGGTCGTCGCCAGGTAGGCCGAGGGACCGACGCCCTTCTTCAGGCCGGGACGGAAACGCCAGCACGAGACGAGCAGCCGGTGCCGGGCGCGGGTCCAGCCGACGTAGCCGAGGCGCAGCTCCTCGAGCCGCTGGTGCGCGCGGCGGTCCTCGTCGTACTCCTTGATGCCGGCGGCGGTGTGTGCCCGGAGCTGGGGCATGTCCCTCGCGTCACCGCGCAGGGCTGTCGGCAGCACCCCCGGCGTCGTCAGGGAGGTCGGCCGCAGTCCGGTCACCGGGAACTTCTTGTCGCTGACGCCGGGGATCAGCACGACGTCCCACTCCAGCCCCTTCGAGCGGTGGACGGTCAGCAGCTTCACCGAGTCGGCCTCGGTCGGGACCGCGACGTCGAGGCCCTGCCCGGTGTCGTCCTCCGCCTCGAGCCAGGACAGCAGCGCTCCGAGGTCGGTCCGCCCGTCGAGCCCGGTGAACTCCGAGACGGCCTTGACGAACAGGTCGAGGTTGTCGCGCCGGGCGGCGGCGGCAGGGCTGACCGAGGACGCCAGCTCCACGTCGATGCCGGTCACCTCGATGATGCGGCGGACCAGGTCGAGGACCGGCTCGCCAGCAGCCGTGCGGAGGCGGCGGAGCTCGGCGGCCAGCAGGACGAACCGCTCCCGAGCCTCGGGCGAGTAGTCCGCCTCACCGGGCGACTCGAGGGCGTCGCACAGCGCCGGCACCTCGATCGGATCCCCCAGCGCCACGGCCTGCGCGAGCTGTTCCTGGAGCTCGTCGGGGCGGGCCGGGCGTCCGCCCGCCAGCTCCCCGGCGCGGCTGCCGAGCAGCGCGAGGTCCCGCAGGCCGATCTGCCAGCGGGGTCCGGTCAGGAGGGTGAGCAGCGCTGCATTGGCGGTGACGTCGTGGATCAGGGTCAGGCTGGCCAGCACCTCGGAGACCTCGGGCAGGCGCAGCAGACCCTTGAGTCCGACGATCTCGACCGGGATCTCGACCGCCGTCAGCGCATCGAAGACGTCCGCGGCGTGCCGGTTGTCGCGGACGAGGACACCGATCTTCGCCCAGTCCGTCCCGCTGGCATGGGCGGCTGCGACCTCCTCACCGAGCCAGACGAGTTCCTCGTCGTAGGTGTTGTGCACCCGCGCGCGGACCTCCCCCTCGCCCGCGTCCGGCTTCGCCTCCAGCCGCACCACACTGGGACTCGCGTCGAGCAGCGGCTGCGCGAGGTGGTTGGCCACCTCGAGGATGCGCCGGTCCGAGCGACGGTTGGTCGCGAGCTGGTACGTCGGAGCCGGGCCGTCGGCCAGCGGGAAGTCGAGGTTGAACTGCAGGATGTTCGAGACCGAGGCACCCCGCCACCCGTAGATCGCCTGGTTGGGGTCGCCCACCGCCATCACGGCGTGAGCGCCGCCGAACAGCCGCCGCAGCATCAGCGCCTGGGCGACCGAGGTGTCCTGGTACTCGTCGAGCAGCACCACCCGGTAGCTCTCGCGCTCCCCCGCGCCCACCTCAGGGTGCTCGTCGGCGAGGCGCGCCACGAGGGCGATCTGGTCGGAGAAGTCCATGAGCCCGAGGTCGGCCTTGAGGGAGCGGTAGCCCTCGACGAGACCGAGCAGCTCGGTCCGCCTGTCGATCACGGTGATGGCGTCCTGCAGCGGCTTCTTCGCCCGGCTCGTGAGCAGCTCGGTCGAGAACGCCTGTCGGTCCCGGCGGTCCTGCTCACGGACCATCTCCAGGCTGCACAGGTGCTCGGACATCTCCGCGTCGAGGGACAGCAACGCCTTCACGACGGTGTCCGGGTGGTCGCTGAGCAGGTCGATCGGCGCGTCGTACCTGCTGATCGCCCGGGCGGCGAGCTGGAACCGCTGGGCATCGGCGATCAGGCGCGTGTCCGGCTCGTGACCGATCCGCAGGCCGTGCTCGCGCAGCAGGTTGGAGGCGTAGGAGTGGTACGTCGCGACGGCGGGCTCGTCGTTCTCGTCGTCGACCGGGCGGAGCCCTCCGAGCAGGCCGGCGCGTTGCAGCGACTCACGGATGCGGTGCTGCAGCTCGCCGGTGGCCTTGGTGGTGAAGGTCAGCCCGAGCACCTGCTGGGGCTCGACCAGGCCGTTGGCCACCAACCACAGCACCCGTGCCGCCATCACGGCGGTCTTGCCGGACCCGGCGCCGGCGATGATCACCGCGGGTTCCAGGTCGGCGGTGACCGCGGTGAACTGCTCCTCGCTGAAGGTCCAGTCGACGCCCATCAGGTCCCGGAGCTGGTCGGGGGTGGAGTACTTCACGACAACACCGATCCGGTCGAGAACGCAGGGCAGATGGGCTGGAAGGAGCAGTACCGGCAGTGGCCGTTCTGCGGACTCGCGGAAGGGCGCGCGGCGAACTCCTCGGCACGAACGGCGGCCACCGCGCGCGTCAGTTGCTCCTCGATGAACTCGGGCTCACCCTGGCTGTCGATCCGCGGCAGGTCCTTGCCCAGCCGGAGCTGGACCAGTTCGGCGCCACCGGCGCCTGCGCCGTCCGGGACCCCCTCGACGTCCGCGAGCGCCCCCGCGTCGACGGCGAGCTGGTAGAGCCCGAGCTGCGGGTGCTCCAGGATCTCCTGCTTGGTCGGGCCGTACTTGCCGGTCTTGAGGTCCACGACGACGACGTCCCCCGCCTCGTCGAGCTCGAGACGGTCGGCCTCGCCGGTGAGCGTCACGCTGGTCCCGTCGGGCAGGCTCACCGTCGCGCGGACCTTCTGCTCGGTGGCGATCACGACGCGCGCACCCGGACGCGTGTGCCACGACAGGAAGCGCCGCAGGCAGTCCTGGATCGCCTCCCGCTCCCGGGCCGCACTCCACGGCGTACGGAACTCCATGCGCCCCCAGACCTCGTCGACGTGGGTCATCAGCTCGTCGAGGTCGGGCTCGACCTCCTGCTTGTGGAGCCGGTCGGCGAGCGCGTGCACGATCGTGCCGAAACCCTGGTTGGTCGAGCTGACCCGCGATCCGCCGGCCTCCCTCTCGAGGAACCACTTGGCCGGGCACTCGAGGAGGCCCGACAGGGCACTCGCCGAGAGCGAGATCGGCCGGTCGTCCGGACGGATGGGTACGACGCTCCGCGTGGCCGAACGGAGGCCCCACCACGAAGACGGGTCGGCGTAGGGCGCCACCGGACGCCCGCCGACCTCCGCCCCGGCGAGCAGGTGCAGCCGTTCGGCGGCCGAGGTCCGCAACGCCTCGGGGCTGTCGGGGTCGGCGACCACTCGGCGCAGCTCGGCGACGATGCCCTGCAGTGACAGCGGTCGGCGGGGCCGACCGACCACGTGCCGGACCGACGGCTGCTCGGCGTCGCCCGGCTCGAGCTCCTCGAGGAAGCGCGACGGCTGTTCGCCGTCCGGGTCGCTGGAGCGGACGGCGGTGACCACCAGACGGGTCCGCGCCCGGGTGACGGCGACGTAGAAGAGTCGGCGCTCCTCGGCCAGCAGCGCGCCGCGGGTCGGGAGGTCCACCAGTCCGTCGGCACCGATCCGGTCAGCGCCCAGCAGCGAGCCGCGCAACCGCAGGTCGGGCCAGCCCTGCTCCTGGACGTGGGCGATCGCGACCAGGTCCCACTCCAGCCCCTTGGCGCGGTGGGCGGTGAGGAGGCGGACCGAAGCTCCTCGCACACCACGCTCAGCCAGGGTGTCCCCCGGGACCTCCTGCGCGAGGAGGGTGTCGAGGAAGGTCTCGACCGCGGTGTGGTCGCGCTGCTCCTCGACCCGGGCGACCGCCTCGAACAGTGCGCACAGCGCATCGAGGTCACGGTGGGCCAGACGGGCGGCCGGGCCGCCGCGAGCGATGGCGGCGGTGAGCCGCTCCTGCCACGGCGAGGCATCCCAGAGCGCCCACAGCACGGCCTCGGCGCTGGCACCGTCCTCGAGCAGCTCCCGAGCAGCGGCCATCCGCGCGCCGAGTGCGGTCGCGTCGGCGTCGAACACCGCCGCGCGCAGCAGCTCGCGAACCGGCCGGTCAGGCTCGACAGCACGCAGGCGTCGGGTGAGCGCTCGGACCTCGGTCGCGTCGAGTCCCCCGAGGGGCCCGGCGAGCAGCTCCTCGACGCCTTCGCCCTCGGGGTCGGCCACCGCGCGCAGCGCTGCGAGGAGCGAGGCGACCGCAGGCTCCTGCACCAGCGGGATCTCGTCGCGCGCGATGTCCACCGGGACGCCGGCGGCAGCCAGGCCGCGGCGCAGGGCCGGCAGCGACGCCCGCCCGGACCGGACCAGTACCGCCATGTCGTCCCAGGACATCCCGTCCTCGAGGTGGGCGCGCCGGAGCATGTCGGCGAGGTGCTCGACCTCGGCCCGCTCGGTGTCGAAGGTGCGGACCTGGACCAGCCCGTTCACCTCGCTCTGCGAGCGCGGAGCCAGGAAGGCGGAGCGCACCTCCGCGGGGATCGATCCGTGCAAGGGGAGGCGCGCCGCGATCCGCTGGGCCGGCCCGAGGATGTCGGCCCCGAAGCGCCGCGTCGTCTGCAGCGCCACCACGTCGGCCGGTGCGCCGTCCGCCTGCGGGAACTGGGTCGGGAACTCGAGGATGCCGCGCACCTCGGCGCCGCGGAACGCATAGATCGACTGGTGCGGGTCGCCGACCACGACCAGGTTGCGACCGTCACCCGCGATGGCGCGCAGCAGCGCGACCTGCCCCGGGTCGGTGTCCTGGTACTCGTCGACGAAGACGTGCTGGAACCGCGCCCGGAGCTCCTCGCGGTGGTCCTCGGCCTCGATCCGGGCCCGGCGAATCAGATCTGCGTAGTCGGTGGCGCCCAGGCTGTCGAGCGAGTCGAGGTACTGCTCCAGGAAGAGCCCCGCGGCGACGTACTCGTCCAGGTCCTCGGCCTCGCCCAGCGCGCGCAGGTCGTGGCCGTCCAGGCCCTTCTCGCGGGCCCGCCCGATGACGGCATGGACCTCGCGGGCGAAGCCGCGTGTCGCCATGGCCTGCCGGAAGCGGTCGGGCCAGCGGACCGACTCGGGGTGATCGGTGAGCAGCTCGCGCAGGACGACGTCCTGCTCGGGCGCCGAGAGCAGCCGGAGCGGAGCCTCGTAGAGCTCTGCGGGGGCGTAGCGGCGCACCAGGGCATAGGCGAAGGAGTGGAAGGTCGAGCTCAGCTGCTGCCCGGTGGTGCGGCCGAGCCGCGCGCTGACCCGGTCCCGCAGCTGGTCGGCGGCCTTGCGCGAGAAGGTCAGCGCGAGGACCGAGTCGGGATCGGCACCACGGCGCTCGATCCGGTCGACGATCGCCTCGACGAGGGTCGTCGTCTTGCCGGTGCCCGGTCCGGCGAGCACGAGCAGCGGCCCGCCCGGGTGGTCCACCACGCTGCGCTGGTGCTCGTCGAGCTCGGGCGCCGGCCCCGGAGCCGGCGCCTGCTTCAGCACGTAACGGCGCTGCCCGCTCCCCTGGTCCACGGGCGTCACTCAACCATCCCGTCCCGACAGAATCCGATCAGGCCTGCCAAGCCACTCTCAGACCAGCTCGAAGTCGGCGAAGTCGAAGCCCGGCGAGACCAGACAGCTGACGAGGGCGTCGGCATCGGAGACCAGCGTCCGCTGCCACACGTCCGCCGGGACCAGCGCCTGCAGCGTCTCCACCCCGACCACCAGCCGCTCCCCGGGCTCGGGCGCCGACCCGCTCCCACCGAGCTCCACGGTCACCGTCCCCCGGTGCGCCAGCCAGATCTCGTCGGACCGCACCCGGTGCCACGCCGAGGACTCCCCTGCCGGCAGCAGGAAGTGGATCAGCGTCGCCGTGGGCCGCACTCGGCCGTCCGCGAGGGTCACCGTCGTGTCGGCCGCCCAGGTCCGGCGGTACCAGCCACCCTCCGGGTGCGGCTCGAGATCCAGCTGTACGGCGAGCGGCGGCTTCTCCATGCGCCCAGTCTGCCGTCCGGGCTCGCCCCTGGAAATGGACGAAGGGCCCTCGTGAGTATGAGTCACAAGGGCCCTTCAGGTGACCAGTACTGGTGACGCTCCCGGTCGACCCACTGGCTGCTCGGATCCCACGAACCTCGTCACCCGGCTCGCGCGGCCGGCGTCCCCGTGAGGGGCCGCCTCGCCAGCACCCCGAAGGGTTCCGGCCTGGCCGTCTGGATCCTCGCCTTCCGGCGGATCCCGCTCTCCCGGAGGAGTGCGTGGGAGAAGTTCTACGCCCGTCCGACGACTGTTGGCAAGGGGTTTGCCCTTTGTTTGACAGCCTTTCTCGCTCCTCCACCGATCGTCGGCGTGTCCTCCACAGGAAGCCGTCCCCCCTCCACAGGTTTCCCCTCGTCGTCCCCACCTTGGGGACTCACCTGTGGAGGAACGAGGTCCGCCACCGGGTCGGTCGACTGGGCTCACGAAACTGCCTCTGGGCACACGGAGTTTCATGCGCTCAGGGGCAGTTTCACCGCCTGGGCGGTGAAACTGCCCCCGCCCGCCGCCCCATTCCCGCCCGGGGTGAGTACGCATGCTCAGCGGGCCTGAGTCCCGAACCGATGCCACGGGGCCGCCGCGTCTGGCCCAATGGAGACATGCGCTACGCCGATCCCGCCCTCTGCCCCGACTGCCGGTCCTCCTTGCCGTCGGGCGTTCCCGTGTGCCCGACCTGCGATCTCCTGGTCCGGCACCCGCTCGCGGTCGACCTCTTCCGGACGCTGCGCCGCGCCGACGAGCTCGTCGTTGACCTGCGCGCGGCGACCGACGCGTTCCACGACCGACCCACGGCCGTCGAGGCGGGCGTGCCTGAGGCGACCCGAGTGAGCAGCCTCGGTGGTCCCCTGGTGCCGCCGAGCGCCGACCCGCTCCCCAAGCTGGCGCCGGTCGGGGTGGCACCTCCGCCGCTGCCGCCGACGTCGTACCCGCCTGCCGACGGCCCGCGCCCCGAGCGCAGCGGCGTCCTCGTCTCCTCGGTCCCCAAGATCCTGCTGGGCCTGGGCGCCTTCTGCCTGCTGGTCGCCGCGGTCATCTTCCTCGCCGTGTCGTGGTCGGCGCTCGGCGTCGGCGGGCGGACCGCGGTGCTGGGCGGGTTCACGCTCACGGCCAGCACGTCTGCGTTGCTGCTGCACCGGGCCGGCCTCCGTGTCGCCGGCGAGTCGCTCATCGTGGTCGCGCTCGGGATGCTCGCGCTGGACGTCTTCGGCGCCGGGGCCGCCGGATGGTTCGGTGCGGGCGGTGACGGTGGCATCACTCTCGCGGCCGGCCTGGTCGTCGCCGTCGCAGCCGTCGTCCTCTCCGTCGTCCGGATCGGCGACCAGCCCCGCCTCGTCGCCCCCCAGGTCATCGCCGGCATCGCGTTGCTCGTCGGGTACGCCGGCGCGGTCGACACCACCGACCACCGACTCATCGCCGGCCACCTGCTGACGGGCGCCGCGATCCTCACCGTGCTCGTCGGCCGCGCTGTCGGCCTCCCGGTCCTCCAGTGGTCGACAGCCGCGGCCGGCGCCATCGCCTGGTTCGGAGCTGCCTCACTGGCGACCTCGCAGGCACTGATCGATCCCGATCTCCACCGGCTGTGGTCGGACGGCAACGGGTGGTCGCTCCTCGTCACCGCTTCGGCGATGCTCGTCCCCGGCCTGGTCGTGCGCCACCAGCACCTTCTCCTCGCCGGTGCGAGCTGCGCGGCCATGGTCGTCACGGTCGTGCTGACCCTGCCGAGCGTCGACACCGATGCCTCCACCCTCGGGATCGTCGCCCTCTCCGTCACCGCCGCCTGGGTCGTCGGCCTGGCGGTCCTGCCGCGGCTGGTCCGGGTCATCGCGATCGCCCCTGCTGCCGCGGGCAGCCTGATCCTGATCGGCCTGTCCCTCACCACGGCCGCCGTCGCTCTCGTCCGCTGGGCGGAATCCACTCGGACCGCCTACGCCGAGCCCTTCGACCTGATCCTCACCGGGTCCGATCCGGCCACCGAGCCGCTGCTGCTGGTGCCGTCGGTCCTCGTGGTGCTCGCGTTCGTCGCCCTTCTTCCTGCTGACCGCGGCCGCTCCGCCCTGGCCGTGTGGGCCCGGGTCGCGGCGATCGCGGTCGGTCTCGGCGGCGCCACCACTCTCACGTCGTACGACGTGGCGCTGGCCCTGCCCGTCGCTGTCCTCGTCCTGACGGCGGCTGTCAGCACCACCTTCGCGTTGACGACCAAGGGCGCCCAGTCCGTCTGGTTCGCGGCGAGCGCCGCTTCCCTGGCGGCCGTCGCGAGCATCGCCGCCCTGCCGAGCGACGTGCTCGGCGCCGCGGTCGGTGCAATGGCCTGCGCGGTCGCCCTCGTCCTCGCGGTGATCGGCCGCGAAGCCGGAACCCGGGTCGTCGGCCGGCTCGCCGTCTCCCCCCTGGTGGCGATGGGCGTCGCCGCCGCTGTGCACGTGGCCGGAGGAGACGCGGCCTGGGTCTCCCTCCCGGTCCTGCTCGCCGTCGGTGTGCTGGCGGTCGCGTTCGCCAGCGAGGACGTCGAGATCCCCGCTGCCCTCACCGCGTCGGTACTGTTCCCGGTCTCGCTGGCCGCGACCGCCGACCCGGGCGGCTACACCGCGCTGTGGCTGGCCGTCCTGGGGTTCCTCGTGTGCGCCACCGCGCTGGTCAACAAGTCCCGCCGCGGACTCGCCTGGCTCGGGGGCGTGCTGCTCCTGCTCGCGACGTGGGTGCGCCTGTTCGACCTCGACGTGTTCGAGCCGGAGCCCTACACGCTGCCGCTGGCCGCAGGCCTGGTCGCCCTCGGCCTGTGGCGGATGCAGCACTCGCCCGCGGTCGGCACCGCCGAAGCACTTCTGCCTGGCCTGCTGCTCGCCACCGTCCCCTCGCTCCTGTGGGTGCTCGACGACCCGGTCTCGCTCCGCGCCCTGGTGCTCGGCGCCGCCTGTCTGGCCCTCACCGTCGCCGGTGCCGCCCTTCGCTGGAGCGCTCCGCTCCTCGTCGGCGCGAGCATCGGCGCAGCGATCGTGTTCCGCGAGCTCGGGCCCTATGCGGGCGACTTCCCCAAGTGGGTCTGGATCGGGCTGGCCGGTGCTCTGCTCACCGTCGTGGGCATCACCTGGGAGCGGCGACTGCTCGAGGTCCGCAAGGCTGTCGGCCTCCTCGGTCGGCTCCGGTGACGGAGGATGTCGCGCGACCTGCTAGACATCAGGGCATGGCTACCACTGCACTCGGGGGCAACCCCGTCAACACTGTCGGCGACCTCCCCGCGGTCGGCGCTGCTGCGCCCACCTTCGAGCTCGTCGGATCCGACTTCGCCGCCGTGTCCCTCTCCGAGGGTCAGCGCGCCGTGCTCAACATCTTCCCGAGCGTCGACACGGGCGTGTGCGCCGCGAGCGTGCGGAAGTTCAACGAGCTGGCCGCCGGCCTCGAGAACACGACCGTCATCAACGTCTCGCAGGACCTGCCGTTCGCGCAGGCCCGCTTCTGCGGCGCCGAGGGCATCGAGAACGTCACCACGGCCTCCGGCTTCCGGACGTCCTTCGGTGACGACTACGGCGTGAAGCTCGTCGACGGCAAGTTCGAGGGCCTGCTCGCCCGCGCGGTCGTCGTCGTCGGCGCCGACGGCAACGTCCTGCACACCGAGCTCGTCCCCGAGATCGCCACCGAGCCCGACTACGACGCGGCCATCGCCGCGCTCGGCTGAGCTCAGTCCCCCGTCACGGGATCCCAGAAGGCCCGTGACAGGTCGAGGCCGCCGCTGAGCTTCAGCGGCGTGCCCTCGGCCAGGTAGGCACCACGGGCCCGGTCGCCGTGGCTGGGCGGGAGCGTGCCATCGGCGCGCACCACCCGCCACCACGGCACCGGGCCGCCGTACCTCGCCATCACCGACCCCACCTGGCGCGGCCCGCCTCCGACGACGGCCGCCAGCGCGCCGTACGTCGTGATCCGGCCGGCCGGGATCTGCTCGACCAGCGCGAGCACCGCTTCGACGTACCCCTCGTCCACGGGGCCATTCAACACGTCCCGGACAGGTCCGCAGACGACAGGAGCCCCGTCCGGCGAGGACGGGGCTCCTGTGTCGAACCTCAGTAGGTGGGCTGGCTCGGGTCGATCTGGTTGACCCAGGCGACCACGCCGCCACCGACGTGGACGGCGTCGTCGTAGCCCGCGCCCTTGACGATCGCGAGGCACTCGGCCGAACGCACACCGCTCTTGCAGTGCAGCACGAGCTGCTTGCCGGAGTCGACCGACGGCAGCTGTCCCAGGGCGGATCCGTTGAGGAAGTCGCCCTTCGGGATCAGCACGGCACCGGGGATGTGGTTGATCTCGGCCTCGGCGGGCTCGCGCACGTCGACGAGGACGAAGTCACGGCTGCCCTCCTCGCGCTCCTTGATCATCGAGGCGAGCTGGGTGACGCTGATCGTCGCGTCGACGGCCGCGTCGGCCGCCTCCTCGGAGATCGCACCGCAGAAGGCGTCGTAGTCGATGAGGCCGGTGACGGTCGGGTTGTCGCCGCACAGCGCGCAGTTGGGGTCCTTGCGGACCTTCAGCTTGCGCCACTCGAGCTCGAGTGCGTCGTAGATGACGAGCTTGCCGATGGCCGGGTCACCGGCGCCGATGAGGAGCTTGATGGCCTCGTTGACCTGGATCGAACCGATCGAGGCGCACAGCACACCCAGCACGCCGCCCTCGGCGCAGGACGGGACCATGCCCGGCGGCGGCGGCTCGGGGTACAGGCAGCGGTAGCAGGGGGCGTCGTCGGCCATGGTCGGCGCGAACACCGAAGCCTGGCCGTCGAAGCGGTAGATAGAGCCCCAGACGTAGGGGATCCCGAGGAAGTAGGCCGCGTCGTTGACCATGTAGCGGGTCGCGAAGTTGTCGGTGCCGTCGACGATCAGGTCGTAGCCCTTGAAGACCTCGAGGACGTTGTCGTTGTCCAGGCGCTCCTCGTGGAGGTTCACGGTGACCAGCGGGTTGATCTCGAGGATCGACTCCTTGGCCGAGAGGCCCTTGGCCTTGCCGAGGTCCGACATGCCGTGGATGACCTGGCGCTGCAGGTTGGACTCGTCGACCTCGTCGAACTCGGCGATGCCGAGCGTGCCCACACCGGCCGCGGCCAGGTAGAGCAGGGCGGGGCTGCCGAGGCCACCGGCGCCGATGACCAGCACCTTGGCGTTCTTCAGCCGCTTCTGACCGTCCATCGCGACGTCAGGGATGATCAGGTGGCGGCTGTAGCGGCGGACCTCGTCGATGGTCAGCTCGGCGGCCGGCTCGACCAGCGCGGGAAAGCTCACGGGGTAACTCCTGTAGTTGTCCGGTCCAGAGGGGGTGAACGTCTCGGCGGTAACGCTGCGGCCCGCCCGGGTGTTCCCTTCCTCCCATGGTCCCTGCCGGTCCAAGTGCCGGACGCCACGTCCCACCGTCTGGACCACGGGGTCGCCGCAGGGGTACCTCTCCGGCCGGATGGCTACCAGCGAGTAGGCTCACGGCGTGGTGACCGAGCAGTTCGACCTGGACGAGACACGACGGCGCGGCGTACGGCTCCCCCGCCGTGAACGGCGCGCGCAGCTGCTGGCTGCAGCCCTCGAGGTCTTCGTGGCGCAGGGCTATCACGCCGCCGCCATGGACGACATCGCCGAGCGGGCGGGCGTGTCCAAGCCGGTCCTCTACCAGCACTTCCCGGGCAAGCTCGAGCTGTACCTCGCGATCCTGGACGCCGCGTGCGACGCGATCATCGACAACTGCCGCAAGGCGCTGGCCGCGACCCACGACAACAAGATGCGGGTGGCAGCCACCATCGATGCGTTCTACGCGTACGTCGGCCACGACACCGGTGCGTTCCGGCTCGTCTTCGAGTCCGACCTGACCAACGAGCCCGCGGTCCGCGGCCACGTCGACCGGGTGACCACCGAGTGCGCCGACCTGATCGCAACCGTCATCGAGGACGACACCTCGCTGCCCCCGGCAGCCTCCCGCCTGCTCGCCGTCTCCCTCGTGGGAATGGCACAGGTCAGTGCCCGGTTCTGGATGACGGACACCGACGGTGGTCTCGCAGGTCTCACCAGGGACCAGGCGACCACGCTCGTGTCCGGCCTGGCCTGGCGCGGGATCGGTGGGTACCCCCTCATCGACGAAAACCCCGAGTGAGGCAGGGTCCAGCGACTCGACCGGGTCCACATGGCCGGCGCTGGGCCTGCTGACTAGTCTGATGAGTGTCGACGGACCGCGAGCGCGGCCGTCCCCCGAACGAGGAGTGTGTCCATGACCGTCGAGGTCAAGATCGGCATCCAGAACACCGCCCGCGAGCTCGTCATCGAGGCCGACAATTCCAACGACGGCATCGCCGCGCTGGTCAACGAGGCCCTCGCCGCCGACAACGGCGTGCTGACGCTCACCGACACCAAGGGCAAGGTCACCGTCGTCCCCGTGGCGAAGCTCGCCTACGTCGAGATCGGCCGCAGCACCTCGGGCCAGGTCGGCTTCCGCTCGTAGTCCACGAGCGGAGTTCCCCGCGGGGAACTCTCGGCGCCACCATGGACGTTTGACAGGTGAGCGGGCACCATCGGTGGTGACCCGCTGGGGTCGTCCCTGACGCCTGGGAGGTACGCCGTGCTGCAGTTCCGATTCGCCGCGCTGAGCGACACCGGGCGCGTGCGCGAGCACAACGAGGACTCCGGTTTCGCGAGCCCCTACCTGCTCTGCGTGGCCGACGGCGTCGGCGGCGCGGCAGCGGGCGAGGTCGCCTCGGCCACCACGACGTACGTCCTGAGCGCCCGGGTGCTCGCCCACCCCGGACTCGAACCGGGCCGGCTGCTGCGGGCGGCGACCCGCGAGGCGCACGACCAGCTGGCCGCCGGGGTCCGCGCCGACCCGCGCCGCACCGGCATGGCCACCACCCTGACGGCCGTGCTCACCGACGGGGTCCACACCGTGCTGGCACAGGTCGGCGACTCACGTGCCTACCTGCTCCGCGAGGGCGCGCTCTCCCAGCTCTCGCACGACCAGACCATGGTCCAGGAGCTCCTCGATGCCGGGCGGATCACCGCCGAGGAGGCGAGCCGGTCGCCGTACCGCCATGTCGTGCTGCAGGCGGTCGACGGCGACCACACGCCGGAGCCCGTGGTCGTCCCGCTCGACCTGCGTGCGGGCGATCGCCTGTTGCTGTGCAGCGACGGTCTCAGCGACGTGCTCTCGCCGGCCGCTGTGCAGATGATGCTGGCCCTCGACGCACGCTCGATGTCGACCGAGTGGCTGGTCCGGGCCGCCCTCGATGCGGGCTCGCGCGACAACGTCACGGCGATCGTGGCCGACGTCGTCGATGCGCCGGGCATCGTCGGTTCCGGGCTGCTCCTCGGCGCAGGGCTCGACCTGGCCAACGTGGTGAATCCTGCCGCGGTACGTCCGCTGCGCTCCGCCTGAGCTGCCCCGGCTCTGCCCCGAACGTCCGCGCGGACGTCGGCGCAGCCGCCTACACTGGCAGGGTGAGCGTGAAGCGGGTCTACGAGTACGCGCGCCTGTGGGTGCCGTTGTACGACGCCGCCACGCTCGCCGTCACCCGCCCCGTCTACCTGATCGAGGCGGCCGACGGCTTCGAGGGCATCCCGGCGGAGAAGAACACCACGCTGATGGGCCTGTTCGACGAGCTCGGTCGCCACGGCTGGCGGATCGAGGGGACCGCACTGCGGGTCGACCACCCGTCCCCGGAGTTCCAGATGCTGATCGACGCCACCCTCGACGAGGCCGACCACGCCACCCTGCCCGCCGAGGTCGCCAGCGCGGTCGGCACCGGCGGCGACCCGGCCGGCGTGGTGACGGAGTTCGACGTCTACGCCATGCGTCGGCGCAGCGACGGGTGAGGACCGACCACGACGCGTAGGCGTCTCAGCCGGCAAACAGGTCGCCGTGCTCCTCGACCCGCTCGAGCACCTGCGCCATCGAGAACTGCTCGAGCCCGAGCGGATCCTCGGCGCCCGCGGCCACCTCGTCCCAGGTCACCGGTGTCGCGACCTGGGGTCGCGGAGTCCCCCGCAGGGAGTACGGCGACACGGTGGTCTTGGACCCGGCGTTCTGCGACCAGTCGAGGAAGACCTTCCCCCGCCGGCGCGACTTGGTCATGGTCGCGGTGACCAGGTCGCCGCGGGCGCCCTGGAGCTCCTCGGCGATCTCCTTGGCGAGGGCGCTGGTCTCTTCCGAGCCCAGCGCGTCGGCGAGGGGCGCGTAGAGGTGCAGGCCCTTGCTGCCGCTGGTGACGGGGAACGTCTCGAGGCCCCGCTCGGCGAGCGCGTCGCGTGCCAACAACGCCACCTGGCAGCACTCGTGCAGGCCGGCCGGTTCGCCCGGGTCGAGGTCGATCACGACCCGGTCCGCGCCAGCGGGCTCACCGTCGTCGTCGACCGTCCACTGGTGCACGTGCAGCTCGAGGGCGGCCAGGTTGACCGCCCACACCAGCGTCGCGAGCTGGTCGACGATCGGGAAGCGGAGGGTGTCGCCGTGCCGGCTCGGGCCGCGACTGCCGGTCGTCGGCACCTCGACGGTCCGCACCCAGCTCGGCGTGCCCGCCGGAGCGTTCTTCTCGAAGAAGCTCATGTCGCCGACGCCGTGGGGCCAGCGGATCCGGGTGACCGGACGGCCGGCGAGGTGCGGCAGCAGCACCGGGGCGATCCGTGCGTAGTAGTCGAGCACCTCGCCCTTGGTGGTGCCCGTCTGCGGGTACAGCACCTTCTCGAGACTGGTGAGACGCAGCGTGCGTCCGTCGACGTCGACGTGCACCTCGGTCCGTTCGTGCTCCGGCTTCTTCGGCATCAGCCCTCCCCCGTGGCCGCGAGGTCGTCAGGGGTCACGTCGCTGCGCACGCCCTGGAACGACGGCTGGCGCAGCCGCGCGTGCCCGAGTCCGTGGGTGTCGACGTCCACCACGATCACTGGCTCCACCCAGGTGGTGCCCTCGGCGTCGGTCCGCGGCACCTCGTCGACGAACGGACTCTCGGTCCGGACCAGCGGGGCGAGGAGATCGGCCAGGACCCGCGACTGCTTCGGGCCGATCCCGCTGCCGACCCGCCCGCGGTAGGCCAGCCCGTCGGCGGTCGGCTCGCCCACGAGCAGGGCCGCGAGCCGGCCACTCGTCCCGGTCTGCGATCGCCAGCCGCCGACGACGTACGACGCGCGGTGGCGGTGGGCGAACTTCAGCCAGTGCGGGCTGCGCTCCCCCGGCCGGTAGGTCGAGCTCCGGCGCTTGCTCACGATTCCCTCGAGCCCCTGTGCCCGGGTCGCCTGCAGCAGCATCGCCCCGTCGTCGTACTCCTGCGGGACCTGCCAGCCGGCCGCCGCGAGATCCAGGTCGGCCAGCATCCTGCGGCGCTCCTCCAGCGGCAGCCCGCAGAGGTCCTGGCCTGCGAGGCGGAGCAGGTCGAAGACCATGAAGGTCGCCGGGGCGCGCTCCGCCAGCCGGGCGACGGTCGCGGCCCTGCGGACGTGCATCCGGTCCATCAGGACCCGGAAGTCCGGCACCCCACGCTCGTTGAGCGCGATGATCTCGCCGTCCACGACGGTCCCCGCCTGGAGCCCCGGACGTCGGGCGACCTCCGGCCAGGCCGGCGTGATGGCGTTGCCGTTGCGGCTGACCAGCCCGACCGCGTCGGCCCCGACCGTGGCGAGGGCGCGGATGCCGTCCCACTTGACCTCGTGGGACCACTCCTCGCCGGGCGGGACGTACGTTCCCGGCGAGGCGAGCATCGGCAGCAGGGCAGGCACGTCTCCCATCATGCCGTGAGGATCTGCGCGACGACGTGCTCCGCGATCGCCAGGCTGGACGTCGCCGCCGGCGAGGGCGCATTCCGCACGCTCACCACGCCGCCGTCCCGGTCGATCCGGAAGTCGTCGACGAGGGAGCCGTCGCGATCGACCGCCTGCGCGCGGATGCCGAAGCCCGCCCGGACCACGTCCTCGGCCCCGATCGACGGGACGTAGCGCTGGGCGCTGCGCATGTAGCTGCGTGTCGACAGCGATCCGCGGACCTCGCGGACGCCGGTGCGCCAGTGCTGTCGGGCCATCTGCCAGGTGCCGGGCCAGCTCGCGATGCTGGCGACGTCGGCGGGACGCACCGCCGAGCGACGGTAGGAGTCGCGGTGCAGCGCGAGGACGGCGTTGGGGCCGACCTCGAGACCACCGTCGACCCGGCGGGTGAAGTGCACGCCCAGGAACGGGTACCTCGGGTCGGGAACGGGGTAGACCATGCCCCGCACGAGCTCCTGCTTGCCGGTGGCGACCGCCATGTACTCGCCACGGAAGGGCACGATGCGAGGCGCGGCAGCACCGCCGGCCAGCCGGCCGAGCCGGTCTGCCTGGAGCCCGCCGCACAGCACCAGCCTGTCGACGTCGTACGACGTCCGATCGGTCAGGACCCGGATCCGGCCGGCCTTCTGCTCGATGCCTGTCGCCCGGGTGGAGGTGTGGACCTCGCCCCCGGCAGCGACGACCTCGCCGGCCAGCTGGTCCGCGATTGCGACGTAGTCGGTGATCGCCGTCTGCGGCGAGTGCAGGGCGGCGAGACCAGCCGCCTGCGGTTCGACCTCACGGAGTCCGGCAGCATCGAGGCGACGCAGCCCCGGCACCGCGTTCTCGCGAGCGGTGCGCTCCAACGCCTCGAAGCGCTCCAGCTCGGACCTGTCGACGGCGACGACGACCTTGCCGCACTCGAGGTGGGACAGGCCGTGCTCGGCGCAGTAGTCACGCAGCAGGAGGCGACCACGGGCGCACAGCTCGGCCTTGAGGCTGCCCGGCCGGTAGTAGATGCCCGCGTGGACGACCCCGGAGTTGTGACCCGTCTGGTGAGCGCCGACCCGGTCCTCCTTCTCCAGGACCAGCACGCGGGCGCCCGGCCGCCGCAGGAGGAGCGCACGCGCCACGGCGAGCCCGACGATGCCGCCGCCGACGATCCCGAACGACTGGTCCACCCGCACATCGTCGCAGCCCGCACTCCCCACCGCTGTCGGCGCGTCGGCGTAGGCTTCGACCATGCGTGCGATCTGGAAGGGTGCCGTCTCGTTCGGCCTCGTCAGCGTCCCGGTGAAGCTCTACAGCGCGACCGAGAGCCATGACGTGTCGTTCCGGCAGGTGCATGCCAAGGACGGTGGCCGGATCAAGTACCAGCGCGTCTGCGCGATCGACGGCGAGGAAGTGCCGTACTCCGACATCGCCAAGGGCTTCGAGACCGAGGACGGCGAGATGGTCGTGCTCACCGAGGACGACATGGCCAACCTCCCGACGACCTCGTCGCGCGAGATCGCGGTCGAGAAGTTCGTGCCGGCCGACCAGATCGACCCGATGCTGTTCGAGAAGTCCTACTACCTCGAGCCCGAGGGCGCGGCGGCCAAGCCCTACGCGCTGCTGCGCCAGGCGTTGCTCGACTCCAACCGGATGGCCGTGGTCACGGTCGCGCTCCGGCAGCGGACCACCACCGCGGTGCTGCGGGTCCGTCCCAGCGAGACCGGCGACGTGATTGTGCTCCAGACGATGATGTGGCCCGACGAGATCCGCCAGCCGGACTTCAGCGTCGAGGCCGGCGACGTCAAGGATGCCGAGGTGAAGATGGCCCAGATGCTCATCGAGACCCTCTCCGGCGACTTCGATGCCTCCGAGTTCGAGGACGACTACGCCGACGCGGTCAACGCCGTGGTGAAGGCCAAGATCGAGGGCGGTGAGGTCCAGCGCACCGAGACCTCGGCCAAGACCGGCGGCGAGGTCGTCGACCTGCTCGCGGCACTGCAGCGATCGGTCGAGGCCGCCAAGTCCTCGCGGGGCGAGACCGACAAGCCGGCGAAGAAGTCGGCAGCCACGAAGGCACCGTCCAAGAAGACCGCCGCCAGGAAGAGCCCGGCGAAGAAGGCGGCCGCCAAGAAGACCGCCGCCAAGAAGACCGCGACCAAGAAGGCTGCGGCGAAGAAGGCCAGCTGATCAGTCGACCGCGGCCTCCGCGCGGTTGATCAGTCCCTTGACCGCGTCGATGGCCCGGATCCGGCCGCTCAGCACCGGTGAGCTCAGGTCCGGCAGCAGCGCCGTGGGGATGCCGATCAGCTCGGCATCGTTGTTGATGGCCATGCCACCCGAGTTGCCGGGTGCGATGCGGGCATCGGTGTCCAGCTCCGAGCGCGGCCCGAGGTCCGGGTCGTTGATGATCGTGGAGATCACGCCCGTGGTCACGGTGATCGAGTCCTCGGACCGGGCCACCGCCGGGAAGCCGAGCACCGTCACGTCGTCGCCGGCCCGCAGGTCTCCGGAGGAGCCGACGGGGACCGTGGGCAGGTCGAGGTCGTCCTCGAGATCGCTGCCGTCGGCGTTGGCGTAGACCTGGATGACCGCGACGTCGAGGTAGCCGTCGGTCTGCACGACCCGGGCGCGGAACTCCGCCGGGGAGTTCGTGTCCGTCATGCCGTCGGTCAGGTGGATCAGCAGGAACTCGGGGTTCTCGATCTGCACGCTCTCGCCGTACTGCTCGACCAGACCGGGCGACTCCGGTGCGGCCACGTGGGCGTTGGTCAGGATCAGGCCGTCCTTGCGGATGATCGAGCCCGACCCGCCGTAGCTCAGCTGCTGGCCGTTGTTCAGGGACCGGCTGTCGGCCGTGATCTTCACCGTGGCCGCCTTGGCGATGTCGCGCTCCGCGTCGGTGAGGACAGCCATCGAGGTGGTGGTGCCGTCGTCGCCGTCGCGCCCGATCAACCAGGCAGCGCCCAGCACACCGGCGATCAGGACCAGCCCAGCCGCGATCGCGCCGATCACGACGAGCCTCCTGCCCCATCGGCGTCGGGCGATCCGGCGCTCCTCCTCCGCTGCCGACAGGATCGGGACCAGCGTCAGCTCGGGACCCGCGACCGGGTGACCGAGACGCAGTGCGACCCGCTCGTCGAACCTGCGCTCGGTGATCTTGCGACCCTCGAGGTAGGTGCCCTCGTTCGACAGGTTGGTCCAGGACCAGCCGCCGGGGTGGGCGTCGACCCGGCCGTGGACCCGCGAGCAGGCCGGGTCACCGATCACGACGGTGCAGTCGCTGCGGCGTCCGACGGTGATCTGCGCGGGATGACGGAAGCGGTGCTCGCGCCCCTCGGCGACCAGCAGCAGGTCCGGTCCGGTCCGCTGCGCCGGCGGCCACGCGGCAGGGCCGCCGGCAGGACCGGGCGCACCCGGGTGCGGCGCCGCCGGCTGCGCGGCGAGGATCTGGGTGGCGTCGTTGCCCGCGACCGCGGGCGGCAGGCCAGGGGCACCGGGAGGGCGGGCGCCGGGGTACGCCGGCGGCGGCACCGCAGGCGCGACCGGGGCCGGCCCCGGGGTGGGCGGCCCGGCGACGGGCACCCCGGCGGCAGGAGTCTGCGGGGCGAACCGCTCGGTGCCCGGCACGGCAGCGGCTGGCGCGACCACGTTGGTCGCGGGGGTCGCCGGCGGGACGGCAGGAGCCGACGGGGACGGGATGCTCGTCGGCTCGTCGAGTGAGCCGGGCGCCACGATCGGCGGCGGCGGGGCGGGAGCGCTCGGCGTGGCCGTGGCGTCGTCGTACTGCTCGGCAGGGATGATCGTGAGCTCCGCACCCGGGGCCCGCGGTCCGCAGCGCACCGCGATCCGGCGCTCGATGCCGTAGTCGGTCACCCGCTCCTCGTCGACGAAGGTGCCGAACTGGCTCCCGGTGTCGACCAAGGTCCACGTGCCGTCCCTCATCTGGAGCTCGGCGTGCTGACGCGACACCGATCCCGCCGTGAGCACCACATCGGCCTCGATCGCGCGACCGATGCGGTAGACGGACTTGCCGTCGAGTCGCAGGACGCGTCCATCGACCTCGACCACCAGAGCAGACATGAACGGCACCTTATGCAGTCGGGGCGGGAGTCGGCGCGCTCGGGCGGCGAACCTGCACGGTGGAGTTGCGGATCTGGATCCGGGCACCGTCGACGAGCTCGATCGTGCGGTCGGGCTCCAGCAGGAAGCTCTGGCCGCCGGGATAGCTCACCGGCCACGAGAAGTCGGAGGCGTTGTGCAGGCCCCATCGATCGCGCGCCTCAGGGTGCTGACGGATCTGGGCCAGCACGGTCGGGTGGTCGATCCCCGAGGTCAGGTGGTCGGAACGGATCGTGGTCTGGGGGCCGACGGCCACGGTGCGGCGCCCGACCTGCAGGAGGTAGGGCGGCTCGACCTGGGTCTGGTCCTGCCAGCAGGTCACCGGCCCCTCGCCCGGACTCCAGAAGTTGGTGGTGCCGCAGGTCGGGCAGGCGAGGATCCCGTCGCGCAACCGGTCCATGGCCTTGATCCACTGCCCCTCGGTGACCCGGGCCGCGGGCTGGTCGAGCCCGTCGACGAACGCCTGGACGAACAGGTCGCGCAGGAACTGGGGATAGATGTTCCAGTACTGCTGCACGATCTGTGCCGGTCGGTTGTCGGTGCGGGTGGGGTGCATGCAGAACTGCGCCTCGGTCCCGAAGTGCGTCATCAGCCAGTGAGCGTCCCGCATCCCGGCATCGGTGCGGGCGCCCTCGAGGGGGTGGCCCAGGAACAGCGCGTAGAAGAGCAACACCGCGAGGGAGTGCCGGTCGGTGTCGGTGTTGGGCAGGGTGCGGTACGTCGTGTCCCGCACCACCTCGGGCGCCATGAAGTACGGCGTGCCGAGCACCCGGCCGGTGCCGTTGTCGATGCCGACGTTGTCGTTGTCGCAGATCAGCACGTCGCCGTTGCCGGGATCGAAGAACACGTTGCCGAAGGAGATGTCGCGGTAGCACAGGCCCCGGGCATGCAGCCGCAGGAAGCTGTAGCTCAGCTGGCGGCAGAGCTCGATGATCGACGAGAACGACACGTCGAGCGGCTGGCCGTCTCGGTCCGCGTTGAGCAGGAGGAAGCTGAGCTCGAGGAAGCGCTGGTGCCGCAGGTGCATGACGTAGCCGAAGCTCGGCTCGGTGGCGACCCTCGCCATGCTCAGCGGCCACAGGAAGCGCTGGTGGGGCGTCCCGATCTCGACCAGCTGCTGCATCTCGTCGTACTGCTGGGCGGTGGCGCTCTCGGGTTTGTACCACTTCAGCGCGAGGGGCTCGCCGGTGTCGCGGCGCACCTCGAACACGTAGCCCTGGCCGCCCTGTCCGAGCAGGGAGGTCACCCGGGCTCGTCCCAACGGTCCGAGATCGACCTCGACGCCCTCTGCCAGCACCATGGGTGTCCCCGACCTCCGTGTGTTCGTGCTGCTCGACCAGCCTCGCTCGACCTGCGTGACAATGTATAGCCTCGGCAGATCCGGGGAAGTTGAAACCCGGTGCTGGTGCCCGCGTGAGCGATAGCGTGGACCCGGCGGCAGTTCGACCCGGGAACCACGCAACAACTGAGGAGGGACCGATGAGCGATCGACTCGGTGGCGCACTCGCGCGCAAGCCGCTGCACTTCATCTTCGTGCTCGACGTCTCGGGGTCGATGATGCGCGGTGGTCGCATCCAGGCCCTCAACAACGCGATCACCGAGGTCCTCCCCCATCTCCGTGACGAGGCGCGCGCCAACCCGCACGCCGAGCTGCTGATCCGCGTCCTCGCGTTCGCGAACGAGCCGACCTGGGTGATCGAGGAGCCGACCCCCGTCGACCAGGTCCACTGGACCCGGCTCGAGGCCGTGCCGCGCGGGTTCACCGAGCTCGGCAGCGCCCTCCAGACCCTGGCCGGAGCGCTGGACCACCTCGACGAGAGCAACAGCGCCTTCCCTCCCGCGATCATCCTGGTCTCCGACGGACGCCCCACCCAGAGCAGCGGGATCACGTTCGCGGAGGGCTTGCAGTCCCTGCTCAACAACCGCTGGGGCGCCACCGCCGTCCGACTCGCGCTCGGCGTGGGCCGCGACGCCGACATGCACTCCATGCGTCGCTTCATCGGCGACGAGGACGTCCCGCTCCTGCGCGCTGACAACCCCGAGCAGCTGGTCGAGTACATCGTCTGGGCCTCCAAGGCCGCCAGCAAGGTCGCCTCGCGGCCGATCGTCGGACCGGGCACTGGCGTGGGCGCCGCTCCCCCGAACCCGATCGGTGACCCGATCTGGAGCACGCTCGGATGAAGACCAGCTGGACGACGTTGTCCGGCACGTCGATCGGCTCCGTGCACGTGCGTGATCGCCTGCCGCTG
Source organism: Nocardioides sp. Root190 (assembly GCF_001428565.1). Taxonomy (GTDB): domain Bacteria; phylum Actinomycetota; class Actinomycetes; order Propionibacteriales; family Nocardioidaceae; genus Nocardioides. Next base: position 80,994 of record NZ_LMIA01000011.1, on the reverse strand, counting down.
CAGGACGCCGTGCACACGTGGACGGATGCGGCCGCCGGCCACGCCGTCGTTGCCGTCGCCGACGGCCACGGCCACAAGCTCCACTTCCGCAGCGACACCGGCGCCGCACTGGCCGTGGTCAGCGCCGTCGAGGAGCTCCGCCGCATCCTCGCCCCGCTCGCCGACCTGGCCGGGCAGGGCGACCTCGCTGCTGCCACCGACCTCGTGCGCGCCGCGGGCGCGGGTCTGGTGGACACGTGGACCGCGAAGGTCGAGCACCACCTCGCAGCCCACCCCTACTCCGAGGCCGAGGACGAGCTGGGCGCCTCCGCGGACCACCTGCGGGCCTACGGATCGACCATCCTCGCGACGGCCGCCATCGGCTCCCTGGTCGTGTTCCTGCAGATCGGGGACGGCGACTCGGTGCTCGTCTCGGCCCGCGGCGAGGCCTCCCGTCCGCTCCCGGAGGACCCGGACCTGGACGGCCTGCACACCAGCTCGCTGTGCCAGCCCCGGCCCCTGGACGCACTCCGTGTCGCGGTGGTGGACCCCGACATCGAGGACGTCGCCCTGGTCTTCCTCTGCACCGACGGGTTCGGCCGGGCCCGCGTGGACAGCGACGGATGGTGGCGCCAGACCGGCGAGCAGCTCCTGGAGTTCAGCCGCAGCCGCGGGCTCAACTGGATCCACGAGCAGCTGCCCGAGTGGCTCGCCGAGCCCGCCCAGATCGGCGGCGACGACACCACCATGGCGCTCCTCGTCCGCTCCGACGTCGACGGGATCAACCGGCCCGACCTCGCGGACACGGTGCCCGTCCCCGAGTGACCTCGTGGGTGAACCTCGTGGGTGAACCTCGTGGGTGAACCTCGTGGGTGACCCGCGTGAGTGACCCGCAGGATCACTCCTCGTCGCTGGGCCACCACTTCTCGAGCTTCGACAGGTTGCCGTCGAAGCTCCAGGCCACGCCGTAGCAGTTGCACTCGGCCTTGTTCCAGTCCCAGTAGAGCGTGGCGGTGCCCTCGTCGAGGTAGGCGTAGTAGCCGCCCTCCGCCTTGCCCTCGCCGAACTTCCACGTGCCGCCGCCGCCCTGCTTCTTGGCGGCGTCGTACTTGCCCTTGTAGTACTTGCGGTCGTCGGTCATGCCCTTGCGGGTGGAGTAGCGCCCGACGTTGACCACGACGCCCTCGACGTTGGCCTTGCAGGAGCTCTCCTCGGTCTCGCCGGCGAAGAAGGTCCTCTGGCGGGTGCAGGTCGCGACGTCGAGGTTGATCTCGATGAACTCGCGCAACACCTCGTCCGCCGGGGCGGTGGGCTCCGCGACACGCGGCGAGGTGGCGGTGTAGAGGCTGGTCAACGAGTCGATCTTGACGCTGCCCTCACCGGTGATCGTCGCAGACTGCAGGGCGTTGGTGCTGTCCCAGTAGACGAGCGCGGGATCGGACGTGCCGCCCCGCTCGGGGTCGTACTCGTAGAGCGCGGTGGTGCCGTTGTCGGCCGTCAACGTGCCGGAGCGGTAGTCGAGCCGGGCGGTGCGGGCCGCCGTCAGCGAGGCGGCGTCGGCGTAGGTGACGAGCGCGAGCTTGCCCGCGCTGACGGTGCACTCGACAACCTCGGTCTGACCCGTGCCGGGCGTCCCGGCCGCGCAGTCGCTGGCGCCGGCGGTGACGTCGGAGGCCAAAGCGTCGTAGCGGGAGTTGATCGCCTCCAGGTCGACGTCCACCCCGGGGCTCTCGGAGCCGGAGCTCTTCGTGGGGCCGTCGGGGCCGGGGTCGTCGCCACCTGTCGCGAGCACCACGCCCACGATGCCGCCGCCCACGACCACCACGCCCGCGACCGCAGCAGCCACCCAGATCACGGGACTGCGGCGCTTCTTCGGCGGGGCGCCTCGATAGGGATCCGGCTGGTAGCCCTGCGAGGAGGGGTACTGCTGGAACGAGCCGTACGGCGCGGGCTGGGAACCCGGTTGTGCTCCCGGTTGGGGCGCCGAACCGTACCCCGGGAGCACCGTGGGCGGCCCCGGCTGGGCCGGCTGGGCCGGCCAGGCGGTCTGCGGCGGCGACTGCACCGGCGGTCGCGGCGGCGAGGTCGGGCCGGCGGTGGGCGGCGGCATCCGGGTCGGGCCCCGCTGGGAGCGGTGCCGGAGGACGACGGCCTCGGGGACCACGCCGACGGCGTACCCGAGAACGGCAGCAGCCCAGCTCGAGGCGACGAGGTCATCGCCACCGCGCTCGCGGGCCAGGCGTGCACCGGCCTCGTCGACAGCGCGGGACGGATCGGCACCGCCCGAGATCAGCGAACGGAGTGCGGGCAGCACCTCGAAGCGGACGGCGTCGGCGAGCAGGTTGATCTCGCCGGTGCTCGCCTGGTCCTCCTCGAGCACGTCGTCGAGGACGCCGCGGAAACCAGTCGCATCGGACAGCATCGCATCGCCGTGGCGGGTGACGACGTCCTTGATCGCGTCGTGGAGCTCCATGCCGCTCAGCCCTGGACGGCGGAGCCGAGCTCGGTCACCAGTCCGGAGACGCGCTCGGCGACCTCCGAGGCGGTGCGCGGACGGGCCGTGACGTCGGCGTCGAGGCACGCGGCGATCAGCGACCGTGCGTCCGTCGAGAGCTGATCCGACAGCGTGGGCTGCGAGGCGAGGATGGAGCGGACCAGGAGCAGCGGCTCGGTGCCCTTGAGGTCGCCGTAGACACCCTTGCCGGTGATCGCGAAGTGCAGGGAGGCGCCGAGCGACCAGATGTCACTGGCGCGCGAGGCCTGGGCACCGAGCATGATCGCGGGATCGGTGAACTCGAGGCCGATCTGGCCGAGTCCGGTCGTCACCATGCCGGGCGAGAGCAGCTGGGACAGGCCGAGGTCGGCCAGCCGACCGCCGTCCTCGGCGAGCAGGATGTTGGCGGGCTTGATGTCGCGGTGCGCGATCCCGCGCTCGTGCAGGGCGTGGGCAGCCAGCGCGGCGTCGCGGACGGCGGCCACCAACCGGTCGGCGCCGAAGTCGCCGTGCGGGCTCTCCAGCGAGCCGAGCGGCAGGAACTCCATCGCGTAGTAGAAGGCCCCACCGTGGCGGCCGGCGTCGTAGACCGCCACCAGGCGGTCGGAGTCGGCCACGCTGAAGTGCTTGAGCTCGCGGGTCGCCCGCCGGAAGGCGTCGTCGGACGTCGGACCCGCGATCACCTTCACGACGACCTCGTCGGCAGCGACACCGAGTCGCGCCGGCGCGGTGGCGAGGTAATTGGTTCCGTAGTTCGACTCGCCCAACGGGCGCACGAACTCGTAGTCAGCGATTCCCTGCACGCGAATCCTCCGTGGGTCTCGGTCCGGGCGGTGTGCCGCCGGCTCCAGCATGTCACGCTGCCACCGCCCCAACACCGGGAAACCATCGTAATCCGCGACGAACCCTCCAAACCGGGCCCGAGAGGTGCAAGGATTCAGGGCGCGGCACATCGGGTAGCCGGTGTAGCGTTCCCGACGCATTCAGCGATCAAGGAGGCACGTTGAGCGAGCCCGCTGCAGCATCCGTGGTGCCCACCACCGACCCGTCGACGTACCTGCCCTCGCAGCCCATCTCCGGTGACCTCACCGACCAGATGCTGCAGACGGACTTCTGGACCGACGAGCTGGTCGCCGCGGCCGGCATCCCGATCGTGGACATCCCCTTCGTGACGATCGGCGGTGGCATCGGCAGCTTCGTCACGGTCGACTACCTGCGGATCGCCGGCGTGCCGACATCGCAGATGCGGGTGCTGAGCACGCTGGACTTCCCCTGGCAGACCTACGAGTACCTCACCCGGGTCTCGCAGGTCCCGCGGCCCGAGCGGATCCGGTCCGACTCCGCGTCACGGCCCGACAACATCTGGGGCTTCCCGTCGTACGCCGTGAGCGAGGCCATCCAGAAGAAGACGCTCGCACCGCTGTGGAGCGTCTTCGCGGAGCCGATCTTCACCGACTACTACACGCCGAAGGCCGGCCACGTCTTCGAGAACCTCGAGCGCGAGTCCAACCGGATCGCCTACAACGAGATGCTGGTCAAGGGTCTCGTGCGGATCGTGCGACGCCGCTACGGCGGCGGCTACTTCACCATCCTCACGCCTCCGGAGGGTGCGTCGGCGACGAAGCGGGTGGCGTTCCGCTCGCAGTACGTCCACATCGCCGTCGGCTACCCGGGCCTGAAGTTCCTCCCCGAGCTGCAGCGCTACCGCACCGAGAACAACGACTACCGCCACATCGTCAACGCCTACGAGGCGCACGAACACGTCTACGAGCGGCTCGTCCAGACGCCGAGCACCGTGCTGGTGCGCGGCGGCGGCATCGTCGCGTCCCGGATCCTGCAGCGGCTTATGGACGACCGCGAGAAGTACGGCGCGCAGACCAACATCGTGCACCTGTTCCGCACCTACATCAACGGCACCAACGACGGCTACGGCAACGAGGGCGACGCCCGCCCGGGAGGCGGGCGCACCCGGACGTTCATGCGTCGTCGTGGGGAGAACGGCTGGGCCTACCAGGGCTTCAACTACCCGAAGTCGGTGTGGGGCGGACAGCTGAAGGCACAGGTCCGCAAGCTGGACGGCGAGCAGCGGGCCGAGCTCTACAAGCGGATGGGCGGCACGAACACCCCCTGGCGCAAGAGCTGGCAGCGCCAGATGAACCAGGGCCGCCGCGAGGGTTGGTACAACGTCGTCGTCGGCACCGTCGAGGACATGCAGCCCAGCGGCGAGCGGATCCTCAACCAGGTCCGCACCGCCCAGGGTGTCGTCCCGCTCGAGGTCGACTTCGTCATCGACTGCACCGGCCTCGAGGCGGACATCGCCGAGCACCGCCTGCTCAAGGACCTGCTCGACCACGGCGGCGCCAGCCGCAACCCCGTCGGGCGGCTCAACGTCGATCGCAACTTCGAGCTGATCGGCACCGCGTCCGGCAGCGGGACCCTGTACGCCTCGGGCGCCACCACGCTCGGTGGTTACTTCCCCGGTGTCGACACGTTCCTCGGGCTGCAGGTCGCTGCGCAGGAGATCTACGGCGACCTCGCCAAGCGCGGCTTCTGCAAGCGCATCGGCCCGGTCCGCTCGACGCTGCAGTGGTGGAAGTGGCTCGCCGGGAGCGCCCCGTGATGCGGCTCGTGCCACTGCCGTCCGCGAAACTGCGAGGAGATCGCTGATGTTGCCCACCCTGAACGGCCGGCTGCAGACCCGGATCTTCATGCTCGTCGTCTTCGGCTCCCTGGTCACGCTCGTCCTGACGCCTGTCCTGCCCGGCGACCCGGACCACGGGACCACCTTCATCATCCTGGCGACCGTGCTCGTGCTGGGCATCGTGTGGGAGCTGATCTACCACGGCATCCAGCAGTTCCGGTGGGAGAAGGACTGGCCCACGATGTTCGGCCTGATCACGATCCTCAACGAGGGCGCCCTCGTCTGGCTGCTCGTCGACGCAGGCGTCGTGCCCGGCATCGACGAGGGCAGCGTGCCCTTCTGGGCCTTCTTCATCGACTTCTCGGTGATCTGGTTCGTGATCTGGGTGTGGACCAACGGACCCATGCGAGTGCCGCTCATCCGCTGGCGCTTCTTCGGTGGAAGGATCGTGTGACGACCATGGCTGCCACTACTGCTGAGGACTGGTCGCGCGCACTGGTCGTGCCCGGGGCCGGGGACGGCACCCTTGCCCGGATCGGTCCGGTCACCCTCCTGGTCGGCTCCAGCGACGCCGAGGTCGTCAAGCCCTACCTCGAGCACGCCGAGATGGTGGCCGCCAACGGCGGCCAGGGACGTCAGCTGGTGCGTGGCTACGCGCTGATGCTGTCGACCTCCGTCGAGCAGTCCCCTGGTTTCGCCGCGCTGGCACCCCACACCACCGGCCTGGCCGTCTTCATCGACGGTGACGTCACCGTCACCGTCGACGGCGAGGAGATCTCCGGAGCCGACTCGCTGGCCTGGGTCGAGCGTCTGATCCCGTGGCCGGTCGGCTCGGTGAGCGTCGCGCTGGCCGGGAACGCCGTTCCCGCCGCCGGGTCGTCGTACCGCCTCGACGGCGGGGTGGTCCCCGCCGGTTCGTTCGCCGTGCCCGGCGACCTCGCTGCCGCCCAGGAGGTCGACCAGCATGTCAGCCAGGAGGTCGCCCCGATGGCGGCGGCTGATGGCCACGACGGTCACGGCCACGGTCATGGTCACGACGACACACCGGTCCCGACCGCCGAGGACATCCCCGTCGTGGCACCGGCACCGGTGGCCTCCACCCCCGTCGTGCCGGCTCCGGTGGTGGCGGCGCCCGAGCCGCCGGCTCCCCCGGCACCCGCCGCGCCCGTCGCCGGACGCCCCCTGCCGCCGCCTCCGGCGGACGAGCAGGTCAGCTTCCAGTCCGTGCTGATCGGCGACGTCGAGGAGGACATGGACGACTTCGAGCCGCTGCCGATCGTCGACAGCGCCGCTCAGGTCGTCAAGGACAGCCCGCAGGAGCAGGTGCGCGGTGTCTACTGCAAGAACCGTCACTTCAACGACCCACGCGTGCTCTTCTGCGGGATCTGCGGGATCAACATGGTCCAGCAGACGCCGGTGCTCGTGAACGGCGTCCGCCCGCCGCTCGGCGTCATCGTGCTGGACGACGGATCGGTGTTCCAGCTCGACAACCCCTACCTGCTGGGCCGCGACCCGAGTGCGGACGAGCGGATCGCCTCGGGTGAGTTCCGCCCGCTCCCGATCATCGACCAGTCGAACCAGGTCTCCCGGGTCCACGCCCGTCTGGAGATGCGGGGCTGGGACGTCGTCCTCATCGACAACAACTCGACCAACGGCACCTTCGTGCACGTCCCGAAGACCCCGGACTGGGTCCGGATGCCTCCGGGCACCGAGCAGGTCCTCGTCCAGGGCACCAGGGTCCGCATCGGGCACCGCACGCTGGCCTTCAACACGCACGCCGGCGCCAGCAGCTGAGCCCCGACGGCTCAGTCGCCGCCCGCGGCCGCCGATCTCCACGCCCGTGACCTCTCCTGACCGCTACGCCTGGCTCACCGGCCTCCTGCCCGTCACCGGGTGCGTGACGGTGGTGGGGGGCGTCGCGCCACCCGAGCTCGCCCGCCTGTTCGGGGCGGACCCGGATCAGCCGGTGGCCGAGGAGGACCTCGACCTTGACGTCGCGGCCTTCAACGCCGTGACGGGCGGTGCGATCGCCGTCGAACCCAACGGCTACGAGGGCACCCGGTCCGAGGTGCTGCTCCCGGCCTCGCTCGTGGCGACCGGCGAGCGGGTGGCGAGCGTCTACTGGAACGAGAACGTCGGCGTGAGCTTCACCTGCGCCGAGGCCGGCCGCGAGGTCGCGTCGGTCGAGCTGCCGCCGTACGACGAGGACGACCTGGCCGACCTCCCCGAGGATCTGCGGGCCCTGGCGCGTCCCCACCTCGACTCCGACGAGGTGGACCCGGTGGCGCTGGGCGCGGCCATGGTCGAGGCGTACACCGGTCTCGGGTTCGGTGAGCACGACCTCGACCTTGCCGTCCTCGTGCAGATCAACCCGCTCCCCGATGTCGTCGGTGCCGACACGACCGGGACGACCCGGCTGGCGCGGGAGTACCCCCGACTGGTCGAGGAGATCGAGCGGTGGAGCCCCGTGCGGCAGCGGGCGCTGGTGGCCTGGGTGCTCCGCCGCAGCCTCGCCACCGCCGGGGTCCTCGAGGACCCGGACTTCTCGGCGGTGCTCGACTGCATCGGTGTCCTGGCCCCGGATCCGCTCCCCGAGCGTTCGAGGTCCCGCTTCGCCGCCATCGATCGCGCCGTCAGCGCGGAGTCGTCGAAGGACCGGCCGCACGACTGGTCAGGCAGCGAGGGCACCTCGGACCCGGAGTGGGAGGACATCGTCGCCCGGTTGCAGGCGATGGAGCCCGAGGAGGGCCTTGCCGACCTCGGCGACGACGTCCTGGGGTCGGACGACGACACGTTCTCGGAGGGCCGCTTCCGGGCCGGCAACCTGCTGCAGTGGGCCGCAGGCGTCGCCCGGGCCGCCCTGCACCCCGATCCGGCCACGTCGGCCTGGCGCTCCCTGCACGCCGCGATGATGACCATGCAGGCAGCAGGCCGCGTCCACGGCGGCCCGCACCACGCGAGCTTCACCGCCGATCTCCTGGAGCAGTTCCTGCCCGACTCCCCCGCCGCGATCCTCACCCCCAAGCCCGACCCGGTCGACGCCGCGGCCGACCTGCCCACACACCTCCAGCGCGAGCTGGTCGAGTGGGCCGCGCGCTTCTACGCCGAGGTCGCGGGCGTCGCGGAGGACGCCGACTTCGCCGCTGTGCTCTCGCAGTTCGGCTCGGGGCGCCGACCGCACCTGCCGCCGGGCACGGTCGCGCGGTTCTCGCGGATCCACGAGGAGCTGCGCACGGCGTACGAACAGGCGGATCACCGCGGCCGGTCGACCGCGGCGTTCGACGACGTCGCCCTGCTGGCCGAGGTCGCCGAGGTGGTCGAACGCGCCTGCGAGGGAGACATGGCGCGCTCCGCCGCCTTCGTCGTCGGCAGCGCCGAGATGACCCTGTCCCAGATCGAGATCGCCACCGGGCAGGACCGCACCGAGGAGTTCTGGGGCGGGCTCCAGCGCTTCGGCATCGTGCGCTGAGCGCTCAGGCGGGGGTCGACACCTCGCCGAGGGCGACAACCGCGAAGTCGGTGGGCGCGGCGTCGAGCTCGGCACGCACGCTGATCCCGGCACCGCCCACGGGGAAGCCCGAGATCTCGAGGGGTACGGCGGCCAGCGGGCCCGTCTCCTCAGCAGTCTCGACCACGGCGATCCCCCGCGCAGCCAGGGCCGTGCGGGCGCTGGCGATCCGGCGTCCCTCGCCCCGCAGCTCGATCGTCGTTCCCCGCACCACGGCGAGCCGGGCACCGAGCACCGCGGCCGCGTCACCGTCGACGTCGGCGCTGCCGTGCACCACGACCGGCGCATCCGCGTCGGGGACCGGAGTGCCGGCCGAGGCGACGATGACCGGCGACTCGTTGGCGGCCACGACGGCGTCCAGCGCCGGATCGCCGGACCAGGCGACGAGACCCTGCGGTGCGAGCACTCCGACGAGCTCCACGAGGTCCTGCTGCACGTCGGCACTCGGGTGCGCGATGACCCGGACCGGGATGCCCAGGGCCTCGCCGTGGTGGACCAGGACCTGCTGCCGCTCCATGGCGGCGGCCATCTCGGCGAGGTCGAGGGACATGCCGCTGCCGACCTCGAGCGGGCGACCCTGGGGTGTCAGGTCGGTGATGACGATCTCCGCGGGCGAGGCTCCGGCGAGCGCCGCCCGGGCGAGATCGACGAGCAGGCGGTTGTCCTGTCCGTCCTGGGCCAGGACGAGGATCCGGTCGACGGCCTCCTCGCCGAGGGCGGCACGCTCCGCCTCGGCGATGTCGCGCGCCACCCGGCGCTGGGGGTAGGTGAAGCCCAGCAGCGGGCCGGTCATCACCGTGGTGACCAGCGCCATGATCACCATCAGGGTGAACAGCTCCTTGCTGAGCAGGCCCTTCTCGAGACCGACGTTGAGGATGATCAGCTCGGTCAGGCCGCGGGTGTTCATCAGCAGGCCGAGCGAGCTCGCCTGCCAGTGCGGCACCTTCTGCAACCGGGCGCCGACGTACGCGCCGACGTACTTGCCGACGATGGCGACCGAGAGGATCGCCAGGAGCGGGATGATGTGCTCGCTCCCGAGGCCCTGGATGTCGACCTTGAGACCGGAGATCAGGAAGAACACCGGCAGCAGCAGGAGCACCGAGATCTGCTCGAGCCGGACGAGGATCTCGTGGCGGAGCGCTGCGGCCTGCTCGTGCGGGATGATCGCGCCGAAGAGGAAGGCTCCGAAGATGTAGTGGATCCCGAGGACCTCGGTGGTCGCTGCGAACAGGAGCATGCCGACCAGGACGACCGAGAGGATCGCCGGTGTCAGCTCGCCGGCCTTGTGATAGGCCCGGGTGAGGCCGGTCAGGGCCGGACGCACCACGAAGATCGCGATCAGCACGAACGGGATCGCGAGGTAGATCGCCCAGCTCGGCAGGTGGCCGTGTCCCCCGTCGACACCGGCGATCGCCAGCACGACGGCGAGCAGGGTCCACGCGATGATGTCGTCGGTCGCAGCGCAGGCGAGGGCGAGCCCACCCGTCTCGGTGCGATGCATCCGCCGGTCGGTGAGGATGCGCGCCAGCACCGGGAAGGCCGTGATGGACATCGCCGCGCCCATGAACAGCGCAAAGGGCCAGAAGTCGGCTCCCTCGGGCTTGAGGGCCTCCGTCGCATCGCTGGTGACGAAGAGGTGGGCCAGGCCGATGCCGAGGGTGAACGGCAGGATGATCGAGCAGATCGACACCGATCCGGCGACCTTCTCCCGGCCCTTGATCAGCTTGATGTCCAGCTCGAGGCCGACGACGAACATGAAGAGCACCAGGCCGACGCGGGCCAGGACGTCGAGGAAGCCCCGCTGGTCGGTCGGGAACAGCTCGCCGCTGAGCTCGGTGCCCAGGAGGCTGGGGCCGAGCAGCACGCCGGCGGCGATCTCTCCCACCACCGGCGGGATGCCGATCTTGGCGACCGCCGCGCCGGCCAGGCGGGCGACGACGATGATCAGCGCCAGGAGCGCCAGGATGACCGCGATGTCGAGCACGGGGCCCGACGTGGCGCTCGCCAGCATCAGGTGGACGTCAAGCAAGGGATCCTCCTCGGACGGGGTGTGCCCGAGCAGCCTAGGGCGTGTCCACCCATCAGGTCAGGTCGTCTCCCAGCGGAACAGGCGTGCGGCGAGCAGCGTGACGACCACCGCGAAGCCGCCGAGGATCAGCAGGGGTACGACGGCGGACCCGGGGCCCTGCCCCCGGACCATCACGTCGAGCATGCCCTCGTTGAGGTGCTTGAGCGGCAACAGGTCGGACACCCGTTGCAGCCAGGCCGGCGAGCCGTCCAGCGGGAAGAAGGACCCGCTGAGGAAAGCCATCGGCAGGACCAGGAAGTTCGCCAGGTTGACCGCACCCTCCACGGTCTTCGTCACCGCCCCGGCGAGCAGCCCCATGGCCATGAAGCTGAGGGTGCCCATCACGACGAGCGGCAGGGCCATCCACCAGGACCCGGTGAGCTGCAGGTCGAACGCGACGGCGGCCAGTCCGACGAAGATCGTGAACTGCACGAGCGAGATGGCGAGGGTGACGGCGATCCGTGCGCCGACGACGGTCGGGGTGCCGACCGGCGCGAGCTGCAGGCGCCGCAGCAGCTTGGACTGGCGCCATCCCTGGATGGTCGCCGCGGCGCCGAAGGCGGCGCTCATGGCGACGGCCCAGCCGAGGAGGCCGGGCGTGACGAACTGGATGGTGGTCAACGAGTCGTCCTCGACCCGCTCCGTCTCCAGCGCGAACTTCGGCGGCTCGCCGCTCAGGGCGACGTTGGACCCGTCCACGAAGGCGCGCAGCGTGCCCTGCGTGATGGCCGCCTTGACCTGCTCCGTCTGCGTGTAGTGCGCCACCAGCGTGTCGCCGCGCTGCTCCAGCGCCACGTCGGCGTCGCCCTTGCGGACGTCCTCCAACGCTGTTGCCAGATCATCGGTCGTCGTCACCTCGAAGGTGTCCTCGAAGGCCGAGCGCTGCGCATCCGGGAGGTCCTGGACGAACGGGACGGAGCCGACCTGGACCAGGTCCACCTTGGACTGGTCCTGGTCGGCGAAGAGTCCGCCGAACAGGACCAGGAACATCAAGGGGAAGATCACGGCGAAGAAGACCGAGGCCTTGTCCCTGAGGAATCCCCGCAGGATCGCCACGGACAGTGCCCGGAACGGTGAGCTGCTCACGGGGCGGGTCATGCGCGGTACTCCCGTCCGGTGAGGGCCAGGAAGACGTCCTCGAGCGTGCCGGTCTTCACCGAGACCCCGTCGAGCTGTTCCCCCGCCGCGAGAGCGGTGATGACCCCGCCGGGATCCCTGGTCACCAGGACGACGCCCTCGACGCGTTCCTCGGTCTCGATCACCCCCGGCACGGCGGCGGCCTGCTCGACGGTGATCACTCCGGGAGCGACCGTGATCCGGGCGGGTGCATCGAGTCCGCGCACCAGAGCCGCGGGGGTGTCGTACTGCAGGATCCGACCGCGGTCCATCACGGCGACCCGGTCGCACAGGATCTCGGCCTCGTCCATGTAGTGGGTCGTGAGCACCACGGTGCGGCCGCTGTCGTTGATGGAGGACAACAGGTCCCACAGGTTGCGCCGTGCCTGCGGATCGAGTGCCGCCGTGGGCTCGTCGAGGAACACCAGCTCCGGGTCGTGCACCAGCGCGCAGGCGATCGAGAGCCGCTGGGCCTGACCGCCGGAGAGGTCCTCGACCCGGGTGTCGGCCTTGTCCGAGAGCCCGACCCGCTCGAGCCACTCGTCGGCGGGACCGGTGCCGACGGAGTACAGGCTCGCGAAGGTGCGGATCTGCTCGCGAGCGGTGAGCCGCTCGAAGAACGACGAGGCCTGGAGCTGGACGCCGATGCGCGACTGCAGGCCCGAGTTGCGCGGCCACACCGACTCGCCGAAGACCCGCACCTCACCTCCGTCAGGACGGCGCAGGCCCTCGATCATCTCGAGCAGGGTCGTCTTGCCAGCCCCGTTGGGCCCCAGCACACCGACGAACTCCCCCTCCCCGATCTCGAGGGAGACTCCGTCGACGGCCGTCAGCTCGGCGTACCGCTTGGTCAGGTTCGACAACTCAATGGCAGGCATCGAGGTCGACCCTAACCCCTGTTGGTGAACCCTTGGTGGACCGTCGTGGCTCAGGCGAGGAGCCCACGCACCACGCGAAGGCCGACCGAGACCTTGGCGATGTCGGTGGGCTCGTCGGTGCACACCGCGGTGAGCGCACCCACCGCCTGCTCGACCACGCCACCCGCCGCGGCCTCCCACACCGCGACCCGTCGCGCGGCCAGCTCCCGGGCGTCCTCGTCCGGCTCGGCCGCCAGTTCCGCGGTCGTCGCGAGGACCTGGCCGGTCAGCTGGACGTGCACGGCGTGCAGGTCGTCGCGCAGCGCGGCCCGCGCCATGGTCTGCCACTGGTCGGCACGCGGCAGGTCGACGATGCGCTGCTGCAGCGAGGAGACCAGGAGGCGCTCCCCCAGGGCGAAGTGCACCCGGGCGACCTCGGCCGGCTCCAGCTCCTCGCGCTCGGCGATCTCGACGACCCCCAGCAGCGAGTACGCGACGTCGTACGACGCCACGCGTGCCGCGAGCTCCGCGGGCACCTCCTGCGACTCGAGCGCCTTGCGACGGGCTTCGTAGGAGGCCAGCTCCGCTCCGGTCAGCAGCGTCGGCAGCTCGAGCATCGTCTCCTGCACCGAGGTGGCGAAGAGCTCGACGTTGCCCTGGCTGTCCAGGGGCGGACGCCGGTTGGTGACCAGCCAGCGTGACGCACGCTCGACCAGGGTGCGCATCTCGACCCGCATCCGGGTCTGCACGGCCGCGTCGAGGACGTTGTCGTACTCCTCGAGCTCGCGGCGCAGGTCGAGCGAGGCGAAGATCTCGCGGGCCACGAAGTTGGCCCGGGTGAGCTCGGCAGCGCTCGCCCCGGTCTCGGCCACCAGCCGCGGCCAGTAGGTCATCCCTGCTCCGTTGACCAGGTCGTTGACCACCTGCGTCACGATGATCTGGCGGCGCAGCGGGTGAGCACCGATCTGGGCCTGGAAGCCGGTCTGCACCGGCACCGGGAAGTAGGACTCCAGGTCCTGGACCAGGTAGCCGTCCTCGGGGAGGTCGGAGGCGAGCAGCTCGTCGGCCAGCACGATCTTCGTGTAGGCCATCAACACGGCGAGCTCCGGCTGGGTCAGTGCCCCGCCTGCCTCCAGGCGCCGCTTGACCTCGCGGGTGGGCGGCAACGCCTCGATCTCGCGGTCGAGCAGACCCTTGGTCTCGAGATGGTGCATCCACTGCTCGTGGACGTGCAGCAGCGACGGTGCGTTCTTCGCGGCATTGGCGAGCGCGAGGTTCTGCTCGTAGTTGTCGCGCAGCACCAGCTCGGCGACCTCGTCGGTCATCGAGGCGAGCAGCTCGTTGCGCTGCTTGCCGGTCAGGTCACCGTCGAGCACGACCCGGTCCAGCAGCACCTTCAGGTTCACCTCGTGGTCAGAGGTGTCCACCCCGGCGGAGTTGTCGATGAAGTCGGTGTTGATCCGGCCACCGTCGATGGCGTACTCGATGCGTCCGCGCTGGGTGCAGCCGAGGTTGCCCCCTTCCCCCACGCACCGCACCCGGAGCTGGCCGCCGTCGACGCGGATGGCGTCGTTGGCCTTGTCGCCGGCATCGGCGTGGGTCTCGGTCGAGGCCTTGACGTAGGTGCCGATGCCGCCGTTCCAGAGCAGGTCGACGGGTGCGAGCAGGATCGCCTTCATGAGCTCTGCGGGCGTCATCCGCTCGACGTGGCCCGCGATGCCCAGCGAGGCGCGGATGTGGTGGTTGATCGGGATCGACTTCGCACTGCGGGCGAACACCCCGCCGCCCTCGGAGATCAGCGACGTGTCGTAGTCCTGCCAGCTGGAACGCGGGAGGTCGAAGAGCCGGCGGCGCTCGGCGTACGACGTCGCGGAGTCCGGCTCGGGGTCGATGAAGATGTCGCGGTGGTCGAACGCGGCCACCAGCCGGATGTGCTCCGAGCAGAGCATGCCGTTGCCGAACACGTCGCCGGACATGTCGCCCACGCCGACGACGGAGATGTCCTCGTTCTGGCAGTCGATACCCATCTCGCGGAAGTGGCGGCGTACCGACACCCAGGCGCCCCTGGCGGTGATCCCCATCGCCTTGTGGTCGTAGCCGACCGAGCCACCGCTGGCGAACGCGTCGCCGAGCCAGAAGCCGTAGTCGGCGGCGACACCGTTGGCGATGTCGGAGAAGGTCGCGGTGCCCTTGTCGGCAGCGACGACGAGGTAGGAGTCGTCGGCGTCGTGACGGACCACTAGTCGCGGCGGCACCGTCTCCCCCGCCACCAGGTTGTCGGTGACGTCGAGGAGTCCGCGGATGAAGGTGCGGTAGCAGCCCACCCCCTCGGCGAGCCACGCCTCACGGTCCGAGGAGTCCGGGAGCTGCTTGGCGTAGAAACCGCCCTTCGCCCCGACCGGGACGATCACGGTGTTCTTCACCATCTGCGCCTTGACCAGTCCGAGGACCTCGGTGCGGAAGTCGTCGCGCCGGTCCGACCAGCGCAGGCCGCCGCGGGCCACCGCACCGAAGCGCAGGTGCACCCCCTCGACGCGCGGCGAGTAGACGAAGATCTCGAAGCGCGGCCGGGGCTCGGGAAGGTCCGGGATCGCGGAGGGCTCGAGCTTGAGCGAGAGGTACCTCTTCGCCGCGCCGTCCTCGTCCTGGAAGTAGTTGGTGCGCAGCGTCGCCAGCACGTGGGTCAGGTAGGACCTGAGGATCCGGTCGTGGTCGAGGCTGACGACGTCGTCGAGGGCACTGCGGATCTTCGCGACCAGCCCCTCCTCGCGCTCTGCGCGGCCGGCGTCGGCACCCGGGTCGAAACGGGTCTCGAAGAGCAGCACGACCAGGCGGGCCAGGCCGACGTTGTCGACCAGGGCCTGCTCGATCGAGTCGAGCGCGAACGGGCTGTTGCCCTGGCGCATGTACTTCGCGTAGGCACGCAGCACCATCGACTGCCGCCAGGTGAGCTGCGCGCGCAGCACCAGCCGGTTGAACCCGTCGGTCTCGGTGTAGCCGTCCCACATGGCGCGCAACGCATCGGCGAACAGCTCGCGCGCGTGGTCGGGCAGCGCACCGTCGTAGCGCAACCCGAAGTCGTAGACGTGCGTACGACGGTCCAGGCCGGCGAGGGAGTACGGGCGCTCGTCGACGACCTCCACCCCCATCGAGGACAGCATCGGGAGCACGCCGCTCAGGGAGAGCGGCTCACCCACCCGGAACACCTTCAGCCGGGCCTCGCCGTCAGCGGCGTCCAGGTCGGCGTACAGGGACTGGTCGATGCCGCTGTCGCCGGTGATCCCCTCGATCCGGCCGAGGTCCACGGCGGCCGTCCGGGCGCTGAAGTCCTCCTTGTACGCCTCGGGGAAGGCCTCGACGTAGCGGCGACCGAGCAGGGCGCCGACCTCCTCGCCGTACTCCGCGATGACGGCCTGGAGGAAGTCCTCCTGCCAGGAGCGCGACGCCTCGATGAGACGGCGCTCGAGGTCGGCGGTGTCGACGTCGTCCGGGATGAGCTGGCCCTTGGGCATGTGCACGACGAAGTGCACCCGGGCGGTGGTGGACTCGTTGATGCTGACGTTGAACTCGACGTCGTCGGGAGAGATGCTCCCCTTGCCGATCTGCTCGGCGAGGATCCGCACGAACTTCTGCCGGACCCCCGTGTTGTAGCGGTCCCGGGGCAGGTAGAGCAGGACCGAGAGGTAACGGGCGTAGGTGTCGCGGCGCATGAACAGGCGGACCGCCCGGCGCTCGCGCGCCTGCATCGCTGCCTCCACGATCGGTGCCAGCTCGTCGACAGGCGTGTGGAAGAGCTCGTCGCGTGGATACGTCTCGAGCGTGTCGAGCAGCGCCGCCCCGTCGTGGCTGCGGGCGTCGTGGCCACCGCGGCGCAGCACCTCGGCGACCTTCTCGCGCAGCAACGGGATCTGCAGCAGCGACTCGGTGTAGGCGGCGCTCGACAGCAGACCGAGGAAGCGCCGCTCCCCGACGACCTCTCCGTCCTCGCCGAACGTCTTCACGCTGACGTAGTCGAGATAGGCCGGACGGTGGACGGTCGAACGGGAGTTGGCCTTGGCGAGGACCAGGAGGGTCTTCTCACGTGCCTTGGCCTTGACCGCGTCGGGCAGTCGGCTGAAGGCGATCGAGGTCGTGCCCTCCTCGGCACGCTCACGCAGGATGCCCAGGCCGCTGCCGGCGACCGGACGCAGCACGTCCTCCTCGGCGTCGGAGTCGGGCAGCGCGTGCTTCTCGAGGACGTACTCGCGGTAGCCCAGGAAGGTGAAGTGCTCGTCGGCGAGCCATTCCAGGAGGGCGCCGGCGCGGCGTACCTCCTCGGCGTCGAGGGGCGGCGGGTCGGACTCGAGGCCGGCGACCACGTCGGCGACCTGGACCTGCATCTGCGGCCAGTCCTCCACCGCGGCCCGCACGTCGGCCAAGACCCGGCGGCACTCGGCGGCGACGCGGTCGGGGTCGTCGTCGCCCTCGCCGCCCAGGCGACCGATCTCGATGTGCATCCACGACTCGCGCACCACACCGTCGGTGTCGGTCACCGAACCCGGTGCGGCCGGCTCCACGGACTGCAGGCGGCCCCGGTCGTCACGGCGGACCTCGAAGGTCGGGTGGATGACGGTGCGCACGTCGTGGACCAGGCGCCCCAGCTCCATCGTCAGCGAGTCGACGAGGAACGGCATGTCGTCGACGACCACCTCGACGACGGAGTGACCCGCCGCCGACCAGCCGTGCTCGGCGACCGTGGGGGTGAAGACGCGGACCTTGGCCGTCCCCGGAGCGCGGTCCAGCGCGAGGTGGTGGTGCGAGGCGAAGGCGCCGTAGAGGTCGACGTCGCTGCGGGCCTCGAGCTCCTCGGTCGCGACGTGGCGGTAGTAGGCAGGGAGCATCGCGGGGAGCGCCTCACGTGGCGGACCACCGGATCCCTTCGCGGGTCGGGCCGCAGCCGCGGCCTGCTCGAAGATGCGGTCGCGGTCAGCCCCAGGCACCGAGGGCGGCAATGTCGTCATTGACACGCCCTCAACGTAGGCCCGTCCGGGTGACCTGGACAACATCAGCCGGTTACCCGCCGGTCAACCTCGGACATCGGGACGGGTGCGCCATGATGTCGCCCATGAAGTTCCGACGTGAGCTCGCCTACGAGGCGGGGCCCGACGAGGTGTTCGCGATGCTGGCCGATCCTGCCTTCCGGGAGAAGGTCGGGGCCGCCCAGCAGGTCGTGTCGATCGAGGTGACGATCACCCCGCGGGGTGAGGGCTTCGCCCTCGTGAGCGACCAGCTCCAGAACACGGCGGGCCTCCCGGCGATCGCCAAGAAGATCGCCGGCGACAGCACCCAGGCGATCGTGCGCGAGGACTGGGCCGGGCCGCGGTCCGGGACGATCGAGATCACGGCCCCGGGCAAGCCCACCAGGGCCGTCGGCACGATCCGCCTGCAGGCCGCCGGGGCGGGCACGACGTACGTCCAGGAGCTCGACGTGACCGTGAAGGTGCCGCTCGTCGGCGGCAAGCTGGAGAAGGTCATGGCTGACAACATCGACAACGGCCTGTCCGTGGAGCACTCCACGGGCATCGCCTGGCTGAAGGGAGAGCGCTGAGATGGCAACGCGACTTGTGCACGAGATGGTCTACGAGGCCCCGCTGGACGAGGTGGCAGCGATGCTGGCCGCCCCGGAGTTCCGGGAGGAGGTCTGCCGCAACCAGCGTGCGACCCGCCACGCCGTGGAGATCACGGGCGCCGTGGGCGACCTGGAGGTCCGCGTCGAGATGGACCAGCCCACCGACCGGGTGCCGTCCTTCGCCAAGAAGATCGTCGGGAGCTCGACCACGATCGTGCAGACCGAGACCTGGCGGAGCGCCTCCCAGGGAGACATCCACGTCACCATCCCCGGCAAGCCCGGCGAGATGAAGGGCACCGCGGTCCTCGTCGAGAAGGACGGGATCACGACCGAGACCGTCACTCTCGACGTCAGCGTCAAGATCCCGCTGGTCTCCGGCAAGATCGAGGAGCTGCTCGCCAAGCTGCTGGGCAGTGCCATGCGGGCCGAGGAGCGCACCGGCAAGGCCTGGCTCGCACGCCAGGGGTGAGGCCCACCCGGACGGCATCACCCACACCTGACTAGGGCGCGTCTCCCGAGGAGTCGTGTTCCGCCTGGTGCTCGGCGAGTCGACGCTCGTCGGCGACCTCGGCGCGTCGACGAATCGCGATCACGATGCCGAGCACCACGAACGGGCCGAAGGCCAGGACGATCGTGGCGATCTGCTCCACGGGGTGCAGGGCGCCGAGGTGCTGCGGAATCACGGTGTCATCGTCGCATTTCCGCAGGTCCGTTCAGGCGCCGCCCTTGCCCCCGGACCTCGGCTTGGTGGCGCGGCGCCCACGCGGTGCCCGCTGACGGGTCGCGGAGGACAGCTCGAGCAGCTCGTCCAGCGCCTCACCGAGGCACACGCCCAGCAGGTCGGCGTCCGGGATCCAGTCGCGGTCGGCGGTGAGTCCGTAGTAGACCCCTCCGTCGTACGACGTGACGCTGATCGCGAGCGGGTGGCCGGCCGTGAGCGGCGGCACGGGATAGCTGGCGAGCATGCGGGCGCCCGCGGCGTACAACGGCGCCTGTGGACCGGGCACGTTGGTCACCGAGAGCTGGTAACCACGGCGGAGCTCGGTCGAGGCGACCCTCGAGCCGATGGCGTGGAAGGTCGTCGGGGCGAAGCCGGCCACCCCCGCGAGGCGGTTGGCCGCGACGCTGCGGCCGGTGTCCTTGTGCGCCTGGAAGGAGTACGACACCTGGTGGAGTCGCACCACCGGGCTCGGCTCGCCGATCGGGAGGTCGACGAAGTGGGCCGCGATCTGGCTGCCCAGTGACGTGGCCTCGAGCTCCTCGTCGATCACCGACACGGGGACGACGGCACGAACCTGTCGCAGCCCGCCCATCGACTCGGAGCGGGCCATCAGCCAGGCTCGCAGGGCACCGGTCACGGTCGCCAGGATCACGTCGTTGACGGTGCCCCCGTGGGCCTCGCGCACCTTGCGGTAGTCGGAGAGCCGGGTCTCGACGGTGACGATGCGACGCTGCTGCGAGAGGGGGCCGTTGATCACGCCCCGGGACTTGGTTCGGCGTCCGGTGGCGGCGGTGACGAACGACCTCGCGCGGGTGCTGCGCCGGTCGGCGGTGCGGGCGAGCGCGCGCGAGCCGGTCCGGACCGTGTCGAGCAGGGAGGACGGGTCGGTGAGGTTGTCGCGGACCGCTGTGCTGAGCAGGCGGCCCGGGTTCGGCGCACGGCGCGGCGTCCAGTCGTCGGGGTCGAGCTCGCGGGCCTCGGGGTGCAGGTCGAGGAGGAGCTGGCCGAGATCGACGGTGTGGACGCCGTCGACGAGCGCCTGATGGGTCTTGGTCAGGACGGCCACGCGGCCTCCCTCGAGACCCTCGACGAAGTAGGTCTCCCACAGTGGGCGGGTGCGGTCCAGGGGGCGGGACACGATCCGCGAGACCAGCTCGAGGAGCTGGGCGGGCGTGCCGGGGCGGGGCAGGGCCGAGCGCCGGACGTGGAAGCCGAGGTCGAACTTCTCGTCGTCGACCCACACCGGGTTCGCGAGGTGACCGGGCACGCCCTGGATGCGCTGGCGGTAGCGGGGAACGAACGCGATCCGGTCGCGGATCAGTGCGACCAGGCGGGCGTGGTCGAAGGCGTTGTCGCCGTCACCGGGCTCGAAGATCTCGATGGTGGCGTTGTGCAGCGGAGTCTCCGGCGTCTCCTCCTCGAGGAACGCCAAGTCACGCGGATGAACCCGATCCACCACGTCGATCTCCAGCCTGTGCGCGGACCCCTCCGGCGGATCGACGTCCGGCCCCATCCGGACGCCTTGGGGTCACCGTGAGATTCTGGCAGACAACCAGGAGCAGGGCCTGCAAGGTCCACGAACCGCGCTCCGCGACCGAGGAGGATCCATGCGACGCGCAGCCGGCGCCGTACTCATCAGCTTCGCCCTGCTGGCCACCACGGCCTGCGGCGGCGGGGACGACAGGACGAGCACGGACGAGCCCGTCGTGATCGACATCGCGATCAAGGACGGCGAGGTCGACCCGAGCGGCGATCGGGTCGACGTGGGCGCCGGGCAGCCGGTGGACCTGGTCGTGACGGCGGACGTCGCAGGCACCCTGCACATCCACTCGGACCCGGAGCAGGAGCTCCCCTACGACGCGGGAACCACGACGATCCCGATCGCGATCGACCGACCCGGGGTGGTGGCCGTGGAGTCCCACGAGCTCGACCAGGTCATCGTCCAGCTCGAAGTCCGGTGATCCCCGGCGTGAACGGCACCGTCGAGGCGCACGGCATCGGCGGCCAGGCCGACCTGCCCATCTCGCTCGGACTCGCCGTCTCCGGCGCCGTGGCGGCGCTGGTCATCTCCTTCACCGTCCTGGTTCTGGCCTGGCAGCGTCCGAGGTACGACGACGGCCCGCGCCGCGAGCGGCTGGCGCCCGCGCTGCTGGACGGCCTGACCCGCTCGGCATGGTTCCCGGTCGTGCTGCGCACCGTCGGCGTCCTGCTCGCGGGCTTCACCATCCTGTGTGCCGTGGCCGGCCAGGACACGCTCACGAACCCCTTCTTCGGGATCTTCTACGTCTGGTGGTGGGTGGGACTCGTCTTCGCCTCCGCCCTGCTCGGCCCGGTGTGGCGCGCGATCAGCCCGGTCCGCACGCTGAACGCCGCGATCGCCAGGCTCGCCGGCAGCGATCCCGACGTCGGCCTGGTGGCCTACCCCGAGCGCCTGGGCCACTGGCCCGCGGCACTGGGGCTCTACGCCTTCGTGTGGCTCGAGCTCGCCTACGCCTACCCGACCGAGCTCGGCTCGGTCCGGTTCTGGTGCGCGGCCTACCTCGGCGTGATGCTCGTGGGTGGCGCCGTGTTCGGCAACCGCTTCTATGAACGCGCCGACCCGTTCGAGGTCTACTCGTCGCTGATCGCGAAGCTGTCGCCGTGGGCGCGCAACGACGAGGGCGCACTCGTGCTGCGCAGCCCGCTCGCGAACCTCGCGACGATCGAGCCGCGGCCGGGCATGGTCGCCGTGGTCGCCGTGCTGTTCGGCAGCACCGCCTTCGACTCGTTCCGGGAGTCGACCTTCTGGGTGAAGACCTACCAGGACGCGAGCATCAGCAAGGTCTGGCTCGACAACGGAGCCCTGCTGGCCTTCGTGCTCATCGCCGGCCTCCTGTTCGCCGCGGGGAGTGCGCTGACGCCGTCGGCCGGGGAGGTGCCGCGCAAGGAGCTGCCGCGCCGCTTCGCCCACTCGATCGTGCCGATCATCCTCGGCTACATCCTCGCCCACTACCTGACGCTCTTCATCGACGTCGGCACCCAGACCCTGGCCCGGGCGAGCGACCCTCTGGGCAAGGGGTGGGACCTGTTCGGCACGGCTGCCGTCGAGCCGTCGTACTGGTTCTCCTACCACCCGTCGGTGCTCGCCTCGATCAAGGTGCTCGCGGTCGTGATCGGCCATGTCGTCGCCGCTGTCGCCGCCCACGACCGCGCCCTGATGCTGCTGCCCAAGCGGGACCAGATCACCGGCCAGCTGCCCCTGCTGGTCGTGATGGTGTCCTTCACCGCGGGCGGCCTGATGCTGTTGTTCAGCGCGTAGACCCGGCCATCGCGTCGAGCAGGACGCCGATCGCCCGCGTCAGCGCGCCGTCCCCCGACTCCACCAGCAGGCGACCGCTGACCAGGGCCCGGTCGACGGCCGGTTGGTCGTCGGGCAGGAAGAACACGCCGCGGCTGGGCCCGAACCCCGCGAGCATCGCGACCACGTCGGCCTCCCGCCAGCCCAGGGTCGGGCGCATCCGGTTGACCACGATCCACGGGACGAGATCCGGGGCGAGGTCGTGGGCCTCGGTGACGGCCCGGGCGAGCCGGGCGAGTCCGACCGGGTCGGCGGACCCGACGAGGACCAGCTCGTCGGAGGACTCCAGCGCCTCGCGGGTGAGGTCGTTGCGGCCCGGTCGGCCCAGGTCGGTGGCCGGGTCCGGCTCGATGCTGAAGCCGGTGTCGAGCACCACCTGGGAGTCGCGGCGCCCGCGATCGGCCAACGCCGCGAGCACACCCGGGCGGACCTCGGTCCACCGGTCGGGCCGCGGCAGCCCGGTGATGACGCGCAAGCGGTCCGAGAGCCGTCGCTGGATCGTCGAGAAGCGCTCGTCGTGGCTGCCGGCAGCGACGAGTCGGGCGCCGGCCAGCAGTCCGGACACCTCGTCGAGGATCCCGAGCTGCTGGGCCACCGCCCCGCCGTGCGGGTCGGCGTCGACCAGGAGTGCGTCCAGGCCCCGTCGGGCCAGCTCACCGGCGAGCCCCGAGGCCACTGTCGTCCGGCCGGGCGCTCCCCCGGGGCCCCAGACCGCGATCACCCGCCCCGGCTGCCCCGCAGAAGCTCCCAGCGGCACGTGGGCGACCTCCAGCGGAGCCGGGACGGTCGTCCCGGCCGGCAACGCCGCCACCACCTCTGCGAGCTCCTCGATCCGGGCCGCGTCCAGCACGGTGCGGACGCCGGTCTGCTGTGCGCGGGGTTGGGCGGCGCCCGGGTCGGCAGCCACGCCGATCACCCGCACGGCGTACCGCCCGAGCTCCTCGACGACGTCGTGGTCGAGGCCGGCGAGCTCGACGCCCAGGACCGCCACGTCGGCCTGACCGGTGCTCGCCGCCGCGATCAGGTCGGCCACGTCGACGCAACGCTTGAGCACCACGGTCGATGGGTGCGACCGGAGCACGGCCAGCGCCGTCGCCTCCCAGGCAGCGCCCGTCGAGACCAGGAGGACGACGTGCACGGCGCTCACGAGCGCTTCAGGATCCGGATGACCGGATCGTGCAGGGACCCGAGGAGTCGTTCGAAGTCGGCAGCACCCTCCTCGGCCACGGCCACGACGATCTGCCGGGTCCCGGAGACCGCGAAGGTGTCGTCGAAGGCGGGCGCGGCCACGACGGTCACCCGGCTCAGCGCCGGGCCGTCCGGCGCCTCGTCGGCGGCCCCCGGCTCACGATCCGCGGCGCCGGCACCGTCCGCCACCCAGACGTCGACCACCGAGCCGGTCCCCACGTCGGGCGGCACCCGTTGCGGGTCGACGGCCAGCGGGACCT
Organism: Nocardioides sp. Root190; assembly: GCF_001428565.1. GTDB lineage: Bacteria > Actinomycetota > Actinomycetes > Propionibacteriales > Nocardioidaceae > Nocardioides. The sequence goes on along the minus strand of NZ_LMIA01000011.1, from coordinate 57,217 downwards.
GGAGCATGGGGTCCTCCGTGGCCTCCCCGACCGCCGATCGCGCCAGCAGCTCACCGGCCCCCACACCGCGGGTCAGCACCAACCCGTCGGGCACGGGCTCGTCGGCGGCGAAGTAGCGCTCGACCGAGTCACCGGCGGCGAAGCGCACCCGCTCCACGACCAGGTCGTCGCCGGTCAGGGGCGTCCCGCTGCCACGCTCCGACTCGACGGCCCACACCGCGACCGTGTCGTCAGCGGCGGCCATCAGGCGCGCGCCCAGCACGACGGAGCCGGCGACCAGCAGGACGCCGATCCACAACCTCGGGTCACGCCAGCCCGGCCGGGCCACTCGCGTGGCCTGCGGCGGGACGGACGTGCCCGGAGAAATCCCGAGATCTCTTCGCACGGGGTCATCATGCAGGCCACGGGCCCGCCCCGTCACCTGCTCCTCCACAGCTGGCGCGGGCCGGAGGGTCACGACCGGGGCCGTGGATGCAACGATGTGCCCATGGCCGACTCCCCCCGGTTCCTGACCCTCGCCGACGTGGCCGAGGTGCTGAACACCTCCAGCGCCCAGGTCTACGCGCTGGTCCGGCGCGGGGAGCTCGCCGCGATCAAGATCGGTGGCCGGGGCCAGTGGCGCGTCGAGGGATCACGCCTCGAGGAGTACATCGCCGACCAGTACCGCCGCGCTGAGCAGTACGTCGTCGAGCACCCCTTCGAGGACTCCGACGCCGAGGCCTGAGGACCGGGCGGTCCTCAGCCCGTCTCGGTCTCGCCGTCCAGCGTGACCTCGATCTTCTGCTCGTCAGAGCCGCGTTCGACGGTGAACTCGATCGTCTGTCCGGGCTGGTAGGTGCGGATGGCGACGATCAGCGCGATGCCGTCGACGACGCGCGATCCGTTCACGTGGGTGATCAGGTCGCCCTTGCGCAGACCGGCTTCCTGAGCAGGGCTCTTCGCGATGATCTCGTCCAGCTCGGCGCCCTCGCCGGTGGGGATGCCGCCGGTCTTCACCTTCGCGCCGATGACGGGGTACTGCGACTTGCCGGTCTTCAGGATCTGGTCGGCGGTGACCCGCACCTGCTCGACCGGGATCGCGAAGCCGACCCCGATGTTGCCGGCCTCCTTGTCGACCGAGCCGCCCCCGGCCGTGGCGATCGCAGAGTTGACGCCGATCACCTCGCCCTTCTGGTTGACCAGCGGGCCGCCGGAGTTGCCGGGGTTGATCGCGGCGTCGGTCTGCACGGCGTCGATGAACGACGAGTCGTCGGCCGAGGAGCCGGTCGTGACCGGACGGTGGAGGTAGCTGACGATGCCCGAGGTCACCGTGCTCGGCAGGCTGAGCGGGGACCCGATCGCGACGACCGGCTCACCCACCTGGAGCTTCGCGGAGTAGCCGAGCTTGGCGGGGACGAGGTCCTCGAAGTCCTTGACGTACAGGATCGCCAGGTCGTAGACCGGGCTGCGGCCCACCACGGTGGCGTCGTAGCGGTTGCGCTCGTTGTCGACGACGACGATGGGACCCTTGTCCTTGGCCGCGTCGGCGACGACGTGGTTGTTGGTGACGATGTGGCCGTTGCCGTCCATCACCCAGCCCGAGCCGGTCGCGCCGGCCTCCTGGCCGTCGTACTCGGCGATGATCTGGACGGTGCTCGGGAGCACGGCCTTCGCCACGGCAGCGACCGAGTCCGGTGCGGCCAGGGGCGCGGAGTCCTCGAGGTCGACGTCGGCGAGCCCCCCGTCGACGAAGCCGGGGCCGTCGGTGTCGTCAGCGATCTTGTCGTAGCCCAGCGCGCCGAGGAAGCCGCCGCCGAGACCGACGACGAGGGCGAGCAGCGCCACGAGCGGCCAGCGCCAGACGGTGCCGGACCCGGCGGCGCCGGGGGCGGGACGGTGCACGCTGAGATCGGCCGGCGGCGGTCCCGGAGGGACCGGCGGCATGAGGGAGGGCGCGAGCGCGTCGGTCGGCAGGATCGCCGTTGCCTCCGGACCGGAGGGCGGCGTCGGCTGACCGACCGGGACAGCAGGCGTGCCCGGCGCAACCGGCGTGGCCGGGAGGCGGTGCACCCCGGCGGCGGGCGGTGCCCACTGCGCCGTGGGGTCCGGCTCGACGAACGGATCGGGCTCGATCGGCTCCGGCTCGACCGGCGGCACCGGCTCGGCCGGAGTCCCCTGGTCGATCGGTTGCGTCGGTTCGCGGTCCGCGTCCTGCTCGTCGTTCACCTGCACATCATTGCCGATCACCCCAGCGGGAGTGGTTCAGGCCTCAGGGAAGCATGCGGCTGATCGGGACGGGAGCGCCCGGGACGTGGCTCGTGCCGGGAACCGATCCCCCCGTCGAGGGGCTCGCCGGGGCAGAGGGCACGGAGGTGCTGATCTGCGTGACCGGCGGTCGGCGGTCAGGGGCAGGCGTGCTGCCCGCGAAGCCGAGTGCGACGACCCCGAGGAGCGCAGCGCCGACAGCACCGCCCCCGAGCATGACGGCGCCCGTCGTACGACGCTGGGCGTGCCCGCCACCGGCGAGGAGCGCCTCCCCGGGCGGCATGCTCATCAGCGAGCCCTTGAGCCCCGACGGCGCCTCGCGCTCGCCCGTGCACAGGCCGGCCAGGCGGGTCTTGACCCAGCCCTCGCGCTCGACGAGGTCCCGGCAGGCATGGCACGCGTAGACGTGCTCCCAGGCCTCCTCGGTGTCGCGGGCGCTGAGCTGACCGTCGAGGAGGGCGCTGACGCGCGTGCCGAGGTGTCCGATCACGTTGCGCCCCCGGCCACCGTCACCGGCGCAGGACCGGCGTACTGGGTCCGGCCCTCGGTCGGCGCCCGGTGGGCCAGGGCGGTCCGCAGCAGCGCGCGGCCGCGGTGGATGCGGGAACGGACGGTGCCGAGCTTGGCGCCGAGGATCTCGGCGATCTCCTCGTAGGTCAGTCCCTCGATGTCGCAGAGGACCACCGCCGCCCGGAAGTCCGGGGGCAGGGCGGAGAGGGCGGCCTCGACGTCGTCGTCGAAGGTGCGCTCGGAGTAGGCCGTCTCGGGAGCCGGCGAGGCGCTCGCGATGCGGGCGGCGCGCTCGTCGGAGAGGGCGTCGAAGCGGATCCGCTGCTTGCGACGCGCCTGGTCCAGGAAGAGGTTCGTGGTGATCCGGTGCAGCCAGCCCTCGAAGGTCCCCGGCGTGTAGGTGTGCAGCGAACGGAAGACCCGGACGAACACTTCCTGGGTCAGGTCCTCGGCGTCATGACGGTTGCCCGTCAGGCGCAGCGCAAGGCGGTAGACGCGGTCGGAGTGATCCTCGACGATGTTCTCCCAGGACAACCCGGCCGCGGCCGGGTCCTGGGGACCCGCGGTGGGCGGGACCTGGGCATCGACGGGCTCCCTCATGGTGGCCTTCTTCCACTGGATCAGTGCCAAGGTCTCCTGGCTCCTCTCACGGTAGGGCTCGGTCCTGAGTGTTCCCTGTGAACAACCTCAATCATTGCCGACAACGAACGGCAGGGACGCACTGTTCCCGCCTCCGACGTCCGCGGCGACGCCGGGCATAGGGTGGCGTCGTGGCTCCGACACCGATCAATGCGACCAGCTGGACCTTCGCCGACACCTATGTCGACGAGGACGACGTCCTGGCTGCGGCCCGGGCTCGCGCCGAGGAGGTCGGCGTCACTCCGATCGGCTCCGGCAGCGGCGCCGCGCTCCGTTTCCTCGCCTCGGTCATCGAGGCGCGAGCAGCGGTCGAGATCGGCACCGGTACCGGTGTCTCGGGCGTCTGGATCCTGCGCGGAATGCGCTCCGACGGCGTCCTGACGACCGTCGACGTCGAGGCGGAGCACCAGCGTCTGGCCCGCGAGTCCTTCAAGGAGGCGGGCATCGCTCCGCAGCGGGCCCGCACGATCGCCGGCGCAGCACTCGACGTGCTCCCCCGGCTGACCGACGGCCACTACGACCTGGTGTTCGCCGACGGCGACAAGCGCGAGTACGGCGCCTACCTCGACGAGGCGCTGCGTCTGCTGCGCCCGGGCGGCGTGGTGGCGTTCGACAACGCCCTGTGGCACGGCCGTGTCGCCGACCCGTCCCAGCGCGACGAGGAGACCGTCGCCGTGCGCGACCTGGTCCAGCGGGTCGCGGAGACCGAGGGCCTGGTGCCCGTGCTCCTGCCGGTCGGCGACGGACTGCTCGTGGCCAAGAAGGAATGGATCCCCGAGGCTGACTGACCGGGTCGGCTCAGTCGCCGATGCCCGCGACGGGCTCGGGGGTGCCCAGCCAGTGCAGCAGGAGGCGCGCGCCGAAGCCTGAGGGACCCACGGTCCACTCGTGCCACTCCTTCTCGACGTCACCCACCGAGGCGATGTCGAGGTGGGCCCACGGCACCGTGCCCACGAAGTGCTGCAGGAACAGCGCTGCCGTGATCGCGCCGGCACCGCCGGGGTCGTTGCTGGCGTCCGCGACCTTCGAGGCCAGCTTGTCCTCGTAGCCGGCGTACAGCGGGAAACGCCACAACGGCTCCCCTGCACGATCGCCGGCCTCGGCCAGCGCGGTCGCGAGGACGTCGTCGTTGGCGAAGAGGCCACCCACCTGCTGGCCCAGCGCGACCTTGACCGCGCCGGTGAGCGTGGCGACGTCGACGACCAGCGTCGGTGAGAGCTCGCTGACGGCGTACGCGAGGGCGTCGGCGAGGACCAGGCGCCCCTCGGCGTCGGTGTTGCCGACCTCGGTGGTGCGCCCTCCCCAGTGCCGGATGACGTCACCGGGACGCAGGGCGGTGCCCGAGATGGCGTTCTCGGCCGCGGCGACCAGACCGATCACCCGGACCGGGCAGTCGACGTCGGCCAGTGCGGCCATCGTGGCCATCACGACGGCGCCACCGGTCATGTCCCGCTTCATCGAGCCCATCGAGGCACTCGGCTTGATCGAGAGACCGCCGGAGTCGAAGGTGATGCCCTTGCCGACGAGCACCACGACCGGGAGCTTCTTCGCCGCACGGGAGGACACGCCTGCCGGGGTGTAGTCCAGGCGGATCAGACGAGGCGGTGTGGCTGACGCGGCGCCGACCGCGAGGAGACCACCGAAGCCTTCCTTCGCCAGGCGCTTCTCGTCCCACACCTCGAGGTCGAGCCCGGCAGCACGGGCGATCTCCTCGGCCTGGCCGGCCAGCCACGCGGGGTTCTTCAGGTTCGAGGGCACGGTCGCCAACAGGCGAGAGCGCCAGCCGGCGCCCCCGATCGCGACGGCCCGCTCGATGACGGCCCGGTCCGAGGTCAGTGTCGGAGCGGCGAGCACGATGCGACGCACCGGCTGGTGCTCCGGTCCGTCCGAGCGCCAGTGGAAGACGAAGCCGCCCAGCATCGCGCCGACCACGAACGCCTCGATCGCCGAGGCCGTGTCGTCCTGGACGGCCGGGATCGAGGTCGCCACGGCGCCCCGGTCGCGGGTCGCCCGTGCGAGCGCGGCGCCGGCCCGGCGCAGGTCCGTGTCGCGGGCACCGCCCACGCCGACCAGCACCACGAGCCGGAGCTCGGGGTTGTCCTCGGTCCCACCGGGGACGGGAACGGTGGCGACCTCGGCGGTCGCACCACTCAACCCGTGGATCTCGGCGACACCGACCAGGTCGAGACCCAGCTGGTCGGCGAGCTCGGCAGCACCCGGTCCGAGCAGGACCGGGCCGCCGTCATCGCCGGGCAGGACAGGAAGAGCGACGACGTCGACGCCCTTGATGGAGCCCGGCAGGAGATCGCTGACCGCGAACTCCGGGGGCGAGACCTGGCCCGGCAGAACCGGGACCGGTGGGGCACTGGTGCCGGGCGACGTCACCCGACCACGGTCTTGAGCGCGTCGCCGAGCGCGGATGCCTCCTCGGCCTTGAGCTCGACCACGAGCCTGCCACCGCCCTCGAGCGGGACGCGCATGACGTACGCGCGACCCTCCTTGGTGACCTCGAGCGGACCGTCACCGGTCCGAGGCTTCATCGCCGCCATGCGGCACCCCTCTTCCACTAGCTCTGCGAGCTGCCGGGCGCCCTGTGCACCCGGCTGTGCGCTCGACCATTATCGCCTATGCCTCGCAACGAGCGCAGCCCAGACCTCACCTAGGGCGCGCCGGGCGCGTCGTCGGGCCCCGGCAGGGGCGTCATCGCGACGCCCGAGGCGCCCCGGCGGGCGCGGACAGCGAAGGTCCCGAGAAGGAGGCGCACGGCGGGAAACTACCGCGAGCCCGCGTCCGCGTCCGCGGCCGCCAGCGCCGCCTGGAGGAAGAACGCGATGCTGTCGCTCTCGTCGCCCTCGTAGCGGCTCATCGCCTTGCCGATGGGGTTCTCGAAGCGCCCCGAGGGCATCGCCACCACCGGGAGATCGCCGAAGACCGAGTGCCTGCCCCAGTCCGCACCGGGCACCGCACGCACCAGGATCTCGCCGACGTAGGCGCCGGCCGCCCAGACCTCGTCGTTCTCCTCGGCGCTGCGTCCCTCGCGCTTGAGGGACCACTGGTCCAGGAGCGACTCGACCTGGTCGACGCTGTCGGTGGAGAAGTCGAGGATGTCGCTGCCGATCGGATGCCCGGCCGCCCACTGCTCGGCGATCCGGCGCACCTCGGCGGCCGGCCCCGGAACGGCCTCGGCCTCACGCGCGAGCGGCGCCGCATCCTCCAGCTGGCCGGCCAGTCGCGCGAGCAGCGCGTCCACCTCGGCCATCCGGTAGCCACGGAAGGTCAGCGAGAAGCGCACCTTGCGCAGGTCGGCAGGGCTGACCGGTCGGTGCGCGGGCACGAGGGCGTCGGGCCGGTCGTCGTACGCCGGCGCCATGGGCTCGCCGTGGCCCGCCGCGAGCATGGCCACACCACCCATCGCCAGCACGATCAGGACGGCGAAGACCCACATCATCGGATGCGACATGACGTCCTCAGGCGTGCCGTTCGCGGGCAGCCACCATGAGCGCGACCGCCTCGTCGACGTCGTCGGTCAGGGTGAGCATGTCGAGATCGGTCTGCTTGATCCGTGCGTCCTCGAGCATCGATCCCTGCATCCAGTCGATCAGGCCCTGCCAGTGCTCGACGCCCATCAGCACGATGGGGAACTGGGTGATCTTCAGGGTCTGCGCGAGGGTCATCGCCTCGAACAGCTCGTCGAGCGTGCCGAGGCCGCCCGGGAGGACGATGTAGCCCTGGGAGTACTTCACGAACATCATCTTGCGCACGAAGAAGTAGCGGAAGTTGAGACCGAACCCGACGTAGTCGTTGAGCTTGGCCTCCCACGGCAGCTCGATGCCGAGGCCGATGCTCTCGCCACCGGCTTCGACGGCGCCCCTGTTCGCAGCCTCCATCGCGCCGGGTCCGCCGCCGGTGATCACTGCGAAGCCGGCTTCGGCGAGCGCCCTGCCGACGCGGACACCGATGTCGTACGCCGGGTGCGTGTCCGGGATCCGGGCCGAACCGAACACCGAGATCGCCGGGCCCACCTCGGCGAGGTCGTTGAAGCCCTCGACGAACTCGGCCTGGATCTTGAGCACCCGCCAGGTGTCGGAGTGGACCCAGTTGCTGTCACCGCGGTTGTCCAGCAGCCGCTGGTCGGTGGTCGAGCCCTCGGGCCTGCCCTTGCTGGGTCGGGGGCCGGGTCCGTTGCGCCTCGTCATGAGTCGTCCTCCTGCTGGGGGTGCTGGGGGTGCTGGGGGGTGGTGGTCCGGCCATGCAGCCAGGCGGTGAGCTGCTGCTCGCACCGCTCGACCTGGGCGACCTCGACGTGTTCGTCCTGCTTGTGGGCCAGCATCGGGTCGCCGGGGCCGTAGTTGACCGCAGGCACGCCGAGGACCGTGAACCTGGCGACATCCGTCCATCCGAACTTCGGGTGCACGTCACCTCCGACGGCCTCGATGAACGCTGCCGCGGCCGGCCGGTCCAGACCCGGGAGCGCCCCGGGAGCCGAGTCGGTCAGCGTCGTCTCGAAGCCCGCGAAGAAGTCCTCCACGAAGGCCAGCGCCTCGGCCTCGCTGCGGTCCGGGGCGAAGCGGAAGTTGACGGTGACGACGCACTCGTCCGGGATCACGTTGCCCGCGACCCCGCCGCTGATCCCGACCGCGTTGAGTCCCTCGTGGTACTCCAGTCCGTCGATCACCGGTCGCCGCGCCTCGTAGGCGTTGAGCCGCGCCAGGATCTCCCCGGCACCGTGGATCGCGTTGACCCCGCGCCAGCTGCGTGCGGAGTGGGCCCGCTCGCCACGGGTGCGGACCTCGACCCGCAAGGTGCCCTGGCAGCCCGCCTCGACGCCTGCGTTGGACGGCTCCATCAGGATCGCGAAGTCGGCCTCGAGCAGCGCGGGATCGGACTCCCCCAGCAGCCGCAGACCGTTGAACTCCGAAGCGATCTCCTCGGCCTCGTAGAGGACGTAGGTGACGTCATGGACCGGCTCGGTGAGGGTGGCAGCCAGCTTGAGGATGACCGCGTCGCCACCCTTCATGTCGCAGGTGCCCAGTCCGTGCAGGATCCCGGCCGCCTCGTCGAGGCGGCTGGGCATGTTGGCGTTGACCGGCACCGTGTCGAGGTGCCCGGCGATCACGACCCGCGACGGGCGGCCGAGGTCGGTCCGTGCCACGACCGTGTGGCCGCGTCGTACGACGGACAGGTGCGGCAGCGCGCGCAGCGCCAGCTCCACGGCGTCGGCGATCACCTGCTCGTCACGGCTGACCGACTCGATGTCGACCAGCTGGCGGGTCAGGGTCACGACGTCGGCGCTCAGATCAAGGGCGGGCGGCACGGGACCAGTCAATCAGGCGCACCACCACGAGGCCCGTGAGGCACCGCCGTGGCGATGCCTCACGGGTGCTCAGGCGCGCTCGAGGACCAGCCGGACGAGCTGGTCGTCGCCGACCTCGACCGTGGTCGTCTCCCCGGCGAGCTCCTCGACCACGTCGTACGACGTCGCCAGAGTCTCCCCCGCGATCAGGGCCTCGTGGGCCCGGACCGCCTCCAGGGCGCCGGCGCTGCCGCTGAGGGTCAGCTCGATCCGGTCGGTCACCTCGAGGCCCGAGTCACGGCGCAGCTGCTGGACGGCCCGGACCACGTCGCGGGCCAGGCCCTCCTGCGCGAGGTCCGGCGTGACGACGGTGTCGAGCACGACGAAGCCGCCCGCGGGGAGCATGCCGGTGGCCGCGCCCTCGGCGGCATCGCCCGCGACGGTCTCGAGCGTGTACTCGCCCTCGACGAGCGCCAGTCCCCCCGCGGTGACAGTGCCGTCCTCGGCGACGGACCAGTCGCCGGACTTCGAGCCCTTGATCGCGACCTGGACCTCCTTGCCCAGGCGCGGACCGGCGGCCCGGGCGTTGACGCTGAGCTTCTGCTCGACGCCGTACCCGGCCGCCTCGTCGGACGTGGTGGCGACCAGCCGCACCGACTTCACGTTCAGCTCGTCGGCGATGATGGAGGCGAAGGGCTCGAGCTGTGCCGGGTCACCCACGACGACGGTGAGATCGGCCAGCGGGAGCCGGTTGCGCAGGCGCGCTGCCTTGCGCAGCGCCGAGGAGGCCGAGCAGACCTCGCGGACCTGGTCCATCGCGGCGACGAGCAGGTCGTCGGCCGGCAGCTCCGACGCGTCGGGCCAGTCAGCCAGGTGCACCGAACGGCCACCGGTCAGTCCGCGCCAGATCTCCTCGGTGGTGAGCGGGAGCAGCGGGGCCACGGCCCGGCACACCACGTCGAGGACGGCTGCGAGGGTCTCGAAGGCCTCCGGCTTGCCCTCCCAGAACCGCTCGCGGGAACGGCGGACGTACCAGTTGGTGAGCACGTCGAGGAACGAACGCGTCGTCTCGCACGCATCCGCGATGGCGTAGTCGTCGAGCTCGACGGTCAGCTTCTCCACGAACTGGCGGGTCTTGGCCAGGAGGTACCGGTCGAGAGGGTCCGTGGAGCCCAGCGACTCGGAGCGGCCGACGCTGGCCTCGTAGTCCTCGGCGTTGGCGTAGAGCGCGAAGAAGTACCACGTGTTCCAGAGCGGGATCATCACCTGGCGTACGGCGTCACGGATGCCCTGCTCGGTGACGACCAGGTTGCCGCCGCGCAGGATCGGGCTGGCCATCAGGAACCAGCGCATCGCGTCGGCACCGTCGCGGTTGAAGACCTCGGAGACGTCGGGGTAGTTGCGCAGCGACTTCGACATCTTGTTGCCGTCGGAGCCGAGCACGATGCCGTGGCTGATGCACGACGAGAAGGCCGGCTTGTCGAAGAGCGCGGTGGCCAGGATGTGGAGCGTGTAGAACCAGCCGCGGGTCTGGCCGATGTACTCGACGATGAAGTCGGCCGGGAAGTGCTGCTCGAACCACTCGGCGTTCTCGAACGGGTAGTGCACCTGGGCGAAGCTCATCGAGCCCGAGTCGAACCACACGTCGAGCACGTCGCTGACGCGGCGCATCGTGGAGGCGCCCGTCGGGTCGTCGGGGTTGGGGCGCGTCAGGTCGTCGACCCACGGACGGTGGAGGTCTGGCTCACCCTGGGCGTTGCGGGGCAGCCTGCCGAAGTCGCGCTCGATCTCGGCGAAGGAGCCGTAGACGTCGATCCGCGGGTACTCCTCGCTGTCCGACTTCCACACCGGCACCGGGCTTCCCCAGAAGCGGTTGCGGGTGATCGACCAGTCGCGGGCATTGTCGACCCACTTGCCGAACTGGCCGTCCTTGATGTGCTCGGGCACCCAGCGGATGCCCTGGTTGAGCTCGGCCATCCGGGCCTTGATGGCCGTCACCTCGACGAACCAGCTGCTCACGCCCTTGTAGATCAGGGGCTCGCGGCAACGCCAGCAGTGCGGGTAGGAGTGGTCGTAGGTCTCGCGTCGCAGCAGGACCGTGCCGGGGGTGACCGCACCGCCCTCACCACCCTGGGTGACGGCCTTGAGGTCGTCGATGATGTGCGGGTTGGCGTCGAAGACCAGCATGCCGGCGTACTCGGCGACGGGGTGGGTGAACCGGCCGTCCTTGCCGACGGGCATCACGGGCTCGATGCCCTCGCGGTCGGTGACCTCCTTGTCGACCTCACCGAAGGCACCGGCACTGTGGACCATGCCGGTTCCGTCGGTGGTCGTGACGGCGTCGTCGGCGGCGACGACCCGGAAGGCGTTCTCGTGGCCGGCGAAGTAGGAGAACGGCGGCGCATAGGTGAGGCCGAGCAGGTCGGCTCCCTTGCCCTGCCAGGTCACGGTGGGCTCGTCCCCGAGCTCGCGGGCGTACGACGCGACGCGGGCCTCGGCGAGGACGTAGCGGGTGCCCTCGTGCTCGACGACGACGTAGTCGATGTCGGATCCCACCATCACGGCGAGGTTGCTCGGCAGGGTCCACGGCGTGGTGGTCCAGATGAGCAGCTTGGCGCCCCGGAACGGACCCTCGGTGGTGATGTCGAAACCGACGGTGACGGCCGGGTCCTGGCGGATCTTGTAGACGTCGTCGTCCATCCGCAGCTCGTGGTTGGAGAGCGGCGTCTCGTCGTTCCAGCAGTAGGGCAGGACGCGGAAGCCCTCGTAGACCAGGCCCTTGTCGAAGAGTCCCTTGAACGCCCAGAGCACCGACTCCATGAACTCGGGGTTCATCGTGCGGTAGTCGTTGTCGAAGTCGACCCAGCGCGCCTGGCGGGTGACGTAGTCGCGCCACTCGCCGGTGTACTTCAGCACCGAGGCGCGGCAGGCGTCGTTGAACTTGTCGATGCCCATCTCGACGATCTCGTCGGTGGTCTTGATGCCGTTGAGGCGCATCGCCTCGAGCTCGGCGGGCAGGCCGTGGGTGTCCCAGCCGAAGCGGCGCTCGACCCGCTTGCCGCGCATCGTCTGGTAGCGCGGCACGATGTCCTTGACGTAGCCGGTCAGCAGGTGCCCGTAGTGCGGCAGACCGTTCGCGAACGGCGGGCCGTCGTAGAAGACGAACTCGTTCTCGCCCCCCGCACCCGGGTCTCGCTGGGCCACCGACGCGCGGAAGGTGTCGTCCTCGGCCCAGTAGGCCAGGACGCGCTCCTCGATCTCGGGGAACCTCGGGGAACCCGGGACGGTGCCCTTGTCGCTGGCGGGGTCGGTGCTGACCTTCGGATAGGTCATCGGCCTGTGGTCTCCTGCGTCGTCGTTGCTCCGGGACGAGGACGACGTGTGCCGCGGTACCACCTCGATTGCCGTTCCCGCCGTGTGGCGCGGGAACGACCGCTCATTGGGGCTGTGACGGGCCTACCCGCCGGGGTCTACTGGGCTTGCGCTGTTCTTCCCGGGGCTCACCGCTGATGACGGCTCGAGCGCCTGTGGGACACAGCGTACGGCGCCGCGGACAGCGCCCGCCAATCGGACCCGTCCGGCGCAGTGGGCGCCCGTCAGGCGCGCTGGTCGTCGATCGCGGTGATGCAGAACCCCGAGGTCTCGCAGTCGTCGAGGACCCCCCACTTCTCGGGAGCGGCGAAGGTGCCCGCCTCGTTGCGCATCACCCAGATCGACTCCTCGCCCGCACTCGTCGCGGTGAACGCGAAGGCAAGGTCGATGTAGCCGTCACCGTCGAAGTCGGCCCGGGTGACGCGTGGCGCCGCCACCCCGGGCTCCGACTCGTGGTCGCTCACGTCACCGCCCTCCCAGTCGAACGCCTGGGGGGTGCCGCGAGCGGCGAAGCGCTGGCCGTCGTACTCGAAGAGGCGCACCTGCACCCTGCCGTCCCGGATCACGACGGTGACGCCGGAGACGCCGTCGGTGGCGAGGAAGTCGTCGATGACACTGACGCCGAGGTCGATGAGGGGCTCCACCACCCGGTCGCCCTCCACGTCGAAGGAGGTGCCGGTCGAGAGGAGCACCTGGAAGCCGGTCGGACCGTCGTAGCGGGCCGCGTCCTCGCCCGGCGCGACTGCCTCGGTCGGCGCGCCGAGGAGCAGGTCGTCGAGGCCGTCGCGGTCCGCGTCCGCCGCCCACATCGCACTGGCGTCGGGCGGTGCGTCCGCAGGCGTGCCCCAGTCCGCGGGTGCCTCGAGGCGGCCGTTCTCCCCCGCCCGGAGGACGCTGAGGCGGGTGGTCCCGTCGGCGTCGAGGTGGAGCATCGCCACGTCGTCGCGGTCGTCGCCGTCGAAGTCGCCGGTGACCAGGTCAGGGGTGCTCGCCGTGTCCAGCTCGATGTCGGAGCGCAGGCTGCTCAGCTCGCGGCCGGTGTCGTCGGTCACCAGGACGACGATCTCCTGCGAGCTGCCGCGGTAGACGAGCGACACCTGCTCGAGGCCCTTGGTCCCCGGCGCGACGTCACCCCACACCGATGCCGCCCGCCGGTCCGGGTCCGTGCGCTTCTCGGGCGTCAGGGACGAGCCGTCCGAGTAGTAGTTGATGCCGAAGCCCGGCGGGCTGTCCCCGTCGAACACGACGAGGTCACCGAAGCCGTTGCCGTCCAGGTCGAAGGCGACCGGCCCGTCGTACGGCGCGGCAGTGGGTCCCGACGACGGATCGGTCGGCACGGTCGACGGGTCGGTGTCCGGCGCAGCGCTCGGGTCGACGTCGTCGTCCGCCCAGGGACGGAGCACCAGGACCAGCGTCAGGGCGACGAGGACGGCGAGGACCGACACGGCCACGGCCGAGGCTCGCAGCCTCCGGCGGCTCGGTGCAGGTCCAGGACCGGCCGCGACCTGCACGGGGCCGGCGACGGTGGGGGCGGCCGGAGCGGGGCGCGTGCCCGGCGCCGTCAGTGCCCGGGCGAAGTCGCCGGCGCTGGCGAAACGGTGGCGCGGGTCCTTGGCCATGGCCGAACGGAGGGCGGCGTTGATCGTGGTCGCCGCGGGGTCCTCGGACGGGAGCTGCGGCACCGGCGCGCTCGCGTGGGCCTGCACCAGGGCAGCAGGGCTTCCCTCGTAGGGCGCCCAGCCGGTCAGGACGTACCAGAGCAGGCAGCCGAGGGCGTAGACGTCGCTGGCCGCAGTGGCGGGTTGCGCATCGGCGCGCTCGGGGGCCAGGTAGGCGAAGGTGCCCACCAACCCGCCGGGTTCCGTGTGCCGGGTGCCGCTGTCGGGCTGGGCGATGCCGAAGTCGCAGAGATAGGCGAAGAGGGGCCGGTCGTCCGGATCGCGCAGCAGCACGTTGCTCGGCTTGATGTCGCGGTGCAGGATCCCGGCACGGTGGGCGTCGTCCAGCGCCGTGGCGACCTGCGCGACGCAGCCGACGGCGAGATCGGTCGGAAGCGGACCCCGTTGCTCGACCAGCGCCTCCAGGTCACCCCCACGAACCAGCTGGGTGACGAGGTACGGCGTCCCGTCCGCGACCCCGTGGTCGAAGATCGCGATGATGTGGGGCGAGTCCAGCCGCGCCAGGACCTCGGCCTCGCGCCGGAACCGCGCGACGAGCTCGGCATCGTCGGCGTGGGCGGCGCTGATCACCTTCACCGCGACCGACCGTCCGAGGTCGGTGTCCGTGGCGGCGTACACGCTGCCCATCCCACCGCGGCCGAGGAGCCGGTCGACGCGGTAGCGGCCGAGCATGGTGCCCGGAGCAAGATGTCCGATCATGCGCTCCCCCGTCCCGATCCGTGGCTGCACCGCCGAGGCTACTTGCTCGAACCCCTCCGCCTCGCGTTGGCTGTCGCAATGACCGGAGAGCTGGCGAACTACCGCGACTACCTCACCCACCACCGCGCGACGCTCGAGCGCAAGTGCGACGGCCTCTCCCCGGCCCAGATGGCGACGAGATCCGTGCCGCCGAGCTCGATGAGCCTGCTCGGGATGGTCCGGCACCTGGCGCGCGTGGAGCACTTCTGGTTCCAACGCGCGCTGGTGGAGGTCGGTGGCGAGCGCTTGTACGACGACGGGGACGCCGGGTTCGCGGACGTCGATCCCACACAGGAGGCCGTGGACCGGGCCTGGGCGCAGTGGCGGTCCCAGGTCGCGTCGGCTGACGCCTGGCTGGACGCCTGTTCCGACGACGACCTCGGCACCGTCGTCACCTTCCGCAAGGGGACCGAGACCAGCAGTGTGCGCGACATCCTCGTCCACATGATCGAGGAGTACGCACGTCACTGCGGACACGCCGACCTGCTCCGGGAGTGCATCGACGGCACGACGGGAGAGTGACCACGGCCACGTCGAACGACCCGCCCCGCTCCGGCAGGATGGGCAGGTGAGCTACCTCCTCGACGACGCGGTCGCAGCCGAGCCCCTGGGCGGCGGGCTGTCCCGCGTCCGGATCACTGCCGACTGGAACACCGCCAACCAGACGCCCAACGGCGGCTACGTCCTCGCGCTCCTGCAGCACGCCGTCCTGCAGGAGTCCGCCCACCCGGACGCACTGAGCATCTCGATCACCTACTTCCGCCCCGCCCTGCCCGGTCCGGGCGAGATCCGGGTCCGCGAGGTCCGCAGGGGACGCCGGGTGTCGACGTACGACGCCGTGCTGGTGCAGGCGGACAAGGAGATCGCACACGCCGTCGTGAGCACCCACGACTGGGAGGCCGCCGGCACCGTCGAGCACACGCCCCACGCGGCGCCCGTCATCCCGCGCCCCGAGGACTGCGAGGACTTCGGTGCCCTGGTGCCCACGGGGATGGTCCCGGTCCTGGACCGGTACGCCTACCGCTCCCCCGAGGTCCCGGGCTGGCTGTCCGGCAAGCCGAGCGGCGTCACCGAGTCCCTCGGCTGGATCCGCGCCGCCGACGGCCGTCCCGTCGACGCACTGCTCGCCGGCGCCATGACCGATGCGTTCGCGCCGGTGACTGCGGAGATCGGCCACCTGGCGTCCGCGACCATCCAGCTGACCGTCCACTACCGACGCCGCCCCGAGACCCTGTGGGCCCTCGGCCACGTCACCAGCCGCCACGTCATCGCCGGCTACCACGACGAGGACGTCGAGCTGTGGGACGAGCAGGGTCGGCTGATCGCACAGTCGCGCCAGCTCGCCATCCTCACCAACGGGTGACCACTGCTGGTTGAGGAGTCCACCGCTTGCCCGTCGGCAGGTTCCGGCACCGGGTCACCGGGTCTCGAGACGGTCGCTGCGCGACCTCCTCGACCAACGGGGACGCCGCCGACAACAACGAATGGGTACGCCGGACAGACACCGTTGGTCGAGGAGGCCGCCCGCGGCCGTCTCGAGACCCCCGGCCACGATGCACCCGCCTGCCCATGGACAGGTTCCGGCATCGACTCACCAGGTCTCGAGACGGTCGCTGCGCGACCTCCTCGACCACCGGGTTTCCGCCTGCCGGTGGTTGTGTCGGTGGTTTCGTTATCCAATATGGGTACGGATCTCGGGACCGCATCCACCGCACTGATCGGCCGCAACGCCTCCGTGATCGCGGGGCGGGTGATGCCGTACAAGGCCCACCGCATCGCCGACCAGACCAAGTCACTGACACCAGACGCGGCCGCGTTCGTGGACCGCCAGCTCGACCGACTCATCGCCGAAGCCATCATCCGGTTCGACCCCGACCGGGCCGAGGCCGAGCTCCAGAAGGCGCGGGAGCATCGGTTCTGTGAGGTGTCCGAGGTCGATGAGCACGGCAACGCCCTCATCACCGCCGTCAAGTGCGACATCGACCACGAGATCCCCCACCACACGGGCGGACCTACCTGCCCCTGCAACCTCGACCCCCTCTGCCGCAGGCACCACCGCGCCAAGACCTTCAGCCAATGGCGCTAGCCCTTTGAACCCGCCCCCTCGCACCCGGCCACTTCCTCTGGACCAGCCCCCACGGCAGGCTCTTCCTCGTCGGCCCCGGCGGCACCAGAGCACTCGACCCACCCCGAGCAATCGAGCCCTGACAACCGCTCACCCCACGATCTCGACGATCCGCACCGACGTCCCCGCGTCCAGCGTCGGGGTGCTGAACTCGACCGATCCGCCGCGCCGGAGCTCGAAGGTCGTGCTCAGGTCGTTGTGGTCCGCGCCGCCCAGCCCGCCCACGGGCGCGAGGTCGTCGCTGGTGCCGAGCTCGATCCGGTCGGCGTGCAGGGCCAGGACGGTGACCGTGACCTCGTCGCCGATCGTGTCGACCGTGAAGGTCTCGCCCTGACCGACCGTGACCGAACGGGTCTCGGGCTCGGGCTGCTCTCGCTGCCAACCCGACCAGTCCTGCACGGTGACCTCCAGCTCGACCGGCGCGCCGCCGAGCCGCAGGCCGTCACCGTCCCCCTCGCCCGCACCGCCACCGCACGCGACGAGCAGCGGCAGGAGGAGCGCCGCGAGGGCGATTGCGGGCAACTTCACACCGAGAGTCATGTCCGTACCGACGGGACGGGCGGGCATCTGGTTCCACGCCACCTAGACTCTGGTCACGTGACTGCCGCATGGGGCTTCGGCCTGACGACGTACGCCGCCGACGGTGAGACCGTCCTCGACACCTGGTTCCCCGCGCCTTCGCTGGGCGCCACGCCCGCCGACGCGTCGGCGCCGGCCGATCTCGTCGCACTGGAGGGCGCGGACGACGCTCGCGGGGTGAGCCGCAAGGTCAACCTCGTCGAGATCGCCGACCTCGCCACCGCGCCCGCGTCGACCGTCGAGGTGTGGCTGCGCCTGCACCTGCTGTCCCACCGCCTGGTCGCTCCGCACGGCCAGAACCTCGACGGCGTGTTCGGTCTGCTCACCAACGTCGTGTGGACCTCCGCAGGTCCGTGCTCCATCGAGGGCTTCGAGATCACCCGCGCGCGCCTGCAGGCTGCCGGCCAGCACGTCACCGTGTACGGCGTCGACAAGTTCCCGCGGCTGGTCGACTACGTCATCCCGGCTGGCGTGCGGATCGCCGACGCCGACCGGGTGCGCCTCGGTGCGCACCTCGCCGAGGGCACGACGGTCATGCACGAGGGCTTCGTGAACTTCAACGCCGGCACGCTCGGCACCTCGATGGTCGAGGGCCGGATCTCGGCCGGCGTCGTCGTGGGCGACGGGTCCGACATCGGCGGCGGTGCCTCGATCATGGGCACCCTCTCCGGCGGCGGCAAGGAGACCGTGTCGGTGGGAGAGCGCTGCCTGCTGGGCGCGAACGCCGGCATCGGCATCTCCCTCGGCGACGACTGCGTCGTGGAGGCCGGTTGCTACGTCACCGCCGGCACGAAGGTCACCGTCCTCGAGCCCGGCAAGGACCCGCAGGTCCTCAAGGCGCGCGAGCTGTCCGGCGCCAGCAACGTGCTGTTCCGCCGCAACTCCGTCACGGGCGCCATCGAGGCCGTTCCGTGGCAGGGCGAGGGCATCGCTCTCAACGCCGCCCTGCACGCCAACTGATTCCGGGTTTTTGCCACCCCGGACACTGGGTTCCGTGAGGAACAGGGCAGCGGCAGTCGTCGTGGGAGTCGCCGTCCTGGCGACCGTCGCGGGCGTCGGCATCGCCGTGCTCAAGGTGACCGACGACATCATCAACGGTCCCGACGGTGACTGCGAGGTCACCGTCTCGGGCCACGAGGTGACGGTCAGCGGCGAGCAGGCGGAGAACGCCTCCCTGATCTCGGCGATCGCCGTACGACGCCGCCTGCCCGCACGGGCGGTCTCCATCGCGCTGGCGACGGCCTACCAGGAGTCGAAGCTCGAGAACATCGACTACGGCGACCGTGACTCGCTCGGCCTGTTCCAGCAGCGCCCCTCCCAGGGCTGGGGCACGCCCGAACAGATCCTCGACCCCGTCTACTCGACCAACGCGTTCTACGACGCCCTCGAGAAGGTCGACGGCTACGAAGGCATGGAGATCACCGTCGCTGCGCAACGCGTCCAGCGCTCGGCCTTCCCCGACGCGTACGCCGACCACGAGGCCGACGGTCGCGCGCTCGCCTCCGCCTTCACGGGCTTCTCCCCCGCCACGTTCAGCTGCGACCTGTCCGGCGGAGCACCGTCGGCCGACACCGAGCTCGTCGCCAGCGGCCTCACCCCGCGTGCCGAGGCGATCCGCAAGGAGCTGCTCACCAGGTTCGGCCGGCTCTCCCTCGGCGGCTACGCACCGGGCGGCGTCGGCACCGGCCACATGGAGGGCTCCGCGCACTACGACGGCCGCGCCATCGACGTCTTCGTGCGGCCGATCAGCAAGCCCAACAAGACCAAGGGCTGGGCGATGGCCCACTGGGCCGTGGCCAACGCGTCCCGCCTCGACATCCGCACCGTCATCTTCGACGACCGGATCTGGACCTCAGGCCGGCAGGGCTGGCGCGACTACGACCCGCCGTCGTCCTCCGGCGACATCAAGATCCTCGAGCACCGCGACCACATCCACATCGACGTGTTCTCGTAGATTCCGAGCGCCCCACCTCAGCGGGTGATCCGCCACTCGATCGGCGCGGTGGGGTCGGGCAGGTAGGAGCAGTACGTGCCCGTGCGTACCGCCCGGTCGAGGTGGGCGCCGAGGTCGGGGAGCTGCTCGCGCACGCGCGCGAGGCCGTAGCGGACCGAGCGGGTCACGCTGGTGCGAGCCCGCTCGGACGCACCACCGCTGCGGCGTTCGCGACCCCCGAGCCCGAGGCCGCCGCCGAGCTCGGCCAGGAGGTAGTCACGGTCGCGCTCGGCGAGGAAGCGTCGGGCGTCGTCGTGGTCTCGCTCGGCCTCCGCGAGGTCCTCCTCGACCTCCGCCAGCCGCCGCCGGTACGACGCCACGGCCTCCGCGTCGAGGACGGGCAGCCCGGTCTCGGCGACCATTGCCCCGGCCAGGTCGGTCGCGGCGAACTCACGCCCCGGTTCGGCCAGGAGCCGGATCAGCAGCTGGATGCCCTTGAGGTCCGCCACGGCAGCCGACCTGCCGGCGTGACCGATCCGCCACCGGTCGCCGTCCCGGGTCACCGTCACGACGACTGCTCCGGCCGGAGCCAGCACCTCCACGGGAAGCGGTCCGTCGAGCAGGGCCTGCACGGCGGCGGAACGGGCCGGCGCGCCGAACGCGGCGAAGCCGGCCGCTGCAGCCTTCCACTCGGTCCGGGCGAGGTCCTCGCTGCCCGCCACCCGGTGGGCTTCGGCGAGGACCAGCCGGGCCGAGGCGACGTCGTACGGCGCACCGATCTCGACCCACTCCCCGACGGCGCACGCGGCGGCCGTGATCGCGTCCCCGCTGGATCCTGGGGTTCCGGACAGCAGCGCCGCCCGGGCGCCGGCCAGCGCGGCCTCGGCGCGCACCATGGCCGTGGGGTAGCGCTCGGCCACGGCTGCGAGCTGGTCCGCGGCCGTACGTGCCGTCGCCTCGTCACCGGCGGCCTGGGCGATCTCGGCCTGCGCGGCCAGCAGGGGCACCAGTCGGAGGTCGCCGAACGGCGGGCGCTCCTTCCACGGCACGGCCATCGGATGGTCGATCTCGTCGCGCACCATCACCGCGGCGGCGTCGAGGTCACCGTGCTCCAGACGCAGCAGCGCCCAGCCCGGCTGCGCCGACCACGCACGCTCGTGCGCCTGCTCGAAAGCCTCCTCGGCTCCGGCGAGGTCACCCCGGCGCAGCCGGATGTTGCCGAGCTCGACGAGCGGCCAGCCGAACTCCCGGCGCAGCCACGGTCGGAGCTCCGCACAGGCGGCGAGTGCCTCGCGCTCGGCCGCCTCCGCCGGTCCCGAGATCCGGAGCAGCTCGGCGCGGTGCACGCGGCACCGGCCGTGGGTGGCGCCGAATGCCGGTCCGTGCCGCCAGTTCTCCATCACCTCGGTCCACTCCCGCGCCCGGTCGTGCTGTCCGAGCCAGAGGGCAGCGCAGATCAGCTCGCAGTAGACGTTGCCGGTCGTGAGGGGGTCGAACTGCCCGGCACCCAGGTCCAGCGCCAGCTCGTCGAGCAGCGCGACGCCCTCCTCGACCCGGCCCGCGTGGACGGCCAGCCTGGCGAGTGCGACGCGTCCCAGCCCGCGGGCGGGGTCCACCCCGAACGCGTCGCCGAGCGCCACCGCCTCGCGGGCGGGGGCCAGGGCGGCGGCAGGATCGCCGGAGAGGAACCGCTCGTAGGTCGTGATGACCGCGAGCAGCGCGTGCACGGGACCCGGCTCCCCGTCGGCGACCAGCCGACGGGATCGGGCGAGCCAGCCGCGGACGGGCGCCAGCAGCCCGGTCTCGCAGAGCAGGTTGAGCGCCACCAGGGCCGCCGCCCGCGCGGCGAGCACCGGGCGACCAGCGGCGAGCTCGACGTCGTACAAGCGCTCCCAGGCGGCGATCGACGCGTCGATCTCCCCCGCGGCGTAGGCCGCGGCGGCCTGCTGTTCGAGCTGCTCGGCGTCGGTGGCCGTCACTGTCGCATTGTGACACCGCTTGTCACGCCTTCGGGGTGAACTGACCCACGAAAGGACACCGCCATGCACGTCTCCACCTCCGACCTACCGATCAAGATGAACGCCCTCGGCGCCGTCGCCCGCCACCAGGGGGACTTCGGTACGGCGTTCGGGACCCTGGCCGCCGAGCACCTCGTCCTCGCGACCGGCGTCGACGTCGCACCGCTGCTCGCGGGGCTCGACGACGGGCTGTGCTTCGCGCCCCACTGGGGCTATCTCATCCGGGGCCGGGTCGTGGTGACCTACGGCGACGGCTCCACCGAGGTGTGCGACGCGGGCCAGTGCGTGCACTGGCCGGCCGGTCACACCGTGCGGGTGGAGGACGAGGCCGAGATCGTGATGTTCAGTCCGGCCGCCGAGCACCACGCGGTCATGAACCACATGCTCGGCGTGCTGGCGACGATCCCCGCCTGATCAGCTGCGAGGAGCGAGGCGGGCGACGGCGGCATCGATCCGCTCGTCGCTCGCCGTGAGCGCGACCCGCACGTGGTGCGAGCCCGCGGCGCCGTAGAACGCACCCGGGGCGACCAGGATCCCCTGCTCGGCGAGGTCGGCGACGATCTGCCAGCAGTCGGGACCGTCCGGTCCCTTCGTGGTCCAGAGGTAGAGCGACGCCTCGGAGTGGTCGATCGTGTAGCCGGCGCCCTCGAGTGCGGCACGCAACCGGGTGCGACGGGCGCGGTAGCGCTCGTGCTGCTCGGCGACGTGCGCCTCGTCCCCGAGGACGGCTGCCATCGCCAGCTGCTGCGGGCCGGGCATCATCAGTCCGAGGTTCTTGCGGACCGCGAGGAGCTCGGCGATGACGGACCGGTCGCCGGCCACGAAGGCGCAGCGGTAGCCAGCGAGGTTGGAGCGCTTCGAGAGCGAGTGCACGACCAGGATGCCCTCGGAGGAGCCGCCACAGACGTCCGGGTGCAGGACGGAGACCGCCTCGCCCTCCCAGACACAGTCGAGGTAGCACTCGTCGGAGACCAGCAGGACGCCGCGCTCGCGGCACCAGTCGACGACCTTCTTGAGGTGCGCCGTGGGGAGCACGCGGCCACTCGGGTTCGAGGGCGAGTTCAGCCAGAGCAGCTTCGGCGTCTCGGGCCCGAAGGACGTCAGCGAGTCCGTGGCGACGGCCGTCGCGCCGACCAGCGCCGCCCCGACCTCGTAGGTCGGGTAGGCGAGTGCCGGGAAGCCGATCACGTCGCCCGGACCGAGGCCGAGGTACGACGGCAGCGTCGCGATGAACTCCTTGGAGCCGATCAGCGGGAGGACCTGGTCGAGGTCCAGCTCGATCGTCCCGTGGGTCCCCGTGAGCCAGTCGACGACGGCCTGGCGAGCCTCGGGGACGCCGACCGTGACCGGGTAGCCCGGCCAGTCCGCGGCAGCGGTCAACGCGGCACGGGCGACCTCGGGCGTCGGGTCGACCGGGGTGCCGATCGAGAGGTCGACGATGCCGTCAGCGTGTGCGCGCGCCGTGGCGGCGTACTGCGTCAGCTTGTCCCAGGGGAAGTCGGGAAGCCGGCCCGAGACCGGAGCGCTCAAGGCTGCTCAGTGGTCCTGGTTCTGCGGCTCGAGACCAGCGACGTACACGGCGTCCTTGTCGATCTCACCCATCTTGGCGGCACCGCCGGGCGAGCCGAGGTCGTCGAAGAACTTGACGTTGGCGTCGTAGTAGTCCTTCCACTCCTCCGGGACGTCGTCCTCGTAGAAGATCGCCTCGACCGGGCAGACCGGCTCGCAGGCACCACAGTCCACGCACTCGTCGGGGTGGATGTAGAGCATCCGCTTGCCTTCGTAGATGCAGTCGACCGGGCACTCATCGACGCACGCACGGTCCTTAACATCGACGCACGGCTGCGAGATGATGTAGGTCATCGGTTCCTCCTGGACCAGCACTTCAACTACGGAGACTTCGGGCTGACACGGCAGGCCCAATATGAATGGGTTTCGTGTCGGTCCTCACCCTAGTATCCCGAGGGTGGCTGATGCGCGCAGACCCCCCATTTCGGGACAGCATGATGCTGGCCACACCCTCGGTCCCCATGTGATCGGGCAGCGCGTCGTCATCCGCCGCCTCGTCCGGGGCGAGAGCGGCCCGACCGGCGGGCCTGCCTTCACCGACCTGCTGGGTGTCTGCACGGCCTGGGCGGAGGGTCGGTGCGTGGTGCAGCCGGAGTCCGGACCGGCCGTCACGATCGCGCTCGCGGACATCGTGTCGGGCAAACCGGTGCCGCCGCGCCCCTCGGTGCGCCACCGGGTCGGGGTGCGCGAGTCCGAGGTCCGCACGTCTTCCCTCTGGCCCGGCATCGAACGCATCGCCCTGGGCGAGTGGGAGCTGCGCAGCGAGGCCGCGCCGACCGGTCGCCTCCGCAAACGCGCCAACTCCTGTCTCGCGATCGGCGACCCCGGCGTCCCCCTCGTCACGGCCCTCACGGCCGTCGAGGCGTTCTACGCCGAGAGGTCGCGCGACCCGTTGCTCCAGGTCGAGGCCGACTCCGAAGTGGAGCGGGAGCTGATCGCGACCGGCTGGCACGCCCTGGAGCACGGCGAGTCCGAGCTCCGTCTCGCCGGCACCTCACAGGTGCGCCGTGCCCTGGGAAGGCAGCACCCGCCGGTCGAGCGCGAGGCCACCGGACCTCGTGCGGTCGCCTCCATCGGCACGGCCTGCGACCCCCTCGCCGAGGCTCACGCCACCCTCGATGACGACTGGCTCGGCATCCACGGCCTGGCCGTGGACCCCGCACACCAGCGCCGCGGGCTCGCGCGCGCCGTCCTGGCCGAGCTCCTGGACTGGGGCTCGGAGCAGGGCGCACTCACGGTCTGGCTGCACGTCGAGACCGCCAACGTCGGCGGCAGGGCCTTCTGGGACGCCGCGGGCATCAGCCCGCACCACACCTGCCGCTACTACGCGCCACCCGCCTGAGCGGGGTCAGCCCTTCGCGAGGAACAGCAGCAGGTCGTGCCGGGTCAGCACCCCGATCGGCTTGCCGTCCTCGTGCACGAGCACTGCGTCGGCCCCCTCGAGCAGGGGCACCGCGGCCGTGGCGTCCTCGGTCGAGCCGATCGTCGGCAGCGCCGGGGACAGGTGCTGCTCGACGGCGTCGCTCAACCGTGCGTTGCCGGTGAACAGGGCGTCGAGGAGTGCCCGCTCCGACACCGAACCGGCCACTTCGGCCGCCACGATCGGCGGCTCCGCCCGCACGACGGGCATCTGCGAGACGGCGTACTCCTGCAGGATGCCGATCGCCTCGGCGATGGTCTCGTTGGGGTGGGTGTGGACCAGGGCCGGCAGGGCGCCGGTCTTGCCCCGCAGGACCTCGCCGATCGTGCGCGTGGGCGCCTGCTGGCCGTTGCTGAAGCCGTACTGCGCCAGCCAGTCGTCGTTGAAGACCTTGCTGAGGTAGCCGCGCCCGGAGTCGGGCAGCAGCACCACGATCACCGCGTCGTTGCGCCCCTCGGCTGCGAGCTCGTGGGCGAGCTGGCGTGCGGCGAAGGCCGCCATGCCGGACGAACCACCCACCAGCATGGCCTCCTCGCGGGCGAGGCGCCGCGTGAAGGAGAAGGAGTCCGCGTCGGAGACCTCGATGATGCGGTCGGCGATGTCGCGGTCGTAGGTCTCGGGCCAGAAGTCCTCACCGACGCCCTCGACGAGGTAGGGGCGCCCGGTGCCTCCCGAGTAGACCGAGCCGGCCGGGTCGGCGCCGACCACCTCCACCTCGGCACTCTGCTCCTTGATGTAGCGGCCGATGCCGGAGATCGTGCCGCCGGTGCCCACGCCGGCGACGAAGTGCGTGATCCGCCCGTCGGTCTGGCGCCAGATCTCGGGTCCGGTCTCCTCGTAGTGCGAGCGCGGGTTGTGCGGGTTGGAGTACTGGTCGGGCTTCCAGGCACCCGGCTGCGAGGCGAGCCGGTCACTGACGTTGTAGTAGGAGTCGGGGTGCTCCGGAGCGACGGCGGTCGGGCAGACGACCACCTCGGCGCCGTACGCCTTGAGGACGTTGCGCTTGTCCTCACTGACCTTGTCGGGGCACACGAAGATGCACTTGTAGCCCTTCTGCTGCGCCACCATCGCCAGCCCGACTCCGGTGTTGCCCGAGGTCGGCTCGACGATCGTGCCTCCCGGGAGGAGCGCACCGGACTCCTCGGCGGCTTCGATCATCCGGGTCGCGATCCGGTCCTTCACGGACCCACCGGGGTTGAGGTATTCGACCTTCGCCAGCACCAACGGTCCGTCGGCGGGCAGGTCGAGGGAACGGTTCAGCCGGACCAGCGGGGTGTTGCCGATCAGCTGCAGCAGGGACTCGACGTACTCCATGTCCTCACCGTATCGGTGTCTCCGTAGAGTTGGCGCGTGAGCAAAGCCTCCGCTGCCCGCAAACTCGCCGCCGCCGCCCTGTACGGCGGCGGTGGGCTGTCTGCCCTGGGCGCGGGTCTGTACGGCGTCCTGACCGCGGAGGCCAAGCTCGCCCGCAAGACGATCGGCCCCGCCCGCGACGAGCCGCCGCCGGACGCCTCGGGCTGGTACGGCCGCGGGCGTCCCGGTCCCGCCATCAAGATCGCCCTGCTGGGCGACTCCAGCGCCGCTGGCTACGGCGCCGACCGGGTCGAGGAGACGCCCGGCGCTCTGATCGCCTCCGCCATCGCCGAGTTCGCGGACCGACGGGTCTACCTCAAGGAGTTCTGCGTCGTCGGCGCGAAGTCGTCCGACCTCGCGGCCCAGGTCGACCGGGCGCTGCCGATCGAACCCGACGCCACCGTGATCCTCATCGGCGGCAACGACGTCACGCACACGATGCGGCCGTCCCAGTCGGTGCGCTACCTCTCCGAGGGAGTACGCCGGCTGATCTCGGCCGACGCCCAGGTCGTCGTGGGCACCTGCCCCGACCTCGGCACCGTCCAGCCGATCGCTCCCCCGCTGCGCCAGGTCGCGCGCGCCTGGTCACGACGGCTCGCTGCCGCGCAGACCATCGCCGTCATCGGCGAGGGCGGCCGGACCGTCTCCCTGGGCGACGTCCTGGGCCCCGAGTTCGCGGCCGCACCTGCGCTGCTCTTCGGCCCGGACCAGTTCCACCCGTCCGTCGAGGGCTACCGCGCGCTGGCCGGTGTCCTGGTTCCGTCGGTCCTCGCCGCCCTGCAGCGGGTCCCGGCCGAGGAGATCGGCCTCGAGGCGTTCCGCGGCGAGGGCGTGCTGCCCGTCACCCGCGCCGCCATCCGCGCGGTCAACGAGCCCGGGACCGAGCTCGACGGCACCGAGATCGGCGGGCGTCGTACCGGCGTTCGCGGTCTGTGGGTCGAGCTGCGGCACCGCCGCAGTCGCAAGGACGTGCCCGGCGAGGCGCCGGAGTCCCAGGAGAACGCAACGGCCCCCGTGCCCACCGAGGGTGGGCCGGAGGCCGTCGGCTGACTGGGTCAGTCGTTCTGCAGGATCGCGAGGATCCGGAGCAGGTTGGTGTAGATCCAGACCAGGCTCACGAGCAGGCCGAACGAGGCCCGCCACGACTCGCGCTCGGGGAGGCCGTTGGCGACGCCCCGCTCGACGAAGTCGAAGTCCATGATCAGCATGAACACACCGAGCACCAGACCGGCGATGGAGAACAGCAGGCCGACCGCGCCGAGCTCGAACAGGCCCAGGCCGGAGGTGAACATGCCGAGGACGACCTCGAGCAGGCTCAGGCCGACCATGCCGAACATCGCGGCGACGACGAAGGTGCGGAACTTGTTGCCGACCTTGATGTCGAAGAACTTGTACGCCGCGAGGGTGCCGCCGAAGGCGGCGAAGGTGCCGAGCACAGCCTGGATGACGATGCCGCCACCGAAGGCCATGTCGAAGGACTTGCTCAGCGCGCCGAGCGCCAGACCCTCGGCCGCCGCGAAGGCGAGCACCAGGGCGGGCGAGATGACCCGCTTGAACGAGTTGACCAGCGACAGGACGAACGCCAGGCCACCACCGATGACGGCGGCGGCGTACAGCGGGCCGAGGCTCTGGTTGGCCGCGACCTCGTCGAGGCCGGGCGTGAGGATCCAGGTCGCAGCAGCGACGACGAGCACCACGCCGAGGGTGATCGCGGTGGTCTGGACGACCGAGTCGATGGTCATCCGGCCCTGGCCGCGCTGGCCCTGGGGTGCCGGCGGCTGACCGCCGGGCTGGCCGTAGCCGGGCAGGCCGCGACCGGGCTCGCCGTAGCCGCGGGGCTGGTCCTGGCCGTAGCCCTGGTAGGGGGCACCGTTGCCCTGGTAGGTCTGGTTGCCGGGCGCGTTCCGGTTGAACTCTTCCGAGCGACGGAACACCGGGTTGTTGCTCTGCATGATCTCCTCCGCAGGACAGCGAGTCGTTCTGGCCACCCAGTCTAGGCGGCCTGATGATGGGGAAACGCCCGGCGTGGGCGAAACGTTCCCGATTCGATGCCGTCCCGCCCTCCTGTCAGCGCCGCACGATCGCGACCGCGACCTCCGTGCCGGGGACGTCCGGACGCACCAGGATCCTGCCGTCGGTGCCCTCGGTCCAGGTCCCGCCGCTCACCTCGACCCGGTGGCCGCCCGGGTAGTGCAGCGGGCTGACGAAGATCTCGGTGGGTGCGTCGATGGCGTTGGAGCGGTAGCGGTAGGCGAAGTCGCCGTTCGCCGCGTCGAAGCTCATCGCGAGCGGGGTCCCTGCCGTCGCCTGGGCATAGGTGCGCACGAGCACCCGGAGCTTGTCGGTCTTCACCGAGTCGAAGTCCGTGTCGTCGTGGAACATCCCCTGGGCGTCGTCGGCGGTCGTCGGGTCCTTCCACTGCTTGTAGGCCCAGTGGCTCCAGCCCATCAGGTTGCGGTCCGCGACGGCGGCATCGATCTCGACGGCACGGATGTTGTCGGTGGCGCCCCACTCGCTCATCATCGCCGCGGCGTTGATCTTCCTGGCCTGGGCGAGCGCGGTGTCGGTGCGTTCCTGGCTGAACTTCCAGCAGTTCTCGACGTTCCCGAGCGGAATGCCCTGGGACTCGAGGAAGACGTCCTGGCAGTAGTTGTGCCACGAGTAGCCCAGCTGGTCCTCCCCGGCCATCGGCTCGAGGAAGGTCGGCACCTGGCGACCGGCGGCGAGCTGCTGCGGCTCCCACCAGACGAGGTTGTCCGGGTCGACCTGGCGGATCGCGCGGGTGACCTTCTCGTAGGCGGGCTGGAGCTCGTTGGTGTAGGACGCCTTGCAGCCGGAGGTGAAGCAGGTGAGCCACTCCAGGCCCATCCACGGCTCGTTGATGAGGTCGTAGCCCATCAGGTGGGGCTGGTCCTTCCACCATCCGGCTGCGACCTGCCAGGCAGCGGCCCAGTGATCGATCCCGCGGTGGCGGTTGGCCCAGAAGTGGTCGAAGACGAGCGAGTTCTCGGGCGTCCAGTAGCCCATCGGGAACGGCAGGTTGAGGGGCGGCAGCAGTCCGAGCACGACCGGACGGTGCTGGGCCCAGTCCGGGACCCCCTCGCCGCCGTACGTCTCGTGCCACTGGTCCTGGTGCATGTCGAGCTGCATCCAGATCCCGCGGTCGGAGAGCAGGTCCATGACCCGCTGCCAGCCGTCGCGATAGGCGGGGTCCCCCACGCCGGGCGCGTCGGGAGTCAGGCCGGCCCACAGCGTGCCGAGCCGCATGCCGTTGAAGCCGTACCTCGCCAGCCACTCGGCGTCGGCCTCGGTGAAGCCCTCCGCGGTGTCGGGCGGGACGTAGGGGTCGAGCTTCCACACCAGGTTGAAGCCGTGCACGATCACGACCCGGCCCTGCTCGTCGACCAGCCAGCGGCCCTCGCGGCGCAGCTGCGGCGCGTCGTCATCGGGTACGGCGGCCACCACCGCCGAGCGCACCTCGGGCTCCGCGGCGCGCGCCGGCCCCAGACCCGCCACCGTGGTGACGGCGAGGCCCGCGAGCGCGAGCAGGACGGTAGAACGTGTTCTACGACTCATGGCCCTTCAACGAGCCTGCCGCCAGAAGGTGACTCAGGTCACGCCCGACGACGCAGGCGCACGATCGTGTCCCGCACCTCGAACGGGCCATCGTCACTCGCCTGCACCCGGGTCGGGGTGTCGGTGACCTCGATCTCCCAGGCCGAGTCGGGCGCCTCGGCACCCAGCACGTCGAGCACGCGGTCGGGCTCGAAGAGGAGGCCGGGGCCGTGGTCGTGGCGGGCACCGGAGGTGACGTCGTGGGGGTGGTGGGCGGTGACGAGGAGCCGGCCACCGGGCGCCACGGCCTCCGCGATGCCCTGGTAGATCGCCGGGAAGTCCTCGACCGGGACGTGCAGGAAGCTGACGGTGACCAGGTCGAAGGTGTGCCGGTGGGCCGGTCGCGGATCGGCCAGCGCGTCGTAGAAGCCGAGCTTCAGGTGGTCGCCGACACCGGCCTCCTCGGCGTGCGCCGCGACGCGCGCCAGCGCGACCTCCGAGACGTCGACGGCGGTGACCTCCCAGCCCTGACCGGCGAGCCAGATCGCGTCGCCGCCCTCCCCACAGGCCACGTCGAGTGCGGTCCCGGGCGTCAGGTCGGCGACCTGCTCGACGAGTCGCTGGTTGGGGTTGCCGCTCCAGACCCGGTCGCTGCCGGCGTAGCGCTCGTCCCAGAACTCGGGGGTGAGCGCCTCACGGAGCGCTTCGAGGGAGTGGTCGTGGTCGCTGTGGTGACGGGACATGCCCCCACTCTCCCGGTTCAGGTGGACCTGAAGTCAAGCGATGCGCGTCCTGGCGCCCACATCGGGCACGTGCCCCCGCTGGGGTTCGAACCCAGACTGGACCGCTTTTAAGGCGGCTTCCTCTACCGGTTGGGATACGGGGGCGTGGGCCTGCGGCCCGGTCGACGGGAAGGTCACAGGTAGGTCTGGCGAGGATAGATCGCGTGGGCGCCGGCGACGCGGTCCAGGAACAACAGGCCGTCGGTGTGGTCGATCTCGTGCTGCAGCGCCCGTGCCTCGAAGGCATCGGTCGCGAACTCGACCTCCTCACCGGTGCCGGGGATCCGGCCCCGCACGGTCAGGCGGGAGGCCCGCTTCACGTCGCCGGTGAAGTCGGGCACGCTCATGCAGCCCTCGCGGGCCTTCTCGTTGCGACTGGACTCGACGACCTCCGCATTGCACAGGACGAAGGTGCCGTGCAGGGTCCGCGCCTTGGGGTGCTCGGTCACGTCCACGCAGAACATCCGCACGCCCACGCCGACCTGGTTGGCGGCCAGGCCCACGCAGCCGGGACTCACCCGCATCGTGGCGACGAGGTCGGCGGCGAGCTGCACCATCTCGGGCGAGGTCGGGTCGATGTCGGCACCACGCGCCGAGAGCACGCCCTCGGGCGCGCGCACGACCTCGCGGACCGCACCCTCGACGCCCAGCTCGGCCTCCGTCCAGGCCGCGACCCGCACGCTCCCCTCCGCTGCGGTCACAGCTCGTCGGCCTCGGCGGGGCGCAGGGTCGCCCTCACGCCGACCCGCTCGGCCGCAGCACGGATCGCACCATCGACCGCCTCGACGTCGGCACCGACCGGCAGGTCGAGCTCGGCGACGAGCAGGTAGAGCTCACCGGCCAGCCGCGTGGTCAGGTCGGTGATGTTGCCGCCGGCCGCGGCGACCTGTCCGACGACCTCGGACACGATCCCGGGACGGTCACCGCCGTGGACGGTCAGCACCCAGGCACTGCCCCCGGCGGCGGGCGTGGGCTCGTCGGTGACGGGGCGTACGGCGACGTCGAGGTCGCCCCCGCCTGCGAGCGACGCCAGCGCGCTCTCCACCTGGGCACCGTCGACGGCACCGCGGCAGAGCAGCATCATCGCGAAGTGCCCGCGGAGCAGGGTCATCGTCGAGTCCTCGATGTTGAGACCCAGACCGGCCAGCCCGTTCGTGGTGGCGGCGATGATGCCGGGGCGGTCGTGTCCGATGACGGTGACGGCGTACAGGTCGTTGCTCACCGGGCCATCATCCCAGCACGGGCGTCAGGAGGTGAGCAGACTCCAGGCGATGCCGTCGAGGATGTCGGTCTCCGCGACCGTCACGGTCGCCACCTCGACGCGGCCCAGGACCCGCGAGACGATCAGGGCACCGGCGTCGATGACGTCCGCGCGACCGGGATGCATCCAGCCGAGCGCGCGTCGCTGCGCCGTCGTCAGTGCCAGCAGGGACCCGACCAGGCGCTGCACGTCGAGGACGGCGAGCTCCTGGCCATGGATGAGGTCGCGGTCGTAGGCGGCCAGACCGAGGGTTCCTGCGGCCATCGTGGTGTTCGTGCCCGCGACGGCGAGCACGGTGGCGGCAGCGGCCGGATCGACCGGAGAGGCGTCCAGCGCGGCATCGATGTCGGCCACGGTCGCCGCGATCTCGAGCTCGCTGATCGGGTCACTGCGCACGTGCCGCTCGTGGAGACGGACCGAGCCGATGTCCATCGAGTGCGCCGCGGTCGGCCCCGTCGCCGGGTCGCCGAGGATCAGCTCGGTGGACCCGCCGCCGATGTCGATGACCAGGACCGGTCCCGCGAGCGGGCGCACCGCGCTCACGCCGCGCACGGCGCCGTCGAACGCGAGGCGCGCCTCCTCCTCACCCGAGAGAACCTCGGGGCGCAGGCCCAGGCGAGCCAGGACCCCGTCGGCGAACTCGGCGGCGTTGGCCGCGTCACGGGTCGCGGAGGTCGCGCAGAAACGGATCCGCTCGGCCCCGGCGTCACGGATGATCGCCGCGAACTCCTCGATCGCCACCCACGCCCGTTCGAGCGCCTCGGGGGCGAGCACACCGGTGGCGTCGACGCCCTGGCCGAGCCGGATCATCCTGCTCTCGCGGCGCACTCCGGCCGGGTCGCCGGCAGGATCGCCGACGAGCAGCTTGATGGTGTTGGTGCCGCAGTCGATCGCGGCGATCGGCCCAGTCATTCGTGGGAGCCAGTCATTCGTGGGAGCCCAGGCATTCGCGGGAGCCCAGGCATTCGCGGGAGCTCAGTCATCCGTGGGGACGGTGACACACGGACCCGTGGCCCACCACTCGCCGAGCATCTCGAGGACCTCGTCGCCGAGCGGGTTCACCCCGGGGCCGGCGGCCAGCGCGTGGCCCGCCAGCACGTGGAGGCACTTGACCCGGTTCGGCATGCCGCCGGCGGAGATGCCCTCGATCTCGGGGACGTCGAAGCCGCCGGCCTCCCCGACCGCCGCACGGTCGGCGAGATAGGCCTCGTGGGCCGCTCGGTAGGACGCGGCCAGCTCGGGATCGGTGCCCAGCCGGTCCTGCATCTCCTTCATCACGTGGGTGCCCTCGAGGGTCCCGATGCGGGAGCTCGCCCGCGGGCAGGTGAGGTAGTACGTCGTCGGGAACGGGGTGCCGTTGGGCAGCCGCGGCTCGGTCGTCACCACGTCGGGGTTGCCGCAGGGGCAGCGGTGCCCGATGGCGTGGATCCCCCGGGGCGGCCTGCCGAGCTGGGCGGCGATGACCGCCTCGTCCTTCTCGCGCTCGGTGCTCACTCCGACAGGTCCTCCTCCGGTGCTTGGATCTCGTCCTTGGGCGCCCGCACCCTGGTGGGAGGGTTGCCGGCGATCTTCATGGAGTCCCACGCGTCCTCGTACCAGGCCCGCACATCGGGGTCGTCGACCGACGCCGGGTCGCCGAGCTCGGCAGAGGCGTCGAGCGGGTCGCCGTTCTCGTCCACGACGACGTACGGCGTCTCGCCCCGCATGACGTAGCCGAAGCGGGCGCGGGCCTGCTGGGCGACGTACGACGGGTCCTCCCAGCGCTCCTTCTCGCGCTTGAGGTCGGCGATGTTGCCCTCGCGCTCGAAGATCTGCGCCTCGAGCTGTTCGATCTGGCCACGCTGCTGCAGGTAGGCCCGCAGCGAGGAGGCGTAGGAGACCGCGAGCACCGCGAGCACGAGCACCAGGATCGCGGCCCGGCCGGTGAGCCGGGACTTGCGCTGGTGCTCGGCGCGCGCACGCAGGAGAGCAGCCTCCCGGTCGCGCGCGGCCTGCTTGCGCTCGGCCTTCAGTCGCTCGGCGTACCGCGGTCCGGACCGCCCCGATGCGGGGCGGCCCGGTTTGCGGGACGTGCGGCGCTCGTCAGCCATGGTGGGTCTCCGGTGGGCCGATCAGCCCTGGTAGCGGGGGAAGGAGGCCGCGCCGGCGTAGCGCGCGGCGTCGCCCAGCTCGTCCTCGATCCGCAGGAGCTGGTTGTACTTCGCGACCCGCTCGGACCGCGCCGGGGCACCGGTCTTGATCTGGCCGCAGTTGGTCGCCACCGCGAGGTCGGCGATCGTGGTGTCCTCGGTCTCGCCCGAACGGTGGCTCATCATGCAGCGGTAGCCGTTGCGGTGGGCGAGCTCGACGGAGTCGAGGGTCTCGGTGAGCGAGCCGATCTGGTTGACCTTCACCAGCAGCGAGTTGGCCTGGCCGCCGGTGATGCCGCGCTGCAAGCGCTCGACGTTGGTGACGAACAGGTCGTCGCCGACCAGCTGGGTCTTGGTGCCGAGCTCGTCGGTGATGGCCTTCCAGCCCTCCCAGTCGTCCTCGTCGAGGGGGTCCTCGATGCTGACGATGGGGTACGACGCCACGAGCTCGGCGTAGTAGGCGGTCATCTCGGCGGCGGTCTTCTGCGCGCCCTCGAAGGTGTAGGAGCCGTTGTCGCAGAACTCCGAGGCGGCGACGTCGAGCGCGAGCACGATGTCCTTGCCCAGCTCGTAGCCGGCGTTGCCGATCGCCTCGGCGATCAGGTCGAGCGCGGCCCGGTTGGACTCCAGGTCGGGGGCGAAACCACCCTCGTCGCCGACGGCCGTGGCGAGGCCGCGACCCTTCAGGACGGCCTTGAGCTCGTGGTAGACCTCGGTGCCCATCCGGAGGGCTTCACGGAACGTCGGGGCGCCGATCGGAGCGATCATGAACTCCTGGATGTCCACATTGGTGTCGGCGTGCGCGCCACCGTTGAGGATGTTCATCATCGGCACCGGCAGCAGGTGCGCGTTGGGGCCGCCGACGTAGCGGTAGAGGGGCAGCTGGGCGGAGTCCGCCGCTGCCCGGGCCACGGCCAGAGAGACACCGAGGATCGCGTTCGCGCCGACGCTCGCCTTGTTGGGCGTGCCGTCGACCTCGAGCAGCGTCTGGTCGATCAGGCGCTGGTCGGCGGCGTCGAGACCCTCGATCGCCGGGCCGAGCTGCTGGATGACGGCCGTGACGGCCTGCTGGACGCCCTTGCCGGCGTACCGGGCACCGCCGTCGCGCAGCTCGACGGCCTCGAAGGCGCCCGTGGAGGCACCACTGGGGACTGCCGCACGGGCGAAGGACCCGTCGTCGAGGAGGACCTCGACCTCGACAGTGGGGTTGCCGCGCGAGTCGAGGATCTCGCGGGCTCCGACGGCTTCGATCGCTGCCACGTGTACTGCTCCTGGGTGCTGGCTGGGTTGAGGCGGTCAAGACGGCTGACGTTCGCCCAGACTAGTCCGCCGGGGGGTCCACTCCCGGCAGCGCCCACCGCGCGTTCGGAAGCTTCTGGGGTCACCCGCTGACGGACATCCCGAAGACGGCACCGAACAGGCGCTCGCACCGTGCGCTCATCTGGTCCGGTGTCACCCCGGGGTGCTCGCACCACCAGGTGACGAGCGAGGTGAACACGTTGCTCCACACCGTCGTCATCGCATCGAGGTCGAGGGCGTCGTCGTCCCCGGCGAGGGCGAGCAGCTCCCCGACCCCCTCGGTCGCCAGCTCCTCCAGCCGGCGGCGGTAGGAGCCGAGCACGTCGCCGGCCGCGTCGCTGACCGGCGCTGTCGGGTCGTTGGCCACGGCCCAGACCCACGCTCGCCCGTCGAGCGCCGCGAACACGCCCTCCAGCGTGACCAGCGCCCGCCGCAGGCCGACCGCTCCGAGCCGGGCAGACCGCTCGATCTCCCCGATCAGCAGCGAGGACGCCTCGAGGAGGCACCGCTCGAAGAGACCTTCCTTCGAGCCGAAGTAGTTGTAGATGAGCGGCTTGGAGATGCCGGCCTCGCGAGCGATGTCGGCCACGGAGGTGGCCGCGAAGCCCTGCTCGGCGAAGACCCCTCCGGCCACGTCGAGGATCTGCTGCTCGCGGTCGGCGCGCGCCACGCCCTTCGTGCCGGTGCGGGTCGCCGAGGTCATGGGAGAAACCCTAGCGGACGAATTGACCCCGTGGTAACTTACTCGCGAGTCATATCGAAGGAGCCCCCGTGCAGGACCTGCTCGACCCGCTGAAGAACCCGGTGACCTACGCGATCCCGTTCTTCGTCCTGACCCTGCTCATCGAGCTCGCCGCCCTGAAGTGGCTCGACCACGAGGACGACCCGCACACCGGACGACCGCCCACCGGCTACCTCGGCAAGGACACCCGCGCCAGCCTCGGCATGGGCGCGATCTCGCTGGTCTTCACCCTGGCCTTCAAGGTCGGGTCCTTCCTCGTCTACTCCCTGGTCTTCGTGCACCTCGCGCCGTTCCACCTGTCGACCGACGCGTGGTGGTACTGGCCGCTCGTGATCGTCGCCGTCGACCTCGGCTTCTACGGCTCGCACCGCTTCGTGCACCGGGTCAACGTCGGCTGGGCCGCCCACCAGGCGCACCACTCGAGCGAGTACATGAACTTCGGGACCGCGCTGCGCCAGAAGTGGAACCCGTGGTTCGAGTTCTTCTTCTGGCTGCCGCTGCCCTTCCTCGGCTTCTCCCCGTGGACGATCTACGTCGCCTTCGGCTTCAACCTGATCTTCCAGTTCTTCGTCCACACCGAGACGATCGGCAAGCTCCCGAGGCCCGTCGAGCTCGTCTTCAACACCCCGTCCCACCACCGGGTGCACCACGGCTCGGACCCGGAGTACCTCGACAAGAACTACGCCGGGATGCTCATCGTGTGGGACCGGATGTTCGGCACCTTCCAGCCCGAGCTGCACCGCCCGACGTACGGCCTGACCAAGAAGGTCGAGACGTACAACCTGCTGAAGCTGCAGTACGGCGACTACGCGCAGATCAGCCGCAACGTGCGCAACGCCGGATCCTGGCGCGACCGCTTGGGCTACCTGTTCGGGCCTCCCGGCTGGGAGCCCGAGGCGCCGGCGGCGTCGCCGGGCGCGCTCAGCCCAGCAGGTGCTGACTGAGGTCGCCGGTCAGGTCCGTGGTCATCGTGCGCGACTCGAACGTCCACGCGCCCTCGCGGCGCCGGAACGTGTCGCGATAGCGGCCCACGATGATCGGCTGGAGCGCGAGGCTCTCGGTCGCCTGGAAGACGGTGTACGTCGACGAGGCGCTCGCCGTCCCGCCCGCCTCGTCCACATCGAGGGTGAGGTTGGTGGTCACGTGGCGCGTGTGGGGCGTGCCGTCGTCGTACAAGCGGACCATCGAGCGGTAGAACGCCTCGACCGCGGTGCTCCCCTCGGCGAGGGTCACCGGGCCATCGGGCGTCCCGGCGCAGACGCGACCGTCACCGAAGAGCGTCCCGACCCCGGCGAGGTCGCCGGCGTCGACCGCATCGGCGTAGGCGTACAGCAGGCGTTCGACGGCCCGGTGGGCGTCGCTCACGAGTCGAGGCCGAGCTCGCTCATCCGCGCCATGTGGCGCTCGGTGAGGCGGGTGAACATCCGGCCCATCGCGGCCAGGTCGAGGCCGGGGCGGTCCACGCCCCCGGCGAGGAGTGCGGTCAGGGCGTCCCGCTCGGCGGCGACGCGCTGCGCCTGGGTGAGGGCCTCCCCCATCAGTCGGCGACCCCACAGGGCCAGCCGCCCGCCGAGGCGCGGGTCCTGGACGATGGCCGCGCGGACGCGGTCGACGACGAAGGCCGCGTGGGTGCCCTCCTCCATCGAGGAGACGACCAGGTCCCGGGTCTCGGGGTCCAGGTAGGCCGCGATCTCGCGGTAGAAGTCGTTGGCCAGGCCGTCGCCGACGTAGGCCTTGACGAGTCCCTCGTACCAGTCCGCCGGAGCCGTGTGGAGGTGGAAGGCGTCCAGCGGCTCGCGGAACGGCGCCATCGCGACGAACGGGTCGGTACCGAAGGACCGGATCCGGTCGTGCAGTGCATGGACCTTGGTGAGCTCGGCGCTGGCCATCGTCGCGAGGTCGACCTTGTCGGCCAGGCTCGGCGCGAGCTTGGCGTCCTCGGCGAGGCGCTCGAAGGCCGAGATCTCCCCGTAGGAGATCGCCGCGAGCAGATCGATCACGGCCTCGCGGTAGGCCGGGTCGGCATCAGCGGTGAGGGAGCTCGCTCCGGCGGATTCAGCCATGCGTGCAGGCTACAAGTAGACTGGGTCACAGCGAGAGCCTGTCCGCCCCTCACGGAGCGCGACGGCCCGCCCGGGCACCCGCCCACGTATGTGCGCGGCTGAGTGTGAATCGGCCGCTTTGATTCTGGCGCCTGCCGACCGGCCGACGACACTCACGAAAGCGACAAGAACCCTGACTTCCATCGACGACACCACTGCTGCGCCCTCCGACGAGACCCCCGCGGTCGATGACGACGGTGCCAACGAGACGCGTGCGGAGAAGGTCATCCCCTCCTTCCGCGAGATGGGCGTGATGCCCCTGATCTGCGACGCCCTCGACCGCGCCGGCATCACCCACCCCTTCGCGATCCAGGAGATGACCCTCTCCGTCGCGCTGCTGGGCACCGACCTGATCGGCCAGGCACGCACGGGCACCGGCAAGACCCTTGCCTTCGGCATCCCGCTGCTCCAGCGCAGCGTCGCCCCGAGCGACCCCGACTACGCCGAGCTGCCGCAGGGCAAGCCGCAGGCGTTGGTCGTCGCGCCCACCCGCGAGCTCGCACTCCAGGTCTCCAGCGACCTCCAGCTGGCCGCCAAGGATCGCGGCCTGCGTGTCCTGACCATCTACGGCGGCGTCGGCTACGACGTCCAGATCGATGCCCTCGAGGCAGGGGTCGACATCGTCGTCGGGACGCCCGGGCGCCTGATCGACCTGGCCAACCGCAGGGTCCTGGACCTCTCCCACGTGCATGCGCTCGTCCTGGACGAGGCCGACGAGATGCTCGACCTCGGCTTCCTCCCCGACGTCGAGAAGCTCCTGAAGCTCACCCCCGAGACGCGCCAGACGATGCTGTTCTCGGCCACGATGCCGGCAGCGATCGTGTCGCTGGCCCGCACCCACATGCGCCACCCGATGAACATCAGGGCGGAGTCGTCCTACGAGAACTCCACCGTGCCCGCCACGGCCCAGTTCATCTACCTGGCCCACGACCTCGACAAGCCGGAGATCATCGGTCGCCTGCTGCAGGCCGAGGACGCCGACAAGATGATCGTCTTCACCCGCACCAAGCGCCAGGCACAGCGGATTGCCGACGACCTCGTCGAGCGTGGCTTCAAGGCCAGCCCGTTGCACGGCGACATGGCGCAGGTCGCGCGCGAGAAGGCGCTGACCAAGTTCCGCGAGGACAAGATCCAGGTCCTCGTCGCGACCGACGTCGCCGCTCGTGGCATCGACGTCGCCGGTGTCAGCCACGTCGTGAACTACACGTGCCCCGAGGATGACAAGACCTACGTCCACCGGATCGGCCGCACCGGCCGCGCCGGCGCCTCCGGCATCGCGATCACGCTGGTCGACGCGACCGACGTGCACCGCTGGAAGATGATCAACAAGGCGCTCGACCTGCCGTTCGAGGAGCCGCTGGAGACCTACTCGACCTCCGAGCACCTCTTCCACGACCAGGGCATCGCCCCCGGCACCAAGGGACGGATCGTTCCCCCGGCCCCGCAGGCGCCCCGCGCCGACCGTGACCGTGGTGGCGACCGCGGTGGCGACCGTGGTGGCCGTGACCGTCGCGAGGGCGGCGGCGAGCGTCGCACCGGTGGCGGCGACCGCAACCGCGACCGCACCCGCACCCGGACCCGATCGGGCCAGCCGGTCGAGGGCGAGGCCGCCACGGCTGCCCCCGACGCGGGCGCAGCCCCGGCGACCGAGGGCGCCGAGCGTCCCGCTGGCGCCAGCCGCAACCGTCGTCGCCGTCGTCGCCCCAGTGGTGGCGGCCAGGGCGAGGGCACCCCGAGCGGCTCGGACAACGCAGGCACTGCGGAGTCGCAGACCGCCTGAGCACGGCTCTCTCCTGAACGGCCCGGATCGACGCTGTCGGTCCGGGCCGTTTCGGCTTCATCACGGGATGTAGGCGAAGCGATGGCGCTTCATCACGGTATGTAGACGACCGTGCGGTTCTGTAGCGGAGTTCCGCCAGGGAGGCGACCGCTCACCTACATACCGTGATGAAGCCGCCGCAGCCCGAGCCCACTCACCTACATACCGTGATGAAGCCGCCGCAGCCCGAGCCCACTCACCTACATACCGTGATGAAAGCCGCCGCAGCCGACCCATCCACCCCGTCGGGGCTCAGGCCGTGACGACGACCGTCGTGCCGACCGGAGCGAAGTCCCAGAGCGCGATCGCGTTCGTGCGCTCCTGGCGGATGCACCCGTGCGAGAGCGGAGTGCCCAGCTGCTTCAGCGTCTGGACCGGCTTGCCGTCGTCGACGGGGATCGTGTGGAAGCCGATCGCCGAGCCGCCGGTGCCGTAGGTGAACCGGACGAAGTACTCCATCGTCCCGGAGTCGTCGATGCCCACCGCGTTGCGGCTGCGGGAGAACACCGCGAACGTCCCGGTCCTGAGGTTGTCGGTGACGCTGCCCGAGACGAGGTAGGTGCGGGTGACGTCCTCGTCGTCGTCGACGAGCCAGACGCGCTGCAGGCTCTCGCTGAACACGATGCGCCGCCCCTCCCCCGAGTCGGCGGGCAGCCCGGTCGACTCCGTCAGTGCGGCGATCCTGCTGCTGCCGTCGGCGTCGGCGAGCCCGGGGGTCGCACCCGTGCGGGCATCGGTGCGGGTCGCGGGGGTGTCGTCGGTGCGCTGGGTGGGTGCGGTGATCGAGCTCGCCGCATCCGAACGGTCAGGCCCCGACGGCAGCAGCCCGAACCCGCCGGCGACGGCGATGGCCGTGACCGAGAGGGAGGCGCCCAGCACCGTGATCCGGCCGTAGCGCGGTCGCACCGCGCTCGCGCGGCGCTTGCCGGCGACCGGATTCCGGTGCCTTCCGCTCGATCGGCGGGGAGCCGCCCGCTTGCCTGCCTGTGCCACGACTCAGCGCGCCGCCCGGGAGATGAGCGCACCGGCGACCTCGCGGTAGGCCTGTGCGCCCTTGCTGGTGCGGCTGGTCGCCAGGATCGAACGGCCGGCGGCCGGGGCCTCGGCGAACTTGATCGTCTTGGGGATCGGCGGCTCGATGACCTCGAGGTCGTAGGTCTCCGAGATGGTGTCCAGCACCGCCCTCGCGTGGTTGGTCCGGCCGTCGTACAAGGTCGGCAGGACGCCCCACACCGCGAGGTCGCGGTTGGTGAAGCGGCGTACGTCGTGCACGGTGTCGAGCAGCTGGCCCACCCCGCGGTGCGACAAGGTCTCGCACTGCAGCGGGATGAGGACGCCCTGGGCGGCCGTGAGAGCCGCGACCGTCAGCACCCCGAGGGACGGCGGGCAGTCGAGGATCACCCAGTCGTAGTGGGTGCCCGCGGCGGCGAGGTCCTCCATCACCGTGCGCAGGACGTGCTCGCGGCCGGTGCGGGTCAGCAGGTCGGCCTCGGCACGGGCGAGCTCGATCGTGGCGGGCAGGAGGTCGACGCCGTCCTCGGTGGCGATGATGACCTCGGAGGGGTCGGTCCCCTTCGTCAGCACGTGGTGCACCGAGAGGTCGAGGTCCTCCGGGTCGATGCCGAGCGAGAAGGTCAGACAGGCCTGTGGGTCGAGGTCGACGAGCAGGACCGACTGACCGCGCTCCGCCAGGGCAGCACCGATCGACGCGACACTGGTCGTCTTCGCGACGCCACCCTTCTGGTTGGCGACAGCGAGGATCGTGACGGGGGAGCCGGGAGCCTTCACGCTGTTCATCGGGGTCCATCATGCCGGACATCCCCGCGTCGTGGGCGCAAGGCGGGCACCTCGTGCCGCCGAATGCTTGACTGGCGCCATGTCGACCGCACGTACCACTGCCCTCGTGACCGGCGCGACCGCCGGTATCGGCCTCGAGTTCGCCCGCCAGCTCGCGGCGCGCGGCGAGGACCTGGTCCTGGTCGCGCGGGACTCGACGCGGCTGGAGGTGGTCGCCGGGGAGCTCCGGGCGGCGTACCCCGTCGAGGTCGAGGTGTTGTCCGCCGACCTCACCGATCTCGACCAGCTCGCGCGCGTCGAGGAGCGGCTGGCCGATCGCACCCGCCCGGTCGACCTCCTCGTCAACAACGCCGGCTTCGGGCTCAAGGAGAGCTTCCTCGTCAATCCGATCGAGGTCGAGCAGGCGCAGCAGGACGTGCTCGTGCGGGCCGTGCTCCGCCTCACCCATGCAGCACTCGGCCCGATGACCGAGCGTGGACGCGGCGGCGTGATCAACGTGTCGAGCGTGGCGGCGTTCCTGCCCCGCGGGACCTACAGCGCGGCCAAGGCCTGGGTGAACTCGTTCAGCGCCTGGGCACACGGCGAGTACGCCGCCCAGGGAGTCACCGTGATGGCGCTGTGTCCCGGCTTCGTGAGGACCGAGTTCCACCAGCGTCTGGGGGTCGACCGCGACTCCTCGGCCCCCCGGCCGCTCTGGCTCGAGGCGGACCGGCTGGTCCGTGACGCGCTCGCCGACTTCGACCGGGGCAAGGGGATGTCGATCCCGTCGAAGCGCTACAAGGCGATCGTGGTGCTGACCCGGCTGGTGCCGCGCAGCGGCCTGCAGCGGCTCCAGTCACTCGGGCGGAAGTAGGCCTCAGCCCTCGCCTGCGATGAACGCCCGGACGGCGTCGGCGACGAGCTGGACGGCGATGGCCGAGAGCAGCAGACCGGCGATCCGGGTGACGAGGAGGACCCCGCCCTCCCGGATGAGCCGGAGGATCGGCAGCGAGTAGCGCATCGCCAGCCACAGGGCGAGGTGCACGGCAACGATGCCCAGCGCGACTGCGGTGCCGCTGGCCCAGCCGTCGATCTCCTGGACGAACAGCATCGTCGC
Organism: Nocardioides sp. Root190; assembly: GCF_001428565.1. Classification (GTDB taxonomy): domain Bacteria; phylum Actinomycetota; class Actinomycetes; order Propionibacteriales; family Nocardioidaceae; genus Nocardioides. The sequence continues at coordinate 15,163 of NZ_LMIA01000011.1, read as the reverse complement.
GACGATCGCACCGGGACCCGCGAGCAGCGGTGTCCCGAGCGGGACCAGCGCGATGTTGGCGTCACCGCTGGCGGTCTGCTCCTTCTCGTTGCCCGTCAAGAGCTCCAGGGCGACGAGCAGGAGCAGCAGACCACCGGCGCACTGGAGAGCGGGCAGCGAGATGTGCAGGTAGTGGAAGATCTGGCGTCCGAACAACGCGAACAGCGTGATCACCAGGAAGGAGACGGCGACGGCCTGCCACGCGGCCCGGCGTGCGGTCTCGCGGCTGCGACCGGCGGTGAGGGACAGGAAGATCGGCACCGTGCCGACCGGGTCCATGATGACGAAGAGGGTCACGAAGACCTCGACGAGCAGGACGTACTCGATCACGACGACGGCCCCTTTCGCCACGAACGTGGCCCGACGAGGGTCGTCGGTGAGTCGAGAGCAGAGGCCAGGTCGAGGAGACGATCGAGCTGGTCGGGCGCGGTGGTCTCGCACCCCAGGTCGTGCCCGGTCTTGCCGGTGCCGTGGTGGTCACTGGCCCCGGTGACGACCAGGTCGAGACGGCCTGCGATCTCGCGGAGCCGGTGGCGCGCCTGCGGGTCGTGGTCGAGGTGGTCGACCTCGATGCCCGCCAGCCCGGCGTCCTGGAGCTCGGCGAAGCCGTCCTCGTCGAGCACGTGGGCCGAGCCGCGCCCCCACGGGTGGGCGATCACGGAGACGCCGCGAGCAGCCCGGACCAGCCGGACCATCTCGACCAGGTCGGCGGCGTACCGGTCGATGAAGGCGGGTCCGCCGTCCGAGAGGTAGTCGGTGAAGGCCTGGTCCCGGTCGGCGACGACGCCGAGGTGGACCAGCAGGTCGGCGATGTGGGGCCGCCCGGTGACCTCGTTGCCCCCCGAGACCTCGGCGAGCGCCGCGTCCGTCGCGGGGATCCCCAGGTCGCGGAGGCGAGCGAGCATCGCGGGGACGCGGTCCTCGCGGCCGGCCACGATGCGTCCGAGCTCGGCCTGCAGTGCGGCGTCGTCGGGATCCGGCAGGTAGGCCAGCAGGTGGACACCGGTCCCCCGGAAGCGGGTGCTGACCTCGATCCCCCGGACCAGCCCGACACCTGTCTCCCGGGCCGCCGCTGCCGCCTCGTCCCAGCCACCGGTGGTGTCGTGGTCGGTCAGGGCGAGGACGTCGAGCCCGGCCGCCGCAGCGGCGCGCACCACGTCGCCGGGCGAGGCGGTGCCGTCGCTGACGCGGGAGTGGGTGTGGAGGTCGATCGTCACCAGTAGAGGCTAGTGCCCCGGATTGTCAGACAACGACCTGACGGCGCGGTGAGCGCCGTCACCCCGGCCGGCACCGATCCCGCCTCACCAGGACGGTGCAGCGCCCCCGAAGGGCAACGCGACCAGCTGCGGCCCGGTGGCGGAGACGTCGCGCAGGATCCAGTCGTCGCGGAGCAGCAGGATCGCCGAGGCGGGTCGCAGGACCAGCCAGAGCCAGCGGCCACCGGCCTCGCCGGCGAGCACCGAGCGATCCCACTCCCCCGGCGAGGCACTCACCGAGACCGGCCACAGACCGACGGGGTGCTGCTCGACCCGGACCCGGACCGGCGGCGGTCCCTCGCCGACCTCGTGCCCGGGATCCAGACGGGGAGTGCCGTCGCCGTCCGCCAGACCGGCCACCCGGGCGCCGAAGCCGGTGCCCGGCTCCTCGCTGATCACGATGACGTCGACCGGACCGTCCAGCTGGCTCGAGCCGGAGACACAGGTCATCGTGGCCCGGGTGCCGCCCTCGGCCTGGGTGACCGCTGCGAAGTCACTCACGCTCCAGCCGGGACCGAGGGGCCACGGAAGATACGTCGGGAACGCCTCCACCCGCTGCAGGTGCTCGGCGAAGCTGTCGTACGACGACACCGTCGGCCGCCAGAGGGGTACGACGACGCCGTGCTCCGGGCACGACCAACGGCCGTCACCGACCTCGGCCACCGGCGCCGGGCAGCGCGGGCACTCCACCCGGGACTGCTGGTCGGAGGTCATGAAAAAAACCCTGCTGCGCGCAGGCGGTCCACGTCAAGCGTTCCAGCGCAGCAGCGCGGGCGTCTCCCGCTCGTGGCCGAGCACGGAGACCGTGGACGTGTCGAGCCGGAACAGCCGCCCCTCGTTCGGCTCGAGGCCGAGCCACCGGGCCGTGAGGACGCGCAGGACGTGACCGTGGGCGAACAGCAGCACCGGCGCGGGCGCCTGACGGATCCGTTCGATCACGCGGTCACAACGGGCCGCGACCTCCTCGGCGCGCTCGCCGCCCGGGGCGCCGTGCGTCCAGAGGGTCCAGCCGGGGATGCTCTCGCGGATCTCCGCAGTGGTCCGCCCCTCGTAGTCGCCGTAGCGCCATTCGATGAGGTCGTCGCACAGCTCCGCGGCCGGGTAGCCCACCAGCTCGGCCGTGTGCCGCGCCCGTCGCAGCGGGCTGGTCAGCACCTCGGCGAAGGACTCCCCGGCGAGGCGGGTGGCGACGTCGCGGGCGCCCTGCTCCCCTGCCGGGAGCAACGGGAGGTCGGTCGTCGACGTGTGCTGCCCGGACACGCTCCACTCGGTGGCACCGTGGCGGACGATGGTCGCGGACTCTGCCATGGCGCAATCCTGCCAGTCGCGGCCCCCGGACGCCTTCGCGGTGGCAGGATCCGCGCATGATCCCGCTCGCCCGACGTCGGGCCGCCGTCGCTGCGGCCTTCGCCACGCAGGGCTTCGTGTTCATCGGCCTCACCACGCGGCTGCCCGAGATCAAGGACCGCTGGGACCTCGGCGAGCTCGGCGTCTCGGGGGTGCTCCTGGCGATCGTGCTGCTCGCCGGCCTCGGTTCGGTGCTCGCCGAGAGGCTCGCTCCCCGCACCTCGAGCGCCCAGCTGCTCCGGGCGGGCCTCGTCCTCGTCGCCCTCGGCAGCGCCCTGATGCTGGCCGCACCCGCCTGGGCCGCCTTCCTCGCCGGAGTCGGCGTGTACGGCGTCGGGCTCGGTGTCGTCGACGCCGCGACCAACATGCAGGCCGTCGCGATCGAGCGGCGCTACGAGCGGCCGATCCTGCCGAGCTTCCACGGCGGCTGGACCTTCGGCGGCCTGGTCGGGGCCGCGACCACCCTGGCCACCGCCGACCTCGACCTCCGCTGGGCGGCGTTCGTCGCCCTCGTACCCCTGGCCATGGCGTGCAGCGCCTTCCTTCCGCGGGAGCAGAGCGTGAGCGCCGACCAGGCCGCCACCTCGCCCGGCCCGGCCGTTCCGTGGCGCCCGATCATGATGGTCGGCCTCGGCATGGTCGTCTTCTACATGGTCGACACCGCCGCACAGACCTGGGGCGCGGTCTACGTCGACGAGGTGCTCGACGCGCCGTCGCGGTGGGTCGCGTTGGCGACGCTGCCCTATCTCGTCGCCAGCCTGGCCGTGCGGCTGGCGGGCGACCACCTCGTCGCGAGGTACGGCGCCGAGCTGGTCCTGCGCACCGGTGCAGTCATCAGCTGCGGCGGCCTCGCCGTGGTCACCTTCGCGCCGACCTGGCCGGTCGCGGTGCTGGGCTTCACGATCGTCGGCGCCGGGATCTCGGTCGTGGCGCCGCTGAGCTTCTCTGCGGCGGCGCGGATCGCGGGCGGTTCGACCGAACGGGTGGACGCCGTGATCGCGCGCTTCAACCAGTTCAACTACGTGGGCGGCCTGCTGGGCGCCGTCCTCACCGGCGTCGTGGGACAGGACCAGCTGAGGTACGGCTTCGTGGTACCGATGCTGCTGGTCCTCGCACTGCTGCCGCTGGCGCGGTGGTTCAGCTCCCCAGGTAGGCCGTGAGCGCGTCGACGAGGCCCTGTCGGGCTTCCTCGACATCGACATAGCCACCGAGGTCGCCCTCGGCGTACAAGCCCCGCATCGCCCCCGGCAACAGGTGCCGCAGGCGCATCAGCTTGCCGGCGTCGACGCCGAGACCGGCGAACGAGCGCTCGCACAGCGCCGCCCAACCCTCGTCCCAGCGGGCGATGGCCCGCGCGGTGCTCGGATAGGCCTCCTCGAGCTGCTCGCGCTGGTGCGGCAGGGCGGAGCGCAGCTGGTAGAAGGCCAGCGCCTCGGGCACCTGGACCGCGGCCCACATCAGGTCGATGACCGCCCGCACCCGCTCCGCGAGGTCGGGTTGTGTCGGTGCCCGCAGAGCGCCGAAGTCCGCCTCGGTGCCGATGTGCTCGAGGACGGCGGCCCACAGGCCGTCGGCATCACCGAACTGGTGCTGGATGGTGCCCCAGGTGGCGCCGGCCCGACGTGCGATCGCGTTGGCGCTGACCGCCTCGGGCCCACCCTCGGCCAGGCAGTGGACCGCCTCGCGCAGCAGGAGACCGCGGGTCTCCAGGCCCTTGCGGTTGAGCCGCGTGCCCTTCGCGCTCAGTGTCGTGGCCGGCAGTCGTTCGGTCCCGAGTCTCACGACAGCACGGTGTCAGCCACGGCCGCCGGGACGGCACACCCGACACACTGTGAGATGCGCGTTGTCCTCACCGACGGCGACGAGGTCGTCGCGGTGCGTGATCAGCGAGCAGTCGCGACGGTGCATCGTCGTCCCGCTGCCGGCCACGACCGGGATCGCGCCGAGGTCGGCACCGCGGGCGTCGGTGGTCGCCGCTCCGGCGGTCACCTCCGCGAGCAGCAGCAGCGTGTCGGCGAGGCGCTTGGAGGACTCACGCTCGTCGGCAGCGATCCGGGCGAGCCAGGCACCGAAGTAGAGGAAGCCGCCCATGAAGGTCAGCCCGAGGCCGAGCAGGCCGCCGGAGACGAGGTAGGACAGCTGGTCGTACTGGTACGGGGTGTTGGCGGCGCCGTACCACCCCAGCACGATCACGACCAGGCCCAGCGGGAGCAGGATCGCTCCCGCCCAGAAGAGGATCAGCTGGAGCAGGGCGGCGTGGTCGTTCTTCAGCGGAGCGATGCCGGAGCGCGAGGACTCCCCGGCCCGGGGCAGAGCAGTACTGGTCATCTCGGGATCACGCCTTTCGGAGGTCGGGAAGGCCACTGTCGAGGCCGTGGGCGCAGGGAGCGCCGCCACCGAGGGCAGCGGCTCCGATGCGTCGGAACGCGCTGCCGGCGACGGCCGCCGCGGCGAAGGCGGCGATCAACAGGAAACCGGGGATGGAGAACAGGTTGGGCAGTCCGGCACTGGCCGGCGCAGCGTCGACCAGATCAGTCACGGGGACCCCGCCACCGGCAGGGGCCGCACCGGAAGGAGCCGGGGCTCCGGCCACCGGCGGGACGCCGACGGAACCTGCTGCCGGCGCCTGCGGGGCCGCCGCGGCGGCCGGCGGCTGCTCGGCCACCGGGGCGGGCGCGACGACATCGATCGGCGGCACGGTGTCGACGCTCGCCTGCGCCGCCCCCAGGGTGATGACCACCCTCGGCGCGAGCGTCGACAGTCCGGCGACCACGCCCTTGAGCGGTCCGGCCTGGGCCGGGATGAGCTCGGCGAGCGCGCCGGCCGGGAGTGCCTTCAGGAGTGGGGCGAGGATCTTGGTGTCGATGGTGATCTCCAGTCCCGCCGACACGGACTTCGCGAGATCGCCCTCGACCGTACGGCCCTGCTTCGGGACGGTGATCGTGAGGCCGAGCTGCTTCAGCGCTGCGGCAGGCAGGTCCTTCAGCAACGGGATCGGCGAGGTGGTGCCGGCGGCCTCGATGCCGTCGGGACCGATGGCGAACTGCTGGCCGAGGATCGACATCTTCCCGTAGGTCGCCTTGCCGGTGCTCGTCGCCTTGGCGCCGTCGGAGGTGACCCGGGCACTCGTCTCCACCCCACCGAGCGTGACCAGACCGCCGAGGAGGCGGACCTCGCCCAGCGTGGACCGCGAGGACGCGACGATGGGACCGTCGACGGCCGTCATGCGGCTCACCGACACGTAGCCGTCGACGTCGACCAGGACACCCAGGGGGTTGGCCGGCGCGGCGGTCTTCGCGACACCGGGGAGCCCGCCACCGAGCAGGTTCTTGAGCTGGTCGGTGAGCTGCGAGAGCGGGTTGCTCGCTCCCCCACCGGCGCCCTCACCGTCGGGACCGACCAGCTGGCCGTCGGGTGAGAAGCCGGTCTCCGCGATCGCCGTCCTGTCGCCGGAGGTGGTGCGCGAGATGGAGCCGGGGATCTTCGTGTCGGCGCCGGTGGTCTGGTCGCCGGGGAACTGCGAGTTGGCCTGGACCGGGTAGCCGTTCGCGGTGAGCGGCGTCGAGGGCAGTCCGAGCTGCTCGGCGAAAGTCTTGAGCCCCTCGCCGACCGGGTCGCCCGGCCAGAACAGGCTGGAGCGACCCGTGGACATGCCGGAGTCGGCCTTGACCTTGCTGTAGCCCAGCAGGAACTCCAGCTGGGCGATCCCTGCGTCGACCGGGATCGGCAGGGCCGGCTCGAAGATCTCGATCCGGATCGGGCTCGACCAGGCAGAGGTCGTGAAGCCGCCGTACGACGGGTCCCCCTCGGCGTGGGCGGTCCCGACGCTCCCGGCGGCGATCGGCATCATCGAGGCCAGGACACCTCCGGTCAGCAGGAGTCGGGTACGTCGGTTCCGGTTCATGCGGCACCCCCCAGGATGACGTCGGCCATGGTGTCGAGGATCTCGCCGGGTTCTCCGGTGGCGACGATCCTTCCGCCGCTCATCACGGCGGCGTAGTCGGAGACCCGGAGCGCAGTCCGGGCGAACTGCTCGATGCAGAGGATCGAGACGCCGGACTCGGCGATGCGGGCCACGGTGTCGTAGAGCTCGTCGACGATCAGCGGCGCGAGGCCCATCGACAGCTCGTCGAGCAGGAGGAGCGCCGGGTCCGAGGTGAGCGCCCGCGACATGGCGAGCATCTGCTGCTCACCGCCGGACATCGTCCCCGCGAGCTGGTTGCGCCGCTCGTGCAGGCGCGGGAAGTAGTTGTACGCCGTCTCGAGGATCGCGCCCTTGGGGACACCGGCGTAGGACATCAGCACGAGGTTCTCCTCGACCGTGAGGTTGGGGAAGACCGAGCGCCCCTCGGGCACGGTGCACAGCCCGACCCGGGCCAGGTCCTCCGAGCGGGCGCCGCGCACGTGCACCCCCGCGAGGTGGATGTCACCGGAGGTCGCTTCCTTCTGACCGCTGATCACCTTGACCAGGGTCGACTTCCCGGCGCCGTTGGGGCCGAGCAGGGCCATCACGGCGCCCTTGGGCACGGCGAGGTCGACCCCGCGCAGCACCTCGATCCGCCCGTAGGCGGCGTGCAGGTCGACGACCTCGAGGATGGGGATGCTCATGGCGTGACCACCTCCATCTCGCTCGTGTGGCCGGCAGCGGGGTCGTCCTCGGAGTAGCCGAGGTAGGCGCGCTGGACGTTGCGGTCGGTGCGGATGTCGGCAGGCGTGCCCGACGCGATGATCTCGCCGAAGTCGAGGACGTGGATCTCGTCGCAGACGGTCATCACCAGGTCCATGTCGTGCTCGACCATGAGGATCGCGCAGCCCTCGTCGGCGAGCTCCTTGAGCAGGTCGCCGAAGGCGTCGGTCTCGGTCTCGTCCAGGCCGGAGGACGGCTCGTCGAGCAGCAGCAGCTGCGGCTCGCAGGCCAGCGCCCGCGCGAGCTCGAGCAGTCGGGCCGCTCCGGTCGGGATCGAGTCCGCACGCTCCTCGGCGTAGTCGGCGATGCCGACTCGCTCCAGGAGGATGTCGACGCCGAGCAGGGACCCACCGGGTCGGAGCCAGGCCAGCGGGCCACCGTGGATCTCCTGGGCGACGCGGACGTTGTCCCGGACCGACAGGGAGCCGAACGCCTCGAGTCGCTGGAAGGTGCGGCCGATGCCGTGCTTGGCGCGCCGGTTGACGGCCCAGCGGGTGACGTCACGGTCGCGGTAGCGCACCCGGCCGGAGGTGGGCTTCTGCAGTCCGGTGATGACGTTGAAGCAGGTCGTCTTGCCGGCCCCGTTGGGGCCGATCAGTCCGGTGATCCGACCGCGCTCGGCCGTGAAGGCGGCGTGGTTGACCGCGGTGACGCCGCCGAAGCGGACGATCACGTCGTCGACCTCGAGGAGGGTGGTGGACGCCATGGCTCAGGACACTCCCTTCGGCTCTTCGATCGCTGCTTCCACGGGGACGTCGACGGACCGGGCCGGCTGCGGACGGTTCGCCTTCAACAGGCCGTCGAGCCGCTCGCGGAACTGTTCCTCCCAGCGGGGAAGGACACGGTTCGTGCTCCAGCGGCCGAGCTTGAACAGGTGGTTCGCGGTGCCGTTCGGGTCCCGCGCCAGCAGCACCGCCCCGAATCCCAGGATGGCGAAGAGCACTGCCGTCAGCTCCGGGGAGGAGGACCGCAGCAGCATCAGGGCCGTGCCGCCCAGCAGCGACCCGGTCACCGATGTGACGCCGAAGACGACGGCCGCGAGCAGCACGAGGAGCGACTGGAAGTACAGGAAGTCCGCAGCGCCCACGGTCCCCCGCAGTCCGGAGAACAGCGCGCCCGCGACGCCGGCCATGCCGGCCGAGAGCGAGAACAGTCCGACCCGGAACCAGCGCAGGTCCAGGCCCAGCGTGCCGCAGCCCGACGGACTGTCGCGGGTGGCGATGAGGATCCGGCCGAGAGCCCCGCGTCGGAGCCACAACAGGAAGAGCCCCATCAGCACGAAGGCCAGGACCATGAACCACACGTACGCCGTGTCGCTGGCGATCTGGATGCCGAAGACGGAGAGCCGCTCGGTCGCGAGGGTGCCGTTGAACTTGAAGGCGAAGTCGGCCTGGAAGATCACCTTGTCCATCAGCACCGCGAACGCCAGGGTCGACAGCGCGAGGTAGAGCCCCGTCAGTCGCAGCACGGGCAGCGCCACGAGCGCGCCGACAGCGGCCGCGATCAGCGCCGCGAGCACCAGTCCCAGGAGGTTGGGCTCGTCGAGCTTGGCGTAGGCGAGCGCCCCGACGCCGGCGAAGGTGAACTGGGCCAGCGAGACGTGGCCGCCGTACCCGGTCAGCAGCACGAGCGAGAGCATCACCATCGCGTACGTCGCCGCGACGCCGATCAGCAGCACGTCGGCCCGCGACACGATCCCGATCAGGACGAAGGCGAACGCGAGCAGGACACCACCCGAGGCGAGGCTCTTGCGGACCGTCGGGACGGGCGCGGCGATGATGCCCTTGACCTGGCCGATGCGCAGCTGGGTCTGCGGCATCGCGACCACCACGACGAACAGGAACAGTGCGGGGATGACCGGCCGGATCGTGGACCAGAAGCCGTCCGTGGGCAGGTAGGCGACCGCCAGGGACTCCAGGATGCCCAGGCCCATCGCGCCGGCGAAGGTCAGCGGCAGGCTCTTGAGCCGACCGAGCATCGCCGCCGCGTAGGCGTTGATGACCAGGAGCGTCAGCGCGTAGTAGTCCAGCCCGACCACCGGCGTGAGCAGGATCCCGGCGAGGGCGGCCAGCGACATGCCGATCGCCCACGCGAGGGCGGCGGCGGTGTCCGGCTTGCCTCCGAAGAACTTGAGCAGCTCGGGGTTGTCCACCGAGGCCCGCATCGCCGTGCCGACCCTGGTGCGGTTCAGCAGGAGGTAGAGCCCCACCGCCACCACGATCGAGCAGATGATCGTGATCAGCTGGTGGGCGGTGATGTAGGTGTCCCCCACCTGCCAGCCGGTCTCCGCGTGGAAGGGCAGCAGCACCCGCGGCTCGGGCGGCCAGATGTACTGCGCGAGGCCGATCAGGCCGACCAGCAGTCCGACGGTGACGACCAGTGCGACCGACACCGGGCCCTCGCCGAGGCCGCGGGTGACGAACCGCTGGATGCCCCAGCCGATCGCCGGAGCGACCACCCCGAGCACCAGGAACAGCGACAGCAGGGTCGGCAGCCCCTGGCGCTGGCTGAAGTCCCAGAAGGTGAAGGCCAGCACCATGCCGAACGCGCCGTGGGCGATGTTGAAGACCCGCGTCGTGGCGTAGGTCAGCACCAGACCGCTGGCCATGATCGCGTAGGCGGCCCCGGTGAACAGCCCCAGCAGGGTGAAGGCGAACAGGGAACTCATCGGTGGGTCAGCCGCCGATGCCGGAGTTCACGGTGCGACCGCACAGGTAGGTGCCGGAGGAGACCTGCTGCCACTTGCCGCCCTTGTACTGGGCGATCTTGGCGCAGGGCGGGGTGTTGGCAGTGCCCAGGTTCATCGGGGTGTGCGCACCGTTCCCGGTCCAGCTGGTCGTCGCACGCACGGCCTGGACGAGCGAACCGCGGTCGAGCTTGCCTCCGAGAGCGATGGCCTTCTCCACGAACAGACGGGCTGCCGACCAGGCGTACAGGCCGTAGTAGTTCGGGATGGCGCCGGGCTTCACCTGCTGCAGGTAGGAGAGGTACAGCTGGATCTCGGCGTTCTTCTTGTTCTCGAAGAGGTCGTTGGCCGCCCAGATGTAGGTGCCCTCGGCGACGCTCCCGGCCTGCTGGATGTAGCGCTGGTCGTAGATCGTCGGGTCCTGGAAGTACGCGTCCGGCTTGAAGCCCTGCTGCTGCATGGCCTGCTGGAGCTTGACCGAGTTCTGGTACGGACCGACGTAGGTGACGATCTTGACGCCCTTCGACTTCATCTGCTGGACGTACGGCGCGAAGTTGAACTCCGCGACGTCGATGCCCTGCAGGTAGGTCACCTTCCAGCCGGCGCCCTTCTCGTAGCCCGCCGCCTGGCTCTTGGTGTTGACGGGCGCGGCACCTGCGTTGACGTACAGGAAGGCGGCGTTCTTGACGGCGTTGGGGAACTTCTGGGCGAAGTACTTCGACACCGCGTCAGGGATCAGGTTGGTCCGGATCGAGTACGCCGCGAAGCAGCTCTTGCAGTCCTGGCGCTCGGGGCTGGTGATGACCGAGCGGAGGTCGGGCAGGCCACAGCTGTTGGCGGTGGCCGCACCACCGCTGTCGAAGGCCGACATGGATCCGACGGCGGCGAAGGCCTGGTCGCACGCCTTGACGTAGGCCTGCTGGTCGGAACCGGCGTCGGCGCGGCTGTCGAGGTTGATCAGCTCGAGCTTGCGGCCACAGATCGAGCCCTGCGAGTTGAAGTAGTTGATGTAGGCACGCGTCGCCTGCTGCGCGGACTCGAAGATGCCCGGAACCGGCCCGGAGATGTCAGAGATGTTGGCGATCGTGATCGTCTTGTCGGTGACACCCTTCTGGTTCTTGAACCCGGCGCAGGAGCCCGGCTTCACGCCACCCGTGGCCGATCCACCACCGGAGCCCCCGCCAGAGCCACCCGAACCACCGGAGCCACCCGAACCACCAGAGCCGGTGCCACCCGTCCCGCCGCCGGCGGCAGCGCCGTCGGAGCCGGGGTCGGCCGCACCGGGGTCCACGGCGCCGCCGTCGACCGCACCGCCGTCGACGGCCGAGCCGCCTCCGTCACCGGACGCCGGGTTGCCGCCACCACCATTGGTGTCGTTGACCTTGGCCACCGTGTCCGGATCGAGCTGGGAGCCGCAGGCGGCCAGGAGAATCACCATCACCGCTGCGACGAGCAGCCGGGCACATCGAACGACAGACACACTTCGTCCCTTCAGGGAGCACTCCGGGAATCAGGTCTCGATGAGACCTCTATCACAACGTAACGGTCGACTGTGATCCAAGTCATGGCCTCGTCCCAAAAAGTGGAACAAGTTTCAGTTTTCGTGCTCGGAACCAATCCGCTGCCGCCGACGTCGATGGATCATGAGGCTCGTGCACACCCCGTCGTTCCTGCCCGTCGCTGCCGTCCTGACGACCGCGCTGCTCGTGTCCGGCTGCAGTCGCGAGGACGACGGCGAGGCGCGCGACACCACCCCCTCCGCGAGCCCGCCGACGAGCCAGGCGCCCTCCGACGGGGCCGGGACCGCCGCAAGGTCCTACCCGGTGTTCGCGCCGCAGAACTACACCTACCGGCTCGAGGTGCTCTGCTTCTGCCCGCTCGTCGGGCCGCTCGCGATCACCGTCGCCGACGGCGTCGTCACCACCGCGACGAGCATCGGGGGCGAGACCAGGGGCGAGGAGGCGCCGGAGTACGCCCGTCTCACGATCAACGACGTGATCGCGCGTGCCAACGACGCTCGCGTCGCCGCGGTCGAGGTCGTGTGGCCCGCCGGCCAGGACCACCCCGACCGCGTCGTGATCGACCAGATCGAGATGGCGACCGACGACGAGGTGACCTACACGATCAGGGACGTGCAGGTGAGGTGACGCCGCCGGGTCAGCCGGTCAGCGCGGGACGAGCGCCCAGTAGTCCAGGTCGAGCAGGACGCCCGGGGCGTACTTGCCGTCCTCGCCGCGCAGGGTCATCGACTCGTCGCGCCCCTTGGTCGCAACCAGCCGCAGCCGGAGCGCACCGACGCCGGGGGCGGAGGTCTCCGCACGGTCCAGCACCTCGGACCACGCATAGATCGTGTCGCCGGCGAAGGCCGGCGCCGTGTGGGCGCCGGCATTGATGGCCGCGACCAGCTGGGCGTTGGCGAGCCCGTTGAAGGACAACGCGCGGGCCAGGGAGATCACGTGGCCGCCGTACACGAGCCGGTTGCCGTCGGGGCGGGCCTCGACGTTGAAGTGGACCTTGGCGGTGTTCTGCCACAGCCGGGTCGCCTGCTGGTGCTCGGACTCGGTGAGCGTCACGCCGTCGACGTGGTCGATCCGCTCACCGACCGCGTAGTCCTCGAAGCGGTGGGTCTCCCCCGCCGCGGCGAAGTCGTAGCCGGAGAAGTCCAGGCCGGACGGGAGCACCAGGTCCGCGGGAGCGACGACCGACGCGAGCTCCGGCACGACGGGGTCGGGCGCGGGTGCGTCGACGTCGCGCTTGTGGACCATGACCCAGCGGGCCCACTCCAGCGCCACCTCGCCGCGCTGGTTGGTCGCGGTCGAGCGGACGTAGACCACGCCGCTCCTGCCGTTGGAGTTCTGCTTGAGGCCGATCACCTCGGACGTGGTGGCGAGGGTGTCGCCCGGCACGACCGGCTGGTGGAAGCGGCACTCGGCGTAGCCGAGGTTGGCGATCGCGTTGAGCGAGACGTCCGGGACGGTCTTGCCGAAGGCGATGTGGAAGGCGATCAGGTCCTCGACCGGGTGGGCTGCCAGGCCCACGGACGCAGCGAACGCGGCGGAGGAGGGGATGGCGAACCGGGTCGGGTAGATCGAGCCGTAGACCGCACGGTCACCCTCGGTGACGGTGCGGGGCGTCGCGTGGACGATGCGCTGCCCGATCGAGAAGTCCTCGAAGAAGTTGCCGGCGTTGGTCTTCGTGGCAGGTGTCGTGGTCACGAGCGACCATTCTTCCGCCACCACGACTTCTTGCCGTCACCGGCTCCGAGTCGTGAGAGCGCCTCCTGCGCCGGGCCCACAGGACCGCAGACCCGGAAGGCCTCCTTGGGCTCACCCGCGAGCGCGGCCAGCAGGCCTGCGAGCTGCTCGCGCGCGTCCGCATCGAGCGGCTGAGGAGTGTGCGTGCCGAGCGTCGGGTCCGCCTCCACGAGCAGTCCCAGCTCGCGCAGCGTGTCGAAGTCGTCCTCGGTCGTCTGCTCGAAGATCCGCATGAGGTACTGCTCGCGCAGCTCAGGGGTCAGCGGCTTGCCGATGAGCGCCTGGATGGCCTGCTTGGTGCGCTCGCGGACCGGCCGGAGGCTGATCTCGGGTCCCGCAGCGAGCATCGCGCTCCACTTCCGCACGAAGTCCTCACCGGAGTACGACTCGTAGTGCAGCACCTGGAGACCGGCCGCCGCGAAGTGCGGCACCTCCTCGCGCTTCTCGTCGACCGTGCGGTGGATGGTGAGCCAGCGATCGAGGCCGGGCCGTACGGCCGTCTTGCCCTCGACGTGTCCGTGGAAGAGGTGGCCGTTGGCGGGCTTGTCGATCACGCCCAGGACCTCGAGGAGCTTGAGGTCCGGCTCGTCGAGCAGCCGCTTGAACCAGGTCGGGTCGGCATCCCACTGCTTGCGGCTGACGGCTTCCAGCGGCGCGAGCCGGACGGCGTCGTACTCCGCGGGGACGGCGTCGATGACACTGCGGTCGATCTGGCAGATCTCGTCGGCGTCGACGTGGAAGAGCCAGTCCACGCCCGGTACGACGCTCAGCAGCGCCTTGGCGATGTTGGCGTTGAGCCGCTGCCGGTTGTTCAGGTCGGCCGGCCGCTTGCCCCACCACGTCTCGTCAGCGACGACGTGGGTGACGTGCTCCTGGCTCGCGAGCCAGGCCTCGACCTCGGCGTCCGGCCCGTCGAGGAAGACGACCATGTGGTCGACTCCTCCGGCGAGATTGCCGCGGACGAAGCGCTGGACGTTGGCGAGCGTGTCCTTGACGGTGCTGACGGTCGCGATCACGCGAGCGACCCTAGGCCATCCACCCTCGGCGTCGGTCGATGCCGCCGGCACCGTTGATCGAGGAGGCCGCCCGCGGGCGAGCACCGGCACCGGGTCACCAGGTCTCGAGACGGTCGCTGCGCGACCTCCTCGACCAGCGGAGGTCGAGGAGGCCGCCCGCGGCCGTCTCGAGACCCCTGGCCACGATGCACCCACCTGCCCGCTGGAGGTCCAGCGGGCCCTCAGGTCACTTGAGCTTGTAGTCCTTGAGGAGGGAGCGGCCGATGATCATCTTCTGGATGTCGGAGGTGCCCTCACCGATGAGCATGAACTTGACCTCGCGCATGAGGCGCTCGATCTCGTACTCCTTGGAGTAGCCGTAGCCACCGTGGATGCGGAAGGAGTCCTCCACGACCTCGTTGGCCAGCTCGGCAGCGACCATCTTGGCCATCCCGGCCTCGACGTCCATCCGCTTGCCGGTGTCCTTCAACCGTGCCGCGCGCACCATCATCGTGTGCGCGGTCTCGACCTTGGTCGCCATGTCAGCGATACGGAACAACACCGCCTGGTGCTCGGCGATGATCTTGCCGAACGTCTTGCGCTGCTGGGCATAGGCCACACCCAGCTCGAAACCACGCCACGCCAGACCACACGCACGGGCCGCGACGTTCACCCGGCCGACCTCGACACCGTCCATCATCTGGAAGAAGCCCTTGCCCGGCACCCCACCCAGGATCTGGTCGGCACCGATGAGGTGGYCCTCGAGGATGAGCTCGGTCGTCTCGACGCCCTTGTAGCCCATCTTGTCGATCTTGCCGGGCACCGTGACGCCCTGGGCGGTCTCGCCGAACCCGGGCTCCTTCTCGACCAGGAACGTCGTCATGTTCTTGTACACGCTC
>NZ_LMIA01000010.1 GCF_001428565.1 Nocardioides sp. Root190 | reverse complement strand
AGTCACGCCCGTGGTCACCGACCACAGCCCATCACCACCAAGGCTGCATGCCAAGCCTCACAGTCTCGAGACGGCCGCGGGCGGCCTCCTCGACCAACGAGTCACGACAGCGCGACCCAGGCGTGGGCAGGAGAGGTACCCCGGAACGGGTCCCCGTTGGTCGAGGAGGTCGCGCAGCGACCGTCTCGAGAGGTGGTGGGTCGCTGCCGGTATTCACCTCGGGCGGGCGGGTGCATCACGGCCAGGGGTCTCGAGACGGCCGCGGGCGGCCTCCTCGACCAACGGGTCATGACAGCGCGACCCAGGCGTGGGCAGGAGRGGTRCMCCGGARCGGRTCCTCGYTGGTCGAGGAGGTCGCGCAGCGACCGTCTCGAGACCTGGCAACCCGGTGCCGGAACTCGTCCACGGGCAAGCGAGTGCACCACGGCCAGGGGTCTCGAGACGGCCGCGGGCGGCCTCCTCGACCAACGGGTCATGACAGCGCGACCCAGGCGTGGGCAGGAGAGGTGCACCGGAGCGGGTCCTCGCTGGTCGAGGAGGTCGCGCAGCGACCGTGGTCTCGAGACGGCCGCGGGCGGCCTCCTCGACCAACGGAGGTCGACAGCGCGACCCAGGCGTGGGCAGGAGGGGTACCCCGGAACGGGTCCTCGTTGGTCGAGGAGGTCGCGCAGCGACCGTCTCGAGACCTGGTGACCCGGTGCCGGAACTCGTCCACGGGCGGGCGRGTGCACCACGGCCAGRGGTCTCGAGACGGCCGCGGGCGGCCTCCTCGACCAACGAGTCACGGCGCGACCCAGGCGTGGGCAGGAGGGGTACCCCGGAACGGGTCCCCGTTGGTCGAGGAGGTCGCGCAGCGACCGTCTCGAGACCTGGTGACCCGGTGCCGGAACTGGCCCGTGGACACCCGGGTGCACCGTGGTGGGCGGCCTCCTCGACCAGCGGAGGTTGACGAGTCCCGGCCACCACGGCCAGGTGTCAGAGGAACTGCGTCGGGTCGAACTCGTCGATCGGGATGATCCGGACGCGCGGGAGGCGTTCGTTGAAGGCGTGCACGTCGTACTCGAGGTCGAAGATCTCCAGGCCGCGCGGGATCAGCTGCGTGAAGGCGCTGTTGCGGAACTCGGTGAAGCCGACCAGGCCGACCCGACGGCCGTCGAGGACGTCGGTGACCTGCTCGACGAAGTCGCCGTCGTTGCTGACCAGCACGACATCGCTGTCACGATTCTTCAGCTCCACCAGCGTTCGCTGGATGGCGATGTCGACGACCTTCTCGTTGGGGCCGCCGGACAGGGGGATCGGCCGGTAGCCGATCGCCAGCAGGGCCTGCACGAAGGACATCGGCAGCTCGCTGTTGGCAGCGAGGAAGAACAGGCCGTTGGCGGGCTGGCCGAACTGGCGCTCGACGAACTGGAGCAGCCGTTCCCAGCGGGGGCGTTCCTCCGGTCGAGGCCGCCGGCCCAGGATCGACGTGCCCAGTGTCGCGTCGAGGTTCTCCCCGTCCACCAGGACGTGGGTGGTCCGTGCGATCTCGCCCATGAGGGCACAGTAGTCCGCCCGTCCGTGGAAGGGTGGCCGGATGGGTCTCCGGCGTCGTCTCGTCCTCACCGCGACCGCAGCCCTGCTCGCCGGGTGTGGTGCGGACGCGCCCCCCGACCAGTTCTCGACACCCCGCCCGACACCCAGCCCGACGGACACCCCGACGCCCACCCCCACCGAGGAACCGGCGCTGCGCCTGGCCATCGACGCCTCCCACCACCAGGGCGCGATCGACTGGCCCCGGGTCGCCGACGCCGGGGTCGCGTTCGCCTACCTGAAGGCCACCGAGGGGACGGGCTTCGTCGACCCCAGGTTCGCCGAGCACCGGCGGGCCGCCACGCGGGCCGGCGTCGAGGTCGCCGGCTACCACTACTTCCAGCTGTGCACGGACGGCACCGCCCAGGCGGAGCACTTCCTCGAGGTGCTGGGGCCCGGCGTCGGCGCGATCCCTCCGGCGCTCGACCTCGAGCTCGCCGGCAGCTGTGCCGAGCCGCCTCCGCGTGCCGAGCTCCTCGCGGAGGTCCGCGAGTTCCTGGACGTCGTGGACCGCAGCGCGGGCGTGCCCACGCTCGTCTACCTCTACCCCGAGCTCGAGGACCGGTTCGGGTTCGCGGACGACCTCGCCGATCACCCGCAGTGGGTGCGCCGGCTCGGCGACCGGGCTCCGCGACGGGACTGGGCGGTCTGGCAGTACGACGATGCTGGCTCCCTGCCGGGGATCTCGGGCAGGGTGGACCTGAACCGGCTCAAGGAATCGATCGTCACCGAGGAGCGTTGAGACCACCATGTCCACCATCGACCTGACCGCTGCGACCTTCGAGCAGACGGTGCTCGACAACGAGATCGTCTTCGTCGACTTCTGGGCGTCGTGGTGCGGCCCGTGCCGCAATTTCGCCCCGATCTACGAGGCCGCTGCCGAGCAGCACGGTGACCTGGTCTTCGCCTCGGTGAACACCGAGGAGGAGCAGCAGCTCGCCGCTGCCGCCAAGGTGAGCTCCATCCCGACCCTGATGGCCTTCAAGAAGGGTGCACTCGTCTTCTCCCAGGCGGGCGCCCTGCCCGCGCCTGCGCTGCAGCAGGTCATCGACGCGGTCCGCGACTTCGACGTCGAGGCAGCGACCCCCTCCGATGGCTGAGGCGCTCAGCCCGGGGGTGCAGTTCGGGCTCGACACCTTCGGCGACGTCACCCTCGACCCTGACACCGGAGACCGCGTCCCCCATGCGCAGGTCATCCGCAACCTCCTCGCCGAGGTCGAGCTCGCCGACCGCGTCGGCGTGGACGCGATCGGCATCGGCGAGCACCATCGTGACGACTTCGCGGTGTCGGCTCCCGAGATGGTGCTCGCGGCCGCCGCGACCCGCACCGAGCGGATCCTGCTCGGTACGGCGGTCACGGTGCTCAGCTCCGACGACCCGGTGCGGATCTACGAGCGCTTCGCCACCCTGGACGCCCTGTCCGGTGGCCGCGCCGAGATCACCCTGGGACGCGGCTCGTTCACCGAGTCCTTCCCCCTCTTCGGCTACGACCTCGCCGACTACGACCGGCTGTTCAGCGAGAAGCTCGACCTGTGGGCCGCCCTCCAGGGCGAGGGCCCGGTGACCTGGACCGCCGGCGAGCTGCGCGCTCCCCTGCGTGACGCCCGGATCTTCCCGACCACCGAGCGCGGCTCGATCCCGACGTGGATCGGCGTCGGCGGCTCTCCCGAGTCCGTCGTCCGCACGGCCCGCTACGGCTTCCCACTCATGCTCGCGGTCATCGGCGGCGACCCGGCCCGCTTCGCGCCGTACACGGACCTCTACCGTCGCGCGCTCACCGAGCTCGAGCAGCCCGACCTCCCCATCGGCGTCCACTCGCCCGGCTTCGTCGCCGACACCGACGAAGAGGCGCGCGAGCTGCTGTACCCGCACTTCAAGGCCAACCGCGACCGGATCGGCGCGGAGCGCGGCTGGGGTCCGGTCACCCGGCAGCAGTACGAGTCCGAGGTCGACGAGGGCTCGCTGTACGTCGGTTCACCGGAGACCGTCGCGCGCAAGATCGCCTCGACCGTGCGGACCCTCGGCCTGCAGCGCTTCGACCTGAAGTACAGCAACGGGTCGATGCCGCACCCGCAGCTCCTGCGCAGCATCGAGCTCTACGGCACCACCGTGATCCCTCGTGTCCGCGAGCTGCTGGCCCAGGCAGCGGTCAGCGCCTGAGCGTCGACCCGTCCAGGTCGACGGTGAGGAACAGGTCGACGAGCGCGTCGACCAGGTCGTCGCGCTCGGCGGGGATGTCGCCGCGGAGCACCGCCCCGATCGCGTGGGCCGCTCCGCCGATGAGGAACTGCGAGCGCAGCAACAGCCCGGTCGGCAGGCCCTCGGCTCCCGAGCCCGGATCCCCGCTGGACGCGGTGGCGGCGAGCATCCCGGTGAACCGGCTGCTCTCGGCCAGCACCCGCGGGCCCAGGACCGGTGAGGTGATCGACTCGATCAGCGCCACCCGGCCCTTGCGTGGATCCTCGAGGAAGATGTCGACCATCTCGGCGAGGACGGCGCGGGTCTGGGCCGTCGCGTCGTCGCCGGCCGTGGCCAGCGCGGCGAGCGCCCGGTCGGCTGCCTCCGCGGCGATCTGGTCGAAGACCGCGAGCTGGAGGTCCTCGATGCCCTCGAAGCTCTCGTAGAAGTAGCGGGCCGCGAGGCCGGCTGATTCCGACACCCCCCGCACGGTGGTCCCGGCGAGCCCGCGCTCGCCCATCAGGTCCAGCGCCGCGTCGAGCAGTCGGGTACGACGCTCCGCTGCCCGTTCGGTGGCGTCGAGTCCGCCGTACCTCCGGGCACCTTCGCTCATGACCAACATCTTGACACAACCGTTGACAGATGGGTGCAATGTATCTGTCAACGCACGTTGACTGTTGTCGAAGGAGTCACCGTGACCGTCGCCCCCTGGCATCCCTCCCAACCGCACCACGAGCTCGCCGCGGACGTCCGCTGGTGGATGGGTGCGCCGGCGGCCTTCGCCCTGTTCGGCCGACTGGCCCTGGACCAGGTCGCCTACCGCGAGGTCGCGGCCGCCGTGGACGCCAGCGGCCGGTTCGCGGAGAACTTCACCAACCGCGGGATCCGGAGCGGCCTGTGGGGGCCGCTGCTGCTCTTCGGGGACGACGCCGACCGCCGCGCCAGCGCCGACCACCTCAAGCAGCTGCACAGCCACGTGCACGGCAAGGGCAAGGGGCACTTCGAGGGAGAGCGCTACAGCGCGCTCGATCCTGACCTGTGGAAGTGGGTCGGCACGACCAGCATGCTGATCTTCTACACGGGCTACGTCACGACGTACGGCGCCTCCCTGGACGCCGAGCAGCGCGAGGTCGTCTACCGCACGGTGCTCCACCTCAGTGACTTCGACCTGCCCAGCGAGCGGGCCCGGATCCCCGACACCGTCGCCGAGGTGGAGGCCTACTACGACGAGGTCGCCGCCACCCGGCTGGCCGACAACGAGTTCCTCCAGTGGGCCAACGCCCGCTTCGACGACCTGCCGGTGCCGACGCTGTTCGGCCCGCGCTGGGTGCACGTGCTGCTCACCCCGGCATGGCGGGTGCTGACACCGGTGCTGACCCGCCCCGCCAAGGTGTGCGCCGAGAAGGCGGCCCACCCCCGCATGCGCGAGCTGCTCGGCGTGCGCTGGACGCGCCGCCGCGAGCAGGAGTTCCGCGTGTACGCCGCCGCGATCCGCGGTGCTCGGCGCTGGCTCCCGAAGTGGCTGGTCCTCGACCCGATGGCCTGGAACCGCTTCAACTACGAGCGGCTGCGCGCGCTCTACGCCAAGCCGCAGCTGACGTCGTTCGCCCCGCCGAAGTGAGCGGCAGACACCCGACAACGTCGTTCGCCCCGTCGCAGTAGCGCTTTGCTGCGACGGGGCGAACACCCGTTCGTGGTCACTCGGTGACCTCACCCGGGTTCGTCAGGAGCCCTCCTCGTCGAGACGGGAGGGACCCCTGACCACGGTCAGGCGGAGTGGGGACGCCTCACCATGACAAGCCCGGCGCCCATGAGCACCAGGAGTGCCCCCAGGGGCACCAGCATCCCGACGGGTCCACCGGTGTTCGGCAGGCCGCCCTCCTCGATGACTCCACCGATCTCGCAGTCATCTGCGGTGTCGGCGGTGGCACCGGTCTCGTCGCACTCCTCGACGGGGGTGCACGGGTCACCGTTCTCGTCGACGGCGTCCGGGTCCGTGGTGTCACAGACCTCCGAGGCGACCTCGCCACACATCTCGAGTGCGTCGAAGTCCTCGACCGTCTGGCCCTCGCCGAGCTGCTGCAGGATCGTCACGATCGAGTCGCCAGCGGCGTACTCGAACGGGAACAGGCCCAGGAAGCCGTTGGTCAGCGCCTCCAGCTCGGACACGAGGACCACGGTGCCGGCCGGAGCCAGCGCCGCGCGGGGAGCGATCTCGACGTCAGCCGCGTAGACGCACGCCACGTAGACGGCTTCCTCGGGGCACTCGACGCCGGAGTCCGCCGGGAGGGGGTAGAGCAGGGACTCGAGACCACCGGGGAACTCGTAGCCGGGCTGCGCCTGCAGCACGACGTCGCCGTTCTCCAGGACGACCGCGGTGTACTCGTCGGTGTCCTCCACCGCCGGGAACACGATGTTGTCCGGGCCGCACGGGTCGTTCGGCTCGATGGCCGGCGGGTCGATCTCCTCGAGCGGGCAGTTGACGAGCTCCTCGTCACCCGGCTGCTCGTTGCCGATCGCGTAGCGAAGGGCGATGGAGTCCTGGGCGTCAGCGAAGATGCCCGGGAAGTTGCCGTCCCAGCCCTGCGACAGTGCAGCGTTCTCGCTCACCACGATGATGTGGTGCGGGACGCCCGGCGGGGTGCCGACGTACTTGCAGACCACGATCTTCTTGGCGTCCTCCGCAGCACACGCGACGTTGGCGTCCACCGGGGCGGGGTACGTGTACGACGACTCGCCACCCTCGAACTCGAAGCCGTCCTTGGCGGTCAGCGTGACGCTGAGGTCCGCGTTGACGGTGACGGTGTACTGCTCGGTCTCCGGCGTCGCCGGGTAGGTCGCGTTGGCCGGACCACACGGGTCGTTCGGGACCAGGTCCGGCGGGTCGATGACGATCGGCTCCGGCGGCTCTTCCTCGTCGTACCCGGGGCAGTTGACGAGCTCCTCGTTGCCGGGCTGCTCGTTGCCGATCGCCCAGCGGATGGCGATCGAGTCCTGCGCGTCGGCGAACGTCCACGGGAACGTCACCTCGTCCCAGTCCTTGATGGCGCTCTTGCTGACCACGATGATGTGGTGCGGCTTTCCGGGAGGAGTGCCGACGTACTTGCAGACGACGACCTTCTTGTTCGTCGCGGGCGCAGCGGCCTCGAACTCGGCGGCCTTCGGGGCGCTCTCCGACACCTGGGCGGCGCCGTCATCGGCACCGTCACCAGCGGGAATGACGTCCTCGGGGACCTCCTGCGGCGCGGCTGCCTCCTCGACCTCGGGCTCGGGGGCCTTCTCGGGCTCGGGCGCCGGCTCCGGGGCCTTCTCGGGCTCGGGGGCGGGCTCGGGGGCAGGGGCGGGCTCGGGGGCAGGGGCCGGAGCCGGGGCCTCGACCTCGCTGGACGCCGGAGCGTCACCGCCGGTGCCGGCGTCGTCGGCGTAACCCGGCGCCATGATGGTGGTCAGCGCCAGGAGCGCGACCGGCACGGTCAGCGCGATGCGCTTCCCGAGCCCGGTGGAGCGGCGCGTGCGCCGCGATGACAGGTTCATTTCGGGAGTCCCCACTTGTTCTGTGCCGTACCCACTGCACGGCGATCGGACGATTGGAGGGTGGGCACCGACGTCCGAAAACCAGCGAAGGGAGCGCCGACGCGAAGCGGTCGCAATTGCTTGCGACCCCCTAGTCGTGCACTCCCTTTCCTGACCACACCCCACGTGCAATCAGGCCCACTTCGAAGGCTAGGCGCCTTTACTCGACGACGCCGCCGAATGCCGCCGTTTGCCGACCCGCTATTCCGATGGTTGACACGGGTGCCCCTCCGCCGGGGAGGAGAGGCACCCGAGCACGGTCAGGCGGTGTGGGGCCGCCTCACCATCACCAGCCCGGCGCCCAGGAGCACGAGGAGTGCTCCGAGCGGTACGAGCATCCCGGCGGGACCACCGGTGTTCGGGAGGGCCTCGACCACTCCGCCGACCTCGTCGTCGGGCGTGACGCAGAGGTCGCCGTTCTCGTCCACCGTGTCGGCATCGGTCACGCCCTCGCAGATCCCGGCGACCTCGCCGCAGAGCTCCACGGCGTCGAAGTCCTCGATGCTCTGGTCCAGCTCGAGGAACTGTCGGATCTCGACGATGTTGCCCTCGCTGTCGACGTACTCGAACGGGAAGACCTCGGCGAAGCCGTTGGCGATGGCGTCGAGGAAGTCGACCAGCGTGATCAGGCCGAGCGCGTCACCGGGAGCCCGGGCAACCAGTCGGGTGACGCCCGGGTCGGCGTCGGACGGGTAGACGCAAGCAAGGAGTGCGCGGACCTCCGGGCACTCCTCACCCGAGTCGAGTGCCGTGTGGACGACCTCGGTGGTGCCCTCCTCGTCGAACACATTGCCCTCGGTGGCGGTGATCGTGATGACGGTCATCGCCTCGTTCACCGACACGACGTAGTCGTCGGTGCTGACCGGGACGTCGCCCTCCGCGAAGAACGCGTTGTCAGGACCGCACGGGTCCGTCGGGTCCGGTGCGCCCGGAGCAGCCACGATGCACGGCTCTCCCGAGTCCACCGCGGTGTGGACGACCTCCGTGGTGCCCTCCTCGTCGAACACATTGCCCTCGGTGGCGGTGATCGTGATGATCGTCCTCGCGTCGTTCACCGACACGACGTAGTCATCGGTGCTGACCGGGACGTCGCCCTCCGCGAAGAACGCGTTCGCCAGACCACAGGGATCCGTCGGGTCCGGTGCGCCCGGAGCAGCCACGATGCACGGTTCACCCGAGTCGAGAGCCGTGAAGACCAGCTCCGTGGTGCCCTGCTCGTCGAAGACGTTGCCCGCGGTCGCGGTGAGCGTGATGACCGTGCTCGCGTCGTTCACCGACACCAGGTAGTCATCGGTGCTCGCCGGGATGTCCGCATCGGCGAAGTAGGCGTTCGCCAGGCCGCACGGGTCCGTGGGGTCAGGTGTCGGTACGTCGATCAGGCACGGCTCTCCCGAGTCCACCGCCGTGAAGACGACCTCCGTCGTACCTTCCTCGTCGAACACGTTGCCCGGCGTCGCCGTGATCGTGATGACCGTCCTCGCATCGTTCACCGACACCAGGTAGCCAGCGGTGCTGGCCGGAATGTCGGCGTCAGCGAAGTACGCGTTGGCCAGGCCACAGGGATCCGTCGGGTCCGGTGCGCCCGGAGCAGCCACGATGCACGGCTCTCCCGAGTCCACCGCGGTGTGGACGACCTCCGTGGTGCCCTGCTCGTCGAACACGTTGCCCGGCGTCGCCGTGATCGTGATGACCGTCCTCGCGTCGTTCACCGACACCAGGTAGTCATCGGTGCTCGCCGGGATGTCGGCGTCAGCGAAGTACGCGTTCGCCAGACCACAGGGATCCGTCGGGTCCGGCTCGGCCGGCGGCGCCACGATGCATGGGACACCGGAGTCCACAGCCGTGTAGACGACCTCCGTGGTGCCCTGCTCGTCGAACACGTTGCCCGGCGTCGCCGTGATCGTGATGACCGTCCTCGCGTCGTTCACCGACACGACGTAGTCGTCGGTGCTCGCCGGGATGTCCGCGTCAGCGAAGTAGGCGTTCGCCGGACCGCACGGGTCCGTCGGGTCCGGCTCGGCCGGCGGCGCCACGATGCAGGGCACTCCGGAATCCACTGGCGCTGGATAGAGGTACGTCGGGAGGTCGCCCGGGAAGAGGTAGCCGTCGGCGGCCGTCAGCGTGATGCTGCCGTCCGGGTTGATGTCGACGGTGTAGTTGCCCGGCGGCACGGGGCCGTAGGCGGCGTTCGCCGGACCGCAGGGGTCGTTCACGGTGAGGTCGGGTGCCACGACCAGGCCCGGCGGGACGTACGGCGGGCACAGCTCGTCGATCATGCCGGCGACGTCGTTGGTGTTCTCCCCCTCGTACGCGTAGCGGGGTGCGATGGAGGCGCCCTGCGCGTCGCTGAAGAACGCCGGGAAGGTTCCCGGGACCCAGTCGGCCGGGAGCGTGTTGATCGAGGAGATGTTGACCGTCTGGGCCTTCTCACCGATCTCGGGGGTCGCGGAGTACTTGCAGATCACGACCTTCTTGGTGTCGAAGGCGGCCAGCGCCACGACGGCTGCCTCCTTGACCAGGCGGGCACCCTTGCGGGCCTCCTCGCCGGCGGGTACGACGTCGTCGGGGATCTCCTGCGGCTCGACCGCAGCCTCGTCCTCCACCTCGGGCTCGGGCTCGGGGGCCGGCTCCGGTTCGGGCTCCGGGGCCGGCTCCGGCTCGGGGGCGGGCTCCGGCTCGGGGGCGGGCTCCGGCGCGGGTGCCGGTGTCTCCGCCTCGCTGCTGGCGGGCGCATCGCCGGTCCCGGGACTGTCGGCGTCATCGGCGTACCCGGGCCCGACCGAGGTGGTCAGGGCCAGCAGTGCGACCGGAAGAACGAGCGCGACGCGCTTGCTCCAACCAATGGTGCGGCGTGAACGCCGCTGTGAAGGCTTCATGGCGTACTTCCCCAGGATTCTTGATCGCTCGCACCCACCGCGCGAACGCCGAAGGCCCGGCACGCACCGGCGGCAGATGGCCGGCGATACAGAACGCGACGCGTGGAGAGACCCGTCTTCGAGGCTAGGAATCTTTGCCTGCAGCGTCCACGAAATCTGCGCGAACTGTCACTTCCGATGCGTCCCCGGGATCAGGACAGTCGGTCCTCGGGACCCTTCGGCAGGAACTGCTCGGTGAGCATCGGCCACGCGTGGTCGATGAGCTCCTCCATGTCGAGGTGCGTCGCCCGCTGGACGTAGGGCTTGGAGAGCTCCGTGTCGAGCACCTTGAGCAGGAACCGGCGCAGCTCGCCGTCCAGGCCAGCGATCTTGCGGATCATCGCGCCGCGGCGGGTGTCGGTGCTGAGCTCGAGACCGATCTGGTCCTCGCGGGGCGTCTGCAGCTCGAGCCGCAGCTTGAGCGGGTCCTCCGTGTGCACGATCAGCACCAGGGGGACGACGACCTCGGCGTTGAAGGTCAGCCGGTCGAGCGGCAGCTCGAGGTGGAACACCACGCTGATCGGGAGATCGATCGCGTAGGCCAGCAGGTCGCCGGGGATCTCCGTGCCCGTGGTGGGGTGGTACCTGCCCACGAAACTCACCGAGGCGAAGGTCCGGCCGGGGCCGGCGCCGATCGGCCCGAGCGCGATCTGGTCGCCGAGCACCTGGTCGACAGTTCGCAGGATCCGGTCCTTGTGCAGCACCCGGCGCACCCAGTGGACGCCGAAGCTCTCGTAGGAACCGGGCGCGGGCACCACGGGGACCGGCGGCCCCTCGATGCTCCCCACGTCATTCACCATGTCGTCCACCATGTCGACCACGGCTCCCCCTCGCTCCCGTCGCCACGCTCCCACGACGAGAAACCCCGCGTCAGCACTGACGATTCTCCACCATCGTGCCGCATTCCGTGGTCGGGGTGATGCACATCGCCCCGGCGGACGGTCCCGAAGAGTCCTCTCCTCGCCGGGGTGCGTGCGAGAATCGCCCTTTGCCGATGACAGGAGCCCCCGGATGTCCACCGAGGCCGCTGCCGTGCGCTATCCCATGCCGACCGTGATCAAGACGGCCGACATCCTGGCCAAGGGTCTGCTCGTCCTGCTGCTGCTGCTCGCACTGGTCGACCCCGACGGCAGCAACCTGCGCAACAAGGCCGCCGAGGCACGCGCGATCGGCTACCCCTTGGCGTCGTTCACGATCCCGATGATCTGGTTGCTGGTCTGGAAGGAACGCGCGTCGTTCCCCTGGCTGCCCGACCTGCTGGTCACGCTCACCTGCTTCACCGACATCCTCGGCAACCGGATGGACCTCTACGACAAGATCGTCTGGTTCGACGACCTGATGCACTTCGCGAACACCGGCCTCATCGCCGCAGCGGTGATCCTGCTGACGCTGCACCGCACCGCTCCCCGCTACCGCGTCGTCGAGCGTGCGCTCGCCGTCGGCGCGACGGCGGCGATCGCCTGGGAGGTCGCGGAGTACTACGCCTTCATCAACGGGCACGCCGAGCGCGCCTTCGCCTACACCGACACCCTGAGCGACCTCGGCCTCGGCGTGATGGGCTCGGTCGTCGCCGCGCTGGTGATCCACGCCCTGTGGAGCCGCGGCCACCTCTCCGAGACGGCCCCCCAGCTCGAGCACAACGGGCTGCGCTGACCAGACCGCGCTGACCCGATCGCGCTGACCAGACCGCTACCAGGACTGGACGGCGGACGGGTCCGCGCCCACACCCAGCTCCGCGGCGGCCGCCGAGATGGCGCGACACAACGCGACGTCGGCCGTGGTCAGCGACCTCGTGTCGTGGGTCGAGAGGCGCACCTCCACGACGGCGTACCGGAGGATGACGTCTGGATGGTGGTCGGCCTCCTCGGCGAGCCGGCCGATCTCGTTGACCAGGCGGAGCCCGGTCGCGAAGTCCCCCGTGCGGAACAGGCCGAACGCCTGCTCCTCCAGGGCCCTCCAGTCCCCGAGACCCTCCTCGTTGCTGAACTGCGCAGCGCTGACGACTTCATAGTTGCGGCCCATGCACCGAACCTACGCCGCTACGACGCAGCTACCCAGCGTGGATGTGTGGTCGACGGCGGTGGTCGGGCTCCGCGCGCCGCAGGACCTCACGGGTCAGCGGCGCGACCTCCCCCGCACCGAACAGCAGGAAGCGGGCGAACTGGGTGAGCGGGTTGCCCTCGGTCCACTCGAAGTAGACGTGCGGTCGGACTCCGGACTGCTCGCGCAGGTCGAGCGCCAGTGCGGCCAACGCGTTGGGGATCGTCGAGGCCCGGACCGTCAGCACGCGGTACTCGCCGTGACGGACCGAGCCGACGACCTCGATCCGGCTCTCGAAGTCGGAGTAGTCGTCGACCACGACCTCGACGAAGACCAGGTCGCCGCCGTTCGCCAGGTCGTGCGCATCGACGATGTGGCGGACCTTCGCCCGGTAGGCGCCCGCGTCGGCATGTGCGGGGTCGTGGGCGACGAGCCGGAGGGTACGCCGTGCGCAGTCGCGCACGAAGACCTCCGCCCGGGCGTCGTAGGTGATCTCGGTGGTCCGGAGCTCGAGGGACCGGGTCAGCCGCGACAGGAGCGAGACGACGACGATCGCGGCGATGAAGCAGGCTCCGATCTTCAACCCGTCCGGGCGCTCCTTGATGTTGTCCAGGGTCGTGTAGGTGAAGACGAGTGCGATCGCCGTGAACGCGACGGTCCAGCCGCGTTGGCGCGCCTTGCGGGCGGCCAGGGCGACAGCGACGCTGGCGGAGGTCATCAGCACCAGCACCCCGGTCGCATAGGCACCGCCCTGTGCGTCGACGTCGGCGTCGAAGATCCAGGTGATGAGGAAGGCCGTCGCGGTCAGCACGCAGACCAGCGGGCGCACGGCACCGGCCCACTCCGGCGCCATGCCGTAGCGCGGAAGGTAGCGGGGGATGAGGTTGAGCATCCCGGCCATCGCCGAGGCGCCGGCGAACCACAGGATCAGGATGGTCGAGAGGTCGTAGGCGGTCCCGAAGACGTCACCGAGGCGGAGGTGCGCCAGGTAGGCGAGCGCGCGCCCGTTGGCCTGGCCGCCCTCCTCGAACTCCGCGGTCGGGATCAGCAGCGCGGTCACGAAGCTCGAACAGATCAGGAAGACGCTCATGATCACGGCAGCCGTCGTCAGGAGGCGCTTGGTGTTGCGGATCCGTTCAGCCGGGCTCATCGGGTCGTCGTCCGGTGAGCCGCGCACATGGCTCATCACCGCGACTCCCGTCTCGAAGCCGGACATGCCGAGCGCGAGCTTCGGGAAGAGGGTGAGCGAGACCGCGATCATCAGTGCGATGTTGCCGTGCTCGGTGGTGAGGGCAGCCGTCCAGTCGGTCACCACGTGGCCGTTGCGAAGGACCTCGACGATGCCGACGCCGATCACCACGACGTTGAGCGACAGGTAGACGATCACCAGCGCGACGGCCAGGCCGATCGCCTCCCGGAATCCCTTGAGGAAGACCGCCCCCAGCAAGGAGATCAGGCCCAGCGTGATCCACAGCTCCTGCCCGTGCAGCGCCTCCGGGACATGGGGGTTCTCCACCACGTGGGCGCTGGCGTCGGCCGCCGACAGGGTGATCGTGATGATGAAGTCGGTCAGCGCGAAGCCCAGCAGCGCGAGCACGAACACCTTGCCGCGCCACCGCGGGAGGAGCCGCTCCAGCATCGCTATCGAGCCCTGACCGTGGGGACTCTCCTCCGCCACCCGCCGGTAGACCGGCAGGGCACCGAGGAGGGTCAGCAGGACCAGGACGACGGTCGCGAGCGGGCTGAGCAGTCCGGCGGCGAGGAAGGCGATCCCTGGTTGGTAGCCGAGGGTCGAGAAGTAGTCGACACCGGTCAGGCACATCACCTGCCACCAGGGGCGGGTCGTCGTGGAAGTGGTCACCGGCCCATGGAACTGCCGTGAGGAGCCCCGCGGGCGTGGCCTAACAGAGCCCTAACGCCGACGTGGCGCACCCATCACCCGCGACCCAGCAGAATGGCTGGGTGAGCACCCTGAGCCGACGACGCCGGTTCACCGGCTTCGCCGCAGCCGTCGGCGCGCCGATCCTGCTCCTGCTCGTCCTGCTGCCGCTGCGCGACGACCTCAACCTGGCCAGCGACGTCGCGCTCTTCCTCGTCGTGGTGGTGCTCTCCGCGCTGGTCGGTGGCCTGCGGCCGGCTCTGCTGGCAGCGCTCGTCGGGACGGTGGTGCTGAACTTCTGGTTCACCGCACCCTTCCAGACCTTCACGATCAGCGACCCCAACAACGTCGTGGCCCTCTTCGCCTTCGCCGGGGTCGCCGCGATGGTCGGCTGGGTCGTCGACCTCGCCTCCCGGCGGGCGGCAGCGGCCGCCGCTGCTGCGGAGATCGAGGCCGCGGACCGGCTCCGGACCGCACTCCTCGCCGCCGTCGGCCACGACCTCCGCACGCCGCTCGCCGTCGCGAAGGCCTCGGTGTCGGGCCTGCGCAGTCCTGACGTCTCCCTGGATCGCGCCGACCGGGACGAGCTGTTGGCCACGACCGACGACGCGCTCGACCGGCTCACCGGCCTGGTGGGCAACCTGCTCGACATGAGCCGGTTGCAGGCAGGGGCGATGCCGGTGCGACCCCGCTCGGTCGCTCTCGGCGAGGTCCTGTCCCGGGCACTGGACGACCTCGGCGTGGCACCGCGCGGGGTCGTCCTCGACGTCGCCGACGACCTCCCCGCCGTGGTGAGCGATCCGGGCCTGCTCGAGCGGGTGCTGGTCAACGTCATCGCCAACGCGCAACGGTTCAGCCCGCCCGACCGGCCGCCGCTGCTCCACGCCGTCGCGCACGAGGGCCGGGTCGAGGTGCACGTCGTCGACCACGGTCCCGGCATCGCGGCCGAGGACCGCGAGCGGGTGTTCCGGCCGTTCCAGCG
Organism: Nocardioides sp. Root190; assembly: GCF_001428565.1. Taxonomy (GTDB): domain Bacteria; phylum Actinomycetota; class Actinomycetes; order Propionibacteriales; family Nocardioidaceae; genus Nocardioides. The sequence continues at coordinate 907,070 of NZ_LMIA01000010.1, read as the reverse complement.
TCTCGGCGACACCGACAGCACCACGGGGATCGGCCTGGGCCTGGCCGTGGCGCGCGGCCTGACCGAGGCCATGGGCGGGACGCTGACCCCACGGCGTACCGACGGCGGAGGGACCACGATGGTGCTCAGCCTCCCTGCGGAGCCGTCGTCGTGAGCCGGGTCCTCGTCGTCGACGACGAGCCGCAGATCGTCCGCGCCCTCGGGATCCACCTGCGCGCCCGCGGCTGGGAGGTCCTCACCGCCGGCGACGGCACCGAGGCCCTGGCGATCGCCGAGTCGACGCAGCCCGACGTGGTCGTCCTCGACCTCGGACTGCCCGATCTCGACGGTGTCGACGTCATCGCCCGGCTGCGTCGCCGCTCCGCCGTACCCGTCCTCGTGCTGTCCGGTCGCAGCGACAGCATCGACAAGGTGGACGCCCTCGACGCAGGTGCCGACGACTACGTCACCAAGCCGTTCGGGATGGACGAGCTGATGGCTCGCCTCCGTGCGCTCGTACGTCGTGGGCAGGCCGAGGACCAGCCGGCGGATGCTGCTGCAGTGGTGTTCGGCGACGTCACGGTGGACCTGCTGGCGAAGCGCGCGAGCATCGCCGGCGGCGAGGTGCGGCTCACCCCGACCGAGTGGCACCTGCTGGAGGTGCTGCTGCGCAACCCGGGGCGGCTGCTCAGCCAGCGCCAGCTGCTCACCGAGGTGTGGGGGCCCGGCTACGAGACGGCGCACGGCAACCTGCGGCTCTACATGGGTCAGCTGCGCCGCAAGCTGGAGCCTGACCCGGCCCGACCGGTGCACTTCCGCAACGAGCCCGGGATGGGCTACCGGTTCGAGCCCTGAGCGGCAGCGCCCCGGTCGGCACTGGGAGGATGCGGTCGTGAGCAGCGTCTTCGAGTGCGAGATCCAGTCGCGTCTTCGCGACGTCAACCTCGGCGGCCACGTCGACAACGTCGAGGCCCTGCGGGTGCTCGACGAGGCGCGACTGCTGTTCTTCCGCTTCGCACCCCTGACCGACGACGAGCGTCCCGGACTGTTCCGGGACGTGCCGGCCGGGATCGCCGAGCTCGTCGGCTCCCAGCGCATCGACTACAACGCCGAGATGCGCTTCGTCGCCTACCAGCCCTTCCTGGTGCGGATCTGGGTCAGCCACGTCGGCCGGTCGTCGTTCTCGATCTCCTACGAGCTGCGCGTCGCACCCGACCACGAGCCGGCGATCCTCGCCGAGTCGTCCCTCGTCTTCTGGGATCCCGCTGCGGGCTCGTCGTGGCCGATCACCGATGAGGTCCGGGCCACCCTCACGGCGTACTCCGCCGCGCCGGTCACCCTGCGCAACCGGCCCACCGACCCGGCCTGAAGATCCGGGGCCTAGAGATCGAGCGTCAGGGTCCCGCGGGCGCGTGAGACGCAGGCGGCGAGCTGGTTCTCGCGCTGTTCGGCGCCGAAGCGGTCCCGGTGCTGGACCTCGCCGGAGACGACCTGCACCGGACAGGTGCCGCAGAAGCCCTGGCGACAGGAGTACGCCGTCGCCGGCCGCACCTCCAGCAACGCCGCCAGCAGGGTCTGGTCGCCAGCGACCTCGAAGGTCTCGCCCGTGCGCGCGAGCTCGACCGTGAACGGCTCGCCGCCGACCACCGGCGGCGCGGAGAAGCGCTCGGAGTGCAGCGCCTCCACGTTGTCGGCGGGCACCTCGGCCCGCAGGGCGTCGATCATCGCGGGCGGGCCGCAGCAGTAGAGCGCAGCGCCGGCGGGCGCGCGGGCGACGATGGCCCGCGGGTCGGGAACGCCGCGCTCGTCGTCGGGCCAGATCTCGACGCGGTCGGGGAACGTCACGGCCAGGGCCTCGACCTCGGCGAGGAAGGCCATCGAGGCGCGGTCGCGGCCGGCGTACACGAAGCGCCAGTCGTCGCCGTGTGCGACGGACAGCCGCACCATCGGCAGGATCGGGGTGATCCCGATCCCGCCGGCGACGAAGAGGTACGACGGCGCGGCGATGAACGGGAACGCGTTGCGCGGACCCTTCAGCACCAGTTCGTCGCCGATCTTCAGACCGTGCACCTCGGACGAACCGCCGTCCCCGTCGGGGATCCGGCGCACCGCGATGCGGTAGCGCGACCGGTCGGCGGTGTCGCCGGTGAGGGAGTACTGCCGCAGCAGCCCCGACGGCAGGACCACGTCGACATGGGCGCCCGCCTCCCAGGCGGGCAGGCGCGGCCGGCGCTCCGGATGGGCGGGCACGAGATCGAGGGAGAGCACCCCGTCCGCCTCGAGGGCGCTGGCCTCGACGCGCACGAGGATCCGGCGGTCGACCGCGTCCACCTCCGGGCGGCGCTTCGCGGTGAGGCGCAGCATCCGGATCCAGCCGTCCGTCAGGTGCTCGACCGCGCGGTAGAGGCTGCTGTCGGGGACCGGCGGCTCGGTGCCGAGGGTCATCGCCCGTCGGCAGCGAGCGCCGCGGGGGAGGTCGCGAGGTAGGCGACGGCCTGGCTGGTGGAGCCCTCCTGCCGCGGGTGGTAGGTCGGCTTGGCGTAGCGGAGGATCGGGATGACCAGCCCGCCGATGCCCGGCAGGATCCCGCGCCGCGCCCCGGACATCCAGCTGCGCACGACCGGGAGGTCCCGGTCCTCGAGGGTCGGGTCGTTCTCGATGAGGTGCCGCACGCTGCGGATCCAGAGGTAGAAGATCCCGAAGACCGCCAGCCCGTAGGCCCGCATCCGTCGTACGTAGCGGCCGTCGAGGTGGTCATAGAGCTCGAAGGCGACGTGGCGGTGCTCGACCTCCTCGGCGCCGTGCCACCGCAGCAGGTCGAGCATCCGCGAGTCGGCGCCGGCCTCGTCGAGGGCCGGGGAGTTGAGGATCCAGTGTCCGAGGAAGGCAGTGATGTGCTCGATGCCGGCGATCAGCGCAACCTTCTCGACCAACCACTCCTCGGCCTGCGCGCCGGTGAGGTCGCGGTCGCCGAGCAGCCGGTTGAAGACGTGCTCGATCTCGCCGACCATGTCGGTCGTGTCGAGACCGTGGGCATCGAAGTAGTCCGCCACGCCCTGGTGGGCACTGGCGTGCATGCCCTCCTGGCCGATGAAGCCGAGCACCTCCTCGCGCAGGCGCTCGTCCTTGATCATCGGCAACACCTCGGTGAAGGTCTTCACGAACCACCGCTCGCCCTCGGGCAGCAGGACGTGCATGACGTTGACCAGGTGAGAGGCGAAGGCCTCGCCGGGGATCCACCGCAGCGGCAGGCCGGCCCAGTCGAAGACGACGTCGCGGGCGTGGAGCGCGACCTTCTCCGGCTCGCGCAGGGCCTCACGGCGGGCACTCACGCCGACACCTCGGCCCCGATGAACTCGCGGACCAGGCCGGCAACGAGCGCCGGGCGCTGGGAGACCACCCAGTGGCTGCCGGTGACGTGGTGCACCGTCAGGTCGCGGACGTACGGCGCCGGGGCGCCCGCCTGGAGCTCGGGCCGCACGTGGTGGTCGCGCTCGGGCGCGATGACCTGCACCGGCAGGTCGACCTGCGGCGGCACCGGCCGCAGCATCCGGCGAGGGAAGTTCGCGCGGTACAGCTCGATGCCGTTGACCGTCTCGGCCTCCCCGCGGTCCTGCTGGGCCGTCGTGGGCGGCTGGACCTCGCGGTCGGCAGCGGCCGAGTGGTCGACGAGCCGACCGATGACGCCGCGCCGGGCGCAGAGCTCGGGCAGCACCGGGGCCATGAAGAGGCCGACGTAGTAGGACGCCAGCAGCTGGCGCAGGCGCGGAACGGCGCCCGCGGCGTTGTTGCGGAGCCAGGCCGCGGCGTGGTCGAGGGAGGGTCCGGAGATGCTGGTGAAGGTACGGATCCGGGGCCCGAGCCGGTCGGCGGTGAGTCCGTCCCAGACCTGGATCGAGCCCCAGTCGTGGGCGACCAGGTGGACGGGGGTGTCGGGGCTGACCGCGTCGATGATCCGACCGAGGTCGTCGACGAGCTGATCGATGCGGTAGCCCCGGCGCGAGGTCGGGACCCCGGACTCGCCGGATCCGCGCACGTCGTAGGCCACGACGCGGAAGTCGGTGGCCAGCTCGGCCATCACGCCGTCCCACACGTGGTGGTTGTCCGGGTAGCCGTGCACCAGCACGACGGTCGGCGCCTCGGGGCGGCCCTGTTCGAAGACCGCCAGCTGGAGGCCGTCGCTCGTGTCGACTCTCATGGACGTCTCGCTCCTCGCATCACCGGACAGTTATATTGCTACGGAAGCGTAGCAATGGCGTGAGGTCAAGGGGACTGTGATGCAGATCAAGGCCGGCACAACGAGCTCGAACCCGACGATGCGGGCAGCGACCTGTACCGGCGGCGAGTTCGCCGTCGAGCAGGTCCCGCTCCCCGAGCCGGGGCCCGGGCAGGTCCTCCTGCGGGTGGTGCGCACCGGCATCTGCGGCTCCGACCTGCATGCCCGCCAGCACGCCGACCAGCTCGCCGACGTGGCCGACGCCCTCGGCTACCCGACGCTGATGCGCCCGGCGGACCGGGTCGTGATGGGCCACGAGCTGCTCGGGGAGGTCGTGTCCTACGGGCCCCGCACCCGCGGCCGCTGGAAGCCCGGCACCCGGATCGTGGCCCTGCCGATGGTCCGCAACGGCGAGGACATCCACATGGTCGGCTTCGACACCCGCTCCCCCGGTGGCTTCGCGGAGTACGTCCTGGTGCAGGAGGTCTTCGCCTTCGCCGTCCCCCGCGGCGTGCCCGACGACCTCGCCGCCTTCACCGAGCCCCTCGCCGTCGCCTGGCACGCCGTGCGGCGCGGAGCGGTCGGGCGCAACCAGCCCGCGCTCGTGATCGGCTGCGGGCCGATCGGCCTCGCCGTGATCCTGATGCTCAAGGCCAAGGGCGTGAAGACCGTCATCGCCTCCGACTTCTCGCCGGTACGACGCGACCTCGCCCGCCGCTGTGGTGCGGACGTGGTCGTCGACCCGCGCGTGGACGAGCCGTGGACGGCGTACACGCTCGAGGGACCGGTGGGCTCGCTGCCCGACTACGCCCGCTTCGGGATGGACGCGGTCGGGCTGATGCGTCGCGTCCCGCTGCTGCCGTGGGGTCGGCTGATCCGGGCCGGCGAGACGCTCGGCGTCGCGCCGAGCGGTCCGGTCGTGTTCGAGTGCGTCGGGGTGCCCGGCGTCCTCGACGAGATCTACGCGAAGGCGCCGCTGCGCAGCCGCGTGGTCGCCGTCGGCGTGTGCATGGAGCCGGACACGGTGCGGACCGCGTTCGCACTCAACAAGGAGCTCGAGGTGCGCTACGTCTTCGGCTACGACCCCGAGGAGTTCGAGCACGCCCTCGACCTGATCGCCTCCGGGAAGGTCGACCCGTCGCCCCTGCACACCGGCACCGTCGGGCTGCGCGACCTCGCTGCGGCCTTCGACGGCCTCGCGGGCGCCGAGGAGCACGCGAAGATCCTGGTGGACCCGACCCTCGTCTGAGCCCCGGACGAGTCAGGCCTCGAGGACCGAGCGGACGATCTCGACCGCGAAGTCGCTCATCAGCTCGGCCGTGTAGTCCTCGGGCCGGTCGAGGATCAGTCGCGCGCCCATCTCCATCGCGCCGACGAACAGGTGCGCCAGGAGCACCGGATCCATCGGTCCCGAACGGCGGAAGTCCATCGCCCACTCACACAGCACCGTGAACTGGGCGATCATGAAGTCGCGGGTCTCACTGAACCGCAGCCGCGCGCCCTCGGGCAGGTTGTCCGGGGTCAGCAGGAGCCGCCAACGGATCGGGCTGTCGCGAACGCCGGCGAAGAAGGTCTCCACCCCGGTCCTCGCCAACGCCACCGGGTCATCGGTGTCGGTGTCCGTCGGGAGCGAGTCCAGCATGAGGGCGAGGCCTCGGTCCTGCTCGCGGTCGATCAGCGCAGCAAGGACGGCGTCGGCGTTCGGGAAGGCGCCGTACACGACCGGCTTGGTGACCTTCGCGGCCTCGGCGACGGCCTCCATCGTCACGCTCGCCACGCCACCGGTCGCCGTGAGGGCGAGCGCGGTGTCGAGGATCTGCTCGCGCCGTTCGGCCGGAGGCATCCGCGGGGCATAGCTCCGGCGACTCCTCACGGGGCGGACACTACCGGGCGCGCCACCCAGGCGACCGCGACCGCGAGCACGACCACGCCGAGCGAGACGATCCCGACGACGGCCGCGTGAAAGGCCGCCAGACCGAAGGGTTCGTCGAGGATCCGGCCGACGAAGGTCGCCACCGAGCACACGCTCGCGAGCCCGACCGCGGCCGGGAGGGTGAGCACCGGGAGCCGCCGGGGCCTGCTGGGTCCGAGCACGGGCCGGCGCAGGATCACCAGGATCGCCGAGCCGAGAACGACGACGCCGATCGCGCCACTGGCGTACTGCGCCCACTGCTCACCCCGCAGCGAGCCGTGCTCCTCCTGCAACCACGGGATCAGCCGCACCCCCCAGCGACCGCTGTGGGTGAAGGCGTCCCACACGACGTGCGTGATGGAGCCGACCACTGCCGCCAGTGGGGCCAGGATCCAGGCCTGCCGGCCGATCCGCGCCCGCCCCGGCAGGCGGTCCCGGAACGCGGACGGCGAGGTGTCGACGAGCGCATCGCGTCCCCACAGGTCCCAGAACGCCAGGAGTACGAGGGCGATCGCGAGGTCGACGGTGAGGATCCCGAGCACGCTGTGCGTGAAGCCGTAGATCCCCCACGACTGCGAGAACACGGGGAGGTCGGGCGCCATCGAGCCGATGACCATCGCCGACAGGGGGAGTCCGAGCCCGCGCAGGGGCAGGACGGCCGCCGGGTGGGCGATGGTGACGGGCACGCGGTCAGGGTAGGTGACGGCAGGCGTCGATCCCGCGCCTGTCGTTGGTCGAGGAGGTCGCTCAGCGACCGTCTCGAGACAGGGTGACCCGGTGCCGGAACCCGGACACGAGCAGGCGGGTGCAGCACGGCCAGGGGTCTCGAGACGGCCGCGGGCGGCCTCCTCGACCAACGGTGGCTGGTTCCGGCACCGGGTCACCGGGTCTCGAGACGGCCGCGGGCGGCCTCCTCGACCAACGGGCCACGACAGCACAACCCGCCCTCCGCCGTACCTCCTCGTCGCTGCCTCGCTCAGGTGCGGCGAACCAGACCCATCGACGCGGTCAGCACGTCACCGAGCTCGATGCCGGCAGCGCGTCGTACGACGACCTTCAGCGGCACCAGGTAACGCCCGTCCTTGGGGAACAGCGCGGTCGTGAAGTCGACGTCGCGGATGCGGACCCGGACCGCGACCTGGCCCCAGTACTCCTGGCCGCGCGCGGCCTCCTTGACGTCGTCGCTGTCCTCGACGGGTACCTCGAGGAAGTAGAACGGGGCGGGGCCGCGCCACTCGACGACCGGGCCGGTGACGGTGAAGTCCAGCTGCTCCGACGACATGGGGACCATCATCGCCCAGGTCACCCCCTCAGCAGGGCGACGATCGCGTCGTACCCACGCTGCTCGGCGTGCTGCAGCGGCGTCACCCCGACGTGGTCGGCGATGGTCCGGTCCACGCCGGCGGCGAGCAGGATCCGCACGATGTCCTGGTGGTCCTTCCCGCCGTCGCCGAGGATGATCGCCTCGAGCAGTGCGGTCCAACCGAGGTCGTTGACGTGATCGAGGTCGACCGCCGTCTCGACGACGCGGCGCACGTAGCCGACGTGCCCGCGCTCGCTGGCCGGGATCGGTGAGAGCCCGCCGAACCGGTTGCGGATGGTCAGGTCCGGGTTCGCAGGGAGCAGGGCCTCGAGCATCGCGACGCTGCCGGTGACGCCCGTGACCAGCCACGGGGTGTCGTGCCGGTCGTCGAGGGCGTCGGGATCGGCGCCCATCGCGACCAGGACCTGCGCCACGGCGACGCGATCGTGCGTGCTCGCCAGCAGGAGTGCGGTGCGCTGGTGCCCGTCACGCGCCTCGATGTCGGCGCCGGCGCGGAGTGCCACCGCCACACCGTCGGCGTCGCCGCGCTCGGCGGCACGCAGGAGCGCGGCGTCCGGATCGGCAGGGGGTCGTGCGTCCGTCACGGTGCTCAGGATCCTCTCCAGTCGGTCGAACCCGCGCTCGCGGGCCATCTGGAGCGGCGTCAGTCCCGCCGACGGCGAGACCCGGTCGAGCTCGACGCCGCCTGCCGCCAGCACCCGCACGGTCGTCGCGTACGACGCCGTGTCCGCGCCGAGCCACACCGCCTCGTGGATGGCCTGGTAGCCGATCCGGTTGACGTGGTCCCGCTCGATGCCGGCGCGCAGCAGCTCGCCCACGACCAGTCCGTGGCCGCGTTCGGCGGCCCGGATCAGGCCGGTCCCGTTCCAGCTGTCCTTGTCGTCGATGCGGGCGCCGTTGCGCAGCGTCAGCCGCAGGAGGTCGAGGTGGCCCTCACTGGTCGCGACGAGGTACGCCGACTGGCGGGTCGCGTCCTGGGCGTTGACGTCAGCCCCCCGGCGGACCAGACGCCGGGCCAGCGGGACGTCGTCGGCCCAGGCCGCCTCGCGCAGCTGCCGGTCGAGGTCGGCCTGCTCGGCGGGTGCCGGTGTCGGGTCCGCGGCCTGACTGCTGGCCGGGCGCCCCGCCGGGCGCCCCGCAGGGCGATCCGCCTCCCGCTCCACCGCCGCCGGATCGCCACCGCCGCACGCACCCAGCACCAGTGCCAGCGGCAGGGCCGCCAGGGCCGTCCGCCTCATCGCGTCGGATCCGTGATGACCTCGTACGGACCCGACGCCACCGCCTCGTCGAACTTGCTGTCGACGTACAGGATCCGGCCCCGCAGGGCCTTCGCGGTGGTCAGCACCCGGTCGGGCGAGGTGGCGCGTTGGGCGACCAGGACCGCCCGACGTCCGTCGTGGGTGAGCCGGAGGGTCGCGATCATGCGGCTGAAGTTGCGCACGACGCTCAGCTGGTTGCCACGGCGGACCAGTCCGTCGGCGTCGACCAGGTCGGCACCGCCCGTGCTGACCTCGGTGGCCGTGCGGGTGCGGACGTCGAAGCGCCACAACGTCCCGACGTTGCCCTGGGCCACGACGAACGCGCGGCGGTCGGCACTCAGCACGATGCCGCCGAGGTTGAAGCCCGCCCGGCGCTCGACGACGTCGGTCGCGTCGGCCCACAGGCTCGCCTGCCAGCCACCTCGTCCGGGCGCGACGCGGAAGACCTGGGCGTCGTTGGAGTTGGTGAAGTAGGCCGCACCGTCGGGGCCGATCGCCACGTCGTTGAGGAAGACGTCCGTGCCGGGCGCCCGCAGCGCAGCGAGCAGGTCGCCGTCCTTGCTGTAGACCCACAGGTCGGGCCGACCCGTGCCGATGCCGTTGGGCCCGCCCGCGACGTAGACCCGGCCGAGCCGGTCGACCGTGATGCCACGCGCGGTCCAGCGACCGTCGGTGCCGTCACCGGGGATCCACTCGCGGGTCTGCGCGGTGCCCACCGAGCCGCGGTGGATCTCCCCGCCGGTGACCTCGCTGACGTAGAACCGGCCGCGCAGCTCGTCGGCCCCGATGCCCTCGAACTTCGAGCCGGCCGGGTTGACGGCGCTGACCGCGTCCCCCGTGAGGTGGTACGACGAGGGGCTGGCCAGTCCCAGGGAGCTCGCGGACGTCGTACCAGCGAGGCCGACACCGGTCGCGACGGCGGCGAGGAGGAGGGGCGTGAGGAGGTGGTTTCGCTTCATGGCTCCACCCTGCGCGGCCGCGGACCCTCCGGTCGTCGGGCAGCTGGCCACTCCGCGATGGCCAATTGGCTGATGCCGGGATCCGCCCCGGCTCCCTAGGCTGGCCGGATCATGTCCCTCCCCACCCGCCCCGGCGAGCACGGCATCCTCGCTCCCGCCGCCCGCCTCGACCGCTGGCTGCTCGCCGTCCTGGTCGTGCTGCTGGTGACCTGCGCAGCGAGGTACGTCGACCGGCACGACCTCGACCCCACGGGGGTCGCCGTCCTGACGGGTGCCGTCGTGCTCGCCGCCGCCTATGCGACGCGCGGCCTGCTGGCCGGACGGCCCTGGTGGCCGACCGCCTGGGTGCTCGCCATGGTCGCGCTGTGGAGCGCCCTCACCGTCGCGGCGCCGTCGTTCGCCTGGTGCGCGGTGCCGGTGGCCTTCGCGGTGCTGCAGGTCCTCGCCTTCGAGTGGGCCGTGGCGACCGTCGTCGCGATGACGGTCCTGCTGAGTGCCGCGTGGGGGCGGATCACCGACGGCACGGACCCGGTGCAGGTCGCGGGGCCGATCGGCGTCGCCCTCGTCACCGTGCTGGCCTACCGGGCGCTGGACCTGGAGTCGCGGGCCCGTCAGCGCGCGCAGGCCGAGCTCGGCGCCCTCGCCGAGCGCACCCGACTCTCCCGCGAGATCCACGACTCCGTGGGACAGGGACTCTCCAGCATCAACCTGCTGCTGCAGGCGGCCGACCGGGCCTGGGAGTCCCAGCCCGCCGCGGCCCGTGGCCACGTGCAGACGGCGGCCGCCACAGCACGCGACGGCCTCGACGAGGTCCGCCGCGTGGTGCGCGACCTGGCGCCGGCGGACCTGACCGACGACACCAGCGGCGCCGCCCTGGTCGACGCCCTGCGCCGGGCCGCTGCCGAGTCGGCGCTGGGACTCGACGTGGCGGTGCGGGTCCACGGCGACACGGTGCCGGTCGTCCCCGACGTCGCGGCAGCACTGGTGCGCACCGCTCGCGGCGCACTGGCCAACGTCCGCGAGCACGCCGACGCCGGTCGCGTCGCGCTGACGTTGACCTACCAGGTCGACGAGGTCGTGCTCGACGTCCGCGACGACGGCCGCGGCTTCGACCTCCCCGCTCCCGACCGGCCGGTGCGGGCCGGCGGGACACGCGGCCGCGGGCTCGCCGGGATCCGGGAGCGTGCCGCCGCCCTCGGCGGACGCGCCGAGGTCGAGAGCGCGCCCGGCGAGGGCACCACCGTCTCGGTGAGCTTCCCGCTCGACGAGTCCCCCCGAGGAGGACGCCCGTGATCGGGATCGTGCTGGTCGACGACCACCCCGTGGTGCGCGCCGGCCTGCGCGCACTGATCGACGGCCAGGCCGATCTCTCCGTGGTCGGCGAGGCCGACGGCCTCGACGCGGCCCTCGCCGTCGTCACCTCCGAGGGGCCTGACGTCGTCCTGATGGACCTGAGCCTGGGCACCGGCAAGGCCGGTGGTGCCGCGGTGACCGCCGCACTGCGAGCCCTGCCCGCACCCCCTGAAGTGCTGGTGCTGACGACCTACGACACCGAGTCCGACATCCTGCGTGCGCTGGAGGCCGGCGCCCGCGGCTACCTGCTCAAGGACGCCCCGCCGGACGAGCTGTTCGCCGGGATCCGGGCCACCGCGCGGGGCGAGACCGTGCTCTCGCCGTCGGTCGCGGCGACCCTCGTGCGTCGTACGACGCCGGGGGCCACGACGATCACCGAGCGCGAGGTCGAGGTGCTGGAGCTGCTCTCCCGCGGCCTGGGCAACAAGGAGATGGCGCGCGAGCTGTTCGTGTCCGAGGCGACCGTGAAGTCCCACCTCTCGCACATCTACACCAAGCTCGGCGTCGACACCCGGGCCGGTGCGGTGGCCGCTGCGATCGAACGCCGGATCATCCGCACCTGAGAGGGTCAGCCCTTCTCGACCGCCGCGAGCACCCGGTCCAGCGTGGCCTTGAGCTCAGGGACCTCGTCGAGCAGGACGAGCTTGTCGTTGAGGTCGCCGAGCAACGTCTGGACCTGGGTCAGCACGTCGCGCGTGTCAGCCAGCGTCGCGTCGACCGTGGCGAGCTTGGTGTCGACACCACTCAGCGTTCCGCCCACCGTCACGAGGGTCGTGTCGACGTTGACGAGGGCGACCTCGGCGTTCTTGAGCACCTTGTCGGCACGCTTGAGGACGTCGGCGACGGGGTTGAGGCCCACGGGTTCTCCTTGGGTACGACGGCAGGGTCGGCGCCACTGTGTCAGGCCCGGTCCCCGCAGCGGGGGATCTTCAGGCCAGCTTGCCCAGGACGCTCTCGGATTCGAGAAGTCCGGCGTCGCTCGGGGCCTCGCCACGACCGAAGACCTTCTCGTGCTGCTTCGCACGCCAGGCGAGGTGGGCCTCGGCGGGCCTGTCGTAGCCGTACCTCGCGCGTGCCTCGGCGGGGGTGAGCAGCTCGGGGTTCGTCGGCGCGATCCCGAAGAAGGCAGGTGCGACGACCGGCACCGTGCTCGGGGAGAGCAGTCCGAGGACCCGCAGCTGCAGGCGCTTGCTCAGCGACATCACCGCGAACGTCGCACGGAGGACCGGGCGCGCCAGCAGGTCGAGCGCCCGCGGCTGCTGCACGTCGCCCATCTCGCGCATCCATCGCGGCAGCGTCGCGATGACGCCGGCCCGGAAGAAGGTGCCAACGACCCAGCGCACGGGCCTGAGGACGAGCGGGACCTCGTCGATGAGCTGGTTGACGTCCATCAGGTGCGACATCGCACGCTGCGCGATCGGCGACCCGGACATCACCGGACGCATCCGCTCGTAGTAGGCGTGCAGCTCCGCGCGGGAGCGCGGCACGTCGGCCGGGTCACAGGTCTGGAACTCGGCGGCCAGGGCGCACTCCGCCCAGTACTGCGCCTCCTCGGCCTCGGACAGCTTGCCGGGGCCGAACATCTCGTAGGCCTTGAGCACCGAGTGCCAACCGGTGACGAGGATCCACAGCTGCGAGTCGGGGTCGTTGGCGTCGTACCTGCCGCCGCCGTAGGGCTCGATGCCGATCGCCTTGCTGTGCACCTTGACCAGGACGTCGGCGACCCGGCTGGTCGTGCGACTGTCGCCGAAGGCGATCAGAGCGAAGTAGTGGATGGTTCGGTCGTACCTCGTCCTGGGCCGCAGGTAGATGTCCTGCGTGCGGTCGACGGAGGCGACAAGGTTGGGGTCGAGCTCCTCCACGACCACCGCGCGACTGAAGCCGATGGTGAGCGAGGTCGGGTAGCCCCAGACCTTCCAGGCCACGGACTCGGGTCCGAAGAAGCCGTAGTCCTCGAGCGGGGTGATGTCCCGGTGGGTGCGAAGCGCCATGGCACCAGAATGCTACAGTTGTGTAGTAAATGGAAGACCCTAAGGTTCAGATGTGACAGCGTCCGAGACGACGGCCCGCAAACGGCGGCCCTACGCCGCCCGCGTGCCCATGGCCCAGCGCCGCGAGCAGCTGCTCGACGCGGCGCTGGCCATCATCGACCGCGACGGCTACGACCGGATCTCGATCGACGCGATCGCCAAGGAGGTGGGGGTCACCCGGCCCGTCGTGTACGGCGCCTTCGACGACCTCGGCCAGCTCCTCGGTGCTCTGCTCGACCGTCAGCAGGAGCGCGCGATCACCCAGCTGTACGCCGCCCTGCCGCTCGATGCCGTCGGCAGCTCCCCCGTCGAGCTGGTCGAGCGTGCGGTGCCGGCGCTGCACGCGATGCTGCTGGCCGACCCGATGACCTGGCGCGCCATCCTGCAGTCCGGCTCCGGTGTCCCCGAGGCCGTCGGCCGCCGTGTCGACGGCGACCGCACCCGGGTGCTCGCCACCGTCGAGCTGATGATCTCCTCCGCGTTGCCGCAGGACTACGACGCGGAGCTGCTCGCCCATGCCGTGATCGCGCTGCTCGAGCACTTCGGCCGCCTCGTCCTGGCCGACCCGGAGCACTTCACCGCCGAGCGGCTCGCCACCAGCGCGCGCACGATGATCGGCGCGTGGCTCCCGTGACGGCGCCGGAACCCGCGACACCAGCGGTCCGGCTGGCCGGGCCGCAGGACGCCGCCCTCGTCGGTCGACTGCTCTTCGACTTCAACACCGAGTTCGAGACCGCGACCCCCAGCGCGGAGGAGTTCGCGGACCGCTTCGAGGACCTGCTGGCGCGCGAGGACGTGCTGGTCGTGCTCACCGAGGACCCCCGGGCGAGCGCGGGCACGGCGACCGGGTTCGGCTACCTCACACTGCGCCCCACGCCGTACGGCGACGGCCCGCTCGCCCAGCTCGAGGAGCTCTACGTCGTCCCCGCCCTGCGTGACCGCGGCATCGGCACGGCGCTGCTGACCCGCGCCGTCGCCGAGGTGCTCGCCCGCGGGGCGATCGAGATCCACATCAACGTCGACGAGGTCGACACCGACACCCGCCGCTTCTACGAGCGGCACGGCTTCACCAACATCGAGCCCGGCGAGGACCACCGGATGCTCTGCTACCTGCGCGAGCTCGACCCGCCCGGCTGACAGTCTCGACGGACGGTGCCGACCTACGGTGTCGGCGCTCGGGTGCACGCTGGCCCCATGACCACCTCCACTGGCACCTCCCCCGTCACCGAGCTCCTCGCCTTCTGCATCGACACCCCCGACGCAGCCCGGCTCGCCCGCTTCTACGCCGACCTCACCGGTGGCGAGGTCACCGGCGAGTACCCCGAGTACGGCTACGCCTCCGCGGCCGTGCTCGGCAGCACCCTGAACTTCCAGACCGTCGCCGACTACTCGCGTCCGGAGTGGCCCGGCCAGGAGCACCCCCAGCAGTTCCACCTCGACCTGCGCGTCTCCGACCTGGACGCGGCGACCGAGCTCGCGGTCGGTCTCGGGGCCTCCGTGGCACCGGTGCAGTCCGAGGACGCCACCTGGCGGGTCATGGTCGACCCCGACGGTCACCCGTTCTGCCTGTGCCCGCCCGCCGAGTAGGTCAGGTGGGTGACGTGCGGGGTGTGCCGCACGCTCACCGGCACCAGGCCGATCGCCGGCACCCCCTCGAACAGCCGTGACCCGCCCGCCGACGCCGCCAGCCCGGAGGTGTTCGGCGTGACGTGGTGGCGCAGCTCGTCGAGCAGGCCCGCCGCCAGGTAGGCGTTGACGGTGGAGGCACCGCCCGCGATCGAGACGTTGCGTTCGCCGGCCGCCTCCCGCGCCCGGGCCAGAGCAGACTCGATGCCGTCGGTGACGAAGTGGAAGGTCGTGCCGCCGTCCATCTCGAGCGGCGCCCGCGGGTGGTGGGTGAGCACGAAGACGGGGGCACGGTACGGCGGCTCCTCGCCCCACCACCCCCGCCACGCGAGGTCCCAGTCGCCCCGGCCGGGACTGAACATGTTGCGCCCCATGACGTAGGCACCCGCGTCGAGGATGGCGCTGACCTCGGCCCGGTTCTCCTCGCCGTGGTCGAACATCCAGGCATGCAGCGGGCCCTGGTCGAAGTCCCCGAACGGGCGCTCCAGGCACTGGCCGGGACCGGCGCCGAAGCCGTCGACGGTGGTGGAGATGTCCGCGCACACGATGCCCATGCCGGGTCGACCCGGCGCCGGCGGCAAACTCATCGCCCAGTCGGATCCTGCGGCGGATCCTGCGTGGGAGGATCGACTCGTGCTGGGCATCACCGACCTGTCGACGTACCTCGTCGGGCTGATCCTGATCATCCTGCTGCCCGGCCCGAACTCCCTCTACGTCCTGTCCGTCGCCGCCCGTCGCGGCAGCCGCGACGGCTACCGCGCCGCCGCCGGCGTGTGGACCGGCGACGCGGTCCTGATGACCCTGTCGGCGGCCGGGGTGGCCTCGCTGCTGCAGGCCAACGACGTGGCGTTCTCGATCGTGAAGTGGGTCGGCGCCGGGTACCTCGGCTACCTCGCCTTCACCATGCTGCGCGGCGCCTTGCTGATGTGGCGGGCCCGGCACCGAGCGGTCCAGGCGATCGCCGAGGGCGCCCCGCCGCCGGTGCCGAACGAGCGGCCCTACCGCCGCGCGCTCGTGATCAGCCTGCTCAACCCGAAGGCGATCCTGTTCTTCGTCGCCTTCTTCGTGCAGTTCGTGGACCCGTCCTACGCCCACCCGGCACTGTCCTTCCTCGCGCTCGGGGCGCTCGCCCAGGTCGCCAGCGTCGCCTACCTCTCGGCGCTGATCTTCGGCGGGACCCGCCTCGCCGCGACCTTTCGTCGACGGCGCGCACTCTCCGCGGCCGGCACGTCCGCCGTGGGCGCGATCTTCCTCGGGTTCGCGGTCAAGCTCTCGCTCGCGCACTCCTGAGGCTCACCAGGTGACGGCGTCGCAGTGCGACGAGCGGTCCCCCTCGACCTGGAGCGTGGCGTGCTCGATGTGGTGCCGGTCGCGGAGCACCTGCTGACCGGCCCGCAGCGCCGCACCCGCATCAGCACCCTCCGCCAGGACGAGGTGGGCGGTCGCGACGTTCATCCCCGACGTCAGCATCCACACGTGCAGGTCGTGGACGTCGCGCACGCCGGGGACCTCGGCCAGGCAGGCTGCGACGGCGTCGATGTCGAGACCGGCGGGCACGTGCTGTCCGAGCACGGAGAGCACCTCCCGCCCGAGCACGACCGCGCGGACCGCCACGAAGGCGCCGATCAGGAAGGCCACCACCGTGTCCCAGGCCCCGTTGCCGGTCGCCACAATCAGCACGCCCGCGACCAGCACGCCCACGCTGCCGGCGGTGTCGGCGACCACCTCGAGGTAGGCACCCTTCACGTTGATCGAGTCCTTCGCCCCGGCGCGCAGCAGGAGCAGGGCGATCAGGTTGACGACCAGGCCAAGCAGACCGACCAGGAGCATCGGCCCGGTCTCGACCTCGACGTCGGTGCCCATCCGTGCGACCGCCTCGATCACGACGTACACCGCGACGCCCAGCATCATCAGCGCGGCGAGGCCGGAGGCGAAGACCTCCGCCCGGTAGGAGCCATAGGTACGCCGCCCGGTGCTGTCGGCGCGGGTGGCGATCTTGGTCGCGACGAGCGCCGCCCCGAGCGCGACCACGTCGGCGGCCATGTGCCCGGCATCGGAGATCAACGCCAGCGAGCCGCTGATGATGCCGACCACGAGCTCGACGACGAAGAACGCGGCGATCAGGCAGAAGGAGATCGCCAGGCGCCAGCGGTGCCGCCCGCCGGCGTGGCCGCTGGCCGCGGCCGGTGCGTGTCCGTGCCCGTGTCCGACGCCCATCACCACTCCTCGTCGCCGTGCAGCGCCGCGGGACCGAAGTTCGCGGAGAGCACGACGGCCTCACCGGTCGCCTCCAGCAACCGCTCGGCTGCGCGCAGGACCTCGGCCGTGGCGCGGGGATGGGCCAGGGAGAACATCGAGGCCCGTCCGCTCGGTCGCGAGACCACCAGACCGCAGTCGCGCAGGCAGGCGAGGTGCTTGGAGACGGTCGACTGTGCGAGCCCGAGGTGGTCGGTGAGGTCGACGACCCGGTGCTCGCCGAGGGCGAGGTGCTGCAGGATCGCCAGCCGACTGGGGTCGCTCAGGCCGTGCAGCAGGCAGGCAGCCGCCACCAGTGACTCGACCTCGCCCCGGGACTCCGCTTTCATCGCCATATGACGATGAAAGCACCGTTGGGCGACGCCGGTCAATCCCGGAGCAAGGTAAAACATCTGCCGACATGGCCTCACGGTGCGCTCCGGTGTCCTACCGTCGAGGGTGGGGAAGGGAGGCCCCGTCGGGGCCCTCTGGTGCGACGAGCCGCTTGCGGTGGTCGGAGCGGGGGGCTGCTGTTGCGTGCACCCGGCGGGCGAGCGACATGCGAGTGACATCCGATGGCGAGCGTCGACGGACCCGTGAGGGCGTCCGCAGTGGACCCCCTCTCGACGAGATCCTTCCGGCGGGCACCTCGGAGGAGGCCGAGCGCCTCCGCCTGATCCTCGAGGCGACTCCCAACGCCATGGTCATGGTCGACCGCACCGGCGGCATCGTGCTGGTCAACGCCCAGGCCGAGGTGCTCTTCGGCACGGGGCGTGCGGACCTGCTGAGGATGAACGTCGAGGACCTCGTCCCGCGGCGCTCGCGCGACGCCCACCACGACTACCGCCGCCGCTACTTCGCGGACCCGTCCGCCCGGCCGATGGGCATCGGCCGCGACCTGTACGGCGTGCGCAGCGACGGCGTCGAGGTCCCCATCGAGATCGGCCTGAACCCGATCACGATCGGCGAGGAGCCCTTCGTGCTCGCCTCCGTCATCGACATCAGCGAGCGGCTGGCGACGCAGACCGCCCTGGAGACGTTGAGCCGTGACTCCCTGCGCCGCAGCATCCTGGCGAGCATGCCGTGCAGTGTCGTCGCGACCGACCTCGACGGCCTGATCGTCGCGGCGAACCCGGCGACCGAGCGGCTGCTGGGCTACCTGGAGACCGAGCTCGTCGGACAGCCCGTGGGGTGCATCTACGCCGTGGACCACGGTCGGTCGCTGCGACTCCACGCGAGCGGCGACGAGCGGGAGCTGGAGTACCGACGCCGCGACGGCTCGACGGTGGCCGTCGGCGAGGTGATCAGTCCGGTCACCGACGAGGACGGCGAGGTCACCGGCTACCTCGCGATCGGCTTCGACATCACCAAGCGGCTCGAGGTGCAGGCCGAGGTCACCTACCTCGCCAACCACGACGCCCTCACCGGACTGCCCAACCGCACGACGCTGACCAAGCACCTCGTCGACGCCATCCACCAGGCCGAGCGCCTCGGCGAGCGGGTCGCGCTGCTCCTGCTCGACGTCGACCACTTCAAGCGCGTCAACGACTCCCTGGGCCACCACGTCGGCGACCGGCTCCTGCTCGAGCTCGCCGAGCGGCTGGTCGAGACGACCGGCGAGGGTGACCTCGTGGCCCGCCTCGGCGGCGACGAGTTCGTCGTGGTGTTCAGCGGGCTCAGCGAGCTCGAGGACGTCCGTGCCCGCGTCGACCGGATCGCCGCCGCACTGCCCGGCGCGGTGACCGTCGACAACCGCGAGGTGCTCGCCACGGCCAGCATGGGCTGCGCCGTCTACCCGGACCACGGCAGCTCGCCGGCCCACATGCTCAAGAACGCCGACATCGCGATGTACCGCGCCAAGGCGGCAGGCCGCAACAACGTGCGCTGGTTCAACCCGTCGATGATCGCCGACGGCAACGACAAGCTGGTGCTGTCCTCGGCCCTGCAGCAGGCACTCGACCGTGGGGAGCTCACTGTCGCCTACCAGCCCCAGGTCGATCTCGGCACCGGGCGGCTGATCGGCTTCGAGGCACTGTCGCGGTGGGACTCGCCGACCCTCGGCATCGTCCCGCCCGACCGCTTCATCCCGGTCGCCGAGGACAGCGGCCTGATCGCCCAGCTCGGCGAGCAGGTGCTCCGTCAGGCCTGCAAGGACGCCGTCGTCCTGCGCGAGGAGTTCGGGATCCCGCTGCGGATCGCGGTCAACGTCTCGCCCCGCCAGTTCTCCCGCAGCACGTGGCTCTCCGAGGTGGAATCGGCCCTCACCGACGCCGGTCTCGACCCCGCCGCGCTCGAGCTGGAGATCACCGAGGGCGTCCTGATGGACGACGACCACGACGTCCACGCCGTCCTCGACGGGCTCAAGGCGATCGGTGCACGGATCGTCGTCGACGACTTCGGGCAGGGCTACTCCAGCCTCGCCTACCTGACCAGGTTCCCCGTCGACAAGCTCAAGATCGACCGCGAGTTCGTCCGACGGATCGCCACCACCGATGCCGATGCCGCGGTCATCGACGCCATTCTCGCCATGTCCCACGCCCTGGGCATGACGGTCGCTGCCGAGGGCGTGGAAACACCTGAGCAGGTGCTCTACCTGCGTGAACGGGGCTGTGACGAGGCCCAGGGATTCCTGTACGGCGAAGGCGTGCCACTGGTCCGGGTCCACGACGCGGTCGCCGCACTCGTGAACGGAAGGACCAACCGATGAGACTCGACCCGGCACCACACGACACCGCCCCCTCGCCCCTGTACGACGCCGTCACGGGCCTGCCGAACCGCGACCTCTTCCTCGACCGGCTGACCATGGCCCTCCACGGCGGCGAACGCACGGGTGATGCGACCGCGGTCGTCCTGGTGCGGGTCGACTCGGCCGACATCGCACTCGACGGACCGCCGGTGGCCGACATCGAGCCGGTGCTGCAGGGCATCGCGGAGCGGCTGCTCGGCGCCGTCAGGTCCTTCGACTCCGTGGGGCGCCTCGACACCCGGACGTTCGCGATCCTCTTCCAGGGCCGGATGGACGAGGAGATGTTGCGGATCCTCGCCCGGAGGGTGCTGTTCGAGCTCAGCCCACCCGTCCAGCTGCGACTTCGCCAGTACTTCATCATGGCGCGGCTCGGCGGCACGACCGCGGAGCCCGGCTTCGACAACCCCGAGGCACTGATGGAACGCGCCGCCGACGCCCTGCTCGAGGCCGAGCGACCGGAGTCCGAGCTGTTCGTGTTCCACGACATCGACAACGCGGCGGTGCCCCACCCGTCCTGAACGGGGGCGCCTATCCTCGTCCCGTGCTGATGCGACCGGTCGAGCTCGAAGCGATCCGCCGGGGCGAGATCGACCTCGCCTTCCGCCGGTGGGACCGACCGCGGGTCAAGGTCGGCACCCGACTCCGCACGGCCGTCGGCCTGGTCGAGGTGGTCAGCGTGGACCAGGTCCCCCTGTCCGCCCTGCGCGCCGCGGACGCCCGCCGCGCCGGTGCGGCCTCCCTCGCCGCACTGAAGGAGGCTCTCGCGCCGCGGGCCGAGCGGCCTGTCTTCCGGATCGGCGTGCGTTTCGCCGGCACCGATCCCCGCGAGACGCTGCGCGACACGGTCCCGGAGCCTGCGGAGGTCGCCACGATCCTGACCGGCCTGGACCGGCTCGACGCCGCCTCGCCCATCGGCCCGTGGACCCGCGCCACGCTGCGGATCATCGACACGAACCCCGAGGTCCGGGCGCCCGAGCTCGCCGCCCAGCTGGACCGGCCGACCCCCGAGTTCAAGCGCGACGTGCGCAAGCTCAAGGAGCGCGGGCTCACCGAGTCACTGGCCATCGGCTACCGGCTCTCCCCGCGCGGGGAGGCCGTGCTCGACCACGAGGACGGGTCGCGCGAGCGCGCCCCTCGTCGTACGGGAACTCCCTTGCCGCGCACCATCGGCGCGCCCGCGACCCGCGCGCTGCGGCTCGTCGACGTGCACACCCTCGAGGACGTCACCGCGTGGACGCGTCGCGACCTCGCCGCACTGCACGGTGTCGGACCGATCGCCCTGGACCGCCTCGACGCGGCGATGTCGCCACTCGGGTTGCGCTACCGCGACTGAGCGGGCAGCAGCACCATCGGCATGAGGTCGCGGACCTGCGTGCGCAGGCCGTCGAGCACACCCTCCTGCTCGCACAGGTGGCCGAGCAGGGCCTGCTGGAAGAGCCCGTCGAGCACGCCGTAGGCGACGTGCGGCGTCATCGCCGGCGCGCGCCCCGACAGCTCGGCGTAGGTGCTGACCACGCGCCAGATCATGTCCTCGAGGGTCTGGTCGATGCCGAGGACGGCCTCGCGCAGGTCCGCCTCGAACATGCTCTGCGAGCGCAGGTCGTACCAGAGGCGGTGCATCGGCGCCTCCTCCACGATCGTCTCCACGAGCTTGTCGGCAAAGGCGGCGACCAGGCCCTCGGGCGTCGTCGAGTCGGCGACGACCCCGTCGTAGCGGTGCACGCAGGTCGCCTTGTACTGCCGGACGCAGTAGACGATCAGCTCGAGCTTGTCGTGGAAGTAGTAGTGGACGACGCCGTGGGAGAACTCCGAGTTGTTCGCGATCTCGCGCAGGCTCGCCCGCGCGTAGCCGAGCTCACCGAGGGTCCGCAGGGCGGAATCGGCGAGGGCGCGGCGTCGGTCGTCGTGCTTGTCAGCAGGAGTACGACGCACCGTGGCAGTCGTCATGGGGCCTGAGGTTACCCGCTCCCGAGGCGTTTGTGGCCGGGTGACAAGAGAAATCTTGACGGTTGTCCAGAAAAGTCTTGACAGTCGTCAAGGCAAAGGAGTTGTGTGGCGTGCATCACCCCACCGACGAAGGAGTCGCTTCCCATGACGACCGCAACGACCTCAACCGAACTCGCCGGGCGCACGGCCCTGGTGACCGGTGGCGCCCAGGGCCTGGGCAAGAAGTTCGCCGAATTCCTCACCGCGGCGGGCGCGACCGTCGTCATCGCCGACCTGCAGGACGAGAAGGGCAAGGAGGTCGCCGAGTCGATCGGCGGCACCTTCGTGTACCTCGACGTCACCGACGACGCCTCGTGGGAGGCCGCGGTCGCGCAGGCCGTCAGCGAGGTCGGCGGGCTCGACATCCTGGTCAACAACGCCGGCATCGAGATCGCGAGCCTGTTCATCAACCTGGACGCCGATGTCGCCCGCCGGATCTTCGACGTCAACGTCGTCGGCACCTCGCTCGGCATCAAGCACGCCTTCCGGACCATGGGCCCCGGCGGCGCCGCGGGCAAGGGGGGATCGGTGATCAACGTCGCCTCGGTCGCCGCGCACATCGCGTTCCCGGCGCTGTCGCAGTACTCGGCGTCGAAGTCGGCCGTCGACCGGATCACCCGGGTGGCGGCGATGGAGGCCGGCAAGCTCGGTCTCGGCGTACGCGTCAACTGCGTCGCTCCCGGCCTGATCCCCAACGAGATGGGCGCAGGCCTGGCCAACGAGCTGACCGGCATGGGTCTCTTCGAGTCGGCCGAGGCTGCTGTCGGGCAGGTCGTCGAGCTCACCCCGTCGGGTGGGCTGGCCACCGAGGAGGACATCGCCGAGGCCGTGGTCTTCCTCGCCTCCGACCGCTCGAAGTTCATCAATGGCGTCGACCTGTCGGTCGACGGCGGAATGGGGATGTGACCATGACTGACACCAGCGCTTCCTCCAAGCCCGTCATCGTCTACGGAGCGTCCGGCTACACCGGCCGACTCATCTGCGAGTACCTCCGCGAGTACGGCGTCCCGTTCATCGCCGCCGGGCGCGACGAGGGCAGGATCAAGTCCTCGATGGAGGCCAACGTCCCCGGCATCGAGACCGCCGACTACGAGATCGTCCAGGTCGAGCACGACGTCGCCTCGCTCACCGAGCTGTTCAGCGGCGCCTCGGTCGTGTGCAACACGGTCGGCCCGTTCAGCAAGTACGGCCCCGAGGTCGTCGAGGCCTGTCTCGCCGCCGGCACCCACTACCTCGACACCACCGGCGAGCAGGACTGGCTGATCACCTGCGACGAGAAGTACGGCGCCGACTTCGCCGCCGCCGGGCTGCTCCTGTCGCCGGGCATCGCGCAGATGTACACGACCGGCGAGATCGCCGCCGAGCTCTGCCTGGAGAAGCCGGGCCTCGACTCCCTCGACATCGCGGTCTTCTGGGGCGGTTCTCCCACCATCGCCTCGACCCAGACCATCCTGGTCAACGCCGCAACCTCGAAGGCCCACTTCCTGGCACAGAACGCCTACGTCGAGTTCGATCCGACGCAGGGTCTGGTCCCGCTCGTGGTGCCCGGGCAGCACGAGCTCGCGCTGTCCCTGCCGTGGGGCGGCACCTCGCACCCGGTCTGGTACCGCAAGGACCCGCGGGTCGCGAACTGCAAGGCCCAGGGCGGTGTCTTCAACGCGGCGCTCATGCACGGGGTGCCGCAGATCGTCGCCGGCGCCATCGAGGCGACCAAGGACATGTCCGAGGAGGACCGCGACGCGACGCTGACCGCCACCGCCGCGCAGGTGATGAACCAGATGCCGCCTCGCGAGAACCCCCGTCTGAACAAGTCGCTCGACTCGGTGCACGCCTCGGGCCCGCTCGGTCGCGCCCACTGCGTGATCCACGGCAACCAGAACTACAAGCAGACCGGCCTCCTGCAGGCCTATGCGGCGTACTCCCTGCTCCAGCAGCCCCCGCTGCGCGTCGGCTTCGCGTCCGGTTGCAAGGCCTTCGGCCACCGCGAGCTGCTCGGCCAGCTGCGCGCGTTCGGACTGGTGTCCGAGCCGGTCATCACGGTCGAGGGCTGAGGGGGCGTTCGGTGCGTCTGGTCGACTACCTGGACAAGGGTGCGTCGCTGGGGGGCGACGCGCCCTGCCTGGTCTGCGACGGGCAGACGTGGACCTACGACGAGGTCCGCGACCTCGCCGGCAGGGTCGCGTCCGCCCTCGTGGGCCACGGCGTACGGCCCGGGGACAAGGTCGCGATCCTGTCCTCGAACGACCCGATCGCCTTCACGTGCGTCTTCGGGATCAGCCGTGCAGGTGCGGTGTGGTGCCCGATCAACCCGCGCAACGAAGCGAGCGAGAACCGTGAGCTCCTCGATCTCTTCGACTGCTCGGTGCTGATCTTCAAGGCCGCCTATGCCCCCCTGGTCGACCAGATCCGCGCCGAGCTGCCGAAGGTGACCACGCTGGTCTGCCTCGACGAGGACCTCGAGTGGGCCATGGGCTGGGAGGAGTTCCTCTCGGCGGGGACCGACCCCGTCGACCGGCTGGCCGAGGACGACCTCGCGCTGATCGTCGGCACCGGTGGCACCACCGGGCGCCCCAAGGGCGTGATGCTCGACGGCACCAACATCGAGACGATGACCGCGCTGACCCTGATGGGCTACCCGTGGCCCGATCCGGCAGCGACGGGAGGCACCCGGCCGACGTACCTCGCCCTGGCGCCGCTCACCCATGCCGCGGGCGTGCTCTGCTTCCCGGTGTTGACCCAGGGTGGCTCGATCGTGGTCATGCGCCAGCCCGACGTGGGGGCCTTCCTCACGGCGGTGCAGGAGCACCGGGTGACGCACACGTTCCTGCCGCCGACGCTGATCTACATGGTGCTCGACCACCCCGACCTCGAGTCGACGGACCTGAGCAGCCTGGAGTGCTTCTGGTACGGCGCCGCACCGATGTCGGCGCGCCGGCTGGAGGAGGCGCTCACCAGGATCGGACCCGTCATGGCGCAGCTCTTCGGGCAGACCGAGGCGCCGATGATGATCTCGATGATGTCACCGCGCGACCACTTCCGCGCCGACGGGACCATCGCCCACGAACGACTGTCATCAGCGGGGCGGCCGGCTCCGCTGGTGACGGTCTCCATCCTCGCCGACGACGGCACGCCCCTGCCGCAGGGCGAGCGCGGGGAGATCGTGGTCCGCAGCTCGCTGGTCATGCGGGGCTACTACAAGAACCCCGAGGCGACCGCCGAGGCGTCGGCCCACGGCTGGCACCACACCGGTGACATCGGCTACCTCGACGGTGAGGGATTCCTCCACATCGTCGACCGGGCCAAGGACATGGTGATCACGGGCGGGTTCAACGTCTACTCCACCGAGGTCGAGCAGGCGTTGATGGCGCACCCCGCCGTCGCCGACTGCGCCGTCGTGGGGTTGCCGGACGAGAAGTGGGGCGAGCGGTTGACGGCCGTCCTCCAGCTGCGACCGGGCCAGAGCGTCGACCCGCACGACGTCCAGGCGTTCGTGAAGGAACGCATCGGGAGCGTGAAGACGCCCAAGCAGGTGGAGGTGTGGCCGGACCTGCCGCGCTCCAAGGTCGGCAAGGTGCTCAAGACGGAGGTCAAGGCCCAGCTGTCACAGATCTGAGTCCGCTTGCACACCGCGCCATGCTGGAGTCATGCGCGCTGTGATGCACCACGAGTTCGGAGACCCTGCTGACGTCCTCGGTGTCGAGGAGATCGACGTCCCCGAGCCCGGCCCCGGCGAGGTGCGCCTGCGGACCCTGCTCGCGGCGATCCACAACCACGACCTGTGGACGATCCGCGGTTCCTACGGCTTCAAGCCCGAGATGCCGGCCCGCGCCGGCACGGAGGCGGTCGCCGTGGTGGAGGCGGTCGGCGAGGGTGTCGACCACCTCGCCGTCGGACAGCGGGTCGCCAGTGGCGGCACCTTCGGTGCGTGGGCCGAGCAGTTCATCGCCCGCGCAGGAGGGCTGATCCCGGTCCCGGACGGACTCTCCGACGAGGTCGCCGCCCAGCTGGTGTCGATGCCGTTCAGTGCGATCAGCCTGCTCGAGTCACTGGACCTGGCGCCCGGCGACTGGCTGGTGCAGAACGCTGCCAACGGCGCCGTCGGCCGGATGGTCGCGCAGCTCGGCGCTGCGCGCGGCATCAACGTGGTCGGCCTGGTCCGGCGCAGCGCCGGTGTCGAGGAGCTCGCCGCCCACGACATCGGCCGCATCGTCGCGACCGACACCGACGACTGGGCCGAGCATGTCCGGGCGATCGTCGGTGACGCACCGATCAAGGTCGGCGTCGACTCGGTCGGCGGCCGGGCCAGCGGCGAGGTGCTGTCCCTGCTCGCCGAGAGCGGCACGCTCGTGGTGTTCGGCGCGATGCAGTCGCCCACCATGGAGATCTCCTCGGGCGACGTGATCTTCAAGCAGGCCACGGTGAAGGGCTTCTGGGGCAGCACCGTCAGCCGCACCATGCCGGCAGACCAGCGCCGGGCGCTCTTCGGTGAGCTGATCCAGCGGATCGGCGAGGGCTCGCTGACCCTGCCCGTCGACACGATCTACTCCTTCGACGAGGTGCGCACCGCCGCCGCAGCCAACATGGAGCCCGGCCGCACGGGCAAGATCCTGCTGCGTCCCTGACGCGCGGGTCGCGGACCGACCTACTTGGCGACGTACCCCTTGAAGACATGGACGCCGTCCTTGGCCGCGGACGACGTCGCGCGGTTGGTGTTGAAGTACAGCCGCCCGCCGCTCGTGCCGACGCCCTCGATCTCGAACTTCTTGTACGCCGACGAGGTGATCCGGAAGGAGAGGTCCCTGGCCGAGGTGAGGCTGCCGGTCGTCGAGGCCGCGACGTTGCGGTAGACGAGCACGACGCTGCGGTTGGCCTTGGTCAGCGGGTAGTAGAGGACCTTCTTCGGGGCGTCGTAGAAGAAGCCCTGGTTGCTGAACGTGTCGAGGTCGGAGACGGTCTTGCCGTTCACCAGCGCGCCGACGACCTTGAGCGTGAACGCCTTGGTGAGCGCGACCGTGCCCGAGTTGGCCCGCAGCGAGATGCCGCCGCGATAGACCTGACGCCCGCTCTTGAAGAAGAAGTTGATCCGGCTGCTGGTCACCGAGACCCGGCTGATGCCGGAGACCGCCCTCGTCGAGCCGCTGAGCTTGACCGCGTAGGAACCGACCTTGCGGTAGGTCGTGCCGTCGTAGCGCAGCTTCACCAGCTGGGCACCGCTCGACCTCATCGTGACGACGAAGAAGTGGTGCTTGCCGTCGATGTCGACGATCGTCATGTCGTTCGCGTGTCCGAGCCAGGTGTTGTACGACGTGCCGTTGGTGCCGTTCTTCATCACCACGCGCGCGCCGGTCTTCTTGTTCACCCGGTAGATCACGGAACGGTCGTCGTTCTGGCTGGTCCGGGTCTTGATCGAGTAGAGGTAGCTCGCCCCGGCGGCGAAGCCCTGCGCGCCGGTCGCGCCGCTCGCATCGGGCGTGCTCGCGACGTCGGAGTAGGTGTTGTAGTAGGCCGCGTTGGCCGGCCCGGCCAGGCCGACGAGACCGGTGACGAGGGCCACCACGATCGCCAGACGTGTGCTCAACCGCATGTCATCTCCCGAGAATCGCCAGCTGCCACGCGGGTTCGCGGGCAGGTCGACCCTAGATCGCGACAGCCGTCCGCGCCAAGAGGCGACATGTCGACATGTCTCTTTGTCTACGTCGCCTGAATGCCGAGCAGGCGTGCCGCGTTGTCCCGCAGCACCCCCCGCGACCAGTCGTCACCGAGGCCGAGCTCGAGGACGGCATCGACCGCTTCGACGTACGGATAGGGGATGTTGGGGAAGTCGGACCCGAAGAGGATCCGCTCGCCGAGGGTGACCAGGTCGGCCCGACGACCGGCGGGGAAGGGTGAGGTCTCCTCGGTGAACCGGGTGAACGCCATCGTCGTGTCGAGGTGGACGAGGGGGTGCTCGAGCGCGAGGTCCAGGAAGTCCCCGTAGTCGGGCAGGCCGAGGTGGGCGATCACCAGCCGCAGGCCGTCGTGCCGCCGCAGCAGCTCGGCGGCCGCGGCCGGTCCCGTGAACCGGCCGGGCGCCGGGCCGTGCCCGACGTGGATGACGACGGGGGTCCCGGTCGCCGCGAGCAGGGACCACACGTCGTCGAGCAGCGGGTCGTTCGGATCGAAGTCGCCCACCTGGACGTGCACCTTGAAGATCCGCGCGCCCCGACCGATCGCCTCCTCGACGTACGACGCCGCGCCGGCCTCGGGGAAGAAGGTCGCCGAGTGCAGGCAGTCCGGGTGCTCGGCCGCGAAGTCCGCGCACCAGCCGTTCAGCCACTGCGCCATGCCCGGCTTGTGGGGATAGGCCAGGGAGGTGAAGTGCTCCACGCCGAGCGAGCGCAACGTCGCGACGCGCTCGTCCGAGGACGTGCGGTAGGCGATCGGCCACGGACGGCCCGTGAGCGGTCCGGCCTGGTCGAAGTAGTCCCAGACCTTCGCCATCATCCGGTCGGGCAGGAAATGCGTGTGCACGTCGATGATCCCCGGCAGGCCGAGACGATCGAGGCGTTCGCGCACCTGCCGGGCCTCGTCGGGCGGAACGATCTGCGAGCTCGCGGTCATGCTCGATTCTCGCCCAGCGCTCGTGGCAGCCGGCGCTCGACCACCGGATCGCCCGCCACGACGTGCTCCCGGACGATCCGCCGCGCGCACGAGGCATCGACCCCGCCGTACCAGACGTCCTCGGGATGGACGACGACAACAGGCGCCTGGTTGCAGGGGAACAGGCACCCGGTCTGGGTGACGAGCACGTCGTCGTCGCCCAGGCCCTGCACGCGCAGCTCGTCGTCGACGGCGCTCGCCGTCAGGGCCGAGCCCCGCGCCGAGCAGCGTGGACCGCGACAGACAAGGACGTGGTGGCGATGGCCCGGGACGTCCTCCCATGCGGGCGAGGCGAGCGGCGCCTCCGTCCCGCGCACCGCGCGACCGCTGACCACCACCTCGACCTCGGGATGGGAGCGGCGCCAGTGCCCGGCGACGCGACTTAGCCAGGACCGGGCCGTCGGTGCGCCCAGTCCCAGGCCGACCAGCTCGACACGGGTGGCCCCGGCTGCGGCGAGACGGTCCAGCTCGTCGGCCAGGCTGGGCGAACCCAGCTGCAGGTAGGCCACCGACGACCCCGTGGCTGCGGCGATGTCGTCGAGCTCGGCGGCGTGACGCGCCGCGTCGGCACCCAACGGAACCAGCACCGTCGCACGCATCAACGGGCCCGCTCGTCGTGCCACACCACATGCAGTCGGCCCGAGTGCTCGTGCGTTCCGACGGTGGCCTCGACGCCGTAGACGTCGTCGACGAGGTCCGAGGTCAACACCTCCGGCGGCGCACCGGCAGCGACGACCCGGCCGTCGCGCAGCACCACGAGGTGGTCACAGAAGGCCGCGGCGAGATCGAGGTCGTGCAGCGCGGCGATCACGGTCAGTCCGAGCTCGCGGACCGTGGCGAGCAGGTCGATCTGATGGGCGAGGTCGAGGTGGTTGGTCGGCTCGTCGAGCATCAGCACGCCCGGCTGCTGCGCGAGAGCGCGAGCGAGCTGCACGCGCTGCCGCTCGCCGCCCGACAGGGTCTGCCAGTCCCGGTCGACGAGGTGGGTCACCTCCGCGAGACGCATCGCCTCGGCGATCTCCTCCGCACCCTCCTGTCGCCCCGCCGGCCATCGACCGCGGTGCGGAATCCGGCCGAGCTCGATCACCTGGCCGGCCGTCAGTGGAAGGTTCGTCGACGAATGCTGCTCCAGGACGGCGATCCGGCGCGCCCGGGTGCGGGCCGACATGTCGTGCACGTCCTCCTCACCGAGGCGCACGCTGCCGCCCGCGGGCCTGCGCAGGCCCGCCATCACGTGCAGCAGCGAGGTCTTGCCTGAACCGTTGGGACCGAGCAGGCCGGTCACCGTGCCCGCCGGGCAGTCGAGTGACACGTCGTGCAGGATCCGGCGATCGCGCACGCCCCAGCTGAGGTCGCGGACGGTGACGCCGCCCTGGCTGGTCATCTGGCCGGTCTTCAGGCCGGTCATCTGGTCCTCGACTCCCGTCGCAGGAGGTAGGCGAACACCGGGGCGCCGATCACCGCCGTGACCACACCGATCGGGATCTCCTGGCCCTCGACGAGCGAGCGTGCGGCCGTGTCGGCCCAGATCATCAAAATGGCGCCGGCCAGTGCGCTGAGCGGGAGCAGTCGTCGGTGGAGCGGCCCGCACACCAGACGGATGACGTGGGGGACGACCAGCCCGACGAAGCCGATCGCACCCGTGTACGCGACCAGGCAGGCCGTGAGCAGCGCGGTGCCGACCATCAGGAGCCAGCGCACCCGGCGGATCGAGACACCGAGCGAGGACGCCGAGGAGTCACCGAAGGCGAACGCGTCGAGGTCTGCCGCACACGCGACGATGACGAGCAGGGCGAGGAGCGCCACGACGAGCAGCACCACGGCGCTCGACCAGCGGACGCCGGCCAGGGAGCCCATCGTCCAGGCGAGCACCCGCCGGGCAGCGTCGTGGTCGCCGCTCATCATCACCACGAAGGAGGTGTAGGCACCGCAGATCTGGCCGATCGCCACCCCGGCGAGCACGGTGCGCGCAGGTGGCAGGTCGCCGGTCCGGCCCGTCGAGAGGGTGAGCACGAGCGCCAGGGCGCCGAGTGCACCGACGAAGGCGCCGATGCTGAGGGCAGGGCCTCCGGCCATGCCCGCCACCCCTGCTCCGAGCACGAGCACCGACACCGCGCCGACCGTCGCCCCACCCGAGATGCCCAGCAGGTACGGGTCCGCGAGGTCGTTGCGGGTCAGTGACTGCAGGACGGCACCCGCGATGGCCAGCCCGGCTCCGGTCGCTGCGGCTCCGACGATCCGCGGCATCCGCAGCTGCCACACGATCCGGTCGTCGATCACCGTCACGTTGTCGATGCCCGCGCCGAAGCGACGCAGCACCACGGCGACCACGTCCCCGACCGGGACGTGGACCGAGCCGATCCCGACGGCCAGCACCACGGAGGCCAGCAGCGCGACCGACAGCAGCGCGCCGCTCACCCACCCGCCCGGCGTACGACGTCGGACCGGCGGCACGGCCTCCACGGCCTCCACGGCCTGCAGCATCAGCGCAGGTCGGCCAGCTGGGCACCGACCGCGAGTGCACCGTCGGCGAGCCGGACGCCCGGCGTCGTCTCGGAGAACGGCAGCACGACGTAGGCCTTTGCCTTCACCGCACGCAGGTTCTTCAGCACCGGGTCCTTCTCGAGCAACGCGATCTTGTCGTCCGCCGTCGACCAGCTGGCGTCGGCCAGGACGATGACGTCCGGGTCGGCCTTCACGACCTGCTCCCAGCTGATGTCGGCCCAGCCACCCTCGAGGTCGGCGAACAGGTTGGTCGCACCGACCGCATCGAGGATCAGCTGGGGGCCGCCCTCGCCCGCCCCGGCGAACGCCGTCTTGTCACCGGAGTCGAACCAGAAGACCTCGAATCCCTTGCCCGGGGCGGTCTTCTCGAGCTCGTCGAGCTGCGACTGCTGGGTCTCCTCGAGCGCATCGGCGCGGTCCGGGACGTCGAACACGTCGGCCACGGTCTCGATCTCGTCCCATACGGAGTCGAAGGAGACGTCGGCGCTGGGCTTGTTCTCCCCACACCCGAACAGCGAGAGGAAGGAGCCGATGCCGAGGTCGTCGAGCTCGGCCTGCGGTCCGGCGGCGTCATCGCCGAAGGCACTGGCGTAGGAGCCGTAGACGAAGTCCGGGTCGGCCTTCAGCAGGGTCTCGTTGTCGGGGTACTCCTCGGAGAGCACGTCGACGGCGTCGTACGCCGCCTTCCACTTCTCGGGGACGGCGTCGTCGAGGTAGCCGGTGCCGATCATGCGGTCCTGGAGGCCGAGGGCGAGCATCACCTCGGTGGCGCCCTGGTTCATGGTCACGGCGCGCTCGGGCGGCGCGGCGATGCTCGAGGTGTAGCCGCAGCTGGTGGCCTCGACGGGGTACGCGTCCCCGCCGGCCTCCTTCTGGTCGGCCTCGGGTGCGCCGGCGCAGCCGCCGAGGACAAGGGCCAACGGGAGGGCCAGCAGGGCAGAGGAAGAACGGGTCGGACGCGACGTCACGGGTCACTCATTTCGTTCCGAGGCTCTTGCGCGAAGCCTGCGTGGGTGGGGGGACGCAGACCCGGAGGTCCACGGCCAGCAGGTCTTCGGACTCGGGATCCACCGGACGGAGCGCCTTCCCAGGCTCCGTCAGCCGAGTGTCTGCTGCCGTCGCCCAGTGGCTTCGTGCTCCGCCCGTCACCCTCACCGCTGCGCGTCAGTCCCGGACTCTCACCGGGTTCCCTGACCCACGACAAACGTGAGTACGACTGGCGGGGCGGACGCTAGCAGACCGGTCCCAGCCGCGGGATGGGACCATGCGGGCGTGCTGTGCCACCGCTGTTACGCCGACCCCGCGCTGATGCCCGACTGCGCGGCGTGCCGCGGCAGCGGTCGAGCGACCCGGATCCCGCTCTGCGACGAGCCGTGGAACGAGGTCGTGCCGGGCCTGTTCCAGGGCGGCCACGACGTCCTCTCCCAGGCCAGGACCTGCGTCGTCGGTGACGAGTTCGACCTCGTCATCAGCATGGTGACGCGCGCCGGGTACGGCCCCGCCGACGGCGTCGAGCACCACGTGCTCCGCATGGCCGACGCCGCCGTCGACCAGGGCATCGCCCGTCGCGTCGCCGAGCTCGCGGGCGTCGCCGCCGCCGCGGTCCGCGACGGCCGGAGCGTCCTGGTGCGCTGCTCGGGAGGCCTCAACCGGTCGGGCCTGATGGTCGCGAGCACGCTGGTCGAGCTCGGTCACGACGTACCGTCCGCGATCGACCTCGTCCGCCGGGCGCGGGGTCCCTGGGCGCTGACGAACCCGATGTTCGTGCGGCACCTGCACACGCTCTGAGCGGCTGCCCCACCCGCAGGCCTACAGCCGCGCGAGCAACGTCCGCATCCGCTCGGCCTCCGCGCCCTGCCCGACCACGATGTCGTTCGCGATCTCGGTGACCTGCACGTCGGATCCCTTGACTGCGACGACGTCGGCCATGTCGATGGCGCCCTGGTGGTGCTGGATCATCCCCTCGAGGAAGAGCCGGTCGAACTCGGTGCCGCTGGCGTCCTCGAGCGCCTGGAGCTGCGCGGCGGTGAGCATGCCGTGCATCGTCGCGTGACCGTGCTCGCCATGGTCGAAGTCGGAAGGTGCATCACTTGCCGAGGGCACGGCGAGGTTGCGGTCGCTGAGCCAGGCGCCCATCGTCAGGATCTCGGGTCGTTGGGAGGCGAGGATCCGGCGCGCCATCGACTTGACCGCCGGCGAGAGGGCGCGTGAGGGAGCGAGTTCCGACATGGTCAGCGCCTGCGCGTGGTGCGGGATCATCATCTGCATGAACGCGACGTCGTCGTGGGCGAAGGCGGCGTGCTCGGCCGTCTCCCCGGGCGCGAGGGTCGAGGCGTCCTCTCCCGGGCCGCCGGGCTGGATCACCGCGGGCGAGCTCGCGGCGTCGGGCTCCCGGGAGTCCTCCTTCTCGAGACATCCGGTGAGCGAGAAGGCCGTCAGGGCGGCGACGGCGAGCGTCGCGACCATGCGGTGGACAGGGGAGAACGACCGAGACCGAGACACCGAGAAGCTCCTCGAAAGGGGTTGTGGGAAGTCCTCACCATAGGCGAGAGTCGAAGCTCGGATCCTCATCCAAATTCTCGGGAGTGAACATGTCGATCCCTGTCCCCCTGCGCCTGCGCAGACTCGGCGTCGCCTCATTGGGCGTGCTCGCCCTCGGCGTGACAGCCCTGACCCAACCTGTCTTCGCCCACGACGACACCGATGCCCAGGAGCCCCCGGCAGCCCAGTGCCCACCCGGCCAGCAACGCAGCGCAGAGAAGGCCGGCGACAACTTCCGGCTCTCCTGCCAGCCCGGTCAGGACCTGGCCCGGCTCGACGACACCGACGCGGTGCTCGAGCCCGGCGAGGTCGACAAGAGCCGCAACATCGACCTCCTCGCGAACCTGCCGAAGTCCGGGCCCTTCGCAGCCGAGGGGTCCTTCCAGACCGACCTCGCGTTCCAGGGCAACTACGCGTTCCAGGGCAACTACGACGGGTTCACGGTCTACGACATCCGCAAGCCGCAGAAGCCGCGCATCGTCACCCAGGTCCTGTGCCCCGGCTCGCAGAACGACATCTCCGTGTACGACGACCTCCTGGTCCTGAGCGTCGACTCGAGCCGCAGCAACAACACCTGCGACAACGTCGGGCAGTCGGCGACGATCAAGGAGTCGTGGGAGGGCATCCGGGTCTTCGACATCAGTGACCCGACCGAGCCCGAGTACGTCGCGGCCGTCGAGACGGCCTGCGGGTCGCACACCCACACGCTCGCCCCGTCGAAGAACCGGCGCGACCTCTACGTCTACGTGTCGTCGTACTCCCCCAACGCGAGCTTCCCCGACTGCCAGCCGCCGCACGACCAGATCAGTGTCGTGAAGGTGCCGCTGCGCTCTCCGGAGGACGCAGCCGTGGTCAGCACCCCGGTGCTGTTCCCCGACGGCGGCAACCCGTCGGGCGGCTACTCCAGCACGACCTCGGGCTGCCACGACCTGACGGCCTACCCCCGCAAGGACATCGCGGCCGGCGCCTGCATGGGTGACGGCGTGCTGATCGACATCTCCGACCGGGAGAACCCCGTGGTGACCGAGCAGGTGCGCGACACCGAGAACTTCGCGTTCTGGCACTCCGCGACCTTCAACAACGACGGCACCAAGGTCGTCTTCACCGACGAGCTCGGAGGCGGCGGTGGCCCGACCTGCAACCCGACCGTCGGCGAGGTCAAGGGAGCCGACGGGATCTACGACATCCGGCGCGGCAAGCTGGTCTTCCGCTCCTACTTCAAGATCCCGCGGACCCAGGCCAACACCGAGAACTGCGTGGCCCACAACGGCTCGCTGATCCCGGTCAAGGGCCGCGACATCATGGTGCAGGCGTGGTACCAGGGCGGGATCTCGGTCTGGGACTTCACGAACTCCGCCAGGCCGAAGGAGATCGCGTACTTCGACCGCGGCCCGCTCTCGACGGAGCGGCTCATCCTCGGCGGATCGTGGTCGGCGTACTGGTACAACGGCCACATCTACTCCAGTGACATCCAGCAGGGCCTCGACGTGTTCCGCGTCCGGGACCCGCGTGTCGCACCGGCCCAACGGGTCCGGCTCGACGAGCTGAACGTCCAGTCCCAGACGTCGTACTGATCCGTCTCCCGTCTCCCGGCCCTCGGGCCGGATCAGCCGGTGTCGCGCACCCTCACCATCCCGGCGAGGGTCGCGACGTACACCGAGCTGTCCGGTCCGAGGGTGACGGCGGCGTAGTTGTTGTTGAAGAGGATCCCGATGCCGGTACGCACCTCGAAGGCGAGCCTGCCGGTGCGCGCGTCCATCGCGGTGAGGTACCACGCGTTCACGCCCCAGGGGCTGGACTTCTTCGTGTAGGCGTACACGAGCCCGTTCGCCAGCGACGCCTTCGCGACCGAGGTCGGCGCGGCGATCTCGTTGGTCCACGCCGTCGAGCACGTGCCCGTGTCCGGGTCGACCTCGACGCGCGCGAAGCCGCCCGGCGTCGCGCGGCCCAGGATCGTGCGCAGCGGGCTGGAGTAGCCGTGGTTGTTCTCGACCACGACAGCGTTGCGGTCGACGAGGACCAGTGAGTTCTCCGTCGCGCTCTCGTCGTCGCCGAAGACGGGCTCGCGGCAGACCAACGCACCGTCGGACTGGCGGTGGAACTGCACGTGCATGCGCGGCTCGGCGTTGTCGGTGATCGCGACCAGACCGCCGGGCATCAGCGTCGGGGTGGTGCCGCTGCCCTGACTGAGCTGCCCCGGCTTCACCTGCGAGCCACGGTCGTAGGGCTGCTCCCAGACCGTACGGATCCGGCCGCGGACTGCACGCAGCTTGACGAAGCGGTGCGTGGTGACGGCATACAGGCCGCCGTCGGCACCGACCGAGACGGAGTTCACGATCTCCTCGCCCAGCTCGAGGACCGGCGAGGGCTCGTCCGGGGTCGAGCCGGACGGTGCGAGTCCGACTCGGCCGTCGCGGGTGACCCACCACGTGCCCTGGTCCCGCCAGTCGGGCATGAGCGCGATCAGGCAGTCCTCGGCCGGGATCTCGTCGGTGAGGTCGACGGCGGTCTCGACGTGCAGGGCGGGCTCGCCGCGGGCGTCGCTGGTGCTGACGGTGAGGATCCGGCGGTCCGTGGTGGCGAGCACGGCGCGGTCCTCGGCGTCGAGGTAGAAGTAGGCGCCGCCGCAGAGGTTCTCCCACGGCTTGCGTCCGCGGCCGTCGCCACGCTCCGGCAGCACCAGGGTTGCCTGCGGTGCCATCGAAGCGGGATCCAGGACGTGCATGATCGCGCCCCGGAGGTTGCCGCACAGCGCGATCAGGCGGCCCGCGGAGTCGAAGGCCAACGTCGCGCACTCCTTGACGCCGAACCACGCGGTGTCGACCTCGGGGTCCAGCCCGAGCGGGCCGGCACCGGCGTAGGCATCACTGGACCAGCCGTCGTTGTGCATCGCCGAGCGGCCGTTGGCCGCCAGGCTGGGATGCTGGGGAAGGGTGATCTCGATCGGCTGCGCGGAGACCGGGCTGCCGGCGTACGACGGCGTGACCAGGGCACCGGCACCGGGCGGGATCGGGAGGCGACCGTCCGGGACCAGCACGACCACCAGCACGACCGCGGCGATCGCACCCACCCATGCGAGGAGCACCCGTCGGGTCGGGCGCAGCCACTGGCGCACCCGCGGGAGACCGAGGCAGGCCATCGCGAGCAGCAGGACCCACGGCCCGAACGCCCACCACAGCAGCAGGACCCCGAGGAGGGTCAGGCTCCGGACGAAGCGCGCTGGGTTCCCGCGGTCGGCCGCCATGGCCGCCACCCTAGGGACACGGCGACCTCAGCGGACGTGGAACCCCAGGGGTCGTACGGCGGTGTCGCCGGGGCGGGTGCCGATCCGCCACTCGGCGAAGGTGGTGCGCAGGTCGAGGTCGACGTCCGGGTTGGCCCGGGCGTACTCGTCGACGACGTGCTCCGGGTCGATCCGCTGGCGCTGCTCGATCAGCCTGCGGTAGGCGACGAACTGTCGCAGGGTGTACGCCTTCGATGCATGATCCCGAGTCATGGCCCCCACGGTATCTCGCACCGGTGCGCGCGTCGACGCGGCGGGTTGGCCCGGCGACCGACCCGCCGGTCAGGGCGCGCGGAAGACGACGCTGACGTAGACGGTGCCGTCGTTGTCGCGCCAGGCACCGACGCCGGCGTTGCGGAACCGCTTGGTCAGCAGTACGTCGCGGTGACTCCCCGAGCCCATCCAGGACCGGACGATCCTGCTGGCGTCGCGGAAGCCGCGGCCCCTGCCGATCACCTCGCCGACCATCGTCGCGTCGCAGCCGGACAGGGCGTTGCGCAGGCCCCCGAGGTGCACCAGGACGTCGTTGACCGCCATCCGCCGGCTCCTCGACTCGGCGTACCGGTCGACGCAGCCGCCAGCGCGCAGGGGACGGAGCCCGCGCGCGGTCCGGCGCAGGTTGATCTGCCGCAGGACGGCGCTCTCGTAGCTCGCCGGCATGGCAGAGACCGACTGCGCGGCAGCCGGCGGCTGCTGGACGGTGGTGGAGGCCGTCAGGGCGGTCGTGGCGATCAGCCCGGCCGCGGCCGAGCGGAGGAGTGTGCTCATGAGTGGGTCCCTTCCGAGATGGTTCCCAAGGTGCGTCCCCCGCTTCCTTGCACAGGGGAGTACCCGGCTCCCGGAACCTGATCCCTGGACCGACAGCGATCTCGACGCCAACGACGGATTCCGCTGAGGGCAGCGGGCGGTGGCAGGCTGAGGTCGTGCACGAGCAGGAACATGGTTGCGGATCGGCGGCCCCGGCCCCGGCGGCGACCGGCCCCGGATCGACCAGCGAACAGCTCGCGGCCTGGCTCGAGGGGCTCGGCCTCGACGACCACCTCGGCGCGGCAGGACTCCCCTCCTTCGAGCGCGACGGCGACGGCGCGGCGCGCTGGCGCGACCCGAGCACGGGCAAGGCCCTGGGCGAGGAGCAGCTCGCCAGCCTCGACCGGCTGCTGCACAGCGAGGGTGACGAGTCCGCGCACGCGGTCCCTCTGGCGCTGGTGCAGCTGCGCCGACAGGCACAGGTCCGCGCTGCCCTCCTCGCCTCGCCGTCGCACGACTACGCCGGCCTCGCGACCCTGCGCGGCGCCTCCGAGAACGCCACCCGCTTCGCCGTGCACAAGGCCGCCGAACGGCGCGCCCTGCTGGTCGTCCAGCAGGACGGGGCCACGCTGGTGCCCGCCTTCCAGCTCGACGCGACCGGCGAGCTGCGTCCCGAGCTGGCAGCCGTGCTGGAGCCGCTCCTCGCCTCCGGCATGGACCCGTGGCAGGTGTGGACCTGGCTGACCCAGCCGGCCGGACTGCTCGGCGGCGGCGTCCCGCACGAGGTCGCCCGCGACCCCGAGGAGCTCGCGATCGTGCAGCACGCGGCCGTACGGCTCGCCGAGCGCGCTCGCTGACTCAGCCGGAGGCCCGCCAGCGCAGCACCTCGAGCGCGACGGCGACGCGCAACGGGTCCTCCGCCAGCGGCCGTGGCAGCAGCTCGTCCGCACGCGCCAGCCGCCTCAGGACGGTGTTGCGGTGGGTGAAGAGCTGCGTCGCCGCCGTCGAGGCGTTGCCGAGCGCCGCGAGGTAGACCCGGATCGTCTCCAGGACCTCCGGCGCCGCGCCCGCGAGGTCGCCGAGCACCCGGTCGACGAACTCCTCGGCCCGCGCCGCGTCCCGCGTGACCAGTGCCGCCAGCTCGACCTCGGCGAAGGTCACCATCGGCTCGGTCGTGCCGAGCCGGGCCACCAGGCGTCGTACCTCCAGGGCGTCCTGGTGGCTGCGACGGAAGCCTTCGACGTCGCGGGCGGGGGTGCCCACCGCGACCCTCACCTCGGGCGTGCGGGCCAGCAAGGCGCCGAGCTGGTCGCGGTCGGGCAGGCCGGCAACGGGCAGCCACACCCACAGCGTCCCGGCGGAGGCAACGACCGTGAGCCGCTGGCGCGCGCCCGCCGCGCGCATCAGTGCCTCGGCGACCCGCTCCAGCTGGCCCAGGTCGGCGGAGCGGTCGAGGGTCCACACGACCGCCGCCGTGTGCGGCCCGTCGAGCCGGTGGGCCAGGACGCTCTCCGCGCGGGAGCGCGACACCGGGGCGCCCTCCAGCAACAGGGTCACCAGGTCGCGCCGCTCGGCCTGGGAGCCGCGGGTCAGCTCGTCGCGCTCGCCGGCCATGCGGTCGGCGACCGCGGCGATGGTGCCGTCGACGAAGTCGGTGATCGAGGCGGCGGAGACCATCAGGACCTCCTCGAGCACGTCGACGTCGCGGGTCAGGCCGAAGCAGATCTGCATCCAGGAGCGCCAGGCGACGTTCTGCCCGGTGCGGTAGGCGTCCAGGCCCACCTCGTCGAGCCCGCGCCGGACCAGGTCCCGGGCGACGTCGAGCTGGACGGCGCTGGTGTTGGGCGGCACCCGGTCGCCGGGCGCGCGCACGTTGGCGGTCGCCCAGGCGAAGAGGTTGTCGAAGTTGGCCCGACGGATCGCGTCGGCCAGCGCCGGGTCCGCGGCGATCTCGACCGTCGAGGGAGCCGACAGCGTCGCCTCGTGGACCGGACCGACCCACTGGTCGGGTGCGGAGACCGCCAGCTCGGCCGCCTGCCGGATCAGGTCGCGCGCCTCCTGCGTCGGGTCCTCCCAGGTCATGGGGCCGACGATAGACCAATCCACGTGGTGCAGAGTGCACCATCGCATCCTTGGAAAGGTGGAATCAGCCCTGCCCACGTACGTGCCGGGCCGCGCACCATGGAGTCATGACCTCCAGCCCTGAGCACCTCGACGTCCTCGTCATCGGCGCCGGCATCTCCGGCATCGGTGCGGCCCGGTACCTGCTCACCGAGCGCCCGGGCACCACCTTCGCCGTGCTCGAGGCGCGCGAGGTGTCCGGCGGCACGTGGGACCTGTTCCGCTACCCCGGCATCCGCTCCGACTCCGACCTCCACACGTTCGGCTACGAGTTCAAGCCGTGGACCGACCCCAAGGCGATCGCCAGCGCGGACAAGATCCTCGACTACCTGCGCGACACCTCGCAGGAGTACGGCATCGAGCCGCACATCCGCTACTCCCACCGCGTGCTCAGCGCCGCCTGGTCGAGCGAGTCGGCGCGATGGACCGTCCAGGTCGAGCGCGGCGACACCGGCGAGCGGTTCGAGCTGACCGCCGGCTGGATCTTCGGTGCCACCGGCTACTACGACTACGCCGAGGGCTTCACGCCCCACTTCGAGGGGCGTGAGCGGTTCGCCGGGGAGGTCGTGCACCCGCAGGCCTGGCCCGAGGACCTCGACTACGCCGGCAAGAAGGTTGTGGTGATCGGCTCCGGCGCGACCGCGGTGACCCTGGTCCCGTCGATGGTCGCCGGGGGCGCGGAGCACGTCACGATGCTGCAGCGGACGCCGACGTACATCATGCCGGTGCCCTCGGAGGACAAGC
Organism: Nocardioides sp. Root190; assembly: GCF_001428565.1. GTDB lineage: Bacteria > Actinomycetota > Actinomycetes > Propionibacteriales > Nocardioidaceae > Nocardioides. The sequence continues at coordinate 866,865 of NZ_LMIA01000010.1, read as the reverse complement.
TGGCCAACGGGTTGAGCAAGGTGCTCGGCGAGGAGCGTGGCTACGCCGTGGCGCGGCGCAAGAACATCGCCAAGCAGCGCCTGGTGTGGTCGTTCTGCCAGACCTTCCCGAAGACGGCGCGCACCCTGATCCGCACCGTCAACGCCAAGGCGCTGCCCGAGGGCTTCGACGTCGACACCCACTTCAACCCGCCGTACGACCCGTGGGACCAGCGCCTGTGCGCGGTCCCCGACGGCGACCTGTTCCGGAGCATCCGCGAGGGCCGCGCGTCGGTCGCCACGGACCGGATCCGCACCTTCACCGAGACCGGCGTGCTGCTGGAGTCCGGCGAGGAGCTCGCCGCCGACGTGATCGTCACGGCGACCGGCCTCAACCTGCAGCTCTTCGGCGGCGTCGCGATCAGCGTCGACGGCGTCGCGATGCACGCCCCCGACCACGTCGCCTACAAGGGCATGATGCTCAGCGGCGTGCCGAACCTGGCGTTCGCCATCGGCTACACGAACTCGTCCTGGACGCTCAAGGTCGGCCTGCTCTGCGAGCAGTTCTGCGCCCTGCTGGCCCACATGGACGAGCACGGGTACGACGCCTGCGTGCCCGAGGCACCGGCGATGGAGACCCGTCCCCTGCTGGACTTCGCGGCCGGCTACGTGCAGCGCGCCATCGACGAGCTCCCCCGCCAGGGAACGAGCGGCCCGTGGCGGATGTCGATGAGCTACCGCGAGGACGCGAAGTCGGTGCGCGGCGGTGCCGTGATCGACGAGTTCCTGCAGTTCTCACGGGCGCGGGTCACGGAGACCCAGCCCGCCTGAGCCCGCCTGGTCCGCATCATCGCGGGATGGTGCTCGGCCACCAGAACCGGTCACCGAGCAGCAACGCCAGCGCGGGCACCAGGACGGTGCGGACCACGAGCGTGTCGAGCAGGACACCCAGACAGACCACCAGTCCCAGCTGGGCGAGCACCACCAGCGGCAGCACGCCCAGCACCGCGAAGACCGCGCCCAGCAGGATGCCGGCACTGGTGATCACGCCGCCCGTGGCGGCCAGCGCGCGGAGCATCCCGGCGCGGGTGCCGTGGTCGCGGGCCTCCTCGCGGGCCCTGGTCACCAGGAAGATGTTGTAGTCGACGCCGAGGGCGACCAGGAACAGGAACGCGAAGAGCGGCACCGACACGTCGAGCGCGCTGAAGCCGAGCGGCCCGGTGAAGATCCACCAGGACAGCCCCATGCTGGCGCCGTACGTCGCGAGCACGGTGGCCACGAGCAGCACCGGCGCCACGATCGAGCGGAGCAGCAGCACCAGCGCGAGCAGCACGATCCCGAGGATCACCGGCAGGATCAGCCCGCGGTCGCGGGACGCGCCGTCACGTTCGTCGAGGGCGACCGCCTCCTCGCCACCGACGTGGGTGTCCTCGAAGTCCGCGACCGCTGCGCGCAGGTCGCCGACCGCCGACCGGGCCGAGGCCGAGCCCGGCTCGGCATCCAGGATCACGTCGATGCGGGCCAGGCCACCTCCTTCGGCGGTGATCCGGGCGGAGTCGACACTGCCGTCCTGCTCGACGGCGGCCAGCACGGCCGCCGGGTCGTCGCGGGTGAGGACCTCCGTGGGGCTGGAGGTCCCGGCCGGGAAGGACTCGGCCAGCCGCTCCGCCGCGGCGATCGCCTCGGGCTTCTCCAGGAACTGCTCGGACCTGCCCAGGCCGGTCTCGACGCGGAACAGACCGACCGCGAGTGCGGCGAGCACCAGCGTCGTCCCCACCACGAGCAGGGCTGGCCGGGCCTCCACGACGGAGCCGACCCGGCGCCACAGGGAGGGTCGCTCGGCGAGGGCGACTGCGCCGACGCGCGGCGTACGCGGCCAGAAGACCCAGCGTCCGAACAGGACGAGCGTCGCGGGCAGCACCACGAGCACGAAGAAGGCGGCGACCACGATGCCGATCGCGCAGGCCAGGCCGAGGCCGCGGGTGCTCGGCGTGAGGGACAGCAGGAGGGACAGCAGTCCCAGGACGACGGTCGTCGCGCTGGCCAGGACCGGTTCGAAGGTACGACGCAGTGCAGCGGCCATCGCGCGGTGGCGCGACTCCTCGCGGCCGAGCTCGTCGCGGTAGCGGGAGATGAGCAGCAGGGCGTAGTTGGTGCCCGCACCGAAGACGAGGACCGACAGGATCCCGACGGTCGACTCGTTCCAGGCGACGTCGAGCGCCGCCATCACCCGGGTCGCGAGGATCGCAGCAAGCCGGTCGGCGATGCCCACGACCAGCAACGGGACCAGCCAGAGGACCGGGCTGCGGTAGGTGATCACGAGCAGGAGGGCGACGACGCCGGCAGTCGCGAGCAGGAGGCGGGTGTTGGCGCCGTCGAACACCTTCGCGAGGTCGGCCTGGATCCCGGCGGGACCGGTGACCTGGGCGTTCACGCCGTCCGGCACCTCCCGCTCGAGGGTGGTGCGCAGCTCGTCGACGGCGTCGATGGTGTCGGTCGCGGAGGCCGCGGCGACGGGGACGACGACGAAGGCGGCGGTCCGGTCCGTGGCGACGGAGAGCTGCTGCGGAGCCGCCCCGACGGCGCTCACGGCCTGCTCGATGTCAGTGACCTGGTCGGCGGTGAGCTCCTCGTCCGCGTCGAACAGGATGATCGCGACGTCCTGGTCGTCCTCGCCGGACTTCTCACCCAGCTCGGTGGCCAGCTGGGTGGCCAGGGTGCTGTCGAGGTCGCGGGGCAGGGAGTCGGTGGGCCGCTGGTCCCGCTCACCCTCCCCCAGGAAGCCGATCAGGACCAGGGCCAGCAGCAAGGGCAGGACAGCGACCACAGCGGCGGCGCGGCGGGCGGTGATCGCAGTCGCGAAGCGGAGGGGAACGTCGGCGGGCATGGGAAACTCCATCGGCGAGGGGAACGACGTACTATCCTTAAGGTACTTGATAGTTAAGCAGGTGAGACAATTGTCCGAGCGACCGTGGCACGCGTCGCCGACCCTGCTGACCCTGCGCAGCCTGCTGGAGGCCGGGGTGAAGGTGCGTCACGTCGTCGGACGTCGAGCGAGCCTCAGCGAGGTCGAGCTCGCCACCCTCGAGCAGCTGAGCCATGGTCCGACCGGACCTGCCGCCCTCGCCCGCGAGCTGGACGTCACCAGCGCCGCGGCCACCGGGATCGTCGACCGCCTCAGCCGCCGGGGCCACCTCGACCGGGTGGCCGACCAGACGGACCGGAGGCGCACCCAGCTGCACCTCACGGACTCCGGCCGGGGCGAGATGCAGCGTCACCTGCTGCCGATGTTCCAGGGCCTGGCCCGGCTCGACGCGGAGTTCTCCGACGCCGAGCGGGCCGTCGTCGAGCGCTACCTGCGCGGCGCGCTCGAGTGCGTCGAGGCGGTCATCGACCACCCACCCGCGGCATCGCCCGAGTAGCCGCATCCCCAACGGTCAGCGCGAGCGGACCCGCAGCTCCACGTCGTCCGATTCCAGCTGGTGCCCACCCGCGCAGGTCGCACGGACCTCGACGGCCTCACCGCATCCGGCGTGCACCACGTCCACGCCGGGTGTCTCGCCGGCGTGCCTGCTGCCCCAGGCGAAGAGCGCGAGCACGACAGGCATCAGGTCGACGCCGGCCTCGGTGAGGACGTACTCGTCACGGGTGCGCGTGCCCGCCTCCCGGTAGGGCCGGCGTTCGAGCAGACCGGCCTCCGTGAGCGCCTTGAGGTTCGAGGACGTCGTGGCCGGGGACATCCCGACGCGCTCGGCGAAGTCGTCGAAGCGCGTCGTTCCGTAGAAGGCCTCGCGCATGGCGAGCATCGCGTTGCGCGAGCCCACCAGTCCCATCGCCCGCTCGACCGGACAGCGTCCGGCGGTGGTCCACTGCGTCCGGTCCTGGAGCCGCTCCTCGAGCTTCATGATCTGCCTCACTCCCGATCTGACTTCACTCCGCCGAAGTTATCAGGTAGCGTCTGACTTCAGCAAACAATAGTCAGAGGAGTGAGCATGGAGATCGACGGCCGCGTGGCCCTGGTGACCGGTGCAGGCGGAGGCCTGGGCGCGGAGTTCGTCCGGCAGCTGCTGGAGCGCGGCGCGACGAAGGTGTACGCCGCCGCGCGGCGCGAGATCGACTGGGAGGACGCCCGAGTCGTGCCGCTGCTGCTCGACGTGACCGTCCCCGCGGACATCGAGGCCGCTGCGTCCCTGGCCAGCGACGTCGACCTCCTGCTCAACAACGCCGGCGCATCGGGCGGCGGCTCGCTCCTGACCGATGACCTCGACGACATCCGGGCGACGTTCGAGACCAACGTGTTCGGACCGCTGGCCCTGACCCGTGCCCTCGCCCCGATGCTCGCCGCCCGCGGCGGCGGAGCCGTCATCGACATCCACTCCCTGCTGAGCTGGCTCACCTCCCCCGGCGCCTATGCGCCGACGAAGGCCGCCTTCTGGGGCATCACCAACGCCCTGCGGGCCGAGCTCGCCAGCCAGTCGACGCAGGTCCTCGGAGCCCACTTCGGCTACGTCGACACCCCGATGATCGCTGGTCTCGACGTCGCCAAGTCCGCGCCTGCGGACATCGTCCGCCGGATCCTGGACGCCCTCGAAGCAGGCGACACCGAGGTCCTCGCCGACGAGCTCACGGCCGAGCTGCACGCCGTACTGCCGACACTGACCACCGGCGCCCTCAGGCAGTGACCGTGTCGCCCACACAGAGGATGTTGCCCTCGCTGTCCTTGAACCAGGCGGCGTGGCCCAGGCCGTCGAGCCCGGCGACGTCGCCCTCCCAGGTCACGCCCGGCATCTCGTAGCGCTCGAAGGACACGCCCCTCGCCCGCAGCTCGTCGACCTCGGCGGCGGCGTCGGCGACCTCGAAGTGCGCGACCGTGTGACCGGCCTTGCCGCCGTACTCGGTCTCGTACAGGAAGAACGCGGCGCCGCCCGTGGTCCGGTACGTCAGACCGCCGGGATTCTCCTCGACCGGGGTGAGCCCCAGGGTGTCGGCGTAGAAGCGGCGAGCGCGATCGAGATCGGCTGCCGGGATGTTCGCGATGACCGTGCTGTCCTGCAACATGCTGCCTCCTCGGCGGATGGGTGCGGCCCACCGGTCGAGGCTTCCGAGGGGGCCCCGGCCGGGCCCGTCCGACCAACGTACGCCCGTCGGCGCGCCCGCACCATCACCACTTCAGAGGACGATTCGCTCACTCCGGGCCGATCTGCTCAGTCCTCCGGGAGGGCTGCGAAGGTCGCCTTCATGTCGTTGTACCAACCGAGCGACTTCTTGGGGTGCAGCCAGCGGTACCTCATCTCCTGACGCGCCTCCTGGTGCGCCTCGTCACCGGCCTTGACGACCTCCTTGAGGTGCTTGTCCTGCGCGACGATCACCTCGTCCGCCTTCTCGCCGCGGTGGGCCTGGTCGCACGGGCCGCCGAACTGGCGGCAGGTCATGGTCTTCATGGGTGTGTCCTCTCTCGTTCCGTGTGGGGTGACGTCTGGTCGACGTACGCCGGAGGGTCGGTGTGACCACTTCCGGAAAGATTTCTTCAGCGCGAAGTGCGCGGTTTTCTCCACCCAAGTGCGTGGTTTTCTCCACCCAAGTGCGTCAGCGGCGCTCGTCGCCCTTGCGGCGGGCGACCTGGGCCAGCACGTCGGCGGCAGCACGGAAGTCGATGCGCTGCACGATCCCGTCGGCGATCGTGAAGTCGAAGACCACCCGTGCCTGCCCACGGTCGAACCACGCGGAACCGGCCCGATCACCGACGTACACCGCCAGCGCGGAGTGCGCGGCGCCGTTGAAGAAGGTCGCGATCTCCTGCTGTCCGGCGATCCTGGCCGGCGTCCCCATCAGCACCGCGGCCTCGTCGCCCGCGATGACGGCGTCGGGTGCGAGCAGCTGGACCAGCCGCGAGAAGTCGCCCTCGCGGGCAGCCGCCATGAAGGCGTCGACGACCTCCCAGTCGGCGAGCGGGTCCTCGGAGCGGGGCTGGGCCACCTTGCTGCGGGCACGGGAGGCGAGCTTGCGGGCGGCGACCGGGGTGGTGTCGAGCACGGCAGCGATGGTCGGGAAGTCGAAGCCGAAGCTGTCGTGCAGCACGAACGCCACCCGCTCGCCCGGGCTGAGCCGGTCGAGCACCACCTGCAGGGCGATCCCGACGGTGTCGGCCAGGACGACGTCGTCGGCAGGGTCCGGGGCGTGCTCGTCGAGGTCCGCGTCGAGGTCGGCCTCGGGGATCGGGGTCCGCGCCCGGAGCCGGTCGAGACAGAGCCGGGTCGTCACGGTCGTCAGCCAGGCCGCCAGGTTCTCGATCACCGTGTCGGTGCCGTTCAACCGCAGCCACGCCTGCTGGACGACGTCCTGGGCCTCGGCGGCGTCGCCGAGCACCCGTGTCGCCACGCCCACGAGCCTGGCTCGCTCGGCCTCGAACGCCTCGGTCTGGTCCATGTCCTCACCCTTCCATGTCGACTGCTCCCAGCCCTTCGACGTCGGCGAGGAGACAGGTGTGACCATTCGGGCTCATGGAATCCGGCTTTTCGGGGACCAAGGGGGTCACGTCCACCCCCGGAGGCATCGATGACGGACACCCACACAGCGGATCGCACCGGTCCCGAGGTCGAGCTGACCCGCAGCATCACCGGTCGACTGCTGTTCTTCTACGTCCTGGGCGATGTCTTGGGCTCTGGCATCTACGTCCTGATCGGCTCCGTGGCGGGCGAGGTGGGCGGCGCGTTCTGGATCGCCTTCGCCGTGGGGGTCTCGGTCGCCGCGATCACCGGGCTCGCCTACGCCGAGCTGGCGACGAAGTACCCCCAGGCCGCGGGCGCCGCGCTCTACCTCTACAAGGCGTTCGGCAACCGACCACTCGCCTTCCTGGTGACGGTGGCCTTCCTCTCGGCGAGCTTCGCCGCGGCCGGGTCGCTCTCGGTCGGGTTCGCGCGCTACTTCCTGGAGCTGTGGGACGTCCCGTCGGCGCTCCTGGTCGCACTGCTCTTCCTGCTGGTCCTGACCATCGTGAACTTCATCGGGATCACCGAGTCGGTCGTCATCAACATGGTGATGACCTTCGTGGAGATCTCCGGTCTGGTGATCGTGATGATCATCGGCGTCTGGTACGTCGCCCAGGGTGATGCCGACTTCGGCAGGCTCACCGAGTTCGAGACCACCTCCAGTCCGATCTTCGCGATCGTGGCGGGGGTCGCGCTGGCGTTCTTCGCGATGACCGGCTTCGAGAACGTCGCCAACGTCGCCGAGGAGACCATCGACCCGCACCGCGCCTTCCCGCGCGCGCTCATCGGCGGCATGCTGGCCGCCGGCCTGATCTACGTGATCGTCGCGGCGACGGCCTCACTCGTCGTCGGCGCGACCGGTCTCGCGAAGTCCGAGGCTGCACTGCTGGAGGTCGTCAAGGCCGACATCATCCCGGTGCCCCTGACCTTCATGACCACGCTGTTCGCCGTCATCGCCTGCATCGCGATCACCAACACCACGCTGGTCGCCGTGGTGACCCAGCCGCGCATCCTCTACGGGATGGCGCGCGAGGACGTCGTACCCGGTGTGTTCGCGAAGCTCCACCCGACCCGTCGCAGCCCCTGGGTCGGCCTGATCTTCTCCGGCCTGGTCGTGGCGGCGCTGCTGGTGATCGGCACCCTGGTCGTGGAGGCCGGCGGCGGGATCGACCTGATCGCACGACTGGCGACGGTGACGGTGGTCCTGCTGCTCTTCATCTACTTCCTCGTCATCGCGGCCGCGCTGAAGCTCAGCGGCTCCGACGAGACCGAGCGCACCTTCCGCGCTCCCCGTCCCCTGCTCTTCCTCGGCCTGGTCGGCAACGCCGTGCTGCTCGTGTACGTCGTCGTGGACGACCCGACCTCGGTGGTGTGGTGCGCCGGACTGCTGGCCATCGGTGGCGTGCTGTTCCTGCTCGAGCACTTCTTCGGCCGGCGCGAAGGTGCCGAGACCGCCCAGTAGGCTCGCTGCATGGAGATCCAGCAGCTCGTGAACGCCCTGACGACCGTGCTGCAGGACCCGGTCGCCGAGGACGACTTCGTCTACGGGATGGCCGCCCTGCCTGCCGCTGGCACCGATGTGATGGTCAACGTCGACCCGGAGACCGAGGACCGCGACGAGGTCCCCGTCGCCGACCTGGTCGAGAAGGTGAGGGCCTTCCTCGCGATCACCGCCGACCAGTGGGACCAGGTGCTGACCGACACGATCAGGGAGATCGAGGAGGCCGCCGGCTCCCAGAGCGGTCTCGTCTCCTCAGCCCTGCGCGACGACATCGCCCTCACCTCGTCGGTGGTCTTCGTCGACGCGGTGCTGCTGTCCTTCGTCGCACCGTTGCAGTTCCCCGACGGGATCATCCGGGTCCAGCTCGACGAGAACCTCCGGTTCGAGGACATCGAGGTCGAGATCGAGGGCGTGGAGTCCGTGTCCTTCGAGGGCCTCGACGACCTGCTGGACCACCTCGGCGACGAGTCCTGACGCTCCCTCCCGACCCAGCGGGACTCAGTCGCGTCGTACCCGGTAACGCAGGTGCACGACCTGCGAGAAGACGCGCGTCTCGAGCAGCTCGAGGTCGACGCGCTGCTCGTCCAGCGGGAAGTACGGCAGGCCGCCGCCGACCAGGACCGGCTGGATCCGCATCCGGTACTCGTCGACCAGGCCCAGTCGCGCCGCCTCCGTCGCGAGGGTCGCACCGCCGATCGCGATGACGCCGTCGCCCGGTTCGGCACGCAGGCGCTCGATCTCCTCGGCGAGACCGGCGGTCGCGAGCTGCGCGTTGCTGCCCTCGACACTCGTCAGGGTCCGCGAGAAGACCAGCTTCGGCAGCGCCAGCCACAGCCTGGCGAACTCCTGCTCCAGCGGGCCGAACGAGTCCGCGTTCTCGGGCTGCTCCCAGTAGAGCATCGCCTCGTAGAGGCGACGCCCCATCAGGTGGACGTCGACCTCTCGCACCTCCTCGGTGGTGAAGGTGAAGAGCTCCTCGTCGGGCGCGTTCCAGTCGAAGCGGCCGTCGGGTCCGATGGTGAAGCCGTCCAGTGACTGGCCCAACGAGTAGGTCACCCTGCGCATCACTCGCTCCTCGTGCTCGTGGTCATGTCGGGTGGACTGCCGGCACCGGCCGGACTCATCGGTCCCGGTCGGTTGCGACCTCGGTCCACTTCCACCAGGTGTAGTGGTACTCGCCCTGCTCGACCTGGTACTTCCTGCCGCAGTCACGGCACTCACAGATCCGGTCAGGAACCCACTGCCGCTCGTTGGGGACCCGGTCGAGGATCCGGACGTGCTGCTGGGCCTCCTCCTTGTCCGGGTCGTAGAACTGGTGGGAGGGGTAGGCCGTGCAGAGGCACACCCGCTTGTCGAAGAGCGCGACCCGGTCGAGCGCGTGCGCCAGGTGGGACCCGTTGGAGGCGAGCATGCCGCCGAGCTCGACGTTGGCCGTCGCCCTCTCGATGGCTCGCAACGAGTGCGCCAGCGGGGTCAGGACCTCGGGGTCCCGGGTCTTCATCACCGCCCACAACGCAGGGATCACGCGGTCCTTGTCGCCGGAGAGGAAGTCGGCGACGAGCGGGGAGGTGGTCGCGTACGCGGTGGGTGGCGGGCCCTTCAACCACTGCGACGGCAGCACGAGGACGGCCGCCTTCTTCGTCTCCGCGGCCTCCGCGCTGACGACGAGCATCACTGCGTTCTCGCCACGCGGCCACCACGCGGCGTTGTCCGCGTCGAGGGAGCGCACCAGGCTCGCAGGCGCACTGCGACGGTCGTACGACGCCGGGTCGGTGTCGGCGTCATCGGTGAAGAGGGTCGCGTCGAACCGGAAGCGCGCCACCCAGCGCTTGTCGGCCAGCCAGGTCAGGCGCGAGGTGTAGGCCGCGAGTGCGGCGGCGTCCGTGGTGGCGGCGAGGGGGAGGACGTGCATGAGATAGCTGGTCTGACCCTCCAGCCCGTCGATCTCCCACTCGAGCCACTCCTCGCCCTCGGGCCACGGCAGGTCCGGCATCTGCTCGATGACGGCCATGACCTGCTCGGGGCTGGCCTCGACGATCTCCTCGCTCACGGGGTGAGCGTCGTCGCTCAACTGCCCGCGAGCAATTCGCGGTAGCGGGCCTCGTGGAAGCCGTCCGGGCGCGGCGACACGCTCGGCTCGGGAAGATCGATGGGGTCCTCGGCGCCGACCTCGACGCCCAGCTCGCGACAGGCCGCCGCGAGTCCCGGGTAGCCGTCGTCGCTCCACTGGCCGTACTCGCTGCACAGGACCTCGCTGAGGGTGGCTCCTGCGAGCAGCTGGAACTGACCCTCGTTGTCGAGGCTGACGACCGGCGCCTCCGAGAGAGGGAGGTCCTCCGGACCGCGCCAGTACCCGAAGGCCTGGCCCTCGTCGCCGTCCTCGGCGACCCAGGTGATCAGCGCAGCGGTGTCCGCGATGGCACGCACGTTGGCGGCGATGTCGGGGTTCGCGAGGTCCTCGGCGTTCAGGTAGCCGGTGTCGAGTGCGGCCGGCTGCTCGTCCTCGCCCAGCAGCCGTAGGCCCTCCGACCACGGGTTCGGGTGGCCGTCGGCCTGGCGTCGGCGCCACAGGGTGAGGTCCTCGGGGATCATCGTGGTTCCTCTCAGCTGTCGGTCGGTCAGGGAAGGATGTTCGAGAAGAGGTGCCGGCCCAGCTCGTCGACCTTCGACTCGTCGTCGACGAGGCCGATCCGACCGCTCTTCTCCACGACGAAGACGTCCGCGGCCCCACCGGCCTGCTCGAGCAGACCGGTGACCCAGTCCCGCTCGTGGGCGAACACGACGACCCTGACGCCCTTGCGGACCAGCGCCAGGACGACGTCGGCGGATCCCCCACTGACCAGGAGCCGCTCGAGCTGCGGCATGCGGAGCAGGAACGACCCGTCCGCTCCCTCGAGGTCGATCCGCAGGCGTCGTACGCCCAGAGCGGCGAGGGGTGCCAGGTCGGCGTTGTGGGTGGTCCGGGTCAGGTGCAGCTCGCTCAGCTCGGACAGGTCGAGCAGCGGTTCGACCCCGAGCAGCCCGGGCTCGCCCTCCGCGCCGACCCGCAACGTACGCAGCTCGACGCACTCCGCGAGGGGCGTCAGGTCCGCCTTGCCGTTGAAGACGACGTCCAGACTGGTCAGGCCGGGAACCGCGCCGATCCCCTCGACGGTGCGCGCCATGCCGAGGTCCAGCGTGTACGCCGCCTGCCGGAACATCGTCGCCGCGAAGGTCCGTCGGTCGAAGCGTCCCCAGGCGGTGTGGAGCTCCTTGAGCACGGCGTCGGGGTAGCTGCCATCGGCGTACTCACCGAGCACCTCGAGTGCTCGCGGCGTCCCGATCGTCCCCAGGGCGCGGACCGCGGCGGTGCGCGCCGCTGCCTTCTGGTCCTGGTGCGGCGCGAGGACGGCGGGGTCGACGTCGGGATGCGCGACGAGCCAGGCCTTCACCTCGGAGGCCTTCTGCGGGGCGGCGGGTGACGGGTCCGAGCCGTCATGCGTCGTCATGGGACCGGAGGCTACGGGGCGGGAGCAACCGCTCCGTCACCGTCCCGGGTCACCCCGATCGCGTAGGGGTAGTGGTCGGTCTCCTCGACCCGGTGGCTCGGCCCGTGATCGAGGAGCCGGCGCAGGATCAGGTCGCGGCGCTCGACCGCCCAGTCCGGTGCGACCGAAGGCCACTTCTCGGCAGTGGGGACGTAGGTGACCAAGGGGGTGACTCCCCACCCGCCGTCGAACCGGCAGCCCCGGGTGCCCTCCCAGTAGTAGACCTCCTCCTTCCACCGGAACTCGATCTCGTGGTCGGCGCTCGTCATGGGGCCATCGTGCCAAGTCGGTGTTCAGTACTTGTGACTGAACGAGTCGTGTGCGCTTCCGCCGGTGTGATAGACGGTGGTCGCGACGAAGGTGCGGTCAGGGGTGTACTTCGCGCGGGTCCGAGGGATGCGCACCAGCGTGTAGTTGCCGGAGTCCGAACGGGACAGCCTGGCGTCGGTGTACTTGCGCTCGTAGCCGGTGATGTAGTCGTAGTAGGAGACGACGCTCGACCCATCGGTGTAGTAGCGCGCGTAGACCTTGACCCCCTGGGAGCTGTAGACGCCGTTCAGCAGGTTCTCGACGTTGATCTGCAGCTCCTGACCCTCGCGGGGGTAGAGGTTGCGCACGTACACCTTGATGTTGAGGTACGTCGTGTCGGAGTACGTCGTCACCTTGGTGATGTCGGCGCTGTACTTCTCGTAGGCGGTGACCCCCGAGCCGTTGACGTGCACATCGCCGACAGGGTCGCTCTTGGCATAGGAGTAGGCGAAGGCACCGCCGGCGGTGACCAGCACGATGACCAGCGCCCCCACCAAAGGGGTGAGGAGCCTTCGGGCGAGACTCGAGCCCTTGCGTGCTCCGGGACGACGATCGAACATTCTGGTGCTCCTCATGCGTGGGTCGGGCCGACAAGGCGCTGTTCCCGGGTGGCGTCCGTGCAAACCCCTGGATGACGCGATCTGAGAACCACGTCGGTCTCGCGGGCTAGGAGACGGGCGGGATCACCACGGTCCAACCGATCGCCTTGCCCGATGCGACGCTCGCGGTGGCCGTGCGGCTGGGCCAGGTCCCGGTCGCGGCCGGCACACCGCCCGCAGTGACGGCCGAGACCTGACCGCTGCCGCTGCCCGCGGGGCTCAGGTGCCGCTGGGTCAGCTCGGGCGGCAGTGACCAGGTGGCGGTGCTGTTGATCTTGGTGGACCAGTGATGCAGGACGGCCGAGCCGACGGAGACCGTCGTCGGTGCGGTCAGGTGCGCGGCACCGGTTCCCGTCTCGATCCGGGCGATCGCGGTGGTCACCGGCCCGCCGCGATAGGCGACGACGGTGGCCACCACCTTGCTCATGGCGTCGAGCGTGAGGGTCAGCGTGGTGCCGCCACTTCCACTTGCGGCAGTCCGGGTGAACGCCCAGGAACGGAGGTCGCTGTCGCTCGCGGTCGCCAGCAGGGTCCACCCGGTCGGCGTCGCGAAGGACGCCAGCCGGTTGGTCGACACGAACAGCACCAGGGCATCCCCGGTCTGCACCGCCGCCGGGATCCTCACCGCGATCGAGGAGGCGTTGCGCGTGGCCCCCGCGCTCGCCCGGAACTCGGCGTTCTCGCCGGTCGGTGGCGGCGTCCCTGTCGACAGGGCGACGGAGAACTCCGCACCGCCGCTCACCCGGCTCGCGCCCGTCACCCCGAGCGCGGTCACCGCCGTGGAGCGACTCGTCACCGTCCCGTCCCCGAGCTGGCCGGAGCTGTTGTGCCCCCACGAGCGGACCGTGCCGTCGGCCAGCGCGGCGAGTCCGTGGTCGCGGCCCGAGCCGATCGCGACCGCGCCGGCGACGCCGCTCACCAGCACCGGTCGGGTGCGTTGGGTCGTGGTCCCGTCGCCGAGCTCGTTGCGGTAGTTGCGACCCCACGCCAGCACCCGACCGTCTGACCGGAGCGCGTAGGAGTGGTGGGCGCCGGAGGCGACCATCCTCGCTCCGGTGGTGACCTGGACGGGGCTCAGCCGATCGGTGAGCGTGCCGTCACCGAGCTGTCCGTAGGCGTTCCAGCCCCACGCCCACACGGTGCCGTCGCCGGCGAGGGCGAGCCCGTGGTCACGACCGCCCGACACCTGGACGATGTCGCTCAGACCGCCCACCTGCACGGGGACGGCGCGGTTGGTGGTCGTGCCGTCGCCCAGCTGACCGTCACCGTTGAGGCCCCAGGCCCAGACCGAGCCGTCGGTGGCCACCGCGTAGCTCATGTCGCGACCCGCGGCGACCCACGAATAGGTGCGGGTCCCGGAGACCAGCACCGGACGGTTCCGGTTGGTCGTGGTCCCGTCGCCGAGCTGGCCGACGTGGTTGTAGCCCCAGGTCCACACCGACCCGTCCGCGCGGAGGGCGAGCGAGTGGTAGTGCCCCGTGGACACCATCACCACATCGGTGAGCCCGGCCACGGCGGCAGGCGCAGGACGCAGGCCGCCCGTCGTACCCCCGCCCAGCTGACCCATCTGGTTGCTGCCCCACGTCATCACCGTTCCGTCGGCACGCAGGGCGACGGTGTGCTCACGACCCGTGTGCAGGTCCACCACGTCGCTCAGGCCGGTCACCGGCGCGGCCGTGCGGTGGGGCGACGTGGTGCCGTCACCGAGCTCGCCGAAGACATTGCCGCCCCAGGCGTACGGCGTCCCGGGCGGGCTGACCGCCGGGGTCGGCGCCGCCACCAGCAGCGCCGCTCCGAAGAGCAGGACACTCAGGCAGGCGAGAGTCCCACGTCGCGGGTGCGCAAAGAGATGCATCGACGTCCTCCGTATCGCCTGCTTCGAGGCTAGGAGGCACGCGCGCCGCTGGCGTCACCCAGATTGGGCAGGTCGTCGACGTCGTGTCGTCAGTGCGCCATGTCCACGAACCGGCTGTAGTGACCCTGGAAGGCCACCACGATGTCGCGGGTCGCGCCATTGCGGTGCTTGGCGACGATCAGGTCGGCCTCGCCGGGGCGGGTCGACTCCTTCTCGTAGACGTCGTCGCGGTGGAGCAGGACCACCATGTCGGCATCCTGCTCGATCGAGTTGTGCAGGGCGATGCCCTCGGCCACGAAGTTGTGCACGCCCAGGACGGTGGCGTCGTAGACCGGGTGCTCGCCGATCGGCTCGACGGAGACGATCTTGTCCCAGTAGACGTCGTTGGTCGCCAGGACGTCGAGCTCGGCCGAGTCGAGCACTGCCGCGACCTTCGCCAGTCGCTGCCGACTCGGTGCGCGCTTCCACATGGTCGAGCCGGAGAACTGCGTGCCCATGGCCGCCGCGAACTCGCGATGGGTCACGCCCTGGTCACTCAGGATGGTGCGGACGTCGTCCCACACATCGACCGGGATCGTGTCGGCATTGGTGTTGGGGGACACCTCACGGATGGTCTCGCCCAGACGGTCTGCGATCGCTCCACGAGCGCCGTGGACCCCGATCTCGTCGACGAAGCGGAGCTGGTTCTCCACACCGTAGATGTGCAGGTGCCAGCCGTCGCGGTAGCCCTCCTTGCGGACCCGCTTGATCCGGGTGAAGACGTTGTAGCGGGCCAGCAGGCGGGCCAGGTCGTCGACGAGTCGGCGGCTGGTCGAGGAGTAGTAGACGCGGCCGGTGCCGGACTTGTCGACGTGCACGCAGCCGTCCGTCGCCCAGATGTGACGCAGGAAGAGTCCGACCTGCTCCTTGGGAAGACCGAAGACCCAGTCCGGCACGAACTTCTCGTGCGAACGCAGGCCGAAGAGTCCGTCCTCGTCGAGCCATGCGGCGATCGGGTTGCGCCGGCCGCGTGCCAGTCGGTACGGCGCGGGCAACCGGAGGGTCGTGACTCGCGCCGCGGGGTAGTCGTCACGAACCGCGGTGATGCCGAAGCGGCGGGCCGCCGCCTCGCTCACGGCGGTCAGGTTGGCCTCGTCCGTGGTCGCGTAGCGAATCGGCTGACGCTTCACGAACGAGCCGTCACCCAGCAGGTGTGCCAGCACGACGATCTCGTCCTCGTCACGGGGCGTGATCTCCAGGGGCGGCGGGACGTGTCGGACGGACCCGACGCGGCTGCCGACCTCGAGCTCGGCCAGGGGCATCCAGCCGTCGTAGGTCAGGAACGGGTGGTTGCCGGTCGCCTTGACCCGTCGCCCGGACGCGAGCGTCACCTCGAAGACCTGCTTCGTGCCGCTCGGGAAGGCGTGCGTCAGCGTCCGAGGAACCAGCTTGAGCCGCTCGTCGAGCGCCCACACCGGCACGTCCGTCGCGCCGGTCGCCATCAGCTCGCCGAGACTGATCTCGGCATTGGTGTCGGCCCGCATCAGGCGGGTGTCGGCCGTCAGGCATCCCGACTCACGAAGGTCGCTCATGGCCGGACGCTTGTCCGCACGCTGCTCGGGACCACGGTTCAGCTGGGACAGCGCGATGATCGGGATCTCGAGCTCCTTGGCCAGCAGCTTCATCTGACGGGAGAACTCCGAGACCTCGAGCTGACGGGACTCGACCTTCTTGCCCGAGCTCATCAGCTGGAGGTAGTCGATGACCATGATCCGCAGGTCGTGCTTCTGCTTGAGCCGGCGCGCCTTCGCGCGGATCTCGGTCATCGTCATGTTGGGGGAGTCGTCGATGAACATCGGCGCGGAGGACACCTTCGCGACGTGACGGGCGAGGCGGTCCCACTCCTCGGTGCCCATCTTGCCGTTGCGGATGTGGTTCAGCGGGATGCGCGCCTCGGCCGAGAGCAGACGCATCACGATCTCGGCGCGCGTCATCTCCAGGCTGAAGAAGGCGGCGGTCAGGTTGTTGTGGATGGCGGCAGCCCGGCAGAAGTCCAGTGCCAGCGTCGACTTGCCCATGGCGGGCCGGGCCGCGACGACGATCATCTGGCCGGCGTGCAGGCCGTTGGTGAGCTCGTCGAAGTCGGCGAAGCCGGTCGGGACGCCGTAGATCCCGGTCTCCCGGTTCTCGATCGCCTCGATCTCGTCGAGGACACCGTCCATGATGTCGCTCAGCGGCGCGTAGTCCTCGGACTTGTTGCGGTCGGTGACCTTGTAGATCTCCGACTGCGCCTCGTTGACGATGCCGTCGATCTCGCCCTCGCCGGCGTAGCTGATCTGGACGATCTTGGTGCCCGCCTCGACCAGGCGGCGCAGGATCGCCTTCTCGTAGACGATCTCGGCGTAGAAGCCGGCGTTGGCCGCGATCGGGACGTTGGCCGCGAGCGTGTGGAGGTAGCCCGCGCCACCGATCTTCTGGAGCTGGCCGCGGCGCTGGAGCTCACCGGCGACGGTGACCATGTCCGCCGGCTCGCCGCGACCGAACAGGTCGAGGATCGCCTCGTGGATCTCCTCGTGGGCCGGGCGGTAGTAGTCGACGCCCCGGATGGACTCGACGACATCGGCGATGGCGTCCTTGGAGATGAGCATCGCACCGAGCACGGACTGCTCGGCCGCCATGTCCTGCGGAGGCATCCGGCCACCGGGCTGCTGGGGTGCCTCGCCGGGTGCGTACGTCGCCGGACCGTCCCCCCACTCGTCCGGGGGGGCAGCGGTCCACGACGGCGGGTCGTCGGTGAGGCTCACGGGGTGCTCCGTCTCCTGGTCGATCGCGGGGGGCGCCGCCGTGGCGCATGGGCACGTCGTACGGTGACCATCGTGCGAAGGGGGTCCGATCCATCCCCCCGCGCGAACGAAACTACGGGGGTGGAGGGCTGTGCGAAAAGCCCACGAGGCCCCGTTGTCCACAGGACCTGTGGATAACTCGCCATCACCGGTGGACGACACGCTGCAATGGTGTGCACGGGCTGGGGAGGAAGCTGTGGAACCAGACGGCCAGTTCGCCACCAAACTGCCTCTGACCTGCGGAAACGTGATTCCACAGGTGTGCAACAGAAATTCTTTCGGTGTGATCTCGTTCACCTTGCGGTCATCCGGGCGACACCACCGCTCTCCCCGGACACCCTGCTGTCCAGCGGTGCACAGGAGGGACTTTCCACAATTGATAGCGAGTTATCCACCGGTCGGGTATCGGATCCGATGACGAGCACCCCTCAGCGGCGCCGCTCCCTGGATCGAGAGATCGCCCGGCTCGCCTTCCCAGCCTTCCTGGCCCTGGTCGCCGAGCCGCTCTTCCTGCTCGGCGATGCCGCCGTGGTCGGTCACCTCGGCACCCGCGAGCTCGCCGGACTCGGCCTCGCGGGCACCGTGCTGACCACGGTCGTGGGCCTGTGCGTCTTCCTCGCCTACGGCACCACGGCCGGTGTCGCCCGCCAGCTCGGCGCCGGCCGGCGGCGCGAGGCACTCGCCCTCGGCATCGACGGACTCTGGCTCGCGGTGGCGATCGGCGTGCCCGTCACCCTCGCGACCAGCCTGCTCGCCGGACCACTGGTGAGCGCCTTCGGCGCCTCCGAGGGGGTGCAGGACGCCGCGACGACCTACCTCCGCATCGCCGCCGCCGGCATCACCCCGCTCCTGCTGGTGCTCGCCAGCACCGGTGTCCTCCGCGGCCTGCAGGACGTCCGCACGCCACTCGTCGTCGCCGTCCTCGGCAACATCGCGAACCTCGTCCTCAACGTCCTGCTCGTGTACGGCGCCGGGCCGGTTCCGCGGCTGGAGCTGGCCGGGTCCGCCCTCGGCTCGGTCATCGCCCAGGTCCTGATGGCGGTCGCACTCGTCGTCACCGTGATGCGCGGTGCCCGACGGGAGGGTGCCTCGCTGCGGCCCGACCTGCCCGGCATCCGCGCGGCCGGTCGGGCCGGCGTACCCCTCCTCATCCGCACCCTCACCCTGCGCGCGTCGATCCTGGTCACCACCTGGGCGGTGGTCATCTCCGCGACGGACCTCACCGGGTCGGGCGGGGACGAGGTACCGATCGCCACCCACCAGCTGGCGTTCACGATCTGGGCCTTCCTGGCCTACGTGCTGGATGCGATCGCGATCGCCGCCCAGGCGATCACCGGGCGACATCTGGGCGCCGGCGACATCCCGGCGACCCGCGCGGTGACCGCCCGCATGGTGCGCTGGGGTGTGGTCAGCGGCGTGGTGACCGGCCTGCTCCTCGCGGCCAGCAGTCCCTGGCTCGGCATCCTGTTCACCCCCGACCAGGGGGTGCGCGACGCCCTGGTCCCGGTGCTGCTCGTCGCCGCGGCCGCGCAGCCCATTGCCGGTGTGGTGTTCGTGCTCGACGGAGTCCTGATCGGAGCCGGTGACGGCAGGTACCTCGCCCTCGCCGGCCTCATCGTGCTGGGCGGCTACGCTCCGGTCGTGCTGCTGACGAGTGCGCTGGGCGCCGGACTCCCGTGGGTGTGGGTCGCCTTCGGCGTGCTGTTCATGGGTGGACGCCTGGTGACGCTCGTTCACCGGGCAGGCACCGACCGCTGGCTGGTCACCGGGGCGGGCGCGTGAAGCCGCTCTACTGGATCGCGATCGGCCTGGCCATCGTCATCTTCACCGCTGCCCCCGACGACGCCTGGGACGTCTCGGAGGTCCTCGGGATGCTCTTCGTCCTGCTCGGCTGGTCCCAGCTCAGCAGGAACGTCCCGGACCTGCCGTTGCGCCTGACCCAGTGGTACCTCGTCGTCCTCGCGCTGCTGATGGCCGGCGTGCTGTCGGCTCCCGACGCGCGTGCGTGGCTCGACGATGCCGACCCTGCGGTGGTGTGGGCGTCCTCGCTGCCGGCGCTCGGCTTCCAGGCCGCGCTCTGCCACGCGATGGCCGCCCAGGCGCTGCAGGCCGGAGCCCGCAGCGGCTGGTGGTGGCGCCTCGCGGAGGTCGCGATCCTCGCCGCACTCGTCGCCAACGTGCTCTACAACAGCGCTGAGTGGACCTGGTTGTACGGCGCCGGGACGATCGGCCTCGGCGGCGTGCTCCTCGTCATCCTGCTCGGCGCACTGCACGGCGCGAAGCCGTGGGCGGGTGCGCCGGAGCCGGTCGATCCCGAGGTGTCCGCCGGTTAGGCGCGCACCAGGTCAGTCGCCGGCGAGGGCAGCCAGCACGAACTCCGCGATCTGGGCGGCCTGCTGGCGCGGGTCACCCTCGTAGTCGACGCCGTCCTCGTACTCGAAGTCGACGTCCACGTTGACCGTCGGGGAGCAGGCGCGCAGGGTCGCCTCGAGCGGCGGGGAGTCGCTGACCTTCCACCAGCCCTCGGTGGCGCCGGCGACGTCGTCGGCCGGCTCGAGGATCGCTGCGACCTCGGTGGGCTGGGGGCAGCTGAAGGTGCCCGTGGTGAAGTCGTCGGGTCCGGTGATCTTGACCTTGACCTCCATCAGGTCCTCGGCCTCGAAGGAGCAGTTGTCGCTCTTCCAGGCGATGCCGTTCTCCTCCGTCGACCCGCCGCCGGGCTCGCCGGCCGCGAAGCTCACGCCGAGGGCCTTGGCCAGGGTGTCGGCGGTGACCAGCTCGCAGGCAGTGGGCAGCGCAGGCGCCGCGGAGCTGGGCGGCTCGGACGGCGCCTCGGAGGTTTCGCTCGGCGACGGCGTCGGGGTCACCGACGGGCTCGGCGATCCACTCTCGGAGGGGGTCTGTTCGGCAGAGGGCTCGTCGTCACCGCACCCGGCGAGGACCGGGGCGAGGAGGAGGGCGGCAACGGGCCAGGCACGGCGTACACGCATGGGAAGCTCCTGATGCTGGGGAAGTGCTCCCAAAAATGCCACGTGGCCGGCCCCCGAGGGGACCGGCCACGCCGATGCATCTGCGTCAGTTCGCGAGGAACCTCAGACAGGGATCACGTTGAGCGCGACCGCGGCCGAGACGTCGTCGTGCAGCTTGACCGACACGGCGTGGTTGCCCAGCGCCTTGATCGGGTTGCCGAGGACGATGGTCCGCTTGTCGATCGCCTCGCCGGCAGCCTCGCCGAGCGCGGCGGCGATGTCGGCGGGGGTGACCGCGCCGAACAGGCGGCCGCCCTGGCCCGCCTTGACCTTGACGTCGACGGGGGCGCCCTCGAGCTTGGCCTTCAGCTCCGAGGCGTGGGCCTCGTCGCGGACGGCGCGCGCGGAACGAGCAGCCTTGATCGAGTCGGCCTGCGCCTGGGCGCCACGCGTCCAGCGGATCGCGAAGCCACGGGGGATGAGGTAGTTGCGGCCGTAGCCGTCCTTGACCTCGACCACGTCGCCAGCAGCGCCGAGGTTCTCGACCTCCTGGGTCAGGATGATCTTCATAGAGTCAGCTCTCCTTCTCTACCGGGCGCTCAGCGGCCGCTGGAGGTGTAGGGCAGCAGCGCGACCTCACGAGCGTTCTTCACCGCAATGGCGATGTCACGCTGGTGCTGGACGCAGTTGCCGGTCACCCGACGGGCGCGGATCTTGCCGCGGTCGGAGATGAACTTCTTCAGAAGGTTGGTGTCCTTGTAGTCGACACCGGTGGCCTTCTCCTTGCAGAACTGGCAAACCTTCTTCTTCGGCTTGCGGACGACTGCCTTCGCCATTGTGGTGCTCCTCCTCAGAGCCCGGCCGTGTCAGTCAAACGACGGCCGGAATGGTTGATGTTGGTAGTGCTCAGAAAGGGGGCTCGTCAGCGCCGGAGACACCCGGTGCTGCCCACGGGTCGCCAGCCGGCGCACCGCCCCCTGCGTTGGATCCACCACCGGACGACGCCGGAGCGCCGCCACCCCACGGGTCGCCGCCGGCTGCGGGACGACCGCCGCCAGCCTGGCCACCGCCACCGCCGTAACCACCGCCGCCACCGCCGCCGCCAGGTCCGCCGGAGCGGTTGGCGCGGGTGACCTTGGCAGTTGCCCAGGTGAGCGACGGGCCGATCTCGTCGACCTGCAGCTCGTTGACCGTGCGCTTCTGGCCTTCACGGTCGTCGTACGAGCGCGACACGAGCCGGCCCTGCACGACGACGCGCATGCCCTTCTGAAGCGACTCCGCGACGTTCTCGGCCGCCTGGCGCCAGACCGAGCAACGAAGGAACAGGGTCTCCCCGTCCTTCCACTCGCTGGTCTGGCGGTCGAAGGTGCGCGGGGTCGACGCCACCGTGAAATTGGCAACCGCAGCGCCCGACGGAGTGAAGCGAAGCTCCGGGTCGTCGGTCAGGTTGCCGATAACGGTGATGACGGTGTCGCCAGCCATGGTGGTCTCCTGGTGAGGGTGGGATCGAGTGGCCCGTCCGGGTCAGTCCCGGACAACGGGCCCCATCGTGTCCTGAGGTTCCGACATTGAACAGTCGCAATCCACAGGGCAGTCCCGGGGAGGGTGGATCCGTGGAACCTCAGACGGTCGGTCGGATGACCTTGGTCCGCAGGATCGACTCGTTGAGGGTCAGCTGACGGTCGAACTCGTCGACCGTCGCGGGCGCCGCGGTGAGCTTGATGATCGCGTAGATGCCTTCGGCGTTCTTCTTGATCTCGTAGGCAAGACGACGCTTGCCCCAGATGTCGACGTTGTCGACGGTTCCACCGTCGTTGCGGACGACATTGAGGTACTTGTCGAGCGACGGCTGAACCGTACGCTCGTCGAGGCTCGGGTCGAGGATGACCACGACTTCATAGTTGCGCAAAGCGGTCTCCACCTCCTCTGGACTTGGCGGCCACGGACTTTCCGCGGCAGGAGGGCTCTGCCAGTGCGCACCGGTTTCGGACCGGGCGCACAGGTGTACGGCGCCTGACGGCACCGGACAGGAGAGGTTAACCCCTCCGCGAGCCGCTCACCCAATCGAGCCGGGGCATCTCCGGCTGTCCCCGGCGCTCCCTACAGTGAGCCCCATGAGCGAGCTGCGCATCGGAGCCCACGTCGACCAGACCGACCCGCTCGCGGAGGCGGCGGCCCGCAACGCCCCCCTCGTGCAGTTCTTCCTCGGCAATCCGCAGTCCTACAAGGGTCCCGTCCTCGCGTACGACGGCGGCGTGGCCGCGCTGAAGGCCGCGGCCGAGGACGCGGGGGTCGACCTCTACGTCCACGCGCCGTACCTGATCAACGTCGCCACGACCAACAACCGCCAACGGATCCCGAGCCGCAAGCTCCTGCAGCAGCACATGGACGCAGCGGCCGAGATCGGTGCCAAGGGTCTGATCGTGCACGGCGGGCACGTCACCGACGACGACGACCCGGCCAAGGGCTTCGACAACTGGCGCAAGGCGATCGAGGCGACCGACATCAAGGTCCCGCTGCTCATCGAGAACACCGCCGGCGGCACCAACGCGATGACGCGCTACCTCGACCGGATCAAGGGCACCTGGGACGCGATCTCCAGGGCCGAGGGTGCCGACATGGTCGGGTTCTGCCTCGACACCTGCCATGCCCACGCCGGCGGCAACGCGCTGGAGACGATCGTCGCCGACGTCCTGGCGATCACCGGCCGGATCGACCTGGTCCACGCCAACGACAGCCGCGACGCCTTCGACTCGGGCGCCGACCGCCACGCCAACTTCGGCTCGGGGCAGATCGACCCCGACCTGCTCGCCCAGGTCATCGGTGATGCCGCCGCACCCGTGGTGTGCGAGACCCCCGGCGGTGCCGAGGAGCACGTCACCGACTTCGCCTGGCTGCGCGAGCGCCTCTGAGCGAGATCGCTGGCACGACTCAATCGGGCACTGGCTCAGTGAGGCCCATGATGACGGCCTCGGCCGCGGCTCCCGCGACCGCACCAGCGCGCGCCGCCTCGTCGAGGTTCTCGGCCAGGACCCGCACCGCCGTCCCCTCGGTCAGCGCTGTCAGCGCCCGCAGGAGGTCGTCGACGGTGATGGAGTCCCGCAAGCGACGTCCACGCCTGTCGAGCTCCCGCAGCAGCGAGGGGCGGAGCCTGTCGTCGTAGGCGCGGTAGACCTGCCGCACGATGTCGGCATACCGCTCGTCGTCGCCGATGCGGCTGTGCAGCTCCAGCCACTGCCGGGTCCGCGACGGGTGTTCCGTCATCGCCGCGACGTCGCCTCTGGAGAAGTCGTCGCGCACCGTCGGCAGGGAGGCGCCGGGGATCAGCTCGTCGTCCACGCGACGTACGAAATCGGTCAGGTGCGCGGACTCCTCGAGATCTCCTGCGTGGAGTTGCGACATCACCTCGATCCGAAAGGCATCGACCCCCTCGAAGTGATTGACCAAGGTGGTTCGCGAGAACGCACCTCTTCCGCCGCGCGCACCACCGTCCCAGAGTTCCCCGGCCCGGCTCAGGACCCGGTCGATCGGAAAGTCGATCAGGGATCCGCCGTTGGACCTCTCCTCGAGGTGGGCAGTGGCCACCTCGACCCCGGCGCGCACCAGGCATTCCCGTGCTCGTCCCTGGTCAGCCCTGCTCGGACGTGCCACGACCCTGTTCCTTCGCATCGATCAACAGTTCATCAACGACGCTATCACGCTCAGTTCTCCCGTCAGAGGGCCTTTGATCTGTGAACATTTAACTGTACATGCTTGACAGTTAGTGGCCGTGGTCCTACCTTCGGTGGACCGGTCGCTCCCGACCGGAATCACCAACTCGGGTCACACCTCCTGGAGGAAAGATGACGAACACGACGATGCGGATGACGACCGCAGCCGTAGCCATGCTCGCGGCGCTCGCGCTGCTGGTGGGCCTCGCCGCACTGACCAGTTCCGGCGACGAAGGCGCCCGAGGCCCGCACGTGAGCGACACACTCGTGTACGACGGTCAGACCGAGCCCGAGTTCGGCACCCTCGCGGATGAGGGCCTCCCGGACGTCGAAGCCGCGCACCTGGAGGCACTCCAAGCGACCTTCGCCTCGGTGAGCACAGCGGTCACCACCGAGCAGGTGCTCCAGTACGGCTACGACTCCCGCTACCGCCGCGCCTGGATCAAGATCACCGGGCTCGACATCGCCAAGGGCCTGATCACCGTCGCGGTCGCCGCCTGCAGCAGGTACGTGCCCAAGCCGCTGTGCCAGTGGGCCGGCAATCAGCTCAAGCACCTGGCCCGCAACATCAAGGCAGTCTCGAGCCACGGGGCGTGGATCGAGATCTACCTCAACGGATCCTGGAAGGGCGGCACCTGGTGACCCGGGTGCTGAGCGGCGTCAGCCGATCAGCACACTGAGCGGCAGCTCGCCGCACGGGATCAGCGCGCCCCGCTGCTCGGGCGCCACCAGTCGCCCGGTCGGCACCCGGGGATCGGCCGACAGGACGACCCGGAAGGCCTGGTTGACCACGGTGGCGCCGGCCTCGCGGACCGCGCCCAGCATCAGCGACTCGAAGGTGTCGAGCAGGGTGTCCGCGCCGACCACGCCGACCACGCGCCCGTCCACCTCCACCGGGAGGGTGGTGGTGAGCATGTACTCATCGCTGCAGACGTAGTCGACGTACGGACCCGTCACGTGCGGCCGGCCCGACTCGACCGGGGTGCGGTACCACTCCACGCGGCCGTAGTCGACCGGGTCGCCGGAGCCGGAGACGGCCGACTGCGCCAAGAGCTGCTGCTCCTCGCCCTGCCACCACGCGAGGTAGAGGTGGTGGTCGGCGAGGAAGCCGGGCGCGGCGACGAAGCCGCCGCCGAAGAGGGGGAGCCCGTCGAGCAGGTCGCGGGTGAGCGGGTGTGCCGACGCGACCAGGTCGGCGGCGAGCAGCGCCTCGCGTGAGCACACCTCGGCAAGGCCGTCCCGCACGACCTCGAGCGCCGCGATGACGCTCTGGAAGTAGGCGTCCACCTCGCGGGCGCAGGCCAGCGCAGCCGGTGACGCCGGACCGCTCGCTCCTTCGATCAGCATCGACCCCATGGCCACACTCCTTCCGGGACCCCGCCGAGCCGGGCCCTGATCGCTACCGAACGTCACCGCCGCGACCCCTGTCAAGGAGCACGCCCGGTTCGAGATGTCATCGATATGACGCGTGCAGCAGGGCGAGCTCGTCGAGAGCGCCCGCGAGCTGGCGTCGTACGGCGCCCCTGGCGCCTGCCCCGTCGTGAGCCCGCAACGCGGTGAACAGCTCCTCGTGACAGTTCCGGGTGAAGTCCTGGAACTCCGGGTCGCCGAGCGGCTGGCGCAGCAGGGCGCCGAAGTCGGCCTCGAGACCGACCACCTGCCGGGTCATCCGGGCGGACTGGCTCAGCGCCGCGAGGGTCAGGTGCAGCTCGGCATCGGCGTGGCGCCAGTGACCGGGGTCGACGTCGTCGGCGACCGGGAGGAGGGAGGCCAGCAGATCGACATCGGCGCCATCGGCGAACTCGGCGGCGAGCTCGGCGCAGCCCGTGAGGATCACCAGGTGGAGCGTGCCGCGGTCGTGCAGCTCGACGCGTGACATCGCCGCGAGCCGGGCCGCCTGGGCATCGGGATCGTGCAGGTTGGCGCGGGTGACGTAGCTGCCGCCGTTGCGTCCGCGGATCGTGGAGATCAGGCCCTGGGCCCGCAAGGAGACCAGCGCCTCGCGGGCGGTGACGGTCGCGACGCCGAGCATCGCGGCGAGCTCGGACTCGCTGGGCAGACGCTCGCCGTCGCGGAGCACACCGGAGCGGATCGCGTCCGCGAGGCGCTGCTCGACGCGCACCGCGCGGCCGACGTCCTCGAGTGGGGCGAAGATTGCGCCGCGCGTCCGGGTGCCGTGCCGTGGGCTGGAGGTGGCGGTCATCCATCCCTCCCGGGCCTCGGGACCGCTGGCGTCGCAGGCCGGTCGTGGTCACACAAACGTTACAGGTGAGACTCTAGACATATAACCTCTGGAGTCATATGTTTTTGGCGTGACCCACGCCACGATCCCCACTCCGGGCCCCACGCCCGGCCCCGCGTCCGGGACCTCGACGACCTCGACCGGGACCTCGCAGCCCGCCATCCGGCTCCGCGGACTGGTCAAGCACTTCGGTGACGTCGCCGCCGTGGACGGCGTCGACCTCGACATCGCCGACGGCGAGTTCTTCTCGATGCTCGGACCGTCCGGCTCCGGCAAGACCACCGTCCTGCGTCTGATCGCCGGCTTCGAGACCGCCACGGCGGGCACCGTCGAGCTCGGCGGCACCGACGTGACCCGCAGCGCGCCGTTCGAGCGCGACGTGCACACCGTCTTCCAGGACTACGCGCTCTTCCCGCACATGAGCGTGCTGGACAACGTCGCCTACGGGCTGCGGGTTCGTGGGCTCGGCAAGAAGGAGCGCCGCGAACGTGCCCAGCACGCGCTGGACACCGTCCAGCTGGGCCACCTCGGCGCCCGTCGCCCCACCCAGCTGTCCGGCGGGCAGCGACAACGCGTCGCCCTGGCCCGCGCGATCGTGCTCGAGCCGCGGGTCCTGCTGCTCGACGAGCCGCTCGGTGCCCTCGACCTCAAGCTCCGTGAGCAGATGCAGGTCGAGCTCAAGCAGCTCCAGCGCTCCCTGGGCATCACCTTCGTGTTCGTCACCCACGACCAGGAGGAGGCGCTGACCCTCAGCGACCGGATCGCCGTCTTCGACGCCGGCCGGATCCAGCAGCTCGGCTCCCCCCGCGAGATCTACGAGAACCCCACCTCGGCGTACGTCGCCGGCTTCGTCGGCACCACCAACCTCTTCGACTCCGCGACCTCCGCCCGCCTGCTGGGTGTCTCCGCCGAGCACGCCGTACGGCCCGAACGGCTCCGCCTCTCGGCGGCGAGCGACACCCGCGCCCCCACCGAGGGCGAGATCCGGCTGGGCGCCGTGGTCACCGAGACCATCTACCTAGGCGCCGGCAACCGCGTGCACCTGCGCACCGACGACGGCATCGAGCTGGTCGCGCTCGAGCAGTCCACCGGCTCCCTCGACTCCGCCGAGCACCGCGGCGACCACGTGACGGTGCGCTTCGCCCGCGCCGACGTCGTCGCCCTGACCTGAGGACCCACCAGGTCTCGAGACGGTCGCTGCGCGACCTCCTCGACCAACGGTCTCCTGACCCCTGCAGCTCCCGCACCACCGAGAATCCCCAACCAGAAAGAGACAGTCGATGAAAACACCCTTCCGGCGCGGCCGCGTGGCCGTGGCCTGTCTGTCCCTGTTGTCGGTCTCCGCACTGGCCGCCTGTGGCAGCAGTGACGACGACAAGAAGACCGATGCGGTCGAGGAGCTCGGCAAGTCCGAGGGCCAGGTCTCGATCCTCGCGTGGCCCGGCTACGTCGAGGACGGCAGCAACGACCCGGCCGTGGACTGGGTCTCGGCGTTCGAGAAGGACTCCGGCTGCGAGGTCACCAGCAAGGTCTACGGCACCTCCGACGAGGCGCTCAACCTCGCCAAGTCCGGTGAGTACGACGTCATCGCCGCCTCCGGCGACCTGTCGCTGCGCCTGATCGCCTCCGACGAGGCGCAGGCGATCAACACCGACCTCGTGCCCAACTACGAGAACGTCTTCGACTTCCTCAAGGACACCGAGTGGAACTCGCTGGACGGGAAGAACTACGGCGTCCCGCACGGCTACGGCGCCAACCTGCTCATGTACAACAAGAAGAACTTCGACACGGCGCCCACGTCCTGGGGAGCGGTCTTCGACAAGGCCGAGCTCGAGAAGAACAAGGGCAAGGTCACGGCGTACGACTCGCCGATCTACATCGCCGACGCCGCGCTCTACCTGATGAAGACCCAACCCGACCTGGGCATCGAGAACCCCTACGCGCTCGACGAGGACCAGCTCGCCGCGGCCTCCGCCCTGCTCAAGGAGCAGCGCCAGTACGTCGGCGAGTACTGGTCGGACTACCTCAAGGAGATCCAGGCCTTCGAGACCGGCGACTCCGTCGTCGGCACGACCTGGCAGGTCATCAAGAACAACGTCACGAACAAGGACGTCGACGTGACCCTCCCGACCGAGGGCGCGACTGCGTGGAACGACACGTGGATGCTGTCGTCGCAGTCGGAGAACCCGAACTGCGCGTACAAGTGGATGGACTACATCCTGAGCCCCAAGGCGAACGCCCAGGCGACGGAGTACTTCGGCGAGGCGCCCAACAGCCCCGAGGCCTGTGCGCAGACGACCGACCCGAAGCACTGCGACACCTTCCACGCCGGTGACGAGGAGTACGCGAAGCAGCTCTGGTTCTGGCGCACGCCGATCAAGGAGTGCCTGGACGGCCGTACCGACGTCGAGTGCACCGACTACGCCCAGTGGACCCAGGCGTGGACGGAGATCAAGGGCTGATCATGACGTCCACCGTCCCCGACACCGACCAGGCGCCGGCCCCCGCACTGCGGGGGCCGGTGGCCCGGCCGGGCTCCCGGCTGCTGCACCGCATGGTGTGGCTGCGGCTGAGCCTCCTGCTGTCCGCGCCGCTCGCCTGGATGGTCCTCGTGTACGTCGTCGCGCTGGCCGCGCTGCTGATCACCTCGTTGTGGTCGGTGGACAGCCTCAGCAGCGAGATCGACCGCACGTGGACGCTGGACAACTTCCGCACGCTCATCGAGAACGAGGTCTACCGCAACGTCACCGTCCGCACGATCGGCGTGGCCCTGGCGGTCACCGTGATCGACGTGGCGATCGCCCTGCCGATCGCCTTCTACATGGCCAAGGTCGCCACGCCCCGCGCCCGGCGGATGCTGGTCGTGGCCGTGCTGACCCCGCTCTGGGCGAGCTACCTGGTCAAGGTCTTCTCGTGGCGGGTCGTGCTCTCCGAGGGCGGACTGGCCGAGTGGACCGGCCTCGGCTCTCCCGGCTACGGGCTGACCGCCGTGGTCATCACGCAGTCCTACCTCTGGCTGCCCTACGTGATCCTGCCGATCTTCGCGGCCCTCGAGCGGGTCCCCGACTCGCTCCTCGAGGCGGCCGGAGACCTCGGCGCCCCCGGATCGATGGTGCTGCGCTCGATCGTGATGCCCCTGCTGGTGCCGGGCATCGTCGCCGGCGCGATCTTCAGCTTCTCGCTCACGATGGGCGACTACATCACCGTCAACATCGTCGGCGGCGCCAACCAGATGCTCGGCAACCTCGTCTTCGTCAACGCGGGCGCGGCCAACAACCTGCCCCTCGCCGCGGCGATCGCGATGATCCCGATCGTGGTGATGCTGGTGCTGCTGACCGCCATCCGTCGTACCGGCGCCCTGGAGAACATCTGATGACGCTCAGCACCACGACCAAGCGGATCCTGGCCGTCATCACCTTCGGGGTGCTGGGCCTGATCTACCTGCCCCTGCTCGTCGTCGTCGCCAACTCGGTCAACCCGAGCCAGTCGATGACCTGGCCGCCCCGCGGCGTGACCTTCGAGTGGTGGGAGCGGGCCGCGCAGAGCGCCGGCGCCCGGGAGGCGCTGGTGACCAGCCTCCAGGTCGCGGCGATCGCCACCGGGATCGCCCTCGTGCTCGGCACCCTGCTCGCGATCGCCCTGCAGCGCTACTCGTTCTTCGGCAAGCACTCGGTGAACCTGCTCGTGATCCTGCCGATCGCGCTGCCCGGCGTGGTCACCGGCATCGCGCTCAACAACGGCTTCCGTGGGATCCTCGGCATCGACCTGTCGCTGTGGACGATCGTGATCGCGCACGCCACCTTCTGCATCGTCACGGTCTTCAACAACGTGCAGGCCCGGCTGCGCAGGATGGGCACCAGCCTCGAGGACGCCTCCGCCGACCTCGGCGCCGGTGTGTTCACGACGTTCCGCCTGATCACCCTGCCGCAGCTCCGATCGGCCCTTCTGGCCGGTGGCATGCTGGCCTTCGCGCTGAGCTTCGACGAGATCATCGTGACCACCTTCACCGCCGGTGGCGGTGCGAACACGCTGCCCATCTGGATCCTCAACAACATGTTCCGTCCCAACCAGGCGCCGGTCGTCAACGTGGTGGCCGTCGTCCTGATCCTCTTCTCGATCGTCCCGGTGTGGCTGGCCCAACGCCTGTCCGCCGACGTCGAGCCCGCCCGCTGACTCCCACCTCGACCCACCCTCGACCCCAGGAGCACCCATGACCGAGTACGCCGTCCGCAACCCCGCCACGGGCGAGCTGGTCGAGACCTTCCCGACCGCCACCGACACCGAGGTCGGCGCCGCCGTCGACCTCGCGGCAGCGGCGTACTCCTCGTGGGGTCGCACCACCGGCGCGGCCGAGCGCGCGGCGCTGCTCCACCGCGTCGCCGAGCTCCACCTCGAGCGTCGCGACGAGCTCTCCGCGGCGATGGTCGAGGAGATGGGCAAGCCGCTCGGGGACGCGGAGGGCGAGGTCGACTTCTCCGCCGCGATCTACGACTACTACGCCGACAACGCCGAGCGCTTCCTGGCCGACGAGCAGATCGAGCTCGGCGAGGGGGAGGGCACGGCGCTCGTCCGCCGCGCGCCGGTGGGCGTGCTGCTCGGGATCATGCCGTGGAACTTCCCGGCCTACCAGGTCGCCCGGTTCGCCGCGCCGAACCTGGCGACCGGCAACACGATCGTGCTCAAGCACGCACCGCAGTGCCCGCGCTCCGCGGCCCTCCTGCAGCAGATCTTCCTCGACGCCGGATTCCCCGAGGGCGCCTACGTCAACGTCTACGCCAGCAACGAGCAGGTCGCCGACGTGATCGCCGACCCCCGGGTCCAGGGCGTCTCGCTGACCGGGTCCGAGCGGGCCGGGGCGGCGGTCGCCGAGATCGCCGGTCGCAACCTCAAGAAGGTCGTGCTGGAGCTCGGCGGGTCCGACCCGTTCATCGTGCTCGGCAGCGACGACCTCGACGCGACCGTCGAGGCCGCCGTCGGCGCGCGGATGGAGAACACCGGCCAGGCCTGCAACGCCGGCAAGAGGTTCATCGTCGTCGAGGACCTGTACGACGACTTCGTGGCCCGCTTCACCGCGGCCCTGCTCGCTGCGACTCCCGGTTCGCCGCTGTCCTCGCTGGCCGCCGCCGACAACCTCGGCCGCCAGGTGGACGAGGCCGTGGCCGGCGGCGCCTCGCTGTCCAGCGCCGGTGAGCGCGACGGGGCCTTCCACCCGGCCGGGGTGCTGTCCGGCGTCACGACCGACAACACGGCGTACCGCCAGGAGCTCTTCGGGCCGGTCGCGATGGTCTTCCGCGCCGCCGACGAGGACGACGCGATCCGGATCGCCAACGACACGCCGTACGGCCTCGGTTCCTACGTCTTCACCCCGGACGCCGCGCAGGCGCAGCGGGTGGCCGACCAGATCGACGCGGGCATGGTGTTCGTGAACGGCGTCGGGCTCGACGCCGCCGAGCTGCCCTTCGGCGGGATCAAGCGATCCGGCTTCGGACGCGAGCTGGGCCGCTTCGGCATGGAGGAGTTCGTCAACAAGAAGCTGATCCGCACGGTGTGAGGCGGCGTCGGGTCCGATGGGTGGCCCGATAGCCTCGGACCCATGCCCAGCGTCCGCCCGATCACCCCGACCGAGCACCGCGAGCACCTCGCCACGCTGCCCTCCGCGAGCTTCCTGCAGACCCCCGGGTGGGCGAAGGTCAAGAGCGAGTGGCGCAGCGAGTCGATCGGCTTCTTCGACGACCCCGGGACGCTGCAGGGCGTCGCGCTCGTGCTCTACCGCAAGCTCCCGAAGCTGAACCGCTTCCTCGCCTACCTGCCTGAGGGCCCGGTGCTCGACTGGGACACCGACCGGCTCGCGGACTGGCTCGCCCCGATGGTCGCGCACCTGAAGGAGCAGGGCGCGTTCGCCGTCCGGATCGGGCCTCCCGTGGTGACCCGGCGCTGGACCACCGCCCAGGTCAAGGAGGGCATCGCCGACCCGGAGGTGCGCCTGCTCAGCCAGGTCCCCCCGACCGAGCGGAGCCCGATCGGGGCCCGCGTGACCGCGCAGCTGCACGAGCTGGGCTGGCGTCACCAGGGCGTGGAGGGCGGCTTCGCGGCCGGCCAGCCGCAGTTCGTCTTCCAGGTCCCGCTGCGCCACGTCGACGGCCCGGACGCCGGTGCGCAGCGCACCGAGGACGAGGTCCTCAAGGGGATGAACCAGCTCTGGCGCCGCAACATCAAGAAGGCCGCCAAGGAGGGCGTCGAGGTCACCGTCGGTGGCCGCGAGGACCTCAAGGCCTTCCACGAGCTCTACGTGCACACCGCCGAGCGCGACCACTTCACGCCGCGACCGCTGCGCTACTTCGAGACGATGTACGACGCGCTCACCGAGGACGTGGAGGTCCCCGGCGACCGCTTCAAGCTCTGGCTCGCCCGCCACGACGGCGACCTGGTCGCCGCGACGATTGCGATCCGGGTCGGCGAGCACGCGTGGTACTCCTACGGCGCCTCCTCCACCGAGAAGCGCGAGGTCCGCGGCTCCAACGCCGTCCAGTGGGCGATGATCCGCGACGCGATCGAGGCCGGCGCTGCCGTCTACGACCTGCGCGGGATCACCGAGACGCTCGACTCCGACGATGCCCACGTCGGGCTGATCCAGTTCAAGGTGGGCACCGGCGGCGAGGCCGTGGAGTACGCCGGCGAGTGGGACCTGCCGATCAACCGGCCGCTCTACAAGGCGTTCCAGCTCTACCTGCAGCGGAGGGGGTGAGCACCATGAGCCTCACCCTGACCGTCGACGGCCCGCGCTGGCGCGGCCACCTCGAGACCGTCGCTTCCTCCCACCCGGGCATCGTCCCGGTCGCCAAGGGCAACGGCTACGGCTTCACGCTCGGCCGCCTGGCCCGCAAGGCGCAGTGGCTCGCCGACCGCGGCCACGACGTGCGGACCCTCGCCGTCGGCACCTACGGCGAGCTGCCCGAGGCCGAGCAGCGCTGGCACGGCGACCTGCTGGTGCTGACCCCCTGGCGTCCGTGGGTGCCCCTGCCCGAGGGCGCCCTCGCCCGCCGGCTGGTGCACACCGTCAGCCGGGTCGCGGACCTGCGCGAGCTCCTGCACGCCGACCCGTCGGCACGGATCGTGCTCGAGCGGATGACCTCGATGCGCCGCCATGGCATGGCCGCCCGCGAGCTCTGGGAGGCCGGCGAGCTGCTGCGCAAGCACCCCGGCGCCCGGATCGAGGGCCTGGCCCTGCACCTCCCGCTGGGCCAGGGCGCCCACCTGGGCGAGGTCACCCGGCTGATGAACGACTTCGTCGCCGCCGAGATCCCCACGCACGGGATGCCCGAGGTGTGGGTCAGCCACCTGACCGACGCCGAGCTCGCCACCCTGCGCAGCCAGTACGGCGACTTCACGTTCCGGCCGCGGATCGGCACCGGCCTCTGGCTCGGCGACCGGGGCGCGCTGAGCGTCTCGGCGACCGTGCTGGACGTGCACGACGTCGAACGCGGCGATGCGTTCGGCTACCGCGGCCGCACCGCTCCCAAGTCGGGCCACGTGCTGGTCGTCAGCGGCGGCACCGCGCACGGCATCGGGCTGGAGGCACCGACCGGCGAGCAGTCGATCAAGGCCCGTGCCACCACCCTGGCCCGCGGCGGCCTGGACGCGGTCGGGTTCGTGCGCTCGCCGTACTCCATCGACGGCAAGCAGCGGCTCTTCGCCGAGCCCCCGCACATGCAGGCCTCGATGCTCTTCCTGCCGCACGGATCGCGGGTTCCCGAGGTCGGGGAGGACGTCGACGTGCGGGTCCGCTACACCGCCACCAGCTTCGACCGGGTCGTCGTCACCGGCTGACGCCTCGCCCTGTCGTTGGTCGAGCAGGCGTCGCGAGGGACGAGCGACGACGTATCGAGACCATGGCCAGAGGTCTCGATACGCCCTCGCCCAGGGGCTCGGGCTACTCGACCAACGACAGTGGCTCAGCGCTTCCGGAACCCGGACAGCTCCAGGCTGCGCTCGGGTCGCTCCCGTCGTACGGCGACGGCGTTCTCCAGCGAGGTGTCCTCGCGCGCCGGGTCCTTGTCGGGGCGGTACATGTCGCGCACGATGACCGCCGCGAGGTACAGCTCGCCGAGCACGCGGATGGCGATGCCGACCCAGTAGAACCCGGCGTCGCCGCCGCCGGCGGGGGAGAGGTAGCCGCCGAGGTACCACCAGATGGTGCAGAAGTAGACGACCTCGCTGGCCTGCCACACGATCTGGTCACGCCAGCGCGGACGGGCCAGGACGGCGAGCGGCAGCAGCCACAGGACGTACTGCGGGGAGTAGACCTTGTTGACCAGCAGGAAGCCGACGACGATCAGGTAGCCGAGCTGGGCCAGGCGCGGCACCACCGCTTCGGGCCGGACCCCGCGACCGGCGGTCATCCCGATCACGAACACCACCGCGCACCAGGTGCCGAAGATGATCCAGGACCACAGGTTGATCGTGTGGGCCGTGAAGCCGACGTCGCCCGCCTGGTCGATGAGCATCCACACCGAGCCGAGGTCCGCGGTGCGCTCGGAGTTGAACGACCAGAAGACCTTCCACTGATCGGGCCCGGTGAGGTAGCCAGGGGCATTGGCGACCAGCCACGCCGCGACAGCAGCGACGGTCGCGAGCAGGAAGTCGGCGTAGCGGCGACGGCGCAGGCAGATCACCAGGAGCGCGCCGAGCAGGAAGAGCGGATAGAGCTTCGCCGCGGTCCCGAGGCCGATCAGGATGCCGGTCAGGAGTGGTCGGTCGCGCGACCACGACCACAGTGCCCCGGCGACCAGCGCCACCGCGATCAGGTCCCAGTTGATCAGCCCGGTCAGCAACAGCGTCGGGGACAGGGCGAAGGCCGCGGCGTCCCAGGGCCGCTCGGGATGGGCGCGGGACAGCAGCCAGGTCGCGCCGATCGCGAGTGCGGCGAACCCGAACGCGTTGATCAGCAGGAAGATCGACTGCTCGTCGTCAACCTCGGGGTCGGCGTACAGGTCGTCGACCGGGGACTTGTAGCGCTCCTCGATGTCGGGAGAGCCGTTGAGCAGGTGGGTCAGCTTCGCCGTTCCCCAGGCCCAGTAGGCGATGCCGACGGGGTACTCCATGACCTCGTAGCGGGCGCGGGTCTGCTCGTCGTCGGAGTAGGGCCAGGCGGCCTCGGCCAGCCCGCGCGGCACGTAGAGCGGGCGCAGGTCGGTGTAGCACATGTGGGAGTAGACCCAGTTCTGGTCCTTGCCCTCCGCGACCGAGCACGGCGCCTTCTGCACCATCCCGAGCGCGAAGGTGAACGCCGTCAGGAGCAGCAGCACCCGCAGCGGTGTCCACCAGCGGTGGGGCCGGGCGCGCTCGCCCATGGGGCCGCCGACCACCTCGCTGAGCGCAGTGACGACCGGGTCGTCCTGCGTCGGGTGGACGTGGGTCCGCTCGTGCACCACGGGATCAGGCGGCGCTGGGACGGCGACGACCCGCTCGCACCCGCGGTGCCTGGCGGGGCTTCGGCGTCTTGGTCGGCTTGCCGAGCAGGCCCGACGGACCGTCGGTCGGATCGCTGGTCTCGTCGGTGGGTGTCGTGGTCGGCTCATCCGTCGGCACGGACGCGGTGTCCGACGGAGTGACCGGGGCCTCCGAGGAGGGCGTCTCGGTCGTCTTGCTCGGCTTCGGCTCACGCGTCCTGGTGGGCTTCGGCGGTGCCGGCTCGTGGCCGTCGGTGGGCGCCTCGCCCTTGACGTTGGCGGCGCCGGGCAGGTCCTCGACATCCTGGCCCTCGAGGGCACGCTCCATGACGTTGGTCCAGGTGGCGGCGGGGTAGCCCCCGCCGAAGTACGACGGCAGCCAGTCCTTGAGCTGCTCGTTGCCCTTGCCGCGGACGTACATCACCGCGGTCGAGAGCTGCGGGGTGTAGCCGACGAACCAGGCCGAGGAGACCTCGCCCTTGCCGTTGGTCGCGGTGCCGGTCTTGCCACCGGCCGGACGCCCCAGGCCCAGGGTGGGACGACCCGAGCCGAGCTTGACGACCTGCTGCAGCGCGTAACCCACGTCGTCGGAGACGCCCTCGGGAAGCGCGCGGTCGTCGGTCACCTTGTGGGTGTACTTCACCTCACCGTTGGCGTCCTCGACCTTCTCGATGATGTAGGCGTCCGCCCTCACCCCCCGGTTGGCGATCGTCGCGTAGCCGTTGGCCATGTTGATCGGGCTGACCGTCTGCGAACCGAGCGAGACGCCCGTCTGGGGCTCGAGGCCCGGGCTCGACGCCGGGAAGCCGTACGGCGGGTTGGCCGCCGTCTCCGGCGGGATGCCCATCTTCACGGCCGTGTCGATGATCTTCTGGGGACCGTCCGGAATGGCCAGCGTCATGTCGATGAACGCGGTGTTGATCGAGTCCTGGGTCGCCTTGGTCAGATTGACCCGACCGTAGGGCTGGTTTCCCTGGTTCTCGAACGGCCGCCCGCCGCCGGGCGGGTAGTAGGGCGAGTTGCCGTCGAAGGTGTCCTTGAGCTCGAAGCCCGCCTCGATGCCGGCTGCGACGGCGAACGGCTTGAAGGTCGACCCGGCCTGGCCACCGGAGACCGCCCAGTTGATCTGCGACTGGAGGTAGTCCTGGCCGGCGAAGAAGCCCCGCACCGCACCGGTGCCCGGCTCGACCGAGGCGACCGCGACGTGGAGGTTCTTGCCGAAGCCCTCGGGCCGCTCCTCCGCGACACCCTCACGGGCGGCGTTCATGGCCTTCTTGGTGAAGGTGGTCGTGACCTTGAGGCCGCCACCGTCGATGTCCTGCTCGCTGAACCCGAGGCGCTGCAGCTCCTTGCGGACCATCGTCAGCACGTGGCCGCGCTGGCCGCCGTACTGCTCGTTGGTCTTGATCTTCGGGAACGTCGGCAGGGCGTCGCGGACCTCGGTCACGTCGGCCGCGGTGGCCTTGCCCAGCTCCTGCATCGAGCCGAGGACGTACTGGTAGCGACCGAGCAGCGCCGTGGCCGAGGCCTCGCCGTTGCGGGGGTCCAGGGAGTACGGGTTGTTGAGCACCGCGGCCAGGGTCGCGGCCTGGGCCAGCGTGAGCTCCTTGGCGTCGACGTCGAAGTAGGCCTGCGCGGCCGCCTGGATGCCGTAGGCACCGCGACCGAAGTAGATCGTGTTGAGGTAGCCCTCGAGGATCTGCTGCTTGCTCAGCTGGTTCTTGATCTTGAGCGAGAGGATCGCTTCCTTGGCCTTGCGCTTCCAGGTGCGTTCCTGGGTCAGGTAGAGGATCTTCACGTACTGCTGGGTGATCGTCGAGGCACCCTGCTGCGCGTTGCCCTGCGCATTGCTGAAGGCCGCGCGCAGGATGCCCTTGGGGTCCAGGCCGCTGTCGGTCCAGAAGGTGCGGTTCTCGGCCGCGACCACGGCGTCCTTGATCACCTGCGGCATCTCGTCGTAGTCGATCGAGTCCCGCTCCTGGATCGCGAACTGGCCGATCTCGGACTTGCCGTTGTCGTAGTAGACCCGCGTGGTCTCGGTCAGGAACTCGTCGTTCGGCTTCGGGATGTCGATCGAGCGATAGGCGATGTAGAAGCCCAGCACGCCGAGCAGTCCCATCACGACGGCCGTCACCAGGCCCCAGAGCGTCACTCGCTTGAGGCGCTGCTTCCACGTGCGCGGCTCACGGTCGCCCTTCTTGCCACCCGACGACTTGCGCCGGGTGGAGGCACCGGATGTCTTGCGCTTTCCCTCGACCACGCAGGACAGGGTACGGCGGTCACCTGTGCCCGTCCGATTCCCGCCCACATCCCAGCGGCGCACACGCGCTGGACACTCTCGATCCATCGAAAGTTCACGTTCAGCGGATATATCGCTACGATAGGTCGCATGGCACGCCGTGGGGACACCATCGAGCTCGCAGTCCTCGGACTGCTGCACGAGGGACCCATGCACGGCTACGAGCTGCGCAAGCGGCTCAACCTGATGCTCGGCTGGGGTCGACTGCTCTCCTATGGGTCGCTCTACCCGGCACTGAAGAAGATGCTCCGCGGCAACCTCATCGA
The DNA here is from genome assembly GCF_001428565.1 of Nocardioides sp. Root190. Taxonomy (GTDB): domain Bacteria; phylum Actinomycetota; class Actinomycetes; order Propionibacteriales; family Nocardioidaceae; genus Nocardioides. The sequence goes on along the minus strand of NZ_LMIA01000010.1, from coordinate 828,851 downwards.
GGAAGTCGTGCCCACGGGAGTTCCCTCCCGCCGGCAGCGGATCGTCTACGAGGTGACGGAGCTGGGTACCGAGGAGTTCGCGCGCCTGATGTCGGAGGTGGGTCCTGCCGCATGGGAGGACGACAACTTCGACATCCGGTTCCGGTTCTTCTCCTCCACCGACATGGAGATCCGCCTGCGCGTCCTCGAAGGACGTCGCTCGCGTCTCCAGGAGCGGCTGGACCGGGTCCAGCGCGAGCTGGCGATGACCCAGAAGGAAGCCGACCGGTACGCCGCAGAGCTGCAGCGTCACGGTGTCGAGTCGGTCGAGCGTGAGGTCCGATGGCTCTCGGACCTCATCAATGCAGAGCGCGGCGTTCAAGTACGCAGCGACGCAACCCCCGAGACGCCGACGACGTCGGCGTCGTCGTGAAACAAGCGAGGAAAGGTAACCCCATGGGTTCGGTTCGAGTAGCAATCGCGGGCGTGGGCAACTGCGCCACGTCCCTCATCCAGGGCGTGCAGTACTACCGGGATGCCGATGCCTCGAGCACCGTGCCCGGCCTGATGCACGTCCAGTTCGGCGACTACCACGTGAGCGACGTCGAGTTCGTCGCCGCGTTCGACGTCGACGACCTCAAGGTCGGCAAGGACCTGTCCGAGGCCATCGACGCCTCGCAGAACAACACGATCAAGATCGCCGACGTCCCGACGCTCGGTGTCGAGGTCCAGCGCGGCCCGACGCTCGACGGTCTCGGCAAGTACTACCGCCTGACGATCGACGAGTCCGGCGCCGAGCCGGTCGACGTCGTCCAGGTCCTCAAGGACGCCAAGGTCGACGTGCTCGTCTCCTACCTGCCGGTGGGATCCGAGGAGGCCGACAAGTTCTACGCCCAGTGCGCGATCGACGCCGGCGTGGCCTTCGTCAACGCCCTGCCCGTCTTCATCGCCTCCGACCCCGAGTGGGCCAAGAAGTTCGAGGACGCCGGCGTCCCGATCGTCGGCGACGACATCAAGTCCCAGGTCGGCGCGACCATCACGCACCGCGTGATGGCCAAGCTGTTCGAGGACCGCGGCGTGGCGCTGGACCGCACCTACCAGCTCAACGTCGGTGGCAACATGGACTTCAAGAACATGCTCGAGCGTGAGCGCCTGGAGTCCAAGAAGGTCTCCAAGACCCAGGCCGTCACCTCCAACCTCAACGGCTCGCTGGCCAACGTCGGCGCCGACGACCGCAACGTCCACATCGGCCCGTCCGACTACGTCGCGTGGCTCGACGACCGCAAGTGGGCCTACGTCCGCCTCGAGGGTCGCGCCTTCGGTGACGTCCCGCTCAACCTCGAGTACAAGCTCGAGGTCTGGGACTCCCCGAACTCCGCCGGCATCATCATCGACGCCGTGCGCGCCGCGAAGATCGCGCTCGACCGGGGCATCGGCGGACCGATCATCCCCGCGTCGGCGTACCTCATGAAGAGCCCGCCGGTTCAGATCGAGGACACCGAGGGCCGCACGCTCCTCGAGAAGTTCATCTCCGGAGAGTGATCCCGGACCAGCCGCCCCGGTTCCCGCAAGGGACCGGGGTGGTTGGCATTTTTCGACTGCCGGCTCAGCCGCCGACCTTGAGGCAACCGAGCTTCTCGTTGAGCTGGAGCCGGGTCCACACGGCCCGGTGGTCGGAGACGGCGGAGGCGAGCACCGCAGCCTGGACCGGCGTGAAGAAGGCGTCGTGCAGGACGAAGTCGATGCGTACCCGCGGTCGCGCAGCGGGAGCGGTGTTGCCGACCCCGGCGCCCGCGGCCCAGGCATCGCCGAGGCCCGCGGCCCGCAGGGTGCCGACCGGGACGCTGCCGGACTGGCTGTTGAGGTCCCCGGCGACGATCTTGGGCCGACCGTCCGCAGCGAGCACGCGGGCCAGGGCCTGCGCCTGGGCGGTCCGCGCGGTCGAGGACGTGTGCTCGAAGTGCGTCGAGTAGACGCTGACGCTGGTTCCCTTGACGTCGATCACGGCGTGGACGGCGTGCCGGTCGAACCGGCCGCCGGCGCGGGGGAGCGCGACGATCTTCTGCTCCTCGATCGGGAAGCGGGACAGCACGGCGTTGCCGGTCTGGCCGCTGCCGGCGACCCAGCTCATGCCGAGCGCCTCACCGATCTGCTTGGCCTGGATGACGTTGCCGGAGCGGCCGCGCTGGTTGTCGACCTCCTGCATCAGCACGACGTCCGGCTTCCAGCTGCGGATCTCCTCGATCAGCCGCGTCACCTCCAGCCCGCCGCCCTTGCGCATCGCGGAGTGGATGTTGAAGGAGAGCACGGTGAAGGGCGTCGTGATGCTCCCCGTCGCGCAGATCTCGGTGGGTACGTCGAGGGGGGCCGGCGCCAGGCTCGACTCGAGACTGGGCTCATAGCCCGAGGACGGCGCCTCGGGAACCTCGGTGAGGGCCGTGGCTGCATCGCGACGGGGCTCGGTGTCCTTGCCGCCCTGGAGCACGAAGACCAAGCCGACGACCAGGAGCACCACCACGGCGGCGGCCACGGTCGCGACCTGGGCGGCGGGACTGGCCGCCGGGCGGTGCGTCGGCAGAGGAGGGCGCGCCGGCTTCTGCTCGGCTGCGCCCTCCTCCCCGGCGTCCGGGTCGCGCGGGTCGTCGTCGCGCGCGTCGTCGTCCGGCTCGCTCACGGAGTCATTCAACCCCGCGGGGGCGAATGCGCGTGGTGGTGCTCAGGCCTCGGCCTCGGCCTTGATCCGCTCGAGGGTCTGGCGGATGCCGGTGCGGAGCTCGTCGGTGAAGCCCTTCTGCCCACCCAGGACGACCTTGGTGAGGATCAGCGACACGTTGGAGATGCCCTGCGGGGTCTCGCGACGCTCGGTGACCAACGTCGTGCCGTCGGCCGTCGGCTCGATCGCGAAGGACCAGACGCTGCGGTTCTCGCGGATCTTGAACGCGAAGTCACCGGCCTTGCCGTCGGCGGGCGGGACGAAGCGCACGACCTTGCCACCGGTCGGCCAGCGCTTCACGCCCTGCTTGTTGAGGTTCGAGAAGGTCGTGCCGAGCTTGACCTCGCCGCCCTTGACCGTCGACTTGACGACCTGCGGGCTCCACTTCGCCATCCGCGAGATGTCGGTGACCAGCGCCCAGACCTTGTCAGCAGGGGCAGCGATCTCGATGGAGTCCTCGAGGAGCTTCTCGTACGTGTCGGCCATGGTGGTGCCCTTCAGTGACGTCGATGTCGGATCTGCGGAACCTACCGTCGAGTAACGCAGCGGCGGTAGGTGACGCCTGCCACACCTCGGCACCCGTCAGCGGGCCGCCCACCACTCCTCCAGGGCAGCCGTGGCGTCCTCGGTGGACATCGGGCCGTTGTCGAGGCGCAGCTCCAGCAGGAACTTGTAGGCCTCACCGATCTCGCGACCGGGACCGATCCCGAGGATCTGCATGATCTGGTTGCCGTCCAGGTCCGGGCGGAGGGAGGCGAGCTCCTCCTCACCCGCGAGCCGGTCGATGCGGGCCTCGAGGTCGTCGTAGGTCCGGCGCAGCCGGTCGGCCTTCTTCCGGTTCCGCGTCGTGCAGTCCGCCCGGGTCAGGACGTGGAGACGCTCGAGCTCGGGTCCGGCGTCGCGGACGTAGCGGCGTACCGCCGAGTCGGTCCACTCGCCCGAGCCGTAGCCGTGGAAGCGCAGGTGCAGCTCGACGAGGTCACCGACCGCGTCGATCTGGTCGTTGCTGAACTTGAGCGCCTTCATCCGCTTGCGGGTGAGCTTGGCGCCGACCACGTCGTGGTGGTGGAAGGTCACCGCGCCGTCGTCCTGGAAGCGGCGCGTGCGGGGCTTGCCGACGTCGTGCATCAGGGCGGCGAACCGCGAGATGAAGTCGGGACCCTCGATGCCGGCCCGCTCGGCCAGCCGGGGCTCCAGGTCGATCGCCTGCTCGAGCACGGTCAGCGTGTGCTCGTAGACGTCCTTGTGCCGGTGGTGCTCGTCGCGCTCCAGCTTGAGCGCGGGCAGCTCGGGGAGCACGAGCTCCGCGAGGCCGGTCTCGTCGAGCAGGGTGAGCCCCGGGCGCGGACGCGGCGAGCAGATCAGCTTCACCAGCTCGTCACGCACCCGCTCGGCGGAGATGATCTCGATCCGGCTCGCCATCCCGGTCATCGCCCGGACGACCTCGGGGTCGACCGAGAAGTCCAGCTGGGAGGCGAAGCGGGCGGCCCGCATCATCCGCAGCGGGTCGTCGGAGAAGGACTGCTCCGGGGTGCCCGGGGTGCGCAGCACGCGGTGGGCGAGGTCCATCACCCCCCCGAAGGGGTCCTCGATCTCGCGACCCGGCAGCCGCACGGCCATGGCGTTGACCGTGAAGTCACGCCGACCGAGATCACCGGTGAGGCTGTCGCCGTAGGTGACCTCGGGCTTGCGGCTGTCGCGGTCGTAGTCCTCGGAGCGGTACGTCGTCACCTCGACCACCCAGTCACCCTTGCGGCAGCCGATGGTGCCGAAGTCGCGCCCCATGTCCCACCAGGCGTCGCCCCACGCCCGCAGCAGCTTGTCGGTCTGCTCGGGTCGGGCGGAGGTGGTGAAGTCGAGGTCGTTGGAGCGCCGACCGAGCATCGCGTCGCGCACCGGGCCGCCGACCAGCGCCAGCTCGTGACCGGCGGCGGCGAACAGCTCACCGAGCTCGTCGATCACCGGCGCGATCCGGTCCAGCTCGGCAGCGACCGCGGCCTGGACGTCCACCAGGCGCAGGGGAGCGTCGGGCTGCACCCCGGAGGGCGCGGTGGCGGGGAGGTCGGCGTCGGTCACGGGCGCTGATTCTATGAGCGGGGAGGGTCGAGCACCGCTTCGCCGACGTGGGGTCCCCGGGCCCACAGGTGGCACCACTACCCTCGGGTGCGTGGTTCACCGGTCCTCCTCCCTGCGCGCGTTGGCAGGAGTGGCGACCGGTCTGCTGCTCGCAGCGGCCGCACCGGTGGTGCTCGGCGCCGACCCCGCGCACGCCGTACCCCCCGACGACGAGGGGTACGACGCACCGCTGGAGGTCACCATCAGCAGCCTCACGCCGGGGGTCCTGTCCCGGACCGGGCCGCTCGTGATCGAGGGCACGGTGACCAACGTCGACCTCGAGACCTGGCGCGACATCGACCTGTTCCCGATGGCCAGCTCCGGGCCGGACTGTGCGCTCACCCCCTGCGCCCCGGTGATGACGACGGCCGCCGAGCTGCAGCTCGCCGCCGACTCCGACCCCGAGACCCCGATCGGCGCGCGCTACCTGGAGATCAGCGACGACATCACCTCGCTGGAGCCGGGCCAGTCCGCGTCGTACACGCTCCGGATCCCGCAGGACGAGCTGCGCCGCCTGTTCCCCACGCCGACCTCCGGCGTCTACTGGTTCGGCGTGCACGCACTGGGGTCCAGCGACAAGCAGGCCTACGACAGCGTGGCCGACGGCCGCGCGCGGACCTTCCTCCCCTATGCGGCCGACCGCCTCGACGCGCCCGTCGACACCGCGATCGTGGTGCCGCTGCGGGGCCGGATCGCCCACACCGCGGACGGCGCGCTGGACCGCACCGAGGGCTGGGAGCGCTCGCTGGCGTTCGACGGCGACCTCGGCGGCCCCCTGGCGTTCGGTGCCGCCAGCGGCACGGCCCCCGTCACCTGGCTGGTCGACCCGGCCGTGCCGGACGCCGTCCACCAGCTCTCCCTGGGCAACCCCGATCGCGAGGTCGTGCCGACACCGGATCCCGACGAGGCCAGCCCGAGCAGTGAGCCGTCCGAGGACACGGAGGGCGAGGAGTCGGAGGACGCCACCGACACCCCGCTGGCCCGCGCCGCGCGCACCTGGCTCGAGCGGGCCCGCGAGGAGCTCGAGTCCGGTGCCGTCGCGACCCTGCCCTACGGCGACCCCGACATCGCGGCAGCGGCGGACTCCCAGCCCACCCTCTACCGCTCGGCCCGCGAGCTCGGCGGGACGGTGCTCGGCGCCTGGGAGATCGACGGCAACGCCGTCGTGGCCCCACCGGACGGCTACCTGGACCGGGCCGGCATCGACTCCGTCGACGACGACGCGCCCCTGCTCCTCGGTGACCGGATGTTCCCTGCCGAGACGTTCTCCGTGCGACCGCCCGTCGCCGGCCTGATCGGCGAGCGCCCCGTGGTCGTCACCGCCGAGGCGGCGGCCGACGGCGGGCCCGGACCGGACCCGGCCCAGGCGCCGGTCGCCCTGCGTCAGCGGATCCTGAGCGAGGCCGTCGTACGACTCCTCCGCGCAGGCCGGCAGGCCCCCGAGCCGCTGGTCGTGGTCCTCCCGGCCACCGTGACCGCCGACGACGCCCCCGAGTTCTGGGAGGGACTGGACAGCGACCTGGTGCGCACCGTCGCCCTGGACCAGCTCGTCGTGAGCGCCGAGTCCACCACTGAGACCCGCACCGGTGACGAGCGGCAGATCGACCCCGCCGAGCTGTCCTACCCCGCCACGCAGGAGAAGAACGAGCTCTCCGCAACGGTGCTGGCCGAGGCCGGCCGACTGGTCCGGGCCGCCCGGACCTACCAGGCGATCCTCGGTGAGGACTTCGCCATCGGCACCGACCTGGTCGGCGAGGCGCTGGCCGGCACGTCGTACGCCGTGCGCAGCGACCGCTCGGTGGCCGGCCGCCTGGCCCGCACCCGCGAGTGGGTGCAGGACCAGCTGGACCAGGTCGTCATCGACGCACCGCCCGGCGTCACGCTGTCCGGCACGTCGGGCGGCTTCAACGTCGCCGTCCGCAACGACCTCGACCACCCCGTGACCGTGCAGGTGCGGGCCAGCACCGAGGACGGCGCCGAGATCGAGGTGGCCAACCCGGTGCGCCTCGCCGCCAACAGCCGCACCTCGGTGCCGATCAGCGCGACGATGACCCGCGCCGGCGTGCACAACGTGACGCTGCGCCTCACCGACGTGGACGGTCACGCCCTCGGCGGGTCCGACACCCTCCCGCTGCGCACCGGCCAGGCCGGCATCGTCATCTGGGCGATCATCGGCGCGGGCGGCGGCATCCTGTTCGTGGCCATCGGGATCCGTCTGGTCCGCCGCTACCGCCGCCGTCACGCCGCTGAAGACGACGCCGGGAACGACGCCGGGGACGACGCCGAGCAGGAGCCCACCCCGGAGCCGGTCGCGTGAGCGAGCAGCCCGGAGCAGCGGACGGGACGGCGGCAGCCGGCGAGGCGGGGGAGGCCGACCAGAAGCGGATCCTCGCCAACACCGCGGTGATGGCGGCCGGGACCGTCGTGTCCCGGTTCAGCGGCTTCATCCGCTCCACCCTGCTCGCGGCGGCGCTGGGCATCTCGCTGCACGGCGACATCTTCACCATCGCCAACACCGTGCCGAACATGCTCTACATCCTGCTGGCGGGTGGCGTGTTCAACGCCGTCCTCGTCCCGCAGCTGGTGCGCTCGATGAAGAACGACGCCGACGGCGGCGCGGCGTACGTCGACCGCGTGATGACGCTGGCGATCTGCTTCCTCGGCCTGGTGACCGTGCTGCTGGTGGTCTTCGCGCCCCTCGTGATGCAGGTCGTGCTCACCTCGAAGTTCGACCAGCCCGAGCTCGCCGAGCAACGCCAGTCGGCGATCGACTTCGCGCGCTTCTGCCTGCCGCAGGTGTTCTTCTACGGGATGTTCGTGCTGGTCGGCCAGGTCCTCAACGCACGCGGCCGCTTCGGCCCGATGATGTGGGCGCCGATCGCCAACAACGTCATCTCGGTCGCGGTGCTGGTCACCTACCTCGTGGCGTTCGGCCCCGCGACGACCGCCGAGCAGCAGGGACCGTTCACCCCGGGGCAGGAGACGCTGCTCGGGATCGGCTCGACGCTCGGGATCGCCGTCCAGCTGCTGGTGCTCGTGCCCTACCTGCGCTCCGCAGGAATCCGCTACCGGCCGCGCTTCGACGTCCGAGGTGTCGGCCTGGGCCAGACCTTCCGGCTGGCCGTGTGGACGGTGCTGTTCGTGATCGTCAACCAGGTCGCCTACGTCGTCGTGGTGCGCCTCGCCTCCGGCGGCACCGCGTCCGCCGCGGACGGCACCGGCATCACGATCTACTCCAGCGTGATGCTGGTCGTGATGGTGCCGCACTCGATCATCACCGTCTCCCTGGCGACCGCGATCCTGCCGAGGCTGTCAGCCGCCGCCGCCGGCAACGACCTCGGCGGCCTGGCCACGACCCTCGGCAGCACCCTGCGCACGGCCCTCGCGGTGGTCGTCCCGTTCGCCGTGCTGATGCCCTCGATCGCGCTGCCACTCGCCCAGGTGATCTGGGGCCACGGCGCCGCCGGTGAGACCTATCCACGCTTCGAGTCGTCGATGATCCTTTTCGCCGTCGGCGTGGTCGTGTTCACGGTGCACTACCTGGTGCTGCGCGGGTTCTACGCCCTCGAGCACAACCGCACGGTCTTCTTCGTGCAGTGCGTGATCGCGGCGACCAACATCGCCCTGGCCCTGGTCCTGGTGCACCGGGTCGACCCCGAGGACACCGCGCCGATGCTGGTGCTGGCCTACGTCGGCGCCTACACCGTCGGCGCAGTGATCTCGAGCGTCGTGCTGGTCCGCCTGCTGCGCGCCGGTGGGCATCCGCCGTCCGGTGGCGCCCGGGCCTGGCGCGGGTTCCTGATCCGGCTGGCGGTGGCCGCCGCGGTCGTGTTCGCCGTGGGCGCCTTCCTCGACCTCCTCGTCACCGACACCATCGACGAGCTCGTCGAGGACCCCAGCTGGCCCTGGGCCGTGCTCCAGGCCGCGGTCATCTCCGCCGGCGCCGGCGCAGCCCTGCTCGGTGCCGCCACGGTGCTCCGCATCGAGGAGGTCACCTCGGTCGTCCGCACGATCACTGCGCGGCTTCGTCGCGCGTGACCACCCACCCTCCTAGGATGGATCGAGACCAGAGAGGGACGACCTGAGGTGGCGACGTCGACTCGGTCGGGGGATGTGCTCGCCGGCCGTTATCGGTTGATCGACCTGCTGAGCGAGAGCGGAGGCGGGCGGTTCTGGCGTGCCCGTGACCAGGTGCTCGAGCGGTACGTCGCCCTGCACGTCATCGACGTCGACGACCCGCGTGCGCCCGGCCTCGTGGAAGCGGCCCGCACCTCGGCCGCCGTCCTGGACCCCCGGGTCCTGCGGGTGCTCGACGCCCAGCAGGAGGACGGCCGCTGCTTCGTCGTCAACGAGTGGGGCAACGGGATCTCGCTGGACATCCTGGTCACCCACGCCGGACCGCTCGGCCCGCGCCGGGCCGCCTGGCTGGTGGCCGACGTCGCCGGCGCGATCGCCAATGCGCACGAGGCCGGCGTCACCCACGGCCGGTTGAACCCCGAGAACGTCCTCATCGACCGGTACGGCGCGGTGCGCCTGATCGGCATGTGTGTCGACGCCGCCCTGCACGGACAGGAGCCCGGAGACGTCCAGGGCGACCTGGAGGACCTCGGCGGACTCCTCTACTGCGCGCTGGCCGGTGTCTGGCCGGGCCCGTCGGGCTCGATCGTGCCGGCGGCGCCGCGGGAGAACGGCTCCTTCCTCAGCCCACGCCAGGTGCGCGCGGGGGTGCCCAAGCCGCTGGACCTGCTCTGGCGCGAGTTCGACTGCCCGAGCCAGCACAGCCGCCGGCGGCGCCTGGGCAACGAGCACCCGGACGTCTCCTCGGCCGAGGGCATCTGCGTCGAGCTGCTCGGCTTCGTCGGCGACCCGACCGGGATGCAGGAGTCGCTGGCGCAGTCCATCCCGCCGATCAACGAGCTGCGCCCCGTGTGGCTGCCCGCCGTCGCCGACCCGCTGCCGCACGACTCGACCGCCGACGACATCCCGGTCGTCGCGGCGGCCGTGGACGACCAGCCCGACCCGGTCCCCCCGGGCCTGCGCTTCGCCGGCGTCGACGTCGACGACCCGCCGATCCCGCTGGTGAGCGAGCTCCCGACCGAGCTGCCCACGGAGGCCGGCATGCCGGTGTTCGAGGAGGACGACGTCCAGTGGATCCGCACCCGCAGCACCCCTCCGCCCCCGCCCCCTCCGTTCGAGGAGCCGCCGGAGCGCCCGCTCTTCGCCGACGGGGTACGCCGTGCGCGACCCGAGCTGGACGCGAGCCCGTCCGCCGGATGGAGCGGCGCCGGTGACGGCACGCCGCCGTCCGGCTACTGGCCGTGGGACACCGATGCCCGCGCCCCTCGCGGCGCGGGTCCCGACGCCCCCGAACCCGAGGAGCAGGTGCCGGGACGGAGCTGGCTCCGGCTGGCGATGGCGGTCGCGATCGCCGTACTCCTCCTGGTGGCGATCGCGATCGCCTTCAACCTCGGCCGCGGCCGCACCGCGCTCGGCGGCGACCCGGACGCCGAGCCCTCGATCACCCCGTCCGGCACCTCCGCGACCGCCGGTCCCTCCACGGTCCTGCGGGGCGTCAAGGCCTTCGACCTCGACCCGCTCGGCGACGGCGAGGAGAACCCGGGCCAGCTCGGCGCCCTGCTGGACGGTCGCGCCTCCACGACGTGGAGCACCCAGACCTACCTCGACCAGCTCGGCCCGCCCCCGGGCCTCAAGACCGGGGTCGGCGTGCTGCTCGACCTGGGTGAGGTCCGGCAGGTCACCTCGGTCGACCTGCGCCTGGGCGAGGGCCGGACCACGGTGGCGTTGTACGCCGCGGACGAGCGGCCCACCGGCGCGCCGGAGGACAAGGCCGCCGCGACCGTCACCGGCACGGGCGAGGTCAGCCTCGTGCCGGCCGTCTCGGACACCGCCGCCGGGCTGCGCACCCGCTACCTTGTCCTCTGGTTGACCGCCCTGCCCGAGGTCGCCGGCAACGACTTCCGGGCCGAGATCGCAGAGGTGGTGGTCCGTGGCGAGTGAGCTGCGCGAGGCCGCCGAGGTCTCCGACGCCGATCTCCTCGCGGCCCACGTGGCCGGCGACGACGACGCCTTCGCAGCCCTCTTCGCCCGGCACCGCGACCGCCTGTGGGCAGTGGCCCTGCGCACCTGCAGCGACCCGGAGACGGCCGCCGACGGCCTGCAGGAGGGCATGATCGCCGCCTTCCGCCGCGCCGGCACCTACCGCGGCGAGGCCGCCGTCACGACCTGGCTGCACCGCATCGTGGTCAACGCCTGCCTGGACCGACTCCGCTCGGCGCAGGTACGCCGTGCCGAACCCCTGCCCGAGGACCTCGACGAGCACCAGCGGCGGTCCCGCCAGACCGTGGGCGACGCGGTCGACCCGGCCGAGGCCAGCCTCGTGCTCGAACGCCGGGCCGCCGTGCGGTCCGCGCTCGCACAGCTCTCCGACGACCAACGCGCGGCGATCGTGCTGGTGGACATGGAGGGCTACTCGGTCGCCGAGGTCGCGGTGATCCTCGACTGCGCCGAGGGCACGGTCAAGAGTCGCTGCTCGCGTGGCCGCGCCCGGCTCGCCGGTCTGCTGGGCCACCTGCTGGAGGCGGCAGCCGACGGTGAGGCGGCCCACGTCGCCCCGGGGAACCCCCAGGGCCCGCCGGACGTCAGATCCACGACACCCCGAGGGCCACCGGCCGCGACGCCGAGCCTGGACTGAACCGCCCGTCTCCCGATCACCCGACCCGCCACCAGCCACAGCAGGAAGCCCGAGATGACCGAACCGACCGAGCCTGACGCGCCGCTCGACGCGCCGATGGACCCTGCCCGCGAGGCGGCGGTTCGGCGACTGCTCGCGGAGGCCGGCGGGCCCGAACCGTTGCCGGACGAGGTCGCGGCGCGACTGGACGCCGGCCTGGCCGACCTGGTCGCCGAGCGGTCCGCCCTCCCGATCGTGTCCCATCCGGAGAGCCACGGCGTCGTCGTACCCCTCGACGCGGCGGCACGCCGTCGCCGCGTCCGGGTGCGGGTGCTGCTCGGTGCGGCGGCGGCCGTGGTCGCGGTCGGCGTGGGGGCCGGTGCCGTCGGTGGGGGACTGGGCCAGAGCGGTTCCGACGACGTCAGCGCGGCCAACGAGATGGCCGAGGAGGACCCGGCGCGCTCGGAGGGTGGCGGTGAGGCGGACGACTCCGCAGCCACCCTCGACGAGGGGCAGGAGAACGCCGAGGCACCCGAGGCGGAGCCGACGCCCGATGCTGGCGACCTGTTCGACGCCCCTCGCCGGGTGGTCAGCGACGGGCCGTTGCGCGAGGTGCGTGCCACCCAGCTCCGGGAGGACCTGGTGGCCCTCCAGCACGCCACGCTTCCCCGTCCCACCAGCGCCGACTACTCCACCGCGACCCTCACCGCACCCTCCGACTTCCGCTGCGAGCCTGCTGCGTTCGGTCTCGGCTACCTCGTGGGCGTGGAGTACAGCGGGATGCCCGCCGTGGTCGCCTTCCGTGAGCCGGTCGGCTCGACCCAGGCCGCCGAGGTCATCGCCTGCGGCTCCGGCGACGTCCTGCACTCGACGACCCTGCCCGCCACCGGCTGACCCACTGCCTGCCACCGGCTGACCACTGCGCGCATCCGGGAATCCTGCGGCCTACGATCTCGTTGGAGAAGTGTCCGTGAAAGAGTCCGTCGTACCCGATCCACCGGCCGAATCAGTTGGGAAGTCCCATGTCCGAGTCCGTCACGTCCGAGCCTCGCAACGTCATCGTGATCGGGTCCGGCCCGTCCGGCTACACCGCCGCGATCTACGCCGCCCGTGCGCAGCTGAGCCCGCTGGTCTTCGAGGGCTCCGTCACCGCCGGTGGTGCCCTGATGAACACCACCGAGGTCGAGAACTTCCCCGGCTTCCGTGACGGCATCCAGGGCCCCGAGCTCATGGAGGAGATGCGCGCGCAGGCCGAGCGCTTCGGTGCCGAGCTCATCGCCGACGACGTGGTCGAGGTCGACCTCACCGGCGACATCAAGGTCGTCAAGACCGCCACGGACACCTACACCGCGCGGGCCGTGATCCTGTCCACCGGATCCGGCTACCGCAAGCTCGACCTGCCCAACGAGGAGAAGCTGTCCGGACGCGGCGTGTCCTACTGCGCGACCTGCGACGGGTTCTTCTTCCGCGAGCAGCACATCGCCGTCGTCGGCGGCGGTGACTCCGCCGTCGAGGAGGCGACCTTCCTGACCCGCTTCGGCTCGAAGGTCTCCCTGATCGTGCGTCGCGACGAGCTGCGCGCCTCCAAGATCATGCAGGAGCGGGCGTTCGCGGACCCGAAGCTGGAGATCATCTGGAACTCCGTGGTCGAGTCCGTCAACGGCGAGGACTCCCTGGAGTCGCTGACCCTGAAGGACACCGTCACCGGCGAGACCAGCGAGCTGGGCGCCACCGGCCTGTTCATCGCGATCGGGCACGAGCCCCGCTCGGAGCTGCTGACCGGCCAGGTCGACCTCGACGACAACGGCTACGTCCTGGTCCAGCCCGGCTCGACCGCGACCAACGTCCCCGGCGTCTTCGCGGCCGGCGACCTCGTCGACCACACCTACCGCCAGGCCATCACCGCAGCCGGCACCGGCTGCTCGGCCGCCCTCGACGCGGAGCGCTACATCGGCTTCCTCGACCACGCTGCTGCGACCGCCGGGAATGTGTCAGCCAGCGCGTAGGTTCCACCACCAGACGTTTCGTTCACCCTGAATCCGAAGGAGGCCCCCGTGGCCGACAACATCTCCGCAGTGACCGACGCCGAGTTCGACGCTCAGGTGCTCAAGTCCGACAAGCCCGTCCTCGTGGACTTCTGGGCCGAGTGGTGCGGCCCGTGCCGCCAGGTCGCCCCGATCCTCGACGAGATCGCCGGCGCCCACGGCGACAAGGTCACGTTCTTCAAGATGAACGTCGACGAGAACCCGGTCACCCCGGCGTCGTACCGCGTCACGGGCATCCCCACCATCAACGTCTACTCCGGTGGCGAGGTCGTCAAGACCATCGTCGGTGCTCGCCCCAAGGCGGCCATCCTCAAGGAGCTCGACGAGTTCATCAACGCCTGACTCGGCCTCTCGACAACCCCCGGACTCACGTCCGGGGGTTGTCTGCTTCCCGGGGGGCGGGCGCCGGTGCGTGCTTCGGGCGTCGTACGACGTCCACGATCCGCTCCCAGGCCGCCTCCATCTCGCCCCGCCAGGTGACCAGGGAGCGCATCTCCATCCGCATCCGCGGAGTCCGCGGGTGGGCCCGGTGGGTCTTGAAGCCCACCCGGGCGAGGAATTCGGCAGGGATCACGCAGTCCGGCGTCGCTCCCCGCGGCGGGGTCCCGGTGCGTGCGAACGCCTCCACGGCGCGGATCCCGTCGCGCCCGACGAGGTCGCGGGCCATGCCCTGGACCAGCAGCCGGCCCATCCCGCTGCCGGCGTACTCCGGGCGCACCCAGCCGGTCAGCAACAACACCGCGTCGGCCGACACCGGTGCGGTGGGGAAGGCCGCCGCCCCGGGCGCGAAGGACGCCGGCGCGTAGACGAGGTGGCCGACAGGCTGGCCGTCGACGAGCGCGACCCGCCCGCAGGAGCCCCACTCACGCAGCACCTCGGAGACCCACGCCTCCTTGTCCCGGGCGCGCTCCTCGGCGTCGAGTCCCGCGCGCTGCACGGGCTCGCGCTCCCAGAACAGGCAGGTCCGGCACGGCGCATCGAGCGCGGCGAGCAGGTCCAGGGTGAGGGGCACCGTCGTCCGGGACATCGCAGCTTCCTCCCTGCGCCACCGGAGGCGGGGAATTCGGGTGGCGCCCACCTGCGAGAATGCTCCTCGTGAGGAAGATCCGCCAGAGCAAGAAGCTGCGCAACGTCCGGTACGACGTCCGGGGACCCATCCTGGTCGAGGCCCAACGACTCGAGGCAGAGGGTCACAAGATCCTCAAGCTGAACATCGGGAACCCGGCGCCCTTCGGCTTCGAGGCACCCGAGGCGATCCTCGCCGACATGATGCACCACCTGCCCGAGGCCCAGGGCTACAGCGACTCGCGCGGCATCTACTCCGCGCGCACGGCCGTGGCGCAGTACTACCAGTCGCGTGGGCTCAAGGACACCGACGTCGAGGACGTCTTCATCGGCAACGGCGTCTCGGAGATGATCTCCATGGTGCTGCAGGCCTTCCTGGACGACGGCAACGAGATCCTCGTGCCTGCACCCGACTACCCGCTGTGGACCGGCGCCGTCTCGCTGTCCGGCGGCACTCCCGTGCACTACCGCTGCGACGAGAACGACGGCTGGATGCCGGACCTGGCCGACATCGAGTCGAAGATCACCGAGAACACCCACGGCCTGGTGATCATCAACCCCAACAACCCCACGGGTGCCGTCTACAGCAAGGAGATGGTCCACAAGCTCGTCGACATCGCCCGTCGCCACCAGCTGGTCGTGTTCGCGGACGAGATCTACGAGAAGATCCTGTTCGACGACGCCGTGCACCACCACGCCGCCGCGGCCGCGGGCAACGACGTCCTCTGTCTCACCTTCAGCGGCCTCTCCAAGGCCTACCGGGTCTGCGGCTACCGCGCCGGCTGGGTGATGGTCTCAGGTCCCAAGGAGCTCGCCGAGGAGTTCCTCGAGGGGCTCACCCTCGTGTCCAACATGCGTATGTGTGCCAATGTGCCGGCGCAGCATGCGATCCAGACCGCACTGGGCGGCTACCAGTCGATCAACGAGCTGATCGTTCCGGGCGGGC
This sequence comes from Nocardioides sp. Root190, assembly GCF_001428565.1. Taxonomy (GTDB): domain Bacteria; phylum Actinomycetota; class Actinomycetes; order Propionibacteriales; family Nocardioidaceae; genus Nocardioides. The sequence continues at coordinate 813,297 of NZ_LMIA01000010.1, read as the reverse complement.
GCTTCTACGAGCAGTCGATGCTCGCCGACCGTCTGCTCAACGACATCCCGGGCGTCTCCTCGGTGCGTCCCCGCGGCGCGCTGTACTGCTTCCCGCGCCTGGACCCCGAGGTCTACGCCATCGAGGACGACGAGCAGTTCGTCATCGACCTGCTGCGCGCGAAGAAGATCCTCGTCACCCACGGCACCGGCTTCAACTGGTTCGAGCCGGACCACTTCCGGTTGGTGACCCTGCCCGATGTGGACATGCTCGAGGAGGCCATCGGCCGGATCGCGGAGTTCCTCGCCACCCGTCGCTGACACACTGGGCGCATGCGCGACATCACCTACCCGCCCGTCATCGTCACCGCCAAGGTCCTCTTCAGGGTCCTCGGCCAGCGGTTCCAGCTCTCCGGCACGGAGAACGTGCCGCGCAAGGGTGGGGCCCTGCTGGCGATCAACCACACCGGCTACGTCGACTTCGTCTACGGCGGCCTGGGTGCCAACCCCTCCAAGCGACTGGTTCGGTTCATGATCAAGCGGGAGATGATGGATGCCCCCGGGGTGGGGCACCTGCTGCGCTCCTTCCACCACATCACCGTCGACCGCTCGGCCGGTGCCCAGTCGATGCTGGACGCCAAGGCCTACCTCGAGGCCGGGGAGGTCGTGGGGATCTATCCCGAGGCCACCATCTCCCGTTCCTTCGAGATCAAGGAGCTCAAGGTGGGGGCGGTCAAGATCGCCGCCGAGACCGGTGTGCCACTGATCCCGATGATCGTGTGGGGCGCGCACCGGCTGATGACCAAGGACCACCCGCGCGACTTCGCGCGCAAGCGCAAGACGATCGCGGTCAAGGTCGGTGAGCCGATGTATCCCACCGGCGAGGACCTGCAGGCGGAGACAGCGGCTCTGCGTGCGGCGCTGCAGCGGCTCCTCGACGAGGTGATCGCGGAGTACCCGGAGGACGAGAAGGCTCCCGGGTCCTGGTGGACGCCCGCCCGCTTCGGCGGATCAGCCCCCACCCCGGATCAGGCCGACGAGTTGGACAAGGCCGAGCTGCGCGAGCGCGCCGCGAAGCGCAAGGCGAAGGCCGCGGAGAAGAAGGCCGGCAAGTAGCGCACCGGACCATCGCTACGGCGCCCGGACGGATGTTTCCCGTGAAACAACGGCGCTTCTGAGACAGAAGTGACAAAGCGACATGTCCCCAAAGGGACATGTCGCTTTGTCGATATTGGGAGCGGCTCGCGCCGTACTCAGATCGGGCGGTCGCTGCGGTTGCGCGGGTCGATCAGGTCCACGATGCGCTGGAGGTCGCCGGTGTTGGCGAACTCGATGCTGATCTTGCCCTTGGCCTTGCCGAGGTCGATCTTGACCCGGGTCTCCAGGCGGTCTCCCAGCCGCTCGCCGAGCTCTGCCAGACCGGGAGCCCTGGGCTTGGCACGCTGCGGACGGGGCGGGGCGCCGCCGAGCTCACCGACCGCGACGATCTCCTCGAGGCCGCGTACCGAGATGCCCTCGGCCACGACCCGCTGGGCGAGCCGGTCCTGGAGCTCGGCGTCAGGCACCCCGAGCAGGGCGCGGGCGTGCCCTGCGGACAGCACGCCGGCAGCGACGCGCCGCTGGACCGCGGGGGACAGCTTGAGCAGCCGCAAGGTGTTGCTGATCTGCGGGCGCGAGCGGCCGATCCGCTGGGCCAGCTCGTCATGGGTGCAGGAGAAGTCCTCGAGCAGCTGGTGGTAGGCCGCAGCCTCCTCGAGCGGGTTGAGGTTGCTGCGGTGCAGGTTCTCCAGGAGCGCGTCCCGGAGCATGTCGGTGTCCTCGGTCTCGCGCACGATGGCCGGGATCACGGCGAGCCCGGCGAGCTGGGTCGCGCGCCACCGGCGCTCGCCCATCACCAGCTCGTACGCATCGGCGGCCGTGCGGCGGACCACGACGGGCTGGAGGAGGCCGATCTCCTTGATCGAGTGGACCAGTTCGGCCATCGCGTCCTCGTCGAAGACGGTCCGCGGGTTCACGGCATTGGGTCGGATCTGCTCGACAGGCAGCTCGGCGAAGTAGGCGCCCTCGACGGCCCTCAGACCCGAATCGGCGCTCTGAGCGCCGCTCGTGGGGCCGGTGGACCCCAGGTCCGCCGAACCGCTGGGAGGCGCTCCAGCGGAAAGGTCCGAATTGTGAGCATCCGGGTTGACAGAGGAGCCCGAGGGCGACTCGGATCCGGGTGCCGGCACGGGGGTCGGGGGAGCCGTCGGGATCAACGATCCGAGACCTCGACCCAGGCCCCGACGGGGGGCGTTCGCGTTCACTGGAGACTCCCTCGCACGACGATTTCGCGGGCTGCTTCGAGGTAGCTCAGCGCCCCGGGTGAACCCGGATCGTAGGTCATCACGGTCTGCGCGTACGACGGTGCCTCGGACACCCGGACCGAGCGCGGGATGGCCGTCTTGAGCACCTGGTCCCCGAAGTGCTCGCGCACCTCCTGGGCGACACCTGCCGCCAGCCGCGTGCGGGCGTCGTACATCGTCAGCAGGATCGTCGACACCGCGAGGTCGGGGTTCAGGTGCGCCCGGACCATGTCGACGGTCGCGAGGAGCTGGCCCAGCCCCTCCAGGGCGTAGTACTCCGCCTGGATCGGGATCAGCATCTCGGCACCCGCGACGAGGGCGTTGAGGGTCAACAGACCCAGCGACGGGGGGCAGTCGATGAAGACGTAGTCGAAGCGCTCCTCACCGATGGCCTGCGCCGTCCCCACCCGGGGGTGGGCGTCGATCGCCTTCTTGAGCCGCTGCTCACGGGCGACCACGCTGACAAGCTCGATCTCGGCACCCGCCAGGTCGATGGTCGCGGGGACGACCCAGAGTCCCGCGGCATCGGGGCACGGCTTGGCCAGGTCGACGATCGAGAGCCCATCGACGAGCAGCTCGTAGGTCGAGGGGGTGCCCTGGCGGTGCTCGATGTTGAGCGCCGTGGAGGCATTGCCCTGGGGGTCGAGGTCGAGCACCAGCACGCGCTGGCCGAGCTGGGTCAGCGCGGCGGCCAGATTGACGGTCGAGGTCGTCTTGCCGACCCCGCCCTTCTGGTTGGCGACCACGAAGACGCGGGTCTCCGAGGGACGGCTCAGCTGCTCCTGCGGGATGCCCGCGCGCACCAGGACCGTGGCCTGAGCGGCGCGCGCCAAGGGCGTCTGGTCGTCCTCGAAGCCGGCCGAGTGCTCGGCGAGCTGCGCGGCCGTGCGGAAGCCGCCGGTCACCGGCGGGGCTGTTTCACGTGAAACGAGGGACGGCTCTGGGGGAGTGGTTTCACGTGAAACGTCACTGCTCCCACCAGATCCGCCAGGACCGCTGTCCTGTGGATAACTAGGGCCAGGCTGTGGATGCTCACGCTCAGCACCCCCACCTCCACCGGTGGAAAACTCCTCAGGGGACGACCCGTCGGTCACGACTTCCTCCTCTTGTTCCGGTCGCGGGAAGGACGCGATCCCCGAGGATCGCGCTGCGTCCGGGACGGCAACGATACGCGGGCCGGGTCGGCCCAGGTGACCCGCACGATGCGGATCGGGTGCACAACTTCAGGGTCGGCACCGGGGAGACCCAACGTCTCCACCGATGGCTCGGCGCAGCGCAGCTTCTTCAGCACGGCGCGGGCCTGCTCGATCTCCTCGGCCACGGAACTGCCCTTCATCGCCATGAGGACGCCCTCCGGCGCGACGAGCGGCATCGACCAGGCAAGGAGTCGGTCCAGCGGCGCCACGGCACGCGAGGTGACGACGTCATAGGTCTCCTGGCCGTGCAGGGCGTCAGCGCGGCCGCGGACCACGATCACGTTGCCCAGGCCCAGGTCCGCGACGACCTCCTCCAGGAAGGTCGTACGGCGCAGCAGCGGCTCGATCAGGGTGATCGTGATGTCCGGCCGGGCGATCGCCAGGACCAGGCCCGGCAGACCGGCTCCGGAGCCGATGTCGGCCACCCGGGCATCCCCGGGCAGGGCCGGCGCCAGGAGGGCGCAGTTGAGCAGGTGACGCTCCCACAGGCGGGGAGCCTCGCGGGGACCGATGAGCCCCCGGACCACACCGTCACCGGCGAGGCGCTCGGCAAAGGCCTGCGCGATCTCGAGCCGGTCGGCTGGGAAGAGTGAACGGGCTGCCTCGGGTGCGGTCACCGGGACAGCAACCACCCCCGGGTCCGCCGGATCCTGAGGATCCGGGGACACCGGGGGCGGAGATGCTTCGTCGTGTTTCACGTGAAACGTCGCGTGGCTCGCGGGAACGCTCAGGCGTCCGCGGGCAGCACGACGACGTAACGACGCGGCTCGACACCGGCGGACTCCGAACGGAGCCCGGCAGCAGCAACCGCGTCGTGCACGATCTTGCGCTCGAAGGGGGACATCGGGTCCAGCGAGACCGGCTCGCCGGACTCAGCGACCTGCGCGGCCGTCTGCGCGCCCAGGACCGTCAGGCGCGAGCGCTTGTCGGCGCGGAAGCCGGAGATGTCCAGCATCAGGCGGGAGCGCTCGCCGGTCTCGCGGTAGACCGCTAGGCGGGTGAGCTCCTGCAGGGCCTCGAGCACCTTGCCGTCCGAGCCGACCAGCTGGCTCAGCTCGGCGCCGACGATCGACACGGCAGCGCGGTCGGCCTCGACGTCGATGTCCAGGTCGCCGTCCAGGTCGGCGATGTCGAGGAGCTCCTCGAGGTAGTCCGCCGCGATGTCGCCCTCCTGCTCGAGGCGAGCCACCAGGCTCGTCTCGCCAGCGGCCGCGTCCGTGCCGTCGGTGTCGGTGTCGGTGTCGTCAGTGGACTCCGGGGCGTCGGTGTCGACGACCTCGTCGTGCCCGGTCAGTTCTTCGGTCTCAGCGCTCATTGCCGTCTTCCTCGTTCGTGGTCTCGTCCTGCCCGGTGCCTGATTCCTTCTTCGCCAGGTTCACCGGGTTGCTCTTGGGGGTGCTCGGGGCAGTCTTGCGCTGCGCCCGGGTCTGCTTCTTCGGCTGCTGACGGGCCGCGGGACGACGCTCCGGCTCGGGAGCCTCCTCCACCGCCACCGCAGCCTCAGGGTGCCCGTGGCGGGCCGCCTTGGCCTTGTCACGGTCCTGCTTGGCCTTGGCCGCCGGCGTACCGGGAGCAGGGTTGTTGCGGATCACGTAGAACTGCTGGCCCATCGTCCACAGGTTCGAGGTCGTCCAGTACAGGAGGACACCGATCGGGAAGGCGACGCCACCGAGGCCGAAGGCCACGGGAAGGATGTAGAGGAGCATCTTCTGCTGCTGTGCGTACGGACCGGTCATCGCCTCGGCCGGCATGTTCTTGGCCATCAGCTGGCGCTGCGTGGTGAAGGTCGTCGCGGTCATGGCCAGCACCAGGATCAGGGCCACGATCATGACCAGGCCGTGCGGCTCGGGGCCCCAGGTGCGCGCGCCCCAGAAGGAGTCGGCGATCGGGATGGCGCCGAAGATCTCGGAGTCACCGAACTGCTTGGCGCGGGTCGCGTCCAGGAAGCCGTGCGCCTTGTCCGAGCGCGCGGCCTGGTCGAGGAGGCGGAAGAGCGCGAAGAAGATCGGCATCTGCAGCAGGATCGGCAGACAGGACGCGAACGGATTGGTGCCCGCGTCCTTGTAGAGCTTCATCGTCTCCTCGGCCAGCTTCTGCCGGTCGTGGCCGTACTTCTTCTGCAGCTCCTTCACCTTGGGCTGCAGCAGCGCCATGTTGCGGCTCGACTTGATCTGCTTGACGAACAGCGGGATCAGCGCCGCGCGGATCACCAGCGTCAGGCCGATGATCGACAGCGCCCAGGACAGGCCGCCGCTGGGGGAGAGCCCGAGCGCCGTGATCAGCTCGTGCCAGCCGATCAGCACCGCCGAGATGATGTAGTACAGCGGCACCATGATGAAGTGGCCGATGTCGCCGATGATGCCCACGAATCAGGCTCCTTGCTGGGATGGCGGACCGCCGGCGGACGCCGGCAGGAGAACGGTGGAGCGCTCGTCACGCTCGGGGGAGTGCTCGTGACGGTGCCGGCGCGGCGGCACGTGGTCGACCCCACCGGGGGACCACGGGTGGCACCGCAGCAGACGCCGCACGGCGAGCCAGGTGCCCTTGAACGCACCGTGCACCTGCAACGCCTCGACGGCGTAGGCCGAGCAGGACGGGTAGTAGCGACAGCTCGGCGCGAGCAACGGACTGATCAGCAGCTGGTAGGCGCGCACGAACCCGATCAACAGCCACTTCATCGGGCCTCCAACCGACGTTCACTTGCGACACCCACGCGTTGCAGACAACGGTCGAGCTCGGCCACCAGTTCCGGGTACGACGCGGTCGCGGCACCCGGTTGTGCGCGGACGACCAGCACAGCACCCGAGGGGAGCAGGGTGATCCGCTCACGCAGCGCGTGCCGGAGCCGGCGCTTGACGCGGTTGCGGACCACGGCCACACCGACCGCCTTGCTCACCACGAAGCCGACCTGCGCAGGGTTCCCGGATACGCCAAGGACCTGTTGCTCGTCGGGGAGCAACAGGTGCGTGACGATCATGCGAGAGCCGGCCCGTTGACCACGGCGGCTGGCGGCCCGGAACGAGTCCGGGTCCCTCAGCCGGTGGTCGGCGTCGAGCATCGGGTCAGCCCCGCGGGTTCCGCTGGGCGGTCAACCCGGGCGCCCGGCTGTCCTCAGACGGACAGGCTCGAGCGGCCCTTCCGGCGGCGGTTCGCCAGGATGGACCGGCCTGCGCGGGTGCGCATGCGCAGTCGGAAACCGTGAACCTTGTGGCGACGACGGTTGTTGGGCTGGTAGGTCCGCTTGCTCACGAATCGGCCTTTCAAGTGCAATGATCGGGAAGGGTCGGCGGCTGCCTGGCGCAGCTCCCTTGCAGGTGCTGCGAGACGTGTCGGCCGGCACCGCGCAGCCACGATGATCCAGACACTGCCTGGCTTCGTGGACATGCGGCACCGGTCGACGCCGGTTGACCAATCAACGGTACGCGCAGGCCGGATCGCGGGTCAAACCGCGGGGCCCCGGCGCCCGCTCGGATGTGACCCATCGCCCAATTCCCACCGACGGTGGCAAAACCTGTGGATAGCGGGTTGATCCACAGGGTGATGCACAGTTAGGTTCGACCGATCCGGGTTTTCCCCGCCCGCTCCGCAGCACCCTCACCCCCGGGTTCGCGCCACCCCCCAGTTCGTTGCCATCGTGCCTCTGACCTGCGCAAACTTCGAAACTCGAGGACAAACGGACGGTCTCGGGCCAGCGTCATCGGCCCGATGATGCAATTGTTCACAACCTGTGGACAAACTTGTGGAGCCAGACCAACAGCGAGAGGTGTGAGGCGTGACCGGCAACCCGGATCTGCCCCCGAACCAGGGCGCCAGCCAGAGCGAGCCGAGCCCGGACGACACCATGGCCCGGCTCGAGCACGAGTGGGCCACGGTGGTCGCCGACCTGCAGGCGCACCAGCGCGCCTGGCTCCAGGCGAGCAAGCCGGTGACGCTGCACGGCACGACCGCCATCGTCGCCGTTCCCGACGACTTCACCCGCAAGCGCCTCGAGGGTCGGCTGCGCGGACAGCTCGAGGACGCGCTCACCGAGCGCTTCGGGCACGAGGTCCAGCTCGCCGTCACGGTCGACGCCTCCCTGCACCACGAGCCCGGGTTCGACTCGCGTTCCTACGAGACGCCGACCTACGACGACGCGCCGAGCTACGAAGCGACCTACGAGCAGCCCGGCTACGCCGCCCCGGCCGTCGAGCCGAAGAGCGACATGTCGACAAAGCAACAGATCGACACGCCGCCGTACGGCGCTCCTCAGCGCTCCGCTGCCCCCGCCTTCGACACCGGGTACGACGCCCCCGAGCGTCCCGCCGTCATCCCGGCCCCCGCGGCCACCGCAGCCGGGGAGACGAGGCTCAACCCGAAGTACACCTTCGAGACGTTCGTCATCGGATCGTCCAACCGCTTCCCCCACGCGGCAGCCGTCGCCGTGAGCGAGGCGCCGGGCAAGAGCTACAACCCACTCCTGGTCTACGGGGAGTCCGGACTCGGCAAGACGCACCTCCTGCACGCGATCGGGCACTACGTCCGCACGATCTACGCCGGCAGCAAGGTGCGGTACGTCTCCAGCGAGGAGTTCACCAACGAGTTCATCAACGCGATCCGCGACGACCGGCAGGACCGGTTCAAGCGGAAGTACCGCGAGGTGGACGTGCTCCTCATCGACGACATCCAGTTCCTGGCGGGCAAGACCCAGACCCAGGAGGAGTTCTTCCACACCTTCAACACGCTCCACAACGCGAACAAGCAGATCGTGCTGACCTCCGACCGCCCACCCAAGGCGCTCGAGGCGCTCGAGGACCGGCTGCGCAACCGTTTCGAGTGGGGCCTGATCACCGACGTCCAGGCGCCCGACCTCGAGACGAGGATCGCGATCCTGCGCAAGAAGGCCGCGATGGACCGCCTCACCGCGCCCTCCGACGTCCTCGAGTTCATCGCCAGCAAGATCCAGACGAACATCCGCGAGCTCGAGGGAGCCCTCATCCGGGTCACGGCCTTCGCCAACCTCAACCGCCAGGACGTCGACATGACGCTGGCCGAGATCGTGCTCAAGGACCTCATCCCCGACGGCGGCGAGCCCGAGATCACCGCGCCGCTGATCATCGCGCAGACGGCGGCCTACTTCGGGCTCTCGATCGAGGAGCTCACCGGCCCCAGCCGCGGACGCCACCTGGTGATGGCGCGGCAGATCGCGATGTACCTGTGCCGCGAGCTCACCGGGCTGTCGCTGCCCAAGATCGGCGCCCAGTTCGGCAACCGCGACCACACGACCGTCATGTACGCCGAGCGCAAGATCAACCAGTTGCTCGGTGAGCGTCGTGCGGTGTTCAACCAGGTCTCCGAGCTCACCAACCGCGTCAAGATGCAGGCCCGTCAGGGCTAACTGTCTGCGCGAGCGCGTCTTCGCTCCGATGGGGGCAGCAAGCTGCCGGAGCTTCGCTCTCGCCGCGCTGCCACGCGCGCGGTTGGCTTGGGTGCGACCGGCGATGGCATGGCGGCCACATGACGGCGATGGGCCCGGGCGCGAGCGCGTCTTCGCTTGTTTCCTTGTCGTTCCGGCCTGTGGAGAACTAGGGCCAAACTGTGCGAACTACACGGGGAGGATTCCGTGGAGCGCACAGGGCGGAACCACACAACCGATCCGTCCTCCCCAGGCCCACCCCGTCGGACCCGATTTCATCCACACCCTTCATCCACCGGTGAAACCACGGCTGACCTGCAACGACACGAGTTCTCCACAGTTTCCACCGATGCTATGACCACTCCCTACGTATCCATGTCCCCTCGATTCGCAGAACAACTCCCGGGCCCCGACCTGTGGATTGACCCGAGCACCGCACGAATCCCACGCCCTGCTCTGCCTCCCGCTGGTCCCACGGGCCGGAGTGACGTGGCAGGATGCAACCCCCGACCGATCCAGTGATGAGGTACGACGTGAAGTTCCGTGTCGACCGCGATGTCCTCGCGGACGCCGTTGCCTGGGCCGCCCGCAGCCTTCCGGTGCGTCCCAGCGCCCCTGTGCTCGCCGGCCTGCTCATCGAGGCCAGCGACGAGGGCCTGGTCCTCTCGACCTTCGACTACGAGACCTCGGCCCGCGCCACGCTCGCTGCCGAGGTCAACGACGAGGGCAAGGCACTGGTGAGCGGTCGACTGCTGGCGGACATCTGTCGCAGCCTCCCGAACAAGCCGGTCGAGCTGACGCTCGAGGGCACCCGCGTCTCGCTCACGTGCGGTTCGTCGCGGTTCTCGCTCCAGACGATGCCGGTCGAGGACTACCCGACGATCCCGGAGATGCCTGCTGCCACCGGCACCGTGCCGAGCGAGGCATTCGCGCACGCGGTCGCCCAGGCCGTCACGGCTGCCGGCCGCGACGACATGCTCCCGGTGCTGACCGGCGTGCGGCTGGAGATCGAGGGCGACACGATCGCACTTCTCGCCACCGACCGCTTCCGCCTCTCGCAGCGTGAGCTCACCTGGAACCCCGGGCAGCCCGATGCCACCCTCGCCGCCCTGGTGCCGGCGAAGGTGCTGGGCGACACCGCGAAGTCCCTCACCGCCGGACCCGAGGTCACCATCGCGCTGTCCGCCTCCGGCGCCGGCGACGGCATCATCGGTTTCGAGGGCACCGGGCCGGGCGGCGTGCGTCGTACGACCACACGCCTGCTCGACGGTGAGTTCCCCAAGGTCCGCAGCCTGTTCCCGAGCGAGAAGCTCACCATCGCCAAGATCGACCGGGCCGAGCTGATCGAGTCGGTCAAGCGCGTCTCGCTCGTCGCCGATCGCAACACCGCGGTCCAGCTGAGCTTCCGTGACGGTGCCCTGATCCTCGACGCCGGCTCCGGCGACGACGCCCAGGCCTCCGAGTCGGTCGCTGCGCAGATCGAGGGCGAGGACCTGGTCACCGGGTTCAACCCGTCGTTCCTGCTCGACGGCCTCGGCGCGATCGATGAGCCGGTCGTCGAGCTCGCCTTCACGCAGGCCTCGAAGCCCGTCGTCATCAGCGGCACCGGGGACGAGGCTGCCGGCGAGAACAGCGGATCCTTCCGCTACCTGCTCATGCCGCGTCGCCTGCTCAGCTGACCCACCGCCACCCACCTCCCGTTAGGGTCGTCGCATGGACATCGGACTCGTCGGACTCGGCAAGATGGGCGGCAACATGCGCACCCGGCTGCGCAATGCCGGGCACACGGTTGTCGGCTACGACCGCAACCCGGACCTCGCGGATGTCCCGAGCCTGGCTGCGCTCGTCGACGCACTGCCGTCGCCGAAGGTGGTCTGGGTGATGGTGCCGGCCGGTGACCCGACGCGTTCGACGATTGCCGAGCTCAAGGACCTGCTCGGTGAGGGCGACCTGGTGGTCGACGGCGGCAACTCCAAGTACACCGACGACGCGATCAACGCCGCCTCGCTCGCCGAGAAGGGCATCGGGTTCGTCGACTGCGGCGTCTCCGGTGGTGTGTGGGGTCTCGAGAACGGCTACGCACTCATGTTCGGCGGCGCCGCCTCGGACGTCGCCAAGGTGCAGCCGGCCTTCGACGCCCTCAAGCCGGACGAAGGCGGACTGGTCCACGCCGGCTCCACGCCCGGTGCCGGCCACTTCGCCAAGATGGTTCACAACGGCATCGAGTACGCGATGATGCAGTCCTACGCCGAGGGCTGGGAGCTGCTCGAGAAGGTCGACATCGTCGAGAACGTCCCGGAGGTCTTCGACTCCTGGCGCAGCGGAACGGTCATCCGGTCCTGGCTGCTCGACCTGCTCACCGAGGCGATCACCGACGACACCCACCTCGACCAGTTGCGCGGGTACGCCGACGACTCGGGTGAGGGACGCTGGACCGTCGAGGCCGCCATCGAGAACGCCGTCCCGATGCACGTCATCGCCGCCTCGCTCTTCGCCCGGTTCACCTCGCGACAGGACGACAGCCCGGCGATGAAGGCGATCGCCGCGATGCGCAACCAGTTCGGCGGTCACGCCGTGCACACCGACCCGCCTCCGGGCGGCGAGGCCAATCCCGATCTCTGACGGGTGAGAATGGTGTCGTGCACGTCTCCCACCTGAGCCTCCACGACTTCCGCTCCTATGCGGACGTCGACGTGGCGCTCGAGGCCGGGGTGACGGCGTTCGTCGGCAGCAACGGCCAGGGCAAGACCAATCTGGTCGAGGCGATCGACTACCTCTCGCGGCTCTCCTCCCACCGGGTGGCGACCGACGCACCCTTGATCCGCGCCGGAACCGAGCAGGCCGTCGTGCGCGCAGCGGTCGTCCGCGACGGTCGCACCGCGATCCTCGAGGTCGAGCTCAACCCGGGTCGCGCCAATCGAGCGCGGGTCAACCGATCGCCGCTGTCGCGTGCCCGCGACCTCGCCGGCATCGTGCGCACCGTCGTGTTCAGCCCTGAGGACCTCGCCCTGGTGAAGGGCGATCCGTCGCAGCGGCGCCGGTTCCTCGACGACCTGCTGGTGCTGCGCACCCCGCGCTACGCGGGCGTGATCTCCGACTACGAGCGCGTCCTGCGTCAGCGCAACGCGCTGCTGAAGTCGTTGTACGCCGCCCGCGGCTCCGCCCGCGAGGCCGCACTGGCCACGTTGTCGGTCTGGGACGACCAGCTGATCGGCACCGGGACCGAGCTGCTCCTGGCCCGCCAGCAGCTGTCGGCCGATCTCGCGCCGTACCTCGCGAAGGCCTATGAGGCCGTCGCCCGTGGCGCCAACCGCGACGACGCCCGCGTCGAGTACTCCGCCTCCGTGCCCGACCCGTCGTTGGTCGAGGAGGTTGCGCAGCAACCGTCTCGAGACCACCGCAGCGTCCTCGCCGACGCCGACCCGTCGTTGGTCGAGGAGGTTGCGCAGCAACCGTCTCGAGACCACCGCAGCGTTCTCGCCGAGGCCTTCCGGGCCGAGGTCGCCCGACGCCAGAACGACGAGATCCAGCGCGGGGTGACCCTGGTCGGTCCCCACCGCGATGAGCTCGTGCTGACCCTGGGTCCCGGCGACGAGCAGCGGCTCCCGGTCAAGGGCTACGCCAGCCACGGGGAGTCCTGGTCGTTCGCGCTGGCGCTGCGGCTGGCGTCGTACGACCTCCTGCGCGCCGACGGCGACGACCCGATCCTGATCCTCGACGACGTCTTCGCCGAGCTCGATGCGGAGCGTCGCGAGCAACTCGCCTCGCTGGTCGCGGGTGCCGAACAGGTGCTCGTGACGGCCGCGGTGGCTGACGACGTGCCCGAGGTGCTGCGCGGAATCACCTTTCACGTTGCCGGGGGCGAGGTGACCCGTGCCTGACGAGACCACCCCCGAGGGCGAGGAGCAGGAGCAGGAGGAGCACCGCTCCGACGGCCTCGACCTGGCCCGCGCGCAGGCACTCGGAGCTGCCGGTTCGGGTACGACGCCGGCCCGGCGCCGGCCCCCGCGGTCAGGCGACGGCTCGGCGTTCCCGACCAGGTTCGGCGGATCGCGCGGCCGTCGTGGCGACGCGCAGTTCAGCGGCGCCCGACCCGACGGACGCGATCCGCAGGGCCTGGCGTCCGAGGTCGGTCGGCTGGTCAACGACCGCGGTTGGGCGCTGGACCTGCAGGTCAGGGGCGTGTTCGGTCGCTGGACGGAGATCGTGGGCGAGGAGATCGGCGCCCACTCGACGCCGGAATCCCTCACCGACGGGACGCTGGTCGTCCGCACCGACTCGACCGCGTGGGCCACCCAGCTGCGCCTGCTGGCCAGCACCGTGGTGGCCCGTCTCAACGAGGAGCTCGGCCGGGGGACGGTCACGGTCGTGGAGGTCCTCGGCCCGCTGGCCCCGACCTGGAAGCACGGCCGACGCGGTCTGCGGGACGGTCGCGGACCGCGCGACACCTACGGCTGAGTGCACCTGATTTCCCAAGGAATTCACAAGAGGACACCAAGGACCGGGCCCGAGGGTGGCACGGTGCCGATGGTGCCTGACATTTCCCTTCCCGCACGGGGTTTCGATCTCGCTACTATGCAGCACTGTTTCAGGAGCATCCATCCCGTTCCACGGCCGTGTCCACGGCCTGATGAGGAGACCGCAACATGAGCAACTACGAGCCCCCAGCAGCGCCGCCGCCCCCGGGCGGTGGCTACGGCGGTCCGCCGCCGGCCGGTCCTCCGGGTGGCGGCTTCGGCGGTCCCCCGCCGGGCGGTCCTCCCGGTGGCGGGTACGGCGGTCCTCCGGGTGGCGGCTTCGGTGGCCCTCCCGGCGGTGGCTACGGCCAGCCGCAGCAGTGGGACGTCGGCGCGGCGGTCAGCTACGGCTGGTCGAAGTTCCAGGCCAACATGGGCCAGATGATCCTGGCGGCGCTGGCGATCTTCGCCGGCATCGTGGTGATCTACGGCATCGCGCTGGTCGCGATCATCCTGCCGGCCGGCGACTCCGACTACGCGTGCCGGTTCAACGACGCGGGCGAGTACGTCTGCAGCGGTGACACCGGTGGCCTCGGGTTCCTGAGCCTCATCGTGCTCGCCCTGCTCTACGTCGTGTTCTTCATCTACGCGCAGGTCATCGGCGCGGGCCTCATCCGTGAGTCGCTCGCCGTCACCGAGGGTCGGTCCTTCTCGACCGCCGGTGTGTTCAAGTTCCAGAACATCGGCAACGTCATCGTCACCAGCCTGCTGGTCGGGGTCGGTACCTTCATCGGCACGATCCTGTGCGTGATCCCCGGCATCATCTTCGGATTCATGACGATGTTCTCGCTGTTCTTCGTGGTCGACAAGAACCTCGCCCCGGTCGACGCCATCAAGGCGAGCATCGACCTGGTCAAGAACAACGTCGGGTCGACGATCATCTGGTACCTCGTCGCCTACGTGATCGCCCTCGTCGGCGCGATCCTGTGCGGCGTCGGCCTGCTGGCCGCGATCCCGGTGATCCTGCTGGGCTCGGCCTTCACCTACAAGAAGCTCACCGGGCAGCCCGTCGCCCCCTGAGCCCTCCGAGCCATCGCGCTCCGTCTGACGTGCCGGGTCGGCCCCCTCTGGGGCCGGCCCGGTCGGTTTTTGCAGCTTTGGCCGTACTGGGACCCACCCGGACCCCTGCCAGAGCCTCCGATCGGGCTTTCTGTGCCGCTGAGGGCCCCATTTTGTCCACAGACATCCCCTGCCTCGGGTCCGTCACGTGCTCTGAGGCCCTCAGGGGGCTAGAATGGGTTCTTGGCCGGGAACGCGTCTCCGGGACGCCAGACTCGGCCTTCGCCATGCCTTCTCCGGATGGCGGTCCCCTGATGCAGAAGAGGTCTCCCGCGTGTCCACTGATGAGCAGACGCCCGAGTACGACGCCTCCGCGATCCAGGTCCTCGAGGGCCTCGAAGCGGTCCGGAAGCGTCCCGGCATGTACATCGGCTCCACCGGTGAGCGCGGCCTGCACCACCTGATCTGGGAGATCGTCGACAACGCGGTCGACGAGGCCCTCGCCGGCTACTGCGACACCATCCGGGTGACGCTGAACGCCGACGGCTCGGTGAGCGTGGTCGACAACGGTCGCGGCATCCCGACCGACACGGCGCCCGGCCAGGAGATCCCCGCGGCCACCCTTGCGCTGACCGTGCTCCACGCGGGCGGCAAGTTCGGCGGCGGCGGCTACAAGGTCTCCGGTGGTCTGCACGGCGTCGGCTCCTCGGTCGTCAACGCGCTGTCCACGCGCCTGCACCTGCAGGTGAAGAACCGCGGTTACCTGTGGGAGCAGGAGTTCTCCCACGGCGTCCCGGACTACGACCTGCGCCAGGTGCGCCCCCTCGAGGAGGGCGAGCGCTCCGGCACCACCGTCACCTGGTGGGCCTCCCCGGACACCTTCGAGACCGTGGACTACACCCTGGAGACCATCTCCACCCGGTTCCGCGAGATGGCCTTCCTCAACAAGGGCCTGCGCATCGAGCTGCTCGACGCGCGGCCCAAGGCCGAGGAGCTGGCCGAGGCCGTCGAGGACGGCACCGGCGTCGTGGAGGGCGTGGCGGACGCCGCGACCGAGATCCACGCCGCCGACGTCGACGGGCACAAGGCGCTGGAGCAGGTCTTCCAGTACGAGCGCGGCCTGGTCGACTACGTCGAGTTCCTCAACCGCCGCAAGCAGCACGTCGGCGGGGTCATCTCCTTCGACGCCGAGACGGCCGTCGACTCGAACAACCCGATGAGCCTCGAGCTGGCCATGCAGTGGCAGGTCACGTCGTACAACGAGTCGGTGCACACCTTCGCCAACACCATCAACACTCCCGAGGGTGGCACCCACGAGGAGGGCTTCCGCGCGGCCCTGACCTCGCTGGTCAACCGCTGGGGCGAGGAGTGGGGCCTGATCAAGAAGAAGGAGGACAGGCTCACCGGCGACGACATCCGCGAGGGCCTGACCGCCATCATCAGCCTCAAGATCTCCGAGCCGCAGTTCGAGGGCCAGACCAAGTCCAAGCTGGGCAACACCGAGGCCAAGGGCTTCGTGCAGTCGATCGTCAACGACCAGCTCGGTGCCTGGCTGGAGCAGAACCCCGCCGAGGGCAAGGACATCATCCGCAAGGCGATGGCAGCGGCCACGGCGCGGATCGCGGCCCGCAAGGCGCGCGACCTGGCCCGCAACCGGAAGGGCCTGCTCGGTGGCGGTGGTCTTCCGGGCAAGCTGCGCGACTGCAGCTCGCGGGATCCCGAGGAGTGCGAGGTCTTCATCGTCGAGGGTGACTCGGCCGGCGGCTCGGCGGTCATGGGCCGCGAGAACCGGATCCAGGCGATCCTCCCGATCCGCGGAAAGATCCTCAACGTCGAGAAGGCGCGCATCGACAAGGTGCTCGCCAACACCGAGGTCCAGGCGATCATCTCGGCGCTCGGCACCGGCGTGCACGAGGAGTTCGACCTCGCCAAGCTGCGCTACCACAAGATCGTGCTGATGGCCGACGCCGATGTCGACGGCCACCACATCAACACGCTGCTGCTGACGCTGCTCTTCCGGTTCATGCGGCCGCTGATCGACGCGGGTCACGTCTACCTCGCCCAGCCGCCGCTCTACCGGATCAAGTGGAACAAGCCGGCCGTGCACGAGTTCGTCTACTCCGACGCCGAGCGTGATGCCGTGATGCGCGACGGTCTCGAGCAGGGCAAGAAGCTGCCCAAGGACGCGCCGATCCAGCGGTACAAGGGTCTCGGCGAGATGAACGCCGACGAACTGTGGGACACCACGCTCGACCCCGACCAGCGCGTGTTGCTGCAGGTGACGCTGGAGGACGCGGCCCAGGCCGACGAGATCTTCTCGATCCTGATGGGCGAGGACGTCGAGCAGCGACGCTCGTTCATCCAGCGCAACGCCAAGGACGTCCGATTCCTCGATATCTAGGTCTATAGCAACTTTCCTAGATGTCGATAGAACAAGCCAGAGAGAGCAATCGTGACTGAGACTCCCACGGACACCTCGTACGACAACGGTGACGGCGGCGGCCGGATCCAGCCCATCGACCTGCAGGAGTCGATGAAGCGCTCCTACATCGACTACGCCATGGCCGTCATCGTCGGCCGGGCGCTCCCCGACGTACGCGACGGCCTCAAGCCCGTGCACCGCCGCGTGCTCTACGCGATGTACGACGGCGGCTACCGCCCCGACCGCGGCTTCAACAAGTGCGCCCGCGTCGTCGGCGACGTGATGGGTAACTACCACCCGCACGGCGACTCGGCCATCTACGACACCCTCGTGCGCCTCGCGCAGCCGTGGGCCATGCGCAACCCGCTGGTCAACGGCCAGGGCAACTTCGGCTCGCCGGGCAACGACCCGGCCGCGGCCATGCGGTACACCGAGTGCCGGATGGCGCCGCTGGCCATGGAGATGGTTCGGGACATCGACGAGGACACCGTCGACATGACCCCGAACTACGACGGCAAGACCGTGGAGCCGACGATCCTCCCGGCCCGGTTCCCCAACCTGCTGGTGAACGGCTCGGCCGGCATCGCGGTCGGCATGGCGACCAACATCCCGCCGCACAACCTCCGCGAGGTCGCCTCCGGCGCCACCTGGGCGCTGGAGCACCCGGACGCCACCCGTGAGGAGCTGCAGGAAGCCCTCCTCGAGCGGATCAAGGGCCCGGACTTCCCCAACGGCGCGCTGATCGTGGGCCGCGAGGGCATCGAGCAGGCCTACCGCACCGGTCGCGGCTCGGTCACCCAGCGCGCGATCATCGAGGTCGACGAGGAGAAGTCGGGCCGTACGGTCCTGGTCATCACCGACCTGCCCTACATGGTCAACCCGGACAGCCTGTTGATGAAGATCGCCGAGCTCGCCGACGCGGGCAAGGTCCAGGGCATCAGCGACGTGCGCAACGAGACGTCCTCGCGGGTGGGCCAGCGCATCGTCGTCGTGCTCAAGCGTGACGCCGTGGCCCGCGTGGTGCTGAACAACCTGCTCAAGCACACCGAGCTGCAGACCAACTTCAGCGCCAACATGCTGGCGCTGGTCGACGGCGTCCCGCGCACCCTGACGATCGACCAGTTCATCAGCAACTGGGTCGAGCACCAGGTCAACGTGATCCGCCGGCGCACGGAGTTCCGTCTGCGCAAGGCCGAGGCCGACGCCCACATCTGGCGCGGTCTGGTCAAGGCGCTCGACATGCTCGACGACGTCATCGCGCTCATCCGGCGCTCGCCCGAGGTCGACGACGCACGCCAGGGCCTGATCGCGCTGCTCGACATCGACGAGCTCCAGGCCAACGCGATCCTGGACATGCAGCTGCGTCGACTGGCCGCCCTCGAGCGCCAGAAGATCATCGACCGCCTGGCCGAGCTCGAGATCGTCATCGCCGACCTCAAGGACATCCTCGCCAACATCACCCGCCAGCGGCAGATCGTGATCGACGAGCTCGCCGAGATCGTCGACAAGTACGGCGACGACCGTCGTACCCAGATCATCGCGGCCGCCGGCGACATGTCGATGGAGGACCTGATCCCGGACGAGGACCAGGTCGTCTCGATCACCCGCGGTGGCTACGCCAAGCGCACCCGCGCCGACCAGTACCGCACCCAGAAGCGTGGCGGCAAGGGAGTGCGCGGCGCCTCGCTGCGCGGCGACGACGTGGTGGACCACTTCATCTCCACCACCAGCCACCACTGGCTGCTGTTCTTCACCACCGCCGGCCGGGTCTACCGGATCAAGGCCTACAACCTGCCCGAGGCACAGCGTGACGCCAAGGGCGGCCACGTCGCCGGACTGCTGTCCTTCCAGCCGGACGAGTCCATCGCCCAGGTGCTGGCGATCCGCGACTACGAGCAGGCGCCGTACCTCGTCCTCGCGACGAAGAAGGGCCTGGTCAAGAAGACCCGCCTCGGCGACTACAACAGCCCGCGCCAGGCCGGCGTCATCGCGATCAACTTCCGCGACGACGACGACGAGCTGATCGGTGCCGAGCTGGTCAGCAGCGAGGACCACATCCTGCTCGTGTCCCGCAAGGGACAGTCGATCCGCTTCCCCGCGACCGACGACCAGCTCCGCCCGATGGGCCGTGCGACGTCCGGTGTCACCGGCATGAAGTTCCGCGACGGTGACGCGCTGCTCTCGATGGCCGTCATCCGCGCCGAGGACGTCGCCAACGAGGAAGCAGGCGAGGAGGGGGAGACGGCGATCCAGTACGTCTTCACCATCACCGATGCCGGCAAGGCCAAGCGCACCCGGATCTCGGAGTACCGCGTCCAGTCCCGTGGCGGCATCGGCATCAAGGCGATGAAGCTCGAGAACGAGGACCGTGGCTCGCTCGTGGGCGCGTTCATCGTCGTCGACGGCGACGAGATCCTCTCGATCACCGCGACCGGACAGGTCGTCCGTTCGCCGATCAACGAGGACTTCCGTCCGACCGGCCGCTCCACCCAGGGCGTGAACTTCGTGACACCGAAGCGAGGGGACACGGTCGCCGTCGTCGCCCGCTCGGTCGAGGCGAAGGACCCCGACGAGGAGGGTGCTGCCGAGGGCGGCACCGAGGACGGTGCCGAGGGTTCGCAGCAGGTAGCCGCCACCTCGACGGAATCGCCCGATCAGGCCCCGGATGCCACAATCGGAGGATCCGAGGACATTGGGGATCCCGGGGAGAGTGAGAGCTGATGAGTGAGCGCGTCGAGGAGACCGTGATCCGTCCCGCTGGGGACGGCGCACCGGGCTCCGGTCCGGGTGCCCCGGCGCAGCCACCGTCAGCGCCCGTCCGTCCCGGCCTCCCGGTCGACACGGCACCGCGTCCGCGCTCGCCGCGTCGGGCGCGGCTGCGGCTGACCAGGATCGACCCCTGGTCGGTCATGAAGACCGCCTTCCTGCTCTCGATCGCCTTCGCCGTCGTCACCGTCGTCTCGGTGGCGATGGTGTGGCAGGTGCTCGGCGCTGCCGGTGTCTGGGACTCGATCAACTCGACCATCCAGGAGAGCATCGGCGGCGACGACGTCGCCGGCTTCCAGATCGAGGACTACGTCGGCACCAGCCGGGTGCTCGGTTTCACGATGCTGGTCGCGGCCATCGACGTCGTACTCATCACGGCGGCCGCGACCCTGATCGCGTTCCTCTACAACATGTCCGCAGCACTCCTCGGTGGCGTCGAGATCACCCTCGCCGAGGACAACTGACCCTCCCGAACGCCGCTGGTCGAGTAGCCCGAACTCGGCGACCACGCCGTTGGTCGAGTAGCCCGAGCCCCTGCGCGAGGGCGTATCGAGACCCCTCGCCCGCCCCGTTTTGTCCGTCGCTCCATCGCTCCGGTATCGTCTGCTCTCGGCCTGCTGCCGAGGGGCTTCCACCCAGAATCGGCAGGCCACCCGGGCCTATAGCTCAGACGGTTAGAGCACCACACTGATAATGTGGGGGTCAGAGGTTCAAGTCCTCTTAGGCCCACGTAGAGCCCCGGCCGCGCACTCCGCGGACCGGGGCTTCTTCGAAGAAGGGAACCAAGCGTGAAGAAGCTGATCCTCGCGGCCCTGGCCGCGGCAGGCGCGATCGTCGCCGGCAAGAAGCTCCAGCAGAGCAAGGCCGAGCAGGCCCTCTGGGCCGAGGCCACCGACAAGCTTCCGAAGGCCTGATTCCACCGCACCACCGCGGGGCCTTGGCGCAATTGGTAGCGCACCTGCTTTGCAAGCAGGGGGTTGGGGGTTCGAGTCCCCCAGGCTCCACCAGGTGATCTCTCACGAGATCACCGTCGGACGCCACGTCGAGCGCGTCGTCGTAACGACGTCCTCGCACACCTCGTTGTTCGACCATGACTCGCTCCCACCGGCTCCGGACCGTCGTGCTGATGCTCACCACGGCAGCCCTCCTCCTCACCGGGATGCCGGCGGCCACCGCCGAGGACGACCCGAAGCCGGGGTCGGCGGCGTACCTCCTGCGCGACCTGCGCAACGTCACCGACGCCTACGGCCGCATCACGGGGCCGGGTGGCCAGCTCGCCAACCCGAACTACCTGCCGGCGCTGGTGCGCGAGACGACGCTGCTGACCGCAACCCAGCTGTTGGCCCAGGCGGCCACGCCGACCCGGCTGGCGCTCTCCGCCGGCCTGCTGGTGCCGGGATGGAACGTGGGCAACCCGCTGCGCGCGGGCTGGAACGGCACCCGCGGGCTGTCGAAGAAGGTCAGCTTCGTCAACCGGTACGGCGCACTCCTGCGTGGCACGGTGTACGCACCGAAGCCCGGCGCGAAGGACCCGTACACAGGAGCCACCCTGCAGGGGCCGTTCCCGGGGGTCGTGATCACGCCGGGGTCGGTGCAGGGGTCCGAGGGCATGTACGTGTGGCTCGCGCAGGACCTCGCGGAGCGCGGGTACGTCGTCCTCACCTACGACGTGCAGGGCCAGGGGACGAGCGAGACGCTGCCGCACACCACCGGCTCGGAGCTGCCGTTCTGCAACCCGTTCGCCGCTCCGGTCGACGGCAACCTGCTCGGCTGCCCGGGGGTGCCGTTCCAGCAGCTCGCGAACTTCACCACCGGCACCCTGGACGCCCTGGACTTCTTCCTGTCGGAGGCCAATCCCTACCTCCCCTCCGTCGACCGCAGCCCCGACCCCGACAGCGTCACCTCGGGTCGGACCGGCCGCGTCGCGATCATCGGCCACTCGCTGGGTGCCGCCGCGGTCTCCCACGTGCAGGGCAGCGACGAGCGGGTGTCCGCCGTGGTCGCCCTCGACAAGCTCCAGGGCCCGAGCGACACGAGCGCGCTGAACGCGCTCAGCCCCGCCGACGACATCACGCCCGTCGTTCCGGCGTTGGCGGTGCAGTCGGAGTACGGCTTCACCGTGTCGCCGGCCCAGCTCAGCGGCGGCAACACGCTGCTGCCGGCGCCGGGCCTGCCGGTGCCGACCCGCGAGCGCGCCACCGGGTACGACGACTGGCTGGCCGCCGGCAAGGACGCGATGCTGGTCGTGCCGCGCGCCTCCACCCACCTCGAGTACACCGACATCCCCTACGTCCTGCCCGCGAGCCGCTACGGCCAGGCCCTCACCAGCGTCTACGTGCAGGCCTTCCTCGATCGCTACCTCAAGCACCGGGGCACCGACGCCTCGCTCGTCGGGAGCACGCTGCGCTACCTGGAGCCGCGCGGCAAGGGCGTGTGGACACCGCTCACCCTGGACCGCGACGCGAACCTGAGCTTCTACTACTGCTCGGCGTACTCGATCCACAGCGGGACCTCGGCCGACGGTCCCGTCCTCGCGGACGCGGACGTCGCGGGCGTCGGCGGCTGCGACGACTGAGCCCGGCGAGGGCAGTGCGCGGTGGCCGGCCTCCCGACTCATATCGACCTCGATAACCCCCGGGATATCCTGTTGTCGTGGACATTCGTGCGGAGCGCCTCGCAGCCGGCTTCAGCCAGGCTCAGCTGGCGCGCCTCGCCGACGTACCCCAGCCGAACCTGTCGGCGTACGAGAACGGGCGCCGGGGTCCCACCCCAGAGGTCGTCGAGCGGATTCGGCGCGCACTGGCGGTGCTCCCGTCGGTGCGGTTGGAGCGCCACCGCGAGGAGATCCGGGCCATCGTGGCCGCCCACCACGGCATGTCGCCGAAGGTCGTCGGCTCGGTTGCCCGTGGACAGGACGCAGCCGATTCCGACATCGACGTGATGGTGGAGTTCACCGACGAGGCGAGCCTGCTCGACGAGATCGGTCTGCGGCTGGCACTGAGTGATCTGCTCAAGGTGTCCGTCGACGTGATCGCCGCCGACACGCTGCGCGAACCACTTCGAAGCAGACTGTTGGCCGATGCGGTGCCGGTGTGAGCGACGCGTCCGACGCCAAGGCTCGGGATGCGGCTGAGCGCGTGGTCGCCGTGTGTGACGTCCTCGCCCAACTGGCCCAGACGGACCTGACCTCATTCGTCGACGACATCCGCACGCAGTGGGCGGTCGAGATGGGGCTGATCCGCATCGGCGAGGCCGTCAACCGGATCCCCGCCGACGTCCTCCAGCGGTTCCCGGACCAGCCGTGGCCGCTCATGGTGGCGATGCGCAACTTCGCAGCCCACCAGTACGACGACCTCGACCCGCGACGTGTGTGGCGGACGTTGACCTCCGACGTGCCGGCGCTGCGCACCTACTTGGTCGAGACCGTCCTGCCCGGGTTGGCGTAGACCAACCTGCAACGAGTGCTCACCGAGCCCGTCGAGGAACCCAGGCCCTCAGGGGCGGACTCATCCCTTTCGGCGCGTGGACCGCGGTGGGTCCGCAACCATCCGAACAGACCATTGCCCGCGCCGGAGCGCCGGGAGTAACGTCCCGCTCGCAATCATGCGGCCCGGGACGCGTTTGGCTCTCCTTCGAAAATGGGGTCTCGAAGTGGTCCGCTCCTCCTTCTTCGCGCGCGCTCTCGCGTGCCTACTCGCCGCCATCGTCGTCGCGTTCGCGTCGCTGTCCGTCGTCTCGTCGCCTGCGCGCGCCGACGACTGACACCGCGGCCGAGCACCGCGGCGGACGATGATTCCGGCTGCGGTGCGCAATGGCTCCCGACATGATGGTTGTGCACGCCCCTGTTCGTCTCTTCCCGATGAGGTCCGATGCCTGCTCCGCTCCCTGCTCCGACGACTCGACGTCCGCCCACTGACCGACGAGGCCGGGGCGCCGTGAGGACCTGTCAGGTGCTCGTGGTCGCGCTCGTTGCGGCCGTCGCGGTGTCGATGGCTCCGTCGCCGCCCGCCTTCGCGGGCCTGACCAAGGCATCGAAGGCCTGCACCTCGCTGATCGTGGTGGGGGTCCGTGGCTCGGGCGAGACCGCGAACAGTGGGTCGATTCCCTACTTCGGCAAGCCCGCCTCGCTGGCGGCCAAGAACATGGTCTCCCGCATCAAGCGCAGCGGCACCTACCGCTATGCAGGTCTGCCCTACGACGCCAAGCGGGTCAACCCCTTCACCTACAACAACAGCGTCGCCGACGGCGTCAAGCTCCTGACCGGCGTCCTTCGTTCGATCAAGAAGAACTGCGGAACCGGCACCAGGTTCGCGATCATCGGGTACAGCCAGGGAGCCCAGGTCATCAGGGAGTCGGTGGCCAAACTCGAACACGCCGTGCGGGCACAGATCATCACGGTCGGACTGATCGGAGACCCGAGGCGGCGGGGTTACAACAAGAGTCCGGCTGAGATCGGCTACAACGAGGACTTCGACAGAGGAATGCTCAAGGGAAGCGGCAAGCTGGGTGCGGGCAAGACCTTCGATGGTCTGCTCAATGCCAGCAAGGTGGCCAGTTTCTGCGTCAAGGGCGACTACGTCTGCAACGACACGATCGGGACCACCTGGGGTCAGGGATGGAACGCGATCTGGCACACCGACTTCTACAACTGGACCTCGTCCGCGAAGACGATCGGACTGGGCCTCTACACCCGTCTGGTCAACAACGGGTTCCGCTGAGGCCCGGCCAGACCCACCGAGCGCGTGAACATCCGCTGACGCCTCCCGCCGACTCTGGCCGTTGTCGGTGCGCCCGCCTAGGCTCGAAGCATGACTGCGACGCAGTGGACGGCCACCAGCCTGCTCGGGCGCTACGACGAGGTCCGGGGTCACACGGAGCGCCTCGCGGCGCCGTTGTCCCCGGAGGACCAGACGGTGCAGTCGATGCCGGACGTGTCCCCGACCAAGTGGCACCGCGCGCACGTGACGTGGTTCTTCGAGACCTTCCTGCTGGCCGACAACGAGGCGGGCTTCTCGCCGTACCAGGACACCTACTGGTTCCTCTTCAACAGCTACTACGAGGCGGTCGGACCGCGCTACGCCCGCGCCGAGCGCGGCGTGATCAGCCGCCCCGGCGCGCACGACGTGGGTGTCTACCGCGGCAACGTCGACGAGCGGGTGCGGAGCCTGATCGACGGTCTCGACCAGGGCAGCCTCGACAAGCTCGCGGACACCATCGAGCTCGGCTTCCACCACGAGCAGCAGCACCAGGAGCTGTTGCTGATGGACATCAAGCACGTGCTGTCCCTCAATCCCCTGCAGCCCGTGTACGCCGGCACGCCGGCCGCGCCCACCGCGCCGGACCAGCTCGGCTGGGTCGAGGTCGAGGGCGGCCTGGTCGAGATCGGGCACCGCGACGCGAGCTTCTCCTTCGACAACGAGCTGCCGCTGCACCAGGCCTGGCTGGAGCCGTACCGGCTCGCCGACCGGCTGGTCACCAACGGTGAGTGGCTGGAGTTCATGGCCGACGGCGGCTACCGGCGGGCCGATCTCTGGCTCTCGGACGGCTGGGGTCGGGTCAACAACGAGGGCTGGGCGGCGCCGTTCTACTGGGCCGAGCACGACGGGGTGTGGTTCGAGCACACCCTCAACGGCACCTGGCCGGTCGATCCGGGGCTGCCGGTCAGCCACGTCAGCCACTACGAGGCCGACGCCTACGCCACGTGGGCCGGCAAGCGCCTGCCGACCGAGGCGGAGTGGGAGCACGGCGTGCGCGCGGACAGCGAGCGCGCGGGTGCCGCGTCCGGCGCCGGCAACCTGGCCGACACCGAGACCTGGCACCCCCGGTCTGCGGGGCCGGCAAATGGGCACCTCCGGCAGGTGAGTGGCGACTGTTGGGAGTGGACCTCCTCGGCGTACCTGCCCTATCCGGGCTTCCAGACGGCCGGCGGCGCGATCGGCGAGTACAACGGCAAGTTCATGTCGGGCCAGATGGTCCTGCGTGGCGGCTGCGCCCTGACCTCGCCGGGTCACGCCCGCACGAGTTACCGCAACTTCTTCCCCGCCGGAGCCCGCTGGGCGATGTCCGGGGTCCGGCTGGCCGACGGCGGAGCGCCGCGGCTCTCGACGACGGGGACGGGCGCATGAGCCACGACAGCGAGCCCGAGATGACGGTGCTCCTCGAGTCCGACTGGGCGAGCGGCAGCCTGGTGGACGACGTACGCCGCGGCCTCACCCGGCACCCCCGCACGCTCCCGCCCCGGTGGTTGTACGACGACCGCGGGTCCGGGCTGTTCGACGAGATCACCCGCCTGCCGGAGTACTACCCCTTCAGTGCCGAGCGTTCGATCCTGCAGGCGCAGGCCGACGAGATCGTGGTCGCGAGTGGGGCGACCACGCTGGTCGAGCTCGGCAGCGGCACGAGCGAGAAGACCCGCCTGCTCCTCGACGCGTTCACCCGCAACGGGCAGCTGACCCGGTTCGTGCCGATCGACGTCTCCGAGGGCACCCTGCGCGACGCGGCCACCCAGATCGCGTCGGCCTACCCCGGCGTCGAGGTTGCGGGCGTGGTCGGCGACTTCACCCTCCATCTCGCGCACCTTCCGCGGGGCGGGCGCCGGATGGTGGCCTTCCTCGGCGGCACCATCGGCAACCTCTACCTCGAGGAGCGCACGGCCTTCCTCGGTGCCCTGGCCGACGTCCTCGAGCCCGGCGACTCCGTGCTGCTCGGCACCGACCTGGTCAAGAGTGCCGACCGGCTGATCGCGGCCTACAACGACTCCGCCGGCGTGACCGAGCAGTTCATCCGCAACACCCTCACCGTGGTCAACCGCGAGCTCGGCGCCGACTTCGACCAGGCCGGCTTCTCCTACGTCCCCTTCTGGGACGCCCACATGGAGCGGATGGACCTGCGCCTGCGCTCCGAGGTGCCGCAGCGCGTCACCGTCCCCGGTGCGGACCTCGTCGTCGACCTCGCCGTCGGCGAGGAGATCCGGATCGAGATCTCCACCAAGTTCCGGGTCAGCCGCATCGCCGCCGAGCTCGAGGCCGCCGGTCTCGGTGTCACGCGGGTGTGGACCGACGAGCCGGGCGACTTCGCGCTCACCCTCGCCACCAAGCCCTGATCCCTCGGGCAGGATCGCTAGGGCGTGTCTCTCAAGTCAGCGCAGCAGGCGGGGACTTGGGAGACACACCCTAGAGCTCCGCGCTCCAGCTGCGCACGTACCCGGTGTGCACGACCGCCCACACACCGGTGTCGAGATCGAGCATCACGGCGACGGAGCGATCCGAGGAACCCCGACCGGCCGCCTCACAGTCGGACCAGTCGCACGTGTGGGACAGGGCGACCTCGTCCCCGCTCGGCAGCGTGACGCGCAACCGCAGCTCCCCTTCCGTGCTCGCGTCCTCGTGGGCGACCTGACGCCAGTCGATCGCCCGTGCCGGTGCCTGCGTCCCCGTCCGGGCGAGTGCTTGCGTCGCGGCGAGCTTGCGACCCGCCGCCCTCGGCAGGGTCACGCCCAGGCCCAGGCAGCCGATGATCGGGAGCACCAGCACGGCGAGCATGAACAGGGCGGGAATCTTCTCGCCACCCAGGGCCAGACCGAGCGGGACCGCGAGCAGCACGAGGCCGAGGCCGACGACGACGGGGGCCATCCGGCGATCGTGCCGGGCCATGGCAGGGGTCTGCCACGGGATCTCGGACTCCTGCGAGGGCGGGCGCACGGGCGGGTCAGATCCGCTGCGTGGGAAGCATCATCGAGACCCCGAGACCAGCAGTGAGGGTGACCCCGGCAGGTTTGCCCGGGTTCGCGGGATCGTACCTGACCCGCGACGGGCCGGACACGCCCTAGACTCCCGCTCGTGAGGGGAGCACGAACCGGCCGGTCCGGGCTGGGTGCACTGGTGGCGTGCCTGCTGCTGGTCAGCGCCTGCAGCAGTGATCCGGAACCCGTCTACCAGGATTCGCCCGAGCCGCAGGCGGTCGCGACCGAGTACGACGCGTCGCTCGAGCCCTCGGCCGCCGTCCTCTCCCTCGTTCCGGAGGCCGCGACCACGCTGGAGGTCACCGACTTCGACCAGCTGCGCCTGGTCCTCGGCTTCGGCTCGCTCGACGGCACCAGCAGCCCTGCCGATCTCGCGAAGTTCTGGCGGGGCGCGCCACGCACGGCCACCCTCACCCTCGGCCTGTTGCGCCCCTTCGACGAGCGCCTGCGTGGTGACTTCGGCATCGGCCAGGACGACGTCGCGTGGGAGGCCAGCTATGCCGGTGGCGCCACCGGTTGGGTGCTGAAGTTCCACGACACGGCCTCGATGGCCGCCCTGCAGCGCGCCGTCCGTGCCGGTGTCGGACCGCTCCGCGGAGCCGTCGTCGATGCCGACCGACACCTGGTGACCTCGGCCGAGCCACCGGCCGTCGACGGGTCCTGGGGAGCCGTCGACGGGATGCTCAGCCTCGTCGGACGAGAGGCCATCTCGACGTACGTCGAGCGGTCCTGCCTGGCCTTCGACACCGTCTTCGGTGACGGGATGGAGGACCAGCTCGCCGACGCGCCGGCCTCGGCGCTGCGTGCGCTCGACGAGCTCGACGCCTACTCGGTGGCCCTCGGAGCGGAGCTGGCCACCGTCCAGCTCGGCCCGAAGCGTTCCGACGCGTTCGACCGGATCCGGCTGGCCGAGGTGATGCCGCCGACCGTCCCCGACTTCGGCGTCGTGATGAGTCGAGGTGTCGCGGACCCCTCGACCGGCCGGCTCGGCTACGTGCTGACCGACCCCGTGGGTGCGGCCGAGCTCACCCGCGCGCGGTTGCTGCCCTTCGCGGTGTGCCGCGGCGGTTTCTGAGCGCCTCGCCGCTGCCGGGATCAGCCCCGCAGTGCGTCGTACTGCGCCTTGTCGTGGGCGCAGAACACCGTGACCTCGTCACCGTGGGTGCCCGCGAGCTCCTGCAGGCGCTCGAGATTGCTCACCCGGGCCCTGTTGTCGACCGCCATCAGGCGCTGGAAGGCGACGAGCGAGGCCGGGCAGGTCGGGGGCTGGTCGACCTGACCGCCGCCGAAGAACGCGTCCCCGGCGTGGAGGAGCCAGCCGCCGTCGGCACGTCGTACGGCGACGCCCGAGTGGCCGCGGGTGTGACCGTGCAACGGCACGATGACGACGTCGTCGCCGATCGCCTTGGCCGAAGCGAAGCCGAACCAGTCGTCGCCACCCTCGCGGTGCTGCTCCCAGCGCGGGCCGTGCGCCCACTGGCCCTGGACGTAGCGCGCCTTCTCCCGCATCGACGGGTGCAGCGCGGCGTCGTACTCAGTGGCGTGCACGTGGATCCGAGCGTTCGGAAAGTCGCCGATCCCGCCTGCGTGGTCGAGGTCGAGGTGGGTCAGCGCGATGTCGGTGACGTCGGCAGGATCCAGGCCGAGCGCCCTCACCTGCGCCAGCGCGGTCTCGGCCGGGTCGAGGACCGGGCGGACCGCGGCGAGGAACGGACGGCCGAGCCGCTTCTTCTCGGCCAGGTCGCCGGTGCCGAATCCGGTGTCGACCAGGACCAGCCCGTCGGCACGTTCGAGGAGCAGGACGTGGGCGACCATCGGCGGGGACAGGGGCGGCCGCATGGTCGCGCAGTTCAGGTGGTGGATGCGCACGGGGTCGATGGTCTCAGAGATCGAGGTCGTGCAGGCGTCGTACGGTCGGGGACGTCGGCACGCTGGCCGGGTCCGGCGCGGTGCCGAACACCCGGTCCGCCGTACCCGCCGAGGTGACCGTGAACCAGTAGTGCTCGCTCTTGTAGTGGTGCAGGCGGTGGTTGCGCCAGATCGCGCGGTAGTACGCCGACTTCGGCCGGTAGTCGCTGTGCAGCAGGTAGTGGGTCCACTCGTAGCCCGACTTGATCGTGTAGATCGTCACCAGCAGCGTGAACATCGCCGTCGTGGAGGGCGTCACGAGCCAGGCGAGCCCGGTCCACGCGGACGCCAGCCACAGCTGGGCCTGCCAGGGGATGAACACCAGCGGGATCTCGCGCGGACTGGCGTGGTGCGCCCGGTGCTTGCGGGCCAGCAGCGGGTCGAGGGTCAGTCCGGCGACGCGACGCGGACGCCAGTGGAGGATGAACACGTGGACGAGCCACTCCACGACCGGCAGCACCGCGACCAGCCCGAGCGGGACGAGCAGCTCCCACCAGGAGCCCGGTCCGGCGAGGACCCGGCCGGTGACGGCGGCGAGGAGACAGGTGGCGAGCAGGTACGGGCTCGGGTGGTGCCAGAACTCGGCGAAGACCTCCCGCAGGCTCTGGTTGGTACGTCGTGCGGCCCGGTCGCCGACGTACTTCCCGTCCAGCTTGCCGTCCAGCTTGCCGTCCAGCTTGCCGTCCAGCTTCCCGTCCAGCCGCGCCTCGTCCGCCTCCAGCTTGCGCAACGCGTGCGCCTCCCGGGGGCTCATGCCTGCTCGCCCATCGCCTCGAACGCACCCAGCAGGGCTTCAGCGGTCGGGGTGAGCACGCGGGCGGCGGCGGCGCGGGACGTGGCGGCGTCGCCGGCGCGGATCGCCGCGGCCAGCATTCGGTAGGGCTCGACCTGGCCGACCTCGGCCGCCAGGACCGCTCCGAGCACGGGGAGCGCCGGCTCGTACGCGGTGCGCAGGCTGTTGAACATCAGCCGGAAGACGAGGGAGTCGGCGCCGTCGACGAGCAGGTCCCAGTAGTCGAGGGCCAGCTCCTGCCAGCGCACGGCATCGGTGGTGGTGACCAGCTCCTCGATCACCGCGTCGAGGGCGACGGCGAGGGCGGGCCCGCCCCGCTCCGCGGCGAGTGCCGCGATGCCGGGCCCGACCTCGGCGCGCGCCTCGATCACGCTGCGGGCGATGGTCGCGTCGAGCCGTCCGCCGCGGACCAGGAGCCGCGGCAGCAGGTCGAGACCGGCCGAGCGGCGGAAGTCGCGCACGGTCGTGGCGCCGCCGTGCCGCACCTCGACCAGCCCGGTCTGCGCGATCCGCTGGAGTGCCTCGCGCACGGCGGGCCGCGAGATGCCGAGCACCTCCGCCAGGCGCCGCTCGCTGGGGAGCGGTGCCCCGACGGCGAGCTCGCCGTCGAGGACGTCGTCGAGGACCTGGTCGAACACCTGGTCGGCCACGGAGCGGCGGGTCACGGGTCGCAGTGCCATGGTCGTGACGCTAGACGCCGTACGGCAAGTGGTCAAGTGGTCAGACCAGTTGTTTCCGATAGTCCCGGGTCAAAAGCACCTGAACCACGGCGTGTCCGGTGCTTTTGACCCGGGACTACCGCAGGCGGCCAGACGGGACTGTCGCAGGCGGACCGAGGAAGGTTCTCCCCGGAGGCGGGTGAGGTGGGGGCGACTCGTAGGCTGCAGGGGTGGTGCGATGGTGGAGTGTGCGGTTGTGGGGAGCGCACCTCCTCGCGCTGGTGTGCGTCGCGATCGCGACGGGGATGGGCCTGTGGCAGTACGACGCCTGGCAGGAACGCCGTGCCGCCGAGCGGGTCGACCTGACCGAGGCCGAGCCGGTTCCGATCACCGAGGTCCTCGGGCCTGACGACCCGTTCCCTACCGCGGGACTCGGCCGACCGGTCGAGGTCCGCGGCACCTTCCTCGACGAAGGCACCGTCCTGGTCTCCGGGCGCGCGGGCGCGGACGGCGACGACGGGTTCTGGCTCGTCACCCCGCTCAGCGTCGGCGGCTCCGGTGACCCTGCGGTCCCGGTCGTGCGCGGCTGGGTCGTGGACGGCACGGGGGTCGCGGACCTGCCGGCCCCGCCCGCAGGTGAGGTCGACGTCCTCGGCTGGCTCCAGCCGACCGAGTCCGCCAGCACCCCGGACGAGGACACCAGCGACCGGATCGTCCCCGCCCTGCGTGTCGCGGACCTGGTCCAGCTCCTCACCGCCGGGCAGGACATGTACGGCGCCTACGTGGTCGCGCAGGACGCGCTGGCCACCGACGCGGACGCCGGAGTGGTCGCGGCGACCCTCGACCAGCTGCCGCCTGCGAGCCGGTTCACCGGACTGCGCAACATCCTCTATGCGATCGAGTGGTGGGTGTTCGCGGCCTTCGCCGCCTTCATCTGGTGGCGCCATGTGCGCGACGCCACCTCGGAGCGCCCGGACGCGGGGCCCGACGCCGGGCCGGACGACGACGACGTCGTACTCTCGACGTCGTGACCAAGCTCTTCAACGTCTACCGCGTGCTCGCCCTCGTGGTCGGCGTCCTGCTCGTCGTCGGCACCGTCGGATCGGTGCTGAAGTACCTGCTCGAGGACGGCACCAGCCTCCAGCGCCTCGGTGACGACCTCACGCCGATCTGGCTCATCCACGGCTGGATCTACATCATCTACGTCGTGGTGACGTTCCTGCTCGCACAGAAGGCCCGCTGGCCGTTCTCCCAGCTCTTCCTGATGCTGGTCGCGGGCCTGGTCCCCGGCCTGATCTTCTGGGTCGAGCGCCGGGTGGTCGAGCGCCTGCGCGCCGATCACCCGGAGCTCGCCCGCAGCTGATCCCGCTCAGCGCGGGGAGTCGGCCGACTGCCAGGTCGGCTCGGTGCCACCACCCTGCAGGCGCTTGGCGACGACGGTCACGACGGCCCCGATCGCGCCGACGAGCAACAGCTTCCTGAGCTTCTTCATTCTGCGTCCTCCTGTGCTGGTCGGTTCGGGTCCAGCATGGCGCAGGCGGCCAAGTGGCGCGCTGGCCGAGCGCCGTAGGATCGAAGGCGTTGCCGGCCATCGACGAGTCGGCAGAGCGAGACGCAGAGACACCCGAGAGACGAGGAATTCCATGGCAGACCAGCAGGCCGTCCTGAAGACCAACCTGGGCGACATCACGGTCACCCTGTTCCCGAACCACGCTCCCGAGACGGTGGCCAACTTCACCGGCCTCGCGACCGGCGAGAAGGCGTACGACGCCGGCAACGGCGCCACCGGCCCGTTCTACGACGGTCTCGGTTTCCACCGCATCATCCCCGGCTTCATGATCCAGGGCGGGTGCCCCCTCGGCACCGGCACCGGCGGCCCGGGCTACACGTTCAAGGACGAGACGCACCCCGAGCTCGTCTTCGACAAGCCGTACCTGCTCGCGATGGCCAACGCCGGTCCGGGCACCAACGGTTCGCAGTTCTTCATCACCGTCGGCGCGACCACCTGGCTGAACTTCAAGCACACCATCTTCGGTGAGGTCGCCGACCAGGCCAGCCGCGACGTGGTCGACGCGATCGCTGCCGTCCCGACGGGTCGCAACGACAAGCCGGTCGAGCCGGTCGTGTTCAACTCCGTCGAGATCAAGGGCTGACCCGGCTCCATGACCAACCCTCCGGTCGGGGTGCCGACCTGTTATCGGCACCCCGACCGCGAGACCTGGATCCGCTGCCAGCGCTGCGAACGTCCGATCTGCCCGGACTGCATGAACGACGCGGCCGTGGGCTTCCAGTGCCCCTCCTGCGTCGCCGAGGGCCGCAAGTCCGTGCGCCAGGCGACGGCGGCGTACGGCGGCAAGCCCTCCGCGAACCCGGCGCTCACCTCGATCGTGCTGATCGTCATGAACGCTGCGGTCTGGATCGCGATCACTGCGACCGGCGGCAGCTCCAGCCGGCTCGTCGACTGGCTCGCGCTGCGCGCGCGCAGCCTCTGCGTCGACGGCGACCGGGCCCTGCTGACCACCAAGGCCGCCTGCGACGGCGGCGCCTCGGCGACCTGGCTCCCCGGCGTCAGCGATGGCGCCGTGTGGGAGCTGTTCACCAGCATGTTCGCCCACGTCCAGCCGTGGCACCTCGGCTTCAACATGCTCGCCCTCTGGGTGCTCGGCCCCCAGCTCGAGATGGTGCTGGGGCGCGTGCGCTTCCTCGCCGTCTACCTCCTGTCCGGCCTGGCCGGCTCGGTCGCGGTCTACTGGCTCTCCTACGAGTTCGGCGCCACCCTCGGCGCCTCCGGCGCGATCTTCGGCCTGATGGGCGCGCTGGTCGTGATCGGCCTCAAGGTCGGCGGTCAGGTGCAGAGCCTGCTGCTGTGGATCGGCATCAACGTGGTGCTCACCTTCACGTTGCCCAACGTCTCCTGGCAGGGCCACTTCGGTGGGCTGATCGGTGGTGCGCTGATCACCGCCGCCCTCGTGTTCGCCCCCCGTGCGCGCCGTACGACGCTGCAGGTCGCCGCGCTCAGCGCGCTGGCGGTCGTCCTGGTGCTGGCCACGGTGGCGCGGACCGCCGTCCTGGCCTGACGACGCAGCCGCCCCGGCCCGTCGGCGTGCGCGGCTTCATCACGGTATGTAGGTGAGTGCGCGCTTCTGTGGCGGAACTCCGTGCGGGAAGCGCCAGCTGGCCTACATACCGTGATGAACCGCCCCCCGTTGACGGCGTTTCCACAGGGTTATCCACCGCTGTGGATGAATCACACGCATGTAGTTCTCCCCAGGTGTGGACAAACCTGTGGGAAAAGCCGCGACGCCGGCGGACCGAGGTCCACCGGCGTCGTCGTACGACGGGAGCGCGCGGGAGGGTTACTCCCAGCGCGTCGCGAACGTGAAGCCGACGGCCATGAAGCCGATGCCCACGAACAGGTTCTTCTGGCCCAGGTCGTTGAAGATCGGGATGTCCTTGGGGTCGTTGCCCGTCAGGAAGATGTAGAAGATGCAGATCCAGACCAGGCCCACCAGGAAGCAGGCCAGCATGCCGACGACGACGCCGCGGCCGCGTCCGAGCGGCGTGCTCGGGTGGGCCGAGATGGCCAGGCCCAGGAAGAGCGCGATGAAGCCGATCAGGTAGTTCTTGTCCTCGAGGTCGGCGAAGAACGAGGGGCCACCCGGCTGGCGGACCTTGCCCTCGGAGTTCAGGCTGCCGAAGCCGTCGGTGGGCCGGATCCCGAAGTAGTAGTAGAGGATCCAGGCGATGCCGCCGAGGATGAGGAGCAGCGCGATCGCGAAGCGCAGGCTCACCACAGGACCGCGGTCGGCGTCGGCGAAGACGTCGTCGTCCTTGCTCTTCGACAGGCGGGGCAACTTGGCCACGTGAGGGCTCCTCGAACTCTTCGACCAGTAGTGGACACTGTCAGTATGACGGGTACGCACACCGAGCCGCCGACGGGCCACCGGTCCGGCCGGTCGCTGGCGTGGCGGATCGGCACGCCGGTGGTCGCGCTGCTCAGTGGCAGCCTGCTCGCCGTGTCGGCCGCGAACAGCGACGGCACCGATCTCCGACCCGGTCGCTACACCGATCTCGCGGGCCTCGTGGAGGGTGAAGCGGCGGACTACCGCAAGGTCGAGGACCGCTTCAACACGCTCACCGACGAGGTCGACCGGCTCGGGGCGGACGTCTCCGACACCGGCGTGAACCAGGCTCGCGGGGAGGTCGCCGAGCTGCGCGACCCGGCCGGCCTGACCCCGCGTCGCGGACCGGGCGTGCGGATCACCATGTCGGACGCGCCGAGCGAGCTCGTCGACGAGGCCATCGAGCGCAACCGCGACCTGCCGGTCGAGGACCGGATCAGCCTCAACCGCTACGTCGTGCACCAGCAGGACATCCAGGCGGTCGTCAACGCCCTCTGGACCGGAGGCGCGAGCGCGGTGACCATCGCCGGCCAGCGCGTCATCTCCACCACCGGCATCAAGTGCCAGGGTCCGGTCGTCCAGCTCCAGGGCGTGCCGTACTCCCAGCCGTTCGTGATCGAGGCCGTCGGCATGGAGGACGAGCTGCTCGGCTCGCTCGACACCAGCAGCCTGGTCAGCGGCTACCGCACCGACGCTGCCGACACGCTGATCGGGATCGGGTGGTCGCTGGAGACCGACCAGTCGATCAAGGCGCCGGCGTACGACGGCCTGCTGGACCTGCAGTACGCCAAGCCCCTGCGCTGATCAGCCCTGGCGGAGCAGCCCCGGCAGCAGCCGGGGGTTGCCCGGACCCGGGTCGGCCGGGTTGAGCGGGTCGGTCCCGGCCGTGACCTCGGCGCCGTCATTGATGCCGTCGCCGTCGGAGTCCGGGTTGGCCGGGTCGGTGCCGGCGCCGGCCTCGTCCTCGTCGGAGAGCCCGTCACCGTCGGAGTCGACCGGTGGCGGCGGCTCCTCGTACGTGGAGACGAAGATGATGACGTTGCCGCCCTGGTTGAGCGTCTCGGTGCTCTCGGGGAGCTGCTCGGTGATCCGGCCCTTGGGCTGGCTGTCGTCGTCGGCCGCGGCATTGCGCACGACGGGGACGAACCCGGCGTCCTTGATCAGCTTCTCCGCCTGCGCCTGGGTCTTGCCGACGACGTTCGGGACCTCGGTCGGGCCGTCGGAGACGCAGAGCGTCACGACGATGTCCTTGTCGACCGCGGTGCCCGCGAGCGGCGTCTGCTCCACGACGGTCCCCTTGGGGTCGTCGGCGTCGCACTCGGTCTCCTTGATGTTCTCGCGCACGATCCCGGCCTCGACGAGCGCGCGGATCGCGGGCGCCCGGCGCTGGTCGGTGACCGACGGCAGCGGGAAGGCACACGGACCGGTGGAGACGGTGAGGAAGACGGTGGACTCAGGGTCGGTGTAGTCGTCTCCGTCGGGGTCCTGCTTGATGACGGTTCCGCCGGCGAAGTCGTCGCTGCACTCGGTCTCGCGGTCGTCGATCTCCAGACCCTTGTCGCCGATCAGGTCGCGCGCGATGTCGACGTCCTCGCCGACCACGGCGGGCACCTTCACCTCGGTCGGGGAGTCGTCGAAGAGCACCGGCCAGACGAGGTACGCCGTGGCCAGGATCGCGGCCAGCAGCACACCGAGCAGCACCCAGAGCCCCACCCGGCTGCGGCGGTCCTCCTCGGCGGGCGGCGGGGGCCGCCGGACGGCGGTCTCGTTGGTGGGTGCGGGATCTCCGACGGCGGGGACGACCGCGGTGGCGCCGGTCGCGGGTGCGACGGCCTGGACGGGGCGACCGGCGAGGTAGCGCTCGATGTCGGCGCGCATCTGGGCGGCGGACTGGTAGCGGTCCTCGACCCGCTTGGCGAGCGCCTTCATCACGATGGCGTCGATGTCGGGCGTCAGGTCGTGCTCGTGCTGCGACGGCGGCACGGCCGGCTCCCGCACGTGCTGGTAGGCCACGGCGACGGGCGAGTCGCCGACGAACGGCGGTCGGCCGGTCAGGAGCTCGTAGAGCAGGCAGCCGGCGGAGTAGACGTCGGAGCGGGAGTCGACGGTCTCGCCGCGCGCCTGCTCCGGGGAGAGGTACTGGGCGGTGCCGACCACGGCCGCGGTCTGGGTCATCGAGGAGGCGGCGTCGCTGATCGCGCGGGCGATGCCGAAGTCCATCACCTTCACGTCACCCGAGGGGGTGAGCATGACGTTGCCGGGCTTGATGTCGCGGTGGATGATCCCCGCGCGGTGGCTGTAGTCGAGGGCGGCCATCACGCCGCTGGTGATCTCCAGCGCCCGCTCGGGCAGGATCTTGCGGCCCTCGCGCAGGATGTCGCGCAGGGTGCGCCCGGCGACGTACTCCATGACGATGTAGGGCACGACCTCCTCGCCGCCACCGGGCTGCGGAGTGCGCTCCTCGCCGGTGTCGTAGACGGAGACGATCGCGGGGTGGTTCAGGGAGGCCGAGGACTGTGCCTCGCGACGGAAACGGGCCTGGAAGGTCGCGTCGCTGGCGAGGTCGGTGCGCAGGCGCTTGACCGCGACGACGCGGCCGAGCCGGGTGTCGGTGCCCTTGCGGACCTCGGCCATGCCGCCGCGACCGAGCAGCTCGGCGAGCTCGTAGCGGCCGCCGACGACCACCTGATGGGGCTGGTCGGGGTTGCCGCCGGGGGTGTTCGGAGGGGTGCTCATTCCTCGCCTCCCGGAAGGTCGCTGAGGATGTCGCTCGGGTCCGTGGTGGGCGCCGTCGGCTCCGAGGTCGGTTCGGTCGGTTCAGTGGGTTCGGTCGGAGTGGTGGGCTCCGTCGGCTCGGGCTCCTCGACCGCACCCCAGTAGACGATCGTCACCCGGTCGCCCTCGTTGAGGGTTCCGGACGGGGAGATCCTCGCCACCGAGTCCTCGGGGCAGGCGCCGGTGTTGGTCGCGTCGTTGGGCTGGATGCTGACCTGCAGGCCGAGGGAGTCGAGCTCGGCACGCGCGGTGCGGTAGTCGACGTCGCTGCGGCAGACGTAGTCGTCCGCGTCGACCTCGACGGTGGTGTCCTCGCTGGGGCTCTCCTCGGTCGCCGTCTCGCTGGGCGTCTCGGAGGCCGCGGTGTCGTCGGGCTCGTCCTCGCCCCCGCCGAGCACGAGCGCTGCGGCCACGACGGCGGCGATCACCAGCAGGATCACTGCGATGGCGATCGGCCACGGCGATCGGTCGCTGCGCTGCTTCTCCTCGTCGCCCGGGTACGCCGACGGCGTGTCCAGGCGCTGCATCGGGGAGGAGGCGGGCACGGGCACGGGTGCGACGACGCCGGGCAGGACCTGGGTCGAGCCCTCGGCCGGGGTCGGGGCCGGGGTGGGGGTCGGTGCGGCCTGGTTCGAGTAGGGATCGCGGAAGGCTGCGGCGAAGGCCGAACCGTCCGTGTAGCGCTGGGTCGGCTCCTTGGCCAGGGCGCGGGTCACCACGGCGGCCAGCGCGACGGGCACGGTGGCGGGCAGCGGCGGGATCGGCTGCTGGAGGTGGGCCAGCGCCGTCGCGACGGGCGTCTCCGCCTCGAACGGGCGGCGCCCGGTCAGGCACTCGAAGGCGACCACGCCGAGGGAGTAGACGTCCGAGGCCGGCGTGGAGGGGTTGCCGCGGGCCTGCTCGGGCGAGAGGTACTGCGGGGTGCCCATCACCGAGCCGGTACGGGTGAGCGCGACCGCGTCAGCGGCGCGGGCGATGCCGAAGTCGGTGATCTTGACCGTGCGGTCGGCGGTGACGAGCAGGTTGGCGGGCTTCACGTCGCGGTGCACGATGCCGGCCCGGTGCGCGACGCCGAGCGCCTCGCCGGCCTGCGCGATCAGGTCCTGCACGACGGCGGGGTCCAGGGTCCGACCGTTGGTCCGGGCGGTCGCGAGCAGGGTGGAGAGCGGCTGGCCGTCGACCAGCTCCATGACGAGGTACGGCGAGAGGTGGCCCGCGTCGTCAGCGCCGTAGTCGTAGACGCCCGCGATCCCCGGGTGGTGCAGCGCGCCGGCACTGCGGGCCTCCTGCTCGAACCGGGTGCGGAACATCGGGTCGTCGGCGTACTCCGCCTTGAGGACCTTGACCGCGACCTCGCGGTTCAGGCGGGTGTCCGTCGCACGCCACACGACCCCCATGCCGCCGGTGGCGATCATGGAGTCCAGGCGGTACCGAC
Source organism: Nocardioides sp. Root190 (assembly GCF_001428565.1). Classification (GTDB taxonomy): domain Bacteria; phylum Actinomycetota; class Actinomycetes; order Propionibacteriales; family Nocardioidaceae; genus Nocardioides. Next base: position 774,472 of record NZ_LMIA01000010.1, on the reverse strand, counting down.
CCGCCGGATCGGCGTACTGGCTCTGCGCGTTCACTTCAACACCGCTTCCATGACTGCTTTTGCGATCGGGCCGCCCAGCTGGCCGCCGGCGATCTCCTTGCCCGGTGCTTCCTGGATCATCACGGCGACGGCGACCTCTGCGTTCTGTGCCGGTGCGAAGGACACGAACCAGCCGTAGGGCGCCTTGCCGTCGACACCGCGCTGGGCGGTGCCGGTCTTGCCGGCCACGCTGACGCCGTCGATGCGCGCCGGCGAGGCGGTGCCGTTGTCGACGGTGGAGACGAGCAGCTCGGCGAGCTGGGCCGCGGTCTGCGGGGAGATCGCGTCGCGGAGCTTCTCGGGCTCGGTCGTCTCGAGCACGTCGAAGCTCGCGGTCTGCACCTCGTCGACGAGGTAGGGGCGCATCAGGGCGCCCCGGTTGGCGATCGCGGAGACCACCATCGCCATCTGCAGCGGGGTGGACTGCACGGAGAACTGGCCGAAGCCCGACCGTGCGGTCTCCGCGTCGTTGAGCTCGCGGGGATCCTGCTCGACGCCGTCGATGGTGTCGACGACCTCCTCGGGGAACACCGAGCGGGCCTGCGGGCCCAGGTCGAGCAGGTAGTCGCTGTTGAAGCCGAACGCCTCGGCGGTCTCGCGCAGCTTCTCCGGGCCCACCTCGACGGCCATCTTCGCGAAGGCCGTGTTGCAGGAGTTCTCCATGGCCGCGGCGAAGGAGATCTTTGCGGGGCTGCAGCCGCCACGACCCTCGTTGTCGATCAGGTTCTGCTCGCCGGTCGTCCCGGGCGCCTGCCAGGTGGAGCCGGACGGGACCTGGTCGTCGACGTCGTACAAGCCCTCCTCGATCGCAGCCGCCGCGGTGACGACCTTGAAGGTCGAGCCGGGGAACAGCCGGGTCTGGATGGCGCGGTTGAGCAGCGGCTGGTGCTCGTTGCCGTCGAGCTCGTCGTAGGCGTTCTCGCGGGTCTCGCGGTCGTGGGAGGCCAGCTCGTTGGGGTCGTACGACGGGAAGGACACCATCGCGAGGATCCGACCGGTCTTCGGCTGGATCGCCACGACCGAGCCCTCGCCGTCGGGTCCGACGGTGTCGCGCAGCGCCCGGAACGCCGCCTTCTGTGCAGCCGGGTCGAGCGTGAGCGAGACGTTGCCGCCCTGGTTGGTGTCGCCCTTGAGCAGGTCGACCAGGCGGTTCACGAACAGCCGCGGGTCCTCACCGGACAGCACCTTGTTCTGGCTGCGCTCGATGCCGGTCTGGCTGCCGAGCTGGAGGTAGCCGGTGACGGGGGCGTAGAGCTGCTTGCCGGGGTAGACACGGAGGTACTTGTAGCGGTCGTCCACCGGCTCGCTGCGCGCGATCGGGTCCTCGCCGACGAGGATCAGGCCGCGCTCGCGACTGAACGCCGCTGCTGCGACCCGGGCGTTGCGCGGGTCGGTGTTGAGCTCCTCGGCGCGCCAGAACTGGACGTACGTCGCATTCGCCATCAGGGCGAGGAACAGGAACATGCAGAAGATCGACACGGTGCGGATGGGCTTGTTCACGACGCAACCACCGCTCCCTCGTTGGTCGAGGAGGTCGCGCAGCGACCGTCTCGAGACCTCTGTGCCTGGTGCTGGGCGGTCATGACGGAACCACCTTCACGATCTGGGTGGCCTGCTCGTCGGGGTCCTCCGCGGACTCCTTGAGGTCGGGCAGAGGTCGCCGGGCCTGGTCGGAGATGCGCAGCAGGATCGCGATGATCACCCAGTTCGCGACCAGCGAAGAACCGCCGTACGACAGGAAGGGAGTGGTGAGGCCGGTCAGCGGGATCAGGCGGGTGACGCCGCCGATGACCACGAAGATCTGCAGCGCGAACACCGCGCCGAGGCCGGTCGCGACGAGCTTGCCGAAGCCGTCACGCGAGATCAGCGCGGCACGCAGGGCGCGCTCCACGACGAGTCCGTAGAGCAGCAGGATCGCGATGACCGCGGTCAGGCCGAGCTCCTCGCCGATGGCGGCGAGGATGAAGTCGGACTCGGCGTACGGCACCCGCTCGGGCATGCCCTCGCCGAGGCCACGGCCGATCAGTCCGCCCCAGGCGAAGCCGTAGAGCGCCTGGACCAGCTGGTAGCCGCTGCCGTTGGGGTCCGCGAACGGGTCGAGCCAGATGTCGACGCGGTTCTGCACGTGGGAGAAGATCCGGAACGCGACCGCGGCGCCGCTGAAGAAGAGCAGTCCGCCGACGACCAACCAGCCCGGCCGTTCGGTCGCGACGTAGAGCATCACGAGGAACAGGCCGAAGAACAGCAGGCTGGAGCCGAGGTCGCGCTGCAGCACGAGGATGCCGAGGCTGACGACCCACATCATCAGGATCGGGCCGAGGTCGCGGCCGCGGGGCAGGTCGATGAACACCACGCGGCGCCCAGCGAGCGCGAGCGCGTCCCGGTGCACGACGAGGTAGCCGGCGAAGGTGATGACGAGCAGCACCTTGGCGATCTCGCCCGGCTGGAAGCTGAAGCCCGCCACCGAGATCCAGATCTTGGCGCCGTTGATCTCGGTGCCGAGGCCCGGGATCATCGGCAGGACCAGCAGGCCGATCGCGGTCAGCCCCGAGGTGTAGGTGAAGCGGGCGAGCAGCCGGTGGTCGGGCAGCACGACGAGGGTGCCGACGAAGAGGATCACCCCGAGGGTCATCCAGACCAGCTGCTGGGTCGCCAGGCCCGTCTCCTTGGCGAGGTCGAGCCGGTGGATGACCGCCAGGCCCAGGCCGTTGAGGGCCGCGACGATCGGCAGGAGCACCGGGTCGGCGTACGGCGCCACGAGCCGGACCGCGACGTGGGCCGCGACCACGAGCAGGGTCAGCCAGCCGCCGTACCCGATCAGGTTGGTGGGCACCTCGCCCTCGATGCCCAGCCCGACAGCGGCGTAGGCACCGATCCCCACGATGAGCGCGAGGATCAGCAGGAAGAGCTCCGCACCGCGTCGGCGGCGGTGGACGAAGCCCATCAGGGCGGAGTTGGTGGCCATCTCAGTCAGTCACGTCAGCTCGGTGCCCGGTCACGAACCGGTGGTGAAGTCGCTGGCATCGGCAGGTGCGGTCGGTTCGGCGGGGTCGGTCGACGCGGGCGGCGTGGTCGGCGTGGTCGCGGACTCCGACGGGACGATCGAGTCCGGGTCGTCCGGATCGGTCGAGGACTCGGCGTCGGCGTCGGCGGCGAGCCGGGCGAGCTGCTCGACCTTCTCGCGTGCAGCCTCGTAGTCGTCGGCGGCGATGCCGTCCTCGACGCTGGAGCGCTGACCGGCCGGCAGGTCCTCGATGACGACGTCGGAGGTCTCGAAAACCGAGGAGAGGCCGGGGACCTCGACGCCGCGGTAGATGACGACCTGGCCGCCGTCCTCGCCGACGTAGTACTGACGCTGGCTCCACCAGTACGCCGTGCCGAGCACCACCCAGACCAGCCCGATCAGCAGGGCGAGGGCCAGCAGGCGGCGGGGCCAGATGAAGCGGGGCGGCGGCTGCGGGGCGTAGCGCATCGCCTCGGGGTCGCTCGGCGGGTCGGCGCGGATCGCGTGGTCGACGCCGGCCGGGATCTCGTCGGGAACGGGGTCCAGCTCGCCGGTGTCGCCGGAGCGGTGGCCGCGGAAGAGCGCGCGCGGGCGGCGCTGGCGCATCTCGGCGGCGGCACCGACGACCTGCGGCTCGGCCGGCACGGTCGCCGTACCCGCTGCGGCGACGTCGGCCACCACGCAGGTCACGTTGTCGGAGCTGCCGGCGTCGAGGCTGGCGCGCACCATCTCGATCGAGGAGAACTCGGGCGTCCCTCCGGTGAGGATGTCGGCGATCCGGTGGTCCTCGAGGACGCCGCACGCGCCGTCGCTGCAGAGGAAGAGTCGGTCGCCGGCGACGAGCTCGAGCGCGAACAGGTCGGGCTCGACGTCGTGCAGGCCGTCGAGCGCCTTGAGGATGAGGTTGCGGTGCGGGTGGACCCGCGCCTCCTCCTCGGTGATCCGGCCCTCGTCGATCAGGCTCTGGACGAAGGTGTGGTCGCTGGTGAGCTGGGACAGCTCGCCGTCGCGCAGGAGGTAGGCACGCGAGTCGCCGACGTGGCCGAGCGCCAGGCGGGTGCCGTCGAACAGCGCGACGGTCGCGGTCGTGCTGGTGCCGTTGATCGAGGGGTCCTGGTCGACCTGGGTGCCGATCGCGACGTGCGCCTCGTGGAGGCCGTCGTTGATCCGGGCGAGGACGTCGGTCGTGCCGGGCGGCTCGTCGAGCTGGCGGAGCTCGTTGACGGCCGTGCTCGATGCGATGTCACCGCGGGCCGCGCCACCGACTCCGTCGCAGACGGCGAGCAGCCACGGACCGGCGTAGCCGGAGTCCTGGTTGTCCTTGCGGACCCGGCCCACGTCGGAGACGGCGTGATAGCTCAGCTCCAGGGTCGGTCTCGGCTGGGTCGCTGGGGCATCGACGGTGTCGTGGCCGAACACGCCGGCGACCTCCACGGTCGGCTCGGCCGTGGGCCGCTCCGATGTGGGGACCTCGGTCGTGTCGGGAGCCTCCGGCGGCGGCAGGGTGGCCTCGTCGGGCGTCGGTTCGGACATGCCTACTTCCTCAGCTCCACGATGGTCTTCCCGATCCTGATCTGCGAGCCGAGGCCCACGGGCACGGGCTGGGTGAGTCGTTGGCTGCCCAGGTAGGTCCCGTTGGTCGAGCCGAGGTCCTCGACGTACCACTGCCCTCCGGAGGACACGATCCGCGCGTGGCGCGTGGACACGTAGTCGTCGTCGAGCCGGATCGCCGCGTCGTTGCCGCGGCCGATGAGAACGGGAGCCTGCGCGAGGTCGGCGGTGATGCCGGTGTTGACGCCCTGCACCACGGCGACGTGGGAGGGCTGTCCGCGGCGCGGGGCCTGCGGCTTGGCCGCGCGCGGCTGCTTGCCCGGCGCGGCCGGTGTCGGCACCCGCGCACCGAACATGTCGGAGCGGATCACCGAGATCGCCGACAGGACGAAGATCCACAGGATCGCCAGGAAGGCGATCCGGACCAGGAACAGGGTGAGCTCAGACATCGGAGGCCTCCTCGAGCAGCCGGAGGACGAGAGAGGTGTGGCCGACCTGGACCCGGGAGCCCTCGCGGAGGGTGGCGCGCGCGACCTTCTGCCCGTCGACGCGGATGCCGTTGGTCGAACCCATGTCGTGGACCTCGATGTGGACGGGCCCCTCGCCGGGGGCGTCGGTGCCGACCGGTGTGGTGACAAGGAACTCGGCGTGTCGACGGCTGACACCGGGGTCGTTGATCCGGATGTCGGCCTCGCTGCCGCGTCCGACCACCAGGCCGGGAGCCTGCAACGCGTGCTGGCTCCCGTTGACCTCGAGGACCGCGCGGGTGCGCTGGCTGCTGCTTCGCCGGGCCTGTCCCGTCACCTCCGCCTCGGCCTGGCTGCGGACCCGGAACCGGCCCGTCGTGAGGTCCTCGGCGGACTCGAACGCGATCTTGATCGGGCCGGGGAAGACGTAGGACTGGAGCTCCGCGTGCTCGGTCAGCTGCTCGGTGAGCTCGCTCTCCAGCGCAGAGTCGTAGGGCCCGAGCCGCTCCAGGTCACCCGGGGAGAGCTCGACGACGAAGCTGTTCGGGACCAGTCGCCGCTGGCGCGAGAGCACCTGCGCCTTGTTGTCCAGCTCGCGCTGGAGCGAGGCGGCGATCTCGACCGGTTGCACCGCACTGCGGAAGGTCCGGGCGAAGGCGCCGGAGATCGCCTGCTCGAGCCGTTGCTCGAAGCGTTGCAGTCCACCCACGTCGCTGCCCTCCTCTCCACGCTCGTGCTTCAGTGCCCGTTCGTCGTACGGACGGGTCACTCGATCGTATCGGTGGAGCCGTCGCGCCCTCGGCACATCATGGTCGACCCCCCGGTTTTGGGCGCCGGCCGCGTGCTGGGATAGCCTTTGTCGGCCGTCGAGTTTGACGGTGACGCGCGAGTGGCGGAACGGCAGACGCGCTGCGTTCAGGTCGCAGTGTCCGAAAGGGCGTGGGGGTTCAAATCCCCCCTCGCGCACGTGAAGAAGCCCCGGTTCGACGAACCGGGGCTTCTGCCAATTCGCGGCCGACCACTCGCGACTGCCAAGGGTTCTCCGATTCCTGCCCGCCGGCGCGCCGAACCTGCCTACGATGCGCCGGACCCGCTGCGGGTCACGTACTCGAGGGGGAGTTCCGATGTCACGATTTCGTCCTGTCCGGACAGCACTGCTGGTGGGAGCGGTGGCGGTGGCCGGCCTCGGCGTCGTGCCGTCGGCCGGAGCCGAGCCCGGTGGCCATTTCAGCTGGGGGCATCGCGACGACGGCCGGGGCGTCCCTGACCAGACCGTCACGAGCACCGACGCCGATCTGTGGATCACCTCGTTCAACAACCAGGTGACGCTGATCGACCAGGGCGTCGACGGCCGCGGGATCGAGTTCCTGCCGCCTGCGGGACAGACGCTGCAGGCAGGGGTGACCTACCAGGTCGGTGGCACGTACCGCGAGCCGACGGCGACGGCGGGCCAGGTGCTCACGCACCGCGACGGGAAGTTCTGTGGCCGCGAGGCCGAGGAGCTCGAGGTCAGTTCGCGGCAGGACCTCATCCCCGCCGCGGGATGGTTCCGCGTCGAGCAGATCGAGTACGCCGGCAGCCAGGTCGTCGCCTTCGCCGCGACCTACGAGATCAGCTGCCAGTACGTCGACGGCCCGCTCGGTTTCGAGGGCAGCATCGCCTACGACGCCGCTGAGGTCGCTGCCCCGATCCCGGCAAAGCCTGCGACGCCGGCACCTGTTGCCGGGTTGGAGGTCGAGAACACCGACCCGAACATCGCCGGCACGAGCACGACGACGCTGACCTGGACCAACCCCTCGGGGTACCGCGACATCACGATCGACATGGTGCAGCTCTGCTGCGACAGCGCGGTGCCTGCACTGCTGAACGGCAGGTACACCCGCCAGTGGCGTGGGCGGGCCACGAGCTACCTCGACAACAACGTCGAGTTCATGGACGGGCGGTTGTACCGCGTCGTGCCCCGTGGCTCGACGGGCCGCGTCGGCACGCCGGTCCAGGTCCGGGTCTTCGGTTCGCGCCTTCACCTGGAGGCGGAGCGCAGCACGATCCAGATCGGCGAGACCACCACCTTCTCCGGACGGCTGACGCGCTCCTCGCCCAAGGCCGACCCTCACGACAGCATGAGCGGGCCGCCGATCGCGGGGCGCAGGCTCTTCCTGTGCCAGCGGGACGTCGGCGCCGCATCGAAGGTCTGCAATGCCGTGGCCAGCACGCTGACCGACGACGACGGCCGGTTCGCCCTGCGCGCCTCTCCGGTCGCCAACAGCTGGTACAGCGTGATGATGCCGTCATCGAGCAGCATGGTCGGCAACCGCTCGATCGTGCTGCTCTCCACGGGCGTCGCGCCGCAGACCGACATCGCCGTGCGCTCGGTGCGGGGACGAGCGACCGTCACCACTGCGCAACGCGGCTCGATGCTCACCTTCACGACGTCGCGCGACCGCCGCGGTTCGACGGGGGTCGTCAAGCTGCAGCGCCGGATCGGCGACACCTGGCGAACGGTCGTCACCCAGCGGCTCGGCACCGGCCGGTCGAGGCTGGTCATCCGGTACCGCGAGTCCCGGCGCGGGGACGTCTCCTACCGGATCGTGAAGATGGGCGACTCGCGTCACGTCAACGGCTACAGCAAGGTGCGTCGGTTCCGCGTGCGCTGACCTGTTCCGCTGCTCCGCGCAGCCGTCCGGCTGCTCGAGGGTGCGGGTGGAAGGATCGCCTGGTGCGACGATTCGAGGACCGGGTCGCCCTGGTCGTCCAGGTGGGCTCCGAACTGGCCCGGGCGTGTGCCGTCAGGTTGGCGGAGGAGGGCGCGCGGGTCGTCGTGGTCGACCCGCAGGAGGCCTCGGTCGAGCGCGCGGTGCGAGCCGTCGAGGAGGTCGGCGGTGCCGCCACCGGTCTCGTGGCGCCTCTCGGTGACGAGGCGGCGATCCACGACCTCGTGCGGGCCGTCGACGACCGGCACGGCCGGCTCGACGTCCTGGTCGTCGCTGTGGGGCAGGTCGACTGGTGGGAGCCGGCCGAGGAGGACATGACCCGGTGGGAGGAGAGCCTGCGGATCAACCTGCTGACCCCGGTCTTCCTCACCCGTGCGTTCCGCCCACTGCTGGCCCGGTCCGGGGCGGGATCGGTGGTGATCTACGGCTCGGTCGACGGCACCCACGGCAACCCGCAGTTCCCGGCGTACTCCTCGGCTCGCGGTGCCCTGGTGCCGTTCGTGCACACCGAGGCCCACGACGTCGCCCCCCTCGGGATCAGGGTCAACCTGGTGGCGGGAGCGGCGATCCTTCCCCAGGGTCCGGAAGCGCCGTTGCGTCCCGGGCCACCGATCGACATGGGCTCCGTGGCGCGGCACACGCCCCTGGGCAGGGCGGCCACGCCGGAGGACGTCGCGGCCACGGTGGCCTTCCTCGCCTCCGCCGACGCCGCCTACGTGACCGGCTCGGTCGTGACCCTGGACGGCGGACGGACCGCGATCACCCCGGGCACGGGCGGGGTCGCGTCAGTGCCGCAGCCCGCCGATCCAGGTGGCGCGCACCGCTGAGCGGTCCGGTGCGCGCAGTGCCTCGGCGAGCGGCACGTGCAGGAGCACCAGGTCGGCGGCGGTGCCCGCGACGACGCTGCGCGGCCTGAGGTCGCCGTCACGCAGGTAGCCCTCGAGCACGGTCGCCACCGGGACCCGCTCCCGCGGCACCAGGGTGCGGCCGGCGGCGGCGCGCATGACCTCCCACGGATCGAGGGGCCCGTACGGCGCGTCGCTGCTCGGCAGCACGTCGATCCCGGCGGCGAGCAGGCCGGCGTAGGGATAGAGGTGCGGGAGGTCCTCGGCGTCCACGTCGCGGGCGTAGTCGTCGCCCCGGTCGGCCAGGAAGCCGGGCTGCGTCACGACGTGGAGCCCGGCCAGCGCCGACGGTTCAGGTATGACGGCGCCGTGCTCGATCCGGTCCCCGGGCAGCCGGCCGACCTCGTCGAGCACAGCGAGCGTCAGCAGCAGTGAGTCGCGGGTGACGCAGTGGACGGCGACGGGCAGGCCCTCGGCGTGGCGCTCCCGCACCGCGGCGGCCAGGGCGTCCACGTCCGGGAGGTCGTGGTCGTGGAGGAGCAGCTTGCGCCGACCCAGCAGCGTGACCCGCTGGGGCACCGGCGGCTCCTCGGTCAGGTCGGGCGTCGCGTCGGTGACGCCCGTGATGCCGTACGACGCCAGCTCCCGGCTCACCGCGTCGAGGTCCCCGGTGCTCGGCCAGGTGCCCCGCAACAGGTCGTCCAGGCGCCACAACCGCCCGGTCGGCCGGCCGTCGCCGTCGCGCTCCACCCCGGGCAGGTGTGGAAGCGGCTCGAGCTCGGCGAGCGCCGCGGAGTTCAGCATCCACAGCGCGCCGCTGCGGTGCTGCACGCGGACCGGCCGGCTCGGCTCGACGCGATCGAGCTCGTGGCGGTCGACCGAGCCCGCGAAGAGCACGCCGCGGACACGGTCACCCGGTGCCTGACGGAGGCCGTCGAGGCCGTGCCGGCACGACACCGACGCGCGGGCGGCAGCAAGCGCACGGAGGTGCAGGTGGTGGTCGTGCAGACCTGGAATCAGTGCGCCGCCACGGCCCTCGACCACCTCGTCGTCCGGCCGGGGCCGCAGGCCGGGACCTACCTCGGCGACGACCCCGTCGGTGACGCGCACGTCGACGACGTGCCCGCGGACCTCGACCTCGTGCAGGATCACGGCCGCATCCGGGGGTCCTCGACGCGCGACCGGCCCGACGCCGTCTCCAGCCACCAGACGCCGGCGACCTGCTCGACCCGGTGCTCGGGGACGGCTCCCGCCGCTGCTGCGCGCGCGACGTCGAGCATCGACACCTCGACCAGTCGTGCCGGGCCCTGCAGCACGTCGACGCACGCCCACGCCGTACGCACGCCGGCGAGCGGATCGGCGAGCGCGTCGCCGACGGGGAGCAGGTCAGCCCCGTCAGCCCCGTCAGCTACGTCGGCCACGACGTGACCGGCGCAGGCGGCGACGTCGTCGCCGAAGCCGATGGTGTCGGAGTCGCGACCGCGCGCCGTGATCGAGACCCACGAGGTGCCTGCGGCCACGACCTCCGCGGCGTCCAGGCCGAGCTGGGCCAGCGCCCGCGGCCGGGACGACTCGACGACCACGTCGGCCGCCAGCGCCAGCTCGCGCAGGCGGGACACCTCGTCCGGGAGGTCGAGGACGACGTGCTCCTTGCCCCGATCGAGCAGCGAGAAGAAGGTGGGCGACCCGCGCCGGGCGCCGTCCGGTCGGTGCCGGCTCTCCACCTTGACCACCCGCGCACCCAGCAGGTGCAGGAGGTGGGTGGCCAACGGACCGGCCCAGAGCGCGGTGAGGTCGAGCACGGTCACCGGACGCCCCGGCATCCGTACGACGGCGGGGCGCGGCCCGGGAGCGCCGGGCGGGCCGACCCGACCGCCGGGAAGGCCCAGCAGGTGCACCCGCTGCTCGGCCTCGGCGGCCGTGGCATCCGCGGCCCAGCGAGCGACGCTCGCCCACGGGTCGGTCACGTTCGCCTGCTCGACCAGCGCCGGGACCAGGTCGAGGTCCTCGGGGCGGGCCAACGACAGCGCGAGGTGGCCGTCGGCGGTCGGCAGCACCCGCATGGCACCGCCGCAGGACCAGGGGCCGTGTCGCGCGAGCCCGGCGTGGGCGGCCCGCTCGCCCAACAGCCCACGCAGCGGCGCGGTCGGGAGGCCGAGCGCCTCCAGGTGGTCGTGCACGTAGGCCGCCGGATGGCCGGGGCCGAGGACCGGTGGGCCGTCCGCGCGGCCGGTGAGCGCCATGGCACCCGAAGCGGCCCACAGCTCACTCGCGTCCATCGACCAGCCCCCAGCCGAGCGCGGTGTCGAGATCGAGCCGGACGCCGGTCAGGGCGAGGTAGGCGGTGCGCCACCGACCGATCCGGCGCGGCAGCGAGACCGTGCCACCCGCTCCCGGGACCAGGCCGAAGCCGAGCTCGGGGAGGCCGAACCAGGCGCCGTCGCGGGCGGTGAGGTGGGCAGCGAAGGCCGTCACCTCGATGCCGGCCCCGACGCAGGCGCCGTGCAGCACCGGGCGCACCCGGTCGCGCAGCCGGTGCACGGCGAGGCCGGCCGAGGCCTCCATGCGCACGGCGTGGGCGGCGACGGGATCGGTCGCGGTGCCGAACTCGTCGAGGTCGCCGCCCGAGCAGAACGACGGTCCCGCTCCGGTGAGCCGGACCTGGTGCACGCTGTCGTCCCACCGGGCGATCTCGAGGGCCTCGACGAGGGCATCGCGCACCGCCCGGGCGAGGGCGTTGTGGCGCTCGGGCACGTTGAGCTCGACCTCGAGGACGCCGGGTGCGTCGTGCTCACGTCGGACCGTCACGGGCTCAGGAGGGACGGGCACCTCGCGACGCGGCGTCGCGGCGCGCCAGGCACCGAAGTCGGGTCCGGCCAGGAGCAGCGAGTAGGCCATGGACTCCATCGCCAGGGCGTCCGGCACCCGCAGGTCCTCGGTGGCGCGCAGCAGGTCGTCCAGCACCCGCGCCGGGCCGGACGGCACGACCACGGGGTGGGGTTCGACCGCCACCCAGGTGCGCCCGGGTCCTGCGGGCGCGAAGGTGAAGCTCAGCCGCTCGAGCAGGGGCGCCGCCTCCTGGGGCAGTGGCGAGCTCGCCATGCCGACGACCGGACCGGCGGGCAGGGAGGCGGCGAGCGCCGTCACCCCGGCCCGGTCGGCCCAGTCCACCTCGTCGAGGCAGACCTGGGGAAGCGGCGCGGGCACGAGGACATCATGTCCCGGCACGTCTGGCCACGTCTCGGCCGCGACGTCACAGACCCATCAGCCGCAGCACGGCCTCGCGCCGCTGCGGCACGTCGCCGAACAGCAGCGCGTCGGCCTGGGCCCGGCGCAGGTGCAGGTGGTCGGGGTGCTCCCACGTGAAGCCGATGCCGCCGTGCACCTGCACCACGTCGGCCGTTGCCTGCAGGTGCGCCTCCGTCGCGGCCGCGGCGGCGACTGCGGCGGAGAGGGCGGCGTCGTCCGGTCGTGCGTCCGCGCACCACGCGGCGTGCTCCACGGCGCTGCGGGCGTCGTCGACCAGGACGGCGAGCTCGGCCAGGCGGTGCTTGATGGCCTGGAAGGAGCCGATCGCGCGACCGAACTGGACCCGCGTGCCGGCGTACTCCACCGCGGAGGCGAGGCAGGTCTCGGCCGAGCCCAGGGACGCAGCGGCCACGGCCAGGTCGAGCCGGGGGGCGACCGCGTCGCGGTGCGTGCCCCACGCGCCCTGCTCGCCGACCAGGACCGCGGGCGCTCCGCGGAGCTCGACACGGGCGGCGTCGCGGGTGAGGTCGAGCGTGCGGCAGGCGCTGCGGTGGACCGCGGTCGTCCCGGCCTCCACCAAGAAGCTGGAGAGGCCGGCGCCGGTCTCGGCGGCGACGAGGAGGACGTCGGCGCTCAGGCCGTCCTGGACGGGCCAGAGCGTGCCGTCCATGCGCCAGCCCCCGTCGTCCTGCACGGCACGGACGGGCCCCTCGGCACGATCGGCGACGGCGGCGACGACCTCCCCGGCCAGCAGCCGCGGCAGCCAGGCGTCGCGCACCGCACCGCCGGCGGCCAGCAGGATGCCCTGCGCCACGACCACGGAACCCAGCAACGGGAGCCGGGCCAGGGTGCGACCGGCCTCTTCGGCGACGACGGCGAGGCCGGCCGCGCCGAGCCCGGCGCCGTCGTGGTCCTCGGGCACGTCGACGCCCGCCATGCCCAGTCCGGTGCAGGCCTTCGTCCACAGGTCGCGGTCGACGCGGGCGACGAGGTCGATGCCGCCGTGCGGGTCGACGCCGCTGAGGAAGTCGCGCACGACCTCCCGCAGTGCCGCCAGGTCGGACAGGATCTCCGGGTCGGTGGTGATCACTGCGACAGCTCGCTGACCAGGACGCGGCGCAGCAGCTTGCCGGTCTCGCTGTAGGGGAGCGCCTCGCGCCAGTGGACCCGGGCCGGCACCTTGGCGCTGCGCAGGCGTACGCGGACCCACTCCTGGAGCTCCTCGGAGGACAGCTCCGTGTCGGGGCGGCGGACGACGGCGACCTCGACACGCTCCCCCCACTCGGTGTCGGGCACGCCCACCACGGCGGCCTCGACGACGCCGGGGTGCTCGAGCAGGACGTCCTCGATCTCGCCGGGCGAGAGGTTCTCCCCGCCGCGGACGATCACGTCGTCGACGCGGCCCTCGACGAAGAGGAAGCCGCCGGGGTCGAGCCGGCCGCGGTCGCGGGTGTGGTACCAGCCATCGGCGTCGAGGACGGAGTGCGTGCGGTACTCCCCGGAGATCTGCTCACCGCGGACGACGACCTCCCCGGACGCGCCATCGGTGACGACGCCACCGTCGGCGTCGCGGATCTCGAGCTCGAGGGTGGGCAACGGTCGACCGACCGAGCCCAGGCGCAGGCGGGCCTCCGGGTCGTCGCTGAGGACGGCGTCGCGGTGGTCCTGCGGGCCCAGCACGGCGATCGTCGAGCTCGTCTCGGTGAGGCCGTAGGCGTTGACGAACCCGACGTGCGGGAGCAGGCCGAGTGCGCGCTCGATGGTGGGCAACGGCATCCGCCCGCCGCCGTACGACAGGTGCCGCAGCGCCGGGAGGCGCTCGCCGGTGCCCTCCAGCACGTCCAGCACGCGGCCGAGCATCGTCGGGACCACCATCGCGTGGGTGACCTGTTCGCGCGCCGCGGTCTCCACCCATGCCTCCGCGGAGAACTGGGGGAGCATGACGAGGCGTCGGCCGCTGTAGACCGAGCTGAGCACCGAGGTGATCCCGGCGACGTGGTAGTTCGGGACCGAGACGAGGATCGCCTCGTCGGCGCCGGCCGCCCAGAACTCGACGCTGCCGATGATGTAGCTGGCGAGGTGGCGGTGCCGGAGGACGGCGTCCTTGGGGGTGCCGGTGGTCCCGCTGGTCGCGAGCAGGACGGCGGCGCGGTCGGGGTCGCCGGGCACGAGGTCGGGGGCGGCCCCCGGCGCGGTGCCGTGTGCGAGCAGCTCGTCAGCCGGCAGGACGGTGACGCCCGGGTGCTCGGCGATGCGGTGGGCGAAGTCGGCGCCGGCCACGACGGTGACCGGGGCGAGCCGCTCGGCCGCGGCGGCGAGCTGCTCGTCGGTGAGGCGGAAGCTCATCGGCGCCAGGGGCAGGCCGGCCGCTGCGCAGCCGAAGAGGAGCAGCGGCGTCACCTCGGAGTTCAGGTCGAGCAGGGCGACGCGCTCGCTGCCTGTCTCGGCGAGCCGTGCGCCGATGCGGCGGGCGACGCGGTCGAGCTCGGCGTACGACGTGCCGTCGGCCAGGCTGCCGACGGCCACCCGTCCGGGCTCGCCGGAGACGGCCATCTCGAGCAGCATGGTGAGGTCCACGGTCCCGCTCCTGCCGCTCAGTCCGAGGCCGGGAGCTGCTTGGCGGCCTTGACCGCCAGCAGCGCCTCGCCGAGTCCCAGGCTGCCGGCACCGGGCTTGACGACGAGCACCTCGAGGGCGCCGTCGGCGTCCTCGTAGCGCTTGCCGAGCAGGGTGCCGCCGTCGTGGCCGGCAGCGGGCGTACCGGCGTCGGTCGGCGCGGCGTCGGCCGCGACCATCGGCGCGCCGCCGCAGGTGACGGGCAGGTCACCCGTTCCGCGTACGACGACGACCTGGGTGTCGCAGGTGGTGCTGCGCAGGCGGCTTCCGGGCTTGAGCTGCATGGGGTGCTTCTTTCCTTGAGGATCTGGGTGGTGGGTCAGGGGACGAGGTCGAAGGTGCGCTCGGCGAGGGGCACCACGGAGGCGCCGCGCTCGGCCATCCGCGGGTCGGTCGTCTCGCCGCGGACGTGCCGGACGAAGAGCTGCTGCAGGATGACCGCGGTCTTCCAGCAGCCGAACGCCTCGTACCAGTCGATCTCCTGCGCGGTGGCCTCGATGCCCCGCCGGGAGAGGTAGCGCTCGACCACCTCGTCGCGGCTGGGCAGCCCCAGCGCGGCGAGGCCGGGCACGGCGTTCGGCTGGTCGCCCTGGGGCCAGTAGTTGAGCAGGGTGCCGAGGTCGCACAGCGGGTCGCCGAGGGTGGCCATGTCCCAGTCGAACACCGACACGACCGTCGTGGGGTCATCGGGGCGGAACTGGCAGTTGTCGACCTTGAAGTCGTTGTGCAGGACGCCCGCCACGCGGGTGGTGGGCATCGTCGCCGCCAGGCGCTCACCGGCACGTGTCACCGACTCGGCACCCTCGGTGGCGACGTCGGCCCAACGCCGCGCCCAGCCCCGGAGCTGGCGCTCGAGGTAGGCCTCGGGCCGGCCGAGGTCAGCCAGACCGCACGCCTCGTAGTCGACGGCGTGCAGGTCGGCCAGCGCCTCGATGGTGGCCATGCCGAGGTGACGGCCCGCGTCGGGAACGTGGGCCATCGAGGCCGGCACCTGGTCCCAGACCACGATGCCGGGGCGGTACTCGCTGACGAGGAACTGTGCCCCGACGACCGACTCGTCGGCGCAGTGCAGCAGCCCGAGCGGGGCCCGCGGGTAGGCGGTCCCGAGCCGGCTGAGGACGGTGTACTCACGCAGCATGTCGTGTGCCCCGGCCGCGATGTGGCCGAAGGGCGGACGGCGGACGACGAGCTTCATGTCCCCGAGCGCGACCCGGTAGGTGAGGTTGGCGGAGCCGTGCGGGAACTGCTCCACCGAGAAGCCCGGCCCCAGCTCGAGGCGGTCGGAGAGCTCGGCGCGCAGGTGCGCCTCCAGCGCGGACCAGTCCAGCTCCTCGCCCGCCCGCACCGGGGCGACCTCGGGCCGGTCGGGGTCGACGGGCGCCGCGGACGGCGGGCTCGTCGGGGACGGGCTGGTCACGGCGCGACCACCTCGTCGAGGAGGTCGGCGTACTGCTCGCGGGCCGAGGCCCGGAGCGCCGGGAGGTGGCGGGTCGGGAACAGCCCGGTGGCAGGCGTCACGTCCCGCATCAGCCGCTGGGCGATCTGGATCTTGTGCAGCTCGGTCGCGCCGTCGGCGAGGCCCATGTGGAAGCTCTCGAGCACCCACTTGCCGAACGGCATCTCCTCGGAGATGCCCAGCGAGCCGTGCACCTGGATGGCCCGGCTGGCGACGTCGCGCAGGACGTCGGGCATCGCGGCCTTCACCGAGGCGATGTCGACGATCACCTTGCGGTAGTCCTGCTCCTGGTCGATGCGCCAGGCCGTCTGCAGCACGAGCAGGCGGAACTGCTGGAGCTGGATGTGGGAGTCGGCGATCATCTGCTGCACCAGCTGGCGCCGCCCGAGGGGCTCACCGCCCGAGACCCGCGACACGGCGCGCTCGAGCATCATGTCGAGCGAGGCGCGGACCAGGCCGACCGTGCGCATGGCGTGGTGGATACGACCGCCGCCGAGGCGGGTCTGGGCCACGTGGAAGCCCTGGCCACGCTCACCGAGGAGGTGGTCGGCGGGGATCCGGACGTCGGTGTAGCGGACGTAGGGGTGGGTGCCGACCGGCTCGTGGTGGCCGTAGACGCTGACGCCGCGGACGATCTCCACGCCCGGGGTGTCGACCGGAACGACGAACATCGAGGCGCGCGCGTGACGGTCGGCATCCGGATCGGTCACGGCCATCACGATCAGGAAGGACGCGAAGTTGGCGTGCGAGGAGAACCACTTCTCCCCGTTGATGACCCACTCGTCGCCGTCCTTCTCCGCCCGGGTGACGAAGGCGGTCGGGTCCGAGCCGCCCTGCGGCTCGGTCATGGAGTACGCCGACACGATCTCGTTGGCGAGCAGCGGCTCGAGGTAGCGCTGCTTGAGCTCGGGGCTGCCGAAGTGCGCGAGGATCTCGCCGTTGCCGCTGTCGGGGGCGTGGCAGCCGAACACCACGGGACCACTGTGGGTGTGGCCGATGCGCTCGTTCAGCAGCGCGAGCTTGAGCTGGCCGAAGCCGGGCCCGCCCAGCTCCGGGCCGAGGTGGCAGGCCCACAGGCCCTGCTCGCGCACCTTGTCCTGGAGCGGCCGGATCAGCGCGTTGCGGAGCGGGTCGCCGACATCCCAGGCGTGCTCGACGAGCTGGTCGACGGGCTCGATCTCCTCCCGTACGAACCGGGAGACCCAGTCGAGCTTCTCCTGGTAGTCCGCGTCGGTCTCGAAGATGGAGGTCATGGTCGTGGGTCCTTCTCTGGGTGATGGTGGGCGCTCACAGGACTGCTCACCGGGTGAGCACCGTGCAGGCACTGATGCCGGGCGCGCCGTAGACATGGGTGAAGCCGACGCTCGGTCGACCGGGGACCTGGTGCTCGCCCGCCCGTCCGCGCAGCTGCTGGACGATCTCGTGGACCTGGCGCAGGCCGGTGGCGCCGATCGGCTCCCCGTTGGCCAGGACGCCTCCGTCGGTGTTGACGGGCAGGCGGCCGTTGATCTCGGTGACGCCGTCGGCGTACCACTGCTCCTGCTCGCCGTGGGCGCACAGACCGGTCTCGGCGAGGTGCATCACCTCGGCGCCGGACTCGGTGTCCTGCACCTGGGCGACCTGCACCTCCTCCGGACCGACTCCGGCGGCCTCGAAGACCGCGCGGGCGGCCTCGCTGGTGGGACCCTCGGCACGCTCGGGGGAGATCCAGGTGTTGTAGACCTCGAAGGAGCCGAAGCGCCGCGAGCGGAACTCCACCCCGCGCAACCGGATGCCCTCGACCCCGAGGCGCCGGGCCCGTTCGGCGCTGGCCACGACGAGCGCGACCGCGCCCTCCCCGGGGGAGCAGAACATGTACTGCGTCAGGGGCGGGTTGACCATGGGGGCCTCGAGGACCTGCTCCTCGGTCAACGGTTCGCGCCGCCACGCCATCGGGTTGAGCGCGCCGTTGCGGAAGGCCTTGGTCGACACCTTCGCGAGGGTGCGCTCGGAGATGCCGTGCTCGGCCATGTAGCGCTGGATCTTCATCGCGAAGAACTGCGTCGTCACCATCATCCCGGTGGAGCCGTACCACTCCCCGAGGCCGAGGTTGGCGGGGTCCTCGTTGAAGGCACCGCGCGGGTGCTTGTCGAAGCCGACGACCAGGCCGAGGTCGTGGGCGCCGGAGGCGATGGCGTGCCGGGCGGAGGTGAGGGCGGAGCCGCCCGTGCCGCAGCCGTTCTTGACGTTGACGAACGGGAGGCCGGTCAGGCCGAGGTCCGCCACCAGGGCGTCGGCGTCTCCGGCGGCGTAGCTGCCGCCGAACGCGAACTGGACGTCCGGCCAGGCGATCCCGGCGTCGGCGAGGGCCTGGTGGGTGGCGTGCACGGCCATCTGTCGGCCGCTCACCCCCGGCGTCCGACCGAAGCGGTGCATGCCGACGCCGATGATGACGACGTCCTCGTGGTTGCCCATCACTGCTCCTCGGGCTCGAAGGCGAAGGTGGTCACGGTGGTGCCGTCGTCGTCGGTGAAGGCCGGCACCAGCGCCAGGCGCACCGGCAGGCCGGGGGACAGGGCGGTGACGTCGGAGACGGTCAACCGCGACTCGACGATGACGGATCCGAGGTCGACGTACCCGAGGCCGAACGGCTCGAACTCGCCGTCGTGACGGAACGGCGGCTTCGGCGCGAAGTGCTGGACGGTGTGGGCCCACAGCGTGCCGCGCCGGGGGAGCAGCGTCGGGCTCATCGCCAGCGCGCTGCACCTCGGGCACCGGTCCTGCGCGGGGAAAGTGGTCGTCGAGCACTCCGTGCAGGCGGCACCGCGCAGGGCGGGTCCCTCGGAGGTGTCGGCGACCAGGTCGGGATCGACCATCCGGGTCGTGGTGGTCATCGGCTGCTGGTGCGCCATGGCTGGTCACGCGCCTCTCGTGGCTCGGGCGGCAGGCCCAGGAGGCGCTCGCCGATGATGTTCTTCTGGATCTCGTCCGAGCCGCCGGCGATGCGGTAGCCCGGGACGCCGAGCAGCTGCTGGGTCCAGGCCCACGTGCCCCACTGCCCGTCATCGACGGCGAGGCGCGGTCCGAGGGCGGCGCGAGCGACGTCGGAGACCGATGCCATCCGATGCACCCACTGGAGCTTGCGCACCGATCCGATCACCCCGGGCGCCCCGCCCCGGGCGTGGTCGCGCTCGTCACGGGCGTTGGCGACCTCGCCGAGCCGCCACGCGATGACGGCCTCGGCGAGGAGCTGGCGAACGTGCGGGTCCTCGATCGCGCCGGTGTGGCGGCACAGGTCGACGGCCCGTCGCCAGTCGCCGCCCACCCGGCCCTGCTCGGCGCTGTTGCCGCGCTCGAAGCCGAGGGTGGTCAGCGCGACGCGCCACCCGTCGCCGACCTCGCCGATGCGATAGCGGTCGGGGATGCGCACGTCGTCGAGGAAGACCTCGTTGAAGCTGGTGCCGCCCGTCATCTGCCGCAGCGGCCGGACCTCGATGCCCTCCGCGTCGAGTGGCACCATGAAGGCGGTGAGGCCGCGGTGCTTCGGTGCGTCGGGGTCGGTGCGCACGATGAGCTCGCCCCAGTCGGCGAACTGGGCGCCCGACGTCCACACCTTCTGGCCGTTGACCACCCACTCATCGCCCTCCCGGGTCGCCCGGGTCGAGACGTTGGCCAGGTCGGAGCCGGCCGACGGCTCGGAGAAGAGCTGGCAGGCCAGCAGCTCCCCGCGCAGCATCGGACCGACCAGGAGGTCGCGCAGCTCGTCGGACGCCAGCTCGCGGAGCGTCGGCGCGACCAGTCCGAGGGTCACTGCGACCAGCTCGTGGCTGCCGGTGTCGTAGGCGAGCTCCTCCTCGCGGAAGGCGGCGTCGTACGACGCGGGCAACCCGCGGCCGCCCAGCTCGACGGGCCAGTCGATCGCGCCGTAGCCGGCGTCGTGCTTGGTGCGCTGCCAGGAGCGCATGCGGTCCAGGAGGGCCTGCTCCTCCTCGTGCGGCAGGTCGTGGAAGACCGCCACGCTGTCGGAGCCCTCGCCCCAAGGCCGCTCGGTCCCCGGCTCGGTGCGGGGGAGCGGGCCGGCGGCCAGCCAGGCGCGGACCTCCTCGCGGAACTCCTCGATCGTGCTCACGAGACCTCCTGGTGCCGGCGTGTCGTCTCCCGGGCCACCCCGCGCTCGAGGAGGTCGGCGACCTCGTCGAGGGAGAGGCCGGCCTCGGCCAGCACCTCCGCGGTGTGCTCGCCCAGGAGGGGGGCGCGCCCGAGTGGGCGGGCGCCGTCGATGTCGATCAACCGGCCGGCCATCTCCACCCTGCCGAGCACCGGGTGCTCGAAGGTCGTGACCAGGCCGCGCTGCTTGAGGTCGGGGTCGTCGAACAGGGCCGTGGCGGGGTGGTCCGCGCACACCTCGGCGGGCACGCCGTGGGCGTCGAGGTCGGCGACCCACGAGCGCGCGTCGCGCTGGGCGAAGGCCCCGCCCAGCACGGCGGCCACCGCGGCGTCGTTGCCGGAGTCGTCGGGGTCGAGGTCCGCGAGCGCGGGGACGGCCGCGACCAGGCGCTCCCGGTCGTCGGCTCCTTCGGCCGCCAGGCACAACCAGCCGTCGGCGGTGGCGTAGATGCGGTGCAGCGCAGAGGTGCCCCAGCCCTGGGCGTCGATCCGGGCGCGATCGCCGCTGCGCCGGCCGTCGGGCGTGGTCCACGCCGAGGAGGCGTTGAGCAGGTGGGCGTAGGCGATGGAGGTGTCGACCTCCTGGCCCAGGCCGGTGCGGTCGCGGTGGTGGAGCGCCTGGAGCACGCCGATGGCCGAGAGCAGTCCGTTGCCGGTGTCGCCGAGGGAGACCGACGGCCAGATCGGCGTGCCGCCGTCGTCGGCTGCCCCGTCGACCCACTCCGTGCCGCAGAGGGCCCCGGCGGTCTGGTCGTTGGCGGGCCGGCCGTCGCGCGGGCCGCGCTCGTAGCCGCGCGTGTGGCAGTGGACGAGGCGGGGATTGATGGCGTGCAGCGACGCGCCGTCGACGCCGAGCCGCTCGGCCGCCGAGGCGCGCATGTTGTGGTGCACCACGTCGGCGGAGCGGACCAGTCGGTGGAAGGCGGCCAGGCCGTCGGGGTCCTTCAGGTCGAGCACGAGGCTGCGCTTGCCGCGGTTGGACATGTGGGAGTACTGCGTCGCCATCCAGTGTCCGTCGTGGACGGCGCTGACCCGTACGACGTCGGCACCCAGGTCGGCGAGGACCTGAGCCCCGAAGGGTCCTGCGATCGCGAGACCGAGGTCGAGGACGCGTACGTCGGCGAGCGGCAGCGACTGCTGGGGCGCGTCGTCCCGGGCCGCGTCGCCCGGACCTGTCGCTCGGTGCTCGTCGAGGGCGGCCTCGGCCTCGGCCCGGGCCCACGCGTCGTCATGGCCCGGCGCGACCACGGCCTTCTCCGGGGACGACGGGCACCGGCTCAGCCGCACCACGTCACCGACCGTCAGGATCGGGCCGAGCTCGTGGTGGTCGACGCGCTGCACGCAGCCGTCGGCCAGCAGCAGCGGGTCGAGCAGCGCCTCCTCGGGTGAGCGGACCACCTCGAAGGGGACGCCGGCCTCGCGGGCGACCCGCTCCCAGTCGTCGGCGCGGAAGCGCGCGGCTGCCGCGGCCATGGCCGGGTGGAAGTGCTGGAGCATGACCAGGTCCTGGTAGTCGGTCGAGATCCGCAGCTCGGCGTCGCGGGTCGAGACCCCGCCGCCGGGCGGCACGGCCAGCTCGTCACCGTCGCTCACGCCGAGCATGAAGCTCGGCAGCTGCACCCACTGCTGGACCCACCTCGCGTCGGAGGTGCGGTAGAAGCCCTTGGGTGCACGGGGATCCGTCGTCCAGCCCAGGTAGCCCTCGGCGTCAGGGTCCTCGACCCGCTGCCACGCGATGCTGCCCGCGCACAGCGCGCCCTGGAGCAGGGAGGTCCCGATCGCCTGTCCCCTCCCGGACTGCTCGCGCAGGCGGAGGGCCGCCGCGACGCCGATGGTGGCCAGGTAGCCGGCGGCGAGGCCGGCCCACGGAATGCCGAGGAACATCGGGCCGGGCCGGTCGGGGCCCACGCCCGTGCCAGCCTCGAAGGGCAGGTCGGCCAACGGGTCGGTGCGGCCGGAGAGCAGGCCGATCGTGGTGCCGGGGACTCCCCGGGCCTCCCACTGCAGGCCGGTGCGCGCGGCGACCAGCGACTCGACGGCGCTGCGGCCGGCGTGGGCAGCGGCGTCGCCGTACGGCGTGATGGTGCAGCGGACCAGCCGACCGTGGTCGGGGCCGGGCACGAGCGAGAGCCCCGGGCCCTCGCTCGACTCCACCAGCACGTCAGCTCGGGCGACCAGGCCGCGCAGCGTGCGCAGGTCCCGCTCGTCCTCGAGGTCGAGGGTCGTACGACGCTTGCCGCGGTGCCACACGGCGTAGCCGGGCAGGTGGCGGAACGGGTCGTCCTCACGATCGATGCGCACCACCTCCGCGCCGGCGTCCGCGAGCAGCATCGTCGCCACGGAACCGGCCACGCCCTGGGTCAGGTCGACGACGCGGAGTCCGGCATACACCGGGGCTGGTGCGGCCTGCTCGGTCATGTCGCTCCTGGTCTCGAAAGTGTGGGTCCGGTCACAGGACCATAGTCGATCTCGAATTCGGATTCAACTAAAAATGAACTTGCATTCGGGTTCGACAGGTGCCAGTCTGTGGTCCACACCACATGACGTACGCCACACTCCGACGTCCCGAGCCGACCGATGGGAGGAGCCCCAGATGACGGTCACCACCGCCACCGAGGTCGCACTGCGCGGCCGCTGGATCCTCGTCACGGGCGGCTCCAAGGGCATCGGGCTGGGCATCGCCCAGGAGCTGCGCCGTCAGGGCGCACAGCTCGTGCTCACCGCTCGTGGAGCCGACGACCTGGCCCGGGCCCGCACGGCGTGCCTGGAGGTCCCGGCCCCCGACGGCGAGGCACGGGTCGAGACCGTTGCCTGCGACATCGCCGACCAGGCATCGGTCGCCGCGCTCTTCGAGCGCGTGCACGAGCTGACCCCCGGGCTGGACGGCGTCATCGCCAACGCCGGCACCGGCGGCGTGGTCCCGATGCTCGACCTCGACGTCGCGGAGTGGGACCGGATCATCGCCACCAACCTGCGCGGCACCTTCCTGGTCGTCCAGGCGGCGGCGCGGGCGATGATCGAGCGCCCCCGGCCCGACCGGTCGATCGTGGTCGTGTCCTCCGTCCGTGCCCGGCAGTTCCGTCCGGGCACGCTGCCGTACTCCTGCTCCAAGGCGGGTGTGGACCAGCTGGTCCGCGGAGCGGCCCACGAGCTCGCTCCGCACCGCATCCGCGTCAACGCGATCGCCCCCGGCATGACCCTGACGCCGCTGATGCTCGCCGGCACGCCGGACGCGGAGCGGATCGCCGCCGAGCGCGTGCCCTTCGGTCGGGCCGGGCAACCCGAGGACTGTGCTGCCGCAGCGGCGTTCCTCTGCAGTGGGGCAGCATCGTTCATCACCGGCGCCAACCTGGCCGTCGACGGAGGGGAGTCACTCCTGTGACCACGGAGAAGTTCGAGGACGGCGTGCGACCGCTCCCGGTGACCATGCGAGGCAAGCGGAGCCGCCAGTCACTCCTGGACGGCGCCAAGCGCGTGTTCAGCGACGTGGGCTTCTCCGAGGCCCGGATCGTCGACATCACCGCGTCCGCAGGTGCGGCCAGCGGCTCGTTCTACACCTACTTCTCCTCCAAGGAGGAGATCTTCGTGGCGCTGCTGCGTGAGCTCGAGGACGAGCTGCGCAGCCCGGGCCACCGCGGAGCGGACCACACCGAGGAGCCGTTCGAGCAGATCCGGCGCGCCAACCTCGCCTACCTCGCCTCCTACCGCGAGAACGCCGCGGTGATGGTGGTCTGGGAGCAGGTCGCCACCCTCGACGCCGAGGTCGAGGCGCTGCGCCACGACGCATCACTCCGCTTCGCCGGCCGCATCCAGCACGCCATCGCCACCTGGCAGGAGGACGGCCGCGTGGCGGCGACGCTGGACGCGGCGCTTGCCTCCGTGGCGCTCACCGGGATGGTCAGCAACTTCGCCTACCGGTGGTGCGCGCAGGGCGACGACTACGACCTCGATCACGCCGCGGACCAGCTGTCCCGGCTCTGGGCCGGGGCGCTCGGTCTTCCTGTCCCTGACTGACGTCCGAAGACGGGTCAGGACGGCCCGAGCCAAAATTCCTCATGAGATTGGATGAGCGTTGACGAACCACGCAGGCCGTGAGTCCTGGCAGCAGGACCGCACCGCCATCGCCGGGATCGGCGCCACCGACTTCTCGAAGGCGTCAGGGCGCTCCACCCTGACCCTCGCCACGCAGGCGAGCCTCGCCGCGCTGAAGGACGCCGGCATCGACCCGCGCGACGTCGACGGCATCGTCCGCTGCGACATGGACACCGTCCGTCCGGTGGCGCTGGCCGACTCGCTCGGCGTCCGCAACCTGACCTACTGGGGTGACACCGGCCCGGGCGGTTCCGGTCCCGCGGCCATGGTCGGCCAGGCCGTTGCTGCGATCCAGGCCGGTATGGCCACGACCGTGGTCGTCTTCCGTTCGATCAACGGACGCTCCGGCGAGCGCTACGGCAAGGGGTACGCCGACGACGGCCGCGCCGGCGGCGGGTCGACGTTCGAGGAGTTCTTCCTGCCCTACGGCATGCAGACACCGGGGCAGTACTTCGCGGCGGTGGCCCAGCGCCACGCCATCGAGCACGGGACGCCCCCGGAGGCCCTGGGCCGGATCGCGATGGCCTGCCGGCGCCACGCGAACAACAACCCCGCAGCCCAGATGCACTCCCGCACCATGTCGATGGAGGACTACCTCGGCTCGCGGATGCTCTCGACGCCGCTGCGCCTCTTCGACTTCTGCCTCGAGACCGACGGTGCCTGCGCGATCGTGGTGACGACCGCGGAGCGGGCCCGGGACCTCGCGCAGCCGCCCGTGCTCATCCGGTCGGTGGCGCAGTCCAGTGGCCGTGACGCCCAGCCCGGCCTGATGTTCCCGGCCCTGTTGCGCCCGACGACGACGAGCTGGTCCTCGAAGCCGCTGGCCGAGACGCTCTTCGCCCGCGCCGGCCTGACGGCCGCCGACGTCGACGTCGCCCAGATCTACGACTGCTTCACGATCACGACCCTGGTCCAGATCGAGGACTACGGCTTCTGCGAGCCCGGCGGCGCCGGTGACTTCATCCAGGACGGCACGCTCGAGGTCGGCGGCTCGCTGCCGATCAACACCTCCGGCGGTCATCTCTCGGAGGGCTACATCCACGGGATGAACCATGTCCTCGAGGGCGTGCGCCAGGTCCGGGGCACCTCCACCAACCAGGTTCCCGGCGCGCAGGTGAGCCTGGTGACCTCGGCGCCGCCTCCGGGGGGCAGTGCGCTGCTGCTGGTGGCGGCATGAGCGCGCCGACGCAGGCGCGGGTGCTGCCCGTGACCGACGATCCCGACAGCGGCCCGTTCTTCGAGGCCGCCGCCCGGCACGAGCTGGTCATCCGGTTCTGCGGCCGGTGCGAGCGAGCCCTGCACCTGCCGAAGGCGTTCTGCCCGGACTGCCACGAGGACGCCGGCGAGTGGCGCCGGGTGCAGGGAACCGGACGCGTCCACACCTGGACGACGGTCGAGCACCAGGTGCACCCCGGCCACCCCACGCCGTACACGGTCGTGGTCGTCCAGCTCGACGAGCACCCCGAGGTCCGCCTGCTCGGCTCCCTGCCGGGGCGCGCCGAGGTGCGCCCCGACCAGGCCATGGAGGTCTGGTTCGAGGAGGTCGGCGACGGCGTCGTGCTCCCGCAGTGGCGGCCGACGACGGTGGCCACCACTCCTGACACCGCGACCCCTGAGGAGGACGGCGCATGAGGATCGGCCTCTCGGCGTACGACATGGCCGCCGCGGACCTGCTGGACCTGGTCCGCGCGGCCGAGGACGCCGGCTTCGACAGCCTGTGGCTCGGTGAGCACGTCTTCCACCCGCAGGAGTACACGAGCGTCCACCCCGGCCACGAGGTCAAGCAGCACCACACCGGGCCGATCGTGCAGGAGAACACCCACCTGCTGGACCCGCTGGTGACCCTCGCGGCCGCCGCGGCGACCACCGAGCGCATCCGGCTCGCCACCGGGGTCTTCGTCCTCCCGCTGCGCGAGCCCCTGCTCGTCGCCCGGGCCGCGGCCACCCTCGCCGAGATCTCCGGCGGCCGGTTCGTGCTCGGCGTGGGAGCCGGCTGGCTCACCGAGGAGTTCGACGCGCTCGGGGTGCCCTTCAAGACCCGCGGGCGCCGCCTGGACGAGTCCCTGGCCGTGCTCCGGGCCTGCCTGGGGGGCGGGCCTGTCGAGCACCACGGCGACATCTTCGACTTCGCGGCCCTGGAGATGACTCCGGCGCCGGTGGACGTGCCCCTCGTCATCGGAGGCAACAGCGATGCGGCACTGCGCCGCGCCGCCCGCTCCGGTGACGGCTGGTTCTCCTCCGGGACGCCGGACTTCGAGGAGGCGGTGCGCCTGCGCGACCGGCTCCAGGGGTTGCGAGAAGAACTCGGGAAGACGGCGGAGCCGTTCGAGACGGTCGTGCGCATCGAGGGCGCGGACCCCCAGGACGTGCGTCGCTACGGAGCGGCGGGTTTCGACCACGTCGTGATCTGGGCCGACCAGGTCTGGCCCGCTGACGGCTCGCTCGACGAGAAGCGAACCCGTCTGACGCAGGCAGCACGCGCGCTGCGTGACGCCACTATCTGAACTAGGAGAACGATGAACAACACCCACCGGCTGCGCAGGTCCATCGCCGCCCTGTCCGTGCTGTCCCTGCTCGGCCTCGCCGCGGCGTGCGGCAGCGACGAGCCCGACTCGACCCTGGCGGAGGGAGGATGGGACTCGATCGTCGAGGCCGCGAAGAAGGAGGGATCGGTCACCGTCTACTCCAGCCAGGGCCAGACCCAGCTCGACGACTTCGCCGCCGCCTTCGAGAAGGAGTACGGCATCGAGGTCGAGGTCGTGCGCGGCATCGACCCGGAGCTCCAGCCCAAGATCGAGGCCGAGAAGCAGACCGGCAAGACCGTCGCCGACGTCTACGTCAGCTCCCTGCGCCCGGCGCAGGAGACCTTCGCCGACCAGGACTACTACGTCGCTCCGCAGGGCCCGGCCTTCGAGGAGCTCGACGTCATGCAGGGCGACGAGATCTTCGACATCGACGCCACGGTGCTGACCTTCGCCTGGAACACCGACCTGTTCCCCGGCAAGGTCGAGAGCTACGCCGACCTGCTCGACCCCGCCTTCAAGGGCAAGCTGGGCGTCCCGGAGCCGACCAGCGCGACGTTCGTCGACTACTACAACTACCTCACCGGCATCCACGGCGAGGACTTCCTCGAGAAGCTCGCCGCGCAGGACCCGCAGATCTACCCCGGCGCCCTCCCGGCCGCCGAGGCGCTGTCCTCCGGTGAGATCGCGGGCGCGATCTTCGTGGAGCCGCAGGTCGACCAGCAGGAGGCCGGCGCCCCCGTCGACTTCGGCTTCGAGGACGAGAAGTGGGCGGCCGTCTTCTACGGCGGCATCATCGCGGACGCCCCCCACCCGAACGCGGCCCAGCTCCTCGCCGACTTCATGCTGACCGAGGCCGGCCAGGAGGCCATCGCCCGCAAGGCCGCCTCGGTGCGACCCGACGTGCCCGGCACGTTCGGCACCCTGGACTCGGTTCGCCGCATCGACTACGAGGCCCTCACCCCCGAGGCCGTGACCGACTTCCAGAACAAGTGGAACAAGCTGTTCCGCTGACGCGGCACGGCTGACCCGACAACCCGAGGAGTGACCCATGGCTGACGTGACGATCTCTGCACTGAGCAAGCGCTTCGGTGGCAGCGACAGCGAGGCCGTCATCGACGACCTGGACCTGCACATCCAGGAGGGCGAGCTCCTCGTGCTCCTGGGCGCGAGCGGCTGCGGCAAGACGACCACGCTGCGCTGCCTGGCCGGACTGGAGTCGCCCAGCGAGGGCACCATCTCCTTCGGGGACCGCGTCGTGTACGACGCTTCTCGGCGGGTCGACGTACCCGCCGAGAAGCGCAACGTGGGGATGGTCTTCCAGTCCTACGCGCTGTGGCCGCACATGACGGTGCGCAAGAACATCGGCTACCCGTTGAAGGTGCGCCGCAACAAGGAGGGGCTGCGCGACGGTTGGGTCGAGAAGGCGGCGGCCATGGTCGACTGCAGCCACCTGCTCGACCGCTACCCGGGCCAGCTCAGCGGTGGCCAGCAGCAGCGGGTCGCCCTGGCCCGGGGCATCGTGTCCCGCCCGGACCTGATGCTCTTCGACGAGCCGCTCAGCAACCTGGACGCGCAGCTGCGCGAGCTGGTGCGCACCGAGCTGCATGCCCTGCACCGGCAGATGGGCTTCACCGCCGTCTTCGTGACCCACGACCAGGACGAGGCGCTGGCGCTCGGTGACCGGATGGCCATCCTGCGGGGTGGCCGCGTCGAGCAGTGCGCCGCGCCGCGCACGGTCTTCGAGGACCCGGCGAGCGACTACGTCGCCGAGTTCATCGGCATGGCCGACACAGTGCGGCTCACCCGGTCCGACACCGTCTGGTCGCACGCGGGCGGCACGACCGCCACCCTCGACATCCCTCGCGGACACGACGCCGTCGACGTGCGGATCCGGCCCGACGACGTCCAGGTCCGTGCGGGCGGTGCGCCCGCCCGGCCGGGCGAGCTGGTCGTCGAGGCAGTCGTCACCGACGTCGTGTACGGCGGCCGGCACGTCGACGCCACCATGACCGTCGAGGGCGGGAGCCCCCTGCGGGCCCGGGTCCCGGTCGGTGCCGCCGAGGCGGTCGTCGCCCCGGGAGAGCGCGTTGGCGTGGCCTTCCCGGCCGACAAGGTGCGCGTCTTCGACGGCGTGACGGGCCAGGCGGTGGCCCGCACCGAGCAGCCGGCGCGGGTGTCGGCATGACCGCGACGGCCACGCGCCCCGACCCCGCTCCCGCCGCGGCTGCCCAACCCCCGGCCCGACGCCTGCCCGGCTCGGCGGACACCCGCCGCCGGATCGGGGTCTGGCTGATCGTGCTGGTGCTGCTCTACCTCGTCGGCGTCCCGTTGTACCGGCTCCAGGAGCTGGCGATGGCCGACGGGGGCGCGGGCTACTCCCGCATGCTCGACAACCCCGACTTCACCCGGCTGGTGCTCCGCACCGTCTACCTCGCCGTCGGATCGGTCGTGGTGGCGATGGTGCTCGGGACGCTCCTCGCCTACGCCGCGAGCAGGCTGCCACCGCGTGCCGGCATCCTGCGCACCGTGCCGATCCTGCCGATCGTCCTGCCGGCGATCGCAGCCGTGGTGGGATGGGCCTTCCTGCTGTCCCCGGGACCGGGCTACCTCAACGCCGCGATGCGCAAGCTGCCCTGGTGGTCGGACCTGGACACCGGGCCCGTCAACGTCTACTCGATGCCGTGGATCGTGCTGATCACCGGCTTCGGGCTGACCAGCTTCGTCTACCTCTTCGTGAGCGCCGGCCTGGCCAACATCAGCGTCGACCACCTCGAGGCCGCCCAGGTCGCCGGGTCCTCCGGCGCCGGCGTCTTCTTCCGCGTCGTGCTGCCGCTGCTGCGTCCCTCGCTCATCTACGGCGCCGGTGTCGCCCTGCTGCTCGGGCTCGGCCAGTTCACGGCCCCCCTGCTCCTGGGCACGAAGGAGGGCATCAGAGTCCTGACGAGCGAGATGTACTTCGCAACGGCCTCCAGTCCCATCGACTTCGCCAAGGCCGCGGCACTGGGCTCGCCCCTGCTGGTCTTCGGCGTGCTGATCGTGCTCGCGCAGAAGCTCGGCATCGGGGACCAGCGTCGCTTCGTCACCCACGGCGGCAAGGGCGCCGTACGCCGCCAGCGCCCCGCCCGCTGGGCGGTCGTGGTGATCGCGGTCTACGGCCTCGTGGCCGTCGTGCTCCCGCTGGCCGGGCTGGTCGCCGTCGCCCTCTCGCCGTACTGGAGCTCGACGCTCGATCCCTCGACCTTCACGCTCGACAACTTCCGCACCGTCCTGGACAACCCCGCGATCATCGAGTCGGTGACCACCAGCCTGCTGGCCTCCGTCGCCGCGGTCGCCGTGGTGCTGCCGCTCGGGTACGTCGCAGCGATCGTGCTCCTCGGCGACCGCTTCCGCGTCGCCCGCGCCCTGCTGGACTTCCTCGTCGCGCTGCCCCTCGGCGTCCCGGCGGTCATCTTCGGCGCCGGCTTCCTGCTGACCTACACCAAGGAGCCGTTCGTCCTCTACGGCTCCACGTGGGTGATCGTGCTGGTCTACGCGACCCTGATGGTCCCCTTCGCCACGCGCATGATGATGAACGGCATGCTGGCGCTCGGCACGTCGTACCAGGAGGCCTCGTGGGTCTCCGGTGCCGGCCGGCTGGTCACCCACGCCCGGATCATGCTGCCCCTGCTGCGCGGCAGCATCGGTGGAGCCGTGGCCCTGATGTTCGTGCTGCTGACCCACGAGTTCTCGGCCTCGATGCTGGTGCGATCACCCACGACCCAGGTGATGGGCACCATCGTCTACGACTTCTGGAGCAACGGCTCCTACCCGACCGTGGCTGCGGTCTCGCTGCTCATGACCCTCGTGACGGGGGCAGGGGTGGGCCTGGCCATGACGCTGGGCGGGCGTGACGTGCTGAGCAAGCTGTGAGCGCCGCTCCCCGGACCGGGGCGCGACGCATGAGGAGGAGCGAGCAATGAACGAGCTGGACGGCAAGGTCGCCCTGGTCACGGGCGCCACCCGCGGCCTGGGACGAGCCATCGCCGAGGGATTGTCGAGGGCCGGGGCCACCGTGGTCGTCTCGAGCCGCAAGGCCGAGGCCTGCGAGGAGACGGCGGCGCAGATCACCGCCGCGACCGGCGGCCGTACCTTCCCGCTCGCCCTGCACGTCGGGCAGTGGGACTCGATCACTCCGGCACTCGACCTGGTCGAGCGTGAGGTCGGGCCGCTCGACGTGCTGGTCAACAACGCCGGCATCGCACCGGGGGCGCCCAGCCTCGAGGATCTCTCCGAGGGCCTGTTCGACAAGACCATCGAGGTCAACCTCAAGGGCCCCTTCCGGATGATGGCCGTCGCCGGCGCCCGGATGGCCGCGCGCGGGAGCGGCTCGATCATCAACATCTCCAGCGTCGGCTCCCTGCGCCCCAGTGCCGACGAGGCGACGTACGCCGCGGCCAAGGCCGGGCTCAACGCGCTGACGCAGGCGTTCGCCAAGGAGTACGCCCCGCACGTCCGCGTCAACTGCGTCCTGCCCGGTGGCTTCGCCACCGACATGGCGGCGGGCTGGAGCGAGGAGTTCATCGGCAAGGTGGTCGCCGGGCTGCCCGCCGGCAGGCTGGGGCGACCCGAGGAGCTGGTGGGCATCGTCGTCCACCTCGCCAGCGACGCGAGCAGCTACACCACGGGCGTGCTCATCCCGGTCGACGGCGGCCGCAGCACGGTCTACTGACCAGAGGAGAGAGACAAGATGAGCGACCTGACCGGCCAGTGGGCCGTGGTGACCGGCGCGAGCAAGGGGATCGGTGCCGGCATCGCCCGGGCGCTGGTGGCGGACGGGGCACACGTCCTGCTCGTCGCCCGCAACCCCGACGACCTCGCGGCCGCGGCCACGAGCCTGCGGGCAGATGCCGGTCCCGGCCAGGAGGTCCGCACCGAGGTGGCCGACGTCGCCGATCGCGCCGCGGTGCGTCGGCTCCTCGACGTCGTCGCGGGGCTGCCCTCGCTCAACGTCTTCGTCGCCAACGTCGGCAGCGGCATGCTGCGCCCGTTCCTCGAGGTGACCGAGGAGGACTGGGACGGGATCCTCGCCCTCAACCTGACCGGGACCTTCCTCTGCGTGCAGGGTGCGGCCCGGGTCATGGTCGACCAGCCGCCCGGCAACAAGTCGATCATCGTGGTCTCCTCCATCCGTGGGTTGGGCGCCCGCCCCGGCGTCGCGCCGTACGCCGCCACCAAGGCCGGGTTGAACCAGCTGGCGCGGGTGGCGGCCTACGAGCTGGCTCCCCTCGGCGTCCGGGTCAACGTGCTGTCACCGGGCATCACCGCCACCCCCCTGTCGATGGACCACAACCCCGACCTGCTCCGCGAGCGCACCGAGGACGTGCCGATGGGGCGCCCCGGCACGCCCGACGACATGGCGCGGGCCGCGGCCTACCTGGCCGGTCCCGGCTCGGGATTCGTCACCGGCACCAACCTCGTCGTCGATGGCGGGGAGTCCCTGTGGTGAGTACGCCGGGCGGCACGATGGCCGCGTGGCGACTCACCGCCTACGGCGCGCCCGTCTCCCTGCAGGAGGTGCCGGTCCCGGTGCCGGCGGAGGGGGAGGTGCTGCTGGAGGTCACTGCTGTCGGCCTGTGCCACTCCGACGTGCACCTGCTCGACTCCCCGGAGCCGATGGCCTTCGACGTGCCGTTCACGCTCGGCCACGAGGTCGCCGGCACGGTCGTCGCGGCCCCCGGCGACCCGGCGCTCGTCGGTCGCGCGGTGGTGGTGCACGGCGTGTGGGCCTGTGGCACCTGCGACCGGTGCCGCTCGGGGCGCACCAACTACTGCACGGGCCGTGGCCGGGCCGTCGGCGGCGGCATCGGCCGCGACGGCGGTCTGGCGAGGTACGCCGTCGTCCCGGTCGGGAGCGTCGTCGATGCCACGGGGCTCGCCCCCGAGGTCGCCGCACCCCTGACTGACGGCGGGCTCACGTCGTACCACGCCGTGGCGACGGCCGCGGACCGGCTGCCGGCCTCCGGTGGCCGCGTGGTCGTGATCGGCGTCGGTGGCCTCGGCCATCTGGCCGTGCAGGTCCTGCGGGCCACCACGGCGGCGCAGGTGCTGGCGACCGACACGCACCCGCCTGCCCTCGACCTGGCGACGCGCTCCGGCGCGCACGTGGTGGGTACGCCCGACGACCTGCGCGCCGAGCTGGCACCGCACGGAGGCGCCGACGCCGTGCTGGACTTCGTGGGCGCGGACGCGACGATCGCGCTGGGCGTGGACCTGCTCGGTCCGGGCGGGGACCTCGTGGTGGTCGGCAGCGGTGGCGGCTCCCTCGACTTCCGCAAGGGCGCCCTGCCCCAGGGCGTCCGGGTCTCGGCGCCCTTCTGGGGAACGGCCGAGGAGCTGGCCGCCGTGGTGGCGCTCGCGCGGGCGGGGCACCTCGTGCCCGAGGTCGAGGTGATCGGCTTCGACGACGTCCCGGCGGCCTACGAGCGGCTGCGACGGGGTGGCGTCCTGGGCCGCCTGGTCGTCGATCCCCGGCATACTGGGCCCCCGGCCGGGTCGTCTGTGACCACGCGCGGACAGGGAGGTCGATGACGTGCACCGCCACGGACTGCCCATCGTCTACACGCCCGGGGGCGATTTCGCCGACCCGGGCGGCAACGGTCGGCCGACGCCCCTGCGGCAGCCGAAGGCGTCGGAGGTCGTCGCCGCGCGCATCGTGTCGGACGTCGTCGCGGCGCGGATGTCCCCCGGCGACCGGCTGCGGCCCGAGGCCGAGATGCTGGAGCACTACGGCGTCAGCCGCGAGTCCCTGCGCGAGGGGCTGCGGATCCTCGAGGTGCAGGGCCTGATCACGCTCAAGCGCGGCCCCAACGGCGGGCCCATCGTCTCGGCCATCAACGCGAGCTACCTCGCGCGGACCGCGACGCTCTACTTCAACCTCAGCAACGCGTCGTACGCCGACGTGTTCGAGGTGTGGGCGGACCTCGAGCCCTCCTTGGCGGCCAAGGTGGCCAGGATCAAGGACCGCGACCTCAAGGTCGCGGCGCTCGGCCGGTTCCTCGACGAGGCCGTGCCGATCGACGACGACGCCTTGACGTTCTCGCGCAACAACGGCTTCCACGCCGTGCTGGCCGAGCTCGCCGACAACCCGGTGCTGACGCTGCTCACGCAGGCCGTCTCGCACATCGTCGTCGACCATGTCGTGGAGAGCATCGATCCCGTCCACGACCTCGAGCACCTCGAGAGCGACCACGACGCGATCGCCCAGGCGATCATCGACGGCCGGCACGCGAAGGCGGCCTCGCTGATGCGCGAGCACATCGAGGGCATCACCGAGCAGTTCCGGACGAAGTGGCCGGACCGGCTCGAGGAATCCATCCACTGGCGCTGACCGCCTGAGCCCCACCGGACCACCCGACACCGGTCCGGATGAGGTTTCTTGCGCTCACACTTGAGGTAATTGATCATGAGGAATAGAGTGGTGCACGTCACCCAGCACCACGACGTACCGCGGCGCCGAAGGGCACCAGATCGGAGCGAGATGACCACGCAGCAGGCCGAGCAGGCCCAGCCGGGCCGTACTCCCGGCCAGCGGCAGGGGCCGCTGTCACACATCCGTGTCGCCGACTTCTGCTGGATGGGCGTCGGCTCGGTCGCCACCCGGCTCCTGGCCGACTTCGGCGCGCAGGTCATCAAGATCGAGGACCGCAACCGTCTCGACACGCCCCGCCGGCTCCCGATCTACAAGGGCGACCTGCGCTCGTACGGCGACGAGGACGCGAACCCCGACCCTGACAAGGGCGGGTTGTTCAACAACTACTGCCGCAACAAGCTCGGCGTCACGATCAACATGAAGTCCGACTCCGGCCGTGCACTGGCTGAGCGGCTGATCTCGTCGAGCAGCGTGGTCACCGAGAACTTCGCGCCAGGGGTCATGGAGCGGTGGGGCCTGACCTACGACCGGCTGCGCGAGCTGCGCGAGGACGTGATCTTCGCGCGGATGAGCGGCTACGGCCACAGCGGTCCGCACCACGAGTACCGCAGCTACGGACCGGTGATCCAGGCGGTGTCCGGGATGTCGTTCATCAGCGGCCTGCCGGACCGCGAGCCCTCGGGCTGGGGACTGTCCTACATGGACAACCAGGCGGCCTACTACAACTCCGCGGCCCTGCTGATGGCGATCTTCCACCGCCAGCGCACCGGTCAGGGCATGGAGGTCGACGCCTCCGCCGTGGAGATCGGGATCAGCCTGCTGGGCCCGGACCTGCTCGACACCCTGGTGAACCAGCGGCCCAGCCGTCGTCCCGGTTTCCCCCGCGGCAACCGGAGCGCGCACGAGGACGTCGCCCCCCACGGGGTCTACCCGACGGCCGGCGAGGACCAGTGGGTCGCGATCACCGTCGCCGACGACGCCGAGTGGCAGCGCCTGGTCGCCGCCATGGGCCGGCCCGCGTGGGCGGACGAGCAGCGCTTCGCCACCGGGACGAGCCGACGCGAGCACGAGGACGACCTCGACAAGCTGATGTCGGGCTGGACCTCGGGCCTGGGCAAACACGCGATCACCGAGCTGCTCCAGGCCGCGAGCGTGACGGCGGGTGCGGTGCAGGACCCGCGCGACCTCGACGAGGTCGATCCGCAGATCGCCGCCCGCGGCACCTTCTTCGACCTGGACCACCCGGTCATCGGCCCCGCCCGCTTCGAGGGCACGCCGATCAGCTTCTCCGAGACCGTGCAGGAGAACTGGCGGTCGGCGCCGCTGCTCGGTGAGGACAACCACTACGTGTTCGGCGAGGTGCTCGGCCTCTCCGAAACCGAGCTCGCGGAGCTCGAGGCAGAGGGAGCGATCTGATGGACGAGCAGCTGCCGTACGCCGGCATCACCGTCGTCGAGCTGGCCGACGACCCGGCCGGGGAGCGGGTCGGGAAGCTCCTGGCCGACCTCGGCGCAACGGTGCTCAAGCTCGAGCCGCCGGAGGGCGTCACCAGCCGCCGTACCGGACCGTTCGTGCAGGGGCGCGAGGGAGACCCGGACGCCAGCCTGGCCTTCTGGACCTACAACACCGGCAAGCAGAGCATCGTCGTCGAGCCGTCGCAGCGCGCCGCCACGGTGACCGAGCTGGCCCGGACCGCTGACGTCCTCCTCACCACCGCCGTCCCGCGCGAGCTCGCCACCGAGGACTGGTCCCACGACCAGCTGCGCGAGGAGAACCCCGCGCTGGTGGTGCTGTCGGTGACGCCCTACGGGCTGACCGGACCGTGGGCCGACCGTCGTACCTCTGAGCTGGTGGGCCTCGCGCTCGGCGGCACCCTCAACAGCTGTGGGTACGACGACCACTCGATCCCGCCGGTGCTGCCAGGGGGCAACCAGACCTACGAGATGGCGGCGAGCTTCGCCCACATCGGCCTGCTCCTCGCCCTCGTCGAGCGCCAGGCCACCGGCCGCGGGCAGCTCGTCGACGTCTCCATGCACGAGGCGAACGCGGTGAGCGGCGAGCTCGCCAACCCCTACTGGTTCTACCCGCGGGCGATCGTGAAGCGGCAGACCAACCGCCATGCCCAGCCTGTCCCGACCCAGTCGGCGACGTTCCGGTGCGCCGATGGGGTCTATGTCTACTTCGCCCTGATCCTGTCCGAGCCGCGCGCCTGGCGGACGCTGGTCGACTGGATGACCGACCACGAGCTCGCGGCCGACCTGACCGAACCGGCGTACGACGACGTGGCCTATCGGCAGCAGAACTTCTCCCACGTGCAGGGCCTCGTCGAGGTCTTCTTCCTGCTCATGGACTCCGAGACGGCCTATCACGAGGGCCAGCGACGGGGGTTGCCGATCGGGCCGCTGCGCGGCCTGGAGGACCTTCCCGAGGACGAGCACCTGCGTGAGCGCGGGTTCTTCGTGGAGGTCGAGGTCGACGACACCCCTGCCACCCTCCCCGGCGTGCCCTATCGGACCTCGGCGTTCACCGCCGTGCCCGGCCCGCCACCCCGGCTCGGCGAGCACACGGCCGAGGTCCTCGCCGACGCGGTGGCCCGATGAGCGCCCCGGCCGAGTGGGTGCCGGACGCCCCCGAGCTGGGTCCGGTCGATGGCGGACCGGTCGACTGGGCCGGCCTGGAGGCGCACCTGCGCGGGCAGCTCCCGGGCCTGCGCGGCGACCTGAGCGTCGAGCGCTTCGTGCGTGGCGGTCCGCGTGACGCCTACCGCCTGCGGTTCGGCGCCACCCTCCTGGTGGTGCGCACCTTCGCGCAGCCTGCGCCGGGGCGCGCCGACGCCCACGTGGCCCTGGCCGGCATCGCCCGCGGATACGACCGCGCCCCGATGCCGTTGCTGTTGTGCGAGGACCCGTCCGTGGCGGGCGCCGCGTTCGAGGTCCTGCAGTACCAGCCCGGCTTCGTCATCACCGACCGCCTGCCCAACGCCTTCGTCCGCGAGCCCGAGGTCGGACGTCGCATCGCCGCCGCGGTCGTCGAGGCGCTGGCCGAGCTCCACGCCCTCGAGGGCGGACCCGTCCACGGCTCCTTCTCGCTGGCCCGCTGCCAGTTCGACGCGGACGCCGAGGGTGGGACACCCGACCGCGTCACCGGCGTCCTCGGCTGGGACCACGTCCGTGCCTCCGGGCCTGCGGCCGACGACGTCCGCAGCCTCGTCGCGAGCTGGCCCGGCGAGGCGCTCGGGCTCCCGCCCGGCCACGAGCTGGCCGCGATGTACGACGCCGCCACCGGCGATGCCGTGGCACCCACTGACCTGACCTGACCTGACACCCGAACCACCTCACCGAGAAACCCCAAGAGGAGCACCATGCGCGCGTCCCTGCTGGACGAGATCAAGATCATCGACACCGACACCCACGTGGTCGAGCCGCCGGACCTGTGGACGTCGCGGGTCTCCACCAAGCGCTGGGGCGACCGGGTGCCCCACGTCCGTGCCGACGCGAACGGCGACCCGGCCTGGTTCGTCGCCGACAAGCTGGTGCTGCCCGTGGCCGCCGCCGCGATGGCCGGCTGGCACCAGTACCCGCCGATGCACCCGCCGTCGTTGAACGACGCCGACCGCGCCACCTGGGACCCGCTGGCGCGGGTGCAGCGGATGGACGAGCTCGGGATCCACGCCCAGGTGCTCTACCCCAACGTCGCCGGGTTCGGCGGCGGCAACTTCACCGACGTCGACGAACCGGAGCTGATGCTCGCCTGCGTCGAGGCCTACAACGACTTCCTGAGCGAGTACTGCCAGACCGCGCCCGGACGCTTCGTCCCCATCGCGGCGCTGCCGTTCTGGGACGTCGAGCTGTCCATCAAGGAGCTGCACCGCGCCGTCGACAACGGCCACCGCGGCGTGATCTTCTCCGGCGTCCCCGACGCCTGGGGTCAGCCCGACCTCACCGACCGCTACTGGGACCGGCTCTGGGCCGCGATCCAGGAGGCCGGCGTCCCGGTCAACTTCCACATCGCCTCGGGCAACATCGCCGACATCACCACGATCGGCAACCCGGCCAACGGCCCGCACGCCAACTACTCCGCGCTCGGTGTCGGCTTCTTCCTGGGCAACGCCGGCACGATCACCAAGCTGATCACCGGCGGCGTCTGCCACCGCTTCCCCAAGCTCAACTTCGTCTCGGTCGAGAGCGGGATCGGCTGGATCCCCTTCGCCCTCTCGGCGCTGGATTGGCAGTGGCTCAACTGCGGTGTCCCGAAGGAGCACCCGGAGTACGACCTGCTGCCCAGCGAGTACTTCAAGCGCCAGATCTACGGCTGCTTCTGGTTCGAGCAGGCCACGGCGATCTCCGCGATCGAGCAGCTCGGCGCCGACAACTTCCTCTACGAGACCGACTTCCCGCACCCGACGTCGATGTCGCCCGGCCCCGCCAGCATCGCCACCACCCCGCGGGAGTACCTCGAGCTGACCTTCGCCGACGTCCCCGACGCGGACATGGAGAAGATCCTGCACGGCAACGCCGCGCGCATCTACGGGCTCTGAGGTGACGTCCAGCCGCCAGTGGGTGCTGCGGCGCCGCGCTGACGGGGCGCCGCGCCCGGAGGACGTGGAGCTCGTCGACGCGGTGCTCCCGCCGCCGGGCGAGGGCGAGGTGCTCGTGCGCAACGAGTACGTCTCCGTCGAGCCCTACATGCAGGGCCGGATGGGCGACCGGGTCACCTACGTCGACCCCTACGCCCTCGACGAGCCGATGGAGGGGCCTGCCGTCGGCCGGGTCGTGGAGTCGCGGGCGGCGGACGTCCCGGTCGGCACCTGGGTGCGCCACGGCCTCGGCTGGCGCGACCTGGCGTGCCTGCCGGCCGCCGACGTTGACGTGCTCGACGTCGGTGGGCTGCCCCCGGAGGCCTTTCTCGGCGTCCTCGGCCAGACCGGCCTCACGGCGTACGTCGGCCTCCTGCGCATCGGGGCCCTCCAGCCGGGGGAGACGGTCTTCGTCTCCGCGGCTGGGGGCGCCGTCGGCTCCGTGGTCGGTCAGGTCGCGCGGGCCCTGGGCTGTCGCGTGATCGGCAGCGTGGGCTCGGCGGCGAAGGCGACGCACCTCGAGCAGGAGCTCGGTTTCGACGCGGCCTTCTCCTACCGCGACGGTCCGGTCCGCGCGTCGCTCGCTGCAGCGCTCGAACGGGTCGGGTCCGATGGCGTCGACGTCTACTTCGACAACGTCGCCGGCGAGCAGCTCGAGTGCGCGCTGCGCGTGATGCGCGAGCGCGGGCGGATCGTCCTCTGTGGCGCGATTTCGACGTACGACGCCACCGCGCCCGTCCCGGGGCCGCGGAACCTGATCCGCGCGATTTGGCAGCGGGTGCGCCTCGAGGGCTTCATCGTCGGCGACCACGCCGACGCGACCGAGGAGTTCCTCAGCCAGATGGGGCAGTGGCTCCGCGACGGCACCGTCCGCCAGGAGCAGACCGTCTTCGGCGGGGGGATCGAGGACTGCTGGCCGGCCTTCGAGTCGATGCTCACCGGCGGCACGAGCGGCAAGACGCTCATCCACGTCGGTGACGGGGCCGCACCCGCCTGACTGGTCGACCGAGGAGGAGCAGGGATGCCCACCACCACCGTCGCGGGGCTGGTCGACGCCGTCGACCTCGACCTCGGCACCAGCGACTGGCTGCGCGTCACCCAGGAGCGCGTCGACCTGTTCGCCGACGCGACGGGCGATCACCAGTGGATCCACGTCGACCCGGAGCGCGCGGCCCGCGGCCCCTTCGGCGCCACCCTGGCCCACGGGTACCTCACCCTGTCGCTGGTCCCGGAACTGTTCGCCGGGCTGCTCGAGGTCACCGACCTGTCCCGTGGGGTCAATTACGGGATCGAGCGGCTGAGGTTCACCGCGCCGGTGCTCGTCGGCTCCTCCATCAGGCTGGCGGCCCGGGTGGTGGACGGCAGGTGGAAGCCCGACGGCGGGGTCGAGTACCGCGTGGCGCTGCGCGTGGAGGTCGAGGGCACGGAGCGTCCGGCGATGGTCGCGGAGTGCCTCTTCCTTGCCTACGCGTGACCGCGGGGGCGCTCGGCCCTCGCCCGACCACGTGGCGGTCGAAGGAGTCGGTCTCGACCTCCCGTCCCGGCTCCGAGCATGATCCAGCGTCGCGCCGCCTGGTCGAACAGGCGCCCGTCGCGGATCGACGCCCCGAGGTCGGCCGGGCCTTTGCGCTCGACCGCCAGCACCGGACCTACCTCCACCACGGGATTCATGCAGACCCGTGCAAGCAGACGGTTCAGGTGCAGGCCCACACCAGAACGCCGGCGAGCACCAGGATGGCGATCAGCAACAACATGCCCGACAGCTCCGGCGCCTCGGCGTGTTCTCGTTCGTGAGAGTGCGTGGTCATGGTCCCCCCTAGGACGATGGTGGTCGACGTCGCCGTCCACCGTGGTTCCACCTTGGCTCCCGAGGTACCCGCACCCGGGTCGCTGCATTCCGGAGGTGCGCCCAGCGGATCCGACAGGTGTGGCAGTTCGGCAGCGGCACCACCGAAGGCTCGGGGGAGAGCCGACCGTCCTCCTCCCGGACGTCCCGCAGCACCGTCGTGGCGGTGTGGACGAACGTCAGGGTGGCGGTCATCGCGCTGTCACTCTTCCGGCGGGTCCGAGCGAGGGGGCCGCTGGGGGTCCGGCTGGCGGAGGTCGCGCTCGATCTCCTGCGCCCGACGCCGCTCGAAGAGCAGGATCGCCACCACGATGCCCAGCATCACGAGCACGGTCACGACCAGTCCGAACAGGTCCATTCCCGAGCGCTACCCCACGGGCAGACCGGCAGACGGCGCGGTCCCCTAGTGCGACGCGGACGCACCCGTCACGTCGGCGGTGCCGTCCTGCTCGAGCTCGCCCCCGGCGAGCGGGTCGTACCGGTTGCCCGGCAGTGCGACCAGGGCGCCCAGGGCGCCGACCAGGCACAGCACGCCGACGACGGTGCAGCCGAGGCTGAGGCCGTCGAGGAAGGCGGCATCGACCGACGCGGCGAGCCCGGGAACCTGGGCGGTGAGGGCGTCGGCGAAGCCGACCGACTCCGCCGCTGCGTCGGCGGTCGGAGCGTCCACACGCCCGTCGAGGAGCCGGATCAGCTCGTCGGCGTACTGCGAGGAGAAGAGGGAGCCGACCACGGCGACCCCGAGGGTGCCGCCGAGCTCACGAGTGGCGTCGTTGACCGCCGAGCCGACGCCCGCCCGCGCGGGCGGGAGGACCTGCATGATCGACTCGGTGGCCGGCGTGCTGACCAGCCCGAGCCCGCCGCCCAGCAGGATCATCTGCGGCACGATCACCTGGGCGTAGGACACGTCGGCACCGATGTTCGCCACCCACAGGAACGCCGCGCCGAGCATGACGAGCCCCGGCGTGACCACGGCCTTGGTGCCGAGGCGGGGGGCGAGCTGGCTCCCGACGATCGACGCAACGGCGATCGACAGGGCCACCGGCAGGAAGCGGACACCGGTCTCCAGCGGGGTGTAGTCGCGGACGAACTGGAAGAACTGCGTGATCAGGAAGATGAAGCCGAACAGCGCGAAGAAGGCGATCGTGACGGCCGCGCAGGCGGCGCTGAAGCGCCGGTCGAGGAACAGCGTGACGTCGATCATCGGGTTCTCCACGGCACGCTCGACCAGCACGAAGACGGCGACGAGCACGGCCGCGAGGGCGAAGCCGGTGATGGTGGCGGTGCTGGACCAGCCGTGCTCGGGGGCCTCGATGATCGTCCAGGTCAGCGTGCCGAGGGCGGCCACCGAGATCACGAAGCCCGGCTTGTCGACGCGGGGCACGCTGGGGTCGCGCGACTCGGGGACGTAGGCCACGGCCATGGCGATCGTGACCACGCTGATCGGCACGAGCGCGAGGAAGACGCTGTGCCAGCTGTAGTGCTCGAGCAGGAAGCCTCCGACGACCGGGCCGAGCGCCACCCCGACGCCGACCGAGGCGCCCCACAGGCCGAGCGCGGAGGCGCGCTCACGACGCTCGGTGAACGCGTTGGCGATGATCGACAGGGTCGTGGGGAAGATGACCGCAGCGAAGACGCCCATGGCGACCCGGATGGCGACCAGGTGGTCGCTGGTGTCGGCCAGGCCGGCGGCCGCGCTGCTGAGCGCGAACCCGCTCAGCCCCACGATGAGGGCGGGGCGACGACCGAAGCGATCCGAGAGGCTCCCCATCGCCAGCACCAGCGCGGCGAAGGCCAGGTTGTAGCCGTCCACGATCCACAGCAGGTCGCGCGTCCCCGCGTCGAGCTCCTCGGCCAGGGTCGGCAGCGCGATGTTGGTGATCGTGGTGCTGAGGTTGATCGTCACGGCCGCCAGGCACACGGTGAGCAGGACCAAGGACTTTCGGGGCACGGAGGCGCTCCTTTGTAGACAGTGTCAACATCGACGATGGGGCACGGTGTTGACACTGTCAAGATGCGAGCGGTGTGACCGCTACCGTGAGGCGTGTGAGTGCCCCCACCTACCACCACGGTCGACTGCGCCAAGCGCTCATCGACGCCGCCGCGGACGCGGTGCGCGAGCGGGGCCCCGAGGACTGGTCGTTGCGCGACGTGGGTCGTCGGGTGGGCGTGTCCCACAACGCGGCGTACCGGCACTTCGCGCACCGCGACGACCTGGTCGTCGTGCTGTCCGAGCTGACCATGGCCCGACTCGTCGATGCGCTCCACCAGCGGCTCGCCCTGGTCAAGGGCGACGACCCGGTGCTGCGCGCGCGGCGCGCGCTGGCCGAGACCGGCCGCGGCTACGTCGACTTCGCGATCAGCGACCCGCACCTGTTCCGCCTGGCCTTCACGTCCACGGTCGCGACCGAGCCGAGCCCGCCGCCCGAGCGCGACCCGTACGGCGTGCTGAGCCGGGTGCTCGACGGACTGGTCGAGGTCGGCTACCTCACGCCTGAGGCCCGCCAGGACGCCGAGCTGACCTGCTGGTCGGCCGTCCACGGCTTCTCGATCCTGTGCATCGAAGGACCTCTGCGCGGTGCCGGCGACGCCGAGCGCAACGGGGCCCTCGAGCAGGTCCTCGTCGCGATCGACCGGTCGTACGCCGCGACGACGGGGACCGTGATCGGTCCCGACGACCTGCGCGTCGGCGCCTGAGCACCCGGACTCACCGGTTCTGCCGCTCCGCGACGGAGGATGGACGGCATGACCCCTCGCCGACTCACCCTGCTCGGCTTCGTGCCGATGACCGTCGTGCTCTACCTGTGGGTGCTGGTGGCCCCGAGCATCTACGGGGTCAGCGGGTGGGGCGGTGTGGGCGTCTTGTTCTTCCTCGGCCCGGTCACGGTGCTGTTCCTCCTCGTGGTGGGCGTCCTGGTGCTTGCCATGAGGCAGCGGCCACGGCGGTTCACCTGGGCGCAGACCTTCGCGGCGTGGCTGATGTGGGCGGCCCTGATGACGGGTGGCTTCGTCTTCGAGGACGCCGGCGACGACACCGACACCGGACCGTCGGTCTTCACCCACCTGGTCGGTCGGACCCGGGCCACCGTGCAGCTCGGTGAGGGCGTGCTGGTCCTGTGCGCCGGGATCGTGATGGTCAGCGCGCTCGCCCTGGTGGTCCTGCTCGTGTGGGACCTCGTCGCGGCCTCCCGTCGGTCCGGACGTCCTGTCGGCGGCTGAGCCGCCGCGCACTCCTCGCCCCGGTTGGGGGAGCGATGGTGCGGCGAGGGCAGAAGATCCTTGCTCAATTGAAACCTTTCATTTAAGGTTCGTGACGCCTGCTGTGACCGTCGCCACATCGACGGTCCGGCGGTGTCGCATCCCTTGAGCTGATCGGACCCTCCCTGTGCGTAGGTCGTGCTGGATCCCTGCCCGTTCCGGACGTCACTCGGTCGTCGTCGGCATGCTGCTGGCCCTCGGGATGGCCGGACTGCCGGCGATCGCGCCGACCTCCGCCGGCGCAGCGGTTCCTGTTGCCTCAGCGGTGGAGCCGGGGACGGAGCCGGACGCCCCGGTCGGCCTGCGGGTCGAGGGACTCGACCGTCCGAGCGACCTGGCTGACCTCGAGTCGCCGTCGTTCTCCTGGCAGCTGACCTCCTTGCCCCGGCAGACGGCCTACCGGATCGTCGTGGCATCGACGTCCGCGCTCGCGGCCGCCGGCACCGGTGACGTCTGGGACTCCGGCAAGGTCGAGTCCGAGCG
Organism: Nocardioides sp. Root190; assembly: GCF_001428565.1. Taxonomy (GTDB): domain Bacteria; phylum Actinomycetota; class Actinomycetes; order Propionibacteriales; family Nocardioidaceae; genus Nocardioides. The sequence goes on along the minus strand of NZ_LMIA01000010.1, from coordinate 730,200 downwards.
GCAGACCGACGTGACGTACGCCGGCGAACCGCTGGCCGCCTCGCAGCGCTACTTCTGGTCCGTCAAGGTCTGGGACGGCGCCGACGCCGAGCAGGCGTGGTCCGAGACGTCCTGGTTCGGCACCAGCCCCGGGCCCGACTGGGAGGACGCGACGCCGGTGTGGGCGCCGTCCCCGGTGACCGGCTGGGACGACTACACCTACACCGCCAAGCTCACCGTCACGGCGGTCGCGCTCGGCCTGCGGTTCCGCGTCAGCGGCAACAACTCCTACATGTGGCAGTTCCGCGGCGCCGACAACCGGCTCGTGCCCCACAAGCAGAGCAACGGGACCTACGCGACCCTGGGTGCGGCAGTGAACCTCCCGGCCGGGACGCTCGCGGTCGGAACGCAGGCGACGGTCTCCATCCAGGTGGCTGGTTCGACGATCACCACTCGCATCAACGGCGTGCAGGTCGACCAGCGCACCGACGCGTCGTACGCCTCCGGCATCGTGGGCGTGCGCACCGGCAACAGCGAGACGGCCCTGCTCGACGACGTGACGGTCGTCCGGTCGAGCGGTACGACGCTCTTCTCCGACGACTTCAGCGCGGCGAACTCCTTCGCCTGCGGCACCGTTGCCGACGGCGCACTCAGCATTCCCGTCGCCAGCAACTGCGGACTCGCCGGCTTCGGCACCGACTGGGCGATGTTCCGCAAGGACGTCGCTGTCGCCGACAAGGAGATCGCCTGGGCGACCCTCTTCGCGACCGGCACCGAGTGGCGCGCGTCGAAGCAGTACACGTTCAAGGTCTCGATCGACGGCACCTTCGTCGGCCTCGGCCCGACCGCACCGGTCGGCAACGAGACCCGCTTCGACGGCTTCGACGTCACCTCCCTGTTGACCCGCGGCGAGACGTCGACCGTCTCCCTGATCGCCAACAGCAGCAGCGCGAACGCGCGCGTCCTGGCGCAGCTGCAGATCCAGTACGCCGACGGGAGCCGCGAGACCATCGGCACCGGCGACGACTGGCAGGCGCTCAGCGCTGCCGGTGTCTACCCCTCACCGGGCAGCTACGGCACCAGCTACTTCGCCGCGCCCCGCGAGAACCTCGACGCCCGCAAGTTCCCCGTCGGCTTCGACCGCCCCGGCTTCGACACCGAGGGGGCCACCGGCTGGGGCCCGGCCGAGGAGCGCTCCGCGATCGCCGGCCTGCAGGCCGCGCCGATGGCCAAGGTCGAGCAGCAGCTCCGCGCCCCGGCCGAGCTCACCGAGCTCGCGGACGGCAGCCAGGTCGTCGACTTCGGCCGCACCTGGATGGGTGGCATCGCCTGGGACCTCGGTTCCGGGGAAGCGGGCACCCAGGTGCAGGTCCGCTTCGGCCAGGTCCTCAACCCCGACGGCTCGGTGAAGTGGCAGACCTCGGCGACCAACAACTACCTCGACACGATCACCCTCCGCGACGGCGCCCAGCACCTCGAGACGTGGGGCATGCGGACCTTCCGCTACGTCCAGGTCACCGGTGCGCCCGCGCCGGTCACCGCTGAGTCGTTCAAGGCCGTCGCGCTCGTCTACCCCTTCGACGAGGAGGCCTCGGCCTTCGCCTCGTCGAGTGACAACCTCGGCCAGGTCTACGAGCTGTCGAAGAACACCATCGAGGCCACCAACCTCAACTTCTACACCGACTCGTGGGAGCGCGAGCGCACCAACTACGAGGCCGACGCCTACCTGCAGCTGATGTCGTCGCTCTACCTGATGGACGACCTCTCGCTCGGCCGCTACTCGATGAACTACTTCAAGACCAACCGCACGTGGCCGACCGAGTGGCCGGCGTACGTCGTCCTCGCGGTCCACGACGCCTGGCGCCAGACCGGCAACACCGACCAGGTGGCCGACTACTACGAGAACCTCAAGACCAAGCTGCCGTCGAAGTGGCTCGAGGAGAGCACGGGCCTGGTCCGCAAGACGACCGGTGTGAACTGCAACTCCGCGACCGACTGCGACATCGTCGACTGGCCCACGAGCCAGCGTGACGGCTACGTCTTCGGGCAGTACAACACGGTCATCAACTCCATCACCTACCGCACGCTCGTCGACATGGGGGAGATGGCCGCGGCCATCGGCAAGGACGACGAGGCGGCGTCGTACGTCGCCCAGGCGGCCGCGCTGCGCGACGCGATCAATGCGAAGTTCTACGACCCCGCCACCGGGTCGTACGACGACGGGGCCAACGCCAGCGGCGTGCTGACCGGTCACCGCTCGGTCCACGCGAGCGCGTTCGCGCTGGCCTTCGGCGTCCCCGCCGACGACCAGAAGGCCCAGGTGGCCTCCTACATCAAGACCCGCGGCATGGCCTGCAGCGTCTACTGCGCGGCCTTCCTGATCCAGGGGCTCTACGCCGGCGGCGACGGGCAGACCGCGCTCGACCTGATGACGGCCGAGGGCACCAGCAGCTGGATGAACATGATCAAGGCCGGCGCAGGAGCGACAATGGAGGCCTGGGACATCTCCCAGAAGTCCAACACCTCCTACTCGCACCCGTGGGCGGCCTCGCCCGCGTTCAACGTGCCGTCCGGCCTGTTCGGCATCCAGCCGAATACCGCGGGCTACGAGACGGTCGCGATCCGGCCGCAGCCCGGCGACCTCGCCTGGGGCACGATCAAGACCCCCACCGTCCGCGGCAGCATCGGCGCGGCGTTCGCGCAGGACGAGGACGGCACGACCGTGGTCGCGTCGGTCCCGGGCAACACCCGCGCGAGCGTCAGCGTCCCGACCACGGCGACCGGACCGACCCGACTCTTCGTCGACGGCGCCGCCCGCACGCTGACCCCGCAGGAAGGACGCTTCGAGCTGTCCCTCGGCGCCGGGTGCCACGTGCTGTCGCCGACCGCCGAGGTCGGCGACCTCGAGCGGCTCACCTCGGTCTGCGCCGTCGAGCCTGCTGTCGCCCGTACCCTCACCGCGTCGGTGAGTGCCGACGGCGGCCAGGGCTGGTACGGCGCGGGTGCCGCGCTGACGCTCACGCCCGCCGGCGAGGACGCTGGCGCCGCTGTCGCCGAGTACCGGATCGACGGCGGCGACTGGGAGACCTACGCCGCCGCGGTCGAGCTCGACGAGGGTGCGTACGACGTCGACTGGCGCCTGCGCGACGGCGAGGACGTGGTCGCCCAGGGCACCGTCGCGGTCAAGGTGGACGCCACCGTTCCGACGGTGACGCCGGACGTGGCCGGGCGCAGGGTGACGCTGACGGCGACAGATCCCGACGGGGCGGGCGGCAGTGCGGCCTCGGGTGTCGACACGATCGAGTACCGCATCGATGACGGCGAGTGGACGGCGTACACGTCCCCGGTGGTGGTGGATGCGGGGACCCACGAGGTCGCCCACCGCGCCACCGACAGGGCCGGGAACTCGTCCGCGGCCGGATCCGTCGACGTGGGCGCTGCCCCGACGGTGAGCGGCACGGTCGACGTCGATGGCGAGGACGGCTGGTCGGGTGCGGAGTCCCGACTGACCCTCACCGTGGCCGGGTCCGGCGACTCGGTGGCGGAGTACCGCCTCGACGACGGTGACTGGACCGCCTACGCCGCTCCGGTGCTGTTGCCGGAGGGCAGGTACGACGTCGACTGGCGCCTGCGCCAGGGCCCGGACGTCGTCGACGAGGGGTCCCGGGCGGTGAAGGTCGACACGACGACCCCCACCGTGACGGCCGACGTGTCGGGTCGACAGGTCAGCCTGACGGCGACGGACCCGGGAGCGGACTCCGCGTCGGGCGTCTCCTCCACCGAGGTCCGGGTCGACGACGGCGAGTGGACGGCCTACACGTCGCCGCTCCTCCTCGACGGTCGTGCGCATGTCGTTGCCTTCCGGGCCGCCGACAGGGCCGGCAACACCTCGGTCGTCGACCAGGTCACCCTGGCCGCGACGCCTCCGAGCGCCATGACCGTTCCGCGGGTCACCGGCCGGGCGCGCTACGGCGAGCGACTCAGCGCGACCGCCGGCAGCTGGGACCCGAGCGTCTCCACCTCGCTGCAGTGGCTGCGCAACGGCACCCCGATCGCGGGCGCCACCGGATCGTCGTACCGCCTCGCCCTGCGTGACATCGGTGCGCGCCTCTCGGTGCGGGTCACCGCGACCGCACCCGGGCGACCGAACGGCACCGCGACCTCGGCATCGACCGCCGTCGTCGCCAAGGCCCTCAGCCGAACCGCGGTGAAGGTCTCGCCGACGGCGGTCCGCAAGGGCAGGAAGGTCACCGTCCTGGCCACGGTCTCCGGTGCGGGCTCCCCGGCCTCCGGCTACGTGCGGGTCAGCATCGGCGGTCGGACCTTCACCAAGGCTCTGTCCGGCGGTCGCGTGAAGCTGTCGGTCCGGGCGAGCGGCCGTGGCACCACGAAGGTCACCGTCCGGTACCTCGGCAACCGGATCCTGACCACGAGCACGGCGGTGACGAGCTTCCGGGTGCGCTGAGGTCGTTCCTCGCCAACGGCGGGGCCGTGCAGGCGCACGGCCCCGGGAGATCAAGGGCTACTGATTGCGCTTGCGCTGGGTGAAGAACGCCGCCGCCTCCCGGATCGCGTCGTGCACGGGTGCCGGCTCCCAGCCCAGCTCGCGGGTTGCCTTGCCGTGGTCCAGCGGCGTCATGACGTGCATCAGCCGGATGCTGGTCCGGGTCAGCCGGATGTCGCGGCGCAGGATCCGTGCCACCTGTTCGCCGACGAACCCGCCCGCAGCGAGGACCCCGACAGGGATGCCTGTCCGAGGGCGTGCGACCCCCGCCGCGTCGGCTGCCGTGTCGAGCACGTCGCGCATCGAGAGGTGGCGCTCGGAGACGATGTACCGCTCACCGACGGCACCTCGCTCGCCGGCCAGGACGAGGGCGCGGGCGGCGTCGCGGACGCCGACCGCCTCGGCGCCCACCCCGCGGACGTACCAGGACTGCCGACCGCGGGCGGCGAGCTTGACGAAGCCGCCGTGCGGGGTGGGCAGGAAGTCGCCGCTGCCGTAGGTGTTGGCGACGCACATCGATACGACCGGCACGCGGCCACCGGCGGCGTACGACAGGGCGAGATCTTCGCCCTGCACCCGCGACCGGATGTAGTCGCCGCCCCGCTCGAGCCAGTTGTGCGGACCGCTCTGCTCCGTCACGGGACCGGCACCGGTGGCGCGGTCCGCGATCGGCAGGGTGCCGATGGAGCTGGTGTGCACGAACCGGTGGAGGTCGTGGTCGGCCGCGACGTCGAGGACGGTGCGCAGGCCCTCGACATTGGTCCGGTACAACGGCGCGGGGTCGCGCAGCCAGGGCCGCGCATCCACCACGCAGTGGTGGACCACGTCGACCCCGGCCATGGCGCGTCGTACGGACTCGGCATCGTGGACGTCCCCGACGTGTCGCTCCACAGGGAGCCCGTCGATCCCTTGGGTGGAGCTGGTGGCCCGGACGAGGACGCGGACCTGCTCACCCTGCTCGACCAGCTGGCGGACGACGTGCGATCCGAGGAATCCGCTGGCGCCGATGACGAGATGGGAACGACGGGAAGAGCCAGTCGGCTCGGGCGGGTGATCGACGGTCGGGGCGTCCACGTCGCGCACGCTACCGGGGGACTACGGCGCGGCGACCTCGGCGGAGTCCACGCCGTGGTTGATCGCCTCGAGCAGTGCCGCGGTGAAGGCAGGCAGGTCGTCGGGCTTGCGGCTGGTGATCAGGTTGCCGTCGACCACGTTGCGCTCGTCGACCCAGGTCCCTCCTGCGTTCTCGATGTCCGTGCGCAGGCTCGGCCAGGACGTCAGCCGGCGGTCGCGTACGACGCCCGCCTCGATGAGGGTCCACGGGGCGTGGCAGATCGCAGCGACCGGCTTGCCGGACTCCACGAAGGCCTTGATGAACGCCACTGCTGCCTCGTCGAGTCGCAGCGCGTCCGGGTTGGCGACACCCCCGGGCAGGACCAGGGCGTCGTACTGCTCGGGGGCTGCCTCGCCCACCACGGCGTCGATGTCGACCTCCTCGGCGCGGTCCAGGTGGTCGAACGTCTGCGCCTTTCCCGTCGCGGTGCTCAGCAGCACCGGCTGGTGACCTGCGTCAGCGACCGCAGCCCAGGGCTCGGTCAGCTCGACCCGCTCGGTCCCTTCGGGGGCGATGAGGAAGGCGATCTTCAGCTGGTCGGTCATTCGGGGTCTCCTTTACGTCGACGACGTGATGATCGGTCAGTCGTCCGGTACCCGATGTCACGCGTCCATGTCGGTCCCGAGCCGGTCGACGGCGTCGGGTGCGCGAATCTCCGGGATCAACATCTGCTCTGCGGGTACGGCCGGTCCTGAGGCGAAGGAGGTCCCCATGGCGGACGACGGCAGGACAGTTCGAGTGGTCAAGAAGGCGGTGCGCAGCGCGGTGACGCAGGCGGCCGAGGCAGCGCAGAAGATGGCGGCGGACCGGGCGGCGTCCCGTGCTCCGGGGGCTCCGGCTCCGAAGGCGCCCAAGGCCGCGGAGCCGACCAGGCCGGTCGATCCGCTGCCGCCGAAGCCGGACCAGGCCGGACCCGACCGACGTACCCCGACCGGGACGGAGACGGCGACGACTCCAGAGGACATGGCCCAGCAGGGCCGATTCCTCACCACGTCCACCGGCGCCCGGTTGCGCGACACCGATCACTCCCTCAAGGCCGGGGACCGCGGCCCGACGCTGCTCCAGGACCACCACCTCCGGGAGAAGATCACGCACTTCGACCACGAGCGCATCCCGGAGCGGGTGGTCCACGCACGCGGTGCGGGCGCCCACGGGGTCTTCGTGGGCTACGGCAACGCCAAGCCGGTCTGCCGGGCCGGCTTCCTCGCCCGCGGCAAGGAGACGCCCGTCTTCGTCCGGTTCTCGACCGTGCTCGGGTCACGCGGCTCAGCCGACACCGTGCGCGACACCCGGGGTTTCGCCACGAAGTTCTACACCGACGAGGGCACCTTCGACCTGGTCGGCAACAACATCCCGGTCTTCTTCATCCAGGACGGCATCAAGTTCCCCGATGTGGTCCACGCCGCCAAGCCGCATCCGGACCGCGAGATCCCGCAGGCGCAGAGTGCCCACGACACCTTCTGGGACTTCGTGTCCCTCCACACCGAGGCGCAGCACCACACGATGTGGAACATGTCCGACCGCGGCATCCCGCGCTCCTACCGGACGATGGAGGGCTTCGGGGTCCACACCTTCCGGCTGGTGAACCAGCAGGGGGAGACCGCTCTGGTGAAGTTCCACTGGAAGCCCGTGCTCGGTGTCCACTCCCTCACCTGGGAGGAGGCGCAGATGCTCGGCGGCATCGACCCGGACTTCCACCGACGCGACCTGGCCGACGCGATCGAGTCGGGCGCCCTCCCGCAGTGGGAGCTCGGTCTCCAGGTCTTCGAGGACACCGATGACGAGACGTTCCAGGGCATCGATCTCCTCGACCCGACCAAGCTCGTGCCCGAGGAGCTCGCCCCGGTCCAGCCCGTCGGCCTGCTGACGCTGACCGGGAATCCCACCAACTACTTCGCCGAGACCGAGCAGGTCGCGTTCCACGTCGGCAACCTGGTGCCGGGCATCGACGTGACCAACGACCCGCTGCTCCAGACCCGTCTCTTCTCGTACGTCGACACTCAGCTCACCCGGCTCGGTGGACCGAACTTCAACCAGATCCCGGTCAACCGCCCGCACGCACCGGTCAACGACATGCTCCGCGACGGCTTCCACCAGCACGCGGTGCACGCCGGCGTGGCGCCGTACCGCCCCAACTCGCTGGACGGAGGGTGCCCCTTCCACGCCTCCGGGGCCAGGGACGGGGCGTTCCTCGACGTGGCGGTGCGGGTCGCCGAGTCGGTCAAGCAGCGCGATGTCCCGGTGTCCTTCGCCGACCACTTCAGCCAGGCCCGACTGTTCTGGCTGAGCATGACGCCGGTCGAGAAGCAGCACATCATCGCGGCGTACACCTTCGAGCTGTCCCGCTGCTACGAGGAGACCATCCGGGAGCGCCAGCTCCTCGCCCTCGCACAGATCGACCCGGAGCTGTGCGCCGAGGTCGCGTCGGGACTCGGCCTGCCGGCGCCCGACCCCGACGGCCCGCTGGTCGAGGTCGAGGCCAGCCCGGCGCTCTCCCAGGTGGGCGGTGAGTGGCCGACCGATGGTCGCACGATCGGCATCGTCGTCGCCGACGACGGTGATCTCGACGGGGTCGCCGAGCTCGTGGAGACCATCGCTGACCACCACATGGTCGCTCTGGTCATCGCGCCCCACGCCGGCAAGCTGTCCGACGGCACGGTGGTGCAGCGCACCTTCAGCGGCAGCCGCTCCGTGGAGTACGACGCACTGCTGGTGGCGGGACGTCCCGCTCCGGCACCTGATGCCCTCCCGGCCCGCGACGCCAAGGCCGACGATCCTGCCCAGCCGCTCGATCCTCGCGTCCGGCTGATGCTGGAGGAGTGCTACCGCCACGCCAAGGCGATCGGGGTGTGGGGAGGTGGCATCGAGGCACTCGAGGCCGCGGGGGTCCCGGCCGATGCGGCGGCCATCGTCAGCGGCGCCACGCCTGCGGCGGTCCTCGAGGAGGTCGAGCAGCTGATGCGCGGCCACCGGGCCTGGGAACGGTTCACGGCCTGATGAGCCCGACGAGCTGGGAAAGAGCTCCCGCGCCTCCGCGTCCGCCGATCGAGGGCCGCGCCAGCGACGTCGTGGTGATCGGTGGCGGGATCACCGGACTGTGCACCGGGCTGCTGCTCGCCCGGGCGGGGAAGCAGGTCGTGCTCCTCGAGGCCGACCGGATCGGCGCCCTCGCCTCGGGCCGCAACACCGGCAAGGTGTCGTTGCTGCAGGGGACGAAGCTGTCGCGCCTGCTCGACCACCACCCCCGGGCAGTGGCCGCTGCCTACGTCGAGGCCAACCGCGAGGGGGTCGACTGGCTCGCGCGCTTCTGCGAGGACCACGGCGTCGCGCACGAGCGTCGCGACGCGTACACCTTCGCCGCGACCGAGGAGGAGGTGCACCCGGCGAGGGCCGAGCTGCGCGCCGCGCTCGAGCTCGGTGTGCCGGTGACCTGGCGCGACGAGCTGGACGTCCCGTTCGAGGTGCACGGTGCCGTCGCCCTGGCGGACCAGGTGCAGTTGGACCCGCTCGCGGTGGTGGCGGCGCTCGCCGCGGAGCTCGAGCGGCACGGAGGCCTGATCGCCGAGGACAGTCGGGTGGTCGACGTCTCGTGGGGCGCGGATCCCGTCGTCCGCACGGCCGACGGTCGCGTGTTCGAGGCGCCCCACGTCGTACTCGCGACCGGGACGCCGGTGCTGGACCGGGGCCTCTACTTCGCGAAGCTGGAGCCGCGTCGCTCCTACCTCCTCGCCCACCGGTGGCCCGGCGAGATGCCCGGGATGATGCTCAGCGCGGGCAGTACGGCGCGCTCGCTGCGCGACGCGCCCGGAGGGACGCTCCTGGTCGGCGGCGCCGGTCACGTCGTCGGTCGCGGCGGCTCCGAGCGCGAAGGACTCGACGCGCTCCGGGCATGGGCCGCGACCGCCTTCCCGGACGCTGTCGAGACCCATGCCTGGTCGGCCCAGGACTACACCTCGCACGACGGCATCCCCTATGTCGGCGGGTTCCCGCGCGGCTTCGGTCGGATCCACGTGGCGACGGGCTACGACAAGTGGGGACTCTCCAACGGCGTCAGCGCCGCCCTGCGGATCGCGGGCCGTGTCCTCGGCTCGCGCCCGGCCTGGGCGCGACCGCTGGAACGACGCCTCACCCGTCCCTCGACGGCAGCCACGCTGGTCCGCCGCAACATGGAGACGGGTGTCGTCGCCTCCGCCGCCCTCGCGCGCGCCGTCTCCCATCCCGTGTCGGTCGAGGACGCGCCCGACGGAGGTGACGTCGGCAGGGTCGGGATCGATCCCCGCCCGGTCGGGGTCGCCGACGGGTGCGCCGTCCGGGCCATCTGCACGCACCTCGGTGGGACGCTGCGGTGGAACGATGCCGAGCGCTCGTGGGACTGCCCGCTGCACGGCTCGCGGTTCACCGAGGCGGGCGACGTGATCGAAGGTCCGGCCGTCCGTCCGCTGTCGCCGGCCGATCAGTAGGCGGCAGGAAGACCGTGTCCGTCTACCTCGCGTGGAGCTCCTCACCGATCGCCCAGGGTGTCGCCGGTCCGTGGGTGGAGGTCCGGTCGCTGGCCCCCGGCCTGGCAGCGCTCGAGAGCGACGCCTCGCTGTCGCGGGTCTACCACGAACTCAAGTGGTCGCTGCCCGAGGACACCGCGCTGATGGTGGCCACGCTGCACGACCGTCCCAAGCTCAAGGGGCTCAGTCCCGGGTCGACCACGTGGCTGCGCGACCGGCTTCCCGCTGCAACCGGCGAGGCGACCGGCGAGGCGACCGGCGAGCACGAGCGCGAGGGCGGCCAGTGAGCACGCCGAGACTGGTGGCGGTGCGGGCACCGGAGTCGCCCGAGGGGATCGTGCTGCTCGTCCACGGGGGTGCCTCGCGTCGCGGTCGGATGATGGTCAGTCCCACCCAGCTCTCCGTGCTGCGGATGATCCCGATCGCCCGCCGGGTCGCCCGTGCCGGGCAGGGACGCCTTGCAGTGCACCGCCTGCTGAACTCCTACCGTGGCTGGGACACCAGCCACACGCCGGTGCACGACATCGAGTGGGCGGTCGGCCAGGTGCTCGAGCGGTACGGGCCGGACGTCCCGATCTGTCTGGTCGGGCACTCCCTCGGCGGCCGCGCATCGATCCTGGCGGCCGGACTGCCGGCGGTGCGCAGCGTCGTCGCGCTCGCTGCTTTCGTCTATCCCACCGATGCCGACCGGCTCGGTCTCCGGGATCGGCAGATCCTCTTCGTCCACGGCCTGCGGGACCGGATCGCGCCGGCGCAGCGCGCGCAGCAGCTGGCCGAGCGGCTGGCCCGGTCGAACCGGGTCGGCTTCATCGCGATCCGCAACGGCAAGCACGCCATGCTCGCCGAGCACCGCGAGTTCGGGGGTGCGGCGGTCGACTTCGTCGGCGCGACACTGCTGGACAGGACCCCGTCGTCGCCGGTGGCCGAGGCGATGGCAGGCAAGGGCGTCGTCCACGTGGACTGAGCTCCACCCGCCCCGACTCAGTCCCTGGCGAAGAACTCCTCGATCGTCGCCACGATCCGCGGGCGCAGCGTGGCGCTGCTGACGACGGCATCGACCGAACCGACCTCGACGGCCCGGTGGATGTTGTGGACCCCGTCGAACTCACCGGCGACCTCGCTGATCTTCTCGGAGCGTACGGCGGCCCGCAGGTCGGTCAGGTCGGCTGCCAGCGCTCCCCGCTCCGCGCCGGTCGCCGCAGTGAGGCGGGCCTCGACGGACTGGACCCGGTCGTCGGACGCGGTGCGCTTGTCGACCTCGCCGGAGAAGACCACGGCCGCGGCCGGCGCTCCACCGATGACCGAGGCGAAGGAGCCCTCGACGGCGAGCACGGTCATGGACGGGTTGAGGCGCTTGGAGAACACCACGAACGCGCCACCGTGGTAGCGGGAGATCACGCAGAACACGATCGGGCCGTCGAAGTTGACGATGGCGCGGCCGATCTCGGCGCCGTACTCCAGCTGCAGGTTGCGCATCGAGTCCGGTGAGCCGTCGAAGCCCGACAGGTTCGCGAGGACGACGAGCGGCCGGTTGCCCGACGCCACGTTGATCGCCCGCGCTGCCTTCTTCGAGGAGCGCGGGAACAGCGTCCCGCCGGTGTAGGTGTCGGGGCCGTCGGTCGGGGGGAAGCCGCGTCGACGGATCGGGCGCGACTCGATGCCGAGCAGGCAGACGGGGTAGCCACCGACGTGGGCGTCGAAGACGACGGCGGTGTCCGCGTCAGCCATGCCGGCCCAGCGCTCCAGCGTGGTGTGGTCCTGGTCGGCGATGGCGCGCATCACCGTGCGGATGTCGAAGGCCTTCTTGCGGTCCTTGTTGAAGGCCGGGTCGAAGATCTGGCCGACCGTGGTGAAGTCGCTGTCGGCGTGCTGGTGCGGGAAGACCGAGATGTCGCGGTCGGTCGGGTCCGTGGTCGGTGCCCGGCGCGGCCCGGCCTCGCCCGGCACGACGTAGGTGTGGTCGTAGTGCGCGAGCAGGACCTGGAAGGCGCCGGCGAGGTCGGGCGCCCAGTACTGTGCCTGGCCGTTCGGCCCCATCACCCGGTCGTAGCCGCCGATGCCGAAGTTGTCCTCGGCCGACACCCCGCCGGAGAAGTCGAGCGACTGCTTGCCGGTGAGGACCATCGCGCTGTCCGGCGTCATCACCAGGATGCCCTTGGTGTGCATCAGCATCGTGGCTTCGGCGTTCCAGTAGGGCTGCGCGCCGACGTTGATGCCCGCGACGACGACGTTGATCTCGCCGCCGGCCTGGGTGAACTCGACGATCCGCTTGAGCGCGGCCGCGACCCAGTCCATGTTCTCGGTGCCCGAGTCCATCGAGATCCGGGCGCCGGCCGAGATGGCGAACCACTCGACGGGGACCTTCATCTCCTCGGCCAGGTCGATGGCGGCCATGATCCGCAGGCACTCCTGCTCGGAGACCGCGCCAAGGGCCTTGGTCGGGTCGCCGCAGACGAGCACGCGGGTGACACCCTCGGGGTGGAGCGCGGTCAAGGTGGTGACGACCGCGCAGATCACGCCGGCCTTGTTGAGGCCGTACGGGCGCTCGACCGGCACGAGGCGGCCGGTGTCGTCGAGATCGTGCTCGACCATCGTGCCGCCGGGACCGGCGAGGATGTCGGCGAGCTCGTACGGATAGACCATGCCGCGTCGCCGCGAGCGGACCACCTTGCCGGCGTACTCGTCGAGCGGCTTGAGGGGCTCGGTCGGCGGCGCCTCGACGGCGGCCGTGACCCCCTTGCCGGGCTGGGAGTGGAACCTGAAGTTGACCGGGACCGGCCCGTCGGGCGTCGCCAGGCGGCCGCCAGCGACGACCTCCTCGATGCCGGCGCCGTCGGAGAGCGGAGTGATCTTGCCCTGGAGCGCGGTCAGCTGCGCCGGATCGGCCTCGACGAGCGGCCAGACCTGGACCCACACGTGGTTCATGTCGAGCTTGCTGCCGGCGGTGCCCATCGCGGTCCGGGCGCGGCGGATGGACTCGAGGCAGTTCTCGATCGCGCGCTCGGCGTGCGGGACTCCGACGACCGCACCCTCCTCGTCGCGTACGACGACGAGCTGGCGCACCTGCGCGACGGCGACCAGACGACGGTCGGTGCGGTTCTCCTTGGCGACGCAGTCGAAGAGCAGGACGTCCTCGGTCGAGGGGATCCGGGTGACGTCGAAGTCCTGGAGGCGCCACAGGTTGAGGCGGCGCCCGACCTGCGGGTGCACGCCGCGGACGAGCTGGTCCTCGACGACACCGGAGGCGCTGTCGGCGGCAGGACGGAACTCGAAGTAGTCGACCGTGCGACCCCTGCCGGGGCAGCTGGCGATGGCGACCCGGCGCACGTCGCGGGTCCACGCCAGGCTGCCCAGGATGCGGGCCAGCTCGGCCGAGGCCTCGTCGTCGTCGGCCGGCTGCTCGGGCCAGGCCAGGTAGAGGTCGGCCACGCCGTCCTGCCCCGCTGCCCGCGATGCGAGGTGCTCGACGAGGAGCGGGTCCAGCGTGCCGTCGGCGAGCTCCGCGACGGTTCCGATGGTGCTGAGGATCGCGGAGTCCTTCTCGTCCAGCGTGTAGGTGGCGCTGACGGCCGGGCGCGGCGCGAGGGTCCCGCCGGCGGTGAAGGTGCGGACGTCGCGCAGCCCGAAGTCGTGGTAGTGCCGGCGGATCAGCACCTCCAGCATCGGCTCGTGCTCGCCGCTGAGGCCCTGCTCGAGGCGGTCGGAGAGGAACCGGACGACGGTCTCCGGGATCGCGGCCAGGGCCTCGACCTGCTCGGCGTAGTCCGCGGCCTCCGGGTCGGCCGCGAGCGCGGCGACCTGGTCGGCGACGCCGGCCAGGACCGCGGTGCGCTCGCTGTCGACCTCTGGCTGGTCGAACCAGCGGAAGCGGATGCTGCGGGCGAGGTCGCCGATGACCGGGAAACGCAGCTGGGTGGTGCGGACCAGCCGCTCCAGCAGGCTGCGGGCGCGGGTCGCGAGCTCCTCGGCGGGCGCCTCGTCGGCCGCCCAGCGCCCGAGGATCGCGGTGACCAGCTCGGTCTCGGGGGTGGTGCGCTGCTGCGCGAGGAAGACGCGGTGCACGGCCTGCTCGAGGGCAGAGGTGCGGTCGAGGTCGGCGACGCCGTAGTGCGCCAGCACCCGGGTCATCCGCTCGCTGAACTGGGCGGGCAGGCCGTCCCGGTCGACGTCGAGGCTGCGCAGGTAGGTGTGGAAGTGCTCGCGGGAGCTGTGGACCCGCAGCTCGTTGTGCAGCTCCTCGCCCGCGGGGCGGTTGCGGCTGAGCTCGGCCATGTCGGCGAAGACGGCCAGCAGCTCGACCTCGGCGTCGACGACAGCGGCGCGCGCGCCGGGTCCACCGGCAGCGAGTTCGTCCCTGGCGGCGAGGTACGACGGCAGGGCCGATCCGCTGTCGCGGCTGTCGACGTCGTACCCGAGCAGGACGGCGGACAGGTCGGCGATGCCGCGGGCGGCGCGGTCGGCCGGGTCGCCGGCGAGGGGCACCTGCGGCAGCTCGAGTCCCGGACCGGCCTCGTCGGCCTGCACGGCCTCGACGGCGTCGCCGGCGGCCTCGAGCGGGTCGAGCCGGACCAGCGGTGCGCCGGTCTCGACCTGGCTCCCGGTGATCACCATCAGCTCACGCACCCGCGCTGCGAAGGGCGCGGCGAGCACGGTCTCCATCTTCATCGACTCCAGCACGAGCACCGGGGCGCCGGCCTCGACCTCGTCACCGACCTGGGCCGGGGTGGCGACGACCAGTGCCGGTGCGGGCGAGCGAAGGACCCCGCCCTCGTCGCGGGACACGCGGTGGGTGATGCCATCGACCTCGACGAGCAGCACCGTGCCGTGTGAGGCGGTGACCAGACGGAAGCGACGTCCGCCGATGAACAGGTTGCTCCGCTCGGCGTCGATGCGCACGAGCTCGGCGTCGACGGTCTGCGTGGTGCCGCCGATGGTCAGCGTGGCGCGGTAGCGCCGCGGGCCGACCTGCAGCACCCCCAACTTGTACGACGCCCCGCGGAGCTTGAGGTCGATGCTCCCGCCGACCTCGTGCTGGACCTGCGGACGCCCACCGTGGGCGGTCTCGAGCAGCCGCTCGACCTCGACCTGCTGCTGCTCCTCGTACGCCTCGATCGCGGCGACGACGAGTGCGACGCCGGAGTGCTCGTGCGCGACGAGACGACCCTCGGCGCGGACCCGGTCGATCCAGCCGGTGTCGGCCCACTCGGGGGTGCCGTTGACGACCTCGGGCTGGTCGAGCAGGTCGAGGATGAAGCCCTTGTTGGACACGCCGCCCTCGATGATGACCGTGGTCTCGCCCATCGCCCGGCGGAGTCGGCCCAGGGCCTCCTCGCGGGTGCGGCCGTGGGCGATGACCTTCGCGATCATCGAGTCGAAGTCGGCGGGGATCGTGTCGCCCTCGCCGACGCCCGTGTCGACGCGGATGCCCGGGCCCGCAGGGAGTCGCAACCGCTCGATGCGACCGGGGGAGGGGGCGAAGTCGCGGTCGGGGTCCTCGGCGTTGAGGCGAGCCTCGACGGCGTGGCCGATCTCGCCGGGCCGGTCGCCCTCGAGACGGCCGCCCAGGGCGACGTGGATCTGCAACCGGACCAGGTCCAGGCCGGTCGTGACCTCGGTGATCGGGTGCTCGACCTGGAGGCGGGTGTTGACCTCGAGGAAAGCGAAGGCGCGGTCGCCGGGGTGGTAGAGGAACTCGACGGTTCCGGCGCCGGCGTAGTCGACGGCGAGCGCGAGCCGCTCGGCCGAACCCTTCAGGTCCTCGATCTGGTCGGCGTCGAGCAGCGGCGAGGCCGACTCCTCGATCACCTTCTGGTTGCGGCGCTGGATCGAGCAGTCCCGGACCCCCACGGCCCAGGCGGTGCCCTGACCGTCGGCGATGACCTGCACCTCGACGTGGCGGGCGCCGGTGACCAGTCGCTCGAGGAAGACGATGCCACTGCCGAAGGCACGCTCGGCCTCGTCCCGGGTGCGCTGGTAGGCGTCGGCCAGGTCGTCGGCGGTGTCGACGCGCCGGATGCCGCGTCCGCCGCCTCCGGCGGTCGCCTTGAGCATCAGCGGGTAGCCGATCCGCTCTGCCGCGGCGAGGGCGTCCTCGAGGGTGTTGACGCCGCCGCGACTCCACGGAGCGACGGGCACGCCGACCTCCTCGGCGATGAGCTTGGAGCCGATCTTGTCGCCGAGCTTGCGCATCGCCTCGGCGCTCGGCCCGATGAAGGTGATGCCCAGCCGGGCGCACACGTCGGCGAAGGCCGGGTCCTCGGCGACGAAGCCCCAGCCGACCCAGACCGCCTCGGCGCGGGTCTCGGTGAGCGCCTGCTCGAGCGCCTCGAGGTCGATGTAGGGCCGGTTCGCGGCGCGCCCGAGGAGGTGCGCCTCGTCGGCCTCGCGCACGAACATCGCCGTGCTCTCGACATCGGTGTGCAGCGCGATGGTGGTGAAGTCGGCGCCCTCGGCGTTCAGGTCGCGTACGGCGTGGATGAGCCGCATCGCGGCCTCGCCGCGGTTGACGATCGCGATCCGTCGGAACGTGCGCGAGGAAGAAGCCTGAATGCTCACCCTTGCAGGCTTCCCCACAGGGCGGCATCCGTGCCCGGTTGAAAGTCCCAAGGCTGGAGCGAGCTTCTTGGAGGGTGTTCACAACCAGGGCGCGTCTCCCCGGGTCGGCACGGTTTCAAGCGGGCTCCGCCGGGGCACTCGATCTTCGCCCGTACTGCAGAAGGGAACCCCCCATGACCGCCGACAGCGTCCGCGCGGCCCTCGAGGAGCTCAAGGAGCCTCTCGTCGAGGCGGTGATCAACGCCTACATGAGGAAGAAGCTGTCCGCCGACGTCGACAACTTCTACTTCGATCCCAGCGAGGAGGGGGGCTCCTGCGAGGCGGGCGAGTTCCGCTACAAGCTCCCCCGCGCCTTCGCCGACAAGGGCGTCTACTGCTACTACCCCAGCGGCGTGTGGAAGATCGACCACAACATCGCGAGCGACGTCACGACGTCGGCGGGGGACAAGAACATCGAGGGAGAGCACGTCTCGCTCCCCGACCTGGTGCCCATCTGGGACGAGATCCGGACCGAGATCCACTCCTGGATCGACCCGTGGATGGATGCCGTCGATCCCGACGACTTCTCCGACCAGGTCGCGAGTGTCGTCCTGATCGCCCAACAGCTCCACATCGGCGAGTCGACCACCACGACCCAGTCCAGCCCGGACGGCACGGCCCGGACCCTGTCGGCAGTGACCGACATCCAGTCCGCCGTGGACGACAGCAAGTCGGACCTGACGCTCATGTCCGGGGGCGCGGTCCGCAGCCTGCAGCTGAGCTACACCAACGACGTGGGGCGCACGATCTCCGGTCAGCAGAACCTGGCTGCTGTGGCAGCCCTCGCCCTCGCGGCCGAGGTGATGGCATGGACCGAGTGCTACACCACGCTCACCGAGTTCCTGAAGGCCGCGACCGCCGACTTCAACAGCTTCGCCAACGCCACGGACGGCTCCGGCCCGAGCTTCACGCCCGTGGCTCTCAGCGCCCTGTCCGGTGCCGCGACCGTGGTCGCCGGTACGGCGGTGTTCCCGCCCGCCGCGGCGGCAGCTGCGGTGGTCGCCGGCATCGCCACCGTCGCCGTCGCCTTCTGGCCCAACGACTCCTACGCGGCGAGCAAGGACGTGCGGGTGGTCCTCGAAGGTGGTGACTACACCGCCCTCCTCGGCTCCTTCATGTCCAACGTCCGCGAGATCGAGGACGACGTCTTCCGGGCCGAGTACGCCATCGGCCGGATGTGCCGCTCGGCGGTGGAGGACATGTACGAGAAGCCTGACAACTACTCGATCGCCCGCCGCCTCCGCAGCGGTGAGCGGCAGCCCAACGATCCGCTGCAGAGCTTCCTCGACGCCGACGTGGACCTGGTGGTCAAGCCCCGCCTGATGCGTGACATCGCCGGACGCATCGAGACGATCAGCAGGCACCAGCGCGGACTCGCCTCGCGACTCAGCGGCGACGCCTCCGCTCTCGCCTCGGCCCACTGGAGCCGCCCCGCCCTGCACGGTGACACGATCGGCTACGGCACCACCGGCGCGTTCGACCAGTACGCCGACCTGGTGAACCAGCTGGTCGACCTGCTCGTCGACGAGGCGCGCACGTCCCACCGGGTCGCGGTCCAGTGCCTGGACCTGGCCACCGACTTCGAGCAGACCGATCTCGGGGCCAAGGAGGAGCTGGCCAAGATCAACCGCGGGCTCACCCACCTCCATCAGCAGTTCAACACTGTCGATGA
Organism: Nocardioides sp. Root190; assembly: GCF_001428565.1. Lineage (GTDB taxonomy): Bacteria > Actinomycetota > Actinomycetes > Propionibacteriales > Nocardioidaceae > Nocardioides. Next base: position 711,838 of record NZ_LMIA01000010.1, on the reverse strand, counting down.
CTCCAGCTGGAAGGGTTGAGCGGATGGTCTCGTCCTCACCTCGGTCGATCGGGTCGGTCGCTCTCTCCCGACCAGCCGGGCGGTTGGCCGCGCTGACCGGCCTGGTCGTGCTCGCCCTGGTCGGGGCGAGTGCCTGCGACGACGCCGACGGGCCCGACGAACCGGGCCCCACGACGACACCGGACGGACTGACGACCCCGGGCTCCGAGCTCGAGCTCGGACAGCCGGCCGTCGTTCCCACGTCCGAGGGTGACGGCGTCGCCGAGCTGACGATCGAACGGGTCGACGCAGGTACGGCGCAGGACCTCCAGCAGCTCGGCGTGACCGACTTCTCGGAGTTCGGGGGCCGGGCACCGACCCTGTACCTGCTGCGCCTGCAGATCGACTGGGTCTCCGGCGCCCGTCCCGTCCTGCTCGACGCCAAGCACGTCAACCTCTGGTCGGGCGACGAGCTCGTGGACCCGCTGCCACCCGAGGTGCTCGGGGCCACCTCGCCCTGCGCCACCGGCGGCTTCGACGACTCCGCCGGGCCGGGGGCGAGCATCGACAGCTGCATGGCCTTCGTGCAGGCATCGGACGCGGAGCCGGCCGACCGGATCACCTTCTCGAGCGGCGCGGACGGCGGCTACTGGCCGCCCGACGACGCCGAGCTCACCTGGCCCCTGCCCTGAGCTCGGTCAGTACGCCCCCATCCGCCCGGTGAGCGCATGCGCCTCGTCCATCAGCATCCGCCCCAGCTCGGCCTGCCGGGGCGGCGCGAGGCGCGACTCGATGCCGGTGATGCTCAGTGCCCAGCGCGGGCTTCCCTGGCTGTCGAACACGGCCGCGCCGAGACCCCAGCTGCCCTCGACGATCAGGCCGGCGTTGACGGCGTACCCCGTCGCGCGTACGACGGCGACGCGCTCCCGCAGCGAACCGGGGGAGTGGGCCGGGCCGTGGCGCTCGGTCAGGTCGACGCTCGAGAGATAGAGCTGGCGCTCCCGCTCGGGAAGGAAGGCGAGGACTGTGAGTCCGGCGGACGCGACGCCGAGCGGGAAGCGGATGCCCTCGTGCAGGACGTGGGAGCGGACAGGGAAGCTGCCGTCCTCGCGCAGCAGGCACACCGTCTCGTCGCCGCGGCGGACCGAGAAGAACGCGCTCTCCCCGGTCTCGTGGGCGATCCGGCGCACCGACTCCCGTGCAGCGGGGGTGATGTCGTGGCGGGTCGTCGCGGCCGCGCCGAGCAGGAAGCACTCGGGGCCCAGGTGCCAGTCCGCGCTCACCTGGTCGCGTTCGACCAGGCCTTCGCCGGCGAGCGCGACCAGCAGGCGATGGGTGGTGGGGCGGGGGATCGCGGTCGCGTCTGCCAGCACCGTCGTCGACGCGCCGTCGGGTTCGCGGGCGGCGAGTGCGCGCAGCAGGACACCGGCGCGGTTGATCACGCTCGGTCCCTGGTCCATGAGGTCGAGGGTAGTCGTTCACTGAGTGGACGCATGTGCGATCAACTGATCGGCAACCGAGAATCTGAGCGTCAATCAGCGGTCATTCATTGACCGGAGTCGGTGGGTGACCTTGACTCGTCACCATGGACAAGGTCTTCCACTCCGCCGCCGACGCGGTCGCTGACATCCCGGACGGAGCGACCCTCACGGTCGGCGGGTTCGGGCTGTGCGGGATCCCCTCGGTGCTCATCGGTTCCCTCCTCGACGCCGGCGTGCGCGACCTCGAGGTCGTGTCCAACAACGCGGGTGTCGATGACTGGGGGCTCGGCCTGCTGCTGGCCGCCGGGCGCCTGCGGCGCGTCGTGGCCTCCTACGTCGGGGAGAACAAGGAGTTCGCCCGGCAGTACCTCTCCGGCGAGCTCGAGGTGGAGCTCACCCCGCAGGGCACGCTCGCCGAGCGCATGCGCGCCGGTGGCTCCGGCATCGCGGCGTTCTACACCCGCACCGGTGTCGGGACCCAGGTCGCGGAGGGCGGTCTCCCGTGGAGGTACGGCGACGCGGGCAACATCGTGAAGACCTCGCCACAGAAGCCGGTGATGGTGTTCGAGACGCAGGACGGCGAGCGGGAGTTCGTCATGGAGGAGGCCATCACCTCCGACTTCGGACTGGTCCGCGCCTGGAAGGGCGACCGCCACGGCAACCTGGTCTTCCGCCAGTCGGCGAGGAACTTCAACCCGTTGGCCGCGATGGCCGGACGGATCACGGTCGCGGAGGTCGAGGAGCTCGTCGAGCCCGGCGAGATCGCCCCGGACGACGTGCACCTTCCGGGCGTCTACGTCCACCGGGTCGTCCCGCTCACACCGGAACAGGCCGCTGACAAGCGGATCGAGAAGAGGACGGTGCGCTGAGATGGCCTGGACCCGTGAGCAGATGGCGGCCCGCGCCGCCTCCGAGCTCGTCGACGGCAACTACGTCAACCTCGGCATCGGGCTGCCGACGCTGGTGCCCAACTACGTCCCCGACGACGTCGAGCTGGTGCTGCAGAGCGAGAACGGCATCCTCGGCATCGGCCCCTACCCGAGCGAGGAGGACGTCGACGCCGACCTGATCAACGCCGGCAAGGAGACCGTCACGCTGCGTCGGGGCGCGAGCTTTTTCGACTCCGCCACCAGCTTCGGCATGATCCGCTCGGGCAAGATCGACGCGGCGATCCTCGGGGCCATGCAGGTCTCGGCCGCTGGTGACATCGCCAACTGGATGATCCCCGGCAAGATGGTCAAGGGGATGGGCGGCGCGATGGACCTGGTCCACGGGGCGAAGAAGGTCATCGTCCTGATGGAGCACGTGGCCCGCGACGGCGACCTCAAGATCGTCGAGGAGTGCTCGCTGCCCTACACCGGCCGCGGCGTCGTCCAGCGGATCATCACCGACCTGTGCGTCCTCGACATCACGCCGGACGGACTGCGCCTGGTCGAGCTCGCGCCGGACGTGACGCTGGACGAGGTACGTCGCAAGACGGGTCCCGCCATCCTGGAGTGACGGCTCGCTCAGGGCAGCAGCCGGCGCCCCTGCCAGGTGCCGTGCTCCGAGAGCGGCCGGAACCTCATGAACGCCGACTCGTGGTGGAACTCGCGCCGCCGCTGCTCTCCCATCGCCACGGCGTGGGCAGGTGCCTCGGCGACCGCGGTGCTGTGGCCGTGCACCATCTCGGTCATCTCCCGCACCGAGCGCCAGATCGAGAACGTCGAGAAGGTGCCCGGCGGGCGCACCGCCGCAGTCGAGAAGACGGCCGCCGGGTGACCTGCGACCAGCCGCTCGACCGGCTTGCCCCAGCGCAGGAAGCGCGGGAGCTCCGGCATCCGCAGCCGGGCCAGGGTGAGCGCGACGATCGGTTCCTCCGGGTCCCAGTCGCCGGCCCGGGTCGGCAGGGGCGCGAGGGCCGCCACCTCGCCGTACCTCCGCAGGAACTGCAGGCGCACGTGCCACCCCTGTGCCAACCGCTGGCCGAACGGGTCCGTCGCGAGGAAGGCCTCGAGCGCCGCCTCGTCCTCCCACGCCGCGATCGTCGCCACCCGGCGCAGCTGGAAGCGCTCGGCCGACACCGTCGGCGCCCCCAGCCGCATCATCGCCAGGCTCTCGGCGTGCCGGAGCCCCGGTACGTCGACCGGCGGGCGCAGGAGCGCACGTGCGGTCGCCGTCCGGGGCAGCTCGGCGAGGTGGAAGGAGTGGAGCATCCGGCCATTCAAGCCGATCCGGCGCGGGGCATCCTCAGCGCCCGACCGGCACCAGCACCTCGTCCGGCACCTGACCGGGAGCCACCACCGGCCCCGGCGTCGTACGACGCCCGCGAGGCCAGGCACGCTCCCCGAGCAGCACCAGCACGGCCGGCAGCACGACCAGTCGGATGACGGTGGCGTCAATGAGGATCGCGGCCGACAGGCCGACGCCCATCATCTTCATCTCCATCATCGACAGGGTCGCGAAGATCGCGAACACCGAGACCATCACCGCTGCGGCGCTGGTGATCACGCCGGCCGTGTCGGCGATACCGCGGTGGATGGCGTCACGGACGGGCAGGCCGGTGTCGATCAGCTCGCGGATCCGGCTGAGCACGAACACGTGGTAGTCCATCGACAGGCCGACCAGCACGACCAGCACGAAGACCGGGATCCAGCTGATCACGAAGCCGGGACTGGTGAAGTCGAGCAGACCCTCACCGACACCGTGCTGGAAGACGATGGCGAGCACGCCGAAGGCGACGCCGACCGACGCCACGTTCAGCACGGTCGAGATCACGGCCAGCAGCACGCTGCGGAAGGCGAGCAGCATCATCACCATCGTCAGCACGAGCACCAGGCCGAGCAGGATCGGCATCCGCCCGTCCTGCTTCTGCGAGCTGTCCAGGGACTCCGCGGCGCTGCCGCCGACCGCGTGCTCGGCGCCGGTCAGGCTGCCGAGGGACGCCGGCACCAGGTCGGTGCGGAGACGCTCGATCGCGGCGCTGGCCCGGTCGTCGGACTCCTCGTACGGCATCGGCAGGTCGATGACGGAGGTGCGCCCGTCCTGCGACGTCTCGACCTGCGCACCTGTGGTGACGAAGTCGTCGGTACGTCCGGCCTCCTCGGCCAGTCGCTCGAGGGCGGCGGTGGCGGCTGCCGGGTCGGCGCCGGTCACGACGACCTGCGCCGAGGTGCCCTCGCTGGGGTAGGCGTCGGTGATCGCCCGGAAGGTCTGGACCGTCGCGATGTCGCCGGGCAGCGTCTCGGCACTGGCCTGGTGGGTCTTCATCGACAGCGCAGGCACGGCGAGCGCGATGATCCCGACGGAGGAGACCACCAGGGCGGCGACGGGGTGACGGACCACCGGACCGAGCAGGCGAGCGCTGATCGCACCCGGACGGGACTTCCTCGTCAGCCGCCACAGCAGCGGCACCCGCGGCCGGTCGACCCAACGACCGAGCTTGGCGAGCAGTGCGGGGAGGACCGTGATCGAGCCGAGGACAGCGACGGCGACGACGATGATCGAGCCGGTGGCGAGCGAGTTGAAGGTGACGTCGGTGAGCACGAAGAGGCCCGCCAGTGCGGCGATCACGGCGCCACCGGAGACCAGGATGGCGTGGCCGGAGGTCTCGGCGGCGATGCTCACCGCGTCGAGGGTCGAGCGCCCGGCGGCGCGTTCCTGGCGTTCGCGCTTGAGGTAGAACAGCGAGTAGTCGACACCGACAGCCATGCCGATCAGCACGATCATGCTCGTCACGGTGGGCTCGGCGGGCACGAGCAGTGAGACCGGTGCGCTGATCCCGATCGTCGCGGCCACGCTGGACGCGGCCAGCAGCACCGGGAGCCCGGCGGCGATGAGTGCCCCGAAGGCCAGCAGCATCAGCACCAGGGTGATCGGCAGGCTGATGAACTCCGCTGAGTGCAGGTCGTCGGCGACCCGCTCGTTGATGGCCTCGTCGATGGTGACGTCACCGGCCTGCTCGACCACCAGTCCGGGATGGGCGTCCTGCACGGCGGCCGTGGCGTCGAGCAGCGGATCGGCGTCGACGTCGTCCGCCCTCAGCTCGACCGGGACGAGCAGGGCCGTCCCGTCCTCGCTGGGGATCGCGTCCCCCACGCCGGCGACCCCGTCGAGTCCGGACATCCGGCCGGTCACGTCGTCCGCAGCAGCCCGGGCATCGGCGGCGTCCAGGTCGCCGTCGGCCGCGGTGATCAGGACGTTCTCCATCGGCGGGTGGTCGAGGTGCGCGGCGTCGAGCAGCGCCTCGGCACGGCCGGACTCCCCGACCCGGTAGTCGGCATCCTCGACCTCGTTGGTCGGGATCGCCATCGCGAGCCCGACCGCGACGGCGACGAGGAGGAACCAGGCGCCGATGGCGCGCCACGGATGGGTGGCACTCCAACGGGCGGCCCGGGTGGGTATCTGGGCGAGAGGGTTGCGGGACATCGGGACTCCTGGGATCGAGCGAGGCGAAGGGGAGGGGGTGGATCGCGGTGGTTCCAGCGAACCGTCGTCCGCCCCCGGAGTCAGGGGTGGTGCGTCCCGAGGTGCGGTGGTGCCTGCACCCCTGCGCCGGACCTGCGCCGTCGGCGAGGATGGGGGCGTGCAGCCCACCGAGAGATCCGGAGCCGGCCCGCTCGGCGTGACCGGGCTCGCGTTCCTCCAGGTCCTGCTCTTCGTGCCGGTCATCGTGGTCTTCGTGCTGGTCGTGGTCTGCAGCGTGCTCACGGTCGTGTGGATCGGCGTCCTCCTGCTGATGGCCGTGCTGCCGCTGGGCCGCCTGATCGCCGACGCGCACCGCTCGATGGCGGCGCGTGTCGTGGGGGAGCCGGTCCCGGCGCCGTACCTCCCGCTCCCGAAGGGCCCGCTGGCCCGCCTCCGGGCGAGCGCGCTGGACCCGGCGACCTGGCGCGACCTGCTCTGGATGCTCTGGGCGATGACCGCCGGGTTCGTCATCTCGCTGCTGCTCGTGCTGCTGGCGATCGCCGTGGTGACGCTGCCGTTGTGGTGGTACGCCGCCGTGCCGCTCATGCGGGCGCGGACCTGGGTCGACTGCGCACTCCTGTCGCCCGGTCGCACCGATCACCTCGAGCGTCGGGTGCAGGTGCTCACCGAGTCGCGTGCGGTCGTGGTCGACCACTCGGCCGCCGAGCTGCGCCGGATCGAGCGCGACCTGCACGACGGTCCGCAGGCCCGGCTCGCGGCGGTGTCCCTCAGCCTGGGCCTGGCCGACGACCTCTTCGAGACCGATCCCGATGCCGCCCGGCGGCTGATCAACGAGGCACGCGGGACGTCGTCGACTGCTCTCGGTGAGCTCCGTGACGTGGTCCGCGGGATCCACCCGCCGGTGCTGGCCGATCGCGGCCTGCCCGGTGCCGTCGCGGCCCTCGCGATCGACATGGCCGTGCCGGTCGACCTGGCCATCGACCTGACCGTCCGACTGCCCGCCCCCGTCGAGTCCGCGGTCTACTTCACGGTCGCCGAGTGCCTCGCCAACGCCACCAAGCACGCCGCCGCCGGCCACGCCTGGATCAGGCTCGCGCACGACGGCGGAGTCCTGCGAGGAGAGGTCGGCGACAACGGTCGCGGCGGCGCCGACCCGCGCACGGGCTCCGGCCTCAACGGGATCGCCGCGCGCCTGGCGGCCTTCGACGGCACGATGTCCCTGTCGAGCCCGACCGGTGGCCCGACCGTCGTCAGCTGGGAGGTCCCGTGCACGCCCTCCGGGTAGTCCTCGCCGAGGACCACGCCCTCCTCCGCGCCGGGCTCACCCAGCTCCTCGAGGCCAAGGGCTTCGAGGTGATCGCCGCCGTCGACAACCTGGCGGACCTGGAACGAGCCCTCACGGACCCGACCGCGGAGGCGGCCGTCGTCGACGTACGCATGCCGCCGTCGTTCACCGACGAGGGCCTGCGCGCCGCCATCGGCGTACGCACGCTGCGTCCGGGCTTCCCGGTCCTGGTGTTGTCGCAGTACGTCGAACAGCTCTACGCCCGCGAGCTGCTGGCCAGCGGCGAGGGCGCCGTCGGCTACCTGCTCAAGGACCGTGTCTCCGACGTCGCCGAGTTCGTCGACGCCCTCCACCGCGTCGCCGACGGCGGCACCGTGCTCGACCCGTCGGTCGTTGCCGCCGTCCTCGAGCGCCGTCGCGACTCCCCGCTCGAACGGCTCACCGAGCGCGAGCGGGAGGTGCTCGCCCTGATGGCCGAGGGGCGCGCCAACGCCGGGATCGCCGCGGCCCTGGTGGTCACCGAGAAGGCCGTCGCCAAGCACATCAACAGCATCTTCGCGAAGCTCGACCTGCCCACCGACACCGACGACCACCGTCGGGTGCGAGCCGTCTTGGCGTACCTCAACTTCTGAGTGAGCCTTCGCCAATTCTCCTGCGCAACCCGTCGGGCGCGGGTTACGGTCGCGCTCGATCATTCAAGGGAGGGAGCACTCATGGCTCGCAAGGGACTCGCGGCACTGGCCTGCATGGCCGCCGCAACGCTGACCATCACCGTGGCGCCGGCAGCAGAGGCCGCACCGAAGACGTACAAGAACTGCACGGCGCTCAACAAGGTCTACAAGCACGGCGTCGGCAAGCCGGGCGCCCGCGACAAGACCTCGGGCCGTCCGGTCACGAACTTCAAGAAGTCGACGGCGCTCTACAAGGCGAACAAGAAGTCCGACCGTGACGGCGACGGCATCGCCTGCGAGAAGCGCTGACGCACTCGAGGTTCATGGCCCCGATACTGGGGCCATGAACCCCGTCGACATCGCCGAGCCGCTGCGCTCCCGCTGGAGCCCGAGCGTCTTCGACGCCCACCACGAGCTCGGTGACGAGGACATCACCCGCCTCCTCGAGGCCGCGCAGTGGGCGCCGAGCTCGGGCAACCGCCAGCCGTGGCGCTACGTCGTGGCGCCACGGGGGAGTGCGGCCCACCAGGTGCTCGTCCCTCACCTGAGCCGCGGCAACTCCGGCTGGGTTCCGCGGGCCTCAGTCGTGTTCCTGTCGGTCGTGGTCCCGGGTGCCGACGGCAACGAGCTGGGCGACCTGCTCATCCCGGTCCACGACGTCGGACAGGCCTCGGCCCACCTCACGCTCCAGGCGCGGGCGATGGGCCTGCACGCCCATCAGTTCGGTGGATTCGACCACGACGCGGTGGCTGCTGGTCTCGGGATCCCGGCGACCGCCCGCGTGATCGCCGGGATCGCGGTCGGGGTGCGGGGCGACCCCGCCGAGGTCAGCGAGCGGGACGCGGAGCGCGAGCACCGGGTCCGCTCCCGGCGCCCCCTCGAGGAGAGCGTGTACGGCGAGCGCTGGGACGAGCCGTGGACGGGTGTGGTCGCGTCCGGACCGACCACGGCCGAGGACCCCGCAGGACCGACCGGGTGACGCCACGTCGTACCCCCTGGTTGGCGCTGCTGCTGGTCGTGGTCGTGGTGAACCTGCCGGTGGTGCACCAGGCCTGGCAGCAGTGGCGCATCGACCGCAGCGGCGTGCACGTGACGGCCGAGGTGACCGACACCGATGTCCTGCGCGAGGCGAGCGATCCCAGCTACGTCGTCCGGTTCCGGCTGCCCGAGGACATCGACCCCGAGGCCGGCACCTGGCCGGCGGAGGTGGACCGGGCGAGCTGGCAGCGGGCGGAGGAGTCCGGTGAGATCGGCGTGACGGTGCTGCGCGACCAGCCGTCGGCGCAGCGGGTGGACGGCGAGCGGACGAGTCGGGTCGGCTTCGTGATCATCGGCATCGTGGACCTGGTCCTGGTGCTGCTCCTCCTCGTCCTGTGGCGGGTGCGCCGCAGGCCCATGACCTCCGAGGTCATCGCCTCCGACCCCTCGGTTGGGTGAGGCTCGGGTCATCGAACCCGACCCGTCCAGGAGGACACGATGACCACTCTCGCCACGCCGCGCACCACCTCGACCGCCACCGGTCGGCGCCCCCTCTGGTTCGCCGCCGACGCCGTCGTCACCGGCGTCAACGCCGCGGCCTACCTCGCCCTCGCGGGACCTCTCGCCGACCTGCTCGGCGGCGACCCCACGGCGTACCGCGCCATCGGCGCCTTCATGGTCGGCTACGCCCTCGTGGTCGGGCTGTACGCCCGCAGCACGATGTCGCGCCGTACCGGCTGGGCGATCGTCGTCGGCAACCTGGTCTGGGTCCTCGCGTCCCTCGAGGTCGCCGCCACCGGCGTCCTCGGGCTCGACACCGCAGGACGGATCTGGGTCGTCGCGCAGGCTCTCGTCGTCGCCGATCTCGCGCTCCTGCAGGGCCGGTCGCTGCGGGCGCGGTGACACACTGGAGGCATGAGCACCCTTCACGACTTCTCCGCCACCGCCATCGACGGCCAGCCCATCGAGCTCTCGTCGTACGACGGCAAGGTGGTGCTGGTCGTCAACACCGCCTCCAAGTGCGGGTTCACGCCCCAGTTCGAGGGCCTCCAGGGCCTGTACGAGAAGTTCGGTGACCGCGGCTTCACGGTGCTGGGCTTCCCGTGCGACCAGTTCGCCAACCAGGAGCTCGACGCCGACTCCGAGATCGCCGGCTTCTGCCAGAAGAACTACGGGGTGAGCTTCCCGATGTTCTCCAAGATCGACGTCAACGGCGACGAGACGCACCCGGTCTACCAGTGGCTGAAGTCCGAGAAGGGCGGCCTGATCGGCGGCAAGATCAAGTGGAACTTCACCAAGTTCCTCATCGGCAAGGACGGCCAGGTCATCGGCCGCTACGCCCCGACCACCAAGCCCGAGAAGATCGCCGGAGACATCGAGAAGGCGCTGGGCTGACGCTTTCCTCCTCGCCACGCGACGAAGGGCCGCTCCTCACGGAGCGGCCCTTCGTGTTTCCCGGTGGGTCGACTCAGACTCCGGCGAGCTCCCGGTCCTCGTCGTCACGGCCCACCTGCACCGCGACCGGCGCCGAGTCGCGCTCGAGGGACTCGCCCTCGATGTCGACGTTCGGCAGGATCCGGTCCAGCCAGGCCGGCAGCCACCAGGCCTTGTCGCCCATGACGTAGAGCAGGGCCGGGATGAGGACCATCCGGACGATGAAGGCGTCGAACACGATGGCCAGTGCCAGGGCGAAGCCCATCGACTTGATGATCGCGTCGTCCTCGAGGATGAAGCCGGAGAAGACGGCGATCATGATCGCGGCCGCTGCGGTGACCACCCGGGCGCTGTTGCGGAAGCCGTCGACGACGGCGTCGTGGGTGGACAGCCCGTGGACGTGGGCCTCGCGCATCCGGGTCACCAGGAAGACCTGGTAGTCCATCGCGAGCCCGAACACCACGCCGATCACGAAGATCGGGATGAAGCTGACCAGCGGCTGGCCCTCGAAGATCCCGAACGCGCCCTCCTGGAAGATCGCGACGGTCGCGCCCAGCGTGGCCAGGACCGAGAGCAGGAAGCCCAGGGTGGCGGTGAGCGGGATCAGGATCGAGCGGAACACCAGCACCAGCAGGAGGAACGCCAGTCCGATGACCACCGCGAGGTAGATCGGGAGAGCGCCGTTCAGCTGGTCCGAGACGTCGGTCGTGATGGCCGTCAGGCCGGTGACGCCGACCGTGGTGTCGGTCTGGTCCTCGATGTCGGACTGTCCTGAGCGCAGTGCCTCGAGCAGGTCGAGGGTCTCCGGCTCGTCGGGCCCGGAGGACGGCGTGAGCTGGATGATCGCGCCCGTCGCGGGTTCGTTGGTCGCGACCAGCTGGGCGTTGGCGACGTCGTCCTGACCCGCGGCCCAGTCGACGACCTGCTCGAAGGCCTCGGTGCGCTGGTCGTCGTCGGCGATGTCGCGCCCGTCGACGACCACGACGAAGGTGCCCTGGCGCCCGGCGCCGAAGGCGTCCTCCGCGAGGTCGGAGGCCTTGCGCTGGGTGGTGTCGCTCGCGGCCGTGCTGTCGCTCGGGAAGGCGAGGTACATCTGCGAGATCGGGATGGCGAGCGCGCCGAGGAGCACGACGACGGCCGCGACCCAGGCGAGCGGGGCCTTCTGGAGGATCCGGGCCCAGCGCACACCGTTGTTGAGGACGAGGCCGTGCTCGTCACGCTTCGGCTCGTAGCGGCGTACCCGCCCCGCGAAGGCCTTCGACTTCGTCATGCCGAGGAGCGCAGGCAGCAGCGTGAGCGCGACCAGGACAGCGATCAGCACGGTCGCGGCAGCAGCCAGACCCATCGTCGTGAGGAACGGGATGCCCACCACGGAGAGCGCCGAGAGCGCGATGAGCACGGTGAGACCGGCGAAGACGACGGCCGATCCTGCGGTTCCGACTGCGATGCCGGCGGCGTGCCGGCGGTCGTCGGTGTGGTGCAGCTCGGTGCGGTAGCGAGCGAGGATGAAGAGCGTGTAGTCGATGCCGACCGCGAGGCCGATCATCGTCGAGAGCGCCGTGGTCGAGGAGTTGAGGTCCATGAACGCGGTCATCGCGGTGACGCCGGCCATGCTCAGGCCGACGCCGAAGATCGCGTTGACGAGAGGCATGCCGGCAGCCGTGAACGAGCCGAAGGTGAGCAGCAGGACGATCAGCGCGATGCCCAGACCGATCAGCTCGGCGGTGCCGCCCGGTGCCTCCATGACGGCCATGCCCTGGCCGTTGGCCTCGGCGATCAGGCCGGTCTCGTCGCTGGTGTCGGTCAGGAGCTCCTCGAGCGCCTCGACGGAGGTCGCCTCGAGGTCCGCGACGGTCTCGACGTCCCACTCGAAGGAGAACGTGCCGATCCGGCCGTCCTCGGAGAGCGGAGAGATCGCAGCGGCGTTCTCCTGCGCCTGGGTGACGTCGCCCCCGGCCTCGCTGGCCGCGTCGACGTACTGCTGCTCGAGGTCGGCGGCCGCGGTGGTCGGGTCGGCCAACCCGGGCTGGACGGCGTCGGCGTCCATCTGGGGCAGGTCGGGGATCGCGGCGATCAGGTCCGCGATCGCCTCGGAGTACTCCGGTTCCGCGAGGGTGCGGCCCTCGGGGGCGGCGACCACGACGTTGACGGTGGCGTCGTCGAAGGCGTCCCCGGAGTCGGGGAACAGGTCCTTCTGGATGTCGGCGGCCTGTTCGGACGGGATGCCGGGGATGGTGAACTCGTCGTTGAAGGGCTTGGACGCCAGCGCCGAGGTGGCGCCGACCACCACGACGAGCAGCAACCATCCGGCGATGAAGAAGGGCCACCGCCGGTAGGCGGTCGAGCCGAGCTTGTAGAGCAGGCGGGCCATGGTCAGGTCTCCTGGGTTCGTGGCTGTTCCGGGGTCTCCGGCGCAGGGATCGTGGGAAAGGGGGAAGGGAGAAGCGGGTCAGGCAGTCAGGCGGGCAGTCAGGCGAGGCAGGTACGGGCGTCGGCGACCGTGGCGTCGAAGTGCTGGGCGAAGGGGGTGCTGCCGTCCTCCGCGACACGCTCGAGCGCGTCGTCGAAGCACGTGATGAGGAGTCGGAGGAGGAGGCGGACCTTCTCCTTGGGGAAGTCGTCGCCCTCGCGCTGGCGCACGCAGTCGCCGAGCAAGGTCGCGGCCATCTCGAAACGCTCGTGGACCAGCTGGAGCAGCCGGGGGTCGCTCATGACCGCCTGGCGGACCGCGGCGATGTGCTGGTCGGAGTCGGCCTTCTCGCGGGTCGCCTCGTGGGCGAGCACGAGCAGGTCGTCGAAGAGCCGGCCCGTCGGCCCGCCCGCGACGAACTCCGCGACCTGCGCGTCGTCGACCTCCGGCTCCGGACCGAGGATGACCTCGGCCTTGCCGTCGAAGTAGTTGAAGACGGTGCGCCGCGACACGTCGGCGGCCGCGGCCAGCTCGTCGATGGTCCAGCCGTCGAAGCCGTGCTCGAGGGTCAGCTCCGCCGCGCAGTGCTGGAGGCGCAGCGCGGTCTGGTGCCGCTTAACCTCGCGACGACTGATGCACGGCTGACTCATGAGTGCATCTTTGCACTGATACGCCTTGTGGTGCAACTTTGTGACGGGCGTCACGTGGTGGAGGATCACCAAGAGAAGTATCGGCTTCAGGTGATGATCACTAGGATCGTGACCACCGGCCCCCTCACCCCCTCGGAGTGTTCGTGACCGCCTTCCTCGTCCTCGGCATCGTCGGGCTCGTCGTGCTCCTGGTCTCCCTGGTGGCCGGCGACTTCCTCGATGGAGCGTTCGACGCGCTCGCCGCGGACTGGCTCTCGACCGCAGCCCTCGCCGGCTTCGTCTCGGCCTTCGGCTTCGGTGCCGCCGCGAGCGACGGCGCGGGTGCCGTGCTCCCGGTCTCCCTGGCGATCGGCGCCGGGTCCGGTGTGGTGGTCGCCTGGTTCGCCTGGTGGCTGACCGGCCTGGTCAAGGACGGACCGAGCGACGGGACCGTCTCGATCGGCGACAGCGTCGGCCAGGTTGCCCAGGTGATCACCTCCATCCCGGCCGGCGGGTACGGCGTCGTACGCCTCCTCGTCGGCGGGCACACCCTCCAGTTCAACGCGAGCGCCCAGCTCCCCATCGAGGCCGGCACCAGGGTCAACGTCACCGGTGTCCTGTCCCCCAGCGCTGTCAGTGTCACCGAGATCTGGCAACCCCCCACCGAGTGAAAGTGGAATTCATGGAACCCGCCATCCTGGTACCGATCGGCGGCATCGTCGCCGTCCTGGTCCTGCTCGTCCTGCTCGTCACGAGCCGCTACAAGGTCGCCGGCCCGAACCAGGCGTTCATCGTCACGGGCCGCAAGGGCAAGGCGGTGATCAACCCGGAGACCGGCGAGCTCTCGACGGACCTGTCGGGCCAGAAGGTCGTCCTGGGTGGCGGGGTCTTCGTCGTCCCGTTCGTGCAGAAGCTGGCCACGATGGACCTCTCCAGCCGCCGGATCTCCGTGCAGATCCGTGGCGCGGTGTCCGGTCAGGGCATCAAGCTCAACCTCGACGGAGTCGCGATCGTCAAGGTGGGCGGCAACGCCGACCAGATCCGGCTCGGTGCCCAGCGCTTCCTCTCCCAGCAGGGTGACATCGAGTCCTTCACCCAGGAGGTGCTGGCCGGAGCGCTGCGCTCGATCGTCGGTGGCCTGACGGTGGAGCAGATCATCCGCGACCGCGCCGCCTTCGCCCAGCGCGTCGCCGACGAGTCGGAGAGCTCGCTGACCGGCCAGGGCCTCATCCTCGACGCCTTCCAGATCCAGGACGTCACCGACGACGGCAGCTACCTCGCCGACCTCGGTCGCCCCGAGGCCGCCCGCGCCAGCCAGGCCGCCCGGATCGCGGAGGCCAATGCGCGCCAGGCCGCCGAGCAGGCGCAGATCGCCGCCGAGCAGGAGATCGCCGTCTCCCAGCGCACGCTCGCGCTGAAGCAGGCCGAGATCAAGGCCGAGACCGACGCCGCGTCCGCGCAGGCCGCTGCGTCCGGCCCGCTGGCCCAGGCCGAGCGCGACCAGGCGATCTTCTCCGAGCAGGAGAAGGTCGCTGTCCAGCAGGCCGCGCTGACCGAGCGCCAGCTCGAGACCCAGGTCCGCAAGCCCGCCGACGCCGAGCGCTACCGCGTCGAGCAGGAGGCGGAGGGACGTCGTACTGCCGAGATCGCCGCCGCCGACGCCCGCAAGGCCTCCACCATCGCCGCCGCCCAGGCCAAGGCGGAGGAGACCAAGCTCAGCGGTGAGGCCGAGAAGGGACGCCGTGCGGCGCTCGCCGAGGCCGAGGCCATCGAGGGCATCAAGCGCGGTGAGGCCGAGAAGGGTCGTCGTGTCGCTGAGGCCGACGCCACCCGCGCCGAGGGTGAGGCGCAGGCCGCCGCGATCCTGGCCATCGGCCAGGCCGAGGCCGAGGCGATGGACAAGCGGGCCGAGGCGTTCGCGCACTACAACGACGCCGCCGTGCTCCAGATGCTGATCGA
The DNA here is from genome assembly GCF_001428565.1 of Nocardioides sp. Root190. Lineage (GTDB taxonomy): Bacteria > Actinomycetota > Actinomycetes > Propionibacteriales > Nocardioidaceae > Nocardioides. The sequence goes on along the minus strand of NZ_LMIA01000010.1, from coordinate 696,605 downwards.
GGTCCTCCCGCAGATCGCCAAGGAGGTCGCTGCGCCGATCGCCGCGATCGACCAGCTCACCGTCATCTCCAGCGACGGCGCGGGCGCCCTGCCCCGACAGGTCACCGACAACGTCGTGCAGACGCTCCAGATGCTGAAGACCTCGACCGGCCTGGACCTCGAGTCGCTGATCCACCGCTCCGTGGAGCGGGCCGCCAGCGGGATGGGCGCCATCGACCGGACGGACGTGGACAAGAAGGCCTGATCGCCCGGCCGTTGGTTGAGGAGGTCGCGCAGGCCCGCCGTTGGTTGAGGAGGTCGCGCAGCGACCGTCTCGAAACCCCTGGCCATGGTGCCGGAACCCGTCCCGGTCACCGCCGGGACCCCGCCCGGGCCGGGGGTTTCGAGGCTCCTCGCTCAGGACGGGCGGGGTGAGACCAGGCCGTGGTCGTACGCATAGACGATCGCGGCCGGCCGGTCGCGCAGCCCGAGCTTGGTGAAGATCCGTCCGACGTGGCTCTTCACGGTCAGCTCGGAGATGACCAGGTCACCGGCGATCTCGCCGTTGCTGCGTCCCAGCGCGATCGCGCACAACACCTCGATCTCGCGGGCGGTCAGCGGATCCACGGCGGCCGCGGTCGCCGCGCCCCTCGGCGCGGACGTGCGGAACTGGTCGAGCACGCGGCCGGTCACGGTCGGGTCCAGCCAGTGTCCGCCGCCGGCGACGGTGCGTACGGCGCGGATCAGGTCCTCGGCCGAGGAGTCCTTGAGCAGGAAGCCAGAGGCCCCGGCCCGCAGTGCGCCGGAGAGCATCTCGTCGTCGTCGAAGGTCGTGAGCACCAGCACCGGCGGTCCGTCGGCACGCGCCACCACGCCGGAGGTCGCGGTGATCCCGTCGACGACCCGCATCCGCAGGTCCATCACCACGACGTCGACACCGCCGGGCAGGCCGTCGAGCGTGCCGGGGACCTCGCTGCCGTCGCTGCACTCGGCGACGATCTCGAAGCCGTCGCGTCGTCGCAGGATCCGGCGCAGCCCGGACCGCACCAGCTCCTGGTCGTCGACGAGGACGACCTGGACGAGCTCATCGCTCACCGGGGACCGCCTTCCACAGCGAGCGGCCGCACGGCAGCTCGACACCTCCTGCTGACCGGGAGCCGGGGCCGAGCCGCAGGTCGACCACCCAGCTGCCGTCGTCGGGGCCGGCACGCAGGGTGGCCCCGAGCTGCTCGGCACGGGCCTGCATGCCGGCCAGGCCGGAGCCCGGGCCGTCGTCACGGACGCGGCCCGCGGGCAGCGGGTTGGTGATCAGCAACCGGGCTCCGGTGCCGCCCACCGTCAGTCGGACCCTCGCCACGGGCTGCTCGCCGCCGTGGCGGGCGACGTTGGACAGCGACTCCTGGGTGATCCGGTAGAGCCCGAGGCCGGTGGCCGCGGGCAGCTGCGCGGGATCGCCCTGCTCGTCGTACTCGACCGCCAGCCCGGCGCCGGTCATCTCTCGGACCAGAGCGGCGATGTCGCCCGCGCCGGGCAGTGAGTGCCGCTCGGCAGGACCGGCTGCCATGGCGCTGACGGTACGACGGATGTCGGCCATCGCGCGGCGGCCCACCTGTTCGGCGTCCGACAGGGCGGCGTCGACCTCGGCGACCGCTTCGGCGACCTCGTCGGGGCCGGACGCGTCGCTGACGTCGCGCAGGGTGTGGCGGGCACCGGTGACCTGCAGCAGCGAGATGCTGAGCGAGTGCGCCACGAGGTCGTGGATCTCGCGGGCGATCCGCTCACGCTCGGCGGTGGTTGCCTGGTCCCAGGCGGTCTCGCGGGCCCGGCGCTCGGCGGCCAGGGCCCGCATCTGCCACCAGAGCATCGCGCCGACCACGACTCCGAGCAGGACCTCGAGGAGGTACACGCCGACGCTCCCGATGCCGACCGTCGTGTCGACCACGACGATGATCCCCGCCGCGACGATCCCCACCACTCCGCCCGCCCGCACACCGTCCCGGGCGACCGCCTCGGCAGAGATCAGCGCGAGGAGAGCCGGGGCCATGTCGATGCCCGCGTCGATCGGGACCGACATCAGCAGGGCCGCGGCGGCCAGTGTCGCGGCGGCGTCGAGCCACCAGGGCAGCCAGATGTCGAGGATGAAGTGGACCAGCGGTGACACGAGGATCAGCAGGACCGCCAGGGTCACCGGCTCGGGGGAGGTGATCGCGCCACGCTGGGCGAGGGCGATCACCACGCAGAGCAGCTGACCGACGGACGAGGTCGTCGGGATCCACCACGGGTAGAAGATGCCGCGCTCGTGCATCGAGCCCTCGATGCGCGCGTGGAGGCGCTCGTCGAGGTCACGGATCCGGCGCAGCATGACCCCAGCGTAGGGAGCGCGTCCGCTGCGGTCATCCGGCTGCGGGAGGTCGACGCGCTCCTCCCTGGGTAGGAGGCCGAGTGCGTGCCGTCGTCCGATGTCCGGATCCTCCCGGCTGCGTAGGTTCGACCCATCAACCACGAACCGAGAGGTCGGTGAGCACCATGACCTGGAGCGAGACCCACCGCAGGTGGCAGGCCCTGCGCGCCATCGAGGAGCACCTGGCGAGCTCCGAGACGGCCGAGCTGCCCTGGCACGACGACTACGTCGAGCTCTTCGGCGACCGCGCCGGCCTCCTCGCCGCACTGCGCTACCGCTGGCAGCTGACCGTGAACGCCCAGCTCGACACCCACCTGCCCGAGGCGGCCCTGGAGGAGCAGCGGCGCCTGCTCGCCCGGCGCGCCCGCGGCGTACGACGACTGCTGCACGCCGAGGACCTCGCCGGGGGTCCGGAGCGCGTGGTCGCCTGACATGGACCTACGACGCCTGCGGGACACCCCTCGCTCCTTCGCCTCCTGGACCCTGGCTCACGGCGTGCAGCGCGCGCTGATCGGCCGGGGCGCGCGCAAGGGGGACCTGATCGCCCGGATGGTGATGGACCCCTCGCTGCGCGAGGACCCGTTCGGCGCCTACGAGGAGCTCCGCTCCCGGGGGCTGATCAGCGCCAACGACCTGATCTCGGCGAGCGTGGACCATGCCGTGTGCAACGAGGTGCTGCGCAGTGATGCGTTCGGCACCGCCGGCGGCCAGGGCGAGCTGCCGAAGCCGCTGCAGTGGCTGCACCACAAGGTGATCGATCCCGACGCCCTGGGGCCGGTCGACCCGCCGTCGATGCTGGCGGTCGACCCGCCGCTGCACACCCGCTACCGCAAGCAGGTCGCCCGCGCCTTCACCGCCCGCAAGGTCGGCCGGATGGGGGATCGGGTCGGTGAGGTCGCCGCCGGCCTGCTCGACGAGCTCGCCGGATCAGGCGAGTTCGACCTCGTCGACCGCTACGCCTCCCAGCTGCCCGTGACGGTCATCGCCGACCTGCTCGGTGTGCCCGAGGACGACCGGGGGCGACTGCTCGCACTCGGCAACGAGGCCGCGATCACCCTCGATCCGGGCCTGTCGTGGCGACAGTTCCGCCAGGCCGAGGACGCCCTGCGCGAGCTGCACACGTGGTTCCGCGCCCACGTGGAGCGGATCACCGCGAACCCGGGCGACGACCTGATCAGCCACCTCACCCAGCTCGAGGGCCCGGACAGGCTCGACCAGGTCGAGCTGCACCAGGTCGGCCTCCTGGTGCTCGCGGCGGGCTTCGAGACGACGGTCAACCTGATCTCCAATGCGGTCGAGCTCCTGGACCGCCACCCCGACCAGCTGCGCTGGCTGCAGGAGAATCCCGACGGCTGGGGCAACGCGGTCGACGAGGTGCTGCGCCACCAGTCGCCGGTCCAGCTGACCCTGCGCATCGCGCTGCGCGAGACCGAGGTGGCCGGCAAGACCTTCGCGCCCGGGCACGGGATCCTGCTGTACGTCGGTGGTGCGAACCGCGATCCTGCCGTGTTCGAGGACCCGGCGAGGTTCGACGTGACCCGCGCGAACGCCGACCAGCACCTCGCCTTCTCCGCCGGCGTCCACTACTGCCTCGGCGCGAGCCTGGCCCGGCTCGAGGCGGCGGTCGCCCTGCGCGCCCTGTACGAGCGGTTCCCGGACCTCCACGTCAGCGGTCCTGCCGAGCGGAGGCCGACGCGGGTGCTGCGTGGCTACGAGCGCCTGCCGGTCCGTACCGTGCGGTTCTCTGCGTAGGGCGTACACGGGCGAGGTGACCCCCGTCACTTTACAACCACCAGACTCTTGTCAAACGACCTTTACAAGTCGTACCTTCTTGTCAAGCGACGCAGGTGTCGCGGTGAAGGAGGCTCGACGATGACCGGATCGCCCACGATCGGACAGACCGTCCCCGACGGTTCCACGGAGCAGTGGAAGGACAAGAAGCGCTACCTCTGGCTGCTCGGCCTGATGGTTCCCGGACTCGGCATCTCCGCCGTCGTCGGCTGGCTCTACACCGACTGGATGTGGCTGCTGCTCGCTGGTCCGATCCTGGTCAACCTGCTGATCCCGCTTCTGGACCTGGTCTTCGGCCTCGACCCGTCCAACCCGCCGGACGAGGTGATGGAGTCGCTCGAGAACGACCGCTACTACCGCTGGGTCGTCTACCTCTACATCCCGCTGCAGTTCCTCATCCTGCTCGCCGGCTTCGCACTCATCGCCGGCTCCAACCCGATCCTCTGGTTCACCGACCTCGTCGGCGCGACCGGCTGGGTGGTCGACACCCTCGGTGCCGACCTCGTCCGGTCGATCGACATGACCTGGTACGAGAAGCTCTTCCTCGCGGTCTCCATCGCCGGTGTCCAGGGCATCGCGATCAACACGGCCCACGAGCTCGGCCACAAGAAGGAGGAGGTCGAGCGCTGGCTCTCCAAGATCGCCCTCGCGCCCACCTTCTACGGCCACTTCTACATCGAGCACAACCGCGGCCACCACGTGCGGGTCGCGACCCCGGAGGACCCCGCCTCCAGCCGCCTCGGTGAGTCCTTCTGGGCCTTCTGGCCGCGCACGGTGGCCGGCTCGCTGAAGTCCGGCTGGGAGGTCGAGGCCAAGCGCTACCGCCGCAAGGACACGCACCCGTTCCACGTCGGCAACGACGTGCTCAACGCCTGGTTCATGTCGGCGGTCCTGTACGGCGCCATGATCGCGATGTACGGCTGGCAGATCACGCCGTACGCCCTCGTCACCATCGTGTTCGGCTTCTCGCTGCTGGAGATCATCAACTACCTCGAGCACTACGGCATGAAGCGCCAGAAGGTCGGTCCCAAGCAGCGCTACGAGCGCGTCCTGCCGATGCACTCGTGGAACTCCAACAACCTGGTGACCAACCTCTTCCTCTACCACCTGCAGCGTCACAGCGACCACCACGCCAACCCCACCCGCCGCTACCAGACGCTGCGCGACTTCAAGGAGTCGCCGGCCCTGCCGACCGGGTACGCCGGGATGCTGACCCTCGCGCTGTTCCCGCCGCTGTGGCGCAAGGTGATGGACCACCGCGTCGTCGAGCACCTCGACGGTGATGTGACCCTGGCCAACATCCACCCGAAGAAGGTGGACAAGTACCTCGCGAAGTTCCCGCCGCCTGAGGTGCACGTCCAGCACGAGGACCTGTGGCTGCAGAACCACGACGGCGAGGTGCTCGCCGCGAAGTGCCCCGGCTGCTCCTACGTCTACGAGGTCGTGGCCGGTGACGAGCACCAGGGCTTCCCGGCCGGCACTGCGTGGTCGGAGATCCCCGAGGACTGGTTCTGCCCGGACTGCGGCGTGCGCGACAAGGCCGACTTCGTGCCGTTCGACCCCGAGAAGGTGGAGGCTTGAGTTCATGAAGATCATCGCGGACTTCGACAAGTGTGAGGGCCTCGGCATGTGCGAGGCCATGGCCAACGACTTCTTCGAGGTGGACGAGGACGAGGACAAGGTGGTCGTCCTGGACGACTCGCCGACCGAGGCGGACCGCGGTCACGTGTTCGCAGCCGTCCAGGCCTGCCCCGTCCTCGCGCTCACCCTCGAGGGATAGGTTCGTCCCATGTCGATCCTCGCGGGCCGTCCCGCGACCCGGGACGGGGTGGTGGCCGTCGTGCCAGGCGCCACCCCGACCCTGCGCGACCGCCTCCTCGAGGCGGCGGTCGCGATCATGACCACCGCCGGCTGGGGTCGGGTCACCATGGCCCGCCTGGCCGACGAGGTCGGGGTCAGCCGGCAGACCGTCTACAACGAGATCGGCACCAAGAACGACCTCGCCGAGGCGATGGTCATGCGTGAGCTCGACCGCTTCCTCGCCGGAGTGGCGCAGTCCTTCGACGAGAACCCCGGCGACCTGATCGGCGCGATCCGCGACTCCGCACGACGCGTCCTCAAGTACGCCCAGGACAACGCCCTGCTCCACGCCGTCGTCTCGGCCACCCATGGCGCCGACACCGAGCTCCTGCCGCTGCTCACGACTCACTCGGAGTACCTCCTCGAGGGCGCCAAGTTCGTCGTCGCGGAGCGGGTGGCGTCGTACGACATCCCTCTCCCGGAGGGTCGCCTCGAGGCCAGCATCGACATGGTGGTCCGGCTGGTGCTGAGCCACGTCATGCAGCCGTCCGGCGACCCGGCGAAGACCGCTGATGACATCGCCTGGATCGCTGAACGCGTCCTCGGCTGACCTGGTCCGTACTACCCTCGGTCCCGGAGGGACTGCCGGGGGGACCGGTGGCGGGGAAGGGATCATGGCGTTGGCGCGACGACGCGTGCGGCTGGCGGCTGGGCTGTCGGTGGTGCTCGCTGCTGCCCTGGTCGCGGGCTGCGGCTCGGCTGGCAAGGGCGCCGAGGCCGACCCGAGCAAGGCGGCTGCGCCGGCCAGTGACATCCCCGAGAACTCCGCGGACCCCGCCCGCGCGGTCTCCGCGCCCGGCAAGTTCGACGGCACCCAGTACGGCGACGACCTGCTCGTCGTGAGCGACAAGAAGATCCCCGACGACGAGGTCGACGAGCTCCTCGCGATCACCGTCGGGAAGGGCAAGGACAAGAAGAAGGGCATCGCCGCCCACACCCGCCTGTCCTACGGCAACTTCACCGTCGACGGTCGGCTCTACAACATCGCGGCCGTCGACGCGGGTCAGTACCGCTCGTTCACGGGCACCACCAGTGCGGAGTTCCAGGAGCAGTGGGACCGGGTCGCCGGCGGCGAGATCGCCGTGGTCGACCGGCTGCAGAAGGACCTGCGCACCGATGGTGAGGGCTACCTCCAGGTCGGCAAGCAGCGCATCCACGTCGGCGCGTGGTCGCCCTCCGAGGTCGACAGCGTCGATGCGATGGTCAACAGCAAGTGGGGCGAGGAGCTCGGCCTCCCGGTCGACAACGCGGTCCTGATCAACACCGGGATCAGCTCACCCAAGGCGGTCCGCGAGGCGATCGAGAAGACCCTCGGCAAGACCAGGTTCTCGATCACGGCGCTCGACATCGTGGCCCAGGAGGGCCTGGACCTCGACACCTTCCAGAACGTCATCCCCGTCGGCGCCTTCAAGGACGCCGTCGGCACCTTCCGCTACCGCCCGATCGGCGGCGGCCGGATCGCTCCCGATCCCGCCTGGGTGCGCACCCACATCGTGACCGAGGCGGTGCCGATCCTCGGCTCGGTCACCTGCAACAAGTTCATGATGCCCCAGCTCAAGGCGGCTCTCGCCGAGGTCGTCAAGCGCGGCCTGTCCAAGGAGATCCACCGCGGCGAGTACGCCGGCTGCTACTACCCGCGCTTCATCGCCGGTTCCTCGACGCTCTCCAACCACTCCTTCGGCCTCGCCCTCGACTTCAACGTCCCCGGCAACCAGCGGGGCACCGTCGGCCAGATGAACCGCGAGGTCGTCTCGATCTTCAAGTACTGGGGCTTCGCCTGGGGCGGCGACTGGGCCTGGACCGACCCGATGCACTTCGAGCTCGCCCGGATCGTCAACCCTGGTTGATGGCGCGGCGGCACGACGTTCGGGCCGTGGGTTCGGCGGGGCGGCGCTTCACCACGGTATGTAGGTGAGTTGTTGCTTTCTGGGTGGAGTTCCACCGGGGAAGTGCGTGCTCGCCTACATCCCGTGGTGAAGCGCCGCGTGCTCGCCTACATCCCGTGGTGAAGCGCCATGACCTACCCGCCAGTAGGCGACCGTGACAGCAGGACTGTCACGGTTGTGCGAGGATCTGCCCCATGACGTTCGAGCTTGGTCAGGGAACCGGTCCGCTCAAGGGCCTCAAGGTCGTCGAGATCGCAGGCATCGGGCCGAGCCCGCACGCCTGCATGATCCTGGCGGACCTCGGTGCCGACGTGATCCGCGTCGAGCGGCCGGGCGGCCAGATGCTGGCGGGCGGCTCCCACGACCTGCTCAACCGCGGTCGGCCGAGCGTCGCGCTCGATCTCAAGAACCCCGAGGCCGTCGCCACGGTCCTGGACCTCGTCGCGGACGCCGACGTGCTGGTCGAGGGCATGCGCCCCGGAGTCGCCGAGCGGCTCGGCTTCGGTCCGGAGGCCTGCCACGAGCGCAACCCGCGCCTGGTCTACGGCCGGATGACGGGCTGGGGCCAGGACGGCCCCTGGTCGCAGGCTGCCGGCCACGACATGAACTACATCGCGATCACCGGGACCCTGCACGGTCTGGGCCAGGTCAAGGACAAGCCCCAGTTCGCGACCAACCTGGTCGGCGACTTCGGTGGCGGCTCGACGTACCTCGTCATCGGCATCCTCGCTGCCGTCTTCGAGGCGAAGATCTCGGGCACGGGCCAGGTGGTCGACGCGGCGATCGTCGACGGCACCGCCAACCTCAACGCGATGACCTCTGCCTTCCTCGCCGGCGGCGGCTTCAAGGAGGAGCGCGCGGCCAACCTGCTCGACGGTGGGGCGCCGTACTACGACATCTACGAGACCTCCGACGGCGAGCACATGTCGGTGGGTGCCCTGGAGCCCCAGTTCTACGACCTCTTCGTGAAGCTGCTCGGCATCGAGGGCACGGCTCCCGACCGCTGGGACCTCGAGAAGACCGCCGAGCTGCGCGAGCTGATCGCCACGACCTTCCTCACCAAGAGCCGCGACGAGTGGTGCGCGATCTTCGACGGCACCGACGCCTGCGTCGCGCCGATCCTCAAGATCAGCGAGGCCAAGGACCACCCGCACATCAAGGCCCGGGAGGTCTTCGTCGAGCACGAGGGCCTCGTCCAGCCGCAGCCCGCCCCGCGCTTCTCCCGCACCGCCGCGACCCTGTCGCACCCGCCGGCACCGGCCTCGGGAGCGCACACCCGCGAGGGCCTCGCGGCCTGGGGGATCGCCGACGTCGACGGCCTCATCGAGCGCGGCGCCGCGGTCCAGGTCTCCGAGTAGCCCCCGGTCCGCGGACGTCCCCGCGCCCCTCTGCGTCGCAGATCACGTCGTGATTCTGCGCGGGGATTGAGCGCGGAGCGTCCGCGACCCCTACGCTGGAGTCACCGATCCGGGCAGTCTTGCCCCGGATCCCGGCGCTCCGCTCGCGGTTGCGCCCCTCGTACGAGGCACCGCTCACCGCTCCCATCACCGGATGGGACAGCACAGCGAGACGCCCACACAGGGGTCCGCGCCCATTTCTCTGCGGCCCCCGGAGAGAACCACCTGTGCCCAGCACCTCCACGTTCGCCGACCTCGGCGTTCCCTCTGACCTCGTCGCCGTCCTGACGGCGGACCAGATCACCATCCCGACCCCGATCCAGGCCGCGACGCTGCCGGACTCGCTGGCCGGGCGCGACGTCCTCGGACGCGGCCGCACCGGCTCGGGCAAGACCTACGCCTTCGGCCTGCCGCTCGTCGCTCGCCTCGCCGCGGAGGGTCGCCGTCCGGCCCCCAAGCGCCCGCGTGCGCTCGTCCTTGCGCCGACCCGTGAGCTCGCCTCGCAGATCGCCGCGACGATCAGCCCGCTGGCCAAGGCCGCCGGCCTCAGCACGACCACCGTCTTCGGTGGCGTCGGCCAGGGCCCGCAGGTCAACGCGCTGCGCAACGGCGTCGACGTCCTCATCGCCTGCCCCGGCCGGCTCGAGGACCTCATCCAGCAGGGTCACTGCAGTCTCGCCGACGTCAAGGTGACGGTGCTCGACGAGGCCGACCACATGGCCGACCTCGGCTTCCTGCCCGCCGTACGCCGCCTGCTGGACCAGACGCCGAAGGACGGCCAGCGGATGCTCTTCTCCGCGACCCTCGACGGCGCGATCAACGTGCTGGTCAAGCGCTTCCTGACCAACCCGGCGATCCACGAGGCCGACTCGGCGCAGTCGCCGGTCGCCAAGATGGACCACCACGTGCTGCACGTCGAGCGCGAGCAGCGGATCCCCGTGCTGCTCGACCTGGTCAGCGCTCCCGGCCGCACGGTCGTCTTCACGCGGACCAAGCACGGCGCCAAGGCGCTCGCCCGCCAGCTGAACAAGAACGGCGTGCCCGCGGTCGACCTGCACGGCAACCTCAGCCAGGGTGCGCGCACGCGCAACATGGAGGCCTTCCACAGCGGCCAGGCCACGACCCTCGTCGCGACCGACATCGCCGCCCGCGGCATCCACGTCGACGACGTCTCGCTCGTGGTCCACGCCGACCCGCCGGCCGAGCACAAGGCCTACCTCCACCGCTCCGGTCGTACGGCGCGCGCAGGTGCCGCCGGCACGGTCGTCACCCTCATGACGAGCGAGCAGCGTCGCGACGTCAGCGACCTGACCCGCGCTGCGGGCATCAAGCCGACCACCACCCGGATCGCCGGCTCGCACCACCCGGTGTTGCTGGAGCTCGCTCCCGGCGAGCGCAGCCGTCCCGGTGGCCTCGAGCTCGGCCCGGCCCCCTCGGCCGGCGGCAACGGTGGCGGCGGTGGTGGCGGTGGCCGCAACCGCAGCAAGCCGGCCGGCAGCCGTTCCGGCGCGAAGGCGGGGGCCAAGGCCTCCACCGGTGCCGGTGGCGCTGGTGGCAACCGCGGCAAGCGCTCCGGCGCGGGCGGCGGCGCGACCTCGTCGGCCTCCGGCAACGCGTCCGCCGGTGGCGGGCGCAACCGCAGCCGCGGCCGCAGCGGTGGCGGCGCGGGCGGCGCTGGTGGCGCCAGCCGTGGCAACGGTGGCGGCGCGAGCAGCGGTGGCCACAGCGCCGCGAGCTTCAGCGGCCGTCGCTGACCCTCCCTGTAGGCCTTCGGGCTCGGTAGTCCCGGGTCAAAAGCACCCGAAATCGACGTGTTTCGGTGCTTTTGGCCCGGGACTACCGCAATTCAGGAGCGGCGGGGGATGCGCGCGGCGCGCGCGACGGCGGCTTCGTAGGCGGTGACCAGACCGCCCACCGACAACGGCTTCAGTCGCTCCATGATCTCGCGAAAGTGCTCGGACTGGCTGGCTCCGTCGTACAACGGCGCCAGCTTGTCGTTGATGACCTCGTAGAGCTCCTTGGCCATCTGCTCGCCGTGCTCGGCATAGACCCCGGCCGCCGCGACGGCGACCTCACGGGGGAAGCCGAGCTCGAGGAGCCGCACGCCGATGGAGAGCTGGTTGCTCGCCACGAGGTACGTCGTGCCCCGCAACCGCAGCACGCCGAGGGCCTGCAGGGTGGCGATGTCATCGGCCCCGAGCTCGCGCCCGCAGCGCGCTTCGAGCTGGGCGCGGTCCATCTCGACGGGGAGGTCGGACTGCCAGGGCGCCAGCATGGTGCGGGCCAGGGCGATGTCCTCGGGCGATGCGTCGTCGGGGATCCCGGCGACGTACCTCTCGATCGCCGACAGCGTGAAACCGTGGCTCTGCAGCTCGAGGACGAGGTCGATCCGGGCGACGTGCTCGGCGGAGTAGTAGCCGGAGCGCCCGCGCCTGATGGGCGGCGGCACCAGGCCGCGTGAGGTGTAGAAACGCACCGTCCGCACGCTGAGCCCGACGCGCGCCGTGAGCTGGTCCAGGGTGAGCAGCGAGCCGGTCGGTGCGGCGTGCGTCACACCGCTGGTGGGACCCTCGCTCTTGACCATGACAGTAATAGTGTCACAATCGGTGGGTGGGGACAGAGTTCCCCCGTGGCGCGCCCTGCGATCGGACGCACCTCATCGCCACTGCAACCAGGCAAGAAACAAGGACGGTCATGGCAGAAGCATTCGTGTACGACCACCTCCGCACCCCCCGCGGTCGCGGCAAGGCCAGCGGCTCCCTCCACGAGTCGAAGCCGGTCGACCTCGTGGTCGGACTGCTCGACGCCCTCCAGGAGCGCAACCCGGGCCTCGACACCAACCGCGTCGACGACGTGGTGCTCGGCGTCGTCTCCCCGGTCGGCGACCAGGGCGGTGACATCGCCAAGACCGCTGCCATCGCAGCCGGTCTGCCCGACACCGTGGCCGGAGTCCAGCTCAACCGCTTCTGCGCCTCGGGCCTCGAGGCCGTCAACCAGGCCGCCAGTCGCGTCCGCGGCGGGTTCGAGGACCTGATCATCGCCGGTGGCGTCGAGTCGATGAGCCGCGTCGCCATGGGTTCCGACGGTGGCGCCTGGGCGTCCGACCCCGCCACCGCGTTCAAGGCCGGCTTCGTGCCGCAGGGCATCGGTGCCGACCTGATCGCCACCATCGAGGGCTGGAGCCGCGAGGACGTCGACGCGTACGCCGCCGAGTCGCACCACCGCGCCGCCAAGGCATGGGCCAACGGCTACTACGACAAGCCCGTCGTGCCCGTGAAGGACATCAGCGGCCTGGTCCTGCTCGACCGTGACGAGACCGTGCGCCCCGACACCTCCGTCGAGGGCCTGGCCGGCCTCAAGCCGTCCTTCGCCCAGCTCGGTGCCGACGCCGGCTTCGACGACGTGGCGCTGGAGAAGTACCACTGGCTCGAGAAGATCAACCACGTCCACCACGCCGGCAACTCCTCGGGCATCGTCGATGGCTCCGCGCTCACCCTGATCGGCAACGAGCAGGTCGGCAAGGACCTCGGTCTGACCCCGCGGGCCAAGATCATCGCGACCGCCGTGTCCGGCGCGGACCCGATCATCATGCTCACCGGTCCCGCCCCGGCCGCCCACAAGGCGCTGGCCAAGGCCGGTCTCGAGGTCGGCGACATCGACCTGTTCGAGATCAACGAGGCGTTCGCCGCCGTCGCGATGCGCTTCATGCGCGACATGGGCATCAGCCACGACATCACCAACGTCAACGGCGGCGCGATCGCGATGGGCCACCCGCTGGGTGCGACCGGCGCGATCATCCTCGGCACCCTCATCGACGAGCTCGAGCGCCGCGACCTGCGCCGCGGCCTGGCCACGCTCTGCGTGGGCGGCGGCATGGGCATCGCGACGATCGTCGAGCTGGTCTGAGCGCTCGCGCTCAGGACCAGCTCGCCATCGTCAATGGTGGTTGAGCAAGCGATCGCGACTGAGGAACGAAGGCGCGAAGAGCGCGTCGAAACCCGGTCGCTGACGCACCCAGATCTCTCCGAAACACGGACTTGAAGGAACAACATTGAGCACCGACACGCAGACCGCGGTCCGCTACGACCGTGACGCCGACGGCATCGTCACCCTCACGCTCGACGACCCGAACGCCAGCGCCAACACGATGAACGAGCTGTACATCTCCTCGATGGCCGACGCCGTCGAGCGCCTGTACGCCGAGCAGGACGACGTCACCGGCGTCGTCATCGCCTCGGCGAAGAAGACCTTCTTCGCCGGTGGCAACCTCAAGGGCATGGTCGTCGCGACCAAGGAGAACGCCCCCGAGGTCTTCGCGATGGCCGAGGGAGTCAAGAAGGCGCTGCGGCGCCTCGAGCTCTTCCCGAAGCCCGTCGTCGCGGCGATCAACGGCGCCGCCCTCGGTGGTGGCTACGAGATCACCCTCGCCGCCCAGCACCGGATCCTGGTGAACGACCCGAAGATCAAGGTCGGCCTGCCCGAGGCGACCCTCGGCCTGCTCCCCGGCGGCGGCGGCGTGACCCGCGCCGTGCGCAAGTGGGGCCTGCAGAACGCGCTGATGGACGTGCTGCTCCAGGGCACGCAGTTCAACCCGGCGTCTGCTCTCAAGAAGGGTGTCGTCGACGAGCTCGTCGAGACCCAGGACGAGCTGATCCCCGCCGCCAAGGCGTGGCTGAAGGCGAACCCCGAGGCTGCCCTCAACCCGTGGGACGCTCCCGGCTACAAGATGCCCGGTGGCAGCCCGAAGTCGCCGGCCCTCGCCGGCTTCCTCCCGGCCTTCCCGGCGCTCCTGCGCAAGCAGGTCAAGGGTGCCGACTACCCGGCTCCGCGCGCCATCCTCTCGGCTGCCGTCGAGGGAGCGCTCGTCGACTTCGACACAGCCTCGCGCATCGAGTCGCGCTACCTGGCCAACCTGGTCGTCAACCAGGGCTCGAAGAACATGATCCAGGCGTTCTTCTTCGACCTGCAGGCGATCAACTCCGGTTCGCTTCGCCCGAAGGGCATCGAGCCCTACAAGGCCAGCAAGGCCGTCGTCCTGGGCGCCGGCATGATGGGCGCGGGCATTGCCTACGTCCTGGCGAAGTCGGGTGTGGAGGTCGTCCTCAAGGACATCTCCGTCGAGGCCGCCGAGAAGGGCAAGGCGTACTCCGAGGCCCTGCTCGACAAGGCGATCAGCCGTGGCAAGTCCACGGAGGAGAAGAAGGCCGAGCTGCTCGGCCGGATCACCGCTTCCGCCGACCCGGCCGCCGCTGCTGGTGCCGACATCGTGATCGAGGCGGTCTTCGAGGACCCGGCCCTCAAGGCCAAGGTCTTCGCCGAGATCCTCCCGCACCTCGCGCCGAACGCCCTGCTGTGCTCGAACACCTCGACGCTGCCCATCACCGAGCTCGCCGCCGGCCTGGAGAATGACGCCGACCGCTCGCGGTTCGTCGGCCTGCACTTCTTCTCGCCCGTCGACAAGATGCCGCTCGTCGAGATCATCTCCGGCAAGGAGACCTCCGACGAGGCGCTGGCCAAGGCGTACGACGTCGTCCAGCAGATCCGCAAGACGCCGATCGTCGTCAACGACAGCCGCGGTTTCTACACCTCGCGGGTCATCGGCTTCATGGTCAACGAGGGCATGGCCATGCTCGCGGAGGGCGTGGCGCCGTACTCCATCGAGCGCGGCACCACCTCGGCCGGCTACCCGGCTCCGGTGCTGCAGCTGTCCGACGAGCTCAACCTCGAGCTCATGGGCAAGATCGCCAAGGCCACCAAGGACGCCGCCGAGCGCGACGGCTCGGACTACGTGGAGCACCCGGGCATCGCGGTCGTGCAGAAGATGCTCGACGCGGGTCGTTCCGGTCGCCTCCGCGGCGCTGGCTTCTACGACTACACCGACGGCAAGCGCGGCTCGATCTCGGCCGAGCTCGCCACGCTGTTCCCGGTCGCGGAGGAGCAGCCGCCGATCCAGGACATCCGGGACCGGATGCTCTTCGCCGAGGCGCTCGAGACCGCGAAGACCTTCGAGGAGGGCGTCATCACCTCGGCGGCCGCCGCGAACATCGGCTCGATCATGGGCATCGGCTTCCCCCCGAACACCGGTGGTGCCGCGCAGTTCATGACCGGCTACGAGAACAAGGTCACCGGCGAGATCGGCCTCTCGGCCTTCATCGCCCGCGCCGACGAGCTCGCCGCCACCTACGGCGAGCGGTTCTCCGCCACGCCGTGGCTGCGTGAGCTCGCCGCGTCCGGCAAGGGCTTCCCCGCCTGATCACCGCCTGACGCACCTGTTCCACAGCACCGGCCCGACTCGCTCGCGAGTCGGGCCGGTGTCATTTCCCGCGAAGTGCGTGGGTTTCTCCACCGAGGTGCCTGGTTTTCTCCGTCCAGTACGGACACCTCGGCGGAGAGAACGGCGCACTTCGGCGGAGAGAACGGCGCACTTCGCGGATCACCCGGCGCGGACGGCCTCGGCCAGTGCAGCCGCCACCTCACTCGCGTCGTCGGGCGAGACGAGGCCGGTCGTGACGCGGATGTAGGCGGTGCCGTCGCGCTCGCCGGCGAGGAACGGGTCGCCGCCGGCGACGCGGATGCCGGCGGCGGAGAGGTGGACCAGTGCCGCGCGCTCGTCGCGGACCGGGAGCCAGAGGTTGATGCCGTCGGGTGCAGGGACGTCGATGCCGTGGGTGGCGAGGGCGGCGACGAGGGTGCGCTGGCGGGCGAAGTACTGGCGTCGGGCCTCGCCGACCTCGTCGAGGGACGGCGAGGAGGTGAGCAGGTCGAGCAGGATGGTCTGCACCATCCGGGAGGTCCAGGCGGGCCCGAGCATCCGGCGCGCCACGATCCGGTCGACGAGCTCGGAGGGGCCCGAGAGGGCGGCGATCCGCAGGTCGGGGCCGTGCGACTTCGAGAACGAGCGGATGTGGATGACGCGCTCGGGGAGCCAGGTGGCGAGGGTGACGTCGGGCGAGGTGCTGATGCCAGCCGAGTGGTCGTCCTCGATCACCCACGGGACCTCGGTGCCGGCGCGGCGCAGTGTCCGGACCAGCTGCTGGGCGCGGGCGGAGTCGACCGCGACGCCCGTCGGGTTGTGCGCCCGGGGCTGGACCAGGACGGCGCGGGGTCGGGTGGCGAGGGCGCGGCGCAGGGAGTCCGGCCGCATCCCGCTGCCGTCCAGCTCGACCGGGACGACCTCGCCGCCGAGGGTCTCGACCAGGTCGAAGAAGGGAGGGAAGCCGGGGGACTCGAGGACCACGCGGTCGCCGTACCCGATGATCTGCTCGAGGGTGCGGGCCACGCCGTCGGTGGCGCCGTCGACGACGGTGAGGGCCTCGGCGGCGTACGGCCACGACGCCGTCAGCACCTCGCGGAGCTCGGGCAGGACGGGTTCGTCCTGGTAGGTCAGCGTGCCGGCCCGTTGCGAGACCCGGTGCAGGGCGGGGCCCAGGGACGGCAGGAGCTGCGGGTCGGGGGTGCCGCGGGACAGGTCGAGACGCAGCCCGTCAGGGCCTGCGCCGACCAGCCCGCGCTGGCGTGGCGAGAGCCACGGGGTGGGGCTGTCCTTGACGAAGGTACCGGCGCGGCCGCGCGACACGACCACGCCCGTACGACGCAACGCCTGCCAGGCCGCGGACACGGTGGCGGGGGAGACCCCGAGCTCGGCAGCGACCTCGCGCACCGTCGGCAACCGGTCGCCGGGAGCGAGCTCCCCGGACCGGATGGCGCGGCTGAACACGCCCGCAATGCCGGCCGGCGAGCGGTCCTCGAGGTCACCGAACATGCGACACCTCTTGACAACGGAGAAATCGGAGCGAAATGTTCAGCCTGAAAGATAACAGTTCTTCGAGGAGCCCCATCACCACCTGAAGCAACCCCCCCGGGAGGGATCCGTGACGATCGTTCGCGCCGCCATCAGCCAGACCACCTGGACCGGCGACAAGGAATCCATGCTGGACCGGCACGAGAAGTTCGCGCGGGACGCGGCCGCCCAGGGAGCCCAGGTGATGTGCTTCCAGGAGCTCTTCTACGGGCCCTACTTCGGCATCACCCAGGACCAGAAGTACTACCGCTACGCCGAGCCGGCCGACGGTCCGATCGTGCAGCGGTTCGCCTCCCTGGCCAAGGAGCTCGGCCAGGTCATGGTGCTCCCGATCTACGAGGAGGAGCAGACCGGCGTCTACTACAACACCACCGTCGTGGTCGACGCCGACGGCACGATCCTCGGCAAGTACCGCAAGAACCACATCCCGCACGTGGAGAAGTTCTGGGAGAAGTTCTACTTCCGCCCCGGCAACCTGGGCTACCCCGTCTTCGAGACCGCGGTCGGCCGCGTCGGCACCTACATCTGCTACGACCGGCACTTCCCCGAGGGCTGGCGCGAGCTCGGCCTGGCCGGCGCGCACATCGTCTTCAACCCGAACGCGACCAAGCCGGGTCTCTCCAACCGGCTGTGGGAGGTCGAGGGTCCCTGCGCCGCCGTCGCCAACGGCTACTTCGTGCTGCAGCCCAACCGGGTCGGGCGCGAGGACAACGAGTACGGCGACGAGGCGGTGACCTTCTACGGCACCAGCCAGGTGATCGATCCCCGCGGCAACTTCGTCGGCGACGTCGGCTCCAGCGAGGGCGAGGAGCTGCTGGTGCGCGACCTCGACCTCGACATGGTCCAGCAGATGCGCGACGACTGGCAGTTCTACCGGGACCGCCGCCCCGACTCGTACACCGCGATCGCGAAGCCCTGAGGGGAGGCACGATGACCATCCTGATCAAGGGCGGCACGGTCGTGAACGCGACCGGGACCGTCGAGGCGGACGTCCTGGTCGACGGCGAGCGGATCGTCGCGCTGCTCGCTCCCGGCGACGCGGCGCTCGGCCCGATCAACGCCGACAAGGTGATCGACGCGACCGGGAAGTACGTCATCCCCGGCGGGATCGACGCGCACACCCACATGCAGCTGCCCTTCGGAGGTACGCAGGCCAGCGACACCTTCGAGACCGGGACGACCGCTGCCGCGTGGGGCGGCACGACCTCGATCATCGACTTCGCCGTGCAGAAGTACGGCGAGCGGGTCGAGGACGGGTTGGCCCACTGGCACGAGCTCGCGGCCGGCAACTGCGCGGTCGACTACGGGTTCCACCAGATCGTCGGCGGCGTCGACGAGGAGTCGCTGAAGGCGATGGAGAACCTCGTCGACGAGGGCATCACGTCGTACAAGCTCTTCATGGCCTACCCCGGCGTCTTCTACAGCGACGACGCGCAGATCCTGCGAGCGATGCAGAAGGCCCGAGAATTGGGCCTCCTGACGATGATGCACGCCGAGAACGGACCGGCGATCGACGTCCTCGCGGCGCAGCTCGCCGAGTCCGGCAAGACCGCGCCGTACTACCACGGCATCGCGCGGGCCTGGCAGATGGAGGAGGAGGCCACGCACCGGGCGATCATGCTCAGCGACCTCACCGACGCGCCGCTCTACATCGTCCACATGAGTGCGAAGCAGGCGGTCGAGCAGGTCGCCTGGGCGCGGGACAAGGGCAAGAACGTCTTCGGCGAGACCTGTCCGCAGTACCTCTACCTCTCGCTGGAGAAGCAGCTCGCAGCGATCAGCGAGGAGTGGGGCGACTTCGAGGGCGCCAAGTGGGTCTGCTCGACACCACTGCGCTCCGAGGAGGAGGGCCACCTCGACGCGATGTGGCAGGGCCTGCGCACCAACGACCTGCAGATGGTCTCGACCGACCACTGCCCGTTCTGCATGAAGGACCAGAAGACCCTCGGCAAGGACGACTTCCGCGCGATCCCCAACGGGATCGGGTCGATCGAGCACCGCGTCGACCTGCTCTACCAAGGTGTCGTCGACGGCCGGATCTCGCTGTCGCGCTGGGTGGAGCTCATCTCCACCACGCCCGCCCGGATGTTCGGGTTGTACGGCCGCAAGGGCGTCATCCAGCCTGGCGCGGATGCCGACATCGTCGTGTACGACCCCCGCGGGCACACCTCGATCGGCATCGGCGAGGGCCGTTCGCACCACATGAACATGGACCACTCCGCGTGGGAGGGGTTCGAGATCGACGGACACGTCGACGTGACCATCTCGCGCGGCACGGTGCTGGTCGAGGACGGCCAGTTCCACGGGACCAAGGGTCACGGCCGGTTCCTCAAGCGCGATCTCACGCAATACCTCGTCTAGGAGAGACAGATGGATTTCGGCGTCGTACTGCAGACCAATCCGCCCGCCTGGCGCACCGTCGGCCTCGCCAAGCAGGCCGAGGAGCACGGGTTCGACTACGTGTGGACCTTCGACTCGCACCTGCTCTGGCAGGAGCCCTACGTCATCTACTCGGCGATCCTCGCCGCCACCCAGCGCGTGATCGTCGGACCGATGGTGACCAACCCGGCCACCCGCGACTGGACCGTGAGCGCCTCGGTGTTCGCGACGCTCAACGAGATGTACGGCAACCGCACTGTCGTCGGCATGGGCCGCGGTGACTCCGCGGTCCGCGTGCTCAACGGCAAGCCGTGCACGCTCAAGGAGGTCCGCGACGCGACCCACGTGATCCGCGAGCTCGGCAACTGCCGCCCGGTCGAGCACAACGGCGCCACCCTGCAGTTCCCCTGGGCGCGCACCTCCTCGCTCGAGGTCTGGATCGCCGCCTACGGACCGCTCGCGCTCAAGACGGCTGGCGAGGTCGGTGACGGCTTCATCCTCCAGCTCGGCGACGTCGACGTCACCCGCTGGATGATCGAGCAGGTCAAGACCGCGGCGTCCAACGCCGGCCGCGACCCCGAGTCGCTGACGTTCTGCGTCGCCGCTCCGGCGTACGTCGGCGCGGACACCCCGGAGTCGTGGGAGCACATGCGCGGCCAGACCCGGTGGTTCGGCGGGATGGTCGGCAACCACATCGCCGACATCGTCACCAAGTACGGATCGTCGCCGGACCCGAGTGGGAAGGCTCCCTTCCCCGAGGTGTTGACGGACTACATCAAGGGGCGCACCGGCTATGACTACAACACCCACGGCAAGGCCGACAACGACCACGTCGACTTCGTGCCCGACGAGATCGTCGACCGCTTCTGCATCCTCGGCACCCCCGAGCAGCACGTCGAGAAGCTGAAGGAGCTCAAGGACGTCGGTGTCGACCAGTTCGCCGTCTACCTCCAGCACGACAACAAGGAGGAGACCCTGCGTGTCTACGGCGAGTCGATCATCCCGGTGATGCGCGAGCACGTCGTCGCGAAGGCCTGACGTTGGCCCTCGTCAACGTCGTCCTCACCCGGTCCCGCGCCATCGTGCTGGGGCTGCTCGGAGTCGCGGCCGTCGTCGCCACCTGGGACGTCTACAAGGCCCTGGGGCCCGAGCAGGGCGTGCTGATCGGCACGACCCGCGTGCTGCCCCGCACCACCGACCTCGCGATGCCGCACTCGTGGGAGATGCTGCAGCGCTTCGGTGAACCGGTGACCGCGCGGATCGGTGCGCCCGATGCGTTCTCCGCCGTCTTCGACGCGAGCATGTTCTCGCTCGGTCTGGCGGCGCGCGGCTGGCTGATCGGTGTGGTCGTCGGGCTGCTGCTCGCGCTGGCGATGAGTCGCTTCCGGATCGTCGAGTCCGCGCTGCTGCCCTGGGTCGTGCTGAGCCAGACCGTCCCGCTGATCGCGATCGCTCCGCTCGTACGCCGCTGGGGCTCCGAGATCGAGATCGGCTCCTACGTCTGGACCAGCCAGGACTCGGTGGCGGTGATCGCGGCGTACCTCGCCTTCTTCCCGGTCGCCGTCGGCGCACTTCGTGGACTGAAGTCACCCGACACCACCCACCTCGACCTCATGCACGCCCTCGGCGTCGGATGGTGGCGCACGTTGCTCACCCTGCGCCTCCCGGCGAGCGTGCCGTTCGTGCTGCCGGCGTTGCGGCTGGCCGCCGCCAGCGCGGTGATCGGCGCGGTCGTCGCCGAGGTCTCGATCGGCCTCAAGGGCGGTCTGGGCCGGATGGTCATCGACTACGCGGTCGCCGCCAGCGGCGACCCCGCCAAGCCGTGGGCACCGATCTTCGGCGCCGTTGCGATCGGGCTCCTGGCCGCCGGCGCCGTCGGCCTCCTCGGTCTTGCGCTGCGCCCCTTCCGACTGACTGGAGTTCCACGATGAATCACCCCACCCGATTCTTCACCTCCTCCGCTTCGCTCCCCCGGCAAACAATCGATCGGGGACCCCGATGACGAACCCCCTGATCCAGCCTGAACCGCTGGGCCAGCCAGCGATCCAGGTCCGCGGCGCCCACCGGGTCTTCGGCAAGGGCCGCAAGCAGGTCGACGCGTTGAGTGCGGTCGACCTGACGGTCGCCGACGGGGAGTTCGTCTCCCTGATCGGACCGAGCGGATGCGGCAAGAGCACCCTGCTGCGGCTGGTCGCCGACCTCGACAGCCCGACCTCCGGTGAGGTGTTGGTGTTCGGCAAGTCCGCTCGCCAGGCCCGGCTCGACCAGGAGTACGGCATCGCGTTCCAGCAGTCCGGCCTCCTGCCGTGGCGCACGGTCGCGGGCAACGTGGAGCTCCCGCTCAAGCTGCACGGCATCAACTCCGAGATCCGGCGGCGCCGGGTCGCCGAGCTGCTGGAGCTGGTCGGTCTGACCGACTTCGCCAGGAGCCACCCCGACCAGCTCTCGGGCGGGATGCAGCAGCGGGTCGCGATCGCCCGAGCGCTCGCAGAGAGCCCGCGCCTGCTGCTGATGGACGAGCCCTTCGGGGCGCTCGACGAGATCACCCGCGAGCGGATGCAGAACGAGCTGGTCCGGATCTGCGCCGAGACCGGTGCTGCGGTCCTGTTCGTCACCCACTCCATCCCCGAGGCGGTGTTCCTGTCCGACCGCGTCGTCGTGATGTCGCCGCGACCCGGCCGGATCGCCGGTGTGGTCGACATCCGTGCCGACGGCCTGGCCGCTGCGCACGACCGCTCGGCCGGCGTACGCGAGGAGGAGGGCTTCTTTCGCGCCGTCGGCGAGGTCCGCTCCCTCCTGCACGGCACGCCCGAGACCGCTGCCGTCGCCCGGGGGGTCGACCACAGATGACCACCGTCGCCGACGCCGGCCCGGCCAAGGACACCCGCGCCCGGCTCCCCATCGCCGAGGTCCGGTGGAGCACCGTGCTCGCCCCGCTGGTCGTCGGCGTGGTGGCGATCGCGGCCTGGGAGAGCGTCGTCGAGGCCTTCGACATCGAGCC
The DNA here is from genome assembly GCF_001428565.1 of Nocardioides sp. Root190. Lineage (GTDB taxonomy): Bacteria > Actinomycetota > Actinomycetes > Propionibacteriales > Nocardioidaceae > Nocardioides. Next base: position 674,110 of record NZ_LMIA01000010.1, on the reverse strand, counting down.
CTTCGTCCTGCCGGCGCCGAGCGCGATCTGGGAACAGGTGCGCCTCCACGGCGACAGCATCGCCAGTGGAGCGTCCGTGACCGGGCGCAACGCCCTGATCGGCACCCTGCTCGGAGCGGTGCTCGGCGTGGCCGGGGCGATGCTCGCCGGGTCCTTCCGCGTCGTCGACCAGATGGCGGCGCCCGTCGTGGCCGCCCTCGCCGTGATCCCGATCGTCGCGCTGGCGCCGGTGCTCTACTCGATGTTCGGTGCGGCGGTCGACACCGGCCGGATCATCGTCGCGGCCGTCTCGGTCACGATCCCGGTCTACCTCAACACCCTGCGCGGGTTGCGCCAGGTGCGTCAGGTCCACCTCGACCTGATGACGGCGTGTGCGGCCAAGCGCTGGCAGGTGGTGCGCACCGTGACGCTGCCGACCGCGACGCCGTACGTCTTCACGGGCCTGCGCGTGGCGTCCTCGCTGGCCGTCATCGCTGCGCTGATCGCGGAGTACTTCGGCGGCCCGATCGGCGGTCTCGGCAAGTCGATCACCTCGTCGGCCGCGAGCAGCAACTACCCGCTGGCATGGGCCTACGTCAGCGGAGCGATCGTGCTCGGCCTGCTGTTCTACATCGTCACCCTGCTGGTCGAGCTGTGGTTCTCGCGCCACCTCCGGCCCACCTGATCCGTTCTGGACCACCCGATCTCGGACACCCACCCCCGAGGAAAACAGGAGAATCGAATGAAGAGAACACTGAAGCTGGGCGCCGCCGCTGCCGCCCTCGCACTGGTCGCTTCCGGATGTGGGAGCGAGGACGACGGCAACGACTCGGAGGTCGACGTCGCCGCCAACGAGGACTGCGCAGCACGCACGACAGAAGCACGGGACGCCGGTGACCTCACCGAGGTGTCCCTCCAGCTCCAGTGGGTCTCCCAGGCCCAGTTCGCCGGCTACTACGCCGCCGTCGCGGAGTGCTTCTACGTCGACGAGGGCCTGGACGTGAAGATCGTCGAGGGTGGTGTCGACATCGTGCCGCAGGACGTCCTCGCCTCCGGCGACGTCGACTACGCCATCTCGTGGGTGCCGAAGGTGCTCGGATCGATCGAGCAGGGCGCCAAGATCACCGACGTCGCGCAGATCTTCGAGCGCAGCGCCACCACGCAGATCTCCTTCAAGGACAAGAACATCACCTCGCCCGCCGACCTCAAGGGCAAGGCCGTCGGCAGCTGGGGCTTCGGCAACGAGTGGGAGCTGTTCGCCGGCATGCAGGAGGCCGGTGTCGGGGTGGGCGACATCAACCTGGTCCAGCAGGCGTTCGACATGAACGCCTTCCTGGCCGGTGACATCGACGCCGCCCAGGCGATGACCTACAACGAGTACGCCCAGGTCCTCGAGACCGTCAACCCGGAGACGGGCGAGCTCTTCACGCCCGACGACCTCAACGTCATCGACTGGAACGACGCCGGCTCGGCGATGCTCCAGGACGCCATCTGGGCGCAGACCGAGAAGCTGTCCGACGCGGCGTACGAGGAGCAGACCGTGGCCTTCATCAAGGCCTCGATCAAGGGCTGGGCGTTCGTCCGCGACAACCCGGAGGAGGCCGCGACGATCGTGGCGGAGTCCGGCTCGGAGCTCGGCACCAGCCACCAGCTCTGGATGACCAACGAGGTCAACAAGCTGCTGTGGCCCTCCACCAACGGCGTCGGCCTGATCGACGAGGCCGCGTGGAAGCAGACCGTCGACATCGCTCTCAACACCAAGAACGAGACCGGCGCGTCGATCATCAGCAAGGAGCCGCCGGCCACGGCGTACAGCAACGAGTACGTCGAGAAGGCGCTCGCCGAGCTCGAGGCCGACGGTGTCGACACCCTCGGCAAGGACTACGAGCCGATCACGGTCGAGCTCAAGGAAGGCGGCAAGTAGCTCATGGACCAGGACCGGGACACCCTCGCGGCGCAGCTCGACAGAGAGCACGTCTTCCATTCGTGGAGTGCCCAGGCGGCGCTCGCGCCACTGGTCGTCGCGGGGGGTCTCGGTTCCCGGGTCTGGGACCACTCCGGGCGCACCTACCTGGACTTCTCCAGCCAGCTGGTCAACGTCAACATCGGCCACCAGCACCCGTCGGTGGTGGCCGCGATCCAGGAGCAGTCCGCCATCCTGGCCACGATCGGGCCGGCCACGGCGAACCTCACCCGCGGTGAGGCCGCGAAGCGGATCGCGGCGCGTGCGCCGGCCGGTCTGAACAAGGTGTTCTTCACCAACGGCGGCGCCGATGCCAACGAGAACGCCATCCGGATGGCGCGGCTGCACACCGGTCGCGACAAGGTGCTCTCGACGTACCGCTCCTACCACGGGAACACGGGAGCGGCGATCGTCTCGACCGGCGACTGGCGCCGGATGCCCAACGAGTACGCCCGCGGCCACGTGCACTTCTTCGGGCCCTACCTCTACCGCTCGGAGTTCTGGGCGAGCTCGCCCGAGCAGGAGGGGGAGCGGGCCCTGCAGCACCTGCGCCGGATCATCGAGAGCGAGGGACCGTCCACGATCGCGGCGATCCTGCTCGAGACCGTGCCCGGGACCGCCGGCATCCTCGTGCCCCCGCCGGGCTACCTCGCGGGGGTGCGTGCCCTGGCCGACGAGCACGGGATCGTGCTGATCCTCGACGAGGTGATGGCAGGTTTCGGCCGCACCGGCGAGTGGTTCGCCTTCGATGCCCACGACGTCACGCCGGACCTGATCGTCTTCGCCAAGGGTGTGAACTCCGGCTACGTGCCGGTCGGCGGTGTCGTGATCAGCGATGCGATCGCCACGACGTTCGACGACCGGGTGTTCCCGGGCGGCCTGACCTACAGCGGGCATCCGCTCGCGGCCGCCTCCATCGTCGCCTCCATCGACGCGATGGCCGGCGAGGGGATCATCGACAACGCGAAGAAGATCGGCGCCGAGGTGATCGGGCCCGGCCTGAGCGAGCTCGCCGAGAAGCATCCTGTCATCGGCGAGGTGCGCGGCACGGGCGTCTTCTGGGCGCTCGAGCTGGTCGCCGATCGCGCCACCCGGGCGCACCTACCCGCGGCGCTGATGGGCAGGGCCAAGGCCGAGATGCTCGGCCGTGGCCTGATCCCCTTCATCTCCGACAACCGGATCCATGTCGTCCCGCCCTGTGTCGTGACCGCCGACGAGGTGGCCGAGGCCCTGGCGACGTACGAAGCCGTACTCACCCTGCTCGACGAGGAGCTCTAGAGATGACCACCGAAACACTCGACCACTGGATCGCCGGCGCCACCAACCCCGGCACGTCGACCCGCACCGCACCGGTCCACGACCCCGCCCTCGGCGTGGTCACCAAGCAGGTCCGGCTGGCGTCGGCCGCCGACGTCGACACCGCCGTGGCGGCCGCGACGGCCGCCTTCGCCGACTGGGGCCGCTCCTCGATCGCGCGTCGTCAGCAGGTGCTGTTCAAGTTCCGCGAGCTGCTGAACGCCCGCAGCGGCGAGCTCGCCGAGATCCTCACCTCCGAGCACGGCAAGGTGCTCTCCGACGCGGCCGGCGAGATCGCCCGTGGCCTGGAGGTCGTGGAGTTCGCGTGCGGGATGCCGCACCTGGCCAAGGGCAGCTACTCCCTCGGCGTCTCGACCGACGTCGACGTCTACTCGCTGCGTGAGCCCATCGGTGTCGTCGGGGTGATCACGCCGTTCAACTTCCCGGCGATGGTGCCGCTGTGGTTCCTGCCGATCGCGATCGCTACCGGCAACTGCGTGGTCCTCAAGCCGAGCGAGAAGGACCCGTCGTCGTCGAACTGGCTGGCCGAGCTGTTCCACGAGGCGGGCCTGCCCGCCGGCGTGCTCAACGTCGTCCACGGTGACAAGGAGGCCGTCGACGCCCTGCTGACCCACGACGACATCGCCTCCATCTCCTTCGTCGGGTCGACCCCGATCGCGCGCTACATCTACGAGACCGGAACGGCCCACGGCAAGCGGGTCCAGGCCCTCGGGGGCGCCAAGAACCACATGCTGGTGCTGCCCGATGCCGACCTCGACCTGGTCGCCGACTCCGCCGTCAATGCAGGGTTCGGCTCCGCCGGCGAACGGTGCATGGCGATCTCCGTCGTCGTGGCGGTCGAGCCGATCGCCGACGACCTGATCGCCAAGATCAGTGACCGGATGGGCAAGCTGGTCACCGGGGACGGCCGCCGCTCCTGCGACATGGGACCGCTGATCACCCGCGAGCACCGCGACAAGGTCGCGGGCTACCTCGACGTCGCCGAGGCCGACGGAGCGACGGTCGTGGTCGACGGCCGGGAGGTCGAGGTCGACGGTGCTGCCGAGGGCTTCTGGCTCGGCCCGACACTGCTCGACAAGGTGCCGACCACCTCGACGGTCTACACCGACGAGATCTTCGGCCCGGTGCTGTCGGTGGTGCGCGTGGCGTCGTACGAGGACGGGGTCGAGCTGGTCAACAGCGGTCCCTACGGCAACGGCACCGCGATCTTCACCAACGACGGCGGCGCGGCGCGGCGCTTCGTGCTCGACGTCGAGGTCGGGATGGTCGGCGTCAACGTCCCGATCCCGGTGCCCGTCGCCTACCACTCCTTCGGAGGCTGGAAGGCGTCGCTGTTCGGGGACGCGAAGGCGTACGGCCCGCAGGGTGTCGACTTCTTCACCCGCGAGAAGGCCGTCACCTCGCGCTGGCTCGACCCGTCGCACGGCGGGATCAACCTGGGCTTCCCGCAGAACAGCTGACGCGGCCCGTTGGTCGAGGAGGTCGCGCAGCGACCGGCGGCCCGTTGGTCGAGGAGGTCGCGCAGCGACCGGCGCCGGAGGTCTCGAGACGGCCGCGGGCGGCCTCCTCGACCAACGGGTGCACCGTGCCCGGAGGTCTCGAGACGGCCGCGGGCGGCCTCCTCGACCAACGGGTGCACCGTGCCCGGAGGTCTCGAGACGGCCGCGGACGGCCTCCTCGACCAACGGGTGCACCGTGCCCGGAGGTCTCGAGACGGCCGCGGGCGGCCTCCTCGACCAACGGGGGTCCTGGTCCCAACGGACTACCCGATCGTGGCGGTCCGGCGGTGTCGTGCGGCCGGCGCGCCGACCACGATGGACCGATGACGGGGGATCATTCGTTCCGGGGCGTCCTGGTGGACGACCTGAGGGTGCAGTTCGGCACGGTCGAAGCCGTGGCCGGGGTCGACCTGCGCGTCGACCAGGGCCAGGCGATGGCGTTGCTCGGGCGCAACGGTGCGGGCAAGTCGACCACGATGCGAGTCCTGGCGGGCGTCGTACCTCCGAGCGGCGGCTACGCCGTCGTCGGCGGGCACGACGTGCGCGAGGAGAGCCTCGACGCGAAGCGGGTCGTCGGCTACTGCCCCGACGTCGGCGGGCTGGTGCCCCGCGCGACGCCGTGGGAGCACCTGCAGCTCAACGCCCGCCTCCGCGGCCTCGTCGACTGGGAGGCGCGGGGTCGGGCCCTGCTGGAGCGATTCGACCTCGGTGACGTCGCGCACCGGGTGACCGCCGGCTTCAGCCATGGCATGTCGCGACGGTTGAGTGTGGTCCTCGCCGCCTTGCACGAGCCCGCGGTCCTGCTGCTGGACGAGCCGTTCGACGGCGTCGACCCGGTCGGCGTCGAGGCGACGTTCGAGGTGATCCAGGACGCCCGCGCCGGTGGTGCGGCCGTGATCGTCTCGACCCATTTGCGCGACCTCGCGGTCGAGGTCTGCTCCGAGGTGGCGGTGCTGCGCGGAGGAACCCGCATGGCCACCATCTCGTCGGGCTTCATGGCCGGTGACGAGGGTGCCCGTGCCTACCGCGCACTCCTCGCCGGCTGAGTTGTCGGCTGAGGCGGGACCGTCCGAGTTGCGCCGGGCGGTTCGCGACGTCCGGCACCTGCTGTGGTTCCGCGCCGCGACGGTACGACGCCCGCGGGCTGCGCTTGCTGCGCTGGTCGCCATGGCCGCACTCACCGTGCTCGCCGCCCTCGCCCCCGCCTGGATCCACCTCGACCGTGACCTCGCACCGCTGCTGCCGGCCGGGCTGGCCGCGCTGGTCGTGGTGGGCGTCGGTGGCGCAGTCGCAGGGGCCGGTGGTCGCGAGCTCCTGGCCCGCGACCCGGCCTCGATCCACCCGATCAGTCCGATGACCGACCACCTCGGGGCCCTGCTGCTGGCGCCGCTGAACACGGGCTGGCTGATCCAGACCTGGGCGTTGCTCGGCCTGAGCGCGAGCATCGCCGGACCTGGCCGGCTGCTGGCCGCCCAGGCCGTCACCCTGGCCTGGATCCTCGCCGCGACGACGCTCGGCCAGGCCGTGGCGTGGGCGGTGGAGTGCGTGCGCCGCGGGCCGCGCGGGCTGGCGATCGTGCGCGGCGTCGTGGGTGGCCTGGTCGCCCTCCTCGCCCTGGCCGGAGCCCTGCCTGAGGGCCGGCGCCTGCTCGTCGGCGGACCTGCCGGTGCGGTGGCGGACGTGGTCGCGTCGCCGCGCGGCCTGCCCGTCGCTCTCGCCCTGGTGCTCCTCGTGGGCGCGGCGGTCGGCTGGACCGTGATCGGCGGCAGGTTCGCCCAACTGGCGTCCCGGCGCATGCCCCGTGACGAGGGCCGACTCGAGACCCGGACCCATGAGGCGCGCCCCGACCCGCGCTCCGACCTCGCCGTGCTCCGCCGGATCGACCGCGCCTCGGTGTGGCGCAGCGTCCCGCTGCGCCGCGGGACCTGGCTCCTCGCGATCGCTCCGGGGGCGGTGGCCCTCGCCGGGGGACTGGACTGGAGCGGACTCGTGCTCCTCCCGGGCCTGGTCGCCTCGGGCTGCGTGCTGCTGTTCGGCGTCAACCTCTGGTGTCTCGACGGTCGCGGGATGCTCTGGCGCGAGACCCTGCCGGTCGCACCGCGCACGGTCCTCCTCGCCCGGGCCTGCGTGCTCGGTGAGGTGCTGCTCGGCGCGGGCCTCGTCACGGTGGTGCTGGGGGCCGTGCGCGCGGGAGTACCGTCGTTCGCGGAGCTGGCGGGCGTCGTGCTCGCGCTGCTGGTGGTGGTCGGCCAGGCCGTCTCGGCCGGTCTGCGCTGGTCCGCCGCGCGCCCGCACGCGGTCGACCTGCGCTCGGCCCGGGCCACGCCGGCGCCACCGCTGGTCATGGTCGGCTACTCGCTGCGTCTCGCGATGGCCACCACGTTCACCAGCCTGCTGCTCGGTGCGCTCGCCGCTGGCGGGCGGACCGACCTCCTTCTCGCCGCGACTGCGGCGTTCCTGCTCGTGTCGGGGCTCCGGGTCGCTCGTGCGGTGCGCCGCTGGGAGGATCCGGTGCGTCGGGCGGTGGTCGTCGCGGTGGTCGCGGCGTAGTCGCACCCCAGTCGCTAGTCTCGGCCGGGTGAACGATCGATCGGTTCGAGTCCTGATCACTGGCGCCGGCTCCGGCCTCGGCGCCGCCCTCGCCCGCGCCTGGGAGGTGCGGGGGGCGACGGTGCTGCGCACCGACCGCACGCCGGGGGAGGGCATCCATCCCCTCGACATCACCAGCGACGCCGACTGGGCCGCGGTGCGCGATCACGTCGCGCAGACCTGGGGTGGGCTGGACGTGCTCGTCAACAACGCCGGCATCGCCGGCGGCGGGCGCCTCGACGTGGCCGGCATCGACGAGTGGCAGCGGCTGGTCGACATCAACCTCCTCGGCGCGGTGCGGGGTACGGCGACCTTCACTCCGGTCTTCAAGCAGCAGGGCAGCGGCCGGATCGTCAACGTCGCCTCCCTCGCGGGACTCGTGCACCCGGCCGGGATGGCCGGCTACAACGCCACCAAGGCCGCCGTCGTCGCACTGACCGAGACCACCGGCCACGAGCTCGCCGCCCACGGGGTGAGCGCGCACGTCGTGTGCCCCTCCTACTTCCGCACCAACCTGATGGCCGGGGTCGAGGGCCGCGACGCGGCGCTGCAGTCGGTGATGAGCAAGCTCGTCGAGGACAGCCCGATCAGCGCCGACGACATCGCCGCTGCGGTGCTCGACGCGATCGACGTCGGCACCGAGGTGATCATCCCGGACGACGCGGCTCGCGGAGCGGTCCAGCTCAAGCAGACCGACCGGGCGTCGTACGACGCCGTCATGCGGGCCCAGGCGCGCAAGCTCGACAAGATCGCGGAGCAGGCATGAGCGACGAGTCCCGTCCGGTCCGCGGTGAGGACGCCTTCGACGTGGCCGCGGTGGCCGCCTGGCTGGACCGCGGCCCGATCGCCGAGGTGCGCCAGTTCCCCGGCGGCGCATCGAACCTGACCTACCTGTTGCGGATGGCCGAGGGTCCGGAGCTGATCCTGCGCCGCCCGCCTGCGGGCACGAAGGCGAAGGGCGCCCACGACATGGGCCGGGAGTTCCGGATCCAGGACGCGCTCAAGCCGGTCTTCTCCCAGGTGCCGACGATGGTCGCGTACGCCGACGAGGCGAGCAGCCCGATCGGCAGCGAGCTCTACGTGATGGAGCGCCTCGAGGGGCTGATCCCGCGTCGCGGCTTCGGGTTCGCGATCACCCCCGAACAGGCCGGCGACCTCTGCGACGCCGCGGTCGACACCCTCGTCGCGCTGCACTCCGTCGACGTCAGTGCCGCGACCGGGGTGCCCGGACTGGCCGCGCTCGACAAGGGCCAGGGGTACGTCGCCCGGCAGGTCGGCGGGTGGATCACCCGGCTGGCCAACGCGCGCACCGACGACACGGGCGACTGGTCGGACATCACCGGGTGGCTGGACGCGAACCAGCCGGCCGACGTGCGCTCGGCGATGATCCACAACGACTACCGACTCGACAACATGGTCCTCGCGCCCGACGACCCGACCCGGATCATCGGCGTCCTGGACTGGGAGCTCTCGACGGTCGGCGACCCGCTGATGGACCTCGGCTGCACGCTGGCCTACTGGGTCCAGGCTGACGACGACGAGTTCTTCCAGATGACGCGGCGCCAGCCCACCGCCGACCCCGGCATGTGGACCCGCCAGCAGGTCATCGACGCCTACCTCGAACGCAGCGGCCTGGCCCTCACCCCCGAGGAATGGCGCTTCTACGAGGTCTTCGGGCTGTTCCGCTTCGCCGTGATCGCCCAGCAGATCTGGTACCGCTACGTCCACGGCCAGACGACCAACGAGGCCTACGCCGCCTTCGGCCCGGCCGTCGCCGGCTTCGAGGCGCGCTGCCGCCGCATCCTCGCGGGGATCGACGGCTGATGGGGATCCTGCTGCTGGTCCGCCACGGCCAGGCGTCCTTCGGGACCGACGACTACGACGTGCTCTCCGAGACCGGTTGGGAGCAGGGCAGGGTGCTCGGCCGCTGGCTCGCCGAGCACGGTCCGGTGCCCGCCTCGGTGGTGCACGGCGGGATGCGTCGGCACCGCGAGACGTGGGAGGCCCTCGCCGAGGGCGCCGGCCTCGATGCCGCTCCGGGCATCGACCCGGGCATCGACGAGGACTGGGCTGAGTTCGACCACCTCGCGATCCTGGCCCGTCACTCCGAGATCACCGGTGTCCCCCTCGACCACGGCATCGACCGCCGGGCGTTCCAGGAGCAGTTCGAGGTGTCCACCGAGCACTGGGCCGCGGCCGGGGCGGAGAGCGGCTACCCGGAGCCGTACGACGGATTCGTCGCCCGGTCGAGGGCCGCCCTGGAGCGGCTCGCCGCACTCCCCGGGCCCGCGCTCGTCGTCACCTCGGGTGGCGTGATCGCAGCGCTGGCCGCCGCGCTCGTCGTACCCGACGGGGCAGAGCTCGGACCCGTGTGGGCCCGCTTCAACACCGTCATCGCCAACTCCTCGGTGACCCGGGTGATCGTCGGCGCGACCGGTGCGCGGCTGCTGACCTTCAACGAGCACCCGCACCTGCCGCGCGAGCTGGTCACCTACCGCTGAGCGGGCGTTACGGGCAACAACTGGGTAAAGAACGAGTCCTCCTGTCGCAAGAGCCTTGACGCGGTGGATCTTCGTGGGTTGGCTGAGCCTGGCGGAATGATCTTCCGCCACGGCGCGGTCGCTCGGGCCCGCCGCCTTCTCGGACCGGAGGACCATCCATGCACGTCCTTTCCGCGGGCGCAGATCGCGCCCGTCGTCTCTCCTCGATGCTGATGGTGGCCCTCGCCGCCGTCCTCGGGATCACCCTCACCCTCGCGGCACCAGCGCTCGCCGACCCCGACCCGGGTCCCGGAGCAGCGGACGGTGCGGGCCTGTCGGCCGACAAGGCCGACCTGACCCGCTACAAGGCGGGTCGCTACGTCGTGATGCTGGCGGCTCCGCCCGCCTCCACGGCCGACGCGACGCGGGCCGACGCGGGCCAGCAGTTCGACGCGAAGAAGGCCGGGGTGGCGTCGTACACGACCAAGCTGCGGGCCTCGCACGACCGCCTCGGCAAGGACCTGGGCTTCAAGGTGACCAAGCACTACACGATCTCGGCCAACGGCTTCGTCGCGGACCTGACCGCGAAGCAGGCCACCGAGCTGGCCACGGACCGCAGCGTGCTGACCGTCCAGAAGGACTCGCTGGTCTACGCCGACACGTGGAACACCCCCGACTTCCTCGGCCTCAGCGGCAAGAAGGGCGTCTGGAAGCAGGTCGGCGGCCAGAGCAGGGCAGGCGACGGCATCGTCGTCGGCATCATCGACTCCGGCATCTGGCCCGAGTCGAAGTCCTTCAAGGGCAGCAAGCTGACCAGCGACCCGCAGGGGAGGTGGAAGGTCAAGATCAGCGGCTCCATCACCTCGATGAAGAAGTCCGACGGCAACCTCTTCCGCGGTGAGTGCGAGACCGGCGAGGAGTTCACCCTCGCCAACTGCAACAGCAAGCTGATCTCGGCCCGTTCGTTCGTCGACGGGTACGGCGAGGCGCGCACCGTCGAGGAGGACTTCATCTCCCCGCGTGACGGCAACGGCCACGGATCGCACACCGCGTCGACCGCTGCCGGCAACCCGGTCAGCGACGTCGCCACCGAGGGCGTCGAGTTCGGCGACATCAGTGGTGTCGCGCCGGGCGCGAAGATCGCGTCGTACAAGGCTCTGTGGGCCACCGCTGACGGCCGTGCGTCGGGCACCACCTCCGACCTCGTCGCGGCCATCGAGCAGGCCGTCACCGACGGCGTCGACGTCATCAACTACTCGATCTCGGGTCCGACGGACACCGTCCTCGAGGCCGCCGAGATCGCCTTCGAGGGTGCTGCCGAGGCGGGCGTCTTCGTCGCCGCATCGGCCGGCAACGAGGGCCCGGGTGCCTCCACGGTCGCGCACAACAGCCCGTGGGTGACCACGGTCGCGGCCAGCACGCACACCAGCTTCGAGAACACCGTGGTGCTCGGCAACGGCCAGCAGCTGGTCGGTGCCTCGATCAGCAAGACCCCGCTGCCCGCGACCAGGCTCGTGGACGCTGCCACGGCCGGCAACGGCTCGGAGAGCGAGGGCAACACGGCGCTCTGCGCGCCCGACAGCCTGGACCCCGCCAAGGTCACCGGTGCGATCGTGGTGTGCCAGCGCGGGACCTACGACCGGGTGGTCAAGAGCGAGGAGGTGCTCCGCGCCGGTGGTGTGGGCGTCCTGCTCGTCAACATCACCGAGGGCAGCCTGGACGCCGACTTCCACGCCGTGCCGACGATCCACGTCGCCGACACCGATGCGCCGAAGGTCTACGACTACCTCGACTCCGCAGGTGCCAACGCCACGGCGCAGTTCAAGCTCGGCAACCTGTCGGGCAAGGTCACCCCGGTCCCGCAGATCGCCGGCTTCTCCTCGCGTGGCCCCGCGGCCTCCGACGACAGCGACCTGCTGAAGCCGGACATCTCGGCCCCGGGCGTGAGCGTCCTCGCAGCGGTCGCCCCGCCGACCAACCACGGCCGGGACTACGACCTCTACTCCGGTACGTCGATGTCGGCTCCGCACATCGCCGGTCTCGCCGCGCTCATCCAGGGTGAGCACCCGCGGTGGGCTCCGATGCAGATCAAGTCGGCGATGATGACGACGGCCACCGACCTGAAGACGGCAGACGGCAAGGCGTCGAAGGACCTGTTCGCGCAGGGCGCCGGGCACGTGAACGCGAAGGCGTTCCTCGACCCGGGTCTGTTCGTCCTGTCCGACTGGGAGCAGTGGTACGGCTACATCACCGGCCTCGGCCTGGACACCGGAGTGCCGGCGCTCGCGCCCAACGCGGTGAACCTGCCGTCGCTGGCCGAGGGCCACGTGATGACCTCGACCACGCTCTCGCGCACCTTCACCTCGGCCCGCAAGGGCTCGTGGAAGGTCAAGGTCGACGTGCCGGGCTTCAAGAGCAAGGCCAGCAGGTCGACGGTGTCGGCCAAGCGGTCCGGCCAGGACACGAAGATCGACTTCACCTTCGAGCGCACCACCGCGCCCCTGAGCCAGTGGGCCTTCGGGCACATCACGCTCACCGGGACGACCACGGTGCGTCTGCCCGTCGCGCTGCGTCCGGTGTCGGTCAAGGCGCCGACCGCGGTCGACGGAACGGGCGTGGAGGGTTCGCTGGAGGTGCCGATCACGGGGGGCTTCAACGGCGACCTCGAGGTCTCCACCGCGGGTCTGGTCAAGGGCCAGGTCGCGGAGGGCTCCATCGCCGTGGGTGACTACACGCTCGAGTGCGTGACGATCGGCGAGGGCAGCGAGCTGGCGCAGTTCGACCTGGTCGCTCCCGACGCGACGAGTGACCTCGACATGTACGTCTACGCCTCGGGTTCGTGCGATCCCGGCTCGATCACCGCGGTCGCAGGCGAGGTGGCCACCCCCTCGCCGGGCGAGACGTTCTCGCTCGAGGGCGCTCCGGCCGGCACCTACATCGTCGAGGTCGACGCATTCTCGGCCGGCAGCCAGGGCGATCCGGTGCCGTACTCGCTGCGGGTCTACGACCTCGGCGGCTCGCCGTCGGTCGGCAACCTGACCGCCGTACCCAACCCGGTCCCGGTCACGACCGGGGGCGACACGTCGTTCGACCTGACGTGGAGCGGACTGGAGGCCGACGCGCACTACTTCGGCCTGCTGGGCTACGACGGAGCACCGAACTCCACGTTCGTCTACGTCGACACCACCCCGTAGTCAGCCCGTTCACACTGGGGAGCGGCATCTGTGAAGTGCCGCTCCCTAGCGTGGACCCTGTCGCACCCGGGGGGATGTGGGCCGGTGGTGGAACCCCCCCTTCCACCGCTGGGCCCTCCGGGTGCGTCAGATCAGCTTCTTGAGCACGCCGAGCGGAGCGTGCTTCATCACCGGCGCCATCGCGGCCCACGGGAGGGCTGGCACGCAGGCGTCGCCGACCTCCTTCTCGATCGCGGAGACCATCGCCTGCACGCCCTTCTCGGTCGAGGACATCAGCGGGGTGGACTGCTCGACCTGGTCGTTCATCTCCGAGCGGATGTAGCCGGGGTAGAGCACGGTCACCTTGATCTTCTTCTGCAGCGGCGTGCCGTGCAGCTCGGTGCGCAGGCCCTCGGCCAGGTGGGCGACGCCGGCCTTGGTGGCGGCGTAGGTCGTCATCGCCGACGGCATGCCGCGCATCGCCGACATCGAGGACACCATCACCAGGTGCCCGGACTCCTGGGCGCGGAAGATCTCCATCGCCGCCTCGGTCTGGGCCAGTGCGCCGACGAAGTTGGTCATCGCGGTCTCGAGGTTGGCCTCGAACCGGCCGGTGCCGAGCCGGGCGCCCTTGCCGAGGCCGGCGTTGACGACCACCCGATCGAGCCGTCCGAGCTCGTCGCGGAGCTCGCCGAAGACCCGGAAGACCGCGGTGTGGTCGGTGACGTCCAGGGCACGGACAGCGATCCGGGTCGTGGGGTGCGCGGCGGTGATCTCGTCCCTCAGCTCCTCCAGCCGTTCGGTACGACGGGCCGCGAGCCCGAGGTCGTGCCCGCGGGCCGCGAACTGCCGTGCCATCTCCGCGCCGAGGCCGCTGGAGGCACCGGTGATCAGGATCGTCGTCATGCGTCCAGTCTGGTGCATCGGTCGGCTCGACATGGCCGGGCATACCGGGTATACATGTCCATACCCAGTATGTACTTCCCTCGGAGGAACGATGTCCGTCAAGCACGCACTGCTCGCCCTGCTCGAGCAGCAGCCGATGTACGGCTACCAGCTGCGCACCGAGTTCGAGCAGCGCACCGGCACGACCTGGCCGCTCAACGTCGGGCAGGTCTACACGACCCTGACCCGGCTCGAGCGGGACGGACTCGCGTCTGCGCAGGGGGAGGACACCGAGGGGCACGTGATCTACCGGATCACCGATGCCGGTCGCGAGGAGGTCGCCACCTGGTTCACCACCCCGGTGGCGCGCACCCAGCCGCCGCGCGACGAGCTCGCGATCAAGCTCGCACTCGCGGTCACCGTTCCCGGCGTCGACGTCGGCACCGTGATCCAGCAGCAGCGCAGCGCGACGATGGCGGCCCTGCAGGACTACACCCGTCTCAAGCGGCAGGCCGGCACCACCGGCCTCGAGCCCGCCGAGCTGGCCTGGTCCCTCGTCCTCGACTCGCTGGTGTTCGCCGCTGAGGCCGAGATCCGCTGGCTCGACCACTGCGAGGCCCGGCTGCGACGGGCCGCGGTGGAGGGGGCGCGGCAGGGCAGCCCGGCCCAGACCGCCCAGACCACCCAGCCGGGTGCGCCCGTCGAGCGGAGCCCCCGATGACCACGGCCGATCTCGACCACGCCCGCCGCCTGGCCCACGCCGAGCGGCGCTGGCTCGCCGAGGCCCGCGACCGGCTGCGGACCACCCGTCCCCGTCCCGAGCAGGCCCAGGTCCCCACCGATGCAAGGAGTGCGCGATGAGCGCCGATGCCGTCCTGCGGCTCAGTGACGTGACCCGTGTGCACGGCACCGGCCCGCACCAGGTGCACGCCCTGCGCGGCATCTCCTTCACGGCGTACGCCGGCGAGCTGGTCGCTGTGATGGGGCCGTCCGGCTCCGGGAAGTCGACCCTGCTCACCATCGCGGGCGGGCTCGACCAGCCGACCTCCGGGTCGGTCGCCGTCGAGGGCACTGACCTCACCACGCTCAGCCTCGACGCCCGCGCCCGGATGCGGCGGACCTCCATCGGCTACGTCTTCCAGGGCTTCAACCTGATCCCCGCGCTCACGGCGGCCGAGAACGTCGCCCTCCCGCGCGAGCTCGACGGCGTCTCGGCCCGCCAGGCGCGGGCCGAGGCCCGCAAGGCACTGGAGGAGGTCGGCATCGCCGAGCTCGCCGACCGCTTCCCCGACGACATGTCCGGCGGCCAGCAGCAGCGGGTCGCGATCGCCCGCGCCGTGGTCGGCGATCGCCGGCTGGTGCTGGCCGACGAGCCGACCGGTGCGCTCGACACCGAGACGGGCGAGGAGATCCTGCGTCTGCTCCGGGCCCGCTGCGACGCCGGCGCAGCCGGCGTCCTGGTGACCCATGAGGCGCGTCACGCGGCCTGGGCGGACCGGGTGGTGTTCCTGCGCGACGGCGTCGTGGTGGACGAGACCGGCGCCGACCCGGTCGACGTCCTGACCGACCACGCCGTCCGATGAGCCGTTCGACGGGCCGCACCGCGAGCACGCGGGGCGGCTGGCGGATCGCGCTGCGCCTGGCCCGCCGCGAGGCCATGCGCCGCAAGGGCCAGACCCTCCTGATGCTCGTCCTCATCTGCCTCCCGGTCGTCGCCGTGGGCGCGGCGTCGATCGTGTGGCGCACCCAGGACGTCTCCTCCGTCGAGGGCCTCGACCGGCGCATGGGCGCGGCCGATGCGTACGTCGAGACCTCCGGCTTCGGTGAGGTGGTGCAGGCCTTCGACCCGAGCGAGAACTACGGCGTCATCGGCGAGGACGACGTGTTCGGCGGACCGGACACCCTGGGCACCGCGGACCTCGACGCCGTGCTGGACGTCATCGGTGCCGACCGGCCCGCCGTACCCCTCCGGACCAGCTCGCTCTCCTACCGGACCGACGAGGGACTCGGCAACCTCGAGACCCTCACCTCCGACCTCGCCAGCTCGCTGACCGACGGGCTCCTCACGAAGGTCCGTGGCACCTACCCTCCCGGCCCCGGCGAGGTCGTGGTCAACCAGGCCCTCGCCGACCGGGGCCCCGGCATCGGCGACACCCTGACCGTCGTACGCCAGACCGGAGAGGGTGAGCAGCAGATCGACCTGCGCATCGTCGGGATCGCCGAACGTACGACGACCCGCGGCTACCCGATGGCGGCCGGGCTGCCCGGTGCCTTCGGCGCGGACGGGCCCGACGAGATGGGCCAGTGGCTGATCGGCGGTGGCCCCGTCTCGTGGGACGAGGTCCAGGCCCTCAATGCCGTCGGCGTGCTCGCGTCGTCGCGGGCGGTCCTGACGGACCTGCCGCCGGCGTCCGAGCTCTCCCCTGAGCTGCCCGTGATGGACAGCGGCATCGACGAGGTCACCCTGACCGTCCTCGCCCTCGTCGCGGCGATGGTGCTGCTCGAGGTCGTGCTCCTCGCCGGACCCGCGTTCGCGGTCCGGGCCAAGGCCCAGGCGCACTCGCTGGCACTCGTCGCCGCTGCCGGCGGCACCCCGCGCCAGGCTCGGCGCACGGTCCTCGCCTCCGGCGTGGTGATCGGGGTCGTCGGTGGCGTGCTCGGCGTCGCGCTCGCCGTCGCGGTCGGCACCGTCGCCGTACCCGTCGCGCAGCGCTTCGACTCCACCCGCTTCGGGCCGTTCGAGGTGCCGTGGCCGCTGCTGGCCCTGGTGGCGGCATTCGGCTTCCTCTCCGCCGTGCTCGCCGCCGTCGTCCCGGCCTTCTCGTCCTCGCGCCAGGACGTCGTGGCGGTGCTCGCCGGCCGCCGCGGCGAGGGCAAGGCCTCCGTCCGCTCGCCGATCCTCGGGCTGGTCCTGCTCGGCGTCGGCATCGCCGGCGCCGTGGCCGGTGCCGGGGCGGGCGGTGACGGAGGCGGCAGCGCCGCGATCCTGATCGCCGGGTCCGCGATCGTGTCGGTGCTGGGCATGATCCTGCTGGTGCCGATGGCCGTGGGCCTCGTGGCCCGCATGGCGGGGCGCCTGCCGCTCGCGCTGCGGTTCGCCGCCCGTGACGCGGCCCGGCACCGGACCCGCACCGTGCCCGCCGTCGCTGCCGTCGGCGCGACGGTGGCCGGCGTGGTCACGCTGGGCATCGCGCTGGCGAGCCAGGAGGCCGCCAACGAGGACAGGTACGTCCCGATGCTGCCCGCCGGCTACGGCTCGGTCACCCTCGGCGACTCCGACCAGACGACCGTGATGGCGATCCTGGACCGCAACCTGCCGGAGGGTCGTTCGGTCACCGTGCGCGGTGCGCTCACCTCGACCGATGACGGCGAGCTGGAGATGGAGTTCCGCGACGGCGAGGACGTCCTGTCCCTGTCGTACTGGTCGGCACTCAGCACGCCCTACGTCGTCGTGTCCGAGGTGCCGGACTACCTGGAGATCATCGGTGGCGATCGCGCCGAGCTGGACGCCACCCTCGCCGCGGGCGGCATGGTGCTGCTCGACGACGAGAACCAGGACGACCTGGGAGCGATCCCCGACGTCGGCCGACTCGCTGTCGACGTACGCCGGTGGGACCCCGAGGGTGGGGAGCCCGAGCTGGTCGGCACGACCGAGGTCGATGCTGCCGTCGCGAAGGTCGAGGGCACCTCGCCGGCCGTGGCGTTCCTGTCGCCCGAGGTCGTCGAGCAGCTCGGCATGGAGGTCGGCGACGTGGGGGCGATCATCCCCGGTCCGATCAGCAGCGAGGCGCAGCAGGACATCGACGAGGCGCTGGCCGCGCTGGGCACCTCGCCGTACTTCTACGTCGAGCGCGGCTACCAGACCGACCCTGCCGTGCGGATCATCCAGGCCGTCCTCGCGCTCCTCGGGGGCATCCTGATGCTCGGCGGCACGCTGACCGCGACCTTCCTCGCGCTCTCCGACGCCCGCCCCGACCTGGCCACCATGGCCGCCGTCGGTGCGCGACCCCGGACCCGGCGGGGTGTCGCGGCGTCGTACGCGCTCGTCGTCGGAGGCGTCGGTGCCCTGCTGGGTGCGCCCGTCGGCCTGATCCCCGGCTTCGCGATCAGTCGACCCCTCACCCGGCACTGGGAGACAGGAGCGACCAGCCTCGACGTCCCGTGGCTCCTCATCGCGGTCGTCGTGATCGGTCTGCCGCTGCTCACCGCGGGGGTGGTCGCGGTGTGTGCCCGCGGGCGGCTGCCGTTGACGGCGCGGATCGACTAGGGCACGCGGTAGGGGCTGCTCAGGTCCAGCGGGTCCGGACGTCCTCGAAGTCGCGGACGACGGAGTCGTCGGTCACCAACGTCAACCCTTCGAGCTGGGCCTGCGCCACGAGCATCCGGTCGAACGGATCGCGATGGGTCCACTCCATGGAGCCGGCGCGCCGCATGTGGTCGACCGTGAGAAGGAGCTCGGTGACGCGCAGGTTGCGCAGGAGCCGCTGCCAGCCGTCGAGGACCGAGGCCCCGCCGGGCAGCGTGCCACGTCGCGTCTTGAGCGCGATCTCGTGGGCGGAGGCAGCCGAGACGTGCCGGGTCGCGGCGGCGGACAGCATCGCGCGGGTCTCCGGTCCCACGCGGGGGCTGTCGGCAGCCAGCCACAGCAGGACGTGGGTGTCGAGCAGGAGGTTCACCGCGCGGAACCCTCCCAGGCAGCCAGCTCCTCCTCGGGAAGCGGCGCGAAGAAGGCGTCGTCGACCTCCACCTCGAAGCCGCCGAACACGAGGTCGACCTGGTGCAGCGGCCGCAGCTCGGCGATCGGCTTCCCCGCACGAGCGATGATCACCGACTCCCCGGCCTCGACGTTCTTGAGGAGCTCGGAGAGCCGGGTCTTGGCGTCCTGCACGTTGACGGTCACGGTCATGGGGGGAGTCTACGTCGGTCAGACCAATCAGACCAGACCAACCTGACCAACCTCGCCTACGGAGCTGGCGTCAGCGCTCGAGCCGCAGCGCCGCCGGTGACCCCGGCGTCGGGAACCACCGACGGATGACGGCGGACTGGCCGCAGGTCCACACCGCGCTGCAGACCCAGTAGGCGAGCAGCGCGACCGGTACGACGCCGCCGGCGACGAGCATGCCGCCGGCCGAGATCAGCGGCACCAGCTGTTGGGCGCTCAGCATCGCCTCGGGAAGGTCGTCGGTGACGGTGGTGGGCAGGATCAGGAACCGCTGGGTGAGGTAGCCGAGCAGGGCGGCGGTCCCGGCCAGGCCGGCGACCACGACGAGGTGGAGCCCGCCGCCGGCGTACCCGTGGGCCGCCAACGGCACGCCCGCGAGCGTCGCTGCGCCGAAGGATGCGACCAGCGTCGGGGTGAGCGCGCCGACGGCCGTGCCAGCGCTCACGTGCGCGAGCAGGTGGTAGAGCGCCATCCAGATCGGGACCTGCGCCAGGGTCGGCAGGCAGCCGAGTCGCGAGACGCCGTGCTCGGCACCGAGCTGGCGCCGCTCCGCGAGGTAGGCGCGCATCGTCTCGGGGTCGCGTCGGTCCGGGTACTTCGCGGCGAGGCGTTTCAGGTGGGGCCGTGCGCGGGCACCGGCATGGGCCTGGCGCACGCCCCGCACCACCAGGGGCAGCAGGGCGAGGCGGACCAGGACGACCACGGCGGCGATGCTCAGCAGCCAGGTGGCGCCGCCGTCCGGGTCGGCGCCGACGGCGGTGACGGTGCTGTGGGCGGTGGCGACGACGGCCGCCAGGGCATGGGACAGCGGGTCGAGAAGGGACATGCGGGAACTCCTGGGGACGAAGGGACGAAGGTGGTCGTGGCGCTCGCCGGATGGCGGGCGTCAGACCGTCCCAGGAGCGCGCGGGCGCGCAGGGTGCCGGACGGGATCCGCGACGCGGGCGGACAGGCAGGGCGCCGGCTGGCGGGCGTCGGGCCGGGTCACCGACCGGAGGACGAGCAAGCCGCCGGTCGTCGTACGGACCAGCGCGGCGGCGGCCACGGCCAGCATCGCGATGCCGGCGGTGAGGGGCGCATCGGAGCTGAACGCCAGCACCGAGGTCGGGAGCGCGGCCACCAGGGCGACCAGGACGCCGGTCACGAGCACGGAGATCCGCGCCGAGTGACGGTGGTCGGTCCCGGTCATGGGCTGATCGTAGCGCCGCCTCGAGCACACAAACAAACAGTCATGCTTGACTGTTTGTTCGAGGCGGGCCATGCTGGCCCCGTGACGACGTCCGCTGCCCGCGTTCCCCAGGAGGAGCGCACCCGGGTCATGCGGGCGCGGCTGATGGAGGCCACGGTCGAGCTGCTCGTCGAGCGGGGCTTCGGGGGGACGACGACCACGTTGGTCTCCGAGCGCGCCGGCGTCAGCCGTGGAGCCCAGCTGCACCACTTCCCGACAAAGAACGACCTCGTCGTCGCGGCCGTGGCCCACCTGACGGAGATCCGCGGCTCAGAGCTCGAGGCCGCGGCGAGCCGTCTGCCGAAGGGTCCGGCCCGTACCGAGGCCGTCGTCCAGATGCTCGGTGACCACTTCGGCTCGCCGGTGTTCACCGCCGCGCTCGAGCTGTGGGTCGCGGCCCGCTCCGACGCCGCACTGCAGGAGGCGGTCGCGCCACTCGAGCAGCGGGTCGGTCGCGAGACGCACCGGTTGACCGTCGAGCTGCTCGGCGCCGACGAGTCGGTCGCCGGCGTCCGCGAGCTCGTCCAGGCCACGCTCGACCTCGTCCGGGGCCTCGGCCTGGCCAACACGCTCGGCGACGACGCCCGACGTCGCCGCCGGATCCTCAAGGAATGGGCGCGGACCCTCGACGCCGCGCTGGGCTCGACCACCACCACGAAGGAGTCCTGATGAGTGTGCTCGATGGCGTGATCGCCGACCTCGCAGCGGAGGGCGACCAACTCCGCGGTGTGGTCGCGGGACTCGACGAGGCGGGCTGGCGCAGTCCCACCCCGGCCGAGGGATGGGACGTCGCGACCACGATCGCCCACCTGTTGTGGACCGACCAGGTCGCCGTCCTGGCCGCCGGCTCGCTGGACGGCGACGAGGGCAAGCACGCCTGGGACGCCGTCGTGCTGCAGGCCCTGGAGGACCCCACCGGGTTCGTCGACCAGCACGCGCTCGAGCTGGGCGCGCTCCCGGGCGCGGAGATCATGGCGCGCTGGGACGACGCGCGCCCGGCCCTGCTGGCGGCGCTGCGGACCGTCCCCGAGGGCGCCAAGCTGCCGTGGTTCGGTCCGCCGATGTCGCCCACCTCGATGGCCACGGCGCGCTTCATGGAGACCTGGGCGCACTCGCTCGACGTGTACGACGGCCTGATCCGGCTCAGCCTGATCTCCGAGCCGCCGCCGGTCACCGACCGGATCCGGCACGTCGCCCACATCGGGGTCCGCACGCGCGGGTTCTCGTTCGTCAACAACGGCCTCGACGTCCCTGTGGACCAGCCCCGGGTCGAGCTCGTCGCGCCGAGCGGCGACACGTGGACCTGGGGTCCCGAGGACGCGACGCAGCGGGTCACCGGGCCCGCTGTCGAGTTCTGCCAGCTGGTCACGCAGCGCATCCACCGCGACGACACCACCCTGGTCGCCCACGGCGAGGAGGCCGAGCGCTGGTTGCGCATCGCGCAGGCGTTCGCGGGACCTGCCGGTGGCGGTCGCGAGTCGACGGGAGGGGTCGCATGACGGGCTCCTCGGCCAGCGGTGCACTGCGGATCGCGAACTGCTCCGGCTTCTACGGCGACCGGATGTCCGCGCTGCGCGAGCAGCTCGAGGGCGCCAGCAACGGCAGCGGCGTCGACGTGGTCACCGGCGACTACCTCGCCGAGCTGACCATGCTGATCCTCGGCATGGACACGCTGCGCGACGCCGACCTCGGCTACGCCCGCACCTTCGTCCGCCAGCTCGAGGACACCCTCGGCCTGGCGCTGGAGAAGGGCGTGAAGATCGTCAGCAACGCCGGCGGTCTCAACCCCGCCGGGCTCGCCGCCAAGGTCCGTGAGGTCGCGACCGGGCTGGGGCTGGACGTCAAGGTCGCCCACGTCGAGGGCGACGACCTGCGACCTGCCGGCCTGTTCGAGGGTGCGCTGACGGCCAACGCCTACCTCGGAGCCTTCGGCATCGCCTCGGCCCTCACCCGGGGCGCCGATGTCGTCGTCACGGGCCGGGTCACCGATGCCTCCGTCGTCGTCGGTCCCGCCATCGCCCACCACGGCTGGACGCCGACCGACCTCGACGCCCTCGCCGGCGCGGTGGTCGCCGGCCACGTGATCGAGTGCGGCACCCAGGCCACGGGCGGCAACTTCTCCGGCTTCGTCGACCTCTTCAAGGCGGGTGCGCCGATGACGACCTCGCTCGGCTTCCCGATCGCCGAGGTCGCCGCCGACGGCAGCAGCGTCATCACCAAGCACGACAGCACCGGCGGGGCGGTCACCGTCGACACCGTCACCGCCCAGCTGCTCTACGAGATCCAGAGCACGCGCTACCTCAACCCCGACGTCACCACCCGGCTCGACTCGATCCGGCTGCGCCAGCTCGGCCCCGACCGGGTGGAGATCTCGGGCGTCACCGGCGCGGCGCCCGCCGAGCAGCTGAAGGTCGCCGTCAACACCCTCGGCGGCCACCGCAACCAGGTCGAGTTCGTCCTCACCGGCCTCGACATCGACGCGAAGGCCGAATGGCTGCGCTCGCAGCTCGACGGGCAGTTCACAGCGGCTGACGTCACCTGGACGCAGACCCCTTCCCGGGTCGGTGACGCCGACACCGAGGAGGGCGCCTCGATCCTGCTGCGCTGCATCGCCAAGGACCCCGAGGCCGGTCCGCTCGGCAAGCCGTTCACCGGGCCCTGCGTGGAGCTCGCCCTGGCGTCGTACCCCGGCTTCACGATGACCACCCCGCCGCAGAAGCCGTCCCCGTTCGGCATCTACCGGCCCGAGTACGTCGACCGCAACGCCGTCGAGCACACGGTGGTCCACCACGACGGGACCCGGGAGGTGATCGCCGACCCGACCGACTTCGTCGACGCCGGCGAGCTGGACCCGGCGCTGGGGAGCCGGCCCTCGCCGTACCCCGCGCCGTCGGACACGATCACCCGACGGATGCCGCTCGGCTCGTTCGTGCACGCCCGCTCCGGCGACAAGGGCGGCAACGCCAACCTCGGGCTGTGGGTGAAGAACGACGGATCACCCAAGTACGAGGCCCGCGTGCAGTGGCTCGCGAAGATGATCAAGGCCCGCAAGGTGCGCGAGCTGATCCCCGAGGCGAAGGACCTGGACGTCGACGTCTACGTCCTGCCCAACCTCGGCGCGGTCAACATCGTCATCCACGGCCTGCTCGGCGACGGCGTCGCCGCGTCCACCCGGTTCGACCCACAGGCCAAGGGCCTGGGCGAGTGGGTCCGCAGCCGCATCGTCCACATCCAGGAGGACCTGCTCTGATGCGTTGGAACGAGGAGCGCGCCGCGCTCAAGGAGTCGGCTGCGCAGTTCGCGCGCCGCGACATCATCCCCGGCCTGCAGGAGTGGGAGGACGCCGGCGAGCTGCCGCGCAGCCTCACCGAGGCGGCCGCGAAGGCCGGCATGCTCAGCGTCGGCTACGGCGAGGACTTCGGCGGTGACGGCGGCGACCTGCTCGACGCCTGCGCGCTGCAGGAGGGCCTGATGGAGGCCGGTGTCTCCGGTGGCCTGATGGCCTCGCTCTACACCCACGGCATCTCCGTGCCGCACATGATCGCCCACGGCTCGCCCGAGCTGGTCGAGCGCTACGTCCGACCGACGCTGCGCGGCGAGCGGATCGGGTCGCTGGCCATCACCGAGCCCGACGGCGGCTCGGACGTCGCCGGCCTCACCACGCGCGCGGTCCGCGACGGCGACCACTTCGTCATCAACGGCGCCAAGACCTACATCACGTCCGCGGTGCGCGGTGACTTCGTCGTGACCGCCGCCCGCACGGGTGGTCCCGGCCACGGCGGGCTCTCGTTGATCGTGGTCGACAAGGGCACACCCGGCTTCACGGTCAACCGCTCGCTGAAGAAGATGGGCTGGCACTGCTCGGACACCGCCGAGCTGTCCTACGAGGACGTCCGGGTGCCCGTGGCGAACCTCGTCGGCGAGGAGAACCATGCGTTCTACTACATCGCCGAGCAGTTCGTCGTCGAGCGGATCTTCCTCGCCCTCATGGGCTACGGCCACGCACTGCGCTGCGTCGACCTCGCGGCGCAGTACTGCCGCGAGCGGGAGACCTTCGGCAAGCCGGTGATCAAGAACCAGGTCGTGCGCGCCAAGCTGGTGGAGATGCGCCGCCAGGCCGAGGTCGCGCGGACCTACACGCTCGACGTCGCCGCTCGGCACGTCGCCGGCGAGAGCGTGATCGCCGAGGCCTGCATGGCCAAGCAGACCGCAGTCGAGACGGCCGTCGCGGTCGCCGACATGGCCGTCCAGCTGCACGGCGGCTACGGCTACATGCACGGCACCGAGGTCGAGCGGCACTACCGCGACACCCGACTCCTGCCCATCGGCGGCGGCGCGACCGAGGTCCTCACCGACCTCACCGCCAAGCTGCTGGGCTACTCCTGAAGGGACGACGATGAACCTGCTCAAGCCGCTCGGCGGCGAAGTGACCGTGCACATGAAGGCCCCCGTGGAGGAGGTCTGGGCACTGGTCAGCGACGTGACCCGGATCGGTGAGTTCTCGCCGGAGACCTTCGAGGCGCAGTGGACCCACGGCGCGACCGGCCCCGCTGCCGGTGCGCGCTTCAAGGGCCACGTGAAGCGCAACGGTGTCGGGCCGACGTACTGGACGCCCTGCACCGTCACCGCTGCCGTGCCGCACGAGGTCTTCGAGTTCGCGGTCGGTCTCGAGGGCAACGTGATCAACACGTGGGGCTACCGGATGCAGACGGAGAACGGCGGCACCAGCGTCACGGAGTACTTCAAGCTCACGCCCGCCTGGTACATCCGCGGCTACTGGCTCCTGCTGGGCCGGCTCCGCACGAAGACCAACGAGCGCGGCATGCGCACCACGCTGGAGAAGATGAAGGCGGTGGTGGAGGCATGACCGCCACCGACGACATCGGCCTGGACGAGCCCACCGTCGAGGAGCAGCGCCGCGCCTCGATGGAGGCCAAGCTGGCCGACCTGCACGCCGAGCAGACCAAGGCGGTCGAGGCCGGCGGCAAGTACATCGCCCGCCACCGCGAGCGCGGCAAGCTCACCGCCCGCGAGCGGATCGAGCTCCTCGTCGACGAGGGCTCGGCCTTCCTCGAGCTGATGCCGCTCGCCGGCTGGGGCAGCGACTTCGCGGTCGGTGCCTCGCTCGTCACCGGCATCGGCGTGGTCGAGGGTGTCGAGTGCATGATCATCGCCAACGACCCGACGGTGAAGGGCGGTGCGCTCAACCCGTGGTCGCTGAAGAAGTCCTTCCGGGCCGGCGAGATCGCGGAGAAGAACAACCTCCCCTCGATCAACCTCACCGAGTCCGGCGGCGCCGACCTGCCCACGCAGAAGGAGATCTTCATCCCGGGGGGTCGCGGGTTCCGTGACCTGACCCGCTCCTCGGCGCGCAAGCAGCCGACGATCTCCGTCGTGTTCGGCAACTCGACGGCCGGCGGCGCGTACGTCCCCGGCATGAGCGACTACGTGATCATGGTCAAGGAGCAGGCGAAGGTCTTCCTGGCCGGTCCGCCGCTGGTGAAGATGGCCACCGGTGAGGAGTCCGACGACGAGACCCTCGGCGGCGCCGAGATGCACTCCAGGGTCTCCGGACTGTCCGACTTCCTCGCGGCCGACGAGCGCGATGCCATCCGGCTCGCCCGCCGCGCCGTGGCGCGGCTCAACTGGCGCAAGAAGGGCAACCCGCCCACCGGTCGTGCGCTGGAGTACGCCGAGCCGGACCTCGACCCCGAGGACCTGCTCGACCTGATCCCGACCGACCTCAAGGAGCCGTTCGACCCGCGTGAGGCGATCCTGCGCATCGTCGACGGCACCAGCCCGGAGAACGAGCAGCCCTTCGACGAGTTCAAGCCGCTCTACGGATCGGCGTTGTGCGTCGGGTGGGCGCAGCTGCACGGTCACCCGATCGGGGTGATCGCCAACGCCCGCGGGGTCCTGATGAGCGAGGAGGCGCAGAAGGCCGCGCAGTTCATCCAGCTCGCGAACCAGAAGGACACCCCGCTGCTGTTCCTGCACAACACCACCGGCTACATGGTCGGTGCGGAGTACGAGCAGGGCGGGATCATCAAGCATGGCGCCCAGATGATCAACGCGGTGAGCAACTCCTCCGTGCCGCACCTGACGGTGATCATGGGCGCGTCCTACGGCGCCGGCAACTACGGCATGAACGGCCGCGCCTACGACCCGCGCTTCCTCTTCACCTGGCCGTCCGCGAAGTCCTCGGTCATGGGTCCGGCGCAGCTCGCCGGTGTCCTCGAGATCGTCGCGCGCGAGTCCGCGGAGAAGAAGGGCCAGGTCTTCGATGCCGAGGGCTTCGTCGCCGTGAAGCAGATGGTCGAGGCCCAGATCGAGGAGCAGTCCCTGCCCTACGTCCTGTCCGGGATGGTCTACGACGACGGCGTCATCGACCCGCGGGACACCCGCACCGTGCTCGGCATCTGCCTGTCCGTCATCGACAACCAGCCCATCGAGGGCGCCATGAACTTCGGGGTGTTTCGACTGTGATGAAGCGAGCAGCGGCATGCGAGGAACGAGCATGACGCGTCGAAACCCATCCGCTGAAGGAAGAGGACCCGCCTGATGGCCATCCAGCGACTGCTCGTCGCCAACCGTGGCGAGATCGCCCGCCGCGTCTTCCGCACGGCCCGCCGCCTCGGCATCGAGACGGTGGCGGTGCACTCCGACGCCGACGCCGGGCTGCCGTTCGTGCGCGAGGCGGACGTCGCCGTACGACTGCCGGGGAACACGCCCGCCGAGACCTACCTGCGCGGCGACCTCGTGATCGAGGCCGCCCGCAAGGCGGGTGCCGACGCGATCCACCCCGGCTACGGCTTCCTGTCGGAGAACGCTGCGTTCGCCCGCCAGGTCGCCGACGCCGGACTGGCGTGGATCGGACCGGACCCGGACTCGATCGACCGGATGGGCTCCAAGATCGAGTCCAAGAAGCTGATGGAGGCCGCGGGCGTCCCCGTCCTCGGCAACCTGGGTGTCGACACGGCGACCGAGGCGGACCTGCCGCTGCTGGTCAAGGCATCGGCCGGTGGCGGTGGCCGCGGGATGCGCGTCGTCCGCGCACTCGCGGACCTGGCCGACGAGGTCGAGAAGGCCTCCTCCGAGGCGGCGTCCGCCTTCGGAGACGGCACCGTGTTCGTCGAGCCCTATGTCGAGCGCGGCCGTCACGTCGAGGTCCAGGTGGTCGGTGACCGCGCGGGCGCCGTCGAGGTCTTCGGCACCCGCGACTGCTCGCTGCAACGCCGGCACCAGAAGGTCGTCGAGGAGGCGCCTGCCCCCGGTCTGTCCGCTGCGGTGCGCACCGCGATGCACGACGCGGCGCGAGCCGCGGCTGCGGCGGTCGACTACGTCGGCGCGGGCACCGTGGAGTTCCTGTACGACGCCGACACGGAGCGCTTCTTCTTCCTGGAGATGAACACCCGCCTCCAGGTGGAGCACCCCGTCTCGGAGCTGATCCACGGCGTCGACCTGGTGGAGCTGCAGATCGCCGTCGCCGAGGGCCGCGGTCTCGAGGTGACCAGCGGCGACCGGGTGCCGGTGGGTCACGCGATCGAGGTCCGGCTCTACGCCGAGGACCCGTCCGCCGACTACGCCCCGCAGACCGGCCGACTGCTCGAGCTCGCAGTGGAGCACGACGACACCTTCGCGCTCGACGGCTACGGCATCCGGCTCGACACCGGCTTCGAGTCCGGTGACGAGGTCGGCACCCACTACGACGCGATGTTGTCGAAGGTGATCGCCTGGGCGCCGACCCGTGAGCAGGCGGCGCGCTCCCTGGCCCGGACGCTGGAGAAGGCCCGGATCCACGGGCTGGTCACCAACCGCGACCAGCTCGTTGCCTCCTTGCGGCACCCGGCCTTCCTGGACCTCACGGGCCTCGCGACGTCGTTCTACGGCGAGTTCCCCGAGACCCTGGCCGGGCCCGGATCCGACGACCTGGTGCCGTTCGCCGGGGTCGTCGCGCTCGCCGAGCACCGCCGGCTTGCGGCGCGTGTGCAGTCCCGCATCCCAGCGGGCTTCCGCAACGTCGTGGCCGGTCCGCGCACGACCACCTTCGCGATCGGTGCCGACGAGGTCGTCGTGCCGTGGTTCGGCGGGGTGGGCGGCTACACGCTCGCCGAGCCGGATGCCGGGCGTCCGGTCACCGTCGTGACGGCCTCGCCCACCGAGGTCGTGCTCGACGTCGACGGTGTCACCCGTCGCTACGACGTACGGGTCCTCGGCGAGGCGGTCCTCGTCGACGGACCGCGGGGTGGCGCGACGCTGCGGATCGTGCCGCGCTTCGTCGACCCGTCGACCCAGGTCGCCGCCGGCTCGTTGCTGGCGCCGATGCCGGGCAGCGTGATCGCCGTGCGAGCCGCGGTCGGCGACGTCGTCCGCGAGGGCCAGGCACTGCTGGTCATGGAAGCCATGAAGATGCAGCACACCATCACGGCGCCGTACGACGGCACCGTCACCGAGCTGTCCGCTGCCGCGGGCCAGCAGGTCGAGGCGGGCACCGTGCTCGCCGTCGTCGAGCCCGCGGGCTCGGAGGAGGAGAACTGATGTCCACCGCCACCACGATGTTCACCGAGCCCGAGGAGCGCCTCGCGCTGCGCGAGGCGGTCAAGAAGCTGGCCAGCAAGTACGGCCGCGAGTACGTCGAGAAGCAGGCCCGCGAGGGCGGCAAGATGACCGAGATGTGGCTCGAGATGGGCCAGAACGGCTTCCTCGGCGTCAACCTCCCCGAGGAGTACGGCGGCGGGGGCGGCGGCATGGCCGACCTCGCGGCGGTCCTCGAGGAGTCCGCGGCGGCGGGTGCGCCGCTGCTGATGATGGTGGTCTCCCCGGCGATCTGCGGCTCGATCATCGCTCGCTGCGGCACCGAGGAGCAGAAGCAGCACTGGCTGCCGAGCATCTCCGACGGCACCCACCTGATGGCCTTCGGCATCACCGAGGCCGACGCGGGCTCGAACTCCCACCAGATCACCACCACCGCCACCCGCGACGGCGACAGCTGGGTGATCAAGGGCCAGAAGACCTTCATCTCCGGTGTCGACGAGGCGCAGTCGGTGCTCATCGTGTCGCGCACCGAGGACGCGAAGACCGGCAAGCTCAAGCCGGCGCTGTTCGTGGTGCCCACCGACGCGGAGGGCTTCACCAAGCAGCCCATCCCGATGTCCTGGCAGGCCCCGGAGAAGCAGTTCACGCTGTTCCTGGACGACGTCCGGGTTCCCCTCGACGCGCTGGTCGGCGACGAGGACGGCGGCCTCTGGCAGCTGTTCGCGGGCCTCAACCCCGAGCGGATCATGGGCGCGGCGTTCTCCTGCGGCATCGGCCGCTACGCGCTCGAGAAGGCGACGGCGTACGCCAAGGAGCGCTCGGTCTGGAAGGACCAGCCCATCGGCGCCCACCAGGGCATCGCGCACCCGCTCGCGAAGGTGAAGATCGAGCTGGAGCAGGCCCGCCTGCTGTGGCAGAAGGCGGCCGCCCTCTACGACGCCGGCGACGACTTCACGGCCGGCGAGTACGCCAACATGGCCAAGTACGCCGGCGGCGAGGTCGCCTGCAACGCGACCGACGTCGCGGTGCACACCCATGGCGGCAACGGCCTGACCCAGGAGTACGGCCTCGGCAACATGCTCGTCGCCGCCCGCCTGGGCCGGATCGCGCCGGTCAGCCGGGAGATGATCCTGAACTTCGTGGCGATGCACAGCCTGGGGTTGCCGAAGTCGTACTGAGCCTGACGGGCGATCACCACGGGAATTCGCCCACGGGCAGCCGTCAGGACCGGCATGATCACGCCATGATCAGGCTGCTGCCCGGGCTGTTGATCCTCATCCTGTGGATCTACTGCCTCGTCGACGTCATCGGTGCCCGTGAGGACGGGGTCCGCCACCTCGCCAAGACGTGGTGGGTCCTCATCGTGCTGTTCTTCCCCCTCGCGGGCTCGATCGCCTGGCTGGTCGCCGGGCGGCCGACGCCGGAGCGGCCGCTGACGCGCGACCAGGGAGCGGCGCCGGACTTCCCGGAGTACGAGCGCCGCGGCCGGTTCGCCGCCGCTGACCCGGCGAAGGACGAGGAGTTCCTGCGCAAGCTGCGCGAGCGGGCCGACGAGCAACGACGTCGCCACGACGAGCAGCGCCGTCAGCACGACGAGCAGCGCGACGAGGGTGAACGCGCTCCGGAGTGAGACCCGCTCCCGTGAATGTCGAGTAAGTCTATGTAGTATTTCGCCTCATGACTCGGCAGACCCTTCCCGCGACCCGTCGTACCGTCCTGCGAGGTGCTGCGGTGGGGGGAGCGGCCGCTGCGGTGCCGTTCGCCGCGGGTGCCGTCGGGTCGGCGGGCGAGACCAGAAGGGCTCCGCGGGCCGCCGGGCGTCGGCCCAACGTCATCGTCGTCTCGATCGACGACCTCGGGTGGGACGAGCTCGGCTGCTACGGCAACACGTTCAACGAGACGCCGCGGATCGACCAGCTGGCCGAGGAGGGCACCCGGTTCACCCAGGCGTACGCCGCCGCACCGCTGTGCTCCCCGAGCCGGGCCGCGCTGGTGACCGGCCAGTTCCCGGGGCGCACCGGCATCACCGACTACCTGCGCGGCGAGGGCGCGGCCAGCGACCTGCACCTGTCCACCGACCTCACCACGATCCCGGACGTGCTGCGTCCGCGCGGCTACACGACCGGTCTGATCGGCAAGTGGCACCTGACCGAGACCTACAGCGGCGACTACCGCTCGCGGCCGGGCAACCCGTTCGCGCACGGCTTCGACGAGGTGATCGCCTCCGAGCAGCTCTACATCGGCGGCGGCGACTACTTCCATCCGTACTTCTTCATGCCCTCTCTCCCTGCCCGCGCGCCGGGCGAGCACCTCACCGACCGGCTCGCCCAGGAGGCCGTCGACTTCGTGCGCCGGCACCGGGACGAGCCCTTCTTCCTGCACGTGTCCAACTACGCAGTGCACACGACGCTGGACGGCAAGCCCGGACTGGTCGCGAAGTACGACGCCAAGCCGGGCGCCGGCGGCCCGGGCGCGCGCCCCCAGCTCGCGGCGATGCTGGAGAGCGTGGACCAGCAGGTCGGCCGGATCGTCGACGAGCTGCGCACCCAGGGCATCGCCCGCAACACCCTGCTCCTGGTCACCAGCGACAACGGTGGCCCGAACCGCCCGGCCAACCAGCCGCTGCGCGGCGTCAAGGGCCAGCTCTACGAGGGCGGGATCCGGGTGCCGTTGATCGCGTGGTGGCCGGGCACCGGTGCGGCCGGTCAGGTCTCCGACGAGCTGGCGAGCACGATCGACGTCCTGCCGACAGCGGCAGCCCTCGCCCGCGTACCGACGCCCCGCCAGGTCGACGGGATCGACCTCTCCCGGGTCATCCGCGGCGGCAGCAGCGACCGGGACACCCTGTTCTGGGCCTACCCGCACCACATCGGCGCCGTCCATCCGCATGCCGCCGTGCGCCGGGGCCGCTACAAGCTGGTGCGACACCTGCGCGATGACCGCGACGAGCTCTACGACCTGTCGACCGACCCGTCGGAGACCACCGACCTGGCCGAGGTCGAGCCGGTCCGACGTGCCCGCCTCGGCCGGCTGCTCACCGAGCACCTCGCCGAGCTGGACCTGTTCGCCCCGGCCCCCGGCCCGGACGACTACCGGTCCGTCGCGCTGAGCGCCCCGCTGGCCGTGGTGGCGTCCGAGCCGACCCACACGATCCTGCGCAGCCAGGAGCCGGTGCGCTCGCGGCGCTTCGCGGCATCGGTGCGCACGGACCTGCTGCTCGCCGGCGGGGGCAACCGGCTCTTCCTGGGCGTCGCGCAGGACGCCGACAACCACCTCCTGATCCGCTACAACCACCGGCTCCGTCGGGTCGGCTGGGACCTGCGCTCCGGCGGCCTGGACGCGACCGGCGTCACCGAGCCGCTCGGTTCCCTGGACGGCACCCTCGACCTCTCCGGTCCCGGCTCACGCCTCGGCTTCGCGCTGCGTGGGAGCCAGGTGACGGCGTACGCCGCGCAGGCCTCGGGTGAGTGGGAGAGGCTCTTCCGCTTCGATGTCGGCGGGGTCCTGGACTTCGCCGATCGTGACGTGCGTCGGCGGTTCGGGTTCGCCGTCGGCGCCGAGGTGGACCCCGGCGCGACCCTCGTCGAGGGGTTCGAGGCGTGGCGCCGGTAGCGGCGCCGGTGGGCGCAAGATGCCGCCCCTCCCCGGATCGGCGTGGGCGATGTCATAGGTTGCGCCTGTGGGAGTTGTCGGAGACATCGATCGCGGGCAGCGCCGCCGCGCGGTCTTCGGCTTCCCGCTGGCGGTCATCTACAAGTTCTTCGACGACCAGGGCAACTACCTCGCAGCGATCCTGACGTTCTACGCGTTCCTGTCGATCTTCCCGCTCCTGCTGCTCGGCACCTCGATCCTCGGGTTCATCCTCGAGGGCCGTCCGAACCTCCAGGAGCAGGTGCTCGACTCCGCGCTCGGACAGTTCCCGATCATCGGTGACGCGCTCGGTCGTCCGGAGGGCCTGCAGGGCTCGACGGGCGGCATCATCGTCGGTGCACTCACGGCTCTGTACGGCGCGCTCGGCCTCGGTCTCGCCCTGCAGAACGTGCAGTCGGCGGCCTGGGCCGTGCCGCGCAACAGCCGCCCGCACCCGGTGATGACGCGGGTCAACAGCCTCTTCCTGCTGGCCGTCGCGGGGACCGCGATCCTGGTGATCTCGATCGGCTCGGCGGTGCTCGTCGAGACCGATGTCGTCGGCGAGCTGTCCCGGCACGGGTGGTTCCACTGGCTGGTCCGGTTGATCACCGTGGTGATCCTGGGGCTCGGCATGACGGCCCTGCTGCGGTTGGCTGCGGCCCGGGCGATCCGGGACCGTGGCATCCGGGCAGCGCCCGGTGGCTTCACCGTCGCGGTCCTGTGGCAGTTCCTGCAGTACATCGGCACCGTCTACGTCACCGGCGTCATCGCGAGCGCCGAGGCCAACTCGATGACCCAGACCTTCGGTGTGGTCCTCGGCCTGATGGGCCTGCTCTACATCGGCGCGATCATGGGTGTGCTGGGCATCGAGGTCAACGTGGTGCTGGCCCGCAGGTTGTGGCCGCGCGCGCTGCTCACGCCGTTCACCGACTCGGTCGACCTGACCGAGGCCGACCGCCGCGCCTACGCGATGTACGCGCAGATGCAGCGCCACAAGGGCTTCGAGACCGTCGCCGTGCGCTTCGACGGACGCGACGGTGACTCGCACGAGATCGTCCTCGACCCGGTCACCGAGGAGATCATCAAGCAGCACATCCCCGGCCGGCCGCCGCGCCCCGAGGCCGCCGAGGAGCCGACCCAGGCGATCCAGCTGGACCAGCTGGACCAGCTCCCGCCGGGGTAGCCGCTGGCGGATGTCATGCGAAGTGGCTGCTCCGGCGACCACATCGCATGACATCCCGGGGCGTTCTCCACAGGGAGGAGATCGAGGGTTCGACCGTGCCCGCGCCAGGGGACAGGTGATTCCCATGACCTCGCCACGAGCCGACCCGCCGCCGTCCTCCGCGTCGCTGATCCGTCTGGGACCGCTGGCCGCCCCTCGGTGGGACGAGGTCTACGCCATCGCCGGACGCCAGGGCGGTGTGCTCCTCAGACAGGTGCTGTACCTCCACGGCGTGACCCGGGCCGAGGTGCGTGGGCACGTGCGGGCCGGGCGGTGGCGGCTGCTGACCGATCAGGTCGTGGTGCTCCACAACGGCCCGATGGACCGACAGGCGCACTTCTGGGCGGCCGTCGTCCAGGCAGGACCTCGTTCACAGCTGGACGGCGCTGCCAGCCTGGTGGCGTCCGGACTGGAGCGGTTCGCCGTCGACCGCATCCGGGTCTCCGTGCCACGGGGAGCACGAGTGCGTCGTACCTCCCTCTACGACATCAGGCAGACCCGTCGCTGGTCGGCCAAGGACGCCGCGCCCAGTGGCATCCACCGGACGAGGGTCCCGGTCGCCGCCGTCCGGGCGGCGCTCTGGGCCGACAGCGACCGTCAGGCGGCGCTCGTCCTGACGATGGTGGTCCAGCAGGGGCTGGCGACGGCGTCGCAGGTCGGCGTCGAGGCACTCCGGATACGACGGGACAAGCGGCGGACCCTGATCCACCTCACGATCGGCGACCTCCTCGACGGCGCGCGGGCCCTGGGCGAGCTCGATGTCGCTCGGGAGCTGCGTCGGCGGGGCCTTCCGCTGCCGGCCAGGCAGGTTCTTCGCAAGGACAAGCGGGGGAACTACTACCTGGACCTGGGCTGGCCCGAGCTGGGTGTCGTCGTCGAGATCGATGGGATCCACCACGGGTGGGCCGAGAATGCCATCGGCGAGGCTCTTCGCCAGAACTCCCTGGCGATCAGCGGAGACATCGTGGTGCGGTTGCCCCTTCTGGGACTGCGCCTTCAGCCCGATGACTTCTTCGACCAGATCGCCGAGGCCCTCTCGGCGGGTCGTGCTCGGGCGTCGGCCGCGTGATCGGCCGCTCCTCCCGGGGAAGTCATACGATCTGGCGGCCACAGCGACCACTTCGCATGACATCCGCCGGGGGCGGCCCCCGCTCAGTCGTCCCGCAGCAGGCCCCTCAGCCGACTGACCACGGTGTCGTCGAGCCCGAGCCCGTCGCGGAGGTACGACGCCCGGTCGCCGTACGTCGCAGCGAGCTCCGCGAGCGCCGCCCGCAGGTAGGACGTGTCGACCACGAGGGTCGGCTCGAAGACGTCGAGGGCCTCGGGTCCGAGGTGCTTGGCGATCTCCGCCTCGGTGCGGGCACGGCTCTCGCCGGTGAGGGCGTTGGTGAGCAGGTAGTCGGCCTCGATGGTCGGGTCGTCGACCCCGGCGATGTGGAGCAGGAGCGCAGCGACCCATCCGGTGCGGTCCTTGCCGGCCGAGCAGTGGAAGAGCTGGGGTCCGCCGGTCGCGAGCTGGCGGAGGACGGCGCCGAAGGCCGCGGTCGACTTCGGGTGGGTGACGAAGCCGCGGTAGACCGCCTCCATCAGCTCCACCGCCGCTGCGCGGGAGGTGAGGCCGGCGACGCGCTCCATCGGGATGCCGATCGCGTCGAAGTGCAGCGCCTCGGCGCCGGGCACCTGCGGATCGGGGTGCAGCGCGATCTCGGTCGGCGAACGGAGGTCGAGCACGGCGCGCAGGCCGAGCGACTCGAGCAGGCCGTGGTCGGTGTCGGTGAGCCGCAGGTCGTTGGAGCGGAAGAACACCCCGGTCCTCAGGTGCGTGCCGTCGGTGGTGGCGTAACCCCGACCCTCGACCCGGCCGACCACGTCCCTGAAGTTGTCGACCGATGCCAGCCGGAGGTACTCCTCGTCGTCGCTCACGGGGACGAGGTTAGAGGAGACGCGGTCGCCGGAGCGGGCGAGCTCACGCCCGCCGCGGCGGCAGCGGGACGAAGAAGGACGTACGGGCGGCGTACTCCGGGTAGCCGGGGCGTTGCATCATCGTCTTCTCGATCAGGCGGGCGCCCGTGGCGTACACGAGGAAGAAGGTCATCGCGATGGGGGCCACGAGGGTGGCCAGGCCGGCGACCCAACCAGTCGCCAGGCCGCCGGCCAACCACACCCCCCACCACACACACGCATCCCCGAAGTAGTTGGGGTGGCGGGTGAACCGCCACAGTCCGGTGTCGAGCACCTGGGGGCGGCTCTCGCGGGGTCGGGCGCGGTAGGCCGCGAGCTGGGCGTCGCCGACGGACTCGAAGACGAGGCCGACGATCCACAGCACGCCGCCGAGGACGACGAGCGGCCACCAGCGGGTCTCACCGACCACACCGACGGCGACAGGAAGCGCAATGATGGTGAGCGCCACGCCCTGCACGGCGAACACCTTGCGTACTGCCCTGCCCATGCCCACCTGCGAGAGCGATCCCCCCAGAACCTTCTCGTATCGCGGGTCTTCATCGGTGTGGCCGGCGGTCCGGCGGTGGATGTGCCACGCCAGACGCGACCCCCAGACGGCAACGATCGCCGTCAGGAAGACGGTGCGGAGCGGGTCGCCCGTGTCGCGCAGCAGCGCCAGGAGCGCGCAGACCACGGCGACCAGGACGAAGCCCGAGCCCCAGGAGACGTCGACCACGGCCACCCGGCCCTGTCGCCGGGCGACCAGTGCGGTCGCGCCCATGACCAGCGCAGCGGTGACGGCCGCTGCGCTGATCGACCAGACGAGGTCAGCCCCCACGACTCACCACGCCCTGGTCCGCGGGAGGTCATGATCCCCGCCGGGGCGGACCAGGAGCACCTGGTCGACACCCATCCGGCCGTCACGGAAGGCCATCGAGCCCCCGACGAGGTAGAGCCGCCAGACGCGGACCAGCTCCTCG
This sequence comes from Nocardioides sp. Root190, assembly GCF_001428565.1. Taxonomy (GTDB): domain Bacteria; phylum Actinomycetota; class Actinomycetes; order Propionibacteriales; family Nocardioidaceae; genus Nocardioides. Next base: position 637,747 of record NZ_LMIA01000010.1, on the reverse strand, counting down.
CCGACCAGCTCGGTGATGGCCTCGACGTTCTTCTCGAAACGTTCCAGCCACCCGGCCACGGTCAGGACGTAGTGCTCGCGCAACGCGTGCACGTCACGCGCCTCCAGCCCGGACGCCTCGAGCATGGCGACGGTCTCGCCGACCGGGCGCATGTACATGTCCGGCGCGATGAAGGATTCGATGAACGGCCCGCCCCCGGGATGCCGGCCGGTCCGTGACATCTGCTGCACGAGCACTCGTCCGCCCGGACGCACCGCGTCGTGCAGGACCTGGGCGTAGGTCGGGTAGTTGCGCTGCCCGACGTGCTCACCCATCTCCAGCGACGCCACGGCGTCGTACTCCGCACCCCTGATGGGTACGGCGTCGCGGTAGTCACAGAGCTGGAGGTCGACGCGGTCGCTGAGTCCGCGGCGGCGAGCGGCCGCCTGGGCGAACTGTCGCTGCTCGGTCGAGATCGTCACGCCGGTCACGTGCACGCCGAAGTGCTCGGCGGCGTGCAGCGAGAGCGAACCCCAGCCGCACCCGACGTCGAGCATCCGCATGCCGGGCTCGAGGCCGAGCTTGCGGCACACGAGGTCGAGCTTCGCGTGCTGGGCCTCGGCGAGCGGCTGGTCCGCCGACGAGTGGTAGCCGCTGGAGTAGGCCATCGTCTCGTTGTCGAGGATCAGCGAGTAGAACTCTGCGGTCGTGTCGTAGTGGTGGCTGATCGACGCACGGTCACGGGCCTTGCTGTGCAGCCGTCCGCGGAGCACGGCCTGGGTGGCGGGCGGGGCGGGCGGTCGGCCGAGCAGGTCCATGCCGAGGGCCGCGCGAACGGCACCGACGACGGCCCGCGCCGAGGGACGGCGGCCGGAGAGGCCCCGCTCGGCGGCCACGGCGAAGGCGTGGGTCAGGGCGCGGTCCAGGTCGCCCGGCACGTCCAGCTCGCCGGTCACGTAGGCCTGCGCCGCACCGAGCTCGTTGGGGTGCCAGAGGAGACGACGCAGCGCGTCGGGGGAGCGGAGCTCGACGACCGGGGCGTTCTCCGGACCAGCCTCCGACCCGTCCCACGCCACCAGGCGGACCGGCAGGTCGCCGGCCAGGAAGGGCCGCAGTGCCTGCTCGAGCTTCGCGGCGATCATCACGACTCCTCGCCCGGGCGGGTGAAGGTCAGCTGGTGGTCGTCGATGTAGCCCGCGGCGAAGCCGCCACGGCAGTACTCCAGGTAGAAGTGCCACATCCGGACGAAGGTCTCGTCGAAGCCCAGGCCGTTGACCTGGGCGACCGACTCGAGAAAAGCCCGGTCCCAGCGCTGCAGGGTCGGCGCGTAGTGCGCACCGAAGCCGAACTCGTCGCTGACCCGCAGCGACGTGTGGGTGTCGACGACCTCGTGGATGGCCTCCACCGAGGGCAGGGCGCCGCCCGGGAAGATGTACTTGGTGATGAAGGTGTGCGTCGAGCGCGTCGCGAGCATCCGGTCGTGCGGCATCGTGATGGCCTGGATGGCCACGATCCCGCCCGGCGCGAGGACGTGGTCCAGGGTCTGGAAGTACGTCGGCCAGAACTCCCAGCCGACGGCCTCGATCATCTCGACGGACACGACGGCGTCGTACTGGCCGGCGGGCTCCTCGAGCAGTGCCCGGTAGTCGCACAGGTCGACCTGGACCTGCTCGGCATGGCCAGCGGCGGCGATCCGGTCGCGGGCGAGCTGCTGCTGCTCGACGGAGAGGGTGATGGAACGGACGACGGCGCCGCGCTCGGCGGCGCGGATGGCCAGCTCGCCCCAGCCGGTGCCGATCTCGAGGAGGCGGGTGCCCTCACCGACGCCGGCCTGGTCGAGCAGCCGGTCGATCTTGCGGTGCTGGGCAGCCGCGAAGTCCTCGGTCAGCGCGGTCTCGAGGTCCTCGAAGAGTGCCGCCGAGTAGGACAGCGTCGGATCGAGGAACGCCGTGAAGAGGTCGTTGGAGAGGTCGTAGTGGTGCGCGACGTTGGCCTGGGTGTTCTCGGTGGTCCCGCGGTGGCTGCGGGGCAGACGCGGGACGACGAGGGCGCGCAGCTTCTGCAGCGACGGCGGGACCAGCTGGGCGATGTCGGAGGCCATGACGGTGAGGAACTCGCCCAGCACGCCGTCCGCCGGCTCGCCGTCCTCGCTCCAGGCGCCGGTCATGTAGGACTCGCCGAACCCGATCAGCTTGTCCCGTCCGATCCGGGCGAAGAACTCGGCCGGACGGTGGACGACGATGGCGGGTCCGCCGAGGCCGAGCTGTTCGCTCGTGCCGTCGGGGTGGTCGAGCCGGACGCTCACGTGCAGTCGGGCGACGGCGGAGCGGAACAGGCGAGCGGCGATCTTCGCGGAGATCCCGTTGTGCGGCGCGGAGCGCAGGCTCTCCCACGGTGCGGCGGTGCGGGCGTCGGTGACAGTCATCGGTTGCTGCCTTCCTGATGGGCCGAGGCGGGTGTGGGACGGGGTTGGACGGGCAGGCGGCGGGCCCACAGGGCGATGCCGTGTGCCCGGATGAGGGCGGAGCCGCGCAGGCCAGCGAGCGGCAGTCGTGGCGCCGGGGCGGGAGTTCCGGTCACCGCGGCGTCGAAGCGGGCACCGTCCTCGGTGACCAGCCGGACCGCGATGCGCAGTCGACCGGAGACCGGGTCCGGCGGCGGCGCGACGACCTCGTAGTGGCCGTCAGTGCCGTGGAAGGGCGAGACGTACATCGCCTTGTCGACCTGTCCCCGCCCGTCCTCGTCGGCATCGAGCAGGTAGGCGTGTCGGTCGCCGTAGGTGTTGTGCACCTCGACGACGGTGGCTGCGGGACGGCCGGCACCCGTGCTCCCGGTCCAGCACCAGTGGACCGAGATCGGATTGAAGCAGTGGCCGAACGCCCGAGGCTGCGCAGCCATCAGCGCGCGGCCGCCCCGCAGGTCGATGCCGTGCCCGGCGAGGAAGCGGTCCAGGCCCTCGCGCACGGTGGTCGTGTCGCCGTCGAAGTGGTCCCGGCCCAGGAATCGACCGCGGGCGCCGTCGACGGTGCCCTCACCGCTGACCTGGTCGAGGTCGACGACGGCGAGGTGGGAGTGGATCACGAAGTCGTTGCGCAGGGGTGCGCGTCGGCGGTGGGTCAGGGTGGTGCGGTACGACGTCGCCGGGGCCGCAGGTGCTGACGGCGTACCGTCCGCCCAGCCGAGGCCGAGCCGCTCGGCGGCCTTCAGGCCGGAGCGCGCGCCGTCCTCGTGGAAGCCCCAGCCGTGGTAGGCGCCGGCGAAGGCGATGCGATCGGTGTCGATCTCCTTCAGCCGGCCCTGGGCGGCGACGGAGGCCGGTGTGTAGAGCGGGTGGGCGTAGTCGCGCCGGGCGATGACGGTGTCCGGGTCGACCAGGTCCTCGCCGCCCAGCGTCACGAGGTACGAGGTGCCCGTGGGCAGCCGTTGCAGACGGGTGAGGTCGTAGGTGACGAGCACTCCGGCCCGGGACGACGCGGGGCGCCGGAAGTTCCAGGAGGCCCGTGCGTCCTCGGCGCTCGGCAGGAGGCTGGTGTCGGTGTGCAGCAGCGCGGTGTTGGGCGCGTAGGGCATCGCGCCGAGCAGCTCCTTCTGCAGGAGCGTGGGCGCGACCAGCATCCCGAGCGCCTGCTCGGGGTGCGCGGCGATCACCACGGCGTCGTACTGCTCACGACCGCTGGCGGTCGTCACCTCGACGCCGTCCTCGGTCTCCTCGATGCCGAGGACCGGGCTGCCGGTGCGGATCTCGCTGCCCCTCTCGCGGATCGCGTCGGTGAGGGCGCGGACGTAGGTGCGCGAACCTCCGGTGACGGTGCGCCAGGTCGGCGATCCGAACACCTGGAGCATGCCGTGGTGGGACAGGAACGAGAACAGGTACGCGGCCGGGTATTCCAGCGCCGTCTCCGGCTCGCACGACCAGACCGCGGCGACCAGGGGCTCCATGAAGTGGCGGCGGAAGTACGGCGTGAAGCCGCCCTCGTCGAGGAAGTCGGCCAGCGTGGTCGGGTCGCCAGCGGGGTCCTCGGTCGCCTCGAGCAGCCGCCGGGCCTGCCGGTGAAAGCGCGGGATCTCGGTCAGCATCCGCAGGTAGGAGGGATTGCGGTGGTTGCGCTCCCCGGCGGGGAAGACGCCGGTCCTGCCCAGCGCGCCGGCCCACTCGAGGCCGGTCTGCTCGTCGCTGATCGACATCGACATCTCCGACTCCTGGGTCGGCACGCCGAGCTCGTCGAAGATCCGCAGGAGGACCGGGTAGGTCCGTCGGTTGTGGACGATGAAGCCGGTGTCGATCGCCAGCATCCGGCCGGTCGGGTCCAGGACGTCGTGCGTGTCGGCGTGGCCGCCGAGCCGGTCGTCGGCCTCGATCAGCGTGACGTGGACGTCGTGGTCGGGATGGGAGGCGACGTAGGCGGCGGTGAGTCCGGCGACGCCGGAGCCCACCACGGCGATACGCCGTGGTGTCGAGCTGTTCATCACGTGAGGGGGAAGTAGGCGATCGGCTCGGCCGAGGGCTGGTCCGATCCCCCTGCCGGCTCGACGGTGATCCCGACGCCGACGGCACGTGAGCCGTCGCCCTCGAGGGGGAAGGTCTGGTCGCGCAGCGGCGGCATCAGCCCGGCCCGGACCATCTCGCCGGCGGGCGTCTGGAACCAGAGCTCGTAGACCTTGCCGGCGGGGGCCGGGGGCATGTCCTCGGTCTTGATGAGCGCCCTGCCCAGGCTGCGCGAGTGCACGATCGTGGCCACCGCGCCGTCGGGGAAGTGCTTCTCGACGCTGGTGGCGTCGGCCGCGGCGATGATCTGCTCGGCGGGGCTCAGCTGCGGGCCCTGGCCCGGGGTGGTCTCCTCGCTCCAGGGCCGGACCCAGGCGGTGCCGACGGCGAGGAGCAGGACGACGGCGGCGGCGACGAGCAGCGGGACCCGGGAGAGCAGGCGGCGCGTACGGCGCTCGGCGAGCTCGTCGCGGACCTCGGGCTCCTCGAGGATCGGCGGCAGGGGACGGATGTCCTTGATGCCGGCCAGCACCGCGGCACGGAGTGCGGGGGACGGCTCGACGGCGTCGATGCCGAGCAGGGCGGAGGCCTCACGGAGGCCGTCGACCTCGTCGCGGCAGTCGGGGCAGTTGCTCAGGTGCGCCTCGAACCGGGCGCGCTCGAGGTCATCGAGGGCGTCCACGGCGTATGCGCCCGACAGAGCGTGGTCCTGATCGGTCATCTTCCTACTCCGATCGTGTCGCGCAGCCTGATGAGTCCGTCGCGAATCCTGGTCTTGGCTGTCCCGACCGGTAGGTCGAGCAGTGCGGCAACTTCCGTGTGGGTGTAGCCGCCGAAGTACGCCAGCTCGATTGCCTCGCGCTGGACGGTGGTGAGGTGGGTCAGTGCGGCGCGGACCCGGCGTGCCTCGAGGGAAGCATGTGCTGCCTCGGCGGTGACGTCGTGGTCGGGCACCTGGTTGTGCTGTTCGTAGGCAACGTCGCGGCGGGAGGCCGCCTCTGCGCTGCGGACCCGGTCGACCGCCTTGCGGTGGGCGATGGTCATCAGCCAGGACAACGCGCTGCCCCGTTCGGGGTCGAACCGTCCGGACTGGCGCCAGACCTCGAGGAACACCTCTTGGGTGACCTCTTCGGCCTGGGCCCGGTCGCGGACGACGCGGACGACGAGCCCGTGGATCCGGGACGCCGTCGCGTCGTACAGCTGCGAGAAAGCGACCGTGTCTCCCCGGGCGGACAGCTTCAGCAGCCCACCCAGGTCAGGCCCGGCCGCAGCCGCCGCCCCCGCGAGGGGGGCGCCGGCTGCGGCGTCAGGGACCGGTTGCATGTCGGTCACTCTCTCGTGTTTCGGAGGTCCTGCAGGATCACTTGACCCCGGTCATGACCTTGTCGATCACGTAGACAGTAGCGTTGGCGGTCGGGATGTTGCCGCAGAGCACGTTGGCGGTCACGGTGCCGTCGGTGACCGTCATGCCGGACTCGGCGTCGCCCTCGATGGTGAGCTTGTCGCCCGCGAGGGTGTCCTGGCCACCGACGATGCCGTCGGCCTTCTCGTTCGCGCCGACCACGTGGTGGGCGAGGATCTTGTAGAGCATGCTGTCCTGGCCGTCGGCCTTGCCGCCCTCGACGAGACCGTTCAGGTCCGCCTCCGGGATCTCGGCGAACGCGTCGTTGTACGGCGCGAAGACGGTCAGCGCGGGGGCGCCGTTGAGGGTGTCGGCGAGGCCGTCGATGCTCGTGACGGCGGTGACCAGCGTGCTCAGGAGCGGGTTGTTGCTCGCGGCGGTGGCGACCGGGTCCTTGACCATGCCGTCGAAGGAACCGGCACCGGAGGTCGGGATGGCGGAGCAGCCGGGACCGAACGTCTCGGCGGCAGCGCCCTCCTCGGCCATCGGGCTGTCGGACGTGTCGGAGCTGGTGTCGTCGCTGCCGCTGGTCTCCGGCTCGTCCTCGCCACAGGCGGCCAGGGAGACAGAGAGGGCGAGCACGGCGGTCGCGATGCCGGCGTTGCGGCGCAGGGTCTGGAGCTTCATGGTGATGCCTTCCGTTGTTTGGTGCTTGGTCTTGCTTCGGTGGTGATTCGGTGTGCTGGTCCGGCCGGATTGGGTCCGGATCGAACTTTTCTTCCGGACTTTCTGAAGCCGTCCAGAAGGGTCTGTGAAAGCGGTCAGCCGACGTTGACGATGAGCTCGTGGAGCCCGCTGGCGCCGTTCGGGAAGGGCTCGGCACGCACAGCGGTCTGTGCCTCGTCGTTGCCGGCGACAGCGCGTACGGCGATCCGGTGGGAACCGGACTCGGCAGGCCACTTGTAGAACCACTGACGCCAGTAGTTCTCGCCCGCGTTCGGGCCCAGCTCGGCGTCCTTCCAGCCCGCACCGTCGATGCGGACCTGGACCTTCGCGATGCCGTCCCGCTCCTGGGCCCAGGCGACGCCACCGATGATGACGTCGCCCGCATCGATCTGCGCCAGTGCCTTCGGGGTGTCGATGCGCGCGGAGATCTTGATGGGGGCGTCGGTCGCCCACTCCCGCTCGGTCCAGTAGGCCTTCTGATCGTCGTACGTCGTCAGGGTGAGCTTGGTGAGCCACTTGGTGGCGCTGATGAAGCCGTAGAGGCCGGGGATCAGCATCCGTACGGGGAAGCCGTTCTCACGTGGCAGCTGCTCGCCGTTCATGCCGACGACGATCATCGCGTCGCGTCCGTCGGTGGCGAGGTCGAACGGGGTGCTGATCGTCATGCCGTCGAAGTCGGTCGAGAGGATCTGGTCGGCCTTGGTGTTCTTGATGCCGGCCAGGTCGAGCACGTCGGTGAGCCGGACGCCGAGCCAGCGCGCGGAGCCGAGGTAGGGGCCGCCGACGCTGTTGGACACGCAGGTGAGCGTGATGTCGCGCTCGATCATGGGCATCTCGAGCAGCTCGTCGAAGGTGATCGTCACCTTCTTGTCGACATCGCCGTCGATGGTCAGCGTCCAGTCGTCGCTGCTGACCACGGGCGTGTCCAGCCGGGTGTCGACGCGGTAGAAGTCGGCGACGTCGGTGCGGAACTTGGTGATGCCGGGGACCTGGTCGTCGAGTCCGCGAGGGAACGACGGAGCAGGCTCCACGGGGTCGGGGAGCGCGATGTCCTCGGGGCGGGCGCGCAGCTGGGTCACGACGCGACCCGCGAGACCTCCGACCGCAGCGGCCGCGCCGAGCGCGGAGACGGTGAGGAGCAGGGTGCGGCGGGTGCCGTCGGTCTCGGCCTTCTCGTGCGTGCGGGACAGGAGGCGCAGGGAGAGCGGCCCGGCGATGATGGCGACGATGCTGGGCAGCAGGTCGATGACGCTGGCGGAGGGACGGGTCATCACGGCCACGCCGGCGACGGCCACGAGGCCGGCCAGCAGAGCGGAGCCCGCCATGAGGTTCTTGCGCGCGATGATCCCGGCGACCGCGGCGAGGAGCAGCACGCCGACCATGACGGAACCGACCAGGATCACCTTGTCGGCGCTGCCGAAGGTCCGGATCGCCCATTCCTTCATCGGGGTCGGGGTGAGGTCGATGACCGTCGAGCCGACGGCCAGCACGGGCGAGGACGCTGGGTCGGTCACTGCCGCGGTGAGGTGGGCGAGTCCGATCCCCACCAGGGTCGCCAAGACGCCGTACCAGGCCCAGAGCAGTCGCAGCTTCATGGAGGTGCTTCGTAGCCGAGCCCTCGGCGGATTGGTCCGGTCAGACGGGACTGGCTGGGTCAGACGGGGGTGGCGATGTGGATGAGCGCGTCGCCTGCATTCACCAGCGGTGCCCGGGTCAGCCCGATCACGATCCCTGGGCGATCGGCGTGCACGAGGCGCACCCGTCGGCCGAAGGTGTCGGACAGTCCGCCCAGCCGTTGGCCCTCCTCGACGCGGTCGCCCAGGTGCACCTCGAGGTGCAGGATCCCGGTGCCGCGTGCGCGGACCCAGCCGCTGGTCCGGGCCTCGGCAGGCGGGGTCTCGCCCTCAGGTGCGGGCGGCAGCGGATCGATCATGTCCAGCGCAGCCAGCACACGGCGTACCCCCTGGACGCCGACGGCGATGGGCTCCTCCTCGAAGCGCAGCGCCTCGCCGGCCTCGTAGAGGAGCACCGTCGCGCCGCGGTCGCGTCCGGCCTGGCGCAGCGAGCCGTCGCGCAGGCGGGCGTGCAGCATGACGGGGGCACCGAACGCCTCGGCGAGCTCGCGGGTCCGTGGATCGTCGAGGTCGGCGCGGATCTGGGGGAGGTTGGTACGGCGGTCCGCCGCGGTGTGCAGGTCGATGCCGACCTCGCACTTGCTGACCACCTCGGTCATGAACAGGTGCGCGATCCGGCTTGCGAGCGAGCCGCGTGCCGAGCCGGGGAAGGAGCGGTTGAGGTCCCGGCGGTCCGGCAGGTAGCGGTCGCCGGTCATGAACCCGAGCACGTTCACGACGGGTACGGCGAGCAGCGTGCCCCGCAGCGTGCGGGGCGACAGCGTCGCGACGGCCTGGCGGATCACCTCGACCCCCATCACCTCGTCGCCGTGGATGGCGGCGTTGACCCAGACCGTGGGGCCGGGCTCGCGTCCGTGCACGACCCGGACAGGCAGGCTCACGTCGCCACCGGTCACGAGGCGGGTGATCGGGAGCTCGACCTCCTTGGTCGATCCGGCGCGGACCCGGACGTTGCCGATCGCGAAGGACTCACGCGCCACTGCTCACCCCACGGTTGCGACGTCGTACCTTCCTCGGCGGGCGCCCGCCGAGGTAGGAGCGGCCGGAGTCGACGAGGAACCCCCGGCGCAGGGCCTCGCGGCCCACCAGCATCCGGAAGCCCATCTCGTCGCGGCGCGTGAGCGTGACCTCGGTCGTCACGGTCTGGCCGAGCAGCTCGATCTCGGTGAGGACCACGACGCGTTCCTGCTCGTGACCGGTCGAGGAACGGATGGTGCGGCGGTCGTGGACGGGGCACTCGACGAGGACGGCGTCCTGGTTGGACCGCTGCCACGGGTGCACAGAGAAACGGACCCAGTCGACGCCGTCGCGCTCGAACTCGACGAGGTCGAACGCATGAAGTGCCGAGGTTCGGGCACCGGTGTCGAGTTTGGCCTTCACGGGGCCGACGCCCATGCCCGGCAGGCGCACCCATTCGCGCCAACCGGCGGTCACGGCCGCATGGGTTGGCCTGCTTGAATGAGAGCTGGGCACGACTGACATCCAATCAGGCACACCAACTTCGGCAACCCAGGTCAGGTATGAAGCTCGCGATCCTCTCCCGCGCTCCGCGGTCCTACAGCACGCAGCGCCTTCGCACGGCGGCACTCGACAGGGGCCACCAGGTGAAGGTGCTGAACACCTTGCGCTTCTCGATCGACCTGTCCGGGGACCTCCCCGACCTGCAGTTCCGCGGCAAGCAGCTGTCCGACTACGACGCGGTGCTGCCGCGGATCGGCAACTCGATCACGTACTTCGGCACCGCCGTGGTGCGCCAGTTCGAGCAGATGGACGTCTACACGCCCAACACCGCCAACGGGATCTCGAACTCCCGTGACAAGCTCCGCGCCTCGCAGATCCTGTCGCGCCACAACATCGGCATGCCCGCGACCACCTTCGTGCGTGACCGCGCCGACGTGATTCCCGCGATCGAGCGGGTCGGCGGCGCGCCCGTGGTCATCAAGCTGCTCGAGGGCACCCAGGGCATCGGGGTCATCCTGGCGCCCGACATCAAGGTGGCCGAGGCGATCATCGAGACCCTGCAGAGCACCAAGCAGCAGGTGCTGATCCAGCGCTTCGTGGCCGAGAGCCGCGGCCGCGACATCCGCGCCCTCGTCGTCGGGGACCGGGTGGTCGCCGCGATGCGCCGCGTCGCCCAGGGCGACGAGTTCCGCTCCAACGTGCACCGCGGCGGCAGCGTCGAACGGGTCGACCTGGACCCCGAGGCCGAGCAGATCGCCGTACGCGCCGCCCAGATCATGGGCCTCAAGGTCGCCGGTGTCGACATGCTCGAGGCCGACTCCGGTCCGCTGGTGATGGAGGTGAACTCCTCGCCCGGCCTGGAGGGCATCGAGCAGGCCACCAAGCTCGACGTCGCCGGTGCGATCATCGACTACATCGACAACCAGGTCGCCTTCCCGCAGATCGACGTGCGTGAGCGGCTCAGCGTCTCGACCGGGTACGGCGTCGCCGAGCTCGTCGTCCACGGTGACGCCGACCTCGTGGGCAAGACCCTCGGCGAGTCGGGGTTGCGCGACAAGGACATCACCGTGCTCACCCTGCACCGCGGCACCACCGTCATCCCCAACCCCTTCCCCCGGCACGTCCTGGAGGCCGAGGACCGGCTGCTGTGCTTCGGCAAGCTGGAGGAGATGCGGTCGATGATTCCGGCGCGGCGCAAGCGGACCCGGGTCAAGAAGCTGCCCAAGCAGCCGATTCACACGGACTGAGAAAGTGCTGCGGTTTGGGACCAAACCGCAACATCTCGTCCGGGAAACGTGCGGTCTGTGACCAAACGACGTGTCTCGGAACGCGGCCTCCGAAGGCCTGTGGAAACGGACCGGGCAGGATGGCGATCATGACTGACGCACCGGCCGAGCTCGTCCACCTCGACGTCGCGGACGGCGTCGCGACGATCACCCTGGACTCGCCGCACAACCGCAACGCCCTCTCCCGCCAGCTCGTGACCGAGCTGGTCGACCGACTCGAGCGCGTCGAGGCGGACGACGACGTCCGCGTCGTGAAGCTCGTGTCCTCGGGCCGGGTGTTCTGCTCGGGCGCCGACCTGTCCGAGGCGGCGACCGTGCCGATGCAGGAGGGTGCCCGCGCCATCGTCGGTGTGCAGCGGCAGATCGTCGCGTCCACCAAGCCGGTCGTCGTGGTCGTCGTGGGTGCGGCGCGCGCGGGCGGGATCGGGATCGTCGCGGCGGCCGACGTCGTCGTGGTCGCCGAGGACGCGACGTTCGCCCTGACCGAGGTCAAGCTCGGCCTCACGCCGGCCGTCATCTCGTTGACCGTCTTCCCGCGCCTCACGCCGCGCGGGCTGGCGCTCACCGCGCTCGGCGGCGAGGTGTTCAACGGCGTCCAGGCGGCCGACTACGGCCTGGCCACGATCGCCGTCCCGGCCGAGGAGCTGGACGCGAAGGTCGACGAGCTCGTCGGTCAGCTCGCCACCGGTGCCGCCCAGGGGCTGCGCGAGACCAAGAAGCTGCTCTCGGCGGACCTGCTGGAGCGGATCGACACCAAGGGCGAGGAGCTCGTGGAGCTCAGCGCGCGGCTGTTCGGGTCCGACGAGGCGCGGGAGGCGATGACGGCGTTCCTGAGCCGCAAGAAGGCCTGACCCAGGGACTCGCTCAGAGGCCCGCGACGAGCTCGGCCGCGTCGGCCGTCGCGCCGCGGATGAGGGCGATCCCGGCGGCGTCGCCGACGATCCGTGTCTCGACTCCGGGCAGCCCGGCTGACAGCTGGTCCGCGACCTCGGTGCTCGCCACGACGTCGCCCGCCAGGACGACGGCGTCGGCCGGGAGCTCCCGGCGAGTGCCGTGCGCAGGGGTCCAGGTGACACCGGTCGCGGTGAGGGACTCCACGGTGCACGAGGCGTGCACCGTGACGCCGAGCCGGTCGAGCCGGTCCATGTGCTCGGTGCGTCGCTTCGGGCCGAACTCCGGCGCGATCTCGGCGCCGGGGCAGAGCAGCGCGACCATGCGCCCGGCGCGGGCGAGGGTCTCGCACCACTCGACCGCGGCCATCCGGGCGCCGACGACGACGATCCGTCGGCCCTCGGGCAGGTGTGCGGGGTCGATACCGCGGACGACGTGGGGCAGGTGGTCCCCGTCGAGCACGGGTACGTCGACGCGCCCGCCGGTCGCGACCACGACCAGGTCAGGGGCGAACCCGGCGACGGTCGCGGGAGTGCCGGGGACGCCGAGGTGGACGTCGACGCCCGAGGCGGCGATCTCGCCGAGGAGCCAGTCCAGGTAGGGCTGGTTCTCGGAGTGCACCGCGCAGGCGTCGTGCAGGGCGCCGCCGAGCCGGTCGGTCGCCTCGAGCAGGACCACCTCGTGGCCGGCAGCGTCGGCGCGGACCGCGGTCTCGAGCCCGGCGGGGCCACCGCCCACCACGACCACCCGACGGGCCGTGCCGGTGCGCGAGGTCCGGTCCAGCTCGTGCCCGGTGAGCGGGTTGACGGCGCACTCGGTCGCGAGCTTCTCCTCGAGCGTGTCGATGCAGTTCTCGCACGAGATGCAGTGCCGCACGCGGACGGCACCGCCACCCCAGCCGGCCAGCTTCCGCGGGAGGTCGGGGTCGGCGAGCAACGGCCGGCCCATCGCGACGAAGTCGGCCCGTCCGTCGGCCAGCGCCCGCTCGGCCAGGGCCGGGTCGTGCAGCCGCCCGACGGCGATCACCGGGACGTCGACCGCCTGGCGCACCGCCGCCGCGGCGCCGAGGTTGAGCCCGTCGCCGTCGTCGGCCCCGTTCACCATCCCGGTGACCAGGCGGTCGATCACCCCGCCGCTGACGTGGAACGCGTCCACCCCGGCCTCGACCAGGAGCGGTGCCATCGCCGCCGTGTCGTGGATCGGCCGCCCGCCCGCGACCCGTTCGTGGCCCGAGATCCGCAGCGTGACCGGGAAGTCCGGGCCGACCTCGGAGCGGATCGCGCCGAGCGCCTCGAGCACGACGCGGATCCGGCCCTCGAGCGACGACCCGCGGTAGCGGTCGCCGCGCCGGTTGCGCTGGGGCGCCAGGAAGGAGCCGAGGAACATGTAGCCGTGCGCCGCGTGGAGCTCCAGGCCGTCGTACCCCGCCTCGCGGACGCGGACCACCGCAGCCCGGTAGAGGTCGAGGATCTCGCGGATCTGCTCCTTGGTGACCTCCGCGGAGGGGCGGCCGGTCAGGTAGGACCCGATCACCGACGGGCCGAGCGAGGTCACCCCGAAGATCTCCGGGCCCAGTCCGTCCGGCCCGGCGTGCACGATCTGCGGCTGGATCCTCGCGCCCCCGGCGTGCACGGCCTCCACCAGGCGCCGGTGGGCCGCGACGGCCGCGTCCTCACCGATCTGCAGCCCTCCCGGGGTCTCGGGGTGCTGCGGATCGATCCCGGTCGCACCGACCGTGATCAGTCCGGCGCCGCCGACCGATCGTGTCGCGAAGTGCGCGACGGTGCGCTCCGACGGGTGACCCTCCGGCGTGCCGTACATCGTCTCCATCGGGGACATGACGATCCGGTTGCGCAGCTGCATCGAGCCGATCCGGCCGGGTGCGAGCAGGTGGGGGAACACGTCGCGACCCTAGAACGTGTTCTATTTCTTGACTAGGGTGCGGGCGTGGACTTTGCGATGGTGACTGCCTACCAGCCGATCGACCAGCTGGTCCCGCTCGCGCGTGCTGCCGAGGAGGCCGGCTTCCGGGCCCTCAGCGTCGCCGACCACGTCGTCGACCTGGAGACCGTCACGACGCCGTACCCCTACACCTCGAACGGTGAGCGCCGCTGGGAGCCCGACGTCGACTGGCCCGACCCGTGGGTGACGGTGGGCGCGCTCGCGCAGGTGACCACGCGCCTGGAGTTCTTCACCTCCATCTACGTCGCGGCGATGCGCAATCCGTTCGTCGTCGCGAAGGCCATCGGTACGGCGGCCGCCCTGGCCGGTGGCCGGGTCTCGCTGGGCGTGGGCGTGGGCTGGTGCCGCGACGAGTTCGAGCTGCTGGAGGCGGACTTCGGGACCCGGGGTCGTCGTACCGACGAGGGCCTGGACCTGATGCGGGCGCTGTGGTCGCCGGGCTGGACCGAGTTCGCCGGCGAGTTCTACAGCTGCGAGCGACTCGTGATGAAGCCCGAGCCGCCGGGCCCGATCCCGGTCTGGGTCGGCGGACTGTCCGACGTCGCGATGCGCAGGGCCGCCCGCAACGACGGCTGGGTCGGCGACATGGCCACGGTCGACGAGGCGATCGACATCGCCGCACGGCTGCGCACGATGCGGATCGAGGCCGGCCGCGACCCCGAGGCGCCCTTCGACGTCGTCCCGGCCCTCACCGACGCCTTCCGTCCCGAGGACTTCGAGCGCGCCCGGCTCGGCGGCGTCACGATGTGCATGACGATGCCGTGGATGTACTACTGCGGGCCCGACGCCACGCTGGAGGAGAAGCTCGCCGGCGTCGCCCGCTACGGCGCCGAGGTGATCGATCCCGTCCGGGCGCTGACGGGACAGCCCTCCGACCAGCCCGCGAACTAGCCCTCGAGGTACGCCGTCAGCGCGATCACCAGGGTCCGGTGCGCGCGGTCGACGTCGATCGTCGTCCCGAAGACCTGGTCCAGGCGCAGTCCGCGCATGGCGCTGGGCAGCAGCTCGGAGACGTCATGGGCCCGCTTGGCGTCGTGCTCCTGCTCGAGACCCTCGAAGAACTTCTTGAAACCCTTCTCCCACAGGGTGTCGAGGTGCGCCAGCGAGGCCGCAGTGTTCGGGTGCGTCTCGGCCAGGACGGTGCGCGGGCGCGGCAGGCCGGACCTGATGGTCTCGACGGCCACGCCGTGCGGGGACTCCAGCACGCCGCGGTAGAGGGTGACCAGCTCGGTGATCCGTCCCGCGACGGTGTCGCTCGTCGGCTCGGCCCACATGCCGGGGCCGGCCTCGACCATCAGGTCGACGACGGCCGACCAGAACCCGTCGGAGTCGCCGAAGAGGTTCTGCACCGAACCCCAGCTGAGCCCGGCTTCCTTGGCCACGAGGTTGATGGAGACGGCCTCTGGCCGTCCGTCGCTCAACAGGCGCAACGCTGTGGACAGCAGCTGCTCCCGGGCCGCCACTCCTCGGCGGTTCGGTTTGCGCGTCGATGAAACTGGCGTCGTACTCATCTGCCCCCCCTGGCTTGTGCGTCGACTCTCACCATTGAAGCACTCCCCGGACCTGTAGGCTTGATTGCTTGCCGCTCGGACTTCGAGATCGTGCCGGGCGGTGTCAGGACAACAGGGGATGGCAGGGGCGCACACGGTGGTGGACGAGCTGGTGGAGCGCGAGGTCGCGGCAGAACAGGCCTTCGTCGACCGGGTCTATCGACAGCTGGAGGTGGCGGGTGAAGCCGCCCAGCAGCTGGCGAAGGAAGGTCATTCGCGGGCGCACCTCGGGCACGAGGGCGGCTTGGTCGAGCGCGACGCGATGGTGTTCCAGGCGGCGAAGCGGATCGCGCAGCTGGACGCGGCCCACGAGGGTCTCGTCTTCGGGCGCCTCGACATGGCCGCCAGCGTCGACTCCGAGCCGCGGTACGTCGGCCGGATCGGTCTGCGCGACGACGACCGCGACTCGCTGCTGATCGACTGGCGGGCCCCGGCTGCAGCCGTGTTCTACCAGGCGACCGCGGCCGAGCCGCAGTCCGTGATCCGCCGTCGGGTGCTGCGCAGCACGGCCCTTGCCGTCATCGGTGTCGAGGACGAGCTGCTCGACGCCGAGGCGCTCGCGACCGCCGAGGCCGAGGGCCGCGACCTGCCGATCGTCGGCGAGGGCGCGCTGATGGCGCAGCTCTCACGTGCCCGCGACCGCTCGATGCACTCGATCGTCGCCACCATCCAGGCCGAGCAGGACAAGGCGATCCGCGCGCCCTCCAAGGGCGTCGTGAGCATCTCCGGCGGCCCCGGGACGGGCAAGACGGTCGTCGCGCTGCACCGCGCGGCGTACCTCCTCTACAACGAGCGCCAGCGCTACGAGCGCGGCGGCGTCCTCGTCGTGGGTCCCTCGGGCGTCTTCATGCGCTACATCGAGCGGGTGCTGCCGTCCCTCGGCGAGACCGCGGTCGCGCTCCGCAGCCTCGGCGAGGTCGTCAACGATGTCCGCACCGCCCGCCACGACGAGCCGGCCGTCGCCGACGTCAAGGGCTCGGAGCGGATGGCCGAGGTCATGCGCCGGCTCGCGCGCCAGCAGGTGCCGGGCAGCCCGACGGAGTACCGCGTCTTCTACCGTGACGACCGGCTGCTGCTCGACCGCGGCCGACTCGGACAGATCCGTCGCCAGCTGATGTCCCAGGGGGTGCGCAACAAGCAGCTCCCGCGGGTCTCCAACGCCCTGCTCGACGCCCTGTGGCGCCAGGTGCGGGGGGAGCGCGGTCGTGAGCAGGGCCGGGAGAAGTTCAACGACGAGATGCTCTCGCGTCAGGACTTCCTCGACTTCGCGCTGGGCTGGTGGCCGCCGCTCGACGCCTCCGCCGTCCTGTGCTGGTTGCGCGACCCCGAGCTCGTCGCGCGGATCGCCGACGGTGTGCTGTCCGGCGAGGAGCAGCGCCTGGTCGTGAAGTCGTGGGCCGGGCTCGACCCGAACCGTCCGATCAGCGGCCAGATCTCCATCGAGGACGTCCCCCTGCTCGACGAGCTGCGCTACGCCCTGGGCGACCTGCCGCAGAAGGCCGACGACGACCGTGACGACCCGATGACGCTGATCGAGGGCGGGGTCGACATCCAGGAGCTGCTGACCAGCTCCGACCGCGAGTACGCCACCGGCCGGGGCTGGACGCCGCCCACCCACAGCATCGAGGACGACGGCTACGCCCACATCCTCATCGACGAGGCGCAGGACCTGACCCCGATGCAGTGGCGCATGGTCGGGCGCCGTGGTCGTACGGCGTCGTGGACCATCGTCGGCGACCTGGCCCAGTCCTCGTGGCCGATCCCGGCGGAGTCCGCTGCCGCGCGGGCGGCTGCCCTGGAGCGCAAGCAGCTCCACGAGTTCCACCTGTCGACGAACTACCGCAACTCCGCGGAGATCTACGCCCACGCCGCGTCGTACGCCGAGCGGGTGGGCCTCGGCGCCGACCTGCCCGAAGCGGTCCGCCGCACCGGGGAGGAGCCGCGCGAGATCGTCCTCGCCTCCGGCGCCGACCTCGAGTCCGCCACCCGTGAGGCCGTGCTCGACCTCGCCGGGCGCGTGTCCGGCACCGTCGGCATCGTGGTCCCCGTCGCCCGGCGCTCCGAGGTGAACGCCTGGCTCGCGTCGTGGCCCGAGCTCGCTGCGGACGCCGCCGGCGCCCGCGCGGCCGTCGACTCCGCGGTCGCCCCCTCAGGCGAGGACCGCGTCGTGGTGCTGACCGGCCTGGACACCAAGGGCCTCGAGTTCGACGGGATCGTTGTGGTGCGTCCCCAGGAGATCGAGGACGAGTCGGTGACCGGACGGGCCACGTTGTACGTCGTCCTCACCCGGGCGACGCAGCTGCTCACGACGATCAACTGAGGGTTTCGGCGGGGTCCGGGGAAGGGCAGAATCCGTCCATGACCGACTTCGGATCGCCGTACTCCCCGCCTCCGCCGCCCACCCGGTCCGACGAGGCCGCGAGGTACGACCAGTCGAACCAGCACGACCAGTCGGGTCAGATCGGGCAGTTCGGCCAGTCGGGACAGCCCGCCCCGGACGGCGGTCGTGTGGTGCGCAAGTCGATGATCGGGCGGCACGTCATGGGCGTCCTGTTCGCGCTCGTCGCTGCTCCGGTGGGGGTGCTCGTCTTCGACTACGGCTCGGGGGAGTACCTCCGCGAGCGGATCGTGAACTTCGACCAGACGGGCGCCGTGGGCGAGATCCTGCTGATGTTCCTGGGTGCGGCGATCCTGATGACGGTCGCCCTGTCGGCCCGGCTCTCCGGCCTCGGGCCGATCCTGGCCGGCCTGGTCTGGGGTGTCGTCCCGATGGTGTGGTTCATGGCCGACTTCGCGAGCTTCGCGAAGTTCTCCCGCGACCTGCCCTCGTCCCACTTCTGGTTCTCCAGCCCTCCGGTGCTCTTCCCGCTCGTCGCGGCGCTGCTCATCGGCGCCGGGCTGGCCGGCCGCTGGCGCGGTCGCGTCGTCCCGGCCCCGAGCTGGCAGTAGCCGGCGTAGCATCGTGGCGTGAACGATCGCGACCGGTGGGAGGACGGGGAGGCCGACGAGGCCGCCCCCGGCGAGGTGCCCTGGGAGCACGATCCCGCCATGCCCGGCGACGCCCGCCGGATGGGCCTGAGCCCCAACGTCCCCGACGGCGCCATGCTGCAGTTCGCCGGTGCGCTGGACAGCTCCAAGCTCGGCCACCGGGTCGTCGCGTGGGTGCTGCTCGCGGCTTTCCTGTTCCCGGTCCTCATGACGCTGCTGCGGTTGCTGGGCTAGGCCTGTGCACGTCTACATCCTCCCCGCGCAGCGGTTCCTGTCCTGCCACGTCTGCGAGGGCAACGTCTTCGCCCAGCGCGAGATCAAGATGAACACGACCGGCATGTCCTTCTTCGACCTCGACTGGCTCAACAAGTCCGCCGATGGGGTGATCTGCGTGCGGTGCGGCTTCGTGCACACGTTCATGGGTGGCGCGCACCAGTGGGTGCCGATGGACCAGGTGAAGCCGGAGGACCTGCCGGCGGATCCACTGGATGGCGCGGCGCCGTCAGCCGAAGGTCCCGTCTAGCGACGACCTGGCGCGGTGGTGCTCATCGAGAGGATGCCCATCAGGTGTCGTACTCCAAGCCGTCCCAAGGCGCGTAGTAGGCGATGAAGTCACCGGGCAGGATGCCGATCCAGTAGGTGCCGTCGTCGTAGCTGTCGACCTTCCACCCGAAGATCACTCCGTCCACGGTCGTCGTGAACGGCTCCACGACGATCGGTTCGATCTCGTAGTCGCCGAGCTCGCCGAGGCGTCGCTCGACCAGGTCGTCGGCGCCGGCGCTGGACGCCTGCCCCGGCGGCAACCCCTCGGCCCTTCCGACCGTGTCGACGCGGACCTCGGCGAAGGTGCCGTCCGCGTTCCACAGGTACAGACCCACGAATCCGACGATGTCACCGGTCGTGGGGTCCTCCCCGAAGAGCTCGTCGCTCAGGAAGAACTTGCGGCCGTCCTCGGCAGTCCCGGCGTAGGGCACGTGGTAGTCGTCGGGCGCGATGGTGAACCGCTCGGGGCGCACCAGGGGATCGGTCTCGAGACCGCTGTCGTCGCTCGTCGTCGTGCAAGCGGAGGTGATCGCGCTGACAGTTGCGACGAGAACGGAGAGAAGGAGGCGCACGCGAGGATCCTCTCAGTCGGCGCGGTGACAGGCGGACGTGTCAGGCGGCGTCGTCGAGGGTGAGCTCGGTGTTGAAGTAGATGTCGGGGCGTGGTCGTGGCCGCTCGCGGGGTTTCGTGAGCTTGCGGGTTCCGGTCGCATCGACCAGGTAGTGGGCCCCGTGGGGATCTCGCCAGAGGATGATCCCGGGGAAGGGTTGTCGACACTCCCACCATCGACCAGGTAGTGGGCCCCGTGGGGATCTCGCCAGAGGATGATCCCGGGGAAGGGTTGTCGACACTCCCACCCGGCATGGGTCTTGATCCGGTGGTGGGTCCGTGTCATCGGTCCGAGGTTCCCGGCTTCGGTCTTCCCGCCTTCGGAGTAGGGGATGTTGTGGTCGAGGTCGACCCGGCGGCCGGTGTTCGGTGCGTAGGGGAAGATGTCGCCGCCGTGGATCAGGTGGACTGCTTGTCGCATCGCGTTGGGGATCTCGTAGGCATCCACGGGTGCCTGGTTGGCGAGGTTGACCACCGGAAGGACGGTGACCTGCCCGGCGACGTGGGCGATCATCTGCCTCGCCCAGGCGATGGTGACGGGTCCGTGGTCCTCCATGCGGGCAATCTCGGAGTCGGGTGTCAGGTGCAGGTCGATCCTGACCTTGGGCTTGATGGGTCCGACTGCGAGGTCGAGGTGGGCTTCGGGGTTGGTGAGCATCGCGAACGCGGCGAGCTTGCGGTCACGCAGATCAACCTCGGGCATCGTGTCTTCCAACGACTTGGCGACTGCGGTGATGGCGATGTCGGTGGCCATCAGGGTCGTGATGTGGTCGCGGATGGTGAGGGTCGCGACACCGTGCTTGTTGATTCGGGTCATCCGGATCCCACGCTCCAACGCCGCGGCACGCTCTTTGGTCTGTGCGAGCTCGGGGGACGCG
This sequence comes from Nocardioides sp. Root190, assembly GCF_001428565.1. Classification (GTDB taxonomy): domain Bacteria; phylum Actinomycetota; class Actinomycetes; order Propionibacteriales; family Nocardioidaceae; genus Nocardioides. Next base: position 617,411 of record NZ_LMIA01000010.1, on the reverse strand, counting down.
GCGGCGACCTTGCCGTCCAGGACCGCGAGGAACCGCATCCACGCGAGCCTGCCGTCGGCGATCTCGTGGACCTCGGCGTCGACCCACGCTGCTTGGGACTCGGTGAGTTCCCGGGTCGCCTCGGCGACGCGGCGGGAGTGCCCGGCACGGGTGGTCCCTGCCTTCAACCCCGCAGCCAGCCTGGGGAGGCGGTGGTGGATGTCGACGGCGTCCGCGATCAGCTTCTTCGCCCCGTACGGAGAGGTCTGGATCCGGGCTGCGAACGCTGAGGCGGCGTACTCGGTGATCAGCGGTGTCCCGACCGCGCCTGCCGGCATTGAGCGGTCGCGGGCTCGTTTCGACACCGACGCCGACCTGTCGGGGTGGTGCAACAGAGCCCACTGGTACGCGGCCGCCACGAGGTTGCGCTCGGCCTGCAAGCGGTGGGCGTGCTCGGACTCGGCGTAGTCCAGGACCTCGGTCCTGGACATGTGCTCGAGCACCCGCGTGTTCATACGAGTATTGGACCAGAGGGGTCCGACTGAAAGGGGCACCAACGAACAGGGCTGTGGAAAGCGCCCGCCCCAGGGCCCGTTGTGGATGGGGAGTGGCTGGTTCCGGCACCGGGTCACCNGGTCCGACTGAAAGGGGCACCAACGAACAGGGCTGTGGAAAGCGCCCGCCCCAGGGCCCGTTGTGGATGGGGAGTGGCTGGTTCCGGCACCGGGTCACCAGGTCTCGAGACGGCCGCGGGCGGCCTCCTCGACCAACGGGCCACGACAGCGCAACCCGCCCTCCGCCGTACCTCCTCGTCGCTGCCCCTTTCGGAACGGAATCACCGACCGACCGCAGCCCACGGGCAGGTCCCGGTAGCACGGCCAGAGGTCTCGAGACGGCCGCGGGCGGCCTCCTCGACCAACGGGGGTTTGTGCAGGCTGACAATGCCCACCGTCCGCCTTGTGCACCTCGCCCGAGACCCCCGCCCGGCCGCGGAGCCACTCTGGAGGAGTAGTCAGCGACGACGTCGTCGCACCACCCGAGGAGGCACGATGGCCAGGTACGCAACACGAGGAGCCGACGGCACGACCGTTCCGTGGCGCGACAAGAAGCGCTACCTGTGGGTCCTCGGGCTCGTCGTCCCGCTCACGCCGATCGTCGGCATCACGTTGTTCGAGGCGACCGACCAGGCGCTGTTCTTCTGGCTGACGCCGGTGGTGTTCTTCGGGCTCATCCCGCTCCTCGACCTGGTCGCCGGCTACGACAGCACCAACCCGCCCGACGACGTCATCGACGCGCTGGAGAACGACAAGTACTACCGCTGGGTGACCTACCTCTACCTGCCGGTGCAGTACGGCGGGTTCGTCGCGGCGATCTGGTACCTCGCGACCACGGACATGTCGGTGCTCGCCAAGGTCGGCCTGGCCGTGTCCGTCGGCGTCGTCGGTGGCGTCGCGATCAACACTGCCCACGAGCTGGGCCACAAGCGGGAGTCGGTGGAGCGCTGGGCCTCGAAGATCGCACTGGCGCAGACCTTCTACGGCCACTTCTACATCGAGCACAACCGCGGCCACCACGTCCGGGTGGCCACTCCGGAGGACCCCGCGAGCTCCCGGATGGGCGAGAGCGTCTACCGGTTCTGGCCGCGCACGGTGCTGGGTTCGCTGACGAGCTCGTGGGAGCTCGAGGCCAAGCGCTACCAGCGCAAGGGCACCCACCCGTTCCACCTCGGCAACGACGTCCTCAACGCCTGGCTGATGACCGTCGCCCTGTGGGGTGGCCTGATGCTGTGGCTCGGTCTGGCGTACGACGTCAACCCGCTCGGCCTGTTGCCGTACCTCGTCCTCCAGGCGATCGTCGGCTTCTCCCTGCTGGAGGTCGTCAACTACATGGAGCACTACGGCATGGTGCGCCAGAAGGTCGGAACGCCCGGCAAGATGCGCTACGAGCGGGTCTCCCCGGCGCACTCGTGGAACTCGAACAACATCGCGACCAACGTGCTGCTCTACCACCTGCAGCGCCACAGCGACCACCACGCGAACCCGACCCGTCGCTACCAGACCCTGCGTGACTTCAAGGACGCTCCGGTGCTGCCGACCGGCTACACCGGGATGATCGTGGTCGCGATGTTCCCGCCGCTCTTCCGGGCGCTGATGGACAAGCGGGTCGTCGCCCACTACGACGGCGACCTGCGCCTGGCCAACCTGCAGCCGGCGAAGAGGGAGAAGCTGCTGCGGAAGTACCCCGTGCCGGCCGAGCTCCTCGCGCAGGAGGCCGCGCTGCGCGCCGACGCCAGTGCGCACGAGTTCGCGGCCGAGGTCCTGGCCGCCCAGTGCCCCGGGTGCGAGTACACCTACGAGGTCGCTGAGGGCAACGAGCTCGAGGGCTTCGCGGCAGGGACCGCCTGGAAGGACATCCCGGACGACTGGTGCTGCCCCGACTGCGGCGTGCGCGAGAAGATCGACTTCACGGCCGTCGAGCCGCGGCGCACCAGCAAGGTCGGCGCCTGAGCCCGACGGGGCTGAACGCCCCGTTGGTCGAGGAGGTCGCGCAGCGACCGTCTCGAGGCCGCCGGCCGGGATCCCACAACCCCGCCACCGGGTTCCGGCGCCAGCTCGCCGGCACTCCTCGACCTTCGGCCTTGCTCCGCGCCTTCGTCCCTCAGCGCGGCGGCCTCAGTGGAACAGCTCGTGGTGGTGCAGGGCGACCGACAATTCCCCGCTGATCTTGGCGATCGGGCGGCCGAGCAGCTCCTCGGCCTGACCCAGCCGGTAGCGGATCGTGTTGCGGTGAACGACCAGCATCCGGGAGGCCTCCTCGGCGCTCCCGCCGCTGCTGAGGAACGCCGCGAGGGTCTCGCGGATGCGTTGCATCGCCTCGCCCTCACCCACCAGGGGCCCGAGCTGACGGGCCATGAACCGGTCCACCTCGGGTGAGCAGCCCAGCAGCACGGGCAGCTCCACGGCGTCGTACGACGTGAGCCAGCCCGGGGTGCCGGGGGCGGCCACCCGCAGCGCACCCTGCGCCTCGCGGTGGCTGGCGACGAAGCCGGCCACGCCGAGACTGGCGGTGCCGACCCCGACCGCGACCCCGTCCCGGCTGGTGCCGTCGGCCAAGGCTGAGGTGTCGGGTGCGTCGCGGGTGCCGAACCACACCCAGAGCTGGCGGCCTCCCGGCTTGACCACGAGCGGGTTGGTGGCGCCGACGGCTCGGACGAGATCGGCCGCGATGGCCTCGAGGGAGCCGGCCCGTTCGGCGTCGTCGACGGAGAGCACGAGCGCCGTGTGGTGGACCGAGATCGGGTAGCCGCCGAGTGCCGCTGACGCCTCGCGGGCATCGGCGAGCTCGCCCGCGAGGATGGCGCGGACCGATTCGTACCGCTGTGCGGCGGCGCCGGCGAGCACCTTGGTGCGCGCAGCCTGGTAGATGTCGATCGAGGCGGTGATCGACCTGTCCAGCCAGACACCGGCCCGGCTCCAGAAGTACAACAGCAGGTCGGCCCGGTCGAGGTCCCCGGACGGCAACGCCCGGATCACCTCGCTGACGTAGTCCCACACCTCCTGCTGAGCGACCCGGTAGAACTGGATCAGGCGCTCGAGCGGGATCTGCAGGTCGGCGAGCAGACCGGAGAGGCGGGCGGCCGCCTCCACCAGGTGGAAGTGCTGCGCGGGCTGGGCGAAGTCCGCGAGGAAGGCCACCCAGTGCTCGCCGACGGTGGTCCGCAGCAGGCCGTCGATGCCGTCGACGGCCCGCATGTCCGGCATCTGGTCGAGGATGGCCTCGGTGACCCGGTCCACCCAGGCGTCGACCGATCCGGGCTGCGCCTGCTCGGCGACATAGGCGAGCAGCCAGGGCTCGAGTCCGGTCGGCACGGGATCGGTCGTCACGGGTTCACCGTAGCCACACCCGGCCCCGGGACCGTCCCTTTGTGCAGGACGACAACCAGCCCCGGGATCTTTGGACCGCAGCCACGAGAAGGTGACTGCCGTCACCCGATGAGATGGGTCCTTCACCGGATGTGGCGTCCGAGCAGGCGGACGCTGCCCGGACTCCTTGGCAGGAGCACTCTCATGGGCAGGGAGATGCGCACCGGCGACAGCGACGTCGAGCACGACTACGACGTGGTCGTGGTCGGCTCGGGCTTCGGCGGTTCGGTGACGGCGCTGCGCCTGACCGAGAAGGGCTACCGCGTCTGCGTCGTCGAGGCCGGTCGCCGGTTCGAGGACGAGGACTTCGCGAAGACCTCGTGGGACGTGCGCAAGTTCCTCTTCGCTCCCCGGCTGGGCTGCTTCGGCATCCAGCGGATCCGGCTGCTCCGCGACGTCGTCGTGCTGGCCGGTGCGGGCGTCGGCGGCGGCTCGCTCGTCTACGCGAACACGCTCTATGAGCCGGCCTCCGACGCGTTCTTCGAGGACCCCCAGTGGGCGCACATCACCGACTGGAAGGCCGAGCTGGCGCCGTACTACGACCAGGCCAAGCGGATGCTCGGCGTGGTCGAGAACCCGACCGTCACGCCGTCGGACGAGGTCATGCTGGCCGTTGCCGAGGACATGGGCATCGCGCACACCTACCACCCGACGCCGATCGGTGTCTGCTTCGGTGCGGACGGCGCCAAGCAGCCCGGCAGTGCCGTCCCCGATCCGTACTTCGGCGGTGTCGGGCCCGAGCGTCGCGGCTGTCTCGAGTGCGGCGAGTGCATGACGGGGTGTCGCCACAACGCCAAGAACACCCTGCTCAAGAACTACCTCTACCTCGCCGAGAAGGCCGGTGCCGAGGTCCGCGAACGCACCACGGTGGCCGCGATCAGCCCCCGCACCGACGGAGGGTACGACGTCACGACCCACCGCTCGGGTCGCTCGGCCCGTGGCGGGCGGGTGATCACGGCCGGTCAGGTGGTGATGGCCGCCGGCACGTGGGGGACCCAGGAGCTGATGCACGCGATGAAGCGCTCTGGCGACCTGCCTGAGCTCTCGGAGCGGCTCGGCGAGCTGACCCGGACCAACTCCGAGGCGCTGTGTGCGTCCAGCACGAAGATGCGCAACAAGGGCAAGCACGACTTCCACCACGGCGTCGCGATCACCTCCTCGATCCACCCCGACCCGGTGACGCACATCGAGCCGGTCCGCTACGGCAAGGGATCAGGCCTGATGGGCCTGCTGCTCACGCTGATGACCGACGGTGGCGGACGCGTGCCGCGGTGGCTGCGCTGGCTCGGTCAGGCGGTCCGCCACCCCGCGCGTCTGCTGTCCGTCTACGCCGGGCTCGGGAGCTGGCCGGAGCGCACGATCATCGCGCTCGTGATGCAGACCAGCGACAACTCGATCACGGTGTTCCCCAAGAAGGGCAAGCCAGGCCGCCGCGCCCGACTCACCTCGAAGCAGGGCCACGGCGAGCCGAACCCCACCTGGGTCCCGGTCGGCAACGAGGTCGTGCGGCGGATCAGCGACAAGATCGACGGCGGCTCGTTCAGCACCGCCGGGGAGATCTTCAACATCCCGATGACCGCGCACTTCCTGGGCGGTTGCCCGATCGGCGACTCCGCCACCGCGGGCGTCATCGATCCCTACCACCGGGTGCACGGCCACCCGGGGCTCCACGTCGTCGACGGGGCCGCGATCTCGGCCAACCTCGGTGTCAACCCGAGCCTGACAATCACCGCCCAGGCGGAGCGGGCAGCGTCGCTGTGGCCCAACCGCGGCGAGCAGGACCACCGTCCGGAGCCCGGTGCGGCCTACGTCCGCCTGTCCCCGGTCGCACCGGTGCGACCCGTCGTACCCCCGAGCGCGCCGGCGGCGCTGCGTCTTCCGTTGTACGTCGTGGAGAGCGCGCCGAGCCCGGCCCTGAAGGAAGCCACCGCATGACCCTCGCCCCCGAGCGGCCCACGGCAACGCCGAAGGGCCCGGGTCCTTCCGGCATGTCCCCGGAGTCGCGCCAGATGGCCCGCGACGCGATGCGTGCATCGGTGCCGTTCACGGCGCTGTCGACCTTCGGTGCGTTCTACACGTTCGCCGGCAAGGTCTTCCGGACCATGTTCACGACGCGGTTCCGGTTCTCGGAGTTCGTCTCGCAGGCGTGGTTCATCACGACCGTGTCCTTCGGGCCGGCGCTCCTGGTGTCGATCCCGTTCTGCGTCGTGATCATCTTCCAGGTCAACCAGCTGCTCATCCAGATCGGCGCGGTCGACCTCGCCGGTGCGGGTGCGGCGGTCGCGGTGGTCCGCGAGATCGGTCCGATCGTGAGCGTGCTGGTCGTCGCCGGCGCGGGGGCGACCGCGATCTGCGCCGACCTCGGGTCCCGCAAGATCCGCGAGGAGATCGACGCCATGGTGACCCTCGGCATCGATCCCATCGAACGACTGGTCGTGCCGCGCGTCGTCGCCTCGACCCTGGTCGGTGTCGCGCTGAACGGCATGGTGACCGTGGTCGGTCTGGTCGGCGGCTACTTCTTCTCGGTGGTCCTCCAGGGGGCCACACCGGGCCTCTACCTCTCCGACCTCACGCTCCTCGTCGGGCTGCCGGACTTCCTCGCCTCGCAGGCGAAGGCCGCCGTCTTCGGCCTGCTCGCCGGGCTGACGGCCTGCTACCTCGGGCTCAACGCGAAGGGCGGACCCAAGGGAGTCGGCGAAGCCGTCAACCAGACGGTCGTCTTCGCGTTCATGCTGCTCTTCGCCGCCAACAGCGTGATCAGTGCCCTGTTCCTCCAGATCAAGTTGGGAGCCTGACATGGCCATGGACCGGGCCCAGGTGAGCCGTCACCTCGCCAGGCCGACCACCGCGCTGCGCAACCTCGGCGACCAGCTCGCCTTCCACGGCAACGCCTACTCCCACATGCCGCGGGTGCTGCGCCACTACCCGAAGGAGGTCGTCCGGCTGCTCGCCGAGGTGTCCCTCGGCACGGGAGCACTGGCGCTGATCGGCGGGACGGTGCTGGTGATCGGGTTCCTCACCGCCGCCTCCGGCATCGAGGTCGGCCTGCAGGCCTACACGTCCTTCGACAACATCGGCGTCTCGACGCTGTCGGGCTTCTTCTCGGCGTACTTCAACACCCGGGAGGTCGCGCCGATCATCGCCGGAATCGCACTCACCGCGACGGTCGGCGCCGGCTTCACCGCCCAGATCGGCGCGATGCGGGTGAGCGAGGAGATCGACGCGCTCGAGGTGATGGCCGTGCACCCGGTGCCCTTCCTCGTGACGACCCGGATCATCGCCGGACTGATCGCGGTGATCCCCCTGTTCGCGATCGCCTTGATGATGTGCTGGCTGGCGACGTACCTCGTCGTCACGGTCGGCTACGACCAGTCGCCCGGCACCTACATGCACTACTTCGAGACCTTCCTCGTCCCCAGCGACCTGTTCCTGGCGATGCTCAAGGTGATCCTGATGGCGCTCGTCATCGTGTCGATCTGCTGCTACCACGGCTTCCGGGCCTCCGGAGGTCCCGCGGGAGTGGGCAAGGCGGTCGGTCAGGCCGTGCGCTCGGCCCTGATCTGCACGATGTTCATCGACCTGATCTTCGCCATCGCCGTCTGGGGTGGACCATCGGTCCACATCGCGGGGTGAGCGGGACATGACCACCACGAGCGCACACCGCATCGACCGCCAGGTCGTCTACGGGTTCATCTTCCTGCTCCTCATCGTCGGCCTGATCGCCGGCACCATTGCGAAGTACCAGGGCGTCTTCGACGACACCGTCCGGGTGAGCGTCGAGTCGGACCGGGCCGGGCTCACCCTCGCCTCGGGCGCGCCGATCAAGTTCCGCGGTGTCGAGATCGGGACCGTCGGCGAGATCGACGTCGACGGTGATTCCGTCACCATCGAGCTGGACATCGACTCCGACGAGTTCGCCAAGGTGCCGGCCGACGTGACGGCCCAGATCGTGCCGCCGACGGCCTTCGGCGCGAAGTACGTCCAGCTCACACCGGTCACCGACGACGGCGCGCGGATCACCGCAGGTGCGGTCATCCCGGCCGACAAGGTGACGGTCGAGGTCGACGAGGCCTTCGAGAACCTGACCCGGGTGCTCGACGTCGCCCGCCCGGCCGAGGTGAACTCCGCGCTGACCGCGGTGGCCGGCGCGCTCGACGAGCGCGGCGAGCTGATCGGCGACCTGATCTCGCAGACCGACGCCTACCTCGTCTCCCTCAACCCCTCGCTGCGCACCCTCAGCGCCGACCTGCGCGTCGCCGACGACGTGGCCGACGTGTACGACGTGGCCCGGCCCGACCTGGTCGCGACCCTCACCCAGGCCGGCGTCGTCTCGAAGACCCTGGTGCGCCAGCAGGCCTCGTTGCGGGCGCTGGAGCGGAGCCTCACCGGGTTCAGCGACCACGCCGACACCCTGCTGCGCGCCTCCGAGCGCAACCTGGTGACCACCCTCGAGCTGCTCGGCCCGGTCACCGACGTCCTCGAGCGCTACTCGCCCGAGCTGCCCTGCGTCGTCCTCGGTCTCGCGTCGGCCAACGAGCTGGCCGAGGCAGCGGTCGGCGGCACGCACCCGGGTGTCACCACGATCACCCGGCTCGTACCGGGCCGCGATCCCTACACCTACGAGGAGAACCTCCCGCTGATCGGAGACGACCGCGGACCCCAGTGCTACGGCCTCCCCTACGTCACCCAGGCCGAGGCAGAGCAGGAGCAGCCCGACTTCCGCACCGGCGCGAACCCGTACGTCGGCCCGCAGCCCACCCCCGACCAGGCGGTCCTCGACACCCTGCTCGGCCTGATCAAGGGAGGGACGCAACTCCGATGAGCCGCTCCTCGTCGATGAGTCCCGTCAAGCGCCGCGAGCGCAGCGACCTCATCAAGTTCAGCGCCTTCCTGGTGGTCGCCGCCGTGTTCGCCGTCTGGGTGGGCCTGGTGACCGGCGAGGTCCGGCCCGGCGACCGCGACGCCTACAAGGCCGTGTTCGCGGACGTGTCCGGCCTCGCGGTCGGCGACGACGTGCGCGTCGCCGGCGTCGACGTCGGCAAGGTCAAGGACATCGACGTCCAGGGCGACAACACCGTGCTGGTGAGGTTCGACGTACGCCGTGGCCAGGAGCTGACCGCCGGCACCCGCGCGACGGTGCAGTACCGCAACCTGATCGGTGACCGGGTGATCCAGCTCAGCCGTGGCGAGGAGGACAGCCCGAGCGCTGACGGTCCGGTGATGGCCGTCGGGTCCACGATCCCGGTGACCCAGACCGCGTCGGCGCTCGACCTCGACACGCTGCTGAACGGCTTCAAGCCGTTGTTCGCGGGCCTCAGTCCGACGCAGGTCAACGAGCTGTCCGGCCAGCTGATCGAGGTGCTCCAGGGCCAGCAGTCCTCGGTCGCGACCCTGGTCCAGCACGTCGCGTCGTTCACCACCACCATCGGTGACCGCGAGGAGCTGATCGGGCAGGTGATCCGCAACCTCAACAGCGTCCTCGGGACGGTCGAGGACCGAAAGGAGACGGTCGGGTTGCTGCTGGACCGGCTCGATGCGCTGCTCACCGGCCTCGACGGACAGGACACGCAGGTGCTCGATGCCGCCGAGCGGATCAGCGGATTCGCCGACCGGACCTCGACGCTGGTGCAGCGTGCCCGGGGCGACCTGCGGGCCGACCTCGAAGGACTCGCCGTCACCGCGCGCGGCCTGAACAAGAGCTCGGGCACGCTCGACGCCGTCCTCGGCAAGTTCCCCGGGCACTACGACAAGATCCAGAACACCGCGTCGTACGGCAACTTCTTCAACTTCTTCCTCTGTGGCGTCCGGGTCCAGACCGGCCTCACGGCCGACCAGCCGATCCTCACCCCGTGGATCTACTCCGACACCCCGAGGTGCAAGTGATGAGCCGGGAGACGAGTGCGGACCGGATGGCGGTCCGCGGGATCATCGGCACGCTGGTGATCGCGCTGGTGGTGCTGGCGGCGATGAACATCAACAAGCTGCCGCTGATCGGCAACAACGACGTGATCGAGGTCCAGTTCGCCGAGGCCGGCGGCCTCAAGGGCGGCGACTCGGTGATGATCTCCGGTGCCCAGGTCGGCAAGGTCCGCACCGTCGGCATCGACGGCGACCACGTCGTCGCCGAGATCGTGCTCACCGACGACTCCGTGCGCCTCGGGGACCGGACCGAGGCGCGGATCATCACGGTCACGCTCCTCGGCCGCGCCGCGGTCGAGCTCGAGCCGCGTGGCTCCGGTGACCTCGAGGCCGGCGACAGCATTCCGGTCGAGCGCACCTCGTCGCCGTACAACCTGACGAGCACGCTCAACGAGCTCACCGAGACCACCGCCGAGATCGACAAGGCCCAGCTGGCTGCGGCGCTGGACCAGGCGTCGAAGACGCTCAACGCGAGCAGCCCCGACCTCGGCCCGGCGCTCGAGGGCATCACGTCGCTGTCGCGGGCGGTGTCCTCCAACGACGACGAGCTCCGTTCCCTGGTGGCGCGGGCCAACGGCGTCACCGAGGTGCTCGCCAGCCGTGACCAGCAGATCGCATCGCTGCTCGGCTCGGGACGCTCGCTGCTCTCCGAGCTCGATGCCCGCCAGCAGGTGGTCGTGGACCTGCTCACCAGTGCCCGGACCCTGTCCTCCTCGCTCCGCGTGCTCCTGAAGGACACCGACGACGTCCTCGGCCCGGCGCTCGACGAGCTCGACGGTGTCGTCGACCTCCTGAACCGGAACCGGAAGAACCTCCAGGCGACCATCACCGGTCTGCGCGGCTACGCGACGGCCTTCGGTGAGGCGATCTCGAGCGGTCCGTGGTTCGACGCCTACATCCAGAACCTCACGTCCCCGGCGACCCTCGCCCCGATCATCTCCGGAGTCCTCCCGTGACCGCCCTCAAGCGCCTGCTGACCGGACGCCGCCTGGTGACGCTCGTCGTCGCTGCCGCCCTGGTGGTGGGCGCGTTCGCCTGGAACCGTGACGCCAGCAGTACGACGGTGCACGCCTGGTTCACCAGCGCAGAGGGGCTCAACGTCCGCGACGAGGTCAAGGTGCTCGGCGTCAAGGTCGGCGAGATCACCGCGATCGAGAACCGTCCCGAGGGCGTCCGCGTCACGATGAAGGTCGAGTCCGGGCAGCCGATCCCCGCTGAGGCGCACGCCGCCATCGTGTCGCCGAGCCTGGTCAGTGGGCGCTTCGTCCAGTTCGAGCCGGTCTGGACGGGCGGTGACGAGCTCGAGGACGGTGCCACCATCGCCCTGGAGAAGACCGCGGTCCCGGTGACCTTCGACGATGTGAAGCAACAGCTCACCGACCTGGCCACCACCCTCGGCCCGGACGCCGGCAAGGAGGACGGCCCGCTCGCCGAGGCGATCGTCGCGATCGAGCAGGGCCTGCGCGACGGCAACTCGACCGACCTGCGGCAGGCGATCTCCGAGCTGCAGGGAGCTGCGACCGCACTGTCCGACGGTCGGTCCGACCTGTTCGGCACCATCAAGAACCTCAACACCTTCACCCGCAACCTCGCGCTCAACGACGGTGCGCTGCGTGGCTTCACCACCGAGCTCGACGAGGTCAGCGGGGTGCTCGCGGCCAACCGGAACAACCTCGGAGGCGCGATTCGCGACCTGGCGACGGTGCTGGAGACCGTCGAGGCCTACGTGAAGAAGCACCGCGGCCGGATCACCGGGTCGGTGACCGACCTCAACACGCTCGCCGCGACGCTGGCCGACCGCTCCAACGAGCTCGCCGGGGTGCTGCACGTCGCCCCGCACGCCGTGGTCGACCTCAGCAACACCATCCAGGACCAGGCGATCACGGCGCGGGCCACGCTCAGCGGGCTCGACGACGTCGCCCAGCTCGTCTGCGGCGCGATCCTCGGCGCGGGTGGCACCAGCGAGCAGTGCACCAAGGCGCTGCAGCCGCTCCTGGGCCTGCTCGGACTCGACAAGGTGGGGGGCACGCAGTGACCGCACGATCACGCTGGCAGCACCGCGGTGCGGTCGCTGGCCTGCTCGCTGCTGCGCTCCTCGGAGCGGGCTGCGACATCCAGCCCAACGACAACACCCTGCCGGGCCAGGTGGCAGTCGGCAGCGACGGCTACACCGTCGAGGTGCACTTCGACCAGATCGAGAACCTCGTCCCCAACTCGACCGTCCAGAAGGACAACGTCGTGATCGGGACCGTCGGCGAGATCGACGTCGAGGGCTGGGAAGCGGTCGTCAAGCTGCACCTGCTGGACAGCGTCGAGCTGCCGGCGGACGTGACCTTCTCGATCGGTCAGAAGACCCTGCTCGGTGCGCAGTACGTCGAGGTGTCCGCGCCGGCAGCCGGCCAGCCCGGTCAGCCCGGTCAGCCGGTGCAGGCCGCCCTCGCCGACGGCGACGTGCTCGGTGTCGAGCAGACCGGTACCTACCCCGCGACCGAACAGGTCCTCGGCGCAGTGGCACTGCTGCTCAACAACGGCGGTCTCTCGCAGATCAGCACCATCACAAGTGAGCTCTCCACCGCCCTGCGGGGCAAGGTGCCCGACACCAGGAACCTGATCCGCCATGCGAACGAGCTGCTGGCGGTGCTCGACGCGAACCGGGGCGAGATCGTGGCGGCCCTCGAGTCGATCAACGGCCTGGCTGCGGGGCTGCGGTCGGACGAGAAGGCGATCGCGACCGCGATCGACCGCATCACGCCGGGCCTCGAGGTGCTGGAGACCGAGCGCGCCCGGCTGGTCAAGGCCGTCACCGCGACCGGTCGCGCCGGCGACCGCGCCGTACGCGTCGTCAACGCGAGCGAGAAGGCACTCCTGGCCAACCTCGACTCGCTCGGGCCGATCCTCACCAACCTCGGCCGGGTCAGCGAGTCGCTGCCGGACGCGCTCAAGATCGCGATCACCATCCCGTTCCCGGTGATGACGTCCTCGAACGCGCTCAAGGGCGACTACGCCAACCTGTTCGCGACCATCGACCTCAGTGCGTCGGCGTTGACCACGAGCTGGCTCGGCGGCCTCGCCCCTGCCCTCCAGGCCGGCGACCCGGTGCAGGACCCGCTCTCGCCCACGCCGCAGGACACCGACGAGACACCGGACGAGGAGGGCCCCGCCCCCGACCCGGGCGAGAAGCCCGCGGACAAGCCGGCACCACCGACACCGACCGAGCAGCCACGCGGCTGCCTCCTGCAGATCCTGGGGCTGTGCTGATGCTGCTCACACCGTTGATCAAGCGCCAGCTGCGCATCTTCGCCGTGCTGGCGATCGTCTCGCTCGGCCTGGCGTTCATCCACTACGCCCGGGTGCCCGCGATGGTCGGGGTCGGCGTCCACGACGTCACGGTCGACTTCGAGGACGCCAGCGGCCTGTACCCCCGTGCCGCGGTCACCTACCGCGGCGTCAAGGTCGGCGTCGTCTCCGGCCTGGAGGTCACCGGCAACGGTGCCCTGGCCACGCTGCGAATCGACGACGGCACCGACATCCCGGGCGGCGTCTCCGCTGAGCTGCACAGCACCTCGGCCATCGGTGAGCAGTACATCGACCTGGTCGACCCGGCCGGCGAGGGATCCGCGGGGGGTGACGTGCTGGCCGACGGCGACGCGATCCCGCGCGACCGGGCTGTCGAGATGCCCCAGATCACGCCCGTGCTCGACTCGGTGAACCGACTGCTGGAGTCCGTGCCCAAGGAGGAGACCAAGGCCGTGCTGGCGCAGATCGACGAGGGTCTCGGTGGCTCCGGCCCCGAGCTCAACGAGCTGGTGACCTCGGCCGGCAGCCTGCTCACCGAGGCCCAGTCACAGATCGAGGCGACCACCTCGCTCATCTCCGCCCTCGAGCCGGTGCTGAGGACCCAGACCGACCTCGGACCGCGCACCCGCTCCTACGCCGCGGCCCTCGACGACGTGACCGCGGTGCTGGCGCGCGACGGCAGTGCCGACCTGAACGCCTTGCTGGAGAAGGCTCCGGACGGACTCGACGCAGCCACCGCCCTGGTCACCGACCTGCAGCCGGTGCTGCCGATGATGCTGGCCAACCTGACCACCAACGCCCAGGTGCTCTCCACCTACCTGCCGCAGATCAAGCAGACGCTGGTCGTCTACCCGGCCCTCGTCGCCAAGCTGCAGTCGGCGGTCAACCCGCGCGCCGACCAGGGCGACGTCCAGCTCGATCTCCGTGCCGCGCTCAACAACCCGCCCACCTGCCAGACCGGCTACCTGCCGGCGAAGCAGCGACGCAGCCCGCGGGTCACGACCACCCGCGAGGTCGATCGGCTGGCGCACTGCGACCTCGAGCCGGACAACCCGACCGCCATCCGTGGTGCCCGCAACCTGCCGTGCCCGGACTCGACGACCCGGGGTCCGCTTCCCTCCTCCTGCGGGATCAGCTTCCGCGGCGGTGTCTGGCCGGAGACCGATGGCACGGTCGCCTACGACCTCGCGGTCGGCAGGGGCGACGACTCTCTCCCGCTCGACGACGACCCTGACGAGCTCTGGAAGATCCTCGTCCTGGCCCCGCTGGGGACCCGATGAGGGCCCGGCTCTCCTGGCGGGCCGCGGCCGTCGGACTCGTCATCGTGGCGCTGCTCGCGGTCGCCGCCGAGCGAGGCCTCGCGTGGCGCGACCAGCGTGACCGGGGCGCGGACGAGAAGGCCGTGGTCGCCGCTGCGCAGGCCGAGGTGGAAGGACTGATCGACATCAGCGGGTCGACCTCCGAGGACGACATGGCGCGGCTGCTCGACGGCGCCACGGCCGACTTCCGCAAGGAGCTCGAGTCCCAGGCAGACCGTCTCCGGAAGGCATTGGCCGACAACGCGGTGGAGGCCACGGGCGAGGCGGTCTCGAGCGGTGTGGTCAGGCTCGATGGCGACCGCGCGACGGTGATCGTCGCCGCCGTCGGCACCGTGACCAACAAGCAGACCGAGGCGCCCGAACCGCGCAACTACCGGCTCAAGGTCGACCTGCTGAAGACCGATGACGCGTGGCTCGTGTCGGGACTGGAGTTCGTGTCATGAGTGGAGACCCCACCCCCGACAAGGGTCGTCGGACTGCCGTGATGGCGGGTGTCGCCGTCCTTGCCGCGTTGGCGATCGCGGTGTTCTGCGGTGTCCAGGCACAGCGTGCCGATGCGGGAGCCGACGCCCGCACGGAGGCGCTGGCGGCCGCCGAGAAGCGGGTGCCCGACCTGCTGAGCTACGACGCTGCGACCCTCGACGAGGACCTGCGTCGCGCCCGGTCGCAGACCACGGGCGACTTCACCTCCGACTACGGCCGGATCCTCGACGACGTCGTGGCACCCCAGGCGAAGGCGCGCGGGATCAGCACCCGTGCGGTCGTCGGTGCAGCGGGTGTGGTGCGCGGCGACGGCGACGAGGTCGTCGTACTCCTCTTCCTGACGCAGACCACCACCACCGAGGCGGCCGGGGACAACGGCACGTCGGTGGCCGGCAGTCGGGTCGAGGTGACGATGGTCCCGGCCGATGGTGGCTGGAAGATCGGTAGTCTGGAGCCGGTGTGACAGGGGGAGTGATGACGGTCGACGGGCAGCTGCGCGCATGGATCGCCGAGTTCGTGGCCGCGGAGTCCGAGAGCCCGGCGGTCGAGCGATGGGTCGGCAGCGTCCTGGGCCGGATCGTCGACCAGGTGGCGCAGGTGCGCGACGACCCGGCCCTGCAGAGCGCGGTGCGTGACGCCTGCGATGCGCACTGGCGCTCCTTCCTGGCCAACCTCGGCCAGCCCGAGCAGACCTTCCACTTCGTGCAGGAGGCCCGCGAGGTCCCGCTGGCGGTGGCCCAGCACGGGTACCCGCTGCCGGTGATCTTCGAGATCTACACCGCCGGCGAGCAGGCGGTGTGGGAGTTCATCACCCGCGCGATCCGGGTCGACCGTGCCGAGGGCGTGTCCGAGGCCGATGCGCTGGTGCACTTCTGGACCCGCTCGAGCACGTGGTTCGACCGCTCCGTCGAGCAGTCGGTCGCGATCTTCTCCGAGGAGCTGGAGCGGATCCGGCAGGGCGATGCGGCGCGTCGCCTGGAGGCCGTCCGCGCCGTGCTCTCCGGTTCGCTCGCCGATCCGCGTGAGGCCTCGGCCCGGCTCGGTGGTCACCCGGTGTCGGCGTACCAGACCGCCGTCCTGCTCCACACCGCCGACGACGCCCGGATCGCCGACCTCCCGCAGGCGGCGCAGACGATCACCTCGACGCTCGGTCTGCGCCAGCCGCTCGTGGTCCACCCCGGTGGCCGCGACCTGTGGGCGTGGATCAGCTCGGCCGAGGTGCCGGACCTCGGTCGTCTCGACGGGTGCGGGGGGTGGCTCAGCGAGCGTCACATCATCGCCGCGATCGGGTCACCGTCATTGGGCATCGACGGCTTCTGCGCCTCCCACAGCGAGGCGCTCGCGACCCAGCGGATCGCCTTGGCCGGCCACCGGCCGGAGCCGATCACCTTCTTCGCCGACGTCGAGCTGCTGACCCTGGTCGGTGAGGGCGAGGCGATGCGTCGCTTCGTGCACCGGATCCTGGGACGGCTCACCTCGACCGACGAGCAGGTCGCCCGGCTGCGTGCGACCCTGCGAGCCCTGCTCGCCTGCGGCAGCGTGGACGCCGCCGCCAAGCAGCTCCTGGTCCACAAGAACACCGTGCGCTACCGGATCGAGCGGGCCGAGGAGCTGATGGGCCGCCGCATCGCGGACTCGCCCACCGAGATCGACGTCGCGCTCCGTTGTCACGAGACCTACCTGGTGCCGGTGGCTGCGCAGCAGGACTGACCACCGGATCGGGTCTCGTGTCGTCGGTGCGAGGGTCCAATCAGGTGGCGGGGTTCTTGGCGTCGTGACCAAGGTGCGGCACCGCCTCGCGGACCTACGGTGAGGCCATGGAGACGACCGTGCCCCCGACCGCCTCGGCCCGCAGCGAGCTGCGCCAGTCGGTGACCGGACTGCCCGACCCGGGGGAGCGGGTGCCGCGGATGGCGTGGCCCACCGCTGCCCTGTACGTCGGCACGGCTGCCCTCTTCGCGCTGGCGCTGGGTGGCGCGCTGGCCTGGGACTGGTCGCGCTGGGTGACGGTCCCGATGGGCGGTGCGGTCACCTTCCTGATGTTCAGCGTCCTCCACGAGGCGACCCACCACGCGGTCAGCACCAACACCCGCGTCAACAACGCGTTCGGGCACCTGTCCGTGCCGCTCGTGGTGCCGTGGGCGACGTACCCACTGGTGAAGTTCCTCCACATCGAGCACCACCGCAACACCAACGAGGGCATGGGCGTCGACCCGGACGCGTGGTGCGACGAGGGACCCAAGGTGCTGCTCCCGCTGCGCTGGGCGAGCATCGACCTCTACTACGTCGCCTTCTACCTGCGGCGGATCGGGCAGCGGCCACGGGCCGAGGCGGCGATCGTGCTGGTGTGGTTCGTCGCGGTCGTCAGTGCCTTCGCGGGTGTGGCCGCCGCCGGCTACGGCTCCGAGCTGCTGTGGGCGTGGTTCATCCCGCAGCGCCTCGGGATCCTCGCGCTGGGCTGGTGGTTCGACTACCTCCCGCACCACGGACTCACCGTGACCCAGCGCGAGGACAAGTACCGGGCCACGCGGGTCCGGGTCGGCGGGGAGAGGATGCTGACGCCGTTGTTCGTCTACCAGAACTACCACCTCGTGCATCACCTGCACCCGAGCATCCCGTTCTACCGCTACGTGCGCGCCTGGCGCCGCAACGAGCAGGCCTACCTGGACCGCAACGCCGCCATCTCCACGTGGTTCGGGCGCTCCCTGACACCCAGTGAGTACCGCACCTGGCGCCGGCTGACCGACCAGCTCACCGACTCCCCGAACGCCGGCGCGGTGCAGCGTCCGGTCCTGCACCCGCTGCGGGTGCGCTCGGTCGAGCCGCTCACCGCGGACAGCGTCGCCGTCACCTTCGACGTGCCCGCCGACCTCGCCCACGAGTACGCCTACGCCCAGGGTCAGCACGTCACCCTGCGGGCCGTCGTCGACGGGCAGGACGTGCGGCGCAGCTACTCGCTCGTCGAGCCCGTCTCGGCGCGGACCCTGCGGGTCGCGGTCAAGAAGATCGAGGGCGGCGTGTTCTCGACGTACGTCAACGAGCACCTCTCTGTCGACGACATCCTCGACGTGATGACGCCGACCGGTGGCTTCCACGTGCGCCTGGACCCCAGCGCCTCCCGCCACCACGTGGCAGTCGCAGCCGGGTCCGGGATCACGCCGATGATGTCCACGATCGCGACCACGCTCGAGGTCGAGTCGGCCAGCCGGTTCACCCTCGTCTACGGCAACCGGACGGCTGAGTCGACCATGTTCGGCGAGCGGATTCCTGCGCTGCAGGGGACGTACGGCGACCGGCTGCGGGTCCACCACGTCCTGTCCCGGGAGCCCGATGCAGCGCTGGCCGGGCGGATCACACCGGAGCTCGTCCTCGGCCTGATCGGTTCGGACGAGGACATCGCCGGTGTCGCGGCGTGGTTCCTCTGTGGACCGCAGGAGATGGTCGACGGCGTCGGGTCGGCGCTGGGCGAGCTGACCGATCCTGGTCGGGTGCTGACCGAGGTGTTCCACGTCGCCGCTGGCGATCCCGCCGCCACCGCGGTCCAGGTCGATCTGGTCAGCGAGGTCACCGTCGCCATCGACGGGATCGAGACCACGATGGCGCTGTCCTCGAACGGCGACACGATCCTCGACGCCGCGATGCAGGCCGGCATCGATCCGCCGTACTCCTGCGCGGGTGGCGCCTGCGGCACCTGCCGGGCGAAGGTCCTGCTGGGCCGCGCGGTCATGGACCAGAACCACGTGCTCGACGACGACGAGATCGCCGACGGCTACGTGCTGACCTGTCAGGCGCACCCGGTGACCGAGGAGCTGCGGGTCGACTACGACGCCTGAGGGGGATGAGACGCGACCGCGGACCTCTGGGTCGGTTCAGTGGTTTCGGCGGTTTCGGGATACCTGCTGAAGAGGGGATTCCTGCGCGCCGCCCGCGCCGGTCAGCCCGCGCCGATGTGATCGGGCTGGGGTGCGGGGTGTCGGCTGTCGAGGTGACGCTGGACCTGCTCGCACGCCACCAAGCCGATGAGAGCGCCGATGACCCAGAGACCGGCCGTGTCCATGTCCTCCCAGCGGATCGACGTGCGAGTGACCATCGCCCCGGCCAGCCCAACAGCCACGAGCGCGGCCGGCACGGTCAGGCGCGAGACGAGGTCTCGGCGGTAGAGCCACTGCCAGGCGAATCCGCCGGCGAGACCGGCGGCGAGCCACCACGGGCGCGAAGCGGCTCCCTCGACATCGATCATTTTCACGGCGACAAAGGAGGACCACGCCACGAACCAGGCTGTGCCCTGCCACGGCTCGCGGTTCAGCGCTCGTCCCTGCATGGCGCGATGATGCCATCTCGCGGCGCTACTGCGCGGCGAAAGCCTCGACGACCGTGAGGTCGTAGGCACCCGCATCCGTGCCGAGCCCCTGTGCCACCTGGGCCGCCGTCGCGCAGCCGAGCCGTGCGGCGTCCGCGGGGGTGCGGCCGAGGGAGAGCCCGCGCAGGAAGCCGGCGGAGAACGCGTCGCCGCACCCGGTCGTGTCGACCAGGTCGTCGGCGTCGATCGGGAATGCCGGCACCTCGACGACCCCCTCGGCGCTCACCACCAGCGCACCCTTCGCGCCCTGGGTGACGGCCACGCACCCGACGCCGTGCTCGAGCAGGGCGCGGGCGCCGTCGGCGAGGGTGGTCGCACCGGTGAAGCCGAGGACCTGCTCGTCGTTGGGCAGCAGGAAGTCCGTGTGCGGCAGGGCCGCCGCGATCCAGGCCAGCATGTCCGGGTCACCCGGCGCCAGGATGTCGACGGAGGTGGTGATGCCCTGGCTGCGGGCGCGGGCGAGGAGCTCGCCGGCGGCGTCGCCGCCGAGGAACTCGGGTCCGCCGAGGTGCAGGTGCGTGACACCGTCGAGGACGTCGTCCGGCAGGTCGGTGAGCGCGAACGCACCGTTGGCGCCGATGCAGTGCCAGGCCGGCCGGTCGCCGTTCGGCCGCACGGGCAGGACCGAGGCCGAGGTCTGGTGCTCGTCCTTGCGGACCAGACCGGTGACGTCGACGCCCTCCCGCGCGAGCAGGGCGAGGAGGGTGTCTCCGACGGGGTCGGTGCCGACGGCGCCGTACGACCTGACGGTGGCGCCGAGTCGGCTCAGCACGACGGCAGTGCCGCCGGCGGTGCCGGCGGGCGACATGCGGATCGTCTCGACGAGCTGGCCCTCGGATCCCGCCGGGATCGACTCGATCCCCAGGACGTGGGTGTCGAGGACGTGGACGCCGACGGCGGCGACGGTCATCCGGTTGCTCACGGGTTCTCCTTCGGGGTGCCGTAGTCGCGCTCGATCGCGACCCGGATCACGTCGAGCTGTTGCTCGTCGGTGAGGACGCGGGGGGTGCCGAGGGCGCTCGCACGGTGATGCAGCTGGCAGAGCCACTCGAGGAGCAGCGCGTTCTCGACCGCGGCCCCCAGGCTGCTGCCGACGGTCACGGAGCCGTGGTTGGCCATCAGCGCGGCACAGCGCCCGTCGAGCGCGGCAAGCACACCGGCGGCGAGCTCGTCAGTCCCGAAGGTCGCGTACGACGCCACGCGGATCGCGCCGCCGAGGGAGAGCTGCTGGTAGTGCAGCACCGGCAGCTCGTCGAGCACGCACGCGATGGCCGTCGCGAACGGGGCATGGGTGTGCACGACGGCGACCTCGCTCGGGCGGGCGTCGTACACGCCGAGGTGCAGGGCCAGCTCGGACGTCGGGGCGAGCCGTCCCTCGACGACCTCGCCGTGGCGATCGACGACGGTCACGTCGTCCGGCGTGCAGCGGCCGAGCACGACGCCAGTCGCGGTGACGGCGACGAGATCACCCTCACGGGCACTGACGTTGCCGGCGGTGCTGACCAGGAGGCCGGCGTCGGCGAGCTGACGGGCAGCGTCGGCGACGGACGCGCGCAGCGCAGCTGCACCGCTCAACGCGTGATCCGCTCGAGGTAGCCCGTGACGAGCTCGATGGCCTGGTCGATGAGGAAGTCGTCGCCGCGCGGGTCGCGCTCGAAGGCGAGCTGGAAGGCCCGGTCGCCGAGCTCGACGGCGAGCTCTCCGATGGCCAGCAGCTGGGCGTCGGTGTAGTCGCCCTGGTCGACCAGTCCCGCGTCGGCGGCGAAGGCGAGGAGGTTCTCGGTGATCCGCTTGTTGTGGTGGCGGCCGTAGTCGTAGACGGCGGAGTTGGTGCGCCCGCGCATCCAGATCTGCATGAAGGCCGGGCGCCGGTGGTAGACCTTCACGAACGCGCGCATCGAGGTGTCGACGAGGGTCGCGATGGTGATCTCGCGCAGCTGGCCGAGGTCGGTGGCGACCTGGTCGTCCATCTCGGCCATGTCCCGCTCGCAGAGCGCGAGGAGCACGGCTTCCTTGTCGGCGAAGTACTGGTAGAGCGAGGCGACGGGGAGTCCGGCGGAGTCGGCGATCGAGCGGGTGCTCAGGCCCTCGACGCCCTCGGTCACGACGAGCTCGGCCGCTGCGTCGAGGATCCGCTCGACCCGTTCGCGCGAGCGTGCCTGGGTCGGCAGGCGGCGACGGCTCGGGCCGACAGCACCCGGCGGGGTGTCGCTCGTTGAGCCGTCGACGGTGGCGGAAGACATGAGGCCAGTGTAGCCTCCGAAGCCGAAACTGACACAGATTCACTTTCCTGTCTGGTGAAAGGTGTTTCCCATGGGCCCGACCCTCCCGATGCTGCCGCCCGAGGCACTCACCCTCGGTCGCCGCGGCCTGATCGCCGGCGGTGCTGTCGCACTCGGTGCGCTGGCCATCGATGCGCTCGAGGCCGAGGTCGGCGCCGCGACGCTGCGCGGCCCGCTCCCGCGCAAGGTCGACGTGGTCGTCGTCGGTGCGGGCATCTCCGGCCTGATGGCGGCCTACCGGATCGCCCGCAAGGGCCGTTCGGTGCTGGTCGTCGAGGCCCGGGACCGGGTCGGCGGCCGGGTGCTCAACCACACCCTGCGCACCGGCGGCACGATCGAGGCCGGCGGCGCGTTCATCGGGCCGACCCAGAGCCACATCAAGGCGCTGGCCGACGACCTCGGCATCGGCACCTTCAAGGAGTACGCCACCGGCAAGAACGTCTACGTCTCCTCCAACCCGCTCCTCGGTCGGCAGGAGTTCACGGGAACCGTCCCGCCGGACCCGCTGATCCTGCTCGACGCGGCCCTCGCGCTGCAGAAGCTCAACGACTTCGCGGCGACGATGCCCGTCGACGCGCCGTGGGAACACCCGAAGGCCGTCGAGTGGGACCGGATGACGCTCGGGGACTGGATCCGCAAGAACACGCTGAACAGCAAGGGGATCGAGGGGCTGATCCGGGCCTGGACGCAGCCCGGCTTCGGCGCCGACCCCGACCAGCTCTCGCTGCTCTTCGTCATCCACTACATCGCCTGCTCCGGCAACGAGACCCACGTGGGCACGTTCGAGCGCAACTCCGACACCGTCGGCGGCGCGCAGGAGAGCCGTTTCGTCGGCGGCTCCCAGCGGATCCCGCTCCACCTCGCGCAGCGACTCGGTGACCGGGTCGCGCTCGGTGCGGCCGTCACGAAGATCGAGCACCTCGACGGCAAGGCCGTGGTGCGTACGACGCGCGGGAACGTCGCCTGCCGCCGGGTGATCGTCGCCGCCCCGCCGCGCCAGGTGCTCGGCATCGACTTCGCGCCCGGCATGCCGGCCGGTCATCACGCGCTGCTCACCAGGCTGCGCATGGGCCGGTTGATGAAGTGCGATGCCGTCTACGAGAAGCCGTTCTGGCGCACCGACGGCCTCACCGGCTTCGGGCTCTCCGACAGCGGCGCCGTGCGGGTCGCCTTCGACAACGGCGTGCGCAACACCGGGCACGGCATCCTGCTCGCCTTCGTCGGCGGCTCGACGTGGAACCAGTACGGCACGCTCTCGGTCGCCGAGCGGCGCAAGGCCGTGCTCGAGGGCTTCGCCTCGATGTTCGGCCCGAAGGCCCTGAAGCCGATCGAGTACACCGAGCACGACTGGGTCGGGGAGCGCTGGACCCGCGGCGGCCCGGTCGCGATCTACACGCCCGGCGTGATGTCGACGTACGGCCGCCACATCGCGCGCCCCTTCGGGCGCGTGCACTGGGCCGGGACCGAGACCGCGACCTACTGGAACGGCTACATGGACGGTGCCGTGCGCGCCGGCAAGCGGGCCGCGATCGAGGTGCTGGAGAAGCTGTGAAGCGTCCCGTCGTCGTGATCCGGCTCGCCCTGCTGGCGCTGCTGGTCCTGGTCCTCCTCGGCCCGGCCTCTGCTGCTCCCGCCGTCTCCGCTGCTGCGAAGCCCGGCACCACCAAGGTCTTCGCGAAGGTCCAGTCGCCCGGCTTCCCGGCGTACGTGCACGTCCACACCAACGGACGCGTGTACGCCGGCACCTACACCAATCCCACCGGCGACTCGATGCGCTCGCGGGTCTTCGAGTACACCGCCGGCGGCACGCTGCTGCGCTCGTGGACGGTGCCGGGCCAGGACCTGGCCACGGCGCGCGGCGTCCAGGTCGCGGCCTCCGACGCCCGCGGGCGCCTCGTCCTGCTGGAGAAGTCCCGCGGCCGGGTGCTCACCCTCGACGTGCGGACCGGCCGGTTCCAGGTGCAGGCGACGATCCCGGACCTGCCCGGCGGCGGCCACCCGATCCCCAACTACGCGACCTGGGGGCCGGGCGGCGCGCTGTTCCTGAGCGACTACGGCCAGGACGTGATCTGGCGGATCCCTGCTGCAGGCGGCACCCCGACAGTGTGGTTCCGCTCGAAGAAGCTCGCGGGCGTGGCCGGCTTCGGCACGACCGGCCTGGTCTACGAGCCCGCCACCCGCTCGTTCCTGATCAGCCAGCAGACGACCGGCGACGCGCTCGACCTGTTCCGCGGCCACCTCTACCGGCTGAGGGTGGGGGCGGATGGCAGGCCGGGCACCCTCGTCTCGCTGTGGCGCTCCTCGACGCTCGACCTGCCCGACGGCTTCGGGATCGCCCGCTCCGGCAACATCTACCTCGCGCTGCTCGGCAGCAACCGGATCCTCAAGCTCAGCCCGAGCGGCAAGGTCCTCGCGCGGTACGCCGCCAGCGGCTCCGCCGTACCGTTCGACAGCCCGTCGAACGCGACCTTCCAGGGCACCCGGGTGCTGGTGGCCAACCAGTCGGCGATCCTCGGCGACACCAGCAGGCACGTGATCCTCGCGACGGAGGTCGGCGAGGCCGGGCGCCCGGTCGTCATCCCGACGCGCTCGACCCTGCGCTGAGGGTGAGCGCGGCGAGGTGGCTCATCTCGAGGACCATGGTCGTGCTCAGACGGGCAGCACGGGGCCGCCGCGGAGCAGGCGGCGACGGGCGTGGGAGACGGCGGTCGGCATCGGCGCGACGAGTCGC
The DNA here is from genome assembly GCF_001428565.1 of Nocardioides sp. Root190. GTDB lineage: Bacteria > Actinomycetota > Actinomycetes > Propionibacteriales > Nocardioidaceae > Nocardioides. The sequence continues at coordinate 593,118 of NZ_LMIA01000010.1, read as the reverse complement.
GCGGTCAGGTCGACCCCGGCGTCGGCCTGGGCGAGGATTGCCAGGATGCCCGCGTGGGTGCGGCGCAGGCGGCGGTACGACGCCTCCACCTCGTCCTCGGGGACGCGGTCGTCCAGCTGGGCCTCGCACATGTGCTGCCACCGGGCCCGAAGGACGGCGACCAGGCCGGCCGGGCTGGTGAAGTACTGCGCCCACTCCTCCCGCCAGGGGAGGGCTCCGCTCATGTCGGCGGCCGCGGCGGCCTCGACCTCGCGGATGATGCGGGTGCGCTCGTGGGTCTCGTTCCAGGTCATGACGGTGTTCCTTCCGGGGAGCTCGCAGCGGGAGTGCTGCTTCGGCTTGACGGGAGGAGGACCAGCGGGCCCCGGTCGGTGATACACACGATTTCGAGGTATCACCGGGGTGGCCCCGCGGATCAGGAGTACGGGACGATGCACGCGTGACGGAACAGCTGTCGACGCTCGTCCCCGCAGCGCGAGGAGGGGACCAGCATGCGTGGGACACCATCGTCGACCGCTTCCTCCCGCTCGTGGGCGCGATCATCCGCGGCCACCGGCTCTCGGAGGCCGACGGCGACGACGTCAGCCAGACCGTGTGGCTGCGCCTGGTCGAGCACCTCGGCGACCTGCGCGAGCCGGCCGCCCTGCCCGGCTGGATCCGCACGACCACCCGCAACGAGTGCCTGCGCCTGCTCGCCGCGCGCGGCCGGGTCCGCCCGGTCGACCCGCAGGAGGACGACGGCCTGCGCCTCGACGCGGTCGAGGACGACGTCGCCGATGCCGGGCTGCTGGTCGTCGAACGCCGCCAGCTGCTGCGCGAGGCCCTCGCGGAGCTGCCCGACGCGCGTCGCGCGCTCCTGCTGCTCCTCGTCGAGGTGCCGCCGATCGCCTACGAGGAGATCAGTCGCCGCCTCGGCATCCCGATCGGCAGCATCGGCCCGACCCGGGCGCGAGCGCTCGAGCAGCTGCGTCGTACCCGGGCCCTGCGCGGGTTCGGACCTGATCTCGTGGGAGGGATGAGCTGATGAGTGAGTGGGACGAGCTGAGCGACGACGAGCTGGTGGCCCTGGTGGGTGAGGCCGTCGCCGAGACCGATGCGGTCTCCGACCGTCGGCGTGAGGCGGCGCGAGGCGCCTTCGCGTGGCGCTCGGTCGACGAGGAGCTCGCTGAGCTGCTCCACGACTCCGCGCTGGAGGCGAGCGCTGCGGTGCGGTCGTCGGCAGAGGGGCCGCGCACGCTGTCGTACGCCGGCGCAGGACTGACCCTGGAGCTGGAGATCGACGGCGCCGACGTGCTCGGCGAGGTCGTCGGCGCGGAGGTCGGGGCAACGGGCGTGTCGGTCGCGCTCCAGCGACCGGGCGTCGACGAGGTCACGGCACCGGTCGACGCAGCGGGCTTCTTCCGCTTCGCGGCCGTCGGCCAGGGTTCCGTGCGGTTCGTCGTGAGCGCCGGGGAGTCGTCGTTGACGACGCCCTGGGTCACCCTCTGAGCCCACCCGTCGGTCGAGGAGGTCGCGCAGCGACCGTCTCGAGACCTCTGGCTCCGGTGCCGGGACTCAGGTCAGCGGACCGACGGTCGGTGCCGATCCCGCCTTCGGGTCGTTCGACGCGGTGCCCGCGCCGACGACCGCCTTGAACGCCGTGAGGGCGCTCTCCCCGGTGGCACTCATCCGCGCCGCGACCAGTCCGGTGACGATCGGTGTCGAGAAGGACGTGCCACTCCACCGGGCGAGGCCCTCGAAGGTCCGGACCTGTCCGACGTTCGGCGGTTCGTAGCAGGTGTACCTGCCGGTCGGGAAGGCGTTGACGAGGTCACGGCCGCGGGCGAACACGTCCACCCAGGGGCCGTGGTTGGAGAAGTCGGAGACCTTGGCGTCGCGGTCGACCGACCCGACGGCAGCCACCCACGGGAAGGCGGCCGGCCAGAACGGCTCCTTGCTCCCGTCGTTGCCGGCGGCCGCGATGATGAGGGTCTGCTCGCCGTCGTCGAGGCCGTACGTCGAAGCCAGCATCTCGAAGGACAGCAGGGCGAAGCCGTTGCGGGTGTGGCTGCCCGCGGAGATGCTGATCAGGGCCGGGTGGTCCTCCTCCTTGAGCGCCTGGTCGAGCTGCGCGACCAGCTCCGACTCGTGGACGGCACCGCCCTTGGTCAGCGCACCCTCGACCTCGACGCGTGCTCCCGGCGCGAGGCACTTGACGACACCCGAGACGAAGGTGCCATGACCGGCGTAGGGGTGGATGGCCTGCGGGTCGATCACCTCGAGGTCGTCCTGGTCGGCGACCACGCCCTTCATCCACGGGGACTTCTTGCTGGTCACGGCCTGCTTCCACAGGCCGGTGTCGACGACCGCGATGTTCACGCCGGCGCCGACCTGCGCGTCGGTCCGCGGCACGGGGAAGACCGTCGCGGAGCGGCCGTCCGGGATGAGGGGTTCGGTCGCGGGGCAGAACTTCGATCGGACCGCGACGTAGAGGATGTGGTCGGGGGTCGCGATGCCCGTGCCGAGCTCACGATCGATCTGGTCCAGCGTGGCGAGGACGTCGTCGGCCCGATCGGTACGCCGGGGGAGGCTGATCAGCAGCAGGCCCGGCGTGGGTTCGGCGACCCGGTCCGGCCCTCCCTCGAACTCGCGAGGGCGTTCGTCGAAGAACCGGACCAGCCGGTCGAAGTCCTCGGCCCGGACCAGTGCGCAGCGCGGGCGGAACAGGTAGTGGACGTCGGCCCCGTCACGTGGGGAACGGTTGCCGGTGCTCGGAGCACCCCGGGCGCCGTCCCGTCCGAAGGCATCGAGGATGACGCGCACCTGTGCCCGGGCGATCGCGGCGTCGAGGTCCCGTCCGCTGGCCGGCCGGGGCGTGGGCAGCAGCCGGCGAAGGCGGCCGAGAAGCGTGAGACGGGATTCGTCTGGTGCTGACATGGCCACTCCTGGAGCACGGCAGTAGCGAGAGACCCCGAGGTGGGGACGGCGCTACCGTAGTGCTCGTCGGGAATCCCGGTAAAGCAAGGGATCCGCTGGTTCGGAGCGAGGTTGGCGTGGAGGACCTGATCGCGCTGGCCGTCGACAATCCCCCCGCCGCGCGACGACGTGCGGAGCAGGTCCTGGCGGCCCGGCCCGACGCAGCGGCCCTGTCCACGGCCCACCAGTGCCTGGGCATCGTTGCCCGCGACGAAGGTCGCACCGGACCCGCCCTCGCCCACTTCCGCAAGGCGATGCGGGCTGCCGAGGAGCTCGGGTCCCCGGACCGCCATCACGACATCCGGGCGTCGTACGGCGTGGCGCTCTTCCTCGCCGGGCGGACCCGGGCAGGTCTGGTCGAGCTCGATGCCGCCCTGCGGGGCTCGAGCGGTGAGCTCGCCGCCAGGGTGGGGATGCGCAAGGCCAACGTGTTGGCGGTCCTCGGTCGTCATGGTGAGGCGCGCCCGGTCATCAGCGCGGCGCTGCGCGACCTGGCTGGCAAGGACGATCTCTGGGAGGCCCGTGGCCGGATCTGCCTGGCCGACATCGAGATCAACCTCGGTGACCTCGAGTCCGCGGAGCGCGAGGTCCGTGCCGCCGACCGCTTGTTCGCCCAGGCGGGGGCCACGGGAGAGCGGGTCGGTGTCCTCGAGAACCTCGCGGAGATCGCCGTCGCCCGCGGAGACGTGGCCACCGGCCTGCGCCACTACGCCGGGGCGGAGGCCGCCTATGCCGCGGCAGGCCTCGAGCCGCCCGACGTGATGATCGAGGTGTACGCCGCCGGCCAGCTCGCCGCGGGACTGGCGGACGAGGCCGTCGCGCTGCTGGAGCGACGGGTGCGAGCCACCGGGGTGATCACTGTCGACCGTGCGGACCTCCTCCTCCAGCTCGCGTCCGCGCACCTCAGCGCGGGGGATCCGCGCGCAGCGTTGGACGCAGCCGTGACGGCGCGGACCGCCTACCGTCGCCAGCACCGCGACTGGTTCGAGCTGCGCGCGCGGCTCGTCACCGTCCGGGCCCACGCTTCCGCCGGAACAGCGCTGCGGAAGCGGGGCGAAGTCGTCGCCGTCGCGACCGCGCTCCACGAGGAGAGGGCACACGAGGCGCCCCTGGCCCTCGTGCTCGCGGGTGGGCTGCTGGCGGCTGCGCAGGGCGTCCCGCTCTGGGAGCAGGCGGCGTCGTACCGGCGCCACCCGAACGCCCTCGTCCGCGCCGCCGCCTGGCACGCCCGTTCCCTGGCCGGCGAGGCGAAGGGGGACCGCGGCGGGGTCCTGCGCGCTGCCGCCTCCGGCCTCGACGCGATCGACGAGCACCGCCGCCTGATCGGGTCCTCCGAGCTGCGCGCGCTCGCCACGACGCACGGTCGCGAGCTCACCACGATCGCGCTGCGCCACGCCGCGACCGACCCGCGCACCCTGCTCCGTTGGAGTGAGCGCACCCGGGCCACCGCGTTGGCCCAGCCTCCCGCGACCTCCGACGCAGCCACGATCCCGGCTCCCCTCGCAGCGCTGCGCGACAACGGTCGCCGGCTCGCCGAGGCGCGACAGGAGGGCGAGGCGACCGACGCCCTGGAGCGCGAGCGACGACGGCTGGAGCGGGCGGTGCGGGCGGAGAGCCACACATTGTCCGCGAGCGCAGACGAGCAGCGACCGCCTGCCGCGGACGAGGTCGTCGCCGCCGTCGGTGACGGGTGCCTCGTCGAGCTGGTCGACGTCGACGGTGTGCTGCACGTCCTCGTCGTCCACGACGGAAGGGTCCGTCGCCGGATCGCGGGTACGACGGCGGAGGTGGCCGCGCTGCTCGGGCCGGCCGGGATGCTGCTGCGTCGCATCTCCCGCGGTCGCGCTGCCGACACGACCGGGCTCGGCCGCCAGCTCCAGGACGCGGTCCTCGGCGAGGCCGCCGGGCTGCTTCCCGACGGTCCGGTCGTGCTGGCCCCGACGGCCCGGCTGCACGGGCTCGCCTGGTCGCTGCTCCCGTCGCTCGCCGACCGACCCTTCTCCGTCGTACCTTCCGCCGGGCAGTGGCTGCGCGCGTCGGCGACACCGCGGCCGCCCGCGCCCCGCCGTCGGACGATCCTGGTCAGCGGCCCCGGGCTGGCCACCGGTGGCGCGGAGGTGCCGGTGCTGGCCGACCGCCACGTCGGCGCCGCCCTGCTCACCGGCCCGGACGCCACCCTCGAGCAGGTGCTCGCCCAGCTCGACGGCGCCGACCTGGTCCACCTCGCCGCGCACGGCCACTTCCGCGCCGACAGCCCGCTGTTCTCCTCCCTCGACCTGGCGGACGGCCCGTTGACGGTGCACGACCTCGAGCGGGTGCGCCGGGCGCCGTACCGCGTCGTGCTCTCGGCCTGTGAGTCGGGCGTCCTGGCCCCCGTCGGGGCGGAGGAGCTGCTGGGCCTCGCCTCCGCGCTGTTCTCGCTCGGCACGGCCGGGCTGGTCAGCAGCGTCGCCGAGGTCAACGACGCCGCCACCGCGGACCTGATGCTCGTCCTCCACGACGCGCTCGCCGCCGGGAAGGACCCCGCCACGGCCCTCCTCGACGTCCGTCGGGCAGCGTCCGGGGACCCGGTCGCCCCCGGGACCGCCGCCGCCTTCCTCGCCCTCGGCGTCTGAGCGCAACGAACCACTTCTCAGTGTTCTTCAGTGAAGAACACTGAACTACACTGAGAAGTAAGAATATTCACTGAGACGGATCGGAACTCGTGTGATGACCCCCGAAGCACTGACGGCGACCGTGCGCCGCCTTCGTTTTCAGTGCAATGACGACTCACTGTGCGAAGTCAAGGCATGTTCTGTGGGCTTGGGCGCGAGTGTGTGGGACACCGTCAGCGCCTTCGCGAACACTGCGGGAGGAGTTCTCCTGTTGGGCCTCAGTGAGGAAGCGGGGTTCGAGCCGATCCACGGCTTCGATCCAGATCGAATTCGCGACCAGTTCGTCGAGGGCATAGGGGATGGTGGCGGTGCTGGGCGACTCGTCAGCGCACCGACCTATGTCATCAGCCGGGGGGAGGTGGAGGGCGCACCGATTCTCGTCATCGAGATTGCGGAGAACGACCTCGGCAGCAAGCCGTGCTACGTGCGCGCCAAGGGGGTGCAGGGCGGCAGCTACAAACGAGTGGACGACAAGGACATCCGGTTGTCTCCTACCGAGATCTTCGAGATGCAGGTCGCCCTCACATCCCAGAACACGGACCGACGCTCCGTACCTGAGGCCGATGTCGACGACTTGGAAGAAGGCTTGATTGAAGCACTGCTCTCACGGCGGAAGGGCTCCAAGGCACTCCGTGGCGCCGCTGGTCGAGCAGAGCAGCTTGCCCGACTCAATGTCCTCACGAAGGACGGTCAGGTACGGCTCGCTGGACTGCTGGTGGTGGGTTCTTACCCACAGCAGTTCTTTCCTCGGTTCATCATCGACGTCGCAGTGCACCCGAGCAACGAGAAGTCGGCTCCTGGGGAGAGATTTCGTTTCCTCGACAGAAGCCTGTGCGACGGCCCCTTGGCAGAAGCGATCGACCAAGCTGTCACGGCGACCGCGCGGAACCTCCGCGTGTACTCGACGGTCGACGGCAGCGCGCGTGTCGATCACCTGGAGATCCCGCAGGAGGTCCTCCGTGAGGCGATTGCGAACGCCGTCGTCCATCGGGAGTACCACGAGATGTTCCAAGGACAGCCCGTGACTGTCGACGTGTATCCGGACCGGGTGGTTGTCACGAACCCCGGAGGCCTGTGGGGTGGCAAGACTCTCGAGAGCTTGGACGACGGCATTTCGAGATGTCGTAACCAGACCCTGATGCAACTCCTCCAGGCGGTACCCGTTGCAGAGGGCGCGGGAGTCACCGTCGAAGGTCAGGGAGGCGGCATCAAGATGATGGTTCATGAGATGGAGGCGCACGCCCTGGATCGGCCGCGCTTCCGCGTCACTCCCGATCAGGTGAGCGTGGAGCTGCGCCGTCACGGAACTGAAGTCCCTGCGCTGCGTTCGTGGTTGGCTGAACTCAGCAACGGCCCGTTGAGTGCCTACGACGATGCTGCTCTGTTGGTCGCTCGAAGGGAGGGTCGAGTTGGCGTCGCGGGAATCCGAACGCTTCTTCGAATCGATTCGGACGAGGCGCGAGTGCTTCTGAACGACCTTGCCAACAGGGGACTGTTACGGCAGGTCGATGTCGAAGACTACGAGTTGTGGAGCGACGAGCCGACGCTTCGTCGCTCGGACACCGACATCATCGAGGCATTGTCCTTCGACAACCCCATCGACATTCATGAGTTGGCAGCAACACTCGGGCGTACCCCAGGAGGCCTTCGGCCAGTGCTCCGCCGACTGATTCGCGACGGTTACGTGGACGCGACGGCCTCGGCCACGAGCCGCAGCCGGAAATACCTGAAGGCCCGGTAGCGTCGGCTGCTCGCGGGCCGAAGGATTCTGAAGGGCGAAACTGCCCGGCGCCTCAGGTACCTCGCCGAATAGGCTGCGCCCATGACTGAACAGCGCCTCACTGCCCGGGAAGCCATCGCGGCCATCCAGGGGCACGAGGCGTGGGCGATCATCCGGCGCTCCACGCGGGCGGGCGATCGCGACACCGTCGGCGTGCTCGGCGGGACCCGCAGCGTCGTCGAGTCGATCCTGGACATCCCCCTCGAGACGGGCGTTCCCGAGCCGGGCCACCTCTGCGACCGACTGGTCGCGGTGCCCTTCCGTCAGGTCAGCGAGCGCGGGTTCGAGGCCCACGACGACGGCACCCCGCTCGTCGTGGTCGACGTGACCGAGGAGCACGAGTTCTCCGTGGCCGACGTCGTCGCGGCGATCGACGAGGTGCCGGTCGAGTTCACCGACCGCGGCGCCTTCGAGACCGACGACGACGAGTACGCCAAGATCGCCGCCTCGATCATCGAGGAGGAGATCGGCCAGGGCGAGGGCGCCAACCTCGTCATCGGCCGCAACTACCGCGCGGTCGTCGCGGACTTCGGCGCCGACGTCGCACTGTCGGTGTTCCGTCGACTGCTGGAGCGCGAGCGCGGCGCCTACTGGACCTTCGTGTTCTTCACCGGCGACCGCTTCCTGATCGGCGCGAGCCCCGAGCGGCACGTGTCGGTCCACGGCGGCGACGTACGCATGAACCCCATCTCCGGCACCTTCCACCTGCGCCCGCCCGCCGGCGAGACGCGCAGCACCGAGGCGCGGATGCGGGAGTTCCTCAAGGACGAGAAGGAGATCTACGAGCTCTTCATGGTCGTCGACGAAGAGCTCAAGATGATGTGCGACATCTGCACCGAGGGTGGCCAGGTGCTCGGCCCGTTCCTCAAGCCGATGACCCATCTCATCCACACCGAGTACCTCCTCGCCGGCCGCACCAGCCGCGACGTCCGTGAGGTGCTGCGCGACACGATGTACGCCGCCACGGTGACCGGGTCGCCGGTCGAGAACGCCTGCCGGCTGATCAAGCAGTACGAGCCCGAGGGTCGCGGCTACTACGCCTCTGCACTGGCCCTGTTCGGACGCGACGACGCCGGTGAGCCGGTCCTCGACAGCCCGATCATCCTGCGCACCGCCGACGTCGACCTCGACGGCAACCTCAAGGTCACCGCAGGTGCCACGCTCGTACGCGACTCCGACCCGGTCTACGAGGTCGCCGAGACGCACGCCAAGGCCGGCGGCATCCTCTCCGCCTTCGGACTCGTGCCCCCGGCGCCCGTGCCGAGCGCGGACATCGCCACCCTCGTCGCCGACGAGGAGGTCCTGATCAGCCTCGGCAGCCGCAACAACCGCCTCTCCGGCTTCTGGCTCGCCGACCAAGCGGGCACGCCGGTCGACCCGCGCCTGATCGGGAAGTCCGCCGTCATCCTCGACGGCGAGGACGACTTCGTGAACATGCTGCGCCACATGCTCACCCGGATGGGCATGAGCAGCCGCGTCGTGCGCCACGAGGAGTACGTCGCCGGGGCGCTCGACGGCGACGACCTCGTCATCGTCGGCCCCGGTCCCGGCGACCCGCGCGACGACACCGACCCCAAGATGGCCAAGCTGCGCGCCGCCGTCGCGAGCCTGCTCGCCGACGAGCGCCCGTTCCTCGCGATCTGCCTGGGCCACCAGGCGCTGTGCCACAACCTCGGCATCCCGCTCGCCTACAAGGACATCGTCTTCCAGGGCACGCAGGCCTCGGTCACGCTCGAGGGTCGGCCGCAGCGGGTCGGCTTCTACAACACCTTCGTCGGTCGGGTCGCCGACGGCGATGCCCTCCCCGACGGCGTCACCGTCGACGCCGATCCCGGGACCGGCGACATCAACGCACTCGCCGGCCCGCACTACCGCGGCGTCCAGTTCCATGCCGAGTCGATCCTGACCGAGCACGGCTTCGAGATCATCCACGACCTGGTGTCCGCGGTCCTGCTGTGACCTGGCCGGACGTCGTGGTCGTCGACCACCACGACTCCTACACCTGGAACCTCGTCCACCTCGTCGCCGGCGTGACGGGCGTGCTCCCCACGGTCGTCCAGCACGACGAGGTGTCGGCGGCCGAGGTGCTCGCCCACGACTTCGTCGTCCTCTCGCCCGGGCCCGGGAACCCCGCCGTGGAGCAGGACTTCGCGGTCGGGCGTGAGGTGATCCTCGCGGGCACCCGCCCGGTGCTCGGGGTCTGCCTCGGCATGCAGGGCATCGTCACGGCGTACGGCGGGACGGTGGACCGGGTGCCGCCCGGGCACGGCGTCACCGCCGAGATCAGGCACGACGGGACCGGCCTGTTCGAGACAGTCCCGGACGGGTTCTCCGCAGTCCGCTACCACTCGCTCGCGGCGCTCGAGCTGCCCGACGTGCTGCGGCCGACGGCACGCGACGCGCACTCCGGGTTGACCATGGCCGTGGAACACGTGACGCTGCCCATCATGGGCGTCCAGTTCCATCCCGAGTCGGTGCTCACCGAGCACGGTGCCCGGCTCGTCGCGAACTTCCTCGGTCACCGCTGATGGTGACGCCGTGGTGACCCAGGGCGATCCGGCCGAGGCGTTCGCCCGGTTGCAGTCGCGACACTCCCGCTGCGTGTGGCTCGATGGCGGTGGCGCACGGGACTGGTCTCGCCGTCGCTCCATCCTGGGCTGGCTCGAGGACGACGACGTCTCGATCAGCTACGACGCGGCCGCCCACGAGGTGACGCGGCACAGCGGGGGCACCTCGGTCGTGGTCGGCGACGACCCGTTCGTCGTGCTCGAGGCCGAGCTCGCCGCGGGCCGACGCAGCGACCAGTGGTTCGGCTACTTCGGGTACGCCGCGAGGCCGGATCTCCCGGCCCGTCCGGACCCCGACCTCCCCGACGCCGTGTGGCTGCGCCCCTCGCACCTGCGGGAGTACGACCACCCGGTGCTCGCGCCGGCGGCGACCGGGGCGACGACATCGGTCGGCGAGATCGACACGCCTGCCGACTACGCCGCTGCCTTCGACCGCGTCCAGGAGCACCTCCACGCGGGCAACTCCTACGAGGTCAACCTGACCTACCGCACCAGGACGCCGAGCACGCTCAGCCCGGCGGCCGCCTACCTCCGGCTCCGGGCGGTGAATCCCGCTCCGTATGCGGGTTTCCTGCAGCACGACGTCGACGGTGCCCGCGCCTGGCTGCTCAGCTCCTCACCCGAGCGCTACGCCCTGGTCACCGAGGACCGGATGCTCGAGACGAAGCCGATCAAGGGCACGACCCCCCGTGGCGTCACCCCGGCCGAGGACGACGCGGCCCGCGACCGGCTGGCCGCCGACCCGAAGTACCGCTCCGAGAACCTGATGATCGTCGACCTGCTCCGCAACGACCTCGCGACGGTCTGCGAGGTCGGGTCGGTCGACGTCCCCACGCTGATGGACGTCGAGTCCTACCCCTCGGTCCACCAGCTGGTCTCCACGGTGCGCGGACGCCTGCGCGACGACGTCTCGACGCTGGGTGCCCTGCGCGCGCTCTTCCCCGCCGGCTCGATGACGGGCGCGCCCAAGCTGCGCACGATGCAGATCATCGAGGAGGTCGAGGCGACACCCCGCGGTGCCTACAGCGGAGCCTTCGGCTGGATCTCCGGCGACGGGCGGGCCGACCTCGGCGTCATCATCCGGTCGCTGCTGAGCGCCGGCGAGGACTACCTGCTCGGCACGGGCGGTGGCATCACCGTCGCCAGCGACGCCGACGAGGAGTGGGACGAGACCCGCTGGAAGGCCGCTCGCCTGCTGCAGGCCGTCAGCCCGTAGGGGTCGCGGCCGGATCGCCGGCACTGTTGTCGTCGGCGTGAGCCGAGAGTGCCGCGAGGGTGGCCTCGGTGCCGCGCACCGCGAGCTCCACGTCGTACGGCGCCGGGTCGACGACGTTGACGACCTCGAACAGTGCGCCGTTCTGCACGAACCCGGTGACGTAGAGCTGGTCCTTCTCGGCGGCCACGACGATCCGGGCGTCGTCGGCGCCCGGCACCTCGGGAGTGCGCACGTCGGCGTCCTCGGTCTGCCCCATCTGCTTCCAGAAGTCGTCGAGGGTGCCGCTGAAGAGCTGGTAGTTGGCCGTCAACGCGGGTTCGCCCGAACCGGCGGCCGGCGCGAACCGGCAGTCGGGGGCGGTCAACGAGCCGGTGTTCTTGGTGGTGGTCGCGCCGAACTCCTTCTTGACGAAGTCCGTCGAGAGCGCGTCGCACGGGTTCCACAGCGCCGGTGGCTCGGTCGGGAGGTCGGGCTTCGCGCCGACGTCCTCGCCACCGCAGGCGGCGAGGAGCAGTCCGCAGGCCGCGACGGCGGAGCCGGCGATCAGGGGTCGGTGGGACCTCGTGGTCAGCAGTGTCCTAGGCAAGGGGGCTCTCCCTTCCGGGCAGGCGGAGCACGAGCCGCGCTCCGCCGCTGGCGTTCTCGGTGGCGTGCACGGACCCGGAGTGGCGCTCGGCGACCTGACGGACGATCGCCAGGCCCAGGCCCGAGCCGGGCATGGTGCGGGCGTCCGGGGAGCGCCAGAACCGGTCGAAGATCCGCGGCCGGTCCGCGGAGGCGATCCCGCTGCCCTGGTCGTCGACGGTCAGGACGCCGTCGCTGAGTCGCACGGTCACCTGACCTCCCTCCGGGCTCCACTTGGCAGCGTTGTCGAGCAGGTTGGTCACCGCCCGCTCCAGCTCCGCATCCTCGCCGACGACCCACCACGGACGCGTGAAGACCTCGAACGTGAGACCGGGCGCCCGGCGGCGTACGCGCTGCACGGCGTGGTCCACGACGTCGGCGAGGTCGAGGGGCTCCACCTGGATCCGGACCGGTTCGTCGCGGGCGAGCGCGGTGAGGTCCCCGATCAGGGTGGTCAGCTCCTCGATCTGGGCCTGGACGTCGTCGAGCAGCTCGTCGCGGGCGTCGATCGGCAGGCTTGCCATGCCGTCGTTGCGCACGCTCATCGTGAGGAGCTCGACGTTGGTGCGCAGGGCGGTCAGCGGGGTGCGCAGCTCGTGGCTGGCGTCGGCCACCAGCTGGCGCTGGCGGATCCGGCTGGCGTCGAGGGCGAGCAGCATGTGGTTGAAGGCCGTGGCCAGCCGGGCGACCTCGTCGTCACCCTCGACCGCCAGCGGGGTGAAGTCCTCGGTGCGCGCGATGTGCTCGACCGAGTCGTTCAGGCGTCGTACGGGACGCAGGCCGTTGCTCGCCACCGTCCATCCCGCGAGGCCGGCGGCGAGGACGCCGAAGATGCCGAACGCGACCGTGACCCAGCCGAGCCGGGCGAGCGTGCGGTCCTGGTCCTCGAGCGGCTGCGCGATGACCAGCGCGATGCCCTTCTTCTGGGTCGGCACCGCCACCACCCGGTAGCGCTCACCGGCGATCACGATGGTGCGCAGGCTGTGCTCGTGCTTGCCGCGCGCCACCCCGAGCTCCTGGGAGCCGAGCTCGATGGTCGGCCCGCGGTCGAGGATGGCGGGCGTGCCCTCGTAGTCGAGGAAGGCGATGCGTACGTCGCCCGCGCCGAGCGCCCACGAGGGGATGCCTGCCGAGCCGACGGCCAGCAGGCTGTCGGACGCGGCGGCCTTGTTGGCCCGGTCGACGAGCGCGTTGTCGAGGGTGTCCTGCATCTGGACCCGGGCGGTGATGTAGGCGCCCACGGCGACCAGGGCGACCGACATGCCGACCGCCATCGTGGTCAGCCAGATGACCCGGCTGGCCAGCGAGCGGCGGTAGTGCCAGCGTCCGTCGACACTGGCGCCGACCGCGCGGTCCTTCTCGTCGCTCACGACCGGGTCGCCACGTGTCAGGACCCGATCAGGACTCGGTCGCGCGCAGGACGTACCCGATGCCGCGGACCGTGTGGATCAGGCGGGGCTCTTCCTCGGCCTCGGTCTTGCGGCGCAGGTAGCCGACGTAGACCTCGAGCGAGTTGGCGGTCGTGGGGAAGTCGTAGCCCCACACCTCCTCGAGGATGAAGCTGCGGTCGAGGACGCGGCGGGGCCGGCGCAGGAACATCTCGAGCAGCGTGAACTCGGTGCGGGTCAGCTCGATGAGCCGCACCCCGCGGCGCACCTCGCGCGTGGTGACGTTCATGGTGAGGTCGGCGAAGGAGAGGACCTCCTCCTCGGCGCCGTCCTCGACAGGAGTGGCCCGGCGCAGCAGCGCACGGATCCGGGCGAGGAGCTCCTCGAGGGCGAACGGCTTGGTGAGGTAGTCGTCGGCCCCGGCGTCCAGGCCTTCGACCCGGTCGCCGACCGCATCCCGGGCGGTGAGCACGATGACGGGGACGTCGTTGCCTGCGGCGCGCAACGCGCGGGTCGCCTCGAGCCCGTCCAGCTTGGGCATCATCACGTCCATCACCACCACGTCGGGCGCGACGGCGCCGATCCCGGCGAGGGCCTCGGCTCCGTCGGAGGCCAGGTGGACGTCGTACCCGTTGAAGGCGAGGGAGCGCCGCAGCGACTCCCGCACGGCGCGGTCGTCGTCGACGACCAGGACGCGGGCAGGCGGGACAGGACGGGACACCCTCCCATCATGGCTGATGGGCCTGAGCGGGTGCTGAGAGTGCGGTGTCGGCGTCAGAGGCAGGCGTCGTGCACCCACGGGAGGCCGAGACCGAGAAGTCGCCTGTCGGCGGTGACGAAGGGCAGATGCTCGACGTCGGCCTGTGCGAGCAGCATCCGGTCGAACGGGTCGTGTCGGGCGAGGTCATCGAAGCGGGCCACCGCGCGAGCATGATCATCGGTGAAGGCCAGGGGGTGCAGACCTTGTTCGCGCACCCCGCTGACGAAGTCGTCGGGCAGCTGGACCCTCCCGATCATCTGCTTGATCGTCAGTTCTGCATGGCTGATCGCGGAGTCGAAGACCCGTGGGGCTGCGGTGATGGCGCGACGGGCCAGCTGGCCGAGGCGTGGGTTGTCCTCGAGCAACCACAGCAGGACATGGGTGTCGAGCAGGGAGGTACGGCGTGCGCGTCAGAGGTAGCGCTGGGCGAGCCGGGCGGCCCGCGCGGCGTACTGCCCGCCGAACAGGCACGCGTGGACCAGCAGTGGGAACAGCTGGTGGAACGCGAGGCGGTCCTCCCAGCCGTCGGCGAGCGGCGTGAGCTCGTCGTAGGCCGCCATCGCCTGCGGGAGCTGGGGGAGGCCGAAGAGCGCGAGCATGGCCAGGTCGACCTCGCGGTGGCCGCCGTAGGTCGCCGGGTCGATCACCACGGTGCGGTCCTCGCCGGCCCACAGCACGTTGCCGTTCCACAGGTCGCCGTGCAGTCGGGCGGGCGGTTCGTCGGGGACGATCGAGGGTCCTCGGGACACGGCGGAGTCGATGGTCGCGGCGTCCTCGAGGCTGATGAGGTCCTTGTCGCGCAGGACCTTGAGGTAGGGCGCGATCCGCCGCTCGGCGTAGAACTCCGGCCAGCTCGGGAGGGTCCGGTTGAGCAGGGGAAGGCGGCCGATGTAGCCCTCCTCGGTGGCGCCGAAGGCGTCTGCGCCGGCGGCGTGGGTCCGGGCGAGCGCACGGCCGAAGGCGCTGGCCGCCTCGGCACTCGGCCGAGCCGGCTCGACCCACGCCAGGATCAGGCAGTCGTGGTCGACCGCGAGGACCTCGGGCGTCGTCACGCCACCGTCGGCACTCGTCTCCGCAAGCCAGGCCAGACCGGCGGCCTCGCGCTCGAAGAAGCCGGGAGGGGCGCTGGTGAGGGTCTTGAGGAACGCGGTGCGCCCGCTCGAGAGGCGCAGCTTGACGGCGGTCGAGACGTCGCCGCCGGCTACGGGCGCGGTGGCGACCACGGCCGAGCCCAGCAGCTCCTCGGCTCGCCCGGCGACGACCGGTTGACGCGCCATGTCCGCCCCTTTCCGGTCGATCAGGTCAAGCGATGGGTCAGGCCTTGCCCTTGAGGGCGCGTGGGATCTCGCGCCCCTGTTCGATCGCCTTCTCGGGTGCCTTGACCTTCTTGAAGCTGCGTACTGCCAGGAACAGCAGCAGGCCAGCCAGCAGGACGTAGAACCCGAAGACGATCAGGAAGGCCCAGTGCAGGTCCAGCCCGGAACCGTTCCAGTGGATCAGGTAGGCGATGGCGACCGACAGCATGATGACGGCGAGGACCAGCAGGAAGCCCGCGGCGGCGACGAGGCCGAGGCCCACACCGCCAGCGGTCACGCTGACCTTCAGCTCGCTCTTGGCGAGCTGGATCTCCTTGCGCATGATCGTGGAGAAGTCCGTCTGGGCGTCCTTGATGAGGCGCCCGATGGTCGGCTCTTCGCGGAGCTCTTCGATGGCCATGCGGTCGACCTTACCGATAGCGATAGGCTGACTGCAGGTGAGCCGGGAAGTCTGGTCGGCATGTGACCGCCCCTGCCCTCTCGACCATCGGATTCCGTCGTGACCGACACCCCTCCCACTCCTGACGACCTCTGGCGTCATGGCCCTGTCTTCACCGCCAGCGACCGGCCCCTGGCGCGGTACGTCGCCCGCCCGGTCCGGGAGTTTCTCCACGTCGAGTCGGCGGGATCGGTCCTGCTGCTGGCAGCGACGCTGGTGGCACTGCTCTGGGTGAACCTGCCGTTCGACGGATGGGCGTCGGGCTACGACCACTTCTGGCACACGCCGATCGCGATCGACATCGGTGACTGGCGCCTGGAGGAGTCCCTCCAGCACTGGGTCAACGACGGCCTGATGACGCTGTTCTTCTTCGTCGTCGGCCTCGAGATCAAGTACGAGCTGGTCCACGGTGACCTGCGCGACCCGCGCACTGCAGCCCTGCCGATCGTCGGCGCCCTCGGCGGCATGGTCGTCCCGGCGCTGGTCTACGTCGCGATCGCAGGGGGACCGGAGACCGGCGCGGGCTGGGGAATCCCGATGGCGACCGACATCGCCTTCGCCGTGGGGGTCCTCGGGGTGCTCGGGCGACGGATCCCCTCGGCGGCGCGACTCTTCCTGCTGACCCTGGCGATCGTCGACGACATCGGCGCGATCCTGGTGATCGCGGTGTTCTACACCGCCGACCTGTCGCTGGGCTGGCTCGCGATCGCGATCGGGTTGCTCGTCGCGATGGTGGTCCTGCGTGCTGCCCGGGTCTGGTCGATCCCGCTCTACGTCCTGCTGGGGATCGCGACCTGGTTCGCGATGCTGCAGTCAGGCGTGCACGCCACCCTCGCCGGCGTCGCGCTCGGTCTGCTCACGCCCGCCGTCGCGCTGCTCCGTCCCGCGGTGGCGACCGAGTACGCCGCCGACGCGCTCCGCGACAACGAGCTGGACGCCGAGGAGATGCACCGACTGCGGTTCCTCGTGGTCGAGTCGGTGCCCGTCGTCGAGCGGCTGCAGGCCCGGCTGCACCCCGTCTCGGCGTACCTCGTGCTGCCGGTCTTCGCGCTCGCCAACGCAGGTGTCGTGCTGACGGGCGGCGCGCTCGGCGAGGCCCTCACCTCGACGGTGGCCCTCGGGATCGGTGCCGGCCTGGTCCTCGGGAAGCCGATCGGGATCGGGCTCGCGTGCCTCCTCGCCGTGCGCCTCGGCCTGGCGCGGCTGCCGTCGGGCACGAGCTGGGCGCAGGTCATCGGCATCGGCTTCGTCGCCGGCATCGGGTTCACGGTCTCGCTCTTCATCGCCGGACTGTCGTTCCCGGGGGAGGAGATCCTGACGGCGGACGCCAAGGTCGGGATCCTGCTCGCGTCCGTGGTGGCGGCGGTCGTGGGTGTCGCCGTGCTGCTCGCGGTGGGCAGGTCTGTCGTCGAGCCGACGGAGCAGACGTCGGATTCCTGACGTCGCGACGAGCGGGTGCGGACGAGGGTGGGGACATCCACTCCCGGACCTGAAAGGCCGAAGTCATGAACCTCTTCCGCAACCTCACCCCGACCAAGATCGTCGGCTCGGTCGCCCTCGTCACGCTCCTCGGAGCGATGCTCGGCGCCTCGCTGCTCGTCGAGACCGCACCGGGCTACTACTGCTCGTCGGGATCCTGCACCAGCAAGGCGGACGTCATCGGCGCGATCTTCGGCATCCACGAGACGGGCACCGTGATCAGCAACCCGGAGCTGCTCGTCGTCTTCCAGCTGGTCGCCGGCATCGCCCTGATCGCCGCGATCGCCAACAAGGTGGTCGACAAGACGCTGACCCGGTGAGGCCGGGTCAGGCGTCGGACAGCACCTGGGTCGATCCGAGGACCCGGTCGATCGTGATCCGGATCGCGACCCGTTCCGGGTTCGGGGACGGCGTGCGGTAGCGGGAGGCGTACATCTCGCAGGCCCGGGCGACCGACCCCTCGTCCTCGAGGACCTCCGCGGTGCCGACCAGGGTCGACCAGCGGCCCCGGTCGACCTGGCTGATGGTGAGGCGGGGGTCGCGACGCAGGTTGGTGACCTTCTGCGATCCGCGTCGGGTGATCACCCAGGCGCACTGCTCCTCTGGATCGAGGATCGCCCCCACCGGTACGGCGTGCGGAGCGCCCTCACGATCCAGGGTGCTCAGGATGCAGAGGTGGTACTCGGTCCAGAAGTCGGCGAGGGTCGCAGGCAGGTCCGAAAGGTCGACGGGCGTGAGAACGGGCACCCGTGAACAGTAGTCGCGGGTGCCCGTCCAGAGCGGCTGAGGGACTCAGTCCTCGGTGGTGGTGGCCTGGGCGCCGGAGATGAGGTCCATGATCGAGGCGTCGGCCAGGGTCTGGGTGTCGCCGACGGCGCGGCCCTCGGCGACGTCGCGGAGCAGGCGGCGCATGATCTTGCCCGAGCGGGTCTTGGGGAGCTCGGGGACGATCATGATCTGGCGGGGCTTGGCGATCGGCCCGATCTCCTTGCGGACGTGGTCGGAGAGCTCCTTGATGATGTCGGGCCCTCCGTCGCCTGCCTCGTTGCGCAGGATGACGTAGGCCACGACGGCCTGCCCGGTGTCGGGGTCGGTGGCGCCCACGACGGCGGACTCGGCGACCTTGGGGTGCGAGACCAGTGCGGACTCGATCTCGGTGGTGGAGAGGCGGTGGCCGTCGGTGTCCTTCTTCGCGCCGTCGCCGGCGAAGTAGTAGGCCCCCCTCTGATCATTTGCCTTGAAGCGGGACCAGTAGGTGTCGACGTAGCGTTCGTCGTCGCCCCAGATGGTGCGCAGCATCGAGGGCCACGGCGAGGTGATCACGAGGTAGCCACCGGATCCGTTGGGGACGGGCTTGCCCTCGTCGTCGACGACCTCGGCCTCGATGCCGGGGATCGCGGTCATCGCCGAGCCGGGCTTGCCCGCGGTGACGCCCGGCAGGGGGGAGATCAGGACCGAGCCGGTCTCGGTCTGCCACCAGGTGTCCACGACCGGCGTACGGTCCCCACCGATCACGTGGCGGTACCAGACGTAGGCCTCGGGGTTGATGGGTTCGCCGACCGAGCCGAGGATCCGCAGCGAGGACATGTCGAAGGAGTCGGGGACCTCGCTGCCCTGCTTCATGAAGGAGCGGATCGCGGTGGGTGCGGTGTAGAACAGCGAGACCTTGTAGTCCTGGATGATCTGCCACCAGCGGCCGGGCTCGGGGGAGTCGGGCGTGCCTTCGTAGACGACCTGGGTGGCGCCGTTGGCCAGCGGCCCGTAGACGATGTAGGAGTGTCCGGTGACCCAGCCGATGTCGGCGGTGCACCAGTACACGTCGGTGTCGGCCTTGAGGTCGAAGATCGAGTGGTGGGTGTAGGCGGAGCCGACCAGGTAGCCGCCGGTGGTGTGCAGGATGCCCTTGGGCTTGCCGGTCGTGCCGGAGGTGTACATGACGTAGAGCGGGTGCTCGGCGTCGAAGGCCTCGGGGGTGTGCTCGGTCGAGGCGGTGTCGACCACGTCGTGCCACCACACGTCGACCGCGTCGTCCCATGCCACCTCCTGGCCGGTACGACGTACGACCAGGACCTTCTCCACCACGTGACCGGCAGCGGCGGTCTTGGTGCGGGCCTCGTCGACAGCGGGCTTGAGGGCCGCGGCGGCCCCCCGTCGGTAGCCGCCGTCGGCGGTGATGACGACCTTGGCCCCGCAGTCCTCGATGCGGGAGGCGAGGGCCTCGGAGGAGAAGCCACCGAAGACCACCGTGTGCGGGGCGCCGAGACGGGCGCAGGCGAGCATCGCGACGATCGCCTCGGGGATCATCGGCATGTAGATCGCGACCCGGTCGCCGGAGCCCACGCCGAGGTCACTCAGCGCGTTCGCGGCCCGGGACACCTCGTCCTTGAGCTCGGAGTAGGTGATGTCGCGCTTGTCGTCGATCGGTTCGCCGACCCAGTGGATCGCGACCTTGTCGCCGCGGCCGGCCTCGACGTGGCGGTCCACGCAGTTGTGGGCGGCGTTGAGGGTGCCGCCGACGAACCACTTCGCGAACGGCGGGGTCGGCNGTAGGTGATGTCGCGCTTGTCGTCGATCGGTTCGCCGACCCAGTGGATCGCGACCTTGTCGCCGCGGCCGGCCTCGACGTGGCGGTCCACGCAGTTGTGGGCGGCGTTGAGGGTGCCGCCGACGAACCACTTCGCGAACGGCGGGTTCGACCAGTCGAGCACCTGGTCCCACTTCGTGGCCCAGGACAGCCGCTCGGCCTGGGTGGCCCAGAAGCCCTCACGGTCGGCCTTCGCGGCGTCGTAGGCGTCGGCCTTGAGGTTGGCCGAAGTGGCCAGCTCGGCCGGCGGCTCGAACCGACGGTCCTCCTTGAGCAGGTTCGCGATGGTCTCTGCGGTCGACGAGGTGTCGGTCACGACGTTTCCTTCCAACGGGGTGGGACGGGTGCCACTGGTCACATTAGGGCTCGGCATCACTGTGCCGACAAGGGGTTGCAGGTTGGTTGCGTCGAGGCGGCCCGCACAGCGCGGGCCGCCTCGACCAACGGGCGGACTAGTGCTTGACGGCCTGCTCGGCCCCGGCGCCGGTGAGCGCGCGGACCTCGAGCTCGGTGAAGCGCTCCTCGGCCTCCGGCTCCTTGGACGTCACTGTTCCGAGCCAGCCGAAGAAGAAGCCCAGCGGGATCGAGATCAGGCCGGGGTTCTCCAGCGGGAACCAGTGGAAGTCCACGCCGAGCGGGAAGAGGGCCTTGCTGATGACCTCTCCGTCGGCGTTGACACCGGTCTTGCCGGAGACGACGGGGGAGAAGAACACGAGCGTGATGCAGGAGATCAGGCCGCCGTAGATGCTCCAGGTGGCGCCACGGGTGTTGAAGCGCCGCCAGAACATGTTGAAGACGATCGACGGCAGGTTGGCCGACGCGGCGACGGCGAAGGCCAGGGCCACGAGGAACGCGATGTTGAGGTTGCGGGCCGGGATGGCCAGCAGGATCGCGATCACGCCGAGCCCGGCCGCGGCGTACCGGGTCACCCGGATCTCCTCGGCCTCGGTCGCCTTGCCCTTGCGGATGACCGAGTTGTAGATGTCGTGCGCCACCGACGTCGACGAGGTCAACGTCAGACCGGCCACCACCGCGAGGATGGTCGCGAACGCGACGGCGGAGATCAGCGCGAGCAGGATGGCGCCGCCGGTGGATCCGGCTCCACCTCCGACGGCTTCGGCCAGCAGGGGTGAGGCCAGGTTGCCGTCACTGTTGGCGACGTCGCTCCCGGCGCCGGTGTTGAGCAGCGCCGCGGCACCGAAGCCCAGGACCAACGTGAAGAGGTAGAAGACACCGATCAGGCCGATCGCCCAGAGCACCGACTTCCGCGCGTCACGCGAGGTCGGCACGGTGTAGAAGCGGACCAGGATGTGCGGGAGGCCCGCGGTTCCGAGCACGAGGGCGATGCCCAGGCTGAGGAAGTCGAGCTTGGTGGTCGCGTTGAGCCCGTACTTCAGGCCCGGCTCGAGGAAGCCCTCCTTGCCGGAGGCGCTGGAGGCGGCGCCGAGCAGGTCGGAGAGGTTGAAGTCGAACTTGGCGAGGACCAGGACCACGATCAGCGCGGAGCCGGCCATCAGCAGCACGGCCTTCACGATCTGCACCCAGGTGGTGCCCTTCATGCCGCCGACCGTGACGTAGACGATCATCAGGGCGCCGACGCCGGCGATGACACCGCTGACGGCGAGGGTGTTCTCCTTGTCGATGCCGAGCAGCAGCACGACCAGGCTGCCCGCGCCGACCATCTGCGCCAGCAGGTAGAAGATCGAGACGGTGACCGTCGAGGCGGCTGCGGCGGTGCGTACGGGCCGCTGCTTCATCCGGTACGCCAGCTGGTCGGCCATCGTGAAGCGACCGGAGTTGCGCAGCATCTCCGCCACCAGCAGCAGGGCGACGAGCCAGGCGACGAGGAAGCCGATCGAGTAGAGGAAGCCGTCGTACCCGGCCAGCGCGATCGCGCCGGAGATGCCGAGGAAGGACGCGGCGGACATGTAGTCGCCGCCGATCGCCAGGCCGTTCTGGATGGGGGAGAAGGAGCGGCCGCCGGCGTAGAAGTCGGCGGTGCCGCTGCTCGATCGGCTGGCCCGGATGGTGATGTAGAGGGTCAGCGCGACGACGGAGAGGAAGAGGATCGCGGTGAGGAGCTGGTCGTCCATCAGTGGTCGCCCCTTCCGCGGGAGGACTTGCCGGCGAGCTCGATGAAGCGCTCGTCGAGCTGGCGCGCCAAGGGGTCGAGCTTGGCGGTGGAGTAACGGCTGTAGACCCAGGCGAGCCCGAAGGTCGTCAGGAACTGGAGCAGGCCGAAGACGAGCGCCACGTTGATGTTGCCGATGACCTTGTTGCCCATGAAGTCGCCGCCCCAGTTGGAGAGGACGACGTAGAGCAGGTACCAGGAGAGGAAGGCGATCGTGGCGGGGAAGACGAAGGCGCGGTAGCGCCGCCTGAGCTCGGCGAACTCGGGTGAGTCGTGGAGCTGGTCGTAGACGGGATCGTGGCGTGCGGCCGCGTCGTGCGACTGATCAGGCGACGGGGGCGTGGTGTCGGGTGTCACGGGCTTCCTCCTTGGCTCGAAGCAGATGTGACCGGGGTCACGGACGTCTCCGACGCTAGGAGTGACGGGGGTCACGCCGGGAGGGGTGCGGTCCGGCTTCGCGCCCAGTGGGCCGCGCCCGTCGGTGAGCGGTCGGTGTGGCGCGACGAGCGGCACCTGGACAGCGTGTGACCCGCTGCACAGGATCCGGGGGTGACGGCACCTCTTCGGTCTGATTAGGTAAGCATTACCTTATCTCGGAGGAGAGTTCTGTCGTGTCACAGCTCCCGCTGCACCACCTGTTCCACCCCGACCACGCCGATCACTACGCCGACTCGATCGGCAGCGGTCTGGACCATCTTCTCTCCCACCTCAAGGGAGTGGCCGGACCCGCCACTGGTCGCCAGCCCGACGAGGCGGCCGCCCGGGTCGCCGCGGTCGACCTCGACGAACCACTCGACGGCGTCGACGCGGTGCTCGCGGAGATGTCGGAGCTCTGGCTCGACGACGCCGTGTGGTTCCACGAGACGCGGTACGCCGCCCACCTCAACTGCCCGGTCGTCGTACCCGCCCTGCTGGCGGAGCTCTTCGTCGCCTCGGTGAACAGCTCGCTCGACACCTTCGACCAGAGCGTCGGCGGCACCTTCATCGAGCGTCGGTTGGTCGAGTGGACCGCGGAGCGGATCGGGTTCGGTGCGACCGCAGACGGCGTGTTCACCAGCGGCGGCAGCCAGTCCAACCTGCAGGGCCTGCTGCTCGCCCGTGGCCGGGTGGAGCGCACACCCGCCGAGCGCCTGCGGATCTTCGCCTCGGCCGAGAGCCACTTCTCCGTCCAGAAGTCCGCCCGCCTGCTGGGGCTCGGGGACGAGTCGGTCATCAGTGTGCCGACCGACGAGCGCCACCGGCTCGACGCCGTCGCCCTCGAGCGCTCGCTCGCCGCCTGCACCGCGATGGGCCTGCGACCGATGGCGATCGTCGCCACGGCAGGCACCACGGACTTCGGTGCGATCGACCCGCTGCCCGCCATCGCAGACCTCGCCCGCGTCTACGACGCGTGGTTCCACGTGGACGCGGCGTACGGCGGCGGGCTGCTCGTCTCGCCGACCCGCCGCTCACGGCTGGAGGGCATCGACCGGGCCGACTCGGTCACCGTGGACTACCACAAGACCTTCTTCCAGCCGGTCTCCTCCAGCGCGATCATCGTCCGCGACCGCGCGACCCTCCGGCCGGCCACGTGGCACGCCGACTACCTCAACCCGCGCGACTCGGCGACGCCCAACCAGGTCGACAAGAGCCTGCAGACCACCCGCCGGTTCGACGCGCTCAAGCTCTGGATGACGCTGCGGACGATGGGACCCGACCTGATCGGTCAGTACGTCGACGCGGTCGCCGACCTCGCCCTCGCCGTGCACGCCCAGATGCGCGAGGAGCCCGACCTGGAGTTCGTGGCCGCCCCGGAGCTGAGCACCCTGGTGTTCCGCTACGTCCCGACGGACCTGGCCCTCGACGGCCCGGCGCTCGCGACGCTCAACACCACGATCCGCGCCGAGCTCTACGCGACCGGCACCGCGATGGTGGCCGCGACCAGGGTCGACGGCGTCCAGTACCTCAAGCTCACCCTGCTCAACCCGATGGCCACGGCCCACGACATCGTCGGGATCCTCGACACCGTGCGTGCGTTCGGGGCTCGGATCGCCCACGGGGGCGTCCTGGCCTCCGCCACGATCGGAGCGACGCGATGATCACCCACGACTTCGCCGGGATCGGCCTCGGGCCGTTCAACCTGGGGCTGGCCTGCCTCGCCGACCCGCTGCGCGGCACCGACGACCTCGACGGCGTCTTCCTCGAGGCCAACGATCGCTTCGACTGGCACCCGGGCATGCTGCTCGACGACGCCACGCTGCAGGTGCCGTTCCTCGCCGACCTGGTCACGATGGCCGACCCGACCTCGCGCTGGTCGTTCCTCAACTACCTCAAGCTGAGCGGCAACCTCTATCCCTTCTACATCCGGGAGAGCTTCTACCCGCTGCGCCGGGAGTACGACGACTACTGCCGCTGGGCCGCGGACCACCTGCCCTCCGTGCGGTTCGGCCAGCGGGTCAGCGGCGTCGAGCACGACGGGACGTCGTACGTCCTGCACAGCGAGGGGGCAGGACCGCTGCGCACCCGCCGCCTGGTGGTCGGCATCGGCACCTCGCCGCGGGTTCCGGACGCGCTGCGCGCCGTCGCCGGCGCGCCCGGCGTGAGCCACTCCGCCGACTACCTCGCGCACCGCGAGGCGCTGCAGGCGCAGGACCGGATCACCGTGGTCGGCAGCGGCCAGAGCGCCGCCGAGATCTACCACGACCTGCTGGTCGCGGCGCCCGAGCACGGCTACGAGCTGGTGTGGCTCACCCGCAGCCCGCGCTTCTTCCCGATGGAGTACACCAAGCTCACGCTCGAGATGACCTCGCCGGAGTACGGCGCCTACCACCGCGCGCTCCCGATGGAGACCCGCGACCGGCTGGCTCGCGACCAGCGCCACCTGTTCAAGGGGATCAGTGCCGACCTGGTCGACGCGATCTTCGACCTGCACTACCAGCAGCGGGTCACCGGCGACGGGCCCCGCACGACGCTGCTCACCAACACCGAGGTCCGCGGCTCCCGACAGGTTGCCGTCGGGAGCGAGCTGGACCTGCTGCACACCGAGACCGGCGAGTCCTTCTCGCTGCGCACCGGCGGTCTCGTCCTCGCGACCGGCTACGGACCGACCGAACCAGCCTTCCTCGACGGTGTCGCCGACCGGATCCGGCGTGACGCACGGGGCAGGTACGACGTCGCGGACGACTACTCGGTCGACGTCGCGGGCGGCGAGATCTTCGTGCAGAACGCCGAGGAGCACACGCACTCGCTGCTCGCCCCGGACCTCGGGATGGGCCCGTACCGCAACTCGGTGATCCTCGCCTCGATCCTCGGCCGCGAGCCCTACCCGGTCGAGAAGCGGATCGCGGTGCAGACCTTCGGCGTGCCGGACCGGTTCCGGGAGGAGGTCAGCCGATGACACGCTCGCTCGCCAGCCAGGTCTCCATCGAGCCGCTCGACCTCGAACGCGACGTCGCGCTGGTGCACGCCTGGGGCACGCACCCGCGCTCGGCGTACTGGATGATGCAGGACGCCTCGATCGCCGACGTCCGTGACGAGTACGCCGCCATCGCGGCCAACCCCCATCACGACGCCTTCCTGGGGCGCATCGCCGGCCGGCCGGCGTTCCTCGTGGAGACCTACGACCCGGCGCACGCCGAGGGCCTGGCCGGGTTGGCGGACCTGCGACCGGGCGACGGTGGGATGCACGTCCTCGTCGCACCACCCGAGGGCGAGCCCGTCGCCGGGCTGACCACGGCCGTCTTCGACGCGGTGATGGCCTTCTGCTTCGCCGACCCCGCCGTGGAGCGGGTCGTCGTCGAACCCGACGTCCGCAACGACGCCATCCGTGCCAAGAACCTCGCCGCCGGCTTCACCGAGGTCCGCGAGATCCCGATGCCCGGCAAGACCGCGATGCTCTCCGTCTGCCCCCGCTCCGACTGGAACACGCCAGACCTCGTGCTCGGCTCCGACCGTCCCAGCGCGGTAGTCCCGGGTCAAAAGCACCGCGACACGCCGGACGAAGGTGCTTTTGAACCGGGACTATCGTCCGCGGAGCACCTGACGCCCGAGTTCATGGAGCGGGCGCAGCGACACCTGGTGGCCAAGGCGCTCGGGGAGTTCGCGCACGAACGGCTGATCGCGCCGCTCCGGCTGGAGGGGAGCGAGCGCGACGGGCGCTGGCAGGTCGGCACCGACGGGGCGTCGTACTCCTTCACGGCGCGGGTCAAGCGGCTCGAGCACTGGGTGGTCGATGCGGCCTCCATCGTGCGCACCCGCGACGGTGCCGTCGCCGAGCCGGACGCGCAGGAGCTCGTCGCCGAGCTCGCGCCGGTGCTGGGGATCCCCGACTCGCTGCTGCCGACCTACCTGGAGGAGATCGCGTCCACGCTGGCGTCGACGGCCTGGAAGCTGTGCCACCGGCACGTCCCGGTCGCCGAGCTGGTCGAGGCGGACTACCAGGAGCTCGAGGCCGCGATGACCGAGGGACATCCGGCGTTCGTCGCCAACAACGGGCGGATCGGCTTCGGGCTCGACGACTACACCGCGTTCGCGCCGGAGACCGGTGCCGTCGTACGACTGCACTGGGTCGCCGCGCGGCGCAACCTCACGCACCTGTCCCTCGGAGCGGGCGAGACCGAGCAGGCGTTGTACGACGACGAGCTGGATGCGTCGGTGCGCGAGCGCTTCCGCGCCCACCTGGCCCGGCTGGGCCTGGCGCCGGACGACTACCTGTTCCTGCCCGTGCACCCGTGGCAGTGGCAGAACAAGCTGGCGATCACCTTCGCTCCCGACGTCGCCCGACGCGACCTCGTCCACCTCGGGCCAGGTGCGGACGAGCACCACCCGCAGCAGTCGATCCGCACGTTCTTCAACGCCAGCAACCCCGGTCGCCACTACGTGAAGACGGCGCTCGCGATCCAGAACATGGGCTTCGTGCGGGGCCTGTCGCCGAAGTACATGGAGGCCACCCCCGCCATCAACGACTGGGTCGCCTCGGTCGTGCACGGTGACGAGGAGCTGCAGTCCTGCGGCTTCCAGGTCCTGCGGGAGCTGGCGGCGATCGGCTACACGGGCGATGCCTTCCACCGGCTGGCCGGCACCTCGCCGTTCCGCAAGATGATCGCCGCCCTGTGGCGCGAGAGCCCGGTCCCGCGCACGCCGGACGGCGAGCAGCTGACCACGATGGCCGCGCTCCTGCACCGCGACGCCGACGGCGACGCACTGGTGACCGCCTGGATCAAGGCGTCGCCGGTCGACGCGGCGACCTGGGTGCGCGCCTACCTGCGGGCCTACCTGCGACCCCTGGTGCACTGCCTCGCCGCGCACGACCTCGCCTTCATGCCGCACGGCGAGAACCTGCTGCTCCGGCTGCGCGACCACGTGCCGGTGGGCGCCTTCATGAAGGACATCGGCGAGGAGGTCGCCGTGATGGCGGCCCCCGACGAGGTGCCGCACCCGCTCCCGCCCGAGGTGGAGCGGATTCGCGGCTCCTACCCCGACGACGTCAAGGCGCTCGCCGTGCACACCGACGTCTTCGACGGGGTGCTGCGCTTCGTGGCCGCGATCCTCGACGAAGACGGCATGCTCGGCGAGGAGGAGTTCTGGGCGATCGTCCGCGACACGATCACCGGGCACGCCGCCGACCACCCGGAGCTCGCAGGTGCCGTGGCGCGCTACGACCTGCTGCGCGAGCGCTTCCGGCACAGCTGCCTGAACCGGCTCCAGCTGCGCAACACGCTGCAGATGGTCGACCTCACCGATCAGGCGGAGTCGCTGATCTTCGCCGGCACGCTCGCCAACCCGGCCGCCCGTCCCGAGCCACGGCCGTGATCGTCAGGGACGCGTGGGGCATCCCGACCATCACGGCCGGCTCGCTGCTCGAGGTCGCCCACGAGCAGGGGCGCGCGATCGCCCAGGACCGGGCCTGGCAGCTCGAGGTGGAGCGACGTCGTACCAACGGGACGACGGCGGAGCTCTTCGGCCCGTCGGCCCGGGAGTGGGACGTCCTGGCCCGGCGGTCGCTGCTGGTCGACGTCGCCCGCCGCGCCCACCTCAGCCTGACGGCGGAGAGCCGCGCGTTCGTCGACGCCTTCGTCGACGGGCTCAACGAGGTGCTCGAGAGGCCGTGGCACCGGTGGACCCCACTGGCGGTCTTCGGTGTCCAGCACCTGCTGTTCTCGACCTTCCCGAGCAAGCTCTGGCACCGCCACCTCGCGGAGCGGGTCGCGCCGGAGGGGCGGGAGTGGCTGGACCTGCTGCGGACCGAGGGCCTGCCCGGCGGCAGCAACGCCGTCGCCGTCGCCGGTTCACTCACGGCCAGCGGACTGCCGATCGTCGCTGGTGATCCGCACCGCGTGATCGAGGCGCCCGGTTGCTATGCCCAGGTGCGCCTGGTGTGCACCGACCCCGAGGATCCCTTCGACGTCGCCGGGTTGAGCTTCGTGGGCGTCCCCGGCATCCAGCACTTCGGCCACGCCGGCACCGTGGCGTGGGGCGTGACCAACGCCGTCGCCGACGACGAGGACGTGTACGCCGAGGAGCTGGTCCGGCACGGCGACGCGGTGATCGCGCGCGGTGCCGGTGGATGGGAGCCGGTCGCCCGACGGGTCGAGGTCGTGCGGGTGCGCACCGGCGAGGAGACGTACGACGCCGAGCCGGTCGAGGTCCTGGTGACCGATCGCGGACCGGTCGTGGTCGGCGGACCGGGTCTTCCGGGCACCTACAGCCTGGGCACTCCCTCCTACGTGTTGGGAGATCTCGGCTTCGACACCCTCGTCCCGCTGCTGCGGTCCCGCACTGCCGACGACGTGCTCGGTGCCTTCGAGCACTGGGTCGGTCCCGTCGACAACCTGCTCGTCGGTGACGGCGACGATCACGTCGAGCACCGGGTGGTCGGCCGGGTCCCCGTGCGCTCGCCCGACGCCACCGGCACCCGGCCCGGCTGGGACGGGTGGGTGAGCGACCTCCCCCGTCGCACCGGGGACCTCCTGGTGAGCGCCAACGACCGCGCCACCGCGGACTTCGCCCGGATCGGCGACGACTTCGCTCCGCCGCACCGGGCGGAGCGGCTGACCGAGCTCGTGACTGCCCTGGCTGATCGGGGGCCGATCACCCCGGAGGCATTGGCCGCCACCCTGGCCGACGACCGGCAGACTGCCGGCGCGGTCCTGCTCGAGGTCGTCGACCGGCTGCTCGACCTCTCCGGTGGAGCCAGGGTCCTGCAGCAGCGGTTGCGGGCCTGGGACCGTCGGATGGCGGCCGGCAGCGTCGAGGCGTCCCTGTTCGCCGCGGTGCGGGCCGCCGTGGTGGAGGCCTACGTCGCCTCGCCCCAGCTGGTCGACGTCGACACCAGCCCCCACGGCGAGCTCTTCGCCCCCTGGTTCGACCTGCGCGGCCGGATCCGGCTGGCGCTGCCTGCGCTGCTGGTGGCGGACAAGCCGTTCGGCGTCGATCCGCTGCAGGCCGTGGCGGAGGCGCTCGAGGAGGTCGCCGCCGCGCCGGAACCGGCGGCCTGGGGGGCCGCGCACGTCGCCGTACCCCTCACCCCGCACCAGCAGTTCGGCCTGCCCGCCCCCGCGGGGCAGGAGGTGCCCTTCGTCGTGCTGGAGGGCGACGACGACTGCGTGCTCGCCACCCGCGCCCTCGGAGGCACCGGCGTGTGCGTGCACGGACCGGTCGCCCGCTTCGTCTGGGACCTCGACGGCGCGAGCCGCTGGGTGGTGCCGCTCGGTGCCGCGGGCGACCCGTCCTCGCCCCACCACCACGACCAGCAACAGGTCTGGGCGGCCGGTGGCACCGTGCCGCTCGACCGACCCCGAACGAGGAGATGACGATGACTGTCACCGTGCGCGAGGTGGACCCCGCCGTCGACGCCCCGCTGCTGACCCGCTGGGTCACGGCCGAACGCGCGTCCTTCTGGGGCATGAACGGTCTGGACGAGGAGGAGGTCCGCGACATCTACTCCTACATCGACGAGCAGGAGCACCTGGCGGCGTACCTGCTCCTCCTCGACGGCGAGCCGGTCGGGCTGTTCCAGACCTACGACCCGGAGGTCGACGAGATCGGCGAGTGGTACGACCGCCTTCCCGGCGACGTCGGCGTCCACCTACTGCTCGATGCCGACCCACGCCGGGCCGGGCGCACCAACGAGGTCTTCGCCGCCGGCCTCGACTTCGTCGCCCGGCTCCCCGGCTGTCGCCGGCTCGTCTTCGAGCCCGACGCGCGCAACGCCCCCTCGATCGCGGTGATGGAGCGGCTCGGGTGCGAGCGCGGCCCGCTCGTCGACCTGCGCACCAGCATCAGCGAGAAGCCGGCGCAGTTCTTCTTCCTCGACCGGGAGCGGGCGCTGGCGTTCGCCGGGGCCGTCCTGGCGTGAATCCGTGAGGTGCGTGAGCCCGTGAGATCGAGTTGACGAAAGGAAATCAGGAGAGTCGAGGGCCTGAAACGAGCGCGGCACAGGATCAGGTCCACCATCACACGCCTGTCCCGAGATCAGCCCGCCAGGAGCCCGACCATGACCCTCACCAGCCCGAGCAGCGATGACCTCGTTGCGAGTGCCCCCGCCCCCGAGAGCGGCCGCCGTGGCGGGCGCTGGATCGACGACTGGCGCCCCGAGGACCCCGAGTTCTGGGAGACCACCGGCGCACCGATCGCCAAGCGCAACCTGATCTGGTCGATCTTCGCCGAGCACCTCGGCTTCTCGGTCTGGCTGATCTGGAGCGTCTCGTCGGTGTTCCTGGTCGCCCAGGGCTTCGCCTTCACCCCGCAGCAGCTGTTCTTCCTGATCGCCATCCCGAACCTCGTCGGTGCGCTGATCCGGGTGCCCTACACGCTCGCGGTCGGCAGGTTCGGCGGTCGGAACTGGACGATGATCAGTGCCGGACTGCTGCTGGTCCCGACGCTGTCGTTCGCCTACTTCGTGACGAAGGCGGACACGCCGTACTGGGCCTTCTGCATCATCGCGGCGACCGCCGGCTTCGGTGGCGGCAACTTCGCCAGCTCGATGGCCAACATCAACTTCTTCTACCCCGCCCGGCTCAAGGGTTCGGCGCTGGGACTGAACGCGGCCGGCGGCAACCTCGGTGTCGCGATCATCCAGTTCTTCCTGCCCGTGATCGTCGGCGGCGCCGGCATCTTCGGGCTGGTCAAGGCCTCCCAGGGCGGCATCCACCTGGAGCGCGCCGCGTGGGTCTACGCAGGTCTCGCGGTCATCGCCGTGCTCGCCGCGTTCTTCTTCATGGACAACCTGTCCAACGCCAGGACGGACACCAAGCAGCAGCTCAGCGTGCTGAACCACAAGCACACGTGGGTCATGTCGTTCCTCTACATCGGCACCTTCGGCTCGTTCATCGGCTACTCCGCCGCGATGCCGCTGCTGATCAAGCTCAACTTCTGGCGCCAGCCGGTCCCGGCCGTCGAGGGCATCGGCATCAACTTCGCCTTCTACGCCTTCCTCGGTGCACTCGTCGGCTCCGTCGCCCGCCCGCTGGGTGGCTTCCTCGCCGACAAGTACGGCGGTGCCCGGATCACCCTCGGCGCCTTCTCCGGCCTCGTGCTCGGCACCCTCGGGATCCTCTACACGCTCGGCCGGCTCCAGCCGCTGCCGCCGGCTCCCGACAAGGCGACCCTGGCGAAGATCGCCGCCGACCCGGGTGCCTTCCAGTACCCCGACGCGGTCCGCGCCGCGGTCGAGTCCAACGCCGACGTGTTCCCGCTCTTCCTCGGCATCTTCCTGTTCGTCTTCGCCTGCACCGGGATCGGCAACGGCTCGACGTACAAGATGATCCCGGCGATCTTCCGCAAGGACGCCGTCGTGGCCACCGCCGAGGACAGCCCGGAGCGTGAGCTCGCGGTCCTCGACGCCACCAAGAAGTCCTCGGCAGCGGTGGGCATCATCGGCGCCGTCGGTGCCCTGGGTGGCTTCCTGATCCCGATCACCTTCAACAGCCCCTGGGTCACCGAGCCCCTCGACGCGACCAAGAGCGCGTTCACGATCTTCACCGTGTTCTACGTGGCCTGCGCGTTGGTGACCTTCGCGGTCTACCTGCGGGTCCGCAAGGGCGCCAGGGCGGAGACCGGGTACGTCGGCGTCTGAGCCGACCGTTCGTCCGCGATGCTCGCGCTGGGCTCAGATCACGCCCAGCGCGAGCATCGCGTCTGCCACCTGGACGAAGCCGGCGATGTTGGCGCCGTCGACGTAGTTGCCGGGGGAGCCGTAGGCGTCGGCGGTCTCCAGGCAGCGGGCGTGGATGCCGATCATGATCTCCTCCAGCCGCTGCTCGGTGTGGGCGAAGGACCAGGAGTCACGCGAGGCGTTCTGCTGCATCTCCAGCGCGCTGGTGGCCACACCGCCGGCGTTGGCTGCCTTGCCGGGAGCGAAGGCCACACCGGCCTTGGCGAACACCTGCACGGCGTCCGGGGTGCAGGGCATGTTGGCTCCCTCGGCCACCACCGTGCAACCGTTGCGCACCAGCGCCAGGGCGTGGCTCTTGTCCAGCTCGTTCTGGGTCGCGCAGGGCAGGGCGATGTCGCACGGCACGTCCCACACCGAGCCGCCGGCCACGTGGTGGGCAGACTCCCGGGCATCGGCGTACGCCGTGAGCCGCTCCCGCCGGACCTCCTTGACGTCCTTGAGGAGCTCGAGGTCCAGGCCCTTCTCGTCGACGACGTAGCCGCCGGAGTCGGAGCAGGCCACGACCGTCGCGCCGAGCGCGGTGGCCTTCTGGGCGGCGTAGATGGCGACGTTCCCGGAGCCCGACACGATCACTGTCCGTCCCTCCAGGGACTGGCCCCGGGCCCGCAGGATCTCTTGGGCGAAGTAGACCGTGCCGTAGCCCGTCGCCTCGGTCCGGACCAGGGAGCCGCCCCAGCCCAGGCCCTTGCCGGTCAGCACGCCGGACTCGTAGCGGTTGGTGATCCGCTTGTACTGGCCGAACAGGTAGCCGATCTCGCGGCCGCCGACGCCGATGTCGCCCGCGGGCACATCGGTGTACTCGCCGATGTGGCGGTAGAGCTCGGTCATGAAGGACTGGCAGAAGCGCATCACCTCGGCGTCGCTGCGGCCCTTGGGGTCGAAGTCCGAACCGCCCTTGCCGCCACCGATCGGCATGCCGGTCAGGGCGTTCTTGAAGATCTGCTCGAAGCCGAGGAACTTCACGATCCCGAGGTAGACCGACGGGTGGAAGCGCAGGCCTCCCTTGTACGGGCCGAGCGCGGAGTTGAACTCGACCCGGAAGCCGCGGTTCAGCTGGACCTGACCGGCGTCGTCGACCCACGGCACCCGGAAGATGATCTGGCGCTCGGGCTCGCACACGCGCCGGATGATGGCGGCGTCGGTGTACTCGGGATGCCGGGCGACGACCGGGGCGAGGCTGTCGAGCAGCTCCCGGGTGGCCTGGTGGAACTCGTTCTCACCGGGATTGCGCGCCAGGATCTCGTCGAAGACGGGCTGCAGCGTCGGGTTGAGATCGTTCATCAGTGAACCCTCTCACCGGCTTCGTCGGGTGGGGCAACCGGGTCCGTGAGGCCGTGAGCAGATGTTGACCTCGCGGCCTCGCAACCTCCCGGGTCGTGAAATCACGATCGGCTGGAATGGAGGGCATGACCGCGACCCGCACCCACTGCCCGTACTGCAGCCTCCAGTGCGGCATGCAGGTGTCCCGCAAGGGCCGGGTCGGGATCGAGATCTCCGCGTGGCAGGAGTTCCCGGTCAACGAGGGCGCGATGTGTCGCAAGGGCTGGACCTCCGGCGAGCTGCGCGGCAGTCGCGAGCGGTTGACGACGCCGATGGTGCGTGACCGCGAGACCGGCGAACTGCGTGCCGCGGGCTGGGACGAGGCGCTCGACCTGGTCGCCTCCCGGATCGCCGCGCTGCAGGGCGAGCACGGCAAGGACACGGTCGCGGTCTTCGGCGGCGGCGGACTGACCAACGAGAAGGCCTACCAGCTCGGCAAGTTCGCCCGGGTCGCGCTCGGCACCAGCCAGATCGACTACAACGGCCGCTGGTGCATGAGCTCCGCCGCCAGCGCCGGCAACCAGGCCTTCGGTGTCGACCGCGGACTGCCCTTCCCGCTCGCCGACCTGGAGCAGACCGACGTCCTCGTGCTGGTCGGCTCCAACATGGCCGAGACGATGCCGCCGGCCGCCCGCCACCTCGACCGGCTCCGTGAGCGCGGCGGCAAGGTCGTCGTGATCGACCCCCGCTTCACCGCCACCGCCGAGCGCGCAGACCTGTTCCTGCAGCCCGTGCCGGGCACCGACCTCGCCCTGGCGCTCGGCGTCCTGCACCTGCTCGACGCGCAGGGTGCCATCGACGAGGAGTACGTCGCCGCCCGCACCACCGGCTTCGGCGACGTACGTCGCTCGGTCGCCAGCTGGTGGCCCGAGCGCGTCGAGCGAACGACGGGTGTCGCCACCGACGAGCTCCGCGCCCTCGCCGACCTGCTCACGGGCGCCGACCGGGTGATGGTCCTGACCGCCCGCGGTGCCGAGCAACACTCCCAGGGCACGGCCACCGTGCTCGGCTGGCTCAACATCGCCCTCGCCCTCGGCATGCCCGGCAAGCCGTACGCCGGCTACGGCTGCCTGACCGGACAGGGCAACGGGCAGGGCGGACGCGAGCACGGCCAGAAGGCCGACCAGCTCCCCGGCTACCGGATGATCGACGACCCCGCGGCCCGCGCCCACGTCGCTGCCGTGTGGGGGGTCGAGCCCGACTCGCTGCCCGGCAAGGGCAGGTCCGCCTACGAGCTCCTCGACTCGCTGGGTGACGGCGGTGGGTCGAAGGCACTGCTCGTCTTCGCGTCCAACATCGTGGTCTCGGCACCCCGGGCCACCCACGTCACGCAACGACTCGAGTCGCTCGACCTCCTCGTCGTGTGCGACATCGTCATGTCGGAGACGGCTGCCCTCGCCGACGTCGTCCTCCCCATCACGCAGTGGGCCGAGGAGTCCGGAACGATGACCAACCTCGAAGGCCGGGTGATCCTGCGCCAGCAGGCGATCGCGCCTCCCGAGGGGGTGCGCAGCGACCTCGACGTGATCGAGGGCCTCGCCACCCGGCTCGGTTCGCCCGTCGCCTTCCCGACCGACCCGGAGGAGATCTTCGCCGAGCTCGGCCGCGCCTCAGCCGGCGGCAAGGCCGACTACTCCGGCATCACCTACGCCCGGATCACCGACGAGATGGGCGTCTTCTGGCCCTGTCCGGCCGTGGGTCCGGGCGAGGCCGCGCACCCTGGTACGCCGCGGATGTTCGACGACTCCTTCCCGACCCCCGACGGCCGGGCGCGCTTTCTGGTGCAGGAGTTCGTCGGCGCCGCCGAGCAGCCCGACGCGTCGTACCCCGTCCACCTGACGACGGGCCGTGTGCTCGCCCAGTACCAGTCCGGAGCCCAGACCCGCCGGATCAAGGGGCTGACCGACGAGGGTGCCTTCGTCGAGCTGCACCCGATGCTCGCCGACCGGATCGGTGCGCACGACGGCGCGCTCGTCGTCGTACGGACCCGCCGGGGGGAGATGAAGGCACCGGCCCGCATCGTCACCACGATCCGCCCCGACACCGTCTTCATCCCGTTCCACTGGGTCGGTGCCAATCGCCTCACCAATGACGCCCTCGACCCCTCCAGCCGGATGCCGGAGTTCAAGGTGTGCGCGGCCGAGGTGCTGGTCTGAGCCGCGCGCTCCAACCTCGCGAATCTCCGGCACGATCCGCGATACGGTGCGCCGTGCCGCTCCGCGGCCCATGCCTTGAGGAGACCCCATGCCCTTCACCCGCCAGTCGACCGTGCTCGAGCTGTCCTCGACCCTGCCCGGGCGCGCCTTCAAGGCGCTGATCGTGCGCCAGCTCCCGCCGGTGGCCACCGAGAAGGAGCGTCAGGAGCTGGAGGACATGACCGTCGGCCTTCCGCTGGCGACGCTGGTCGAGCTGTCCGAGGGCAAGCTCACCTGGGGGATCGCCGACTCCGTCGTGGACCTGGCGAACCGCAAGCCGCACCGTCTGGTGAAGCGCGGAGCCGGTGCTGGCGCGGGCGCGCTGAAGAAGGTGGCGCGCAAGGTTCGTCGCTGACGACCTCCCGAAGGCGGGAGGTGCCGCGCTGTGTCAGGGCTCGTACTTGAGCGCGTGCAGGACGCGAAGCGCGTCGACTGCGTGGTGGCCCCAGTGGCTCTCGAAGTCGTACTTCCATTGCCAGGCGACCTCATCGGCGCTGGTCCCCCCGCTGAGGGCACGCAGGCCGGCGACGAGATCTCGCCAGATGTCTGCCAGGTCATCGCAGAGCGATCCGATCCCGGTGTCGCTCTCGTCGGGATCGAAGGGCACGACCTGCAGCACTGACCAGTACAGGTCCGCTTCCAGGCGCCTCCCGAGGTGCTGGAAGATCTGCTCCCACTCACCGTGAGCGACTGCCGGCACTTCCTCGTTCCTCGTGGGGTCCACGTCCGGGAGTCGATAGGCGACGACAAGAAGTTCGGTGAGAGCCAGGATCAGTTCATCGCGGAACTCGGCTGGGCTCGATCCCGCATCAGACTCCACGAGTTCGCAGAACCGAGTGGCCTCCTCCAGCATCAACACGACTGCAGGATGCCGGATCGTCGGGCGTCCGCGCCAACCGTTCCTCGCCCGGATCCGAGGTCGGGCGTGTGTCCCTGAGCAGGTTGCTAGGGTCCCGGCCATGTCGGCGGTGCGGTTCAGTCTCGAGATTCGGATTCCAGCTCCGACTGAGGCTGTGTGGTCAGTTCTGTCGGCACCGAGTCAGCAGCCGGTCCTCGAGCCACGTGTTCGCCTTGTCAGCGAATGGGGCGAGCCGGGGACCGTGGGCTCGGGCTATGAGGTGACGATGCGCGGTCGACCAATCATGTGCGTACGTGTCGCTGCCGCTGTGCCCGGCGAAGAGTACGTCGAGACGATCGAATGGAACGGTCGCACCCGCGGGACACAAGCGCTGGGCTTGCAGTCGATTCAACGTTTCTACGGCAAGAAGCAGTTGAGTCGCTGGCTCCATGCCGTGGCTCGAGTGAGCACGACGCCTGACGGCCGTCGGCCATAGGCACACGGCGGTCGCTCATCGGTTTGTGAGCGCACTCGGGCACAACCCCCAAGGCCTCAGGCCGCGCCCTTGCGGAAGTCCTCACCCGGTCTGTCAGATGTGCCCGGCGCGGCCCGGGGTGGGCTGGTCTTGCGGGTCCCGGTGTGGTCGACGACGTAGGTGGTGCCGTAGGGATCTCGCCAGACCACGATCCCGGGGAAGGGTTGTCGGCACTCCCACTCCTTGCCGTCCTCGGTGTGGTGGGTCTTGATGCGGTGGTGGGTCCGGGTCATCGGTCCGAGGTTGCCGGCCTCGGTTGCGCCGCCCTCGGAGTGGGGGATGTTGTGGTCGGTGTCCATTGCCCGGCCCGTGTGGGGCGCGTACGGGAAGATGTCGCCGCCGTGGATGAGGTGCACCGCGCGGCGCAGGGCTGCGGGGATCTCGTAGGCATCGACCGGGGCCTGGTGGGCGAGGTTGATGACGGGCGTGACGCGGACCCGGCCGCCGAGGTGCGCGATCACGTCCTTCACCCAGGCGGTGGTCACCGGCCCGTGGCCGTCCATCCGGGCGATGGGGGAGTCGGGGGTGAGGCTGAGGTCGATCCGGACCTGCGCCCTGACCGGGCCCACTGCGAGGTCCGGGTGCGCCTCGGGGTTGGTCAGCGTCGCGAACGCGGCCAGTCTGCTGTCGGTCCGGCTCAGTTCGGGAGCCTGCTCGGCGAGAGCCTGCGCGGCGGCCTCAATGCCGGCGGTCGCGCGCAGCAGGGTCGTGATGTGGTCACGGATCGTCAGGGTGCCGATGCCGTGCTCGTTGACCCTGGAGAGCCGGATGCCTCGCTCGGTGGCCGCAGCGAGCTCCTTGGCACGGGCGAGCTCGGGTGCCGCGACGGCGACCTTGCCCTTGACGATCCCGGTGAACCGCTTCCATGCGAGCCGGCCGTCGGCGATGTCGACGACCTCGGTGTCGACCCACGAGGCCTGCTCGGCAGTGAGCTCACGGGTGGCTTCGGCGACGTGTCGGGCGCAGCGCACCGAGGTCCGACCGTCCTCGATCCCGGCCTGGAGGCGGGGCAGGCGGTGGTGGAGGTCCACGGCGTCGGCGATGAGCCTGCGTGCGCCGTACGGGGAGGTCCGGATGCGGGCGGCGAAGGCAGAGGCGGCGTACTCGGTGATCGGCGGGGTGCCCTCGGCGCCGGCGGGGCGGGCGTTGGCGCGCGACCGGGGGGACAGCGCGGCGCAGCGGTCGGGGTGGTCGGGGTGGTGCAGCACGGCCCACTGGCGCGCGCAGGCGAGCACGTCGCGCTCGGCCTGCGCCTTGAGGGCGTGAGCGCGCTCGACGTGGTCCAGGACGTCGGTCCTGGACATGTCGTCGAACACGTGAATGGTCATATGAGGATTGGATCACGACCTGCCGACGGAAAGGACTGGCCTGGTGACGTCTTGTGGAAGAACGGTTGGAAAGACGTCCCTGTGGACGCGAAGTGGCCGATCGGGGGGCATGATCCCGCCCCCGCCCCCGGGCCCGCTCTCCTTGACATTTACACCGGCGTGACGTGGCCCACCGCCGTGATCCCGTGAGACCGGTGAGGTTGTGAGGACTAGTTGACGTCGGGGCGCGCTGCGAAACAACCGCCGTGAAATCTCCACCCTCGACCATGGACACATGACCGAGAGCCCCCGCCCCGAGGAGCCGCGCACGCGGCTCGTCGTCGTGGGTTCCGGCATGGCGACGACGCGCCTGGTCGAGGAGCTGGTGGCGCGCGGCGCGACCACGACGATGGACATCACGGTCCTCGGCGACGAGCCCGTGGCGCCGTACAACCGGATCCTCCTCTCCGCCGTCCTCGAGGGCACCCACCGTCCCGAGGCGCTCACGCTGCGCTCGACGGAGTGGTACGACGAGCACGGCATCGACCTGCGCCTGGGCGCCCGGGTCCTCGGGGTCGACCGTGACCACCGCGACGTGATGCTGGTCGACGGCACGCTCATCGAGTACGACGTGCTCGTGCTCGCGACCGGCAGCATCCCCACCCTTCCGCCGATCCGGGGCCTGGTGCGGATGGATGGCTCGCTGCACGACTCCGTGCACGCGTTCCGGTCGCTCTCGGACTGCCAGGGCCTGGTCGAGGCGATCGAGGAGACCGACGACGAGGGTCGTCCGGTCAACCGCCGGGCGGTCGTGGTCGGCGGCGGGCTGCTCGGCCTCCAGGTCGCCCGGGCCCTGGGCGCACGGGGGATCGACACCGAGATCGTGGAGGGTGCCGAGCACCTGCTCCACCAGCAGATCAGCTCCGCGGCAGGCAGGATCCTGGCCCGCGACCTGAAGAAGCTCGGGGTCGCGGTCTACACCGGCGCCCGGGCCGTCCGGCTCAACGACGCGCTGGACGGTTCCGGCACCGGAGCCCTCGGTGGCCAGGGGCAGGTGCGGGTCCTCGACCCGCTGCCGCGCAACCCCGGCCGCGTGTCGCTGCGGCTGGACAACGGCTTCACCCTCGACACCGACCTCCTCGTCCTGACCGCCGGTGGCCGCCCGTCGACGGCACTGGCCCGGGGTGCCGGGCTCGAGGTGCGTCGCGGGATCGTCGTCGACGACCGGCTCGCGAGCGTCACCGACCCGAGCATCCACGCACTCGGCGACTGCGTGGAGCACGACGGCCGCACCACCGGCTTCGTGCCGCCCGCCTGGGAGCAGGCCGGCATCCTCGCGGGGATCCTGTGCGAGGAGTCCGTGAAGTACGACGGCAGCCGGATCGTCGCCCGCCTGCGCGCCACCGACCTCGACGTCGCCGTCCTCGGTGACGCGACCGCCGAGATCGCGGCCGGGGGCGAGGTCGTCGAGGTCTCCAACCCGATCTCCGGCTCCCACCGCAGACTGGTCGTCCGCGACGGCCGGATCGTCGCGGCCACCCTGGTCGGCGACCTGTCCCGGGTCGGCCTGATCACCCAGCACTTCGACCGGCAGACGGTCCTCGGCGCCCACGAGCCCGGGAACCTCCTGATGCCGGAGCGTCCCGCCGGCGGCGACGAGGTCGCCCGCACGCTGCCCGACGACGCCGAGGTCTGCGCGTGCGCAG
This sequence comes from Nocardioides sp. Root190, assembly GCF_001428565.1. Lineage (GTDB taxonomy): Bacteria > Actinomycetota > Actinomycetes > Propionibacteriales > Nocardioidaceae > Nocardioides. Next base: position 553,171 of record NZ_LMIA01000010.1, on the reverse strand, counting down.
GCGTCAGCGCCGGCCGGATCCGGGCGTGCTCGTCCCTCGAGCAGGCCCGTGACACCACTCGCGCCACCACCGGCTGCGGCGGTTGCGCCCCAGTCGTCCGGCAGCTGCTCGGCAGCAATGCCACCCACTCCGTCCTCGCCACGAAAGGCAGCTAGACATGGCACCGCACCTGAGGAAGCAACTGGTCGTCGTCGGCCACGGCATGGTCGGACACCGGTTCGTGCAGGCCGCGATCGAGCGGGGACTCACCGAGACCTACGACATCACGGTCCTCGGCGAGGAGCCGCGCGCGGCGTACGACCGGGTCGCCCTGACCTCCTTCTTCGAGGTCGGCGCGGAGGCACTTTCCTACCTCCCCACGGGTGAGTACGACGACCCGCGCGTCACCCTGCGGCTCAACGCCGCGGTCGCCGCGATGGACGCCACCGCACAGACGGTGACCCTCGCCGACGGCGACACGCTCCGCTACGACGAGCTGGTCCTGGCGACCGGCGCCGCGCCGTTCGTGCCGCCGGTGCCGGGCAAGGACCTCGGCAACGTCTTCGTCTACCGCACCATCGAGGACCTCGAGGCCATCCGTGAGGCCAGTGCGGGTGCGCGCGCCGGTGCCGTGATCGGTGGCGGGCTGCTCGGTCTCGAGGCCGCGAACGCACTGCACCAGCTCGGCGTGACGACGCACGTGGTCGAGATGGCGCCGCGCCTGATGGCCGTCCAGATCGACGAGGTCGGCGGCGCGACCCTCAAGCGCCACGTCGAGGACCTCGGCCTCACCATCCACACCGGCGTGATGACCGAGCTGATCGACGGTGACGACGACGGTCTCGTGTCCGGCATCAAGTTCAAGGACGAGGAGACGATCCCCATCGACATCGTGATCTTCTCCGCCGGCATCCGGCCGCGCGACCTGATCGCCCGTGAGGCCGGTCTCGGCATCGCCGAGCGGGGCGGCGTCCTCGTCGACGAGGACTGCCGCACCTCCGACGAGCACGTCTGGGCGATCGGCGAGTGTGCCGCTCCGGGCGGGCGGATGTACGGCCTGGTCGCGCCGGGCTACGCGATGGCCGAGGTCGTGGTCGACCAGCTGCTCGGCGGCGAGGGCCAGTTCCTCGGTGCGGACATGTCGACCAAGCTCAAGCTGCTCGGCGTCGACGTCGCCTCCTTCGGTGACGCCTTCGCGACGACCGAGGACGCCCTCGAGCTGGTCTTCGCCGACGCCGTGGCGGGGATCTACAAGAAGCTGGTCGTCGCCGAGAACGCCTCCGGTGGCTACGAGCTGCTGGGCGGGATCCTGGTCGGTGACGCGTCGGCGTACGGCGTCCTGCGGCCCATGGTCGGCTCGGGGATGGAGCTCCCGGCCAACCCGGAGGAGCTGATCCTGCCCGCCGGTCGCGGCGGTGTGGACTCTGCTCTTTCCGGGGGAGGTCTGCCCGACACGGCGCAGATCTGCTCGTGCAACAACGTCACCAAGGCCGACATCGTCGCCGCGGTCTCCGACGAGTCGACGCTCAACGACGGTGGCCCCTGCGGCGACGCCGGCTGCGTCACCAAGTGCACCAAGGCGGGCTCGACCTGCGGGTCCTGCAAGGTCGTGGTGAAGAAGATCGTCGAGGACCACTTCGCTGCGACCGGCAAGGTCGTCGACAAGTCCCTGTGCGAGCACTTCCCGCTCACCCGCCAGGAGCTCTTCGAGGTCGTTGCCATCCACGGCTACAACCGCTTCGACGACATCATCGAGGGCCACGGCAGGGGTCGCGGCTGCGACATCTGCAAGCCCGCGGTCGCCTCCGTCCTGGCCAGCCTGCTCAACCACCACGTGCTCGACGGCTCCAACGCGACGCTGCAGGACACCAACGACGCCTACCTCGCGAACCTGCAGAAGAACGGCACCTACTCGGTCGTCCCGCGGATCCCCGGCGGCGAGATCACGCCGGACAAGCTGATCGTGATCGGCCAGGTCGCCAAGGAGTTCGGCCTCTACACCAAGATCACGGGCGGCCAGCGGATCGACCTCTTCGGCGCCCGGATGGAGGACCTCCCGACCATCTGGAAGAAGCTCGTCGACGCCGGCATGGAGTCCGGCCACGCCTACGGCAAGTCCCTGCGCACGGTGAAGTCCTGCGTCGGCTCGACCTGGTGCAGGTACGGCGTTCAGGACTCCGTCGGCATGGCCATCGAGCTCGAGCTCCGCTACCGCGGCCTGCGTTCGCCCCACAAGCTCAAGGGCGGCGTCTCCGGTTGCGCCCGCGAGTGTGCCGAGGCGCGCAGCAAGGACTTCGGCATCATCGCGACCGAGAAGGGCTGGAACCTCTACGTCTGCGGCAACGGCGGGGCGATCCCCTCCCACGCGCAGCTCCTCGCGGGCGACCTGGACCACGCGACGCTGATCAGCTACCTCGACCGGTTCCTCATGTACTACATCCGCACGGCCGACCGGCTGCAGCGCACGTCGTACTGGATGGACGCCATCGGTGGCCTGGACCGGATCCGCGAGGTCGTCGTCGACGACGTCCTCGGGCTCGGTGCCGAGCTGGAGGCGGCCATGGACACCCACGTCGACTCCTACTTCGACGAGTGGAAGGCCACCATCGAGGACCCGGAGAAGCTCGCCCGCTTCGTGTCCTTCGTGAACGCACCCGGCACCCCGGACCCGAACATCACCTTCACCGAGGAGCGCGGCCAGATCCAGGCCGCCAACAACGACGGTCCGGTGTCCCTGGGCGCGACGATCCCCGTGGGAGGCCCCCGATGAGCGAGACGACCCCCATGGTGGAGACCGCGGTCTGCCGCCTGGAGCAGATCCGACCCGAGTCCGGCGTCACGGCGCTGGTGGAGGGGCAGGCCGTCGCCGTCTTCCGGACGTACGACGACCAGGTGTTCGCGCTGTCGAACTTCGACCCGTTCGGCAAGGCGTCGGTGCTCTCGCGCGGCATCATCGGGACGAGGACCCGCGTCACGGAGGCCGGCGAGGAGCAGGTCCCCTTCGTCGCGAGTCCCCTGCTGAAGCAGCCGTTCGACCTGCGCACGGGCATCTGCCTCGACGATCCCGCGGTCGCCGTACCCACCTATGACGTCCGGGTTCTCGACGGGGTTGTGGTCGTGGGCGCTCGGCGCGAGACACTGTGACGGTGGCGACCAGCGAGCAACCTCTCTCCGGATTCCGGATCGGTGTGACCGCTGCCCGCCGTGCGGAGGAACAGATCGCGCTGCTCGAGCGCCGCGGCGCCGAGGTGGTGCACGCCCCGGCGCTGTCGGTCGATCCCAATCGGATCGACGAGGTCGGCCTGCTCGATGCGACCAAGGACGTCCTGTCCCAGCCGGTCGACATCTTCGTGGCGACGACGGGCATCGGCCTGAAGTCGTGGTTCACCGCCGCCGAGCGCTGGGGCCTGCTCACCGACCTGATCGCCCACCTCGGCAACGCCGAGATCCTGGCCCGCGGCCCCAAGAGTGTCGGCGCCCTGCGCCGGTTCGGCCTGCGCGAGCTGTGGTCGCCCGAGTCGGAGGCCTTCGAGGACGTGCTCGTCCACCTGCGCGGCCGTGACCTCCACGGTGTGCGGATCGTCGTCCAGGAGCACGGCCAGTCGTTGTCGATGGCGGCCCATGCCCTGCGCCGGCTGGGCGCCGAGGTCACCACCGTCGCGGTCTACCGCGTCGAGGGCGCCGAGGACCCGGAGCCGATGTTCGGCCTGATCGAGCAGATCGCCGAGCGCCGCGTGCACGCGGTCACCTTCACAGCCGCTCCCGCGATCGCCGCGATGATGCAGGCCGCCACCTCCACCGGCCACCGTGACGAGCTCGTCACCGCCTTCCAGGCCGACGTGATCGCCTCCTGCGTCGGCCCCGTCACTGCCGCCGCCTTCGAGATGTGGGGCGTGCCCTCGATCTACCCCGAGCGCTCCCGGCTCGCGGCGATGGTCAAGCAGCTCGAGATCGAGCTGCCCTCCCGCGCGACCGGCACCACCCTCGAGGTCGCCGGGCACGTGCTCCTGCTGCACGGCGACGACGTCCTCCTCGACGGGGCCGAGATCAAGCTCTCGCCCGCGCCCTACGCCGTCCTGCAGGCCCTGCTGGTCAACCCCGGCACCGTCGTGTCCCGTCGTGACCTCCTCGGCGCGCTCCCCTCCGGCACCGCCGGCTCCGAGCACGCCGTCGAGATGGCCGTCGCCCGTCTCCGGGCTGCCCTCGGCACCCGCTGCATCCAGACCGTCGTGAAGCGCGGGTACCGCCTGGCGGTGGCCACGTGACCCGCGAAGTGCCAGGTTTTCTCCCGCCAAGTGCGGGGGTTTCTCCCTCGAGGTGCGAGGAAGTCCCGCGCCTGGTCACCGTCGCCCACGGCACGCGTACGGCGGCCGGCAACCTGGTCGCGGCTGAGCTCACCGCGGCAGCCGGTGCGCAGCTGGGCTGGACCGCGACGACGTCGTACGTCGAGCTCTGCGCGCCGCTCTTCGCCGACGTGGTCGCCACCAACGAGGACCCCGCGGTCGCCGTCCCGCTGCTGCTCTCGACCGGCTTCCACCTCCGTCAGGACCTGCCCGAAGCCGTCTCCGCGGCGGCCCGACCCGAGCTGGTCCGGCTCGGCTCCAGCCTGGGACCGGACCCGCTCCTCGCCGCGGCGCAGGTCGACCGGCTCCGCGCCGCAGGAGCCACCCCCGGCCAGCCGGTCGTGCTGGTCGCGGCCGGTTCGTCCGACCCGCTCGCCACCGCCGACCTCGAGGCGGCCGCCGCCCACCTCGCCGAGGCGTGGGGAGCGGACGTCCGGCTCGCGACCCTGTCCGCGCTGGGGACCCGTCCCGAGCACGTCGTACGCCGTGGGGACGCCGTGTCGCCGTACCTCCTCGCGACCGGGTACTTCCATCGCAAGGCCCGGCACGCCTCCCTGGCGGCCGGCGCGAGTGTCGTGGCCGACGTGATCGGTCCGCACCCGCTGCTGGTCGAGCTGATCTGTGCCCGCGCGCGGCGTCACTGGATGCAGGACGCCGCGCCCTCCATGACGCCCTGACGGAAGGCCTTCACCCGGTCGTACCCGGCTCGCTGTCGGTCAGCGTCGCCGTCGGCATCCGTCCGTCCCGGGCCAGCGCGCCCCGGCTCCGATCCGCCTGACTCGCGAAGTGCGACCTTTTCTTCCGCGAAGTGCGTGGTTTTCTCCACCGAGGTACGCCCTCTTCGCCGACCTCGGGAGAGAAGTCCACGCACCTCGAAGGAGAAAACCACGCACTTCGCGGGAGAAGACCGCGCACTTCGGCGCGCTCAGCGGAGCGAGGTGGTGACGAAGCGTTCGATCATGGCGCGTTCCCGGTCCAGGTCGATGTGGGGACGGACGACGATCGAGGCGTAGACGGTCTGGAGCCAGTCGGTGATCTCGTCGTCGGTGAGCTCGGGACGCACGCGCCTCTCGGCCCGACCGATCGCCAGCCACGGGGCCCAGTGCTGGCGGGCGCGGGTGACGAGCTCGGGGGACCAGAGCGTCTCGTACGCCGACACCGGGCTGCCCTCGCCGAACAGGTCGCCGAGCTCGGCGTCGCCCCGGAGCAGCTCGATGGTGCGCACCGAGACCTCGACGAAGGCGGTCGCGAAGTCGCCGCTCGCCTCGCCCGAGGCGAGGTCGGCGATCTCGAGGATCCGCTCGATGGCGACCTCGCGCACGAGCTCCTTGCGGTCGAAGAAGACCTTGTAGACCATCTGGCGCGACAGGCCGGCGGCCTCGGCGATCTGGCTCATGGTGACCGATCGGACGCCCAGGTCGCGGTAGAGCTCACGAGCGACGGACTGGATCCGGTCGCGTGTGCCCGAGCGGGTCCCGGTGACGCCGGAGGGCGCGGAGAGTTCGGGCACGCCCCGGAGCATAGCAACGGACGTGGTTGACAAATAGATCTGTTTGACAACAAACTCCTCATATTGACAACCGTCGCCATCGAGGAGTTCGACCACCATGTCCGCACCTGCGCAAACCCCGCAGCCCCCGAAGTCCCCCGACCTGCCGGCGTACGGCGTTGCCGGGAACGGCGACCTGCCGCCGATGGGACGACAGGGCCCGGCGAGCTTCCTGGCGCTGATCGGCGCCCTGTGGGCGGCGCTCTCGGTCTACGTCGTGCTCCGGTGGGTCACCGACGGCACCCAGTTCGGTCCGGTCGAGCGGATCGGACCGGACGAGATGGCGTCCTGGCGGGTCGCCGCGCTGCGGGTGTTCGAGCTGGTCAGCCTCGCGGTCATGTTCGGCTTCTTCTGGTGGAGCTGCATCAAGCCGTGGCGCGAGACCGGGAGGATCAGCCTCGACGGCAAGTTCGTCATCGGCGGCCTGGTCGGCTTCACCGCGGACGCCTTCCTCAACGTGCACAACTACCTGTTCGCGTGGAACAGCCACAACGTCAACCTCGGCGTCTGGGTGAAGTACCTGCCCTTCCACAACCCCGATGCGCCCAGCCAGTACGGCGAGTCGCTCATCTGGGGACCGCCGATGTACATCTACTTCTGCGCCGGTGTCGCCATCCTCGCCGCGCACCACGCGGTCAAGCTGCGCCGCAGGTGGCCGAAGCTGTCGAAGTTCCAGATCTTCGTCGCGATCTTCGTCTTCGAGTTCTGGTTCGACTTCATCATCGAGAACCTCGCGATCCGGTTGACCCACGGGTACGCCTACGCCAAGACGTACGAGCCGTTGACCCTGTGGGCCGGCGAGGTCCACCAGTTCCCCGTCTACGAGTCGGTGCTCGTCGCCTTCGTCGGCATGGTGTTCACCTGGGCCCGGATGGAGGCGATGGAGCGGCCGCCCGGCCAGTCGCCGATCGAGATCGGTGTCGAACGCTGGCGCGCCTCCCTGCAGGGCGTCGTGGGCCACTTCGCGGTCTACGGCTTCTGCGTGGTGACGCTCGTGTTCGTCTACCACCTGCCGTTCAACTGGCTCGGCACGATCGGCGACAGCTACGCCGACCTGCCGAGCTACCTGATGCCCAGTGAGTGCGAGGGAATCGCGGTCGAGGACTGCGTGACGGGCAACTTCGACAAGCCCTGACCGCTCCCGCAAGCCGGTCGCAAGCCGACCGCAAGCGAGGTCGCCCAGTCTCGGGCCATGACCTGGAGACTTACGTTCCTCCCCATCCTGACTGCGGCCCTCGTCGTGCCCGCGAGCATCGGCTTCGCAACCAGCGCGGAGGCGGCCACTGCCCGATGTGCTGGGTTCAAGGCGACCATCGTCGGCACCAATGCCTCCCAGAAGATCACCGGGACCAGCGGCCGTGACGTGATCGTGGCGCGCGGCGGCAATGACGTCATCGACGCGCGGGGCGGACAGGACTTCGTCTGCGGGGGCACCGGCAACGACACCATCCGTTCGGGTTCGGGCACCGGTGGACTGCTGTACGGCGAGGACGGGCGCGACCTGGTCATCGCCCAGGCCGACGGGGTCGGGGTCTACGGCGGCAACCACGACGACACCCTGCGGACCTCGCGGCGCGGGACCCTGCTCGAGGGCGGGGCGGGCAACGACGTGGTCGTGGGCGGCAGCCACGCCGACGTGATCGATGGCGGTTCCGGCAACGACCGGATCTCCGCAGCCGGCGGCAACGATCGCCTCGTCACCGGCGGGCCCGGGGCCGACTCGATCAACGGCGGCTCCGGCACCGACACCCTGCGCGGCGGCAGCGGCAACGACGTCATCTCGCCGGCCACCGGTGTGGGCGGTTTCGCCTACGGCGACGCCGGCAACGACACCCTCGCCGCGGGCGATGACGGCCAGGCGCTGTACGGCGGTGCCGACGCCGACCTGCTCAAGACGGCCTGGGAGGGGACGCTCCTCGAGGGCGGCACCGGCGACGACCGGATCTTCGGTGGTGCCTTCGCCGACACGATCACCGGTGGCGACGGCAACGACCGGATCTCCGCGGGAGGGGGTGACGACGTCGACCTCAACGCCGGCTTCGGCGTCGACACCTGTGACGGCGGACCCGGGAACGACCGCTGCCACGGTGGCGCGCCCGGCGGCCCGGCCAACTCGCCGACGGACCCCGACATCTGCACCGCCGAGGTGACCGAGTCGTGCAAGGGCGACGAGTTCCCGCAGCGGTGGCTCGCGAAGGTCACCGGCCGCGAGACCACCGACATCGAGACACGGACCTGGGAGCTGAGCATGGTGCTCGTGCGCCACGGCGACCCCTCGACCACGACGACGTGGAAGCAGGAGTCGGTGAGCGGATCCTTCTCGGTCCGCGGGCAGGACCACCGTTGTGTGTGGTCGCACGACGGTGGGCTGGGCAGCCGCGACTTCTCCGGTGATCTCGGCCTGGTCCCCGGTGAGGACCTGTACTGGCTCGACGTCGTCGCCGGTGGGTACGGCGAGCGCCTGCTCAGCTGCGAGGGCGGTGCGCCGAGCAGCACCCGGACGTCGTACGAGGCCTGGGGTGCGACCGGCGGCGGTCCCGACGCCATCGCCTGGGACCGCACGCGGCGCGAGATCACGGGTACCTGGGAGGACCCCGACGGCTACCCCGCCCGCGACATCGACTGGGTGATCACGCCGCTGGACTGAGCACCAGAGGACTCAGGCCAGAGTCCTCAGGCCAGAGTCCTCAGGTCAGAGTCCTCAGGTGAGCGCGACCAGCTCGTGCAGCGTCGTCCCGGTCTCGACCACGGTCTCGCCGTCGACGGTGACGGTGAGCTCGAAGTCGGACAGGAACCTGAAGTAGCCGGGCTGCCCCACGACCTTGTGGATGATCGGCTTGAGGATCGCGCCGCCGACCTTGGTGCCGACGACCGGGATGTCATCGAGCAGGTCGTGTCCGTGGATGACCTCGCGCACGTCCATCTGCAGCACCACCTTGGCGTCGCTCACGCCGTCACCGGAGGCCTCGGTCTCCATTCGGATCCAGGTGGGGTAGCTGCGCCGCGCGTCGGCGTTGTACTCCGTAGGGCCCTCGGTGAGGGTGACCTCCCCGGTGCTGAGCAGGATCTCGCCGCCGCGAGCCAGCATCAGCGGCTTGGACTGGTGGTGGTCCAGGCGCTTCTGGGTGCCGACCATCGCGTAGATCAGCGAGAACTGGTCGGTGTAGAGCCGCCCCCAGTGCCAGCGCTCGATGATCCGGGTCATGTTGCCGACGCCCCAGTTGTGGTCGGCGTACCCGATGCCGTTGGCCTCGATCCGCTCACCGTCGATCACGACGGTGCCGCTGACCTTGGTCCGCGGGCCGGGGACGACCCAGGCGAAGAAGTCCTTCTCGCCGTAGCGGGTGTAGCCCTCGCCGGGCATCCACGACGGGGTCTCGTTGGTGAAGGTCAGGTCCATCTCCACGCCGCCCTCGTCGACGTGCAGCTGGTGCACCGGCAGTGGGTCGGTGCCGACGAGCTCGCAGGTGTTGTGGGCGACGCGCGCCTTGCACTTGTCGGCTGACGCCTCGAACGCCATGTGCGGGTAGTGCTTGACGATCTGGCGGCGGGTGCCGTCGGGGAAGTAGACGACGACCTCGACGACCGGCTTGCTGCCGGGAGGCTCCTCGGGACGACGCTTCTGCAGGAAGGCGACGACGGTGTGGCCGGTGTCGAGGCGGGCATCGAAGTACCAGTGCTCGAAGGCCCATTTGGAGTCGCTCGGGTGCAGGGCGTTGTCACGGGGCTCGACGACGGTGAGCTTGCCGTCCTTGCTGCCGGGGCCGTTCCAGCCCTCGGTGATGGTGATGGCCATGCGTGGTCCTTTGGTCGTGGTGCGGGGGAGGAAACGGTGGGTCAGCGACGCAGCGCGCTGCTGGCGTCGAACTCGGCCTCGCGGCCCTCCATCTGTGCGGCGTGCCAGCTGCGTCGGTGCTTGTCCATGACGGTGGCGTGCAGGCCCTTGAGGACCGGAAGCCGGCGCAGCAGCTCGACGGCGGTCATCAGGGGGAAGCGCGCGACGATGATGAGGATCCACGGGAACGCGGACGGCATGTCGTACATCCGCCGGGTCTCGGGCGCCATCCACAGTGCGCAGTAGGCGGAGTAGATCCGGTAGTTGTACGCCGCCCGGAGCTTCTTCAGCCCACGCTGGCCGGGCCGCGGGGCGAAGGCCGCCGGGAAGGACTCGATGAGTTCCTTGCCCGCTCGGCCGGAGTCGTAGCTGCGTGCCGCGGTCGTCATCATCAGCGTCTGGATCTGCTCGATGATCGTCTCGGGGGCCCACCGCGGCTGTACGCCGAGCAGGTGGCCCATGTAGCGGTTGAAGTGGATCAGCGCGCGCATCTCCCTGGGTGTGGTCTGCACGCCGGCGAGCCAGAGGCTCAGGGCCGGTGCGACCGCACCGCCGATCTGCGTCATCTGCTCGTAGGTCTGGCTGATCGGGAGACCCCAGCCGTCGTAGTTCCACTCCGGGTGCTCGCCGACCCGCTTGCGAACCGCGACGTGCATGACCCGGACCATCATCGCGGTCTTGCGGGCCTGGGAGTTCTTCTCGAACAGCTGGCCGGGCTCGGAGACGTCGATCCAGAACTTGTTGGTCTCCAGGAAGCGGCGCAGCGCGTTGTCACCGGCGTACCCACCGGCCAGGGACAGCGGCATCGCGACCGCACCCTCGGTGTAGATCTCGAGGGTGATCGCCCCGGCGACGCTGAACAGCATCGTGCCCCAGCGGCGCCACACGGCGGCGCCGGCCTCGACGAGCTCGCGGTCGACCCAGTCGGGCACGGTCTCCAGCTCGGCGAAGAGGTCCACCATCGACGCAGGCGCGTCCGGCAGGGACTCGATGCCGTCGTCCAGTGCCCGCTCGAGCAGCTTGCGGCCCTTGGCGTGGCCGTACTCCTTGCCGAAGAACACCTCGGCGACGAACTTCTCCGCGACCGGGTCGCCGGCGAACTGGTCCTCGCAGAGCATCCGGGCCTGCTCGTCGGTGGGGAACAGGTCGTGGCCGGTCAGCTTGCGGAAGACCGCGCGCCGACGCTGCCAGTGGGGCAGGTCCTTGCGCTCCCAGTAGCGGAACCGGGTCGGGCAGACCTCGCCGGGCGCGCCGGTCGGGGCCGGGGGTGTGGTGACGTCGATGCTCACGGGTGTGCTCCTGGTCGTGCTCACTGAGCCACCGCGCGCAGCGGCAGCATCATGTCGTGGTCCTCGTGGTCGAGCATGTGGCAGTGCCACAGGTAGCCGCGGATGTGGCCGTCTCCTTCGGCGGTGGCGGCGGCACCGCCCGCTCCGCCCTCGTGCTCGTTGTGCGCAGCGTGCTCCCCGCCTCCGGCGAGCTCGCTGCGGGCGACGGCGCCCTGGGGGAGGTAGGCGAGGTCGGGGTCGAAGCCGAGCTCGTCGGCGGTGGGCCACCGCACGACGATCCGGGTGACGGTGTGGCCGTCGGTGCGCACGGTGTCCTTCGGCCCGGCCTCCCAGGCAGCCGACGGCGTGGTGCGACCGAAGACGAACTTCGCCGGGTCGGGCGTCCAGCGCCTGCCGTGACGGGGGCGGGGATGCGAGAAACGGTAGGCGGCGGTGTTGAGCCTCTGCCGCTCGAGGATCCGGAAGTGCGTCAGGTGGAGGTGGATCGCGTGCGGGTCGGCGGTGATGTTGACCAGGTCCCAGATCTCGGTCGTTCCCTGGACCGGCTTCTCGATGTCGTCGGTCATGAAGCCGAGGTTGTTGAGGCTCATCAGCGCGGGAGGGATCCGGATCTCGGTGTCCTGGAGGATCGTCACCACCCGTCGCCGGACCGGGCGCTCCACCGGTGCCAGCAGTGGCGGCTGCCGTCGCCCGCCACGCAGCCGGGTGGGTACGCCGCCGGTGAACCCGCGCGCCGTACCCGCGGTGAAGCGGCAGAACAACGGCATCGCCACCTCGCCGAGGATCGCGGCCTGGGGCGGCGGTCCCTCGTCGTTGCGGAGCTCGACGGACTCGCCGGGTGCCAGCGAGGAGAAGTCGACGAGGATGTCGACCCGCTCGGCGGGGGAGAGGCGCAGGTCGCGGGTCGCGACGGGCCGGTCGAGCAGGCCGCCGTCGTTGCCGATGACCCAGAACTTCATGGTGTTGGAGAAGAACAGGCGCCACACGCTGTACGAGCCGGCGTTGATGACGCGGAAGCGGTAGAGGCCCCGGTCGACCGGGAGCTCGGGCCAGACCTTGCCGTTCACGAGACCGACGTCGCCGACCGCTCCGCCCTCCCAGCTGCCCTGCGGCACGATCCAGGTGGAGCGGACGTTGAGCCGGCCACCCGGGCCGAAGATCTTCTCCTGGAGGACGAGCGGAATCTCGTGCTCCCCGGCCGGCAGACCCAGCGGGTTGTCCGCCCGGCCGGTGTCGAACTCGTCGCGGACCAGGTTCATCGCGGCCAGGCCGGCGGCGACGTTGAGGCGCGTGGTCCCGAGCGAGTGGTCGTGGTACCAGAGGTGCGCGGCCTCCTGGATCATCGGGAACTGGTAGGTCTGCTGCTCTCCGGGCACCACGAAGTCGTTGGGGTGCCCGTCGGAGGAGGCGGGCGTGACGCCGCCGTGCAGGTGGGTGCTCGTGCGGGTGCGGGTCGCGAAGTCCTCCGGCACGCCGTGCAGGGTGTGGTCGACGTCCTCGGCGAACGGGTGCAGGCCCAGCTGGTTGCGGGTCGTGAGCCGCCACGGCTGGTCCCGGTGGCTGACGATGGTCGGCCCGAGGTAGGTCTGGTCGCCGTAGGCGAAGCTCGGCTGCTCGTCCCAGTCGCGGTGGAAGCGGTGCATCGTGCTGCGCGCCGTCACGGTCACCCAGGTGTTGTCGATGACCGGCGGGACCGGCATCAGGTCGCGAAAGGGCCGCACAGCCGGCGAGTGGAAGATGAACGGCGACCTCAGGGTGCCGGCCGAGCTGGCGCCGTGGGCCAGCGCGCCGACGCCCACGGCGCCACCGGCAGCCAGCAGCGCGCGACGGCTCAGTCCGGTCATGGCGGGGACACTATCCGAAAACCGTACATTTGTGTACGGTTTTCTTCATGAGTCGATCCCGCGCCCTCGCCGGGGTGCTGCTCGCGACCGTCGTGACGACGGCGCTGCTCGTCGCCCCGGCTCGCGCCGGCGCCGCGCCGGGCTGTGCCGTGACGGCGGACCGGCCGGTCGTCGTGCTCGTGCACGACCTGGCGGGCATGCCCGCCTCCGTGGCGCCGTTGGCGAGGAGGCTCGAGGCCGCCGGCCACTGCACGACGACGGTCGGCTGGGGTGCCATCCCGCTGCTCGCCGCCCTGGCGCCGCTCGGCCCGGTGCTCTCCTCGCTGCCCGGCGGCTTGGCCTCGATGGAGACCTCCGCCGCCGAGGTGGGGCGCCGGATCGCCGCCGTCGCGGCGCGGACCCCCGCCCGACGCGTCGACGTGGTCGCCGTCGGCGCCGGCTCCCTGGTGACACTGCGCGCCCGGCAGCTGGACCCCCACCTCGCCGTACGCCGGCTCGTCTCGGTCGGTTCGCTCTGGGAGGGAACCAACCTGCTCGGTCTCGGTGATCTCGAGCAGCTCAGCCGGGACGCCGGCACCTACGACCTGGTGCTCGGGGTCGAGAAGCTCCTGATGGACGGCGTCTGTGCGTCCTGTCGCGAGTTCATCAAGGGCTCGGACTTCCTGCGCGGGTTGCGTGCCGCCGGCCTCACCCTGCCCGGGCTCGCGCAGGTCGACATCGTCTCGACGAGGGACGGCCTGGTGGTGCCCTGGACCTCCGGTCGCCGACCGGGCGTGACTACGCTGGTGGTGCAGCACCGGGCTCCCTCCAGCTCGGTCAGTCACTTCGCACTGCCCCGTGACGTGGACGTCCAGGACCTGGTGCTCGGCGCGCTGCGATGACCACGACCAGCCCGGACAGTGAGGTGGCCACGGTGACGACCCCCGTACGACGCTCCCGCGGCACCCGGCTCACCGCGGACGACTGGGCGGCCGCCGCCCTCGACCTGCTCACCACCGACGGGATCGCCGGTGTCGACATCAACAGTGTGTGCAAGCGCGCCGGTGTCACCCGCGGCAGCTTCTACTGGCACTTCGCCGACCTCAACGCCCTCCACGCCGCCATGGCCGCGCGCTGGGTGGCCGAGACGAAGGACGCACTGGCGCAGCTCTCCGAGCTGGACCAGCTGCCGGCCCGCGAACGGATCCAGGCAATGACGATGCGTCTGGTCGACGACTCCTACGCCGGGGTCGAGCGGGCACTGCGCGAGTGGGGTCGCTCGGAGCCCACCGTTGCGGAGATGATCGCCGAGGGCGACCTGTTCGTGTTCTCCCTCGTCGAGGGCGCCCTGCTGGAGCTGCGCGGCGACGCGCAGGAGGCCCGCGTCCTCGCCGGCCTCCTCGTGTACGCCGGCATCGGCTTCGCCCACGGCCAGGCCGGTCTGCCGAAGCCGACCGCCACCGAGATCGAGCAGTTGCTCCGACTCGTCACCGAGTGACTCCCCCCGGCTCGCCGAGTTGGGTCAGAGGGGGTCGATGCTGTCCAGCAGCCATGTGCCGTCCACGGATTTCACGCTCACCAGCACCCGCGTCTGACTGACCCGGACCGGCTCCTCGCCCCCCGAGGACTCCGACGAACCGGAGGATCCCGACGACACCAGCACCTGGTCGACGTACGCCAGCACCAGCGCCTGGCCGGCGTCGGCGGAGCGGATCAGGCCGGTGGCGCGCACGTGGGCCTCGGAGATCGCCTTCCTGGAGGTCGCGAGCGGGCGGACGGTGGCGTCGAAGGTGTCGGCGTACTCCTTCGCGAAGGCCTCCGTCATCGCGGCGGTGGCCTCGGCGAGGTCGGCGTCGAGGGTGCTGTGGTCGTAGGAGAGGGCCGTGGGCAGGAGGTCGGAGACGGCCTGGAGGGCGCCGTCGGGGGCGGCGGGGACGGAGCCGGCGGTGTGCGCGGCGGCGTCGTCGACGGCGGGGCGCACGGCGTCGGGCTCGGAGCGGGTGGCCAGCCAGGCCACGGCGGCAGCGGCGATCACGACGGCGACCAGCAGGGCGAGGACCCGGCGGCTCATCCGACCTGCTCCAGACCGGAGACGAGCCAGGTGCCCTCGACGTGGGAGAGCACGACGCGGATCCGGTAGTGGGCGGTCTCCGCGGACCCGCTCTCGGCGGTCGTGGTCGCGTCGACGGCGACCAGGACCTGCGCGTCGTCGTCGTGGAGGTACTCCACCGCCGTGCCCTGCTCGGGGATCTCGGAGGTGATGACGAGCTTCTTGGTGGTGACCTGCTCGGCGAGCTCCTCCCGCTCCTCGCCGTAGCTCGTTGCGAAGGTGCCGGTGGTGAGGGCGGCCATCGCGTCGAGGTCGTCCTCGATGGTGGCGTGGTCGAGGTCGAAGAAGGTGGTCGCCGCCGTCCGTGCACTGCTCGTCACCGCCGCCGTCGGGTCGTCCTCGCGCTGGCGCCACCACAGGACACCGGCCGTCGCCAGCAGGGCGACGAGCAGGACCGCCAGGGTCAGGCTCAGCAGCCGTTCACGCTTCTCGTCCACGCATCAGTCCTCGAGGTTGCGGGTCAGCAGCCAGCCGAGCCCGTCCGGCCCGGCGGGCGCGGTCGGCGCACTGATCTGCGTCGCACGTCCGTCGGGGGTCACCATGATCCCGCTCGCCGGGTTGAAGAGCGCCTGGCCCCACTGCGGAGCGGTCCGACCGAGCGGGGACCCGCCCCGGGGCTGGTTCTGGAAGCCACGGACGTTCGGCCCCGTCGGGTCGTACGGCGAGGAGGTGCACCTGTTGTCGTCGGGCACCGGTGCATCGTCCGTCTGCCGCGCGCCCTTGCCGTTGGCGGGGGTGCCGTCCGGGTTGTAGCGCTTGACGTCCTCGTATCCCTGCGTGCACGGCGGGGCCAGCGGCACGGTCGGCAGCACCAGCGCGATGTGCGCGCTGTAGATCGGGTTGCCGTCCTCGTCGTAGTGGCAGGTCGCCTCGACGGGCTTGCCGGTGACCGGGTTGATGCTGTCGCAGTGCCGCAGGGTCTGGATGTTCTGCTCCAGGATCCACGGGAAGACGACCAGGCCCTTGCGCAGGTGCGGGAGCCGGTCCGCTGCGACCTCGGTGACCCCGACGAGGTTGCCGAGGAGCACGGGCAGGGCGTCCGCGTTGTCGCGCAGCAGGCCGTTCAGGTCGCCGCCGGCGGCGATGCCCTCGCGGAAGACCCGGTCGAAGGTGCCGTCGAGCTCCCGCAGCCGGGTGGTGAGGACGGCCAGGTCGGACTGGCCAGCCCGGGTCTCGCCGAGGAGGTCGACCTGGGTGTCGAGCACCAGCTGCGCCGAGTCGATCAGCGCGGTCAGGTCGTCCGCGCTCCTCACGGCGCTGCGGGTCAGCTGGTCGGCGTCGTCGAGCAGCGAGGACAGTGACGGCTCGATCCCCTCGAGGGCGGTGGCGCCCTCGTCGAGGATCACCGCCAGGTCGGCCGGATCGACCGAGCCCGCGAGGTCGCCGAGGTGGGTGATGAGGGCACCGAGGTCGGGTGGGGCGTCGGTCTGCGCGAGGGTCAGTAGGTCGCCGTCGCCGAGACGGGGTCCGTCCGCCGAACCGGGCGTGAGGGCGACGTACTGCTCGCCGATCGCCGACTTGTTGCTCACGACGGCGCGTACGTCGGCCGGCACCTCGGCGTCGTGACGGAGCTCGACCACGACGGTGGACGCCGACCCCGGTCCGGGCACGATCTCGACCACCGAGCCCACGCGGGTGCCGAGCAGCTCGACGTCGGCGCGGGGGTAGATCCCGCCGGGATCGCTGAACTGGATCTCGACCCGGTCCGGCGGGTGGACCAGGTTGGTGATGTCGAAGAACTGAGTCGTCCCGTAGGCCACCGTCGCCGCGATGACGCCGAGGAAGGCGACCAGCTTGAGCCGGATGCTCCGCGTCATCGCGCGCCTCCCGTGAGGAGTTCCGCCAGTGTGCGTGGGGGTTCTGCACCCCGGGCAGTGGTCGGCGACTTCAGCAGCGAGGACAGGTCGAGGGTCCCGGCCAGGCCGTCGGCCAGGCCGTCGGTCAGGTCGCCGACCAGCGTGGACAGGTCGAGGCTGTCGAGCAGCTCCTTGACGGTGCCGGGCGTGCCGGCGTCGACCTCCTCGCCGGGGGTGCTCGGCGCCGGTCGCTGGGCGGCCGGCGCGGCGAGGTCGGCGAGCGAGGTCAGCAGCGCGTTGATCGTGTCGACGTCGATGAGCACCTGGCCGTACATCCCCGCGTAGTCGCCCTTGATGGTGCTCAGCGCGTTGCGCGAGAACGGGAAGGACGCCAACCGCTCGATGGTCTGGGACAGGTCGTCCTTGGCGGTGTTCAGCTCGGCCAGCACGGGCTCGAGGTGCTCGAGGTCCTTGATCGTCGCGGCCTTGGTGCGCCGGATCAGCGGCACGGCCGTGGCGGACAGCCGCGAGAGCCGGGTCAGCGTGCGGGTGAGCGCAGGCCGCTGCCGGTCGAGGGCGGCGAGGCCGTCCGGTACGGCGTCCAGCGCCTCGCTGATCACCGTGCGCTGCGACGCGAGGGTGGTCGAGAGGCGGGCCAGTGAGTCGAGCGCCGTGACGAGGCTGTCGCGGCGACCGTCGAGCGTGGTGATGAGCGATGCGAGCCGCCGGGTGGTGGTGCGTACGTCGCCCGGTTGCTCGAGCGCGGCGCTCAGCTCGCGGGAGATGGTCTCGATGCTGCCGAGCGAGCCACCGTTGAGGACCAGCGACAGCGCGCCGAGCACCATCTCCGTGTCGGGCTGGGCGGTGGTCCGGTCGGCCGCGATCTCCGTGCCTGCGGCCAGTCGGCCTTCGGGCTCGGCACCCGACGGGACGTCGAGCGCGATGTACTTCTCGCCGAGGAGGCTGGTCTCGCGCAGGGTGGCGACGACGTTGGCGGGCAACCGGACGTCGTTGTCGATGCGGCACACCACGCGCGCGTCGTAGGAGTCGTCGAGCTCGACCGAGGCCACGGTGCCCACGACGACGTCGCCCGAGCGGCAGGTCTCCTTGGCGACCAGGTTGGTCGCGTCCTCCAGGACGACGACCACCTCGTACCCGTCGTTGCCGACACCACCGGGCAGCGGGAGGCTCTGGGGTCCTTCGTAGCCACAGGCGGTGAGGGGCACGAGCAGTGCGGCGGCGATGGCCAGCGCGGGTGTCGGCTTCATCGTCCGCCTCCTGCCGCCGCGGCGAGTGCGGCCCGGACGGCGGCGACGATCTCGCCGAGCGGCCCGGCCAGGCTGCCGGTCTGCTGGCCCTTGGCGATCGCGGTCAGCAGTGTGCCGATGCTGTTGCCGGCGGCCCGCAGGGCTGCGCAGAAGGGAAGCAGCTGGGCGGCCTGCGCGCCGGTGGCCTGCTGGCACAGGGCGCCGAGCGTGTAGGACAGCTGGATGCCGAGGTCCTCGGTGAAGTTGCCGCGCAGTGCGAGCGATCCCGTGCGCCCGTCGACCACGCTGTCCTCCGGCTTCTCCGGGTCCCAGTTGTTCGGCGCATAGATCGCCATCGCGTTGGCGAAGCCGACCGGGATCAGGTCGAGCAGGTCGGTCAGGTCGGCGAGGTGGTCGTCGAGCACGTCGGAGACAACGGTCAGGCCCTTGATGCTGGAGGTGATGTTCGCGCGGTTGGTGCGGGTGAACTCACGGACCTCGTCCAGAGCGGCCGCCAGTCCCTTCACCGAGCGGGTGAGGTCGTTGCGCTGGCCCGACAGCTGCGCGGAGACCTGCGCCAGGCCGAGCACCAGGCGGCGTACCTGCTGGTCGTTCTCGGCGAGCGTCCGGGTCAGGGTCGCGGCCTGCGCGACGACGTCCTGGGCATCGCCGTCGACCGCGGCGAGCGTGCCGAGCGCCTTCGAGAGCTGGCGCAGGGTCTGGTTGAGGCGGCGGCCGTTGCCCTCGAGGAGGTCGGCGCCGGACCGGGTGAGTCGGGACAGGGCGCCGTCACGGTCGGCACCGTTCGGTCCCAGCGCCGTGGCGAGGTCGTCGAGCTGGGTGAAGGTCTCGTCGAGCTCGAGCGGGACGCCGGTGCGGTCCAGGCCGATCCGGGCGCCGTCCGCGAGGACGTCGCCGGAGGTCCACGCCGGTGCGAGCTGGACGAAACGGTCGCCGACGATGGACGGCGGCACGATCGTCGCGGTCACGTCGGGCGGGAGCTTGACGTCGGGGTCGTAGGTCATGGTGACCTCGACGGCCGTGCCCTTGACCTCGATGTCGGTCACCTTGCCGACGCGCACACCCAACACCTTGACCGGGGCGCCTTCGTACAGGCTCGTGGTGCGCGGGAAGGTCGCGATGACGCTCTGGTCGGGCGGCGTGTGGGACCGGCCCCAGGCGAGCACCCCGGCGACCACGGCGAGGACGACGGCGATGCCGAGCACGACACGGGCCGGGGTCGAGGTCAGTCGAGTGCTCACTGGTCGGCCTCCACGGCTGCGGCGGCGGCCGGGCCCAGGGGCAGGCACGGGGAGGCGCTCTGGTTGAGCGCCTGGTTGAACCGGGACAGGATCGGGTCGAGGAGCTGGTTCAGGACGGTGGCCTCGTCGGAGGCGCACACGGCGAAGCCGCCCGGGAACTTGATCGTGCCGTCGAACCACGGCCCCGTGCCGCCGACGTTGGTGAACGTCTTGCCGTAGCGGGTCGTGCCCTTGATCGACTCGCCGAGGTCGTCACGGTGCTCGCGGAGGACCGCGAGGATCCGGTCGAGTCGCGCGAGGGTCGGCTCGAGGGCGTCCTTGTTGTCGGTGACCAGGCCGCGCAGCTGGCGGGCGAACCCCGCGGTGTCGGTGATGATCGCCGAGATGACGGCCTTGCGCTGGTTGAGCATCGCGAGCACGTCGGAGGTGTCGCCGAGCAGCTCGGCCAGCTCGTCGTCCCGCGCTGCGAGGACGCCGGTCACCTCGTTGGCGTCCGTGAACAGCTGGCGCACCTCGGCGTCCCTGCTGGCGAGGGTCGTGGAGAGGCGACCGAGTCCGTCGAGCGCGCCGCGGGCCTGCGGAGCGGCGGCCTCCACGACCTCCGAGAGGGAGTCGAACGCCTCCGCGAGGCGCTCGGTGTCGAGCTCCTCCAGGGTGGTGGTCGCCTGCTGCAGGGTGGGGACGACGCCGATGGGCGTCGTCGTGCGCTCCACCGGGATCGTGTCGCCCGCCTCGAGCGGTTCGGCGCCGGCAGGGGTGAGCGCGACGTAGTGCTGGCCGAGCAGCGTGCGGATCTCGATGCTGGCCGCCGTACGGTCACCGATCTCGACGTCGTCGAGCTCGAAGTCGACGACCACCGTGTCGCGCACGAGGCGCAGCGCGGTCACCTTGCCGACGGTGATGCCGGAGATCCGGACCTCCTCGCCGCCCTGCAGGCCGGAGGCGTTGGCGAACACGGCGTGGTACTTCGTCCCGGCGAACAACGGGATCCGGTCGAGGTTGAAGACCAGCAGGGTCAGCAGCAGGAACAGCACGATGCCCTGGGCCGCGAGGACGGCCGGGTGCCTGCGCCCGAAGGCGATCAGCGAGTAGCGGCTCATTCGAGGTTGCCCTTCTCCGTGCCGGCGCAGATCGTGCTGCGCTCGTTGGCGGAGATCCCGGGTGTGGAGAGGAGGTACTCCCCGCCGAGGAGGCGGACGTTGAGCTCGAGGCCGCACATGTAGAAGTTGAACTGCGAGCCGTAGGAGCCGGTGCGGGTCTGGGCACGGGTACGCCGCGGGAGTCGGTCCAGCGACGCGGCGAGCAGTCCGCGGTCCCGGTCGAGGGCGGCGACGATGTCGTCGAGCTGGTCGACGTCCTTCCTCAGCGGACCGCGGACGTCCTGGATCAGGTCGGTGGAGACGGTGAGCAGGCTCGAGAGTCCCGGCAGTGCGGTCGAGATCGCGTCGCGGTCGCTGGCGAGACCGCGCATCAGGTCGCGGAAGGTCACGATCAGCCGGGTCAGGCGCACGTCGCGGTCGGCGATGGTCGAGAGCACGGTGCCGAGGTTGTCGACGACGGTGCCGATCACCTCGTCCCGGTCCGCCAGCTCGGAGGTGAGGCTGGCGGTGCTGCGCATCAGGGCGGCGTACGTCGTGCCCTCCCCCTGCAGGGTGCGCACCATCAGGTCGGCGAGCCGGTTGGTCTGGCGGGCGTCCAGCGCACGGAACAGCGGCTGGAAGCCGTTGAAGAGCAGGGTCAGGTTGAGTGCCGGCGTGGTCCGTGCGACGTCGATGGTGGCGCCCTCGGCGAGGACGTCGCCGCCCGGCTCCTGGGTGATCGAGAGGTAGCGGCGTCCGACGATGTTCTCGAAGCGCAGCGCCAGCGTCGCCGACGCACTCAGCGCGACGTCCTCCTCGACGGTGAAGCTGACCTGCGCCCAGCGGTCGTCGAGCCCGCCGGCGAGGTCGATCGCGGTGATCCGGCCGACCTCGACGCCGGACAGCCGCACCTTGTCGCCGACGGTGACGCCCGTGACGTCGGTGAAGTTGGCGCGGTAGGTGCGGGTGTCGGCGAAGGAGATGTTGCCGATCACGGTCGCGAGGAGACCGAAGAGCAGCAGCGTCACCGTCGCGAAGACCGCCATCTTGTACGCCGAGGACGGGATCCGCGGCTGGGCCTTGATCTCGTCGCCCATCACGGCACCTCCACCGGGTCGCCGCCGAGCAGCGGCGCGACGAGCAGGCCACCGAGCTCGGCGTTGCCGTCGACTGCTCTGCCGTCGCGGCCGTCCAGGCGGGCCAGCAGGTCGCGTGCCAGCGCGGTGGCCAGCGCCTGGCGCTGGCCGGCGACGTCGACCGGCGTCCGGGAACCGGCGCGAGGAGTCGCGGTGCCGGGAGCTGCTTCTTCCTCGCTGAGCACCAGGTTGGGCAGTGCGGGCAGGCTGCGGGGCTGCGCATCGACGGCGTCGTACACCTGTTGGCCGAACTGCGGGCAGTGCGGCGCCCACGAGCGGATCGGCGACGGCAGCGTCCCGAGCGCGGCGTCGCTGGTCGGGTTCGACGGCAGGTCGTCGGGCGCGGAGTAGGGCTCGCGCAGGATGAACATGTCGATCGAGAGCAGGACGTACGGGCCACGGGCGCCGGTGGTCTGGTTGCCGTGCAGGTCGATGCGGCGCAGGCCGTCGATCGAGCAGGCCATCATCGGGGCGTACTCCTCGAGCAGGTTCAGCAGCGGCTCGCCGCGCACGACCAGGCGGACCAGATTGTCGCCGTTCTCCTCGAGGACCTCGCGGGTGGTGTCGGAGAGGTCCGTGATCGTGTCGAGGAAGGCGGCCAGGCGCTTCTCCGCCGGGACGAGGAGGTCCTCGCTGAGGGCCGTCGCGTTCGCAAGGGTGGTGAGCACGTCGGGCGCGGCGGCGTCGTACCCGTCGAGGGTGCGGGCGAGCAGCTTCAGGTCGGTGTCGAGCGTGTCGAGGTGCGGGTCCAGCTCGGCGAGGAAGGTGCCGAGGTTGTCCAGGGTGTCGTGCACCTTCGTGCCGCGGCCCTCGAGGGTCGTCGCGAGGGTGGTGAGCACGGTGGAGAGGCGGGCGGGGTCGATCGCGCGGAGCACCGGCACCAGCTGGGCGTAGACGTCGCCGATCTCGGTCGCGGTCGCCGTCTGCTCGATGGTGTCGCCGTCCGCGAGCCGGGTCGCCGTCGCCTCCCTGGGTGCCAGCAGGTCGACGTACTTCTCGCCGAACAGTGTCTTCGGCACGATCGCCGCGTCGACGTCGGCGGGGATCAGGTCGAGCTCGTCCTGCTCGATGCCGAGCTCGATCACGGTGCGCCCGCCGTCGTTGCGGATGTCACGGACCTCGCCCACGACGCGTCCCTGCAGCTTCACGTCGGCGTAGCGGTTGAGCTCCAGTCCGGCGTGCGTGGTGACGACCTCGACGTGCGCGGTCTCCTGCCATGGCAGGTCCTTGTTGTACGCCGCCACGGAGACCGACACGAAGAGCGCGCCGACGACGAGGTAGCCGACACCCATCAGGGCGTGCCGGTGCTGCTGCCAGGTCGAGCTCTCCACGGGGCGGGTCATGGTCGCTAGCCCGCCAGCCGGACCGTCGTCGTGGAGCCCCACAACGCCAGGCTCAGGAAGAAGTCGGTGACGATGATCAGCACGATCGACAGGCGCACCGCCCGGCCGACCGCGACGCCCACGCCGGCCGGTCCGCCCGAGGCATTGAACCCGTAGTAGCAGCAGACCATCGTCAGGATCACGGCGAAGACGAGCACCTTGGCGAAGGAGTAGGCGACGTCGATGGGCGGCAGGAACAGGCTGAAGTAGTGGTCGTAGGTGCCGCCGGTCAGGCCGTAGTAGTGCACGGAGACGGCCTGCGTGGAGGCGTAGGTGCCGACGAGCGCGATCAGGTAGAGCGGGATGACGGCCAGGAAGGCGGCGACCATCCGGGTGGTCACCAGGTAGGGGACCGAGCGGATCGACATGACCTCGAGGGCGTCGATCTCCTCGCTGATCCGCATCGCGCCGATCTGCGCGGTGAAGCCCGCGCCGACGGTGGCGACGAGGGCGTTGCCGGCGATGAGCGGTGCCACCTCGCGGGTGTTGAAGTACGCCGACAGGAAGCCGACGTAGGGCTCGATCCCGACCTGCTGGAGACCTTGGTAGCCGACCAGGCCCACCACGGTGCCGACCGCGACGACCTCGAAGATCAGGATGCCGACGGTGCCGGCGACCAGCACCAGCGCGCCACGACCGAAGGAGACCTCGGTCAGCAGGCGCAGGATCTCGCCGCGGTGGTGGCGCAGCGCGTGCGGGAGGCCGCGGACGGTCCGGCCGTAGAACGCGACCTGCTTGCCGAGCTCGCTCAGCGCGTCGTACCCCGGGACGGAGCGGGTGCCGGCCATCTCAGAGGCCCTTCGGCGGGACGAGCTCGTAGTAGACGGCCGTCAGGAGGGCGTTGGACAGGAACAGGACGACGAAGGCGATCACGACGGACTGGTTGACGCCGTCGCCGACGCCGCGTGCGCCGCCCTTCGCGCGCACGCCCTGGTAGGTCGCGACGATGCCGGCGAGGATGCCGAAGATGAAGGCCTTGAGCTCGCCGACGTAGAGGTCGGGGAGCTGGGCGAGGGCACCGAAGCTGGCGAGGTAGGCGCCCGGGGAGCCGCCCTGGACCAGGACGTTGAAGGTGTAGGCGCCGATGATGCCGACGCTGGTGGCGATCGCGTTGAGGAGGGCGGCGACGATGCCCATCGCCAGCACGCGGGGTACGACGAGCCGGTCGATCACGTTGAGGCCGAGGACCTCCAGGGCGTCGAGCTCCTCGCGGATCTTGCGGGCGCCGAGGTCGGCGGCGACCGCCGTGCCGGCAGCGCCGGCGACGATCACGACCGTCGCGATCGGTGCGGCCTGCTGGACGATGCCGATCACAGCCACCGCGCCGGTGAACGAGCGGGCGCCGAGCTGGTCGAACAGCGAGCCGATCTGGAGGGCGAGGACCGCGCCGAAGGGGATCGTGATCGCGCAGGCGGGCAGCAGTGAGACCCGGGTCGCGAACCACGCCTGGTCGGAGAGCTCCCGCCAGGCGAAGGGCCGGCGGAACATCCCGCGGAACACCTCGAGGGAGAAGACGAGGAGCTCGCCGATCGGGACCAGTGGGCGCGCGAGGACCCCGATCCGGGCGGTGGCGCTCATGCGCAACCTCTGGACATCGCTGCCCCCTCTCGCGTGACCTTCGGCACCCTAACCCAAAACCGTACATTTGTGTACGGTTTCTGTTCCGGGCTGCCGGTGGGTCAACTGCGTTCGGCCCCCAGGGTCTCGGGTGTGTGCAGCCGGACCAGGAATCGCTGCGCGTGAGCCGGGGCGCGGGAGGCCGTCGCGAGCGAGACGAGCACCATCACCGCGAAGGCCAGCGGGACGCTCCACGCCGCCGGTTGGGCCAGCAGTGCGCCGGTCCAGCCGCTCGCGTTGACGCCGGCCAGGTTGAGCACCGCGGCACCGCCCGCGCCGAGTCCGCCGGCAGCCAGGCCCGCGAGCGCGCCGGCGTCGGTCAGCCCGCGCCACCAGATCCCCAGCACCAGCAACGGGCAGAACGTGGAGGCCGCCACCGCGAAGGCCAGGCCCACCGACTCGGCGACCCCCACCTCGCCGACCACGAGCGCCACGAGCAGGGGCACGACGACCGCCACCGCGGCCGCCAGCCGGAAGGCGGTCGCGATCGATCCGCCCGGGTCGCGGGTGCCGCGCTCGCCGACCAGCCGGCTGGTCACGTCCTGGGTCAGCACGCCCGACACGGCGATCGCGAGCCCGGAGGCGGTGGAGAGGAAGGCCGCGAACGCCCCGGCCGTCACCAGGCCGGTGAGCAGCTCGCCGCCGATCCCCTCGACCATCAGCCGGGGCAGCTCCAGCACGAGCACGTCGGCATGGCCGTCGCTGACCAGGTCGTCGCCGTACACGCGGCCGAGGGCGGCGTAGACCGGCGGCCAGACGTAGAAGAGGCCGAGCAGGGCGAGGACCGCGAGCGTCGTACGACGCGCGCCGCGCCCGTCGGGGTTGGTGTAGAACCGCACGACGACGTGCGGCAGGCCCATCGTGCCGAGGAAGAGCGCGATGATCAGCGAGTAGGTGGAGTAGAGGCCGATGCTTCCGTCGCCGGCCACCGGGACCGACCACGCGTCGCCGGCACTGCTGCCCGCCGGGCGGCCGTCTCCCCACCACACGACGAGCAGGACCATCGCGGGGACGAGGATCGCGGTGAGCTTGAGCCAGTACTGGAAGGCCTGCACGAAGGTGATCGAGCGCATCCCGCCGGACATGACGTTGACCAGCACGACGAGACCGACGATGACGGGGCCGACCCACTCCGGGGCGCCGATCGCCGACTCGAGGGTGATGCCCGCGCCCTTGAACTGGGGCACCAGGTAGAGCCAGCCGACGCCGACGACGAGCAGCGACGACGCGGCACGGACCCACGCGGAGCCGAGTCGCGCCTCGGCGAAGTCGGGCAGCGTGTAGGCGCCGGAACGGCGCAGGGGAGCGGCGACCAGGACCAGCAGGACGAGGTAGCCGGCGGTCCAGCCGACGGGGTACCAGAGCATGTCGGCGCCGCCGACGAGCAGCAGCCCGGCGATGCCGAGGAAGGACGCGGCGGAGAGGTATTCGCCGCCGATGGCGGACGCGTTGAGTCCGGGTCGGACCGTGCGGGAGGCGACGAAGAAGTCGCTCGTGGTGCGGGAGAATCGCAGCCCCCACGTGCCGATCGCGACCGTCGCGACCGTGACGGCGAGGACCGCGACCAGGCCGGGGACGGCCTCGGTGTTCACTCCTCGCCGTCCCGAGGGGCGGAGCCCGATCCCTTGACCAGCTCGGCGAAGTCGCGCTCGTTGCGCTCGACGCTGCGCACGTAGCGCCAGCCCAGCAGAAGGAGGAACGGGTAGACGAGGACGCCGAGGCCGATCCACACGACGGGGAGCCCGGCGACGTCGACGTCGGCGAGTCCCGGCCACAGGTGGAAGACCAGCGGCAGCGAGCCGAGCACCAGCGTGATCGTGACGAGCACGGTCAGCGCGAGACCGAGCTGTTCGCGCAGCAGCGAGCGGAGGTAGACGTCGCCGAGCTCGGTCTGCTCGTGGACGTCACCGAGCCGGCTCGACGTCCGACCCGCGATCGTGTGCCGCGGAGGACCGGTGACCCGCACCCGCTCGGTCATGGCTCAGCCGCCGGCCCGCGCGCGCCGGACCAGGACGTCGCGCAGCGCGCGTGAGTGGCGGCGACTCACCGGCAGCTCGGTGTCGCCGACCATGACCGAGGTCCGACCGGCATCCGAGCGGACCTCGCTGACCTGGGCGAGGGCGACCAGCAGCGACCGGTGGATCCGGTGGAACCCGGCCTCGGCCCACTGCTCCTCCAGCGTCGTCAGGGGGACCCGGACGAGGTAGGCCTCGCCGGTGCGGGTGTGCAGCCGGGCGTAGTCGCCCTGCGCTTCCACATGGGTGATGTCGCCACGATCGACGAAGCGGGTCACGCCGCCCCGCTCCACGGCGATCTGGGTGTCGGTGGCCGGAGCCGGTGGTGCGGTGTCGGCCAGCACCCGGCGTACGGCCTCGGCGAGGCGTTCGGGGCGGACCGGCTTGAGGACGTAGTCGACGGCACGCAGGTCGAAGGCGTCGACGGCGTGCTGCTCGTGCGCGGTGACGAAGACGATCCGCGGCGGCTGCTTGAAGCGACTCAGCACGTCGGCGAGCTCCAGGCCGGTCAGCCCCGGCATCTGGATGTCGAGGAAGACGCAGTCGACCTCGCGCTCGCGCAGCAGGCGCAGGCCATCGGTCGCCGACTGGCAGGCGATCACCTCGCCGACCCGGGGATCCGCCTCGAGCAGGTAGCTCAGCTCGTCCAGGGCCGGCCGCTCGTCGTCGACGACCAGGACCGTCAGGCCGCTCACCCGCGAACCCCGTCGACGGCGACGCCCGGAGCGAACTTCGGAACGCGCACGATCACCTTCGTGCCGGCTCCCGGTGCGGTCTCCACGACCAGACCGTAGTCGTCACCGAAGGTCGTCCGCAGCCGTGCGTCCACGTTGCCCAGGCCGACCGAGTCGAGGGAGGAGTCGCCGGCGAGCGCGCGTCGTACCCTCTCGGGGTCCTCGCCCACCCCGTTGTCCTCGACCTCGATGACGGCCTCGTGGCCGCGGTCGTGCGCGTTGATGGTCAGCAGGCCGATCTGGTCCGCACCCTCCAGGCCGTGCCGGACGGCGTTCTCGACGAGCGGCTGGATGCAGAGGAAGGGGACGACGACGGGCAGGACCTCCGGGGCGACGTTGAGCGTCACCCGGAGCCGGTCCCCGAAGCGCGCCTGCTCGAGCAGGAGGTAGCGCTCGATCGAGTTGAGCTCCTCGGCCAGCGTCGTGAACTCGCCGTGGCGCCGGAAGGAGTAGCGGGTGAAGTCGGCGAACTCCACCAGCAGGTCGCGGGCCCGGTCCGGGTCGGTGCGCACGAAGCTGGCGATCGCGTTGAGCGAGTTGTAGACGAAGTGCGGACTGATCTGCGCCCGCAGCGCGCGGACCTCGGCCTCGATCATCCGGTTGCGGTGGGCATCCAGCTCGGCGAGCTCGAGCTGGCCCGACACCCACTGCGCGACCTCCTCGGTGGCCCGCACGAGCCCCGCCGTCGGGCTCGGCGAGAACGCCTGGACCGTGCCCAGCACCCGGCCGTCGACGATCAACGGACTGACCACGCCCGTCCGCACCGGACACCCCGGCTCGGTGCACCCGAGCTGGCCGCGATCCACCGTGCGGGTGCTGCCTTTCTCGATCGCGAGCAACCCCACCACTGCTGCCTGGTCGAGGTGATGGCCGCCGACGCCGTCCCACGCCAGCACCGCCTCGGTGTCGGTGATCGCCAGCGCCGGCGTACCCAACAGGCTGCGCAGGTGCCGGATCGCCCGCTCGGCACTCGAGGTGGTCAGGCCCTCGCGCAGCGCCGGTGAGGCGAGGGAGGCCTGGTGCAGAGCACGAAAGGTCGCGCGCTCGGCGTCACTGCCGAGATGACCGCGCCGCCACAGCCGTCCCTGCATCTGCCCATCCTGCCCCTCAGCGGAAGTCGATGAGGAGCATGCCCGAGTCGTCGTCGGCGGGCGGCTCGACCGCAGGCGCCAACGCGACGGGGAGGGTGGCCTCGCCGACGTAGGTGCCGTCGGTGTCGGCCGGGCTCTCCTCGCCGCTGCCGGACGCGTCGACGTCATCAGGACGGACCGGTCCCTGGCGGATCGTCTTCGGCTGGATCCCGACGACCGCGCGGAAGCACTCGGTGACCCAGGGCAGCTGCATGCCGTCCATGCCGCGACCGAAGTCGTCGTAGAACGCCAGCACCTCGCGGAGTCGTGACTCCTGGCCGGTGCGCTCCAGCATCGCGACCTCGGGCAGCGAGCGGACGAGGTCCTGGACCGAGGAGCGGTCGATGACCTGCCACTGCTTGAAGGAGGAGTCCTCGGCAGGTCCGAAGTACGGCGACGCCTCGACCGCGTCGTCGAGACCGGCGCCCGCCGGGAGGTGGCCGATCAGCTTGCCGAGGCGCTTGACCCACGGAACCCGCTCGTCGCGCACGTTGCGGATGATCGCGAAGGTCCCGCCGCGCTTGAGGACGCGCGCGATCTCGGGCAGCGCCTTGTCGGCGTCGAAGAACTCGAAGGCGTCGCCGGCGACGACCAGGTCGAAGGTCGCGTCGGCGGCGGGGATCTCCTCGGCCGGCGTCTGCGAGACGCGCAGCTCGGGCAGGCGCAGCGCGAGCCGGTCGAGCATCCCCGGGTCGGGGTCGGTCGCGTGGACGTCGTGGCCGAGCGCGACCAGGTGCTCGGTGAGCTTGCCGGTGCCGGCACCGAGCTCGAGGATCGTCAACGGCTGCTCGCCACTCAGCCACGCCACGGCCTCGCGCGGGAAGCCGGGGCGGCCGCGGTCATAGGCCTCGGCCACGGCTCCGAAGCAGAGCGCGGCCGGTGCGGGGGTGGTGTCGTCGGTAGCCATCACCGCGAGGGTACGGCGGCAGACGCCTCGGGGGGCGGAGGCGCGACGGTCAGACGGCGCGCAGCACGTCGGTGTGGGTGAAGTCCTCACCCTTGAAAAGCAGCGGCTCGCCGCTGCTGGCGGACAGGGCGTAGGCGAAGCAGTCCCCGAAGTTCAGGCGGGCCGGGGATCCGGAGCCGCGGCCGTAGCGGCGGAAGGCGATCCGGGCGGCGCGGGCATGGGCCTCGGTGACGGGCTCGAGCGCCACGTCGAACGTGTCGAGGAGTGCGTCGAGGGCGTTGCCGCCGGCAGGGCCCCGGGCGCCCTCGACCCGCATCGCCGTCTCGAGCCAGTTGGCGGTCGACATCCGACACGGGGTCGCGGCCATGCGCTCCGAGAACGGGCCTGCCTCCGGCTCGCTGAAGAGGATCGCGATGATGGCTGACGAATCGACGATCACACCGGAAGTCCCGTCGCCGGGTCGTAGAGGTCGTCGTCGGTGAGGATGCGGTCCTCGCCCGTGGCCTCCGGAAGTGCGGCGAACCGGACCTGTATGTCGTGGACGACGTCCAGGCGTCGACGTCGCTCGACCTCGGCCGGGTCGGCGCCGTACTCAGCGAGCAGACGCACCAGCGCCTCCTCGATCACGCCGGTCTGGCTCTTGCCCGTGACGCGGGCAGCCTCGCGTGCCAGCGCGTGGACGCGCTCGTTCTTGATGTTCAGGCTCATGGGGACCTCCGGTGCGATTCTACCCTTCCACCTCCGACATCATCTACCCTTCCACCCTCCTAGGCTGGCCCCGTGAGCACCGACCCGCACGCCTGGCTGATCTCGCTCGAGGGCGTCCCGTCCGGCTTCGCCGGGACCCGCGACGGGATCGACGTGATGCTGCGCGACCGCGGCCTGCGCCGCACCAGTCCCGAGCTGACTGCGGAGTCGTTGCTGCGAGGCGCGCACGCGAGTGCCGTGCTCGAGGGCTCGTCCTCGACGTTGGCGGAGGTGCGCGCCGGCGAGGGCGACGAGATCGCCGCCGACGCCGTGCGACTCTCCGCCGAGCTGCTCTCGCTCGTGCCCGTGCTCCGGCGCCAGCCGCTCCAGGCCTTTGCCCGGATGCACGCGGTCGCGGCCCGCGGCGTGCTCCCCGACGAGATGCTCGGCCGTCCCCGCGACGGCGAGTCCGCCTCGTCGCTGCGCGGCATCGCGGAGCTCGTCACCGCCCCGACCGAGGCGCCCGCGCTGGCCGTCGCCGCCGTCGTCCACGCCGAGTTCGTGACCGCCGCCCCCTTCGGCTCCCACAACGGGATCGTCGCGCGAGCCGCCGAGCGCCTGCTGCTGGTGGCCAAGGGTGTCGACGAGAAGTCCCTCATCGTCCCCGAGGCCGCGCACCTGGCGTTGCGTCGGGAGTACGAGTCGAACCTGCGTGGTTGGAGCAACGGCGGCCGCGCCGGCATGCACGCGTGGCTGTTGTACGCCACCGAGGCGTACGCCGCTGCCGCCGAGGCCAGTCCTCTGGTCCGCGACGCGGAGTAGCCGCTCCGTCGTTGGTCGAGCAGCCCGTCCGTCGTTGGTCGAGCAGCCGTCCGTCGTTGGTCGAGTAGCCCGAGCCCCTGGGCGAGGGCGTGTCGAGACCACCTGCTCCGGTGCACCTGGCTGCCCGTGCGTGGGTTCCGGCACCGGGTCGCCGGGTCTCGAGACGGTCGCTGAGCGACCTCCTCGACCAACGGGGGTGCCGCCGGGTCTCGAGACGGTCGCTGAGCGACCTCCTCGACCAACGGGGTCGGCTACCGCACCCGGAAGCTCCAGGTCCGCACGGTCCGGTTCCCCACGGAGTCGGCCACGACCAGGCGCACCCGGTGCCGACCGGGGGCCAGGGCGCGGCGGGGTTGCCAGGTCACGACACCTCGTCGGGCGTCGTACCTGATCGCGACGAGGCGACCGTCGACGCGCAGGACGATGCCGCGTGCCCGGACGGGTGAGGGGATGTCCCGCACGCGTGCGCGGACGGTCGGGGTGCGGTCGCGGACCGGGCCGGTCGGGCCGATGAGATCGACGGCGGGGCCGCGGGAGTCGACGGTCCAGCTGCGGTGGGCCGGCGTGGGATCGACGTTGCCCGAGGGGTCGACCGCGCGGACGAGGAGGCGGTGCGGTCCGTCGCGCAGGCCGGTCAACGAGGCCGCGGGCCGGCAGCCGGTCCAGGCGCGGGAGTCGACCCGGCACAGGAAGCGGCTGCCGGGCTCGTCGCTGCCGAACCGGAAGGATGCCGTGCGGGTGCGGACCGTTCCCGACGGCCCGGCCGTGATCCGGGTCTGGGGCGGCGTCACGTCGGCGGGTACGCCGACAGTGATCTCCACCGACGCCGTCGTCTGCTTGCCGCCCGGTGCCGTCACCGTCACCGTCGCGGTGTGGACGCCCGGCGCGGTGTAGACGTGGTCGGGATCGGGCCCGCTGCCGTCGGCCCCGTCGCCGAAGGACCAG
Source organism: Nocardioides sp. Root190 (assembly GCF_001428565.1). GTDB lineage: Bacteria > Actinomycetota > Actinomycetes > Propionibacteriales > Nocardioidaceae > Nocardioides. The sequence continues at coordinate 521,484 of NZ_LMIA01000010.1, read as the reverse complement.
GTGTAGCCGAGGTCGGCGGTGCCGGGGCCGAGGTCCGCGCAGCCGATCCGCTTCGCCGGGTTGTCCGGGTCGTGGATGACGATCGAGACCGCCTTCGCCCCGGCGCGCAACGGCTGGGTGACGGCAACCGTCCCCGTGGTGCCGGTGGCGTCCGAGGTGAACGGCAGCCAGACCTCGTTGTCCTCGGCGAAGGGCTGGGTCTCGTCGAAGCGGAAGTGGGCGCCGCCGTGGGCGGAGCCGCAGGCCTGCTCGTGGACGTGCACGAGGTGGGCGGCGTTCGCGCGCAGCCCGGTCACGTCGAGCGCCGCCCAGGTCTGTCCGCGCGAGCGCACCAGGCTCGCCGTGCCGGTCAGCTCGGGGTAGGTCGTCAGCCCGTCGGCGTAGGAGTGGAAGGTCCCGTCGGTCGTGACGGAGGTGGAGAGCGCCACCGGCAGCGGGCTCGGCCCCGCCGTGTGGTCGGCGTGCGCGTGCACGGTCGGCAGCTCGTCCTCGACCTCGCCGACGACGATCGGGAACTCCTGCCGGAAGACCCCGCCGTTGCCGTCGGAGACCTCCAGGGTCGCGGTCCACGTGCCGGCCTCGGTGTAGGTGTGGGTCGCGTGCGCGCCGTCCACGCTGTCGGGTGCCTCGCCGGTCCCGACGTCCCACGTGTAGCTGAGGGGATCGCCGTCGGCGTCGGTGACCTCGGCGCTGAAGTGCACCTCGAGGGGAGCCGCGCCGCTCGTGGGCGTCGCGCTCGCCGTACCCGTCGGGGCGGCATTGACCGCGTCCTCCACGACGACGGTCCCGCGCATCACGACGCCGTGCAGCGAGCAGAGGTACTCGTAGGTGCCGGCCGTCGCGAAGGTACGACGGACCGCGTCCCCACCCGGGACGCGGTACTCCTGCACCGGCTCGGCCCACTCCGACCGACTGTCCTCGGAGGTCAGGTCGTGCTCGATGACGGCCCGGTCGAACTGCCACTCGACGGTGTCGCCGACCCGGACGGTGAGGACCTGCGTCCCGGTGTCCTCGGCGACCCACCGGTTGCCGTTCTCGTCATCGACGGCGTCAATGACCCAGGTCCGTGGTTCCGGCTCCGCCGACGCCAGGACCGGCACGACGGCCACCAGGCCGAGGAGCAGGAGCAGCAGGACGGGGAGGCGAGAGACCATGCGACCGATGTTCGCATACACGAACCGAGTTCGTCACCCGGTTCTCGACCGGGAATCGGTCAGCGTCAGCGCACGAAGCTGTTGTCGTGCTCCAGCGACAGTCGTGACCGGACGCTGAGCAGCGTCTCGACGATGTGGTCCTCGCGACCCGGCGTGAGCCGGCTCATCGGGACCGCGACGCTGATGCCGTCGACGGCGGGACGGATGAACGGCAGCGCGACGCCGAAGCAGCGCACGCCGATGCACGACTCGTCGCTCTCGGCGGCGTAGCCGAGGTCGGCAGCCGTGTCGATGATCGTCAGCACGGCGTCGCGGTCGACGACCGTGCGGGCGGTCAGTGCCTGGATCGTCTGCGGGACGAGGGCCTCGCGGACCTCGAGCGGCCGCTCGGCGAGGATCGCGCGTCCCAGGGCGGTGGAGTACGCCGGGAGGCGGCGTCCGACGGGGGAGTGCATCCGCAGCGGGTTCGAGGACTCGCGCTTGGCGGTGTAGATGACGTCGTTGCCGGCGAGGCGGCCGAGGTTGACGGTCTCGTCGGTGGCCTCGGCGATCTCGTCCATGATCCCGGACGCACGGGCCAGGACCGGGTCGCCGGAGAGGTAGGCGGAGCTGACCACGAGCGAGCGGATGCCGAGCTGGTAGACGCTGCCGGTGGGGTCGGTCTGCAGCCAGCCGCGGTCGACCATCGTGCGCAGCAGCGCGTGCAGGCTGCTCTTGGGGATGCTCAGCCGGGTCGAGAGCTGGAGCTGGGTGCCCGGCCCGTTGGCGGCGATCTCGTCGAGCAGGTCGAGGGCGCGAGCGGCCGACTTCACCGGCCCTGCGGCGGCGGACGTGCCACCCGTGGTGGCGGTCGTCGTGTTCTGGGTCATGGGCCCACTCCTCGTCGGCGTGCGCGCGCTGCGCACGGATGTGTCCTCGACTGTACCTGCTGTTTCACATACATGGACTGAAGTTCAACCCCTTGACCGTGACGGGCGTCACGTGTAAGTTCTCGGTTCACAGATACGAACGCAGTTCACGAAACCAAGGAGCTCTTGTGATCCAGGTCCGATATTCGACTTCTCCGTCGAGCGTGGAGACCTCCCGCGCCGAGGACCTGCGCGAGAATTTCCTCCTCGAGGACCTCTTCGGTGCCGGCGAGGTGCGTGCGGTCTACACCCACGACGACCGCATGGTCGTCGGCGGCGCGGTCCCCTCGGGCGAGCGCCTCGACCTCCCCGCGTGGGACGTGCTCGGCACGACCTCACACCTCGAGCGCCGCGAGCTCGGCATCATCAACGTCGCCGAGACCGGCCACGTGCTGGTCGACGGCGAGAAGTTCGAGCTCGGCCACCTCGACGGTCTCTACGTCGGTCGTGGCAGCGAGGTCTCCTTCACCGGTGACGACGCGGTCTTCTACTTCGTCTCCGTGCCCGCCGGCACGACGTACCCGACGACGATCCTCAAGCACGACGAGGTCGAGCCGGTCGAGATCGGCACCGACGGTGGCGCCAGCGTCCGCAGCCTCTACCGCTACGCGTGGGGCCAGGAGCTGCAGACCTACGGTCTCCAGTTCGGTGTCACCGTGATCGCCAACGGCTCGGTGTGGAACACGATGCCCCCGCACCTGCACGACCGGCGCACCGAGGTCTACATGTACGTCGACCTCGCCGAGGAGGACCGGGTCTTCCACTTCCTGGGCCAGCCCGGCGCGACCCGCCACCTCGTGGTCGGCAACCGCCAGGGCGTCATCTCCCCGCCGTGGTCGATCCACTCGGGCGCCGGCACCGGCTCCTACGCCTTCATCTGGGCAATGACGGGCGAGAACAACGTCTACACCGACCTCGACGGCGTCGCGCTGGACACGCTGTGAGTGCCGCAGCGTCCTCCCCCTTCGACCTGAGCGGTCGACTCGCGGCCGTCACCGGCGCCGGGCGTGGCCTGGGCCAGGCGGTGGCCGTCGGCCTCGCCGAGGCCGGTGCCGACCTGGTCCTGATCGGGCTGCCCGGCAGCCAGACCGAGACCGAGAAGGAGATCCGCGACCTCGGTCGCGACGTGGAGGTCATCGACCTCGACGTCTCCGACCACGACGCGATCGCCCGGGTCAGCGCGGAGCTCACCTCCCGCCGTCAGGTCGACATCCTGGTCAACAACGCCGGGATCATCGACCGCGAGGACACCGTCGACGTCACGCCGGAGGCGTGGAACAAGGTCGTCGACATCAACCTCAGCGGTCTGTTCTTCCTGAGCCAGCACTTCGGCCGCCAGATGGTCGAGCGCGGCAGCGGCAAGATCGTCAGCGTCGCCAGCCTGCTCGCCTTCCAGGGCGGCATCCGCGTCGTGTCGTACGCCGCCAGCAAGCACGGCGTCGCCGGCATCACCAAGGCACTGGCCAACGAGTGGGGCCAGTACGGCGTCCAGGTCAACGCGATCGCGCCGGGCTACATGGCGACCGACAACACCACCGCGCTCCGCGCCGACGAGGACCGCTCCCGCGCGATCCTCGACCGGATCCCCGCCGGTCGGTGGGGCACGGCTCGCGATGTCGCCGGAGCCGCCGTCTTCCTGGCCTCTCCCGCAGCGGACTACGTCAACGGACACGTCCTCGTCGTCGACGGGGGCTGGATGGCTCGTTGACCCGGTCCGACACCTCCCACGCCGCTCGGGGCGACGAATTCCCACCCTCCTCTTCTCTCACCACCCCACTTGCCGCACCATCGGCACCAAGAAACGAGGATCAACGATGACCCGCATCTCCCGTCCCGTCGCCGCGCTGTTCAGCCTCAGCCTGGCGGCTGTGGCCCTGGCCGGCTGCAGCGAGGGCAGCTCGACCGCATCCGGCGACGCCGGTTCGTGCGACCCCGCCGACATCACGCTCGTCGGCCAGGTCCGCAACGAGTCCAACCCCTACGAGGCCGCGTGGCTGGACGGCGGCGACGCCTTCGCCGAGTCCGTGGACCTCGAGCAGGAGCGACTCACCTACGACGGCGACTCGACCAAGCAGCAGGAGCAGATCCGCCAGCTCCTCGCCGGCGACACCGAGTGCCTGGTCATGAACGTCCTTCCGAACGGCGACGCCGACACCACCCCGATCGTCAAGGGAGCCGACCAGGCCGGCGCCTACCTGGTGACGCAGTGGAACAAGCCCGCCGACCTCGACCCGGGCGAGTACGACCGCTGGGTCAGCCACCTCACCTACAACGGCGAGGAGTCCGGCCAGCAGATCGGCGACGCACTCGCCGAGGCGATGGGCGGCGAGGGCGGCATCATCGCCCTGCAGGGTGTCCTCGACACCGCCGCGGCCAAGGACCGCTTCGCGGGCCTGGAGGCATCGCTGGCCAAGAACTCCGGCATGACGCTGCTCGACGACCAGACCGCCAACTTCTCCCGTGCGGAGGCGCTCGAGGTCACCAAGACCCTGCTCGCCAAGCACGGTGAGAAGGTCAAGGGCATCTGGGCGGCGAACGACGACATGGCGCTCGGCGCGCTGGAGGCCCTCAAGCAGGCCGGTCGCGACGGTGACGTCGCCGTCGTCGGCATCGACGCGGTGCCGGACGCCCTCACCGCGATCCAGGACGGCTCGATGACCGCGACGGTCTCGAGCGACGGTCCGTGGCAGGGCGGTATCGGCCTGGCCATCGGCTACTGCGCCGCGATCGGCGAGATCGACGTCGACAAGCTGCCGGAGGACAACCGTGCGTTCTTCGCCGAGCAGTTCCTGATCACCGACGACAACGTCGCCGACTTCGCGACGCCGGCCACCGACCCGGCCGACTTCGAGTGCGACAACGTCTTCAACCGCGTGGCTGGTCCGCTGTCGTGACCATGACATCCCCCGCCGAGGACGTCGACGTCGTCGCGACGCGCCCCCAGCCTCGGCGGGGGGTGTCGTTCCGGGACGCAGGTCCCCCGATCGCACTCGTGGTGATCTTCGTGGTGTTCGCGGCGCTGAGCCCGCAGTTCCGCGGCGTCGCGAACATCCAGAACATCTTCGACACGGCCGCCGTGCTGGCCGTCGTCACCTGTGGCATCACCTTCGTGCTGATGATGGGGTCGATCGACCTCTCGGCAGCCGGAGTGATGGGTGCCTCCGCGCTCGCAGTCGCACTCCTGGTGGAGAACAACCGCAACGGCAACGACTTCGGCCTGCTCGGGATCGCGATCGCGATCCTGCTCGGCGCCGCCCTCGGTGCCGTCAGCGGCCTGGCCCTGGTGCTGTTGAAGGTGCCGTCCTTCATGACCACCCTCGGCGTCTCCGCCGTGGGACTCGGCATCGCCACCCTCATGTTCAACGGGGTCCAGCCGAACATCTCCGACGCCATGCTCGAGAGCTGGGCGACCGAGCGGCTCCTCGGGTTCTCCTGGCTCGCCTGGATCGCGGTCGTCTGCATCGCGGTCGGCTGGCTGATCCAGCGCTACACCCGCCTGGGCCGCTACGCCTTCGCGATCGGCGGCGCCGAGGAGGTGCTCGCCCTCTCGGGTGTGAAGGTGGCGCCGTACAAGGTCGCCGTGTTCACCCTCGCCGGTGCCTTCTACGGGCTCGGCGGGGTGATGGTGACCAGCCAGCTGGGCGCCGGACTCGTCCAGGCCGGTGACGGCTACGACTTCTCCGCCATCACCGCAGCCGTCGTCGGCGGCACGCTGCTCACCGGAGGCCGCGGCGGTGTCCTGCACTCCGCCGTCGGCGTCCTGCTGATCATGGTGCTCACCAACGGACTCGTGCAGGTCGGCGTCAGCCCGTACTGGCAGGGCGGCGTCCAGGGCCTCATCGTCGTCGCCGCGGTTGCCGCGGCCGTCCTTCCGCAACGTCGCAGGAACCAGGTGGTCAAGTGAGCATCCACGCCCACAAGGAGGTCACGGTGCCCAACCCGGCGACCGTGCCCGCGCTCGAGGTGCGCGGACTCGTCAAGCACTACCCGGGCGTCAAGGCGCTCGACGGGATCGACTTCGTCGTCAACCAGAACGAGGTGCTCGGTCTGGCGGGCGAGAACGGCGCCGGCAAGTCGACGCTGCTCAAGGCCCTCGTCGGTCTGGTGAAGCCGGATGCCGGCGACATCTACGTCCGCGGCGAGAAGGTGAAGCTGCGCAGCGTCGTCGACGCCGCCAACCACGGCATCGGCATGGTCTTCCAGGAGCAGTCGCTCGTCCCGAACCTCACGGCCGCCGAGAACATCGTGCTCGGTTCCGAAGGTCTCGGCGTACGACGGGGCGTCTACCGCTGGGAGACGATGCGCAAGCTCGCCCAGGAGCAGCTCGACAAGATCGGGTCTCACATCGACCCGCTGGCGCGCACCGAGTCCCTCTCCTTCGCCGACCGCCAGATGGTCGAGATCGCGAAGGTGCTGCGGATCGAGCAGCGCAGCCAGCACTCGCCGGTGATCATCCTCGACGAGCCGACCTCGGTGCTGGAGTCGAAGGAGATCGAGACCCTCTTCACCCAGATCCGCCGGCTGCGCGAGTTCGCATCCGTCATCTTCGTCTCGCACCGCCTCGACGAGGTGCTCGACGTGTGCGACCGGGTGGCCGTGCTGCGCGGTGGCCAGTCCGTCGGCGAGGTGAAGGCCGCCGGTGCGGAGCCGACCGAGCTGCACCGAATGATGATCGGCTCCACCGGCTCCGAGGACCACTACCACGACGGTCTGGCCGAGCGCCCTGAGGAGCCGCGTCCGCGGCTCACCGTGCGGGGCATGTCCGGCAAGACCTTCCGCGACGTCGACCTCGACGTCCACGCGGGGGAGATCGTCGCGATCGTGGGCGTCCACGGCTCCGGCCGCGAGGACGTCTGCCGGGCCCTCTTCGGCGCCGAGCCCACGACGTCCGGCGAGGTCACCCTCGACGGCGAGGTGCTGCAGCTCTCCGGCACCCGTGCCGCCTGCGCCGCTGGGATCGGCTACGTCCCCGCCGAGCGCAAGATCGAGGGCATGGTCGGACCGATGTCGGTCGCCGAGAACATGACCCTCACCCGCCAGCAGGCCCGTTGCTCGGGGCCGATCGTGTCCCCGCGCAAGCAGGCCTCCCTGGTCGACGGCTGGATCAGTCGCCTCTCCATCCGCACCCCGCACCGCGGCACCGCGATCCAGCGACTCTCCGGTGGCAACCAGCAGAAGGTCGTCCTGGCCCGATGGCTGGTCGGCGGCGACATCCGGTTGCTGCTGCTCGACCACCCGACCCGTGGCCTCGACATCGGCGCCCGCTCGGAGGTCTACCGCCTGATGCGGGAGCTTTCCAACAACGGCGTCGCGACCGTCCTGCTGGCCGACAGCCTGGAGGAGGCGATCGGCATGGCCGACCGGATCCTCGTGATGAACGACGGCAAGGTCGCGACCCAGGTGCCCTGCCCCTCGGGCGCCAAGCCGACGCCCCTCGACCTGGTCAAGGAGATGGTATGAGCACCCCCGTCGTTGCGAAGCCGACGGCCGAGGCGCCCGTCGCGGCCCACCGGCCCACCGTCGCGAGCCGGGTGACGTCGTTCATGCCGCTCATCGCGCTGGTGGCGCTCCTGACCGCCCTCACCATCGCCGACCCGGGCTTCTTCACCCAGCGCAGCCTCACCGCGGCCGCCATGACCGCGGCGCCGTTGATCGTGCTCGCCGCCGGCGCGACCCTGGTCGTGCTGTGCGGTGGCATCGACCTGTCGATCGCCGCGATGGCTTCGCTGTCGACGGTGTTCCTGGCCCTGTGGCTGCCTGGTCTCGGTGGCCTCGCGACCCCGGCGGTGATCCTGGCCGCGGCCGCCATCGGCGCCGTCCAGGGCATCGCCCACGTCGTCCTGAGGATCCCGTCCTTCATCGTCACCCTCGGCGGGATGAGCATCTTCTCCGCGATCGCGCTGGTCGTCTCCGACGCCGGCACCGTCCCGGTCGACGACGACTCCACGATCAGCTGGCTCAACCTGTACGTCGCCACCCACATCCCGATGTCGGTGGCCGTCGCGGTCCTCGTGGTCGCGGTGCTCGGGCTGATCGTCCGGTTCACCCCGATCGGCAGCTGGATCACGGCGACCGGCTACTCCGAGTCCGCCGCCCGCCTCGCCGGCGCGCCCGTCGACCTGGTCAAGATCGGTGCGTTCTGCATCTCCGGTGCCTGCGCCGGCCTGGCCGCGGTGATGCTGGTGTCGCGCAACTTCAGCGGCAACCCGACCATGGCCGACAACCTGCTCCTGCCCGCCGTCGCCGCGATCGTCGTCGGTGGCACCGCGATCACCGGTGGCCACGGCAGCCTGTGGCGCAGCGTCGCCGGTGCCCTGGTCGTCACCCTGCTCCGGGTCGGACTGCCCATCGTGGGCGTCCCGTCGGCGTACGAGCAGATCCTGTACGGCGCGATCATCGTCGCCGCCGTCGCCCTCACCCTCGACCGCTCGAAGGTGCTGATCATCAAGTAGCCCATCCTCGTTCCCCCGTACGACGCACGATCTCCGCCGCTCGCCAAGGAAAGGCATCATGACCATCACCAGCTCCTCCCTCCTGCCCGCCGTCCGTTCGTTCATCTCCTCCCCCCGGCAGCTGCTGATCGACGGGGAATGGGTCGACGCCAAGGACGGTCGGACCTTCGACACCGTGAACCCCGCCACCGAAGAGGTGATCACGCAGGTCGCGCAGGCCTCGGCCATCGACGCCGACCGTGCGGTCGTCGCGGCCCGCAACGCCTTCGAGGCCGGCTCGCCGTGGTCGAAGATGACCCCGCGCGACCGCTCGCACCTCCTGTGGCGCATCGGCGACCTGATCGACGAGCACGTCGAGGAGTTCGCCCAGCTCGAGTCCCTCGACAACGGCAAGAGCCTGGCCTCCGCGCGCGGCGACGCCGGGGTCGCGGCCGAGCTGTTCCGCTACTTCGCCGGCTGGGCCACCAAGATGGAGGGCACCACCATCCCGATGTCGGTGCCCGGGCGCGAGTTCCACGCCTACACCCGTCGTGAGGCGATCGGCGTCGTGGCCGGCATCGTTCCGTGGAACTTCCCGCTGACGATGGCCGCCTTCAAGATCGTCCCGTCGATCACGGCCGGCAACACCGTCGTGCTCAAGCCTGCCGAGCAGACCCCGCTGACCGCGCTCCGTCTCGGCCAGCTGCTGCTCGACGCCGGCGTCCCCGCCGGCGTCGTCAACATCCTGCCCGGCTTCGGCGACGCGGGTGCGGCCCTCGTCGACCACGCCGACGTGGACAAGGTCGCCTTCACCGGCAGCACCGAGGTCGGCAAGAAGATCGCCGCGGGCGCCTCGAGGAACCTCAAGAAGGTCTCGCTGGAGCTGGGTGGCAAGGCCCCCAACATCATCTTCAACGACGCCGACCTCGAGGCCGCGATCGCCGGTGCCGCGCTGGCCGGCTACTTCAACGAGGGCCAGTGCTGCGTCAACGGCTCGCGCCTCTACGTCCAGCGCGAGGTCTTCGACGAGGTCATCGCCGGAGTGGCAGCAGCCGCGAAGGCGATCAAGGTCGGTGACGCCTTCGACCCCGCCACGACGATGGGTCCGCTGGTCTCCCAGGAGCAGCACGAGAAGGTCATGGGCTACGTCCGTGGCGCGGTCGCCGACGGCGCCACGCTGGCGGCCGGGAGCGCGGACTCCGCCGCCGACCGCGGCTACTTCTTCTCGCCCACCCTGATCACCGACGTCACCGAGCAGATGGCCGTCCAGACCGACGAGATCTTCGGCCCGGTCATCACCGCCATCCCGTTCGACACCGAGGACGAGGTCGTCGCGGCCGCCAACAACACCGTCTACGGCCTCGCCGCCGGTGTGTGGTCCAAGGACCTCGGCACCGCGCACCGGGTCGGCAGCAAGCTGCGCGCCGGAACGGTCTGGCTCAACACCTGGCACGCCGACGACGTCACCCTGCCGCGCGGTGGCTTCAAGCAGTCCGGGTGGGGTCGCGAGCTCGGCTCCTTCGGCCTCGACGACTACACCGAGCTCAAGACGGTCATCGCCGAGCTGCGATGAACGAGATCACCGTCCTGGGGTCGCACCGGGTGGTGCCTGTCGTCGTCCTCGATGACGTACGACAGGCGGACCCTCTCGGTGCGGCCCTGGTCGCGGGCGGACTCCCGGTGGCCGAGGTGACCTTCCGGTCGCCCGACGCTGCGGCCGTCCTGCGCCGGCTCGCCGATCGCGGTGACCTCGTGGTCGGTGCCGGCACGGTGCTCACCACGGAGCAGGTCGACCTGGCCCACAGGTCCGGCGCCGGCTTCGTGGTGAGTCCCGGCCTGAGCGTCGCGGTGGTCGAGCGCTGTCGTGAGCTCGACCTCCCGGTGCTTCCCGGGGTCAGCACCGCCAGCGAGATCATGCAGGCGCTCGACCTGGGCCTCGACCTGGTGAAGTTCTTCCCGGCCGAGCCCAGCGGGGGACTGCCGGCCATCAAGGCGCTGGCCGCCGCCTTCCGGCAGGTCCGGTTCCTGCCCACCGGTGGGATCACCGCCGACAGCGCGGTCGACTACCTCGCCCATCCCGCCGTCGCCGCGGTCGGCGGGAGCTGGATGGTCCCGCCCGACCTGCTCGCTGCGGGTCGCTGGGACGAGGTCTCCGCGCTGTGCGCTGCGACTGTCGGCGTACCGGCCGGGTGAGCTGGTGACCCACGTCGGTGACCCCGTGATCGCGACCCGGCCCGTCGCGGACTGCGCGTTCGACGTGGTCTCCCTGGGCGAGGTGATGCTCCGCCTCGACCCGGGGGAGACCCGGATCCGGGCTGCGCGCCGCTTCGACGTCTGGGAGGGCGGGGGCGAGTACAATCTCGCCCGCGCCCTCAGCAGTGTCTTCGAGCTGAGGGCGGGCGTGGTCACGGCGCTCGTCGACAACGAGGTGGGCCGGCTCGTGGAGAGCCTGGTGCGCGCCGGTGGCGTGGACACCTCGTTGATCCGGTGGGAGGACTTCGACGGTCTGGGCCGTCGGTCCCGCAACGGACTGAACTTCACCGAGCGCGGCTTCGGCGTGCGCTCGGCCCTGGGCGTCTCCGACCGCGCGGGTACGGCGGTGAGCCAGCTCGCGCCCGGCACGATCGACTGGGACGACCTGTTCGGCCGGCGCGGCGTGCGCTGGCTGCACACCGGCGGTGTCTTCGCCGGTCTCTCTGCGACGACCTCCGAAGTGGCGCACGAGGCCATGGCCTCGGCCCGCGCCCACGGCACGGTCGTCTCCTACGACACGAACTACCGGCCCAGCCTCTGGGCCGATCGCGGCGGCCATGGCGCTGCGCGCGCCCTCAACAACCGCCTGGTCCAGCACGTCGACGTCCTCATCGGCACTCGCTCCGACTTCTCGGGCGCCCTGGGACAGGACGGTCGGGGTGATCCCGACGCACCCTGGACCCCGCCCGACCCCGCCGCGGATCCGTACGACGCACTGTCGGCCGACGCGCAGGCGCTGGCCGACCAGCTGCCCGGCCTGCAGGTCGTCGCGAGCACGCGGCGCACCGTGCACTCGGCCAACGACAACGACTGGCAGGGCGCGGCGTGGTCCCGGACTGCCGGACTGGCGGTCTCGGTGTCCCGCCCGCACCTGAGCGTGCTGGACCGGGTCGGGGGCGGCGACGGCTTCGCCGCCGGACTCGCCTACGGCCTGCTCGGCGGCGAGGACCTCGCTGCGTGCGTGGAGCTGGGAGCAGCCCACGGGGCGCTTGCGATGAGCACACCGGGGGACACCTCGATGGCCTCGCTGGCCGAGGTCCGTGCGCTCGCCCTCGGCGGCGACGCCAGCACGCGTCGCTGAATCAGCGGTTTTCAGGCCCGTTTTGTTCATGCTCGTGAACAACCTGTCTCATTTGTTCACGTTTATGGACTTAGTTCTTGTATTTGTGTGACGGCCGTCATACGGTCCCGGCAGGGGCCCCCCACCCTCGGGGACCTCTGTGAACACGAACCCGAGACAGGGGATCCCTGATGACACTGCATCGCAGGTCACTCCGCTCCCGGCTCCGTCACCGCTCCCGGCGCCTGGTCGCCCACTCCTTCGCGGCCTTCGTCGCGACGGCAGTGGCGCTTCCGCTCGCCGGAGCGCTGGCGCAGCCCGCTGCGGCAGCCGAGGACGACGCCACGCTGCGCGTCCTTCTCTTCTACAAGGACAACTTCCACGCCTCGCACGTCCAGGCCCGGATCGCTGTGAAGGAGCTCGCGGCCAACGTCGCGACCGAGTACGACCAGACCCTCGAGGTCCAGGAGACCCAGGACCCGGCAGCCTTCACGGCCGCCAACCTGGCGACCACGGACGCCGTGGTGTTCGCCCAGACCGGCGGCGTGCTGTTCAACACCGCACAGCGCCAGGCGCTCGAGGACTACATCCGCGGTGGCGGTGGCTACATGGGCCTCCACTACGCCGGTTGGTCCGTGGGCCAGAGCGAGCACGACGTGAACCCGTTCTACGCCCGCCTCGTCGGCGCCATGTCGGAGGGCCACCCGGAGAACCCGGCCGTGCGCCCCGGCAAGGTCGTCGTCAACGACGCCACGCACCCGCTCGCCGCGGGTCTGCCGGCCGAGTTCACCCGCAGCGACGAGTGGTACGACTGGACCGTCAACCCCGCGCCCAATGTGCGCACGATCCTGTCGGCCGACGAGTCGTCGTACGGCGGCGGACGCCAGGGCACCAACCACCCGATCACCTGGTGCCAGACGATCGACGCCGGTCGCTCCTGGTACACCGGCATGGGTCACGAGGGCACGGCGTACTCCGAGGCCCCGATCCGCACGCAGCTGCGCAACGGCCTGGCCTACGCCTCCGGCCTGCTCCCGGCCGACTGCTCGCCGCCGCCGAAGGACGAGAACGGTGCGTGGAGCGGCGTGACGCCGTGGCCGCTGATGCCGATCAACATGTCCCTCACCGCCGACGGCAAGGTGCAGTCCTTCGGCAGCGTCTCGAGCGGGTGCACCGACACCACCCCGTTCGACTGGACCGGCAACAGCTGCATCACGCAGGGCGGCCAGACCGAGTTCGACGTGTGGGACCCCTCCGTGGAGCGGACCCTGCAGAACTACCGCGACGGCCTCTCCCCGAACTCGACCTACACCGACCTCTTCTGCTCGATGCAGGTGCAGAACCCGCACCGCAAGTCGGTCATGACGGTCGGCGGTGACGACTCGCTCGGTGGCAACGCCCCGAACGACGCCGCCATCGGTGTCACCAACTACAGCACCGGCACGGGCCTCACCGACGAGGCGCCGATGAACATCCCGCGCTGGTACCCCACCGGAACGACGATGCCCAACGGCGAGATCGTCGTCCAGGGCGGCAGCCTGCGCGGCGGCCCCGGCGGTCCCGGTGTGCTGACCCCCGAGGTCTACCGGCCCGACGAGGGCTCCGGCTGGAAGCTGCTCACCGGCGCGACCAGCGGCGCGGCGTACGGCGACGGCGGCGCGGACCACGCAGGTGCCGACGAGAACCGCTGGTGGTACCCGCGGGCCTTCGTCGCCCCCGGCAGCGGCAACCTGTTCAACATCAGCGGCACGCAGATGTTCGAGCTGGACCCGAGCGGTGACGGCGAGCTGACCCTGCGGGGCACCCTGCCCGGCGGCGTCGCCAACCAGGGTGGCCTCGGCAACCCGGTCGGCGCGACCTCGACGGCCGCGATGTACCGGCCCGGCAAGATCCTGCAGGTCGGTGGCGGCTGGTGGTCCAACGGTGGCGGACCTGCCGGCGCGCGCGCCGGCTTCACGGTCGACATCACCGGTGGCACGGCCAACCCGGTCGTCCAGGCGACCTCGCCGATGAAGTACCAGCGGCACTGGCCGACGGCCACGATCCTGCCCGACGGCGACGTCCTCGTCACCGGCGGCAGCCGCGAGAACAACGGCGACGGTGGCTACGTCACCACCGCCGAGGTCTGGGACCCCGACACCGACACCTGGACCGCCGTGGAGGCGCCTTACGAGCACGCACGGCTCTACCACTCTTCCGCGCTGCTCCTGCCGGACGGCCGGATCATGATCGGTGGCGGCGGCGCCCCCGGTCCGCGCAACTACACCGACGTCGAGTACTACTCCCCGTCGTACCTGTACGACGGCGCGCAGCTCGCCGAGCGGCCGGTGCTCACCAACGCCCCGAAGAAGCTCGGCTACGACGGCACCTTCGGCGCCAACGTGTCCGGCGCGGTCTCCCGGGTCACGCTGGTCCGCAACGGCTCGGTGACGCACGGGTTCAACAACGACCAGAACTTCCAGGACCTGGAGTTCACCCAGTCCGGTGGTGCGCTGTCGATCACGGCGCCCGAGGACGGCACGTATGCACCTCCGGGGTCGTACATGCTCTTCGTCTTCGACGCCGACGGCACCCCGTCGGTCGCGAAGATCGTGGACATCGACCCCTCGGTCAAGATGGACCAGCGCACGCCCAAGGTGGTCGACCAGTTCGAGTACCCGAAGCTGCCGACGGAGTGGCGCTCGGCCAACCCGCCGACCGTCATCGACGTGACCACCGGCAACGGCCGGATGGCTCCGTGGGCCATCGAGAACCCGGTCCAGCTGATCCGGGGCACGGCTCCCAGCCAGGGTGGCCTCGGCCTGACCGGCTACCAGCTCGCCCTCGGCAACGCCGGCAGCCTCGAGCGCAAGCTCACCGGGCTCGATCCGGGGCGCGAGTACCGCGTCTCCCTGCGCTACGCACGGGACAGTCGATCGGCGGCCGGTGACGGACCCGCGAACGCCTCGCTCCGGGTCGGTGACCTCGACGCGACGATCACGGCGGGGACCGACACGCCCTCGCAGGGCAACCGGGTCACCTACAAGACCTGGGTCGAGACCTTCACCGCGTCCGCGCGGACCGAGACCCTCACCCTCGCCGGTTCCGGCAGTGGTGGCGGCCTCATGGTCGACGACCTGGTCCTGATCGGCACCGACCCCGGTGTCGACGAGGCCCCGGTCCACTACGAGTTCTCCGAGGGAACGGGGACCTCGGCGGCCAACACCGGCTCGGACGCGACGATCGGCGCAGCGACGCTGACGGGCGATGCGGGCTGGACCGAGGACGGCGTCTTCGGCAAGGGGGTGGACCTGCCCGGCGGCACCAACGCCAACGCGGTGGACCTGCCCGACAACCTGCTCCAGGGCGAGGACGCCTTCACGACGTCCTTCTGGGTCCGTCCGGACGCCAAGGCCAACTGGATCGGCATGTTCCACATCGGTGACGGTCTCGAGGGGGCAGGCAGCTTCTTCCAGATCCAGATGCAGACGCAGGCCTCCGGTGGCACCGGCCTCGCGGCGACGTTCAAGGCCAAGGGAAGCCCGACGCAGGAGCGCGTCTACGCCAACCCGGTCAAGGACGTGGCGGCAGGCAAGTGGAACCACGTCGTGTTCACCCGCGACGGCGGCACCGGAACGCTCTACCTCGACGGCCAGCAGATCGCACAGCGCGCCGACCTGACGATCGACATGACCGATGTCGGTCCGACGTCCAACAACTGGCTGGGCCGCAACGGGTTCCCGGACCCCGCGCTCGACGCCCGGATGGACGACGTACGCCTCTACACCGCGGCGCTCTCGGGCGACGACGTGTCGGCGTTGTACGACGAGGGGGCGGCCCTGCGCACGACCACCACGGTCACCGTGGAGCCCGAGTCCCCGTCGCCGTTCGCGGCGCCGGTCACGGTCTCCGCATCGGTCCAGGACGAGGCCGCCGCCGACGCCGAGGGCTCTGCCGAGCTCTGGGTCGACGGCAAGCGGGTCGGCGACCAGGTGGCGCTCGCTGCCGGCGACGCGTCCTTCCCCGAGCTCACGCTCAGCCCCGGCGAGCACGAGATCGAGGTGCGCTTCGTCGCAGCCGACGGGTGGCGGGACTCCCGCGCGACGGTGAGCCACACCGTCGAGCGTCCGCCGCCGGGCGAGGGAACGCCGATCCACTACACGCTCGACGAGGGCACGGGGACGACGGCCGCCAACAGCGGTCTCGACTCCTCGGTCGGCGCTGCGCAGCTGCAGGGCCAGACCGGATGGACGGCGAACGGCAAGTACGGCGCCGGCGTCAACCTCCCGGGCGGTGGCTCCGGAACGGGCAGCCACGTCAAGCTGCCCGACAACATCCAGGCCGGCATGGAGGAGGAGTTCTCCGTCTCGGTGTGGGCACGGCCCGACGCCCTGCCCAACTGGGTGCCGCTCCTCCAGATCGGCAGCAGCACGGACACGTTCTTCCTGCTGCAGTCCTCCACGCAGGCCAACGGCCCCACCGGGTTCGCGGCCACGTTCAAGGCCCCGGGCGTCGCTGCCCAGGAACGTCTCACCCTCGGTGGTGGCAACGACCTGCCTCTGAACGAGTGGACGCACGTGGTGTTCACGATGAGCGGCTCCACCGGGAAGCTCTACTTCGACGGCCAGCTGGTCGGGACCCGCAACGACTTCACCCTCGGTATCGGTGACGTCGGGGTCAACGGCCAGACGACCGCGAACTTCCTCGGCGGCACCAGCTGGCCCGACCCGAGGTTCGACGGACTGGTCGACGACTTCCGGATGTTCGGCTACGAGCTCACGGCCGAGCAGGTCACCGACCTCAACGAGAACCCGTTCCCCAATGCCGCTCCGGTGGGCAACGCGGACGAGTACTCGGTCGGCGAGGGCGAGGAGCTCACGGTGGCAGCACCGGGAGTCCTTGCCAACGACACCGACGCGGACGGCGACGACCTGACGACCACGGGGGTGACCCAGCCGGAGCACGGTGAGGTCGACCTCGCGGCGAACGGCTCGTTCACCTACGCACCCGACGCCGGCTTCTCCGGCACCGACACCTTCACCTACCGGGCGACCGACGGCTCGTCGGAGTCGGCGCCGGTGACGGTGAGCATCACGGTGGAGGAGGATCCGGACCCGACGGCCACCACGGTCAAGGGATCGGCTCCGGCGTTCGTCTACGGCAAGCGCGGCACCATCACTGCCACGCTCACCCCGTCGACGGCGACCGGCAAGGTCGAGGCGAGGTACGGCTCCAAGCTGCTGACCACGGGAACGATCGCGAACGGCAGGGCGACGTTGTCGCTGCCGCTCCGCTCGCTGCTCCCCGGCACGCGCACGGTCACCCTCCGCTACCTCGGCGACGGCACCCATGCGGCGTCGACGTCGACGCTCAAGGTGTCGGTCCGCAAGGCAGTGCCCGTCGTACGCCTCGCGGTGCCGACGACGATCAAGCGCGGAACCGTGCGCAGCATCGTCGTGGCCGTCGTACCCCCGTCCGGGGTCGCGGTCAGCGGGATCGTCCGGGTGGCCTTCAACGGCAAGGTCGTGAGCGGGCGCGTCAACAGCGCCGGCAAGGTCACGATCCGCCTGCCGAAGGCGACGCGGGTCGGCAAGCAGAAGGTGCGCGTCGTCTACGCCGGCAGCACCCTCCTGGCCGGCGCCGTCAAGGAGGCGTGGGCCCGCAGGCTTGTCCTGCGGGCCCACGCCGTCGTCTCGCTCGAGGTGGCCCCGTCCGTGCGGCGGAAGTCATGCGAAGTGGTCGTCCGGGCAGCCAGTTCGTATGACGTTCCGCGGGTGGGCGATCCGCTTCCCGGGGAAGTCATGCGAAGTGGTCGTCCGGGTAGCCAGTTCGCATGACATCCCCCGCGGGGGCATCCCTCCCGGCCCCGCCGGACGAACGACAACCACGAACGCCCCGGTCCGTGAGGACCGGGGCGTTCGACGTGGGGGAGCGGGTCGGTCAGGAGCCGTCCGCCAGGGCGGCGACGACGCCCGCGCGGCTGTCGTCCTCGCTGGCCAGCACGCCGCCGTTGGCGACGATGTCCGGGGTGATCTCGCTGAAGACCATCCGGACGTCCTGGCGACGGGCGCCGAGGATGTCGACGGCCTGGTCGGCCACGGCGGCCGCGAACGCGCGGCGCTGCTCGATGGTGCGGCCGGCCAGGAGCTCGACGGTGATGTTGGGCATGACGGTCCTCTCGGTGGGCCGTCCACGGTGACGACCTTGGTTCGATATGTTGAACCAGTCTAGGGCGCTTGCGGGGCGAAGGCCAGCGATTGTTCATGTCCTTGACACTGGTTCAGCCTGCTGATTCAGTGAGCGGGTGAAACGACGGCTGCTGGCGCTTCTCCTGGCCGCCATCGCTCTCCTGCTGGCCGTGCCCTCCCCGGCACAGGCGCACGCCACCCTGGTCAGCTCCGACCCCGCCCAGGGTGCCGTCCTCACCGAGGCCCCGGACTCGCTCCGGTTCACCTTCAGCGAGCACGTCTCGCTGGTCCCCGACGGCGTCCGGATCTTCGACGCGGAGGGCGAGGAGCTCGACGCCGATCCGACCGCCCGCGGATCCGAGCTCGAGGTGGACCTGGGCGACGACCTCGGCACCGGCACCCTCGTCGTGGTGTGGCGCGTCGTGTCCGAGGACGGCCACCCGATCAGCGGATCTCTCGCGTTCAGCATCGGTGCGCCGAGTGCGCAGGTCGTGGCGCCACCGGTCACCGGGGACGAGTCCACCGGACCGCCCTGGTTGCTCAGCGTCGCCGCATGGGCCGGCTACGTCGCGCTGCTGCTCAGCACCGGCCTGGTCGCCTTCGTGGTGCTCTTCCTGCCCGGCCACCACCTCGCGGACCGGGCCCGCGCCCGCCTCGTGCGGGCCGCGCGCGTCGGCGCCGTCACTGCCGCGATCGCCTGGCTGCTCGGGATCCCGCTCACCGCCGTCTACCAGATCGGCTCCGGCGTCGGCGCGCTCGCCAAGGGCTCGACCTGGGCGGCACTCGACCCGCTGGAGTACGTCGTCACGGCCACCGTCGTCCTCGGTGTCAGCCTGGCAGTCGTGCTGCTCGGGAGAGGACTGATCGACCGCCCACGCCGGGTCGTCGCCCTCGTGGCCTGCGGGGTCGCTGCCTGCGCGCCCGCCCTCACCGGCCACACCCGGGCCGCGACACCGGAGGTGCTCGCGGTCGGCGCCGACATGCTCCACCTGGTGGCGGGCAGCGTGTGGCTGGGCGGTCTGGTGGCACTGGTGCTCGTGCTGCCGGACCTCGGCGGTCGCCGTACCCTCGCGGCGGAGGTGCTGGCCCGCTTCTCCGTCGTGGCCGCCGGCGTCCTGGTCGCGCTGGTGATCACCGGTGCCTTCCTCGCCTGGCGGGTCGCGGGCTCGTGGAGCGTGCTCTTCGAGACCGGCTACGGCCGTCTGCTGCTCGTGAAGATCCTCGCCGCACTGATCGCGGTCCTGATCGCCGCGTGGAACCGTTTCGCCCTGGTGCCCCGGCTGCAGGACGCCTCTCGCCGTCGCGAGCGCCGCGACAGCGCCCACCTCCTCGTCCGCACCACCGCGGCCGAGGCGGGCGTCCTGGTCGCGGTCCTGCTGGTCACCGGCTTCCTCGTCGACCGCAGTCCCGAGCCGGCCCCCGCGTCCGCCGTCAGCTCCGTGCCCGCGGAGCCGGAGGTCCGTACGGCGCTGCTCGGCGGACTCACGGTCCGCGGCACCATCGCCCCGCCCCGCACGGGACCGAGCACCGTCACCGTGGAGATCGTCGACGCCACCGGCGCCCCCACCGAGGGCTTCGAGGCCCCGCGCCTACGTCTGTCCAGCGGCGAGGTCGACCTCGGCGCCCTGCCCGCGACCTCCGCCGGCCCCGGCATCTACTCCGCCTCCGTGGTCCTGCCCGCCGCGGGTACGTGGCAGCTGCAGGTGTCGCTGAAGATCAGTGAGTTCGAGAACCCCGTCGCCGTCATCGAGTTCGACGTCTCGTCGTAGGTCGATCGAGTGGCCCGAGCCCCGTCGTTGATCGAGTAGCCCGAGCCCCTGGGCGAGGGCGTATCGAGATCCGGGGCCACGGTGCAACGAGTCGCACGTACCGACGACCCGCCGGGTCTCGCTACGCGCGTCGCGACCTCGTTCCTCGCTCGCGGCGCTACTTGACCTCCCGGGCTGATCTGTGCCCGTCTCGTTCCTCGACGCCCACAGGCCGGGTCTCGCTACGCGCGTCGCGACCTCGTTCCTCGCTCGCGGCGCTACTCGACCTCCCGGGCTGATCTGTGCCCGTCTCGTTCCTCGACGCGCACAGGCCCGTGACATGCAGGTGGCACCCGAGTCAACGTATGTCTCGGGTGCCACCGCTGACACGTGAACCTCGGCTACCAGGCGTGCAAGGTCAACAACTGCCCCGGAAGTGTTCCGAGTGCAAGCGCCCAATTAGGAAGGGTAGATCGCCGCGTGGGTACTGGGGATCACGTGTTGTCTGTGGAGTTCTTGAGGTCCTTTGTACGCCTCTCGCGGGCCACCTTCAAGGGTTGTCTTTTCGGCGGATGCGGGGAACGCTGGGTGGTTGTGGCCGACCGCTCGGCCCGGCTCGAACCGGTGAAGTCGGGCA
The DNA here is from genome assembly GCF_001428565.1 of Nocardioides sp. Root190. Taxonomy (GTDB): domain Bacteria; phylum Actinomycetota; class Actinomycetes; order Propionibacteriales; family Nocardioidaceae; genus Nocardioides. The sequence goes on along the minus strand of NZ_LMIA01000010.1, from coordinate 501,126 downwards.
GTGAGGATCAGGCGGTGAGGGAGCGTTTCTTCGCGCCGATCCACACGGCGGCTCCGACCGCCACCGCACCACCCACGGCGAGCGCCGCGAGCGTCGGCTTCGGCGGCGGCAGGTGCAGGCGCGACTGCAGCTCGACGGGACGGTTGAACACCAGTACCGGCCAGCCGCGGGAGGCGGCGACCTTGCGCAGCTCCTTGTCGGGGTTGACCGCGTGCGGGAACCCGACGGCCTCGAGCATCGGTACGTCGGTCACCGAGTCGGAGTAGCCGTAGCAGTGCTCGAGGTCGTAGCCCTCGACCTCCGCGAGCTCGCGGATCGCGGTGGCCTTCTCCTCGGCGTAGGCGTAGTAGTCGATCTCGCCGGTGTAGCGGCCGTCCTCGACCTTGAGCCGCGTCGCGACGACCTTGTCGGCGCCGAGGAGTGCGCCGATGGGCTCGACCACCTCGCTGCCTGAGGTGGACACGATGACGACGTCGCGGCCGGCGGCGTGGTGTGCGGCGATCAGGCGCACGGCCTCGTCGTACACGAGCGGGTCGACGACGTTGTGCAGGGTCTCGGCGACGATCTCGCGGACGGTGGCGACGTCCCAGCCCGCGCAGAGCTGCGACATGAACTGACGCATCTTCTCGACCTGGTCGTGGTCGGCGCCGCCGACCATGAACACGAACTGGGCGTACGCCGAGCGCAGGACCGCCCGGCGCGAGATGAGCCCGCCGGCCTGGAAGGGCTTGCTGAACGCGAGCACGCTCGACTTGGCGATGATCGTCTTGTCGAGATCGAAGAACGCCGCGGTGGGCGCTGTGCGTGGTCGGGCCAGCTGGGCCATGGGGTCATCGTAGGTCTCACCTGTCTCCACGGAGGCCACCCGGTCTCCACAACCCGGCGTGGCGTCGCGGTTGTCCACCGGCGGGAACCGGCCGGGCATGGTGGTGCCCGAACGCGGCGACATCTTCTCCATGACCCCCACCACACCCCTGAGGTCCGCCGGGTCCCGGCCGACCGATGCTCCCGCCGTCCCCGTCCTGGTGGTGAGCGACGACGAGATGTTGCTCGCCGCCCTCCTGCGTCTGGCTGCCGCCGCCGACGTGACGCCCGTCGTCGCGCGCGACCCGATCACCGCGCTGCGCACGTGGTCCCGCGCCCCGGTCGTCCTCGTCGGTGCGGATCTCGCGCCGGCACTGGCCGACGTCGCTCCCGGCTCCCGGCCGCGCACCTTCGTCGTCGCCCACGGCCGTGCGCCGGACGAGCTGTTCCGCACCACCCTGCGGCTCGGGGCCGAGCAGGTCGTCGAGCTGCCCGGCTCCGACGGTTGGCTGGTCGAGCAACTGGCGGACCTGACCGAGCGGCTCCCCGGCCGGGCGCGGGTGATCGGCGTGATCGGCGGCACCGGTGGCGCCGGCGCCACCACGCTCGCCTGCGCGCTGGGCCAGTGGGCGGCGCGTGGTGCTCCTGCCGCGGTGATCGACTGCGATCCGCAGGGCCCGGGCCTGGACCGGATCCTCGGCGTCGAGCGCAACGAGGGCTTCCGCTGGGACGCCCTCTGTCAGACGTCCGGCCGGCTCTCGGCGCGAGCGCTGCGCGAGGCGCTGCCCCGGCAGGGAGAGCTCGGCGTCCTGTCCTGGTACGTCGACGGGCGGGTCCAGACCCTGCAGGCGTTCGCCGCCCGCGAGGCGCTGTCCGCCGCCCGCCGCGGACACGGGGTGGTCGTGGTCGACCTGCCGCGTTCGCCCGACCCGCTGGTCGACGAGATCGCGGCCCGCTGCGACGACCTGCTCGTCGTCACCCTCGCGAGCGTCGTGGGGGTGGCGGGGGCGGCGCGGATGCGCGCCCGGTTCGCGGACCATGCGGGCGCGGCGGTCGTGCTGCGCGGGGAGGCCTTCGGTGCCGAGGAGGTCCAGCGGGCCGTGCGCCTCCCGGTGCGGGTCCAGATGCGCGACCAGCGCGGACTGGACGAGGCGATCGACCTGGGCCTGGGTCCGCTGCGCTCCTCGCGCGGGCCGCTCGCCCGGGCGGTGGCCCGGATCCTGGGCGACGACGCCCCGGACGGCGCTCCCGGTGGTGACCTCGCCGCGACCGACGCCCGCGGGCTCGCCGCATGAGCGCGCCGGTCCGGGACGGCGACGAGGTCGCCGGACTGGTCGAGGAGGTCCGGCAGCGACTGGCGGCCTCGCCGGGTGCCCTCACGCCCCACCGCGTCGCCGAGGCGCTGCGCTCCGCCGGCCGCCCGGTCGGCGATGCGACCGTGCTCGACGTCCACGAGGCGTTGCGTCGGGAGGTGGTCGGCGCGGGGCCGCTCGAGCCGCTGGTCCGGATGGCCGGCGTGACCGACGTACTCGTCAACGGACCGGGGCCGGTGCGGATCGATCGCGGCCGTGGCCTGGAGGAGAGCGGGGTGGTGATGGCCTCGGAGGAGGCCTGTCGACGGCTCGCGCAACGTCTGGTGGCCAGCGGCGGTCGCCGCATCGACGAGGCCGCGCCCTTTGCGGACGTCCGGCTTCCCGACGGCACCCGCTGCCATGCAGTCCTCGCCCCGCTCGCCCGCCCCGGCACGGCGATCTCGCTGCGGGTTCCCCGTGCGGGCGGCTTCACGCTCGACGACCTCCGGGCCGCCGGAGCCGTGACCAGTGAGGGGTGCGAGGTCCTGCGGAGGATCCTCGCGGTCCGCCTGGCGTTCCTGGTGAGCGGCGGCACTGGCACCGGCAAGACGACCCTGCTGGCGGCCCTGCTGGCCGAGGTCGACCCGCGTGAACGGATCGTGGTCGTCGAGGACGCCGCCGAGCTCCGCCCCGAGCACCCGCAGGTCGTCGGGCTGGAAGCGCGCCCGGCCAACCTGGAGGGGGTGGGCGCCGTCGTGCTCCGCGACCTGGTGCGCCAGGCCCTGCGGATGCGGCCGGACCGGCTCGTGGTCGGTGAGGTCCGCGACGGGGCGGTCGTCGACCTGATGGCCGCCATGAACACCGGCCACGAGGGCGGTGCGGGCACGCTGCACGCCAACTCGGCGCTCGACGTGCCCGCCCGGGTCGAGGCCCTGGCCCTCAGCGCCGGACTGGGCCGGGCGGCGGCGCACAGCCAGCTCGCCTCGGCCCTCGACGTCGTCCTCCACCTGACCCGCGACCGCGGGACCGGACGACGCCGGCTCGCCGAGCTCGCCGTCCTGGAGCGGGATCGGGACGGTTGGGTGCACACCGTTCCCGCCGCCACCTTCTCTGCCGACGGGACGTTCGCGACCGGTCCGGGGGCCGAACGGCTGCGCGAGCTCCTCGACCCGCGCCCGTCGCGATGAGCGCGCTCCTGCTCGCCGTGGGGTGCGCGGCGACGGTGGCTGCGCTGGCGACGCCGGCCGGGGCCGGGATCCGGACCGTCCCCGGGATCCCGTGGCGCACTGCGGGCGTGGTGGGGACGGCAACCGTCCTCGGCACGCTCGTCCTGGCCTCGCGCTCGACCGCGGTCCTGGCGGTGGTGAGCGCACTGCTCGTGCTCGGTGGCGGCCGACTCGTCCGACGGGCCCGGGCGACCCGACGTGCCGACGTGACCCGGGCCCGCGTGATCGAGCTGTGCGACGTGCTCTGCGCGGAGCTCGCGGCGGGCCAGAGCGCGAGCGGGGCGCTGGAACGCGCCGCCGCCGACTGGGAGGTCGTGGCTCCGGTGGCGCGCGCCGCGTCGTCGGGCGGCGACGTCATCGGCGGGCTGAGGGCGCTCGCCGGGGAGCCGGGTGCGGCCGCGTTGAGGCTCGTCGCCGCGGCCTGGCAGGTGTCGCAGCGCACCGGTCACGGCCTGGCCACGACGCTGGCTCGGGTCGCCGAGGACCTCCGGGCCGCCGAGCAGACCCGCCGCGTGGTCGCCGGCGAGCTCGCCTCGGCCCGGGCCACCGCCCGGCTGCTCGCCGCGCTGCCCCTCGTCGCGTTGGCGATGGCGTCGGGATCCGGCGCCTCTCCCTGGCCCTTCCTGCTCGGGCATCCGGTCGGACTCGCCTGCCTCGGTGGGGGTCTCGGGCTGGGCTACGCCGGCCTGAGTTGGGTCGAGGCGCTGGCCCGCGACGTCGACCGGCTGACCTGATGGGCACTCTCGCTGTCCTCCTCCTGGCCGCCGGGGTCGCGCTGATGGCCCGGCCGGTGCTCACTGCGGGGCCGGGCCCCTCGCCCGGATCGGAGGCCGACGGGTTGCGTGAGCCGGCCGACGGATGGCTCCGACGCGGACGGTGGTGGTGGTCCCTGCTCGCTGGCGCCGGGGCGGGCGCTCTGGTCGGCGGTCCGCTCGCCCTCCCCGCAGGCCTGGCGTCCGCCATCGGGATCGCCGTCCTGGCCGGGCGTCTGGAACCGGGCGCGGTGCGTCAGCGACGCGAGGAGGTCCGACGCGACCTCCCGCACGTGGTGACCCTCCTCGCGGCGGCGCTCCAGTCCGGCGCCGGCACCCCGGACGCCGTCGACCTCGTCTGCCGCGCCCTGCCCGGAGCGGCGGCGGACCGGTTGGTGCCGGTCTCCGCACGGTTGCGGCTGGGCGGCGACCCGGCCCAGATATGGGGCGCGCTCGGTGCCGATCCGGGGCTCGCGCCCCTCGGTCGTACCCTCGCCCGCTCGCACCGGACGGGTTCACCCGTCGTGGCGGCCGTCGAGGGGCTCGCCGACGAGCTCGCGCGTCGGGGTCGGGCCGAGGTCGAGGACCGTGCCCGCGCGGTCGGTGTCCGCGCCGCCGTACCCCTCGGACTGTGCCTGCTGCCGTCGTTCCTGCTGCTGGGCATCGTCCCGCTGGCCGTCTCCCTGGCCTCGCAGGTCACCTCGTCGGCAGGTTGAGGGGCCCGGACCTGTGGATCGTTCGCGGGTCCACAGGGGCCTTCGGTGACCGTGGCCCGGGACCTGTCGTGGAACGCAGGCTGCTCCTGTCGGCCGCATCGGGTGGCCGCGACGAGGAGGAGTTCCCATGGACCGATCAGCACAGGGTGAGCGGGGCGTCACGACGGCGGAGTACGCCGTGGCGACGGCCGCCGGCGCAGGCTTCGCCGGCCTGCTCTACAAGCTGCTCAGCGGTGGCTTCGGCGACCACCTGATCAAGACGTTCTTCAACCACGTGCTCGACCTGCTGGGTCTGCGGTGAGCAGGGCCCGGCGCTCCGGCGGGCTCTGCCAGCGGGGCGCGGTGACGGCCGAGCTCGCCCTGGCGTTGCCGACCCTGCTCGCCGTGACCGCCGGGCTCACCTGGTTCCTCGCCGTCGCCGTGGGTCAGGTCCGCACCGTCGACGCGGCACGCGAGACCGCCCGGGCGCTGGCCCGGGGTGACGACGAGGCGGCCGCCGTGGCCCTCGGGCAACGGGTCGCTCCCGAGGGCGTGCGGCTCTCGGTCGTCCGCGCGGACGGTCGGGTCGTGGTGACGGCCCGGGGACGGATGGCGGGTCCGGGCGGTCTCCTCGATGCCCTGCCCGGTGCCGAGCTCGAGGCCGAGGCTGTCGCGATCGCGGAGGAGGGGAGCAGTCCGTGAGCGCCCGCGGGGCGCGGGAGGATCGAGGAGCAGCCACCGTCCTGGCCGTCGCGATGGCCGGCGTCCTGCTGCTGGTCGGCGCCGCCGCGTCCGTGGTGGGTGCGATCGTCGTCGCCCACCGGTCCGCCCAGGCCGCGGCCGACCTCGCCGCCCTGGCGGGCGCATCGGTCGCGGCGGACGCGACCGGCGATCCGTGTGCCGCGGCGGCCACGATCGCCGGACGCAATGGCGCCGAGGTGAGGTCCTGCGCGATCACCCACGGAACGGTCGAGGTGGAGGTGGTGGTGCCCGGGCCGAGGTGGCTCGGTCAGGACCAGGACCTCAGCGCCCGGGCACGGGCCGGGCCGGGTGGTTGAGCGAGCTCAGGAGTCCTCGCGCCCCGACAGGTCCTCGCGCCGGCGCTCGAGCTCGACCTCGTCGAGCTTGTCGGACAGCTCGCCGAGCCGCTTCTGCTCCTTGCGGCGCTTCCAGCCCTGCTTCGCGCCGGCCTTCATGAACCACAGGCCGGCGATGGTGAGCAGCGTGGACGCGACACCCAGGAGGAAGATGACCTCGGGTCCGCAGTTGATGCCGAGGAACTCCGTCGTCAGCTGGTTCTTGCCCTCGACCGTGTCGTAGTCGGTCCCGAAGATGCCGGAGAGGATCCCGAGCGCGCCGAGGATGAGGAGCAACAGCCCGAAGATCACCATGAGCGGCAGGCTACCCCGCGTCGGGGCCCTCGGGTGCGGCGGCGAGGAGCGCGTCGAGCAACGCGACCGCGCCGCGCTTGTCGAGCGGGTCGTTGCCGTTGCCGCACTTGGGTGACTGGATGCAGGACGGGCAGCCCGAGGCGCACTCACAGGACGCGATGGTGGCGCGGGTGGCCCGCAGCCAGCGCTCGGCCGTGCGGAAGCCCCGCTCGGCGAACCCCGCACCGCCGGGATGACCGTCGTGGACGAAGACGGTCAGCACGCCGGTGTCGGGGTGGCGTGCGGTCGAGACGCCGCCGATGTCCCAGCGGTCGCAGGTCGCGAACAGCGGCAGCAGGCCGATCGAGCAGTGCTCGGCGGCGTGCGCGGCCCCCGGCAGGTCAGACACCTCGAGCCCGGCGTCGGCCAGCATCGTGGCGAGCACCTCGTCGGGCACCGTCCACCAGACCGCGGTGGTGGCGAGCGTGCGGGGTGGCAGGTCCAGCGGGGTCTCGTCGATGACCTCGCCGGTGCGGGCCCGGCGGCGGAGGTACGACGTCACCTGGCTGGTCACCTCGACGTGGCCGAAGGACACCCGGCACGGTCCCCAGTCGACGGACTCCGCCTCGGCGGCGATGGTGATCTCGGTGACCTCCCGGGCGGACGTGGAGTGGTCCACCTCGGTCCGGCACATGGTGGCGACGTGCTCCTCGAGGTCCAGTGACTCCACCAGCCAGGTCTCGCCGCGGTGCAGGTAGATCGCGCCGGTGTGGGCCGTCCCGTGGGCACGCCCCCCGTCGACGGTGCCGACGACCCGGCCGGTCCCGGCCTCGACGAGCGAGACCTGTTGGCCCCCCGCGGAGCGGATGTCGGCGAGGTCGGCCGCTCGCGATCGGTTGGTCCAGAACCAGCCGGTCGTGCGCCGACGCAGCAGGCCGCTCTCCACCAGCGAGGCGAGCACCTCCCGGGTGCGCGGCCCGAACAGCTCCATGTCGGCCGTCGTCACCGGCAGCTCCTGCGCCGCTGCGCACAGGTGGGGGCCGAGGACGTAGGGGTTGTCGGTGTCGAACACCGTGCCCTCGACGGGGCGACCGAGCAGCGCGTCGGGGTGGTGGACGAGGTAGGTGTCGAGTGGGTCGTCGCGGGCGATGAACATCCCGAGCGAACCGCCGCCGTCGCGACCGGCCCGGCCCACCTGCTGCCAGAACGCGGCGCGGGTGCCGGGGTAGCCGGTCACGAGCACGGCGTCGAGCCCGCTGACGTCGATGCCGAGCTCGAGCGCGTTGGTCGCGGCCATGCCGAGCAACCGGCCGCTGCGCAACGCCTCCTCGAGGGAGCGTCGCTCCTCGGGCAGGTAGCCGCCGCGGTAGGAGTCGATGCGTCCTGCCAGCGAGGGGTCCACCTCGGCGACGAGCTCGCCGGCTCGCCGGGCAACGGTCTCCACCCCGCGGCGGGACCGGACGAATGCGAGGGTCCGCACCTCCTCGACGACCAGGTCGGCGAGCAGGTCGGCGGTCTCGGCGCTCGCGGGCCGTCGTACGGGCGCTCCGTGCTCGCCGGTGTAGGGCGTCAGCGGCGGCTCCCACATGGCGACGGCGAGCTCGCCGCGGGGCGAGCCGTCCTCGGTCACCGTGACGACGTCGAGCCCGGTCATCCGCCGGGCCGTGACGTCGGGGTCGGCGACCGTCGCCGAGGCGAGGATGAAGGTCGGGCTGGCGCCGTAGGACGCGCAGATCCGCCGCAGCCGCCGCATCACCTGCGCGACGTGCGCGCCGAACACCCCGCGGTAGTGGTGGCACTCGTCGATGACGACGAACTGCAGAGACCGGAAGAACTGGGTCCACCGCTCGTGTCCCGGCAGCAGGGAGCGGTGCAGCATGTCCGGGTTGGTGAGGACGTACTCCGCGTGGTCGCGGGTCCACTCCCGCTCCTCGGTCGTGCTGTCGCCGTCGTGGGTGGACACCCGCACGTCGAGGTCCAGGGCGCGGATCGCGGCCCACTGGTCGTGCGCGAGCGCCTTGGTCGGCGCGAGGTAGAGCACGGCCGCGCCGCGCTGGCCGCGCGCGCCCCGGGCGGCGCGGATCGTGGAGAGCGTGGGCAGGAGGTAGGCCAGGGACTTGCCGGAGGCAGTGCCCGTCGAGACCACGACGTGCTCGCCGCGGTGTGCGGCCTCGGCGACCGCCACCTGGTGTGCCCAGGGCTGCTCCACCCCACGCGCGGAGTACGCCGCCAGCAGGGTCGGGTCCGACCACGCCGGCCACGCCGCGGTGACGGCCTCGCGGGCCGGGACCCGCCGGAGATGGGTCAGCCGGTCGGCTCGTCCGGGCAGCGCCGTGAGCCTCTCGAGGACCGCCACGGGGTCCCGTCGGCCGGGCGTCGGAGGCGCCGTCGTACGGGGCTGAACGGTCATGCTCCGATTGTCTCAACAGGGCCCGACCCGGGTGACGGCGAGATCCCCGTGGTGAACCTTTGGCAGCAGTCTCCGTGCGGGCTGGGGGCGGGCATGGTTTGATTGAGTCCAATCGCCAAACTGTAGGTAAGAGCTCCCGGGGTGAGGGTCGTGAATCTGACACTGTCGACGCGCGAGGTCGGTGGACGCACCGTCGTTGCCGTGGGTGGCGAGATCGACGTCTACACCGCGCCCAAATTGCGTGACACGATCACCGAGCTGGTCGCCGCTGGCACCTACCAGCTGGTCATCGACATGCAGGCTGTGGAGTTCCTCGACTCGACCGGTCTCGGCGTCCTCGTCGGCGGCCTGAAGAAGGTCCGTGCGCACGACGGCTCGCTCGAGCTCGTCTGCAATGCCGACCGGCTGCTGAAGATCTTCAAGATCACCGGCCTGGCGAAGGTATTCGTCATCCACGCCTCGGCCGAGGCCGCGCTCGCCTGATCGGTGACCGGGTCGGCGGCTGCCGACCTCTCAGCTCGACCGGTGCCCGGCCGAATCTGCTCGGTAGTTCTTCACAGGGGAAGGGGACGTCGATGGGGGTCGATGTCACAGAGTCAGCAGCATCCGGGCTGGGACAGCGTCACGCCCTCACGCGGACCGAGGTCCCCGGGAGCGTGCCGGCACTGTTCGTGCACGGCTTCGCCACCAGCCAGGAGATGTGGCGACGCCTTCTCCCGGAGCTCGCGAGCGATCGCTCCACACTCCTGATGGACCACGTCGGAGCGGGCAGCTCGGACCTCTCGGCCTACGATCCCCGGCGCTACCAGTCGCTGACCGGGTACGCCGACGACGTGGTCGCGCTGCTCGACGAGCTGGACCTCGGCCCGGTGGACGTGATCGGCCACTCCGCGGGGAGCATGATCGGCGCCCTGGTCGCCGTGCAGCGCCCCGACCTCGTCGCATCGCTCTCGATGATCGGCGGCTCGCCCCGCTACCTCGACGACGACGGCTACGTCGGCGGCTTCACCCAGGAGGCGATCGAGGACCTGATCGGTGCGATGCAGGCGAACTTCGTCGGCTGGTCACGCTCCCTGGCCCCGGTCGTGATGGCCAACCCCGATCGCCCGGAGCTCGCGGAGGAGCTGGCCGACACGTTCGCGCACACGTCGGCGTCGATCGCCATCGACTTCGCCCGCGCCATCTTCTTCTCCGACTTCCGAGAGGTCCTGCCCGCGATCGCGGTGCCGACCCTGGTGGTCCAGGCCGCCGACGACCCGATGGTGCCCGAGGCCGTGGGGCACTACCTCCACGAGTCGATCGCCGACAGCCGGCTCGAGCTGCTGCGCGCCACCGGGCACTTCCCGCACGTGAGCGGCCCCGAGGAGACGGCCTCGATCCTCTCCGACTTCCTGGCGCAGCGACCTCGACCGTGATCGGGTACGGCGGGCAGCCGGAGCCGCCTGACGAGTGGACCGTCGCGGCCGCCGCAGAGCACGCCCCGTTCGGCTACCTGTCGACGACGGCGGACGGTGTCGTGCTGGCCGTGAACCCGGCCCTGTTGGCCTGGCTCGGGCACGCTGACGGTGTCGAGATCGTCGGGCGCCCCTTCGCGACCCTGCTCAAGCCAGGTGCCCGTGTCGTCTGGCTGACCCACCACGTGCCCCGGTTGGAGCAGGGCCACGGGCTCAATGCCGTGGCCGCCGACCTGGTGCGCCGCGACGGCTCCGTCCTCCCGGTCCTGCTGACGGCGACGCTCGTGCCCTCCGAGGGCCGCCCGGGCGTGCGGATCACCGTCGTCGACGCCGCCGAGCGTCGCGCCTACGAGCAGGACCTGCTGCTGGCCCGGCTCGCAGCCGAACGCGCGGAGTGGCGGATGCGCGCCCTCCAGCAGGTCACCGAGGTCTGCGCGGGCGCCGTCGAGGAGGTCGACCTGCTCGCGGGCGTCGCGGCCGCCGTGACGGCGTGCCTGGAGGTCGGAGCGACCCGCGTGTGGCTCTCGCCCGGTGACGGCGCGCAGCTGGTGCCGGTGGACGGCCCCGACGAGGAGCGGCTCGCCGGACGCGCCGTCGCGCCGCCCGAGCGGGTGCGCGCCTCGTGGTCCCGCGGCGAGCTGGTCGTCCCCGAGTCGGTCGGGTCCGGCTCGAGCGGGTCGGCCGCGGTGCCCTTCGGCCACGGAGGGACGTTGCTCGGTGTGCTGGAGGTCGACCTGCCCGGCACCTGGCGCGGCACCCCGGTCGACCTCGAGGTCCTGGGCGTGATGTCCACCGTGCTGGGCGAGGCGCTGGTGCGGGTCCGGATGCACGCGCGGCTCGAGCGGCTGGCCCTCTTCGACGCCCTCACCGGGCTGCCCAACCGCACCCTCGTCCTGGACCGCCTGCAGCGCGCGGTGCTGCACGCCGAGCGCACCGGCCGTCCCCTCGCCCTGCTCTTCGCCGACCTCGACGGCTTCAAGGCGATCAACGACCAGCACGGCCACGGCATCGGTGATCGCGTGCTGAAGGCCGCGGCCGGGAGGCTGGAGGCCGCCGTACGAGCCGGGGACACCGTCGGCCGGCTCGGCGGTGACGAGTTCGTCGTGGTCTGCGAGGACGCCGACGAGGCGACCGCCACCGACATCGTCGCGCGCCTGCACGCCGCCCTCGCCCGCGACCTGCACTGGGACGTGCCCGGCCTGCCGGAAGGACTGCGCGTCGGCACGAGCGTGGGCGTGGCGATCGGTCGACCGCCCTTCGAGGACGATGCCGCGACCACCTTGCTGGAGGCCGGTGACGCCGCGATGTACGACGCCAAGAGGTCGCGCCGCGCAAGGGCGGGCGGCCACCCGGACAGGCCGACCGCGTTGTGACTCGCGTCACAACCTCCATGTGTTTCGCATCACACCCTGCGTAGACTCCGGGCACGAATCAGTCATGGGCCGTCTGGCCCGCACCTGAACTCTCCCAGGAGGCACCTCGCATGCCCCATCCGTTCGTTGTTGCCGACATCGAGGTGACCGGGGGCGACCTTGCCCTCGTCATCGGCGTCGCTGCCATCGCCCTCGTCTCGCTCGCCATGGGCACGGTCTTCCGATCGGAGGTTCTGCGCGCCGGCGAGGGCACCCCCGGCATGCAACGCATCGCCCAGGCCGTGCAGGAGGGAGCCAATGCCTACCTCACGCGCCAGTTCCGGACCCTCGCGGTCTTCGCAGCGATCGCGTTCTTCGTGCTGCTGGCGCTCCCCGCGCACACCGCCGCCGGCGCTGACGGACTGCAGTCGGAGTGGGCGGTACGGATCTCCCGGTCGATCTTCTTCCTCGTGGGAGCAGGGTTCTCCGGAGCGGTGGGCTACCTCGGCATGTCGCTCGCGGTGCGCGCCAACCTGCGCGTCGCCGCCGCGGCCAACGAGCAGGGTCGCGACCCCGCCATGAACATCGGCTTCCGCACGGGAGCCTTCGTCGGCATGTTCACCGTCGGCCTGGGCCTGCTCGGCGCCAGTGTCGTGGTCATCCTGTTCCAGTCCTCGGCCCCCAACGTCCTCGAGGGCTTCGGCTTCGGGGCTGCGCTCCTCGCGATGTTCATGCGGGTCGGCGGCGGCATCTTCACCAAGGCCGCGGACGTCGGTGCCGACCTGGTCGGCAAGGTCGAGCAGAACATCCCCGAGGACGACCCGCGCAACGCGGCGACGATCGCCGACAACGTGGGCGACAACGTCGGTGACTGCGCCGGCATGGCAGCCGACCTCTTCGAGTCGTACGCCGTCACGCTGGTCGCGGCGCTGATCCTGGGTTCCCAGGCCTTCGGTGACAAGGGTCTCGTGTTCCCGCTGATCGTGCCCGCCATCGGTGCGCTGTCGGCGATCGCCGGTGTCTACCTCACCAAGCCGCGGGCCGGTGAGAGCGGCCTGACGACGATCAACCGGGCCTTCTACATCTCCGCAGCGGTCGGTGCGGTGGCCAGTGCCGTGGCCGCCTTCGTCTACCTGCCCAGCGACTGGAGCGACCTCAACGGTGCGGGTGTCGGTCTCGGCGCCCTCGGTGGCGGCGAGCTCCCGGACGTCGGCCCCGCAGTCTTCGCTGCCGGTGCGGTCATCATCGGTGTGGTCCTCGCGGCCGCGATCCTCGCCCTGACGGGCTACTTCACCGGCACCGAGCACCGCCCGGTCCGCGACGTCGGCAAGACCTCGCTGACCGGTGCTGCCACGGTGATCCTGTCCGGTCTCTCCGTCGGCTTCGAGTCGGCCGTCTACACCGCCATCGTGATCGGCGCGGCCGTCTACGGTGCCGCGCTCCTCGCCGGCGGCTCGACCGCCCTCGCCCTGTTCGCGGTGGCCCTGGCCGGTTGTGGCCTGCTGACCACCGTCGGCGTGATCGTCGCGATGGACACCTTCGGTCCGGTCTCCGACAACGCCCAGGGCATCGCAGAGATGTCGGGCGACGTCAGCGAGGAGGGCGCCAAGATCCTCACCGAGCTCGACGCCGTCGGGAACACGACCAAGGCGATCACCAAGGGCATCGCGATCGCGACGGCCGTGCTGGCGGCGAGCGCGCTGTTCGCCTCCTACGTCCAGTCGGCCGTCGACTCGCTCGCCGAGATCGAGGGGCTCGGCGCAGCCGATGCCGAGACCTTCGGCCTGGCGTTCCTCGTCTTCGACGCCAAGCTGATCGTGGGCGCGCTGCTCGGCGCCGGCGTGGTGTTCCTGTTCTCCGGCCTGGCCATCAACGCGGTCGGCCGCGCGGCCGGTGCCGTGGTGATGGAGGTACGCCGCCAGTTCCGCGACATCCCCGGGATCATGGAGGGAACCGCCCGTCCGGAGTACGGCCGCGTGGTCGACATCGTCACCCGCGACTCGCTGCGTGAGCTGGCCACCCCCGGCATCCTGGCGATCCTCGCTCCGGTGGCGGTGGGCTTCGGTCTCGGTGTCGGTCCGTTGGCCGGCTTCCTGGTCGGTGCCATCGCGACGGGCACGTTGATGGCCGTCTTCCTCGCGAATGCCGGTGGTGCCTGGGACAACGCCAAGAAGCTGGTCGAGGACGGACACCACGGTGGCAAGGGATCGCCGGCCCACGAGGCGACGATCATCGGCGACACCGTGGGTGACCCGTTCAAGGACACCGCCGGACCCGCGATCAACCCGTTGCTCAAGGTGATGAACCTGGTCTCGCTGCTCATCGTCGGCGCGATCATCAGCCTCTCCTACGGCAACAGCGAGAACGACCTCGTCCGGATCCTCATCGCACTGGCAGCCGCGACGGGCATCTTCGCCGCGGTCTACATCTCCAAGCAGCGCACGTCGAGCATCGGCGACGATGCGCCCGAGCCCGTCTCGATCGACAAGGCGTAGGCAGTGCCGGGCAGGCTCGGGCTGGCCCTCACCACGCTGGCGGCGACCCTCGCGGTCGCCGCCGGCGCGACGGTGCCCGTCCCCGCCACGGCGGTGCCGGTCGCCCGGACCGCGTCGGTCGAGCGGGCCGTTGCGGCGCAGGCCGCGGCGCCGTACCTCGAACGGATCGTCTCGATCGGCAAGTCGGTGCGCGGTCGCCCGATCCACGCGCACTACCGCGGTGCGAAGGACCCGGAGCACGTCCTGGTCGTCATCGGCCAGATGCACGGCGAGGAGGACGCCGGTCGTTCGACGGCCGGCTGGATCCGGCGCAACGCCAGGCCGCTGCCGGGAACGGGCGTCTGGACGATCCTGACCATGAACCCCGACGGCGACGCCCGCAACCGCCGGGTCAACGCCCACGGCGTCGACCTCAACCGCAACTGGCCCACGAGCGGCTGGACCCGCGCCGGCCGCGGCACCCGCTACTGGGGCGGTCCGCGTCGGGCGAGCGAGCCGGAGACCCGCGCGATGATGGACTTCCTGACCACCGTGCGGCCCGACTACATCGTCTCGATCCACCAGCCCCTGAACGGGATCGGCCGCAACAACATCGACGTGGCCTGGGAGAAGCGGTTGTCGGCCAACCTGCGGCTCCCGCGCCGCTACTTCGGTGTCGGCAACCCCTCCGGCACCGTCTCGCCGACGATGACGGGTTGGTACAACGACCGGCGCGGCCACTTCGGGGTGGCCACGACCGTGGAGTACGCCGCCCGCACGAGCTCGACGTACCGCAACTCCTTCGCGGGTCGCGGGATCCTCCGGGCGGCCCGCATCTCCTGAGGCCTACCGTTGCCCTGTGCTGCCCATCGCCCTCGCCGCCCCGCTCCGCGACGCCCTCCTCGCCGCCGACTTCACCTATGACGCCGTCAGCGACCTCCTCGGGCCGGAGGCGCACCAGGCGTTGTCGCGCAACGAGACCACTCCCGGCGTACGGCGGGCGACCGATGGCGGGCCCCTCGCCACGCTGGCGCGACTCTTCCTGCTGCAGACGGCCGTTCCGGTGGCCGCGGCCGAGCAGGCCCTCCCGGGTCTGGTCGATCGGCTGGTCAACGCGGGCGTGCTGGTGCAGAGCATCGGCGAGGTGGCGGCCCGGCTGGACGTGCGGCCCTACGCCACCGAGGACGGCGACCTGTGGGTGGTCAGCGACCTCACCCCCGGCCTCAACGGCACGCCCACCGCGGTCACCGGCGACTACGTCCTCGGCATCAGCCCGGCCTCCTCGAGCCTGGCCCAACTGACCCTGCGCCACGACGTCGGGACGGCGCTCGACCTCGGCACGGGCTGCGGCGTCCAGGCACTGCACCTGGCGACCCACGCCGACCGGGTGGTCGCCACCGACGTCAACCAGCGGGCGCTCGCCCTCGCCCGGTTCAACGCCGCCCTCAACGACGTCGACGACAAGATCGAGGTCCGGGACGGCTCCTTCTTCGCACCCGTCGCGGGGGAGCGCTTCGACCTGATCGCGACGAACCCGCCGTTCGTCATCTCCCCGGCCACCGGTGAACGGCTCGTCTACCGTGACTCCGGCCTGCCCGGCGACCAGGTCGTCGAGCACATCGTCCGCACGGCTCCCGACCACCTCACCGAGGGCGGCTGGTGCCAGGTCCTGGCCAACTGGGTGATCGAGCGCGACCGCCCGTGGGACGAGCGGCTCGCCACCTGGCTCCCCGACGAGTGCGATGCACTGGTCGTGCAGCGCGAGGTGCTCGACCCGGCGTCGTACGTCGAGCTCTGGCTCAAGGACGCCGGCCACCACCCCTCCACGGGTGGCGACCCTGCGGCCTACGTCCAGCGCTACGACACCTGGCTGTCGTGGCTGGAGGAGCAGGGTGTCGGCGGGATCGGCTTCGGCTGGATCAACCTGCAGCGCACCGGCGGCAGCACCCGGGACCTGCTCGAGTGGCCCTACGACGTCGAGCAGCCCATCGGGCCCGCGATCGCCGGCTGGGCCGAGGCCGCCTCGGCGGCCCGGTCGGTCGGCCCCGGCAGCCACCTCGTGCTCCGCGAGGACGTCCTGCAGGAGACGACCGGTCCGGTCGGCGCCGAGGACCCCTCGACCATCGTGCTGCGCCAGCAGCGCGGGTTCCGCCGCGCCCGCCAGGTCGACACCGTGGCCGCTGCCGTCGTGGGTGCCTGCGACGGCGACCTGCCGCTCGGTCCGCTGGTCGACGCCGTGGGCCAGCTGCTCGAGCGCGACCCCGCCAGCCTGCGCGAGGTCTACCTCCCCGAGCTCGCCGAGCTGGTCGCGGAGGGCTTCCTGACGCTCGGTTGACGCCCCTCGTCGGTCGAGGAGGTCGTCCAGCGACCGTCTCGAGACCCCCGGCCACGGTGCCGGAACCCCACCGGCACAGGTCCGTGAGGCAGACTGGCGCCCGTGACGAACGCAGGCTGGTACCCCGACCCCGCTGGCGCTCCCGACACCTACCGGTACTGGGACGGCCAGTCGTGGAGCCAGATGACCACCACGCAGCCGCCCTCCGGCGCTGCTCCCGAGCAGGCGCGACCGGTGGACCCGGGCCCCGCCCCGAGCGCGCCCACGCAGGTGCCGCCGGGTGCCTACGGCGCCGTACCACCCACCCCCCAGCAGCCGCAGCAGCCCTATGGTCAGCAGCCGGGCCAGCCGGGCCAGCAGTACGGCCAGTACGGCCAGCAGCCGGGTCAGCAGTACGGCCAGCCGCAGCCGTGGAGCCCGACCCCTCAGCAGGGCGGCAACGGCGGTGGCAACGGCAAGACGATCGGGATCGTGATCGCCGGTGTCCTGGTGCTCGTCCTGATCGGCATCGGCGGCTTCTTCGGAGTCCGCGCGCTGACCGGTGACGACGACGGGGACAAGAAGGCGGACGATCCCACCTCGGAGCCGACCGACGGCAGCGACCCGACCGACGGCACCGACGGCACCGACGACCCGACCGACGTCCCCACCAACCCGGTCGAGCCCACCGGGATCCAGTGCACCGGCGGTTCCCCGGAGGCGAAGGACCCGGGCGCGTCCCCCACGACCATCGCCGGCGGCGGGCTCACCATCCCGGTGCCCACGGGCTACACGGTCGACGTCCGGTTCTCGGCGCCGCACAGCTTCGCTGACGCCATCCTGGTGGCCTACAAGCCGGTGGACGACAGCTGGATCACGGAGTTCGCCGTCGGTGGCCTGCCGCAGAGCAACGGCTTCGACGACCTCGCCGACGCGGCCGAGGTCATCATGAAGTGCCTGACCGCGAACGACCAGATCTATGAGGGCTTCTCGGAGCGCAAGGACCTGGCCAGCGAGGAGATCACGGTCGACGGCAAGCCCGCCTACCGGATCACCTCCGAGATCAGGGTGGACAACCCCGAGGTCACCGCCGAGGGTGACGTCACCTCCGTGGTCGTCGTCGACACCGGCGACCCGGCGTCGTACGGCCTGTTCCTGGGTGTGGCAACGATCGGTGACCCGGCCAGCATCGCGCTCGTCGACAGCCAGATCGACGCCATCAAGGTCGGCTGACGATTCGCGGTAGTCCCGGGTCAAAAGCACCGCTCGTCGGCGTGTCGCGGTGCTTTTGACCCGGGACTACCGCAGCCCGGTCTGGACGCCGGGGACAACGGGACTGGACAGCACGCGCTACCGTGATCGGCCGTAAGACCGGTTCGTCCCCGAGGACGTCCCGTAGAGCGTTGAGTGGAGAAGGTCCCTGTGGCACACAAGTTGGTGATCGTCGAGTCGCCGGCCAAGGCCCGCACCATCGGCGGGTACCTCGGCGACGGCTTCGTCGTCGAGTCCTCCATCGGCCACATCCGTGACCTCCCGAACAACGCGGCCGACACCCCGGC
Source organism: Nocardioides sp. Root190 (assembly GCF_001428565.1). GTDB lineage: Bacteria > Actinomycetota > Actinomycetes > Propionibacteriales > Nocardioidaceae > Nocardioides. The sequence goes on along the minus strand of NZ_LMIA01000010.1, from coordinate 483,424 downwards.
GAAGATCAAGGACAAGCCGTGGGGTCGCCTGGCGATCGACGTCGAGAACGGCTTCGAGCCCTACTACGTCGTTCCACGGGACAAGAAGTCCCACATCTCCAAGCTCAAGAGCCTGCTCAAGGACGCCGACGAGCTCTTCCTCGCCACCGATGAGGACCGTGAGGGAGAGGCCATCGCCTGGCACCTCCTCGACGAGCTGAAGCCGAAGAACATCCCGGTCAAGCGGATGGTGTTCCACGAGATCACCAAGGCCGCCATCCAGGAGGCCGCCGCCAACCCGCGCGAGCTCGACATGGACCTCGTCGAGGCCCAGGAGACGCGACGCATCCTGGACCGCCTCTACGGCTACGAGGTCTCGCCGGTCCTGTGGCGCAAGGTCATGTCCGGGCTGTCCGCGGGCCGCGTGCAGTCCGTGGCGACCCGCCTCGTGGTCGACAAGGAAAAGGAGCGGATGGCCTTCAAGGTCGCCTCCTACTGGGACCTCGAGGGCACCTTCGACGCCGGCTCGAAGCACGACCAGCGGATCTTCCCCGCCAAGGTCCACTCGATCGACGGCACCCGCGTCGCCAGCGGGTCAAACTTCGGCCAGGACGGCCAGCTCAAGGGCAAGGCGGAGGTCGTCCACCTGGACCGCCAGCGGGCCGAGGCACTCGTGTCCGCCCTCTCCGACAGCACGTACGACGTCCGGTCGGTCGAGTCGAAGCCGTACCGCCGCTCGCCGTACGCCCCCTTCCGCACCACCACCCTCCAGCAGGAGGCGAGCCGCAAGCTCGGCATGAGCGCGTCGGTGACGATGAGCGTCGCCCAGCGGCTCTACGAGAACGGGTTCATCACCTACATGCGAACCGACAGCACCACGCTGTCGGGCAGCGCCGTGGGCGCGGCGCGCACGCAGGTCGCCGAGCTCTACGGCAGCGAGTACCTCCCCGACGAGCCGCGCACCTACGCCAGCAAGGTCAAGAACGCGCAGGAGGCCCACGAGGCGATCCGTCCGGCCGGTGAGTCGTTCCGGACCCCCGCGCAGACCGGCCTGACCGGCGAGCAGTTCCGCCTCTACGAGCTGATCTGGATGCGCACGGTCGCCTCCCAGATGAAGGACGCCGTCGGGCAGTCCGTCTCGATCCGCATCGGTGGGCGCGCGTCCTCCGGTGAGGACGTCGTGTTCTCCGCCTCGGGTCGCGTGATCACCTTCCACGGGTTCCTCAAGGCCTACGTCGAGGGCACCGACGACTCGGCGTCGACCAAGGACGACCAGGAGACCCGGCTCCCGAACCTGCAGGAGGGCGACGCGGTCTCCGCGGCCTCGCTGTCCGCGAACGGTCACGAGACCAAGCCGCCGGCCCGCTACACCGAGGCCACCCTGATCAAGGAGCTCGAGGAGCGCGAGATCGGCCGCCCGTCGACGTACGCGTCGATCATCGGGACGATCCTCAACCGCGGCTACGTCTACAAGAAGGGCACCGCCCTGGTGCCGGCGTGGATCGCGTTCTCGGTCGTCCGCCTGCTGACCGAGCACTTCACGCGGCTCATCGACTACGACTTCACCGCCAGCATGGAGACCGTCCTCGACGACATCGCCCGCGGCGAGAAGAGTCGGGTCAACGAGCTGACCGAGTTCTACTACGGCTCCGAGCGGCTGGCCGGTCTGCAGCGCCTGGTCACCGAGCTCGGCGACATCGACGCCAAGGAGCTGGCGACCTTCCCGGTCGGCACGGCCGAGGACGGCATCGACCTGCGCGTCGGCAAGTACGGCCCCTACCTCGAGGGCCCCGACGACGGCGCCGGGACGCGCGTGCGCGCCAACGTGCCCGACGACCTGCCGCCCGACGAGCTCACCGTCGAGAAGGCCCTCGAGCTGCTGGCCAACCCGGCCGGTGAGGAGATCGACCTCGGCGTGCACCCGGAGACCGGACTGCAGGTCGTGGCGAAGAACGGCCGGTTCGGCCCCTACGTCACCGAGGTCCTGCCCGAGGACGCACCGAAGAACGCCAAGGCCCGCACCGGCTCGCTGTTCAAGTCGATGTCCCTCGACACGGTCACCCTGGACGACGCGATGAAGCTGATCTCGCTGCCCCGCGTGGTCGGTGCCGGCGAGGACGGCGAGGAGATCACCGCCCAGAACGGCCGCTACGGTCCGTACCTCAAGAAGGGCACCGACTCCCGCTCGCTCGTCAGCGAGGACCAGATCTTCGGGATCTCGCTCGACGAGGCGCTGAAGATCTACGCCCAGCCCAAGCAGCGCGGTCGCGCCGCTGCGGCCCCGCCGCTCAAGGAGCTCGGCAACGACCCGGTCTCCGGCCAGCCGATCGTGGTGAAGGCCGGCCGGTTCGGCGAGTACGTCACCGACGGCGAGTACAACGCCACCCTCCGCAAGGACGACTCGGTCGAGGCGGTCACCCTCGAGCGGGCCGCCGAGCTGCTCGCCGAGCGCCGCGCCAAGGGTCCGGCGAAGAAGGCAGCCAAGAAGGGCGCGAAGAAGGCCCCCGCGAAGAAGGCCGCCGCCAAGAAGACCGCCGCGAAGAAGACGGCTGCCAAGAAGGCTCCGGCCAAGAAGGCCGCCAAGAAGTCCTGATCGCTCCGACGCGGGTGCTCCCAAGGAAACCTTGTGAGCACCCAGTCGGGACCTCGTTCCGCCAGTGCCGCAGGCACGGCACGGTGGGAACGTGAACAGCTACGGGCCCCACTGGTACGCCGCCGTCATGGGCACCGGCATCGTCGCGATCGCGCTGTCGGCGCCGCCGGTGACGCTGCCCGGTGCGGCTTCCGCGGCGACGGTGTTCTGGCTGCTCGACCTCGCGCTCCTCGCCGTCGTTGCGCTTGTGGGGTGGCGTGCCTGGCGGGCGGCCCGTCGTACGGGCGGACCGCTGCTCGGCCATCTGCACGATCCCGTCCTCGCACACTCGTACGGCGCCGTGGCGATGGGCCTGATGACGGCCGGCGCAGCGACGGGCGCGGTCGGTGGCCGCTGGCTCGGTGGGGGAGCACTGGCGATCGAGGTCGTGCTGTGGGTCGCGGGGACCGTGATCGGACTGGTGACCGCGCTCGTGGTGCCGTACTGCGCCATCACGCTCCACGACGTCCGCGCCGACAGCGCCTTCGGCGGCTGGCTGATGCCCGTCGTACCCCCGATGGTGAGCGCCGCCACGGGCACCGTCCTGCTCGGCCACCTGCCCGCCGGTGAGGCGCGGGCGACGGTCTTCGTGCTGCTCTGCGCGGGCTTCGGGATCGCGCTGGTCGCGACCTTCCTGATCCTGCCGGCGGTGTGGCAGCGGGTCCTCCGGCACGGCGCCGGCGAGGCCCGCACAGTGCCGACGCTGTGGATCGTGCTCGGTCCGCTCGGCCAGTCGATCACCGCCGCCCACCACCTGACTGTGGCGGCGCCGGTGGCGCTGCCCGGACAGGACCCCGACCTGCTGCGGGCGGTCTTCCTCGTCTTCGCGTTGCCGGTCTGCGGCTTCGCGCTCCTGTGGCTCGCGCTGGCGGCTGCCCTGACCGTCCGCCAGCTGCGTGCCGGTCTGCCCTTCGCGCCGACCTGGTGGTCCTTCACGTTCCCGATCGGGACCATGGTGACGGGGACGACGGCCCTGGCCACCGCGACCGACCTGCGACTGTTCGCGGGACTCGCCACGGTGCTGCTGGTCGGGCTGCTCGCGGCATGGACCGTGGTCGCCGCAGCCACCCTCCGGGCGGTCCGTGCCGCCCGCCGAACCCGACCCGCGCGCGACAACCCTCGGGCCCGTCTCGTAGGTTCACTTCCGTGACCTCCGCCCCGATCGAGCGCTGGCCCGGCCAGTACGCCCCCGCCGGTGCCTTCATCTGCTTCGAGGGCGGCGAGGGCGGTGGCAAGTCGACCCAGTCCCGGCTCCTGCGCGATCGGCTCGAGGCCGACGGCTACCGCGCGCTGCTGACCTTCGAGCCCGGCGACACCCCGGTCGGCAAGGAGATGCGGCGGATCGTGCTCAGCCCGGAGACCGGCGAGCTGGCCCACAAGACGGAGTTCCTGCTCTACCTCGCCGACAAGTCCGAGCACATCGAGACGCTCGTCCAGCCAGCGCTGGCCCGGGGCGAGGTCGTGATCACCGACCGGTACGTCGACTCGACCCTCGCCTACCAGGGTGCCGGGCGCGCGCTCGACGCCGGTGAGCTGGAGGAGGTGGCCCGGTGGGCGACCGGCGACCTCCGCCCGCACCTCACCGTGGTGCTCGACCTGGAGCCGTCGGCGGGGCTGGCCCGGTTCGAGGGACGCGACCGGATCGAGGGCGAGTCCCTGGACTTCCACCAGCGCGTGCGTGCCTCGTTCCTCGAGCTCGCCGCCCGCGACCCCGAGCACTACCTCGTCCTCGACGCCCGTGCCCCGATCGAGGAGATCGCCGCCGCGATCGCGGAGCGGGTGGCGCCCCTGCTCGGGCAGGCGACGCGCGGATGACGGTCTGGGACACCCTCGTCGGGCAGCGCCCCACGGTGGAGGCGCTGCAGAGGGCGGCCGCGGGCCAGGGAATGACCCACGCCTGGCTGTTCACCGGTCCGCCGGGGTCCGGCCGGTCCAACGCGGCGATCGCGTTCTCCGCGGCGCTGCAGTGCCCCGACCGCGGTTCCGGGCCGGAGTGCCCCTCGGGTTGCCATGCCTGTCACACGGTCCTGGCGGGGAGCCACGCCGACGTGTCGGTGATCCGCACCCAGAAGCTCTCCATCGGTGTCGACGAGGTCCGCAGCCTGGTGCGCAGCGCCTCGCTGAGCCCGATGGGCGACCGGTGGCAGATCCTGGTGGTCGAGGACGCCGACCGGCTGACCGACCAGGCCTGCAACGCGCTGCTGAAGGCGATCGAGGAGCCCAACGGCCGCACCGTGTGGATGCTCTGCGCGCCGACCGTGGAGGACGTCCTGCCGACGATCCGCTCCCGCTGCCGGCTGGTCACCCTGGCCACCCCGACCACCGTCGAGGTCGCCGGATTCCTGGCCGCCCGCGGTGTCGAGGAGCCGCTGGCGACGTACGCCGCGCGCGCGAGCCAGGGCCACATCGGCCGGGCTCGCGCCCTGGCGTTCGACGAGGCAGTGCGCACGCGTCGTCAGGAGGTCGTCTCGATGCCGGCCCGGATGACCAGCCTGGGCCGCTGCATGGACGCCGCCAGCCGCCTGGCGAGCACCGCCAAGGACGAGGCCGATGCGATCACCGCCGAGCTCGACTCCCAGGAGAAGGCGGACCTCGACACGGCGTACGGCGTGGTGGAGCGGGGCCGCCGTCCGCGGGAGTACGGACCCGCGCTCGCTGCCCTGGAGAAGGCGCAGCGCACACGAGCCAAGAGGCGCCACCTCGACGTGGTCGACCGCGGACTGACCGACATGGTGTCGGTCTACCGCGACGCCATCGCCGTGGCCAGCGGAGCGCCCGGCGCCCTGGTCAACGAGGACATCCGGGACCAGGTGGAGTCGATCGTCGAGACCTCCACGCCGGAGCTCAACCTGCGTCGGATTGGTTGGATCTTCGCCGCGCGGGAACAGATGCTGGAGTTCAACGTGCCGGTGGCCTTGGCCCTGGAGTCGATGATGGTGGCACTGAAGGCACCACAGCGTTGAGGATCACCGTCACCACCGTGGAGAGGACGACCCCGTGAAGAAGAAGCTGATCATCGCCGTGAGCGTGATCTGGGCCCTGGTGCTCGTTGGCGCGATCGGCATCGGGGTGGTCGTGCTCACCGGTGGCGACGACGACGAGCCGAAGAAGGCCGACAACACCGACGCTCCGAGCCAGGGCGTCGAGCCCGGTGCCGAGGACCTCGACAGCTTCTACGAGCAGGAGCTCAGCTGGTCCGAGTGCGGCGCCAACGAGTGCTCGACCCTCGAGGTGCCGGTCAGCTATGAGGACTTGTCCATCGGCACGATCGAGCTCGCGCTCGAGCGGGCGAAGGCCACCGGTGACCGGATCGGCTCGCTCGTGGTCAACCCCGGCGGCCCCGGCGCCGGCGGCACCTACCTCGCCGAGCAGGCCGAGGGCTACTTCGCGGAGCCGCTGCGCGCTGCCTACGACATCGTCGGCTTCGATCCTCGCGGCACCGGTGACTCCTCCCCGGTCGACTGCCTGACCGACGACGAGCTCGACGCCTACATCGCGGCCGACCCCGACCCGGACACCCCGGAGGAGGTCCAGACGGGCGAGGAGAACTCAACGGAGTTCTGGGCCGGTTGCAAGGCCAAGTCCGGCGACGTCGGCGCCCACGTCAGCACCGTCGAGGCGGCGCGCGACATGGACGTGCTGCGGGCCGCCCTGGGTGAGGACGAGCTGGACTACCTCGGCTTCTCCTACGGCACCCGCCTCGGCGCGACGTACGCCGAGCTCTACCCCGACAAGACCGGTCGCCTGGTCCTCGACGGCGCGATCGACCCGTCCCTGGACACCCGCAACGGCTCGCTCAGCCAGGCCAAGGGCTTCGAGACCGCCCTGCGCTCCTACATCCAGGACTGCGTGGACGGCGGCAACTGCTTCCTCGGCGGCACGGTCGACGCCGGGCTGACGACGATCAAGGACCTGCTGGGTGAGATCGAGAAGGCGCCGCTGAAGACCAGCGACGGCGAGGGTCGCGAGCTCACGGTCGGACTGGCCTTCTACGGCCTGATCACGCCGCTCTACAGCGAGGACAACTGGACCTACCTCGACTCCGGTCTCAAGGAGGCGCTCGACGGCAACGGCGACACCCTGCTGCTGCTCTCGGACTTCTACGGCTCGCGTGAGGGCGGCAAGTACACCGACAACAGCCTCGAGGCGATCTCGGTCATCAACTGCCTGGACGACCCGACCTCGATCAGCGCCGACGAGGTGCCCGCCCAGTTCGCCGACTTCGAGAAGGCCTCCCCGACGTTCGGCAGGGTCTTCGCGTGGGGACTGACGGCGTGCCACGGCATCCCGTTCACCTCGACCGACGAGCCCGACCTCGAGATCGACGGCTCGGGCGCCGCCCCGATCGTGGTGCTCGGTACGACCCGCGACCCCGCGACGCCGTACGAAGAGGCCGTGGCGATGGCCGAGCAGCTCGAGTCCGGCGTCCTGGTCAGCCGCGACGGCGACGGTCACACCGCCTACAACAAGGGCAACAGCTGCGTCGACGACGCGGTCCACGGCTACCTGATCGACGGCACGGTGCCGAAGGACGGGCTCGACTGCTGAGTCGGTCCCCTCAGACGGGTTCGAGGATCGCCTGGATCCGCTGCGTGGCGAGCTCGATCATCAGCTGCGCGGCGGGCGACAGGGTGGCGCCCGTGCGGTGCACGATCGCCATCGTGTCGTAGAGCCGCGGGCGCAGGGACACCCAGCCGGCATTCGGCGCGAGCCGGGGGAGCAGCTGCAGGGCGGCGCCCTTGTTGGTCACCGTGTCGGCCAGGCCGCGCCCGACCAGCTCGACTGCGGTCTCGATGTCCTCGACCTCGATCCGGGTGGTGGGGTTGTAGCCGGCTTCGTGGAGCATGCGGCGCAGCACGATCCGGGCGGAGTCCGAGTCGCGCCAGGTGGTCTCGGGCATCACCAGCCTGGCTTCGGAGAGCTGCTTCGCGGTGACGGGCGAGGTCAGTCGGGAGGGATCGGCCGAGATGTAGACGAGCTCGTCGCGCGCTATCGGCGTGATCGACATGCCTTCGCTCTCGATGCCGGCGACGGCGATCATCGCGACCTCGAGCCGGCCACGGCGCAGGTTCTCCTGCACCTCGCGTGAGTGCTGCCCGACCAGCTCGACGCGGACCCCGGGGTGGCGCTCGAGCACGTCGGCGACGAGCCCGGCGCCGCCGTACAGGCGTGCGACGCCGAACATCCCGAACCTGATCGTGCCGGTCTCCAGCGACTTGATGCTCGCGACCGCTCGCTGTGCCTCGTCGGAGGCGGCCAGAACCTTCTCGGCGTGCGGACGGAAGGTGTCGGCGGCCGTGGTGGGGATGACGCCGCGACCGACGCGGCGGAAGAGCGGGACGCCGAGCGACTTCTCCAGGTTGCGGATCTGCTCGGAGACCGAGGGCTGCGCGTAGCCGAGCTCCTCGGCTGCCCGGGTGAGCGAGCGGTGCTCGTAGGTCGCGAGGAAGCAGGTGAGCTGGTGCAGTGACAACATCGGGAGACCCCGCTCACATTCATAGGTATTGCCTAGGGATTGAACTGGAAAGAGAGGCTACCCCTTGAGATCGGTTCGACGGAGGATGGAGGCAGTAGAAGTCCCGATCCCTCGAAGGAGGCTCCGCCGTGTTCACCCACACCTGCTCCGCCTGTCACAGGCGCGAGCTCATCTTCCCCAGCCAGATCACCGCCCTGGACACCACCGAACGCGGCATCGTGGTCCGCTTCACCTGCTGGTGTGACGCCGAGCAGACGATGGTGAGCGGGATCGACGCCGCCGCGCCAACCGAGGCTCCTGTCGTCACGCCGGCTGTCGCCGCCTGACCCACCCCGGATTGGCACCGTGGCGCCGACGCTCGGTATGCTTCCGCGGTCGCCGACGCCATGGCGTCGACGTACGCCGCCTTAGCTCAGTCGGTAGAGCGAGTCACTCGTAATGACTAGGTCGTCAGTTCGATTCTGACAGGCGGCTCTGACGATGAAGCCCTGATCTGCGGGAACGCAGATCAGGGCTTCCGACATTTTCGCATGGACTCCGGCGTCAGAGCGTGAACCACGTGACCAGGAGGCCACCGGTGCAGTGCTGGCAGCTGGCGATCGTGCCGCCCCGATGCTTGATGTGGGCGAGCAGACCGTCGAGCTCTGCCTTGGTCGTGGTCGAGGTGTGCCAGGTCATGACCGGCCTCCCTTCTGGTGGGGTGCTCGGTGGTGAGCACCCTTCGAGGGTGCGCCTGGAGAGGGCCGAATGCGCCCTCCCCAGGGAGGAATGTCGTACGCCCTTCGGAGCAGGGTGAGGCGCACTGTCGGAGTCCACAGTCGCTTCGAGCGACGTCGTGGCATCGACCGCGGGTGCACGTCAGATTGGAGTGGTGACCTCAGGACTCTTCCCCATCGATCCCCGGATCCGCCCGCTTGCCGGTGCGCACAACCTGCGTGACCTCGGGGGCCTGCGAACCGACTCGGGCGACATCGTTCGCACGGGCCGGATCTTCCGCAGCGACTACCCACTCTTCGTGGACGCGGATGTCGAAGGCACCCGGGAGCTGGGCCTCCGGACTGTGGTCGATCTCCGGCGTGCCAACGAGGTGTCGGTCGAGTGCGTGGATTGGCCCGCTCTCGGCGTCGCCTGCGAGCGCTGGCCGCTGTCGGCCGGGAGGGAGAGCTCGTGGCGAGCCCGGTACCCGGCCTATCTCGAGCACCGTCCCGAGACCGTGGTGGGGGCGGTCCGGGCCGTGATGCGTCCTGAGGCCCACGCCGTGCTCTTCCACTGTGCGGCGGGCAAGGACCGGACGGGGGTGGTGGCGGCGCTCCTCCTGTCGTTGCTCGGCGTCGCGGACGACGACATCGTCGACGACTATGTGCTCTCGGCGGCCAGTGTCGAGCCGGTGATCACGCGTCTGAACGGCATCGATCTCTACGCCACGATGCTGGCGGACAGCTCGGTCCGGGACCAGGAGCCGAAGGCTGAGTACCTGCACGGACTGCTCGAGTGGCTCGGCGGGCACGGTGGCGCCGAAGCCTGGTTGGTGGAGCGAGGGACGCCGGCGGTTGAGGTCGATGGCTTCCGCGCGGCAATGCTGATGACCGGCGGAGGAGGCGAGTCCCTTGATTAAACGGTCAGACCATTCTAATCTCAGAGCATTGTTGTACGTCGTGCCGCGTGCCGAGAGGGAGACGATGATGGTTGCTCCGGTCCGATCCGAGAGGGATCGTGCGCGGCCGCGCCGTGGTCCGGGCGCCGCTGCACTCGTCGGTACCGATGCCGTCCCCTACTCCGACGCCGAGATCCGCCAGCGTCATGACGACCTCTCCCGTCGCTACGCCACCGAGATGAGGCTCTCCGCTGTCGTCGCCTCCGGCGGCGGGATCGCCGGGCTCGTGCAGGCGACGGCCGAGATGACTGCCAACCCGGTCTGGTTGATCGACCCGCAACACCGGGTCGTGTCCCGGTCGGGCAGTGCCCGCGGTTCCGACTTCCGGGCTCCGGACGTCGATCACCTGGTGGCGCAGCACGGCCCCGCCGACCTGGAGTGCGGCCGCCCGCTGATCGTGAGTGCGCAGCCGGTCCTGGGCATCGAGCGCCGCCATCTCCTCATGCCTGTCCGTCGTGACGACTGCCTGTTCGCCTGGCTGGTGATCGCCGAGGTGTCGGTCCGACTCGGATCTGAGGACGCCGCACTCCTGTGCCGGGCCGCCTTCCACCTCGCCAGTGAGTACGCCGTCCAACGCCGCGTCGCGAGGGCCTCGTGGAACGCCCGGGCAACCCTGGCCCGACAGTTGGTCCGCGGGCACACGCGCGACGACGACATCGCCGACGCCGCCGAATACCTCGGTGTCCAGGCCTCCGCCGATCGGGTCCTCGTCTACATCGCTGACGCTCCCGGAGCGGAGCCCCGTGACGAGGAGGAGCTGTCGGCCAGGGTGGCCGCCGACCTCGGTGTCGAGGTGCTCGCCACCCGTGGCCGCGAAGGCATGATCCTGCTGGTCGAGGCGCCGGACCTGCAGGGGAACGTGTCCTTCGTCCACGAGGTCAAGGGTGCGATGCGGCGCCTGTTGGCCGCGATCGGTGACCCCGACGCCATCGTGGGAGTCTCTGGAGTCACCCGACCCGCGGCTCTGCAGCGGGCGTACCGCGAGACCCGCGAGGTGGTGCTCTGCGTCGATCGTTTCGCGCGCACCAGTGAGCGGGTCATCGCTGTCGACGACCTGGGGCCTGCCCGCCTCTTCGTCGCCAACGGCGATCTGGGCGCCGTCCGCCGCTACGTCCAGGACGTCGTCGGCCCCCTGCTCGACGGCGGCCCCGGCAAGGCCGATCTCCTGCGCACCCTTCAGTGCTTCTTCGACACCGGGCGGAGCGTCCGGGAGTCCGCTGCCCGGCTGGGCATCCACGAGAACACCGTGCGGTTGCGGCTGGCCAAGGTGCACGACCTCACGGGCCTCGACGTCGCTTCCGACGCGAACGACCAGCTCTCGGCGCAGACAGCACTTCTGGTCCTGCGACTCGACGGACATCCGGTGATTCCCTCCTTCGGCGAGAGCCACGTGGCCGATCACAAGACCGACCGGGGAAGGGATTCGGCATGAAGCGGCGTCGTGCCCTGGTGACCGGGGCCGGTCGGGAGGGCGGCATCGGGCAGGCGATCGTCCGGCGGCTGACCGCCGACGGCTTCGAGGTCGTCACCCTGGACAAGGAGCCGGGCTGCACCTGGCAGGTCGACATCGCCCGGGATGAACTGCCGGACTTCGGCGAGATCGACGTCTACGTCGCCAACGCCGCGATCACCACGCTGATCGGCTCGGCCCACAACTTCTCCATGGACAAGTGGCAGCTCGACCTCGACGTCAACCTCACCGGCACGTTCCGCGTGCTCCAGCACTGCCTGCGCGGAATGCGGGAGCGCGGCTACGGCCGGATCGTCGTCATCTCCAGCACCGCCGGGACGCAGGGCATGCCGGCCCAGGTGTCGTACGCCACCACCAAGGCCGGGCTGATCGGGATGGTCAAGACCGTCGCCGCGGAGAACGTCCGCACCGGAGTCACCGCCAACTGCGTGCTCCCCGGCATGACGGCATCCTCGGGCATCCTGGGCATGCCCGACGACGTCAAGGAAGCCTGGCTCGAGAGCCTGCCCAACGGCTTCGTCGCGCCGGACGACATCGCCAACGGCGTTGCCTTCTTCGCCAGCGAGACGTCCGGAATGGTCACGGGCCAGCTGATGACGGTCGACGGCGGCGACGAGCTCAACACCCGCTCGGTCACGTCCTCGGCCGCACGCCGCTGATGCGCGGGCTGGTCGTCCGCGAGACCACCGGCCCGGCGGCCGTCGCCCTGGCCGACGACCTGCCCGAGCCCGAGGGTGCGCATCCCTGGGCCGAGGGTGAACGTCTACTCGTTGAGGTGCGCGCCGCCGCCGTGTCCTTCCCGGACCTGCTCCAGAGCCGGGGTGCCTATCAGCACGGGGTTCCGGCGCCGTACGTCACCGGCGGCGAGTACGCCGGCGTGGTGCTCGAGGCGCCGCCGGGCTCCCGGTTCCTTCCCGGCGACCGGGTGGCCGGGTTCTGCGTCTGGGGCGCTGCCGCCGAGCGCGTGCTCGCAATCCCGCGCTACACGGTACGGATCCCCGATGCACTGTCCTGGATCGAGGGCGCGGCCTTCTTCCTCAACTACGCGACGGCCTGGTTCACCCTGGAACGAGCGGGCTTCCGCGACACGGAGTCCGTCCTGGTTCATGGAGCTGCCGGCGGGGTCGGCACCGCGACCCTCGACCTCCTCCGGGGACGTGCGAAGCCAGCCATCGCCGTCGTCTCCTCGGAGGCGAAGGCCGACGTCGCCGTCAGGTGCGGCGCAGACGTCGTGCTGCGCACCGATGAGCCGTGGTCGGAGCAGGCGCGGGAGCGGACCGGTGGCGTCGATGTCGTCGTCGACACTGTCGGCGGCGACCGCTTCACCGACTCGCTCCGCGCTCTCGACGTGGGAGGGCGCCTGATGGTCGTCGGCTTCGCCGAGGGATCGATCCCGGAGGTCAAGGTGAACCGTCTCCTGTTGCGCAACCTCAGCGTCATGGGCGTCGCCCTGGATCCGTGGCAGCAGCGCTTTCCGGACCATGGCTCCCGGTTGGTCGATGCCCTCGAGAGCGCGGCACAGGACGGTCGCGTCCGGCCGTACGTCGGCCACCGACTGTCGCTGGCGGACGGAGCCGATGCTCTCGGGATCCTCGACCGCCGGGAGGCCCACGGCAAGGTCGTCATCGAGATCTCGGCCTGAGCTGGCTCACAGCAACAGGACACCGCCGTCGACCGGAATGCTCGCGCCGGTGATGTAGGCCGAGGCGTCACTGGCCAGGAAGACCGCGGTGCTGGCGATCTCGACAGGATCCCCTAGGCGTCCGGCGGGGACCCGGGCGTCGATGATCGCCTGCTGGTAGCGCGGGCTGTAGTGAGCGGTCGCCTCGGTGAGGAACACGCCGGGCAGGATGGCGTTGACCCGGATGCCACGTTCGCCCCACTGGGCAGCGAGGTCGCGCGTCATCCCGAGCACGCCTGCCTTGGCGGCGCTGTAGCCGGCTGCGGGCATCTTCGCGGTGGTCAGAGCCATGACGCTCGAGAGGTTCACGACGGAGCTGCCCGGCGGCATCACGCGTCCGGCGGCCTGAGCCATCCAGTAGGAGCCGAACAGGTTCACGTCCACGACCTTGCGGAAGTGTTCCGGCGGATCGTCGGTTGCGGCGTGGTAGTCGCCGCCGATGCCGGCGTTGTTGACCAGGACGTCGCACCCACCGAGGTCCTCCACCGCAGCAGCGACCAGCCGATCGCAGTCGCCGACGTCGGTCACGTCGGTCTCGACGGCGACGCACCGCCGCCCCATCGCCTCGATGCGCGCCTTCGTCTCGCCGAGCATCTCGAGGCGGCGGGCGCCGATGGCAACGTCTGCACCGGCCGCGGCGAGGCCCTGGGCGATCGCGACACCGAGACCGCTCGAGGCACCTGTCACGACGGCGACCTTGCCGTCGAGCCGGAACCGTCGCTGCCACGCGGATGAGGTGTAGGCGTTCGGTCCCAGGTCCGTGTCCATGGTCCGGTTCTACCCGGGTCGGACCATGGACGCGGACCCGCGCCGCGCCCTCATGGTGTGGGCCTCTCCACCGTCGCGGCGCGGAGGCGTTGTCGACTCCGTCGGGTGACAGCAGGGTGGACGAATGCAGGAGAACAGCGTGGAGGACCTGATCCAGCGCGTCGCCACCGTCGCCCGGCGGACGTGGCCCGACGCTCGATTGGGCGAGGTCCACCGCCTCGAGGGGGGCGTCTCGAGCCTCACCTTCGCATCCACCCTCCTGCGGGAGGACGGAGAACTCCCGATCGTTCTCAAGGTCGCGCCGGCCGGGCTCGCTCCGGTGCGCAACCGTGACGTGCTCCGGCAGGCAAGGCTGCTCGATCGGCTGGACGGCCTGATCGGCTTCCCTGTCCCAGCGGTGGTCTTCGACGACGGTGGCGACCCACCCGCTGTGCCTCCACTGTTCGCGATGACGAAGTGTCCGGGCGAGGCCTACGAGCCGTTGCTCGACCTCTCCGAGGCGCCCCCCGGCCCGGACGTCGTACGACGCAGGATGCTGGCGGCGGCCGAGGCGCTCGGCAGGCTCCAGGCCGAGACGCCCCACTCGCTCGGGCTCGACGACGAGCCGGTCGTCGGCGTCGAGGAGGAGCTGGCGCGCTGGCACCGACTGTTCGCCACCGTTGATGCCGACATCGCGCCGGGCCACCAGGAGCTGCACGCCCGGCTGGCGGAGCATCCCCCCGTCGGCATCGCGCCGCGCCTGCTGCACGGGGACTACCGACTGGCCAACATGCTGTTCAGCGGTCCCGATCTCTCGGCGGTCATCGACTGGGAGATCTGGTCGGTCGGCGACCCGCGCACCGATCTCGCGTGGCTCCTGATGCACCTGGCACCCGCGCACGTCTTCCACGCGGAGCGGTCGGCCGCCGACCTCGCTGCCGGCGACCGGATGCCCTCGCGCGAGGAGATGGTGGAGGCATACGCCGACAGCCGCATCGCCCAGGGCGCGACCGACGAGGAGGTCGAGTCGGCACAGCAGGAGCTCGCCTGGTTCGAGGCAGTGTGCCACTACAAGGTCGCCGCCACGGTCGCCGTGATCCACAAGCGCGAGCGCAAGCGCGACCTGCCGGACCCCAAGATCACCGTCGCGGCCCGCCACCTCGAGGCCGTCCTGGCGGCTGGGCACGAAGCGCTGGACGACTGACGGGCAGGGGGCGGCGGATCAGCGCACCGTCACGACGACCTTGCCCACGGATCCTCGCTCGTCGAGACTCGCGAGTGCGTCGGCGGCCTGCTCCATCGGGAAGAGTCCGCCGATCGCGGGTGTGAGTCGACCCGCGTCGAGCAGTGACTGCACGCCGCGACGCACCCGCTCCAGCGTCCCGGGGTGCTCGGTCTCCATCACATCCATCGTGATGCCGGTCAGGGTGAGGTTGCGCAGCAGCAGCCGGTTCATCTTCAGCTCCGGGATGCTGCCGCCCGCGAAGCCCACGATGACGCCGCGCCCGCCGATCCGCAGCGAGCGAACCGTGTCGAGGAAGCCGTCGCCGCCCACCATGTCGACGAACACCTCCACCCCACGTCCGCCCGTCAGTGCACGGACTTCGGCCAGCCAGTCCCCGTCAGAGCGGACGACGTGCGTGGCGCCAGCCTCGCGGGCCACCTTCTCCTTCGCGTCGCTGGAGACCAGTGCGATCGTGGAGACACCGAACGCCTCGCCGAGGTCGAGCACGCAGGTGCCGACGCCACCGGCGGCGCCGGTGACCAGGACGGTCTCGCCCGCCTTCGCCCCGGCCCGATCGAGGGCGTACCAGGCGGTCGAGTAGTTCATGTAGATGGCGGCGCCCTCGGCGTACGACATCGAGTCAGGCAGCCTGACCAGGTAGTCGTCGATGGCCAGTGCCTGCTCGGCCATCGCGCCCTGCCAGACGATGCCGGCGACCCGGTCGCCCGCCGTGAGCCAGGAGTCCTCCGGCGCCTCGACGACCTCACCGGAGAGCTCCGAGCCACAGACGTACGGCGCGTCGACGCCGGCCTGGTAGCGACCCCACGTCTGGAGCGGATCGATGAAGGACAGCCCGACGGCGTGCACGTCGACGAGCACCCGCCTCCCATCGGCCCGCCGGTGGGCACCGGCCGGGGCGGGGATGTCATGGACGGCCGCTGAACGGGGTCCGTCGAGGGTCTCGATGACTACTGCGCGCATGGGGTTTCTCCTGGGAGGTCAGTCGAAGTAGGCGAAGAGGGACTCGGCCACGCAGGCCGGCTTGTCCTGTCCCTCGATCTCGAAGTGCTGTCGGGTCCGGAAGATCGAGCCACCCTCGAGGGGTTCGTGCGCGAGCAGGTCCAGGGACATCCGGAGCCGGGAGCCGACCTTGACGGGCGAGATCCAGCGCACCTTGTCGTAGCCGTAGTTGAGCGCCAGCGAATGGCCGTTCATCTCGAGGACCTCGTACTGGAACTTCGGTCCGAGGGAGAGCGTGAACAGGCCGTGCGCGATGGTGACACCGAAGGGGGTCGCTGCCGCGCGATCGGGGTCGACATGGATCCGTTCCCAGTCCTCGGTGGCGTCGGCAAAGGCCTGGATCCGCTCCTGCGTGATCTCGTGCCACGAGCTCGTGCCGAGCCTCTCGCCCACCAGTGCGCGCAGTTCGTCCACGGCGTTGAGGGTTCTCATGTCCGCATCGTCGCCCGCCGAGCCGCGGTGCGCGACGGTCCGTGGGAACGGAGGTGGAGATCCCCACAGCGGGGTGCCGTGCGATCGGCGCGGGTCGGGAGCATCCGGCCTAGCGTCGGCGATCCGCGAACCACAGCTAGGGAGCATCCCCATGGACTGGTCGATCCCCGAGGACATCACCTCGTTCATCGCCGACCTCGACACCTTCATCGACACCTCGATCAAGCCGATCGAGGAAGCCAACCCGGAGTACTTCGACCACCGGCGCGAGTTCTCCCGCACTGATGTCGAGCGCGGTGGCATCCCGACGCGACGGTGGCGCGAGATCATGCACGAGGCACGAGTGCTGGCCGACAAGGCCGGGTTCTACCGTTACCCGTTGCCCCAGGCGCTGGGTGGGCAGGACGGCTCGAACGTCGCGATGGCCGTCATCCGCGAGCACCTGGCCCGCCGTGGTCCGGGTCTGCACGCGGAACTCAGCCACGAGGCGTCGATGGTCGCCAACGTCCCGCTGGCTCTGGTGCTCCACGAGTACGGCACCCCTGAGCAGAAGGCGCTCTACCTCGAGCGACTGGTCTCCGGAGACATGGAGATGGCGTTCGGCCTGACCGAGCCGAATCACGGCAGCGACGCGACCTGGCTGGAGACCCGCGCAGTCCGCGACGGCGATGACTGGATCATCACGGGTGCCAAGCGCTGGAACAGCGTGGTCGACGTGGCCGAGATCGACCTCGTCTTCGCCCGCACCAGCGGTGAGGACGGCAAGGCCGAGGGGATCTCCGCCTTCTTGGTCCCGACCAACGCCGAGGGCTTCGAGGTTCCGTTCTACTGGTGGACCTTCAACATGCCGACGGACCACGCCGAGGTGAACCTCAACGGGGTCCGGGTCCCGAATGCGGCGATGATCGGCGAGGAGGGCCGCGGCCTGGACTGCGCCCAGCTCTTCGTGCACGAGAACCGCATCCGGCAGGCCGCCAGCTCCCTCGGCGCTGCGCAGTTCTGCATCGACCGGGCGGTCGAGTACACCGAGGAGCGGCGGCTCTTCGGCCAGCAGATGCGCGACTACCAGGGCATCCAGTGGCAGCTGGTCGAGCTGCAGACCGAGGCCGAGCTGGTCCGCAACACCATCGCCAAGGTCGCCTGGGAGATGGACGTGCACGGCAAGACCGCAGTGAGCGACAAGGTCTCGATGGTCAACGTCCGGGGCAACAGACTGGCCTGCGATGCGGCGGACCGGGCGATGCAGATCCACGGAGGCGTCGGCTACAGCAGGCACCAGCCGTTCGAGCACATCTACCGCCACCACCGGCGCTACCGCATCACTGAAGGCTCCGATGAGCTGCAGTACCGACGGATCGCAGCCGGCATGTGGGACTTCCGCTCAGGCCGCTGAGCCGGCGCCGTCCACCCCGCGGGTGACCAGGTCGAGGATCAGGTCGGCGACCTGCGGGGTGGACAGCACCCGATCCGGCCAGCCGGCGACCGAGAACACCAGGCCGAGACAGCCCTGGGTCGTGGCCGCCACCGTGGTGTCGTCCAGGTGCGGATGGGCGCGGGCGACCAGTGCCTCCCACTGGCGGGTGTACTGCGCGCGGCGGCGGGTGAAGGACTTCGCCCACGGCTCGACCAAGGACCGGACCTCGCGCTGGTACAGCGTGATCAGGGGTCGGTTCGCGAGGGCGAACTCGACGTGGTGGCGCAGGGCCCGGTGGAGGTCGCGCACCGGGTCGTCCTCGACGGGCGCGGTCGCGCCGAGCAGCTCGTCCATCGCTTGATCCAGCAGGGTCGCGAGGATCTCGTCCTTGCCGGAGAAGTAGCGGTACAACGACGGTCCGCTCAGGCCGGAGCGGGTGCCGAGCTCGTCCATCCCGACCCCGTGGAAGCCCTTCTCGTGGAACGCGAGGGCAGCGGCGTCAAGAATCCGTCGGTCCCGCGGCACGAAGGGAGACTACCATGGTGCGGAACGATCGTTCACGAATGTCAGTCGACGCGGCGGGACAGGCCGCGTCGGGCAAGGTGGGACCCATGGACACCGACAGGTCCGCAGCGTCGCGGCGTCGCGGTGCGCTCGCTGAGCGCGGTCGGGCAGCGCACGCCGCTGCCGTCGACCTGCTCTGGGAGCTCGCCGTCCTCGAGCGGCTCGAGTACGCCGACGAGGTGGCGCAGGTCGCGTCCGCAGACCTGCGCACGCTGGACGGACAGCTCGCGATCCTGGGAGGAATCCTCCGTGAGTGCCTCATCGACCCGGAGCGACCTCCGGCGCCGCCAGAGGTGGCGTTGGTGAGTCAGGTCCTGCACGAGGTCCACGCCGTGCGGTTTGCCGTCCATGACCACCTGGGGCACGAGCGGCTGCGCCGGCTCGACCAGCTCGACCGTGGCCTGGCGCGACTGCGACCGGTCACCGACCAGGACGAGCTGCTGGAGATGGTCTGTGCTGCGGCGGCCGAGGCGGGTGGCTTCGAGAGGGTGATGCTGTCCCGGGTCGAGGACGACACGTGGCGTCCGTGGCGCAGCCATGCGACGAGCATCGGCGACACCGAGCTCACGTTCCGTGACTGGATCCGCGAAGTGCCCAGGATCGAGCTGTCACACATGTTGCTGGAGAGCGAGCTCGTTCGGCGCCGCGAGCCGGCGATCGTGGCTCGCGCTGCGGAGGACCCTCGGGTGTACGGACCGATGGCGCGCGCGTCCGACCTCACGTCGTACGTCGCGGCGCCGATCCTCTCGGGTGAGCGAGTCATCGGGCTCCTGCACGCTGACCACCGTGGTGTGGAGATGACCGAGCTCGACCGCGACATGCTGTGGTTCTTCGCCATCGGCTTCGCGCAGGTCTTCGAGCGGGCTGTGCTGCTCGAGCGCCTCCGTGAGCAGCGGGAGCAGGTGCGAGCGGCCATGCGCGGCGTCGAGTCGGTGCTCGAGGAACTGGCCTCGCACACGATCGACCTGGTGACGAGGGACGAGGCGACGTCGATCGGCATCACCCGCCCGGCACGACCCGTCGAGCTCGAGCGCCCGCGAGTGCTCGAGACACTGCTGACCGTGCGAGAGCTCGAGGTGCTCGGGCTGATGGCGACGGGTGCGACCAATGACCGCATCGCCCAGCGTCTGGTGATCGCCACCGGGACGGTGAAGTCCCACGTCAAGCAGATCCTGCGCAAGCTGCGCGTCGAGAACCGGGCCGAGGCGATCTCCCAGTACCTCCGGCTGACGATCGGTGCACGGGAGGACTGACCCACAGTGGCCGTTGCCTATTCGGTCTGACCATTGTAATGTCGGGACCAGTTATCGGTCGCCGAATCTTCCTGCGACGGCCGACCCATCGGCCGACCACAGGAGAAGGCATGGATCTCGCTGACGCCCCCGACGAGGCAGCCTTCCGCACCCGTGTGCGCGCGTGGCTCGCCGATGCCCTGCCCCAGCTGTCGTGGCCCGAGCCGCCCGGCCTGGAGGAGAAGGTGCCGTTCTGGCGGCAGTGGCAGCAGATGCTCTGTGACGCTGACCTGGCAGGCCTCACCTGGCCGAAGGAGTACGGCGGCCAGGGCCTGGATGAGCGGATGCGCGCGATCTTCGGTGAGGAGTGCGATCTCGCCGGTGCTCCCGAACGACTGAACATCATCGGCGAGGACTTCTGCGGACCGACCATCGCGCACTTCGGCACCGACGAGCAGAAGGCACGTCTGCTGAAGCCGATCCTCGCGGGCGAGGAGATCTGGTGCCAGCTCTTCTCCGAGCCCGGCGCCGGCTCCGACCTGGCCAGTCTGCGGACCAAGGCGGTCAAGGTCGACGGCGGGTGGCGGATCACCGGCCAGAAGATCTGGACCAGCCGAGCCCAGATCGCCGCTCACGCGATCCTCCTGGCGAGGACGGGCGGCAACGACCCGGACAAGGCCCGACACAAGGGCATCACGTTTTTCCTGCTGCCGATGGACAGCGACGGTGTCACGGTGCGTCCGCTCCAGCACATGCTGGGTGAGGCGGAGTTCAACGAGGTCTTTCTTGACGACGTCTTCGTGCCGGACGAGTACGTCGTCGGCGAGGTCGACGGTGGCTGGAAGATCACCATGGGCACGCTGGCCTTCGAGCGGGTGGCGATCGCCACCGGTCGGGTCAACACGACGAAGGCCGTGACCGAGGTCGTGGCGGACATCCGGGGCATGCAGGACGACTCCGGCCGTCCCCTCGGCGCTGACCCGAGGGTGCGCCAAAAGGTTGCCGACCTGTGGTCGCGCGCGCTGATCCACAAGACGATCGGCCAGCGCGTCGTCAGCGGCGCCGCTGCCGGTGCGCCCCCGGGGCCGGTCACCTCGATCGGGAAGCTCTACTTCTGCCCGCTCGTGGAGGACCTCGCGGACTTCCGGCTGTCCCTCGCTCCTCTCGGTGGTCAGTTCGACCTCTCCGAGGCAGACGACGAGCTCGGTGCGACCAAGGCCTGGCTCCGACTGGCCAACCAGAGCCGTGGGACCGCCATCGCCGGCGGCTCGACCTACATCCAGCGCAACATCGCCGCCGAGCGCATCCTCGGCATGCCCCGTTCCAAGTGAGAGGTGACGTCGTGAGTTCGAAGATCTTCAACAGTGCGGCTGAGGCACTGGCCGGTCAGCTGAGTGACGGCATGGTCGTCGCTGCCGGCGGCTTCGGTCTGTGCGGTGTGCCGGTCGACCTGATCATGGCCCTGCGCGACTCGAACGCGAAGGACCTCACGGTCATCGGCAACAACGTCGGTTGCGACGACCACGGCATGTGGCACGTGCTCGCCAACGGCCAGATCAAGAAGGTCATCCTGTCCTTCGCCGGCGACAACAAGATTCTCGCCCAGGCCTTCATGAGCAACGAGATCGACATCGAGTTCAACCCGCAGGGCACGCTGGCCGAGCGCCTCCGCGCCGGCGGCGCGGGCATTCCGGCCTTCTTCACCCGCACGGGCTACGGCACGATCATCGCGGAGGGCAAGGAGACGCGGCAGTTCCCGAACCCGGACGGCACGCTCGACTGGTTCGTCATGGAGAGCGGGCTCACTGCTGACATCTCCCTGGTGAAGGCCTGGAAGGCCGACACCGAGGGCAACCTCGTCTATCGCAAGACGGCGCGCAACTTCAATCCGATGATCGCCAGCGCCGGTCGCCTCACCATCGCTGAGGTCGAGGAGATCGTTCCCGTCGGCTCCCTCGACCCGGATTCGGTCCACACCCCCGGCATCTTCGTCGACCGCATCGTCGCCTCGACCATGCGGGAGAAGCACATCGAGCGCCCGACCACGCGTCCGCGTGCCACGAAGGAGACCGTGTAATGCCCTGGAACCGTGACGAGATGGCCGCGCGCGCCGCAGGGGAACTGCGCGACGGCTACTACGTGAACCTGGGGATCGGCATCCCCACCCTGGTGGCGAACATGGTGCCCGAGGGGATGACGGTGACGCTGCAGTCCGAGAACGGACTCCTGGGCATCGGGCCGTTCCCGTACGAGGGTGAGCTGGACCCGGATCTCATCAACGCCGGCAAGCAGACCATCACCGATCTGCCGGGATCCAGCTACTTCTCCAGCGCCGACTCCTTCGGAATGATCCGCGGTGGCCACGTCCACCTGTCCATCCTCGGTGGCATGGAGGTCTCGCAGAACGGCGACCTCGCGAACTGGATGGTGCCCGGCAAGATGATCAAGGGCATGGGCGGTGCGATGGACCTGGTGGCCGGTGTCCGCCGCATCGTCGTGGTGATGGATCACTGCGACAAGACGGGCGACTCGAAGTTCAAGTCCGAGTGCACGCTGCCGCTGACCGGCAAGGGCGTGGTCGACATGCTGATCACCGATCTCGGCGTGTTCGAGATCGACCGTCGTGGCGACAGCGGCGCGACGCTGCTGGAGATCGCGCCGGGAGTGTCGCTCGACGAGATCCGGGCCAAGACCCAGGCCGAGTTCGCGCTCGGCCCGGGCGTGCGGTGAGCGTTCAGTCCCCGGGGACGTCGATCGCGGTGCGGTCCTCGACCTCGAGCACCGCGGAGGCGTACTCGTGGACGTGTTTGGTCATCCGTCGGCCGGCTGCCGCCACGTCTCGCTTGCGGATCGCCTCGGTGATGTTGCGGTGGGCCTGCAGGGTCGTCTTTCGGACCTCGGCGTTGATGAAGCCCTGGTTGTCGGTGGCGGCGTAGATGGCACGCGACAGGGCGCCCATGAAGCCCGTCAGCAGCTCGTTGTGGGATGCGACGGCAACGGCGACGTGCCAGTCGACGTTGGCCTGGAGGAAGTCGGCGAGTGGACCTTCGAGCGCGATGGCGTCGTTGGCGCGGTCGAGTGCGACCAGGTCCGCGTCGGTGCGGTACTTCGCGGCGAGCTGCGCGCACGCCGGCTCCACGGCCTCGCGGGTCTCGAGCAGCGCGGCGAGGCGGACCTGTCGGCCGCGGATCAGCAGGCTGACCGTGCTGGCGATCGATTCCTCGCCCGGTCGCTTCACGAAGGCGCCGCCGGAACGGCCGGTGCGGATCTGCACCAGGCCCTGGACCTCGAGGATGCGCAGCGCCTCACGGACAGTCGTCCGGCTCATCCGGGTCTGCGCGACGAGCTCGCGCTCGGGCGGCAGAGCGGTGCCCTCGGGGAAGTCGCCACGCAGGATCCGCTCGCGCAGGTCGTCGGCGAGGACGTCGGAGGCCTTCGGGACCTGCATGGGCGAGAGCTGTACGTCCGCCCTGATGCTGCCGGAGGCCGGCGCCGCGTTCGTGGAGTCAGTCATTTCCCACCGTTTCTCTGCGGACCTGTCCGCTCATTTGGTCGTACCCAAACTAACAGTCGCCACGTTCGAACGGTCGAAGGCCCAGCGCGCCCGACTGGACCAACGCACAGTGGAAAGGCAGCGTCATGCAGTGGAAGTTCTCTGAAGAGCAGGAGGCCTACCGGGAGGCCCTCCGGGGTTGGCTCACCGACGTCGCCGGCTCCGACAAGGTGCGAGCCTGGCTGGGGGTCGAGGGCGGAGACGCTGACTCGGCCGGATTCGAACAGCGCTTCGTCGGTGACGGGATGGCCGGCGTCGGCGTTGCCGAGGAACTCGGCGGCCAGGGTGGAGGTGTGGTCGAGCTGGCCATCACGGCCGAGGAACTGGCCCGGGTCGCTGCCCCGAGCGCGGCCTGGCTGGCCACCGCACTCGCGGTGCCCGCACTGGAGGCACGGCCCGATCTGCTGAAGGCCGCACTCGACGGAGGCAATGCCGCGGTCGTGGTCCCGGCGGAGGTCCTGCCGGACCGGGCGCCCGCGTTCTCGGTCGACGCGGACGGTCGACTGACGGGTGTGGTGCGCCGCGTTCTCGGTGCGGAGCGGGCGGGAGTCCTCGTGGTGCTGGCCGGCACGGGGCCGTCTGCGCAGCTCCATGTCGTGGATCCGAGCGACCCTGCAGTCTCGGTGACACCGCGCGTGTTGCTCGATCGATCGCGCTCGGTTGCTGACGTACGTCTGTCGGGGGCCAGGGCCGAGGTGCTGGACGTCGACGCCGGTGCGGCGCTGTCGAGGGTCACCGAGCTCGCGGGAGTGCTGGTGGCAGCAGACGCGCTGGGTGCGATGCAGCGAATGCTGGACCTCGCGGTGGAGTACAGCGGACAGCGCCATCAGTTCGGTGTCCCGATCGGCTCCTTCCAGGCCGTCAAGCACGCAGCCGCGACCATTCTGGTCGACCTCGAAGCCGGACGCTCCGGTGTCTACTACGCGGCGGCCTCGGTCGAGGGTCGTGGTCCCGACAGCCTTCTGCATGCCGCCGCGGTCAAGGCCCAGGTCACGGCTGCCGCTGGTCGCGCGGCTGACTCGTCCCTGACGATGCACGGCGCGATCGGCTACACGTGGGAGCACGACCTCCACCTGTTCTTCAAGCGGGCGCGTCTGGACGAGCACCTCTTCGGCTCCGCGGCGGCGTGGAACGACCGCATCGCCGACGGCCTGGAACTGCTTCCGGCGACAGTGAACTCACAGTAGTTATTGGTCTAACCATTTGTTATAGTCGTGCCATAAAGTCGGGACTGCGCAGGCAGATCCCTTTCTCCGATCAGGACGGGACCCACCGTGGATTTCGATCTCAACGACGACCAGCAGACCATCCGCAAGGCGGTCGCTGACCTCGCTGGCAAGTTCGACGACCAGTACTGGTTCGAGAAGGACTCGAAGCACGAGTTCCCGACCGAGTTCTACAACGCCTTCGCTGAAGGCGGCTGGCTCGGCATCACCACGCCGGAGGAGTACGGCGGCCACGGGTTCGGCATCACCGAGGCCTCGCTGCTCCTCGAGGAGGTCGCCGCGTCCGGTGCCGGCATGAACGGCGCGAGCTCCATGCACCTGTCGATCTTCGGGATGCATCCGGTGATCGTTCACGGCTCGGAGGAGATGAAGCAGGAGAACCTGCCGCGCATCGTCAACGGCGACCTGCACGTCTGCTTCGGTGTGACCGAGCCTGGTGCCGGCCTGGACACCACCCGGATCACGACCTTCGCGAAGCGTGACGGGTCCGACTACGTCGTCAACGGCCGCAAGGTGTGGATCTCCAAGGCCATGGAGTCGGAGAAGATCCTGCTCCTGACCCGGACCGCGAAGTTCGAGGACTCCCCGAAGAAGACCGACGGCCTGACCCTCTTCTTCACCGACCTGGACCGCGCCCACGTGGACATCCGTCCGATCCAGAAGATGGGTCGCAACGCTGTCACGTCCAACGAGCTCTTCATCGACGACCTCCGGATCCCCGAGGAGCACCGCATCGGCGAGGAGGGCAAGGGTTTCAAGTACATCCTCGACGGCCTCAACCCCGAGCGCATGCTGGTCGCTGCCGAGGCTCTCGGCATCGGTCGTGCCGCCCTGCGGCGCGGTGTCCGCTACGCCAACGAGCGCGAGGTGTTCGGACGTCCGATCGGCATGAACCAGGGCCTGCAGTTCCCGCTGGCCGACTCGCTGGCCCGTCTGGACGCGGCGGAGCTCGTCCTGCGCAAGGCCACCTGGCTCTACGACAACGGCCTGCCCTGCGCACGGGAGGCCAACATGGCCAAGTACCTCTGCGCCGACGCCGGCTTCGACGCCGCGGACCGGGCACTGCAGACCCACGGTGGAATGGGGTACTCCGAGGAGTACCACGTTGCCCGCTACTTCCGGGAGGCGCGACTGACCCGGATCGCCCCCATCTCCCAGGAGATGGTCCTGAACTATCTCGGTGAGCACGTCCTCGGCCTTCCCAGGAGCTACTGATGACCTCCCCCTTCGACCTGACCGGCCGGTCGGCACTCCTCACGGGTGCCGGGAATGGCATCGGTGCGGCTGTCGCGAAGGCCTATGCGCTCGCCGGTGCTGCCGTGATGGTGACCGACCTCGACAAGGACTCGGCCGCCGCGGTCGCCGCGGAAATCGTCGCCGCCGGTGGACGCGCCGAGTCGGCCGCGCTCGACGTCCGTGACGCCGAGGGCGCCGCTGCCGCTGCGCAGCAGGCTGCCGACCTGACGGGTGGGACGCTGCACATCGTCGTCAACAACGCAGGTGCCATCGCGCCTGCGATGTTCTCGAAGATGGACAAGGATGCCTTCGACTTCGTCGTCGGCGTCCATCTCGGTGGCACCTTCACCGTCAGCCAGGCGGCGCTGCCCTTCCTGGCCACCGACGGCACCGGCCGGATCCTCAACGTCACCTCTGCGGCAGGCCTCGTCGGCACCATCGGCCAGGTCAACTACAGCGCAGCGAAGTCCGGGATCCTCGGCGTCACCAAGTCCCTGGCCAAGGAGCTCGCGCGCAAGCAGATCACGGTGAACGCCATCGCGCCTCTGGCGGCGACGAACATGACCGAGAACATCCGCAGCAACGAGAAGCTCGCGGAGCTGACTCTTGCCCGGATCCCGCTCGGCCGCTGGGCGGACCCGGAGGAGATCGCGTCGACCTTCGTCTTCTTCGCCTCGGATGCGGCGTCGTACATCACCGGCCAGGTCCTGGCCGTCGACGGCGGAACGGTGATCTGACATGCCGCTCACCGGACGCGACGCCTGGATCGTCGAAGCACTGCGCACCCCGATGGGGAAGGCACACCCCGACCGCGGCTGGTTCCGTGACGTGCACCCGAACCAGATGCTCGGGGCCGTCTACACGGCGATCCTGGACAGCACCGGCATCGCACCCGGGGACGTCGAGGACCTGCTGATCGGTTGCACGGCGCCGTTCGGTGAGCAGTCCCGCAACGTGGCCCGCAATGCCTGGCTGCAGGCGGGCTATCCCCCCGAAGTCCCGGCGACCGTGATCGACCGCCGCTGCGGTTCAGCGCAGACCGCTGTCGAGATGGCAGCCGCGCTGATCGCCTCCGGGACCCATGACGTCGTCCTCGCGGGTGGTGTCGAGAACATGGGCCACATTCCGATGGACGCCGTCGTGAAGATCGAGGAGATGTACGGCGCCGCCTGGCCCGCCGAGCTCAAGGAGCTCTACGACTTCCCCACCATGGGGGAGAGCGCCGAGCGCATCGCCGAGCAGTGGGGCATCTCCCGGGAGGAGATGGACGAGTTCGCCGTCCGCTCCCACCGGCTCGCAGCCGAGGCCATCGAGGCCGGACGGTTCGAGCGCGAGATCATCCCCATGGAGCTCGACGGCGAGGTGCGCCTGAGCGACCAGAGCGTTCGGCCGGGCACCAGCCTGGAGAGCCTGGCCGGTCTGAAGACGATCTTCCGGCCCGAGACCGGCGCGGTGACGGCGGGTTCGTCCTCACCGTTGACCGATGGCGCGGCCGGGGTGCTGCTCGCCTCCGACGACGCGGTGCAACGGCACGGGTTCGCCAAGCGGGCCAGGGTGCTGGACCAGACCACGGTCGGTGTCGACCCGCTGATCATGCTGACCGGCCCGATCCCCGCGACGCGCAAGCTGCTCGAGCGCAACAACATGACGATCGACGACATCGACCTGTTCGAGGTCAACGAGGCGTTCAGCTCCGTCGCGCTCGCCTGGGAGCGAGAGCTCAAGCCCGACATGGACCGCGTCAACGTCAATGGCGGCGCGATCGCCCTGGGCCACCCCGTGGGTGCGTCCGGCTCCCGGCTCTTCGCGACCCTCCTGGCGGAGATGGAGCGTCGCGACGTGGAGATCGGTCTCGTGACGATGTGCTGCGGCGGCGGCCTCGGCACTGCGACGCTGATCCAGCGGGTCTGAGGCCGCGATGTTCGACGTCGCGGACTTCCTGAACCCGGGTGACGGAGTGTGGTGGGGCCAGGGCAGCGCTGAGCCCGAGCCCCTCGTCAACCAGGTGCTCGATGCAGTGGACCGGGTCGGCCCGGTGCGGGCCTTCTCGGGCCTGACCTGGAACGAGCGCCTTTCCGGCGACCTGCCCGAGAAGCTCACCGTGCTGTCCTACGGCGGACTCGGGCAGCTGCGGTCGCTGAGCCGGCAGGGCCAGCTCCAGGTCGTGCCGTGCCACTACTCCGCGCTCCCGCGGATGTTCGCGACCGGCCAGCTGCCCAACGACCTCGGACTCGTCCAGGTCTCGCCGCCTGATCGCGACGGCCTGGTCACCCTCGGCACCGGGGTCGAGTACGTCGCCGACGCGCTCCTCCACACGCGCACCGTGATCGCCGAGATCAACCAGCAGATGCCGCGCACCTCCGGGGGACCACGCCTGCCCCTGTCCGCCTTCGCCGCGGTCATCGAGACCGACCGTTCGCTGAGGGACGCGCCGTCGAAGCCGGCGGACGACGTGGACCGGTCGATCGCCCGCCACGTCGCGGGCATCGTGGACGACGGCGCCACCATCCAGATCGGCGTCGGGTCCTTGCCGTCGGCCGTCCTGGAGGCCCTCGCGGGCCACCGGGACCTCGGCTTCCACAGCGGGATGATCACTGACGGCGTGCTGACGCTCGTCGACAAGGGCGTCATCACGGGTGCGTGCAAGGAGATCGACCGCGGCCTCGTCGTCACGGGTGCCGCCCTGTGCAGCACCGCGGGCTACGCGCGTATGGGTGACGAGCCGATCCAGTTCCGCGCCGCCAGCTACACCCACTCGCCAGCCGTCCTGTCCCAGCTGCAGTCCCTGGTGTCGATCAACTCTGCGATCGAGGTCGACCTGCTCGGCCAGGTGGGCGCCGAGCTCGCCCGCGGCGTGCACATCGGCGCCGTCGGCGGACAGGTCGATTTCAGCCGTGCCGCCTCGCTGACAGGATCGCGCTCCATCATCGCGCTTCGAGCGACGGTCGGATCGGGCGAACGTGCGCAGTCCACGATCGTCCCGGCACTGGCGAGCGGCGTGGTCACCACCGCTCGCGTCGACGTCGACGCCGTCGTGACCGAGCACGGCGTCGCGATGCTGACCGGCTGCACCGTCGCCGAACGCGCCCTGCGCCTCATCGAGGTCGCGGCGCCCGAACATCGTGAGGGCCTCGAGCGAGGCCTCGCAGAGCAGGAGAACCGATGAGCAGCACCACGACCTTCCCCAACAGCGCCCGGGACGAGAACCGCACGGTCCACGTCCGCGAGGTCGGTCCGCGCGACGGCTTCCAGAACGAGCCGGAGACGATCGCCACCGACGACAAGATCCGGCTGATCAACGCCCTCGGCCGGTCCGGGGTCAAGCGCATCGAGGTCGCCAGCTTCGTGCGACCCGACGTCATCCCGCAGCTCTCCGACGGCGTCGCCGTGCTCCAGGGCATCGACGTCCCCGCCGACGTGCAGCGGATGGTGCTGGTGCCCAACAGCAAGGGCCTCGACAACGCCTTGGGACACCGTGACCTCTTCGAGGAGATCGCCCTCTTCGTCAGCGCGAGCGAGACCCACAACAAGCGCAACATCAACCGGAGTGTCCAGGAGACGATGGACGACGTCATGCAGATGGGGAAGCGAATCCTCGCCGAGGACCTCACCTACTGCGCGGTGATCGCGACCTCGTTCGGGTGCCCCTTCGAGGGTGCGGTGCCGATGGACCGGGTGCTGGGCCTCGCCGAGCAGTTCGCCGAGTCCGGCGCCACCGAGATCGGCTTCGGAGACACGACCGGCATGTGCAACCCGGCGTACGCCCACCGGTTCTTCGCGGCTGCGATCGAGCGCCTCCCCGGCGTCGAGATCACCGCCCACTTCCACAACACGCGCGGCCAGGGCCTCGCCAACGCGTACGCCGCCCTGGAGGCCGGGTGCCGCAGCTTCGAGTCGAGCTTCGGCGAGCTCGGCGGATGCCCCGTGCCGGC
Source organism: Nocardioides sp. Root190 (assembly GCF_001428565.1). Classification (GTDB taxonomy): domain Bacteria; phylum Actinomycetota; class Actinomycetes; order Propionibacteriales; family Nocardioidaceae; genus Nocardioides. The sequence goes on along the minus strand of NZ_LMIA01000010.1, from coordinate 453,950 downwards.
CGGCTCGACCGGCAACATCGCGACTGAGGACCTCGTCTCGATGTTCCATGAGATGGGTGTCGACACCGGTCTCGACCTCGAGCGCGTCATCGACGCCGCCCGGGACGCCCAGAGCACCCTGGGCCGCAAGCTCACCAGCCACTCGATCATCGCCGGGCCGGTCATCTGGTCCCCGGCCAGCTGAACCCACCACTCGAAGGAGAACACCAATGAGCAACCGCGTCGCACTGGTCACCGGTGGTGCCCAGGGCATCGGCAAGGGCATTGCCACCACTCTCGGGCGGGACGGCTTCCGCGTCGTCGTGGCCGACCTGAACCTCGCCGTCGCCGAGGAGACCGCCAAGGAAATCAGCGCGACGGGCGGTGAGGCGATCGCCGTTCAGATCGACGTGACGTCGACCGAGTCGGTCAAGGCCGCGGTCGCGACCGTCGAGCAGGAGCTCGGTCCGATCGAGGTCGTCGTGAACAATGCCGGCTGGGACGACTTCATGAAGTTCGTCCAGACCGACGAAGCCTTCTGGGACAAGATCCTCGACATCAACTTCAAGGGCGCCCTTCGAGTCATCCACGAGGTCGTGCCGGGCATGCAGGAGCGCGGCTTCGGGCGGGTCATCAACATCGGCTCCGACGCCGGCCGCGTGGGCTCCTCCATGGAGGCCGTCTACTCCGGCGCCAAGGGCGGCATCATCGCCTTCACCAAGACCCTGGCCCGCGAGGTCGCCCGCAAGGGCGTCACCGCCAACACCGTGTGCCCCGGCCCGACCGACACCCCGGCGCTGCGCAAGTTCGCCGATGGTGCGGGCGGCGGCGACGCCGAGAAGGTCATCTCCGGCATGACGAGCGCCGTCCCGATGAAGCGCCTCGGCACGCCCGAGGACATCGGCCCGGCCGTCTCCTTCTTCGCCTCGGACGGCGCCGGCTTCGTGACCGGCCAGACGCTGTCCGTCAGCGGCGGCCTCACGATGGCCTGAGCAGAGGGATGAATCACCCCGCCGACGACGTCGACTGGACCGCGAGCGGCCGGTACGACGACATCGTCTACGAGACCACCGTGGACGGGATCGCCAAGATCACGATCAACCGCCCCGAGGTCCACAACGCCTTCCGGCCGCAGACCCTCGTGGAGGTCGATCGTGCGCTGATGGCGGCTCGGGAGGACGAGTCGGTCGGGGCGATCATCCTGACGGGCGCCGGGGACAGGGCATTCTGCTCCGGGGGCGACCAGCGGGTACGCGGCGACAGCGGCTACAAGCTCGACGACAATGCCACCGGCCGCTTCCACGTCACGGATCTCCATGTCGCGATGCGACGCTGTCCCAAACCGATCGTCGCGATGGTCGCGGGCTGGGCGATCGGCGGCGGTCACGTGCTCCACCTGGTCTGCGACCTCACGATCGCTGCCGACAATGCCGTGTTCGGCCAGGTCGGCCCCAAGGTCGGCTCCTTCGACGGCGGTTACGGATCGAGCATCCTCTCCGACCTGGTCGGTCCCAAGAAGGCCAAGGAGATCTGGTTCCTCTGCCGGCAGTACGACGCGCGTGAGGCGCTCGAGATGGGGCTGGTCAACACCGTGGTCCCCCTGGCCGAGCTGGAGGCCGAAACGGTGCGCTGGTGCCGGGAGATGCTCGCCCTCTCGCCTCGCGCGTTGCGGATGTCCAAGCTCAGCTTCCACGCGCACGAGGACGGCTACGCCGGCATCCAGCAGCTGGCGCACGACGCCAATCTCCTCTTCTACGGCTCCGAGGAGGCGCAGGAGGGACGCGAGGCCTTCAAGGCTCGTCGTGCCCCCGAGTTCAGTCGCTTCCCCCGCCGGCCCTGACCGCCGTCGCCCACCACCATCGAACCGAGAGCAGGAACCATGTCCGAGAACCCCGTCGTCACCTGGACCACCGAAGCGCCCGGCGTCACGGTCGTGACCATGGATCGCCCGCCCGCCAACGCGCTGGGCATCCCGATCCTCGACGGTCTGCACGAGGCGATCGACGCGGCCGAGAAGGCCGGCGACGTCAAGGTCATGGTGATCACCTCGGCGCGGGACGGGTTCTTCGCTGCAGGCGCTGACATCAAGCACATGTCGACGATCGACGCCGATTCATTCCTGGCGTACGGCGACAAGATGCGCGAGGTCAACGACCGACTGGCCGCCTCGCCGTGGCTGTCGATCGCCGCGGTCGACGGCCTTGCCCTCGGGGGCGGGCTGGAGCTCGCCATGGCCTGCACGCTGCGGGTGGCCGGCCCGCGCGCCAAGCTCGGTCTCCCCGAGGTGAAGCTGGGGCTGATCCCCGGTGCCGGTGGCACGCAGCGCCTGACCCAGCTCGTCGGACGTGGTCGCTCGCTCGACATCATGCTGACGGCGCGCCAGGTCGGGGCTGCCGAGGCGCTGGCCATCGGGTTGGTGGACCGGGTGACCGAGGACGACGTGGTGGGCACGGCACTCCAGCTCGCCGGTGAGCTGGCCTCCTCCTCGCTCCCGGCCCAACTGGCCGTGGTGCGGACCGTCGACGCGGCCTTCGCGATGCCGTTGGCCGAGGGCATCGCCTTCGAGCGCGCCCAGGAACAGGGCCTCTTCGAGGACGGCGAGGCCGCGGAGGGCATCGCCGCCTTCGTCGCGAAGCGGCGCCCCGACTTCGCGTGACCCGGCACCGTGCCTGACGGCCCGGCCGGGCCTCGGCCGCCGGTCGACAGGACCACCCTGGTCGTGTGCATGGCGGCGGTCTGGATCCTGTGGGGGTCGGTCTACCTCGCCATCCGGCTGGTCGTCGACGAGGTCGACCCGTTCCAGGCCATGGCTCAGCGCTATGTCGTCGCTGGGGCGCTCCTCGCCGCGATCGCCGTGGTGCGCCGCGGCCGTTCGGCGCTGCGGGTCACACGCGCAGAGCTCGGCGGTCTGCTCGTCACCGGCATCCTCCTGCTCGGCTTCGGCAACGGCTTCCAGGCGCTCGCCCAGGTGCAGGGCCTCCCCTCCGGGGTCGCGGCGCTGATCGTGGCGACGGTGCCCGCCTGGGCGGTGGTGATTCGACTCGTCGTCGGAGACCGCCCCCCGAAGGCCACCCTGATCGGCGTCGCGATCGGATTCCTCGGGCTGGCCGCCCTGGTGGGTCTGGGGCAACGCACGGGGGAGGCGCTCCCGCTCCTGGGTGCGGCCTTCTGCCTGGCTGCCAGCATCAGCTGGACCGTCGGATCCTTCCTCCAAGGCCGACTCCGGGTCCCGGAGGACATCGTTGCGGTGGCGGCCTACCAACAACTGGTCGCCGCTGGTACGTCGACGACGCTGGCGATCGCCACCCGCGAGCAGTTCGGCACGGACTTCTCGCCACGAGGCTGGATGGCCATGGCCTGGCTGGTCCTTGCCTGCTCGGTCGCGGCCTACCTCGCGTTCGCCTGGCTGCTCTCGAACGTCTCGCTCTCGCTCACGGCCACCCACGCCTACGTGAATCCCGTCGTCGCCGTACTCCTGGGGGCGGTGGTGCTCTCGGAGCAGGTCGGTGTGGGGGTGCTGGTCGGCGGGGGCGCCGTGGTGGGCGCGGTGGTGCTGATCATCGGGTCCGAGCGCCGTACGGCGGCGACCCGGCAGATCCCTGAGAACGTCGCGCCGGGGTGATCGGGCGGCCGCTGTGCCCCCATGGGGGGACCCGCGGAGCTGTCACTGCCTCTTAGGAGGTAGAAGAACCCCTCCTTGTAGGGTCGAATAGATCAAACTGTCGGACCATACTTTGGTGACGTGAGACACACCGAGCACCGGTGGTCCATGACCCGAGGAGATCTCCGGATGAAGCGACGACTGCTGGCAGCGGCAAGTGCTGTCACCCTGGCAACGACCATGGCCGCCTGTGGTGCGGCCAGCGACAGCTCGGGTGGCGACAGTGAGGACGGACCGATCAAGATCGCGCTGATCCCGCCGACCAGTGGTGCGCTTGCGCAGTTCGGCACCGACGCCGTCAAGGGCTGGGAGACCGCGGTGCGCCTGATCAACGCGGAGGGTGGGATCGACGGCCGCAAGATCGAGCTGATCAAGAAGTCCAGCGACGCCGACCCGGCGACCACTCTTCGGGTCGCCAAGGAGGCGGTCACCCAGGACGGCGCACAGTTCATCGGCGCCGTCATGACCTCTCCCGAGCACGGTGCCCTGAACGCACAGCTCGAGGGCCTGGGGGCGATGTCGTTCAACGCCATGGGCAAGGACGACGCCCTCGTGGGTGAGCAGTGCTCGCCGTACGCCGTGCATGTCGTCCAGACGACGAGCATGGACGTGAACGCGCTCGCCGCCTCGCTGACCGAGCTGCCGGGCGAGAAGTGGGCCATCCAGGCCGTCGACTACGCCACCGGGCACAGTGCTGCCGAGACCTTCAAGGCGGCCGCCGAGAAGGCCGGCAAGCAGGTCGTGCTCGAGCAGTTCGCGCCGCTCAACACCACCGACTTCGGTTCCTACATCACCAAGCTCAAGGGCAGTGGCGCGGACGCGGTGTTCGCCGTGGAGTTCGGCGCGGACGGCGTCGCCTTCGTCCAGCAGGCGGAGCAGTTCAATCTCGATGCCCAGCTCAAGACGGTTCTGGGCCTGAACATGGTCTCCGAGCCGCTCTTCGAGACCCTGGGCGACTCGATCGAGGGTTACTACAACAACGTCGGCTACGACGCCGCGGGCGACAACGAGCTCAACAAGGAGTTCGTCGAGGCCTACACCGAGGACCACGGCTCCGCGCCCTACTACGTGCCGGCCGACAACTACACCGCTGCGCAGATCCTCTTCGCGGCGATCGAGAAGGCGGGCAGCTCCGACCCCGCCGAGGTGTCCGAGGCGATCAAGGACCTGACGGTGGACACGGTCGTGGGTGAGGTCACCGTGCGCGGCGCCGACGGCCAGGTCCTGCGCGACTCCTACCTCGGTGAGGTCGTGAAGGGCGAGGACGGACTCGCCTTCGACATCCTCACCAACACCGATGCCGGTGTGACCACGCCCGAGCCCGACTCCGCCTGCAAGTTCTGAGTTGCCCGGATGCCGGGGTGCGCTGAGCGCGCATCCCGGCATCCAGCACCTGCGAAGGGACGAACGTGAACGCAGCACAACTGCTCAATGGCGTGGCCCTCGGGTCCCTGCTGATGGTGCTGAGCTCGGGGCTCGCCATGATCTACGGGCTTCGCGGCGTGGCGAACTTCGCCCACGGCGCGCTCTACATGGCCGGGGCCTACATCGCCTACTCCGTCTCGGACCGGGCCGGGTTCTGGCTGGCGCTCCTCGTCGTCCCGCTGGCGCTCGCCGTCCTGGGTGTCGTGCTGGAGTTGGCCTTCTTCCGACCCCTGCAGCACCGTTCCCACATCGAGCTGGGACTCATCACCTTCGGGCTCGCCCTGATGGCGGAGCGACTCGTCGTCCTGATCTGGGGCGAGAGCACGCTTCGCGTCAACCCGCCGGAATTCCTGCAGGGCACGACGAGCTTCGTCGGCATCGAGTACCCCAGCTACCGCTTGGCGATCATCGTGATCGCCGTCCTGCTGGCCGCTGCGCTCATCGTGTGGCTTCGGAGCACCTCCATCGGTCTGCACATCCGGGCCGCCAGCCAGGACATCGAGACAGCGGCGATCATGGGCATCAACGTCGACCGCGTCAGCCTGGTCGTCGTGGCTGTCGGAGCCGCGCTCGCCGGGCTGGCGGGTGCGCTCGCTGCGCCCTACATCGCCCTCGATCCCGGCATGGGCAACGCCTTCCTCATCACGGTCCTGATCGTGGTCGTGGTCGGAGGCATCGGGAGCATCGCCGGCGCCATGATCGCGGGGATGGGCCTCGGCATCATCCAGACCGTCACCACGGTCTGGTCGCCCAGCCTGGCCGTCGTCGTTCCCTATGCCGCACTGACGATCGTCCTGCTGTGGCGGCCCACCGGGCTCGCCGGAAAGAGGGTGTCATGACCACGACCGCCCCCACCGACGACGTCACCGAGACCATGGTGGCCGTTCCGCCCGCCGGTCCGGGGCGTTGGAAGGGAACTCTGGTCGGACTCGGCATCGCACTCGCCGTGCTCCTCGCGGGCCTCGCCGTGCCGTACGTCGTCACGGACACGTACCGCATGAGCCTCGTGGTCGACGCGACGATCCTGAGCCTTCTCGCCATCGGCATCGGCTTCCTGGCCCGGCACCTTGGCATCATCAGTCTGGGGCACGGTGCGTTCTTCGGCGCCGCGGCTTACGGCGTCGGCATCGCCACCACCAACTGGGGCTGGTCGCCGACGACCGCGGTCGGCTTCGGCATCCTCGTCGGCACCGGGATCGCCCTGGTGATGGGCCTCCTGGTCGTTCGCGCGTCCGGCTTCGGGTTCTTGATGCTGACCCTGGCCCTGTCCCAGGCGCTCTACGCACTCAGTGTGCAGACCTCGGCGCGACCGCTGACCGGAGCGCACGACGGCAAGCTGCTCAGCTACGACCGCGACCAGACCTTCCTGGGTCTGGGGCAGGCCGACGTCATGAACCCCGGCCTGTTCTGGCCGATGGCGTGGGTTGCGCTCACTGTTTGTGCCACGCTGCTCTGGGTCGTGGGCCGCTCCCGGTTCGGCACCACCCTCGAGGGGATCCGTGAGAACGAGGAGCGGATGCGCTTCTCCGGCTACGGCACCTTCGGGCCGCGACTGGTCGCCTTCGTCCTGTCGGGCGCGGTCGCCTCCGTGGGCGGTGCGCTCTTCGCCATCAACGCCGGGTACGTCTCACCGGACATCCTGGGCTTCAGCAAGGCCGGCGACTCGCTGATCGCCGCGCTCATCGGTGGCTTCGGCCTCTTGGTCGGGCCGATCGTGGGCACCTTCCTCTTCGTCTACGCGCAGGCCAACTTCAACTTCGGCGGCAACCTGCACCTCTTCACCGGCATGACACTGATCCTGGTGCTGGTCTTCATGCCCGGTGGCATCACCGGAACGTTCCAGAAGCTGTACCACCGCATGAGGAAGGGACGTCGATGACGATCTTCGAAGGCCGCGGACTGACCGTGAGGTACGGCGCGCATGTCGCACTGGAAGGTGTGGACATCGCGCTCGAGCCGGGTGTCGTGCACGGGGTGATCGGACCGAACGGGGCCGGCAAGTCGACCTTCATCGACGCGCTCTCCGGCCGCAAGCGCCCGTCGGCGGGCACGGTCACCTTCGAGGGTGCCGACATCACGCGCCGCTCGGTCCGGTGGCGTCGCGGGAAGGGCCTCTCGCGGTCCTTCCAGCGCACCAGCGTCTTCGGATCGATGACCGTCGGCGACCAGCTCGAGATGGTCGCCCGCCGCAACGACGAGCAGGACCTGGACGAGATCGTCTCGACCCTGGGTCTCGACGCGATCAGGCACCAGGTGTGCTCCGAGATCGCCTACGGCACCCAGCGCTCGGTCGACCTGGCCATCGCCCTGATCGGACGACCCAAGGTGGTGCTCCTCGACGAGCCGTGTGCCGGTCTCGTCCACGACGAGTCCGTGCGCATGCTCCAGCACGTGCGTGACGTCTGCAAGGACCGGGATGTCGCTGCACTGCTGGTCGAGCACGACGTCGAAGGGGTGTTCCGTACCTGCGACGTGATCACCGTGCTGGACCTGGGCAAGGTGCTCGCGAGCGGAGCTCCCGATGAGGTCCGTGCTGACGAGAACGTGATCCGTGCCTACCTGGGGAGTGCCGCATGACCGCCACGCCTGTCCTCGAGTTCCGTGGTGTGAACGCCGGCTATGCGGGATCGGTGATCCTGCAGGACCTGTCGTTTGCGATCCTTCCCGGGGAGACCGTCGGTCTCGTCGGCCGCAACGGCGCCGGGAAGTCCACGACCCTGATGTCGGTGTACGGCGTCCCCACCGTGACGGGGGAGATCCTCGTGGACGGGGAGCCGGTCGGACGTCGGGCCCATGTGCCCACTGCGCGCGGGGTGTCGCTGGTGCCCCAGGGCAAGCGAATCTTCGGCAACCTCACCGTCGAGGAGAACATCCTGCTCGGTCGCGCGTCGGGCCGGCCCACGACCTGGTCCACCGATGACCTGTACCAGCTCTTCCCGAATCTCGCTCGTGGCCGCAAGCGGCCCGGCACCTCACTGTCCGGGGGTGAGCAGCAGATGCTCGCGATCGCCCGCGCACTGATGGCGGGGCCGTCCCTGCTCATGCTGGACGAGCCGACCGAGGGCCTCGCCCCGGTGATCATCGATGCCATCGTCGAGGCGCTGAAGGAGATCCGGTCCCGTGGGACCGCGCTGCTGTTGGTGGAGCAGCACATCGGGATGATCCAGAAGGTCGCCGACCGCTATCTCGCCCTCCGCAAGGGGAGGCTCGCCGGCGAAGGGCCGGTGTCGCAGCTCGGCGACCGGGCGGTCCAGGAGCTGATCGCGCTCTGAACGGTGGAAATGTCTCCACCTCCAGGGCCTCCAAGTATGGCCTGACCATTAATCCATGACCTACGCTCGCCCTGGAGGTGATGGGATGTCTGCGACCGTCGCGGAACGATCGTTCACCGGTCCCCTGCGCGGACTCAAGGTGGTCGAGATCGGAAGCATCGGGCCCGGCCCGTACTGCGCGATGCTGCTCGCCGACCTGGGTGCCGACGTGCTCCGGGTCGACCGGACCAGCGGCGCCGCGCTGGTCGGTCCCAACGCCGACTTCCGCACCGAGGTCATGCACCGTGGGCGTCGCTCGGTGGCCGTCGACCTCAAGAACCCCCGTGGCCGCGAGGTGGTCCTGGACCTCGTCGCCGGTGCCGACGCCCTCATCGAGGGCTTCCGGCCCGGCGTGACCGAGCGGCTGGGCATCGGCCCCGACGCGTGTGCCGCCGTCAACCCGCGACTGGTGTACGGCCGGATGACGGGCTACGGCCAGGACGGCCCGATGGCGCAGGCCGTGGGCCACGACATCAACTACATCGCCCAGAGCGGGGTGCTCTCCCTGCTGGGGCGCAACGGAGCGCCACCGACGCCGCCGCTGAGCCTCGCCGGCGACTTCGGCGGGGGCGGCGCGGTCCTCGCGCTGGGCATCGTGTCGGCGGTGTGGGAGGCCCAGCGCTCCGGTCGGGGACAGGTCATCGACGCTGCCATGGTCGATGGCTCGGCCCTGCTCGCCGCGGCCTTCCACGGATTCGTCAGCGCCGGGACCTGGGACACCGAGCGCGGCACCAACGTCGTCGACTCCGGTGCTCCTTTCTACGACGTCTACGAGACGGCGGACGGCCGATGGCTGGCCGTCGGGGCACTCGAGGCGCACTTCTACGCCGACCTGCTCGAGATCCTGGAGATCGACCCGGGCGGGTTGCCGCACCAGGACGACCGATCGCGGTGGCCGGAGATGAAGAAGGTCTTCGCCGACGCCGTCATCGCCCGCACCTGCGAGGAGTGGGTCGAGCGCGCCGCCGGCCGCGGTTGCATCTCGCCGGTGCTCGAGGTCGAGGAGTCCTGGAGCGATCCCCACAACGTCGCTCGCGGAACGTTCGTCGACATCGCCGGAGTCACCCAGCCGGTGCCCCAACCCCGGTTCAGTCGCACGCCGGCGTACGTCGACAGTGCGCCACCGGCACCCGGGGAGAACACCCGGGAGGCCCTGGCTGGATGGGGCATCCCGGCCCACACGATCAACGAGTGGGAGGCAGTCGGCGCGGTCGCGCAGACGGATCCGCCTCCGCCGGAACCCACCCAGGAAGGCAGTGCAGTCCGATGAAGAGCCTTGACCGGACCTACGACACGATCACTCTCGAGGAGGCGACGCCGGGCGTCGTCGTCCTGACGTTGAACCGTCCCGAGCGCTACAACGCAATGACCAACCAGATGTTCGTCGAGCTCGAGCGGGCCATGCTCGACCTGAACGAGGAGGACTCCCTCCGCGTCCTGGTCCTGACGGGTGCCGGCTCCGCCTTCTGTGCGGGCTACGACCTCGCCGACGCCGACGGTCTCGCCGACCTGGGCGCGATCGGGATGCTCAACCAGCAGGAGCGGGCGGCACGTTCGCTGCTCTCGGTGCGCACGATCCGGGTCCCGGTCATCGCTGCGGTGGACGGCCCGGCTGCCGGGGGAGGTCTGGCCCTCGCCCTGCAGGCCGACATCCGGATCGCGTCGCCCGAGGCCAGGTTCAACGCGGCCTTCGTCAAGATCGGGCTGACTGCTGGCGACCTCGGCACCTCCTGGCTGCTGACCCGCCTCGTCGGCCCGGCGGTCACCAGCGAGATCTGCTTCACCGGCCGGATGGTCTTCGCCGCGGAAGCCGCCCGGATCGGTCTGGTGAACACCGTCAGCGAGCCCGGCAAGCTGATGGAGGACGCGCTCGAACTGGCCGGCCAGATGGTCGCCAACAGCCCGGGCGGCGTCCAGCTCTCGAAGCGGGCCCTCCACGCCAACATGGAGATCGGCTCCTATGCCGCCGCTCTGGAGCTGGAGAACCGAGGGCAGGCGCTGCTGACCCGCAGCACCGACATGCCCGAGGCCCTCGCGGCCTTCAAGGAGAAGCGCAAGCCCGTCTTCAAGGGGGAGTGAACAGCCATGACCGTGACTGACGAGAGGCCTGTCGTGAACATCGACTTCCCTGACCTGCAGGAGCTCACCTTCGAGGTGCTCCCCGGCGACATCGGCGTGCTGCGCATCAACCGGCCCGACCGCATGAACAGCCAGACCATCCGGATGTTCAGCGAGTACGGCGAGGCGGCGTTCGCGCTTCGGGACGCACCCCTCCGGGCACTGATCGTGACCGGCACCGGAACCCGCGCGTTCTGTGCCGGCTTCGACATCGACGAGGTCCACGAGATCACGGAGATGGGGGTCCGGGAGTTCCTGAAGTTCCAGGAGACGGCCACCGGCGGGATCCAGGGCATCCACTTCCTGCCCTTCCCGGTCATCGCCGCTGTCCACGGACCGGCGACGGGCGGCGGGCTGGCCCTGGCCCTGGCCGCCGACATCCGTCTCTGTGACCCCGCGGCCAAGTTCAGCGCGGCCTTCGTGAAGGTCGGTCTGTCGGTCGGAGAGCTCGGCACGTCGTACCACCTGACCCGACTGGTCGGGCCAGCCCGAGCGGCCGACATCGGCTACACCGCCAGGATCGTCAAGGCGGACGAGGCCGAGCGGATCGGCCTGGTCAACCGGGTCGTGCCCACCGACGAGCTCTTCGACGCTGCCCTCGAGCTGGCGCGACAGATCTCGCAGAACTCCCCGGCCGGCGTGCGCATGTCGAAGCGAGCCATCCAGCGCAACATGGAGGTCGGCTCCTATGCGGCAGCGCTCGAGCTGGAGAACCGCGGGCAGGCGCTGATGACGCGCACCGAGGACATGCCCGAGGCACTGGCTGCGTTCAAGGAGAAGCGTGCCCCTCGCTTCACCGGTGCCTGAGCGATGAGCAATTGGGACTGGAGCGACGCGGAGCGTGGTCGTCTCGGGGACTTCCTCGAGGGCCACGGCCTCACGGCCGGTGAGGTCACGACCCGGCCGATTGGCGACGGCCACTCGAACCTCACCTACCTGGTGTCCGACCGTGAGGGGCGTCAGGTCGTCGTACGACGGCCCCCGCCTCCGCCGACGCCGCCGGGAGCACACGACATGCTGCGCGAGGCGCGGCTGGTCGGCGCCCTGGGAGGCACTGTCGTTCCGGTCGCACAGTTGCTCGCGACGGCCGACGCCGATGAGGTCATCGACGTCCCCTTCTACGTCATGGGCTTCGCGGCTGGGCCCGTCGTGACCGTCGAGACGCCCGCAGCGCTGGCCACGCCCTCGATCCGGCGCAGCATCGGCGAGGCCCTCATCGACACGCTCGCGGACCTGCACGCGGTGGACTGGCGTGCGGCTGGGCTCTCGGACCTCGGTCGGCCCGAGGGGTTCAACGCCCGACACCGCTCGCGGATGGCCGCGCTGGTGGCTGATGCCGACGGCAACCCGCCGCCTGCCTTCGCGGAGGTGGACGCCTGGTTGCAGGCGAACGTTCCTGTCGAGTCCGGTGCGGCGATCGTGCACAACGACTTCCGGATCGGCAATGTGGTCCTCTCCTCCGACAACCCGGGCGAGGTGGAGGCAGTCCTCGACTGGGAGCTGGCGACCATTGGGGACCCGCTGTTCGATCTCGGCTACTTCCTCGCCTCGGTCCCGGTGGCGGCGCCGTACAACCCCACGGAGCTCTTCGGCCTCGCGATGCTCGAGGACGGCTACCCGTCGAGGGAGGAGCTCGCGGCACGGTACGCCGGACGCACGGGGGCAGATCTCGGCGCGCTCGACTGGTACACGACGCTGGCGCTCTGGAAGCTCGCCGTGCTCTACGAGTACGGAAACCGTCGAGCCGTCAGAGGCGTCGGCGACCCCTATTACGCAGACCCGAGCCTGGTGACGGCCTTCCTGGCTGACGCTCGCCGCTCCGCGGGTCTGGCCCCACCCGTCCTGCAGGAGAGTCACCCATGAGCCACCGGTCCTTCGAGAACTTCCACGACGAGGTCATCCGTCCCGGCGAGGCCGAGGGCCTCCCGGAGCGCTTCTTCGACCGGTTCGTCTTCAACCTCCATCCCACCGATGTCACCTCGCCGTCGGTGCTCTTCGGTCTCGGGCTCCACCCGGTGCGGGACACCGTGGATGGCTTCGCGATCATCTCTACCGCCACCGAGCAGCGCAACGTCCGCTACTCGACGGAGCTCTCGGCGACGGAGCCCGGCACCTGCGGACCCTTCAGTTTCGAGGTGGTCGAGCCCAACCGGATCTGGCGAGCTGCCCTGTCCGAGAACCCGACCGGGATGACCTTCGACCTCACCTGGGAAGCGCGTGCCCCTGCTTGGTGGGGCGACATCGACGTCACCAACGACTCGGGTGAGACCACGTCGTTCTCCCATCTCTTCCAGTCCGGGTGGGCCTCCGGCGTGCTGTCCGTCGACGGAGAGGAGCAGCAGGTCGAGCGCTGGTACAGCCAGCGCGACCGCTCCCGCGGCGTGCGCACGATGGCCGGCGGCCAGGGCCTGCACATCTGGTACCAGGCTCAGTTCGAGGACCGCTCGGTCGGGTTCCTCCTCGTCGAGTCGCGAACCGGAGAACGGATCCTCCTGGAAGGCGCCGTCATGCACACGGACGGCGGTCTCGACGAGATCGTCGACGTCCGTCACGACCTGGTGTTCGACGACCAGCTCGACCTGCGCAGCGGGCGCGTCCAGGTGACGACGGAGTCGGGTGTCGTCTACCCGATCGACACCGATGCGACGGCCGGAGGCGGCCTGATGGCCGGCGGCGGATACGGCGGTCACCACGGCAAGGCGCTCGGGCGCGACCACGTCGAGGGCGAGGTCTACCCGCTCGATGGGTCGGTCACCCAGCGCACCCTGGACTCCTCGCTCACCGACAGGCTGTGCTCGTTCGACTGGGACGGCCAGCCCGGCTCGGGGATCTTCGAGTTCGCGCTGACCCGTTCGTCGTCGTACACGTACACCCCGACGCTGGTCTGAGGCGGCTGGGCGCACTGGTTCACTGGGGCGATGGACCTCGGACTCACGGGCCTGGGCGCCCTCGTCACTGGCGGCAACCGCGGGATCGGCAAGGCGGTCGCGGCCGCGCTGGTCGGTGAGGGTGCCCGGGTCGTCCTGCTCGGGCGGGATCCCGGCACGCTCGCCGCGGCGGTGGGGGAGGTCGGCGCAACGGGTCATGTCGTGGCCGACACCACCGATGACGCGTCGGTTCGCGCAGCCGTCGACGAGGCTGCCGGGCTGCTGGGACGACTCGATGCCGTCGTCAACTGCGCCGCCCCTCGCGCGCTTCCCGGGCAGGTCGCCGGACTCGACGGCCTGGACGACGAGGACCTCCTGCGCAACGTCGACACCAAGGTCCTCGGCTACCTCAGGGTGGCCCGTGCGGCGGCGCCGTACCTGCGTCGCCGGGGTGGCTCGATCGTCAACATCAGCGGGATGAACGCCCGGGCCACCGGCTCGATCGCGGGTTCGGTCCGCAACATCAGCGTGGTCGCGCTGACCAAGAACCTCGCCGACGACCTCGGACCCGACGGGATCGCTGTGACCTGCGTGCACCCGGGGTTGACGCTCACCGAGCGCAACGAGGGTGATCTGGACTACGCAGAGCTCGCGTCGTCCAACGCACTCCGGGTGCCGGTCGGAGCGGCTGAGGTGGCCGACCTGGTGACCTTCCTGTCATCTCCGCGGGGGCGGCTCGCGAACGGTGCCGTCATCACCGCGGACGGCGGCAGGCCGGGCGGCATCTGGGCCTGAGGACACATAGTTGTACAATTTTGGGCAGTAGGGGTTGATCTTTGTCAAACTTCGGTTTAGGTTTCAGTCCCCGGGGTCGTGGCGCACGTCACACGCGTCTTCGGAAAAGGTCTGAGAATTAGCGCTTGTCGAGATTTTCAAAGAGCGCTCGCCGAAACGGAGGACAGCGATGAGTTCAATGCAGTCGGAGTTCGCTCACCAGGGCGTCGTCATCGCTGGCGGCACCTCGGGTGTCGGTCTGGCAACGGCCATCGAGTTCGTCCGGGCGGGCTGCACCGAACTGGTCCTGATCGGACGCAACGAGGAGCGCGGCAAGCAGGCCGTCGAGACTGTTCTCGAGAATGCCCCGCGCGCCCACGTCGAGTTCGTGTCAGCCGACCTCAACGTCCCCGAGTCGGCGCTCGAGGCGGCCGCAGCTGCTCACCGGATCCTCGGGTCCCTCGATGTGCTGGTCTGCTCGACGGTGGCGCCGTACCAGCCGACGCTGCTCCATGACATCGACATCGAGCAGTTGCGCGACATCCTCACCGCCCAGGCTCTCGGTCCCCTTCTGATGAACCGGGCCGTGCTTCCGTACATGCGATCGCAGGGATCCGGCGCCATCGTCAACATCGCCAGCGACGCGGCGAAGGTGCCGACCCCCGGGGAGACCGGGATCGGAGCGGCGATGGCCGCGATCGTGACCTTCTCCCAGACCTTGGCGGTCGAGGCCAAGCGTGACGGCATCCGCGTCAACGTTCTCACTCCCTCACTGATCGTCGACACCGCGTCCTACGACCGCGCGATGTCCCAGGAGTTCAGCAAGAAGATCTTCGACAAGATCACCCGCCAGGCGGCACTCGGCCTGACCGAGCCGAGTGACCTCGCCCATGCTGTCCTGTTCCTCACCTCTCCGCGCGCGCGGCGCGTCACCGGCCAGGTGCTCAGCGTCAACGGAGGGATCTCCGTTGCGTGAGCCGACCCTGGTCCGCCAGCGAATCCGGAGCGCTGAGGACGTCGCTGAGATCGAGACGTCGTACGACGTCGACGAACTGCTGCCTGCCGAGACGATCCTCGGTTGCCTGCGCCACGTCGCGGCCCAGCATCCGGAAAAGCCGGCGATCTTCCAGGTCGAGGAGCCCGACTTCCTGGTTCCGAAGCGGACGGTGACCTACGCCGACCTCGTCGCCGATGTCCAGGCAACCGCCAATCTCTTCCGCTCCATCGCCGGTGGCGCCGATTCCGTTGTCGGCCTGATGCTGCCGATGGTGCCCGAGGGCCTGAGCGCCCTCTGGGGTGCGCAGACGGCAGGTGTCGGGATCCCGCTGAACCCGTTCCTGGACCTCGCGCCCGTTGCTGCGATCCTCGTGCGGACGCGAGCCACGATCCTGCTGACGACCCGCGAGGTGCTCGAGGCCAAGGGCGGTGTCGCCGCGCTGCGGGCTGCCGCGCCCGGGGTGACAGAGGTCCTCTACGTCGATGACCTGGACCCTCGTGTCGACCTCGCTT
The DNA here is from genome assembly GCF_001428565.1 of Nocardioides sp. Root190. GTDB lineage: Bacteria > Actinomycetota > Actinomycetes > Propionibacteriales > Nocardioidaceae > Nocardioides. The sequence continues at coordinate 438,306 of NZ_LMIA01000010.1, read as the reverse complement.
CCCGTGCTGCCGCGCACTCCGGACCGCTGGCCTTCGTCGCCGACGAGGACCCGCAGCGCGACGCGTTGCTGATGCCCACCGGAGGAACGACCGGGGCGCCGAAGCTGGTGCGGATGTCACAGGCCGGGCAGTTGAGGGTGAGCTGGAACGTCGCCGCTCTGATGGGCAACGAGCCTGATGGGGTGACGGCGCACGGGATGCCGAACTTCCACTGCGGTGGGACGATCTCGCTCGGTCTGCGCACCCTGGTGTTCGGTGGCACCCTCCTCACCCTCACGGAAGTGGGCTTCAGGTCCCGCGCGGCAGTGGGCTCATTCTGGGACATCGCACGGCACTACCGGGTCACGTCGTTGCTCGCGACGCCCACCACCGCGTTGGCGCTGCTGCACGGTGACGGCAACTCCCACGGCTGCGTGCTCCGGGACTTCCACGTCGGCGGGAGCGCGGTCCCGATGGAGATGGTTCGCGCCTTCCACGACCGGTTCGGAATCTGGCTCCGCGAGAACTGGGGGATGACGGAGTTGCACGGGACCACCACGGGACACTTCAACAACGACACCCAGCCCAGGGTCGGTTCGGTCGGCCGCCCGCTTCCCTTCGTCCGGGTCAAGGCGGTCGAGCTCGACGAGACCGGCCGTTGGGTCCGCGACTGCGAGGTCGGTGAGCGTGGACTCCTGCTGACCGCGACACCGACGGCGATGGCGGGCTACGCCGACAGTGAGCTGGACCGCGACTTCTTTCCTTCCGGGATCCCGGGAGACCTCCCGGCCGAGTGGCGCTGGGGAAACACCGGCGACCTCGGCAGCGTCGACCGCGACGGCTACGTATGGGTGTTCGGGAGAGCCAAGGACCTGATCATTCGGGGCGGGCACAACATCGACCCTCGCGAGATCGAGGACGCCCTCGCATCGCACCCGGATGTGCACCTCGCTGCGGCGATCGGTCGCCCCGACCCCGCCAAGGGGGAGCTCCCGGTTGCCTACGTCGAGGCCCGCGTCGGAGCAACCCTGGACGCCGCGGAGCTGCTCGAACACTGCCGAACTCACGTGCACGAGCGTGCTGCAGTCCCGGTCGAGGTCATCGTCCTCGACCAGATCCCGTTGACGCCTGTCGGCAAGGTCTCCAAGCCGGCACTGCGGGCAGACGCGGTGACCCGCGTCGTCGCTGGCCTGGCTCATGCGATCGATCCCGCAGCGGAGATCGTGATCGATCAGTCAGGTGCTCGCTTGGGCGTCGTCGTGGTCGTCCACGATCCGGCCTCCGAGGAGCCCGTACGCCGTGCGGTCGCGGGGTTCGAGTTCGCCACCCGCGTCCATGTCTCGGAGACACCCCGATGACGTCGGAGCGGTAGCCAGCCGCCGCCCTCGTCGTCCACCCACCGCCGCGAACCGCCCGTGTCCGCGGCCGGTCGGTCCTGCCTGTCCACTCATCCCGTACTTCCACTGGAGGCCCCATGTTCGTCCAGGTGCTGAACGGCCTCGCCTTCGGCGTCCTCCTTCTCGTCCTGTCCTCTGGACTGGCGTTGATCTTCGGGCTCCGCGGCGTCGTCAACTTCGCGCACGGCGCCATCTACATGCTGGCGGCGTACGTCGCCCTCTCGATCTCGGACCGGACATCGTTCTGGATCGCCCTGCTCACCGTGCCGATCCTGCTGGCCCTCGCCGGGCTGCTGATCGACCGCTACGGCCTGCGCTTCCTGGTGGGCCGCACGCCGCTGGACATGGTCCTGCTGACGTTCGGCATCACCTTCGTGGTGGCCGACGTCGTGCAGACGGTGTGGGGCACCGAGGCCCGCACGATCGATCCGCCGGCGGTGCTGGCCGGAACGACCGATCTCGGGTTTGCGACCTACCCGACCTATCGACTGTTCGTGATCGCCATCGGGCTGCTCGTCTGTGCCGGCCTCATGGCCTGGCTCAAGCTCTCACGCACAGGGTTGTTCGTCCGGGCCTCAGGCGACGACCGCGTGACGGCTGGGGCCATGGGGGTCAACGTGGACCGGGTCAGTGCCACCGTCGTGGCGCTGGGCTTCGGCTTGGCCGGCCTCGCCGGGGTGCTCGCCGGTCCCTACCTCACGCTGTCGCCCGCCATGGGTACGGAAATCCTGATCACCACCTTCATCGTCGTGGTGGTCGGCGGGCTCGGGAGCATCGGTGGTCCGATGATCGCCGCGCTCCTCATCGGACTCGTCAACGCGCTGGCGACGGTGCAGGCACCCACGCTCGCCGCGTACGTGCCCTACCTGCTCATGCTCGTGGTGCTGCTCCTGCGACCGCAGGGCATCGCCGGAAGGAGGACGGCGCTGTGACCAGTTCCACGACCGAAATGACGGCGGGCGACCTGGCAGGAGCCCAGCCCGCCGATGATCTGCCCACGCCTGGCCCCACTGTCGCCGGCACGCTGCGGCACGCCCGCCGATCGGCTCGGTGGCAGGCCGTGGGTTGGCTCGTCCTGGCCATCGCGGGACTTGGCGCCCCGTGGGTGATCAGCCTCTACCAACTCCAGCTGGCCCAACAGGCGATCGTCATGGGCGTGCTCGCCCTGAGCATTGGGTGGCTGCTGCGTCAGACGGGCCAGCTCAGCTTCGGGCACGCTGCCTTCTACGGCATTGCCGGCTACGGAACGGCGTACGTCGCCGAGCACGCCGACCTCCCCATCGGACTGACCCTGCTGACCGGCATCGCCTGCGGAACTCTGGCCGCACTGGTGGTGGGTCTGATCACCATCCGGGTTCCGGGCATCGCCTTCGCGATGCTCACGCTCGCCATCGGCATGCTGGTCTGGGTCGCAGGGGGACAACTCCACTCCATCACCCGCGGGGCCGACGGCCTGAACGTTCAGCTCGAGGGATCGCTCCTCGGCAAGGACGTGGTGATGTACGGCAACCCCGTCGAGGCGTGGCCAGTGGTCTGGGGCGTGCTGATGATCTCGATGGCGGTGCTGTGGATCCTCAGTCGCAGCACCTGGGGCCGACGACTGGCATCGATCCGCGACAACGAGGAGCGAATGCGTTTCTCCGGCTATGCCACCTACTGGCCCCGGGTCCTCGCCTTCACCGTCTCCGGGGTGCTCGCCAGCGTCGCCGGATCACTGAATCTCGTCACGACCAGCTTCATCTCGCTCAACGCCCTGTTCTGGTCGACGTCCGGGCTCGCCCTCATCGTGGCGGTCATCGGTGGGGTGCGCAGCGTGCTCGGCCCGCCGCTGGGCGCTGTGCTCTTCATCCTGCTCCAGAACTACCTCGCAGGAAGCGGCAACCACTACCAAGCGGTGCTGGGCGTCGTCCTCATCGTGATGGTCCTGGTGGCACCCGGCGGCTTCGTCGAGATCCTCGAGCGAGGTTTCGCGGCGCTCACCTCCCGGATCCGCATCCGCCGGGGTGTTCCCGGCTCGTCCACCCCCACCCACCAGACCCGAGGAGCACGTCGTGCTGAAGCTCGATGACCTGACCTTCGCCTACGGCAGTGTGAAGGCCGTCAACCAGGTCTCCCTGGAGGTGGAGAAGGGTTCGATCCATGGCCTGATCGGCCCCAACGGCGCCGGCAAGAGCACCTGCATCGACCTGATCTCCGGTCGGCTGCGCCCCACCGCCGGCACAGTCCACTTCGGGGGGCTCGACATCACCCGGATGGCCGGACCGCGCCGCCGCCACATCGGCATCGCCCGGTCCTTCCAGAGAATCAGTGTCTACCCGGAGCTGACCGTCGCCGATCAGCTCGACGTCGCGGCACACCTCGTGGGCGAGAAGGACGTCGATGCCGTCGTCGCCGCGCTCTCCCTGGAGCAATGTCTGCCGCACACGCCCGCCGAGATCGGGTACGGCGAGCAGCGACGGGTCGACATCGCACTCGCCCTGCTCGGAGCGCCCGCTCTTGTCCTCCTCGACGAACCGGCGGCCGGTCTCTCCCGCGAGGAGAGCATCGCGCTCGCTGATCACTTGGCCGCGCTGGTGCGGGAGCGGGGCATGACCGTCGTACTGGTCGAGCACCACCTGGAGGTCGTCTACCGGGTGTGTGACCGGCTCACAGTGCTCGCCCAGGGCGCGGTGATCGCGGACGGGGAGCCCCAGCAGGTCCGTCGTGACCCGCAGGTCATGGAGGCCTATCTCGGCAGGAGTGCGGCATGAGCCCGGTGCTGAGCTTCGACGGGGTGCGCGCCTACTACGACGACGCGCTCATCCTCGACGGGTTGTCCTTCGAGGTCGCCGAAGGTGAGTCGTTCGCGCTGTTGGGGCCCAACGGGGTCGGCAAGACCACGAGTCTCAACACGATGTTCGGCATCGCGCACCTCCGTGGCGGCACCATCGCGGTCGGCGGGAAGCCGCTGCGGGGGAAGTCGCCTCACGAGGCAGCCTGTCTGGGAGCCGCGCTGGTGCCCCAGGGCCGCTGGATCCTGTCCTCGCTCACGGTCGAGGAGAACCTGATGATCGGGACGGCGCCGAACCGCAAGGGGCCTTGGGATCTCGCCTCGGTCTACCGGATCTTTCCTGACCTGAAGGAGCGCCGCCGCTCGCTAGGAACGCACCTGAGTGGTGGCCAGCAGCAAATGCTGGCCATCGGCCGCGCCCTGATGTCCAACCCGCGTGTGCTGCTCCTCGACGAGCCCTCCGAAGGACTCGCACCCGTGGTCATCGACCTTCTCGGGGACTGCCTCGCCGATCTCAAGTCGGCGGGAACGTCGATGTTGCTCATCGAGCAGCGCCTGGACCTCGTCACCCGTCTCGCCGATCGGTACGCAGTACTGCTCAAGGGCGAGACGGTCGCTGAGGGCCGCATCGAAGACACCTCGAGCGAGACGCTCCGCGATCTCGTCGGGGTCTGACCCACTGCTGGCCCGGCCAACTGGCCAATCTGATTGGAGAACCACATGAAGAACACACGAGTCTGCCTCGGTGCGGCACTGACCGGGCTGATGCTCAGCACTGCGGCCTGTTCGGGGGGAGCGGCGAGCACCAGCGAGCAGGACGCCGATGGCCCGATCCGGATCGCCGTCGTCACGCCCCAGTCCGGCCCCTACGCGGAATATGGCGCCGAGCAGCGGGAGGGGATCCAGTTCGCAGCCGACGAGGCCAACGCGAACGGCGGCATCGACGGTCACAAGATCGAGCTGGAGTTCGCCGACGACCTCGGGACCGCCGAGGGTGCGCTCGCTGCGACCCAGCGACTGGTCCAGGAGAAGAACGCACGCTTCGTGATCGGGCTGGTCTCCTCGCCGGAGATGGCTGCGGTCACGCCCAAGCTGGAAGCCTGGGACGCCCTGATGATCGGCACCCAGGGCCAGAGCGACGACCTCACCGGCAAGTCGTGCACGTCGCGCTACTTCCGGGTGACCGCCAACGACACGGCGGGAGTGAACACGCTCGCCTACTGGCTCACCGAGGAGGACGAGTCGCAGTGGGACAGCATCGCTGCTGACTACTCCTTCGGGCAGGCCAGCACGACCGGGGTCGAGGACACGATCAAGGAGGAGGGCAGCGAGCTGAAGGTCAAGCTCTTCTCCCCGCTGGGCACGGCGGACTTCGGCAGCTACCTCAGCCAGCTGAGCGGCAAGGGCGGCCTGGTCGTGTCGCTCGCCGGCGGCGATGCCGTCAACTTCCTCAAGCAGGGACTGCAGTTCGGTGTCCTGCAGAAGTACGACACCGTGCTCGTCAACACCGGTCTGTCGGCGGCCACGCTCAAGGCCTTGAACGACGACCGCCTGGTGGGTGCGCTGGGCACCAACTCCTGGATGCCCACTGCCGACAATGCGGAGACGAAGGCGTTCGTCGAGGCCTACACCGAGAAGAACGGCCACGGCCCCGCCGAGAACGTCGGCAACGGCTACCTCGGCATGCAGACGATCTTCGCCGGTATCGAGGAGGCCGGCAGCATCTCGCCCGGCGACGTCGCCAAGGCGCTCGAGGGCCTGACCTACGACTCGATCCAGGGTGAGGTCACGATGCGGGCCGAGGACCACCAGATCGAAGCACCGACGTACGTCGGCACCGTCAAGAAGGGTGAGGACGGCAAGCTGGCGCTGGTCGCGACGGCGACCATCCCTGCTTCGGAGAACAACCCGGAGCCGAATCCCGCCTGCAGGTTGGACTGATCGGAAGTCGCGGGAAGGGCGGGGGTGGACCGGATGAGCATCGAAGCTGGTGCGGCGCCACCTCCGCCCGACCGTCTCGGCGGAATCCCGCAGCCGGGGCCCTTGGGGCCCCTGCTCGTCCCCAAGGCGAGTGATGTGCTTGCCGAGGAACTGGCAGAGCGGATCAGTCGGGGCGACATCAGGGTGGGGGCCACGCTCCCCCCGGAGCGGTCGCTGGTCCTGCAGACCGGTCTCAGCCGGACCTCGGTCCGCGAGGCACTGCGCATCCTGGAGATCCGAGGCTTCGTGGAGATCCGGGCCGGACGGGGTGGCGGCGCCTTCGTCAGGGTCCCCGACGGTCACCACCTCGCCGCGTCGGTGCGTCTGGTGGTGCGGCAGGAGAACGTGTCGTTGGCGGCACTCCTGCAGACGCGCGCGACCGTCGAGCCGCCTTGTGCGGGCCTGGCTGCTGTCCGGCGAACCGATACGGGGCTGCGTGAGATGGACACCAGCAATCATCTCCTTGCGCAGGCGCGCGATGTCAGTGAGTTCCTGCGTGCCAATGTCCGATGGCACATGGCCGTGGCCCGGGCGTCCGGCAATGAACTCTTGTCGGGGCTGATGGAGGCACTGGCAGGACTGATCTACGACTCCACGGGTCTCGTCGGCACGGTCGACGGTCAGGTGCGGCTCGACACCTGCCGAGCCCACGAGGCGATCACGGCGGCTGTCCGGGCGGGCGATCGAGAACTTGCCCGTCGACGGATGGCTCGCCATGTCCAGGCCTACGTCGACGGCTTCAGCGAGGACGTCCTCGGTGGGCTGGATTGGACGGGCGTTGAGCGACGTCCCGTCGCGCCGTGATCCGGACCGTCTGATTGCATGTCTCCATGGCCGATGGACTGGTACTGCCGAGCCAGCGAGGTGCGGAACCTCTGCTGCCCCCGCCGAGTGCGCGTTCGCTGCTGCTGACGATGGCGGGGGAGATGCTGCCTGATCGCCCCGAGGGAGCCTGGACGACGGCGCTGCTGCGGGTCCTCGGTGGTCTCGGTGTCGAGGACCACGCGGGGCGGCAGGTCCTCGCACGTTCGGCCGCGTCCGGTTGGCTGGACCGTGAACGCGTCGGCCGTGCGGTGCGCTGGCGCCTGGCCGGGCACGGTCGCGAGCTGGTCGAGGAAGGCGTTCGTCGCTCCGCCACCTACCTCGCGGCCGATGACGAGTGGGACGGCAACTGGCTGATGCTCTACGTCAGCGTTCCTCAACAGCAGCGAACCACGCGCAAACGTTTGTACGGCGGACTGGACTGGCTCGGAATGGGCAATCCGACCCCCGGGCTGTGGGTCAGTCCCCACAACGAACGGGCACCCGAGTTGGGTCGCCTCGTGACCGACCTGGGGCTGGAGGACACCGCGGTGGCGGTGACCGGACCGACCGCTGGCGTCGGAATGACGGATGCGCAGCTGGTCGAACGTTCCTGGGACCTCACTGCGCTCGCGCACCAGTACCGTCGCCTGCTCGACCAGGAGTCCGAAGCGCCGGAGCCTCGGGATGCCGACGAGGTCATGCTGACCTACCTCGACCTGCTCAACCTCCAGCAGCGGTTCATGCGCAGGGATCCGCAACTGCCGACAGCGCTGCTGCCGGAGTGGGTGGGCCGCGAAGGAGCGGCACTGCTGCGTGAGCGCAGGAACGCCTGGGCCAAGCGGGCGCACGCGCGCTTCTGGCAGATCGTCGACGCCTCGGCCTGAGCGAGGTGGGGTCAGAGGGCTTGGGCGGACACCGTGGTCACCGAACAGACCCTGTCTGCGACGCGACCGGTGACCTCGCTGATCCAGAACGATCGGCCCGAATGCCGGGTCTCAGCGCGGAACACGACCTCCGAACCAGCGGGGATGCCGCGCGTGTAGGCGGTGTGGATGGAACTGGTCGGGAGGTCGACGCCCGCTGCCATGCGGCTGCGGACCGCAGTCATCTCGGCTCCACACATCGTCACCCCCCCGTGGAGCATCCCTCGCGGATTCTCCAAGTGAGGGAGGACGACGAGACTGGTCGAGTCGTCGCCGAGACCCTTCAGCCCGATCAGGTCGAGGGCGTTGCTCGGGCGCATCGGGACCTGGAACGCAGCGGGCCGCAACTCCGTGGGGTCATCCGGCATCGCGCGTCCGCGTTGACGGCACACGGCAACACAGGCGCCCGAGTCGTCGTACACCCAGCCCTCGGTGAACGCAGTGGTCGCGGAGGCGTGCCGGACTCGTGCCTGTGCCGACAGCCTGCCGCTGGCCGGGACGGGACCCAGCAGGTCCAGCCACACCTCGGTGCTCACCGACCAGCGTGCTCCCAGCAAACCCTCGATGACGGCGTACCCGGTGACGTCGTCGACGAGAACACCGAGCGCACCCGCTGAGGGTCGGCGGTCGGGGCCCGTGAACGGTGGACCCATCGTCATGGTGCCGCTGACGCCATCGGGTCCGAGAGTGACTGCGCCGACGCCGAACGCCTCCTCCGGTCCGACCGCGACGACGGTCGTCGTCCCTTGCGGCGAGTCGCTCATGCGATCGAGATCCCGCCGTTGACGCTGATGGTCTGACCGGTGACCCTGGCAGCAGCGGGGCCGCCGAGGAAGACGGCCATCGCGGCCAGATCGTGCGGCTCGGCCACGCCCAGGTGAGCCTGGCTGGCGGCCTTCTCGAACAACTTCTTGCTGAAGCCGTCACTGAGGACGTTCGCCGCGGTCGTGGTTCCGGAGATGAGGGACGGGGTCAGCACGTTGACGCGGACTCCGTTGCGCTTCGCCTCGAGGGCCGCGACGCGGCTGAACACGACGATCGCGGCCATCGCGCCGCCGAGTGCGGCCTCGCCGGGGGTGGGCACCTTGGCGGCGTCCGAGGCGATGTTGATGATGCTCCCGCCTCCCTGCTCCTGGAGGTAGGGCAGGACGATCCGGGTGAGCAGCATGGGCGGAACCGCCTGGGCGACGAGGATGGCCGCGAGGTCCTCCGGCGGGGTGCGGTGCAACAACTCGGGACGATACGCAGCGGTCACCGAGCTGACCATCACGTCGAGACCGCCGAGGAGGTCGTGGACGCGGCCGACGGTGTCGACCACCTGGGTCAGCTCGCCGGCATCGCAGGCGAAGAACTCCACCTGCGCCTCGGTGCAGTGGGCGAGGACCTGCTCTCGCGCGGCGGCGCCGCGTTCCGCATTGCGTCCCAAGAGGCCGATGCGGCGGACGCCGGCGTCGGCAAAGGCGAGCGCCGTCGCGAGCCCGACGCCCGAGGTGCCACCGGCCACGAGGACCGCTGAATCGGAGTAGTTTCGAACGAGAGGCTGGGACATTCGGTCCTCCTGTGTATTTCTACAGATATGGTCACTGAGTTCCCTTGATTGTAGAGAGTCGCACCTTTACGGTGTCGTGACACAGGTCACTCGTTCCGACGGTGACGAAGCAGCCCCAGTCAACAGGAGCAACAATGTTGGAGACCTCCCACTGGCCGGCAGAGCCGGGCGACGTACGCGCCGTGACGGTGTGTGAACTCCTCCGGCACGCGGCTCGTACGGTGCCGGACCGTCCTGCCCTCGTTGACTGCGACCCGGATCCGTCCCGGCGACGCACGTGGACGTACGCAGAGTTCGTCGCGGATGCCGAGCGGGTCGCTCGCGGGCTCCTGCTGCGCTACGAGCCGGGATCGCGGGTCGCGGTGTGGGCGCCCAACAGTGCGGAATGGGTCGTGCTCCAGCAGGGGGTCGCGATGGCGGGCATGGTCCTGGTGGCGCTGAACCCGGCGTACCGCACCCGGGAGATGGCCTTCGTCCTGCGTCAGTCAGGCGCGGCCGCCGTCTTCTGCGTGGACGACTACCGAGGCTTCGACATGCGCTCGATGGCAGAGAGCATCCGCGACGACCTGCCCGAGCTGCAGGACATCCATTCCTTCTCCGACTGGGACGCATTCCTCGGCAGCGGGGACGCCTCGGCGGACCTGCCCGGGACTGAGCCGGAGGACATCATCCAGATCCAGTACACGTCGGGCACGACGGGCTTTCCCAAGGGCGCACTGCTCCATCACATGGGACTGGTGAACGAGGCGACCTTCGTCGCCGAGCGTGCGGCCTTCGAGGACGGCGACGTCTACGTCAACGCCATGCCGATGTATCACATCGGAGGCGGAGCGGTGACGTCCTTCGGTGCCTGGGCCAGGCGCGGAACGTTCGTGCTCCTGCCTGCCTTCGAGCCGGCACACCTGCTCGAAGCGATCGAGACGTATCGCGGCACCCACACGCTGGTCGTTCCCACCATGCTGATCGCACTGCTGGACCATCCGGATGCGGAGACGCGCGATCTCTCGTCGGTCAAGACCATCCTCAGCGGTGCCGCAGCCGTACCGGCCGCCCTTGTCCGGCGCACCACCCGTGCGCTCGATTGCGGCTTCACCATCCTGTTCGGCCAGACCGAGACACACGGTGTGATCAGCCAGACCCGGGTCACGGACTCGCCGGAGGACCAGGCCGACACGGTCGGGCAACCCCTGCCGCAACTGGAGGTGAAGATCGCGGACGCTGTCACGGGCGCTGCCGTGCCGATCGGCGTCCAGGGCGAGATCTGCGTTCGCGGCTACCAGAACATGCGCGGCTACTACGAGATGCCGGAGGAGTCCGCCGAGACCATCGACATCGATGGATGGCTGCACATGGGCGACATCGGAGCGATGGATCCACGCGGCTTCCTGCGGGTCACTGGTCGGGTGAAGGACATGATCCTGCGCGGTGGCATGAACCTCTACCCGGCCGAGATCGAGGCTGTGCTGCTCGACCACCCCGCGATTGAGACTGCCGCGGTGATCGGAGTGCCCGACGAGCGGTGGGGCGAGCAGGTCGGTGCAGTGCTTCGTCTTCGCGTCGGCCACGAGCGTCCGAGCGTCGCCGAGCTCACGGCCTTCGTGCGCGATCAGATCGCCCCGCACAAGACACCGACGCACTGGTCCTTCGTCGATGACCTGCCGATGACCCCGACCGGCAAGATCCAGAAGTTCCTCTTGCGGGACCGCGCAGTTGCCGGGGACCTGGTGTTCGACGAGGTGCGGCAGGCGACTGGACATCAACGGAGGGGATCGGATCAACCAGCTGGTTGATCCGATCCCCTCCGTTGTCTGTGGAGAGCCCGGAGAGCCCGGAGAGCTCAGCCGCCGAGGCGGATCGGTAGACCGAGGTCCACCGTGCTGGAGGTTCCGCTTCCGGTCAGGGTGCCGTCGCAGGAGCCGCACGAGTGCGGCTCGCTCGGTCGCGGGCGAGGGAAGAGCTGGTCGGCACCTGCGACGTCGTCCACGACAGGGCGCCCGCGGTGATCGGCGTCGCGGGCCAGGAGAGCGGCTCCGTAGGCGCCGCTGATCTGCGGGTGCTCGGGCACGAGGATCTCGGTCCGCAGCGCTCGGGCGAGGAACTCCACCGCGGCGGGGTTCTGGGCCACGCCCCCGGTCAGCACCACCGGCGTGTGCCGACCCACCTGTGCCACCAGCGCCAGCGTGCGCGAGGCGATGGCACGATGCACCGAGGAGGCAATGTCGGCGATCGGTGCGTCCTGGGCCAGCAGGGAGACGATCTCGGTCTCGGCGAAGGTCGCACACATTGTCGAGACCTCGAGGTCGTTGCTGCCCTGCAGGGCAAGGGCGCCGAGCTCCTCGAGGGGTACGTCGATCGACTGGGAGAGCACCTCGTAGAACCGACCCGTGCCGCTCGCGCACCGGTCGTTCATGGCGAACTCCTGGACCAGGCCCTCATCGTCCACGGTGATCGCCTTAGAGTCCTGCCCGCCGATGTCGATCACCAGTCGGGCGCCCGGCACCATCGCCACCGTGCCTCGGGCGTGACAGGTGATCTCGGTGAAGGTCCGCTGCGCGCCCGGCACCAGCCGGCGGCCGTAGCCCGTCGACACGGTGCCGGACAGGTCCGCGTTGGTGATGCCGGCGCCGTCCAGTGCTGCGTCGACGGCCTTGTGCATGCCGGCCCGCGACACGGCGCCCATCGCGATCGTGCTCGACGAGACGATCGCGCCCTCGCCGTCGATCACGACTGCCTTCGCCGTGGTCGAACCGAGGTCCACGCCCAGGTAGAACGGGCCGGGCGTGTTCATGACGCCTGGGTTCGCTTGACGTCGATCCCCTCGAGCATCGCAGCCAGTCGGCTCTCGAGGATCTCCTCCTTGTAGAAGGAAGCATCCGCGACGTCCCCCTCGAAGAAGATCGACGGGATGCCGAGATTGTTCTGCGCCGAGCGGGCAAGCAGCCGCTGCGGCCCGGTGAAGGCGCGGCAGGTCCGGGTGGAGTGGAAGACGATGCCGTCGACGTCGTACTCCTCGCAGTCGCGGAGGGTGAGGTAGTCGAGCGTCTTCGTGCCGTGGTTGGTCGGGCACAGGAGGTAGTGCTGTGCCATTCCGAGGAGCGGGTCGTCGGTGTCGATCAGCTGCGGCTCCTGCCAGAACGCGTTCGTGATGTAGCGGCCGGCGAGCACTGCCACGCCGTGCTCGGCGAACTTCCGGGACAGGAAGCCGAGCTTGTTCCAGTTCATGATGCCGTCGAAGTAGACGCGGTACTTCTCGTTCTCGACCCCGGAGATGCCCTTGTCGACGCGGTCCTGGATCTCGTCACGGACCGACTCGAAGTAGTCGACGAGTTCCTGGTTGCCCGGCAGGAAGTTGATCGGAGCGATCGCGGAGATCCAGTCCCAGAAGGTCGCGGGCGCCGGCTTGGCCTTGCACAGCTCGAGGCCCTCGCGACGCAGCTCGGCCGCGCGCTTGATGTAGGTCATCGACTCCCTCAGCATGTCCCAGTCGAAGGGATTGCCGGTCCGCTCCTCGAGCCAGGTGATCAGTGCGAGCAGCTGGTCGCGGACGTAGTAGGACGCCGATTCCCACTCCTCGCCCGTCAGGTAGCCTGCGTCGGGCTTGTTGCCCCAGAGGAACGGGTGGGAGATGTTGAAGATCGGCACCTCCTTGTCGAAGACCCGGTAGGAGATCTCGTCCCACTGCTGGCCGGTGCTGCAGCCTGCGTAGTTGTTGACGAAGAAGTCGGGAGCGGGCAGTCGGGCAGCGAGCTCGGCCTGGTCGTGCGCACCCACGACACCGGTGTTGATGCCCTCATCGCCCTGCACGGTCAGGACCGCGCACCCCAGGTGGGTCCGGGAGTACGAGCAGAGCTCGGCGTTGTAGCCGTGTTCCGCGCCGGCGAGCTGGGCTGGACCCTCGAGACCCTGGGCGGCGAGCCGGGCGGCAAAGGCCTCTCCGTGGCACCAGGCCAGGCCGGCGGCCTGGAAGATCGGGTTCAGGGCGCCGCCGTTGTACCAGACGATCTGCTTGCCGCGCTCGCGCGCGGTGAACAGGTCTTCCCAGTAGTCCGCGACCATCCGTCCACCCTGCCGGGTGGACTTCAGGCGGTTCGTGCGGTCGGTCGTGGTGGTGGGCGTGTTCAAGGTGGCGGTCATCGGTGGGACTCCTCGATGGTCAGGCGTAGGCGGGACGGTTGCGGTGGGTGCGTTCGATGAGCGCCTCGAGCCGGGTGCGGAAGGACTCGAGGGGGATGCCCTCGTGTTCGGTCTCGATGAGCAGCTGGGGGACACCGGCCTCATCGAGGGCCCGGCGGAGCTCGGGGTAGAAGAGCATGTGCGGCTCGCAGAACTTCGGCATGAGGTGCACGACCGCCTCGGCGTCGCTCCGCTTCACGGCGTCGAGGAGCCAGGCGTCCCAGTCGACGTCGTGCTGGACACGGGTCGGGCAGGGAAGAGCAGTGTTGCGGCCGGCGTACCACTTCGCCAGCGCGTCCATCGGGGCGAGCGACTCGTCCATGCCCGCCTGGAGGTAGCGTCGTCCGGTCCACAGGTCGTCGTCAACGATCACGGCTCCCACCTCCTCGATCACTTCGAGGAGCTCGCGGCGGGGCGCGTGGCACAGGTGCCCGGAGAGGTGGACCCGGATCCGCTCGTCACGCGGAAGGAACTGCCGCTCGGCGACGACGTCGCTCAGCAAGGCGTGGTGCTCGTCGGGGTCCATGATCTGCGCCGAGGCGACGATGTCCTGGAGATCGACCGGGCTGTACGAGACGTCTCCGCCCGCGCGGGCGTCGAAGATCTGACGCATCAGGTCACGGTCACGGTTGAAGGACGCGATGCTGGCGCGGAGCGCGTCGTCGTCGATCGTGGTTCCGGCGAAGGACTCCACCTCGGTGCGCAACAGGCTCATCATCTGGGCAGTCTTCTGTCCGGCCCACGAGTCGCTGAGGGAACTGATCAGCTGGCCGAGGAAGACCCGACGGTCCGGCTCCAGCGCACGAACCACGTCGGCGGAGCCGAGGAGCTGGATGCAGTGGTCGGCCACGAACAGCCCGTCGTACTGGTCGAAACGACCCGTCGCGGCTTGGTCGGCGAGGTTGCGGGTGTAGCCGCAGTAGAACTCCGGCAGGAAGGCGCGGCCCTCGGTCACAGGCTGCTGGTCGTCGGGCACGATCACGGCCATCACACCCGCGGCATGGGCGAGCTCGCGCGGGAAGTTCATCGGCAGGACCCCGAGCACCTTGCCCTCCGGGTGGGCCGACCGCCAGGCCTCGATGTGGCTGCGTGGATCGCGGGCCACCGCCCGCAGTGCCTCAAGCGCTGCTGCTCCCCTGCTCATCTGTCCTCGTTCCCCATTGGTCTTATGTGACGGATCTGGATATTCAGTCACCAGAAGTGTATAACATTAATCCAGAGCCCGTGAACCCCCGAGGAGCAACTCGATGAGCAACACCGCAGCGCCGATCAGCAACCGTTGGACCCGTCTGGTGGGCGTCCAGCACCCGATCGTTCAGGAAGGACTGGGGCCGTTCCGCACCCCGCGGCTCGCCGCTGCGGTGTCGAATGCGGGTGGTCTCGGCACCGTGTCGATGCCCGGAATGCCCGAGGACATCGAGAGTGGTGCGCGGACCTTCCGCGAGCACATCGAGGAGTGCGCCTCCCTCACCGAACGCCCCTTCGCCGTCAACATCCCGGTCGGCGTCGACGCGGCGGGCAAGGTCCTGCCCTTCACCGACAGCTACATCCGAATGGTGCTCGAGGCCCGTCGCAGCGACAGTGAGATCGCTCGTCGCCTCACCGTGATCACAACCTCCGCAGGCTTTCCTGGCGAGTACGTCGCGATGATCAAGGACGCCGGGATGATTCACCAGCACAAGGTCGGTACCACCCGCCAGGCGATCAAGGCGGCCGAAGCCGGCGTCGATGTCGTCCTCGCCGCTGGCTTCGAGATGGGCGGCCATGCCCCAGCAGCCAAGGTGCACACCTATGTCCTCGTGCCGAGCGTGACCGAGGCGGTCGACGTACCGGTCCTGCTGACCGGTGGCGCGCGAGACGGGCGCGGTCTCGCGGCTGCGCTCGCGATGGGTGCCGACGGAGTCGCGATGGGAACACGGTTCATCACCAGCACCGCCAATTCCGACTGGCACCCGGCCTACATCCAGGCCCTGCTGGATGCGAAGGAAGGCGACGACGTCGCGTTCGACGGGGTCTACGGGCCGTGCCGCGGACTGCGCAACGCCGCGTCCGAGGCGCTGCTGGACCACACCTCGGGCGACGCGCCCATGGATCCGGTCGCTCTGGTGCGTTGGAAGATCGAGTCGATGCAGCGGGCCCAGACGACCGGTGACACGGCCAACAGCATCGTCATGACCGGGCAGGTTGCCTCGGCCATCAACGATCTGGTCGACGTTGCGGAGTTCGTGCCGCGGATGGCTCACGAGGCCGCCGACGTGCTCCGGAACCTCGTCTCGTCGATCACCGTGGCCGAGCCGGCGCTGGCCAGAGCCTGAGCGCGGCCGCCGCTCCGGGCGGCATCACCTGGCGTCAGCTGCGCTGCTGCAACCACCCGATGACATCTGCTGTGATGTCGTCGCGGTTCGTCTCGTTGAAGATCTCGTGCCGGGCCTCGGGGTACACCGTGACCGTCACGTCGGCGGCGCCCGCATCGCGGTAGCGCTGACCCAGCAGTTCCACCAACTGGCCGCCGCCAGACAGCGGGTCGGCATCGCCCGAGGTGACCAGGATCGGGAGGTTGCTCGGCACCCCGGACAGGGCTTCGGGGTCGCTCAGGCGCGCTGCTCCTGCGAAGAGCTGGGGAACGACGTCGTCAGGAAGGTCGAAGCCGCAGAGCGGGTCGGCGACGTACTCGTCGACCTCGGTCTCGTCGCGCGACAGCCATTCGTAACCGGTCCGGTGCTCGAAGCCCGCGTTGAAGGCCTCCAGGCCGACCGGTCCCTCGGACTTCGCGAGCTCGGCCCCGAGGACGTCGAGTGCCGTCGAACCCGACAGCACGACGCCGGCGTACTGCTCGGAGTGGTCGAGGATCACGGTCTGCGCGGCGAAGGAACCCATCGAGTGGGAGAGCAGGAACACCGGCAGGCCGGAGCTCTCCTTCAGCGAGGCGCCGAAGGCTGCGACGTCAGCGACGAGGGCCGTGAAGTCGAAGTGCCCGAGGTCGTCGGTGGAGGCGGCCGACTGGCCGTGGCCGCGGTGGTCGACTGCGTCCACCCGGTATCCAGCGGCGACGAGCGCCTGGGCCAGACGGTCGTAGCGCTGGCCGTGTTCGGCGAGACCGTGCGCAATCTGGACGATGGCCCGCGGGTTCTCGAGGTCGGTTCCCCAGGCGTACGTCGCGATGGCGGTGCCGTCGGACGGTGAGGTGAAGGTGGCGTGCTCGGGCATGGTTCCTCCTGGGTCGGTGCCGCCATGCTGCCGTTCCCGTCCCCACTCCCGCCAGCCCGCCGGGCGCGGTTCGGCTGGAGAAACCACCAGCGCCCCGGGAGAGGTCGTCTCCCGGGGCGCTGGACGGTTCGGCCTGTCGGCCTAGAAGAGGCCCTTGGCGATGATCTCTCGCTGGATCTCGTTGGTGCCGCCGAAGATCGGCGGGGCGAGTGCCCGGCGGACCTGGAACTCCATGCCGTACTCGCGCGTGTAGCCGGCGCCGCCCATCAGCTGCATGCCCTCGAGGGCTGCGGCCTTGGCGACGTCGGTGGCGCGCATCTTGGCCATGGCGGAGGCCGAGGCGAGCTCGTCCTCCTCGCCGTCGTCGATCGCCTGCGCGATGTCGTAGATGAACGCACGTGTGGTGGCGATGTCCGTGGCCAGATCGGCCACCCGGTGCCTGAGCGCCTGGAAGTTGGCGATCGAGGTCCCGAAGGCCTCGCGCTCGCGCATGTAGGCGATCGCGTCCTCCAGGGAGCGGCGAGCGGCGCCGATGCTGAAGGCGGCGATGATCATTCGCTCGACGCTCAGTCCGCGCATCAGCTGGGCCCAGCCCTGGCCAGCGGTACCGACCACGGCAGAGGCCGGCACCCGCGCGTCAGTGAAGAAGACGTCATTGCAGGTGCGGGCCTCCATCGTGACGACCTCGCGCATCTCGATGCCCGGGGTGTTGCACGGGACCATCAGCAGCGTCAATCCGGTGTGCTTGGGACCCGAGGAGTCCTCGCGCACCAGCACCAGCATGTGCTCGGCCACGTGAGCAACCGAGATCCACGTCTTCTGGCCGTTGATGACGTACTGGTCGCCGTCGCGGACTCCCTTGCAGGCGACGGCGCCGAGGTCCGAGCCCGTGCCCGGCTCGGACAGCGCGATGGCCTCGATCCGGCCGGCCGCGAGGTTGGAGACGATGGTCTTCTTCTGCTCGTCGTTGCCCCACTTGAGGTAGGTCTGAGCAGCGGTCAGGCCGGTGGTGTAGGCCAGCAACCCGGGCGCCAGGCCACGATGGGCCTCCTCGATGAAGACACATTCGTCGACGAAGCCGGCCCCCCCGCCGCCGTACTCCTCAGGCAGCGAGACCCCGAGCCATCCGAGCTTCGCCATCTTGGCGAGCAGCTCGAAGCTGGTCGCGTTCGTCTCGTTGTCGGTGAGCGCATCGCGCTGGGCGAGGGTGCCGCACTCGCGTTCGCAGAAGTTGTGGACGTGGTCCGCGAACTCGAGCCGGTCGCTGTCCAACCTCATCGAGTGCGCTCAGTTCCCGCGGTACTGCGAGAAGTCGGGCTTGCGCTTCTCGTTGAACGCGGTGATGCCCTCCTTGGCCTCCGGTGTCTCGCCGAAGAGCTTCAGGGTGGTGACCGCCGACTGGCCCAGTGCGACGAAGTGCTCGGTGTCCTGGTTGAAGGACTGCTTGAGCACCTTGAGTGCGGTGGGCGAGAAGGAGTTCATGTTGTCGGCCCAGGCGCGGACCTCGTTCTTGAGGTCGGCGGCCGGGACGACCTTGTTGACCAGGCCCCAGTCCAGTGCCTCCTCGGCGCTGAGGCGACGGAGCATGAACCAGATCTCTCGGGCCCGCTTCTCACCGACGACGCGGGCGAGATAGCCCGAACCGAGGCCGGCGTCGAAACTGCCCACGCGAGGCCCGTTCTGGCCGAAGCTGGCGGTGTCGGCGGCGATCGTGAGGTCGGCGAGGACGTGGAGGACGTGGCCGCCGCCGATCGCCATGCCGTTGACGGCTGCGATCACTGGCTTGGGGACGTCGCGCATCACGCGGTGAAGCGCCTCGACCTCGAACAGACCACTGACCGACGGGCCGTAGTCGCCGGTCTCCATGCGCTGCTTCTGGTCGCCGCCGGCGCAGAACGCCTTCTCGCCGGCTCCGGTCAGGCAGATCGTGCCGACCTCGTTGCTCGCCCAGGCGCGCTTGAAGGCGAGCACGAGCTCGTCGACGGTCTGGGCACGGAACGCGTTGAACCGCTCCGGACGGTTGATGGTGATCCAGGCGAGGCCGTTCTCGACCTCGTAGGTGATGTCAGTGAAGTTGTCCATGGAGGCGGTCCTTCTCGTCGAATGCCGTCATCGGCGGGTCCAGGTCAGCTTTGGCCTGACCATTTGTAACAATAGGCGTGTAAACGATCGTTCACAACCCCTCGGCAGGACGGATTTCTCTCGTGAACCAGCTGCGCTTCGTCGGTAGTGGTCCAGCCTCGTTGCTCGGAGTCGGGGGGATGCGACAGGAGCAGGACGGCATCGTCGGCTCGATGACACTCGGCGCTGGATCGCTCGGCCGCGACGGCCGGACCGCCGTGGGATCGCTCGGCGTCCTGGTGGACGAATCCCTGGGGTACGCGATCATGGGCTCCCTGCCGCAGGGGACGTGGTCGATCAGCACCGAGATCTGGATCGACGTGATCGCACCGCTGCCGAGCCGGGGAGCGGAACTGATCGCCCGGGCCGCGGCACTCGTTTCCGGGTCGTTCTCCCGCGGCCAGGTGCACGACTCGTCGGGTCGCCTTCTCGTCGAGTGCCGCCAGCGGGGTCGTCTCGCCCCGACGCCTCCGGAGCTGTTGGAGAGCACCCCGGCCGACCGCCACGATCGGGCACCGGGCGCTGATCGACTCGATGCGGCACTCGGTCTGCGCACGGAGGGCGACGTCCACGTGCTGGAGACACGACGGGATCTCGCGAACCCGCGGTGGATGCTCCATGGGGGGATCTCGCTGGCCGCCTCCGAAGTGGTGGCCGTGCAGTCGCGCGAGGAGAGGGGCTGCTCGTTGCCCACGTCCTCGGTGCACATCGTCCACACACGCGGTGTTCCGCTGGCGGCTCAGGTGGAGTTCCGCAGCCAGACTCGCCATGCGGGTCGGACCTTGTGGGTGACCGACGTGATCGGCACGGTCGACGGCAAGGTGTGCACCGTCGCGACGGTGACCGCCCAGGAGTGACGGGGCCGATCAGGATCGATCGGAGCGGATTCGGATGCCCATGGCGCCCGACAGTGGCAGGGGCCAGGAGAGACCGTCCGACTGGTTCACCAGCTCATCCATGTGCCGGGCGATGTCGTCGGGGAAGTCGGCCGGACGACGGGTGTCCATGCCGACGCCGACCACCAGGATCTCGACCGTGCAGGACAGCACCTCGGCATCGCGGTCGATGATGAGGGACAGCAGGTGTGCGGCCCGGTTGGAGCGTGCGACGAGTGCGGTGTGGACGGAGAACTTCCTGCCCTCGTGCATCTCGGCGAGGTAGCGGATGTGGTGCTCAGCAGTGAAAATTCCCAGCCGCCGTTGACCGCGGTAGGTGTCGTCGATCCCCATCCCGCGGCACAGGTGGTCGGCGCCCGACGCTCCGGCATCGAGGTAGTGACGGATGTTCATGTGCCCGTTCCCGTCGATGAAATCAGGAGTGACCTCACCTTCGAGGAGCGCGGGCAGCTCGAGGACCTGGTCGTGCGACGGCAGCGTGAAGGGCCTCATGCCTGCAATCTAGGACGTCCGACAGACGGCTCGCTCCTGACGCGGCCGCCGCGACTGTGGACTGCGACATCGGGCCGCTGGCGGCGACTTTGTCCTGGATGGCGACTGGGCCCACCGTGGAGGCATGACGCTGGAGATCACTGTTGCCGAGCTCGCCGAGACCAAGGACCTGGACCTGGGGGCCTCCCCCTGGCAGCGGCTGGAGCAGGAGCGCATCGACACCTTCGCGACGGCGACGGACGACCACCAGTGGATCCACGTCGATCCCGAGCGCGCAGCAGACGGCCCGTTCGGCCGGACGATCGCGCACGGCTACCTGACGCTCTCGCTGGTTCCGTCCCTGCTGAAGAAGCTGATGGTCATCACCGACCACGGTCGGGGGACCAATTACGGCCTGGACAAGGTGCGTTTCACCGCGCCTGTTCCCGTCGACGCAGAGATCCGGCTCAGCGCGTCGATCCCCGAAGGCGTCCGCCGTGAGGACGGGGGCGTCCAGTACCGCGTGGCACTCAGGATCGAGGTCAAGGGCCAGGAACGCCCGGCGATGGTCGGCGAGTCGATCTACCTCACCTACGCCCGGGCCTGACGTCATCCTGGAGCGCGGCGGGCCTCAATGGGCGTTGGCCGCCTCGCCGACCGGCGAGGCGTGCTCGCCGGCCAACGCCTTCTGCCGGTCCAGGAAGCGCTCGCGCGTCACGAGGTAGACCGGGAATGCCATCGAGACGCCGATGTAGGACAGCACGACGAAGAACCAGCCCCACTTCTGACCCAGGCCGATGCGGACGGCGTCCGTCACCACCCAGACCATGAAGACCGCCCAGGCGATCAGCATGTCGATCGAGAGGAACGCTGCGG
Organism: Nocardioides sp. Root190; assembly: GCF_001428565.1. GTDB lineage: Bacteria > Actinomycetota > Actinomycetes > Propionibacteriales > Nocardioidaceae > Nocardioides. Next base: position 417,160 of record NZ_LMIA01000010.1, on the reverse strand, counting down.
TCCCGCCGGCATCGATCGCGTCGCCGAAGAAGTCCACGGGATTGAGGATGTTGCCGCCGTCGTCCATCCAGTCGAAGGCGTGCGGCCACGTCAGGACCAGGGCGACGATTCCGGCGATGATGTACGCCGCGTGGCGGAGGTTGGTGGTCATGCCCGGCACGCTACGGAGTGCGCCCGCGCGCTGTATCCGCCCGTGGGGGTGGAACGCTCCACCCTTCGGTCCACCGTCAGCGGCGGAAGGCTTCGATGATGGCGAAGGTGTTCTCCCGGACGCGCTCCGCCGCCATGGTGAAGCTGGGGGAGTAGAGCGCGGCGTGGTCGTAGCGCTTCTCCAGCAGGGCGACTCGCTCGCGCACCTCGTCGATGGTTCCGGCCGCAGCCATCTCGTCGAGCATCCGGTCGGACACGGCAGCCACCATGGCGTCGTGATCCTTGGCGCGGAAGGCCGTCTGGATCGCCGCTGCCTCGGATCCGAAGCCTGACGCCTCCATCACCGGGCCGTAGGCCTTGGGGGCGATGTAGAAGGCGAGCTGGGCGGCAGCCTCACGCCGCGCCACCGCAGGGTCGTCGTGGATCGAGGTGATGATCACGCCCTTGAGGTGGACGTCACTCACCTGACGCCCGGTCTTCGCCGCACCCTGCGCGATGGCCGGACGAGCGACCTCGTCGAGGTACCTGTCGGTGAGGGTCGGGTGGCAGATGAGCCCGTCGGAGACCCGGCCGGCAACCTCGATCATCCGGGCGTTGACGCCCGCGGTGTAGATCGGGATCGAGGCGCGCAGGGGCGCCTCGATGTCCGCGGTCGGGGTGATGTCACAGGTGTAGAAGCGCCCTTCGTGCTTGACCGGACCCTCGTTGAGGCGCCACAGCCGACGCAGCAGCGGGATGAGTTCCTCCATCCGGCTGGCGGGGCCGTCGGGATCGGTCACGCCGTGCCAGCCGACCATCATCCCGCGGGTCCCGGTGCCGAGGCCGAGGGTGAGCCGACCTCCGCTCATCTCGTCGAGGAACCGCGCGTCGTTGGCGAGCACCAGGGGCGAGCGGCCCACGGCGTACGCGATCGCCGTACCGACGCCGATCTTCTCCGTTGCCGCAGCCATCGCTGCGACCGACACCACCGCCGATCGGTTCAGGAACTCGCCCGACCATGCGCCGTCGAATCCGGCTCTGTCGGCCGCCTTGGTGATCTCAACCGTCTCAGCCAGCCCTCCGGCCAGCACGGTGATGCCTCGTGTCGTCACCCCGTCACTGTCGCCCCCGGGCCGGGGCGATGGCAACGAGCGCTGGCTCCGGTCGGTGGAGTTCTCACCATTCGCAGGCTTTCCGGCTGTGTCGCGGGCCTCTGCCGTGGGCCCAACGGCACATGGCGATCTGCCTGAAGGGGGATGCCCGGGGAATGTGACGGAGGGAACACTCGAAGTCGTTCCTGGTGCGGCGGTGGCCGCCCGGAGCCACTCCCCGAGTTCTCTCTGAAAGGTATTCGCCATGCAGATCAAGGCAGCCGTCGTCAACGAGGTCGGTGGCGACTTCACGATCGAGGACATCGAGATCGGTGACCCGCAGTCCGGTGAAGTGCTCGTCGACATCGCCGCTGTGGGCCTGTGCCACACCGACCTGGCTGCGCAACACGGTCACCTGCCGTTCCCGATGCCCGGTGTGGTCGGTCACGAAGGCGCCGGCACCGTCCGGGCGATCGGCGAGGGCGTCACCAAGGTCGCCGTGGGCGACAAGGTCGCGCTGACCTTCAACTCCTGCGGTGAGTGCGCCTCGTGCAAGAAGGCCGAGCCCGGCTACTGCGTGAGCTTCATGGCGCTCAACTTCGGTGGCGTCCGCCCTGACGGCACCTCGGGTCTGTCGAAGGACGGCGTTCAGCTGGGTGCGAACTTCTTCGGCCAGTCCTCCTTCGCGACCGCCGCGATCGCCAACCAGCGCAACGTCGTGAAGCTGGCCGACGACGCGGACCTGGTCCTGGCCGGTCCACTCGGCTGCGGCATCCAGACCGGTGCCGGTGCCGTGATGAACACGTTCGACGCCCAGGCGGGCGAAGCCCTCCTCGTGATGGGCGGCGGTTCAGTCGGTCTCTCCGGGGCGCTCGCCGCCGTGGCCCGCAACGTCGGCACCATCATCGTCGTCGAGCCCGTCGCTGCGCGGCGCGAGCTCGCACTTGAGCTCGGTGCCACCCACGCCATCGATCCGGCCGCCGGCCCCGTCTCCGAGCAGGTCCGCGCGATCATTCCTGCCGGTGTCGACTACGTCCTGGACACCACCGCGAACGCCGCTGTCCTCGGCGAGGCCTTCGCCTCGCTCGGTTACCGCGGCACCGTCGGTCTGATCGGTGTGCCTGCCGACCCCGAGGCCGTCATGGCCGTTCCCATGATTCCGGCGCAGGTCCTGGGCGCGAAGGTCATCGGGATCGTCGAGGGCGACTCCAACCCGGATGAGTTCATCCCCGAGCTCGTCGCGCTGCACGCCGCTGGCAAGTTCCCGTATGACCGCCTGATCAGCACGCGACCGTTCAGCGAACTCAACGAGGCCATCGCGGCCCAGGCCCGGGGTGAGGCGATCAAGATCGTCCTCACCCACGGCTGAAACCCCGACCCCACGACTTCACGAGGTGAACAGATGAGCACGATGGAATACGACAAGCTCTACGTGGCCGGAGACTGGCGCACGCCCGCCGGTTCGGCACGGATCGACGTCCGCTCGGCAACGACGGAAGAGAAGATCGGCTCGGTGCCCGAGGGTGTCGAGGCCGACATCGACGCGGCCGTCGACGCCGCCCGTCGGGCCTCCGACGGACCCGACTCGTGGGGCAACTGGGAGCCGGCTCGGCGCCAGGAGGTGCTGCTCCGATTCGCTGACGAGCTCGAGAAGCGCGGCCCCGAGACCGCGTCGCGGGTCAGCCAGCAGAACGGCATGCCGATCGTGGTCGCCGAGGCCTTCGAGATCCCGTTCCCGCCGCTCTTGCTCCGTTACTACAGCCAGCTGGTCGTCGACCAGGCCGACGAGCGCCGTCCCGGCATGCTCGGTGGCACGGCGGTCATTCGCCGCCAGCCGATCGGCGTGGTCGCTGCGATCGTCCCGTGGAACGTGCCGCAGGGGATCACCTTCCTCAAGATCGCGCCCGCACTGGCTGCCGGCTGCACCGTCGTCCTCAAGCCCGCCCCCGAGACCGTCCTCGACGCGTTCCTGATGGCGGAGGCTGCTGCTGCTGCTGGCCTGCCGGAGGGTGTGCTGAACATCGTCCCCGGTGGCCGCGAGCTCGGTGCCTACCTGGTTGAGCACCGCGGCGTCGACAAGGTCAGCTTCACCGGTTCCACGGCCGCTGGTCGCGCGATCGCCGAGACCTGTGGACGTTTGCTCCGGCCGGTGACCCTGGAGCTCGGCGGCAAGTCCGCGGCGATCGTCCTCGACGACGCCGACCTGCTCGGCAACATCGAGAGCTTCTTCGCCTCCACCCTGCTCAACAACGGTCAGATCTGCTGGCTGGGCACCCGGATCCTGGCGCCGCAGAGTCGCTACTCCGAGGTCGTCGACACCATCGCGGGCCTCGCGTCCAACCTGGTGATCGGGGACCCGCTCGAGCGGACCACGCAGATCGGCCCCCTCGTCTCCGCACGCCAGCGGGAGCGGGTCGAGTCCTACATCGCCAAGGGTTCCGCCGACGGTGGACGTCTCGCAGCGGGTGGTGGCCGTCCGGCTGACCGTGACAAGGGCTGGTTCGTGCAGCCGACCGTCTTCGCCGACGTCGACCCGAACCACACCATCGCCCAGGAGGAGATCTTCGGGCCCGTGCTCGCAGTGATCCCCTACAGCGACGAGGTGCAGGCCGTGCAGATCGCCAACGACACCGATTACGGCCTCGGTGGGTCCGTCTGGACCGCCGACATGGAACGTGGCGAGGCATTCGCCCGCAAGGTGCGGACCGGAACGATCGGCGTGAACCACTACGTCAACGACCCGACCGCGCCGTTCGGCGGCATCAAGTCCAGCGGGATGGGTCGTGAGCTGGGTCCCGAGGGCCTCGTCGCGTTCCAGACCCTCCAGACCATCTACCTCCCGCCCGCAGCGGCGAACTGAAGTCCGAGGAGCATCACGATGACTGTCACCGACGAGACCAAGACCTACGTCGTACCGGCCGAGATCGCGGAGCAGATCGTCCTCCCCGAGGGCCACTCCGATCACGACAAGCTGTTCGCGGCCTATGACTGGCTGCGCGAGAACATGCCGGTCGGCAAGGCCCTCGTCGAGGGCTACGACGACCTGTGGCTGGTGAGCACCCACGCCGACATCATGGAGGTGGAGCGCAACACCGAGCTCTTCACCGCCGGCGGGCACGAGGAGCCGGGCAGCCACAACCCGATCCTGACCAATCAGGCAGGTGACGCCTTCACCAAGAGCCTGACCGGAGGCAGCCTGAGGATCATGGACGCACTGCCCTACCTCGATCCGCCCGAGCACACTGCCGTCAAGGACATCGCCGGTGCGTGGTTCCGTCCTGCAAACCTCAAGCAGTGGGAGGACCAGATCCGCGGACTCGCGAAGGACGCGATCGAGCAGTACCTCAAGCCCGGGACGAGCGAGATCGACTTCATCGAGGACTTCGCGCTCTACTACCCGCTGCGGGTCATCATGACGCTCTTCGGCGTGCCGCCGGAGGACGAGCCGCGCATGATGAAGCTCACCCAGGAGTTCTTCGGCGTTGCCGACCCGGACCTCCAGCGCGACGACGTCGAGGTCAGCCCGGAGGCGATGGCTCAGCAGTTTGCGGCGTCCTTCCAGGACTTCTGCGGCTACTTCGCGGGCCTGATCGCGGATCGTCGCGCCACGCCGCGTGACGACCTGTCCTCGCTGATCGCCAATGCCCGCAAGGAGGACGGTGAGTTCTACCCTGACTCCTACGCCTACGGCTGGTTCATGGCGATCGCGACGGCCGGGCACGACACCACCTCGGCCACCATCACCGGTTGTATCGAGGCGCTGGCGCAGAACCCCGAGCAGCTCGCCAAGGTCAAGGCCAACCCCGAGCTGATCCCCGACCTGGTCAACGAGGCCCTTCGGTGGGCCTCGCCGGTCAAGCACTTCATGCGTCGTGCCCGTGTCGACACCGTGCTCGGTGGTGTCGAGATCAAGGCCGGCGACCGGATCATGCCGCTCTACCAGTCGGCCAACCGCGACACGGTCGTCTTCGAGGAGCCGTACACATTCGACCTGGAGCGCAAGCCCAACAAGCACATCGCCTTCGGCTACGGCCCGCACATGTGCATCGGCCAGCACCTGGCCAAGCAGGAGCTCCGGATCATGTTCGAGGAACTGCTGCCCCGCATCGATTCGGTGGAGCTGCTCGAGGGTCGCAAGCTGACGCAGACCAACTTCGTCGGCGGTATCAAGCGACTTCCCGTCCGCATCGAGATCAACTGACCACCTGCACAACTGGAGGAGGAACGACGATGAAGGTTGTCCACACCCAAGGCACCTGTGGCGGTGTGGAGTCGTGCGTCGAGATCGCGCCCGACTACTTCACCGTCGATGACGCCGGGCTGATCAGTCTGAGGCGCAGCAACATCAGCGACGAGGACCTCGAGCGGGTGACGAACGCGGTCAACGAGTGCCCGACAGGGGCGCTCCGGCTGGCGAAGGACACGGAGGCCACTCATGCCTGACGTGACCTACGTGCTCGCCGACGGACGTGAGCTGACCATCGACGTCCCGTGTGGTCAGAGCATCATGGACGGCTCGGTGCGCAACAACCTGCCGGGCATCGTCGCCGAGTGCGGTGGGAGTTGCTCCTGCGCGACCTGCCACGTCTACCTGGAGGAGTCCTTCCGTGACCGCTTCGACGAGATCACCGACGAGGAGCGCGATCTCCTGGAGTTCGCCGACGGGGCCCAGCCGAACTCACGGCTGTCCTGTCAGCTCATCGTCAGCCAGGAGACCGACGGCGCTCGCGTCGTCGTGCCCATGAGTTGACACCGCACTGCCCCCGACGCTTCGCCGGCCCGGGGGACCGCCGGCCCCACCGCTACGGAGGCTGGCAGATCGGCCCCGGGAACCGCCTGCCTGGCTCCCGGGGCCGTGTCTGTTTTCCTCGGCGCACGCCACTGTCGCCCAGCCGGGATCGGCTGGGCGACAGTGACGTTCGGGGCGAGGCGGGTCGCTCAGACGGAGGCGCCGGGCCGCTGGAGCCACCGGCACACGGCCTCGGCGCGGTTGGCGGCGTTGAGCTTGCGCAGGATGTGGCGGACGTGCGACTTGACCGTGCCCTCGGTGATCACGAGACGGCTCGCGATACGCCCGTTGGTCTCCCCGAGTGCCATCAGGCGGAGCACCTCACGCTCGCGCTCGGAGAGGAGCCGGTCGATCTCGGGGGCGCCGATGAGCAGTTGACCGGACATGGGTGCAAGGCCGGGCATCGCGTCGGTCCGTGCCAACGGCTTTTCCGACACCAGCCCGATCGGCCCGTCGAGGCAGCCGGTGATCATCCCGCCCAGCGACGAGCGCAGGTTGTCGACGGTGGTTCGCAACTGCTCGAACCGCTCACGCAAGCTCGCGGCCGCGACCAGCGTGCCGAACTCCTGGGCGAAGAGCGCGACGATCTCGCGGTCGAAGGCGGTGACCGGAATGGAACTGATCCGATCGGCATGGAAGAAGCCGACGACATCGCCCTCCGGTGCGATCGGGGCAGCGACGTACGAGCGGGAACCGGTGGCCGCCGCCAGTCGGGGATCGACGCGGGGTTCCCGGCTGACGTCGGTGACGAGCAGTGGGACGCGCCGGCGGACCATCTCGAGCTCGATCACGTTGGGGCCGAGTCGCTGGTTCTCGCTGCGGGCGATGGCGGTGATCTCGGCGGCACCGACGGGGTCGACCGCGCTGTGGAAGCGCTCGACCATCCAGTCGGACTCGACGACTCTTGAGATCATCGTCCGGTCGAAGCCGACCTGGCACAGGGCGGCGGGGGCGCGATCCACCAGGAGCTCGACGGTGGGCAGGGCGCGGAGGTCCTCGAGGGCACGTCCCACCCGCCGCAGCATCGTTGCCTGGGCCAGGTCGAGCCGGTCGGCGTCGCTGAACAGGATCGGGGCGGTGTCGGGGAGCGCAGTCACGGTTCCTCCTGGGAGCTAATGATTGGACCAAACATCTGTGACGCCCGTCACGATGCTCCCTTACAAGCCCGAAAGTCACGTGGAGTCACCCCGATCGGGTACCCGAGTACGATTTCCGGGTAGTGGAACGGCGGGCGTTCTTGGTCCAACCATTTGCGGCACAATAGTGGGGACGTAGTACGGGAGGCTGAGCGAGGTGGACATGCCGGAGCTTGATCCGGAGCAGGTGACCACCTCTGGCACGCCCGCGGGCCACGGACCGGGAGCACGCATGCCGGCGGACCTGACGAGCTTCGAGGGGCGCCGGTCCGACCTCAACCACGTCAAGCAGCTCGTAGGCGACACACGGTTGCTGACGCTCACCGGATTCGGGGGAGTCGGCAAGACCAGGCTCGCGCTGCGTGCCGCCCGTGAGCTCGTACGCAGCCACCCGGACGGCGTGGCCTGGGTCGAGCTCGCCGACGTGCGTGACCCGTGTCTGCTGAGGCAGACCGTCGTGGAGGCCCTGGACCTGCCGGACCTGCCCGGCCGCGATGCCTGGGCCGCCGCGCTCCAGCACATCTCACGGCGTCGGATGCTGCTGGTGCTGGACAACTGCGAGCACGTCCTGGCCGATGTTGCCGAGCTGGTCGACGAGATGCTGAGGCACTGCTCCGGACTGCGAGTGCTGGCGACGAGTCGGCAGGTGCTCGGCGTGCCGGGCGAGACCGTGTTGTGCGTCGCGCCGCTGCCGGTTCCCCCGGCCGACCGAGCTGGCGAGTTGGGCGTCGCCTCGCTGTTCCCGTCGCTGGCGTTGTTCAGGGAGCGGGCCGCTGCTGTCGTCCCGGGCTTCGAGCTGACTCCGGCCAACCAGCAGGCAGCGGTGGAGCTGTGCCGCAAGCTGGAAGGGATCCCCCTCGCGATCGAGCTCGCGGCCGTGAAGTTGCGCGTGCTGGGACTCGACGACCTGGTGGCCCGGCTCGATGCGCGCCTGGATGTCCTGCGTCACTCCGCCCGCACCGGTCCGTCGCGGCATCGGACCATCGAGGCGACCATCGACTGGTCCTACGACCTGTGCACCGAGGACGAACGAACCCTGTGGGCGCGCGCGTCGATCTTCACGGGGGGTTTCGGGGTCGAGGCCGCCGAGATCGTGTGCTCGGGTGGCTCACTCCCGCGCGAGCGGGTGCTGGACGTCATCGAGGGACTGTTGGAGAAGTCCATCCTCGCCCGGACCGAGAGCCAGGGGCAGGTGCGCTTCCGCATGCTCGAGCCGTTGCGTGAGCACGGTCACCAACGTCTGCGCGGGGGCGATGAGTTCGACGTCCTGGTCCACCGCCACCTGGCCTGGGTGGAGGAACTGCTGGGTGAGGCCTGTCTGCAGTGGTTCGGTCCGCTGCAGGAGATGTGGTGCGTCGCCCTCCGCTCCGAGCAGGCCAACATTCGCGCGGCCGCCGAGCACTGCCTCGCCCACGACGACTGCCGCCAGCGCTCGCTGAAGTTGGTTGGGGCACCGTGGTTCCTCTGGATCGCCCTCTACCTTGATGAGGGCAGGCAGTGGCTTGAGCGTGCCGTGGCGTCCTGCCCTGAACCGTCCCTGGACCGGGCCGTTGCGCTGGGCACGCTGAGCTACGTGGCGAGCTTGCAAGGCGACCAGGAGCGGGCCGACGACGCAGCCGGCCGGGCGCGCGAGATCGCGATGACAGCGGGAGACGTCCGGGTGGAGGCCTACGCCACCCACATGGCCGGTCTCACGGCCCTCTTCCGGGATTCGCAGCGCTCGAAGAACCTGCTCAAGCAGGCGCTGGCCTTGTACGAAGGCCATGACGTCCTCGATGACCACGTCGTCGCGCTCCGCGTCCAGTTGGGCCTGGCTCACCTCTACTGTGGAGAACTGCCCGAAGCCCGGGCGCACTTCGACTGGTGTCGGGACCTGTGCGCTCTCACCGGAGAGCGATGGCTGCTCTCCTACGCGCTCTACGGCCTGGGGTTCGTGGAGAAGCTGGAGGGAAGCGCCGAGGCCGCGATTGTCCTGGCCCGGGAGGCGCTCGACATCAAGTGGTTCTTCCGTGATCTCTGCGGGCTCTCGACCACCATGGACCTGCTCGCCTGGGCACAGGCCGACGCCGCGCGCTACCAGGAGGCTGCCTGCCTGCTCGGTGCCGCTGACAGCCTTTGGACCAGCTTCGGCGTGCGGCTCTTCGGCTCGGAGGACTGGCTGGAGAACATGCACCACGCCGAGCGGGTGAGCCGCCGCCACCTGGGGGAGCGGGTCTTCGAGTCCGCCTTCCGAACGGGAGCACGAATGGATCGCCCGGAGGCCATCGCGCTGGCCCTGGGGCGCAAGCAGACGCCGACGCCCACGGCGATCGCCGCAGGCAGTGCCGTGAAGCTGACCCGGCGTGAGCAGCAGATCGCCGATCTCGTCGCTGACGGCTTGTCCAACAGGGACATCTCCGAGCGGTTGGTGATCTCCCCGCGTACGGCCGAGGGTCACGTGGAGAACATCCTGTCCAAGCTCGGCTTCCACTCCCGTTCCCAGGTCGCTGCCTGGGTGGGAGAGCGGCGGACGCCCAGCTCGGTCTGATCACCGATCGACGTACGAGTTTCCGCCCCACGGTCGATTCGGGGCGACCCCTCTCGCGCCTAGCGTGCGAGGGGTGCTCGTCGATGACGACGGCACTCCCGGCGGGGATCCCGTTCGGGTGACGCCGACGAGACCGGAACGACGCCATGTCCTTCTTCGCCAATGCTGCCGAGGTCGACTGCTATGTGGGTGGCGTGCTTCGCCTGGCCGCCATCGACCCCTGTCTCGGGCCGCAACTGGCGGAAGCATCGCTGAACCTTCGCCTCGTCTGCTCGGATCCGCCTGCCTGCCTGACCGTCGGTCTCTTCGACCCCGTGGCCGTCGGGCTCAGTGACGATCCCATGACGGTCGATGTCGAACTGGCTTGCGAGGCGGACTTCCTCGACGGCTACTTCCGCGGCCGCCACAACCTCGTCGAGGCCCTGGCGCGCGGCGAGGTCGTCGCCCGCGGTCGCGTCAGCAAGGTGCTCAAGCTCATCCCGGTGATCGAGCAGACCTTCCCCTACTACCGCCGGATCATCGCAGTGAAGGACCGCGCTGCGTTCACGGCACCAGGAGCCCCCTCATGACCAACTCAGATGCGGCCCGCGTGGTCATCGTCGGCGCCGGACACGGTGGGGCGAATGTCGCCGCCCTCCTGCGTCAGCACGGGCACGATGGCGCCATCACGCTCGTCGGTGACGAGAGCGTGTGGCCCTATCAGCGCCCGCCCCTGTCGAAGGACTACCTCAAGGGAGCGATGAGCGACGACGACCTGCTCATCAAGCCCAAGGACTTCTACGCCGAGCAGCGGATCGATGTGCGCTTCGGCAGTGCCGTCGAGGCGCTCGACACCACGGCCCGCACGGTGACCCTCGAGGGCGGCGAGAGCATCGCGTACGACGCCCTCGTGCTCGCCACGGGTGCGGCGCCGCGGCGCCTTCCGATCGACGGTGCGGACCTCGAAGGTGTCCACTATCTCCGGAACCACGATGATGCGCTGAGGGTCGGAGCAGCGGTGGTGCCGGGCTCCCGGATCGCCATCGTGGGCGGCGGGTATGTCGGCCTGGAGGTCGCGGCCTCGGCGCGCCACCTGGGAGCCGCGGCCGTGGTGCTGGAGCGAGAGGACCGGGCTCTCGCCCGCGTGGCCAGCCCGGACCTTGCCGCCTTCCTCGCGGCCCACCACGCCGAGCGTGGGGTCGAGATCTGCACCGACGCCGACGTCGTCCGCCTCGAGGGAGACGACACGAACAACGTGACGGCAGTTGTCCTCGCTGACGGCACGCGCCACGAGTGCGACGCGGTCCTGGTCGGTATCGGCGCCATCCCCCGCACCGACATCGCCGAGGCGGCGGGCGTCGCCTGTGATGGCGGCGTGCTGGTCGACGAGCAGGGCCGGACCTCCGTCGACGGCGTGTACGCCGTCGGCGACGTGACCAGGCGTCCGCTGGACCACTTCCCGGGCCGGCACCGACTGGAGAGCATCCCCAGCGCCGTCGAGCAGGCCAAGCAGGTCGTGGGCCACCTTCTCGGCGAACCCGCCCGCGCCCACGAGGTTCCCTGGTTCTGGTCGGACCAGTACGACCTGAAGATCAAGATCGCGGGGCTCGTGAGCTTCGCCGACCGTTCGGTCCTGCGCGGCGACCCTGCCTCCGGCAAGTTCGCGGTCTTCCACCTGTCCGGTGACGCTCTGGTCGCCGTGGAGACCGTCAACACTGCACCCGACTTCATGGTCGCGAAGAAGCTCATCGCCTCCTCGGGACATGTCGACGCCGTGCGTCTCGCCGACCCGTCCGTCGCCCTGCGCGACCTCGTCGGCTGACGACGTCCCCAGGTCCCGGAGGACCGCACGGGGGAGCCACCTCTGCCCGAGGGGGGATGCCCCGACACCCCCCCAGAAACGAGATTAGTGATGGCGGACACATCCGCCTGATCCGCTCTAAGGAGAACCATGACCGCGACGATGCCGCCCCCGGCGCCCCCCGGCGCCAAGAGGGCCGCCGCCCCCGCGAAGCGCGGCGGCGGATCCAGGATGATGGACACCGTCCTGGTTCCGGCCGGTGAGATGGGCGTCCTGCTGGGCACCGTCGTGTGGAGCGCGGTCCGGCACCCGGTCGGATACTGGGGTGAGGTCCGCGACCTGATGTTCAGCATGCTCAAGCTGTGCTGGATCCCGATGGCGATCTCGACGGTCACCTTCGGCTTCGGTGCACCCGGCCTCCAGGGCGGGAACATCTACAACCTCTTCGGCATCCCTGAGCGCCTCGGCTCCTTCTTCATCATGGCCAGCGTTCGTGAGTTCGCCCCGTGGATCAACGCGATGATCGTCGCCGGTGTCGTCGGAGCCGCGATGACCGCGGACCTCGGCGCTCGCAAGATCCGCGAGGAAATCGACGCGATGGAGGTCCTCGGGGTCGACCCGATCCGCGACCTCATCGTTCCCCGGGTGATCGCCGTGACGATCATGACCGGACTGCTCGACCTCGTCGCCCTGATCTTCGGCTGCATCGGTGGCTACATCGCCGCGGTGCCGATCCTGGGTGCATCCTCCGGCGCATTCCTCTCCAGCTTCTTCGCCAACGCCACGGTCACCGACCTGTGGGGAAGCGTGCTCAAGACGACCATCTTCGGTCTCGTCATCGCGATCGTCTGCTGTTACAAGGGCCTCACCGTCAAGGGTGGCCCGATCGGTGTGGGTCGGGCTGTCAACCAGGCCGTGGTGATCTCCTTCGCCGCGATCTTCATCATCAACACTCTGTTCACGTCGATCCTGCTCGGGATGAACCCCGACATGCAGGTCTACAAGTGAGGCCGCGACCGTGACCATCGAACTCAACAAGGCGCCCGCTCCCGACGCGCCCCCGCCGCCTCCGAAGAAGGAGGACGTCGAGATCAGCGCCGCATCGATGATGGCCAGTACCAAGGCCGCCTTCGGTACGGCCGGAGAGATCGCCCAGTTCGCCGCCCAGACCTTCCGGGAGCTGCCCCGGGTCCGGCTGTACACCGCCGAGGTGTTCCGTCAGTGCGGCATCCTCATCCTCGCCAGTGGACTGATCATCTGGATGATGGAGTTCGTCATCGGCACGGTCTGCGGGACTGAGGCGAACTACACCCTGCGCGCGATCGGTGCGCCGCTGTACTCCGGCGTCTTCACCGCGTACTGCAGCCTGCGCGAGATGGCCCCGTACATGTGGGGTTACATCCTCGCGGCCAAGGTCGGGTGCGGTCTGGTCGCCGAGATCGGCTCCATGCGCATCGCCGAGGAGATCGACGCGATGGAGGTCATGGGCATCAAGTCCCGCAGCTACCTGATCGGTACTCGCCTGGTCGCGGCCTGGATCGCCATGCCGTTCCTGTACTTCGTCGGCCTGGGCTTCATGTATCTCTCCCAGTGGCTCGTCGTGGTCTTCCAGTACGGCAGCGTCTCGCCGGGTGGGTACTCGCTGATCTTCTGGCTGTTCCAGAATCCGGCCGACTTCGCCTTCTCGCTCATCAAGGTGATGTTGATGGGCACCACGATCGTGATCGTCGGCTGCTACTACGGCTACACGGCGAAGGGCGGACCAGTCGGCGTCGGTGTGAACACCGCCAAATCGATGATGGTCAACATGGTCCTGATCCACGTGATCGGACTCCTGACCACCCAACTCTTCTGGGGCCTCTCGCCCAACGCACCGATTGCGAATTAGTGGCCGGGTTGCCCGGCCGCCCCGCTTTCGATCAGCTCCCTCCGACATCCGACCCATGGAGTCACCATGAACACCACGCTTCTCGAGACCACTGCAACGGCGACCGCTGGTCTCCATGCTGCGATGGCTGGGCGAACCGCGACCATGCAGGTCCACGACCTCCACAAGACGTTCGGCGACTTCAAGGTCCTCCAGGGCCTTGACATCGCGTTCGTCGACGGCGCCATCACGACGGTGATGGGTCCGTCCGGCACGGGAAAAAGCGTCCTGCTCAAGCACCTCGTCGGGTTGCTCGAGCCCGACCAGGGCGAGGTGGTGGTCTTCGGTCAGGACATCTGGAAGGCCAGTGAGGACGAGCGCTACGAGCTGCGCAAGCGTTTCGGGGTTCTCTTCCAGGACGGTGCCCTCTTCGGGTCGATGAACATCTTCGACAACGTCGCCTTCCCGCTGCGCAAGCACACCGACATGTCGGAGACCGAGATCGGTGACCTGGTGATGAGCCGCCTGCAGGAGGTCGGTCTCGAGCGTTCGGCGCACAAGCTGCCGACCGAGGTCTCCGGCGGCATGCGCAAGCGCGCCGGCTTCGCCCGCGGACTCATCATGAACCCCGACATCGTCCTGTTCGACGAGCCCGACTCCGGTCTGGACCCGGTGCGCACCAGCCTGCTCTGTGACCTGATCCAGCAGATGCACGAGGAGCACGGCGGCACCTACCTGCTGGTCACCCACAACATCTCGGCTGCGCGCGCGGTCAGCGATTACGTGGGCATGATCTGGCAGGGCAAGTTGATCCACTACGGCGACTGCGACGAGGCGTTCAACAGCGACGACCCGTTCGTGCGGCAGTTCCTGGCTGGCAAGTCCGCCGGTCCGCTCGGGATGGACTGACATGCCACGGACACTCTTCGCAGCGCTCGGCGTGGGGGCCATTCTGGTCGCGACCGTCGCAGTCGCGACGGGCGACGGAGACGGCTACACCGTCGACGTCGTCCTTCCTGCGGCCACGAACCTGGTCAAGGGATCCGAGGTCGAGATCGACGGCGCCACCGCGGGTCGCGTCAAGGAGCTCGACACCCGTGACGGCAAGGCCGTCGTGACGGTGGCGCTCGAGGAGGACTACGCACCGCTGCATGACGGCACCACTGCGCGCGTCTCCTACAAGGCGCTGCTCGGTGAACGCATCCTCGAGCTCTTCCCGGGCGAGGACGCCGCTCCCAGCCTGGCCGACGGCGCGCTGGTCGAGGGCTCCGTCGACCGGGTCGAGCTGGACCAGGTGCTCGCGGCGCTCGACGCGCCCACGCGGACCAGGCTCCAGAGCCTGCTCGACCGACTCTCCACCACGCTCGACGGCAAGGAGGGCGAGGTCCAGTCGACCGTCCAGTCGCTCGGGCCTGCGGTCGAGGCACTCGGGCAGGTGCTCGAAGCCGTCGGCAACGACGGACCGACGATCCGCAAGCTCGTCACCCGGCTCTCCACCTTGATGACGACGCTGGACGAGCACGACAGCGAGGTCGAGTCGACGATCACCGACCTGACCACGGCCACCGGCACCATTGCCGCCAACCGGAGCCAGCTCTCCAAGGCCCTGGCGGACCTGCCGGACACGCTGGAGACCGCGGAGGCCACGCTGCGGGACGTCCCGGGCACCGTCGACGCCGCGACCCCCCTGCTCAAGGCCCTGGCGCCGGGCATGAAGCAGCTGCCCGGTGTCGCCGAGCAGCTGGAGCCGGTGCTGAAGGACCTGCGCCCCACCATCGCCCAGCTCCGGCCGACCCTGGCGTCGGTCCAATCCCTGCTCGACCACACCCCAGCGCTGCTCGACGGAGCGGACAGCGTCCTCCCACAGGCCAACCAGGTGCTCGCAGACCTCGGGCCGGCGCTGACCTACCTGCGGCCCTACACGCCGGAGCTGGTCGGTTGGCTCTCCAACTGGGGTTCCGCCGCTGCCAACTACGACGCGAACGGTCACTACCTGCGCGCGTTCATCACGGAAGGTGCCACCAGCCTCGTGCACATGCCGAACATCGTGCCGCCCGGGATCACCCGGAAGCTGAACCGGCAGCCGGGTGAGTCCGAGGGTCAGCCCTGGACCGACGCCCATGGAAGCGAGATGCAGTGATGGCCAGCCCCACCCAGATCAGGTTCGCCGCGGTCGCCATCGCGGCTGTCCTGGGCCTGTCCATCACCGGCCGGACCACGATCGACATGATGTCCGAGGAAGACCCGGACGTGTACGTCTACTTCACCGACGCCAGCCCGCTGATCAAGGGCAACGACGTCAAGGCCTCGGGCGTCAAGGTCGGCACCATCGGCTCGATCAAGGTCGAGAAGGGCATCGCCAAGGTCGGACTCGTCCTCGATGACGAGGTGCTCCCGATCCATGTGGATGCCAGCGCCCGGGTGCGGCCCGTCGGTCTGCTGGGCGAGCGCTTCGTCGAGCTGGACCGGGGTACGCCGAAGGCCGAGGTCCTTGCGGACGGCGGCTCGCTGCCGCTCGAGCAGACCAGCCGGGCCACCGACCTGGACGAGGTCCTGAACATGGTCGACGCACCGACCGGCACGGCACTGTCCATGCTCGTCACCACCCTCGGCCAGGGGATGCTCGGCAAGGGCGAGAAGGCGGACGAGGCCATCAAGGCGCTCGCCCCGGCGCTGAAGGACACCGACCGTCTCGGCCGGATCCTGAACGACCAGAACGCCGTCATCCAGCAGCTGATCGACTCGGTCACCCCGGTTGCCGAGCAGATCGCGATCGACGACGGCAAGCAGCTGGACCAGCTGATCGACGCGACCGACCGCACCCTGGGTGCGACGGCCCGCAGCGACTCCGAGCTCGGCCAGACCCTCGAGCGTCTCCCCGCCGCACTGCGGGAGGCGCAGACGACACTGTCCGCACTGTCGGGGGCAGCGGGGTCGACGGCGCCGGTTCTCGCCGCGCTGCGTCCGGCCACCCAGAACCTGGTCAAGATCAGCAAGGAGCTGAAGGGGTTCTCCAAGAGCGCCGAGCCGGCGCTCAACGGGCTCGACCCGGTGCTGGACAAGGCGGAGGTCCTGCTCGACCGGGCCCGTCCGGTCGCCGAGTCCCTCGCCGGCCTGTCGCCCGAGATGGAGTCGACCGCCGACAATGGCCGCCGGATCGCGACCAAGGCGCTCGACAACCTCACGACCATCCTTGACTTCGTCAAGTTCTGGGCGCTGACCACCAACGGTCAGGACGGGCTGTCCCACTACTTCCGTGCCCATGTGGTCGTCACGACCGAGATCCTCACCGGTCTCCTCCCGAACAGCCCGGACGCGGCGCCGGTGAAGCCATCGACCGGCACCAAGGACACCGGGAAGAAGCCCAACGTCATCGCGCCGCTCCAGGGTCTCCTGAGCGGGCTCGGCGGACTCTCCGCACCGCTCGAGGGACTCCTCGGGGGTCTCGGCGGCAAGAAGTCCAGCCGGGCCGCGACCGGTGGCAGCGCGACCGGTCTCACCTCGTCCCAGGAGGAGAACCTCCTGTCCTACCTGATCGGAGGGCGCTGAGCCATGCGCCTGGCATCCACCAACGTGATCCGCCTCGTCGGGATCGGCGTCATCGCCGGCCTCGTCCTGGCGCTCTACCTCTCGCTCACCGCGAGCACCGGTCTTCCCGGCCAGTCCTTCCGCACAGCAAGCGCCTCCTTCGACGACGTGGGTGGTCTCCGTGAGGGTGACGATGTCCGCACCGCGAGTGTCCGGATCGGTCAGGTCCGATCGATCAGGTTCGAGGACGGCCGCGCGAAGGTCGTCGTGCAGCTGGACACCGACCAGGACGTCTACCGGGATGCCACCGCGTCGGTCGTCGCCCGCTCCGCCCTGGGACAGAACTTCGTGATGCTCAACCCCGGCAAGTCCGCTGCCGGCCAGCTGCCCGAGGGCGGCAAGCTGGACGATGCCGGAGTCACCTCCCCGGTCAACCTCGACCAGGTCCTCTCGGTCCTGGACGACCCGACCCGCAAGGCGACCGCCTCGCTGCTCTTCGAGACCGGCACCGGCGCGGCGGGCCACGCACCGGACCTGGCCGACGTCCTCAATGCCGCGCCCGAGCTGCTGTCGGACCTGAGGGTCCTCGCCCGGTCCCTCGCGGCTCCCGGGGCCGAGCTCGACGAGCTCCTTCGGTCCTCGCAGACCCTCTCCGGCCGCTTCGAGGGCCGGACCGACGAGGTGGGGGCACTGATGAAGGACATGGCCACGACGATGGACGCCCTCGGCGTCGACGACGGCGCTCCGCTCGAGAACACGATCGAGAACGCCGCGCCGGCACTCGAGACCACCACCCAGGCGCTCAAGGACCTGCGCGGTCCGCTGGAGCAGCTCGACTCGGGCATGCGGACCCTCCGTCCCGGCGCGAACGCGCTGGGCCAGGCCACCCCGAGCCTGCGAGCGGTGCTGCGCGAAGGACGACCCGTCCTCGACAAGGTGCCGGCCGTAGCGAAGGACGCGACCCCTGCGGTCAGCGCCCTGGCGGGTGCGATGGACGATGCCCGTCCGCTCGCCGACCGGTTGGAGAAGACCTTCGCCAGCGCGTCGGGACTCACCGCGGTGCTCGCGCCGTACACGCCTGAGCTGATCCGCTTCTTCGAGCGCTGGAACAGCGCCAACCAGTACGGCGACAAGTCCGGCCACTCGCTGCGGATCACCCTGGTCGTCCGTCCCGAGTCCATCACCGGCGTCCTTCCGATCAAGGATCCGCTGGTGCACCGCAACCCGTACCCTGCGCCCGGCGAGGCCGACGGCGACCGTGCAACGACCCTCCTCGGGAGCCGATGATGCTGACCAAGGCCCTGCACCGCTTCGAACGATTCTCGGCGCCGCGCGTCGGCGTCGTCGCGATCACCCTGCTCGTGCTGATCGGCGTGACGCTGTTCCAGAAGACGCAGATCATGACATTCCTCAGCCCCGGCGACGACATCAGAGTGTCCTTCGCCAGGGACTACCAGCTGCGCAGCCACGTCACCCGCGTCAAGGTCGCCGGCGTCCCGGTCGGCATCGTCACCGATGTCGAGCACAGGAAGGACGGCACCGCGGTGGCGACGTTGCACCTGGAGAAGGGGGTGAAGGAGAAGCTCCGCAGCGACCCGGGTGCGGCCATCCGGCCGACCACCCTGCTCGGCGGCAACTACTACGTCGAGCTGTCCCCGGGCGGTGACCCGGGTGAGGTCGGGGCGATCGGGGTCGACCGCACGACCACTCCGGTCGAGCTCGACCGCGTCCTGGAGACGCTCAAGCCGGAGGCCCGGGCAAGCACGCAGCGCACGATCCGCCGTCTGGACGCGACGCTCGACGAGGCTGGCCGCAAGGCGGTGCACGGGCTGATCGACGATGCCCCCGAGACCCTGCGTCCCCTCGGCGTGACGCTGTCCGCCCTGCGCGGGGAGCGACCGTCGGACCTGCGCAACCTCGTGACCTCGCTCGATGGAACCGCACGGGCGTTGAACGCCAACCGGGGGCGCCTGGAGTCCGCGTTGAGTGGCCTTTCCGAGGTGAGCAGCACGCTCGCTGCCTCCTCCCCGGACGTCGCCGAGGCCGTCGAAGACCTTCCGGAGACACTGAGTGCGACCCGTTCCGGGCTGGGCTCGCTCGACAAGAGCCTGGCCGAGGTGCGCGACGTGTCCGACGACGCACTGCCCACAGCGCGCCGCCTCAGCAGAACGCTCAAGGCGCTCGACCCCGCCCTGAGGGAGCTGCGCCCGGTCATGGCGGAGCTCCGCCCCGCACTGGTGGACCTGCGTCCGCTCGTCGACGACCTGGTCCCTGCGGCCGTGGACGGTACGACGATCCTCGAGGACCTCGACGGGCCGACGCTCGACCGGGTCAAGGGACCGATCGTCGATGCCGTGAACAGTGATTGGCACGGCTCCGGGGTGTACGCCGAGGGCGGCAACGACACCGTGTTCTACAAGGAGGCGGGTGACTTCATCGCCGGCATGAACAACTCCGGCCGGATGACCGACCGCAACGGATCGACCATCCACTTCCAGCCCGGTTTCGGTGCCGGCTCCTTGTCGAACCTTCCGATCAGCTTCGAGCAGCTGCTCATGCAGCTCGCCTACCCGCAGGGAGCACCGTGATCAAGAGCCGAATCGTCCGAGGGTGGGAGCGTGCCCGCACCGTCCCGGGTCTGGGCCGCGACATCACCGCCATCGTCGCGCTGATCGTTGCCGGTCTGCTCGTCGCTGGTTTCATCCTGGCCAAGCAGCGCGTCCACTGGCCCTGGCAGGACGAAGTGATCCTCAAGGCCGACTTCCGCAGCGTGCCTGCCATCAGCCCCGGCAACGGCCAGGAGGTCCGGATCGCGGGTGTCACGGTCGGTCGGATCACCGAGGCCGACGTCACCGACGACGGTCGTGCCCGTCTCACGCTGTCTCTCGACCCGGGCCACCCCGTCTACAAGGACACGCACCTCGTCCTTCGGCCGAAGACTCCGCTCAACGACATGTACGTCGAGATGAGCCAGGGGACCAAGGGCGCCGGGGAGCTGGAGGACGGAGCTCTCATCCCGGTCGAGCAGACCTCGAACCCGGTGCAGGTCGACGAGGTGCTGAGCCACCTCGACGAGAGCACCCGCAAGGCGCTGACCTCCCTGCTCGGCGAGTCGGACGTGGCGCTCGCCAGCGCAGCGACTGACCTGCCGGCAGGCTTGGATGCAGCGGACCAGACCCTGGCCACCTTCAAGCCGGTGGTCAAGGAGCTCGCCAAGCGTCGCGAGTCGCTCGCCTCCCTGGTCACGGCGCTCCAGTCGATCGCGTCCGCGGCAGGCAAGGACGACGAGCGCCTGCAGCGCCTCGTCAGCTCGCTCGCCACGACGGTGACGACCTTGGCGGAGCACGACGACGACGTCCGCGCTGCCCTGAAGGCCCTGCCCGGCGCCACCGACGAGCTGCGTGAGGCCACGACCGCGGTCACTGGGCTCAGTGCCGAGCTGGATCCCGCCCTGGTCAACCTCAAGAAGGCTTCCGGCGAGCTTCCCTCCGCCCTCGAGTCCCTCGGTGACGTCGCCGTCGAGGTCGAGGACACGGCACGACGTGCCCGACCCGTGGTGGATCAGCTGCGGCCCGTGGTCGCGGACCTGCGCCCCTTCGTCAACGCACTCGCTCCGACGCTCGCCGACGTCGTCCCGATCGCGGCCCGACTGGACCTCGGGACCCAGGTGCTCGTGGACCGGATGGTCGACCTGCAGGCCTTCGTCTACAACACCGCGTCGGTCGTCAGCCTCCAGGACGCCAACGGCGGGATCCTGCGCGGCCAGGCCTCGGTGAATCTCTCCACGCTGCCGATCCCGATCAACAAGGACCGATGATGCGCATCCCTCACGCCGCCGTACCCCGGCTCCGCCTCCTGACAGTGCTGGCCTTCGTCTCGGTCTGCACCCTGCTGTTCGGCTACCTGTGGATCAACATGGGTGGACGGCTGCCGCTGGTCTCGGGTGACGGCTATCAGGTGTCGGTCGAGTCGGCGGACGTCGACAACCTCGTCTACGACTCCGACGTGATGGTCGCCGGCGTACGTGTCGGCAACGTGCGCCACCTCGATTCCGAGGACGGCACCGCGAAGGTGGTGCTCCAGATCGATGAGGACGCCGTCTCCCCCCTGCACGAGGGTGTGACGCTCAGGCTCCGGTCGAAGTCGCTGATCGAGGAGACGTACGTCGAGATCGTCGATGGTGACGGTCCCGAGCTCCCTGACGGCGCGGCTCTGCCTGCCGACGCCATGGTCGCCAGCGTCCAGCTCGACGACGTCCTTGCCAGCCTGGACGAGGACACCCGTGCCGACCTCAGTGCATCGCTGCAGTCCCTGGGTGCCTCCACCGACCAGACCGGCGACCAGATCGCACAGACCCTGACCGGCCTGGGAAACCTGGGACGCGAGGGGTACGACGTCCTGGACGCCCTCGAGGCCCAGTCCCAGGACCTCCAGCGACTGGTCTCGACGTCGGGCCGGGTGATGGACTCGCTCGACACCGGCCAGGGCCGCATCGTCGACCTGGTCGAGCAGGCGCAGCTCCTGACCTCGAGCACGGCGTCGCAGAAGGGTGACATCGAGGCGACGGTCCGCGCCCTGCCCGGTGTGCTGACGACTGCGCGAGAGGCGACGACCGATCTCTCCGCCCTGGCGGTCGACCTCCGTCCGATCACCAAGGGACTGAGCGAGGCCGCGCCGTCGCTGAGCCGGGCGTTGACGCAGCTGCCGGCGACGACCAAGGATCTGCGTGGGTTGCTGCCTTCGCTGGACGCCACGCTGGACAAGGCGCCGGACACCCTGGACCGCATCCCGGACGTCGCCAAGGAGGTGGTCCGGATCGTTCCGACCACCCGGGCCTCGCTGGCCGACGTCAACCCCATGCTCGCCTTCATTGAGCCCTATGGCCGCGACCTGGCCGCGATGATCTCCAACTGGGCGGCCATGCTGCAGAACTCCGACGTCAACGGGCATTACCTGCGGATCTTCCCCGTCCTGAACGAGCAGTCGATCAAGGGCAACCCGCTTCCCCTCAACACCGGCTTCCTCGACAAGTCGAACGCCTATCCGCAGCCGGGCGAGTCCGTCACGCCCGGTCCCTTCACCGGCGAGTACCCGCGCGTGGAGCGTGACAAGGAGTGAGCACCCGCCTGCGCCTCCTCCTCGCCGTCGCCCTCGTGGTGGCGGCGGGGGCGTGGGCTGCCGTCGGGCTCAGCAGGCTCGAGGTCGACAGCGAGCTCGACTCCCTGCTCCCCTCCGACGACCCCGCGGTCGAGGCGTTGGACAGCATGGCGCGGCAATTCGGTGGCGACCCGGTCGTCGTCCTGATCAAAGGCGGCGGAGATCCGCTGGGGGACGACCGCCTTGGGCGCCTCCTGGAGCTCGAGGGCCAGCTCGCCGGGCTCGAGGACGTGGTGGCCACCTATGGGCCTGCGACGACACTGAACCAGATCGCGCTGCGGGTCAAGCAGATGCTGGCTGAGCTCAGCGGCCAGCGCGACGCCCTCGAGCAGGCAGGGTTGGACAAGGAGCTCGCGACCTTCGAACGCCGCTACGGCGCACTGCTGGTCCAGGCACTGCCGGCCGGGCTTCCCACGCTGCGTAACGAGAAGTTCGTGAACTCGGTGGTGTCCGAACCGGACACGGGACGCGTGCGGGCGCAGTGGCGGCAGTACCTCCCGGGTGAGGAGACGGTCGCGATCTTCCTGCGCCCGCGCGAGAACCTGGACGAGAAGGCGTCGGCGAACCTGGCCGACAACGTCCGCGAGGTGCTGGGCGGGGACGGAGCGGTGCCCGAGGGCGCGGAGTCGATCGTCACCGGCGCTCCCGTGGTCAGCGTCGGTCTCGCCGACCGGCTGCGTGGGGAGCTCCCACGGCTCGCCCTGACGGCCTTCGCCGTGGTCGCCCTCGTGCTGTTCCTCGTGCCGTGGACCCGCCGCCGTCGCTGGCGGCTGGCGCCGTTGCTGGTGATGGCGGGGGCCACCGCCGGCACGCTCGCGTGTTTCGGATGGCGCGAGGAACCGCTCTCGCTGGGTGCCGCCACCTTCCTGCCCATCATCCTGGGCCTCGGCAGCTACTACCCCGTCTACCTCTCCCGGCCCGGCCACCGTCGTGTCGTGCTCGCGGTCGCGATGTCGTCCGCGCTCGCCTTCGCCGGCCTGCTGCTCTCGCCGCTGCCGTTCGTGGCCGAGCTGGGCTTCGCGGTGCCGGTCGGTCTGGCCTTCGTCGTCGGCCTGAGCCTGCTGGCCGCGTGGGTCCGTCCCACGACCTCGGACTCCGCACCCGAGATCGAGGAGCGCATCTCGTGGTCGATGTCGCGCAGCGTCGCCGGAGCAACGGTCCTGCTCGGCGTGGTCGGGTCCGCAGTCGGTTGGAGCGTCCTGTCCGTCGCCGACCTCAAGACCGACCCGCAACAGCTGCTCGCCGGTCTGCCCGCGCTGAATGACGCGGTACAGGTCGAGGAGGCCCTCGGCTTCAGCGCGGAGATGGACGTGCGCCTGCTGGGTGAGGACGTGCTCACGCCCGAGGCCATCGCCTGGGCACGGACGGCCGAGCAGCAGATCGTCACGCGCTTCGGCGACCGGGTGCAGCCGGTGGTGACCATCAGTGGTCTCCTGTCCTTCCTCGGTGAGGACCCCACCGTCGACCAGGTCCGCTCCGGCGTGGCGGCGCTGCCCCCGTACATCACCTCGGCCGTGATTTCCGCCGACGGTCGCGAAGCGCTCGCCAGCTACGGCATCGCCTGGACGGAGCTGGCCCAGGACCGCAGCCTCGTGGCATCCATCGAGCAGGCGCTCCCGCCGCCGCCGGCCGGCTACTCCGTCGAGGTTTCCGGTCTCCCTGCCGCTGCGGAGCGTGGCTACGACCTCGTCGACAGCGAGCGCTACGAGGCCAGCGTGGTGGCGCTCGTCGCCGCCGCAATCGCGCTGGTCGTGCTGCTCCCGAACCGGCGTGACGCAGCGCTTGCCCTGCTGGCCGCCGGCATCGCCACTGGCCTCTCGGTCGCGCTCCTGGTCCTGGTGATCGGGGCGCTCAACCCGCTGACCCTCGCCCTGGGCGTGCTGACTGCCGCCGTGGGCTCCGAGTTCACCGTCCTCCTCCTCGCGGCGCGTCGCGCCGACGATGCGGGCATGCGGCGCTCGGTGCTGCTCGCCGTGCTCCTGTCGCTGGGTGGGTACGGCGTCCTGCTGACCTCGTCCCTGCCCGTGCTCCGCGAGCTCGGGCTTGCCCTGGCCGGCTCGGTAGCGCTCTCGGTCCTGATCGCGTCCGCACTGGCCACTCTCGATGCCGGTCGTCGTACGGCTGCCGGGGTGGCACCGGCTGCGCCCGTCGATGCGTCGGTCGATGCACCCGGGGCCGGCATCGATCCTGACCCCGTCGACCACCTGGAACTCACCGGAGGCACCCCATGACCAGCAGCACGGACACGGCACCGGCGGAGGACGCCGTCACCCCGGAGGTGACGCTCACGAAGATCTCGGGCCCGTCCGAAGGATGGCGTCAGCGACTGCGCAACACTGACCGCCGACGACTGGCCGCAGTGCTGGTGGTCCTGGCCGTCCTGGCAGGTGGGGTGACGTGGTGGCTCCTCCAGCGGGGGGACCTGCCTGAGGACGCCGCCTTCCGTCTCGGGGACGTGGTGGTGAGTGCTGACGACGTGGACCGCCGGGTGGACGGACTCCAGGCGCTCTACGGGGTCCAGCCCCCGCAGGAAGGGGCGGAGAAGTCGGACTTCCTGCGCGACGCCGCCAAGTCGATGGCCGTCCAGCTGATGTTGGAGGACGAGGCGAGGGCGCGTGACATCGTGATCGCGGCCAAGGAGGTCGACGAGACACTCCAGGCACTGATCACCCAGCGCTATCCCGACGGCGGCAGGACTGCCTTCGTGGCTGCGCTGGGTGAGCTGGGTGCGACCGAGGAGCAGGTGCGTGACGAGATCCGCGACCAGCTCCTCGTCTCGCGGCTCTTCGACGACGTCGCCGGCGGCGTGGACGTCACCGAGGCCGAGCTGGAGGAGACCTTCGAGGAGCGACGCGAGGAACTCGCGACGCCGGTGCGTCGCACACTGAGCAACATCGTGGTCGCTGACGAGCAGGCAGCGCAGGCTGTGCTGCAGCGGCTCCGCCGCGGCCAGAAGTTCGCTGCCGTCGCGCGCAGCACGAGCCTGGACTCGGCCACCCGTGACGGCGGAGGCTCGCTCGGCGATGTGTCGGCAGCGGACCTCGAGGGGG
Source organism: Nocardioides sp. Root190 (assembly GCF_001428565.1). Lineage (GTDB taxonomy): Bacteria > Actinomycetota > Actinomycetes > Propionibacteriales > Nocardioidaceae > Nocardioides. The sequence continues at coordinate 392,106 of NZ_LMIA01000010.1, read as the reverse complement.
ACTATGCCGCGGCTGCCTTCGGTGCCGAGGTCGGCGGCCTGTTCGGCCCCGTGAAGACGGAGTCCGGCTGGAACGTCGGCAAGGTCGAGCGGGCGCTGCCCGCGCGAGCCGCTGTCTACGCCGAGCTGCGTGACGCGCTGCGGGAGACGGTTCTGGCCGAGAAGTCGCTGGAGAAGTGGCGCGGCTGGCTGTCGGAGGTCATCAAGGGCCACGACGTGACCTATGCCGACGGGTTCCGGCCGAAGGACCCGGACGCCGTGCCCGACATCGACCAGGCCAACGTGACCGGGAGCAGGTGAACCGGTGGTCGAGCAATGGGTGCACGCGGGTGTCCTGGTCCTGATGGGACTGGGGGTGGGCCTGCTCGGACACTGGGGTCGGACGCACGCACTGGTCCTGGTCCCCGACCATTTCGAGGTGTTCGACCGTGAGCGCCGGATCCGTTCGTTGCACCGCGGTTCCTGCGCCTGCTACATCGCCGGACTCGTCCTGGCCGGCGCTGGAGTCCTCGCGCTCGTCTGAGGTCGACCGTGAGCCGTTCGGAGGAGGGGGCTCCGCCCCAAGGGCGATGCCTCGGAGACCCTGAATGTCTAGGTTTCCGGGCATGAGCACTCGCGCCCTTGGCTACGCCGCCGTGATCCGCGGAGCCTTCCGCGGTTTCGGTGTGTTGCTCGTGGGCGGCCTGGTCCATCCTGCGGTGATGCAGCTCGCCGAACCACTCGGCTACGTCTGGCTCCTCCTCGTGGCGCTGGTGGCCTTCGGTGCCGCCGCCGTCGCTGCGACACCGCCCGGCACGCCGGTCTCCGCCTGGCGTCAAGCACCCGCGGCTGCCGTCGGGAGCTACTTCCTGATCGTTCCGCTGGTTCGCGCCGGCGCGGGCGAGCTGCCCCTGGTCCAGTTGCTGCTCACCACCGTCACCGCGGTGCTGGTGGGTGTCGCAGTGGGCTTGGCGAGGACATCGTTCGAAGCATCACGGGCCTCCAGCGCGAGTGCCGCGGCCTGACGCGTGGGGCGTCGGACTGCGGAAAGGCCTCGTTGCTTTAATGGCCTGACCATTATATTCTGCGACAACGTCGTGTGATGCAGGTCGCACACCCGAGAAGAGGGACTGGACATGGCAGAGCAGTTGAAGACCATTCGCGACAGGTACTCCGAGGCCGACATCGCCTCCTACTACGAGCAGGGCTACTGGCAGGAGTCGAGCTTCTACGAGCTCGTCACGGCGCAGGCCGCTGCGACGCCTGATGCGCCCTTCCTCGTCGATGCAGCAGGCGCCCTGACCTTCGGTGAGTACGCCGACCGGGTGGTCCGCCTGGCCGTGGGTCTCAAGCGGGCCGGTCTCCAGCGAGGCGAGCGCATCGCCGCCCAACTGCCCAACTGGGTCGAGTTCCCGATTGTTGCCGCAGCGGCCTCGCGCATCGGCGCGATCCTCGTGCCGATCATGCCGATCTACCGCGGCGACGAGGTCGGTTACGTCCTGCAGCACTCGGGAGCGGCGATGGCCGTCACGTGCGGAGAGTTCCGCGGCTTCGACCACGCTGCCATGTTCGGCGAGCTGCGTTCCGGAACGCCCGACCTCCGCGAGCTCTACGTCGCGCGCTCCGCCCAGCCTGCCATCGGCTCCTCCCTCGAGGGTCTCTACGCCGAGGGCGATGTCGCCGGCCTGGAGGCAGAGCTCGGTGCCGACTCCTCGGCAGATGACGGCTTCCTCATCGTCTACACCTCCGGCACCACGTCGCGTCCCAAGGGCTGCTTCCACACCTTCAACACGATCCGTTCCAGCGCGGCCGCCATTGCGAAGAGCCTCGAGTACACCTCGGCCGACGTGCAGTTCGGTCCGTCGCCGATCACCCACAGCACCGGACTGGTGACCAGCGTCCTGCTGCCTCTGCTCGCCGGCGCGAAGTCCTACCTGATGGAGGCCTGGGACCCCGCCGAGGGCCTGCGCCTGATCGAGGAGCACGGCTGCACGGCGGCCGTCACGGCGACGCCGTTCCTCCAGATGCTGATGGGTGCCTACGACCCGGCGAAGCACGACGCGTCCAGCCTGCGCCTGTGGGTGTGCGCGGGCTCGCCGATCCCGGGCTCGGTCGTCGAGGCGTCGGGCAAGCTCTTCGCCGGCTGCCAGACCCTCTCGCTCTACGGCCGCTCTGAGAACTTCCTGACGACCATGTGCACCGTCAACGACGAGGCGTCGCGCTCGGCCTCCTCCGATGGTTCGGCCCTCGACGGCGCCTCCATCCACGTGGTCGACTCCGACGGCATCGAGGTCCCGCGCGGTGAGGAGGGCGACATCTCCTACCGCGGCCCGAGCCACATGATCGAGTACTTCCGCAACGGCGAGGAGACCGCCGCGTTGTTCACGCCCGACGGCTTCTCGCGGTCCGGCGACCTCGGCCGGATGGACGAGGACGGCTTCGTGCGCGTCACCGGTCGCCTCAAGGACATCGTCATCCGCGGCGGCATGAACATCAGCGCCCGCGAGCTCGAGGAGCACCTTCTCGCCCACGACGACATCGCCAATGTCGCCATTGTCGGCATGCCCGACGAGCGCCTGGGCGAGAAGGTCTGTGCGTACGTCGTCCCGACAGCGTCGGGCAGCGAGCTGACGCTGGACCAGGTGAGCACCTACCTTCGTGAGCACAACGTCGCGACCCAGAAGCTGCCCGAGCGGATCGAGATCGTCGAGGCGCTTCCGATGACGGCGACCGGCAAGGTGCAGAAGCACCTCCTGCGCGCCGACATCGCCTCCAAGCTGGCGCCTGCGGACGCCTGAGCGTTTCGGCCCACCCCCATGCCCGTCCTGCCGTCGCCGACAACGGGGTTGCCGCAGTCCTTCGTGCCGGAGGTCTCCGATGACGAGATCACAGACCTCCGTGCACGGCTCGACGCCACGCGGTGGCCCGAGGAGGCGACCGAACCCGGCAACGCACAAGGACCTGCGTTGGCCGACCTCCGGGAGCTGGTCGGCCACTGGCAGCGCGGCTACGACTGGGATCGGCTCGCGAAGCGGCTGGGCTCGGTGCCCCAGATCCGGGTCGAGGTCGACGGTCTCGGGATCCACGCAGTGCACGTCCGGTCGAGTCGCCCGGACGCCGTACCCCTCGTGCTGACGCACGGCTGGCCGAGCACGTGCTTCGAGTTCCTGGACCTGGTTCCGCTCCTCACCGAGCCGCGCGACGGACAGGCGTTCCACGTCGTCGCCCCGTCCTTGCCCGGCCATGGCTGGAGTGCCCGTCCCTCGAGCACGGGGTGGGGGATCGAGCGCACGGCGGATGCCTGGGCGGCGCTGATGGAGGCCCTGGGCTACCCGGTCTTCGTTGCCCACGGTGGCGACTGGGGTGCGGTGGTGAGCTCGGCGCTCGCCCGACGGCATCCCGATCGAGTGGCAGGGTTGCACCTCACCCTGCCGGTGTCGCGGGCGACCGAGCAGGACCGCGCAGACGCTTCCGACAGTGAACGGCGCGGTCTCGAGCGCGAGGACCACTACCGCAAGGACGGCTATGCCTATGCCCAGGTGCAGCGTTCCCGTCCGCAGACCATCGGCTACGGGCTCGTCGACTCGCCTGTGGCGCTGTGCGCGTGGATCGCGGAGAAGCTGTGGGACTGGTCCGGCACTGATCAGGACGGCATCTCGCTGCTGTCCTTCGACGACGTCCTCGACATCGTCTCCGTCTACTGGCTGACGGCGACGGGTGCGTCGGCGGCGCGCCTGTACCGCGAGGTCGACTGGCGTGCCCAGGCCGCGCCGGTCGACGTACCCACGGGCTGCTCGATCTTCCCGGCGGAGATCATCCGGCCCCCCCGCTCGGCGGTCGCCCGTCAGTACCGGGACCTGCGCCACTGGCGCGAGATGGACCGCGGCGGCCACTTCGCGGCGGCAGAGGTCCCGGACCTGCTCGCTGCCGAGATCCAGGCATTCGTCGCGACCCTCGGTGGGTTGGAGACTTCTCCATTTTCTGGTCAGACCAATAGTTGTGAAGGCGGGCGTCCGTGAGCGAGCATCGACAGATGAACACTGAGATCGAGGTCGGCATCGCCCTCAACGACGACTTCCTCGAGGCGGACCCGGCCCGACGGCGCCAGCTCTTGGCCAGCATGGAGGCCGCGGGCCTCGACCATCTCACTGTTGGTGACCACATCAGCTTCCATGGCGGGCAGGGCTTCGACGGATTCGTCGCGGCCACCGCCGCGCTCGCCACCAGCGACACCCTCAACGTGTTGATGGGCGTCTACCTGCTCGGCCTGCGTCATCCCCTCGCGACTGCGAGGCAACTGGCCACGCTGAGCCAGATCGCTCCGGGACGGCTGACCCTCGGGGTCGGTGTCGGAGGCGAGGACCGGAGCGAGGTGGCAAACATGGGCATCGATCCTGCGACCCGCGGCCGTCGCGTCGACGAGAACCTCGCGGTGCTCCGTGCGATCGCCAGCGGTGTGAAGGTCGACCATGACGGCGAGTTCTACTCGTTCCAGGGATCGAGCGTGCTTCCGGCGCCGAACCCCCGGGTCCCGATCGTGATCGGAGGCGGTGGCGACGTCGCCGTGCGCCGGACCGTCGAGCACGGCGACGGCTGGCTCGGCATGTGGTGCTCGGCGCGTCGCTATGCCGCGACCCACCAGCAGATCCTCGACGGCTTCGCCGAGCGCGACCAGTCCGGTCCCTCCTTCGCCGGCCTGAACATCTGGGTCGGGCTCGGTTCGGATGGCGATCGGGCCCGCGCTGGTCTCGGTGAGTCGATGTCCACGCTCTACAACCTCCCTCCGGAGAAGTTCCAGCACATCGCACCGGCCGGCACCGCCGACGACGTCGCTGACTTCGTTGCGTCGTACGTCGAGGCCGGAGCCCGGACGATCACGTTGATCCCCGTGGCCGACTCGGCCGACGAGGCGATCGAGCTCTCCGGCCAGGTCCGCGACCGGCTGCTTTCGCTCACCCCGGTTTCATGAAGGCCGTCGTCCAGGAGGCGTACGGCGCGCCTGAGGTGCTCGGGCTCGCCGATCGCCCCGACCCCCAGGCCCGCTCGGGCTGGACGGTCGTCGAGCTGCGTGCCGCAGCACTCAACTGGCACGACGTACTCGTGCGTCAGGGCAAGTACTCCTCCCCGCTGCCGCACACGCCGGGCGCGGACGGTGCCGGTGTGGACCTGATCACCGGCGAGGACGTCGTGGTCCTGCCCTCTCTCTTCTGGGGCACTGACGAGTCGGCACCTGGCCGCCAGTGGGAGATCCTCGGCGACCACCGGCCCGGCACCTACGCCGAGCGCGTCGCCGTCCCCAACGAGTGCGTCGCGCCGAAGCCTGCCGGCTTCAGCTGGGCTGAGGCGGCCGCACTGCCACTGGTCGGACTGACCACCTACCGGGCTCTGTTCTCCCGCGCGCGGTTGCAGGCGGGCGAGAGCCTGCTCGTGCTCGGCGCCGGAGGGGGCGTCGCGACGAGTGCCGTGATGCTCGGCTCCCCCGTCGGTGCACGGGTCGTGGTCACCTCCTCGGCCGACGCGAAGATCGAGCAGTCCTGCTCGCTCGGCGCTTCCGGCGGTGTCCGGTACGACGGCGCGGGCTCGCTGTCGTGGCCCGAGGACGCCCGCGAGGTCAACGGGGGCAAGGGATTCGACGTCGTCCTCGACTCGGTCGGCGCCTGGCCGGAGGCGATCCGGGCGCTGCGGCCCGGCGGCCGCCTGGTTGTTCTCGGCGCCAACCGCTCGGACCAGGCCACGATCGACGTCCGCCCCTTCTACTTCGGGCAGTACGACCTGCTCGGCACCACGATGGGCAGCCCGCGCGACTTCGCCGGCCTGCTGGACCTGATGGCCCGGTACGACGTACCACCGCCGGTCATCGACCGCGCCTTTTCCCTGGACCGTGCGGCCGACGCCCACGCCCACCTCGAGTCCGGTGCCGGTTTCGGCAAGGTCGTTCTCGAGATCTGATTCGTCGATGTTGCAAGGAGCACCCATGAGCCTGGTTCGCCACGAGGTCGACGAACGCGGAGTCGCCTTCCTGACCCTGGACTCGCCCGAGACCCGCAATGCACTGAGCGATGCCCTGCTCGACGAGCTGATTGCTGCGCTCGAGAACGTCAGGGACGACGAAGCAGTCAGGGTGGTCGTCCTCGGTTCCTCCCACGAACGCATCTTCTCCGCCGGCGGGGACCTCAAGGCCTTCGCCAGCGATGCGCCGACGATCTCGAAGTACGCCGGGCTCGATCGCTTCCCTCGTCTGTACGCGCTGATCGGCGGGCTGGGCAAGCCGGTCATCTGCGCCGCCGGCGGCGATGTTCTTGCGGGGTCCTTCGGACTGGCCCTGGCCTGCGACCTGGTCATCGCGAAGGAGGGGGTGAAGTTCGGTTGCCCCGAGATCAACGTCGGGGTCTTCCCGTTCATGATCTCCGCGCTGATCTATCGCAACGTCCCGCGGATGCGGGCCAACCAGCTGATGATGCTCGGCGAGTCGATCGACGCCCGTGAGGCCGAGCGCCTCGACATCGTCAACGCCGTCGTCCCTGCCGGGGACTTCGAGGCGACGGTGCGGGACTGGGCGCACCGCCTGGCTGCGAAGTCGCCGTTGCTCATGCGTCTGGGCAAGGACGCGATCGACGCCACCCGCGACATGACGCTGGACAGTGCCCTCTCGGCGTTGCAGTCCCAGCTCGCGCTCGCCTTCACGACCGAGGACATCAAGGAGGGCGTCACGGCCTTCCGCGAGAAGCGCGCACCCGAGTGGAGGATGCGATGAGCATCGCGACCGACGTCGCTTCCCGGACCGGGTCGCGCGACCCCGGCCGCTGGTACGTCACCACGGCCTACGTCAGCCAGACCTTCGTAGAGGGCGAGCTCGTGACGCGGCCCTCCGCCGTGGTGCATGCCAAGGAGATGGGCACGGCGACCACCGCATGTGGGCTGTGGTCCTACTCATGGCGCAAGATGCTGGACCTGCCCTTCCCGCTGCCGGTGGGTGCGGCACCGGGCGCGAAGTCGTGCCCGGCATGTCTGGCAAAAGTGATCGAGGAGTGGTGATGGACGAGAAGATCCTGCTGGTGGACGGCGCACGGACGCCGGTCGGCAGCTTCGGTGGAGTGTTCAAGGACGTCCCGGGCTTCGAGCTCGGTGCGACGGCCAGCCGTGCGGCCCTCGAGCGCTCCGGCGTGGCCGCCGCGGACGTCCAGGAGGTCGTGATGGGCTGCATCGGCCAGGTCGGTCCCGATGCCTACAACGCCCGGAGGGTCGCCGTCGCGGCAGGCCTTCCGAAGAACATCCCGGCCTACACCGTCAACCGTCTGTGCGGCTCGGGCCTCCAGGCGATCTGGTCTGCCGCGATGGAGATGCGCTGGAACGGCCTCGACATCGCGCTGGCCGGTGGCGACGAGTCGATGACCCGGATGCCGTTCTACGACTTCGGCGCGCGGTCGGGCTACAAGCTCGGGGACCGCTCGCTGGTGGACGGCACCGTCATGATGCTCACCGACCCGTTCCAGGGCATCCACATGGGCATCACCGCCGAGAACGTCGCCGCGAAGTACGGCGTCACTCGCGCCGAGCAGGACGAGTTCGCGCTCGAGTCGCAGCGCCGCGCTGCCACGGCGGAGGCCAGGGCCGTCTTCGCCGAGGAGATCGTGCCGGTCGAGGTGGGCGGTCGCAAGCCGTTCACGGTCACCGACGACGAGCACCCCAAGCCAGCCACGACGCTGGAGACCCTGGCCGGTCTTCGTCCTGCGTTCCAGAAGGACGGCACCGTCACCGCGGGCAACGCCTCCGGCATCAATGACGGCGCTGCCGCCGTGGTGCTGGCCAGCGAGTCCGCCGTCGCCGAGAGGGGACTGACGCCGCTGGTGGCCCTCGAGGCCGTCACCACAGCGGCGATGGAGCCCGAGCTGATGGGCTACGCCCCGGTCCTCGCACTGCAGTCACTGTTCGAGAAGACGGGCACCACGCCGAAGGACATCGGCATCATCGAGCTCAACGAGGCGTTCGCCTCCCAAGCCGTTGCCGTCGCTCGGGACGCCGGTCTCTCCGCAGAACAGGTCAACCCCTACGGCGGTGCGATCGCCCTCGGTCACGCCGTCGGCGCGACCGGCGCGATCCTGTCGCTGCGGGTCGCCAAGGACCTGGCACGCCGCGACCTCGAGCTCGGCATCGTGACCATGTGCATCGGTGGCGGCCAGGCGCTCGCTGCGCTCTTCCGTCGGGTCTGACACCGGGTCTGGCACCGGGTCTGGCACCGGGTCCGACACCGGGTCCGACCGCGGGTCCGACTCCGCGTCGGTCGACGGTTCCGGACCCCGGAACGGCCGGTTCACCGGGGCTCCCGCAGGCGGCAGCCTGAGGGAGCCACCCGGTCGCACCGGGTCGGCCCGACCCGAGGAGAACGACGTGACCACGACTTCCTTCCGCGCCGAGCACGATGCGGCGCTCTCCGCCGAGGCCGAGCGGTTCCTGTACGAGGAAGCCGATCTCCTCGACGACTGGCGGCTTCCGGAGTGGCTGGAGCTGTTCCTTCCCGAGGGGCAGTACCTGGTGCCGTCCACGGACCTGCCCGATGGCGACCCCGGCCGCGACCTGTTCCTCGTGCAGGACGACCGGTTCCTCCTCGAGCAGCGGATCGGCTCGTTGATGAAACGGTCCGCCCACGCGGAGTACCCGCACTCCCGCACCCGCCGGATGATCAGCAACGTCGTGGCCGGCGCCGATGCCGAGGGACGCATCCACATCCGTGCCAACTTCGCGGTCTTCCGGATGCGCAACGGCGCGTTCGACACCTACGTCGGTTGCTACCGGCATGTGCTGGAGCGCAATGAGGACGGTGCCCTGCGCTACCTCGTCCGCCGTGCGGTCCTCGACCTCGCCGCACTCCGCCCCCACGGCAAGGTCAGCATCATCCTGTGAACCGGCTGCAGGGCAAGGCCGCGATCGTCACCGGCGCCAGCCCCAACATCGGTGGCACCCTTGCGGCCGGTCTCGCCGCCGAGGGCGCCGCGGTCCTGTGCACCGACCTGTCCGAGGAGGTGGCAGCAGCTGCTGCCCGTCGCATCATCGAGGCCGGGGGTGACGCGCTCCACCTCGCTGGCGATGTCACCGATCCGGCGCATGCGGAGGCCGCGGTGGCGTTGGCCGTCGAACGCTGGGGAGGCATCGACGTGCTGGTGAACAACGCCGTCTTCTTCCAGCAGCAGGGCGTCCTCGACATGCCGTACGACGCCTTCCGGCGCCAGCTCGACGTGATCCTGGGTGGGTCCTTCCTCTTCACCCGGGCCGTCGGCCGCTCGATGATCGAGCAGCAGCGCGAGGGCAGCATCATCAACGTGCTGTCCACCGCCGCCTGGCAGGGCCAGCCGGGCAATGTGGGCTACTCCACCGGCAAGAGCGGTCTGATCAACTTCACCCGGTCCACGGCGATGGAGCTGGCGCAGCACGGCATCCGGGTCAACGGGTTCACCCCGACGGCGACCGCGCCCACCGACCCGGAGGCGCGCAAGGCGATGGAGACGTTGCTCGCCCGCCCGTCGTCGTACCGCAACGACTTCGCGGCGCAGCTGCCCCTCGGTCGTCTGCCCACCCCCGACGACTACGTCGGTGCCGTCGTCTATCTCGCATCCGACGAGTCGGCGATGGTCACCGGAACCAACATCACCGTGGACGCGGGAGCGACGGCCAAGTACTGGCCGTGGATCCCGCACCCCACTGACTGAGCGAGGGGCGACATACATGTCCGACGTGATCCTGATCCAGCCGACGCACATCGAGCTGGCGGCCGGTGTGCCCGCACTCGAGGTCCGGCTGGGTGGCACCCAGCGCGGGTTGATCGTGCTGCTGATCGATGAGCAGACGCCGGAGGTGGAGGCCGTCGAGGCCATGAACACCTTCGCCATGGAGGGCTTCGAGTCGCTCGCGCTCACCGCCGCCGCCGATGCCGGGCAACGGGCCAGGACCTGGGCCGGCGCGGCCGGTTGGGGGCCCGAGCAGGTCGGGGTCGTCGGGATCGGAGCGGGTGCCACGCTGGCACTCGACCTGGCCCGGAGCCGGGCGTTCGGTGCCGCAGTCAGCATCTCCCCGGCGCCCGATGTGGCCGCTGTCGCGGCCAGTCCTGCACTGCGCACTCCGTGGCTCGGGCTGTTCGGTGCCGAGACGAAGGACCTCTCGGCGGCCGAGATCGACCGCCTTCGGCAGGTGCTCGACGACGGCTCCGACGTCTTCAGCCAGGTGGTCACCTACCCACGGGTGGGTGCCGACTTCCACCGTCGCACCGAGGACGGCATCAGCTTCTCGGCGTCGTACGACGGCTGGCAGCGGACGGTCGAGTGGTTGCTCGCGCGCGTCGCGTCCCGGCTCACGCCTCTGGCGGTCCAGTGGCGGGAGCAGCACCCCCTCGCTGGCTGAGAAGCCACGGACCATCCGAACGTGCACTGAGCACGAAGGCCGCCCCGCAGTTCTGCGGGGCGGCCTTCGCATTCGGTCATCCGGTCAGGAGGTGGGTGTCGCCACCGCGGTGCGTTCCAGTCGGCGGGCGGTGAAGGTGTCCTCCAGTGGGGCCTTCTTCTCCTCGGGCAGCTTCTCGCCGGTCACGATCTCGTTCCAGCGCCGCCACCAGGTGCGCATCTGGAGCTCGTCGGTCGTGTTGCACACGTCCTTGTTCATGCCGCGGGAGATGTCGGACCAGGCCAGTTCACGCGAGGCGCCGTACCCGACCTGGCAGGTCTCAAGTGCCTCCACGTCGTCGGGGGAGGCCAGGCCACCGGGTCCCCAGAACGTCAGGAAGTTGTCGAGCCGCTGCTTGCGCAGCTCGTCGCCCTCCTCTGGCGGGGCGAGCTCCCAGGCGGTGACCTCCATGTAGTCCTGGCTGATCGGGTCGATCTTGCGGACCACGACACCCATCACCAGGTCGATGATGACGAGGTTCGGGAAGATCACCAGGTTGCGGTTGCCCTGCATCCGGTCGACCCACCCGTCGCCGTACAGCTCACGGAAGTGTTCGAAGCGGGCGTCGCGCTCGGCCGCGCCGTCCTCCGACAGCGGGCGACCGAAGAGGCCCTCGGTCGCGGGAGCACCGGCGACCACGGCGTGGCCGTTGCCGAGGTCGATGCCGCGGGAGTCGCCCAGCGCGCTGGGGTCGAGGCTGCCACGGGCGGCCAGCACCATCTCGAAGTACCGCTGGTGGGTGGAGACGGCGTGGTAGCCGTCGAAGCTGTTCTCCACCAGCAGCTTCCAGTTCGCCTTGATGGAGTACTCGTGAGTTCCCTCGAGGACCTCCATGCCCTGCTCGGACTGGTCGCAGACGAGATCGATGTACTCAGTGGCACCGGCGAGATGAGTCTTCAGGTCGACGACATCGGGGTCGAAGCTGATGAACACGAAGCCGCGGTACGAGTCGACCTTCGCCGGTGAGGCCAGGCCGGGCCGAGGGAAGTCGGGGCCGTACGACGCATCGCCGGGCATCGAGACCATCTCGCCGGCAGTGCTGAAGCTCCAGCCGTGATAGAAGCAGGTCAGGAAGCGGGCGTTGCCCTTGTCCTCGCGACACAACATCGCGCCGCGGTGGGGGCACGAGTTGATCCAGACCTTGATCTCGCCCTTTGCGTCACGCGCGAAGATCAACGGCCGACCGGCGACGGAGCGCGTCTTGTAGTCGTTCTTCTTCCTCAGCTCTGTCTCGTGACCGATGTAGAGCCAGGTGTGATTGAAGATCTTGTCGCGTTCGAGTGCGAAGACCTCGGGATCGACCATGGTCGCGCGGTTCACCTGGAAGCGCGGCGTCTCACGGTCGTCGTTCACGTAGGCGGACACGGGCGACTCCTTTGTCTCTGAGAGTGGGTTGCGATCACCGTGCAGCAACCTCCGCAGCGGGGCATCGCGTGGTTCCGGACGCCGGAACGGGCCGTGGTGACGGGAGCGTCCGCTGACGACAGTGGGAGTCCAGAAACGACAAGGAGCGCCCGATGGAGAGTGCACAGATGGTCGAGCGACGCTTCGCGTGCAACGAAGGCGACCTGGCGCCGGGCGAGTCGATGACCGTCCCGGTCGAGGGTCCCGGCACGGTCGCGGTCGCGGTCTACCTCACCGAGGAGGGCGCGTATTTCGCGACCGCCGACACCTGCACGCACGAGGACTGGTCCCTGGGCGAGGACAGCGATCTGGAGGGCAATGAGATCGTCTGCCCGCTCCACATGGCGCGCTTCGACATCCGGTCCGGTGAAGCCCTCTGCTTCCCAGCGACGATCGCGCTGGCGACCTTCGAGGTCGTCGTCGATGCCGGCAAGGTCTACGTGCTCGGATGACCAGGATCGTGGTGGTCGGTGGATCGACCGGCGGCGTCCGTTCCGTCCAGGCACTGCGCCGGGCTGGGCATGACGGAGATCTGGTCCTGGTCTCGGACGAGCAGCACCTGCCGTATGACCGCCCGCCGTTGTCGAAGGACCTCCTGGGCCTCGACAGTGTGGGCGATCCCGTCCCGCTGCTCGGTCAGGACGAGGTGGACGCGCTCCAGGTGGACCTGAGGCTCGGCACGCGTGCGGTCGGGCTTGACCCCGCCGCCAGGTCACTCATCCTGGAACGGGCGGGCGAGGTCGAGCAGATCTCGTACGACGTGCTGGTGATCGCCACGGGCGTCGACGCCCGCCGCCTCGCCGGGACCGCCGACATCGCGGGGGTGCACGTGATCCGCCGCCTCGAGGACGCCCGTGCGTTGCGGTCCTCGATGGGTCCGGGCCGCCGCGCGGTCGTCGTCGGAGCGGGATTCATCGGCGCCGAGTTCGCCTCGGCAGCGGCCGACCACGAGATGGCGGTGACCCTCGTCGAGGCACAGTCCGTCCCGCTCGCCCACATCCTCGGACCCGAGGTCGGGGCCGAGGTCGCCTCTGTCCACGTCGCGCACGGTGCAGATCTCCTGACCGATCGGACCGTCGCATCGATCGAGTCCGTCGACGGTCGAGTGAACGGCGTTCGACTCGACGACGGCACCGACCTCCCGGCCGACATCGTGGTCGTCGGGATCGGAGCGTCGCCCGCCACCAGCTGGCTCGAGCACTCGGGTCTTCCCGTGGACCACGGCATCGACTGCGATGAGGACCTCCAGGTGCTCGGGTTTCCCGGTGTGTACGCCGTCGGTGACATCGCGCGATGGCCGCACCCGGCGTACGACGCGCCGATCAGGGTCGAGCACTGGACGAGCGCGGGCGACCAGGCACAGGTGATGGCAGCGCACGTCGTCGGTCGACCTCGCCCCAAGCCCGTCCTGCCCTACGTGTGGTCGGACCAGTACGGCCATCGCATCCAGATCGTCGGCCGGCCCTCGGAAGGCGAGGCCAGCACGCTGCACGGCTCCATGGCGACCGGCGATCTCGTCGCGCTCTACGCCGCTCCGGACGGACGGCTCGTCGGCGCGCTCGTCGTCGACGATCCCCGCCTGTTGATGAGGTTGCGCAAGGCGATCTCGGCCGGCACCCCTGCCAGTGAGGCCGCGCAGTTGCTGGCGGCCACGGTCTGAACCCCCACCACCACCGAACAGGAGACATCGACGTGGCCGACGTACTTGGAGTGGGTCTGACCCACTACCCGCCGCTCGCGGGAGCCGATGAGCACATGGCGAACCTGCTCAAGAGCGCCCTCAAGGATCCCGACATCCCCGAGGAGTTCAAGGACCGCTCCACGTGGAGTGATCTGGCTCAGCACGAGTGGGGTGAGGACGGCGGCACCGCGGCGGCGGCTGCTCACCGCGCCCGCCTGCTCGAGGACATGAGGATCTGTCGGGAGGCCATCGACGAGTTCGAGCCCGACGTTCTCCTCGTCTGGGGCGACGACCAGTACGAGAACTTCCGCGAGGAGGTCATCCCTTCCTTCTGCGTGCTGGCCTACGACGACACTGTCGTGGAGCCGTTCGGTGTGCTCACCCAGAAGCTCAAGGTGCCCAATGTGTGGGGGTTGCCGAGTGACACCACCTTCACCATGAAGGGCGACCCGCAGTTCGCCAAGCAGGTCACCATCGACGTGCTCAACGACGGCGTCGACGTTGCCTACTCCTACGAGCCGCGCAGCGGCATCTACTTCCCTCATGCCTTCGGCAACACGCAGCTGTTCCTCGACTACGACAACGTCGGTGCGAGGTTCCACTATCCGATCGTGCCGCTGGCGGTGAACTGCTACGGCGAGCACGTCATCGCACGCAAGGGCGGCATCGCGCGCTTCGCCGAGATCAACGCAGGCGAACAGCTCGACCCGCCGGGGCCCAGCCCGAAGCGATGCTTCGAGTTCGGCCGCGCCGTCGGCCGGTCCGTCGCCGCCAGCGGAAAGCGCGTCGCCCTCGTCGCCTCCTCGAGCTGGTCGCACGCCTTCCTGCACGACGCCGGCTGGCACCTGCGACCCGACACGGAGTCGGACCAGGCCCTCTGGGACGCCATGATCGCGGGGGACTACGACACCTGGAACGCCCGCACCTCCCGCGAGATCGTCGATGCCGGCCAGCACGAGATGCTCAACTGGTTCTGCCTTCTCGGTGCGATGTCCGAGCTCGGCATGGAACTGACCTGGTCCGACTGGGTCGTCACCGAGATCTTCAACTCGAACAAGGCCTTCGCGCTCTTCCGGTGAGCCCACGCGCTGGGTGAGGTGCGCGCGCAGGGAGCCTGCCCGCACCTCACCGGTGGCGGAGCGTCAGATCTCGCGGGGGAACCAGTGCTCGCGTCCCTCGGCGAGCCCGCAGTCGACGTCCTCGGCGATCCGGCGTGCGGTCATGCCCAGGGCCTGCTCGGCGCGGGGCGGCAGCTCGGTGCCGCTCTCGAAGCCGAGGGAGACGGCGCCGATCGCGAAGCCGTTGAGCAGGACCGGCGAGGCGATGCACGTGAGTCCGGGTTGCGCTTCGCCGTCCTCCCGGGCGACGCCGCTGTCACGGACGGCACGCAGCTCGTCGATCAGTGTGGTCACGTCGGTCACCGAGCGCGCCGTCATCCGCGGCATCGGGTTGGGCAGGAAGGCGGCCAGGTCCTCGAAGTTCTCGTGGGCCAGGAGCGCCTTGCCGATGGCCGTGCAGTTGGCGGGGAGTCGACCGCCGATGCTGGTGATCGACGCGGGGGAGTCGCGCGTCGAGAGCTTCTCGAGGTAGACGACGTCGAACTGGCGGAGCACCGCGAAGTGCACGGTCGCACCGCTCCACCGGTGCAGCTGGCTGAGGTGGGGAAGTCCCAGGTCGCGCATGTAGCCGGCGGGGGTACCCGCACCGAGCTGGAGGAGTCCGAGCCCGATCTTGTAGCCCGAGCGGTGGTGCTCGACGGCCCCGAGCTCGACGAGCCGTGCCAGCAGCCGGTGGACCGTCGACTTGGGGAGGTCCGCTGCACGGGAGAGCTCACTGAGCGTCATCACCCGTTCGTGCGGGTTGAAGGCGCGGAGCAGGTCGAATGCCTTGGTGAGGATGCTCGGAGGCTCGGTGGCGGGGGCGACCTGCGTGGTCTGCTCTGCTTGTTCGGGATCCGACATCGCCTGTTGGGTCACGAGCCCACCCCCTTGGTCCAACCATTTGCCGTGAGGTCCGTCACTCTACCCCCGAACCAGGTCGTCGGGGAGGCCTGCGTTCCGGCCGCCGGAAATCCCCGCTGCCGGATCCGCGCGACAGGGGCACCGTGGTGGGATGGACGCGGGGGACCTCACGGGCGGAGTGGATCTGCATGCCCACTGGATGGGCGCCGATGTGTTCGCTGCCCACGAGAGCCCCGGCGACTGGCCGCGGCTGGTCGTCGACTCGGCCGAGTGCGGCCGGATCATGATCGGCGACCGCTCGTTCCGGGAGGTCCGCCGATCACTCTGGGACGTCGGCGCCCGCCTGCGCGATCTCGACGCTGCTGGCCTGGACCTCCAGGTGATCTCGCCCGTTCCGGTCACCTTCCCCTACGTCGGGGACGCTGGCGCTGCTGCCGGGTACGCCGCCGCGACGAATGCCTCGATCGCACGCGCCGTCGCGGACTCTGGCGGTCGACTGGCTGGTCTCGGCACGGTTCCACTGCCGCACCTGCGTGAATCGGTCGACATCCTCGAGTCGGTGATGGCCGGGTCGGTGCCCCTCGTCGGTGTCGAGATCGGTGCCCGGATCGGGAACCTCGAGCTCGACGACCCGCGACTGCTCCCCTTCTTCGAGGCGGCCGAGGCGCTCGACGCCGTCGTCTTCGTGCATCCCTCCGACGGAGGGGCCGGTGCGGTGCGCCGATCCGGGCAGCCCTACGACTTCGGGCTCGGCATGCACACCGACACCGCGCTGGCCGCCGGTGCCCTGGTCTTCGGTGGAGTGCTGGAGCGATTCCCCGGACTCCGGGTGGTGCTTGCGCATGGCTGCGGCGGCTTCGCGTGGTCGTACCCGCGGCTGCGTCTGGGGGCTGAGCTGCTCCAAGGGCGTGACCCGGCAGAGATCGACGAGCGGGTGCGTTCGCTGTACGTCGACACCCTCGTCCTCGACGCCGAGCACCTGCGGCTCCTGGTGCACCGGTTCGGTGCCGCGCGACTCGTGCTCGGCACCGATCACCCGTTCTTCCCGGACCAGACGGCCGGGGTGCGTGACCTGCTCGCCGGGGCCGAGGACGACGGCGTCCTGGCTGCGGGCGCGGCAAGACAGGTCTTCCGCGGCAATGGCCTCGACCTCCTCCGCCGTTCACCGGTGTCGACGTGAATGTCCCGACGACCACCGAGGTGGCGGTCGTGGGCGCGAGCCTCGCGGGTCTCACGACAGCCCTCGGTCTGGCCCGGGCCGGAGTGGCGGTGACGCTGGTGGACACGGCGGCACCACCGAGGCTGACCTGGACCGCGGTGCACCACTGGGCCGTCCTCCCGTTGCTGGACGAGTTGGGCGTCCTGGACCGGGCACTGCTGGAAGGAGAGGCGACAGCTCAGTGGGGGCTGCGTGTGCTGGCGACGGGCGAGCGGTTCTCGTTCGACCTCCGTGAGCTGGGCCCGGACGTCCGGCTGCCCTTCAACCTGCGTCTCGAGCCTGCCGTGCTGCGCGGGATCCTGCGCGAAGCGCTGCGAACCTGTCCCACCGCCGAGATCGTCGAGGACGCCCGCCTCGCCGACCTCCGCCAGCACCCGGACAGCGCCGAGCTGCTGCTCGACGGTGGCGGCGACACGTCCGTGCGGGCGCGTTGGGTGATCGGGGCCGACGGCCCTGCCAGCGAGGTACGACGCCGGGCCGGCCTGGCGTTCGAGGGAATGACGTGGACCGAGCGCTGCGTGGTCGCCCTGGTGCAGCACGACTTCGCCGCGACGGGTTACACCGACACCACCTTCCAGATCGACGGCCGATGGGGTGCCGTGGTCGAACGTGCCGGGCACCATCGCTGGCGCTACCTCTTCCAGGAGTCGCTGTCCCGCGGGGAGGGCGAGTCGAGGGAGCGGATCGCCGAGGTGTTGCACGCGGTGACGGGCGAGCACCCGGCGGTCGTCGACTGGACTGCGTCCCGGATGCACCAGCGCAGCGCGACGTCGTACCGCAACGGACGGGTGGTGCTGGTCGGTGACGCCGCGCACCTCACCCACCCGATGACCGGACACACCTCTCTGTCGGGGTGGTCCGACGCAGCCACCCTCGTCCCTGCGCTGCTGGAGGAGCGAGCCGGTGGTGCCGACGGTGCCATCACCCGGTGGGCCGACTGGCGACGCCGCCACTTCCTCGACGACGCGGCCCCCGCCAGCCTGGGCCGCAGGAACCTGGTGGCGCAGATCCGGGACGCGCGTCGCCTGGAGATCGAGCTGGACGTGTTCCGGCAGGCGAGGGTGGATCCGGTCCGGCGACGAGAGATGTTGCTCGCGGAGCGGGATGCCCTGGTCCCCGCTCGTCCGGGGCCGATGCCTTTCTAGCCGCTGGAACCGCTCGTTGTGACCGTCTCCCTGCGTGCCTAGCGTCGGCGGCGTGACCACGACATCTGCCACCCAGCCGGCCTCCGACGCTGCTCGCGGCGCCTTCATCGACGTCCGCGGAACGTCCACTCACTACCACGATCTCGGTGAGGGTACGCCCGTGCTCTTCCTGCACGGATCCGGCCCCGGCGTGTCCGCCTGGGCGAACTGGCAGCACGCGCTGCCCGTCGTCGGGCGGACCGCTCGCGCCCTGGCGCTGGACATCGTCGGGTTCGGTCACACCGAGCGTCCGGCCGACGTGCGCTACTCCTTGCGGACGTGGACCGACCACGTCTGGGGATTCCTCGACGCCCTCGGGCTGGACCGCGTCTCCATCGTGGGGAACTCACTCGGAGGCCGTATCGCCCTCCAGATGGCCGAGGACGACCAGGACCGTCTGGACAGGCTGGTCCTGATGGGATCGCCGGGCGTGGGCATGACGCTCACCGACGGCCTCAAGGCGCTGCGCGCGTACGAGCCGTCGCCCGACAACATGCGCGACCTCCTGCGCGGCCACTTCGCAGTCGATCCGTCGTTGATCAGCGACGAGCTCGTCCAGATCCGCTACGAGGCCAGCGCTGCGCCGGGAGCGCACGAGGCCTATCAGTTGATGTTCTTCCATCCGGACCACGCCGGCAGCGAGCTCGCGATCACCGAGGAACAGGTGCGCGCGGTCACTCGCCCGAGCCTGCTCGTCCACGGTCGTGAGGACAGCATCGTCCCGGTCGACATCGCCCTGACCATGCTGCGCCTCCTGCCCGATGCCGACCTGCACGTCTTCGCGCGCTGCGGTCACTGGACCCAGATCGAGCGGGCTGCCGACTTCAACGACGTCATCGGGCAGTTCCTCGGCCTGGGGAGGTGACCTCGTCGTGACCTCGACTGCCCCGGCCACCGATCGCTTCCGTGAGTCCCGTGACCAGCTCCTGGCCTGGCGGGGTGATCACGAGGGCGCCGTAGCGGGCTTCGTCTTCCCCGACACCGGTCCGCAGTGGAACTGGGCGCACGACTGGTTCGACGTCATCGCCCGTGGCGAGGACCGCGATGCCCTGGTGGTGCTGTCCGAGAACGGTTCGCGCACGGCCGTCTCCTTCGACGACATGGCGACACGCTCCAACCGGGTCGCGCACTGGTTGGCCGCCCACGGCGTACGCCGTGGCGACCCGGTCCTGGTCATGCTCGGCAACCAGGTCGAGCTGTGGGAGGTGATGCTCGGCGTGATCAAGCTCGGCGCGGTGCTGGTCCCGACCGCGATGGCCGCAGGACCGGCCGACCTGCGTGACCGCCTGCTCCGCACCGGTGCGCGGGCCGTGGTCTGCAACGCCGTCGATGCCGCGAAGTTCGACGAGGTTCCGGGGGACTACCTGCGGATCCTGGTCGGGGAGCGGTCTGGCTGGCTCTCGCTCACTGGTGCCGACGAGATGGCGGGCGTCGACCTGCCACACCCGGGCACCGCGCCAGGGGACCCGCTGTTGCTCTACTTCACGAGTGGCACCACGTCGCGACCCAAGCTCGTCCAGCACACCCAGGCTTCCTACCCGGTCGGGCACCTGTCCACGATGTACTGGATCGGCCTACGTCCCGGCGACGTCCACCTGAACATCTCCTCGCCGGGCTGGGCGAAGCATGCGTGGTCCTGCTTCTTCGCGCCGTGGAACGCCGAGGCGACGATCGTCGTGTACGACTACCAGCGCTTCGACGCGGCCTCGCTGCTCGGTCGCCTGGACAGCGAAGGCGTCACGTCCTTCTGTGCCCCACCGACGGTGTGGCGCATGCTGATCAACGCCGAGCTCGGCTCCAAGCCTGCGGCGTTGCGGGAGCTCGTCGGCGCCGGAGAGCCGCTCAATCCCGAGGTCATCGCGCAGGTCGACAAGCACTGGGGCTTGACCATCCGGGACGGTTTCGGCCAGACCGAGACCACCTGCCAGATCGGCAACACACCGGGTGCGCCGGTGAAGCCGGGCTCGATGGGACGGCCACTGCCGGGCATCCCCAGCGTTCTCGTCGACCCGATCAGCGGTGAGCTGGTCGAGGGCGTCGGCGAGGGCGAGATCTGCCTCGATCTGTCGGTCGCTCCGCTCGCGCTGATGACCGGCTACCAGGGCGACGAGGAGCGCAACGCCGAGGCCATGGCCGGCGGTTTCTATCACACCGGCGACGTCGCCTCCCGTGACGAGGACGGCTACATCACCTACATCGGACGCACCGACGACGTCTTCAAGGCCTCGGACTACAAGATCTCCCCGTTCGAGCTCGAGAGCGTCCTGATCGAGCACCCCGCCGTCGCCGAGGCGGCCGTCGTGCCCGCCCCCGATCCGGTTCGGCTCGCCGTGCCGAAGGCCTACATTGCGCTCGCTCCGGGACACGAGCCGACGAGGGAGACCGCGTTCGCGATCCTTCAGCACGCACGCGAGGGTCTCGCTCCCTACCTCCGGGTACGGCGCGTGGAGTTCTACGAACTGCCGAAGACCATCTCCGGCAAGATCCGCCGCGTCGAGTTGCGGTCGAGGGAGACCGACAACGCCACGCGCCGGATCGCCCAGGAATGGCGGGACGAGGACTTCCCCGAGCTCAGGAACGTGACGCCGGCGTCGTGAGGACCGAGGTCCTCACGAGGCCTCGCGCGGTCGCCACCAGGGAGCACGCACACAGGACGGCCACGGCCCCCAGGCTCCAGCCGTAGTCCAGCCACGGGCGGACGGCGGCGAGAACGACCGGCAGTGCGAAACCGACGTAGGTCAAGGCGTAGAACACACCGGTGAGGCCCGGAAGGGCTTCGGCAGCAGCGATCCGTCGAACTTCCACCAGTCCGGCGACGATCGTGATGCCGTACGCCGTCCCGAGAACGAGTGCTGCCACGATCGCCAGGGCCAGGGATCGCGCCCAGACCTCGAGCGCGACGACCAGGACCCCGACGGTCATGAGAGCGATGCCGACCAGGGCCTCGCGGCCGCCGGTGAGCCGGCCCAGTGCCGGCACCCAGCGCTGGACCAGCGCACCGGAGCCGAGGGTGAGCACGGTGAGGAGGGTCGCGAAGGCGACGCCGAGTTCGCCTGTCCGCTCCTGAACCAGTTCCGGCACGATCGCATAGGCGAGCCCGGCCGAGGCGAACACCCACGGGGCGGTCGGCACGACCACCCACAGGAACCGTGAACGTGCCGATCTCGGGAGCCTCAGGTCGATGCGGACTCTCCCGGAGGCCGACGGTGCACGTGTCTCCGGCGCTCGCCTCAACGCCAGCGCGGCCGCCGCGACGAGTCCGAGGTGCACGGCGTACGGCAGGACCCTCGGTGCCGGCGCCCACTGCGAGAGGATGCCCGCCACTCCCGCGCCGATTCCGAAGCCGAGGGTCAAGGTCCCTGCGGCCCGACGAGCGGCCGTCCCAGAGGGCGCGCCCGGTCCGGTCAGCTCGTCGATCCATGCGGTGCCCACCACCATGGCCACGGCGACCGCGAGACCCGCCAGCAGTCGACCCACCGACAAGGCGAAGGGCGAGCTCGCACCGAGCGCCAGTACGACACTCGACGACGCGGCGAGTGCGAGGCCGACCTGGGTGCTGCGGGCCCTTCCCCACCGTGCGCTCAGCGGCCCGACGACCTGGAAGCCCGGTACCAGGCCGACGACGTACATCGCGAGGAACAGGTTGACCGTCGCTGCGGAGTAGCCCTCGAGCTCGCGGTACATCGTGAGCAGAGGCGTGAACTGGTTGCCACCCCAGGCGAGGACGAAGACGGCGGGCGCCGTCCAGCGCCAGCGCCGGTCGTCCGGGGTAGCGGTCCTCGTCATGGGGTCACTGTGGTCGAACGCGGGGGCGCGAGCACTGGGCCTTTCGACTGGCCGGAACCTCAGATGCCGCGGAAGAGGTTGATCTTGTCGATGTGCTGGGCGCGGAGCTCGGCGTTCTTGACGCCGAGGCCCTCTTCGGGGGACAGGCACAGGACGCNCTCAGATGCCGCGGAAGAGGTTGATCTTGTCGATGTGCTGGGCGCGGAGCTCGGCGTTCTTGACGCCGAGGCCCTCTTCGGGGGACAGGCACAGGACGCCGACCTTGCCCTGGTGCTTGTTGTGGTGGACGTCGAGGGAGGCCTGTCCGGTGTCCTCGAGCTTGTAGGTGCGCGAGAGGGTGGGGTGGATCTTGGCCTGGGCGATGAGGCGGTTGGCCTCCCAGGACTCGCGGTAGTTCGCGAAGTGGCTGGAGATGATCTTCTTGAGGTTCATCCACAGGTAGCGGTTGTCGTACTCGTGCATGAAGCCGGTGGTCGAGGCGCAGGTGGTGATGGTGCCGCCCTTGCGGGTGACGTAGACGGAGGCGCCGAAGGTCTCGCGGCCGGGGTGCTCGAAGACGATGTCGATGTCCTCGCCGCCGGTGAGCTCGCGGATGGCCTTGCC
The DNA here is from genome assembly GCF_001428565.1 of Nocardioides sp. Root190. Lineage (GTDB taxonomy): Bacteria > Actinomycetota > Actinomycetes > Propionibacteriales > Nocardioidaceae > Nocardioides. The sequence continues at coordinate 369,859 of NZ_LMIA01000010.1, read as the reverse complement.
GAAGCGCTGCCACTCCTTGGGGTTCTGCTTGGTGCCCTCGTCGTTCCAGAACTTGGGGGCGAGCTCGGAGCGGTTGATGACCATCTCGGCGCCCATGTTGCGCACGATCTGGGCCTTCTCCTCGTTGGAGACGACGCAGACGGGGTTGGCGCCGCCGTTGAGGGCGTACTGGGTCGCGAAGCCGCCGAGGCCGCCGGAGGCGCCCCAGATCAGGACGTTGTCGCCCTGCTTCATGTTGCCGCCGTTCTTGGAGACGAGCTGGCGGTAGGCGGTGCAGTTGACCAGGCCGGGGGAGGCGGCTTCTTCCCAGGTGAGGTGCTCGGGCTTGGGCATGAGCTGGTTGGCCTTGACCATCGCGACGTCGGCGAGGCCACCGAAGTTGGTCTCGAAGCCCCAGATGCGCTGGGAGGGGTCCATCATCGTGTCGCTGTGGCCGTCGGGTGCTTCGAGCTCGACGGAGAGGCAGTGGGCCACGACGCGGTCGCCGGGCTTCCACTTGGTCACGCCGGCGCCGACGGCCAGCACGACGCCGGACAGGTCGGAGCCCACGATGTGGTAGTCGAGGTTGTGGCGGGCGCCGAGGTCGGACTCGCGGCCGTAGCGCTCGAGGAAGCCGAAGGTGGAGACGGGCTCGAAGATCGAGGTCCACACGGTGTTGTAGTTGATCGCGGAGGCCATGACGGCCACGAAGGCCTCGCCGGGGCCGAGCTCGGGGAGCGGGACCTGGTCGATGTGCAGGGACTTGCGGGGGTCCTTGTCGCGGGACTCCACGCCCTCGAACATGTCGACCTCGTCCTTGTGGACGGTCACGGCCCGGTAGGACTCGGGAAGGTCGAGGTTGGCGAAGTCCACCGAAGAGGCATCGCCGGACTCGGCGGCCTGGATGGCATCGAGGATGTGCTGCACGGTCGTCGTCTCCCTAGGAAGGCTTGCGGGACGTGCCCGTTGGGGCACACGGGGTGGCAATACGGCCGGGCCGAAGATTACCCATCGGTAACCCTCTCGGGGCCGGTTCGTGACAGGCGTCTCATTCACGGCGCGTCCACCGGCCCGGACCGGCCGCGCACCGATGGGTCACCATAGGTCCCGTGACGTTGCATTCAGGTCACCCGTCCACGGACGAGGGTGGCGTCGACCTCAACGCCGACGTCGGTGAGTCCTTCGGCCGATGGCAGCTCGGCGACGACGCAGCGCTCCTGCCGCACCTCTCCAGCGCCAACGTCGCGTGCGGGTTCCACGCGGGTGATCCGCTCACCCTCGTGCGCACGTGCACGCTCGCCGTGCAGCACGGCGTCGTCATCGGCGCCCAGGTGGGTTATCGCGACCTGGCGGGCTTCGGCAGGCGGTACGTCGACGTACCCCCGGCGGAGCTGGAGGCGGACGTGCTCTACCAGCTCGGTGCGCTCGACGCGATCGCACGGTCGGCGGGCGGTCGCGTCGCCTACCTCAAGCCCCACGGCGCGCTGTACCACGCGGTGAGCGCCCACCCGGCCCAGGCGCAGGCGGTCATCGCCGCCGTCGCTGCCTTCGGCGGACTCCCGGTCCTGGGTCTCGCCGGCTCCTCCTTCCTCAGGGCCGTCGAGGAGGCCGGACTCCCGGCCGTGGGCGAGGGCTTCGCCGATCGCGCCTACCTCCCCGACGGGGGACTCGTGCCGCGCTCCGAGCCGGGAGCAGTGCTCACCGAACCCTCCGAGGTGGCCGCGCAGGCGGTCCGGCTGGCGCAGTCGGGCGGGGTGCGCTCGCTCTGCGTGCACGGCGACTCGCCGGGAGCACCCGAGCTGGCCGCGGCGACCCGGGTGGCGCTCGAGGCCGCGGGGATCGCGGTCACCCCCTTCGTCGGCCGATGAAGGTGCTGCCGTACGGCGACCGCGGGCTCCTCGTCGAGCTCGCCGACACCGACGCGGTGGTGCGGTGCGTGGCGCTGATCCGGTCCGGTCCGGCCACTTCCGGGCTCGTCGCCGACGTCGTCCCCGGGGCTCGCACGGTCCTCGTGGTGGCTCGTGCGGGAGTTCCCATCGACCTCCTCCGGGCGGTGGTCCCGGACGAGAAGGACCTGATGTGCGGCGAGTCGCCCGGTCATCAGGGACCACCGCCGGCGGAGGTCGTGATCCCGGTCAGGTACGACGGACCGGACCTCGAGCGGGTCGCAGGGCTGACGGGGTTGACCGAGGCGGAGGTCGTGGCGGCCCACACCGGGACGCCGTGGCGAGTGGCCTTCGGCGGCTTCGCGCCCGGCTTCGCCTATCTGGTCGGCGGCGACCCCCGGCTGCAGGTCCCGCGACGCGAGCAGCCGCGCACCACCGTGCCCGCAGGAGCCGTGGGGCTGGCGGGGGAGTTCAGCGGGATCTACCCGAGGTCCTCGCCGGGCGGCTGGCAGCTCGTCGGCCGCACCGACCGGGCGCTCTGGGACCTCGACCGCGACCCGCCGGCACTGCTCGGAGCCGGTGTGACGGTGCGCTTCGAGGAGGTGCCGTGAGCGCCCCGGTGGGACTGGTGGTGCGGGCGGTCGGCGGCGGACCGTGCCTGGTCCAGGACGCGGGCCGCCCGGGCCACGCCGCGATCGGGGTGGGCGTCGGCGGCGCGGCCGATCGGGCGTCGTACGAGCTGGGGAACAGGTTGGTGGGCAACGCCCCGGGCGCGGCTGCGGTGGAGGTGGTCCTCGGTGGGCTCGAGGTCGAGGCGACCGTCCACGTGACCGTGTGCGTGACCGGTGCACCTGCGCCACTGCACCTCGACGGTCGGCCCGAACCGTCCGGCGCGGTGCTGACGCTGCGGCCGGGGCAACGCCTGCGCCTCGGCGTGCCCGCGAGCGGACTGCGTTCCTTCCTCGCGATCAGGGGCGGCGTGGCCGTCGCCGCCGTGCTCGGCTCCCGGTCCCGCGACACGCTCGCCCAGCTGGGACCGGCGCCGCTGGCGCCCGGCGACCGGCTCGCGCTGGGGGACGCCGCGACGGGGGAGGTGCTCGTGGACGCCGTCCCCCCGGCGTCGTACGACGACCGGCCGGTCCTGCGCGTGGTGCGTGGACCGCGCGACGGCTGGGTCCGGGACGTCGAACGCCTCGTCACCACGACCTGGCGGATCGGCTCGTCCAGCGACCGCGTCGGCCTGCGGCTCGAGGGCGGGGGTCTGGATCCGGTGCCGGCACGCGGCGAACTGCCCAGCGAGGGCGCGCTGCGGGGCGCGATCCAGGTGTCACCGGACGGTCGCCCGGTCGTGTTCGGGCCGGATCACCCGGTCACGGGCGGCTATCCCGTGGTCGGTGTGGTCATCGACGCCGACACCGACAGGCTGGCCCAGCTGCGGCCCGGGGACGAGCTCGGGTTCCGCTGGGTGTGACGAAGTGCGGGTCTCTCTCCACCGAAGTGCGTTGTTTTCTCCATCGAGATGACCATGCGCTGGCGCACCACCTCGGAGAAGACCTGACACTTCGGTGGAGAAACTGGCGCACTTCGCGGTGGATTCAGTGCGCAGGAGTGCCCTTGGCCGGCTCGACGAGCTCGACGAGCACACCGCCCGCGTCCTTGGGGTGGACGAAGTTGATCCGGCTGTCGGCCGTGCCGCGCTTCGCTTCGGGGTAGAGCAGGCGAAGGCCCCGCTCGCGCAGGATCGCGGAGACCTGGTCGAGGTCGGTGACGCGGTAGGCGAGCTGCTGGAGGCCCGGGCCGCTGCGGTCGATGAACTTGGCGATCGTGGAGCTGTCGTCGAGGGGAGCGAGCAGCTGGATGCGGGAGTCGGTGTCGCCGACGGCGATCATCGCCTCGCGGACACCCTGCTCCTCGTTGGTCTCCTCGTGCGCCACGTGCATGCCGAAATTGTCCCGGTAGAACGCGATCGCCACATCGAGGTCGGGCACAGCGATGCCGACGTGGTCGATGGCCGTGAACAGGTGCGCGGGGACGCCGTCAGTGATGCTCATGGACCCCATTGTGCCTGCGTCCTGACTGTGACGAGCGCCTCACCGACCGGACACTGGACCCCTCGCTCGCCGTGGCTACCGCCGAGTACAGTCGATGAGGTTCAGGCCGTTCCACTTCACGTCAGGTCCACGGAGGAAGCATGTCCGACAACCCCAGTGTCATCGTCGCCGGCGCTCGTACGCCGATCGGTCGCCTTCTCGGCGGTCTCAAGACCCTGTCGGCTGCCGACCTCGCCGGCGTCGCCATCAAGGGCGCGCTGGACAAGGCGGGCGTCGCGCCCGAGCAGGTCGACTACCTGATCCTCGGCCAGGTGCTGCAGGCCGGTGCCGGCCAGAACCCGGCCCGCACCGCCGGCCTCGCCGCCGGTCTGCCCGCGAGCATCCCGTCGATCACGATCAACAAGGTCTGCCTGTCCGGCATCAACGCGATCGCCCAGGCCGACCAGATGATCCGCTCCGGCGAGGCCGAGATCGTCGTCGCCGGTGGCGCCGAGTCGATGACCAACGCGCCCCACCTCCTCCCGAAGAGCCGCGACGGCTTCAAGTACGGCGACACCGCGCTCGTCGACTCGATGGCCTACGACGCCCTCTACGACCAGGCCACCCAGCAGGCGATGGGCAACCTCACCGAGGCGACCAACGCCGAGCGCACCAACGCCCTGACCCGCGAGGAGCAGGACGAGTTCTCGGCCCGCTCGCACCAGCTCGCCGCGGCTGCCCAGAAGAACGGTGTCTTCGACGAAGAGATCGTTCCCGTGAGCATCCCGCAGCGCAAGGGCGACCCGGTCGTCATCAGCAAGGACGAGGGCGTGCGTGGCGACACCACCGCCGAGTCCCTCGCCGGCCTTCGCCCGGCGTTCTCCAAGACCGGCACGATCACCGCCGGTTCGGCCTCGCAGATCTCCGACGGCGCGGCCGCGGTGATCGTCACCAGCAAGAAGAAGGCCGAGGAGCTCGGCCTGCCGATCCTCGCCGAGATCGTCAGCCACGGCCAGGTCGCCGGCCCGGACTCCACCCTTCAGATGCAGCCCGCCAACGCGACGCAGAAGGCCCTGGACAAGGCCGGCCTCACGGTCGCCGACCTCGACCTGGTCGAGTTCAACGAGGCGTTCGCCGCGGTCGGCATCGAGTCCGCCCGTGCGCTCGGCCTGGACGCGGACAAGGTCAACGTCAACGGCGGCGCCATCGCCATCGGTCACCCGCTCGGTGCCTCCGGTGCGCGCATCACGCTGCACCTCGCGCTCGAGCTCAAGCGCCGCGGTGGCGGCATCGGCGCGGCCGCCCTGTGCGGTGGCGGTGGTCAGGGTGACGCTCTCGTCATCCGGGTCCCCTCCAGCTGATCTGGCTGAGCGAACCGCTTTGCCAGAAGGAATCATCAAGGGCGGCCGCCGCGGTGTCACCGCGGCGGCCGTTCCTGAATTGGTGGCCCGGGCCCGCGGGGGAGACCCGCGTTCGGTCGGTCGTCTCGTGTCCCAGGTCGAGGACGAGTCGCCGATCCTGCCGGAGCTGATGCGGGCGCTCGCCCCGCACACGGGCCATGCGCGGATCGTCGGCATCACGGGCTCGCCCGGTGTCGGGAAGTCCACCTCGACCAATGCACTGATCGGTGAGCTGCGCCGACGCGAGCAGCGCGTCGCCGTCCTCGCCGTGGACCCGTCCTCACCCTTCTCGGGCGGCGCCCTGCTGGGCGACCGGATCCGGATGGGTGACCACGTTCTCGATCCCGGCGTCTTCATCCGCTCGATGGCCGCACGCGGCCACCTCGGAGGACTCGCCTGGACCACGCCCCAGGCCCTGCGGGTCCTGGACGCCGCCGGGTTCGACTACGTCCTCGTCGAGACCGTCGGCGTCGGCCAGAGCGAGGTCGAGGTGGCCGGCCAGGCCGACTCGACGATGGTGCTCCTGGCGCCCGGCATGGGCGACGGCATCCAGGCCGCGAAGGCGGGCATCCTGGAGATCGGCGACCTGTACGTCGTCAACAAGTCCGACCGCGAGGGTGCGGACAAGGTCCGGCGGGACCTGCGCGCGATGCTCGGTCTCGCCGAGCGGTGTGACGGGGCCTGGCAGCCGCCCGTCCTCAAGACGGTCGCCTCGACCTCGGAGGGCGTCGCCGACGTGGTCGACGCGTTGGAGGAGCACGCGGCGTGGCTCAGGGAGAGCGGTGAGCTCGAACGCCGCCGGGTACGCCGCGCCCGCAGTGAGGTCGAGACCCTCGCCCTGACGACGTTGCGGCGTCGATGGGGCTCGGTCGACGAGGGCGACCGGCTGGACGTACTCGCGGTGGCCGTCGTCGCCGGGGAGATCGATCCCTGGTCAGCGGCCGACGAGCTCGTCAGGGCCCGCTGAAGGCCGACCAGTCGGTCAGGCGCGGGTTCTGCCAGCCCGGCAGGGTCCCCGTGGTGCGGGGACGCCAGGGCGCCCTCAGCAGTTGCGGCTGGCGTGCGGACAGGCCGTTGTCGACGGGTGACTCGTGCAGGATCGCCGTCGGTCTGGCGTCGGTACCCACCTTGCTCGGGGTCGGCCCCGACGCGGGCGCCGGCGTTCCCGGTCGGCCGTTCGCGTTGAGGGCGGCGAAGCAGTAGCCACGGGCCTTGGCCACGCGGATCACCTGGCGCACCGCGCCGACCGAGATCGCCGAGCGATCGACCCCGTCGTGCTGGAGCACGACGTTGGATCCCCGGCGCAGGCCGTTCAGGATCCGGCGTGCGATCTGCTGGGACGAGCCGTTCGCCCAGTCCCGTGAGTCGACCGACCACAGCACGGGCACGTAGCCGGCCTGGGTGATCACGCGTCGCACCCGGGCGTCGATGGCGCCGTACGGCGGTCGCATCAGCCGGGTCGGGGTGACACCGGCCTTCAGGAGGGCCTGGTTCGTCGCGTGCAGGGTCCAGCGGACCTGCTTGCCGCTCTGGGCGGTCATCTGCTGGTGGGACCAGGAGTGGTTGCCGATCTCGAAGCCGGCCGCGGCGATCTCGCGCACCAGCTCCGGGTGCTGCCGGACCCGCCGGCCGACGACGAAGAAGGTCGCGGGGACCTCCTCCTGCTGAAGGATGCGGATCAGCTTGCGGGTCGTGCCCACCGCAGGACCGTCGTCGAAGGTGAGGGCGACGTGGCCCTTGCACTGCGCGGCCCGGGCGGGGACGGTCGCGGAGACCGCAGGGCCCGGTGACACGAGCGTGAGGACGAGGCCGATCAGCAGGAGTGCGGGGAGCACCGACCGGAGGCGATGGTGGAACACGCGGACAGCATGCGTGACGAGTCCCCTGTTCGGTGGCATTTCCGCCGTGGTGGCTGACACATCGCCGGAATTCGGTGCCGAGGGCGGGGCTGCGAGGATGGCGGATGTGAAGGACGTCGTCATCCTCGGCTCGACCGGTTCCATCGGCACCCAGGCCCTCGAGCTGGTCCGCGCCAACCCGGACCGGTTCCGGGTGGTCGGCCTGACCGCGGGCGGCAGCAATCCTGCGCTCTTCGAGGCGCAGGTGGCCGAGTTCGGCCCGGCCTTCCACGGGTTGGGGGAGCAGGCCAGCACCGAGGCCGCCGCCCAGTCGTGCGACGTCGTGCTCAACGGCATCACCGGCGCCGTGGGCCTGCGGCCGACCCTGGCCGCACTCGACGCGGGCAACACCCTCGCGCTCGCCAACAAGGAGTCGCTGGTCATGGGCGGGCCGCTCGTCCTGGACCGGGCCGCTCCGGGTCAGATCGTCCCGGTCGACTCCGAGCACAGTGCCCTGGCGCAGTGCCTGCGCGCCGGCACGGAGCAGGAGGTACGACGTCTCGTGCTCACCGCGAGCGGGGGGCCCTTCCGCGGCCGGTCCCGCGCCGAGCTCGCCGACGTCACTCCGCAGCAGGCCGCGGCGCACCCGACCTGGGACATGGGACCGGTGATCACCATCAACTCCGCGACCCTGGTCAACAAGGGCCTGGAGGTCATCGAGGCCCATCTCCTCTTCGGCATCCCGTTCGACCGGATCGAGGTCGTGGTGCACCCGACGAGCGTCGTGCACTCGATGGTGGAGTTCGTGGACGGCTCCACGATCGTCCAGGCGAGCCCGCCGACCATGCTGATCCCGATCGCGCTGGGCCTCTCCTGGCCCGACCGGGTGCCGGACGCGGCACCGCCCGTGGACTGGACCCGGACGGAGACCTGGGAGTTCTTCCCGCTCGACGACCAGGCCTTCCCCGCGGTCGCGCTGGCCCGTGAGGCGGGCGCCCGCGGAGGGACGGCTCCGGCGGTCTACAACGCCGCCAACGAGGTGGCCGTGGACGCCTTCCGGACCGGTCGCCTGCCCTTCACCGGAATCGTCGACGTCGTGGCGGACGCGGTAGCCGCACACGACGTACCCTCGAACCAGCAGCTCTCCCTCGACGACGTCCTCGCGGCCGACGCGTGGGCGCGGGAGGCCGCCGCCCGCACGATCGCAGACCGAGGACAAGCCCGCCCGTGATGACTGTTCTTCTCTACACCCTCGGGGTGCTGATCTTCACCGTCGCGCTCGTCGCGTCGGTCGGTCTGCACGAGCTGGGGCACATGATCCCCGCCAAGAAGTTCGGCGGGAAGGTCACGCAGTACTTCATCGGCTTCGGGCCCACGGTGTGGAGCAAGCAGGTCGGCGAGACCGAGTACGGCCTCAAGGCCATCCCGCTCGGCGGCTACGTGAAGATCGTCGGGATGCTCCCGCCCGGTGCCGAGCAGCTCGCGAAGGTCGAGGTCGATGCCGCCGGCAACGAGGTCCTCCGCGTGCGCAAGTCCGACACCGGACTGTTCACCCAGCTGATCTCCGACGCCCGTGCAGCGGAGTGGGACACGATCCGGCCCGAGGACTCCGACCGCCTCTTCTACAAGCTGGCCTGGTGGAAGCAGGCGATCGTGATGTTCGGCGGGCCACTCGTCAACATCGTGATCGCCTTCGTGATCTTCACCGGCGTCTTCGCCACGGTGGGCAACGCGGGCGACCCGACGGTCGAGACCACCATCGGCGAGGTGCACGCCTGCGTCGTCCCGGCCGACGAGGGCAACCGGGTCTGCACTGCCGAGGAGCTGGAGAACGCCCCGACGCCTGCCTTCGAGGCGGGCATCGAGGTGGGTGACCGGGTCGTCTCCTTCAACGGCACCGAGATCACCAGCTGGGAACAGATGCAGTCCCTGGTCCGCAAGAACGGCAGCGGCACGGCCGACGTCGTCGTCGAGCGCGACGGCGAGCTGGTCCCGATCCAGACCAGCACGACGGTGACGCCGCGGTTCCTCGAGGCCGACGACGAGAAGCCGACCGAGGTCGGCTTCCTGGGCGTGAGCCCGCGGTCGCACGCCACCACCGGCGGCGTGCTCTACACGATCGGCCAGATGGGCCACATGACCGTCGACGTCGCCAAGGCGCTGGTCACCCTCCCGCAGAAGGTGTGGGGGGTCGCGAAGGCGATCGTCGGCATCGGTGAGCGCGACCCGATGGGGCCGGTCAGCGTCGTCGGTGGCGGTCGTCTCGCGGGCGAGGTCGCCTCGCACGACGAGATCAGCACGACGGACAAGGCCGTCTCACTGCTCATGCTGATCGCCGGCTTCAACTTCTTCATCGGCATGCTCAACCTCGTGCCGCTGGTGCCCCTCGACGGCGGGCGCATCGCCACCGCTCTCTGGCAGGGCATCCGCAGCGGCTGGGCCAGGCTCCGCAAGCTGCCCGACCCCGGGTACGTCGACGGCGCCCGGTTGCTGCCGCTGACCTACGTGGTGGCGCTGAGCCTCATCGTCATGGGCGTGGTCCTGATCATCGGCGACCTCGTGGTGCCCGTGCACCTCGAATCCTGATCGCCACGCTCCCGGAAGTAGTCTGAAACCATGACGTCGATCAGCCTGGGCATGCCCGCTGCGCCTCCGCCGGTGCTCGCCCCCCGTCGTACCACCCGCCAGATCCAGGTGGGCAAGGTCGGCGTCGGCAGCGACCACCCGGTCTCGGTCCAGTCCATGACCACCACGCTGACCTCGGACGTCAACACGACGCTCCAGCAGATCGCCGAACTGACGGCCGCAGGCTGTGACATCGTGCGGGTGGCCTGCCCCAGCCAGGACGATGCGGACGCGCTCGCCGAGATCGCGCAGCACAGCCAGATCCCGGTCATCGCCGACATCCACTTCCAGCCGAAGTACGTCTTCGCCGCGATCGACGCCGGTTGCGCCGCGGTCCGGGTGAACCCGGGCAACATCAAGAAGTTCGACGACCAGATCAAGGAGATCGCGAAGGCCGCCAACGACCGCGGCACCTCGATCCGGATCGGCGTCAACGCAGGTTCGCTCGACAAGCGGCTCCTCGAGAAGTACGGCAAGGCGACGCCCGAGGCACTCGTCGAGTCCGCCGTGTGGGAGGCGAGCCTGTTCGAGGAGCACGGCTTCCGCGACTTCAAGATCTCGGTCAAGCACAACGACCCCGTCGTGATGGTGCGCGCCTACGAGCTACTTGCCGAGGCCGGCGACTGGCCGCTGCACCTCGGCGTCACCGAGGCCGGCCCTGCCTTCCAGGGCACCATCAAGTCGGCGACCGCCTTCGGTGCACTGCTCTCGCGCGGCATCGGGGACACCATCCGCGTCTCCCTGTCCGCGCCGCCGGTCGAGGAGGTCAAGGTCGGCATCCAGATCCTGCAGTCGCTCAACCTGCGTCCCCGCAAGCTCGAGATCGTCTCCTGCCCGTCCTGTGGCCGGGCCCAGGTCGACGTCTACACCCTTGCCGAGCGGGTGACCGCGGGCCTGGACGGTCTCGAGGTCCCGCTGCGCGTCGCCGTCATGGGATGTGTCGTCAACGGTCCGGGCGAGGCCCGTGAGGCCGATCTCGGCGTCGCGTCCGGCAACGGCAAGGGTCAGATCTTCGTGAAGGGCGAGGTCATCAAGACCGTGCCCGAGGCCATGATCGTGGAGACGCTGATCGAAGAGGCGATGAAGCTCGCCGAGTCGATGGAGCCCGTCGAGGGCGCCGAGGCCACCGTCTCCGTCAGCTGACGCCCCACATCGCTGCCACGTGCCGGGAGTCCGTGCCACAGCAGCCGCCCAGCACCTCGAGGTGTTCGAAGGCCTCCAGCAGCGGTTGCTGATCCGCAGCGAGCTGCACGGGATCCCCGTCGTCGAGCGTCTCGGACTCGTCCAGCTCGGTGTGGCTCATCGTCGAGGCGTTGACGCGCAGGCCACCGATGCGATCACGCCAGGCGCCCTCGTCCAGCCCGGAAAGCACGTGGGAGGGGTGCGCACAGTTGACGATGAAGTACGACGGCGGGGCGACCGCGTCCACCGCCTCGACCGCCTCGGCGAGGCTGGTGCCGTCCGGCAGGCGCCCGTCGGTCTCCACCGTGAAGCCGATCGCGACGCGGATCCCGACGTCGGCCGCTGCCCGGCTGACCCCGATCGCCTCACCGATCTCGGTCAGCGTCAGCACCGTGGCCCGGCCCGCACCTGCGGCGGCGAACGAGACCAGCTGCGGACGGTGGTAGTCCGCGGCGGCGTCCGGATCGACCGGACCAGCCGTGGCGTAGCCGTCGCCGCGCGGACCGAGCATCCCCCCGACCTCCCAGCCGACGAGCTCTCCGGCGCGCTCGGCGGCCAGCGCGGTCAGGAAGTCCACGCTCTCCCGGTTGATCCGGTCGAGGGCGGCGGCGTCGTAGCCCAGGAGTGCGGCGTGGTCGGGGTTCGCGCGCCATGTCGGGGTCTCCAGGAGCAGGGGTGCCTGGGCGCGCGCGGCGATGTCGGCATAGGCGAGGTAGTAGTCGGCCAGGGCGGCGCGACCCTCCTCGGTGTCCAGCAACGGGAACGACGCGAACTCGGGCAGGTCGAACCCGCGCAGGAAGACCAGGTCCGTCTCCAGGCCCCCGTCGGTCACATGGCGTGTGGTCATGGTTCGGTTCTACTCCGCCACGCCACGATCCACCAGCGTCATCCGGGACGCTCCGACACTAGGCTGGCCCCGTGCTGACCACCCGCCACGGCGTACGCGTGCTCGGGGCGCCCGACCTCGAGGCGTTCCTCGCCCTTGCCGGGCGGAATCCGGTCGTCAACGTCTTCGCGATCCATCGGGCGCAGACCACCAACCTCGAGCCGCGGTGGCTCGGTGGCGAGATGTGGGGACGCTTCGACGGAGGCCACCTCGTGGCTGCCTGCCACGTCGCCGCCAACCTGGTCCCGGTGGAGGCCGACCCGGAGGCCGCCGTCGCCTTTGCCGAGCGCGCGCTGTCGCGGCGTCGTACGGCCTCGACGATCGTGGGCCCGCAGGACGCGGTGCGTGCGTTCTGGGGCGAGGTCGGTCCGCACTGGGGGAGTCCGCGGGACATGAGGTGGGACCAGCGCCACCTCGTCATCGACGGCCCGCCGGCGGTGAGCCCTGACCAGGGTGTCCGGGCGGGTGTGCAGAACGACATCGCGACGCTCTACCCGGCGTGCGTGGCGATGTACACCGAGGAGGTCGGGGTGTCGCCGGAGTACGGCGGTGGCTCCGAGCTCTACCGTGCCCGGGTCGCCCAGCTCATCGGCCGCGGTTGGTCGTTCGTCCGGTACGACGGCGACGAGCTCGTCTTCAAGGCGGAGGTGGCCTGCGCGAGTCCGGACGCCGCCCAGATCCAGGGGGTCTGGGTGCCCCCGCACCGACGTGGTCAGGGCCTGGCGAGCGCCGGGATGGCCGCCGTGGTCCAGCAGGTGCGGGCTCGGATCTCGCCGACGGTCTCGTTGTACGTCAACGACTGGAACCACAGTGCACGCGCGGTCTACGAGCGGGTCGGCTTCGTGGAGAACGAGCGTTTCGCGACCGTGATGTTCTGACGAGCTCAGCCGGGGGCGTCGAGTCCTCCCGAGCGCGGCAGTCCGTTCCACAGGAGCCGTGCAGCCGCATCGGCGACCTCCTCGAGTGTCACGCCCGGGTGCTCCTGCCACCAACGTGCCACGCCGTCGACGCCGGTGATGAGGAGTTCGACGACGACGGAGGACGCGGTGGAGCCGGGGTCGACGCCGGACAGGGCGAGGTCGGGCGCGAGCATCGCGGCGACGGCCTGGGTGCGGGCCGAGCGGAAGGCCCCGATGACCCGGTCCAGCTCGGGGTCGCCGGTCGGGATCGGGTCGACGAGCAGGCGTCGCGACGCCGGTCGCGCCCGCGCGAAGGTGAGGTACGCCGTGACGGTGGACCGCAGCCGGTCCGGTCCGGCCCCGGCGCCGGTGATGCCCGCGCCCACCTCGGCGAGCATGGCGGCGTTCTGGCTCTCGAGGACCTGCAGGTAGAGCTCGCGCTTGGAGCGGAAGTGGTCGTAGAGGACCGTCCGGGTCACGCCGGCGGCGACCGCGATCTCGCCGACCGAGGAGGCGTCGTAGCCGCGCTCGGCGAAGACCTCGACCGCGGCGGCCTCGATCCGCTGACGTCGGACGGGCGCACTGAGCCGGCGCCGGACCGTTCCGGTGGTCGTCACTCGTTCTCCTTGTCATCGGCGCGGGCGGGGACCCACACCTGTGTCGGAAACAGCGGTGCGCAGCCCTTGACCTGGTGTGGTGCCAGTCACAATACTCGCCTCCAACAGTTACCGACACCAGTGTCGGTTGGCCTCGTGGGGAGATCACCAATGACGCAGCGTCTCGACCGCCGTACCCTGCTCTCGTCCTCGGCCGCCGTCGGCGCCGGTGCCGCTCTCGCGGGCGTCGGGATGGGCGCCGCGTTCGCGGCGACGCCCGGCAAGGACGCCGTCGTCCTCGGGGGAGGCATGGCTGGGTTGACGGCCGCCCACGAGCTCATCGAGCGCGGCTTCTCGGTCACCGTCTTCGAACCGTCCGCGTGGGGTGGCAAGGCGCGGAGCATCCCGTTCGCAGGCACCGGCACGGGCGGGCGCGCCGACCTGCCGGGGGAGCACGGCTTCCGGTTCTTCCCCGGCTTCTACCACCACGTCCCCGAGACGATGCGACGGATCCCGTTCGGCTCCGGCACCGTCGGTGACAACCTCGTGGCCGCCAGCGGCGGCAAGTTCCTGCGGGGTGGCGACCACGCGGACGCCTTCGTCTTCGGCATCGGTCCGGACCCCGTGCAGCTGCTCTCCGTCGACGGCCTGCGCCGGTCCCTGCTCGACACCCTCGGCGGGCACGCGGTGCCGGCGCACGAGCTCGTCTACTTCGTCGAGCGGCTCCTGGTCTTCCTCACCAGCTGCGACGAGCGCCGCCTCGGGCAGTGGGAGAAGGTCAGCTGGTGGGACTTCGTGGGCGCTGGCAAGCGCTCGCAGCCCTACCAGAAGATCCTCGCGGCCGGCCTGACCCGCAACCTCGTCGCCGCCAAGGAGACGATCGCCAGCACCCGCACGATCGGCAACATGGGCGAGGCCTTCGTCTACAACATCATGGGCCGCGGCAACGACGGCGCACTCGACCGCGTCCTCGACCTGCCGACGAACGAGGCGTGGATCGACCCCTGGATGACCTACCTGCGCGGCCGCGGCGTCTGCTTCGTGAGCGGCCAGCGCCTGGTCCGCTACGAGACCAGTGGCGGCCGGATCACGGCCGCAGTGCTCGCCAGCGCATCGGGCGCCACCAGTCGGGTCGAGGCCGACTGGTTCGTGAGCGCGATGCCGGTCGAGAGGGCGATCCCGACGCTGACCTCGAACGTCCTCGCGCTGGATCCGGGACTCAAGGGCCTCCAGTCGTTGAAGACCGACTGGATGGTCGGCATCCAGTACTTCCTGCGTGCCAGTGCCGACCTCACCAAGGGGCACATGACGTTCATCGACTCGCCGTGGTCGCTGACGGCCCTCACCCAGGGTGCCTTCTGGGAGGACCGGGTGATCTCGCGGGACTACGGCGACGGCGAGGTCGTCGACATCCTCTCGGTCGACATCTCCAACTGGGACGCGCCGGGCATCCTCTACGGGAAGCCTGCCAAGGAGTGCACCCGCCAGGAGATCGCCGAGGAGGTGCTCGCCCAGATCCGTGACCACCACACCTTCGGCGACCTGCTGCCCGAGGGCATCGTGCACTCGTGGTTCCTGGACCCGGGCGTGCAGTGGGACGCCTCCGCAGGGCGCAACACCAACGAGACGCCGTTGCTCGTGAACACGGTCGACACCTGGAACAAGCGCCCGACCGCCCGCACGAAGGTCCCGAACCTCCTCATGAGCGGGGACTTCGTGCAGACCGACATCGACCTCGCCACGATGGAGGGGGCCAACGAGTCCGCCCGCCATGCCGTCAACGCGATCCTCGAGGAGTCCCGCTCGAAGGCGACCCGGGTGAAGACCTTCCGGATGTACGACCCGCCGGAGTTCGCGGTCCTCAAGGCGGCCGACAAGCTGCTCTACAAGCTCGGCCAGAAGAACCTGCTCGACATCGTCTGAGCTGCAGCCACCGGGGATCTGACAGGCTGGTCCCATGTCGCTTCCGATCACCGCCAAGGCCGTCACCGGCGCGTTCGCCGTCAGTGGTGTCGTGCACCTCGTCAAGCCCGAGGTGTTCGAGCCCCTGATCCCCGAGCAGCTCCCCGGAAGTGCCCGCGACTGGGTGATCTGGAGTGGTGTCGCCGAGCTGGCGTGCGCCGCCGGCATGCTGCACCCGCGCACCCGCAAGGTCGCCGCGTACGCCAGCGTTGCACTGCTCGCCGGCGTCCTGCCGGGCAACGCCAAGATGGCCGTCGACGCGCAGGGGAGTGACAACACGGCCTACAAGGCGATCACGGCGGCACGCGTGCCGCTGCAGTGGCCGATGATCCGCGGGATGCTCAAGGCGGCACGGACCGCCTGAGCACGTCGTCGCCTCGAAGGGTTACTGGTTCGCGGCGACCGGCTCCGCAGCCGTAGGGTTGCGCCCGTGCTGATGCGGATGTCCACCCTGTTCGTTCGAACCCTTCGTGAGGACCCCTCGGACGCGGAGGTCCCGAGCCACCGTCTGCTGCTGCGGGCCGGCTACATCCGTCGCGCTGCGCCGGGCATCTACACCTGGCTGCCGCTGGGGTTGAAGGTGCTGCGCAAGGTCGAGGGCATCATCCGCGAGGAGATGGACGCCATCGGCGCCCAGGAGGTCAGCTTCCCCGCGCTGCTTCCCCGTGAGCCCTACGAGGCGACCAACCGGTGGACCGAGTACGGCGACGGGATCTTCCGCCTCAAGGACCGCAAGGGCGCCGACTACCTGCTGGGCCCTACCCACGAGGAGATGTTCACGCTCCTGGTCAAGGACATGTACGGGTCCTACAAGGACCTGCCGCTGAGCCTGTACCAGGTCCAGACGAAGTACCGCGACGAGGCGCGTCCCCGGGCGGGACTGCTGCGCGGGCGCGAGTTCATCATGAAGGACTCCTACTCCTTCGACGTCGACGACGCCGGCCTGGAGGTGTCGTACCAGAAGCACCGCGACGCCTACGTCCGGATCTTCGACCGGCTCGGCTTCGACTACGTCATCGTCAAGGCGACCGCCGGGGCGATGGGGGGCTCGAAGTCCGAGGAGTTCCTGGCGAACGCCGCCGTCGGTGAGGACACCTACGTCCGCTGCACGGCGTGCGACTACGCCGCCAACGTGGAGGCGGTCCAGGTGCCGGCTCCCGCCGCCGTGTCGTACGACGACGCACCCGCCGCGCACGTCGAGGACACCCCTGGCACGCCCACCATCGACAGCCTCGTCGACCACCTCAACAGCGCGTTCCCGCGTGCGGACCGTCCCTGGGCGGCCGGCGACACCCTGAAGAACGTCCTGGTCGTGCTCAAGCACCCCGACGGCACCCGCGAGCCCCTCGCCATCGGTCTGCCCGGCGACCGCGAGGTCGACCAGAAGCGGCTCGAGGGTCAGCTCGAGCCCATCGAGGTCGAGGCGATGGACGAGGCGGAATTCCGCAAGCACCCCTCGCTCGTCAAGGGCTACATCGGTCCCGGGGCGCTCGGCGAGGAGGGAACCAGCGCGATCCGCTACCTCCTGGACCCCCGCGTCTCCGAGGGCACCCGCTGGGTCACCGGGGCCGACGAGCCCGGTCGCCACGTCGTCGACCTCGTGGCTGGACGCGACTTCACCGCCGACGGCACCATCGAGGCGGCCGACGTGCGTGACGGCGACGCCTGCCCCAACTGTGACGGCGGCACGCTCGAGTCCGCACGCGGCATCGAGATGGGCCACGTGTTCCAGCTCGGCCGCAAGTACGCCGAGTCGCTGGACCTCAAGGTGCTCGACGAGAACGGCAAGCTGGTCACCGTCACGATGGGCTCGTACGGCGTGGGCGTCTCCCGAGCGGTCGCTGCGATCGCCGAGGACACCCTCGACGAGATCGGGCTGTGCTGGCCTCGCGAGATCGCCCCGGCCGACGTGCACGTGGTCGCCGCGGGCAAGGACGCTGCCGTGTTCGAGGCCGCCGAGCAGCTCGTCGCGGGCCTGGTCGCTGCCGGTGTGGACGTCGTCTTCGACGACCGCGCCGGAAAGATCAGCCCCGGCGTGAAGTTCAAGGACGCCGAGCTGATCGGTGTGCCCACCATCGTCACGGTGGGGCGCGGCGTCGTCGACGGCCTGATCGAGGTCAAGGACCGTCGTACGGGCGAGAAGCAGGAACTCGCACTGGACGGCGCCGTCGAGGCGCTGCTCGGGCTGGTCCGGGGCTGAGCTGTGGCCGTCGGTGCCGTCGAGGCGGTCATCTTCGACTGGGGCGGCACGCTCACTGCCTGGCACGACATCGACTTCCACGCGGAGTCCTTGGCGCTCGCCCAGGCGGTCCGGGCCACCCCGGACACCTCCGACGACCACCATGCCGTCGCGACCCGCCTGCACAGCGCGGGTGGCGAGATCTGGGGCAGGAGCAGGGACCACCAGCAGAGTGCGACGATCGGCGACCTGTTCACCGCCGCAGGCCTCGATCACGACCCAGAGCTCCTCGCGGCGTACTACGAGTTCTGGGAGCCGCACACCCTCACCGACCCTGAGGTCGCTCCGCTCTTCACCTGGCTGCGTGCCGAGGGGATCAAGGTCGGGGTCCTGTCCAACACGATCTGGCCACGTGCCTGGCATCGCGGCTTCTTCGAGCGCGACGGGGTGCTCGACCTCATCGACGGCGACGTCTACTCGAGCGAGATCCCGTGGACCAAGCCCTCGCCCCGTGCCTTCGGGGCCGCGATGGACGCGGTCGGTGTGAGCGACGCGTCCCGGTGCGTGTACGTCGGCGACCGGCTCTTCGACGACGTGTGGGGTGCGCAGAACGCAGGCCTGCGCGCCATCCACGTGCCGCACAGCGCCATCCCGTCCGACCAGGTCGGACACAGCGAGGGCGAGCCGGACGCGACTGCGCACCGGCTGGCGGACATTCCCGGTCTCCTCGCCCCCTGGCGCTGACTCCTGCGCGGACCGCGGGCGCTGGCTCTGGCGCCCGTGATTGCAGGTTTGTGCAGTGCACATTTATGAGGAAAGCGAGCTACAGACCCCGGGGGCGTTCTGTTGCATGATTGTGCACAGGTGATCGGTGAGCCCCACCTCTCCCGTCACCTGATGACCGTTGTCCCCGGTCACCAGTGGTTCGCGGCCCCGTCTTCGGGGGACGTCTCGGGAGTCTCCCGGAGACCGAGGCCGCGAACCGCTGGCGTTTTTGCGGGCCTCGACGCGTGCGCTCCGATGCCGCTCAGATCCCGGGCAGTCGCTCCGGGCGGGCGCCGAAGCCCAGTCCGCGCACCGCGGCGTCGAGAAGCGCCTCGACCGCCCAGGTCCGGGCCGCGCCGCTCGTGCTCGCCACGAGGTAGGCGTAGGTGGAGGCGGCACCCTCCTCGAGCTCGCGGGCCCGGGCGGTGACCGCGGTGGCGGTCCCGAGCTCAGCAGGCAACGAGTAGCCGGGTTCGGCGGGCACGGGGTCGGCACCCGTGGCGGCGATCATCGCCGCGAGGCGGTCGCGCCGGTTGCGGTGCACGAGATAGGCACGGGTGACCCGTGCATAGAGGGGGGCCGAGGACGTGCGCGAGGTCTGGGCGCCCAGTGCGGCGTAGACGAAGACCGCGGCGTGCTCCGCGGCGAGCGCGACCTGGAGCGGCTCGGTCGCGTCGTCGGCCGGCGTGGGGGTGGGCTCGCCCATCACATCACCGCCCGCTGCTGGGCAACGGCGGCCGCCATCGACGCGAGCACCTGGGCCAGGGCGCCACTCCGTGCCGCGCCGGCGGCGAGGACCAGGCGGTCCTGCAGGCGTTGCTCGGCCAGGACCAGGCCCTTCAGGGCCGTGGCCCGATCGGTCGGGACGACGGGCGCCTGGGCCGGGTCGGCGCCGCCGAGCTCGACCAGGTGGGCGTCGTGGATGCGGGCCAGGTGGGTGCCGATCCTCGCCAGGGCGGCGACGGTCGTCCCCGTCGCGGTGGCGAGGGCGCTGGTGGCCGCGATGGCCTGGGTGACCTCGCTCACCAGGGCGCTGTCGGCGTCGACGGCGGGGGCGGTCGGGGTGACGGCACCCGACACGCCCGGCTCGTCGTCGCCGTCGAGCAGGTCGCCCACGGCGTCGCACCCGCCGAGCAGCGCGGCGGTCCCTGCGAGCCCGCCGGCAACGAGACCGCGGCGGCTGAGGGGGAGGGGGCTCCTGGACACGCGGGAACCCTATCCGCAGCGGTAGGGTGGTGAACGCACAGCCACAACAGGACACGGGAGGACTCGACATGGGTTCGGGACAGGGCGCTCACGGAGCGACAGCCGAGCGGATCGAGAACGTCCTCACCGGACCTCTCGCCGAGCTGGGCCTCGATCTCGAGGCCGTCGAGATCAGCCCGGCCGGCAAGCGACGCGTCCTGCGCGTCGCCATCGACACCGACGGGGGACTCACCCTCGACGACGTCGCGTCGGCCACCAAGATGATCGACCAGGTCCTCGAGGCCGACGGACCCGGCGGCGGATCACAGGTGATGGGCGAGCTGCCCTACACGCTGGAGGTCACCTCGCGTGGTGTCGACCGCCCCCTCACCCTGCCCCGCCACTGGCGGCGCAACGAGGGCCGACTCGTCAAGATCACCCGCGCCGATGGCGAGGCCGAGATCGTGGGCCGCGTCGGCGCGAGCGACGACGACGGCGTCACCCTGGAGGTCTCGGGTGCCGAGGTCCGGGTGTCGTACGCCGAGGTCGCCAAGGCACTGGTGCAGATCGAGTTCAACCGCAAGCACAGCAACGAGACGACGAATGAGGACGCTGACTGATGGACATCGACCTGAGCATCCTGCGCACCCTGGAGCGCGAGAAGGAGATCAAGTTCGAGGTGCTCGTCGAGGCGATCGAGCAGGCTCTCCTCACGGCGTACCACAAGACCCCGGGGTCGAACCCCCAGGCGCGGGTGGAGCTGAACCGCAAGACGGGCCACGTGTCGGTGCTCGCCGACGAGCTGGACGACGAGGGCAACAAGGTCGGGCAGTTCGACGACACCCCGGCCGACTTCGGCCGGATCGCCGCGACGACCGCGAAGCAGATCATGCTGCAGCGGCTGCGCGACGCCGAGGACGAGATCCGGTTCGGTGAGTTCTCCGGCAAGGAGGGCGACATCGTCTCCGGCATCATCCAGCAGGGCCGCAACCCCGACGACGTGCTCGTCGACCTGGGCAAGCTCGAGGCGCAGCTGCCGTCCAGCGAGCGGGTGCCCGACGAGGACTACAGCCATGGCACCCGGATCAAGTGCCTGGTGATCTCGGTGCGCAAGGGCATGCGGGGGCCGCAGATCACGCTCTCGCGCTCGCACCCCAACCTGGTCAAGAAGCTCTTCGCGCTCGAGGTGCCCGAGATCGCCGACGGCACCGTGGAGATCGCCGCCATTGCCCGCGAGTCCGGCCACCGGACCAAGATCGCCGTACGCTCGGCAGTGCCGGGCGTCAACGCCAAGGGAGCCTGCATCGGCCCGATGGGCCAGCGGGTCCGCAACGTCATGGCGGAGCTCGCGGGCGAGAAGATCGACATCGTCGACTGGTCCGAGGACCCGGCCGAGATGGTGGCGCACGCGCTGTCGCCGGCGCAGGTGCAGTCGGTCACCGTGGTCGATGCTGCTGCGCGCTCGGCTCGCGTGGTCGTTCCCGACTTCCAACTGTCGCTCGCGATCGGCAAGGAGGGCCAGAACGCCCGCCTCGCGGCCCGCCTGACCGGCTGGCGCATCGACATCCACTCCGACGAGGAAGCCTGATCGATTCCCACTGAGGGCCCGGGGGCTCGCCGGTTCGGTCCCACGACCGTACTAGCGGTAGAGTTTCCGGTTGGTGGCTCGCCGACTGAAATCTCCCGTGGAACTCGACCAGATCCCTGACCAGGGACCTGTCCGGACCTGCATCGGATGTCGGCAGCGGGCTGCCAAGCGCGAGTTGTTGCGGGTGACCGCTGGCTCGGGACCTGACGGCCTACCAGCCGTCCTGCCCGATCCGGAGGGAACTGCACCGGGTCGTGGGGCGCACCTGCACCCCACCAGCGGTTGCTACGACCTCGCGGTACGGCGGAAAGCCTTCTCCCGTGCACTGCGTCTGACGCAGGGGCAGGGTGGGCTCTCCACTGTGCCGGTGGGGGAGTACCTCACCGCGCACTGATCAACCTGACCGAATCAACCACCGAAAGACTGGAGCAGCAGCTCATGAGCACTCGATGAGTACCTCGCGATGAGCCAGTTCGTTCTGCACCACCCACCAACGGTCTAGAGATCCTCCCCGGGTCTTGGGCCAGAAGGAGAACCGTGGCCAAGACCCGAGTTTCAGAACTCGCGAAGAAGTACGGCATTCCCAGCAAGGAAGCGCTGGAGAAGCTGAGCGCGATCGGAGAGTTCGCCAAGACGGCGTCGTCGAGCGTCGAGCTTCCTGCTGTCAAGAAGTTCGAGTCGACGTACGGCGCCGAGCTCCTTGCCAAGATGCAGCCGTCCGGCGACGCCGGCGCTGCCGCTCCGGCCAAGCCGGCGCCCCGCCCTGCCCCGCGCAAGCCCGCCGAGGCCCCCGCCCCGGTCGAGGCCCCTGCCGCTGCCGAGGCCCCCGCTCCGGTGGAGGCCGCCGCTCCGGCGCCTGTCGCCCCGGTGGAGGACAAGCCCGCGGCCCCGCGCCCGGGCCCGCGTCCCGGCCCGGCCAAGGCTCCCGAGCCCGAGCCCGAACCGACCCCTGAGCCGCCTGCTCCGGTTGCCGAGGCCCCGGCCCCTGCTGCCGCCAAGCCGGCTGGTCCCAAGCCGCCGACGCCGAAGGCTCCGGCCCCCGCGCCGCGTCCCGTCGGCAAGCCCGGTGGAACTCCGCGTCCGGGCAACAACCCGTTCGCTCCGAGCCAGGGCATGGGCCGCCGCCCCGCCCCGGCGCCGCGCGAGGGTGACGCCGGTCCCGCCGGCCCGCGTCCGCCGGCTGGTGCCGGTGGCGCTGCCGCGCGTCCGGGCATGCCCCGTCCGAACCCGGCGATGATGCCGAAGTCCCCGGCCGCCTTCGGCCAGGGCCCCGGTGGCCGTGGTCCCGGTGGCCCGGGTGCCGGTCGTGGCCCCGGCGGCCCCGGTGGCCGTCCCGGTGGTCCCGGACGTCCGGGTGCCCCCGGTCGCGGTGGCCCCGGTGGTGCCGGCGCAGGTGCCGGTGCCGGTGCACCCGGTCGCGGCCCCGGTGGCTTCGGCCCCGGTGGTGGCGGTCGTCCCGGTGGTGGCCGTCCCGGCCAGCGTGGCCAGACCCAGGGTGCCTTCGGTCGCCCGGGTGGTCCCGCCCGTCGCGGTCGCAAGTCGAAGCGTGCGCGTCGCCAGGAATTCGAGGCCATGGAGGCCCCGACGATCGGCGGCATGCGGGTCCGCAAGGGCAGCGGCGAGACGATCCGTCTGGCCCGCGGCTGCTCGCTGACCGACTTCGCCGACAAGATCGGTGTCGACGCGGCGTCGCTCGTGCAGATGCTCTTCCACCTCGGCGAGATGGTCACGGCCACCCAGTCGGTGGGCGACGAGACCCTGGAGCTGATCGGTGACGAGCTGAACTACGTCGTCGAGATCGTGTCCCCGGAGGACGAGGACCGCGAGCTGCTCGAGACGTTCGACCTCGAGTTCGGTGCCGACGAGGGCGGCGAGGACGACCTCGTCATCCGTCCGCCGGTCGTGACCGTCATGGGTCACGTCGACCACGGAAAGACCAAGCTCCTCGACGCGCTCCGCGACGCCAACGTCGTGGCCGGCGAGGCCGGTGGCATCACCCAGCACATCGGTGCCTACCAGGTCCACACCGAGGTCGACGGCAACGACCGCCGGATCACCTTCATCGACACCCCGGGTCACGAGGCGTTCACCTCGATGCGTGCCCGTGGTGCCCAGGCGACCGACATCGCCGTCCTGGTGGTCGCGGCCGACGACGGCGTCATGCCGCAGACGGTCGAGGCGCTCAACCACGCCCGGGCGGCCGGCGTGCCGATCGTGGTCGCGGTCAACAAGATCGACAAGGAGAGCGCCGACCCGACCAAGGTTCGTGGTCAGCTCTCCGAGTACGGCCTCGTTCCCGAGGAGTACGGCGGCGACTCGATGTTCGTCGACGTCTCGGCCAAGGCCGGCCTCAACCTCGACAAGCTGCTCGAGGCGATCGTCCTGACGGCCGATGCATCGCTGGACCTTCGGGCCAACCCGGTGCAGGACGCCCAGGGCCTGGTCATCGAGGCTCACCTCGACCGGGGCCGCGGTCCCGTCGCGACGATCCTCGTCCAGCGCGGAACGCTGCGCGTCGGCGACTCGATCGTCGCCGGGCCGGCCCACGGCCGGGTCCGCGCGATGCTCGACGAGCACGGCGACAACATCGTGGAAGCCGACCCGTCGCGTCCCGCGATGGTGCTCGGTCTGACCGCCGTCCCCGGCGCCGGTCAGAACTTCCTCGTCGTCGAGGACGACCGGATGGCACGCCAGATCGCCGAGAAGCGCGAGGCGCGCGAGCGTGCGGCCATGCAGGCCAAGCGTCGCGTCCGCCGTACGCTCGAGGACTTCATGGCCTCCATGGAGAAGGGCGAGAGCCAGGAGCTCAACCTCATCCTCAAGGGCGACGTGTCCGGTTCTGTCGAGGCTCTCGAGGACGCCCTGGCCCAGATCGATGTGGGCGAGGAGGTCAGCCTCCGCGTCATCGACCGTGGTGTCGGCGCGATCACCGAGACCAACGTCGACCTGGCCGCCGCATCCGACGCGATCATCATCGGCTTCAACGTCCGGCCGCAGGGCAAGGCGGGCCAGATGGCCGACAAGGAAGGTGTCGAGATTCGTTACTACTCGGTCATCTACCAGGCGATCGAGGAGATCGAGGCGGCTCTCAAGGGCATGCTCAAGCCGGAGTACGAGGAGTCGACCCTCGGCCAGGCGGAGATCCGTGCGATCTTCCGCAGCTCGAAGATCGGCAACATCGCAGGCTGCATGGTCATCGGTGGAGTGCTGCGTCGCAACGCCAAGGTGCGCATCCTCCGTGATGGCGCCGTGGTCGCGGACAACCTCGACCTGGCCTCCCTCAAGCGGGAGAAGGACGACGCGTCCGAGGTCCGGGAAGGCTTCGAGTGCGGTCTCGTGCTCAAGAACTTCCAGGACATCAAGGAAGGCGACATCGTCGAGGCCTTCGAGATGAAGGAAATCCCCCGCAGCTGATCGCTGTGCACTGACTGTGCCGCCCGACCCCGCGCGGGTCGGGCGGCACAGGCGTTCTCCGAGCAACATCTCTCTGATAGGAACAGACCATGGCCAGCCCGCGCGTGCGCAAGATCGCCGACCGGATCAAGGTGATCGTCGCCGAGATGCTCGAACGACGGATCAAGGACCCCCGGTTGGGGTTCGTGACCATCACCGAGGTCCGGATGACCGGCGACGCCCAGAACGCCACCATCTACTACACCGTGCTCGGTGACGGCGAGGTCCAGGCCGACACCGCTGCTGCGCTCGAGTCCGCCAAGGGCGTGCTGCGCGCCGAGGTCGGCAAGCAGCTCGGCATGCGTACCGTGCCCAGCCTCGCCTTCGCCTTCGACGGCATCCCCGAGTCCGCCCGTCAGCTCGACGAGGTGCTGGCCCGGGCCCGTGAGGCCGACGCCGCCGTGGCGGCGGTCCGGGAGGGCAAGGAGCCGGCCGGTGAGGCCGACCCGTACAAGAAGCCCCGCGAGGTCCTCGACGAGGACGACCTGGACCCGGACGACGAGGACGGGCTGGACGAGCGGGACGACCGCGCCTGATGGCCGATTCCGGCCTCGTGGTCGTCGACAAGCCTGCGGGCATGACGTCCCACGCCGTCGTCGCGCGCGTGCGTCGTACCCTCGGCACCCGCAAGGTCGGTCACGCGGGCACGCTCGACCCGATGGCGACCGGCGTGCTGGTGCTCGGGATCGAGCGCGCCACCCGTCTGCTCGGGCACCTGATGCTGACCGAGAAGACCTACGCGGCGACGGTGCGGCTCGGGCAGGTCACCACGACCGACGACGCCGAGGGCGAGGTCACGGCCACGACCTCGGCGGCGCACGTCACCGAGGACGCGGTCCTCTCGGCGCTGACGGCCTTCGAGGGCGACATCGAGCAGATCCCCTCGACGGTCTCTGCGATCAAGGTCGACGGCAAGCGCGCCTACGCCCTGGCGCGCGCCGGCGAGGAGGTCGAGCTCAAGGCCCGCCCGGTGCGGATCCACGAGATCGTCGCGGGCGAGTTCCGTCGCGACCGGGAGTTCCTCGACCTCGAGGTGCGGGTCCGCTGCTCGAGCGGCACCTACATCCGCGCGATCGCCCGGGACCTCGGTGCCGCGTTGGGCGTCGGTGGTCACCTGACGGCGCTGCGCCGTCACGCGGTCGGCCCGTTCACCCTGTCCGGCGCCAACACCGACCTCGACCACCTGCACGCCATCGCCATCGAGGACGCAGCGCGGCAGTGCTTCCCGGTGCTCGACCTGGACGAGGAGCAGGCGCAGTCGGTCCGGTACGGACGCGCGCTGGCCCTCGACATCGACACGCTGACCGGGGTGTTCGCGCCCGACGGCGAGTTCCTCGCCCTCTACCGGCCCGAGGGCGAGATCGCCCGCCCGGCCGCCGTGTTCGTCGGCTGATTCCGGCTCGCGCACCCGGGTGTGGGAGAGTTGCCGCCGTGCGAGTGTGGCGCGACTTCTCCGAGGTGCCGAGCGATCTCGGCCGCACGGTGGTGACGATCGGGAACTTCGACGGCATGCACCTGGGACATCAGCACGTCGTCCAGCGGGCCCGCGAGGTCGCGGCCGAGGTCGGTGCGGACACCCCGATCGACGGTGTGGTCGCGGTGACCTTCGATCCGCACCCCATCGCCGTGTTGCGGCCCGAGCACGCACCGGCGACGATCACGACCATCGACGAGCGACTGCGGCTGCTGGGCGAGGCCGGTGTCGACGACGTCCTGGTCATCCCGTTCTCCCGCGACATCGCCGCCTGGACACCCGCGGAGTTCATCGACCGGATCCTGGTCGATGCCCTGCACGTGCGCGCCGTGGTGGTGGGCGGGAACTTCCGCTTCGGCAACCGCGCCGCGGGTGACTGCAACCTGTTGCGTGCCGCCGGGCAGGACCACGACTTCGTCCTCGAGGAGGTCAGCCTCGACGGCGGACCCCAGGTCTGGTCCTCGACCTACGTGCGCACCTGCCTGGCCGCCGGTGACGTGACCGGTGCCGCCGAGGCGCTCGGCCGCGAGTTCAGCACCCGCGGCGTGGTGATCGAGGGCGACAAGCGGGGACGCGAGCTCGGCTTCCCCACGGCCAACGTCCCCGTCCGGGCAGGGGCGGCCGCCCCTGCCGACGGCGTGTACGCCGGACGGCTGACCGTGCTCGACGGGCCGGACGCCGGCACGACCCACCCCGCGGCGATCAGTGTCGGCACCAACCCGACGTTCGCTGGCGAGCGGGAGCGGCGGGTCGAGTCCTACGTGCTCGACCGCACCGACCTCCAGCTCTACGGCCGCGAGGTCGAGGTCTCCTTCGTCGAGCGGCTGCGGGGGATGGTGCGCTTCGACTCGATCGACGACCTGCTCGTGGCGATGTCCGACGACGTCGCGCGGGCCCGGACGATCCTCGTCGGTTGAGGTGACCGACGACAACGCGGCGGCTGTCGCCGCCGCCGAGCGGTGGTTCGTCGACCACGGCCTGCCGTACTTCGTCGACGACTTCCGCGCGGGCGTCGCGCGTGGCCTGCAGCGGGCGCGGCTGGTCGCGGTGTTCGCGGGGTCGGTCCTGGTGGGTGCCCTCGGCGGTGCACTGGTGGGCGCCTGGCTCGGTGCGGCCGCCGGCCTCGGTGCCGGACTGACCATCGGCGGGGCCGTGCTGGCGACGTACGCCGTCGCGACCCTGCGGGCGTGGATCATCGTCGGCTGGGCCGTCCGGCGCACCTTCCGCTCGCTCGGGCTGGTGCTGCCGCTGGTGACGCGCGCGCTGCCCCTGCTGCTCCTGTTCATCACCTTCCTGTTCATCAATGCCGAGGTCTGGCAGGTCGCCGCGAGCCTCGACGGCGGGATCCTCTGGGTCACGGTCCTGCTGTTCGCCGCGATCGCGGTCGGGTTCCTCTTGACCCGATTGCCCGAGGAGCTCGACAACGTCGACGACGAGGTGGAGTCGGCGCAGCTGGTCGAGGCCTGCGCCGGCACACCGCTCGAAGAGGCTGCGCGCGGTCTCGCCGCCAGGGTGGACAAGGTGGGCTCGGTCGATGCCGAGGTCACCGGACTGCAGAAGGCCAACCTGGTGCTGGTCCTGCTGGTCGCCCAGGCCGTCCAGGTGCTGCTCCTGGCACTGGCCGTCTTCGCCTTCTTCATCGTCTTCGGAGTGGTCGCGATGGAGCCGTCGGTGGTCAGCACCTGGACCGGCGGCACCCTCCACCCGCTCGAGGGTCCGCTCGGCGAGGTGGCGGGGGAGCGGCTCAGCCTCGAGCTGCTGCGGGTCTCGACCTTCCTGGCCGCGTTCAGCGGCCTCTACTTCACCGTGTACGCCGTGACCGACGAGCTGTACCGGCGGCAGTTCTTCTCCGTCGTGATCCGCGAGCTCGAGCGGGCGGTCAGCGCCCGGGTGGCCTACCGGTCGCTGCGGGACGGATTCACTGACAATCTCTAGTGACTTAATCGTGTTAATCTTCGGGCATGACGGAGAACCACGTGCGTCGCCGTTCGGTGCTGGGCCTGCCGATCGCCGGACTCGCTGCAGCAGGAGCTGCCCAGGTCGGCCCGCTGGTCGGCCCCTTCCTCGAGCGCGCGGCCGCCGGGTCGCCCTCGATCATCAAGCCGCTGCCCGCAGCATGGTTCACGGACCACGGGACCAACGCCGAGACCCGCTGGGAGTCGGTCGACCCTGATCGGCACCTCACACCTCAGTCGCGGCTCTTCGTGCGCAACCACACCGTGACGCCCGTGATCGACCCCGACACCTACCGGCTGCGGATCCACGGCGACGGGTTGGTTCGCGCACAGGGTGTCTCGATCGGTCTGCGTGAGCTGCGCCGCCGCTTCCGGCACGTCGAGGTGACCTCGGTGCACGAGTGCACCGGCAACGGGCGCAGCTTCTACGACACCCAGCAGGGCCGCAAGGCATCCGGGACGCCGTGGACCCTCGGCGCGGTGGGCGCTGTGAGATGGCAGGGCGTGCGGCTCCGCGACGTCCTGGCGTGGGCGGGCGTGCGCCGCGACGCCGTCTCGGTGCAGGGCGCGGGCCTGGACCCGCACCACGTCGACAAGGGCGTCGACGTCGGTCCGGTGCGCCGGCCCTTCCCGATCGGGAAGGCGCTCGACGACGCGCTGCTCGCCTGGGGGGCCAACGGCGCGCCGCTGCTGCCCGACCACGGGTTCCCGCTGCGTCTGGTGCTGCCCGGGTGGGTGGGCATCGCCAGCATCAAGTGGCTCGGCGACCTCGAGGTGTCGACCAGCGAGCTCACCTCGCCCTGGAACGCCCAGTGGTACAACGTCGGCGGTCCGCTGGGCGTCAACCCGGTGCGATCGGCCTGGGAGCTCCCGTGGGACGCACAGCTGCCCGGCGCTCGCGCGCTCACCCTGACCGGCCGTTCCTGGTCGGGCGCCGCACCCATCGCCCGGGTCGACGTCAGCACCGACGGCGGTACGACGTGGAGCCCGGCCCGGTTGCACCCGGAGCGGGGGCGTGGCCGCGGACGTCGTACCTCCGGGCACAGCTGGTCGCAGTGGAGCCACACGTGGCGCTCGCCGAGAGCCGGCGCCCACGAGCTGCTCGCCCGGGCGACCGACGTGCGCGGGCGCACCCAGCCCGACATCGCGGCGTACAACCCCAACGGGTACTTCTTCGACGCGGTCGTGCGGCACCCGGTCACGGTCGTCTGACCGTCCGAACATCCGGGGGGAGCGGAGTCGGGTCAGTCCTCGACGCGTCCCCGGAGCTGCTTGGTCTGCCCGCGCTGACGCTTCGCCTCCAACCGGCGTTCCTTCGACCCACGGGTGGGCCGCGTCGCCCGACGGGGTGCCGGCGGGGGCGCCAGCAGCTCGCGCACGCGCGCAGCGAGACGCTCCCGGGCAGCCACCCGGTTGCGGTGCTGCGAGCGGTGCTCGTGGGCGACCGCCGTGAGCGGCCCGCCGCTGCGGGCCACCAGGCGCTCGCGCTGCCGGTCGTCGAGCACGGCCGAGGTCGCCGGGTCCCACGCCAGCTCGACCCGGGAGTCGGTGGTGTTCACCGACTGACCACCCGGCCCCGGCGACCGGGAGAACCTCTCGACGAGCTCGGTGTCAGGGATGCTCAGTCCCGTGGGCAGGCCGGGGCCCGACGGGACCTCGAGATCCACGTGCCGTCCCCGGTCAGGAGACGGTGACCGGGACGCCCGACAGGACGGCGTTCCCGGAGACGTCGAGTCGGTCGGGGTCGGTCAGGTCGTTGATCGAGACGCCGACGACCTGGCTCGCGACCGCCAGACGTACGCCGTCGCGCTGGTGCCCGTAGCCGTGGGGGAGTGACACCACGCCGGGCATGACGTCCTCGGTGGCCTTCACCTCGACCTCGACCTTGCCGACCCGCGAGGCGACGGTGACGAGTGCGCCGTCCACCAGGCCGCGTGCATCGAGGTCGGCCGGGTGCATCAGCAGGTGGTGGCGGGTCCTGCCGCGGGTGAGCCGGTCGGTGTTGTGCATCCACGAGTTGCAGTCGCGCTGGTGCCGACGGCCGATGAGCAGCAGCTCCTCGCCCGTGGGGACCTCCTGACGACGGAGCCGGTCGAGATCGCCTGCCACCAGGTCGGGCAGCGCCTGGATCCGCTTGTCGCGGGTGAACAGGCGCGACGGCAGCTGGTCCGGCTGCAGGGCACCGATGTCGACACCCTCCGGGTGCTTGCGGAGCTGGGTCAGCGTGACGCCGGACCTGCCCGTGCGCAGCAGCATCCCGATCAGGAAGGTGGGGCTCATCCGGAGCCTGGCCTCGGCGACGAGACGTCGCCGCAGCGGAGCCTTCCGCTCGAGCCGCCGGTTCACGCGGAGGTGGAGGTCGCGGAAGATCTCCCAGTCGTGACGCTGGTCGCGGGACTTGGGGAAGACGGCCGGGGTGAACCTGGCGGTGTCGCGCACCGCGAGGACGTGGAACGGCAGGTCGTAGTGGTCGCGCTCGAGCAGTGTCGTCGGCGGCAGGATCACGTCGGCGTGCCGGGTGGTCTCGTTGAGGTAGATGTCGATCGACGCACAGAAGTCGAGCCCGTCGATCGCGCGGTCGAGCGCCACGCCGTCGGGTGTCGACAGCACCGGGTTGCCCGCGATGGTCAGCAGCGCCCGCACCTGGCCCTCGCCCGGTGTCTCGATCTCCTCGCGCAGCACGGAGACCGGCAGCTCACCGCCGAACTCGGGCGCCTGTCGAACGCGGGAGCGGAACCGGTCGTGATGACCCCGGCCGATCAGCCCACGCCCGACGGCGTCGATCGCGGGAGAGGTGAACATGGCTCCGCCCACCCGGTCGGTGTTGCCGGTGACGAGGTTGAGCAGCTGGACCGCCCACTGGCAGACCAGTCCGAACTCCTGGGTCGAGACGCCCATCCGGCCGTAGGCGGCCGCGCCGTCCGCTGCGGCGAACTCGCGGGTGATCCGCACGATCTCCTCCGCGCTCACTCCGCTCGCCTGCTCGGCCGCCTCAGGCGTGAAGCCGGCGACGGCGGCCTCGACCGCAGCCAGCCCGTCGACGTACGACGCCGGCGCGGTCAGTCCCTCGGTGAACAGGGTGTGGAGCATCGCGAGCAGCACCCAGGCGTCGGTGCCCGGCCGGACGAAGTGGTGCTCGTCGGCGACCTTCGCGGTCTCCGTGCGCCGCGGGTCGAACACGACCATCCGGCCGCCTCGCTCGTGCAGCTCGCGCAGCCGCCCGGGGAAGTCGGGCACGGTCATCAGTGAGCCGTTGGAGGCCATCGGGTTGGCGCCGAAGACGAGGAAGTACGACGTCCGGTCGATGTCGGGCACCGGGAGCAGCAGCTGGTGGCCGTAGAGCTGGTGGCCGATGAGCTGGTGGGGGAGCTGGTCGACCGAGGTGGCGCTGAACTTGTTGCGGGTGCGGAAGGTCTGCACCATGGTCAGGCCATGGGTCAGCGCACCCAGGCTGTGGGCGTTGGGGTTGCCGAGGTAGAGCGCGAACGCGTCGTCGCCGTGGGCGTTGACGGCGCGTGCGATGCCGTCGGCGACGATGTCCAGCGCCTCGTCCCAGCCGATCTCCTCCCAGCGGGCGTCGGGTCCCTTCCCGATCCGCCGGACCGGACGGCGCAGCCGGTCGGGGTCGGCATGGATGTCGCCGAGTGCCACGCCCTTCGGGCAGATGTGTCCCCGGGAGAGCGGGTCGTCCGGATTCCCGCGGGCACCGGTGACCCGGCCGTCCTCGATGGTCAGGAGGAGACCGCAGGTCGCCTCACACAGGTTGCACACGCCGATCTTCTGTTCCGCCACGCTGGCATCGTCACATGTGCGGGAGGCCAGCGCCATGACCTGCGCGGCCAACCTCGGGCCATCAGCGATTCGTGGCCCCACGAACCCCGCTGTTAGCCTTGTGCGGTTGTCGTCGGAGCAATTCGACGACACACCTTGCCGTCAGAACGGCCGCGGATCGAGAGAGCTCCCGAGATTCCAGGCGGGAGCGCCGCGCAACGAGCACTGTGCCCGAAGGGGCCGGAGGAGAAACCCATGGCAGTCGGAACCGACGCTGAGACCAAGAAGAAGATCGCCGCCGAGTACGGCAAGTCCGAGGGCGACACCGGTTCGCCCGAGGTGCAGATCGCGCTGCTGAGCCACCGCATCAGCCACCTCACCGAGCACCTCAAGAAGCACAAGCACGACCACCACAGCCGTCGTGGCCTGCTCCTGCTCGTCGGCCAGCGCCGTCGCCTCCTCAACTACCTGAAGAAGACCGAGATCGAGCGTTACCGCTCGATCGTCGAGCGTCTCGGCCTTCGCCGCTGATCTGCGCTCCTGCGGAGCGTCCGCTGCGTTGGCGGGCCTCGACGGCCCGCTTCGCTTGACGGCCGCCTTCGGCCCGCCGCCTTGCGGCCGCACACGCAGGAGCACCGATCCGCTTCCGAACGGGTGACCCTCCGGGGTCGCCCGTTCTGCTTTTCTGCGCCCCGGTCGATAAGGTGGCCAACGTCATTCACATCCATTGAGCGGGGCAGCGCGTCCCGCACCGTAGGAATAAGAGAACACTTTGTCTGAACCCGTCATCTCCGCTGTCGAGACCGTTCTCGACAACGGCAAGTTCGGCACCCGCACCGTCAAGTTCGAGACGGGCCTCCTCGCCCGCCAGGCCGCTGGCTCCGTCAGCGCCTACCTCGACGGTGACACGATGCTGCTGTCGGCGACCACCGCCGGCAAGCACCCCAAGGACCACTTCGACTTCTTCCCCCTGACGATCGACGTCGAGGAGCGGATGTACGCCGCGGGCAAGATCCCCGGCTCGTTCTTCCGCAGCGAGGGTCGTCCCGGCGAGGACGCGATCCTGACCTGCCGCCTGATCGACCGGCCGCTGCGCCCGACCTTCAAGAAGGGTCTGCGCAACGAGGTCCAGGTCGTCATCACCGTGATGGCGCTCAACCCCGACGCCCTGTACGACGTGCTGGCGATCAACGCCGCGTCGCTGTCGACCCAGCTCTCCGGCCTGCCGTTCTCCGGCCCGGTCGGCGCCACGCGCGTCGCGCTGATCGAGGGCCAGTGGGTGGCGTTCCCGACCCACAGCCAGCTCGAGGACGCCGTCTTCGACATGGTCGTCGCCGGCCGCGTCACCGAGACCGGTGACGTCGCCATCATGATGGTCGAGGCCGAGGCCACCGAGGACTCCTTCGCCAAGGTCGCCGGTGGCGCCATGGCTCCGACCGAAGAGGTCGTCGCCGCTGGTCTGGACGCCTCGAAGCCGTTCATCAAGCAGCTCGTCGAGGCCCAGGTCGAGCTGGCCAACGTGGCCGCGAAGCCCGTTCAGGAGTTCCCGGTCTTCCTCGACTTCGAGGACGATGTCTTCGCTGCCGTCGAGGCCGCTGTCGGCGCCGACGTCACCGACCTCTACAGCGTCGGCGGCTCGCGCGAGCGCGTCCTGAGCAAGCTGGAGCGCGAGGAGGAGGGCGACAAGATCAAGGTCGCACTCCTCGAGCAGCTCGGCGACCAGTTCGCTGGTCGCGAGAAGGAGGTCGGCGCGGCGTACAAGGCCGTCACCAAGCAGGCCATCCGCACCCAGGTCCTGCGCGACAAGGTCCGCATCGACGGCCGCGGTCTCGCCGACATCCGTCCGCTGCACTCCGAGGTCGACGTGATCCCGCGCGTCCACGGTTCGGCGCTGTTCGAGCGTGGCGAGACCCAGATCCTGGGCGTCACCACCCTCGACATGCTCAAGATGGAGCAGCAGCTCGACACGCTGTCGCCGGAGAAGCACCGCCGCTACATGCACAAGTACGTCTTCGCGCCCTTCTCCACCGGTGAGACCGGCCGGGTCGGTTCACCGAAGCGTCGCGAGATCGGCCACGGCGCGCTGGCGCGTCGCGCGCTGGTGCCCGTGCTGCCGAGCCGCGAGGAGTTCCCCTACGCGATTCGCCAGATCTCCGAGTGCATGGGCTCCAACGGCTCCACCTCGATGGGTTCGGTCTGTGCCTCGACCCTGTCGCTGCTGCAGGCCGGTGTCCCGCTGAAGGCCGCCGTCGCCGGTATCGCGATGGGCCTCATCTCCGGTGAGATCGACGGCAAGCTCGAGTACGTCGCGCTGACCGACATCCTCGGCGCCGAGGACGCGTTCGGCGACATGGACTTCAAGGTCGCCGGCACCAAGGAGTACGTCACCGCGCTCCAGCTGGACACCAAGCTCGACGGCATCCCGGCCGAGGTCCTCGCGAAGGCCCTCAACCAGGCCCGCGACGCCCGTCTGGCGATCCTCGAGGTCATGGCCGAGGCCATCGACGCTCCCGAGGAGATGTCGGTCCACGCCCCGCGGATCATCACCGTGAAGGTCCCCGTCGACAAGATCGGCGAGGTGATCGGGCCCAAGGGCAAGGTGATCAACCAGATCCAGGACGACACCGGCGCGACCCTGTCCATCGAGGACGACGGCACGGTCTACATCGGTGCGACCAACGGTGAGGCGGCCGAGGCCGCTCGCCAGGCGGTCAACGCGATCGCCAACCCGACCATGCCCGAGATCGGCGAGCGCTACCTCGGCACGGTCGTGAAGACGACCAACTTCGGTGCCTTCATCGCCCTGATGCCGGGCAAGGACGGGCTGCTGCACATCAGCAAGCTGCGGTCCATCGCCGGTGGCAAGCGCGTGGAGAACGTCGAGGACGTCGTCTCGGTCGGCCAGAAGCTCCAGGTCGAGATCGCCGAGATCGACGACCGCGGCAAGCTCTCGCTGATCCCGGTCGTCGAGGACGCCCCGGGCGGGTCCGACGAGGCTGCGGAGTCCGAGGACGCGTGAGCACAGCTCGCACCACGACGACGGCCGGTCAGCAGCACGCTGACCGGCCGTCGGCCGTTTCCCGGGCCACGACCCGGACCCTGGAGACCGTGCAGGACGACGGCGGCCTGGTCACCTCGGTCGTACGCCGTACCCAGCTCCCCTCCGGACTGCGGATCATCACCGAGCAGATGGCCGGTGCCCGGTCCTCCTCGATCGGCGTGTGGGTCGGTGTCGGCTCGCGCGACGAGACCACCGCGACCCACGGGGCCTCACACTTCCTCGAGCACCTGTTGTTCAAGGGCACCTCGGAGCGCTCCGCGCTGGACATCTCGATCGCCCTGGACGCGGTCGGTGGGGAGTTCAACGCCTTCACCGCCAAGGAGTACACCTGCTTCCATGCGCGGGTGCTCGCCGACGACCTGCCGCTGGCCGTCGACGTGCTCGGCGACATGATCACGGGCTCGTTGATCGAGAGCCACGACGTCGACGCGGAGCGCGACGTCATCCTCGACGAGATCGCGATGCACGACGACGACCCCGACGACGTCGTCCAGAACCTGCTGGCCGCCCTGGCCTGGGGAGCCGACACGCCGCTCGGACGCCCCATCGCCGGCACCGACGCCTCGATCGAGGCGATGACGCGGGCCCAGATCCGCCGCTTCCACCGGCGCCACTACGTCCCGGCCAACACCGTCATCTCGATCGCAGGCGCGGTCGACCACACAGCCGTCGTACGCGCCGTCAAGAAGGCGTTCTCGCGGCACGACTGGCTCGAGGGTGCCGCGGCCCCGGTCGAGCCGCGGGCGCTGGCCCGGGGACGCCGTCCCGAGGTCGGTGCTGGCTCCGCCGAGGTGCACCGCCCCTTCGAGCAGGTCAACCTCGTCATCGGCCGGGAGGGCCTGGTGCGTGACGACGAGCGTCGCTACGCGCTCGGTGTCCTCAACGTCGCGCTCGGTGGCGGGACCTCCAGCAGGTTGTTCCAGGAGGTGCGGGAGGTGCGCGGTCTCGCCTACTCGGTCTACTCCTTCTCCAGCCAGTACGCCGACTCGGGCGTCGTGGGCGTCGCGGTGGGCTGTCTGCCGGACCGGACCGACGAGGTGCTGTCGGTCGTGCGGGAGCAGCTGGAGCTGATCGCGGAGGAAGGCATCACTGCCGACGAGCTCGCCCGCGGCAAGGGGCAGCTGGTCGGCGGCATGATCCTGGGCCTGGAGGACTCCGGGTCCCGGATGATGCGGCTGGGCAAGAACGAGCTGGTGCACGGCGAGATCGTCGGGATCGACGAGGTCATCCGGCGGATCGAGGCCGTGACGCTCGAGGAGGTCCGCGCCGTCGCTGCCGATGTCTTCGGCCGTCCGGAGCTGCTGGCCGTGGTCGGTCCGGGCGAGAGCGCGGCAGAGCCGATCCTGTAACCTGCGACCCGTGAGCGCTGGGGACCCGAGACGGCTCGATCCGGCCAGCCTCTTCGGCCTCGACGGACGGGTCGCACTCGTCACCGGCGCTGCCGGGTACCTCGGCTCCGCGGTGGCCTCGGCCCTCGCTGCCGCGGGGGCGACCGTGGTGCTGAACGGCCGCAACCGCGAGGCCCTCGACGGCGTCGCGGGCGACATCGCCGTGGCCGGCGGCGCGGCCCACGTCGCGGCGTACGACCTGCTCGACTCCGCCCAGGTGGGCGCCCTGGTGGCGGAGGTCGAGGAGCGCTTCGGGCGCCTCGACGTCGTGGTCAACAACGCCTACCGGGGGACGACGGGCACGCTCGACACGGCGACACCGGGGGACTACGACCACTCGTTCCGGATCGGCATGACCGCGCCCGCCGACCTGGTCGGCCAGGCGCTCGACCTGCTCGCCCGCTCCTCGGACGCGACCCACGCGGCGTCGGTCATCAACGTCGCCTCGATGTACGGCGTCGTGAGCCCGGACCCCGCCGTCTACGGCGACTCCGGCCACAACTCGGCGCCCTACTACGGCGCCGCCAAGGCGGCCCTGCTGCAGTGGACCCGCTACGCCGCGGTGCACCTCGCCCCGCGCCACGTCCGGGTCAATGCGATCACCCCGGGCCCGTTCCCGAAGCCGGCGGTCCAGCAGAACATGCCGGAGCTGTGGGACAACCTGACGGCCAAGGTCCCGATGGGGCGCCTCGGGACGCCCCGCGAGCTCTGTGGCGCCGTCGTCTACCTGGCCTCGGATGCCGCGTCCTTCGTCACCGGCACCAACCTGGTCGTCGACGGCGGCTGGACGGCGTGGTGACCGCGCGGCGGGTCCGCGTGGTGCTCCAGGCCCGCACGAACTCCTCGCGCCTGCCGGCCAAGGTGCTCCTGCCGCTCGGCGGCCTGCCGTTGATCGTGCTCGCTGCCCGGCGGGTGACCTCTCCGGCGCACGAGCTGGTGGTGGCGACCTCCGTCGAGGAGTCCGACGACCGCCTGGCCGCCCTGCTCGCCGAGTCCGGGCTCGATGTGGTGCGGGGAAGCCTGGACGACGTGCTGGGCCGCTTCGTGGCCGCAGTCTCCGACCTCTCCGACGACGACGTCGTCGTGCGGCTCACCGGCGACAACCCGGTGCCGGACCACGAGGTGGTCGAGGCGCTCGTCGAGGAGTTCCTCGCGGCCGACCTCGACTACCTCAAGCTGTCCGACGAGCTGCCCTACGGCCTGGCCGCGGCCGCCTTCAGTGTGGGTGCCCTGCGCCGCGCCGACGGCGCCACCGACGACCCCGCCGATCGCGAGCACGTGACGTCGTGGCTGCGCCGAGAGCTGCGCAGCGGCACGTCCACCCAGCGCTTCGGGATCCCGGAGGGCTCCGCGGCCCGCTGCACGGTCGACACCCTCGAGGAGTACCTCGCCATGGCCGCTGCCGTGGCGCGGGTGGCCGACCCCGTCGGCGTACCCGCGCGGGACCTGGTGGCGCTGCTGGCCGAGCCGGCCGTGCCGGCCGTCGCGTCAGGTCGCGCCGACATCGCCCGGATGTCGCTCGGTGGTGCCCAGCTCGGACTGGCCTACGGCCGCGTCAACACGGTCGGCAAGCCGGACCGGGCGAGCGCCGTCGACCTCGTCCGTCGTGCGGTCGCGGCCGGGGTGAGGACCATCGACACCGCACGGGCGTACGGCGACAGCGAAGCGGTCCTGGGCGAGGCGCTCCTCGGCTCGCCGTCGGTCCGCGTGGTCACCAAGGTGGCGCCCCTCGGCGCGGACGCTCCGGCCGAGGCCGTCGACGCCTCCGTGCTCCGCTCGCTCCACGAGCTCCGGACCCGGCAGCTCGACACCGTCCTGCTCCACCGCGCCAGCGACATCACTGCCGACGGCGGGCGGCGCTGGGACCGGTTGCTCGCGCTGGCCGACCAGGGGCTGGTCCGCAGGCTCGGGGCCTCGGTGCAGAGCCCGGCCGAGCTCGAGCTCGCGCTCGCGACGCCGGGGATCGAGGTGGTCCAGGTGCCGTACCACGCGCTCGACCGACGCTGGGACGCCTGGCTCCGCTCCCCGGAGTCGCTGGACGTGGAGGTCCACGTGCGCAGCGTGTTCCTCCAGGGGCTCCTGCTGGCCCCCGATGCCGCGCGATGGCCCCGAGTCCCCGGAGTGGACCCGGACGGCCTCCTGGAGGCCCTGGACGGCTTCGTGGAGCGCTTCGCCCGGCTGGACCGGGCCGACCTGTGTGTGGCGTTCGTCCAGGCCAACCCGGCCGTCAGCCGACTGGTGCTCGGGGTGGACACGTCAGAGCAGCTGCTGTCGAACGCCGCGCTGGTCGCGCGCGCCCCCCTCGAGGACGACCAGGTCCTCGAGGTCGAGCGGGCGTTCGGCGAGCTTCCCGAGCAGCTGCTCAATCCGGCGCTGTGGAGCTGACGGACCCGGTCTGAACGGGCTGGTCGACCGTCTCCTCGTCGGTTCCCACGGACTCGACGGTGAACGCGAAGTCGTCGCCGTGCTCGGTGACGCCGGTGATGACGGCCTGTTCGACGGCGTCCGCGCCGTAGCGACGACGCACGACCATCGGGTCCTGACGCAGGTCCGCGACGAGAGCGGCCGCGAGCCCGATCATGATCAGCACGAACGGCAGCGCCGCGATGATGGTGATCGTCTGCAGGCCTTCCAGTGCGTCCGTTCCGCCGGCCAGCAGCATCACAGCCGCCACGGCGCCGGTGGCGACACCCCAGAAGATCACGACGACGCGCCGGGGCTGGGTGGTGCCGCGTTCGGACAGGCTGCCCATCACGATCGAGGCGGCGTCGGCGCCGGAGACGAAGAAGATCGCCACCAGGACCATCACCACGATGCTGGCGACGGTGGCGAGCGGAAGGGCGTCCAGGGTGCCGAAAAGCTGGGACTCCAGCCCGCCGGCAGCGGCGATGTCCGTGCCCGATGCCTGCAGGTCGATCGCGGTCCCACCGAGGATGCAGAACCACAGCACGCTCACCACGCTCGGGACCAGCAGCACACCGGTGACGAACTGCCGGATCGTGCGTCCGCGGGAGATCCGGGCGATGAACATGCCCACGAAGGGCGTCCACGACAGCCACCACGCCCAGTAGAAGACGGTCCAGTCCCCGAGCCACTGCTCGGTCGCGGCGCCTTCGGCTCCGGTGCGAGCGGCCATCATGGCGAGGTCGTTGAGGTAGCTGCCGAGCGAGGTCGGTACCAGGTTGAGGATGAACACGGTCGGACCCAGGACGAAGAGGAACAGGGCCAGGGCGAGGGCCAGGACCATGTTGGTGTTCGACAGCCA
Source organism: Nocardioides sp. Root190 (assembly GCF_001428565.1). Taxonomy (GTDB): domain Bacteria; phylum Actinomycetota; class Actinomycetes; order Propionibacteriales; family Nocardioidaceae; genus Nocardioides. Next base: position 330,492 of record NZ_LMIA01000010.1, on the reverse strand, counting down.
CTGGATGCCCCGCGACACCCCCGACACAGCGGAGAGAACGAAGGCGAGCGTCAGCACGGTGATGATCCCCACCAGCGCGCCGTTGCCCAGGGATCCCCATCCGCCGACGATCTCCAGGCCGCTGCTGATCTGCAGGGCACCCAGCCCCAGCGAGGTGGCCGAACCGAAGAGGGTGGCGAAGATCGCGAACATGTCGATCAACCGTCCGGCGCCGCCGGAGGAACGCTCGCCGAGGAGGGGGGCGAACGCTGCCGAGATGAGCTGGACGCGTCCCTTGCGGTACACGCCGTAGGCAATGGCCAGGCCGACCACCGCGTAGATCGCCCAGGGGTGCAGCGTCCAGTGGAACATCGTCGTCGCCATAGCGGTCTGGGCCGCGGTGTCCGCATCACCGCCGGTTCCCGGCGGCGCCGAGACGAAGTGGGACAGCGGCTCGCTGACTCCGTAGAACATCAGTCCGATGCCCATCCCGGCGCTGAACATCATCGCGATCCACGAGACGGTGCGGAACTCGGGTTCCTCGTCGTCGCGTCCGAGCGGGATGGCGCCGTACTTGCTCATCGCGAGCCAGACGACGAACACCACGAACCCGCTGGTCGTCAGGACGAACAGCCAGCCCGTGTTGGTCACGACCCAGTCCAGTGCGGTGCTGGAGGCGGAGCTCAGCGACGAGGTGCTGGCGAGACCCCAGACCACGAAGGCCGTGGAGACGGCCGCTGCCAGCCCGAAGACCACGGGATCGAGCCCCGTGCGGGCGGGCACCTCGTCGACCAGGGCGTGATCGAGAGCAGGGTGCGGGACGACGTCGGACGCCGGTGAGGTGAGGGCGGCCTCGACGAACTTGGCCGCACGGTGGTCCTCGGTAGGGTTCAACTGATCAGTCACAAGAGGTGGCAATACCCGCGATCGCGAGGCACAGACGTGTGACCTGCGTCACGAGTGCGGTCAGCGCCGGCCGATGATCCCGATGACGGGAGGCATCTTGGAGTCGACGATGTAGACCCGGAAACCGCCGTCGCGCAGCTGCGCGGAAGCCTTCTCGAGGATGTCGGCGACCTGCTCGGGGCGCGAGGTGTCGAAGAAGAGGTTGACCGACCCGCCCGGCATCAGCCGCTCGTGCAGGAGGGCGATCTCCTCGGACGCGTCGCGGACCCAGAACAGGTTCACGTCGAAGGCGAACACCTTGGTCAGGCGCTTGACCGGCACGCGGAGCGTGGCGAGGTCGATCTGACGCACGGTGAGGCGACCGGCCTCGATGTGGGCGGCGCAGCGCTGCTTGGTGCGGTCCACGCCGGCCTCGGACCGGTCGATGGCGAACATCTTGCCCTTGCCCTCGAGCCGGCGACAGATCAGATCGGCAGCGGCACCATTTCCGCAGCCGATCTCCAGCACGTGGTCGTTGGGCTGTACGTCCATGAAGTCCACCGCCCATCGGATCCGGGCCGGGATCTTGTTCACCATGGGGGTCAGCCTGCCAGAACGCTGCCGGCGCTGACGCACTACCTTGGTCCCGTGACTTCACGTGTCGCGGAGAACGCATCTGCAGAGGGGCTCCCGGTCGGCGTACTCGGCGCCCGGGGCAAGGTCGGGGCCGAGGTCGTCAAGGCCGTCGAAGGGGCGGGTGACCTGAGGTTCACCGTCGGGGTCGACCAGGGCGATTCCATCGCCGACCTGCACGAGAGCGGGACCCGGGTGGTGGTGGACTTCACCCACCCCGACGTGGTCATGGACAACCTGCGCTACTGCATCGAGAACGGCATCCACGCGGTCGTCGGGACCACCGGCTTCGACGACGCACGCCTCGAGACCCTGCGCGGCTGGCTGGCCGACAGTCCCGGCACGGGCGTGCTCATCGCGCCGAACTTCTCCATCGGCGCCATCTTGATGATGAGGTTCTCGGCGATTGCCGCACCCTTCTTCGAGTCCGTCGAGGTCATCGAGCTCCACCACCCGACCAAGGCCGATGCGCCCAGCGGTACGGCGCGGCGTACCGCCGAGCTGATCGCCGCCGCCCGCCGCGAGGCCGACAGCCCGCCGATCCCCGACGCGACCAGCACCGGCCTCGAGGGTGCTCGCGGTGCGGACGTCGAGGACGTCCGGGTCCACAGCCTGCGCATCCGCGGCCTGGTCGCCCACCAGGAGGTCGTCCTCGGCGGCCTGGGTGAGACCCTCACCATCCGGCACGACTCGCTCGACCGGATCTCCTTCACCCCCGGCGTCCTCACGGGTGTACGTCGCATCGCCGGCTTCCCGGGGCTCACCGTCGGCCTCGAGAACTTCCTCGACCTCAGCTGACCGCGAAGTGCGGGGTTCTCTCCGCCGAAGTGCGCCGTTTTCTCCATCGAGGTGGGCGTCCGTGCCGCGTCGGCACCCGTGTTTCGGCGTACCTCGGTGGAGAAATCCTGCCCCTTGGCAGGAGAGAACCAGGCACTTCGCGCGTCACAGGAGTCGGAGCAGGGCGGCGACGGCGGCGGAGCCGAACACCACGACGAGGAACGGTGCCCGCGCCAGCAGGAGGAGTACGGCGACCCCGAGCGCCGCGATGCGCGCGTCGAGCACCAGTTCCCCGCCGCCAGGAGCGGCCAGGACCTGCACGGTGACCAGGGCTGCGAGCAGGGCTGGGGGAATCAGGTCGGCGATCCGGGCGACCACGGGGTGCGCGAGCACCCGCTGAGGCACGGACAGACCGGCGAGCTTGAGCAGGTAGCAGCCCAGCCCGGCGCCGAGCACGGCCCACCAGATCACCGCGCGTCCCCCTCGTCGATGCCGGCGGCTGCGTCGGTCGAACGGGGCGCCAGGGCGCCGACCAGGACCGCGACACCCGCAGCGACCAGCACCGGGACCCCAGCGGGTGTCACCGACACCGCGCCCGCCGCCACCAGGGCCGCCAGCGCCGCGGTCAGTCGGGACAGGGGCGAGGACAGCCGCGGCCACAGCAGGGCGAGGAACGCGGCGCCGACGGCTGCGTCGAGGCCCAGGTCCCGCGGATCGCCGAGCTGCTCACCGGCGACCGCTCCGGCGAAGGTGGTGAGGTTCCAGAGCACGAAGATGGTCCCGCCAGTGGTCCAGAACCCCGTCCGGGCCAGGTCCCGGTCGGCGCGGTGCACGGCCATGGCGGTCGACTCGTCGATCAGCACGTGGGCGGCGACGGCCCGTCTCCAGCCGCGGTACTCCAGCAGGGGAGCGAGGCGGAGGCCGTAGAGGGTGTTGCGGGTGCCGAGGAGCAGCGCGGTGAAGGCGCCGGAGACGGCAGAGCCACCCGCCCCGAGCACGCCGACCAGGGCGAACTGCGAGGCGCCGGTGAACATCAGCAGCGACAGCACACAGGTCTGCGCGACGTCGAGACCCGAGGTGACACCGACGGCGCCGAAGCTCAGCCCGTAGGTCCCGGTGGCGATCGCCACGCCGAGGCTGTCGCGCATGACGGTGCGTCGAGCCACGTCCACGGTGGTCAGGCCCCTGCTGGTCAGGCCAGGGAGGTGTGCAGCCGGACCTGCTTGACCGCCTGGGTACCGGCCTCGTCGGCGAGCTCGCGGCTCGCACCGTCGGGTGCCCAGCCGGCGCTGGTCAGGAACGCCCGGCTGATGTCGTCCGCGGCGTCGACCCAGAACACCGCGCGGGTGAAGCCGTCAGCGACGAGCGTGTCGGCGCAGGCCTGCAGCAGTCGCGAACCGTGTCCGGCGCGGGTCCGCTCGGGGTCGATGGTGAACTCGCCGATCTCGCCGTCGACCGAGGCGTCCGCGTCGGGGTCGGTGTTGGGGCCGGTCAGGGCGAAGCCGACGACCTCGTCGTGGACGAGGGCCACCATGGCGCGCTGGCGTGCCTGGGGCGGGCGGCCGAGGGTGCCCCGCCAGGCCGTGGCGAGCTCGTCGGGACCGATGCCCTGCTCCTCCAGCTGCGCAGCCATCCGGTCGTCGTACCGCTGCTGCCAGGCGCGGAGCTGCACGGCGGCCATGGCGGCGGCGTCAGCCGGCCAGCCGACCCGGACGGAGACATCTGCGGCGACCATGCGCCGATACTCCCATCGGAAAGTCCGCGACCCGGCACCGGCACCGGCTGGGCGCACCGCACTAGGGTCGCGGCATGGAGATTCGCAACCTCGGCGCGAGCGGCCTGAAGATCTCGGCCATCGCCTACGGCAACTGGCTCACCCACGGTTCCCAGGTCGAGGAGGACGCCGCGCTGGCGTGTGTCCGCCAGGCACTCGACGAGGGCATCACCACCTTCGACACCGCCGACGTGTACGCCAACACCGCGGCGGAGACGGTGCTCGGCAAGGCGCTGTCGGGGGAGCGACGCGAGGGCCTGGAGATCTTCACGAAGGTCTTCTGGCCGACCGGGCCCGGCAAGCACAACGACCACGGGCTCTCGCGCAAGCACATCATGGAGTCGATCGACGGCTCGCTGCGTCGGCTCGGCACCGACTACGTCGACTTGTACCAGGCACACCGCTTCGACCACGAGGTCCCGCTCGAGGAGACGATGCTGGCCTTCGCCGATGTCGTACGCGCAGGCAAGGCGCTCTACATCGGGGTCTCGGAGTGGCGCGCGGAGGAGATCCGCGCCGCCGCCCTGCTCGCCCGCGAGCTGCGGGTTCCGCTCGTCTCCAACCAGCCGCAGTACTCCATGCTCTGGCGCACCATCGAGGCCGAGGTGGTGCCCGCCTCCCGCGAGCTCGGCATCGGCCAGATCGTCTGGTCGCCCATCGCGCAGGGCGTGCTCACCGGCAAGTACCTGCCCGGCCAGCCGCCCCCGGCGGGCTCGCGCGCCACCGATGCCAAGGGAGGCGCCGACAACGTCGGCCGGTGGCTCAAGGACGACGTCCTGGAGCGGGTGCAGGAGCTGAAGCCCATCGCCGAGTCGACCGGTCTCACCCTGGCCCAGCTCGCCGTCGCGTGGGTGCTGCAGAACGACAACGTCTCGGCGGCCATCATCGGCGCCAGCCGGCCCGAGCAGGTCACCGAGAACGTCAAGGCGGCCGGGGTCACGCTCGACCTCGGGATCCTGACCGCGATCGACCGTGTCCTGGACGGCGTCGTGACGACCGATCCCGGGCGCACCCGGAGCCCGCGTCGCTCGGAGATGTTCAGCTGAGCCGGAACCCGTACCGACTGCTCGGCACGAGGTCGAGCCCGTCGGCGGCGCCGAAGCGGGCGCAGCTGTCCATCAGCGTGGTGAACCGCCGCTGGAGCTCGGCCTCGTCCCCACCGCTGCCGTAGAAGGCGTGCTGGTCGCTCAGAGCGGCCATCGGGAACAGCTCCTCGACGATGCCCGCGACGTCACCACCGCCGGCGGTCAGCGTCCGGACGACCGGGTTCTGGACGTAGCCGAACGTGCCCTGGGTGTCGATCGCCACCTGGGTGTGTCGCTCCAGCCAGTCGGATCGCCAGTCCTGGGGTGTCATCGAGGCCGGTCGGCGCAGGAGGGCGATGTTCGCGAGCGCGTCGGCTCGTACGCCGTCGGGGACCGTGGGCGGGACGAGCGGCTCGCGCTCCTCGACCAGCCACGCATCGAGCTCCGCGTCCAGCCGTCGTACGACGTCGAGGGCTGCGGTCGGATCCTGGTCGGTCCACACCGAGACGACCGCGGTCACGGGGGCACCGGGACCGAACCTCATCGCTCCCGCGACGTCGGCGTCGTCGAGGTTGACCTGCAGGCGGCTCGCCCCGGTCGTGGCGAGGGCGGCGCGGAAGGCGGGGTCGAGCAGGTCGTCTCCCGGCTCGCTGCGGTGGAGTGCGGCAATGAGCTTCACGTCGGGCAACCTACCGTCGGGTGGGTCCACCCGGAGGCGTTCGTCCTACTTGTCGTAGTCCCCGGGGAGCTCCTGGCCGATCTTGATCCGGGCCTTCGGCAACCTCATGAACTTCATCTGCATCGAGCGGGTCAGCGCGTAGTAGGTCGTGCCCTTGAGGAGGTCGTCCGGGAAGCGCTTCCTGAGCTCGCGCCGGAGTCGGAAGCGCAGCACGAGCATGTCCGTGATGACGAACAGCACGGTCGCGAGCAGGACCAGGCTGCTCGCCTGGACCAGTGCGGAGTTGCCGGTGTAACCGAGGACCAGGCCGATGATCATCAGCGGGATGACCATCTCCACGATGGAGAAGCGCCGGTCGACGTAGTCGCGGATGAAGCGACGGATCGGGCCGCGGTCACGGGGCAGGAAGTAGCGCTCGTCGCCGGCCTTCATGCCCTGGCGGATCTTGCGGCTCTCCTCGGCGCGGAACTCGCGCTGCTGGCGCGTGGCGCCCCGCTTGTCGGCGGGTGCCTTCGCGCGTGCCCGGGCGGCGGCCTCGGCCTCCTTGCGGGTCGGCGTCGGCCGGCCCTTGCCGCCGGGCTTGCTGAGGTTGACCGTCTCCTGGACGGGCTCGGACTTGGTGCGCTTGAACACGGGAGCCTCTCTGACCGGACTGAATCAGTCGCGGTGGGTCTTGCCGGGCAGGTCGAGCATGCGCTGCAGCGCGGTGAGCGCGTCTGCCTCGGTCTGCGGGTCGACCTTGATCTGGTTGACGACGACACCCTCGACGAGGTTCTCCAGCGCCCACACGAAGTGGGGCAGGTCGATCCGGTTCATCGTGGAGCAGTAGCAGACGTTGCGGTCCAGGAACATGATGTTCTTGTCCGGGTGCGCGTTCGCGAGCCGCTGCACGAGGTTGAGCTCGGTGCCGATGGCCCAGCTCGAACCGGCCGGCGCGGCCTCGATCGTCTTGATGATGAACTCGGTCGATCCGACGAGGTCGGCCTTGAGCACGACCTCGTGCTGGCACTCGGGGTGGACCAGGACGTTGAGGTCCGGAACCTTGGCACGCAGCTCGTCGACGACGTCGGTCGTGAAGCGGCCGTGCACGGAGCAGTGGCCCTTCCAGAGGATGATCTTCGCCTTGGCGAGCTCCTCGGGGCTCACCCCGCCGTCGGGCTTGTGGGGGTTCCACACCACGCACTCGTCGAGCGAGTAGCCCAGCTTGAGCACGGCGGTGTTGCGGCCGAGGTGCTGGTCGGGCAGGAAGAGGACCTTGGTGTCCGCGCCCTTCTGCGCGAAGGCCCAGTCGAGCGCGACCTCGGCGTTGGAGGAGGTGCACACCACCCCGCCGTTGCGTCCGCAGAAGGCCTTGATGTCGGCGCTGGAGTTCATGTAGGTCACCGGCACGACGACGTCCTGCACGCCGGCCGCGGCCAGCGCCTCCCAGGCCCGCTCGACCTGGGCGATCCGGGCCATGTCCGCCATGGAGCACCCGGCGGCGAGGTCCGGCAGGATCACCTGCTGGTCGGGGCCGGTCAGGATGTCGGCGGACTCGGCCATGAAGTGCACGCCACAGAACACGATGAACTCGGCCTCGGGCCGTGCCGCGGCGTCGCGGGCCAGCTTGAAGGAGTCGCCGGTGACGTCGGCGAACTCGATCACTTCGTCGCGCTGGTAGTGGTGGCCCAGCACGAAGAGCCGGTCGCCGAGTGCTGCCTTCGCGGCCCGGGCGCGAGCGACCAGGTCTGGATCGGAGGCGGCCGGCAGGTCGCCGGGGCAGTCCACGCCCCGCTCCGAGAGCGGGTCGGTGCCGCGGCCGAGGGGCAGCAGCGGGAGGTCCACGGTGGTCATGGGTCCATCCTAGTTTGGGCGGTGCGAGAGACGCCGATCGGTGCGCGCACGCGGACCGCCGCCGGTTCCGACATGATGGCGTCATGCGTGTGCTCGTGGCCCCTGACAAGTTCGCGGGCACTCTCTCTGCCGTCGAGGCTGCGGAGGCGATTGCGGAGGGCTGGCGGCGTCATGCGCCGGACGACGAGCTGGTCCTGGCGCCCATGTCCGATGGCGGTCCGGGCTTCGTCGACGTACTCCACGCGAGCCTCGGTGGCGAGCTGCTCGCGGTCGTCTGCGAGGCGCCCCAGGGCCATGAGGTCCCCGCGACGATCCTGATGGTGGGCGAGACGACCTACATCGAGAGCGCGCAGGCCTGCGGCGTCCACCTGACGGGCGGCAAGCTCGGGGAGTTCGGTACGACGGTCGGCGTCGGCCAGCTGCTCCTCGAGGCGGTCAACGCGGGTGCCGCCCGGATCGTGATCGGCCTCGGCGGCTCCGGCACGATCGACGGTGGCGCCGGGCTGCTGGCCTCGCTGGGGGCGGACGCCGACGTGTCCCTCGACGTGGGCGGGATCTTCCTCGACACCGTGACCACCGTGGACCTCAGCATCGCCCGTGGCCTGGTGGACGGCGCGGAGATCGTCGCGGCGACCGACGTCGACATCCCGCTCACCGGACTCTTCGGGGCGAGCAAGACCTTCGGTGCGCAGAAGGGGCTCGACGAGGAGATGCAGGTGATCATGGACGGCTACCTCGAGCAGTTCGCGACGGCCACCGATCGTCGCCTCGCGCTCGAGCCGGGGGCTGGTGCCGCAGGAGGCATCGGGTTCGCACTGATGCTGCTCGGCGGTCACCGGGTGTCCGGGATCGAGCTGGTGGCCGAGGCCGTCGGCCTGGCCGACAAGGCGCGGTCGGTGGACCTGGTCATCACGGGTGAGGGTGCCTTCGACTTCAGCAGCCGGGCAGGCAAGGTGCCGGCAGGGGTGGCCGCGGTGGCCGCCGACGCACTGCGTCCCTGTGTGGCGCTGGCCGGCCAGGTGCTGGTGGGCTCCCGCGAGATGCGCGCGCTCGGGATGGACGCCGCCTACTCGCTGTTCGACGCCGTGGGGGAGGAGCGGGCCTTCGCGGATCCGGCGGGCTCGCTCGCCGAGCTGGCAGCGCGGGTTGCCCGTACCTGGTCCTCCTGACCTGCGTTCCACTTTCTGCACACGCCCGTGTCCAGATGAGGGGAACATGTTCTAGGTTGTCCGCGTGACCGACATCAGATCCCGCTTCGACGCACTGCGCGGCGCGGACCACGCCGATCCAGCCGACCTCGATGCCCTGTGGGCCGACCTCGCGACCGTGGAGGTCGAGGAGATCCTCGGACCCTGGCGCGGCGGCGACTTCGCCACCGGGCACGTGGCCAGCGCGGTCCTGAAGAAGGTGCGCTGGCACGGCAAGCGCTTCGACGGTCCCCTCGCAGCCGTCCCGATGCTCTGCCGCAACGAGGAGGGGCAGCTCTACTCCAACCTCGAGGCCGGAGGCGGTGGCGAGGCGACCCTGTGGCCCGTCGGCTTCCGTGGCGAGGTCACCGCGACGATGGTCTACGACCGGATGCCTGTCTTCGACCACTTCAAGCGGGTCGACGAGGACACCCTGATGGGCATCATGAACGGCAAGCTCGAGGCGGCCTTCGGCGTGAAGGACCTCTACTACTTCTGGTTGGAGCGCGACGCATGAGGACGACTGCACTGCTCGTGGAGGAGCCCGGCGGGGACTTCACCTTCGCCGAGGTCGAGCTGGACGAGCCGCGTGAGGACGAGGTCCTCGTCCGGATCGTGGCCACCGGCCTGTGCCACACCGACCTGACCGTGCCCACGATGCTGCCGCAGGAGATGCTCCCGACGGTCGTGGGTCACGAGGGCACCGGAGTCGTGGAGAAGGTCGGCGCCGCGGTGAGCGGGATCGAGGTCGGCGACCACGTCGTGCTGAGCTTCCGGTCCTGTCGTGCGTGCGGGCCGTGCGAAGCCGGCGATGTCGGCTACTGCGAGCAGTCGCTGCTGCTCAACTACATGGGCATGCGGCCCGACGGCTCCACGACCATGAAGCGCGCTGACGGCGACCACGCCGGTTCGACGGTCTTCGGCAACTTCTTCGGGCAGTCCAGCCTGGCTCGCCATGCCCTCGCGTACGCCGACAACTGCGTCGTCGTCGACAAGGCGCTCGACCTCACCCGCCTGGCGCCCTTCGCCTGCGGCTTCCAGACGGGGGCGGGCACCGTCCTCAACGTCCTGGACCCCGCGACCGACGAGTCGATCGTCGTCTTCGGCGCCGGCGCCGTCGGTCTCGCCGCCGTCGCGGTGGCCCGCGGGCTGGGCGTCGAGACGGTCGTGGTGGTCGACCCGGTCGCGGCCCGCCGTGCGGTCGCCGAGGGCTACGGCGCCGTCACCATCGACCCGACCGAGACCGACGCAGGCTCGGTCGAGGACCGGGTCAAGGCGCTGACGGCCGGCGGGGCGTCGTACGCCATCGACACCACGGCGATCGCGGACGTGGTCCTGCAGGCCCAGCGGTCCCTGCGCTCGCGCGGGATGCTCGTCGCGCTGGGGCTCGGCGCGGCGGAGTACCGCATCGACGCGATCGACCTCCTGCAGAGCGGCAAGATCGTGCGGTCCTCGATCGAGGGGGAGGCCGATCCGCTGGTGACCATCCCGCAGCTGATCGCGCTGCGCGAGGCCGGACGCTTCGACGTGGACCACCTGGTCGCGACCTACCCGTTCGAGCGGATCGCGGACGCCGTCGCCGACTCGAAGTCGGGCCGTGTGGTCAAGCCGGTCCTCGTCTGGGGGGAATAACCGGGTCTGTGCGACCATTGAGACTGGTCGAACACCTGTTTCGTCCCCGATCTACTTCTTGGAGTGAGCATGAGCGACAGCTGCTGCGGAGGCGGCCACAGCCACGACGCCCCCGGCGCGACCACGACGGTTGCGGCGCCGGTCGACCTCGAGCGACGTGAGGACCAGATCAACCTGAGCCCGGTTGCCGCGGGCAAGGTGAGCAGCCTGCTCCAGCAGGAGGGTCGCGACGACCTCTCCCTGCGGATCTCGGTGCAGCCCGGTGGCTGCAGCGGACTGCGCTACCAGCTCTTCTTCGACGAGCGGTCCCTCGACGGCGACGTCGTCACGGACTTCGACGGCGTGTCGGTCGTCGTCGACCGGATGAGCGTTCCCTACCTCAACGGTGCAGTGATCGACTTCGTCGACACCATCGAGAAGCAGGGCTTCACGATCGACAACCCCAACGCCACGGGTTCGTGCGCGTGCGGTGACTCGTTCAACTAGCACGAAGTGCGAGGTTTTCTCCTCCGAAATCGCCGAACGGTCTGTGCCTCGCACAGACCGTTCGGCGATTTCGGAGGAGAAAACCTCGCACTTCGTGTCAGTCGAGGTGAAGGTGCAGTGCGTTCGCCAGGCGCTGCGCGGCCTCGGAGATCTGGATCTCGCGCTTGCCGGTCTCGCGGGGCTGGTCGGCGTAGTGGATGCTCGGCGCGGGGCGGGTCGCCTTGACGGCAGCCAGCTCCAGTCGGCGGCTGACCGCCTCGCAGTCGGCCTTCAGGTCGCTGGGCCTGGCGATCTCTTCGTAGGGCGTCATGTCTCGACGCTAGGCGTTACTCCGGGGTAGACACAGTGGTACCGGCGGGTAGACCTGCAACGGCTCGGTTAATGTTCGGTGTCGTGACTGCACCCACGGGCTCCTTGCTGATCGCTGGATCGATCGCAACCGACCACCTCATGACCTTCGCCGGCAAGTTCGCCGACTCCCTCGTCGTCGACCAGCTCGACAAGCTGTCGGTCTCCTTCCTGGTCAACGACCTCGAGATCCGCCGGGGAGGCGTGGCCCCCAACATGTGCTTCGGCATGGCCCGGCTCGGCCTGCGGCCGGTTCTCGTCGGCGCTGCCGGTGAGGACTTCACCGACTACCGCTCGTGGCTCGAGCGCCACGGCGTGGACTGCGACTCGGTCCACATCTCCGACAGCAAGCACACCGCGCGGTTCGTGTGCACGACCGACTCGACGATGGCGCAGTTCGCGTCGTTCTACCCCGGAGCGATGAGCGAGGCGAGCCTGATCGAGCTCGCCCCGATCGTCGAGCGTGTGGGCCAGCCGACCTACGTGCTGATCGGTGCCGACGACCCGGACGCCATGAAGCGCCACACCGAGGAGTGCCGCCAGCGCGGCTACCCCTTCATCGCCGACTGCTCACAGCAGCTCGCGTTCGCCGAGGGCGACCTCATCCGCGACCTGATCGAGGGCGCGGCGATCCTCTTCTCCAACGAGTACGAGTCGCACGTCATCGAGAAGAAGACGGGCTGGAGCGCCGAGGAGGTCCTCTCCCGCGTCGGCATCCAGGTGACCACGCTCGGCAAGGACGGCGTGCGGGTCACCACCGCCGACGGCAACTCCTTCGAGGTCTCTGCCGCCAAGGACGTCGCGGCCGTCGAGCCGACCGGCGTCGGTGACGCCTTCCGTGGCGGGTTCCTCGCCGCACTGTCGTGGGGCTCCTCGCTCGAGCGCGCCGCCCAGGTCGGGTGCGTCCTGGCTGCCTACGTCGTGGAGACCGTCGGCACGCAGGAGTACGACTTCACCACCGCCCAGTTCGTCGAGCGGGTGCGCATCTCCTACGGCGACGAGGCCGCCGCCGAGGTCAGCGCCAACCTCAGCTGAGACGTCGTACGACGTAGCGCGGCACGTCGTCGTCGGTGAGCTCCTCGCCGACGTACTCCTGACCGCGCATCCGGCACCACGCCGGGACGTCGTACCTGGCGGCCGGATCGCGCGCGACCACCGCGAGCCGGCCGCCGACAGGCACGTCGGGCAGGGCCCGGGCCAGCTCGATGATCGGGCGCGGGCAGGGCAGGTCGCGGCAGTCGATCTCGACGCCGGGGTCGCTCACAGGCCCGCGTCCTTCCGAATCCGGGCGACGACCTCGGGCAGCACCGTGCAGAAGCCCTCGACCTGCTCGTCGGTCGTGTCGCAGGCGAGCGAGACCCGCACGTTGCCGTGGGTCAGCGCGCCCATCGCCGCGAGCACGTGGCTCGGCTCGAGGGTCGAGGCCGTGCACGCGGAGCCGCTGGCCACGCCGTAGCCCCGCCTGGCCAGTGCCGAGACGATCTCGTCGCCGCCGACGTACAGGCACGAGAAGGTCACCAGATGGGGGAGCCGGCGCTCGGGGTCGCCGACGACCTCGGCGTCCGGCAGGGCGGCCGCCACGGCCCTGAGCCGCGCGACCTGGCGGAACTGCCGGGACGCGACCTCCTCCTGCTCGGCCAGGACCGCCTGGAGCGCTGCTGCCGCCGCGAGGGCGGCCGGCACGTTGGCGAAGCCTCCGGACCCGTCCAGGCCGTCCTCGCCCGGGAACGGGTTCTGCCAGCGGGTGCCGCGGCGCACCACCAGCACCCCCACGCCGGCCGGGCCTCCCCACTTGTGGGCCGAGCCCGTCAGCACCGACCAGCTGCGGGGGAGCGGCACGTGGCCGATCGCCGCCGCCGCGTCGGTCAGCAGGGGTACGCCGTCAGGGAGCTCGGCCTCGTCGACCGGCTGCAGCGTGCCGACCTCCTGGTTGGCGCTCTGCAGTGCCACCACGCCGACGCCGGGCGTCCGGGCCGCCTCGGTGAGCGCGAGGAGGTCGACGCGTCCGGTCGCGTCGACGGCGATGCTGGCGTGCACGGGGGAGGGGCGCCACTGCGCCGCGTGGAGCACCGAGGAGTGCTCGACCGCACTGTGGACGATCCCGTCCCGCCCCGTGGCCGCCGTCAGGCCGAGCAGGCCCCGGTGCACCGCATCGGTCCCCGACGACGTCAGGCCCACCTCGTCGGGGCGGACGTCGAGGCACTCCGCGATCACGGCCCGGGCGTTGTCGAGGAGCAGCCGGGCGTCCCGGCCCGCTCCGTGGAGGCGCCGCGGATCGGCGTACCCGCGTTCGAGGGCTGCGAGGAGGGTGTCGCGGGCCGCGGGATGAAGTCGCGCCGCCGACGCGGTGTCGAGGTACACCTCCGGTGTGCTGCTCACGTCCCCGACCCTACGACCACGCCCGGCTGGTCGCGCCGCGGTCCGCAAGGACCCACCCCGCGACCCGGTCGAGTCCACTCTCCGCTAGTGTTCACGGTAGTTCTGACCCTCGAGAGGAAGGCTCGTTCGTGGGCTGGTGGCACCCCGAGCGCAGGCGCGGAGAGCGACGTTCCCGTCGTCTCGTCCCGCTCGCCGGATTCGTCGTACTCACGCTTGCGCTGAGTGGTTGCTCGACCGACACCCAATGGGAGCGGTTCGGCATGCCGGAGATCAAGTCGGAGCAGGGTGTTCACATCCTGCAGTTGTGGCAGGGCGCGTGGATCGCTGCGCTCGTCTCCGGCGTGATCACCTGGGCACTCATCATCGGCGTCCCGATCTGGTTCCGTCGTCGCAGTGACGACGAGGTTCCCGTGCAGACCCGTTACAACCTGCCGATCGAGATCTTCTACACGATCTTCCCGGTCATCATGGTCGTGGCGTTCTTCTCGCACACGGTGCGCGTGCAGAACATCGCACTCGAGCACATCGAGCCTGATGTCGTGGTGAAGGTCGTGGGCCAGAAGTGGTCGTGGACGTTCAACTACCTCGACTCGATCGACACCCCCGAGGCCGACACCGTCTACGTCTCCGGCACGGGCGATGACATCCCGCAGCTGGTGATCCCGGTCGACAAGACCGTCGAGTTCCAGCTCTACAGCCCCGACGTGATCCACAACTTCGGCATCCCCGCCTTCGCGATGCGGATGGACGTGGTCCCGGGCAACGACAACTCCTACCAGGTGAAGCCGACCGAGGTCGGCGTCTACGACGGTAAGTGCTACGAGCTGTGCGGCGCCTACCACTCGCGGATGCTCTTCACCGTCAAGGTCGTCTCGCAGGCTGACTACGACGCCTACATCGCCGACCTCGCCACCGACCCGGACCACGTCTCCGACGGCCCGGTCCTCGGCGGCAAGTACTCCACTGAGTTGATCAACAAGGACGAGGGAGGCCACGAGTGACTGCCACCGTCGCCCGCAACGCGGACCTCACCGAGCGCAAGCCGCTCGGACAGCAGGTCGTCCGTGTGATGACCACGACCGATCACAAGCTGATCGGCAACCTGTACTTCGGTACTGCGATGGCCTGGTTCGTCGCCGGTGGCGTCATGGCGCTGCTGATCCGGTCCGAGCTCGCCTACCCGGGCAGCCAGGTCGTCAACGAGGAGCTCTACAACCAGCTCTTCACCATGCACGGCACGATCATGCTGCTGCTGTTCGCGACCCCGCTGTTCTTCGGCTTCGGCAACGCGATCATGCCGCTGCAGATCGGCGCCCCTGACGTCGCGTTCCCGCGACTGAACATGTTCAGCTACTGGCTGTACCTCTTCGGTGGTCTCATCGCCGCGGCCGGCTTCCTCACCCCGCAGGGTGCGGCCTCGTTCGGCTGGTTCGCCTACACGCCGCTCTCCGACTCGGTGAACAGCCCCGGTGTCGGTGGCGACCTGTGGATCATGGGTCTGTGGATGGCCGGTCTCGGCACGATCCTCGGCGCGGTCAACTTCATCACCACGATCATCTGCATGCGCGTCCCCGGCATGACGATGTTCCGGATGCCGATCTTCACCTGGACCGTGCTGATCACGGCGATCCTGGTCCTGATCGCCTTCCCGATCCTGGCGGGCGCGCTGCTCTCCCTGGAGGCTGATCGCCAACTCGGGGCCCACGTCTTCGACACATCGACCGGCGGCGCCATCCTCTGGCAACACCTGTTCTGGTTCTTCGGTCACCCAGAGGTCTACATCATCGCCCTGCCGTTCTTCGGCATCATCTCCGAGATCCTGCCGGTCTTCAGCCGCAAGCCGATCTTCGGCTACGTCGGTCTTGTCGGCGCGACGCTCGGCATCGCGATCCTCTCCGTCGCCGTGTGGGCGCACCACATGTTCGTCACCGGCGCGGTCAACCTCGCGTTCTTCTCCGGCATGACGTTCCTGATCGCCGTGCCGACCGGAGTGAAGTTCTTCAACTGGATCGGCACGATGTGGGGTGGATCAGTACGCATGGACACCCCCATGCTCTGGTCGATCGGCTTCCTCACGACCTTCCTCTTCGGTGGTCTGACCGGTGTCATCCTCGCCAGCCCGCCGCTCGACTTCGCGGTGTCCGACTCGTACTTCGTGGTGGCGCACTTCCACTACACGGTGTTCGGAACCGTCGTGTTCGCGATGTTCGCCGGCTTCTACTTCTGGTGGCCGAAGCTCACCGGACGGATGCTCGATGAGCGGCTCGGCAAGATCCACTTCTGGCTGTTGTTCGTGGGCTTCCACACCACCTTCCTCATCCAGCACTGGCTGGGCATCGAAGGCATGCCGCGTCGCTACGCCGACTACCTGCCGGGTGACAACTGGGAGTTCATGAACCAGGTGTCGACGATCGGTGCCTTCGTGCTCGCCTCCTCGATGCTGCCGTTCTTCTACAACGTCTACGTCTCCCGCAAGGGTCCGCTGGTCAACACCGACGACCCGTGGGGCTGGGGCCGGTCGCTGGAGTGGGCCACGAGCTGCCCGCCGCCGCGCCACAACTTCCACACGATCCCGCGGATCCGGTCGGAGTCCCCGGCCTTCGACCTCCACCACCCGGAGATCGCCGCGATCGAGATGTACGACGACGAGCCCGCTCCCGCAGTGGCGCTGACGAAGGACGGAGGCGCCTGATGAAGATCGAGGCATGGATCTTCGGTGTGACCACGATCTTCCTGGTCCTGGTCAGCCCCGCCTACTGGCTCATCACCGACGCCGGTGACTCCGGTGCGGACTGGACGGGCACCTCGGCGCTGGTCGCGACCACGCTGCTGTGCGCCATGGTCTTCGCCTACATCTACGTCCACGCGGCGAAGATGGACGCCCGACCCGAGGACCGCAAGGACGGCGAGATCGCCGAAGGCGCCGGCGAGCTCGGCTTCTTCCCGCCGTACTCCTGGTGGCCCTTCTGGTGCTCGGCGACCCTCGGCATCATCGTGCTGGCCGTGGCCGTGCTGGCCTGGTGGCTGATGATCATCGGCTTCGTCCTCGGCGCTCTGGCCGTCTCCGGCTGGATCTTCGAGTACTACCGGGGCGAGTACGCACACTGATCTGACTGCGCGAACGCGTCGCTGATCGAGCCGGGACAGGACCCTTCGGGGTCGTGTCCCGGCTCGATGCGTCTGCGGGTGTCCCGTGTCGCGTGTCACGTGTGAGGCCATCGACGCGTTTCCGGAGCGGGAATCCGTGGGTGCGGCAGTTAGGCTTTGTCGGTGTTCACCACCCCTCGTCGCCCTCAGCTGCTCCGCGGCCTCGCCGTGCTCTCTGTCCTCGCAGTGGCAGCGAGCGGCTGCGACGGTTCCGGGTTCGTCCCCGGGGCCGGCGATGACGCCGACGCTCCCTCGGCCACGGCGTCTGCCGTGCCGAAGGCGAGCGTCGAGACCAACGTGAAGGCCGGTGCCAAGGGCGTCCCCGTCGACACCCTCCTGCGCGTCGCGGCCGTGGACGGCACGCTGACGTCGGTCACGGTGAGCTCGAAGGCAGGCAAGGTGACCGGGCGCCTGAGCGCTGACAACGCGCGCTGGGTCGCCGGCACCCGTCTCGAGCCAGGTGCCCGCTACCGGATCACCTCGGTCGCCGCGAGCGCAGACGGCTCACCGGTCGAGACCGAGACCGTCTTCACGACCCAGGCCCTCTCGCTCGACCAGCAGACCTATCCCTCGGTCTCGCCGCTGGCCGGTGAGACCGTCGGCGTCGGAATGCCGGTCGTGGTGCACTTCGACCTCCCGGTGAGCGACAAGCCTGCGTTCGAGAAGAACATGCGGGTCACCTCGACGCCGAAGCAGGTGGGGTCGTGGCGCTGGGTCAGCGACAAGGAGGCGCACTGGCGCCCCAAGTCCTACTGGAAGGCCGGCACCGAGGTCAGCGTCGACGTGGACGTCAACGGCGTCTCTGCGGGCGGCGGGATCTACGGCCAGGAGGACCGCGACGTCGACTTCACCGTCGGTGACACGCACATCTACCGCGTCAACGCACGCACCCACCAGATGAAGGTCTTCAAGAACGGCAAGCTGCTCCGTACCCTCCCGATCACCACGGGCAAGGCGGGTTTCATCACCCGCTCCGGCACGAAGGTGATCATGGAGAAGTTCGAGGAGCGCCGGATGAACTCCGAGACCGTCGGCATCCCTGCTGGCTCCGCGGAGGCCTACGACATCAACGACGTCAAGTGGGCGATGCGTCTGACGAACTCGGGCGAGTTCATCCACGCCGCCCCGTGGTCCGTTGGTTCGCAGGGTCGCGCCAACGTCTCGCACGGCTGCACCGGGATGAGCACCGAGAACGCTGCCTGGCTCTACTCGATGACGCGTCGCGGCGACGTCGTCGAGTACGTCGGCACCGACCGTCCCATGGAGCCGGACAACGGCTACGGCGACTGGAACATCAGCTGGCCCAGCTATGTCGAGGACTCAGCGCTGAGCTGATGCCGGCTCGGCGCAGCCCGTAGGGGTCTCACCGCTGACAAATGCCTGAAGGGCGCCACTCCCCGCGGGGGAGTGGCGCCCTTCAGCGTTGATCAGTGACCCGGGGTCGGTCCGTGCCGATTCGGCCCGTTCTCGATCTGGGACTCCAGCTCGTGCAGCTCGTGCTCGGCGTGGTGCTGCGCGTCGTGCAGCTCCTCGGCGGTCGGCTTCTGCACGTTGTCGGAGTAGAACTTCTCCTGCAGCTTGGCCCGCAGCTTGCGGAGCCGAACCTGCCGACCGGCGAGACCGGAGGCCTCGATCTCCTCGACCGTCTCCGGCGTGAGGTCGCGGTCGCGGGCCGTGAGCGTGTAGGCCGTGCCCTCGGCGAGCGGGAGGTGCTTCTCGGCGTACCCACCGTCGGGGGAGCGGACCAGGACACCGGACTCGTAGCCGTGCAGGAGCTTGCCCTCGTCGTGACGCTGGAGCGAGATGCACCAACGCCTCGTGATCATGAAAGCGATCACGGGTCCGATGAAGACCGCTCCGCGCAGGAAGTAGGTGATCTGGTTGATGCTGAGGTGCATCTTGATGGCGATGATGTCGTTGCCGCCCGCGGCCCAGGACAGGCCGTAGAAGGTCATCAGCGCGACCATGATCGCGGTCCGCGTCGGGACGTCCCGCGGACGCTGGAGCAGGTGGTGCTCCCGCTTGTCCCCGGTGATCCACGCCTCGAGGAACGGCAGGGCGATCAGCACCATCAGGAGCAACGGCGGCGCCACCAGGATCGGCAGCATGACGTTCCACGAGAAGTTGATCCCGAAGATGTGCGTCTCCCAGGCAGGGATGATCCGCAGCAGACCGTCCGGCCAGCCCATGTACCAGTCGGGCTGCGAGCCCGCGGTCACCTTCGACGGGTCGTAGGGCCCGTACTTCCAGACCGGGTTGAGCGAGAACAGTCCGCCGAGCAGCGCGATCGTGCCGAAGACGATGAAGAAGAACCCGCCCGCCTTGGCGGCGTAGACCGGCAGCATCGGGTAGCCGACGACGTTCTGCTCGGTGCGGCCGGGGCCGGCCCACTGGGTGTGCTTGTGGTAGACGAGCAGCAGCATGTGAGCCACGATCAGCGCGAGCAGGATGCCCGGGATCAGCAGGATGTGCATGACGTAGAAGCGCGGGATGATCGCGTCGCCCGGGAACTCGCCGCCGAAGAGGAAGAACGACATGTAGGTGCCGACCACGGGGGAGGCCTTCATGAAGCCGTCCGCGGCCCGGACGCCGGTGCCGGAGAGCAGGTCGTCGGGGAGCGAGTAGCCGGTGAAGCCCTCGATCGTGCCGAGGAGCAGCAGCAGGCAGCCGATGACCCAGTTCAGCTCGCGGGGCTTGCGGAACGCACCCGTGAGGTAGACGCGGAGCATGTGGATCATCATCGAGGCGATGAAGATGTGTGCTGCCCAGTGGTGCATCTGCCGCATGAGCAGACCGCCGCGGACGTCGAAGGAGATGTCCAGCGTCGAGGCCATGGCCGAGGACATCTCCACGCCACGGAGCGGATCGTAGGAGCCGTCGTAGTGGACCTCGGTCATGCTCGGGTCGAACCAGAGCGTGAGGAACACGCCGGTCAGCAGGACGACGACGAAGCTCCACAGGGCGATCTCGCCGAGCATGAAGGACCAGTGGTCAGGGAAGACCTTGCGCAGGTTCTTCTTCATGGTCGTGCCGAGGCCCAGGCGCTCGTCGGCCCAGTTGGCGATGGCTCCAGCCTTGTTCGCTCCCTTGGCGGGGGCGGAGGGCGTGGTTCCGTTGGTCGTGGCGACCTTGGTCATGTCACCAGCGGTCATAGTAGTCACGCTCCCAGTAGGTCGGGCCGACGGGCTCGTCGAAGTCGCTCTGTGCAACCAGGTAGCCCTCGGCGTCGACCGAGATCGGCAGCTGCGGCAGGGGGCGACCGGCGGGGCCGAACACCACCTTGCCGGAGTCGGCGAGGTCGAAGGTGGACTGGTGGCACGGGCAGAGCAGGTGGTGGGTCGTGCGCTCGTTCAGCGAGATCGGGCAGCCGACGTGGGTGCAGATCTTGGAGTAGGCGACGATCCCCTCGACGTCCCAGTTCTCGCGACTGTTGCCCTTCGCGTCCTTGCCGGGGGTGATGTCGTCGGGGTTCATGCGCAGCAGGACCAGCGAAGCCTTGGACTTGTGGACCTGCAGCGGGATGCCCTCGACCTCGATCGGGTCGATGCCGTAGCGCTCGGGGTTCTTCAGGGCGTCGGGCTGGGCGTTGACCAGGTCGCCGATCTCGAGGTCGGAGGCGAGGATCGGCGTCCAGATGCCGTCACGCACGATGCGCATCGGCTTGTCCTTGGTGCCCTGGCCCCAGATCGTGTGCTCGAGCTTGTCGCCCGGCAGCGGACCGAGGTCGCGCAGGAGCACGATCGCGGGAAGTCCCAGCAGACCGGTGGCGCCGAGGAGCGAGTTGCGGATCAGCGGCCTGCGGCCGATCCCGGACTCCTCGAGGCCGTCGTTGAGCGCCTGGAGGGTCGTCTCGCGGTCCTCGTCAGCGGAGCGTGCCGAGTGACGCATCTCGACCATCTCGTGGTCGGCCATGAGCTTGCGGGCCCAGTGGATGATGCCCACGCCGATGAACAGCAGGGCGAAGCCGAGGCTCGCGCCGAGGGCCATCGTGGAGGCGCCGAAGCCGGCGATCACGTGCCAGTTGTCACCGATGTCGAGGGTGAAGTAGGCGACCAGGAACAGGAAGGTGCAGATCGCCGAGAGGCCGAAGAAACCAGCCACCTGACGCTCGGCACGCTTCTCCTTGGCGGGGTCGACATCCGTCGGCCGCCAGGTGTGTTCGGGAAGCCCCGGGTCGGCGATGGGCTCGACGGGCTCGAGCTCCCCGCCGTGGTCGTCGTTGTTGTGTGCGTCGCTCACGCTGCCGCCTCGTCCTTCTTCTTGCTTGAGCGGGTGGTGTGTGCGGCAATCCAGACCGCGAATCCGACGAGTGCGCCGATGCCGACCAGCCACACGATGATGCCTTCGCTGACCGGGCCGAGCCCGCCGAGGGTCAGGCCGCTGTAGCTGGGCGTCTTGTCGATGGTCTCCAGGTAGGCGATGACCGCCTTCTTGTCCTCGGGCGGGATGTTGCCGTCGGAGAAGGTGTCCATCGTCTGCGGGCCGGTCAGCATGGCCTCGTAGATGTGCTTGGAGTCGACGCCACGGATCTTCGGGGCATAGCCGCCGCGGGGCATCGCTCCGCCGGAGCCCTCGAAGTTGTGGCAGGCCGTGCAGTTGGCGAGGAAGATCTGTCCACCCCGTGCGACCAGAAGGACCTTGTCCTCCTCGTCCTGCTTGCCGTCGCCGTTGAGGTCACCCGGGTTGTCGGTGTCGTAGAGACCGCCGTCGGGGATGGCCGGACCGGTGCCGAGGGAGGCGACGTACGCGGAGAGGGCAGCGATCTCCTCCTCGGTGTAGACGACCTCCTTGCGGGGCGCCTGCGAGCCGGGCTGGGCCATCGGCATGCGGCCGGTGCCGACCTGGAAGTCGACCGCAGCTGCGCCGACGTCGGTCAGGGCCGGACCGTACTGCGAGCCGCCCTGGGTCAGGACGCCCTCGCCGTTCTGGCCGTGGCAGAAGGCACAACCGACGAGGAAGAGCTCGCGGCCTTCCTTGACCAGCTCTTCGTTGTTCTGGTCGGTGTCTGCCTGGGCAGGCGCGAAGGCGGCGTAGAGGCCACCGGTGAGCAGGAGGCCCAGCAGCAGCACGACGAGGCCGGCGATCGGGCCGCGGCGGTGCCGCGAGAGGCGACCGGCGGAGCGGTTCAGGAGGCGCACAATCAGTCCTTGCAGGTCCGGAGCGGGCTGGCGTTCCAACAGTTCTTCGTCATCGGCGACGCACCCGTCACTTGATCAGGTAGATCGTGGCGAACAGACCGATCCACACCACGTCGACGAAGTGCCAGTAGTACGAGACGACGATCGCGCTGACCGCCTGCTCGTGCGTGAACCGCTTGGCGACATAGGTGCGTCCGAGGACGAAGAGGAAGGCGATGAGACCGCCGGTCACGTGAATCCCGTGGAAGCCCGTGGTCAGGTAGAACATCGTGCCGTAGCCATCGTGCGGGATGGTCACGCCGTGGTGGATCAGCTCGGCGTACTCGAGCGCCTGGCCGCCGACGAAGACGGCACCCATGACGTAGGTCAGGATGAACCACTCGCGCAGGCCCCACTTGTTGACCTGGAGCAGCGTGCCGGTGCGTCCGACCTGGCCGCGCTCGGCCGCGAAGACGCCGAACTGGCACGTGAACGAGGACAACACGAGGATGGTCGTGTTGATGCTCGCGAACGGCACGTTCAGCAGCGCGGTGTTGTCCGCCCACATGTCCGGCGAGACCGACCGGATCGTGAAGTAGGACGCGAACAGGGCCGCGAAGAACATGAGCTCGCTGGACAACCAGATGATGGTGCCCACCGCGACCATGCTGGGTCGGTCGTGTTGGCCATGAAGGCGCGAGGCAGGGAGAGTTGCCGAAGCTGAGATCGCCACGGTTGCCATTATGGCGGTTCCGGTCTGTCTCGGCATCTTGACCCCCCGTTCTGGCCCGTCACCGGGCACGACCTACGCTCGAACAGGCCCCGATCGGGCCACCGGAACGAGCTGAGGAGGCACCCGTGGGGCACGTGATGACGGCGTTGGTGGAGAACCTTCCACGCTTCGACGCGTCGGCGCTCCTCACCGAGTGGTCCCTGGCCCCGCTGCCCCTGGTCGTGACGGTCTGGGGAGCTGGCCTCTACGCCCTCGGCGTCCTGGTGATGCGCAAGCGGGGCGACGCCTGGCCGGTCGGCCGCTCCCTGGCCTGGGGCATCGGTCTGCTGGCGTTCTACCTGGCGACGTCGTCGGGCCTGGCGGCGTACGACACCGTGCTGGTGAGCGTCCACATGGTCCAGCACATGATCCTGTCGATGATCGTGCCTCTCTCGCTGGCGCTCGGTGCACCGGTCACCCTCGCGCTGCGGACCCTGCCGCGACGCCCGCGGGGCTGGCTGCTCGCCGTCCTGCACTCCCGCGTCGCCAAGGTCCTCGGGTTCCCGCCGCTGGCCTTCGGTCTCTACGTGATCTCGCCGTGGGCGCTCTACTTCTCCGGTTGGTACGACGCCTCGCTGTCCTCGGTCTTCGTGCACGAGATGATGCACGTCCACCTGGTCGCGGTCGGCGCGCTGTTCTTCTGGCCGATCGTGGGCGTCGATCCGCTGCCCGGACGGGTCGCGCATCCCTTCCGCGTGCTGCTGACGGTGATGACACTGCCGTTCCACGCCTTCCTGGGGGTCACGATCATGGGGCAGTCGACCCTGCTCGGTGGCGACCACTACCCGTCGCTGCACGACGGGCCGATGGGCTCCTGGCTGCCGGATCCGTTCGTGGACCAGAACCTCGCCGGCGGCATCCTCTGGGGCGCCGGCGACCTGGTCGGCGTCGTGTTCTTCGTGGTGCTGTTCGTCCAGTGGGTGCGCTCCTCGATGAAGGAGGCCGAACGCGAGGACCGCCGCCTCGACCTGCTGGAGCGCCGTGAGCGACTCGCCACCGCCAGCGGGGAGCGCCCGCAGTCCGGGACCGACACCGAGTAGCATCGCGGACGTGTCCTCCCCGAAGACTCTGAAGGTCCTCGTCTACAGCGACGACGTGCACACCCGCGAGCAGGTCATCCTGGCCCTGGGGCGTCGGCCCCATCCCGACCTTCCGGAACTCGAGTACGTCGAGGTCGCCACCGAGCCGGTGGTGATCCAGCACCTCGACGCCGGTGGTCTGGCGATCGCGATCCTCGACGGCGAAGCAGTCCCCGCCGGCGGCATGGGAATCGCCAAGCAGCTCAAGGACGAGATCTACGACTGCCCGCCGCTGCTGGTCCTCACCGGCCGGCCGCAGGACGCCTGGCTGGCGACCTGGTCGCGCGCGGATGCGGCGGTGCCGCACCCGATCGATCCGATCCAGCTCGCCGAGGCGGTCGTCGCGCTGCTGCGCGCCCGCGTCCCGGCATGACCCTCGTCGAGGTGCACCCGCGATGACGTGGCCCGACGTCCTCGGCTCGCTCGTCGCCGGGGAGGACCTGAGTCCTGCCCAGGCCACCTGGGCGATGGGCGAGATCCTCGCCGGGGAGGCGACCCCTGCCCAGATCGCCGGCTTCGTCGTCGCGCTCCGCGCCAAGGGCGAGACCATCGACGAGCTCACGGGGCTGGTCGAGGCGATGTACGGCGTGATGACCCCGATCCGGGTCCCGGGCCGTCTGCTCGACGTCGTCGGCACGGGCGGTGACCGGTCCTTCTCGGTCAACATCTCGACCATGTCCGCCATCGTCGCCGCCGGTGCGGGCGCGCGGGTGGTCAAGCACGGCAACCGGTCGGCGTCCTCCCAGGCAGGAACGGCCGACGTGCTCGAGGCGCTCGGTGTGCGCCTCGACCTGCCGGCTGCGCGCGTGGCCGAGGTCGCGGTCGAGGCCGGGATCACGTTCTGCTTCGCCGCGGCCTTCCACCCGGCGATGAGGCACGCCGCCGTCCCACGCAAGGAGCTCGGGATCGGCACCGCGTTCAACGTGCTCGGCCCGCTCGCGAACCCGACCCGGCCGGCCGCCCAGGCGATCGGCTGCGCCGACCCGAAGCTGGCCCCCGTCATGGCCGGGGTCTTCGCCGCCCGTGGTGTGGACGCCTGGGTCTTCCGCGGCGACGACGGCCTCGACGAGCTCACGACCACCACGACGTCCTCGCTGTGGGTCGTCCGTGGGGGCGAGGTCGTCACGGCGAGCGTGGACCCGGCGGCCCTCGGGCTGGCGCCGGCGACCACCGAGGACCTGCGGGGCGGCGACGCGACGCACAATGCCGGCGTCGTACGCGAGCTCCTGGCGGGCAAGCTGGGGCCCGTGCGCGAGGCTGTCCTGCTGAACGCAGGTGCTGCCCTGGCGGTCTACGACGCACCGGGGGAGCCGCCGCTCGAGGCGCTGGCCGCCGGGATCGTGCGGGCTGCCGAGGCGATCGACTCCGGTGCGGCCCAGGCGACGATGGACCGCTGGATCGCTGCGGCGTCTGCCTGACCGGGACCCGAGCCCGGCGGAGTGGTCCGAAAGGACTACGAGGTCTGACCGGTTTCCCTCTGCGGGGACGGATGGCCTCGACTAGCGTGCCCATGGCTGACCTCGCAGGGAGACCGCGTGACTCGCGGATCGTGGTCGGGTCCGGGACCGTTGGAGGGAAACATGTCGGTGCGTCGCGCGTTCTTGTCGTCGTTGGTCGTGGTCGTCGCAGGGAGCGTTCTCACGGGCGTGACCGCTCCAGCGGGCGCCGACGTCGACCCGGTGGTTCTGCAAGGGGCGCTCGACCTGCCCGCGGGGGTCACCGCGACCGTCACGGGAAGCGCCGCCGTCGCGACCCAGGCCTTCAACGACTTCCCGTCGCGCGGTTCGCAGTACCTCCTGCTCTCGACCGGGAACGTGAGCCAGGTGTTGCTCGCCTCGCCTCTCGCCATCGACGATCCGGCCACGGTCGGGGACGAGCGCGACCCCGACCCTGACGCACTCAGCACCGATCGCGGAGCGGACGGTGTCCCCGACATGACTCGTCTGTCGTTGAGCGTGGATCCGTCGACGAACGCCGGCTGCCTCTACATCGACTTCGCGATGGCCACCGACGAGACCGTGCGCCCCGCCGTCACCGGCACCGTCAGCGACAGGATCTCGGTCACGCGGCGCGCTGACACCGAGGAACCCGCCGCCGAGTATGCGATGAACGCGGGACGCGGCTACTTCCAGCAGGAGGGTTGGCCTTCCCAGCCGCGCCCCTACTCGGTCAACGACGTCGACTACTGGCAGGAGCCTGGAAGTCGGTCCGATGTTCTCGGCGGTCAGTTGGAGACGCCCCGCCTCGAGCGATGGACCAGGCTGAACCACGTCACGACCCGTGACACGGTCAGGGTGCCCCTGAACTTCAGCAACGGCGCCGAGATCATCGACTTCGACGTCGCTGACGCTCCGAACGACGCGGGTGAGATCGACACCGCCGCGTTCGTCGACAACGTGCGGCTCAGTGCCAACTGCTCCAACGGCACCGCAGCGCAGCCGTCGCAGCCCTACGGCGACGGCAGCATCGAGGGCGAGCGTCGAGTCGGGTACCCGCTCAGCTACGACCCGTTCCCGGCGACCGCCGCCATCGAGCGCTATGACGCTGCCGACAACGGGTGGACCTACCCGGGCAAGGTGACGCCGGTCGACCTGCGGTTCCGTTGGTACCGCACCAAGCAGATCTGCCCGACGGGCGGTTACTACAGCGGCGACATGAACAACTGGACCCCGATTCCTGACGCGGACCGACAGTCCTACGTCCCGACGAACCTCGACTACAAGCGCTGCCTGATCGTCATGGTCAGCGGAGTGGTCGACGGCCGCCCGACCGGTACCTTCCCGAACACTTTGGAAGCAGGGACGGCGCCGGAGAAGTGGTACGTCACCCTGCCCATCGACAACGGAGTCTTCCAGGACGGCTCGACGCCGACCGTCAACCACGACGGTTCGCCGAAGGTCGGCGAGACGATCACGGCCTCGCCGGTGCGGACCCGTCCGCTCCAGGAGTCCTGGACCTATCAGTGGTACGCCAACGGTTCGACCATCGCCGGTGCGACCAGCAGCTCGCTGGTCCTCGCGGCGGCGCAGCGCTCCAAGGTGATCACGGTCAGGACGACTGCCCATCGCAGTGCCTTCGACACGCGAACCTGGACCAGTGCGGAGACGCCCGCTGTCCTGGGCGACGTGATGGAGTCGACGGGATCACCGAGCATCGTCCCGCAGGAGGACGGCGAGGCGCCGTCGGTCGGCGACGAGCTGACCGCTGAGGCAGGTCCGGGTTGGCCGGCGAACACCGCGTTCACCTACCAGTGGAAGCGGGCGGGGACATCGATCGCCGGCGCGGACCAACCGATCTACAAGACCGTGACGGGTGACGCCGGCAAGCTGCTGACCGTCACCGTGACGGGTTCGAAGCCGGGGTTCGATCCCGTGTTTGCCACGAGCCCTGCCGTCACCGTGAACGGTGCGTTCATGGATGGCGCGTTGCCGACCATCACCGGCAAGGTCAAGGTCGGCGAGATTCTCACGGGCGCCGCGGCCGGCTGGTTGCCGTCGTACTCGACCCTCACGTACGCGTGGTACACGGGTGACACGCTGCTCAAGACCGGCTCGAGCCGTACCTTCACGATCACGTCCGCGCTGGTGGGACGCTCGATCCAGCTCCGGGTCACCGGGGCGAAGTCCGGATACGCGAGCAGGACCCGGGTGAGCACACCGACATCAGCGGTGGCTCGCGGGACCCTGGTACCGGCCACGCCCAGGATCTCGGGCACGCTCCGCGTCGGTCAGACCCTGCGAGCGGTGACCGGGCTCTGGAGGCCGAGCGGCGTCACCTACAAGTACCAGTGGCGGGTCGGTACCACGATGCTGAGCGGAACCACCAGGACCTCGATCAAGCTCGGGTCCAGCGCCAGGGGCAAGCGCGTCACGCTCTGGATCACCGGCTCCAAGTCGGGCTACACCACCGTCAAGAAGTCCGTCATCAGCGGCACGGTGCGTTGACTCACAGGCCGCTGATCGGCAGGCAGAGAGGTCAGTCCAGGCCGAGGGAGAATGTCGCCTCGAGATCGTGGCGGGAGTAGGCGCGGTAGGCGATGTGGGTCTCGGTGTCGACGACACCGTCGACCTTGTTGAGCCGGTCCGCGACCACCGCGGCGATGTCGTCGTGGCTGCGGACCCGGACCAGCGCGATCAGGTCGATCTGGCCGGTCACCGAGTAGACCTCGCTGACCCCGTCGAGGGCGGCGATCGCCGCCGCGACCTCGGGGATCCGTGCGGTCTCGGCCTGGACGAAGACGATGGCGGTGATCATGCGCCCCAGCCTAGGCCGTGCGGATGTCAGGTGCGGTCGGGGTGAGCAGCAGCTGCGTGTGCCGCGCGGCGCCCTGGACCGGGCAGGTCCACTCGCCCCGGACGTCGACGAGGCGGATGCCGGGTGCCTCCAGCCAGCGCAGGATCCGCTCGGTCTCCTCGGCGGTCGCCGCCGGGGTGGGGCCGACCGTCGGCAGCACCGTCTCGGCGCCCAGCTGCAGCGTCTCGACCCAGCTGAGGGCGTCCGCGCCTGAGGGGATGACGCCCGCTGCAGCCAACCGACCGTGCCGCACGACGTGCACGCTCCAGCGGCCGTCGTCCTCGCGGCGGGCGGCCACCACCTCGGGGCACCGGGTCAGCGCTGACAGTCGCTGGGTGCGCGCGGCCCCACGGATGAAGGCGGCGAGCCGGTCCCGGTGCTGGGCCGCCTCCTCGAAGCGCTCCTGGTCGGCGAGCGCGGACATCCGCGCCTGGACCAGCTCGACGATGTCGTCGGGACGCCGCATCAGGGTGTCCTGGATCTGCCGCACGACGGCGCCATAGGACTCCGCGTCCACGCTGCCGTCGCACGGGGCCAGACAGCGGTCCATCTCCGCCAGCACGCAGGCCGAGCGCGACGGCGTCCTCCCGAAGCGGTCGTTGCACTGCCGGATCGGGAAGACCTCGTGCAGAGCGGCCAGGGAGCTCTCGGCGCTGGCACGCGAGGAGAAGGGGCCGACGTAGTCCGCGTCGTCCTCGAGCACGCGCTTGACCAGCGACAGGCGGGGCCACGGCTCGCGGGTGAGCTTGAGCCAGGTGACCTTTTCCGGGTGTCGTGAGCGGCGGTTGTACGGCGGCTTGTGCTCCGCGATGAGGCGGAGCTCGCGCACCTCGGCCTCCAGGGGTGTCGCGCACTCGATCCCGGTGACCGAAGCGGCGAGCTGGACCATCTGGCCCATCCGGGTCCGTTTCTCCGAAGCGGTGAAGTAGGTGCGGACCCGACGCCGGAGGTCTCGCGAGGTGCCGATGTAGAGCACGCGCTGCTGCTCGTCGCGGAAGAGGTAGACGCCGGGGGCGTGGGGGAGGCCGTCGGCGAGGTGGCGCTTTCGACGGGTCGCGGAGGCGACCTTTGAGGAGTAGCCCTGGAGCTCCTCGAGGGTCTGCACGCCGAGGGCGCCCAGCCGCTCGATCAGGCCGTGCAGCACGTCGACGGTGGCCCGGGCGTCGGACAGCGCACGGTGGTTGGGGGTCGTCCCGGAGCCGAAGACGACCGCGAGCGAGGACAGCTTGTGGTTGGGCGCCTCGTCCCGGGTCACCACGTGACGCGCCAGCTTGACCGTGTCGAGCACCTCGAAGGCCGGCCACGCGAGGTCCTGCTCGGCGGCGAAGTGCTTGAGGAAGCCGACATCGAAGCGGGCGTTGTGGGCGACCAGTACGGATCCGGTCGCGAACTCGAGGAACGCGGGCAGGGCGGTGTCGATGGCGGGCGCGTCGGCGACCATCCGGTTGGTGATGCCGGTCAGCACGGCGATGAACGCCGGGATCGAGGTGTGCGGGTTGACCAGGGTCTGGAACTCCCCGACCACCTCGCCGCCACGCACCTTGACCGCGCCGATCTCGGTGATCCGGTCGCCGGCACCGGGGGAGCCGCCCGTCGTCTCCAGGTCGACCACGCAGAAGGTGGTGTCGCGCAGCGGCCTGCCCAGCTCGTCGAACGATCGCTGGTCCGCCCACCGGGGGGCAGGGGCGACGGCGGAGCTCATGGGTCGACGGTAGGCGGGAGGACCGACGCAACGGGGCCGACTCACCGGGAGGCTCCGGGGCAGGGCTCGCCGAGGGACCGCGATCGTGCTCCGGCCGTGATCCGTCGGACCCTCCTGTCACTCTCGCCACATGACGACGAGGATCGACTGCGACACCTGTGTGGTTCGGGGACTGGCCTGCCACGACTGCGTGGTGACGGTGCTGCTCGGACCACCGCCCGAGTTGATGATCGACGACGAGGAGCTGCGCGCTCTCGACGCACTCGCCGAGGGGGGACTGGTGCCGCCACTGCGCCTGGTGCGCCCAGTCTCGGCGCCCGTGGTGGAGTCCGCGTGACAGGAGTGGCCCGTGGGGCAGGTGTGATGTGCTCCTCGTGGATTGTGTCCACAACACGCTCGGGAGGGTTTGGCCGCGACGGGGCGCCCGATTAGGCTGCTCGCTCAGGTGTCCGTGGAAGTGGATCGACCGATCCGCGCGGGCATCGCGCTGAGTCCGGGGCCATTCGTGGTCCCGGAGCCGGGGAACCAACCACATCTGGGGTGAATCCCGCACGAGGTGCGCGTACGACGACCCGATCGGGTCGGCGGACACGCGAGGAGTGCGGGTAGGGCAAGTCGTGCCCGAACCCGTCAGCTCACCCGGTAGGCGTACGACACCGCAAAGGGGACCGCCAGCTCGTGCTGAACGGCCGGAAACGCACCACCGCATCGCTTGCTGCACTGGCACTGACGGGCACGATCGCCCTGTCGGTGAGCTCCCCGACCAGCCCCGCCCAGGCCGAACCGGACATCGACACCGTCCGCGACCGGGTCGAGCGGCTCCTGCACCAGGCCGAGCAGGCCTCCGAGCGCTTCAACGACGCGCGCCTCGAGCTTTCCGAGCTCAACGGCGAGCTGGACTCCCTGGAGGCCGACCAGAGCCGCCAGAGCGACGAGCTCGACGGAGTGCGCGCCGATGTGCGCGACGCGATCATCCAGCGCTACCAGGCCGGTGGTCTCGGCCCGGCCGGCGAGCTCCTCGCCTCCGACTCCGACGCCTTCCTCGACGAGCTGTCGACGCTGTCGACGGTCGACGGCATCCACGACTCGCTCCTCGCCGACTACGACACGGAGCTCGACGCCTACAGCATCCGCCGTGACCAGACCGAGGACCGTCGTGACGACGTCCGCGAGCTGAAGGCCACGCTGAAGACCGAGAAGAAGTCGGCCGACGGCAAGCTCGCCCAGGCTCAGGCACTGCTCTCCAAGCTCGAGGACGAGGAGCGGGCCGAGATCCTGTCCCGCGGCGGCTACCGCGCCCCCGACGCCTCCTCGATCCCCGCGTCGGGTCGCGCCGCGATCGCGATCCGCTACGCGCTGGCCCAGGTCGGCGACTCCTACGTCTTCGGTGCGGCCGGTCCCAACGCCTTCGACTGCTCCGGCCTGACGATGATGGCCTGGGGCCAGGCCGGTGTCAGCCTGCCGCACTCCTCGCGCGCGCAGATGGGCAGCGGCACACCCGTGTCGCGCAACCAGCTGCAGCCGGGTGACCTCGTCTTCTACTACAGCCCCGTCAGCCACGTCGGGATCTACCTCGGCAACGGCATGATCGTGCACGCCGCCAACCCGGGCGCGGGTGTGAAGGTGTCGAGCGTCGACGAGATGCCCTACGCCGGCGCGGTCCGGCCTGGGTGACCCACCTCCGGGTGAGCCGACGGGTCGTCCCGTCGGTGCTGTTGCTGGCGGCTCTCGTGACCGGGGGCTGCTCGCCCGAGGAGTACGTCGCTCCGCCTCCGGCCGAGCGCGCGGAGGTCGCTGATCCCGCCGCCGCGGCGCGCACGCTCACGGCGCTGCAGGACGCGCTCGACGACCCGGACGCCGCTGCCGCCCTCGGTGCGGATGACGCGTCGTCGTCCCTGTTGGCGGCAATCGCCGAGAACGCCACAGCGCTTCGGCTCAGCGACGTCACCTTCGGCTACGTCACCGAGACCGGCCGCACCTCCGACGAGGACGGTTGGGACGGCCTGGTCGCGATGACCTGGCGCTTCGACGGCTTCGACGTGGCCTCCGCCCGCGCGGAGATCCCGGTCTCCTTTGCCGACGGAGGTCGCCGGATCGCGGGGATCGGCTCCGACGGTGGGCGTCTCCCGCTCTGGCTCACCGGGCCGGCGGCGGTGCGCCGGGTGCCGGGGGCGGTCGTGATGGCGACGGGTGGTGACGTCGACCGCTACGCCGGCTGGGCACGTACGGCCGTGGCCCAGACCCGTGAACTGCTCGGTGGCCGCGCCGGGCTCGTCGTCGAGATCCCGGACGACACCGCAGCCCTCCACCGTGCCCTCGACGCGGACCGGGGGAGCTACGACGCGATCGCGGCCGTCACTGCGCCCGTCGACGGCTCGAGCGCGGTGGGCAGTCCCGTCCACGTCTTCGTCAATCGCGCCGTGTACGACGACCTCGACCCGGTCGCCGGTCAGGTCGTGATGACGCACGAGGCCGTGCACGCCCTCACCGGCGCGACCGCCGCCCGTGGGGTGCCGCTGTGGCTGCTCGAGGGCTTCGCCGACCACGTCGCCCTGCGCGGACTGGATCTTCCGATCTCGCGGACCGCCGGTCAGGTCATCGAGAAGGTGCGTCGCGACGGCCTTCCAAAGGCGTTGCCGGCCGACACCGAGTTCGACCCGTCGACCAGCCACCTCGGGTCGGTGTACGAAGCGGCCTGGCAGGTCACCGAGACCCTCGTCGAACGTCGTGGCGAGCAGGCACTCGTGACGTTCTACCGCGCGGTGCTGGACGGCACGGCCTGGGCGAGCGCCCTGCAGCGCGGGTTCGGCTGGTCCGAGGCCGACCTCACGACCGCCTGGCGCCGCCAGCTCGGCGTGCTGGTCGACATGTCAGAGTAGGTCCGTGGACACGCGACTGGACTCCCGTCGGGTCGCTCTGGGCACCGTGGTGCTGGGCCTGGCCGTGTTCGTCGTCGTGGCCGTGATCCGGGTTCCCTGGCAGCCGGTCCCCGGAGGAGTGCCGGCCGCGGCGTCGGCGTCGTCGGTGTTCTCGCCCGACCAGATCGCACTGGCCGAGCACTTCGCCCGCTGGGCGAGGCTCTGGAGCTGGTCCTCGCTGGTCGTCTCGCTCGCCCTCGCCTGCTGGCTCGGCTTCGGTCGTCGTGGCCGGGAGTGGGCGGAGCGGGTGCCCGGCTGGTGGTGGGTGCGCGTCGTGCTCGTCGTCGCCGCCCTCACGCTGGCCGGCCGCCTGGTGACGCTCCCGTTCGGCATCGCGCTGCGCCGCTTGCGGCTGGAGGAGGGCCTCTCGACCGGGACCTGGATTGCCTGGACCGTCGACCTGCTCAAGGGAGAGGCGATCTCGATCGTCGTCACCTCGATCGCGGTGATCGTCCTGGTCGGATGTGCCCGACGCTGGGACCGGTTCTGGCCGGCGGTCGCCGGCGCCATCGGTGCCGGGCTGGTTCTTGCGGGGTCCTTCGTCTATCCCGTGCTCATCGAGCCCGTGTTCAACCAGTTCGAGCCCTTGCCCGAAGGCCCGCTGCGCACCGAGGTCCTCGCGCTGGCCGAGGCTGAGGGCGTGCAGGTGGATGACGTCCTGGTCGCGGACGCCTCGCGTCGTACGACGACGCTCAACGCCTACGTGTCCGGGTTCGGCCACACCCGGCGGGTCGTGCTCTACGACACCCTGGTGGACGACACGCCGCGCGACGAGACGTTGTCGGTGGTCGCGCACGAGCTGGCCCATGCCCGCCACGGGGACGTGGTCACCGGTACGGCGCTCGGTGCAGCCGGGGCGCTGGTGGGGATCGGTCTGCTGGGACTGGTCCTGACCCTGGGGGAGCGGCGCAACCCGGCCGAGGTCGGGACCGTGCCGCGGGTGCTCGCCCTGGCGGCGGTGGCGATGCTGCTCTCTGCCCCGGTGCAGAACGGTGTCAGCCGACTGATGGAGATCCGGGCCGATCAGACCGCCCTGGAGCAGACCGAGGATCCGGCGGCCTTCATCGATCTCCAGCGCCGCCTGGCGCTGCGCTCCCATGCTGATCCGACTCCACCGGCGTGGTCACAGTGGTGGTTCGGAAGTCATCCGACGGTGTTGCAGCGGATCGGCCTGGCAGCGGACCTCGCTGCGATCAGGGAGTGAAGTCGACGTCGAAGAGGTCGGCCACGCTCAGGCCGAAGACACCCACGGCGAGGACGATGGCGGCGGCGATCAGGCTGATCAGCAGCGCGTACTCGACCGAGCTGGCTCCGCGTTGCCGGTCGAACGCGGTGGGCCCGAGCCAACATGCGCAGATGGTGGCGATCGCCATGGTGTGTCTCCCCAATGGGCAGTGAGTGAACGGCAACGGCCGCGCTGTCGAGGACAGCGCGGCCGTGGGTGCCAGCTGACTGGCTGTGAGATCAGGGTGCGATCGCGGTGTTGGTGTCGGTGAAGATGCCGTCGAGCGTGCCACCGAGGATGGCGACCGCGCCGACGATGACGGCGGCGATGAGGGCGACGAGCAGGCCGTACTCGACGGCGCTGGCGCCACGGTCGTCCATCTTCGCGAAGCGGGCGTTGAGCAGGATGTTCAGGTACTGGATCATCGGGGTCTCCCTGTGTACTGGTGTGTTCTGTGTCCCCGGGGAGTGTTCCCCGATGAGGAGTACTCTGCCCGATTCGGGGAGGGCCCGTATCGGGAGTTCGTCTCCTTGCCGCTAGTCACTTCGGACTATTTCGTGGACGTGACCGGCGCCACGTCGGATCAGCGTTCGGCGCTGCTCAGCGCGCGGCCGGCTGCACGGTGGACAGGAGCCCGATCCGCATCGCCGTCACCAGTGCCTGGGCGCGGTTCGCGGCGCCGAGCTTCTGGTAGATCCGGGCGATGTGCGACTTGGTCGTCGACTCCGAGAGGTAGAGCTTCGCTCCGATGGCCGCTGCGTTGAGCCCCTCGGCAAGCAGGAGCAGCACGTCGTGCTCGCGCTCGGTCAGTGCGGTCGACTCGGCGGACTGCCGACGCATCATGGCCCCGACCAGTCCGGCACAGACGAAGGCACGAGGGGAGACGGCTGCGTGGCGCGCTGCCTTGATCACCTCGGTCGAGGGGGCGTCCTTGCCGACGAAGCCCGAGGCGCCGGCCTGCATGGCGGCGAAGATCTGCTCGTCGCCCGAGTGCATCGTCAGCACGATCAGGCCCACCCGGTCGTTCTCCTTGCGCAGGGTGCGCACCACGTCCAGCCCGGTGCCGTCCTGCATCTGGAGGTCGGTGATGACCACGTCGGGAGTGAACTCGTGATAGCGCTGGATGCCCTCGGCGACGGAGCCGGCAGTGGAGACGACGTCGAGGTCCGGCTCGAGGTCGAGGACCGCTCCGAGCCCGTTGCGGATCAGTTCGTGGTCGTCGATCAGCAGGACGGTGATCCGCTCAGTCATGATTTCTCCTCTGGGGTGGTCACCGTCGGCCCGACGCCGACTGAGGTCCGCGGGATCTTGACCGACACCGAGACGGTCAGGCCCCTGCTTGCGTTGTCGCGAACCACGAGCTCCGCACCGATCAGTCTCGCACGCTCACGCATGATCTTCAGCCCGTGCGAGTCGTCTCGTGCGGATTGGAGGCCGACACCGTCGTCGGTCACGGTGATGATCGCCTCCGGTGCGTAGACCTGGCACCGGACGTCGATGGAGGTGGCGCGCGCGTGCTTGACGGCGTTGTTCATCGCCTCCTGGGCGATCCGGAACAGTTCTGCCTCCACCTCGGGCCGCAGTCGGGCAGGTTGCTCGTCGAGCCGGACGCGGATCGGGATCCCCGAGGACTCCGACAGGTGACGGGCGACATTGCTGATCGCGGCGCCGAGGCTCTCGGCCTCGCCGATGCTCGTGCGCAGGTTCATCACCGAACGTCGCACCTCCGCCACCACCACGGAGACCCGCTCACGGAGCATGCCGAGGGCCTTGGCCTGCTGCTCGTCTGCCGGACGGGCCGCCAGCGCGTCGATGATGTAGCCGAGTGAGGCGATGTCCTGGGCGACGCCGTCGTGCATCTCGCGGGCGAGCCGGTTCCGCTCGTCGGCCGTTGCCGCGTCCCGGAACTGGGCGAAGAGGAGTGCTGCATCGAGCTTGACTGCGTTGTCGCTGACGCTCTCGGCGACCTCGGCGAGGCTGATGGCGCTGGAGCCGGGCTCACTGCCGGCCGGCCGGAGTCCGGCGACGATCGCCTGGTGGCTGACCCGGAACGCGAAACCCTGCCCGATCTCGACGGTCGGTCGATCATCTGCTGCCCCGTGACGTACGTCGCCGGCCAGGGTCTCGCAGGCGGCCGTGTCGCCTGCCTCGAGGTCGACCGTCGACGCGACCGGGGTCAACGCGTCGCCCCGCAGGACGTAGAGCACCAGGCCGCGATTGGGGATCCGGTCGCTGACGTCGCTCAGCATCTCGCCGCCGAGCGAGCCGACGTCCAGACCAGAGCTCAGGCTGCCCGCGAGCCCGATGAGCTGGCGGAGGTGTTCCTGGGCATCGCGATAGGGCGCCAGGGGGTCCGAGCCCCGTGGGGCGGTGAAGGTGACGCTCGCGATCATGCTGAGGCCCAGGCCCGCCATGGTCCAAGTGAAGATGGACACGGCCTGCTCGGAGGTCAGCTGCTCCCACCACATCAGGGCCAGCGCGACGACGGTGATGGCCTCGACGAGGACGGTGCGGACCATCGTGCGGATCCCCGCCACGGCCGTGGCGTAGAGCGGTGGCACGACGAGCGCGGCGAGGATGGACGGACTGTGGACCATGCCGAGTGCGCTGATCACGCCGACCGTCGCGGCTTCCGTGGTCGGGCTCAGGGACAACCGCAATTCCCGCCGGGTAGCAGTGACTCCTTGGTAGACCCACACGGCGCTCAGCGCGAGCAGCGCGAGCAGCCCTTCCTCCTGATGGAACCAGAGGATGGGGCCACCGATCGCGAGCAGGGCGAAGAATCGCGCTGCGCCGACGACGGCGAAGGTCTGGCTGCTGGCCACGGTCCGAGCCTAGGCCCGACTACCCATTGAAGGCATCGATGGCACTCAGGACGGCGGGCCCCATCACGATGACGAAGAGACAGGGC
Source organism: Nocardioides sp. Root190 (assembly GCF_001428565.1). Classification (GTDB taxonomy): domain Bacteria; phylum Actinomycetota; class Actinomycetes; order Propionibacteriales; family Nocardioidaceae; genus Nocardioides. The sequence continues at coordinate 293,711 of NZ_LMIA01000010.1, read as the reverse complement.
AGGATGCACAGGACCAGAGGCACCATGATCTTCACCGGGACCTGCTGTGCCTTGGCTTCGGCGTACTGGCGCCGCTTGACCCGGATCTCCGATGACTGGACGCGCAGGACCTGACCGATGGGGATGCCGAAGGAATCAGCCTGGACCATCGCACCGACGAAGGCCTTGAGGTCATCGACGTTCGACCGGTCGCCCAGGGCGCGCAGCGCGTCGGCACGGCCCATGCCCAGCTGCATCTCCCGCAGGACGCGGGACAGCTCCTCGGCGAGGGGTCCGGTCGTGTTGCGGGCGACCTGCTGGAGTGCTGCGTCGAAACCCAGTCCGGCCTCGACACTGATGGTCAACAGGTCCACTGCGTCAGCAAGCGTCCGCTTGATCTCGTCGGCGCGGTTGTAGGCACACTGGTACAGGTAGAGGTCGGGGGCGAAGAAGCCGCCCAGGGCACCGACCGCTCCCAGGAGGACGAGCCAGGTGATGCCCAGACCGAGCAGGCCGCCGTAGACGAGGCCCAGAACGGGGAAGATCACCGCGCACAGGACCTTGAGCGAGACGATGCGGTCGACGGTCCAGCCGCGCGGATTCCCGGCGATCTCGAGCTTGCGGCGCAGTCGCTCAGCCTGGTCGGCCCCGGTGATGCGGCGACCGAAGGACAACGCTCGTGCCTGCATCGGGTCGATCACGCGATCGGCAAAGGAGCGGTCTGCCTCCGAGGCGAGGGCTGCTCCTTCTGTTCCGTGCTGTTCGAGGGCACGCAGCGCCCGTTCGAGGCCATCAGGTGCTTCGTTCCTCGTCAACGCAGTGCTGAGAACGGCTGCGGCACCGACCAGGAGGAGGAAGGCGAGAATCAGGATCATCACACGTCCACCTTCACCAGGCGCGACATCCAGAACACGCCGACGATGAGCCACAGCACACCGGCACCGAGGATGAACCATCCTCGAGGGTCGGCCACCAGAGGATTGAGGAAGTCCGGGTTGGTCAGCAACAGATAGAGCGCGAAGACCGGCGGCAGTGCGCACAGGATGACCGCAGACATCCGGCCCTCGGCTGACAGCGAAGTGACCTGCCGACGCAGGTACGCCCGTTCGCGCATCGTGGCAGCGACCGTGTTGAGCAGCTCGGCGAGGTTGCCGCCCACCTGGCGCTGGATCCGGATCGCCATCACCGACCAGCCGAAGTCCTTGCTCTCGAACCGCTGGGCGACACCGTCGAAGGCATCCTCGAGGGACATACCGATCCGGGCCTCCACCAGCACCCGCTTGAACTCCGAAGCGATCGGCTCGGGCCCTTCCCTGACCACGGTGTCGACGGCCTGCGCCAGCGACAGTCCTGCGCTCAACGCGCCGGAGATGAGCTGGAGCACCTCGGGCAGGGCATCGTCGAACGCCTTGCGGCGTCGGTTGGCACGGAAGCGGAGAAAGAAGGGCGGAATCACGAACCCGATGAGCAGGAAGACGCCTCCGACGATCAGGTTGCCTCGACCGACCAGGAAACCGACGACACCTGCCCCGAACACGGTGCCGATGTGGACGAGGAGCCACTCCGAGGGCTTGAACTCGCTGCCCGCGGCCGTCAACTTCGTCGTGAGGCGTTCGTTGAGGCCGCTGTTGCGAGCCAGAACCCCGGCCGCAGCCGCCTTGGCCTGGTCGAGAACGGGCTCTGAGGTCTGTTTGGGCTGAGCCTTCTCGAAGCCGCGGGTCTGGGTGCTGTAGGCCTCGACCCGCTCGATGATGCTCATCGGCCCCGGGCGCGCGGGGACGAGGAGGACAGCGACGGTGATGAGGCCGAGGGCAAGGACTCCGAGACCGGCGTAGAGCACCCAGTCCGGGGTGTTCCAGCCTCCGGGGCTCTCCAGTTCGGGGAGCGCTTCGGGGGTGCTGATCTGTGAATCACCCTGGATCGGCGCGAGAGCCCGGGCGACGATTGGCTCGCCGCCGGTCTGCAGGATGACCTCGACGGTCGCCTGGGTGGCGTCGAAACCAGTCGGCAGCGGCGCGGTGACCAGGACCTGCGCGGCCAGCACCCTGGCCTCGTCCCGGAAGGCGACCGCCAACTGGTCGCCGCTGCTCTCGATGACTCGACCGTTGCCGGCCTCGGTCATGGACCGAAGCGGCGTGAGGGCGGCGCCGGTCTGTCCAAGGCTGACCATGTCCACGAGCGTGTTCGTGTCCGAGATCCTGCGCGTGACGTCGTCCAGAACTGCGGTGCCGCCCGTGTCGGCACCGTCGGAAAGGACCAGCACGGTGCGCTGACCGGCATCGCCGGCGGTGTCCACAGCAGCGATCACACCGTCGTACAAGCGCGTGTCGCGGTCGAGCTCGAGATCGTCGACGACCGCCCGGGCGGCGTTGCGGTCCGTGGTGGGCTCGAGGGCCACGGTCACCTCGTTGTCGAAGTTGACGATGCCGACCTCGACATCGTCGGGCACGGCATTGAGATAGGTCTTCGCAGCGTCCTTCGCGGCGTCGAACCGGCCGTCGGTCGACATCGACTGGCTCGTGTCGATCGCGAGCACCGTGGTGCGCTTGATCTCGGACCCGGCCTCGGCGGCGGTCGCGGTCAGCGTCACGCCGTCCAGCGTCGCCTCAACGCGTGAGAGGTCGACGTCGACGCCGGGCGGGATGTCGACCAGGACCCGGAGCCCGTCACCGGTCGACTCGACGTGAGCGATCGTGCCGTCCTCGGCCGACGCGGCAGCGAGCGGCAGCAGGAAGGCGGTCAGGAGACCAGCGAGGAGCAGGAGGGACCGACGCGCCGCGGTCACGGTCGGTCCGTTCGGAACAGGGTCGGATCGATCGCCACGTTGGCGTAGGCGAGCTTCTCGACGAACTTCGGTCGGAGACCGGTCGACCGCAAGCGCCCGAGCACCCGGCCGTTCTCGTCGAATCCGGCGCTGTTGTCGAACACGAAGACGTCCTGGAGGGTGATGATGTCGCCCTCCATCCGCTCGACCTCGGTGATGTGCGTGATCCGGCGGGATCCGTCCTTGAACCGGGACTGGTGCACGATCAGGTCGACGGCCGAAGCCACCTGTTCGCGGATGGCGCGGACCGGCAGGTCCATGCCCGCCATCAGCACCATCGTCTCCATGCGAGCGAGGGTGTCACGGGGGCCGTTCGAGTGCAGGGTGCAGATCGAGCCGTCGTGGCCGGTGTTCATCGCCTGCAGCATGTCCAGAGCGGAGGCGTCACGGACCTCACCGACGACGATGCGGTCGGGGCGCATGCGCAGGCAGTTGCGCACCAGGTCGCGGATGGTGACCGCGCCCTTGCCCTCGATGTTGGCCGGTCGTGACTCGAGCCGGACCACGTGCTCCTGCTTGAGCTGCAGCTCGGCCGCGTCCTCGATCGTGACGATCCGCTCATCGGTCGGGATGAAGGACGACAGCACGTTCAGTGTGGTGGTCTTGCCCGCGCCCGTCCCCCCGGAGACGATGACGTTGAGCCGGCCCCGGACGCAGGCGTCGAGGAAGTCAGCGGTCTGCGGCGTCAGGGATCCGAAGTTGATCAGGTCCTGCACCGTCAGCGGGTCGGTCGAGAACTTCCGGATCGTCAGCGCCGAGCCGTCGATGGAGAGCGGCGGCACGATCGCGTTCACACGGCTGCCGTCGGGCAGTCGGGCGTCGACCATGGGCGAGGACTCGTCGACGCGTCGGCCGATCCGCGAGACGATCTTGTCGATGGTGCGCCTCAGGTGCGCCTCGTCGGCGAAGTGCGCGTCGGCCTTCATCAGCCGGCCGCTCTTCTCCAGCCAGACCTCACTGGCACCGTTGACCATGACCTCGGAGACCTCCGGGTCCCGGAGGTAGGGGTCGATCGGTCCGTAGCCGAGGATGTCGTCGGTGATCTCCTGGGTCACCCGGGCCCGGTCGGCGGCACTGAGCGGTCGGTCCTGGGCGCCCAGCACCTCGGAGAGGACGCTGCGGACGGTGTTGTCGAGCTCGTCCTGGTCCATCTCAGCGTCGTACAGGTGCGGCCCGAGCCGCTTGAGCAGCTCGGCGTGCACACTGGTCTTGAGGTCCTCGATCCGGTCGGCTTCAGGGTTGCCGAGGGTGCGTCGCGCGTTGGGCCGACCGTCGGCCGTTGCCGCCGCCGCCCGGGCTGCGAGCGGTCCGGTCGTGGCCGGTGTGCTGCCGGCGGGCTCGGCCTTGGTCAGGGACGGCGCGGCGGCAACCGGAGTGGCGCCCTGAGCAGCGGCGGTGGGCTCGGGCGCCTGCTCCTGGACGGGCTCTGCGGCATGACGACCTGCGGCGGCGGCGTCGCGCCGCGCTGCTTCGAGCCGTTCGGAAAGGCTGCTCATGAGTTCCTCCCACGACGGAAGAGGCCCCGGGACCGGGACTGCTCGGCCGGCGCACTCGCCGCGCTGGCGGTCGGGATCGAGACCGGTTCCCCGGTCACCGAGGCGGCCAGCTCGGCGTAGGCGATGCTGGCCGGGTGGTTCGGCTTCTGGGACACGATCGGGGTGCCGGAGTTGGTGGCCGCAGCGATGTCCATCGCCGAGGCGACCTGGGAGCTCACCGGCATGCCGAGGATGCTCTCGACCTTCTCTACGCTGATCCCGACGGCGTCGTCGGCCCGGTTGAGGAGCAGGTGGCGGTGGCCGCGGGCGATGTTGAGCATGTCCATCGTCTCGAGCGCGACCTTGACGTTCTTCAGCGTGGGGACGTCGAGGGTGGCGACGATGACGCACTCGTCGGTCTCGTCCAGTGCTGTCAGGGTCGCATCGTCGAAGGACGGTGAGGTGTCGACGACGATGTAGTCGAATCCGTCGCGCAGTGCGCGCAGGATCCGCGAGATCAGCAGGGGAGTGATCCGTTCCCGCACGTCCGGGTGGGCCGGTGCGGCGAGCACGGTCAGGCTGTCCTCGTGCCGGGTCAGCAGGCCTTCGAGCATGGCCAGGTCGACGGAGTCCTCCGAGCCGACGGCCTGCTCGATCGAGTGCGTCGGGAAGAGCTGCATCGTGATCGCGACGTCGCCGAAGGCGAGGTCGAGGTCGACCAAGCACACCTTGCGGGCGCCGCGGTCGGTCAGGGCGAGGGCGAGGTTGACCGAGGAGGTCGTCTTGCCGACGCCGCCCTTGGGGGAGAACACGGTGACCACGCGACCGAGCTGGCGTGCGCCGCCGGGGCCGCGCAGTGCCATGTAGAGCTGGTGGGCGCGCTCGACCGCTTTCGTCAGCCCCTTGTCCTCATTGCTGATCGCGACGACGTCGCGGATGCCCGCGTGCATCGACCGGGTGAGGATGTCGGTCTCGGCGCGCTCGCGGACGAGGATCACGCTGACAGTGGGCCGCTTGATCCGTAGGTCCTCGGCACAGTCCAGCGCGGTCTCCAGCGACAGCGTCGGACCGATCACGACGGCGTACTCGTCGGCGTGCTGGTCCAGCCAGGCGTGCATGCGGTCGATGGAGGCCACCGAGTGGGAACCGGTGGGCATCGCTGCGAGCAGCGGAGCGATGGAGGCGGAGTCAGCCTCGACGATGACGGGCATGTCCGCGCTCCTCAGTCGAAGAGATTCTCGCGGTCGACCTGAGGGCCGACCTTGACGGTGCTCGCGTCGTTCAGGAGAGCGATCGTGAGCTCGCCGTCCTTTTCCGCGAACCGGATCTTCTCAGCCTCGCGTTGGCTGAGAGCGAGAGTGACCAGGCGCTGGATCTCCTGGTCGTTGCCGTCGACCTCGCCCGATGTGTCCTCCTCCGGCACGAAGGTCTTGAGACCGTCGGCGAGGACGGTGACCCGGGGCAGGAGCATCCGGGTGAGGATGGGCTTGTTGCTCTCGATGATCGTGGCGATGATGGAGACCTCGGCACCGGTCTTGATGAACCGACCCACACGACCGTCGTCCTTCACCAGCACCGAGATCGCGATCTTGCCCTCGGGGATCGGCAGCACCGAAGCGGCCTGGACGTCCTCGACTGCGCCGAACTTGAGCGGGATGAGCTGCTCACCGGGGTAGATGGTGGTGAGCGCGACCTTGTCCCGCAAGGGCTTGGAGTCGTCGTCGGCACCCTCGAGCAGTTGTGCCCGAGCCACGTTGGTGAGCTGGACCTTCCCGCTCTCCAGCGCCTCGTCCAGGCTCTCGCCCGGCTCGATCTGCTGCGCGGCGGTCAACACCTCGACGGTGTCGAACTTGTCGGCCGCCCGCGTCTCTGCGCCTCGCGCATAGACGAAGACGAGCGCCACTCCGAGCGCGGCAACCACCGCGGCAACGACGAGCAGCAACCTGCGACGATCCATAACTGAGCCTCCCGCTCCCCATGCAATCCCATTTGCTGTTCCCCGGTGCAGCAGGCCGAGGCTAGCGGGGGGCGAGCCGGAGGTGTGCGCAATATCGCCAATTGCGACGAATGTTGCCCGATCGCAACCCTGGAGTGGTTCGTCAGGACTATGGTCCCGGGACCTTCCGCCGGTTCTCAGGCGTAGAGCGCCGCGATCTCGTCCCGGCTCTCACGCATGACCACGTTGCGCTTCAGCTTCAGGCTGGGCGTCACCTGCCCTGCCTCCTCGGTCCAGTCGTGGGGCAGGATCGCGAACTTCCGGATCGACTCCGCCTTGGAGACCGCCTTGTTGGCCTCGTCGACCGCGCCCTGGATCTCGGCGCGCAGGTCCTCGTCCTCGACCAGGTCGGCGATCCGGCCGGACTTGCCGTGGTGCTCGGCCCAGGCGGGGAACGCCTCCTCGTCGATGGTGACCAGGGCGCCGATGAAGGGCTGGCCGTCGCCCACGACGAGGCACTGGCTGACCAGCGCGGCGGCGCGCACCCGGTCCTCGAGGACGGCGGGGGCGACGTTCTTGCCGCCGGCGGTCACGAGGATCTCCTTCTTGCGCCCGGTGATCCTCACGAATCCCTCGTCGTCGACCTCGCCGACGTCCCCGGTGTGGAACCAGCCGTCGCCGTCGAGGGCCTCGGCACTCGCCTCGGGGTTGTTCCAGTAGCCGGTGAAGACCTGACCGCCACGGAAGAGCAGCTCCCCGTCGTCCGCGATGCGTACGGCGGTGCCGGGGATCGGGCGGCCGACGGTGCCGACCTTCTGCGCGTCCGGGAGGTTGACCGTCAGCGCCGCCGTCGTCTCGGTCAGGCCGTAGCCCTCCAGCACGGTCACGCCGATGCCCCGGTAGAAGTGGCCGAGCCGGTCACCGAGGGGCGCACCGCCCGACACCGCGAACTCACAGCGCCCGCCCAGCGCCGCGCGGAGCTTGCCGTAGACCAGCCGCGCGAACAGGGCGTGCTGTGCGCGCACTCGCACCGGGACCCGCCCGCCGTCCAGTGCGCGGGAGTAGGTGATCGCCGCCTCGGCGGCACGGTCGAAGATCTTGCCCTTGCCGTCGGCGGTCGCCCGCTGGGAGGCGGTGTTGAAGACCTTCTCGAACACCCGCGGGACGGCGAGGATGAAGGTGGGCTGGAAGGTGGCCAGCTGGGGGAGCAGGTTCTTGATGTCGGCGCTGTGACCCAGTCGGGTCCGGGCCTTCACGGCTCCGACCTGGATGATCCGGGCGAAGACGTGGGCCAGGGGGAGGAAGAGGAGCGTCGAGGCGCCCTCGGTGTCGAAGAGCTGTTCCAGCTCGTCCACCGCGACGCACAGCTCGGTCTGGAAGTTGTCGTGCGTGAGCATGCAGCCCTTGGGCCGTCCGGTGGTGCCCGAGGTGTAGATGAGGGTGGCGAGGGCCGACGGTCCGCCGGCGCTGCGTCGTACCTCGAGGTCGTCGTCGGGGACATCGGTGCCCAGCCGGCCCAGCTCGTCGACGGCACCGTCCTCGATCACCCACAGGTGCGCCAGCTCGGGGAGCTCGTCCCGGCACGCCTCGACCTTGGTGCGGTGCCCCTCGTCCTCGACCACGACGGCCCGGGCGCCGGAGTCGGACAGGATCCAGTGGACCTGCTCGGTCGAGGAGCTCTCGTAGATCGGGACGGTCGCGGCGCCGGCGAACCAGATCGCGTAGTCCAGCAGCGTCCACTCGTAGCGTGTGCGCGAGATCACGGCGACCCGGTCGCCGGGCTCGACCCCCGCGGCGAGGAGTCCCTTCGCGACGGCGGAGACCTCAGCCAGGAAGGCGGCGCAGGTGACGTCGGACCATCCGCCCTTGCCGTCCGGACGGCTGAATTGCACCGTGTCGGGCGCCTCGGCGGCGTTCCGTACGACGTCATCGGTCAGGTTGCCGCTGGTGGGGACGGTCACCGTCTGCGGGGTGGAGTACTCGCGCACGTCCGCAGGCTACCGCCGGGCACGGGGACCCGCCCGTTCCGGTAACCTTCCGGCATGGCCGAACAGACGTCTTCGTCGATCGTTGTCGACGCCCCCGCTGCCGATGTGATGGCCGTCATCGCCGACTTCCCCGCCTACCCCGCCTGGGCCAAGGGCGTGACCGTCGCCGACGTCCGTTCCTCCTTCGACGGTGCGGACGAGCGCCAGGCCGGCCGCGCCCGTGAGGTCTTCTTCGCGCTCGACGTCTCGCCCATCAAGGACGAGTACACGCTCGCCTACGACTGGGACGGCGACAATCAGGTCACCTGGACCCTCGTCGAGGGCAAGATGCTCAAGGCGCTCGAGGGTGCCTACGTGCTGCGTGCCACCGGGCCCGGCACGACCGAGGTCACCTACCGGCTCGCGCTCGACGTCTCGATCCCCCTGATCGGCATGCTCAAGCGCAAGGGCGAGAAGATCCTCATCGACACCGCGCTCAAGGGCCTGAAGAAGCGCGTCGAGTCCGGCGCCTGAGGGCGTCGGCAGACAGCGGACCCGTGCGCATCGTTCTCTTCACCGGCAAGGGCGGCGTCGGCAAGTCGACCGTCGCTGCGGGTACGGCTGCGCTCGCGGCCGCCCGGGGCCTGCGCACACTGGTGATCTCGACCGACGCGGCCCACTCGCTCGCCGATGCCTACGGCGCCGCCGGCACCGGCTCGGCCCTCGGCGGTGCCGAGCCCACCGAGGTCGCTCCGAACCTCCACCTCCAGCAGGTCGACGCCCAGCTGCGCTTCGAGCAGTCGTGGGCCGACATCCAGCGTTACCTGCTCTCCGTCCTCGACGCCGCGGGCATGGACCCGGTCGCGGCGGAGGAGATGACGGTCATCCCCGGGGCCGAGGAGGTCCTGGCCCTCCTCGAGCTGCGCCAGCACGCGCGGTCGGGGCGCTGGGACGTGATCGTCGTCGACTGCGCCCCGACGGCGGAGACGCTGCGCCTGTTGGCCCTGCCCGAGGCGCTGGGCTGGTACATCGAACGGCTCCTCCCGATCCAGCGACGCCTGGTCAAGGCGCTGCGTCCCGTGCTGAACCGTGCGGCCGGCGTGCCGATGCCCGGTGACGCCGTCTTCGACGCCATCACGCGGCTGCACGCCGAGCTCGACGACGTGCACGCGCTGCTCTCCGGGCCCGAGGCGAGCGTCCGGCTGGTGCTGACGCCGGAGAAGGTGGTCCTTGCCGAGGCGCGGCGGGCATTCACGAGCCTGTGCCTGTTCGGCTACCGCGTCGACGGCGTCGTGGCGAACCGCGTCTTTCCCGCGGCCGATGGTGACGCGTGGCGCTCGGGATGGGTCGATGCCCAGCGCCGGGTGCTCGCCGAGGTCGCCCAGTCCTTCCCCGGACTCCCCGTCCACACCTCCGAGTACCAGCCCGCCGAGCCGGTCGGGGTCGATGCGGTGGCCGCCCTGGCCGAAGCGTTGTACGACGGCGCCGACCCCCTCGCAGTCCCCACCGGGGAGGGGCCGTTCCGGGTGACCCGGCCCGAGCCCGGGGTGGCGGTCATCCACCTCTCCCTGCCCTTCGTGACGCGCGACGAGGTCGATCTCGCCCGCAACGGCGACGAGCTGGTCATGACCGTCGGCTCCCACCGGCGCCTGCTGACCCTGCCCCCCGGCCTGGCGCGGCTGCGCGTGGCCGGCGCCCGGGTCGTCGAGGGCGAGCTCCGCGTACGGTTCGCCGAACCCGCTCCTGCTGTTGTCGGAGGTGAGCACTGATGACCGATGAGCACCAGCCCGAGGTCGGAAGCGTCGGCGAGGAGGCGATGAAGCTCTTCGGCGCCCTCGCCGACCTCGCCCGCCAGCACTCCGGCGACGCCGCCGGCACCGTGGGCGACCTCGCGGGCCAGGCCGCCGCGATGGCCAGCGAGGTCGGGGAGCACATCGCCACCGACAGCGTGGAGTGCCGCTACTGCCCGGTGTGCCGCGTGGTCCACGCCGTACGCCAGACCTCACCGGACGTGCGCGCCCACCTGATGGTGGCGGCGACGTCCCTGCTGCAGGCCGCTGCTGGCTTCATGGAGACGCTCCCGCCTCCGCCGGGCGAGGGGACGCCACGCGGCCCCGAGGTCGAGCGGATCGATCTGGACGACGACGCCCCGGAGGACGACCTGTGACCGACGGACTGACCTGTGGGATCGACATCGGCGGCACGAAGGTCGCCGGGGCCGTCGTCGACGTGGACGGCAACGTCATCGCCGAGGCTCGCGTCGTGTCGCCTGCGACCGACCCGTCGGCGATGGAGGCGGCGGTGGCCGAGCTCGTGGCCGGTTTCTCTGCCGAGCACGAGATCGTCGCGGTCGGCGTGGGGGCGGCGGGCTACATCGCCTCCGACCGGTCGACTGTCCTCTTCGCCCCGAACATCGCCTGGCGCAACGAGCCCCTCGGCGCGGATCTCGCCCGGCTGACGGGGTTGCCCGTGGTCATCGAGAACGACGCGAACGCTGCGGCCTGGGGCGAGTTCCGCCACGGCGCCGGCCGCGACGTCGAGGACCAGCTCATGGTCACGGTCGGCACCGGTGTCGGCGGTGGCGTGGTCACCGAGGGCCGTCTCCTGCGCGGCGCGCACGGTGTCGCCGCGGAGATCGGCCACCTGTGCATCGTCCCCGAGGGTCGGCCCTGCGGGTGCGGGAACCGGGGCTGCCTCGAGCAGTACGGCAGTGGTACGGCGCTGGTGCGCAGCACCCGCGAAGCCGTTGCTGCCGGATCCCTCCTCGCCCGCGACATCCTGCAGCGCGCCGGCGGGGACGCCGAGGCGATCACCGGACCGATGATCACCGACGCCGCCCGTGAGGGTGACCGGTTCGCCGTGGAGCAGTTCGAGCAGCTCGGTGCCTGGCTCGGGCACGGCATCGCCTCGCTCGCGGCGATCCTCGACCCGGCCGTCGTGGTCATCGGGGGCGGTGTCGGCGAGGCGGGCGACCTCCTGGTCACCCCGCTGCGCGCGACCTTCGAGCGGGAGCTGACCGGTCGCGGCTTCCGGCCCCGTGCCGAGATCCGACTGGCCCAGCTGGGCAATCGTGCGGGTGTCATCGGTGCCGCCGACCTCGCCCGTCGCGGAATCTGAACCTCCCGTGTCGGCCGGCAGCAGCATCGGCGTCGACGTCGGTGGCACGAAGGTCCTCGCCGTCCGGATCTCGGTCGAGGGAACGGTCCAGGACGTCGCGACCCGCCCGATGCCCGGCCGGAGCGCGCCGGAGGCCGAGGTCGAGCACGCTGTGGTCGAGGCGGCTCGCGCCGTCAGCGACGGGGACGGCGCGGCCCCCATCGGTGTCTCGGCCGCCGGCCTCGTCGACCGGGCGGGGGAGCACTACCTGTTCGGCGCGCACCTGCCGTGGCGCGACGCCCCGCTCCGCTCACGCCTGGCCGAGCAGACCGGGCACCCGGTCGTCCTCGAGAACGACGCCAACTGCGCCGCCTACGCCGAGCTCCTGCTCGGCGCCGCGCGCGACGTCGACTCGGCCCTGCTGATCACCATCGGAACCGGTATCGGGGGAGCGCTGGTCCTCGACCGGCGGATCGTGCGGGGTGCGAACGGTCTCGCAGGGGAGTTCGGCCACATGCAGGTCGTCCCGGACGGACTGGCCTGCGAGTGCGGACTGCGGGGGTGCTGGGAGCAGTACTGCAGCGGACGGGCGCTCGAGCGGGTGACCCGGGTCGCGCTCGGCAAGCACCGGGACGGACCCGAGGTCTCCCGGATGGCGCTCGACGGCGACGACGTGGCCCGGCAGGCATTCGCCACGATCGGTACCTGGCTCGGTGTCGGCGTGGCGGGCCTGGTCTCGGCGTTCGACCCCGAGCGGGTGGTCGTGGGCGGCGGAGTGTCCGCCGTGGGCGACCTCCTCCTGGCCCCGGCGCGGTCCGCCCTGCTGGGCTCGTTGCAGGGCACCGGTCACCGGCCCGTACCCGACCTGGTGCCGGCGGCCCTCGGGCCGCAGGCCGGCGCGATCGGCGCGGCACTGCTCGCCCGCGACGGCCGGCCCTGAGCCCAGGTCCGGACAGGCGGTCTACAACTGGGCGCCGTTGTCCCAGGGATCGCGCGGCTCGCTCGGCATCTGCATCACGAGGTACCCGAAGCCGACGAGGAACCAGCCGACGAGGGCCCATCCGACGAGCTGCGGCATGCCGAGTCCGGTGATGACGAAGAACAGCAGCACGGCCGGCGCGCCGAAGACACCGAGCCAGGCCAGCAGCCGGTCGATCGGTGGCCGCGGCAACGGAGGCGGGGTCGGCGGGACGAAGGCATCGTCCGGATCGGGCAGCAGCTCGTCCGGCACCTCGTCACGCGGTTCCGGACGGACCTGCTTCACGACGGGCGTCGACTCGGGCAGGGCATCGAGGGACGGATCCGGCTCGAGCACCGATTCGCCGTAGTTCTCGACGATGGCCCGCCAGGCGGCGTCCTGGTCGTCGGGCTGTTCCCGCTGCACCACACCAGCCTACGTGGTGGGGTTCAGCGGGTCACCCGGGCGACGAAGGCTGCTGACTCCTCGAAGATCTTCGGGGCGTCGTTGTCCAGGGTCGCGACGTGGTAGCTGTCGGCCAGCTCGATCCGGGTCACGTCGCTCGAGGAGATCCCGGCCAGGATGATCGGCTCGGACGAGCCGTCGACGACGTGGTCCTGCGGCGAGCGGAAGTAGACGAGCGGCGCGGTGATCTGGCCGAGGTCGGAGATGAGGGCGGGCCAGGTGCCGATGAAGGAGTGGATCGCCTTCAGCGGCGTGCGGGCGTAGCCGGACTCGTCAACACCCTGCTTCTTGATGTCGTTGGCGATGGCGGGGAACGACGGGACGAGGTGCTTGAGGACCGGTAGCAGCTTCACGTCGAACCGCTTCGTCGCGAGGGCCGGGTTGACCACCATCACGCCGGCGACCTGGTCGCCGCGGTCGGCGGCGAGCCGCAGCACCAGCGCACCGCCCATCGACAGTCCGCCGATGACGACGCTGTCGTGCTCGGCGAGCAGCGCGTCGAAGGTGGTCGACACCTCGGCGTACCAGTCGGCGAAGCGGTGCGTGTTGAGGTCCTGCCACGTGGTGCCGTGCCCCGGGAGGCGGGGTACGACGACGCCGTACCCGAGCGCGCCGAGGTGCTCACCCCACGGGCGGATCGACGCGGGGGAGCCGGTGAAGCCGTGGCTGAGCAGCACGCCGATCCGCTTGCCCCCGGTCAGCTCGGGACGCGCGGCGATGGTGAGGGCTTCGGTCTGCGGTGCAGGGCTCGACGGCATGGCGTGATTGTGCCGCACCCGCACGTCTCGCCGGACACGTCGGGGATACGTGCCGCACCCGCGCAGGCACTACGCTGCGAGTCAGGCGGGTTCCGTTCGGGCGGGATTCCGGTTCACAGGGGAAAGGCGCGGTCGGTTGTTCTACTGGTTCCTCAAGTTCGTCGCACTCGGTCCGCTGCTGAAGGTCATCTTCAGGCCGCGCTCCGAGGGCGTGGAGAACGTCCCGTCGAGCGGCCCGGCGATCCTCGCCAGCAACCACCTGTCCTACGCCGACTGGCTCTTCATGCCGCTGGTCATCCCGCGGATGGTGCGCTTCGTCGCCAAGGCGGAGTACTTCACCTCGCCCGGCGTCAAGGGCTGGCTGCAGAAGAACTTCTTCAGCGGCACCGGCAACATCCCGATCGACCGGGCCAGCGGTGACGCGGCGTCCGGCGCGCTCGTCTCGGCGAAGCGGGTCCTGGCGGAGGGTGAGCTCTTCGGCATCTACCCCGAGGGCACCCGCTCCCACGACGGCCGCCTGTACCGCGGCAAGACCGGCATCGCCCGGCTCGCACTGGAGACCGGTGTCCCCGTCATCCCCGTGGCGGTCGTCGGCACCGACGTGGTGGCGCCCCCGGGCAAGAAGTTCGGCCGGATCACCCGCCCCACCGTGCGTTTCGGCAAGCCGCTGGACTTCTCGCGCTACGCCGGCATGGAGAACGACCGCTTCATCCTGCGCTCGATCACCGACGAGATCATGTACGAGATCATGAGGCTCTCCGAGCAGGAGTACGTCGACATGTACGCCACCCGCGCCAAGTCCGAGTCCCGCAAGGCCGAGCACGGGGACGACCACCGGAAGCTCGCTTCCTGATCTCCGCGTCATGAGCAGCGGTACGACGACCAGGGCCGCGGTCGCGGTCGAGGACCGCATGTTCGCGGCGCTCGCCGTGCTGCGCGTCGTGGTGCTCGCCTACACGGTGGCGATCAACGCCTACCGCAACAACTTCGAGCACCCCGCGCTCGCGTGGACCTGCGTCGGCGTCATGGTCCTCGCGACACCCGCGGCGATCGTGGCCTACGCGGCCCCGGAGCGACGGGGCCCGGCGTTGCTCGTGGCCGACCTGGCCCTGGCGGTCGCCCTGCTCCTCGCGACGCCGATCGCCAAGGGCGAGTGGTTCAACGCCACCATCCCGGGCTACTGGATCGTCGGCGCCCTGCTGGCCTGGGCGGTGCGCTACGGCTGGCGCGGCGGCACTGCGGCCGCGGTGCTGCTCGGTGCGGTCGACCTGCTCAGCCGCGCGGAGATCGCCCAGAAGGACTGGGGAAATGTCTTCCTGATCCTCCTGGGTGGCTCGATGGTCGGCTTCCTCTGCGAGTCGCTGAAGGAGATGTCGGCGGCCCGTGACGTCGCGCAGCGCGAGGCAGCGGCGTCGGCGGAGCGGGCCCGGCTCGCCCGGGTCGTCCACGACGGCGTCCTCCAGGTGTTGGCGCTGGTCCAGCGCCGTGGAGGTGAGCTCGGCGGTGACGCCGCCGAGCTCGGTCGGCTCGCCGGTGAGCAGGAGAAGGCGCTGCGGACGTTGATCCGGTCCCAGGACTCCGTGTCGAGCACGGTCGGCCGCGCAGCGAGGACCGCCGACCTGGCATCGGTGCTCAATGCCCTCGGCAGCCGGCCCGCCACAGAGGTCGCCCTGCCCGCCGGAGCCGTCGTGCTGTCGAGCGGCGCGGTCGAGGAACTGGTGGCGGTGGTCCGCGCCTGTCTGGACAACGTGGACCGGCACGTCGGTGAGGCCGCCCCGGCCTGGGTGCTCCTTGAGGACCTCGGGGACCACGTCGAGGTGTCGGTGCGCGACGAGGGGCCGGGCATCGACCCGGACCGTCTGGCCGAGGCGGAGCGCGACGGTCGGCTCGGTGTCGCCGAGTCGATCCGCGGCCGGATCCGCGACCTGGGGGGCACCGCGACCCTCGACACCGGGAGCTACGGCACCGAGTGGACCTTCGTCCTTCCCCGAGAGCCCCAGGAGCGTTCATGACGATCCACACCACGCACCCCTTCGCCGAGGCCGATCCGGACCCGGCCCGCAGGTTCCGGGCACGCGCGTCCGGTGCGGTGACGCTCTGGACCACGGGCGACGAGGCCGAACGGGCGGGTCTGACGGTCACCTCGCTGATGGTGGCGCTGGGTCCGGAGGCGTCCGTGCTGGCGTTGCTCGACCCCGACTCCGACCTGCTCGACGTGCTCAGGGAGACGCGTCGAGCCGTCGTCCAGGTCCTGTCGTGGCCGGACCGTCAGCTGGCCGAGGCCTTCGCTGGTACGGCGCCCGCGCCCGGCGGACCGTTCCGGCAGGCCGAGTTCGTGGACACCACGCACGGCCCGCGGCTGGCCTCGGCGTCGACCTGGGCGCAGGTGCGCCTCGAGGACGAGCGTGAGATCGGTTGGTCGGTGGAGGTCCGGACAGTCGTCGAGCACGTCGGGATCGGCGACCTGGAGGACCCGCTGCTGCACCACGGTGGCCGCTTCCACCGCGCGGGCTAGGGTCCTGACCATGACGGAGCGGATCCGGGTGATGGTCGTCGACGACCACCCGATGTGGCGCGAGGCGGTCGAGCGTGACCTCGTCGCGGCAGGCTTCGAGGTCGTCGCGGCGGCCTCGACGGGCACCGAGGCGATCAACAGGTTCAAGGCGACCCGGCCGCAGGTCGTGGTCCTCGACCTGCAGATCCCCGAGCCCAGCGGTGTCGAGGTGACCGCGACGGTGCTGGCGAGCGAGCCCTCGTCCCGGGTCCTGATCCTCTCGGCGTCCGGCGAGCAGGACGACGTCCTCGCGGCAGTCAAGGCCGGTGCGACGGGCTACCTGGTGAAGTCGGCGTCGCGCGAGGAGCTCGTCGCCGCCGTACGACGCGTGGCAGCCGGCGACAGCGTGTTCACGCCCGGTCTGGCAGCCCTGGTCCTCGGTGAGTTCCGGCGGATGAACCAGCCGGAGACGCCGCCGGGGGAGCAGCTCACCGATCGCGAGACCGAAGTCCTGAAGATGGTCGCGAAGGGGATGTCCTACAAGCAGATCGCCGAGCGGCTGGTGCTCTCGCACCGCACCGTGCAGAACCACGTCCAGAACACCCTGCGCAAGCTGCAGATGCACAACCGGGTGGAGCTCACCCGCTACGCCATCGAGCAGGGCCTCGACACCGAGGACTGAGCCGTCGGGGTGCCGCGGTCAGTCGCCGCGCGCCGGGTGCGGTCGCCCGCCGCCCGGCGAGGTGTCGACCAGGTCGTGCTCGACGCCCCAGTCGCGGCGCAGTCGCCTCTCCTGCTCCTGCTCGTACTCCTTGCCCTTCTGGGTGCGTCGGGGCAGCGAGGAGGTGCGGAGGTCGCGGCGGTGGTTGATCCAGGTGAGGACGGGACCGCTGCGCGCCAGCACGGCCGTCAGCCGGGTCCGCGGGATCTCCAGCTCGTCGGCGATCTCGTCGCCCAGGAACAGGCGCTCCAGTGCATGGACGACCCGAGGTGCCTGACCGGCCAGGCGGCGCGGCAGCACGCCCTGGATCTCGGGGACCAGGAACTCGCGGTTGATGCTCGCGACGAGCGAGCGGCAGTAGTCGTCGACGACGGGGCGGGTGAGGAGGTAGATCTCCTCGAGCCGCTCCTGCTCGAGGGCGTCACGCGGCAGGAGCGCCGTGTCGATGCCCAGCAGGTGTCCGAGGTAGCGCCAGCGGGCGTAGGCAGCCCGCTCCTCGTGAGGCAGGTACGGCGCCCCGACCTGCCGCATCGCGCGCAGCGGGATCAGGGTGAACTCGACCAGCGTGTAGCCGAGGTAGGCCTGGCAGATCGGGACACCCCAGGCGTCGGTGTCCCAGTCGGGGCGCTCGAGAAGGCTCGCCCGGACCAGGGCGTGGATGATCCGCACGCGCACCGTGAGCTCGAAGCCGTCGCTGTGTCGCTCAAGGCCGCCGGGCTTGTTGACGGCGATCAGCCAGGACCCGACCTCGATGGTCCGCGCGCCGGCGTTCTCGACGTACCGCCCGGTCAGCTCGAGGGGTCGCGACGCGGCGGAGTTGGCGTAACCGCTGACCAGGGAGGCCGCGCCGAGCACGATGCCGGAGGCCAGCGAGTAGCGCGACGTGTACTGGCTGTCGCGGTCGATCGCCGTGGTGTCGAGCCAGTCCGGGATCTCGTCGAGCTGGGCGAAGAGCGCCCTCAGCGAGGTCGGCGCGTCCGGGACGGCGGCGATGCCCTCCTGGCAGGCGGTGCGCAGCATGCGCATGGCGCGGCCGTGGCCGAGGGCGGGGAAGTCGGCCACGAACGCATCGGCGAGCGGGTCGCCGACCCACATCGCGGCGAGGTAGTCGTCGGTGAAGGACCCGTAGCGCCCTCGCGCCTCCTCCACCCGACGCAGGCTGGAGGGGATCGGCGCGACGACGTCCGCGCTGTGATTGTCGGGCAGCTGCTCGGTCACCATGCGACGACGATAAAGTGAGGAACTCTCACCTTCCATTCACTTTTCACCGGGCGACCTCGAGGAGCTGCCGTGGCCCAGCGACAACGCGCACTGCCCCGGCAGGACCGGGCGGTGCAGACCCGACGGATCCTGCTCGACACCGCGGTGCGGATCCTCGACCAGCAGGGAATCGAGCGGCTCACCACCACCGCCGTGATCCAGCAGGCCCACGTCAGCAGTGGCACCTTCTACCGCTACTTCAACGACCGCCAGGAGCTCCTGATGGTGCTGCGCGAGGAGGCGGTCCGCTCCATCAGCGACGACCTCATGGTCAGTGTCGTCGACGCACTCGAGCTCGACCTCGACGATGCGTTGCGGCTGGTCGTGACCACGCTCGTCGACGGGTTCGAGCGGCACCGCGGCGTCATCCTGGCGATGGTCAGCCAGCTGCCTGCCGGCAACAACGCCAACGTCCTGCCCGAGATCGAGGCCGACCTGCACCGGCTCGCGTCGATCCTGCCTCGCCGGCACCGCCCGGACCTGCCTCCGGAGCAGCTGGAGGGCGTGGTCTTCATGCTGATGGGTGTGCTGGTCTCGACGTGCCTGCGCATCGCTCTGGGTCGTCCTGTGGCGGTGGGGCGCGACCAGCTGGTCGACCTGACGGTCACGATGATCGCCGCGGCCTTCCACGAGCTGCCCGGACCGGCCTGAGCGGGTCCGGCCTGACAGACTCGGCCTCGTGGCCGACCTGCTGGAGATCGCCGACGAGCTCTACGCCCTCACGCTGCCGGAGTTCACTCCGGCCCGCGACGCGCGCGTCAAGGAGCTGAAGGGCACGCCGCTCGCGGCAGCCGTCAAGGCGTTGCGCAAACCCAGCACGTCGGCCTGGGTCCTCAACCTGCTCGTACGACGGGAGGCCGGTCAGGTCGACCAGGTGCTGAGCGTCGGAGCAGCCCTGCGCGAGGCACAGCAGGCGATGTCGGCGGGGGAGTTGCGGGCGTTGACCCGGCAGCGGCGCCAGGTCACGGCGGCCGTCACCACCCAGGCACGCCGCCTCGCCGGCGAGGAGGGGCTGCGGGTGACCGAGTCCGTCGCCGAGCAGGTCGAGGCCACCCTCACGGCGGCCATGGTCGACGAGGGGTGCGGCCGCGCCCTGCGCAGCGGCCTGCTGGTGGCGGCCCTGAGCACGACCGGCGTCGAGCCGATGGACGATGCCGACCTGGCGGCGGCCGTGGCCCTGCCCGATGCGCTCGGGTTCAACGCGACACCACGGGCCGCTCCGGTGCCGGGTCCTCCGGACCTGCACGTGGTGCCGGATCCCGACCGGGCCGCCAAGGCACGCGCCGCTGCCGAGGAGCGCCTCGCGGAGGCGACGGGCGAGCACGAGGAGGCGCAGTCCGCCTTCGACGAGGCGAGCGGCGAGGTGGAGCGGCTGCAGGCGCGCTCCCTTCAGCTCGAGGCGGAGATCGACGAGCTCCGGCGCCGGCTCTCGGACCTGGAGGAGGAGTCGGACGGGCTGGAGGAGGAGCTCGCCGAGGCCGAGGAGGTCAGGGACGGCGCCGGCGCAGAGCTGCGCACGGCCACCGCCGCGCGCGATGGTGCGCAGGCGGCCGTCGACCGCCTCGATCGCGGCCAGCGCTGAGCCTCAGGCGTCCCCGCGCACGACGTCGAGGATCCGCTGGTCGATCCACGACAGGTCCGGCGCCACCCGCATCTCGTAGTTCTCGGTGCCGACCCAGGAATGGAAGTCGCGGTGCCCGGCACCTGCGGCGAAGGTCTCCAGCTCGTTGCGGAGCGCGTCGTCGACGGTGATCTTCTCTTCGTCGGTCGAGGCGGTGAGGTAGAGCTCGTGCAGGTCGAGCAACCGCACCATCTCCTCGATCGGGGTCGCGTGGTCGTCGACGCGCAGGTCGACCGCGACGTCGTCCAGCCCGCCGTAGCCCGCCTCGTCACGGACCACGAGGATCGCCGCCGACTGGCGGCCGCGGCGATCGCCACCGGCCGCATCACCCGCGGCCAGGGCGGCGATCAGCCGGTCCTGGAGCGGCGCCTCGGGGGTGCTGTCGGCCCAGGCCTGCTCCATCGCCTCGAGGACCTCGGGCCCGGTGAGGCAGTTGCCCTGGACGGCGTACCCGGCCCCGGTCCGTCCGCCGGCCCACGGGATGCACTCTGCGCCCGTGTGCGAGGCCGCAGTGCCGTCGAGGTCGACGATCCCGACCTGGCGGTGCGCGTGGCCGGGGTCCTCCTCCAGCAGTCGCTCGAGTGCGATGGGTGCCGTCGCGCCCTCGTCGAGGTGCGACAGGGCCAGGCCCTTGTAGGCGACGTTCGCGTCCGCCTGGGTGGCCAGGGCACCCACGCCGGCGACCGCCGCGGGGACGGCAGAACCGACAGCGAGGAACTTCGAGGCGACGGCGACGCCCCACGACTCACCGTCGGCGGACCGGGCAACGATCGAGAAGGTCATGGTCGTCAGCCTAGGAGTCCGCCGGCGAGCGCGTACGTTGGAGTCATGCGCGTCGGTGTACTGACCGGTGGGGGCGACTGCCCGGGACTCAATGCGGTGATCCGGGCCGTGGTCCGCAAGGGGGTCAACGAGCACGGCTTCGACTTCGTCGGCTTCCGCGACGGGTGGCGGGGGCCGCTCGAGGGGATCACGATGCCGCTCGGGATCGAGCAGTGTCGCGGCATCCTCCCGCGCGGCGGCACGATCCTGGGCTCGTCGCGGACCAACCCGTTCGCTGTCGACGGCGGCGTGGAGCGGATCCGCGAGAACCTCGCCGCAGCCGGGGTCGAGGCGCTCGTCGCGATCGGCGGCGAGGACACGCTCGGCGTCGCGACGAAGCTCGCCGACCTCGGGGTGGCCGTCGTCGGCGTCCCCAAGACCATCGACAACGACCTCTCCGGGACCGACTTCACCTTCGGCTTCGACACCGCGGTCAACATCGCCACCGAGGCCATCGACCGGCTCCACACCACCGCCGAGTCCCACCACCGCGTCCTGGTCGTCGAGGTCATGGGCCGTCATGCCGGCTGGATCGCGTTGCACGCCGGCATCGCCGGGGGAGCGAGCGCGGTGCTCATCCCCGAGGTGCCCTTCGACATCGAGGCGGTGTGTGCCCACGTCCAGACCCGTTTCCACAGCGAGTACGCGCCGATCATCGTGGTCTCCGAGGGCGCTGTTCCGGCCGACGGCACCGGCATGACCCTGGCCAGCGGGGAGAAGGACGCCTTCGGTCACGTCCGGCTCGGCGGCATCGGCGACCGGCTCGCCCACGAGATCGAGGTGCGCACCGGGTCAGAGGCCCGGGCCGTCGTCCTCGGTCACGTCCAGCGCGGCGGCACTCCCTCGGCCTTCGACCGCTGGCTCGCCACCCGCTTCGGGCTGCAGGCGATCGGTGCGGTCGCCGACGGGGACTTCGGCGTCATGGTCGCGCTGCGGGGCACCGACATCGTGCGCGTCCCGTTGAGCGAGGGCACGGCTGCCCTCAAGCTGGTCAGCGCCGAGGAGTACGCCGAGGCGCAGGTCTTCTTCGGCTGAGCCCGACCGACCCCGGCTCGAGGTCGACCACCAACGCCCGGTGGTCCGACAGGGCCATCCGGCGGGCCTCCCCCCGGGCGGTCATCTCCGGCTCGCCGAGCACGTGGTCGAGCTGCTCGACCGGATCGCCCACCGGGAAGGTCGCCGCGCGAACCAGCGGCGAGAGACCGGTGATCCGGCTGGCGCGGTCGGCACCCATGTTGAGGTCGCCGGTCAGCACGAGCGGACCGCGCGCGCCGCGCAGTGCCCTGGCGAGGTGGGCGAGCTGGCGTCCGTTCCACCAGCTCACGAAGGACAGGTGGGTGGTGGCGACGGTGACCGGGCCGAAGGACGTCTCGAGAAGGGCCGCGACGGCCACCCGCGGCTCGTCGCGCACCAGGTTGGGCCGCAGCTGGCCTGCGAAGCGCATCGGGACCGGGGCGCGCAGTGCCGGGAGTCGCACCACCTCCCACCCGGTGACCGGAACCCTGCTGAGCAACGCGATCCCGTAGGCAGCGTCATCGGGCTGCTCCTCACCCGTCGCTGCCGTCCAGGTGGCACCGGGGCTCCCGGCCAGCGCCGCGACGAAACGGTGGGCGCGGGCTCCCATCGCCTCGGCGGCCACCGCGGTGAGGTCGGCCAGACCAGAGCGTTCCTGGCTGCGGTCGACCTCCTGCAACGCGAGGACGTCGGCGTCGAGGTCGCGGACGGCGTCCGCCAGCACCTGCACGTCGACCACGTGGTCGTGCGGCGTGCGACCGTTGAGGATGTTGAAGGTGACGACTCTCATCCCTGTGGGGGTACCCGATCGGCGTCGTCGCATATCGGCCCGGAGCACGGGTACATCGGTCCCGAGGTGATCGACGATGACGTACGACGAAGCCGACGGGTGTGAGCCACGGCCGGTGCCGGTGGGACCCAACCTGCTGCGGGAGGCGCTCAAGCTCGTGGCGGTGGTCCTGAAGGAGGGCGAGGTGGACCATGCCCTCGCCGGCAGCTACGGACTGTGGGCACGGGGAGGTCCGGAGCCCGACCACGACGTCGACTTCATGGTGGCCGAGGAGGACGCCGCGCGTGCGCGTGACCTGCTCGCGGCACGCGACCTCGTCGTCGTACAGCCTCCCGAGGACTGGCTGTTCAAGGTCTTCATCGAGGGCGCCATGGTCGACGTGATCTTCCGGGTCAAGGGCGAGCCGATCGGGCGCGGCCGGTTCGAGGACGCCGAGGTCATGGAGGTCGAGTCGGTCTCGATGGCGGTCCTGTCCGCGACCGTGCTCATGGGGGACAAGCTGTCCGCGATGGAGGAGCACGCCTGTGACTTCACCCGGGTGATCCCGGTGGCGCGGGCGGTCCGGGAGCAGGTCGACTGGTCGGTCGTCGAGACCCTCACTGCGGACAATCCGTTCGCGCAGGCCTTCCTCGGACTCCTCCGCGCACTGCACGTCGTACCGCCGCGCGGGGAAGGTGCTTCCGTTCCGCGGCTCACTGCGCAAGGGTGAGTCCGGCAGGAATGACTTCCGCCTCGGGAAGGGATGGAGCCCCATGACCAGCGACACCACCGGCGCCGACACCACGGACGCGCACGACCAGCCAGACCTGAAGCGGGTGCTCGGGCCAGGGCTGCTGCTCCTGTTCATCGTCGGCGACATCCTCGGAGCCGGTGTCTACGCGGTCACCGGGCGCCTGGCCGGCCAGGTCGGTGGCGTCGCGTGGCTGCCGTTCCTCGTCGCGTTCGCGGTCGCGACGCTGACGGCGTACTCCTACCTCGAGCTGGTGACGAAGTACCCCCAGGCCGCCGGCGCGGCCTTGTACGCCCACAAGGCCTTCGGCGTGCACTTCGTGACCTTCCTCGTCGCGTTCACCGTCATCTGCTCGGGCATCACCAGCGCGGCGACCTCGGCCAACCTGCTCGCCAACAACCTGCTGATCGGCCTCGACGAGATCTGGTCGGGGGTGCCGACGACGCCCGGGTGGGCACTGTTCGTCGCCCTGGCCTTCATGCTCCTGCTGGCCGCCGTGAACCTGCGCGGCGTCGGTGAGAGCGTGAAGTTCAACGTCGTCCTGACCATGGTCGAGATGCTCGCCCTCGCCATCGTGATCGCGATCGGCTTCTCGGTGATGGCCAAGGGCGACGGCGACTTCGACCGGATCACGGTGTTCGAGAGCCCGAGCGACAAGGGCCTGTTCATGGCGGTGACGATCGCGACGGCGATCGCCTTCTTCTCGATGGTGGGCTTCGAGGACTCGGTCAACATGGTCGAGGAGACCAAGGAACCCGAGCGGATCTTCCCGAAGATGATGCTCACCGGGCTCGGGATCGCGGTCCTCATCTACATGCTCGTGGCCATCTCGGTGGTGATCGTGATCCCCGCCGGCGACATCGGCACGCCGACCAATGCCGAGGCCGGCATCCTCATCGACGTCGTCAAGATCGGCGCGCCTGACCTGCCCATCGACGACGTGTTCCCGTTCCTGACCGTCTTCGCCGTGGCCAACACCGCCCTGATCAACATGCTGATGGCCAGTCGCCTGCTCTACGGCCTGGCTCGCCAGGGCGTGTTGCCGCCGGCCCTCGGCAAGGTGCTCCCGGGGCGTCGCACCCCCTGGGCCGCGATCGCGTTCACGACCGTGCTGGCGATGGCGCTGATCGTCGCCGTGGTGGGACTGCGCGACGCCAAGCTCGGCGACGCCGACGAGGGCACGGAGGTCACCGTCGTCAGTGCCCTGTCGGGCACGACAGGACTGCTGCTCCTCGCGGTCTTCGCGATCGTCAACGTCTGCTGCCTGGTCCTGCGCCGCGACCCCGACAGCGGCCACTTCAAGGCACCGACGGCGGTGCCGGTGCTCGGCGCGGCGTTCTGCCTCTACCTGCTCGGACCGTGGGCACGGCTCGCGCCCGACCGGATCCAGTACGTCATCGCGGGCTTCATGTTGCTCCTGGGCATTGTGCTGTGGGCCGTCACGCGGGTGTTCTACAAGCCGAAGGGCGGCTACTTCGCCGACATCGAGCACATGGACGACGACCCGTTGGACGACCCCAGGCAGCCGCACCGCTGAGTGACGCCGTCCACGGGTCAGCGCCGAGTCGGTGACCGTGGGCGGCGCGCCGTACGCTTGAGGGGTGAGCACACTCCCGTCCCTCGAGCAGTTGCACGCCATCGGCGCGAAGCAGCAGCCGTCGTACGACGACCCCGCGGCTCTCGCTGCGGCCGTCGCGCGACTGCGCACGCTTCCTCCGCTGGTCTTTGCGGGCGAGTGCGACGAGCTGAAGGCCAAGATCGCGGCCGCGAGCCGCGGCGAGGCGTTCCTGCTCCAGGGTGGTGACTGCGCGGAGACCTTCGTCGACGCCACGGCCGACAACACCCGCAACAAGCTGCAGGTCCTGCTGCAGATGGCCGTCGTGCTGACCTACGCGGCCTCCGTGCCGGTGGTCAAGGTCGGCCGTCTCGCGGGCCAGTACGCCAAGCCGCGCTCCTCGGACTCCGAGACCCGCGACGGCGTGACCCTCCCGGCCTACCGCGGCGACGCCGTCAACGGCTTCGACTTCACCCCCGAGTCCCGTCGCCCCGACCCCCAGCGCCTGCTGGACGTCTACCACGCCTCGGCCTCCACGCTGAACCTCGTGCGGGCCTTCACGACCGGTGGCTACGCCGACCTGCGGCAGGTGCACACCTGGAACTCCGAGTTCGTCCGCAACTCGCCCGTCGGCCAGCACTACGAGGCGATGGCGGCCGAGATCGACCGCGCACTGTCCTTCATGCAGGCGATCGGTGCCGACCCCGACGAGTTCCACCGCGTCGACTTCTACTCCTCGCACGAGGCACTCCTGATGGAGTACGAGCACGCGATGACGCGGATCGACTCGCGCACCGAGAAGCCGTACAACGTCTCGGGCCACATGGTCTGGATCGGCGAGCGCACCCGCCAGCTCGACGGTGCCCATGTCGAGTACTTCAGCCACATCAGCAACCCGATCGGCTGCAAGCTCGGTCCGACCGCGACGGCCGACGAGGCACTGGCGCTCGCCGCGAAGCTCAACCCGACCAACGAGCCCGGCCGGTTGACCTTCATCACCCGCTTCGGCGCGGGCAAGATCCGCGATGGCCTCCCGGCGCTGGTCGAGAAGGTCACCGCCGAGGGCGCCGACGTGGCCTGGGTGTGCGACGCGATGCACGGCAACACCTTCGAGGCCTCCAACGGCTACAAGACGCGCCGCTTCGAGGACGTCCTCGACGAGGTCCTCGGCTTCTTCGAGGTGCACCGCGCGCTGGGCACCGTTCCGGCCGGCATCCTGGTCGAGAACACCGGCGACGACGTCACGGAGATCATCGGTGGTGGCGAGGAGCTCGACGAGGAGGGCCTGACCCGCCGCTACGAGTCGCTGGTCGACCCGCGCCTCAACCGGGTGCAGTCGCTCGAGCTCGCCTTCCAGGTCGCCGAGAACATTCGCCTCAAGTGAGCGCAGGGGGATCCTCGGTGATCGACCTCCGCTCCGACACGGTCACCCGGCCGACGCAGCCCATGCGTGCTGCGATGGCTGCGGCCGAGGTCGGCGACGACGTGTACGGCGAGGACCCCAGTGTGATCGCGCTCGAGGAGCGGGTCGCGGCGATGTTCGGGCACGAGGCCGCGCTGTTCACGCCGACGGGGTCGATGGCCAACGTGCTCGCGGTCGCGTCCGTCGTCTCGCCCGGCCAGGAGGTCCTGTGCGAGGCGCGTGCGCACATCGCCCGCGCCGAGCTCGGTGCGCACGGCGCCGTGTCCGGACTGACGATGCGCACGTGGTCCCACCCGCGCGGCCAGATCGACCTCACCGCGCTCGACGACCTGTTCGCGCCCGACCTGGGCATGTACTTCGTGCGCACCGCTGCGATCTCGGCCGAGAACACGCACAACTTCGCGGGCGGTGCCGTGCTCCCGCTCGCCGACCTCCAGGCCCTGCGGGCGTTCGCCGACGAACGACAGGTCGCCGTCCACCTCGACGGAGCCCGGATCTGGAACGCCCACGTCGCGACCGGCGTGCCACTGGCGTCGTACGGCGCCGTGGCCGATGTCCTGGCGGTGTGCCTGTCCAAGGGACTCGGTGCCCCCGCCGGCTCGCTGCTCGTCGGCGGCCGTGAGGCGGTCCTCGAGGCACGGGTCCGGCGCAAGCGCCTCGGCGGCGGCATGCGCCAGGTCGGCGTCCTCGCTGCCGCGGGCCTGTACGCCCTCGACCACCACGTCGACCGGCTGGCCGAGGATCACGCGAACGCGCGCCTGCTCGCGGAGGCAGTCGGTCTGGATCCCGCTGTCGTGGACACCAACATCGTCGCGTTCGACTGTGCCGATGCCCCTGCGCTGGTCGCACGGGCCCGGGAGGCCGGCGTACTCATCGGCGCCGTCGGTGCGCGGACCGTCCGTCTGGTCACCCACCTCGACGTGACGCCGGAGCAGGCAGCGGCTGCCGCCCGGGTCCTGGGCGAGCTCGTCGCGTCCCAGGACGCCTGAGGGACACGCCCTCCGGGGTCAGCGCGGCGCGCCGAGGAAGCGGATCTCGCTGATCGCGGTGAAGTCCCGGCCGTCGGCACCCTTGGCCGGTGCGGAGACGCCGAGCAGGTGCACCGTCACGCTGCGCGTCTCGACCGGGCCCAGGTCGATCATCTGGATGACCTGCTGGTCGTCGAGGTCCTGGGTGACGCGGGTGCCGTCGTCGAACTCCCACTGCACGGTGCGGATCCGGCGGTTGGAGGTGTACCAGTTGGTGGGTCCGTCGATCTTCGCGTAGCCGTTGATCATCCCGACCTCGGTGATCACGACGTCCTCGTCGAACGCGAACGTCAGCGTCTGGCCGGTGCCGTCGCCGGGCATCCGCCAGGCCGTGCGCGGCTTGTCGTCCCACATGTTCGCCGGACGGAACCGGACCGGCCGGTTCCGGGTGTCGCGACTCGGGGGTGCGATCGCCGGGACCTCGGCGGTGACGCTCGAGGTGAGGTCGACGACGTCGTCCGGGTCGGGCTCCTGGGCCGGGGCGCCGGTCCCGGTGCTGTCCGGCTGGTCGGGCTGGTCACTGGAACCGTCGTCGCTGGGCCGGGTGGAGTCGGTCGACTGGCTGGATCCGCGCTCGTCGGAGGCCTGGTCGCCGTCGCTGTCGTCGCCGCCGAGGAGCAGGACGCCACCGACGCCGCCGATGAGTGCGAGCAGCACCAGTGCGACCAGCCACGGGATCCACACCGGGCGGCGGTCCGGAGCCGATGCGGACGAGCGCGACGACGGGGCCATGGGGGGCGAGGGCGGAGGTGCGTGCTGCGGAGGTGCGGAGGGGGGAGGTGCGCCGGGGCCGGGTGCCATGACCGTGGGCGGTGCGTCGGCGAACAGCGGATAGCGCGCCGCTGGCGGCAGCTGCCCGCTCGGCGGCGGCACCACGGGGGCCGCGGGCAGGGTCGAAGCCGGGGTGGCCTCGGGGTGTCGGCCGGGAACCGGCCTGCCACAGTTGGTGCAGAACCGGCCGATCCCGAGGTCGTGCCCGCAGCTGGTGCAGTACGTCGGGGAGGTCATCGCGGGCACACGCTACCGCGACCTCGCCGCTGGGACGTGGTTCTGCGGACCTTCGGATGCGCACACGGGCGCCTGGGGTGCTCAGCCGGTCATCGCGCGGCGGCAGGCCTCCGTCTCGATGTCGGCCAGGTCGTGCTCGAGGACCTTGCGCGACTGGTCGAAGCTGAAGCCGCCGAACATGGCCCACATCGCCCGCGACACCGGGGAGCGCTGGATCATCTCCACGGTCGTGGTCATGGCCAGGCGGGTGCTGGTGCGATCCGGTCCGGCCGGCGTCAGCCGGTAGGCCGTGCGGATGACGTCGTCGCCCACCTCGGCCTCCACGACGGTGCGCAGCGGCGGATCGGACTCGACGACGTGGAGCTGCTCGGCGCCGTGGTGCCCGAAGAGCGTGCGGCGCTCGCTCCAGCGGGTGCCGACGTCGTACTCGCCCTCGGTGAGGAGCTCGCACTCCTTGACGCTGCGCAGCACGGCGTCCGCGTGAGCGACATCGGTGATGACGTCCCAGACCTGCTCTGCCGGAGCGGGGATGGTGGCGTGGACATGGATGATGTGACCGGCCATGGTGCCTCCTGGATCGGGTTCCCCCAAGACCTCCATGGTGCGCCTGCGCAGCCCGGAACGCCAGAGGCTCACACCACCAGGTGGGTCACCTCGGCCTCGATCTTGCGTCGGGGCAGCGCCTCGACCACGACCATGGCCGCCAGCACCATCGCACCGCCGACCAGCATCCGCCCGGTGAGGGACTCACCGCCGAGAAGGACGGCGAAGAAGGTCGCGAACACCGGCTCCATGCTCATGATGATCGCGCTGCGGGTCGGAGGCAGATGGGACTGCGCCCAGGTCTGGGCCAGCATTGCCGCCGCGCCTGCGACGAGGGCCATGTAGACGAGGGAGACCCAGTCCCCGCCGCGCTCCGGGAGCACGATGCCGGGCGCGCCGGAGACCAGCGCCGCCACCAGGCAGATCGCCGCGATCACCAGGACCTGCAGGATCGACATGCCGAGTGCGTCGGCAGGCGTCGACCATGCACCGAGGCCCACGATGTGCGCCGCGTAGAGGAGCGCCGCGACGAGGGTGATCGCCTCGCCGTAGCCGATCGAGAGCCCGTCGAGGGTCAGCACGCCGAGCCCGGCGGTGGCCAGGGCCACCGCCGCCCAGGTGAGCCCGGAGATCCGGGTGCGCAGCAGGACGGCCGCGAACAGCGGCGTCGCCATGACGTAGAGGCCGGTGATGAAGCCGGACACGCTGGCCGGCGTGTGCGCCAGGCCGGCGGTCTGGAGGATCTGCGCGACGCCGTACAGGCCTCCGAGCAGGACTGCGCGACGGCGGACCTCGGGGGAGAGGCGCGCGATCGCGCGCGGCGCGACGAGCACCATCGCGGCACCGGCCACCAGGAACCGGACGGCCAGGAAGTCGGCCGTCGGGACCCGGTCCAGCAGGTCCTTGATGAGGAAGAACGTCGAGCCCCAGCAGGCGGTCATGGCCAGCAGCGCGACGGTGGCCAGCAGGGCCGTACGACGTCCGTCGTGGTGCTGGTCAGACGACATAGAGGATGACCGTGCTGCCCTTCTTGATGCGGCTGCCGGGCTTGGGGTCGGTGTCCCAGGCGACCTGGCCGCTGAGGTAGATGGTGGCGCGTTCCTTCTTGACCTTGAAGCCGAGGTCCTTGAGCTTCTCGACGGCCTCGTCGGTCGAGTCGTAACGGATCGAGGGGATGGTCACGAGCTCGGGCCCCTTGGACACGACGAGCTCGAGGGTGTCGCCCTTGTAGAGGACGCCGGACGTGGGGCTCTGGCTGATGATCCGGCCCTTCGCCACCTCGTCGCTGAACTCGGTGTCGGTGATCTTGACCTGGAGGCCCTTCTTCTCCAGCGCCTTCTCGATCGACTCGGCATTCTTGTCCGTCCAGTCCGAGATCTTGATCGGCTGGCGGCCCTTGCTGACCAGGAGCGACACGGCCGTGTCGATCGGCAGGGCCTTGGACTCCGGGCTGTCGAACGCGGGCTGGCTGCCGATGACCCGGCCCTTGTCGACGGTCTCGGAGAAGCGCGCGATCTGGCGGCCGAGGACCATCTTGACCTCGTCGAGACGGGCTTCGGCCTCCTCGACGGTCAGGCCGGCGAGGTCCGGCACGTCGTAGACCTCGGGACCGAGGGACACGGTCAGCTCGACGTCGTCGCCGGGAAGGATCCTTTCGCCCGGGCGGGGATCGGTGGTGACGACCTCACCGGGTGCGACGCTGTCGGAGAAGACCTCCTCGACCGTGGTGCCCAGCCCGGCGTCGTCGAGCCTGGTCTCGGCGGCAGCGAGCTCGAGGCCGACGACGCTCGGGGTGGAGGTGTAGCGCCCCCACCCGAACCAGTAGCCGCCGGCGCCGAGGCCGGCGAGGAGCAGGACGATGACCAGGCCGAGCACCAGTCCGCGTCGGCTGCGCCGGGTGGGCGCAGGGCCCTGCTGGACGGGCACGGGACGGGCTGGCTTGCGCGGCGGCGGAGGCGTGGCGCTCCGGATGATCGACGTCGGCTCGTCGCGCGGCGTCACCGCCGTGGCGAGCGAGCTCACCGGCTCCGGCGTGGTGTCGGGGTCGACACCGTCGTCGGCGTCCTGGTCCTCGATCCGGCGGGTGCTCGGGAGGAGATCGGCGACGAGCTCGGGATCGTCGCGCACCCCGTCGTGCAGGGCCTGGACGACGCGACGCACGTGGCGCAGCAGGACGGTCGCGTCGGAGGGACGCAGGCTGGGGTCGCGCGTGGTCGCGCGGGCGACCAGGGCGTCGACGTACGCCGGGAGAGCGGGCGCGAGGGTCGAGGGCGCGGGGACGTCGTGGTGCACGTGGCGGTAGGCGACGGCGATCGGGGTCTCGCCGGTGTGCGGCTTGGTGCCGGTCAGCAGCTCGAAGAGGATCACGCCGGCGGCGTACACGTCGGCGCGTGCGTCGGCCCGCTGCTCGACGACCAGCTCGGGCGCGAGGTAGGAGACCGTGCCGATCAGCACGCCGTTGGTCGCGGTGTGCTGGGTCTCGGCGCTGACGGCCTTGGCGAGGCCGAAGTCGGCGACCTTGATCCGGCCGTCGTCGGCGATCAGGACGTTCTCCGGCTTGACGTCGCGGTGGATCAGGCCCGCGCGGTGGGCGGCAGCGAGTGCGGAGAGGACCGGGTCGAGGATCGCGAGCGCCCGCTCGGGCGACATCGGCGCTTCCTTGGTGATCGTGTCGCGCAGCGTGTGTCCGGAGATGAGCTCCATGACGAGGTAGATGGTGCCATCACCGGTGTCGTCGCGTCCCTGGTCGTAGACCGCGACGACATTCGGGTGGGACAGCCGCGCTGCGGACCGCGCCTCGCGCACGAAACGCCGCGCGAAGGAGTCGTCGTCGTGCGAGGTCGCATCGCCGAGCCCCGGATGCATGATCTTGACCGCGACCGTCCGGTCGAGCCGGGTGTCGAGCGCCTCGTAGACGCTGGCCATGCCGCCACGCGCGATGCGGGGACCGATCCGGTAGCGGCCGTCGAGCAGGCGCCCCGACTGGTGGTCCTCGGTCCGGTTGGGCGGCCGTGCGGGGTCGCCACTGCGCGCAGCGTTGTCGCCGCGTGCGCGCTGGTCATCGTGCACAGCGACCCTCCTGTGCATTTTCATCCGGACCGGCCGGGGAAGTGACCGGAGGAGCCATCGTACGGCGAGGGACCTCACAGGACCGGTGGCCACGCCGGTGTGATCCGTGTCGGGCTTTTCGTGGAAGATGGGGTCATGAGTGAACTGCGACTCGCCGACCAGGACCTGGCCGCCCTCGTCGAGGACTGGCTCGACTGGGAACAGGCAGCCGAGCTGATCGGCGTGACCCCGGCCAAGGTGCGCACGATGGTGCGCGAGCACCAGCTGGCTGCAGCCGTTCCGGGAGAGGCCGGCCATGGCGTACGTCAGGGCGTACCGGCCTTGTTCCTCGTGAACGGCGAGCCCGTCAAGGGGCTGCCCGGACTGCTCACGATGATGCACGACAACGGGTACGACGACCGCGAGTGCATCGCGTGGATCTTCCTCGACGCCGATCTCCCGGGTCGCCCGATCGACGCGCTGCGGGAGAACCGCGGCTCCGAGGTCAAGCGCCGGGCCCAGGCGCTGGCGTTCTGAGCAGGACGGCGCGCCCGTGCCGACGATGAGCAGGCGTACCCGGCAGGTCGTCTCGACGATCGCCACCCTCGCCGTGCTGCTCGCGGTGTGGTGGATCCAGAGCGCCGACGACGGGAACGAGCCGCGTGGTCGCGACGACGCGGCGCCGTCCGCAACGCCCGGGGTCGACGACCCCACTCCGTCGGCCCGGCCCTCCCGCACTCCGTCGCCGTCCTCGGCCGCGACACCGAGGGCCGACGACGACGGCATCGCCTGGGTCTCGTTGGCCGACCTCCCGCCGGAGGCGGTGCAGACCGTCGAGCTCATCGAGGACGGCGGCCCGTACCCCTACCCGGGCAAGGACGGCTCCACCTTCGGCAACTTCGAGGGCGTGCTGCCGGACCGGCAGCGGGGCTACTACGCCGAGTACACCGTGGAGACGCCCGGCCTGTCGCACCGCGGTGCGCGCAGGATCATCGCCGGCGACGGCGGCGAGCTCTACTGGACCGAGGACCACTACGAGTCCTTCGAGAGGATCCGATGAGCGGACTGGCGGCGGTCCTCGCCGGACGGCACACGCCGGGCATCCATCGCTGGGAGTCCGCCCTCGACGTCGCTGCCGTTCGCCACGCGGTCGAGCAGGCGGGCTGGACCTTCGGCCACGTCGACGGCGCCGCTCTCGAGAGTCGTTCCGAGGTGCTGCGGGCCATCGGCGCCGCACTGGACTTCCCCCCGCACTACGGAGCGAACCTCGACGCCCTCCACGACTGCCTGCGCGACCTTCCCGGTCCCACGGTGCTGTTGTGGGAGGCCTGGTCGGGCTTCGCGCGTGCGCGGCCCGCCGATTTCGACCGGGTGAGTCGGGTCCTCGCCGAGCGTGGTCCGGTCGACCCCGTCATCGAGGTCCTGCTGCGCGGAGCCGGACCCGACGAGGTCGCTCCACTGCTGGAATGAGCGCGCCCAGTCGGCCCAGTCGGGTCAGTGGGCCCGGCGGGTGGCCGCGGCAGCGAGCTGCTCGAGGGCGCCGCAGGCGGCAGCGTCCCAGCCCTCCTCGGACTGGCCCTCGCGCAGCGCGGCCACAGCCTGGCGGGCGAGTGCGTCGATCATCTCCTCGACCTGCTGGCGAGCGCCACAGCGATCGATGATCGAGCGCAGCTCGGCGATCTCGCTCTCGCCCAGGGCCGTGCCCAGCGCTGCATCGAGCCGGGCGGCGTCGGCGGGCTCGGCCGCCGCCAGGGTGAGGGCGACCAGCACGGTCCGCTTGCCCTCGACCAGGTCGTCGCCGGCCGGCTTGCCGGTCGTCTCGGGGTCGCCGAAGACCCCGAGGAGGTCGTCGCGCAGCTGGAAGGCCTCACCGAGCGGCAGTCCGAAGCCGGTCAGCCGCTCCAGGGTGGCCGGACCGGCGCCCGCGAGTGCCGCGCCGACGTGCACGGGGCGCTCGATGGAGTACTTCGCCGATTTGTAGCGCAGCACGGTCGTGGCCTGCTCGACGCTCGCCCGCCCGCGCGCCTGGACCGACACGTCGAGGAACTGGCCGGCGATGACCTCGGACCGGCACAGGTCGAACACCTCGAGCGCGGGACCGATCCGGTCCCACCCGAGGCCGCAGCGGCGCAGGAGCTCGTCGGCCCAGGACAGCAGGAGGTCGCCGAGCAGGATCGCCGCAGCGGCGCCGTACTGGACCGGGTCGCCGCGCCAGCCGTCGGCACGGTGCTCGGCCTCGAAGCCGCGGTGGGTCGCGGCGCGGCCGCGCCGGGTGTCGGAGGCGTCCATCAGGTCGTCGTGGACCAGTGCACTCGCGTGCAGCAGCTCCAGGGATGCGGCGGCGCGCGCGACGGACCGCGCGTCGGCTCCCTCGGGCACGCCCGCCACGGCGGCGTACCCCCAGTGGCAGAAGGCGGCGCGGAACCGCTTGCCACCCGACACGGTCGCCCGGGCCTCGGTCAGCAGTCGCGCGGCATCGGCGCCCAGCGGCGCGAGGCGCTCGGTCTGCTCGGCGAGGAACGCGTCGAGGGTCGACTGCACCTCGGCCCGGAAGGTTGTCGGGTCCCAGCGGTGCTCGCTCACCTGCAGCAGCCTAGTGATGAGGCGCACTTGCGAGATGCCCGGCCCCGGCCCGGTCGCGGGACCTACACTTCGGCCCATGGTTACCGGTGCTGGGCGCTCCCTCGGCGAGATCATCCGCGAGGGTGGTCGGTCGTTCTCGTTCGAGTTCTTCCCTCCCAAGGACGACAAGGGGGAGGTGCAGCTGTGGGACGCGATCCGCGCCCTCGAGCCGTACCGTCCCACCTTCGTCTCGGTGACCTACGGCGCGGGCGGCAGCACGCGCGACAAGACGGTCGCGATCACCGGACGCATCGCCCGCGAGACCTCGCTGATCCCGATGGCCCACCTCACGTGCGTGGGACACACCCGTGAGGAGATCGAGGGCATCCTGGACGCGTACGACGCCGAGGGCGTCGCCCACGTCCTCGCGCTGCGCGGGGACCCCGAGGAGGGGCCTCGCGCCGACTGGACCCCCACTGACGGGGGCCTGAACTTCGCGGTCGACCTCGTCGAGCTCACCCGCGCCCGCGGCACCTTCCGGGTCGGTGTGGCTGCGTTCCCCGAGGGCCACCCCTCCGCGAGCTCGCTGGACGACGATGCCGACGTGCTGGTGGCGAAGGCGAAGGCGGGTGCAGAGTTCGCGGTCACGCAGATGTTCTTCCGCGCCTCGGACTACTTCGCGCTGGTCGAGCGGGTCCGCGATCGCGGCGTCGACATCCCGATCCTGCCGGGCATCATGCCGATCCTGAACCTCAGCGCGATCCGCCGCCAGGGCGAGCTGATCGGCACGAGCGTCCCGCAGGAGATCGTCGACCGGATCAGTGCCTTCGACGGTGACCCCGCCGCGGTGCGCGCCGAGGGCATCCGGATCGCGGCCGAGCTCTGCGACGAGCTGCTGGCCGGAGGCGCTCCCGGGCTGCACTTCTACACGCTCAACCGGTCCAAGGCGACGCTCGAGATCTTCGAGGCGCTGCAGATCACGGTCTGAGGCTCAGGCCGACCCGATCACCTGCGCCACCAGCGCAGCGGACTGGGTCACGAAGGGCACGCCCGCGCCGGGCGCAGCGTGCGCGCCCGCGACGTAGACGCCTGCCACCGGGGTCGTCGGCCCCAGGCGACTGCGCACGGTGCCGCGTCCCTGCCACAGCACGCCCATGGGGGAGCCGTTCCACTGCTCCACCAGGTCGCGTGGCGACAGGTCGACCCGGGTGACGATGTTCTCCCGGACGTCGATGCCGTGCCTCACGAGCGCGATGACCATGTCCTCCGCGATCTTGCCGCGGCCCAGCAGGGTCCACGCGGCGCCGCCCTCCGGGGCGCCGGAACCCGGTCGCACCGTGATCATCGGCTCGGCGTTGAACACGATGTCGTGGGTCAGGTCGGGAACGTCGCCGCTCAGGCCCAGGTGCGAGACGACCGGTGGGATCGCGGGCATCGTCTTCTCGACGTACGGCGCCAGTGTCGGCAGCCGGCGCGGGTCGATCGCGACGACGACCGCGTCGGCGTCGGCATCACCGTCCGCGGTGCGCACCGCGACCACCCGTCCGTCGCGCACCACGAGGTCGCTGACGGGCGTCCCGGTGCGGATCGTGACGCCGCGCAGGGCGAGGCGGGCGCCGAGCAGGTCGACCAGCCGGCCCATGCCGCCGGGGACCCGCCAGCCGCCGAACCGCTGCTCGAGGTAGGACGTCACACCGACCCACGACGGCACGTTGCGCAGGTCGTGGCCCTCAGCAGTGGCGGGATGGCCGGCGACCAGGGCGAGCCGTTCGTCACGGAAGTCGTGGCGCAGGCGCTTGTGGAGGGTCTCGCGGATGTCGAAGAGACTGGTGAGCTCCTTGGGCACCGCGCTCTTGTCGCCCGGCGTCCAGGGGACCTCGACGTAGTGGCGGCGCAGCACCTCCCACACCGCGTTGTAGAGGTCGACGTGCTGGGCCCACCGCTCGCCCAGCCCCGCGCCGAGCTCGTCGAAGGCAGCGATCTGGTCGGCCCGGGAACCACCGGGCAGCAGGACCGAGGTGCGGTCGGCGAACCGGTGCTCGCGCAGCACGGGGAGCGGCTCGAGCTCGACGTCGAGCTCCTTCTCCAGCGCCCGGCCGGACTTGCGGAACAGGTCCCGCAGGGCTGCCGGCAACAGCGTGCTGGAGGGACCTCCCTCCCAGCGGTAGCCCTCCTGCTCGACCGGGGCGAGGGCGCCACCGAGGTGGTGGGACGCCTCGAGCAGCGCGACCTCGTGGCCCTGCTTGGCGAGGCGGGCCGCGGCGGCCATGCCGCCGAGGCCGCCGCCGATGACGATGATGCGCATGTGTCTCCTTGAGCCGCTACGCGACGTCGATCGGGGTGGCGCCGGTCAGCGCCAGCAGCTCGTCGTACGACGTCGCGAAGACGGCCGCCGGGTGGCCGGCGGCCGCCCAGAGCACGTCGTACCGCTGCAGCCATCGGTCGAGGTAGGTCGGCACCGGCGCCGGGTGCGCGATGGGCGAGACACCGCCGATGACCTGGCCGGTGTGCTGGCGCACGAACTCGGGGGAGGCGCGGCGCAGGGGGCCGCGGTCGATGACGGCACCTGCGTGGGTGGTGTCGACGCGGTGGTCGCCGGAGGTGAGGATCAGCACGGGGGATCCGTCGGCATCGAAGAGCAGACTGTTCGCGATCGCACCGACAGCGCAGCCCAGCGCCTCGGCAGCCAGTGCAGCGGTGTGGACGGAGTCAGGCAGAATGACGATCTCGCCCGCTCCTCCGCGGCGCTGGTGCTCCGCGCGGAAGAGGGTGATCGAGGGATGGTCGGCTGACATGGGGGAGACCCTATCGATGCCCACCGCCCACCATGTCGATGCAGGAGGAACGATGACCAAGCGACCACCGGCGGTCGAACTGGCCTGCTGGCTGCTGTGGTTCCTGGTGGCGGCCGGACTGCTGGTGTGCGTCATGGTGGTGGTCCAGCGCGACGACCTCGGCGCCGTCTGGTCGCCGATGCAGGTGGGCGACAGCACGGTCCAGCCTGTCGAGTTCGTGCCCGTGATCCTGGTCCTGTACGGCGTCACCGCCGTCCTCGCCGCGACCCTGATCGCGCTGTTCCGCACGGGACACAACTGGGCCCGTCACTCCCTGGCCGCGATCGTCGTCGGGATCTTCCTGGTGGCCGTGGCGACGGTGCGCACGGATCCGCCGACGCTGGTCGACGGCATGGCGATCGGGGCGGCCGTCCTGAGCGCGGTCACGTTGGTCTTCATCTGGCACCCGCAGAGCCGCGGTTTCGTCCAGCACATCGCCGCCCGCGAGTCTTGACGTCCTGTCGGACCCGGGGTGTACCTTCGAACCGTTCGAACATCTGTTCGAACGAACTCGAAGGAGATGGCCCGTGGTCCACTCGCAGATCGCCCCGCAGCACGACTCGTCGCTCCCGGTCGGCCCGCACACCCTGCCGGCGACCACCCACAACTACCTGCTCCGTTCCGCGCAGTCGCTGAGTGAGGCGCTCGGGGCCGGTGACGTCGCGACGCGCTACGCCTGCGCCCACGTCGCCGCGCTGCGGGCTGCTGCGGCGCTGCTCTCGGCGCGGGCGCGCCCCACGGCTCCCCGACGTCGCCCGCAGAAGAACGCCTGGGTGCTGCTCGCCGAGGTCGCGCCCGAGCTGGGTGAGTGGGCCACCTTCTTCGCGGCCGGGGCGGCCAAGCGGGCCGCCGCTGAGGCGGGTTCGAGCCGCGCGGTGACCGAGCGGGAGGCCGACGACCTCGTGCGCGACGCGGACCGCTTCCTCGCGTTGGTCGAGCAGTCGCTCGGACTGACCCCCCATGCGACGCTCGGTGAGCGGATCGCCGGCCGCGCCGCAGGGTGAGGGCCACGCCGGGCCACTGCGCGGGGTCGCCTCCACTAGGGTTGCGGCCATGGCCACCTCTCGTGAGCAGCGCGGTTCCGTGCGGACCGCCGTCGTCTGGGACGCGCTCGAGGCGGCCCTCGAGGGACGCACCCTCGACGTGGTCGACATCGGCGGCGGCACCGGCGGCTTCGCCGTACGGCTGGCGGAGTCCGGTCACCGGGTCCGGGTCGTCGATCCCAGCCCCGACGCGCTCGCGTCCCTGTCCCGCCGTGCCCGCGAGGCCGACCTCGAGGTCGTCGGCCTCCAGGGCGACGTCACCGACCTGGTCGAGGTCGTCGGCGCCGGCAGTGCCGACGTCGTCCTGTGCCACGGCGTGCTCGAGGTCGTCGACCCCGTCCTCGCCCTGGTCAACATCCGCCAGGTGCTGCGTCCCGACGGCCTGCTCAGCCTGGTGGTCGGGCAGCGTCACGCGGCGGTGCTGGCCCGCGCGATGGCCGGACACTTCCAGCAGGCCCGCAACCTCCTCGACGGCCGGCAGCCGGTCGATGCCCGCACGGGCCGCCGGTTCACGGCCGCCGAGCTCGAGGCCCTCCTCGCCGCGGCCGGTTTCACCACGTCCGCCGTCCACGCCGTTCGTGTCTTCACCGACCTGGTGCCCTCGGCGCTGGTCGACCTCGAGCCGGGTGCCGCCGCGGCCCTGGTCGAGCTCGAACGGGCCGTGGCCGACCGGCCCGAGTACCTCCCGCTCGCCACTCAGGTGCACCTGCTCGCTTCGCGCTGACCTCCCCGCGCCGGCACCGGTCCGGTGAGCGGCGAGCTCGCGTGCCCGATCCTGCACGTGGACATGGACGCGTTCTACGCGGCCGTGATGATCCGCGACCGCCCCGAGCTCCAGGACGTGCCGGTGGTGGTCGGTGGTGGCCACCGTGGTGTGGTGCTGTCCGCCAACTACCCCGCCCGGCGCTTCGGCGTCCGCTCCGGCATGTCGGGCACCGAGGCCCGGCGACTGTGCCCGGACGCCCTGACCATGCCGCCCGACTTCGCCGTGTTGACGCCCGTCTCGCGAGCGATCATGGAGACCTTCCGCTCCTTCACCCCCGCTGTCGAGGTCACCTCGCTCGACGAGGCGTTCCTCGACGTCAGGGGAGCGGTGCGGCTGTTCGGTTCGCCCGAGGCGATCGCCGAGCGGATCAGGTCGAGGATCCGGGCCGAGCACGGCATCACCTGCTCGGTCGGGATCGCCGCCACGATCTCGGTGGCCAAGCTCGCCAGCCGCCGGGCCAAGCCCGACGGCGTACGAACCATCGCCCCCGACCACTTCGTCGCCGAGGTGCACCCCCTGGACGTGGGCGTCCTGTACGGCGTCGGCGAGGCCACCCGGCAACGCCTGCACCGCCTCGGCCTGCAGACCGTCGGCGACGTCGCGGCCTTTCCCGTCGACCAGCTGCGCCAGATGCTCGGCGGGCACCTCGGCACCCACCTCCACGCGCTCGTCTGGGGCACCGATCGCAGTGACCTGCGCCCCGGTGGCGCCGGGGTGTTCGGCTTCGGCGAGGGCGAGCCCGAGGGGAGCATGGGCGCCCAGCACACCCTGGCCGTCGACCTCTCCGACCGGTCCCGGCTGCACCGCGAGCTGCTGCAGCTCGCCTCGCGCGTCGCCGCCCGCGTCCGCAGCGCGGGGCGAGTCGGCCGCACGGTGGCGATCACCGTGCGGTTCAGCGACTTCGTCACCCTCAACCGGTCGCGGACCCTGCCGGAGCCGACCGACGTGACCCAGGAGATCTACGACGTGGCCGTCGCCCTGTTCGACCAGCTGCTCGACGACCTCCTCCCGCGACGCCCTTCCATCCGACTCGTCGGCGTGCGCGTCGAGGGCCTGCGCGCGGTGCGCGACGGCGACAGTCGCCAGCTCGCACTCGGTGAACGCGACCCCGGCTGGCCCGACGCCGACCGGGCCGTCGACCGGGCATCGAGCCGGTTCGGTTCCTCCGCAGTCCGCCGCGCCAGTCTGCTGCAGCAGGCGTCACGAAGCGCCGCCCGGTAGCCGTTCGGACACAAATTCGGGGGACCGCTACCCCCTTGACCATTGCCTGCCTACACTTGGACCAGTAGCCAGCAATGTGTCGGAGGAACGGTGCCACTCTCAGAAGAGGAGCTTCGCCTGCTCGAGCAGATGGAGCGCGCCCTCAGCGAGGAGGACCCGAAGTTCGCCTCGACATTGCGGGGCACCACCTTGCGTCAGGCAGCCCGTCGCCGTGCCATCCTGGGCGGCGTCGTCTTCGCCGTCGGTGTCGCGGTGATGATGGGCGGAGCCGTCAGCGGCTACTGGCCGGTCGGCGTCGTCGGCTTCGTGGTGATGCTCGGCTCCGCGACCATGCTGCTCTCTGCCCTGCGCGGACAGCGCGGCGCACCCGACCCCCACATCTCCGCCCACCCCTCCGGCTTCGGCATCGTCGACGGCGGCCGTAGCCGTCGCTCCTCGGGCAACCGCGGTGGCGGCTCCTCCGGCGGCTTCATGGGCACCATGCAGGCACGCTGGCGTCGTCGCAAGGAACGCGGCCTGTAGGTCGGCACGACTCCTGCCGTGGCGCCGAGCCGCGGTCGGCTCGGGTGCGAGGTCAGTTGTTCTGCGTCCGCCGCCAGACCGAGCGCGGGATCCACTGTGCACGGCGCCGTACCCGCGGCGTCACCCCGGCGCGCAGCGAGGCGTCGACGAGCTCGGCGTCGTCCTCGACCCTCGTGCGCTCGAGGGTCACGACCGAGCCGGGGCGGGCGTAGCGGGTCCGTTCGACGGCGATGACCAGGCGCTCCAGGGCGGCCGTTGCCTCGGGGCAGGCGTCGGGGCCGGTGCGGGGGCGCTCCAGGGGTTCCTCGTCGGGATCGGCGAGGTGGTCGAGCAGGAAGACGCCGATCTCACGCGGTGAGCGGCCGTCCGGCCAGGCGATGCCGAGGTCGATCGAGGTCGCGCGCAACTCCGACCACAACTCGTCCGGTCCGCCGTCGAGCCGCTGGCGTCGGGTCCGGCTCCGCACGGAGCGAGGGCCTGCGAGGAGGAGGACGACCAGGAGCAGGATGACCAGCACCCCGCTGCCGATCGCGAGGGTCCGGCCCGTCGAGGAGGCGCCCTCGCCCTGGTCGCCGGAGCCTTCGCCGGGCTGCTCGGTCGGTCGGGAGGGGACCGGGTTGGGGGCGACGGTCGCCGTACCGCTGGCTGAGGGTGCCCGGCTCGTCGGTGCGCCCGGGTCATCGGGGCCGATGCCGCCGACGGGGACGTTGGAGTAGTTCGGAACCGACTCGACCCGTCCGGACGGGGTCGGCTCGAAGCGGACCCAGCCGGCGCCCGCGAAGTAGAGCTCGGGCCACGCGTGCAGGTCGTGGCTGCTGTACTCGTAGCGGCCGTCCCCGATCGCGGTGGGCTCGAGGAAGCCGACCGCGACGCGAGCGGGGATCCCCAGGATCCGCGCCATCACCGCCATCGCCGAGGCGTACTGCTCGCAGTAGCCGACGCGGCCGTCCTCGGAGAGGAAGGCCTCGAGGGTGCCGTTGCCGGTGCCGTTGGGAGCCTTGCGCAGGTCGTAGCGGAAGCCGCCGTCCTGGCGGAACCAGCGCTGGAGCATCAGCGCGCGTTCGTAGTCGTTGGTCGCCGGACCGGTGACGCTGCGGGCGAGGTCGCGAACCAGGTCGGGCACGCCTCCGGGGAGGTCGAGCACGTCGTCGGAGACGGTGCCGGCGGCGGCGTCGCGGAAGTGCTGTCCGTCCGTGCCGTAGTCCGGCTCGATGGCGGTCATCGAGTAGGCCATGCCACGGGTGTCGAGGTCGTCGTCGGCGGCGAGGAAGTCCATGGAGGCCGGGTCGAAGCGCCAGTCGCCGTCGGCACGCAGGGCCGAGGCGGGGAACTGGGTGGGCAGCCAGGTGGAGTCGAAGTCGTCGTTGATCCGCACCTCGTAGTCGTACTCGGAGCGGGGCACCGAGTCGCTGAGGCCGAGCGGCGGGGGGAGCGCGCCGCTGGCGGTGTCGTCGCGGGCGACGTCGCGGTCGCCGCTGCTCCACTCCTGTCCGGTGAACCGGTTGAGCACCGAGATGCGGAGGTACGACGGCGCCGGGTCGTCGGTCGTCACGGTGATCAGCGGCACGTCCTCTCCGCGCTCGAGGTCACGGCGCATGTCGGCGATCGGCTTGCGGATGCGGATGTCGTCGCCGCCGCCGCTGTTGCCGAGGTTGAGCAGGTCGATCCCGATGACGGGGATGAAGGTGGGCAGGACCAGCGCCAGTGCGGTGGCGGTGATGCCGATCCGGGCGGCGCCGGCGCGGGCGGCCTCGCGCACGGGGTTGGTGTGCCCCCAGGGGGAGTCGTCCTCGGGGCCGAGCGCGCGACCCCAGCGTTGCAGCTGGTCGCGGGCGTCGAGGTGGAGGAGCACGAGGAAGCCGGCGGCCGCGACGACGAAGGATCCCCAGCCGGGGCCGTCGTCGAGCAGGCCGCTGGGGACGGAGTAGATCGCGAGCAGGGCCAGGCCGGCGCCCGGTACCCGGCGCAGGGTGCAGGCGAGGGCGTCGACGAGGACGGCGAAGACGGCGCCGCACACGACGAGGAGTGGCCACACGGGTGGGACCCGGGCACTGATGGGTGCGGTGTAGGTGCGCGCGCTGTCGACGGCGGTCGACAACGCCTGGCCGATGTCGCCGCTCGGGATGAACGAGCCGGTGATCTGCTGCGACACGACCGCCGTCGCCGCGGCGGCCTGGGTGAGGACGACCAGCCAGCTCGGCAACCCCCGCCAGCGCAGGAGTGCGCCGAGCGTGGCGACGACGACAGCCACGACGGCGACCCGGCCGAGATAGCTCGTCGGCTCGGTCACGAAGCCCTGCCAGGCGGTGAGCGCCACCCAGGTGGTGGCGGCGGCGACGAGGCCGACGGACAGGGTGGCCGGGAAGGAGGTACGTGCGCTCATGAGCGCATCCCGCCTCTCGAGGGGGCGCGACCGAGATCGCGCCAGGCGGAGTCGAGCCGGTCGCGCGGCCCGACGCCGGTGGCTCGCCATCCGGCGGCGTGGAGGGGGGAGGCGGCGGCACTGGGGCCGGCGCTGC
The DNA here is from genome assembly GCF_001428565.1 of Nocardioides sp. Root190. GTDB lineage: Bacteria > Actinomycetota > Actinomycetes > Propionibacteriales > Nocardioidaceae > Nocardioides. Next base: position 250,729 of record NZ_LMIA01000010.1, on the reverse strand, counting down.
GGCGGGTGGCCGACCACTGCTCGACGTCGAGGACGACGGCCAGTGCCGCGCCGGCGTCGTGGCGGATCCGGCGCAACGGCTTCTCGTCGCCGGGGACGATGGCGCCGAGGACGGCGACGACCACCCCGCCGCGGGCCTGGTCGCCGGACCAGCTGGTGTCGAGGGCCGGTCGCTGCGACAGCGTGAGCATCGCCAGGTGGCGCAGGGCGTGCTCCGCGCCGTCGGCGGCGGCGCCGTCGGCGGTGGCGAGCTGGACGGCGTACCCGTGCTGCTCGAGGTGGACCACGACGGAGGCGGCGGTGACCACGGCGGACTCCAGGCTCGACGCCGGGCCCTGGCCGCGGTGGACGTGGCCGCGGTTGTCGACGATGACGGTCGCGTGGGCCTCCCAGGGCTGTTCCTCGCGCCGCACCATCAGCTCTCCGGTGCGTGCCGAGCTGCGCCAGTGGACGCGGCGGAGGTCGTCGCCGCGGCGGTACTCGCGCACGCTGACGTCCTCCGAGGATCCCGAGGCGAAGGCCTGGGGGCGGTGCTCGCCGGCTCCCTGCCAGCCACCCGAGAGCGGGATCGCAGGGAGCGGCAGCACGCGGGGTGTCACCACGACCTCGGCAGTCCCGCCGACCAGGCGCCGGCGCTCGACCAGGCCGAACGGATCGGTGATGCGTACGGCGAGCGGGCCGATGACGTACTGCCCGCGCAGGTCGGAGCGCACGGGATAGGTCACGGTCCGTTCCCAGCGCTGGCCCAGGCCCTGGAGCACGAACCGGGGGCGGCTGCCCAGGGCGTAGGGGAGTGTCTCCTCGATGAGCAGGGCGCCGTCGGCCCGCCTGCGGTCGCTGGACACCGCGAGGTCGATGCGCGCGGACTCGCCGGCGCGCAGCAGGCGCGGCCACACCGTCCGGGTCACCGAGGGGTCGTGGCGGCGGCGGCTGACCACGACCGCGGCGACCAGGGGGAGGGTCAGGACCAGGACCCCGACCCGGGTCAGTGCGGGTTGCCCGAAGATCACGGCACAGATCACGGCGGTGAGACCGGCCGCGATGAACGCGCGACCACGCAAGGTCAGCGAGGACAGGGCCGATCGGATCATCGCTGGACCGCCGTGGCTCAGGGAGTCGTGTCGGGGACGGGGACCTGGGCCGCGATGCCCTGGAGGATCGAGGCTGCGTCCCGGCCACCGACGGCTGCCTCGGCGCTCGCGAGCAGACGGTGTGCGAGCACCGGCTGCAGGAGGGCGCGCAGGTCGTCGGGCAGGACGTAGTCGCGGCGGTGCAGGGCGGCGCGGGCCTTGGCGGCGCGGACCAGGTGCAGGGTGGCGCGTGGGGAGGCGCCGAGGATCAGCTCGGGGCTGTTGCGGGTGGCCGCGGTCAGCGCCACGGCGTACCTCTGCACGGCATCGGACATGTGGACCTGGGCCACGATGCTGCACAGCTTGCGGATCTCGGCGCTGTTGGTCACCGGCTCGAGGTCGTCCAGCGGGTTGGTCGTGCCGTGGTTGGACAGCATCGCGATCTCCGCTGCGGGCACGGGGTAGCCGATCGACACCCGGGCGAGGAATCGGTCCCGCTGCGCCTCGGGGAGCGGGTAGGTGCCCTCCATCTCGACGGGGTTCTGGGTCGCGATGACCATGAACGGCGTCTCGAGCTGGTAGGTCACGTTGTCGACGGTCACCTGGCGCTCGGCCATGCACTCGAGCAGCGCGGACTGGGTCTTGGGTGAGGCCCGGTTGATCTCGTCGCCGATCACGATGTTGGCGAAGACGCCGCCGGGGCGGAACTCGAAGGTCCGCGTCGACTGGTCGAAGACCGAGACCCCCGTGATGTCGGAGGGCAGCAGGTCCGGGGTGAACTGGACGCGGCGCACGGTCGAGTCGATGCTGCGGGCGAGCGCCTTGGCGAGCATCGTCTTGCCGACGCCCGGGACGTCCTCGATCAACAGGTGGCCCTCGGCGAGCAGGACGACGACCGCCGCGCTGATCACCTCGCCCTTGCCCTCGATGACCTTCTCGACGTTGGACCGGATGAGTCCGGCGACCCGGGCAACGGTGTCGACGTCGGCGCCCGTGGACGGCGGGCTGGACGGCGGGCTGGTCGGCAGGCCCGATGGCGGGCTGGTCGGCGCTTCCACGTGTTCTCCCTCGTCGTGCTGGCCCGTGATCGGGGTGGCACAACCCTACGGCGCCGGTGGCTGGGATCCAGCCGTTCGGTGCCTGCTCCCTCCCCGATGCGCCCCGGCTCTCCACGATTCCCCACTTTTCCCTCCACTTCGCTCCACCGCGGCGCGCAGGCCGCTGACCTGCGGTTTTGCCGCACCAAGGGCGCAACTCGCCCCGATCTGGGGGGCAGAGGTGGTTGACGGTGGAGGAAAGTGGGTTAGGGTGGGGGAAAGTGGAGGAAGACGGAGTCCGGTGGGACAGCTGGGGGTGGCCCGATGCTCTTCATGGGCACCTACACCCCGAAGCTCGACGAGAAGGGCCGTCTCTTCCTCCCGGCGAAGTTCAGGGATCGATTGGCGGAGGGCCTCGTGGTCACACAGGGACAGGACAAGTGCCTCGTCGTGTGGCCGAGCGATGTCTTCGCCGACGAGGCCGAGCGGGCATCCGCCCGGCCGATGACCAACCGCGCCGCCAGGCGCTACGCCCGGGTCCTCTTCGCCGGCGGCGACGAGAGCACCCCTGACAAGCAGGGCCGGATCGGTATCCCGGCCCACCTCCGGGACTACGCAGGCCTCGAGCGCGACGTCGTCGTGATCGGGGTCAGGGACCGGCTGGAGATCTGGAACCCGACCGCATGGCGCGAGTTCCAGGCCGAGGCGCTGGAGGAGTTCGCCGACCTCGACGAGGACGACGACTGATCCACCGGCCCGCCCGGCAGCACCACCACTGACAACACAACAGCGGATCCGCAGGACGAGGTCTCAGCCCGCTCCCGCTCCCGACACCCCGAGGTCACGACCTCCTGGCGCACTTCCCCGGCACCAGGCGCTCACCACGACCTCGGGGGTCACCCGGTCATCTGGGGCACTTCCCCGGCACCAGACGACACTCGAACACACGGGCACGGGAGCGGGCAGGGACCTGGCTCTGCGGATCCGAACGATTTCAGCAGTCCAGCAATTCCAGCCAGTTCCAGCCAGTTCCAATGAGTTCACGGGTCCACCGGACCAGGGTCGAAGGGTCGAAGCCATGAGCGTGATGCGGACGCACGCACCGGAGCTGTCCGGTGAGCGTTCCCCGCAGCCGCGGGTCCGGGAGCAGGCGCGCGACGCGCTGGCCCTGATGGCGTTCTCTGCCGCGGTCTCCGTGGCCTGCGTGGTCCTGCTGATCGTGACCCACCTCGCCTCCGGATCATCGGGGCGCTGAACCGATCATGCCGAGCCCCCGCCACGTCCCCGTCCTCCTCGACCGGGTCGTCGCCCTTCTGGCGCCCGCCCTCGACCGGCCCGGCGCAGTCCTGATCGACGCCACGCTCGGTCTCGGAGGCCACAGCGAGGCCGTCCTCGAGCGCTGCCCGCAGGCGAGCGTGATCGGTGTCGACCGCGACCAGCAGGCACTGGCGATGAGCCGCGAGCGGCTGGCGTCGTACGGCGACCGGTTCAGGGGCGTGCACGCGGTGTACGACGAGATCCCCGACGTGATGGAGGACCTCGGCCTCGATCACGTGTCCGCCGTGCTCTTCGACCTCGGCGTCTCCTCGATGCAGCTCGACCTGCCCGAGCGCGGCTTCGCCTACTCGGTCGATGCGCCGCTCGACATGCGCATGGACGGGAGCCGGGGGCCGACGGCCGCCGACGTCCTCAACACCTACAGCGCCGGCGACCTCGCCCGGGTCCTGCGTGACTACGGCGAGGAGAAGATGGCGAAGCGGATCGCGGACGCCGTCGTCCGGGAGCGCGCCAGCGAGCCCTTTGCGAGCTCGGGCCGTCTCGTGGCCCTGCTGTACGACGTCATCCCGGCGCCGGCGCGGCGAACCGGTGGCCACCCTGCCAAGCGGACCTTCCAGGCCCTGCGCATGGAGGTCAACGACGAGCTGGCGGTGCTGCGCCGCGCGATGCCGGCCGCGGTCGAGGCCATCGATGTCGGCGGCCGGGTCGTCGTCGAGTCGTACCACTCGCTCGAGGACCGCCTGGTCAAGCGCGTCTTCGCCGACGTCACCCGCTCCACCGTGCCGGACGACCTGCCCTTCCTGCCGGAGGGCTCGGAGCCGTCGTACCGGCTGGTCACCCGCGGTTCCGAGCAGGCCAACGAGGCGGAGACCGAGGAGAACCCCCGGGCTGCCTCCGTCCGGCTCCGCGCCGTCGAGCGCACCCGATCGATCAGTTCCACCAGTTCCGCCAGGGGCACGTCCAAGCGCACACACAAGGGCAAGGGAGCCACGTCGTGAGCAGCACCGCACCGCAGGTCCGTCGGTTGCCTGCCATCGCACCGCGTCTGGCCCAGGCCGCGCTCGAACGAGCGCGGTTCACGGTCGTTCCGCGCACCCGGCGCTCCCGAGCGCCGCGGGTTCCCTTCGTGACCTTCGTCAGCATCATCCTGCTCGCCGGGGTGGTCGGCCTCCTCCTGTTCAACACCTCGATGCAGCAGGCGTCCTTCCGGGCGACGGCTCTCGAGCAGCAGGCCACCGACCTCGGTGCCCAGCAGGAGGCACTGGAGATGGACATCCAGGCCCTGCGCGAGCCCGAGCGGGTCGCGCGGGCCGCGCAGGAGCTCAGGATGGTGATCCCGGCGAACCCGGCCGGGGTCCTGCACCTCGGCAGCGGCAAGATCAGCGGCCGTCCGACGCCGGCCTCGGCGTCCGACAGCATCCCGCTGCACCTGCCCGGGCCGCAGAAGCCGGCCGTGCTCCAGCGCCCGACCGTCAAGGTCAAGGTCGGTGCCGGGACCGACGGCGCGCCCGCCAGCAATCGGTGATCGTTCCGCCTAGGTTGGTGGAGCCCAGCAGCCCGGACCCCCGTCAGCGATCAGGACGAGAGCGTTGAGTCGACCCCATCCCCTCCGCACCCGCCGCCCCGGCTCACGACGCCGGGGGTCTCCGCAGCTGCGCATGCAGGTGGGACTGCTGCTGATCGCGATCGTCCTGTCGGTGTTCGCCGGACGGCTGATCCAGCTGCAGGGCATCGACCCGTCGTCGTACGCCGAGATGGCGGCCGCCGAGGGCTCGGAGATCGTGGTCCTGCCCGCCACCCGTGGCGAGATCCTCGACCGCAACGGTGAGGCGCTGGCCGAGACGGTCGACGGACGGATGATCATCGCGGACCCCGCGGTGACGTCGAAGGTGGCGCCCGAGCTGGCAGGGATCCTGTCCCAGCGCCTCGGCGTCGACTACATCGACACCCTGGAGCGGCTGCGCACCGAGGGCAGCCGGTTCCAGTACGTCGCCCGCCAGGTCCCGGCCAGCAAGGCCGAGAAGGTCGTGGCGGACGTCGCCGAGAAGTTCAAGGACAAGGACGGGCGACCGTTCGCGGGCCTGATGACCGAGCGCGACCCGTTGCGGATCTATCCCAACGACGACACCGCGGCCAACCTGATCGGGTTCCTCGGCACGCCCAAGGACGACGGCTCGGCGCAGGCCCTCGCCGGTCTCGAGGACTCCTTCAACACCTACCTGTCCGGCAAGGACGGCGAGGCCCGCTACGAGGTCGGTGCCGGCAACCAGATCCCGCTCGGTGACAACACCGTCACCCCGGCGGTGGACGGCCGCGTCCTGCGCACCACGATCGACCGGGACCTGCAGTTCTACACGCAGCGGGTGCTGCAGCAGACCGTCCAGCGCGCGGGGGGCAAGTCCGGCATCGCCGTGATCATGGACAGCCGCACGGGCCAGCTGCTCGCGCTGGCCGACTATCCGACCTACGACGTGTCGACGCCGTACGAGTTCTCCGACGAGCTGTACAAGTCCTCGGCACTGACCGACGTCTACGAGCCCGGCTCGGTGGAGAAGGTGCTCACCGTGAGCTCGCTGGTCGACGCGGGCCTGGCGTTCAAGGAGCAGAAGTTCCGCGTCCCCGGTCAGCTCAACCGCCAGGACCGCCCGATCGGCGACTACTGGGACCACGGCATGCTGCGCCTGACCCTCGCCGGCGTGCTGGCGAAGTCGTCCAATGTCGGCACGGTGCTCGCCGCGGACCAGTTCAAGCGGGGCCAGCTGCGCAAGTACCTCACCGCGTTCGGCCTGGGCCAGCGCACCGACATCGGCCTCGGCGGCGAGACCAAGGGACTGCTGCCGCAGGGCGCCGCCTGGACCTCGCAGGTCGGCGACCGCATCGCCTTCGGCCAGTCGCTCTCGGTCAACGCGATCCAGATGGTCAGCGCGGTCAACACCATCGCCAACGGCGGCGTGCGGATCGACCCCACCCTCATCCAGGGCAGCGCCACCACCGACGAGGGCAAGGCCATCGGCAGCGAGGTCGCCACCAGTCGTCGCGTCATCAGTGCCGACGCGGCGCGCGAGACGATGCTCATGATGGAGCGGGTGATCGACCCCGAGGCCGGCGTCGCTCCGGGCGCCGCGGTGCCCGGCTACCGCGTTGCCGGCAAGACCGGAACCGCGCAGCGGGTGGGCGAGGACGGCGGGTACGACGGCAGCACGACCGTGTCGTTCGCCGGCTTCGCTCCTGCCGACGACCCGCGGTTCACGATCTACGTGCTGGTGCACAGTCCGCGGGCAGGTGCCGGTGGCGGCAGCGTCGGCGGACCGGCGTTCTCCCGGCTGATGAGCTTCACCCTGCGGCGCTACGGCGTCCCGCCCACGGGCGCGAAGCCCAACCAGACACCGGTCGAGTGGTGACCCGGGCGTGGTGAGCGACACGACGCGCCCCGCCCACCCGCCGTCGACGCCCCTGGACGATGTCGCGGGCCTGATCGGTGCGGAGGGCTCCTTCCCCGGGGTGCAGGTGCTGGGGGCGACCCTCGACTCCCGCCGGGTGCAGCCCGGCGACCTCTACGCCGCGCTGCCCGGTGCCCGCGTGCACGGCGCGAGGTTCACCCAGCAGGCGGCCGACGCCGGTGCGGTGGCGGTGCTCACCGATCCCTCCGGGCACGCCGACGCGAGCGGGTCGGGCCTGCCCGTCCTGGTCGTCGAGGACCCGCGCAAGGTCCTCGGCACGGCCGCGGCCCTGGTCTACGGCCGTCCGGCCGAGGCCCTGCGCACGGTCGGCGTCACCGGGACCCAGGGCAAGACCACCGTGACCCGCCTCCTCGACGGGGGCCTGCTCGCGGCCGGGGTCCGCAGCGCTGCCATCGGCACGGTCGGCACCCGGATCGCCGGTGCAGAGGTCAAGACGTCACTGACGACGCCGGAGGCGCCGGACCTGCACGCCCTCTTCGCCCGGATGCGCGAGGTGGACGTCACGGCATGCGCCATGGAGGTCTCCAGCCACGCACTCGTCATGGGCCGGGTCGACGGTGTCCGCTTCGACGTCGCCGTCTTCACCAACCTGGGCCGCGACCACCTCGACTTCCATGCCGACCTGGAGGACTACTTCCGCGCCAAGGCGATGCTGTTCACACCGGAGCACGCCGCAGCGGGCCTGGTCTGCATCGACGACGAGCACGGGCGCCGACTCGTCACCGAGGCGAGGATCCCGGTCCGCACCTACGCGGTGTCCCGGCCCGCCGACTGGTCGGTGACCGACGTCGAGCTGGGTCCGGAGGGCTCACGCTTCACCGTGCACGGGCCCGACGGGGTCCGGGTCGCGGGCGCCGTACTCCTGCCGGGGGACTTCAACGTCGCCAACGCCCTCGCGGCGATCGCCTCGGCCGCCGAGGCGGGCTTCGACCCGCAGGCCGTCGCCGACGGGATCGCGGCCAGCGGAGGAGTGCCGGGCCGGCTGGAGCGGATCCCCACCGGCCGCGACCTGACCGTGGTCGTCGACTACGCCCACAAGCCCGACGCCGTCGAGGCGGTGCTGCGCACCCTGCGCCCGGTCACCCGCGGCCGGCTCGTCATCGTGCTCGGCGCGGGCGGCGACCGGGACCGCGGCAAGCGCCCGGTGATGGGCGAGATCGCCGCCCGGCTGGCCGACGTCGTGGTGGTCACCGACGACAACCCGCGCTCCGAGGACCCGGCCACGATCCGGGCCGAGGTCCTGGCGGGAGCGCTCGGCCCTGCCACGGTCGAGGAGATCGGGGACCGCCGGTCGGCGATCGATGCGGTGATCGGGCGTGCCCGGCCGGGTGATGTGATCGTGGTGGCAGGCAAGGGACACGAGACGGGACAGGAGGTCGCCGGCGTGGTGCATCCGTTCGACGACCGCGAGGTGGTGCGCGAGGTCCTGCGCGAGCACCCCGGGGACCGTCGATGATCCCGCTGCGGCTCTCCGAGATCGCAGCTGCCGTCGGTGGCGTGGTGCACGGCGAGGACGTCCTGGTCACCGGGCACGCCTACGTCGACAGCCGCCTTCCCGTGCCCGGTGGACTCTTCGTCGCGATCGTGGGGGAGCGCACCGACGGCCATGAGTACGCCGACGGGGCACATGCCGTGCTCGGGAGTCGTCCGACCGGCGCACCCACGGTCGTCGTGACCGACCCGGTCGTGGCACTCGGCACGCTGGCCCGACACGTGCTGGACCGGCTCGGTGCGACCGTCCTGGCGATGACCGGCTCGCAGGGCAAGACCGGAACGAAGGACTACCTCGCTGCGGTGCTGGGGGCGCTCACGCCCGGCGACACCGTCGTGGCGACCGCTGCCAACAACAACAACGAGCTCGGTGTGCCGCTCACCGTGCTGCGCGCCGGGACGGACACCACTCACCTGGTGGTCGAGATGGGTGCCCGCGGCGTCGGTCACATCGACTACCTCTGCTCCATCGCGCCCCCCGGGATCGCGGCGGTGCTCAACGTCGGCACTGCCCACGTCGGTGAGTTCGGTGGTCGCGACCAGATCGCGCGGGCCAAGGGCGAGATCGTCGAGTCGCTGCCGGCGGGCGGCGCGGCGGTGCTCAACGCCGACGACCCGCTCGTCGCCGCGATGGCGCCTCGCACCGGCGCGCGAGTGATCACCTTCGGCGAGGCCGGCGACGTGACCTGGCACTCGGTGCGCCTCGACGCCCTCGGACGGCCCGCCTTCGTGCTGGAGCACGACGGCGCCTCCAGCGAGGTCCAGCTCCTCCAGTCCGGAGCCCATCAGGTCCAGAACGCCGCGGCCGCCGCCGCGATGGCCATCGCCGCGGGCTTCTCCCTGCCCGAGGTGGCGTCGGCGCTCGCGGGCGCCGCGTCGGCCTCGCGGTGGCGCATGGAGCTCGCCGAACGCGCCGACGGGCTCGTCGTGATCAACGACACCTACAACGCCAACCCCGACTCGATGAGGGCCGCTCTCGAGGCGCTCCGTTCGATCGGGACGAGCGGCTCGCGTCGTACCCTCGCCGTCCTGGGGGAGATGAAGGAGCTCGGTTCCGAGCACGATGCCGGTCACCGCGCCGTCGGCGCTGAGGCCGCCCGGATGGCTGTCGACGTCCTCGTGGTCGTCGGTGAGGCTGCCCGCGGGATCGCCGAGGGTGCCGGTTCCGGGGTCGGTGAGGTGATCGTCACGGCGGGGCGGGAGGAAGCCGCGGCCTGGGTGCGGCAGAATGCCGGACCGGAGGACGTCGTCCTCGTCAAGGCGTCGCGGGGCGTCGCCTTGGAATGGGTGGTGGACCAGTTGCTGGAGGAGACGACGCCGTGAGAGCGATCCTGCTCGGTGGGGGCATCGCGCTGCTGATCTCGCTGCTCGGCACCCGCGTGGTCATCAACCTGTTCACGCAGTGGGGCTACGGCCAGGAGATCCGCGACGACGGACCCACGAGCCACCACACCAAGCGCGGCACGCCGACGATGGGCGGCGTGGTGATCATCCTCGCCGCGGTCATCGGCTACTTCGCCGCGAAGCTGATCACGCTCACCACGCCGAGCGCCTCGGCGCTGCTCCTGCTGTTCCTCTTCGTCGGGATGGGCCTGGTCGGGTTCCTCGACGACTTCATCAAGATCTCCAAGCAACGCAGCCTCGGCCTGCGGAGCAAGGCCAAGATGGCGGGGCAGACGATCATCGCCCTCGTCTTCGGCTGGCTGGCGCTCTCGCCGTGGCTCGAGGACGAGAACGGTCGTACGCCGGCGAGCGAGAAGGTCTCGTTCCTCCGTGAGCTCGACTGGTTCGTGCTGCCCACGATCCTCGCGCTGCTGCTGATCTGGCTCTTCGTGGCCGGTTTCAGCAACGCCGTCAACCTGACCGACGGACTCGACGGGCTGGCCGCCGGCGCGTCGGTGATGGTCTTCGGTGCCTACACGCTGGTGAACATCTGGCAGAACAACCAGTTCTGCCAGGACGAGCCGAGCGCCACCTGTTACAACGTCCGCGACCCGCTCGACCTGGCCATCATCGGTGCCGCGATCACCGGAGCCTGCTTCGGCTTCCTGTGGTGGAACGCGTCCCCGGCCAAGATCTTCATGGGCGACACCGGCTCGCTCGCGCTCGGCAGCGCGCTGGCCGGCTTCGCGATCCTGACCCGCACCGAGCTGCTGCTCGTCATCCTCGGCGGCCTGTTCGTCCTCGAGACGGTCTCGGTGATGATGCAGGTCGGCTTCTTCAAGCTCACCAAGGGCAAGCGGATCTTCCGGATGGCCCCCATCCACCACCACTTCGAGATGCTCGGATGGGAACAGGTCACCGTGGTCATCCGGTTCTGGATCATCACCGGTCTCTTCGTCGCGACCGGTCTCGGCGTGTTCTACGCGGAGTGGGTCTCGAGGCTGTGAGGACCCTGCCGTGACCCGTCCCGACCCCAGCGACCTCGGTCGCGCGGACTCCTGGGAGGGCGTGCGTGCCGTCGTCGCCGGTTTCGGCGCGAGCGGTGCCGCCGCCGTCGACAACCTGCTCCACCTCGGTGCCGAGGTGCACGCGGTCGCCGAGTCGGTGAACCCGAAGATCCTCGAGCGCGTCGAGCTGCTCGAGGTGCTCGGTGCCCGCATCGACGTCCACGAGGGCGCGACCTCCGTGCTGCCCGAGGACACCGACGTCCTCGTCGTCTCGCCCGGATTCCGGCCGGACGCCCCGATCATCCTGGCCGCACGGGAGCGCGGCGTCCCGGTCTGGGGTGAGGTCGAGCTCGCCTGGCGGTTGCGCGATCCCGAGCACCCCGCGCCGTGGTTGTGCGTCACCGGCACCAACGGCAAGACGACGACCGTGCAGATGCTCGACAGCATCCTGCGCGCGGCCGGACTCCGCAGCGTCGCGGCCGGCAATGTCGGACTGCCCCTGACCGAGGCCGTCATGGACCCGGAGCCCTACGACGTGATCGCCGTCGAGCTCTCGAGCTTCCAGCTCCACTACACCGACACGGTCGCTGCCGAGAGCGCGGTGGTCCTCAACGTCGCCGAGGACCACCTGGACTGGTACGACGGACCGGCCGGCTCCGAGGTCGACCCGATGGTCGGCTACGCCCACGACAAGGGCCGGATCTACCAGGGCGTCGAGCGGGCGTGCGTCTACAACGCCGCCGACCCGGAGACCGAGCGGCTGGTGCGCGAGGCCGACGTCGTCGAGGGCGCCCGCGCCATCGGGTTCACCCTCGGTGTCCCCGGGCCCGGCATGGTCGGCGTCGTCGACGACATCCTCGTCGACCGCGCGTTCATCGAGCAGCGCACGACCAGCGCCGCCGAGCTGTGTACCTTCGAGGACCTCGCCTCGACCGCGCCCCACTTCATCGCCAACGCCCTCGCGGCGGCCGCCCTCGCCCGTGCCCACGGCGTCAGCCAGTCCGCGGTGCGCGACGGGCTCCGCGCCTTCCAGCCCGACGGGCACCGGATCGCCGTGGTCGCCGAGCACGCCGGCATCACCTGGGTCGACGACTCCAAGGCCACCAACCCGCACGCCGCCGCCTCCTCGCTGGCCGCGTTCGCCCCGGTGGTGTGGGTGGCCGGCGGTCTCGCCAAGGGTGCACGCTTCGACGACCTGGTCCGCCAGCTGGGGGACCGGCTCCGCGGTGTCGTGCTGATCGGCCGGGACCGGGGGATCATCGCCGACGCGCTTTCGCGACACGCTCCCGATGTGCCGGTGATCGACGTGGACACCGACGAAACTGGCGTCGTGGCCGGTGACGACCGGATGAGGCGCGTCGTCGCGGCAGCCGCAACGCTCGCCCAGGTGGGCGACACGGTGCTGCTGGCCCCGGGATGCGCCTCGATGGACCAGTTCGCCGACTACGCCGCACGGGGTGACGCGTTCGCCGCGGCGGTCACCGGGTACGTCGAGGAGCACTGAGTCAGGAAGCGGGGGACGGGTCATCACCACAGCGAACCCCGAGAAGTTCCGCTTCTCGCTCCGCCCCAGGGCCGCGGTCCGCCGCCCGAGCTGGGTCAGCGCCCTCAAGGTCGCGCTCGATCGCCCGCTGACGACCTACTACCTGCTCCTCGGCGCCACGGCGCTCCTGCTGACCATCGGCCTGATCATGGTGCTGAGCGCGTCCAGCGTGGCGTCGTACCAGAAGACGGGCGACTCCTACACGGTCGTGCGGCGTCAGGTGATGTGGGTGCTGATCGGCGTTCCGTGCGCCTTCATCGCCTCGCGGGTGTCGGTGCGCTGGGTCCGCGGGCTGTCCTATCCCGCCTTCTCGATCTCGCTGGTCATGCTCGCGCTCACGGCGGTCGTCGGGGTCAAGATCAACGGCAACACCAACTGGCTGGCGATCGGCCCGCTGCAGATCCAGCCGTCGGAGATCGCGAAGCTCTCGCTGGTGATCTGGGCCGCCCACATCTATGCCAACAAGGAACGACGGTTGGGCAGCCTGCACCAGATGCTCGTGCCGGTCGTGCCCGGCATGGCGCTGGCGACGGGCCTGGTCATCTTCGGCCGCGACCTCGGCACCGCACTGGTCTTCTTCGCGCTGCTCGTGGCGATGCTCTGGGTGGTCGGAGCGCCCGGCAAGCTGTTCTTCATCGCGCTGCTCTCGGTGTCGACGCTGGCCCTGGCCCTCGCCGCCACCTCGTCGGTGCGAGCCGCGCGACTGGTGAACTTCATCGATCCCTTCAAGGACTACCACGGCACGGGCTGGCAGCCGGCCCACGGTCTCTACGCACTCTCCAGCGGTGGCGTCTTCGGTGAGGGGATCGGGGCGAGCCAACAGAAGTGGGGCCAGCTGCCCGAGGCCCACACCGACTTCATCTTCGCCGTCCTGGGCGAGGAGCTCGGGCTGGTCGGCACCCTGCTGGTCATCGGCCTGTTCCTCGTCATCGCCTACGCCGGCGTGCGCGTGGCCCGCGAGGCGCGCGACCCCTTCGTCCGCTACTGCACCTTCGGCATCGTCGTGTGGCTGCTCGGGCAGATGATCATCAACGTGGGCATGGTGCTGGCGCTCCTGCCGGTCATCGGGATCCCGCTGCCGCTCGTGTCCTACGGCGGTTCCAGCCTGCTCCCGACACTGGCCGCGCTCGGCCTGGTGATCGGCTTCGCGCGGCGTGAGCCCGCGGCGGCCCGCGCGCTCAAGCAGCGGCGCAAGGCCCGGTCCGCCGGGCTCTCGGCCCGCCGGTAGGTTGGCGGCGTGCGAGTCTTGTTGGCCGGTGGGGGAACGGCGGGGCACACCTCGCCACTGCTCGCCACCGCAGATGCCCTGCGACGCCTCGACCCCGATGTCGAGATCACCTGCCTCGGTACCCCTCGTGGCCTCGAGAACAAGGTGGTGCCGGCAGCCGGCTATCCGTTGCGGCTGGTGCCGCCGGTGCCGCTGCCCCGCAAGCCCGGCAAGGACCTCGCCCTGGTGCCGAGCCGACTGCGCACAGCGGTCAAGGCCGCCATGGAGGTGATCGACGACGTCCGCCCCGACGTGGTGGTCGGCTACGGCGGCTACGTCTCGATGCCCGTCTACGTCGCCGCGCGCCGGCGCAAGCTGCCACTGGTCGTGCACGAGCAGAACGCCCTGCCCGGCATCGCCAACAAGTTCGGCGCCCGCGTGGCGACCCGGGTCGCGGTGAGCTTTCCCGACACCCCGTTGAGGAACGCCGAGTACGTCGGCCTGCCGATCCGGCAGATGATCGCGACGCTCGACCGCGGTGCGCTGCGTGCCGAGGCCCGGTCGTTCTTCGGTCTCGATGCCGACCTGCCGACCCTGGTGGTCACCGGTGGCTCCCAGGGGGCCCGGCGGCTGAACCAGGCCGTCAGTGGTGCGGCCGCGGCGCTCGGGTCCGCGGGGGTCCAGGTCCTGCACGTGATCGGGCCCAACGGTGCCAGTGATCCGAGCTGGTCCACCCCGGTTCCGACCGGGGTTCCCTACGTCGTGCTCCCGTTCGTGGACCGGATGGATCTCGCGCTGGCCGCAGCAGACCTGATGATCTGTCGCGCCGGCGCCTCGAGCGTCGTGGAGGCGTCGTCCACCGGCGTCCCCGCCATCTTCGTCCCGCTCGCCATCGGCAACGGCGAGCAGGTCCAGAACGCCCGCCCGGTCGTCGATGCGGGGGGTGCGCTCCTGGTGGACGACGCCGACTTCAACGCCGACTACGTCGCCGACACCGTGCCCGACCTGTGCGCCGACCCTGCTCGCCTGGCTGCGATGGGCAGCGCCGCGGCGCACCTGGTCCCGCGCGACGCGGACGAGCGACTGGCCCGGATCATCCGCGACGCGGCCGGAGTGAGCGGGGCCCGACGGTGAAGATCCCGGTCCCCGACGAGATCCTGGCCGCGGACCGACTGGGACGGGTCCACTTCGTCGGCATCGGCGGCGCCGGACTCTCCGGGATCGCCCGGCTGATGCACGGCGCCGGGATCGCCGTCAGCGGCAGCGACGCCAACGACTCCGCGGTCGTGCAGGCACTGCGCAGCGAGGGGATCACCGTCCACGTCGGCCACGACGCCTCGCACCTCGACGGCGTCGACACCGTGGTCGCGACGACCGCCGCCCGTGAGGACAACCCCGAGATCGTCGCCGCGACGGCACGCGGGCTCCGCCTGTGGCCGAGGTCGGCCGGGCTCCAGTCCGTGCTGCTCGGCCGCTCGGTGGTCGCGATCGCCGGGACCCACGGCAAGACCACCACGACCGCGATGACCACCGTCGCGCTCCAGGAGGCGGGCATCGACCCGATCTTCGCGATCGGCGCCGAGGTCGAGACGCTCGGCACCAACGCCCGGCTGGGCGCCGGACCGGTCGCCGTCGTGGAGGCAGACGAGTCCGACGGCGCCTTCCTCGTCTACACCCCCGACATCGCCGTGATCACCAACGTCGACGCCGATCACCTCGACCACTGGGGCACCTCCGAGGCGTACGACGCCGCCTTCGCGGAGTTCGCCCGTCGCGCCCGGGTCACGATCGCGGACCGTGCAGACCTGGCGGACGTGACCGCAGGCTTCTTCGACGGTGCCACCGTGCGCGGACACGACCTCGTCATCGAAGGTGGCGGGACCCGGTTCCGCGTCGAGGCACGCGGGGAGGACCTCGGCGTGGTCGAGCTGGCCGTCCCGGGGCGGCACTACGCCCAGGACGCGCTCTACGCCCTGGCGGTCGGCCTCGAGCTCGGCGCAGACCCGGCCGCCCTCGTCCGGGGGCTGGCCCGGCACCGCGGCGCGAAGCGACGCATGGAGCCGATCGGTGAGGCGGGCGGGGTGCGGGTCCACGACTCCTACGCCCACCACCCGAGCGAGATCCGCGGCGACCTCGAGGCCGCCCGCTCGCTCGTGTCGGGCGACCAGCGCCTGATCGTCTGCTTCCAGCCCCACCTCGTCTCGCGGACCCGCATCTTCGGCACCGCGATGGGTGCCGAGCTCGCTGCGGCCGACGAGGTCGTCGTCCTCGACGTCTACGTCGCGCGCGAGGACCCCGACCCGGAGGTCACCGGCGCCCTGGTGGCCGGCGCGGTGACACTTCCTCCTGACCGGGTCCACTTCGTCGCCGACCGCGAGGACGCGGTCCCCATGCTGGTGGGCCTCGCCCGACCGGGGGACCTGCTGCTCACCCTCGGCGCCGGCGACGTCACGGCACTGGCTCCGCTGCTCCTCACCGCGCTGGCGGAGCGGGCGCGTGGCTAGGAACCGGACCGCGCTCTCCCTCCAGGAGCGCGCCCGCAAGGCCTTTGCCCGACGCCAGCGCGCCCGCCGCTGGCTGACGTGGCGCTACATCGTCGGCGGCACCGCAGCGGTCCTGCTGCTCGGCTTCGGGATCTACGCCCTCTACTTCTCGTCCTGGTTGCGGGCCGAGGGAGTCGAGCTGATCGGCAACGACCTGGTCGACGACAAGCAGGTCCTGGCCGCGGCCGAGGTGCCGACCGGGGACCAGCTGGTCCAGATCGACCTCGGTTCGATCGAGAAGCGGGTCAAGTCGCTGGCGGCCGTCAAGAGCGTCGACGTGTCGCGCAAGTGGCCCCACGACATCCGGATCGAGATCGTGGAGCGGGTGCCGATCGCGGTGCTCGACCGGGGGACGAAGGTCGTGGCGCTCGACGCGGACGGGAACGCCTTCCCGGCGCCGCAGCGCGCCCGTGACGGGCTGCCCCGGGTGAAGGTCGGCGCCGGCGCCGACCGTGACGCACTGCGCGAGGGCGCGGCCGTCGTGGCTGCTCTCGACGGCGAGGTCGCCGAGCTGGTCGACCACGTCGAGGTCCGCACCGTCGACGAGATCCTCCTGCACCTGCGCGACGGCCGGCTGGTGCGGTGGGGGAGTGCGGACCAGTCCGAGGACAAGGCCGCGGTGCTGCTCGACCTGTTGGGCCAGAAGGCCACGACGTACGACGTCTCGGTGCCCGGAGCCCCGACCACCCGCTGATTTCGCGTCTCCTCGACAGTGGCGCGGCGTGTCTGCGCCGTGCACAGGACCGGCGTACCTACTGTCGTCAGCACGACGAGGTTGACATAACTATAACCCTCAGGTTGAGGGTCAGGGTTTCAGCTCGTCAGTCGGGCCCGGGGAAGCGGTCCGGCTGTCCTCATTCGGATCCACACCTACAGGAGGGGTGAGCCGCCGTGGCTGCAGCACAGAACTACCTGGCGATCATCAAGGTCGTCGGCATTGGCGGTGGTGGCGTCAACGCCGTCAACCGCATGATCGAGGTCGGGCTCAAGGGCGTCGAGTTCATCGCCATCAACACCGACGCGCAGGCGTTGCTGATGAGCGACGCCGACGTGAAGCTCGACATCGGTCGGGAGCTGACCCGCGGACTCGGTGCGGGCGCCAACCCCGACGTCGGCGGCAGGGCCGCCGAGGACCACGCCGAGGAGATCGAAGAGGTGCTCAAGGGCGCCGACATGGTCTTCGTCACCGCTGGCGAGGGCGGCGGCACCGGCACCGGCGGCGCGCCCGTCGTGGCCCGGATCGCGCGCTCCCTCGGTGCGCTGACGATCGGTGTCGTGACGCGGCCCTTCACCTTCGAGGGTGCCCGCCGCAAGAAGTCGGCCGACGAGGGCATCGAGCGTCTCCGCGAGGAGGTCGACACCCTCATCGTGATCCCGAACGACCGGTTGCTCCAGATCTCGGACCGCAACGTGTCGATGCTCGACGCGTTCAAGCAGGCCGACCAGGTGCTCCTGCAGGGCGTCTCCGGCATCACCGACCTGATCACCACCCCGGGCCTGATCAACGTCGACTTCGCCGATGTCAAGGCGGTCATGAGCAACGCCGGCTCGGCCCTGATGGGCATCGGCTCCGCGCGCGGGGAGAACCGGGCGCTGCAGGCAGCCGAGATGGCGATCAGCAGCCCCCTGCTCGAGGCGTCGATCGACGGCGCCCACGGCGTGCTGCTCTCGATCGCGGGAGGCTCCGACCTCGGCATCTTCGAGATCAACGAGGCCGCCGCGATGGTGGCCGACTCGGTCCACGAGGACGCCAACATCATCTTCGGCACGATCATCGACGACGCCCTCGGCGACGAGGTGCGGG
Organism: Nocardioides sp. Root190; assembly: GCF_001428565.1. Classification (GTDB taxonomy): domain Bacteria; phylum Actinomycetota; class Actinomycetes; order Propionibacteriales; family Nocardioidaceae; genus Nocardioides. Next base: position 232,906 of record NZ_LMIA01000010.1, on the reverse strand, counting down.
TGACGGTCATCGCCGCCGGGTTCGACGGCGGCCTGCCCAAGCGTCGTGACGAGTCCGCAGCACGCCGCCAGCAGGCGGCCGCGGTGGCTTCGCGTCCGAGCACCCCCGCCGCCAGCCCGTCGACCGCTCGCCAGGAGCAGTCCCCGGCGCAGGCCAGCCAGACCAGGGACAACGCCCCGGTCGAGCCGCAGCCCGTCGGTGCCCGCACCACCCCGGCGCCGATGCAGTTCGACGACGGCGACGACCTGGACGTGCCCGACTTCCTCAAGTAGTCGTGTTCTCGTTCCGCGATCACCTCGACCCGGATCCCGCCACTGGTGGGCGCCGGGTCGAGGTCGCGTTCACGGACGTCTCGATCGACGTCGCGGAGCGCGGCGACCTCGAGGGCGCGCTCGGACTGCTCGGCGCCGAGCTGGGCGTCGCGTTCGCGCGCACCGATCAGGTCCACGGGTGCGAGGTCGTGGTCCTGGACCGTCCCGGGGACGTCCGGGCCCTCCCCGTGGGTGACGGCATGGTCACGACCCTGGCGGGCACGGCGCTGATGGTCCGGGTGGCCGACTGCGTGCCCGTCCTCCTCGCCAGCGCTGAGGCGGGGGTGCTCGGGGTAGCGCACGCCGGTCGACGCGGGGTCGAGCTCGACGTGGTGACCCGCACCGTCGAGCAGATGCGCGCGCTCGGTGCCGGCGAGATCCTGGCGTGGATCGGACCACACATCTGCGGCGGTTGCTACGAGGTGCCCGAGGCGATGCGCACGGAGATCGCCGCGCGGGTGCCGGCCACCCACGCGCAGACGACGTGGGGCACGCCGTCCCTGGACCTCGGTGCCGGTGTCGCCGCGCAGCTGGCGGCCGCCGGCGTCACCGCGACCACCGTCGGCGGCTGCACCCGCGAGAGCGCCACGCTCCACTCCTTCCGGCGTGACGGTGCGGACGCCGGACGACTCGCCGGACTGGTGTGGCTGCCATGACCCGTCACGACGAGCTGCAGGCCAGGCTCCGAGCTGTCCGCGAACGCATCGACCTCGCTGCCGCTGCTGCCGGCCGCGAGGATCGGGTCGAGCTGGTCGTCGTCACCAAGTTCTTCCCGGCGAGCGACGTGCGCATCCTGGCCGACCTCGGGGTCAGCGACGTCGGCGAGAACCGCCACCAGGAGGCAGAGGCCAAGGCCGCCGACGTCGGCGACCTGTCGCTGCGCTGGCACTTCATCGGCGCCCTGCAGTCCAACAAGGCGGCCGCCGTCGCCCGCTACTCCCACGTCGTCGAGTCCGTCGATCGCACCTCCCTCGTCTCCCGGCTGGCCCGGGGAGCAGGGGAGTCGGAGCGCCGGCTCGACGTCCTGCTCCAGGTCAGCCTCGACCCGCCGGGAGCTGACCACCGTGCCGGCGCCGACCCCGACGACCTGGCAGGGCTCGCCGAGAACGTCGCCGCCGCCCCCGAGCTGTCCCTGCGCGGCCTGATGGCCGTCGCGCCGCTGGGGGAGGACCCCGTCGTGGCCTTCGATCGGCTCGCCGGGATCCGTCAACGCTTCGTCCAGCAGTTCCCGACCGCGACCCTCCTCTCCGCCGGCATGAGCGGCGACCTGGAGGCCGCGATCACCGTCGGCGCGACACACGTGCGCGTCGGCTCCGCGGTCCTCGGATCAAGGGTCCACGTCCAGTAATGTCCAGAACACCACCAGTTGCCCTCGAGACCCGAGGGCACGGATCACGGAGGCAACAGTCATGAGCGGTGCGATGCGCAGGATCGGCGAGTACCTCGGCCTGCTGGAAGACACCGGCTATGACGAGTACGACGACGAGATCGCCGAGCAGGCTCCCGCGCGTGAAGCGCGCGAGCCCCGCCAGGCCCGTCCCGTACGCGCCGTGCCGTCCAACCCGGTCGCCGACCTCGACGAGCGCCGACGGCCCGTTGCGGTCGCCCCGCAGCCGACCGTGGCCGAGCTGTCCCGGATCACCACGCTGCACCCGACGACCTACAACGACGCACGCTCGGTCGGCGAGTCCTACCGCGAGGGCATCCCGGTGATCATGAACCTCACCGAGATGGACGACTCCGACGCCAAGCGTCTTGTCGACTTCGCCGCCGGCCTCATCTTCGCCACGCGTGGCAGCATCGAGCGGGTGACCAACAAGGTCTTCCTCCTCTCGCCGCCCAACGTCACCGTGGCCGCCGAGGACAAGCAGCGCATCGCGGACCGGGACTTCTTCAACCAGAGCTGAGCCCATGGCGCGAGCTGTTCCCGGTGATTGAGGCGCGCCAGCGCCGAACCTCGAAATCCCCGGCCACAGAGCAGGGTCCGGGTCCGTACCCGCCACCCGCGACCCGATAGATTGGCAACCGTGAGCATCGCCGGCTGGATCATCGAGGGCATCCTCTTCGCCTTCATCGCGTTCCTGTGGGTGCGCTTCATCACCGACTGGGTGCAGGCCTTCGCCCGCACCTGGGAGCCCCGTGGCGTGGCGCTGGTGTTCCTCGAGCTCTGCTACACCGTCACGGACCCGCCCATCGCTGGTCTGCGCAAGGTGATCAAGCCGATCCGCATCGGAAATTTCGCGCTGGACCTCAGCTTCCTGCTCGTGATGATCCTCGCGTACGTAGCACTGAGCGTGAATCGCTCGACACTGCTGGTCTGAACACCGTCTCGGTGCGCGGGTGATGCGGGCTTCTCGTCCGCAGGCGCTAAGGTTCGGTGAAAGTTAGTTTGTCCTTGAACTTCGAAGATAGGTGAGGTCATGCCGCTGACGCCTGAGGACGTGAGCAACAAGCGCTTTACGCCGGTCCGGCTGCGCGAGGGCTACGACATGGGCGAGGTCGACCAGTTCCTGGATGAGGTGGAGGCCGAACTTGCCCGCCTGACTCAGGAGAACGACGACCTTCGCTCCAAGTTGGCAGCCGCTCAGTCCGGTTCGTCGGCCGCGTACGACGCGCCGACCCAGCTCGCGCCTGTTCCCCAGATCGCTCCGGTCGAGGTTCCGGTCGCCGCACCGGCTCCGATCGAGCCGGTCGCCCCGACGCCTGCTCCGGTGCCTGTCGCCGCAGCGCCGGCCGGCGGTGTGCAGACGATCCGCGTGGAGACGGTGCCCGAGGCGTCCAACGCCGCTGCCCGTCTGCTCGAGATCGCGACGCGCAACGCCGACGAGCTCGTCGAGGACGCCAAGAACGAGGCCGACAAGATCGTCGGCGAGGCTCGCACCAAGTCCGAGCGTCTGGAGTCCGAGGCCAAGGTCAAGGCCGACCGCCTCGAGTCCGACGCCCGCACCCGTGCGGAGATGCTCGACAGCGAGACCGCCGAGCGTCGTACGCAGCTCTTCGGTGACCTCGAGAAGGAGCGCGACAAGCTCTCTGCCGAGGTCGAGACGCTGCGCTCCTTCGAGCGCGAGTACCGCTCGCGCCTGAAGAGCTACTTCAGCCAGCAGCTCGAGTCGCTGCAGACCCCGGGCGACACCCTCGCCCCGGTCGAGGAGGCACCCGCACCCAAGCGGCTGCGCTCGATCCTCGGCGAAGAAGAGGCCTGAACCACTCGTTCTGCGCTTCTGAAAGCTTGATCCACCGGCTGGTCCGCTCTTGTTGCGGGTCAGCCGGTGGTGTTTTTGCCGGTGAGCCTGCTTGGTGCGGCCTGCTGCAGCCGTTACCCTCCGCAGCAGCCAGACGATTTCCGTCACCGGCTGCCCCTTCTGAGGAGTCCTCCATGGCCCGCAGTACGAAGAAGACGTTGGCCGGTCAGGCCGCATCCGCAGCGCGCAAGATGATCCGGCCCCGCAAGGGCACCGCCGCGACGGAGGCTGCGCCCAAGAAGGCGGCTCCTGCTCCGGCGAAGAAGGCGGCTCCGGCCAAGAAGGCGGCCCCGGCCAAGAAGGCGGCCCCGGCCAAGAAGGCGGCCCCGGCCAAGAAGGCGGCCCCGGCCAAGAAGGCGGCCCCGGCCAAGAAGGCCGCACCGGCCAAGAAGGCCGCACCGGCCAAGAAGGCCGCACCGGCCAAGAAGGCCGCACCGGCCAAGAAGGCCGCACCGGCCAAGAAGGCCGCACCGGCCAAGAAGGCCGCACCGGCCAAGAAGGCCGCTCCCGCCAAGAAGGCCGCTCCCGCCAAGAAGGCGGCTCCCGCCAAGAAGGCGGCTCCCGCCAAGAAGGCGGCTCCCGCCAAGAAGGCGGCTCCCGCTCCGGCGAAGAAGGCGGCCCCGGCCAAGAAGGCGGCCCCTGCTCCGGCGAAGAAGGCGGCCCCGGCCAAGAAGGCGGCCCCTGCTCCGGCGAAGAAGGCGGCTCCCGCCAAGAAGGCGGCCCCTGCTCCGGCCGCGAAGTCCGCCGCCGCACGCAAGACCAAGCCGGCCGCGCTCGTCGTGCTCGATCACGAGGCAGCCTGGTCGAAGGCGGAGCTGGCCGAGGTGCTGGCCGCCCTGCACGAGCAGCACGGCCACAGCTCGGAGATCATCGCCGCGCAGGAGGAGGACCTCACCGGTCTGCTCCGCGACTCCGGTGACGGTGCCGGTCAGGACCAGGCGGACCTCGGTGCGACCAGCTTCGAGCGGGACCAGGAACTGACCGTGCTGCAGCACGAACGGGACAAGCTGGCCCAGATCGACCGGGCCCTGGGTCGCATCGACGACGGCACCTACGGCGTGTGTGAGTCGTGCGGGAACCCGATCGGCAAGATGCGGCTCATGGCGTTTCCGCGTGCCACACTGTGCATGACATGCAAGCAGCGCGAGGAACGCCGGTAGACGACCGGGGCAACGGCCCGGAAGGCAGCCGAAGCCCCCTGCTGGCAGCACCGCGGACGTGGCTGCTGTTCGCCGTCCTCGCGGTCGTCATGCTGGTCCTCGACCAGGTCTCGAAGGTCCTGGCCGTGCGCCACCTCACCGGCGAACCCGACGTCGAGCTGGTCGGCGAGGTGCTGCAGCTCCACCTGACCTACAACCCCGGGGCCGCCTTCAGCCTCGGCACCAGGTTCACGGTCGTGCTCGCCGTGCTGGCCTGCACCGCGACCGTCGTCGTGCTGTGGATCAGTCGACGTCTCGCCAACCGCTGGTGGGCCGTGGCGCTGGGGTTCCTGTTCGCCGGCATCGTCGGCAACCTGACCGACCGGCTGTTCCGCGACCCGAGCCCGTTCCGGGGTCATGTCGTGGACTTCCTGATGCTGCCGAACTGGCCTGTGTTCAACATCGCCGACATCTGCATCAACGTGGGCGTCGCGATGATCCTGGTCCAGGTGCTGCGGGGCATCGCTGTCGACGGCACCAAGATGAGCGACGAGTCGGACGACACGGCTGAGCACAAGGCGGAGGACAAGGCGTGACCCAGGTCGATCACCGCAGTCTGCCGGTTCCCGACAGCCTCGAGGGCGAGCGCGTCGACGTCGCTCTCGCCCAGCTCTTCGGCGTCTCCCGCACCCGCGCAGCAGAGCTCGTCACCGAGGGACGGGTCCGCATCGACGGCGCGAGCGTCGGTGGCAAGAGCGACCGGGTCCTCGCCGGTTCGATCCTCGACGTCGAGATCCCGGCCGAGGTCGACCTCCTCGCCGTGGTTCCCGAGATCGTCGAGGGCATCAAGATCATCCACGACGACGACGCCATCGTGGTGATCGACAAGCCCGTCGGTGTCGCCGTCCACCCCTCGCCCGGCTGGCGCGGCCAGACGGTGGTGGGGCACCTCGCCGGCGCCGGCTTCCGGATCTCCACCTCGGGGGCCAAGGAGCGCGAGGGCATCGTCCAGCGCCTCGACGTCGGCACCTCCGGCGTGATGGTGATCGCGAAGTCCGAGCACGCCTACTCCGTGCTCAAGAACGCGTTCCGGCAGCGGACCGTCGACAAGACCTATCACGCGCTGGTGCAGGGCCACCCGGACCCGCACGAGGGCACGATCGACGCCCCCATCGGCCGCCATCCCCGCTTCGACTACAAGTTCGCGGTGATGGACGACGGTCGGCACAGCGTCACCCACTACGAGACGCTCGAGGCCCACCGCTTCGCGAGCCTGCTCCAGATCCACCTCGAGACCGGTCGTACGCACCAGATCCGGGTTCACATGAGTGCGCTCAAGCACCCCTGCGTCGGTGACATCACCTACGGCGCCGACCCGGTGCTCGCCCGCAAGGTCGGCATGGAGCGCCAGTGGCTGCACGCGGTGAAGCTCGGTTTCGAGCACCCCGACGGCGGTTACGTCGAGTACGAGTCGACCTATCCCGATGACCTCGCCCGGGCGCTCGACGTGGTCCGCGAGAGCCACTGAGCCAGCCGCGTGGTCGTCGACCTGACGCTCCGGCCGGCGACCTCCGCTGACGCTGCTGCGGTCGCGCTGGTCCACCTGCGTGCGCGCGCGGCTGCGCCGATGCCGCCCCCGGTGCACACGGACACCGAGGTCGCCTCGTGGCTCGCCTCGCGCATCGGTGGCGCGGGTGGCGACGAGGTCTGGGTCGCGCTGCGCGGTGAGACGCTCATCGGCTACGTCCGTTTCACGCGGACCTGGCTCGACGACCTGTACGTCGATCCGGACCATGCCGGGCGGGGCGTGGGCACCGCGCTGCTCGACCTCGCCAAGGCCCGTCATCCGCGCGGATTCGGGCTCTGGGTCTTCGAGAGCAACACCCCGGCGTACGCCTTCTACCTCGCCAGCGGGCTGGTCGAGCGGGACCGGACGGACGGCTCCGCCAACGAGGAGCGGGCCCCCGACATCCGGATGGAGTGGCCCGGCGCCTGAGCCGACCCGGCCAGGGAAAGTGTCGGAGGTGTCGCCGACGATCGCCTCCGACGGTCGCGTAGGCTGATCCCCTTCCCCGACCGCGTCCACCCACGACTGTGAGGAGTCACCACACCCGATGGCAGCCGGTTCCGGGGGAGCGGATTTCGCCCACCTGCACGTCCACACCGAGTACTCCATGCTCGACGGAGCATCCCTTCTCGACGGGCTGTTCAGCCGCGTCAACGAGCTCGGCATGTCCTCGATCGCGATGACCGATCACGGCAACCTGCACGGTGCCTACGACTTCTACTCCAAGGCGAAGAAGTACGGCGTCAAGCCGATCATCGGCATCGAGGCCTACATCACCCCGGGTACTCCCCGCGGTGAGCGTCGCCGGGTGCGCTGGGGCAAGGGCAACGCGGCCGAGGAGGGTGGCGACGACGTCGCCGGTGGCGGTGCCTACACCCACATGACGATGTGGGCCGAGACGACCGAGGGCATGCACAACCTCTTCCGGTTGTCGTCCCTGTCCAGCCTCGAGGGCTTCTACTTCAAGCCCCGCATGGACAAGGAGATCCTCCAGACCTACAGCAAGGGCCTCATCGTCAGCACGGGGTGCCCGAGCGGCGCGATCCAGACGCGGTTGCGCCTGGGGCAGTGGGACGAGGCCGTCCGCGAGGCAGCCGAGCTGCAGGACATCTACGGCAAGGACTCCGTCTTCCTGGAGCTCATGGACCACGGCATCTCGATCGAGAAGCGGGTCCGCGACGACCTGCTGCGCCTGGGCAAGGAGCTCGGCCTCCCACCGATCGCGACCAACGACTCCCACTACAACAACCCCGAGGACGCCGACGCCCACGACGCACTGATCTGCGTCGCGTCCGGCAAGCGGCTCTCCGACACCAACCGGCTCAAGTTCGACGGCGGCGGCTACTACATCAAGTCGGCCGCCGAGATGCGCGAGCTGTGGGCCGACCGCTTCGGCATGCCCGAGGCCTGCGACAACACGCTCGCGATCGCCGAGCGCTGCTCGGTGGAGTTCACCGACTCCACCGGTGGCTACATGGCGCGCGCCGACGTCCCGGCAGGCGAGACCGAGGAGTCCTGGTTCGCCAAGGAGGTCTGGCGCGGCATCGAGGCCCGCTATCCCGGCGACCGGCTCGACCAGGCGGTGCGGGACCGGGTCGAGATGGAGCTCGCGATCGTCTCCCAGAAGGGCTACTGCGGCTACTTCCTGGTGGTCGCCGACTTCATCGGCTGGTCCAAGGACAACGGCATCCGGGTCGGCCCCGGACGTGGTTCCGGTGCGGGCTCGATCGCTGCCTACGCCCTGCGCATCACCGACCTCTGCCCGCTGGAGCACGGCCTCTTCTTCGAGCGGTTCCTCAACCCCGAGCGTCCCTCGATGCCCGACTTCGACATCGACTTCGACGATGCGCGTCGTGGCGAGGTCATCAACTACGTCAGCGACAAGTACGGCGCCGACCGGGTCGCCCAGATCGCGACCTTCGGCCGGCTCAAGGCCAAGGCGGCCATCAAGGACGCCGCCCGGGTGCTCGACCACGGGTTCGCCATCGGCGACAAGATCACCAAGGCGCTCCCGGCCGACGTGATGGGCAAGGGCGTCCCGCTCAAGGAGATGTTCAACCCGGAGCACAAGCGCTACAACGACGGCGGCGAGTTCCGGGCGCTCTACGAGTCCGACGCCGAGGTCCGCACGATCTACGAGACCGCGATCGGCCTCGAGGGCCAGATCCGCAACTGGGGTGTGCACGCGGCCGGCGTGATCATGTCCAGCGAGCCGCTGATCGACATCGTCCCGATCATGTCGCGCCCGCAGGACGGCGCGGTGATCACCCAGTTCGACTACCCGATGTGTGAGTCGCTCGGGCTGGTCAAGATGGACTTCCTCGGGCTCTCCAACCTGCGCATCCTCGAGGACGCGCTGGTCAACATCGAGGCCAACCGGGGCGAGAAGGTCGTCCTGGAGGAGCTCCCCTTCGATGACCGCGCGACCTACGAGCTGATGGGCCGTGGCGACACGCTCGGCGTGTTCCAGCTCGATGGTGGCGGCATGCGCGCGCTGCTCCGTTCGATGCAGCCCGACAAGTTCGCCGACATCACCGCGGTCAGCGCGCTCTACCGCCCCGGTCCGATGGGTGCGGACTCGCACAACAGGTACGCCCGCCGCAAGAACGGCCGCGAACCGATCGACCCGATCCATCCTGCCCTCGCCGAGGCGCTCGAGCCGGTCCTGGGGGAGACCTACGGCCTGATCGTCTACCAGGAGCAGGTGATGGCGATCGCTCAGGTGCTCGCCGGCTTCACCCTGGGTGCGGCCGACAACCTGCGCCGCGCGATGGGCAAGAAGAAGAAGGAAGAGCTCGACAAGCAGTACGCCGGCTTCCAGGCCGGCATGCTCGAGCGCGGCTACCCCCAGAAGGCGATCGACACGCTCTGGGAGATCCTGCTCCCGTTCTCCGACTACGCCTTCAACAAGTCGCACTCCGCGGCGTACGGCGTCATCACCTACTGGACGTCCTACCTCAAGGCGAACTACCCGACCGAGTACATGGCTGCGCTCCTGACGTCCGTGAAGGACGACAAGGACAAGATGGCCATCTACCTCAACGAGTGTCGGCGGATGAAGATCCAGGTCCTCCCGCCCGACGTCAACGAGTCGGCCCACAACTTCACCGCCGTCGACCGCGACATCCGGTTCGGCCTCACCGCCATCCGCAACGTCGGTTCCAACGTCGTCGACGGCATCGTCGCGGGGCGTCAGGACGGCCGCTACGCCGACTTCAACGACTTCCTGTCCAAGGTGCCGGCCCAGGCCTGCAACAAGCGGGTCATCGACTCGCTGATCAAGGCCGGCGCGTTCGACGACATGAAGCACCTGCGCCGGGCACTGGTGGCGATCCACGAGACCGCGGTCGACCAGTACGTCGACATCAAGCGCAACGAGGCGATCGGCCAGGACTCGCTGTTCGCCGGTCTGGGCGACGACGACGGCGGTGACGGTGGCTTCGGCGTCAGCGTGGCCATCCCGGAGCTCGACGAGTGGGACAAGATGACCCTGCTCGGCCACGAGCGGGAGATGCTCGGCCTCTACGTCTCCGACCATCCGCTGCTCGGCCTGGAGCACGTCCTGTCCAACGGCACCGACTGCACCATCGGCCAGCTGGTCACCGACGAGGACCGTCCGCACAACTCGACGGTCACGGTCGCCGGCCTGGTGACCTCCATCCAGCGCAAGATCACCAAGAACGGCGACCCGTGGGCCACCGTGACGCTGGAGGACCTCGACGGTGGCATCGACGTCCTGCTCTTCCCGAGCTCGTACCGACTCGCGGCGCCCTATCTCACCGACGACGCGATCATCCGGGTCCGGGGCCAGCTGGACAAGGAGCGCGACACCGCGCAGCTGCGCGGCCAGGAGGTCACCGTCCCCGACCTCGACAAGCGCAGCGACGGTCCGGTCGTGATCAGCCTCCCGTCGACGCGGTGCACCGGCCCGGTCGTCCAGCAGCTGCGTGACGTGCTGACGACGCACCCCGGTCTCACGGAGGTCCGGCTGCAGCTGCTGAGCCGCGAGTCCACCAAGCTCATGCGCCTGGGGGACAATCTCCGGGTGACTCCCAGCCCGGCACTCTTCGCCGATCTCAAGCAGCTCCTCGGCCCCGGATGCCTGGCCGTATGACCTTCCGCATGAAGGGCCCCGAGCTCCGTGCTGTCCTCGTCCCGCTGGCGCTCGGTCTCGCGCTCGGCGCTGTCGGCGGGTGGCTGTGGTGGACCTGGTGGGGGCCGCCGCCGGTGGGCAAGGTCTACGAGACCCAGGCGGGTCCGACCTGGTACCCCGACCCGTTCGACCCGGGCGTCACCCGTGACTTCACCGGTACGGCGACCTTCGTGGTCCTCGGCTTCGGGCTCGCGCTCGTGCTCGGTCTCCTCGGCGGCTGGATCGCGCGCCACCGGGCCGTGCCGGGTCTTGCCGCGGTGCTCCTGGCCAGCGTGGCGGCTGCGGCGTTGATGACGCTGATCGGGCTGTCCCAGAGTCCTCCGGACCCCCAGGCGCGCGCGGACGACGTCGAGATCGGGACCACGCTCCCGGGTCATCTGGAGGTGGCCAACGGCCGCGTCGACCTCCCGACGTTCGTCGAGGAGCTGTTCAACGACGACGACGGCGTCCTCGAGATCCCCACGCCGTACCTCACCTGGCCGGTGGGTGCGCTGCTCGGCCACATGATCCTGATGCTGTCGGTCACTTCCGAATGGCGGCGACCCGAGCAGCCGTCAGCCGTACCAGCTCAGCAGGTCTGAGCTCGATCTCCAGACCGCGTCGGCCGGCCGAGACGAACACCGTCTCGTGGCCCGAGGCGGACTCGTCGACCACGGTCGGATGCGCCTTGCGCTGGCCCAGGGGAGAGATCCCGCCCACGACGTAGCCGGTCGCGCGCTCGGCGGTCCGGGGGTCGGCCATCGCCGCCTTGCGCCCCTCGACGGCGCGGGCCAGCGCCTTCAGGTCCAGCTGGCCCGACACCGGGACGACGCCGACGACGAGTCGGCCGTCGACGTCGACGAACAGCGTCTTGAACACCCGCTCCGGATCGACGCCCATCGCCTCGGCGGCCTCGGTGCCGTACGACGCAGCCCGGGCGTCGTGGTCGTACTCGTGGAGCGTGAACCCGACGCCGGCATCGGCGAGCGCCGTCGTGGCCGGCGTTCCGCCGGGCTTCTTCCTGGCCATCGGCGGGTGGGCCTAGTTGGGCGACCAGCGCGTGCGGGCGACCTCGGTCGCCGGCAGCGAGGTGATCACGTTCATCGCGCGGAGCTCGTCGCGCAGCAGGTCGGTGATCAGGATCAGGCGCTCGGCGGGGTCGGTGGCCTCGAGCAGACCCTGGCGCTCGCCGAGGGGGAGTGGAGAGCACGCCGCGAGGGTCCAGGAGAGGTACTGCGGGTCACTCGGCAGGTTGCCCTCGAGCGGGTCGGCCGAGATCTCGCTCACCACCGCGCGGTAGGCGGCGAAGGTCGCCCGGGCACGGTCGACGATCTCGGCGGGCACCTCGTCGGTGGGCTCGGGCAGGGCCCGGACCTCGCCGATGGGGAAGGTGTCGGTCGTGCGGAGACGGTCGAGCTGGATCCGGTCGCGTCCGACGGCCACGATGTCGAAGGTTCCGTCGGCGTGCGCCTCGACGTCGGTCACCTGCATGCGGACGCCGATCCGGAACAGCGACTGGGCGCCGTGGTCCCCGACCTCGTAGCCCTCGCGGATCGCCACCGAGCCGAACAGGCGCTCGGCCGGGTCCTCAATCCGCAGGAGGTGATGGACCAGCGCGCGGTAGCGATCCTCGAACACGTGCAGCGGCAGACTCACCCCCGGATAGAGCACCGCGTTGAGCGGGAACATCGGGAGCTGGTCCGTCACGTGTCCAACCTACGGGGCAGTGCTGCGTTCGACCGTAGAATCGGGGGCATGTCCCTCATCCGTCGCATCGACCTGCGCACGACGCCGACCGCTGGCGACGTCGCGGTCGACTACCGCGCAGCTGTGCCCCGTGCCGACTTCGACATCGAAGCAGCGGTGCCGGCCGTGCATGCGATCTGCGAGGAGGTGCGGACCCGGGGTCTGGAGGCCCTGCGCGAGTTCGGTGAGAAGTTCGACGGCGTGGTCGTCGAGGACATCCGCGTGGCCCCCGAGGCACTGCGCGCCGCGCTCGAGAACCTGGACCCCGACATCCGTGCCGGCCTCGACGAGTCGATCCGTCGGCTCCGGGCGACCTGCGCCAACGAGCTGGAGAAGGACGCCGTCACCGACCTCGGTCCCGGCGCACGCGTGACCCACCGCAAGGTGCCGGTCGGCCGGGTCGGCCTCTACGTCCCCGGCGGCCTCGCGCCGCTGGTGTCCTCGGTGCTGATGAACGTCGTTCCCGCCCAGATCGCCGGTGTGACCTCGATCGCCCTCTCCAGCCCGCCGCAGAAGGAGTTCGGTGGCTCGGTCCACCCGACGATTCTCGCCGCGTGTGCGCTGCTCGGGGTCGAGGAGGTGTACGCCGTCGGCGGCGCCCAGGCGATCGCGATGTTCGCCTACGGCGTCGGTCCCTGTGCCCGGGTCGACCTGGTGACCGGCCCCGGCAACATCTGGGTGGTCACCGCGAAGCGGCTCCTGAAGGGGCAGATCGGCATCGACTCCGAGGCCGGTCCGACCGAGATCGCGATCCTTGCCGACGACACCGGCGATGCGGCGTTCGTCGCCGCGGACCTGATCAGCCAGGCCGAGCACGACCCGCTCGCAGCGGCCGTGCTCGTCACCACCTCGGAGCGACTGGCCGCCGAGGTCGAGGTCGAGCTCGACCGCCAGGTCGCCCTGACCAAGCACTCCGAGCGGATCGTCACCTCGTTGTCCGGACAGCAGTCCGCGATCGTGCTGGTCCGCGACCTCGAGCAGGGTCTGGCCGTCGTGGACGCCTATGCCGCCGAGCACCTGGAGATCCACACCGAGGACGCCTCCGCGTGGGCAGCCCGGGTCCGCAACGCCGGGGCGATCTTCGTCGGTCCGCACGCCCCGGTCAGCCTCGGCGACTACTGCGCAGGGTCCAACCACGTACTGCCGACAGCGGGATGCGCCTGTCACTCCTCGGGCCTGTCGGTGCGCGCGTTCACGAAGTCGATCCACGTCATCGACTACTCCGCCGAGGCGCTCGCCGAGGTGGCGGGCCACGTCGTGACGCTCGCCGAGGCCGAGGACCTGCCCGGCCACGGTGCCGCGGTCTCGGTGCGGGTCCAGCGATGAGCGCCTCGACCTGGCCGCCCCTGCGCGAGGAGCTGCGGGGGATCGAGCCCTACGGGGCGCCCCAGCTCCCCATCGACAAGGTGCCCGTCCAGCTCAACGTCAACGAGAACCCCTACGGGCCCTCGAGCGCGTGCGTCGCCGACATCGCGACCTCGGCCGCCGAGGCGGCCATGACCCTCAACCGCTACCCGGACCGTGAGTTCGTCGCGCTGCGCCAGTCGCTCGCGTGGTACCTCTCCCGGGACACCTCGACCGGCATCGTGCCCGAGCAGGTCTGGGCAGCGAATGGCTCCAACGAGGTGATGCTGCAGCTGCTTCAGGCGTTCGGGGGACCGGGGCGCACCGCGGTGAGTTTCGCGCCGACGTACTCGATGTACCCGGAGTACGCCCGCGACACGAACACGCGCTGGCTCGCCGGGCACCGGGCCGAGGACTTCTCGCTCGACCTCGATGCCGCCCGGGACCTGGTGAAGTCGGAGCAGCCGAGCGTCATCCTGCTGCCGAGCCCGAACAATCCGACCGGGACGGCGCTGCCCCCCGAGGCGGTGGCGGTGCTCTGTGAGGCCGCCGGCGACGACGGCATCGTGGTGGTCGACGAGGCCTACGGCGAGTTCCGCCGCGAGGGCGTGCCGAGCGCGCTCGAGATGCTGCCGGCGTACCGCAACCTCGTCGTGACCCGCACCATGAGCAAGGCGTTCGCCGGTGCCGGGCTGCGCCTCGGCTACCTCGCCGCGGCGCCGGAGATCTGTGACGCGATCCGGGTCGTCCGGTTGCCCTACCACCTGTCCGCGGTCACCCAGGCGGTCGCGCTCGCGGCACTGCGGCACGCGCCGGAGCTGCTCGGCAAGGTGGACGAGCTCCGCGCCGAGCGCGACGCGTTGGTGGCGTGGCTGCGGGACCAGGGGTACGACGTCGCCGACTCCGACGCGAATTTCTGCTTGTTCGGGCGATTCGCCGACCGCCATGCTGTCTGGCAGGGTCTGCTGGACAGAGGCGTCCTCATCCGGGAGACCGGACCCGAGGGATGGCTGCGGGTCTCGGTCGGTACGCCGGACGAGATGGCCGCCTTCCGCGACGCCCTCATCGATGTGAACGGAGAACGAGCATGAGCCGCAGCGCACGCGTGGAGCGAGCCACGAGCGAGTCGAAGGTCGTCGTCGAGGTCGACCTCGACGGCAGCGGCCGGCACGACATCTCCACCGGGGTCGGTTTCTACGACCACATGCTCACCGCCTTCGCCCGGCACGCGCTGGTCGACCTGACCGTCCAGACCGAGGGTGACGTCCACATCGACGCCCACCACACGGTCGAGGACACCGCGATCGCCCTCGGCCAGGCGCTGCGCCAGGCACTCGGCGACAAGGCCGGCATCCGTCGCTTCGGCGATGCGACCGTCCCGCTCGACGAGGCGCTCGTGCACGCGGTCGTCGACGTCTCGGGTCGTCCGTACTGCGTCCACACCGGTGAGCCCGAGGGCCAGCAGTACGTCGCCCTCGGCGGTTCGGGCGTGTCCTACCTCGGCTCGCTCACGCAGCACGTCTTCGAGTCGATCGCCTTCCACGGCCACTTCGCCCTGCACGTGCGGGTCCTGGCCGGCCGCGAGCCGCACCACATCGTCGAGACGCAGTTCAAGGCGTTCGCCCGCGCCTTCCGCGACGCCGTGGCCCTCGACCCGCGCGAGACCGGCATCCCCTCCACGAAGGGCGCTCTGTAACCAGATGAGCGAACGCAAGCCGTCCGTGGTCGTCCTCGACTACGGCTCCGGCAACCTGCGCTCCGCCGTGCGCGCTGTCGAGCGCGCCGGGGCCGAGGTCACCCTCACCGGTGACTTCGACGCCGCGCTGGAGGCCGACGGTCTCCTCGTGCCGGGCGTGGGTGCCTACGACGCCTGCATGCGTGGCCTGCGTGCGATCCGTGGCGAGCGGATCATCGGACGTCGCCTCTCCGGGGGCCGACCGGTGCTGGGCATCTGTGTGGGCATGCAGATCCTCTTCGCGAAGGGGATCGAGCACGGCGTCGAGACCGAGGGGTGCGACGAGTGGCCCGGCGTCGTGGAGCGCCTGCAGGCGCCGATCGTGCCGCACATGGGCTGGAACACCGTCGCCGTACCCCCGGACACGCGGCTCTTCGCGGGCATCGAGGACGAGCGCTTCTACTTCGTCCACTCCTACGGCGTCCGTGACTGGACGCTCGAGACCAACGACCGGACACCCGACAGCCACCAGCCGAAGGTGACCTGGTCGGAGCACGGAGGCGACCACTTCGTCGCCGCCGTCGAGAACGGACCACTCTGTGCCACGCAATTCCACCCGGAGAAGTCGGGGGATGCGGGCGCGCAACTGCTGAGGAACTGGGTGAGATCACTGTGAGCCCCACGAACGCCTACCTGGAGATGCTTCCTGCCGTCGACATCAAGGGCGGCCAGGCCGTCCAGCTGGTGCAGGGTGTCGACGGGTCGGAGAAGCGCTTCGGCGACCCGATCGAGGCTGCACTTCGCTGGCAGGAGGCGGGGGCGGAGTGGATCCACCTCGTCGACCT
The DNA here is from genome assembly GCF_001428565.1 of Nocardioides sp. Root190. Taxonomy (GTDB): domain Bacteria; phylum Actinomycetota; class Actinomycetes; order Propionibacteriales; family Nocardioidaceae; genus Nocardioides. The sequence continues at coordinate 216,905 of NZ_LMIA01000010.1, read as the reverse complement.
CGACGCCGCCTTCGGCCACGGCAACAACCGCGAGCTCCAGGCCCAGATCGTCGGCAAGCTCGACATCCACGTCGAGATGAGCGGCGGGATCCGCGACGACGAGTCCCTCGAGGCCGCGATGGCGACCGGGTGCCGTCGGGTCAACATCGGCACCGCGGCCCTCGAGCAGCCCGAGTGGTGCGCGAAGGCGATCGCGACGTACGGCGACCGGGTGGCTGTCGGCCTCGACGTCCGTGGCCGCACGCTGGCCGCGCGCGGCTGGACCCAGGAGGGCGGGGACCTCTACGAGACCCTGGCCCGCCTCGACGGTGAGGGCTGCGCCCGCTACGTCGTCACCGACGTCAACAAGGACGGCATGCTGCAGGGCCCCAACCTCCAGCTGCTGCAGGACGTCTGTGCCGCCACGTCGCGTCCGATCGTCGCTTCGGGCGGGGTCACCACCCTCGACGACATCCGCGCACTGATGGACCTGGTCTCGATCGGGGTCGAGGGCGCGATCGCCGGCACGGCGCTCTACACGGGCCAGTTCACCCTCGAGGACGCGCTGGCGCTCACCAAGGGCGGACTGGTGTGAGCCTGGCCGTCCGGGTGATCCCGTGCCTGGACGTCGACGCCGGCCGCGTGGTCAAGGGCGTCAACTTCCAGGAGCTGCGCGACGCCGGTGACCCGGTCGAGCTCGCCCGGCTCTACGACGCCGAGGGCGCCGACGAGCTGACCTTCCTCGACATCTCCGCCTCCCACGAGGGGCGGGCCACGACGATGGAGATCGTCTCGGCCACGGCGGAGCAGGTCTTCATCCCGCTCACCGTCGGCGGAGGAGTGTCCTCGGTCGAGGACGTCGACCGCCTGCTGCGCGCCGGGGCCGACAAGATCGCGGTCAACACTGCTGCGATCCGTCGCCCGGAGCTCATCTCCGAGATCGCGCAGCGCTTCGGCAACCAGGTCCTCGTGCTGTCCGTCGACGCCCGTCGGGTGCTGCCCGGCTCGGGTGTCTCGACGGACTCAGGCTTCGAGGTCACCACGCACGGGGGGCGCCAGTCCGCCGGGATCGACGCCATCGAGTGGGCCGTGCGTGCCACCGAGCTGGGTGCGGGCGAGATCCTGCTCAACGCGATGGACGCCGACGGCACCACCGACGGTTTCGACCTCGACCTGATCCGCGCGGTGCGCAGCGAGGTCTCCATCCCGGTGATCGCCTCCGGCGGCGCCGGGGCCGTCGAGCACTTCGCCCCGGCCGTCGACGCCGGCGCGGACGCGGTCCTCGCGGCCACTGTCTTCCACTTCGGAACCCTGAAGATCGCCGACGTGAAGTCGTCGCTGGCGCAGGCGGGCCACCCCGTCCGCTAGGGCGAGCCCTGCCCTCGCGGGCTGTCGAGCCCGTCGGCGCCCGGCCCGGCGCCGGTGCCGAGTGGTCCGGACGGAGTCTCGCGCGCCGGGGGTGTGCGCAGGTCGGGTGCTTCGGCCGCGGGACCCGCGCACGCGCTCAGGCAGAGCAGCGCGACGCAGAGGATCCCGAGGCGGGAACCGGTGGTGTCCACGGTGCCCTTCCTCTCGTCGGTGGTGGCACGAGCCTCGGCGTGATGCCGCCTGTTCGCAACCGCCGCAGCGGCGGCCTGTGGACAACCGGTGGTTCTCCACAGGCCGCCGATGGGTCGGCGCCTCGACCCTGCGGAATAGTCTCCGACCGACCGGTGGTTGGGGTTGGTTGCGGCCGTGATCGGATCGGTCGCGCATCGAGGCGGGAAGCAGGGACGAGTGGCGACGGCGAGCAGTCCAACGGCGGTCACGGGGACGACGTCCGCCGGATTCGGCGTCCTCTGGGTCGCGATCAAGCGTGAACCGTGGATCTTCACCCTCTCCACGCTGGGCAGCGTCCTGTTCGGTGCCCTCACCGTCGCCGACGCCTGGGTCCTGGGCTGGTCGACCGACCACGTCGTCCTTCCTGCCTTCCGCGACGGCGAGATCGGCTCCGGGCTGCTCTGGGCCGTCCTCGGGTTGTTCGTGGCCGTCGCGATCCTGCGCGCGGTCGGCATCGTCGCGCGACGCCTCGGCGCGGGGATCATGCAGTACCGCATGCAGGCGCACAGCCGCCGCGCGGTCACCCGCCAGTACCTCCAGCTCCCGATGGCCTGGCACCAGAAGCACCCGACGGGCGAGCTGCTCTCCAACGCCAACTCCGACGTCGAGGCTGCCTGGGGACCGATCGCGCCGCTGCCGATGGCGGTGGGAACGGTCGCGATGATGGTCATCGCCGTCGTCCAGATGCTGTTCACCGACCTCGCGCTGGCCGTCGTGGGCCTGCTGGTCTTCCCGGTCGTGATCGGCACCAATGTCGTCTACCAGCGGCTGGCGCAGGGCTGGGCGACGCGGGCACAACAGCTGCGGGCCGAGCTGTCCGAGATCGCGCACGAGTCCTTCGACGGTGCTCTCGTGGTCAAGACGCTGGGCCGCGAGCCGGAGGAGACCGAACGCTTCCGGGCCAAGGCGGCCGAGCTGCGCGAGGCCAACATCAAGGTCGGCCGGATCCGGGCGGCCTTCGACCCGACGCTCGCGGCGCTGCCCAACATCGCCGTCCTCGTCGTGCTCGTCCTCGGCGTGCACCGGGTGACCTCCGGTGCGACGGCACCGGGTGACGTCGTCACGATCGCCTACCTCCTCACGGTCGTCTCCTTCCCGATCCGCTCCATCGGCTGGCTGCTCGGCGACTTCCCGCGCAGCGTCGTCGGGTACCGCCGGGTCGCCGCCGTGCTGAGGGCCTCCGGCGCGATGGAGTACGGCGACCGTGAGCTCCCGTCGCAGACCGGCGGCGCCCGGCTCGAGGTGGACCGTGCGTCGTTCGGCTACCAGCCCGACCGGCCCCTCCTGCGCGAGCTGACCTTCGCCGTCGAGCCCGGCCGCACGGTCGCCCTCGTCGGCGCGACCGCGTCCGGCAAGAGCACGATCACGACGCTGCTCGCCCGCCTGGTCGACGTGGACGCCGGCGCGATCCGGGTCGACGGGCACGACCTGCGCGACCTGCGTCGTGGCGTCCTGGCCGGGACCCAGGCCGTCGTCCCGCAGACGGCGTTCCTCTTCGACGACACCGTGCGCGGCAACGTGACGCTCGGGCTCGACGTACCCGACGAGGAGGTGTGGTCCGCGCTGCGCACGGCCCAGGCCGACGGCTTTGTGGCGGCACTGCCCGAGGGGCTCGACTCCCGGCTGGGGGAGCGGGGAGCGACCCTGTCCGGCGGACAACGTCAGCGACTGGCCCTGGCCCGGGCGCTGGTCCGTCACCCACGCCTGCTCGTCCTGGACGACGCGACGTCGGCGGTCGACCCGGAGGTCGAGGCGCGGATCCTCGCTGGCCTGCGCGGCGACGACGCGACGCTCGTGGTGGTGGCCTACCGCAAGGCGACGATCAGCCTGGCCGACGAGGTGCTCTTCCTGGTCGACGGAGCGATTGCCGACCGCGGTCCCCACGCCGAGCTGGTCGCCCGCAACGACGACTACGCCCGGCTCGTCAACGCCTACGAAGAGGTGCCGGCATGAGCGAGTCGACCACGACCACGACCGTGCTCAGCAGCGGTGAGGACATCGGCGCCTGGGAGACCATCCGCCGCGGCGTGCGCCACTCCCCGGAGCTCGTCGAGGGGATCGGCTGGACGCTGACCCTCGCGGTGCTGGCGTCCGTGGGCCAGGTGATCGTGCCGATCGCCGTGCAGCAGACCATCGACAAGGGTCTGCGCGGGCCGGGCGGGCCCGACGTCACCTTCACCACCTGGCTCGCCCTCGCAGCCGGCGCCGCGATCGTGGTGACCAGCTGGGCGTCGTACGCCATGACGGCGCGACTCTTCTCGACCGCGGAGCGTGGCCTGGCCACCCTGCGGGTCAAGGCGTTCCGCCACGTCCACGACCTGCCGCTGCTGACCCAGAACACCGAGCGGCGCGGTGCCCTGGTGTCGCGGGTGACCAGCGATGTCGACCAGGTCAGTCAGTTCCTGGTGTTCGGCGGCCTGCTCTTCGTGGTGAGCATCGGGCAGATGCTGATCGCCACGATCGTGATGATCTTCTACAGCTGGCAGCTCGCGCTGGTGGTGTGGGTCTGCTTCGCGCCGCTCTTCCTGAGCCTGCGCTACTTCCAGCGCAAGCTGGCCGCGGCCTACGGGACGGTACGCCGCCAGGTCGGCGCGCTGCTCTCGGCCGTCTCCGAGCCGGTGGTCGGCGCCGCGGTCGTGAAGTCCTACGCCGTCGAGGCCCGCACCCAGGAGCGGATCGACCTCGCCATCGACACCCACAAGGCGGCGAGCACTCGCGCCCAGGGCTTCACCGCCTTCTCCTTCAGCCTCGGCGGGATCTCGGCGGGCTTCGCCAACGCCGGTGTGCTGGTGGTCGGCATCTGGCTCGGGCAGGGTCTTGCCTGGGGCGAAGGGATCACGGCCGGTGAGGTGCTCGCCTTCGCGTTCCTGGTGACCCTCTTCGTCGGACCGGTCCAGATGGGCACCCAGATCCTCACCGACGCCCAGAACGCGATCGCGGGCTGGCGGCGGGTGATCGGCATCCTCGACACCCCGGCCGACCTCGTCGATCCCGGCCCGGACGGACAGCGCCTGCCGCAGGGCGCGATCGACGTCCGCTTCGACGCGGTCTCCTTCGCCTATCCCGGCGGTTCCGAGGTGCTCTCCGACATCGACCTGGTGATCCCGGCCGGTCAGCGCGTGGCTGTCGTCGGCGAGACGGGCTCCGGCAAGTCGACGATCGCCAAGCTGCTGACCCGGCTGATGGACCCGAGCCGCGGTCGGGTGCTGCTGGACGGCATCGACCTGCGCGAGGTCGCCGAGACGGCACTGCGCAGCAGCGTGGTGCTGGTGCCCCAGGAGGGCTTCCTCTTCGACGACACCCTCGCCGCCAACGTGCGCTACGGCCGTCTCGGCGCCACCGCCGACGACATCCGCGAGGCTGCCGAGACGATCGGCCTCGGCGACTGGCTCGCCGGGCTGCCCGACGGGGTCGAGACCCGCGTCGGTCAGCGGGGTGAGTCGTTGTCGACGGGGGAGCGGCAGCTGGTCGCCCTGCTGCGGGCACAGCTCGCGGACCCCGACCTGCTGGTCCTCGACGAGGCCACCAGCGCGGTCGACCCCGAGCTCGAGACCCGGATCGCCCGCGCGCTGGAGCGGCTGATGTCGGGCCGCACCTCGGTGACGATCGCGCACCGCCTCTCGACGGCCGAGGCCGCCGACGTCGTGGTGGTGGTCGACCGGGGTCGGATCGTCCAGCACGGTCCGCACGCCGCCCTCGTCGCCCAGCCGGGGACGCCCTACGCCCGCCTGCACGCGTCCTGGATCTCCCAGCGGGGATAATGGCTCCCGTGACTTCCCTCGCGCCCGAGATCGCCGATCGGCTCAAGCGCACGACCGACGGGCTGCTGCCCGCGGTGGTGCAGCAGCACGACACCGGTGAGGTGCTGATGCTGGCCTGGATGGACGACGAGGCACTGCATCGCACGCTCACGACGGGGCGGGCGACCTACTGGAGCCGCTCCCGCCAGGAGTACTGGGTGAAGGGCGAGACCTCCGGCAACCCCCAGCACGTCCACGAGGTCCGCCTCGACTGCGACGGCGACACGCTTCTCCTCAAGGTCGACCAGGTGGGCGTGGCCTGCCACACCGGCGCGCGGACGTGCTTCGACGACGGGTTGCTCGGTGCCTGATCCCGCCACCCGCACGTCCGACACCCGCCCGTCCGGCCCCCGTCGGACCTTCGGTCCGGTCGTGCTGCTCGGCCTCGCCGCGAGCGGCGGCGTCGCCCTGGCCGGCCACAAGGGCATGCTCGCGCTGCCCGAGGACTTCCTGAAGTCTGCTGGTCTGATCAGTCTCCAGGGCCAGGACGGCACCATCGTCGAGTTCCCGCTCGCGGGCGCTCTGGGGCTGGTGTCCCTGGCCTGCTGGGGCGTCCTGCTCGTCACCCGCGGCGTCGTACGACGTGCGGTGGCCGTGATCGCCGCCCTCGCCTCGCTCGGCGTGCTCGCCGTGGTCGTCATCGGAGGCTTCTTCCAGGTCGACGACGCGGCCGCCGACCTCAGCACCCGCCTGGGGGCGTCCTCCTTCGACGACCTTCCCCTGGAGCGCACGGGATGGTTCTGGGTCGCGCTGGTCGCCGCCGTGGCCGCGTTCGCGGCCGGCGTCGCCGCCGTCCGCTTCGTCGGTGGGTGGCCCGAGATGGGCACGCGCTACGACGCGCCCACCGGTGCCGGCTCGACGTCGGGTTCCGCCGAGGGAGCCGCAAAGGAGCCCGAGGAGCAGTCCAACCTCGATCTGTGGAAGTCGCTGGACGAGGGCACCGACCCGACCGAGAAGTGACCTTCTATACTTCGGTCGTTGAGGTGCGAGGCCGTCCACGGCCGAGCCTCGAAACCCCGCCCGTCTGAACGAGGAGCTCGAACTCATGGCCGACAACCACGGCAACACCCCCGCCGCCTGGACCGCTGTCCTGGTCTCGCTGGTCGGATTCGTCGTGGGTGCCGTCGGCATGTCGGTGTCGCCGCTCAACTGGCCGCTCTTCTGGATCGGCGCGGTCATCGCGGTCGCCGCCGGCCCGCTGTTCCTGGTCCTCGTCAAGATGGGCCTGCACGAGTCGGGTCACTGATCCGGTGACCCTCACCGCACCACCCGTCGCGCCCGGAGAGACCTCTCGCCGGCGTCGGATGGTGCCGCCGGCGCTCGTCGCCGGGGGTCTCGGTCTCGCGACCCTCGCGCTGCACCTGCGTGACCCGCACAGCGACGGCAGCTGGGGCATCTGCCCGACGGCGGCGATGGGCTTCCAGTGCCCGGGGTGCGGAGGCCTGCGTGCCGTCAACGACCTGAGCAACCTGCGCATCCTCGACGCGGCGTCGAGCAACCTGGCCTTCGTGCTGGCCCTGCCGCTGATCGCCTACGCCTTCCTGCGCTGGACCCGCGGCCGCTGGATCGGTCAGCCGTGGCAGCCGTCGGACCGCGCGTTGAAGTACGGCGCCATCGCGGTGATCGTCGTCCTGGTCGTCTTCACCGTGATGCGCAACACCCCCGCCGGGAGCTGGTTGGCTCCCTGACGGGGGTGCTGGCGGTGCTGCAGCGGTGGGCCGGTGAGGCTCAGAAGTCGCTGTAGGCGTCGAAGTCGAAGACGCCGACGGCGAACAGCACGACCATCAGGATACTGAGCAGGATGCCGATCACTCCGGTGATGATGCCGGCCATCGCCATGCCGCCGCCCTTCTTGGCGCCGGTGGCGGTCTCCTTCTTGCCGAGGACGCCGAGGATCACGGCGGCGATGGAGAACACGAAGCACCCCCACAGGCAGGGGATCAGGCCGACGATGCCGGTGACGAGGGCGATGATCGCCATCACCGAGGTCTGCTGCGGCTGGCCCCCGCCGTAGGGCTGGTTGCCGTAGGGGTCCCCGCCGTACGGCGGCTGGCCGCCGTAGGGAGGCTGGCCGCCGGGGGGCGGGGGTGTTCCGTAGTTCGGCGGCTCGTTGTAGCTCACGTCTGGTCCTTCCGTGGGGTGACCCGGTCGAGTCGCGGGCAGTGTGTGGAACCCTAACTGGCGCGTGCCACACTCGACACGACAGACCTGCAGTGGAATGGAGACGACATGCCGGCCCCCCAGGCCACGGTGCTCGACGGGATCGTCGCCGGTGTCCTCGAGGACCTCGCCGCCCGTCAGGCGACCACGACCGAGGCCGACCTGCGCGCGGCGCTCGCCGACGTGGCTCCGCCGCGCGACCCGATGCCGCACTTCCGGGCACCGGGATCCAGCGTGATCGCCGAGGTCAAGCGCAAGAGCCCCAGCAAGGGCGAGCTCGCCGACATCGTCGACCCGGCCGCTCTCGCGAGCGAGTACGCCGCCGGCGGAGCCGCCGCGATCAGCGTCCTGACCGAGCAGCGCCGCTTCAACGGCAGTCTCGCCGACCTGCGCGCGGTGCGTGCCGCGGTCGAGACCCCGCTCCTGCGCAAGGACTTCATGGTCACCGAGTACCAGCTGCTCGAGGCGCGTGCCGCCGGTGCCGACCTGGCCCTGCTGATCGTCGCGTCGCTTCCCGGCGAGCGGCTGCGCCAGCTCCACGACTACGCCCGCGAGCTCGGCCTGACGGTGCTGGTCGAGGTGCACGACGAGATCGAGACCGAGCGGGCCGTCGAGCTGGGCGCCGAGCTGATCGGCGTCAATGCCCGCAACCTCAAGACCCTCGCCGTCGACGCGGACACCTTCGGGCGCCTCGCACCGATGGTGCCCGCGGACCGCGTGCTGGTGGCCGAGTCCGGCATCACCGGCCCCGCAGACGTCCAGCGCTTCGTCGACGAGGGCGCCCGCGCGGTGCTGGTGGGCGAGGCGTTGGTGCGCGAATCTGGCATCGGAGGCCCACGCGCGAGCGTCGCGGACATGACAGGACTGGTGGGATGAGCACGACCGGTACGACCAGCGGGTACGACGCCGACGGGTTCGGCTGGTTCGGGGGAGCGGGCGCCTTCGGGGGCCGGTTCATGCCCGAGGCACTGATGGCAGCGCTCGACGAGCTCGACGTCGCGTGGCAGCAGGCCATGCTCGACCCGAGCTTCGTCGCCGAGTTCGAGGGCCTGCTGCACACCTACGCCGGCGTCCCGAGCATGGTCTACGACGCCCACCGGCTCTCCGAGGTCGCGGGCGCCCGGATCCTGCTCAAGCGTGAGGACCTGAACCACACCGGGGCCCACAAGATCCGCAACGTGCTCGGCCAGGCGCTGCTCACCAAGCGGATGGGCAAGACCCGGGTCATCGCCGAGACCGGCGCCGGCCAGCACGGCGTCGCCTCGGCGACCGCAGCGGCCTACCTCGGTCTGGACTGCACCGTCTACATGGGCGAGGTCGACACGGAGCGGCAGGCCCTCAACGTGGCCCGCATGCAGCTCCTCGGCGCCGAGGTCATCCCGGTCCGCAGCGGCTCCAGCACCCTCAAGGACGCGATCAACGAGGCATTGCGCGACTGGGTGGCCAGCGTCGACCACACCGCCTATCTCTTCGGCACGGCCGCCGGACCGCACCCGTTCCCGAGCCTGGTGCTGTCCTTCGTGCGCGGCATCGGCGACGAGGCGCGGCAGCAGTGCCTGGACCTCACCGGTCGTCTGCCCGACGCGATTGCCGCCTGCGTCGGCGGGGGATCCAACGCGATCGGCCTGTTCGCCGGATTCCTCGACGACCCCGAGGTCGCGATCTACGGCTTCGAGGCCGGCGGCGACGGTGTCGAGACCGGCCGCCACGCGGCGACGATCTTCGCCGGGTCCATCGGCGTCCTCCACGGCTCGCGGACCTTCGTCCTGCAGGACGAGGACGGCCAGACGATCGAGTCGCACTCGATCTCCGCTGGCCTGGACTACCCGGGGGTCGGGCCCCAGCACGCTGCCCTGTCGCAGGCCGGGCGGGCGTCGTACCTCCCGGTGACTGACGCGGAGGCGATGGAGGCCATGGCGCTGCTCGCACGCACCGAGGGCATCATTCCCGCCATCGAGAGCGCCCACGCGATCGCCGGCACCCTGAAGGTCGCCGAGGAACGTCCCGGGCAGACCCTCCTGGTCAACCTCTCCGGTCGCGGTGACAAGGACATGGGCACCGCGATGGAGTACTTCCAGCTCGGCAAGGCCGACGCGCCGGCGGTCGGGGAGGGCAAGTGACGAGCACCAGCGTCGCCTTCGACAAGGCGCGCAGTGAGGGACGGGCGGCACTTGTCGGCTACCTCCCCGCTGGTTTCCCCGACGTGGAGGGCAGCATCGCTGCGCTCAAGGTCATGGTCTCCGCCGGGTGCGACGTGATCGAGATCGGCCTGCCCTACAGCGACCCGGTCATGGACGGTCCGACCATCCAGGCGGCAGCCCAGCAGGCGCTCGACAACGGTGTGCGCACCGCCGACGTGCTGCGCACCGTCGAGGCCGTGGCCGCCACCGGCGTCCCGACCCTGGTGATGACCTACTGGAACCCGATCGAGCGCTACGGCGTCGACCGCTTCGCCCAGCAGCTGCTCGACGCCGGGGGAGCGGGACTGATCACGCCCGACCTCACCCCCGACTTCGCCCCCGAGTGGATCGCCGCGGCGGACCAGCGTGAGCTGGACAAGGTCTTCCTGGTCGCCCCGTCCTCCACCGAGGAGCGCATCGCCCTCACCACCGCCGCGTGTCGCGGTTTCGTCTACGCCACGGCCGTCATGGGTGTCACCGGTGCCCGGACCACGACCAGCGACCTCGCCGGTCCCCTCGTCTCCCGCGCCAAGGCGGCGACCGACCTGCCCATCGGCGTCGGTCTCGGCGTCAGCAACGGCGCGCAGGCCGCCGAGCTCGCGACGTACGCCGACGGTGTGATCGTCGGATCGGCCTTCGTGCGTGCGCTGCAGGACCACCCCGACGACCGCGCCGCCGGCCTGGCGGCGATCGGTGCGTTGACCGAGGACCTCGCGGCCGGCGTGGCAGGGGTCGTGCGTGCGTAGGTCCTCCACGCTCGCGCTGCTGCTCGCCCTGGTGGGGCTGCTCGGAGCCGCGTGCTCCAGCACCCCCGAGGAGTTCACGGGCTCGCGCCTGAAGAACCCCTACGCCGCGCCGGACATCGCCCTCACCGACACCGGCGGTCAGCCGTACTCGCTCGCCGCGTCGACGGACAAGCCGCTGACACTGGTGTTCTTCGGCTACACGAAGTGTCCCGACTTCTGCCCGATGGTGCTCAACAACATCGCCGCCGCGATGAACCTGCTCGAGGACGGCGACAGGGACCGGGTCGACGTCGTCCTGGTGACCACCGACCCGGCGCGTGACGACGAGAAGACCCTGCGCACCTACCTCGACCGCTACAACGAGGACTTCATCGGCCTGACCGGCGATCTCGCCACCATCATCGAGATCGGCGAACCGCTGGCCGTCTACGTCAACGAGGGCAAGGAGCTCCCCACCGGGGGCTACGACCTCGGTGGCCACTCCACCTTCACGCTCGCCATCGACGGCGACGACGAAGCCATCGCGTTGTGGAACCAGGAGACCTCGAGCGCCGAGTTCGCCGCCGACATCCACACCCTGCTCACCGAGGACTGATCCGTGTTCCAGCTCATCACCGCCAGCATCCCGAGCCCGGCCAACGGCGTGTGGGAGCTCGGGCCCTTCCCGCTGCGGGGCTACGCCCTCTGCATCATCCTCGGCATCGTCGTGGCCATCTGGATCGGCGAGAAGCGCTGGCAGGCGCGCGGCGGCCAGCTCGGCGAGATGCAGGACGTCGCGATCTGGGCGGTGCCCTTCGGCCTGGTCGGTGCGCGGCTCTACCACGTCGCCACGGACTGGAAGAACTACTTCGGCGAGGGCGGTGAGCCGATCGAGGCGCTCTATGTCTGGCACGGCGGCCTCGGCATCTGGGGCGGGGTCGGCCTCGGCGCCGTCGGCGCCCTGATCGGCGCGCGACGCAAGGGCATCAAGATCGCGCCGATGCTCGATGCGCTCGCCCCGGGCGTGCTCGTCGCCCAGGCCATCGGCCGCTGGGGCAACTGGTTCAACCAGGAGCTCTACGGCCGGCCCACCGACGCACCGTGGGGCCTGAAGATCGACCAGGACCACTTCAGCAGTGCCTACCTCGCCAGCCAGGACTACCGCGACGCGCTCGCGGCCAACGGCGGCATCCCGCCGGAGTTCGCGACCTTCCACCCGACGTTCCTCTACGAGTGCCTCTGGAACCTGGCCGCCTTCGCCCTGATCATCTGGCTGGAGCGTCGCTTCCGGCTCGGTCACGGCCGGGTGATGGCCGTCTACGTCATGGCCTACACGGTGGGTCGCGGCTGGATCGAGTACATCCGCATCGACGACGTGCAGCTCGACGACGTGCTCGGCCTCCGCTTCAACGTGTGGACCTCGATCGTGCTGTTCGTGGTCGCTGCCGCCTACTTCGTCTGGTCGCTGCGCAAGCACCCCGGCCGCGAGGACGAGGTGTACGTCGATGCGACCCCTGTGGCTCCCGGTGCGAGTGTGACCGACGAGGCATCCACCGACGACTGAGGATGGGCGCAGCGGGTTCACACAGTGGTAACCTGAGCGCTCCGCCGCGTGGGCCAGTGCTGTCCCTTGCGCCCCACCTTCTGTGGACATCTCGCTGCGATGGCATCCATCGTCGCGGAGTGGCCTGCAGACGTAGTCGACGGGAGAACCCTGGTGCCCTACACGCACGCGTTCCCGCCGCCGGAGGGTCTTTACGACCCGCGCCACGAGAAGGACGCCTGCGGCGTTGCCTTCGTCGCGACGCTGACCGGTGAGGCCAGCCACGACATCGTGGTGAAGGCCCTGACGGCCCTTCGCAACCTGGATCACCGCGGCGCCGCTGGCGCCGAGGCGAACTCCGGTGACGGTGCCGGCATCCTCCTGCAGGTGCCGGACGCATTCCTCCGAGCGGTCGCCGGCGATGCCGGTGTCACGCTGCCTGCTGCCGGCACGTACGCCGTCGGCACGGCCTTCCTCCCCGGCGAGCCGGAGCAGGTCGCCAAGACCCGCGCCCGGATCGAGGAGATCGCTGCCGAAGAGGGCCTCGTCGTCCTCGGCTGGCGCGAGGTCCCGGTCAACCCGGACATCCTCGGCACCATGGCGCTCAGCGTCATGCCGGCCTTCACGCAGCTGTTCGTGCAGGCGAACCCGTTCGGTGGCGGGGTTCCCCAGGGATCAGCGCTGAGTGGCATGGACCTGGAGCGCCTGGCGTTCTGCCTGCGCAAGCGCGCCGAGCGCGAGACCGACGTGTACTTCCCGTCGCTGTCCTCCCGCACGCTCGCCTACAAGGGCATGCTCACGACCGACCAGCTGGACAACTTCTTCCCCGACCTGCGCGACGAGCGCATGGCCTCGGCGATCGGCGTCGTCCACTCCCGGTTCTCGACCAACACGTTCCCGAGCTGGCCGCTCTCGCACCCGTTCCGCTTCATCGCGCACAACGGCGAGATCAACACGGTCATGGGCAACCGCAACTGGATGCGGGCGCGCGAGGCGCTGCTCGACTCCGAGACCATCCCGGGCGACCTGGAGCGGCTCTTCCCGATCTGCACCCCGGGTGCCTCGGACTCGGCGTCCTTCGACGAGGTCCTCGAGCTCGTGCACATGGGCGGGCGCAGCCTGCCGCACGCCGTGCTCATGATGATCCCGGAGGCGTGGGAGAACCACACCGAGATGGACGAGCTGCGGCGCGACTTCTACCGCTTCCACTCCACGATGATGGAGCCCTGGGACGGTCCCGCGTGCGTCGTGTTCACCGACGGCACCCAGATCGGCGCGGTCCTGGACCGCAACGGCCTGCGTCCGGCGCGCTACTGGGTCACCGAGGACGGCCTCGTCGTCCTCGCGTCCGAGGTCGGCGTGCTCGACCTCGATCCCGCCACGGTGGTCCGCAAGGGCCGGCTCCAGCCGGGCCGCATGTTCCTCGTCGACACCGAGGAGCACCGGATCATCGAGGACGAGGAGATCAAGTCCCAGCTCGCCGCGGAGCACCCGTACGGCGAGTGGCTGCACGGCGGCATGATCCACCTCGACGACATCCCCGAGCGTGAGCACATCGTGCACACCCACGCCTCGGTGACCCGTCGCCAGCAGATCTTCGGCTACACCGAGGAGGAGCTGCGGATCCTGCTCACCCCCATGGCCAACACCGGGGGAGAGCCGCTCGGCTCGATGGGCACCGACACGCCCATCGCCGCGCTCAGCGACAAGCCGCGGTTGATCTTCGACTACTTCAGCCAGCTGTTCGCGCAGGTCACGAACCCGCCGCTGGACGCGATCCGCGAGGAACTCGTCACCTCGCTCAACGGCAGCATCGGCCCGGAGTCGAACCTGCTCGAGCCGACGCCGTCGTCGTGTCGCCAGGTGGTGCTCCCGTTCCCGGTCATCTCCAACGACGACCTGGCCAAGATCCGCCACATCAACCGCGACGGCGACCACCCCGGCTTCGTCACCCACGTCTCGCGCGGCCTGTACGCCGTCGAGGGCGGCGGCGCGGCCATGGCGGCGCGGATCGAGGAGATCTGCGCCGAGGTCAGCCAGGCGATCGCCGACGGTGCGCGCATCATCGTGCTCTCCGACCGGCACTCGACCGCTGAGCTCGCGCCGATCCCGTCGCTCCTGCTCACCGGCGCCGTCCACCACCACCTGGTGCGCGAGAAGTCGCGGACCCAGGTCGGCCTCCTCATCGAGGCGGGCGACGTCCGCGAGGTCCACCACGTGGCGCTGCTCGTCGGCTACGGCGCGGCTGCGGTCAACCCGTACCTCGCCATGGAGACCGTCGAGGACCTGGCGCGTGAGGGCTACTACGTCACGACCGAGCCCGAGCAGGCCGTCAAGAACCTGATCAAGGGTCTCGGCAAGGGCGTGCTGAAGGTCATGTCCAAGATCGGCGTGAGCACGGTGGCGTCGTACACCGGTGCGCAGATCTTCGAGTGCATCGGCCTCTCGCAGACCGTCGTGGACAAGTACTTCACCGGCACGACCTCCAAGCTGGGTGGCATCGAGCTCGACGTCATCGCGCAGGAGGTCGCCGCGCGTCACGCGAAGGCGTACCCGCCGGCCGGCATCGCGCCCGCGCACCGCGAGCTCGAGATCGGTGGCGAGTACCAGTGGCGTCGTGAAGGCGAGCCGCACCTCTTCAACCCGGAGACGGTGTTCCGCCTCCAGCACTCCACGCGGACCGGTCGCTACGACATCTTCAAGCAGTACACCGCAGCCGTGGACGAGCAGTCCGAGAAGCTGATGACGCTGCGCGGCCTGTTCAAGTTCAAGGACGCCGCAGCGTTGGGCCGTGCGCCGATCTCGATCGACGAGGTCGAGTCCGTGTCCGACATCGTCAAGAGGTTCTCGACCGGCGCCATGTCGTACGGCTCGATCTCCCGCGAGGCGCACGAGACCCTGGCCATCGCCATGAACCGGCTGGGCGCGAAGTCCAACACCGGCGAGGGCGGCGAGGACTCCGATCGTCTCCACGACCCGGAGCGGCGCAGCTCGATCAAGCAGGTCGCGTCGGGACGGTTCGGTGTCACGAGCGAGTACCTCACCAACGCCGACGACATCCAGATCAAGATGGCGCAGGGAGCCAAGCCCGGTGAGGGCGGCCAGCTGCCCGGCAACAAGGTGTACCCCTGGGTCGCCAAGACCCGGCACTCCACGCCGGGCGTCGGCCTGATCAGCCCGCCGCCGCACCACGACATCTACTCGATCGAGGACCTGGCTCAGCTGATCCACGACCTCAAGAACGCCAACCCGTCGGCCCGCGTCCACGTGAAGCTGGTCTCCGAGGTCGGCGTCGGCACGGTCGCTGCCGGTGTGTCGAAGGCGCACGCGGACGTCGTCCTGGTCTCCGGTCACGACGGTGGCACGGGTGCCTCGCCGCTCACCTCGCTCAAGCATGCGGGTGGTCCCTGGGAGCTCGGCCTCGCCGAGACCCAGCAGACGCTGCTGCTCAACGGTCTGCGTGACCGGATCGTGGTGCAGACCGACGGCCAGCTCAAGACGGGTCGCGACGTCGTCATCGCCGCGCTGCTCGGTGCCGAGGAGTTCGGTTTCGCGACCGCGCCCCTGGTGGTCTCGGGCTGCATCCTGATGCGGGTCTGCCACCTCGACACCTGCCCGGTGGGCGTGGCGACGCAGAACCCGACGCTCCGTTCGCGGTTCAGCGGCAAGGCCGAGTACGTCGTCAACTTCTTCGAGTTCATCGCCACCGAGGTCCGGGAGCTGCTTGCAGAGCTCGGGTTCCGCTCGATCGAGGAGGCCGTCGGCCAGGTCGAGGCGCTCGACACCGTGGACGCGCAGCGTCACTGGAAGGCGCAGGGTCTCGACCTCTCGCCGATCCTGCACAAGGTCGACGTCGCCGGCACGCACTTCCCCGACCAGGACATCCACAACACCAAGGGCCAGGAGCACGGCCTGGAGAAGTCCCTGGACGTCACCGAGATCCTGCCGCTGGCGGCTGCCGCCATCGAGTCGGGCGAGCCGGTGCGGGCGCAGCTGCAGATCCGCAACGTCAACCGGACCGTCGGCACGATCCTGGGCCACGAGGTCACCAAGAAGTACGGCGGCGCCGGCCTGCCCGAGGGGACGATCGACCTGACGTTGATCGGGTCCGCCGGTCAGTCGCTGGGTGCCTTCGTGCCGAAGGGGATCACGCTGCGACTCGAGGGCGACGCCAACGACTACGTCGGCAAGGGCCTCTCGGGCGGCCGGATCGCGATCCGGCCTGACCGCAACGCGTCCTTCCGTGCCGATGAGCACATCATCGCGGGCAACACGATCGCCTACGGCGCGACCTCGGGTGAGATCTTCATCCGCGGTGGCGTGGGCGAGCGGTGCTGCGTGCGCAACTCCGGTGCCACGGTCGTGACCGAGGGCGTGGGCGACCACGGCTGCGAGTACATGACCGGTGGCCGTGTGGTCGTGCTCGGCAAGACCGGCCGGAACTTCGCGGCGGGCATGTCGGGCGGTGTCGCCTGGGTGCTCGACCTCAAGGAGTTCCGGGTCAACGCCGAGCTGGTCGACCTCCGTCCGGTGAGTGCTGAGTACGCCGCTGACCTCGAGGCGATCGTGCGCAAGCACCTCGAGGAGACCGGTTCCGAGATCGCGCAGGAGCTGCTGGCCGACTGGGAAGCCGCACTGCCGCGGTTCACCGAGGTCATGCCCCGCGACTACGCAAAGGTGCTGGCGGTCCAGGCCGAGGCGGAGGCCGCTGGCCTCGACGCCGACGCTGCCGCCAACCGAGTCATGGAGGTGCTGTATGGCTGACCCGAAGGGGTTCTTGAAGAACTCACGCGAGGTGGCGACGCGACGCCCCGTCGAGGAGCGCGTCAACGACTGGGACGAGGTCTACCCCGGCGGGATCGGTCGCGCGCTGCTGCCGATCATCAACGTCCAGGCGAGCCGTTGCATGGACTGCGGCATCCCGTTCTGTCACTCCGGTTGCCCCCTGGGCAACATCATCCCGGAGTGGAACGACCTGGTCTGGCGCGATGACTGGGAGGGCGCCATCGAGCGCCTGCACGCGACGAACAACTTCCCGGAGTTCACCGGTCGCCTCTGCCCGGCGCCCTGCGAGACCGCGTGCGTCCTCGGCATCAACCAGCCGGCGGTGACGATCAAGAACATCGAGGTCTCGATCATCGACAAGGCCTTTGACCAGGGCAACGTCCGGCCTCAGCCGCCGGAGTGGCTCTCGGGCAAGACCGTGGCTGTCGTGGGATCGGGGCCGGCCGGACTGGCCGTCGCCCAGCAGCTCACCCGGGCCGGTCACACGGTGGCCGTCTACGAGCGGGCCGACAAGCCCGGTGGACTGCTGCGGTACGGCATCCCCGAGTTCAAGATGGAGAAGAAGCACGTCGACAAGCGCCTCGAGCAGATGAAGCGCGAGGGCACCGTGTTCCGCTCCGGCGTCGAGGTCGGCCAGGGCAACCTGACCGGCGACGCCCTGCGGGACCGCTACGACGCCGTCGTGCTGGCTGTCGGGTCGACCGTTGCGCGGGACCTCCCGGTCCCCGGTCGTGAGCTCCGTGGCATCCACCAGGCGATGGAGTTCCTGCCGCAGGCCAACCGGGTCGCTCTCGGCGAGACCGTCGAGGACCAGATCCGTGCCGATGGCAAGCACGTCGTGATCATCGGTGGCGGTGACACCGGTGCCGACTGCCTGGGCACCTCCACCCGTCAGGGCGCTGCCTCAGTCACGCAGCTGGAGATCATGCCCCAGCCGACGGAGGACCGTCCCCAGGGCCAGCCGTGGCCGACGTACCCGATGCTCTTCCGCGTCTCCTCGGCCCACGAGGAGGGTGGCGAGCGTGTCTACGCCGTCTCGACCAAGGAGTTCCTGGGCGACGAGGACGGCAACGTCCGCGCGCTGCGGATCGTCGAGGTCGCCTTCGAGGGCGGCAAGCTCGTCGAGGCCGAGGGGACGGAGCGGGAGATCCCGGCCGACCTCGTCCTGTTCGCGATGGGCTTCGTCGGTCCCGAGCAGCCCGGCCTGGTCGAGCAGCTCGGTGTCGAGCTGGACGAGCGCGGCAACGTGAAGCGCGACAACGACTACGCCACCAACGTCGACGGCGTCTTCGTCGCCGGTGACGCGGGTCGTGGTCAGTCGCTCATCGTGTGGGCGATCGCGGAGGGCCGTGCGGCCGCCGCTGGTGTGGACAAGTACCTCACCGGCAGCACGCAGCTCCCCGCGCCGATCCCGCCGACGGCCCGCCCGCTGGTGGTCTGAGAAGCATCTCGACGCATCGGCGCAGACTTCATCGGAAGTTTGCGCCGATGCGGCGTTTTCGGCTCAGCCGGCACCGATAGGCTGCAGGGGTGCGGAGAGCCAAGATCGTGTGCACCCTGGGTCCGGCGACCAGTTCGGAACGGAGGATCCGCGAGCTGGTCTATGCCGGCATGGACGTGGCCCGGCTGAACATGAGCCACGGCAGCCACGCGGACCACGCCGAGGTCTACCGACTGGTCCGCGAGGCGTCCGACGCGAGCGGGCACGGCGTGGGGATCCTCGCCGACCTCCAGGGCCCGAAGATCCGTCTCGAACGGTTCTCCGGGGGACCGGTGCCGCTGCAGCGCGGTCAGCGCTGGACGATCACCACGCGCGACGTCGACGGCAACGGCGAGATCGCCGGGACGACGTACAAGGGCCTTCCCGGCGACGTCAAGGTCGGCGACCCGATCCTGATCGACGACGGCAAGGTGCGCCTGCGGGTCGTGGACATCCTCGACGGCACCGATGTCGTCACCGAGGTCCTCGTCGGTGGCAAGGTCAGCAACAACAAGGGCATCAACCTGCCCGGCGTCGCGGTGTCGGTTCCCGCGCTGTCCGACAAGGACACCGCCGACCTGCGTTTCGCGCTGCACCTCGGGGTGGACTTCATCGCCCTGAGCTTCGTGCGCAACGCGCAGGATGCCGAGGACGTGCGGGCGATCATGCGCGAGGAGGGGATCATGCTCCCCATCATCGCCAAGATCGAGAAGCCCCAGGCGATCGAGAACCTCGACGAGGTCGTCGAGGCGTTCGACGCCCTGATGGTCGCCCGTGGTGACCTCGGCGTCGAGTGCCCGCTGGAAGAGGTGCCCTTCCTGCAGAAGAAGGTCATCGTCGCGGCCCGCAGCAACGCCAAGCCGGTCATCGTCGCGACGCAGATGCTCGAGTCGATGGTCACCAACCCCGCGCCGACCCGCGCCGAGGCGAGCGATGTCGCCAATGCCGTCCTGGACGGGGCCGACGCCGTGATGCTCTCCGGCGAGACGAGCGTGGGGGAGCACCCGATCCACACGGTCGAGACGATGGCGCGCATCATCGCCGCCACCGAGGCGCACGCACTCGTCGACGACACGTTCAGCCGGTTCGGTCGCATCGCGTGGGACCCGCACACCCGCGGCGGCGTGATCACCAAGGCAGCCGAGGAGGTCGCCGACCGGGTCGGCGCGAAGTACGTCGTCGCGTTCACGCAGTCCGGTGACTCCGCCCGACGCCTCGCCCGCCTGCGCAGCCCGATCCCGGTCCTCGCCTTCACCCCTGAGGCCCGTTGCCGCTCCCAGCTCGCGGTCACCTGGGGCGTCGAGGCGTTCAAGACCTCCACCGTCGAGCACACCGACGAGATGGTGCGCCAGGTCGACGAGGAGCTGCTCCGCATCGGCCGCGTCAAGGAAGGTGACCTCGTGGTGATCGTCGCTGGGAGCCCGCCGGGCATCCCCGGCTCGACGAATGCGCTGCGGATCCACCGGATGGGCGACGCCATCAACGAGGCCGCGCCGGCGTACCGGCGTCGCTAGTTCGCGCCCTGGTTCGTGTGCCCCGGGTGAGATTCGAACTCACACTGAATGCTGTTTGAGAGCATCGCCTCTGCCGTTGGGCTACCGGGGCCGTTCAGCAGGAGAAACGGTAGCCGAGACGGCTCCGGCAACTCACATCGACCCGGCCGATAGCCTTGGCCCGTGACCGAGCCCCAGACTGCCCCGACCTCGCAGCCGACACCGCTCACCGTGGTGATCGCCGAGGACGAGACCCTGATCCGGATGGACCTCGCCGAGATGCTCGTCGAGGAGGGGTACGACGTCGTCGGGCAGGCCGGTGACGGGCAGAAGGCGATCGAGCTGGCCGAGGAGCTGCGGCCGGACCTGGTGATCCTGGACGTGAAGATGCCCGTCCTCGACGGGATCGCGGCCGCGGAGGCGATTGCCGGCAAGCGGATCGCTCCCGTGGTGATGCTCACCGCCTTCTCCCAGCGTGAGCTGGTCGAGCGGGCCCGTGAGGCCGGCGCGATGTCCTACCTCGTCAAGCCGTTCTCACAGAGCGACCTGGTCCCGGCGATCGAGATGGCGGTGAGCCGGTTCGCCGAGATCACCCAGCTCGAGAGCGAGGTCACCGACCTGCGCGAGCGCCTCGAGACCCGCAAGGCCGTCGACCGGGCCAAGGGGATCCTCCAGGAGCAGCTCTCGCTGACCGAGCCGGATGCCTTCCGGTGGATCCAGAAGACGGCGATGGACCTTCGGATGTCGATGCGCGAGGTGGCCGAGGGAGTCGTCACCCACGGTGTCCCCGGCGGGTCTTCTGCGTAAATAATCCGTGTGATGCGGCTCTCAGGTAACAGATTCGTCAGGATTCGCCCCCAGAGCCGCCGAGTTGCTTCCACCGACCCCTCGGCAGGTGTAGGTTCCCGCGGCAGGACACCCCTGCAGGCAGCGACCGCTGCCGCGGGTTCAAGAGGAAGCGGGATTGTCTTGAGGCGTAACAAGGTAGCTGGACTGAGCGCGATCGTTCTGGCGCTCGGCCTTTCTGTGACGGCATGCGGGACGACGGACGACAAGGAAGCTGGAGGCGACGGCGCCTGCGACCTGAAGCTCGCCTTCTTCGGTCCCGAGACCGGCGATGCCGCGGGTCTCGGCAAGCCGATCATCCAGGGCGCGCAGCTCGCGGTGAACCAGTACAACGACGACGCCGAGTGCGACGTCGAGCTCGAGAAGAAGGACTCGCAGGGCAGCCCTGACGCTGCCCCGGCTCTGGCGACCGACGTCGTCAGCGACGACTCGATCATCGGCGTCGTGGGCCCGGCCTTCTCCGGCGAGTCCGCTGCTGCCGGCCCGATCTTCGCCGAGGAGGGCGTCCCGACCATCACCCCGTCGGCGACCAACCCGACCCTGGCCGACAACGGCTGGGACACCTTCCACCGCGCGCTCGGCAACGACGCGACCCAGGGTCCCGCCGCTGCGAAGTACATCAAGGACACGATCAAGGCCGAGTCGGTCTTCGTGATCGATGACGCGTCCGAGTACGGCGCCGGCCTGGCCGGCATCGTCGAGAAGGACCTCGGTGACCTGGTGACGGGCACCGACACGATCCAGCAGAAGCAGACCGACTTCTCCGCGACCGTGACGAAGGTGAACGACGCGAAGCCCGCCGCCGTGTTCTTCGGTGGCTACTACGCCGAGGCGACCCTGCTCATCGGCCAGCTGCGTGACGGTGGCTTCGACGGCACCTTCATCGTCGCGGACGGCGTGAAGGACCCGGCGTTCCTCGACGCGAAGGCTGCGGCCGAGGGCGCGATCATCACCTGCCCCTGCATCCCGGACACCGACCCGGCCGTGGCTGACTTCGCCACGGCCTACGAGGCGGAGTTCGGCGAGGCGCCGGGCACCTACGCCGCCGAGGCCTACGACGCCGCGAACATCTTCCTCGCCGGTATCAAGGACGGCGTCGAGGACCGCGAGGCCATGCTCGAGTTCGTCAACGGCTACGACGAGAAGGGCGTGACCAAGCAGCTCAAGTTCGACGACAAGGGTGAGCCGGCTGACGTCCACGTCTACGCCTACACCGTCAAGGACGGCGCGATCGTCGCCGACGGCGAGATCGAGTGATCAACAGCTGAACTGATCGGCAACACAGTGACACGGCCGGGGACTGCTCGTCCCCGGCCGTGACACTGTCCGGAACGGGGGGCCAGGAGGCCTGGGTGTGAACCTGAACTTCGAATTCTTCTTCAACAACCTGCCCGAGCTCACCATCACCGGGCTGGCGTTCGGCGCGATCTACGCGCTGATCGCACTGGGCTACACGATGGTCTACGGCGTGCTGCAACTGATCAACTTCGCGCACTCCGAGGTGTTCATGTACGGCACCTTCGCGATGCTCTGGACGATCATGGCGCTGGGCGCGGCTGATGCCAACGGGGTGCACCTGGTGGCGATCCTCATCGCGGCGCTGTTCGCGGCGATGGCGATGTCGGCCGTCATCGCACTCGGTCTCGAGCGGATCGCCTACCGACCGCTCATCAAGCGGAACGCTCCGCGGCTGATCGCCCTGATCTCCGCGATCGGTGCGTCCTTCGTGCTCGCCGAGCTGATGGGCCTGCGCGACAAGATCTCCGGCTGGTTCGGACTCGACGACGACCTGTCGGACTACGTCCAGAAGGCCAAGATCAACAACAGCATGGCCGGCGTGCTCGAGAAGCCCCGGTTCGAGATCGCGGGCGTCTCCATCTCCTCCATCGACGTGATCGTCATCGTCTCCGCGGTCGCGATGATGGTCCTGCTGGACCAGTTCGTGCGTCGCTCGCGTCTCGGCAAGGGCATCCGGGCCACGGCCCAGGACCCGGAGACTGCGTCACTGATGGGGGTGAACCCGACCCGCACCATCCAGATGACCTTCCTCATCGGCGGCCTGATGGCAGGTGTCGCCGCCTTCCTCTACATGCTCAAGCTGGACGCGACGAACTACCAGGTCGGCTTCCTGCTGGGGGTCAAGGCCTTCACGGCCGCCGTCCTCGGCGGCATCGGCAACCTGCGCGGTGCGCTTCTCGGTGGACTGGTCCTCGGCGTCGCCGAGAACTGGGGCCAGGCGATCCTGGGCAGCGAGTGGCGTGACGTCATCGCGTTCGTGCTGCTGGTCCTGATCCTGCTCGTCCGACCCACCGGTCTGCTGGGCGAGTCGCTCGGAAAGGCACGGGCATGAAGAAGTTGAGCGCTCTCCCCAAGCCGGCCAAGATCCTGA
The DNA here is from genome assembly GCF_001428565.1 of Nocardioides sp. Root190. Classification (GTDB taxonomy): domain Bacteria; phylum Actinomycetota; class Actinomycetes; order Propionibacteriales; family Nocardioidaceae; genus Nocardioides. The sequence goes on along the minus strand of NZ_LMIA01000010.1, from coordinate 193,926 downwards.
TCTGGTTCCTGATCGCGCTGTTCGCCTACGCGCTGCCGCTGCTCGAGCTGCCGATCCTGTCCACTCCGGACTCGGACTTCGCCAGCGTCCTGTTCACCGTCAGCATCTACTGCCTGGTGGCCCTCGGCCTCAACATCGTCGTCGGCTACGCCGGACTGCTGGACCTCGGGTACGTCGGGTTCTACGCCATCGGTGCCTACACCGTGGCCATCCTGACGTCCTTCCACGGGAGCTGGCCGCTGCTGCTGGCCATCCCCGTGGCCGTCGTCGTCGCGATGATCTCCGGGGTCATCCTCGGTGCGCCCACGCTGCGGGTGCGCGGTGACTACCTCGCGATCGTGACCCTCGGCTTCGGTGAGATCATCCGCCTGGTCGCCGTCAACACCGAGTGGCTCGGCGGCAACAAGGGCATCAACAACATCGGTCGCCCGCCCAACCTCGGTGACGAGAAGACCGGCCTGTTCGAGGTGCCGCACCTGTTCTGGGGCGATGGCACGGTCCTGCTCGACAACAAGGACACGACCAAGTTCCTCATCTTCGGATACTCCGACGCAGTGCCGTACTACTGGATGGGCCTGACGGCGGTCGTCCTGGTGCTGCTGGCCGACATCCTGATCAAGAACAGTCGGGTCGGACGTGCCTGGGAGGCAACCCGCGAGGACGAGGACGCCGCCGAGCTGATGGGCGTTCCGACCTTCAAGTTCAAGCTCCTCGCGTTCTCGACCGGCGCCTTTGTCGGTGGTCTCGCAGGTGCCCTGTTCGCCAGCAGACAGAGCTTCATCAATCCACAGTCGTTCCTGCTGTTGTTCTCGATCCTCTACCTCGCGGCCGTGGTCGTGGGTGGTCAGGGCAACCGCTGGGGTGTGTTGCTGGGGGCCTTCCTGGTCGCCTATCTGCCCGAGCGCTTCCGTGGCTTCGAGGACTTCCGGGTGCTGGCCTTCGGCCTCGCTCTGGTCCTGCTCGCGACCCTTCGACCCGAGGGCCTCCTGCCCCCGCGTCGTACGGTCCGGGCCAAACAGTTGGAGCACGAGCTCGACGAGCTCGAAGAAGGCGCCGAACCCGACCACGACGGAGAGGAGACGGCCCGTGCCTGACCTGACCAAGCAAGAGCCTGCCGCCGCAGCCCCGGTGGCGCCACGTGGTGGGACCGTCCTCGAGGTCCGCAACGTCACCCTCAAGTTCGGGGGCCTCACGGCTCTCGACGATGTGTCGTTCGAGATCGCCGAGGGCGAGATCCTCGGCCTGATCGGACCGAACGGCGCCGGGAAGACGACCTGCTTCAACGCGGTCACCGGTGTCTACCGCCCGACGTCGGGCGACATCCTCTTCGAGGGTGCCTCGATCATCGGTCTGAAGAAGCACAAGATCACCCAGAAGGGGATCGCGCGCACCTTCCAGAACATCAGGCTCTTCCCGACGATGACGGCCCTGGAGAACGTCCTGGTCGGCACGGACGCCCAGCACACGACGGGCATGCTCAGCGCCTTGTTCCGCCTTCCACGCCACCGGCGCGAGGAGGAGCAGGGCCACGCCCGGGCGATGGAGCTCCTGCGCTTCATGGGCATCCACCGCAAGGCCGACGAGCTCGCGGCCAACCTCTCCTACGGCGACCAGCGTCGCCTGGAGATCGCTCGGGCGATGGCGACCGGACCCAAGCTCATCTGTCTCGACGAGCCTGCAGCGGGGTTCAACCCGGCGGAGAAGGTCGAGCTGATGAACCTGATCCGCAAGGTCCGCGACCAGGGCTACACCGTCCTGCTCATCGAGCACGACATGAAGCTCGTCATGGGCGTGACCGACCGCATCGTGGTCCTCGAGTTCGGACGAAAGATCGCCGAGGGCGCGCCCGCCGAGATCCGTGACAACCCGGCGGTCATCGCCGCCTACCTGGGAGTGGATGAAGAAGATGCTTCTTGAGGTCGAAGGCCTCTGCGTCAACTACGGACACATCGAGGCGATCCGTGACATCAGTTTCAGCGTTCCCGAGGGGACGGTGACCACACTGATCGGTGCCAACGGCGCCGGCAAGACGACCACCCTGAAGACGATCTCGGGACTTCGCAAGATCCGTGCCGGCTCGATCAAGTTCGAGGGCAAGGACATCTCCGCCGTCGAGCCCTACGACCGGGTCAAGCTCGGCATCGGGCAGTCTCCCGAGGGTCGGCGATGCTTCATCGGCATGACGGTGCGCGAGAACCTGGAGATGGGGGCGTTCACCCGCAAGGACCGCAAGACCGCGGCCTACCGGGACGACCTGGACCGCGTGCTCGGCCTGTTCCCGCGCCTGCAGGAGCGGATCGACCAGATCGCCGGGACGATGTCCGGCGGTGAGCAGCAGATGCTGGCCATGGGGCGTGCCCTCATGTCCCGGCCCCGCCTGCTGCTGCTCGACGAGCCGTCGATGGGCCTGGCGCCGAAGCTGATCCAGCAGATCTTCACGATCATCACGGAGATCAACAGCCAGGGCACCACCGTGCTGCTCGTCGAGCAGAACGCCGCCCAGGCGCTCAAGCGCTCGCACGACGCGCACATCCTGGAGACGGGCGAGATCGTCCGCTCCGGCAAGGGCAAGGACCTCGCGGTCGACCCGGCGGTCAAGGCCGCCTACCTCGGCGGAGACGTGTAGCGAAGGTGTGATCACGCAGCAGGGCCCGGGCGACAGCCCGGGCCCTTCTGCGTCGTACGACGCTCAGAGGACCTTGGAGAGGAACGCCCGGGTCCGCTCGTGCTGCGGGTCGGAGAGGACGACGGAGGGCAGGCCCTCCTCGACCACGACGCCGTCGTCCATGAAGACCAGCTTGTCGCCGACCTCGCGGGCAAAACCCATCTCGTGGGTGACGACCATCATCGTCATGCCCTCCGCGGCGAGGTCCTTCATGACGGCGAGGACGTCGCCGACGAGCTCGGGGTCCAGGGCGCTGGTGGGTTCGTCGAAGAGCATCATGTCCGGGTCCATCGACAGGGCCCGGGCGATGGCCACGCGCTGTTGCTGACCGCCGGAGAGGTGCGCCGGGTAGGCGGACTCCTTCTCCGCGAGGCCGACCTTGGCGAGGTTGCGCCGGGCGACCTCCACCGACTCCTCCTTGCCCCGCTTGCGGACCTTGCGCTGGGAGATGCAGAGGTTCTGCAGGACCGTCATGTGGGGGAACAGGTTGAACTGCTGGAAGACCATGCCGGTCCGGGAGCGCAACGCGTCGATGTCCACGTCGGGGTCGGTCACCTCGACGCCCTCGACGAAGATCCTGCCGATGGTCGGGACCTCCAGCAGGTTGACGCAGCGCAGCAGCGTCGACTTCCCCGACCCGCTCGGACCGATCACGCAGACGACCTCGCCTCGCGCGACCTGGACGTCGATCCCCTTGAGCACCTCGTTCTCGCCGAAGTGCTTGTGCAGGTCCTGGACGTCGATCGCCGCGGCGTCGCGCGCGGCCGGTGCCCCCTGGGTTGCGTCGGTTGTCGTCATCAACGTGCCCTTCCGGCCTTGGCTTCCATCCGTCGGACCACGATCGAGAGCGGCACGGTGATGATCAGGTAGCAGAAGCCGACCACGATGATCGGCGTCAGGTTGGCTTCGCTGTTCATCCCCTCACGGCCCCACTTGGTGAGCTCGTACTGGTCGAGGGAGAGACCGAGGATGTAGATCAGCGAGGAGTCCTTGGTGAGCAGGATCAGCTCGTTGGTCAGCGGCGGCAGCACGATGCGGAACGCCTGCGGGACGACCACCGAGACCATCGCGCGCGAGTGGGACATGCCGAGTGTCCGCGCTGCTTCGTACTGGCCCTTGGGGACCGCCTGGATGCCGGCGCGGATGGTCTCGGCCATGTAGGCGCCGCCCACCAGGCCCAGGGCGAGCGTCGCCGTGCCGAGCTGTCCGCCGGGGATCTCGTACTGGGGGAACGCACGGGGGAACCCGACGCCCAGCGCGAGGAAGACCACCAGGGCCGGGAGTCCGCGGAACAGCTCGATGACCCCGGTCGACAGCCAGCGCCACGGTCCGACGCTGGACAGCCGCATCAGGGCCAGCCCGAGGCCGAGCGCGAGCCCGAACGCGAAGCCGCAGGCCGTGAAGACGACGGTGTTCTTGAGCGCGACCGTGAGGACGTCGGGGAACTGGTCCCTGATGATGTCGGGGTTGAAGAACTTGTCCCTCAGGACTCCCCAGTCCGCAGCCAGGACGACGACCGCAGCAAGGGCGAGGATCAGGACGTACTGCGCGTAGCGGAGGTAGGCCGCGCGCTTGCGCTTGGTCAGTGGCACCGCGTCACTCCGCCGCGGCGCCGAACCACTTCTCGTACGCCGCGTCGTAGGCGTCCTGGTCCGCGATGGCGGCGTTGATGGCCTCGAGGAGGTCGGCGTTGTCGTCCTGCTTGACCGAGAACCCGTACTCCTCGCCGGTCTTGAACTCGGTGGTCACCTCGACGCCGGGGTTCTGCTCGACGTAGTAGTTGACCAGGCCGTTGTCGTTGACCCCGGCGTCAGCCTGCCCGTTGTTGACGGCCTCCATCATCAGCACGGAGTCCTCGTAGGACACGGCCTTGGCGCCCTTCGGCAGGTTCTCCTTGACGTAGGTCTCGCCGGTCGTCCCCTCCTGGACCGCGATCCGCTTGCCGGCCAGGTCCTCGAGGCTGGAGAAGCCCGAGCCCTTCTTCGTGAGGAGTGCCTGGGTCGCCTCGAAGTAGGGCTCGGAGAAGTCCATGACCTCGACCCGCTCCGGGGTGATCGTCATGGCGCCGGCGGCCACGTCGCAGTCGCCCCCCTCGAGGGCGTTGCCGGAGACGATCGTCTCCCACGGGGTGTCCACGACCTTGGTCTCGAGGCCCTCCGCGTCGGCCGCGATCTTCAGGACGTCGATGTCGAAGCCGACGACCTCGCCGCTCTCGGTGAACTCGAACGGCTCGTAGGGCAGGTGCGTGCAGATGGTCAGCACGCCTTCCTCGACGACCTTGACACCGGATTCGGTCGTGGTCGTGTCGGCGTCCTTCGCGCACGCGGCGAGGGTGAGCGCGGCGACGGCGGCGAGAGCCAGGACTGGGAGGCGAGACGTCTGCATGTCGGCACTTTAAGCGCTGATCCTCCGGTGGGGGAGGGCCGAACGGCGATGATCTCCGGTTGTTCCACGATCGTGATCGGATCGAGTCATTGGACCCTCAGTTCCGATGAACCCGCACCAAACTCGGGTGTACCCCTGTCGGCCCCCGGAGCCTGGGCGTAGTGTTCGGATCCGGACCGCTCGACGTTGCGCGGTCCCCGTCTTGGGTGAGGAAGGCAGGGGCCGGATGAGCAGGTATTCATTGACCACGCGGGTCGCCACGCGCGACGATGCGCCCGCCCTCGCCGAGATCTGGAACGAGGCCGTACGCCGGGCCGATCGCTCCGAGCAGGTCGCCGATCTGGAGCTGGTGGTCAAGGGTGCCGCCGCCTCGCCCGAGCAGCGCGTCGTCGTCGTCGAGTACGACGGCCAGCTCGCCGGAGCGGTCTACCTGCGGATCACCACGCTCTCGCCGCTGAACCTGGAGCCGTGCGTGCAGTCGATCCACCCGCGGGTGCTCGACAAGTACACCGGCCACGGCATCGGGCACGCCCTGATGGAGGCCGCCACCTCGTTCGCCGAGGAGAACGGCATCCTGCACGTCGTCACGGCCGTCCCGCACGGCTCGCGGGAGGCCAACAGGTTCATGGCGCGCCTCGGGCTCGCCCCCGTGGTGCTCTACCGCGTCGCGCCGACGGCGGTCCTGCGCAACCGGGTCTCGCCGCAGCGCTCGACCCCCGGGGCCGAGAGCACGCGGAGCAAGGTGCTGGCCGCACGCCGCTCGTTGCGACGTGCGCGAGCCGAGCGACTGTCGCTGCCCGACTCCTGAACCGGACCCTGGACCCGGACCGTGAACCGGCCTCAGGCCGTGGGCGTCGGGTCCCGCTCGATCAGCGCACAGGTGATGCGCGAGGTGCACACGCGGCGCCCGTCCTCGTCGGTGATGGCGATCTCGAAGCTCGCCATCGTGCGCCCCAGGTGCAGCGGTGTGGCCACGCCCGTCACCAGGCCCTTGGTCGCCGAGCGGTGATGGGTGGCATTGATGTCGATGCCGACCGCAAAGCGTCCTGCGGGAGCGTTCAGGGCCGCGGCCACCGAGCCCAGGGTCTCGGCGAGCACCACCGAGGCGCCGCCGTGCAGCAGGCCGTAGGGCTGGGTGTTGCCCTCGACGGGCATGGTGGCGACCACCCGGTCGGGGGCCAGCTCGACGAGCTCGACGCCCATCCGCTCGTTGAGGGCACCCATGTGGGTGCGCATGAACTCGGCGATCTCGTCGTTGCTGGTCATGGCGCGACGATATCGAGCACGCCGGGCGCACTGGCTGTCGGTCGGCCTCGGTAGAGTCGCCGGGTGCCCGAGACCTCCCGTCCGCGTCTGCTCCTCCTCGACGGCCACTCGCTGGCCTACCGCGCCTTCTTCGCGCTGCCGGTGGAGAACTTCTCCACCGCCACCGGGCAGAACACCAACGCCGTCTACGGCTTCACCTCGATGCTGGTCAACGTCCTGCGCGACGAGCAGCCCACCCACGTCGCGGTCGCCTTCGACCTGTCGCGCCAGACCTTCCGGCTCGAGGAGTACCCCGAGTACAAGGCGAAGCGGAACAAGACGCCCGGAGAGTTCAGCAGCCAGCTGCCGCTGATCCAGCAGGTGCTCGACACCTTCTCGATCCGCTACCTCACCGCTCCCGGCTTCGAGGCCGACGACATCATTGCCACCCTGGTCACCCAGGCCCTCGCCGACGAGACCAGCGGGCTGGAGGTCCTCATCCTCACCGGCGACCGCGACTCGCTGCAGCTGGTGACCGAGCGGTCCACGGTGCTGTACCCGATGCGCGGTGTGTCCGACCTGGCCCGGATGACTCCGGCCGCCGTCGAGGAGAAGTACGGCGTCCCGCCGCACCGCTACCCCGAGCTCGCCGCGATCGTGGGGGAGACCTCCGACAACCTGCCCGGCGTGCCCGGCGTCGGCGCCGGCTTCGCCGCGCGCTGGATCAACACCTACGACGGTCTCGACAACGTCATCGCCCAGGCCGACAAGATCACCGGCAAGAAGGGTGAGTCCTTCCGGGAGCACCTCGGCGACGTGATCCGCAACCGCCACCTCAACGCCCTCGTGCGTGACCTCGACCTCGGCGTCGTCATGGACGACCTCGTGCGGGGCGAGTGGGACCGCACGGCCGCGCTCGAGCTGCTCGACGAACTGGAGTTCCGTGGCGAGCTGCGCACCCGGATCATGGACGTCGTCGCCCCCGGCGAGGAGGTCGAGGTCGAGGCCGGCGTGGACATCGACGGCACCACCCTCGCGCCTGACGCCGTGGCGGGTTGGCTCGAGGCCGTCGGTACCGAGACCGTCGGCCTCCAGGTGCGCGGCACCTGGGGCAGCGGCACCGGCCGGACCAGCGGCCTCGCGTTCGCCCTGGCCGACGGCCGGGCAGCCTACGTCGACGTCGAGGCGATCAGCCCCGCCGACGACCAGGCGCTCGCCGGCTGGCTCGCGGACACCGCCCGGCCCAAGGTCCTGCACGACGCGAAGGGCCAGGGACTCGCGATCGCCGCCCAGGGCTGGCACCTGGCCGGGGTCGTGGAGGACACCGCCCTCGCGGCGTACCTCGTCGCGCCCGACCAGCGCTCCTACGACCTTGCGGACCTGACCCTGCGCTACCTCCACCGCGAGCTCGCCGCCGTCGGGGACGCCGATCAGGGGATGTTGTTCGAGGAGGAGTCCGACAACAGCGGCGTCGCCCGCGGCGCCATGGTGCAGGCACGCGCCACGCTCGACCTGTCCGCCGAGCTGGCCGGTGAGGTCGACCGCGCCGGCGGACGCGACCTGCTCACCGACGTCGAGATGCCGCTCGTCGGTGTCCTCGGTGCCATGGAGGAGGTCGGCATCGCCGTCGACACCGAGCACCTCGAGGGCCTCGAGGCGCACTTCGGCGAGGAGGTCCGCAAGGAGGCCGAGGAGGCGTACGCCGTCATCGGCAAGGAGATCAACCTCGGCTCGCCCAAGCAGCTCCAGGTCGTCCTGTTCGACGAGCTCGCGATGCCGAAGACCAAGCGCACCAAGACCGGCTACACGACCGACGCGGACGCCCTGCAGAACCTCTTCAAGCAGACCGAGCACCCGTTCCTGCTCCACCTGCTGCGGCACCGCGAGGTGATCCGCCTGCGCCAGACCATCGAGGGCCTGCTCAAGACGGTCCAGCCCGACGGGCGCATCCACACCACGTTCCACCAGACGATCGCCGCCACCGGGCGGCTGTCGAGCACCGAGCCCAACCTGCAGAACATCCCGGTCCGCACCGAGGAGGGCCGTCGGATCCGCGAGAGCTTCGTGGTGGGTCCGGGCTACGAGTCGCTGATGACGGCCGACTACAGCCAGATCGAGATGCGGATCATGGCGCACCTGTCCGAGGACGTCCTGCTGACCGAGGCCTTCCGCACCGGGCGCGACTTCCACGCCGAGACCGCCTCGCGGGTGTTCGACGTCGCTCCCGAGGACGTCACGCCCGAGATGCGCGCCGAGATCAAGGCGATGAACTACGGGCTGGCCTACGGGCTGTCCGCGTTCGGCCTGTCCCAGCAGCTCGGAATCACGCCGGGCGAGGCCAGCGGCCTGATGGATGAGTACTTCGAGACCTTCGGTGGCATCCGCGACTACCTGACCGGGGTGGTCGAGGAGGCCCGTCGCACCGGCTTCACCGAGACGATCATGGGCCGTCGCCGCTACCTGCCCGACCTCACCAGCGACAACCGGATGCGCCGGGAAGCAGCCGAGCGGATGGCCCTCAACGCCCCGATCCAGGGCTCGGCCGCCGACCTGATCAAGGTCGCGATGCTCCGGACCCGCCACGCGCTCGACGAGGCCGGGTTGCGCTCACGGATGCTGCTGCAGGTCCACGACGAGCTCGTCTTCGAGGTGGCCGAGGGCGAGCACGAGGCTCTCGAGGCGCTCGTGCGTGAGCAGATGGCCGGCGCCGCCGACCTCACCGTCCCGCTCGACGTCTCCGTCGGCACCGGCAAGAGCTGGCACGAAGCCGCGCACTAGCGGGACGGCGCGAGCTCAGCCGACGGCCGAGTCGGCTGTCTCGCGGCGGTGGCGGAACATCTGCAGCGCGATGAGCAGCGCGACGACGAGGGCATCGACGGCGGCGACGGTCAGCGCGAGCCCCAGCACGCTGTCGGTCGTGGCGCCGGCGGCGACCAGGACGACGACGCCGATCCCGATGAGGTACTTCGTGGCGCGGCCGCGCTTGGCCAGGCCGGCGTACACGAGCAGCTGCAGGACCGACAGCAGCCCGCCGAGGACGGCGAAGAGCCAGAGCTGGTCCTGCACGCCGGCGTAGTCGTCGCCGCCGATGAAGACCAGCGCGAGCCCGGAGAGCAGGTACGTCGCCAGGGTGCAGGCCGCCCCCAGGCCGGTCAGCAGCGCCAGCCCCTTGAGCACCGCCGTGCGGCTCTCCCCGTCGGTCGACATGGACGGGAAGAGGATCACCACGGCGAACTGCGGAAGGAAGAGCACGGCCTTGGTGACGATCAGGCCGCCGGCGTACAGGCCGGCGTCGTGCTCGTCGAGCACGCTGCGGGCCACGACGACGTCGAGGTTGGACAGTGCGAGGAAGGCCAGCAGGGCCACGGCGCTGCCGAGGGTCTCCTTGAGCACGTCGCGGCGCACGGTCAGGTCGTGGTGGACGACGTCGCCGGGGCGGCGGCGCAGGGCCCAGGAACCGACGGCGACCGGGAGCCAGGAGGCGACCAGGACACCGAGCATCGCGCTCGTCTCGGTGGGCGACACCAGCAGGAACCCACCGCCGAGCAGGACGCGGGGGACGCCGACGGAGAGGTAGACCAGGCTCAGCGGGAGCCAGCGGCGTTCCCCCTGGAGCACGCCCGCCTGACCGCCCATCACGGTCACGGGGATGACGCACAGGGCGAGCAGGACGGCAGGGGCCAGGCCGTCGAGGCGCAGGAGGTGCCAGACGGCCGGTGCGGCGGCGAGCGCCAGCAGACCCAGGAGCAGCGCGGCGCGCCACGTGGTGACCAGCACCGTGCGTTCGATCGCCGCGACGTCGTCGGGCTCGGCGGAGATCCGGCGCGCGGCCGTGGCCTGCAGGCCGAGCTGCACCACCGAGAGCACCATGAGCAGCGCCATCATGCTCGCGACGGCGCCGTACTGGCTGGGCCCGAGGGTCCGGGCGGCGACCATCTGGAACGCGTAGGTGCCGATGTTCATCACGGCCATGGCAATGGCGATGCCCGCCGTGCTGCGCAGGACGCGCACCACGCGGGACTGCTGGAGCTCGACGGACGTCGTCACGGCAGCAGGTTAGGCGGACACCTCCAGATCCGGGGATTCGCCACCCTCCGAATACAGTGACCAGCGCCACAGGGAGGTGGCGCCGGGAGGAGGTGGGATGAGGGACACGGACGAGCAGCGCGGGACGACCGCGGGGATCGCGGCAGCGTTCTACGTCGTCGTGACGCTGCTCATGCTGGTGCAGCAGCCCGGCAGGACCACCTACGACACCCGTGCCGAGCTCACCCAGCGGCCCGGCGACTTCCTCGGCGGCGCCTTCAGCCTGTGGCACCCCGGCAGCAACTTCGGCGAGTTCCAGAACCAGGCCTACGGCTACCTCTTCCCCCAGGGGACCTGGTTCGTCCTCACCGACCTGCTCGCGGTGCCTGACTGGATCAGCCAGCGGCTCTGGTCGGCGCTCATCGTGGTCCTCGCCTGCGAGGGCGCGCGGCGGGTCGCCCGTGCGCTGGGGCTCACCGGGATGCCCGCCCTGCTCGCCGGTGCGGTGTTCGCCCTGTCGCCCCGCCTGCTCGGGACGATCGGCGTCCAGACGGCGGAGTCCCTGCCCGGAGCCGTGATGCCGTGGCTGGTGCTGCCGGTCGTCCTGCATCTCAGTGGGCGCCTCGGTGCACGCACGGCGATCCTGCTCAGCGGTGCTGCCGTGGTCTGCATGGGTGGCGTCAATGCGGTGGAGACCGCCGGATCGCTGCCACTGGCGGTGATCCTGGTGTTCTGGGGAGTACGCCGCGGCCTCGCCGGGCGACGCTTCGCGCTGGGCTGGACGGCCGCCGTCGGTGCGGCCTGTCTCTGGTGGGCGCTGCCGCTCGTGGTCCTCGCCCGCTACGCGCCGCCGTTCTACGAGTACGTCGAGAGTGCCGGCGACACGACGTCGCTGATCGGCTGGTCGGAGTCCGTGCGGGGGGACTCGTCCTGGCTGGGCTACCTGTTGTCGGGGGACCGGCCCTGGTGGCCGGCGGCGTTCGACCTGGCCACTGATCCGCTGCTGATCGTGGTCGCTGCCTCCGTGGCCGCGATCGGTCTGGCCGGGCTCACTGTTCTCACGAGCGACCTGCGGCGACCGCTGGTCCTGGCGGCGGTGCTCGGCCTGGGTTGCCTTGCTGTCGCCCACGGCGGTCTCGCCGGAGCACCCGTCGCCGACCAGGTGCGGACGCTCCTGGACGGCCCGCTCCAGATCTTCCGCAACGTCCACAAGATCGATCCGGTGGTCCGGTTGCCGTTGGCGATCGGCTTCGCCGTCGCTGCCGAGCACGTCGTGCGGGCGCTGATCGAGCGGTGGGCCGGCCGGTGGCCGCGTCTGGTCGAGGGGCGTCAGGCGCTCCTGGCCGTGCCGCTCGTCCTGGTCGCGGTGCTGCTCCAGCCGTTCGTCCTCAACCACTCCCGCACACCGGGCTGGTCCGGGATCGACGAGCCGTGGCGCGAGGCGCAGGCCTTCTTGGCGGACCAGGATGCCGACCGCGTGCTGGTGGTCCCGGGCTCGAGCTTCGCCCTGCAGGACTGGGGATCGACGATCGACGAGCCGCTCGCGATCCTCGGCGGCACCAGCGTCGTCAGCCGCACCCAGGTGCCCCTGGTCCCGGGTGAGACGATCCGTTACCTCTCCGCGCTCGACCAGGGCATCGTGACCGGACGCGCGACGGAGTCGCTCGTCGACCAGCTCGCCCGCGCCGGGATCACCCATGTCGTGCTGCGCCGCGACCTGCTCCGGGACCAGACCCGGTCGCCGAACCCGGGCGGTACTGCGGTCTCCCTCGACCGCGCCGGTCTGCCGCGCCTGGCGGGTTTCGGCACGACCGCCGGCGGCGAGGCGGCGGTGGAGGTGTTCGGGGTGCCGCGCCGTACGCCGCTCCTGCGGGCGACCGACGTCGACGACGTCCTCACCGTGCGGGGGGCACCGGAGAGCGTCCTCGCCCTGCAGCGCTCCGGGATCCTCGGCACCTCCCGGGCGAGTGTGCTCGAGGGGGAGCCCGGGTGGGAGCGCGAGGCCGATGTGGTCACCGACGGCGACCAGCGCCGCGAGCGCGCCTTCGGGAACAACGACGAAGCCCTTTCCGCGCTGATGTCGGCGGACGAGGACTTCCGGCTCGAGCGCGCGGCCCATGACTACCCGGCCGGCCCCTCGGACCACACCGTCGTCGCCGGGTACGACGACGGGCTCCGCGCGGTGAGTGCCTCCAGTGCGCAGGGCTACGCCGACAACTACGGTCCGGTGACCGTGGAGTCGGGGCCGCAGGCAGCCGTCGACGGCGACCTCGACACCCGGTGGGTCACCGCCGGGTTCGGGCGTCCGGACGAGCAGTGGCTCCGCCTCGACCTCGACGGTCCGAGGGCGGTCCACCGTGTGAGCGTGACCCCTGTGGCCGATGACCCCTTCGTCGTACCCGTGCGGGAGATCGAGGTCGTCGCGGGAGACCAGCGGGTGCGGGCCCGGATCGGCGCCGCCGGTGTCCCGGTGGTCGTCCGGCTCGACGGCAGTCAGGTGTCCCGGGTCGAGGTGCGCGTGGTCGAGGCGGCGACGTCCTCCCGCGCGGCCCGCGTGGGCCTGCGCGAGGTCCGTCTCGACGATCGCTCGCCGCGACGGACCTACCGGATCCCCGGCTCCGCCCCGAGCGGCTCGTCCTTCGTGCTGGCCGCGGCGCCCGGTCGTCGCGCATGCTTCGTCACCCCTGGCGTCCCCGACTGCGACGTGGCGCGGATCCGTGGCGCCGAGGAACGCGGCGGCATGGACCGCAGCTTCACCACCTCCGGCTCCGGGCCGGTGCGGATCACCGGACACGCGGTCGCGCGGAGCACGCCCGAGGCGGCGCTGCTGCTCACGCCGTTCGACGGCGGTCTCCCGGTTGGTGTCTCGTCGTCCTTCGGCCAGGACCCGAAGGTCGCCGGACGCTTTGCCCACGACGGCGAGCCGACGACGATGTGGGTCTCGGACGACACGGACCTCTACCCGACGCTGACCTTCCAGTGGCGTGAGCCGCAGACCATCACCGGCCTGGACGTGGACACCAGTGGCGGGGACCACGCACCCGTCGCGGTCGTGGTGACTGGCGAGGACGGTGTCCCCGAACGGGTCGGACTGGGCCAGAGCGCGGGCAACGACCTCGACCGCCCGCTGCGCACCCGCACGCTGTCGGTGCGATTCGAGAAGGCTGCGGGACTGCGCCACGTGGTGGTTCCCGAGGTCTCGTTGCGCGGCGCCGATGTCACGCGTCCCTTCATCGCCGACGCCCCGACGGGTCGCGCCTGCGGCTTCGGGCCCGAGGTGGAGCTCGACGGACGCCGTCTGGCGACCTCCGTCGAGGGGACGATGGCCGATGTCGCCAACGGCAGTCCGCTGTCCCTCGAGGTCTGCGACCCCGTGACCGGCGAGCCGGTTCTCGCCGACCTGTCCGCCGGGCCGCACCGTCTGCGGGTCACCCCGAACGCCGAGCTCGAGGTGCTCGACCTCGCCGTCGTCGACGACGCCACCGCCGCATCGGTGGGGGAGACCGTGGATGAATCGGTGGGCGAGGGGCGCGACGTCCGCGTGGGTGAGTGGGGGAGCAGCCGTCGTACGGCCCGGGTCGGTGCCGGCGCACCGACGGTGCTGCACCTGCCCGAGAACTTCAACGAGGGCTGGATCGCCGAGGCCGACGGCGAGCGCCTCGAACCGTTGCGGGTGGACGGCTGGCAGCAGGGCTGGCTCCTGCCGGCCGGCGGTGCCGTCGACGTGGAGCTCCGCTACGCCCCCGAGCGGTCCTACGACGTCCTCCTGCCGGTGGGCCTGGCTGTCAGCGGCGGGGTCCTCCTCGCCGGCACGGTCGCCCTCGGCCTGCTGCTGTGGCGGCGGCGCCGCACCCCGGAGCCGGTCGACCCGGTCGACCCGGGTGAGTCCGTCGGCTGGCCGACGTCGGAACCCGTGCCGGTGCCGTTCTGGATCGGGGCCGCTGCGCTGGCCACCCTGCTCCTCGGTCCTGCCGCACTGGTCGGTCTCGTCGCGGGCAGCCTGGTCCGTCGACCGGTCGCCCTGGCCTGCAGCGTGGCCGCACTGGTGCTGGTCTCGGGCGCGCTGGACGCCTGGACCAGCGTCGAGGTGGTCGCCGGCTCGGCTGATCTCGCCGCCGCGGTGGCCGTCGGCCTGGTCGCCGGGTCCGCACTCGGTACGCCGACCCGCTGGGTCCGGCGACGGGAGGTGGCCTCGTGACCGGCAGGTTCGCCGCCTGGCGTGGCGCCCACGGGATGGCTGCGCTCGGGATCATCGCGGTCACGCTGCTGGTCCGCGGCCGACTGCTCGCGGGCTCGTACTTCAACCAGGACGACTTCTACATGATGGGTCGGGCCCACGAGTCCGACCTGACCTGGGACTACCTCGTCCGTGACTTCGCCGGCCACGTGAACCCGCTGCAGCAGCTCACGCTGTGGCTGGTGGCCCACGGGACGCCGTACCGCTGGCCGGTGCTGGTCGTCGGGATCCTGTTGGTCAACGTGGCCGCTGTGGTGCTCGCGTGGCTGATCATCCGTCGTCTGCTGCCCGGGCGCTGGGCGGGCGTCCTGCTGCTCGCGGTGTTCGCATGGACCCCCCTCACCCTGGTCTCGACGCTGTGGTGGAGCGCGTCGATGTTCCTGTGGCCGCACGTCGTGTGCTCCCTGGCCGCGGTGTGGCTGCTGGTCCGCTGGAAGCAGGAGGGCGCCGCGCTGAGGCACGTCGTCGCGATCCTCGTGGTGACGGCGATCGGCCTGCTGTGGCACGAGCGGGCCGTCCTGATCCCGCCGTTGGTCTTCGGCGTCGCGGTCGCGCTCGCCGACCGGGCGACGGGCTGGCGCCGGATCACCGCAGCGGTGCGGGACAATGCCTGGCTCTGGGGTGGGATGGTCTCCCTCGTGGGCGGATTCCTGGTGGCCCACGCGCAGCTGACCGAGGTCGAGGGTGGAGGTGGCACGCCGCGCCAGCTCCTCGGCGTGACGTGGTCGTTCCTGGGCCGCAGTGCCGTGCCGGGACTGGCCGGGGGGCCGTGGACCGGGGAGATCGAGGGCGGCGCCGTGCGTCCCGCCGCCTGGGTGACGGCGGTCAGCCTGCTGCTCGCCGCCGCCGTGCTGGTGGCGCTGCTGCGTGGCGGCGGCCCGGCCCGGCGCTGGGCGGTCGCGGTCCTGGTGGGCTACCTCGCCGCGGACACCTTCCTGCTCCTCACCGGACGCGCTGCCTTCGGATCGATCATCGGTCTGGACCCGCGCTACTCCGCCGACATCCCGCAGGCCGCCGTCGTCTGCGCCGCACTGGCACTGCGCGGGGGGCCGGCCGGACTGGGGTTCGGCCTGCTGCGCGAAGCCCGCGTCCGGCGGTTCGCCGTGGCCGGCCTCGTCGCCGTGTACGCCGTGGGGGCAGCCTTCGGCACCGCACTGCTCGTGCCGCACTTCCAGAACGAGGAGGACCGTTCGTTCGTCGAGGCCTTCCGGGGTGATCTCGCAGCTGATCCGACCCAGGTCGTCTTCGACGACCTCGCGCCGGCCGAGCTCGTGCTCCCTCTCGTCGGGGACGACTCGCGCTACTCCCACATCTTCGGGCTGCTCCCGGAGCAGCCGGCCTTCGACGAGCCGTCACCGCGACTCCGGGTCGTGGGCCGGGACGGTCATCTCGAACCGGTCCGGTTCGCCGGCACGATCGGTGCCCTGCCGGGGCCGGACGGCAACTGCGGGTACGAGGTGATCGGTCCCGAGGAGACCGAGATCCCGCTCGCACTGCCGGTCGAGGGCCGCCTCGTCGTACGCCTGCAGTACTTCAGCCAGGCGGAGTCCACCGTCGAGGTCGGCGCCGCCGACTGGTCGGTCGACTTCCTCGCCCGTCGTGGCCCGAACGAGATCTGGCTGGTGCTGCCCGACCTGCCGGGCCTGGTGCCCTCACTGGCACTGCAGGGTGAGGGGACCGAGCCGGTCTGCGTCACCGACGTGGCCGTCGGGCTGCCGGAGGCACCGTGAAGAGGCACGCGCCCGACCTCGCGGTGACTGGTCTCGTTGCCCTCGTGGTGCTCGGACCGCTGCTGATCGGCAGCGGGTTCTGGATCGTCGGCGACATGGTGTTCGTGCCGGACCAGCAGTGGCGGCCCGCCTGGCTCGGGTTGGACGGCTCATTGCCCCGGGCGGTCCCGATGGACGCACTGGTCTCGGTCGCGACCGCGGTCCTGCCCGGCGCGCTCGTGCAGAAGCTCCTGCTCCTGGGCGGGTTCCTCGCCGGCGGCCTGGGGATCGCGCGGGTCGTGGGGGACCGGGCGTGGTTCGCGCGGGCGGCTGCGATCACGCTGTTCTGCTGGAACCCGTGGGTCTACGAGCGGTTGCTGATCGGCCAGTGGGCCATCCTGCTCGGCTACTTCGTGCTGCCGTGGGTCGCGGTCGCCGCCCGGCGCCTGCGGCGGGACGCCACCGACTGGTCGCCCGCCGCTGTCGCACTGGTCCTCTCCGCGATCTGCAGCCCGTCCAGCGGACTGATGGCGGTCGGCGTCCTGGCCGTGCTCGGCCTGGGTAGGGACCGTCGGGCGTGGTGGCGCCTCGCCGTGATGGCGCTGGTCGCCAACCTCACCTGGCTCGTTCCGGCGGTGACCGCGGACTCGGCACGGATCACCACCGAGGGCGTGTTCGAGGGCTTCGCGGCGCGCGCCGAGTCAGGGGCCGGGACGTTGGCCAGCCTGCTCTCGCTCGGCGGGATCTGGAAGACGTCCATCGTGCCGGGCGAACGCGAGGCCGTGCTCCTGGTGCTGCTGTCCTGTGCGTTGTCCGTCGTCGCCCTCAGGGCGTTGTGGGGCTCGGGGAGTGGCCGCGCGCGCTGGCTGGTCCTCGGCGGCCTGTCGCTGGCACTGGCGTTCCTGCCCGTCATCGCGCCGGACCTGATGGAAGCGGCCGGATCCGCCGTCCCCCAGCTGGCCCTGCTGCGTGACTCGCACCGCTTCCTCGCCCCGCTGGGCCTGGTGCTCGCGGTCGGCATGGCGCAGACAGCGACGGACCTCCGCGCGCGGATCACCCCGGAGACGACGGCCCTGTGGAGCAGCGTCGCGCTGGCGGTCATCGCCCCTGTCCTGCTGCTGCCCAGCCTGGCGTGGGGGGCGGCGGGTGAGCTCGAGACGTCGTCGTACCCCCAGGAGTGGAGCGACGTCGCCGCGCTCGTGGGCGACGACGAGGCGACCGTCGTGCTCCCGTGGGGCAGCGCCTACCGCAGCTTCGACTGGAACCACCGTCGGGCCGTGCTGGACCCCGCGCCCCGTTTCCTGCGCGGCACCGTGCTGATCGACGACACCGTGCGCATCGAGGTGAGCGAGGGGTCGGGGAGCGAGACGGTGATCGTGCCGCCCGAGGACCCGCGGGTCGTGGCGGTCGGCACGGCACTGGCCGAGGAGGACCCCGCAGCGGCGCTGCGCGCGCTGGGCGTGCGCTGGGTCCTGGCCGAGCAGGGCATGGTCGCGATCACGCTCCCGAGCGGCGGAGAGGTCGTCCACGAGGGGGACCGGCTCACGCTGGTCGATCTGGCTGCCGCCGGCCCGGTCGCGGACGATCCGTCAGTCGTCCGGCCGGACATCACGGTCAGGCGGCGAATCTTCGTCATTTCTGGTCACGGTTTGGCGATTCTTTTGCTTTTGGTAGGTGCGACATGGATACTCCGATCAGGGAGTAACGAGCGTCACACCGCATGATGGACATGGGGAAGCGTCGCTCTGTGCTGGTCTTTGGGAGGGGACCTGCGCATGAACATCATCATCGCCACGATCGTGGGGGCACTGGCCTCGACGACTGTTCTCATCGCTGGAGTCAACGCCGTTCAGAACGGTGACTCGCAGCAGTCGGTCAGCAGCGAACAGCTCTCGAGCTACTCGGACCAGTAACCGTCTGGTCGTGCGTCGTCCTCGTGACGGCGCCGACTTCGTCATACGTCCTTCTGGGAGGGAGGACGTCTGAGCAGACGGCTTGGGAGGGTCCGATGCTGCAGATCGTCATACCGGCGTTCAACGAGGAACGCCGCCTACCGCGCACCTTGCGGGAGCTGCGCCGCCACGTCGGCGTGCACCGTGGTGTGCTCGGCCGGGTCGAGGTCATCGTGGTCGACAACGCGAGCACCGACGCGACCGCCGAGGTCGCCCGCGCGGCGAGCTCGGCGGCGATGCCGGTGCGCGTGGTCCGCTGTGACCGACGCGGCAAGGGTGCCGCCGTGCGTGCAGGCCTGCTGGCCACCGACGCCGAGCTGGTGTGCTTCATGGACGCCGACGGCGCGACCGGTCTCGACGCCCTGGAGGTGGCCTGGCGCCACCTCCTGCTGGGCGCCGACGCGGTCATCGGCTCGCGCGGGCTCGCCGAGAGCGACACGGCCGCACGGCACTGTCGCACCCGGTCCACGGGTGCTGCTGCCTACCGCCGCATCGCGGGCCGGCTGCTGCCGGGCATCGCCGACACCCAGTGCGGCTTCAAGCTGTTCCGCGGTGACCTGGTGCGGTCGGTCGTCACCGACCTGCGCACCGCCGGGTTCTCCTTCGACGTCGAGCTCCTCGTGCTGCTGCGTGCGGCCGGAGCCCGGATCGAGGAGATCCCGGTGACGTGGGTCGACGTGCCCGGTTCCACCTTCGTCCCCGCGCGCCACGGTGCCGGGGCCTTCGCCGAGCTGGTCCGCATCGCCTGGTCCACCCGCGACCTGGCCCGCCCCGTCCCCGCAGGACTGGCAGGCCTGGGGGGCGCCGCATCGCTCTCGACGATGCCGGTCGCGGCGGCCCTGCCTGCCGGGGGTGCCGGATGACCCCGCTCACCGGAGCACGCGTGGTCGTCGTCAACTGGCGCGATCCTGACCACTCGCTCGCGGGCGGTGCGGAGATCTACGCCTGGCAGTTCGCCCGCGCGCTGCGCGACGGCGGCGCCCGGGTCACCTTCCTCACCGCACGTGAGGACGGTCAGGCTCCGCGCGAGGAGCGCGACGGCATCGCGCTGCGCCGCGGTGGTGGCACGCTCGGCTTCTACCTCTTCGTCCTGGCCTGGCTGCTGCGCCACCGGCGCCAGCTCGACGCGGTCATCGACCCGGCCTGCGGGCTGCCGTCGTTCTCGCCGCTCGTGCTCCGCCGGAGCACGCCCGCGCTGCTGGTGGTGCACCACGTGCACCAGGACCAGTTCGCCGTGCACTTCCCGGCACCGGTCGCCGCCTTCGGGCGGTGGATGGAGCGCGTGGCGATGCCGCGTGTCTACCGCCGCCGTCCGGTCGCGGCCGTGTCGGACTCGACGGCCGCGGAGATGCGTCGCCAGCTGGGCTGGACCGGCGAGGTCCTGCGTCTGGAGAACGGCGCCGACCTGCCGTCGTACGACGCGCGGGACGCCGTCACCAAGGACCCGCTCCGGATCGTCGTGCTGGGCCGGCTGGTCACCCACAAGAGGGTGGACCTGGCTCTCGAGGCCGTCGCCCGGCTCGGACGTGGCGACGTCCGCGTCGACGTGATCGGGCAGGGTCCCGAGCACGACCGGCTCCTCGCCCGGGCGGACGAGCTCGGCCTGGCCGATCAGGTCCGGTTCCACGGCTTCCTGCCCGGACCCGTCAAGGACGATCTCCTGGCCCGGGCCAGCGTCCACCTGTGCGCCTCGGACGCCGAGGGCTGGGGGCAGGCCGTCATCGACGCCGCCGGCTCCGGCGTCCCGACCGTGGCGCGCGACGTGCCGGGTCTGCGTGACTCCATCCGCCACGGCGAGTCCGGTTGGCTGGTCGCCGACGACACCGACCACGGTGTGGTCGTCGCCCGGATGGCCGACGCCGTGGCGCAGGCACTCGAGAGCGCTGCCGTCCCCTCGGCCCGGGTCCACCGGGCCGACGCCTGCCTGGCGTGGGCGCACAAGTTCGACTGGTCGCAGATGCGCGAGAACGCTCGCGACCTCACCATCCACATGCTTGTCGGGGGCGCCACCGTGTCCTCCGATCGTCACCAGCCACGCGTTGACCGCGTGGCCGTCTGAGAGGTGCTGTCCATGCGCAGCAAGATTGCAGCCGTTGCCGTTGGCTTCGGCGTGTTCATGATCGTCGCGGCGGTGCTGGTCCGCGCCTATGCCTACCCGACCCTCGCGACGGTCCCGGCCAGCTACAAGGGCACCACCATGCTCGAGGCGACGGGCGCCGAGGTGCTCAACTTCGAGACCTACCAGCCCGAGACCCATGACCTTCGGATCGAGTCGTTCACCATCGCCGACAGCGGTGCGGACACCCCGGACGGCGTCGTCGTGTGGCTGAACTCGGCGACCGTGACCCGTGAGGACGGCTCGATCTTCCAGCAGACCCGCGAGCGCGCGGCCTTCGACGCCGTCAGCGGCGCCGGGGTCGACTGCGAGGAGTGCGAGTCCTGGACCGAGGCGAAGGACGGCGACGAGGTCGTCCAGGAGCCGACCGTTCGCGAGGGCCAGGTCTACAAGTTCCCGTTCGGCACCGAGAAGCGTGACTACGACGTGTGGGACGGCACCATCGGCGAGTCCAGCAAGGCGACCTTCGAGGGCGTCGAGGAGATCGACGGACTCTCCGTCTACAAGTTCGTGCAGAAGATCGACGCACGCGTCGTCGAGAGCCGCGAGGTCCCGGGCTCGATGTTCGGATCCACTGAGGCCTCCGTCGACGCCGAGCTCTGGTACGGCATGAACCGCACCTTCTGGGTCGAGCCGCAGACCGGTTCGCCGGTCGACCGGGTCGAGGAGCGCACCCAGGAGCTGCGCTACGACGGCATCGCGGTGCCGGTGTTCAACGGCACCGTCCAGTACACCGACCAGCAGGTCTCCGACCTGATCAACGGCACCAAGGACATGAAGGGTGCCAAGGAGAACGGGATGATGCTCGGCGGCGCCAAGCTGCTCTACCCGCTGGTCATGGGTCTCGTCGGCCTGGTCCTGTTGGCCGCCGGCCTGTTCCTCGGTCGCTCGGCGCGTTCACACAAGCGCGACGAGGCAGAGCCCAGGAAGGATCTGGTCAAGGCGTGACCAGCCTCCACTGACTCCTCTTCACAGGAGGGAGATGACGGCCTCGAGCACTTGCTCGAGGCCGTTGTCCGTCCAGGTGTCTGCGCGGGCGCGCAGGGTGAGGACGGTGGTGCCACGGAGCCCGACTGCACCGAGGGACATCCCGGTGCCCCCGGCCGTGACGGGGTGGAAGGCGAGACCCTCGACCAGCGGCGCGGTCACCTCGCCGAGGTGGGAGACCAGGAGCGTCGAGCCGAGCCGCGGCGCGAGCATCCGCAGCCCGGTGGCAGTGACCCGATCGAGGGCGGGCGTCCAGGCACGTGCGGCCGTCGCGACCGGTGGGGTCTGGGCCGGTGCCTCACGCAGGGCCCGCTCGACGCCGGCCAGGTCCATCGCCTCCACGTCACGAAGTCTCAGCAGCGCGCTGTGGTCGCGGATGACGGGGTCCTCGGTGCGTGCCTGCCGGGTCGTGCCGACGGCGATCGCCACGTGGCGAGCCGTCCGGCCCCGTGCGGCCTGGTGGGCCACCACCGCCCGTGCGGCGGCGTGGACGAGCGTCGCGGTCCGCAGGGAACCGGTCACCTCGCGCTCGACCATCACGTCGCCCGCGTCGGTCACCGGGTGATCCGGGGGAGTGATCGTGGCGGGCGGCCGGAGTCCGGCTTCACCGAGGCGGCGTACGACGGTCGCGGCGAGCCCGGCGCCTGCGGGGCGCGTGCCGATGCCCCGGGCCCCCGAGGTCACCGGAGCCGGGCCCGTGGCCTCCAGGACGCGCAGCAGGCCGAGGCCGTCGACCGCGGCGTGGTGGGCCGACAGCACCAGGTCGCGGCCCGCGACACCCGCGAGGAGGGGTGCCGGGTCGGCGGCGACGAGCGCAGCCCGCAGCAGGGCGGTCGATCCTGCGGCGCGGACCGCACCGGGGTCGGGCCATGACTGACGACCGGCCAGCGCAGTGAGGTGGTCGGCGACGGACCCCGCGTCGGGAGCCTCGGGAAGGGTGGCGGTGAGCAGGACCCGCCAGCCGATCCGGGGATCGGCGACCCAGCGCCCGCCGGACTCCTCGCTCACGGCTTGCGCGCGACGACCACGAGGCTGACGCCGGGCAGGCGGCGAACGGGAAGCACCCGCTCGAGCCCGACAGCAGCGCGCAGGCCGGCGTTGAGGATCGGGTTCACCGCTTCCATCTCGCTCTCGGGCGCGTTCTTGTTGCGGCGACGGGCCCGGACGACCGGTCGCAGCAGGACGTTCCAGGACCAGAGGTCCTCGATCACGAGTCCGGCGCCGCTCACGCGCTCGGCCAGCTCGTCGCGTTCGTAGCGGCGGACGTGGCCCAGGGCGACGTCGTGTCCACTCCACAACGCCATGCCGGCGGGAACGGCGACGAGCGCTCGGCCGCCGGGGCGCAGCACGCGTGCGGTCTCCCTGGCCACGGCCACGTCGTCGTCGATGTGCTCCCACGCGTCGGTCGACATCACCAGGTCGACGGACGCGTCGGCGACGGGCAGGTTGCGTCCGTCACCGCGGACGACGGGGATCCCGCGGGAGGCGGCGATCGCGACGCCGGTGGGGGAGAACTCCACTCCGACGGCCTGCCAGCCCATCTCGCGCAGCACGGCCGTGTTGCCACCCATCCCGCAGCCGACGTCGATGGCACGTCCGGCCGGCCAGTCGGCGACGGTACGACGGACCAGGGCCCGCCGGGCGGCGTACCACCAGTGTCGTCGTTCGAGTGCTGCCGACCGCTCGATCTCCTCCCCGTCCACGCGCCGAGCCTAGACGCTGCACGCCGGTGCGGGTGGGATCAGCGCAGGTCGGCGCCGAAGATCGCGGTCCCCGGGGTCAACGTCCCGCGGACCCGGGACCAGCCACCCCACAGCCGGTCGTTGTCGGCGGGCCACTCGGGCTCCAGGAGGGTGGTCAGGTGGAAGCCGTGGCCGGAGAGCAGGGCGACCCAGTCGCCGAGGGTGCGGTGGTGCTCGACGTACGACGTCGAGCCGGTCTCGTCGTCGACCTCGACGTAGGGCGTGCGGTCCCAGTAGGACTGGCTGGCCGTCAGCCCCGCCTCGGTCGGGTCGTCGGGGAACATCCACCGGGTCGGGTGGGTGATGGAGAACGCGAAGCGGCCGCCGGGGCGCAGCACGCGTGCTGTCTCGGCGACGGCCCGGTCGATCTCGGCAACGAACTGCAGCGCGCCGAAGGAGGAGAACACGACGTCGAAGGAGTTCTCGCCGAACGGCAGGTGCGTGGCCGTGCCCCGCACGCTCGGAACGGCGACGCCCGACATCTCGTCGATCCGCCGCGAGTGCTGCAGCTGGCGGTGGGAGAGGTCGAGCCCGAAGGCCCGGCCACCCTGGTGGCGGATCCAGCGTGAGCACTGCCCGGCGCCGGAGCCCACCTCGAGGACGTCCCGGTCGCGGAGATCACCGAGGATGCCGGCCTCGGCCTCGGTGAAACCCTCCGGTCCCCACAGGAATCCGACGTCGCCGAGGAACTCGCCGTGGGTCGCCTGGTACTCGTCGGCGTAGCGGTCCCAGTCGGCGCCGTTGGCGCTGCGCGACTCCAGCTCGGTGGCGTCGCGGCGGTGAGCCGTCACCGGGGGTTGTGGCCATTGCTGCCCGACGTCTGCTGAGCGGTCCTGCACGGGTGGAACGATAGCCCCGCCGGTTGGACTCACGTGCACCGCGGCGCGTACCCTTGAACGTCCGCGTCCCGCCGGGATGCTGGCGCGTGTCTGCAACGACTGACACCGACCCGACTACATCTGCCCACCCAAGGACTGTCCCTACACATGACGAGCACCCTCTCGACTCCCGTCTCGAGCCACTACGACGACAACGCGCCCGTGGTCGCGATCAACGACATCGGCTCCGAGGCGGACTTCCTGGCCGCCATCGACCTGACCATCAAGTACTTCAACGACGGCGACATCGTTGAAGGCACCATCGTGAAGGTCGACCGTGACGAGGTTCTCCTCGACATCGGCTACAAGACCGAGGGCGTCATCCCCTCGCGTGAGCTGTCGATCAAGCACGACGTCGACCCGTCCGAGGTCGTCTCGGTCGGCGACAAGGTCGAGGCCCTGGTCCTCCAGAAGGAGGACAAGGAAGGTCGCCTGATCCTGTCCAAGAAGCGCGCACAGTACGAGCGCGCCTGGGGCACGATCGAGGAGATCAAGGAAGCCGACGGCGTCGTTGAGGGCACCGTCATCGAGGTCGTCAAGGGCGGCCTCATCATCGACATCGGCCTGCGCGGCTTCCTGCCCGCCTCGCTGGTGGAGATGCGTCGCGTCCGCGACCTGCAGCCCTACGTGGGCCAGGTCCTCGAGGCGAAGATCATCGAGCTCGACAAGAACCGCAACAACGTGGTCCTGTCGCGCCGCGCCTGGCTCGAGCAGACCCAGTCCGAGGTTCGCCACGGCTTCCTCACCCAGCTCCAGAAGGGCCAGATCCGCAAGGGTGTCGTGTCCTCCATCGTCAACTTCGGTGCGTTCGTGGACCTCGGCGGCGTCGACGGTCTCGTCCACGTCTCGGAGCTGTCCTGGAAGCACATCGACCACCCGTCCGAGGTCGTCACGGTCGGCGACGAGGTCACCGTCGAGGTGCTCGACGTGGACATGGACCGCGAGCGTGTCTCCCTGTCGCTGAAGGCGACGCAGGAGGACCCGTGGCAGCACTTCGCCCGGACCCACCAGATCGGCCAGATCGTGCCCGGAAAGGTCACCAAGCTGGTGCCCTTCGGTTCGTTCGTCCGTGTCGAAGAGGGCATCGAGGGCCTGGTCCACATCTCCGAGCTGGCCGAGCGCCACGTGGAGATCCCGGAGCAGGTCGTCCAGGTCAACGACGACGTCATGGTCAAGATCATCGACATCGACCTCGAGCGTCGCCGGATCTCGCTCTCGCTCAAGCAGGCGAACGAGACGGCCACCGCGGCCGACGTCGAGGAGTTCGACCCGACCCTCTACGGCATGCCCGCCACCTACGACGAGGCCGGCAACTACATCTACCCCGAGGGCTTCGACCCGGAGACGGGCGAGTGGCTCGAGGGCTTCGACGACCAGCGCGCGACGTGGGAGGAGCAGTACGCCAAGGCGCACGCTCGCTGGGAGGCCCACACCAAGCAGCAGGCCGACGCCAAGCAGGCCGAGATCGAGGCCAGCGAGTCCAACTCGTACTCCTCCGCTCCGGCCGAGGACACTGACGGCGGCGGCTCGCTCGCTTCCGACGAGGCCCTGCAGGCGCTTCGCGAGAAGCTCACGGGCGGCGGCGCCTGAGGCGCAGCACCACCGAAGGCAACAACCGAAGGCCCCGACCAGCAGGTCGGGGCCTTCGGGCTTTTTCGCAGCGGCGGTGCGGGTCGTGGGGGAGCCGAGGCGGGCGGAGTCGTGGTGGAGGAATCGAGGCGGGGACCTCAGTCGAACCAGGCGGCGCGGCGTCGCGGCGCCAGTCCGTCGTGGCGGGCCCAGGAGACGAGGCCTGCGAGCAGTGCGATCAGGAGCAGGAGGACGAGTGCGGTGGTCATGGCAGAAATCATGCTCTCGTCGCGTTCCTGCCACCAGTGGCAGAAAAGCCGGTCTACGTTGATTTACTGCCATCGCGGTGGGACAGTGGCTGGGTGAGTCTCACCAACGTCGCCGTCATCGTCTTCGACGGCGTGGCACCCTTCGAGCTCGGCATCCTCTGCGAGGCCTTCGGCATCGACCGCACCGCTGATGGCGTGCCCGCGATCGACTTCGCCGTGTGCGCCGAGACCGACCGTCCGATCCAGACCTCGATGGGCTTCACCATGCAGGTCTCCCACGGCCTGGACCGGGTGGCCCAGGCCGACCTGGTCGGCATCCCGGCCATCAAGGAGGCCCAGGCGTCCGAGGCCGTCCTGCAGGCGATCCGCGAAGCCCACGACCGCGGAGCGCGGCTCATGTCGGTCTGCAGCGGCTCGTTCATCCTCGGTCAGGCAGGCCTGCTCGACGGGCGGGAGTGCACCACCCACTGGATGCACTCCGAGCGGCTCCAGCAGGAGTTCCCGAAGGCGAAGGTCATCCCCGAGGTGCTGTACGTCGACGCCGGCCAGGTGGTCACGGGCGCCGGCAGCGCGGCGGGGCTCGACGCCGCCCTCCACATCTGGCGGCAGGAGTACGGCGCCGCCGTGGCCAACACGGTCGCGCGTCGGGCCGTGGTGCCGCCGTACCGGGACGGGGGTCAGGCGCAGTACATCGCCCGGGCCGTGCCCGACTGCGACGCCGACACCCTCGGGCCGTTGCTCACGTGGATCTCCCACAACCTCGGCGAGGACCACGGTGTCGACGCGCTCGCCAAGCGGGCCCTGATGTCCCCGCGCACCTTCGCCCGCCGCTTTCGCGACGAGACCGGCACGACGCCGCACACCTGGATCACCCGGCAGCGGGTCTCGGCGGCCGAGGAGCTGCTCGAGCGCACCGACCAGCCCGTCGAGTGGATCGCCGGCGAGGTCGGCTTCGGCAATGCCGCGACCCTGCGCCACCACTTCGTGCGGGTGCGCGGGGTGAGCCCGCAGAACTACCGGCGTCAGTTCGCCTGCTGAGGCGCCGGTCGGCTCAGCGGACCCTCGCGGACGCGCGGCTGGTCTGGATCGTCGCGGTGTAGCCGGATCGACGGGCCGTGACGCGGACGCTGTAGACGTGTCCCTTGGCTGATCCGGGCAGGAGGTAGGTGCGTCCGGTGGCACCCTTGACGGCGCGACCGTCGCGCATCCACTGGTAGCCGAACGCCAGCCCCGAAGGCGTCCAGGTTCCTGCGGTGGCCGTCAACTTCTTCTTGGTCCGTGCGGTTCCGGAGACAGTCGGACGCGTGAGTCCGGTGATCGTTCCCGCGCGGACCACCGGTGTCGAGCCGGACACGGCGCTCGTCCTGGTGTATCCCGCCCGGACGGCGGTGACCCGAACAGTGATCCGTCGCCCGAGCTGGGCCGCGCCCGGCGTGAAGGTCGTCGCGGTTGCTCCGGAGATCGCCTTGGAGTCGGCGAGCCACTGGTAGGTGTACTGCCCGTCCGCGGGTGCCCAGGTTCCTCGCGACGCCTGGAGGCGGACGCCGACGCGTGCCGTCCCAGCGATCGTGGGTCGCGTCAGGGAGGTGAGGGACAACGGTGGGTTGACCGCCCATTCGAGGTCGACCCTGCGGACCTGGGAGGTGTTGTCGATGTAGACCATGCGCGCCGTCGAGTCGTCGTCGACGGCCACACCGACGCCTGGAGGGTGGATCTTGCCCCGGACCGGACCATAGGTCCGAGTGGTGCCGTTGTGGAGCGATGTCACGACGGCGTAGATCGGCCCGCCCTGGACCAGTGACCTGACGTGGACCATGAATCCGTTGCCGAGCAGCACCTCCAACGCGCTCTCAGGCGTCGCAAAAGGCGTCGGGTTGTCGAGATTGACGACGCGGGAACCACCGACGCACTCGATCCAGGCCCATCGGCCACGGACGTCGCCGATTCCTGCGTTCTCGCACCCTGCGGGCAGGCGAATGTTCTCGACGGCTCCCGTCACGAGGTCGGTTCCGGTGAGGACGCCGTTGCTGGCCGGGCGCCAGCTGATGTCCCCGTCGATGGCGCCGTACTCGCCCGTCAAGTGACTCACGGCGACCTGGCCGGTCTTCGACTCGACGATCTCAGCGGTGCCCGGTGCTCCACCGGTGAAGCGCTGGATGTACTTACCGCCGTGGCTCAGGATGGCGTATCTCGCGGCGAACTGCCGACTGCCGCCCGGCCACGTCACCTGGTGCTGCTTGAGCATGCCGGTGCCTAGGCCCGTGTCCACCAGGCTCACCTCGCCCCCGAAGCTGAACTCACGGTCTAGATCGTGCAGCTCCGACCCCGCGTCTGGATGGGTCTCGGACCACTCTCCGGAGCCGTCTGCGGGGGTCGTCCAGATCGTCGTCCCGTCCTGCCAGGAGACGGCCACGTTCCCCTTGGAGTAGCCGATGTCAAGTGCGCGAGCATGGACGTCGGGGAGGTCTTTGAACGGTACGACGGTGTCACCGTCGGCGATCGAGAGCCTGCCTCCGGGCGTGTCGTCGAACCGGAGCGCGATCTCCTGGGCGGCGAGCTGGGTGAAGCTGGCGACACCACGGGCAAGGGGAGCCAGCAGCTCACCAGTTGCGAGATCGACCGGACGGAGGTCGAGGTTCGAGAGTGCCGGAGCCGGTGCATCGTCGGGCAGGTACATCTGGGCGAGCCCGTCGCCGTGGGTCAGGAAACCCCTGTTCCGGTGGGTGGTCGGAACGTCGACCGACCAGGTCGGCTCGAGAGTTGTCCGATCCAGTGCACGGAAGAGCGTCGCGGCAATCCCGTTGGGGTAGGACGCCAGCGAGCCGATCAGTGCGGTCGGAGTCACCGCCCACAGCTTCGTGTGGTCGGGAAGCGGGATCTGCTCGCGAACCCCCGTGGTGATGTCGATCGCGTACGCGCCCTCGCTGTCGGTGACGTAGGCGGTCGTGGAGTCGCCGCCGACCCACGTGGCCGGAGAGGCGAAGTTCCCCGGCACCACCGTGGTGGTGCCATCGGCACGCAGGATGCTGACAGCGTTGTGGGCAGTGGTCGGGCCGGTGACGGACGTGACCAGGACCCAGTCGCCAGCGCTGTGGACCAAGCCCTTCCCGGTGATGTCGACCGTACGGAGGCTCGCACCCGTCAGGGCGGCGGTGACTTCCACCTGGCGTCGTGAGCCCTCGAGGCGTCGCATCCGGAAGAGTTGCGTCCCCTCCAGCTTGAAGAGCTGGGCGTCGTCGGTCTCCGGTGACCGGAAGCTGCGGATCACCGAGCCGTCGCTGCGCCGCACGACGAGGTATTGAGGATCGGGATCGTTCTCGTCGTAGTCCATTCCTCCCCGCAGGAGGAGCAGCGCCGGGGACGAGGCCACGATGTGCGCGTCCGCCCGGTCCTGCAACCGTTGGGGCAGCAGGACCCCTGCAGTGTCGGCATCGGTGGCGCTGCTGGCGTGTACCGGGGGCAGCGGGCTCGCTGGAGCGAGGGACAGAGCGCCGGCCAGGAGGGCCAGGATCGCAAGCGAGACGCTCGGACGACGAACGGGAAACACCGGGAGCTCCGAATCATGGGGGATCGAAGGGCCAAGGCTAGGCCGCCCTTCGTCGGTCCGCGCCATTTCGAGGAGGTGGTGAACCGAACGTCCAGGACTTCCGGGACCAAGGTCCCGGGTGGCGCCAACTCGCTGCGTGGGCTGACGATCGCTGACACCGTGAGCAGGTGCTCTCGCGTGTGAGGGGCGCGCTCGTCGCGCTCGTGCTCGGTCTGCCGCTCCTGGCGACCGTCGTCGTCGGCGCGCCTGTGCCTGCGCACGCTGCGGCTCCGAGCCTGGGCATCACCCCACGCACACCGGTCGTCGGCGACACAGTCCAGGTGACGACCGTGCTGCCCACCAGGGTGCGTCGTCCCGCCCAGCTCCAGCGGGCGACGGCCGGACGTTGGGTCACCGTCGCCCGGGGCACCAGCACCGCGTCGGGGCGGGTCTCGGTGCGGGTTCGTCTCACTGCGACCCGGACGTCGTTGCGGGTGCTCGTGCCGGCGTATCGCACGAGCGGCCGGCGGCTGCCCGCCCTGGTGTCGCGCACGTCCGCGGTCAGCGCCGCACGGGAGACCGTGACGCTCACGACGCGCATCGTCGGCGGCCGCGCCGAGGCGCGCATCCTCACCTCACACCTGCTCACCGGCCGGCCGGTCCAGCTCCAGCAGCGGACCGACGGAGCGTGGACCAGTCTCGCCACCGCGCGGATTGGCAGCTCTCGTCTCGTCGTGATCACCACGGCTCTCGCGGCGGCCCGTGGACGATCGCTGAGGGTCCTGCTCCCTGCGTACGCCGGGCGGTCGGCCGTCGTGTCCGCAGTGCAGGCGCCGCCGACGGTCGCGGTGGTTGCCGTCACCGAGGGCGAGCAGGTCCGGGTCGACGCGGTGACGACCGGCGTGGTGCAGCGGGTCCGCTTCCATGCCGACGGTGTCCTGATCGCCGAGGACACGACGGCACCGTGGAGCGCGAGCTGGACGCCGCGGGTGGGCCGGCACGACGTCGTCGCCCGAGCGATCGGACCGCTCGACAGCGTCCTCAGCGACGCGGCGGACGTCCGCACCACCGCCGCGCCCGTCACCGCGGACAGCGGTGTGGCCGAGGGCTATGCGATCGAGGTCGTGCAGAACGGGCTCGAGCTGCCGACGAGTGCGACCACGTTGTCCTCGGGCGCGGTCCTGGTCACCGAGAAGTCCGGCCTCGTGAAGGTGGTCGAGCCGGGGGAGTCGGGCTGGGCACTGCCCCGCGAGGTCCTCGACCTGCGTGCCGACGTCTTCGACGGCGGTGACGCCGGCCTGATCGGCATCGTGGCCGATCCCGACGTCGCGACCAACGGCCACGTCTACCTCAGCCTCGTCCGCGACGACGGCGAGGCAGGCGCCGAGGGGGCGGGAGTCCGCCGCACCCAGCAGGTCGTCCGCTACACGTGGGACGGCACCGCGCTCGACCCGACCAGCCGGCATGTGGTCCTGGGCGCGGTCACGGGCCCCGCCTGCTCGGCGGAGGAGAACATCCGCACCCCCGACTGCCTGCCGCTCGTCGGCGAGGCCCACACGATCGGTGACCTCGTGTTCGACGACGAGGGCAACCTGCTGATCGGCGTCGGTGACGGTGCGCTCCACTACACCTCCAACGGCCTGCCCGGCCGACTCGAGACCCTGCGTGCGCAGGACCCCGACGTGCTCGCCGGGAAGGTGCTCCGGGTCGACCCCGCGACGGGCCAGGGCGTTCCCGGCAACCCGGGGTACGACGGCGACGGCGCCAGCAATGCCTCGCGGGTCCTCGCGCTGGGCCTGCGCAACCCGTTCCGGTTCACGCTCCACGACGGCCACCTCGTCATCGGCGAGGTCGGTGAGGGGACTGTCGAAGAGGTCGACGTCGTCGAGCTGCACGACCTCGAGGAGCCTGCGAACTTCGGCTGGCCCTGTCGGGAGGGCGAGGAACCGACAGCGCTGGGCGACGTGGCGGACGAGGAGAGCCCGTGGCACGCGTGTGCTGCGGTCCGCTCGGACGGCGCGACCCTGGCGTCGTCGTACTCCTATGACCACACGGGGGCAGGTGGCTCGATCTCCGGAGGTGTCTTCCTGGACTCCGAGGCCTACCCGGCCGCGATGCGCGGACGCTACGTCTTCGGGGACTACGCGCAGGGCTTCATCAGGACCGCAGAGATCAGTCACGGCGGCGGGGTCTCCGACGTCGCGGTGCTCGCCGATGCCAGCGCCGCGGAGGGGCCGGTGAAGTTCTTCACCGGTCCGGACGGACTCGTCTGGACCGTCTCGATCACCACGGGCGCGCTGCGCCGGATCAGGTGGAGTGGTGCGGGACTCGCCGACCAGTGCCCGGTCGGCACCTTCCGTCGGACGTTCCACGACCTGGGGGGACCCGACTCGCCGTTCGACGAGGAGGTGCCGCCGGGGGAGTACAGCTGGTTGCTGCCGCACTCCGCCATCCAGCTGCCCGCGGCCACACCGGCGCCGCCCACGTGCGAGTCCGGCATCCAGCTGGTCAGCGAGGACCGCCGGTTCGGCGCAGCGTGGCGCGGACGCGTCGAGCTCGAGGCCGGCACCCACCGCTTCACCGTCGCCGGTAGCGAGTGGGTGCGCCTGTGGGTGGATGACGAGGTCGTCCACGACTTCTGGTCGAACGGTTTCTGGCAGCTGCCGCTGCGTCAACACGACGTCGTGCTCGGGGCCGGCCAGCACGTCGTACGAGCCGAGCTGATCCACGGCGACGGGTCGCTGGCGTCCGCCGACGTGTCCTGGACCCGGGTCGGCGGTCCGCCGTCGGTCGCGCTGACGGCACCCGCCAACGGGGCGGTGGCCGCGAACGGCGAGGTGCCGTGGCAGATCGAGGTCAGCGACCCCGACGGCGACAGTGCTGCAGCGCTGGCCGCCGCGACGCAGCTCGAGGTCGACTTCCTCCACTACACCGGCGCGACCTTCCATGCGCACCCGTCCACCAGGATCCCGGGACAGCTCGCCGGAACCCTGCCCGTGAGCGACGTGCACGCGCCGGGGTCAGGCGTGGTGCGACTGCGGGCCAGCGTGGTGGACGCCAGCGGCGCACGGTCGCTCAGCGCACCTGTCTACGTCTGCTTCGCCGGGGGATCCGTCGGTCCCTGTCAGACGTAGCTGGTGGTGCGGGCGAGGTCCGTGACGTACGACGGGTTGCCGTCCGCGGCCATCCGCCCGAGCAGCTCCTGGACCCGCTCGGTGGCGTGCATGGCGTCCTCGGCGACCCAGTCCAGCTCGGCCTGGGTGACACCGACCAGCTGGAGGAAATCCAGTCGGCCGTGCGCGGTCTCGACGCCCGCCACGTCGGTGTCGGGCACCACGAGGTAGCTCGTCAGCAGCGTGTCGCTCCCGACCCGCAGTGGCTGGTTGCTGCCGCTGACGAACTGGAGGGGTTCGAACCAGCGCTTGGTCGTGTAGGTGTAGCGCGCGAGGTTGCTGAGTGAGCTGACCGCCCAGCCGCAGTCGTCGGGGCCGTGGTCACGCAGCTTGATGGTCATCTCGTAGCCCCAGCCGCTGAACTCTCCGCCGAACGACTCCTCGTCGACGTACAGCCCCGACATCCCGTAGGTCACCACGTGCTGGTGGCCGCGGGGGTTCGGGAAGAGGCTGATGCCGTCGAGATGGTTCTGGCCGCCGAACATCGCCCGTGAGGGCAGGTCGGTGGCGTAGTGCCGCGGCGTGACGCCGGGGTAGGTCCGGTCGAAGGCGGCGTCGATCGCCTCCCAACCCGGAGCCCAGTCGTCCTGGGCGGCAGCCCGTGCGAGGTACTCCTCCTTGGTCATCACGCGCGGATCATTGCACGTCGGCGGCCCCCGAGTAGGTTGGGCCGGTGCCTCGGTCCTTCACCGCTGACCCCCACTCCCACGCCCGTCCGAACGAGGTCGTGGTCCGCCACGTCGCCCTCGACCTCAGCGTCGACTTCGCAGCCCGCCGGCTCGCTGGCAGCGCGAGCTTCGACCTCGAGCACCGCACGCCCGACGCGACCGAGCTGGTGCTGGACACCTGGCAGCTCGCCGTCAGCGCGGTCACCGACGCCGATGGTGCCGACCTGCCCTACACGCTCGGTGAGCACGATCCCGTGTTCGGCAGCGCGCTCACCGTCGAGGTGGGCGCGGCGTCCCGGGTCGTGGTGCACTACGCGACCAGCCCGGAGGCCCGCGCGGTCCAGTGGCTCGAGCCCGAGCAGACGGCGTCCGGCAAGCCCTTCCTGTTCACCCAGTCCCAGCCGATCCTCGCCCGCAGCTGGATCCCGTGCCAGGACAGTCCGGCCGTCCGCGTCACCTACGACGCGTTCCTCACCGTGCCGGTCGACCTGCTGGCGCTGATGAGCGCCGAGAACCCGACCGTGCGCAGCGCCGACGGGACCTACCGGTGCTCCATGCCGCAGCCCGTGCCGTCGTACCTCATCGCGCTCGCGGTCGGCGACCTGGAGTTCCGCGAGATCGGCAGCCGCAGCGGCGTCTATGCCGAACCGACGGTCGTCGAGGGAGCCGCCTGGGAGTTCGCGGACACCGAGCAGATGATCGAGGCGGCCGAGCGGCTCTACGGTCCCTATCGCTGGGGCCGCTACGACATCCTCGTGCTGCCGCCGAGCTTCCCGTACGGCGGCATGGAGAACCCCCGCCTGACCTTCGCGACGCCCACCGTCCTTGCCGGTGACCGCTCGCTGGTGACGCTGATCGCGCACGAGCTCGCGCACTCGTGGTCCGGGAACCTGGTGACGAACTCGACCTGGAACGACATCTGGCTCAACGAGGGATTCACGGTCTACTTCGAGACCCGCATCGACGAGGAGCTGTACGGCGCCGACTACACGAGCATGCTCCTCCGGCTCGGTCGGCAGGACCTGGCCCGAGCCGTCGTCGACGAGTCGCCGCGTGACACCTGGCTGGAGCTCGACCTCGGCGGGCGCGACCCCGACGAGGGGCCCTCGAAGATCCCGTACGAGAAGGGTTCGCTGTTCCTGCGCCTGATCGAGTCGAAGGTCGGCCGGGAGCGGATGGACGACTTCCTGCGCGACTACTTCGACCGCTTCGCCTTCGAGTCGATGGACACCGCCACCTTCCTCGATCACCTCACGAGCGTGCTGCTCGAGCCCGCGGGGGTCTCGGCCGACGAGCTGCAACTGGAGGCGTGGGTCCACGGTCCGGGCGTCCCCGACAACGCTCCGGAGTTCGACTCCGATGCCTTCGACCGGGTCGATGAGCAGGTCGCCTCGCTGGCGGCGGGCGGTGACCTCGCTGCACTGGAGACAGGGGAGTGGGTCAGTCAGCAGTGGGTGCACTTCGTCCGTGCGCTGCCGCTCGACGTCGGGCACGACCGCCTGGCTGCGGTGGACGCCCGGTTCGGCTTCAGCGCCAGCGGCAACATCGAGATCGCGACCGCCTGGCTCGAGCTGGCGGTGGCCTCCGGGCACGCCTTCGAGGACGCCGAGGTCGACGCCGCGCTGGCCGGCTTCCTCACCCGCCACGGCCGCGCGTTGTACGTGCGCCGGGTCTACGAGAAGCTGGCGGCGAGCGAACGCGGGCTGGTCCGTGCTCGTGAGATCTACACAACAGCGCGTTCGTCGTACCATTCGGTGACGCAATCAGTGGTGGACCGGATCGTAGGTGGAGCATGAACGAGGAAACCGAAGAGCTTCCTACCGTCGTCGTCACCTCGACCAGGACCCGATTGGTGCGCAGCGGCGCCGCTGTCGCGCTGCTGGTCCTGATCGGCGCCTGGGTGGGCGGCGTCCTCGCCCAGGGTGAGGACACCTCGGCCAGCCAGAAGGCCGACGACCCTGCCTCCGACACCTCCTCGCCCGCCGACGACGACCCGACTCCGGTCGAGGCGTCCGATCCGGAGTCCGACGAGGAGTCCGACGAGGAGTCCAGCGACACCCCGACCGACGGTGAGTCCGAGGTCCCGCTGCCCGGCACCATCGAGAACGTCGCCGACGTGACCCCGGAGCAGCCCGAGTCCACGCGCCAGCCCGACAGCACGCCGAAGCCGCCGGCCTCGACCCCGAAGCCGACGAAGACCCCGAAGCCGTCGCCCACGCCCAGCCAGCCGTCGCCCTCGCCGACGCAGCCCGGCTCGCAGTGCACGGACCTGATCTCCGGTATCAACTGCATCCTCGCGCCGATCACCACCCGTCCCTGACGTCGGCGTACGACGAGCTGGCGCTGGTCACGACCAGCGACGGCAAGGGTCATGGGACGCGTCAGGCGATGAGGCCGTAGCGGCCGGGCGCGAGCTCCACGAAGCGGGGCTCGCGCCATCCGGCTGGTGCCGGCGCGGTGGCGAGGTAGTGGTGCCCGGTGGGGGTGACGGTCTCGACCCGATGGCGCTCGTCGGCGTGGGACACCACGGACTGCTCCCATCCGGGCGCCTGCTTGGCATGGTTGCAGGCTTCGCAGAGGCCCTGACCGTTGTCGGCGCTGGTCGGTCCGTCCCTGTCGGCGGGAGTGATGTGGTCGCGATGTCGGACCGGCGCGTCGCAGTAGGCGCTGGCGCAGATGCCGTTGCCGCGCAGGGCGAGGAACTCGCCCAGGCTCTCGGGGAAGACGCGCTGTCGGCTGGTCATGGCAACCAGTCGGCCGAGTCGGTTGCGGTGGAGCTGGCGGAACCAGAGTGCAGCGCCGGTGTCGAGGGCTCGGGCAGCCAGCAGCCGAGCGGTCTCCGCTGGAAGGACGTCGCTGGGCGTGCCGGGGGCGGTGAGGTCGGCGGGGGCGTGCCCGCCCGCCAGGGTCTCCTCCGACATGGTGACGTTGACAGTCACCGGGACAGCCGGGGCGTCCTCTGGGGTGCCGGTGTCGGGGTTGCCGGTCGCGCGGGACAGGAGCAGGTCGGCCATGAGCTGGCCCAGTGAGCGTGGATCTCCGGCCGCACGGGCGGCGAGGGCCGCCTGGCGCAGGGAGGCATAGATCGACACCGCCTGGGCGACGGGCATCAGCCCGGTGAGGTAGGCCATCGTGTCCGGTGCGGGGCGGACGGTGACGTTGCGGTCGGCCTCGGCCTGCCGGGCACGTCGCGCGACAGCCGCAGGGTCGAGCTCGGCCACGAGTCGGCGGGTGCGGCCCACGATCTCGCGCGTGCCGGCGCCCATGAGGGCAGCGGGGTCGGCCGCGACCTCCTGGTCCACGAAGGCGCGAAGGGCGGCGCTCACGCAGCCGGTCTCGCGGGCGAGGAGGATCGTGCGGTGCTCGTTCAGCGATCCGTCCCGCAGGCGGTCAAGGCTGTGAGGCATCTCGGAGACCAGCACCTTGGCGAAGCCCA
The DNA here is from genome assembly GCF_001428565.1 of Nocardioides sp. Root190. GTDB lineage: Bacteria > Actinomycetota > Actinomycetes > Propionibacteriales > Nocardioidaceae > Nocardioides. The sequence goes on along the minus strand of NZ_LMIA01000010.1, from coordinate 157,343 downwards.
GCAGGATCTGCCCACGGTGCGGGGACTCCCGCCGGGCGAGGGCGATCTCCGCGGCGACACCGCGCCCCTGGCGGCGGGCCGGGACACCCTGCGCTGCCTGCTCGGCGCGCCGGGCCGCGTCGAAGGTCACGGAGGACTCGGCCTGGACCGCGCACGCCGCCGACTTCAGGTCCTCCAGCGCGGCGATGAGATCAACCAGCTCCGCCGCGTCGCTGCCGACGCACCGTGACGTGAGCTGGTCGCGCCAGCGGCGGACCTGCTCGGCGGTGACGGGGGAGGGCGACGGCATGGATTGATTCTAATAGCACATGTGTTCGACTGCAATGGAGGATGGGTGACGCTGTGGATGAAGGAGTCCTCGCGCCCTCGTCCTGCTCATCGTCCGCTGCCCCAGTTCCCGAGCGCGCGGATCGGCGCACTGCTCGGCTTCAGACGATCGTCGGTCCGGCCGTCAATCCGGTCGACGTACGTCGGAGGCATCACTACCGTTGGGGCTCTCGCCCCACCCCTGGGGCGGACGGGCCATCTGGCGCAGTCCCGATGGCGACCGTGATCCGTAAACAGTGGTACGACCACGTCGGCAGGGGTTGACCGGTGGTCGACCGGGCTCGGTCGACCACCGGAACCTGCGTAGGCAGCCGCGGCGCAAAGAGATACGCCGTTTCGACAGCGGCTGGTCACCTCTCGTCATCTGCGATCCTCGTTCGGAGGTGAGAATCGTTGCCGGTACGACGTCGGGGTGGTCGCGTAGGACGCGGAGAAGTTCTGCCGGAAGGTCACGACGCTCCGGAAACCGCAGGTCTCGGCGACACGGGCGATCGGCCAGGTGGTGGTCTCCAGCAGTCGACGCGCTTCGTCGAGGCGGCGAGCCAGGACCCAGCGGGCCGGCGTGGACCCGGTCACCTCCAGGAAGCGGCGGTTGAAGTTGCGTCGGCTCATGCGCGCGTGAGCGGCGAGGTCGTCGACCGACAGCGGCTCCTGAAGCTGGGACAGCGCCCAGTCGATGGTCGGACCGAGGTGGCCCACCCCGTCAGGCTCAGGCATCGGCCGGGCGACGTACTGGGCCTGGTCGCCCTCGCGGTGCGGCGCCACGACCAGTTGGCGAGCCACCGTGGCCGCCGCGTCCGAACCAAGGTGCGAGCGCACGATGTGCAAGCAGGCGTCGATGGCGGAGGCGGTGCCGGCGGAGGTCACGACGTCGCCGTGGTCGAGGTAGAGCGCGGCCGCGTTGACGTTCAAGCCGGGCTGCCGTAGCCGCAACTGGTCGACCATGGCCCAGTGGGTGACGACGTCCCGTCCGTCGGCAAGTCCGCTGTCAACGAGTGGAAACGCGCCCAGGCAGAGCCCCGCGACGACGCTGCCGCGGTCGCGTGCCGCACGAAGCCGGTCGATCAACGACCGGTCAGCAAGGGGGAGATCGGTCGGCCACGAAGGGATGACGATGAGATCGGCTTCCTCAATGACCTCGGGTCCGGCCACGTGCTCGATCCGCGGCCCCTCAGCTGTGTGGATGCCGCGCCCGTCCGCGGTCCACACCAGCGGGTCCCAGCCGGGGGCGAGACCCTGCCGGCCCACCTCGCCGAAGACGAGCAGTGGAGCGGCGAGGTGAAACATGGTGATGCCGTCGAAGGCATGAACGACGATGCGCACTTCTGGCCCGATCTCATCGAGAGATGTCTTTCACGCCACTCACGATAGCCCGCCGGCCGAGCCACGATTGATCTCGAGCACCCGATCGCATCCACCAGGAGAGACCATGACCACCCCGCGCCGCGCCCTGATCGTCATCGACGTCCAGCAGGAGTACTTCGACGGAATTCTGCAGATCCAGGCCCCTTCACGCGAACAGAGCCTGGCCAACATCGCGAAGGCCATCGAGGTCGCCACGTCTCAGGCTCTGCCCGTCGTCGTGGTGCAGCACCAGACCCCGAAGGGCGCTCCAGTCTTCGCCGAAGGAAGCCACAGCTGGTCGCTACGGCCTGAGGTCGAGGAACTGGCTCAGCCGACCTGGAAGCGGGTGGTGAAGCACAAAGCCAGCGTGTTCGCCGACACTGACGTGGCCTCCTGGCTCGCAGAGCAGCAGGTCGACACCATCACCATCGTGGGCTACATGACCAACAACTGCGACCTGGGGACCGTCTTCGGCGCCGAGGAACTCGGTCTGAGCGCCGAGATCCTCTCCGACGCCACCGGCGCAATCGACCTCGCCAACGAGGCCGGGAAAGTGTCAGCCGAAGAGCTCCACGCAACGCTGATGGTGCTCTTGCAGTCCAACCTCGCTGGTGTGGCGAGCACCGAGGACTGGATCGCTGCCGTTCACTCCGGCACTGCGTTGACGAAGAGCGACCTTGGCACCTCGGCCATGCAAGGCCGGGCAGCGTTCGCAGACTGAAGCACGAGACACGGATCGAGGCCACCCCGAAACCAAGCGACGGCCAGGGCTCAGGTCGGGGGCGGGTGCTCAGCGAGGCAGAAGAGATTGCCCTCGGGGTCGGCCATGGTCGTCCACTGCACGTGTGGGTGCTCGTCCAACACATGCCAGCGCGTGGTCGCGCCGAGCTTCTCGAGGCGAGCAACCTCGGTTCGTCGGTGCCCCCAGGGGACTGTCAGGTCGAGGTGCATCGTCTGATGGTCAGGCCGGGGACCGTTGAGTGGCTGGAAGAACATCGCCAGGCCACCCGGCTGGGCCGGCGGAAGGTAGAAGGAGTCGCCAGTCGACTGTTGGGTGGCCCCGGTGACAGCTGCCCAGAACCTCGCGAGAGCCTCGGGATCGGCAGCCTCACTGTTGACTGCTCCGAGTGTGATCTGGGGAGATGTCATGCCGTGAACCCTAGGCGTTGGTCCCAGCCGAGGGCGCCAGCCGGGGGGCGCCAGCCGGGGGCGCCAGCCGGTGGTAGCGGTCGACGAGTCCTGCGTCGGCGAGGCTCTTGGCGAGCCCTCAGCCTCCCAGCTCGCCTCGCAACACCTTTCCGGTGAGTGTCCGCGGCAGCTCTGCCAGGTGTGCGTACTCCTTCGGCCGCTTGGGTGGCGCGAGGTGCTCGCGCGCGAACGCGTCGAGGTCGGCACTGGAGGCGCTGCCGACCACCGCGGCGCAGACCCGCTGTCCCCAGTCGGGGTCGGGGACGGCGTACACGGCGACGTCCTCGACGCCGGGGCACTCGCCGAGGACCTGCTCGACCTCGGTGGGATAGACGTTGACGCCACCGGTGATGATCAGGTCGATGCGGCGGCCGTCGAGGAAGAGGTAGCCGTCCTCATCGATGCGCCCGGCGTCGCCGACGGAGAACGCCGCCCCCTCAGGGGTACGACGCCAGGCGGCTGCCGTCTTGTCGGGGTCGCCGTAGTAGGTGAACCGGGCGAAGTCCGGGACGGTGCACCACAGCGTGCCGTCGGCGTCAGTGCTCAGCGACCGGCCGAGACGGGCGCGGCCCACGGTGCCGGGGCGCTCGAGCCACTCCTCGGACCGGCACGCGGTGAACTGGCCCTCGGTCGCGCCGTAGAACTCCCAGGTGGATCCGGCGGGGAACAGCGAGATCAGGCGCCGCTTCACCTCGACAGGGCAGGGCGCGCCCGCGTGGGCGACCAGCCGGAAGCTGGAGAGGTCGGGGACGCCGACCTCGTCCCAGTGCGCGATGAGCCGCTGCAGGTGCGTCGGCACGCAGAACATCGTCGTCGGTCGCTCACGCTCGATCGCCTCGGTGACGGCGGCGGGATCGAACGGGCCGGGGATCACGAGCCGGCCACCGGCGAGCAAGGTCCCGAGCCCGAAACGCAGGGGAGCGGAGTGGTAGAGCGGGCTGAGCACGAGGTTCACGTCATCGGCGGTGAAGCCCCAGAGATCCCGCTCCTCGCCCCACAGGGCCTCGGCGTCGGCCGGTGCCAGGAGGCCCGACCACACGCCCTTGGGCACGCCCGTCGTCCCGCTCGTGCAGTGCATCGGTCGGCCGAGTGGCAGGCCGGGCTCGGGGAGACCGGCGCGCAGGGCGTCCAGCTCGGCCTCCGAGGTGATCTGCCGTGCGGGATCGAGGCCGGCGAGGATCCGGTCCCGCTCGGACTGCGTGAGCCGCGGGTCCAGGGGAATCGGGAACACGCCCGCCGTGAGGAGCCGCCACACCGCATCGACGTAGGCATGGGAACCCGGGACCAGCAGCGCGACCCGGTCGCCAGCAGTCAGTGCCCGGTGGTCCACGGGGGCCACAGTAGGGTCACCGCATGCGCGTCGGACTGACCGGGGGGATCGCCTCCGGCAAGAGCACCGTGTCCACTCTTCTCCGTGAGCTCGGGGCGGTCGTCATCGACGCCGACCAGCTCGCCCGGGAGGTCGTGGCGAAGGGAACCCCTGGCCTGGCAGCCGTCGTCGAGGCCTTCGGTCCCGAGCTGCTCACGCCCGAGGGGGACCTGGACCGGCCGAAGATGGGCGCGATCGTCTTCAACGACGAGGCGAAGCGACGCACCCTGGAGGGCATCGTGCACCCGCTCGTCTTCGAGAGGTACGCCGCCCTGGAGGCCTCCGCGCCCGCCGACGCGATCGTCGTCCACGACATCCCGTTGCTGGTCGAGTCGGGTCAGGCGGCCGGGTTCGACGCCGTCATCGTCGTGGACGCCCCCGAGGAGCTCCAGATCGAGCGGATGGTCCGTGACCGCGGCTGGACCGAGGAGGACGCCCGCTCCCGGATCGCCGCGCAGGCCACCCGCGAGCAGCGACGCGCCGTCGCCACCCACCTGGTCGAGAACACCGGAACGCGCGAAGACCTCCGCCAGCGGGTGACGGAGGTCTTCGAGGCGTTGAGCGCCGGCTGAGTCAGGCGGCCGAGCCGGACGCCAGGTCCGGGTCGCCCAGGCGGCGCAGCTTCTGCAGCGCCTCCCGCTCGAGCTGGCGCACCCGCTCGGCGGAGATGCCGTGCTTGACGCCGATGTCGGCGAGCTTGTGCTGACGACCGTCGGTCAGGCCGTAGCGCGACCGGATGATGTCGGCGGCACGCTCGTCGAGCTGGTCGACCAGGTCGTTGAGCCGGTTGCGCGCCTCGACGTCCAGGACCGTGAGGTCCGGTCCGGGCGAGGTCTCCTGGGCCATCAGGTCACCGAGGGAGGTGTCGCCGTCCTCGTCGATCGGGGTGTCCAGGCTGACGTGCTCGCGGCCCCACGCCATCAGGTCCAGCACCCGCTCGACGGCGAGGCCGAGCTCGTTGGCGATCTCCTCCGGGTCGGGGTCGCGGCCGAGCTGGCGCTCGAGGGTACGACGGGCGCCGCCGACCTGGTTGAGCTCCTCGACCACGTGCACGGGGAGGCGCACGACGCGGGCCTGCTGCGCGATGCCGCGGGTGATGGCCTGGCGGACCCACCAGGTGGCGTAGGTGGAGAACTTGTAGCCCTTCGCGTAGTCGAACTTCTCGACGGCGCGGATCAGGCCGGTGTTGCCCTCCTGGATCAGGTCCAGCATCGGCATCTGCGCGCGGCCGTACTTGCGCGCGATGGACACCACGAGACGGAGGTTGGCGTTGATGAACTCCGTGACGGCCTTGCGGCCCTCCTCGGCGATCCATTCGAGCTCGGCCTCGGTGGCGAACTTGGGGGCACCGCCCTTGCGGCGGCCCACGCGACCCTCGGCGAGGAGGCTCTCGGCGTACAGACCCGCTTCGATCGCCTTGGCGAGCTCGACCTCGCGGGCGGCGTCCAGCAGCGGGGTGCGGGCGATCTCGTCGAGGTAGAGCCCGACGCTGTCGCGTCCTTCGATCTCACGTCCCGTGTTGCGTCGGTTCGCAGTTGCCGTGGCCATCGCAATCCCCTCCTTCGCGTGCGGGGGCTCATCCGCACCTGTGGTCCCAACACGTCCCGGGTGTCCGGGATTCCCCCGGACGTGTGCTGGTCTTACCCGCAATGACGTTCGGCAGCCCCGGGAAGTTGCGAAGGAGAAGGAATCTCAGGTTCTTCTCAAGAACCGTTCACCAGTGGTTCTTGTTCGGCCAGCCCGAGCCGGTCCAGGATCCACGCGATCGTGAAGGCCCGGTCCTCCCAGGCGCGGTAGCGACCGGAGACGCCCCCGTGGCCCGCCGCCATCTCCGTGCGCAGCAGCACGTCCGCGTGCGGGGCGCGCTCACGCAGGCGCGCGACCCACTTGGCGGGCTCCACGTAGAGCACCCGGGTGTCGTTGAGGGACGTCTCGGCGAGGATCGGCGGGTAGGGGAGGTCGGCGACGTTCTCGTACGGCGCGTAGCCAGCGATCCGGGCATAGGCCACCGGGTCGTCGGTCGGGTTGCCCCACTCGTCGTACTCCGGGACGGTCAGCGGCAGGGTCGCGTCGAGCATCGTGGTGAGCGTGTCGACGAAGGGTACGCCGGCCACGAACCCGCCGAAGGACTCCGGAGCCTGGTTGGCGACGGCCCCGATGAGCAGGCCACCGGCGCTGGCGCCCTCGCCCACGATCCGCTCGGCCGTCGTCCAGCCGGTCGCAACGAGGTGCTGCGCGGCGGCGATGAAGTCGTCGAACGTGTGCTGCTTGTGCTCGAGCTTGCCGTCGTCGTACCAGTGGCGCCCCATCTCGCCGCCGCCCCGGATGTGGGCGATGGCGAAGGCGGCGCCGCGGTCGAGGACCGAGAGTCGGCTGACCGCGAAGTAGGGGTCGATCGAGGCCTCGTAGGCGCCGTAGCCGTAGAGGTGCACGGGCACCGGGTCGGTGCCGGCGGCGCCCCGGACGCCCTTGCGCACGACCAGCGAGATCGGGACCTGGACGCCGTCGACCGAGGTGGCCCACAGGCGGTGCTCCTCGTACTCGTCGGCGTCGTAGCCGCCGAGCACGGGGGCCTGCTTGCGCAGCACCAGCTCACCGGTGCGCAGGTCGTGGTCGTAGACGGCGGAGGGTCGGCTCAGGCTGGTCATTCCCACCCGGATCGTCGGCTGCTCCCACGCGGGGTTGCCGCCGGCACCGACGGTCGCGAGCTCGCCGGGGAACTCGACGAAACGGTCCCCGACCACCGGGGAGGCGGGGTCCTGCCCCAGGTCGAGGACCCGGACCTGGGTGCTGCCGTTGCTCCGCTGCGAGACCACGAGGTGATCGGCGAACGCGTCGACGTCCTCCAGGCGCACCGCGATGTCGTGGGGGAGCAGCGGGGTCCACCCGGCCACCGGCGTGGGCTCGGCCGGGGCCAGGCCCAGCTCGAACTCCGGCCCGTTGGCGTTGTGGAGGACGAGGAAGTGGTCCCGACCGCCGATCACCGCGTGCTCGAGGGAGTACTCGACGCCATCGGTCCGCTCGGCGAACCGGACCGGTGCAGCACCGGGGTCGGTCGCGTCGAGGACGTGGAACTCCGAGGTGGTCTTGGAGCTCGCGGCGATCATCACGAACCTGCGGCTGCGGGTGCGGCCGACGCCGACGAAGTAGCGCTCGTCGGGCTCGTGGAAGACCAGCTCGTCGTCGGCCTGGGCGGTGCCGAGGCGGTGGCGCCAGACCTTGTCGGGACGCCAGGCCTCGTCGACGGTCGTGTAGTAGAAGTGGTCGGACGCTCCGGCCCACGTCACGCCACCCAGCACGTCGGTGAGCACGTCGTCGAGCAGCTCGCGGGTGGCCAGGTCGAGGACCCGGACCGTGTAGCGCTCGTCGCCGACCACGTCGGTGGCGTAGGCGAGGAGAAGGTCGTCGGGGCTGATCGAGGAGCCACCGAGGGAGAAGAAGTCGTGACCCTCGGCGAGTGCGTCGAGATCGAGCAGCGTCTCCTCACCGGGCAGCGCCGGCTGGTCGGGGTCGGCGTCCGCGGCGGGCTGCGGGGGAGTCCAGTCGGCCGGGTCGCTCACCGGCACGCGGCAGCTGGCGCCGTACTGGCGTCCCTCGAAGGAGCGGCCGTAGTACCAGAAGCCGCGCACCCGGGTCGGCACCGACAGGTCCGTCTCGAGGGTGCGGGCCTTGATCTCGTCGAAGACGCGTCCGCGCAGTCCGGCGAGGTGCGCCGTGCGGGCCTGGGTCCAGTCGTTCTCGGCCTCGAGGTGGGCGATCACCTCGGGATCCTCCTTGGCCCGCAGCCACTCGTACTCGTCGGTGCGCTCCTGGCCGTGCAGCGTGGTGGTGACCGGGCGCGCCTCGGCGCGGGGCGGGACAGGTCGTTCGTCGGACATGCGGCGAACGCTACTGCTCCGCTGGTTGGTCCTCCTCAGCCGGGCGCCAGCGGTGGAGAGCGGGGTCCTCGGCGGGGAAGGAACGGACGGGACCCGGCGGCGTGTCGGCCGTCTCGAACCGGACCGTCACCACCCCACGACCCGACCCCCACACCCACCCACGGCCGTGCTCGTCGTGGACGACGTCCATGCCGGGAGCCCAGGACTCGCCGCGGGGGCGTGCTCCGGCTTCCACCGGCGGAGCCTCTGACTCCTCCTCGGCCGTCTCGCCCTCACCCGCCTCCTGGGCGAACAGGTCCTCCTGGACCCAGTCCGCGAGCCCGGAGACCCCCACGCCGAGCAGTCGAACCCCTCCGGAGGTGTCGAGGTCGGCGAGCAGCGTCCGCGCGAGCCGGGCGATGGTGGCGGCCTCCTCGGTCGGAGCGGGCAGCGTCGCGGATCGGCTCAGCGTGGTGAAGTCGTACATCCGGACCTTCAGCGACACCGTCCGACCCGACAGACCACTCGCCTTCATCCGCTTCGCGACCTCGCCGGCCTGTCGTACGACGATCGCCTCCATCTGGCGGCGGTCGTTCAGGTCGTGCTCGTAGGTCCCCTCGACGCTGACGGACTTGGTCTCCCGGTCGGGTACGACGGGCCGGTCGTCCTGGGCGCGGGCGAGGTGGAAGAGCGAGTGGCCCAAGGACTTGCCGACCTGGCTGACGAGCTCGTCCTCGCTGACCCGCTCCAGCTCCTCGATGGTGTGGATGCCGCCGCGTCGCAGCCGCTCGACCGTCGCGGGGCCGACCCCGGGGATCACCGAGACGTGCAGCGGCCGCAGCAGCGTCGACTCGGTCCCGGGTGGAATCACGACGAGGCCGTCGGGCTTGTCGAGGTCGCTGGCGATCTTGGCGAGGAACTTCGACGACGCCACGCCGACCGAGGCGGTCAGTCCGCCGGTGACCTCGTGCACGCGTCGGCGCAGGTCCTCGGCGAAGGCGGTCACGGTCTCGACCTCCAGATCGGGGAGACCGGCCTGCTCGAGGTCGACGAAGGCCTCGTCGAGGGAGAGCGGCTCGACCAGCGGCGAGCAGGAGCGCAGCAGCTCCATGACGGCGGTGCTGGCGCCCCGGTAGGCGTGGAAGCGTCCCGACAGGTAGGCCGCGTGCGGGCACCGGGCTCGGGCCTCGCGCGTCGACATGGCCGACCGGACGCCGAAGGCGCGCGCCTCGTACGACGCCGTGGAGACCACCCCCCGCCCGCCGGTCCCGCCGACGATCACGGGCTTGCCCCGCAGGGAGGGCTTGTCGCGTTGCTCGACGGCGGCGAAGAATGCGTCCAGGTCCAGATGGAGGATCGAGGACCGGTCGCGCACGGCGTCACGGTAGTCGCCCGGGGTGCGCTGATGGACACCCCCGCATCCACAGGCAGGCTCGCGCACGATCCGAGTGCACAGGCGAGCGGACCGTTGCTGGCGGGCCTCGACGGGATTCGCGAGCGTCGTCCCCATGACGACGCCCCCGTTCCCGACCCCCGCCCACACCGTCCGGAGCATCGAGGACTTCCTGGCCATCTCGCCCGTCCTGCTCGGGTTCTGGCCCGAGGAGTCGATCGTGATGATGACCTTCGGGGCCGATCGGCCCTTCCACGCCCGCATCGACCTCCCTCCGCTGGAGGTCCACGACGTCGAGCTGCTCGCCACGCTGGCGTCGGCACTGGCCGAGCCGGCCGGTCGGCACGGAGCTCGCGCCGTGGTCCTGCTCTACCACTCGGAGGACCGGGCCGCCGCGGAGTCGGCGCACGAGGCGCTCGCCCCGGCGCTGCGACGGGAGGGGGTCGCCGTGCTGCTCGCCCTCGTGGCCGACCGCGAGACCTATGCCGACCTGGAGGACCCCGACTCGGTCAGTCAGCCGTACGACGTCGAGGGCCACCCGTTCGTCCTCGACGCCATCGTCAGCGGGCGCCTCACTCACCGCTCCCGGTCCGAGCTGGTCGCCTCCCTGGACCCTGATCCGGTGCGGGTCGCCCGGATCGCCGGCGCCCTGGATGCGACCGGGTTGGCCGACGGCGGCGTACCCACCGGTGCCCGGGCGATCCGTGCCCACGGCGAGTGGGTCGAGGGCACCGTGCGGAAGGCGATCTTCAGTGGCGCCGCGCCCGACGACGCGACCCTGGCGCGGCTGCTGTGGGTGCTGCAGGCGCCACAGGTCCGCGACGCGGCGTGGTCGCTGATCAGTCGCGAGGCCGCTGGCGCGCACATCCGGCTCTGGAGAGCGGCGGTGCGCGGGGCTCCTGACGACCTGGTCGCGGAGGCCGCGGCGCTCCTGGGGTGGGCCGCCTGGCAGGAGGGTGACGGTGCCCTCGCCTGGGTGGCCGTCGAACGGTGCCTGGCAGCCGATCCGGAGCACGGGCTGGCGCACGATCTCGGACTCCTCCTCCAGCACGCAGTGCCGCCCGAGGAGTGGGAGGCGGGCTTCGACTGGACGTCGGGCCTGCCGCCGGAGGCGCGGGGTGCGTAGGGTCGGTGCATGGGTGATGACGTCGTCGCACAGGAGTTCACGCCTGCGGACCGGACCCGCTACCGCGAGAAGGTCCGCCGTTGTCTCGACGTGTTCGAGCGGATGCTGCGTGAGTCGGCCTTCGACACCGACGACCCGTGGACCGGCGTCGAGGTCGAGCTCAACCTGGTCGACGAGGCGGGCGACCCGGCACTGCGCAACGCCGAGGTCCTCGAGGCCATCGCCGACCCGGACTTCCAGACCGAGCTCGGTCAGTTCAACATCGAGCTCAACCTCCCGCCGGGCCCGCTCTCCGGTGGCGGGCTGAGCGTCTGCGAGGAACGCCTGCGCACCAGCCTCAACGCCGCCGAGGAGCGCGCGGCCGCGATCGGCGCGCACCAGGTGATGATCGGCATCCTGCCGACCCTGGCGCCCGAGCACCTCGAGTCGGACGCGATCAGTGGCAACCCGCGCTACCGGCTGCTCAGCGAGCAGATCCTCGGTGCCCGCGGCGAGGACATCATCATCGACATCCAGGGCGTCGAGCGGCTCCGGACCACGGTCGACACGATCATGCCGGAGGCTGCGTGCACGAGCACCCAGTTCCACGTCCAGGTGAGCCCGGAGAAGTTCGCGGCCTACTGGAACGCCTCCCAGGCGATCGCCGGGGTCCAGATCGCCGTCGGCGCGAATGCGCCGTACCTCCTGGGCAAGCAGCTCTGGGCCGAGACCCGGATCCCGTTGTTCGAGCAGGCCACCGACACCCGCAGCGAGGAGCTCAAGGTGCAGGGCGTGCGGCCGCGCGTCTGGTTCGGGGAGCGCTGGATCACCTCGGTGTTCGACCTCTTCGAGGAGAACGTCCGCTACTTCCCGGCACTCCTGCCCGTCATCGACGACGAGGATCCGCTGACCGTGCTCGAGGCGGGCGGGACGCCGAACCTCTCCGAGCTGCGGCTGCACAACGGCACGATCTACCGCTGGAACCGTCCGGTCTACGACGTCAGCGCGGGTCTTCCCCACCTGCGCGTCGAGAACCGGATCCTCGCGGCCGGACCGACCGCGATCGACACCGTGGCGAACGCCGCGTTCTACTTCGGGCTGGTCCGGGCCCTGGCGGAGAACGAGCGTCCGCTGTGGTCGCAGATGTCCTTCAGTGCTGCTGAGGAGAACTTCCACACCTGCGCGCGCAACGGCATCGACTCCGAGATCTACTGGCCCGGTGTCGGCCGGGTGAGTGCCACCGAGCTGGTCCTGCGGCGCCTGTTGCCGCTCGCCCACGAGGGCCTGGCCGCCTGGGGGGTCGGTGCGGACGAGGCACACCGCTACCTCGACGTCATCGAGCAGCGCTGCCTGCTCGGCACCAATGGCGCCGAGTGGTTCTCCCGGCAGATGCGCGAGCGTTCCGAGGAGGACCGGTACGACGCCCTCCGGGCCGTGCTCGGCGACTACCGCTCCCGCATGCACGAGAACCAGCCCGTCCACACCTGGTGAGCGGGGACCTCAGCTGGTCGCGGCACGGATCCGGGTCCAGCTGCGACCGACGCCCGAGCGGGGATCGCGCCACGACCGACGGGTGATCACCACCGCGTCGAGCCGCACGCCGAGCTCGCCTCCGGCGGACCCCGCGGCGGCCGCCCAGTCGAGGTCCTCGTCGTCGGGCGCGGTCGGGGGCCTGGTCAGCCACACCAGCGGGACGGTGTCGCGGGCGAGGTGCTCGCGGGCCATCGCCTCGATGATCTCGGTCCGCAACGCGTGGTCGAGTCGGTCGACAGGACTGAGCTCGAAGGACCGCACCCTCCCACCGGGCAGGCCGACGTGGAGGACCATCGGGTGCAGACGTCGCCGTTCGGCCCGGGCGTGGGCCACCACGGCGCCCCGCAGCACCCGCTCCAGCAGGTAGGGCACCGGCTCCTGGAGTCCCGGTCCGGTCGGCACGACCGTGAGCCTGCCCGATCTCGCCGTCGGGTGTGCCCGTCCTCCACAGGCAGCCGGTGGCGGACTACCAGTGGACCCCGCGGAAGAGCTGCGCGAGGAGCATCTGCTCGGTCTCGCGCCGGTTGGAGGCGGGCGCCTCCTCGGCGGCCGCAGCAGCCTGGGAGGTCGGGTTCTGACCCTTGGCGGCGGCCGAGTCGGGGAACACCTTGTAGGCGAGGTTGAGCACCCGGAAGGCGGTGCGCGGCGCGATCGTGTGCGCGAGCGCCCCGGCGGTGCCGAGGGTGGTGTTGATCTCGTGCGGCTTGTCGACCATCGCCCGCACCACGACGTCGGCGGCCTGGGCGGGGGAGATGGTGGGGAACTTGTCGTAGATCTTGGTCGGCGCGATCATCGGCGTCCGCACCAGCGGCATGTGCACGTTGGTGAAGGTGATGCCGTGGCCGACGACCTCGGAGGACACGACGTTGCTCCAGGCGTCGAGCGCGGCCTTCGAGGCGACGTAGGCGGAGAATCGCGGCGGGTTGGTCTGCACACCGATCGAGGAGATGTTCACGATGTGCCCCGAGCGCTGGCTGTGCAGCTGGGTCATCAGGCCCATCACCAGCCGGATCGCGCCGAAGTAATTGAGCTGCATGGTGCGCTCGAAGTCGTGGAAGCGGTCGTGCGACAGCTTCAGCGAACGCCGGATCGAGCGGCCGGCGTTGTTGACGACGTAGTCCACGCTCGGCAGCTCGGCGACCATCTGCTCGCAGAGGCGGTCGATGGCCTCCAGGTCGGAGAGGTCGCACGGGAAGACGTACGCCGTGCCCCCGCGCGACTCGATGACGGCCTTGGTCTCCTCGAGCTTCTCCTTGCCGCGGGCCACCAGCACCGGGATGCCGCCGGCCTGCGCGACCTTGAGCGCGACGACCTTGCCGATGCCGGAGGACGCACCGGTGATCACGACGGTCTTGCCGCTGAGCGCGGCGCGGGCCTTGCTGTCCCGGGCGAGGCTGTCGTCGAGGTTCTCCTCCCAGTACGACCACAGCGCCCGGGCGTAGGTCTCCAGTGGGGGCACGCTGAGGCCCGAGCCGGACAGCGCCTTCTCGGTGATCCGGGAGTCGAACACGGACGGGAAGGACGTGTGGGCGAGCACCTCGGCAGGGATGCCGAGTCGTCCGACGGTCTGGTCGAGCACCATCTGCGCAGGCGCGGACCGCACGACGGCGTTCATCAGGTTGATCGGGCGCAGGGCCCGGGGGATCAGGCCGAACGGACCGGCCGTCGTGATGGTGCGGTCCAGGGGCGTGGCGAACCGCGGGGCACCGGCGGCGGTGCAGAAGGCGTTGATCATCTCCACGACCGACTGCGGCTCGGGGTTGACCAGGTGGAACGCCTCGCCGTCGCGGTCGGGGAGGTGCGCGAGGTGGTCCATCGCCTTGGCGACGTAGTCGACCGGCACCAGGTTGGTGTCGCCGAGGTCGACGCCGACGAGCGGCAGCCACGACGGCAGGCTGTCGCGCAGCCGCTTGATCACGGGGAAGAAGTAGTAGGGACCGTCGAGCTTGTCCATCGCTCCGGTCTCGGAGTGTCCGACCACGATCGCGGGCCGGTAGACGCGCCACGGCACGCTGGCCTGGTCGCGGACGATCTTCTCGGACTCGTACTTCGTGCGGTGGTACGGCGAGGGGAGCGGCTGGCCCTCCTCGAACATCGTCTCGTCGAACCGGCCGTGGAAGTCACCGGCCGCCGCGACGGACGACACCTGGTGGAAGCAACCGACCGACAGGCTCTCCGCGAGGGTCAGCGCGTTGCGGGTCCCGTCGATGTTCATCGCGTCGTTGGTCGCGTCATCGGCGGTGATGTCGTAGATCGCCGCCAGGTGGAAGAAGTGCTCGACCGAACCGCCGTGCTCGGCGATCCACTCCTCGGGTACGCCGAGACCGGGTTGCCCCAGGTCGCCGACCACCGCACGGACCCGGTCCGAGCCCCACTGGCGGATCAGCGCCTCCATCCGCCACAGCGACGAGGACCGCACGAGGACGTGGATCGGGCCTTCACGGTTCTCGATGAGCTCGGGGACGAGATGACGCCCGATGAAACCTGTGGCGCCGGTCACGAAGTAGGACATGCGCGAAGGCTACGCCCACCGGGGCCTTCGTGGGGGGGCGTTGGCGGGGCGTTCCTAGGCCTGGTCCGAGCCGCCGAACATGATCTCGTCCCAGCTCGGCACGGACGCGCGTCCGCGCTTCTTCTGCACGGGGCGGCGGTGCTTGGCCTGCTCGGCCTCGCTCGCGCTGGCGGCGGGTGTCGACTCGCTCGCGGCGGGCTCCTCGACGGTGGCCCGGATCGGCTCGTCGACCACGGGAGCCGGCGTCGGCTCGACCGGCAGGTCGAGCTGCTGGTCGAAGGGTTCGTCGTAGGGCTCGTCGAGGGCGGCCGCCGGTGCCGCGGGGGCGGCAGGTGCCGAGCCCTCGAGGTCGCCGAGCGGCAGCTCGTCGGCGGGTACGGCGGCCAGGCGGCGCTCGCGCACCTGCTGGAGGTCGTCACGGGTGGTCGCGACCGGATCGGCGACGACGTCGCCGACGAGCCAGCGCGCTTCGTCGTTGTCGCAGAGCGCGTAGTTGCCGGGCGCGTCGTAGGTGAAGCGGGCGGTGCCGGTGCGCGCGGAACTCGTGAACTCCGCCGTCAGCACCCAGCGGCCGGTCTCGCGTCGGTAGGCGTCCCAGGTGACCTCGGAGGGGTCGTCGCCGGCACCCCGCAGGTGTGCGGCGACGGCATCCCCGAGGACCCTGCTCTGGGTGTGCGCGACGGCGGACTCGCTCGGCGCCCGGCGCAGCGACGCCTTGAGGGCGCGCTCGGCGACGTGCTCGCGCTCGGCGAGCACGGGCGCGACGTACGGCATGATCGCCTCGACCGTCGTGCCGGCGGCCTCGGCGACGGTCTCGGCGGACTCGCCCGCACGGATGCGGATCTGGATCTCGCGGGGACGAATGCTGCTGCTCATCTTGATCTCCAACTGGCCGAGACGGGTTGTCTCACCGCGCACCGCCGCGCGGAGGTCGGGCGTGATCTCGAGGGTGAACTCGCCGCCCTGGTCGTCCACCAGCAGCAGGCGGTCACGGTCCCGGGAGGTGCCCGCGAGGCTGAGCCGGATCTTGCCGACGGACACGGGCGGGATCGCCTGACCGGTCGTCGACTCCGCCTCGTTCATCACGAGGGCGAGCCTACGCCCGCGGCGTGCCCGGATCGGGTTGCCGCACCCGCGTGTGGCGATGTGTCGACATTTTTGGTCATGACCGACGTGGTCACGACCACCTCGCCCGACCTCGCACGTAGCGCCAGGTCCCGTTGTCGCGGCGGAACCGGCTCAACTCGTGCAGGCTCCCCTCGATGCCCGCGGCGACGTGGTGCGCACGGAACTCGACGGTGCCGCGCCGGTCGTCGGGCCCACCTGCCTCGGCGCCGAGGACCTCGAGGCCGGTCCAGCGCACCCCGTCGTCCAGGTCGATTCTCTCGGGCCGGGTCGCGGGATGCCACGTCCGGAGGAGGTACGACGTCTCGCCCGCCACGAACGCGGCGTACCTCGACCTCATCAGGCCCACGGCCGTGTCGGGTTCGGCGGTGCCACAGTGGAAGCGCCCGCAGCAGGCGTCGTAGCGACGTTCCGTGCCACAGGGACAGGGAGCGGCGGGCTTCACGCGCCGAGGACCCGGTCGAGGTAGGGGTTGGTGAGCACGCGATCGGGATCGAGCCGGTTCCGCAGGGCGACGAAGTCGTCGAAGCGCGGGTACAGGGGAGCCAGGTCGGCCGCACCGAGCGTGTGCACCTTGCCCCAGTGCGGGCGTCCGCCGTGGGCGCGCATGATCGGCTCCAGCAGCGCGAAGTAGGCCGTGTGGTCGGCCCGGCGGTGGGTGTGGAACGCGAGGTAGAACGAGTCGCGCCCGTAGGAGGTCGACAGCGCGACGTCGTCGGCGGGCGCGACCCGGATCTCGACGGGGAAGGACACCGTCAGGCCGGACCGCTCGAAGGCGGCCCGGCACTCGCGCAGCGCGGTCAGCCCCGCCTCGCGCGGCACGGCGTACTCCATCTCGCGGAACACGACGCGTCGCTCGGTCGTGAAGACCCGGTGCGCGACGTCGGTGTAGGAGCGGGCTCCCAGCAGGCGCGACGCGAAACGGTTGGCGGCCGGGATCGCCCGCGGGGCGAGGTTCAGGGCCGCGGTCTGGGTGCCGAAGACGGTGTTGGAGAGCAGGTCGTCGTCCAGCCAGGCCCGCCACCGGGGAAGCGGCTCGACGCCGGCCAGGTCGGTGCCCAGGCGCGTGTTGCGCTTGGTGAGCACCCGGTCGGTGTGCGGGAACCAGTACATGTCGACGTGGTCGTGGGCGGCCGTGAGGTCGTCGAACGCGGCGAACGCGTCGTCCCAGCTCATCGGCTGCTCCACGGCACGGATCAGGAACAGGGGCTCGACGGCGAAGGTCAGCGTGACGATCACCCCCAGGGCGCCCAGCCCGGCGCGACCGAGCGAGAGGACGTCCGGGTTCTCGGTCGCGGACACGCTCAGCACCTCGCCCGTCCCGGTGACCAGCTCGAAGCCGACGACCTGGGCGGCGAGCCCGGCCGCCCGCCCGCCGGTCCCGTGCGTGCCGGTCGACACCGCGCCGGCGAGGGTCTGCTCGGCGATGTCACCCATGTTGTGCAGGCTCAGCCCGAGCCGTTCGAGCTCGACGTTGAAGACCTTGAGCTGCGTTCCGGCGAGGGCCGTGACCGTCATCGCGTCCCGGTCGACGGCCACGATGCCCCGCATCCGGTCGGGCAGGAGCTGGACGTGCTCGGGCCGTGCGATCGCGGTGAAGCTGTGGCCGGTGCCGGCCGCCTTCACGGTGCGTCCGGCCGCCCGGGCGCCGGAGACGATCCCGACGACCTCCTCACGGGTCGCGGGAGTGACCTGTTCGAGGCCTGACGCGGACTCCAGTCCCGACCAGTTACGCCACGTGCTCATGGGAGGGCACGGTAGTCGGGGAGTCCGCGGCACGGACCAGCAGCGCGCCGGTCAGCGCGAGGATCCCGCCGGCGAGGCAGACGAGGTACGCCGGGGAGGCGCCGGCCTCGTCGACGACGACGCCCGCGACCGCGGCGCCGGGGGCGAGCCCGAGCGCGAGACCGGTCTGGATGAACGCCATGCCCTCGGTCAGCCGCGAGGTGGGCAGGACCTGCTCGGCCAGCGACATCGTGGCGATCAGGGTCGGGGAGATCGCGATGCCGCCGATGAGCAGCACCACCGCGAGGACCGGGAGGGACGGCACGAAGGCGAGCGGAGCCATCGCCAGCGCCATCCCGAGGGCGCCGATCCGCAGCCGGGCCAGCGGGCCGCGCCGCCACGAGATGGCACCCGACACGACGCCGGCCGCCAGGCTGCCGAGGGCCCAGATCGCCAGCATGACGCCGGCGAGCGACTTGTGCCCCTCCTCGTCGGCGAAGGCGACGGTGACCACCTCGGCCGAGCCGAACAGGATGCCCATCGCCGCGCCGACCATCGTGAGCGGCACGATCGCGGACCAGGGGATGGGCGGCCGGGAAGTGTGCTCGACCTCGCGCGGGTGAGCCGGAGGCTCGGTGCCGCGCTGCACGGCGAACGCCCAGGTGCCGAGCAGTCCCGCCACGAGCGCGGCGAGCAGGCCGGCGTTCGGGTCGACCGCGGTCGCCAGCAGGGTGACCGCGACCGGTCCGGCGATGAAAACGGCCTCGTCGGCCACGGCCTCGAAGGAGAACGCCGTGTGCAGCCGCTCGGGCTGGTCGGACAGGACGTGGGACCACCGGGCCCGGACGCAGGTGCCGACCGACGGCAGCGCAGCGCCGGCGAGGGCCGCGAGGACGTACGTCGACCAGGTCGGCCAGTCCCAGCGCAGGGAGCCCATGGCCAGTGCCAGTCCGATGCCCCAGGCGGTGATCACGACCGGGAGGACCCGCGCCTGGCCGAGGCGGTCGATCAGCCGGCCCTGGGGGATCGCAAGGGCCGCATTGGCGACCAGGGCGACCGCCGAGAC
The DNA here is from genome assembly GCF_001428565.1 of Nocardioides sp. Root190. Taxonomy (GTDB): domain Bacteria; phylum Actinomycetota; class Actinomycetes; order Propionibacteriales; family Nocardioidaceae; genus Nocardioides. The sequence continues at coordinate 138,799 of NZ_LMIA01000010.1, read as the reverse complement.
CGAGCCGGCGAAGGCGTACGAACCCGTCTCGTGCTCGGCGAGCAGCACGATGCCGAGGCCCACCATGGAGATCGGCAGGCGCGCGACGAGGCCGGTCAGGCTGAACAGTGCGGTGGCCGGCGTGAAGATCTGGCGATAGGTCTGCAACATGGCGATGTCATGGTGCTCCCTACGATGGACGTGTGCCGAATCCCGATCCCTATGACGCCGTCGTCCTCGTCTCCTTCGGAGGCCCCGAGAAGCCCGAGGACGTCGTCCCCTTCCTCGAGAACGTCACCCGGGGGCGCGGCATCCCGCGTGAGCGCCTCGAGGAGGTCGGTCAGCACTACTTCGGATTCGGCGGGAAGTCGCCGATCAACGACCAGAACAAGGCGCTCATCGCCGCGCTCGAGGAGGACCTGGCCGCCCACGGCCTGGACCTGCCCGTCTACTGGGGCAACCGCAACTGGGAGCCCTACCTCCCCGACACGGTTGCCCGGATGGCTGCCGACGGGGTCACACGGGCGCTCTGCCTGGTCACGTCGGCGTACTCCTCGTGGTCCAGTTGTCGCCAGTACCGCGACAACCTCGCCGGCGCACTCGACGCGCTCCCGGAGGGGGCCACCGCGCCACGGCTGGACAAGGTCCGGGCCTACTACAACCACCCGGGCTTCGTCACCGCGACGGCCGACGGCGTCCTCGACGCGCTGAGCGGCCTCCCGGACGACGTCCGCGACGGCGCGCGCCTGGTCTTCGTCACGCACTCGATCCCGACCTCCATGAGCGAGGCCAGTGGGCCCGAGGGAGGCGCGTACGTCGCCCAGCACCTCGACGTCGCCCAGGTGGTAGCCGACGCGGTCGCCGAGGCGACCGGGGTGGCGCGCAGCCACGAGCTCGTCTACTGCTCGCGCTCCGGCTCGCCGCAGACGCCGTGGCTCGAGCCCGACGTCAACGACCGCCTCGAGGAGCTGGTCGGTGAGGTGCCGGCCGTGGTGCTGATCCCGGTCGGGTTCGTCTCGGACCACATGGAGGTCGTCTACGACCTCGACACCGAGGCGCTCGCCACGGCCGAGCGGCTGGGCCTCCCGGCCCGTCGCGCGGCGTCCGCCGGGACCCACCCGGCGTTCGTCACCGCACTGCGCGAGCTCGTCCTCGAGCGTGCTGCCACGGAGCGGGGCGAGGACGTCGTCCGCCCCGCGCTCGGCATCCGGGGGCCCTCGCACGACCAGTGCCCCCTGGGCTGCTGCGGCAGCGGTCGCCCCGCGTCCACGCCCGTGCGCGGATGAGCGCGGGGGCCGACGTCACGCCGGCCGAGCTGCTCGACCTGGCTCACACGGCAGCTCTCGAGGCGGCAGAACTCGTGCGCGAGCACGCCCGGGGCACGGTCCGGGTCGCCGCGACGAAGTCCAGTGACATCGACGTGGTCACGGTGGCGGACCGGGCGAGCGAGGAGCTGATCCGGCGCCACATCCTGCGGGCCAGGCCCCACGACGCGTTCCTGGGCGAGGAGGGTGACGACGTCGCCGGCACCTCGGGTGTCCGGTGGATCGTCGACCCCATCGACGGGACCGTGAACTTCCTCTACGGCCTGCCCGCCTTCGCGGTGTCCATCGCAGCCGAGGTGGACGGTGAGGTGGTCGCCGGCGTCGTGGTCGACGTCGCCCGCGGGATCGTCCATGCCGGGCGGCTCGGCGGTCCCGCCACGCGCGACGGCGAGGTGCTCTCCGTGCGCGACCCGGCCCCGCTCGCCCAGCGACTGGTCGCCACCGGCTTCAGCTACCTCCGCGACGTACGCGTCGTGCAGGGCGCCGCGGTCGCCCGCCTGCTGCCCGAGGTCCGCGACATCCGACGCTCCGGCTCGTGCGCGCTCGACCTGTGTGCGGTGGCCTCCGGGAGCCTCGACGGGTACGTCGAGGAAGGCGTCAACCTGTGGGACCACGCCGCCGCCGGGCTGATCGCCCGACTCGCCGGCGCGCGCCTGGAGGTGAGGACCGGCGCAGGCGGCCGGGACCTGGTCGTCTGTGGCCCGGATCACGGCTTCGACGAGCTGCTGTCCGCAGTCCGGTCAGCCGGTTTCCTCCGGGAATAGGAACCACCCGGAGAAGGTTGTGGCGACTCGCATCAACCCGGTTGTCGTGACCCGGCACCGATGGTGCACAATCTGCCGCGCCGCTCCGCACACAACCATGGCAGCGGGCCGGCCACCTGAGGGGAGTGAGACACGTCATGGCTACTGACTACGACGCACCGCGCAAGAACGAGGACGAGCAGTCCGAGGAGAGCATCGAAGAGCTCAAGGCGCGACGTCACGACAAGAATTCCGGCAAGGTCGACGAGGACGAGACGGAGGCCGCCGAGGCCTTCGAGCTCCCCGGCGCCGACCTGTCGCACGAGGAGCTGGCCGTCGAGGTCAAGCCCAAGCAGGACGACGAGTTCACCTGCATGAGCTGCTTCCTGGTGCACCACCGCAGCCAGCTGGCCGACGCGAAGAAGATGATCTGCTTCGACTGCGCGTGAGGTTCAGTGGTGCTCGGCACGCACCCGGCGGCGATCTCGCCAGCCGGCGCGCACCGAGCGCCGCTGTGCCTCACCCAGGCCGGACTCAGGCCTGACTCAGCCCTGACCCAGCCCTGACTCAGGCCGTCGCGTCCTTGCGGAGCGGCGGCGGCAGCTCACCGGTGGACTTGAGGTAGTAGCCGGCCGCCCGACGCTGGGCCAGCATCTTGGCCAGCGCGACGAAGGTGCCGCTGGCGGCGGCCCAGGCCACGGCCTCCCAGACGTCGACATCGGGGTCGGCGGGGTTGGTCGGCGGCTGCTTCCCGGTTGCGGCCTTCCAACTGCCGTCGAGGGCCTTCTTCGCGACCGCCGCTGCGCCGAGCGCCGCCACGAGGGAGAACGCGGACCAGACCTTGGAGCTGTCCTTTGCCATGGCAACGAGCCTACTGCCCGGTGTTCGACCTCGCAGCGTCGAGTGCGCTGGCGAGCGCCCGGGGGTGCCGCGAGCTGACCAGCCAGTACGGCGCCGGGTCGCTCGGGTCGGTGATCTCCACCCGGACCGATCGGTGGAGGTAGGGACGCAGCACGAGGTAGGCGCGGGCGTCCGCGTCCCGGCCGGACACACGGCGGGTCTCGTCGGCGTCGAGCGCGTCGACGGCGCCGATGTGATGCATCTCGATGCGCGCGCGTCCCGCACGGAACCAGCCGTCGGCCACGACGAGCCGTGCGTCGCCGTAGGAGCGGAGGAAGAGCGCGAGCGCGCTGAGCAGGACACCGGTGACCACCCAGGCCAGCCACGGCGCGGCATCGGCGAGCGCCACCACCATCGCCAGCCAGAACGTGGCGATGAACATCGTGCCCTGGGCCCACCAGCGCAGCGGGACCCGCAGGCGCTCGTGGTAGGCGGTCGGGGCGCTTTGGGTCACGCGGAGGATGATCCCATCCGCCCCGCAGCGGCCTGTCGTTAGGGTCTCCCCGTGCCCGACGACCTCGTGATCGCAGTCCAGCAGCTCGACGAGGGACTGCCCCTCCCCGCCTACGCCCACCCCGGAGACGCCGGCGCCGACCTGGTGTCCACCGTCGACGTGACCCTGGGGCCGGGGGAGCGGGCGCTCGTGCCCACCGGGATCGCCATCGCGCTGCCGGACGGGTTCGTCGCGCTGGTGCACCCCCGCTCCGGCCTCGCCGCGCGCCACGGACTGTCGATCGTGAACACTCCGGGGACCGTCGACTCGGGCTACCGGGGCGAGATCAAGGTGCTGCTGATCAACCACGACCCGACCGAGGAGATCGTGCTGAAGCGGGGGGACCGGATCGCCCAGCTGGTCATCCAGCGCTTCGAGCGGGCCCGGTTCACGGCCGTCGAGGCCCTTCCCGACACCGTTCGTGGCAGCGGCGGCTACGGTTCTACTGGAGGGTTCGCCTGATCCCTGGAGTTCTGGTCGCCCGCGAGGGCGGGCCCGAGGAGGAGATGACGTGAGGTTGCGGCGCAAGGCAGCTGACGAGGCTGCCGCGAACCAGGCTGCCGGTGACGGCGCTGAAGGCGCCGAGATCGAGCCGAGCGATGCCGGCCCCTTCGACGCGGACGAGCTGCCCGAGGACGGCGTGGCCCGCCTCGACCTGGGCTCCCTCCTGGTCGCCCCTCTCGCTGATCGCGAGCTGCGGGTGCAGGTCGACGAGAAGTCGGGAGAGGTACGGGCTGTGCTGCTCGCGACCGATGCCGGTGCCTTGGAGCTGCGCGCGTTCGCGGCTCCCCGCAACGGTGACCTCTGGAGCGACATCCGTCCCCAGATCGCGGCCGACGCCGCCCGGCGGGGTGGCACCGCGACCGAGCGCGAGGGTCGTTTCGGCACCGAGCTGGTGTGCGAGGTCGGCATGACCCGCGCCGACGGGGTCGCGGGCACCCAGACCTCGCGGGTGATCGGCATCAACGGTCCCCGCTGGCTCCTGCGCGCGACGTTCCTCGGCGAGCCGGCCCGTGACCCCGAGGCTGCTGGTGAGTGGGAGAGCGCGATCGCGCAGGTCGCCGTACGTCGCGGCGCGCACGCGATGCCCGTCGGTGAGCAGCTTCCGCTGACGTTGCCCGAGGGCGCGCAGCCGAAGGCCGTACCAGCGACCTGAGCTGATCATGGGGACCAAGAGCCGCCTCCGGCGGACCATCAGCAAGTGGGCCAATCCCGACGAGGCCGACGCTCGTGACCTCCGCAAGACGTTCACGAGCGAGGGTGTCGTCTGCATCGGGGACGCCCCGAACCGCGAGCCGGTCCGCCTGCGCGGCAGCCTGCGGACGGTCACGTTGCGTCCCCGCGGCGGCGTCCCGGCCCTGGAGGCCGAGCTGTACGACGGCACCGGCACCGTCACCATCATCTGGCTCGGACGTCGCCGGATCGCCGGGATCGGTCCCGGGCGGGCCATCGAGGTGAGCGGCCGCGTCGGTGACCAGGGCGGCACCCGCATCCTCTACAACCCGCGCTACGAGCTGCTGTGAACCCGGAGACCACTCCGGAGCAGAAGCCGGACCACGTCGGTGTCGACACGGTCGAGGCCCTCGTGCGCGCCCAGCTGGCGCGCGCCCTCGGCGGCAGGCGCGGGATGGCCGAGGCGGCGGTGCCCGGCATCGTCTTCACGGTGCTGTGGCTCTCGACCAAGGAACTGCAGTGGGCGCTGATCGCCAGCCTCGTGGTCGCCGGCGCTGCGTTGCTGATGCGGATCGTGCAGCGTTCCAGCACGCAGTTCGTCCTCAACGCGATCTTCGGCATCGGCATCGGCTGGGTGTTCGTCCGCTGGGCGGAGAGCTCCGGCGGCTCCGAGTCCGACCAGGCGCTGGCGTTCTTCCTGCCCGGGATCCTGATCAGCCTTGCCTACACCGTCGTGCTGGGTGCGAGCTGCCTGGCCGGCTGGCCGATGCTCGGCTTCATGCTCGGCAGCGTCACCGGTGATGCGACGGCCTGGCACGAGGACAAGCAGGTCGTGCGTCTCTGCGGTCGGCTGACGTGGGTGATGCTCCTGCCGGGCGCCGTCGGCGTCCTGTTGCAGGGACCGGTCTGGATCGCGGGACACCGTGACCTCATCGACCCGGACCACGCGGTGATCGCGATCCTGGTGCTGCGCACCGGCCTCGGCTGGGTGCTGCGGATCGGTTCCTGGTCCGCGATGATCTGGCTGCTCGCGCGCAACGCGACGCCCCTGCAGGCCCCTGTCGAGAACGAGCCGACGCCTGCGCCCGAGCGGGGCGAAGGCGTCCTCTGAGGCCTGCTACTTGGCAGGCTTGGGGGGCTTCACCGGGTGCGAGGCCGGCGCCAGGAGACGCTCGAGCTCGTCCTCGGCCTCGGTCGGCACCACGAACAGGAGCTCGTCGCCCGACTCGACCGGTTGCTCCGGAGTGGGCACGTAGACCTGGTTGTCACGCAGGATCGTGACCAGCGCACAGTTCTCCGGCAGCGGGATCAGGCCGGAGGCCTTGCCGACGTACGGCGAATCAGCGGGGAGCGTCATCTCCACGAGGTTGGCGTTGCCCTGGCGGAAGGTGAAGAGCCGGACCAGGTCGCCGACGGTGACGGCCTCCTCGACCAGGGCGGACATGATCCGCGGCGTCGACACGTTGACGTCGACCCCCCAGGCCTCGGTGAAGAGCCACTCGTTGTTCGGGTGGTTGACCCGACCGACGGTGCGCGGGACCCCGAACTCGGTCTTGGCCAGCAGTGAGGTGACCAGGTTGACCTTGTCGTCACCCGTTGCCGCGATGACGACGTCGCACTTGTCGAGGCGGGCCTCCTCCAGCGAGGAGAGCTCGCAGGAGTCGGCGAGCAGCCACTCCGCATCCGGCACCCGCTCGGGGTGGATGGAGGAGGGGGACTTGTCGATCAGGAGCACTTCGTGCCCGTTCTCGATCAGCTCGCTGGCGATCGAGCGCCCCACGGCGCCGGCTCCTGCAATCGCAACTCGCACTGTTCGGGTCTCCTCGGGTTCGGGCGGTTCAGTCGGAGTGCTCGGGGCCGCGCCCGAGCACTTCGTAGGCCTGGTTGGCGCTCTCCTCGCGGATCACGAGGTGAAGCATGTCGCCCTCCTGGATCACGCTGTCACGGTCGGGCAGCACGCCCTCACCGAGCCGGTCGATCCAGGCGACACGGCAGCGCGCCTGCTCCTGGAGCTGGCCGACGCGGGCGCCGACCCAGATCTCGGGCACGGGGAGGTGGTCGACCCGGATCGTCCCCGAGGGATCACGGAAGTCGGGCTCGGCGCCGGCCGGGAGGATGCGCCGCAGGACCTGGTCGGCGGTCCACTTCACCGTGGCGACCGTGGTGATGCCGAGCCGCTGGTAGACCTCGGCGCGGCCGGGGTCGTAGATCCGGGCGACGACCTGCTGGATGCCGAAGGTCTCGCGGGCGACACGCGCGGCGATGATGTTCGAGTTGTCACCGCTGGACACGGCCGCGAAGGCGTCGGCCCGGCGGATGCCCGCCTTCTCCAGGACCTCCTGGTCGAAACCGAGGCCGGCGATCTTGTCGCCGTTGAAGCCCGGTCCGAGGCGCCGGAAGGCGTCGGGTTCGGTGTCGATGATCGACACGGTGTGGTTGCGGTCCTCGAGACTGCGCGCCAGCGTCGATCCGACGCGGCCGCAGCCCATGATCACGACATGCACGGTGTGAACGCTATAGCACCGCACATACGAGCCGGAGGCGCGCGATGCCCTACCGTTGTCGCTCGTGGGTGTCGGTGACGTCTCGAAGCGAATTCTGCTCGGGCGCAAGCTTCGCAGCGCACAACTGGGGGAGACGCTGCTCCCCAAGCGGATCGCCCTACCCGTCTTCGCGAGCGATGCGCTCTCCTCCGTCGCCTACGCGCCCGACGAGGTGTTCATCATGCTGGCGATCGCCGGTGCCAGTCAGTACATCTGGTCGTGGAAGATCGCGCTCGCCGTCGCCATCGTGATGGCCGCCGTGATCGCGTCGTACCGGCAGACCGTGCAGGCCTATCCGTCGGGGGGCGGGGACTACGAGGTCGCGACCGTCAACCTCGGTGTCACGGCGGGGATGACGGTCGGCAGCGCGCTGCTCGTTGATTACGTCCTGACGGTCGCGGTGTCGATCTCCTCGGGCGCGCAGTACGCCGCGGCCGCGATACCAGGGTTCCAGGGGCACGAGGCGACGGTGGCCGTCGTGATGGTGGCGTTGCTGACCGCGGTGAACCTCCGGGGGATCCGCGAGTCGGGGACCCTCTTCGCGATCCCGACGTACCTGTTCATGTTCGCGATCCTCGGCATGTGCGCCTACGGCCTCTTCGAGCTGGCGGCCGGCACGCTGCCGATGGCCGAGAGCGCTGATCTCGAGATCACGCCGAAGGAGGGCTGGGACGAGCCGCTCACCACCTTCGGTCTGCTGATCCTGCTCGCTCGGGCGTTCTCGTCCGGATGTGCGGCCCTCACCGGTGTCGAGGCGATCTCCAACGGGGTGCCCGCGTTCAAGCGGCCCAAGAGCCGCAACGCCGCCACGACCCTGCTGCTGCTCGGCGTGATCGCGATCACGATGATGATCAGCGTCATCGTGCTCGCCAAGCAGATGGGCCTGCGCTACGTCGATCCGCACGAGCTCGATCGGCTCACCCGCGACGGCGAGCCGCTTCCCGCGGGCTTCGACCAGCACACGGTCATCGCCCAGATCGCGCGGGCGATCTTCCAGGACTTCAGCCCGGGCTTCTACTTCGTCGTGACGGTCACCGGCATCATCCTGGTGCTCGCCGCGAACACCGCGTTCAACGGTTTTCCCGTGCTCGGCTCGATCCTCGCCAAGGACCGGCTGGCGCCGCGCGCCCTCGGCTCGCGCGGCGACCGGCTCGCCTACAGCAACGGCATCGTCTTCCTGGCCGCGATGGCCATCATCCTGATCTGGGCGTTCGATGCCGAGACGACCAAGCTCATCCAGCTCTACATCGTCGGCGTCTTCGTGTCCTTCAACCTGAGCCAGCTCGGGATGATCCGGCACTGGACCCGGCACCTCGCGACCGAGCGCGACCCGGCGGAACGACGCAGGATGGTGCGCTCGCGCCTGATCAACGCGATCGGGCTGTCGTTCACCGCTGTGGTGCTGGTCGTCGTGCTGCTCACCAAGTTCCTCGCGGGCGCCTGGATCACGATCCTGGCGATGGGCTTCTTCTTCGCCGTGATGAAGGGCATCAAGAAGCACTACGACGGTGTCGAGCGCGAGCTCGCCGCGGACGAGGAGGACAAGGCGCTCCCGACCCGGGTCCACGCGATCGTCCTGGTCTCCAAGCTCCACAAGCCCACGCTGCGGGCGCTCGCGTTCGCGAAGGCGACCCGACCGAACGCGCTGGAGGGTGTCTACGTCTCCATCGACGACAAGGAGACGTCCCGCCTCCTGGAGGAGTGGGACGACCGCAACACCGGCGTCCCGCTCAAGGTCCTCCACTCGCCGTACCGCGAGATCATCAAGCCGATCGTGGAGTACACCTCCGCCATTCGCCGCGCCAACCCGCGCGGGGTCGTCGCCGTCTACATCCCGGAGTACGTCGTCGGTCGCTGGTGGGAGCAGCTGCTGCACAACCAGACCGCGCTGCGCCTCAAGGGTCGCCTGCTGTTCGCGCCCGGCGTCATGGTCATCTCGGTGCCCTACCAGCTGCGCTCCTCCGAGATCGCCCTCGAGCGTGAGGAGCGCGAGGAGCAGCGGGTGCGCCCGGGCGACCTGCGGCGCGGTCGCGTCAGCGAGCGTCGGGATCGGCAGTCGCCGAAGTGAGCCGCCAGGCAGGCCGGCGTCCGCGCCCCCGCAAGGTCCGCGGTGAATCGGCCGTCGGGCGACGCCTCGAGGTCGAGATCGGCCCGGTCGCGCACGGCGGACACTTCGTGGCGCGCACCGAGGAGCGCGTGGTCTTCGTCCGGCACGCACTGCCGGGGGAGCGGGTGGTCGTGGAGATCACCGATGGCACTGATGGTGACAAGTTCTGGCGCGGCGACGCGATCGAGGTCCTCAGCGCCTCGCCCGACCGGGTCGAGCCGCCCTGCCGGTACGCCGGCCCGGGTCTCTGCGGCGGCTGCGACTTCCAGCACGTCGACCTCGCCGCCCAGCGGGGCCTGAAGGCGGCCGTCGTCCAGGAGCAGCTGCGTCGGATGGCCGGACTCGACATCGAGGTCGTCGTCGAGCAGGTGCCCGGTGACGACCAGGGCCTGGGCTGGCGCACCCGCCAGCGCTACGTCCACCTCCCCGACGGTCAGCGCGGCATGCGCAAGCACCGGTCCCACGACGTCGTCCCCGTCGACACGTGCCTTCTGGAAGCGGCCGACGGGCCGTCGTACGAGGTCCACGGGCAGCGGTTCGAGGTCGCCGACGGCGGCTTCTGGCAGGTCCACCCCGGCGCGCCGACGGCCCTCGTCGACGCCGTCCTCGGTGCGCTCGCGCCGCAGCCGGGGGAGTCGGTGCTGGACCTGTACGCCGGCGTCGGCCTGTTCAGCCGCTTCCTCGCGGATGCCGTCGGTGTGGACGGCAGGGTGGCGGCCGTGGAAGGCGACCGAGCGGCCTCGGTGCTCTCGGAGCGGAACGTCCCGGGCATCACTGCCTGTGCGGGCGACGTCGCCACCGTGCTGGCCGGCGAGCTGCTGGTGAGCTGGAGCCACGCCGACCTCGTCGTCCTCGATCCGCCCCGCGCCGGCGCGAAGCGCGCTGTCGTGGAGCAGGTGGTCGCACGCGGTCCCCGCGCGGTGGCCTACGTCGCCTGTGATCCGGCCGCTCTGGCCAGGGACCTGGCGATCTTCGCCGAGCACGGCTACGCGCTGAGCTCACTGCGTGCCTTCGACCTGTTCCCGATGACGCACCACGTGGAGTGCGTCGCCCTGCTGGAGAGAACCGGTTCTGACCTGCGGTGACGGGCCGCTGCTGTCGGACCCCGGTCTCTCGCGCTCGCTGGCGCTTCGCGAGGGAGCGGAGCCCAATCTCAGGGTCCGTGTACCGAACGAACGGCGCCGCGGATGACCGTGGTGCTCGAGCTGCCGGTCCTGCCGTCCCCGGTGGACGAGTTGTGGCGGACCGGCTGCCGCGACGGCGCTGCCTGGGCCTGATCGTCACTACCGGGATCTCGCACTGCTCTGCGGGATCGTTCCGGACCCGTTCGAGTTGGTCGAGCAACTCACCGCAAGGACCGGCAACGACTGCGCCAGGCGAGCAGGCTTCTCGACGACTCCCATCCGGCCTGGGTGCTGGTGCCTGACGCGATCAGGAGCGCGGGGCACATCGACTACGGCGTCCTGCACGGCGGAGGTTAGGGTCACCATCCTTGTCCTCAACCCGACTTGAGGTTCTAACGTCACAGGCATGAGCATGGAGTCGATCGCCTGGAACCAGATGTACCGGAGCATGCACGGTCCGGACGAGAAGCGGGTGTTCAGTGGCGCGACCGCCCGGAGGATCCTGAGCTTCGCTCGCCCGCACCGCCGCAAGCTGATCGGGTTCGTCGTCCTCAGCATCGTGACGTCTGCGCTCGCGGTGGCCACGCCGGTCCTGGCCGGTCGTGTCGTCAACGCCATCGTCGCGGGTGACCAGGAGAGCGTGATCGTCTGGCTGGCCTCCGCCATCGCTGTGCTCGCCGTCCTCGACGCCGCACTGGGGCTCTGGTCGCGCTGGCTCTCGGCCGGGATCGGTGAGGGCCTGATCCTCAACCTGCGGACGGCGGTCTTCGACCACGTGCAGCGGATGCCCATCGCGTTCTTCAGCCGCACCCGCACCGGCGCCCTCGTCAGCCGCCTCAACAACGACGTCATCGGTGCGCAGCGCGCGTTCAGCACGACCCTCTCCGGGGTGGTCGGCAACCTGGTGACGCTCACCCTGACCCTCGTCGTGATGCTCGGCATCTCGTGGCAGGTCACGCTCCTGGCACTCGTGCTGCTCCCCGTCTTCGTCATCCCCGCCCGCCGGATGGGGAGGCGGCTGGCCGGCATCCAGCGCGAGGCGGCCGATCACAACGCCGCGATGGGCAACCAGATGACCGAGCGGTTCTCTGCTCCCGGCGCCACCCTCGTCAAGCTCTTCGGGCGCCCCGAGCAGGAGTCCGCGGAGTTCGCGGCCCGCGCCAGCCGGGTCGCCCAGATCGGTGTTCGCACCGCCATGGTGCAGACGACCTTCGTCACCGCGCTGACGCTCGTCTCGGCCATCGCCATCGCTGTCGTGTACGGCGTCGGCGGGCTCGCTGCACTCCGGGGGAGTCTCGACGCCGGTGACGTCGTGGCCCTCTCCCTGCTGTTGACCAGGCTCTACGCCCCGCTGACCGCACTCGCCAGCGCCCGGGTCGACGTGATGAGCGCCCTGGTCAGCTTCGAGCGGGTCTTCGAGGTGCTCGACCTGGAGCCGCTGATCACCGACCGGCCCGGCGCGGGAGGCCTGCCCGATGGCCCCGTGGCCGTGGAGCTCGACGACGTGCGCTTCTCCTACCCCTCTGCCGACAAGGTGTCGCTGGCATCGCTCGAGGCGGTCGCCGTCCTCGACACCCGAGGGGGCGAGGAGGTCCTGCACGGCGTGTCCCTGCGCGCGGAGCCGGGGCAGGTGGTCGCGCTGGTCGGCTCCTCCGGCGCGGGCAAGTCCACGGTCGCCCAGCTGATCTCGCGGTTGTACGACGTCGACTCCGGTGCCGTGCGTCTCGGCGGCGTCGACGTACGCGATCTCACCGCGGACGCCATCCGCGGCGCCATCGGCATGGTCACCCAGGACGGTCACCTGTTCCACGACACGATCCGCGGCAACCTCCTGCTGGCCCGACCGGAGGCAAGCGTCGAGGAGGTGTGGGACGCCCTGCGGCGGGCCCGCCTGGACGATCTCGTCGCGGCACTGCCCGACGGTCTCGACACGGTGGTGGGGGAGCGGGGCTACCGACTGTCCGGCGGCGAGCGGCAGCGACTCACGATCGCCCGGCTCCTGCTGAAGCAGCCGCGCGTCGTGATCCTGGACGAGGCGACGGCCTCCCTGGACTCCACGTCGGAGGCCGCCGTCCAGGCTGCCCTGGCCGAGGCGCTCGCCGGGCGGACCGCGCTCGTGATCGCACACCGGCTCTCGACGATCCGTGCCGCCGACCAGATCGCGGTGGTCGAAGCCGGGCAGATCGTCGAGCGGGGCACCCACGCCCAGCTGGTGGTCGCGGGAGGACGGTACGAGGAGCTGTACCGGACGCAGTTCGCCGACGACACGAGCGGGGGCACGAGCGGGGACACGAGCGGGGCCACGACGGACGACACCGGCGTGGAACGTGGCAATCTTCCTTCAGGTCGTGTATCTTGATGTCAAGAGATATCGGGATCCCGATGTCCCTGCGAACTTAGGTCAGCCTCACTATCCGTCGCGCGGGTCACGGCGGCAGGATGAGAGGTCTACGACACCGAGTAAGTCGATGAGGACGGAGACGCGGATGGCGAGCAAGAACAGCTTCGGGGCCAAGAGCACCCTGGACGTTGAGGGGAAGGCCTACGAGATCTTCCGCCTGGACGCCCTCGAGGGAGAGGGTCTGGACGTCGACAGCCTCCCGTTCTCCCTCAAGGTGCTGTTGGAGAACCTCCTGCGCACCGAGGACGGCGCGAACATCACGGCCGAGGACATCAAGGCCCTCGCCGGCTGGGACGAGACCGCCCAGCCCGACAAGGAGATCCAGTTCACGCCTGCGCGCGTGATCATGCAGGACTTCACCGGCGTGCCCTGTGTCGTCGACCTCGCCACGATGCGTGAGGCGATGGCCGACCTGGGCGGCGACGCCACCAAGATCAACCCGCTCGCGCCCGCCGAGATGGTCATCGACCACTCCGTCATGGCCGACGTCTTCGGCACGCCCGAGGCGTTCCAGAGGAACGTCGAGATCGAGTACGAGCGCAACCGCGAGCGCTACCAGTTCCTTCGCTGGGGCCAGGGCGCCTTCGATGACTTCAAGGTCGTCCCGCCGGGCACCGGCATCGTCCACCAGGTCAACATCGAGCACCTGGCGCGCACGGTCTTCACCCGCGAGGTCGACGGCGAGCTGCTCGCCTACCCCGACACCTGCGTCGGCACCGACTCGCACACCACCATGGTCAACGGCATCGGCGTCGTCGGCTGGGGCGTCGGTGGCATCGAGGCCGAGGCCGCGATGCTCGGCCAGCCCGTCTCCATGCTGATCCCGCGCGTCGTGGGCTTCAAGCTCAACGGCTCGCTGCCCGAGGGCTCCACCGCCACCGACCTCGTGCTCACCATCACCGAGATGGTCCGCAAGCACGGTGTGGTCGGCAAGTTCGTCGAGTTCTACGGCCCGGGCGTCGCGGCACTGCCGCTGGCCAACCGCGCCACGATCGGCAACATGTCGCCGGAGTTCGGCTCCACGATCGCGGTCTTCCCGATCGACAGCGAGACCACCACCTACCTCCGCCTGACCGGTCGCTCCGAGGAGCAGATCGCGCTCGTCGAGAAGTACGCCAAGGAGCAGGGCCTCTGGCTCGACCCCGACGCCGAGCCGCGCTACTCCGAGAAGCTCGAGCTCGACCTGGCCAGTGTCGTTCCCTCGATCGCCGGCCCGAAGCGCCCGCAGGACCGCGTCCTCGTGTCGAACGCCAAGTCGTCGTGGCGCGAGTCGGTCCTCGACTACGTCGCCAACGGGGACGCGGACGAGGCGAGCAAGGAGTCCTTCCCGGCCTCCGACGCTCCGGCCACCACGGCCGGTCGACCCTCGACGCCTGTCGAGGTCACCCTCGAGGACGGCACGAGCTTCACGCTGGACCACGGTGCCGTGACGATCGCCTCGATCACGTCCTGCACCAACACGTCCAACCCGTCGGTCATGATCGGCGCCGCGCTGCTGGCCAAGAAGGCGGTCGAGAAGGGGCTGACCCGCAAGCCGTGGGTCAAGACCACCCTCGCGCCCGGCTCGCAGGTCGTCAGCGACTACTACGACAAGGCCGGCCTCACGCCGTACCTCGACAAGCTCGGCTTCAACCTGGTCGGCTACGGCTGCGTCACCTGCATCGGCAACTCGGGCCCGCTCATCCCCGAGGTGTCGGCTGCCGTCAACGAGCACGACCTCGCCGTCGTCTCGGTGCTCTCGGGCAACCGGAACTTCGAGGGTCGGATCAGCCCCGACATCAAGATGAACTACCTCGCCTCCCCGCCGCTGGTCGTCGCCTACGCGCTGGCCGGCTCGATGGACGTCGACCTGTTCAACGACTCCCTGGGTGAGGACACCGACGGCAACCCGGTCTACCTCAAGGACATCTGGCCCTCGCCGGCCGAGGTCGAGGAGACCATCGCCAGTGCGATCAACTCCAAGATGTTCACCGACTCCTACGCCGACGTCTTCAAGGGCGACGAGCGCTGGCGTTCGCTGCCGACGCCCGAGGGCAACACGTTCGAGTGGGACCCCAACTCGACCTACGTGCGCAAGCCCCCGTACTTCGACGGCATGCCCCACGAGCCCGCACCGGTCACCGACATCAGCGGCGCCCGTGTCCTGCTGAAGCTGGCCGACTCGGTCACCACCGACCACATCTCCCCGGCTGGTGCGATCAAGGGTGACTCGCCTGCAGGCAAGTACCTCACCGAGAACGGCGTCGCCTCGCGCGACTTCAACTCCTACGGCTCGCGCCGTGGCAACCACGAGGTCATGATCCGCGGCACGTTCGCCAACATCCGCCTGCGCAACCAGATCGCGCCCGGCACCGAGGGTGGCTTCACCCGCGACTTCACCGTCGCCGACGGTCCTGTCACCACCGTGTACGACGCCTCGGTCCACTACCAGGAGGCCGGCATCCCGCTGGTCGTCCTGGCCGGCAAGGAGTACGGCTCCGGCTCGTCGCGCGACTGGGCGGCCAAGGGCACCTCGCTGCTGGGCGTCAAGGCCGTCATCGCCGAGAGCTATGAGCGGATCCACCGCTCCAACCTGATCGGCATGGGCGTCATCCCGCTGCAGTTCCCTGCGGGGGAGACGGCCGCATCGCTCGGCCTGAGTGGTGAGGAGACGTTCGCGTTCTCTGGCATCACCGAGCTCAACGACGGCACCACGCCGAGCACGGTCAAGGTCACCACCGACACGGGTGTGGAGTTCGACGCAGTCGTCCGCATCGACACCCCCGGTGAGGCCAACTACTACCGCAACGGCGGGATCATGCAGTACGTCCTGCGCAGCCTGCTGCGCGGCTGACCCAGCCACACGGCCAGTCCGCTGGTCGACCGACGGCCCGTCCCTCCTCGAGGGGCGGGCCGTCGGCGTACCCGGGCGGCACCGAAATCCGTCGCGACCCGTGCCAGCGGCCCGTACCGTTCGGCCATGCGAACGATCCCGGACGACTTCGACCCGACGGTGGTCGCCGCGATCGACGAGCGGCTGTCACGGGTCGCGGTCGAGAACAGCGCCCTCGTGCCGTGGGCGATCGAGAGCGGCAGCCGCGCCTGGGGCGCGGCGTGCCGCCGATGAACCTCGACGACCTGCTCGCCTCGACACCGGTCCCCGACGACGTCCGCGAGGAGGTGTCCGTGCTGCGTGACCTCAAGTCCCGCACGCGCGAGCTCGGGAGCGCACCGGTTCCACGAGCTGTCGCGGCCTGGGTCGAGGAGACCTTCGACGCGGAGGACGGGCGCTTCCAGGCGCCGAACCAGGAGCTCCGGGACCGGGCGACCGACGGATTCCTGGCGATGTTGGACCGGTGGGCTCCGGCCCACGACGCCTGACCTCGACCGCGTTCGCCCTTCAGTTGGCCGCGAAGTGCGCTGTCGTCTCCGCCGAAGTGCGTGGGTTTCTCCTCCGAGGAGTCCGTCGTGCGTGCATCTGGATGGAGAACATCCCGCACGTCGGAGGAGAAATCAGCGCACTTCGGCGGAGAAGTGCACGCACTTCGCGGCGCTGGCTACCGTGGTCCCATGCTCGTCGCCTTCAGCATCAGTCCCTCGTCCGCCGATGACACCGGTGGGGTGTCCGAGGCCGTTGCTGCCGCGGTCCGGGTGGTCCGGGAATCCGGCCTGCCCAACGAGACCAACGCGATGTTCACCAACATCGAGGGTGAGTGGGACGAGGTCATGGCCGTGGTGAAGAAGGCGGTCGAGGTCGTCGCAGCCGTGTCCCCGCGGGTCGGGCTGGTGCTCAAGGCCGACATCCGGGCCGGCTTCACCGGTGAGCTGACCGCCAAGGTCGAGCGGGTCGAGCAGGCGCTCGAGCAGTGAGTCAGCCTCCTGTCGAGCCACCCCTCCCGCCGCCGTACGAGCCGCCGTCACAGCAGCCGACGTGGGCTGCGCCGCCGCCCTCGGGACCGCCGCCGTCGTACGCGCCTCCCCAGTTCGGCCCGCCCGGGTACCCGCCCGCGTTCCCACCGCCCCCTCGCAAGCGCCGGGTGCTCCCGGTGGTGCTCGCGAGCCTGGCCGCGGTGCTCGTGCTCGCGACTGCCGTGGTCGTGCCGCTCGTGCTGACCCGGGACGACGACGAGACCGGCGGAGGTGATGGGGGATCGGTCGACACGACCGATCTCGACGCCGTCGAGTCCTTCGACGGGCTCTCCAACGACCACCTGACGCTCGGCGACACCTTCGACTACCCGCAGTCGCCGCCGGTCGGTGGGCAGCACGCGCCGGTGTGGCTCGAGTGCGGTGTGTACGACGAGCCGGTGCCGGAGGTGCACGTCGTGCACGACCTGGAACACGGCACCACCTGGCTGACCTACCGCCCTGACGACCTCGACGCCGCAGGGATCGAGCAGCTCGCCGATCTGCTCCCGGACAACGGCATCCTGTCGCCGTACCCGGACCAGGAGGCGCCTGTCGTGATCACGGTCTGGGGACGCCAGCTGGCGCTGACCGGTGCGGACGACCCCCGGATCCCGCTCTTCATCGCCGAGTTCGGCGCGGGGGAGACGGCTCCGGAGCCCTACGCCTCCTGTCATGGCGGCGCCGATCCCGACGATCTGCCCACGCCCGGCGGTCCCGTCATCTGAGAAGTTCCTCCCAGGGTGATCGGCGCTGCCGATCACTCCGTCGGATCCACCCCTCCAGCCATTCCGCATCGTGGGATGGCTGTCCACATTTCAGGATTCGGGCGCATTCGCGCACGTCGACTCAATATGTTTTAACAACATCGAAATAGTCGACTTTCCGTCCTCGGGTGACGGACCGGAAGGGGAATCCCCATGGGTGGCTACACCACCGTGGCGCTGTTGGTGACGTTCGGGCTGTTCGCCGGCATCTGGGTGCTGGCGCGTCTGCGGGTCAACTTCAGCGTGCTCACCATCGGTGCGCTGGCGCTGGGCGTGGGCGTCGGGATCGTCTTCGAGGGACACCTGGACTACGTCGAGCCGGTGGGGAAGATCTACCTCAACCTGCTGCTCGCCATCGTCGCGCCGCTGATCATCGTCTCCATCCTGTCCAGCATCACCTCGTTGGGCACGACCGCCCAGCTCAAGACGATCGGAGCGCGCTCGGTCGGCTGGTTGCTCGCGCTCAATGCGCTCGCCGTGCTGCTGACCCTCGGCCTGGCGCTGGAGCTCGGCGTCGGACAGGGCGCCGGCATCACTGTGGGAGAGCGCGACACCTCGGCGCTGGAGAACATCAAGAAGCCGTTCACCGAGGTCGTCATCGACTTCTTCCCGACGAACATCGTCAGCGACATCGCCGAGACGAACGTCATCCCGATCATCTTGTTCAGCGTCCTGATCGCCGTGTCCTACTCGCTCATCGCGGACCGAGCGCCGGCCAGCGTGGCCCCGTTCAAGGGGATCGTCGACGCGTCACGCGAGATCATCTACAAGGCCGTTGGGTTCGTCATCGCCCTCACGCCGTACGCCGTGCTGTCGTTGACCTCGGTGGCTGTCGGTCGCGCCGCCGGTCAGTGGTCCCAGATGGTCTCGCTGCTCGGAGTGCTCGGCCTGGCCTGGTTGGCGTGCTTCGTGCACGCGTTCCTGATCAACGGCATCCTGCTGCGGGTCTACGCCGACGTGAACCCGGTGCGGTTCTTCCGCAAGATCCTTCCGGCGCAGGTCACCGCTCTCACGACCCAGAGCAGCGCCGGCACCCTGCCGGTCACCACGCGACTGCTGCGTGAGCGCATCGGCGTGCCTTCGGACATCGCAGGTTTCACCGCCCCGCTCGGCACCACGATCGGCATGCCGGGATGTGCGGGTGTGTGGCCGGTGCTGATCGCCGTCTTCGGCGTCAACGCCCTCGGCCTGCAGTGGGGCATCCAGGACTACGCGATCCTCGTGCTGCTCGGCGTGCTTGTCTCCGTCGGCACCGCCGGGGTCCCCGGCACCGCCACGATCACCGCGACCACGGTCCTCACCGCCGCCGGTCTGCCGCTGGAGCTGGTCGCGATCACGCTCCCGGTGAGCATGGTCGCCGACATGGCGCGCACCCTCGACAACGTCACCTCCGCGGCCGTTGCCGCCACGATCGTGGCCCGCCAGGAAGGCCGTCTCGACGACGCGGTCTTCGACTCCGACGAGGACGTGGTCCCCGATGACGACACCGTCGTCGCGGAGGCCGAGGAGCTGCTCGCCAGCCAGGTCCCCATCGGTGCGTGCGCACTGCCGTCCTCCCGTTCCCGTACCCCCCAAGCCGTCCTGTCCGACTCACGAGGAGTGAACCCATGACCCCCCGCCGCAACCGCCGGTTGCTCGCCCTTCTCCCCGCCGCCCTGATGGGCGCCCTGCTCGCGGCGTCCTTCGGGCCGGCGCCCGCTGCCCACGCCGACGGCTGGGTCGACGGGGCCGATGAGTTCCCGTGCCTCGACGACGTGACCTGCCTCTGGATCGAGAACTGCGAGCTGGACGAGAACCAGAACCCGATCTATCCCAACCGCAACGGCTCGACGTCGTACCCGGCCGGGAGCTACAGCTACGCGGGCGACAAGCCCACCCCCACGCCCACTCCGACGCCGACCCCCAACCCCGGTGGCGGATCGGGTGGCGGCAACGGTGGCTCGGGCTCGTCAGGCTCGGGTTCCTCCGGCTCGGGCTCGTCCGGCTCCGGCACCAGCGGTTCCGGTTCCAGCGGCACCGGCGCGTTGGCGCCGTCGGCCGGAGCCACCGAGCAGGTCGCCGCCGGAGCGCCGAGTGCGCTCGGCGCCCCGCGTCTCGTCGTCGACGGCGACACGGTGACCGTGTCGTGGGTGGCGTCGCCCAACGCCGAGATCGAGCAGGTCACCGGCTACCTGATCAGGTTCACCGGACAGGCGGCGATCGAGACGGACTCCACCACCTTCGAGCACGTCTTCAAGGGCGTCGAGCCGGGCAGCTACCGGGCCGCGGTCTGGGCGAAGAACGCTGCCGGTGAGTCGGCTGGTTCGCCGCCGTCGGAGCCGGTCGTCGTCGGTGCCGACCCCGCCACCGTCAAGGGCACCGTCACCGTCACCGGCGACGTGGCCCCCGGAGCGACGATCACCGTCACCGGCACCGGTTTCGCCCCGCGCATCGAGGGATACGCCGTCGAGCTCCATTCGGACCCGGTGCCCCTCGGCGCGGTCGACACCGACGACAAGGGCGGCTTCACCGCCGACGTCGTCGTCCCGGCCAACGTCCCGGCAGGCGACCACGAGGTCGTCGTCCTGTTCGACGGCACCGAGGTGTCGAGCAGCCCCGTCACCGTCGGCGGGGGTACGACGCCCGAGGCTGCCGCCGCGGACGTCGCCCGCACCGGCGGGGGATCGACCCCCGTGCCCGACCACGCCGGCCTGCTGATCCTCGCTGTCCTCGCCGCGGGCGGTGCGCTCTCCCTGGCCTGGCACGTGCTGCGCGGCCGTCGTCGCCCGCGCGAGCGCGTGGCCGGCCACAGGGTGGTGCCACATGTGTCATGAGTGATGCGTCCGGGAGCACCCGGACGAAGAACTGGACTGCCGCCCGCTCTGGCAAGTGATGCGGCAGTCCAGCAACCAGACGTGATCGATGACGACACATCAGGCCTGCCCATCGTGGCAGCAGAAAGCGAACCCGACAATGAACCACCGCACCCTCCTGCGCCGCGGCGCGACGGCAGGCACAGCCTTCGCGCTCGCCCTCTCGCCACTCCTGGGGATCTCCTCCCCGGCGCGTGCCGAGGACCCGGCGCCCACGACGTACCCGACCCCGACCCACGGCGCGACCGTCGACTGGTTCGACGACAAGTACCCCGACCTCGAGCCGGGCAGCGTCTTCGAGACCGTCACCTTCGAGCGCTTCGAGTACCTCCTGAAGAAGAACACCGGCAAGTGGGCGTTCCTCATCGGCGGGCCCGAGGACGCCTCCCTCCAGGAGGCGATCGGGCACATCGACGACGTCGCACGGGCCGAGGGCATCGAGAAGATCTACAACTTCGACCCCAACCTCGACGGTGAGGACCTGAGCGTCTTCGACCTGACCGGCTACGACCTCTACAGCGCGGACAACGCGGGCAAGGACCAGTTCCTCGACCTCGGCGAACGCCTCGTCACCAGCTACCTCGGCAAGGACGCGGAGACCCCGTTCACCCTCGCCAACGACGTCGCCAAGCCGGACCAGCGGGTCGCCGACACCCACCCCTACTTCTTCGTCTACGACGCCGCGGGTGGCGACACCGCCCGCATCGTCGACGCACTGGTGACTCCGCCGTCCGACCTCGACTCGCCGTCCGCCGTGGCGGCGTACAAGGCCGACGTGAAGCGGGTCCTCGACTCGACCGACGTCGGCGTCGACTCGCAGTGGGACTTCCTCAGCGCCGAGCACAACCGCCGTCACCACGAGCGGTACGTCAAGAACACCGACCCGGCGGTCGAGACGCTCAACCGCAAGCGCTTCGGCGGCGACATCTTCGAGGCCGGCCGCGACCTCAGCGGTGGCGACGAGGACGACTTCCGCATCGAGAGCATCACCCACCCCGAGCTGCTGAACATCCTCGACACCGAGGGTGACTTCGTCCTGCTGTTCGGCGGCACGTGGTGCCACAACACCGCGGCGATCATCCAGCAGACGCACGAGTACGCGCGCCGCCACGGCATCAAGAAGGTCTACAACTTCGACTTCTCGCTCGACTCGACCGGCAACGGCGGGTCCCTCGACAAGCACATCCGCGACAACGCCTTCCGCACCGTCAGCGGTGTCGCGCGCCAGACGCGGCCCTCGCACCTCTACGGCCAGATCCTCGAGAAGCTCTCGAACGCGTCGACGCAGTACAAGGTCCTCGCGTCCGAGGCCGGCACGCAGAGCCTGAGCCCGGTGCGCTACTACGACAACGGCACCGTCCCCGACCCCGCCGTCCCGGCCACGGGGGAGAAGCTGGCCCGCAAGATCCAGGTCGGCCACGTCCTGTCGTACAACAAGGGCCGCACGGTGGAGGGTCAGCCCGCTCCCGTCATCGACCAGGCCATCCGCAAGGACTGGACCAACCCGGCCGACAGCGTGTTCACGGGCAACACCGAGTACATGACCGAGGTGTGGTTCACCCAGGGGCACGACCTCGCCTTCGACGCCGCGGACGCCGACAACCTGCGCGGCAGTGTCAACGTCACGGCCGAGACCGGCCAGAACGCGCTGCGCAACCAGCGCAACTTCGCCAAGGAGGCGCTGCACGACATCCGCGACGTGATCGCCGACGTCGCCGACGGCTATGACAGCGACGTCACCGTGACCGGTGCTCCGGCGTCGGTGTCCGTCGAGGCACCGGGCAACCTGACTGCCCAGATCACGGTGGCCAGCGACTACACGGGCTTCTACTCCGACCGGACGGTCAACGCCACCCTGGCGCCGCTCACGGGCAACCGCACACTCGGCGGCTCGGTCCAGGTCTTCCTCGACTCGACCAAGCTCGGTGAGGTGGACGTCGACGCCGACCGCGTCGTCGACATCGACCTCCCGATCGGTGCGGTCACCGCCGGCCAGCACACGCTGCGCTACGTGTACGGCGGCGGCGCGCAGGACCTGGTGTCCGGTTCCGAGCTCGAGCAGGACCTGGAGGTCGTCGCCAAGACCTCCACGACCACGCTCGGCGCGGCGCCCTCGCTCACCTACGGCGCGGGCGGCACGATCACGGCGACGGTCACCACCGGCGCCACCGGCACCGTGAGTCTCGCCGGGATCCCGGGCGGCGCGCTCAGTGCGCCGCTCGTCGACGGAGTGGCCACCTTCCAGGTGCCCTCCTCGGTGCCCGCCGGGACGCACCCGCTGACGGCGACGTACGCCGGCAACGGCACCTACGCGGCCTCCACCTCGGCGTCGGTCGATCTCGTCGTCGCCAAGGCGCTGACGATCAGCCAGGCGTCGTCGGTCACCACGACCTACGGCAAGTCCGGTGTGCTGAAGGTCAAGGTCATCAGCCCCGGCACCGCGGTGAGCGGTCCGGTGACCCTGACCGGAGTGGGTGCGACGCAGACGAAGCAGCTGGTCAACGGAGCCGTGAGCTTCACCGTCCCGCGCACGCTGCTGGTCAAGAAGTACTCCGCCAAGCTGGCCTTCGCCGGTGACGCGAACTTCAACGGCTCCCAGGCGCAGGTGTCCTACACGGTGGCCAAGGTGGCACCGTCGAAGGTGGCCGTCGCGGTGACCAAGGTTCCGACCAGCAAGGCGACGGGTTCGCTCAAGTCCGTCGTCAACGTCCCCTCCGGCCTCAAGGTCGCCACGGGCAAGATCACCGTGGTGCTCCAGAAGTCCGGATCGAGCAAGACGATCGTCAAGACGCTGAGCAGCAAGGGCGCGACGCTGGTCCTCCCGAAGCTGGCCAAGGGAACGTGGCGGGTCACCGTCAAGTACTCCGGTGACGCCAACTACAAGCCGGCAACGGCCGCCGTGGTGAACCTGAAGGTCACCCGGTAGCGATTCGTACGACGGCTGTGGCCGGTCCCCGCATGGGGGCCGGCCACAGCCCGTTACGGTGGCTCCCGTGCACCGCTTCGCCTCGATCCTCCTCGTGGACACCCGCGGCTGGATCCTGCTCCAGGAACGCGACGAACACCCGGTGATCGACCCGGAGTGCTGGGGCTTCGTCGGCGGGCACGTGGACGAGGACGAGGCGGTCGTCGACGCGGCCTACCGCGAGCTCGCGGAGGAGACCGGGATCCAGCTCCAGCGGGGCGACCTTCACCTGTGGCAGCAGTACTCCGTCTTCCACGAGGCCTACGGCACCGACGACGAAGTGCGCGTGTACGTCGCCCGGACCACCGCCACCGACGACGACATCACCGTCGGCGAGGGCCGGCAGATCGTGTTCGTCGATCCGTCGCGGGCCCACACCCTGCCGCTCACGACCGCAGCGGCGCAGATCCTCCCCGACTTCCTGAACTCGCCCTTCTACCAGGAGCTGCTGCCATGACGTTCGCTGCCATTCCCGTGCCCGGACACGGAGCCGAGGACGTGGTCGTCGCGACGTCGGGGCCTCACGAGGGGAGCGTCTTCACGGGCACCGACGACGGATCGATCATCCGGGTCTCCCACGACGGCCGCAAGGTCGACCGGGTCGCGAGCACCGGGGGGCGTCCGCTCGGCATCGAGTTCGCCCCCGACGGGCGGCTCCTGGTCTGCGACGCGCGCCGCGGGCTGCTCTGGGTGGATCCGGTCGCCGGCCACATCGACGTGATCACCGAGGACGTCGCCGGTCTGCCGATGAAGTTCTGCAACAACGGCGCGATCGCCTCCGACGGCACGCTGTGGTGGTCGGACAGCTCGACGAAGTTCGGGATCGAGAAGTGGAAGGACGACTTCGTCCGCAACACCCGGACCGGTCGCCTGCTGCGGCGCACGCCCGACGGCGTCGTGTCGAGTGTCCTGGACGGCCTCGCGTTCGCCAACGGGGTCGCGCTCTCCGCGGCGGAGGACTTCGTGTGCGTCGCGGAGACCGGCGCCCGCACGGTCGCCCGCTACTGGATCAGCGGCCCCGACAAGGGCACGCGGGACCTGCTCTGCAGCGACCTCCCCGGCTACCCCGACAACATCGCGCGTGGCTCGGACGGCCTGATCTGGATCAGCATCGCCAGTCCCACGGACCCCTTCGTCGAGCGCCTCCAGCGCGGGCCGATGGCGCTGCGCCGTCTCGCCACGGCCGTTCCGGCACCCCTGCAGCCGAAGCCGAAGGAGACCGTGCGCGCGCTCGCGTACGACGAGCGCGGCACGCAGGTGCACGACGTCGACATCCGTCCTGCGGAGCACGGGGCGTCGTACCACATGGTGACCGGAGTGCGGGAGCACGACGGGCGGCTGTGGATGGGCAGCCTCCACGAGCCCGCAATCGCGGCGTACGACCTGTGACGGCCTAGACTCGACTCCATGCCGGTGCTCGACACGATCTCCACCCCGCGCGACCTGAGGGGCCTGTCCGAGGACGAGTTGACCCAGCTGGCCGCCGAGATCCGGGACCTCCTGATCCGCACGGTCGCGACCAACACCGGCCACCTCGGGCCCAACCTCGGCGTCGTCGAGCTGACCCTGGCCATCCACCGCGTGTTCGACTCGCCGCGGGACAAGGTCGTCTTCGACACCGGTCACCAGTCCTACGTCCACAAGCTCGTCACCGGCCGCGCCGCCACCTTCGGCACGCTGCGCCGCGAGGGTGGCCTCAGCGGCTACCCGAGCCAGACGGAGTCCGAGCACGACCTGGTCGAGAACTCCCACGCCTCCACGGCCCTCAGCTATGCCGACGGCCTCGCGAAGGCGTACGCGATCCGGGGCGAGGACCGCCACGTGGTCGCGGTCATCGGCGACGGCGCGCTGACCGGCGGCATGGCCTGGGAGGCGCTGAACAACATCGCGATCCAGCACGACAGCCGCCTGGTGATCGTGGTCAACGACAACGGCCGTTCCTACACGCCGACCATCGGTGGCCTGGCCACGGCGCTCACCAGCCTGCGCACCAATCCTCGCTACGAGACGGTCCTCGAGGTCGTCAAGAAGCGCCTCAACTCGGTGCCCGGTGTGGGGCCGGCGGCGTACGACGCACTGCACGCCATGAAGAAGGGCATCAAAGACGTCCTCGCGCCCCAGGGCCTCTTCGAGGACCTCGGGCTCAAGTACGTCGGCCCGGTCGACGGCCACGACCGCTCCGCCATGGAGCAGGCGCTGACCCAGGCCAAGCGTTTCGGCGGTCCGGTGATCGTGCACGCGATCACCCGCAAGGGCTTCGGCTACGACCCGGCCGAGCGGCACGAGGCCGACCAGTTCCACGCTCCGGGACCCTTCGACGTCCAGACGGGTGCCGAGAAGCCCAAGGGACCGATCTGGACCGACCACTTCGCCGACCACATCGTCCGGATCGGTGAGCGCCGTCCCGACATCGTCGGCATCACCGCCGCGATGATGCACCCGGTCGGCCTCGACAAGTTCCAGACGCGCTTTCCCGAGCGGACCTTCGACGTCGGCATCGCCGAGCAGCACGCGGCGACCTCCGCCGCGGGTCTCGCGATGGGTGGCCTGCACCCCGTCTTCGCGGTCTACGCGACGTTCCTGAACCGTGCGTTCGACCAGGTGCTGATGGACGTCGCCCTGCACCGCTGCGGTGTCACCTTCGTGCTCGACCGCTCCGGTGTCACCGGCGACGACGGTGCCAGCCACAACGGCATGTGGGACATGTCGATCCTGCAGGTCGTGCCGGGCCTCCGCCTGGCCGCGCCGCGCGACGTGACCCGGATGCGCGAGCTCCTCGACGAAGCGGTCGAGGTCGCGGACGCCCCGACCGTCGTGCGCTTCCCGAAGGGCCCGCCGCCCGAGGACATCGAGGCGATCGACACCGCCGGTGGCTGCGACGTCCTGGTGCGCGAGGGCGACCGCGACGTGCTGGTGGTCGCGGTCGGCTCCATGGCTGCCACGGCCGTCGACGTCGCCGCGCGCCTGGTCGCCCAGGGCATCGGCGTCACCGTCGTCGACCCGCGCTGGGTCAAGCCCGTCGACCCGGCGCTCGTCGAGCTCGCCCGCACCCACCGCCGCGTCGTGACCATCGAGGACAACGGCGTGATCGGCGGCGTCGGCGCCGTGCTGCTCCAGACCCTGGCCGAGGCCGGTGTGCGCACCCCCGTGCGGATCCACGGCGTGCCCCAGGACTTCCTCGACCACGCCAAGCGGGCAGCGATCCTCGAACGGATCGGCCTGACCGCATCGACGATCGCCCTGGAGGCGCTCCACGACATCACGGCGGAGACCGCCCCGGAGGACAGGTCGCTGCTTGATGTCGACAGGTCGCGCTGAGCCCCGCAACGGGCAGCGGGACTTCCGTCGCCGTTCGGGTGTGGCGGTCCTGGCACTGCTCCTGGCGCCGCTGAGCGCCTGCTCGGACGACGTGCCGCCGCCGACCTACTCGGGCGGCGGCTACGACGACGTCGCGACCTTGATGCAGAAGGCCGTCAACGCACGTGCCACCGCCCTCAGGACCGGCGACCTCGCGAAGTTCCGCCGTACCCTCGACCGCGCCGACTCCACCCTGGTCCAGGACCAGCAGACCTACTTCGACAACCTCGAGCAGCTCCCCGTCGGTGCCCTGCGGATCCAGGTCCTGGCCGACACGATCAGCCCGGTCGAGGGGACCGAGCTCGACGGCGAGCCGGAGTACTGGGCCGAGGTGAGCGTCGCCCTGCGGCTCAAGGGGTACGACGCCGCGCCGGTCATCACCCGTGACCGCTTCCTCTTCGTCTCCTCGCCGGACGGCACCCGTCTCGTGGTGGGTTCGACCACCGACTACGAGTGGGAGGCCCAGCACCCCGGCAACATGCAGCCCTGGGACCTCGGCCCTGTCCGTGTCGAGACGGTTCCCGGTGTGCTGGGGATCTTCGACGACCAGACCGATGACACCTCTGACCTCGTGCTCGACATGGTCGCCTCGGGCCGCTCGGACGTGCGGGCGGCGCTCGGTCCCGGCAGCGCGACGCGCGGTCAGGGTGTCGTGGTCTACGCCGTGAGCGACCCGGCGTTCCTCGACGGTCTCGCCGGCCAGACCGTCGGGGACCCCGACCGGGCCGATGGCCTGACGATCGCGGTGCCGGCCGATGCGGCGGACCCGAGCAGTGGCGTGGCGTCGTACCGCATCTTCCTGAACCCGCGCGTGCTCGACGAGAAGGAGTCCGTGGTCGGGCGCCTGGTGCGTCACGAGCTGACCCATGCCCTGCTCGGCGCGCGCGGTCTGGGTGCGCCGCTGTGGCTCAACGAGGGCCTGGCCGAGTTCGTCTCGGTGCAGTCGATGCCGCAGTCCCAGCGGCGACTGCCCGCCACGGCGCTCGACGTCGGTGCGACCGTGACCGACCTCCCGGGGGAGGAGCAGTTCGGCGGAGCGAGCGCCGAGGCGTGGTACGCCGTGTCGTGGTGGGTGTGCGAGTACATCGCCAGCACCTACGGAGAGCAGGTCCTGCTGTTGCTCCTTGACCGCCTGGAGGGCGGCACGGACCAGGCCGAGGCGCTGGAGAGCGTCCTCGGGATCAGCTCGGCCGAGCTCGCCCAGCGCGGAGTGGCGTTGATGGCGACCACCTATGCAGAGCCGCCCGAGCCGCCGGACCCGTACGACGGCACGACGGACGATCCGTCGAGCGACCCCTACACGGCAACGCCCGAGGACCCCGCCACTACGCTTGGTCCGTGACGTCCTCCGCTCAACCCTCCGGTTCCTGGCCGCGTCTGGTGCACATCGTGGACGAGGTGCCCGAGCTCGAGGACATCGAGTCGCTGCCCATGGTGGTGGCGCTGGAGGGATTCCTGGATGCCGGCAACGCCGGTGCCCACGCCTGTCAGCACCTCGCCCGCACCGGTGCATCGTCCGCGGACGGCGGAGGGGTGGTCGTCGCGACCTTCGACGTCGACCAGCTGCACGACTACCGCGCCCGCCGGCCCCCGATGACCTTCGCTCGCGACCACTACGAGGGCTACGAGGCTCCGCGGCTCGTGGTGCGCCTGCTCCACGACACCGGCGGGTCGCCGTACCTCCTGCTCCACGGTGCCGAGCCCGACATCCGCTGGGAGGCGTTCTGCCGCAGCGTGCTCGAGGTCGTGCAGCGCTTCGGCGTGTCCGTGGTGGTGTCCATCGGCTCGGTCCCGATGGCGGTGCCGCACACCCGCCCGATCGCGATCACCCACCACGCGAACAACCCGGAGCTGTTGACCGGCACCAGCCCGTGGCGCGGCGAGCTGCGGGTGCCGAGCAGTGCCCAGGCACTGCTCGAGGTCCGTCTCGGCGACTGGGGCCACGACGCCCAGGGCTTCGTCGCCCACGTCCCGCACTACCTCGCGCAGCTGGACTTCCCGCGCGCCTCGCAGGCGCTGCTGGAGCAGGTCGAGCTCGCCGCCCGGCTCACGATCGATCTCTCCGAGCTCGGTGTGGTCGCCGAGGAGCGGGAGGGCGAGATCGCCCGCTACCTCTCCGCCAACGACGAGGTGCAGGACGTCGTCACCGCACTTGAGCAGCAGTACGACACCTTTGCCCGTGCCGAGGCCGACGGCAGCAGCCTCCTCGCTGAGGACGAGCCGCTCCCGACCGGCGAGGAGATCGGTCAGCAGTTCGAGCAGTTCCTTGCCGGCCTCGAGGGCCCGGACGAGACCGGAGGCACCCCGTGAGCGAGCCCGAGATCGGCCGGGAGACGGACCGGGAGACGGGCCGGGAGATGGGGGAGGCGACCCGCAAGCTGGTCGACCTGCTCGACCTCGAGGAGCTGGACACCAACCTGTTCCGCGGCCAGCAGCCCGAGACCATCCGCCAGCGCGTGTACGGCGGCCAGGTGGCCGCGCAGGCGCTCATCGCGGCGTCCCGGACGGTCGAGGAGGGCTTCCAGGTGCACTCGCTGCACTCCTACTTCCTGCTCGCCGGCGACTACGACGTGCCGATCATCTACGACGTCGAGCGGATCCGCGACGGGAAGTCCTTCGCGACGCGGCGGGTCCTGGCGCGTCAGCACGGCCGGCCGATCTACTACCAGACGCTCAACTTCCAGCGCGGCGAGGAAGGTCTCGAGCACCAGGACGTCATGCCGACGGTCAAGCCGCCCGAGGACGGGCTGGACATGATGCAGCTCATGAACGAGCGCGGTTCGGACGACGGCCTCTCGAAGGAGTGGGCAGCACTCGACGTGCGGTGGCTCGGCAACTCGTCGTACGGCCTGGATCCCGACCCGATGCACCCCTCCAGGACCCAGGTCTGGATCCGGGTCGACGGTCGCCTCAGTGACGACCCGCTGGAGCACCTGGCGACCTTCACCTACGCCAGCGACGTGTCCCTGCTCGGGGCGGCGCTGGCGGCTCACCCCGACCACGGCCCGCACAAGGTGCAGATGGCCTCGCTCGACCACACGATCTGGTTCCACCGGCCGTTCCGCGCCGACGAGTGGTGGCTCTACGACCAGTGGTCACCCTCGGCCAGCGGGGGACGGGGCCTCGCCCTGGGCAGGATCTTCACCCAGGACGGGACCCTCGTCGCCACGGTTGCGCAGGAGGGCCTGATCCGGCCCCGTCGCCAGGACTCCTGAGGTCAGAACGCGGACGTGCGGCCCAGCAGGTGCGGGGCACCGGACTTCGGGTTGACCAGCGTGAAGTCGTAGCCCTCGGCTGACTTCTCGGCGCCGAACTGCGCCTTGCCGGGCAGGAAGATCGGCTTCTTGAACGCGACCTCGACCTTGACCGCGTCGGGGAGCCGGTTCTCGAGCGCCGCGATGCAGCGCGCCTTGCTCCACATGCCGTGGGCGATGTGTCGGGGGAACCCGAGCGCCTTCGCCGTCAGCGGGTGGAGGTGGATCGGGTTGCGGTCGCCGGACACGGCGCCGTAGGTGCGTCCGAGGTTGTCGGGCAGCGACCAGACCGGTCCCTTGGCCTCGACGGCAGCGAACGAGAGGCCGGCGTCGCCGTTCTCCTTGTCGCCCTTGCCGACGCGCAGGTACGTCGACACCGACTCCCACACGACCTCGTCATCGACGGTGCCGGTCACGTTCATGTCCCAGGCGCGCCCCTTGGTGCTGGCGCGCAGGTTGTCGGCGCTCAGCGACAGCGACACGCTCTCGCCGATCGCCACCGGACGGTGCTGGACGATCGTGTTCTCCAGGTGCACCGAGCCGATGGCCGGGAACGGGAACGTCGCGTCGGTCATCAGCTGCAGGTGCAGCGGGAACGCCAGCATGTGCAGGTAGGGGACCGGTGCGACGTCGCGGGTCGGGAACCCGCACACGGCGGCGTACCGGTCGACCTCCGAGCGCTCGACGAGGACGTCGGTGCGCACGAGGGTGAGGTCCGGCAGCGCCCCTCCGGTCTTCTTGATCCCGGGCAGCTGGTTCAGGCCGGGGACAGCCGGAAGGGCCGCCTTGAGCATCACGGGCAGAGCCATGTCAGGCACCCAGCATCATCTGGCCGCAGACCCGCACGACGTTGCCGTTGACGGCGGTCGAGGCGGGAGAGGCGTACCACGCGATGGTCTCGGCGACGTCGATCGGCAGACCGCCCTGCGACATGGCGTTGAGGCGCTGGCCGACCTCGCGCGTCGCGAACGGGACCGCCGCGGTCATCTGGGTGATGATGAAGCCCGGGGCGACGGCATTGATCGTGATGCCGTCCTCCAGCGTGGCCGCGAGGGAGTCCACGAAGCCGATGACACCGGCCTTGGAGGCGGCGTAGCTCGTCTGGCCGAGGTTGCCCGCGATGCCGGCGATCGAGGCGACGCCGATGATGCGGCCGTTGGCGTTGACGACCTTCTGGTCGAGCAGCTCGGCGGTGATCCGCTCCGGGGCCTCGAGGTTGATCTGCAGCACCTTGCCGAAGCGCTCAGGGGTCTGGTTCGCGAGCTTCTTGTCCAGCGTCACCCCGGCGTTGTGCACGACGATGTCGACGCCGCCGTGCTTCTCCTTGAGGTGGTGGGCGATGCGCTGTGGCGCGTCGGGCGCCGTGATGTCGAGGGTGAGCCAGTCGCCGCCGAGCTCGTTCATGACCCTGACCAGGTCGTCCGCGGCCTGCGGGACGTCGAGGCCGACAACCGTGGCGCCGTCGCGGTGCAGCACGCGGGCGATCTCCTCGCCGATGCCGCGGCTCGCGCCCGTGACGAAGGCGACCTTGCCGGCCAGGGGAGCGGTCCAGTCGGCGAGCGCCGAGCCCTTCTGCTCCTCGTGGGCGCCGATCCGCACGACCTGGCCCGAGACGTACGCCGACTTGGGGCTCAGCAGGAAGCCGAGCGTCGAGAGGACCGAGTCCTCGTAGTCCTCGGCGACGTAGACGAGCTGGACGGTGCTGCCCTTGCCGATCTCCTTGCCGAGGCTGCGGGTGAAGCCCTCCAGTGCGCGCTGGGCGATCTGCTCGCTGCCCTCGACGAGGTTCGGGGGCGTGCCGAGCACGATCACCCGGGCGCAGCCCTTCAGGCTGCGCATGACCGGTGTGAAGAACGCCTGGAGCTCGAGGAGGTCCTCGACCGAGGTGGCGCCGGTGGCGTCGAAGACCAGGCCCTTGTACTTCTGGTCGTCCTCCTGGGACGTCGCCGAGGCGATGCCCAGCAGGTCCAGCAGGCCGGGCAGGGACTCGATCAGGCGACCGCGTCCGCCGACGAGGACGGTGCCCTTCACCAGCGGGTCGCCGGCGCTGTAGCGGTCCAGCTTGGTCGGGTTGGGCAGTCCGAGGTTCTTGACGAGCAGCTTGCCGATCGGAGAGGTCACGAAGCCCTGGTACTTGTCAGTCATGGCACCATGTAACTAGATGTGTAACTCTGAGTCCACATTTCGTGATCTGGCCCTCAAACGGTTCTCCCGGGGGCAAATGGACGTGAGGATAGGAAACATGGCAAACACTGTTCGTCGGGCCGCCGTCATTGGTGGCAACCGCATCCCGTTCGCTCGCTCCAACGGGGCCTACGCAACCGCCTCCAACCAGGAGATGCTGACCGCCGCGCTCGACGGGCTCGTCGCCCGCTTCGGCCTCGAGGGCGAGCGCATCGGCGAGGTCGCCGGTGGCGCCGTGCTCAAGCACAGCCGCGACTTCAACCTGGTCCGCGAGTCGGTGCTGAGCACCCGCCTCGCGCCCGAGACCGCCGCGATCGACCTCCAGCAGGCGTGTGGCACCGGCCTCCAGGCGATCAACTACATCGCCAACAAGATCAAACTCGGCCAGATCGAGTCCGGCATCGGTGGCGGCGTGGACACCACGTCCGACGCACCGATCGCGATCTCGGAGAAGCTGCGCAAGAAGCTCATCCAGCTCAACAACGCCCGTTCGACCAAGGACCGCCTCGCGATCCTGGCGACGATCCGTCCGGGCGACGTCGGCCTCGCGATCCCGTCCAACGGCGAGCCGCGCACCAAGCTCTCGATGGGTGACCACCAGGCGCTGACCGCGCTGGAGTGGCAGATCACCCGTGAGGCCCAGGACGAGCTGGCCGTCACCTCGCACCACAACCTCGCGGCGTCCTACGACGAGGGATGGCAGGACGACCTGATCTCGCCGTTCCGCGGTCTCGAGCGCGACAACAACCTGCGCGCCGACTCCTCGCTGGAGAAGCTCGCGAAGCTCAAGCCCGTCTTCGGCAAGGGGGAGGCGGCCACGATGACCGCCGCCAACTCGACCCCACTGACCGACGGTGCCTCCGCGGTGCTGCTCGGCTCCGAGGAGTGGGCCGAGGCCCACGGGCTCGAGGTCCTGGCCTACTTCGTCGACTCCGAGGTCGCTGCGGTCGACTTCGTCAACGGCGCCGAGGGCCTGCTGATGGCTCCCGCCTACGCCGTCCCGCGGATGCTGGAGCGCAACGGCCTCACCCTGCAGGACTTCGACTACTACGAGATCCACGAGGCCTTCGCCTCGCAGGTCCTGTCCACCCTCGCTGCGTGGGAGAGCCCGGTGTTCTGCAAGGAGCGCCTCGGCCTCGACGCACCGCTCGGCTCGATCGACCGCGCCAAGCTGAACGTGAAGGGTTCCTCCCTCGCGGCGGGCCACCCGTTCTCCGCGACCGGTGGGCGGATCGTGGCCAACACGGCCAAGCTGCTCAAGGCCAACGGTGGCGGCCGGGCGCTGATCTCGGTCTGCGCCGCCGGTGGCCAGGGCGTCGTCGCGATCATGGAGCGCTGAGCACCCGACTGCTGGAACCCCGACTGCTGGAACCCCGGGACCGCCGACTGACCCGTCAGTCGGCGGTCTCGACAATTCGGAGCAGGCCGTCCCAGTCGACGAGGTCGGCGTCGAGGAGTGCGCGCCCGACGTCGTCGGGGTCCGGCAGGTCGCCCTCGCGCTGGTAGAGCGTCGCCTCGAGTCGCGTGCGTCCGATCGTGGCGACGACCTCGGTGTCGCGGCCAGGCTCCTCGACGACGACGAAACCGTCCTCGGTCTCGCTGCAGGTGCTGGTGCCGTTGTCGCAGCGGGCGTTCTCGATCTCGGCGTCGGCCTCGCTCAGCAGCGGTCCGACGTCGACGCGGATCGATGAGGTGCCGGCCGTGTCCTCGCCGTTCGCCACCAGGTCGAGCCAGTAGCCGTCGCTGTCGAGCGCCACCCGCGGCTCCTCGCTCGGGCTGAAGCCGTCGATGTCAGGGCGCAGGGGCAGCACGCCGGCTCCCTCGAGAGCTGCCCGGATGCTGGCGACCGCCCGGGCGTCCTCGAGCCGGTCAGCGGCAGTGGGCGCGAAGGCGACCGCGCAGAGGGCGAGGCTGAGGCCGACGAGGATCGACCCGGTCACGATGCCTTCACGGCCTTGGTCCTGGTTGAGCCCCAGCGCTGTCCGGGTCGCCAGCGCCGCGCTCAGGGCGGCCGCAGGGACCCCGAGACCGAGGGCGGTCGTCGTCGGGCTCGATGCCGGACCGAGGACGAGGAGTGCGATCAGGACGGTGGGGCTGAAGAAGGCCAGCGTCATCAGGGTGGTGCCGACACTGCCCGGCAGGGCCGGGGCGAGCAGGAGTCCGGACGCGACCGCGACGAGGAGCGAGGCGACCAGGCCGAGCAGGACGCCGACGTACGACGTCGCGTCGAGGGTCCAGGCGAGCGGTGCGATCAGCAGGAGTCCGCTGCCGAGAGCGACCAGGAAGCGTTCGGAGCTGGCGGCAGCGGTGTCGTTCACGACCGGATCCTGCCGCCCGACGCGTCGGGCAAACCCGTGTCGGTGACCGGGCTCAGACGCTCGCGCGGTCGGGCGACACGAGAGCGAGTGCCGAGGACACCATGTAGGCACGCACCTGGGCCGGCGAGATCTCGCCGACGGTGGGGATGCCCGGCGCGATCTCGGTGACCAGGATGCCCAGGCGGGCGAGCTGCAACGCCCCGAGCCCGCTGGCGTAGAGGGCGTTCGCGAGCAGGACCGGGTCCTCGCTCAGTGCGAAGGAACCCCGCTCGACGCCGGCCGCGAGCGCTTCGGAGAGCACGGTCAGGCACGAGGTGATGCCACGACCGAGGCGGAAGAGCGGACCCTCGGCGATCTCGTCGAGCAGCTCGTCACCCGGCCGCACCATCAGCGCCTGTGCGCAGTCGACGAAGGCAGGGTGGGCAAGCCCGTAGTCGACGAACGAGCCGACGATGGCGGCGAGCTTCTCACGGTCGTCGTCGGAGGCCGCCGAGGCGGCCACCATCGCGTCGCGCAGCTCCTCGAGGTAGCCGACCAGGGTGAGCGCGAAGAGCTCCTCCTTGCCGGTGAAGTGCCGGTAGACGATCGCGCGGTTGATCCCGACGGCCGTCGCGATCTCCTCGATCTGCACGTCCCGCACGCCCTTGGAGTCGAAGATCCCTCGGGTGGCGGCAATGATCTCGGCCTGCCGGGCGCGCCGACGGACAGCCGCCGCCTTGCGCCGGCCGTCGGTGGCCGGGGTGTTGGTCGCCATGGGGGAAGTGTACGGCTCGTGCAACTCGGTGTTGCAACATCTGTGACGAGGTCGACTCGTCAGGCGCCGGCCAGCGACCGAACCGTCGTGATCGTGTCGGCCTCAGCAGCCGTCTTGTCGTCGCGGTAGCGCAACACCCTGGCGAAACGGAGGGCAACGCCGCCCGGGTAGCGACGGGACCGCTGGAGGCCGTCGAACGCGATCTCGACGACCTGCTCGGGGCGGACGGTGACCACCCAGCCGTCGTCGGCGACCTCGAGCTCGCGGAAGCGTTCGGTCTGCCAGCGCAGCATCTCGTCGGTCATGCCCTTGAACGTCTTGCCGAGCATCGTGAACCCGGTGGGGGAGTCGGGGTCGCGTGCGCCGAGGTGGATGTTGGACAGCCAGCCGCGACGCCGCCCGGAGCCGTGCTCGACGGCCAGGACGACCAGGTCGAGGGTGTGGACCGGCTTGACCTTGACCCAGGCGGCGCCGCGTCGTCCGGCGTCGTAGGGGGCGGTGGCGTCCTTGACGACCACGCCCTCCTGACCCTCGGTCAGTGCCCGCGCGGTGAAAGCCTCTGCCTCGGCGCGGTCGGTGCCGACCCAGCGGCGCACTCGGTGCTGCTCCGGGACCACGCGTTCCAGGGCAGCCCAGCGCTCGGTGGCCGGACGGTCGAGGAGGTCGACGCCGTCGAGGTGGAGGAGGTCGAAGAAGTACGGCACGAGGACGGCCTGGCCGGCCTCGGAGGCCGTGCGGGACGCCGTCTCCTGGAAGGGGCGCGGCCGGCCGTCCTCGGCGAGCAGCAGTGCCTCGCCGTCGAGGACGGCGGTGGTCACGGGCAGCGCACGGGCGATCTCCACGACTTCGGGCACGCGGGCGGTGATGTCGTCGAGGCTGCGCGTCGCAACGACGACCCGGTCGCCGTCGCGGTGCACCTGGATGCGGATGCCGTCCAGCTTCGCGTCGACCCCGCAGGTCCCGTCGGCGCCGCCCGCCTTGTCCATCGCGGCGGGGACGTCGGGAGCCGAGGAGGCGAGCATGGGCAGCACCGGACGTCCGACGCTCAGGCCGACCGCAGCGATCGCGTCCGGGCCGTCGAAGGCCGCGTCGACGACGTACGTCGTGCCGCCGGCGAGCATCGCGGCCCTGCGGACAGCGGCGAGGGGGATCCCGGTGGCAAGGGCGAGCGCCTCGGTCGTGACGGCCTCGAGCGCACCCTGGCGGATCTCGCCGACGGCCACCGAACGGAGCCAGGCCTGCTCGGGTGCCGTCGCCCGGCCGAACAGGTCGGACGTCATCCGCGCGCGGGTCGTCGCCGAGCCCGGGCCGGAGAGGTCGGCCATGGCGGCGAAGGCGGCGTCGACCTCGGGGAGCTCGAGGGTCGCTTCGAGAGCGGGCTCCGGCAGCTCCTGGAGGCCGCGCCAGCCGAGCCCGGTGCGGCGCTGCAGCAGGCGGCCGCTCAGGTAGTGCGCGGCGAGAGTGCGTTGCCCGGGCTCGACCGCGAGGAGGAGGTCGGCCAGCAGACGGGCCTTCTCCTTGCGGGAACGCGTCGCGGCCACCGCGCCGGACGCGTCGACCAGGCTGCGCAGGAGCATCGGTGGACCTCCCGGCGATCGATCAGTGCGAGGCTTCGAGGACGGCGGCGCTGACGGCGCCGTCGATGACCTGCTCGTAGACCACGTCGAGGTCGAGCAGGCTGGCGCTGGTGCCGGACAGGTCACCGAAGTATCCGGTCACCTCGAGGGACACGAATCCGTGCAGCGACGCGAACAGCGCCATCGCCGTCTGCAGCAGACGCTCCTCGGGCAGCCCGGCCGAGCGCACCATGACGGCCAGCGCCTCGATCGCCTCGAGCGCGGCGGCGTAGAAGCCCTCGCGGTCGATCGGGGGTCGGGTCAGTGCGGCGTACCGCTGGGGGTGCGTCCTGGCGAACACCCGCAGTTCCCGGCTCAGCGCGCGCAGTCCGTCCAGGCCGGCGTGGCCCATGGCCGCGGCGCGCACGTGCTCGCCGAGCATCCGCATCGCCCGCACCTGCACGAGTGCGCGGAGGTCCTCGAGGTTGGCGACGTGGTTGTACAGCGAGGAGACCCGTGCCTCCAGCTCGGCGGCGAGCGAGGTCATCGTGAGCGCGTCGTAGCCGTCGCGGTCGACGAGGAGCTCGGCTGCCTGCAGCACGGCCTCCTGGTCGAGGCGACCGCGACGAGCGCGCGTGGTGTCGATGGTCAACGTCCCTCCGGGGAGCCTGAGGTTGGTGAAAGAGATTCGTGCCTGTGTGACAGAGCGTAGTGCAGAACGGCGCGTCTAGAGTGCTGCGATGACCACCCCGGATGCGGTTCGCGCGTGGCGGCCGGGACGCACGGTGCCCGTGGTGGCCCTGCTGCGGCAGCAGCGTCGGGGTGGGGGAGACCCGACCCACCGGCTCGAGGTCGAGGGCCACCACTGGAGAGCCAGCCGTACGCCGCAGGGGCCGGTCACCCTCGCGATCGCGCCGCAGGACAGCACGGGGACGATCCACGCCCGCGCCTGGGGGCCGGGGAGCGACTGGGCGCTCGACCAGCTCCCGGGTCTGCTGGGTGACCTCGACGACTGGAGCGGCTTCGAGCCGCGCCATCCGGTCCTGGCGGAGGCGCACCGGCGCCACCCGCACCTGCGGCTCGGCCGCACCGGACGCGTGCTGGAGGCCATCGTTCCGGCGATCATCGAGCAGAAGGTCACCGGTCAGGAGGCCTTTGCCGGATTCCGGGCCCTGGTCATGCGCCGAGGGGAGCCTGCCCCCGGCCCGGGGTCGCGGGTGCGGTTGATGCTTCCGCCCGATGCCGTGACCCTGCGCTCGATCCCGTCCTGGGAGTGGCTGGAGTTCCACATCGATCCGGCGCGTTCGCGGGCGGTGGTGACGGCCGCACGACACGCCGACGCCCTGGAGCGGGTCGCGGACGTTGTCGGATCCGAGGCCGAGAAGAGACTGCGCAGCCTGCCGGGTGTCGGCGTCTGGACCAGTGCAGAGGTGCGTCAGCGCGCACTCGGTGACCCGGACGCGGTCTCCTTCGGCGACTACCACGTCGCCAAGGACGTCGGCTGGGCGCTGACGGGGGAGATGTTCGACGACGCTCAACTGGCGGCGTACCTCCGGCCGTGGGCCGGGCAGCGCGGCCGGGTCCCGTTCCTCGTGGCCGCCGCCCGACTGCACCGTCCACGACGGGGTCCGCGGATGTCACCGCGTGAACATCTGAGGACACGTGACCTATTCGCGTGATATCTGTTACACCGAGCAACAGGCAGCCGATCGGGCTCGAACCGGCTGTGTTGCACCGCGCTGAAGGGCAGGGGTACGGATGGCAACGGTGAGGCTGGGTGCGCTTTCGCACGCCTCCCCCGGAGATGTGGCGATTTTTCTTCGCGACGTCCCGGCGGCTCCCTTCCTGGAAGCCGTCCGCTCGGCAACCGACGACGAGATCGCGGACCTCGTGGACGAGGACCGCGCCGCCGCCGTCGTCGAGGGCGTGATGGGTCGCCTCGGGGACCTGGCCGTCCCCGCCCAGCTGGCCGGCACCGACTGCACGGTGCGCTGGGAGCTCCCGGCGCCCGTCGAGGGCCACGCACGTGCGGGTACGACGGTCCGCCTCGGCGCCGATGGCGCCGTGGCCTGCGACGCCGCCGCGGACCTCGTCGTACGCGGCTCGGCAGCGCAGCTGCTGCGGTTGGTGGCCGGACAGCTCGACGTGGCCGTTGCCTACCTCGGCGCCTCCATCGCCATCGAGGGGACCGGGGCCACCGCCCTCGTGCTGGCATCGCTCTTCGCCGCCGAGGGGACGCCGCCGCTCACCGGCACGCCCGTCGATGCTCGCGACATCGACCCGCTCGACATCGCGCGGGTCCTCCACGGCGTCCCTGCCGACCATCTCCGGTCGGTCCTGGCGTCGGACTTCCGGCAGGTCATCCTCGAGGAGATCTTCGAGCGGATGCCGACCTACGTGAACGGCCGCAAGGCAGCAGGCGTCCAGATCACGGTCGGCTTCAGGTTGACCGGGCGCCCCGACGGAGAGGTGGACCGTTACGTGCTCCGACTCAGAGATGGTCAGGCGAGTGTCCTCGCCGGTCAGGCGGCCGATGCCGTCGACCGGCAGGACCGCC
The DNA here is from genome assembly GCF_001428565.1 of Nocardioides sp. Root190. Taxonomy (GTDB): domain Bacteria; phylum Actinomycetota; class Actinomycetes; order Propionibacteriales; family Nocardioidaceae; genus Nocardioides. The sequence goes on along the minus strand of NZ_LMIA01000010.1, from coordinate 99,562 downwards.
AGGCGACCGTGACCTGCGAGGCGGCCGACTTCCTGCGACTGGTGACGGGACACCTCAGCGTCATCACCGGCGTCCTGCGAGGGCAGTTGAAGGTGCACGGCGACAAGGTCGCCGCACTCCGGCTCAACTCGGCGTTCGACATCCCGACGGCGGCGGCCTGATGAGCGCCGTGGTCGCGGGCGGACGCAGCTTCGCCGACAACATGACCGGCCGGTTCAAGGCCGGTGTCATCACGACCGGTGAGCTGGTGAAGCTCGCCGTCGAGTCCCTCCAGTGGGGCTTCGCCGACATCCTCGCGCGCCGCTTCTCGTGGTCCGAGTTCCTGCTGCAGTGCTGGTTCATGACCCGGGTGGCGCTGCTGCCGACGATCCTGGTGTCGATCCCGTTCGGCATCATCACGTCGGTCCAGATCGGTGCCGCTGCCAACCAGATCGGTGCGCAGTCGTTCATCGGCGCGGTCAACGGCATCGGCGTCCTGCGCCAGGGCGCGCCGCTGGTCACCTCGTTGATGATCGCCGGAGCGGTCGGCTCGGCCATCTGTGCCGACCTCGGCGCACGCACCGTGCGCGAGGAGATCGACGCCCTCAAGGTCATGGGCATCTCGCCGATCCAGCGGCTGGTCGCCCCGCGCATCCTCGCGGCGCTGCTGGTCTCGATCCTGCTGACCGTCGTCGTCGCGATGACCGCGATGACGACGGCGTTCATGATCGTCGTCGGGCAGGGACAGATTTCCGCAGGCACCTATCTCGACTCGTTCGTCGGGCTGGCCCAACCAGCCGACTTCATCCTCGCCGAGCTCAAGGCCTTCATCTTCGGGTTCGTCGCGACCATCGTCGCGGCCCACAAGGGACTCAGCGCCCGAGGCGGCCCGAAGGCGGTCGCCGACGCGGTCAACCAGGCGGTGGTCCTCAGCGTGATCCTGCTCGCGGTGATCAACGTCGGTCTGACGCAGGCCTACGTGATGCTCTTCCCCGGAGGTGCCTGATGACGGAGGTCCAGCTCGGACGCAGCATGGGTTCCCGGGTCTCCGACGCCCTCGTGGGGCTCACGGACGGGGTGATGAAGAGTCTCGCCACGCTCGGGGACTTCATCACCTTTGCGATGAAGGTCTTCCGCGAGGTGCCGGCGACGATCACGATGTATCCCAAGGAGGTGCTGCGCCAGATCAAGGACATCGCCTGGGGCAGCGGTGCCCTCCTCGTCGGCGGTGGCACGGTCGGCGTGATGATCCTGCTCTCCGTCGCAGCGGGCACCTCGATCGGCATCGAGGGCTTCAACGGCCTCGAGATCGTCGGCCTGGCGCCGCTCACCGGCTTCATCTCGGCCAGCGTCAACACCCGTGAGCTCGCGCCACTGATCGCTGCGCTGGCACTCGGCGCGCAGGTCGGCTGTCGGTTCACGGCCCAGATCGGTTCGATGAAGATCCACGAGGAGGTCGACGCGCTCGAGGTGATGGCGGTCAGCGCGATGCGCTACGTCGTGACCACCCGGGTGATCGCCTGCATGGTGGCCATCCTGCCGCTGTACATGATCGGCCTGATCGGGAGCTACGCCGCATCGCAGGCCTCGGTCGTCGTCCTGTTCGGACAGTCGCCGGGCCAGTACGACCACTACTTCTCCACGTTCATCCAGGGTCGCGACATCATGTTCTCGGTCATCAAGATCCTGATCTTCGCGCTGACCGTGGCGTTGATCCACTGCTGGTACGGCATGAAGGTCGCCGGCGGACCGCAGGCGGTCGGCGAGGCGACCGGCACCGGCATCCGCGCCAGCATCGTGTCCATCGTCGTGCTCGACATGGTCCTGACCCTGATCTTCTGGGGCGGCGACCCAGGCTTCCGGATCTCGGGGTGAGGTGAGGACATGGCACGCGAAGTGACTCGACAGCAGCTGGCACGGCGGGGGCTCATCACACTGGTGGCCCTGGCGGTCATCGCCACCGCCATCACGTTGCGCAGCAACGGCACGTTCGGCTCCGCGCCGCACGTGACCGCCGACGTGGCCAACGCCGGAGGCGCGCTGCGCTCGGGGTCGGACGTCAAGATGAACGGCGCGATCGTCGGCAAGGTGGCCGAGATCCGCCGTGCCGAGACCGGCGGCGGCGTCACCATCGAGATGGTGATGTCCGAGGAGGACATGAAGCTGGTGCCCGCCAACGTGGTCGCCCGGATCCTGCCCGCGACCGTCTTCGGTACGACGTTCGTCGACCTGGTCGTCCACGGCCAGGGGACGGGCCGGCTCGAGGCCGGATCGTCCATCAAGGCCGATGCGACGCAGGGGACCCTCGAGCTGCAGCAGGCCCTCGACGACATCGACCGACTCGTCAAGGCGCTCGGCCCGGCCGAGCTCGCCTCGGCGATCGGCTCCGCCGCCGAGGCCCTCGACGGCCGCGGCAACAGGATCGGCGACACGGTCCGCACGCTCAACTCCTACCTGGACCGGCTCAACCCGCGGATGCCGCAGGTGCGCTCGGACCTCCAGGCGCTGGCGTCAACGACCGAGCTGCTCGACGAGATCGCCCCCGACCTGCTCGACGCGACCGACGACGTGCTCGTCACGATGAACACGATCGTGACCCAGGAGGCGGCACTGACCGCCCTGCTCAGTGGTGGAACGACCCTGGCCCGCGCGGCGCGCGGCTTCCTGGACGAGAACCAGAGCGACCTGGTCGAGTTCATCAACGGCTCGGCCGTGCTGCTCGACGCGGTCCACGACAACCGCAAGGCGGGCATCACCGACGCCATCGCCATCAACATCGCGCTCGGCCGTACCCTCCCGAGCGCTGTCCGAGAGGGTTTCGTGAAGACCGACGGCACGATCCGGCTGTCGCCGCCGCCGTACTACAAGAGCGGTCAGCGCCCGAACTTCCGTGCCGCCGGCACGAGTGACGCCGGTTTCGGCTCCCTGGGAGGCGACCGATGACCGGACTGAAGTCGATCGCCGCGAAGTTCGCCGCTTTCGCGATCGTCAGCGGGATGCTGATGGTCCTGCTCGTCAACACGATGCAGAACGGCGTCAACGGGGACACCAACGAGTACACCGCCGAGTTCGTCGACGTCAGTGGCCTGAGGGTCGGCGACGACGTGAAGGCAGCGGGTGTCCGGGTGGGGCAGGTCAAGGAGATCGAGGTCTCCGAGGAAGGCGCCGACGTCACGCTCGAGGTCGTCGAGGACCAGCCGCTGCTGGCCAACACCAAGCTCGTCATGCGGTACCAGAACCTGCTCGGCCAGCGGTACATCGGCCTGGTGCAGGGCGCCGAGCGCGGTGAGGCGGTCAAGGACGGCGGCACTGTCCCGGTCGCCCTCACCGACCCCGGCTTCGACCTGACCGGACTGCTCAACGGCTTCCGTCCGTTGTTCCGTGTCCTGCAGCCCGGTGACGTCAACACGCTGGCGACCTCCCTGATCAAGGTCCTGCAGGGTGAGGGCGGCACCATCGAGCAGCTCCTGGCGCAGACCAGTGAGCTCACCAACTTCCTGGCGGACCGCGACGGGGTCATCGGCGAGGTCATGACGTACCTGCAGCCGGTGCTCGACAACCTGGCGGGTCAGGGCGACGAGCTCACCCGCACGGTCACCGAGCTCCGCGCCCTGATGACCGGACTGGCGAAGGACCGCAAGTCGATCGGTGCCTCCATCGACGGCGTCAGCCGACTCGTGGGTGCGACCAGCTCGCTCCTGAAGGAGGTCAAGGTGCCGCTGGTGAGGTCGACCGACCAGCTGGTCACCGTGGCCGACATGTTGGAGAAGTCCCGAGGAAGACTGGAGGAAGCGGTGCCGTCCTTCTCGTCGATCTTCGAGTCCCTCGGACGCGCGACGTCGTACGAGAACGCGCTCAACGTCTACGTCTGCTCGCTGTCCATCGCGATCGGTGCCAACAGCACCGGCATCAACCCGGCCGGCAACAAGGGCCCGTGGCGTCAGGTGTGCCGATGAAGCCCATGAACGAGCGCGATCCGCTCAAGATCGGCATGATCACGATCCTCGTGATCGGTCTCATCGGTGCCGGTGTCATCGTGCTGAGCCTGTCGAACTTCGGGACCAGGACCTACACGGCCGTCCTCGAGCACACCGCCGGCCTGCGCACCGGCGAGGACGTCCAGGTCCACGGCGTCAACTCCGGCAAGGTCACCGGCGTCGAGCTGGAGGAGGACCACGTCGTGGTCACCTTCGTGCTCGACTCCGACATCGACCTGGGGGACCGCTCGACGGCCACCGTCAAGGTCGCGACCCTGCTCGGCAGTCACTACCTGGAGGTGGACCCCAAGGGGTCCGGCACCCTGGCCGGCGAGCAGATCCCGATCGACCGCACTGCCGTCCCGTACAACCTGCAGGATGTCATCGAGGAGGGCTCGGAAGCGCTCGACGAGCTCGACCCCGACCTCCTCGCGAAGGCACTGACCGCCATGGCCGGCACCCTCGGTGCCAGCGAGCAGGAGATCGGGCCGGCGCTCGAGGGCGTGGCCCGGCTCTCCGAGGTCATCTCCAAGCGTTCCGACCAGGCCGGCGACCTGCTGGCGGCGACCCGCAAGGTGACCGACCAGTTGTCCGACAGCAGCCAGGACATCGTCGGGCTGATGAAGCAGGCGAACCTGGTGGTCAGCGAGATCACCGCCCGCAAGGAGGCCATCCACCGGCTGCTGGTCGAGACGACCGACCTGTCGAAGGCCCTGACCGCCGTCGTGAAGTCGACCGAGGGCAAGCTCGCTCCTGCGCTCGCCGACCTCAATGCCGTGCTGAAGACCCTCAACAGCCAGGACAAGCAGCTGACCCACCTGCTCGAGGTGATGGCGCCCGCCGTGCGGTACGTCGCCAACGCGACGGGCAGCGGTCCCTTCGTTCCGCTGTACCTCAAGCCACCGGCCATCCCCGGTGACGACACGACCTGCAAGCTGCGGGGGGCCTGCTGATGCGTACTCGCAACCTGCTCCGCGCCACCGGCGCGCTGGTGGCCGTGGCCGCCGTGTTCCTCACGTCGGGCTGCGGAGCCGTGGGGGGCGGCGACCGGATGAGGGTCAAGGCCTACCTCGCCGACTCCGCCGGTCTTTTCGTCGGCAACGACGTCGGGATCCTGGGCGTCACCGTCGGTGAGATCACCGCCATCGAGCCGCAGGGCGAGAAGGTCCTGGTCACCATGGAGATCGACGCCGACCACGCGGTTCCGGCCGATGCCGGTGCTGCCGTGGTGGCCCGGTCCGTCGCGACCGACCGCTACGTCGAGCTCACGCCCGTCTACCGCGAGGGCGCCAAGATGGCGGACGGGACCACCATCCCGATCGACCGGACCCGCACCCCCGTCGACTTCGACCAGGTGCTGGCCTCGCTCAACGAGTTCGCGACCGGCATCGGTGGCAACAAGGAGACGACCAAGGCCGTCCAGCGGTTCATCGACGCGGGTGCCAGCGCGCTCCAGGGCCGTGGACCGCTGCTGAACCAGACGATCCACTCCCTCGCCGACGGTGTCGACGGCATCGCCAGCCAGCGCGAGGACATCGCCGCCACGTTGAAGTCCCTCGACGTCCTGCTGACCACCATCTCGACCAACGAGTCGACGGCGCGCACCTTCATCCAGCAGGTGTCGCGGGCGTCGAAGCTGCTCGCGGACGAGCGTGAGAACTTCCGTGAGGCACTGCGCTCCCTGGATTCCGCGGTCACCACGGTCGCGAAGTTCGCCGTCGACAACCGGCAGGCGATCGTGACCACCCTCGACGGATCGACCGAGCTCATGGACACGCTGCTGACCAAGCAGGACCGGCTCGCCGAGATCCTGCGCGTGATGCCGGTGGCCCTGCAGAACCTGAGCCAGATCCAGGGGGACCGCCTTCCGGTGCGGATCGATCCCTTGATCCTCGACCCGCTCGGCGGAGTGCTCCAGACGGTCTGCGGCGCGCTGCCGCTCAACCTCTGCAGCATCCTCGACGGAACCCAGATCGGAGACTGAGGCGGACGATGAGGATGCGTACGACGACCGCCCGCACCGCGCTCACCGCGGTGCTCGCCCTCGGGCTGGGCACGATGTCTGCCTGCGGCACGACCATGCGGGACCTGCCGATCCCGGGCACGGGTGTCTCCGGGGACACCATCGAGGTGAAGGCCCAGTTCGCCGAGGCGTTGAACCTCGCCGAGGGCGCGCCCGTCAAGGTGAACGGTGTCGACACGGGCAAGGTCAAGTCGATCACGGTCGACGACTTCACCGCCGAGGCGACCCTGACCCTGAAGGCCGACGCCGAGCTCCGCGAGGGCGCCCACGCGCGGCTGCGCTACACGACCCCGCTCGGTGAGCTCTTCGTCGACGTCACGAACCCGGCCACCGGCAAGGTGCTGGGGAACAATTCCACGCTGGAGCTCAAGGACACCGAGACCGCACCGACGGTGGAGGATGCGCTGGCCCAGGCGTCACTGCTGATCAACGGTGGTGGCCTCGAGCAGCTCCAGACGGTGACCGAGGAGCTCAACACCGCTCTCGGCGGCAACGAACAGGACTACCGCACGCTGCTCGACCGGGCATCGGTCTTCCTCACCCAGGCGAACTCCACGACGCAGAGCATCGACCTCGTGCTGAACTCGCTGAACTCGCTGTCGAAGACGTTGTCCACCCGCGAGGAGACGATCAACCGAGCCGTCAAGGAGATCACTCCCGCGGCCAAGGTCCTGCGGGAGAAGACTCCGCAGTTCACCGAGCTGTTGGCGGAGGTCGAGAAGTTCTCGGGCGCCGCGAACGAGACGGTCACCGCCACGCGGTCCCAGCTCCTGACGCTGCTCTCCGAGCTGGAGCCGGTGCTCGCCGAGTTCGCCAGGAACAAGGGCAGCTTCGACGAGTCGCTGCGCCAGATCATCAAGGGTGCCGTGGCCGCCGACGAGGTCATCGCCACCGACTACCTCAACATCAGCCTGGAGCTCCACCTCGACGGCATCGACGCCGGCGGCTTCGTGCAGGGGACCCTCGGCGGCATCCTGAAGCTGCTCGGGATCGACCCCGATGCCCCCGGCCTCGGCTCCATCCTCGACAAGCTCGGACTGGGCGACCTGCTGGGCGGCCTGGGGCTGGGCAGGTCGACCACGTCGGGCACGACCGGATCCGACAGGAGCCCCGTCGCCTCGGGCGGTGCCAAGGGCTCGGGAGGCGGGTCGGACCCGCTCGGGTTGAACACGTTGCTGAACGGTCTTCTCGGAGGGGGACGCTGAGATGTTGAAGATCCTGGGCAATCGCCTCTACCTGAGCCTCATCGGCATCATCGTCGTGCTGATCCTCGCCGTCGCCTACGTCTTCGCGTCCGTCCTCGACCAGCCGCTGACCGCCAAGCCGGTCGAGGTGAAGGTGGAGCTGGAGCAGACCGGTGGTCTGTTCGAGGGTTCCGCCGTCACCTACCGCGGCGTCAAGATCGGCAAGGTCACGACGATCGTCCCGGCCGAGAGTGGTGTGCTGGCGACCGTGGCGATCACCTCCGGCGCCGACATCCCGAAGGACTCGGTCGTCAAGGTCCGCAGCCTGTCGCCGGTCGGTGAGCAGTACCTCGACTTCCAGCCTGCCAAGGTCGGTGGCCCGTTCCTCGCCAGTGGCGACACGATCCCGGCGGAGTCGACCGACCTGCCCAAGAGCCTCAGCTCGACGGTGGTCGCGGTCAACAACGTGCTGCGCCAGATCGACGACAAGAAGCTGCGCATCGTCCTCGGCGAGCTGAGCACCGGACTCAAGGGCACGGGTGAGGACCTCGGTCAGATCCTCGACCAGGGCACGGCGATCCTCGACACCCTGGACGCCGTGTGGCCTGAGACGGACCGCGTCATCAGCAGCTCCGGCTCGGTGCTCTCCATCGCCACCGACAACGCGGACTCCCTGCGCCTGCTCGCCCGCTCCTCCAAGCAGTTCGCGCAGTTCCTGCGCGAGTACGACCCCGAGCTGCGCCGGATCCTCAAGCGCGGCCCCGGGCAGATCGACGAGCTCGTGAAGCTCGTCGAGGACGCGAACCAGGTCCTGCCGGGCTTCCTGTCCACGGGGGTCAGCTTCACGGACGTGTTCCTGTCCTACGAGCCGCACCTGCGGGCACTGCTGCAGAGCTACGGTCCGGGCCTGAACGCACTGCTCAAGACCGTGAGGAACGGCGAGCTCAGGATCCAGATCATCGCCGACCGGGACCCGCGCTGCAGCTACGGCACCACGCGCCTGGACCCCACGTCCAACGAGCGTCGTGCGCTCCAGAAGAACGGCCGTTGTGCCTCGTCCTTCGCCACCCTGCAGCGCGGCGCAGCGCAGGCGCCGGGGCCGGTACAGTGAATCAGGTGTCCATCGACAAGCCGTCCGTCACCAAGGTGAGCGGTCCGGCCGGAAGTCCGAAGCAGGGCCCCGGCAATCTCGTCCTGGCACTGGCGGCGGCGCTCGTCGCCGCGCTCGCCGTCTGCGTGTGGCTGGCAGTGTCCGGCGGGGGCTCCGGCGCCGACGAGGACTCCCTGCGGGACAAGGTCAGCGCCCTCGAGGCCGAGAAGACGGCCAACAAGGACGCCCTCGAGGCCGCTTCGGCGTTCGTCGCCCGGGTCACGACGTACTCCTTCGAGGACGGGAAGCACGACCTGGACTGGGTCGAGGACCTGCAGAACGAAGAGGTCCGCGAGCAGTTCCGGGAGCGGGTCGCCGACCTGCAGGCGACGATCGTGGCCAGCAAGACCTCGGCCAAGGGCCAGGTCACGCAGTCCGCGGGCCGGGTGGTGGACGAGAGCCAGGTGGAGGTGCTGGCCTTCGTCGACCAGGCGATCACCGACCAGTCCGGTGAGGTGAGCGTCGAGCAGTCGAGCATCAACCTCACGATGAAGCTGGTCGGCGGCGAGTGGAAGGTCGACACCTTGACCTTCCTCAACGCGGTCGACCCCTGATCCCCTAGATTGGCGCGCGTGGCGCATCGTGACGGAGACCCGCTGGACGGGCTGAGGACCGTGCTGCGGCGCTTGTTGCTGACGGTCGTCGGTGTCCCGTTCGTCGTGGCCATCGCGATGTCGCTCATCGACTCGTACCGCCGTCGTGGCAAGCGGCCCAAGCCCTTCCCGACGCGGGCACCGGGCACGGTCACCGTCGGCGACGGCCAGGTGACGACCTACACCTACGGTCGCGACCTGTACGACGACATGATCGCCGCGATCGAGGGTGCCGAGCACCAGATCCTCTTCGAGACCTACATCTGGAAGGGCGACGCGACGGGCGAGCGGTTCAAGCGGGCGCTGATCGACGCCGCGGATCGCGGTGTCGATGTCTACTGCATCTACGACGGCTTCGCGAACCTCGTCGTCTCGCCGGCCTTCCAGCGCTTTCCTGCGAGCCTCAAGGTCCTGCGCTACCCGGTCTACACCGCGGGCTGGCGGTTCTTCGACCTGCGCCGCTACGGCCGCGACCACCGCAAGATCCTCGTGGTGGACGACCACGTCGGCTTCATCGGTGGCTACAACATCGGCTCGTCCTACGAGACCGAGTGGCGCGACACGCACGTGCGGATCACCGGCCCGGCCGTGTGGGACCTCAAGCGCGCATTCGCCGACTTCTGGAACCTGAACCGTCGCCGCCGGATCCGCGGCACCGAACGGCCGCTCCTGCTCGAGACCGCCTCGACCTGGGAGCCGCGGGTCCGGGTCCAGCGGAACGTGCCGCGACTGTGGATGTTCCCGATCCGGGCGATGTACATCGAGGCCATCAACCGCGCCAGCCGCAACGTGTGGATGACCCAGGCCTACTTCCTGCCCGACGAGGACTTCATCGATGCGGTCAAGGCCGCGGCGATGCGGGGCGTCGACGTCCGGCTGCTGCTGCCGCTGAAGTCCAACCACATCGTGGCGGACTGGATCTCGCGTGGGCACTTCAGCCAGCTGCTCGACTCCGGTGTCCGGATCCTGCGCTACCGCGACGCCATGGTGCACGCGAAGACCGCGACCGTCGACGGCACCTGGTCGACCGTGGGGACCGCCAACATCGACCGGCTCAGCCTCCAGGGCAACTTCGAGATCAACGTCGAGATCATCGACCAGGGCTTCGCCCGCGAGCTCGAGGCGATCTTCGAGGTCGACCAGTCCCACTGCCTCGAGCTCACCAGCGGTGAGTGGGAGGCCCGCGACGTGCACCGCAAGTTCACCGAGATGGTGCTCACCCCGCTGCGACCGCTCCTCTAGGAGGACCTGCCCATGTGGTTCCGACCCCCCGTCCGTGACCTGTCCGGGAAGAACGTCTTCGTGACCGGAGCGGCGAGCGGCATCGGCCGCGCCGTTGCGGAGTACGCCGCCGAGCGCGGCGCCGTGCTCCACCTCACCGACCTGCAGGCCGACCAGCTGGCCACGGTCGCGGCAGGGATCCGCGAGCGGGGCGGGCAGGTCGCCACCGCCGAACCAGCCGACGTCTCCGACCTCGAGCAGGTCCGCGCGCTCGCCGGGGCCGTCACCGCCCGGTCCGGGCCGATGGACGTGGTGCTCAACGTGGCCGGGATCGCCGTCTGGGGGACGGTTCGCAGCCTCGAGCCCCACCACTGGCAGCGCCTGGTCGAGGTGAACCTGATGGGGCCGATCCACGTGATCGAGGAGTTCCTGCCGCCGATGATCGATGCCGGCCGCGGTGGCCAGCTGGTCAACATCTCCTCCGCCGCCGGCATCATCGCGATGCCCTGGCACGTGGCCTACAGTGCGACCAAGTTCGGTCTGCGCGGGGTCTCGGAGGTGCTGCGCTACGACCTGCGCAAGCACCGCATCGGCGTCAGCCTGGTCTGTCCGGGCGGTGTCGACACCGGCCTGGTCGAGACGATCCGGATCGCCGGCATCGACCAGCAGAGCAAGTCCTTCGTCCGCGCCCGCCGTCACTTCCAGAAGCGTGCGGTCTCACCGGAGAAGGCCGCCGAGGCGATCTGGAAGGGTGCGCAGCGCAACCGCTACTGGGTGTACACCTCGGCCGACATCCGACTGGTCCACTGGCTGCAGCGCTACTTCCCGCCCGGCTACGCAGTGGCGATGCGGGTCTTCAACTACGGCGCCAACCGGGTCCTGCCTGCCGTCGAGCAGGCTCGTCGACCGGACCCGGCATGACCCCGGCGGTGCCGCGGGTCACTCCCGGCACCTGGCGCGAGGTGGGACCGTTCGTGGCGGCCTTTGCACGCCTTGCCGGGCGGGTGCAGGGCACCGAGCCGCCGGCGGTGTTCCTCACCCTGGGGCGTCATCGCCGGCTGTTCTGGGGCTGGCTGCACTTCGCCGGCCGACTGATGCCGGGCGGTCGCCTGTCCCGCAGGGAGTCGGAGCTGGTGATCATCCGCGTCGCGAGCCGCCGCGACTCGGCGTACGAGCTCACCCAGCACCGGCGCCTGGGTCGTCGTGCCGGCCTGTCGGTCCCGGACGTCGCCGCGATCGAGGCGTCCGACGACGCGCACACCGGATTCACCCCCAGGGAGCGGCTCCTGCTGCGGGCCGCGGACGAGCTCCTGTCAGACCAGGACCTCTCCGACGGACTCTGGGCCGACCTCAACGGGCCCTTCGACGAGCGGGAGCGGATCGAGATCGTGATGCTCGTCGGTCACTACGCGATGCTCGCCACCGCGCTGCACGCACTGAGGGTGCAGCCGGACCGACCTCGCTGAGCACGCGCGGAGGAGGCGATGTCGGTGCTCCCTCGTAGGCTGGAGCCATGCGTCCGGTCACCGATCTCGAGCGTCGTGTCGCCCCGTTCCACGTGCAGTCCGAGTACGTGCCCTCGGGTGATCAGCCCACGGCGATCGCGGAGATCACCAAGCGGCTCAACGACGGTGCCGAGGACGTCGTCCTCCTGGGCGCGACGGGCACGGGCAAGACGGCGACCGTGGCGTGGGTGGCCGAGCAGGTCCAGCGACCGATGCTCGTGCTCCAGCCCAACAAGACGCTGGCCGCGCAGTTCGCCAACGAGCTGCGCCAGCTCTTCCCGGACAATGCCGTCGAGTACTTCGTCTCCTACTACGACTACTACCAGCCCGAGGCCTACGTCCCCCAGACCGACACCTACATCGAGAAGGACTCCTCGATCAACGAGGAGGTCGAGCGGCTGCGGCACTCCGCGACCAACAGCCTGCTCACCCGCCGCGACGTGATCGTGGTGTCGACGGTGTCCTGCATCTACGGTCTCGGCACCCCGCAGGAGTACGTCGACCGGATGGTCCGGCTGCGGGTGGGGGAGGAGCACGACCGGGACTCCGTGCTGCGTCGCCTCGTGGAGATCCAGTACACCCGCAACGACCTCGCCTTCACCCGTGGGACCTTCCGGGTGCGGGGCGACACCCTCGAGATCTTCCCGGTCTACGAGGAGCTGGCGGTCCGGATCGAGTTCTTCGGCGACGAGATCGAGCGCCTGATGACGCTGCACCCCGTCACGGGCGAGGTGCTGACCGAGGACACCGAGCTCCACGTCTTCCCGGCCAGCCACTACGTCGCCGGCCCGGAGCGGATGGAGCGTGCGATCGGGCAGATCGAGATCGAGCTCGCCGAGCAGCTCGCCACCTTCGAGCGGCAGGGCAAGATGCTCGAGGCCCAGCGGCTCCGGATGCGCACGACCTACGACATCGAGATGATGCGCCAGGTCGGTTCGTGCTCCGGGATCGAGAACTACTCGATGCACATGGACGGTCGTGGCCCGGGCACCGCGCCCAACACGCTGCTCGACTACTTCCCCGAGGACTTCGTGCTCGTGGTCGACGAGTCCCACGTGGCGGTCCCGCAGGTCGGCGGGATGTACGAGGGCGACCGTTCGCGCAAGCGCAACCTCGTCGAGCACGGCTTCCGACTGCCCAGTGCGATGGACAACCGGCCCCTGCGGTGGGAGGAGTTCCTGGAGCGGATCGGTCAGACGATCTACCTCTCCGCGACGCCGGGCAACTACGAGCTCGACAAGGTCCAGGGTGACGTCGTCGAGCAGATCATCCGGCCGACCGGGCTGGTCGATCCCCAGGTCGTGGTGAAGCCGACGAAGGGTCAGATCGACGACCTCATCCACGAGATCCGGCTCCGCACGGAGAAGGACGAGCGGGTCCTGGTCACGACGCTGACCAAGAAGATGTCGGAGGACCTGACCGACTACCTGCTCGATGCCGGGATCCGCACCCGCTACCTCCACTCGGAGGTCGACACGCTGAAGCGGATCGAGCTGCTCCGGGACCTGCGCCTGGGTCTCTACGACGTGCTTGTCGGCATCAACCTGCTCCGTGAGGGTCTCGACCTGCCCGAGGTGTCGCTGGTGGCGATCCTCGACGCCGACAAGGAGGGCTTCCTCCGCTCGGACAAGTCGCTGATCCAGACGATCGGACGAGCGGCCCGCAACGTGTCCGGCGAGGTGCACATGTACGCCGACCGGATCACGCCGTCGATGGCCTCTGCGATCGACGAGACCGATCGTCGACGCGCGCGGCAGGTCGCCTACAACGAGGCCAACGGCATCGATCCGCAGCCGCTGCGCAAGAAGATCGCCGACATCACCGAGATGCTGGCGCGCGAGGACGAGACCACCCAGGAGCTCCTGCAGACCTGGGCCGATGCCGGGGTCAAGGGCCGAGCCGGCGGCGTACGCCCCAAGAAGTCGCCGACACCGCAGCTGCGCTCGACCGACATCGGTGGTCACGCGGCGTCCCTGGCCGGTCTGCCGAGTGCCGACCTGGCTCAGCTGATCCAGGACCTCACCGAGCAGATGAAGGCCGCTGCGGCCGAGCTGCAGTTCGAGCTGGCGGGTCGCCTCCGCGACGAGATCAGCGACCTGAAGAAGGAGCTCCGTCAGATGATGGAAGCGACTAAGTGAGCGGTGGCGACCAAGTGAGCCCACGCTGACCAGCTCTCGCCGCTACGCCGTCTGGTCCGTCGGACTTGCCGTCTACGGGCTGGCGGTCTTCCACCGCAGCAGCCTCGCGGTCGCGGGCCTGGCTGCCACCGAGCGCTTCGACATCACGGCCAGTCAGCTGGCCTCCTTCACCATGCTGCAGCTGCTGGTCTATGCCTCGATGCAGATCCCGGTCGGCCTGATGGTCGACCGCTACGGGTCGCGCACGGTGCTCACGGTTGCCGTGAGCGTGGTCAGCCTCGGTCAGGCGGGCTTCGCGCTGGCCGGCGACTATCCCACGGCGCTGATCGCCCGTGCGCTGGTCGGCGTCGGCGACGCGATGACCTTCATCTGCGTGCTGCGGCTGGTGACGTCGTGGTTCCCCCGCCGTCAGGTGCCCCTGGTCAGTCAGCTCACCGGCAACCTCGGGCAGCTGGGTGCGCTGGCCGCCGCCGCACCGATGACCTGGGCGCTGGGGGAGTTCGGCTGGACCCGGTCCTACCTCGCGAGCGCGGTCGCCGGGGTGGCGATGCTGCTGGTGCTCCGCCTGGTCCTGCACGATTCCCCGGAGCAGGTCCACCGGCGTGGTGTCCCGATGTCGGCTCGGGCCCTGAGCCGCAGCCTGGCGGCCTCCTGGGAGCAGCCGGGCACCAGGCTCGGTCTCTGGATCCACTTCTCCACGCCGTTCAGTCCGGCGTTGCTCGGGCTGTTGTGGGGCTTTCCGTTCCTGGTCAGCGGCGAGCACCGCTCCGAGGCCACCGCGGGCGTGCTGATCTCGTTGTTGTTCCTCACCAACCTCGCCTACGGCCCCCTGCTGGGCTGGCTGGTCGGGCGCCATCCGTGGCACCGCTCGACGGTCGGGCTCGCGATCATCGCCGCGATGGCCTCGGTCTGGGCGATGGTGCTGCTGTGGCCGGGTGACGCGCCCCTGTGGCTGCTGGTGGTCCTGATCCTGGTCGTGGGGGCCGGCGGACCCGGGTCGATGGTCGGATTCGACGTGGCCCGGACCAGCAACCCCGACCACCGCACGGCGAGCGCGAGCGGGATCATCAACGTCGGCGGGTTCACCTCCTCGCTGCTGGTCATCGTGGCGGTCGGCGTCGTGCTGGACCTCGCGACGCCGGGCGGGCAGGGGAGCTACCCACCGGAGGCGTTCCGGTGGGCGCTGGCGGTGCAGTACGCCTTCTGGGCGTTCGGCACCGTCCAGATCGTGCGCTACCGCCGCCAGGTGCGCAGGCTCACCGGCCGCGACCAGGTCGCGGGCGGCTCGACGATGGTCGAGTTCAAGCCTTCCGGGAGCTGAGCCCGACGAGTCGGGCCACGACGAGCGCGACGTAGAAGACTCCGGCGACCTGCTCGACCATCACCAACGACCGGGCGTGTCCGAGCACCGGGTAGATGTCGGAGAGGCCGACGCTGGTCAGTGTCGTGAAGGACAGGTAGAGCAGGTCGAACCACGGCAGCGCCTCGGCGCCGTCCGGACTCGCCCAGCCGATGAAGGACCCGGGCCACACGACCTGCGCGGCGGCGTACACGTAGGCGAAGCCCCAGGCGACGACGGTGAAGGCGGCGCCGGTCGCGAAGAGCTCGTCGCGGGTCACCTCGTCGTCGTGGAAGAGGTAGCGGAGCATCGCGTAGGAGACGAAGAAGTAGAACGGGGCGTGGAAGGCCGCGGAGGCCAGCACGACCGCGTCGCTCTCGGGCGAGATCGCCTCGGCGACCGTCAGCAGGACGGCGGGGACACCCAGCAGGCCGGCCACCCAGGGCAGGACCGCCGTCCGCCGAACGGCCCAGACCGCGATCAGGACGACCAGCATCTGCACGACGCCGACGGCGGCGCGACCGGCGATCGAGCCCTGGAGCCCGGGGTAGGCCAGCACGACGACCAGCTGGGCGATCAGGAGCAGCGCGGAGGGGTGGCGGCCGAGGGCATGGAAGGGGCCGGGGAGGCGCGGGGCGGTCGGCTGCACGGACTGATCCTAGGAAAGCCCCCCGTCCGGCACCGCCGCGGGCCTACCGTGACCCGGGTCCGGGGGAGACGTTGTTCGATGTGTCCAGATGTGGTGCCCGTCACCCTGTGTCGCGTTGGTCACAACGAGAACGTGTTCTACTATTGCCGCGGCACCGACTCGGGGCCGGGTTTTCCTGGGGAGCAGCGGGAGAGGAGCGGGGCGTGGCGTTCAACGCCGTTTCGATCGTCCGCGGTCCTGGTGAGATCGCGCTGATGGTCGTCGAGGTCACCAAGCGGATCTTCACGACGAAGTTCCAGTTCCGGGAGTTCCTGGAGCAGGCATGGTTCGTCACCAGCGTCACGCTGATGCCGACGATCATGGTGTCGATCCCGTTCGGAGCAGTCATCTCGCTCCAGGTCGGCAATCTCACCGGTCAGCTCGGCGCACAGTCCTTCGCGGGAGCCACAGCGGTCCTCGCGACCGTGCGTGAGGCGGCACCGATGGCCGCGGCGATGATCATCGCCGGCGCCGCCGGGTCCGCCATCTGTTCCGACCTCGGTGCGCGCAAGATCCGCGAGGAGATCGACGCGATGGAGGTGCTCGGCATCGATCCGCTCGAGCGACTCGTCGTCCCACGCGTCGTGGCCACCATGTTCGTCGCGCTGATGATCAACGGCATCGTGATCGGCACCGGGATCGGCGGTGGCTACTTCTTCACCGTCATCATCCAGGGCGGCTCGGCAGGAGCCTTCCTGTCGTCCTTCACGGCGCTCGCCTCCCTGCCGGACCTCTACATCGCCATGGTGAAGGCACTCATCTTCGGCTGGCTGGCCGCGATCATCGGCTCCTACAAGGGACTCAACGCCGGCGGCGGCCCCAGCGGTGTGGGCCGCGCCGTCAACGAAGCGGTGATCATCGCGTTCATGGCGCTGTTCTTCCTCAACGCCGTCATCACCGCCATCTACTTCCAGGTCGCTCCACCGGTGGGGTTGTGATGGCAGCCTCCGAGTTCTTCGAGGACGCCTACCGGGCGCGCCGCGCCACCCTCGAGGGGTACGGCGACCAGCTCCTCTTCTACGTCAAGGCGCTCGGCTGGGCGCCGCGTGCCATCCGGCGCTACCCCCGCGAGATCAGCAACACGCTCGCCGAGGTCGCCTTCGGTGCCGGTGGCCTCAGCCTGATCGCCGGCTCGGTCGGCGTCATCGCCTTCATGGCCTTCTTCGCCGGCACCGAGGTCGGCATCCAGGGCTACGCCTCGCTCAGCCAGATCGGCGTCGCGAAGTTCAGTGCCTTCATCTCTGCCTACTTCAACACCCGTGAGGTCGCGCCGCTCGTCTCGGCGATCGCGCTCGCCGCGACGGTGGGCTGCGGCTACACCGCGCGGCTGGGCTCGATGCGGATCTCCGAGGAGATCGACGCGCTCGAGGTCATGGGCATCCCGTCGCTCCCGTTCCTCGTCACGACGCGCATGATCGCGGCCTTCATCGCGGTCATCCCGCTCTACATCGTCGCTCTGTGCGCGTCGTACCTCTCGCCCCGACTGATCGTGACCCTGATCTACGGGCAGTCGGCCGGCACCTACGACCACTACTTCCTGCAGTTCCTGCCGCCGATCGACATGCTCTGGTCGTTCTTCAAGCTGTTGTTCCTCGCGGTCGCGGTGATCCTGATCCACTGCTACTACGGCTACACGGCCTCCGGCGGTCCCGCCGGGGTGGGCCGCGCCGTCGGCACCGCGATCCGGACCAGCATCGTCACGATCGTCGTCGCCGACTTCTTCCTGAGCTTTGCCATCTGGGGTTCCACGACCACCGTGAGGATCACCGGATGAGCGCCCCGCGCAAGGAGGAGGTGGCGCCGTGCTGGTGAACATCCATCACGACAGCCGCAAGGAGCACAACCGGCTCGTCATCGCCGGGATCGCCTTCCTGCTGACCCTCGCCCTCCTGGTCTGGCTCTCGATCGCGCTCTACAACAAGACCTTCACCAACTACACGACGATCACCGTCAAGGCGGACCGGGCCGGTCTCCAGCTCGCCAAGTTCGGAGACGTCCGGATGAACGGCGCACTGGTCGGCCGGGTCAAGAAGATCGACCAGGACGGCAAGGAAGCCGAGATCACGCTCTCGCTCGAGCCCGATGCGGCCAGGAAGATCCCGGCCAACGTGGGGGTGCACATCCTTCCCACGACGCTGTTCGGTCAGAAGTTCGTGGCACTGGTGCGCCCCGAGGACGCCTCCGGCCGCTCGCTCGAGGACGGCGACGTCATCCCGTCGGACCGGGTGGAGACCAACGTCGAGCTCAGCCAGATCCTGGCCGACCTGTTCCCCCTCCTCCGATCGGTGCGTCCGGCCGACCTCAACGCGACCCTCAACGCGGTGGCCACCGCGCTCGACGGCCGCGGCCAGGAGCTCGGCACGACGATGGACCGGCTGGGGGAGTACGTCGGTGAGATCGAGGAGAGCCTCCCGACCCTGCGCCAGGACCTGATCGCGCTGGCCGAGGTGGCTGATGCCTACGACCTGGCGGCGCCGGACCTCCTCGACGTCCTCGACAACGTCACCGTCACCAGCAAGACGGTGAGCGAGAAGGCGGCCGACCTCAACGTCTTCTTCACCGACCTGACCGGCCTCGCGCGCACGGCGACCCGGCTGCTCAACGACAACGAGCAGAACCTGATCCGGATGGGCGAGGTGACCGAGCCCCTCGTGGGACTGCTCGCCGACTACTCGCCCGAGTTCCCCTGCCTGATCCGCGGTGCCGCCAACTACGAGCCCATCCTGTCCAAGACCTTCGAAGGCAACGTGGTCAAGCAGTACATCGAGTTCTTCCAGCCCCAGTCGCGGGCGTTCGACGAGCGCGACCTCCCGGAGTACGGCGAGGTCGGGCACGGACCCTGGTGCGTCGGCCTCCCGGACTTCAAGGTCCCGGCGACGCCGTACGCGCTGGACCAGGGGTCCCCCCTCGACGAGGACCCGCCGACGCTGCCGCTCCCGAACCTGGGCCTGTTCGACCCCATCAGCAGCATCGACAGCGGCCATGCCGGCACGCGCGCCGAGCAGGCGGTCGTCAACGCGATGCTCGCCGGTGAGAGCGGCCGTTCGGCCGACACCTACGGCGCGCTCGGCTCGCTCCTCTACGGACCGGTGGTCCGCGAGGGGAGGACGGCCGGATGACGGACTCGATCGGACGGCTGCGCCGCCGCCGCAACGCCGCGACCATCTCGGCGGCCGTGAAGCTCACCATCTTCACCCTCGTCTCGCTCCTCGTGACCGGCGTCCTCACCGTGATCATGGGCAACATCGGCTTCGGTGACCGCAACGAGTTCAAGGCTGTGTTCACCAACGCGACGATGCTGTCCAAGGGCGACGACGTCCGGGTGGCCGGCGTGAACGTCGGCGAGGTCAAGGACGTCGAGCACTACGAGCGCTCGATGGCCCTGGTGACCTTCAAGGTCGACGCCGGCGTGAAGATGACGTCGGCCTCGCGCGCCGAGATCCGCTTCCTCAACCTCGTGGGCGACCGCTACATGGCCCTCGAGCAGGGCACCGGCGCCAAGGATGCCGAGCCGTTGAAGGACGGCGCGACGATCCCGGTCGACCGCACCAAGCCCGCTCTGGACCTGACGGTCCTGTTCGACGGCTTCAAGCCGCTGTTCGCCGCGCTGACGCCCGACCAGGTCAACGAGCTGAGCATGAACCTGGTCCAGGTCCTGCAGGGGGAGGGCGGAACGGTGCGCAGCCTGCTGGCGCACACGGCGTCCCTCACGACCACCCTCGCCGACCGGGACCAGCTCATCGGCGACGTCATCACCAACCTCGGCGAGACCCTCAAGACGGTCGACGACCGGCACCACCAGCTGAGCACCCTGATCACCGAGCTCAACGACTGGATGCGCGACCTGGCCGTCGACCGGGAGACGATCGGCTCCTCGCTGGACAACATCTCCCAGCTGACCGTCACCGTCGCCGACCTCCTGCGCCGTGGTCGCCCGCTGCTGAAGGAGGACATCGCCGCGCTGCGGTCGCTGTCCAAGCTGCTGAACCGCAAGGAGAACCGAGCCAACCTGGCCTCGCTCCTCGACCGCATGCCGGAGACGATGCAGGACCAGACCCGCACCGGGACGTACGGCTCCTGGTACAGCTACTACGTCTGCGGTGTGTCCGCCCGGATCAAGCTCCCCGTGATCGCCAACCTGCCGGTCATCAAGGAGATCCAGAAGTTCATCGCGGACTTCAAGCTCCACTCGACCGCGCCGAGGTGTCAGGACAAATGACCCGATCACGCGACGCCCGCGTCATCCGCCTCGGTGTCATCACACTCGTGCTGATGACGCTGGTGTCGGCTGCGACCTTCAACCTCGGCAAGTTCCCGGGGTTCCGTGGCACGACCTACTACGCCGAGTTCAGTGACGCGAGCGGCATCCACAAGGGCAACATCGTCCAGGTCGGCGGCATCCGGGTGGGTCGGGTCACCGACGTCACCCTCGCCGACGACCGGGTCAAGGTGAAGTTCGAGGTCGATGGCGGTGTCGAGTTCGGGACCAAGAGCAAGGCCTCCATCGAGGTCCTCAACCTGCTGGGGGAGAAGTACCTCGACCTCGAGCCGGTCGGCGAGGGCCAGCTGGCCCAGGACGGCACCATCCCCATGGAGCGGACGGAGTCGGCGTACGACATCGTCGGCGTGTTCACCGACCTGACCACCACCACCGAGGAGATCGACACCGAGCAGCTCTCCAAGGCGCTGGACTCGGTCGCCGACACGCTCGAGGTCTCCGCCCCCGAGATCCAGGCCTCCTTCGACGGCATCGCCCGCCTGTCGCGCAGCGTGGCCTCGCGCGACGCCGAGGTGCAGACCCTCTTCGAGAGCACCAGCGAGGTCAGCGAGGTGCTGGCCGACCGCAGCGGCGACATCGTCGAGCTGATGAAGAACAGCGACCTGGTCTTCAAGGAGCTCACCAAGCGCAAGGCAGCCGTGCACGACCTGCTGGTCAACGCCCGGTCCCTCGCGGTCGAGCTGCGCGGCCTGGTCAAGGACAACGAGGACCAGATCGGTCCGGCCCTCAAGGAGGTCGACGGCCTGCTGAGCTTCCTCGTCGGCAAGGAGAAGAAGATCAAGGCCACCCTGGCGGCACTCGGTCCGTACGTGTCCATCCTCAGCAACATCATCGGGACCGGCCCCTGGTTCGACGCGTACGCGTCCAACCTGCTGGCGCTGCCCACCGGTGAGTTCCTTCCCGGGGAGCGGTGATCGCGATGGTCTCGACGATCCTCAAGCGCATCGACCGGCGGGTCCTGGTCCTCGTCGGGGTCCTGGTCCTGGTCGTGGTGACGATCAACCTGATGAGGTCCCCGGCGGAGATGAAGACGGTCACGGCCCACTTCCCCCGGGCTGTCAGCGTCTACAAGGGAACCGACGTGCGGATCCTGGGCGTCAACGTCGGTCAGGTGACCGCGGTGATCCCGGAGGGCAACTCCGTGCGGGTCGAGATCGAGTACGACGCGAAGTTCAAGGTCCCCGCCGACGCCCAGGCCGTCATCGTGACGCCGACGCTCGTCGCGGACCGGTTCGTGCAGCTCACCCCGGTCTACCAGGGCGGCGGCGAGGTGATGGCGGACTCCGCTGACATCGCGCTGCCCAAGACCGCGGTGCCGGTCGAGCTCGACCGCATCTACAGCAGCCTCCAGTCGCTGACCCAGGCGCTCGGCCCGAACGGCGTCAATGCCGACGGCACGCTGGACCACCTGCTCGAGGCGGGCCAGAAGGCGCTCGACGGACAGGGCTCGCGAGGCAACGAGATGATCCGCGAGCTCTCCGCAGCCGCCGAGACCTTCGGCGACGGCGCAGGGCCGCTGTTCGAGGCGGTCACCCACCTGGCGGAGTTCACCGGCACCCTCGCCGACAACGACCGGTTGGTCCGTGCGTTCATGCAGGACCTGACCGGGGTCTCGCGGATGCTGGCCGAGGAGAGCGACGAGCTGGACGCGGCGGTGTCCGAGGTCGCCAAGGCCGTCGGGAGCATCAAGGGCTTCGTGACGGACAACCGTGACGCCTTCATCACCGACGTGCGCAAGCTGACGCGGGTGATGAACAACATCGCCTCGGAGACCGACAACATCGAGACCGCGGTGCGGGTCGCCCCGGTCGCGATGGGCAACCTGGCCCTCGGCTTCGAGCACGTCAGCGGCACCCAGAGCTCGCGCATCGGCGTGGGCGGCAACATCTGGGACGCCGACGGCCTGATCTGCGCGATCCTGCAGCAGAACCCCGCCATGCCGGCCGCGCTGAAGGACGTTGCGTGCGACGTCATCTCGGCACTGCTCGAGCCGATCGTCGCGAACCTCCCGTGGCTTCCGCCGGAGTACGCGTCCTTCCTGCCGAAGGGTGCCAACAAGGGTGTCGTCGACACCGACAAGGGGATCCAGGTGCCCGAGCTGACCGAGGCGACGTACTCGACCGGTGACCAGGCGTCCGTCGGAACCCTCCTCGGAGGTGTGTCGTGACCGGCTTCATCAGGTCTCGCGGCGCACGTGCGGCGGCTGCCCTCGTCGCCGGCACGGTCGTTCTCACGGGCTGCGACTTCGACGGCGCCTACGACCTGCCGCTGCCCGGGCACGAGGTCTCGGCCGACGACGCCTACACCGTGACGGCGTACTTCAAGGACGTGCTCAACGTCGTGCCGCGATCGCCGGTCATGGTCGACGACGTCGTCGTCGGCGAGGTCGGCGAGGTCGATCGCTCCGGGTGGAACGCGAAGATCACCCTGCTGGTCCGCAAGGACGTCGAGCTCCCGGACAACGCGATCGCCGACATCCGCCAGGTGTCCCTCCTCGGCGAGAAGTACGTCGCCCTGGAGGCACCGACCCAGGACGAGCCGAGAGGTCGCCTCGCAGACGGTGACACGATCGAGCTGGCCCAGACCGGCCGCAACCCGGAGGTGGAGGAAGTCCTCGGCGCACTGTCCTTCCTGCTCAGTGGCGGTGGTGTCGCCCAGCTCGGCACCATCACCAAGGAGGCCAACGAGGTGATGTCGGGCCGCGAGGACCGGCTTCGCGCACTGTTGTCCTCACTGGACTCCGTCGTGGGCACCATCGACGGCCAGAAGACCGACATCATCAACGCACTGGAGTCGCTCAACAACCTGACTGCGACGCTGAACGCGGAAAAGGACACGATCGGTGACGCCCTGGACGCGATCGGTCCTGCCATCGACGTGCTCGGCGACCAGCACACCGAGCTGGTCGAGATGCTGACCTCGCTCGACGAGCTCGGCAAGGTCGGCACCCGGGTGATCAACGCCAGCAAGGAGGACGTGCTGACGATCCTCAAGGACCTCAGTCCGGTCCTCCGCAAGCTTCGCGAGGCCGACAACCAGCTGGCCCCGGGTCTCAACCTGCTGGTCAGCTTCCCGTTCCCGCAGGCGGCCAACAACATCGTCGAGGGCGACTACGCCGACACCGAGATCGTTGCCGACTTCGACCTCGCCAACCTGTTCAAGTCGCTCCAGATCCCCGAGATCCAGCTGCCGGACGTCGGCGAGGTCCTCAGCCAGGTCGGTCGGTGCCTGCGCAGCGGCAAGCTCACCAGCACCGCCTGTGCGAAGGTGCTGCGCGACGTGAACCTCCTCCAGGACCTCCAGAAGCAGTGCAAGACCAAGGCGCTGCGCGACGGCCCGGTCTGCAAGCTGCTCAACGCCCTGCCCGAGATCGACCTGGGCGGACTCCTCGACGGCGGTGGCCTCCTGGGCCCGAACGGTCTGCTGGGCGGACTGGCCAAGGGCCTCTCCGGTTCGCAGGCGTCCTACGAGGGCGACTCGACCGAGCAGCTGCTGGGGGCGATCGCATGAGCCGCGGAGTACGGATCCGGCTGATGGCCTTCGTGGTGCTCAGCGCCGTCGGCATCACCTACATCACCGCGGCCTATCTCGGACTGGTGGACAAGGTGACCGGTCGCGAGGTCGTCGTGTCGGCCAGCCTGCCGGGCTCCGGCGGTCTCTTCGAGGGCAGCGAGGTCACCTACCGCGGCGTCAAGATCGGCCGCGTGGGCAAGGTCGTCCCCACCGAGGAGGGCATCGACCTCACCCTCGTCCTGAAGCCCGGGACCGAGCTCCCGCTCGCCTCGGACATGTTCGTGCACAACCTGTCGGCCGTCGGTGAGCAGTACCTCGACTTCCAGCCTGCCGAGGACAAGGGGCCGTACGCCGCCGACGGATCGCACTTCGAGGGCAATGCGGACTCGCTCCCGGTCGACGAGGGCGACCTGCTGGTCGACCTCAACCGGTTCGTGGCCTCCGTCGACAAGGAGAGCCTCCAGTCGGTGGTCAAGGAGCTCGGGCTCATGTTCAACGACACCGGCCGCGATCTCCAGCGACTGCTCGACGGCGGCTCGGCCTTCATCGAGGAGGCCCACGCGCACACCGACGAGACGATCGCCCTGCTGGACAACGGGCTCGTCGTGCTGCGGACCCAGCGCGGGCAGAAGGAGAACATCCGCAAGTTCGCCGCGGACCTCGCCACGATCACGGGCACGCTGCGCAAGAACGACCAGAACCTGCGCACGATCCTGGACGAGACCCCCGGAGCGGCCAAGGCCCTCACCCGCCTGCTGGAGGATCTCGAGCCCACGCTCCCGGTCCTGCTCGGCGACCTGATCGGCGTCGGCCAGGTCCTCGTGAGCGAGCTCGCGGGCCTCGAGCAGCTGCTGGTGACCTACCCGGTGCTGATCGCCGGCGGCCCGACGGGCAGCACCTCGGACGGGTTCGGTCACGTCAACCTGCAGCTCGACTACAGCGTCCCGCCCTGCACCCAGGGCTACGTCCCGCCCTCGGAGTGGCGCTCGACGCAGGACCGCACCGATGCCCCGGCTGCCGACGTCGGGTGCACCGCTGGCCCGCCGTACGTCATGCGCGGCAGCAAGTACGCGCCCGGCAACCGGAGGGCCGGCAACGCGTCCCCGCCGCGCGTCTACAGTGGCGCCTACGACCCGTCCACGGGTGTGGTGCCCGGGCTGGTCGACTCAACAGGAACCCCGGTCAAGATCCATCAGCCGGAGGACCTGTCCGTCCTGGGAGGGGATGCGTGGAAGTGGTTGCTGGTCGGTCCGGTGGCGAGTCGGTGACCCGGGAGTCCCCTGACGAGGTGCGCAGTCGCGTCCGCCTGAACGTCGGGCTCTACGCCGCCACGGTCCTGCTCGGGTGCGTGGCGATCCTGCTCCTCTTCGTGCACGTCTCGGGGAGCAACGAGGTCGACGGCACCGACGTGGCACCCGGCCTCGGCGAGGACCTCGGTCGCGGTGTGGTCCAGGAGGTCAAGCAGGCCGACGACGAGCAGCAGGAGCGGGTCGCTGCGCAGATCAAGGCGGCCAGCGAGATGGTCACCGCCTTCGTGAACTTCGACTACAAGGACTCCGCCGCCACGATCGACGCGGTCAGCGAGCGGTCCACGGGCACCTTCCTCGAGCAGTACCAGAAGGGCGCGGTCGACCTGAAGAAGCTCGCCACCGAGGCGCAGTCGACGATGGTCGCGCGCGTCGTCTGGGCCGGTCTGGTCGCCGGGGACAAGGACTCCGCGACGGTCATCGTCGCGAGCAGTGGTCATGTCACCAACAAGACGACCGAGTTCGAGGAGGAGGCGCGCAACTACCGGATCCAGGTCCAGCTCGTCCTCGAGGACGGCAAGTGGCTCACCAACGACCTGCAGTACGTCGAGCTGGGCTGAGGAGTCTGACGATGAGCCGCCCCACCCCCCGCCGTCCCGCGAGCTCGAGCGGGTCCACACCGCGACCTCGCAAGATCGCCGGCCAGAGCAGCGTCGTGCGCCCGGACGAGGTCCAGGAGCCCACGACCGACAAGGTCGACCTCGCCAAGCCGGCGCGCCCCACCAAGGCAACGGGGGCAACGGGGGCAACGGACACACCAGCCACCACGGTCACCACCAGGGCGACGGACGCGGCGACCCCCACGCCGGACCCGGGCCGGGGCGGGGACCGCCCCGGCATCCTGGCCCGCGAGAAGACGACCCGGGTCCTGATCGCCACGCTCGCGCTCGTCGCCCTCGCATCGGCGGCACAGTTCGCCCTCCTGCTCGCGGACCGGCTCGGCGAGGACGACGAGAAGCCGAGGGCCATCGACGACAGCGGGCAGATCTCCGTGCCGGAGGGCCTTCCGGTGGTCGCCGACGAGCTCGCCGTCCTCGAGGGCGTCGAGAAGGCGGCCAAGGCCGCCCAGGAGATCGTGGCCATCGACTTCGAGTCCTACGACGACGAGGTGGCCAAGGCCGCCGAGCTGATGACCAGCACCTTCGAGGAGCAGTACCGCACGACCGCGACGGACATCCAGGAGGAGTTCGTCGCGAACAAGACCAAGGTGCAGGCCAATGTCGTCGCACAGGGTGTCGTGCGCGCCAACCGGACGCGCCTGGAGGCGTTGATCTTCCTCAACCAGGTCGTCTCGCGTGAGCGCGACGGTGAGCCCGAGACGGTCGTGACGCCGTACAAGGTCCTCGTGACCATGGTCCACACCGACCAGGGGTGGCTCGTCGACGGACTCGACACGGACGCAGAGCAAGACAAGACCAACTAGAACACGTTACAGTTCTGGCGTGGACAACCGAGTGCGATGTGACCTCGCCATCGTCGGCGCCGGTCCGGCGGGCCTGTTCGCGACGTACTACGCGGGGTTCCGCGGGCTGAGCGTCGCGCTGGTCGACTCCCTGCCCGAGCTCGGGGGACAGGTCACGGCGATGTACCCCGAGAAGGCCATCCTCGACGTCGCGGGCTTCCCGAGCATCAAGGGCCGCGAGCTCGTCGACGGCCTGGTCGCGCAGGCGCTGACGGCGGAGCCGACGCAGCTGCTCGGACGTACGGCCGCAGGGCTGGTCGCTGACGAGGAGTCGGGCGTCGAGCTCACCCTCGACGACGGAACCGTGGTGCAGGCCGGGGCCGTCATCATCACGGCAGGCATCGGGAAGTTCAGTCCGCGACCGCTGCCCGCTGCCGATGCCTGGGTCGGTCGCGGGGTCGAGTTCTTCGTGCCGAGCTTCGCGCCGTACGTCGACCAGGACGTCGTGATCGTGGGCGGAGGTGACAGCGCGTTCGACTGGGCGCTGCACCTCGAGCCCATCGCGCGTTCGGTCGCCCTCGTCCACCGGCGCGATGCCTTCCGTGCCCACCAGCGCACCGTCGACCTGGTTCGCGCCTCCTCGGTGGAGATCATCACCAGGGCTGAGGTGACGGCAATGCGTGACGCGAGCGGTGGAGCCGACGGAGCGCTCGCCGAGCTGGAGGTCACCGTCGACGGCGTCGCCTCGACGCGCCCTGCCCAGGCGGTCGTGGCCGCCCTCGGCTTCATCGCCGACCTCGGACCGCTGCAGCAGTGGGGCCTGGAGACCCACCGCCGGCACATCGTGGTCGACCCGTCGATGCGGACCAACCTGCCGCGGGTCTTCGCGGCCGGCGACATCACCGAGTACGACGGCAAGGTCCGCCTGATCGCCGTCGGCTTCGGCGAGGCGGCCACTGCCGTCAACAACGCGGCGGTCGTCATCGATCCCAGTGCCCACGTCTTCCCGGGGCACTCCTCGGAGGGCAGCTGAGATGAGCAGCGGACGCGCCACGGTCAAGCTGAGTGACGACGAGGTCCGGGCCCTCCTCGAGGAGAACCTCAAGGTCCAGGTCGCGGCCAACGGCCACGCCGGCCACCCCCACCTGACCACGCTCTTCTACGTCGTCATGGACGGGAAGATCGTGTTCTGGACCTACGGCCGCAGCCAGAAGATCCTCAACCTCGAGCGGGACCCCCGGGTCACCGCCCTGGTCGAGGACGGCACGGACTACTTCGAGCTCCGCGGTGTCTCGATCGAGGGGAGCGCGGAGATCGTCCGCGACCCCGAGGCGATCCTGGAGATCGGCAAGGCCGTGTCGGTCCGGATGTTCGGCGTCGAGTCCTTCGAGGCACTCGGCGACGTCGGCATGCAGGCCGTCGAGAAGCAGGCGACCAAGCGAGTGGGCGTGGTCATCCACCCCGACCGCATTGCGTCGTGGGACCACCGGAAGATGACCTGAAAGGCCATTGTCATGAAGATCAAGGTCGATTTCGACCTCTGCGAGGCCAACGGGCTGTGCGAGGCCATGGCTCCCGAGGTGTTCGAGCTGGATGACGACGACTTCCTCCAGCTGTCCACCGAGGAGACCACCGACGAGAACATCGACAACGTCCGGCGGGCGGTCGCGGCGTGTCCGCGGGCCGCCATCACGCTGGTGGAGGAATGAGCATGACGCAGCTGGACGCCGGCACCTCGCTGGACGGCAAGGTCGCGATCGTCACCGGCGCCGGGGCCGGTCTCGGCCGCGCCGAGGCGGTTGCCCTGGCGCGCGCCGGAGCACGGGTCGTGGTCAACGACCTGCCCGGGGCGGGCGAGGACGCGGTCGAGGAGATCCGTTCCTTCGGTGGCGAGGCCCTCGTCGTCGCGGGTGACGTGAGCCAGCGCGAGACCGCGGACGCGATGATCGCGGCCGCCGTCGAGCAGCTCGGCGGCCTGGACATCGTGGTCAACAACGCCGGGATGACCCGGGACCGGATGCTCTTCAACCTCGCGGACGACGAGTGGGACGCGGTCATCGCAGTCCACCTGCGCGGTCACTTCCTGCTCTCCCGCAACGCGGCGTCGTACTGGCGCGGCAAGGCGAAGGAGAGTGAGACCGGAACGGTCTACGGCAGCATCGTCAACACGGCCTCCGAGGCGTTCCTCGGTGGCTCGCCGGGCCAGGCGAACTATGCCGCGGCCAAGGCGGGCATCACTGCCCTCACCCTGTCGACGGCCCGTGGGCTGGCGAAGATCGGCGTGCGCGCCAACGTGATCTGCCCGCGGGCGCGCACCGCGATGACCGCGCAGGTGTTCGGCGACGACGAGTCCGGCAAGGCCGTCGACCCGTACTCTCCCGAGCACGTCGCGCCCCTCGTGGCCTACCTCGCCTCGCCGGCAGCCGAGCGGATCACCGGCCAGGTCTTCGTCGTGTACGGCGGCATGGTGGCCCTGGTCGCCGCGCCGGTCGTGGAGCAGCGCTTCGACGTCTCCGGCGACCTGTGGTCCGGCGAGGACCTCGACAAGCAGCTGGGCGGCTTCTTCGCCGACCGGGACCCGAGCGTCGGCTTCGCGGCCGACTCCATCATGAAGCTGACGGTGTGAGCATGGTTACCAGTGCAGGACGTCTGGACAACAAGGTCGCGATCGTGACCGGCGGCGCGCAGGGCCAGGGTGCTGCCATCGTGCGCTCCTACGTGGCCGAGGGGGCGCAGGTGGTCATCGCCGACGTCGCCAAGGACGAGGGCCAGGCCCTCGCCGACGAGCTCGGTGCGAACGCCCACTTCGTGCACCACGACGTCAGCGACGAGGCGTCGTGGACCTCGCTCGTCGAGGACACCGTCGCTCGCTTCGGCCCGGTGAACGTCCTGGCCAACAACGCCGGGATCCTGCGCTTCGGTGACATCGAGCGGATGCCCGCGGCCGAGGTGGAGCTCGTCTGGCGGGTCAACCAGCTCGGTGTCTTCCTGGGCATGCAGGCGGTCGCGCGGACCATGCGCAAGAACGGCGGCGGCTCGATCATCAACGCGTCCTCGGTCGAGGGCCTCGCGGGGATGCCGTCCTGCACGGCCTACGCCGCGACCAAGTGGGCGATCCGGGGCATGACCAAGTGCGCGGCGATGGAGCTCGGTCCCAAGGGCATCCGGGTGAACTCGGTGCACCCCGGCATGATCGACACCCCGATGACCCGCGTGCACGGCGGCGACGCCGCGATGGAGTACGGCGCCAGCAAGGTCCCGCTGCGTCGCGTGGGTCAGCCCGAAGACATCGCGCCGGTCTACGTCTTCCTCGCCAGCGACGAGTCGTCGTACATCAACGGTGCGGAGATCGCGGTCGACGGCGGCGTGACCTCGACCCACGCGTTCGGGGCCTGAGTGCGTCCGTTCGTCCCCGAGCGCTCAGTCGCGAAGGATCAGGTGGACGGCGGTCTCCATGTGGGAGGCCGTCTCGGCTGCCGTCGAACGGCCGGTCACCCAGGCCACCAGGGCGGAGAGCCACACGTCGCCGATGACGCGCGCAATGGCGATGTCCTCGTCGGTCACGGCGTCCTCGGCGGGCACACCGCCGTGCATCGCGTGCGTCACGATCGACGTCATCGCCATGCCGACCACGTGGATCTCGTTGGCCACGCTGCTGTCGGCGAACATGAAGGCGCGGGTCAGGGCCTCGGTGAGCTTGGGGTCGCCCTGCATGCCGCGCGCCATCCGCTTGAGCACGTAGAGGACGCGCTCGGCGGGAGTGTCGCCCGGGATCTCGCGGTCGTGCAGGCGCACCGCGGCCTCGTCGAACTGGCGACCCAGCGCGGAGACCAGCAGGTGGATCTTCGAGGGGAAGTAGCGGTAGAGCGTGCCGAGGGCGACGTCGGCCTGTTCGGCGACGGCCCGCATCTGGACGGCGTCGAAGCCGCCGGACTTGGCGAGCTCGTAGGTCGCGTCGAGGATGCGCTTGCGTCGCTCGCGCTGTGCGGACGACCCGAGCTCGTCGGACGCGGACACGTTGGTGGAGGTCACCGGTACTCCCTGCACTGGACTGAGGAAATCAGGTCGTTCGGACCCAGAAGATAGGCTACTGGCTGGTAGCGCATAATCAGCAACACGTTCCAGTTTTGTCGCACCGACGTTGTGGGCCTGCTCCCGCAGAGCTAGCACAAAGGGGAGAAGGACCAAGATGCGCATCGCACTGCTGTCGTACCGCAGCAAGCCGCACGTGGGCGGCCAGGGGATCTACATCCGTCGGCTCAGCCGTGAGCTCGTGGCACTCGGCCACACGGTCGAGGTGTTCTCGGGGCAGCCCTACCCCGAGCTCGACGAGGGCGTCGCGCTGACCAAGGTGCCGAGCCTCGACCTCTACCGGCCCGGCGACGAGTTCCGGAACCCGCGACCCCGCGAGTTCCGTGACCTGATCGACCTCCAGGAGTGGGCGACCATGCGAAGTGGGGCCTTCCCGGAGCCGCTCACCTTCAGCAAGCGTGTGGTCAAGCTCCTCGACGAGCGCCGCGACGACTTCGACATCGTCTTCGACAACCAGACCCTCGCCATGCCGTTGCTGGAGATCGAGGACTACGGCCTCCCGCTCGCCGCCGCGATCCACCACCCGATCACCCTGGACCGGGCGATCGAGCTCGACACCGCGGTGTGGATGCGCCGCAAGCCGGGCTCCCGGATCCGCTTCGAGCTGCCCAAGATCGGTGTCTGGCGCTGGTACTCGTTCCTGCGGCAGCAGAAGCTGACGGCACCGAAGATGCGCAAGGTCATCGTCCCCTCGGAGTCGTCCAAGCGGGACGTCGTGCGTGAGTTCAAGGTCGACCCGGACCGGATCACCACCATTTTGCTCGGCGTCGATGATCGTTTCGCACCCTCGGGTGAGCCGCGGGTGCCCGGTCGGATCCTGGCGATGGCCAGTGCTGATGCGCCGTTGAAGGGCATCCACATCCTGCTGGAGGCCTTCGCCAAGCTGCTCACCGAGCGTGACCTGTCGCTGGTGCTGGTGACCAAGCCCAAGGAGGGCGGCGTCACGGAGAAGCTGATCGAGAAGCTCGGCATCGCCGAGCACGTCACCTTCGCCAACGGCCTCACCGACGACGAGCTGGTCGCCCTGATGGGCTCGGCCGAGCTGGCCTGCGTCCCGTCCCTGTACGAAGGCTTCTCGCTGCCCACGGCAGAGCTGATGGCGTGCGAGACCCCGCTGGTCGTCTCGCGGGCCGGCGCGATCCCCGAGGTCGTCGGCCCCGACGGCCTCTGCGCGGACGTCGTCGAGCCCGGCGATGTCGAGGAGCTCACGCGAGCCGTCGCTGCCCTCCTCGACGCACCCGAGCGCCGGGCCCGGATGGGGGCCGCCGGACGCGAGCGGGTCAAGGAGCTCTTCAGCTGGTCCGCCGTCGCGGCCAAGACCGCTGATGTCTTCGATGAAGTGATTACCCAGTACCACCAGGAGAACGCAGATGCTGACCGTTGACTTCGACCGACTGGGCCTTCGGCCCGGAGACCGGGTGCTCGACATGGGAGCCGGTGCCGGCCGGCACAGCTTCGAGATGTACCGCCGTGGCGCCGACGTCATCGCCTTCGACCTCGACGCCGACGAGCTCGCGGGGGTCAAGGATCTCTTCGTGGCGATGGCCGAGGCCGGTGAGGTGCCGGCGGGCGCCGAGGCCGACGTCAAGCAGGGTGACGCCCTGTCGTTGCCCTTCGCCGACGGCGAGTTCGACCGCATCGTGTGCTCGGAGGTCCTCGAGCACATCCACGACGACGTCGCCGCGATTCGCGAGCTGATCCGCGTGCTGCGTCCCGGTGGATCGCTCGCGGTCACGGTGCCCCGCTGGCTGCCGGAGGTCATCAACTGGAGCCTGTCGGCCGACTACCACAATGCCGAGGGCGGCCACATCCGGATCTACACCGACCACGAACTGGTCGACAAGGTCACCAAGGGGGGGCGCTTCAACGATGGCACCCCCGGGGAGGCGATGGAGTTCACCGGCAAGTCGTACACCCACGGTCTGCATGCGCCGTACTGGTGGATCAAGTGTGCGGTCGGCGTCGAGAACGACAACCACCCGCTGGCCAAGGCGTACCACAAGCTCCTGGTCTGGGAGATCATGAAGCAGCCGAAGGTGCTCCAGCTGGCCAACAAGGTCCTGGACCCCACGATCGGCAAGAGCATGGTGCTCTACTTCCGGAAGCCCGAGACCGCATGAACGAGGTCAGCAACCTCAGCGAGGTGCCGCTCAGCCACCTGCCGCACGTCGAGGGCGTCCTGAGCGCCGAGCAGGTCGCCGACACCGCGGCGGCGATCGCCGCGATGCAGGAGCCCTGGGGCGCGGTGCCGTGGACCTCGGGCGAGCACGTCGACATCTGGAACCACGTCGAGGCTGCGATGGCCATGCTGATCGGTGGTCAGGTCGAGGCTGCCGAGCGTGCCTATGCCTGGGTGCCCACGATGCAGCGGGCCGATGGCTCCTGGCCGATGAAGATCGTCGCCGGCGCCGAGGACGACCCGCGTGGCGAGGTGAACATGTCGGCCTACTTCGCCGTCGGCGTGTGGCACCACTGGCTCGTGCGTCGCGACATCGGTTTCGTCCAGCGCTACTGGCCCTCGGTGCGCGCCGGACTCGACTTCGTGGTCTCCCTGCAGGAGCCGTTCGGCGGGATCCGCTGGACCCCGGTCGACGACTTCTGCCTGCTCACCGGCAACTCCAGCATCTACCACTCGCTGCGCGCCGGGGTGGCGCTCGCCGAGCTGATGGACGACCCGCAGCCGGAGTGGGAGCTGGCCGGCGGCCGGCTCGGTCACGCGGTGCGGCACCACGCCGACCGGTTCGCCGACAAGGCGACGTACTCCATGGACTGGTACTACCCGGTCCTCGGCGGTCCGGTGCGTGGCGACGCCGCGCGCGAGCTGCTGTCACGACGGTGGGACGACTTCGTCGTGCCCGGCCTGGGCATCCACTGCGTCGACACGAACCCGTGGGTGACCGGCGCCGAGACCTGCGAGCTCGCGATGGCCCTCGACGTGATCGGCGACCACCGCAGTGCCCTGACCCTGCTGACCGACATGCAGCACCTGCGTGAGGACGACGGTCGCTACTGGACGGGGTGGGTGTACGACGACCCGGCCCGCCCGTCCGACGGTGAGCCCCGCAACGTGCACTGGCCGGTGGAGCACACGACCTACACCGCAGCCGCGGTGCTGCTGGCCGTGGACGCCCTGGGGGAGACCTACGGTCACTCCACGCCGGGCTCCGGCATCATGCGCGGCACCTCCCTGGCCCCGCACTTCGAGGAGATCGCACTCGAGTGCGACTGCCCCTCACCCGAGCGGGTCGCCAGCCGTTCCTGAGGTGCGCTCCAGGACCCGCAGCGATCCGACGGCCGTCACCTCGGTGAAGGCCCCGCTCGCCAGCGCGGGCAGGTAGATCTGCTCGTACGGCGGGCGGCCGCCGTCGGCGGGGTCGACGAAGACGTCGTGGATGGCGAGGTGGCCGCCCGCGTCGACCCAGTGCGCCCAGCCGCGGAAGTCGTCCCGGGCGGGCTCCTCGCCGTGGCCGCCGTCGATGAAGAGCAGCGACAGCGGGGTGCGCCAGTGGGCCGCGACCGTGGTCGACTGGCCGACGACGGCGATGACGTGGTCCTCGAGCCCGGCCCTGGCGATGTTCTTGCGGAACTGTCCCAACGTGTCCATCAGGCCGAACTCGGAGTCGACCACGCTCGTGTCATGGTGCTCCCAGCCCGCCTGGTTCTCCTCGGATCCGCGGTGGTGGTCGACCGTGAAGACGACCGCCGCCTTCCCTGAGGTGGCGCTGACCTGCTGTGCGGCGGCACCGAGGTAGATCCCCGACTTCCCGCAGTAGGTCCCGACCTCCAGGCCGGGGCCGTGGGGGAGGCGCTCGAGCGCCACCCGGTGCAACAGGTCGCCCTCGTCCTCGGGCATGAAGCCCTTGGCGCGGCGGGCGTGGTCCAGCAGGTCGGACGGCATGGTGTCGGGCACGCCGTCATTCTAGTAGGATTAGAACCTGTTCTAGTTTGTGCTCCGCTGGTTGGGTGCGGGCGCAGCGAGCCTCGACATCAAGGAGCGCCATGTCCCTCGGCATCACCGACGAGCAGGTCGAGCTCGCCGACAGCCTGCGCAAGTGGGCGTCGAGCCTGGGTTCGATCGAGGCGGCGCGTGCTGCCGAGGGTGATCCCGCCGCCGACTTCGCAGCGATCTGGTCCGCCGCCGACGAGATGGGCATCGCTGCGATCGCCGTGCCCGAGGCCGACGGCGGCGGCGGTGGCACCGTGCTCGACCAGGCTGTCGCGCTCGAGGCGTGCGCCCATGAGCTGGTGCCCGGTGGACTGCTCGGAGCGGCGATCGGCGCGCTCCTCGAGAGCGCGCCGGGTCGGTACGGCGTGCAGGTCCACCCCGGTGGCGTGGTCTGGGACGGCGGCGCTGCCACCGAGCTGCTCCTCCTCGGCGGTGACGGCTCCGGCGTCGTGGCCGAGATCGGCATCGACCTCACCACCCGGCACGCCCGCGCCACGACCCCGCGCGAGGTGCCCGTCGAGCGTCGCCGCCGCCTGGTCGCCGTGACCCTCGCGGCCGCGGAGGCTGCGGGCGTGGCCCGCTGGTGCCTGGAGACGGCGGTCGACTACGCCAAGGTCCGTGAGCAGTTCGGCCAGAAGATCGGCTCCTTCCAGGCGATCAAGCACCTCTGCGCCCAGATGCTCGAGACCGCGGAATCCGTCACGGCCGCCGCCTGGGACGCCGCGGCCGCGGCCACGGCGCTCGAGGAGGGCACCGAGGACGAGACCCAGTGGGCCTTCGCCGTCGACGTCGCCCAGGCCACCTGCTTCGACGGCGCCGTCGAGGTGGCCAAGGCGTGTGTGCAGGTCCTC
Source organism: Nocardioides sp. Root190 (assembly GCF_001428565.1). Lineage (GTDB taxonomy): Bacteria > Actinomycetota > Actinomycetes > Propionibacteriales > Nocardioidaceae > Nocardioides. The sequence goes on along the minus strand of NZ_LMIA01000010.1, from coordinate 64,375 downwards.
GGCGGCATCGGCTTCACGCACGAGCACGACGCCCACCTCTACCTCCGCCGCGCGCTGACGCTGCGGGCCCTCGTCGGTTCGTCCGACAGCGCGGCCGAGCGGATCACCGCCGCCGCCGTGGCCGGGGTACGACGCCAGGTGGCCGTCGACCTGGAGGGGCGCGACGACGCGGTCCGCCCCGACGCCCGGGCGGCGGCCGAGCGGATCTCCGCGCTGGCACCCGATGAGCAGCGCGCGGCGCTGGTCGAGGCGGGCTACCTGACGCCGCACTGGCCCACGCCCTACGGACTCGGTGCCGACCCCACCCTGCAGATCGTCATCGACCAGGAGCTCGGGCGGGCGGGCGTCGTACGCCCGGACCTGGTGATCGCCGGCTGGGCCGTGCCGACGATCCTGTCGCACGGCACCGACGCCCAGCGTGAGCGCTTCGTGCGGCCCTCGCTGCTCGGGGAGCTCACCTGGTGCCAGCTGTTCTCGGAGCCCGGGTCGGGCTCGGACCTGGCGTCCCTGCGCACGAAGGCGACCCGGGTCGAGGGCGGCTGGTCGCTCACCGGGCAGAAGGTGTGGACCTCGGTCGCCGAACGCGCCGACTGGGGCATCTGCCTGGCCCGCACGGACGCCGACGTGCCCCAGCACAAGGGCATCACCTACTTCCTCGTCGACATGCGTTCGCGTGGCATCGAGGTGCGCCCGTTGCGCGAGATCACCGGTGAGGCGCTCTTCAACGAGGTCTTCCTCGACGACGTGTTCGTGCCCGACGAGTGTGTCGTGGCCGAGCCCGGTGACGGCTGGAAGCTGGCCCGCACGACCCTGGCCAACGAGCGGGTCGCGATGGCCAGCGCCCGGCTCACCAAGAGCGTCGAGCGTGCCGTGGACCTTGCGGCCTCCCGCGACCTGTCGGCGGTCGAGCGGGTCCAGGTCGGTCACCAGGTCGCCCTCGCCACGGTCTGCGCGTTGCTCGGCGTGCGCACGACGCTGCGTGCGCTCGGCGGGCACGGTCCCGGCGCGGAGTCGAGCGTCGCCAAGCTGATCGGCGTCCGCAGTCGTCAGGACTCCTCGGAACTGGTGGTCCGGCTCCAGGGCGACGACCTGGCCCTGCTCGGTGCCATCGGCAAGGAGTCCGGCGAGCTCGGGGCCGACGTGTGGGAACAGCTCAACACGCGCTGCCTGTCCATCGCGGGCGGCACCACGCAGATCCTGCGCAACGTGGCGGCGGAGCGGATCCTGGGACTGCCCCGCTAGGAGGGTTGGACCGACTGGTCCTGCTCGCGGCGCCAGCCGTTCCAGTGCCAGTGCAGGAACCGGTCGGTGGCGCGGACGAGGTGCTGGGACCGGATCGACGGGAAGATGTCGAACGCGTGCTGCGCGCCGGGGAGCTCCGCGTAGGTCACCGAGCGCTTCGAGATCGCCCGCAACGCCGCGACGAAGGCCCGGGCCTGACCCGGGTCGACCAGCGTGTCCTGCGAGCCGTGGATGACGAAGAAGTCCGGCGCGTCGGCCGTGACCCGCAGCAACGGGCTGGCCTGCTCGAACGGCTCGAGGTCGTCGGCGGGGTTGCGCTTGAAGACGATCGGGCCCAGGAACCGGTCCCGCATGAGCTCCGAGGTGGGCAGGCCGCTCGCCCCCGCCATGTCGTAGACGCCGTAGTAGGGAACGGCGACCTGCAGCGTGGTGTCGGCGGCCTCGAAGCCGGGCTGGAACTCGGGGGCGTTCGGCGTGACGGCGGCGAGCGCGGTGAGGTGTCCGCCTGCCGAGCCGCCGGTGATCGCGATGTACGACGGGTCGCCGCCGTACTCCGCGATGTTCTCCTTGATCCAGGCGATCGCCGCCTTCACGTCGACGATCTGCGCGGGCCACGGATTGCGGGGTGCGAGGCGGTAGTTGATGGCGACGCACACCCAGCCCTTGGCCGCCATGTGCTGCATGAGGGGGAGTCCCTGCTGGTCCTTGTTCCCGATCGACCATCCGCCGCCGTGCACCTGGAGCAGGACGGGTGCGCCCGCCGCGGGCGTGACCTCGGAGGTGTAGATGTCGAGCAGGCCCCGCCGGCCGTACGGCGCGAACGCGATGTTGCGGTGGACCTCGAGGCCCGCACGCCGGGCGGCACGCCGGAAGGCGAACGGGTTCGCGAGGCGGCGCCACGGGGTGGCGAGCTCGGCGGGGGTGGGCTTCGCGTCGAGCTGCTCGACGTAGTCGACCCCCAGGCCCTCGACCAGGGCGTCCTCGGCCTCGGTGACGGCGCGACGGCTCTGGTTGACCAGGTGCGCCAGGCCGGCGGCCGAGGCCCCGGCGAGGGCCAGCCCCCTCCAGTCGCGACGTCTCCCGGTTGCGTGGGCCGCGGCATCGGCGGCCGTCAGCCCGAGCAGGTGGGGAGCGAGCTCACCGGTCAGCCACCCCGCGAAGAACGCCGGGATGCCGGCACGGAAGCCGGGGATCGGGCGGATGGCGTTGGCGGTCAACGCTGCAGTGACGACCTGGCGGCGTACGAAACCCATGACCGGAGCGTATCCGGCTCGTTGTGAGAAACTGGTACACGTTCTAGGTTTCGAGGCTCGCTGCGCTCGCACCTCAACCACCGAGAGGTTTGATGCATGGACAGGCTGTCCGGACTCGACGCGAGCTTTCTCTACCTGGAGACGCCCGCACAGCTGATGCACGTCTGTGCGGTGATGGTGCTCGATCCGTCCACGATGAGCACGACGTACTCCTTCGCCGGTCTCCAGGACCGCCTCGACTCCCGGGTGCGGGACGTCCCGTCCTTCACCAAGAAGTTGCGACGTGTCCCCCTGGGACTCGACCACCCGGTGTGGGTGCGCGACCGCAGCTTCGACATCGAGCGCCACGTGCACCGGCTCGCGCTGCCGACCCCCGGCGGCTACGCCGAGCTGATGGACCTGTGCGCGCACCTCGCGTCCCTGCCGCTGGACCGCTCCCGCCCGCTGTGGGAGATGTGGGTGATCGAGGGCTACCGGCCCGACGGTGCCGAGGACGAGAAGGTCGTCGTCTTCGCCAAGATGCACCACGCCACGGTCGACGGCGTCTCCGGCGCCAACCTGGTGTCCCACCTGTGCTCGATCGAGCCCGATGCGGCGCCGATGGTGCTCGAGGAGCAGTCCCACCCGCGTGACCCCGGCCGCGGCGAGCTCCTCGGTCGCGCCGTCATCGGTACGGCGGCACGGCCGGTCACCCTGGTCAAGGTGCTCAAGCCGTCCGCGCAGCTGATCACCAAGAGCATCGGACGAGCCCGGCAGGGGACCGCGATGGCAGCGCCCTTCTCGGCGCCCCGGACGTCCTTCAACGGCACCATCACCTCGCACCGCTCGATCGCGATGGCCGACCTGGAGCTGGGGGAGATCCGCCGGATCAAGAAGCTCACCGGCACCACGGTCAACGACGTCGTCCTGGCGATCGCCGGCGGCGCCCTGCGGTCCTACCTCGTCGCGCGCGACGAGCTCCCGTCGTCATCGCTCCTGGCGACCGTGCCGGTCAGTGTCCGCGACAGCTCACGACGCTCGAGCGGCGCGAACAAGGTCTCGGCCCTGTTCACCAAGCTCGGCACCGACATCGACGACCCGCTCGAGCGGCTCCACATGCTCGCCGAGCGCAACCAGCACGCCAAGGAGCACCACAACGCGATCAGCGCCGACGCCCTGCAGGACTGGGCCGAGTTCGCTGCCCCGCGCACGTTCGGGCTCGCCGTGCGCACCTACGCCAACCTCCGACTGGCCGAGCGCCACCCGGTCGTCCACAACCTGGTGATCTCCAACGTTCCCGGCCCGCCGATCCCGCTCTACTTCGCCGGTGCCCGGATCGAGGCCCTCTGCCCGCTCGGCCCGGTCTTCCACGGCGCCGGTCTGAACATCACGGTGATGTCGAACGCCGGTCAGATGCACGTCGGGGCGATCGCGTGCCGCGAGTCGATGCCCGACACCGATGCGCTCGTGCGCTTCTTCCCGGCCGAGCTGGAGCGCCTCGCCGCGGCGGTCGCCGGGCACGCCTGACGGAGTCGCTGTTGAGGGTGGGGGCGATATTGCACTCTGCAGATACAGTTCCAGCGAGACCGGCACCGGTCCGCGTCCGGCGGCGGTGTCGTCCTGACGTTGTCGCCAATCGATCGAGGACCCCAACGCCATGATTTTCCGCACCTTCGGGTGGTCGTTCTTCTTCACGATCCTCGGCGTCCTCGGCGCCCTCTGGTACGGCGGTGTCGAGGGCATCGCCCTGGCACTGATCCTGATCGTCCTGGAGATCTCGCTGTCCTTCGACAACGCGGTCGTCAACGCCAAGGTCCTCGAGAGGATGTCCGAGTTCTGGCGCAAGATGTTCCTGACGGTCGGCATCCTGATCGCCGTCTTCGGCATGCGCCTGGTCTTCCCGTTCGTCGTGGTCGCCCTCGCCGCCAGCCTGTCGCCCTTCGAGGTCATCGACCTCGCGCTCGAGAAGGGCGACCCGGACACCCCCGGCACCTACGGCTACTACCTCGCCGACGCGCACCACACGATCGCTGCGTTCGGCGGCATGTTCCTGCTGATGATCTTCCTGAACTTCCTGTTCGAGGAGAAGGACATCACCTGGCTGTCCTGGATCGAGAAGCCGCTCGAGAAGGCCGGCAAGATCGACGCCCTCTCCATCATCGTCGCGCTCGGCGTCCTGTTCGCTGCTGCGCAGGGCCTCGGCGGCGAGCACGAGTCCAGCGTGATGACCGCCGGCCTCGCCGGTCTGCTGACCTACCTCGTCGTGAACGGCCTGGCCGAGGCCTTCGGCCCCGACGAGGAGGCGCTGGAGCACATGGGCGAGGACGCCTCCGGCAAGATCATGCCGGTCGTCGGCAAGGCTGCCTTCTTCCTGTTCCTCTACCTCGAGGTCCTCGACGCGAGCTTCAGCTTCGACGGTGTGATCGGCGCGTTCGCGGTCACCACCGACCCGATCATCATCGCGATCGGCCTCGGCGTCGGCGCGTTCTACGTCCGGTCGATCACGATCTACCTGGTCCACCAGGGCACGCTGTCGGACTACCGCTACCTCGACCACGGGGCGCACTGGGCCATCGGCGCCCTGGCAGCGCTGCTGATGATCTCGATCGGCGTCCACGTGCCCGAGGTCATCACCGGCCTGATCGGTGTCGCGTTCATCGGCTCGGCGTTCTACATGAGCCTGCGGGCCAACAAGCGTGACCTGCTCGCCGGCGACTCCGGGGAGCCGGACCGCGACGAGATGGTCGTCTGAGGGTCGACCTCAGCCAAAGCCCTGCCCGCCGTCAACCGATGGCGGGCAGGGCTTCTCTCGTGGGGATGCCCCCAGATGTGCGGACACCGAATAGTTGCGTTTAGCTGCCCGACCGCACCGGTCCGTGCCAGCATCTGCATGCTGACCGAGATCGTGAGGTGTCGATCGGCCCAGGAGCAGGCAAATCTGAGTAAGGAGTGGTTTCGGGTGGCAGTCAGTCTCGGCAAGGGCGGCAACGTCTCATTGACCAAGGAAGCCTCGGGAGGACTGACCGCTGTGACGGTCGCTCTCGGTTGGGACGAGCGCACCACCAGCGGGGCGGACTTCGACCTCGATGCGTCCGCGCTCATCCTTGGCGAGAACGGTCGAGTCCTGTCCGATCAGCACTTCGTCTTCTACGGCAACCTCACCTACCCGCCTGGCACCCACCTCGAGGACGCGCTCGTGGGTCACACGGGCGACGTGACCGACGGCGGTGTGGAGGGGGACGACGAGTCCATCAACGTCAATCTCGCGGCTCTGGGCTCCGAGATGGCACGGGTCGTCTTCCCGGTTTCGATCCACGATGCCGATGCGCGAGGACAGAACTTCGGTCAGGTCCAGAACGCCTACATCCGGATCGTGAACTCATCCGACAACCGTGAGCTCGTCCGCTACGACCTCACCGAGGACTACTCGACCGAGACCGCGCTGGTCTTCGGTGAGCTGTACCGCAATGGGGACGAGTGGAAGTTCCGCGCCGTGGGACAGGGGTATGCGTCGGGGCTTGCTGGCATCGTGCGCGACTTCGGCGTCAACGTCTCCTGAAAGCGCTCGGTACCGACCACCTCCCACCTCCCGAGAACTGAGGAACGTGACACATGATCTTTCGGACATTCGGCTGGTCCTTCCTGTTCACGGCTCTCGGTGTGGCGGCAGCGCTCTGGTATGGCGGTCCCGAGGGAGCGTTCGTCGCAGGAATCCTGATCGTTCTGGAGGTGTCGCTGTCCTTCGACAATGCCGTGGTCAACGCCAAGGTCCTGGAACGGATGTCGGAGTTCTGGCGGCGGATCTTCCTGACCGTAGGCATCCTGATCGCGGTCTTTGGCATGCGGCTGGTGTTCCCGTTCGTCGTGGTCGCCTTGGCTGCGAGTCTCTCGCCGGTCGAGGTCATCGACCTCGCCCTGGAGAAGGGTGACCCTGACACACCGGGCACCTACGGATACATCCTCGCCGACGCACATCACACCATTGCCGCGTTCGGCGGCATGTTCCTCCTGATGATCTACTTGAACTGGCTGTTCGAGGAGAAGGACATCCTCTGGTTGTCCTGGGTCGAGGGCCCGCTGGAGAAGGCAGGCAAGATCGACGCTCTTGCCATCATCGTCGCGGTCGGCGGGCTCTTCGGAGCTGCCAAGGCCTTCGGGGGGGAGCACGAGTCCGCCGTCCTGACAGCTGGCCTGGCCGGCCTTCTCACCTACCTCGTCGTGAACGGACTTGCGACCGCCTTCGAACACGAGGAGGAGGTCCTCGAGGAGCGATTCGAGGAGGACACGAAGGCCCACGGCGGGAACGTCACCCTGGCCGTCGGCAAGGCAGCGTTCTTCCTCTTCCTCTATCTCGAGGTCCTCGACGCCAGCTTCAGCTTCGACGGCGTCATCGGCGCCTTCGCGATTACAACCGATCCCATCCTCATCGCGATCGGCCTCGGTGTCGGTGCGTTGTACGTCCGATCGCTCACCATCTACTTGGTCCGCAAGGGCACGCTGTCCGACTACGTCTATCTCGAGCACGGGGCACACTGGGCGATCGGCGCCCTTGCCGTGCTGTTGATGGTGTCCATCGGCCACGAGATTCCAGAGCTCGTCACCGGACTGATCGGCGTCGCGTTCATCGGAGCGGCCTTCCTCATGAGTGTCGCCCGCAACCGACGTGAGGGTTCGCACGAGGACGCTGACGTCGACGCGGAGTCGGAGGGGGTCGGGGCCCCATGAGCAACTGGGGTCCGAGCGGTTCCTGGGGCAACAGCGGCGGCAACGGCGGCAGTGGCTGGGGTCAGCAGGGCGATGGCCAGGGCAGCCCGCCACCCGGAGGTTGGGGCAGCCCCAGCACTCCGCCGGTGGCACCCACCAGCCCGTCAGGGTGGGTCACCCCGGCGCAGGACGGACCTGGACCCGGTGGAGGAACCGATCCCTGGCGAGGTGGTCCGACGTCCCCGAGCAATGGCGTCGTGTCGGCCCCGGTGTTCTGGCTCTGCATCGGTCTGGCTCTCGTGGCCGCGGCCGCCGGTCTCTGGTTCCTCGACGACGGCGTGCCACTCGCAGTGCTCGGGTGGGTACTGGCCGGTCCGCTTGCGATCGGCGTGCTGGCGATCTTTCTCCTTCAGGACAGTCGCAGGCGAGCCGGAAGTTGGTACGCGCCTGCCGCTGCGGCAGCGCCCCTGACCGCTGTCCTTGTCGTGACGGCACTCGTGGTGGTGGGTCTGCACGCCTACCACGTGGCCGACGTCGTCGCGCGGAGCAAGTGATGGTCGGTCTTGAAGGACGCCGTGCGGGCGTCGCGTTGATCGGTGCCCTGATTCTTTCCGCCAGCACCTTCGGCGGGGCCGCCGGGGCGGGCACGCCCGAACCGAACGTTGCCGCACCGTCGGAGGCACCGGCGGACGACCCCGTCCGACGTCTCGGTTCCTGCATGGCCTCAGGCCAGCCGACGGACGTGCTCCTGGTCCTCGACAGATCCAGTTCGTTGGAGACGACTGACCCTGAGAACGAACGTGTCGACGCGGCCGGGTATCTCGTCGAACGCCTGATCGCCGTCGCCGACACGAGCGGTGCCGACATGAGCATCGCGGTCGCCGGGTTCGACGTCAGCTTCGAGATCACGAAGAAGTGGACGGAAGCTACCTCGGCCCGTCAGGGCGACCTCATTGACCACCTCGAGACGTATCGCACCAAGAACCAGGGTTGGGAGACCGACTACTGGGAGGCTGTCCAAGGTGCACGTACGGCGCTCGCCGGCCGGGAACGGGACGACGCCCATTGCCAGGCGTGGGTCTGGTTCAGTGACGGGTCCTACGACCTCGACGTACGTGATTCCGGCGAGGAGCAGAGCCGCTACGGCAAGGGGAAGCCGTATGCCGACGACGAACTGACCTCACGAAAGGCTGTCGACTCGGCGGTCAAGGCTGGGGTCCTCGACCTTTGCCGCGCGGGCGGTCAGGCGGACCAATTGCGTGCCCAGGACATCGTGACCCTTGCCGTGGGGTTGAAGGCACCAGGATCCGACGCCGACTTCGACTTGATGAAGGGGATCGCGGAAGCCAGCGGCAGCGGCGGGGAATCCTGCAAGGGGGGCGCGTCGCCCACCCCCGGCGCCTTCATCCAGGCTTCCCAGGTCGACGAGCTCCTGTTCGCATTCGACGAGTTCGCCAGCCCCAACCAGAAGCCGATCGAGCAGGATTCGAAGCTCTGCCCAAAGCGTTCCTGTGCAGAGGAGGCGCACACCTTCGTGCTGGATGATTCGATCGGGTCCGTGCACATTCTTGGAACCGCTGACGCCTCCCAGAAGCTGGTGGCGTTGCAGCGCGACGGGATGGCCAAGCCGATCCTGTTCGACCCGGCTACGACCTCCGGCGCCCAGCGGATCGGTGACGTCGAGGTCACGAGCACCTGGTTGTCGGACGATTCGCTCGAACTGGACCTGGTCCGTGGCAATGGCAAGGGCTGGGCCGGCCTGTGGTCGATCGTGTTCATCGACCCGGACGCTCAGAAGGCTGCCGGAGCCGCGCGATCTCGCATCCACCTGCAGGGTGACATCGTCCCTGCTTGGCGGGGGGACGACGAGGCCTGGCACACCGGGGACACCGTCGAGGCCTCCTTCGGTCTGGCGCGTATCGGCAGTGGCGAGAACGTCCCCCCCGCCAAGATCCAAGGGCGAGCCGTGGTCTCCGCTGTACTCGAGGTGCGCGGTGCCGAACCGATCGTCGTGACCGACGGCATCGAGGGGGCTGCAATCGGCCAGCCGCAGCAGATCGACCTCGACGACGTGCCCATCGGCGACGCGGTGCTCCGCATCACTCTCGACCTCACCACCAAGTCCGCGACCGACTCGGACGGGCGTGCGGTTCCCGGTACTGAACTTGAGCCGCAGAGTGTCGACGTGCCGGTGCAGATCCTTGCTCCGGCCGACTATCCGAGGGTGTCGACCGCCCTTCGGCTAGGAAGCATCGAGGAACTCGAGCCTGTCGACGGTGAGGTGACCGTCACCGGCCCGGGTTGTGTCTGGTTCGCCGAAGCCCGGCCGGCGACGACCCTGCCCACCGGCGTGGGATCCCCAAGAGTGACCTCGTCAGCTGATTCGCAGGAGAGCTGCGTGACGCTGCAGGAGGGTGAGGAGGGCGCCGTGCCGCTGTCCTTCGAGTTCGATGCCCTCGACAACGGAGCGGTCAACGGAGCGATCCAGCTGAAGGCGGTTCCCACCGACGGCGTCGGTGATCCGATTGCCATCGATGTCGACTACACCCTCGAGATGCGCAAACCGCGCGACGCATCGACGTTCTGGCTGGCACTCATCGGGATCACCCTTCTTGGGGTCCTCATTCCGGTCGCCATGCTCTACCTCGTCAAGTGGGTTGCCGCGCGGATCCCGGGGAAGTCGCTGTTGCTGGGTCGGATGTCAGGGACAGTCGACGCCGACGGTCAGTTCCACCCGACTGCTGGCGGACTACTGGGCTTCGATCAGGCGACCATGCAGACAGTGTTCGTCGGAAACGGCCGTGCCGTCGGTCTGCCCGGTGGCGGACAACTGATCGCCCGGATGGGTCTCAACCCAAGTGCGGCCGGACACGTCACCGCGCGTGGCCTCGGCGGTTCCTCGGCGTCCTCCCTTCGTCGGCGCTCTTCGACGCGAAGACGTGAGGCGATCCTGCCGTCGGCTGTGGCTGGCTCGTGGCTCGTCATCGTGAGAGCGGCCCACACGGGTGCCGCGGCGGAGGTGATCGTGTTCACCAACTCCTCCGGATCGGGGCTCGGTGACCTGGTCGATGACGCGAGGTCGCGGATCCCGGACGTTGTGACGGCCCTACGCAGCAGGATGCCGGCGTCGCCCCAAGTGTCCGCGGAGCCGCCACCGTCCGACCAGGGCTGGGGCGCACCGTCGCCCACGGCTCCCCCTGATGGCAGCCAGAGCCCGACCAACGGCTGGTGACGTGCGAGACAACGAAGGACGGATGGACAGATGAGGCGCTTTCTGATCGTCGGCTGCGGAGGATCGGGTGGCGCCACCATCCGGTTCATCCAGGATCAACTCCTGGCCGACCTTCGTCCCGAAGGAACAGACAAGTTGCCGGATGCCTGGCAGTTCGTCCACATCGATGTGCCCACGACACCAGACAAGGGGCCAGCACCGCTGGGATCCGTTCGCGACATGGGTGGTCGCTACCTGTCGGTGAGCGCCGAGGGGAACACATTCAACAGGACGGCACTCCAGCTGTTCCAGGCGTCGCGCACCCGGTTGGACATGGTGGGGGGCTGGGTACCGGACCCGCGCCGGTGCACGGTGCCCGTCACCACCGGTGCGGGGCAGTACCGAGCAGTGGGGCGCACGCTCACCCTGACGAGGACGAGTGACCTGAACAAGGTCATGATCCAGGCGCACGAAGACCTCCAGAAGCCCGATCCGTGGGCGGGCCTGTCCGACCGACGTCGGAGCGAGATCGCGCAGAACGCACCCATTGTTCCGATCGTGATCGGGAGCCTGGCCGGGGGCTCCGGGGCGTCAATGTTCCTCGACGTGTGCCGGATCCTGGGCACGATTCCTGGGATTGACCCGAGCGCCATCGGCGCCTTCTTGTTCACCTCTGACGTCTTCCAGGCGCTCCCTGCCGGGGCCCGGGACGGGGTCGAGGGCAATGCCCTCGGAGCGATCGGGGACGTCATCGCCGCTCAGACGGGCCTCTCCTACGATGCCGACCGCGCCCTGCTCACCTCACTCGGTGTCGCGGACATCTCACGCTTCGCCTTCGCGCGGATCTTTCCGATCGGATCCGCGATCGGCGGGGACGGGGCCCGGTTCGGCGACGGCACTGCCACCGGGATCTTCCGTGGGATCGGTCGCGCGCTTGCTGCGCTCGTCATCGGCGATGCCGGAATGCAGCAGAAGTACGTCGACTTCATCGTCGGCAACCCTGGTGGGGGAGGGTCCACCGACACGCAGACTGTTGGTTGGGGCACGGATCCGGGTGTCTTCGCCTGGGGATCCTTCGGCTACGCAAGTCTGAGCCTCGGTCGCGATCGCTATGCCGAGTATGCCGCCCAGCGCCTTGCTCGCAGCGCGGCCGACCGGCTCCTGGAAGGTCACCTTGACCCGGGAGTGGACCTACCAGGAGGCGAGCAGCTCACCGCCAAGGTCGACGCCCAGTGGACCTTGACCCTGAGTCGTCTCGGCCTTCCCCAGCCGGGCCAGGACGTCGGAGCCTGGTTCCGCGAGCAGGCGATGCCGCGCAGTTGGACGCAGGCAGAAACGCGGCGCGTCCTGAGCGACGCCTTCACGATGGTGTCCTCGATCCCCGGGGCCGCTGCTTCCGACTGGTTCGCCGAGGTCAGTGCTCGACTTCCTTCGCAACGTGAGCAGGTGCGCAGCGCGCTGAACGATGCGGCCTACCTCTGGAATGAGCGTTTCGCACATGATCTCGAGAACCGGGTGATCCAGCAGTTCCTCGATGACATCCGCCGCCAGGGCCTCCCCTATGCACGAGCGGTGCTGGAGCGCCTCCAAGCGCATCTGGAGGTGATGGTCAACGTCCTCCAGACAGTGCCGGACCCCAACGGGTTCGATCCTCTCGCGCTCGACGGAGGCGGCATCCAGCAGCGCGTGCTCGCGCTGAAGCGGGCGATCGTCGCCGCGGGCCACGATCTGGTTGGCCTGGTGGCGGGAGAGCTGGAGGGCAGCAGCTCGCGCGTGCTCCAGATGTCGGGGGCACGCTATGCGGCGCAGCTGCTGGACTCCTTTGAGTCCGACGTGCTGGGGCCGCTCGTCACTGCGGCCAGCAACGCCCTCGGCGACCTGGAGGTCTCCCGGACGTCCAAGGACGTCGAAGCGGGGCTGGCCCAGCTCGGTACCGACGTCTACCGGGAATGGCCGGACGACTCGGAGGTCCCGGTTCGCTTCCTTCACGCCGAGAACGAGATTCTGTTGACCACGGCGACCGAGTTTCCGGGTCTGTTCACGGATCACGTTGTGCGGTCGGTGCCGGGTGGCATGCCGCCTGCTGACGCACAGCGTCAGATCGTCTCGCAGATCATTCGTGGCGAGTGGGAGACGCAGGGTGGCAAGTTGGGATCCATCGACATCATCGCGACCCAGGCCCGTTGGCGGGCGGCGGTGCTGAACGTTAACGCAGAGACCGGCGAGCCCACCCCTCGTTCCGCGGGCCGGTACACACTTCACCTCGGACCAGCCCATCTCGCCGCCCGCGCGCGACTCTTCCTGGAGCGGCCGAACGAACCCTTCGCGGTCTTCCGTGGCGAGAGCATCGGGCAGTACCTCAACGACCTGAACATCCCCCCGGCAGAGATGAGTGCACGAAAGTCCGGCTTCGCACAGAAATTCACCGAGGCACTGCTCCTGGCTCGTCCGTTGGTGGGCGTCGACTCGAGCATGATTCCTGCCGTCCACCCCGGGCAGACGCTGAAATACACCTACGTGTTCGGAAATCTCGGGTTGCAGGGGAGCAGCGAGGTCGTCGAACGCATCCGCTCGGGCCTCCAGGCCGATCCGACGCTCGAGCTCGAGACCGTCCTTCCTGCCTTCGACGCTGCGGCGATGGGTGACGCTACGGAGTCACGGATTGCGATCTTCGGGTCGTACCCCAAGTACTCGCCGATCGTGTTCAGTTCCCTGCTCGGCAATGTCAAGAATCAGTTCGCGATTCAACCCGACGGTGGTCGCGCCGCGCTGTGGAAGTGGAAGGGAACACGTCCCTTGGGGGCGTCGTTGCCGATGAGCGCAGCCGAGCTCCGTGCGCTCATCGCCGGGTGGTACGTCGGTCGCCTGACCGGACAGTTGCGTACCGGATCCGGTGAGCAACCGGTCATCGTGTGGTCGGCCAAGGACGTACGTTGGATGCCCTTGATCTGGCCGATGTTGACCAACCCGTCCCAGATCAGCGCCGTTGACTGGCTACCGATCACGCTCGAGAGCTACTCGTTGGCGTTCATCCAGTGCAACCGGGATCCAGAACTGCAGGCACTGCAACCGTTCCGGGCACTGCGCAGTCTGTGGGACGACTCGTCGACAGGCCCCGGCCTGCGTGACGGCCTCACCGGATTCGCGGCGGAGCGGAACATCGCCAACTGGCTTCAGTCCGGTGCCATCACGGGCGCTGATCCCTCGCCGGTCATCGCCGATGCGGGCGCGCTGACAGTCGAGGAACGACGGGCCAGGGGTCGTGACTGGATCAAGCAGTTGGTCCAGTGGATCGACACCGACATGCTGCAGCAGGGCACGGGAGCAAACACGGGCCAGCTACTCGGTCGCATCGACAAGTGGGAGGAGTTGTACGACTCGAACGGCAATTCCCGGGTCCGGTTCCTGACGATCGCGCCTCTTGCCCGGCAGGTGCTGTTGGAGATCGACCAGATCCTTGCCTCCTTGTCCTTCACCCCGGCCGCCGCGCCGGGCCTCCCGCCCAGCGAGCCTCCGGTGGTGATGTGAGTTGCCGAACGAACTGAGTGTCCTGGTCGTCGCCGGCGATGTTGCCGGTGCGGCCATCGACGTCCTGACCGACTGGTCCGCGTCCGGCATCGTCGATCCGATCCTCGTGGTCGATGAGACTTCGCTACGGCCAAAAGACTTCCGGGTCCCGGCCCACCTGATTGTGGAAGGTCGGTCCTACGCCACCTCCATGCAGTCCTACCTCGCCGATCAGGTCGGGATCGACCTCGTACGGCTCGTGGCGCTGGGCCGCGTGCGGGTGACTTCGTCGATGGCCTCCGCCGAGGTGGCTTCCGAGGTGTTGAAACAGCTCCAACAGACTCTGCCGGGAGCGAGGACCCTGCAGGCGCAGGTCATCGGGACCTCCCACCAGGGAGAAACACTGCCCGCCACCTCGGCGTGGCTGGGCTGGCACAACATCGTGGTCGCTCCTGAAGACTCATTGGCTCCGGGGTCGGGCGTCGAGCGATTGGCGAGTGACGCCCCTGCAGGTCTGCTCGACACCCACCTGCTGACCTCGGTGTGCACGATCGCCGGGGCATGGGCGCATGCTGACGGGTCCCCGCTGGACGACGATCCACCCCTTCCCGGCAATCAGGTCACACTGTTCCGATCGTTCACTCGCCTGCTCTCTGCGCAGCAGGTCGAGAACGAGCTCCTCGGCCGAATCATCTCGGTCGCAGACGGCTATCCGCTCCCCATGGTGGGGAACGAAAGGGCTTGGGCGGTCGAGGACCAGGGTGCTGCCGCCCAGGCGATGGCAGACCAGCTCCTGACGAAGCACCACTACGTAATGCCCCAGCCGCGGGTACTTCCTCCTCGCGAACCCGTCAAGGTCTTGGGCTTCTGGGAAGCGTTTCGCCTGTTGTGGGGCTTCCTTTGGTCGGCATTGGTCAACGCCCCGCGGCGGTGGGTCGAGTCGACGGTGCACCGGTTCTCCACGGGGATGGCGGCATTGGCGCAACGGACCGTCTTCGGCACCGACGATTCCGAGTACGAGGTGGTGGTGCGGGGGATTCGCAGTGATGGCACCCCTGCCTCGTGGGCAGACATCGACCAGATGTCGGCTGTGCTGGCGTCGCGGATCGGACCGTCCGGCAGCACACAGACGGCGGGGACCGACCTGTCGGCGTTGTGGCGTGACTTTGCCGGCGGAGCCATGACGCTGCTCGACGGCGAGTCCCGTTCGCCTGAGCTGCCTCCCATTGCGGTCGGCGCCCACCGGGGCATTGTGACCACGCCGGGCATGGTCGTGCCGGACCCTCGCGACCTGATGGAGCCGTCTGGCGCCGTCGGTGCGAACATCCGGGGTTGGAAGGTGGAGCCAGCTGATCTGATCCAGGCCCACGCGCTCGAGGCGGAGCTGCAGCGGGTCGCTCATGGCAACACCATGTTGCGCACCGCCGCCACCGCCGATCGCGAGCGGTTGCAGACGTGGCGAGCTCGCGTGGAACGCTCCTACACCGGGCGGGTCGGCCATCGACTGGGCCGAGCAGTGGTCGACACGCGGGAGGAGGTCATGAGCCTGGCGCAGCAACTGGCTGGTGCCAACAGCGCGCTCGAGCTTCCCAATGACATCGAGGAGCGTCAACGCAGGGTGGCAACCAAGCTCCGCTGGATCCTGCTGGGCGCGCTGGTGGCCGTTGCCGTGACTGTCACGGTGATCGTGCTCAACGTGATCGGCCCGATCGTCGGCACCGCTATCGCAACGGCGATCGTCCTCATCTGGGTGCTCAGTTCCGTCGTCGTCTTCATGAGGGGACAACAGGAGCTCTTCCAGCTCCTCAACGCCCGCAAGGATCTCGGCAGGAGGGCCGAGATCCTCCAGGAGTTCTTGGGCGCTGCCGTCGGTGATCTGCGCAGGTTGGTCCGCGCCTACCGGCAGTACCTCGACTGGACCCGGGCACTTGGCACGTTCGTCGCGGCGCCGAACGGCGTGCTGTCCGACGTCCGGCAGCAGGGGGTCGCACTGGGGGCGGGCCTGCCGCGGAGCATCGCCTTCGGCGAGGTTCAGCCAGATCCGGCGGTTCTGGACGATGTCGCTGCTCGGCTCCGCAACGAGATCCTCAAGGCCGGTTGGCTCAGCGCCAGCTGGGAGTCCTTCCTAGCCGATGTTCCTGAGCAGTTGGGCACCCGGGCATACGAGGTTCGTGAGAACCCGGACGCCATCTGGGTCGACCAGGGCAGCAGCGATCGTTCCTTGCTGTCGGCATGGAGCGGCGCAGTTGATGCCCGCGGGGTGGCTGCCGGGTCCGTGGACGGACTGCGCCAACGAGTGCGGACCACGCTTGCCGTGCATCCTGCGGGTCTTGTGGAGCAACTGTCCGCGACGATTCGCACGCGCAGCACCTCGGGCACCATCGAGTTGGTCAGCTACCGACAGTTCATCGCCGGACTTCGTGACATCCGTGACGACAACCATGTCTTCGACCAGTCGGTGTTCACCGACATCGGCGCTGCGGGCGAACCGTGGCGCATCGCACCGGGATCGACCTGGACCGCGACGGGTGCGGCGGATCTCGGTGGTTCGGTCGTTGTTGCCCAACGAAGTCGGGCGATCTCAGTGGAGGACCTCGTGTTCGGAGCGGAGGTTGAGGTGATCCTTCCCCAAAAGGATGAGTCCTCGCCGCCCGGCCATCCGGTGATGTGACATGGACCTGCCCTGGGGAACTCTCGTGACCGTCGCGACGGTGTGGACCATCGGAATCGTCGCCTACTCCACCGCGGCCGCCGTCGTGGTGGCGCGCGCTGCACAACGCCCGATGTGGGTTGCTCTGGTTGTCGGAGTCCTGGTCCCCGTCATCGGTCCATGGGCGTGGGCCGTCATCGAGTACGCAAAGCTCAAGCAGCACGGTTACTCGGGCCGGGGGCAGGCGTTCGTCATTCGGTCGACCACCGCGGCCGTTGGGTGGTGGATCGCGAGTGTCCTGTTGCTGACCGCGTTGTTCTTTCCCTGGCTGCACGTCCAGGCGACCGTCGAGGCCTACGGTGGCAAGGCGGACCCGACACCCCTCGACACGACTGTCGGTGGACTGGTGCTCGCGGCGACGGCTCTCGTGTCCTTGACGGCCGGTGTCGTCACGGGTTCCGCGTTCCAGAGACGCCTGAGCCTGCTGATGGGGGCCGTGATGATGACGTGGTTCCTCGTGTGCCTGTCGTCATTGGTGGTTTACAACTCCCTCGATGCGGCGGCGTCGAACGTTCTTCTCTGGTCCGGGCAGGAGGTCGCGGGCGAGATTCGCGGTGGCGCAGGACTGTGGCTGACCCTTCTCGCGAGTGTGGCCGGGATCGTGGGTGCGGCCGCCGCCGGGGCCAGCAAGGTTTCAGTCGATCAAGCGCGTCAGGCCGGCGTGGCTCCTTCCCCGGTCGTCGGGCGTGACTTCTCCACGGGTTGTGGGGCGCCGCCCCTGCCTTCGCCGCAGCCCGGCCCGTCCAGAGATTCGACAGGAGGCTGGTGATGACGACCCCCTCGGCGCGCATCATGCGCGCACTCGAGTGGTTCAACGCACTCGGCCCGACCCAGATCGACGAGCGCGATGTCACGGTCGTCGCGGCTCTCGGCATTCGCGATGAGTCGGTCGGCCGCGAGTTGGCCCTGCACAGCGCAGCGGCCCTGTTGCCGCGCTGGGGCGAGTTGGTGTCGGCCGTCGACGGGGTCGTCGTGCAGCAGGTGGTCAGCAGCAACCGATGGGGGAGTCAGCAGTCCCGACGCGGGGATCACCAAACGGAGGAGCTCGGAGCGGCGGCCCCGGCCGAAGCGGGGCAGTCAGAAGCGGGGCAGTCAGAAGCGATCCCCGAGGTGGTCCCCCAAGGCCGCCCCTCGCGTCGGTCGAAGTCGACCGAGTGGGAACCCCAGGACACTACTGCGGTGGGCGCTTCCGCTGGTAAGGCGACACCGCAGACGTCACCGACCCGCGCCGCGGAGATCGTCGACATGGGTGGCTTTGAGCCCTACACGGCAGTGGAGATCGACTATGCCTCGGCGCAGTCGCTGGCTTTCGCCATGGCGCCCGACGGGAATGTACGGATTGCGTGGACACCCGCGTCCGCCTCCTCGGGAGAGGTTGCCGTCTATCGGGTCGTGACGAGCATGGCGGGGGAACCGTACAGCCCGGACCAGAACCCTGTCGGGGCGACGACCGACCTCGTCCACGTCAATGACGATCCGCGCCGCGAGCCCTACCTGAACGTCCAGGTCTGGGTGAATGTCGGAGCCGACATCCCGGCAGCCAAGCGCGCGCAGCCCACTTTGCACGCCCGTGGACTGATGGTGCTGCCTCCGGCGAACTTCGACATCCGAGTGAGTGAGGGGCAGGTCGCGGGCAGTTGGCCGGTCGCCTCCGACGACGTGACGGTCGACGTGATGTGCGTGGAGGCTCACCTGTCCGAGCGGATCCATGGCTTCGACCCGACGCGTCGCCTCGAGTCGGTCCAGCAGGGTGGTTTTCGGCATGACAACCCGCCATCGGGCAGTCGCCTCGAATACCGCGTCGTTGCCCGACTGGAGCGTATGGGCGGAGACGGCCACATGCGACAGGGAACCTCGCCCTACCTCTCCCGCTTCGTGGACACGCCGGCTGTCATCGAGGCGGTCACCGATCTGGAGGTCAACCTGTCGGGTGAGGCGAAGGTCGACCTGAGCTGGACGACGCCGCCCTCGGCAGTTGATGTCCACATCTACATGACCGAAGTAGAGCCGCCGGCGGGCCTGCACCGACAGGATCTGATCGACCGCAGCTCTCTCGACCAGAGCAACTTGGTGGCGTCGAGCCGGCTGATCCATCCGACCGATAAGCAGGACGGCCGCACCTGGATGCGGGACGTTCCATGGCCGCGATCCTGGGCACGGGCTTGGTTCGTACCCGTGACTGTTCTCGACGACCAGCACATGAAGGCGGGGCCTGCACTGGTGCGCAGCAGACCGCCCGAACCGGTGACCGACCTGCGGCTCGTCGATCGGGTCGACACCAAGACTCTGACGTTCGACTGGCCAGAAGCAGTTGAATTGGTGCGTGTCTATGTCACCCCACGCGGTGTGGATCTCGATCCCGCCACCCAAGCTGCGGTCCAGGAGCTGACGCAGGAGGACTACCGCCGATTTGGGGGCCTCCAGATTCCGCCGGGCGTGCTGAACGACGATCCCTCGACGGTGCACGCCGTGTCGACGACGTACTCGAACTATGAGGCGATCATGGCCCGCCCGGTGACGATCGAGTACTCAGGCATGCGGCAGTTGCGGTACTTCGTCGTCGCACCGGAGCCCGCGCAGGGCCGGGGCGCACCTCCTGTGTCGCCCGGCCAGCGGATCCTGCGAGTGGAATCGCAGACAACCTGGGATCGGCCAGTGCGTTTCGGTCTCTACTTCCATCGCACCCATCTCCCGCTGACAACAGAGGGAGCGGAGCTGGCCGCGGAGTTCACCTGGCAGCCCAACAAGGACGAGCCGCTGACGCAGGAGTGGGACCTGTCGCGCGGAATCGGTGGTTTCATCCGACTCTTCGCTCTAGTGTCCGACCTCGAGCAGCGCACCCTCGCCATCACGGATCCCGTCGTCGAACAGCTGAGGATCAGCTGATGACAGTCTGGTCCCAACTCGTCTACACGTCAGCCGACTTCAACGACGGATCTCCCGGAGGATGGGGCGTGAAGCTGGCGTCTCCGGAGGAGACCCGAAACCAGGCCGACGCCATGCTTGCGAGCGTCGACACTCGGGCGTTCGCATCTGAGGACCTCGGCGACTTCCCCACGGCAGCGACCTTGGCAGTCCGTCGGCGGCAACTGTCCGCCCGTCGGCTCGACGGCAAGTTGCTGCTCCTGCACGTGGTCTCGGCGGGAGCAGATGCGACGGGGCGCCCGGGCAATGTTTTTGTCCACGGCGCGCTGGGTGCCGCCGTCGACGGAACGGCGATCGAGCACTGGCACTCCGACGGCTGGCTGATGCCCTACGGCCCGAGCGCTGTGGCCGCAGCGAAGCTCCCTGAGCACTTGGAGAGAGGAACGGTCATCACTCGGGCGACGGTTGCGGCCCACCTCGTCGAGCCAGGTCGACTGGAACTTCTTGCCGTGCTACTCGAGCAGATCTCACAGGTGGCAGGCCCCCTCGGTCCCGTGGTGCTGTTGGTGGAGGATCCCGACGAGGCCGCATGGTGGATCGGAGCCGTCACCTTCCTCAGAGACCCCCGCAGCGACGGCGACATCGGTTGGACCACCTGGGCCCGGGCAGAAGCACTATCGACCCTTGCCAGCGCGGGGCTGAGTCTGTTCGCCGTGTCGCACAGTGAGGCGGACGGCGCGCGCACCTGGGTTCGCGAGACGGACGGTGCCGTCCTGATCGACACCAGCATCATCTACCGCCTCGCCGATGACGGCGACAGCTGGCTCGCACCCGACGGCACGCAGGTTGCGGTGGCTGACATCCCCACAGCTTGCGTACGCGCCCTTCGGCAAGGTGTCGAGGAGTTCGGAGCCGATCTGCTCCGCGATCTGCTGGACGATGTTCCGTTGGCCGTCGCTGACTCGTCTACCGACTACGGAGAGCCGCTCTGGGCAGTGACCGCGATCGCGCTCTGCGATCCAGATCTGCAGGTGGACAAGCGCGAGGAGCTCACTTGGACAGTTCTGATGTTCGGGCCCCAGGAATCCCAGTCCCCAGTGGTGACAGCCGTGATCGACCGGTGGTGGCAGGAGCAGCCGACGGCTGCAGCGAAGGCCATCGTCGGTCCGGATGTTGTCACGAAGGTTCTCCAGGCGGTTCTCCGTCGACGGGCAGTGCTGCTGCTGGCCGGTCGTCTCTCGTGGGATGACGACCTCGACGGCCCCTTCGCGCTCAGCGACGAGGACCGGACGCTGATCGAGCCAGAGGTCGCCAACGCAGTGAAGCGCTTCGAGGCGCTGACCGGCATCCCGAACCGTCTGGACGAAGCGGCTCAGATCCTGAGGGTCTTCGACTGCTATGGCATCGGCCTGGAGGTGGCGGCCGTCGCGGCTGCACGAAGTGGCCTGCTCGAGGGGCTCGACGAACCTGAACGTCAGCGGCTGACGGAACTGGCGACACCGCCGCGACGAACCCCACCCTTCGTCGCCATGGTCCCGGTGGACCTTGCCAAGGCATCCGAGATCGTCACCGTGAGGGTGCCAGACCGTGGCCCGCCGGAGATTCCCTCCTACCTTCCGTCCCCGCCCAGCACCGTCGTGCCCCGGCCAGTGCCGCCGGCGGCACGCCCGCAGGTGAGGGTGCCCGCCCCGCCTGCCGGAGCACGTCCTGCAACTGGCGGCCGGGTCGCATCGCGCGCGATGTCGGTGGTCCAGGCGTCGAAGCAGTTAAGTAGCCAATGGAGGATGCTGATGACAACAGCCCTCCATGGCGCCGAGCTGCCTCCATCGGCATGGCAGTCGGTTGCTGACAACGTTGCTGTCGTCGACGCCGGCGACCTCGCGGCCGAACTGCTGCTCCTCGAGGATCCAACACTGTTCGCTCTACTCCGTGAGGCCTTGAGGGTGACGATGTCCCGGAACGAGGTCGACACACCTTTCGCGATCGGAAGGGCGGAGAACCTGAGCAACTCACTGCTCTACCACGTTGCGGTCGCCGCTCTCATCGAGATCATTGCGGTCAACGGCAACGGTCGGATGTGGACACTCACCGAGTGGGACGAACACATCGCCCTCGCCGTCGAGAAGCGGTTGGGTCGTAAGAACCCGCTCTCAGGAGCGTGGGGCAAGGCAAAGAGCCACCATCAATGGAAGGGAACCGGTCGTGCCTGAACTCAAGGGCGGCGAGTCGTACGTGATGAGCCTCGCGCCACTCAGAGTGACGCTCGCGGGAGTCGCCGAGGGCGTGGTGCTGCGGATTCTCGAGGGGGACAAGCTCGCCCAGGTGGCGTGGGTGTCGCCGACCGAGGCAGTGATCCTCACCCAGCCACGGGTGCTGAGTCTCCGCGTGGAAGGTGCTGACGGCGGCCTGATTCCCCCGGGGACGACGGTCGGACTCGGCATTCGCGCCGACCTGGCCGGTGACCCCGAGCAAGTTGTGGTCTCGCCGTCAGACGTCGGGGCGAAGCGGTCCGTGGAGTTCGCAAATCTCACCATCACATCGGACGGCGTCACCGTGAAGGTTCCGGAGAGGGCATCCGAACCGATCGCTGGCCAAGGCCGTGGCGACTGGTCGCGGCCGGGTGCCTATGCCTTCCGCGAGGCCTTCGTCAGTGCCGTCCCGGCTTCCTCGTTGCCGTGGGTGTTCGCAGTCGACGGCTCCGTTTCCATGGCACGGCGCCTCGAGCAGGAGTCGATGCGGGAAGTCGTGCGACTCGTGGCCGGGATCGGTCAGGAGTGGATGCGGCGCAGTCCGAAGGGAGTCCTACGGACAACCCCATGGTCGCCGAGTCCTGTGACGGCAGGACCCACTTACGCCGATGATGTCATTGCGGCGATTCGCGATAGTGAGGCTCTGGCGTCGTGGCTCCATTTGGCGCCGGTGGTTCGCAACGCCGGCGCGGTTCTCGGTTCGGGAGGATCTCTGTTGGCCGTCCTAAGCGGAGTCCCCTCGGACATCCCCGAGGTGATGGCTGCCCTTGACGAGTTCCCTCGCCTCGACCTTCGACTCGTCGTCTGGGGGCGATCGGTGCTCGGACTGCCGGCGGCGCCCCGCCCCGAGTGGTTCGCCGACGACCTCGCGCTGCTGTCGAGCCTCAGTGCCCGAGCCACCGTGATCGCTGTCGACGACGACCCTGCGCTCGTCCGTTCCGTTGAACTCGCCGCGGCCCTGGCAGCCGAAGAGCCCGCGAGGTACGCCGGATGAGTCAGTGCCCGCAGTGCTTCCACAGACTGCCGCCGATGCCGCACGAACTGGTGTGCACGGGGACCTGCGCACCCAAGGCCGATGAGGCGGCCGCCCGAGTGCTGGGGTTCGACGTACAGGTGCGGCCGTTGGTCCAGATCGCGCCGAACTCCACGGCCGAACTCCCGCAGGGCACCTGTGGGAAGTGCAAGCTGCACACGACCACCGAGGCCTGCCCGTACTGCCGCTACGAGATCCCCGCCCTGTGGCGTCAGAGTCGGGTCACGACGATCGCGATGGCGGGAGCCCGCACCACGGGCAAGAGCCTGTTGGTGGCGACGGGCGTCATGCAGCTGCATCTCCTGGCGGAGCGACAGTGGCATTCGGCGGTCGAGCCCCTCGGGAGTACGGCTGCCCGCTTCCGCGCTATTTACGAAGAGCCGCTGTTGGAGCAGCGACGACTGATGCCAGCCACGGATGGTATGAACTCGGCGACGTCAGCAGGTCGTGAACCGCTGATGTTCCGCATGACGCAGCGAATCAACGGTGAGGTCCTGCCTCGAATTCTCGTTCTGAAGGACGTCGCCGGTGAGGACCTGGAAAATTCAGCAGTCAACCGACAGCAGTTCAGCTTCCTGAGCCGCGCGAATGCGGTCTTCTTGATGGTTGACCCGCTGAAGGTGGCCGAGATCCGGGCAGTGCTGGCTGACGCCATCCCCTCGGCGCAAGCACTTGGTGGCGATCCGCTGGTGGTCCTCAATCTGGTGCTGGGCCACATGACGGGTCACATCCCTGGTGCCATGACGGACATCCCCGTTGCGCTGGTACTTTCCAAGTTCGACGTCATGCAGCGCCTGCGCGACGTGTCGAACCCACGATGGTCGGGGATCATGTCGAGGGCGGGTTCCCCGTTGGTCCGCGACCCAGGACTGGCGACTCCTGTCTGGGACGCTCATGACGGCGACCTGTTGCACGAAGAAGTACGCACGCTCCTGATCGAACTCGGCGTGCCGCTGATCGAAGCGACGTTGAAGGACCGCACGAGGCATCATCGCTACTTCGCGGCGTCCGCTCTCGGAGAGTCGCCGGACGACAAGATGATCAATCCACGAGGGATCGCCCCGTTCCGCGTGCTCGACGCCTTCAAATGGGCGATGTCGTTCACCTGATGACCGGAGGAAAGATGAAGCTCAGCAAGGGAGCCAACGCCCAGCTTGGCGGAATGGACATCACCACCGGACTCCTGGTCGGCCTGCGTTGGGACTCGACGGACGTCGAGGTCAACGCCTCAGCCTTCGTTGTCGGTTTCGACGGGCAGGCGATCAGCGAGAAGCACTTCGTCTACTTCAACAACCCGTCGTCTCCTGAGCACTCCGTGTGGCTGCTCGAGCCGGAGCGCTCTCCGGTCACGGACAGGGCCCAGATCGCGATCTCGCTCGCTGATCTGCCGAGCCGGGCGTCGAAGGTGATTGTCACCGTCGCCACGCTCGACGGCGACTCGACCTTGGCATCGCTGACCGGTCTGTCCGCGCGTGTCCTCAGCCTGCAGTCGGGCGACGAGCTGATCTCCGTCGCCTCCGACACCTTCGGTGTCGAGAGCCTCGTCCAAGTGTTGGAGATATATCATCACCCTTCGAGCGGTTGGAAGGTCCGTGCCGTCCTTCAGGGCTACAGCAGTGGACTGGCTGGTATCGCGACCGACCTGGGCATCGACGTGGCCTGAAGCCGGAGCCTCGACTCAGCAGGCGGCAGCGGTGAGGCGGAGTGACTCGATGTCGGCCACGGGAAGCGGTAGGTCGTAGGCAATGACCACCCGGGTGAACCTCTCCGCATAGTTGCAGCGGAAGTCCTTGTTGACGGGCAACCAAGTGCCGGGGCCCTGATCGCCCTTTGACTGGTTCGCCGGGCCGTCGGCGGCCAAGAGGTTTCGGGGGTCGTTGGCGAAGTTCACCCTCAGCTCGGCCGGCCACGCATGGGCACCGAGGTCCCAGGCGAGCGACAGAGGCACCAGATGATCGATTTGGACGTCGGTCTCTGCGCGCACGAAGTGCACCCGCTGGCCGGTGTAGGGCTCGATGAAAGTTCCGGACAGCACGACGCATCCGTTAGTGCCGTCCTTCAGTACGACCTCGTCGAGGTCTCGGCGCAGGGTGTCATTGCGGGTGTCGCACCCGTTGCGGCCGAACTCCATGTCGTTGTCGTCGGTCCATGCCGGTCCGAAGACGCAGCCTTCGCCGGGGGAGCAGCCTCGCTCGTAGCCGACTGGGTGGGGGCGTGCCGAGAGCATTCTGATCGAATCGAGCAGCGCAGTGAGGTCCTCGGTCGGTGACGGCAGTGCCGAGGCGGTTGGCGCGGGCGCGCTGGACGGCCGGGGGGCATCGGACTGGCCGGGGGCATCGGACTGGCCGGGGGCATCGGACTGGCCGGGGGCATCGGACGGCGCGGAGGAGATCGCGGGTTTCGCCCGCTCGAGCTCGATATCGGCTCGCACCTGAGTCACGCCCAGCCCGGCGACCGCGAGCAGTGTGACCGACGATCCGAGAACAGCCAAAGAACGGAAACGATTCGCCCACGACACCGTGCGATCATAGGTAGGTTTCCCATTCCAGACAGTTGAAAAGGGGAATACCGTGTCGGTTTCGCTCGCCAAGGGTCAACGGGTCTCGTTGGC
The DNA here is from genome assembly GCF_001428565.1 of Nocardioides sp. Root190. Lineage (GTDB taxonomy): Bacteria > Actinomycetota > Actinomycetes > Propionibacteriales > Nocardioidaceae > Nocardioides. The sequence goes on along the minus strand of NZ_LMIA01000010.1, from coordinate 39,011 downwards.
CAAAAGCAGTGGTCAGTCGCTCTCCAAGGTCCGGATGGGGCTGGGATGGGACGCCAAGAAGAAGAAGGGCTTGTTCGGCTCGAAGACACAGGAGATCGATCTCGACGCAACCTGCCTGATCTTCGACGCACGGAACGAACTGGTCGACGTCGTCTGGTTTCAGCAACTCCAGAGCAAGGACAAGTCGATCGTCCACACCGGTGACAACCGCACCGGCGAGGGCGATGGCGACGACGAGTCAATCATCGTCGATCTAGTCAACATCTCGGCCAACGCACACACGTTGGTCTTTGTGGTCAACTCCTTCACCGGTCAGGACTTCTCACAGATCGAGAACGCACTCTGCCGACTGGTTGACAGCACTGACGAGAGAGAGCTGGCCCGCTATGAGCTGACCGGTTCGGGTACTCACAACGCTCAGGTGATGGCGAAGGTGTACCGCGAGGGCAACGGATGGGTCATGCAGGCCATCGGCCAGATCGCCAATGGGCGGACCTTTCACGACCTGCTGCCCGCTGTCGCCGCTGTTCTCTAGCGTCCGCGGAAGTCGCGGCGCCGTGCATTGACGGTGGCCGCGGCCTCCACGAACCGCGGCACGAACTTGTCGGCGGCGAGCACGCATCCTGCGTGCCCGTCGTCGACTTCGTGCATGGTGGCCCCGGGGATGGAGCGGGCCAGGGCGATCTGGCGCGACGTCGGGATGACCCGGTCGCGCATCATCACGACCACCGCGGTCGGGACGTCGATGCGTCCCAGCCACGGTCGTGAGTGGTGGCGGCCGAGCGCCGCGAGGGCCTGACCGACGGCCCAGGGACTGGTCGAGCGGAACTCGCGCAGGGCCCACTCGTGCATGTCCGAGGGAACGAAGTCGATGCCCCGGGCAGCCGCCCGGGCGGCCTTCAGTGCCGTGCGGGACCGGGACACGCCACGCAGCGCGAGCATCGTGGTCCCCATCCCGAGGAAGAACCCGCGCTCGGCGGGGTTGAGCTGGAAGCGGTCGGTGGTCGCGCCGAGCACGAGTCCCTGCACGATCTCCGGGTGCTGGCGCCACACCCGTTGGGCGACGATCGAGCCCATCGAGTAGCCGCCGACGACGACGTCGCGCAGGTCGAGCACCTGGACCAGGGCTGCCACGTCGTCCGCGCAGTCGGCGAGCGAGAACTCCTCGCTCTGGATGCCGCGCCCGTGCCACCGCTGGTCGAGGGTGACCACCCGGAAGCGCTCGGAGAGCGGCTGGATCGAGGGGAACCACGTCAGCAGGCCAGTGGTCCCCAGTGCGTGCAGCAGCACGATGGTGGGGGAGTGCGGGCTCGGCCCGGGGGTGTCGGTCACCCAGGTGGCCCCGCCGCGTCCCGGCAGCTCGACCATGCGGCCTTGCGGGATGGCCGTCGACGCTAGATGGACCCGTCGACGCGCCACGTGGGTGAGTGAGACGACCGCCATGCATCTCAGACTAGAACACGTTACAGTTTGGTTCGTGGATGCTGAGGCGATCAATGCAGTCCGCGCCGTCGTCGGCGAGGTCCTCGAGCGTGAGTCGGACGCGCGGAAGTGGTCCGCCTGGGCCGCGGCCGGCCTGACGGCGCTCCCTGTTCCCGAGGAGCACGGCGGTGAAGGACTCGGGCTCACCGAGATCGCCGTGCTGCTGCGTGAGGCCGGGCAGGCCGGGGTGCAGGTCCCTGCGTGGGAGACCCTCTGCTGCGGCGCACTCACCCTCGCGTCGTACGGCACCGATGCGCAGCGCAAGGAGCTCCTTCCCGGGGTCGCCTCCGGCGAGGTCCTCCTGACGCCTGCGCTCCGCGGTGACGCGTCGTACGACGACGGCAGGGTCTCCGGTCGCAAGCTGGCCGTGACCTGGGCGGCCGAGGCCACCCGCCTGCTCGTCGTCGCCCGGCAGGGCGAGCGCGACGTGGTGGTGCTCGTCGACCCGACCGGACCGGGGGTCGAGCTGCTCCCCGCCAGCGTGTCGAGCAGCGCCCCGCAGCACACCGTCCTCCTCGACGGCGCTCCTGCCGACCTGCTGGAGGACGGGGCGGCAGGTCGTTTGCTCGACCTGGCCCGTGCCGGGCTCACCGTGACGGCCGCCGGGGTGCTCGCCGGTGCCCGCGACCTCACCGCGGAGTACGTCAAGGGCCGCCGCCAGTTCGGTCGCGCCCTGGCCGAGTTCCAGGCAGTCTCGCTCCAGATGGCGGACGTCTACGTCACCTCCCGCACGCTCGACCTCGCCGCGGACAACGCAGTGTGGCGGGTCGCCGAAGGCCTGCCGGCCGGGGACGACCTCGCCGTCGCCGGCTACTGGGTCAGCCAGGTCGCGCCGTACGCCTTCCGCACCTGTCACCACCTGCACGGCGGGATGGGGGTCGACATCACCTACCCGTTGGTCGGCTACACGACCTGGGGCACCGATCTGGCCCACGCGCTGGACACCACGGCCGACCAGGTGCCGGTCGAGTCGGTGTCCGCGAAGAACCTCGAGCTCACCGAGGACCAGCGCGCCCTCAAGGACCGCCTGCGGACCTACTTCGGTGGTGTCGCGGCCGCGTTCGAGGGCCAGCACGACCCGGATCCGGTCGAGGGCGCGTGGAACCGGCACGGACCGACCTACGAGCGCCAGATCCGGCAGCTCGGCACCGACGGCTGGATGGGGGTCGGCTGGCCGAAGGAGTACGGCGGCCACGGACTCGGCGAGATCGAGCAGACCATCTTCGCCAACGAGGCGCAGTACTCCGACGTGCACCTCCCGTCGGTGACCCTGCAGACGGTCGGCCCCACGCTGATCCGGTACGGCACCGAGCGGCAGAAGGAGCTTTTCCTGTCGCGGATCCTCGCTGGCGACGTCCACTTCGCGATCGGCTACAGCGAGCCCGACGCGGGCACCGACCTTGCCTCGCTGCGGACCACCGCCCGGCTCGACGGCGACCACTACGTCGTCAACGGCCAGAAGATGTGGACCACGGGCGGCCATCAGGCCGACTACCTCTGGCTCGCCGTCCGGACGGACCCGGACGCCCCGAAGCACAAGGGCATCTCGATCCTGATCGTGGACACGAAGGACCCGGGTTACAGCTGGACGCCGATCATCACGGCCGACGGCTCCCACCACGTGAACGCGACGTACTTCAACGACGTGCGCGTGCCTGCGGACATGCTCGTCGGTGAGGAGAACCAGGGCTGGAAGCTGATCACCACCCAGCTGAACCACGAGCGGGTCATGCTCGGGCCGGCCGGCCGGATCGAGGGCCTGCGCGACCGTGTCGTGCGCTGGGCAGACGCTGCCGGCATCCGCGACGAGCACGACGTGCGGGACCTGCTGGGCAAGACCACGGCGGTGTTCCGGATCAACGAGCTCCTCAACTGGGAGGTCGCCCGCGCGGCGGCGTCCGGTGAGCTCAAGGTGGCCGACGCCTCGTCCTCGAAGGTGTTCGCCTCCGACCAGGTCCAGCACCTGCTCGCCGACCTGCACTCCCTGGTCCACCGCCACGGTGACGCGGGTGACCCGGTGACCCGCGACCTGCTCGACTACCTCGACGCCCAGGCGAAGCGCAATCTCGTCATCACCTTCGGTGGCGGTGTGCAGGAGGTCCAGCGCGAGCTGATCTCGATGTTCGGGCTCGGCCTGCCGCGGGTGCCGCGATGAGCGCGCCAGCCCAGGAGCTGGTCCCGGCCGACGTCCACGAGCACGTGCTGGCCGAGGCCGAGCGGATCAAGGCCTGGGGGGAGGCCGCCGAGCGGTTCTCCCGTGACGAGGTCAACCAGCCGACGATCAACAACTGGCTCGAGGCGATGGGACTCGACAACCCGCGCTTCAGCGCGGGCGAGGCGCCGCCGTCGATGGCGCAGGTCTGGACGATGTACGGACTCGGCGGCAAGCCGTCCGACCAGGACCCGCTGCACTCGATGATGCGCGTGCTCACCGATGCCGGCTTCACCGCGGTCCTCGGCACGAACTGCGACCAGTCCTACGACCGCTACCTGCAGGTGGGGGAGCGCCTGCGGGTGACCACTGCGCTGGACTCCGTCGTCGGGCCCAAGGCCACCGGGATGGGTGTCGGCTACTTCGTGACCTCGCGCAACACCTGGTACGTCGAGCACGAGGACGGCTCGAGCGAGCAGGTCGCGACGATGCTCTTCCGGGTGCTGAAGTTCGTCCCCCGGAAGAAGGACTCATGAGCGGCCCGGTCCGTCCGGTCGTCAGCCGCGACAACGCCTACTTCTTCGAGGGAACGCGGGCCCGCGAGCTGCGCATCCAGAAGTGCAAGGCCTGCGGCGTGCTCCGCCACCCGCCCGGCCCCGCCTGCCCGGAGTGCGGTGCCTTCGACCGCGGCTTCGTGCTGGCGCAGGGCGAGGGAACTGTCTTCTCCTACCTGGTGCACCACGCGCCGAAGGTGCCCGGCAAGGAGCTCCCGCTGGTGATCGCGCTGGTCGACCTCGACGAGGGCGTGCGGATGGTGGCCGAGGTGACCGGTCCCGTCGAGATCGGTGACCGGCTGCGCGTGGGCTGGAACGTGATCGACGACGAGCTGACCCTCCCGATCTGGACGAAGGTGGACCGATGAACGTGGGAGAGAAGCTCCCGGAGTGGAGCCTGCCGATCACGCCGACGCTGGTGGTCTCGACCGCCATCGCGACCCGTGACTTCCAGGACGTCCACCACGACCGTGACATCGCACAGGCGGCCGGGTCGAAGGACATCTTCGTCAACATCCTCACCTCCACCGCGCTCTGCGAGCGCTACGTCACCGACTGGGCCGGCCCCGACGTGCAGATCAAGGGCATCGCGATCCGGCTCGGTGCGCCCGCGTACCCGTACGACACGTTCACCTTCACCGGCGAGGTGACCGAGGTCGTCGACGGCGAGGCCACGATCAAGGTCGTCGGGTCGGTGTCCTTGGGTGACCACGTCATCGGCACCGTGCGGGTGGCGTCATGAGCGCCCGCACGCTGTCGGGCAAGGCCGCGATCGCGGGCATCGGCGCCACGGAGTTCTCCAAGGAGTCCGGCCGTTCCGAGCTGCAGCTCTCCGTCGAGGCCGTTCGCCACGCCCTCGTCGACTGCGGTCTGACGCCGGCCGACGTCGACGGCCTGGTCACCTTCACGATGGACAGCTCCTCGGAGATCGCGATCGCCCGCGAGCTGGGGATCCCCGAGCTGCGGTTCTTCAGCCGGATCAACTACGGCGGCGGCGCGGGCTGCGCGACCGTCCAGCAGGCCGCGATGGCCGTCGCCACCGGCGTGGCCGACGTCGTCGTCGCCTACCGCGGCTTCAACGAGCGCTCCGGCGACCGGTTCGGCCAGGTCTCGGCCTGGGCAGCCGCGCAGGTCAACACCAACGGCCTCGACAACGCCTGGACCTACCCGCTCGGCCTGAGCACCCCGGCCGCGACGGTGGCCATGCAGGCACGTCGCTACATGCACGAGTACGGCGCCACGTCGGCCGACTTCGGACGCGTCGCCGTCGCCGACCGCCGCCACGCAGCGACGAACCCGGCGGCCTTCTTCCACGGCAAGCCGATCACGCTCGAGGACCACCAGGCCTCGCGCATGATCGCCGACCCGCTCCACCTCCTCGACTGCTGCCAGGAGTCCGACGGCGCGGTCGCGATCGTCGTCGTGTCCGCCGAACGCGCCCGCGACCTCGCCCAGAAGCCGGCCTTCATCACGGCCGCGGCCCAGGGCTCAGGCCGCGACCAGTTCGTGATGACGTCCTACTACCGCGACGACATCGGCATCCCTGAGATGGGCGTTGTCGGTCGCGAGCTGTGGCGTCAATCGGGGCTCACCCCCGCCGACATGCCGATGGCGATCCTCTACGACCACTTCACGCCGTACGTCCTCATGCAGCTCGAGGAGCTCGGCTTCTGCGGCCGCGGCGAGGCCAAGGACTTCATCGCCGACGGCGCCATCGAGATCGGCGGACGCCTGCCGATCAACACTCACGGCGGCCAGCTCGGCGAGGCCTACATCCATGGCATGAACGGCATCACCGAAGCCGTGCGCCAGGTGCGTGGCACCTCCGTCAATCCGGTCGCCGACGTGGAGAACATCCTCGTCACCGCCGGCACCGGAGTCCCGACGAGCGGGCTGGTCCTCAGCGCCTGATCCCTCGGTGCTGTCGGTGGTCGAGGAGGTCGCGCAGCGACCGTCTCGAGACCTGGTGAGCCGGTGCCGGGACTGAGTCACGGGCGGGCGGGTGCACCGGTGTGGGTGGTCTCGAGACGGCCGCGGGCGGCCTCCTCGACCAACGGCAGGGCAGCACCCCGGTGGTCGAGGAGGTCGCGCAGCGACCGTCTCGAGACCTGGTGAGCCGGTGCCGGGACTGAGTCACGGGCGGGCGGGTGCACCGTGGCGGGTGGTCTCGAGACGGCCGCGGGCGGCCTCCTCGACCAACGGTGGCGGATCTACTCCTCGACCCACACGTTGTCGTGCTCGCGCATGAACTCGTCGTACTGCTCGGAGGTCCACTGCTCGCCGCGCGCGAGCCGGTCGAGGCCCTCGAAGTACGCCTCACGCGGTGCGCCGGGGGAGAAGTGGAGCAGCATCGACGCGGGGGCCCCGGACTCGTTGCGGAAGCCGTGCAGGCCGCCCGCAGGGACGTGGAGGAAGTCGCCCGGGCGGGCGGTGACCCACTCCGTTCCGTCGTGGATCCGGACCTCGCCGTCGAGGATGTAGAACGACTCGGAGATCGAGCGATGGAAGTGCAGTCCCGGGCCGCTCACGGCCTCGGAGAACTCCCAGCGGTACAGGCCGAACTGGCCGCCGGTGCTCTCGCCGCGGGCGAGGTGGTGGACGCGGTTGCCGTTGGGGTAGACGAGGTCGGGCTCGGCGTCACCCGGGCGGACCCAGGCCGAGACCTCGCCGTCGCCGTCGTACAGGGGCGGGGGGTAGGACATGCGGCCACGCTACGCCGCGGTCAGTCCTTCTCCTGGTTGCCGAAGCCGATGCCGAGCGCGATCCCCAGCAGCACGCCGAGGAGCAGCAGGACGAACTGGTCGGAGGCGAACCAGAGCAGCACCCCGGCCAGGCAGCCGAGGCCCAGCCAGGTCAGGTTCACCCCTCCGACGGTAGTCGGTCCCATGTGACAGGACCCACAACTTCGGTCGATCCGTGATGTGCCACCATGGTGACCAAGAGCTCGCGTGCTCTGGGGTCGGTGAAAATCCGAGCCGGCGGTGAATGATCCGAAGCGTCCTCGCTTCGCTCACAAGTCCGCGACCCGATCACATCCAGTGATCGGTTGACCAGGTGGAACTCCTGGACCGACGGTCAAAGTCCGGATGGGAAGTGCACGCAAGCGTTCGACGGACGAGCCAGCCCTTTCGGGCTGGCGACGGCGTCGGACGTCCTGCCAGCCCCGGAGTCCGCAGCATCGGACACGAGAGGCACGCAGTTGACCGGCACGACCGAGAACTTCGCCGATGAGTACGACGCCATGCGTCGCGCCATCGCGCTCGCCGCGAGCCCCGGCGTACCCCTGCACCCGAACCCGCGCGTCGGCTGTGTCCTGCTCGCAGGGGACGGCACCGTGGTCGGGGAGGGCTTCCACCACGGGGCGGGGACTCCGCACGCCGAGGTCGAGGCGCTGGCCATGGCCGGTGACCGGGCGCGAGGTGCGACGGCCGTGGTGACCCTCGAGCCCTGCAACCACACCGGACGGACGGGTCCGTGCGCCGAGGCCCTGATCGCTGCCGGCGTCGATCGGGTGATCGCCGCGCAGCGTGACCCGAACCCGCAGGCGAGTGGCGGGCTGGAGACGCTGCGCGCCGCCGGCATCGAGACCGACGCCGGACTGCTCGCCGACGAGGCCGCGGAGCTCAATCGTGCATGGACCTTCGCGCACCGGCACGGTCGCCCGTTCGTCACGTGGAAGTTCGCGACCACCCTCGACGGCCGCAGTGCGGCCAGCGACGGCTCGTCGCGGTGGGTCTCCTCGCTGCCTGCCCGGCGCGACACGCACGTCCTCCGTGGGCTGTGCGACACGATGCTGGTCGGCACCACCACCGTCGAGGTCGACGACCCGCACCTGACCGTGCGGGGTGAGGACGACCAGCCACTGGGCGTCCAGCCGTTGCGGGTGGTGATGGGGAAGCGCGAGTTGCCCGCGGGCCGTCGGGTCTTCGACGACGCGGCCGAGACGGTCCACCTCCGCACCCGTGACCCCGAGCTGGCGCTGCGCACGCTCTACGCCGAGCACGACCGTCACCACGTCTTCCTGGAGGGTGGCCCGACCCTGGCGGCGGCCTTCCTCAAGGCAGGCCTGGTCGACGAGGTCATCACCTACATCGCCCCGATGCTCCTCGGCAACGGCACATCCGCTGTCGGGCCGCTCGGAATCGGATCGATCGACGACGCGTTGCGTCTCGAGATCGTCGACACCACCGTCGTCGGCAAGGGCACCGAGGCCAATGTGCGCCTGGTGCTCCGCCCCGTCCAGCAGGAGGACTGAGTCCATGTTCACCGGAATCGTCGAGGAGTTCGGCACCGTCCAGGCCATCGAGGACCAGGGCGACGCCATCCGGCTCACCATCGCCGCCGACGTCACGCTGGGTGACGCCGGGTTGGGGGACTCGATCGCGGTCAACGGCTGTTGCCTCACGGTCGCGGAGCGGACCGACGACACCTGGACCGCCGACGTGATGGCCGAGAGCCTGGACAGGACCAGCCTCGGCGGCCTGGCCGTCGGCGACCGGGTCAACCTCGAGCGCGCCGTCACGGCCGAGAAGCGGCTCGGTGGGCACATCGTCCAGGGCCACGTCGACGCGGTCGGCGAGGTCGTCGGCCGCACGCCCAGCGAGCACTGGGAGATCGTCGAGATCGCGATGCCGGCCGAGCTCGGTCGCTACCTCGTCGACAAGGGCTCGATCACCGTCGACGGCATCTCGCTCACGGTCGTCGAGGCCCACGACACGACCTTCACCGTCAGCCTCATCCCCGAGACCCTTGCGCGCACGACCCTCGGGTTCCGCGCCCCCGGTGACCGGGTCAACCTCGAGGTCGACGTCATCGCCAAGCACGTGGAGAAGCTCGTGCGTGCCTACACCAAGGAGAACAACTCATGAGTGACCAGGACGCCAGGGTGCGCCTCGACTCCGTCGAGCGGGCGGTCGCGGACATCGCGGCCGGTCGTGCCGTCGTCGTCGTCGACGACGAGGACCGCGAGAACGAGGGCGACATCATCTTCGCCGCCAGCAAGGCGACCCCGGAGCTGATGGCCTGGACCATCCGTTACTCCAGCGGTGTCATCTGTGCGCCGATGCCGGGCGCCATGCTCGACCGGCTCGAGATCCCGTTGATGACTCCTCACAACAAGGACGCCTACCGCACGGCGTACACGATCTCCGTGGACGCTCGCGACGGTACGACGACCGGCATCTCGGCCGCGGACCGCGCCCGCACCGTGCGCACCCTGGCCGACTCCGCCACCGAGCCGTGGGAGCTCACCCGCCCCGGTCACGTCTTCCCGCTGCGCTACCGCGAGGGCGGCGTGCTGGTCCGCCGCGGGCACACCGAGGCCGCGGTCGACCTGTGCCGGCTGGCGGGCCTGACGCCTGCCGGCGTGCTGGTCGAGGTCGTCAACGACGACGGCACGATGAAGCGCGCGCCCGAGCTGCGCGCCTTCGCCGACGAGCACGGCCTCGCGATGATCTCCATCGAGGACCTCGTCCGCCACCGCCGCCGCGTCGAGCGGCACGTGATCCGCCAGGCCGAGACCCGCCTCCCCACGCGCCACGGGGACTTCACGGCCATCGGCTACACGATCACCGTCGACGACAGCGAGCACGTCGCGCTCGTGTACGGCGACGTGGCCGATCTCGGTGCCGACGGCCCGGTGCTGACCCGGGTCCACTCGGAGTGCCTCACCGGCGACGTGTTCGGCAGCAGCCGCTGTGACTGCGGCCCGCAGCTCGACGAGGCGATGGCCCGGATCGTCGAGAACGGCAGCGGCGTCGTGGTCTACCTCCGTGGCCACGAGGGTCGAGGGATCGGCCTGGTCGCGAAGCTGCAGGCCTACCAGCTGCAGGACGGGGGACGCGACACCGTCGACGCCAACCTCGACCTCGGCCTCCCGGCGGACGCACGCCACTACGGCGCGGCGACGCAGGTCCTCAAGGACCTCGGCGTCGAGCAGGTCCGCCTGCTCACCAACAATCCGGACAAGGTCAGCTCGCTGGAGGACTACGGCATCAAGGTCGCCGAGCGCGTCCCGCTGACGCCGCACCCGAACGACCACAACCTGTCCTACCTGCTGACCAAGCGCGACCGCATGGGGCACGACCTGCCCGACCTCGAAGGAGCGAACTGACATGGCTGGACACGGCGCCCCCGACATCGAGCCCGTCGACTGCCACGACCTCCGGGTCGCGGTGGTGGCTGCCAGCTGGCACACCGAGGTGATGGACGGCCTCATCGCCGGTGCCCACCGTGCCTTCGCCGACCACAAGCTCGAGGCGCCCGTCGTGGTGCGCGTGCCCGGCACGTTCGAGCTGCCGGTCACCGCTGCGGCGCTCGCGCCGTCGTACGACGCCGTCATCGCGCTCGGTGTCGTGATCCGCGGGGGCACTCCGCACTTCGACTTCGTCTGCAATGCGGCCACCGACGGCCTGACCCGGGTGTCCCTGGACCACCACACCCCGATCGGTTTCGGCGTGCTGACCTGTGACACCGACGAGCAGGCCCTGGACCGTGCAGGCCTCGAGGGTTCCAACGAGGACAAGGGCTACGAGGCGGCGTCCGCCGCCCTGCAGACCGCGGCCACCTTGAAGCGGATCCGTCGGGGCTACGCGAGCTGAGGTCGTGGACCGGCGGCGCGTTCCGGCCGGGCGCACCGTAGGCTGAACCCCCGTGAAGACGTTCGACGACCTGTTCCGCGAGCTGAGCGAGAAGGCCCAGACCCGACCCGAGGGATCGGGGACGGTGGCCGCGCTGGACGCGGGAGTCCATGCGATCGGCAAGAAGCTGATCGAGGAGGCCGCCGAGTCGTGGATGGCAGCCGAGCACGAAGGCCCTGAGGCGACCGCGCTGGAGATCAGCCAGCTGCTCTACCACGCCCAGGTCCTCATGATCGCGAGCGGCCTGTCGCTCGAGGACGTCTACTCCCACCTGTGAGGGCCACTGGCCCCGATGAGGAATCACCCATGCTGAAGATCGCCGTCCCCAACAAGGGGGCCCTGTCGGAGGCCGCTTCGACGATGCTCCGCGAAGCGGGCTACGCCCAGCGCTCCGACTCCAAGCAGCTCACCAAGATGGACCCGGACAACGGGGTCGAGTTCTTCTACCTGCGTCCGCGCGACATCGCGCTGTACGTCGGCGAGGGCACCCTCGACGCCGGGATCACCGGCCGCGACCTGCTCCTCGACTCCCACGCCACCGCGACGGAGGCGCTGCAGCTCGGCTTCGGCCGCTCGAAGTTCCGCTTCGCAGCCAAGCCCGGCACGGCCGACGACGTGTCGGACCTCGGTGGCCTCCGGGTCGCGACGTCGTACGACGGCGTGCTCAAGCGCTACCTCGCCGACCGTGGTGTCGACGCCAGCGTCGTGCGGCTCGACGGCGCAGTGGAGACGAGCATCCAGCTCGGTGTGGCCGACGTGATCGCCGATGTCGTGGAGACCGGCAGCACGTTGCGCAGCGCCGGCCTCGAGGTCTTCGGCGAGGTGATCCTCGAGTCCGAGGGCGTGATGATCACGAGGTCCGACGCGGACTCCAGCGCGCTGGAGATCTTCACCCGACGCCTGCAGGGCGTCCTGGTGGCCCGGACCTACGTGATGATGGACTACGACATCCCGGTCGAGAAGATCGAGCAGGCCATCGCGCTCACCCCCGGCATGGAGGGACCGACCGTCAGCCCGCTCCACCGTGAGGGCTGGGTCGCCGTGCGGTCGATGGTCAAGCGGGCCAGCGCCCAACAGGTCATGGACGACCTCTGGGCCCTCGGTGCCCGGGCGATCCTCACCACCGACATCCACGCCTGCCGGCTCTGATGTCCGAGCAGGCGGCGGCGCCGACCCTCCCGCACACCTGGCGCCCCTTCGGGCCGCGGATGGCCTCAGCCGTCTTCGGTGTGGTGCTGGTCGGTGCCTTCGCCTGGCTGTGGGTCAACTTCGACGACGGGACCAGGGAGTCGGTCAACCCGATCCAGAAGGGGACCGTCATCGCCCTGATCGGGCTCGGTCTGTTCCTGCTCAACGGGCTCGCCCGTTCCCGGGTCCGCGCGAGCGACACCGGGCTGATCGTGGTCAACGGGTACCGCAAGCGCGTGCTGCCCTGGGCCGAGGTCGGTGTCCTGCGGATGCCGCGTGGTGCGCCGTGGCCGCACCTCGAGATCGGCGACGGCGAGCGGGTGTCGCTGATGGGGGTCCACACCTCCGACGGCCAACGTGCGGCCACCGCCGTACGGGAGCTGCGTGCGGTGATTGCGGAGCATTCCGACACCGTCAGTTGACCGCTACCTGTCGACCGGTTCACAGCACTTGTCTAGAGTCTGTCCTGCCCGACCTTCTCAACGAATAAGGACATGGACATCATGGCTGTTTCCCTCACCAAGGGTGGCAACGTCTCCCTGACCAAGGAGGCCCCCGGCCTCAGCGCCGTCGACATCGGCCTCGGCTGGGACGTGAACTCGTTCTCCGGCGGAGAGTTCGACCTCGACGCCTCGGCGATCATGCTCAACGCGGCGGGGAAGGTCGTGTCGGACGCGCACTTCGTGTTCTTCAACAACCTCTCCAGCCCGGACGGCTCCGTCGTCCACGCGGGCGACAACACGACCGGTGAGGGTGACGGTGACGACGAGGTCGTCAAGGTCAACCTCGCCGTCGTCCCGCCGGACGTCGACCGCGTCGTCTTCCCGGTCTCGATCTACGACGCCGACAACCGCAGCCAGAACTTCGGCATGGTGCGCAACGCGTTCATCCGCGTCCTCAACCAGGCCGGTGGCACCGAGATCGCTCGCTACGACCTCACCGAGGACGCCTCGACCGAGACCGCGATGGTCTTCGGCGAGCTCTACCGCAACGGCGCCGAGTGGAAGTTTCGCGCGGTCGGCCAGGGGTACGCGTCCGGCCTGCGCGGCATCGCGCAGGACTTCGGCGTGAACATCTGATCGAGCTTCTCCTCGCTGCGACGCCGGGTCGACCTCCGTGGTCGGCCCGGCTCGCTGCCACCAACAACTAGGGAGCACCCCCATGGTCGACTACGTGAAGAAGCCCAAGGCCGCGCCGGCGCCTCCGCCGCCGCCCCCGCCGCCCTCCTCGGCGACTCCTCCGCCGCCTCCGCCGCCGCCTGCTCCGGGCGCGCCCGCTGGTGGTGGCGTGAATCTCTCCAAGGTCTCGCTCACCAAGGGCAGCCCCACCGTGTCGCTGACCAAGGGTGGCGGCGCCAACGGCCACATGCGGTTCAACCTGAACTGGACCCAGGGCGGCAAGCCCTCCGGCGGCCTCTTCAAGCGCGCGATGGGCGGCAGCTCCAACGTCGACCTCGACCTCGGCTGCCTCTGGGAGACCTCGGACGGCAACAAGGGCGTCGTCCAGGCCTTGGGCAACTCCTTCGGGGCCCTGGACCGTGCGCCGTTCGTCTTCCTCGACGGTGACGACCGCTCCGGCACCGCGACCGGTGGCGAGAACCTGCTGATCAACCTCGACCAGCTGGACCGGATCCGCCGCATCCTCGTGTTCGCCTACATCTACGAAGGTGCGCCGAACTGGGCCGCCGCCAACGGTGTGGCCACGATGTACCCGGTCGGCGGTGCGCCGATCGAGATCGTCCTCGACGAGGCCGCCAGCGACAAGCGGTTCTGCGCGGTCGCGCTGCTCACCAACGCCGGTGGCAGCCTGCGCATCGACCGTCAGGTCCAGTACATCTCCGGTACCCAGCGCAACGTCGACGAGGCGTTCGGCTGGGGAATGGACTGGACTCCCGCCCGCAAGTAGATGAAGCACTTCAGCTACCTCGACACCGGTTCTCGGGACCGGTTGTTCGAGGTCGCGCCTCACGACTTCGGCCCCGAGAGCCCTCGAGAGCTCCTGGCGCTCGCGCTCGGCGCGACGCTCTACATGCCGGGCACCCGCACCAACCTCGCGGCCGACGCCCACCGCCTCGCGGCGGTCGGCGCGACCTCTCTGGTGTGGTGCCTGGAGGACGCGATCGAGCACTCCGCGGTGGAGCAGGGCGAGGCCAATGTCGTCGCCGCGCTGCAGGAGCTCTGGGCCGACGAGTCGACCCGGCGCTCCGTGCCGCTGCTGTTCATCCGGATCCGCGATGCCGATCAGATCACCCGGCTGACCGAGCGGATCGGCGATGCGCTGCCGTTGCTGACGGGCTTCTCGCTGCCCAAGGCCGACCTGACCCGGTCGGAGTCGATGCTCACCGCGGTGCGCGACGCGTCCGTCGGTCTCGACCGGCCCATGTATGCCATGCCGATCCTGGAGAGCGAGGAGATCGCGTTCATCGAGACGCGTCGTCCCGCCCTCCAGCGGCTCGCGGAGCTGTTCTCGCAGTACGACGAGCACGTCGTCTGCGTGCGGGTCGGCGGGACGGACCTCTCCGGGCTGTTCGGTCTGCGTCGCGATCGCGACACCACCATCTGGGACCTCGCGGTGGTCCGCGACGCCCTCGCCGACATCCTCAACCAGTTCTCCCGCAAGGGCGACCGGGTCGTGAGCGGTGCGGTCTGGGAGCACATCGCCGCACCCCGCATGTTCAAGCCCCAGCTCCGGGCGACGCCGTTCGCCGAGCAGGACGCCTCCAAGCTGCGCAGCCAGCTGATCCGCGACGACGTCGACGGCCTGATGCGCGAGACCAGCCTCGACAAGACCAACGGGATGTACGGCAAGACCGTCATCCATCCGTCGCACGTGTCCGTGGTCAACAGCCTGCTCACGGTCCACGGCGAGGAGTACCAGGACGCGCTGATGATCGACGCGCACCGCGACCGCGGCGGCGTGCTCGCCTCGGCCCACGGGCGGATGAACGAGGTCGGCCCGCACGCCCGTTGGGCGGACCAGGTGCTCGCCCGGTCCAAGGTGTACGGCGTGCTCGCCGAGGACACCGCCCTCGTGGACCTGCTGTCGATCGGTCAGCGGGTCGCGACGAATGCCTTCGGTCTCCCGAACCCCCGCCCGCGGGTGGTGTCGTGAGGGCAGGCGCCGCCCCGGACACCGCTGACCTCACCGCCACCGTCGAGACGCTGCTGGGTGTCACGGTCCCCGTGGACGACCCGGACCAGCCGTTCACCTCGCTCGCGGGCCTCGCGCTGCGCGACAACCCCCGCCGGGCCCATCTGATCGTGTCCCGGATCCTCGGCAAGCACATCCCGGTCGCCCCCGGCGATGTCCTGCGCGGGGGAGCGCTGCTCGGGGAGGCGGTCCGGGACGCGGTGGACCTCCGAGACCCGGATGGCGCGCTGGTGATCGGGTTCTGCGAGACCGCCACCGGCCTGGGGCACGCGGTCGCCCAGGAGCTCGGCGCGTCCTACCTGCACTCCACCCGGCGCCCGGTGCCCGGGCTGCCGCTGCGCATCTCCTTCGAGGAGGAGCACTCCCACGCGGTCGCGCACCACCTCCAACCCGGTCTCGCCTTCCCGCTCGACGGCGACGGCCCGCTGGTGCTGGTGGACGACGAGCTCACCACTGGCCGCACGGCGCTCAACATGATCGCCGCCCTGCACGCTCAGCACCCACGCGACGAGTACGTCGTCGCCGCCCTGATCGACACCCGCACCGCCATCGAGCGTGAAGGCTTCGAGCGCCGGGCCGCGGAGATGGGCGTCCGGGTGCGCGTCGCGTCCGTGCTGGCCGTCGCCCTGGACATCCCCGAGGACGTGCTGGAGCGGGTCGCCGCCGCACGCTCGGCGCTTCCCGGCCCCGCTGCCGCCCCGACCGGACCCCTCGGCTCGGTGCACGTCCACGACGAGTGGTGGCCGCAGCAGCGGGCGGCGACCGCCCGCTCCGGCATGACCCGCGAGGACACCGAGCGCCTGGTCGGGTTCGCCGAGCGCCTGGCCGGCGGGCTCGCGGGCGCACTGGAGGGCAGCGGCTCCACGCTGGTCGTCGGCACCGAGGAGCTGCTCCACCTCCCGACGCTGGTCGGTGCCGGACTGGCCGGGCGGCGGCCCGATCTCGCGGTCGCCTTCCAGTCGACGACGCGATCGCCGGTCCACGCCGCCGACGACCCGGGCTACGCGATCCGGCGATCCCTGGCCTTTCCGGCTCCCGACGATCCGTCGCGCCCCTCGCGCCTGCACAACATCATCGACCCGAGCATCGTCCCGCCGCCCGGTACGCCGTGGAGCGAGCTCCGGCACGAGCACATCGTGGTCGTCGTCGACGCCCCTGCCGCGGACTGCGGCCCGATGGTCGAGGCGCTGCGTCCCTACGCCGCCTCGGTCCATGTGGTGGTGGTGGACGTCGAGCGGCCGTTCGGGTCCTACCCGCCTGAAGACGTCACCTGGTTGCTCACCGATCTCTCGGAGGTCGAGCTCGAGCGCGGCACCGACGACCGGGAGGAGGCCATCCAGAGCGGCGTCCACTACTCCGAGATGCTCCCCGTCGAGTTCCAGCCGGACGCGTCCTACCTTGCCCTCTTCCACGAGGCCCTCGCCGAGTCCGCCCGACGGCTCGCCGTCGACACCGGAGTGGTGGGCGAGCTCCTGGCCGCCCGTCACGAGGTGCACGGCGAGCGGCCCGTACTGGTCTCGCTGGCCCGGGCGGGCACGCCCGTCGGCGTACTCCTGCGGCGCTACTACGACCAGGTGCACGGCTGGTCCGTCCCGCACTACACGATCTCCATCATCCGGGGCCGCGGCATCGACGAGGTCGCCCTCGCACGGGTGCTGGAGTCCCACCCGGCCTCGGCGATCGCCTTCGTCGACGGCTGGACCGGCAAGGGAGCCATCCAGCGGCAGCTCACCGAGGCCGTCGCCGCCTGGCGCGAGAGCCACCCCGAGCACGCCGCCCTCGACGACGAGCTGGCCGTCCTGGCGGACCCCGGTGGCTGCACCGAGCTCCACGGCACGCGCGAGGACTTCCTGATCCCGTCGGCCTGCCTGAACTCGACGGTGTCCGGCCTGGTGTCGCGCACGGTGCTCCGCGAGGACCTGATCGGGCCGGGGATGTTCCACGGCGCGAAGTTCTACCCGCAGTGGGCCGACGAGGACGTCTCCCGACTGTTCGTCGACACCGTGGCCGCCCACTTCGCCGACGCGGCCGCCGACATCGCCGCCCGGGTCGAGGACACGACCATCTCCCGGACGGTGACCTGGGCAGGTCTGCGGTCCCTCGAGAGGATCGCGGCCACCTACTCCATCGCCGACATCAACCTGGTCAAGCCCGGGGTGGGGGAGACGACGCGAGTCCTCCTCCGCCGCGTCCCGTGGCAGATCCTCGTGCGCCCGGACCGCCTCGGCGACCTGGGCCACGTCCTCGCGCTCGCCGAGGCCCGCGGCGTCCCCGTCGTTCCCGTTGCCGACCTGCCGTACTCCTGCATCGGCCTGATCCGACAGGTGGTCCCGTGACCCTGGTCGCCGTTGACCTCGACCGCACGCTGATCTTCTCCCCGGCCGCCCTCGGGCCGCTGGCCGACGACGCGACGCTCCGCGTCGTCGAGATGTACGACGGCGCCCCGCTCTCGCGGATGACCGACCGTTCCTGGCAGCTGCTGACCGAGCTGATGGACCGCTCGCAGCTGGTGCCAGTGACGACCCGCAGCACGCTCCAGTACCAACGCGTGGAGCTGCCCCGGGTGCCCGCGTTCGCGCTCTGCACCAATGGCGGGACGCTGCTGGTCAACGGTCGGCCCGACCCGCTGTGGCGGGCCGAGTCGCTGGCGATCGCCGCCGAGTCCGCGCCCCTCGCCGAGGTCGCCGACCTGTTCGGCACCGTGGCGGACGAGCCCTGGGTCAAGCTGGTCCGTGACGTCGAGGACCTCTTCACCTATCTCGTCGCCGTCGAGCGCAGCGCGATCCCCGTCGGTTGGGCCGAGGAGCTCACCGGGTCCGCGGAGCGCCTCGGTTGGCGGGTGTCGGTCCAGGGCCGCAAGATCTACGCCGTCCCGTCAGGGATCTCCAAGGAGAGCGGCGTGGTGCGCCTGCGCCGACATCTCGGCAGCGACGGTCCGGTGTTCGCGGCGGGTGACAGCCTGCTCGACGCGGGGATGCTGATCGCCGCCGATCACGCGATCCGGCCCGCGCACGGCGAGCTGCACGACGTGGGCTGGGCCGGGGACGGCGTGACCGTGACCGGTCGCGCCGGCGTGCTGGCCGGCGAGGACGTCCTCGACTGGCTGCTCAGCCGTTCCGGGCATTCCTGATCATCGCGTCGATCGCTGCCTCGATCGACTCCTTCTCGGCCAGCACCGCACCCCAGTCGGGGCGGTCCTCGCCGATGGCGCTGCGGAGCGACTCGGCCCGCGCGGCGAGCTTGTCGAGCGTGGGTGACATCCGGGTGGCCTCCTGCGCGCTGCGCCCGGCGACGAACCGTCGCGTGTCCACCAGTCGACGCTGGAGGTCGGCGAGCGTCTGATCGGGGTTGCGCGACACCTCGTCCAGGTGGGCCAGCAGGTCGACCGCCGCTCGCAACCGGCGATCGGCCTCCGTCACCGACGTGCGTACGGCGGCGAGCAGGTCGGCCGCATCGGGGACCACCAGCGGCCGGGCTGCCAGGAGACGGTCGAGAGCCACCAGGTCGTCCTCGACGCGACGCAGGCTGGCCGTCACCACGGCGGGGGCGTCCTCGACGTGACGCCAGGTCGGCAGCGTGTAGCGCCGCCGGAGCTGGCTCATCGCGTCGTCGAGCCGTCCCTGCTGGTTGCGCAGCGCATCGCACCGGGTCCGCACGGACAGGAACCCGTTGCGAACCTGCGCGCCGCGGGCCTCGAGGGTGCTCGCCAGCTCGAGAGCGGTCCCGGCGTCACCGCGGGCGCGGGTCGCTGCCGCGTGGGCCTCGACCCAGCGGCGTTCGTCCGCGGCTGCGCGTGCTGCACCCAGGTCGGTGCTCGCGCGAGCGTGCGCGGTGCGGGCACTCGGGTCCTCCATGCCTGCCGCGGAGCCGGCCGCCAGGGCGAGCCCGGCCTCCTTGAGCGTGGTCGTGGCGGTCCGGATCAGCTCGGGGACGGCGTCGCGCAGGGCCAGGGCCGCATCGAGTGCCACGGAGTGCTGGGCCCGGAACGCGTCCACCTCGGGGAACAGGCCCCGCAGCTGGCCGGCGACCGCGGCGAAGCGCTGGGCGAAGCGCTGGGCCTCGCTCTCCTCGAGGTCGGCCGCGGCGTCATAGGCCGCGTCCATCTCGTAGAACTCCAGCGCCGGGAGCCCGGTGCGGACCGACAGCTGGTCCCACGCGTCGGCGAGCGGGGTGCGGAACCCGACAGGGTTGGCGCGGGCGCGACGAGCCGCTGCCGCGGCGTCGATCGCGCTCAGCTCGTTCAGGTCGACCTCGAGGGATTCGAGGTGGACCATCGCCTGACTCGCATCGGCGTGGGCCGCCCGGGCAGCAGCGAGGGCGAGATCGCGGGACCTCCGCCACCATCGTGGCCCGCCGCTCTCGGGCTCGTTCGCCATGCGGCCAACGTTAGCGACGCGACCTATGTCCGCAGAACCAGGTCCGCACGAGCCCGGGTGTCCTCGCGGGCGTGCAGGGCCGCTTCGTCGTCGAGCCAGGTCAGCCAGTGTCCCCGCATTTCCTCGCCGTCGCGGGCGAGTCCGCGTGCCAGGCGGGTCCCGCGATCGGCCTCGACCCAGACCAGGAAGGTGATCAGGTCGTCGTAGGCAGCGGCAGCGGAGCCGACGCCCTCGAGCACGATCAGTGGTGCGGGGTCGACCGTGGTGGACCCGGCCCAGCCGTCGGCGTACCAGTCCCAGCGCCGCCACGTCCCGGGACGGTTGTCGGCCAGGGGACGCAGCAGGGACTCGACGGAGGCACCGAGGCGGGGGAGACCGCGCCATCCCTCCAGCATCTCGTCGGTCCCGATCACGACGGCCTCGGGCGCCAGGGCGGCCAGGCCGCCGGCGAGCGTCGTCTTGCCCGACCCGGCCAGCCCGTCGATGCAGATCAACCGGCCCGCGCCCAGCGTGGGCGGTCGCGAGAGCGCTGCAGACAGGACCCGGGAGGCCTCAGAAGGCGAGGCCATGACCGCGGTAGGTGGGCACCTGGTCGACGAACCGGTCGCCCTGGAGGAGCTGGACCTGCAGGCCGTGCTCGAAGGGCTCGCCCGACTTCGCGTGGCGGAACCAGACCAGGTCGCCGATCGCCAGCGTCGCGGCGTTGGTGCCCACGAGCGGCGTCTGGACCTCGCCGGCGCCTTCGAGGCCGGTGAGGCGGAGGCCGGCCGGCGCCCACGGGGTGGGAGCGCGGTCGGAACCCGTCGGTCCGGAGGCGATCAGTCCGCCACCGTGGACGGTGGCCACGTCGGCCGAGGGACGGCGGGTGACGGGCAGTCCGAAGAAGGCGGCCGGCTGCGGCTGGAACACCTCGTAGTTGTCGAAGAGGGTGGGGCCGAACAGTCCCGACCCGGCGGTCACCTCGGTCACGACCGGATCGGCGGCGGAGGACTCGATGGAGCCCGATCCGCCCGCGTTCCAGAAGCCCGGACCGGTGTGGTCGCCGTGCCCGGCGAGTCCGGTCAGCGCCTCGGCGATGGCAGTGCGACGCACCTGGAGCTGCTGGACCGAGAGCTGCTTGAGCTTGCGGACCACGGCCGACTTCGTCCGCTGGTGGGGCACGACGTCGGGGACGCCCGCGACCTGGCCCTCGTAGGTCATCACTCCCACGAGCTGGAAACCCGGCCGCTCGATCACGAGCAGGGCGAGGTCGCTGACCGATCCGACGTCGTACAGGGGCGAGCGCTTGGGGCCGACGGCCTGTCCGCCCCAGCGCAGGCCGGCATCGATGTCGATGGCGACGCGGACCGGCACGGCCGTCGAGGCCCGCAGTGCGTCGACCGCATCGAGGTGGGCGACGTCGTCGATCATGATCGTGATCCGCGAGGCCGCGCGGGGGGAGGCGACCAGCGCGGACAACGCCGCTGCATCGACGCTCGGATAGGCGACGACCACGTCGTCGCTGACGTCCTGCTCGACCAGCCAGAGTGCCTCGGCGAGCGTGTAGGCCAGGACGCCGGCGAAGCCGGGGGTCTCCAGGGCGCGCCGGATCAGCGCCGGCACCCGCAGCGACTTCGACGCCACCCGGATCGGCGTGCCGCCGGCGCGGCGGACGAGGTCGGCTGCGTTGGCGTCGAAGGCGTCGAGGTCGACGACGAAGCTCGGCGAGGGGAGCGGCTCGGGCCAGGCCCGGACGGCGTCGCCCAACCTGACCGAGAGGCGATTGCGGGCGACGAACGAGTGGTGCACGTCGTCATGCTTCCACGAGTGCCAGAATCCTCCGGTGACCGAATCGCCGAAGGAGCGTCCCGACGCCCGACGTCTCGAGGGCTCGGAGTACGTCGACGACGACGGCAGCGCGAGTCCCGCCCTCGCTTCCGCGCTCGCGGGGTACGACGCCGGGACGGTGCCGTACGCCGAGGCGCTGGCCGCGCTCGGCTCCTCCCGACTGCTGGTCCCGGTCGTCGCCCTGCTCGGCGAGGTGGAGATCGGTGAGGACGGCCTGGCCCGGGACAAGTCGAGCGACATGGCGGCCGTGCTGCTGACCGGCGGCGACGGCCGGCTCGCCCTCCTCGCCTTCAGCGACATCGCGGCGCTGACCGCGTGGAACCCGGAGGCACGACCGGTGCCGGTCGCGGCCCATCTCGCTGCTGCGACGGCGGTGCAGGAGGGGGCTGCGGCGCTCGTCCTCGACGTCGCCGGCCCGCACCGGCTCGTGGTGGACGGCGACGACCTGCACCGGATCGCCTCCGGATGGCGCGCCGTACGCCTGGAGGACGGCGGCTGGGGATGGCTGGGTGCCGCGGATTCGGCACCGGGGGAACAGATCCAGTAGCATCTGTGTTTGACCGATCTGTCATGCCCTCGCGGGACTGACAGGTCCACAAGCGGGGGCACGCACCATCGTCTCCCACCCGCAGCGGCCGCCAGGTCGTCGGGTCCGGTCCATGGAGAGTCACGATGCAATTCGTCGTGACTCATGGCTGGCTTCCGCTTGGACTTTTAGCGGGAGCCACTTCTCATTTTGCAGGCCTGACCTGCAGGACCGGAAGTCCTCCTGACCGAACGAGTTTGGAGGACACATCAGCACCGAGCTGCGCATCAATGACCGGATCCGGGTTCCCGAGGTCCGTCTGGTGGGACCCAACGGCGAGACCGTCGGCATCGTCTCCACCGACCAGGCACTGAAGCTCGCCCAGGAGGCGGACCTCGACCTGGTCGAGATCGCCCCGATGGGCAAGCCCCCCGTCTGCAAGCTCATGGACTACGGGAAGTTCAAGTACGAGAACGCCCAGAAGGCCCGTGAAGCTCGACGGAACCAGACCAACGTCATCATCAAGGAGATGAAGCTCCGGCCGAAGATCGACGCGCACGACTACGAGACCAAGAAGGGTCACGTCGTTCGCTTCCTCAAGGCCGGCGACAAGGTCAAGATCACGATCATGTTCCGCGGCCGCGAGCAGCACCGTCCCGAGCTGGGCTACCGGCTGCTGCAGAAGCTGGCCGAGGACGTCGAGGAGCTGGGCTTCATCGAGTCCAACCCCAAGCAGGACGGCCGCAACATGGTGATGGTCCTGGGGCCGCACAAGAAGAAGGCCGAGGCCAAGGCCGAGGTCAAGGCAGCCAAGGAAGAGCGTCGCGCCGAGCGCGAGGCCGACGCCGCCCTGGATGCGGCCGCGCAGGCAGAGCGCGTGGCCCAGAAGCCCGCGGCGCAGAAGAAGGAACGGGGTCGCTCGGAGAACCTCGATCCCGAGATCGACGCCTGAGACTGACTCGAAGGAAAAGGAAGAGACATGCCGAAGAACAAGACGCACTCCGGTGCCAGCAAGCGGTTCAAGGTCACGGGCAGCGGCAAGATCCTGCGCGAGAAGGCCGGCAAGCGCCACAACCTCGAGAAGAAGGCCTCCAAGGTGACCCGTCGCCTGTCCGGCACGGTCGAGGTTGCCAAGAACGACGTCCCGCGCGCGAAGAAGATGCTCGGTCTCTGACCGGCCCTTCCGCACTGAGCACCGAAACAAGGAGTTAGAAGATGGCACGCGTCAAGCGCGCAGTAAACGCGCAGAAGAAGCGTCGTACCACCCTCGAGCGGGCCAGCGGTTACCGCGGCCAGCGCTCGCGGCTGTACCGCAAGGCCAAGGAGCAGGTCACCCACTCCCTGGTCTACAGCTACAACGACCGCAAGAAGAACAAGGGCAACTTCCGCCGCCTGTGGATCCAGCGGATCAACGCGGCTGCCCGCGCCGAGGGCATGACCTACAACCGCTTCATCCAGGGCCTGAACCTGGCGGGCATCGAGGTCGACCGCAAGATCCTCGCTGACCTCGCGGTCAACGAGCCGGCCACGTTCTCGGCGCTCGTCGCCCAGGCCAAGGCTGCGCTGCCCGAGGACGTCAACGCGCCCAAGGTCTCCGCCTGATCCGATGGCGCCCCTGACTTCTGGCAACACCAGGGTCAAGGAAGCACGGAAATTGCACCGCCGCTCGGAACGTTCCGCGCGGCGGTGTTTCCTTGCCGACGGCCCCAAGGCCGTCGAGGGTGCCCTCGCGACGGTGCTCCCCTCGGGGGAGCCGTGCGTGGTCGAGGTCTTCGCGACCGTGGCGGCCGCGACGCAGTACGCCGGGCTGCTCGGTGGTGCCGAGGTGGTCCTGGTCGAGGACCGCGCCATGGACGGGCTCAGCGACAGCGTGAGCCCTGCGGGACTCGTCGCGGTGTGCCGTCACCTCGACGTCCCCCTCGCCGACGCACTGCACGGCGAGCTCGTCGTGATCTGTTCCGACGTCCGTGACCCCGGCAATGCCGGAACGGTCATCCGCACCGCCGACGCGGCCGGTGCGACCGGTGTGGTCCTCGCCGGCGACGCCGTGGACCTCTACAACCCCAAGACGATCCGGGCCTCGGTCGGAAGCGCCTTCCACCTCCCGGTCGCCATCGAGCGCGACCCCGCTGCCGCGGTCCGGGCAGCCCGGGCCGCCGGCCTGCAGGTCCTGGCCGCTGACGGTGCCGGCGTCGTCGACCTGTTCGCGGACGACGCGCTGCTGTCGCGGCCCACCGCGTGGCTCTTCGGCAACGAGGCCTGGGGTCTGCCTGTCGAGCTCGCCGACCTCGCCGACCACCGGGTCAGCATCCCGATCCTGGGTCGGGCCGAGTCGCTCAACCTCGCCACGGCGGCGGCGGTCTGTCTCTATGCCAGTGCCCGCGCCATGATGAGGGCGTGACGGACCCAGCGCTGGACCTCCTGCCCGACGGCGTGGTCGTCGCGGACGCCGACGGTCGCGTGACCGCGATCAACGCTGTCGCGGTGACGATGCTGGCTGCCGGCCCGGTGGAGCGGGCCCTGGGCCGCACGCTGGCCGACGTACTGGCCCTGACCGACCACGACGGCCAGGCATGGACGGCGGCCAACTCGCCGTACACCGGACTCGCGACCCGCAAGGCCGTCCCCGAACAGGCATGGCTGCTCCCCGACGGCACCGAGGTGCTGGTCACCGCGCGGCTGCACCGTGAGGTCCGGGTCGGACCGGTGAGCGCGGTCGCGATCTCGTTGCGATCCGGCCGGGGCCGCGCCCGCCTGGACCGGGACCGGTCCGACCTCGTGGCAACGCTGGCCCACGAGCTGCGCTCGCCGCTGACGGGCGTCAAGGGCTTCGTCCACGCGCTGCTGAACCGGTGGGACAAGCTCACCGACGAACAGAAGCTGCTCATGCTGACGACCGCCGGGGCGGACGCCGACCGGCTCAGCCGGCTGATCACCGAGCTCCTCGACGTCGCGAGGATCGACACCGGGCGCCTGCAGCTGCACCGTCGGCCGACCGACCTGGCGGTCAAGGCCCAGCGGGTGCGCGACTCCATCGGCGTGGTCACCTCCACGCCGATCGAGCTCGAGTGCGATCCCGACCTCCCGCTGGTGACGGCTGATCCCGACAAGGTGATGCAGGTCCTGACCAACCTCGTGGAGAACGCCGTCCGGCACGGCAGCGGCACCGTCCGGATCCGGGTGGCACCGTGGGCCGAGGACCCGGCGTACGTCGCGGTCACGGTCACCGACGAGGGCGAGGGCATCCCCGTCGAGCTGCGCAAGCGGATCTTCACCAAGTTCTGGACCGCCGGAACGGGCGGCGGTTCGGGCCTGGGGCTCTACATGGTGCGAGGGCTGGTGCGGGCCCACGGTGGCGTCGTGAGTGTCGACGACCGACCCGGTGGGGGAGCCCTCGTGCTCACCGCCTGGCCGGTCGCGACCTGACCCGCTCCGCCTGCGAGCGATACCGGTTCGCGGACACGGGTCCCTGCTTCCTAGACTTGCCCCGACATGTCTGGACCCAACACTGACTACGACCCTGTGGAGGTCGCCGCCGTGAGCCCTGCCGAGGTGGAGGCCGCGCGCGACGCCGCTCTCGCCGCGATCGCTGCTGCCACCGACCTCGAGCGACTCAAGGTGGTCCGCAGCGAGCACACGGGCGACCGGTCGCCGCTCGCGCTCGCCAACCGTGAGATCGGTGCCCTGCCTCCGCAGGCGCGCAAGGAGGCTGGTCAGCGCATCGGTCAGGCCCGCGGCGCGGTGAACCAGGCGTTCGGCGCGCGTCAGGCCGAGCTCGAGGTCGAGCACGAGGCGCGGATCCTGGTCGAGGAGGCGGTCGACGTCACCCTGCCGACCGACCGCGACCCCGTCGGTTCACGCCATCCCCTGACCACCGGCGCCGAGCTGATCGCCGACATCTTCGTCGCGATGGGCTGGGAGGTCGCCGAAGGACCCGTCATCGAGGCGGAATGGCTGAACTTCGACGCGCTCAACCTCGGCCCCGACCACCCGGCGCGCACCATGCAGGACACGTTCTGGACCGACCCGGGCGAGGACCACCTCGTGCTGCGCACCCACACCAGCCCGGTGCAGGCGCGCACGATGCTCAGCCGCGGTGTCACCGACGATGCTCCGATCTACGTCGTGTGCCCCGGTCGGGTGTTCCGCACCGACGAGTACGACGCCACCCACTCGCCGATGTTCCACCAGGTCGAGGGCCTCGCCATCGACAAGGACATCTCGATGGCGCACCTCAAGGGCACGCTCGACCACTTCGCCTCGCAGATGTTCGGCGAGGGCATCACGACGCGCTTCCGGCCGTCGTACTTCCCGTTCACCGAGCCGTCGGCCGAGGTGGACCTCGTCTGCTTCGTCTGCAGGGGCGTCAACCCGGAGGCATGCCGCACCTGTCGCGGAGAGGGCTGGATCGAGTGGGGCGGCTGCGGCATCGTCAACCCTCGCGTCCTGCAGGCGTGCGGCATCGACTCGTCGCGCTACTCGGGCTTCGCGTTCGGCATGGGCATCGACCGGACCCTGATGTTCCGGCACGGCCTCGAGGACCTGCGCACCCTGTTCGAGGGCGACGTGCGCTTCACCACGGCATTCGGGAGTGAATTGTGAAGGCCCCAGTCTCCTGGATCCGGGAGCTCGTCGAGCTGCCCGCGGACGTCACGACCGAGGCGCTCACCGACCGTCTGACCGCGCTCGGTCTCAAGCTCGAGGGCATCCAGTCCGCTGGCGCCGACCTCCAGGGCCCGCTCGTGGTCGGCAAGGTGCTGACCAAGGACCCCGAGCCCCAGAAGAACGGCAAGGTCATCAACTGGTGCACCGTCGACGTCGGTGACGCCAACGGCACCGGCGAGCCCCAGGGCATCGTCTGTGGTGCGCACAACTTCGAGCCCGGTGACCTGGTCGTCGTGGTGCTCCCGGGCGGCGTACTGCCGGGCGGCTTCGAGATCTCCGCGCGCAAGACCTACGGCCACGTCTCGTCCGGCATGATCTGCTCGGTCAGCGAGCTGGGCATCGGCGAGGACCACGACGGCATCCTCGTGCTGCCGGCCGATGCCGGCCGGCCCGGTGACGACGTCTTCAGCCTGCTCGGACTGGACGAGGAGATCATCGAGTTCGAGATCAACCCCGACCGTGCCTACGCGCTGTCCCTGCGCGGAGTGGCTCGGGAGGCGGCCCTCGGTTTCGGCGTCCCGTTCCTCGACCCCGCCGAGCGCGAGGTCCCGGCGGTCGACGGCGCCGCGTGGCAGGTCGACGTCGAGGACACGGTCGGTTGCCCCGTCTTCGCTGCCCGTCTCGTGAGCGGCTTCGACCCGGCCCGGCCGACGCCCGAGGTGATCAAGCAGCGGGTCGAGCAGGCCGGCATGCGCTCGATCTCGCTCGCCGTCGACATCACCAACTACGTCATGCTCGAGCTCGGCCAGCCGATCCACGGCTACGACGCCGACAAGGTCGTCGGGGCGCTCGGCGTGCGCCGTGCCCGCGACGGCGAGCGCGTCACCACTCTCGACGACACCGACCGCGAGCTGTCCACCGAGGACCTCGTCATCACCGACGACTCGGGCCCGATCGGGCTGGCCGGCGTGATGGGCGGTGCCACGACGGAGATGTCGGAGGCCACCACCCGGATCCTCATCGAGGCCGCCCACTGGGACGCCACCTCGATGTTCCGCACCGGCAAGCGTCACCGGCTCAGCTCGGAGGCCGGCAAGCGCAACGAGCGTGGCGTCGACCCGCTGCTGCCGGGCGTGGCCGCCGATCGCGTCGTCGAGCTGCTCGTCGAGCACGGCGGAGCGACGGCGGAGCCGGGCTTCACCCTGGTCGGCACCGCGCCCCAGCGCCCGACCATCACCATCGAGACCGGGCTCCCGGCGCGGCTCAGCGGCATCGACATCTCGGCGATGACCACGGTCGAGCACCTCCGTGCGATCGGCGCGACGGTGACCGAGCACGAGTCCGGCGCCGTGGAGGTCGTGCCGCCGTCCTGGCGCCCTGACGTCAACGAGCCCTATGACCTGGTCGAGGAAGTCGTCCGGATCGTCGGCTACGACCAGGTGCCCAGCATCCTTCCGCGCCGGGCCACCGGTCGAGGCCTGACCCGGACCCAGCGCCTGCGTCGTCGCATCGGACGCACCCTGGCCGGCTCGGGCCTCGTCGAGGTCGTCAGCTTCCCGTTCGTGGGGGAGGCCTCGTTCGACAAGCTCGGCCTCGCGGCGGACGACCCGCTGCGCACGACCGTCGGGCTGGCCAACCCGCTCTCCTCGGAGGAACCGTCCTACACGACGACGCTGCTCCCGGGCCTGCTGGAGGCGGCCGGTCGCAACATCGGCCGCGGAGCGACGGGCGTCGCACTGTTCGAGACCGGCACCGTCGCCTTCCCCTCCGACAGTGGACCGGCGCCGATCTACGGCGTCCACACCCGGCCCTCGGAGGCCGAGCTGGAGAAGCTCTTCGAGTCGCTGCCGATCCAGCCGCAGCACCTCGCCGTCGTCCTGGCCGGCGAGCGCACCCGCCCCGGCTGGTGGGGCGCCGGTGCCGACGCGGCGTGGAGTGATGCGCTGGCCGTCGTACGACGGCTCGCGGGCGAGCTCGGCGTCACGGTGCAGGTCACCGGTGCTGCCCGGATGCCGTGGCACCCGGGTCGTTGCGCCGTCATCAGCATCGACGGCGTCGAGATCGGTCATGCGGGCGAGCTGCATCCAGGCGTCTGCACGTCCTTCGGCCTGCCGAAGCGCAGTGCTGCGGTCGAGATCGACCTGGATGCCCTGATCGCGGCGTCCGTCGACGTGACGCCGGGACCGGTGTTCTCCACGATGCCCCTGGCCAAGGAGGACGTCGCCCTGGTGGTCGACGCTGCGGTGCCGGCGGCGCTCGTGGAGGCCGCCCTGCGCGAGGGCGCCGGCGAGCTGCTCGAGTCGGTGCGGCTGTTCGACGTGTACGTCGGCGAGCAGATCGAGGAGGGCCGCAAGTCCCTGGCCTTCGCGCTCCGCTTCCGCGCACCGGACCGGACCCTCACGGACGCAGAGACCGGTGCGGCCCGTGACGCCGCGGTCGCCGCAGCGGCCGAGCGGACCGGCGCCGTCCAGCGGTGAAGCGGGCCCGGTTACGCAGGATCATGCAGCCTGCTGTATGTTCATGCACATGAGCAAGGTACGGGTGGCAGTCGCCGGCGCCAGCGGGTACGCCGGCGGCGAGGTGTTGCGACTGCTCCTGGGTCACCCGGGGGTCGAGATCGGCGCCGTCACGGCGGGCAGCAACGCCGGGGAGCTCCTCGGCGGCCTGCAGCCCCACCTCGTGCCGCTGGCCGACCGGGTGCTCGAGCCGACCACGGTCGAGGTCCTCGCGGGACACGACGTGGTCTTCCTCGGCCTCCCGCACGGCCAGTCCGGAGCGCTTGCGGCTGAGCTGTCCGCGCGGGACGAGAACGTCGTCGTCATCGACTGCGGCGCGGACTTCCGGCTGGAGGACAGCGCTGACTGGGAGCGGTTCTACGGCAGCGAGCACGCCGGGACCTGGCCCTACGGCCTGCCCGAGCTGCCCTCGATCCACGGTCCGGGCAACCGGGAGCTGCTGCGCGGTGCGCGGCGGATCGCCGTTCCCGGGTGCTACCCGACCATCTCCTCGCTGACCCTCGCACCGGCCGTGGCCGCTGGCCTGGTCGTTCCCGAGGTCGTCGTGGTGGCGGCATCCGGCACCAGTGGCGCGGGCAAGGCCGCCAAGACCCACCTGCTGGGCAGCGAGATCATGGGCAACACCAGCGCCTACGGCGTCGGGGGAGTCCACCGGCACACGCCGGAGATCACCCAGAACCTCGGCAAGCTGGTGGCCGGGGGACCGGCGGCGGTCAAGGTCAGCTTCACGCCGCTCCTGGTGCCGATGGCCCGGGGCATCCTCGCGACCTGCTCGGCACCGCTGGCCCGCGACGTGAGCGCCGAGGAGGCCCACGAGGTCTACCGGACGGCGTACGCCGACGAACCGTTCGTCCACGTCCTGCCCACCGGGCAGTGGCCGCAGACGCAGTCCGTGCTCGGTTCCAACGCCGTGCACCTCCAGGTGGCCGTCGACCAGACGGCGGGCCGCCTGGTGGCGGTCGGTGCCATCGACAACCTCGCCAAGGGCACTGCGGGCGCCGCCGTGCAGTGCATGAACCTCGCCCTCGGTCTCGACGAGACCACTGGCCTGACGACAGTAGGACTGGCACCGTGACCGAGCACATCTTCGAGATCGCCCGTTTCCCCGAGACCCTCGCCGTGGTGAGGCTGGCCTCCGGTGCGGAGATCCCCACCTGGGCGGAGTCGTCCTCGATCTTCTCGATCACCGCGACCGCCACCGAGACCTCACTGATCTGCGCGGGCCGCAGCGTCCCCAAGAAGGCGCGCCACGAGAAGCCCTTCACGGCCTTCTCGGTGCAGGGTGCTGCCGACCTGGGCACGCCCGGGGTCCTGGTCGCGCTGCTCGCGCCGCTGGCCGAGGCGGAGATCAGCGTCTTCACCGTCTCGACCTACGACACGAACTGGGTGCTGGTCCACGTCGGGCAGGCGGACAAGGCCGAGGAGGCGTGGCGACGATCGGGGCACACCGTCGTCGCCGCCGTTCCCGCCTGACCCACTTCCCACCCGAGGACCCCAGATGAGCATCACCCACCCTGCCGGCTTCGTCGCCGCCGGCGCCGCCGTCGGACTCAAGTCGAGCGCCAAGAAGGACTTCGCGCTCGTCGTGAACCAGGGCCCCACCTTCGACTCGGCCACCGTCTTCACCAGCAACCGCTGCAAGGCGAACCCGGTGCTGTGGAGCGAGCAGGTCGTCAAGGACGGCGTCGTGCGCGCCGTCGTCCTGAACTCCGGCGGCGCCAATTGCTACACCGGTCCCGAGGGCTTCGCCACGACCCATCAGGTCGCCGAGGAGGTCGGCAAGGTCCTCGGCTTCGGTGCGGGCGACGTCGTCGTGTGCTCCACGGGACTGATCGGGCTCGTCAACGACCGCCAGCTGATGCTGGACGGCGTCCACACCCTGCACGGCCAGCTCTCCGCGGACGGCGGGGACGACGCCGCCGAGGCGATCATGACCACCGACACGGTCAGCAAGCAGGTCGTCGTCCGGGCGCCCGGGGACGCAGGCTGGTCCATCGGCGGCATGGCGAAGGGTGCCGGCATGCTCGCGCCCGCCCTGGCCACGATGCTGGTCGTGATCACGACGGACGCCGTCGTGTCCGCCGGCGACCTCGACCGGGCACTGCGCGCGGCGACCCGGGTCAGCTTCGACCGGCTCGACTCCGACGGCTGCCAGTCCACCAACGACACCGTCACGCTGTTGGCGAGCGGCGCCTCGGGTGTCACGCCCGACCTGGCGGACTTCACGGCTGCGCTCACCGAGGTCTGCACCTCGCTCGCCAAGCAGCTCCTGGCCGACGCCGAGGGCGCTGACCACGAGATCGCGATCACGACGATCAACGCGGCCTCAGAGGACGAGGCGGTGGAGGTCGGACGGAGCGTTGCCCGCAGCAACCTCTTCAAGGCCGCCGTCTTCGGCAAGGACCCCAACTGGGGACGGGTGCTCGCGTCCGTCGGCACCACCACGGCCGCGTTCGACCCCGCCGATCTCGACGTCGCGATGAACGACGTGTGGGTGTGCCGCAACTCGACCCCGGCCGAGGACCCCGCGCTCGTCGACCTGACCGAGCGCAAGGTCACCGTCACGATCGACCTCAAGGCCGGGGGTGCCCAGGCCACGGTGTGGACCAACGACCTGACCCACGCCTACGTCCACGAGAACAGCGCCTACTCCTCATGAGCGGAGAGAAGATGAGCGACTCCGGGGCGATCGAGCCGGGGCGGCCCGATCCCTACAAGGCCGCCACCCTCGCCGGCGCGCTGCCGTGGCTGAAGGAGTACCACGGCAAGATCGTCGTGGTGAAGTACGGCGGCAACGCGATGACCGACGACACCCTGAAGCGGGCCTTCGCCGAGGACATCGCGTTCCTGCGGTTCGCCGGCTTTCGGCCCGTCGTCGTGCACGGCGGAGGCCCCCAGATCTCGCAGATGCTCGACCGTCTCGGCATCAAGTCCGAGTTCCGCGGTGGCCTGCGGGTGACCACGCCGGAGGCGATGGACGTCGTCCGCATGGTGCTGGTCGGCCAGGTGCAGCGCGAGCTCGTCGGCCTGATCAACGAGCACGGACCGCTCGCCGTCGGCCTCTCGGGCGAGGACGCCCACCTGTTCACGGCCGAGGCCACCGGCACGATCGTCGACGGCGAGGAGGTCGACCTCGGCCTCGTGGGCGAGGTCGCGCACGTGCGGCCCGAAGCCGTCCTCGACCTCATCGAGGCGGGCCGGGTGCCCGTGGTGTCCAGCGTCGCCCCCGACGTCGACGGTGTCGTCCACAACGTCAACGCCGACTCGGCTGCTGCGGCGCTCGCTGCGGCGCTCGGCGCGGAGAAGCTCCTCGTCCTGACCGACGTCGAGGGTCTCTACCTCGACTGGCCGGACCCGGAGGAGGTGATCGGCGAGATCAGCCCCGAGGCACTCGAGGAGATCCTGCCGACCCTCGCCAGCGGGATGATCCCCAAGATGAGCGCCTGCCTGCAGGCCGTGCGCGGTGGCGTCAAGCGCGCCACCGTCGTCGACGGCCGCCAGGCGCACGCCGTGCTCCTCGAGCTGTTCACCGACGAGGGCGTCGGCACCCAGGTGCTGCCCGGCGTCACGACCAAGACGCGCAAGGCGCGGGAGATCCAGTCATGACCACCGAGACAGCCGGGACAGCCGGGACAGCCGGGACCACCAGCACGCAGTGGACCGAGCGCTACACCGATGCGCTCATGAACACCTTCGGCCCGCCCAAGCTCGTCCTCACCCGGGGCGACGGCGCGCACGTCTGGGACGCCGACGGTCGCGAGTACGTCGACCTGCTCGGCGGCATCGCGGTCAACGCCCTCGGCCACGCGCACCCCCGCCTGGTCGCAGCCGTCACCGAGCAGATGCAGACGCTCGGCCACATCTCGAACTTCTTCGCCAGCACGCCGCAGATCGCGCTGGCCGAGCAGCTCGTCTCACTGCTCGGCGCCGAGGCCCGGGTGTTCTTCACCAACTCCGGCGCCGAGGCCAACGAGGCTGCCTTCAAGCTGACCCGGAGGACCGGCCGCACGAAGATCGTGGCCACGACCGGTTCCTTCCACGGTCGCACCATGGGCGCCCTCGCGCTGACCTCGAAGCAGGCCTACCGCGAGCCGTTCGAGCCGTTGCCCGGCGACGTCGTCTTCGTGGAGTACGGCGACATCGCTGCCCTGGAGGCCGCCGTGGACGACACCACGGCGGCGATCATCGTGGAGCCGATCCAGGGGGAGGCGGGCGTCATCGTCCCGCCCCGCGGCTACCTGCCCGCGGCCCAGCGGATCGCCCACGACCACGGCGCGCTCCTGTGGCTCGACGAGATCCAGACGGGCGTCGGTCGCACCGGCGCCTGGTTCGCGCACCAGCACCCGGACCTCGTCGACGCCCCCGTGGTCCCCGACATCGTCACGCTGGCCAAGGGGCTGGCAGGCGGCATCCCGATCGGCGCCTGCATCGCCACGCACGGATCCGGCAAGCTCCTCGACCCGGGCAACCACGGCACGACCTTCGGCGGCAACCCGGTCGCGGCAGCAGCCGCTCTCGCGGTGATCGACGTCGTCGGTGGGGACGGGTTCCTCGCCCGGGTGACGGAGGCCGGCAGCCGGCTCACCGCCGCTGCGGCACTCGACGCCCGGGTCGTGGAGACCCGTGGCGCGGGCCTGCTCGTCGGGCTGACGCTCTCCGAGGCCAAGGCCCCCGAGGTGGTCGCCGCCGCGCAGGACGCCGGCTTCATCCTCAACGCCGCGACGCCCGAGCGGGTGCGGATGGCGCCGCCCCTGGTGCTGACCGATGCCGACATCGACGCCTTCGCGGCTGCCTGGCCTGCGATTCTCGACGCCGCGGGCCTCACGCCGTCGGGAGCGAGCGCATGACCCGATCCTTCCTGCGCGACGACGACCTGACCCCGGGGGAGCAGGCCGAGGTGCTGGCCCTGGCGGCCGAGCTCAAGGCGGCGCCGTACGACCACAAGCCGCTGGCCGGCCCCCGCACGGTCGCGATGGTCTTCGACAAGCCGACCCTGCGCACCCAGGCCTCCTTCGCCGCCGGCATCGCCGAGCTCGGCGGGAACGCGATGCTGGTCGACGGACTGCTCGCCGGCATCGGCAAGCGCGAGTCGGTCGCCGACGTCGCCCGGGTCCTCGGCCGACAGGCCTCGCAGATCGTGTGGCGCACGTTCGCGCAGTCCGACCTCGACGAGATGGCGGCACTGTCCGGAGTCCCGGTCATCAACGCGCTCACCGACGAGTTCCACCCCTGTCAGCTGCTGGCCGACCTCCTGACCATCGCGGAGCACAAGGGCGCCCTCGCCGGGTTGAGCGTGGCGTTCGTCGGCGACGCGGCCTGCAACATGGGCAACTCCTGGGCGCTCGCCGGCGCCACGGCAGGCATGCACGTCCGGTTCGGGTGCCCCGATGGCTATGCGCCCGATGCCGAGGTGGTCGCCGTCGCCGAGGCGATCGGCGCCGGCGGCAGCATCACCGTCACGGCCGACCCGCACACCGCAGTCGACGGCGCCGACGTCGTCGTGACCGACACCTGGATCTCGATGGGCAAGGAGGACGAGGCCGCGGCACGCCGCACCGTCTTCGGTCCCTACTCCGTCACCCCCGAGCTCGTGGCCCGTGCCGCAGCGGACGCGATCGTCCTGCACTGCCTTCCGGCGTACCGCGGGTCCGAGATCGCCGCCGAGGTCATCGACGGTCCCCAGAGCGTCGTGTGGGACGAGGCCGAGAACCGGCGCCACGTCCAGAAGGCCGTCATGAGCTGGCTCCACTCCCACGTGGGGGAGTCGGTCTGACATGAGCGAGCACGCCCTGACCCCGGTGACGAAGAACGCCCGCCAGGCGATCGTCAGCGAGCTGCTGGAGAGCCGTGAGGTGCGCTCGCAGCCCGAGCTCGCCGAGCTGCTCGGCCAGCGCGGCGTGCACGTCACCCAGGCCACGCTGAGCCGCGACCTCGTCGAGCTCGACGCGGTCAAGGTGCGGGGCGTCAACGGCTCGCTCGTCTACGCCGTCCCGGCCGAGGGCGGCGACCGCACCCCGGTCGCCGGCGAGAGCGCTGCTTCCCAGCACCGGCTCGCGCGGTTGTGCTCGGAGCTGCTGGTCAGCGCCGAGGCCAGCGCCAACCTCGTCGTGCTGCGCACTCCTCCGGGGGCTGCCCAGTTCCTGGCGAGCGCGGTCGACAAGGTCGAGATCTCCGACGTCCTCGGCACCATCGCCGGGGACGACACCGTGCTCATCATCGGGCGCGACCCTGCCGGGGGCGAAGCCCTGGCCCATCGATTCACCTCCCTTGCCGAAAGGAACGAAAGTTGAGCAAGGTCCTGACCTCCCTCCCCGTGGGAGAGCGCGTGGGTATCGCGTTCTCCGGCGGCCTCGACACCTCGGTCGCCGTCGCATGGATGCGCGACAAGGGTGCGGTGCCCTGCACCTACACCGCCGACATCGGGCAGCCCGACGAGCCGGACATCGAGGGCGTGCCGGAGCGTGCCCGGCAGTACGGCGCCGAGATCGCCCGCGTCATCGACATCAAGCCGCAGCTGGTCGAGGAGGGCCTGGCCGCGCTCGCGTGCGGTGCCTTCCACATCCGCTCGGGCGCGAAGGCCTACTTCAACACCACGCCACTGGGCCGTGCCGTGACCGGCACGATGCTGGTGCGTGCGATGCAGGCCGACGAGGTCAACATCTGGGGCGACGGGTCGACCTACAAGGGCAACGACATCGAGCGGTTCTACCGCTACGGCCTGCTGGCCAACCCGGAGCTGCGCATCTACAAGCCGTGGCTCGACGCGGACTTCGTCGCCGAGCTCGGTGGTCGTCACGAGATGAGCGAGTGGCTGGTCGCGCACGGCCTGCCCTACCGCGACTCGACCGAGAAGGCCTACTCCACCGACGCCAACATCTGGGGCGCCACCCACGAGGCCAAGACGCTCGAGCACCTCGACGTCTCCCTCGAGGTCGTCGAGCCGATCATGGGCGTGAAGTTCTGGGACCCGAGTGTCGCCATCGAGACCGAGGACGTCGCTGTGACCTTCGAGGCCGGCCGCCCGGTCGCCCTCAACGGTCGCCGGTACGACGACCCGGTGGCGCTCGTCCTGGAGGCCAACGTCATCGGTGGCCGCCACGGCCTGGGCATGTCGGACCAGATCGAGAACCGGATCATCGAGGCCAAGTCCCGCGGCATCTACGAGGCACCGGGCATGGCCCTGCTGTTCGCTGCGTACGAGCGCCTCCTCAACGCCGTGCACAACGAGGACACCCTCGCCAACTACCACCTCGAGGGGCGCAAGCTCGGTCGCCTGCTCTACGAGGGCCGCTGGCTGGACCCGCAGGCGCTGATGCTCCGGGAGTCCATCCAGCGCTGGATCGCCTCCCTCGTCACCGGAACGGTGACCTTGCGCCTGCGCCGTGGCGACGACTACACCATCGTGAAGACCGAGGGGTCGAACTTCTCCTACCACCCGGAGAAGCTCTCGATGGAGCGCGTCGAGAACGCCGCCTTCGGGCCGACGGACCGGATCGGTCAGCTCACGATGCGCAACCTCGACATCGCCGACTCGCGCGCCAAGCTCGAGCTCTACGCGGCCCAGCCTCTCGACCAGGGCCAGGTGCTCGTGGAGAACGGCACCCTGTTCGGCGAGCTGCCCCCGGGTGGCTACGACCAGATCACCGCCAACCCGGACGGCGTCCCGGAGGACGAGTCGATCCTGGACGACGTCGCGATGGAGTCCGGGACCGACTGATGACCGGCGGGCTGGTCGTGGGCGAGCCGACTCGACGAACGGTGGCACGGGTGCTGCCGGTGAGCGAGGAGGGGACCGTCCTCCTGCTGCTGGGCTGTGATCCGGCACAGCCGGAGGTCCGGTACTGGTTCACCGTCGGTGGGGCGGTGGACCCCGGCGAGACACTTGCCGAGGCGGCCGTGCGCGAGCTCCACGAGGAGACCGGCATCGTCGTCGGTCAGGGGGACCTCGGCCAGCCGTTCGGCACGTTCGAGGTGGAGTTTTCCTGGGACGGGCGGTCCTACGTCAACGACTCGACGTTGTTCGCCGTGGCGCTCGAGGAGACCCCGGTGAGCTTCGCGGGGCTGGACCTGCTGGAGTCGCAGTCGATCTTCGACGCCCGGTGGTGGACGCCCGAGGGGCTGGAGCAGGACGGCCGCGCGGTGGACCCGCGGCTGGTGGACCAGATGCGGGCGGCCATCGAGCACGTCCGGCACGACTGACAGGTAGGGGACCAGGGGCATGAGCGACACCACCGGACAGACCGAGGGCGGCAAGCTCTGGGGCGGACGATTCGCGGGCGGACCCTCGCCCGAGCTCGAGGCGCTCTCGCGCTCGACCCACTTCGACTGGCGCCTGGGGTTGTACGACATCTCCGGGTCGCATGCCCATGCGAAGGCGCTCGGCGCCGCCGGCCTGTTGACGACCGCGGAGGAGGCGGAGCTGCATCGCGGCCTCGACGCCTTGGCACAACGCTTCAGTGACGGCTCCCTGCAGCCCCAACCCTCCGACGAGGACGTCCACGGCGCCCTCGAGCGATTGCTGATCGAGGAGGTCGGTCCTGACGTCGGCGGCAAGCTCCGCGCCGGTCGGTCCCGCAACGACCAGATCGCGACCCTGTTCCGCTGCTACCTGCTCGACCACTCGGTGCACGTCGCGCGGCTGGTCCTCGACCTCGTCGACGCCCTCGCCACGCAGGCCGAGACCCACCTGACCAGCGTCGAGGGTGGACCTTCGATCATGCCCGGGCGCACCCACCTGCAGCACGCCCAACCCGTCCTCCTCTCGCACCACCTGCTGGCCCATGCGTGGGCGCTGCTGCGTGACGTCGACCGGCTGGGGGAGTGGCGCCGTCGGGTGGCCGGGGACTCGCCGTACGGCTCGGGAGCCCTCGCGGGCCAGAGCCTGGGGGTGGATCCCGAGCTGGTCGCGCGTGAGCTCGGCTTCACCGGCTCGACAGCGAACTCGATCGACGGCACGGCCTCACGGGACTTCGTCTCGGAGTTCGCCTTCGTCGCGGCCCAGACCGGGATCGACATCAGCCGGATCGCGGAGGAGGTCATCCTCTGGGCGACCAAGGAGTTCGGGTTCGTCGTCCTCCACGACTCCTGGTCGACGGGGTCGAGCATCATGCCCCAGAAGAAGAACCCCGACATCTCCGAGCTGGCCCGCGGCAAGGCGGGCCGCCTCGTCGGCAACCTGACCGGCCTGCTCACCACGCTCAAGGCGCTCCCGCTCGCGTACAACCGCGACCTGCAGGAGGACAAGGAACCCGTCTTCGACTCGGTCGACACCCTCGAGGTGCTGCTGCCGGCGTTCACCGGCCAGGTCGCCACGCTCGTCTTCGACACCGATCGTCTGAAGGAGCTGGCCCCACAGGGCTTCTCCCTGGCGACCGACATCGCGGAGTGGCTGGTGCGTGAGGGTGTGCCCTTCCGCGTCGCCCACGAGCTCGCCGGTACCTGCGTGCGTCGGTGCGAGGAGCTCGGCATCGAGCTCGCCGACCTCACCGACGAGCAGTTCGCGGCCATCTCGGACCACCTGACCCCCGAAGTCCGCACCGTTCTGACCATCGAGGGATCGGTGGCCTCACGTGCCGGACGCGGGGGTACGGCTCCGGTGCGCGTCCGCGAACAGCTCGCTGACCTGCGCAAACGCGTCGCAGAGGCCCGCTCCGCGACGTAGGGGGCACCCCGATTTGCAACAGGTGGGACATGTGCTGTTAATGTTCCACTCGTTGCAGAGGAACGCAGCGAAAACCTCCGGGCCAAGGGCCCAAACAAGAGGTTCTCGCCATGTCCGAAGCAAGGTTCGGACCTGGTCCGGAACACCGGTTCGCCGGAGTTGACGAGCAGGACCTGAACCAGTAACGTTTCACAGGTTGCCCCGCGACCGAAGGCCCTCAGGGTCCGAAGCGCGGATGCGTGTGATGTTTGAGAACTCAACAGTGTGTCATGCATAGATTGTTGTGACGTTTGTAATGCGTCCGGCCATCGTCTGCTCTTTGGGGTGGGTGTTTGG
>NZ_LMIA01000009.1 GCF_001428565.1 Nocardioides sp. Root190 | reverse complement strand
GCGAATGATTGTCCGGCTGCGTCCTACTCTCCCACATCCTCTCGGTTGCAGTACCATCGGCGCTGGCAGGCTTAACTTCCGGGTTCGGGATGGGACCGGGTGTTTCCCTGCCGCTATGGCAGCCGTAACTCTATGAMCCCAACGGTTGGCCTCATCGACCCCACAGGTGGGGGGATGGGCGAACCGGGGTTGGTTCTGATAGTGGACGCGKKTTGTCCCGTGACACATGTCTTGTCGATGTGTGTTGGGGGTTTGTTGTGGCAAGTCTTCGGCCTATTAGTACCGGTCGGCTGGGCATTGCTGCTGTACACCTCCGGCCTATCAACCCAATAATCTGTTGGGGGCCTTAACCCATAAAGGGTGGGAAACCTCATCTTGAAACGTGCTTCCCGCTTAGATGCGTTCAGCGGTTATCACTTCCGAACGTAGCCAACCAGCCATGCACCTGGCGGTACAACTGGCACACCAGAGGTTCGTCCATCCCGGTCCTCTCGTACTAGGGACAGCCTTTCTCAAGTTTCCTACGCGCGCGGCGGATAGGGACCGAACTGTCTCACGACGTTCTAAACCCAGCTCGCGTGCCGCTTTAATGGGCGAACAGCCCAACCCTTGGGACCTACTCCAGCCCCAGGATGCGACGAGCCGACATCGAGGTGCCAAACCATCCCGTCGATATGGACTCTTGGGGAAGATCAGCCTGTTATCCCCGGGGTACCTTTTATCCGTTGAGCGACAACGCTTCCACTCGCAGTTGCCGGATCACTAGTTCCGACTTTCGTCCCTGCTCGACATGTCTGTCTCACAGTCAAGCTCCCTTGTGCACTTACACTCGAAACCTGATTGCCAACCAGGCTGAGGGAACCTTTGAGCGCCTCCGTTACATTTTGGGAGGCAACCGCCCCAGTTAAACTACCCATCAGACACTGTCCCTGAACCAGATCATGGCCCTAGGTTAGACATCTAGTACGACCAGAGTGGTATTTCAACGATGACTCCACAACCACTGGCGTGGCCGCTTCAAAGTCTCCCACCTATCCTACACAAGCCGAACCAAACACCAATGTCAAACTATAGTAAAGGTCCCGGGGTCTTTCCGTCCTGCCGCGCGTAACGAGCATCTTTACTCGTAGTGCAATTTCGCCGAGTCCATGGTTGAGACAGCGCCCAAGTCGTTACTCCATTCGTGCAGGTCGGAACTTACCCGACAAGGAATTTCGCTACCTTAGGATGGTTATAGTTACCACCGCCGTTTACTGGGGCTTAAATTCTGAGCTTCGACTTGCGTCTAACCCGTCCTCTTAACCTTCCAGCACCGGGCAGGAGTCAGTCCGTATACATCGTCTTACAACTTCGCACGGACCTGTGTTTTTAGTAAACAGTCGCTTGGGCCTGGTCTCTGCGGCCCTTCACGCTTCCCCAGCAAGTGGGTACACGATCCAGGCCCCCCTTCTCCCGAAGTTACGGGGGCATTTTGCCGAGTTCCTTAACCATGGTTGTCTCGATCGCCTTGGTATTCTCTACCTGATCACCTGAGTCGGTTTGGGGTACGGGCGGCTCATGGCTCGCTAGAGGTTTTTCTCGGCAGCATAGGATCACCCACTTCCCCCATACGGGGTCGGCATCACATCTCAGGGTCATCGATCAAACGACTACGTGACGGATTTGCCTATCACGTCCCCTACATGCTTACCCGCCGTCTACCATCGCGGCGGTTGGGCTACCTTCCTGCGTCACCCCATCGCTTGCCTACTACCGGGTCGGATCCCACGCTCTGCCCAACCCTCTCAGTCCGAAGACATCAATAAGCTGGGTTTCGGGTGGTTAGCATCACCGGGTTCAGCATGGGCGCCATTTCGCCGGTACGGGAATATCAACCCGTTGTCCATCGACTACGCCTGTCGGCCTCGCCTTAGGTCCCGACTTACCCAGGGCAGATTAGCTTGACCCTGGAACCCTTGATCATTCGGCGCACGGGTTTCTCGCCCGTGATTCGCTACTCATGCCTGCATTCTCACTCGTGTCACGTCCAGGCCTGGATCACTCCGGCCCTTCACCCGTGACACGACGCTCCCCTACCCAACCGTGCCCCTGAACCAACATCTAGTGCGGCTTGGGTTACACACGATTGCCATAGCTTCGGCGGGCGGCTTGAGCCCCGCTACATTGTCGGCGCGGAATCACTTGACCAGTGAGCTATTACGCACTCTTTCAAGGGTGGCTGCTTCCAAGCCAACCTCCTGGTTGTCACTGCGACTCCACATCCTTTTCCACTTAGCCGCCTCTTTGGGGCCTTAGCTGATGGTCTGGGCTGTTTCCCTCTCGACTACGAACCTTATCGCCCGCAGTCTCACTGCCACGCTCTCACTTACCGGCATTCGGAGTTTGGCTAACGTCAGTAACCTTGTAGGGCCCATCGGCTATCCAGTGCTCTACCTCCGGCAAGAAACACGCAACGCTGCACCTAAATGCATTTCGGGGAGAACCAGCTATCACGGAGTTTGATTGGCCTTTCACCCCTATCCACAGGTCATCCCCTCAGTTTTCAACCTAAGTGGGTTCGGTCCTCCACGCCG
The DNA here is from genome assembly GCF_001428565.1 of Nocardioides sp. Root190. GTDB lineage: Bacteria > Actinomycetota > Actinomycetes > Propionibacteriales > Nocardioidaceae > Nocardioides. The sequence goes on along the minus strand of NZ_LMIA01000009.1, from coordinate 648,514 downwards.
TCTTACCGGCGCTTCAACCTGCCCATGGATAGATCACTCCGCTTCGGGTCTAGAACACGCGACTCAAACGCCCTATTCAGACTCGCTTTCGCTACGGCTTCCCCACACGGGTTAACCTTGCCACGTATCGCTAACTCGCAGGCTCATTCTTCAAAAGGCACGCCATCACCCCACAAGGAGGCTTTGACGGATTGTAGGCACATGGTTTCAGGTACTATTTCACTCCCCGCCAGGGGTACTTTTCACCTTTCCCTCACGGTACTTGTCCGCTATCGGTCATCGAGTAGTATTTAGGCTTAACGGGTGGTCCCGCCGGATTCACACACCATTCCAGGAGTAGCGTGTTACTTGGGAAATGCTGAACACAGCCTCAACTTGGCGTCTACGGGGCTATCACCCGCTACGGCACCGCTTTCCAACGGATTTCGACCTCAGATGAGGTTTCTGACTGTGCGCCACCCCGGCAGAGGCAACAACAACACTCCCACAACCCCCACCACGCAACGCCTGCCGGCTATCACACGAGATGGGTTTGGCCTCTTCCGATTTCGCTCGCCACTACTCTCGGAATCACTTTTGTTTTCTCTTCCTGTGGGTACTGAGATGTTTCACTTCCCCACGTTCCCTCCACACACCCTATTTTATTCAGGTGCGGGTAACTGGACATGACTCCAGCTGGGTTTCCCCATTCGGACATCCCCGGATCAACGCTCGGTTGCCAACTCCCCAGGGCATTTCGCAGGCTCCCACGTCCTTCATCGGCTCTCGATGCCAAGGCATCCACCATGTGCCCTTAACAACTTGCCCACAACAAACCACCAACACACACAAACACAACAAGCTTCGCGCGCCCCGGTGGCTTCTCAATGGGACAAACCAGTAAGAAAACACACAAGAACAATCATCTATTACGAAACAACACAAACACCCGCTACATACGTGCGGGTGGATGCTCGCGTCCACTATCAAGGAATCAAAGAACCAGAGCCCTACCAGCGCCCCCACGAACACACAGTCCATGAGCGCGTCTGATGCCTCAGACACCCAACAGCATGTCATGCGTACAGACCCAGAAACCTGAGCCAACAATCATTGTGTTCCACTAGTGAACACCCCATAYGTCAACAACTCATTCGGCTGCCGATCCTGGGTGTGCTCCTTAGAAAGGAGGTGATCCAGCCGCACCTTCCGGTACGGCTACCTTGTTACGACTTCGTCCCAATCGCCAGCCCCACCTTCGACGGCTCCCTCTGTAAACAGTTAGGCCACCGGCTTCGGGTGTTGCCGACTTTCGTGACGTGACGGGCGGTGTGTACAAGGCCCGGGAACGTATTCACCGCAGCGTTGCTGATCTGCGATTACTAGCGACTCCGACTTCATGGGGTCGAGTTGCAGACCCCAATCCGAACTGAGACCGGCTTTTTGGGATTCGCTCCCCCTCACGGGATCGCAGCCCTTTGTACCGGCCATTGTAGCATGCGTGAAGCCCTGGACATAAGGGGCATGATGACTTGACGTCATCCCCACCTTCCTCCGAGTTGACCCCGGCAGTCTCCTATGAGTCCCCACCATTACGTGCTGGCAACATAGAACGAGGGTTGCGCTCGTTGCGGGACTTAACCCAACATCTCACGACACGAGCTGACGACAGCCATGCACCACCTGTACACCAGTATCAAAGAGACCTCTATCTCTAGAGGCTTCCGGTGTATGTCAAACCCAGGTAAGGTTCTTCGCGTTGCATCGAATTAATCCGCATGCTCCGCCGCTTGTGCGGGCCCCCGTCAATTCCTTTGAGTTTTAGCCTTGCGGCCGTACTCCCCAGGCGGGGCGCTTAATGCGTTAGCTACGGCACGGAACCCATGGAATAGGCCCCACACCTAGCGCCCAACGTTTACGGTGTGGACTACCAGGGTATCTAATCCTGTTCGCTCCCCACACTTTCGCTCCTCAGCGTCAGGTAATGCCCAGAGAACCGCCTTCGCCACCGGTGTTCCTCCTGATATCTGCGCATTTCACCGCTACACCAGGAATTCCATTCTCCCCTGCATACCTCTAGTCTGCCCGTATCGGAAGCAAGCACTGAGTTAAGCCCAGTGTTTTCACTCCCGACGCGACAAACCGCCTACGAGCCCTTTACGCCCAATAATTCCGGACAACGCTCGGACCCTACGTATTACCGCGGCTGCTGGCACGTAGTTGGCCGGTCCTTCTTCTGTACCTACCGTCACTTTCGCTTCGTCGGTACTGAAAGAGGTTTACAACCCGAAGGCCGTCATCCCTCACGCGGCGTTGCTGGATCAGGCTTCCGCCCATTGTCCAATATTCCCCACTGCTGCCTCCCGTAGGAGTCTGGGCCGTGTCTCAGTCCCAGTGTGACCGGTCACCCTCTCAGGCCGGCTACCCGTCAAAGCCTTGGTGAGCCATTACCTCACCAACAAGCTGATAGGCCGCGAGCACATCCTGCGCCGAAAAAACTTTCCACCACCATCACATGCGTGAAGTGGTCCTATCCGGTATTAATCACCGTTTCCGGTGGCTATCCCAGAGCGCAGGGCAGATTACTCACGTGTTACTCACCCGTTCGCCGCTCGAGTACCCCCGAAGGAGCCTTTCCGCTCGACTTGCATGTGTTAAGCACGCCGCCAGCGTTCGTCCTGAGCCAGGATCAAACTCTCCATAAGAAAAGCTAAACCTGACAATCAAACAAACCCTGACAAAGTTGTCAGAATCAATTCATTGCCGAAAACACACACCCAACCAAACACCCACCCCAAAGAGCAGACGATGGCCGGACGCATTACAAACGTCACAACAATCTATGCATGACACACTGTTGAGTTCTCAAACATCACACGCNAGCGTTCGTCCTGAGCCAGGATCAAACTCTCCATAAGAAAAGCTAAACCTGACAATCAAACAAACCCTGACAAAGTTGTCAGAATCAATTCATTGCCGAAAACACACACCCAACCAAACACCCACCCCAAAGAGCAGACGATGGCCGGACGCATTACAAACGTCACAACAATCTATGCATGACACACTGTTGAGTTCTCAAACATCACACGCTCCGAGGTTTCCCGGCCAGGGCCGGTTCGTCCTCGGGCTGATGCGTTGCCCCGTGACTCTAGTCCGTCGTCCTGGTCTGTACCAAACCCGCAAGGCTTGCTTTTCGGACCAGCACTCGAAGTTCGGATCTCGAGGGCTTGTGGTCGCGGGGCCGGAAGCCATCCAGCTGATCGCTGTCTTGCTTCCCGCCGCACCCGGCGACACAGAGAACATTACGGCCAGGGGCCCAGAAGCACAAATCGAAACGACGTGACCCGGGCCACACTGCTCTGGAGGCGACTCCGAGGCCACCTCCAGAGGGGCATTTCAGCCCACGCGCACGCCCGCAAACCGCTTCTTGCCACGCCTCAGGACCAGCCAGGACGAGGCGATCAGGTCGCTCGCCGCAGGGACGTGTGCCGGGTCCTCGATGCGGACGTTGTTGACGTACGCGCCGCCCTCGGTGACCGTGCGGCGCGCCTCGCTCCTGGACTTGGCCAGCCCGGTGAGCACCAGCAGCTCGCTCACGTCGGGGAGGGCGGTGCCACTGTCGAGCTCGACGGTGCCCGCCTCGCCCAGGGCTGCCTCGAGCGTCGCCGCGGAGAGGGAGGTGACGTCCCCGCCCCCGAACAACGCCTCGGCCGCGGCCTTGGCGCTCGCCGTCTCGGCCGCTCCGTGCACCAACGTGGTCACCTCGTCGGCCAGGACCTTCTGGGCCTCGCGCAGGAACGGCTTCTCCGTGTGTCGCTGCTCCAGCGCCTCGATCTCGGCGCGCGGGAGGAAGGTGAAGACCCGGAGGAGCTCGACGACCTTCTCGTCCTCGACGTTGAGCCAGAACTGGTGGAACGCGTACGGCGGCATCAGGACCGGGTCCAGCCACAGGGCGCCGCCCTCGGTCTTGCCGTACTTGGTGCCGTCGGCCTTCGTGATCAACGGTGTCGCGAACGCGTGGGCGGAGCCACCCTCAGCCCTGCGGATCAGCTCGACGCCGCCGGTGAGGTTGCCCCACTGGTCGGACCCACCGAACTGGAGGGTCACTCCGTGCTGCCGGTGCAGGGTCAGGAAGTCCATCGACTGCAGCAGGACGTAGGAGAACTCGGTGTAGCTGATGCCGGACTCCAGGCGCCGACGCACGGTCTCCCGGGCGAGCATCCGGTTCACCGGGAAGTGCTTGCCGATGTCGCGCAGGAAGTCGATGACCGAGAGTCCCTCGGTCCAGTCGAAGTTGTTGACCATGGTGGCGGCGTTCTCGCCCTCGAAGGACAGGAAGGGTTCGATCTGGCCGCGCACGCGCGCGGTCCATTCCTGGACCGTGTCGAGCGAGTTCAGGGTCCGCTCCCCCGAGTCCCGTGGGTCGCCGATCATCCCGGTCGCGCCACCGACGAGCGCGAACGGCGTGTGACCGCCGCGCTGGAGGCGCATCGCGGTGAGGATCTGGACCAGGTTGCCCATGTGCAGGCTCGGCGCGGTCGGGTCGAAGCCGACATAGAACCGGACGCTGCCCTCCGTGAGCGCCGCGCGCAGCGCGTCGCGATCGGTGGACTCGGCCAGCAGGCCTCGCCACTCGAGGTCGTCGAGGAGGGTGGGGTCGACGGACAACGTCGTTCCTTCCAGTTGGTGACACGGGGACTTCCCGGCCCCCAGCCTGCCGCATTCGGGCACCCCCGGCCCATCCGGTTCAGCGCCGCGCACGGAGAGCCCTCGCCAAATCCGGGTCACCAGGGCCCCCCGGTGGGTACCTTGGCCGGGTGAGCGAGTACGACGCGCGGCTGACCGACCGCGTCCGCACCCGCGGTGTCCTCGGCCCCGACGACGCCGCCCGGCTGCTGCTGCCCGTCGCGGAGTCGCTCGCCTCGATCCACACCGTCTCCGGCTCCCACGGCGCGGTCTCCCCCAGCGCGGTCCAGGTCGACCCCGCAGGACACGCGCTGCTGCTCGACCGGACGTCGGTCCCGCCCGACCCCTCGTTCGTCGCACCGGACCCGAGCGTGGGGCTCCGGCCGCACCCGGCGGCTGCCGATGTGTGGTCCTTTGCCGCCGTACTCCTCTTCGTGACGACGGGGCACGTCCCGCGGCCGGGGGTTCCCCCCACCGTCGCGGACGTCGCTCCGCGCGACATCGGCTGGCTCGCACCGCTCGTCGAGCTGGCACTGGTGGTGGATCCGCGGGAGCGTCCGACGATGGCCGACGTGGTCGCCTACCTCCGTGCCCGGGTGCCGGCGCCACCGGCGCCGCCCCGCTCGAAGGGCATGCTGCTGACTGTGGCCGGAGCCGCCCTGATCGTCGGCCTGGGGCTGGTCGGCGCCGTGCTGCTCTTCACCGGCACGGACGATCCGGACGACCGGCCTGCCGCGCGGAACTCGAGCAGCGGCCCCACCAGCGAGGAGTCCTCGGCGACCGAGGAGCCCGGTGAGCCGGAGGACGGGCCGACGGAGACGGAAGGGAGTGTCACCGCGGACGAGCTCGAGGAGTTCGCCCGCGACTACGTGACGACGGCGAGCCGTGACCCCGACCGTGGCTATGCGCGCCTCACGCCGGAGTACCAGAGCGCCAGTCCCCGCTACCGCGAGGTGTGGGGCGCGATCTCCGACCCGCAGATCCTCAGCGTGACCCCCGATCCCGACGCACTGTCGGTGAGCTACACCTACCGCTACTCGTTGCCGGGAGGTTCGCGGCGGACCGAGGCGATCACCCTCCGGCTCGTGGAGGAGGACGGGCTCCTGCTCATCGCGGGGGCGTCGGCACGCTGACGGCGTCGTGGCCGCGCACTGCTGCCTCGACCCGGTCGGCATCGCCGGCCACGAAGACGTACTCGACGTTGCGCAGCCGCCCGACCTCACCGACCCGTTTGCCCGCGGCGTTGTGGATGCCGATCTGCGCGCCGACGTACCTCTTGCGCTCGAAGGCGAGGACACCCACCTCGGCGTGGCCGGCGTCGAGCAGCGACCGGGTCATCTCCTCGCGGCTGACCCACGACTCGTCGTTGTAGGAGACGACCACGACCTCGGCGCGCACCTGTGCGATCACCTCGGCCAGCGCGGCGGGCATGGTGCGCCGGCTGTTGAAGACGTTGCGCTGCTCGCGGGTGTCGACGCGCTTGCACGCGATGCCGTAGTGCTCGGGGGCGTCCCAGCGGACCAGGGTCTCCCAGATGTGGTAGTTCGCGAAGTACCGATGCTGGTTGTACGGCGGATCGACGTAGACGAGGTCGGACGCCGGCAGGTCGGCGATGGTCGCGAGGACGTCGCCGGACACGGTGGCACCCGGGCCCGGCAGGAGATCTGGCCTCAGGAGCTCGAGCTCGCGGTGGGCGCGCGGCGCCCAGTTCTTCAGGTAGGCCATCTGGACACCGGTGGTCGAGTCGACCCGGTCCGCGGCCAGCATCAGGCTGGTGAGGAGCACCGGGCGGAGCGGACTGCCCGGCGGGTGGTCGCGTTCGATCGCGTCACGGACGGCATCGACGCGTGCACCGTTGCGGGGCTGGAAGAACCGCGACTTCTCGCAGAACGTCTCGGTGAAGTAGCCGCGGTGCCCGGGCAGGTCGTTGAGCCGCTCGAGCTCCGAGGCCAGGGCCCGTTCGTCCACGGTCCCGGAGTCGGTCGCCACGAAGCAGTCGCTCAGCACGGCGGAGTACGACGCCAGGTCGGCGGCCGTGACCACGAGACCGCGCCGCTTGAACTCCTGCGCCACGCGGGTGGTGCCCGTGAACAGGTCGACGGCGCTCCTGGCTCCGACGGCGACGGCGAGGTCCCCGAGCACCGGCACCAGGGTGCGCTTGGAGCCGAGGTACTTGATCACGACTCGCAGCGTACGGCTGATGTGGCCCAGGTCTCGGCACCCCGGGTGTGAAGTTGCCACGCACGGGGAAGACAGGACACATCATGCACTCGGCCAAAGGAATGAAGATGTCCCGCAAGCTCGCCATGCCCGCCGCCCTTCTCGCGATCCTCGCGCTCAGCGCCTGCCAGGACGACGAGGCCCCCGCAGGTGCCGACGACCCGACGTCCGAGGCCACCACCGACGACTCCCCCAGCGAGACCCCCACCGAGTCGACTCCGACCGAGTCCACCGACAGCACCGAGGGTCAGGCCCCGGCCGGCGACGTCACCGCCCCCGGCACCGAGCTGTCCATCGGCGACACCGCGGTGCTGCCGCTCACCTACGGCACCGACGGCACCGCGACGGTCGAGGTGACGGTCACCGGCATCTCCGAGGGCACCGCCGCCGACCTCGAGGCCGCGAAGGTCAAGAACGCTGCGGACTTCACGCCCTTCTACATCAACCTCGACATGAAGATCCTGTCCGTGGGCGCGGAGGGCTTCGGCGGCTACACCGCCGGCAGCGACTTCGACGGTCTCACCGGCGCGAGCAAGGCCGGCAGCCTGATCATCTTCGGTGACTTCGCACCGTGCGACGGCGGCGGCTTCGAGTACGACTCGGCCGTCGGCGACACCGCCAAGGCCTGTGTCCCCGCCCTCGCCACGAAGGGCTCCGTCGTCGACGGCGTCCAGTTCAGCGGCGGTGCGGACGAGGCCGGCTACGACCAGTTCGACGGAAAGCCCGTCGTCTGGAAGTGACCAGCTCGTAGGGCGGGTGGGGCTCGAACCCACGACCCAAGGATTATGAGTCCTCTGCTCTGACCGACTGAGCTACCGCCCCTCCATGCGCGCGCATCACCCTAGCCCCGGGCCCCGGCCCGGCGCTGGGGTGTTGCTCGTCTGGGACCATGTCCCCGTGGACACCCTGCGTTCGATCGCCCTCTTCGCAGCAGCCGCCGTCGCCGAGATCGGCGGTGCCTGGCTGGTCTGGCAGGGCGTGCGCGAGCACAAGGGTTGGATCTGGATCGGCGCGGGCGTGATCGCGCTCGGCCTCTACGGGTTCGTCGCAACACTGCAGCCGGACGCCCAGTTCGGACGGATCCTCGCGGCGTACGGCGGGGTCTTCGTCGCCGGATCGCTCGCCTGGGGCATGGCGATGGACGGGTTCCGGCCCGATCGCTACGACGTGAGCGGCGCGCTGCTGTGCCTGGTCGGCGTCGCCGTGATCATGTACGCGCCCCGACCGGGCTGACACCGAGCGGCGGGGCCTCGAGCAGCAGGCCCAACCAGCGGGCCGGGACCGCGCCCCAGTCCGCCTGCTCCGCGCTCGTCATGGTCGCGACGCACCGGCGCCAGGACTCGACGCGGGCGAGACGGGCCAGCTGCAGGGACGCGGGCAGCACGGCACGGAGCTCGGCCATCGGCGCGAGATCGCTCCACACCTCCAGTGCGGCGTCGGCGACGCGCCACAACCGGGGGTCATCGGAGCCGGCGCCCAGCTCGCGCTGCAGCGAGCACAAGGGCGCCAGCAGGTCGGCGAGTGGATCAGCGACCACGGCGTCGCCGAAGTCGAGCAGCCGCAGCCCGTTCCCTCCCACCGCGACATTGGAGGCGTTCAGGTCGTTGTGGACCAGCGTCAGGGGCAGGTCGACGTCCTCGATCCGGTCCGCCCAGCGGTCGACCTGAGGAATCAGGTGGCCCAACCGTCCGGCGACCTCCGGGGTGAGTCGGCGGGGATCACCCGGACCCAGTGCGGCGAGGTGGCCGACGGCGTTGGCCAGGTAGGTGGACGCGTCACAGGGAGCCATCGTGGTCAGGGCGAGGTCGACGCCCGCGGCGCGCACCCGACGCTGCAACGCCGCGGACTCCGCGACGATCCGGCACCACACGTCGACATCGCCGCCCCTGCCCTGCTCCTCGAGGGTGGGGCCGAGGTCGGAGGTCAGCAGCAACCCGCGGTCCCGGTCCACAGCGAGGACGCGTGGCAGGCGTCCGGGCGCGACCTCGGCCAGCGTCGCGACCAGGCCGGCTTCGTGGAGCTGTCCGGGACAGTTCTGCTTGGCATAGGCGACCTCACCTCCCGCGCTCACCCGCCACACCGCCGACCACGGCCGCAGCGCGACCCGGTCGACCCGGTCGGGCTCCCCGATCGCGCCGGCGACGAACGCACGCAGGTCGGCGAGGAACTCCTCCCCCGCCCACACTGCGCTGGACCACGTGCTCACCTCCGCAGCGTGACTCACGGCCCGCACGCGGCGCCACCGGATTTCGCGCCGATCCGCCCTCGAGCGACCACACGGGGACTCAGCGACCGGGCCGGCCACCACCCGGCGGACCTCCGGTGAAGCCTCCGTTGCCACCGCCGAGGCCGCCGAAGCCGCCGGATCCCTGCGTGCCGGTGTCCGTGTCGGCGCCGGGGAGCGCGGCATCGAGGTCGGCGAGGACGACCTCGTCGCCCGCCTCGACTCCGTCCACGATCTCGACCGCCGTCCCGCCGACGACGCCCGTGGTGACCCGCACCCGCTGCACCTGGCCCTGGTCGTCCAGCACCGTGACCGTGCCGTCGTTGACCGCCGACGCGGGCACCACGACCACGCCGTCCGCGGAACCGACGACCGCCGTCACCGATGCTGTCATGCCGTCGGCCAGGGAGAGGTCGCGGTCGTCCAGGACGATCTCCACGCCGTACGTCGTGGTGCTGGTCGACGTCGTCGATGCTGTGTGGTCGACGCGGCCGACCGTGCCGGGCAGTGGGTCCGTGGCTCCTGCGGGAGTGACCTGCACCGTCGTACCGACGGCGAGCTGGGCGGCCTGGGCCGCGGACACCTCGACGGCGACGGTGGTGAGGCCGGGGGCGATGACCGTCGCGACGGTGTCGCCGGCCGACACGTCGGCTCCGGAGGAGACCGACAGCGCCGCCACGGTGCCGTCGGCAGGAGCCCGGACGACGGAGCCGGCCAGGTCGGCCTTTGCTGCCGCGAGGCTCGCGGCGGCGCGATCGATGCCGGCCTGGTCCTGCGCGAGGGTCGCCGCCGTGACCGTCCGGGCCGCGGCGTCGGAACCACCCGATCCACCTGAACTCGCCGGGCTGGCTGAACTCGCGGGGCTGGCTGGGCTGGCAGCGGCGGTCGCGGGTGTGCCCGAGCTCGCAGGTGTTCCCGACGTCGCCGCGGCATCCACGCTGCCGAGGGCCTTGGTCAGTGTCGAGCCGAGGCTCACCAGGGCGCCCTGGAGGGCGGTCTGGGTCTCGGCCGCTGCTGCCTGGGCGGACTGCACCAGTGTCAGGGCGGCGGTGCAGTCCTCGCTGAGCACCGCGGTCGAGGTGGTGCTGTCGACGTCCCCCTCCCCGCCGTCCGCCGCGCCCTCGACGGTGACGACCGCCGGGTCCGAGCAGGCAACCTGCTGGGCGGCCAGGGCGGTGGAGGCGGCGGCGAGCGCTGTGGACGCCGCCGTCTGCGTGGACTGGACCGCGTCCTGCTGGACAGCGAGATCGGCGAGGACCTTCGTGGTGGCAGCCGACGGTTGGCTCGCGGCACCATCCGCTTCCCGCCCACCGCTGCCGCTGCCGCTGGTCGATCCTCCCGAGGTGTCAGCGGAACCGGTCGTCGTCGTCACGGCGGCGGCCTGGTCGGCACGGTCCTGCGCGAGCTGCGCCTTCGCATCCGCCAGGTCCGACGCGGAAGCGTCCACCGCCGCCCGCAGGGACGCCCGGTCCAGCACCGCGATGACGTCTCCGCGGCTGACCGCCGCCCCCTGCGCGACACGGACCCGCGCGACGGTGCCGCTGGTCGCGAACGTGAGGTCGGAGCGACCACTCGGCGCGATGACCCCCGAGAGGGTCAGCTCCTGCTCGACGTCACCGACCGTCGCGTCGACGGTGCGGTAGTGGGCGCTGTCGTCAGCCACGGCGCCGTACGCCGCGACACCCGTGCCCGCCAGCGCCAGCGCGGCCAGGGGCAGCGCCACCCGGCGGGACCTGATCAGCGCCCGCACTGGTCGTCCACTGCGTCGCTGACCTGGATGGAGGTGGCGCTCACCGCTCCGGTGTCGTCCGCGTCGCCCTCGACCCGAGCACACCGTCCGGCCGTGAGCGCACTGCTGGTGGCCTCCACCTGCTGGGTGTAGGTCGTGTCGCCGGTGACGGTCACCGTCACCGCACCGTTCGGCCCGTCGACGACGAAGCCACCGTCGTCGACCGACGTCACCTCACCGACCGCGCCGAGACCCCCGGGACGCCCGCCCGCAGGCCGGCCCTCCCCATCGGTCGGCAGGTCGGTCGGCCGCTCGCCTCCACCGGGGCCGCCCGGACCGCCCCCGCCGAACCCGCCGAACCCGCCGGCGGAGCATCCGTCGGCGGTGGCCGGCGAGAGCGAGACCGTCGCAGCCGTGACCTCCGTGGGCGCCGCATCCTCGTCATCGCCCGCGTCACCGGTGTTCCCGGAGTCGGCAGACCGCACCACGACGCACACGCCCTCGGTCACGTCGGCGAGCGTTGCCGCACCCTGCTCGGTGATCGTGGTCTCGGCACCCACGGTGACTGCGACCTGGCCCGTCATCTGGCTCTGGACCTGCAGGACGTCGCCGTCGACAGCGGCGATGAGGCCGGAGGTGCCGGGCATGCCGCCCTGGCCGCCCGGGCGCGGCTGGCCGGACTGTGGCGTGCTCGCCGCATCCGTCGCGTCCGTGGCGGTCGGCTCGTCGGTTCCACCGCACCCGACGAGCAGGGCGGCGAGGACCGCCCCGGAGGCCAGCGCACCGGCGGGACGGGCGATGCGGCCGGGACGGCGGGGCGAGCTGGTCGTGTTCATGAAGGTGTCTCCTCGGGAGGTCATGGGGTCACTCGCTGCGGAGTGCGTCGATGGGGGTGAGTCGAGCGGCTCGGCTCGCGGGGTAGACCCCGAAGCCGACGCCGAGGGCGAGCGAGGTGGCCAGCGCCGCCAGCGTGGCGAGGGCGGACACGGCAACGGCCTGGTCGATGAGGTGCGGCAACACCTGCGCACCGATGACGCCGACGAGCACGCCCACCAGTCCGCCGGTCAGTCCGAGCAGGGACGCCTCCACGAGGAACTGCCGCCGGATCACGGTCGGGGCGGCACCGAGCGCCTTGCGCAGGCCGATCTCGCGGATCCGCTCGGTGACCGAGACGAGCATGATGTTCATGACGCCGATGCCCCCGACGAGGAGCGAGATCGCTGCGACACCGCCGAGCAGGACGGTGAAGGTCCGGTTCGTCTCGTTGGCCGTCTCGACGAGCGAGTCCTGGGTGGCGATGGAGAAGTCGGCGTCAGCCGTGGTGACCCCGTGCCGACTGGCCAGGAGTGCCTGGACCTCCTGGTGCGCCGCCGCCAGCAGGTCCTCGCTCGCTGCCTCGACATAGATCGTCGACACCGTCGAGGTGGTCGTGCCGGTCAGGGCATCGGCGGTGCCGACCGGCACCACCCCGAGGTCGTCCTCGCTGGTCCCGGACGAGGAGGCACCGGACGACGACAGCACGCCGACCACGGTCAGGCGGGTCCCATCGACGCTCAGCTGCTGGCCCACGGGGCTCTGTCGTCCGAACAGCTCTGATGCGGTGTCCGGCCCGATCACCACGACCGAGGCTCCGCTCGCTGCCTCGGCAGCGGTGAAGAAGCGGCCCGCGGACAGCTCGCGGCTGCGCACGTCGAGCCAGTCGGTCGTCGTACCCACCAGGGAGGTGGTCCAGTTGGTCTCGCCGTTCACCAGGGAGACCGAGCTCGTCGTCGCCGGCGCGACGCGAACCACGTCGGGCACGGCCGTGCGGTCAGCGAGCGCCGACGCGTCGGCGACGGTGAGCGTGGAGGCCGACCCGAAGCCACCGCGCATGCCCGAGCTGTCGGTCGTGCTGCCGGGCGAGACGATCAGCAGGTTGGAGCCGAGGGCGTCGATCTGGTCCTCGACCTCCTTCTGCGCACCCTGGCCGAGGCCGACGGTGAGGATGACCGAGGAGATGCCGATGACGATGCCGAGCACGGTCAACGAGGACCGCAACCGGTGCGATCGGATCGCGGCCAGGCCGGACCGGACCGTCTCCCACCAGTTCACGACGCCCCCGCTGGCGCCACCGCGGCGGTCGGGCGGTCGACGGTGATCCGGCCGTCGTCGAACACCAGGTTGCGCTGCGCGCGGGCGGCCACCTCGGGCTCGTGGGTGATGAGCACGATGGTGCGCCCGCTCGTGTGCAGCTCGTCGAAGAGACCGAGCACGTCGCGGGTCGAACGGGAGTCGAGGTTGCCGGTCGGCTCGTCGGCCAGCAGGAGGGCCGGCTCGGTGACGAGCGCCCGTGCCACCGCGACCCGCTGTTGCTGGCCTCCGGAGAGCTCACCGGGCCGGTGGTCGATCCGGTCCCCGAGGCCCACCCGCGTCAGGGCCGAGACCGCCCGCTCCTTGCGCTCGGCGCGGGGCACACCTGCATAGATCAGGGGAAGCTCGACGTTGCGCCACGCCGTCATGGACGGGAGCAGGTGGAACTGCTGGAACACGAACCCGATCCGGCGGTTGCGGATCGCGGCGAGTGCCGCCTCGTCGAGGCGTGAGGTGTCCTCCCCGGCCAGCACGTAGCGGCCCTCGGACGGCAGGTCCAGGCAGCCGAGCAGGTTCATCAGGGTCGACTTGCCGGAACCGGAGGGACCGATCACGGCGACGTACTCGCCCTCGTCGATCCGGATGTCGACGCCGCGGAGGGCCTCGAACTCCATCGAGCCGGTGCGATAGGTCTTGCGGACGCCCTCCAGCTCGATGATCGCGCTCATCGGCTGCCCCCGCCGGGGAAGGTGGCGCCGTCGGGCGGGGTGAAGCCCTCGGGCATCCCGCCGCCCTGCTGCATCTGCTGGCGCAGCTCCTGCATCTGTTCGTCGCCGCCGCCCCCGGGGCCGGTGAATCCGGGCACCTCCACGACGTCGCCCTCGGCGAGCCCGGAGACGACCTCGGTCGCCATGCCCGAGGTCTCACCCGTCTCGATCCCGGTCCGGGTCGTGGCGCCGGTGGCGGGGTCGGTGACCTTCTCGACGTACGTCGTGTCGCCGTCGGTCCGGATGGCGCGGCTGTCGACGGTGAGCACGTCGGCGCGCTGGCTGACGACGACGGCGATGTCGGCGGAGGTGCCCGCGTAGAGGTCGTCGCGCTCTCCGGTGACCTCGATCGTCACTGGGAAGGCTGCCGCGCCGGAGGAGTCGGCCGACGCGACGAGGCCGACTTCCGCGACCGTGCCGTACACGGTCTCGTCGACCCCGGTGACGGTGATCTCGGCCTGGAGGCCCTTGGTCACCTGCTCGATGTCGTCACTGGCGACGGTCGCCTCGACCACGAAGTGCCCGGTCGAGACGACGGTGACGGTACCTGTGGCGGTGCTGGTCGACGTTCCGGTCGAGGAGCCGGTCGACGTTCCGGTCGAGGAGCCCGACGGTGATCCGCTCGAGGTGCCGGCGCTGTCGCCGACCTCGAGCCCGACCGCGGTGACGGTGCCGGCCGAGGTGGCGCGCAGGACAGCACCCGCCAGCGCCTCGTCGGCCTGTTCGAGGCCCGACTCCGCCGCCCGGACGGCGGCCTCGTCAGCGCTGGTCTGCTCCTCGGACGCGCCCTCGGCAAGGTGTTCGGAGCGAGCGGCCTCGGCCGCGTCGAGCTCACTCTGTGCTGCGTCGAGCTCCGCCTGGAGGACGGCGGCGCCCACCGCAGCGAGCTTCTGGCCCTTGCGGACCGTGTCGCCAGGCTCGACGTACACGGCGCTCACGGTGCCGCTCACCTCGAAGGACAGGTCGTCGGTGGTCGCGGCTTCCAGCGTGCCGCTCGCGGTCACCGTCTGCTTGAGGGTCTGGGTGCCGACGGTTGCGGTCGTCGGCGCCGCGGCGGCGGACTCCTCGCCACGCACCAGCAGCCAGCCACCAGCTGCCGCCGAGGCCAGCACCACCACGAAGAGAACCAGGACCAGGCGTCGGGGGCGGCGCCGCAGGGAACGCGCTCGACCGAAGAGCTCTCGTATCACGCCGTCAGGCTGTCGATCCGCCCTGTGCTGGGGGTCGGGGACGACTGTGCAGACCCTGTGAGCGGTGGACGGGCACGGCTCCGGGGCCGGGCGAGGTCTCCCCCGCCCGGCCCCGGGCTCCTTGCTGGGTACTGCTCAGGACAGCGGCAACAGCGCCGTCACCTGCGACAGCAACGAGCTCACCTGCGGGTCTGCGGTGACCTGGCCGATGACGTCGTCGACGGCGTCGTTGAGTGCGTCGGTCAGCCGCTCCGCCGCGGGGGTCGGCGTGGCGAGCGGGTCGAAGACGGTGCCGAGCCCGACCGGGAGCGGGTTGTTGTGGACCGCGACACCGGTGCCGAGGAGGAAGTCGACCACCAGGCAGCCGCTGAGGACCGGCGACTCGCTGGCCGACCAGGTGCCGGTGCCGAGGAAGTCCATCGTCCGCGGCGCAGCGGTGTTCACGCCGCTGAGGAACGGCGAGATCCACACCGGGTAGCCGTTGGGCTCACCGGCCGCCGTGTCCAGACCGATGACAGCCGTCGCGGTGTTGACGAGTGCATCGGACTTGAACTTGCCGGAGATGTGGTAGAGCGGTCCGCCCACGATCGCCGCCAGCGGGCCCACGCCGGGCACCTCGGGCAGGAGGTCGGACTTCTTCACCGTGTAGCCGTTGTCCTCCTTCGGCGTGAACCGCTCGGGTTCGGTCGACGAGCTCGCGCTGTTCGCGACACAGGCGCCACCGGTGAGCCGGAGCGAGCTGTAGATGTCGAGCACGATGCCCGCCTGGACGGTGGCGTCCGAGGAGATCTGCACACCGCCCGGTGCGGTGCTCGGGTCGATCTGCAGGCCGTTCAGCAGGCTCAGCGAGATCCTCTTGCTGCCCGTCCCCACGTTGACCTGGGTCGCCAGGATCGAGGTGAGGTCGATGCCCTGGGTGGCCGCGCCAGCAGCCAGCTTGGTGAGCAGGTCGCGGTAGTGGGCGTCGTTCGCCGTGCCGAGCGACATCAGCGTGCGGGTCGTGCCGTTGATCGTCGCGTAGGCCACGAATGCCTTGGTGTCGAGGTCGAAGACACCGACCAGGCCGTTCGGGTCCGAGGCGCGGACCGGACGGTCGATGAACATGATCCGCGGCGTGCAGCCGGAGGACGGGACGCACCTGGTGGCGTTCGAGGGCAGGCAGCTCGACGGGTCGGCCATGCAGGCGGCCGGATCGCTCGGCAGCGGGAAGCCACCTGACAGACCGTAGAACTGCTGGTTGCGACCGGTGCCGGCAAGGACCGGGTCACCGGCGAAGATCGCCGAGTTCTGAGCGTCCACCGAGTACTCGTACTCGGCCGGCTCGATGTTGGCGCGCACGCCGCCCTTGCCGAACACGTCGACGAACTGGGTGGCCCACGGGCGGTACTCGAAGGTCGTCTCGACGACGTCCGGTCCGGGCGTGGAGGTGGTGCCGAAGCCGGAGCCGACGGCGACCGGGGTCGCGAAGGAGCACGCTCCGAAGCCGGTCTTGACCGTGTTGCTGTTCGTCGTCGTCACCGTGTAGACACCGGCGGGCTTGCCGGCGAGATCCAGGGTGGCCTGGAAGCCGTGATGGGTGCTGCCCGGGAAGTCACCGCGGTAGTTGGCGTTGCCCGGAGCCGGCTGGGGGCTCAGTGGCTGGTTGGTCGGCGTCGTCAGGAATCCGCCCAGCCCGATGTTGCGGGCCGGGGAGGTCGAGGTCAGGATTGTCGCCCCGGTCGGGTCCTTGACGGTGACCACCGTGCGCGGCGACGCGTTGGTGCCGGCGGGGTTGTCCCCCTTGCACCCGGTGAGCGCGACGGCGGAGGCGGATGCCTGGGCGTAGTTCGCCGAGACCGAACTGCGCGAGTAGTGCATGGCCGCGCGGTCGACGTTGACCGTCACCGAGCTGCCGCGTACGACGGGAGTCGGGCCCGGCTCGGACGGGGTGACGGTGGTCTGGGCCTGGGCCGGCAGGAGCACCGCCGAGAGGCCGGCGAGCAGGGCCGTGGACAGGCCGACGGCGCCGAGGCGTCGGGAGTGGGCGGGTGTGGGCGCGAGACGACGGTGCCGGCGATGTGTGGGCATGCACTTCTCCTGGGGAGCAGGCGGCCCCGAGGCCTTCGAGAATGTTGCTGGCCGCGCCAGCGTGGCGCACGTCACAGCGCCTTGAGAAGACCTCCCAAGGCAAAATCATTCCCACCCGCCACAGCCGTGACATGGTTGGATCCTGGTCGTTGGAGATGCTCGATCAGGCGGGCTCGGCAGCGCCCCAGCGCACCGAGATCCGGGTGTCGCCGGGCTCGCTCGCCAGCGTCACTGCACCTCCGTGCGCAGCCACGATCGCCTGCACCAGCGCGAGTCCCAGCCCGATGCCGTCGGAGCGGTGTCGCGACGCGTCGCCACGGGTGAACCGCTCGAACGCGGTGCTGGCCAGGTCCGGCGCGAAGCCCGGACCGTCGTCGTGGACGTCGAACCCGTCGGGGCGCACCGTGACGGTGACGGTGGTGCCGCCGGGGGTGTACTTGCGTGCATTGGTCAACAGGTTGGTGATGACCTGGTGGAGGCGGTTCCCGTCCCCCGCGACCTCGATCGGCTCACCGTCCTCGGGGAGCACGATCTGCCACCGGTGTTCGGGGGACACGACCCGGGCGTCGTCGACCGCCTCCAGCAGGAGCCGGGTCAGGTCGACGGTCTCCACGGCCAGGGGGCGGCCGGAGTCCAGGCGGGCCAGCAGCAGCAGGTCCTCGACGAGCGCGGTCATCCGTGCCGCCTCCTCCTCCACCTTCGCCAGTGCCACGGCCGAGGTCTCCGCGTCACCACGCCGACGGGCGAGCTCGGTGTAGCCGGCGATCGTGGTCAGCGGCGTGCGCAGCTCGTGCGAGGCGTCGGCGACGAACTGGCGCACCTGCTGCTCGCTGCGATGACGGGCCGACAGTGACGACTCGACGTGAGCCAGCAGCTGGTTGAGCGCGGCCCCCACCTGCCCGGCCTCGGTGCGGGGATCGGTCAGGTGCTCCGGGACGCGCTCGGTGATCCCGATCTCGCCGGAGTCCAGCGGCAACGCGGCGACGGCGTGGGCAGTGGCGGCCACCTCGGTCAGTGGGCGCAGCTGGCGGCGTACGACGGCCGTGCCGCCGAGCGCCGCCGCGACGATCCCGGCCAGCGCGAGCACCAGCTCGATGCGAACCAGCGAGGCCGTGGCCTCGTCGACGTCCTCGGTCGGCAGCGCCACCACGGCGGTGGCTCCTCCACGAGTCTGGCCGGTCACCACGCGGTAGCTGCCCAGCCCGGGCAGGTCGATCGTGCGCGCCTGACGGCTGGGGTCCTCACGCAGCGCATCGACGACGTCGTCCTCGAGGGGCGTCTGCACCGGTCCGGCCGAGGAGTCCTCCATCACCCAGCCCACGGACTCGTCGTCGTCGTGGAGCAGTGTCACCGCGCCGATCTCGCCGAAGACAGGGCCCCGGCCGTTGCCGTTTCCGTTGCCGGGGATCGTCGGCGGAACACCCACGTCGCGCATGACATCGACCCGGCGGAGGGTGTCGGAGAGGTCGTCGTCGAGGCGGTCCATCAACCAGGCCCGCATGCCGAGGGTCGTGACCGACCCGATCAGCAACGACACGATCGCGACCAGTGCCACCGAGGTGACGACCAGCCGCGAGGTGAGCGAGTGCGGCACGAGGTGCCGCATCAGGCCGCAGGCTTCAGGACGTAGCCCGCGCCCCGCATGGTGTGGATCATCGGCTCGCGGCCCGCGTCGATCTTCTTGCGCAGGTAGGAGATGTAGAGCTCGACGACGTTGGCCTGGCCCCCGAAGTCGTAGTTCCACACCCGGTCGAGGATCTGTGCCTTGCTCAGCACCCGCCGCGGGTTGCGCATGAGGTAGCGCAGCAGCTCGAACTCGGTCGCCGTCAGCGAGACCTGCTCACCGGCACGGGTGACCTCGTGGCTGTCCTCGTCGAGGAGGAGGTCGCCTACGACCAGGGTGGACCGGCTCTGCTCCACGGCCGTGCCCGCCCGCCGGACGAGCGCCCGCAGGCGGGCCACGAGCTCCTCGAGGGAGAAGGGCTTGGTCACGTAGTCGTCACCGCCGGCCGTCAGTCCGGCGACGCGGTCCTCGACGGCATCCCTGGCGGTGAGGAAGAGGACCGGCACCGTCGGGTCGTCGGCGCGGATCCGGCGCAGCACCTCCATGCCGTCGAAGTCCGGCAGCATCATGTCCAGGACGACCACGTCCGGTCCCTGGCCACGGACCGCGGCCACCGCCTCGCTGCCGGTGTGGGCCGTCTCGACGGCCCAGCCCTCGTAACGCAGGGCCATGGCGACCAGCTCGGCGATGTTCACCTCGTCGTCGACGACCAGTGCGCGCAGCGGGGTGCCGTCAGGGCGGGTGGCTGTCTCGGTCATGACACCAGACTCTGCCACCAACCTGTGGGCTTCCTGTGAAGGAGTTGTGCGGCGCCGATCAGTCCCAGCCGTAGGCCGCGGTGATCGCCGTCCAGTAGGCGACGGTGTTGTCGCGATTCGTCGCCGGCGTCGCGGTCAGCTCCTTCGGGAGCTCCACCGAGCACTCGGTGCCCGCGCAGTCCTTGATCCGGGGCCACAGCGCGTCGAGTGCGGCCCGCACCTCGGCGTACGCCGGGTCGTCGGCGACGTTCGTGTCCTCGCGCGAGTCCTCGACCAGGTCGTAGAGCTCGGTCTCGCCGGACTTGTAGCGCGTGTAGGAGTAGCGACTCGTCCTGATGCCGATCGTCCCGCGGAGGTCGGTGAACGCGGGGTCCTTGCCGCGCGAGGTGAACACGGCCTCCGTCACGACCGGTGTCGACCAGCCCTGGTCGCCCTCCAGCAAGGAGGTCACCCGGCTCTGGCCGTCCGGGGTGTGGGAGGCAGCAGCGTCGGCGAGGTCCAGGATCGTGGCAGTGAGGTCGACCGTCGAGATGGGGTCGTAGCGCTTCTGCTCCTTGGCCCGCAGGCCCGGGCCGGTCACCAGCAGCGGCACCCGCAAGGACGGCTCCTGGGCGCGGACCTTCGTCATGCCGAGGCCGTGCTCGCCGATGATCATCCCGTTGTCCGAGGTGAAGGCGAACACGGTGTCCTCCCAGGCGCCCGAGCGCTGGAGCTCGGCGACCAGCCGGGCGATGTTGCGGTCCATGACGTAGACCGCCTCGGCCCGACGGCGGGTGGCGAAGCGCAGCGCGTCCTTGGCCTCCTCGCCGAGCGGCTGGATCCGCTTCTGCAGCTCGCGCGGCTTGTCGCTGACGTCGAGCTCGATCTCCTCGCCGGTGCGGGCCACGCCCGAGGCGCGCTCGATCCGGTCGTCGAAGCGTCCGCGCACCCAGTCGGGCACCGCAGGCGTCACGACGTGGACCTCGTGGCCGTCCTCGTCCTCGACATAGGTGGGCTCGTCGGGCGGGTTGGGCTGCCCGTGGTGCGGGGCGATGTAGTTGACGTACATGAAGAACGGCTTCTTGCCGCGGGCGAAGCGTCGGGACATGTCGACGGACATGTCGCCGATGACGTCGGTCTGGTAGACGCCGCGGTAGTTGTTGTCGATGGTGCCGTTCACGTTGAACGGCGTGTCCATGTAGTCGTAGGTGTTGCCGTGGATCTCCGACTCCCCCGGCGGTTCGACGGCAGCACGCCAGTCGTCCCAGCCGTTGGGGACGTAGCGTGCCGACGGCTCGCCGGTGACCTTCGACCGGGCGAGGCCGTAGCGGTTGAGGTACTTGCCGATGAAGCCCGTGCGGTAGCCGGCGTCCTTCAGCGAGGTCGCGATCGTGCGGGAGTCGTCGAACGCGCCATAGCCGTACGGCGGGTCGTGCCACCACACCTTGTGGTTGTGGGCGTACTGCCCGGTGAGGAACGAGGCGCGGCTCGGGCAGCACAGCGGGAACGGCGCGAAGGAGTTCTCGAAGCTCACCCCGTGCTCCGCGATCAGCTTGCGCAGGTTGGGGGCGAAGGCGAGGTCGTCGACCCGCATGTCGTCGGCCATCACCAGGACGACGTTGGGCTGCTTCGGCATCGCGGACGCCCCGGTGGGTCCCCCGGCGGCTGCCACGGTCGCGGTCGGGCCCTTGATGGGCGGCTCGACCGGAGCCTGCCCGCGGGTGTCGCCCTCACCGCGCGCGAGCAGCGCGATGAGCAGGCTCACCACCAGTCCGACGCCGATGACGACGTACCAGACCCTTGCCGCGGACGCGCGCATGTCACTTCCCTCCCCGTGGACAGTTCCGTCACCCTACGGTTGAGAGGACGCTTCAACGGCACCATCGGTTGCTTCCTCGTGTCGTTGGAGGCAAACCCTTGCGCCGTCGGCTCAGCTCCAGTGCCAGCGGATCCCGAGTGTTCCGGGTCCGAAACCGTTGACGGTCCGGCTGACGCTCGAGCCGAAGGTCTCCAGCTCCTCGACCTGCTCCTCGCCGTCGAGGATCGTGTAGTGCTCGCAACGCGCAGGGACCAGCTCGGGGTGGAACCGGATCCACAGGCTGACCGAGGTCATCCGGCGCACCGCCCAGTAGAAGTAGCAGTTGTCGTCCGGATCGGGGGTCGTGTACTCGACCTCCTGCTCCAGCAGGGCGGTCTCCCCCACCACGAGCGGGCGGTCCAGGAGCATCTCGCCGACCACGATGCCGCGCTCGCGGTCGTGGAGGACCTCGCCGAGGTGGTACCCGCCGAGTGGCGTGATCCGGGGCGGCTCGGCCCCGGGACGGATCCGCAGCACGCTCGCCCGCCGGTCGGCCTGCGGCTGGATCGACTCGACCACCACGACGTAGGTGCTGCGCAGCGGCGCGCCATCGGCGCCGATCTCGTACTTCAGCGTGACCTCGCGGTCGACCAGGCGGTCCGAGGGCGAGCGGAAGTCGAGCTGGGCCAGCATCGACCGGATCGCCTCGTGGTCCTCGCTCAGGTCGGCGAGCACGTCGTCGCCCACCCGACGCCGCCGACGCTCGATGAGGCTCTCGAGCGCACCCGGGTCGAGGAGCAGGATCTGTTCGATCTCGGCGAGCGCGCGAAGTGACCCGGCCTGCTCGGGCTCACGCTGTCCGGAGCGCCAGTAGCTGAGGGTCGCCAGGCTGACCCGCACGCCCCTGGCCTCCAGCGACCGGTGCAGTGCCCCGAGGCTCATCGACCTGGCAGTCAGCGCCTCCGAGAAGGCGCTCCCGAAGCGACCGTGGTCCATGTCGGAGGACTGTAGCGGCCACCCAGCGGGCCGAAGCGCCCCATCCCACCGGCGACCGGGGAACGAGAAGACCCCGCCGGTGGTGACCGACGGGGCTCATCTGCTCCCCCGATTGGACTCGAACCAATAACCCTGCGATTAACAGTCGCATGCTCTGCCAGTTGAGCTACGGGGGATTGAACTGCGCACAACCTGTGAGGGCTGTGCAGCGGGGAAACCCTAGCAAGACAGGGGCCCCGCAGAAAATCGAGGGGCGGTCAGACGCCGAGATCGGTGCGCGCCTGCGCCAGTGCCGCCTGCACCGCCGCGTCGACCTGCGGATCGGCGGGGTCCAGGCCGTCGTCGTACTCGACGAACCAGGACACCTCACCGCGCAGCGCCGGGGCCTGGCGGGCCAGAATCCGGACCGAGCGGCGCTCCCGGACAGCGACGTGCCGCTGCAACGCGATGCTCGCCGTCACCCGCTCACGGACGAGCTGCAGCAGGCGACCGGCCTCCTCCAGCTGCACGACGTGGACCGGCTGCGGCTGGCCGAAGGGCGCGACCTCGACGACGGTCAGGGTCCGCTCCTCCTGGTCCCAGTCGGCGCTGGCGACCTGCTCCCAGAGAACGCGCTGCGGGAGGTAGAGCGCGTCGCGGGTGCCACCCACCTCGCCGGCGTGCGCGAGCACCCGCTCCCCCGCGGCGACCTCGATCGCGGGGCGCCCGCCGGGACGTGCACCGAAGGGCCAGCTCACGAGCCCGCGCCGATGATCTTCTCGCGCAAGGTCCGGCGGTGCTGCTCGAGCGCGGCGAGCTCACCGAACATGCGGTTGAACTCGGTCTCGTGCTCGACCGGGTTGGTCCGCTGCAACCGCGACTTGACCTCGTCGATGCGACGCAGCGCCGTGAGCTCCTGCAGCCGGAAGAGATGGTGGGCGACGTACGACGCGTCGACCTCCTTGGTCGCAGGGATCGGCTCGACCGCGAGGGCACTGATGATCGAGGACACTGCCGGATCGGTCGCGCCGTCGCGCACCTTCGAGACCCACGCGGGATCGCTCTGACCGGCGGCCGCACCACCGGCGGTCTCGATCCGCTCCCAGACACCGCGGTAGGTCGGGTGGGTGAAGTCGTTGGCGCCGATGTCGGCGGACGTGCGCCCGATCACGATCGGGTGCTGGAGGACGAGCTTCAGCGTCTCGCGCTCGATCCCGAACCGTGGCTCCCGCAGGTCGGGGACGTTCGAGCGTCGCGGCGCCGCGTCGGGCGCCGGGGCGGGGCCGCGGTCGTGCGGGGCCCGGGAGTCCTGGGCACCACCCCGGGCAGAGGCCCGGCGCACGGCGGCCAGGACCTGGTTGGTGTCGATGTCGGATCCGACCATGCGCGAGATCTCCTGCGCGAACGCGGTGACCTTCGACTGGTCGCGGACCGATGCGACGAGCCGGGCCGCCTCGCGGACCGCGTCGATCCGGCCGTCGGCGCGGTCGAGGTCGTACTTGCGCACGACGTTCTCGAGCACGAAGCGGTACAGCGGCCGGCGGGTGGCGACGAGCTCGCGGACGGCCGCGTCACCCTCCTTGATCCGGAGCTCGCAGGGATCCATCCCCTCGGGAGCCACCGCGACATAGGTCTGGGCGACGAAGCGCTGGTCACCCTGGAAGGTCTTGAGGGCAGCCTTCTGCCCGGCCTCGTCACCGTCGAAGGTGAACACGACCTCGCTGCGCAGCTCCGCGTGGTCGTCGAGGAAGCGGCGCAGCACTCGCGCGTGGTCGTCGCCGAACGCCGTGCCGCACGTCGCCACCGCGGTGCGGATGCCGGCGAGGTGGCAGGCCATCACGTCGGTGTACCCCTCGACCACCACGGCCTGCGAGGTCATCGCGACCTCACGGCGGGCGAGGTCGATGCCGTAGAGCACCTGGCTCTTCTTGTAGATCGGCGTCTCGGGTGTGTTGAGGTACTTCGCCTCGATCCGGTCGTCGTCGAAGATCCGTCGGGCACCGAAGCCGATCGTGTCGCCCGTCGCCTCGCGGATCGGCCAGACCAGACGGCCGCGGAAGCGGTCGTACATCGAGCGACCCATCGCCACGAGGCCCGCGGCGATGACCTCCTCCGAGGTGAACTTGCGAGCACTGAGGTGCCGGTAGAGGGACTCACCGTCCCGCGGCGAGAAGCCCACGCCGAAGTGGAGTGCCGCGTCCTGGTCGAAACCGCGCTGGTCGAGGAACTGGCGGGCGGCGACGGCGGCGGGCGTGCCGAGCTGCTCGGCGTAGTACTCCTGGGCGACCGCGTGGGCCTCGATGAGGCGTCGGCGCTGGGGCCCCTTGGGACGGTCGTCCTGGCCCGTCTCGTCGCGGCGCAGCTGGACGCCGTACTTGTCGGCCATGCGCTCGACCGCCTCGCCGAAGCTGAGCCCGTCGATCTTCATCAGGAAGGTGAAGACGTCGCCACCCTCCTGACAGCCGAAGCAGTGGAAGAAACCGCGGCTCGGGGTCACGTGGAAGGACGGTGACTTCTCGTCGTGGAACGGGCAGAGCCCCTTCATCGATCCGCCACCGGCGTTGCGCAGGGTGACGTAGCTCGACACCACCTCATCGATCCGGACCTTCTCCCGGACCGCGGCGATGTCCTCGTCACGAATCCGACCGGCCATGAGCCGAATCCTACTGACGGGGTCGCAGGAACGTTCACGTCCATCAACAGAGACCCGCAGGCAAGATTGGCGAACCCTCGTATATCGTCCTGAGCGTGACCTGAGTCCCGTCACGTCGTTGGACTCCCGGGAGCAGTGCGTCACCGACATGGCGGGAGCCATTGGGATGGACATTCGGGGAGGGACCGAAGATGGAGCAGTCCTCTGCGCGCTCGCGCGCAGCATGGCCGGTGCCGCTGATCCTTGCGCTCCTCGTGATCTCCGCGATCTTCCTCGTCTTCCGCGAGGGCGAGAGCCCCTCGCCGGCCTCCGAGCCGGAGAAGAAGGCGCCCGTCGCCGAGAAGGTGGACCTGACCTCGCTGCCGGCCAGCTCGACCAAGACCACGATCAAGGCGGCGCCCCGGGACCCGCGACCGAACAAGGTGCCGAAGGGCACCGTCGTGCACCCGAAGCGCACCGTCGCCCTGTACGACGCCCCGGACGGCACGCCGTTCGCGAAGATCGCCGCGAAGCAGTTCGGGGACACCTGGCTGCCCGTCATCACGCGCAACCGCGACTGGGTGCAGGTGCTGCTGCCCTCCAAGCCCAACGGCTCGACGGGCTGGATCCGCTCGAAGGAGCTCGAGGAGGCGCACAGCCGCTTCCTGGTGAAGGTGCACCTCGGTGCGCGCACCCTGCAGCTCTTCGAGGACAACCGCGAGGTGGGCACCTGGACCGTCGCCATCGGCGCGCCGGACACGCCCACGCCGACCGGTCGGACCTTCGTCCTGGGCCACATCACCGACGACAAGCAACCTTTCTCGCCGGTGATCCTGCCGCTGGGCAACCACAGCGACACCCTCGACTCCTACGGCGGCGGGCCCGGAACGGTGGCCCTGCACGGCTGGACCGATCCCGCTGTCTTCGGCAAGGCCGTGAGCCACGGCTGCGTCCGGGTGCCCGACGACGCCCTCGAACTCCTCCGAACCATTCCGACCGGAACACCCGTTCTGGTCGACAAAGCCTGATCTGACCCGCCAGACTCGCTCTGCCGACAAGTGAAGAAGATGAAGGGAAACCCCACATGAAGAAGACAAGGACCCTGGCCTCCGCGGCCGGCGCCCTCGTACTGGTGACCGGCGCGAGCTCGCTCGCGCTGCTCGGCGGAGGCGCGGCCAGTGCCGCCGGCAACCCGTCGTCGGCCTTCGGGTTGGAGCTCGTGATCGCCGGTAGCCCGGTCATCGACGCCCTCCCGTCCGTCGAGTCCACCGACGGCAAGGTCGTCACCGACTCACTGATCGGCCTCCCGGACAACCCCGTCGCCAGCGGTGGCGTGGTCAACGTCAGCGCGGAGAACGGCAAGGCCAGCTCCAGCGTCACCGACCTCGGCGTCGGCGACGGCCTCCTCGCGGCGCTGCCGTCGGAGATCACCGACCAGCTCGGCACCGTGTGCACCACGCTCACCGACGCCCTCGACCCGCTCACCGGCGCGATCGACGACACCCTGCTCGGCACCCTCCTGCCGACCATCGGTGGCCTACTCGACCAGATCAGCGACGCCACCGAGGGCACCCCCCTCGACCTGGGTCTGCTCGGTGCGCTCGACCTGTCCGAGCTGACCAGCCTCGAGCTGGGCGGTCTGTGCGACGTCCTCTCCGGCGACGACCAGCTCGTCGGCGCCGACGCCGTCGTCGCCGAGTGCAACGGTGACACCGGTACCACCGTCATCACGGACCTCAGCGCCCTCGGCCTGCCGGTCGACATCGACGTGAGCGAGCCCAACGCGACCCTGGACGTCGCGGGCATCGTGACGGTCACGGCCAACCGCCACACGGCCAACGCCGACGGCACCTTCACCGTCGACGCGCTGCACGTCAGCCTGCTGGGCCAGATCGAGCTCACCGTGGCCTCGGCCACCTGCGGCGAGGTCACCAGCGACACCGAGACCGACCCGTCGGACGCCCCCACGCCGACCCCGACCGAGACGCACGTCCCGGTCACCGGCTGATCTTCGGCTGATTGCTTGTCGGCACCGGCCGGCCACTCCCTCGGGGGTGGCCGGCCGGGCTCGTTTTCAGCGGGTCAGGGGAGCAGGCGCCGGTGCCAGGCAAGTGCGCTGGCGTCGGTGAGGGTGGCGACCTGGTCGATGACGACCCGGGTGCGGGCTGCGTCGTTGGCGGCACCGGCCCAGTCCACGGCGAAGGACTCGTCGAGGTCGTCACCGTCGCGCTCGAGGAGGACACCGACGAGCTCGGTGAGCAGCTCGCGCTGACGCACCTGGAGCGCGACCCTCGTCGCGTCCTCCATGACGTAGTGGGCAGCGATCCCCTTCAGCACGGTGATCTCGGCCCAGGTCTCGGCCGGGACCACGAGATCGGTGCCGTAGCGGACGAACGGGCCGTCGGCGGCAGCGAAGGTCGCCTGCTGCACCGATCCGCAGAAGCGGCCGATCAGGTCGCTCGTCAGGTTCTTCAGGGAGGCGAGGCCGCCCCGGGTGCCGTCGTAGGACGACCTGGGCCAGCTGCCGACGGCGCGCAGCCGGGACAGCACGTCGTCCAGACCGCTGTCGGTGGCCTCGGGGAGGTACCAGGAACGGACCGTCTCCCAGACCGCTGCGGTGTCGAGCGCCGTCAGGTCGACCTTGCCGGCGACGGTGCCGTCCTCGACGTCGTGCACCGAGTAGGCGACGTCGTCGGCGAGGTCCATCACCTGCGCCTCGACGCAGCGCCGTCCGGCCGAGGCTCCGTCACGGAGCCAGTCGAAGGCGGGCCGGTCGTCGTCGTACACACCGAACTTGCCGGCGGCCGCGGAGGGAGCCTCACCCCTCGACCACGGGTACTTCGTGCAGGCGTCGAGCGTGGCCCGGGTGAGGTTGAGTCCCACGGACTCCCCTGCCGCGTCGACCGACTTGGCCTCGAGCCGGGTGAGCAGCCTCAGCGTCTGGGCGTTGCCCTCGAAGCCGCCACACTCCGTGGCCAGCGCGGCCAGCGCCCGCTCGCCGTTGTGCCCGAACGGCGGATGGCCCAGGTCGTGCGCGAGTGCAGCGGTCTCGGTGATGTCGGGATGGGTGCCCAGCGCCCGGGACAGGTCCCGCGCGATCTGGGCCACCTCGAGGCTGTGGGTGAGCCGGTTGCGGACGAAGTCGTCGCTCTGCGGGCCGACGACCTGGGTCTTGGCTGCCAGTCGCCGGAACGAGGCCGCGTGCACCACCCGGGCCCGGTCGCGCTCGAAGGGCAACCGCTCCGGCGCCTCGACCCGCTTCGGGGGCTCGGGAACGATGCGCTCGCGCGCGTGCTCGTCGTACAGCCCCTCGACCCGGTCCACGCCGCGACCCTATCGGCGTCCTCCTCGATCCGTGGGTTCGGTGGTGGACGGCGACGTAGGATCACCTCAGGTCGAACGGACGCCGGTGCACTCGCGCCGGGGCCGTCGACTGCCAGGAGAGGCGGCGCCATGGGTGCCCCCGATTTTCCCTACCCGCACCGGGTGGCCCAGCCGCTCGGCGTGCTCCGCCTCCAGCTGACGCCGGCGTCCACCGGCGCCCCGCCGAGCGGATTGTGGTGTCCCTACAGTCGGGACCTCACGCGGGAGATCCCGCACCTGGTCGACCACTTCCCACGAGGCCGGATCGACCGCGTCGTCTACGCACCGCGCGACTGGGAGGTGGTGGCGACCGAGGTCTTCACCCGCCACGGCCGGATCAAGGTCGGCTTCCTGCCCGAGGACCGCGCGGGCGGTCTGGTGCTGCTGCGCCAGATCGGCGGCGACATCGTGCGACTGCAGGTCGCCTGGCGCGACGGGCACTGAGCACGACCCCGACGCCGGGACCGCTCAGCGGTAGGTCGTGACGTGCACGTGGTCGTAGTGGTTGGCCGTGGCCGACCCTCGGTTCGACATCCCGCGCCACCCCTCGCCCGACCGGTCGACCGACCAGATCTTCTGCGAGTAGATGACGTAGTTGACGCCGAGCGCCTGGTAGTTGGCGCGGACGAACTCCGCGATCTCCCAGCCTCGTGCACCGGAGACCATGATGTCGACCGCGAGACCCTGCGAGTGCTCGCCGTCGCTGCGGAAGGTGCCGTAGGCACTGATCTCTGGGAAGTTCGCACAGACGGCCGCGTGGACCTTCTTGATGTTGCCGCTGACGCCACCCGGCACGGTGGTGCCGTTGGTGCACGCGCCACCGAGGGTCGGAGGCTTCTCGGCACTGAGATGACCGGCGGTCACCCAGCGCGCCTTGCCCGCCACGACGATCTCGACCCGGTCGGCGTACTTGCGCCCGGTCACGAGGACCTTCTCACCGGACTCGATCTCGCCGACCTGCTTGGCCCGCTTGTCGGGGCGCGTCCAGAGGTTGAGCCCGGCCGTGGTCCAGCGCCGGGTGTCGGCTCCGGCAACGGCCGTGGCCGTGGCCTTCACGTCGATGATCCGGTCCAGCCGGGTCGTGACCGCGTCGGCGGAGCGGTCGCTGCTGCGGGAGATGACCGGCAGGTCGCGCGTGGCGTCCTGGACCGATCCGGCCGCAGCCGAGCCGTCGACCGCGAGCAGGTCGGAGTCGGAGTCGGGGGCAGAGGAGCTCATCACTCCTGCAGAGACGACCGCGCCGGTCGCCAAGGCGGCCAGGGAGCCGGCCAGAAGGGCGGCTCGCGGTGTACGTCGCGCGGTTTCCCGCTTGTGGCTGGTGGCCACGCGCTGATTCCTTTGCTGTTGCTGACAGAGACAGTCCCGAGGACCCTAGCCGGAGCCAGGGCATCGTGTGAGTGAAGCACACCGATTCAGGCTTCAATCAATTGGTGAAGGCGCTCAGGGGGTGAGCCCGATCACCCCCCGGTGGTCTCGTTCACGTCCTCCAGCGGCCCTGCCGAACCCTCGCAGAGGCCGTCGGTGTCGTCGAGCCAGCCCTCGGGGAGCACGACCTTGTGGCGGGGCGCACCCTGCCGTCCCCGGGGTGCCCCGAGCGCGGAGACCGGGAACGGCTCACTCGGGTCGAGGTCCGCGAGCATCCGGTCGAGCGCGGCCAGGGAGTCGACCAGGCCGAGGGAACGGCGCAGCTCGCCACCCGCACGGAAGCCCTTGAGGTACCACGAGACGTGCTTGCGGAACTCCTTGCAGCCGCGCTCCTCCCCCATGTGCTCGCACAGCAGCTCGGCGTGACGCCTCATCATCGCCGTGACCTCACCGAGCGTGGGCAGCACGACGGAGCCGACGCCCTCGGGACCGAAGGCCACGGCGAGGTCGCGGAACAGCCACGGCCGACCCAGGCAGCCACGGCCGACGACGACACCGGCGGCGCCGGTCTGCTCGACCATGCGGATCGCGTCCGCGGCCTCCCAGATGTCGCCGTTGCCCAGGACCGGGATGTCGACGTGCGCGACGAGCTCGGCGATGGCGTTCCAGTCCGCGTCACCGGAGTAGGCCTGCGCGACGGTCCGGCCGTGCAGCGCGATGGCGGCGCACCCGGCGTCCTGCGCGATCCGGCCGGCATCGAGGTAGGTGAGATGGTCCTCGTCCAGGCCCTTGCGGGTCTTCATGGTCACCGGGACGCCGTAGGGCGCCGCAGCGGACACCGCCTGCTCGAGGATCGCGCCGAGCAGGTTGCGCTTCCAGGGCAGCGCGCCGCCGCCACCCTTGCGGGTGACCTTGGGCACCGGGCACCCGAAGTTGAGGTCGACGTGGGCGACGCCGTACTCCTCGCAGAGGATCTTTGTCGCCTTGCCGACGTACGTCGGGTCGGTGCCGTAGAGCTGCACGGACCGGACCTGCTCGGCGTCGTCGAACACGAGCATCCGCTTGGTCGTCTCGTCGCCCTCGACCAGTCCGCGGCTGGTGATCATCTCGCAGACGTAGAGGCCGGCTCCGTGCTCGGCACACAGCCGGCGGTAGGCGGCATTGGTGATGCCGGCCATGGGCGCCAGCACCACCGGGGTGGGGACCTCGAGACTCCCCAGACGCAGACCGGTCACGACGCCGAGGCACTCGAGGTCGCGCTGGGCGTGCCGCCCGGCGTGCCGGACGGGGTGCCGGAGGGCGTCTCGATCGACTTGTCGCCCTTCTTGCCACCCTTCTTGCCGGGCTTCACCGGCTCGGTCACCGGGCTCAGCTCACCGCTCCAGGTGATCGCGTCGAGTCCACCGAAGGGTTGGAAGGACACGCCCTGGAGGGTGTGGGCCGGCGCGATGAAGTAGGTCAGGCAGATCTCGGCGGTGGCGTCCTTCACGAAGGGCGTCGGCAGCGGGTCCGCGTGACAGACCGGCAGCAACGTCGAGGCGTACGCCGTGGGCGCTTCGAGGTTCTCGCCGTCCTCGGCCCACAGCACGCTGTCGACGACATAGCCGCCGAGGTCGAGGTCGCCGAGGTTGGTGACGGTCGCGCGAACGAAGTACGGAGTGCGCGCCGCGGTGACGTCGTTGACGTTCCAGCCGTCGAAGGACTCCGTGAAGGACGTGCGCTCGATCCGGTCCACCGACACCGAGAGCACGCCGATCTCCTCCTGGCGCTTCTGGAAGGCGACCACGCCGGACTCCCCGAGCTCTAGCACCGCGCCGGGCTCGGTCAGCGAGACTCCAGCAGGCACCTCGAGATAGGGCTCCGCCGTGGTGGGCGTCGCGGACGGGCTCGTGGCCTTGTCCCCGTCGTCCGCCTCGTCGTCGCCCTGGTTGGAACCGCACCCGGCCAGCGCTGCGAGCGCGAGGCCCGCAGCGACCACCAGCCGGGTGCGCCTCAGCATCCGACGAGCCGCTCGGCGAAGTAGGAGGTGAGCTTGTCCAGGGACACCCGCTGCTGCGCCATCGAGTCGCGGTCGCGGACCGTGACGGCCTGGTCGTCGAGCGTCTCGAAGTCGACCGTGACACAGAACGGCGTGCCGATCTCGTCCTGACGGCGGTAGCGCTTGCCGATCGCACCGGCGTCGTCGAACTCGATGTTCCACAGGGCGCGGAGCTCGGTCGCGACGGCGCGGGCCTTCGGGGTGAGGTCCTCGTTGCGGCTGAGCGGGAGGACGGCGACCTTGACCGGCGCCAGGCGCGGGTCCAGACGCAGCACCGTGCGCTTGTCGACGCCGCCCTTGGTGTTGGGCGCCTCGTCCTCGGCGTAGGCGTCGACGAGGAAGGTCATCAGGCTGCGCGAGAGACCGGCCGCCGGCTCGATGACGTAGGGCACGTAGCGGGTGTTGTTGGCCTGGTCGAAGTACGACAGGTCCTTGCCGGAGTGCTCGGCGTGCGTCGAGAGGTCGAAGTCGGTGCGGTTGGCGATGCCCTCGAGCTCACCCCACTCGGAGCCGGCGAAGTTGAAGCGGTACTCGATGTCGGTCGTGCCCTTCGAGTAGTGCGACAGCTTCTCCTTCGCGTGCTCGTAGTGGCGGAGGTTGTCGGGGTTGATGCCGAGGTCGACGTACCAGGCCGTGCGGGCCTGGATCCAGTACTGGTGCCACTCCTCGTCCTCGCCCGGCTTGACGAAGAACTCCATCTCCATCTGCTCGAACTCGCGGGTGCGGAAGATGAAATTGCCGGGCGTGATCTCGTTGCGGAAGCTCTTGCCGATCTGCGCGATGCCGAACGGGGGCTTCATCCGCTGCGAGGTGACGACGTTGGCGAAGTTGAGGAAGATGCCCTGCGCGGTCTCGGGGCGCAGGTAGTGCATCCCGGACTCGTCCTCGGTGACACCGAGGTGCGTCTTGAGCATGCCGGAGAACTCGCGCGGCTCGGTCCACGCACCGCGGGTGCCGCAGTTGGCGCAGGCGACGTCCTTGAGGTCGACGGCGTCCGGGTCGTCGAGACCCTTCTTCTCGGCGTACTGCTCCTGGAGGTGGTCGAAGCGGTAGCGCTTGTGGCACGAGAGGCACTCGGTCAGGGGGTCGTTGAAGGTCGCGACGTGACCCGACGCCTCCCAGGTCTGGCGCGGCAGGATCACACTGGAGTCGAGGCCGACGACGTCGTCACGACTCTGCACCATCGAGCGCCACCACTGGCGCTTGATGTTCTCCTTGAGCTCCACGCCGAGGGGGCCGTAGTCCCAGGCCGAGCGGGTGCCGCCGTAGATCTCCCCGCAGGGGTAGACGAAGCCTCGGCGCTTCGCGAGGGAGACGACGTGGTCGACGGTGGACGGGGGCGGCTTGGCCACTGGAATTCCTCTGGTGGGACGTGCCCGACTGGCGGCCGGGCGTGACGTGTTCTGACTCGCGGAGCAAATGCCTAGGTTACGCGAGACTCCGCGACGTTCAGCACCGCATTGGGCTCGACGACCTCGTAGGCGCCGGGCTCGTCGATCGCACGGCTGAGCACGGGCACCCCGTGGAGCTTCAGGTCGTACGACGACAGGGCCCGCCGGTACGCGCCGACGTTGGCCCAGCGCGTGGTCAGCACCCACAGGTCCGGCTCGTCGAGGTTGCGCCCGATCGAGCCGTCGACGTACCCCGCCTTGTCGGCGAGCAGCTGGTGGACGTGCTCGAGGTCGGCGCGCAGCTCCTCAGGTCGCTCTCCGGCACGGAAGCGGTTCATCACCAACACCCGAGCAGCCTATCGTTGCGGGCGAGGCGAGGAGGCGGTTCGAATGCGGGTGTGGACCGGTCGTCAGCGGTCGCGGTGGTGGCGCGGCAGCGCAGCCCTCGGCGGCGTCCTGCTCCTCGGCGCCGTGACACTGGGCGCCTTCGTGCCCCAGGCGGTCCGGGCCGACGACACCTTCCGAGAGCAGGCGGTGCGCGTCGAGGCGCAGGTCGTGGACACCTCCTGCTCGTCGCGGTGCAACCGGGTCCGCTACACCGTCGACGGCACGACGTACACGGTGGAGCGCGGCGGTTGGGACCGACCACTCGGTGACCTGTTCACCGTCCATGTCGACCCTGCTGATCCCGAGCACTTCGAGATCGGGTCGTCCACGGGACGCGCACTCTGGCTCGCCACGGGCTCGATGCTCCTGCTCGTCCTGGGCGCCGGCTGCCTCAGCATGGCGATCGGCAACCGGCCACTGGTCCGGCAGGACGGACTCATCCGGCTGCCGGCGGCCCTCACCGGGCGCGCCGCCGATCTGATGCTGGCCGCGATCGCGGGACAGGTCGTGGGGCTGGGCTCGGCCGCGCTCCTCGCAGGATCCGGATGGAGCAGCGTGCTGATCGCCACCGGGTCCACATTGCTGTGCGGCGCCCTCGCCCTCCTGGTCCTCTCGACCCGGCCCTCCGCTGTCGAGCTCCGCGAGGACCGGATCGTGAGCACCGGACGTCGCCGATCTCCCGCCGTCGACCTCGGGCCCACGACGACCTGGCGCGAGCTGCGTCGCCGAGGCGGACAGGCGTCGGGCCACTGGCCCCTGCGGGTCGACGACGGGCAACGGGTCCTCCGGATCACCCCTCACCGCTGGGGCGCGGACCCGTCGCTGACCCGCCGTGTCGTCATCGACCACCTCCGGGGCCACGGGAGCCGGGAGCAGGCGGCGCGGGTCCCGTGAGCCGGGCGAGCACACCGATTTGACCGAGCGACGAGCACATATGAGAATGATTCTCATGCGCTTGTCCTCCCGCTTCGTCTCCCTGTCCGCCCTCGCCCTGCTCGCACCGGCGTTCGCAGCGTGCTCCGCGTTCAGCGAGGGCGGCGGCGACACGACCAGCGGCAACGGCGTGAGCGTCGCCGCTGCCTTCTACCCGCTGGCGTGGGTCGTGGAGGAGGTGGCTGAGGGCACCGGCACCGAGGTCGAGCTGCTCACCAGCCCCGGCGCAGAGCCGCACGACCTCGAGCTCACCGTGAAGCAGACAGCGGTCGTGGTGGATGCCGACCTCGTGCTCTACGAGTCCGGCTTCCAGCCCGCCGTGGACGACACGGTCGCCCAGAACGCCGAGGGCGCGACCCTCGACGCCGCCGGGATCGTCGACCTCATCCCGGTCGAGGAGTCCGCTGAGGAGCACGAGGAGCACGCCGACGAGGAGGGACATGACCACGATCACGACCACGGCGGCCTGGACCCCCACTTCTGGCAGGACCCGCTGCGCATGGCGGCCCTCGCCGACGCCGTCGCCGGTGAGCTCGGCGCGCTCGACGAGGAGAACGCCGACACCTACGACGAGAACGCCGCCGCACTGCGCACCGACCTGGAGGCGCTCGATGCCGAGTACGCCGCTGGCCTGACCGACTGCGAGCGTGACACCATCGTGGTGTCGCACGACGCGTTCGGCTACCTCGAGAAGTACGGGGTGCACCTCGCGTCGATCGTGGGCCTCTCCCCCGACGCCGAGCCGACCGGCGCCGTCCTGGGCGAGCTGCAGGAACTGATCGGGGAGGAGGGCATCACCACGGTGTTCAGCGAACCCCTCGAGCCCGCCCTGGGCGAGGGCCTGGCCACGGACCTGGGCCTCACCAACGGCACCCTCGACCCGATCGAGGGACTCTCGGACGCCACCTCCGGCGAGGACTACCTCTCCCTCATGACCTCCAACCTCGCCGCCATCCAGACCGCCAACGGGTGCCGATGACCGAGAACCCACCTGAGCCCGGCGTCCCGGCGGTCTCGATCAGCAACGGCAGTGTCGCCCTCGGCGGTCGCCCGGTGCTGCGCGGGATCGACCTGGAGGTCGGGAGCGGCGATTTCGTGGCGCTGATGGGCGCCAACGGATCGGGCAAGTCCACCCTGGTCCGCAGCCTGGTCGGGCTGCGGCCCCTCGTCGCCGGCGAGGTCCGCCTGTTCGGCACCCCGCTCGACGAGTACGACGAGTGGTGCCGGATCGGGTTCGTCCCCCAGCGGGCAACGGCCGCTGCCGGCGTACCCGCCTCCGTGTGGGAGGTCGTCGCCGCCGGCCGCCTCACCCGCCGCCGACTCCTCCGGCCGCTCTCGCGCGCCGACCGGGCCGCGATCACCGACGCCCTCGAGGTCGTCGGGCTGGAGCACCGTCGCCGCGACGCCGTCAGCAACCTGTCCGGCGGCCAGCAGCAGCGGGTGCTCATCGCCCGCGCCCTGGCCGGCGAGCCCGAGCTCTTCTTCCTCGACGAGCCCACCGCCGGCGTCGACCTCCCGAACCAGCAGGTCCTCGCCGACACCCTGCGCAAGCTCAAGGACCGCGGCGCCACCATCGTCCTGGTCGCCCACGAGCTCGGCCCGCTCGCCGGACTGGTCGACCGGGCGGTCGTGATGCGCGACGGGCGCATCGTCTACGACGGCGCCCCGCTCCAGGACCACGAGGTCCACCAGCCGTGGCTCGGCGAACCGCACTCGCACCATCACCACCACCCCGACCGCCCCGGGCGGGGCGACCACGTCCCCGTCGTCGCGTCACCGATCGACCGACCGGAGCGCCGATGAGTCCCGTCGAGCTGTTCTCGCTGCCGTTCATGCAGCGCGCGCTGATCGCCGCGCTGCTCACCGGATTGGCCGCGCCCGCCATCGGGACCTTCCTCGTCCAGCGGCGCCTCGCCCTGATGGGCGACGGGATCGGACACGTCGCCGTCACCGGCGTCGCGCTCGGCCTGCTCACCAACACCTCGCCGGTCTGGACCGCGGTCGTGGTCGCCGTGCTCGGTGCCGTCCTGATCGAGATCATCCGCGAACGCGGACAGACCAACGGCGACGTGGCCCTCGCGCTGCTCTTCTACGGCGGCCTCGCCGGCGGCATCTTCCTCAGCGGAGTCGACGGACAGAGCGCCGCGTCCCTGAACCGCTACCTGTTCGGCTCGCTGACCACCATCTCCGCCGACGACGTCATCGTCACCATGGTGCTGGCCATCGCGGTCGTCGGACTGTGCGTCGGGCTGGCGCCCCAGCTGTTCGCCGTCGCCCAGGACCAGGAGTTCGCCCGCGTCGCCGGTCTGCAGGTCCGGTTCTACAACGTGCTCGTCGCGGTCCTCGCCGCCGTCAGCGTCACCGTCGCGATGCGCACCGTCGGGCTCCTGCTGGTCTCCGCCCTGATGGTGGTGCCCGTGGCGACCGCCCAGCAGCTGACCCGCTCGTTCCGGGCCACCATCGTCGCCGCCATGGCACTCGGCACCGTCGCGTCGGTCGGCGGGCTCGTCGTGGCCACCTTCGCGTCGTACGAGGTCGACGTCGCGCCGGGACCGACGATCGTCCTGCTCGCCCTGGCCTGCTACGTCATCGCCTGGCCGATCGGCATCTGGTCCCGTCACCGGGCGCGGCTGCGCGAACCGTTCGCCGAGGGCCAGCTCCCCGGCCACGACGCGTGCGACGAGCACCCGCACACCCACGGACCGACCTGCGGCCACCTCGCGGTCCCCCACGACGACCACGTCGACTACGTGCACGACGGGCACCGCCACGCCGTGCACGAGGGGCACTACGACGAGCACTGAGCGCGGCCGACGGCCGCGCCGTCAGACCTCGTTCGGCACCGCTCCGCCGTAACGGCGGTCCCGCCGCGCGTAGGTGTCGATGGCCTGCCACAGGTGCCGCCGGTCGACGTCGGGCCACAGCACGTCACTGAAGACGAACTCCGAGTACGCCGCCTGGTAGAGCATGAAGTTGGAGAGCCGCTGCTCGCCGGAGGTCCGCCAGATCAGGTCGGCGTCGGGGAGCTCGGGCACGTAGAGATAACGCCCGAGCGTGCGCTCGTCGACCCGGTCGGGGTTGACCTTGCCCGCGGCGACGTCGCGCGCCAGCGCCCTGGCGGCGTCGCCGAGCTCGGCACGCCCGCCGTAGTTGACGCACATCGTGAGGGTCAGGACGTCGTTGTGCCTGGTCAGCTCCTCGGTCGTGCGCAGCTCGTCGATCACCGACTTCCACAGCTTCGGCGCCCGGCCCGCCCACCGCACGCGAATCCCGCGCTCGTGCATCTCCTCGCGACGGCGGCGGACGACGTCGCGGTTGAAGCCCATGAGGAACTTCACCTCCTCGGGACTGCGCGACCAGTTCTCGGTGGAGAACGCGTAGGCCGACACCGCCTTGACCCCGATCTCGATCGCACCCTCGACGACGTCGAACAGGCTCGACTCACCCTCCAGGTGGCCCTGGGTGCGCGGCAGGCCGCGCTCCTTGGCCCAGCGCCCGTTGCCGTCCATCACGATCGCGACGTGGTGCGGCACCAGCTCGGCCGGGACCGCCGGCGGGCGGGCACCGGAGGAGTGCGGCGTGGGCGGCAGCGGATCGGCCCGGCGGGGGGTGTCAGCAGCGCGGGCACGACGGGAGGAGCGACTCACGGGCGTCAGTCTGTCAGGCCGCCCCCGCCCGGTGGCTCAGCGTTCGACGTAGGCGAGCGAACGCAGGCCCCGCTCGAGCTGCCACTGGACGAAGGCCGCAACGAGGCCGTTGGCCTCACGGACGTGCCGGGGGTCGGCCGCCTCCACCACGGCCCAGCTCCCGGCCAGGAGCGCGCCCAGCAGGGTCAGCGTCTCGGGGGCCGGGGTCGCGGAGCCGGGGATGCGGCAGGTGGAGCAGAGCACCCCGCCCATCGAGGGGTTGAACCAGCGGTGGTGGCCGAGCTCGCCGGTGGCGGTCACGGGAGGCCGGCCGCAGTGGGCGCAGTCGACGAACGAGGGCGTGTAGCCGGCGATCGCGAGGGCGCGCAGGAGGTAGGAGTCCATGACGTGGCCGGGCAGCCGCTCGCCCCCGGCCATGGCGTTGAGCCCGCCGAGCAGCAGTCCGAACTGCTGGCGCGCCGGCTCCCGCTCCTCCACGACCAGTCGTTCTGCCGTCTCGAGCATCGCCGTCCCCGCGGTGTAGCGGTCGTAGTCGCAGCCGATCGTGGCGGCGTAGGCGCCGCGGGTCTCGGCCTGGGTGACCACGTCGAGGTTGCGTCCTTCGGCGAGCTGCAGGTCGACGTGGGTGAAGGGCTCGAGGCGAGAGCCCCACCGCGACGTCGTCCGACGCACGCCCTTGGCCACCGCACGGACCCGGCCGTTCTCCCTGGTCAGCAACGTGATGATGCGGTCCGCCTCACCCAGTTTGTGGGTGCGCAGGACGATCGCTTCGTCACGGTAGAGGACCACCCTCCTATTGTGCGCTCATGGCACCGACAGATCCCTCCGCCACCCCGCACGGCAGCGGACCTCCTCGCCGACCCGGGAAACCGGCGGCACCTCCCGTCAGCTTCATCGACTGGGCGATGCTCGTGCTCGCCATCGTCTCGGTCGCCCTGCTGGTGTGGATCACGTTCTGGGACGTCAGCGACGAGGTGCACGACCGGGTGGTCCGCCTCGACTACGCCATCTGTGCGGTGTTCGCGCTCGAGTTCGCCTGGCGCTGGCGGCGCTCCCGGATGGGATGGCGGTTCCTGCGGTCGTACTGGTACGAGGTGCTCGGCATGATCCCGCTCTCGGACCCGGCCTTCCGCAGCTTCCGGTTGCTGCGGATCGTGGTGATCCTGGCCCGGCTGGGACGGGCCGCGGACCGGGCGTTCGGGGACCGTGCGACGGCGTACGTCGTCAGCCGGTTCGCCGACACCATCGTCACCATCATCCGACGGCCGGTGACGGTCGCGGTGCTCGACGAGGTGATCGCGGTCGTGCAGACCGGGCACTACGCCGAGCACGTCGCGGCAGCCATCCAGGAGAACCGCGCCGAGCTGGACGCACTGATCGTGGAGCTGATCCGGGAGGACCAGACCACCGGCCGGTTGAAGTTCGTCCCCTTCCACGACGACATCGTCCGGCTGGTCAGCGACACGGTCTTCCGGATCGTCGAGGGCGGCCTGGCCGATCCCCGCGTGCACGAGCTGATCTCGGACGCGATCCGGGAGTCGGCGGTCCAGCTCCGCGCCAACGTGCGGGGCCGGATGCACGAGGAGGTCCGGGGACTGCCGGAGAAGGTGGGGACGTAACGGCGGGGGCCGCCCCCGCGTTGTGACGTCGTGCGACGCATCCTGATCGGCCTGGTCCTGCTCACTGCCACCCTCGTGGCCGGACCGGGACCGCTGACGGCCGCGCCGGCCCGGGCTGGGGCCACCTCGCCGTCGTACGCGCCGCTCGACCGGCCGGGGCCTGCGCTGTCGGTGCCGGCCGCGACGCTGGACGCCGCGCTGGACTGCCACGGCGATCCCGCGACCGGACCGCGGCCGATCCTGCTCAACCCGGCCACGAGCGTGACCCCGGTCGAGAACTACTCGTGGAACTGGTCCAAGGTGTTCGCCGCCCAAGGTCGCTACACCTGCACCGTGACGATGCCCTTCCACACCTTCGGCGACATCCAGGTCGCCGCCGAGTACCTCGTGCACGCGATCCGCACCATGCACCAGCGCACAGGCAGGAAGATCGCGATCCTCGGCCACAGCCAGGGCGGCATGAGCCCCCGGTGGGCGCTGCGCTTCTGGCCGGACGTGCGTCCCCAGGTGGCCGAGGTCATCGGCATGGCTCCCTCGAACCACGGCACCGCGGTCCTGCTCGGCTGCATCCCCGGGCTGACCAGGTGCGTCCCGGCTGTGTGGCAGCAGAAGGCCGGATCGGCGTTCATGAAGGCGTTGAACAGCGGCGCCGAGACCTTCAGCGGCATCGACTACACGAACGTCTACACGATGCTCGACGAGGTGGTCGTCCCGGCGCCGTCGTCGGCGCTGACGACCGGCTCCGGTCGGATCAGCAACGTCAAGGTCCAGTCCGTCTGCCCGCTCGAACCCTACGAGCACGTCCTGATGGGCACGGTCAGCCCGACGGTGCACGCCATCGTGATGGACGCGCTCGACCACGACGGACCTGCGCAGGTCGCGCGGGTCGACCGATCGGCCTGCACCAAACTCTTCATGCCCGGCATCGACCCGACTGACGTCGCGTCCTTCGTGCCGGTGCTGACGGCGCTGCCGAGCCTGCTCACCACGGTGCTCCCGAACGTCACCTTCAGCGGTGCCCCGCTGGTCCCGAAGGAGCCGGCGCTGCGCTGCTACGTGCTCGCCGCGGGCTGCTGAAGGGCAGGCCTCCGGGCTGGGCCGTCAGGCTCCCGAGGAGCGGGTACGACGTCCGCGCAGCGTCGTGCGGGAGCACTCCCGCGCGAACCTGGTGACCACCAGGTCGATGCGCTCGGGGCGACGGCGCCACTCCAGGGGCACCTCGGCGTGCTCGAGCGTGGCGCCGGAGATCTCGCCGGCGACCATCTCCGCGTCGCCGACGGGATGGAACAGGTCGCGTGGGCGGGACAGGACCAGCGTCCGGGCACTGATCGAGGAGCGTTCCTCCGCCGACGGCGCGAGGCGACCGAACAGCACGCCGTGGATGACAGCGGCGACGGTGCCGGGGCGCTGGTCGAGGGTCTCGCGGCTCAGGCGCACCCACTCCGGCAGCACCCGGGACGGCAGGGGTCGCGACGCGAGGCGCAGGGCACTGAGGGCGAGCGGCACGAACCGGGCGGCGTACATCACCGGCCCGAGGACGGCGAGCTGCGCGGCGAGGGCGTTGTCGAGCACGGGGCCGTCGAGAAGCAGTCCGGCGACGCGCTCGGGCGCGGTCACGGCGACCTCGAGCGCGATGTTGGCTCCGATCGAGCTGCCGCCGATCACGGCACGGGTCGCCCCGACGTGGTCGAGGAGCGCGACGACCTGCTCGGCGAACGTGGTCACGGAGTAGGCCAGCGGATCAGCGGGCCGGTCGGACCGTCCGTGGCCCAGCGGATCGAGGACGAGCACGTGCAGACCCGACGACGCGAGGGTGCGCGCGGTCTGGTCGTGCACCGAGCGCGGGACCAGCAACGGCGGCACGAGCACGACCCAGGCCTCCCCGGCGCCGTACTCGGTGAACTCGAGGCGGTCCCGTCCGCGCCGGCTCTCGACGAAGAACTGACCGACCTGCTCCGAAGCCAGCGCCGCTCGCGCCATCTCAGACCACCTCTCGTGAGAATGCCGAGGCTCGCTCCACCTGCTCCGGGGTCGCGGTGACCCCGGTGTAGAGCCGGAACTGCTCGGCTGCCTGCAAGGCAATCACCTCTGCACCCGTGATGACCAGCCTGTTCGCACCGTGGGCAGCCCGCACGAGGGGCGTGTCGGCAGGAAACGCCACCACGTCGAGGACCACCGCGGCCGCCGCCACGGCTGCGTCGTCGAAGGACTGCACCCCGGCGTCCGGCCCCCGCATCCCCAACGGGGTGGCGTTGACGAGCACTGCCGCCCGCACGTCGCCGACCTCGGGGAGCCAGGAGGCGTCGTACCGGTTGGCCAGCGCCCGCCCGGCCTCG
Source organism: Nocardioides sp. Root190 (assembly GCF_001428565.1). Taxonomy (GTDB): domain Bacteria; phylum Actinomycetota; class Actinomycetes; order Propionibacteriales; family Nocardioidaceae; genus Nocardioides. The sequence goes on along the minus strand of NZ_LMIA01000009.1, from coordinate 606,794 downwards.
GGGTTGCGCGCGACCACGGTGACGTCATCGAACCCGGTCTCGGAGAGAGCGGCGAGCACGGCCCGGGCCATGCCGCCGCTCCCCCGCAGGAGCACGCTCGACGACGGGTCGACCTCCCGGTCCCGCAGCAGGGTGGCCACGGCCAGGACGTCGGTGTTGTAGCCGGTGAGCACACCGTCGTCGTTGACGATCGTGTTGACGGAGTCGATCGTGCGCGCACTCCGGTCGAGCCCGTCGAGAAGCGGGATCACCGCTTCCTTGAAGGGCATCGACACCGATGCTCCACGGATCGGCAGCCCGCGCACGCCGGCGACGGCCTGCCCGAGGTCACGCGGTGCGAACGCCTTGTAGACGAAGGGCAGGCCCAGCTCGTCGTACAGGAAGTTGTGGAACCGCGTGCCGATGTTGCTCGGGCGGGCAGCCAGCGAGACGCAGAGCTGCTGATCCTTGTGGAGGACGGGCATCAGCGGGCGTCGCCCAGGTCAGCCGACAGGCGCGATGGGTGTCGCCGGGATGGTGGTCGCGCGCGCCCGGTTGGCCGCACACACCACTGCCCGGAGCGAGGCCGTGACGATGTTGTGGTGGATGCCGATGCCCCACACGATCTCGCCGGAGATCTCGCACTCGACGTAGGCCGCCGCCACCGCATCGCCCCCGGACGAGAGGGCGTGCTCGGCGTAGTCGAGCACGCGGATCTCGGCTCCTGCCTGACGCATCCCGTCGACGAACGCCGCGACGGGTCCGTTGCCCATGCCGGTGAAGGTCTGGTCCTCGCCACGGACGCGGAGCTGGACCTCCTGGCGGTCGTCCCCGCCCTGGTCGGTCGTCGAGGAGAAGGCGACCAGGTCGTAGGGCTCGTCGCGGTCGAGGTACTCCTTGCGGAAGATCGCCCAGATGGCCTCCGGCGTGACCTCGCCGCCCTGGGCGTCGGTGTGCTGCTGGATGACCCGGCTGAACTCGATCTGGGCGCGCCGCGGCAGGTCGAGGCTGTGCTCGGCCTTGAGGACGTAGGCCACGCCCCCCTTGCCGGACTGGCTGTTGACCCGGATCACGGCTTCGTAGGTGCGGCCGACGTCCTTCGGGTCGATCGGCAGGTACGGCGCCTCCCACGGGATCTCGCCGACCGGCACGCCCTGCTCGGCGGCGATCTTGTCGAGGTCCTCCAGACCCTTCTTGATCGCGTCCTGGTGCGAGCCGGAGAAGGCCGTGTAGACGAGGTCGCCGGCGTACGGGTGCCGGGGGTGGACGGGCAGCTGCGTGCAGTACTCCACCGTGCGGCGGATCTCGTCGATGTCGGACAGGTCGACCTGCGGGTCGATGCCCTGGCTGAACAGGTTCATCGCCAGGGTGACCAGGTCGACGTTGCCGGTGCGCTCGCCGTGGCCGAACAGGCAGCCCTCGACCCGGTCCGCTCCGGCCATCATCGCCAGCTCGGTCGCGGCCACGGCCGTGCCACGGTCGTTGTGCGGGTGCAGGCTGATCGCGCTGTGGGCACGACGGCTCAGGTGGCGCGAGAAGTACTCGATCTGGTCGGCGTAGGTGTTCGGGGTGGACATCTCGACGGTGGCCGGCAGGTTGAGGATGATCTCGCGACCCTCCTCCGGCTGCCACACGTCCGAGACGCGCTCGCAGACCTCGATGGCGAAGTCGGTCGGCGTCTGGGTGAAGATCTCCGGGCTGTACTGGTAGCCGAAGCTCGTTCCGTCGAGCAGCTGGTCGGCGTACTTCATCACCCACTCGGTGCCGCGCGTCGCGATCGCGATGCACTCGGCCTCGGTGACGCCGAAGACGACGCGCTGGAACAGCGGCGCGGTCGCGTTGTAGAGGTGCACGGTGGCCTGCGCCGCGCCGGCGAGCGAGGAGACCGTGCGCTCGATCAGGTCCTCGCGGGCCTGGGTCAGCACCGAGATCCGGACGTCGTCGGGGATCCGGTCCTCCTCGACGAGCTGGCGCACGAAGTCGAAGTCGGTCTGGCTCGCGGCCGGGAAGCCGACCTCGATCTCCTTGTAGCCCATCGTCACGAGGAGCTCGAACATCTTCATCTTGCGCGAGGGGCTCATCGGATCGATGAGCGCCTGGTTGCCGTCGCGCAGGTCGGTGGAGAGCCACCGGGGTGCGCGGGTGATCTTCTGGTCGGGCCAGGTGCGGTCCGGCACGGTGACGGGCTCGAAGGCCGTGTAGCGACCGAAGGGCATCCCGCTCGGCTGCTGGGTGGGGATGGTGACGCGCTTGCTGTTCATGACTTCCTCAGCTGGTGGATGACAGGGCGCCGGGCGCGCGACTCACTCCGCAACGAGGGGGTCCGGGCCCTAACAGAACTGGGGCGAGACCTCGCTGCGGCCGCTAAGAAGGAGCGCTCGCGTCATGATGGCGCCACTTTAGCAGCCGTGATCCGTAGGCTGGCGAGGTGCCGCAGCTGCTCGTCGTCCACCACTCCCCCAGCCGATCCCTCGAGACGCTGCTGGAGCAGGTGGTCGCGGGTGCCCACGACGAGGACGTGCAGGCGCAGACCGCCGTCGAGGTCGTGGTGCGCCCTGCGCTGGAGGCGAGCGCCGAGGAGGTGCTCGCCGCCGACGGCTACCTGCTCGGCACCTCCGCGAACTTCGGCTACATGAGCGGTGCGCTCAAGCACTTCTTCGACTCCACCTTCCTCGCGGTCGGCGGCGCACTCGACCCCGACGGCGCCCCTGCGGACGGGTCCGGCGCCACGTCGGGCCGTCCCTACGGCCTGTGGCTCCACGGTCGCTACGACCTCACGGGAGCCCAGCGCTCGGTCCAGTCCATCGTCGGGGCTCTCGGCTGGCGTCAGGGGTACGACGTCGTGGGCGTCCTCGGCGCAGTGGACGACCCGGCGTTGGAGTCGGCCTATGCGTTGGGCGCTACCATCGCGGCACTGCTGACCGACGGATGACCTGTGGGGGGAATGCCCGGTCGGCGACCGGGGCCACCGCACGAGAAGGGACATCGATGACGCTGCACCGCGCCCTCGCCTCCCTGCTCCTGGTCCTGCTCGGCCCGCTCCTGGTCGCGTGCAGCTCCGAGGACCAGGGCGACAACGCCGACCCCGGTCAGGTCGACTCGGTCGAGGTCCCCGCCGTCGGCGTGTGCCGGGCGTTGACGCCCGACGACGTCGCGATGCCGGCGAACGCCACCAAGACCGTCGACTGCAAGCAGGAGCACACCGCGGAGACCTTCGCCGCCGCTGAGCTCCCCGACGAGTTCGAGGACGCCGAGTACGACGACCCCGAGCTCGGACACTTCGCCTACCGCACCTGCTCGGCCGAGTTCGCGAAGTTCGTCGGCGCCGACGAGAGCCTGGTCCTGCGCACCACCCTCAGCTGGGCCTGGTTCCGACCCTCGGAGAAGGCGTGGAGCAAGAGCGCCCGCTGGTACCGCTGCGACGCCGTGGGCGGCAACGCCGCCAGCCCCACCTACCGCCCGTTGCCCGAGACCGCGAAGGGGATGCTGTCGGGTCGCCCCGACGACTCCTGGCTCAGCTGTGCCAGCGGCCCGTCGGTGGCCCAGGGCGCCAAGGTCCCGTGCTCGCAGAAGCACGACTGGCGTGCTGTCACCACCGTGAAGCTCGGCCAGCCCACCGACGAGTACCCCGGCGACCGGGTGATGGAGAGCCGGACCCGCTCGTTCTGCTCCAACTCGGTCAAGGCGTGGCTCAACTACCCCTCGGAGTTCGAGTTCGGCTTCACGTTCTTCCATCGCGCCGAGTGGGACGCCGGCATCCGCCGCTCCGTGTGCTGGGCGAAGACGACCAAGTAGACGACGAAGCGACGACGAAGCAGACGACGACACGATGCCCGAGAACCCCCGCCTCCTGCGCCGCTTCCCCCTGCGCAAGCTCGCCCTGACCGTCCTCGGCACCAGCCTCGCGGCCAGCCTGGTCGCCTGCAGCGGCGAGGACGAGCCGGTGGACGCCGACGCACCGGGCGCCACCCAGACGAAGGCCGCCGATCCTCCGGCCGGTCCGGCGACCGGCGCGTGCTACCCGCTGCCCTTCGAGACCGCGGTGGCGCCGACCTCGGAGATCGCTCCCGTGCCGTGCACGAAGGCCCACACCAGTGAGACGGTCGCCGTCGGCACGATCGACGCACTGGTGGGCGGTCACCTCGTGGCCGTCGACTCCGCGCGGGTGCAGGCCCAGGTCGCCACCTCCTGTCCGCAGGCCCTGACGACGTACGTCGGCGGCAATCTCGAGAGCCTGCGGCTGAGCATGATCCGCCCGGTCTGGTTCACCCCGACCGTCGAGGACTCCGACGCCGGCGCCGACTGGTACCGCTGCGACGCGGTCCTGCTCGCCGGCACCTCCGAGCTCGCCGAGCTCACGACCACCCTCAAGGGCGCGCTCGCCAGCGCGAAGAGCCGGAAGCGCTATGCGATGTGCGGCACCGCCGCGCCGGACGCGAAGGACTTCCAGCGGGTGCTGTGCACGGCGAAGCACTCGTGGCGCGCGATCGATGTGGTGGTCTTCCGCGAAGGCGCCTACCCCGGTGAGAAGAAGGTCCGGGCCGCAGGTCGCTCGCAGTGCGAGGACGCCGCCGCCGACGTCGCCGAGGACCCGCTGGTCTTCGAGTGGGGCTATGAGTGGCCCACCAAAGAGCAGTGGGAGATGGGCCAGATGTTCGGGCGGTGCTGGTCCCCCGACTGACCGGCCGTCCCCGCCGCTCGTGCCCGCCGCTGATCGAGCAGCCCGAGCCCAGCCGTCCCCGCCGCCGATCGAGTAGCCCGAGCCCAGCCGTCCCCGCCGCCGATCGAGTAGCCCGAGCCCCTGGGCGAGGGCGTATCGAGATCACCTCACCGAGATCTCGATACGCGCGTCGCGACCTCGTTCCTCGGTCACGGCGCTACTCGATCTGCCCGTCAGATCGCTGCCGGACCTCGTTCCTCGGTCCGTCAGCCGACGGTCAGAACCCCAGCTTGCGGAGCTGCCGGGGGTCGCGCTGCCAGTCCTTGGCGATCTTGACGTGCAGGTCGAGGTAGACCGGGGTGCCGAGGAGGGCCTCGATCTGCAACCGGGCCACGGTGCCGACCTGCCGCAGGCGGGCGCCCTTGTGGCCGATCATGATCCCCTTCTGGGAGTCGCGCTCGACGTACAGGTTGGCGTGGATGTCGAGGAGCGGCTTCCCCTCGGGGCGCCCCTCGCGCAGTCCCATCTCCTCCACGACGACCGCGATCGAGTGCGGGAGCTCGTCGCGGACCCCGTCGAGGGCTGCCTCGCGGATGAGCTCGGCGGCGAGGATCTCCTCGGGCGCATCGGTCAGGTCGCCGTCCGGGTACAGCGGCGGACCCTCGGGCATGAGTCCGACGAGGAGCTCGGCCAGCAGGCCGATCTGGTCGCCACCGACCGACGACACGGGGACGATCTCGGCCCACTCGGTGCCGGTCTCGCGACCGAGCTCGGCGATGTCGAGCAGGTGCTCACCGATCCGCTCGGCACTGGCCAGGTCGGTCTTGGTCACGACCGCGATCTTGGTCGTACGACGGACCTTGGCCAGCTCGTTGACGAGGAACCGGTCACCCGGCCCGATCTTCTCGTCGGCGGGGAAGCACACGGCCACGACGTCGACCTCGGCCCACGTCGTCTTGACCAGGTCGTTGAGCCGCTCACCGAGCAGCGTGCGTGGCCGGTGCAGACCCGGGGTGTCGACGAGGATCAGCTGGCCGTCGGCGCGGTGCACGATGCCGCGCACCACGGTCCGGGTGGTCTGCGGCTTGTCGGAGGTGATCACGATCTTCTGGCCGACGATGGCATTGGTCAGCGTCGACTTGCCGACGTTGGGGCGTCCCACGAAGCAGGCGAAGCCGCTGCGGAAACCCTCCGCGATCGGCCCGTTGGCGAACACCGGCGCGGACGGCGGCGGCAGCGCCCCGAAGTCCTCGTCGAAGTCGTCGTCGTCGAAGTCCTCGTCCTCCTCGACCTCGTCGTCCTCGTCGATCTCGTCGGTCGGGTCGGTCGGGTCGGGCTGGTCGGTCGGGTCGTTCTCGTTGGCCTCAGTCATTGACTGCTCCCTGTGCTGCGTCGTAGTCGGCCCAGATCTCCTCGTCGGACTTGCCGGCGGCCTTGCCGGCGCGCCAGATCGGTCCGGGATCGACGGCACGGGGCTGGCGTTGCGCGACGGCGCGCCAGTAGCCCATGACGTCGTAGTGGGTGCTGGGAAGCGTGCGGTCCCGCATCAGGTGCTTGCGGATGGCGCGCATCTGCGCGGACTCCCCCGCCATCCAGAAGTAGCCGGGGCCCTCGGGGAAGTCGAGCGTCTCCACGACCTCGGCCAGCCGGCTGGGGCCGTCGGTCGGGAGCCAGGTGACGTCCACGCCTGCGGGGAAGTAGTCCTCGACCCGCGAGTCGAGCGGAACCTCGGCGACGATCCGGGTCGGGAGCGTGGTGGCGTTCTCGGCGGCGATCCGGGTCATCGCGGGCAGCGCCGTGAGGTCGCCGACCAGGAGCAGCCAGCCGGCGTCGGGGGGCGGGAGGAAGGAGCCCTTGGCCTCGGTGATCGTGACCTGCTGGCCGACCGGGTCCCCGGAAGCCCATTCGGTCACCAGGCCCACCGGGTGCACGACGACGTCGAGCACCAGCGTGCTGCCCTCCACGGAACGGACCGTGTAGTAGCGGCTCTGGAACTGACCGGGCACCACGAGGCCGATCCACTCGTCCGAGATGCCGGTCGAGACGAAGCCCGGGACCTCCACCGTCAACCGCACCAGGTGCGGGGTCACCTGCTCGCGCGCGACGACGTCGGCGACGTACTGCTGGGCGCGGGTGCTCACCCGCCAACACTAGTGGCCGCGGGCGCCTCCGCCCTCATCGGTTGTTGACGACCACCCGATAGGTCCGGCGGTGCTCGTCGGTCGGCACCAGGAACAGCGAGGTGGCCGAGAACCGCTTGCGGCTGACGGAGTAGGTGCCCTGCTCGGGGCCCTGACGGGTGGCCCGGAAGGTCAGCTCGAAACTGCGCAGGGAGCCGCGGGACGCGCCGACCCGCAGGTCGCTCACCTTGATCAGCTTCATCGGCACCCGGACGCCGGTTCCGGTGACCCAGAAGGACAGGCCGCGGCGTTGGGCGAAGCGTCCGCGCCGGTAGAGCCCAGCGCTGGAGGTGAAGCGCCGGGCGATCGGTCCCGGGGCCTGCGGCGCGGCGAGGACCGGCTCGAGGGTGCTGGCCCCCACGACGACTGCGGCCACTCCCGTGGCGCCGGCACCGAGGGCGGTACGGCGGGTGATGTCGGACATCAGATCCTCCTGGTCGGGGCGGTGTGCCCGTTTCGAACTTGGCGTTCAAGGTCGCGCCACTCGAGCAGACGGTGGGCCCCGCGGACCTCGAGCTGACGGAAGCCGAGCCGTTCGTACAGTCGCGCGGCCGGGTTGTGGATCTCCACGTGCATGCTGACCGTTCGCCCGCTGGCCGCGGCCTCGTCCAGCACCTCACGCAACAGCATGGTTCCGATGCCCCGTCCACACGTCGCGCCGGACAACGCGATGTCGACGACCCGGAGATCCGTCGGGCGCCGGTCCACGCTGAGTCGGCCGGCGAAGCGCCCGTCCACCTCGACCACGTCGAACGACGCGTCGGGGTTCACGCTCAGGTAGTGGTGCTCCCGGGCGTCGTACTGCATCCGGAGGAAGGTCTCGCGCTGTCCGGGTCGCCAGGGCACCTGGTCGAGCTCGGCCGAACGGCCCTCGGCGTACAAGGCCACGAGGTCCTCGCGGTCCTCTGGCCGAACCGGGCGCAGCGCGATCCCGGCGGCGGTCAGGGTGGGCGTCATCTCAGGGCCGCGGGGGGAAAACACCCTCGAGGGCGATGCAGAAGTTGAGCGTCAGGTAGGGCTGCATGTTGTTGTGGGGCACGTTGCCTCCGGCAGTCGCGAGCGCACCGTGGCCGAGGTCGGTGTTCGAGGTGGCCTGGTAGAGCGCACCGCCACTCGAGGGGCCGAAGGTCGCGCTAGCGGAGGGTGCGCTGCTGTCGGCCAGGTCGATCGTGTGGGCCGCCAGGGTGTGGGCGTGGGACGGCATCTCGGAGTTCAGGAGCGTGACCGTCTCCGTTCCGCCGAGCTCGCCGAGGTCGTACAGGCTCAGACCCGGTCCCTGGCCGTGGTGCATCGGTGCGCAGCCCTGCAGGTCCGGCAGCGCGAAGGTCGACTTCCCGTCACCGCCGTAGGTCGTGCCGAGGAGCGCGAACAGCGCGGTGTTCTGCGAGATCGGTAGGAGCTGGCCATCGCAGAAGGCCCAGCCACGCGGAGCGAAGTTGAAGCCGAACATCCGGATCTCGGCCACGAACGGGTCAGACATGTGCGCTCCTCAGGTCTGGGAGGGGTAGAGGCCGAACAGCGAGATGATGAAACTCACGCAGAGGTACGGCTGGAGGTTGGTGTGCGGCTGGCTGCCGCCGCTCGCGGTGATCGCCGACGCTGCCAAGGCGCCCGTGGTCGTGTCGTTGACGTAGGGCACGACGTTGAGCGACATCGCCGGAAGGTTCCCGGCCGGACTCGCCTGGTTGCCGGGAAGTCCGTTGACCGCCTGCATCGCGTGGGTGTGCTGCGGGATCTGCTGCGTCGACAGCGTGACGTGCTCCACACCTCCCTGCTCGGCGAGGACGAACCCGCTCCCCTGGTGCAGTGGGAGTCGGCCGCGCAGGTCCGGCAGACCGAAGGTCGACTCACCGTCCCCGCCGTACGACGTGCCGATCAGGTTGAAGAGGGTCTCGTTCTCGCTGATGGGTAGCATCTGGCCTGCGCAGAACTCCCAGCCCGCAGGCGCGAAGTTGCCACCGAACATGCGAATCTCGCCCACATAGGGTTGTGCCATCGTTCAGCCCTCCTCAGGTCTGACTCGGGAAGATGCCCTGCAACGCGATGCAGAAGCCGATGGTCAGGAACGGTTGCATGTTCGGGTGGGCCTGGCCGCCGCCGACGGAGGTGACCGTCTCGCCCGACAGGGCGACGGTGCTCCCACTGTCCCGGTAGACGTTGTTGCCGCCACCGAGATAGCCCCCCGAGGGGCTGGTCGTTCCTCCCGCGACTGCGCTCGAGGCGCGGACCGGGTGGGTGTGCGTCGCCATCTCGGCCTGGGTCAGTGTGTGCGCCTGCTCGCCGCCCGTCTCCCCCAGGGTGTGACCGGACCCGGTGTGGATCGGGACTCGGCCCTGGAGGTTCGGCAGGGCGAAGTTGGTCTGCCCGTTGCCCCCGTAGGTGGTGCCCAGGAGCGCGAACAGCGCCTGGTTCTGGTTGATGGGCAGCAGTTGCCCGTTGCACGCTGCCCACCCCTTCGGAGGGAAGACGAAGGACATCAGGCGGATCTCGGCCAGAAACGGTTCAGCCACGGTGACTCCTGTTCGGGTCAGGGGAGTTGGGGAAGGGCAGGACAGGCAGCGCCCAGGAAGCCGCCGCCCGTGCCGGGAGACGTGTTGGCAGCGAGCACCGTCGGCGTGCCCGTGGGGTTGGTGTCGGCGACGAAGGCCTGCACGGCGCTGTTGTCGTTGGCGGCGCCGGCATACCCGGGCAACCGGACCGTGGTGCCGAAGCGTTGCCGCAGCCTGATGTCGGCGTCGATGGTGCTCGGCACCGAGTCCGCACCACCGCTGGCGACGATGTTGTCCAGCACCGTCGCGCAGACCAGGAAGCTCGCACCCGCCTGGGTGCCGACGTTGTAGAGGATCGCGTGCTTGGCCAGGCCGAGGGTGGCTGCCGAGGTGCCGGGCTCCGTCACGAGATTGCCCACCAGCGTCGTGTCGAAGGTGCCGTCCTGCACACTCCCGCCGCCGCCGGCGAGCACCTCGATGCCCATGTTGTTGTAGCCACGGATCTGGTTGCCGGAGACGTTCCATTGGGACGAGCCGCCGCTGACCATCTGCAGCTTGACCCCGGACCCCTCCGCGGAACCTGAGTTCACCGTCCCGGCGACACCGATCGTGTTGGCCGTGAAGTGGCCCGCCTGCCGGCTGTCGCCGGCATCCTTGGCGATCAGGACACCCGGACCGACCGCGTCGCGGAAGGAGTTGCCCGTGATCTCCATCCCCGTCATGCCGGACGTTCCCGTCTGGGTGAGGGTGACCCCGCCACCACCTGAGGCGATCGCCGGGTGAGCGTTGCTGAAGGTGCTGTCCTCCACCACCAGGTCGCCCGCCCCGCTGCCGCCGTGGCTGAACTGGAGCAGGTCCCCGGCCGCGGCCAGGAAGGTGCTGTTGGTGACGGTCAGCTTCAGGACGTTCGCTCCGCCGGTCGACTCGACCGCGAGGGCGTCGTTCGTGGGTCGAGCCGCGCTGGCTGCCAGGGTCACCTGGTCGAGGGTCAGCCGGTCCAGGGAGCCCGCACCGTTCAGGACCCGCAGGTTGTCCTCGAGCCCGCCACTGACGTACGTCGAGGTGACGGAGGCCACTCCCGTGAGGTTCGTGAGCAGGATGCTCGACTCGTCGTACGGCGTCGCGGCGTTGTCGCCGTTGGTCCCGTTGACGACGCTCTGGGCAAGCGTGAGACCGCGGACGGACGAGCCACGGATGGCGTAGTTGCTGTGGTCGTGGATCCACATCCGGGTCAGGCTCGGTGCCGCCGTGTCGCGCAGCACGACGCCGGTGCCGGTCGGCGTCTCCGAACTGTTGTCCGCGCCGACCGTGTGCGCGATCGCGCCGCCGCTGCAGCCGCTGGTGTCAGCGGCCGTGCAGGTGCCACCCGTCCCGGTGACCTGGAGCGAACCCGCCGAGCCGGTGGTGTCGAGCAGGATGCCGTTGCCGGCACCGTCGCTGCTGATGCGCTGCAGGACGAGGCCGGCTGCTCCGATGTCGGTGTTCTGCACCGCGAGCGCGCGACCCGTGCCGCTGTCGATGACGTTGGACGTGCCGGCGATGACGAGGGTTCCGCTGCCGAGCGCCTCCACGCCCTTGCCACTGGTCGTGGTGACCGCGAGGCCTCCGCCGGTGAAGCGCAGGGCATGGCCGTCGCTGCTCGTCATGCCCACCGCTGTGGAGGGACCGGACGCGATGGTCGTCGAGGATCCGTTGACGACGGTGCTCCCGCCGGTGTTGGAGAACACCGCGATCCCACCGCCGGTGTCGGCGGAGTCGGTGACCGTTCCGGAGAGCAACACGGTTCCGCCGCTGCGGCCACTCACTTCGAGAGAGGCACCGCTGCCGTCGCCGATGTTCCCGCCGTAGCTGATGTCGCCGCTGCCGCCGTGGACGTCGAACGCGACGGTGCTGGCGCCGCTCAGGGTGCCGCCGGAGGCCGAGAAGGTGCCGGTCGTCAGGCCGTCGAGGTTGACGCCGTCCGATGCGCTGGTCGTCGACGTCACCGTGTCGAAGGAGAGTGAGGCCGTCGGAGTGGACTGGACGTCCACCGCCGGCCCACCGGACGCGGCGACGAGCGCCGTCGACGAAGCGGGGACCCGCACATCGTCAGAAGACTGGACGGAGAAGGCCGCACGTGAACCTCCCACGGTAGCGAGCAGGAGCCCGTCGAAGACGACCGCACCGGTTGTCGTCGCCAGGTCGATCGCTCCGCTGGAGGACCCCGTCACGGTGATCTGGTCGAAGGTGCTGGCGCCCAGGGCCGTGCCGGAGACCGCGAGGGCGCGGGCACCGTTGGTGATCAACGAGATCGTGCCCGTGGACTCGAAGGTGACCGCCCCGGCGTCGGCGAGACGAACACCGATCGATCCGCCGGTGGCACCGGTGGCGGCGCTGTTGTCCACCCGGAGATCGGTGATCGACATGGTTCCCGTGGTGCCGTCGAGCTCGAGTGCGGGCTCGGTGCCCGCAGTGGCGGTGTCGATGATGCGGACGTCGGTCAGGGTCGCGTTGCCCGCGCCCGCCGCGCCGGAGATGCCGCCGCCGGTGCCGGCGGGGTCGATCGTGAGGCCGGTGACCACGTTGCCGGTCGCCAGCGTGACCACGTCACCGCCGGATCGGGTCAGCGTGGGCCGCTCCCCCGCGTCGCCGGAGGCCAGGACGTGGCCACCGACCTGGAGGTCGACCGCCGCTCCGACGAGACGCTGACCGGCCTTGAGCGCCACCCCGGTCGCGAGCCCTGTCGTGGAACCGTCGCCGAGGGCGACGTGCAGGGTGTCGCCGGAGGCTCCGGCCGCGACCGCCTGCGCGATCGTGTCGAATGGTGCGGACGACGTCCCGCTGTCGCCCGGGGCGTCGTTGTCGACGTACCAGACACAACCGGAGAACTGGATCGTCACCTGGCCGTGGCCGACGGCGGCACCGTCGGTGACGCCGAACTCGAAGGTGTCGGGCACCCCGCTGCAGCTGGCCGGCGGCAGGTAGACGAAGTCCCCGTCCTCCTGCAGCGTGACCGAGCCGCCCCGGGACGTCGTGACGGTCTCCGCGACGATCACGAGCGAGCCCGGGCTCTCCACGTCGGCGGCACCGGCCAACAGGTCGCCGGTCACCGTCTTGCGGGCGGCAGCACCGGTCGGTGCACCGTCCGACGGGTCGTCGACCACGAGCACTGTGTTGCCGACGGCGGAGCCGCCGCCGGAGAAGGTGACGTCCGCGGCCCGCGGGGCGTCGTTGACACAGGTCACCACGACGCTGACGGTCGCCGTGGAGCCGCCCGTGATCGCGTAGTCGAAGGTGTCCACGTCCGTGGCGAGATTGCAGTAGTCGCTGTCCGGCGTGTAGCGGAGGAGCCCGCTGGCCAGGGTGACCGTTCCGTGCGCCCCCTGCGTCGCAGCGATGACGACGGGCGCAGCTCCGTCTCCGACGACGTCATTGGTCAGTACGTCGACGATCGTCGCCGCGCTGTCCTCGACCACCGTGAGCTGGTCGTCCACCGCGACAGCGGTGTCCGCCAGACAGCTGACCGCAACACTGACCGTGGTGGAGGACCCACCCGGGGAGAGTGTGTAGGTGAAGGTGTCGGACGAGACACCGGGTGGGACATTGCAGTAGTCGGCGGCCGGCGTGTAGGTCAGACCGGCGCCAGAGCCGGTGATGCTGACCACCCCGTTGGCGGGCTGGGTGAGGGCGCCGATGCTGATCGGACCACCGTCGACGTCAACGTCGTTCGCCAGCACGCTCAGGGCGGTCGCGGGATCGTCCTCACTGAGGAGGAACGAGTCAGCGACAGCAGACGGGAAGTCGTCGACACAGGTGACAGCGATCGTCACGGTGGCCGGGGCGCTCGTGGGCGAGAGCCGGTAGGTGAAGGCATCGGGATCGTTGCCCGGCGGGGTGTTGCAGTAGTTCGCCTCCGGCGTGTAGCGGAAGCCCTCACCGGGGTCCGACACCGTGCCGTGCGCCGGTGCCGTCACGACCTCCGGCACCAGGTCGTCGCCGTCGATGTCAGTGTCGTTGGAGAGGACGTCGAGCAGGACGCCGATCACGTCCTCGGTGAGCGTGACGTCGTCGTCGACGGCCACGGGCTCGTCAGGAACGCAGGTGAGGTCGATCCGGACCAGGCCGTTGTCGCGCCGCGCGGTGGTGTCCTCGACGGCGTAGGTGAACCCGGCGAGGTCCTCGCCGCAGAGGTTCGACTGGGGCGTGAACCTGATCTCGCCGCCGGTGATCTCGACGGCACCGCCGGTGGCGGCGGACACAGCGAGGACCCTCAGCTCGTCGCCGTCGGCGTCGGTGTCGTTGGCAGCAGGACTTCCCGGGCCGCTCAGCGGGAGGACGAGCACCTCGTCCTCGGTGCCGGTGAGCTCGTCGTCGACGGCGACCGGAGCCGACGCGGGTGTCGGCGGGTTCGGGGGCGTCGGGGGCTTGGGCGGGTTGGCCTTGATCGACCGGGACTCGCACGACCGGATCAGGTCATTGGCGTTGGCCAGGACGCGGTCGCGGCCGAGGCCGCAGTCGAGCACCTCCCGGAGCGCCGCACTGTCGACCCCGCGGAGCTCGTCGTTTCCGCGGCCTCCCACGAGGCGGTCCATGCCAGCGCCTCCGGAGAGCAGGTCGTCGCCCTGCTCGCCGAACACGCTGTCGTCGCCGGCCTCGCCGGCCACCGTGTCGTCGCCGGCCTGGCCCCGCAGCCAGTCATTGCCGGCACCGCCCAGGATCCGGTCCCTGCCGAGGCCGCCGTAGATCCGGTCGTTGCCGTCGCCGCCCACCAGGACGTCGCTGCCGCGACCACCACGGATCACGTCGTCGCCTCCGCGGCCATCGATGCGGTCGTTGCCGCCCCGACCACAGATCACGTCGGTACGCGAGGTGCCGACCAGGACGTCGTTGCCCGCCGTTCCCACGATCGTGCAGGCCGGCAGCTCGGCTGCGGCGCGCTTCAATGGCTCGGACGCTGAGATGGATCCCCCAGCGAGCACGATGACAGCACTCCAGGTCGTCGCACGCAGGACCCAGCTCTTCCGAGCGTTCTTCATCTCGTCTTCGTCCCTCACGGCCACGACCTGCAGGACGCCGGACAGCGCCCCTCCCGGCGCTCACTGTGGCAAAGGCGCACCAAGAGTGGGACGGAACGGGGAAATGCAGGACCGTCCCGGGACCCGGGACCTGCTCCCGGACGACGGCTCAGAAGTCGTGCCGCAGGGGGTAGCCGCTCACCCCGTCGTCCGTCCTCGTAACGAGGACCTGGTGGAGCTGGATCTCGTTGCGGTCGAACGCGATCCGCGACCCCGCCATGTAGAGACCCCACACCCGGGCGGTGCCCTCGTCGGTCTCCGCGACGCAGGCCTCCCAGTTGTCGGCGAGGTTCCGCGACCAGCCGGCGAGAGTCCTCGCGTAGTGGACCCGGAGGTTCTCGTGGTGCTGGACCTCGAGTCCGGCGTCCTCCATCGCCGTCACGATCGTCCCGGAGCCGGCGAGCTCGCCGTCGGGGAAGACGTAGCGGTCGATGAAGGCTCCGGTCGGACGGTTCTCGTTGTCGTGGCGGGTGATGCTGTGGTTGAGCATCCGCCCACCGGGCCGCAGCCGGTCGTGCGCGAAGGTGAAGTACGCCGGGTAGTTGGCGATGCCGATGTGCTCGGTCAGACCGATCGAGCTGATCGCGTCGAAGTCGCCCTCGGCGACGTCGCGATAGTCGGCATGGCGGACCTCGGCGACGTCGTCGAGGCGCTGGCGCTTGATCTCGTCCGTCGCCCACGTGGCCTGCTCCCGCGAGAGGGTCACCCCCAGTGCCGTGACGCCGTAGTGCTGGGCGGCGTGCCGGACCATCCCTCCCCAGCCGCACCCGATGTCGAGCAGGCGCTGCCCGGGTCGGAGCCCGAGCTTGCGGCAGACCAGGTCGTACTTGGCCTCCTGCGCCTCCTCGAGGGTGGTGTCCTCGGTCGGGAAGACCGCACAGGTGTAGGTCATCGACGGTCCGAGGACGTGCTCGTAGAAGGAGTTCGACACGTCGTAGTGGTGCTGGATCGCGTCCGCGTCCCGCTCCTGGGAGTGCCTCCCCCACCGGGTCAGGGGGCGGCCGAGCGAACGCATCCCCTCCAGCCGGTGCCGCCAGGCCGGCAGGTGCTCCTGCGGAGGCGGTGGAGGCGGGACGAGGTGACCGATCCCGAGCGCACCGACCACGCCGAGGAGCTCGGTCGGCTTCGGGACGCCGAAGTCCGTGGACCCCTTCAACAGCATGAACGCGTCGTAGGGGTCACCCGCAGGCACACCGTGCAGGACCAGGTCGCCGGCCACGTAGGCCCGGGCCAGACCGAGGTCGCCCGGTGCGGTCAGCAGGTAGGAGAGGCCACGCTCGTTGAGGAGCTCCAGGCCGTAGGGCTGGTCGAGAGGTCCGGCCACGCTGCCGTCGTAGGCCCGGAACCAGACGGGAAGGCCTCCCTGGAACAGGGAGTCGATGACGGGAGCGATACCGGGAAGGTGGGGAGTGGGAGTCAGCCTCATCGGCTCTTCACCGCCTTGTCGTAGAGAGTGGTCAGCCGGTCGTCGGGGTCGTGCTGCCGCTTCACTGCGGCGAGATGCGAGGTGTTGTAGAGGGCGTCGAAGGTCTCGCGGTCGTAGAACGCGTCGGAGTAGAGCGACTTGTGACCGCCCAGCTCGTGGACCTTCGCCTCGATGGCGCGGTTGCGAGGCGCGTCGGCCGCGTCGGGGCCGACGTGGACCGTGCCCCAGAAGCCGATGTTGACGTAGAGACGGCCGGGCTCGAGGGGGTAGAGGGGCCAGGGGCGGGAGGACACGAGCGGGCAGATCCACACCGGCCGCATCCCGATCTCCTCGTCGAACCAGGCCAGGAACTCCGCGAGCCGCTCGACGGGGACCTCGACGTCCTGCACCACGCGCTCGCGCTGCGGGCGCCCTGCCCTGCGGTCCAGCCGATCGGCGATGCCGAAGCGACGGTCCAGATGGAGCAGCCGCATGTAGACGTCCGACCGACGCAGCCGCCGCGGCCACAGGCGCCTGATGCGGGGGTTCTGCGCGCCGAACGCTCCGGAGCACCAGAACCAGTCGGTGTCCCAGCGCCAGAGGTAGTCGTGGGCGGTCAGCCGGTCGCGGTCACAGGTCTGGAGCGAGCGGAAGTAGATGTCCTGTCCGGCGTAGTCGGAGGTGCGCCCGGGTTCGTCGGTCCACCGCGCAAGCGTCAGGACGTGCGCACCGGGACCGAAGGAGACCCCGTCGAGCCCGTGGACCGCCTGGCCGTCGTACTCCTGCTTGTCGGCGATCTCGCCGATCGCGACGGCCAGTGCATCGGCGTCCTCGAAGCGCAGGTGCCGCAACGCGGCGTACGCCGGCACCCGCTCGAGCCTGATCCGCAGCCGGGTTGTATAGCCGAGCGAGCCGTAGGAGTTGGGGAAGGCGTCGAAGAGCTCGTCCCCCGGACTCGTCGTCACGACCTCGCCGGCACCGGTGAAGACGTCCATCTCCAGCACCGACTCGTGCGGCAGTCCCGAGCGGAAGCTGGTCGACTCGATGCCCAGCCCCGTGACGGCGCCGCCCAGCGTGATGGTGCGCAGCTGCGGCACGACGTACGGGACGAGGCCGTGTGGGAGCGTCGCGTCGACGAGGTCTTCGTAGGTGCACATGCCCTGCACCTCGGCGATCGGACCGTCCGGGCTGTCCGGGACGACCTCGATCACGCCGTCGAGGCCGGACACGTCCAGGCCCGGCGCCGACTGCGCCGCACGGGCGCGGAACAGGTTGGTCGTGCGCTTCGCGAGTCGAACCGTCTCCCCCACCGGGATGCGGGAGTACGACGTCGCGAGACGCTCCACGGCTCGCTGGTGCTGGTGCCAGCCTCGATCTGCCACGGCGAAAAACATACTCCGGAGCAGCGACAACCGCGCCCCGATTCTCTGGCCGCGCCGAGCGGCAGTGGAGTGGGCCGGGGTCAGCCGGGGTCAGATGATGCTGGTGGTGGCGATCGCACCTCGTGCGTCACCCAGGTGGACCGTCACCCCGGCCCCGCCCGAGAAGTCCCCCAACACGGCCGCATCGGACTCGGTCAGGTCCTGCGCGTCACCGAGCACGACGCACGCGTCGACCCCGGTGGACCCTGACGCCACGGCCATCGCGACGACGGCCTGGACGGCGGTGAGCTGGAGCGAGGGAAGCTCGACCGTCGCTGCGGCGTAGGTCCGACCGTCGGTGTCCCGCACCGCCGCACCTTCGGCTGCCTGGATGCGCGCGCGAGTGGCGCGGGCGAGGGTGACGAGCTTCTTGTCCTCGGCGGAGACGTCGGTCATGGCGCTGATTATCCCGGGCCGCGCCGGTGGCGTGCGAAGGGCCCCGGCGGTTGAGGTGCGAGGCGGCGCGGCCGAGCCTCGAGACCTCAGGGGTCGATCGCCCGGGGTGGGTCGAGTGCCCTCGTGCCGCCGGGGCCGACGAGGAAGAGGCGTCCGTGGGGGCTGGTCCAGAGGAAGTGCCCGGGTGCGATCTGCAGGTAGTGCCACTCGCTGAACGTCTTGGCACGGTGATGCCTGCGGCAGAGCGGGTTGAGATTGCACGGACACGTCGGTCCGCCCTCGGCGTGCGGGACCTCATGATCGATGTCGCACTTCACAGCCGGCGTGGTGCAGTTCGGGAAGCTGCAGGTGTGGCGTCGTGACCGGACCCTGTGCTTGTGGCGGTCGGGGATCTCGTAGGAGCCCACGGGGATGCAGTCGGCGAGGTCGATGACCGGGCGCACGACGATGGAGGTGGTTTCCCGGGAGCGGAGCCACTGCTTGATCTGTGCGGTCGTGACCGGTTCGTCGCCCCACCTTCCGACGGGGTTTTCACCGGTGAGGGTGGTGTCGGTGATGTGGAGGTCCATCACGACCTTGCGGCCGGCGGAACGGACGGTGATCTCACCGGTGTCCTCGTCGGTGGTCAGGAGATCCAGGGCCAGGTCGCGTCGCGCGATCGCACCGACCGCTTGTGCTCGGCGGGCGTCGAGGGATCCTTCGTCGCCGAGGCGGCCGCGGACTTCTGCTTCGCGGGCGATGGCGGTGTTGAAGTCGTGACCGTCGGCAATGTCGACGACGGCGGTGATGAGCGCGTTGCCGTGCTCATCGACGTCGGAGACCTCGCAGAACCGGTGCTCACTCGCCTTCTTCCGCTCGGCCTCGGCGCGTTCGGGGTCGAACCGGAGGATCGCTTCGGTGATGAGTCGGTCGAGCTGCGCCCAGCTCACGTTCGCCACGGCCGCGAGCTGGCGGTCCACGAACGCTGCCGCGTCTGGTGTCAGTGACCTGGTCTGGTCGGCGATGCGGTGGGCCTTGTACGGCGGGATCCGACCAGCTATCACTGCGGCGTAGACCGACGGGAGTCGCCAGGCGCACTCGATGATCCGACCGACGTGCATCCGACCCCCGTCAGGGGTGCGGCCCAGGACGGCGATGAGCTCCATCAGCTCGAACTCGCTGACCAGTGGGGCACCGGGTCCGGCGATCGGAACACCAGTGTCCACGACGTTCTGGTCCGCCCACGCCACGACCGCGACCCATTCGCGGATCTCGGAGGCCAGACGGGCCTTGGATTCGGCACTGAGCTCGGTCAACAGCTCACCGACCGAGCAACCGTCGTAACGGCCGATCAGTGCGGTAGGTGCGGTCCCGAGATCCATACCCATATTGGATCACGGCTTACCGACACAACCACCGGCAGGCGGAAGCCCGGTGGTCGAGGAGGTCGCGCAGCGACCGTCCCGAGACCCGGTGAGTCGATGCCGGAACCCCACACATGGGCAGGTGGGTGCACCGTGGCCAGAGGTCTCGAGACGGCCGCGGGCGGCCTCCTCGACCAACGGAGGTCAAGTAGCTCGTTGGTCGAGGAGGTCGCGCAGCGACCGTCTCGAGACCCGGTGACTCGGTCCCGGAACCCCGGACGTGGGCGGGTGGGTGCACCGTGGCGGGCGGTCTCGAGACGGCCGCGGGCGGCCTCCTCGACCAACGGTGGGACCGGTGATCTCCTCGGAGGTCGAGAAGGTCGAGGAGGTCGCGCAGCGACCGTCTCGAGACCCGGTGAGTCGATGCCGGAACCCCAGACGTGGGCGGGCGGGTGCACCGTGGCGGGCGGTCTCGAGACGGCCGCGGGCGGCCTCCTCGACCAACGGAGCCGTCTCGAGACCTGGCGACCCGGTGCCGGAACTGGCCCACGGGCAAGCGGGTGCACCGTGGCGGGTGGTCTCGAGACGGCCGCGGGCGGCCTCCTCGACCAACGGGGCGCCTCGAGGCACCACCGAACGGGGATCCGGCAGGATGGGGGCATGCCTGCCTACTGGATCAGCAACTACCGCGAGGTCACCGACGAGGAGAAGCTGGTGGCGTACGCGACGCTCGCCGGACCGGCCCTGATCGCGGCGGGTGGGCGCTTCCTGGCGCGCGGCCTGCCCGCGAAGGTGTACGAGGCCGGGCTCGAGCAGCGCAGCGTCCTCATCGAGTTCGAGAGCGTCGACGCAGCGGTTGCGGCCCACGACTCGGCGGCCTACCAGGAAGCGCTCGCGGCTCTCGACGGAGGCGCCGTGCGCGACATGCGGATCGTCCCCGGCGCCTGAGGGCAACGGCAGTGCGCCTCAAGCTCGGGCGTCCGGACATCGGCAGGTACGCCGACAGGTTCGACGTCCCGGCGTCCACGGACACCTTCGGCGCCACCTTCCTCGGCGTCTCGAGCCTGCTGCTCGACGACGGAGAGACGGCGGTGCTGACGGACGGGTTCTTCTCACGTCCGTCCCTGCCGCGAGTCGCTCTCGGACGGATCGCCCCGGACCACGCACGCATCGACGCAGTGCTCGCGCGCGCCGCCATCGGCCGGCTGGCCCTGGTGGCACCGGTGCACACCCACTTCGACCACGCGATGGACTCGGCCGTCGTCGCGGAGCGGACGGGCGCCGTCCTCGCCGGCGGCGAGTCGACCGCCAACGTGGGACGCGGCGCAGACCTTCCCGAGGACCGGATCCGGGTGGTGACTCCCGGCGAGACCGTGTCGTTCGGTGCCTTCCACCTGACGTGGATCGAGTCCGAGCACTGCCCGCCGGACAGGTATCCGGGCGAGATCACCGAGCCCCTCGTCCCCCCGGTTCGTACGACGGCCTACCGGTGTGGCGAGGCGTGGTCGATCCTCCTCGCCCACGACAGCGGCCGCACCGCACTCGTGCAGGGCAGCGCCGGCTTCGTGCCGGGCTCGCTCCACGGGCGACGGGCCGGGGTCGCCTACCTCGGCGTGGGGCAGCTCGGCGTCCAGGACGAGGACTACATCCGGACCTACTGGGCCGAGACCGTCACGGCGGTCGGGGCACAGGAGGTCGTGCTGCTGCACTGGGACGACTTCTTCCGCCCGCTCGACCTGCCCCTGCGGGCGCTGCCCTACCTCGGCGACGACCTCGACGTCACGATGCGGGTGTTCACCGAGCTCGCCGCACAGCAGGGCGTCGGCCTGCACCTGCCCACCGTGTGGCAGCGCGAGGACCCCTGGGCGATCAGGACTGGCTGAGGACGTCGCCGTCGGCGACCCGCGAGATCAGGACCGTCTCGATCTTGTTGCGGCGCCCGGCTGCCTGCTCGGCCTCGAACCGCAATCCGTGGGCCTCCACGACGGATCCCGCGATCGGGACCCGGCCGAGGTGCTTGGCGAGCAGGCCGCCGACCGAGTCGACGTCCTCCTCCTCGATGGTGAAACCGAATATCTCGTCGAGGTCGTCGACCGGGTAGCGCGAGGAGACCCGCACCATGCCGTCGCCGACGCCCCCGATCTGCTCGACCTCGACCTCGTCCTCGTCGAACTCGTCGGTGATCTCACCGACGATCTCCTCGAGCAGGTCCTCGATCGTGATCAGGCCGGCAGTGCCGCCGTACTCGTCCACGACGACCGCGATGTGCTGGCGTCGGGCCTGCATCTCGCGGAGCAGGTCGTCGACCGGCTTGGACTCCGGCACCCAGTGCACCGGGCGCATGATCTCCTCGACACGCTGGGTCAGCTCGACGTCCGGCGCCTCGAAGTCACGGCGCACGACGTCCTTGAGGTAGGCGAAGCCGCGGACGTCGTCGAGGTTCTCGCCGATGACCGGCACTCTGGAGTAGCCGGAGCGCAGGAACAGCGACATCGTCTGGCGGAGGTTCTTGTGGGCCTCGATGTAGACGACGTCGCCGCGCGGGACCATCACCTCGCGCACCGTGGTGTCACCGAACTCGAAGACCGAGTGGATCATCCGCCGCTCCTCGGCCTCGATCAGCTCGGAGGCCTCGGCGATGTCGACCATCTCGCGCAGCTCGGTCTCCGTGGAGAACGGGCCCTCACGGAATCCCTTGCCGGGGGTGATCGCGTTGCCGACCAGGATCAGCAGCCGCGGGATCGGGCCCAGCACCGTGGTGAGCGCCGACAGCGGCCAGGCCGACCAGATCGCGATGGTCTCGGCGTGCTGACGCCCGATGGTGCGCGGCGCGACCCCGATCACGACGAAGGACACGACCAGCATCACGCCGAGCGCGAGACCTGCTCGCGCCCACCAGGACGCGTCGACCCGGTCGTCGATGTGCAGCGTGACCATGACGATCGCGGCGATCTCGCAGAACAGCTGCAGCAGCAGGGCGGTGTTGAGGTGGCGCGGTGCGTCCTCGAGGACGGCGACGAGGCGCCGGGCGCCGCCGCGGCCCTCCTGCAGGAGCTCCTGGGCGCGCGCCCGGGAGAAACCGGCGATCGCCGCGTCGGCAGCTGCGAAGAGTCCGGCAAGAACAACGAGCACGGCCGCCACGACGAGCGGCCACAGACTGCCAGCGATCACCGGATCACGAGGCCGCGAGGTGGTCGCGCCACTGGACCAGCAGCTGGTCCTGGAGCCCGAACATGACCTTGTGCTCCTCCGGCTCCGCGTGGTCGTAGCCGAGCAGGTGCAGGATGCCGTGGGTCGTCAGCAGCTCGAGCTCAGCGAGGGTGCCGTGGCCGGCCGCAGCACCCTGACGCTCGGCGATGACCGGGCAGAGCACCAGGTCGCCGAGCACGCCCTCCTCGGGCTCCTCGTTGACCAGGCCGGGCCGCAGCTCGTCCATCGGGAAGGCCAGGACGTCGGTCGGGCCCTCCTTCTCCATCCACTTCTCGTTGAGCTCGGCGATGGTGGCCTCGTCGACCGCCTTGATGCAGAGCTCGGCGAGCGGGTGCACGCGCATCTGGTCCATCACGAACCGCGACAGCCGCGAGAAGTGCTTGACGTCGAGCCCGGCCCCGGACTCGTCGAGGATCTCGATGCTCACTCGGCGTCGTCCTTCTGGTTCTCGAAGCGTCGGTTCTGGCGGATGTCCCGCTCCGCCTTCTGGGCTTCCTTCTGGGCTTCCTTCTGCGCGTCGAACTCGTCGTAGGCTGCGACGATGCGCGCCACCAGCTTGTGGCGCACGACGTCGCTGCTCGTGAGCCGCACGAACGCGAGGTCCTCGACACCGTCGAGGATCCCCTCGATGATCCGCAGGCCGGAGGTCGTCCCGGACGGCAGGTCGACCTGGGTGACGTCACCGGTCACCACGATCTTCGAGCCGAAGCCCAGACGGGTCAGGAACATCTTCATCTGCTCGGGCGTGGTGTTCTGCGCCTCGTCGAGAATGATGAAGGAGTCGTTCAGCGAGCGACCGCGCATGTAGGCCAGCGGCGCCACTTCGATCGTGCCGGCGGCGAGGAGCTTGGGCACCGACTCCGGGTCGAGCATGTCGTGGAGGGCGTCGTACAACGGCCGCAGGTAGGGGTCGATCTTCTCGCTGAGCGTGCCGGGGAGGTAGCCGAGCCGCTCCCCCGCCTCGACGGCCGGACGGGTCAGGATGATCCGGTTGACCTGCTTGGCCTGGAGGGCCTGCACAGCCTTCGCCATGGCGAGGTAGGTCTTGCCGGTGCCCGCCGGGCCGATGCCGAAGGTGATCGTGTGCTGGTCGATGGTCTCGACGTAGCGCTTCTGGTTGAGCGTCTTGGGCCGGATCGAGCGGCCGCGATTGCTCAGGATGTTGAGGGACAGCACGTCCGCGGGTCGTTCCGAGGTCGGCGTCTGGGCACGGAGCATCGCCTCGACGCGCTCGACGACGTCGACGGTGATGCCCTGCCCGGTGCGCAGGATCACCACGAGCTCCTCGATGAGCTTCTGGGCGAGCTCGAGCTCGTGGGTCTCGCCGGTCAGTGTCAGCCGGTTGCCACGGACGTGGATCTGGACGCCGAAGTTCTTCTCGATGATCCCGAGGTGTTCGTCGCCCGGACCGAAGAGCGTGACCATGTCGATGCTGTTCGGCACCACGACGGTGTGCCGGGTCGCTGTGATCGGGGTGGGAGGTGAGTCGGTCATGGATGCCCGAGGACGGGCGGCCTTTCAGGGACGACGAATGGTCCCTCCATGCTACGGGAGGCCCCCGCCGGGGCCCACCCGATTACCCCCGACCGGTGCTGACCAGCCCTGACCAGGCCTGACCAGGCCTGATCAGCCCGGGGGCCAGGTCATCGAGCGCCCGGCGAGCACGTGGCCGTGGGTGTGGAACACCGTCTGGCCCACGCCGGCGCCGGTGTTGAACACGAGCCGGTGGTCGTCGTACCCCTCGGCGGTGGCGATCGCTCGCGCCGTCACGGCGATCTCGGCGAACATCTCGGGACCCGCCTCCGCGCTCGCCGCAGCGTTCGGCGCGTGGTCACGGGGCACGACCAGCACGTGGAGCGGCGCCTGCGGGTTGATGTCGCGGAAGGCGACGGTCCGCTCGGTGGAGTGGAGGATCTCGGCGGGGATCTCGCCGGCGATGATCTTGCAGAACAGGCACTCGGGATCGGCAGTCACGTCTCCCAGCCTCCCAGATCGTGCGATCGCCGTGTCAACCGATCCCCGGGGGTGCGCGTGGAACTACCGTGACGATCCATGCGGTCCTCGGCGCTGCTCCGCTCCACCCCGGCTCCCCTGCCGGGGCACGTGGGCGTGCCATGAGCGAGGACGTCGACGCCGCGATCGAGAGCCTGTACGTCGCCCACTGGGACCAGCTGGTGCGGCTCTCCGTCCTGCTGGTGCGCGACCGGGGCCAGGCCGAGGAGGTCGTCCAGGACGCCTTCGTCGAGCTGCACCGTCGGTGGTCGCGACTCGACGACCCGAGCCGTGCTGCGGCGTACCTTCGCCAGAGCGTGGTGAACCGGTCCCGTTCGGCGCTGCGGCACCGCGGTGTGGTGCAGCGGCACCTCGCCCGGCAGCACCACGTCGACGTCGTGCCGGGCGCCGACGAGCCGGTCCTGGCCGACAGCAGGAGGCAGACCGTGCTGGACGCGCTCCAGCGCCTGCCGCGTCGCCAGCGCGAGGTGCTCGCGCTGCGCTACTACCTCGACCTGTCCGAGGCGGAGATCGCCGACACACTCGGGATCAGCAGAGGTGCGGTGAAGAGCCACGCCTCGCGGGGCTCGGCGGCGTTGCGGCCACTGCTCGCCACGCACCAGGACAAGGACGGCCAGTGATGGCGAAGGACCACGACCTCCTCGACGACGTCGGCGACGACTTCCCCGACGACGACCTCCGCTGGCTGCTGAGCGACGCGGTCGCCGACGTCGATCCCGGCGACGGTCTCGGCGCGATCCGGCGGCGCACGGCGCAGGTCCCCCGCCGCACCCCACGCCGCTGGCCACTGCTGGTCCTCGGTGCCGGGACCGCGACCGCTGCCGTGATCGGAGCGGTCGCGCTCGTCGGCAGCCTCGGACGCCCGGGCGGAGAGGACGGCCCGGCCGACCAGCCGGCCGAGCGCCTCGACGCCGTGGCGACGTACTTCCTCGGCACGACGCCCGAGGGCGACCGGCTCTACCGGGAGTTCCAGTCGGTGCCGCACACCGGCGACGGCACGGCCCGCGCGCTCTCGGCGCTCCGTCGCCTCGAGACGGACGCCGGACCGGACGACCCCGACTACCGCACCGCATGGCCCGACGGCGCCTTCCTCGCTCTCGACGCGACGGCGGAGGCCATCACGGTGCGCATCAGCGAGGGTGCCGCGGCGGATCCGGCAGCCGTGGCGGTCGAGAGCATCCAGCAGGTCGTCTACACCGCGCAGGCGGCGGTGGGACGCGTCGTGCCGGTCACCGTCGAGACCGCAGGCGGGACCGTGCGCACCGATGTCGTCCGCGACGGCGACGTGCTCACCCCGGTCAACATCTCCGATCCCGCGGAGGGCCACACCGTCGACGACCTGCTGACCGTGCGCGGCACCGTCCGGCCACCGACGGGACTCGACTCCCTGCCGTGGACCCTGGTCGCCGACGGCGAGGTCGCCCTGTCCGGCGAGGCTCCCGTGACGGGCGGGACGTGGGAGCAGACCACTGACATCACCGACCTCGCGCCGGGCACCTACACCTTGGTCGTGAGCCTCCTCGTCGGGCCCGACGACCCCGCCGTCGACACGCGGACCCTCACGGTCCGCTGACCCACCCACCGAGCACGGAAGGATCGCCCTCATGAGCCTCCCCACCCGCCGTTCCCTGACGGCACTCGCCGGCGCGACCCTGGCCCTGGGCCTCCTCGTCGCGTGCAGCGACGACGGCGGCGCGGCCGACCCGGCCAGTGGCACCAGCACCACACCGTCGGACCCGAGCGAGGCGGGCACCCCGTCCTCCGACGGGACCGACGGGACCGACGGGACCGACGCGGGCCAGGCGCCCGACGCCGAGGTGATCCCCGTCTACTACGTCGGCGACACCCCGCAGGGCGACCGTCTCTTCCGCGAGTTCACGCAGGCCTCGGGGATCGAGCCCCTCGTCGCGGCCGCCGCCGCGGTGACCGCCGGTGACCCGGTCGACCCCGACTACCGCACGCTGTGGCCGAGCGGCCGGTTCGCCTCGGTCGAGCAGACCGAGGACGCGATCGTGGTGGAGGTCGACGACGAGGCCTGGCTCTCCCGCGGCAGCCTCGACAACGCCCGCGCCCGGCTCGCCGTCCAGCAGCTCGTCCTGACCCTCCAGGGCGTGGTGGGCGAGCGCCTCCCCGTCACGGTCGAGCACGACGGCCGGCCCGCCGCCACGCTTCTCGGGGTCGACGCGAGCAAGGGGCTCAACGCCCGTCCGCAGCTGGACGTGCTGGCCCTGGTCAACGTCACCGAGCCCGCCGAGGGCACGGCGGTGAAGGGCTCGATCACGGCCAACGGCCGGGCGAGCTCCTTCGAGGCCACCGTGCCGTGGACGATCGAGGACAGCACCGGCGAGGTCGTGCTCGACGGCTTCGCCACCGCCGAGGGCTGGATCGACAAGCTCTACCCCTGGTCCGTCGAGATCGACGTGAGCAGCCTGCCGGCCGGCGCCTACACCTTCGTCGCGCGCACCGACGACCCGTCGAACGGCGAGGGTGGCGGCCCGACCGAGGACACGAAGCGGATCACGATCGAGTGAGGACGGCGTCGAGGTGAAGTTCAGCCGACAGCGGCTCAACCGCACCCTCCTGCTCCGCCAGCACCTGCTGGAGCGGGTGGACGCGACGCCGGCGAGCATGATCGGGCACCTGATCGGGCTGCAGGCGCAGGAGCCCCTGCCGCCGTACCTCTCCCTCGCCGCGCGGCTCACCGACCTCGACCCGTGGGAGGTCAGCCGCGCGCTGGAGGACCGCTCGCTCGTCCGGGTCCTCAGCATGCGCGACACCGTCCACCTGCACCTGCCCGACGACGCGCTGAGCCTGCCGGTGTGGGCCGCGCCCGTGCGCGACCGCGAGCTGCGCCAGAGCCAGAGCATCGGCGAGGCGCGGACCGTGGACCGTGCGGCCTTCGCCGAGGCCGTCCGGAGCGCACTCGCCGACGGACCGCTCCCCCAGCGTGCTCTCGGCGCCGCCCTGGCCGAGCGGTTCCCCGAGTTCACGGCGGCCCAGCTCGGCCAGGTCGCCCGGGTCACCGAGGTCCTGGTCCAGCTGCCGCCGCGCGGCTGCTGGAAGCCGGAGGCCTCCACCGCCGTGGCCTACGACTTCGCGGCTCGCTGGCTCGACGCGCCGCTCCAGGAGCCGGACGTCGCCGCGATCGTGCGGCGCTACCTGCGGGCCTTCGGCCCGGCGAGCGCCGCCGACGTGACCGCCTGGTCGGGCATCACCCGGCTCGTCCCCGTGCTCAAGGCCATGGCCGACCTCGTCGTCCACGAGGACGAGAACGGCAAGGTCCTGTACGACGTCGAGGGCGCGCCGGTGGCCGAGGAGGACGTGCCTGCTCCCGTCCGGCTGCTCGGGACCTACGACAACGTCTGGCTCTCGCACGCAGCGCGCGACCGGGTCACTGCGCCGGAGCGCCGCAACGCGTGGATGGGCGTGAACGGTGCGCAGGCCAGCGGTTTCTACGTCGACGGCTGGCTCGAGGGCCTCTGGTGGATCGAGGACGGCCGGGTCGTCGTCGGCGAGGTGCTGCGGCCGTTGAGCCGCACCGAGAAGGCGGAGCTGGACGAGGAGATCGGCCGCGTCGAGGCGCTGCTGGCGCGCTGACGTCGAGGCTGGTCAGCCGCCCCAGCGCGGGGTCCGGGCAAGGAGTGCGGCGACGGCCGCGACCCCGGCCGTGGACGTGCGCAGGACCTCGGCACCGAGCCGGACAGCGACCGCACCGGCCGCGACGAACTGCGCCACCTCGTCGGCGGTGAGGCCTCCCTCGGGGCCGACCACCACGAGGATCTCGCCGTCGGCAGGCAGCGCGAGCGCGTCGATCGGCTCCGTGGCGTCCTCGTGGAGGACCACGGCGACGTCGGCAGCACTGATCCGCGCCAGGACCTCGGCCGTCGACTCCAGCGGCGGCACCTCCGGGTGCCAGGCGCGACGCGCCTGCTTGGCGGCCTCCCGTGCCGTCGACTGCCACTTCGCGTGGGACTTGGCCGCCCTCTCGCCCTTCCAGACGGCGACACTGCGATCGGCTGCCCACGGCACGATGCGGGCGGCGCCGATCTCGGTGAGCACCTCGACGGCGAGCTCGCCGCGCTCGCCCTTCGGCAGGGCCTGGACCGCGGTGATCCGGGGCAGCGGCTCGGGGACGTCGGTGACCTCGCGTGCCACCACGGAGAAGGTGCGCTTCGCGGTCGCGGTCACCTCACCGGTGACCACTCGGCCCGACCCGTCGGTGAGCAGCAGTGACTCCCCGACCCGCAGGCGTCGTACGACGACCGCGTGGTGGGCCTCGTCGCCCTCGACGCTGACCTCGGAGCCGACGACGACGCCCGCCAGGGTCGGGACGAGGTGCTGCGGGAGGGTCACGGGAGGACCGGTCGTCTCAGTGGGTGAAGGCGTCGCGGAGCCGGCCGAACATCGACCGGTGGGACGGACGCACGTCGCCGGTGGGCTGCTCCTCGCCACGGAGGGCGGCGAGCTCGCGCAGCAGCTCCTCCTGGCGCGCGTCGAGGCGGGTGGGCGTCTCGATAGCGATGCTCACGATCAGGTCGCCGCGGCCACCGCGCAGACCGGGGACGCCGCGTCCACGCAGCTGCACCTCGTGGCCCGACTGCGTGCCGGCCGGGATGGGCAGCTCGAACCCGGTCTCCAGACCGGAGTCCTCACCCTCGGCGATGTCGGCCTCCAGGGTCGGCATCGTGATGGTGGTGCCGAGGGCGCCTGCGGTCATCGGAACCGAGACCGTGCAGTGCAGGTCGTTGCCGTGGCGCTCGAAGACCGCGTGCTGGGCGACGTGGATCTCGACGTAGAGGTCGCCGGCAGGTCCGCCACCCGGACCGACCTCGCCCTGCTCGGTGAGCTGGACCCGGGTGCCGGTGTCGACACCGGCCGGGATCTTGACGGTGAGGGTACGACGCGAGCGGACCCGGCCGTCGCCGGCGCACTCGCGGCAGGGGTCGGGGATGACCGAGCCGAAGCCACGGCAGGCCGCGCAGGGCCGCAGGGTGCGGATCTCGCCGAGGAAGGACCGCTGCACGTGCGCGACCTCGCCGACACCGCGACAGGTCTCACAGGCCACGGGGTGGCTGCCCGGCGCAGCGCCCTCGCCGTCGCACGCCTCGCAGCGCACAGCGGTGTCGACCTTGAGCTCGCGGGCGACACCGAAGGCCGCCTCGGCGAGCTCGACCTCGATCCGGATCAGCGCGTCCTGGCCGCGGCGTACCCGGGGCCGGGGACCACGACCGCCGCCACCCTGGCCACCGCCACCGCCCTGGCCGCCGAAGAAGGCGTCCATGATGTCGGTGAAGGAGAACCCGGCGCCCTGGCCGCCGCCGAAGCCGCCGCCGAACGGGTCGCCGCCGCGGTCGTAGGACGCCCGCTTCTGCGGGTCCGAGAGGACCTCGTAGGCCGCGGTGACCTGCTTGAAGGTCTCCTGGCTCTCCGGGTCGGGGTTCACGTCCGGGTGCAGCTGCCGGGCCAGGCGCCGGTAGGCCTTCTTGATGGTGTCGGCGTCCGCGTCACGGGCGACGCCGAGCAGCTCGTAGAGGTCTTGACTCACTTCTTCTCCATCAGCTGGGACTCGCTCAGCTCTCGTCGAGGATGCGCGACACGTAGCGCGCAACTGCACGCACGGCCGCCATCGTTCCGGGGTAGTCCATGCGCGTGGGACCGACGATCCCGAGCGACGCCAGGGCATCGTCCGGGCCGTAGCCGGTCGCGACCACGCTGGTCGAGGACAGCTCTTCGTAGGGTCCTTCGGTGCCGATCCGCACCGTGACGGCTCCGCCGCCGCTCGCCTCACCGAGCAGGCGCAGCAGCACGACCTGCTCCTCGAGCGCTTCGAGCAGCGGGCGGATCGAGGTGTCGAAGCTCTCGCCGAACCGGGCCAGGTTGGCCGTGCCACCGACGACCACCCGCTCGTCGGAGCGGTGGTCGCTCATCGCCTCGACCAGCGTGTCCACGACCGCGGTCAGGGCGGCGGGGACCTCCGGGCCGTCGGGGACCGGGCGGACCAGCGCGTCGAGCGCGGCCGCGGCGACGGCGATGATCTCACCGGTGGCAGCGAGGTTGATCCGGGATCGCAGGGCGGCGAGCTCGTCGTCGGCGAGCTCGGCCTCCAGCTCGACGTGGCGCTGCTCGACGCGGCCGCTGCTGAGGATGAGCACCAGGAGCAGGCGGGTCGGCGTCAGCGCGACGACCTCGACGTGGCGCACGGTGGAGCGCGAGAGGCTGGGGTACTGCACCACGGCGACCTGTCGGGTCAGCTGGGCCAGGACCCGGACCGAGCGGTTCACGACGTCGTCGAGGTCCACCGCGCCGTCGAGGAAGCCGGCGATGGCGCGTCGCTCGGCCGTCGTCATCGGCTTGACCGTCGACAGCCGGTCGACGAACAGGCGGTAGCCCTTGTCGGTGGGCACGCGGCCGGCGCTCGTGTGGGGCTGGGCGAGGAAGCCCTCGTCCTCCAGCGCGGCCATGTCGTTGCGGATAGTGGCCGGCGAGACGTTGAGGTGGTGGCGCTCGACCAGGGCCTTGGAACCGACCGGCTCCTCCGTCGCGACGTAGTCCTGGACGATCGCGCGCAGCACGGCGAGCCTGCGTTCCTCCTGCATGCCCACCTCCTGGGTGATGTCGACGCTCTGGCACTCCGCTCCGAGGAGTGCCAATGCTACCGCCGGTCCCCCGGAATGCCCGGACCGTGGGACACGAGGCTTCCGACACGTCGCACTGGGTAGTAGGTTAGGCTCACCTAAGACCCGATCGAAGGAGCAGGCCATGTCCCTGGACCCCGGCATCGACGCCAGCCGCGCCGACGTGCACCGACTGGCGGCCGCAGCCCGCAGCATCCTGGCGTGCCCGGCCGACGTACGCCTGGTCGTCGACGGCATCGACGACGTCACCGCAGGCCTCGAGGACGCGCACCTGGAGATGCAGGACCACGGCGGCCTCCCGATGTTCTCCTGCCCGGCCGACGCCGCCCTGGCCGTCGCGGCCACCGACCGCAGGGGCGCACTGCTCACGCTGCGCAGCGGCCTGGGCCGCGCCGGGTCCTCTGACCGGGACGCGACCCTGACCCTCTCCGGACGCCTGGAGGCCAGCGGCCTCGAGGAGTGCGAGTGCTGCGCCGAGGTGCGGATGCGGATCACGCTGCACCTCGACTTCGCCGTGCTCGCCCGCGAGGGCGATGACCACGCCCCCGACGACGCCCGCATCCGCGTCCCCCTGCACGCCTTCGCGAGCCGGGCCCACGACCTCAACCGCGGCTTCCTGCAGCGCTCGGTCGAGCACGCCAACGTGTGCCACCAGGACGAGCTGCGACGCGCGATCGCCACCCGCACCTCCACCCGGCTCGGCGACATCCTCGGCGTCCACCTCGCCGAGCTCAGCGCCTCGAGCGTCGTGCTGCAGTGGGTGGACCTCACCGGGTCCCACCAGAGCGAGCTGCACTTCCCCCGTTCCGCCACCAGCACCCCCGAGCTCGGCGAGCTCCTGCGCTCCGAGCTCCACGCCGGCCTGTGTTGACCTGGATCACGCCCTCGCTACGGTGAGCGGGTGCCGTTCACCGAAGTAGCCGACCGGATCTGGGTGCGCCGCGTCGCGTCGTACGACGTCAACCTGGTCGCGATCCGGGGCGAGCGTGGCTTCGTGGTCGTCGACACCCTCGCCACCCCCGCAGAGGCCGACGAGGCCATCGCCGCGCTGGGCGACCTGGGGCCGGGACCGGTCCTCGCCGTGGTCAACACCCACGACCACTTCGACCACGTCCTGGGCAATGCGGCCTTCCGCACGCACTACGACGGCGTCCCGATCCACGCGACCGAGGAGGCCGCGGCGCAGACCGACCCGGCCGCACCGCCGGCCGACCACACCTTCTCCAGCGCGGTGGTCATCGACCTCGGGGACCGTCAGGTCGAGCTCATCCACCCCGGCCGCGGCCACACGGCCGGGGACCTGGTGGTGCGTGTCCCCGACGCGGACGTCCTGCTCACGGGCGACCTGGTCGAGGAGTCCGCACCTCCCTCGTTCGGTGCGGACTCGTGGCCCCTGGAGTGGCCGCAGACCCTCGACCTGGTGATCGGTCTGCTCACCCCGGCCTCGGTCGTCGTCCCCGGTCACGGCGCCGTCGTCGACCGGAGCTTCGTGGAGACCCAGTGCGACGAGCTGCGCGCGGTCGCCGAGACCCTGCGCGACCTGGTCTCGCGCGGCGTGCCCGAGGCCGAGGCGATCGCCTCCGCGACGTGGCCCTTCCCCGTCGACGCCCTGCACCACGCGGTCCCCCGCGCCTACGCCCAGCTCCCCCGGGCGCGCCGCCACCTGCCGATGGCCTGAACCGCCTAGGTTGGTCCGTCGTGGATCGCTACGGGACCGATGTGCTGGCAGGTGACTGGAAGGTCCCCAAGCGGGGCCGCGCGGTGGAGACGCCCGCCGATCCCGGCCTGGTCGTCGAAGAGGTCACCACGGACTGGTGCGGCGAGATCGTCGCGTTCGACCGCGACCTGGACACCGTGACCCTCGAGGACCGCCGCGGCAAGCGGCGTACCTTCCCCCTCGGCCCGGGCTTCCTGCTCGAGGGCAAGCCGGTCATCCTCACCCCGCCCCTGGGCGCGAACGCAGCAGGCCCGCAGAAGCCGACGCGTACGGCGAGCGGCTCGATCGCCGTCCATGACGTGAAGGCCCGCGTCGCCCGGGCCAGCCGCATCTTCGTCGAGGGCCGGCACGACGCCGAGCTCGTCGAGAAGGTCTGGGGCGACGACCTGCGCATCGAGGGCGTGGTCGTGGAGTTCCTCGGCGGCGTCGACGACCTGGCCGATCACCTGCGCGACTTCAAGCCGGGTCCGAACCGACGCGTCGGCGTCCTGGTCGACCATCTCGTGCCGGGCTCCAAGGAGAGCCGGATCGCCCAGGGCATCAAGAAGTCCCCGGTCGGCAAGGACGTGCTGATCGTCGGGCACCCGTTCATCGACATCTGGCAGGCCGTGAAGCCCGAGCGACTCGGGTTCACCGAGTGGCCGTCGGTCCCGCGCAGCATCGACTGGAAGAAGGGCACCTGCCAGCAGCTCGGCTGGCCGCACCGCGACCAGGCCGACATCGCCCGGGCATGGAAGCACGTCCTCGGGGGCGTGCGCGGATTCCAGGACCTCGACCCGACCCTGTTGGGACGGGTCGAGGAGCTGATCGACTTCGTGACGGCGGTCTGAGGCCGGTCCGGATCCGTCCGGCCGGGCTCGGCGGGGTCAGAGACCCTGCTGGTACCTGCTCAGCACCTCGTCCACCCGGTCCTGGTCACGCGCATCGAGCGGGATCAGCAGCTCGGTGACGACGTCGGTCAGCTCGGCGATACGGCGGTTGAGCTGACGGTTCTCCTGGACCTCGGCCTCGAGCACGCGGACCCGGTCCCGCAGGCTGACGCGGCCGCGGATCCGCTCGACGACGGGGCCGGGCAGGCGATCGCGAGCCTGCGACCGGAGCCGGGTCCGGATCTCGTGGGTGCTCATCGGGTCTCCTCGGTGGGTGCAGCGGAGGCCGGCGCGGTGGGCGCGGGCCAGACGGCGCGGATCCGGCACACGGCCAGGTCCGGGTGGTCGAACATGTCCTGACCGGGGGCGAGGGTGATCCGCTCGACGATCCCGCCGGACCTCTCGATCCCGGCCCGGACGGCGGCGGGGTCGACGCGGCGGACCAGTCCGTCCGGCTCGACCGCAGTGCCGGCCGCGGTGTCGGGCACCTGGTCGTCGACGGCCTGGAACTCCAGGAACAGCGAGCCCCCACCGGGCCGGAGCGCCATCCGCGCGAGCAGCCAGAGCTGGTCCAGCGCGGCGTCGTCCAGGCACCCCAGGAGGTGGCGGGCGTAGAGGTGGTGGGGGTCGCGGGCGAGCCGCGTGCCCAGGCTCAGCGTCGAACGCAGCTCGCCGAGGATCAGCTGCCCGGCCTCGACCTCGAGGCCCCGGTGGCGCGCCAGACGGCGTACCCGTCCCAGACCCGCGCGGGAGAAGTCCACGGCCCCGGTGCGGTGGCCCTGACGGGCGAACCAGAGTGCGTCGCGTCCGGTCCCGGTGCCGAGGTCGAGCACCGGGAGGTCCCCGAGCTGCGGCTCGACCCATCGCGCGAAGGGCGAGGCCGTGCGCGGCACGTCGGTGACCCGGGGGCCGTTGAGGAACCCGGTCCACAGCCCCATCTCCGAGCGGAAGCCGCGGAGCCAGCCGTCGAGACGTCGTACGCCGTCCGGCGGGTCCTCGTAGCGGAAGGACGGGTCGGGCGTGCGCCAGTGCGGCCCGTAGAGGAAGGCGAGCATCGCCTCGGGGTCGCGCGGGGCGGGGAACTCGTGGCCATGGAGCTCGATCGTCGAGAACGGCTCGATCGACGAGCGCGGCAGCGAGCCGCTGCGGTTGCCGAGCTGGAAGAAGGTGTCGCCGACGTGGAACGCCACGAACACGTCGATGTGGCAGATCCGGCCGTCGGAGAGCGGCAGGAGCAGCTTGATGTCGCCGCCGGACATGCGCAGGAGGTTCCAGCCGAGGGCGCGCATGGCGCGCGAGATCCGGTAGGACTCGGCGATGATGTCGGCCGGCGAGGTGTGGTCCGAGAGGTAGCAGAGGTCGGTGTCGGAGTCGTGGGCGAGCATCCGGCCCTCGCGGATCGCCCCCAGGAGCGCGCCGTAGTTGAGGTAGGCGTTCACGCCGGCGTGCTCGCGCAGGTCGTCGAGCGCCCGCCTGGTCCCGACCAGGATCTCCTGCTGGACAGCCTCTCCGGTGTCCGCGAAGGAACGGGCGAGGTGGCCGACCTTGTCGACGCTGAGCCGGTTGCCCTGCGCGTCGACGACCGCGAGCGGGCC
This sequence comes from Nocardioides sp. Root190, assembly GCF_001428565.1. Lineage (GTDB taxonomy): Bacteria > Actinomycetota > Actinomycetes > Propionibacteriales > Nocardioidaceae > Nocardioides. Next base: position 571,828 of record NZ_LMIA01000009.1, on the reverse strand, counting down.
CTCCCCGGCACCGAGACCGACCTCGGCATCGTGCAGGACCTCCTCGCCGGTGGTGTCGGTGATCCGGATCCGGCCGCGGCCGGACAGGAACGGTCGCAGGACTCCGGGCCACGGCACCAGCACTCCCCCGCTGCGACGCACCCCGTCGCGGTCGGGGGTCAGCGACCAGACGTAGTGGCCGTCGATCTCGACGAGGAACGGACGCGAGGCTGCAGGAAGGAGGATGCCGTCGTCGGAGACGACGGTGGTCATGACGCCCCGCGGTGGGCGAGCGCCTTGCGCAGCGCCGTCGAGGAGGTCTGGAGGGTGTAGGGGAAGTAGGTGACCTGGACGCCCAGCGCCGCCATCTCCTGCTCGAGGCGGCGTCCCTTGGCCGTGCCCTGCCAGTCGTCACCCTTGAAAATCCGGTGGAAGCCCACGTCACGCCAGGAGTCGGTCTTGCTCGTGGTGTCCTCGGCGTAGACGGCGTCGACGATGCCGATCGCCTCCACGATCTCCAGTCGCTCCGAGAGCGGGACGGTGGGCTGCACGCCCTTCGTCTCCAGGCAGACCTCGTCAGCCACCACCCCGGCCACCAGCACGTCACACCACTGGCGCGCCTGGCGCAGGGCGTTGAGGTGACCGATGTGGAACAGGTCGAAGGCACCCGGCACGTAGCCGATCACGGGACCCATCGAAGCCTCCTAGCGGGACAGCGCCGTCCTTCGGCACCTATTTCTACTGTATCACTAGAGTTAATGGGCAATGAAGTCGCGGCCACCACCGCGCGGCGGGGCAGGGCCGGGTCAGGCCGAGTCAGGCCAGGAGGGTGTGCACGACGCCGTCGGCCAGCAGCCGGCCACGGCGGGTGAGGACCAGGCGGTCGGCGCGGTCCTCGATCAGGTCGTCGGCGACGAGGCCGCGCAGGACCGCGGGGTCCTCGAGCAGCGAGACGTCCAGGCCCTCGCGCAGGCGCACCTCGAGCAGGACCCGCTCCACGCGACGGGTCGCCGCATCGAGGACCTCGCGGGCGTGCGCCGGGCTGTCGCCGGCGGCCAGCCGGCCGGCGTACGCCGCCGGGTGCTTGACGTTCCACCAGCGGACCCCGCCGACGTGGGAGTGCGCACCGGGCCCCACGCCCCACCAGTCCGCGCCGGTCCAGTAGGCCAGGTTGTGGCGGCACCGGGCCCGGTCGTCGCGGGCCCAGTTGGACACCTCGTACCACCCGAGACCGGCGTCGACGAGGCGCTCGTCGGCCTGGACGTACTTGTCGGCGAGATCGTCGTCGTCGGGCATCGGCAGCTCACCGCGGCGCACCCGGCGCGCGAGCGCGGTGCCGTCCTCGACGATGAGGGAGTACGCCGACACGTGGTCCGGCGAGCACGCCAGGGCCGCGTCGAGGGTGGTCTCCCAGTCGTCGGCACTCTCCCCCGGCGTGCCGTAGATCAGGTCGAGGCTGATCTGCTCGAAGCCTGCGGACCGTGCGGCCTCCACCACGCGCGGCACCCGCTCGGGATCGTGGGTGCGATCCAGGACCGCCAGCACCGACGGCACCGCGGACTGCATCCCGAAGGACACCCGGGTGAACCCGGCCTCCCGCAACGCGGTCAGGTAGTCGAGGTCGACCGAGTCCGGGTTGGCCTCCGTCGTCACCTCGGCGCCCGGCGCGAGTCCGAAGGTGTCGTCGATCGCGCCGAGGATCCTGCCCAGGTCGGCTGCCGGCAGCAGCGTCGGCGTCCCGCCACCGAGGAAGACGGTCCCCACCTCCGGCGCCTGCTCACCCAGCACACGGCGGGCCAGGTGCACCTCGGCGACCGCCTGGTCGGCGTACGTCGACCGGGAGACACCGGGTCCGAGCTCCTCGGCCGTGTAGGTGTTGAAGTCGCAGTAGCCGCACCGCACCGAGCAGAACGGCACGTGGGCGTAGAACCCGAACGGGCGCTGGCCGAGCTCGGCGAGCGCCGCGGGTGGGAGTCCTCCGTCACTGGGGGCGGGATCTCCCTCGGGCAACGCGGACGGCACACGCCCAGTGTCTCAGACCGGGATGTTGAGCGTGACGGTGTAGCCCGCCTCGACCGAACCGGTCACCTTCGCGAGCTGGAGCGAGTGCCCGTCGCTGAAGATGTTGTCGGTCTCCAGGCTCAGCTGTCCCAGGTTGCTGACGCTCGTCTCGTAGCCCTCGGTGGCGTAGACGGTGTCGCAGACGTCCTGGGGCAGCGCCAGCTGCGAGGTCCGCAGCTTGTTGTCGGCGCTGGTGGCCTTCGACAGGCTCTCGTAGACCTCGAAGTGCATGTGCGGCCAGCGACCGGTGTAACAGGCAGGGAAGATGGTGGTGAAGCTCAGGTTGCCGTCGTCGTCGGCCTCCTGGACCCCGCGCAGGTAGTTCTCCTCGGTGACCTGGTCGTCGTACATCGAGTAGCGGCCCTCGCGGTCGCAGTGCCACAGGTAGACCGCGGCACCGGCGAGCGGGGTGATCGACTCGCCGTTGAGGTCGTAGACCTTCAGCTTCACCGTCGTGGGGATGCCCTCCGCCACGCCTGACGCCGAGCCGAAGCTCGTGGTCAGGTCGCTGCGGACCACACCCGACTCGGTCAACACGTTCGGACCGTTGCTGCCGTCGCCCGGGTAGGGACCGGCCGTCTCCTCGGGGATCTCCCCCTCGGCGACCTCGACGCTGCTCTCGCCGCCCATCCCGCCGGGACCACCCTCGGGCGGCGCTCCCCCGCCGCCGGGACCACCGTCGGCGCTCGCGGAGGCGTCCGTGCTGGCCGAGGTGGACGAGCTGGTCGTCGTACCGTCCGTGCCGCAGGCGGTCAGGGCCGCAGCGGCCCCGACCCCGCCCAGGAGGCCGAACAGCCCACGACGCGCCATGATCTTCGGCAGGTCGTGGGCCAGTCCGAGGTCGTGCTCTTCGGTCTCGTCAGCGTGGTGGTGGCTCATGCGGACCAGTCTGCGCCGCACTCCTGTGCACTTCCTGTGGAGTCCCTGTAGGAGCGCCCAGTCCCCACACGCGGCTCTAGCCGTAGAAGCTGGCGATCAGTTCCTTGTTGTTGGCCTCGACGATGTTGCGCTTGACCTTCAGCGACGGCGTCAGCTCACCGGACTCGATCGTCAGGTCGTGGTCGAGCAGCTTCCACTTCTTGACGGTCTCCCAGCGGTTGAGCTGGGCGTTGAGCAGGTCGACGTACCCGGCCACCATCGACTGCACGGCCTCGTCGTTGACCAGGGCGGTGTAGTCGGTGCCCGCCTTGCCGTTCTCGGCCGCCCAGCCGGCGATGGCGTCGGGGTCGAGCGTGATCAGGGCCGAGACGAAGTTGCGCTCGGCGCCGAAGACCATGAACTGGCTGACGTAGGGGCACAGCGCCTTGAACTTGGCCTCGAGCGCCGGTGGGGCGATGTACTTGCCGCCGGAGGTCTTGAAGAGCTCCTTGATCCGGCCGGTGATCTTGAGGAAGCCGTCGGAGTCGAGCTCGCCCTTGTCGCCGGTGCGCAGCCACCCGTCGGCGGTCAGTGCCTCGGCGGTCGCCTCGTCGCGGTTGTGGTAGCCGGCCATGATGTGCGGGCCCTTGAGCTGGACCTCACCGCCGTCGCCGATGCGGACCTCGGTGCCGGGGAACGGCTGGCCGACGGTGCCGAGCTTGTAGGCGTCCGGGTGGTTGACCGTGGCGCCAGCGGCGTTCTCGGTCATGCCGTAGCCCTCGAGGATGAGGATGCCGGCGGCGTGGAACCACGCGGCGATCTCGGCGTTGAGGGCAGCCGAGCCGGAGATGAAGAACTTGACCCGTCCACCGAAGCGGTCACGGACCTTGCTGAAGACCAGCTTGTCGAACAGGCCGTGCTGGAGCTTCAGCGGCAGCGGGACGGACTTGCCGGCGAGCCGGAGCTCGTCGACCTTGGCGCCGACCTCGAAGGCCCTCTTGAAGATCTTCTCCTTGGCACCGCCCTCGGCGGCCTGCATGGTGACGATCCGCGCGTGCGCCTTCTCGAAGATGCGCGGCGCGGCGCCCATGAAGGTCGGCTTCACGATGCCGAGGTTCTCGACGATCTTGTCGACCCGGCCGTCGATCGCGGTGGCGAAGCCACAGGCGAGCTGCGTGGAGAGCAGCACCTTGCCGAACGAGTGGGCCATCGGGAGCCAGAGGAACTGCAGGTCGTCCTCGTCGAGGATCCCCTGGGCCTTGATCGCCTCGCCCTCGAACACCCACGCCTTGTGCAGCGTGCGCACGCCCTTGGGCTTGCCGGTCGTCCCGGAGGTGTAGATCAGCGTCGCGAGGTGGTCGGGCGCGATCGATCGGGCGACCACCTCGACCGCATCGGGGGTGGCCGCGAGGTGCGCGTCACCGAGCTCGGAGAGCTGCTCGAGGGAGAGCACCCAGTCGTCGTCGGCGAGCGCGGGGTCGAAGGAGATGACCTTCGCCAGCGCGGGGAGGTCGGCGCGGTGGTCGCGCAGCTTGGCGAGCTGGGTCTCGTCCTCCGCGAAGACGATCACGCTCCCGGAGTCCCCGACGATGTACGCCGTGTCCTCGGCGCCCGTGGAGGGGTAGACCGTCGTGGTCGCGCCGCCGGCGCACATGACGGCGAGGTCGGCCAGGATCCACTCGTAACGGGTGGAGGCCGCGATCCCGACGCGCTGTTCGGGCTCGAGGCCCAGGGAGATCAGGCCTGCGGCGAGGCGCCGGACCCGGTCACCGGCCTGACGCCAGGTCACCGACTCCCAGGCCTCACCACGCGGGAAGCGGAAGGCTTCCCGGTTGGCGCTCGCTTCCACCCGCTCCAGGAACTGCACGGCGCAGTTCTGGGGGAGGTCGTCGAGGAACTTCGTGTCGTGATTGATGGGCATGACGCTCCTGCATGCTCGTCCGAGACCGGCCTAACTGATCAGTAACCTAGATCACCGGTTCAACAGGAGGAAGCGGCGGCACCGCCTGTCGGACGAATTCCTCCGCTTTCACGCGCACTTTGTCGAGCAGCCCGTCGATCACGAGGAGCTCGGGCAGCCGGCTCCGGTCGGTGTTGAGGGCCACGAACATGTCGCGGATGCTCACCCCGTGGCCGGGCCGGTGGACGATGTCGATCGGTGCGCCGGCGGTGATGGTGCCGGTCTGGATCACCCGGAAGTACGGACCGGGCCGGGCTTCGGCGGTGAATCTCTTGACCCAGGCCCGCGGCTCGTAGCCGCTCTCCCCCATCCAGCCCTTGAAGTCGTTGCAGGGCGTGCGGACGTGGACGGCCTCGAGCAGGATCCCGTCGACCTCGTCCCCGATCCGCAGGCGGGTGCCGACCTCGAGCGCGTTGAGGTCGATCCCCTCGGTGGTGAGGTTCTCGCCGAACTGCCCCGCACGGATCGGTCGACCGAGCTCGGCCTCCCAGAAGTCGAGGTCCTCGCGGGCGTAGGCATAGACGGCCTGGTCCGGACCACCGTGGTGGCGGGTGTCGGAGACGGTGTCGCCCTCGATGCCGAGCTCGTGGACCGCGACCGGACCCGTCAGGTTGGACTTGTCGATCGAGGTGCGGCCCAGGGCCGCCCACTCCTTCGACTGCGAGAGCCCCGCGCTGATGGCGAGGACGGAGGGGGGCGGCGACGGGATCGGTGAGGACACCGGACCAGTGTCCTAGTCCTGGACCGCTTTCGCGACCGAAATGCACGCGGTGACGTGATCCCGTTCGGCGGTGTCGAGGGCCCGGCCGGCACGAACGGCGTCCTCGTGCGCCCAGTGCGCGTTCAGCACCGAGCGCACGACCACCCAGTCCCTGGCCCGCGACTCGTCGAAGCCGGCCACGTCGACCAAGGTGTGGAACCGGCGCCGGATGCCGTCGCGCACCGAGCCCACGGCGCCGGGCGCGGCGTACTCCTCGAACCGGTTGCGGAGCATCGGCTCGAGCTCGTAGTGGGGGTCGCCGTTGGTCGGCTTCGGATCGATCGCGAGCCACACGTCCTCGCCGTCGCGTCGACCGCGCAGGACGTTGCCGTCGTGCAGGTCGGCGTGGATGACCGCGGTCGCGGGCTCGGCGCCGAGGTCCTCGGCCAGGGCCAGCGCCTGCTCCACCATCCGGCGCGGGACCGGCACCTCGCGCGCGTCGCGGCGCAGCGCCGCGGTCCACTGCTCGACGTACGACGCCTGCTGCCTCAGCTGCGGCAGCGGCGCGACGTGCAGGTCGGCGTACAGCCCCGCCACGACCTCGCAGGCCTCGACGTCCCAGACCTCGGCCAGGTCGGTGCGGTCGAGTCGCTCCAGGAGCAGGGCGCGGCGGCCGGGATCGGCACGCAGGAGCCGGGCCGCACCACGGCCGTGCCAGTGCTGGAGGGCGAGGTGCTCGTGCTCGGACTCCTGGTCCGGCAGCCCGATCTTGAGCGCTGCGGGCGCGCCCGTCGCCGTGGTCACCGGCAGGACGAGCGAGCAGAACCCGTGCCAGCTCCCGCCCTCGGGCGTGAGAGCCCAGTCGTCGAGGACGCCGTGGGCCAGGCCGGGCAATCGGTCGAGCCACGCCGCCCAGTCGGCGCCGAGGCGGCGCTGCTCGTCGAGCGCCGCGGGTACGACGACCGGGGGCACTACTTCTTCGGCTTGTCCCCGGCCGGACCGGAGGTCGCGAGCGCGGCGACGAAGGCCTCCTGGGGCACCTCGACCCGGCCGACCATCTTCATCCGCTTCTTACCTTCCTTCTGCTTCTCGAGCAGCTTGCGCTTGCGGGTGATGTCACCGCCGTAGCACTTGGCGAGCACGTCCTTGCGGATCGCGCGGATGTTCTCGCGGGCGATCACCCGGGCGCCGATGGCGGCCTGGATCGGCACCTCGAACTGCTGGCGCGGGATGAGGTCCTTGAGCTTGCCGGCCATCATCACGCCGTACGCGTAGGCCGCGTCCTTGTGGATGATCGCCGAGAAGGCGTCGACCGGCTCGCCCTGGAGCAGGATGTCGACCTTGACCAGGTCGGCGGCCTGGTCGCCCGAGCGCTCGTAGTCGAGCGAGGCGTAGCCCTTGGTGCGGCTCTTGAGCTGGTCGAAGAAGTCGAAGACGATGTCGCCCATCGGCATCGTGTAGCGCATCTCGACGCGGTCCGCGGAGAGGTAGTCCATCCCCTGCAGGTTGCCGCGCTTCTCCTGGCACAGCTCCATGATCGTGCCGATGTAGTCCGAGGGGCTGAGGATCGTCGCCCGGACGACCGGCTCGCGCACCTCGGCGACCTTGCCGTCGGGGTACTCGCTCGGGTTGGTCACCTCGAGGACCTTGCCGTCCTCCATGTGGACCTCGTAGACCACGTTGGGTGCGGTCGAGATCAGGTCGAGGTTGAACTCGCGCTCGAGGCGGTCCCGGGTGATCTCCATGTGGAGCAGGCCCAGGAAGCCGATGCGGAAGCCGAAGCCGAGCGCGCCGGAGGTCTCCGGCTCGTAGGTCAGGGCGGCGTCGTTCAGCTGGAGCTTCTCCAGGGCGTCGCGCAGCACGGGGTAGTCGTCGCCGTCGATCGGGTAGAGCCCGGCGTAGACCATCGGGTTCGGGTGCTCGTAGCCGCCGAGGGACTCGGTGGCGCCGTGGTGCTGGGAGGTGACGGTGTCGCCGACCCGCGACTGGCGCACGTCCTTCACGCCGGTGATGAGGTAGCCGACCTCGCCCACGCCGATCTCGCCGGTCCTCACCGGCTCGGGGCTGATCACACCGACCTCGAGCATCTCGTGCACGGCGTTGGTCGACATCATCTTGATCCGGTCGCGGTGGCTGAGCTTGCCGTCGACGACACGGACGTAGGTCACCACGCCGCGGTAGGTGTCGTAGACCGAGTCGAAGATGAGGGCGCGCGCCGGGGCGTTCGGGTCGCCGACCGGGGCGGGGGTCTGCTTGACGATCTCGTTGAGGACCTTCTCGACGCCGAGGCCGGTCTTGGCGCTCACGCGCAGGACGTCGCTGGGGTCGCAGCCGACGATGTTGGCCAGCTCCTCGGCGTACTTGTCCGGGTCGGCGCTGGGCAGGTCGATCTTGTTCAGCACGGGGATGATGTGGAGGTCGGCCCCCATGGCGAGGTAGAGGTTCGCCAGGGTCTGCGCCTCGATGCCCTGCGCTGCGTCGACCAGCAGGATCGCGGCCTCGCAGGCCTGCAGTGAGCGGGACACCTCGTAGGTGAAGTCGACGTGGCCCGGGGTGTCGATCATGTTGAGGACGTAGGCGCCGGGCTCGGCGCCCTCCTCGTTGTCGACCGGGACGGTCCAGGGCATCCGCACGGCCTGCGACTTGATCGTGATGCCGCGCTCGCGCTCGATGTCCATCCGGTCGAGGTACTGCGCGCGCGCAGCGCGGGCGTCGACGACTCCGGTCAGCTGCAGCATCCGGTCCGCGAGGGTCGACTTGCCGTGGTCGATGTGCGCGATGATGCAGAAGTTGCGGATGATCGCGGGGTCGGTGTGTCCCGGCTTCGGGGCGGAGGCTGCCATGGTCCCGCCATTGTCCCCAATGCCGGTCCCGATGGCGAAACCCGGATCCCACCGCGACCCCGGGCACGGACCGGTCCGCCATCATGGGGCCGTGCTCCCCACCCGGATCCCCCATGGACGGACCGCCCGCCGCGTCGAGTGGGCCCACCTGCCTCCCGGGGTACGCCGTGCGGTGGAGTCCCGCCTCGGATCCGCTGTCGAGGAGGCCGCGTCGCAGGGCGGCGGCTTCACCCCCGGCTTCGCATCGGTGCTGACCTGCGCGGACGGCACCCGCCACTTCGTGAAGGCGGCGTCGGTGAAGGCGCAGCGGATGTTCGCCGAGTCCTACCGCGAGGAGACACGCAAGCTCCGCCTCCTCCCGCCGGGCGTGCCGGCCCCGCGGCTGCTGTGGGCCGACGAGGTCGAGGAGTGGGTGCTGCTCGGCATCGAGTACGTCGAGGGGCGCGCCCCGCACCGGCCGTGGACCGCCGGGGACCTGGCCCTCTGCTCGGCGATGGCCGTGCAGATGGCCGACCTCCTCACGCCTGCACCCGGCGCCGCCCTGTCGACCGCGGTCGAGGAGTTCGCTGCCTGGCCCGCCCTGTGGCAGCAGATCGACCACCCGCGCGCCGCCGAGATCGGCGCCCTGGCCGATCGCTACGCCGAGGTGGTCGCCGGAGGCACCCTCGTGCACACCGACATCCGCGACGACAACATCCTGGTCCTCGACGAGGACCGGGCCGTCCTGTGCGACTGGAACTGGCCCGTGGTCGGCGCGGCCTGGCTGGACTCGCTGTTCCTGCTCATCGGGCCGCGCGGCGACGGGATCGACGTCGAGGCCCACATCGCCGCCCACCCCCTGCTCGCCTCGGTGCCGGCCGAGGACATCGACGTCGCCCTGGCCCTGGTCCTCGGCTACTTCACGGTGTCGGCCAACGAGCCCGTGCCGTCGACCTCACCGTGGGTCCGCGCCGCACAGGCCTGGCAGCGCGACGTCATCGACGACTGGCTGGCCGAGCGCCGCGGCTGGGAGAGCTGAGCGTCAGCTCCGACCGACGGCGGCCGGGTCGATCACGACGTAGAGCGGGTCGTCCGGGTGGACGTGCACGTCGATCACGGTGTCGGGAAGGATCCGCGGGACCGCGAGCTGGGACACCAGCTCGGTGATCTCGACCCGGTAGCTGTCACCGCTCTCGGGCAGGACCTCGAGCCCGAAGACGACGTACGGGTCCTGGTTGAGGTGTCCGCGCACCCGGGTGGAGACGATGCGCGCCGTCGTCCGCGTGCCGGCCTCCACGGCGCGCATCCGGTGCACCTTCCGGTCCCGGACCTGCTGCGCCTTGAGCACTGCGAAGACGGCCAGCCCGAGACCTCCCACCGCGAACGCCCAGGCGATGAGGCGGTTGTCCTCCCGGGTGGCGGCGAGGATCACCAGCACCCAGAAGGCAGTGCCGGGCAGGAACATGAGGGCTCCGAGCGGGAGCGGGGGACGCGACGGTGGGAGCGGTCGACGGGCAGGCGTGGGGGGCACGTGCGAACCCTAGTGACGATTTGGGGCGGTGTTCCACCACTGTTAGCCTTGCTGGTCGCGTCTCCTGCGTTGTCGCCTGCCCTCTGAAGTTGATCACAAGTCGATCAGACGGGCGCCGGCCGCACAGGGTTCGCGCTCCGGACCAGACCAGCATCCCAACGACACAAGAGGGCAATCACCCGTGGCGAACATCAAGAGCCAGATCAAGCGCAACAAGCAGAACGAGAAGGCGCACGAGCGCAACAAGGCCGTCAAGACCGGCCTCAAGACCGCGATCCGCAAGTTCCGCGAGGCCGCTGCGGCCGGCGACAAGGACGCGGCGACCGCGGCTGCCCGCGAGGCGACCAAGAAGCTCGACAAGGCGGCCTCCAAGGGCGTCATCCACAAGAACCAGGCTGCGAACCGCAAGTCCTCGATCTCGAAGCAGGCCGCCTCTCTCTGAGGCCCGCCGCTCTGGCTCCGGTCCGGAGCCATCACGTCAAAGGGAGTCCCCGTCGGGGACTCCCTTTCGTGATTTCGCCGTCTCGACGGTGCGTCAGCGCTGACGCAGGCCGGTGATGGTGAGCACCAGCCGTTCGAGGGCGTACGACGCGTCGCTGGCAGCGCCCTTCACGTCGGCGTCGGCCTGCGCAACGGCGCGGATGGCTCGAGCCAGGCCGGCATCGGTCCAGCCGCGGGACTGGTCGCGCAGGGAGCGGAGCTTCCACGGCGGGACCCCGACCTCGCGGGCCAGGTCCACGTCCCGCATCCCGCGGGGGGCACTGACCATCCGGGCCAGGCCGCGCGCGCTGCCGGCGAAGGCGGAGGTGATCAGGACGGCGGCGGTGCCGGCGTCCAGTGCCCACCGGAGCTCCTCGAGCGCGACCCGGTCGCGCCCGGCGAAGGCGGCGTCGGCGACGGCGAACGACTTGGCCTCGGCCCGGCCGCCGAAGTAGCGGCGGACCTGGGCCTCGCTGATCCGCTCACCGGGGAAGTCGTTGGTCAGCTGGTGGGCTGCGCCGGCGAGGGAGCGCAGGTCGCGACCGATCGCCTCGATGAGGACGTCGGCGGCCTCCCGGTCGATCGAGGCGCCGTAGCGGCGCACCTCGTTGGCCACGAAGCCGGGGAAGTCCGAGGGCTTGAGCTCCTCGGACCTGTGCTCGCTGACGGCACCGAGCTTGCGGAGCTTGGTGAGCACCCCGCTGCCCTTCTGGCCGCCGCCGTGCACGAGGACGAGGGCGACGTCCTCGACCGGGGAGGCGGCGTAGGCGAGCACGCCGTCGACCGACTCGTCGGGGAGGTTCTCCAGGCCACGGACCACCACGCAGCGCACGGCAGAGAACAGCGAGGGCGCCGACATCTCCCCCAGGCTGGCCAGGGTCAGGTCGGAGGCGTTGCCGTCGGAGAACTCCGACTCGGCGTCGTGGGCGCGGACCGCGGCCTTCACGTCCTCGACGGTGCGAGCCCCGAGGAACTCCTCCTTGCCGGTGACCAGGGTGACCCGTCCCAGCACGTCCTCCGCCCGCATGCGCCCACCTTCCCACACGGCTCCGACCTCACCGGCGGCTGGCGCCCCTGACCTGGCCGGCCTCGTCGACGACCACCGCGACGTCGCCTCCCGTGTCGGTCCTGAGGACCTCCGTGCCGGCGGCCGACAGGTGGTCGAGGACCTCGCCCGCCGGGTGACCGTAGTCGTTGTCGGCGCCCACGGACACCAGCGCGAGCTCCGGGCTCAGCGAGGCCAGCCAGCGTTCGTCCTGGTGGGCACTGCCGTGGTGCGGCACCTTGAGCACGTCGATGTCCAGCCCTGCCAGCGTCCGGGCCAGCTCGGCCTGACCGGGCGGTTCGACGTCCCCGGTCAGCAACATCCGGATGCCTCGGACCTCCACCAGCAGCACCACGCTCGCGTCGTTGGCCGAGCTGCCGTCACCTGCCCCGGGCACCGGCTCGGCGAGGGCCGGGTGCACGACCTGGACCACGGCGTCGCCGTACCTCCGGGTGAGGCCGAAGCTCGCCGTCCGCACGTCGACGCCCGCTGCGGCTGCGCTGCGGCGCACCTGCTCCGCACCGGAGGGCGGATCGAGCACGGGCGAGGTCTCGATCGCCGCGACCCGCCGTCCCTGCAGCACTCCGTCGAGCCCGTCGACGTGATCGGCGTGGAAGTGGGTGAGCACCACGAGCGGGAGCTCGCGCACGTCGAGCCGGTCCAGGCATCCGTCGACGGCGGACGCGTCCGGTCCGGCGTCGACGACGACCGCTGCTCCTGGTCCGACCCTGAGCACCAGCGCATCGCCCTGTCCCACGTCGCACGCCACGAGCACCCACCCCTCGGGCGGCCAGCCCCCAGAGGGGATCGACCCCAGCCGGCCCGGGACACCCAGCACCACGAGCAGCAGGAGAGCCCCGAGCGAGCAGGCCAGCGTGCGACTGCGCAGCAGCCTCGGCAGGATCAGTCCGAGGGCCATGCAGACCACGACGAGCAGGACGATCGCACCGGGACCCGTGCCCCACGCCAGGCTCGCTCCGGGCAGGACCGCGCCGCGCTGCGCGACCTCGATGATCCCCGCGACGCACCACGCGGCGCCGGTGCCGACCACCGTGCCGAGGGTGGGCAGGACCAGCCCCACCAGGCCCGCGAGCAGGCCCAGGACCGTGGTCGGCCCGACGAGCGGACCGGCGAGCAGGTTGGCCACGATCGCGACCAGGCTCACCTGACCGGACAGCACGGCGACGACGGGCGTGCACGCCAGCTGGGCCGCGGTCGGCACGGCCACCGCCTCCGCGAGTCCAGGCGGCAGCCACCGGGCGAGAGCACCGGAGAGCGGCGGCCCCAGCAGCACGATGCCCCCGGTCGCCAGCACGGACAGCGCGAAGCCGGCCGAGGTCGCCAGGTCCGGTTGCACCAGCATCAACGCCACGAGGGCCACCCCCAGGGCCCGGAGCCCGCGTCGGCGGCCATCGGGGCCGAACGCGAAGAGGCCGACCGCCCCCATCGCCGCCGCGCGCAGCACGCTCGGTTCCGTCCGGGCCAGCAGCACGAACCCGACGATCCCCAGGATCCCGACGAGCACGAGCCACCGACCGCGGACCCCGATCAGGCGCGCCAGGAGCAGGAGGGCGCCGACGACCAGGGTGAGGTTCGTCCCGCTGACCGCAGTGAGGTGCGTCAGACCCGTGGTCCTGAAGTCCGCCTCGAGGTCGGCCGGCAGGCCCGCGTCGTCGCCGTCGACGAGTGCCGGCACCAGGCCCGCCTGCTCCGCCGGCCGGTGGGCGACCGCGTCGCGGATCGAGGCCCGCAACGCGCCCGCCGCCCGCCACCAGACGTCCGGGCTGCGGATCCGGACCGGCGCCCGGCCGGTCGTCAGGAGGGCCGCGACGTCGGGACTGTCCGAGGGCGCCAGACGTCCCTCGGCCACGACCCGCTCCCCCAGCGCGACCCCTGTCCACGCCGGATCACCCAGGACGACGACCGTCGCTCCGAGGTCGAGGTGTCGGCCCCGGGCGGAGACCCGCTCCACCCGGAGGCGTACGACGACGTGGTCACCCCACTGCCCCTCGACACGTCGCGGGTCGGACACCACCGTGGCGAGGAGGTCGGCGGTGGCCCGCTGCGCCGCCCACTCGTGCAAGGGACTCGCCCGGACGGCGTCGTGGCGCAGCAGGGAGCCGCAGAGGACGGCGGCCGCCATCACCAGCAGTGCCAGCAGGAGGGAGCGGCGGGGGTCGGCAGGCCGGGAGCGAGCCCGCCACCGGGCGCACCCCAGGCCGACGATGACGGCGAGGACGCCGCCGAGCGCCCACCCCGCACGCTCCCCCGCCCGGTCGGCGAGGATGCCGCCGCCCCAGGCCGCGAGGCCGAGCGCCGGCATCCGCAGGTCGTGGCGCGCCACGGGGTCGGACTCAGCCACGCGCCGCACCCCTAGGGTGGCCGTCGTGACCCGCTACGCCCCCTCCGAGCTGGCCCGCGGCGCTCTCGGCGCACTCATCGGCATCGCGGTGGCCGGCGCCGCGGCGCGTGCCGTGCCCGGCGGCCCAGAGATGCTGCCCTTCATCGTGGCGCCCATGGGCGCGTGCGCGGTGCTGTTGTTCGCGGTGCCGGCCAGTCCACTCGCCCAGCCATGGCCCGTCCTGGGCGGCAACCTCATCTCGACCGCGATCGGCCTCGGCGCCCACTGGGTGTTCGACGACGTCCTGCTCGCCGCCGCGGTCGGCGTGGGCGCCGCGATCGGCGCGATGATGCTGCTCGGCTGCCTGCACCCACCCGGAGGCGCATGTGCGTTGCTCGCCGCCACCGCCACGCCGGACATCCACGACCAGGGAGCCCTGTTCGTGCTGGCTCCGGTCGGCGTCAACGTGGTGGCCCTCCTCGTCGTCGCGGTCGTGGTCAACAACCTCACCGGTCGGCGCTACCCGCACCGGCCGGCCCCTGCGGCGACCGCGAGCGCCGCCAGCGAGCTCGGCATCACGACCCCGGACGTCGAGCGGGCCATGACACGCCTCGCCGACCGTCTCGACGTGCTCCCCGCCGACATCGTCGCGATCGTCCGCGACGCGGAGACGCACGCGCTGGACCGTCGACTCGGGTCGATCCCGGTCGAGCGGATCATGAACCGGGACGTGGTGGTGGCGCACCCGTTCGAGTCGATCTACCGCGCCCGGATGCTCCTCGTCCAGCGCCAGGTGAAGACCCTGCCGGTGGTCGACGCCGAGCGACGGGTGGTCGGGGTGGTGTCGATCATCGACCTCTTCACCCGCGACCTGGTCGAGCTGGAGACACTCGACTCGATCATGCGGACCGACGTGACGACGATCGCTGCCGACACCCCGGTGGCGGACCTCGTGCCGATGATGACCTCCGAGGGCTACAAGAACGTGCCGGTGGTCGATGACGACGGTCGGCTGGTCGGCATGATCACGCGGGGTGAGCTGATCGCCGTGCTCCACCGGTCGCTCCTCGGATCCTGACCCCTCAGACCGTGACCAGGGGCGCGAGCCGGGCCAGGGACTTCTCACCGATGCCGTCGACCTCGAGCAGCTCGTCGATGCTCGTGAACCCGCCACGCTGGTCGCGCCACGAGATGATCGACTGCGCGGTGACCGGACCGACCTGAGGCAGGGACTCGAGCTCGGCCTGGGTGGCGAGGTTGAGGTTCACCAGCGCTCCGGGGACACCCGTTGGGGCGCCCGCGCCGGGACTCCCGGCCGCAGCAGCGGCGCCCGACGCACCGACGAGGATCTGCTCGCCGTCGACCAGCACCCGTGCGAGGTTGAGCGAGGTCAGGTCGACTCCTCGACGAGGCCCGCCGGCGGCCTCGAGCGCGTCGGTCACCCGCGCTCCCCGGGCCAGGACCACGATGCCCGGTCGACGCACCTTGCCGGCCACGTCGACGGTGACCTCCTCGCTGACCGCCGCGGCCCCCGAGGGCGCGCTCGACGCCGTGGCACCCACCGGGACCAGCGGCTCGCCGGCGATGGTCTCGCCGATCACCGGCGCCCCCGCCGCCGAGGGCGCCGGGTCGTCGCGGACCACCCACCAGGCCGTCACGGCCAGGCCGACGGCCACGGCGAGCGCGACGACCGCGATGTGCGCCGGCGACAGGACCGGGAGCCGGTCCCTGACCGCGCCGAGGCGGTCCGTGACCGGCGCTGCCCGGCGCCGGGCGGCGTGGCGCCCCGGGGCGCGCACCGCCGTCGGGGACACCGCCGTCGGGGACACCGCAATCGGGGGCTCCGCCTCGGGCAAGGGCGGGATCGCGGCCGCCACCGCCGTGATGCGGGTGTGGTCGTCCCACCAGGGGGCGAGCGTGTGGTCCAGCACCTGATCGTCCCCCCGACGAGGAGGCGGCGGACCCGCCCCGATGTCGGCGGCGAGCGCGGCAAGGCGTCGGGCAGCGATGTCGGAGCGGATCTCGTCGGTCCGCTCACCGTCACGTCGAAGAGACATGACCGCACCGTAGGCAGCGGGCGCCGCGACGCGCACCGCTCGCGGCGGCGCCTGTGGACAACGCACCGGACGACGGTCCCTGTGGACGGGAACCGGTCGGTGGACCGATCAGACGGGGCTGTCCGGGACCGGAGCGACGCAGATCGCGAGCATGCCGGGTCCGACGTGCGCCCCCAGGACGCCGCCGAGCTCGAGGCAGCGCACCGGGCTCCCGTCGCGCCCGGGGACGACCTGCTCCCCCAGCCGGTCGGCGAGCCGCTCGGCCATCTGGAGAGCCCGCTCCTCGGCGGCGAGGTGGGCGACACAGACCTCGACCTGCTGCTCCCCCGCGGCCTCGACCGCCATCGCCTCCAGCTGCGCGATCGCCTTGGCGGCGGTGCGCACCTTCGCCTGCGGGACGATGAGGCCCTCGACGATGCCGAGCAGCGGCTTGACCGCCAGCACGCCACCGAACACGGCGGCAGCGGCACCGACCCGACCACCGCGGCGGAGGTACTCGAGGGTGTTGACGTAGAACAGGGACGTCGCGGTGGCGGCACGTGCTCGGGCAGCTGTGGCCGCCTCGGCCGTCGTCCCACCACCGGCGAGCACCGCGGCGGCCGACTCGACGGCGTACCCGGTCGCCACCCCCACCTGCCGGGTGTCCACACAGGTCACCGGGACGGGGGCGTTGCGGGAGGCGACCAGCGCTGACTCGAAGGTGCCGCTGACCTCGGCCGACAGGTGCACCGACAGGATCTCGGTGGCCCCTTCGGTCGCGAGCCGCTCGTAGAGCTCGGCGAACACCGCCGGGGCGGGTCGGGACGTGCTGACCGCACGCTTCTCGCGCAGTGCCTCCGCGACCTTCTCCGGCGTCGCGGCCGCGCTCCCCTCGTCGTACACCTCGTCGTCGATGACGACCTGGAGGGGCACGACGGTGACACCGCATGCCGACTCGGCGCCCGCCTGGAGGTGCGCGGTCGAGTCGGTCACGAGTGCAACGGAGCCCACGGCGTCACACCACGATGTTGACGAGCTTGGGCGCACGGACGACGACCTTGCGGACCTCACGGCCCTCGAGTGCCTTGATCACCGCGGGGTCGGCCAGGGCCGCCGCCTCGAGGTCCGCCTCGCTGATGTCGGGCGACACCTCGAGCCGGCCACGCACCTTGCCCTGGATCTGCACGACGGCCGTGACCGCTTCGTCCACCAGCAGCGCGGGCTCGACCGTGGGCCAGGACGCCTGGGCGACACTCGGCTGGTGGCCGAGGCGCTCCCACATCTCCTCGGCGGTGTACGGCGCCACCATCGACAGCAGGATCGCGACGACCTCGGCAGCCTCGCGGACAGCAGGGTCGGCCGGGCCGGCACCGGAGTCGATCGCCTTGCGGGTGGCGTTGACGAGCTCCATGGTGCGGGCGACGACGACGTTGAAGCGGTAGGAGTCCAGCAGCTGGGCCGCCTCGTTCACCGTCTTGTGGGTGACCTTGCGCAGTGCCACGTCACCGCCGGACGGGTCGGTGCCGGCAGCGGACGTCACGTCGCCCGACAGCCGCCAGGCCCGCTGCAGGAAGCGCGCCGCACCGGCCGGCGACACGTCGGCCCAGTCGATGTTGTCCTCGGGCGGGCTCGCGAACACCAGCGTCAGCCGGATCGCGTCGACGCCGAACTCCTCGAGCTTCTCGCCCAGGTTGACACCGTTGCCGAGGGACTTGCTCATCTTGCGGCCGTTGTTGATGACCTTGCCCTGCGAGAGGTACGACGAGAACGGCTCGTCCCAGTCGATCAGGCCGAGGTCGCGCAGGACCTTGGTGAAGAAGCGGGCGTAGAGCAGGTGCAGGACGGCATGCTCGTCGCCACCGATGTAGAGGTCGATGGGCCCCCACGCCTTCGCCAGCTCCGGGTCGAAGGCCTGGGTGGCGTCGTGCGAGGAGAGGTAGCGGAAGAAGTACCAGGACGAGTCGACGAACGTGTCCATCGTGTCGGTGTCGCGCTCGGCGGGGCCGCCGCAGGTGGGGCAGCTGACCTCGACCCACTCGCGGGCCGCTCCCAGCGGAGAGCTGCCCTTCGGCTTCAGGTCGGCGCCGCGCAGCTCCGGCAGCTCGACGGGCAGCTGGTCCTCCGGCACCGGGACCTCGCCGTCGACCGGGCAGTGGATGATCGGGATGGGCGCACCCCAGTAGCGCTGGCGCGACAGCAGCCAGTCCCGGAGGCGGAAGTTGACGGTGCCGGAGCCCTGGTTGTCGGCCTCGAGCAGCGCGATGACGTGACGGATGCCCTCGACCTTGTCGCTCAGGCCGTCGAGCGGACCCGAGTTGACGTAGGCGCCGTTGCCGGTGGTCGCGACGCCGGACTCCTCGGGGTTCTCCTCGCCGGTGTCCACCACGCGCCGGACCGGGAGGTCCATCGCGCGGGCGAAGTCGAGGTCGCGCTGGTCGTGAGCGGGCACGGCCATGATCGCGCCGGTGCCGTAGTCGGCCAGCACGTAGTCGCTCGCCCAGACCGGGACCTGCTCCCCGCTGACCGGGTTCGTCGCATGGACGCCCAGGAACACACCCGTCTTCGGGCGGTCCGTGGCCAGGCGGTCGATGTCGGAGGCCTTGCGTACGTCGGTCTGGTACTCCTCGAGCGCAGCGCGCTGCTCCTCCGACACCAGCTCGGTCGCCAGCTTGGCATCCGCGGCCACCACCATGAAGGTCGCGCCCCAGAGCGTGTCGGGCCGCGTCGTGAAGACGGTGAGCGGCTCGTGGCCCTCGACCGCGAAGCTCACGTGGGCACCCTCGGAGCGACCGATCCAGTTGCGCTGCGCGTTGACGACCTTGTCGATCCACGTGGGCTGCAGGTCGTCCAGGCAGTCGAGGAGCTCCTGGGCGTACTGCGTGGTCTTGAAGTACCACTGGGTCAGCTCGCGCTTGGTGACCTCCGCGCCGCACCGCTCACAGGTGCCGTCGGCCAGCACCTGCTCGTTGGCCAGCACGGTCTGGTCGTTGGGGCACCAGTTGACCGGCGAGTTCTTGCGGTAGGCCAGGCCCTGCTCGCGGAACTTCAGGAACAGCCACTGGGTCCACCTGTAGTACTCGGGGTCCGAGGTGTGCAGGCGACGCGACCAGTCGAAGCTGACGCCGTACCTCTTCATCGAGGCGTACTGCGTCTCGATGTTGGCATAGGTGTACGTCGCCGGGTGCTCGTCGTTGCGGATGGCGGCGTTCTCCGCGGGCAGGCCGAAGGAGTCCCAGCCCATCGGGTTGAGCACCTCGTGGCCCCGCAGTCGCCAGTAGCGCGAGATCACGTCGTGGATCGCGAAGACCTCGGCGTGACCCATGTGGAGGTCGCCGCTGGGGTAGGGGAACATCGTCAGCGCATAGCGCTTCTCACGCTCTCCGCTGCGGACGACCTCGTCGCGCGCACGGAAGGGATCGAGCTCCTCCCAGACCGGAAGCCACTTCTCCTCCACGGCGTGGACGTCGTAGTGGACCTCTGGACTCGAGGGGGAGGGCGCAACCGTTTCACTCACGGCGAAAGGATAGTCGCCACGGGAGTGGGATCAGGCCACGGCCTCACCGGTCTGGACTCGCCACAGCGCGGCGTACGCGCCGTCGAGAGCGACCAGTTCGTCGTGGGTCCCCGCCTCGGCCACGCGACCGGCGTCGAGCACCCAGATCCGGTGCGCGTGACGGACCGTCGAGAGCCGGTGCGCCACCACCAGGGTCGTGCACCTCTCGCCGGCCCGGCGCAGTGAGGTCTGGATGGCCGCCTCGGTCTCGTTGTCGACGGCGCTGGTCGCCTCGTCGAGCACGAGGAGGGCCGGGTCGCGCAGCAGCGCGCGGGCGAGCGCGATCCGCTGGCGCTGGCCGCCGGACAGGTTGATGCCGCGCTCCCCCACCCAGGTCTCGTAGCCGTTCTCGAGTCCTTCGATGAAGTCCGCGACGGCCGCTGCCTCGGCGGCGGCGCAGATGTCCTCGCGGCTGGCACCGGGGCGGCCGTAGGCGATGTTGTCGGCGAGCGTGCCGGCGAACAGGTAGACGTCCTGCGCGACGTAGCCCATCGAGCCCCGCAGCGAGTCCCAGTCGAGCTCGCGGATGTCGGTGCCGTCGAGGAGCACCTCGCCCGAGCGCGGGTCGTCGAAGCGCAGCACCAGCCGCAGCAGGGTGGACTTGCCGGCGCCGGTCGAACCGACGATGGCATGGGTCTCCCCTGCCGGGATGACGAGGTCGAGCCCGTGCAGGACGTCCGGCCCGTCGGCGTACCCGGCCCGGACGTCGCGGAGCTCGATCCGTCCGCCGACCGGTCCGACGAGTTTCTCGGTGCCCGCGGGTACGTCGACCGGCTCGGCCAGCAGCGCCAGGATCCGCGTCGTCGAGGCCCGGCCCCGCTGGTAGAGGTCGAGGACCTCGGCGACCGCGGTCAGCGGCCACAGCAGCCGCTGGGTCATGAAGACCAGCACCGAGTAGAGGCCCAGCTCGAGCTCGCCGTCGAGGGTCTTCCAGCCGCCGAGCAGGAGGGTGCAGGTGAAGCCGGCGAGGATCGCCATCCGCACCAGGGGAACGAAGGCGGCCGAGGACCGGATCGCGATGACGTTGGCCTCGCGGTAGGCCGTCGACACCGCGGCGATCCGGTCCCGCTCACGGTCCTCGGCGTTGAAGGCCTTGATGGTCGCGATGCCACCGAGGTTGGCGCTGAGCGCGCCGGACAGGTCGGCGACCGCCTCGCGGACGCGGTCGTAGAGCGGCTCCAGGCGACGCTGGAACAGCAGTGAGCCGACCACGATGATCGGGATCGGGAGGAAGGCGTAGACCGTCAGCTCCCACGACGCGGCCGCGAAGACGGCGCCGACGAGCACGATGTTGAGGAAGGTCTGCAGGATCGCCGGCAAGCCCTCGTCGAGCATCCGCTCGAGCTGGTTGACGTCGTCGTTGAGGGTGGCGAGCGTGGTGCCCTGCGCCCGCGACTCGTGCCAGCCCAGGTGCAGGTGCTGGGCGTGGTCGTAGGCCTCGACCCGCAGGTCGTGCTCGATGCCCTGGGCCAGTCCGCGCCACAGGACGTCGGCGGCGTACTCCGTGACCGACTCGATGATCCACACGACCAGGTTGATCGCCGCGAGCCAGCCCAGCTGGGCGTAGCGCGACTCGACGCCGAGGACGTCACCGACGAACGAGTCCGCGCCGCGGACCACGACGTCGACGGCGGCACCGATGAGGAGCTCCGGCACCACGTCGGCGATCTTGTTGATCGTGGACATCACCACGGCCAGCGCGAACCGGCCACGGAATCGGCGGTAGCGCTCCCACAGGGCCCCGAGGGGAGCCCCCTGGGTCCGTTCGATCACGGCGTCCACGGTGTTCCTCTCGACGACTCCACAACTTAGGTGAACCTTACGGCGCCCGCCAGCCGAGCGATCGTTCGGGTGAGCCTCCGGCCTCCGCTACCGTGCAGCCATGACTGCGACCGACCTCCCCTCGATGTTCAGCCTCGACGGCAAGGTCGCCGTCGTCACCGGCGCCAGCTCCGGGCTCGGCGTCGACTTCGCCAAGGCCCTCGCCGAAGCAGGCGCCGACGTGGCCCTCGGTGCCCGACGCGTCGACCGCCTCGCCGACACCGCCGCGCTGGTCGAGGCCGCCGGTCGCCGCTCCCTCTCGGTCCAGACCGACGTGGCCGACCCGGCGTCCTGCCAGGCGCTCGTCGACGCCGCGATGGCCGAGTTCGGCCGCGTCGACATCCTGGTGAACAACGCCGGCGTCGGCACCGCCGTACCCGCGACGCGAGAGACGCCCGAGCAGTTCACCCAGGTCATCGACATCAACCTCAACGGCAGCTACTGGATGGCCCAGTCCTGCGGCCGCGTGATGCAGCCCGGCTCCAGCATCATCAACATCTCCTCGGTCCTCGGCCTCACCACCGCCGGGCTCCCCCAGGCGGCGTACGCCGCGTCCAAGGCCGGCATCATCGGGCTCACCCGCGACCTGGCCCAGCAGTGGACCGGTCGCAAGGGCATCCGGGTCAACGCGATCGCTCCCGGCTTCTTCACCTCCGAGATGACCGACAGCTACCCCCCGGGCTACCTCGAGACCCAGCAGCAGCGGATCCCCGCCGGACGCAAGGGCGACCCGCGCGAGCTGGCCGCGACCGTGGTGTTCCTCGCGTCCGACGCGGCCGGCTACATCACCGGCCAGACCCTTGCCGTCGACGGTGGCATGACCATCGCCTGAGAGCGTCCCGGCCTCAGCGGTCGAGGTAGGCAACCACCACGGCCGGGCGCGGGAAGTTGTCGGTGTGCGGCCAGGTGCTCGCCGGCGCCTCGAAGGTCGCGCCGGAGATCTCACCCGGGTGCTGCACGGCGACGAACAGCGAGCGGTCACCGTCGGTGATCAGCGGACCGCAGGCCTCGGCACCCTTGGGGACCGTGCAGAACTGCTGCACCTGACCACGGTTCGGCCCCGAGACAGGCACCCGGAAGACACCGTCGTTGCTGCCCAGGACGTTGCCGTCGGTGGAGATCCACAGGTTGCCGCGGCTGTCGAAGGCGACGTTGTCCGGGCAGCTGATCGGGCTGACCTTGGACTTGTCGAAGCCACCGAAGTACGACTCCGGAGCGGCCGGGTCGCCACACACCAGGAAGAGGTTCCAGGTGAAGGAGCTGGTCGAGTGCACACCCTTGTCGGGTGAGAGCTCGAGCACGTAGCCGTTGCGGTTGCCGGACGCGTCGGTCAGTGGCGCACCCAGGCTGGCGCGCACCTTCGACGTCGTGACGGGGTTCGCCTCGTCGGCGGGCATCGCCGGCTTGCCGCGATCGGAGTTGTTCGTGAGGGCGGCGTACACCTTGCCGTTGACGGGGTTCGGCTCGACGTCCTCGGGCCGGTCCATCTTCGTGGGGCCGAGCTTGTCGGCGGCGAGCCGGGTGAAGATCAGGACGTCGGCGACCGACATGCCGGGCACGAACGACTGCTTGTCGGTGCACAGGCGCATCCAGCGGCCGGTGCCGTCGAACTTGCCGTCGGCGTCCCCGTCGCCGGTCAGCTTCGCGACGTACAAGGTGCCCTTGGTCAGCAGGGTCATGTTGTGGCGCTTGGCCTTGGCGGTCTTCGCCTTGTCCATCCGCTCGGCCGACACGAACTTGTAGAGGTAGTCACCCCGCTCGTCGTCCCCCATGTAGGCGACGGCGTAGCCACTCCTGGTCAGAGCGATGTTCGCGCCCTCGTGCTTGAAGCGGCCCAGCATCGTGTGCTTCGCGGGCGTCGAACGCGCGTCGTACGGGTCGACCTCGACGACCCAGCCGAAGCGGTGCGGCTCGTGCGGCTCCTGCGAGAGGTCGAAGCGGGAGTCGACCGTGCCCCAGCCGCGGCCCGCACCCGTGATGCCGTAGCGGGCGTACTCGGTGGCGAAGGCCGGGTCGAGACCCGCGCCGGCGTCGAAGTACTGGTTGAAGTTCTCCTCGCCGGAGAGGACCGTGCCCCACGGCGTGGTGCCGCCGGCGCAGTTGTTGAGCGTGCCGAGCACCTTCTTGCCGGTCGGGTCGGCCGAGGTCCGCAGGCGCGCGTCGCCGGCAGCCGGTCCCGTCATCCGGAACGCCGTCCTGATGTGGATGCGTCGGTTCTCCTTGCACGTCTTCAGGTTGCCGACCTGGCGCCAGGAGCCCGGTGTGGTGCCGCGCACGATCTTGACGACCGACATGCCGTGGTTGGTCATCGAGATCCGCTTGATCTCGTCGTCGCTGTAGACGCCGGCAGGGAACATGTGCGGCTCGGTCGTGTACTCGTGGTTCACCACGAGGAGCGAGGTGGACCGGGTCAGCGGCAGCACCCCGACGTAGTCGCAGTTGAAGCCGAACTGCTTCTCGGCCGCTGCGACCGACTGCTCGGCCGGGTCGAAGTCGGGGGCGCCGAGGACGACGGGGTCGCCCCACTTCATCACGACGCTCGTGCGGTAGCCGGTCGGCACCGTGAAGGCGTCGCGCTTGTTCGGCGTCACCGGACGGAACCGGTGCGTGCCCAGCGGGCCCGCCGCAGCAGCGGCGCGACTCACGCCGGTCGTGGTCGCGGCGGCGGCCAGGCTCCCGGTCCCGACGACCGATCCCACGAGCACGGCACCGGCTCCGGCGGCCCCACCGCGGAGGACGGCACGTCGCGCGACGGCCTTGGTGATCTCGTCACGGATGTGCGGGTGGTCGGTCGGGTTGGGCTCCGGCTGGTCGCAGGCGTTGCCACAGCGGAAGAAGCAGGTCACGTGGGAGCGCGAACCGTGCCGGTTGCCTTCGGGGACGAGGGCGATCAACGGGCGGTTCTCGGGGCGCACAGCGGTCATGCGGCCAGACGACCAGCATTCGGTGAATCGCAGTCCCACCGCAGGTTGCGAGCAGATGAAGCGACGAAGGCCCCTCATCGATGGCCCTCCCCGACCGGCATGATGACGCCATGGAGCCACCGCCGCCGGCATCGACCAGCGAGTCGACCGGCGGGTCGACCAGCGGGTCGGCACGTGAGGTCGCACTGGTCTTCCTGCGTCTCGGGACGATCGCCTTCGGCGGTCCGGCCGCCCACACCGCGATGATGCGCGAGGAGCTCGTGCGCCGCCGCGCATGGGTGAGCGACCGACGCTTCGCGGACCTGATGGGCGCCACGAACCTCATCCCCGGGCCGAACTCGACCGAGCTCGCGATCCACCTCGGCCACGAGCGCGCGGGGTGGCGTGGGCTCCTGCTGGCCGGGCTCGCCTTCATCCTCCCGGCCGCGCTGATGGTGACCGGCCTCGCCTGGGCCTACGTCGAGCACGGCGACACCCCCGCCATCGAGGGCATCCTGTACGGCGTCGTGCCGGTCGTCGTCGCGATCATCGCCTGGGCACTGTTCGGCCTGGGCCGCACGGTCCTGGACTCGCCGTGGCTGGTCGTCCTCGCGGTCCTCGCCCTGACGGCGTACCTGCTCGGGGTCAACGAGCTCGTCGTGCTCTTCGGCGGGGCCGCGATCGCCGCGCTGGCCCGCGGGATCGATTCACTGTCCGGAACCGACCGACACCACCTGCTCGGGTGGCCGCTGCTCGCCGGGGCACCCGTCTTCGCCGATCCCACCGGCAACCAGCTGGCCCAGCTGTTCTGGACGATGCTCAAGATCGGCGCGGTGCTCTACGGAGGCGGCTACGTCATCCTGGCGTTCCTGGAGGGTGACTTCGTCGACCGGCTCGGGTGGGTCACGCGGGAGCAGGTGCTGGACGCGGTCTCGATGGGTCAGGTCACCCCCGGTCCGGTCTTCACGACCGCGACCTTCCTCGGCTACGTGGTCGCCGGGTTCCCCGGCGCCTTCCTCGCGACCGTGGCGATCTTCCTGCCGTCGTTCGTGTTCGTGAGCCTGCTGACCCGGCTCACCGACTGGCTCCGCTCACGCTCGCTGACCTCGGCGCTGCTGGACGGCGTGAACGCCACCGCTCTCGCACTGATGGCCGGGGTCTCGCTCCAGCTGGGCCGATCGGGCCTGGTCGACCTGACCACGATCGGCCTCGCCGCCGCCACGTTGGTGCTGCTGTGGCGCACGAAGCTCAACAGCGCCTGGTTCATCGGCGGCGGTGCGCTCGTGGGCGTCCTCGCCGGTGTCACCTGACCGGGTGGTGGCTCGTGATCGAGATCCGGTTGAAGGCATTCATGGTGATCGCGATCCATGCGACGGCGGCGTGGGCCTCGTCCCCGAGCACGGCGCGCGCCTCGTCCTCGGCGTAGCGCCGCTCGTCCGGCTCGGGCAGCCGGGTGATCGACTCGGCCAGCTGCAGTGCGGCGCGTTCGTGCTCGGCGAAGAGTGCCGTCTCGGCCCAGGCCGGGAGCACGGCGATCCGTCGTTCCGACTCCCCTGCCTCGATCGCGAGGCGGTGGTGGAGGTCCAGGCAGTAGGCGCAGCCGTTGATCTGCGAGATCCGCAGGTTGAGCAGCTCGACGAGACGGCGCTCGATCCCGGCGTCCTCCGCGGCCGCCCCCGCCTGCTCGGCGAGCGCGACGGCAGCCTTGTACGCCGCGGGGCGGGCCTTGTCGAGGTAGACCTCGCGCCGACCTGGGCCGCTCACGTCACCGGGTCGGTGATGTCGTCGTACTCGTTGTGCTTGGTGATCCACCGCGCGACGTACGGGCAGTGGGCGATGATCCGCTTGCCCTGGGCCCGGACGTCGGCCAGGGCGAACTCCACGACACCGCCGGCGAGACCCTGGCCGGCGTACTTGTCGTCGACCTCGGTGTGGACGAAGTCCACGTGGACGTCGTCCGGCAGCCGGTACTGCGTGAAGCCCGCGAGCTCCGCACCGTCACGGATCTCGTAGCGGCGCTGCTCGGGCGCGTGGACGTAGGTGATGGCGTTACCGCCTGCGTCGGTCATGACGCCATCCTGCCGCACGCACGAAGAGGCCGCCCGTTGCCGGGCGGCCTCTTGCGTTGGAACCGATCAGCTCAGGTCGAAGCGGTCCGCATCCATGACCTGGGCCCACGCGGCGACGAAGTCCTTGACGAACTTCTCCTTCGCGTCAGCACTGGCGTAGACCTCGGCGAGAGCCCGCAGCTGCGAGTTCGACCCGAAGACCAGGTCGGCGGCCGTCGCGGTCCAGCGGACCTCGTCGGTCGCTGCGTCACGGATCTCGTAGACGTGCTCGTCCGCGGAACCGCGGACCACCGATCCGGGAGCGAGCAGGTTGACGAAGAAGTCCGTCGAGAGCACGCCCGGCTGGTCGGTGAGCACACCGTGGGCGGAACCCCCCGCGTTGGCACCCAGCGTGCGCAGGCCACCGAGGAGGACCGTCATCTGGGGCGCCGACAGTCCGAGCAGGTAGGCCCGGTCCAGCAGCAGCGTCTCGAGCGGGAGCTTCTCGCCCGGCCGGGCGTAGTTGCGGAAGCCGTCGGCGCGGGGCTCCAGGACGTCGAAGGACTCGGCGTCGGTCTGCTCCTCGGTGGCGTCGGTGCGACCGGCACGGAACGGCACGGTGACCTCGACGCCACCGTCACGGGCGGCCTTCTCGACGCCAGCAGCGCCGGCGAGGACGATCAGGTCCGCGAGCGAGATCTTCTTCTCGCCCTGGCCGTTGAAGTCGGCCCGGATCTGCTCGAGGGAGCCCAGCACCCGAGCGAGCTGCTCGGGCTGGTTGATCTCCCAGTCCTTCTGCGGGGCCAGCTGGATCCGCGCGCCGTTGGCGCCACCACGCTTGTCGGTGGTGCGGAAGGTCGCGGCGGACGCCCACGCGGTGGAGACGAGCTCGGAGACGCTCAGCCCGGCCTCCAGCACCTTCGCCTTGAGGGCACTCACGTCGCTGTCGTCGACCAGCGGGTGGTCGACGGCCGGGACGGGGTCCTGCCAGATCTGCGCCTCGGGCACCCACGGGCCGAGGTAGCGCTCGATCGGACCCATGTCACGGTGCAGCAGCTTGTACCAGGCCTTGGCGAAGGCCAGCGCGAACTCGTCGGGGTTCTCGAGGAAGCGGCGCGAGATCGCCTCGTACGCCGGGTCGAACCGGAGTGCGAGGTCGCTGGTCAGCATGGTGGGCAGCTTGTTGGGGCCTCCGTGGGCGTCGGGGATGATCGCCTCGGCGTCCTTCGCGACCCACTGCTTGGCACCCGCGGGGCTCTCGGTGAGCTCCCACTCGAATCCGAAGAGGATCTCGAAGAACCGGTTGCTCCACTGGGTCGGCTTGTCGGTCCAGGTGACCTCGAGGCCCGAGGTGATCGTGTCCCCGCCCTTGCCGGTGCCGAACGTGCTCTTCCAGCCGAGGCCCTGCTCCTCGATCGAGGCGCCCTCGGGCTCGACACCGACGTGGTCGGCCGGTCCGGCGCCGTGGGTCTTGCCGAACGTGTGGCCGCCGGCGATGAGCGCCACGGTCTCCTCGTCGTTCATCGCCATCCGGGCGAACGTGTCGCGGATGTCGCGTGCCGACGCGAGCGGGTCAGGGTTGCCGTTGGGGCCCTCGGGGTTGACGTAGATCAGACCCATCTGGACCGCGCCGAGCGACTCGTGCAGGTCGCGCTCGCCGCTGTAGCGCTCGTCACCGAGCCAGGTGTCCTCGTTGCCCCAGTAGATCTCCTCGGGCTCCCAGACGTCCTGGCGGCCGAAGGCGAAACCGAAGGTCTCGAACCCCATCGACTCCAGGGCGACGTTGCCAGCGAGGACGAGCAGGTCGGCCCACGAGATCTTCTGGCCGTACTTCTGCTTGACCGGCCACAGCAGCCGGCGTGCCTTGTCGAGGTTGCCGTTGTCGGGCCAGCTGTTGAGCGGCGCGAAGCGCTGCCCACCGTCGCCGGCGCCGCCGCGGCCGTCGTAGATGCGGTAGGTGCCGGCTGCGTGCCAGCTGAGGCGGATCATCAGGCCGCCGTAGTGACCGAAGTCGGCCGGCCACCAGTCCTGCGAGGTGGTGAGGACCTCGGTGACGTCGCGCTTGAGCGCGTCGAGGTCGAGGGTGGCGAGCTCGGCGGCGTAGTCGAAGTCCGCACCGAGCGGGTTGGACGCCGGTGCGTGCGCGTGCAGGACCGAGAGGTCCAGCTGGTTGGGCCACCAGTCCTTGTTGGACCGCGGACGGTGCCCCTTGGGCTTCGGGGCATCCAGCGCGGGATTCTCGCTCTCGCTGCCCTCGTGGGCAACGGGGCAACCTGCGGTGTCGGTCATGCTCAACCTTTCGGGGGTGACGGGTCGATCAGGTGCGGATGGAACACTCGGGGCAGACGCCCCAATAGATGACCTCGGCCTCGTCGATGACGAAACCGTGGGAATCGGAGGCAGTCAGGCACGGGACGTGCCCGACCGCGCAGTCCACGTCGGCGATGTTGCCGCAGGAGCGACACACGACGTGGTGGTGGTTGTCGCCGGTCCGCGTCTCGTACCGCGCGACCGAGCCGGCCGGCTTGATGCTGCGCACCAGGCCGGACTCGGTGAGCGTGTGGAGCGAGTCGTAGACCGCCTGGTGGGAGACCTCGGGGAGCAGGGCCCGCGCCGCCGAGATCACCGATTCGGTGTCGGCGTGGGGGTGCGCGTGCACGGCCTCCAGCACGGCCAGACGGGGTCGGGTCACCCGCAGTGCGACGTCGCGCAGCTGCTGGGGGAAGTCGACCTCGGGCATGTGTCCAGTCTGCCACTTTTCTTGAATGAGTCAAGACTGCGCCGTA
Organism: Nocardioides sp. Root190; assembly: GCF_001428565.1. GTDB lineage: Bacteria > Actinomycetota > Actinomycetes > Propionibacteriales > Nocardioidaceae > Nocardioides. The sequence continues at coordinate 542,904 of NZ_LMIA01000009.1, read as the reverse complement.
CGGCGTGTCGGGTCTGGTCCTGCCGGCAGGGGGTACTGCCCCCACATGGAGATCCCCGGATTCGTGTTCCTCGGCGTGCTGATCATCCTCTTCATCGGCGGGGGCCTGGTGTTCGCGTTCATCGCGGACCGTCGGCGCAACGAGGAGGTCGCCCACGACCAGGAGCGCACCGAGCCCGACCCCAATGCCAACCCCGACCCCACCGCGAGCCCCGAGCCGCGTACGACGGACCCGAGCATCGACCCGGGCACCGACCGACCCTGAGATCGATCAGGCGTACCGCTACGGTCACGCCATGGCACACCGCATGAGGGTCCGTCGCGCATTCGCCCGTGGAGCGCTTCGAGTGACGCGTTGGCGACTCGTCGGAGACGTTCCCCCGAGTGGCGGCATCCTCGTGGGCGCCCCGCACACCTCCCAGTGGGACTGGGTGGTCATGCTGATGATCGCGTGGGCCAACGGGGTGCGGCCGAAGGTCCTCGTCGCGGACCGCTACTTCAAGGGCGTCGTCGGCTGGATCCTCCGCCACACCGGCGGAATCCCCCTCGACCGCTCCAGCCCGGGCGCCACGATCCGCGCCCTGCTCAAGGCCGCCGAGGCCGACGCCGCGTTCCAGCTGGTCATCGCCGCGGAGGGCACCCGGAGCAAGGGCGAGTTCTGGAAGCCCGGCTTCTACCGGATCTCGCAGCAGACCGGCCTCCCGATCAGCCTCGGCTTCGTCGACGGACCGACCCGCACGCTCGGCATGGGCCCCAGCTTCCACCCGGGCGAGGACGTCGTCGCCGACATGGACTTCGTCCGCGCGTTCTACGCCGACAAGCAGGGCATCCGCCCCGACAACCGCACCGAGCCGCGGCTGCGCGAGGAATCACGCGAGGTCCCGCCCTCCGCCTGAGGTTGGCCTCAGGTCGTAGGCCTCCCGCGCCTCCAGCACCTGGACGATGTTGCCCTCGGCCCACCGCCGCAGGGCCTCCAGCGGCTCGGCCAGGGAGTGGCCCAGCGTCGTCAGTTCGTACTCCACGCGCGGCGGCATCTCGTCGTACGACCGGCGGGTCACGATCCCGTCGCGCTCGAGCCGGCGCAGGGTCTCGGCGAGCACCTTGGCGCTGATGCCGTCGACCCGTGTCCGCACCTGGGTGAAGCGCAGCGGGCCCGCACCGAGCACCACCACGATCATGGCCGTCCACTTGTTCGCGATCTCCGCCAGCGACGTACGCGACGGGCAGGTGCGCATCAGGACGTTCCACTCGATCTCGTCAGCCATCGCCGCTCCTCCTGGTCGCCACCTGGTTACGTTGAGGTAACAGGTTACCAATCGTTACTTTCTCGATCACCACTTCCGGACCGACGAGAGATGATCGACATGACCGCACCGACCGCCTTCCACCGCTACCTCGACGCCCTCGCCCGGGGCGACATGGACGCACTCCGCGCGACACTGGCCGACGACGTCGTCTGGCACCAGCCGGGCGCCCACTCACTGGCCGGCGACCACCGGGGTCCCGACGCCGTGCTCCGACTGCTGGGAGCCTTCATGGAGCGCAGCGGCGGCACCTTCGCCCTCGCGCCCACCGGACCTGCCATGGACAACGGCGACCTGGTCGCGCTCCCGGTGCGATTCTCCGCGCAGGCAGCGAGCCGGACCGATCTCGCGATGTCCGGCGTGGACCTGTTCCGCATCGCCGAGGACCGCATCGCCGAGGTCTGGCTGTTCTCCGAGGACCAGCCGGCGGAGGACGCCTTCTGGGGATGATCGAGCGCCTCAGGTCCCGCGTGGCCCGTGCGCTTCCTCCCACCGGTCCGCCGTGGGCCTCGGCGCGGGCCCGGGCACGACACACCACCAGGTGGCGATGGCGATGAGCGCCACCGCGGCGATCACGTAGGCGTTGCCCGCCAGCCCCTGCGCGACGTCCCAGTCGTACTCGCGGCCGTCGCGGAACGGCGCCCACCAGATCGAGCGCGACGCCGCGACCAGGGCGACCAGGACTCCGACGGTGCGCGCCCGCGGCAGGCTGCTCCCCCACAGCGCGAGGACGATCGCCACCAGCCAGACCCAGTGGTGGCTCCACGAGATCGGCGAGGCGAGCAGCATCCCGAGCGCGGCGATGCACACGGCGAGCGGTCGGCCCTCGGGCGAGCGCCACAACAGCGCGGCAACGACCAGTGCCCAGCAGGCGAGTGCGCCGGCAACGGCGAACCACAGGACGGTCGGGGCCTCGTGCCCGAGCAGGCGACTGAGCGTGCCGAGCACGGACTGGTTGCCGGCGTACTCCACTCCGCCGATCCGGCCCGGGTCCCACAGGATCTCGCTCCAGTAGGACCACGACGCCCTCGGTGCGACGACGGTGCCGACCAGCACCGTGCCGGCGAACGCCGCGACCGCGGTGCCCGCCGCCCGCCGGTGGCCGGTCACGACGAGGAACGCGACGAAGAACAGCGGGGTCAGCTTGATCCCGGCGACGACCCCGACCAGCCAGCCCGCATGGCGCCGGTCCGGGCGCAGGACGTCGGCGAGGATCGCCGCCATCAGGAAGATGTTGACCTGCCCGAAGGACAGCGTCGCCCACACCGGCTCCAGGAGCAGCGCTCCGGCCGTGACCACCGGGACGGCGTACGCCGGCAGGTCGGCGCCACTCGCTCGCAAGGCCGTCGCGACGACCCACCCCAGCACCAGGACGCACGCGGTGGACCACAGCGCCGCACTCAGCCAGATCGGCAGGACCGCGAGTGGCAGCATCAGGACGGCAGCGAAGGGCGGGTAGGTGAACGGCAGGTCGGCGACGTGGAAGCGGACGTCGTAGAGGTCCCCACCGAACAGGGCACTCGCACCGAGCTCGTAGACGCGCAGGTCGATGAACCAGTTCCACCGCCAGGCCAGCAGGCCGCACCACAGGCCGATGCCGATGGCCAGAGCGGTCAGGAGATGGCGAGGCAGGCGTGGCGGCACCCCGCCGACGCTAGGTGGCTCCGTGCCTGCGGGCCACCGCTCGCGGCCCGACGTAGCGAGTCTTCACCGGACGGCCACCGCGCGGTCAGACGATGCTGACCAGCAGGTGCTGCCCGGCGGCAGCGGCGCCCTGGTGCGCCGCCACGAGGTCGGCGAACGCCGCGGTGAGGTCCTCGCGCAGCCGGGCCGGGTCCTCGTCCCAGATGAACGGGTAGACGCCTGCCTCGCCGAGCACGGAGAAGTCCACCTGCGCCAGACGGGCACCGATGTCGACGGCTGCCAGGGCCTCGATGATCGCGGGCAGCTCGGTGAGCTCGGTGCAGCCGAGGTACTCCTCGCTCTCGAACACGTGGACCCCGACGACCGCCTCGCTCAGCAGGTCCCCCTCGACCGGCGAGTCGGTCGAGCGACCGGTCAGCACGAAGTGCAGCCCGTCCCAGAGCTTGTCGAGGTACGTCGTCGGCGCACCGCCCTCCTCGAGCTCCTCGAGCGCCTCGGCGAGATCACCCGGGTCGAGGTCGACCAACCGGTCGAGCGTGGCCTCGTCGATGCCGATGTACGCGGCCTGAATGCCCATGGCGGTGAGCCTAGGACCTCGCCGTCACCGCCCGCTGATCCGGTTCGCCATCGTCGCGATCCGCGACGTACGCCGCGCTCCTCGTTCCTCGAGCCGGTCCGCCACGCCATAGGCGCGGTAGAGCCCGTGGATCCCGAGCCATCGGAGTGGTTCCGGCTCCCAGCGCCGGGCGCGCTGGTCGACCCACGGCAGGCTCGTGCGCTCGGTCCGCTCCCCCGCGACCAGGTCGGCCAGGGTGCGTCCGGCGAGGTTGGCGGCCGTGACGCCGGTGCCGACATAGCCACCTGCCCAGCCCAGACCCGTGGCGGCGTCGTGGGCAACGGTGGCCCGCCAGTTGCGCGGCACCCCCAGGACACCGCTCCAGGCATGCGCGATCGGCACGTCACGAAGGTTCGGGAACCATGAGCACACCACGTCGCGCAGGTGAGTGACCGTGCGATCGGGGATGTCGCCGTCCAGGTCGGTGCCGGACCCGAACCGGTACGGATGGCCGCGGCCACCGATCGCAATCCTTCCGTCGGCAGTGCGCTGGGCGTAGGAGTAGACGTGGGAGAAGTCCTCGAGGGTGTCGTGGTCCGCCCAGCCGATCTCGTCCCACACCGACGCCGGCAGCGGGTCGGTGACGATCATCGAGGAGTTCATCGGCACCCACGTCCGTCGCTCGCCGGCGAGGCCGGCGGTGAAGCCTTCGGTCGCGCGGATCACGTGGCGTGCCGTGAGCACGCCACGGTCGGTCGCCACCCGTCCGGCGGAGATCGCGTGGACAGTCGTCCCCTCGTGGATCCGGACCCCGAGACCACGTACGACGCCGGTCAGGCCACGGACCAGACGGGCGGGGTGGATCCGGGCGCAGTGCGGCTCCCAGACGGCCGCCCGCGTCCCGGCCACGGCGATCCGTTCGCGTGACTCCCGGGCCGACAGCAGGCGTGCACCGGTCTCCGGCCACCGCTCCGCGTCGAGCGCAGCCGCCCGGGCCCGGGTGGCCTGCGCGTCGTTGCGGGCGACGAGGAGGGTGCCTCCACGTCGTACGTGCGCGTCGATGGCATGACGCTCCGTCACCCGGATCACCTCGTCGACGGCGTCGTTCATCGCGAGCTGGAAGCGGGCGACCTCCGCGGGCGGGTGCGTGCGGGAATAGCCGTCCAGGCCGCCGGTCACCGACGCCGAGAGCCATCCGCCGTTCCGGCCCGAGGCGCCGTACCCGGCGAAGCGCTGCTCGACCACGCGGATCAGCAGGTCCGGCCGCAGCTGCGCGAGGTAGTACGCCGTCCAGAGCCCGGTGTAGCCCGCCCCGACGATCACGACGTCGGCCTCGGCATCACCGTCGAGCAGGTCCTGCGGCTCCGGCAGCCCCAGGTCGGCCCACCACCAGGAGACTCCCCCGGAGCTGCGCGGGGACACGGACGCCGTCACGTGCTCATTGTGTCGCCAGGTTCGGGATCCGCCGCAGGCGCGCCGTGGCAAGGGCACTGCACGCGAGCAACGCCAGCGAGAGCAGGCAGACCCCGCCCCAACCACCCGCCGACCACGCCGTTGCGCCGAGGCTGCCGAAGACCGACGAGCCGACGTAGTACGAGCAGAGGTAGAACGCCGCCGCCTGGCTGGAGCTCGCCCCCGCGAGGTGGGCGCGCACGGCCACCCAGCTGCTCGCCAGTCCGTGCATCACGAAGAAGCCGGCCGTGAGGCAGGCCAGCCCCGCGACGATGGCCACCAGCGGGGACAGCAGGGTGAGGAGGACACCGCCGACGGCGAGAGTGCACCCCGCCGGGAGGACAGCCCGGCGACCGTAGCGGTCGGCCAGCGACCCCGACCACGACGAGCTGAGCGTCCCCAGTGGGTAGACGAGGTAGAGCAGGCTGATGGTGGCCAGGCTCAGGTGGTGGGGACCGCCGGTCAGTCGGAAGCCGAGCGCGTTGAAGACCGCGACGAGGGTGCCGACCGAGCACGCCCCCATCAGGTAGAGGCTGCGCAGGGCGGGGTCGGTCAGTGCGACCCGGGTCATCTCGCGACGACTGGTACGGGCCCTCGGGCCGGGCACGAAGTTGCGGGAGCGTGGGAGCGACAAGGTCACCGCGACGGCGCAGGTGAGCGCGAGCAACGCTGCCACCGCCATCGCCCATCGCCAGCCCGCGAGGTCGGCGACCGGTGCGGTCACGAGCCGCGACGCCATCCCGCCGAGGGCGTTGCCGCCGATGTAGAGCCCGGTCGCACCGGCGAGTGCCTTCGGGTGCAGCTCCTCACGCAGGTACGCCGTGGCCACCGCAGGCAGGCCCGCCAGCGCGACGCCCTCGACCAGCCGAAGCCCCAGCAGCACCGGCCAGGACCAGGCGAGCGGGCAGAGACAGGCGATGAGGGTGGCGAGCCAGATCGAGCCGACGATCAGGGGCGTCCGACCGACCGCCTCGGACACCGGGCCGGCGACGAGCAGCCCGACGGCGAGCCCGGCGGTCGTCAGCGACATGCTCAGCGTGGTCTGCGTCGGGCTGACGCCGAAGGTGGTGTGCAGCTCGGGCAGCAGCGCCTGCGTCGCGTAGAGCAGCACGAACGTCGCCACGCCCGCGGCGAACATCGCGGCCATGATCCGTTGGTAGCCGCCACTGCCCGGCGCGTACCCATCATGCTGATCGGTCTGGTTCCCGGTCGACGTCTGCCTGCCCACCACGACAGGTTCCGCCGTCACCATCGATACGTCCAATGCCTTTCACGCCCGATTCTGATACGTGATGCGTATGCTCGTCGTCATGCTGATCCGCGACCTCGACTGGCTCGTGGCGCTCGCCGACAACGAGCACGTCACGGACACCGCTGCGATCCTCGGCGTCAGCCAGCCCACACTGTCGCGGGCGCTCGGTCGGGTCGAGGACGAGCTCGGGGTGCGCCTGTTCGAGCGGGTGCCGCAGGGCCTGGTGACCTCACCGGACGGTGAGCTGGTCCTGTCCGCGGCCAGGGAGATCCTGGAGCGTCACCAGCAGCTGCTCCGCGACCTCGAGACCCGCCTCGACCCCGACCGGGGCACCGTGCGCCTCGCCTTCGTCGACTCGATGGCGACCTCGCTGGTGCCGCAGGTGCTGCGCGAGTTCCACCAGGCCGCCCCCCTCGTCCGGGTCGAGCTCGCCCAGGAGTCCACCCACGACGTGTTGCGCGACCTGACCCGCGGGGCGGCCGAGCTCGCCATCACCGCCGCCCGACCCGACGGCGACTTCGCGTGGGTGCCGCTGCAGGTCGAACGGTTCGTCGTCGTGGTCGCCCCGAGCCACCGCCTTGCCGGCCGACGCCAGGTCGCGCTCTCCGAGCTCGCGGGCGACGAGCTGGTCACCACACCCGTCGGCTACGGCCACCGCACCCTCACCGACGCCCTGCTGAGCGACGCCGGGATCTCCCCCACGGTGTCCTTCGAGAGCGCCGACCTCGCCACGATCGAGGGCCTCGTCGCGGCCGGGTTGGGCGTCGCGCTGGTGACCGAGGCGATGGCAGGCCTGTCCGGGACGGTCGGGCTGCGGATCAACGACGCGCGGGCGCGGCGCACGATCGGCCTGACCTGGCGCTCCGACCGGGCGCTGGCGCCCCCCGCCGCGCGGCTGCGCGACCACATCGTCGCCCACGCCCGGAAATGACGTGAGGCCGATCCTCGCGGATCGGCCTCACGTGTCGGTGGAGGTGAGGGGACTCGAACCCCTGACCCCCTGCATGCCATGCAGGTGCGCTACCAGCTGCGCCACACCCCCGGAGTCATTGCCTGCGCCCGAGGGCGAAGCAACGACCGGAATACTAGCCAACACACCCCACCGAGGTGAAATCCGGGGTGGGTTCGGGGCCGGTCAGACGTTGTACGACGCCAGGGCCCACTCGCCCGAGGACCGCTGTTCGAGCAGGACCCGGCCGCAGTTGCCCAGGGCACGCAGCGACCGCGCGTGCTCCAGCGGCCAGCCCAGGAAGTGCACCAGGCCGGTGCGGGTGGCGGCGCCGTGGGAGACCGCGACACCGCACTCCCCCGGCTCGAGGGCCGAGGCGAGGTCACCGAGCACGGCGGAGAACCGCTCGGCCACGACGAGGGGTGACTCCGCGCCAGGGATGCCGTCCCAGGCGCCGGTGCGGAATCGGGCGAAGCCGTCGGGGTCGCGCGCCTCGAGCTCGGCGTGGGTCAGCCCCTGGAACTCTCCGAGGCTGTACTCCCGCAGACGTTCGTCGTACGACGGCACGAGGCCCGCCTCCTTGGCGATCTCCTCGGCCGTGACCCTTGCGCGCGCAAGGTCGCTGGACCACACGCTCACCGGCCCGAGGGCAGCGACGAGCGGCGCAACGGCGCGGGCCTGCTCGATCCCGACCTCGTCGAGCTCGGTGTCGAGCTGGCCCTGGATCCGGTGCGCGGCATTCCAGGCCGTGCGGCCGTGCCGCACCAGGACGATGCGGCGCGGGTTCACTCGGCGGCGGGCGCCGTGGGCGTCGCGGACGCCGTGGCAGGGCCGCTGATCTCGGCCGGCAGGTCGATGATCGGGCAGTCGCGCCACAGGCGCTCGAGGGCGTAGAACTCGCGCTCCTCGGTGTGCTGGACGTGGATCACCACGTCGCCGTAGTCGAGCAGCACCCAGCGACCGTCGCGGTGGCCCTCGCGGCGGATCGGCTTGACGCCGAGCTCGCGCAGCTTGTCCTCGATCTCCTCGACGATGGCGCGGACCTGGCGGTCGTTGCCGCCGGTGGCCAGCAGGAAGGCGTCGGTGATCGCGAGCTGCTCGCTCACGTCGAATGCCAGCTGGTCGGTCGCGAGCTTGTCGGACGCTGCGAGCGCGGCAGCCCGAATGAGCTCGACGGCGTGGTCAGTGGCGGTCAAGGGAACTCCGAATCAGTGGTCCGGGCTCTGGTAGAGCCCATGCTTGGTGATGTACTGCACGACGCCGTCGGGCACGAGGTACCAGACCGGCTGGCCCGCCCGCTGCCGCTCACGGCAGTCCGTGGACGAGATGGCCAGGGCAGGCACCTCCACCATGGTCACACGGTCGGCCGGAATCTTTGCCAACGTCGCAGGGTCCATGTCGGCCCCGGGACGGGTGCATCCGACGAAGTGGGCGAGGTCGAAGGCGTCCTCGGCGTTGCGCCAGCTGAAGATGTCGGTGAGCGCATCGGCACCCGTGATGAAGTAGAGATCGGCGTCCGGACGCTCGGCCTGGAGGTCGCGCAGCGTGTCGACCGTGTACGTCGGACCGCCGCGGTCGATGTCGACGCGGCTGACCCTGAACCGGGGGTTGGCAGCCGTCGCGATCACCGTCATGAGGTAGCGGTGCTCGGCCGGCGAGACGTCCCGGTCAGCCTTCTGCCAGGGCTCGCCGGTGGGGACGAAGACGACCTCGTCGAGGCCGAACCAGCTCTGCACCTCGGAGGCAGCCACGAGGTGGCCGTGGTGGATCGGGTCGAACGTGCCGCCCATCACCCCGACCCGGGAGCGCGGGGTGGAGGCCGACCCGGTCACCGGGTCAGCTGTGGTCGCGTCCGCCACCGAACCACACGAGGCCCAGCAGCAGGAGCATGAGGAACGCCAGCACGCCGCCGCCGATGAACCACGGGTTCACAGCGGCCTCGCTCTCCTCAGCGGCGCTGACGACGGCGAGGGCATGGAGGCTGATCTGGCTGAACATGCGGCGATCGTATCGAACGTCAGTGGAGCGCGAAGTCGACGCCCAGGAACAGCAGCGTGAAACGGATGGTCCGGCCGACGAAGACGGTCGGGATGAAGGCCCACAGCGGCATCTTGAGCAGGCCTCCGACGGCAGCCATCGCCAGCAGTGGCGGGATGCCCACCGACGCGGCGAGGAACATGATCCCGATGCCGTAGACGGGCCGCCCCTGCATGCGTTCGACCCACTTCTCGTAGTTCGCCTTGACCTTGGGCGAGGAGAGCTTTCGCTGGGCCCAGGCGGACTCGGCGCCACGGCGAGCGACCTCGTACCAGACGATCTTGCCGACGGTGGCGCCGGCGCCAGCGGCGATTCCGAGGCTGATGGCGGCTCCGGTGCCGCCTTCAGCAGCACCGGCGGCGAGGATGTAGGCCTCCATCGGGAGGAACGGGAGCAGGGCGGACGCGACGCTGAACGCGAACGTCGTCAGCCACAGGATCATGCCGCCGCGGCCTCACGCTCGGGGATCGGCACACCCAACGTGAGGAGCCAGCCGAGTGACACGCACTTCAGCACCAGCAGGGCGACGGCGATCACGATGCCGAGCCACACCCAGCCGGTGGCCAGCAGGATGACGGCGAAGGCGCCGGAGTTGGCGGCCTTGCCGACCCGCGACCAGTTCCACAGGTAGATCCTGCGGTCGATCACGTGGAAGTAGTTGGGACTGCGGATCGGCCAGGCGAGGAAGGCCAGCGACAGGTACATGTCGATGACCATGAACTCGAAGAGGTAGATCGCGATCGGGATCCCGATCCACGTCATCGGCTCGTCGCTGATCCACCCACCCGGCTGGAGCCAGATCAGGCCGACGTAGAGCGCGCCACAGCTCAGCCGGTCGCACATCATGTCGACGACGGCGCCCATCCGGGTCTCGCAGTCGCGCCACCGTGCCCACTCGCCGTCGATGCTGTCGCCGACCCAGTAGGTCACCAGTCCGATGACGATCCAGGTCAGGCTCTCGTCGTACGCCGCCCAGACCGCGATGGCCAGCGTGATGACGGTCCTGATGAAGGTGATGATCGTGGCCCCCGTGAAGAGCCTTTCGACCGACGGATCGGCGTAGATCCGTTCCGGGGAGCCTGCCATGCGGCGAAACCTACCGTCCCGGTGGAGGCGACCGGACGACACTCCCCCGGTGTTCCCCGGGATTCATCCTCCGTCCACCCCTCCGTCCACCCTGCCGCCCACCTCTCCGCCTAGCGTCGCAGCGTGATCTGGCTCGCCGTGGTGTTCGGCCTCGCGAGTGCGGCGACGACCGCGGTGTCGACCTCGACCCAGCACCTCGCGACCGGCCGGGCGCCCGAGGGCGACGGTGTGCTCGGGCTGATGAGGTTCCTCCTGCAGCGCCCCGAGTGGCTCTTCGCGCTCGCGTTGGGCCCGATCGGCTTCACCTTCCACGTGCTGGCGCTGGGCAACGGTCCGATCGCACTGGTCCAGCCGATCGCGATCATGGGCATCGTCTTCGCGGTACCCATCCGTGCGGCGCTGTCCCGCACCCGCCCGTCGTCGACCGAGCTCGGCGCGGTCGCGGTGACGGCGCTGGCGATCGCGGTGCTGCTGCTGGCCTCCGACGTCCGCGAGGCCACCCGGGCGCCCGACCCGATCGACCTCCTGACCGGGAGCGCGGGTGCCGCCGGGCTCGCGCTCACGCTGCTCGTCCTCGCCGGCACCGTCGGGCGCCCGAACCCGCGCGCCTTCCTGCTGGGTTGCTCCTCCGGGCTGCTCTTCGGACTGATGGCAGTCCTGATCGAGGCCTGTCAGCTGCAGTACGACGCCCGCGGCACCGCCGGCCTGGTTGCCTCCTGGCTCCCGTACGCCCTCGTCTGCTCGGGCGTCGGCGGCATCGCCGTCAACCAGCTCGCCTACCGCTCGGCACACCTCTCGGCGTCGATGCCGGTGCTCAACGTCGTCAACTGCCTGCTGACGCTCGGGTTCGCCCACTTGGTGTTCCGGGAGGTGCCGACCCACTCGGCAGGCTCCGCGATCGCCTCGCTCGCAGCCCTCGCCGCGATGGCCTGGGGCCTGTGGCGTCTAGCGAACGTGACCGTCGCCGATGACGACGTACTTGGTGGAGGTCATCTCCGGGAGGCCCATCGGGCCGCGGGCGTGGAGCTTCTGGGTGCTGATCCCGATCTCGGCGCCGAACCCGAACTCGCCCCCGTCGGTGAACCGCGTCGAGGCGTTCACCAGCACCGCGGCTGAGTCGACCTCGGCCACGAACCGGCGGGCGACGGACTGGTCCTCGGTGACGATCGCGTCCGTGTGGCCGCTGGACCACGTGCGGATGTGCTCCAGCGCGGCGTCCAGGTCGGGCACGACCCGGGCGGCGATGTCGAGGGAGAGGTACTCGGTGCCCCAGTCCTCGTCGGTCGCCACCACCACGCCGTCGTACGACGCGAAGGCGTCGTCGCCGTGGATGGTGACGTCCTGCTCCTGCAGGGCCGCCACGACCTGCGGCAGGAAGACGTCGGCGACGTCGGCGTGCACCAGCAGCGACTCGGCGGCGTTGCACACGCTGGTGCGGTGGGTCTTGGCGTTGAGGACCAGCGGAAGTGCCTTGGCGAGGTCGGCGGCGCTGTCGACGTAGACGTGGCAGTTGCCCACACCCGTCTCGATGACGGGCACGGTCGAGTCGTTGACCACCGACTGGATCAGGCCGGCACCACCCCGCGGGATGAGGACGTCGACCAGTCCTCGGGCGCGCATCAGCGCCTTGACGCTGTCGTGGCTGTCGCCGGGGACGAGCTGGACGACGTCGGCGTCCAGGCCCGAGGCGGCGACCGCGTCGCGCAGCACGGCGACGATGGCGGCGTTGCTCGAGCGGGCCGAGGAACTGCCTCGCAGGAGCACGGCGTTGCCGGACTTGAGGCAGATGCCTGCGGCATCGGCGGTGACATTGGGCCGGGCCTCGTAGATCATCCCCACGACCCCGAACGGCACCCGGACCTGGCGCAGCTCGAGCCCGTTGGCGAGCACTCCGCCACGGACGACCTCGCCGACCGGGTCGGCCAGGCCGGCGACGTCGCGCAGGCCCTGGGCCATGCCCTCGAGCCGCTCCGTGGTCAGGCGCAGGCGGTCGATGATGTTGGCCGGCGTGCCGGCGGCCTCGGCCCGGGCGACGTCCTCGGCGTTGGCCGTGAGGATCTCCTCCCCCCGCTCCAGCAACGCAGCGGCCATCGCCTCGAGCGTGGCGTCCTTCTGCGCGCGGGTGGCGAGGGCGAGCCCCCTGCTGGCGACCCGCGCCCGCTGGGCGACCTCACGGACGGCGACCTCGGCACTCATGGTGCCAAGGATAGGACCAGCCGGGGACCGGGCGGCGGGGTGCTCAGCTGCCGGCGCAGGGCCGGGTCCTCGGCTCGATGCCGACCCGGTGGGTGGCCCGGGTGCTGTCCCACATCCGCTTGAACTGGTCGTTGTAGGCCTTGACCACCTTGGCGTCGTGGATCTCGAAGGTCACCTCGTCACTGCTGAGCCCGGGCGGGGACCAGTTCTCGGAACCGGCCCAGACCAGGCGGTCACCGCGGCTCTTGTAGGCGCCGTTGACCGTGACGTACTTGAGGTGGGCGTAGCAGCTCGGACCGTAGATCGTCTTCTCGGCGTCCGAGGTCGAGGGGCGCGGTCCCCAGTCCCAGTCGGCGGCCTTCACCGGGATCCTCGCCCCGACGAGGATCTTGACGACCTCCTTGCTCATCAGCGAGCCGATCACCTTCACCGAGCAGCCGTACTTCTTGCGCAGGGCGAGCAGGCGGGCGAGTCGAGCACCGCGCTCGCCGTACCAGGCCCTCATGTTGACGGTGATCACGGTCTTGCCGAGCGAGTTGCCGAAGCCGGTCGGGGCGTTGCAGCTGACCTTGCTGAGCCGGACGTACGGCGCGTCGTTGACGGTCGCGCTGCTGCTCACCCGGCCCGCGTCGCCCGCGAAGGGACGCTGGAAGTACGCCGTGATGCGGTCGCTGGTGTAGGTCACCCGACGCGGCGTCGCCGTGCGGTCCTTGCGCAGCTGGTCGAACAGCGCCCACCAGGTGGCGAAGAGCTGGTCCTCGCCGGCGATCGCGATGGAGTCGTTCCACTGGCCGTGCATCGCGGGTCCGCCGAGGTTGGAGGAGCTGCTGATCAGCAGCTTCTTCGTCACGCCGATGCGGGTGAAGGAGTAGACCTTCAGGTGCATGTTGCCGTGGACGCTGGGGTTGCGGCAGGCGTCCTTGCAGAAGATCAGGAAGCTCGACTGCGACGGGTTCTTGCCGATCGCGCGCTGCACCCGCGCCTCGAGCGGCCCGATCAGGTTGGCATTGACGATGACCTGGACCCTCACCCCACGCTTCTTGGCGGCGATCAGCTTGTCCGCGCTCGCCTTCAGCCCGAGGTTGTACGTCGCGATCCGGATCGTCTCACCCGGTGGGGTGTGGTCGATCGCCTCGTGGATGCGGCGCACGATGCGGGTCCGTTGCTCGCTGTTGCCGGTCGGCTGGTTGAAGGTGATGCCCGTGAAGGGCGTCCATACCGCCGCCGAGCCGCGCGCCGTGAGCACCGCCGACGTCCTCCCCTCCAACGCTTCCGGGGAGGCGGAGGCCGGCACGACCCCCAGGACGGCCAGGGCCATCACCCCTGCCGTCAGGACCGCGACCCCCCAGGTCGACCACTTCTTCGCGTTCTCGTCAGCCACCAAAGCAACCTATATCGATGTACTTACTTCAATCAAACGGGACGCGCCCCTCCGCCCGGAAATGGCGAACGCCGTGGCCCCCTCACGGGAGCCACGGCGTTCGTGATGCTGTCGGCCGAATCAGCCCTTGCGGGTGTTGATCTGCTCGGTGACGGCCGGGAGGACGGCGTGGAGGTCACCCACGACACCGAAGTCGACGAGCTCGAAGATCGGGGCCTCCTCGTCCTTGTTGACCGCGACGATCGTCTTCGAGGTCTGCATGCCGGCGCGGTGCTGGATCGCACCGGAGATGCCGTTCGCGACGTACAGCTGCGGCGAGACGACCTTGCCGGTCTGGCCGACCTGGAAGGTGTGCGGCTTCCAGCCGGAGTCGACGGCGGCACGCGAGGCACCGACGGCTGCGCCGAGCGCGTCCGCGAGACCCTCGACGGCGTCGAAGTCGCCGCCGGTGCCACGGCCACCGGAGACCACGATGGCGGCCTCGGTGAGCTCGGGACGACCGGTCGCCTGACGCGGCTGCGCGGCAACGATCTGCGCGGTCTTCGCCGCGTCGGAGATGGTCGCGGCGAACTCCTCGACCTCACCGGCGCCGTCGCCCTGCTCGGGAGCAGCAGCATTGGGCTTGACCGCGATGATCGGCGTGCCCTTGGTGACCTTGGCGTCGACGGTGAAGTTGCCGGCGAACACCGACTGGGTCGTGACGATGTCGTCGCCCTCGACCTTGACGTCCACGGCGTCGGTGATGAGGCCGGAGGAGAGCTTGATCGAGAGACGACCGGCGATCTCCTTGCCCTCGGCCGAGGCCGGGATCAGGATCGCGGCCGGCGAGGTCTTCTCGGCGAGCTGCTGCAGCACCTCGGCCTTGGGGGCCACCAGGTAGCCCTTGATCTCCGTGTCGTCGACGACGTAGACCTTGTCGGCGCCGTAGCCCTTCACCGCGTCAGCGACGGCAGCGGCCTTGTCGGCACCGCCGATGAAGACGGCCGACGGCGAACCGATGCGCTTGGCGATCGCCAGGAGCTCGTAGGTGGGCTTGCGGACAGCACCGTCGACGTGGTCGACGAGAACCAGAACTTCAGACATTCCTCAACGCTCCTCAGATGAACTTCTTGGACGCGAGGAACTCGACCAGCGCCGTGGCGCCCGACCCGTCCTCGTCCTTGACGATCTCGCCGGCAGTGCGCGGCGGGCGGGCAGCGGTGTCCTCGACCTTGGTCCAGGCAGCCTCGAGGCCGACCTCGGACGCGTCGACACCGATGTCGGCCAGCGTGAGGGCCTCCAGCGGCTTCTTCTTCGCGGCCATGATGCCCTTGAACGACGGGTAGCGGGCCTCGCCCGACTGATCGGTGACCGACAGCACCAGCGGCAGCGTGCCACCGATGACCTCGGTCGCGGTGTCGCCGTCGCGCTTGATGCGGACCTGGTCACCCTGGGTCTCGACCACTGCGGCCAGCGTCACCTGGGGCAGGTTGAGGCGCTCGGCGAGCATCGCCGGGACGACGCTCATGCCACCGTCGGTCGACGCGAGGCCACCGACGATGAGCTCGGGGACACCGATCTTCTCGATCGCCTTGGCGAGCACCAGCGACGTCGCCGCGGCATCCGAGCCGGCGATCGCGTCGTCCTGGACGTGGACGGCCTTGTCGGCGCCCATCTGCAGGGCCTTGCGCACGGCAGCCTCGGCCGCAGCCGGGCCGACGGTCAGCGCGGTGACGGTGATCTCCTCGTCGGCGCGCTTCTCCTTGATCTGGAGAGCCTGCTCGACGGCGTACTCGTCGAGCTCGGAGAGGAGGCCATCGACGCCGACACGGTCGACGGTGTTGTCCCCCTCGAACTTGCGGTCACCGGTCGCGTCGGGAACGTACTTCACAAGAACGACAATGTTGGAGAGAGTCATGGTTGTGGCCGGACCGGCCCCTTCCTGTGCATCGTGAGCCCTCCCCCGTCCTCGGGGCAGGGAGCAACAAAGTCCGTTGCCGGACAGCGTCTTGCAGGTTACCGCCCGGTCACCGACAGCGGGAACCGCGTCTCAGTGGACTCGGTCACACCGACGAGACCCGGCAGGACCCGACCAGGACCGGATCAGGGCCGGATCACGCGCTCGAGGATCCGCCCGAGCACGAGGTAGACGACTGAGGCGAGCCCGTAGTTGAACAGCGCGGTCTTGACCTCGCCGTTGGGGTTCTCGAAGGCCTTGACCGGGTTGTCGAGGTCGAAGAAGCCCAGGTCGAAGGTGCTGCCGAGATCCCGGACCAGCTGCACCAGCCCGTTGTCCTCGTTGGCCTCGAGGGCGAACGTGAAGGCGGCCGCGGCGAGCACCAGGGCGAGCGTGACGCAGATGATCCAGGCCACCCGGCCTGCCGTGTCACGCAGCCGCGCGAGCGCGAGGCTGCGCGACCCAGCGTGCGACCCGACGTCCTCGGAGGCCGTCACGGTCTTCTCGTCGTCCGCCATCTCGCTCATCGTCCTTCGAAGGTGGCCTTGCCCGGGCCGTTCTCGATGAACGACTGCATGCCGGTCCTGCTGTCCTGGGTCGCGAACACCGCCGAGAAGTGCTGCCGCTCGATCTGCAGACCGGTCTCGAGATCGACCTCGAGCCCGCGGTCGACCGATTCCTTGATCGCCCGCAGCGCGTACGGAGCCGCGGTGGCGAAACGGGAGGCCCAGGCGACGGCCTCGGAGTAGACGTCGGCGGCGGGCAACACGCGGTCGACCAGACCGATCGCCAGCGCCTCCTCGGCCTTCACGAAGCGACCGCTGAAGAGCAGGTCCTTGGCCTTGCTCGGACCGACCAGCCGCGGCAGGCGCTGGGTGCCGCCGGCACCGGGGATGATGCCCAGCAGGATCTCGGGCTGGCCGAGCACGGCGTTGTCCGCAGCGAAGCGGAGGTCGGCGGCCAGCGCGAGCTCGCAGCCGCCGCCGAGTGCGTAGCCGTTGACGGCCGCGACGACCGGCTTGGGGATGCGGGCGATCGCGTTGACGGCGCCCTGCAGCTTCTCGACCCGGTCGACCATGTCCGTGTAGGACATGTCGGCCATCTCCTTGACGTCGTTGCCGGCGGCGAAGACCTTCTCGCCTCCCCAGACCACGACGGCGCGGACGTCGGAGCGGTCGGTCGCCTCCGCCGCCGCGAGCCGGAGCTCGTCCTGGACCTGGATGCTGATGGCGTTCATCGCCTTGGCGCGGTCCAGTCGGATCGTGCCGACTCCGTCGGCGACCTCCAGGCGAACGAACTCGCTGGTCATCTGCTCCCTCTCGTCGAACGGAGAGCCGTCTCGCTCCCCGCCCCGCATTGTGCCGCGCCCGGACCTCCGCGGTCACCTGAACCCCCGTCTTGGGCATGTCGCGCTGGCCGCACGGCACAATGGGGCGGGTGACTCCAGGCCTGTGGCGATCCCTCGGTGAGCGGGCCGAGGTGTGGCCCGGCCGCAACTGGCCCCTCGGTGCGACCTGGTCGGCCGAGTCGACCAACTTCGCGGTGTACGCGCCGAACGCGACCGAGGTGTGGCTCTGCGTCGGGCTCGAGGGCCCCGGCGAGGGCGAGCGGCGCTACCCGCTGACTGAGCAGTCACTGGGCATCTGGCACGGCGCCCTGCCCGACCTGGCGGCCGGCACGCGCTACGGCTACCGGGTCGAGGGACCTTCCGAGCCCGAGGCCGGAATGAGGTTCGACGCCGACAACCTGCTGCTCGATCCCTATGGCCTCGCGGTCTCGGGAACGGCGTCGGATGCCTGGAGCGTCGTGGTGGATCCGGCCTTCGACTGGGCCGACGAGGTGCCGATGCGCCGCCGCTGGCGGGACACGGTGATCTACGAGCTCCACGTCAAGGGATTCACCCAGCTCCACGACCGCGTGCCCGAAGAGGTGCGCGGCACCTACGCCGCCCTGGGACACCCCGTCGTGACGGACTACCTGCACGACCTCGGTGTGACGGCGGTCGAGCTGCTGCCCGTGCACCAGTTCTTCTCCGAGCCCGCACTGGTCGAACGCAACGCGGTGAACTACTGGGGCTACAACCCGGTGAGCTACTTCGCCCCCGACGCGGCCTACGCCGCCGACGACCGGGGCCAGCAGGTCACCGAGTTCAAGCAGATGGTCAAGGACCTCCACGCCGCCGGCATCGAGGTGATCCTCGACGTGGTCTACAACCACACGGCCGAAGCCGGTCCGGACGGGCCGACGTACTCCTTCCGCGGCTTCGACGACCGTGGCTTCTACCGCCGGGTCCCGCCGGGCGTCGACGGCGAGCAGGAGTACGACGACACGTACTGGGACGTCACCGGGTGCGGCAACACGGTCAACTCCGAGGACCCGCAGGCACTGCGGCTGATCCTCGACTCGCTGCGGTACTGGGTCACCGAGATGCACGTCGACGGGTTCCGCTTCGACCTGATGTCGGCGATCACCCGCACTGCCGGGCCGGACGCGATCCGCGTCGACATGGCCTGCAAGCTGCTCATCGCGATCGGCCAGGACCCCGTGCTGCGGCACGTGAAGCTGATCGCCGAGCCGTGGGACGTGTCGATGGACGGCTACCTCGTCGGCGGGATGCCGCCGCCGTGGGTGGAGTGGAACGACCAGTACCGCGACACGATCCGTGACTACTGGCGCGGGCACGCCCACGGCACCCAGACCGTCGCGACCCGGCTTGCCGGGTCCTCGGACCTGTACGCCGACGACGGCCGCTCGGCCTACAACTCGGTCAACTTCATCACCGCCCACGACGGGTTCACGACCCGCGACCTCGTGTCCTACGACCACAAGCACAACGAGGCCAACGGCGAGGACAACCGTGACGGCACCGACAACAACCGGTCCTGGAACCACGGCGTCGAGGGCGAGACCGACGACCCCGACATCGTGGCCCTGCGTCGACGGCAGGCCGCCAACCTGATGGCGACCCTGTGCCTGTCCAACGGTGTCCCGATGCTGACCGCGGGCGACGAGCGCGGCCGCACCCAGGGAGGCAACAACAACGCCTACTGCCAGGACAACGAGATCTCCTGGATCGACTGGGGCGCCGACAACGCCTGGCTCGACGTGTACGACGTGACCCGCACCGCGCTGCAGCTGCGCCGCGACCACCCGGCGCTGCGCCAGCGGCACTGGTTCGAGGGCCGCCCGACCATCGTCGGAGGACCCAAGGACCTCGCCTGGCTGCACCCGTCAGGTCGCGAGATGAGCGACCAGGACTGGTACGACGCCTCGCTCCAGACCATCGGGATGTTCGTGTCGGGCAAACCGCTGCGCGACCCGGGGCCCCGGGGCGAGCAGCAGATCGACAGCTCGTTCCTGATCTGGTTCCACGCCGGCCCGGAGCCGGTCACCGTGTTCCTCCCCGAGAACGACTGGGTGCACGCGGGCACGATCGTGCTGTCGACCGACGACACGCTCCCGGCGGGGACCCAGGTGATCGTCGGCGAGGAGCTCACCATCGGCGCGCGCAGCGTCGTGGTGATGCAGGAGTCGGACGCCACGATCCAGGTCTAGGCGAGCGCGACGACCCCCAGCTCGGCCGGCGCGACCAGCAGCGGATGCGTGGGCAGGACCCGCACGGTGTAGCCGAAAGGACCCGGACGGTCGAGCTCGATCGCGCCGTCATAGCGGTGCCGCCCGCCGTCGTACGACTCGACGAGGTCGAGCGTGGTGACGGTGGACTCGACGAGGTCGTCCTCGGCGTCGACGCGTCCGTGGACGAGCTGGACCTGGACGTCGCCGGGCGCGAGGTCTCCGAGCGCGACGTAGGAGTGGACGCCCAGCCGCGCACCGACCTCGGCGGCGTCACTGACACCGGCCGCCTCGACGTGCTCGACGCGTACTCCGTGCCAGGCATCGCGCACGCGGGCCTTCCACGACGCCAGGTCGCGCGCGCCGTCGTCGGTCGCGGCGAGCGCGCGGGAGTTGGCGGCGGCGGGTGCGTAGAGCTTGTCGATGTAGTCGCGCACCATCCGCGTCGCCAGCACCTTCGGACCGAGCGATCCCCAGGTGTGGCGCAGCATCTCGACCCAGCGGGTCGGCACGCCGTCGCCGTCCACGTCGTAGAAGCGGGGCGCGACCTCGGACTCGATGAGGTCGTAGAGCGCGGAGGCCTCGAGGTCGTCACGCTTGTCGGAGTAGTCCTCGAGACCGTCGGCCGACGGGATCGGCCAGCCGAACTCCGGCTCGTACCACTCGTCCCACCAGCCGTCGAGGATCGACAGGTTGAGGCCACCGTTGAGCGAGGCCTTCATGCCGGAGGTGCCGCAGGCCTCGTAGGGCCGCAGCGGGTTGTTGAGCCACACGTCGCAGCCGGGGTAGAGCGGCAGCGCGAGGGCGATGTCGTAGTTGGGCAGAAAGACGATGCGGTGACGCACGTCCTCGGCGTCGGCGAAGCGGACCAGCTCCTGGATCAGCCGCTTGCCACCGTCGTCGGCGGGGTGCGACTTGCCGGCGACGACCAGCTGGACCGGGCGCTCGGGGTGCAGGAGCAGGGCCTTGAGGCGCTCGGGGTCGCGCAGCATCAGCGTCAGGCGCTTGTACGACGGCACCCGGCGGGCGAACCCGATCGTGAGCACATCGGGGTCGAGGGCGTCGTCGATCCAGCCCAGCTCCGCCGGGGCGGCGCCGCGCTTCTCCCACGAGCGGCGCAGCCGGCGCCGGGCGTCGGTGACGAGGCGTTCGCGCAGTGCCCGCTTGGTCTGCCACACCTCGGTGCCGGGCACCGTGGCGAAGGCGGCCCAGAAGGCCTCGGTGTCGTCGCCCTCGTGGTCCGCGCCCTGCGCGGTCGCGAGCGCGAGGACCTCGGGGGCCACCCAGGTCGGCGCGTGCACGCCGTTGGTGATCGAGGTGATCGGCACCTCGGCCTCGTCGAACGCCGGCCAGAGGCCGTTGAACATGCCGCGGCTGACGTGCCCGTGGAGCTTCGAGACGCCGTTGGCGCGCTGCGCCAGCCGAAAACCCATGATCGCCATGTTGAAGACGCCGGGGTCGCCGCCCTCGTAGTCCTCCGCACCCAGCGCGAGCACCTGCTCGACGGGCACGCCCGGAGTCGCGCCCTGGTCACCGAGGTACTGCTCGACGAGGGTGCGCGGGAACCGGTCGATGCCGGCCGGGACAGGCGTGTGGGTGGTGAAGACCGTCGACGTACGGCCGATCTCGAGGGCGGTCGCGAAGTCGACGTCCTCGCCCTGCTCACCGGTCGTGAGCTCGCGGATCCGCTCGATCCCGAGGAAGCCGGCGTGGCCCTCGTTGGTGTGGAAGACCTCCGGCGCCGGGGCACCGGTGATGCGCGAGTAGGCCCGCAGCGCACGCACGCCGCCGACGCCGAGCAGGAGCTCCTGGCGCAGCCGGTGCTCGGTGTTGCCGCCGTACAGGCGATCGGTGACGAGGCGGTACTGCTGCGGGTTCTCCTCGACGTCGGTGTCGAGCAGGAGCAGCGGGACCCGTCCCACCGACGCCACCCAGATCCGCGCCAGGAGGTCGGGACCGTCGGGCATCCGGATCTGGACCGTCGCCCGGGTTCCGTCGGCCTCGTGGAGCAGCGACAGGGGCAGGCCGTCGGGGTCGAGGACGGGGTAGCTCTCCTGCTGCCAGCCCTCGTGCGAGAGCGCCTGCTTGAAGTAGCCGTGCCGGTACAGCAGGCCGACGCCGACGATCGGCGCACCGAGGTCGCTGGCCGCCTTGAGGTGGTCGCCGGCCAGGATGCCGAGCCCTCCGGAGTACTGCGGGAGGACGGCGGTGATGCCGTACTCGGGCGAGAAGTAGGCGATCGAGGTCGGCCACGTCGCGTCGGGGTTCGCCGCACTGGCGCGCTGGAACCACCGCTCCCCCGTCAGGTACGTCGTCAGGTCGGCCCGCACTGCTGCGACCCGCGCGACGTACGCCTCGTCGGCGGCCAGCTCGGCCCACCGCTGCGCCGGCACCTCGCCGAGCAGTCGGAGTGGGTCGTGACCGACGCCCTGCCAGAGATCGGGATCGATCTCGGCGAACAGTTCCTGGGTGGGTGGGTGCCACGACCAGCGCAGGTTGGCGGCGAGCTCTCCGAGTGCAGAGAGCGCGTCGGGCAGGACGGGGCGGACCGTGAACCTCCGGATCGCACGCATGGGTCGACGTTAACCGGTCCAACTTGAACGTTCCAAGGGCCCGCGGCGAAAGAACCTCGGTCCCGCAGCCGTAACGCCCCCGCCCCGACCGCGTTGGAGTGGCACTGGGCGGGTGAGGCGGAGCCATGGGGGCTTCCTCACCCGCCCCGGGGCTTTTTCGGGCCGCCGCCGCAGGCACCCGCATAGGCTGGCGACGATGAGCACGCCACCCCTCCGCTCGGTCGCCGAGCACCAGAGCCACATCGCTGCCCTGCTCGCCCGGCCCGACGGCCCGAACGGTTGGCCGGCCGAACAGGTGCCGATCACCGACGCACGGGGCCGCGTGCTCGCCGAGGCGGTCCTCTCCCCGGAGCAGCTGCCCTCCTTCGACAACTCGGGCATGGACGGCTACGCCGTGCGCGCCGCCGACATCGCGAGCGCGTCGGAACGCACGCCGGTCCGGTTGCCCGTCGCCGGCGACATCCCCGCCGGCGCTCCCGTCGGGGATCTCGCGTCCGGGACGGCGCAGCGGATCATGACGGGGGCACCGGTGCCCCGCGGCGCCGACGCGGTCGTCGAGGTGGAGGTGACCGACGGGGGCACCGGGACCGTGACGATCAACGCCTCTCGTGCGCTCGGCTCCTTCGTCCGCCCGGCCGGTGGCGATCTCGCCGTCGGGCAGGAGGTGCTCGGCGTCGGAGCGGTGCTGGGTCCGGCCCAGATCGGGGTGCTGGGTGCGCTCGGCATCGACGAGGTCACCTGCCGTCGCCGGCCACGCGTGCTCGTCGTCTCGACCGGCTCCGAGCTCGCCGATAACCCCGTGCCCGGCTCCGGCCAGATCCGCGACGCCAACGGGTTCCTGCTCGCCGCCGCCGTCGAGGAGGCCGGCGCCGAAGCGGTCCGCAAGCTCTGGGTCGCCGACGACGTCCCGAGCTTCCTCGCGCTGCTCGACGCCGAGATCAGCGGTGGCGACATCGACCTCGTGCTCACCTCGGGCGGGGTCAGCGCCGGCGCCTACGAAGTGGTCAAGGACGGCCTCGGCCCCCGCGGGGTCGAGTTCGTGAAGGTCGCGATGCAGCCGGGCATGCCCCAGGGCTCCGGGCTGGTCGCGGGCACTCCCGTCGTGTGCCTTCCCGGGAACCCGGTGAGTGCGCTGGCGTCGTACGAGGTCTTCGTGCGGCCCGCCCTGCGCGCTGCCCACGGACACCCGCACCCGCACCGACCGGTCGTGCGGGCCGCCCTCACCGAGGCGCTGATCCCGCTCGGCGGCAAGCGGCAGTGGCGGCGCGCACGCCTGGATCGTGCGGCCGGCACCGTGACCCCCTGGGGTCCGCCGGGCTCCGGCTTCCTCGGCTGGTTCGCCGGTGCGGACGCCCTGATCGACGTCCCTCCGGGCGACGCGCCGCTGCCGGCAGGCGAGCTCGTGGACGTGTGGGACCTGGCGCACTGACGGGGTCGATTAGACGCAACCGATAGGTTCGACCCATGGTCGGACGCATCCCCGTGATCGACGTGAGGCCGGTGCTCGACGCCGGCTCGGCCCAGGGACGGCTCCCCACGAAGGCAAGTGTGGGTGAGCCCTTCCCCGTGAGCGCGACCGTGTTCCGGGAGGGACACGATCGCCTCGGCGCGGAGGTGGTCCTCGTCGCGCCGGACGGGAAGAGACGCCCACCCGTCCGGATGGCCGCGACCGCGGCGAGCGACCGGCACAGCGTGGACCGGTACGACGCCTGGGTGACCCCGGACGTCCCCGGCGCCTGGTCCTTCGAGGTGCAGGCATGGTCCGACCCGGTGGCCACCTGGCAGCACGCCGCGGGCATCAAGATCCGCGCCGACATCGACACCGAGCTGATGTTCAGCGAGGGCGTCCTGCTGCTGCAGCGCACCGTCGACCAGCTGGGCCGCGCCCGGCAGCACAAGGACGACGTCGCCGTCCTCAAGGCCGCGATCAAGGCGGCCAAGGACACCAAGCGGCCCGCCGAGGCCCGCCTGGCGCAGCTCGAGTCCCCTGAGCTGCAGGCGGTCCTGGACGCCCACCCCCTGCGTGACCTGCTGAGCACCGAGGGCCCGTACCCCGTGTTCGTCGACCGCTCCCGCGCCCTGTTCGGCAGCTGGTACGAGTTCTTCCCGCGCTCGGAGGGCGACTTCGCAGGCTCGGTCGAACGACTTCCCGCCATCGCCGCGATGGGCTTCGACGTGGTCTACCTCCCGCCGATCCACCCGATCGGCGAGGTCAACCGCAAGGGCCCGAACAACGCCGTGGTGGCCGAGGGCGAACCGATCCCGGCCGACTGGGACGGATCCCCGTGGGCGATCGGGAGCCGGCACGGCGGGCACGACGCCGTCCACCCCGACCTCGGCACCATCGACGACTTCGACGCCTTCGTCGCCGCGGCCCGCGAGCTCGACCTCGAGGTGGCACTGGACCTCGCCCTGCAAGCGGCGCCGGACCACCCGTGGGTCGCCGAGCACCCGGAGTGGTTCACCACCCGGGCCGACGGCTCGATCGCCTACGCCGAGAACCCGCCGAAGAAGTACCAGGACATCTACCCGGTCAACTTCGACGCGCACCCCTACGAGCACCCCGACAGCCTCGCGACCGAGGTGCTGCGGGTGGTGCGGCACTGGATGGCGCACGGGGTGCGGATCTTCCGCGTGGACAACCCCCACACGAAGCCGGTGGCGTTCTGGCAGTGGCTGCTGGCCGAGGTGCGTCGCACCGACCCGGACGTCCTGTTCCTCGCGGAGGCGTTCACGAAGCCACCGATGATGCAGACCCTCGGTGCGGTCGGCTTCCACCAGTCCTACACGTACTTCACCTGGCGCACCGACAAGGTCGACATCGAGGATTACCTGCGGGAGGTGAGTGAGGAGTCCGCGCACCGGATGCGGCCGAACTTCTTCGTCAACACCCCCGACATCCTCCACGAGTTCCTGCAGTACGGCGGCCCGGCGGCGTTCAAGCTGCGTGCCGTCCTCGCTGCCGCCGGCTCCCCCACCTGGGGCGTGTACTCCGGCTACGAGCTCGGCGAGCACGTCGCGGTGCGCCCGGGCAGCGAGGAGTACCTCGACTCCGAGAAGTACCAGGTGCGGCGCCGGGACTGGACGGCCAGCACGGCTCCCGGCACGGTCGGCGCCGACCTCACGGCGTACCTCACGCGGCTGAACGAGATCCGGCGCGCGCACCCGGCGCTGCAGCTGCTGCGCAACCTGACGGTCCATCCGACCGACTCCGAGCACATCGTGTGCTTCTCGAAGCTCGCCGACCTGCCCGACGGGGGCCAGGACCGCGTGATCGTCGTCGTCAACCTCGATCCGCACCAGGCGCGCGAGACGATGATCCACCTCGACCTCGCTGCACTCGGGCTGCCGCCCGCGACGTCGTACCAGGTCCACGACGAGCTGACCGGCGGCGACTGGACGTGGCGTGAGGACAACTACGTCCGGCTGGATCCGACGCAGCCGGCGCACATCCTGAGCGTGAGGGGGAACTGATGAGCACGGAGTCCGTGGTGCTGAACGACCAGCCGGACTGGTTCCGGACAGCGGTCTTCTACGAGGTGCTCGTGCGCTCGTTCCGCGACGCCAACGCCGACGGGACCGGCGACTTCCGGGGCCTGACCGAGAAGCTCGACTACCTGGAGTGGCTCGGCGTCGACTGTCTCTGGGTGCCGCCGTTCTTCACCTCGCCCCTGCGCGACGGCGGCTACGACGTCGCCGACTACACCGGCATCCTCCCCGAGATCGGCACCACCGAGGACTTCCAGGCTTTCCTCGATGCTGCGCACGCACGCGGGATCCGGGTGATCATCGACTTCGTCATGAACCACACGAGTGACGCGCACCCGTGGTTCCAGGCGTCGCGGAGCGACCCCGACGGCCCGTACGGCGACTTCTACGTGTGGTCCGACAACGACGAGCTCTACCAGGACGCCCGGATCATCTTCGTCGACACCGAGCCCTCGAACTGGACCTGGGACCAGACCCGTGGCCAGTACTACTGGCACCGCTTCTTCCACCACCAGCCGGACCTCAACTTCGACAACCCGGCCGTCCACGACGCGATGCTCGAGGCGATGGCGTTCTGGCTGGACATGGGTCTGGACGGCTTCCGGCTGGACGCCGTGCCCTACCTCTACGAGCGGGTCGGGACCAACGGCGAGAACCTGCCGGAGACCCACGAGATGCTCAAGAAGGTCCGCCGCTTCGTCGATGACAACTACCCCGGCCGGGTGCTGCTCTGCGAGGCGAACCAGTGGCCGAGCGACGTCGTGGAGTACTTCGGGCCGGAGGAGGACGCGGACGGCAAGATCGTCGGGACCGAGTGCCACATGGCGTTCCACTTCCCGGTCATGCCACGCATCTTCATGGCGGTCCGGCGCGAGTCGCGCTTCCCGATCTCGGAGATCATGGAGCAGACACCGGCGATCCCGGACGGCTGCCAGTGGGGCATCTTCCTGCGCAACCACGACGAGCTGACCCTGGAGATGGTCACCGACGAGGACCGCGACTACATGTGGGGCGAGTACGCCAAGGACCCCCGCATGAAGGCCAACATCGGCATCCGTCGCCGGTTGGCGCCGTTGCTCGACAACGACACCAACCAGATCGAGCTCTTCACCGCGTTGCTGCTGTCCCTGCCCGGCTCCCCCGTCCTGTACTACGGCGACGAGATCGGCATGGGCGACAACATCTGGCTCGGTGACCGCGACGGCGTCCGCACGCCGATGCAGTGGACCCCCGACCGCAATGCCGGGTTCTCCTCGGCCACGCCCGGCAAGCTGCACCTGCCGGCCATCCAGGACCCCGTCTACGGCTACCAGAGCGTCAACGTCGAGGCGCAGCTGGAGAACCCCTCGTCCTTGCTGCACTGGACCCGGCGGATGATCCACATCCGCCGCCAGCACGACGCCTTCGGCCTCGGCACGTTCGCCGACCTGGGTGGCTCGAACCCGACCGTGCTGTCCTACGTGCGCGAGCTGTCCGCTGCCGACAGCCCCGAGGGCGGCGACACCGACGACGTGATCCTCTGCGTCAACAACCTCTCCCGCTTCCCGCAACCGGTCGAGCTGGACCTGCGGCGTTTCGAGGGCCGGGTCCCGGTCGAGCTGATCGGCGGTGTCCCGTTCCCCCGGATCGGCGAGCTCCCGTATCTCCTGACGCTCAGTGGGCACGGCTTCTACTGGTTCCGACTCACTGATCCCGACACGACGGGGAGGCCCGTGCTGTGAGCAGCGCCGTCTTCGAACCCTTCATCGCCCAGAGCCGCTGGTTCGGCGGCAAGGGTCGCGCGTTCACGGTCACCCGGATCGAGCAGATCGGCACGGTCGGGGACACCCCGGAGACCGTCATCCTCCTCGTCGAGGTCACCTTCGCCGAGGGCGACACCGAGCTCTACCAGCTGCCGGTCTCGTTCCACGAGGAGGAGCAGGCGCGCATCGACCATGCCCTGATCGGCGTGGTCGACGGCCGCTTCGCCTACGACGCGGTGCACGACCGCGAGGCGATGGCGGCCTACCTGCACGCCTTCGCCGCCGCTCCCGCTCTCGACGAGGTCGATCCCCCGGAAGCCGGCGCCCCGCTCCGTTTCGTCCGGCTTCCCGGGCACGACCTCGACCTCGAGGCGTCGGCCAGCATCTTCAGCGGCGAGCAGTCGAACTCCTCGGTGTTCTACGGGGAGGACGCCGTGCTCAAGATCTTCCGCAAGATCACCGCCGGCGAGAACCCCGACGTGACCACCCACCGGGCTCTGACCGAGGCCGGCTCGACCCATGTCGCGGCGCTCTACGGCTGGATCGGGTACGACGACGCACAGCTCGGCATGCTGCAGCAGTTCCTGCGCACCGCCAGCGACGGTTGGGGGCAGGCACTCGCCAGCGTGCGCGACCTGTTCGCCGAGGCGGACCTGCACGCCGAGGAGGTCGGGGGCGACTTCGCCAGCGAGGCCGCGCGCCTCGGGGAGGCACTGTCCGAGGTCCACCAGCAGCTGCGCGACTCCTTCGACACCTCCCGGCTCCCCGCCGCCGAGGTCGCCGCCGTCATGGCGGGCCGCCTCGAGGACGCGATCGAGATCGTGCCCGAGCTGGCCGAGCACGCCGCCGGTGCGCGAGCGGTCTTCACCGCGATGGCCGGCCTGGGCGACGTGGAGGTCCAGCGCGTCCACGGCGACCTCCACCTGGGCCAGACCCTGCGCACCGTCGCCGGCTGGAAGTTCGTCGACTTCGAGGGCGAGCCCGCCAAGCCCCTCGCGGTGCGGCTCCTGCCCGACTCGCCCTGGCGCGACGTCGCCGGCATGACCCGTTCCTTCGACTACGCCCCGCACGCCGTCGCGGCCTCGCTGCCCGAGGACTCCCCTGACGAGGCTCACCAGCGTCAGGTGCGGGCCGAGGAGTGGGCACGGCGCAACCGCCGGGCCTTCCTGGCGTCGTACTGCGGCGAGCTGAGCGCGCAGGACCGGATCCTGCTGACGGCGTACGTCGTCGACAAGGCGATCTACGAGTGCGTGTACGAAGCGCGCAACCGCCCGACGTGGCTGTCGATCCCGCTGGAGGGCGTGGCCCGGCTGACCAGCTGAGCTCGGCTCAGCCGATCCGGAACCCAAGCAGGGTCAGGTCCTCGATGTCGGGGGCGCCCGGCGGCGCGATGCCCTCGAAGCAGAAGCCGAACAGGTGGCCGAGGGCGTCCTCGGCGAGCTCGAGCGGGTGGAACGGCAGCGGGTATTCGTCGTCCTCGTCGTCGTCCACGACCGGGTGCTCCCCGGCCCAGTACGGTCCCTCGAACGGCAGCGGGTCGCCGACGTTCTCGATGACCCCGTCGTCGGGCGACACGCTGAGCGAGCGGACGAGCTCACCCGTCGGGCTCCACGTGGCGAAGGCGAACCAGTCGACCACGCTGTGCATGGCCGCGACGTGGGTCGTGCGCCCCGGCATCGCCTTGACGATGGTCGGATCGATGTCGCTGGGCCGGTCCTGGGCCACCCTGGACGTGCACACGATCGCGACCCCGTCGTAGACGGCGGCCCAGGCCTCCTTGTCCGGCGGGTTGGCGTTGTCGAGCACGTCGCCGTACCCGAGGCCGGTCAGTCGCGCCCCGGGGTGCAACCGCGCAACCAGGGCTTCGGTGGCCTCCTCGTCGAGCTCCAGCTCACCGCGCAACCTCGGCGCGACCGGCCCGTCGGCGTACACGACCATCCAGCACTTGGCTCCCATGCCAGCATCCAAGCACCAGCGGCCAACCTGCGCAGCGAGTGCACGCGATCGGCGCGACGCGGTCGTCTCAGACGATCCAGCCGACCACGGTGATGACCCCGACGACCACCAGCGCGACCAGGGCGAGCATCACGAGCAGGCACCCCGCGAACGCGGCGCTGCCCTGCCAGCCCCACGACTCGTCCCCGTCACCGACGTCACCGACGTCCGCCGCCAACGCCCCGACGACGTCCGGGCGCCCGTCGCGCACCGGCCGCGGGATGCTCCGCAGCCGCGCGTCCTCGTCACCATGACGCTGGCGCCACGCGGCGAGCGCCAGCTGCGCCTGGTCGTCCTCTCGTCCGAGGGCCGCGAGCAGTGCACCCGCCTTGGGCAGGTCCCCCATCCGCAGGTGCACGTCGGCCAGGAGCGACAGCACCTCGTCGTCCTGGCGATGGGTGAGCAGGCCGGTGAGCCGGTCGCGCGCCTGCCACAGCCGGCCGGCCTCCAGGTCGGCACGGGCGCGGAGCAGGGCATCGGTCACCGGAGGATCGTCGCACCCGGGAGGTGTGCCCGCGAGCCGGTTTCGGATCGGTGGTCCCGGTGGGGCCAGGTTGGGCGGGCCAGGTTGCATGCAGGCATGCGGTTTGGTCCCAAACCGCAACAATTCGGGTCCTCAACGTGCGGTTTGTGACCAATCGGCGACCCGACCAGCGACTCCCGAACGAGCCCCGGAACCAGAGCCCACGAGCACTCAGAGCAACTCGACCGGCTCGAGCTCGGCCGGTCCCTCGATCACACAGTCGCGGCTCTCGATCGCGCAGTGCCACGCCCACAGCAGCTGGCCCGCACCGACGCCGACCAGGGCGGCCGTGGCGAAGCCGAGCGCCGAGTGGCCGACGTGCGGCGTGATGGCGACGGCGGTGATCGCGTTGAGGAGGAGTGCGAGGAAGGACGACATCGACACCACCGCACCGAGGCGGCCGGGGAACAGGTCGAGCAGCAGCAGCTGCATCGTGGGATAGGTCATCCCGTTGCCCAAGGCGATCAGGCTGACCCCGAGGATCGCCCACGGCAGGTCCGTGGCGAGCGGGGACGCGGCGACCAGGATCCCCACGACGCCGCCGACGAAGGAGATCGTGCAGCCGATCGAGACCAGCTTGCGTGCGGTCATCCGACCGGCGGCCCGGCCGCACAGCCAGGAGCCGAGCATCATGCAGCCGATCATCGGGACGAAGAGCTTCCAGAAGTCGAGCTCGCCCTCCCCGAGGACGTCGACGACGAAGATCGCGGCGCCGCCGATGTAGAGGAACTGGGCGCCGAAGATCAGCGCCGTCGCCCAGGCCAGCCGGTGGAAGGCGGGCTCACGGGCGACCGCGGCCAGGCTGCCGAGCACCACACCGACGCGGAGTGCGACGCGGCGCTCCTCGGGGTGGGTCTCGGGCAGCAGCAGGACCACCGCGAGGACGAGGGCCACACCGAGGATGGCCTGGAACCAGAAGACCAGCGGCCACTCGCCGAGCTGCAGCACGAGCCCGCCGACGATCGGACCGATCGCCGGCGCGATGCCGAAGATCACCGCCACCCGGCTCATCAGTCGCTGGGCGGTCGCCCCCTCGAAGAGGTCACGGATGACGGTGCGGCTCACGATCGTGGCGCCGCCGGCACTGAGGCCCTGCAGCGCCCGCCCCACCAGGAGCCAGCCCAGGCTGGGCGCGAAGGCGCAGGCGACCGAGGCGACGACGTACACGCACAGCGACACGACCATGACCGGACGCCGACCGATCGCGTCGGAGATCGGACCGTGCAGGACGCTCATCGCCGCGAACGATGCGAGGTAGACGGTGACGATGAGCTGGAGCTGTCCGGCACCCGCGCCGAAGTCCTCGCCCATCTCGGGGAAGGCGGGGAACGGCGTGTCGATGCTGAACGGCCCGATCATCGACAGGCAGGCCAGCACTGCGGGTACGACGACCAGCAGGCGTCGGGTCTGGCGCTCGGCGTCGGTCCTCACCGGACCATCAGATCACCCGTGGCGCCAACCTCACTCCTCGACGTACTCGAGCAGGTCGCCGGGCTGGCACTCCAGCACGCGGCAGATTGCCTCGAGGGTGCTGAACCGGACGGCCTTGGCCCGCCCGTTCTTGAGCACCGCGACGTTGGCGGGGGTGAGACCGACCTTCTCCGCGAACTCGCCCACGCTCATCTTGCGGCGCGCCAGCTCCATGTCGATGCGGACCACGATCGGCATCAGATGACCTCGTCCAGCTCGGACTGCAGGTCGCGGGCCCGCGAGTCGGTCGCGACGGCCTGCACCAGGAGCATCCTCAGCACCAGCACCAGCAACGCCACACCGCCGACGACCAGGGACACCCCGCAGATCAGTCCGACGATCCCGGGGGCGGCCGACTCCCCCGGCGCGAGGGCGACGGCAATCCCGAAGGTGAGCACCGCGCCAGTCGCCGTGGCCGCGATGACGACGTCGACGAGACGGAAGGCCGCGTGGGAGAAGACCGTCCCGCGCCGGACCATGACCAGCAGCCGCCAGAGGCACACGGCGATCACCTGCAGGCACACGATGCCGAGCACCACGATCACCACCAGGGACAGCCTCACCCCGGCGGGTGCGTCGTCGAGGTCCTTCCAGAGCAGCGGCACCATCACGCACTGGACCAGCAGGGATCCGGCCAGTGCCAGGACCAGCACGACCCTCAGGGCGAGGACTGCGACGTGGCTCATGAGAGCTCCTTCTGTCGAACAACAGGACCAACAAGACGACTATCATTCATTATCTATCGAAAATCAATAGCCTCTGCACGGGCTGGCTAAACTCGAGAAGATGCCGCCAGCAGACAGCTCGACCCTCGGAGAGATCGACCTGCACCTCGTCGCGGAAGGCCGCCACGAGCAGTTGTGGCAGGTCCTCGGCGCCCACGTCCGCAGCTCCCCGGAGCCCGGCACCAGCTTCGTGCTGTGGGCACCGCAGGCCCGCAACGTGAGCGTGACCGGTGACTTCAACGGCTGGGACGGCAACGCCCACCGGCTGCACCCGATCGGCTCGGGCCTCTGGGAGGTGTTCGTGCCCGGGGCGGCCTCCGGTGCGGCGTACCAGTTCCTGATCGAGGGCGCCGACGGCGTGTGGCGCCACAAGGCCGACCCGATGGCCTTCCACGCCGAGGCTCCGCCGAAGACCGCGTCGCGGGTGTTCACCAGCACCCACGTCTGGCAGGACGACGCCTGGCTCGCGGCACGCGCTGCCCGGCAGCCGGTCAACGAGCCGATGGCGACCTACGAGCTGCACCTCGGCTCGTGGAAGAAGCACCCGGACGGCACGTTCTGGTCCTACGACGAGCTCGCCGCCGACCTCCCGGACTATCTCGCCGACCTCGGCTTCACCCACGTCGAGCTGATGCCGGTGATGCAGCACCCCTTCGGTGGGTCCTGGGGCTACCACGTCACGTCCTACTTCGCCCCCGACGCACGCTTCGGCGACCCCGACGGCTTCCGGCGGCTCGTCGACGCGCTGCACGCCGCCGGGATCGCAGTGATCCTCGACTGGGTGCCCGGCCACTTCGCCACCGACGAGTGGGCACTGGCGCGCTTCGACGGCACCCCGCTCTACGAGCACCCGGACCCGCAGCGCGGCTGGCACGAGGAGTGGGGCTCGCACATCTTCGACTTCGGCCGCCCCGAGGTCCGCAACTTCCTCGTCGCCAACGCGATCCACTGGCTCGAGGAGTTCCACGTCGACGGCCTGCGCGTCGACGGCGTCGCGTCGATGCTCTACCTCGACTACGGCCGCAACGCCGGCGAGTGGAGCCCGAACAAGTACGGCGGCCACGAGCACCTCGAGGCCGTGCAGTTCCTCCAGGAGCTCAATGCCACCGCCTACAAGCGGGTGCCGGGCATCGTCACCATCGCCGAGGAGTCGACCGCCTGGCCGGGTGTCACCGGCGCGACCTCCGGCGGCGGGCTCGGCTTCGGCTTCAAGTGGAACATGGGCTGGATGCACGACAGCCTGGGCTACCTCCAGCACGAGCCGATCCACCGCGCCTACCACCACGGCGAGATGTCCTTCTCGCTCGTCTACGCGTTCTCCGAGAACTACGTGCTGCCACTGAGCCACGACGAGGTCGTGCACGGCAAGGGATCGCTGCTGCGCAAGATGCCCGGCGACCGGTGGCAGCAGCTGGCGACGCTGCGCGCCTACTACGCCTTCATGTGGGCCCATCCGGGCAAGCAGCTGCTGATGATGGGCAGCGAGTTCGCGCAGGAGTCGGAGTGGGCCGAGTCCCGCGAGCTCGACTGGTGGCTGCTCGGCAAGCCGGAGCACCGCGGCGTGCAGGACTTCGTCCGCGACCTCAACCACCGCTACCGCGACCAGCCTGCGTTGTGGCGCCTGGACAACGACCCTGCCGGCTTCGCCTGGATCGACGCACAGGACGCCGGCCACAACGTCTTCTCCTTCCTTCGTCGCTCCGGCGAGCCCGGCGTCCCTGACCTGGTGTGTGTCAGCAACTTCGCCGCCGTCCCCCACGACCACCGGCTCGGGCTCCCGGTGGCCGGCGAGTGGAACGAGGTGCTCAACACCGACGCGGCGTCGTACGGCGGCAGTGGGGTGGGCAACCTCGGCACCGTCCACGCCCTGCCTGCCGGGCCGATGGAGGCCAACGCCCCGGGCGGCAGCCCGGCGTACGCGAACCTCGTGCTGCCACCCCTCGCGACGCTCTGGCTGGTGGCTCCCCCGACCGAATGACGACCGGTCGTCTAGGGTTTGCGACGTGTCCGAGCAGCCCGAGGTCAGCCACGCCACCGTCGACGACGGCGTCG
Organism: Nocardioides sp. Root190; assembly: GCF_001428565.1. Lineage (GTDB taxonomy): Bacteria > Actinomycetota > Actinomycetes > Propionibacteriales > Nocardioidaceae > Nocardioides. The sequence continues at coordinate 508,970 of NZ_LMIA01000009.1, read as the reverse complement.
CGCGACTGACGTGGACCTCGGACCTCACCGAGCGCGGCTGGCAGGCCGCCGTGGACGTCGTACGCCGCCAGGTGGCCGACGCGTTGACCGAGCACGAGCGGGTCGAGGTCAAGGTGGCCATCGACGACGCCGAGGCCCAGCGGATCGCGACGTGGTCTGGGCTGCGCCGTGAGGGCATCCAGCGGGGACGGACCGGCGACGTGGTCGTCTACGCCCGACTGGTCGACGACGTCCCGGTGCACGAGCCCGGGGGCTTCCGCGCCCTCCTGAACTCCTTCCTGCCCCGCAAGCGCGGCATCGCGCAGATGCTGGTGCGCGACGAGACCGGCGGCGACGCGAGCGTCGACGACGAGCCGCGGGTGCTGATGTGCCAGCTGACCTACAAGGCCGACTGGGACCTGCCCGGTGGCGTGGTCGAGGTCGGCGAGTCCCCCCGCCTCGCGGTGTCCCGCGAGGTCGAGGAGGAGCTCGCCCTCGAGATCCCCGCCGGCGAGCTCGTCCTCACCGACTGGCTGCCGCCGTGGGGTGGCTGGGACGACGCCCTGTGCCTGGTCTTCGACGGCGGGGTGCACCCGGCCTCCATCGCCGACCAGATCGTCCCGCAGGCCCGCGAGATCAGGTCGGCGGCGTTCCTCACGCTCGCCGAGATCGACGAGCGTGCCGCCGACTTCACCGCCCGACGGGTGCGAGCGGCCCTGGCAAGTCTTGCGGGTCGGGGTCCGGCGTACTCCGAATCGGGTCGCTGACCTTCCTGCGCTGCACCTGTGCGACGAGCACGCCCAGGACGAGCAGCGCTCCCCCGCCGAGCTCACCGCTGGAGGGCACCTCGTCGAGCAGGAGCCAGGCCGAGCCGATGGCGACCGGCGGCACCAGCAGGATCCACGGCACCACCGAGGCCGAGGTGTTGCGCGAGAGCAGGCCGTTGAAGATGCCGTAGCCCACGAGCGAGGCCAGGCCGGCGGTGTAGAGCGTGGAGAGCCCGGCCTTCCAGCCGAAGGCGGCCACGCCGTCGGCCATGGCTGCCGGTCCGTCGATGACCAGGGACAGCAGGATCAGCGGGACCGGGACGACGAGGGCCGACCACACGGTCAGGGACAGGCCTCCGGTGGCACCCGAGGCGCGGGAGACGACGTTGCCGATCGCCCACATCAGGGCGCCCGTGAGGCACAGCGCCAGTGCGATCGCGGGGACGTGGCCACCGCGACCGACCCCGACGACGACCAGGCCGACCACGCCGAGCACCACGCCCGCCGTCTGCGCCCGGTTCGGCTTCTCCCGGAGCGCGACTGCCGCGATCACGATGGTGAGCACGACCTGCGCCTGCAGCACCAGTCCGGCGAGACCGGGCGGCATCCCGGCGTCCATCGCGACGTAGAGGAAACCGAACTGGCCCAGCGACATGAAGGCGCCGACGGCGGCGATGGTGCGCCAGCCGACCGGCGGCGGGTCGAGCAGGAAGACGGCCGGCACGATCACCGCGAGGAAGCGGGCAGCCAGGAACAGCAGCGGCGGCACCTCGCCCATGCCCCAGTCGATCACGACGAAGTTGAAGCCCCAGATCACGGCGACGAGGGCGGCGAGGGCCTGGTCCTTGCGAGTCACCTGATCAGCATGGCGGCGCCAACCGTGAAGCACCAGCGAATAGTTCTGCGCCTGATCATGTAGCGTTGCTGCATGATTGATCTGGATGCCCTGGCCGGCCTGCGCGCCGTCGCGACCCACGGCTCCGTGGTCGGAGCGGCCAGCGCGACCGGATTCACCCCGAGTGCGATCTCCCAGCAGGTCAAGCGCCTCGAGCGGCAGACCGGCGTCCCGCTCCTCGAGCGGGTCGGCCGGGGCGTGATGCTGACCAGTCACGGACAGCACCTTGTCGACGCCGGCGACCAGGTCCTCGCCGACCTCGAACGGCTGGAGGCCAACCTCCAGCAGCGCGCCGGCGTCGTCGCCGGCCGGATCCGTCTCGCTGCGTTCTCCACGGCGATGCGCGGACTGATCGCGCCGATCGCCCGGGAGCTCCGCGACGCCCACCCCGATCTCACCCTCACCCTCACCGAGCGCGAGCCGTGGGACGTCGTCGACCTCGTCGCGAGCGGTCAGGTCGAGCTCGGGATCGTGCACCGGTGGGGCGGGGTCGCGCTCGCCGTGCCCGACCACGTCGTCGCCACCCGCGTCGCCAGCGACGTCGCCGACCTCATCGTGCACCGTGACGACCCGCTCGCCCGGCGCTCGCGAGTGACCCCGCACGACCTCGGCGACGTCGGCTGGATCGCCACGCCCGAGGGCACCATCTGCCGCCAGTGGCTGTCCCGGATGTACGACGGCACCGGGCACCTGCCGCAGATCGCCCATGTCTCCGCCGAGTTCGACTCCCACCTCGCCCTGGTCGCCGCCGGGCTGGGGGTGGCCCTCATCCCACGGATGGGTCGGGCGCCGCTCGGGGCCGACCTGGTCGCCGTACCCGTCCACGACCCGGAGCCGATCCGTCTGGTCGACGCACTGCACCGGCGCACGATGGCCGACTCCCCGGCCGTCCAGGCGGTGCTGGCGGCCTTCGCCGGGCTCAGTCCTGCGGCGGGTCGATGACGGGCGGACCGGCGGGCGCGCTGACGGGCGTGGCGAAGGCAGCGTCCAGCACCTCACGCGCGAAGTAGGTCGCTCCGGCCACCGCCGCGGGCATCACGGCGATCCCGCCGAAGGGCACCAGGAAGCAGGCCTGCACGCTCACACCGAAGCCGAGCATCGCCCGGCGGTGCTCCTTCATCAGCGCCACCCGCGCAGCGCGGTCCATCCCGCGTGCCTCGAGCGGACGCGAGACGAGCTCCCCGGCGAGCAGCCGTCCGGCGACCACCAGGCCCAGCGCGGCGCCGACCACGGCGCCGACCAGCGGCAGGAGACCGATCGCGAAGACGAGGACGGCCGTCGCGATCCCCAGCACGACCAGGGTCAACCCGTCGACGATGCCGCGGATCCAGCCGACGCCCTTGTCGGGGACCTCGCCCCCCAGGGACAGCTCGACCTCCTTCCAGATCTTCTCGTAGAAGGGGTCGCCGACCGCGAGGGTCAGGCCCGTGAAGGTCACCACGGACAGCATCGCGGCCCCGACGAGGACGAGCACGAAGAGCACCCCGCGGAAGACGGACTGCACGGCGTCGTTCCAGTCGTCGGCGAACGGCGTCGCCCAGTCGATCGCGTCGTCGGCGTACATCACGAGCACGACCAGCAGGGCCATGATGAGCACCCCGACGATCAGGGCCGGGATGATGCCGAGCAGCATCAGCCGAGGGCGCTCCCGCCACAGGCGCATGCCACGGAGCAGGAACCTCGCTCCGTCACCGAAGCCCATGATCAGTACAACGCGGACGCGAGGGCCTGGCGGCCCTTGAGGACCCGCGGGTCGTCGTTGCCGACGGCGCCGAAGAGGCCGAGCAGGTGCTCGCGGACGCGGTCACGGTCCTTGCCCGCCGTACGCCGGATCAGCTCGACGAGGCGCGCGAAGGCGTCCTCGACGTGGCCGCCGAGCAGGTCGAGGTCGGAGACGAGGGTCTGGGCGTCGATGTCGTCGGGGCTGGCTGCGGCAGCGGCGCGGGCGGCGTCGAGGTCCGCGCCCTGGGTGCGCTGCAGCACCTTGGCCATCGCGAGCCCGGCAGCGGCCTCGTGATCGGCCGGGTTCGCGTCGACGAGCTTCTGGTACTCCGCGACCGCGCGGCCGATGTCGCCCTCGGCGAGGGCGTCCTGGGCGGGGGCGTAGCGCGGGTCCAGCTCCGGCTCGCCGTCCTCACCCTCGGCGGCGGCAGCGGTCGGGGCGCCGAACGCGTTGGGCTGGTGCCGTCCGGCGATGCCCTGCGAGGTGAGCTGCTGGGCGAGCTGGTTGAACAGGGCGCGGATGTCGTCGATCGGCGCGGCACCCGGGATCGGCTGGCTCGCCGGGCGTCCGTCGAGGATGACCAGCATCAGCGGCACCTGCGGGATCTGCATCGCCTGGGCGATCTGCGGCACGGCGTCGACGTCGATCGTGGCGGCCAGGAACCGGCCGTCGTACTCACCGGCGACGGTGGCGACGTCCTCGGCGAGCTGCTCGCTCTCCGGCGACTGGCTCGGTGAGTGGAAGACCAGCACGACGGGAGCCGTCATCGAGGCCTCGAGGACGCTCTGGAAGTTGGCCTCGTCGATGGCGACGGAGTACGCCGACCCGCCCCCGGCTGCGCTGGCACCGCCGCCACTCGGGGCACCCCCACCGGCTGGCGGCGCAGGCCGCGAGAGCGCCGAGAGGTCGATGGCTCCGGGACGGGAGAACGGCTGCTGCGTCATGGCGCCAATCCTACGAAGGGCCGCGCACCCCGGCTCAGTCGGGGACGCCTCAGTTCGGGACGCGGGGACCGCGCAGGCCTGCTCGCTGGACCACGCGCTGGATCGACAGGTCGCGTTCGTCGGGCCGACCGACGTACTTGATGTCGCGCAGGCCCTGCTCCTGCGCGGCCGACTCGAAGCAGAAGTGGCCGAAACCGAGGACGCGCCCGTGCAGCGGCTTCTTCACCGAGATGTCGAGGATCCGGCTGAGCGGCATCGTGGCCAGGCTCTGCGAGAGCACCCCGTGGACGCGGAACACCCGCATGTTCGTGATGACGAACCGGTCGCGGAGCACCGCGAGCCAGCCCCAGGACGCGTGGGACAGCAGGACCACCGCGACGATGATGAAGAACCAGCCGACCTCGACGGCCACGAACCAGCTGGCGACGAGCAGCAGCAGGGCGGCGATGCCCTCGGCGCCCGGGCGCAGGTAGGCGAACCAGTGGTGGGTCACCTCGTCGACGACGACCTCGCCCTCGTCACGCAGGAGGTGCTTGGAGATGTTGGGGTCGCCGAGGCGGAGCACGACGCTCGAGACGAAACTCATCGCGTACCCGCTCCGCTCCCGTGGGTCAGCCGAAGGCGCCGACGAAGTCGATGACGCCGGTGAATGCCTCGGTCGTGATGTCCCACCCGTTGGTGGCGGCGCTCTTCGAGGTCGTGGCCAGGCCGCTCGGGTCACTGAACATCCAGAACCCGAGGAACACGATCGCCACGAGGACGATCACCTTCTTGGCGTTCATGACGAGGGCGTCTCCATCCTGGTGCTGGCGTGCCGACAGCGGCACAGCTCGACACATTGGTACCAAACGCCCCATCTGTTGCGTGGGAGGCGCACCGTGCCGGCCCAGCCGTCAGCAGGTCAGGCGGGCCGTCAGGCGGGCGGGCAGGCGCCGGTCAGGCCGTTGCCAGCCGTGCCGGAGGGCACTCCCCCGCCGAGCCAGGCGTCGAAGAAGGCGTCGAGGTCCTCACCCGAGACGGTCTCGGCCAGCGCCTCGAACTGGGCGATCGCCACGTTGCCGTCGTGGTGGTCCGCGACCCAGGTCCGCAGCAGCTCGTTGAGATCGGCCACGCCGATCCGGCCCTGCAGGGCGGCCAGCACCATGGCACCGCGGTCGTAGACGGCCGAGTCGAAGATGTCGTCGCGCCCGGGGTTGCGCAGGTCCAGGGTCCACAGCGGCGAGGAGGCGAACCGGCAGCTGTCGTCGTACTGCCGCTTCAACCAGCTCTTCACCGACGGGCCGGTCCGGGCCGCGTCGTAGGCGACCTCCGCGAAGGTCGCGAAGCCCTCGTTGAGCCAGATGTCGCGCCAGCGACGCACCGAGACGCTGTCGCCGAACCACTGGTGGGCGAGCTCGTGCACGATCACGCCGGGATAGATCCACGAGCCGTACGTCGGTCGCGTCTGGTTCTCGAGCGCGAAGCCGACGGGGAGCTTGGTCACGACGCCGCCGGTCGTGGCGAAGGGGTAGTCGCCGAGCCAGTTCTCCAGCCAGTCCGTCATGTTCGCGGTGCGGCGCAGCATCTGCGTGGCGCGAAGCCGGTCAGCGCTGCCGAGCCGCTTCGAGACGAAGTTGTAGTAGCGGATCCCGTGGCCCGACAGCCCGGTCTCGCGCGCGAAGTCACCGGCAGCGAAGAAGGCGAGGTAGGTCGCCATCGGGTCCTTGGTCTGCCAGTGCGTCGTCGCCCGGGTGCCCTTGACGACCCGGCCGAGGTAGCGGCCGTTGCTCGCGACCAGCTTGTTGCGCGCCACGGTGACCCGGATGTCGAAGCGCGCCTTGTCGCTGGGGTGGTCGTTGGAGGGGAACCACCAGGGCGCCATGTGCGGCTGGTTCATGGTGACGACCTCCTGGCCGTCCGCCAGCCAGTTGGCCTCGCCTGCGTAGTCGTAGCGCGCGGGCTGGCCGCGATAGGTCAGCTCGACCCGGAAGATCGTCCCGCTCGCCACCGCCCTCGGCAGGGTCACCCGGACCTCGTGGTCCGTCGACCTGGTCGTCCGTGCGACGCGGCCGTCCACCTTGGCGCTGGTCACGGGCAGCAAGAGGTCGAGGTAGACGCTCGTGAGGTCCTGGGTGGCCCGCATCGTGACGACGGTGCGCCCGGTGAGCGTGCCCGAGGCGAAGTCGTAGTCGACGTTGACGTTGTAGTGCTGCGCGTCGGTGCCGCCGTTGCCGTCGTGGGGCCAGTAGCTGTCGATCCCCTTCGGCGACCCGACCGTCGACTGCCGCTCGGCCGCCGTCGAGGGGCCCGACAGGGCCGGGACCAGGAGGAGCAGGATCACCACGAGAACGGTCCGCCAGCGCATCGGCTCAATGTACGTGAAGAAAACCCGTTGCTCAGCCGAGTCGGGTCAGGGACCATCGATTCGTCGCCCGCACCAGCGGGCCCGTCGAGAGGAGCTGACATGTCCATGACTGTCGCCGGCCTGCCCGCAGACCGAATCCTCTCGACCCACAGGAGCACCCGAATTGTTCCCGGAGAACCTCTCCACCCAGCCTGATCGCGAGCTCGACCCCGAGCTCGACCCGCGTTTCGTCGTCGACTTCCAGGTCTACGACGACCTCGAGCCGGGCCAGCGATGGTCCACCTGGCTCGACGTCGAACCGCTCTCCCGCGGCCCCGAGCCACGGCCCGACTGGGTCGTGACCTCCCAGGGTGCGGTCGACACCGACCTCGGCATCCTCAAGACCGGCAAGGAGGCCGACGTCTTCCTGCTCGACCGCACCGACCCTCACGACCCGGTGCAGTCGGTGGTGATGGCGGCCAAGCGCTACCGCGCACCGGAGCACCGCACGTTCCACCGCGCGGCGTCGTACACCGAGGGCCGCAGCATGCGCCGATCCCGTGACGAGCGGGCACTCAAGCGCAAGAGCACCTTCGGTCGCGAGGTGGCGGCCGGCGAGTGGGCCGTGTCGGAGTGGACCGCCCTCAACCGGTGCTGGCAGCTGGGCCTGCCGGTGCCCTACCCGGTGCAGATCGAGGGCACCGAGATCCTGATGGAGTGGATCACCGTCGACGGTGAGACCGCACCCCGGCTGGCACAGACCCGGCCGGAACCGGGCCTGCTGGCGTCGTACTTCGAACAGCTGCGCGAGGCGATGGTGACCCTGGTCGGGGCCGGACTGGTGCACGGTGACCTGTCACCGTTCAACATCCTCGCCGCGGGCGAACACCTCGTCGTCATCGACCTGCCCCAGCTGGTCGACCTGGTCGGCAACGCGCAGGGCTTCGACTTCCTGCTGCGCGACTGCACCAATGTCTGCGACTGGTTCAACCGGCGCGGGCTGGCGGTCGAGGCCCAGGAGCTGTTCGGGGAGCTGATGGCGCACGCCTTCTGAGGCGCCTCAGGCCAGGAACGACCGCACCAGGTCGTGGTAGCCCGGCGGCTCGAGCAGGAACGAGTCGTGGCCCCACGGCGAGGCGACCTCGGTGTGGTCGACCTGGACGCCCCGCGCGGCGAGCTCGTCACGGATCCGCAGCGAGTGCGCGGTCGGGAACCGCCAGTCCGAGTCGAAGGAGACCAGCCGGAACCTCGTCGAGGGTACGACGTCCGGGTGCGCCCCGAAGGGATCGAAGTAGTCCATCGGACGGCTCAGGTGCAGGTAGGACAGCGCGTCGAAGCGCTGGAGGAAGCTCTCGCCCTGGTGCTGGAGGTAGTGCTCGACCTCGAAGTCGGCGTCGAGCCGGTGCTCACCGGGAGCGCCGCGTCGGTCGCGGCCGAACTTGTCCTCGAGCGAGCCGGGCGAGACATAGGTGATGTGCGCCATCATCCGGGCGATCTTCAGGCCGTGGTGCGGCTGGACACCGTGCTCGAAGTACCAGCCGCCACGGAAGTCGGGGTCCTCCATGATGGCCGCGCGCGCCACCGCGGAGAAGGCGATGTTCTCGGCGGTGAGCCGAGAGCTCGCCGCCACCATGACGGCGCGCTCGATCCGCTCGGGCTCCTGGAGGGCCCACTCCAGGACCTGCATCCCGCCGAGCGAGCCGCCGACCGCTGCATGCAGCCGGTCGATGCCCAGGTGGTCCAGGAGGCGTCGCTGCACGGCGACCAGGTCTGCCATCTCGAGGTCCGGGAAGTCCGGACCGTACGGCCGACCGGTGACCGGGTCGAGGGAGAGCGGCCCGGTCGTGCCGGAGCATCCGCCGAGCAGGTTGGAGCTGATCACGAAGAACCGGTCGGTGTCGACGGCCCGGCCGGGGCCGATGAGGTTGTCCCACCAGCCGGGCCGCCGCGCCCCCTGGTGGACGCCGGCGGCGTGGGCGTCGCCGGTGAGCGCGTGACAGACGACGACCGCGTTGTCCCGGCCCCGGGCGAGGCGGCCGTAGGTCTCGTAGGCGACCTCGACGTGAGGGAGCGCGCGACCGGTCGCCAGGACCAGCGGGTCGTGCTCGTCGGCGAGCACGACCCGCTGGGTCTCGACCTGTCCGTCCTTGGTCAACGCGATCGTCCGAGCGTTCTCACTTCGCTGCGGCGAGCGCTTGGTCGATGTCGGCGATGAGGTCGTCGACGTGCTCGATGCCGATCGAGAGCCGGACGAGGTCCTCCGGCACGCCAGCTGCCTCCAGCTCCTCGGGGGTCAGCTGCGAGTGGGTGGTCGTGGCGTTGTGGACGGCCAGCGACTTGGCGTCGCCGATGTTGACCAGGTGGCTGAACAGCCCGAGCGACTCGATGAAGCGCTTGCCGCCGTCGCGACCCGACTTCAGGCCGAAGGAGACCAGGCCGCCGTAGCCCCGTCCGGTGAAGTAGCTGTCCGCCACGGCCTTGGAGGGGTCGTCCTCCAGGCCGGGGTAGGACACCCAGGCGACGGCGTCGTGGGACTTCAGGTGCTGGGCGATGGTCAGCGCGTTCTCGCTGTGGCGCTCCATCCGGAGGTGGAGGGTCTCCAGCCCCTGCAGGAAGAGGAAGGAGTTCAGCGGTGCGATCGCGGCACCGGTGTTGCGCAGCAGGACGGTCCGGGCACGGATGATGTAGGCCAGCTCGCCGACGGCGTCCGTCCACACCACGCCGTGGTAGGCGCTGTCGGGCTGGGTGAGGCCGGGGAACCGCTCGGAGTGCGCCGCCCAGTCGAACTTGCCGGAGTCGACGATGATGCCGCCGATCGAGGTGCCGTGGCCACCGATGTACTTCGTCGCGGCGTGCACGGCGATGTCGGCTCCGTGGTCGAACACCCGGGCCAGGAGCGGAGTGGTCGCGGTCGCGTCGACCACGAGCGGGATCCCCTGCTCATGGGCGGCGTCGGCCCAGGCACGCACGTCCACGACGTTGACCTTGGGGTTGCCGATGGTCTCGGCGAAGACCAGCTTGGTCTTCTCGTCGACGTGCTTGGCGAGCTCCTCGGGCTTGTTCGGGTCGACGAAGCGGACCTCGATGCCGTACTGCGGAAGCGTGTGCGCGAAGAGCGCGAAGGTGCCGCCGTACAGGGTGGAGATCGCGACGATGTTGTCGCCGGTGTAGGTCAGGTTGAGGACCGCGTAGGTGATGGCGGCCGAGCCCGACGCCGTCGCCAGCGCGCCCACGCCGCCCTCGAGCTGGGTCATCCGGTCCTCGAACACCGACTGCGTCGGGTTCATGATGCGGGTGTAGATGTTGCCGGGCTCGGCGAGGGCGAACAGGTTGGCCGCGTGCTCGGTGTCGTTGAAGACGTAGGACGTCGTCTGGTAGATCGGCACGGCTCGCGAGTTCGTCGCCGGGTCTGCCTCCTCCTGGCCTGCGTGCACGGCAAGGGTCTCGGGACGGTAGGTCATCGTTCACTCCTGTCATCGGCGCCGCGTCGAGCGGGTGGTCAAAATGTACTGAGCGACTCGTCATTGCGGGACGCGTCCAGGTGGTGGGACCTCCACTACGGTGCGTACGTGAGGCCCACCCGTTCCCGAGGCGTCGTGGTCGAGTCCCGGACGCCGACCGACCAGCAGTGGCAGGACCAGGCCGGTGCCGCCGCCGAGGCCCACCTTCCCGGCCTCGACGTCAACCGCGGCACGCTCTACTCCCCCGCCGACCTGTACGACCGCCCCGGCTACGCCGACACCTTCGACGCCCGCGCCTACGCCTGGGCCCGCGAGGCGTGCACGCCGGCCGAGGCACTCGCCGAGGTGCTCCACGACCAGGCCATCGACAACGCGCTCGCCGCCTGGGTGCGCGAGCGGTCCCTGGTGGGAGTCATGGGCGGCCACGCCGCCGACCGCGGCACGCCGGGGTACGTCGACGCGGCGCGCCTCGGCGCGCTGCTCGGTCGCGGCCACGTCGTCGCCACCGGTGGCGGCCCGGGAGCGATGGAGGCGGCCAACCTGGGCGGCCGCTTCGCGACCACCTCGCCCGAGACCCTGACCGAGGCGCTGCGACTCGTCTGCGCCGTGCCGTCCTTCCGCCCGTCGATCGACGCGTGGGTCGAGGCCGCCCGCCGCGCCATCGAGCTCGCCTCGGAACCGGAGGCCTCGCTGGGCGTGCCGACCTGGCACTACGGGCACGAGCCGCCGAACCTGTTCGCGACCTCGGTCGCGAAGTACTTCCGCAACGCCCTGCGCGAGGCGATCCTGCTCCAGGTCTGCGACGCCGGGATCGTCTTCCTCCCCGGCGCCGGCGGGACCGTGCAGGAGGTCTTCCAGGACGCCTGCGAGAACTACTACGCCGCCGAGGAGGACGTCGCGCCGATGGTCCTGGTCGGGCGCGAGCACTGGACCGGGCACCTGCCGGCGTGGCCGCTGCTGCAGGCGCTGGCCCGCGGACGCGCGATGGAGGCGCACATCCACCTGGTCGACACCGTCGAGGAGGCCGCTGCGCTGATCGGCTGAGGGCAGCGGCGAACCGGTCAGGCTGCGCGAGCCCAGCGGGCAGCGCGCACCGCGGCGCGGGCGGCGTGCTCGTCGATCACGGCGCGGTAGTGCGTCAGGAGCTGTTCGTTGATCGCGGACCAGGAACGGTCCTGCACAGCGCGCAACGCGGTGACACCCATCCGTTGCCGCAGCGCGGCGTCGCCGACCAGGCGGTCCACGCTCGCCGCGAGGTCCGCCCCGTCCCCGGGCCGGTAGAGCAGTCCCGTCGCACCGTGGGCAACCACGTCCACCGGCCCTCCCGCCGCCGGGGCGATGACCGGGACGGAGGAGGCGAGTGCCTCCTGGGCCGACTGGCAGTAGGTCTCGTAGCGACCCGTGTGGACGAAGACGTCGAGCGAGGCGTAGGCGCGGCTCAGGTCGTCACCGTGCAGCAGGCCGAGGAAGCACGCCCGCTCCCCGAGCACGCCACGCAGGCGCTGCTCCTCGGGTCCGGCGCCGACCACGACGAGAGCCAGCCTGGGGTCGTCGGCGATGTGGGCGAGAAGGTCCAGCTCCTTCTCGGCGGCCAGCCGGCCGACGTACCCGACCAGGAGGCGGCCGTCGGGAGCCAGGCGCCTGCGCAGCTCCTCGTCACGGTGCCGCGGGTGGAAGGCGACGAGGTCGACGCCGCGTCCCCAGCGGTGGACGTCCGGGACGCCCAGCTCACGCAGCTGGTCGATGCTCGCGGTCGAGGGGGCGAGGGTCCGGTCGACGTGGTGGTGGATCCGACGGGTCAGCCCGGCCATCGCACGGGCGCCGCCGGGCAGGTCGTAGCGCTCGGCGAAGCCGACGAGGTCGGTCTGGTAGATCGCGACGGTGGGGATCCCGAGCTCCTCGGCCGCACGGGAGGCCTGGTAGCCGAGCGTGGCCGGTGAGGCGATGTGGACGACGTCGGGGCGGTACTCGAGCATCACCTGGCGCAGCCGGCGCCGGGTCTCCAGCCCCAGCCGGAAGTCCGGGTAGAACGGGAGGTTGGCGCCGCGGGCACGACGCACCCGGAAACCCGCATAGGTGTCCGGCCCGGTCGGGGCGACCAGCTGGGCCTGGTGCCCCTCGGCAGCCAGGTGCTCGAGCACCCGGCGCACGGAGTTGGTCACGCCGTTGACCTGCGGGAGGAAGGACTCTGACACCACCAGTACCCGGAGCTTCATGTCACGGACGCTAGGAGCGCGGTGACAACAGCCCGTCACGGGCAAAGGCGCGTCGGGCGACGGTCGGGTGAACGATCGGGGATCCGGAAAACCTTCACCAACCATGACGTGACCCAGGTCACCCGAGCGTCGTTGGCGCCTTGTGGAGATCTCTCGCCGTGACCTGATCCGGAACACCATCGCCGCCGGCGGCCTCGCCGCAGCGGCCACTGCCCTGCCCGGCGTCCTGCGCCCGGCCGCCGCCGGCGCGGCACCGAACGCCGTGCCGAGCGCGGTGCCGAGTGCTCTGCCGACCAACGGCACCGTCGCGACCACCTACGCGACCGGCACTCCGAACGCGAAGGGCTACGCGCCCGTCATCAGCGTCTCCGGCGAGGCGCACGGCGTCCGGTCCGGCCTGGGGGTGCTGGCCGACGACGCGCGCGCCGGTGTGCGCCAGGGCCTGCTGGCCTTCGTGCAGCTGAGCGACGTCCACATCGTCGACGCCCAGTCGCCGCTGCGACTGGAGTGGACCGACCGGCTCGACGACCCGAGCCCGCTGCCCGCGACCGGGCTGCTCTCCTCGTCGTACCGCGCGCAGGAGATGCTGACCGGCCAGGTGGCCGACTCGATGGTGCGCGCCATCAACCGGATCACCGAGGGTCCGATCACCGGCAAGCCGCTCGCGCTGGCGATCCAGACCGGCGACAACTCCGACAACTCCCAGCTCAACGAGATCCGCTGGAACATCGGGGTCCTCAACGGGGGTTCCGTCCGGGTCGACTCCGGCAACCTGAACAAGTGGGAGGGCGTCGCCGACAGCACTCCCGGCACCTACGACACGGCGTACTGGCACCCGCACGGCAACCCGCTGGGCAAGCAGGTCGACCGGCCGCGTGCCGAGTACGGCTTCCCCGTCGTCCCCGGTCTCCTCGACGCCGCCCGGCGCCCCTTCCAGGCCGAGGGCCTCGACATCCCGTGGTACTCCGTCTTCGGCAACCACGACGGCCTCGTCCAGGGCAACTTCCCCACCAGCACCCTGCAGCTCAACCTGCTGGCCCTGGGCGCCCTGAAGATCATCTCGCCGCCGCTCGGGCTCAACCCCGCACAGATCTTCGACGACCTGCTGAGCAACCCCGCCGCGCTGCTCACCAACCTGCTCGGCGGCGCCGGCAACACGATCGTGCGGGCCGTCCAGCCCGACCTCAACCGTCGCCTCCTGACCCGCAAGCAGGTCGTCGAGCAGCACTTCGTGCTCGGTGGCGCTCCCTTCGGTCACGGATTCACCGCCACCAACCGCGCGCAGGGCACGGCGTACTACCACTTCGACAAGGGCCCGTTCCGCTTCATCGTCATGGACACCGTCAACCCCAACGGGTACGCCGACGGGTCGCTCGACAAGACGCAGTTCACCTGGCTCTCGAACCTGCTCGCCCAGTCCGTCGGCAAGGCGGTCATGGTCTTCAGCCACCACACGTCCGACACGATGGGCAACCCGCTCATCCTCACCGGCGGCAGCCTCGACCCGCGCGTCACCGGCGGCACCGTGCTCACCAAGCTCCTCGAGCACCCGCAGGTCATCGCGTGGATCAACGGCCACACCCACACCAACAAGATCACGCCGCGGCCCCGCACGGGCGGTGGCGGACTGTGGGAGATCACGACCGCCTCGCACATCGACTGGCCGCAGCAGGCCCGGATCATCGAGATCGCCGACAACACCGACGGCACCCTGTCGATCTTCACCACGATGGTCGACCACGCCGGTCCCGACTCGGCCGGGGCCGGCACCGCGACGGCACCCCAGCTCGCCGGGCTGTCCCGTGAGCTGGCGGCCAACGACTGGCACGACCACAGCGGTGGCGTCGGCACCCCGGCCGACCGCAACGTCGAGCTGCTGGTGCCGAGCCCCCTGGTCTGAGCTCCCGGCTCGGGCCCAGCCCTGTGGGATCCTCGGGCATGACCACCGAGTCCCGCACCGGCATCGACCGCGCCCTGGTGCTGACCTACGCCGCCGTCGCCCTGCTGGCGTTCGTCAGCACCCAGATGACGCTCGTCGCCCACTTCGCCGACGGCCGCGGCCTCACCGACTTCGTCACCGACCCGCTGGAGACGCCCGCCGGTGTCTTCTTCGGGATCGACCTGCTCGCGGTCGCCCTCGTCGGCCTGGTCTTCATGCTGGCCGAGGCGCGTCGCATCGGACTGCGCCACGCGTGGATCTACGTCGCGCTGACCTTCCTCGTCGCGATCAGCGTGAGCTTCCCGCTGTTCCTGATGGCGCGGCAGCGCCACCTGGGCCACCGGGGCCACCTGGGCAGGGACGGCTCAGGTCACTCCGTGGCAGCGAGCTGACCGCAGGCGGCGTCGATCTCGTCGCCGCGTGTGTCCCGGATGGTGGTGCTGACACCCTTGGCCTCGAGGCGGCGTACGAACTCGTCGGTGTCCTTGTCGAACGAGCGGGTGTACTGCGAGCCGGGGACCTCGTTGAGCGGGATCAGGTTAACGTGGACCCAGCCGTGGCCGCGCTCGTTGAGCACGTCACCGAGCAGGTCGGCACGCCAGGCCTGGTCGTTGATGCCGCGCATCATGGCGTACTCGATCGAGACGCGACGCTTGGTCTTCTGGAAGTACTCGAAGGCCGCGTCGACGGTCTCCGCGACGGAGAACCGGGTGTTGATCGGCACCAGCTCGTTGCGCAGCTCGTCGTCGGGGGCGTGCAGGCTCAGCGCGAGGGTCACCGGGATGCCCTCGTCGGCGAGCTGCTTGATCCGCGGCACGAGGCCGACCGTGGAGACGGTGATGCCGCGCGCCGACATGCCGTAGCCGTCGGGGGCCGGCTCGGTGAGGCGTCGTACGGCGCCCACGACGGCCTTGTAGTTGGCCAGCGGCTCGCCCATGCCCATGAACACAACGTTGTTGACCCGACCCTCGCCACCGGGCACCTCGCCGCGCTCGAGGGAGCGGGCACCGGCGAGCACCTGCTCGACGATCTCCGCAGTCGACATGTTGCGCTGCAGGCCGCCCTGGCCGGTCGCGCAGAACGGGCAGGCCATGCCGCAGCCGGCCTGGCTGGAGACACACATGGTGGTGCGGTTCGGGTAGCGCATGAGAACCGACTCGACCAGGGCGCCGTCGAACAGCTTCCACAGGGTCTTGCGGGTCGTGCCTTTGTCGGCCTCGAGCACGCGCAGCGGCGTCATCAGGTGGGGCAGGAGCGCCTCGACCAGCTCGCCGCGCTGGGCGGCCGGGAGGTCGGTCATCTGCTCCGGGTCGTCGACCAGGCGCGAGAAGTAGTGGGTGGCGACCTGCTTGGCACGGAAACCCGGCAGGCCCATCTCGACCAGCAGGTCCTTGCGCTCGCCGGGAGTGAGGTCGGCGAGGTGCCGCGGCGGCTTCTTGCGTCCACGCGGTTCGGCGAGGACGAGGGGAAGCTGGCGGGGCCCCTCAGGCTGGTCGGACATCGCCGCCGATTCTACGCGTCGCGCTTGTACAGCACCCAAAGCACGAGAGCGGCGACACCCACCACCACGACGACCGTGGTGACCATGCCGAGCAGCATGTAACGCGCGAAACGCCGGGTGCGGTGGGGCACCAGCATCCCGATCGGCACGACCAGCAGCAGCACGACGAACGGGAAGAGCTCCTCGGCCCGCTCGTAGCCGGCCACGCTCTTGACGATCGTGGCGTACAGACCGGGGACCACGATCACCGAGACCATGCCGGTGAAGAAGCCCGCGAGCGGGAAGAAGACCGGGTGGCCCCGGTGGAACCAGTCGGGTCGACGGGACCGGTCGGTCGCGTCGTCCGTCTCGTCCGCGACGACGCGGCCCTCGGATACCTGCTTCATGTCGGGGCGATCGTATCCGGCAGGCGGGCGTCGCGGTGAAAGACCGGGCCACTGGCACGCCGGGCCCTGCTTCTGTGACAGTGGCCGGGTGAGCGAACCGCACCCCTCCCTGACCTACAGCAGCTATCTCGCGCTCGACGAGGTCCTCGCCGCGCAGCACCCACGTTCGGACGAGCACGACGAACTGCTGTTCATCGTGATCCACCAGGTCTACGAGTTGTGGTTCAAGCAGATGCTGCACGAGCTCACCGGACTGCAGCGACGCCTCGAGGCCGGCGACACCCCGCGCGCGCTCCACACCCTCGGACGGGTGCGCGCGATCCTCAAGGTCGCCGTCGCGCAGGTCGACGTGCTCGAGACGATGACCCCGCGCGAGTTCACCAGTTTCCGCGGGCGGCTGGACGCCTCCAGCGGCTTCCAGTCCGAGCAGTTCCGTGAGCTCGAGGCCACCCTCGGACGCCGGGACAGCCGGATGTTCGAGCACTACCCCGAGGGCAGCCCGGGCCGGGAGCGGATCGAGACCGCCATGGCCCGCCCGTCGGTCTTCGACTCCTACCTGCGCTACCTGCTCACCCAGGGCTACGCCGTGCCCGCTGGCGCGATCGAGCGCGACCTCACCCAGCCGTGGGAGCCATCGGAGGACGTGCAGCAGCTGCTGCTGGCGGCGTACGGCGACGAGGGCGGGGCCGCGCAGGTCGCCGAACGCCTGGTCGACCTCGACGAGGGCCTCCAGGAGTGGCGCTACCGCCACGTGAAGATGGTCGAGCGCACCATCGGCGCCAAGATGGGGACGGGCGGTTCCTCGGGAGCGCAGTACCTCTGGAGCACCGTCACCCACCAGCTCTTCCCCGACCTGTGGGCCATCCGGAGCCAGATGTGAGCCTGGCGGCCCACTACTCCCGTTTCCGGGTCGCCGAACGCCTGCTCCTCACCGGGCACAGCCACCAGGCCTGGCCGGACGTCGCCCGCGAGGGCGTGCTCGAGGCGTACGACGACGCCGCCCTCGCCGTCGGCGAGAAGTGGGGTCGCGCGGAGCTGCGCGCCGAACGGCTCCGCGACGGGGTTCGGGACCTGCTCGGGGACCCGTCCGGCGAGGTGGCCCTCGGCGGGAGCACTCACGAGCTGCTGATCCGCTTCCTGTCCTGCCTGGACCTCCGCACCCGGTCGCGGCTGGTCACCACGGACGGCGAGTTCCACTCGGCCCGTCGTCAGCTCGACCGCCTGGCCGAGTCCGGTGTCGAGGTCGTGAAGGTGCCGGCCGCACCGGTCGACACGCTCGCCGAGCGGCTGGCGAGCGAGGTGGACGGACGCACCGCGGCCGTCGTCGTCTCGTCGGTGCTGTTCGAGACCTCACTGGTCGTTCCGCACCTCGAGGCGGTGGCCCGCGCCTGTGCCCGGACCGGCGCCGAGCTGCTGGTCGACGCCTACCACCAGCTGGGCGTGATGCCCTTCGACATCAGCGCCCTCGCACTGGCCGACGCGTGGATCGTGGGCGGCGGCTACAAGTACCTCCAGCTCGGCGAGGGCAACTGCTTCCTGCGCCTCCCGGCCCACGCCGCCGGCCTGCGTCCGCTCGTCACCGGGTGGTACGCCGAGTCGGGCGACCACTTCGCCGGGGCGACCTACGACCCCACCAGCCACTACCGGGCCAGCCGGGTGCTCGACTTCTTCGCCACCCACGGCCTCACTCCCCCGGTGCTGCGCCGGACCGCACTGCACCAGCGCGGACTGCTGGCCGCGGAGTTCGACGCGCTCGGGCTCCCCGACGAGGTGGTCACCCGCGACCGCGACACCCCTGCCGAGGGGTTCGGTGGGTTCCTCGCGCTGACCAGTCCCCGTGCCGCCGAGCTCCAGGCAGCCCTGGCCGCGCGCGGGGTCAGCACCGACAGTCGCGGGCAGCACCTGCGGATCGGCCCGGCGCCGTACCTCTCGGACGAGCAGCTGAGGACCGCGATCGGCCTGCTCGGAGAAGTCGCGGCTCAGAAGACGGCGTAGTGCAGCAGCAACCAGATCGGGGCGATCGTGGCGAGCAGCGAGTCGAGCCGGTCCATCAGGCCACCGTGGCCGGGGATCACCTGGCTCATGTCCTTGATCCCGAGGTCGCGCTTGATGACCGACTCGCACAGGTCGCCGAGGGTCGCCATGACCACGGTGATCAGGCCGAGGGCCACACCGATCCACCAGTCGCCCTCGAGGAGGTACACGACCAGCGCCACACCGGCACCGACCGTGGCGATGGCCGAGCCGGCAAAGCCCTCCCAGGACTTCTTCGGCGAGATGACGGGCGCCATGGGGTGCTTGCCGAACAGGACGCCGGCGACGTAGCCACCGATGTCGGAGGCGATCGTGACCAGGATGAACGTCACGATGCCCTGGACGCCCTTGTCGTCGAGCCCGCCGCCCGTGCGGCCGCCCTCGGCGAGCATCAGCGCCACGAACGAGCCCAGGAAGGGCACGTAGACGAGCGCGAAGACCGAGGCGGTGGCGTTCTTGACGTAGCCGTCCACGCCACGGCGCAGCAGCCAGAGCATGATCGCCAGCGCGCTGACGGCCGTGGCGGTCACCAGGGCCGGCGCGCCCCACAGGTAGGCGACGACGACCATGACGACGCCACCCACCATGAGCGGCTGCTCGGGCAGGTCGATGTCCTTGGCGAGCAGGCCCTTGCGCAGCTCCCACACCGCCACGACCACGGCGATCGCGACGATCGCCATGAAGGCGGGCTTCCAGAACGCCAACGAGGCCGCGATCGCGCTCAGCAGCACGACCGCCGAGGCGACCGCAGCCTTGAGGTCGCGCCCGGCGCGCCCGTGGTCCTTCTTGGGCGCTGCCGGGGTCGGGGCCGAGGAGTCAGGCGGTGTCGACGATGACATGTGGGAATCGGGAGCGATCGAGGATCAGACCTCGAGCAGCTCGGCTTCCTTGAGCTTGAGCAGCTCGTCGATCGCGTCGGTGTGCTTCTTGGTCATGCCGTCGAGACGCTTCTCGGCGCCCGTGACGTCGTCCTTGCCGACCTGACCGTCCTTCTCGAGCTTCTCGAGGTTCTGCTTGGCCTTCTGGCGCACCTGGCGCACCGCCACCTTGCCGCCCTCGGACTTCTCCTTGGCCAGCTTGATGAACTCCTTGCGGCGCTCCTCGGTCAGCTCAGGGAAGACGCAACGCAGCTGCTTGCCGTCGCTGGAGGGGTTCACGCCCAGGTCGGAGTCGCGGATGGCGCGCTCGACGTTGCCGATGGCGCCGACGTCGAAGGGCGCGATGATGATCGTGCGCGCCTCGGGTGCCGTGAAGGACGCCAGCTGCTGGAGCGGCGTCGGGGAACCGTAGTAGTCCACCGTGATCTTGGAGAACATGCTCGGGTGGGCGCGGCCGGCCCGGATCGCGGCGAACTCCTCGCGGGTCGCCTCGACCGACTTGCCCATCTTCTGGTCGGCCTCGTTGAGGATGTCGTTGATCACCAGTTCTCCTTCGTGGTTCAGCCCGCGCTGACGCGCGTGCCGATCTTCTCACCCTGGACGACCCGCAGGATGTTGCCCTCGGGCTCCATGCCGAACACGATCATCGGCAGCTTGTTCTCGCCGCAGAGCGCGAACGCCGTCTGGTCCAGGATCCGCAGGCCCTGGCTGATGGCGTCGTCGTAGCTCAGCTCGTCGTACTTGGTCGCCGTGGGGTCGACCTTGGGGTCGGCGCTGTAGACGCCGTCGACGCCGCTCTTGGCCACCAGGACCACGTCACACCTGCTCTCCAGCGCACGCTGGACCGCGACGGTGTCGGTGGAGAAGTAGGGCATGCCCATGCCGGCGCCGAAGATCACGACGCGGCCCTTCTCCATGTGGCGGATCGCGCGGCGGGGGATGTAGGGCTCGGCGACCTGACCCATCGTGATGGCGGTCTGGACGCGGGTCTCGACGCCCAGCTTCTCGAGGAAGTCCTGGAGCGCGAGGCAGTTCATGACGATGCCGAGCATCCCCATGTAGTCGGCACGGACGCGGTCCATGCCGCGCTGCTGCAGCTCTGCGCCGCGGAAGAAGTTGCCTCCGCCGGTCACGACAGCGATCTGGACGCCTGCATCGACGACCTGCTTGATCTCACGGGCAACGGCCTGGACGACGTCAGGGTCGACACCGACCTTGCCACCTCCGAAGACCTCACCGGACAGCTTCAGGAGGACTCTCTTGTAGCCGGGCACCAGGGTCCTTCCATTCGACGTCGGGGAGCGCACCCGAGGTTACCGTGACGGGGTCGAGCGGCACCAATGCCCTTGCCCGTCACACACGGTCTCGTCAGCGGATTCGCTGCACCCTCGTCCGGAAGTTGCTGCTGTTGTCGCCGTCGATGTCGGAGTCACGCGTGCGGTTGATGTGATCGACCTTGTTCTCCCCGCCCTGCACGGGCTTGGGGTCGATGATCGTGTCCCGCTCGAAGGCATGTGACTTGTCGTTGTTGCGGTAGTAGCGATAGAAGGCCCAGTACGTCGCTGCGCCGCCGACCGGACCGGCTGCGAGGAGCCAGACCGGCGACTCGGACGCCTGGACGAGCGCGAGCACGATGTCGGCGCTCATGCCGTCGCCACCAGGAACGCGCCGGCGGCGCCCTCGAGGAAGGTGCCGACCGTGAAGGCCGCGAGGAGGAGCTTCGGCTGTGAGACCGGGATGCTGCCCATCGTCTCTCCCGTCCGTGCGTTGACCGCGATGTAGTGCAGGATGCCGTTGCTCTCCTGGCGGTAGGAGTAGAGCCACACGGGCAGGTACATCGAGATCCAGCGTGAACCACCGACGTCGATCTGCTCCTGCTCCCAGCGCACACCCCGGTCGAACCTGCCCAACGAGGCAGCCACCTCCGAGCGTCCGATCGAGAGCAGCTGGTCCTCCAGGACCGGCTGGAGCGCCTCCACGTTGACGTCACGCTTCTCGCTGGTGAACCCGACCAGGTAGCTGGCGTTCCACTTGACCGCGTTCTTCGTGTCGAACGGCAGGATCGTGTTGACGATGTTGTTGGTGTTCTCGCCGCTGAAGTCGGCGCGCTCCACCGATCCCTCGATGGTCAGGTCGTCGACCGTGAAGCTGACCTGGCGGGCCACCTGGTAGACGTCGGCGTCGTAGTAGGTGACGCGGTTGTCGCCCTGCTTCTCGGTCCAGCGCCGGGTCTCGATCTCGCCCTTGCCCCAGTACTGCGACTCGGCGCGCGCGTCGATGACGAGGTAGGGCAGGTAGACGCCCAGGACGTTCTCCGGGACGAACTCCTTCTTGAACCTCTTGTGCGCGAAGAGCCGTCGCTTGGAGGCGAACTCCCGGATCTTCTCGACCGCCTCGTCCTTGGTCAGCCGGAACGGAAGGACCGCGTCCGGAACCGCACCGTTGGGGATCTGCTGGTTGACGTTCAGCGTGTGGCGGCACCAGTGGCAACGCGCGTTGAGCGCATGGGCGGTGTCCACGACCACCTCGGCACCGCAGGCCTCGCACTTGAAGGTGACCATGTCGGCGGCATCGGCCTGGATGTCCTCCGCCCCGCTGGCGATGACGGTGCCCTCGAGGTCGTCGATGCCCTCACCGAGCCCGAACTCCTCCTCGACGCGGGCCTCGTGCCACTCGTTGCGGCAGAACAGGCACACGAGCATGCCGGTCGAGGCGCGCAGCCGCACGTCGCTCGACCCGCACTTCGGGCACCGGTTCAGCCCGTCCTTGAGCGATTCGTTGACGGTCTCGATGGTGGGTGTGGGCTCGGGCTCCGCCTTGGCGGCGGCGAGCTCCTCCTCCAGCGACATGGGCGGCCCGTCGAAGGTGGGCCGCTGGGGGTCCACGGACTCCTGTGACATGTCAGAGACCGAGCGCCTTCGCCTTTGCCGCGTCGTAGTCGGCCTGGGTGATCAGTCCGGCGTCGAGCATCTCCTTGGCCCGCTTGAGGACAGCCATCGGGTCGTCCGCAGCCGGAGCGGCGGGCGCCGCAGGAGCGGCAGGAGCCGCCGGAGCCGCGGGCGGCGGCGTCACGGGCTGCTGGAGGCCGCCCACCCCCATGCCACCGGTCGCCATGCCCATGCCGATCAGGCCACCGGGACCGGCGTTCTCGCCCGCGGCCTCGATGCCGGCGGCGACGGACGCCTGCAGGTTGGAGTTGCCGCGCGAGCCGGACAGTGCGTCGGCACGCTGGACGTTCTTGAGCAGCTCACGGGTGTTGGCGTCGTACTCGATGGAGATGATCGCGGTCTTGACGATCTCGATGCCGCGGTCGGTCCGCCACTGGTAGTTCTGCTCCACCGCGGCCGACAACGACTGCGCGAAGCCGATCGAGTCCTGCTGCAGGCGAGCGATCCGGTTCCCCTTGGCGGGGTCGTTGGTGTACATCGAGAAGGCCGGCGCGAGCGATCCGACGACCTCGTTGAACAGCTGCTCACCGGCGGGGTTGTCGATGTCGGTGAAGTCGAAGAAGGCCCGTCCGCCGATGACCTCGGCCGGCGCGAAGTTGCGCAGGAACGTCAGGGGGTCGGTGATCTTCAGCGTGTAGGTGCCGCGCGTGATGGCGCCGACCTGGGTGTTGAGGAACGCGTCGTCCCAGTAGATCTCCGACTGGGTGCCGAACTTGTTGTTGGGCAGCTCCTTGAGCGTCACGAAGACAGCCGTCTGCTGCGTCGAGGGTCGCCCGCCGAACTTGAAGCGCTCCCAGCTCTGCTTGATCACCGAGTCGACGAGTCCGCCGCCGGAGAAGACCGACTGGGAGGCCGGCTCGTCGGAGTTCCAGATGTAGGCGCCCGGCTCAGCGGCGAACCCGGTGAAGGCGCCGTCCTCGAGCAGGACGAGGCCGTAGCCCTCGGGGACGACGATCTTGGAGCCGTTGGTGATGACGCCGTCGGAACCGTCGGTGTTGCTGCCGCGGCCGGCGTTCTGTCCCTTGGCGACCGCAGGGAACACCGCGACGGTCGAGGTGATCCCGTCCGGGACACCGTAGAAGTCGAGCCACTGGTCACCGAGGGTGCCGCCGATGGCGCCGATCGCAGCCTGAATGAGTCCCACTTGTCGCTCTCCTTCACCTGACACGTTGATGCGCCCGCGAAAGCGCGGGGCGCACGTGACCGACACCTGTCCCTCTGCCGGGCTGGTCAAACCTACTCGGAGACAGCGACGGCCGGCACCACTTTCGTGGTGCCGGCCGCGCGGTGTGCTTCGTCAGCTGACGCTCAGGCGCCGACCTCGAAGCGGGCGAACCGCTTCACGGTGGTGCCGGAGGCGTCGAGGACGGCCTTGACCGACTTCTTCGACTCGGAGACCGACTCCTGCTCGAGCAGGACGATCTCGCGGAAGAACCCGCCGATGCGACCCTCGACGATCTTGGCGACAGCCGCTTCCGGCTTGCCCTCCTCGATCGTCTTCTTGGTGAGGACGTCCTTCTCGGCGGCGACGATGTCGGCCGGGACCTCGTCACGGGTGAGGTACTGCGCCTTGAGGGCAGCGACCTGCATCGCGGCACCGCGGGCAGCAGCCTCGTCGCCGTCGTAGGCGACGATGACGCCGACAGCCGGCGGAAGGTCGGCCGCACGCTTGTGCAGGTAGACCGCGACCGGACCGTCGAAGTAGGCGACGTTGCCCAGTTCGATCTTCTCACCGATGGTGATGGCCAGGCCCTGGACGACCTCGCCGACGGTGCTGTCCCCGAGGGGCAGCGCCTTGGCGGACTCGGTGTCGGTGGCCTTGCCAGCGTCGATCGCCTCGACGATCTGCTGGGCAGCGGCGATGAAGTCGGGGTTCTTCGCGACGAAGTCGGTCTCCGACTTCAGCTCGATGAGTGCCCCGCCGGCGCTGGCGACCAGACCGGAGGAGGCCTCGCGCTCGGCGCCACGAGCGGCCGCCTTGGCGGCGCCCTTGACGCGGAGCAGCTCGACAGCCTTGTCGAAGTCGCCCTCGGTCTCGTCGAGCGCCTTCTTGCAGTCCATCATCCCGGCGCTGGTCAGCTCCCGGAGCTTCTTGACGTCAGCAGCAGTGAATGCCATGAAATCCTCTATCGCTCTCGTACGTGGGTGAGTGGTTGCTCAGGCCTCGGCCGGAGCGTCGGCCGGGGTCTCCTCGGCAGCGGGAGTCTCCTCAGCAGCCGGGGTCTCCTCGGCAGCGGGGGTCTCCTCGACGACGGCCTCGGCCGCCTCGCTGGAGGCACCGATCGCCTCGGACGCCGGAGCGTCCTCGCCCGGCTCGCCACCGGTCGCCTCGACAGCGACCTTCTCGGCGTCACCCTCGAGGAGCTCGCGCTCCCACTCGGCCAGCGGCTCGGTCGCCGTGGCGGTGGCCGCACCGGCACCGGAGCGAGCCATCAGGCCCTCAGCGGCAGCGTCGGCGATCACGCGGGTGAGCAGGCCGACGGCGCGGATCGCGTCGTCGTTGCCCGGGATCGGGAAGTCGACGAGGTCCGGGTCGCAGTTGGAGTCCAGGATCGCGATGATCGGGATCCGCAGCTTGCGAGCCTCCTCGACCGCGAGGTGCTCCTTGTTCGTGTCGACGATCCACACGGCAGAAGGCGTGCGGGTCATCGAGCGGATGCCACCGAGGGTGCGGTCGAGCTTGACGTGCTCGCGCCGCATGAACAGCAGCTCCTTCTTGGTGCGACCCGAGCCGGCGACGGCGTCGAAGTCGACCTCGTCGAGCTCCTTCAAGCGGCTGATCCGCTGGTTCATGGTCTGGAAGTTGGTGAGCATTCCGCCGAGCCAACGCTGGTTGACGTAGGGCATGCCGACGCGGGTCGCCTGCTCGGCGATCGCCTCCTGGGCCTGCTTCTTGGTGCCGACGAACATGATCGTCCCGCCCTTGGCCACGGTCTCCTTGACGAAGGCGTAGCTGCGGTCGATGTAGGCCAGCGACTGCTGCAGGTCGATGATGTAGATGCCGTTGCGGTCCGTGAGGATGAATCGCTTCATCTTCGGGTTCCAACGACGGGTCTGGTGTCCGAAGTGGACGCCGCTCTCGAGGAGCTGGCGCATGGTCACGACAGCCATGATGTGGTTCTCCTGTGTGGTTTTCAGTTGGGCCTGTCGTCTGCGCGTGATCCGACTGCCTGATGCAGACTGTGAAGTCTGGGTCTCAGGCGGACTGAGGATCGACGCCCACGGGCGGATGAGTCCCGACAGGGACTCGTCGTGGTCTGCGGACGAGCGAATTCCGGTCCAGGGCGGACCGGTCCCGCCAGCGTACGGCGTTCGACGCCTGCCGGACCAATTCGGGCCACCAGCCGTCCACACGGGCGTCGGGGGCGTCGGTTGTCCACAGGCAACGCCGTCCGGGTCGGCTGCGGGCTCCGCGGGGCGCAGGATCGGGGGATGCGCCCGTTCCACCGCACGTTCCTCCTCCTGCTGAGCGTCCTGCTGCCCGTCCTGCTGACCCTCTGCCCCGCCGGAGCCCGGCCGGTGCTCGATGACGACCCGGTCGGGACCTGGCCCCTGCGCACGCACCCGGGCGACCCCGAGGTGGTGCGGCGATTCGAACCGCCCGCCGGCCCCTACGGCCCGGGCCACCGCGGAGTGGACCTTGCCGCACGGGTCGGCCAACCCGTCCTGGCCGCGCTTCCGGGCCGGGTGAGCTTCGCCGGCCGGATCGCCGGTCGCGGGGTGGTCGTGGTGAGCCACGGCCCGACGCGCACGACCTACGAGCCGGTCGCTGCGGAGGTGGGCGTGGGGACGACCCTCGCCGCCGGCGAGGCCCTGGGTCACCTGGAGCTCGTCGGCTCCCACTGCTTCCCGCGTGCCTGTCTGCACTGGGGGTGGGTGCGGGGCGAGACCTATCTCGATCCCCTGCGCCTGGTCGGCGCCGGGCCGGTCCGCCTCCTGCCGCTGTGGCGACTCACGCCCGCGGGTGGGCCTGCTGGTAGGCCTTTCGGAGGCGGTCCGTGGTGACGTGGGTGTAGCGCTGGGTGGTCGCCAGCGAGGCGTGGCCCAGCAGCTCCTGGACGGAGCGGAGGTCGGCTCCGCCCTCGAGGAGGTGGGTCGCGGCCGTGTGGCGCAGTCCGTGCGGACCGAGGTCCGGGGCGCCCGGGACATCGGCCAGGCGGCGGTGGACGAGGGTGCGGACCGCGCGCTGGTCGATCCGACCGCCGCGGGCGCCGAGGAAGAGGGCCGGCCCGGAGCCCGGCCGTGCCAGGTCCCCGCGACCTGATGCCAGCCAGCGGTCCAGCGCGGCGGCGGCGGGGTGGCCGAAGGGCACGGTCCGCTCCTTGCGACCCTTGCCGAACACCCGCACCACGTTGCGGTCCCGGTCGACGTCGTCGATGTCGAGACCGCACAGCTCGCCGACCCGCATGCCGGTCGCGTAGAGCAGCTCGAGCATCGCCACGTCCCGGATCCCGCCGGCGCTGCCGTCGTCGGCCAGTGCGGCCGCGGTCGCGATCAGCTCCCGCGCCTCGTCGACCCGCAGCACCTCGGGCAGCGTGCTGTGGGCCTTCGGGGAGCCCAGTGCCGCACCGGCATCCACCGGTGCCCTGCCGGTCCGGGCGAGCCAGCCGGTGAACACCCGTGCGGCCGTGGCCCGCCTGGCGATGCTGGTCCGGGACAGTCCGCTGCTCTGCTGGCGGGCCAGCCAGCTGCGCAGGCTGCGGAGGTCGAGGTCGGCGACGTCGTCGATCCCGAGCCGGGCAGCGTGGTCCAGCAACGAGGAGATGTCGCCCAGGTAGGCCCGGATCGTGGCCGGTGAGAGGTCCCGCTCGGCGCTGAGGTGGCGCTCGTAGTCGGCGAGGGTCCGCGACTGCGCCTCGGAGAGCTCACCGCGCTGCTCGCTCGTCTGCTCGGCCACGCCCTGATCGTATGCCGCGGACCGCCTCGTCAGGTCCGACCGAGCCGGGTCACCCGCCAACCGGTCGGGCACAGCTCGACCAGGCCGTCCTCCTCCATGCCCGCGAGGAGCCGGTCGGCCTCCATCACACCGATGCCCGCGACGAGGGCCACCGACTCCGACGGCGCCGGGGCGGCCACCGGCACGGCATCGAGCACCTGTCGGGCCCGCACCGAGAGATGGTCGCGCGGCTCCTCCGGCCCTCGGGGCTCGGCGACGAGGTCCTGGCCGGACGCCCCCACCATCTCGAGCACGTCCTCGCCTCCCGTGACCAGTGCCGCACTGCCTCGGCGGATCAGCTGGTGCACGCCCTCGGACGCCGCGCTGTCCAACGGGCCCGGTGTCGCCATCACGGCCCGGTTCAGGCGTTCGGCCCAGTTGGTGGTGTTGAGCGCACCGCTGCGCACCGCCGCCTCGACGACGACGGTGCCACGGGCGAGAGCCGCGATCAGGCGGTTGCGGGCGAGGAACCTGATCCGGAAGGGCGATGACCCCGGTGGCGACTCCGAGATCACCGCGTGGTGCTCCGCGAGGTGCTCCAGGAGCTGCCGGTGCGCGGCGGGGTAGGACCGGTCCACCCCGCAGGCCAGCACCGCGACGGTGGGGGCACCAGCACTGATCGCTCCCCGGTGCGCGGCATAGTCGATGCCGAAGGCGGCCCCGCTGACGATCGGGCGACCCGCGCTGCCCACCACGGCGGCGAGGTCCGAGGCCACCAGGTCGCCGTAGGTCGTGGAGGACCGGGAGCCGACCACGGCCACCGACTCCCCCAGCCCGTCGAGCCGCAGAGGTCCCCGAACCCACAACCCCACCGGCACGCCGCCGCGCCCCTGGAGGACCCCGGCGCCGGCGAGATCGTCCAGCTGCGCCGGCCACTCCCGGTCCCCGGGGATGACGAACCTGATCCCCCGCTGGGCGGCGTGGTCGAGCACCTGCTGCGGGGCGACCGAGGCGAGCCGCCCGGCGGCCGCCGTGAACTCCTCCCTCAGCTCGGGCCGGGTGCGCAGCACCCGGAGGAACTCGGTCGGGCCGAGCTCGCGGACCAGCCCGAGCGAGCGGAGGTCCCCCGGTTCGGCCACCAGGTTGATCGTGGCACGGGCCAGTCGTTCGTCCTGGTCGTTCACGCGACCCCCCGGGAACCGCAGACGGTGCGCAGGTCGAGTGCCTGGCCCTTGCGGAGCCTCAGCGCCACGCCGACCTCCTCGAGCCCGGGCTCGACCTCACCGCCGCTGCGCACGGAGCGGAGGTCGGCCACGGTCCAGGCCAGCCGCTGCACCCGCACGGCGCCGCGCGCGCTCAGCCGCCCGGCGTGGGTCTCGTTGTCGATCAGCTGTTTGCCGGCCTGAGCCACCGGCCAGGTGTCCTTGAGGCGAGGGCTCGGGATCTGGGAGTTGAGCCGCCAGCCGTGGTCGGCGAACCGGGACCGCTGTCGTTCGCGCGCCGCCGCGACCCGCACCCGGACGTCCTGTGACGTCTCGGCCGGCTGGAAGGGGTCGTGGCTGGCGGGTGATGCCGGCTGCACGTGGCGCAGGACATCGATCCGGTCGGCGATCGGCCCCGACAGACGCGACTGGTAGCGGCGGCGCACCGTCTCCGGGCAGGTGCAGCTGTTGGTGCGGGCGTTGGCCGTCCAGTTGCCGCACGGGCACGGGTTGCTCGCCACCACCAGCATCCCGCCCGCGGGGAGGGTGATCGACTCGTCGCGCCGGGCGATCGTGATGTCGCCGTTCTCGAGCGGTTGACGGAGCGCCTCGATCACGTCGGAGCGGAAGAGCGGGAACTCGTCGAGGAAGAGCACCCCGCAGTGCGCCCGGGAGATCTCCCCCGGCTGGACCCGGCCCTGGCCTCCGCCGATCACGCTGGCCTTGCTGGCGTCGTGGTGCGGCGCCGCGAACGGAGGACGCCGGATCATCCCCTGCCCCGGGCCGAGGGCGCCGGCCAGGGAGTGCAGGGCGGTCAGCTCGAGGGACTCCTCGGCGGTGAGGTCCGGGAGGATCGTCGGGATCCGCTCGGCCAGGCTGGTCTTGCCGCACCCCTTGGCACCCGAGAGCATCAGGGCGTGCCCACCGGCGGCGGCCACCTCCGCGGCGTACCTCTCGTCCAGCATCCCGCGCAGGTCGGCCAGGTCGACGTCGTCGAGACGACCCGAGCCCCGCCAGTGGAGCAGGTGGGCACCTGAGGCGGCCGCGACCGGTGGGGCGTCGGGCGGGACCTCGCCAGCGAGGACCGCGACCACCTGCGCCAGGGAGCGGACCCCGATGACCTCCACGCCGGGCACGAGCTGGGCCTCCTCGGCCTGCGGCTCCGGCACGACCACGCGGCGCACGCCGCGGGCAAGTGCAGCGAGCACCATCGGGAGCACGCCCACCGCTGGGCGCAACCCTCCGGCGAGCGTGAGCTCGCCGATGAAGGCCGTCCCCGCGATCTGGGGATGCTCCACCTGCCCGGTCGCGGCCAGCACGGTGAGGGCCATCGCGAGGTCGAAGTGCGTCCCGGTCTTGGGCAGGTCCGCCGGCGAGAGCAGGATCGTCGTCCGCAATGCGGAGGGCCACCTGAGGTCGCTGTTGACGATCGCCATCCGGACCCGGTCCAGGCCCTCCCGCAACGCGGCATCGGCACGGCCGATGACGACGACCCCGGCCTGGCCGCTGGACGCGTCCGCCTGGACGTCGATGAGGTGGCCGCGGGCACCGTCGAGGGCGACGCAGTGCGTCGTCGCGAAGGCCATCAGAACACGCCTCGCACGTGGTCGACCGTGGCTGCGCCGCGACGGGGAAGCAGCACCGCGACCAGGTCGATCCGGATCCCCGCAGGGGTGATCCCACGCTCGAGCGACCACCGCTCCCCCAATCGCTTGAGGCGGTCGAGCTTGGCGTCGGTGAGGGCTTCGTGGGGGGTCCCGGCGACGAGGCTGGTGCGCGTCTTCACCTCGCACACCACGAGGGTGTCGCCCTCGCGGAGCAGGAGGTCGATCTCGCCCTGGGAGCAACGCCAGTTGCGCTCGAGCAGGGTCATCCCCAGCGCTCCGAGGTGGCGTGCGGCCAGTTCCTCGCCGTACGCGCCGATCGCCCGGCGGGCCTGTGCTGTGGTCGTCATGGGGCCAGCCTCGTGGCCAGACCCGACCGCACGCCGTACGACGTGGGTCGGCCTGTGCACCACGCCGCTCATCCCCAGGCGCAGCGTCAGCAGGTGGCCGTCGCGAGCACCACCGTGACCTGTGGGGTCAGCCGACCAGCTTCGGGGAGTCGCACTTCGGGGTGCGGAACTTGTAGATGTCCGCACCGCTGAGGTCGATGCCCAGCGTGTTCAGCAGCGGGCTGAGCAACACGGTGTCGAGGCTCTGGATCAGCGGGTTCACCAGACCGGACAGCAGCCCGTTGACCACCGGCGCCAGCACGATGCCGACCGGTAGACCGATCAGCGCCAGACCGGAGGTGTTGACCGTCAGGGTGGGCAGTCCGCCGCTGCCCGAACCGATCGTGCTGGGCAGCTCGTAGTCACCGTCACTGGTGATCTCGATGTTGGCCGTGCCGGAGGTCGTGGTGGAGCCCTTGATCGTGATCGGGCCGCCGATGACCGGGATCCGGATGCCGAGGATGTTCGCGAACACCGTGATCTGCAGCCTCAGGTCGACGTTCAGCAGACCGTCCGAGACGACGATGGTCAGCCCGGTCGGCGAGCACCGCACGTCGGTGAGCTGGCCGCGCGCCTGGGCGACGCTGATCGAGCCGCTCAGGGCGACGTTGGTGCCGGCCAGGCCGAGGTTGAGGTTCAGCGCGTTGGCCGACAGGTTCACCCGCACCTGGGTCGACTCGGCGGTGACCTGGTTCTTGCGACCGCACCCCAGCGTGGGGGCCTCGATCGCGCTGAGGTTGACCCCGACGTTGGCGAGCGGGCCGAGGTTGACGTTGGCCTGCGGCACGACGAGAGCGTTGTGCCCGGTCGCGGCGGCCGCCGCAGCGGTCACCAGGTCGAGCAGGTTGAGGTCGGCGTCCAGCCCGTTCGATCCACCGGTGCCCAGGTTGATCAGGTCGCCCGCGTTGAGGTTCATGTCCTCGACACCGACGGCCAAGGCCTGCAGCAGGCCGACGTAGGCGGCGTTGCCGTTCTGGCTGAGGACCTCCGCCGTGGCGAGGTAGAAGTCAGCGAGGCTGAGCAGCTGACCGCCCTCGATCAGCGCGCCCAGGGTGCCGACGCCGACATTGGCTCCGATCAGGTCGAGGAGGCTGACGTCGGCGTTGGCGAGTCCGTTGTAGTCGATCGCGCTCACGTTAATGTTGCTGCCCAGTGCACCGAGCAGCGGTCCGAGGATCGGGGACGAACCCGTGTCGACGCGCGCGGCGTACGAGCCGATCGCGAAGCACGCGCCCCCCTCCGACTGCGCGATCGCCGCGCGGCCGGCGTCCCCCTGGGCGACACCCGTGACGCCACCGAAGGCGAAGTCGACACTGGTCGTTGCGGTGACCTTGACGGCAGTGGGCGTCGAGGTGCCGAGGTTGGTGACGAACTCGCCGTCGACCATCTTGCCCAGGTCCCACTCGAGGTCGGGAGCCGCGCCGACGGTGTCGTCGTTGCGTGCGACGCTCTTGGCCATCTCGGCGTTCAGCACCCCGGCCAGCGCGGCCTCGCTGCGGCCGTCGAGCTGGCGCGCGAGATCGAGGGCGACAAGATCGGCCAGGGCCTGCATGTCGCGGCGTGCCGTGCGTTGCATGCCGAGGTCGACGGCGAAGGCGGCGATCGCGACCAGGATGAGGGTGATGCCGACACCCATGATGACGGCGACGACGCCGCGCTCGTCACAAGCACGGCGTGCGGCGATCCGGGCGGGCAGTCGCCGCAGGTTCATCAGCTGACCCTCGCCACGGCGGAGTAACGCAGGTTGTCAGGCAGGACGATGCCGACCCCGGGGACCGGGAGGAGCGGGTTGTCGGCGTAGTTGTAGTCGATGGTGACCGTGACGCAGCGGACCGAGGCGGCCTCGCCGGCGCAGGTCGCGATGCTCACGGCGCAGGTCCCGACGCCACCGCCGTCGCGGGACAGGACGCCACCGGCGCAGGTGACGCCGTAGCTCTCGAGGGCCTCGTTCATCGCGGCGAGCGCGTCGGGCTGCTGGTCGGCATCGCGCTGCGCGACGGCCGCGGCGCGGGCGCCCTCGGCAGCGGCCTGGCTGATCGCCTGCCGGAAGCTGAGCATGTAGCCGTAGCTGATGATGCCGAACACCAACAGCAGCAGGATCGGCATGATCAGCGCGAACTCGACCGCGGCCGCTCCACGTCTGTCACGCAGCACGCGAGCGCGCCCCCACAGCACACAACGCCTCATCGGCCGGCCTCCCCGCCCTAGCTCCCATGACGCCTCCCGAGTGGCGATGGATCGAAGGATAGTGGTCATCTTCACAACGAGGGAACCGATCCCGGGTGATTGTGTCCGTTGGAGGTGGTGCGCCTAGTCCGAACGGACTAGTCATGCCGAAGCCGCTCCCCGTCCACCTCAACCCACCAGTCGGGGGCGGGCGCAGGTGGCGCCGACGGCGTACACATCAGCCCCCGCGAGGCGGAGCCCGATCATCCGCGCGACCGGTCCGATGAACTGCTGGTTGATGTTGGCGATCAGGGGCGTGAGGGTCTTCTCGACGAATCCCTTGCCGGTCGTCACGAGGGCCTGGACGATCAGGTTCGTCACCGCGGTGACGCCGGCGAGCTGGGCGTTCTTGCCGTTGAGCTTCACGGACTTGACCGTCGGCACGATCGCGGCCGCGTCGAGGTGGATCGAGGAACCCGTCGAGACCGGTGTCTCGTCGTTCGGGGGGATCCTCAGGTCGGCCCGACCGGAGCCGGCCGTCGCGTTGGCGCCCACCCGCAGCTCGACCTCGACCTCGAGCGAGATCTTGCTGCCGAGGGTCAGGATGTTCCCGAGCAGGTTGGTCAGCACCGAGGTGAGCCCCAGCCCGAGCAGGTCGGTCAGCTTGACGTCGGCAGCGACCGACACGTCCGAGCGGAGCTGGTACGACGCCAGGCCGGTCGTGACGCCGACACTCATCGTCGTCGGGTCGGCCACCGTGTTCGCGCCACAGTGCACCTGCGGGGGCGCGATGAGCTGGCCGGTGCCGTTGCCGGCGGAGATCTGGAGGGTGCCTGTGCCCTTGGGCGTCTGCAGGGTGCCCAGCCCGGCGATGTTGAGACTGGGCATGTTCGTGAAGGTCACCCCGACCGACCCGTCGAGCTGCGCGATGTCGGCGTGGGCGTCGGGCGAGTTCGGGACACCACAGGCGAGCTCGGCGGCGGAGACGAGGTTGATGCCACCGGTGAACTGGAAGCCCACACCCGGCACGTGCGCCTGGATGTTGGGCACGCCCAGGAAGTGCTGGCCGTCGGCGAGCCGCGCGGAGCCGACGATGTCGAGCACGTCGAGCCCGACCTCCATCGCGGCGCGGTCGGTGGGCGCGACGTGGAGGGCGTCGGCGAGCATGATCGAGCCGACCGTCGCGGTGACCGTCGAG
This sequence comes from Nocardioides sp. Root190, assembly GCF_001428565.1. GTDB lineage: Bacteria > Actinomycetota > Actinomycetes > Propionibacteriales > Nocardioidaceae > Nocardioides. The sequence goes on along the minus strand of NZ_LMIA01000009.1, from coordinate 475,541 downwards.
GACAGGACCGAGCCCAGTGCCTGGATCGCCAGGGAGTTGCCGCCCTCGGCCTGGAGCGCCTCGATCATGGCCAGGACGAGGTTGGAGTAGGTGATGCTCGAGGACAGCAGGCCCTCGGGGCTGCCGAAGACCGAGGTCGCCGCGATCTGGGCGAGCGTCAGGTCCGCGTCGGCCAGTCCTCGGTAGCTGACCAGGTCGAGGTTGACGCCCAGCAGGTCGTTGAGCGGCGCGAGCACGGTGCTGTCCGCGGCGCGGATGGCCGCGACGAAGGTGCCGAGGCGGAAGCAGGCGGTCGAGGAGGCCTCGGCCGCGGCCTCGCGCGCCGCAGCACCCGAGTCGTTCCCGGTCACGGCCGCGAAGGCGAAGTCGACGTCGGTCTCCGCGACGACGCTCACGGCCGACGGGACGCCGGCGTCGATCGGTTCGAAGCCTTCGTCGCCCACCACTCCGACCTCGTACTCGATCTCGGGGTCCTCGCCGACAGAGCTCGCGTTCCGCTCGAGGCTCTCCGTGAGGGCTGCGTCCAGGACCGGTGCCAGCTGGGCGACCGTACGACCGTCGAGCTGGCGCGCCAGGTCGAGTGCGACCAGGTCGGCAAGCGCCTGCATGTCCGCCCGGGCGACGCGCTGGAGGCCGAGGTCGACGACGAAGGCCGAGCTGCCCATCAGGACGGCGAGCATGGCCACCATGAACAGCGTGACACTTCCCCGCTGCTCCCTGCGCCGATCCTGCGGACGCCGTGGCCACATGGCGGCCTCCCCCGATGCCGTTGCGCGACGAGGGCGATCGACATGCCGTCCTCAGGGAACAGTTCGGCACGGTCCGGCCCGCACCCGAGCGACCGGAGAGAATTCAGGACGAAGGTCCCTCAGGACTTGGGCAGCTCGATGTCGGAGGTCGCGAGCTCCTCGACGTTGACGTCCTTGAAGGTCAGGACCTTCACGTTCTTGGCGAAGCGTGCCGGGCGGTACATGTCCCACACCCACGCGTCGGCGATGGTGACCTCGAAGAACACGTCGGTGCCCTCCGAACGGGCCTTCACGTCGACCGAGTTGCACAGGTAGAACCGGCGGTCGGTCTCGACGACGTACTTGAAGATGCCGACGACGTCGCGGTACTCCCGGTAGAGGTTCAGCTCCTGCTCGGTCTCGTACTTCTCGAGGTCCTCGGCGCTCACGATCCGAACTCTAGCCCGGCGTCCACCGGCTCGTCCGCCAGCGGCTCGAGACCCGCCGCGCGTCGTACGTTCACGAACCGCATCCGGTGCACCGGACAGGGTCCGTGGAGGTCGAGCGCCGCCGTGTGGGTGGCGGTGATGTAGCCCTTGTGCGTCCGGAAGTCGTACGCCGGCCACTGGCTGTCGAGGTCCACCATGAGGCGGTCCCGCGTGACCTTCGCCAGCACGGACGCCGCGGCGACGCAGGCCGCCACCCGGTCACCCTTCCAGACCGCCAGACCGGGCGCGCCGAGCCCGTCGACGGGGAACCCGTCGGTCAGGACGTACGCCGCCGGGACGGCCAGCTTCGCCACGGCCCGCCGCAGGGCCTCGACGTTCGCCACGTGCATGCCCAGCCGGTCGCACTCGTCGTGGGACACCACCACCACCGACCAGGCGATCGCGCGCCGCACGATCTGGTCGTAGCACCGCTCGCGGGCCGCAGCGGTGAGCAGCTTGGAGTCGGCCAGGCCCGGGATGATGCCGGCCCTGCCCGGTGGCAGGATCGCCGCACCGGCGACGAGCGGACCCGCACAGGCGCCGCGGCCGGCCTCGTCGACACCGGCGATCGGCTCCAGCCCGTGGCGGCGCAGCGCACGCTCGTAGCCGTAGATGCCGGCATCACGGCGCACCGTGGCTCCGCGGGGCAGGGTCGACATCGCAGGTCAGCTCGCCCCGAGCGCGCCGGCCTTCTCGGCCTTGTCGACGAGCTCGGCGGACGGCTTGCCCGGGACGTCCTCGAACACCTCGGGGCGGCTGATCCAGCTCCAGCGGTCGCGCGGCCAGATCAGCGTGAACACCTTGCCGACGACCAGGTCGACGTCGACCCAGGGGCTCTGGGTGCACGGGTCGTCGTCGACGCTGCACAGGTGCGCACGGGAGTCGGCCGAGTGGCCACGGTTGTCCCCCAGCACCAGCAGCTTGCCGACCGGGATCGGACCGATGGTCCAGGAGCAGGGGCGGGCGAGCGCGCTGTCGCGCTCGGTGATGAAGTCGTCGACCGGTGCATTGCAGGAGCCCGGGTCGGGACCGAGGTAGTCCGACTCGTCGACGGCCTCGCCGTTGATCTCGATGCGGCCCTCGGCGTCGCAGCACACGATGACGTCGCCCTCGGTGCCGATCACCCGCTTCACCAGGTGTCCGCCGGTCGGGTAGAGACCGACCTTGGAGAGCACGCTGGCCAGTCCGGTGGGGCCCTGGTTGTCTGCGGCACCGAGCCACTGGCCCGGGTCGCGGAACACGACGACGTCGCCCCGCTGGGGCTCGCCCCCGAACCAGTACGAGACCTTCTGCACCAGGATCCGGTCGTTCTCGACCAGACCCGGCTCCATGGACTCCGAGGGGATGTAGAACGCCTGGACGAACAGGGCCTTGATGACCACCGCCAGACCGAGCGCCACGGCGAGCAGCAGGATGCTCTCCTGCCAGACCGGCAGGTGCTTGCGGACCGCCGTGCGCTTCCTGTCACCCCGGTGCGCGGCTTCGCCCGTGGCGTCAGCAGCAGCGGCGGGGCGCTCAGGCGCCGTGTCGTCGGTGGTCACGATGGTCGAGTCTAGGCACGATGCCATGAACGAACGCACGAAGGCCCGGCCGAACGGCCGGGCCCTCGTGGGGTCGTACGGGGTGAGCGTGTGCTCAGAACTCCCGACGCTCCTTGATCTTGGCCTTCTTGCCCGTGAGGTTGCGCAGGTAGTAGAGCTTCGCGCGTCGGACGTCACCACGGGTCACGATCTCGATCTCCTCGAAGATCGGGGAGTGCAGCGGGAAGGTCCGCTCGACACCGACGCCGAAGGACACCTTGCGGACCGTGAACGTGCGGCCGACACCCGAACCGTGGATGCGGATCACGACGCCCTGGAAGATCTGGACACGGGAGCGGCTGCCCTCGACGACCTTCACGTGGACCTTGATGGTGTCACCGGCGCGGAAGGCGGGGACGTCCTCACGCTTGAGCGCGTTGCCGAGCTCGGTGACGAGGGCAGGACTGGGGTTGGTCATGATTCTCCTCGCGAATGCCACAGGTCAGCCGCGGAACTAGTGATGGATCAGATGGGTGGTGCGGGCGGCGCGGTCGACGATTCCCCCGTGGCAGAGGCGTCCGCGACACCGACAGAGGATCTTCCCACACCCGGACGACCCCGTGGAAATCGCGACCGGTGACGCGCGAACCGGGACAATGGGCACCATGACGGAACCCGCCGAGCCCCACGACTGGGCTCCGCACACCTTCGAGGTCCGCCCCTGGCGGCAACGAACGGCGCGCGGCCCGCGGGCGGACCGCCTGCTGCGCGAGGTCACCGTGGCGCTACCGGCCCACATCCGCGACCTCGACCACGCGATGGACCGCCCGCTCCGGGCGATGACCACGGCCAGCGCCGGCGACCTGAGCCACCTCGACCTGGTCCACGGACGCACCCTCAGCGGACTCAACCACCTGCAGCTGCGCACCGAGTCCGTCGACTCCTCCAAGATCGAGAACGTCGACGCGAGCCTGGCCGACTACGGCCGGGCAATGCTCGGCGAGGGCGCCAACGCCTCGGCCGTCTCCATGGCCTCGGCCACGGCGGCCCTCACCCGGATGATCCGTGACGCCGACACCACCCGCTCGATCCGGTCCGAGGCGATCCTGCAGGCCCATCACGACCTGTTCCGTCGCAACCCGGAGGAGTCCCACCGCGCGGGCAGGTTCCGAACCACCCAGAACTGGGTCGGGGGCAGCGGCTACTCCCCCATCGGAGCACTGCACGTCCCGCCGCCGCCCGAGACCGTGCCGGGCTACCTGGAGGACCTGTTCGCGTTCGCCAACCGCGACGACGTCCCCGCGGTTGCGCAGGCGGCGATCGTACACGCGCAATTCGAGTCCATCCACCCGTTCATCGACGGCAACGGACGGATCGGCCGCGCACTGATCCACGCGGTCCTGCGACGGCGCCGGGCCAACCGCCACCTCACCGTGCCGATCGCCTCGGCCCTGGTCGCCCACCGCGACTCGTACTTCGAGGCGCTCAACGACTACCGGGCCGGCAACGCGGGAACGATCGTGGCCATGCTCGCCACGGCGGTGCGCATCGCCACTGCCGAGTCCTGGGTGACCGCCACCAACATCCTGGCGGTCCGCGAGCGCTGGGGCGCCCTCCTGCCGGAGCTGCGGCCCGGCCAGCCCGGCTTCCGCCTGCTCGACCTGCTGGTCGAGGAGCCGATCCTCAACGCGGGCCTGGTCGCCGAGCGCCTGGGCCTCGGGCTCGACGCCGCGGGTGACCTCATCGGGGTCGCCGTCGACGCGAAGGTGCTGCACAGGGCCCCCAGGTCGCGCCGGGCGCCGGTCTGGCTGGCCGCGGACCTGCTCGGCGAGATCGAGGACCTCAGCGACCGGATCCAGGCCTCCAGCCGCCGCCTGCGGAACTGACAACAGGCCCGCCCCGGACGAACCGGGACGGACCTGCTGTGTGCTTCGAGCGATCAGTCGAGCGCGTAGCCCTCGCCGTGGAGCGCGAGGTCCAGACCGGCGACCTCGTCCTCCTCCTTGGCGCGGAACCCGATCGTCTTCTCGATCGCCATGGCGAAGATGAACGACACGGTGAACGAGAACGCGATCACGGTGATCGAGGAGAGCAGCTGGGCGAGGAACAGCTTGGTCTCGCCACCGAAGATCAGGCTGCCACCGGTGAGCGCCTCGGCGCCGAAGATGCCGACCCACAGGCAGCCGATGAAACCGGCAACCAAGTGGATGCCCACGACGTCGAGCGTGTCGTCGAATCCGAGCTTGAACTTCAGGTCGACGGCGAAGGCACAGATGGCACCAGAGACGAGGCCGAGGACCAGTGCCCAGACAGGCGTCACGAAGGCACAGGCCGGCGTGATCGCGACGAGGCCGGTGACGATGCCGGACGCAGCGCCGACAGCGGTGGCCTTGCCGTCCTTCAGGCTCTCCACGACGATCCAGCCGAGCAGGGCTGCGGCCGGGGCGACGAGGGTGTTGAAGAAGATCAGCGAGGTCTGGCCCTCGTCAGCACCGAAGACGCCGGTGTTGAAGCCGTACCAGCCGAACCACAGGATCGCGGCACCGATGAGCACGAGCGGGACGTTGTGCGGAACGGCCTCCTCCTTGGAGAAGCCGACCTTGCGCTTGCCGAGGACCAGCGCGAGAGCGAGAGCAGCAGCACCGGCCGACTGGTGGATCACGGTTCCACCGGCCCAGTCGAGAGCGCCCTGACCCAGGCCCCAGACGTCATTGGCGAGCCAGCCGTAGAAGTTGCCCTCGGCGTCGAAGCCCCAGATCCAGCGGAACGTCGGGAAGACGACGAAGGTGGTGAACAGCGAGGCGAAGAGCATCCACGGCCAGAAGCGGGCACGGTCGGCGACGGCTCCCGAGACCAGCGCGACGGTGATGATGCAGAAGGCGACGACGAAGGCATGTCCGCCGAAGGCGTTGGCTGCTTCGCCGCCCCCGACACCGGTCATGAGGTCACTCATGCCGAAGTCCTCGAACGGGTTGCCGAACAGCTTGCTGCCGCCGCTCGTGCCCTGTCCGGCGATGCCGGTGCCACCGATGAGCAAGTACAGGATGGTGACGACCGCGATGGAGCCGAAGCTCAGCATCATCATGGACACGACGGACTTCTGCTTCACCAGGCCGCCATAGAAGAACGCCAGTCCAGGCGTCATGAAAAGCACGAGTGCAGCGCAAATCAGCTGCCACGAAAGTTCGACAGACATGCAGGTCCTCACAAGTCTCGGGAGAGTGGGGAGGCGGCTGAGCAACGTTGCTTGCCGCGTCTGCGTCGATACTTGCGAGCCGTCGTTTCGCCGAGGCGAGGGCTTCGTTTCGGAGTTGTTACAGGTTCGCTATATGTGTGTCAGCGTCGTGAACGCTGGCTCACGCACGTCTCTTGGTGAGGACGACGGCGCCCGGAGGGGCCGTGAGATCGCCCCGCAGTCGGAACCCGGCCTTCTTGTACATCCGCTGGTTCCGCTCGCTGGCCACCCCCGTGAACAGGACGTACGACGTCGCCCGCTCGGGCGCGACCGCCTGGATGTGGTCCAGCAGCACCCGGCCCAGGCCGGAGCCCTGCAGGTCCGGCGCGACCATGATCCGGCCGATGTCCCAGGCGCCGTCGTCCTCGAGCCGGCCCCGCACGGCCCCGACCAGGCGACCGGCACGGCGCACCACCCAGGTGTCCCACACCCGGAGCCAGGCCACGACGTCGTCGTACGACTCGTGGAGGGCGGGGATGTCGAGCGAGTCGTTGGCGAGCGCCTCCTGGACCCAGCAGGCGCGCTGGAGGACGAGCAGCTCGGGAGCGTCGCCGGCGACCGCTCGCACGATCGGGCTGCCGTCGTCGAGCACCGATGGGTGCAGGAGGTCCGGGCGGCGGGCGGCGGTACGGCGAACGGCCTGGTCGTGGCGCCAGGCGGCGACCTTGGCGTGGTCACCGGAGCGGAGCACGGCCGGCACCTCGTGGCCGCGCCATTCCGGCGGCTTGGTGTAGACGGGGTACTCGAGCAGGCCACCCTCGGCGTGGGACTCCTCGACCAGCGACTCGGCATTGCCCATGAACCCGGGGATCAGGCGGACCACGGCCTCGGTGATGGCGAGGGCCGCCACCTCTCCCCCGTTGAGGACGTAGTCGCCGAGGCTGATCTCGCGCACCTCGCCGTGCTCGCGGGCGTGGTCGATCACGCGCTGGTCGATGCCTTCGTAGCGACCGCAGGCGAAGACCAGGTGCTCCCGGGTGGCCAGCTCCTCGGCGAGGCGTTGGTCGAAGGGCTCGCCCGACGGCGTGGTGAAGACGATCGTCGTCCCCGGGCCGGTCAGCTCGTCGAGCACCTCTCCCCACGGCTCGGGCTTCATCACCATGCCTGCGCCGCCGCCGTACGGCGTGTCGTCGACCCGGTGGTGCCGGTCGTGGGTGTGGGTGCGCAGGTCGTGGACCCGGAACTCCACGAGGCCCTTGTCGGCAGCCTTGCCGGCCAGCGAGAGATCGAGCGGAGCGAAGAAGTCCGGGAAGATCGTGACGTAGTCGAGGATCATCCCTCGGTGGCCCCGTCCTCCGGGCCCTGCTCGTCCTCGAAGGGTGTCACCAGGCCGGGACGGTCCGCGATCACGACCCGTCCTCCGGCGACGTCGACCTCGGGCACGAGCGCGGCCACGAAGGGCACGAGGGTGTTGCGCCCCTCCGGCGTGCGGATCTGGAGCAGGTCCTGGGCGCCGTGCACCAGCCCGGTCACCTCGCCGAGGTGGGCACCCTCGAGGTCGTACGCCGCGAGGCCGATCAGCTGGTGGTCGTAGAACTCCTCGGGGTCCTCCGGCACCTCGTCGAGCGACACCGTCGCCCGCAGCACGACGCCCCGGGCCGCCTCGGCGGCGTTGCGGTCGTCCAGCTCGGCGAAGGTGACGAGCAGGGTGCCCTGGTGCCAGCGGGTCCGGTTCACCGTCATGGTGCGGGCGCTGAAGGCAGAGCCGCGCGGCGCCTCCGCGAGGAGAACGGCCCCGTCGACGTAGCGACGGTCCGGCTCGTCGGTGCGCACGTCGACGGTGACCTCACCACGAATTCCGTGCGGCTTGCCGATCCGACCGACGACGACCTCCATGCTGCTCTCCACGGTCCGAGATTAGGGCGTTCGGTGCGGGAACGACGAACGGGCGCCTCCCCGGAGGGAGGCGCCCGTTCGGTTGGTGCGTACTAGCGCCGGTCGGTGTCGACGAAGTCGACCCGGGTGCCGCTGTTGCCAGCGATGGCGGAGATCACGGTGCGGAAGGCGGTCGCCGTGCGGCCGCCCCGACCGATCACCTTGCCGAGGTCGTCGGGGTGGACCCGGACCTCGAGCACCGCGCCGCGGCGCAGCTGCTTGTCGCGCACGACGACGTCATCGGGGTGTTCGACCACTCCGCGGACGAGGTGCTCCAGCGCGTCAGCCAGCACGATCAGGCCTCGGCCTTCTCGTCGGACGCGGCCTCGGCGGCGGGCGCCTCGGCAGCAGCCGGCTCCGTGGCGGGGGTCTCCTCGGCAGCGGCCTCGGCCGGCGCCTCCTCGACCTTGTCAGCAGCCTTGTCGGCAGCCTTGTCCTCGACCTTGTCGGCCTTCTTCTCGGCCTTCTTCTTGGCGGTCGTCGCGGAAGCCTTGGGCTCGTTGGCGACCTCCTTCAGGGCCTCGTTGAAGATCTCGAGCTTGTCGCGCTTCGGCTCCTTGACCTTGAGGGTGCCCTCGGCGCCCTCGAGACCCTTGAACTTCTGCCAGTCACCGGTGATCTTGAGGATGACGGCAACGGCCTCGGACGGCTGCGCGCCGACGCTGAGCCAGTACTGGGCCCGCTCGGAGACGACGTCGATGTACGACGGGTCCTCCTTGGGGTGGTACTTGCCGATCTCCTCGATCACGGCGCCGTCGCGCTTCTTGCGCGAGTCGACGATGACGATGCGGTACTGCGGGACCCGGACCTTGCCCAGGCGCTTCAGACGAATCTTGACGGCCACGTTTGTGGTGTCTCCTTGAGGACTTGTGATGGGTGAGGCGCGGACGACCAGGTGGGGAACACCGGCGCCCGGCTTCGGATGGGTCCTGCATCCACCGGTTGAGAGGGACCGGAAGAGGCAGAACTCAGTCTTGAAGTCTGCCAGACGTGGAGGCGTGGGGAGAAATCACGCCACCTGTCGGCCACGCAGGACGACGTGGGACGGCTCCAGCAGCACGGAGAGGTCCTCGACCGGGTTGCGCGGGTAGACCACGAAATCAGCCGGATCCCCCTCGCTGAGGCCCGGGTTCCAGCCCAGCCACGCGCGAGCGCGCCACGAGGCGGCGCCGAGGACGTACTCGTTGGACAGCCCCATCGCGGCCATGGCCCGGATCTCCTCGTGCAGCACCCCGTGGCGTGCCGAACCGCCCCCGTCGCTGCCGACGTAGAGCGCGACGCCTGCGTCGTGGGCGTTCATCAGGACCTCGCGGCGGCGGGCGAAGAGGCGCTCCATGGAGGTGGAGTACGCCGGGAACTTGTCGCGTCCGGCGGAGGCGAAGCCCGGGAACTTCGAGGTCTGCAGGACGGTCGGGACCAGCGCGACCCCGCGAGAGACCATCTGCTCGACGTGCTCCGAGGTCAGCCCGGTGCCGTGCTCGATGCAGTCGATGCCGGCGTCCAGCAGGGGCGCGATCGACTCCTCGCCGAAGCAGTGGGCGGTGACCTTCGCCCCGTGGGCGTGGGCCACCCCGATCGCGGCCGCGACCGCATCGGCCGGGAAGGACGGCGCCAGGTCGCCCGACTCACGCGAGATCCAGTCCCCGACGAGCTTCACCCAGCCGTCGCCGTTCTGCGCCTGCTCGGCGACGACGTCGGCCAGGGCATCGGGCTCGACCTCGTGGCCGTAGTTCTTGATGTAGCGGCGGGTCCGGGCGACGTGGCGCCCGCACCGGATGAGGCGGGGCAGGTCCTCCCGGCCGTGCACCCAGCGGGTGTCCGCCGGGGAGCCGCAGTCCCGCGTCAGCAGGACACCGTTGTCGCGGTCCAGGATCGCCGTGCGCTCGATCTCCTCGTCGCTGACCGCTCCCCCGTCCTCGAGGCCGAGGTGGTTGTGGGCGTCGACCAGGCCGGGGACGATCCAGCCCTCACCGGCCGTCTCGGCGCCCGTCGGCCGCTCATGGGTGATCCGTCCGTCGAGCACGTAGACGTCCCGCACCTCGCCGTCGGGCAGGACCGGACCGGAGAATCGCAGCGCACTCACGCTGAGGAAACTACCCGGCTCAGAGCCTCGAGATCAGCCAGGTCGGCGACAGCGTCGTCGCCCCGACCCCGTGGACGCGTGCGTCCAGCGCGCGATCGGCGGTGACCACGACCACGCGGCCGCCCCTCTCGGCGGCCCTGCGTGCCTCCGCGACGATCGTCGCGTCGCCGTCCCTGGCCGCGTGCACCGTCTGCACGTGGGCGTCCCGGCCGGCACGGACCCCGCCCTTGGCCTGCCCCTCGAGGACGAGGACGACGACGTCGTACTCGATGTCGGCGACGAGGAGCTGCTCGTGGAGTCGCTGGGCGGCGCCTGCGCGGTCCTTCCACCAGCCGTCCGGGCGAGCACCGACGACGTTCGCGCCGTCGACCACCAGGACGCTCCCGGCGGGTCTCACGGTCGGGTCGTCCCACCGCCGGCCGCGGTCCGCGGCTGGAGGAGGCCGAGCTCCCAGAGCGCGAGCTGGAGCGCGACGAACTGTCGCCGGTCGAGGGTGATGTCGAGGCGCTTGCGACGTGGCCCCTGCGTCCACCCCGACCACGTGGAGCGCACCGAGCCGCCTGCCCGGCAGTGGACCGTGATCCGGCGACGGCCAGCACGCAGCTGCAGGTAGGTTCCGATGCGGGCATCGACGCTGGCGTAGCTGTCGTCGTTGCCGGAGTTCCCTGACGGGCGGCTCTCCCAGGCGCTGCCCAGCACGACACCGTCGAGCGAGCGCAGCCGGCGACGGCCCAGGCCGAACGAGTGCCGCAGCAGTGCGCCGTGGGCGTCGAGCCGCAGGCGTCCCGGGAACAGCGGAGCACCCCAGGCCACCGCAGCCCAGACGATCATGGACGTCGCCAGCAACAGGCCCGAGCCGATGATGATCCGGTCGTCCTCCTTGCCCGACATCACGGTGTACGCCGCCGCAGCGATCGCCCCGAGGATCGCCAGACCGAGCAGTCGACGCGACCCGACCCGCTCCCGGCCACCCCAGCGGGACCCGTGCGCCGCCGCCTCGAGTCCCCCGGCGTGGGTCTTGGCGAGGTGGCGCTCCAGGTTGGCGCCCTTGACCTCGGCGACGCAGATCGGGCAGGGCAGGGGTCCGTCCGGCCGCTCGAGCGACAGGCGGCGCGCCCGCTCCATGGTCGTCACGGGCAGGTCACTTCAGGAACTTCGAGAAGTCCTTCGGCAGCTGCAGGTTCTCGGCCGCGGCCTCGTAGTCGACGTCCTCGCCGATGCCGAACGGGTTCGGCGTCGCCTGGTCGGCCTTCTCCTTGGCAGCAGCCGCCTCCTGCGCGGCCTTGGCGGGGTTGCCCGAGCGACGCTGGCCGCCCTTGCTCTTCGCCTTCTGCTTCTGCTTCTGGGTGACGCGCTTGCCGCCGCCCGGTCCGCCCATGCCGGGGATCCCGGGCATGCCCGGCATGCCGCCGCCGCGGGCCATCTGCATCATCATCTTGCGGGCCTCGAAGAAACGGTCGACCAGACCGTTGACGTCGGAGACCGCACGGCCCGAACCCTTGGCGATGCGGGCCCGGCGCGAACCGTCGATCATCTTCGGGTTGGCGCGCTCGGCCGGCGTCATCGAGCGGATGATGGCCTCGACGCGGTCGATCTCGCGCTCGTCGAAGTTCTCGAGCTGGTCCCGGATCTGACCCATGCCCGGGAGCATCTTGAGGATGCTGGTCATCGAGCCCAGCTTCTTCAGCTGCTGCATCTGGGCAAGGAAGTCGTCGAGGGTGAAGTCGCCGCCGGTGAGCTTCTCGGCGGCGCGCATCGCCTCGTCCTGGTCGAAGGCCTTCTCGGCCTGCTCGATCAGGGTCAGGACGTCGCCCATGTCCAGGATGCGCGAGGCCATCCGGTCCGGGTGGAAGACGTCGAAGTCGGTCATCTTCTCGCCGGTGGAGGCGAACATCACCGGTCGGCCGGTCACCTGGCGGATCGACAGGGCGGCGCCACCGCGGGCGTCGCCGTCGAGCTTGGTGAGGACCACGCCGTCGTACCCGACACCGTCGAGGAAGGCCTGCGCGGTCGTCAGCGCGTCCTGGCCGATCATCGCGTCGACGACGAAGAGGACCTCGTCGGGCTGGACCGCGTCGCGGATCCCGATGGCCTGCGACATCATCTCCGTGTCGACACCGAGGCGACCCGCGGTGTCGACGATGACGACGTCGTGCAGCTTGCGCTTCGCCTCCTCGATCGAGGCCCGGGCCACGGCCACGGGGTCACCCGCGCCGTTGCCCGCCTCCGGCGCGAAGACCGGCACGCCGACCTTCTCGCCATTGACCTGGAGCTGCTGGACCGCGTTGGGCCGCTGGAGGTCGCAGGCGACCAGCATCGGCGTCTTGCCCTGCTCCTTGAGCCAGAGGGCGAGCTTGGCGGCGAGGGTCGTCTTGCCGGCGCCCTGGAGGCCGGCGAGCATGATCACCGTCGGCCCGGTCTTGGCGTACCGCAGGCGGCGGGTCTCGCCGCCGAGGACGGTGACGAGCTCCTCGTTGACGATCTTGACGACCTGCTGCGCGGGGTTCAGCGCACCGCTGACCTCCACGCCGCGGGCGCGCTCCTTGACCGCGGCCACGAAGTCCTTGACCACCGGCAGAGCGACGTCGGCCTCGAGCAGCGCGATCCGGATCTCCCGGGCGGTGGCGTCGATGTCGGCCTCGGAGAGCCGTCCCTTGCCGCGCAGGTTCTTGAAGGTCGCGGTCAGGCGATCGGAAAGTGTGGCGAACAAGAGCGTTGCGTCCTCGTCGGATTCGTCGGATTCGTCGGTGGAAGTGAAGTCTTCGAACACCGATCGTAGCCGTGCGGGCCCTCAGGCCCGACGTCTGCGGTGGACGTCCGAGGGTACTGCGCTGGGGCTGAGCACCTGCGCAGTGGTCGGGAGTGCCATCGGGGGCACCCCGCCGGGTCAAGGAGGATCCACATGGCGACCACCACATCCGTACGACGCCCCGGTGGCCCGCGCCGCCGGTTCACACCGGCCGGCATTGCACTCTGGGGCAGCATCGCCCTGGTCGGTGCGGTCTGCTGGACGGTGCTCGCCCTGTCCCGCGGGGAGGAGGTGTCGGCGCTCTGGATCCTGTTCGCCGCGCTGGCGTCGTACGCGATCGCCTACCGGTTCTACGCCCGCTTCATCGCGAACCGGGTGCTCGGGGTCGACGACACCCGGGCCACCCCGGCCGAACGGCTCGAGAACGGTCAGGACTACGACGTCACCGACCGCCGGGTGCTCTTCGGACACCACTTCGCGGCCATCGCCGGGGCCGGACCGCTCGTCGGGCCGGTCCTCGCGGCGCAGATGGGCTACCTCCCGGGGACGATCTGGATCATCGTCGGGGTGATCCTGGCCGGCGCCGTGCAGGACATGATGGTGTTGTTCTTCTCGATGCGCCGCGACGGCAAGAGCCTGGGCCAGATGGTGCGCGACGAGATCGGCGTGATCGGTGGCACGGCCGCCCTGATCGCGGTGTTCGCGATCATGATCATCATCCTGGCCGTCCTCGCCCTGGTCGTCGTCAACGCCCTCGCCGAGTCCCCGTGGGGCGTCTTCTCGATCGGCCTGACCATCCCCATCGCTCTCTTCATGGGCTTCTACCTGCGCTACCTGCGCCCCGGTCGGGTGAGCGAGACGACCGCGATCGGCGTCGCCCTGCTGCTGCTCGCGATCATCGTCGGCGGCTGGATCGACGACACCGGCCTGGGTGAGACCCTGACCCTGTCCCACGAGACCCTCACGATCTGCCTGATCGTCTATGGCTTCATCGCCTCGGTCCTGCCGGTCTGGATGCTCCTCACCCCGCGCGACTACCTCTCGACCTTCATGAAGGTCGGCGTGATCGTGCTCCTCGCCGTGGGCCTGCTGCTCGCGCGACCGGCCCTGCAGAACGAGGACGTCACGAGCTTCGCGCTGGACGGCGACGGGCCGGTGTTCGCCGGCAAGCTCTTCCCGTTCGTCTTCATCACCATCGCGTGCGGCGCGCTGTCCGGCTTCCACGCGCTGATCTCCTCGGGCACCACCCCGAAGATGATCGCCAAGGAGGGCCAGGTCCGGATGATCGGCTACGGCGGCATGCTGATGGAGTCGTTCGTCGCGATCAGCGCCCTCATCGCCGCCTGCGTCATCGACCAGGGCCTCTACTTCGCCATGAACAGCCCGGCAGGCGCCACCGGCGGCACGGCCGCCTCCGCCGCGGAGTTCGTCGGGACGCTCGGCTTCACCATCTCCCCCGACACCCTCACCCAGGCGGCTGCGGCCGTCCAGGAACCCAGCCTCGTCTCGCGGACGGGAGGTGCCCCCACACTGGCGGTCGGCATCTCCACGATCTTCACCGATGCGTTCGGCGGCGGGCTCGCCGCCTTCTGGTACCACTTCGCGATCATGTTCGAGGCGCTCTTCATCCTGACCGCCGTCGACGCGGGCACCCGGGTCGGCCGCTTCATGCTCCAGGACACGATCGGCAACTTCTGGCCGCGCTTCGGCGACACGTCCTGGAAGCCCGCCGCGTGGGGTGCCAGCGCCGTCGTCGTCGCCGCGTGGGGCTACATGCTCTACGTCGGCGTGACCGATCCCCTCGGCGGGATCAACCAGCTGTTCCCGCTGTTCGGCATCAGCAACCAGCTGCTCGCCGCGATCGCGCTGTGCCTGTGCGTGACGCTGATGCTCAAGCACGGCAAGGCGCGCTGGGTGTGGGTCCCGCTGGTCCCGCTCGTGTGGGACCTGGTCACCACGATGACCGCGTCGTGGCAGAAGGTGTTCTCCGACAATCCCGCGATCGGGTACTTCGCCCAGGCCGACCGCTACCGCGACGCCCGCGATGCCGGCGAGGTGCTGGCTCCGGCCAAGGACGTCGGCCAGATGGACCAGGTCATCACGAACTCGACGACCAACGGCGTGCTCCAGCTGAGTTTCGCCGTGCTCGTCATCGTCGTGGTCGCGAACGCCCTCGTCGTGTGGGTCCGGGCAGTGCGCGCCGGCAGCCTGCCCACGACCGAGGTTCCCGCGACGCCGTCGAAGATCGTGGCGCCGGCCGACTTCTTCGCCACGGCGGAGGAGAAGGCGGCGCAGCGGGAGTGGGAGGAGTCGCAGCTCTCGGGGAGTCCCCGATGAGTGCGGTGCTCCGGGTCTGGCGGGGCGTGCGGTGGTACGTCCGCGAGATGACCGGCGAGGCGCGCTGGGACGAGTACGCCGCCCGGTGCGCCACCGAGGGCACCGAGCCGATCAGCCGCAGGGCCTGGGAGCGTCACCGGGCCGACGAGCGGGAGCACCGCCCGCAGTCGCGCTGCTGCTGACCAGCGCCGACCCGGCTCAGGAGCCGGTGATCGCCTCGCGCACGGCGTGGGCCGCCTCGGCGGCGCGCGTCTCGGACAGGGCGCCCGCGGATGCCTCCTGGACGTAGAACACGTCGACCGCCTGGGGGCCGAGGGTGGAGACGTGCGCGGAACGCACCGTCACCTCCATCGCAGCGAGTGCGGAGCTGACGAGATAGACGACCCCGACCCGGTCGGCGGCCCGGACCTCGATGACGGTCGCGTGGTCGCTGGCCTCGGGGCGTACGACGACGGTGGGAGCCAGGCCGCCCACGACGAGGTCACGGGGAGCCAGCCGTGTGGCGGGCTCGACCCGGCGTGCGGTGATCGCCTCGAGCTGGTCGCGCAGCGCGCGTGCGTCGTGGAAGTCGTCGGCGACGTCCCAGACCGAGACCGCGAACTCCCCCTGCGACCAGATCCGTGCCGCGCGGACGACGACCCGCCGCAGGGCGAACATCGCCGCGACGTCGGCGAGCAGGCCCACGCGGTCCGGCGCCACCGTGGTGACGCGCGCGCCGTCGCCGACCTGGTCGACGGTGATCGAGATGCCGCCGGCCAGAGTGACCTCGGGGACCTCGATCTCCTCGACGCTGAACGGCGGCGGCACGGTCCCCTGCTCGAGCTGGACCCGGGCGCGTCGAGCGAGGTCGAGGATCAGCCCGGCCCGCCACGAGGACCACGCCTTGGGCGAGGCGGCCTTGGCGTCCGCCTCGGTCAACGCCGCCAGCAGCGCCAGCGCCTCGGGTGTGGAGATGTGCTCGGTGAGTGCGTCGAGGGTGGCCGGGTCGTCGGGGTCGCGGGTGGTGGCGATCTCGGCGAGCAGGAGGTGCCAGCGCACGAGCTGGCTGATCAGGTCGACCTCGTCGGGCGCGAACCCCATCCGGGTGGCGATCTCC
Source organism: Nocardioides sp. Root190 (assembly GCF_001428565.1). Lineage (GTDB taxonomy): Bacteria > Actinomycetota > Actinomycetes > Propionibacteriales > Nocardioidaceae > Nocardioides. The sequence goes on along the minus strand of NZ_LMIA01000009.1, from coordinate 459,430 downwards.
CGGGCGATCGGTGCACCGGCGACGCTGTGCTCGGTGAGACCGCCCTTGCCGATGTCGTGCAGGAGCGCGGCGACGACGAGGACGTCGGGGCGCGACACCCCCCTGATCAGGGCGGCGGCCTCGACGCACGTCTCCACGACGTGTCGGTCGACGGTGAAGCGGTGGATCACCGACGCGTGGGGCAGCAGCCGGATCCGCTCCCACTCGGGCAGGATCCGGTCCAGGGCACCGGTCTCCTCCAGGGTCTCCCAGACTCCGAGCAGACCGGGACCGGCGGCCAGCAGGCGCACCATCTGCTGACGCGCCTCGTCGGGCCAGGGATTCGGCAGCGGCGGACACTCCCGCACCAGGCGGGCGGCGGTGGGCGGCGCCAGCACCACGTCGCGCGTCGCGGCCTCGGCGGCCGCGCGGAGCAGCAGCACCGGGTCGGATCCCGGTCGGGCGCCCTTGTCGAGGACGACCTCGCCCTTGGACAGCGCCACCCCCCGCGCGATCCGGTCCAGCTCAGGACGGCGCGGCTTGGTGGCGGGGGTGCGGCGCAGGACGTCGTCCGTGCGTCGCCAGGCGAGCCGGGACAGGTGGGTCAGTCGACGCCCGAGCTCGCGGACGTGACGCTGGGCAGCGCGTTCGTCAGCCAGGTCGAGGCCCTCGGCGAGCAGGCCCCAGTGCTCCGGCGCGATCCGGTCGGTCGCCCGGCCGGCCGCCTCGTGCAGGACGTCGCGCACGTCGAGCAGCTGCATCCGGCATCGCTCGAGGTCGGCCGCGGGCACGTCGACCAACCAGGTCGCGGTCAGGCTCTTGAGAACGGTGGCATCTCGCAGGCCGCCCTCCGACTCCTTGAGGTCCGGCATCGACAGGTGGGCGAGCTCACCGACCAGGCGGTGCCGGCTGAGCACCATCTCGCGCAGCTCCGGCAGCCGCGACCGGGCCTGGCGCCGCCACTGCGCCAGGATCGTGGTGCGGAGCTGGATGGCCAGGCTGTAGTCGCCGGCGACGTGCCGCACGTCGAGCAGCCCGGAGGCCACCCGGACGTCGTTCTCGGCCGCGGTCAGCATCTCGGGCAGCGAGCGAACCGAGTGGTCCAGCTTCACCCCGGAGTCCCACAGCGGGTACCAGACCTGTCCCGCGAACTCGGTCCACCACTCCCCCCGTTCCTCGGCGACTCCGTCGGCCGAGACGAGGACGACGTCGAGGTCGGAGAAGGGCGCCATGTCACCACGACCGAAGCCACCGACCGCGACGAGAGCGACCCCGCTGTCGGGGCCGCCCGCGTCGTCGTACGCCTTGCCGCAGAGGGCGTCAATCGCAGAAGTACGGGTGACGCGATCAGCGGCGGTCATCTTCTGGTTCGGCCCGGTCCCGCGTCAGACCGCGGACGAACCGGTGTCGCCCGTGCGCACGCGCACGACCGACTCCACGGGCGTCACCCAGATCTTGCCGTCGCCGACCTTGCCGGTCTGCGCAGCCTTGGTGATCGTCTCGACGATCTGCTCCACGTCGTGGTCGTCGGCAACGATCTCGATGCGCACCTTCGGCACCATCGCGATGTCGTACTCGGCACCCCGGTAGACCTCGGTGTGCCCCTTCTGGCGACCGTAACCACTGACCTCGCTGACCGTCATGCCATTGACACCGACGGACTCCAGGGCCTGCCGGACGTCCTCCCACTTGTGTGGCTTCACCACCGCGCTGATGAGCTTCATGAGTGCATGCTTCCAGTACCGGGGCCGAAATGGGGGCGGGCACCGCCGGTGATGTTCAGGTCGTACGCCGTCTCGGCGTGGATCACGAGGTCCACACCGGCCACCTCGTGGTCCGGGTCGACCCGGAAGCCGATGGTCTTCTCCAGCAGCCACACCAGCAGCGCGGTCGCCGTGAAGGAGTACGCCAGGGTCGCCCCGGCCGCCACGAGCTGCTTGCCGAGCTGGTCGGCACCGCCGCCGTAGAAGAGGCCGTCGACGCTGGTCACCGACGACGACGCCAGGAAGCCGATCAGGATCGTGCCGACCAGGCCACCGACGAGGTGGACGCCGACGACGTCGAGCGAGTCGTCGTACTTGAAGTGGTACTTCAGGCCGACGGCCAGCGCACAGATCGCACCAGCGACGAGACCGACCGCCATGGCGCCGATCGGGGTCACCGAGCCGCACGACGGGGTGATCGCGACCAGTCCGGCGACGACGCCGGAGGCGGCACCGAACGAGGTGGCGTGGCCGTCGCGGAAGCGCTCGACCGCGAGCCAGGCCAGCAGGCCCGTGCACCCGGCGAGGAGCGTGTTCACGAAGACGATCGCGGCCGTGTTGTTGGCCGCGAGGGCCGAGCCGGCGTTGAAGCCGAACCAGCCGAACCACAGCAGGCCGGCGCCGAGCATGACCAGGGTCAGGTTGTGCGGCTTCATCGGCTCCCGGCCGAAACCGACGCGGCGGCCCAGGACGAGGGCGGCCGCGAGGCCCGCCGCACCGGAGTTGATCTCGACCGCGGTGCCACCGGCGAAGTCGAGGGCGCCGAGCTCGTTGGCCATCCAGCCGCCGACGTGCTCACCGGAGCTGAAGTCGAAGATCCAGTGCGCAACCGGCGCGTAGACCAGGACGGTCCACAGGCCGGCGAAGAGGAGCCAGGTGCCGAAACGGGTGCGGTCCGCGATCGCACCGGCGATCAGGCCGACGGTGATCACCGCGAAGAGGCCCTGGAAGGCCGCGAAGAGGCTGATCGGGTACGCCGCGTCGGGATCCGGCTCGAGCATGCCCCGGAACCCGGCGTACTGCGTCGGGTCACCGACGAGGCCACCACCGAGGTCGTCGCCGAAGGCGATCGAGTAACCCACCAGGACCCACACCACCATGACCACGGCGAGGGCACCGAAGACCATCATGATCATGTTGAGGACGCTCTTGGAGCGGACCATGCCGCCGTAGAACAGGGCGAGGCCCGGAGCCATGAGCAGGACGAGGGCCGAGGCGGCGAGCAGCCAGGCCGTGTCACCGGCGGCGGTGCTCACGTCGGTGCTGGCGGCGGCGGTCACCACGGCAGGAGGCAGGAACAGTTCAGGCATCCGAAAACTGTGCGGTCGCATTGTTACCGGCGTGTAACAGGTCTTCCGTGGCGCGTTACACGACGGTGAATGAGCCCTCCCCGCACCCGGTCACGGCGGACCGGGTACGGCGAGCGGACTCAGATCGCGGCCGTGTCCTTGTCTCCCGTGCGGACCCGGACGACGGTCTCGATCGGGCTCACCCAGACCTTGCCGTCACCGATCCGGCCGGTGTGGGCGGTCTTGGTGATGATCCCGACGATGTCCTCGGTGTCCGGGTCGTCCACCACGATCTCGATGCGGATCTTGGGCACGAGCGCGATGTCGTACTCGGCGCCGCGGTAGACCTCGGTGTGGCCCTTCTGACGGCCGTAGCCGCTGACCTCGCTCACCGTCATCCCGGTGACGCCGAAGGTCTCCAGTGCCTCGCGGACGTCCTCCCACTTGTGCGGCTTGATGACCGCCGTGACCAGCTTCATGGGCTCTACCTCTCGGTTGCGGTGGGGGTGAGGACCGAGGCACGGCGGGCTCCGCCGCCGGTGCCGAAGTCGTAGGCCGACTCGCCGTGCTCGATGAAGTCGATGCCCTCGACCTCGTCCTCCTCGTCGAGCCGCAGCCCGATCGTGTACTTGAGGGCGAGACCGATGACGAGGGTGGCGATGCCCGACCAGACGATGGCGTAGAGCGCGACGGCCACCTGGACCACCAGCTGCTCCGCGCCGCCCCCGGTGAGCAGTCCGCCGCTGTTCGAGGCGAGGAAGCCGACACCCACGGTGCCGACCAGGCCACCGACGAGGTGGACACCGACGACGTCGAGGGAGTCGTCGTAGCCGAGCTTGTACTTGAGGCCGACCGCCAGCGCGCAGAGACCACCGGCGACCAGGCCGAGCACCATCGCGCTCCACGGAACGAGGTTGCCGCAGGCCGGGGTGATCGCGACCAGGCCGGCGACGACGCCCGAGGCGGCACCCAGCGAGGTGCACTTGCTGTCACGGAGCTTCTCGACCAGCAGCCAGCCCATCATCGCTGCGCAGGTGGCGAGCGTGGTGTTGAGCCAGACCAGGCCGGTCTCGGTCGTGTAGTCGTCCAGGTTGACGATCGAGCCGACGTTGAAGCCGAACCAGCCGAACCACAGCAGGCCGGCGCCGATCATGGTCAACGTCAGGTTGTGCGGCTTCATCGGCTCCTTGCCGAAGCCGATCCGCTTGCCCACGAGCAGGGCCAGGACCAGACCGGCGACACCGGCATTGATGTGCACGACCGTGCCGCCGGCGTAGTCGATCGGCGCGAACTCGGCACCCTCGGGGCCGGAGAACAGGAGGTCGGCCAGACCGCCCTCGACGCCACTGAGGAATCCGCCGCCCCACACCTGGTGGGCGAGCGGGAAGTAGGACAGCGTCACCCAGATGGGCAGGAACACCAGCCAGGCCGAGAACTTCAACCGGTCCGCGACCGCGCCGCTGATCAGGGCCGCGGTGATGACCGCGAAGGTGAGCTGGAAGGCCACGAACACGTAGTTGTCCGGCAGCGTCTTCTCGAGCCCGAACTGGTTGAACGGATCGGAGAAGAGCTTCGCGAACTCCTTGCCGGTGGTGCCGTCCACGTCGCCGTACGTCGTGCTGTACGTCATCGACCAGCCCCACAGGGCGTAGACGATGCCGACCACGCCGAGGGCGCTGAAGGACATCATCATCATGTTGAGGACCGACTTGGTGCGGCTCATCCCGCCGTAGAACAACGCCAGACCGGGCGCCGTCATCAGCAGGACCATCGAGGCCGACACCAGCATCCAGGTGTAGTAGCCGTTTTCCATGCCCCGAACACTGCTGGGGCTTGATTTCGACGCGCGCGGCGTCGTGTTTCAGCCGTGTAACGACTCTCCTGCGGGCGTTACGTCGCCATGACGCAGGCCGACCACCAGCTCAGCTCAGGAGTGCGTCGACGAACGCGGCGGCGTCGAACGGTGCCAGGTCGTCGGGGCCCTCTCCCAGTCCGACCAGCTTCACCGGGACGCCGAGCTGGCGCTGCACGGCGATGACGATGCCGCCCTTGGCGGAGCCGTCGAGCTTGGTCAGCGCGATGCCTGTGACGTCGACGGCCTCGGAGAACACCTTGGCCTGGATCAGGCCGTTCTGGCCGGTGGTCGCGTCGAGCACGAGGAGCACCTCGGTGACGGGGGTCTGCTTCTCGATGACCCGCTTGACCTTGCCGAGCTCGTCCATCAGGCCCTGCTTGTTCTGGAGTCGACCGGCGGTGTCGACCACGACGGTCTGCACGCCGCTCGCCATGCCCTGCTTGACCGCGTCGAACGCGATGCTGGCCGGGTCGCCGCCCTCGGGCCCACGGACGACCTCGACGCCGACGCGCTCACCCCAGGTCGTGAGCTGGTCGGCCGCGGCCGCGCGGAAGGTGTCCGCGGCGGCCAACAGGGCTGTGCGCTCGTCGGCGACCAGGATCCGGGCGATCTTGCCGACGGTCGTGGTCTTGCCGGTGCCGTTGACGCCGACGACGAGGACCACGCCCGGGGCACCGCCCTCACCGCTGACCTTGAGGGCGCGGTCCATCGACGGGTCGACGAGGTCGATGAGCTCCTCACGCAGCACGGCGCGGGCGTCGGGGACCTGACCGCCCTCGATCCGGAGCCGGGTCCGGAGCTTCTCGACGAGCTCCTGCGTCGGGGCGACACCGATGTCGGCACTGATCAGCAGGTCCTCGATCGCCTCCCAGGTGTCCTCGTCCAGCTTCTCGCGGCTGAGCAGGCCGAGCAGCCCGCGCCCGAGTGCGTTCGACCCGGCGAGGCGCTGGCGCAGCCGGACCAGACGGGACCCGGACTTCTCCGGGATGTCGAGGGACGGCGCGGCAGGCTCCAGAGGCGCCTCGACCTCGACGGTCTCCGGCGCGGCGGCCCCATCGGGCTCGACGCTCGGCGTCGGGCGGGCGATGACGTCGCTCGACGCATCCTCCGGGAGTCCGCGGCCGCGGACCCGCGTGGTGACGAAGCCAGCGACGGCGAGCACGCCGATGACGGCGACACCGATGACGAGATAGAGCCATTCCTGCATGGGGCCCATCCAATCAGGCGAACGTCACTGCAGGCGGAGCAGGTCGCGCTCGTCGTCCTCGATCACGGGCGCGGCGTCGGCGGCCTTCGCCATCGCGTCCCCCAGCCACGGGACGACCGGAACCGATTCACCCCGGTGGGGGTAGGCGACGTAGAGGACCACCACACCGGAGACGGCGAGACTGAACAGGATGGCCAGCGCTACGAACAGCACTTCGACTCCTCCGAGTAGGGATCGAGCATTGCTCCCATCCTGCCTCGGACCTGGTGACATCCCGCAACCGGCGACACCGCATCCGCTCACCGGGAGGCCGAGGTCACACGACGAGCGGGGTGACGGCCTCGCGGATCACGTCCGGGACCGGGACGACCGGTCGCGCGGGATCGGTGTTGTCGACGTACACGTGCACGAAACGGCCCTCCGCGCACGCGAGCGCGCCCTCACCCTCGGGGTCGCCCTGGAAGAGGCCGACGCGGTAGATCACCGAGGACGACCCCAGCCGCTCCACCGCCAGGCCCATCTCGATCGGACGCGGGTAGCCCATCTCGGCGAAGTAGCGGCACGACACCTCGGCCACCACGCCGATCGCGGGCAGGGTGCGGATGTCGACCCCCGTCTCGTCGTGGAGGTGGACGTTGACGGCGGTGTCGATCAGGTCGAAGTAGCGCGCGTTGTTGAGGTGGCCGTAGACGTCGTCGTCGGACCAGCGCGTCGTCGCCGTGCGCCAGGCCTTGTACGACGCCCGGTCGGGCCGGCTCCGATCGGGCCCGGCTGCCGGAGCGCTCACGCGGTCTCCCGCCGGAGCCGCTGGCTGATCACGGCCGAGACGCCGTCACCGCGCATGGTGACGCCGTACAACGCGTCCCCGACCTCCATCGTCCGCTTCTGGTGTGTGATGACGAGCAGCTGGGAGTTCTCGCGCAGTTCCTCGTAGATCTCGAGCAGGCGGCCGAGGTTGACGTCGTCCAGGGCCGCCTCGACCTCGTCGAGGATGTAGAACGGCGAGGGGCGTGCCTTGAACAGCGCGACCAGGAAGGCCACGGCGACCAGCGAGCGCTCGCCACCGGACAGCAGAGAGAGGCGCTTGACCTTCTTGCCGGGCGGGCGGGCCTCGACCTCAATGCCCGTCGTGAGCATGTTGGACGGGTCGGTGAGGACGAGTCGGCCCTCGCCGCCCGGGAAGAGTCGCGCGAAGGTCTGGTCGAACGCCTTGGTGACGTCGGCGTAGGCCTCGACGAAGACCTGCTCCACCTTGGTGTCGACGTCCTTGACGATGTCGAGCAGGTCCTTGCGGGTCGCGCGCAGGTCCTCGAGCTGCTCGGAGAGGAACTGGTGACGCTCCTCCATCGCGCTGAACTCCTCCAGCGCGAGCGGGTTGACCTTGCCCAGCATGCTCAGGGCCCGCTCGGCGGAGCGGAGCCTCTTGACCTGCTCCTCGCGGACGAAGGGCACGGTGCGCAGCTCGGGCTCGGCACCCTCCACGACGTCGCCGTCGCCGGGGTCATCGCCGTCGCCGTCGGTCTCCGCAACCGGGTCGCCGAGCACCGGCACGGGCTGGTCCGGGCCGTAGTCGGCCATCAGTCCCTCGGGCTCGAGACCGAGCTCCTCGAGGGCCTTGACCTCGATCTGCTCGATCCGCATCCGCTGCTGGGCGCGGGCCATCTCGTCGCGGTGGACCGAGCTGACCAGCTCCTCCAGCTCGCGGGCGAGCTCGCGCAGCGTCTGTCGTACGCCCATCAGCTCCTGCTCGCGTCCGCGGCGGGAGTCCTCGATCCCCTGGCGCCGCTCGGCGGCCTGGGTCACCGACAGCTCCAGGCGGCTCAGCGCGAAGCCCACAGCCGTCGCCACGGCCTGGCCGGCGCGGCCCTCGGCGATCAGCCGCGCGCGACGCTCGGCCGCGCGGGCCCGGGCGACCCGCTCGGCCTCGGCGGCCTTGCGCATGGTGTCGACCCGACCGTGCAGGGCACGGCCCCGCTCCTCGGAGGTGCGCAGCGACAGCCGTGCCTCCATCTCGGACTGGCGGGCCGCGCGGGTGACCTCGACGAGGCGCCCCTGCTCGGTCGTGTCCGGCTCCTCCTCGGAGTCCTCCTCCGCGGAGGCGAGGCGCTGCTCCAGCTCGGCGAGTCCCACCAGGGCCTGCTCGCGGGACGTCTCGGCCTGCGCGATCGCCTCGGTCAGGCGCTCGGCCTCCGCCCGCGCAGCGCGCGCGAGCGAGCCGTGCTGGCCCAGCTCCTCGGCGACGGCGGCGAGGGTCGCGTCCGACTCGTGCAGCCGGGCGAGGGCGACGTCGACGCGCTGCTGCGCCGCGGACCGCTCGTTCTCGAGACGGGACAGGTCGAAGGAGAGCCGCTCGGCTGCCGCGACGGCCTCGGCGAGCGAGGTGGTGGCCTCCTCGACCGCGGCCTGGATCTCGATCAGGCTCTGACTGGCGTTGGAGCCGCCGGAGGCGAAGTGCGCGCCGAACAGGTCGCCGTCGCGGGTCACGGCGATGACGTCGGGCAGTCCGGCGACGAGCGTGCGGGCGGCGGCCAGGTCGTCGACCACGGCCACCTTGCGCAGCAGGCGGTTGAGCGCGGGGCGCACCTGGGCCGGGCAGTCGACCACGTCCACGGCGTACGACGTCCCGGGCGGCAGGGCCGGCCAGTCGCCGGCTGCCTCGGCCGCTCCCCCGCCGAGCAGGAGCCCGGCACGGCCCAGGTCGTCGGACTTGAGGTGGGCGATGGCCGCGACGGCGGAGTCGGCGTCGGTCACCGCGACGGCATCGGCCGCGGCACCGAGGGCGGCGGCCACGGCGCCTTCGTAGCCGGCCCGCACCGCCACCAGTGCAGCCACGGAGCCGAGGAGGCCGGAGATCGTGTCGCTGGCGGCGAGGAGCGCACCTGCGCCGTCCTTGCGGGAGAGCCCGATCTCCAGGGCCTCCTTGCGCGCGGTCAGTCCGGCCTTGTCGCGGTCGGCCTGCTGGGCCTCCTCGCGGACCTTGACGAGCCGCTCGGTGATGTCGTCGAGCTCGGCGACAGCACCTTCGTGCTCGGCGTCGAGACCCTCCTCGCCGGCGTCCAGTCCGGCGACCCGGGTCTCGAGGGCGGTGAAGTCGCGCTGGGACTTCTCGGCACGGGCAGTCGCGTCGGCACGGGCGGTCTCGAGCCGGCCGATCTCGCCCTCGGCCGAGGTCGCCCGGGAGCGGAGCGTGTTGACCTGACCGTGCAGGCGGGCCAGACCCTCGCGACGATCGGCGGCGGCGCGGAGGAGTCCCGCGACGCGACGCTCCTCGGCGGCGGCGGACTCCTCGGCCGTACGGCGCGACTGGACCGCGGTCTCGAGGGCGACCTGCTGCTCGGCCACCAGGGCCGCGATCTCGGCCTCCTGCTCGGCGAGCCGGGTGGCCTCGGCCTCGATCTCCTCGGGGTCGCGGCCCGAACCGATCTGGTCGCCGTCGGCCTCGGCGCCAGCCGCGTTGCGCACGCGTTCGGCCGCGAGGCTCTGGGTGCCGCGGAGGCGCTCACGCAGTGCATTGAGCGAGGACAGCGTCTCCTGGGCGGCCGACAGCGCCGGCAGGTCCTCGCGCAGGGCGGCCTCGAGGGTCGCCTCGTTCTCGCGGGCCCTGGCCAGCGCGGCCTCGACCTCCTGACGACGGGTGAGCAGCACGCTCTCGTCGGCGAGCTCCTGCTCGAGGGAGGTCCGTGCGGTGACGAGGTCGTCGGCGAGCAGGCGGGCGCGGGCGTCGCGGACGTCGGCCTGGACGGTCGCAGCACGCCGGGCCACCTCGGCCTGACGACCCAGCGGCTTGAGCTGGCGCCGGATCTCGCTCAGCAGGTCGTTGAGCCGGGTGAGGTTGCCCTCGGTGGAGTCGAGCTTGCGGAGCGCCTTCTCCTTGCGCTTGCGGTGCTTGAGGACACCGGCCGCCTCCTCGATGAACCCGCGTCGGTCCTCGGGGGTCGCGTGGAGGATCGTGTCGAGCTGGCCCTGGCCGACGATGACGTGCATCTCGCGACCGATGCCGGAGTCGCTCAGCAGCTCCTGGACGTCCAGCAGGCGGCACGAAGTGCCATTGATGGCGTACTCCGAGCCACCCGTGCGGAACATGGTCCGGCTGATCGTGACCTCGGAGTACTCGATCGGCAGTGCGCCGTCGGAGTTGTCGATGGTCAGCAGCACCTCGGCCCGCCCCAGCGGCGGTCGGCCGGACGTGCCGGCGAAGATGACGTCGTCCATCTTGCCGCCGCGCAGGCTCTTCGCACTGGCCTCACCCATGACCCAGGCGAGGGCGTCGACGACATTGGACTTGCCGGAGCCGTTCGGACCCACGATGCAGGTGATGCCCGGCTCGAGCTGGAGGGTCGTCGCCGAGGCGAAGGACTTGAACCCCTTGAGGGTCAGGCTCTTCAGGTACACACGGGCTCCCTTGCTCACGCTCGGCGGCCTCAGGCTACCCCTCGTCGAGGCCGGATGTCTGGTCGACGTGCGCGATGTGGCCCAGCTGTCGCCAGACCAGCACCAGGGTGAGCCCGGAGCCGACGAAGGCGAACCAGAAGGGCGCCGTGACCCCCCAGTGCTCGGCGATGAAGCCCCCGAGCGCCGCCCCCACCACGATGCCGCCGAAGATCGCGACGCTGTAGACCGAGCCGACCCGCCCCTGGTACTCCATCGGCACGGCGCGCTGCCGCACGGCCTGGGACAGGGTGCCCCACAGGAACGCGTAGACGCCGAAGCCGAACATGATCAGCAGCGCGAGCCAGGCCACGGTCGTGAGCGCGAAGCCGAGGTGCATGACCACCTCGAGACCCAGGCACACCCGCATCAGCGTGGCCAGGGGCACGTGCCGCTCAACCCAGCCGTAGAGGAAGGTGCCGACCAGGCCGCCGGCCGCGGCCGCCGTGGTGAGCAGTCCGTAGCCCACCGGCCCCATGTGCAGGACGTCGAGCGAGTAGAGGACCAGGATCGCCCATGCCGCCGCCCAGGTGATGTTGAAGGTCACGATGACCAGCGCCAGGGTACGCACCGGCGGGTGGCCCATCATCCAGCGCACGCCGTCGGCGATGTCGCGCACGACGTGGGTGTCGACCTCGCCGCGCACGGGTCCGGCCGGGAGCGCCAGCCGCGACACCAGGACGACGGCGAGCAGTCCGCAGCCGATCTGGACGCCGAACGGGACAGCCATGCCCACGGCGAACAACGCCGCTCCCAGAGGTGCGCCGGCGAACTGGTTGAGCGTGATGAACCCCGCCTGCAGCCGGGCATTGGCGATCCCGAGGTCGGCCTTGTCGACCATCATCGGCAGGAACGTCCGGTAGGCCGTGTCCGCGAAGACCTCGGCGGTCCCGAGCAGGAACATCGCGCTGAGCACGACCGCGATGCTGACCACCCCGGTCGCGATGGAGGCCACGAGCAGGGCCAGGACCAGGGTCCGCAACAGGTTGGCGACCAGCACCATCTGCTTGCGGTCGACCCGGTCCGCGACGGCGCCGGCGAACAGTCCGAACAGCAGCCAGGGCAGTCCGACCAGCAGCAACGCCATCGAGACGAGGGCGGGCGAGCGGGTCTGCGAGGCGACCAGCAGGGGGCCGGCCGCCAGGGCGATCCCGTCTCCCAGGTTGCTCACCCAGGTGGACGCCATGAGTCGGCGGAAGTCCGGCCCGAGACGGGCCGGAGCAATCGCCTCGGCGACCCTGCTCACGAGGTCAGGGTGCGCAGCGCGATCAGGCGGGCTGCATCTCCGCAGCGTCACTGGTGAGGATCTCGGCGGCACGCGCCGACATCAGCTTGTCGTTCTCCTCGGAGAGGCGGAGGACGAGGGACTCCAGCTCGGCGACCCGGTTGCGCAGGCGAGCGTTCTCGAGTGCGAGACGCGGGTCGCGGAGGTCGCTGTTCAGGTGACCGATCAGCGCCTTGGCCATGAAGATGAGCCTTCCGATTGGGGGTGCGGACCCCAAGGGGGGCCGTCTCCAAGAGTCCCACTTACCACGCCGCGGGTCAAACCTCCGCGACCTGTCCAGTCAGGTGTTCAGCGGCGGGCGCGGGGAGCCGGCTGGCAGCGCGGGCAGAAGTACGACGACCGGTTCATGAACGCGATCCGGCGGATCGGGGTCGCGCAGCGATCACACGGCTCGCCCTCGCGTCCGTAGGCGTGCAGGGAGCGGTCGAAGTAGCCGGACTCGCCGTTGACGTTGACGTACAGCGCGTCGAAGGACGTGCCGCCCTGGCTCAGCGCCTCGGACATCACGGTGCGCGCGTGGCCCAGCAGCGCGACGCCCTGGGCCCGGGTCAGTCGGTCGCCCGGCCGCTCACCGTGCAGGCCGGTGCGCCACAGCGCCTCGTCGGCGTAGATGTTGCCGACACCGGAGATCAGGCCCTGGTCGAGCAGCAGCCGCTTGACCCCCGAGGTCCGCTTGCGCAGGCGCGCCACGAAGGCGGCGTCGTCGAACTCGGGGTCGAGCGGGTCCCGCGCGATGTGTGCGATCTCGACCGGCAGCTCGGCGCCGCCCGTGGAGACCGACAGACCGCCGAACATCCGTTGGTCCACGAAGCGCAGCTCACGGCCGTGATCGGTGCCGGTGAGGGCGAAGCGCACCCGCAGGTGCCGCTCGGCAGGCGCATCGACGGGCTGGACGAGCATCTGCCCGCTCATCCCGAGGTGGCCCAGGATCGCGTCGCCGTTGTCGAGCGGGAGCCAGAGGTACTTCCCGCGCCGGCGAGCACCCTCGATCCGGCGCCCGGTCAGCGCCGCGGCGAAACCGGAGGCCCCGCCGGGGTGGCGGCGTACGGGACGGTCGTGGAGCACGTCGACGAGCGCGATCGTGGCTCCGGAGACGTGGCGTTCGAGGCCGGCGCGAACGACCTCGACCTCGGGCAGCTCGGGCACCGGCGGTCCGGGTCAGCTGCCGGCGACGAGCGGGCGGCCGTGCGAGTCGAGGCCGAGCGCGGTGGCGATCTCGCCGTACGCCGTCTCGGCAGCGCCCTGCTCGGCTTCCTTCTTGGAGCGACCCCGGCCGTTGCCGTAGAGCTTCTCGCCGACGCGCACCTGGGCGGTGAAGGTCTTCATGTGGTCCGGGCCCTCGTCGGCCAGGACGTACTCGGGCACACCGAGGCTCTGGTCCGCGGCGAGCTCCTGCAGGGAGGTCTTCCAGTCGAGACCGGCGCCGAGCGCCGACGCGGCCACGATGAGCGGGTCGAAGAGACGGTGCACGACCTCGGACGAGGTCGTGATGCCGCCACCGCTGAGGTGGATCGCGCCGATGACGGCCTCGACGGTGTCGGACAGGATCGATGCCTTATCGCGACCACCGGTGGCCTCTTCGCCGCGGCCGAGCTTGATGTGCTCGCCGAGGCCGATCTCACGGGCGACGACCGCCAGGGCGCGGGCATTGACGACCGCGGCACGCAGCTTGGCGAGGCGACCCTCGGAGAGATCGGGGTGGGTCAGGTACAGCGTCTCGGTGACGACGACCCCGAGCACCGAGTCGCCCAGGAACTCCAGGCGCTCGTTGGTCGGGAGACCACCGTTCTCGTACGCGTAGGACCGGTGCGTCAGGGCGCGGTCGAGCAGCCCGGGGTCCAGGATGGGATCCCCGAGCGCTCGACGCAGTCCGGCGTAGCTGCCGTCGTCGATGGTGATGGGCGAAGGCCTCAGAGGACCTGGCGGCGGGCGGCGCGGGCGCCGTACTGGCCGCAGGTGCCGCAGGCACGGTGCGGGAGGTGCTTGGCACCGCAGGCCGGGTTGGCGCAGGTGGCCAGCACCGGGGCGACAGCCTTCCACTGCGAGCGACGGTGACGCGTGTTGCTGCGCGACATCTTCCGCTTCGGAACAGCCACTGTCTTCTCCTTGGTTCGTTGCGCTCAGGTCGAGCGCGTCGTCAGTCTGTGGGGTCGTGCTGGGCTTCGTCGGTCAGCGTGGTCAACGCCTTCCAGCGAGGATCGATCGCCTCCTCGTGCACGTGGTCCGGCTGCTCCAGCAGTCGCACTCCACACTCGGAGCACAACCCGGGACAGTCGTCCTGGCACAAGGGCTGGAACGGTAGCGCGAGCACCACCGCATCCCGCAGCAGGGGCTCCAGGTCGACCAGGTCGTCCTCGAGCATGCTGACCTCGTCGTCCTCCTCGGCTTCCGCCGAGTCCCGGATGTCGTCGTAGACGAACAGCTCCTGGAACCTCACCTCGAACTCGTCGCGGATCGGTTCCAGGCACCGTACGCACTCACCCTCCAGCGTGGCCGCAGCCGAACCGGTGATGAGCACGCCTTCCATGACCGCCTCCAGGCGCAGGTCAAGCTCGACCGGCGCGCCCTCGGGGACGGAGAGGACTTCGATGCCCAGATCTGCCGGGGCCGGCACTGTCAACGACACCTGACGCTGGGACCCCGGGCGGCGGCCGAGCTCGCGAGTATCGAGCACGAGCGGCGCTCTCGGGTCCAGGCCGTTCAGATGATCACTTCCAGGTCCGGGCACAACAGAACACACCGATCGTAGTGGGGGGAAGGAGGCGGACAAAATCCGAGCCGGAGCCGGGTCACTGTGCAGCCGCCCTCTCGGCGAGCCGAGCGGCCAGCCGGGCCTCCACGGCGGGCGGCACCAGACCGGAGATGTCGCCACCCAGCGTGGCGACCTCCTTGACCAGGCTCGAGGAGACGTAGCCGAGGCTGGCCGTGGTCGGGACGAACACCGTCTCCACCCCGGTGAGGTGGGCGTTCATCTGCGCCATCGGGAGCTCGTACTCGTAGTCGTTGCCCCCGCGCAGGCCCTTGACGATGGCCTGGGCGTCGATCTCGCGACAGAAGTCGACGATCAGGCCGGTGAAGCCCATCACCGTGACGTTCGGGAGGTCCGCGCACGACTCGCGGAGCATCTCGAGCCGCTCCTCGGGATCGAAGAGCCGCGACTTGGAGATGTTGGTGCCCGTGGCGACGACGAGCTCGTCGAAGAGCGCAGCCGAGCGCCGGAAGATGTCGACGTGGCCGTTCGTCACCGGGTCGAAGGAGCCGGGACACACCGCACGGGTCATGGGGCGAGGCTATCGGTCGCCTCGTCCGGACCGGCAAACTCCGCGAGCCACAGGTGCGTCTCGCCGTACTTCTTGAGTCGCCGCTTGCCGGCCAGCGGCTCGAGCCCCTCGGGCCACGTGGGTTCCGGGCTGCGGCGCGACCGCTCCACGACGACCACCGCCTCCTCGGCGAGCCAGCCGTGGGCGACGAGGGCCGCGAGGTCCGCGGTGAGCACGTCGTCCTCGAGCGGGTAGGGCGGGTCGGAGAAGACCAGGTCGTACGGCGCCGCCGGCCCCGTCTCGAGAACTGTCTGGACCGACCGGGCCACCACCTCGGCCACGTCGCAGCCGATGGTGCCGGCGTTGGCCCGGATCAGCTCGGCCGTGCGCCGGTCGGACTCCACGAACGTCACGCCAGCGGCACCACGTGACCAGCCTTCGAGCCCGATCGCGCCGGAGCCGGCGTACAGGTCGAGGAACCGCAGGTCCTGCAAGGAGCCAACGCGGGCCTCGAGCACCGAGAACAGGGCCTCGCGGACCCGGTCGCTGGTGGGTCGGGTCGCGTCCCCCGGCGGCGTCTGGAGCCGTCGTCCGCCAGCCCGCCCGGCGATGATGCGCGTCACGCCGTCCTCCTCATGACTTGTCCACGAAATCGGCCTGCTGCGACTGCTCGAGATCGCGTACGGCGACGGCGAGCCCCGGCACGTGGGCGAGGTCCGTCCCGTCGTCGAGCAGCGTCTCGGCGGCTTCGCGGGCGGCGACGATGGTGTCCTCGTCGCGCAGCACACGGAGATTCTCCAGGCTCGAGCGCCGACCGGCCTGGGAGGCCCCGAGCACGTCGCCCTCCCTGCGCTGCTCGAGGTCGATGCGACTGAGCAGGAAGCCGTCGGTGGTGGAGGCGACCGCGTCCAGGCGCTCGCGCGCCGGCGTCTCCGCCTCGGTGCGGGTCACGAGCAGGCACAGCCCGGGCAACCCGCCCCGACCGACGCGACCACGCAGCTGGTGGAGCTGGGAGATCCCGAACCGGTCGGCGTCGAGGATGACCATCGCGGTGGCGTTGGCCACGTCGACGCCCACCTCGATCACGGTGGTCGACACCAGGACGTCGAGCGCGCCGTCGGCGAAGGCGCGCATCGTGGCGTCCTTCTCGTCGGCAGGGAGCCGGCCGTGGAGCCGGCCGATGCGCAGGCCCGCCAACGCACCGCTGCCGAGCCGCTCGACGACCTCCTCGACCGCCGCCGCTCCCCCGGCCGGGACCGCGGGCGGGGTCTCGTCGTCCTCGCCGGGCAGGTCGACGACGTCCACCTGACCCGCCTCGTGCTCGTCACCGGCGATGCGCGGGCACACGACATAGACCTGGTGGCCCTTGTCGACCTCCTCGCGCGCCCGGGCCCAGACCCGGTCGAGCCAGGTGGGCTGCTCGGCGAGGGGCACGACGTTGGACTGGATCGGCGCGCGCCCGGCCGGCAGCTCGCTCAGCGTGGAGGTCTCCAGGTCGCCGAAGACGGTCATCGCGACGGTCCGCGGGATCGGTGTCGCCGTCATCACCAGCAGGTGCGGGGGTGCGGTCGCCTTGTCGGTGAGTGCCGCGCGCTGCTCGACACCGAACCGGTGCTGCTCGTCGACGACCACCAGGCCGAGGTCGAAGAAGCTCACCTGGTCCTGCAGGAGGGCGTGGGTGCCGATCACGATGCCCGCATCGCCGGTCGCGATCCGCGAGAGCGGGCCGGTGCGCTGCGTCTTGGTCATCGAGCCGGTGAGGAGCTCGACACGCGTGCCGGGCCCCGATCCGAAGAGGGTGCCGCCGTCTGCGAGCTCGCCGAGCAGGGTCACGATCGAGCGGTGGTGCTGCTGGGCGAGCACCTCGGTCGGCGCCAGGAGCGCAGCCTGGCCACCGGAGTCGACCACCCGCAGCATCGCCCGCAGGGCGACGAGCGTCTTGCCCGAGCCGACCTCGCCCTGCAGCAACCGGTTCATCGGGTGTCCCTGGGCGAGGTCGTGGTCGATCTCGCGTCCGACGCTGTCCTGCCCGGCCGTGAGCGTGTAGGGCAACCGCTCGTCGAAGGCCGCCAGGATCGCGCCGTCCCCGCCGTCGCGCACGGTGGCGCCGAGCGACCGGGTCGCCCGACGGCGGCGGCCCAGCACCAGCTGGGTGACCAGCGCCTCCTCGAAGCGGAAGCGGTGGTGTGCCCGCTCGACCTGGTCGCGGTCCTCGGGCCGGTGGACCCACTGGTAGGCGTCGTCGATCGCGGCGACGTCGTACTCGTCGCGGACGGTGGCCGGCAGCACCTCGGGCACGCCCTCCACGACCGACCGCGCGAACTTCACCGCCCTGGCGACGTCCCAGGTCTGGATGCCCTTGGTGAGGGGATAGATCGGGTAGAGGGTGCCGAACTCGAGCACCTCCTGGACGGCGCTGTCCTCGTCGTCGTCACTCATCCCGAAGATGCTGAGCTGCGGGTTGACCAGCTGCCACTGGTCGCGGAACCGGTCCGCCTTGCCCAGGAAGACCCCACGGTTGCCCAGCGCCACGCGGCTCGCGTGCCAGTCGGCCGTGTGCTGGTTCTTGGCGAAGAAGGTCATCCGCAGGCTCGGGCCGCCGGTGCGCAGGGTCGCCTCGACGCGGTACGCCGGCCGGCCGGTCCGCCGGTCGTTGTAGCGGAGCGTCTGGCACTCGCTGATCTCGCCGACCACGCAGAGGAGCTGACCGATGCGCAGGTCGCCGACGCGGGTCAGCGAACCGGTCTCGAGGTAGCGCCGCGGGAAGTGGTGCAGCAGGTCCCCGACCGTGCGCAGGCCGAGGCCGTCCTCGAACTTCTTGCGCTGGGCAGGGGTCGCCGCGCCCAGCACGGTCGTGAGGGGTGAGTCGAAGGTGATCGCCACCGGTGGTTCGCCCTTCCGGGTCAATGGTCTGGTGTTGGTCTACTCGACCGACATGAGGAGCGGGTACCGCTCCTGGCCACCGTCGTACACCACGACGTCGACATGGGGGTGGAACTCCTCGACCCACGCGGTGGCGCGGTCGGCGAGGTCGCCGACCTCCGTGCCGCTCACCAGGGTGACCAGCTCGCCACCTGCCGCCAGCAGCCGGTCGAGCACCACGAGTGCCACCGAGCCCAGCTCGGCGCCGACCACCGCGAAGTCGCCGGCGATGACCCCGAGCGCGTCGCCGGGCTCGCACGGCCCCGCCATGGTCATCGCCTGGCGTGCGGCGATCGTCACGGCGCCGTGGCGCACGTGGCGCGCGGTGGCGGTCATCTCGGTGACGTCCTGGTCGAAGGTGCGACCCGGCTCGTGCACCGCGAGCGCGGCGAGTCCCTGGACCTGCGCATGGGTCGGGATCACCGCGACCCGCAGGCCGCGGGTGCCGTGGTCGGCCTCGGCGGTGCTGGCGGCGGCGAGTGCGGCCCGTACGGTCGGTTCGTCGTTGGGCAGCACGACGACCTCGCGCGCTCCGCAGGCGGTGATCGAGGCGAGCAGCTCCCCCGTCGAGGGCCGCTTGCCCGCGCCGCCGGTGACCACGACGGCGCCGGCCTCCTCGAAGAGGGCGGCCAGACCGGGACCCGCCGCGACGGCGACGACACTGCGTCCCGCCAGGGCGGGCAGGCTCGCGGCGACGGGCAGGGCCGACTCGGCCTCCTTGAGCGCGATCTGCTCGGCGAAGTGGGTCACCCGGATCCGGTGCGGGCGGCCCGCCTCCAGGCCGGCCTCGATCGCCGCACCAACGTCGTCGGTGTGCACGTGCACGTTCCAGAGCCGGTCACCGCCGACCACGACGACCGAGTCACCGAGCTCGCCGAGTCGCACGCGCAGCGCGGCGGCCTCCTCGTCGCCTCCGTCGAGGAGGTACATCACCTCGTAGGCAGGACCGTCCTCGCTGAGGTCGTCCCCGGCAGCGACCAGGTGCGGGACCGGGATGGCATGACGGCCGAGCGGGGAGGTCACCGGCATCGGCCGCCGCCCCGTCAGCACGGTCTCGGCGGCGTCCAGGATCACCGACAGCCCGCGGCCCCCGGCGTCGACGACGCCGGCCTGGGCCAGGACCTCGAGCTGTTCGGGCGTGCGCCCGAGGGCCTCCCTGGCCGCGGCAGCGGCCACCGTGAGGACCTCGCTGCTGCGGGCGCCCGGCCGGGCCGCGCGCTCGACCGCGGCCTCCGCCGCCGCCCGCAGGACCGTCAGCATGGTGCCCTCGACGGGCTCGCCGACCGCGGCATAGCTCGCCTCGGACGCCTGACACAGCGCGTCGGCGAGCACCGTGGCGTTGCTCTCCTGCGGGTGCGCGGCAGCGATGCGGCGTACGGTCGCGCCGAGCATCTCGCTGAGGATCACGCCGGAGTTGCCCCGGGCTCCCAGCAGCGCGCCTCGGGCGAGCGCGGCGTAGACGGCCGGGCTCGGCGCACCGGACTCGGCGCGCGCCTCGCGGATCGCATCCCGCGCCGCGACGACGGTGAGGTACATGTTCGTACCGGTGTCGCCGTCGGGCACGGGGTAGACGTTGAGGGCGTCGATCTCCTCGCGCGCCTGGGCGAGGGCGTCGACCGCGATGTCGACGAAGCGGGCCACGGTGCCGAGCTCGATGCCGGCAGCGCGTGCCTCGTTCGCCGCGCCGGGCGTCGTCCCCTCGTCCATCGAGGTCACACTAGTGGCCTGCACCGGCAGCCCGTCGATTTCGGCCACGGCACGTTCCTCGGCTATTCTCGTCCGGTTGCCCGAAGCGCCGTCCGCGCGCGGGCCGACTGACTTGCAAGATTGTTATTGACAGTGCTTTGACCGCGATCTCCCAGGAGTTACCCATGGCCGCCGTGTGCGACATCTGCGACAAGAAGCCGACCTTCGGCAACAACCGGCCGTGGTCGCGCAAGATCACCAAGCGTCGCTTCGACCCGAACATCCAGCGCGTGCGCGCCAAGGTGAACGGCACCCCGAAGCGCCTCAACGTGTGCACCGGCTGCATCAAGGCCGGCAAGGTCACCCGCTGACCTGAGCCCCACCGCTTCACCAGAGGCCGTCACCTTCGGGTGGCGGCCTCTGGCGTTTTCCCGATCAGAAGTGGGACCAGCCCCTGGGCCCGTCGTACGACGCCCCGTCGACGGTCACGACCGCCTCGCCGGTGAGCGGTCCGACCGAACCGATCCGCAACCAGCCCTCCGGCAGCGCCACACCGGGCGGGAACGTGGCCAGGAGGGCGTGGTCGTCCCCGCCCCCGAGGATGAACTCCAGCGGATCCGCCCCGGTCGCCTGACCGACGGCGAGCAGCGGCTCTGGCACCTCGAAGGCGCTCGTGGTCACGTCGATGCTCACGCCGGAGGCGGTGGCGAGGTGCCCGGCCTCGGCGAGGAGACCGTCGGAGATGTCGACCATCGCGCTCGCACCGGCCTCGGCGGCGATCGGTCCTGCGGCGTACGGAGGTTCGGGGCGCCGGTAGGCCTCGACGAGCACCCGCGGGGACCGGAAGCCGCGACCCAGCACGGCCAGTCCCCCGGCCGCCCAACCCTGGCGGCCGCAGATCGCCAGCACGTCGCCGGGCGCGGCGCCGGAGCGCAGCACCGGGGAGACCGTGCAGGCACCCATGGCGGTGATCGACACGACCACCTGGTCCGCACGGCTCACGTCGCCGCCCACCAGGCCTGCGCCGACCTTGGCGCACTCCTCGGCGAACCCGCGGGTGAAGTCGAGCGCCCACTGTGCCGGGAGGTCCGCGGGCGCGGCGAGGCCCACGGTCAGCCACTGCGCGCGGCCACCCATGGCGTTGATGTCCGAGAGGTTCTGGGCGGCGGCCCGCGCCCCGACGTCGGCGGCATCGGCCCAGTCACGGCGGAAGTGGCGGCCCTCGACCATCACATCCGTGGACACGACCACGTGACCCTTGCGCACCCGGAGCACGGCCGCGTCGTCCCCCGGCCCGACCAGGACGTCCTGTCCCGGGGCGAGCTCCGCGATGATCTCGGTGATCCGGCTGATCAGCCCGAACTCCCCGAGGTCGGCGAGGGTGGTGTCACGATCGATCCCCGAAGTCATGGGCCCATCCCACCAGACCACCCTCGCCGGTTCTTCCTCAGGCGTGGATCGCGGTAGGTTGAGGAGTTCAACAAATCTGCCTCGACGGGAGCTGACCCAATGGTGGTTCAGGCGTACATCCTCATCCAGACCGACGTGGGCAAGGCCGCGGAGGTCGCTCGCGAGGTCGGCAACATCAAGGGCGTCACCCTCGCCGAGGACGTCACCGGCCCCTACGACGTGATCGTTCGCGCCGAGGCCCGCAACGTCGACGAGCTGGGCAAGCTGGTCGTCTCCAAGGTGCAGAACCTCGACGGCATCACCCGGACCCTCACCTGCCCGGTCGTCCACATCTGACGTGCCGCGGTCCACGGCGGCAGCGACAGCGCTGCTGCTGACCCTGCTGCCTGCCCTGCTCGCCTGCGGCGGACCGGTCGAGGTCGACGTCCCCGACCTCTCGGACGCCGACCGTGCGGCCTGTGACGCGTTCACGGCTGCCCTGCCGAGCAGTCTTGCCGAGCAGGAGCGCGACGGCGTCGAGCCGAGCGACGCCCCGGCAGCGGCGTACGGCGACCCCGCGATCATCGTGCGCTGCGGCGTCCCCGAACCCGAGGGCTTCGACCTGACGGCGTCGTGCGAGACGGCCAACGGGGTCGGCTACTTCACGCCGGACGAGCAGTTCGCCGACCAGGACCTCGACCTCACCATCACCGCCGCCGGCTACCGGCCCCGGATCGAGGTGACGGTCCCCGCGCGCTACCGCCCCAACGCCGGTCCGGCCGCGATGGCCGTGCTCGCTCCACTGATCAAGGAGCACCTCACCCTCGTCGAGGCCTGCGACTAGCGCAAACCCGTGGGCCGCTGCAGGGCCAGTGTGAGGAGCCGGTCGACGAGCTCGCTGTAGGGCATCCCGGAGGCTGCCCACATCTGCGGGAACATCGAGAGCGGTGTGAAGCCGGGCATCGTGTTGAGCTCGTTGATGACGAGCGAGCCGTCGGGCATCAGGAAGAAGTCGACGCGCGCCAGGCCCTCGCAGCCCGCGGCGCGGAACGCCGCGGCCGCCAGGTCCTGCATGCGGAGCCGGGTCTGCTCGTCGAGGACGGCGGGGACGTCGAGCTCGGTGGCCTCCTCGGGGAGGTACTTCGCCTCGAAGTCGTAGAACTCGTGGTCGCCGGTGATCCGGATCTCGGCGGGCACGCTGACCTCGACGCTGCCGTCGAGGTCGTCGAGCACGCCGCACTCGATCTCGCGGGCTCCCTCGGCGGACACCTCGATCAGGATCTTGGGGTCGTGCGCGAGCGCACCCTCGATCGCCGCGGCGAGGTCCGCAGGACCGTGTGCCTTGGCGATGCCGATGCTGGATCCGCCCCGCGCGGGCTTCACGAACAGCGGGTAGCCCAGCTGGTCGCACCGCGAGTGCACCGCGATCTCCTGGTCGGCCCATTCGGTGGCGGTGGTGGTCGTGCCCGGCGTGACGGGAAGACCTGCCGCCTGGAGCGCGACCTTCATGAACGCCTTGTCCATGCACACGGCCGAGGCCAGCACGCCGGACCCGACGTAGCGGACGTCGCTCATCTCCAGCAGGCCCTGGATGGTGCCGTCCTCGCCCCACGGCCCGTGCAGCAGCGGGAAGACCACGTCGACGTCGTCGAACTCGCGGTCGGCAGACGGGAGGGTCTCGTCGACCGACGGCAGCTGGCCCGGGCCGGTGATCCGGTGGCGCGTCGGGTCGTCGATCTCCTGGACCCAGCGTCCGTCGCGGGTGATGCCGATCGGCACGACGTCGTACTTCTCGCGGTCGATGGCCTGCAGCACGCTGCCAGCCGTCACACACGAGATCGCGTGCTCACTGGAGCGGCCGCCGAAGACGACAGCGACGCGGACACGGCGGCCAGTGGGAGCGTTCATCGCCGATGACCCTACCTTTGGGACATGTCGCCCTCCACGCTGCGCCCCGCGACCGTCGCCGTGACCGCCGGACGCCCGCCGCACGACCCGGACCAGCCGCTGAACGTCCCCATCACGATGACCTCGACCTACGTCGCGACCGGCGATCTGGAGTACGGACGTTTCGGCAACCCGACCTGGACGGCCTTCGAGGACGCCCTCGGCGCCCTGGAGGGCGGCCGGGCGCTGTCCTTCGCCTCGGGCATGGCCGCCGTCACCACGCTCCTCGACCTGGTCGGCCAGGGCAGCAGCGTGATCGCGCCACGCCACTCCTACAACGGCACCGTCGCCGCACTCGCGGACGCCGAGTCCCGTGGTCGGCTGCGGGCCAACCTGGTCGACATCACCGACACCGACAGCGTGATCCGGGCGATGCACGAGGACGAGGACTGCGCCTTCCTGTGGCTGGAGTCGCCCACCAACCCTGCCCTCGAGGTGGCCGACATCGCGGCCCTGAGCGCGGCCGCCCACGAGCTCGGCATCAGCGTCGTCGTCGACAACACCTTCGCCACTCCCCTGCTCCAGCAGCCGCTCTCGCTCGGCGCCGACGTCGTGCTGCACTCCGCGACGAAGTACATCGCCGGCCACAGCGACGTCCTGATGGGCGCGATCGTGGTCGCCGATGACCAGGTGTACGACGCCCTCAAGGCCCGACGGGGACTGGCCGGATCGGTCCCCGGACCGTTCGAGGCCTGGCTCGCCCTGCGCGGCCTGCGCACCCTGCACGTGCGGCTCGAACGCGCCCAGGCCAATGCGGTCGAGCTGGTCCGCCGGCTCGCCGGGCACCCGGCCGTCGAGGAGGTCCGCTACCCCGGCTTCGGTGCCATCGTCGCTCCCGTCCTGCGGGGCGGTGCCGACGCCGGTGACTTCCTCGTCCGCGCGACCTCGCTCTGGGTGCACGCCACCTCGCTGGGCGGGGTCGAGTCGACCTTCGAGCGGCGTCGCCGCTGGAAGATGGAGCCCACGACGATCCCCGAGGGCCTGATCCGCCTGTCCGTCGGCATCGAGGACGTCGAGGACCTCTGGACGGACCTGGTCCAGGCGCTCGACCGGATCGACGCCTGAGCCGGGCTCAGCCGTCTGCCGTGATCAGCCGGTCACGAGCCCGTGCTCGTGGGCGAACACGACGATCTGCACCCGGTCCCGCAGGCCGAGCTTGCGCAGGATCGCGCCGACGTGGGTCTTCACCGTCGACTCGCTGAGGAAGACCCGTCCGGCGATCTCCTGGTTGGACAGGCCCCCGGCGACCGCCGCGAAGACCTCGCGCTCCTTGTCGGTCAGCGCGGCGTACGACGCCGGCGGGTCCGCCGGCGCACGGAACTGGCTGTCCAGCAGGGCCGAGAGGTCACTGGGAGCGAGCACGGCGTTGCCGGCGTGCACCGTGCGGATCGCGTCGCGCAGCATCACGGGGGTGGTGCCCTTGAGCAGGAACCCGCTGGCGCCGTACCGGATCGCCGTCGCCGCACGGTCGTCGAGGTTGAAGGTCGTCAGGACGACCACGCGCACGGGGCGTGCACGTCGCGCGGAACGCTCGGGCCCGAAGATCTGCCGGGTCGCCTCGACGCCGTCCATCTCGGGCATCCGGATGTCCATCAGCACCACGTCGGGCGTCAGCTCGTCGACGAGACGGACGGCCTCGAGGCCGTCGGCCGCGGTGCCGACCACCTCCATGCCCTCCTGGGCGTCGACGATCACCCGCACCCCCTCGCGGAACAGCTCCTGGTCGTCGACCAGGAGCACCCGGATCGGTTCGGTCATCGCGCCCTCACCGGCACCCACGCGGTGACGGTGAACGTGGGCGGGTCCGTGCGCCGACGGACGTCGAGCCGGCCGCCGACCGCCTCGAGCCGGCGGCGCATGCCGTCCAGGCCCTGACCGCCCTCGCTCGGCATCCCGGCACCCTCGGGAACGGCGTTGCGGATCTCGATGCGCAGGTCACCCTCCCAGTGTCGTTCGACGTGCACCGGGCGGTCACGCCGGCCGTGCTTGATGGCGTTGGTCAACATCTCCTGCAGCACCCGGAACGCGACGACCTCGAGCTCGGGCGGCAGTGGCTGCGGCACACCGACCTCGTCGGTCACCACCTCGTGACCGCTGGCCCGCACGCCCTCGATGAGGCTGTCGAGGTCGGCCTGTCCGCGCGAGGACTGGGTGCCCGGGGACGGCGTGAGCACCCGTCGTACGTCGTCGAGCGAGGTGCGCGCCGAGGTCGCGATGTTGGCGAGGGTCGTCTTGAGGGCCGTCGTGTCGGTGTCGTCGCGGTACTGCGCCGACTCTGCCTGGGCGAGGATCACGGCGAGCGAGTGACCCACGACGTCGTGGACGTCGCGCGCCAGGCGCGCCTGTCCCTCGCGCAGGTGGGCGATCTCCTCGGCCTGGTCACGCTGGGCCTCCGCCGTGACCTGGGATCGCCGGGAGTCCTCCGAGCGGGCCGCGAAGCGCACCGCCAGCCCGGCGAGCCACGGGGTCGCCAGCACCGCGATGCCGAGCACGCCCGCCAGCACCCGCCAGTCGTAGCGCCCGGTGCGGTAGGTCTCCTCGGCGATCCGGTCGATGCCCACGACCTGCAGGGCCTCGTAGAAGGCATACGGGCTGAGCCACAGCACGGCCACGCCCGCACTCACCGGGATGGACAGGCCGCTGAGCCAGACGGTCACCGCGCGCCCCCACCGTGCGCAGCCGAAGGCAACGACCGCGAGCAGGATCTCGGTCAGCATCGGGTCCACCCCGAGGACGACCTGGGTCAGACCGGTGAGCCACGCGACGCCGAGGGCGGCGCCGGGCAGCCTCCGGGACAGTCCCACAGCAACCGCCACGCCGATCATCACCAGGAGCGGGGCCCAGGGGTCGGGCTCGTAGGAGCTCTTGATCTCGGCGACACCGACCAGGAGCGCCAGGAGGGCGACGAGCGCGTCAGGAACCCAGCGCCGTACGTCGATCACCGCCGGACCTCCTGCGGGCTCGATGGGCGGGGTGGGCGACCAGTGTCCCGCATTCACCGGTGCGCGGCGCGGACGAGCTCGTCGAGCAGCGTCGAGTAGGCCAGGCCCGCTGCTGCGAACATCTGCGGAGCCTGGGAGTGCTCGGTCATGCCCGGCACGGTGTTGACCTCGTTGAGGACCGGCCCGTCCGCGGTGAGGAAGAAGTCGACGCGGGCGAGGCCGGCACAGCCGAGGGCCTCGAAGACCTGCACGGCAGCCTCCTCCAGCGCCTTGGCGTCGGTGTCCTCGATCGCCGCAGGGATGCGGAAGTCGGCACGGCCGCCGTACTTCGCGTCGTAGTCGAAGATGCCGTCCCCCACGATCTCCAGCACCGGGGGGACGAGGACGCTGCCGTCGGCCCGGCGGAGGACCGCGACGTCGATCTCGCGGCCGACGACGACCTCCTCGACCAGCACCCGCTCGTCGAGCGCGAACGCGGCGGACAGCGCCCTCCCGAGGTCCTCGGCCGCGTCGACCCGGCTCACTCCCTGGCTGGAGCCTGCTGCCACCGGCTTGACCACCACTGGACCGGTCCAGCCGAGGTGGGCGGCACTCGACGGCGTGACGAGCACGCCCGGGGCGGTCGCGATGCCCACGGCACCGGCGACCAGCTTGGTCGCCCACTTGTCCATCGCCAGTGCACCGGGCCGGATCGACGAGCCGACGTAGGGCAGGCCCGCGAGCTCGCACAGGGCCGCCAGCGCGCCGTCCTCACCGCGTGGCCCGTGCACGACCGGGAACACCACGTCGCAGCCCCGCAGCACGTGCACGGCGCCGCTGAGGCCGATCGGACGCAGTCCCCCGTCGCGCCAGGTCCCGTCGCGGCCGATCGTCAGCGCGACGACGTCGTACGTCGCCGGGTCCAGCGCTGCCGCCACGGAGGCTGCGGAGGCGAGGGAGACGTCGTGCTCGCAGTTCTGCCCGCCGCCGATGACGGCCACCCTGGTCCTCATGCCGGGGTCCCGGCGTCGAGCGAGCGCAGGTACGGCGCTGCGACCCTGGTCCTCGGGACGCGGGCACCGACGCCCGTCACGATCTCGTGCGGGATCGTGCCGGACCACCGGGCCCACTCGGCGACGGTCGGCTCCCCGTCGCGTCCGGGCCCGAAGACGGTGACCTGCTCGCCCGGGTCGGCCGCCCGGTCGCCCAGGTCGACGACGACCTGGTCCATCGAGATCTGTCCGAGCACGGGCCGTCGGGCACCGCGCACCAGGACCGTCGCCCCCGTCGCGGCGACGCGGGGCAGGCCGTCGGCGTACCCGAGTGGCACCAGGCCGAGGTGCGTTGCCCGCGTCGTGCGGTGCTCGTGGCCGTAGCCGACGACCGTTCCGGCGGGCACCCTGCGGACCTGGACCAACGGCGCAGTGAGGGTCATCGCGCTCTCGAGGTCTGTCGTACCGGACGGGTCGATGCCGACCAGGCCGGCACCGACCCGGCTCATCGTGTGGTGGGCCCGCGGGTCGGTCAGGGTCGCGGCGGTGGCGGCGAGGTGGCGGTGGCGCGGCCGCAAGCCGCTGGTACGCGCCACGTCGAGTGCCCACGCGAACCGGGCGCGACCCAGCGCGTTGCAGTGGTCGTCAGGACGGTCGGCGCAACCGAGATGGCCCATCAGACCGACGACCTCGACCAGGCCGCGCAGCTCGGCGCGACGGGCCGCCCGGCACAGGGCCGGCCACTCGGCGGGCTCGGCGCCGTCGCGCGCCATGCCGGCGTCGACGTGGAGGTGCACACGGATCCGGCCGGGGGCGCCGGCGACCGCGGCGAGGTGGGCCGGGCTCGGCACGGCGACCTCCACGTCGTACGCCGCAGCGAGGCCGAAGTCCGCACCGACCGGGTTCAACCAGCTCAGCACCGGCGCGACCAGACCGGCGTCGCGCAGGCTCACCGCCTCGGCGAGGCTCGTGACACCGAGGCCGGTGGCTCCGTGGGCCAAGGCGGTCCGCGCGACGTCCGCGGCCCCGTGGCCGAAGCCGTCGGCCTTGACCACGGCCATGAGCTCACCGCTGGCGCGTTCGGCGAGACGCCGGGTGTTGCGGGCGATGGCGGCGAGATCGACACTCAGGCGGGGCTCGGCCGGACCTGCGGCCCGGGCCACGGGCAGGGGAATCGTCATGCCTCCACGCTAGGAAGGCGCGCGCCTTGCCCGCCTCCCCCTGAGGTGCCGGACCGTGGTCCTCAGGTGCCGTCGGTGAGCCCTCAGCTCAGCTCGGCCTTGGTGTCGCGGGAGATGAACGCGTCCATGAGCTGCGCCGTGGTCAGTCGTCCCTGCACCACCTCGTCGACGGCGTCGACGATCGGGGCCTCGACGCCGGTGGCAGCCGCGAGGGCCCGCAGCGACGAGCAGGACTTCGCGCCCTCCGCGACCTGGCGGGTCGAGGCGTAGATCTCCTCGACGCTCATGCCTTGGCCCAGCTTCTCCCCGAAGGTCCGGTTGCGCGAGAGCGGCGAGGAGCACGTGGCGACAAGATCGCCGAGACCGGCCAGCCCCATCAGCGTGAGCGGGTTCGCGCCCTGGTTCATTGCCAGACGGGCCGTCTCGGCCAGTCCGCGCGTGATGAGGGACGCCGTGGTGTTGTCACCGAAGCCCAGGCCGACCGCCATGCCGACGCACAGCGCGACGACGTTCTTGTAGGCACCGCCGAACTCGCAGCCGAGGACGTCCACGCTCGTGTAGGGCCGGAAGGCCGGCGAGTGGACCCGCTTCTGCAGGGCCGTCGCGACGTCCTCGTCGGTGCAGGCCACGACGGACGCTGCGGGTTCGCGGCGTGCGATCTCGCGGGCGAGGTTGGGGCCGCTCACGACGGCGATCCGGTGGTCACCGATGCCCGCGACCTCCGCGATGACCTCCGACATGCGCTTCTGCGACCCGAGCTCGACCCCCTTCATCAGCGACACGAGGACCGCGTCGTCGGCGAGGTGGGGCAGGAAGGTCGGCAGGTTGTCGCGCAGTGACTGCGAGGGAACCGCCAGCACCACGATGTCGGCGCCGGCGAGCGCCTGCTCCGGGTCGTGGGTCGAGGTGATCCGGCGCGGGAGCTCGATGCCCGGAAGGTAGTCGACGTTCTCGTGGTGCTCGTTGATCGTCGCGGCGACCTCCTCGCGACGCGCCCAGATGGACACGTCGTTGCCGGCGTCCGCCAGGACGATCGAGAAGGCCGTCCCCCACGAGCCAGCACCGAGAACCGCGACCTTGCTGCCTGTCAGTGCCATGCTCACGCCTTCTTCCTGAAACGGTCGCCGCGCACGGCCATGTCGTAACGCTCGGCGGGTGCCTGCTCACCACGGACCAGCTCGAGCTGGTGCGTGATCGCGTCCATGATCCTCTCCGTCGCCTGGCTGACGACAGCCGGAGTCCGGGGCCGGGACCGCAGGTCCTCCAGGGCGACCGGGGGTCCGACCCTCATCACGACGTCGTGGCGAGGAACGACGTGGGGCCGCTTCGTGTACGGCGCGAGGATCTCCTGCGCGCCCCACTGCCCGACCGGGATCACCGGACAGCTGGTCTCGAGCGCGATCCGCGCTGCACCGGACTTGCCCTTCATCGGCCACATGTCGGGGTCGCGGGTGATGGTGGCCTCGGGATAGATCACGACGCACTGTCCCTCACGCACGGCATCGACCGCGGCGGCGTACGCGCCCACGGCGTCCCTGGTGTCCCGCTTGACCGGGATCTGTCCGGCGCCACGCAGGAAGCGGCCGAGCACCGGGTTGTCGAAGAGCCCCGACTTGGCGAGGTAGCGCGGCTTGCGGCCGTGGTCGTAGACGAGGTGCGCGGCCGTGAGGGGGTCGACGTGCGAGATGTGGTTGAGGGCGATGATGAAGCCACCCGACTCGGGCAGGTTCTCCCCACCGATCCACTCCCGTCGGGTCGTCGCCAGCAGCAGCGGCTTGATGATGGGAACAGCGATGGTGAAGGCCCACCCCCGCTTCTCCTGCAACGTTCGAACAGTCACGAGAGTGGAGGTTACCCGCCGGTGACCCCCGCCACTTCGAGGCACGCGTCACGAGCCGCTGCAGGTGCTGCGAGGATTGGCCCGTGGTCGTACGTCCGGGTTCCTTCGCCGTGCTCCTCCCGGTCAAGTCGCCCGGGACGGGCAAGTCCCGCCTGTCCGCGCTCCCCGACGAGCACCGGCGCCGACTGGCTGCAGCGTTCGCCGCCGACGTGGTCCGCTCCTGCCTCGCGACCCCCGCGGTGGGACTCGTGCTGATCGTCAGCGACGACGCAGGGTTCGCCATCTCCCTGGCCGCCGGCGAGGCGCTCACGCTGGCCGACCCCGGAGGTGGCCTGAACGCCGCACTCCGCCATGCATCCGCGCAGGCACGCATCGAGCGACCCGAGCTCCAGCCTGTCGCACTGCTCGCCGACCTCCCGTCGTTGACGCCGGAGGACCTGACGGCGGCACTGGCACACGCAACACCCGGACAGGGCTCCTGGTTCGTCCGCGACGCCGACGACACCGGCACGACCCTCTACAGCGCGCCGTACGACGTCTTCGAGCCGCGCTTCGGACCGGGCTCGGCCGCTGCCCACCTCGCCGGTGGCGCGACCCCGGTGCCCGGAGCCCTCGCCACCCTGCGTCGCGACGTCGACGATCTCACCGATCTCGACGGCGCCATCGCCCTCGGGGTGGGACCGGCCACGGCCGACGCACTGACCTGACGGCCGGTTCCGCAGAACGACGATCGGGCCGCCCTCCCGAAGGAGGACGGCCCGATCGATCGGACGTCAGGAGGTGTCAGGCCTTCTTGGCCGGAGCCTTCTTGGCCGGGGCCTTCTTCGCCGGTGCCTTCTTGGCGGCCGGAGCCTTCTTGGCCGGAGCGGCCTTCTTGGCAGCCGGAGCAGCCTTCTTGGCGGCCGGAGCCTTCTTGGCCGGGGCAGCCTTCTTGGCGGCCGGAGCCTTCTTGGCCGGAGCAGCCTTCTTGGCAGCCGGAGCCTTCTTGGCCGGAGCAGCCTTCTTGGCAGCCGGAGCCTTCTTGGCCGGCACGGCCTTCTTGGCAGCGGCGACAGCCTTCTTGGCCGGAGCAGCAGCCCGCTTGGCCGGAGCGGCCTTCTTGACGGCGGCAGCAGCCTTCTTGGCCGGCTTCGGCAGCGGCGCGAGCTTCTTCGCACCGGAGACGACGTTCTTGAGGTCGGCACCGGCGCTGAACTTCGGCACCGACTTCTTCTTGGTCTTCACGCGCTCACCGGTCTGCGGGTTGCGGACCCAACGGGCGTTGCGGACGGCCTTCTCGAACGAACCGAAGCCGGTGATGGCGACCTTCTCGCCCTTGGCGACCTGGCGGGTGATCGTGTCGAGAACTGCGTCCAGCGCGTGGGCTGCGTCCTTGCGGCTGCCCTCGAAACGGTCAGCCAGGGTGTCGATCAACTGAGACTTGTTCACTACATGTCCTTCCGAAACGCACCGCAGTGGGCGTCCCTTGGGCTGTTGCGGCCGAGCCCACGCCCAACCGTCCTTCCAGCGAACGCTAGGCACTTGTGGGCACACTCACAATCACCACGCCGGTCCAGTTGGGGTTTTTTTCGTCAAAACGGCTCTATTTGGGCCATTTCGGCGAATTCAGCGCACCGCACCGGGCCACATGCGATCCACGGCGAACCTGCCGCCGATGGAGAAGTCGAACTGGACGAGCCGTAGATCGGCCAGTAGTTGAGCCGATTCGGCGTCCAGATCGGCCTCCTTGACAGGCTCTCCAGCACCGTCGAGGAGACGTCCCTGCTGGATGGCACTGACGTGGCGGTGCACCTCGTCGAGCAGTGCGAGGTACGGCGGCACGGGTGCATCCACCGCGTCGTAGAGAAGGGGGAGGAAGAACGCAGGACTCGTTGTCGGCAGCACCCGCGGCACGTTGCGACCGGGCTCGCTGCTCCAGATGAAGAACGGCGTGCGGTAGAGCGCAAGCCCCTTGTTGGCGTTCTTCACCGACGATCCGTAGATGCCCGGAAGATGGTCACCGAAGAAGAGGACCACCGTCTTCTCGGGCCCCTTCCCCAGCTCGTCGAGGAACTCGGCCAACGCCTCGTCGGTGTGCTCGAGGCCCCGCGCGTACTGACCGATCCGCTTCCCCTCGCCCCCATCGGCACCCCGGACGCCCACCGGGTCGTCGTAGTTGTCGTCGACGGGGATGTGGTTCTGCATGGTCACGAGGTTCACCAACAACGGGTTCTCGTGGTCGCCGATCTGCTGCAGGACCTCGTCGAAAGCGGATTTGTCCGAGATGTAGGGGTTGTCGCCGATCGTGTCCTTCTCGCCGATCGTCGTGTCGTGGATGAAGGACTCGAACCCGAAGCGCTCGTAGACCTGTTCGCGCTTATACATCCCCACCCGGTAGGGATGGACGGCGATGGCGTCGTGACCGTTGCTCCGGAACCAACCGACGGCCGACGGGTAGTCCGCGTGCTCGGGCACGAGCATCTGGTACGGCGAGAGCATCTGGGGCCGGAACAGCCCCAGGGACTGGCCGGTCAGGGTCTCGAACTCCATGTTGGCCGTGCCGCCGCCGTACATCTGGGCGAGCATGCGCCCCGAGGTCGTCTCCCCCATCAGTGCACGGGTGCGGGCGATCGGGTCCCGCTCGAGCTCGAATCCGTCGAGCTCGGTGGGATCGGTGAAGGACTCGCTGAGGACGATCACGACGTTGGTGTCGTCGAGACTTCCCGTGCGGTCAGCGTTGAGCTCGTCGGCCAGGACGTCGTACCTGTCGGCGATCCGGTCCATCACGGCAGCGTCGTAGCCGAGCGGACGGGCCATCGCATTGACCGGCATGTTGAACAGGAAGCCGCCGACGAAGCCGTTGGAGCGGTAGTTCGTCTTCTGGCTCCAGTAGCGCCAGTCGTTGCCGCGCACCTCGTACAGACCGCGCCACACGTTGCCCGGCTGGTTGAACTGGCCGGCCTGCGCGAGGAGCATGGCAGCCACCACGCCCACGCCCACCCGCATCCCGAGGACAGCAAGGGCCTGCTCGCGGGGAAGCTGCCGCCACCGCGGCCTGGGGTAGCGCGCGTCCATGCGGCGACCTGTGCGGACCGCGAGGACGAGCACGCCCACCGCCACGCCGACAGCGACGACGAGGAAGACCGGGGACACCATCGAGGTGAGGAACTCCGGCTCGCGCACGAAGTCCAGGTCGCTCGGGTAGACCGGCTCCTCACGGATCCGGATCTTCACCAGGTTGGCGACACCGACGGTGAGCACGAGTGACAAGACGATGCCGATCGACCACCACAGCCGCCCCAGGACCGCCCAGAGGAAGCCGATGACCACCCACAGCACGAGGGTGTCGAGGTAGAACGCGCCGCTGTCGAAGAGCAGGTCCTTGAGCCAGCGCGGGTAGAAGAGCCCGAGCGTCGAGGCCTCGAGGAGCACGGCGGCGAGGAGGGCCGCCTGCAGGCTGCCGATCGTGCCCTGTCGCAGGACCTGCGACAGGGAAGCCGCCTCCTGGACCTCTGGTTCGTCAGTGAGAACGACAGAGGGCACGAGGTGAACTGTACGTGTCCACCTCGTGCCCTCGCGTCGTCCCGGGCGTGCTGCGTCTCAGGCGTGCTGCGTGAGCGGCTTCCAGCTCGGCCGGGTGCCTTCGTACGTCGCGATGTCAGCGTCGTGGCCCAGCGTGATCCCGATGTCGTCGAGACCGTTGAGCAGGCGGTAGCGCGTGTAGTCGTCGATCTCGAACGGAGCGACCAGGTCCCCGGTGCGGACCTCCCGCGCCTCGAGGTCGACGGTGACCTGTGTCGTCGGGTCGGCCTCGATCAGCGCCCACAGCTGCTCGATGACGTCCTGCTCTACCGGCACCGAGAGCAGTCCGGCCTTGCCGGAGTTGCCGCGGAAGATGTCGGCGAAGCGGCTCGAGAGCACGACCTTGAAGCCGTAGTCCATCAACGCCCACACCGCGTGCTCGCGGGAGGAACCGGTGCCGAAGTCGGGACCGGCGACCAGGACGGACACGCCCTGGTACTCCGGCTTGTTGGCGACGAACTCGGGGTCGTTGCGCCAAGCGGCGAACAGCCCGTCCTCGAAGCCGGTGCGGGTGACCCGCTTGAGGTAGACCGCCGGGATGATCTGGTCGGTGTCGACGTTGCTGCGGCGCAGCGGCAGCGCCGTCCCGGTGTGGCTGGTGAACTTGTCCATGTCGAGTCCCTTTCAGACCGTGGCGGGCACGAGATCGGCGGGCGAGGACAGGGTGCCGCGGATCGCCGTCGCGGCGGCGACGGGCACCGACACCAGGTGGGTGCGTCCGCCCTTGCCCTGGCGGCCCTCGAAGTTGCGGTTGGACGTCGACGCGCTCCGCTCCTGGGGCGCGAGGGTGTCGGGGTTCATGCCCAGGCACATCGAGCAGCCCGCGCCGCGCCATTCGGCACCGGCCTCGATGAAGACCTTGTCGAGGCCCTCCTCCATGGCCTGGAGGCGTACGCGCACCGAGCCGGGGACGACGAGCAGGCGGGTGCCCTCGGCGACCTGGTGACCCTCGATGATCTCGGCGGCCAGGCGCAGGTC
This sequence comes from Nocardioides sp. Root190, assembly GCF_001428565.1. Taxonomy (GTDB): domain Bacteria; phylum Actinomycetota; class Actinomycetes; order Propionibacteriales; family Nocardioidaceae; genus Nocardioides. Next base: position 424,947 of record NZ_LMIA01000009.1, on the reverse strand, counting down.
CTCGATGCGACCGTTGGTGCACGAGCCGACGAAGACCGTGTCGACCTTGACCGAGCGCATCGGCTGACCGGCCTCGAGACCCATGTACTCCAGGGCCTTCTCGCAGGCGACCTTGTCGGACGGGTCCTCGAAGTCGGACGGCGAGGGTACGTTGGCGCCGAGCGCCACGCCCTGGCCGGGGTTGGTGCCCCAGGTGACGAACGGCGTCATGACGGAGGCGTCGAGGACGATCTCCGCGTCGTAGGTGGCGTCGGCATCGGTGACGAGCGTCTTCCAGTGCTCGACGGCGGCATCCCAGTCGGCGCCCTGGGGCGCCTCGGGCTTGCCCTCGATGTAGGCGAAGGTCGTCTCGTCGGGCGCGATCATGCCGGCCTTGGCGCCCCACTCGATGGACATGTTGCAGACCGTCATCCGGCCCTCCATGGAGAGCTCCTCGATGGCCTGGCCGCGGTACTCGACGATGTAGCCCTGGCCACCGCCGGTGCCGGTGTGGGCGATCAGCGCGAGGACCATGTCCTTGGCGGTGACGCCCTCGGGCAGGCTGCCGTTGACCGTGACGGCCATCGTCTTGGGCTTCGCCTGCATCAGCGTCTGCGTGGCGAGCACGTGCTCGACCTCGGACGTGCCGATGCCGAAGGCGATCGCGCCGAAGGCGCCGTGAGTGCTGGTGTGCGAGTCACCGCACACGATCGTCATGCCGGGCTGGGTCAGGCCGAGCTGCGGGCCGACGACGTGCACGATGCCCTGCTCGATGTCACCGAGCGGGTGCAGGCGCACGCCGAACTCCGCGGCGTTCTTGCGCAGCGTGTCGACCTGGGTCTTGCTCACCGGGTCGGCGATCGGCTTGTCCCAGTCGAGCGTCGGGACGTTGTGGTCCTCGGTCGCCAGGGTGAGGTCGGGGCGTCGTACCTTGCGACCCGCCAGACGCAGGCCGTCGAAGGCCTGCGGGCTGGTCACCTCGTGAATGAGGTGGAGGTCGATGTAGAGGAGGTCCGGCTCCCCCGGGGTCGACCGGACGACGTGCTCGTCCCACACCTTCTCCGCCAGGGTCCTGCCCATGACTCGCTCCTCACGATCGATTCGGCCTGTTTGACCTTTGTCACCACCTTACCCCTTGCATCCCATCATCCGAGACGGCAGTATTGCCATATGGACAACTCGAGCGGCGTCGGCGTACTCGACAAGGCGGCACTGGTGCTCACGGCACTGGAGTCCGGCCCGGCGACCCTGGCGGGCCTGGTGGCCGGCACCGGCCTGGCCCGCCCCACCGCGCACCGACTGGCGGTCGCCCTCGAGCACCACCGGCTCGTGGCCCGCGACATGCAGGGTCGCTTCGTGCTCGGGCCGCGCCTGGCCGAGCTCTCCGCCGCTGCGGGCGAGGACCGTCTGCTGGCCACCGCCGGCCCCGTGCTGGCCCGGCTGCGCGACATCACCGGCGAGTCGGCCCAGCTCTGGCGCCGCCAGGGCGACCACCGCGTCTGCGTCGCCGCGGCCGAGCGTCCCTCCGGCCTGCGCGACACCATCCCGGTCGGCTCGCAGCTCACGATGCGCGCCGGTTCGGCCGCCCAGGTGCTGCTCGCCTGGGACGACCCCGAGCGCATCCACCGGGGGCTGCAGAACGCCGCGTTCTCCGCCGCCGAGCTCTCGGCCATCCGCCGCCGTGGCTGGGCCCAGTCCATCGGCGAGCGTGAGCAGGGCGTCGCGTCCGTCTCCGCACCCGTCCGCTCCCCCGGCGGCAAGGTCATCGCCGCCGTGTCCGTGTCGGGCCCGCTCGAGCGGCTCTCGCGGCAGCCGGGCCGGATGCACGCGCCCGCGGTCCTCGCGGCAGCGGAGCGCCTCTCCGAGTCGCTGCGCCGCGCTGCCGCGGAGTGATCAGTCCACGCCGTTTGTCGAGTAGCCCGAGCCCCCGGGCGAGGGCGTATCGAGACGGCTCACCTGATCTCGACACGCCGGTGGCGACTCGATCTGGCTGCTGGCTCCGGGTGCCACGACTTCGTCGTCGCACCCGGGCAGCTCAGAAGAGGGCGTCCTGCTCCAGCTCGAGCAGCGTCTGCTTGCGGTCGATGCCGCCGGCGTACCCGGTCAGGGTGCCGTTGGCGCCGATCACCCGGTGGCACGGGATGACGATCGGGATCGGGTTGGACCCGTTGGCGTGACCCACCGCGCGCGACGCGGCATTCGTCTTGCCGAGCCGGATCGCGATCTGGCCGTACGACGCCGTCTCGCCGTAGCCGATCATCAGCAGCTGGTCCCAGACGTCGCGCTGCCAGGCACTCCCGGCGGGCGACAGGGGCAGGTCGAACTCGGTGCGCTGACGGGCGAAGTACTCCGCGAGCTGACGGGCGGTCTCCATGAGGACCGGGTCGTCGTCGGCGCGGGGGCCGCGCGGTCGCCCGTCCTGGTCACGGAACGGCGAGAACTCGATCGCGGTGACGGCCCCGCCCTGCTCGACGAGGCGGAGCGGGCCGATGGGCGAATCGATGACGGTCCACATGATGTTCCTCATTCTCCTCGGTGGTCGGGCAGTGGCGGGCGGGGCGGGTCGGACAGGGACGTCCACAGGTGGAGCAGGGCATACGAGCGCCAGGGCGACCACTGGGCCGGGTCGACGTCCGGATGGGCACGGAGTGCGTTGCGGACCCCGACGTCGCTCGGCAACCAGATGTCGGGATGTCCCAGGGCTCGCAGCGCGATGTAGTCGGCGGTCCACGGCCCGATGCCGGGCAGGGCGAGCAGGGCGGTGCGGACCTCGGCGCGGTCCGGTCCGCGGTCGAGCACGAGGTCCCCGGCTGCGAGGGCGGCACTCAGCCCGATCAACGCACGACCGCGGGCGCGAGGCATCCGGAAGTCCTCCGGGTCCATCGCCGCCACGGTCGCCGCGTCGGGGAACAGGTGCGTCAGGCCGTCGGTCCCGGTGCTGATCGCACGGCCGCGGGAGGCCACCAGCCGCGCCGCTGCGGTGCGCGCGGCGACCACGGTCACCTGCTGGCCGAGGACGGCGCGCACGGCGAGCTCGGTGCCCTCGACGTGGCCGGGCACGCGCAACCCGGGCCGCGCAGCGACCAGTCCGGCGAGCGCCGGATCCGCACCCAGGTGCTCGTCGACGGCCACGGGGTCGGCATCCGCGTCGAGCAGGAGACGCACCCGGGCCAGGGCGGCCGTCGTGTCGCGCAGGTCGTCGAGCGCGAGCCGGAGGTCGACGTACGCCGTCCCGGGTCCGTCCTCGTCGGCGAGATCGACGCGGGCGGTGCCCGGACCGTGCGGCAGGTCCAGCGTGCGGGCGTACCAGCCCGTGCCGTCGGGGCGGACCTCGGCGACCTCGATGCCGGGCACCGCGCGGTCGGCGAGGAAGCGCAGCAGCGTGCTGCCGCTGAAGGGCGTGCGGACCGCGATCCGCAACGCGATGGCGCCGGGCGTCGTGCTCGCCGGCACCCGTCGGCCGCGGAGCTCGCTCGGCGTAGCTGCGTACACCTCCTGCATCGTCTCGTTGAACTGCCGCACGCTGGAGAAGCCCGCCGCGAAGGCGACGTCGGTCAGTCCGAGCGTGGTGCTCTCCACGAGTGCCCGCGCGGTCTGGGCGCGCTGGGTGCGGGCGAGCGCGAGCGGACCGGCCCCGAGCTCGCTCGTCAGCAGGCGCGACAGGTGACGGGAGGTGTAGCCCAGTCGGGATGCGAGACCCTCGACGCCTTCCCTGTCGACCACGCCGTCCCCGATCAGGTGCATCGCGCGACCGGCCACGGTGGCCGCGACGTCCCAGTCCGGGCTGCCCGGAGTGGCATCGGGCAGGCACCTCTTGCAGGCGCGGTAGCCAGCGGTCTGAGCCGCGGCAGCCGTGCGATGGAACGAGACGTTGGCCGAGGCGGGGGTGCGCGCCGGACAGGACGGACGGCAGTAGATGCCGGTCGTGCGCACGGCGGTGTAGAAGACCCCGTCGAAGCGCCGATCACGCGACCTGACGGCGGTGTAGCAGCGGCTGAAGTCCAGCGATCCGGGCTCCCCCGTGGCCGTGTCGGTCATGTCCATGGCTCCATCCTGCCTCCCGCCACGGACATCGACTGGCGGAAATCGGACACCGCCGTACGACGTGCCTCGCCTCAACCAGTGACCGCAGGCGTGCGGTCTGTCACGCTGTCGCCATGGCGGATGCCCCGATGAACCCGTTGGACCTGCTCATCAAGTCCCAGCAGGTCGCCCTGAAGCTCACCACCGACGTGCTGCGCACCGTCCGCGACACTGCGGTCACCGGCGTCACCCAGCCCGACGAGCTCGCGAAGCAGGTCGGCGACCTGGCCGGTGCCGTCGCCGGCATGGCCACCGCTGTCACCGGCATCGCCGGGGCGACCGCCCAGCCGCTGCAGGACTTCATCGTCCGCCAACGCGAGCTCGCCGACACCGTGCACACGCTCGCGGAAGCCCAGGCCGAGCTCGCCTCGGTCGTCGCCAAGCTCGCCGAGCGTCACGCCGATGCCGTGCTGGCGCTGGAGAAGCTCACCGCGCCCGTGTTCGCGATCGTCGGCACCGACCCGACGCCGCCGAAGACGCGGGCGGCGAAGAAGTCCGCTGCCGCGAAGCCGGGAGCCTGAGCCCGGCCCCTCAGGTCAGTCGGGCAGCGAGGTTCGTGAGCAGCTGGCCGTGGATCCGGCCGAGGCCGAGCGGCGCGAAGGTCTTCTCGAAGAAGCCGCCCACCCCTCCGGCGCCCTGCCACGTCGTGGTCGCGGTGACCTTGCTCCCCGCTCCGTCCGCGACGACGGCGAAGGTCGTCACCATCGTGGAGTTGCGATCGGTCTCGACCACGGCGTCCGGCGTGAGCGTCACGTCGGCGACGACGTGGCGCACCCGCTTCTTGGTCGCCTGGAGCTGCCAGGTGACGACCGTGCCGTCACCGATGCCCTTCTCGACGACCTCGTAGGCGCTGTAGTTGGCCGGCAGGATCCCCGGCCGGACCGCGACGTAGTCCGCCAGGGCGGCGAGGACCTCGGTCGCAGGAGCAGGAATTGTCGCGTCGACGGTTGCAGTCACCAGAGCCATGGCAAGGACGCTACCGGTGCCGTCGGCGGGAAATGCAGCAGGGCCCGGTCCGCTGGACCGGGCCCTGCTGGGGTTGTACCCCCGACCGGATTTGAACCGGCGTTACCGCCGTGAGAGGGCGACGTCCTAGGCCGCTAGACGACGGGGGCACGCTGTCTGGCCGAGGCCGTGACAACGAAGAGAACACTAGAGGATCCGGCTCGCCGGGACCAAATCGGGTCGGTCTCGCTGCGGCAGAGGTGCGACCAGCAGTGGAACAACCGCCGAAAAACGCGGGAAGCCGGGCTCTCGCCCGGCTTCTCCACACACGCTGGCTGGTCTACTAGGACTCGAACCTAGACTGAGGGAATCAGAATCCCTTGTGCTGCCAATTACACCATAGACCACTGTTCGCGGCCCTGATCCCCATGAGGACCGGACCGCCAGAAACATTACACGCGGCCCTGCCGCGGCTCCAAAATGGCCCCGCGTGTCCTGACCTGGATGCCCATCCGACGTGCCACCCACCAAGTCAGTGCGAGGTAGGACAGCGACTGGGTCAGCGTCACCGGGATCGACCACCACGTGCCGTCGGTCGGCTGGAGCGCCTCGGTCATGTCACCGAAGCCCAGGGCCAGCCCGAACGCCAGGAAGTTGTTGAGCACGTGCATCGCGATGCCGGCCTCGAGCCCACCGGTCAGCAGGACGAGAGCACCGGCGACGACGCCGAATGCGAAGCGGTCGAAGAAGATCGGGATGTCCTGGCCGGCCCCGTGGGCGAGCGCGAAGATCACGGCCGGCACGGCCACCGCGACCGTCCGGCTCACCATCGGGGTGAAGCGGCTCGTCAGCCCGCCGCAGGCCTGGGCGAGGTAGCCCCGGAAGACGAACTCCTCCCCCGCTGCCTGCAGGGGCGTCAGCAGGAGGACGACGAGCAGGAAGTCACGCGTGGTGGACGTCCACCGGTTCGCCTCCCCGCTCATGTCGATGGTCCCTGCGCCCTGGTCCGGCAACACCGTCGAGACGGCGAGCGTGATCCCGAGCGCGAGGAACGAGAGACCCAGGCACACGAACAGCCACTGCCACCGGAAGCGACCGACGACGGAGGCGACCCAGCCCGGCGACTGGCGGTGCAGCAGCCACCCGACCAGCCACACCATCGGGATCGCTGCCGCCCAGCCCAGGTTGACCAGGGCGAGGAAGGACGGCGTCGCGATGTCGCCCGAGAGCTTGTCCGTGACGGCGTCGGCGGAGTCCCCGCCCGCCATCAGGAACAGCGCGATGACCGCGCTGAGGAACAGCTGTCCGGCGATGAAGAGGACGACCAGCAGGGACACCCCGGCGAGCGGGCGCCACCCTCCGCGCGGCCCCCGGAGCTGGAGCCGCTCGTAGGTCAGGTCCTCCGGCTCAGGCGAGGGCACGCTGCAGTCGCCCGAGGCTGCGGTCGCGGCCGAGGAGCTCCAGCGACTCGAAGAGCGGCGGCGAGATCCGGCGGCCGGTGACCGCGACGCGGACCGGGCCGAACGCGTTGCGGGGCTTGAGGCCCAGTCCGTCGACCAGGGCAGTCTGGAGGGCAGTCTGGATCGCGTCGGTCGACCAGGTCGACAGAGCCTCCAGGGCGTCGTACGACGCCTGGAGGACGGGGATCCCGGCCTCGCCGATCTGCTTGGCGGCGTCCTCGGCATCGACCTCGAAGTCGGCCTCGTCGACGAACAGGAACGCCAGCAGGGCGGAGGCCTCGGACAGCTTGTTGATCCGCTCACCGATCAGCGGCATCGCGAGCTCCAGCAGCTGTGCGTCCGCATCGGAGACGGGATCGCCGACGACACCGTCGGCCTTGAGGAACGGCAGCACCCTGTGCGAGATCTCCTCGATCGGCAGCAGCCGCATGTGGGAGGCGTTGATGGCGTCGGCCTTCTTGAGGTCGAAGCGCGCCGGGTTGGCGACGACGTCGCCGATCTCGAACTTCTCGACCATCTCGGCGAGGCTGAACACGTCGCGGTCCGCGGCGATCGACCAGCCGAGCAGGGCGAGGTAGTTGAGCAGGCCCTCGGGCAGGTAGCCCTTGTCGCGGTAGGCCAGCGCGTGTGCCTCGGGGTCACGCTTGGAGAGCTTCTTGTTGCCCTCGCCCATGACGTAGGGCAGGTGGCCGAAGTCGGGCGTCGCCTTGGCGATGCCGACCTCCTTGAGGGCCTCGTAGAGCGCGATCTGGCGCGGGGTCGAGGACAGCAGGTCCTCGCCGCGGAGCACGTGGGTGATCTCCATCAGCGCGTCGTCGACCGGGTTGACCAGGGTGTAGAGCGGGTCGCCGTTGGCGCGCGCCAGCGCGAAGTCCGGGACGAACTCGGTCTCGAAGGTGACCTCACCGCGAACCAGGTCGTTCCAGGTGATCGAGCCGTCGGGCATCCGGAACCGCACGACCGCCTGACGACCGTCGGCGAGGAAGGCGTCGACCTGCTCCTGGCTGAGCTCGCGGCAGAAGCCGTCGTAGCCCTGCACCTTGGAGCCTGCGGCCTTGCGCCGCGCGGTGGCCTCGTCGGTGGTGCAATAGCAGTCGTAGGTGAAGCTGCTGCCCTTGAGCTTGGCCAGCGCGTCGACGTACAGGTCGCTCCGCTCGCTCTGCTTGTACGGCGCGTGGGGACCGCCGACCTCGGGGCCCTCGTCCCAGTCGAGCCCGAGCCACCGCATCAGGTCGATGATCGAGCTCAGCGACTCGTCGGTGCTGCGCTCCTTGTCGGTGTCCTCGATGCGGAACACGAACGTCCCGCCGTGGTGGCGCGCGAAGGCCCAGTTGAACAGTGCCGTGCGGACCAGGCCGACGTGGGGGCTGCCCGTCGGGGACGGGGCCATCCGGACGCGGACCGGGCTGACGGGGGTGCTCATGAGCGTGCTTCCACCTTGTTCGTGAGGGTTCCGAGGCCTTCGACGGAGATCTCGATCTCGTCGCCGACCTCCATGGGACCGACACCCTCGGGGGTGCCGGTGAGGATGACGTCGCCGGGCAGCAGCGTCATCACGCTGGAGACGTGGGCAACGAGGGCGGGGATGTCGAAGACCATGTCGGCCGTCGAGCCGTCCTGGACGACCTCGCCGTTGAGGAAGGTCTGCACCCGCCGGCCGGTGATGAAGTCCTGCGGGTCGAGGTCGGTCTCGATCCAGGGACCCAGCGGGCAGAAGGAGTCGAAGCCCTTCGCGCGGGTGAACTGTCCGTCCGACTTCTGCAGGTCGCGGGCGGTGACGTCGTTGGCGATGGTGTAGCCGTGGATGACGTCGGTGGCCTGCTCGGCCGGGACGTCGCGGCAGATCCGGCCGATCACGACCGCGACCTCACCCTCGTAGCTGATGTGCTGCGACTGGCGCGGGTAGAGGATCGCGTCCCCCGGCCCGACGACGCTGGTGTTCGGCTTGAGGAACATCAACGGCTCGTCCGGGACCGGCCCGCCCATCTCGGCGGCGTGGGCGGCGTAGTTCTTGCCGATGCCCACCACCTTGCTGCGCGGCAGAACCGGCGCGAGCAGCCGGACGTCCGCGAGGCGGTACTCCTTCTCGAGGAGCTTGATGCCGACGTACAACGGGTCGCCCGCGAGGCCGACGATGACCGCGTCCTCCTCGGGCTGGCCGTACTCGTCGAGTTCGCCGGTCAGGACGCCGTAGGAAGGCTCACCCTGGCCCTTCTCCTGGCTGGCTGTGAATCTGACGATGCGCACCCGACGAGAGTATCGACCTACGCTTGCTCGTCGTGAATGCGGAGGAATGGACGAAGCGCGCCACGGCCCACGCCGCGCGCATCGACGCCTACGTCTCACCCCACCTCGCTCGCCGCGAGACGCAGGTCAAGCACCCGGTCCTCGACTTCCTCTTCACCTACTACTCCTATCGGCCGGCACAGCTGCGGCGCTGGCACCCGGGGTACGGCGTGGGGCTGGCCGATGCGGAGGAGTACGCCGCACTCAAGGGCTACGGGCCCGACGGCGCCGTCACGACGACGTACGTCGCCAGCCAACGGCCCCTGCTCACCGCCCTGCACCGGCTCCTGAAGGCGACCGCCGGGCGCGCGCCCCACCTCGGCTGCTTCGGACTGCACGAGTGGGCGATGGTCTACCGGCTGGCGGAGGACGAGACCCGGCACGCAGACTGGCCGTTGCGGCTGGGCCCCGACGGCACCGACGAGGTGGTCGAGGGCCACCGGATCGCCTGCTCGCACTTCGACGCCTACCGCTTCTTCACCACACCCGCGCGGCCGTTGAACACCCTGAGCCCGGGCCGCGACGATCGTCCGGAGTTCGAGCAGCCGGGCTGCCTGCATGCCGGGATGGACCTCTACAAGCACGCCTTCCGCCTCTCCCCCATGATCTCCTCCGACCTCGTGGCCGACTGCTTCGAGCTCGCCTGGGACATCCGCACCCTCGACATGCGCGCGGCGCCGTACGACCTCGCGGATCTCGGCTTCGAGCCGGTGCGGATCGAGACGGCGGAGGGCAAGGCGACGTACGCCGAGGCGCAGCGCGGCTTTGCCGAACGGGGTGCGCCGCTGCGGGCGAGGCTGATCGCGGAGTGCGAACGGCTGCTGGGAGTCCGCGCCGCTCAGTAGCGCGCGCTTGGTCCCGCAACCACCAGCGCGGCGATCAGGTCCAAGTGCCGGCGATCGCGACGACGATCGACCTCGCTCACAATGGCAAGGCCTGCTGGCTGACCCACTCAGGCCTCTCCGCGAGCCGCGGGAACGGCACCGACGCTCGAGTCGGTCGGATCCTGGAGAAGCTCACAGAAGTCGGCGGCGGTCAGCTCGCGCAGCTGCTTCTCCCACCAGTCGACCTCCCACCACATCTCCCATGGGCGTGTGAAATGGGCGGTGGTGACGACCGCGCCATCGGTGCGACGGATGACGTGAACGGTGCCGGGGTGCTTGAACATCGCGACGTGGAATCCCAGCGTCCCGAGGTAGCGGAGCACGAGGGTGACGCAGAAGAGGGCCCGCTTCCACGACGGCGGCTCGACATAGTCGACCCGCAGCGCGAACCACTGCCCGGCCGGCCAGTTCTCGCGTTTCGCGAGATCACCTCACGATCGTAGGACTCGCATCCATGCCCGTTGGTCGAGCAGTCCCTGCCATCGTTGGTCGAGGAGGCCGCCCGCGGCCGGCTCGAGACCCCTGGCCGTGCTGCCGGGAGCCGCCCGTCGGCTGCGGTCGATCGGTGATCCCGTTCCGAAAGGGCAGCGACGAGGAGGTACGGCGGAGGGCGGGTCGCGCTGTCGTGGCCCGTTGGTCGAGGAGGCCGTCCGCGGCCGTCTCGAGACCCGGTGACCCGGTGCCGGAACCAGCCACCGTTGGTCGAGGAGGCCGCCCGCGGTCGTCTCGAGACCGGGTGACCCGGTGCCGGAACCAGCCACTCCCCATCCTCTGGTCCAATACTCGTATGAACACGCCGGTGCTCGAGGACATGACCAGGACCGAGGTCCTGGACTACGCCGAGTCCGAGCACGCCCACCGTTTGCAGGCTGAGCGCAACCTCGTGGCGGCCGCGTACCAGTGGGCGATGCTGCACCACCCCGACCGTGCCGCGTCCGTCTCGAAACGTGCCCGCGACCGCGCAATCCCGGCAGGCGCGGCCGGGACACCGTTGGTCACGGAGTACGCCGCATCAGCGTTCGCGGCACGCATCCAGACGTCTCCGTACGGGGCGAAGAAGCTGATCGCGGATGCCGTCGACATCCACCACCGCCTCCCCCGACTCGCGGCGGGGTTGAAGGCAGGGACCACCCGGTCCGGGCACGCCCGCCGCGTCGCGGAAGCGACCCGGGAGCTCACCGAAGCCCAAGCCGCGTGGGTCGACGCCGAGGTCCACGGGGTCGACGCCGAGGTCCACGAGATCACCGACGGGCGCCTGGCGTGGTCCCGGTTCCTCGCGGTCCTGGACGGCAAGGTCGCCGCCGCCTCACCCGAGCTCGCCCAGACCAAGGAACACGCCGCCTCACTCGAGCGCGGGATCCGGATGAGCCGGATCAACAAGCACGGTGTCGCGACCCTGACCATCCGCGACCACATCACGACCCTGATGGCCACCGACATCGCCATCACCGCAGTCGCCAAAGCACTCGAAGCCCGGATGCCTGCGGTTGATCTGCGTGAACGCAAGCTCGCCGCGTTCGCGCTGCTGACCAACCCCGAAGCCCACCTCGACCTCGGTGTGGGACCGATCAAGCCGACGGTCAGGATCGACCTGCACCTGACACCCGACTCCGAGATCGCCCGGATGGAGGACCACGGACCCGTCACCGTCGCGTGGGCGAGGCAGATGATCGCCCACGTCGCCGGCCACGTCACCGGGCAGGTCACCGTCCTTCCGGTGATCAACCTCGCCAACCAGGCACCCGTGGACGCCTACGAGATCCCCGCCGCCATGCGACAAGCAGTGCACCTCATCCACGGCGGCGACATCTTCCCCTACGCATCGAACACCACCCGCCGGGTCGACCTCGACCACAACCTTCCCTACTCAGAAGGCGGGAAGACCGAAGCCGGGAACCTCGGCCCGATGACCCGCACCCACCACCGGATCAAGACCGTGGGAGTGTCGACAACCCTTCCCCGGGATCATCCTCTGGCGAGATCCCCACGGGGCCCACTACCTGGTCGATGCGACCGGAACCCGCAAGCTCACGACACCTCGTGAGCCATTCCGACCACGCCCCGACCTCTACTTCAACACCGAGCTCACCCTCGACGACGCAGCCTGATCAGGACAGCGCAGCGACGCCGTCGTACATGCGGCGCGCAGGTAGCCGCAGCGCACACCGTGCTCGAGTTACTCCGCCGTCAGCGGTGCGGTGAGCTCGAACAGGTCGAGCACCTTCTCGCGCATCGCATCGTCGATGCCGACTGCTTCGAGCTCGCCTGGGACATCCGCACCCTCGACATGCGCGCCTCGCCGAACGGGGCGCGCCACTGCGCCAGCGGCTGGTCGAGGAGTGCGAGCGGCTGCTCAGCGCGCTGTGACAGCCGCCGGCTCAGTCACGGGTGAAGAGCCCGATCACGGCTGCCACGATGCCCGCCTGAACAGCAACTTGCTCGCCCCTCAGTCTCCCTTGACACGGCGCCCCGGCTCTTGGGGGCCATGACGCAGACGACGGACCAGCGCCGCGACGGCAATGCCCACCATCGCCACACCGCCGAGCAACGCGGGGACCGGGCCACCCCGGTTCCAGTAGTCCGCGTCAGCACGAGCATCGCGCAGCTCCGAGAGTCCGAACAGCATGAGCACGCCACCCGTCACCAATGACAATGCGATCGTCCGGAACATCCGTCGATCGAGGGCAGCGCTCGGGTCCCGATAGCGCCTCGACCTCACCCCGCAGCGATGCCGTCGTACATGACCGCACGAATCGCGGCACTCAACCGCGCCTGCCGTTGCGGTGTCGGGTCGCGCAGCGCGGCGAGGACGGAGCCGAGGATCATGCCGTTGATCGCCTGGGCGGTCGGCTCGACGTCGAGGTCGGCGCGCAGGTAGCCGCAGCGCACGCCGTGCTCGAGGTACTCCGCCGTCAGCGGTGCGGTGAGCTCGAACAGGTCGAGCATCTTCTCGCGCATCGCGTCGTCGATGCCGGCGGCGGAGAGCAGCAGGAGCGGCACGCGCGGGTCCTCGCTGAAGATCCGCGCCAAGCCTTCGCCGATGCGCGCCGACTGGGCGCGGTAGCCCTCGAGGGTGTCGACCGCGTCAGGCGCGTTCTCGGCGCCGAGGGTGGCGATGATCCGCTCGATCAGCTCGTCGATGACGTTCTCGACGATGTCGCGCTTGTTCTCGAAGTACCGGTAGAAGGTGCCGTGGCCGATGCCGAGGCGTGCGGCGATGTCGGCGATCCCGGTGGAGTGGTAGCCCTGGTCGGCGAAGCACGTGAAGGCAGCATCGATGATGTCGCGCCGCGTCTCGGCCTTGCGCCGTTCGAGTCGCGAGAGGCCCGCATCCACCGTGGTCATGACAGCAGAGCCTATTGCAGAACTCCAGAACTGACGATACGTTCCGTTTCTGACAATCCATTCCGTTTTGCCGGGAGGCTCCATGGGACGCGCTTTGGTGATCGGGTGCGGCGGCACACTGGGGTTCGCCTGGACGGCTGCGGTGCTGGCCGAACTGGAGCGACAGGGCTGGGATCCGCGCACGGCGGACCTCCTCGTCGGTACGTCGGCCGGCGCTGAGCTGGTCGCCCTGCTCGGCGCCGGGATCAGCGGCTCCGCCATCGACGGCGCCTCCGATCCGCGGGTCGCCGCGCACCTCAGCGCCCCGTCGGCGCCGCGCAGCACGCCCGGCCTGCCCCGCCCCTCCTTCCCGGGGCTCGGCCTCACCCGCGCCGCTCTTGCCCGCCGCACCGACCTGCTCGCCGGACTCGCCGGGCTGCTCCCCCGCGGCAACGGTGACGCCGGCTGGCTGAGGGAGCTCGGCGAGTCCCTCGCCGATGCCGACGGCTGGGTCACGCACCCGGACACCTGGCTGGTGGCCGCCGATGCCCGCACCGGAGAACGCCTCCCGCTCGGCCGCTCCGACGCACCACGAGCCCACCTCGGTGCCGCGATCGCAGCCTCCTGGGCGATCCCCGGCTGGTTCCCGCCGGTGGAGATCGACGGACGACCGCTGCTGGACGGCGGCAGCATCTCCCCCACCTCGGCCGACCTGCTCCTGCCGGAGATCGCGAGCGGCCGGATCGACGAGGTCGTCATCGTGGCGCCGATGTCGAGCCACGGAGGCGCGCCCGGCCGCGGCCTGGCCCGTGCCGAACGCCTCCTGCGCCATCCGATGACCCGACGCCTCGACCGCGAGATCGCGGCGATCCGGGCCGCAGGTGCGCGGGTGTCCCGCATCGAGCCCACCCCCGCCGACCTGGCCGCCATGGGCGCCAACTTCATGGATGCCTCACGCCTCGAACTGGTCCGCGAGACCGCCCGCCAACACGCCACCTCACTCGTCCCCCGACGCCTGAAGACCCTGGAGCCCACACGATGACCCGCCCCACCCGGATCGACCTCGACGGCGCACACGTCGTCATCACCGGCGCAGCACGCGGCATCGGCCGCGCCACCGCCGAGGCCTTCATCGCCCGCGGCGCCCTGGTCTCGATCGGCGATCTCGACCTCACCGTGGCCCGGGCGACCGCCGAGGAGATCGGCGCGAGCGCTCACCACCTGGACGTCGCCGACACCGCGTCGTACGACGCCTTCGTGAGCGCCGCCGAGGCCGAGCACGGCCCCGTCGACGTGCTGGTCAACAACGCCGGCGTGATGCCGTCCGGCGCCTTCCTCGAGCAGACGTCCGCGACCGACCGACTCACCATGGAGGTCAACGTCCACGGCGTGCTGAACGGGATGCGGCGGGTCCTGCCCGGCATGGCCGAGCGCCGCCGCGGCCACGTCGTCAACATCGCCTCGCTGGCCGGCAAGTTCCCGGTCCCCGGACTCGCGGTCTACAACGCCAGCAAGTTCGCGGTCGTCGGCCTGACGGCGGCGAGCCGGCTCGAGCTCGCGCCGTACGGCGTGACCCTCACCGCGGTCCTGCCCTCAGCCGTCGACACCGACCTGGCCTCGGGCTTCGACATGCGACCGATCCCCAAGGTGGCGCCGGAGGAGATCGCAGCCGCCGTCGTCGGTTCGGTCCGCAACCGGGCCGCCGAGATCCCTGTGCCTCGCTACGTCGGAGCGCTGGCCGTCGGCACCCAGCTCTTGCCGGTCCCGGTGCTCGACCGCGTCCGCAAGGTCGTGCGCGGCGACCGCGCCCTGCACCCCGACCACACCGCACGCGCCGCCTACGACGCCCGCCTCGCCGAGGCCGTCCATGACGACCGGAACACCTCCACCGGGAGCAACCGATGAGCAAGCGCACCAACAGGACCCCCGCCACCCACGTCCACGACGCCGTCATCGTCGGCGCCGGCTTCGGCGGCATGGGGGCCGCCATCCAGCTCAAGCGGTCCGGGTACGACGACCTGGTGATCCTCGAGCGGGAGGACGATCTCGGCGGCACCTGGCACGTCAATCGCTATCCCGGTCTGGCCGTGGACATCCCGAGCTCGACGTACTCCTACTCCTTCGAGCCCAACCCCCACTGGTCGCGACTGTTCGCCCCGGGCTCCGAGCTCAAGGCCTATGCGACCCACGTCGCGGACAAGTACGACCTGCGCCGCCACATGCGCTTCGACACCGTCGTGAACGGCGCCCGCTGGGACGAGGAGTCCTCGACCTGGCACGTCACGCTGCACGGCGGCGAGACCGTCGTCGGCCGGTTCCTGCTGACCGCGACCGGCTTCCTCTCCCAGCCGAAGCTGCCCGACATCGCCGGCGTCGAGGAGTTCGCCGGGGACGTCATGCACACCACGCGGTGGGACGACGACATCGACCTGGTCGGCAAGCGGGTCGGCATCATCGGCACCGGCGCGACCGCCGTCCAGCTCATCCCCGAGCTCGCGAAGGTGGCCGACCACCTCACCGTCTACCAGCGCACCCCGATCTACGTGAGCCCGAAGCTGGACGGTCCGGTTCCAGGCGTCGTGCGCGGCACGTTCGCGAAGGTGCCGCTCACCCAGAAGGCGACCCGCCTGGTCGGGAGCACGATCCTCGAGCTCCTGATGGTCGCGGGCGTCCTGCACTTCCGGGACCTGCCGATGGCCAACCAGATCGGCAAGCGGGTCTGCGAGCGCCACCTGCGCAGCCAGGTCAAGGACCCCGAGCTGCGGGCGAAGCTCACCCCCGACTACGACTTCGGCTGCAAGCGCCCGACCTTCAGCAACACCTACTTCCCGACCTTCACCAGGCCCCACGTCGACCTCGAGACGACGACGATCGACCACGTCGACGCCAGCGGCATCGTGACCGCGGACGGCAACCGGGTGGACCTCGACGTGCTCGTCCTCGCGACCGGCTTCAACCTGTGGGACGTGAACTTCCCCGCCATCGAGATCATCGGCCGCGAGGGCCGCGACCTCGGCAAGTGGTGGCGCGAGACCCGGTTCCAGGCCTACGAGGGCATCACCATGCCGAAGTTCCCGAACTTCTTCTCCCTCAACAGCCCGTACTCCTACTCGGGCCTGTCGTACTTCACGACGATCGAGACACAGATGGCCCACATGTCGCGGGTGCTCGAGGCGATGTCGACGAACGGGGCCGACGTCGTGGAGGTCACCGAGGAGGCCAATGACGCCTTCCTGGACCGGATGACCGGCCTCCTCGGCAACTCCGTGTTCAGCGCGGGCAGCTGCTCGACAGCGCGCAGCTACTACTTCAACCAGCACGGCGAGGCCGTGCTGCTGCGGCCGACGTCCACCCTCTCGGCGCACCGCCAGGCGGTGCGCTTCCCTCTTGAGGACTACACCTTCACGGCGGGCGGCACGCTCGCCGCGTCCTGATCCGACACTCCCTCGTCCATCGACCGGTGCCGGGTCTCGGCCATCAGCAGCACGCACACCACGCTGAGCGCGCCGAACCCGGCGAGCATCCAGCCGATCGCGGAAGTGTTGCCGGCCTCGGCGAAGTCGGAGGCGAGGTACGGCGCCGTACCTCCGCCGATGACGCCGGCGAGGTTGTAGGCCATGCCTGCGCCGGTGTAGCGGTACTCGGTGCGGAACATCTCGGGCAGCATCGCGCCGGCCGGGCCGTAGGACACCGCGAAGATGGCGAGGGTGCCGAAGAGGCCGATCGCGAACGCCGTGCCGGTGCCGTGGTCGAGGATCGGGAACAGCGCGAAGCCCCACGGGATCGAGAGCAGGCAGGACACGAGGACGACCTTGCGGCGGCCGAACCGGTCGCTGTAGACGGCCGAGAGCGTGATCATGATCCCGAACACGACCGCGCCGACGACGCCCATCGTCAGCACGCTCGCCCGGGAGAGTCCGATGACCGTCGTGCCGTACGACGTCAGGAACGCCGTACCGACGTAGAAGAACGCGAACAGCATCGCCAGCGAGCCACCGCCGAGCAGGATCTCGCGCCACTGGTGCTTCAGGGCGGCCGCCAGCGGACCCTGGGTGTCGGCGCGGGTGCGCGAGGACTCCCGGAACATCGGGGTCTCCTCGACCTTCAACCGCACGTAGAGGCCGACCAGCACGAGCAGGGCGCTGGCGACGAAGGGTACCCGCCAACCCCACTCGACGAACGCCGGGCTGGTCTCGCCGACGAGCCGGTTCACGAGCAGGAAGGTGCCGCTCGAGAGCGCGAAGGCGATGGCAGGGCCGAGCTGCGGGAACGCGGCGTACAGGCCGCGCTTGTTCGGCGGCGCGTACTCCGCCGCGAGCAACGTGGCGCCGGCCCACTCCCCGCCGACGGCCAGGCCCTGCAGGAAGCGCAGCACCACGAGCAGGATCGGTGCCGCGACGCCGATGGTGGCCGCGCTCGGCAGGAGCCCGATGGCCACGGTGGCCGCTCCCATCAGGAGCAGCGTGCTGATCAGGGTCCGCTTGCGACCGAGCCGGTCGCCGAAGTGACCGAAGCCGATCGCCCCGAGGGGTCGGGCCACGAACGCCACCGCGAAGGTCGCAAAGGACGCCACGCTCGCCGCCGAGTCGCCCAGGGCGGGGAAGAAGACCGTCGGGAACACCAGCGCGGCGGCCGTCCCGTAGATGAAGAAGTCGTAGAACTCGATGGTGGTCCCGGCGCAGCTCGCGAAGGCAACGCGGCGC
Organism: Nocardioides sp. Root190; assembly: GCF_001428565.1. Lineage (GTDB taxonomy): Bacteria > Actinomycetota > Actinomycetes > Propionibacteriales > Nocardioidaceae > Nocardioides. The sequence goes on along the minus strand of NZ_LMIA01000009.1, from coordinate 407,283 downwards.
ATGGTGGGCGGCGCGGTGGCCCGGCGGGTCGAGAGGTCGGTCATGGATCAGCTCCTCAGTGGTTGTGCGTGCCGCCGAGTGTGAGCCGGGACACATCGACGGCGAACCCCCGAAGGAGGTGGTCCCTCCCAAAGGAGGTAGCCGGGTCGGCTCCGGATTGCCGGTGTGACCGGTGTCACCTACCGTGGAGCCATGGTTCTCGATGTCGCGCGAGAGGCGCCGTACGACGGCAGCCGGCTCGTGCGCACCCTCGGCGAGTTCCGCGCGATGGGACACAGCGACGTCGCCTTCGGCGGACCGGTCAACACCAGCGCCGCCGCCATCGACATCACCGGCCTGCACAACACCAACACCCGCTCCCTGCAGGGTCTGCGCGTCCGCACCGGTCACGGCCTCGGCGGCAAGGCACTGCTGATCGGGCGGCCGGTGTCGGTCACCAACTACTACGACGCACGCGGCATCACCCATCAGTACGACGCACCGGTGCGGGCCGAGCAGCTCGAGACGGTCACGGCACTGCCGATCGTGGTCGACCGCGCCCCGCGCATGGTCGTCTACCTCGCCCACCGGGCCCAGGTCGTGCTCGGCGACGTCTGGTACGACGCCTTCCTGCCCCTCGTGCGCCGGGTCGAGCGCGAGATCGCCGTCGACGACGAGGTCCGTCGCCGGATGGTGTCACTGGGTGGGATGCTGCTGCCGACCGCCGCTCCGCCGGAGGTCCGGCTCACCCGCTCCGACCTGCGCGACATCTCCGACGAGCTCGCCGACCTCGCCGCGCTGGTCCAGGACGACGCCCTGCGCGCCCGCCTCGAGGACGTGCGCAGCAGGGTCGAGAGCGGCCGCACACCGCAGCCGACGACGGCACGAGCGCCCGCGCCGATCGGCCTCGCCGCCCGCGAGATCGATGTCCTGGCGCAGGTCGCCCTCGGTCAGAGCAACCGCGAGGTCGCGGCCTCGCTCGGCCTGGTCGAGAGCACGGTGAAGTCGTACCTCAAGAACGCCATGCGCAAGCTGCACGCCAGCAACCGCGTGCACGCCGTGCGTTTGGCCCGCGAGGCGGGCGCGATCGACTGACGCCCGCCCCGACGGGACTCAGCCCATCGCGTTCGGATCCCTCCACTGCCGCTCGAACGGCAGCCGCCAGGCATAGGGCGCGATGAGCTGGTGGATCTGGTTGGGACCCCAGCTGCCCTGCCGGTAGGGGCGCACGACGGGCGGGTTCTCGAGCAGGGGCGCCGAGACCTCCCACAGCCGCTCGATGCCCTCGGCCGAGGTGAACAGGGTCTGGTCGCCGCGCGCGGCGTCGTAGATCAGCCGCTCGTAGGCCTCGAGCACCGATCCCGCCCAGGTGGTGTCGCCCATCGCGAACTGCATCGACAGCTTGTCGAGCTTCATCCCCGGTCCGGGCCGCTTGCCGTAGAAGGACAGCGACATCTTGGCCTTGTCGGCGAGGTCGAAGGTCAGGTGGTCGGGGCCGTGCTCCCCCACTCCCGAGTTCTTCGGGAACATCGACTTCGGGGGCTCCTTGAAGGCGATCGAGATGATCCGTGCCCCCTCGGCCAGCCGCTTGCCGGTGCGGAGGTAGAACGGCACGCCGGCCCAGCGCCAGTTGTCGATGTAGCACTTCAGCGCGATGAAGGTCTCGGTCTCCGACTCCGCCGCGACGCCCGGGATGTCGCGGTAGCCCTGGTACTGACCCCGGACCACATCGGCCGGATCGATCGGCAGCATCGACCGGAAGACCTTGTTCTTCTCCTCGTTGATCGCGTGCGGCGTCAGCTCGGTCGGCGGCTCGAGGGCGATGAAGGCCAGCACCTGGAAGAGGTGCGTGACCACCATGTCCTTGTAGGCACCGGTCGACTCGTAGAAGTTGGCGCGCTGGTCGAGACCCAGCTCCTCGGGGATGTCGATCTGGATGTGGTCGATGTTGTTGCGGTGCCAGATCGGTTCGAAGAGGCCGTTCGCGAAGCGGAACGCCAGGATGTTCTGCGCGGCCTCCTTCCCGAGGAAGTGGTCGATCCGGTAGATCTGCGACTCGTCGAAGGTCTGGTGGAGCTCGGCATTCAGCGCGCGGGCCGATGCGAGGTCGACCCCGAACGGCTTCTCCATGATGATCCGGCTGCCCTCGACCAGGCTCGCCTCGTCGAGGGTCTTCACGACCGACAGGGCTGCCTTGGGCGGCACGCTGAGGTAGTGCAGCCGCACCCGGTCACCCGGACGTCCCGCCTCGGCCTTCTCCACCGCGGCGCGCAGGCCGGACGGGCCCTCCGCCCCGGGAGCCCAGTGCAGCAGCGGCGCGAACTCCGGCCAGGCCGCCATGTCGTTGTCGTCGCCCGAGAACTCCTTGACGGCGTCGAGCACGAACGCGGCGAACGACTCCTGGGTGTGGTCGTCGAGCGAGGTGCCGATGACCTGCAGGTCGGGGAGCAGGCCGGTCTCGAACAGGTGCAGGAGCCCGGGAAGGAGCTTGCGTCGAGCGAGGTCACCGGTCGCCCCGAACAGGACCACCGTCACCGGCTTCTGGGTCTTCGCTGCCATGTCGTCCACAGTGCCTCCTCGGTGTTACCTCCACGATAACGAGAGGCGACAGGCACCGGTCACCGGCAGGTCAGGCGATCCGCGCCCGCAGCCCGTCGAGGACCAGGCTGAGTCCCAGGTGGAAGTCGTCGGCCTCGTCGTCCTGGTGGGCCAGCACGAACCGCACCAGGCTCCGGGCGCCGACCCGGGCGAGCTGGTCGTCCGCACCGGCACGCGTCAGGGCCGCGCGCAGGGGCTGTTCCAGCGCCTCGCCGTCGGAGCGGTGCACCTGCGCGATCAGGGCGGCACCGTCACGGTGGCGCAGCATCGCATCGCGCAGTCCGACGCAGAGCAGGCTCAGCTCCGCGTCCCAGGTGACGATCTCGTTGGGCCGCCGGCCGCGCTGCAGCACCTCGTCGGCCACGGCCTGCAGCAACGCGTCCTTGTTGACGAAGTGGTGGTAGAGCGCGCCGGGCTGCACCCCGAGGTCGGCGGCGAGCCGTCGCATGGAGAGCGCGTCGAGACCGTGGGCGTCCAGGACGCCGATCGCCCGCTCGACCACATCGGCCCGCCGGTACCTCACCTGCCCACTCCCTCCCGCGCTCCGCACGGCACTTTGACCGTCGTACGACGGCAAGCCTAACCTGAACACCGTTCAGGCCGCGCTCCGCGCGCCTCCCCCGCTCGAGAGTGACCCGATGACGCGCCGCACCCCCACGACCGATGTCGCCCTGATCGCCGGATTCGCCGCGCTGATCGCCGTCTGCGCGATCCTGCCCGACATCAAGACCGGCGTCGGCATTCCCTACTCGCTGCAGACGCTCGGCGTGCTGCTCACCGGTGCCGTGCTCGGTCCGGTGCGCGGCTTCCTCTCAGTGATGCTCTACCTGGCGGCCGGCCTCGTGCTGCCGATCTACTCGGGTGGCGCGTCCGGCGTCTCGCACTACAGCGGCGTCACCGCGGGCTACCTGGTGGCCTTCCCGCTGGCGGCCACGCTCTGCGGCTACCTCGTCTACCGCAACCGGCACAACGCCACCCAGTTCACCTTCGTCTTCACCTGCGGACTGCTCAGCAGCTTCCTGCTCGTCCACACGCTCGGCCCGCTCAACCTCGCCTGGCGCGCGGACCTGAGCCTCAAGGAGGCGTTCAGCTACGACGCCGCCTACTTCCCCGGCGACATCGCGAAGAACGTTGTGATGGCACTCGTCGCGACCGCCGTGCACCGCGCCTTCCCCGACCTCGCCGCCCGCCGCGAGAAATGAGCCGGATCGAGTTCGACGGGGTCGTCGTCCGGGCCGTCACGCCCGGTGGCCCGGTGCCGGAGATCACTGTCGTCCAGGAGACGACGCTCGACCTCACCGAGCAGCGGATCGCCCTGATCGGACCCAACGGCTCGGGCAAGTCGACCCTCGCCCGGTTGGTGAACGGACTGGTCGAGCCGACAACCGGCCAGGTGCTGGTCGAGGGACTCGACGTGGCGAAGAAGGGCCGCGAGGTACGTCGCCGCGTCGGCTTCGTCTTCACCGACCCGACCGCCCAGCTGGTGATGCCGACCGTCATCGAGGACATCGCCCTCTCGCTGCGTCACCAGGTCCGCGGACGCGAGGAGCGTGCGGCGGCTGCGCGGAACGTGCTGGCGTCGTACGGACTGGAGGAGCTGGCCGAGCGCAGCGTCCACACCCTCTCGGGCGGTCAACGCCAGCTGCTCGCCATCGCCGGGGTCCTCGCGACCGATCCGGCCGTGCTGGTGGCCGACGAGCCGACGACGCTCCTCGACCTGCGCAACTCCCGCAAGATCGGCGACCTGCTGCTGGGGCTGTCCCAACAGCTCGTCCTCGCCACCCACGACCTCGACCTCGCACTGCGCTGCGACCGTGCCCTGCTCGTCGACCAGGGCGCGGTCGTCGCCGACGGCAGCCCTGCCGAGGTCGTCGCGCACTACCGCCGAACGGCAGGCTGAGGCGTGGGATTCAGCCCGATCGGCGAGTACCGCCCCGGCACCTCGGTCCTGCACCGGTTGCCGGTCGGGACCAAGCTGCTCGGGCTGGTCGTGCTGAGCATCCTCGCCGTCGCCTTCCGGGGCGTGCCGACGACCTCCGCGCTGCTCGGGCTCGCGGTCATCGGCTGCGTCGTCGGCGGCGTACCGGTGCGCCGGGCGGCACGCAGCCTGCGCGGCATGCTCGTCGCGATGGTCTTCCTGGCGGCGTACCAGACCTGGCAGCGTGGCCCGGAGCGCGCGTACGTCGTCGTCGGCGCCCTCGTCGCCCTGCTGCTGCTCGCCACGGTCTTCACCACCACGACCCAGGTCGAGCGGATGATCGACGCGATCACCCGGTGGCTGGAGCCCTTCCGCCGCTTCGGCGTCCGGCCCGAGCTGGTCGCGCTCGCGTTCTCCCTGATGATCCGCGGCATCCCGCTGACCCTCGAGATCGCCGCCGAGACCCGGGACGCCGCGCGCGCCCGGGGACTGGACCGCAACCCGCGGGCCTACCTCACCCCGCTGGTGATCCGGGTCGTCGCGCACGCCCGGGCGACCGGTGACGCGCTGCACGCCCGCGGTATCGGCGACGACTGATACGCTCTGACCTGAACACTGTTCAGTTCGAGCCGACAGTCACTGCCGCGAGGAGCACCATGACCACCCACTTCGACGAGCTGGCCACCCGGATCCTGGGCGGCGACACCGCCACCGAGGCCGACGCGCTCGCCGTGCTCCGGGCTCCCGACGTCGACCTGATGTTCCTCGTCGCCGCGGCCGGTCGCCTGCGCCGCGCGCACTTCGGCAACACGGTCAAGGTCAACTACCTGGTCAACCTCAAGTCCGGCCTGTGCCCCGAGAACTGCAACTACTGCAGCCAGGCGATCGGCTCCGAGGCGCCCATCCTGAAGTACTCCTGGCTCTCCACGGACGACGCCCTCAAGCAGGCCGGCGCCGGACTCGCCGGTGGCGCCAGCCGGGTCTGCATGGTCTCCTCGGGCCGCGGCCCCTCGAACCGTGACATCGACAAGGTCGTCGAGATGACCGAGGCGCTCAAGGACGAGTACGACGGCGTCGAGGTCTGCGCGTGCCTCGGGCTCCTCAAGGACGGCCAGGCCGAGCGGCTCAAGGCCGCAGGAGTCGATGCCTACAACCACAACATCAACACCGCCGAGTCCAACCACGACAACATCGTCCAGACCCACACCTACGACGACCGCGTCGACACCATCGGCAAGGCGAAGTCCGCCGGCCTGTCCCCCTGCTCGGGCCTGATCGCCGGGCTGGGTGAGAGCGACGAGCAGCTCGTCGAGGCGCTCTTCGCCCTCAGGGAGCTGGGTTCCGACTCGATCCCGGTCAACTTCCTGATGCCCTTCGACGGCACGCCGTACGAGAACACCTGGGAGCTCTCCCCCACCCGCTGCGTGAAGATCCTCGCGATGGCGCGCTTCGTGTGCCCCGACAAGGAGATCCGCATCGCCGGTGGTCGCGAGATGCACCTGCGCACCCTGCAGGCGACCGCCCTGCACGTCGCGAACTCGCTCTTCCTCGGCGACTACCTCACCTCCGAGGGCCAGGACGCCAAGTCCGACCTCGAGATGATGCGCGACAACGGCTTCGTGATCCTCGGCCAGGAGAACGCCTTCAACGACGGCACCTTCGACGACGTGTTCAACGCGCCGTCCCGCGCCGCTGCAGCCCACGCCGTCGCGACCACGCCGTGCGGCTCGGCCAGCACCGGCTGCGGCACCAGCTGTGGTGGCTGCTCGGCCGGGCTCTCGGACGGGGCCGACGACCACAAGCCGGTCATCCGCCAGCGCGGCGCCGGCACCGAGGTCCCCGCGAACGCCTGAGGTCCTGCGATGAGCGCCACGACTGCCGGCGAGCTGCTCTCGTTCGACCGCGAGCACCTCTGGCATCCCTACACGTCGATGACCGAGCCGACGCCGGTGCGACTGGTGACGGGAGCGACGGGCGCGCGCCTCACCCTCGGCGGCGAGCACGACGGCCGCGAGGTCGTCGACGGCATGTCGTCGTGGTGGTCCGCCATCCACGGGTACGCCCACCCCGCGCTCGACGCGGCACTGGTCGCGCAGGCAGGCCGGTTCTCGCACGTGATGTTCGGCGGCCTCACCCACGAGCCGGCGGTCGAGCTCGGCCGCCGACTCGTCGACATCACCCCGGAGCCGCTCGAGCGGGTCTTCCTGGCCGACTCCGGCTCGGTGTCGGTCGAGGTCGCGATGAAGATGGTGCTGCAGTACCAACGCGGGAGGGGACGTCCCGACCGGACCCGGATGCTGACCGTGCTCGGCGGCTACCACGGCGACACCTTCGACGCGATGAGCGTGACCGACCCGGTCGGCGGGATGCACTCGATGTGGCAGGGCCTGCTGCCCCCGCAGGTCTTCGCGCCACGTCCCCCCGGGGCCGGTGCCGCCGCGGATGAGATCGCTGCCTGGGCGACGACACTGCGTCACGTCGCCGACCAGCACCACCACGAGCTGGCGGGCATCATCGTCGAGCCGCTGCTCCAGGGCGCCGGCGGGATGTGGCCCTACCCGGAGTCCTGCCTGCAGGTGTTCCGCGAGATCGCCGACGAGCACGGACTGGTGCTGGTCTTCGACGAGATCGCGACCGGTTTCGGCCGCACCGGGCACCTCTTCGTCAGCGACCTCGTCACCCCGGACATCCTCTGCGTCGGCAAGGCGCTCACCGGCGGCTACCTGACCCTCGCCGCCGTGATCACCACGGACGCGGTGGCTCGCGGGATCTCCGCGAGCGAGTCCGGCGTGGTCATGCACGGCCCGACCTTCATGGGCAATCCGCTGGCCTGCGCGGTCGCGTCGGCATCGATCGACCTGCTGCTCGCCGAGGACTGGACCTCGACCGTGCACCGGATCGGCGACCGGTTGTCGGCCGGGCTGGAGCCGCTGCGCATCCTTCCGGGCGTTCGTGACGTCCGCACCATCGGAGCGGTGGGCGTCGTACAGCTCGACCACGAGGTGGACGTCGTCGCCGCGACCGGGGCGGCGATCGAGGCCGGTGTCTGGCTCCGGCCGTTCCGCGATCTCGTGTACGCGATGCCGCCGTACGTCATCAGCGACGACGAGCTCGACGTGCTCGTCACCGGAATCGGAGCGGCGGTGCAGGCCGGATGAGCCAGTGGGAGACGTGGCTGGCGGCCGAGGCCGTCACCCGTGAGGACGCCGGGCTGACCCGACAGCTGCGGGCACGTCCGGCCGACGACGCGACGATCGACCTCGCCGGCAACGACTACCTCGGGCTCGCCCGCGACCCCGCCGTACGACGGGCAGCGTCCGAGGCTGCACTGGCGTGGGGCGCCGGAGCCAGCGCGTCCCGACTGGTCACCGGCACCATCACGCTGCACGCCGAGCTCGAGGACGAGCTCGCCGACCACCTCGAACAGCCCGCGGCACTGGTCTTCTCGACCGGGTACCACGCCAACCTGTCGGTCGTGTCCGCGCTGGCAGACCGCTCCACCCGGGTCGTCTCCGATGCGCACATCCACGCCTCCCTGGTCGACGCGGTCCGGCTGTCGCGGGCGCAGCTGTCGGTCGTGCCGCACAGCGACGTCGACGCGGTGCGCGCTGCTCTGGCCGCGGCCGAGGCCGCCGGCGAGCGGGCGATGGTCCTCGTCGAGTCGGTCTACTCCGTGCTCGGCGACGCCGCTCCGCTGGTCGAGCTGGCCGCCCTGTGCCAGCAGTACGACGCCCTGCTGGTCGTCGACGAGGCCCACGGCGTCGGCGTCCACGGCCCCGGCCTGGTCACCTCGCTCGGGCTGGCCGGGCTCCCGCACGTCCTCGTCACGGCCACCCTGTCCAAGTCGCTGGGCAGCCAGGGCGGCGCGGTCCTGGGGTCGCTCGCGGTGCGCGAGCACCTCGTCAACCGGGCCCGGCCGTTCATCTTCGACACCGGCCTGGCCCCGGCCGCTGCGGCGGGGGCGCTGGCCGCGCTGCGCGAGATGCGGTCCCGGCCGGACCTGGCCGCCACGGTGCGCTCCCGGGTCGCTGACCTCGCCGACGCGCTGGGCGTGGTCGCGCCCGCCGGCGCCGTGCTCTCGGTCTCCATGTCGTCCCCGCAGGCCGCTGTCGCCGCGCAGGCCGCAGCCCTCGAGGCGGGCCTCCGGGTCGGCTGCTTCCGGCCACCCTCGGTGCCCGATGGCATCTCCAGGCTGCGCATCACCGCCACCGCAGGCGTCCCGGACCACGACTGGGCGCACGCCGTCCGGACCCTCGTCGCACTCGTCAAGGAGCACCAGTGAGCAGGGTCGTCGTGGTGACCGGCACGGACACCGGCGTCGGCAAGACGATCGTCACCGCCGCCCTCGCGGCACGCGCCGTCGACAACGGCGAACGCGTGCTCGTGGTGAAGCCGGTGCAGACCGGCGTCGGCGGCCCCGACGCCGACCCGCACGACGTCGCAACCGTCGCCGGGCTGACGGGCGTGGACGTGGTCGAGCTCGTGGCGCTCGACGAGCCACTCGCACCCGACACCGCAGCCCGCCGGCAGGGCGTGGCGATCCCGACCGTCCGGGAGCACGTCTCGCGGATCCGCGACCTGCTCACCTCCGGCTACGACCTCGTCGTCGTCGAGGGCGCCGGCGGCCTGCTGGTCCGGCTCGACGCCGACGGCGGCACCCTGCTCGACGTCGCCCGCGACCTCACCTTCGCGCTGCGGCGTCGTACCGACGAGGGCATCTCCTCACCCGTCGAGGTGGTGGTCGTGTGCCGTGCCGGACTCGGCACCCTCAACCACACCGAGCTCACCGTCACCGCCCTGCGCGCGGTCCAGGTGGAACCTGCGGGGCTCATCATCGGCGCGTGGCCCTCCGACCCCGGTGTCGCCGAGACCTGCAACCGCACCGACCTGACCCGCCTCACCGGCGTACCCCTCCTCGCCGTGGTCCCCGAAGGTTCCGGCTCCTTGGACCGCCCCACCTTCCTCGCCTCCGCCCCGGGCTGGTTTTCCTGACGAAGTGCGGGCTTTTCTCCCGCGAAGTGCGTGGTTTTCTCCATCGAGGTGCGGCGACTTCTCCTGCGGACGACGCACCTCGGTGGAGAGACCGACGCACTTCGGCGGAGAAAACCACGCACTTCGCGCTACCACAGAGGCGGGCGGAGGTCCTTCCACGGCGCGGTGGCCTCGACCTGGGCGGCGAGGGAGAGCAGCAGCTCCTCCTCGGCCGGGCGGGCCGCGAGCATCACCCCGACCGGCAGGCCCTCCGGGGTCTGGTGCAGCGGGAGCGAGATGGCGGGCATGCCGGTGACGTTCCAGGCCGAGGTCCACGGCGTGAAGCGCTTCTGTGCCTCGAAGTCGGCGGCCGGGTCGGCGTCGTCGCGGATCGCGCCGACGGGGAGCGGCGGGGCGGCCAGGGTCGGCGTGAGCACGATGTCGTACGGCGCCAGGGTCACCAGCGCCTCCCCGGCGATCCGGCGCAGCTGACCGATCGCCAGGCCGAACTCGGGGCCCGAGACGGCCTCGCCCCGCTCCCCCAGCCACCGGGTCAGTGGACGCAACAAGGCGCGCTGCTCGTCGGCGAGCGGCGCGGTCGACAGGGCGGTCAGCACCGACCAGCAGGCCTCGAAGGCCGGCACCGCCTCGGGCGGGATCGGGACGCCGATGTCCTCGATCGAGTGGCCGAGGGAACCCAGCAGGGTGCGTGCCCGCTCGTAGGCGGTCCGGACCTCGGGGTGGACCTCGACCTCGGCGATCACGGGAGCCGAGAAGCAGGCGATCCGGAGCCGGCCGGGATCGCGGCCCACCGCGGACAGGAAGGTGCCCGACGGCGCCGGCGCCCAGGCCGGGTCGCCCGCGCGGCGGCCGGCGAGCACGTCGAGCATCGCGGCCGCGTCGCCGACGGTGCGGGCGATCGAGCCCGACACGGCCAGGCCGACCGGGTCGCCGTACATCGGGAAGCCGCTGATCCGTCCGCGGGTGGGCTTGAGTCCGACCAGTCCGCAGCAGGAGGCCGGGATCCGGATCGAGCCGCCCCCGTCCGAGCCCTGCGCGACGGGCACCAGGCCGGCGGCGACGGCCGCCGCGGCACCGCCCGAGGAGCCGCCCGCCATCCGGGTGGTGTCCCACGGCGTCACCGCGGGAGGTCGCCCCTCGGGCTCGGTGTAGCAGGGGGAACCGAACTCGGGCGTGCTGGTCTTGCCGAGGCTGACCATCCCGGCGTCCTCCAGGGACAGCGTGATGCTGTCGGACACCTCGGGCACGTGGTCGGCGAAGACCGCCGAGCCGAAGGACGTCGGCACGCCCTTGGTGAGGTTGAGGTCCTTGATCGCCGACGGTACGCCGGCCAGCGGCGAGGCGCCGTCGCCCACCGGTCCGACCGCAGCGACCGCCCGGGCCCGCTGGCGCGCGGCGTCGGGGTCCAGGAAGGCGAACGCGCCGTCGACGTACTCCCGGGGGAGACGCGCGGCGCGTTCGAGATAGTGCTCGGTCAGCTCGACGGGGCTGATCTCGCCGGAGCGGATCAGGGCGCCCTGCTCGAGGGCGGTCAGGTCGTGGAGTTCGGCCACGACCTGACCCTACTCAGTCGATCAGGCAGCGGAGACGGCCGGCGCGAACTCCGTCAGCCGGGCCAGGGCGTCGAGCAGCTTGGCCCGGACGTCGGCGTCGGTGGTCGGGTCGACCTCGATGGCGGACTGGGAGACGGTGACGTCCTCGACGACGACCGCGCCGGCGATTCCCGCGGAACGCACGGTGTCGGCGTGGGCCCACTTGCCGCCGTACGGCGTGGGGGTGGCGCCGACGACGCCGAACGGCTTGCCCACGATCGCGCCGGCGCCGTAGGGGCGCGAGAGCCAGTCGATGGCGTTGTTGAGCACGGCCGGCATGGTGCCGTTGTACTCCGGCGTGACGGCGAGGACACGGTCCGCACCGGCCACGCGCTGGCGCAGCGCAACGGCAACGTCAGGCGCGTTGTCGGCGTCCAGGTCCTCGTTGTAGAACGGAATCTGGTCGAGGCCGGCGATGATGTCGAGCTCGACACCTTCCGGCGCCTCGGCCTTGAGGATCTCGGCGAGCTTGCGGTTGAGGGAGTCGGCACGGAGGCTGCCGACGAGCACGGCGACGCGAGTGGTGGTGTCAGTCATGAGGGCTGAAACGGACCGTGGTCCGCTTTCATTCCCGACCGCCGACTTTCTTTCTGTGCCGGACGGTCGTGGGTACGCCGACCTAGGGTTGTCGCACCATGTCCCAACCCCTCCTCCCCCTGCTCTCGACCGCTCCGGTCGAGCGGCGCGACGCCGCGCGCAACCGCGTCGCGCTGCTGGAGGCGGCGGCCGAGCTGATGGGCGGCTGCGGGGTCGAGGTGCTGACCATGGAGGCGGTCGCCGCGAAGGCGGGCGTGGGCAAGGGAACCGTCTTCCGGCGTTTCGGCAGCCGCGAAGGACTGATGGCCTCGTTGCTGGACCACCGTGAGGCCGAGTGGCAGGCCGGCGTGATCAGCGGTCCTGCGCCCCTCGGACCGGGCGCACCGCCGATGGAACGACTTCTCGCCTTCGGCGCGTCACGTCTGCGTCTGCACCTCGACCAGGCCGCACTGATCGAGGCTGCCGGGCGCACCTGGGGCGAGAACCCTGCCGTCCTGGGGTTCGCCGCCCTGCACGTCCGGATCCTGCTCGGCGAGCTCGGTGTGACCGGCAATCTCCGCTACCTGGCCACGGCACTGATCGCGCCGCTGAGCGTTCCCATCCTGCGGCAGCAGATCGGGCACGGCTCCATGACCGAGGCCGAGGTGCTCGCCGGCTGGGAGGAGCTCGTCCGCCGAGTTGCCCCGCAGGACGGCGTCATCACCTAAGGTCCTGCGCGTGACCGATTCCTACGCGCCCCCCACCGCGCGGAACCGCCGCCGCAAGCCCCTCCTCCTCGGGCTGGCTGCCCTGCTGCTCATCAGCGCCGGCGCCACCGCCGGCGTGTGGTGGACCCAGCGTGGGCCGGACATCCCCGACGAGTGGGACGCGCGCGTCCAGCCCTACGTCGACATCGTCGAGAAGCAGCGCGGGCTCGAGTTCGAGCACCCGGTCCACGTCGACTTCCTGAGCGAGGCGGCCTTCCAGAGGGAGGTCACCTCCGAGGAGTCCGAGCTCGCCGAGGACGAGCTCGAGGAGATGGAGGACGCCGCCGGCATGATGCGCGCCATCGGGCTGCTGGGCGGCGACGTCGACCTGCTCGACGTGATGAACGACCTCATGGCGGGCGGCGTCATCGGCCTCTACGACCCCGAGGACAAGCGGATCCGGATGCGGGGCACCGAGCTCACCCCGGACGTTCGATCGACCCTCGTCCACGAGCTGACCCACGCACTCCAGGACCAGCACTTCGACCTCGAGGAGAAGCGCGAGCAGTTCGAGGAGGAGGACGACACCAGCGCCTCGGCCGTGTGGGGCGCTCTCCTCGAAGGTGACGCCGACCGGGTCGAGTCAGCATGGGCGGAGTCCCTGCCCGCGGCCGAGCGCAAGGCCGTCGAGAAGGCGCAGAAGACGGCATCCGACAAGGCCACGAAGGACCTCGCGGGGGTCCCGCCCTTCCTGACGACACTGCTCGGCTCGAGGTACGTCTTCGGCACCGGACTGATCGGGCTCACCCTCGAGCTCGACGGCAAGGACGCGGTGAACGGCCTGTTCACGAGCCCGCCGACCAGCGAGGAGGGACTGGTCGATCCATGGATCGCCGCCGCCGACCGGCAGGCAGCCTGGCCCGTCGACCAGCCGGAGGTCCCCGAGGGCGCCAAGAAGCTCGAGTCCGGCACCTTCGGGGCACCGAGCCTGCTCTTCATGCTGGCCGAGCGCATCTCGCCGAAGACCGCGCTCGTCGCGACCGACGGCTGGGGCGGCGACCACTACGTCGCCTACGAGCAGGACGACCGCAGCTGTGTCCGGCTCGACTGGGTCGGCGACAGCCGACGCGACGTCACCGAGCTCACCGCCGCGCTGCGCACCTGGGTCGCCCGTGGGCCCGCGGGAAGCGCGAGCGTGACGTCCGAGGGCCGCGGGCTACGACTGCAGTCCTGCGAGCCGGACGCGAAGGCGCGCCCCGGCACCGGAGGTTCCGAGGCGGCGCTGCAGCTCGTGGCGCTGCGGGCCCAGTTCGCGCAGGAACTGCTGAGGACCGAGACCCCGAAGGAGTTCACCCGCTGCTATGCCGACAACGTCGTCGGTGAGCTGAGCATCGACCAGCTCACCTCGGAGAAGACCTCGCCGGCGCTCCAGCGCAGGCTCGAGCAGCTCGCCCAGCGGTGCGTGTGACGGCTCAGTCGCGTCCGTCCACGTGCTGACGCAGCAGGCCGTAGGTCAGTCCGTCGACCAGCGCCTCGAATGACGCCTCGATCATGTTGGCCCCGACGCCGACGGTGACCCAGGAGGAGACCCCGTCGGTGGTCTCGATGAGCACTCGCGTGATCGCGTCGGTGCCGTGGCCCTGGTCGAGGATGCGGACCTTGAAGTCGATCAGCTCGAACTGTGCGATCTCCGGGAAGGCCTGCAGGATCGCGGTGCGCAGGGCCTGGTCGAGCGCGTTGACCGGGCCGTTGCCCTCGCCGGTGATGACGTAGCGGACCCCGGCAGCGGTGAGCTTCACCGTCGCCTCCGACACCGCCTCCTCCCCCGGCTGTGCGTGGGTGAGCGTCTCGGTGATGACCCGCCAGCTCTCGACGTCGAAGTACGACGGGCGGTGCCCCTCGGCCTCCTCGATCAGCATCAGCTCGAAGGAGGCGTCCGCGGCCTCGAACGTGTAGCCACGCGACTCCATCGCCTTGACCCGGGCCGTCACCCGGTTGACGACGTCCGGGCTGCCGGACAGGTCGAAGCCCAGCTCCTTGCCCTTCAGCTCGATGGAGGCGCGGCCTGCCATCTCGGACACGAGCAGGCGCATGTCGTTGCCGACACCGGCCGGGTCCATGTGCTGGTAGAGGTCGGGATCGATCTTGATCGCGCTCGCGTGCAGGCCCGCCTTGTGGGCGAAGGCCGACGTGCCGACGTACGGCTGGCGGGCGGCCGGGGGCACGTTGGTGACCTCGGCGACGGCGTGGGCGATCCGGGTCGCCTCCCGCAGCAGGCCGGGCGGCAGCACCTGGCGGTCCAGCTTGAGCTCGAGGTTGGCCACGACGTTGACCAGGTCGGCGTTGCCGGTGCGCTCGCCGTAGCCGTTGATGCAGCCCTGCACGTGGGTCGCGCCGGCGTCGACCGCCGCCAGGGTGTTGGCGACCGCGAGGCCGGTGTCGTTGTGGCAGTGGATGCCCACGCGGACGCCGGCGTGCTCGATGACGTCATGGACCACGTCGGAGACCCAGCCCGGGAGCATGCCGCCGTTGGTGTCGCAGAGCGCGATGACCTCGGCGCCCGCGTCGTACGCCGTGCGCAGCACCTCGAGGGCGTAGGCCCGGTCGAGGCGGTAACCGTCGAAGAAGTGCTCGGCGTCGAGGAAGACCTGCTGGCCCTCGGCGCGCAGGTGGCTGACGGTGTCGCGGACCATGGCGAGGTTCTCGGCGGGGGTGGTCCGCAGGGCCTTCTCGACGTGGCCGATGTGGGACTTCGCCACCAGCGTCACGACCCCGGCGCCGCTGTCGCGCAGACCGGCGACCTGCGGATCGTCGGCGGCCATCGCGCCGGCCTTGCGGGTCGAGCCGAACGCCGCGAGCCGGGCGTGCTTGAGGTCGAGCTCGAGCGCAGCGCGCCGGAAGAACTCGGTGTCCTTGGGGTTGGCCCCCGGCCAGCCGCCCTCGATGTAGCCCACACCCAGTCCGTCGAGGTGGCGCGCGATCGCCAGTTTGTCGGCGACCGTCGGGTTCAACCCCTCCTGCTGCATGCCGTCGCGCAGGGTGGTGTCGTAGACGTGGAACGAGCCGTGGAGGTCGAGCTGCTGGGTCATCGGGGGTCTCTCGGTGTCGTGATCCGGGCAAAACAAAAGCCTCCCGAGAACGAGAGGCTGGCGCGTCTGACGTGCAGACGCGCTAGGTAATGATGCCGGTGGTGATCGCGGCGCTGATCGGGGCGCCGATCGGGTGGGTGATGGTGGTCACGGGGCTAGTTTGCCACGGATCCCGGAACCCGGGGATCAGAGTCCGAACGGACCGTTCGACCACGGGAACCAGCCGACGCCGTTGCCAGCGACGAGCACGCCGAGGGCGGCCGCCACCGCCAGCAGGCCGGCGCAGGTGAACAGCCACGGCAGGGTCGAGCGGCAGGCCGGGACGAGCACCCGGGAGACCGGTGAGCGGAACCTGCTGGCCCCCGGCCCCGACCAGAGCGCGACGCCCAGCCCGGCGCCGAACACCAGCAGCGTGACCGGTACGTCGAGCGCGAACGCGTAGCAGATCAGGCCCGCGGCCAGGCCGAGTCCGGCACTCCAGACGACGAGGACGACGGTGCCGGTGATCGCCCGCACGACGTGCCAGGGGCTGCTGACGACGAGCCGGAGGCCGTCGTACCACTTGACGCCGCGGACGCTGCGTCGGTCGGCCACCGCCGACGCGGCCAGCGACCCGGAGCGCAGCAACCACACGGTGAGGAGAACGACGAGCGAGGTCACCCACGGCGCGGCAGCGAAGCCCGCCCCGAGCGCGGCCGCACCGGCGCCGATCGCGGTCCAGCGCCGCAGGCGCTCGGGCAACGGCGGCGGTGGAGCCGTGTCGAAGGGCGCGTCGGGATCGAACCCGTGGGCGCGGTCCCAGTCCTGCTCGATGCGCTGCATCGCGGCGGTCGGCGGCGCGTGCGCCACGATCTCGGTCGGCAGCACCGCCGTGCCCGCGGGAGGCGGCGGTGGCGGCGGCGCCGCGGGCACGACAGGCACGACGGGCGCGGGCTGGGCGGCCAGGGCCAGCGGAAGGGTGAAGTCGTCCTCGGCCACGATCGGTGCCGTGAACAGGGCACCCGGCGGCGCCACCGAGGGCAGGTCCGGACGGGTGCTCAGCGGCCGCAGCCAGGCGAGCACCTCCTCCAGGATCGGTCGCTCCAGCGGATCCGGGTGCAGGGCCGCGGCGAGCACCTCGGCCATCGGCCGCTCGATCCCGCTCAGGTCGTGCTGGCCGCGTCGGGTGCGGTCCATGATCGCCATCGCCGGGCCACGGCCGTACGGCGCCCGGCCGGTCGCGGCGTAGGCCACCGTCGCCGCCCACGCGTGGACGTCGGCCGCGGGAGTCGCGTCGTCGCCGTACAGGATCTCGGGTGCGAGGTAGCCGGGCGTGCCGAGCAGCCACCCCGTCTGGGTGAGCCGGATGTCATCGGCCACGCGGGCCAGGCCGAAGTCGATGAGGATCGGCGTCCGGCCCTCCATCAGCACGTTGCCGGGCTTGATGTCGCGGTGCAGGACACCGACGGCGTGAACCGCGGCCAGACCCTCCGCCAGACAACCGGCGAGCCAGTGCAGGTCGGGACCCTCCACGGTCCCCTCGGCCGCGATGTGCTCGTGCAGCGACAGTCCGGGCACGTAGCGGGTCACGACGTAGGGGACCTCGGCCCACGGGTCGGCGGCGAGCATCTCGGCCACCCAGGGGCTGCGGATCCGGGTCAGCGAGCTGACCTCGCGCGCGAGGCGGCCACGTGCCTCCTTGTCGCCGACGATCTGCGGGCGCAGGACCTTGAGGGCGACCCGCCGGCCGTCCGGCCCCTGGGCCAGGTGGACGATGCCCATGCCGCCCTCGCCCAGGCGGGTCAGCAGCCGGAACGGCCCCACCTGGGTCGGTGCGCTGCTGTCGGGGCTGGTCGTCACGGTGCGAGGCTACCCGCGTTCGTCGAGCTCCTTGAGCAACTTCTTCGGCGCCACGCGGCGGTACGACGCATCGACCAGCTCGGCGATCTCGTCCCAGTCGACGTCGGGCGCGGCCAGGTCGATGGCCCGCCCGCCGTAGGGCCCGTAGTAGGCGGGGACGAAGAAGCGTTCGTCCGCGTCGATGGCCGGCAGGTCGACGTCGTCGGGGGTGAAGATGAGTGCGCACGGCACCTGCCGGTGCTCCCCGGGCCGGATCTTCTCCGACCCCCCGAACGCAGCGAAGATCTTCGAGGTCCGGAAGGTCGGCCGACCGTGGCTGATCCGCTCCTCGACCCCGGGCAGTGCCAGGCAGATCCTGCGCAGCTCGGCCAGGCCGGGGTCGTCGTCGCTGAACATGATCGGGTGCGCCATGGCGTCAGTGAAGCACCTGCGGCCGACATCGACTCCTAGACTTCGCGGGTGCCGATCCTCCTGACGCTGCTCGACGGCGTGCGCTGGGAGGGCACCCCCGTCGCGGGCGAGCGCCCGAAGGCGCTCCTCGCGGCACTCGCCGATGCGGGGCGCACCGTCGGCAGCGACCGCCTCGTCGACCTCGTGTGGGGCGAGGACGCGCCGGCCAACCCGGCGAAGGCGCTGCAGGTCCTCGTCTCCCGCGTCCGCTCGGTCGTCGGGGCCACTGCGCTGGTGACCTCCGGCAACGGCTACCGCCTGCAGGTCGACCCCGACCAGGTCGACGCATCCCTGCTGCGCACGAGCGCCCGCCTGGCTCGCGAGAGCCTCGCCGATGACCCCGCGACGGCGCTGAGGCATGCGCAGGTCGCGCTGGCCCTCGCCCCCGCTGGCATCCCGGAGGAGTCCTCCGGTCCCCTGGCGGAGGTACGCCGCCGTGCCGACCAGGACCTGCGCGAGGCCGCCGTCGTGCAGGCCCGGGCGCTGACCCGTTCGGGCCGACATGCCCAGGCCGTGCCGGGCCTGCGTGAGGCGGTCGAGGCCCGCCCCGACGACGAGGCACTGCTCGCCGACCTGCTGCGCGCCGAGGCCGCCACGCAAGGACCGGCCGCCGCGCTGGAGCTCTTCGAGGCGCACCGCATCGACGTCCGTGATCGTCTCGGCAGCGACCCGGGCCCGGAGCTGCAGCGGATCCACCGCGAGCTGCTCGCCCTCGACAGCCCGGTCCGCGAGGGCCTGCGGTACGACGCCAGCCCGCTCCTGGGGCGCGACGACGACCTCCGCACCATCGAGGGTCTGCTCACCTCGTCCCGGGTGGTCTCGGTGGTCGGCCCCGGGGGCCTCGGCAAGACCCGGCTCGCCCACGCCGTGGCGCGGGCGGCCACCCAGCCGGTGGTCCACTTCGTCGAGCTCGTCGGTGTCACCACCCCGGAGGACCTGGTGGGCGAGGTGGGATCGGCGCTCGGGGTCCGCGACTCGGTCAGCGGGCGTCGTGGCCTCACACCGGAGCAGCGGTCCGACGTCCGCGCCCGGATCGCCCAGCACCTCGACCAGGCACCGACCCTGCTGGTCCTCGACAACTGCGAGCACCTGGTCGAGGCCGTGGCCGACCTGGTCGCCTTCCTCGTCGTGACCACGCGCGAGCTGCGGGTGCTGACGACCACGCGCGCACCGCTGGCCATCGGCGCGGAGCGGGTCCACCTGCTCCCCCACCTCGGGTCCACCGACGCCGTGACCCTGTTCGAGGCCCGCGCCGAGGCAGCCCGCCCGGGCGTGCGCCTCGACGAGCACGACGTGCGGGCGGTGGTCGAGCGGCTCGACGGTCTCCCGCTCGCCATCGAGCTCGCCGCCGCCAAGGTGCGGGTGATGGCACCGGCCGAGATCGCTCGCCGACTCGACGACCGGTTCGCACTCCTGCGTGGGGGCGATCGCAGCGCGCCGGACCGGCACCGGACGCTGCTCGCCGTCATCGACTGGTCGTGGAACCTGCTGCAGGAGCGCGAGCGACGGGCCCTGCGTTTCCTGTCCGCCTTCCACGACGGCTTCACCCTCGACGGCGCGAGCGAGATGCTCGGCGAGGACGCCCTCGACACCGTCGAGGACCTCGTCGAGCAGTCGCTGCTCGTCGTGGGCGACACCGATGCGGGCACCCGGTTCCGGATGCTCGAGACGGTGCGCGAGTTCGGCCGCCTGCAGCGTGAGAGCGCCGGCGAGTCCGCCGAGGTCGCCGCCGCGCTGCAGGCCTGGGCGGTCGGGCTCGCGGGACGTGAGGGACGCCGCCTGTTCGCCCTGGACCAGGTCGAGGCGATGGACCGGATCCGCGCCGAGGAGACCAACCTCGCCGACGTGCTCCGTGACGCGGCGGCGGTGGCGGACCAGGCGGCGGTCGCCGTGCTCTTCGCCGGTCTCGGCGGCTACTGGTCGATCAGCGGCGACCACTTCCGCAGCATGACCGTGGCGCCGGCGGTGTACGGCGTGCTCGACGGGTGGTCGGTGCCGCCCGAGCTCGCCGACACCGCGCGGGCCGTGCTGTCCCTGGCCCTGTTCAGCATCCGCTTCACCGGGGACGAGGGCGCCGAGAAGTTCACCGAGCAGCTGACGAGCCTCGGCTCGCAGACCCCGAGCCGCGCCCTGTCCGCGCTCGTCCGGGTCACGCTGGCCCAGACGGACGGCATCCTGACGGACGTCTCGCCGCTGGTCGAGGACCCGGACCCCTGGGTGCGCTGCCTGGCGCTGCAGTGGACCGCCCACCAGTGGGAGAACCGCGGCGATCCCCGCGCCGCACTCGACGCCCTGGGCCGCGCCCTGCCGCTCGTGCAGCCCGAGGAGGGACCGTGGCGGCGGGCGATGATCAACGCCCAGCTGGCCGAGCTCCACGCCCAGCTGGGCGACATCACCCGGGCAGCGGAGCACGCCCGGTGGGCGCTCCCCGCCCTGGATCGGCTCGGTGCCACCGACGATGCCGTGCAGAACCGGTCGATCATCGCGATGGCGGCCATGATCGAGGGCGACCTCGACGCGGCAGCCCAGCAGATCGCCGATCTCGCCGCCAAGGCGCCGACCGGCCTGCCGGGCGGGGACGTCGCCATCATCCGCAGCCGTGCCGAGCTCGCGCTGGCGACCGGGGACGTCGCCGCCGGGCTGCGCCTGCACCGGGAGTCGGCCGACGCGAGCGTGGCCCTGCGCCTGCCCGGCTCCCCCGACCAGGTGACCCCGTGGGCGATCGCCGGCGTGGCCACGGCGGTCGTGGCCCATGCCCACTACGGAAGCGCCGACGAAGGCGCGGACCTGCGCAGGACCCTGGCCGACCAGGCACTCGACACGCTCGACCCGGACCATCCGTTCATGGACTTCCCCGTGGCCGGGCTGGTCCTCTTCGGACTCGGCCTGTGGGCACTCCTGCGCGGCCCCCACCCGCCGGAGGACGGCGTACGCCTCCTCGTCCTGGCCGACCGGTTCGCCTATGCGCGCTTCGCACCGACGATGCGGTGGGACCGGACGCGTGCGCTCTGCGACGAGCGGGCGCCGGGGGTGCTCGCCGCGATCGAGACGGAGTACGCCGAACGGCGCGGACCCGACCTGTTGGTCGAGGCCCGCGCCGCTCTCGAGCGCGTGCTCTGATCACATCTTGCGGGCGTAGTTCCGCACGGCCAGTGGTGCGAAGATCGCGACCACGACGGCGCACCCGAGCAGCGCCCAGCCGACCTGGCCGGTCAGGTCACCGGCATTCATCAGGTCCCGCACGGCCGTGACGACGTGCGAGACGGGGTTGACCTTCACGAACGCCTCGAGCCAGCCGGGCAGCGTGTCCATCGGCACGAACGCGTTCGACAGGAAGGTCAGCGGGAACATGATCATCATCCCGATGCCCTGCACGGCCTGGGCCGAGCGCGCCACCGTGCCGAGCCAGCAGAAGATCCACGACAGCGACCAGCCGGCGATGATCGTCAGCGCCCAGCCAGCGGCCACGCCGAGGACGCCGCCCCCGGGCCGGTAGCCCATCGCCAGGCCCACCGCGATGGTGATCGTGGCAGCCGTGCCGTAGCGGATCAGGTCGGCCAGCATCGGGCCGACGAGCGGCGCGATCCGGGCGATCGGCAGCGACTTGAAGCGGTCGAAGACGCCCTTGTCCATGTCCTCGCGCATCTGGGTGCCAGTCGCCATCGAGGCGGTCAGCGCGGTCTGGGCCAGGATGCCGGGGATGATCAGCGGCAGGTAGTCGGCGACCGATCCGGAGATCGCACCACCGAAGATGTAGGCGAACATCGCCGTGAACAGCACCGGCTGCAGGGTCACGTCGAAGAATTGCTCCGGGTTGCGGCGCATCTTCTTGGTGGCCCGCCAGGCCATCGCGAAGGACTGGTTGACGGTGTCGCGCAGCGACGGGCGGGCGGCGAGCACCCGGTCGGGGCTCGCGGCCAGCGGTACGGCGGTCGGGGTGTCGGGCAGCAGCGTGGTCATCAGGCCACCTCCTCGTGGGTCTGGTCGGCCTCGGCGTGGTGGCCGGTGAGGGTCAGGAAAACTTCGTCCAGGGTGGGCTGGCGCACGGCAGCCGTGGTGATGTCCACCTCGCCCTGACGCAGGGCGATGAGGACGTCGGCCGTGCGGTTGGCGTCGGTGAGGGCGATGGTGAACCCACCGGCCTCCGGCGTCAGCACGGGCGCCTCCCCCAGCACCCGCTCGACGATCGCCGCCGCCTGCGCGGTCTGTTCGCGGTCGGCCACCCGCAGGTGCAGCGTCGAGCTCCCCACGCTCTGCTTGAGCTCCTCCGGCGTGCCTTCGGCGACCTTGACGCCGCGGTCGATCACAGCGATCCGGTCGGCCAGCTGGTCGGCCTCGTCGAGGTACTGCGTCGTGAGCAGGATGGTCGAGCCCTGGGCCACGAGCTCGCGGATCGTGTCCCACATCTGCCCGCGGGTGCGCGGGTCGAGCCCGGTCGTCGGCTCGTCGAGGAAGATGAGCGGCGGCCGTGAGATCAGCGAGGCAGCCAGGTCCAGCCGACGGCGCATGCCGCCCGAGAAGCTCTTGATCTGGCGGTCCGCAGCCTCCTCCAGACCGAAGCGACCCAGCAGGTCCGCGGCCGTACGCCGCGCCTGCGCGGTCGGCTGGCCGAGAAGCCGGGCGAACAGGACGAGGTTCTCGGTGCCGGTGAGGTTCTCGTCCACCGAGGCGTACTGCCCGGTCACACCGACGAGCTGGCGGATCCGGTGCGGCTCACGGCGTACGTCGACGCCGAAGATCTCCGCCTGGCCCCCGTCGATGGTGAGCAGGGTGGCGAGCATCTTCAGCATCGTCGTCTTGCCTGCCCCGTTGGGGCCCAGGACGCCGAAGATCTCGCCGGGACGCACTTCGAGGTCGATGCCGTCGACAGCCCGGAAGGGCGCGGCGCCCTTGACGTCGAACGTCTTGACCAGGCCGGTGGCCCGGACCGCGCTGGCGCTGGTGGTGCCGTGGTGAATGGCAGTCATGGTTGCTCCTCCTGACCGGGGATCGACCCGGTCGATGCAAGGAGCATTCAGCGCAGCGGTTTCACCACGGCATCACGCCGGTTTCAGCGCTCAACAACAACGTGTCGTCAGACGACCTGGTGCATCCACCCGAAGGTGTCGTCGGCGCGACCGAGCTGGACGCCCACGAGCGCCTCACGGATCCGCATCGTCAGGTCGGTGCTCGCCGGAGCCGGGACGTCGCCGTCCTTCGACTTCAACGAACCCACCGGCGTCACGACAGCAGCAGTGCCGCACGCGAAGATCTCGGTGATCCGGCCGCTGGCGACATCGGCGCGCCACTCGTCGATACCGAACTTGCGCTCGGTGACCTGGTGGCCCATCTTCTCGGCGAGCTGGATGATCGAGGCCCGGGTGATGCCCTCGAGGATGGTGCCGGTCTCGGGCGTGACGATCGAGCCGTCGTCGTACACGAAGTAGAGGTTCATCCCACCGAGCTCCTCGACGTAACGCCCCTCCTGGGCGTCGAGGAACACGACCTGGTCGCATCCCTGCGCCGTGGCCTCCTGCTGGGCGACCAGCGAGCTGGCGTAGTTGCCGCCCGTCTTGGCCGCACCCATGCCACCGCGACCGGCGCGGGTGTAGTCCTCGGCCAGCCACAGCGTGACCGGCTTGATGCCGCCCTTGAAGTAGGCACCGGCCGGGCTCGAGATCACCATGAAGGTGACGTGCTGAGCCGGTCGCACACCCAGGAACTTCTCCGAGGCGAACATGAACGGCCGCAGGTACAACGTCTTCTCGCCACCGTCGTCGTTGGCCGGCACCCACCGGCCGTCGACCTTCACCAGTGCCTCGACGGCCTCGACGAAGTCGGCCGGCTCCAGCACGGGCAGCGCGAGACGATGGCTGGACCGCTTCATCCGCTCTGCGTTGGCCTCGGGCCGGAACAACCACAGGGTGTCCTCGCCCTCACCCTGGTGGCGGTAGGCCTTCATCCCCTCGAAGGTCTCCTGCGCGTAGTGCAGGACAGCCGCCGCGGGGTCCAGGGTGATCGGTCCGTACGGCGTGATCCGCGCGTCGTACCAGCCCTTGTCGGGCGTCCACTCGACGGTGAACATGTGGTCGGAGAAGTGCGTCCCGAAGCCCGGGTTGGACAGGATCTCTGCCAGCCGGGCGTCATCGGTCGGGTTCGCAGAGAGCGTGGTGGTGATCTGCATGGTCATCAGGTTAGTCCTCGTTAACGCAGGTCGGGAGGGGGCCTTCTGCCTGCGTTCGGAGGAGGTCCTCCGACGCAGGCTCAGCCGGCTACTCGGGCGGCGATCGCGTCGCCGACCTCGGGGGTACGACGCTGCGTCCCGGGTGCCCGCGACTCGAGGTCGGCCAGCACGGCCGTCTCGATCTTCGCGGCCGCCTCGGGGTGGCCCAGGTGGTCGAGAAGCAGCCCGGCGGAGAGGATCGCGGCCGTCGGGTCGGCGACGAGCTGGCCGGCGATGTCGGGAGCGGAACCGTGCACGGGCTCGAACATTGAGGGGGCGGTGCGGTCCGGGTTGATGTTGCCGGACGCAGCCAGACCGATGCCACCGCTGATGGCGGCGGCGAGGTCCGTGACGATGTCTCCGAACAGGTTGTCGGTGACGATCACGTCGAAGCGCTGCGGGTCCGTCGTCAGGTAGATCATGACGGCGTCGATGTGGCTGTAGTCGGTGGTCACGTCGGGGTACTCCGCGGCCACCTCCTGGAACAGGCGCCACCAGACCGATCCGGCGTTGACCAGCACGTTGGTCTTGTGGACGAGCGTGAGCTTCTTGCGCGGACGCTTCTGGGCCCGCGCGAAGGCGTCCCGGATGACGCGCTCGACACCGAAGGCGGTGTTGACCGACACCTCGGTGGCGACCTCGGCCGGCGTACCGACGCGCAGCGCGCCGCCGTTGCCGGTGTAGGGACCCTCGGTGCCCTCGCGCACGACGACGAAGTCGACCTCGCCCTTGCCCAGGACCGCCTCGGACAGCGGCGAGACCGCGCCCGGGTAGATCCGCGACGGACGCAGGTTGACGTAGTGGTCGAGCTCGAAGCGGAGCTTGAGGAGCAGGCCGCGCTCGAGGATGCCCGGGGGCAGGTTCGGGTCGTTGGGCTTGCCACCCACCGCACCGAGCAGGATCGCGTCCTGGCCGCGGATCTCCTCCAGCACGCTCGAGGGCAGCACCTCACCGGTGGCGAGGTAGCGCTCGGCGCCGAGGTCGTACCTCGTCTGCGCGAACTTCAGCTCGGCAGGCGCGGCGACCTCGAGGACCTTGAGCGCCTCGGCGGTGACCTCGGGACCGATGCCGTCCCCGGGAATGACGGCGAGGTCGACCTGTCCGGTCGCGGGCGTGGAGGGGGTGCTCATGAGGAAAAGGCTAGTTGTCCTCGGGGAACGCGTCGTCCCCGTCTCGCAGGGCAGTCCCGAAGGCAGGGGTCTCGAGCAGGTCGAGACGGAACGGGTGGTCGGGATCGTGCTTGGCCGGGCCCCATTCCTGGGCGTCGCGGTAGGTCGATCCGGAACGAGGGTTGCTGGTGAACATCGCTGGGTCTCCAAGAGCTGATGAGTGACGGGGTGCTGGACGATGACGGGGGTCAGTCCTGGCCTCTCCCACCGCGACGGGCGGGGACGTCAGCTCGTGGTTCTCACAGGAGCTCGACTACGACGGGGGTACGGATCACGCGTTGCCGGCCGGTGGGCCCGCCGCGGTGGCGTCGGAGATGCGCAGGACTTCAGTTGGATGAGAAGCCCCGCGGTGTTCGGGGAACGCCGCAATCACCGCGGCGAGGTGGCCTCTGTCAGGCCTCGCCGCGGCGCACGATTACGAGAAGAGCGCTCCGCATGATGACGGCACTCTAACAGAAGAACCTGCCCGCCATCCGAGATCGACGTCCCAGCCCTTGATCGCCGGGTGAGACTCGATGCATGAGCGCACCCCCCGACCTCCCTGACGTGGTCAACCGTGCGTTCGACGTGTCCCGGCGTGCCGGCTACGCGTCGTTCTGCCGCAACGAGACCGGACGCCTGCTGGCCGCACTGGCCGCCACCCGCGAAGGCACCATGGCCGAGTTCGGCACCGGTTGCGGTGTGGGGACGGCGTGGCTGCGTTCCGGCGTACGCAACGACAAGGCCCGCATCATCACCGCCGAGCTCGACCAGAAGCTCGCGAAGGCGGCTGGCGAGATCTTCGTCGACGACCCGCTCGTCGACGTCCTCGAGGCCGACTGGTCCACGTTGATGGACAAGGGCCCGTTCTCCCTGCTGTTCCTGGACTCGGGCGATCGCTCCGCGGTGGGGGTCGACAAGATCGCCGACCTCGTCGAGCCGGGCGGCATCGTCGTGCTCGACGACTTCGTCCCCTGCGAGATGTGGCCGCCGATCACCGGCGGTCGCGTCGACACGCTGCGTGAGGAGTGGCTCACCGACGAGCGGTTCACGACCGTCGAGGTGATGGTCGCGCCCGACGCGTCGGCACTGGTGGCGACGCGGCGCTGACGCCGCCTCAGTCCTCGCGAACGGCCTCGTGCTGGTCGTTGGCGACGATCCGCGCGCTCATCGACCGCCCCAGGGCCCGCACCTCGGCGTCCATCCGGGGCAGCAGGTCGGGCACCAGGCGCAGGATCGGGAGATTGCCGACAGCGGAGTTGATGACGTTGCGGTTCAGGCCGGCGCCACGCACCCACCCGGGGCAGTAGACGTGGCGTGAGCGCTTCTCCACGCCCCTCACGAAGGCCTTGACGCACGCGTCCACGTCAGTGGTCCGGTTCAGCGGCGGCGGGAGCTTGGTGAGCATCTCCTGGAAGGTCGGCAGGTCGCTCTTGGCGTCCTGCACGAGCGGGGTGTCGATCCAGGACATGTGCGCGCTGCCGACGGCGATGCCGAGGTGGGTGACCTCCAGGCGCAGGGCGTTCGCGAAGTGCTCGACCCCCGCCTTGCTCGCGTTGTACGCCGCCAGGCCGGGCGCCGCCGCGAACGCGGCCAGCGAGGAGACGACCAGCAGGTAGCCCTTGGTCTTCTCGAGCTCGGGGATGGCCGCCCGGGCGGTGTTGAAGACGCCGACGATGTTGATGTCGACGGTGCGCTGGAAGGCCGCGGGATCGATGGCGAGCACTGATCCATAGCTCGCGATCCCCGCATTGGCGAGCACCACGTCGAGCCGACCGAAGCGCTCCACGGCCGCAGCCACCGCGCCCTCCATCGCCGCGAGGTCGCAGACGTCGGCGACGATGCCGACGCACCGCTCGGTGCCGACGGCCTCGACCGCCTCGTCGAGGGCAGGCTGGTCGAGGTCGGTCAGCACCAATCGGGCTCCGCGGGCACCCAGCGCCTTCGCCGTCTCGAGCCCGATGCCGCGAGCGCCGCCCGTGATGAGGATGACCTGGTCACTGATCGTCATGGCGCGATCGTGCCACGTCCAGCGGAGGGCTACGACCTCAGACCTCGCCGGGCTGTGCCCGTCGTACGACGATCCGCGACCACGCGCCGAGGTAGACCCGGCCGTCGGGACCGACCTCGCGCTTCTCCCCCGCCGGCAGCGGGTCCTTCGGCAGGACACCGACCCCCGTGCTGAGGTAGGTGCCGTTGGAGGAGCCGAGGTCCTCGACCCACCAGCGGGTGCCGTCGGTGGTCAGCTGACAGTGGCGGCGGCTGATGCCGTTGTCGGAGGTGAGGTCGATGTCGGGGTGGATGCCACGACTCCGCGAGGTCCGGCCCACCAGGACCGAGGTCGACTTCAGCCTCACCACGGTCGGGACACCGGCCGACGGCAACGGGTCGGCGGACTCCTGGTCGGCGTACCAGTCCGGGTCGATCCAGACCTCGGCCACCCAGGCCTCGGTCAGTGGTGGCGCGATCGACGTCGGCGCGGAGGGAACCCCGAGGTCGAGGATCGACTCGACCGGCGCGACGGGCCGGGGCAGCGACCCGGTGGTGAAGTCGTAGCCGCACGCCTCGCAGAAGAGCGCGTTCGGCGGGTTGGTCGCCTGGCAGTTGGGGCAGGCCGCGGCGGTCTCCACGGGCGCCGGTGCCGGTGCCTCGGGTGCGGGCTCGGCCGCAGCCGGTTGCGCGGCAGCACCGCCAGCAGGGATGGGCAGCCCGCAGACGTCGCAGTAGTCGTCGGAGGCGGAGTCGTGACCCGAGGGACAGGTGCTGCTCACGACGGTTCCTTGCGGATCCTGGTCGTCTTGGTCGACGCGGTGTCGAGTGCCATCTCGTCGGCCTTCTCGATGGTGCGCTTGAGGCGCACGGTGCCTTCCTTCTCGTTGTCGACGTCGACGACCTTGCGCAGCTTGCTGGTGGCCTCGTCGTTGCCGGTCTCGGCCGCGAGCTGCACGGCGCGGCCGAGCTTGGTCGTGGCCGTGGCCTCGTCACCGGCCGCCTTGGCCGCGAGGCCCTCCTGGATCGCGTCGGCGAGCTCGGCCTGTCCGGTGTAGTGCGCGACCTGCTGGTCGATCCGGGTGGTGAGCTCGGAGTTGTTCGACCAGGTCGCCTTGACCAGGCCCTGGGTGACCACGTCGGCGCCGAGTGCGAGCTGGACACGGGCAGCGAGCTGCTCCTGGCCGATCGCCTTCGCGGGGACCCGGATCGCCACGTGGTAGTCGCGGGACTCGTCGGCCCACGCGCCCGTCGGGTAGTCGCCGGTCAGCGGGTTCACGGGGGTACGACGGCTGGACAGGTCCTCCACGGTGGGCGAGACCTGGCGCACGAACAGCACCTGGGCACCCTGTGGGGTCCACACCCGCAACGACGCATCGGCCACGCCGCGGGCCATCGCCTTGCGCATGATGTCCTGGAACTGCGCCCTCATCTCGGCAGGGCTGGGGATGATGTCGACCGTGCCGAGCAGGGCCTGCGCGATCCGTCGGATCTCGGCGACCTGCCAGTCGGTGCCGGCGCCGCGGCAGTCGGCCTGGTAGTAGCCGGTCGCCCGGTTGATCGCCTCGTCGAGGCGACCGGGACGCTCGCGGTTCTCCCCGTCGGTCAGCAGCAGGACGTGGCGCTGGGTGATCTCGGTGACCGAGGAGAACAGCTGGCCGGCGAGGTCGAGCCAGGTGCTGATCGCCGTACCGCCACTGCCGACGAAGCGGCCGATCGCGGCCGAGGCGTCCTGCCGGGCCTGGGCGTCCATCTTCGTCATGCCCGGGCCGCTGGAGACCTGGGGATAGGCGAGCATCGCTCGGTCGGCACCGGCGATCACGGCGAACCACGTGCCGTCCACGATCTCGGCGAGGGCCGCCTGGGCGGCGTCCTTGGCCGCCGCCATCGTCGCCGGCCCCATGGAGCCGGAGGTGTCGACGATGATGATCTCGCCCGCTCCACCGGATCCGGACTGCCCGGCGGTGCCGGCGCCCTGACAGGTGATCGTGACGATCGCGTTGACGTCGGTCCCACCGTCGGGCAAGAACTCGTTCTGGTAGACGCTGGCGCTGAACTCAGCCATCGCTCGGCACTCCTCCTGGGGTCGGCGTCCTGTCATTCTGCCCGAGGTCGCTGACATCGACCCGAGCCAGGGCGGCGGTGATGTTGTCGTGCCCGCCGGACGCGTTGGCGAAAGCGACGAGAGCCTGCGCCAGGTCCAGCGGGGTGGTCGTGCCCGTGGCGCGGACCTGCGCGGCCATCGCCTCGGGCGCGGAGATGTAGTTCCACAGGCCGTCGGAGCAGGTCAGCAACCAGCCGGAGGCCTCGACCTCCCTGCTCCCGACGCTCGGCACGATGTCCTCGGCGTCGCGGCCGAGCCACTTGGTGATCGCGTGCGCCTGCGGCCCGGTCTCGGCGACCTCGCGTGCGACCCCGCTCTCGATCTGCTCCTGGGCAACGGAGTCGTCGACACTGAGCTGGAGGGGCTGGCCGCTGTCGGGGATCCAGTAGGACCGCGAGTCACCGATGTTGGCCCAGCTGATCCGGCGCCCCTCCAGCACAGCCGCACTGAAGGTGGCCGATGCCGGGTTGGGCGAGTCGGGGTCGGTGACCGCGACGATCGCGGTGTTGGCGGCGGCGACGGCGTTGGCGAAGACCTTGCGGACCGCGGCGTCCCTGCTCTCCGGCGTCCCCATCCCCGCGGGCAGTGGGACACGCAGGACCTCGCGTGCCGCGCGGGCACCGGCCAGGGAGGCGACGTCGGAGTCGACGGAGTTGGACACGCCGTCGAGCACCACGAGGACGGCCCGCGAGCCGGGTGCCTCACCGGCGAGCAGGGCCATCGCGTCCTCGTTGCGGCTCTTGCCGATCGCCTTGTCGCACACGCCGGCCACCCAGCTCGCGGGCTGCTCCTCGAAGTGGTCGCGCTCGCTCGGCGCCTTGGTCCCGCACGCGAGGCAGTAGAGGTCGGGGCCGACCTCTCCCCCGCACTCGCCGCACGGACGGCGTCCGGCAGCCTTCGGCGGATCGGCGAGGAAGCCGACCGGCTTGCGGGTGGGTGCACTGATCGGCGCGTCCCCGAGCGGGTGGTCGGCCGGCGGCGGCGCTCCCGCGGCAGCGGGTACGACGGCCGGCTGGCCGAGCTGCGCACCACAGCTCTCGCAGAACCGCGCGCTGTCGGGCACCGTGCTGCCGCAGGACGGACAGGTCACGTGAGGCTCCAGTTCCGGACGGCGTTGGCCTGGTTGACCAGGGCGACCCGTTCCTTGAGGTCGATCGCGTCGCGCGCCATCGCGCGCAGTGCGTTCTCGATCCCGTCGCGGACGCCGGCCTCGGTCGCGGCCACCGAGCCGATCCGGGCACCAGCGGGCAGCTTGGTCGCGCTCGTGACCACCGGCAGGGCCTCGTTGAGGATCCGCACGGTGTACTGCTGACGGACCTGAGGGCTGACGCTCGAGGTCTCGATCGTCTGCATCGCCTGGTCGAGCACCGCGAGGTCGCGGACCCCACCGGTGAGCAGGACCTCGGCGCGCTGCTGACGGCTCTCGGTGTAGCCACGGCTGGTGGTCGGCACCAGGTCGAGTGCCGCCACCGCGCCGACGGTGTCCTTGCCCGCGGCCCGCACCCGGGCCATGCCGAAGGCGGCCGGCGGGACGTAGGCGGCGTCGGTGACGACGCAGACGAAGTACAACCCCTCGGCGACCTCGGGCAGTCCGCCGCGCTCGCACGCGAAGGCCAGTGCCAGCTTGGGCGCCAGCTCACCGGGGACCTGCTGGTAGACCGCGTTGAAGGAGGCCTTCGCCGTCTCCCAGTCCGATGCCTGGACGGCAGCGAGACCCTCGATCCAGAGCGCGCGCCACTCCCACGGGTCGGCGGAGAGCAGGGACTGCGCGTGCGCGCGGGCCACGACGGGGTCGCCGAGGTCGAGGGCAGCGCGGGCCCGGGCCAGCCACACCTCTGCACTGTCCTCCGGCGCCTGCTGGAGGTCGGCGAGACGCTTGGCGGCGTCGTCCGCGCTGAGCGTGGCGAGCCATCCGTACTGCGGGTCCGTGGTGTCGACGCGCAGTGCGGGCAGCTGGCTCCAGTCGGTGATCGGCCGCGCGGTGGCGGGCGACTCGAAGAGCACGGAAGCAGCCGAGGTGAGCGCCGTTCCCTTGCGCTTGCGGGCGACCACCTCGCGCAGCACGCCGAGGACCTGTGCCCGCATCTCGTCGACCGACGCGAACCGGTCCGCAGGGTCGGGCGCGCAGCACTTGGCGACGAGCTGGTAGAGCGAGTCCTGCTCCTGGAACAGCGGGGTCGCGTCCACGGGCGGCAGGCTGTGGAGGTAGGTGCCCTGGTAGCCGCGGAACTCCATCGTCAGCACGACCAGCGTGCGGCCGATCGTGTAGATGTCGGAGGCGACGGACGGACCGATCTCGGCGACTTCCGGTGCCTGGTAGCCGACCGTGCCGTAGATCGCCGACTCCTCGTCGTCGGACCGGCGCACGCCACCGAGGTCGATCAGCTTCATCGCGTCGCCGACCTGGATCATGTTGTCGGGCTTGAAGTCGCAGTAGACCAGGCCGAGGTCGTGGAGGTACTGGAAGGCCGGCAGCAGCTCGAGGATGTAGGCGAGCGCCTGGTCGACCGGGAGCGGGTCGTAGGCGCCGTTGTTGTCCTTCATGCGCTGCTTGAGGATCTGCTTGAGCGACTTGCCGCCGACGTACTCCATGACGATGTAGCCCGCACCCTCGTGCGTCACGAAGTTGTAGATCTCCACGATCAGCGGATGCTCGACCTGCGCGAGGAACTGCTGCTCGGCGATGGCCGCCGCGAGTGCGTCGGGGTCACCGGAGTTGAGCAGGCCCTTGAGCACGACCCAACGGTTGGAGACGTTGCGGTCGCGGGCGAGGTAGATCCAGCCGAGCCCACCGTGCGCGAGCGCGCCGGCGACCTCGTACTGGCCGGCGACCAGGTCGCCCTGGTGGAGCTTCGGAGTGAAGGAGAACTGCTGGCCGCAGTTGGGGCAGAAGCCCTCGCTGCGACCGGGCTGGCCCTCGATGCTGCGACCGACCGCGTTGCCGCACTTGGAGCAGCTGCGCTTGTCCTCGGGCACCTGCGGGTCGGCCATGATCGCCTTGGCGGCGTCGACCGGCGGTGCAGGAGGTACGACGGTCAGGCCGGCCCCGAGGCGGGCCGAACGCATGCGCTGCGACCCGGTGCGGGTGCGACGGGTGGCGTAGCTGCCACTCGATCCGGCGCGTCGGGAGCCGATCGCGGCCGACTGGACGCGGCTGGCCGCGGTCGCGGACGTGCCCTCGCGCCCGGACAGCGGCTGGGCCTCGCTCTGGGCCTGGGCGATGGCCGAGGCCTCCGCCACCCGCGCACTGGCCACCGCGGGCGAGCCGCAGACGTCGCAGTAGCCGTCGAGGATCGTGCCGGTGCAGCCGGGCTGCTGGCACGCGTCACCGCTGGCGGCGGGGAGTCGCTTGGAGGTCGCGGCGGGCGCGATGCCCGCAGGGGCGGGCGCCCCGGCCATGCCGCAGACGTCGCAGTAGCCGTCGACGATCGAGCCGGTGCACCCCGGCTGGGTGCAGGAACCAGCGGTCATCAGGAGATCTCCTTCGCGAGCCAGGTCTGGTAGGTCGTGACGAGCTGGCGGGCCACGGCCATCGGGCACGGGCGCCGCTCGAGGAGTCCGCGGGCGGCTCGCTCGCTCTCGACGAGGTCGGGACGGTCGGCGACCCGGGCAGCGCGCGCCTTGGCGGCGTACGCATCGAGCAGTCCGACCAGCTGCGTGTGCTCCTCGAGGGCGTCGGAGTAGGCGTGCTGGACGACCTCCATCGCCTGCGAGACCCGGTCCAGGCGCTGCAGGTAGGGGCCGATCTCGTCCGGGGTCACCGGGACCGGACCGAGCAGTGCGACGTCCGGGACGGCGTAACGGGGCGCCGGGTCGACGGTGGCGATGCACGTGTCGACGAGCTTGCTCAACGCGGCCGACCGGGCCTCGAGGTCGGCGCGGAGCTCGCGGGCCGAGAGGATCTGGCTGCGGGCGTCACGGCGCCGCGCGTTGCCGACGATCAGGTCGCGCTCGAAGGTCGTGGCCTCGCTCTCGAGCGGACCGAGCATGCCGCCGACGTCGCCGCCACGCTCCGCCTTCGCGGTCACGCCCTGCAGTCGACCCATCAGGCCGGCGAGCGTGGCGATCGCTCCGTCACGGTCGTTGGCGGGCTCGAGACCCACCTGGTCACGGATCCGCTCGAGCTGGGCACGCAGCGCGCGCACCCGCGCCGCGGACTCGTCCGCACCGGGCACCAGGGCCAGCCGCGTGCGCAGCTGGCCGGTGAGCGCGTCACAGAGCCGCCCCGCCTCGGGCAGCGACACCGCGAGCCCGCCCGGCAGCTCCGTGGCGCCGTCGAGCCGGCCCCAGATCAGCGCCGAGATCCGTTCCCGCTCCTGGCGCAGGACGCGGCCACCGTCCCAGGTCGCGAAGACCAGCTGGTAGCGGTCGGCCGTGGCCTTCCACAGCGCGAGGGCCAGCGACATGTCGCCGGTCAGCTCGCCACCGCGACCGGCACTGATCGCAGCGGCGTCCAGCTCGTCGAGCTCGGTGCGACGCACCCGGATCCAGGTGTCCAGCTCGCCGAGGTAGGTCTGCACGGCGGCAGGATCCAGCGCGTCGCCGAGCTTGCCGGGAGCGACGGGAGCGGTGGCGGTCGCGGCCTGCTGCACGCTCACCGGCCGTACTTCGGCGCCGGCGCCGTCGCGTCACCCAGGTAGGGCTTGAGCCACTTGTCGTACGACGCCTGCCAGGCGCCGTTGCCGCGACGCTCGTCGAGGACGGAGTTGATGAACCTGATCAGGTCGACGTCGTCCTTGTTGGCGCCGATGCCGTAGGGCTCGTCGGTGAGCTTGTCCTGCTCGGGGACGATCGCGTACGGGTCCTGGGCCGCGAGGCCGGCGAGCACGGTGTCGTCGCCCGTGATCGCGTCGACCTCGCCGTTCTGGAACTTCGTCAGGCAGCCGGTGTGGTTGGCCGCTCCGACCGCGACAGCCTCGGGCTGGGCCTCGGTGATGTTGTCGATGCTGGTGGAGCCGGTCGGGGCGCAGACGTTCTTGCCGGCCAGCGACGCGAGACCGTCCTTCTCGAAGGCTGCGACGTCGTCCTTGCGGACCAGCACCTTCTGGGTGGCGTTGTAGTAGACGGCCGAGAAGCCGATCTCGGTCCAACGGGTGCAGTTCATCGTCATGTTGCGGGCGACCAGGTCGATGTCCCCGGACTTGAGGAGCGTGATGCGCTCGGCTGCGCTGATCACGCGCAACTGGAGGGACACCCCCAGCGCGTCGGCGATCGCCCGGGCGACGTCGATGTCGAAGCCCTCGATGTCATTGTCCTCGAACGGGTTGGCCGAGCCGAGCCTCAGGGTGTCGGCGGAGACGCCGACGACGAGGCGCTTGTTGTTCTTCAGCTCGGAACGCGCAGCGGTCCGGTCGTTGCTCGGGTCGTACGACGTCGTCGCGTCGTCGCACTCGACCGGCGGTGTCACGGCAGCCGGCGTGGTCTTGTCGGTGTCGGGTTCGGGGACGACGGTGTCGTCGTAGCCACAGGCGCCGAGCAGGAGCAGGCCCGCGGTCAGGGTGGCCGCCAGGGCCCGGGAGGTGCGGATGCGGCTCATGAGAACTCCTTGCGTCGCTCGCCGATACCTCGGGCCACAAACACAGCGGCGACCACGCCCAGCAGGAGCGAGAGCACGCTGACCCCGAGCGCGATCTCCTGGCCGCTCTCCAGGTCGTCGACGACCGTCGCGCTGGCCGTCTTCACGATCTGCTCCGAGACGGTGTCGAACGAGTCCAGGGGCTCCGACGAACCGTCGGCACCGTCAGTGGTCGCCTTGTCCCGGGCGGCGTCCCAGTCGCCACCCTCGTCGAGCTCCCGGATCTCGCGATAGGCAGCGACGTAGGCATTCCACTGGTCGCCGGTGTCGCGTCGCAGGGATGCCTCGACGTCCCCCGCCGAGGTCTCCCAGTCCGCGACGAAGCGGGCACCGGAGCCGCGCTTGATCAGCGCCAGGCTCTCGTTGGCCTTCGCATCGTTGGCGGCGGTGCGAGCGTCGGCCTGGTCGATCGCCAGTGCGAGGTCGCCGTCGCGCAGGTTGTCGTTGGAGGCATCGCGGATCCAGGCACCGACCACCCCGACGAGGGTGACAGCGAGGAGGATCACCGCCGCGATCGCGATGCCCTTGTTGATCCGGCGCCGGAACTGGCGGGCCAGCTGCTGGTTGAGCAGGACCAGCGCTGCCAGCGCGAGGACCCCGATCAGCAGCAGCCAGAACGGGTGCTGCCCGTTCATCGATCCCTCGGCGCGATCGGTGTTGGCCTGCGCCAGCGCCTCCAGCGTGGGGATCCCGTCGAGGGCGTCACGCAGCGTCGTGCTGGCGCCGCTGAGGTATTCCGCGCCGACCGGGTAGCCCAGGCGGTTGTAGTCCCTGGCCTGGGCAACCGCCGTGGCGTAGTCGTTGACGGCGACCGCGAGCTTCTCGAGCACTGCACGGTCAGCCGGCTGGGCATCAGCCGCCGCCGTGATCCCGGTCAGCACCGTCTCGATCGCCACGTCGTAATCCGCCCGCTGGTCGGCGTTCTCCAGGCCGCCGACCAGGAACGCATTCGTCGCGAGGGCGTCGGCCCGCAGCAGGGAGCTCTGGATCTCCTGGACCCGCACCAGCTGCTCGGTGTCGGCGGCGGCACGACCGTCGGCCTGCCAGCCGAGGAGCTGCACCAGTGCGCTGAGGATGCCGAAGACGATCGCGACGCTCATCCCGATCAGCTGCCAGCGGTTGAGCAGGGCCGGGGTGTCGACCGACGCCGGATCGGCCTGGGTCGCCGGGGCAGCAGGCGTGGCCGGGGCGGGGGCGGGGTGCGCTGCCTGCGGGGCGGTCTGGCTCACGACTGCTCCTCATCGGTGGGGGCCGGGCGGGCAACTGTCGCGTCGTCACCGAACGGATCGACGGGTTCGGCGGGCGCGGCGTCCTCGGGTGGTACGACGACGCCGGCCTCGGCACCCGGGGCCTCCGGCTCGCCGGTGTCGTTCGGATCGACGACGAGGTCGGCCGGGTCGAGGGTGCGCAGCTGCTCGAGTGTCGGCTCGGCGACCTCGCGCAATCGCCAGGCGTGGTGGCCGATCGCGGCCTCCATCAGGTTGCGCACGAACCGGGCGTTGCCGAAGGACGGGCCGCGCGGCGCCTCCAGGAGGACCTCGCGCAGGCGGGCGACGACCTCCTCGCCCGCGTCGAAGTCGGCGCCCTTGACCATCGAGGAGAAGATGCCGACCAGCTCGTCGTCGGTGTAGTTGGCGAAGTCGATGGTCGTGCGGAACCGGCTCTCGAGCCCGGGGTTCTCCGAGATGAAGATCGCCATCGGGAGCGGGTAGCCGGCGACGATGACGACGAGGTCGTTGCGCTTGTCCTCCATCTCCTTGACCAGGGTGTCGATGGCTTCCTTGCCGTACTGGTCGCCCGAGAGCGAGTAGGCCTCGTCGATGAAGAGCACCCCGCCCTCCGCCGAAGCGACGACCTCGGCGGTCTTGGCGGCGGTCTGGCCGAGGTAGCCCGCGACCAGCTCGGAGCGGTCGACCTCGACCAGCTGACCCTTGGACAGCAGGCCGAGCGCACGGTAGATCCCCGCGACGAGCCGGGCGACGGTCGTCTTGCCCGTGCCCGGGTTGCCGTTGAAGACGAGGTGGCGGGTGATGGTCGGGGTGTCCAGACCTGCCTTCTTGCGCAGGCCCTCGACCCGCAGGACGGCGGCCTGGCGGTGGATCTCGCCCTTGACGTTGGCCAGCCCGATCAGGCCGTCCAGCTCGGCGAGCAGCTCCTCGACCGACTTGGTCGGTTCCTCGGGCTCGGCCTCCTCGACGGGCGGCTTCTGCGGCTCGGCCGCCTGGGTCTGCGCGCCGGCTTCCGGTGGTTGCGGTGCGAGGTCGCCCAGCGACCGGGCCTCGAGACCGCCGGCCACGTCGGGCTGCGCGCCAGGAGCCGAGTCGTTCAGCGCGCCCAGCTGGCGGCGTACCTGCTCGCCGACCCGACGGACCTGGTCGAGCATGTCGTCACCGAGGCCGGGCACGGGCTGGCGCTGCGGCAGGTCGAAGGCGCCGGCCGTGCCGGTCGGGACGGACGACGAGAACGGCGCGAGGCCCGCGGCGCTGCCGCCGATCTGTGCGGTGGTCACGGTCGTGGCCGCGCCGACGGCGTCCGGTCCGGGCTCGCCGAGCCGGGAACCCGCGAGCGCGACGTCGGCGAGGGCACTGGCGTAGTCGGCGGCGTGCGCGGACTTCTCCAGCAGGAGCTGGGCCATCAGCTGGGTGGGGCCGGCGCGGAAGCGGTTGCCGCGCTTGGCAGCCAGGGCGTGCTCCTCGGCGGAGGTCGCGCGACCGGTCTGCGCCGACCAGACGACGAAGGCACCTCGGGAACGCTCCGAGACGGTGGCCGCGACGGCCTCGCCCTCGGCGCGCGCAGCGGACTCGTCCAGGCCGGCGGCGCGGGCGACGGCGCTCAACGCGTCGAGTGCGGCCGCCAGCGTCGTCGTACCGGTCGTGTCGCTCATGGCGCTCCCAGGTTCAGGTCCGGGCCACCCGTGGAGGAGTGGCCGAACTTGGCGTCGAGGAACCGGCCGTGCGCGACGAGCGCCTGGGCATCGGCTCGGTTGGCGGCGTCGAAGATCTGGTCCATCGTCGCGCCGAGCAGCTCCAGCTGCTCGACCAAGATCATCAGGGCGGTCTTGTGACCGTCGATCGGCCGGGTGTCGGCCCAGTCGCGCGGCAGGCGCAGGTAGCCGTCGACGGCCTCCGGGAGGTAGTCCGTCGCCGTCGCGACGACCGAATAGCTCTCCAGGCTGCCCAGACCCATCTGCTTCAGGCGCGGCAGCGTCTGGTGGATGGTGCGGGCGATGCGTACGACCCGCGAGATGACGACCGGCGGCGCGTTGCCGTCGCGCAGCATCGCGTTGACCTTGTTCAGTGCCGCCAGGATGTCCTGCTCGGTCGGTGGCCCAGCGACGACCGGCGCCTGCTCGCCGGCGTCACCTCGCGAACGCCACCACGACTTCAGCCCCACTGCCGATCAGCCGATGTCGAGCGTGCCCGCGGCGTTGCGCGAATCGTGCGTCTGGACGCGGTCGATGTAGGCCTTGGACTTCTGGACCTCGTTCTCCAGCACGCCGATCGTGGTCGACATGTTGTCGAGCGCCTTGAGCTTGAACTCGTCGATCGAGTCCATCGTCGCGTAGATGTTGGCGAACGCGGCCTGCAGCTGCTCGATCCCGATCGTCGAGGACGCCGCCTGCTCCTGGATGGCCGCCGAGTTCTCCTTCAGCATCTCCGAGGTCCGCTGGATCATGTTCGACGTCGTGGTGTTGAGCGCCGTGATCTGGTCGAGGACGAGCTTCTGGTTGCTCAGCGCCTGCGCGACGATCACGGCCGTGCGGAGCGCCGAGATGGTCGTCGTGCTCGCCCGGTCGACACCCTTGATGAGCTCGATGTTGTTCTTGATGATGATGTCGATCGCCAGGTAGGCCTGGATCGACACGGCGAGCTGGGTCAACAGGTCCTGGTGCTTCTGCCGGACGTAGAACAGCACGTCCTGCGAGAGCGACTTCGCCGTCTCCGGGTCGCTGAGCTCGAGCTCGGCGATCTTCGCGGAGAGCTTGGCGTCGAGCTTCTCGGCGACGTAGATGTACTGGTTGAGACGGCCCATCACGGACCAGAGGTTCGACTTCTCCAGGTTGAGCGCGACGTTGTCCTTGGTCAGCTCGTCCTGTCCGCTGCGCAGCGAGTGCAGGATGCCGTTGAGCTGCGACTGCGAGGACTGGTACTTGCGGAAGTAGTCCTCGACCTTGTCGTTGAAGGGCAGCTTGTTCCACCACTTCTTCGCACCCGTGGCCTGGCCCGGGTCGAGGTCCTCGACCGTGCGGCGGAGGTCGAGCAGGGTCTTGCCGACCGTCGAGCCCTCCGAGATGCCGCCGGACTTGAGCGCCATCACCGGCTTGTCGAGCATCCGGTTGGACGTCTCGGCCGCCTTGCGGATGTCGGAGTCGCCCATCGTGCGGACGTTCTCGGCCTGCGCCGCGAACTCAGGGCTGCCTGCCTTGGTGTTGGTCAGCGAGGTCAGGAAGTTGTCGACCTTCGCGTCGAGCTCGGGCACCATCGCCACGTCGACCTGCGGTGCCATCTTCGGCGCCTGGGTCTCGACGACGGGCGCAGCCGCCTCAGGAGCGGTCAGCGTGATGACGGGCTCGGGGGGTGCGAGGGGGCTGGGCTCAGGAGCAGCGGCCTGGGAACCGTCGGTGGTCATGGGGCGAGCCTATCCAGCGAACCCTTGGTTCATGCAGGGTCAGGGGAGCAAATCAGGGTCCGGATCAGGGGAACCTCCGAGGTCGACCAGGAACCACGGCATCATCCACTGCGCGATCGGGCCGATCGTCAGGGCGTAGGCGACGGTTCCGACACCGAGCGTTCCGCCGAGCACCAGCCCGATCACGACCACGGTGACCTCGAGTCCGGTGCGGACCAGGCGGAGCGAGAGGCCCGTACGACGGTGCAGTCCGGTCATCAGTCCGTCGCGCGGGCCGCGGCCGAACTGGGCGCCGATGTAGAGCGCCGTCGCGAGGCCGCAGAGCACGATGCCGCCCACCATCAGGGCGCCACGGGCCGCGATCGCGTCCGGCGCGTCGAACATCGCGAGGGTCACGTCGGCGGCGAGGCCGACGACGAGCGCGTTCGAGATCGTGCCGAGGCCGGGCTTCTCGCGCAGCGGGATCCACAGCACGAGCACCACGAAGCTGAACAGCACCACCGCCTGGCCGAGCGAGATCGGCACGTGGCGGATGAAGCCCGAGTGGAGCACGTCCCACGGCGCCAGTCCGATGTTGCCCAGGACCATCAGCGCCAGGCTGACGCCGTACAACCAGAGCCCGAGGTAGAGCTGGACGAGCCGACGCGGCAGCCGGCCGGCGCGCAGCTGCGCGATGGGGCCGAGGTCGAGGAGCGGGGTGACGCTCCGGGGCGTCGCGGCGGCGGTGGACATGACTCCATGATGACGTCGATTGGACTGTTGCCAAATAGCCAATCGTGATTCAATGGACTGCATGGCACAGTCCACTTCGACGACCCTCTCGGCGGCGCGACTGGCTGCCCTCGTCGAGGGCTTCGACCGCTCCCCTGCCTACGTCGGCCTGGCCGATGCCCTGCGCGAGCTGATCGGCGACGGACGCATCGGCTACGCCACCCGGTTGCCGAGCGAGCGCGACCTGACCGAGGCGCTCGGCGTCTCGCGCACCACCGTCACCCGTGCCTACGCCGTCCTGCGCGACTCCTCCTACGCCGAGGCCCGCCAGGGCGCCGGCACCTTCACGCGACTCCCCGGCGGGCGCACCCGTGCGCTGGACCGCGCCCTGTGGCCCAGCGACGTCGGCAAGGGCGTGATCGACCTGGTCTGCGCCGCCGCCACCGCACCGCCGGGCATCGCCGCGTTGTACGCCGAGGCGGCCGCGGACCTGCCCGCCCACCTCGGCGGGCACGGGTACTTCCCGGCCGGGATGCCGGACCTGCAGGCCGCCATCGCCGCGACGTACGACGCCCGCGGCCTGCCGACCGATCCCGACCAGGTCATCGTCACCCCTGGTGCCCTCGCGGCGACCGCCGTCATCGGCGCGGCGCTGGCCGGTCCCCGCGACACGGTGCTGATGGAGTCGCCGACCTACCCCAACGCCGTCCAGGCGCTGCGCACCGGCGGCGGCCGCCTCGCGACGATCGCGCTCGACCCCTTCGGCTGGGACCTCGACGCGATCGAGAGCGCGCTGGTTCGCCACCGCCCACGCCTGGTCCACGTGATGCCGGACTTCCACAACCCGACCGGACTCCAGATGTCGGAGGCCGACCGTGCGACGTACGCCCGCATGCTCGCCCGCCACGACGCAGTGGCGGTCGTCGACGAGGCGCACCACCTGCTTCGGCTCGACGGCGACCCGACCGCCCTGGCGCTGCGGCCCTTTGCGAGCCACAGCACCGACGCCATCTGCGTGGGGAGCGCCAGCAAGAGTGTCTGGGGCGGCCTGCGACTGGGCTGGATCCGCGCGCCCCACGCCCTGGTCGACCGACTGACCCGCGCCCGCGTCGGCCTGGACCTCGGCGCGCCGGTGCTCGAACAGCTCGTGCTGGCCCGGCTGCTCACCGGCGAGATGGACGCCCTGCTCGACATCCAGCGGCGGCGACTCGTGGAACAGCGCGATGCCATGGCCGGCGCTCTGCGCCACCACCTGCCGGACTGGACCTTCCGTCATCCCGAGGGCGGCATGGCGCTGTGGTGCCACCTGCCGGCTGCCGGCGCGACCGCCCTGTCCACCGAGGCCGAGCGCCACGGCGTCCTGCTGGCGCCGGGACCGTCGTTCGCCCCCGAGGGCGGGCTGGACCGCTACGTCCGCCTGCCCTACGCGATCGCTGCGGCCGAGCTCGTCGAGGCGGTCGAACGGATCGCCGCTGCCTGGACGGTCGTGACGTCCGGGCGAGGTGGGGCGAGGACTGCACCGTCGGGCAACGAGCCCTTCCTCGTCGCCTGAGCGGCCCAGGGTCGGCTCAGATGAGGTCCACCGCACGGATCGAGGTCGCCTCGATGGCCACCTCGATCTCGGCGAGCGTCTCGGCCGGGATGGCGGAGTCGACGGACAGCGCGACCAGCGCCTCCCCGCCCTTGGTCTCGCGGGAGACCTGCATCCCGGCGATGTTGACCTGGGCCTGACCGAGGATCTGGCCGACGGTGCCGACCATGCCCGGGCGGTCGACGTAGGTGAAGAACGCGAGGTGGTCGGTCGGGTCGATGTCGACGATGAAGCCGTTGACCTCGACCAGCCGCTCGCGCTGGGCCAGCCCGACGAGCGTGCCGCTGACCGAGACCTGCGAACCGTCGGCGAGGGTGCCGCGCAGCGTGATCAGGTTGCGGTGGTCGGGGCTCTCGCCCTCCGTCACGAGGCGTACGGCGATGCCGCGCTCCGCTGCGAGCAGCGGCGCGTTGACGTAGGACACCTGGTCCTCGACGACAGTGCTGAAGACGCCCTTGAGCGCGGCGAGCTCGAGCACCGTGACGTCGTGCTCGGCGATCTCGCCGCGGACCTCGACGTCGAGGCTCTGGGCGACCTCGCCGGCCACCGCCGTGAAGATCTGGCCGAGCTTCTCGGTGAGCGGGATCCCGGGGCGCACGTCCTCGGCGATGACCCCGCCCTGGACGTTGACGGCGTCGGGGACGAGCTCGCCCGACAGCGCGAGGCGCACCGACTTGGCGACGGCGATGCCGGCCTTCTCCTGGGCCTCGTCGGTCGAGGCGCCGAGGTGCGGCGTCGCGACGACGTTC
The DNA here is from genome assembly GCF_001428565.1 of Nocardioides sp. Root190. Classification (GTDB taxonomy): domain Bacteria; phylum Actinomycetota; class Actinomycetes; order Propionibacteriales; family Nocardioidaceae; genus Nocardioides. Next base: position 364,905 of record NZ_LMIA01000009.1, on the reverse strand, counting down.
TCCAGCTCGAAGAGCGGGCTGTCGGTGCAGGGCTCCTTGGCGAACACGTCGAGGCCGGCCGCAGCGATGCGACCGGTCTTGAGCGCGTCGTACAGGGCCGGCTCGTCCACGATGCCGCCGCGGGCGGCGTTGACCAGCACGAGTGAGGGCTTGGCCCGGGCGAGCTGCTCGGCACCGATGAGACCGGCGGTCTCGGGCGTCTTGGGCAGGTGCACCGACATGAAGTCCGACTCCGCCATCAACGTCTCGAGGTCGACCAGGCGCACGCCCATCTGGGCCGCACGGCCCGGCTGGACGTAGGGGTCGTAGGCGATGACGGTCATCCCGAAGGCGGCGAGCCGCTGCGCGACCAGCACACCGATCCGGCCGAGGCCGACGATGCCCACGGTCTTCTCGAAGAGCTCGATGCCGGTGTACTTCGACCGCTTCCACTCGCCGTTGCGCAGCGCGGCGTGGGCGGGCGACACGTGGCGGGCCGCGGCGAGCATCAGCGCGACGGCGAGCTCGGCGGCGGACACGATGTTGGACGTGGGGGCGTTGACCACCATGACGCCGGACTGCGTGGCGGCCTTCACGTCGACGTTGTCGAGGCCGACTCCGGCACGCGCGATGACCTTGAGCCGCTTCGCAGCGGCGAGCGCCTCGGCGTCCACCTTCGTCGCCGAGCGCACCAGGATGGCGTCCACCTCGGCGATGGCCGGGAGCAGCTCGGCACGGTCGGCGCCGTTGCAGTGGCGGATCTCGAAGTCCGGTCCGAGCGCCTCGACGGTGGCAGGGCTCAGCTCTTCGGCGATGAGAACGACGGGACGTGCAATCGGGGCAGCCACAGCGGTGTCCTTCGCAGGATGGTGCGGATGGAGGTGACGGCACAGCGCTGTGCGTGTCGCCACAGTACCTCCACCGGATCAGGCGAAAAGCGCCTGTCCGACGTACTCTCCCGGAGCCGTGCCGGGCGGCACCGCGAACAGGGCCGACCCCGTGAAGCGGAGGTACTCCATCAGCGCATCGCTGGCTGCCATCGCGCGCTGCACGGGGATGAAATCGGTGCGGGGGTCGCGGACGTAGGCGATGAAGAAGAGGCCCGCGTTGAGGCCGCCGATGTCATCGCTGCCGTCGACGAAGTTGTAGCCCCGCCGAAGCATCCGGGCGCCGTCGTTCTGGTCCGGATGGACGATCCGCACGTGGGCGTCGACCGGGATGATCGGGCCCCCGCGGCCGGGCAGGTCGAAGTCGGGCTCGGTGAACTCCTCACCGCCCGAGAGCGGTGCGCCGGAGTCCTTGGTCCGGCCGACGAACCGCTCCTGGTCCCCCAGCGGCTGCCGGTCCCAGACCTCGATGGTCATGTTGATCCGACGGACCACGAGGTACGAGCCGCCGGTGAGCCATGCGGACGCGGCGTGGTCCGACTCCGCGACCCAGACGTGCTCGTCGAGGGCCGGGCCCTCCTCGGCCTTGACGTTGGCCGTGCCGTCCTTGAAGCCGAAGAGGTTGCGCGGGGTGTCCTGGCTGGTCGAGGTGGTCGACGTACGACCGAAACCGAGCTGCGACCAGCGCACGGCGGTCACCCCGAACCCCATCCGGACCAGGTTGCGGATCGCGTGCACCGCGACCTGCGGGTCGTCGGCGCAGGCCTGGATGCAGATGTCTCCCCCGCTGCGCGCGGGATCGTCGATGTCCGCCGAGAAGTGCGGCAACGGCTCGAGCGCGTCGGGGCGGCGGTCGGCGATGCCGAAGCGGTCCGTGCCCTCCGCGTCACGGAAGAGCGTCGGGCCGAACCCGAAGGTGATCGTCAACCTGCTCGCGGGCAGGCCGATCGCCTCACCGGTGTCGTCCGGCGGGAGGTCGGTCGACCCCTCGACGGGTCCGACGGGTCCGGCGGAGCCGCCCTGGGTCATCCGCTCGGCCGCCGCGGTCCAGCGCTGCAGCAGGTCGATCAGCTGCTCGCGATCACCGGTGGTGACGTCGAGCGCCACGAAGTGGAGCCGGTCCTGGGCGGGCGTGACGATGCCCGCCTGTCGCTCACCACGGAAGGGGTACGACGCCACCGGTGCCGCGGCGTGCGCCTCGGGCGCAGTGCCGCGCCCGACGGCGAACGCGCCGGCCACCCCGGCAGCGGCACCGACCGTGATGCCGCCGCCGAGGAGCCCGCGCCTGCTGACCTTCTGGGTCACTTCTGGATCACTTCTGGGTCGCCTTCTGGGTCACCGTCAGGAGATGACGGCGGCGGTGAGGAGCGACAGCGGCTCGGACAACGCGTTGACGGCGGCGGCGAGCGCGTCGACGTCGTCCTTGGTCAGGTCGTCGTAGGAGACGAAACCGTCACCCTCGCGGTGGCTGTCGAGCAGCTCCTGGAGCTCGGCGAAGCGGGTGGTGAGCTGCTCGGCGAGCGCGGCGTCCTTGGTCTCGAGGACCGGCTGCACACCCTCGAAGGCGATCCGGGCACCGTCCACGTTGGCCTGGAAGTCCCACAGGTCGGTCCGCGACCAGAACTCCTCCTCGCCCGTCACCTTGCCCGTCGCGACCTCCTCGAGCAGTCCGCGCGAACCGTTGGCGATGGAGTCGATCGGGTAGTCGAGCTTGTCAGCGCCCGTGCTCTGGATCCGCTCGTCGAGCGTGGTGGTGTTGGCGAGCAGGTCGTCGGCGAAGGTCGCGCGCTGCGTGGTGCCCAGCGCCCGGTAGCCCTCGGCGCGAGCCGGCCACAGGTCCTTCTCGATCACGTGCCAGCCGGTCCACTTCTCGCCACCGGCGAAGTCGACGTCCGCCTCGCGGGCGTCCATCTTCGGGTCGAGGTCACCGAAGGACTCGGCGACGGTCTCGATGCGCTCCCAGTGCTGGCGCGCGACCGGGTAGAGCGCACGGGCCTCGTCGTCCTTGCCGGACTCGTAGAGCTCGACGAACTCCTTGGTCTTCTCCAGCAGCTGCGCGGACTGGTCCTGCACGTAGGCGCGGTAGTTGTTCTCGGCCTGGGTGATCAGCACGGCCTCGTCGGCACTCACCTCGACCTCCTCGTCGGAGGCGGAGACCGCGAAGTCCGCACGGATGCCCTCGCCGACCATGCCCGGCTTGCAGGCCGTGACGTAGGAGCCCTCGGGCACCGCGACGGTCAGGGTCTTGCTGGTGTTGGGACCGATGTTCTCGATCTCGCCGAGGATCCGGAGGCCGTCCTCGGCCAGCAGGTAGAACTCCGTCACCTCGTCCCCTCCGTTGGTCACGGCGAAGTCGAGCGTGCCCGCCGGTGCGTCGGTCGCGGAGACCGCGCACTCGTCGGCGGTCGAGGACACCGTGAGCGAGCGCGGGTCGCCCTTCTCGCCGGGCGTCGTGCTCTCGGTCCCGCACGCGCTGAGCACGAGCGTGGAGGCGACGGCGAGCGCCGAGAGGGAGGAGAGGGAGGACAGCTTCACGACGTGGATCCTTCGTTCGAGGCGGCGGCTCGGGCCGGCGCCGGCGTGGTGGAGTGGGTACGGCGGTGGAGGGCTCGCAGGTAGAGGGTGGTGACCGGGACGACGTACAGCACCCAGGCGACGGCCTCCAGCACGGTCGGCGCGGGCGTGAAGTTGAACATCCCGCCGAGCAGGGCGCCGTACCAGGCGTTGGGGTCGATGACGTGGGAGACGTCGTACAACGTGGAGTTCAGGCCGGGCAGGACGTCGATCTCCTGCAGGTCGTGGATTCCGTAGGACAGGACGCCGCCGGCCACGAGGATCAGCAGCACGCCGGTGACCGTGAAGAACCAGGTCAGGTTGATGCTCACCGCGCCGCGGTAGATGAGGTAGCCGAGCACGACGGCGACCGCGATGCCCAGCAGCGCCGCGAGCAGGGGCTCGACGGTCGTCTGGAACCCGTCGGGCTGGTCGCGACCGGTGGCCGTGCGGCCGAAGGTCCAGAGCAGCACACCGGTCTCGAGGCCCTCGCGGCCCACGGCGAGGAAGGACAGCAGCACGAGCGACCACCAGCGTCCGGCGGCCGCGTCGATGCGACCCCGCAGCTCCCCTGCCATCGAGCGCGCTGCGCCCGCCATCCAGAAGACCATCCAGGTCACGAAGACGACCGCGACGAGGGACAGGGTGCCGCCCATCAGCTCCTGGGAGCGGAAGTCGAGCTGGCGAGACTGGAACCCGAGACCCAGGGTGACGGCCACGCTGAGCAGCACCGCGAGACCCACTCCGGTCCAGACGTGGCGCAGCAGGTGACGTCGCTCGGACTTCACCAGGTAGGCGACGAGGATGCTGACGACGAGAGCTGCCTCCAGCCCCTCGCGCAGACCGATGAGGAAGTTGGCGAGCACGATCGTCCAATGTACGCCTGTTTGCTTAGCCTTTCCTCAGTGACGTCCATTCTGAGGACGCGGCGGCCACCCCGTCAGGCGCCTCCCCTAGGGTCGGACCGACGGCCCGAGGGGGTGGCCGCCTCGACGAAGGAGTCTGAACCCATGCGCGTATTCACCACGTTCGAAGAGCTCGCCGAGGCCGCCGGCACCGACCTCGGCACCAGCGACTGGGTCACCATCGACCAGCGCCGCGTCAACCAGTTCGCTGACGCGACCGGCGACCACCAGTGGATCCACGTGGACCTCGAGCGAGCCAAGGAGGGTCCGTTCGGCGGCACGATCGCGCACGGCTACCTCACCCTGTCGCTCGTTCCGTGGCTCGGCAGCCAGGTCTTCACGCTGCGCACGCCCGGCGCCAAGCTCAACTACGGCGTCAACAAGGTGCGCTTCCCCACGCCGCTCCTCGTCGGCAAGCGGGTCCGCCTGCACGTGAAGATGGGCGACGTCGTCGACCTCCCGAGCGGCAAGCAGCTCACCGTGCAGCACACGGTCGAGATCGAGGGCGAGCCGAAGCCGGCCTGCGTCGCCGAGACCGTTGTCCTGCTGCTGCCCTGAGGCGCCTCGTGCAGGAGTCCCCTGCTCAGCGAGGATTCCTCGGATCAACCGGCGTCGCGTGAGTCCCACGCCTGGCTGAGCGCCTGCTCGAACACCTCGGTGGGCTGGGCGCCGGAGATGCCGAAGCGGCCGTCGACCACGAAGAACGGCACGCCGCTCGAGCCGTAGGCACGCGCCTGGGCGACGTCCTCCATCACGGCGTCGCGGTACTCCTTGCTGGCGAGCACCTCCTCGACCCGTGCCGCGTCGAGGCCGGCCGCCGCGGCAGCAGCGCGGAGCACGTCGTGGTCACCGAGCGACTCCCCACGGGTGAAGTACGCCGCCAGGACCTCCTCGAGCAGCGCCTGCTGGAGGCCGTGCTCCTTGGCCAGGTGCAGGAGGCGGTGCGCGGTCAGCGTGCGGGCGTGCAGCGCATCGCCGTGCGCGAAGTGCAGCCCCTCGGCGGCGGCCACCTCGTCGGCGCCCGCCATCATCTCGCGCGTCGCGGCCTCGTCGGCGTTGAACTTGCGGGCCAGCACGGTCACCGTCGACTCGGTGCCGACCTCCGGCGCGAACGGGTCGAGCTCGTAGGAGCGGTAGACGATCTCGACCTCGTCGCGGTGATCGAAACCGGCCACGGCCTTCTCCAGTCGGCGCTTGCCGATGTAGCACCACGGACACACGACGTCGGCCCAGATCTCGATACGCACGACCACGCCAACGCCCCGGGGCCCTGATTGCTTCCCCTGAGACGTCTCGGGGTCGGGTCAGGGGTGGTCAAGGGATCTGCCCGAAGCGGCGCACCGGGCCGGACCGACAGTCTTCTCGACATGATCACAGTCGAGTCCCTCACCAAGTCCTACGGCGGCTTCACCGCTGTCGACGACGTGTCGTTCACCGCGCAGCCGGGCCGGGTCACCGGCTTCCTCGGCCCCAACGGTGCCGGCAAGTCGACCACCATGCGCGTCATGGTCGGTCTCACCGCACCGGGAGGCGGCGAGGTCCGCGTGCTCGGTCGCCGGTTCAAAGACCTCCCCGACCCCGGCCGCGAGGTCGGCGTCCTGCTGGACGCCTCCGCCCAGCACGCCGGACGCACCGGCCGGGAGATCCTGACCATCGCCGCCCTCACGATGGGCCTGCCCCGCACCCGGGTCGACGAGATGATCGAGCGGGTCAGCCTGACCCCGGACGAGGCCAGCCGCCGGGTGCGGAACTACTCCCTGGGCATGCGGCAGCGGCTGGGCATCGGCACCGCCCTGCTCGGCAACCCGGAGGTGCTGATCCTCGACGAGCCTGCCAACGGACTCGACCCGGCTGGCATCCGGTGGATGCGCGACCTCCTGCGCGGCTTCGCCGACGACGGCGGCACCGTGCTGCTGTCCTCGCACCTGCTGCACGAGATCGAGGTCATCGCCGACGACATCGTCGTCATCGGCAACGGTCGGATCGTCGCCCAGGGCACCAAGGACGAGCTGCTCGCCGGGGCCGGCACCCTCGCCCGCGCGAGCGACGGTCCCGCCCTGGCCGCCGCCCTGGAGGCGGCGGGCATCACCGCCCGGCCGACCTCCGCGGGCGCTGTGCTCGCCGAGGCCGACCTCGCCACCATCGGCCGCGCGGCCTTCGCTGCCGGCATCCCCCTCACCGAGCTCCGGGCCGCCGAGGGTGCCGGGCTCGAGGAGATGTTCCTGTCCCTCACCGCCGACAGCCAGCGCGAGACCAGCGCCAGCACCGACCACGAAGGAGCAGCGGCATGACCGCCACGACCCTGGACGCCGTACCCGTCGCCGCTGACCGCGTCGAACGCACCCGGCCCGCACCCGCCCCCATCCCCTACCGCCGGGTGCTCAACGTCGAGCTGCGCAAGATGTTCGACACCCGCTCGGGCCTCTGGCTGATGGTCAGCATCGGCGTCCTCTCGATCATCGCGACGGCCGCCGTCATCACCTTCGCGCCCGACAGCGAGATCACCTACGAGAGCTTCGCGACCGCGATCGGCATGCCCATGTCGATCGTGCTGCCGATGATCGCGATCCTGGGTGTCACCAGCGAGTGGAGCCAGCGCAGCGGGCTCACGACCTTCACCCTCGTCCCGAGCCGCGGCCGCGTGATCCGGGCCAAGGCGACGGTGACCTTCCTGGTCGGCCTCGTGTCGATGGGCGTCGCGTTCGCGGTCGGCGCCGTCGGCAACCTGGTCGGCTCCGCGATCGTGGGCGTCGACACGGTCTGGAACATCTCCGCCTCGACCGTGCCGCAGATCATCCTGGGCAACCTGGTCGGCATGGCGATCGGCTTCACCCTGGGCGTCGTCCTCCGCAACTCGCCCGCCGCGATCGTCGGCTACTTCGTGGTGTCCCTGGTGATGCCGGGGATCCTGGTCCTGCTCGCCGAGGTGCGCGACTGGTTTGCGGACCTGCAGCCCTGGATCGACTGGAACTACACCCAGGTCAACCTCTTCGAGGGCGCCACCAACACCGCCAAGGAGTGGGCGATGCTCGGGTCGACGACCGCCATCTGGATCCTGGTCCCGCTGATGGTCGGCGTGCTCTTCCTGCGGCGCTCCGAGGTGAAGTGAGCCCTACTCCTGCTCGCACCTGCTGACCTCGAACGGTCCGGTCGCCACGGCGGCCGGGCCGTTCGCCGTCGTCCGGCAGGACGCCGCGAGCGGCCGGGCCCGGCGTCAGTGGCTGACGTTCTCGAGCTCGGGGTCGAAGTCGGGCAGCAGGTCCACCAGGGCGACCTCGAGCACCTGGCACAGCGACAGCAGGGTCAGCAGCTGGGGGTTCATCGGCGTCCCCGGGCGCGACTCGCCCTTCTCGAACTTCTGGTAGGTGAAGCCCGCGATCCCGGCGAGGTGGGCGACCCGCTCCTGACTGAGCCCCCGCTCGGTCCGGATGCGTCGCAGGTTCACGCCGAGCTCGCGCGCATAGGTCGTCCAGCTGATGTCCACACGCTTGTCCGCCACGCCCACCATCATCCCCGTATGACCACGCAGTGGCGACCATACTCGCATGGTAATCATCGTTCGGGTCGCGAAGCTGTGGACAACGAGGTCGGCCACGGCTCTCGTGTCTGACCCGGCCCGTACGGTCCTGGTCACGGAGCGAGTTCTTGGGAGTTTTCGCATGGCAGGAGCAGATGAGCAGTCGGAGCCCGACCGGGGACGGACCGGCCCCACCTGGCTCGGCGAGTCGTGTCCGTCGTGGTGCGCGCGCGAGCACGGCGAGGACGACCACCCCGAGGACCGGTTCCACCAGAGCGAACCGTCCCTCTTCCCTGCGGTCGCGGGGTCCGGCGACACGGTGCCGCTCGCCGCATCGATGCAGGCGGTGACCCTCGGGGTGCGGATCGGGCGACAGGTCGGCGAGGACCGCACCTGGCTGCTCATCGAGTCACTCGAGCACCGACGCCCGCGCACCGTCCTGACCCACGAGACCGCTCGCGCGCTGCTGCACCACCTCGCCGACCAGTTGTCGCTGACCGACGCCGAGGTGCCCTGACGACACCAAACCCCCGGAGCAGTGCTCCGGGGGTGAGGGTCGATCGACGTCGAGGATCAGCGCGCGGCAGAGCCCTCGGTGTAGTCGTCGTCGGTCTGCTTCCACGAGAAGTGGCCACGCAGGGTCTTGCCGACGGCCTCGATCGGGTGCGCCGCACCCTTCTCGCGCAGCGCGAGGAACTCCGGCGCGCCGGCGTCCTGGTCGGCGATGAAGCGCTCGGCGAACGCGCCCGACTGGATGTCGGCGAGAACGGCCTTCATGTTCTCCTTCACCGACGGGTCGATGACGCGCGGTCCGGAGACGTAGTCGCCGTACTCAGCGGTGTCGGAGACCGACCAGCGCTGCTTGGCGATGCCGCCCTCCCACATGAGGTCCACGATGAGCTTGAGCTCGTGCAGCACCTCGAAGTAGGCGATCTCGCCCTGGTAGCCCGCTTCGGTGAGGGTCTCGTAGCCGTACTGCACCAGCTGCGAGACACCGCCGCAGAGGACCGACTGCTCACCGAACAGGTCGGTCTCGGTCTCCTCGGTGAAGGTGGTCTTGATGACGCCGGCGCGGGTGCCGCCGATGCCCTTCGCGTACGACTTGGCCAGGTCCCAGGCGGTGCCCGAGGCGTCCTGCTCGACGGCGATGATGTCCGGGATGCCGCGGCCCGCGACGTACTCGCGGCGCACGGTGTGGCCCGGGGCCTTCGGCGCGACGAGGATGACGTCGACACCGGCCGGCGGCTGGATGTAGCCGAAGCGGATGTTGAAGCCGTGACCGAAGACGAGGGTGTCGCCCTCGGTGATGTGCGGCGCGATCGACTCGGCGTAGATGTGGCGCTGGAACTGGTCGGGGGCGAGGATCACGATGACGTTCGCCTCCTCGACGGCCTCGGCCACGGAGAGGACGCGCAGGCCCTCCTCCTCCGCCTTGGCACGGCTCGTGGAGCCCTCCTTGAGGCCGACGCGCACGTCGACGCCGGAGTCGCGGAGGTTGAGCGCGTGGGCGTGGCCCTGGCTGCCGTAACCGATGACCGCGACGTGCTTGCCCTGGATGAGGGACAGGTCGGCGTCGTCGTCGTAGAACATCTCAGCCACTGGGGCTTCTCCTCTGTGTGTGATCTGTGTGTGATCTGCGGATGGGGCGTGGAAAATCAGGCGTTGGCGGCTGGGGGCACGGGGACGGCGACGGGCTTGCCGCGCTCCGAGATGGAGCGTGCACCCCGGCCGATGGCCACCATGCCGGACTGCACGAGCTCGCGGATCCCGAAGGGCTCGAGCACGCGCAGGAAGTCGGCGATCTTGTCGACGTTGCCGACGACCTGCATGGTGATGGCGTCCGAGGACACGTCGATCACCTTCGCACGGAAGAGCTGGACGACGTCCAGCACCTCCCCGCGGTTGTCAGCGGTCGCGGCGACCTTGACCAGCACCAGCTCGCGGGTGACGGAGGACGACGGGTCCAGCTCGACGATCTTGATGACCTCGACCAGCTTGTTGAGCTGCTTGGTGACCTGCTCGAGCGGCGAGGACTCGACGTTGACCACGATGGTCATCCGCGAGATCTCGGGGTGCTCGGTCGGACCGACCGCGAGCGACTCGATGTTGAAGCCGCGACGACTGAACAGCGCGGAGATCCGCGCCAGGACGCCGGGCTTGTCCTCGACGAGGACGGAGAGCGTGTGCTTGGCCATTTACAGGTCGTCCTCGTCGAACTGGGGCGCGAGGTCGCGCGCGTACTTGATCTCGTCGTTGCTGGTGCCGGCTGCGACCATCGGCCACACCATGGCGTCGCGGTGGACACGGAAGTCGACGACCACCGGGACGTCGTTGATCTCCATCGCCTTGCGGATCGTCGCGTCGACGTCGTCGGGCGACTCGCAGGCGAGGCCGACGCAGCCGTACGCCTCGGCGAGCTTCACGAAGTCGGGGATCCGCTTGGAGTGCAGGTCGGTGTTGGAGTAGCGCGAGTTGTAGAACAGCGTCTGCCACTGGCGCACCATGCCGAGCGACTCGTTGTTGATGATGGCGACCTTGATCGGGATGTTGTTGATCGCGCAGGTCGCGAGCTCCTGATTGGTCATCTGGAAGCAGCCGTCACCGTCGACCGCCCACACGGTCTGGTCCGGCATCGCGACCTTGGCACCCATCGCGCCGGGGACGGCGAAGCCCATCGTGCCCAGGCCACCGGAGTTGATCCAGGTGTTCGGGGTCTCGTAGCTGACGAACTGCGCTGCCCACATCTGGTGCTGGCCGACGCCTGCGGTGTAGATCGTGCCCGGGCCGGAGATCGCGCCGAGGCGCTCGATGACGTACTGCGGCGCGAGGCCACCGTCGGCGGGCTTCTCGTAGCCCAGCGCGTAGGTCTTCTTGACGCCGGCACAGAACGCGACCCAGCCCTCGTAGTCACCGGTGTTGCCGGCATCGGCCTCGGTGCGCATCGTGGTGATGAGGTCGACGAGGACCTCGCGGATGTCGCCGACGATCGGGACGTCGGTGAACCGGTTCTTGCCGATCTCGGCGGGGTCGATGTCGGCGTGGATGATCCGGGCGCCGGGAGCGAACGAGTCGAGGTTGCCCGTGACGCGGTCGTCGAACCGGGCACCGAGGCTGATGATCAGGTCGCTCTTCTGGAGCGCGGCGACCGCAGCGACGGTGCCGTGCATGCCGGGCATGCCGAGGTGCTGCGGGTGGCTGTCGGGGAACGCGCCGCGCGCCATCAGGGTGGTGACCACCGGGATGCCGGTGAGCTCGGCGAGGGTCCGCAGCTCCTTGGACGCACGCGAGCGGATGGTGCCGCCGCCGACGTACAGGACCGGCTTGCGGGACTCGAGCAGCAGACGGGCCGCCTCGCGGATCTGCTTGGCGTGCGGGCGCGAGACCGGGCGGTAGCCGGGGAGGCTGATCTCGGCGGGCCAGTCGAAGGTCGTGCTGGCCTGGAGCGCGGACTTCGTGACGTCGACGAGGACCGGACCGGGACGACCGGTGGAGGCGATGTGGAAGGCCTCCGCGATCCGGACCGGGATCTCGGCCGGGTCGGTCACGAGGAAGTTGTGCTTGGTGATCGGCATCGTGATGCCGCGGATGTCGGCTTCCTGGAAGGCGTCGGTACCGATCAGCGCCGCACCGACCTGGCCGGTGATGGCGACCATCGGGACCGAGTCCATGTGCGCGTCCGCGAGGGGGGTGACCAGGTTGGTCGCCCCGGGGCCCGAGGTCGCCATGCAGACGCCGACCCGGCCGGACGCCGAGGCGTAGCCCTGGGCGGCGTGGCCGGCACCCTGCTCGTGGCGCACCAGGATGTGCCGGATGCTGCTGTCCATCAGCGGGTCGTACGCCGGGAGGATCGCGCCACCGGGGATGCCGAAGATGTCCGTGACACCGGCCGCCTCGAGCGAGCGCACGAGGCTCTGCGCTCCGGTCACGGTCTCGCCCGAGCCCTGCTGCTCAGTCATCCGACTCATTCCTGTCTGTGCTGTCGTGCGATGTGGTCCTGCGTGCAAACAAAAACCCCTCTGTTGCAGTGGCAACGAGGGGCAGGACGCGTCGATCTGACAATGTCAGGCGGCGCGCCCGGTGCGTACGAGAAGCTGGTCATGCATGCGCTCACCGTACGCCGTCACACGTCGTGCCGTCGAATAACCTAGCGCGGCGTCCGAATGGCAAGACTCGCGTCTCAGAACGAGGCCCTCGCGCGCAGTGCCTCGAGCGCCTCGTCGAGCCCCGCCAGCGCTCCGTCGGCGAGGTCCTCCGCGTGCTCCGCCAGCCGGTCGTACGACGCCCGGTCGGCCGCGCCGCGGGAGCAGGCGCGCACGTGGCGGGCCAGCAGGAGTGCGTCGCGCTGGTCGCCGAGCATGCCCTGCACGTCCTGCCCCAGTCGGCCCACGGCGACGGCTCCGTCGATGCCGGCCGGACCCGCCACGTCGACGGTGTGGCGCAACCGGCGCGCAGCCTTGCGCAGCTCGTGGAGCTGCTCCTCGCTCGGCGATCCGGTCGTCACCTCGTCGGCCCGCCTCAGCACGCGACGCACCTGGCGGCGTACCGCGCGGGGCGCGACGAGTTCGGCCGGACGCGCCGCCGTGGCGCTCAGTGGCGGCGCCGACGACCATCGCGTCAGCTGGGCGTCCAGGTGGGCCAGGCCCGCGCCACGGTGCCAGGCGACGAGCACCGCGTGCGCCACCGCGTGGCCCGAGCGCAGCGGCGCGACCACGGCGCGGTCGAGCTCGTCAGCGAGCCCCAGGGTCTGGAGCGCCGACGCCGCGTCGCTCGCGCGCACCTCCAGGTCACGACACTCCCCCAGCACCGAGCCGTGGGCAGCGAGCGCCGCTCCCAGCTCCCCCGCAGCGGTCGGCTCGAAGCACCCGCGGAACGCCGCGAGCAGATTGCGGGTCCGTCGGATGGTCGTGCGCAGCTGGTGAACCGCGTCCGGTTCGTCGGCCAGTGCGGCCGGACGGCGCTCGAGCATGTCGGCCACGAGATCGGCGAGCGCACTCGCGAGCAGGTCGTCCGCTGCGAGGGTCACGGCCCCATCCTCGCACCAGCACTGCGCGACGAGGCTCAGTCAGGCAGGACGATCCCAGCCAGCCCCGGGTCGGGGTTGAACGCGATCTCCCAGCGATAGCCGTCCGGGTCCGCGAAGTAGCCGGTGTAGCCACCCCAGTCCCGCTGCACCGCGACCTGGACATGGGGCGAGCCGGCAGCCTCGGCAGCGGCCAGCACCTCGTCGACACCCGCCGGATCGGCGACGTTGTGGGCGATCGTGATCGGCGCGACGCCGGGTCCGGTCATCAGGGTGCCGACCTCGCCCTCGAAGTGCGAGCGCTCCCACAGCGACAGCACGAGCTGGGGACCCGCGCGGAACATCAGCACCTCCCCCGGCACGTCGACCTCAGGCGTCCAGCCGAGACCGTCGCGGTAGAAGCGCCGGGTCGCATCGAGGTCGGCCACGGCGAGGGTGAGGAAGCTGATCCGTTGGTCCATGGCTCCACTCCACCACTCCGGACCGACACTCCCCATCGCCCCGCGGAGTGACCGCCGTCACACTCGCTCGTTGGACAGGCATGCCACGTCGTCGTACCCCCGCCGTGCTCGCCGGCCTGCTCGCGTTGGCCACCGTCCCTGTGTGGTTCGGCGCCCAGTCGCCGCTCGCGCAGGCTGCGCCTGACCGGGAGTACGACGAGTACGTCGCCCTGGGTGACTCGTGGTCGGCGGACGTGGTGCTCTTCGACCGCAACGGCCTGCCGGACCGGACCCACGCGCCCGTCGACTGCTTCCAGTCCCACACGAACTACCCCAAGCTCGTGGCGAAGGCCCTCGAGGTGACCACGTTCCGCGACGCGACGTGCGGCTCGGCGACGACCGAGCACTTCACCTCGCCGCAGGAGCTGCCCCTGGGCGGGATCAACCCGCCGCAGTTCGACCGGTTGACCCCGACGACCGACCTGGTCACGGTCGGGATCGGCGGCAACGACGCCGAGGTCGCCTCCGGTGCGATCAGCTGCATCTCCGTGAGCCCGGTCAGCATCCCCACACCCAAGCTGCCCCTGCCCGACGTGATCCCGCTGATCGACGAGTCGGCCATTCCCCTCGGTGGCTGCAAGGAGAGGTTCACGGCCGGCGGCATCGACCGGCTCGCCGAGAACGTCGCCTTCGCCGAGGACGAGGTCGTGGCCGCACTGAAGGAGATCCGTCGCCGCTCGCCCGAGGCCCGGGTGCTGCTGGTGAACTACCTCGACGCGATCCCGGAGCGCGGCTGCTGGCCGATGGTGCCCATCACGAACACGGACATGGCCTACCTCCACTCGGTCTTCGTGGAGCTCAACGACATGCTCGAGCGAGCGGCCCGGCGCGGAGGTGCGGACCTGGTCGACACCCATCCGCTGAGCACGGGCCACCACGTGTGCACCGGACCACTGACGAGGTACGTCGAAGGTCTCGGGCTGATCTCGCTCAACGACCTCGCGGTCGCGGTCCCTGCCCACCCCAACGCCGCGGGCGCCCGGTCGCAGGCGAAGTCGGTGCTGCAGCTACTCGGGCGCTAGCACCGAGAGCGGCGCGAGCTGGCGTCCCTGCTCGTCGAAGTTCGCCGGGTCCAGCCAGCGCTCGTGGGCTGCCCGTACGGCGGGCCACTCCTCGGCCGTGACGGAGAACCAGTCGGTGTCGCGGTTGCGACCCTGGGTGACCATGTGGTTGCGGAACCGCCCCTCCTCGACGAACCCGAGACGTTTCGCGGCACGACGGGACGGCTCGTTGAGGCTGTCGCACTTCCACTCGAAGCGCCGGTAGCCCAGCTCGTCGAAGGCGTGGGCCATCAGGAGGTGGACCGCCTCGGTCGCTGCGGTGGTGCGCTGCAGCGACGAGCCGAAGAGCACGCCGGCGATCTCGACCTGCCCGTGCCCCGGCTCGATCCTCGTGTACGACGCGATGCCGGCCGCCCTGCCCGCGCCGTCACCCTCGAGCGGGACGAGCGCGAAGGTCACCAGGTCCGGTGAGTCCAGGTGCGAGGCGAGGTGCATCCACAGCCCGGCGAGCGAGGTCGGCCGCGGGATCGGCCGGTAGGTCCAGAGGGCGCCGTCGTCGGGTCCGCAGGTCGTCGCGAACAGGTCGGCGTAGTGCGCAGAGGTCAGCGGGCGCACCTCGATGCAGCGCCCGCGCAGCGTGACCGGCTCGGGCCAGGGGCGGGGCTCCCAGCCGGGGACCTCCGGGCCGACCTGCTGCCCGTGATCGTTGGTCACGGCGTCACGTCGGGTCGAAGTCATAGGCCGGCAGGCCGTCGATGCTCGTGCGGTTCTTGAGCCGGCGGTAGTCGGCCGACCCCTCGACGCCCTTGCGCGCGAAGTAGGGCTGGAGCAGCTCACGCTCGCCGACGTAGTCCATCAGCGGCACGCCGTAGCCGCAGGAGTCGGAGATCCGTTCGATGTCCACGACGACCACGGCGCGGGCACCGGGCAGGTCGACGAAGAGCGGCGCGAGGAGGGTGTACTCGTCGTCGTACCTCGTGACGATGCGACCTCTCCCGTGGAAGCGGACGATGTTCGGGGCGCCCTCGAAGGCGCAGAACATCACCGTGACGCGACCGTTCTCCCGCAGGTGGGCGATGGTCTCGCTGCCGCTGCCGGAGGTCTCGATCCACGCGAAGGTGAGATCGTCGAGCATCCGGAACGTCCCCGGGATGCCCCGCGGCGACACGTTGACGTGCCCGTCCTCGGCCAGTGGCGAGGTCGCGACGAAGAAGACCTTCTGGCTCTCGACGAACTCCCGCATCCGACCTGCCACTCGGGCATGGACCTTCATGGTCCGGCCTAGGAGGTGACGGCGCCGAGCGCGGCCGACTGCACCGTCTTGGCGTACTTGCCGAGGACACCGCGGGTGTACCTGGGTGCCCGGGGCTCCCAGCCGACCTTGCGGGCCTCGATGTCGTCGATCTCGACCTCCAGCGTCCGGTTGAGCACGTCGAGGACGATGGGGTCACCGTCGCGGACGAAGGCGATCGGACCGGCGTCGACCGCCTCGGGCGCGATGTGGCCGACGCACAGGCCGGTGGTGCCGCCGGAGAAGCGACCGTCGGTGATCAGGAGCACGTCCTTGCCCAGGCCGGCGCCCTTGATGGCACCGGTGATGGCGAGCATCTCGCGCATGCCGGGACCGCCCTTGGGACCTTCGTAGCGGATGACCACGACGTCGTTGGCGACGATCTTGCCCTCGGCCAGCGCGTCCAGCGCGGCACGCTCACCGTCGAACACCCGCGCGGTGCCACGGAAGACCGACGCGTCGAAGCCGGCGGTCTTGACGACCGCGCCCTCCGGGGCGAGTGAGCCCTTGAGGATCGTCAGGCCACCGGTGGCGTGGATCGGGCGGTCCAGCTTGTGGATCACGTCGTCGTCGAGCTCGGGCGGGTTGATCTCGGCGAGGTTCTCGGCCATCGTCTTGCCGGTCACGGTGAGGCAGTCGCCGTGCATGAGGCCGGCGTCGAGCAGCGCCTTCATCACGACGGGGATGCCGCCGATCTTGTCGACGTCGTTCATGACGTACTTGCCGAACGGCTTGAGGTCCGCGAGGTGCGGGACCTTGTCGCCGATCCGGTTGAAGTCGTCGAGGGTCAGGTCGACGTCGGCCTCGTTGGCGATCGCGAGCAGGTGGAGCACGGCGTTGGTCGACCCGCCGAGGGCCATCACCACGGTGATGGCGTTCTCGAAGGCCTCCTTGGTCATGATCTGGCGCGCGGTGATGCCCTTGCGCAGCATCTCGACGACCGCCTGGCCCGACTTGTGGGCGTAGCCGTCACGGCGGCGGTCGACGGCCGGCGGAGCGGCCGAGCCGGGCAGCGACATGCCGAGCGCCTCACCGACGGCCGCCATCGTGTTGGCGGTGTACATGCCACCGCAGGCTCCCTCACCGGGACAGATCGCCCGCTCGATGCGGTCGACCTCCTCGCGGGTGATCTTGCCCGCCAGGCACGCACCGACGGCCTCGAAGGCGTCGATGATCGTGACGTCCTTGCCGTCGACGCTGCCGGGCATGGTCGAGCCGGCGTAGAGGAACACGCTCGCCAGGTCGAGGCGCGCGGCCGCCATCAGCATGCCGGGCAGGGACTTGTCGCAGCCCGCCAGCAGCACGGAGCCGTCGAGGCGCTCGGCACTCATCACGACCTCGACGGAGTCGGCGATGACCTCGCGGGAGACCAGCGAGAAGTGCATGCCCTCGTGGCCCATCGAGATGCCGTCGGACACGGAGATGGTGCCGAACTCGAGCGGGTAGCCGCCGCCCGCGTGCACGCCGTTCTTGACGGCCTTCGCGAGGCGGTCGAGCGACAGGTTGCAGGGGGTGATCTCGTTCCAGCTCGACGCGACGCCGATCTGCGGCTTGGCGAAGTCCTCGTCGCCCATCCCCACCGCGCGGAGCATGCCACGGGCGGCGGCCTTCTCCAGGCCGTCGGTGACGTCGCGCGAACGGGGCTTGATGTCGGGGGCATCGCTCATGTGCACAGATTAGTCGCCGCCTCCGGACGCGGTGCGGGGTATCTCAGCCCACCGGGTCAGGCCTCAGACCACACCCACCTTGACCGACATCACGTCGGGCAGGTTCGCGACGATCTCCTCCCAGGTCTCGCCGTCGTCGGTCGAGGCCCACACCGATCCGTTGCGGGCCCCGAGGTAGAGGCCCGCCGACTCGTACGAGTCGACGCACAGGGCGTCACGCATCACCCCGACGTAGAACGCGTCCGGGAGCCCCGCGCCGTACGCCGTCCAGCTCTCACCCGCGTCGTCGGAGCGCCACACCCGTGCCTGCCCGGCGGGCGGGTAGCGCCCCTCCTCGCCACCAGCGAGCGGGAACACCCAGATCGTGTCCGGGCGGTGCGGGTGGACCACGATGGGGAAGCCGAAGTCGCTGGGCAGGTCCTCGCCGATGGAGGTCCAGGAGCCGCCCTCGTCGTCGGAGCGGTAGACGCCGCCGTGGTTCTGCAGGTAGAGCCGATCAGGGCGGCTGGGGTGCCGGGTCACCTTGTGGACGCACTGCCCGAACTCGGGGTAGCGCTGGTCCTCGGGCAGGAAGTCGGCCCGGATGCCCTGGTTGCGGGACTCCCACGTGGCGCCGCCGTCGGTGGTCCGGTAGACACCGCCGGTCGAGATCGCGGCCGTGATCGAGTCCGGGTCGGTCGGGTGCGGCAGCACGGTGTGGAACGCCTGACCACCGAAGCCCTCCCCCCACTCGGGTCGCTGCGGGTGGTTCCAGAGCCCCTCCTCGAGGCGGAAGCTCGCGCCGCCGTCGGTGGAGGTGAAGATCGCGCCGGGCTCCGTGCCGGCGTGCAGGACACCCTCGTCGGCGCCGGGCACGACCTGCCAGATGCGCTCCAGCGTCGTGCCCGAGCCCTCGGGGAAGCGGATCGCCCCGTTGGGCGTCTCCTGCCAGGTCTCGCCGAGGTCGTCGGACCAGCGCAGCTGCGGTCCGAGCCAGCTCGACGAGGTGCCGGCGAACAGGCGTGGCGCGCTCCCCCGCGTGTCGACCAGGCAGGAGTAGACCTCCTCCATGTCGTGGTGCGGCCCGGTGAACGTCCAGTCGAGGCGGTCCTCCGAGCGACCGACCCACAGGCCCTTGCGCGTCCCGACCATCAGGATCGTGGTCATCCCAACCTCCTCGTTGCGTGCGTGTCCTCACTGTGACCCCGGGAAGACCCAAAAGTCATCGGCCCTTAGGTCCGTGGCCACCACGGATGCAGCACCCCCGCACCAGGTCGCACGCTGGTGCCATGACGACGCTGGTGGTGTCCCTCGTGCTCGTCCCCGACCGCAGCGAGGAGGTACTGGCCCGGCTGCGCGCCGAGGTCGCCCCGTGGCTGCGCCGGTTGCCGGGCTTCGTCACGAGCCGGTGGCTGCTGGGCACGGACCAGGACCGGTGCACGGTGCTGGTGGAGCTGAGCGGGCCCGAGGTCGTCCCGGTGCTCACGGCCGCGCTCGACCCGGGCGGCCACGACACCGCACGGTCGTGGTGGTGCGAGCGGATCGAGGAGGTCACCGACCTCGGCCTGGCGCTGCGTCCCGCCATCGTCCTGTGAGGTCCTGCGGCGAGCTCACGCCGTGAGGTACGCCGCCAGCTGGCCCCGGTCCGGGGCGCCGGTTCGCTGCAGCAGCCGGGTCACGTGGGTCTCGACCGTGCGCACGGACAGGAACAACCGGTCGGCGATCTGCTTGTTCTGCAGCCCGTCCACGACGAGCTCGAGGACGTCGTACTCCCGCGCGGTCACGCCGAGCGCCTGCAGGTGGCCGGGGATGCGCTGGCTGCCGGGTGCCTTGCGGGGCACCGCGAAACCGGCGTCGCGCATCGCGACCCGGCACGCCGAGGCCGCCTCGGTCAGGCCGTACTCGACCAGTCCGTCCAGGACGTGACGCATCCAGCGCTCCGGCTGGCCCCACCCGTCGGCCGCCGCGGCGCGCGCGACGAGCAGGCGGGCGTGCAGCTCCATCCAGGGTTCGCGTCCCGGGAAGGACCACTCGGCGTCGGCGAAGACCCGCTCGGCCTCCTCGTGCTGCCCGGCGCGGCCGAGGGCGATCGCGTCGGCATAGCGCAGCGCGAACAGGTTGTGGGGACTGCTCGCCTGGGGACCGAAGCGCACCTCGTCGCGGGCAGCGGCGCCGGCGTCGGCACCGCCGTCGAGCGCAGCCTCGAGCAGGGCCCAGAAGCCGCGGGTGGAGAAGGGCATCCCGGGGAACTGCCGCGCGCCGGCGATGGCCTCGCCGAAGTGGGCCCGGGCCTCCTCGAAACGGCCGTGGGCCAGGGCGACAGGTGCCCGGACGTGCGCGGGGATGCCGACCAGTGCCATCGGCTCGGCGATGTCGTGCTGCATCGCCGCAGCGATGTCGGACTCCATCTCCTCGAAGCGGCCCGCCAGCCCGTGTGTGCAGGCGCGGATCAGGTAGGCGCTCGCGAGGTCGGGCAGCCGGAGCCGCCCCATCACGTCGATCGCGTTGTTGATCGCCGCCATCGCCTCGCCGAGGTCGAGGTAGCGGATCCGGAGCAGGTTGAGGTCCAGCTCGGCCCGCGCGGCGGTCGCGATCGCTCCGGCGGCGAGCGACATGCGGCGGGCAGCCGCCAGCCGGTCGTCGGTGGGCCGGCGCGAGACCAGGTCGACCGCGCCGAGGGCGGCGAGCAGGCGGCAACGCCAGAGCACCAGCCCGTGACGGTCGGCGAGCCGGTAGCCCTCCTCGAAGGCACTGTCGGCCTCGACCACGTCCCGTCCCCGGGCGGCGCGGCCGAGGATCTCCCAGGCCTCGCACGCGACCTCGGGACGGTCGGCACCCACGGCGTCGAGCGCTGCCCGCGCCCGGTCGACGGCGAGCTCGGCGTCATCACGGCCCAGCGCGAGGCGCGCGCGCAGGACCTCGGCCTGGGCGAGGTCGGAGTCGCCGGTCTGCTCCAGCATCCGCTCGGCCTCGTCCCAGAGCCCACCCGCGAGGAGCGCCCGGGCCAGGCGCAGCCGGAGGGCGGCGACCCGGTCGGCCTCGCCGCGTGCGGTCATCTCCTCGATGAGCGAGGTCCCGAGTGCCAGCGCGGTGGGGACCTCCCCCGCGAGCGACCGCGCCTCGACCTCGGCCTCCTGCGCATCGAGTGCGAGGTCGCTGTGCTCGGCCACCAGCCCCAGGACGCGACCCAGCGCCTCGTGTGCACTGGTCAACGCGCCGGTCGCGATCGAGGACCGTGCCGAGTCCAGCCAGTACTCAGCGGCGCGCTCCTCCTCGCCGGCCGCCTCGAACAGCTCCGCGAGCACCTGGTGCGACTGCTCGCCACGGTCACGGCTGCCGATGGCTCCGGCGAGCGCGCCCGCCAGGCGGCGCCTGTCGGGCGGGAGGACGGTGGCGAGCACTCCCTCGCGGACCAGGGCGTGCCGGATCTCGAAGCCGTCGCCGCTGGGCACGACGAGCCGCTGGGCGCGCAGCTCGCGGATCGCCTCAGCACTCGCCCGGTCGTCGTGGTGCAGCGCGGCACCGATGACCTGCCAGTCGAACTCGGTGCCGAGCAGCGAGGCCGCCTCCATGACCTCCCTCGCCGTGGGTGAGACCGCGTCGAGA
Source organism: Nocardioides sp. Root190 (assembly GCF_001428565.1). GTDB lineage: Bacteria > Actinomycetota > Actinomycetes > Propionibacteriales > Nocardioidaceae > Nocardioides. The sequence goes on along the minus strand of NZ_LMIA01000009.1, from coordinate 344,000 downwards.
CGGGCGGCGATGGAACGGGCGTAGGAACGGGGCACCTGCACCGTCGCCAGACTGCCGGCGATGCTCCACCGCCCCTCGTCGCTGACGATGGCACCCGATGCCTGGAGGTCGGCCAGCATCTCCTCGACCAGGAGGGGGTACCCGCCGGCGTAGCGGCGCACCCGTTCCTCGACCTCCGGCGGCGGCTCGCCGCCGAGGCAGGCGCCGAGCATCGCGTGGATGTCCTCGTCGGCCAACGGGCTGAGGTCGACGACCTCCGCGGCACGTCGCGCGAGGAGGTCCTCGACCAGGTCGCCGACCACCACGGACTCGTGCGGGCGGGTCGTGGCGAGCACGACCAACGGGACGTCGGTGGCGTTGTCGGCGACGTACTCCAGGACGCTGAGGGTCTCCGGGTCCGCCCAGTGCAGGTCCTCGACCAGCAGCATCGCGCCGCCGAGGGCCCCGGCCAGGCGGAGCAGTGCCTCGCCGATCAACATCACCGAGGAGGCGCCGTCGTCGGTCGCGGTGCCGAGCTGGGGGGCGAGGCGGCTCAGCGCCGGGAGGTACGGCGCCAGCTGACGGTCGTCCGGGAGCTGGCCCGTGCGCAGCCAGGCCAGCAGCGCCTCGGCGAGCGGCCGGAGCGGGACCGGCGACGCCGAACGGACCGCTCGACCGGACAGCACCACCAGGTCGGCGCGCTCGGCGTCCTCGACGAGCGCGGCCACCAACCGTGACTTGCCCACGCCGGCCTCGCCGCGCACCACCCAGAGGCCGCCCCGGCCCTCGGTCACGCCCTGCAGGGCCGCACGGAGGCGCGCCTGTTCCAGGGTCCGCGAGACGAGCACCGGGGAGCGCACCTCGGCATCGTAGTGATGACGTGGCCAGGTCTCACCAGATCGTCTCCGGTCGCCCGCAGGAATCACGCAGAAAAACTGCAAGGTCCGCCGGTCCCGCTGCTCCTACCCGTGTCAGCAACACCCCCGGAGCCCTTGTCTCCGTGCTGACCACGTGGTCTCCGGCGTTGCTTGCGTAGTGCGCCCGGATGCCCCACGAGGTCACTCGGAACGAGTCTGGGGGCATCCCCCTCCAGAACCGGGCTCCGGCCCTCCAGAAAGGCTCAACGATGCGCAAGCAACTTCTCGGTGCGACAGCCCTCCTCCTCGGCGCCACCACGCTGGGGTTCGGTGTCCCGGCCGCCCCCAGCCACGCCGTCGCGTGGAAGAACATGACTGAGATCCCGTTCCCTGCGGGTGCCGTCAGTGAGGTCGAGGTGGTCTCGACCGGCAACGGCGACGCCGTCGCCGCCGCCATCATCGGTGGAGCCGTCCACGCCTTCACGGCGACCGACGGCGCCTGGAGCGGCCACGACGTCGTCCGGAGCGCCGTCGGCGCGAACCGCCTGGTGCTCACCAGCGACGGTGCCGGCGAGGTGGCCGTGGGCTGGGTCGAGAACGTCGCCGGCGACGACCGCCTGCGGGTGTCCCGCCAGCTGGCAGCGGACAACTGGACCGGAGTGGGCGTCGTCCCGATGAGCCCGGCCGGCTCCGACGTCAACGGCATGCCGGACATCGGCATCGACGGCTCGGGTCGCATCATCGCTGTCGCCACCGTGGACGGCGGCGACAGCGACTACGAGCTGTTCGCCACCGAGTGGCCCAAGGTCGGCTTCCCCGGCGCGCCGGACAGCATCTCGTCGTCCGACTCCGTGAGCCCCTCGCTCGACGTCAACTCCAAGGGCGAGGCGCTGGTCTCCTTCAACTACACCGGCCTCATCAACAACGTCCTCACCGTCGTCCGCCGGACGCCGGGCAAGGGCTGGAGCGTCGGCGACGGCACCAAGAACTCCGGCAACATCGCGTCGCCCTCCGATGTCGCGATCAGCGAGAACGGCTCGGGCCAGGTCGTCTACTCAGTGGTCTCGAACAACTTCTACCGGATCGAGACCAGCCGCGTCCTGCCGACCGGCGTCGCGATGGACGCCGAGCTGGTCGAGGTCAGGAACGACTTCAACTCCGACCCCAGCGTCGACATCAACAGCTCGGGGACGGCACTCTTCGCCTGGGTCTCGAACAAGGACGGCGTCAAGACGGTCCGGTACGCCTCGGCGCTCAACGGCGCCTACCCGGGCGCGGCACAGGACCTCGACGACACCCTGGCGGACCCCCAGGCCCCCATCGCCCGCGTGGGTGACGGCAGCCTGCGGATGATCCAGCACACCGGCAACGGCAGGATCACGACCCACCAGCGCACGACCGTGGCCCAGCCCTTCACCCACGTCACGACGGGCACCGGGTTCGGCGCCGACGCCTCTCTCGACGTCGACGCCCAGGGCAACGGCGTTCTGGTGGGCTTCACCGCCGGCGGGACCTTCGCCCGCTTCCTCGACGGCAGCGCGCCGACGGTGACCATGACCAAGCCGGGGTCGAGCACGACGGTCGGCAGGGAGATCCCGCTCAGCTGGTCCGCCAGCGACTCGCTCGGGCCGCTGCAGGACACCTCGGACGTCTACCTGACCACCGCACGCTGGAACCAGGCCGCACACACCGACCCGAAGGTCGTCATCGACAACACCCCGACCATGACGGCGACGTACGACGTCCTGCCGGGCGCCACCTACTGCTTCCAGGCCCGCGTCAACGACACCTCCAACAACGGCGGCAACTCGGAGAAGAAGTGCACCTCCGTCCCGCTCGACGACACCTCGCTGGCCGGCTCCGGCTGGAGCCGGAGCGCCAAGACCGGCGTGTTCGAGAACACCTGGAGCACGACCTCGACCAAGGGCCGCACGCTGACCCGGTCGGGCATCCACGCCAAGGAGCTCGCCCTGGTCGCCTCGAAGACGCCGACCGGCGGCACGGTCCGGGTGACCTGGAACGGCACCACGATCCGCAACATCAGCCTGAAGGGAACCGCCGCCAACAAGGTGGTCCTGCCGATCAAGACCTGGGCCGGCATGCACACCGGAACGCTCAAGATCATCGTCACGAGCGAGTCCGGCCGGTCCGTCCGGATCGACGGCCTGGTGGTCACCAAGTAGCCCACCAGGGCAGTGCAGACGCGAACCGCCGGTCCCCCTGTGGGGAGGGACCGGCGGTTCCGTCGCGTCCGTTCGTCGGGTGCGGCCGGCACCGCCTAGGTTGAGCCGGTGAGCAGCCCCGACCAGCACCGACCCTCCTTGGGCGTCGCGGTCGGTCTGGTCCTGATCGGCATCACCTCGGTGCAGCTGGGCGCCGGCTTCGCCAAGCTGATGTTCACCGACATCGATCCCAACGGCGTCGCCTGGCTGCGGTTGGCGACCAGCGCGGTCGTCCTCCTGCTGTGGGCCCGCCCGCACCTGCGCGGCCGCTCCCGCGCCGACTGGATGGTCGCCGTGCAGTACGGCGTGTGCCTGGGCACCATGAACTGGGCGATCTACCAGTCGTTCTCGCGGATCCCGATCGGCGTCGCGGTCACGATCGAGTTCATCGGTCCGCTGGTGCTGGCGGCCATCGGCTTCCGCCGTCCTCGCGACCTGGGCTGGGTGGGCCTGGCCGCGGTCGGCGTCCTGCTGCTCGGCTTCGAGCGCGGTCACCTCGACCCGGTGGGCGTCGGGTTCGCCCTGCTGGCCGGCGCTGCCTGGGCGGGCTACATCCTGACCAGCGCGGCGACCGGACGCCGCTGGGAGGGCATCGACGGCCTGGCTGTCGCCAGCCTGGTCGCGGTCCTGCTCCTCACCCCGTTCCTCGTCACCGTCGACGGCGGCGACCTGGTCGACACGCGGATCCTGCTGATCGGTGCCGCCGTCGGCCTGCTGAGCTCGGTGGTGCCCTACAGCGCCGAGCTCGCCGCCCTGCGGACGCTCCCGGCCGCGACCTTCGGTGTCCTCATGAGCCTCGAGCCGGCAGCGGCCGCGCTGGCCGGCCTGCTCGTGGTCGGCGAGGAGCTCGCCCCCGTCCAGTGGTTGGCCATCGTGTGCGTGGTGATCGCCAGCGTCGGCGCGACACGCGCGACGCGCCGGCCGATTCACCCAGATGTCATCTCGCAGTGACGTGCTCCACACCTTGCGAGGCCTAGTCTGATGACCACCGCAGATGTCCCCCAGCCGCCCGGGAGGCGACGGATGTCCCCGATCTCACTCGCCCAGCAGTGGTCGCTCAACGCCCAGCAGCAGGCACGCCGCAACGCGATGGTCGCACTCACGCAGTGCACCCAGCGGCGGGCCGAACGCGAGGAGGTCGAGCGCTTCCTCGCCGCCCGGGCAGGGGTGCCTGCGGCTGAGACGCTCGACACCTCCATCTCGCTCCACGCCTGATCCTGCCCACGCCGGCAGTCCGGTCGGGCAGAATCAAGTCATGGCGACCTCTGCTCCCCGCCCCGAGCAACGCGTCCGGTCGGCGTCCATCGCCTTCCGCGACATCCTCTCCGACGACGGCACCCACGTCCGGGCCTGGACCAACGACCCCGACGGCGTGATCGACGGACCGACGGTGGTGCTCTGCAACGGCCTCGGGACCAACCCCTACCTGTGGCCGTGGCTCCTCGACCCCGACTGCGGCGTGCGGGTCGTGTCGTGGAACCACCGTGGCGTCGGAGGCTCGGAGCGCCCCCGCGACCACCGCCACGTCGAGATCGAGCACTTCGTCCAGGACGGGCTCTCGGTCATGGACCACTTCGGCATCGACCGAGCCGTGCTGATGGGCTGGTCGATGGGCGTGAACACCGCCTTCGAGCTGACCTACCGCCACCCGGAGCGGGTCACCGGCATCTTCGCGATGTGCGGGGTCCCCGGCGACACCTTCGCGACGATGCTCGCGCCGCTCCACGTCCCGCGCCTGGTCGCCCGCGCCCTGACCGTCAACCTGTGCCGGGTCGCGCAGTACTCCGGCGTCCTCACCAACCCGATCGCCCGCCGGATCCCGATGGGTCCGCGCACGGTCAGGCTGCTGGGCCGCACCGGCTTCATGTTCCCGGTGACCGATCCCGATGCCGCCGCCCTCGGTCTGCAGGAGTTCCTGACCACGCCGGTCGACTGGTACGCCCGGCTCGCCATCGCGACCTCACGCCACCCGCGCGTGCGGCTGAGCCAGATCAACGTGCCGACGCTCTTCGTGTCCGCGACGTACGACGTCCTGGCCGGCGCCCGGGACATGGCCAGCGCCTCGCGGCGGCTCTCCGACCGGGGTGTGGACTCGACCTACGTCGAGCTCGCGGGCTCCCACTTCGTGCAGCTCGAGCAGCCCGAGCGCGTGCACGACCTCCTGCTGGACTTCCTCCGGGGAATCGAGTCGTCCGAGGCCGACGCGTGAGGCGGCGGGCGGTCGCGGGCTCCCTGATCGCCCTCGCCCTGATCGTCACGGCCTGTGGCCAGGGCGGCAACGAGACCGACCTCGACGTCTCGGGCACTGCTGCGGAGCCCACCGGATCCGCCGAGGACGGCCAGCTGACCTTCGTGGTCGACGGAGTCCCCGACGTGGTCGCGACGGTCGCCAGCGGCCTGGCCACTCCCTGGGGCATCGCCTTCCTGCCGGACGGCAACGCCGTCGTGACCGAGCGCGACTCGGCCCGGGTCCTGCTCGTGAGCCCGCCCGAGGCCGGCAGCGACGCATCCGGCGAGCAGGGCGAGGTCGTCGTTCTCGGCCGGATCCCCGAGACCGATCCGCGCGGTGAGGCCGGGCTGCTCGGCGTGGCCGTCTCCCCGTCGTTCGAGAGCGACGGCCTCGTCTACTTCTACGTCTGCACGGCCGAGGACAACCGCGTCGTGCGCGCCCGCCTGGACGGTTCCACGCTCGGTGCGCCCGAGCCGGTCCTGACCGGCATCCCGACCGGCACCACCCACGACGGTGGACGGCTCGCCTTCGGCCCCGACGGCTACCTCTACGTCAGCACGGGCGAGGCCGGCAACAAGCAGCTGGCCCGCAAGCGGAACTCGCTCGCAGGCAAGATCCTGCGGATCACCGCGGACGGCGACCCTGCCCCCGACAACCCCTTCGGGACCGTCGTGTGGTCGTGGGGCCACCGCAACGTCCAGGGCCTGACCTTCGACCCCGACGGGTCCCTGTGGGCCTCGGAGTTCGGCCAGGACAAGGCCGACGAGCTCAACCGGATCCTCCCGGGCGAGGACTACGGCTGGCCCGTCGTCGAGGGCACCGGCGGCCCGGCCCGGTTCACCCAGCCGCAGATGACCTGGAAGACCGACGAGGCCTCCCCGTCCGGCCTTGCCTACGCCGCCGGCTACCTCTGGATGGCCGCGCTGCAGGGCGAGCGCCTCTGGCGGATCAAGGTCGCCAGCGGCCAGGTGTCCGACCCGACCGACTACTTCACGGCAGAGCGTCCCGGCGAGGCCGGGGAGTACGGCCGGTTGCGCACCGTCGTACGCGCTCCTGACGGTCGGCTGTGGCTGACCACGAGCAACCAGGACGGACGCGGCGACGCCGGCGAGGACGACGACCGGATCCTGCTCATCGAGCCCTGAGCGGGTTGATCCGGGCCTTCCTCGCCGCCCGGCGCAGGGTCGTCAGCACGGCCGGTCCGAGCAGCGCGATGGCCAGTGCGTTCGTGATCGCGCGACCGGTGTCCCAGCCGCCGGTCGAGGTCAGCAGCGTGTAGACGATGAAGTGGTGCAGGTTCTCCAGCACCGGCGCGCCGGGGACGTAGGACAGCTCGGTGGAGTCCTGCCCCGGCACCTGGACGCCGGCGATGAAGGGCCAGCCCTGCAGGTTCATCAGCAGGCCGTAGAGGTAGGCCGAGACGATGCCGTAGCCGACCAGCAGCACGATCTCGGCTCGACCCGTGAAGCGGCGCGGCAGCAGGCCGGCGCCCATCCCGACCCACGCCGCCACGAGCATCTGGAACGGCAGCCACGGCCCGACGCCGGCGGTCAGCAACGCCGAGGCGAACAACGTCGTGCATCCGAGGACGAATCCGAACCCCGCTCCGAACACCCGCCCGGAGAGGATGAGCAGGAAGAAGACGAGCTCGAGTCCGGCGGTCCCGGCATCGAGGACCCGCAGCACGGCGTTGACCGCGGTGAGGACGCCCAGGACGGCGAGGACCCGCGAGTCCATGCCGCCCTCCCCCAGCTCGGCGAGCACGACGCCGAGCACGAGCGGGAGCAGCAGCAGGAAGAGGAACGGCGGATCGACCCGCTCGGCGGTCGGGTCGACCTCCAGGAGCAGCGGCCAGGACAGCATCATCAGGCCGATCACCGAGGTGATGGCGAGCACCACCCGCGAGCGCAGGTGGAGGGGTACGGCGACCGCGCGCTCGCTCGTCGTGATCGGCTCCCCCGTCACAGCGCTGCCTCCACGTCGGCGACCGTCAGCCAGCCCGGCCCGAGCACCTTGGTGACCTGGGGGGCGAACGCCGGCGACTCCGCGACCGCGCTCGCGACCGGGCCCGAGGAGACCACCTCGCCCTCCGCGAGCACCACGAGGTCGTCGGCCACCTGGGCGACGAACTCGACGTCGTGCGTGGCGACGAGGACCGCACGACCGGCGCCCGGCTCGACCGCGAGCTCGCGCAGCACCTGCGCGAGGGCGTGCTTCGCGGGGTAGTCGAGGCCGCGGGTGGGCTCGTCGAGCAGGAGAACCGGCGGCCTGGTCGTCAGCACGATTGCGACCGCCAGGGCGAGCCGCTGGCCCTCCGAGAGGTCGCGCGGGTGGCGGTCGGGGTCGATGCCCGGGGCGAGCCGTGCCAGCAGCGCCGAGCAGGTTCCCTCGGCAGCATCGGCGGAGGCGTCGGCAGCACCACACTCCTGCGCGACCGTCTCGAGGTAGAGCAGGTCGGCAGGGCTCTGCGGCACCAGGCCGGTGGTCTCGCGGCGCTGCTCGGGACGGAGCTTGGCCGGGTCCTCGCCGGCCACCGTGACCGAGCCACGCTCCGGGGCGTGTCGACCCTGCAGGGCCCAGAGCAACGTCGACTTCCCGGCGCCGTTGCGTCCCATCAGTGCCGTCACGACACCGGTCCGCAGCGTGAGGTCGACCTCGCGCAGGACCAGTGTCCGGCCGTGGCCGAGCACCAGGCGTCGTACGTCGACGACGATCTCGCCGGCGTCCGGGGCAGGGCGCTCCTGCGGCTCGCCCAGACGCTCCCGCAACGCAGGGGCGCGGCGCCTCGCGTCCCGGACCGTCAGGGGCAGCGGCTCCCAGCCGGCGAGACGACCGAGCTCGACGATCGGCGGCGCGATCGGGGCGTCACGCAGCACGTCGGCGGGCTCTCCGACCGTGACCGACCCGGGTCGCTCCGGGTCGCCCCCGAGCAGGCACAGCCGGTCGGCGAAGGGGACGACGCGCTCGAGCCGGTGCTCGGCGACCAGCACCGAAACACCGAGGTCGTGGACCAGACGGGTCAGCGTCGCGAGGACGTCCTCGGCAGCGGTCGGGTCGAGGGCAGAGGTCGGCTCGTCGAGCACGAGCAGGCGGGGATGGGTGGTGAGCACCGCGCCGATCGCGACCCGCTGCTGCTGTCCACCGGAGAGTGTGCGCAGGTCGCGGTGCCGCAGGTCGGCGATGCCGAGCAGGTCCAGGGTCTCCTCGACCCGGCGACGCATCGTGGCCGCGGGGAGACCGAGCTGCTCCATCCCGAACGCGAGCTCCTCCTCGACGGTGTCGGTGACGAACCAGGCGGCCGGGTTCTGACCGACGAACCCGATCACGTGGGCGCGTTCGCGGGCCGGCAGCTCGATGACGCTCGCCCCGTCGAGCAGGACCTCGCCGGTCAGCACGCCACCGGTGAACCCCGGCACCAGCCCGGCGACCACGCCGAGCAGGGTCGACTTGCCGACGCCCGTGGGCCCGGCGAGCACGACCAGCTCGCCGGCCTCGATGGTCAGGTCGACGCCGTCCAGCACGGGTGTCGGCGCACCGTCGTAGGCGAAGGTGATGCCGCGCAGCTCGATCATCGAAAGGCCTCCTCGCGACGTTGCGCGGTCATCGGCGGCGGCGTCACCCAGACGGGGACCACGCCGACCAGCACGGCGACGACAGCGGGAACAGTGATCGAGGGCATCACCAGCACGCCGGGGTGCGCGATGGCGACGTCCCAGTGCTGAACGGCCCACAGGCCGGCGCCGGCGGCGACACCGGACGTCGCGACGAGCACCTCGGGCAGCCGCCAGCGGTCGGGTCGGTAGCGAGTCCGGCCCACCCGCCGCCCGGCGACGGCGAAGCCGGCCAGCGCGGTGGCAGTGCCCAGGGCGAGCATCGGGAGGGCGAGCAGTCGTGGCGCGGAGGAGTCGAGGACGGCGTACACGCCGACGGCGACGCCGATCAGGCCCACGATCATCAGCGTGCCGGTGATCCGGCGCTCCTTCGGCGTGGCGTCGCCGGTGCGGCCGTAGCCGCGTGCATCCATACCTGCCGCGAGTGCCAGCGAGCGGTCGAAGGAGTCCTCCAGGATCGGGACGACCAGCCGGCGTACGCCGCGGACCTTGCCGAACCTGCCCTCCGGGCCACCGCGCAGCTGCTGCGCCGCCCGGACCCGGGCGGCGCTGTCGGCCAGCTGCGGGACGACGCTGATCGCCACCGTCATCGCGGTCCCGATCTCGTAGAGCGCGGGTGGTAGCGACTTCATCAGCCGCTTGGGGTTGGCGAGCGCGTTGGCCGCGCCGGCGGCGATGAGCAGCGTCGCGAGCCGGGTGCCCTCGTAGGTCGCCGCGAGGAGCTCCTCACGGGTGAACGGGCCGAGGAGGTCGATGCCGGCAGCAAGATCGGGCAACGGGATGGACGGGAGCGTGAAGAGGACGTGACCCTCCACGTCACCACCGAGCAGGATCCGGAACAGCACCCGGACCACCACGACGATCACCCCCAGCCACACGTAGAGCCGGAACGAGCGTGCCCACGGCTGGTCGGACCGGCAGGTCAGGACGGTGAGGGTGACCACCGCGAGGAGCAGGGCGAGCAGGAACGGGTTGGTCGTGAACGACGCCCCGACCGCCAGCCCGATCGCCCACACCCACCACGACACGGGGTGGAGGTCACGCGGGATCCTCACTGCTGGCGCCTGCGCCGCAGGGGTACGACGGCCGCGGCGCCGAGCACGGCGACCGCAGCACCGGCCACGAGCCAGCCGGGTACGCCGTCGTCGTGGTCCCCAACCTCTCCCTGCTCCACGGGGCCTGCACCCTTGACGACCTCGTCGCTGTTCGGGGTGCCGGCCTCGGTGCCGCCCGGGAGCGCCAGGTCGGGAGGTGTTGCGCTGCCGTCGCCCTGGTGCCAGGCGAAGGCGAGGCGATCACCCGGCTGCAGCTCCAGGGCGTCCACGCCAAGAGTGGCGTAGGCCCAGGCGTCACTGTCGGCAGCCGACCACCACAGGCTCCAGTAGGCGTCACCCTGCGTGCACCGGCCGTCATCGGGCCGGCCATTGATGCGACACACGTAGCCCTGCATGCCTGGGGCGTTTGCCGCGCTGAGGCGGAACCCCACGGCCTCGAACAGCTGCGACGCCGTCCCGCCGCCGGCGGCGCAGGCCACGCGTGTCGCGCCGCCCAGCTCGTTGGGGTCGACGACGACAGTCACCTCGTCGTCGCCGCAGACGACCGGCGCCGTGGCCGCCGCCGCCGGGAATGCCGACAGCGGCAGTGCCGCGAGCACCAGGCTCGCGAGCACCGCCGCAGGTCGAGTGGTCAGGAGGCCTTCGGGCACGGCGCTTCGGTCGTTCCCTCCGGCGTGGCGAGCAGGGCAGGCAGGGACTGCGCGGTCGACAACCGCCACTGGTACTCGGTCTTGACCGTCAGTCCGGACCCACCGGCCGAGATCACGGCCGCGTCGTCGTACCCGATCGCGCCGGCGTCCTTCGCGAGCTCGCCCTCGCACGCCCCCAACTGGCGTCCCCGGACCCAGACCGCCGCGTCCGCGGCGGCTTCGTCCTCGCCGGCGAGGTGGAGTGCCCAGCCGGCCAGACCCGTGCTGTTGGTGTTCGGGATGACGGAGCCGTCGCCACCTGAGAACGAGCCGTCCTCGGCCTGCTGGTCGAGGATGTAGTTGATGCCATTGTCGAGCGCCGCTGCCAGGATCGGGTCCTCCGCCGCCAGGTCGTGCAGGAGGACGTAGGCGAGCGCCGTGGTGTCGACCGGCTCCGGCGCGGCTCCGGCGCCGTCGCAGGTCTGGTCCTTCGCGCGCAGCTCGGGGAAGTAGAGACGGACGAACCCGGACGTGCACTGCTGCTGCAGAAGGTAGTCGCGCGCAGCGGCCGCCTCCTCCGACCCGGCCAGGGTCAGCCCGCGGACGGCCCACGCCTGACCGAAGGAGTTGGCGTAGTCGCCGTAGCTGCTCTGGTCGACGATGCGACCCTTCGCCGGCCCGTCGTCGTTGGTGCGCGCCTCCAGCTGGGCGACCAGGTCCTCGCCGCCGAAGCCGCGCGGATCGACGCCCGCGTCTGCAGCGAACGCGACAAGCTTCCCGGTGGATCCGGCGTAGACGTCCTCACCGGGGCTGGCGTAGGCATCGACACCCGCGGCCAGGGCCTCTTCGATGGCCGGGAGCGCCGCGCTCTCCGGGGCGACCGCGCGCAGGGCGTACGCGAGCTCGACAGTCGTGCTGTAGTCGTCGACCTTGTACTCACGGTTCACGAGCACGCCGTCGACGAGCTGGCTCTCGAGCCACGCTGCGCCGGCAAGCGCCGCCTCTGGCGTTGCCGCCTCGCTCGCCGACGTCTCCACTACGCTCTCGGCGTCATCCTCCTTGCCGCACCCAGCGAGGGCGACGGTGAGGATGAGCCCGGCTGCGCAGAGCAGGCGGGACGTTCGGTGGATCTGGATGCGCATGATTGCTCCCCCGCTGCAGCCAACGGGAGGACCGGCGAGGCCGACGACCCGCTGCGTTCCGCGACAGCGTGTGTGTCAAGACGTCTGCGACAGGTGCTCCGGCTCGCCACCCCGAGGTGGCCTACGGTTGCGGGTCAGCGCCGGATTCAGACCGGCTTCCCCCACCGCGAACGTGAAGTTGTTGTAACCCGGGCAGCGTACCTTCGACCCGCCCTCCGTCACTGATCGGCGAGACGGTCCCTGCGCGACCTGTCACCTCCGTTGGTCGAGGACGCCGCCCGCGTCGCCGTTGGTCGAGGAGGCCGCCCGCGTCGCCGTTGGTCGAGGAGGCCGCCCGCGGCCGTCTCGAGACCACCCGCAACGGTGCACCCGCCTGCCCACGTCTGGGGTTCCGGCACCGACTCACCAGGTCTCGAGACGGTCGCTGCGCGACCTCCTCGACCAACGAGGACGCCACCGACAGCAACGACCGGGTACGACGGACGGCCACCGTTGGTCGAGGAGGCCGCCCGCGGCCGTCTCGAGACCCCTGGCCACGGTGCACCCGGGTGTCCACGGGCCAGTTCCGGCACCGGGTTGCCAGGTCTCGAGACGGTCGCTGCGCGACCTCCTCGACCAACGGGGAGCCGCTCCGATGCACCCACCTGCCCACGCCTGGGTTCCGGCACCGACTCACCAGGTCTCGAGACGGTCGCTGCGCGACCTCCTCGACCACCGGGCTTCCCGCCTGCCGGTGGTTGTGTCGGTCGGTCGTGATCCAATATGGGTATGGATCTCGGGACCGCATCCACCGCACTGATCGGCCGTTACGACGGCCGCTCGGTCGGTGAGCTGTTGACCGAGCTCAGCGCCAATGTGAAGGGCCGACACCAGCTCGAGATCCGCGAATGGATCGCCATCGTCGCGTGGGCGGACCAGNTCGGTCGGTGAGCTGTTGACCGAGCTCAGCGCCAATGTGAAGGGCCGACACCAGCTCGAGATCCGCGAATGGATCGCCATCGTCGCGTGGGCGGACCAGAACGTCGTGGAAACCGTCGCTGGCGCCGCCACTGTCCTCGCCGGGGTGGTCGACACCGGGGTTCCGATCGCCGGACCCGGTGCCCCACTGGTGTCGGAGTTCGAGCTGATGGAGCTCATCGCCGTCCTCGGCCGCACCCCCGACGGGGGTCGGATGCACGTCGGACGGATCATCGAATGTGCCTGGCGCCTCCCGTCGGTCTTCGCCTCCGTCATCGCGGGCCGGATACCGCCCTACAAGGCCCACCGCATCGCCGACCAGACCAGGTCACTGACACCAGANCTGGCGCCTCCCGTCGGTCTTCGCCTCCGTCATCGCGGGCCGGATACCGCCCTACAAGGCCCACCGCATCGCCGACCAGACCAGGTCACTGACACCAGACGCGGCAGCGTTCGTCGACCGCCAACTAGCAGCCGTCGGTGACGTGAGCTGGGCGCAGCTCGACCGACTCATCACCGAAGCGATCATCCGGTTCGACCCCGAACGTGCCGAGGCCGAGCGCCAGAAAGCACAAGAGCACCGGTTCTGCGACGTCTCCGAGGTCGACGAGCACGGCAACGCCGTCATCACCGCCGTCGTCGACATCGCGGACGGCCACGACTTCAACACCGCCATCGCCCGCGAAGCAGAAGTACGCGGCCGGCTCGGCGACGACAGCTCCCTCGACGCCCGCCGAGCACAAGCAGTCGGTGCAATCGCCCGACGCGACCTCGCCCTGGACCTCCTCACCACCGACGAGACCACCGGTGAGATCACCGTCCGCTCCGCCGGTCGCAAGGTCCTCATGGACCTCCACATCACCGACACCACCCTGCGAGGTGAGAACCCCGTGGGCAGGTGGGGCGACAAACCCGTCACCACCGCACAGATCAAGCAATGGCTCCGCTCCCGCGAAACCACCAGCATCATCATCAGGCCCGTCATCAACCTCGCCGACTGCATCCCCGTCGACTCCTACGAGATCCCCGACCGACACAAACACAGGGTCCGGTCACGACGCCACACCTGCAGCTTCCCCAACTGCACCACCCCCGCCGTGAAGTGCGACATCGACCACGAGATCCCACATCGCAAGGGCGGACCCACCTGTCCGTGCAACCTCCACCCCCTCTGCAGACGACATCACCGCGCCAAGACCTTCAGCGAATGGCGCTACCTGAGCCTCACACCCGGGCACTTCCTCTGGACCAGCCCCCACGGCCGGCTCTTCCTCGTCGGCCCCGGCGGCACCAGAGCCCTCGACCCACCCCGAGCAATCGAGCCCTGACAACCGCCGAACCCCGCCGAAGGAGACCCTTCTGCGGGGTACAGGCACGAGCGTGGACGGCTGGGTCAGCCCAGCTTCTCCAGGATCAGCTCACGCACGCGGCCGGCGTCGGCCTGTCCGCGCATCTCCTTCATGACCGAGCCGATCAGGGCGCCTGCCGCAGCGACCTTGCCGTCGCGGATCTTGTCCGCGACGTCCGGGTTGTCGGCGATCGCCTTGTCGACGGCTGCGGAGAGGGCGCCCTCGTCGGACACGATCTCCAGGCCGCGCGCGGCGATGATCTCCTCGGGCGAGCCCTCCCCCGCGAGCAGGCCGTCGAAGACCTGGCGGGCCAGCTTGTCGTTGATCTTGCCGCTCTCGACCAGCGCCTGGACCCCGGCGACCTGCGCCGGGCTCACACCCAGCTCGGCCAGCTCGACACCCGTGTCGTTCGCGCGGCGTGCCAGTTCGGTGAGCCACCACTTGCGGGCTGCCTGCGGTGCGGTGCCCTGGGCAACGGTCTGCTCGACCAGCTCGAGCGCGCCGGCGCCGACGGTGTCGCGCATCTCGAGGTCCGAGAAGCCCCAGTCCTCCTGGAGACGGACCCGCTTGGTCGCAGGGTTCTCCGGCAGGGTGGCACGCAGCTGCTCGACCCACTCGCGGCTGGGCGCCACCGGCACCAGGTCGGGCTCGGGGAAGTAGCGGTAGTCCTCGGCGTCAGACTTCTCGCGGCCCGAGGACGTGCTGCCGTCGTTCTCGTGGAAGTGACGGGTCTCCTGGAGCACCGACTGACCGGCGTCGAGGAGGCCGGCGTGACGCGACATCTCGAAGCGGACGGCCCGCTCGACCGAGCGCAGGGAGTTGACGTTCTTGGTCTCCGAGCGGGTGCCCAGGCCACCGGCGCCCTTGGGCGCCAGCGACAGGTTCACGTCGGCTCGGATCGAGCCCTGGTCCATCCGGGCGTCGGAGACACCGAGGGCGACGATCAGGTCGCGGATCGCGGAGACGTAGGCCTTGGCGACCAGCGGCGCCTTCTCCCCCGTGCCCATGATCGGCTTGGTGACGATCTCGATCAGGGGGATGCCGGCGCGGTTGTAGTCGACCAGGGAGTAGTCGGCACCGTGGATCCGGCCGTCGGAGCCACCGACGTGGCTCGACTTGCCGGTGTCCTCCTCCATGTGGGCGCGCTCGATCTCGATCCGGAAGGTCTCGCCCTCGACGTCGACGTCGAGGTAGCCCTCGAAGGCGATCGGCTCGTCGTACTGCGAGGTCTGGAAGTTCTTCGGCATGTCCGGGTAGAAGTAGTTCTTCCGGGCGAAGCGGCACCACTCGGCGATCTCGCAGTTGAGCGCGAGACCGATCCGGATGGCCGACTCCACGGCCTTGCCGTTGACGACCGGCATCGCGCCGGGCAGGCCCAGGCAGGTCGGGCAGACCTGTGTGTTGGGCTCGCCGCCGAAGACGGCAGGGCAACCGCAGAACATCTTGGTGTTGGTGTTGAGCTCGACGTGGATCTCGAGCCCCAGGGCGGGGTCGTACGACGCGATGACGTCGTCGAACGGAACGAGCACCTCACTCATCGCGCCACCTCCAGGGTCGGAGCCTTCGCAAGGATGGGACCACCCCAGCGGGAGGTCAGCGCGGCCTCGACGGCGGCACCGACCCGGTACAGACGGTCGTCGGCCAGCGCCGGGGCCAGCACCTGGAAGCCGACCGGCAGGCCGTCCTCCTCGGCGAGACCGGCGGGGACCGAGATGCCGGGGACGCCGGCGAGGTTGGCCGGGATCGTGGCGAGGTCCTGGAGGTACATCGCCAGCGGGTCGTCGAGCTTCTCGCCCAGCGGGAAGGCGGTGGTCGGCGAGGTCGGCGACACGAGGACGTCGACCTGCTCGAAGGCGGCGGCGAAGTCGTTCGAGATCAGCGTGCGGACCTTCTGGGCCTGGCCGTAGTAGGCGTCGTAGTAGCCACTGGACAGGGCGTAAGTGCCGATCATAATGCGGCGCTTCACCTCGTCACCGAAGCCGGCGTCGCGGGTGGCGCGCATGACGGCCTCGGCGGACGGGTCGCCCTCCGGGACGACGCGCAGGCCGTACCGCATGGCGTCGAACTTCGCGAGGTTGGAGGAGCACTCGGCCGGCAGGATCAGGTAGTAGGCCGCCATCGCGTGCACGAACGTCGGGCACGAGATCTCGGAGACCTCGGCACCCAGCTCTGTGAGCAGCTCGACGGTCTCGGCGAAGCGGGACATGACGCCCGGCTGCCAGCCGTCGCCGGCGAGCTCCTTGATGACGCCGACCTTGAGCCCCGTGAGGTCACCGGTCGCGCCGCGGCGGGTCGCCTCGACGAGTCCGCCGACGGGCTCGCGCACCGAGGTCGAGTCGAGCGGGTCGTGCCCGCCGATGAGCTCGTGCAGCAGCGCGGAGTCCAGCACGGTCCGGGTGACCGGACCGACCTGGTCGAGGCTGTTGGCCAGGGCGACCAGGCCGTAGCGCGACACGCCGCCGTAGGTCGGCTTCACGCCGACGGTGCCGGTCACCGCACCCGGCTGGCGGATCGAGCCACCGGTGTCGGTGCCGAGCGCGAGCGGCGCCTCGAAGGCGGCCACGGCGGCAGCGGAGCCACCGCCGGACCCACCGGGGATCCGGGTCTGGTCCCACGGGTTGCGGGTCGGGCCATACGCGGAGTGCTCGGTCGAGGAGCCCATGGCGAACTCGTCCATGTTGGTCTTGCCGAGGATCGGCAGACCGGCTTCCTTGATCTTGCGGACCACGGTGGCGTCGTACGGCGGCACCCAGCCCTCGAGAATCTTCGACCCACACGTCGTGGGGAGCCCCTGCGTGGCCAGGACGTCCTTGACGGCGATCGGGATGCCGTCGAGGTAGCCGCGCGGCGTGCCCGCGGCCCGGCGCTCGTCGGAGGCGCGCGCCTGCTCGAGCGCACCCTCGGCGTCGACGTGGAGGAAGGCGTGCACCCCGGAGGTCGCGTCGCCGTCGACGGCCGCGATCCGGTCGAGGTGGACCTGGGTCAGCTCGACCGAGGTGGTCTCGCCGGCGGCCAGTGCGTCGGCCAGCTCGGCGGCGCTCTTGGTGATCAGCTCGCTCACTGCTCGTCCCCCAGGATCCTCGGCACGCGGAAGCGCTGGTCCTCGGCCTCCGGCGCACCCGACAGGGCCTGCTCGGCGCTCAGGCCCGGCACCACGACGTCCTCGCGGAAGACGTTGGTCATCGGGATCGGGTGGGAGGTCGGCGCGACGTCGTCGCCCGCCACTCCGCTGATGGACGCGACCGCCTCGAGGATCACGTTGAGCTGGGGCGCAAGGTGGTCCAGCTCGGCGGCATCGAGGTCGATCCGGGCGAGATCGGCCAGGTGGGCCACCTCGTCGCGGGACAGTTGAGACATGCCGGTGATTCTAGGCGCCGGGCACGTCCCTAGAATCCGGTGGGTGCACGTGCCCCCGCCCTCACCCCACCGCCTTCCGCAGCGGATGGTCGTGGCCGGAGCCACCGGCCCCGTGCTCACCGGCTTCCTCGAGCGGGTCGCCACGGCGCTCGACGTACCCCTCGTGCCGGTGACCGAGCTCGCCGGACCAGCCGAGGTCGAGGCCCTGGCGGCCTTCGACGGATGGGTGACCACGGCCGCTCCGGAGGGTGCGCTGGCCGAGCTGGTCGAGCGGGCCGACCTGGTCGTGGTCCTGCTCAACGAGGAACCCGGCTCGTTCCGGGGCCGCGTGCGTCGTACCGTCCGACGGATGCGCGCCGACGCGCCGGCCGAGCTCGACCTCGCGTGGTTCGACGCGCTGGCGCTCACCCGCCCGGAGCTGGCCACGGTCCGCCTGGTCGGCAACCCCGCGATCGAGGCCTGGGTCAGCGACTGCTGCTGACCAGGATCGAGCCGTCCTCGTCGACGTGGGCCTCGATCGTGCGTCGCCCCGTCTCGACCAGGCCCGCGCCGTCAGAGCCCAGTCGCCGGACCACGCTGGTGGAGCGGTCCACCAGTACGAGATCGGTGGCGCCGTCGCCGTCAGTGTCGGCCGGCACCGATCGGGTCTCGCCGAGCTGGAGGTCCTCGAGCTCGACCGGGTCACCGGAGGCCACGAACTCACCGCCCTCGGACCTCAGTACGACGATCTGCAGGTGGTCGACGTCGCGGAGTGCCACGAGGTCGGCCGAGCCATCGGCGTCGACGTCGGCGAGCAGCGGGCGGGTGGCGTCCCAGTCCCAGTCGGGCCGGTCCAGCCAGAGCTGATTGCCCTCGAAGGTGTCGCCGACCGAGCGGAACACCCGGACGTCGATGCCTCCGCTCGACGGGCGGCCCATTTCGACGAAGTCCGAGCGGCCGTCGCCGTCGACGTCGGCCGCCCCGACCCGCATGTCCTCGAAGGTCCAGCCGTCGAGCCCGGCCCACGGTTCCGGCGAGGTGAAGTCCGAGCCCGTGGACAGCGCGACCTCGATCGAGATCGCGCCCGTCCCGGCGCCGGTGAGCATGGCGAGGTCGTCCACGTCGTCACCGTCGAAGTCCCCCGCCGTGACCTTGAAGTCGCGGGGCAACGACACCTGCGCCCAGTCCTGGGCTGCTGCGAATCCTGATCCGGTCGAGGCCGCCACCCTGACCCGGTCGGTCTCGACCAGGGCCAGGTCGGCGCGATCGTCGCCGGTGAAGTCGCCGCGCACGACCCTGGCGCTGCCGTGGGCGGTGTCGGACCAGAGGACCAGGTCGCCGAAGCCGTCCTCGGCCCTGCGGTCCGAGACCAGCACCAGCGTCGTGTCGTCGAGGTCGTCCAGGAGGATCGTGTCGTCGGTCCCGTCGCCGTCCACGTCGCCCGTCGCGACGGAGCGGTCGACCGAGCGGTCGACGGAGCGGGAAGCAGGCGCGGCGCCACTGGTGCCGTCGGTCGGCTCGCCGTCGGGTCCGGCCACCGCACCGTCGTCGTCGCGGGTCAGCTGCCACGCCAGGCCCGCACCTGCACCGAGGAGCGCGACGGCGAGGACCACCGCGACCACGCGCACCGGTCGGTGCCGGCGCGACGGGGCACCGAGCGGCTCGTCCGGCTGGACGGGTGTGGGCGCCGGGATCGGGAAGGTCGAGGGCGCCGGGACGTACGGCGGCGGAGCAGGCGGGTTCGAGGGCACTGGGGACACGGGCGGGTACGACGGGAAGGACGACGGCGGTGCCGCTGCGGGAGGTACGACGAACTGCCGGTCCGGCAGCCGCCCGCTGGTCCGGATCGCCCGGAGCTGTGCGGCGGCCTCCGCGGCGGAGGGGTGGCGCGCGGCCGGGTCCTTGGCCATCGCCCGGCGCAGGAACGCGTTGACCTGCTCCGAGCCGCCCGGCAGCTGCGGGACGGGACTGAACTCGTGCTGGTGGGCGAGCTGGACCAGGCCGCCGTCGTACGGCGCGCGGCCGGCCAGCAGGAACCACAGCAGGCAGCCGAGGGCGTAGACGTCACTCGCCGGGGTGGCGGGCTCGCCGCGGAACCGCTCCGGTGCGAGGTAGGCGTAGGTGCCGGCGACGACGCCGCTGCTGGTCAGGGACGACTCGTCGTCCCGGGCGATCCCGAAATCGCAGAGGTAGGCGTGGACCTGGCCCTGGCCGGGGCGGAGCAGCACGTTGTGCGGCTTCACGTCACGGTGGATCACCCCGACCGCATGGGCGTCCGCGAGGGCCGAGGCGACCTGTGCGGCCACGTCCAGCGCCACGTCCGGCGTCGGCAGACCCTCCTCGGCGACCCGGGCCGCGAGGTCGCCTCCGGGCACGAACTGGGTGGCGAGGTAGAGGCAGCCGTCCTGCTGACCGTGGCTGTAGACCTGGATGATGTGGGGGCTGTCGCTGCGCGCCAGCACGGTGGCCTCGCGGGTGAAGCGGGCCCGGAACTCGGGTTCCTCGGCGAGCTGCAGCGCGAGCACCTTCAGCGCCACCCGGCGACCGAGGCCCTCCTCGACCGCCTCGAAGACGACGCCCATCCCTCCCGCACCGAGCTGGCGCGTGATCCGGTAGGGGCCGAGGACATCGCCCACGCCGGGAATTCGTGCCACGGGCCCAGCGTAGTGTCTCGGAGCGCTCTCAGAGCCGGCGTTCGAGGAAGCCCAGGGTGCGCTCCATCGAGAGGTCGAACTGGGGGCCGAAGGCGTGGCCCTCACCCTCGTAGACCTGCAGGGTCACCTCGACGCCGGCGGCACGCATCAGGCGGGCGGTGGCCCGACTCCACCGGATCGGACACTGGTCGTCCGCGGTGCCGTGGTGGATCAGCACGGGCTCGGTGATGTCACCGAAGTAGGTCCGCGCACTGATGCCGGCCCAGAAGTCCGGCGCGGCGGCGGGTTCGCCGTAGCGGCGCAGGATCTGGCGCGCGACCCCGTCGCGGGAGGGATCGGGTCGGATCCAGCGCTCGAAGTTGTCGACCGCATCCGAGCTGACCGGTGCGAAGACGACCGCGGCGTCGACGAGGCCGGGCTGCACAGCGAGGGCGTTGTAGACGACTCCCCCGCCCATCGAGCGCCCGACCAGACCGACCCGGTCATCGTCGACCAGTCCCTTCCACGCGCGCAACGCGAGCACCGCGTTGATGACGTCCTCGGTGTAGCCCATCCGCATGTCGAGGCCGCCGCTGCGATCGGGGTCGGACCCGGCGTGGCCGCGGTAGTCGACGTGGAGGGCGACGTACCCGCGCTCGCCGAACCACGCCCGCTCGCGCGTCATGCCCTGGCCGTTCACGTAGACCGCAGGGTCGATGTAGCCGTGGGCGAGGACGACGGTGGGGAACGGGCCCTCACCGTCGGGCACGGCCAGACGACCGGAGATGGTCAGGTCGCCGCTGCGGTAGGTGACGGCGTACTGCGTGTGCCCTGCGTCGCGCAGGACCTCCTCGCCCAGGCGCAGGGCACCGCCGTTGAAGTCCTGCTCGGCCAGGGTCGGTAGCGACACCGGGTGCGGTGGCTCGGCCTCGGGAGTCGGGCTGGCAGCAGGACCCGAGGCAGACGGCAGGGCAGACGGCGGGGCAGAGGACGTGCCGGGGACGGGCGGGTCGGCGTCCGGCTCCGCATCCGAGCACGAGGCGCCGAGCAGGGCCAGGACGACGACCGGGATCCAGCGCCTCATGAGGACGGCGGTCCGTTCTCCAGCAGCTGCTTGAAGCCGTCCTCGTCCAGGATCGGGACACCCAGCTGTTCGGCCTTGTCGGCCTTGGACCCCGCGCTCTCGCCGATCACCACGAAGTCGGTCTTCTTCGACACCGAGCCCGACGCCTTGCCGCCGCGGGAGAGGATCGCCTCCTTCGCCGAGTCGCGGGAGAAGTCCTGGAGCGAGCCGGTCACCACGATCGTCAGGCCCTCGAGGGTGCGCTCCACGGACTCGTCGCGCTCGTCGGCCATCGCGACTCCGGACGCGGTCCACTTGTCGACGATCTCGGTGTGCCACGCGACGCCGAACCACTCGATGACGGCAGCGGCGATGGTCGGTCCGACCCCCTCGGCCGCGGCGAGCTCGTCCTCGCTCGCGGCCCGGATCGCGGCCATCGACCCGAACTCCGTCGCCAGCGCCCGGGCGGCGCTCGGACCGACGTGTCGGATCGAGAGCGCCACGAGCACCCGCCACAGCGGCACGCTCGCCTTGCGCTCCCCCAGGTTGGCGAGGAGCTTCTCCCCGTTGGCGCTGAGCTGCGGACCCGCTTCGTCCTTCTTGGCCGCGCGGGTGAACAGCGGCGCGGTCAGCACCCGCTCGGCCGTGAGGTCGAAGATGTCGCCCTCGTTGGCGATCGCTCCTGCGTCGAGCAGGGCGACCGCCGCTTCGTAGCCGAGCCCCTCGACGTCGAAGGCTCCCCGTCCCGCGACGTGGAAGACCCGCTCGCGCACCTGCGCCGGGCAGTGCTCGTGGTTGGGGCAACGACGGTCCTTGTCGCCCTCCTTCTGCTCCACCAGCGTCGTCGCGCACGAGGGACACTCGGTGGGCATCTCCCACTCGGGCAGTCCCTCGGGCCGCAGCGCGAGCACCGGACCGACGATCTCCGGGATCACGTCGCCCGCCTTGCGGAGGATGACGGTGTCGCCGGGACGGACGTCCTTGCGCCTGACCTCGTAGCCGTTGTGGAGCGTGGCCATCTCCACGGTCGAGCCGGCGACCTTGACCGGCTTCATCACGCCGTACGGCGTCACGCGGCCGGTCCGGCCGGTGTTGACCTCGATCGCGAGGAGCTCGGTGTTGACCTCCTCGGGCGGGTACTTGAACGCGATCGCCCACCGCGGCGCGCGGCTGGTGGAGCCGAGCCGGCGCTGCAGCGCGACGTCGTCGACCTTCACCACGACACCGTCGATCTCGTAGGGCACGATCGTGTGCCGGTGCTCGCCGGCGTTGGTGATGTAGCCCTCGACGTCCTCCAGCGAACCCACGACCCGCACCTGCTCGGAGACCGGCAGGCCCCAGGCCGCCAGTGCTTCGTAGGCCTGCGACTGGGCACGCGGCTCGAAGCCCGTGCGGGCACCGATGCCGTGGCAGACCATCCCGAGGGCGCGGGTGGCGGTGACGCGCGGGTCCTTCTGGCGCAGCGATCCGGCGGCGGCGTTGCGGGGGTTGGCGAACGCGGGCTTGCCCGCCTCGGTCATCGTGACGTTGAGCGCCTCGAACGCCTCCGCCGGGAGGAACACCTCGCCACGGACCTCGACCTGCTCGGGCACGGGGAACTCGTCGGTGCCGCTCAACCGGTGGGGCACGGCCTGGATGGTCTTGACGTTGGGCGTGACGTCCTCGCCGGTGCGCCCGTCGCCGCGCGTCAACGCCCGCACCAGGCGGCCGTTCTCGTAGAGGAGGTTGATCGCGAGGCCGTCGACCTTGAGCTCGCACAGCAGGGCCGGGTCCTCGATGCCGTCGCGTCCGAGACGGGTGTGCCACGCCGCCAGCTCCTCGAACGAGAAGGCGTTGTCGAGGCTCTCCATCCGCTGCAGGTGGTCGACCGCGGTGAAGTCGGTGGCCACCGCGCCACCGACCTTCTGCGTCGGCGAGTCCGGAGTGCGCAGCTCGGCGAACTCCTCCTCGAGCTCCTCCAGGCGCTGCATCCGCTGATCGAAGTCGGCGTCGGACAGCGTGGGCTGGTCGAGCACGTAGTAGCGCCAGCGCGCCTCCTCCACCTCGTCGCTGAGGGTGGCGTGCTCCTCGCGGGCCTCGGGGGGTACGACGGGGAGGTCGGCGGCACTCATGGGGACATCTTGCCGCGCCGTACCGACAGGTGGATGTCGGTGGTCTCCGACAGGCTTCGCCCGACGCTCCTCGCCACGGGAATGGAACGACGGGGACCCGAGTTGACAGAACGAAACCGTTCCGTACCATATAGTGAAACGGAACAGTTTCGTTCCATCCATCCCGACCTGGAGGCCCCGTGTCCCCGCGCAAGCCGAGCTCCCCCGAGGCGCCCACCCGACCCCGCGTCGAGGGCGACCGCGAGCAGGAGATCCTCGACGCGACCCTCGCGGTCCTCGTCGAGGTCGGCTACGACCGACTCACCATGGACGCCGTCGCCAACCAGGCGAAGGCGTCGAAGGCAACGCTCTACCGCAAGTGGGACGGCAAGGCCGCCCTCGTCATCGATGCACTGATGTCGGAGAAGCAGCCCGTCGTCACGCCCGAGGACACCGGCAGCCTGCGCAGCGACCTCCTCGCCATGTTCTGCGGCGACGGTGGGCTCACCGACCGTCGCCAGACCGCGATCCTCGGCAGCGTCATCACCGCGATCGGACGGGACCCGGAGTTCGCGGCAGCCTTCCGCGAGCGGTTCATCGGTCCCAAGGTCGCCGTGGGCCGCGAGATCTACGAGCGGGCCCGCCAGCGCGGCGAGCTCCGCGACGACATCGACCTGGACATCCTCACCGCCGCACTTCCCGGCATCGTCCTGCACCGGGGCTTCCTGCTCGGTGACCCACCGACTCCTGACCTGATCGCCCGCGTCGTCGACCAGGTCATCCTCCCTGCCGCCACCCGCGGCTGATCACTCTCCGTCACCACCCTCGAAGGAAAATCATGACCGACGTCGAATCACTCGACCCTGCGGAGACCACCCCCTCCGCAGACGTCGCCACCCCGACCAAGCACGCCGGGCTGGCCCTGGTCCTCATCCTCACGGCGCAGCTGATGGTCGTGCTCGACTCCACCATCGCCAACATCGCGCTGCCCTACATCGGCGGCGACCTCGACATCTCCCAGGCCAACCTGACCTGGATCGTGACGGGCTACGCGCTCGCGTTCGGTGGCCTCCTGCTGCTGGGCGGCCGGCTCGGCGACCTCTACGGCCGCCGTCGCCTGTTCATGATCGGGCTCGTCGTGTTCTCCATCGCCTCGCTGCTCGGCGGCGTCGCTGCCAACGAGGCCATGCTGCTCGCCTCGCGCGCCCTCCAGGGCGTCGGTGCCGCGATGGCCGCCCCGGCGGCGCTCGCACTGATCACCACCACCTTCGCGGCCGGACCGGCCCGCAACCGGGCGATGGCGGCCTACGCCACCATGTCGGGTGTCGGCGCTGCGATCGGCCTGATCCTCGGCGGCTGGCTCACCGGCCTCGACTCCTTCATCGGCCTCGACGTCGAGGGATGGCGGATGACCTTCCTCATCAACGTCCCGATCGGCATCATCGCCGCCCTCGCCGTGCCGCGCGTGCTCACCGAGTCCGAGTCGCACCCCGGCGAGATGGACATCCCCGGCGCCATCACCGGCACCCTGGGCCTGCTCGGCATCGTCTTCGGCCTGTCCCGGGCGGGCGAGGAGGCCTACGGCTGGGACCACGCGCAGACCCTCACCGCACTGATCGCCGGTGTCGCCCTGCTGGTCGCCTTCGCCGTCATCGAGTCCCGCGTCGAGCACCCGCTGCTGCCGGTGCGCATCTTCGCCAACCGCACGCGCGCCACCAGCTTCGCGGCGATGATGATCGCGCCCGCGGCGATGTTCGCGATGTTCTACTTCCTGAGCCTCTTCATCCAGCAGATCATGGGCTTCAGCCCCCTCGAGGCCGGCTTCGCGTTCCTGCCGTTCTCCTTCGGCATCGTGCTCGGCGCGGGCCTGTCGTCCAACCTGATCGCGCGGGTCGACCCGCGCTTCCTGGCCGGCACCGGCACCCTGCTCGCGGCGACCGCACTGTTCATGTTCTCGCGGGTCCCGATCGACGAGTCGCCCTCCGCCGTGCTCACCTCGCTCAGCAGCGGCGGCGCCGACGTGAACTACTGGGCGCACATCTTCCCGTACATCATCATGATGGCGGTCGGCATGGGCCTGGTCTTCGTCCCGATGACCCTCACCGCCGTGCACCACGTGCGCTCGGAGGACTCCGGCATCGGCTCGGGCGTGCTCAACACGATGCAGCAGGTCGGTGGCGCCCTCGGTCTCGCGACCCTGAGCACCGTGGCACTGCACTTCTCCAACAACCAGGCCACTGACGTCGCCAAGCCGATGGCCGACGCCATCGTCGCCGGCGGCGGCGACCCGAGTGCCCCGATCCCGGGCAGCGACCTCAGCTTCCTCGAGGCCGCGATCTTCAACTCGAGCTTCCCGGAGGGCGCCACCCATGCCTTCCTGGCGGCATCGATCCTGATGCTGGCCGCCTCGGCCGTGATCTGGACGTTCCTCAACGTCAAGCACACCGAGCTGGCGACCGACGCGCCCGAGGGCGTCCACGTCGGCTGACGACAGGATGGCCGGCTCAGCCGGACAACGAACGGGCCACCGAGCGCACCAGCTCGGTGGCCCTTCGTGCTGTTGCGGGCGTGGCGCCCGCCAGACCACAGGCCGGGGTCACCACGAGCCGCTCCCCCACCACCTCGGGGTCGAGGCCGATCATGTCGAGCCAGCGCAGGACACGCTCCACGACCGCAGCGTCGCCGGGGAGCTCCCCGGACGTGGGCACGACGCCCAGCGCGATCGTCGTCCCTGCCTCCAGCGCCTCGGCAGCAGCGTCGTTCGCACTCGCGTCGAGCAGCCCGACGTCGAGCATCACGCCCCCGGCGCCGGCCCCGCGGATCAGCTCGATCGGGACGTCGTCCGCGCAGCAGTGGACCCACGAGGTGGCACCGGCCCCGGCTGCGGCCGCGAGCACCCAGCCCAGGGCCTCGCTCGCCTCGGGCGGGTGGATCGTGCGGTGGCGGCCGAAGCCGGACGCGGTCGGGATCTTCGCGGCCAGCACGGCCGGCAGCGCGGGCTCGTCGAGCTGGAGGACCAGCTCGCTGGCCTTCGGCAGCCGGCGTCGTACGTCGGCCAGGTGCTCACCGACGGCAACGGCGAGGGCCTGCGCGAGCTCGCGACGAGCCCCGTGGTCGGCGAGCAGCTTGTCGCCACGCGGACGCTCGACCGTGGCCGCGAGGGTCCACGGCCCGGTCACCTGGACCTTGAAGGCACCCTCGTGGGTCGAGGCCCGCTCCTCCAGGGTGTCGAGGTCCTGGGACAGGAGGCTGCGCGCGCGACGCTGGTCCAGGGTCGGCGAACCGCTCGTGCCGGTGAGCCGCCAGCCGCTCGGCTGGAGGTCGGCGTCCAGCTCGGCGACCAGACCGATCGTGCGGCCGGTCATACCGGCGATGGCACCCCGACCGGGCACCTCGGGCAGGTGGGGCAGGCCGATGTCGTCGGCGCCCAGGGTTCCCAGCACCACGGCGAGCGCCTCGTCGAACTCACGCTGGGTGTCCCCGGGGAAGGAACCGATCCCGGTCGCCCTCACGCGGTGCCACTCATGGTGCGCCCCTCATGTGGGCACCCGCTGGGCAGCAGTGATCGTGGCCGAGCCGACGACCCGGGTGCCGTCGTACACGACCGCGGCCTGGCCGGGCGCGATGCCCTCGGCACGGTCGATCAGGTCGATGCGCAGGGTGTCCTCCTCGATGTGGACCACGGCGCGGTGCTCGGCGCCGTGCGCGCGGAGCTGGACGGTCACCTCCGGCCCGTCCAGCACGGTGCCCGCGGACAATGCGTCGCCGCACCAGCGCAGGCGGTCGCCGTCGATCCGCTCCACGGCCAACCGCTCGCGCGGGCCGACGGTGACGGTGCCGCTGACCGGCTCGATGTCGAGGACGAAGCGGGGTCGCCCGTCGGGCGCGGGGTGGCCGAGCCGCAGGCCCTTGCGCTGCCCGATCGTGAAGCCGTAGGTGCCCTCGTGGTGACCGAGGACCTCACCGGTCGCCTCGTCACGGATCTCGCCACCGTGGTTGGGCGCGCGGTCGCCGAGCTTCTCGCGCAACCACCCGGTGTTGTCGCCGTCGGCGACGAAGCAGATGTCATGGCTGTCCGGCTTGTCCGCGACGAGCAGGCCACGCGCAGCAGCCTCCTCACGGACCCGGTCCTTGGTCGTGTCGCCCAGCGGGAACAGCGAGTGGCGCAGCTGCTGCTCATCCAGGACACCG
This sequence comes from Nocardioides sp. Root190, assembly GCF_001428565.1. Classification (GTDB taxonomy): domain Bacteria; phylum Actinomycetota; class Actinomycetes; order Propionibacteriales; family Nocardioidaceae; genus Nocardioides. Next base: position 316,656 of record NZ_LMIA01000009.1, on the reverse strand, counting down.
AGCACGTAGGACTGGTCCTTGGCGTTGTCGACCGCACGATGCAGCTCGACCCCGCCGGCCGGCGTGGTGTGCACGGTGGCGTAGTGACCGGTGGCCACGGCGTCGAAGCCCAGCGCCAGGGCACGGTCCAGCACCGCGGCGAACTTGATCTTCTCGTTGCACCGCAGGCAGGGATTGGGCGTCTGACCGGCCGCGTAGGTGTCCATGAAGTCCTCGACCACGTCGGTGTGGAACCTCTCGGAGAGGTCCCAGACGTAGAACGGGATCCCGATCACGTCGGCTGCTCGCCGCGCATCGTTGGCGTCCTCGATCGTGCAGCAGCCACGGGCACCGGAGCGGTAGGACTTCGGGTTGCGTGAGAGCGCGAGGTGGATCCCGGTGACCTCGTGGCCGGCCTCGTGGGCGCGCGCTGCCGCGACGGCGGAGTCGACCCCGCCGGACATCGCTGCGATGACCTTCACCCGACCCCCCTAGGCCCGGACGGCGCGGGCGCGCTCGACCGCGGGGCCGATGGCAGCAGCGACCGCGTCGACGTCGGTCGCGGTGCTCGTGTGGCCGAGGCTGAAGCGCAGCGAGCTGCGGGCCTCACCGGGCTCGCGACCCATCGCGATCAGGACGTGGGAGGGCTGGGGCACGCCGGCCGAGCAGGCCGATCCCGTCGAGCACTCGACACCGTGCGCATCGAGCAGCATCAGCAGCGAGTCGCCCTCGCAGCCGGGGAAGCTGAGGTGGACGTTGCCGGGCAGGCGCAGGACGGGGTCACCGTTGAGGATCACGTCGGGCACCTCACGGCGTACGGCCTCGATCAGGTGGCTGCGGAGATCGGCGAGTCGTGACGCGTGCTCCGCCTGCTCCTTGACGGCCCACTCGACCGCTGCGGCGAACCCCGCGATCGCCGGGACGTCGAGGGTGCCGCTGCGCACGTCGCGCTCCTGGCCTCCTCCGTGGAGCAGGGCGGTCAGCTCGATCTCACGGCGTACGACGAGGGCGCCCACGCCCTGCGGACCGCCGACCTTGTGCCCGGACACCGACAGCGCGTCCACGCCGCTGGCGGCGAAGTCGACCGGGACCGAGCCGATCGCCTGGACGGCGTCGGTGTGGACGGGGATCCCGTGCTCGCCGGCGAGGGCGACGACGTCGTCGATCGGCTGGAGCGTGCCGACCTCGTTGTTGGCCCACATCACGGTGATCGCGGCGACCGAGGCAGGCTCGCGCTCGATCGCGGTGCGCAGGCCCTCGACGGACAGGCGTCCGTCGCGGTCGACCGTCTGCAGGTTGACCGCCGCACCCTCGTGCTCCTCCAGCCAGGCCAGGGGATCCAGGACGGCGTGGTGCTCGACGGCGGAGGCCAGGAAGCGCAGCCGCCTCGGGTCCTCGGCCCGTCGCGACCAGTAGAGGCCCTTGACGGCGAGGTTGTCGGCCTCGGTGCCCCCGGAGGTGAAGACGACCTCACCGGGGCGGCAGTTCAGGGCCCCCGCGATCGTCTCGCGTGACTCCTCCACGATCCGCCGGGCCCGACGACCGGACGCGTGCAGCGAGCTCGCGTTGCCGACATCGCTCAGGTGCGAGGTCATCGCCTCGATCGCCGCGGGAACCATCGGAGTGGTCGCGGCGTGGTCGAGGTAGACCGTGGGAGTCGGCTGGGCGGTCATGGCAGTTCCCAGCGTACGGCTCCCGGCGAAGCCGCACCCAACCACGGCACCTCGTGGTCACCTGCCGTTCACGGGGGTTCTCTAGCGTGCCAGCCATGATCGACGACGTCCGCGCCTACATCGACCAGCTCGGCATCGACCAGCTCGGGATCGACGGTCACCGCATCGGCGAGGACCACGACGACGACCCGGTCCTGATCGACCCCTTCGGCAAGGCCGTGGACACCTGGCGCGAGAACTACCCGTACGCCGAGCGGCTGTCCCGCGAGGAATACGACGAGCAGAAGTACCTCCTGCAGGTCGAGCTCCTCAAGTTCCAGTCCTGGGCCAAGGCGACCGGCTCCAAGCACGTCGTCGTCTTCGAGGGTCGCGACGCCGCGGGCAAGGGCGGCACGATCAAGCGCTTCATGGAGCACCTCAACCCCCGCTACGCCCGCGTGGTGGCACTGACCAAGCCCAGCGACCGCGAGCTCGGCCAGTGGTACTTCCAGCGCTACGTGCAGCACCTGCCCACGGCGGGCGAGATCTCGCTGTTCGACCGCAGCTGGTACAACCGCGCCGTCGTGGAACGGGTGATGGGCTTCTGCTCCGACGACGACTACGAGACCTTCCTGCGGCACGTGCCCTACTTCGAGGAGATGCTCGTCGAGTCCGGGATCACGCTCACGAAGTTCTGGTTCTCGGTGACGCAGTCCGAGCAGCGCACCCGCTTCATCATCCGACAGGTCGACCCCGTCCGGCAGTGGAAGCTCTCCCCCATGGACCTGGAGTCCCTCGACAAGTGGGAGGCCTACACCGCCGCCAAGGAGGCGATGATCCGTCGTACCGACACCGACGTGGTGCCGTGGACGACGGTGAAGTCCAACGACAAGAAGCGCGCGCGGATCAACGCGATGCGCCACTTCCTCTCCCAGTTCGAGTACGACGGCAAGGACCACGACGCGGTCGGCACCCCCGACCCGCTGATCGTGCAGCGCGGGATCGACGCCGTCGGCGACTGATCGGCGCGCTCGCCCTCGCCGCTGACGGGCATGGGGCTGACGGGCATAGGGTCGACGGATGGATCAGCAACCGGCGTGTCCGACGTGCGCCGAGGTCGGACTCCCCCGAGAGGTACCACCCGGTCGGATCGACGCAGTCGCGACCACGTCCGGACTCGGGTCCCTGATCGCAGCGGGCCGGCTCCGCGAGGTGCGCGGGGACGTCCCCGTCAGTGACATGCTCGACCTGGCCTCCTCCGACCTGAAGTACACGATCGTGTCGTTCCTGGAATGCCAGGACTGTCATCGAACGATCTTCTGGGGCCTGTGCATCCGGGGCGATCCGATCCTGCGGTACGCCGACCCGGCCGAGGTCGAGCGCCGGAGCTGGGAGGCCGTACCGCCGCGCGCACGATGGGCACGCAACTAGCGGGCTGTAGTTCGTCGGTCCCCGTCAGCCGGCGCGACGGGCGACGGTCACCACCAGGGCCCGGTGATCGGTCCCTGCGACCTCCAGGGTGGAGGACGCGGTCGCCGTGAGACCACGGCCGACCAGGACGTGGTCGATCGCCACGCTCGCCGGGACGGGCCAGCCCCGGAAGCCGCCCGTGGGCCACGTCGGCTGCCAGCCCGCGTTGACCAGGTCGGCGCCGTCCTCCAGGCCGGCATCGAGGATCGCGCGCATCGGGGCGTGGTCACGCGAGGCGTTGAAGTCGCCCGCGACGACATCGGGCTGCTCGGCCTCGACGGCATCGCGCACGATGCCGAGCTCCCTGCCCCAGTTCTCGCTCAGCGGATAGGCGGGGTGGACGGCCAGCACCCGCAGGCCGGCAGTGGTGAAGGCCCACGACCCCATGACGGTGTCGATCCGGTCGACGTCCGAGACGGGAACGCGGGAGAACGCCACGGTTCCCAGCGCACCGCCCTGCGCCTCCCCTGCGCGGTGCGGGAGCGTCTCGGCGAGCCCGGCGGCGTCGAGCGCCGCGAGCGCCGTCGGCGTCACCTCCTGCAGCACGAGGAGGTCGACCTCCCGGTCCCTGACCGCGTCGAGGACCTCGGCCGGTTCGGCCTGGCCGAAGCGGAGGTTGGCCGTCATCACGGTCAGTCGCGGCGCGTCCGGCGCGGCCTTCGGGGTGCCGCCCGACACGGTGGGTGCGAGCCACGCCAGGTGCAGCGCGAGCGCGAGCGCCGTCGCCAGCGCGGCCACGCCGAGAGGGCGCCGGGCGGGGCGTCGCACCGCAGGGCGGGCGAGCAGCACGCCCAGCACGACGAGGACCAGCAGGTAGGCCGGGACGGCCCACGCCGTGAAGGCCTGGACGATCGCCACCTGACGGTGGGATCCGCCGAGGAGCCTGGCCCCCGTCAGCACCAGCGCCGGCACCGCGACGACCGCGGCGAGGACGCAGGCGCCCGATCTCGCGCGCGGTCGCACGCTCAAGCCAGGACCACCAGGTCGTCGCGGTGGATGACCTCGCGTTCGTACTCCGCACCGAGCTCGCGCTTGAGCTCCTTGGAGGAGCGGCCCTGCAGGGTGGGGATCTCAGAAGCGTCGAAGTTGACCAGGCCACGGCCCACGATGGTGCCGTCGGGGTCGAGCAGGTCCACCGGGTCACCGGCGACGAAGTCGCCCCGGACACCGGTGATGCCGGCCGCGAGGAGCGAGGCGCGACGCTCCACGACGGCGCGTACGGCGCCGGCATCGAGGACGACGCCACCCTTGCCCTCGGTCGCGTGGCGCAGCCACAGCAGCCGGGTCGGGCGGCGCTTGCCCGTGGTGTGGAAGAGGGTGCCGACGGGCTCCCCCGCCAGCGCCGAGCCGGCCTTGTCCGCCGAGGTCAACACGACCGGAATGCCGGAGCCGGTGGCGATCGCCGCCGCCTCGACCTTGGTGACCATGCCCCCGGTGCCGACGCCTGCCGCACCCACGGAGCCGACCACGACATCGGCGAGGTCCGCGGAGGTCCGCACGTCGGTGATCAACCGGGCACCCGCACGGCTCGGCGGTCCGTCGTACAGACCGTCGACGTCGGAGAGCAGGAGCAGCAGGTCGGCGTGCACGAGGTGCGCGACGAGCGCGGCAAGCCGGTCGTTGTCGCCGAACCGGATCTCGCTGGTCGCGACGGTGTCGTTCTCGTTGACGATCGGGATGACACCGAACTCGAGCAGCTTGGTGAAGGTCTGGCTGGCATTGCGGTAGTGGGAGCGACGGGTGACGTCGTCCAGCGTCAGCAGGACCTGGCCGGCGGTGAGGCCGTGGCGCGCGAGCTCCTCGGTGTAGCGGTGCACCAGCAGGCCCTGGCCCACCGATGCAGCCGCCTGCTGGGCGGCCAGACCGCGGGGCCGCCTGGTGAGGCCGAGGGGCGCCAGTCCGGCGGCGATGGCGCCCGAGGACACCAGCACGACCTCCGCTCCGCGCGTGCGCGCCGCAGCGAGGACGTCGACGAGGGTGCTGACCTGGTCGGGGTCGATGCCGCCCGCAGCAGTCGTCAGGGACGAGGAACCGACCTTGACGACGATCCGGCGGGCGGAGGTGACCGCCTCCCGGAGATCGCCCTCACCCATCGTGCCCGTCACCGGGGTCGTCCTCTGCCCAGGCCTCCTCCTCGACAGCGCGGACGACGTCGGGGTCTTCTTCCGAGCCGATCTCGAAGGAGGAGGGACCATAGATCTCCGGCTGGTCGAGACGACGCGCCACATCGGCACGGGTCTCGCCCTCGGCGCGGTCGTCCATGTTCTCCTGGATGTCGCGACGGCGCGTTGCGGCCGGGCGGTCCTCGGCGAAGCGGTCGTCCTCGCCACGGCGCGACAGGTTCTCCGCACCGGCGTCGATCCCGGGCTTGAAGTCGAAGACCACCGAGTTGTCGGTGGGGCCGATGAGGACGGAGTCGCCCTCCACGGCACCCATGGCGACGAGCTTGGTCTCGACACCGAGCCGGTTGAGACGGTCGGCGAGGTAGCCGACGGCCTCGTCGTTGCTGAAGTTGGTCTGGCGCACCCAGCGCTCGGGCTTGATGCCGCGCACCCGCCAGCCCGCACCGGTCTTGGTGACCGTGAAGCCGTCGTCGTCGACCGCCTTGGGTCGCACGACGATCCGGGCGGGGATCTCGGACTCCTTGGCCTTGCGGGCCTCGGTCACGATCTCGGCCATCGCGAAGATCAGCTCGCGGGTGCCCTCACCGGACATCGCGGAGATCTCGAACACGCGCATGCCGCGGTTGCGGAGGTCCTCCACGACCAGCTCGGCGATGCCGCGGCCGTCGGGGACGTCGACCTTGTTGAGGGCCACCAGGCGGGGGCGGTCGTCGAGACCGCCGTAGCGACGCAGCTCGTCCTCGATGATGTCGAGGTCGTCGGCGGGGTTGCGGCCGGGCTCCATGGTGGCGGTGTCCAGCACGTGCACGATCGCGGCGCAGCGCTCGATGTGGCGCAGGAAGTCGTGGCCGAGACCGCGGCCCTCGGCCGCGCCCTCGATCAGACCGGGGACGTCGGCCACGGTGAAGGTGACCTCGCCCGCGGTGACGACGCCGAGGTTCGGGACCAGCGTCGTGAAGGGGTAGTCGGCGATCTTGGGGCGGGCCCGGGAGATCGCGGCGATCAGGCTCGACTTGCCGGCGCTGGGGAAGCCCACCAGGCCCACGTCGGCGACGACCTTGAGCTCGAGGATGACCTCCAGCTCCTCGCCGGGCTCGCCCAGCAGGGCGAAGCCGGGGGCCTTGCGGGTCTTGGAGGCCAGCGCCGAGTTGCCGAGGCCGCCGTGGCCACCGCGGGCGACGACGAGCTCGCTGCCGGGCGCCACCATGTCGGCGATGACCTCGCCGTTGCGGTGCTTGACCACCGTGCCGGCGGGGACCGAGAGGATCAGGTCTGCTCCGTGCGAGCCGTTGCGACGGTCGCCCGCACCGTGGCCGCCGTGCTCGGCCTTGCGGCGCGGCAGGTGGTGGTACTCGAGCAGCGTGGTGATGTCGGGGTCGACCCGCAGGATCACCGAGCCGCCGGGGCCGCCGTTGCCGCCGTCGGGGCCGCCCAGGGGCTTGAACTTCTCGCGGTGGACCGACGCCACACCGTTGCCGCCCCGCCCCGCATCGACGTACAGGGTCACGCGATCGACGAAGGTGGGCACAGCCATGAGATCAGTCTTTCAGTAGAAATGGGCGAAGGGCGCCCCGAACCGGGACGCCCTTCGAAGCCTCAGTACAGCTGAGCGTCAGCTCAGTCGCCCGGGACGATGTTGACGACCCTGCGGCCGCGACGCTTGCCGAACTCGACCGCTCCGGGGAGCAGGGCGAACAGGGTGTCGTCCTTGCCACGACCGACGCCGGAGCCCGGGTGGAAGTGGGTGCCACGCTGGCGGACGATGATCTCGCCGGCGTTGACGAGCTGGCCGCCGAAGCGCTTGACGCCGAGGCGCTGGGCATTGGAGTCGCGACCGTTCTTGGTGGACGCTGCGCCCTTCTTGTGTGCCATGTTTCAGTCCTTCGGAAGAGGTGTGCCGGGGGTCGACGTCTCTCAGAGAGAGATGTCGGTGACCTTGACCTGGGTGTACTTCTGGCGGTGACCCTGGCGCTTCTTGTAGCCGGTCTTGTTCTTGTACTTCTGGATGATGATCTTCGGGCCCTTGGTGGCGCCGAGGACCTCGACGGTCACCGATGCCTTCTCCAGGCCAGTGCTGGTGACGGTCTCGCCGTCGACAGCAAGCACGACAGGCAGGGTGAGGGTGTCACCGACCGGCGTGGAGATCTTGTCGATCTCGATGACGTCGCCGACAGCGACCTTCTCCTGCTTAGCGCCTGCGCGCACGATCGCGTACACCACCGCGGGCTCCTTCTCCGTCAACGTCTCGCCCCAAGGCCTGGGTCTGCAGCACACACAGCAGTCTCGATCTCCCCCGTCTGGGCAGGATCACGAATTGCCGGGTGCCGGCAGAACGGCACACCTCTGCAGCGCACCGACGATCAATACTACGGTCGGGGCCGGTTTCCGCCAAAATGCCGCGGTTCCCGGTCCCCTCCCCCGTGCTCAGCGCTTGCGGGCGCCTTTCTTCTTCACCGGGACGTGCTCGACATGCGCCTCGGCTGCGTCGTCCGCAGCCGGGGTGCCGTCCAGGTCGTCCGTCGATGCTGGTGCCGTGGTGGTCGGCGGGCCGGCGGGCCGGCTCGTCGAACGACGACGGGTCTGGGTGACGACCGTGGTCGTCGCGGCGGGCGCCGGCTCGGCGACCGGCGCAGCCTCCACGGCCGACTCGGCGACGGGCTCGGTGACGGGCTCGGCGACGGCTGCGGGCGCGGTCACCGCCGGCGGACCGGCGGGCCGGCTCGTCGTACGGCGACGGGTCTGGGTGACCACGGTGGTCTCCGCGACCGGCGCAGGTTCGGGCTGAGGCTCGGGCGCCGTCTCGACGACCGGCTCGGGCTCGGGCTCGACGACGGGCTCGACCGCAGCCGCGGCGACGGGCCGGCTGGTCGTCCGACGTCGGGTCTGGGTGACCACGGTGGTCGTCGCGACCGGCGCAGGCTCGAGTGCGGTCTCGAGGACCGCCTCGGCCTCGGGCACGGTCTCGGGCACGGTCTCGAGCGCGGTCTCGAGGACCGGCTCCACGACGGACTCGGGCTCCACGGCGGGAACCTCGTCCTCGGCGGGGTGCTTGGCCATCGCGGCGACGTCCTTGGGGGACGGCACCGGCTTCGGGGCAGCAGCCACGTCGTTGCTCTCGCCCTCGCCGTCGCCCTGACCCTTGCCCTTGCGTCGGCGGTTGCCGCGGCGCGGCTCCTCCTGCTCGCCACCACCACCACCCCCGCGCTTGGACTCGACGGGCAGGTCGTGGACCACGATGCCGCGGCCCTGGCAGTGGCTGCAGTTCTCCGAGAACGCCTCCAGCAGGCCGGTGCCGATCCGCTTGCGCGTCATCTGCACCAGGCCCAGCGAGGTCACCTCGGCGACCTGGTGGCGGGTCCGGTCCCGGCCCAGGCACTCGACCAGGCGCCGGAGCACGAGGTCGCGGTTGGACTCGAGGACCATGTCGATGAAGTCGACCACGATGATGCCGCCGATGTCGCGCAGCCGGAGCTGACGCACGATCTCCTCGGCCGCCTCGAGGTTGTTCTTCGTGACGGTCTCCTCGAGGTTGCCCCCGGAGCCCGTGAACTTGCCGGTGTTGACGTCGACGACGGTCATCGCCTCGGTCCGGTCGATGACCAACGATCCGCCGGAGGGCAGCCAGACCTTGCGGTCCAGGCCCTTGGCGATCTGCTCGTCGATCCGGTACGTCGCGAACAGGTCCGCCGCACCGCTGCCGACCTCGTGACGCTCGAGGCGCTCGGCGAGGTCCGGGGCCACCTGGTCGACGTAGGTGCTGACCGACTCCCAGGCGTCGTCGCCCTGGACGACCAGCTTGGCGAAGTCCTCGGTGAAGAGGTCCCGCACGACCTTCAGGGTCAGGTCGGGCTCTCCGTAGAGCAACTGCGGGGCGTTGCCCTTGGCGACCTTGCCCTCGATGTCGGCCCAGCGTGCCTTCAGGCGCTCGACGTCGCGGGTGAGCTCGTCCTCGGAGGCGCCCTCCGCGGCGGTGCGCACGATGACGCCGGCCGATGCCGGGACGACCTCCTTGAGCAGCGCCTTCAGGCGGGCACGCTCGGTGTCGGGCAGCTTGCGCGAGATGCCGGAGGTGGTGCCGTCCGGGACGTAGACGAGGAAGCGGCCGGCGAGGCTGACCTGGCTGGTGAGCCGGGCACCCTTGTGACCGATCGGGTCCTTCGACACCTGGACCAGGATGGTCTGGCCGGACTGGAGGAACGACTCGATCTTGCGCGGCTGCCCGTCCTTGTGACCCAGCGAGGCCCAGTTGACCTCACCGGCGTACAGGACGGCGTTGCGGCCCTTGCCGATGTCGATGAACGCGGCCTCCATGGAGGGCAGGACGTTCTGCACCCGACCGAGGTAGACGTTGCCGATCAGCGAGGTCTGCGACTCGCGGGCGACGTAGTGCTCCACGAGGACCTTGTCCTCGATCACGGCGATCTGGGTGAGGTCCTTGCGCTGGCGCACCGCCATCACGCGCTCGACGGACTCGCGACGGGCCAGGAACTCGGCCTCGCTCACGATCGGGGCACGTCGGCGACCCGCCTCGCGGCCCTCGCGGCGGCGCTGCTTCTTGGCCTCGAGCCGGGTCGAGCCGGCGATCGAGGTGATCTCGTCCTCGGCCGATCGCGGCTTGCGGACGCGGGTGACGGTGTTCTCCGGGTCGTCGCCGTCCTCGCCTCCCCCGCCCTCGCCGGAGCGACGGCGGCGACGGCGGCGACGCGAGGACGCGCTGCCCTGTCCACCGCCGGCGTTGTCGCCGGACTCGCTGTCGTCGGAGGACTCGCCGCTGTCGCTGTCGTCGGAGGACTCGCTGGAGTCGCTGTCGTCGGTGGAGTCCTTCTCGGCGGCTGCCCGGCCACCGCCCTGGCGTGCCGGGGCGGTCTCCTCACCGTCGTCGTCGCCGGACTCGGCATCGCCCGACTGGCCGGCACCGGCCGGCTTGCGACGGCGACGGCCGCCGCGGCGACGGCGGCGGCGGGCGGCACTGCTGCCCGTGCCGTCGGCGTCGTCGGAGTCGTCGTTGTCCTCGTCGTCGTTGTCCTCGTCAGCGGAGTCGGCCGAGTCCGCGGAGTCAGCGGTGGCGTCGTCGGTCGGCGTGGCCGGGGTGTCCCCGGACGTCTCGTCCGTCGACTCGCCGGTGGCCGCGTCCAGGAGCTCGTCGTCCTCGTCGGTCTCCTCGGCATCGGTCGGCTCGACGACGGGGGCCGGCTTGACGGCACGGGGCGCCCGGGTCGCACGACCGGAGGAGGTGGAGGGCGCCTGGAAGAGCACCGCAGCCGACGACGGGGCCTCGGTCGGGTCAGTCGACGCGGCGGCCTCGGTCGTGGGCGCGTCCTCGTCAGGCGTCAGGAGGAGCTGCTCGGAGTCGGCGGCCTTCGGCTTGGCCCGACCGCCGGAGCGGCCGGAGGTGGTCTTCGCGGCCGTGGTCTTCTTCGCGGCGGTGGTCTTCTTGGCCGCGGTCTTCTTCGCCGCCGTCTTCTTGGCGGGCTTGGCCTCGGGCGCGTCGGGGTCGTCCGCAGCGCCGTCGGCCGGAGCGGCCGCCGTCTTCTTGGCCGCGGTCTTCTTCGCAGTGGTCTTCTTCGCCGCCGTCTTCTTGGCGGTGGTCTTCTTCGCGGCCGCCTTCTTGGCGGGCTTCGCGGCGGGAACCTCCGCCGGCGTGTCGCTCGCCGCAGCGGGCGCCGGGGCGTCCGGCGTCGGCTCGACGGTGGTCTCGTTCGAGTTCTCGATGGGCGCGTCGGTCATTGCGCTACTCCTCCACCCGGCCGCTCACGCGCCCGGGGTGTCATCGGCACTCGCGCAACGCGCGGTGTCGTAAGCCTTCGTGGGACGACACCCTCCGCGGAGCGTCACTGGAGGCCGGGCCTTCGCCTGCCGCGGTCGCGTGGTGCGTCGCGTCTGGCGGGTGTCCGATCTCCACCGTGCCGTCCGGTCGATCACCTGCCGGGCGGCGAGAACGTCGTCAGATCGTCCGCGCAGTCCTGTGGGACGCGCGGGGTGGATCTGTGGCGAGTATCGCACACGGCCGACCGGCCCCCGGTATCACCGGGTGGCGAGCGGGTCGCCGACCGAGCCGGCGTCACGGTCCAGGACACCCTGGGAGAGCCGGGTCAGCAGGGCCGTCGTGGGCGCCGCGAAACCGGTCGCCTCACGCAGTCCGGTGAGCACGTCGTCGGGTCGTACGGCGGGGACCGCGTGCTCCAGCAGCAGGTCGAGGTCGCCCTCGTCGCTCACCGTGAGACGCACGACGGCGGCGCGGCAGTCGAAGGTCCGCAGGCCCTTCTTGGTCATCCGCTCGACCGGCACGGTCTCGGTGGCGAGGAAGGCGGCCACCGCTTCCTGCGCGGCGTCGACGGGCGTGTCGCCGAGGTCGATGCGCCAGTGGCTGGCGGTGAGCAGGTCGGACAGGGAGCCTGCGGTCGTGGCGGCCGCATCCGCCGCGGCGACGATGTCGAGACCGTCCGGAAGGACTGCGTCGAGAGCGGCGGCGATCTCGGCGGGCTCGCGCATCTCGGCGAGCCCCAGCTCGACGTACTCCGACTCGCTCGCCGCCCCCGTCGGCGAGGCGCCGGCGTAGGAGATCCGCGGGTGGGGGTGGAAGCCCGAGGAGTAGGCCATCGGGATGCCGGCCCGGACGACGGCGCGCTCGATCGCGCGGCTGACGTCACGGTGGCTGGTGAAGCGCAGGCGGCCGCGCTTGGCGTACCGGATCCGGACCTTCTGGACCGGGGGTGCCTGCTGCTCGGGCTGCTGACGACTCACGGGGGTGAATCGTAGGTCAGGGCAGGCGTGCGCCACGCATCTGCGGCGAGGCGTAGACGTTGGTGATCCGTACGCCGTCGAGCCAGGCGGTGAGGCGCTCGGCCTGCTGCTCGAGCGCGGAACGGGCGTCCCTCGCCAGGTCGTCGGGCACCAGCAGCAGCACGGGCGCCGCCGGGTCCTGGCCGTCCTGGACCCAGGAACCGACGATCCGGCCGTTCCACCACGCGGTGTTGCCGGCGTTGCCGTTGCTGTCGAAGAGGAAGGGGGTGTCGGCCGGCGCGGACCTCGCGGGTCGTGCGGGCCGCCCCGTCGGAAAGGACCTCGAGCACAGCGCCGACGACGTCGTCGATCCACCCGTCGACCGCACCCGAACCGTTCGCCAGACCGGCGGCGGCCACGTTCTTGGCGAGCTGGGCCCGCTGCTGACGGGCCACCCGCAGGGCAGCGCTCCCCCAGGCCGCGGGGAGCAGGTCCCGCGGGAAGACGAAGAGGGTGCGCCTCATGGCGAGCTGCTTGACGATGCTGCGCTGACCGTAGAGCGCCTCGTCGACGTCCTGGATCGTGACGCCCTCGGTGCGGGCCCACAGCGCCAGGTGGACGGTGGCGGCCTCGGTCGCGTGCAGGACCGTCATCGCCCGCGTCGCGCTCTCCGGATCGTCGTACGCCTGCGCGAGGCCGTGGCGGGTCCCCAGACGTCGACGTCGGGCAGCCCCCGATAACTGCAACACGACACCATCGTCCCGCATTAGGGTGACCCTCGTGAGCGATCCCTACGGCCAGAACCCGTACGGCGGCCAGAACAACCCCTACGGTCAGCCGCAGCAGCCCCCGCAGCCGAATCCCTACGGATCGGGCGGCGGCTACGGCCCGCCCGGAGGCTTCCCGGGTGGCCCCTCGAACGAGCAGCCGAAGAACGACGGCGTCTCGATCACGGCGCTCGTGCTGAGCTTCCTGTGCTGCCTGGCGCCGATCGGCGTCATCCTGGGCTTCGTCGGGCTGTCCCGCACGAAGGGCGGCAAGCGCAAGGGCCGCGGCCTGGCCATCGCCAGCATCATCATCGGCATCATCGTCAGCCTCGGGACCGCCGCCATCGGCGTCGGAATCTTCGTCCTGGCCGACACCGTCGTGACGCCCGACAACGCCAAGGTCGGACAGTGCATCAACGTCGAGGAGGAGGACGGTTCGGTCTTCCTCTACAAGAAGGACTGCTCCGAGGAACACGACGCCGAGATCGTCGCGGTCGCCGAGGTGACCGACGACAACCTCGAGGAGATCGAGACCGGCATGGCGTCGTACTGCGAGACGGCCCTCGCCGAGGGTGATCGCGACGCGATCACGGACTACCTCGCGGACCTCGACGCCGTGATCGAGGACCCCAACGACGTGTCCGTCGGCGACACCCTCGTCTGCTACGTCGAGCCCGGCGAGAAGCTGTCCGAGCCGATCCTGTAGGCAGGTGAGCAGTTCCCACGGCGGGTACGACTCGGGACCGCCGCCCGATCCGTACCCGCCCCCGGGCGGTCACCCACTCGGGTTCAACCCCTACGACCCCCGGCCCGGCGGCTGGACTGATGCCCGCTCGACCGACGGGATCTCGATCGCGTCGCTGGTCTGCTCGCTGACCTGCTGCGCCGGTCCGGTCGGGATCGGCCTGGGCATTGCCGGCATCGTGCGCACCAAGGACGCGCGTCGCTCCGGGCGGTGGGCCGCGGTCACCGGCCTGGTCCTCGGCATCGTGGGGACGATCCTCGCCGTGGGCGCCGGGATCGGCCTGACCTGGTACGGCACGAGCACCGTCTTCCTGGAGGACGCCCGGGCCGGCGACTGCATCGACGTGGGCGAGATCGACCTCTGGAAGCGGGACTGCGACGAGCCGCACGACGCGGAGGTGGTCCACGCCGGCCGCTTCGACGACCAGTCGGTGCGCGAGTACATCGAGTCCGAGGACTCCGCGGTGTTCTGCGAGCCGCTCGCCGTGCGCGCCGGCTACGTCGACGTCGCCTACACCCACATCCTGTCCTCCTGGGTGGACTCCTACGACGTCGACGAGCCCCAGTCCGGGGACCACTTCATCTGTGTGGCCGAGTCCTACGACGGCCAGGAGCTCGACGGGCCCCTTTCCCGCGGCGACGGATCGGAGGCCGTGGGGTCCGCGAGGTGGTGGTCCGACCTCCAGGTGGGCGACTGCTTCAACGACTCGGGGCCGGACGACGAGGGTGTCGGCCTCGTGCAGGTCGTCGACTGCACCGAGGATCACGACTTCCAGCACATCGGGCAGGTCCAGGTCTATGGGGCCGACTGGCCCGGCGAGGACGCCGTCGAGAAGCGCACGGACGCCTGCCTCGACCGGTTCGCCACCTATCTCAAGATCGACTTCGACGACTCCTACTACGACCTCACCTACTACACGCCGACCGCGGAGTCCTGGGAGTCCGGCGAGCGGATCATCGTGTGCATCGGCGCCGGAGAGCCGGGCGAGAAGTTGACCGAGACGTTGAAGGGCATCGCCGAATGAGTCAGTGGAACCCTCCCCCGCACGAAGGCCCCGGCCACGGCTATGGCAGCTACGAGCCGTACGGCGGCCATGAGCCGGGCGCACCACGTCCGCTCGGTACCGACGGCATCTCCATCGCCGCCTTCGTCTGCTCGCTGACCTGCTGCGGCGCACCTCTCGGCATCGGTCTGGGCATCGCCGGCATCGTGCGCACCAGCGGCGGTCGCCGCCCGGGACGCTGGATGGCGATCTCGGGCGTCGCGATCGGGACCGTCGTGTTCGTCGCCTTCGTCGCCTTCATCGTGTTCGCCGGGATCATGGGCGCGAACACGGTCTGGGAGGACGAGGCTCGTGTCGGGCAGTGCATCGACGAGGACTTCCTCGGTGATCCCAGCAAGGCCGAGTGCGACGAGCCCCACGAGGCCGAGGTGATCTGGGTCGGCCGGTTCGACGACGAGCTCGTCGGCCGGTTTGGCAACGTCCTGGTCGAGGAGTTCTGCGCAGCGTTGCCCGGCCTCGATCCGGCGTACCTCGACGCGATCGAGAGCGGCGAGTACGACGTGTCCATCAGCATCGACAGCTTCGACGAGGACGACCCCGAGGAACGGGACTGGTTCTTCTGCTACCTCGAGGACGCCGACGAGGACCAGCTCGAGGGCAGGATCCTCGACGAGGGAACGGCTGCCTGACTCTGCCGCCGTGCCCGGGTGCTCCGCCACGTGACGACGACGCTCACCGCGTGGTTCGGATTCCCGGTCAGTCGCCGCGACTGGTGATGCTCGCCCGAGCGCCAGCAGATGACAGGCGATCCACCATCGCTGCGGCGCTCCCTGCGCTCACCCCCGACGCAATCAGCGCGGGCACGTCAAGCATTTTCTTGGCCTCCAAGAGGCTCAGCGCCCGCACCTCGCGCAGCGCCCGGATCACCTCGATCTCGCGCGGGCCCGCCTCGAGCAGCTCCACGGCCTGATCGCCCGACTGGCAGTACTTCTGGTCGATCACCGCAGTCAGTTGCTCGCCGGTCGCGACGTAGTGCCGCCAGGTCGGCGAGAGCAGGCGTCCGGCATTGAGGACGAACAACATCGCTGCGACGACCCGGAGCCAGTCCAGCTCGGAGGTCAGCGCGCCGACGGCGAACACCATCAGCAGGAGAAGACGCGGGGCCGCACGGACGGCGACCATCGCGAGGGAGTGTCCGGACCGGTGTGCCACGCCCGCATCGTGGCACACCGATCGCCGCTGTCGAGTCGTGTGCCCCACAACCCGCTGAGACGCGTGCTCAGGCACACGACCCCCGCGCAGAAGTGGGAGGAGTCTCAGACCACCGACAGCGGCAACATCGGCCGACCGGTGGGGCCGATCTGGATCTCCGTGCCCATCTCCGGGCACACCCCGCAGTCGTAGCAGGGCGTCCAGCGGCAGTCCTCGACCTCGACGTCAGAGGATCCGTCGCCGACGGCGAGGGCGTCCTCCCAGTCGGCCCAGAGCCAGTCCTTGTCGAGACCGGAGTCGAGGTGGTCCCAGGGCAGGACCTCGTCGTAGGTGCGCTCGCGGGTGGTGAACCAGTCCAGGTCGACGCCGGTGCCGGCCAGGCCACTCTCGGCGGCCGTCATCCAGCGCTCGTAGGAGAAGTGCTCGCTCCAGCCGTCGAAGCGGCCGCCGTCGCGCCAGGCCTGCTCGATGACCCGCCCCACGCGACGGTCACCGCGGGAGAGCAGTCCTTCGACGATGCCGGGCTGACCGTCGTGGTAGCGGAAGCCGATGGCCTTGCCGAAGCGGCGGTCGGCACGGACCAGGTCGCGCAGCTCACGGAGGCGACGGTCGGTGGTCTCCACGTCGAGCTGTGCGGCCCACTGGAACGGTGTGTGCGGCTTGGGCACGAAGCCGCCGATGGAGACGGTGCAGCGGATGTCGCTGCGCCCCGAGACCTCGCGGCCGGTCGCGATGACGCGCTTGGCGAGCTCGGCGATCTGCAGGACGTCCTCGTCCTGCTCGGTCGGCAGGCCGACCATGAAGTAGAGCTTCACCTGGCGCCAGCCGTGGCTGTACGCCGCAGCGACCGTGCGGATCAGGTCGTCCTCGGTGACCATCTTGTTGATCACCTTGCGCACCCGCTCGCTGCCGCCCTCGGGTGCGAACGTCAGGCCGGAGCGCCTCCCGTTGCGGGAGAACTCGTTGGCGAGGGTGATGTTGAAGGCGTCGACCCGGGTGGAGGGCAGGGACAGCGAGACGTTGGTGCCTTCGTACCTGTCGGCCAGGCCCTTGGCGACCTCACCGATCTCGGTGTGGTCGGCACTGGACAGCGAGAGGAGGCCGACCTCCTCGAAGCCGGTCTTCTTCACGCCGTTCTCGACCATCGCGCCGATCGTCTCGATCGAGCGCTCGCGGACCGGGCGGGTGATCATGCCGGCCTGGCAGAAGCGGCAGCCGCGCGTGCAGCCGCGGAAGATCTCGACGCTGAACCGCTCGTGGACGGTCTCGGCGAGCGGGACCAGCGGGTTGCGCGGGTACGGCCACTGGTCGAGGTCCATCAGCGTGTGCTTGCGGACCCGGTCCGGTGCCTCCGGATGGCTCGGGACGACGGCCTCGATCGTGCCGTCCGCGGCGTACGCGACGTCGTAGAACTGCGGAACGTAGACCGATCCGGAGACCGCGAGCCGGCGGAGCAGCTCGACCCGACCTCCCGGACGACCCTCACCCTTCCACTCCCGGACGACCTCGGAGATCTTGAGCACGACCTCCTCGCCGTCACCGAGGACGGCGGCGTCGATGAAGTCCGCGATGGGCTCCGGGTTGAACGCCGCGTGACCGCCGGCGATGACGACCGGGTGGTCCTCGGTGCGGTCGACGGCGTGCAGCGGGATCCCGGCGAGGTCCAGCGCCGTGAGCATGTTGGTGTAGCCGAGCTCGGTCGAGAAGCTGATCCCGAACAGGTCGAAGGCGCCGACCGGCCGGTGGTTGTCGACCGTGAACTGCGGGATCTGCTCCTCGCGCAGCAGCTTTTCCATGTCCGGCCACACCGCATAGGTGCGCTCGGCCAGGATCCACTCCCGCTCGTTGAGGACCTCGTAGAGGATCTGGACGCCCTGGTTGGGCAGGCCGACCTCGTAGGCGTCGGGGTACATCAGCACCCAGCGCACCTCGGCGGCGTCCCAGTCCTTCGAGACCATGTTGAGCTCGCCGCCGACGTACTGGATCGGCTTGGACACCGACAACAGGTGGGGCTCCAGCCGGGGAAAGACGGACTCGACGGACTCAACGGACATGACGCCGATTCTACGGGCGCAGCCGGTCCCGCCCGACATTCACGCTGGGCGCCTTCCGTAGGATTGCCTTCATGAGCGTCTCCACCGCAGGAAGACTCGGGTGGACCGTCTTCACCCCGCCCGTCGCCGCGATCGTGCTGGTCTTCAGCTGGGGAACCCATCCGGAACCGCTCGTCGCGGGCCTGATCGGCATCGCCCTGATCGGTGCCGTGCTGGCCGGCGTCCACCACGCGGAGGTCGTCGCCCACAAGGTGGGCGAGCCCTTCGGATCGCTGATCCTCGCCGTGGCCGTCACCATCATCGAGGTCGGCCTGATCGTCATGTTGATGGTCTCGGGCAACGGCGAGACGTCGACGCTGGCCCGCGACACCGTCTTCGCGGCCGTGATGATCACGGTCAACGGCATCGTGGGCATCTCGCTCGTCGTCGCCGCCCTGCGCCACCACCTCGCGGTGTTCAACCCCGAGGGCACCGGCTCGGCCCTCGCGACCGTGATCGCCCTCGCCGGGCTCACCCTGGTCGTCCCCGCCTTCACCACGACCGAGGAGGGGCCTGTGCTGAGCGGGTCCCAGCTCACCTTCGCCGCGCTGGCCTCGCTGATGTTGTACGGCTCCTTCGTCTTCACCCAGACCGTGCGCCATCGCGACTTCTTCCTCCCGAACACGACGTCCACCCCGGGCGGCTGGACCTCCGACACCGACCAGGACGGCGACGGCCACGCGGACCCGCCGACCAACCGGGAGGCCTGGACAAGCGTGGGCCTGCTGTCGCTCTCCCTGCTGACCGTGGTCGGTCTGGCCAAGGTCGAGTCCTACTCGATCGAGGACGCCGTCGACTGGCTCGGCTTCCCGCACGCCGTGGTCGGTGTCGTCATCGCCATGCTCGTGCTCGCCCCCGAGACGATCGCCGCCGTGCGGGCTGCGCTGCTCGACCGCGTGCAGACCAGCCTCAACCTCGCCTACGGATCGGCGATGGCCTCGATCGGCCTGACCATCCCCGCCATCGCGATCGCCTCGATCTGGCTCGAGGGCGACCTCGCTCTCGGGCTCGAGCCCATCCAGCTCGTGCTGCTCGTCATGTCCGCAGTGGTCGGCGTGCTGACGGTCGTGCCCGGTCGGGCGAAGCCGCTGAACGGCATCGTGCACCTCGTCCTGCTCGCCGCCTTCCTGCTGCTGACGGTCTCGCCGTGACGGCAGGCACCCCCACCGCCCGGACCCTGCGCAGGTCCGCCGCCGCAGCACTGGCCCTGGTGCTCGGTGCCGGCCTGGCGGCATGCTCTGCGGACGAGCCGGGGACCGCGGACCCCGAACGCATGGTGCTGAAGCCCGCACCCGACGGCGCGAACAGTGCAACGGGAGCGCCGGTCGGCAACGGCACGAGCGCCACGGTCGAGGGCTACCAGATCCGCGACGTCACGCTGCCCGGGCCGGACGAGCCCGGCGAGGTGTCCTTCCGGATCCTCGACCCTGCCGGCGCGGTCGTCACCGACTACGAGCAGGAGCAGACCAAGCTGTTGCACCTGTACGTCGTCCGCGACGACCTCGGCGAGTTCCGCCACGTCCACCCCGAGCTCGGGGAGGACGGCACCTGGCGCGGCCAGGTCGACCTCGGCGGCCCCGGAGAGTGGCGGGTGGTCACCGAGTTCATCCCGGCAGGAGCCGCCCAGCCGATCGTGCTGGGCTCGGTCCTTCGGGTTCCCGGCGACTGGCAGGCCGAGACCGTTCCCCAGGGCGACGCCGCAGCGACCGGCGACGACGGAGTGGTCCAGGTGCGCCTGCTCGCCCGCGGGACGGTCAGCGACAACGGACGTCTCGAGCTGGCGGTCACCGACCTGGCGGGCGAGCCGCTCACCCTCGGCAGCTACCTCGGCGCCACGGCCCACCTCACCGGCTTCGCTGTCGGCACCCGCGGCTTCGTGCACGTCCATCCGCTCGGCGCCCCTGAGGTGACCTCCGACGGCACCGTGCTCACCTTCCACACGACCTTCACGCAGGCGGGCGACTACCGCCTCTTCGTGCAGACCCGGGTCGACGGCCTGCTGCACCAGGTGGGGATCACCGCCACCGTCGAACCGGCGGCATGAAAGTCTTCCGCAACGGGTAGTCGTCCGCGACGACCCGCACCGAATCCGAGGAGAACCCGATGAACGCCAGGACCGCCCGCACCTCGATCGCGGCGCTGCTCGCCTCCACCCTGCTGCTGGCTGGATGCAGTGACGGCGACAAGGGAGCAGACAACGACAAGGCGGGCGACGGCACCTCGAGTGACGCCGGCTCCCCCTCGCCCTCCGACGCAGGCACCGGCGACGGGAGCCAGGACGGCGACCAGGGCGGCGGTACGTCGGGATCGCTCGACAAGGACACGTTCTACGAGACCATTACGAAGGCGCAGCAGGACGCCGGCTCCTACCGGTCCACCGCCACCACCTCGGCCGGCGGCGTCGACGCGGTGATGGACGGCGAGGCGTCGTACGTCGACGGGGCGCTCGTCGCCCGCGCCAAGAGCCAGCCCGGCAACCCGCAGCAGGTCGAGAGCGTGATCGCCGACGGCATCCTCTACCTGAAGTCCGACGGCATGGGCGTCCCGGCCGGCAAGTGGCTGAAGCTCGACCCGGAGGACCCCGCGAACGCCGGCGGCCCGTTCGCCGGGCTCGCTGCCGCCGCCGACCCGGAGGCCGCACTGCGGGCCGTGGGCTCGTTGAAGGAGCTGGAGCTCGTCGGTTCCGAGAAGGTCGGTGACGTCGACGCCGATCACTACCGGGCCGTGATGAGCACTGCGAACTACGCGAAGGAGCTGGGGATCCCGGCAGAGGTCGCCGACATCCTCCCGCCGCAGCTCCCCTTCGACATGTGGGTCGACAGCGAGAACCGTCCGGTGAAGTTCACCCTCACCTTCGAGATCGAGGGCGTCAGCTCCTCGACCGAGCAGACGTACTTCGACTACGGCGCCGACATCGACATCGAGGTCCCGGCCGACCGCGACACGGTCACGCCGACCGAGGCCGGTCTCGCCTCCTGACCCGAGGGGTCAGCCGACCGGCAGGTCGATCACGGTGACCGGGCTGGTGAACTCGTCCACCCGGACGCTGACCTGGAGCTGCCAGGTGCCGGCGACCGGGAACACGACGTCGGCGGTGTAGGTCCCGGCCCCCGAGGGCACCACGGGGATCTCGCCCAGGTCGATGGTGTCGGTGCTCAGCGCGACGGCCGGGGCGGCGTACAGGTCGAGGGGCTCGCCGGCGAGGTCCTGGACCTGCACGATCAGCTGCCGCTGCAGACCGGTCCCGGAGTCCAGCACGGCGAGGACCTTGATCTCGTCCGTGGCGACGCCGGTGACGACACCGGTCTCCGCGGTCGCCTGCTGGGAGGGCGCCTCGCCGCCCGGCGGCTTCTGGGTCAGGAACCCGGTCACGCCGAGCACCGCGACGAGCACCGCGGCTTCGGCCGCGACGGTGCGCCGGACCAGCTCCACGCCACGGCGCCGGCCGTCGTGCCCGATCCCGTCGGCCACCTTCGGGACCAGACGGAAGCGGTTGTACGCCGCCAGGGCGACCACGACGAGGACGAGGACGACCTTGACCAGCAGCAGCCGGCCGTAGGTCTCCTCGACCAGTCGGGACCACGAGCCGACGATCCGCCAGCCGAGCAGCGTGCCCGTCAGCGCGACGGCGGCCAGGAGTCCCCCGGCGACCGTCGAGAAGCGGGCGATGAGGAGGGCGGCGTCCCGGGGTCGTCCGGAGAGCGCTCGCAGGGTCAGTGCGAGTCCGACCAGTCCGCCGAGCCACACGGCTCCGGCGGTGAGGTGCAGGGCGTCGGTCACGACGAGCAGCGCGGTGGGTTCGTAGGCACGGGTGTGCCCCACCAGTGCCGGTGACCAGATCGCCAGGAGGGTGACGAGGTCGACCACGAGCGAGGAGCGCTGGAGGCCGGCGACCCAGGCCGCGACCCCGAGCCCGGCCAGCTGCAGCGCGAGGACCTGCAGGTCGTCCTGGACCAGCGCAGGGTCGAGGACGTCGAGGTCGAGGACCCCACCCAGTCCCGAACCGAGCTGGTAGGCCCCGGCGAGCGGGACGGCGAGCGCAGCCGTCAGGACGGCCACCAGCGCGGAGACCCGCAGCAGGCGCACGACGCGGCGTCGTACGACGCCGTCGAGCCGCACACCTCGTACCGACCACGCGAGGAAGATCGCGAGGCCGCCGGCGAGCAGGAGTGCGACGTAATTGGTGCCGTGCACGATCGCCTGCACGGTCGGGACCGCACCCGGGTCGCTCGGAGCGATCTTCGGCGCCTCCACCTTCAGGCTGGGCGCCCCGATGTGGAAGGTCAGTGAGCCGGCGATCGGGTGGCCGTCGGAGGAGACGACGCGCCAGGTGATGACGTAGGTGCCGTCCCCGAGGGTGTCCGGCACGTCGCCCTTGACGAGCACACCGCTGGCGGACGCCTCGACGTCGACCTGCTCCCCGCGGGCATCGAAGGCGAGGAGGCCACCGGGGACGAGCTGCACCGGCTCGTCGAAGGTGAAGGTGACCTGGCCCGGGGACTGGGTCAGCACGGCCCCCTCGGCCGGGTCGCTGGAGACGAGGGTGGCGTGCGCCGACGCAGGCGCCGCCCACCCGACCACCGCGAAGGCGGCGGCCAGGAGGACAGCGAGCAACGCCGGCACACGCCGTGTCATGCGGAGCCTCAGGCCTTCTTGCCCGAGCGGGCCAGCGCGAGACCGCCGAGGGCGAGGCCGCCGACGCCGGCCACCAGGCCGCCGATCGCCAGGCCCGAGCTGTCGGAGTCCTCGGAGCCGTCGGAGCTGTCGGGGTCAGCGGCTGACGCCGACGCGTCGCCGTCCTCGGCGTCCTCGGCAGCGCCGCCGCCGTGGCCCTCACCGCTCGCCTCGGTGATGGTGACGGTGGGCGCCGGGCTCTCGAGGGTCTCGGGATCCTGGCCGTCGGCCGCCGTCTCGGTCCAACCGGTCTCGCCCTCGACGCAGGTCTGCACCACCGGGAAGACCAGCGTCTCGCCGGCCTTCTCGGGCAGCTGGACCTGGAGCTCGACGGTGTCGCGGAAGCCGTCGACCAGCGGCGTCCTGGCCGTGTAGACGACCTCGGCGATGCGCTCGGTCAGCTCGTTGCCGTGAGCGTCCTTGATCGGCTCCTCGAGGTCCTCGGCGACCTTCTCCACGGTCCAGCCCGGGTTCACGGTGGGCGTCACCGCGGGGATGTCCTCGGGCATCGCGATGGTGAGCTTGGTGGTCGGCGAGCCCTCGCAGCCGTGGCCGAGGCTGAAGGTCAGCACGGCGTAGGCACCGGCGGCGGTGGTGTTCGGCGTGACGGTGACGTGCGCCGATGCAGGGATCGCGGTGAGGCCGACGATCGCGAGGGCGGCAGCGCCGGCACCGATGGCAGGCAGGGTGGAGCGAACGTTCATGGTGATTCTCTCTGACTCGGGGGTCGCCCGGAGACGGGCGGATTCAGCGGAAGGGTTCAGGCAGCGGCGAGCGCCCCGACCCCCCGGAACCGGTGAGTCAGGCGATCGCGAACGCGCGCACGGGCGGCCCGCGGGTCGGCGCCGTCACGACGTGCAGCAGGAGTGCCGGACGACTGTTGCGCCCGTGGACCCGGGTGGTGCGAGGCTGCGGGAGAGGAAGCGCGCCCGGGTCGGACCAGCCGAGCAGGACGTCGACAGCACGACGACGCAGCGCCCACATCGTCCCCGTCACGGCCGCCGCGACCGCGTGCGCGACCAGCATCGACGGGGTCAGCCCGAGGACGATCCCCTCGCCGTGCGCATGCCCGCCGTGCGCGGCCGGGCTGAGCGCGACCAGCCACGCGTGCCCGAGGACCTGCGCCGCGACCAGCACGGGCAGGACCGTGCGGATGCCGGCCCGGCGTCGCAGCACGAACCCGCTGGCGGCGTACACGAGGACGCCGAAGACGGCCAGCCACCACGGCGCCGGCGCCGTCCCCCCGGCTGCCAGGTGGGCCAGCGCCAGGGCGGCCACGCTCTCGAGGCTACCGAGCGTCGCCGGCACCCGCACGCGGGCGCGCGGAGTACGGCGGACGGTCAGCACAGGGTCATTGTGCCGGAGCGGGGGTTGCCGACGCAGATCGGCGCGAGGAGGTAGTGCGAAGGGCTGTCGCGGCCCGTAGGTCGAGGAGGCCGCCCGCGGCCGTCTCGAGACCACCCGACCCGATGCACCCACTCACACCGGGCACCTCCCAGCACCGACCCACCCGGTCTCGAGACGGTCGCTGCGCGACCTCCTCGACCAACGCGGCGGGGCGACGGCGCGGCTACGCCGGCGGGAGCAGCTTGTAGTGGAGTCGCATCGCGGTGGCTCCCTGCAGACGCAGCAGGTGGTCCGTGCGCAGCACGCCCCGGTCGTCGACGTGGACGTGGAAGGTCTCGTGCACCGGCATCCGGGAGGCGTACGTCGCCCCGCCGTCCTCGACGACGACGTACGCACCGTCGCCGCCGAAGGGTCCTGACGGGGACTCGAGCAGGAGGGAGCCGTCCGGCTGCACCTGCGGACGCAGGAAGACCTGGACGTTGCCGGACTCCAGCGGGAAGGCGACGTGGACCGAGGGCCGGTCCACACCGGGCAGGGTGCGGCTGGAGTAGCAGCCGCTGAAGACGTACTCGCCCGTGGCCCGCAGGGTCCGCAACCATCCCGAGGCGACCTGGTTCCCGGCGTGGTCCCGGATCACCGAGACCCGCGAGTCCATGCCCTGGGCGACGTCCATGGGACGCATCGGCAACGCCAGCTGCTGGACCCGCTTGCCGAAGAGACGGGACACCAGCTCTCCGCCGGGCCAGGCCCACGGCGCCCAGGACGACCAGACCTCGACCTGCCAGTCGGCCGTGTGCTCGTAGAACTCGCGGACCTGCGGCAGCAGGTCGGCGGCCCGGAACCCCGGTCCGTCGAGGTCCGCCATGGAGGCGAGGAGTCCGGCGCCGGGGGCAGCCTCCTCGACGTACCCGTCGTGCAGTGCGGCCTCCGCCGCCAGCCAGCCGTCGCGGACGACCGGCCCGGCGCTCGTCGGCGCCCGCAGCCAGGCGTGCTCCCCCGTGAGGTCGACCGGCCGTCCGAGGGCACGCCAGAACTTGCGGGTGCCGAGGTCGACCAGAGGGCTCACGTCAGCCGCCCAGACGGGCGAGCTCCTCATCGATGATCGAGGGATCGAGCTTGGTGAAGATCGGCGCCGGCTTCGGAACCGGACGACCCACCTCGATCGCGTGGCGCGCCCACGTCGGCGCGCCGGTGTAGTCGCCGGTGATGACCGGGTAGCTGCGCTCGGCGTCGTCGAGGTCGGTGACCTCCTCGATCCGCGGCATCGGCGCGATCAGTCCGGCACCGCCGAAGACCCTGTCGACCTCGTTCGCGGAGAACGGGAGGAACGGGCTCAGCACGAGGTTCAGGTCCGCGACGCACTGCGCCATCACGTGCAGCACGGTGCCGAGGCGGGCCGGGTCCTCCTTGATCTTCCACGGCTCGGTGTCGGAGACGTACTTGTTCACGTCGGCGACCGCGCGCATCGCCTCGCCGATGGCCTGCTTCTGACGGTGCCGGCCGATGAGGTCGCCGACCACGCCGAAGGCAGCCTCGGTCGCGTCGAGCACGGCGCGGTCCTCGTCGCTCAGCTCCGCCGCCGGCGGGATCTCGCCGAAGTTCTTGGCGATCAGGTTGGCGGTGCGGTTGACCAGGTTGCCCCAGCCCGCCACCAGCTCGTCGTTGGTACGACGGACGAACTCGGCCCAGGTGAAGTCCGAATCCTGGTTCTCCGGCCCGGCGGCCGCCACGAAGTAGCGGAACGCATCCGGCTGGTAGCGCTCGAGCAGGTCGCGGACATAGATCACGATCTTCTTCGAGGAGGAGAACTTCTTGCCCTCCATGGTGAGGAACTCGCTCGAGACCACCTCGGTCGGCAGGTTCAGCTCGCCGTACTCACGCGGCTCTCCCCCGCGCGACCCCTTCCCCGCGTAGGCCAGCAGCTCGGCCGGCCAGATCTGCGAGTGGAAGGTGATGTTGTCCTTGCCCATGAAGTAGTAGGACAGCGCCTCGGGGTCGTTCCACCAGTCGCGCCAGGCGTCCGGGTCGCCCGTGCGGCGGGCCCACTCGATCGAGGCGGACAGGTAGCCGATGACCGCGTCGAACCAGACGTAGAGCTTCTTGGTCGGGTTCTCCCGCCAGCCGTCGAGCGGGATCGCGATCCCCCAGTCGATGTCGCGCGTCATCGCCCGGGGACGGATCTCGTCGAGGATGTTCTTGGAGAACCGGATCACGTTGGGGCGCCACGTGCCCGACGCCTCGCGCCCGTCCAGCCACTCGGTGAGCGCCTCGGCGAGGGCCGGCAGGTCGAGGAAGAAGTGCTGGGTCTCGATGAACTCGGGGGTCTCGCCGTTGATCTTCGAGCGCGGGTCCAGCAGGTCGTGGGGGTCGAGCTGGTTGCCGCAGTTGTCGCACTGGTCGCCGCGCGCGCCGTCGTAGCCACAGATGGGGCAGGTGCCCTCGATGTAGCGGTCCGGGAGGGTGCGTCCGGTGGAGGGCGAGATGGCGCCGTACGTCGTCTGCTCGACGAAGTAGCCGTTGTCGTGCACACCGCGGAAGAGCTCCTGGACGACGGCGTGGTGGTTGCGCGTCGTGGTGCGCGTGTAGAGGTCGTAGCTGACCCCCAGGCTGACCAGGTCCTCGATGATGAGCCGGTGGTTCTTGTCGGCGAGCTGCTGGGGCGTCACGCCTGCCTCGTCGGCAGCGATCAGGATCGGGGTGCCGTGCTCGTCGGAGCCCGACACCATCAGCACATCGCTCCCCACCATCCGCTGGTAGCGGCTGAACACATCGGAGGGCACACCGAAACCGGCGACGTGGCCGATGTGGCGCGGACCGTTGGCATACGGCCAGGCGACAGCGGAGAGGACATGCGTCATGGGTCCGATCCTATTGACCCGGCCTCTCCGCCGCCGACCCGGCAACCTAGGAGAAGTCCAGGTCCCCGGTGCGGGAGCGCTTCAGCTCGTAGAAGTGCGGGAACGAGGCGACCGCGACGACGCCGTCCCAGAGCCGGCCGGCGTCCTCGCCGCGGGGGATCTTCGAGAGCACCGGGCCGAAGAAGGCGGTGCCGTTGACGTGGATCGTCGGCGTCCCGACGTCGTCGCCGACGGCGTCCATGCCCTCGTGGTGGGAGCGGGCGACGGCCTCGTCCCAGGAGGTGTCGTTCGCAGCGTCGACCAGGTCGGCCTCGAGGCCGGTCTCGGCGAGCACCTCCGCGATCAGCGCGAGCCCACCGTCGGGCTCATGGTCCAGGCGGCGACCGTCGAGGTGGATGCGCTGGCCGAAGGCGTCGTACATGGGGCGGAGCACCTCGTCCCCGTGACGCTCCCGGGCGGCGAGCAGGACCCGCACCGGCCCCCAGGCGGGAGCGAGCATCTCGCGGTACTCGTCGGGGAGGTCGCGGTCCTTGTTGAGGTAGCCCAGCGACATGACGTGCCAGTGGACCTCGAAGTCGCGGACCTCGGCTGCCTCGAGGATCCAGCGCGAGGTGATCCAGGCGAAGGGGCAGAGCGGGTCGAACCAGAGGTCGGCGCGGTCGGTCGTGCCGGGCTCAGCGGGGGCGGGGGCGGTCTGGGTCATGCCGGTGGCAACCAATTCCGGTGCCCCCGGCATTCCCGTCCCCGCTCCCGGGTTCCCCGTTCTCGCCCGTCAGCCCGGCAGCCCGTCAGCGCACGACCACGGAGGCGGTTGCCTTCGCAGCGCGGACCGACGTGCTGCCCAGGTAGACCACGGTCACGTCGCGCCGACCGGCGCGGATCGGGCCGAGCGTGACCTTCGCGACGCCGTCGACGAGCTTGGCCGTCGTGACGCGGCTGCCGACGGTGATCCGGACCGAGCCCTTGACCGGCGCGACGCCCTTGGCGACGACGCGCACCCGGACCACGGCCTTGCCGGTCCAGCCCACGGTGGCGACGTCGACGACGGGGGTCGCCATGACCGGCTTGGCCATGGTGGCATCGGCGACGAGCGTCTCGTAGCGAGGCTTGGTCACCGTCGTCCGCACGCCGATCGTCCGGCTGGCGTCCGCCCCCGTGAGCTTGTACGTCGCCCCGGTGGCCCCGGCGATGGGACGACCGTTGCGCAGCCACTGGTGCGTCACCACGGCGTCCGCGGGGTCGGGGGTGCCGGTGACGGCCTTCACGGTCGCGCCGACCTCGGGGACCCCCGAGATCCGGGGCTGGGCGGAGAGCGCGATCCTGCCGGCCAGGATCGGGCCGACCGAGCCCTGCGCCACGGCGGTCTTGGTGAGGTAGCCGGGCTTGCGGGCGACGGCGAGGAGGGTGACCTTCTTGCCGACGTACTCGGGCGTCAGGGCGAGGTTCGGGGCGGCGTGGTCCGTGAGCCGCACGCCGTCGACGTACCAGCGCCACTCGATGGTCGGGTCGAGCGGCTTCCAGGAGCCCTCGGTCGCGGTGAGGACCTCGTCGAGGTACGGCTCGCCGTTGAGCGTGGGCGGGGCCGCCGGGACCATCTCGCCGCGAACGACGTCGGCGGTGGGCCGCGTCGTCACCGTGAGCGGGTTGTAGTTGTCGCGGGTGCCGGTGACGCGCACCGAGATCGCCTTGCCGAGCTGCGCGAGGGTCGGCGTGAAGCCGCCCCCGGTCGCGCCGGGGATCGCGACGCCGTCGGCGAGCCACTGCACGGTCCGGCGGGCCGACGGGCTCCAGGTCCCGGGATCGATGCCGAGGGGGGTGCCGATCTGCGCGGCGCCACCGGTCACCGCCGGAGCCTTGGTGACGGAGAGGCGCTTGTCGGTGAAGTGGATGAAGCCAGTCGGCCAGCGTCCGCTGGACTTGGTGATCCGGCGCCAGTGGAAGGTGCCGCCCCAGCTGTCCTCGGAGATGATGATCTCGGTCGGGGACACGACCTTCTCGACGTAGGCGACGTGTCCGGCCGAGCCACTGCCGTTGGAGTAGCGCCCCCACCAGGCGATGGCGCCGACGTTGGGAACCTGGTCGGTGATGCTGGCCATCCGCAGGCCCCACTCGCTGGCGTTGCCGTTGCCGACCCAGGGCCGGGTCGCCGGCCCCCCTGCCTTGATCACGCGGTAGGCGGCGTAGTTGGTGCAGTTGTGGCCCGAGTACATCTGCCAGTACATCTTCCCGCTCACGGCGCCGTACCCGGCGTCGGAGTAGCCGGCGCCGACACAGCTGGAGTAACCGCTGCAGAGGTAGGTCGTCGCTGCCGATGGGGCAGCCGGAGCCTCCTCGCGCTGCATCACGCCGGCGAACACCAACAGGGTCGCAAAAAGGGCGCTGGCGACGAGTGACGTCCCCCAGCGCGCGGCCAATCCCCGGGTGCGCATGTCGAACACCATCGGTCACAAGCGCCTCACAACGCAACAAAAACCACCAGAAACCCACTGATCATCGGCGTGTCGCGTTGACTTTCAGAAGTTACACCGTTGTGATTCGCGCCCGCCGCCGCCAGGGCTGCCACCGGTTGTCTGACAATGTGCGTCGGGTGCAAGGATGACGGGCATGCCCGGCACCAACCTCACCCGCGACGAAGCAGCCACCCGCGCCGCCCTCGTCGACGTGACCTCGTACGTCATCGACCTCGACCTCAGCGACGCGACCCGCGCCGGTGTCGAGACCTTCGGGTCCACCACGACCCTGACCTTCACCTGTCGCCAACCCGGCGCCTCCACCTTCGCCGACCTGGTCGGCGCGACGATCCACGAGGCGACCCTCAACGGCGTCCCGATCGATCCCTCCACGGCGTACGCCGACAGCCGGATCACGCTGAGCGACCTGCAGCCCGACAACGTCCTGGTCGTCCGCGCCGACTGCACCTACTCGCACACCGGCGAGGGCCTGCACCACTTCGTGGACCCGGCCGACGGCAACATCTACCTCTACTCGCAGTTCGAGGTGCCCGACGCCCGCCGCGTCTACACGACCTTCGAGCAGCCCGACCTCAAGGCACCCTTCACCTTCAACGTGACCGCCCCCGCGCACTGGAAGGTCGTGTCCAACGCGGCCACCCCCGAGCCGACCCCGGTCCGCGACGGCGTCGCGACCTGGAACTTCCCGGCGACCAAGCCGATGTCGACCTACATCACCGCAGTGGTGGCCGGCGACTACTACGAGGTCCAGGACACCTACGAGGGCAAGCACGGCACCATCCCGCTCGGCCACTACAGCCGCCAGTCGCTCAAGGACTATCTCGAGCGCGACCGGGAGGAGATCGTCACCCTCACCAAGCAGGGCTTCGAGTTCTTCGAGGACGCCTTCGGCTACCCCTACCCGTTCGGCAAGTACGACCAGCTCTACGTGCCGGAGTACAACATGGGTGCGATGGAGAACGCCGGCTGCGTGACCCTGCGCGACGAGTACCTCCCCCGCTCCCGCCAGCCGCGCTCGTTCTACGAGTTCCGGGCCTCGGTGATCCTGCACGAGATGGCCCACATGTGGTTCGGCGACCTCGTGACCATGAAGTGGTGGGACGACCTCTGGTTGAACGAGTCCTTCGCCGAGTGGGCCTGCTACCACGCCGAGGCGCTCGCGACGTCGTACGACGACGCCTGGACCGGCTTCACCAACGCCCGCAAGCAGACCGGCTACCGCGCCGACTCCCTGCCCTCGACGCACCCGATCGCGGCCGACAACGTCGACCTCCACGCGGTCGAGGTCAACTTCGACATGATCACCTACGCCAAGGGCGCCGCGGTGCTCAAGCAGCTCGTCGCCTGGGTCGGTCTCGAGCCGTTCCTCGCCGGCCTCAAGCAGTACTTCCACGACCACGAGTTCGGCAACACCGAGTTCACCGACCTGCTCACGGCGCTCGAGAAGGCCTCCGGCCGCGAGCTCAGCGGTTGGGCCCAGGAGTGGCTGCAGACGGCGGGCACCAACACCCTCTCCCCGGCCTTCGAGCTCGACGCGGACGGCGCGTACTCGTCCTTCGCGATCCTCCAGGGCGCCCCGGCCGAGCACCCGACCCTGCGTCGCCACCGCGTCGGCATCGGCTTCTACAACAGCTCCGACGAGGGACGGCTCGTGCGCACCGACTACGTCGAGGTCGACGTCGAGGGTGAGCACACCGAGCTGACCGAGCTCGTCGGCAAGCCCCAGCCCGAGCTGCTCCTGCTCAACGACCAGGACCTCGCGTTCGCCAAGATCCGCCTCGACGAGCGCTCCCGGGAGACCGCGGCGGCCCGCCTGTCCGACATCGACGACTCCCTCGCCCGCGCCCTGGTGTGGAGCGCGGCGTGGGACATGACCCGCGATGCCGAGCTGACCGCGACCGAGTTCGTCGACCTCGTCCTCGGCAACATCGGCAGCGAGACCGACGCCTGGGGCGTCAGCAGGATCCCGGTGTACGCCGCCCAGGCCGTCACGCTCTACAGCGACCCTGCCGGGCGTCCGGCCCTGGCCGCCCGTTGGGAGCAGGGCCTGCGCGCGCTGCTCGCGGCTGCCGAGCCCGGCACCGACCACCAGCTGACCTTCGCCCGCGCCTGGGCTGCCGCGGCGTCCAGCGACGAGGCGATCGCCGAGCTGGAGGCCATCCTCGGCGGCGAGCTGGACCTCGAGGGCCTCGCGGTCGACCAGGACCTGCGCTGGTCCCTGCTCGGCGCGCTCGCGCGCCTGGGCCGGGCCGACGATGCCCGCATCGACACCGAGCTGGCCGCCGACAACACCATCTCCGGCCAGGAGAAGTCGGCGGCCGCCCGCGCTGCCCAGCCGACGGCGGCCGCCAAGGAGCGGGCCTGGACCCAGGCCCTGCTCGACCCGACGGTCCCGAACGAGACCCAGCGCAGTGTCGTGCTGGCGTTCTGGCAGACCGGACAGGACACCGTCCTGGCGCCGTACGTCGCGAACTACCTCGCCGAGGTGGCGGGCGCGTGGGAGCGGCTGGGTGCCCACAAGGCGTCCGTCGCGCTGGAGTTCATCTTCCCGCGCCTGCTGGCCACCCCGGAGACGCTCGCCGCGGTGGACACCTGGCTGGCCGAGAACGCCGAGAGCATCAACCCCGGAGCGCTCCGCTACGTCCGTGAGGGTCGTGC
This sequence comes from Nocardioides sp. Root190, assembly GCF_001428565.1. GTDB lineage: Bacteria > Actinomycetota > Actinomycetes > Propionibacteriales > Nocardioidaceae > Nocardioides. Next base: position 284,881 of record NZ_LMIA01000009.1, on the reverse strand, counting down.
GGACGTGGCACGGGCCCTGGCGGCACAGGCCCACGACGCGTCGTAGGCAGGCGGCAGAGCAGCTCGGTCAGTCCTTCGCGAGCTGGCCGAGCTGCTCGATGCCGTTGGTGAGCCCGCCGAAGAGGTCACCGGCAGCGAAGTGACCGGTCATCGTCGCGACGACCTGACGTGACTCCTCGTCGGTCAGGCGCTCGCGCACGTGGCCGCCCGTGACGATCTCGACCAGGCGCTTGTCCGGGTCGACCATGATCAGGACGCTGCGGGCCGGCAGGACCAGGGTGTTGTGCAGGCTCGTGGAGAACTGACGCGCGTCACCGGCGGCAGCACCGACGAAGACCGAGATCTCCGCCCGGCAGGCCTGCTCGGCGTTGCGGATGATGACGTCGAGCGCTGCGCGCTCGGTGGCGTTGAGGGCCGTGGTGCTCATGACCGACTACCAGCTGCCGCCGGCGCCGCCGGCCCTGGAGTCCTCCGAGTCCGGGGCAGCGAGCTCACCCGCGGCCTTGCGAGGACCACCGAGCCACTGGTTCTCCGGCTCGAGGGCGTTGATACCGAGGTCCTCGCCACGTGCGAGCGCCGGCGCGACGAAGAGGATCGTGATGACCACGAAGACCAGCAGCGGGATGCCGCCGAGCACCAGCCATGCGTGGAGCACGTCGATGTCGGGCTTCGGCTCCCAGCTGCCCGGGCGGGGCTCGGGGGTGTCGGCAGAGGCCGTGCCCGTGCCGACCAGGACGAGGAGTGCACTCACCCCGACGAGGGAGCACAGGGCGATGAGGCGGCGTACAACGGTGCTGGTCACGGGAGCAGGATATCGGCAACGCGCCCGGCGCGGCGGAGTGGTGCCGTGAACGGGCCATGGGCCATTTGGGACACTGGTCGGATGGCTCCGCTACTCCTCTCCGCAGCTGAAGCGACCAGCCCGTGTGCCGACGGCGAACAGGTGTGTGACCTGACCTGGGACGTCACCGGCAATCGTCGCCTGTCCCAGTGGTCGGACGTCCTGATCGGGACACCGCTCGCCGTCATCGGACTGATCCTGCTCGGCCTCGTCTTCCGATGGTTGATGCACCGCGTCGTGGACCGCATCGCGCACCGTGCCGAGCACGGCGTGCTCCCCGAACGGGTCGAGAGCGCCATCACCGCGCGCCGCAAGCAGCGTGCCGCCACGATGGCCGGCCTCCTCAAGAGCATCATCACGTTCATCGTGGTGGCGGTCGTGGGCACCATGGTGCTCAGCGAGCTCGGTGTCGACATCGCCCCGATCATCGCGAGCGCCGGCATCCTCGGCATCGCCCTGGGCTTCGGTGCGCAGTCGCTGGTGCGGGACTTCCTCGCCGGGATCTTCGTGTTCATCGAGGACCAGTACGGCGTCGGCGACGTCGTCGACGTCGGCGAGGCCAACGGCACCGTCGAGGCCGTGACGCTGCGGATGACGCGGCTGCGCGACATCAACGGAACGGTCTGGTACGTCCCCAACGGCGCCGTCGTGCGGGTCGGCAACAAGAGCCAGAACTGGTCGCGCGCCGTCGTCGACGTCGGCGTCGGCTACGGCGAGGACCTGGCCCGCGTGCAGCAGGTCCTGCGCGAGGTGGCCCACGACCTGTGGGACGACGAGGACTTCACCGGCCTGATCATCGAGGAGCCCGAGGTCACCGGCGTCGAGATGCTCGCCGCCGACTCGGTGACCATCCGGGTGATGGTCAAGACCGCGCCGCTCGAGCAGTGGGCGGTCGCCCGTGCCCTCCGGCAGCGGATCAAGGCCCGCTTCGACCACGAGGGCATCGAGATCCCGTTCGCACAGCGCGTGGTCTGGCACCGCGAGGAGCGCCGGGTCGCGGACGACAGCCCGGCTCCGGCCGCTGCGGGCGACGAGGGATGATGGTGGACGTGGACGAGGGGACGAGCTTCTACGAAGAGGTCGGCGGGTTCGAGACCTTCCGCCGGATCGTGGCGCGCTTCTACGAGGGCGTCGCCGGCGACGAGGTGCTCCGGCCGATGTACCCCGAGGCGGACCTGGGCCCCGCCGAGGAGCGGTTCCTGCTGTTCCTCGTGCAGTACTGGGGCGGCCCCACGACGTACTCCGACAACCGCGGACATCCCCGGCTCCGGATGCGCCACGCGCCCTTCACGGTCGACACCGACGCACGCGACCGGTGGCTGCTGCACTTCCGCGCCGGACTCGACTCCGTCGAGCTGACCCCCGAGCAGGACGCCCGGTTCTGGGACTACGTCACCCACGCGGCCACCTTCATGGTCAACTCGGCGGGCTGAGAAAACTTTTCGATCGCATGTAACACCAGGCGGGCGTCGTGACAGGTACTCCACGAGGGAACAAACACCGTGGTGACCCGAACAGGTCATCGCGGGCCAACTCGAGAGAGAACCGATGAACCGTCCGGACTGGATCGACACGCTGCGCGCAGACCTGCGCCCGGCCGATCCTGATCCGGTACTGCTCGCGCAGCTGGCGCAGCTGAGCTCACGCTCCGTTGTCCCTGCTGCGCGACCGGGTCGGTCGGCTGGTGCACGATGGGCGATGGTGCTGGGGGGTGTCATCGCCGTCGGTGCGACATCGTGGGCAGCGGGCGCTTTGCCCGGGACGGATTCTCCGTTCCGCCCTGAGGAACGCATGACGCAACAGCCGACCGACCCATCACCCGACGAGGTGGGACCGCCGAGCACGGACGCTCCCAGCGCACCCGCGGACGAACAGCCCGGGGGCCGACCGAGCGAGTCCTCGTCCACGACACCGACCGGGCCTTCCCCGGGCGAGGTCCCGAGCGGTGCGCCACCTCTCACGTCGCCGTCCGACGGCGATCCCCCCAGTCCTCCGGTCGAGCTGCCGACGCTGCCCGACCTGCCCTCGCTTCCCGGTGTCCCGGCGGTTCCCGAACCGCCGGGACTCGATCGCGTTCCGGACCTTCCTCTGTTCCCACCCTTCGGTGCTGACAGCGACCGCGGCTCCCACCGCTCCCCCCAGCCGCAGGAAGACTCGGTGGCGCGGGCACGGTGACGACGGACGACGACGTCGTCGCCGCTGCGAAGCGGGGCGACCCCGATGCATGGCGTGAGCTCTACCGGGCGCACGCCTCTCGACTGCTGCTCTGGCTGCGCGGCCGCCGCTCCGGCGAGGAGAGCGCCGAGGACATCGCATCGAGTGCCTGGCTGGTCGCCGCCGAGAAGATCGCCGCGTTCCACGGCACCTCCGACGACTTCGCCGGATGGCTCTTCGGCATCGCCCGCAAGCTCTCCGCCAACGCCCAGCGTCGAGCCGTACGCCGTGACCAGGTCCCCCTCGGACCGGCGGTCGCACACTCGACCCCCGGCCCCGAGTCGGACGCCGGCTCCGGTGACTGGGCGCGCCGCCTGCTCGCCACCCTTCCCGAGCGTGAGCGGGACGTCGTGACCTGCCGCGAGGTGCTGGACATGGACGTCACCACGACGGCCGCAGCGCTCGAGATCAGCGCGGTCGCCGTACGCGTCGCGCACCACCGGGCGCTCAAGCGTCTGCGCACCCGGACAGAACTTCTGCCCGGGATGTAACACCTGCCACAGGTCGCTACATGTACCCGGTGAAGGCAGTCCCCATTCTGGGGTGGGGACTGACTCACCCACCTGTCACCAGCAGGATCAAGGAACGAGACATGACGAGCCACCGGTACGACCGGCTCCGCGTCGCTGCGCCGACGCTCGAGCCCGATCCGGTGTTCCTCGACGTGCTGGCCGATGTGAGCGCGAGCTCGCGGCCGGCCGTCTCCCGAACGGCTCGGTCGGCTGGTCTCCGGATGCTCGTCGCTGCGACCACTGTGGTCGCGATCGCGGCAGCGACCTGGGCTGCGGGCAGCACCGGCGGATCGGACATCCCACTGTCCCCCGCCGACGGCCCCACCCAGGAGGAGCCCACCGGCCCGCCGAGTCACGGAAACGTCGGAACCCCACAGACCGACGTCTCCAACACGCCCGGCAGCCCCCTGTCCCCGGGGCTGCCGGGCACACCTCCTCACGCCGACCCCGGCGCGACGCCCGGTCGTCCCGATGCCGACAAGCCCGGCCTGCGCCGTGGCGAGGACAACGGCAAGAAGCTCGGCAAGGACAACGGTCCGGACAACGGCTTGGGCGACGAGCGGTCCAAGCAAGGGCGCCGTGGCAACGACGGTCCCCTCCCCCAGCAGGCCAACGGCTCCCCCGGAAAGCCGCAAAGGTAAAGAACGTCCGCGCGTGGACGGGTCAAACCGGCCGATCACGCGCCACAATGGGAGCTGGTTCGAGCCGTTGCCCGGACTCTCGATCCGGCAATCGGTCTGGCACATAGGGGTGGGACACGTCAGTGCGCGCCGACGACGATCGCGTCGCCGCTGCCAAGCGGGGCGACGCCGCTGCCTGGCGCGAGCTCTACCAGGCCCATGCCGGCCGCCTGCAGCTCTGGCTCGAGGCGCGAGCGGTTGCCGGCGCCGAGTCGGCCGAGGACCTCGCCGCCGCCTCGTGGCTGGTCGCGGCAGAACGGATCGCCGACTTCCACGGAGGCACCGACGACTTCGGGGGCTGGATCTTCGGCATCGCCCGCAACCACGGCTCGAACGCCTGGCGTCGCTCGGGCAGCCGCGCCCGGGGTCAGGAGCTGCTCGAGGCCGACCCTCCCCGCGCGGTCATCGGACCCGAAGGTGGGCTGATCGCCGACGAGTGGGTGCGTGAGGCCCTCGCACAGCTGCCGCCGCGCGAGCGCGACGTCATCGCCTGCATGGAGGTCCTCGACCTCGACGTCGCGGCGACCGCCGCCGCCCTGGAGATGAGTGCCGTCGCGGTCCGCGTCGCCCGGCACCGGGCATTGCGGCGCCTTCGGTCCCACCTGGACTAGAACGCGTTCTATTCTGTCGGCATGACGCTGACCGTCTCCGACGATGCCCGGGTGCGCACGCTGGTCCTGGACCGGCCCGACGCCCTCAATGCCTTCAACGAGGCCCTGTACGACGCGACCGCAGAGGCGCTGCTCGCCGCGGCAGAGGACCCCGAGGTCGCGGTCGTCCTGCTGACCGGTTCCGGCCGGGCCTTCAGCGCGGGGACCGACCTCCTCGAGATGCACCGGATGGCCACCGATCCGGGCTTCGTGCGGGGGACGCACGGCTTCATCGGGCTGATCGACGCCCTCGTCGACTTCCCCAAGCCCCTGGTCGTGGCCGTCAACGGGATCGGCCTCGGCATCGGCGCCACCGTCCTCGGCTTCGCCGACCTGGGCTTCATGTCGTCAGCGGCGCGACTCAAGTGCCCCTTCACCTCTCTCGGCGTCGCTCCGGAGGCCGCGTCGTCGTACCTCTTCCCGGCGCTGGTGGGTCGTCAGAACGCAGCGTGGGCGCTGCTGTCCGCCGAGTGGATCAGCGCCGAGCAGGCCCGCGAGATGGGTCTCGTGTGGAAGGTCTGCGCACCCGAGGACCTGCTGCGCACCGCGCGCGAGCACGCCACCCTGCTGGCCGCGCGGCCGATCTCCTCGCTCGTCGCGGTCAAGCGCACGATGACCGAGCCCCACCGGGCCGCGATCCGCGAGGCACGCGACCGCGAGAACGCCGCCTTCGCCGAGCTGATGGGCGGTCCGGCCAATCTCGAGGCACTCGCGGCCTTCGCAGAGGGCCGCGAGCCCGACTTCACCCAGTTGCCGCCGGGTTGGTGAGCGTGGCGAGGATCGCGTCGAGGTAGCCCGCCGGTGGCGTGACCGAGCGCTGCGTGGCGGGATCGAAGGTCACCAGCACGGCCCGCGACCGGGCCAGCACCGGGGCGTCTGGCGCGCTGCCGGTCCCTGCCGTGATCTCGCCCTCGATCGTCCACGACTTGGAGCCGATCCGGGACACGGTGGACCAGCAGTCATAGGGGTCGCTGCGCAGGACCATCGGCGCGACGTACTCGATGTCGACCTGGGCAACCACGACGCTGAGCCGCGGGAAGTCCTTCAGCGCTCCCTTGAGGTGGCGCATCATCGAGATCCGCGCCTCCTGGAAGTACTCGACGTACTTGACGTTGTTGACGTGCCGGTAGACGTCGATGTCGGAGAAGCGGACGTGGACGGGATGGTGGACAGCGCTCTCGCGCGGCACGTCGACGCGCACCGCGGGCACCCTGCCTGCGTCCGGGTCCACCTCGGCGTACGGCGCCAGGGCGACCCGCTCCAGGTCACTCAGCCGCCGCGGCTTCGCCTCGGCCTGCTGGAAGGGCGCCAGCACCGTGCGCGCACGGAGGTGGACCGTGCGGAGACCCGCCGCGTCCTCCACGAAGATCTCGTGGTCCAGCGTGAAGCTGGCCGCGCGTACGTCGCTGACCCACGACTCGATGGCCACGGGCGTCGGGCTGAAGAGCAGAGGGGCGCGGAAGGTCACCTCGTGCCGCACGACCACGTAGGCGTCGCCCTCGTGGCGCTCGACGCCGGCGACCCGGAGGCACGAGCGCAGCAGCGCCGACCGGGCCTCCTGGAGGTAGTCGACGTACATCACGTTGTTGATGTGACCGAGCAGGTCGAGGTCAGCCCATCGCAGGGGGCAGTCGTAGCGGTGCCGCACCGGTCGATCGTTCCACGGTTCGCGGTACGCCCGGGAGCCGGACCACGTCGCGGTGACCGGGATGTGGGATCCGCCACCACTGCAACGTGTTCCACCATGGGCGCACTAGTCTGGTCAGGTTGTGCCGTCACCATTCACCACCACCGCTCATCGAGGAGTGTCCATGCCCGAGGCCGTCATCGTTTCCGTTGCCCGTACCCCCATCGGACGGGCCAACAAGGGCTCGCTGAAGGACTTCCGCCCCGACGACCTCACCGCACTCATCGCGCAGGCAGCCCTGGCGAAGGTCCCCGAGCTGGACCCCAACGACGTCGACGACTTCTACCTCGGCGTCGGCCTGCCCGGCGGCGAGGCCGGCAACAACATGGCCCGCATCGTGACCAGCCTGATGGGCTACGAGATCCCCGGCGCCACCATCACGCGCTACTGCTCCTCCTCGGTGCAGACCTCTCGGATGGCCTTCCACGCCATCAAGGCCGGCGAGGGCGACGTCTTCATCTCCGCCGGCGTCGAGACCGTCTCGCGCTTCCAGTTCGGCACCTCCGACCACATCCCGAACACCAAGAACCCCCTCTTCGCCGATGCGCAGAAGCGCACCGAGGAGTACGCCAAGGGTGGCCAGGTGTGGCACGACCCCCGCGAGGACGGCCTGGTCCCCGACATCTACATCGCGATGGGCCAGACCGCCGAGAACGTCGCCACCATCCGCGGCCTCAAGCGCGAGGACCTCGACGCCTTCGGCGCCCGCTCGCAGAACCTCGCCGAGAAGGCCATCAACGACGGCTTCTGGGAGCGCGAGATCACCCCGATCACGCTCGCCGACGGCACGGTCGTCTCCAAGGACGACGGTCCCCGCGCCGGTGTCACCTACGAGGCCCTCTCCCAGCTCCAGCCGGTGTTCCGCCCCGACGGCGTTGTCACCGCCGGCAACTGCTGCGCCCTCAACGACGGCGCTGCCGCGGTCGTGATCATGTCCGACACCAGGGCCGCCGAGCTCGGCCTCACCCCGCTGGCGCGCATCGTGTCCACCGGCGTCTCCGGCCTCTCCCCCGAGATCATGGGCCTGGGCCCGGTCGAGGCGACCCGCAACGCCCTCAAGCACGCCAACATGAGCATCGACGACATCGACCTCGCCGAGATCAACGAGGCCTTCGCCGCGCAGGTCCTGCCCTCCGCCGAGGACCTCGGCATCCCGATCGAGAAGCTCAACGTCAACGGCGGCGCGATCGCCGTGGGCCACCCCTTCGGCATGACCGGCGCCCGCCTGCAGAACACCCTGATCAACTCGCTGCAGTGGCACGACAAGTCCACCGGCCTGATCACCATGTGCGTCGGCGGCGGCCAGGGCATGGCCATGATCCTCGAGCGGATGTCCTGACCGACTGAGCAGCACACCACCGACACGACCTCGGTCCCGAACGGGCACCCCCGCGTGCTGGTGCGCCACGACCTAGGATGACGCGGGTGACGACGCAGGACATCGGCCCGGAGCCGCGCTGGCTCGACGAGGAGCAGCAGCGCGCCTGGCGGTCCTTCCTGCTCGGCACCACGCTCCTGCTGGACCGGATCGACGAGGACCTGCGTCAGGACCACGGCCTGTCCGCGGTCGAGTACGAGATCCTCGTCCGCCTCTCCGAGGCCGGGGGCCGGCTCCGGATGGCGCGACTGGCCTCCGCCCTCGCGCACAGCCGCAGCCGGGTGACCCACACCGTGAAGCGGATGGAGGCGGACGGCCTGGTCGTGCGCGCCGAGGCGACCGAGGACGGCCGCGGCGTCGTGTGCTGCCTGACCGACGACGGGGCACGGATGCTCACGAAGGCCGCACCGAGCCACGTCGACACGGTCCGGAAGGCGCTGATCGACCTCGTGGAGCCCGACGACCTGATGGCGCTGGGCCGGGTGATGGACGCGGTCTGCGACGAGCTGATCCGCGCCCATCCGGAGCGCGAGCTGCGTTAGTCCCGTTCAGTCGCGCGTCAGGCGGCGGTGCGTGACGCGGTGCGGACGTGCCGCCTCGAGACCGAGGCGCTCGATCTTGTTCTCCTCGTAGGACGCGAAGTTGCCCTCGAACCAGAACCAGGCACCCTCGTTGTCCTCGGTGCCCTCCCACGCGAGGATGTGGGTGGCGATGCGGTCGAGGAACCACCGGTCGTGGGACGTGACCACGGCGCAGCCCGGGAAGTCGAGCAGCGCGTCCTCGAGTGCGGACAGCGTCTCGACGTCCAGGTCGTTGGTGGGCTCGTCGAGCAGGAGCATGTTGCCGCCCTGCTTGAGGGTCAGCGCCAGGTTGAGGCGGTTGCGCTCACCACCGGAGAGCACCCCGGCCTTCTTCTGCTGGTCGGGGCCCTTGAAGCCGAACGACGCGACGTAGGCGCGGCTGTTCATCTCGAAGTTGGCGACCTTGATGAAGTCCAGGCCGTCGGAGACGACCTCCCAGACGTTCTTGTTGGGGTCGATGCCGCCGCGGCTCTGGTCGACGTAGGAGATCTTGACCGTCTGGCCCACGATCAGCTTGCCGGAGTCGGGCTGCTCGCCACCGGTGATCATCCGGAACAGCGTGGTCTTGCCGACGCCGTTGGGGCCGACGACGCCGACGATGCCGGCGCGCGGGAGCGTGAAGGAGATGTCGTCCCACAGGACGCGGTCCTCGAAGCCCTTGGTCAGGTGCTCGCCCTCGAGGACGATGTCACCGAGGCGCGGGCCCGGCGGGATGTTGATGTCGGCGGCGTCGATCTTGCGCGCCTTGTCGGCCTCGGCGGCCATCTCCTCGTAGCGGGCCATCCGCGACTTGGACTTGGTCTGGCGGGCCTTGGCGTTGGAGCGGACCCACTCCAGCTCCTTCTCGAGCATCTTGGCGCGCTTGGCGTCCTTGGCACCCTCGACCTTGAGCCGGTCCTTCTTGGTCTCGAGGTAGGTCGAGTAGTTGCCTTCGTACCCGTGGATCGAGCCGCGGTCGACCTCGGCGATCCACTCGGCGACGTTGTCGAGGAAGTACCGGTCGTGGGTCACGGCCAGGATGGCGCCGGGGTAGGACTTGAGGTGACCCTCGAGCCACTGCACCGACTCGGCGTCGAGGTGGTTGGTGGGCTCGTCGAGGAGCAGCAGGTCGGGCTGCTGGAGGAGGAGCTTGCACAGCGCGACCCGGCGACGCTCACCACCGGAGAGGTTGTCGACGAGGGAGTCCGACGGCGGGCAGCGCAGCGCGTCCATGGCCTGCTCGAGGCGGCTGTCGAGGTCCCAGGCGTTGATGTTGTCGAGCTCGGTCTGCAGATCACCGGTCTCGGCCATCAGCGCGTCCTGGTCGGCGTCCGGGTCGCCCATCTCCATGTAGGCGTCCTCGAGGCGCTTCATCTTCGCCTTGACGTCGGCGACGGCCTCCTCGACGTTCTCGAGGACCGTCTTGCCCTCGCTCAGCGGGGGCTCCTGCTGGAGCATGCCCACCGTGGCGTCGGGGTCGCGGACGACGTCGCCGTTGTTCGGCACGTCCAGCCCGGCCATCAGCTTGAGCAGGGACGACTTGCCCATGCCGTTGGGGCCCACGACGCCGATCTTGGCTCCATGGAGGAAGGACAGGGTGACGTTGTCGAGCACGACCTTGTCGCCGTGGGCCTTGCGGACGTTGCGCAGCGAGAGGACGTAATCAGCCATGGGGGAAAGGCTACGCAGCGACGGGCGAACCGCCATGCCCGGGGTCGTTCGCGGACTCCTGCTCGACCGACGAGGTCGACTTCACGAAGCTCGAGGTGCCGCGGGTGAGGTCGTGACCGATGGTGAACGCGTCGATCTCGAGGGACAGCACCTCCACGTTGTTCTTGTTCACGTAGGTCCGGTGGCTGAGCCGGCCGTGGATCACCACGGCGTCTCCCTGCCGCAGGGAACGGCCTCCGTGATCGGCCAGCCGCCGCCAGGCGCTGACGGCGTACCACTGCGTCTCGCTGTCGACCCACTGCCCGCTCGCCCGGTGGAGGTGGCGGGGCGTGCAGCCGACCCGGAAGTTCAGCACCGGTGTGCCGTTGACGTCACGCGCCATCGGCTCGCCTGCGACCCACCCCTGGATCGTCACGATCGTCTCGTTGGCCATCTCGATCTCCTCGCTCGTCGCCGGACGCCCGTGCGGCCGGTCGAGGAGGAGTCCACCGCGATCCGTTGACACGTCGCGACCGTGGCGCGGACGCCTGTGCACAGCCGTGCGCGGAGGGCCGGATGTGCAGGACGAGCGGTCGTCCCGACGACCCGAGGGACGTCAGGGACGAGCGCCGGCGATGCCCCGCCGGAAGGCGGCGTACGACGTCAGCTCCGCGGCGACCGGCTTGGTGACCTGGGTCTCGAGGACCTGGTGCACGATCGAGCGCAGTCGTTCGTCCGCCTCGTCGGCGCGGGTGCGGGCCAGTCCACCGACCATCCCGCGGGCCACGACGGCCAGCACGAGACCCAGCACGAGGCCCGCGACCCCGACGACCAGCGGCAGCGCGAGGCCGGCCACCTCCGGAAGGTCCTCGACCGTGCCGCGGACGGCGGCGTAGCCCCACCAGCCGAGGCCGCCCACGAAGGCAGCGAGGAGGACCCAGTGCAGGACCCGGACCAGGTTGAGCCAGATCGGCAGTCGGCCACCGAGGTCGACCCGGCCGAGCTCACGGTCCAGCTCGTCGGAGATCTCCGCGAGGCGTCCGGTCGCGGCACTGCGAAGGTGCGAGGCCCAGGCACGTCCGACGCCCTCGCCGGCCTCGTCGGCCAGTCCGCGGATGGCGGTGTCGACCGTGGGACGGTCCAGCGGCGAGATCCGGGGGTCGTCGTCGATCGCGTCGACGTCGGCGTCACGCCGGCTGAGCAGCTGGAGCGGCGGCCAGGTGACGGCCGCCCGCGCCTTGGTGCCGACGGTGCGCTCGATGCCACTCACCACGGCCGAGACGCCCGCGGCGTCCGCGACGGCCTCCTCGAGCTCACGGGTGCGCTGGGCAGGGAGCTCCCGAGGGGAGGTCGTGCCTCCGGCGGCCTCGAGTCGACCGGCGGCGGCAGCGATGTCGGCCTCGACCCGCGAGGTCGTGCTCCGCTTGTCCTGCACGCGCCGGTGGATCTCGGCGCGGAGCTCGGCCATGCCGATGCCCTCCTTCGCCGAGATCGGCAGGACGGTGACGTCCGGGAGACCGTCGGCGGCCAGCAGGCGACGGACGTCGTCGACCATCGCCTGGCGGCGGTCGACGGGCACCGTGTCGATGTGGTTGAGCGCCACGAGGATGACGTCGCCGTGGGTCGCCATCGGCTTGAAGTAGCGGTCGTGGACCGCGGCGTCGGCGTACTTCTGCGGGTCGAGGATCCAGACCATCAGGTCGGACACCGCGATCAGGCGGTCCACCTCGAGGTGGTGGGCGACCTCGGTCGAGTCGTGGTCGGGCAGGTCCAGCAGGACGACGCCGTCGAACGCACCGTCCTCGCGGCGGGTGTCGAGCATCGAGTCACGCATGGTCTGGTGACGCGGTGGGATGCCCAGCCAGTCGAGCAGCTCCTCCGCTCCCTCGCTCCCCCACACGACCGCAGTCGCCCAGGAGGTCGTGGGCCGACGGATGCCGACCGAGGACAGCTCGAGGCCGGTGAGGGCGTTGTACGTCGACGACTTGCCCGAACCGGTCGCGCCAGCGATGGCGACGACGGTGTGGCGTGCCGAGAGGCGGAGCCGGCCGGTGGCCTTGTCCGCGGCGGCGGCGACCTCGTCGAGGAGCTCGTCGGGCACCCGTCCCCGCGCCGCGAGAGCCGCGTCGCCGAGGCTGCTGACGCGGCCTCCGATCGCGGTGCCGCGCGTGGCGAGGTCACCCAGGTCGTTCGTCACAGGTGTCCACCTGTTCCCTTCTTGGCTGCGGCGAACCGCAGGTCGTCGACCCGTCGCGCCGCCTGGCGCAACTGGTCTGCGGCGTCCGGCTTGAGCTGCCACTCCGCGGCGGGCGCGAGGTAGCGGGCGCGCTCGGCACCCATCAGTCCGGTGAGCCGACGTGCAAGCGTGCCGCGGGCCTGGTCCAGGACCCGGGCCGTCGCGTCCTCACCGAGGATCGTCTCGAGCAGGGTGCGCCCCAACCGGACCGACTCAGCGGACTGGCCGCCGGGCTGCTCGCCGGCGAGGGCGACGACGCCGAGGGTCGCGGACAGGCCGTTGACGCCCAGGGCGAGGAAACGGGCACTGTGCCGGGCGTCGCCCGCCTCGTGCCGGACGAATTCCTGGAGCTCCTCCTGCCAGCCTCGGATCTCCTGCGCAGCACGGCTGCGCATCCCGCGGCCGGCGCGGGTGAGGTCGTCGGCGGTCGAGGCGAGCAGGGCTTCGCCGTAGGTCTCCTGCCGCCAGGCATCCGAGGCGAGGGCCGCGGACCGCTCGGCGTGGTCGGCAGCCAGTGCCAGCAGGGCCATCTCGATCGCGACCGTGACCCGCTCGGCCTGCTGGGGCTTGCCCTTGATGGCATTGACCAGGCGCTCGCGCACGAAGCCGACCTTGGCCTCCAGGGAGCGGACCAGCTCGCCGCTGCCGACGAACTCCTGCCAGCGTGCCAACAGGTCCCCGCGCAGGAGCGAGCCGTCGGAGGCGGCCGTGACGATCGTGGCCTGCGCGCCGTCGTACACCTGGTCGGCGGCGGCGAGCAGACCACTCACGGCGTCGACCTGGAGGGCGGCGGCGTCGGCGATCGGGAACGCCTTGCGCGTCACCGTGCGCACGGCGCCGGCGACGGTCTGGTTGACGACGTCGCGGCGCGCCGCGGCATCGGCGGCCAGTGCCTCCAGCCAGCCACGGATCTCGGCGCCGTACGACGCCGGCAGGAGTCCCTCCTCGCTGACCGTGCCCTGGGCGACCGCGAACAGCGGGCTGTCCTTGAGGCCGCGCGCGGCCATCATCCGGGCCAGGTGCACCGACACCGTCGACACGTCGTCGGGGGGCGTGCGGCTGAGGACCAGGGCGACCGCGGTGTTGCGCTCGACCGCGAGCTTGAGGTGGTCCCACGGGACCTGGTCGGAGTAGCGGGCGGCCGAGGTGACGAAGAGCCACAGGTCGGAGGCGGCGAGCAGCTGGCTGGCCAGCTCGCGGTTGCGCTCGTCGACGGAGTCGACGTCCGGTGCGTCCAGGATCGCCAGTCCTCGCGGGACCTGCAGGCTCGGGACGAGCTGGATGGCGGACTGGTCGTTGGTCGCCTGCTGGACCCGGGAGAGGTCCGGCAGGAGGCGGTCGGCGCCGAACCAGCGGGCGTCGTCCGGGTGGTGCACCAGGACGGGCGAGCGGGTGGTCGGGCGCAGCAGACCGGGCGTGGTCACCTTGTGGCCGATCAGCGTGTTGACCAGCGTCGACTTGCCGGACCCGGTGGAGCCGCCGACGACGACGAGCAGCGGCGCCTCGATCTCGGTCAGCCGCGGGATGATGTAGTCCTCGAGCTGCTCGATGACGTGGTCACGACCGACGCGCAGTGCCGCGACCCCCGGGAGGTCGAGCGGGAGCGGCGCCGCCTTGAGCGAGCCGTTCAGCCGGATGACTTCGGTGAGCATGCGACCACTCGGGTCGTCGTAGGGCAGGTCGGCACCGGTCGGGGCCTGGTGTCCGGGGGTCATCGCTGGGGTACCACCTGTCCGGGGAACGCGATCCGGGGTCGGGCCGCCTGAATGCGGCCGAGGAAGTCCTGCCCGCGCACCTGCCAGTCCTTCGGCGCTGTGCCACGCAGCAGCCGATGGTGCAGGAAACCGAGCTCGATCGCTGCCTGTTGGTAGTCGCGCATCGCCCGCTCGGCCTCGCGGCCGCCGCTGGCCCTGGCGTGCCGGCGCGCATCGCGCCGCCCGCGCAGGTTGACGACCCAGCCGATGTCGGTGGCCGGGAGGAGGCCACGATCGGCCGCGTCGGTGAGCGCGGCACGCAGCACGGTCGCCTCGGTCTCACGGGCCCACCACGAGAGCGCGATCATCGCGATGAAGGCGGGCGCCATGATGACGACGTACACGACGACGAAGCTGCCGAGACCGAAGACGGTGGAGCCGTTCCAGAGCCCGTGGGCCAGGACGGCGAGGAGGTAGCCGCCCAGCGGCGCGGTCCAGCGGACCAGCGGGCTGCGCGAGGCGACCGCGAGGCCGACACCGACGCCGATGAAGGCCGTGAAGAGCGGGTGGGCGAACGGGCTGAAGAGGCAGCGCACCACGAACGTGCCGGTGACGGCCTCGGCACCGCCCGGGCCCATGCCGTCGACGCCGTTGTAGGCAGCCGCGAGGTAGAGGATGTTCTCGGTGAACGCGAAGCCGACACCGACCATCCCGGCGTACACGATGCCGTCGAGGATGCCGTCGAGCTCTGCTCGGCGCCACCAGAGGAGCAGCACCAGGAACAGGCCCTTGCTCGCCTCCTCCACGACGGGGGCCGCGACGGCCAGCGAGAAGTCGTCGGTGAAGCCCACCAGGAGGCCACCGATGCCCTGAAGGACCAGCGCAGCCATCGTCGCCACGAAGGCACCCCAGGCCAGGCCGGAGGCCAGCAGGATCCGGGGCTCGGGCTCGTAGCGGTCGAGCCAGAGGTACGCCGCCAGGACCGGGCCCACCGGCAGCGCAGCGAGCGCCGTGGCCAGCAGGGTGGTGCCGGGCGCACCGGACAGCGCGAGCACGAGCAGGGTCAGCAGGGCCCCGGCAGTGACCGCCACGGTCACCACGACCGTGAAGGCAACACTGTTGCGGGGGCCTGGACGCATGGGCCGCAGCCTATCGGGATGCTCCGGTCAGCCCTTGATCGCCGGTGGCGGCGTCGGACCTGCCTCGCGGCGTAGAGTCGGGAAGGTGAGTGAGGACGCCCCCCTGAACACGCCGTCCGCCGTACCCGGAGCGGACCTCAAGACCGAGCAGCACGACCCCGCCGTCCCCGAGGCGTACGCCGCCTTCATGCGGACCGGGTGGGACGAGCGGCCCGCCGAGATCGAGCGGCATCCCCTGGCCGACCTGGCCATCGGGCGGCGCTCCCGACTGGCCGAGGCCTTCCCCGGCGAACGCCTGGTCCTGCCGGGCGGCGGCTACCAGGTGCGCGCCTACGACACCGACTACCGCTTCCGCGCCGACACGGCTCATGCCTACTACTCCGGCAACCACACCTCCGACGCGGTGCTCGTCATCGAACCGGACGGCGCGCCCGTGCTCTACGCCCGGCCCCGATCGGGGCGGGACAGCGACGAGTTCTTCCGGGACCGTCAGTACGGCGCCCTGTGGGCCGGCAAGCGGCCCTCCGCCGAGGAGCTCGAGGCCGCCCTCGGCATCGAGGTCCGCCACGTCGACCGCCTGAACGACGACCTCGCGGCCGGCACCAAGACCCGGGTCCACCGCGGCGTGTCCGCTGCCGTCGACGGCCTGGTCCCCGCTGACGAGGCCCGCGACGCCGAGCTCGCCCGCGTGCTCTCGGAGATGCGGCTCGTGAAGAACGACTGGGAGGTCGCCGAGCTCCAGGCCGCCGTCGACGCGACGGCCCTGGGCTTCGAGGACTGCGTGCGCGAGTGGGACCGCGTCATCGAGCACGGTGAGCGCTGGCTGGAGGGCACGTTCTTCCGCCGCGCCCGGACGATGGGCAACGACCTCGGCTACGACTCGATCGTCGCCGGCGGCCCGCACGCGACGACCCTGCACTGGATCGAGAACTCGGGCGCGATCGTCCCCGGCGACCTCGTGCTGCTCGACATGGGCGTCGAGGGCGCCAACCTCTACACCGCCGACGTGACCCGCACCCTGCCGGTCTCGGGCACGTTCACTCCCCTGCAGCGCGACCTCTACACCCTGGTCCTCGACGCCCAGGAAGCCGCGATCGCGGCCCTGCGCCCCGGCGCGAAGTTCCTCGCCGGGCACGAGGCCGCCATGGTCGTGCTCGCCCACGGTCTCGACGACCTCGGCCTGCTCCCCGTCCCGGTGGACGAGGCCCTCTCCCCCGACTCCAAGGTCTACGCCCGCTGGACCCTGCACGGCGTCAGCCACATGCTCGGCATGGACGTCCACGACTGCGGCCACGCCGCCCCCGAGGCCTACCGGGACGCCGAGCTCGTCGAGGGGATGGTCCTCACCGTCGAGCCCGGCCTCTACTTCCAGGCCGACGACCTGCTCGTCCCCGAGGAGCTGCGTGGCATCGGCATCCGGATCGAGGACGACATCGTCGTCACCGCCGACGGGATCCGGAACCTGTCGGCATCGCTGCCGCGCACCGCGGACGCCGTCGAGGAATGGATGGGCTCGCTGCGCGGGTGAGCCGTTGCCGGGTCGAGACGACCGGGCGTGCCTGTACCCCGCCGATGACACTCTCTCGGCGGGGTCTGGCGTCTCTCAGGGATCGATGACCTGGGGTGGGTCGAGGGCTCTGGTGCCGCCGGGGCCGACGAGGAAGAGCCGCCCGCGAGGGCTGGTCCAGAGGAAGTGCCCCGGCGTGAGGCTCAGGTAGCGCCACTCGCTGAAGGTCTTGGCGCGGTGATGTCGTCTGCAGAGCGGGTGGAGGTTGCAGGGGCAGGTGGGTCCGCCCTTGCGATGTGGGATCTCGTGGTCGATGTCGCACTTGGCGGCGGGTGTCGTGCAGTTGGGGAAGCTNGGGTGGAGGTTGCAGGGGCAGGTGGGTCCGCCCTTGCGATGTGGGATCTCGTGGTCGATGTCGCACTTGGCGGCGGGTGTCGTGCAGTTGGGGAAGCTGCAGGTGTGGCGTCGTGACCTGACTCTGTGTTTGTGGCGGTCGGGGATCTCGTAGGAGTCGACCGGGATGCAGTCCGCCAGGTTGATGACCGGGCGGATGATGATGCTGGTGGTTTCGCGGGAGCGGAGCCATTGCTTGATCTGTGCGGTGGTGACGGGTTTGTCTCCCCACCTGCCGACGGGGTTCGCGGGAGCGGAGCCATTGCTTGATCTGTGCGGTGGTGACGGGTTTGTCTCCCCACCTGCCGACGGGGTTTTCACCGGTGAGGGTGGTGTCGGTGATGTGGAGGTCCATCACGACCTTGCGACCGGCGGAGCGGACGGTGATCTCACCGGTGTCCTCGTCGGCGGTGAGGAGGTCCAGTGCCAGGTCACGACGCGCGATCGCACCCACTGCTTGTGCTCGTCGGGCGTCGAGGGAACTGTCGTCGCCGAGACGTCCCCGGACTTCTGCTTCGCGGGCGATGGCCTGGTTGAAGTCGTGGCCGTCGGCAACGTCGACCACGGCGGTGATGAGCGCGTTGCCGTGCTCGTCGACGTCGGAGACGTCGCAGAACCGGTGCTCTCGGGCTTTCTGGCGCTCTGCCTCGGCTCGTTCGGGGTCGAACCGGAGGATCGCTTGGGTGATGAGTCGGTCGAGCTGGTTCCAGCCCACATTGGCGACGGCGGCGAGCTGGCGGTCGACGAATGCTGCGGCGTCTTGGGTGAGGGGGCGGGTGGCGTCGGCGATGCGGTGGGCCTTGTACGGCGGGATCCGGCCCGCGATGACGGAGGCGTAGAACGTCGGGAGTCGCCAGGCGCATTCGATGATGCGTCCGACGTGCATCCGACCCCCGTCGGGGGTGCGACCCAGGACCGCGATGAGTTCCATCAACGCGAACTCACTGACCAGTGGAGCACCCAGCCCGGCGATCGGAACCCCGGTGTCCACGACACCCGCGAGGACGGTCGCTGCGCCCTCGACGGTCTCGACGACGTTCTGGTCCGCCCATGCCACGACCGCGACCCATTCGCGGACCTCGGAGGCCAGACGGCCCTTTGATTCGACACCGAGCTCGGTCAACAGCTCACCGACCGAGCAGCCGTCGTAGCGGCCGATCAGTGCAGTAGGTGCGGTCCCGAGATCCATACCCATATTGGATCACGACCCACCGACACTTCATAGCGTTGCGTTGCGGCCTGTGGAGAACGCGCTCCCCGTTGGGAAATGTGGACAGCACCAGGCCTCATCACGCACCTGCGCACCACTGACTAACGATCGGACACGCCGATGAGCGACTGCGCAGCCGGACATCAGCGCTCCGCGCGAGCAGCCTTGACCTCTCGACGAACGTCATCGGTGTTGAAGACGTACTTGATCTTGAACTCGGGACCGAGTTCCGCCTGCAGTTCTTGGCTGAGGGCGTGTCCGCGGCGATCGTGGTCCACATGATCGAGGCTCACCCGCTCGGTGATGGTCGCCGTGTACTCGTCCACCCAGGCGCGCAGGCGATCCCGGAGTGCAGGCGTGATCGGCAGCAGATCCTCCGGCTCGCGGTCCGACAGGAACAGGTGTTCGAACTTGGAGCCCGGGTAGTCCCAACCCAGATCTGGCCAGAGCGCCACGCCGCTCGTGTCATCTGTCATGAGCCGAATCGTCATGTGATCGCCGCGCACAATGCCGATTGTGCTCCCACGCGTGCTGACGCACCCGCCCCTGCCACGGTCAGTACTCATTCGAGCTGAGCGCGTACGAGGGCACGTGCTTGGATTGCGCCGACTACTGACGCATTCGGGAGGTTGACGGTCGTGTCGAAGCCCTTGAGGGACGACAAGGATCCCGTGACACAGGCTCAGGACGACTACGACACCGCGATCGAGACGGTTGCCGGCGCAGTCGATCCTCCTGTCAACAGCGACTCTCAACGCCCGGCAAAGCGCCCATCCTTCGCCGACAGCGTAGAAGAGACTGGTGCCATCAGGGCGAAGGCCGAGGAGCCGATTCTGCAGATGTTGGCTGAGGTGGGCATCTGCGTGGACTCGACGGACGAGCTGGATGAGCGAGAAGTGCGGAGGAGTCCGGCTGCCTTGGCGGTGCTGATGGACCAGTTTGAGCGTGGCGGACAGCCGTACTGGCTGGCATCACTTCTCGGGCACCTGCTGAGCACGAAGGCCTCCCGGTCCTACTGGGAACGTCTCAAGGCCATCTACCTCAAGCCCGGCAGCATGGGCCAGCGTGATGGCGCAGCCCAGGCGTTGGCCGCCTGCGCGACACGCGAGCACTACGACGAACTGGTCGGGTTCTTGACGTTGGAAAGGCGCGGCGACTCCAGGATCCACTTCCTCAGGAAGGTGGCGACCCTCGGGAAGGACGAGGGCTGGGACGTGATCGAGTCCTATCGGCTCCATCCGGTGCTGGGCAAGGAAGCCACGGCGATGCTGCGCCGCCGCGAAAGTCGCAGAAGCAGGACGGCGGCGGCGACTTCGCCGTGACCATCGGCCTGGGCCGTCCGACCATGGCGACCGTTTGTGCCAAGAAGCGGCCGGGACACCGACCTTGACGAGGTCCTTGTCGGCTGCTCAGAACGGATCGTCCACCGCTCCCTAGGATCACCCCATGCCCGCCCACCCCACCTTCCGCGCCGCCACCACCGACGACGTCGACGCGATCGTGGCGCTGGTCCAGTCGGCGTACCGCGGCGACTCCAGTCGGACCGGGTGGACGACGGAGGCCGACCTCCTGGACGGCCAGCGGACCGAACCCGACGCAGTGCTGGCCTCGATCGCTGCGGCCGACAGCGTCGTGGTGCTCGCCGAGCGCGACGAGTCACTGGCGTCCTGCTGCCACGTCGAGCGGCGGGGCGAGCGCTGCTACTTCGGGATGTTCGCCGTCGACCCGGCACGCCAAGGGGACGGTCTCGGCCAGCAGGTGATGGCGTACGCCGAGGAGCTGGCCCGCAGCCGGTGGGGGTGCACGGTCATGGAGATGACGGTGATCCGCCAGCGCACCGACCTGATCGCCTTCTACGCGCGGCGCGGCTACACGGACACCGGCCGACGCTCACCCTTTCCGTACGGCGACGAGCGCTTCGGAATCCCCCGGCGCGACGACCTCGAGTTCACCCTGCTCGAGAAGGCGCTCTGAGCAGAGCGCCACGAAGGGGCGGCGGGTTCCGGCACCGGGTCACCGGGTCTCGAGACGGTCGCTGCGCGACCTCCTCGACCAACGGGAGGGGCGCTCAGATGACGTCGAACGTGCCGAGGTCCCGGATCGCGGCGCAGGAGCGGGTCGTCATCACCGCGAACATCTGGTCCCCGCGCTCGGTGCGGGTGCCGTACGCCTGGCCGAAGACAGCGACGAGCGGGACCTGGAGCTGGGCGAAGCGGTAGTCGTCCCAGCAGTCCTCCAGCGAGTACGACGGGACGCCGTACCCCAGGAGCGCGCGGTGGTACGCCGCAACCAGGTCCTGCTCCGAGGCTCGGCGCAGGTCGGGGTCGAGGCTGGTGGCGATCACGTAGGCGAGGTCGCGGGCGGGCAGGGCGAGGCTCAAGGTCTGCCAGTCGACGGCCACGACGCCGGGGCCGCCGTCGGGCGGGAAGAGGAGGTTGTCGAGGCGGTAGTCGCCGTGGACAGGAGCGAAGCGATCGGCACGCGCCAGCGCCCACCTCTCGAGGACAGCCGGCACCTCCCGCACCGTGGCGGCGTCCTCCTCGGAGAGAAGTCCGTCGAGGTTGGCGAGGAACAGGTCGACCGAGGGGCCGAACAGCTCGGCCATCAGGGCGGCGTCGTCGGGGCCGTTGACCGACAGGCCCTCGATGTCGAGGAGCGTGGGGTCGCACCAGCGCGGTCCGTGGAGGCCGGCGAGGTTCACGACGGCGTCCTCGACCTGGGCTGCGGTGCAGCCTGCGATCTGGTCCCCCTGGACAGCGGGGGCCAGGTCCTCGAGGAGAAGCACGAACTCGCCGTCCTCCCCGACGCCTTCGGCGTGATGCATCAGGGGCGCACGGACGGCGAGCGTCGGCAGGAGCTCACGGTAGAAGCGGAGCTCGGTGCGGTACGGGTTGGCGAGCAGGGCGCGGGCACCGGGGTCAGCGGCGGGCAGCTTCGCCAGCACGGTCGACAGGAGCCCCGGCTCACCGGTCAGGGTGAGTCGGTAGCAGGTGCCGATCTGTCCGGTGCCGACCGGTTCGGCGGTCACGGTGTCCACCCGGTGGCCGAGGGCGTCACCCAGCCAGTCGGGGGTGAGCTGGCCGACCTCGGTGACGAGCGGAAGCGCCGCCTTCATCGCGCCGCCGCCCAACCGGGGTTGGCCGGGAGTACGTCGAGGGCGGCGCCGTCGCGCACCTCGCGCCAGGCCTCCAGGACCGGCGCGAGCTCGCTCGGCGTCGCGCCGTGCAGGACGACCGAGTCGGCGCCGGCGTCGAGCTGGTCCTGGACCCGACGGGCACAGGTCTCGGCGGACCCGACGGCCGCCGCGGCGAGCCACTCCTCGGGCAGCACCTCGTCGCGCAGCCGGCTGAGGTCCTCGACGGTCCCGACGGCGTCGAAGGCACCCGGGTAGCCCTGGACCAACGGGTGCTCGCGGAAGCGCTGCAGGTCCTCCAGGGACCAGCCGTTGGCACGGACCAGCACCTCGCCGTATCCCTGGAGGTACGTCGCGAGGCGACCCACCAGCTTGCGCAGCCGCGCCTCCTCGGGGATCGAGTCCTCCACCGTTGCCAGCACCGACCAGATCCGCACCGAGGCCGGGTCGCGCCCGGCCTCCTCCGCGGCTCCGCGAACGGTCGCGACGGCACGGGCGAGGGTCTCGTCGGTGAAGAAGGTGTGCAGCACGACACCGTCGGCGATCGTGCCGGCCAGCCGCAGCGACTTCTCCCCGATCGCCATCATCAGCACCGGGATGTCCTCGTCGAAGGATGCGTCCTGGGACAGGAAGGGGTACGTCCCCGCCGGACCGTCGTGGTCGAAGGCCTCACCGTGCCAGAGCCGCCGGTAGATGCCGATGGCGTCGGCCATCTGCGCCCCGGTCACCCGGGGCAGGCCCATCAGGTCGAAGAGCAGGTCGAACCCGCGCCCGAGGCCGAGCGCGTAGCGACCCTCGCTCAGCCGGTGCGCCGTCGTCGCGAGCGTCGCCGTCACCAACGGATGGCGGGTGTTGTGATTGGTGGCGGCCGTCGCGATGCCGATCCGCTCGGTCGCCGCCGCGACGGCGCCGGCCATGACGCCCGCGTCCTTCACGTTGAACCGTTCGGACAGGAAGACGGACCCGATCCCGAGGCGCTCGGCGAGGCGCACCTCGTCCAGGAGGTCCCGCGGCGAGTCAGTGTGTCCGGCCAGTCCGTAGCAGCCGATCTCAGGCATCACCGGCGAAGCATGACACCAGACTGGACAGGTGTCCAGCAATCTGGTCGTTGAGTTCGCCCGCTTGCGACTTCCCAGTAACCCCCGCGCGGGACCAGACTCGACCCGTGCCCTCCAAGACCGCCACTGCCTCGTCGTACTCCATCACCATGCGCCTGCACACCACCGTCGACCACGGTGTCGTCGGCGAGGTCGCGACGGCGATCGCCGGAGCAGGGGGCATGGTCACCGCGATCGACGTCGCCGAGTCGAGCAACCAGCGGCTCACCGTGGACGTCACCTGCTCGGCCGCCGATGCCGAGCACGCCGAGGAGCTGACCGCGGCCGTGAAGGCCGTGGAGGGCGTCGAGGTGCACAAGGTCTCCGACCGGACCTTCCTCATCCACCTCGGCGGCAAGATCGAGGTCAGCTCCAAGGTCCCGCTCAAGACCCGCGACGACATGTCGCTGGCCTACACCCCGGGCGTGGGGCGGGTCTCGATGGCGATCGCCGAGAACCCCGAGGACGTCCGTCGCCTGACCATCAAGGGCAACGCCGTGGCGGTCGTGACCGACGGCAGCGCCGTCCTGGGACTCGGCAACATCGGACCGGGCGCCGCGCTCCCGGTGATGGAGGGCAAGGCCGCGCTGTTCAAGCGCTTCGGCGAGATCGACGCGTGGCCGATCTGCCTGGACACGCAGGACACCGACGAGATCGTGCGCACCGTCGAGCTGATCGCCCCCGGCTTCGGTGGCATCAACCTCGAGGACATCGCCGCGCCCCGCTGCTTCGAGATCGAGGCCCGCCTGCGCGAGCGCCTCGACATCCCCGTCTTCCACGACGACCAGCACGGCACCGCGATCGTCGTGCTCGCCGCTCTGACCAACGCCCTCCGCGTGGTCGACAAGACCATCGGCGAGGCCCGGGTGGTCGTCTCGGGTGCGGGCGCCGCGGGTACGGCGATCGTGAAGCTCCTGATCGCCGGCGGGGCCAAGGACGTCGTGGTCGTCGACCGGTCCGGCGCGCTCGCCGCGGGCGACGAGGGCCTCTCACCCTCGCACGAGGAGCTCGCCTCGCTGACCAACCGCGACGGCCGACGTGGCGGACTCCAGGACGTCCTCGCCGGCGCCGACGTGTTCATCGGCGTGAGCGCGCCCGGCATCCTCCAGCCCGAGTGGATCTCCGCCATGGCCGAGAACCCGGTCGTGTTCGCACTGGCCAACCCCGACCCGGAGGTGGACCCCGCGCAGGCAGCGAAGTACGCCGCCGTGGTGGCCTCCGGTCGCTCCGACTTCCCGAACCAGATCAACAACGTGCTGGCGTTCCCGGGCGTCTTCCGCGGGCTGCTCGACGCGCGCGCGACCGAGGTCACCGTGGAGATGTGCCTGCGCGCCGCCGACGCGATCGCGCACGTCGTGCACGACGACGAGCTCAACGCGAGCTTCATCATGCCGTCGGTGTTCCACCCCGAGGTGCACCACGCGGTCGCCGCCGCGATCGCCCACAAGTCGGAGTGATCCGCCGCGAGGTCAGCTCGGCGCGACGTACGTGCCGCGGCCGGTCGGCAACGGCAGGTCGAGCGTCGTCCTGATCCCCGGGTCGGCAGCGATGACGTCGGGGATCGCGTTCACGATCCGACCGCAGGCCGCCACGATCGCGGCGTGGTTGTGGTCGCCGTGCTCGCTGCTCGGCACGATGTCGACGACATAGCTCGGCTCCCCCGTGATCTCGACCCGGTAGGCACCTCCGCCCGATGACGGACGGGCCCAGTCGGGCCGCAGGTCGTCGCGGGTGCGGGTGACGTGCTCGACCACGATCGCCGGGTGGCCGTCGACCATGCCGCTGATGGAGAAGTGCAGCGCCGCGATGGTGCCCTTCTCGATCGTCCCCGCAGCGATCTCGTAGGTCTCGGGAGCCGGCTCGGCCTCCCAGAACTCGACGATCTCGTCGACCTCGATGCCGATGGCGGTGGCCATCATCCGGATCGCCGTACCCCAGGCCAGACCCAGCACGCCGGGCAGGAAGAGCATCGGGGTCGAGTCGAGTCGATGACCGAAGCCCATCAGGTCGAACATGACCTCCGCGCCGTCGTACGTCGCGTAGTCGGCGAGCTCGTAGCACGTGATCTGCTCGATCCGCTGGCAGGTGCTGGCCAGCGCGAGCGGGACCAGGTCGCTGGCCCAGCCGGGGTCGACGCCGGTGATGTAGACCGATGCACCGCCCGCCCTGGCGGACGTCTCGACCTTGTCGATGACCTTCTGCGGCATCGTGCCCCACGGGAACTGCAGCGTCCCGGGCGCCGAACCGACGACGTCGATCCCTGCCTCGAGCAGCGCGCGGACGTCGTTGGTGGCCTCGACCGGTCGGGTGTCCCCCATCGCGCAGTAGACGACACAGTCCGGACTCGTCGCGATGACCTCGTCCAGCGAGCCGACCGCGCGCACGCCCGTCTCGACGTCGATCCGCGCGAGCTCGCCGGCGTCGACACCCACCTTGGCGGGCGTGGAGACCCCCACCGCGACGAGCTCGAACCGGGCGTCCTGGATGAGCTGGCGCAGGGTGAGCATGCCGGCGTTGCCGGTCCCGACCTGGGCGACACGAATGACCATGGGCGGAGTGTAGAACGTGTTCTAGAAATAGGAAAACACTGTTACCCTGCCGCGCATGGGACGAGTGGACGACAAGGTCGTGCTGATCAGCGGCGGCGCACGCAACATCGGTGGCGCCAGCGCGCGGATGCTGGTCGAGCAGGGCGCCAGGGTCGTCATCGGCGACCTCCTCGACGAGGAGGGCCAGGCGCTCGCCACGGCCCTGTGCGAGGAGTTCGGGGAGAGCGCGGCGCGCTACGTCCACCTCGACGTGACCTCCGCGGAGGACTGGGCCGCAGCCGTCGCCCTGGCCCTCGCCGAGTTCGGCAGGCTCGACGTGCTGTTCAACAACGCCGGGATCTTCAACGGCGGGCAGATCCAGCGCTACAAGCAGTCGCAGTGGCAGGAGATGCTCGACGTCAACCTGACCGGCGCCTTCCTCGGCATCCAGGCAGCGACCGATGCATTGATCGCCGCTGGTGGCGGCTCGATCATCAACACCTCCTCCATCGAGGGGCTGCGCGGCACCCCGTGGGCGCACGGGTACGTCGCCTCCAAGTGGGGCCTGACCGGGCTGACCAAGTCCGTGGCCATGGAGCTCGCCCCGCACGGCATCCGCTGCAACTCCCTGCACCCGGGCCGGATCAGCACGCCCGCCACGGACCAGATGCCCGAGGGCCTGATCCCCATCCCGCTCGGCCGGGCCGGTCAGCCCGAGGAGGTCGCGGCGTTCGTGGTCTTCCTCGCCAGCGACGAGTCGTCCTTCGCCACCGGCTCGGAGTTCGTCGTCGACGGCGGCACCGTCATGCACATCCCGACCAACCTCTGACCCGATGGGCCGCGACCCCCTGACCGCGGACCGGATCCACGCGGAGGCGCTGCGGATCCTGGACACCGAGGGCATCGCGGGCCTGCACGCACGCAACCTCACCCGGCAGCTCTCCTGCTCGACCAAGACGATCTACCAGCTGGTCGGCAACAAGGAGGCCCTCGTGCGCGGCGTCGTCGCGCGCGCCTTCACCGAGATGGACCTGCAGTTCCGCCCCGGCCCCGACCTGCCCACCACGGTGACCAACTGGGCGCGCACGCTGCACCACGAGATGCTTGCCCGACCCTGGCTGGGGACGCTGATGACACCGGACGACCGCGACGCGACGGTCGCGTACGTCGTACGGCTGGTCGACGCGCTCGACGGACACGGGCTCCGGCGACGGGACGCGGTCACCGTGGCGGGCAACGTCGGGCACTGGACGGTCGCCACCACGCTGCTCGACATCCGCGCGCCCGGCGAGTGGGACCACCCCGAGCGCTTCGAGGAGACGCTGGACTGGCTGGTGCGCGGGATCGTGCAGGTCCACACATGAGGAGCACCGCCCCGAGGAGCACCGCTCGGCCGGTGACCCTAGAATCGGGCGCTGGGACGGCTGGATCGTCCCGTGCCTCCGTAGCTCAGCTGGATAGAGCAGGAATCTTCTAAGTTCTTGGCCGCAGGTTCGAATCCTGCCGGGGGCGCCACCAGCACCACCGGGGCGCTCACCGCCGCCGCGCGACGGCGCGCCTCCCACGGCGAGCCGGCCGGTCGTCGTACAAAAGCAGTGGCCCCGCGGAAGGTATGAGCTCCGTGGGGCCTGAACAATTGCCCTCAGCGGAAGGCCGACTCCCCCGTGAGCGCCCGTCCGATGACGAGCTGGTGCACCTCACTGGTGCCTTCATAGGTCAGCACCGACTCGAGGTTGTTGGCGTGCCTCATGATCGGGTACTCCAGCGTGATCCCGGCGGCCCCCAGGATCGTGCGGCACTCGCGGGCGATCGCGATCGCCTCGCGGACGTTGTTGAGCTTGCCGAGGCTGACCTGGTCCGACCGCAACCGACCGGCGTCCTTGAGCCGCCCGAGGTGCAGCGCCAGCAGCATCCCCTTGCCGAGCTCGAGGCTCATGTCCGCGAGCTTCGCCTGGGTGAGCTGGTACGACGCCAGGGGACGCTCGAAGATCTCCCGCTCCTGCGCGTACGAGATCGCCACGTCCAGACAGTCGCGGGCCGCTCCGAGCGCGCCGAACACGATCCCGAAGCGCGCCTCGTCCAGGCAGGACAGCGGTCCCTTCAGCCCACGGACCTCGGGGAAGGCGGCCGACGCGGGGAGGCGCACGTCGGACAGGACGAGCTCGCTGGTCACCGACGCCCGCAGCGACATCTTCCGCTTGATCTCGGGAGCGGAGAAGCCCGGCGTGTCCGTCGGCACCACGAAGCCGCGGATGCCGTCGGTGGTCTGCGCCCAGACCACGGCGACGTCAGCGACCGAGCCGTTGGTGATCCACATCTTGGTGCCGTTCAGCACCCACTCGTCGCCGTCCCGTACGGCCCTGGTGCGCATGCCCGCCGGATTCGAACCGAAGTCGGGCTCGGTGAGCCCGAAGCAGCCGATCGCCTCACCCGCGGCCATCCGCGGCAGCCACGTCTCCCTGTGCTCCTCGCTGCCCCACTTCCAGATGCCGAACATCGCGAGCGATCCCTGCACCGAGACGAGCGAGCGCAGACCGGAGTCGGCTGCCTCGAGCTCGAGGCAGGCCAGGCCGTAGGCGGTGGCGCTCGTGCCGGCACAGCCGTAGCCCTCGAGGTGCATGCCGAGCACGCCGAGGTCGCCGAGACCGCGAGCCAGGTCACGGACCGGGATCGAGGCGTCCTCGTACCAGTCCCCGAGGTGCGGACGGACCCGTGCGTCGAGGAAGGAGCGCACGCTGTCGCGCATCGCTCGTTCCTCCTCGGAGAGGAGGGAGTCGATGTCGAAGAGCTCCAGCGGGGTCATGCGTGCGCGTCGATCTCGGCGACCAGCCGCGCCTTCACGTCGTCGGGCGCGAAGGACGCACCGACACCGGTCCGCGCGAGCTCGGCGACGCCGCCCCGGTCGAGCGCGAGCAGGTCGGCGGCGATCTCGTACTCGCGGTTGAGCGTAGTGCCGAACATCGGCGGATCGTCGGAGTTGATGGTCACCACGACACCGGCCTCCACGAAGCGTGGCAGCGGGTGCTCGGCGAGCGAAGGGACGGCACGGGTCGCGATGTTGGACGAGGGACACACCTCGAGCGGGATCCGGTTCTCGGCCAGGTACGCCAGCAGCGCGGGGTCCTGGGCGGCGGAGGTGCCGTGGCCGATCCGTTCGGCGCCGAGGTCGCGCAACGAGGTCCAGATCGTCTCCGGGCCGGTGGTCTCGCCCGCGTGGGGCACCGAGCGCAGGCCGGCGGCACGTGCAGCGGCGAAGTGCGGGATGAACTGCTCGCGCGGGACACCGATCTCCGGACCGCCGAGCCCGAACCCGACCAGGCCCTCGGGCCGGTGGTCGAGCGCGAATCGCAGCGTGGCGTCGGCGGCCGGCAGGCCCGACTCCCCCGGGATGTCGTAGATCCAGCGCAGCACGAGCCCGAAGTCGCGCTCGGCCGCGATCCGTGCGTCCTCGATGGCCTCGGTGTAGGCCTCGATCGCCATCCCCTTCGCAGGGTCCTCGGGCAGGACCGACGTGTACGGCGTGCAGGTGAGCTCGGCGTAGCGGACCGACTGACCCTGCGCGAGCTCGCGCCCGACCTCGTAGGTCAGGTAGCGCACGTCCTCGGGCGTGCGCACCAGGTCGACCACGGCGAGGTAGACCTCGATGAAGTGCGCGAAGTCGCGGAACGCGAAGAAGTCCTTCAGCAGGTCCGGGTCCGCCGGCACCGTCCCC
Source organism: Nocardioides sp. Root190 (assembly GCF_001428565.1). Lineage (GTDB taxonomy): Bacteria > Actinomycetota > Actinomycetes > Propionibacteriales > Nocardioidaceae > Nocardioides. The sequence goes on along the minus strand of NZ_LMIA01000009.1, from coordinate 256,060 downwards.
GGATGGCGCTCGGCCAGCTCGGAGACGATCCGCGGTGAGGCGGACCCGACGTGGTGGACGTGCAGCTCGGCCTTGGGCAGGCCGGCGATGAACTCCCGCAGCTCGGACACGGAGGTCAGTCCAGCGCCTTCACCAGGTTGTCCGCAACGTCCTGGACGGTGCGACCGTCCTCGAACACCTCGCCGTCGAGGATGACGGTCGGCGTGCCCTGGACGTCGGCGTCCTTGGCCTCGGCGGTCGCGGCCTCGACCCAGTCGCGGTGGCTGACGCCCTCGATGCCCTCGCGCACGACGGCCTCCTCGGCGCCGGCCTCGACGGCGAAGGCGACCAGGTCGTCGTCGCTCACCGAGTCAGGGTCCTGCTCGGACGGCTGGTTCTCGAACAGCAGGTCGTGGAACTTCTTCGCCACCTCGGGGCCCGACTCCTCGAGCAGGAGCGCGAACGCACTGGCCGCGCGGATCGGGTAGTCACCGAAGCTGGGGCTCAGGAGGTCGAAGGGCCGGTACTCGACCAGCACCTTGCCGTCGGCGGCGAGCCGCTCCAGGTCGTCGCGGGTCTCGGCCTCGAGGGCTCCGCAGTACGGGCAGAGGAAGTCCTCGTAGATGATCACCGTGTGCGGGGCGTCGGCGTCGCCGATGGTCACGCCGTACTCACTGGAACCGGCGGGCGCCGCCTTGACGTCCTTCTTGTTGAGCAGGCTGACCGTGATGGCTCCACCGACGATGAGCGCCATCGCGGCGACGACCCCGACGATCGTCAGGATCCGACGACGGGTCTCCCGCCGAGCCTGAGCAGCCCGCTCGTCGGCGACCTTCTGCGCTCGCGCGCTGGCCTTCGAGTTGTTGGAGGACATCAGTTCTCAGCTCCTTCAGGTGCACCGGCGGCGGGCACCGGGCGACGTACGAACAGTAGGGAATCCAGGGCGAGGGGGGTACGCCGCAGCGCGGCCACCAGCACCGAGGCGGCGAGGAGTGCGACGTCGCGGGCGATCTCCCACGGATAGGCCGACGAGGCGCCTGGATCGGCGCCGCCGCCACCGAAGCAGCCGCAGTCGATCTCGATCCCGCGGGCCCACACCGACGCGATGCCGATGACGAAGGCCAGGAAGAGGACCGCGGAGAGCACCGCGGCACCGCGGGCGAGGACGCCGAGCACCAGGGCGAGACCGATCACGACCTCGACGGCCGGAAGCGCCAGCCCGACTGCCTCGGCGAGCGAGGAGGGCAGCAGCTGGTAGGCGCGGACTGCGGCGATGCTGGCGTCGGGCTCGGTGATCTTGAGGGCGCCGGCCACGATCCACACTCCACCGGTCACGAGCCTGGCGAGCAGACCCACCCAGGCCAGTGTTCGGTTCACGGACCCGAGATTAGAGGGCTCCTCTGAGCGGCTCCTGAGAAGCCGTGTCGGGCCGTTCGGCAGGCAGGCGTAGGGTGCAGCATCGTGAGCGAACGACTGGTCTGGATCGACTGCGAGATGACGGGGCTCGACCTGGTCAACGACGCCATGATCGAGGTGGCGGCCCTGGTGACCGACTTCGATCTCAACGTCCTCGGCGAGGGCGTCGACATCATCATCAAGCCTCCGGCCGAGGCGCTCGACCAGATGATCGACTTCGTGCGCACCATGCACGTGAACTCCGGACTGTTGAAGGAGCTCGAGAACGGAGTCACCCTGCGCGAGGCCGAGGAGCAGGTGATGGCCTACCTGCGCGAGCACTGCGCGCCGGACAGCCGTCCCGCCCTGGCCGGCAACTCCGTGGCCACCGACCGCGGCTTCGTCGCGCGCGACATGTCCGAGCTGGACGGGTTCCTGCACTACCGGATCGTCGACGTCTCCTCGATCAAGGAGCTCTCCAAGCGGTGGTTCCCGCGCTCCTACTTCAATGCCCCCACCAAGCGCGGCAACCACCGCGCACTGGCGGACATCCAGGAGAGCATCGAGGAGCTCCGGTACTACCGGGACACCGTCTTCGTGCCGCTTCCGGGCCCCGACGCGGACATCGCACGTGAGGCCGCAGCACGCCACGGCGGGTCCATCACCGGCCTCGGCGTGCCCACTGCCGACACCGATTCCTAGTTCCGGACGAGCTACTACTACACTCGTCTCCGCCGACGTGGCCACGGTTGCGTCGACATGGTGGGTATAGCTCAGCTGGTAGAGCGCCGCCTTGTGGTGGCGGATGTCGCGGGTTCAAGTCCCGTTACTCACCCCGATGCTGGCCTGCGGAGACCTCGGTCCCGCAGGCCAGCTGCACTTTTCGACCGTCGGGCGCGTTCCGCAGAGCCTGCTCAGTCGTCGATCTCCCACACCGCCACGAAGTCGGGGTGGGCGCGATCGGCGACGGCGCAGCGGCGGAGGTAGTCCACCGTCATCTCGGAGGCGATCATCTGCCCGTCCAACCAGTGGCGGAGCTCGACGAGGTGCCCCAGCGATCGCAGGGCGAAGTTCTGCATCAACCGGTCGCGGCGGTGGGCCGCGCGGCGGGCGGCCTCCTCGCGCCGTCTCCAGACGAAGTCGAAGAGCTGCTGGACCTCGGCCGGGATCGTGGGCGCGTCGACGAGCCGCGGACGCATCCGCGGCGCGCTGGTGTCGTCAGGCATGGGGGAGCATTCTGAGCGGGCACATGGCTCGGTGGTGCCGGCGTGACCGGCGTGGGGGGTCCTCCGAGGGTCCCACACCGCCTCAGGCCGCCGAGGCGTTTTCCGGGCACCGGGTCGGCCTGCGGCGAGTCCGGCCAGATCTCATCTCGGAAGGATGATCAGAACCCTGGACCGAAGCCGTCGGTCTTCGCTGCACTGGACGTCGGATCGACGCCACCGCGCTCCAAAGCGGCGCCATGGTCGCGTTCGCGCCGCCCGGACCGGATCCGGGCGGCCTTCGGCTGGAGCAGTTCGTAGACAAGCACGAGGGCGAGCAACGCGCCGACGACGATGACGACCCACGAGAACCAGTTCATGTGACACCTGCTGTCTCCGAGCGGACGGGATCTCACCTTAAGGGCGCCCGGAGCATTCACCACCGCAGGTTTTACCTTCGGCAGCACCCGAACGGGTACCTCAGGTGGTGAACTAGCCGCCGACCCCCCATCGGAGTGACTGCCGTGCGTCCCGAAGAGATCGCCCACGACCTGCTCCGCCGGATCGACTCCGGCGAGCTCGGCTGCGGCGAACGCCTGCCCACGATCCCCCAGCTGCGCGACCACTACGGGGCGAGCGGGGCCAGCGTGGCCGCCGCGCGACAGACGCTGATCGAGGACGGCGTACTGGTCAACCGTCCCGGCGTCGGCACGGTCGTCGTCGCTGTCGACGGCGAGAACCGGCGCCTCCTCGAGGCCCGGGACCGGCTGGACCAGCAGCTGCGCGACCTGCGCCGCTACGTCGACGACCCGAACGTACGTTGGGGCTGACATCTTGTCTGACTAAGGTCAGAGAATGATCACCGACGTCCTGCGCCGCTTCAACCGCACCTGGACCCAGCGAGTCGGCGTGCTCGACGAGTCCTTCCTCGGCACCGGCCGGCCACTGGCCGTCTCGCGGTTGCTGTTCGAGATCGGCGCCGGCGACGCGAGCGTGCTCGCGCTGCGCGAGCGCCTCGACCTCGACTCCGGACACCTGTCGCGGATGCTGCGCCGACTGGAGGACGACGGCCTCCTCACCACCCAGCCCGACCCCGGCGATCGCCGGAGACGGGTCGCCACCCTGACGGCGGCCGGGCGGGCGGCGTACGACGACCTGGAGCGCCGCTCGGCCGAGCGGGCCGAGACGCTCGTGGCGCCCCTGACCAGCCGCCAGCAGGAGCGGCTCGCCGAGGCGCTCGCCACCGCGGACCTGTTGGTGCGAGCTGCCACGGTGCATCTCAGGGAGGTCACCGCCGAGGCCCCGGAGGCACTCGTCGCGACCGGCCACTACTTCGCCGAGCTCGACGCACTGTTCCCAGCCGGCTTCGACCCCGGTCCGCCCGTCCCCGAGCCGGACGCGACCTGGGTCGTGGCCACCTCCGACGGCGCCCCGGTGGCCCACGGCGGCATCCGACCGGCCCCCGCCGTGGGCCCGGACGCGGCGGAGATCAAGCGGATGTGGGTGGACTCGACGTGGCGGGGCGCCGGGCTCGGCTCACGGATGCTGCGCCACCTGGAGGACCTGGCCCGCGCCAAGGGGCACGACCGGGTCGTCCTGGACACCAACGGCCAGCTCCGCGACGCGATTGCGATGTACGACCGCTCGGGCTACTGCCGCATCGAGCGCTACAACGACAACCCCCACGCCGAGGCCTTCTTCGAGAAGGACCTCTGAGGCCTCGCGCGCCGGATCAGCCGCCGATCGGGAGACCGAAGCGACCCTTCTGGAAGTCCTCGTAGGCCGCAGCGACCTCGGCCTTGGTGTTCATCACGAACGGGCCGGCCCAGGCGATCGGCTCGCGGATCGGCTGTCCACCGACCACGATGACCTCCAGCTTCGGCGAGCGGCTCTCCTGCTTCTCGTCGGCCGCGATCGTCAGGTAGTCACCGGATCCCAGGACCGCGGTCTGGCCGGTCCGGATCGCGCTCGCGTCGGTGGCGCCGACCTTGCCGGAACCGCTGAGCACGTAGACCAGCGCGTTGTGGTCGACGTTCCAGGGCAGGTCCAGGCGCGCACCGGGCTCGACCGTCGCATGCACGAGCGTCATCGGGCTGTACGTCGAGCCGGGGCCTGCGTGGCCGTCGACACTGCCCGCGATGACCCGGACGAGCGCACCCGCGTCGGCGCCGGTCAGCAGGGCGACCTCGCTGGAGCGGATGTCCTGGTAGCGCGGGTCGTTCATCTTCGAGTCGCGCGGCAGGTTCACCCAGAGCTGGACGCCGTGGAACAGGCCACCGGCCTGGACCAGCCACTCGGGCGGGGTCTCGATGTGGAGCAGGCCGCTGCCGGCGGTCATCCACTGCGTGTCGCCGTTGGTGATCGTGCCGCCGCCGCCGTGGCTGTCCTGGTGCTCGAAGACGCCGTCGATGATGTAGGTGACGGTCTCGAAGCCGCGGTGCGGGTGCCACGGGGTGCCTTTGGGCTCTCCGGGGGCGTACTCCACCTCGCCCATCTGGTCCATCATGATGAACGGGTCGAGGTGCAACATGTCGATCCCGGCGAACGCGCGGCGAACAGGGAAGCCCTCCCCCTCGTAGCCCTGGGGTGCGGTCGTCACCTGCCAGACCGGTCGCGGCTGGTCACCCAGCCCCGGCGCCTTCAGGCGCGGCAGGACAGTCAGGTCGTCGACGGTGATCGCGGGCATGGAACCCACCTCCAGGTGTTGTGGCTCGGTGTTAGTTGCCGTGTCAACCATATCCTGCCCGGGTCCATTCCCGCCACCACGCCCTAGGGTCAGCGCCATGACCCGCTACGACGCCGTGGTGGTCGGCGCCGGCCACAACGGCCTCACCGCTGCCGCCTACCTCGCCCGCGCCGGTCTCTCGGTCCTGGTCCTCGAACGCCTCGGCCACGTCGGCGGCGCCGCGGTCTCCGCCCAGGCGTTCCCGGACTTCCCGACCAGGCTGTCGCGCTACTCCTACCTCGTCTCCCTGCTGCCCGAGCAGATCGCGACCGACCTCGCACTGGACCTCGACCTCGTGAGTCGCTCGACGGCGTCGTACTCCCCCGTCGTCCGCGGCGGGCGACACACCGGGCTCCTCGTCGAGCGGGACGAGGGCGAAGCGACCCGCGCGAGCTTCCGGGCCCTCACCGGCTCCGACGACGAGTACGACGCCTGGCGTGCCTTCTACGCAGGCCTGGGCGACCTCGCGGCGCAGGTCGCCCCGACCCTCACCCGCCCGCTGGCCACCGACGTCGAGTTGCGCCGCGCAGTGGATCCCGAGATCTGGCGCGACGTCGTCGAGCAGCCCCTGGGCCGGGCGATCGAGCGCCGCTTCCGCGACGACCTGGTGCGCGGTGTCGTCGGCACCGACGCGCTGATCGGGACCTTCGCCTCCCTGCATGACCCGAGCCTGATCCAGAACCGCTGCTTCCTGTACCACCTGATCGGCAACGGGACCGGCGAGTGGCGGGTGCCCGTCGGCGGCATGGGTGCGGTCACCGACGCGCTCGCCGGCGCGGCCGTGGCCGCCGACGCCCAGATCGTCACCGGCGCCGGGGTCAGCTCGATCCGGCCGGCCGACTCAGGGGCCGGCGCCGAGGTCCGCTGGCACGACGGCGAGCAGGAGCACGTCGTCGAGGCCGGTCACGTGCTGGCCAACGTCGCCCCCTGGGTCCTGCGGATCCTGCTCGGTGAGGACGAGGACCCGGTCACCAAGCCCGAGGGCGCCCAGCTCAAGATCAACTTCCTGCTGTCGCGGCTGCCCCGGCTGCGCTCGGGACTCGACCCAAGGATCGCGTTCGCGGGGACCCTGCACCTCGCCGAGGCACAGTCCGACCTCGAGGTCTCCTGGGCGGCAGCAACCCGCGGCGAGCTCCCCGAGCCACCGCCGGGCGAGGTCTACTGCCACTCCCTCACCGACCCCTCGATCCTCGGGGACGTCCCGGACGGCACCCACACGCTGACCTACTTCGGGCTGCACACCCCCGCGCGGCTCTTCGAGGCCGACCCCGTCGCCGCCAAGGCCGAGGCAGTCCGGCTTGCGATCGCCTCCCTCGACGCCGTGCTGGAGGACCCGATCGACTCGGTGGTGATGCGTTCGCCCTCGGGCGAGCCCTGCATCGAGGCCAGGATCCCGCAGGAGATCGAGGCCGAGCTCGCCATGCCGGGCGGCCACATCTTCCACGGCGACCTCGACTGGCCGTGGGCGTCGAGCCGGGCCCGCCTCGAGTCCCCGGCCGAGCGCTGGGGCGTGCAGACGTCGTACGACGCCGTGCTGCTGTGCGGCGCCGGAGCCCGGCGCGGCGGGGCCGTGAGCGGGCTCGGCGGGCACAACGCGGCCCACGCGCTGCTCGAGTCGCGGTGAGACGCACGCAACCCGGTCCCGATTTCACCGCCCAGCGGGCACGCTGGTAATGTTTCACCTCGCTTCACCAGATGCACCCCTAGCTCAATTGGCAGAGCAAGTGACTCTTAATCACTGGGTTCTCGGTTCGAGTCCGAGGGGGTGTACCGAACACGAGAGGCCCGGTCGTCCGACCGGGCCTCTCGCTCGTTCAGGAGCGATCCGCGTCGCGACCGCGACGGAGCAGACCGCCGCCCCACAGCGCCCACAGCACGAGCACCGGCTGGAAGAACAGGCGAGCGAAGCGCTTCTCGTCGGTGTCGAGGCCAAAGGCGTCGTTGTGCTCGACGTACTGCGCGATGTTGCCCGGGAAGATCGCCACGAAGAACGCCGCGAGCAGTCCCCCGATCAGCCGACGCCGCTTCGGGAGCGCGACGAAGGCGGCACCGAGCCCGATCTCCACGGCACCCGAGGCGAGCACCACGAAGTCCTTGTCCAACGGGAACCATTCGGGCACCTGCGCGCGGAACTCCTCGCGCGCGAGCGTCAGGTGGGTCACGCCGGCAGCAGTCATCGTGGCACCGAGGGCGATTCGGGCCAGGGTCTGGGAGAGACTCACCCCAGCACCCTACGACCAGGGGCAGGCGGTCTGCGCGAGCAACGCGTGGGTACCGCACAGACGCCAACGGAAGGGAACTCCATGCCCCACGACGGCAGCGACGCCGCCACGGCACTCGCCGGAGCGGCCAAGACCATCAACAGCCCGCGGTCCCTCGACGAGACCCTCGATGCGATCGTCCGCGCCGCGCAGCTCACGATCCCCAGCTTCGAGCACGTCGGCATCTCCATCACGCACAGCAATGGCGAGATCGAGACGCGCGCCGGCACGGGCCAGCTCGTGTGGGAGATCGACGCGCTGCAGTACGGACTGCGCCAGGGGCCGTGCTACGACGCGATCACCCACGGCGGCGTCACGATCATGCAGGACATCAAGAGCGAGACGCGGTGGCCGCAGTACGTCGCCGAGGCAGCCGCACAGGGACTGCGGGCCCAGATGGGGCTGCAGCTCTACACCGACGAAGGCGCGCTCGGCGGCCTCAACTTCTACTCCCGCGCACCCGGCATCGACCCCGACGCCGTCCAGCTCGCCGAGCTCTTCGCTGCCCACGCCTCGATCGCCCTCGGCCGGGCCCGCCACGAGCACCAGCTCAACGAGTCCGTCGCGTCGCGTCAGGCGATCGGCACGGCCGTCGGAATCATCATGGAGCGGTACCGGATCCAGGAGGACCGGGCCTTCCAGTTCCTCGTGCGGGCGTCCTCGACCAGCAACATCAAGCTCCGCACGCTGGCCGAGGAACTGGTGGCGTCCACCAACGAGCAGAACGCCGCCTCCGCCTGAGGATCACTCCGACAGGCGCACGCCCTCGGTCGACAGCCACGACGTGGACACCCTGCCCTCGAGCTCGTAGGTCACGAGGACCGTCTGCCCGTCCTGGCTCACCCTGAGCACCAGACCCGGCACCCAGCCTGATTCGACTCGGACGACAACCTGGCTCTGCGACTGCAACGGGACCCCCTGGCCGAAGGGTCGCTGAGCAACCCTGGCGCAGCCCGCGTCCTGAGCCACTCGACGAGAATCCTAGGGCAGGGCGCCGACAACGGCCGCTCCGCATCCACATTGGTGCACACGGGAAGTGCTTTCCACAGGCCTGTTCCTTCGGCACCCTTTCAGTCGGATCCCTCTGGTCCAATACTCGTATGAACACGCGAGTGCTCGACGAGATGACCAGGACCGAGGTCCTGGACTACGCCGAGTCCGAGCACGCCCACCGTTTGCAGGCTGAGCGCAACCTCATGGCGGCCGCGTACCAGTGGGCGGTGCTGCACCACCCCGACAGGTCGGCGTCGGTGTCGAAACGGGTCCGGGACCGGGCGATGCCGGCGGGTGCGGTCGGGACGCCGCTGATCACCGAGTACGCCGCCTCCGCGTTCGCGGCACGCATCCAGACCAGCCCGTACGGAGCGAAGAAACTGATCGCGGACGCCGTCGACATCCACCACCGCCTCCCCCGACTCGCTGCGGGCTTGAAGGCAGGGACCACTAGGGCCGGGCACGCCCGCCGCGTCGCCGAGGCGACCCGGGAGCTGACCGAGGCCCAGGCAGCGTGGGTCGATGCCGAGGTCCACGAGATCGCCGACGGGCGCCTGGCGTGGTCCCGGTTCCTTGCGGTCCTGGACGGCAAGGTCGCCGCCGCGTCCCCTGAGCTCGCCCAGACCAAGGAACACGCTGCCTCGCTTGAGCGTGGGATCCGGATGAGCCGGATCAACAAGCACGGGGTCGCGACCCTGACCATCCGCGACCACATCACGACCCTGATGGCCGCCGACATCGCCATCACCGCAGTCGCGAAGGCGTTGGAAGACACGATGCCTGCGGTTGATCTGCGTGAGCGCAAGCTCGCCGCGTTCGCGATCATGACGAACCCCGAAGCACATGTCGACCTCGGCGTCGGACCCATCAAGCCCAAGGTCCGCATCGACCTGCACCTGACCCCCGACTCCGAAATCGCCAGGATGGAGGACCACGGACCCGTCACCATCGCCTGGGCGAGGCAGATGATCGCCCACGTCGCCGGCAAGGTCACTGTCGCACCGGTGATCAACCTCGCGAACCAGGCACCCGTCGACGCCTACGAGATCCCCAACGCGATGCGCCAAGCAGTCCACCTGATCCACGGCGGCGACATCTTCCCCTACGCGGCCAACACCACCCGTCGGGTCGACCTCGACCACAACCTCCCCTACTCCGAAGGCGGGAAGACCGAGCCCGGGAGCCTCGGACCGATGACCCGCACCCACCACCGCATCAAGACCCACCACCAGGAAGACGGCCAACGCTGGGAGTGTCGACAACCCTTCCCCGGGATCATCGTCTGGCGAGATCCCCACGGGGCCCACTACCTGGTCGATGCGACCGGAACCCGCAAGCTCACACCACCACCCCGCGAGCGGCCACGACCACGCCCCGAGATCGGGTTCCACACCATCAACCTCGTCCTCGACGACGCCGCCTGACAGCGGCGGGCTCACGGTACCGATCCGCCCACCGATGAGCGGGCACACGACGGGACGAGCGATTGGTCAGCACTGTGCGATGAGGACAGCCTGACTGTCGCGTTCGTCCGCGCCCGCCGGCTGGCGTTCGAGGCGCGCCACCTCCCGCAAGCGTGCGGCGGCAAGCACCGTCGCGACCTGGTCCGGGGTTCGCCTGTAGCGCTCCAGGGTGATGTCGTGGCCATGGCGCCGGTACGCGCCCGCAACGTCGTGGGTCCCGCGGCCGGACTGGAAGGCGACGAGGAGATGACCGCCTGTCCGTAGCACGCGCTTGGCCTCGCCAAAGATGCGCAGCAAGTCCTCACCGGGACTGTGGATCGTCGAGTACCAGGAGAAGTACCCGTCGAAGGATCCATCCGGATGCGGCAGGTGGGTGAGTGACGCGACCTGCGTGGTGAATGACGGGTGGTCCTGCTGTGCCCGACGGATCATGCCGGGCGAGAGGTCCACGCCCTCCACCCTGCAGTTCAGCGCCGCGAGCACGGGCAACAGACGTCCGGCGCCGCACCCTGCGTCCAGGACCCGCCTCTCCCCCGACAGCAAGGACGCGAAGTGCGCCACCATCGCCAGCTCGACGGGCTGTTCGGGTTCCGTGGACCGGAAGTGGTCAGCATAGGAGTCCGCGACCTCGTCGTACGCGGTCTGGACTCCCTGCTCGTCCTGCGGCTTGTTCACGTCCTCAGTCTGGCTGACACCCGGCGCCCGCACGTGCCGCTGTCCCCGACCTCCCGATCCTGAAGACGACTCGCTAGCCGTCTCCTCCACGACCGAGGATCACCAGCGCCGTCACGGCCTGCACCACCACCGACCCGATCGCCACCGCGAGCCACGGCGTGCCGTCGAAGCCGGCATCCGGGCCGTGGAGCGCCCACCAGCAGAAGGACAGGAAGCCGACGAGGCCGGCGCACTGGAAGAGCGATCCCAGCACCCCGCCGCCCTGCAGCAGCCTGCTGGCGATGGCGGTGAGCATCAGTCCGCCGATCACGATGACCTGACCGATCCAGAACGAGCGCAGACCCGGGCCGGGGTCGCTCGGTGTCGCTCGAAGGTCGCTGACGGTCACGGCGAACACCAGGGCTTCTCCGGCAAGGATCCACAGCAGCGGGATCGCGCGGCGTGACACGTGAGCATGATCGCACCATTCGCCCGGGATCGCCCGGGATCGCCCGGGATCGCCCGGGATCGCAGGGAACGCACCTCTAGGCTCGGCGCATGCCCACGACCAGGACCCACCTCCGCGGGTGGTCGTGGCTGGCGGTGCTCGTCGGCGGCGCCCTCTTCGTCACCGGTGCCGCAGGGTGGGTGGGAGACGAGCTCGGCCTGGTGCTGTCCTACCGATGGATGGACCATCCGTTCGGCTTCGGCACCACCGGCCTCGCCGTGCTCACCGTCGCAGCCGCGATCCTGGTGCCACGACCGGTCGTCGGCCTGGTGGTCCTGGTGATCGGCGCGGTGGTCACGACGGCGTGGGCCGCGAAGGCGTTCGAGCGGGACGTGTTCGCCTCGAGCGACGTCAACGACGACCTCTCCTACGTCGTGAACGACGACGGCTCGCTGCGCACGATGGTCGTCGACGTCGGCTTCCTCGACATCCGCTGGGAGATCCGTGTCGAGCAGCGGGGTCGGCTCCTCAACCACTGGCACACCGTGGGGTGCGTCGACGGCGACGGGGTGCGGGACCTGGGGCTGCGGTGGAGCGGCGACGACCTCGTCGTCACCTCGTCCCAGGGCGGGGCCACCATCGAGGTCGACGGCAACGGCCGCGGTGGGGCGATCCACCTGGACGAGCAGTCACGTGAACGAGCAGTGCCGCTCGTGCAGCCCTGCTGATCAGTCCTCGGCGCGCTCCGTGGCGTGGTGCATCATCAGCTCCTCGGCGAGGACGACACCCGCGCTGTCGAGATCGGGCGGGTCCAGCACGGTCGCCAGCGGACCGGCAGCGAGCAACAGTCGTCCGACCCGTCCCTCGACCGGCGGCAGCAGCTCCAGGTCGACCACCACGTCCTCCTCGTCGTCCTCGACGAGGGTGACCTGCTCGGCATAGAAGTCGGCGGCCCAACGCGCGCTCTGCGGCAACAGCACCCGGACGGTGCTGGTGGCCCGCTGCGCGGCGAGGCGCTCGGTGACGTCACCGGGCACCTCGAAGGTGCGGTCCAGCAGGTCGGCGGACCTGATGTTGGAGAGCAGGAAGGTGCGGAGCCGACCGTCCGCGTCCGGCGGTCCGGCGTCGACCTCCCAGCCGCGTCGGGTCTGCTCGAGCCGGTAGGGCTCGATGTCCCGATCGGTCACGCCCGGGTGCCAGGCGCGGGAGTAGACGATCCGTACGACGTGGCGCTGGTCGACGGCGCGCTGGAGCACCGGGAGCAGGCGGTGCCAGGCGCGGACGCCCGGCGCGATGTCGACCTCGTCGGGAAGGCTCGGGCCGAACATCGTCTCGGCGAGCACGTCGATGGCCTCGCTGAGCTCGGTGTTGTCCGGCTCGATCTCCAGCAGGGCCAGGGCTGCGGTGTAGACGAGTCCGAGCTCGCCGGCGTCGACGTACTCGACCCCCAGGTCGACCGGTCCCTCGGCAACCAGGCGCACCATGCCGGCGGTGCCGGGATCCTCGCTGTCGCCGTCGGGGCCGAGGAACTCCAGCACGTCCGGGCGCGACAGCAGCCACTCACCACCGAGGTCGGCGGTGTAGAAGGCCAGCAGGTCCTCGCGCAGCTCGGCGACGGAGACGTCGAACTCACGGGCCAGCTCCTCCAGCGCCATGCCGTCGGGCTGACGCGACAGGCGCTCGAAGACCTCGGGCAGGCGGGCGATCCGCTCGACGTACCGTGGCGTGCTCATGGGGTCGCCTTCGTTCCACGGGCCGCGTCGAGGGCGGCGATCACTTCGGCGCGCACCTCGTCGGGGCTGACGATGCGGACCCGGTCACCGAGCTCGTTGAGCCGTGTGCGGAGCGCGGCCCGATGGGTGACGCGGTAGCGCAGGAGCACGCTGTCGTCCTCCCCGGGCGTGACGTCCTCCGGCTCGCCGAGCCAGCGTCGTACGTCGGGCTCGTAGTGCGCAGGTGCACTCAGCACCACCTCGACGGGCGGGTCGATCTCCCAGGCCATCGGATGGAGAGCAGTGTGGCGCACCGGCGGAAGCGTGCGCGCGGTGGCGGGTCCGTCCGCGTCGACGTCGGTCATCCGGGACACGACGAAGGCCTTCACGACCGTGTCGTCCGGGTCGGTGTCCTCGACGCCGCGGAGGTACCAGACGTTGTTCTGGTTGCGCACCGACTCGGGATGCACGACCCGGGTCGTGCCCTTGTAGCCGAAGCGGAGCAGCTGGTGGTCACGCACGGCATCGACGACCAGGCCCAGGTCGGCAGGAGGCACGGCGCGCAGCGCGGCCGCAGCCGGCGCCTCGCTGGTCGTGCCCGACTCCGGCAGGCCGAGCCGCTTGGCCAGGTCACCACGGTCCGCCATCAGCACCGCGCGACGCAGCGCCGCGCCCTGGCCGGGCGAGAGCCGCACCCGCAGGCGGTTGTCGACGGTGGTCATCCGGTAGACGGCGGTCTCCCCGGCGGCAGCGACGTTCTCGATCTGCCAACCCTGCTTGGCGAGGTTGGCGATGTCACGGGAGAGCTGGGTCCCGGCGTCCTTGCCACCGCCGAACCCCGCCACCCGGATGAGCTTGTCGCCGGACACGCCCTGCTCGGGATGCGCCTGCAGCATGGCCGCGATGCGCACCAGCCGCTCCATCGGGCCTCGCTGGTCGCGCCCCGGACCCTTGACCACGTCGTCCTCCCGAACTGGCTACTGTTCGAACGCCCCGTGACGCCCGGCGCCCCGCGCGAAACGCGACGCGCCGTCGAGCGTATCGGTGGCCAGCGAGCGGAGTCCGTGTTTCCACTCGCCGGCGAGCGCGTCCTCGATCCCCAGCCCGTGCTGTTCGTACGACGACAGGCGGTCCTCGCGCAGGCAGGTCTGCGGGAACGCGGCGAGCTGTGCGGCCAGCGCCAGCGCCTCCTCCAGCACCGCGCCGGGCGCCGAGACCCGGTTGGCCAGGCCCATCCGCAGCGCCTCCTCGGCACCGACCTCGCGTCCGGTGAGGATCAGGTCGAGCGCGTGCGAGTGGCCGATCAACCGCGGCAGCCGGATCGTGCCGCCGTCGATGAGCGGCACCCCCCACCGGCGGCAGAAGACACCGAACGCGGCCGCCGGATCCATCACCCGCAGGTCGCACCACACCGCGAGCTCGAGGCCGCCCGCGACCGCGTAGCCCTCGACGGCAGCGATGACCGGCTTGGACAGCAGCATCCGGGTCGGCCCCATTCCGGCGGGTCCGGCATCCGGGCCGCTGCCGGGCGCACCGACCTCGACGTCGCCGCGGGTGACCGCCTTGAGGTCCGCGCCGGCGCAGAAGACTCCGCCGCCGCCGTGCAGGACGGCGACGGAGGCGGTGTCGTCGCGGTCGAACTCCTCGAAGGCCGCCGTCAGGGCGCGGGCGTGCTCGGCATCGACCGCGTTGCGGACCTCGGGCCGCGCCAGGGTGACGAGGGTGACCGGACCGTGCTTCTCGACCTCGACAGACATGGAGGCAGGCTAGGGGTCAGCTGCCGCTCAGGACGACCGTGCTCACCAGATCGGCCCTGATCTGGGCCGGTGTCCACGCAAAGCGCACCCACTGCTCGCGCGAGAAGAGCTTCGTCTGGTCGCTCGACCACGGCGACGCCGGGTCCTCGTCCTGGCTGTAGGTGAGGATCGTGCGGGCATCGACGCTGCCGTCGGCGAGGTAGGAGATCGCCTGGATGTGCGAGGACCCGTAGCTGACCGGCTTGTAGCGGTCCGTGTTCGAGGCCGGGTTCCTCGACGCGACGGCGTTCGCATTGCCGGCCAGGTCGCCCTCGCCTCCCCCGATCGGCAGGGCAGGCGCTCCACGGTCCCCGGAGACCTGCAACGAGCCCCACGGCGCGTCGAAGGCCACGCCGGCGTCACGGACGGCGTCGATGGCCTCCTGCATGGCCTTCACGACGCGGGCGTCGGTCTTGAGGCCCCGGGGGGTGTGGAGCGGGTCCCTGGCGTCGAAGGGCACCGTCCACAGGTTGAACCCGGTGGGCGCGCGTTCGACGAACGCCTCGAACAGGTGCGTGCCGACCGAGTCGACGTCGGAGTGACCGTCCCACGCCTTCAGCACGGCGCAGGCCCGTGTCTCCCCGGTGCGGGCACAGACCTGGTCGAGCTTGCCGCCCACCCGCATCACCTCGGCGGCACGCACCCTGTTCTCGTGCTCGTGGCCCCGCAGCGTCGTCGGCGTCTCCTTGCCGACGGCGAGCCGGTCCACGACGTACTGCTGCACCATCCGGGTGCGCATCGTCCGCACGCACTTCTCGCAGCCGATGATGGAGGAGAAGCCCTCGAGGCGCACCTTGTCGTTGGGCGTCCAGTACGAGTCGTTCGCGTTCATCACCCAGTCGCGTCGTACGACGGCAGGGAGCTTCGCCGGGCCGAGGATGCCCGGTCGCTGCGCGTCGGCATCCGTGCCCCACTTGCACAGGCCGTCGGCGAGCAGGCCGTTGAGTCCCGGCAGGCCGGCCACGGACTTGAGCAGGAGGCCGACCGGTGTCAGGCAGCGGGTCGCCATCGCATTGGTGACGTGCGGGACGACGCTGTGGTCGGCGTACAGGACCTCGCCGTTGCGGTCCGCCGCGATCGTGTTGACCCACGGCATCCCGCCGCCCTTGTCCTGGCGGGCGAGCAGGTCGCGGCTGCCGGTGGCCTCGCCCATGGACAGGAAGGTGTCGATGGTGCGCAGGTGCTCGGCGTTGGCGTCGCGGATCGCCCAGAAGCTGAGCGGCGACCAGCCCATGAACTGCGACGAGCTGTCGATGACGTAGCCCTGCGGGGTCCGCCAGACGTCCTCGCGGACCGTCCTCAGCGATCCGTCGGCCTGCTTCACGACCACGTCGACGAAGCGGCGCTCGGCCTTGCGCAGGAGGCCGTTGGCGCTGAGGTAGAGCGCGCCCGGACCGACGGTGAAGTACTCGTACGGCGTGAACCGGTACGCCGTGGAGACGGTGTGGCTCCAGGCGACATCCTTGTTCCAGCCGATGTTCACGGCGGGTGAGCCGATCAGCGAGGCGCCGGCGACGTCGTACCTGCCCGGGATGGTGAGGTGCTGCTGGGTGAACTTGTAGCGACCGACCCACGGGAAGTGCGGGTTGCCCAGGATCATGCCGCGCCCCGTCGAGCTCTTGTCGCCGCCGATCGCGGTCGCGTTGGACCCGAAGTCGCTCTCCTGGCCCAGCGCCTTCAGCAGCGCCTCCTTGTCGACCTTCGCGGCGTAGGCGGCGACGTCCTCCGTCTTCGTCGGCAGCGGGAGGTCGATGCCGAGGTCGGGCAGTCCCGGGTCCTGCAGGGTCGGCGGGTCGGCCTCGACGATGTCGGTGAGGAAGTTCCCGGAGGAGGCGATCAGGTTTGCCATGTAGACGCCGTACCAGAGGTCGATCTCGGTCGCGTCGGGCTTGATCCACGCCTCGTTGCGGCAGGCCGGGTCGGTGATGGGATTGTCGCGCAGCCACCGGTTGATGCCAGCCGTGTAGCCCTTGACCATCTCGCGGGCCCGGGCGGTCGGGCCTGCCGGCGAGACGAGCAGGTTCTCGACGACCTTGCGGTTGCGCAGGTCCGTGACGAAGGTGTCGACCTGCAGGTTGGTCGCATCGAGCGAGACGCCGTCGAGGTAGCGGGCGTCGCCGCCGAGGTGGCGCGAGCGCTGACCGCGCGCGGTCAGCACGGTGTCGGCCAGGTTGCAGATCGAGGAGCGCGCGGCGGCGTACCCACTGCCGTAGCCGAGCGATCCCCAGGTCGACGCGGTGATGTGCGGGATCCCGTGCTCGGTGATCCGGATCGTCGCGTCGTACGGCGCCGCCGCAGCCGCCTGCACCCGTTCGGCCCCGGCGGGTCCGGCCACTGCGAGGGCGGGGACCACCAGGAGGGCAGCGAGAAGTGTCAGCAGGCGAGGAGTGCGCACATGTTGGTAACGCCTCGCCGAAGTGTGCGTTACGTCACAGGGCGGTGCTGGAGGTGGTGCTAGAGGTAGAGACCCGCGGCCTCGTCGCCGAGGCGGTCGGCCGCGACGGCGTGGATGTCGCGCTCACGCATCACGACGTAGACGTCTCCGGACACCTCGACCTCGGCCTTGTCCTCGGGGTCGTAGAGGACCTTGTCGCCCTGCACCACCGAGCGGCAGTGCGGGCCGACCGCGACGACGCGCGACCAGGCCAGCCGGCGCGCGCCCATCGCCGCGGTCGCCGGAATCACGATGCCGCCCGAGGACCGGCGCTCGCCGGCCTCGGTGTCGGTCTCGCACAGGACGCGGTCGTGCAGCATCTTGATGGGTGTCTTGTCGGACACGCCTGATCGACCCCTCAGCGGGTGATCTTGCGGACGACGACGAAGAAGGCGATCACGCCCGCCACACCGCCGACGGTCTTCAAGATGTTGTCGGTGCGCGGCTCGCCCGTGGCGGCATCGACGAAGTAGGCCTTCACCTGCGCCACCTCACGACCGATGATCGTCTTGGGGTGCGACCGGTGCAGCAGTTGGTCGATGGTGCCCGCAAGTCGTTCGCGGGCCTCCTCGATCTCGCGCTCGATGTCAGAGGGAGTGTCCGTCACCCCGGCAGGCTATCAATGCTGATGGTGCGCGGGTCGAAGCCCCACGGGAGTTCCAGTCGGTGGGCACTCATCAGGTGCTCGTCGGTGAGGATGTCGAAGGTCCGGCCGTCCGCGACCACACGGCCCGAGCTGAGCACGACGGCGCGCGGGCAGAGCTCGAGGGCGTAGGGCAGGTCGTGGGTGACCATCATCAGCGTCACGTCGAGGCCGCGGAGGATGTCGGCGAGCTCCCGGCGCGAGGCCGGGTCGAGGTTGGAGCTGGGTTCGTCGAGAACCAGGATCTCGGGTTCCATCGCCAGCACGGTCGCGACGGCGACCCGGCGGCGCTGCCCGAACGACAGGTGGTGCGGCGGCCGGTCGGCGTAGTCCGCCATCCCGACCTGCTCGAGGGCGTCCATCACCCGCTTGTCGAGGGCGGCGCCCTTGAGGCCGAGATTGGCGGGACCGAAGGCGACGTCGGCCCGCACCGAGCCCATGAAGAGCTGGTCGTCGGGGTCCTGGAAGACCACACCCACCCGGCGGCGGATCTCGAGGAGGTTCTTGCGGGTGACGGGCAGGCCGCTCACCGCGACACTGCCCTCACCGTGGCCGCTCTCACTCGAGAGGATGCCGTTGAGGTGCAGCACGAGGGTGGTCTTGCCGGCACCGTTGGGGCCGAGCATCGCGACCCGCTCCCCCGGGTGCACGTGGAGGTCGACACCGAAGAGCGCCTGGTGGCCGTCGGGATAGGCGAAGGCGACGCCGTTGAGCTCGAGGACAGGGGTCACCGGTGGACTCCGGGGCTCGCGTGGTCGGGCAACGTGCCGTCGTACCCACGCGCCAGCATGGCCAGGTGCACCCGCTCGCCTCTCTCGTAGGACCGTACGAACAGGGCTCCGAGGGTACGCGCGAGCGCCGGCCAGTGCCGCGGCGACCGGGGGTCGACGCCACGTGACCTCATCGCGGTGATCATCCGGCCGAGGTCGGCACTCACCACGTCGAGGTAGCGCACCATGAAGCCCATGATCTGCACGAGCAGCTCCGGCAGGTGCAGCCGTTGCAGTCCGCGCAGCACGGCGCTCGGCTCCGTCGTCGCGGCCAGCGTGAGCGAGGCCAGGACACCGAGCGTGCCCTTCGCCGCCAGGCCCCAGGCGGCCACCAGGCCCGACTCGGAGAGCGAGAGCTCCCACCCGCCGACCAGGGGTACGTCGACGCGGGGACCCTCGGCGACGAACGGGATCAGCGCCGCGAACACCAGGAACGGGACCTCGATCACCATCCGCGGGAGCAGGTAGAGGAAGGGGACCCGGGAGACCCCGATCACGACGACCAGCACCGCGAGGTAACCGGCGTAGGCGAGGTACCACTCCCGTGGCGTGGCGACGACGACCAGCACGAAGGCCAGCAGCGCCAGGATCTTGAGGTGTGCCGGTGCCCGGTGGACCGGGGAGTGCCCGTGGAAGTGCAGACGGTGGCCGTGCCCGGCGCCCACGGCGGTGGCTCAGTCCCGCGCCGCGACCGGCGGTTCCGGGGAGTCCACATACTCCTCGGAACCACCGCGTCGCCCGAGGACGTGGAACAGTCCTCCACCGATCAGCAGGGTGAGCAGGACGCCGACGACGCCTGCGATGCCACCGCTGAGTCGTTCGTTGTCGACACCCTCGGTGCCGTAGTCGGCGAAGGGGCTGCCGGTGCTCACAGGATCCTCCTCGGCCGTGTCGAGGAACCCGGTCCTGCCGGCGACGTACTCGAGCCCGTCAGGGTGGCTGCTGGCGTAGAAGCTCCCGACGCCGGCGACCAGGAGGGCGACGAGGAGGCCGATGACCAGGAAGCGGCGCGAGGTCGTGGTGCCGGTGGCGCTCATGCCGAGGTCTCCTTGGTGATCAGCGGGGCACGGTTCGAGGCGAGCCCGCGGGCGCCGCGCACGAGGTCCGGGCGCGAGGTCAGGACGGCGCTCACGACCAGTCCGGTCACGATCGCCTCGCCGATGCCGATCACGACGTGCCAGCCGACCATCGCGGCCAGGACCTTCCCGGTGGCCACGTCGGCGGTGCCGCCGAGCGCGAACAGCAGGGTGAACGCGGTGGCGGCGGCCGGGACGGAGACCAGCGCACCCACGGCCGCAGCGACGGGCACCGAGGTGACCTTGCGCGGCAGGACGAGCAGGACGAGGCGGAAGACGCCGTAGCCGACGAAGCCACCGACCAGGGCCATCAGCGTGATGTTGGTACCGAGGGCGGTCAGACCACCGTCGGCCATGAACAGCGCCTGGACGAGCAGCACGACGCTGATGCACAGCGCGCCGGTCCAGGGACCGACGAGGACGGCGGCGAGTGCACCGCCCAGGAGGTGGCCGCTCGTGCCGGCGCCGACCGGGAAGTTGATCATCTGGCCGGCGAAGATGAAGGCCGCGACCAGACCCGCCATGGGTGCGGTCCGGTCGTCGAGCTCGGCACGCGCCTTGCGCAGCGCGACGCCGACACCGACCGCGGCGACGGCCCCGGTGGCGACCGAGGTCGGCGCGTTGAAGAACCCGTCAGGGACGTGCATGGCTGCTCCGTACTCGTGGACCACGTCAGCCGATGTTCGGCGGACGGCTCGCGGGGTAGTTAGATGGTCACGAGCAAGACCACCTTATTGCATGGCACTTGCAACAGCACCTGCCCATCAGGAGAGTACGAACCCCATGTCTGAACAGGCCCGCCTGGCCGTCGGCGACGACGCCCCCGCCTTCACCCTCACCTCGGACACGGGCGAGGAGGTCTCCCTGGCCTCCCTGACCGGCGCCGGCAACAAGGTCATCGTCTACTTCTACCCGGCTGCGATGACCCCGGGCTGCACGAAGCAGGCCTGCGACTTCACCGAGTCGATCGACTCGCTGCAGGCGGCCGGCTACACCGTCGTGGGCATCTCGAAGGACGCCCCGGCCAAGCTCGCGAAGTTCCGCGAGCGCGACGGACTCACGATCACGCTGCTCTCGGACACCGGTCTGGACGTGCACAAGGCCTTCGGCGCCTTTGGTGAGAGGAAGCTCTACGGCAAGATTGTGGAAGGCGTCATCCGCTCCACCTTCGTCGTCGGTGCCGATGGTCGGATCGAGATCGCCCAGTACAACGTCAAAGCGACCGGTCACGTCGCGAAGCTCCGCAGGGATCTCGGCCTCGCGGCCTGAGACCCCGGACACCGCACGACCTACCCGAAGGACATCCGATGAAGCTGCACCAGTCGCTTGCCGACCTCGCCCGAGACCACGGACACGGGCTGTTCCGCGACGCCACGGCGTTCCGCGGCTCGCTGGACGACTACCTCGACGAGGGCCAGGCCTCGAGCGGGACGATCAACCTGCTCACCGACGCGGTGCGCCTGGGTGCCCTCGACGGCATGCTCACCATGCTGGACAGCGGCGCCAACCCGGCCGACGCCGTCGAGTCCGCGGGCCAGCGACTCGCCCGTGACCGCGGCAGCGCCGACGTCCGTGGCTGCCAATGGGCCGTCGCCGTGCTCGGCTTCGCCCTCGGCAAGGTGCCCGAGGGGCTGGTCAGCGGCCTGGACCCCGACGCGTCCACCGCCGCTCCGCCGGCACCGTCAGGTCCTCCGGTGTCCTCCCCGGTGCAGGCCCCGCTGGCCCCGGTGACCTCCCCGGTCGCACCGCCCCAGCAGCCGATCATGTCGCCGCCCCACCACCCGATCGCGGCGCCTCCCGGCCCGGGCTACAGCTCGGCGACCCCGCCGTACGGCGGTGGCGGATGGTCCCAGCCCGCGCCGGCCCCCAAGAAGGGCAACGCCGGTCTGGTCATCGGCGCCATCGTGCTCGCCATCGTCGTGATCGTGGGCGGCATCATCGGCATCATCGCCCTCACCGGTGGCGACGACGACGACCCGTCGGCCGACCCGACGTCGTCGAACAGCTCCAACTCCACCGACGGCTCCGAGGACCCGACCGAGGACCCGACCTCCGAGGTCCCCGACCTGGGCGGCCCGACCATCGACGGCCTGGGCTACAAGGTCCAGGTCCCGAGCGGCTGGACCGACGGCACGACCGAGTTCGTCTCGCAGAACCCCGGGCTGACCACGCTCGACAAGGTCTTCCTGTGGGGAACGACGTTCAACACGGCGCGCGGCAACGTGATCGTCGAGACGCAGTCGTCCTACGGCAACACCGACCCCAACGCGCTCAAGGAGGACTGGAAGAAGGCGCTCGTCTCCAGCGACCCCTCTGCCGACATCTCCGACATCGCCAACACCACCATCGGTGGCCAGACCGCGCTCGGCGTGGAGATCGCCCGCACCAACGACAGCGATGTCGACGTGGCGCAGCGGTCCTACCTCGTCATCAGCGGCGACAAGGGCTACTCGATCACCGTCTCGCTCAAGGCTGGCGACGACGACGTGATCAGCAAGTTCGAGGAGATCCTGACCACCTGGCAGTGGATCAGCTGATCTCCCAGGGGCGGGCACCGTGCCCGCCCCGGCCGGAGTGGTGGAACTGGTAGACACGCAGGTTTTAGGTACCTGTGCCTTCGGGTGTGCGGGTTCGAGTCCCGCCTTCGGCACCCCAGATCAGCTCGCCCGTCAGGTCGAGCGCAGCAGCGCGCCGACCAGCGGCGCGATCTCGCGCAACGCGCGACCCCGGTGCGAGATCGCGTCCTTGTCCTCGCGGGACAGCTCGGCCGTCGTCAGTCCCGGCCGGTCGTCGGCGACGAACAGCACGTCGTAGCCGAAGCCTCCGCTGCCCCGCACCTCCCGCAGGACGGTGCCGTCCATGCGGCCCTCGACGACCAGTTCCCGGCCGTCGGGGTGGACCAGCGCGACAGCGCAGGTGAAGTGGGCCGTACGACGCGCCTCGGGCACGTCGTCCAGCTGGGCCAGCAGGAGCTGGTTGTTGCGGTCGTCCTTGCCCAGCGTCGACTCCCCCTGCGGTCCCGACCAGCGGGCCGAGAGCACTCCCGGCATGCCGTTCAGCGCGTCGACGCAGAGCCCTGAGTCGTCGGCGAGGGTCGGCAGGCCGGTCGCAGCGACGCCGGCACGTGCCTTCAGCAGCGCATTCCCCTCGAAGGTCGGCTGGTCCTCGACGGGTTCGTCGAAGTCCGCCACGTCGTCGAGCCCGACGACCTGGACCTCGTCGAGGTGCTCGGCGAGGATGCGCTCCATCTCCTCGAGCTTCTTGGCGTTGCGGGACGCGACCAGGAGCTTCACGACGACAGTGCCTCCCGCTGCATCCGGGTCAGGTCGGCGCAGCCGCCCTCGGCGAGGCTCAGCAGGGCGTCCAGCTCGGCGCGGTCGAAGGCGGCACCCTCGGCAGTGCCCTGGACCTCGACGAACTTGCCCTCGCCGGTCATCACGACGTTCATGTCGGTCTCGGCACGCACGTCCTCCACGTAGGGCAGGTCCAGGCGCGGGATGCCGTCGATGATGCCGACGCTGACCGCGGCGACCGATCCGGTCAGTGCGCCGGGGACACCGAGCTTCGCGCAGGCGTCCGCCAGGGCGACGTACGCGCCGGTGATGGCTGCGGTGCGGGTGCCGCCGTCGGCCTGGAGGACGTCGCAGTCGATCTGGATGGTGTTCTCGCCGAGCACCTTGTTGTCGATGATGACCCGCAGCGAGCGTCCGATCAGGCGGCTGATCTCGTGCGTGCGCCCACCGATCCGACCCTTGACCGACTCGCGGTCCGAACGGGTGTTGGTGGCGGCGGGAAGCATGGCGTACTCGGCGGTGACCCAGCCCAGGCCGGACCCCTTGCGCCAGCGCGGCACGCCCTCGGAGGCCGACGCGGCGCACAGCACGCGCGTCCTCCCGAACTCGACCAGCACGGAGCCGGCCGGGTGGTCGAGCCAGTTGCGGGTGATCTTGATCGGGCGCAGCTGGTCGTCGGCGCGACCGTCCTCACGGGTGCTCATGGAGAGCAAACCTACCGACTGCTCAGCGGGCGACCGCGATCGCCCGACGCACCGCCCACGGCCCGAGGTCCCGGGCCCGTCGACCGACCCACGGCGCCCCCTCCGTCACCATCCACGCCATGTCACGCCGCCAGCTCGGCGGACAGCCGCCCTGCGGGTCGAGTCCCGGCAGCGGGAAGTCGAAACCCTCCGACTGCAGCCGCACCGCCCAGGCACGCGCGAGGGCGCGGTGACCGAGCTCGGAGGGGTGGAAACGGTCGATCGACCAGCAGCCGCGATCGAGGACAGCAGGCTCCAGGGCGAGGTCGATGCGCAGGCCACCGTGGAGCGCGTGCACCTCGTCGTAGATCGCGTTGAGGACCTCGATCCGCTCGCTGATCGGCCGCACCACCATCCGCGGAAGCCCCAGGACCGCACCGTGGTCGTGCCAGCGCACCGTCATCAACCGCGCTCCCCCGTCCGTCAGCGCGCCCGCGATGTGGAGCAGGTCCCCGCGCAGCAGCTCCGGACTCCAGGTGGAGCGCAGCGTGTCGTTGACCCCCACCATCAGCGAGGCGAGGTCGGGGCGGTGGGCCAGCGCCTGGTCGAGCTGACGCTCGCGCACGACCGTCGCGGTCGCCCCGGAGATCGCCACGTTGCAGAAGGAGACGTCGTACGACGCCCTGAGGGCCTCGTTGAGGAGGCAGGCCCACCCCCGCCACTCCCCACCGGGGACGGGGTCTCCGAGTCCGACGGTGGTGCTGTCGCCCAGTGCGGCGAAACGCAGGTATCCGTTGCCCACGGACCCAACGTGGCCGGGTGGGGAGAGCAGACGGTCACCGGCCGGTGTCGTGTCCGACAACGACCGGTGACCGTTTGGTCTGCGCTGGTGCTACTTGACCTCGGCTCGCAGGATGCGCGCGATGCCGAAGCCGAGCGGGAGACCGATCCAGATGATCCCCGAGACAATGAGCTTGCCCCACTCCTCGCCGGTGTTCATGTCCCAGTCCGCCAGCGGTCCGATGGCGATCTGGAAGTTGACCCACTCCAGGACGTTCTCGATTCCGTCGCTGATGGAGCCCGCCCAGGCGATGAGCACGGGCAGGAGGTACCAGTAGAGGAAGAAGATGACGATGGCTGCCGGTGTGTTGAGCAGCAGAGCGGCGAACGCGAATCCGATGGTCATCGTGATCGCCTGGAAGATGGTGAAGCCGAGGAAGAGCTCGACGCTGAAGTCCCAGACCGTCAGGTCAGGCTGGACCAGTTCGGCGATGCCCGTCGTCACGAGGGCGACGACGAGCATGACCACGAGCGTCGCCAGCACGAAGCCGAGGCTGACCACCAGCTTGGCGAGCACGACCCGGGCGCGACGCGGCTCGAGGGTGAAGCTCACCATCGCGCCCCGCTGGGTCCACTCGCTGGTCACCAGCATGATGGCCAGCACCGGCAGGAGCAGCGAGGTGATCCCGCCCGCGATGAAGGCATTGTCCTCGAAGAGGACCGGCTCGTCCTGCACAAGGCTGACGATCAGGATCACCGTCTCGACAAGGGCGATGATCGCGCCGATCGAGAACAGGTACCAGAAGCCCGCACGGGTGTTGTACGACTTGCGCAGCTCCACCAGGACGGTGCGCCAGAAGGAGATCGGCGACGTCGCGGAGACATCCAGGACCGGTTGGGGAGGAAGGGTGGCGGCGCTCATGCGGAGGCTCCTGTCGAGATGGCGTCACGCTGGGTGGTCGAGGTGAGCTCGAGGAAGAGGTCCTCGAGGTTCTGACCGCCGTCGCGAAGGTCGGTGAGCACGACCCGCGCATCGAGGGCCGCCCTGCCCACCTGCTCGGTGGAAGCCGCGACCTTGAGGCCGGTCCCTGCAGGGACGACGGCGTGGCCGGCGGCGGCGAGGGCCGCGCCGAGGGTTTCGTTGTCGAGCGAGGTCACCAGGCTGCTGGCCGCAGCGGTGCCGTGGCTGGCGAGCAGGGTGGCGCGGTCGCCCTGCGCGACGATCCGGCCGTGGCCGATGAGGATCATCTCGTCGGCGATCTGCTCGACCTCGTGGAGCAGGTGGCTGGAGAGCAGCACGGTGCCGCCGCGGTCGGCGTAGCCCTTGAGCAGGCCGCGCATCCAGCGGATACCGGCCGGGTCGAGCCCGTTGGCCGGCTCGTCGAGGATCAGGACCGACGGGTCGCCGAGCAGCGCGTGAGCGAGGCCCAGGCGCTGCTTCATTCCGAGCGAGTAGTTGCGCAGGCGGCGCTTCGACTCGGTCTCGGTGAGCCCGACGAGCTCGAGCATCTCCCCCACTCGGGACGACGGCAGGCCCATCATCTGCGCACCGAGGCCGAGGATCTCGCGACCCGTACGACCTGCGTGCTGTGCCGAGGCGTCGAGCAGGACGCCGACGTGCCGGCCCGGGTTGGGGATGTCGGCGTAGCGGAGACCGCCGATGGTGGCGCTGCCGGAGGTCGGCGGCGTGAGGCCGACCATGACGCGCATGGTGGTCGACTTGCCGGCACCGTTCGGCCCGAGGAAACCGGTGACCCGGCCCGGCTGGGCGACGAAGCTGACGTCGTCGACGGCGGTGAACCCGCCGTAGGAGACTGTGAGTCGATCGACTGTGATCATGACTCCACCCTGCCCGACCGGCTGCGTCCGACACATCGGACTCGCGGCCCGAACCGACACCGACCTAAGTAGGGGGCGCCACGTCCTGCGGGTGCTCCCGACACCCGTCGGCCGCGCCCTAGTCTCGGAGCATGGAGAGCCCCGACGACCACCAGCCGCCCCTGCGCTGGTGGAGCCATCTCTGGCGCTACCTCCTGGCGACGGCGATCGGGCTCGTCGTGTGGCTGCCCGTGGTGGAGGCCCAGGCCGAGGAGCGGCCGCTGCTCTTCTGGCTCGACATCGTGCTGGGCGTCGCGGTCGGCGTCCTGGTCCTCTGGCGCCGACGCTGGCCGATGACCATCGCCGTCATCGCCGTCCTCGCCACGCCGTTCAGCTCCCTGGCCGCCGGCCCGATCACCCTCGCGACCGTCTCGCTCGCGACCCGCCGCAGCTGGTGGCAGGTCGTCACGATCGGTGCGTTGAGCCTGCTCGGCACGTGGGCCTACTACGAACTGCAGCCCGTCACCGACAGCGAGCCCACCTGGTTGATCAGCCTCTTCTCGGTCCTCGCCGTCTCCGCAACGCTCGGTTGGGGCCTCTACATCGGCTCGCGCCGCGAGCTGCTCTGGACCCTGCGCCAGCGCGCCGAGACCGCCGAGGCCGAGCGGGACCTGCGGGCGACCCAGGCCCGATCGAACGAACGCGCCCGCATCGCGCGCGAGATGCACGACGTCCTGGCGCACCGGATCTCGCAGATCTCGATGCACGCCGGGGCGCTGACCTTCCGCGAGGACCTGTCCGCCGAGGAGATGCGCAGCAGCGCCGCGGTGATCCAGACCAAGGCACACGAGGCCCTCACCGACCTGCGCGAGGTGCTGGGCGTCCTGCGCGACGACCTGGGCGGCGGACCGCTGACGGGACCGCAGCCGACGTACTGCGACGTGCTGGAGCTCATCGAGGACGCCCGCAACGCCGGCACCACGATCGAGTACGACGACCGCCTGGCCGAGGGCGAACCGCCACCCGCGGGCGTCGGGCGGACCATGTTCCGGATCGTCCAGGAGGGCATCACCAACGCCAGCAAGCACGCCCCTGCAGCCGCCTTGAGCATTCGGCTGTCCGGGGACGCCGAGGCCGGCATCGAGCTGATGCTCCGCAATGCGGTCGGCTTCGGCCCGACCCGCACCCCCGGCTCCGGTCTGGGACTGGTCGGCCTCAGCGAGCGTGCGGAGCTGCGCGGCGGCACGCTCGCGCACGGCGTGGAGGCCGCCTCACCCGATGGCCAGCGCCCCGCGACGTTCGTGCTGCGGGCATGGCTACCGTGGTCCGGTGACTGAGGTGACCCGCGTGCTGATCGTCGACGACGACCCGCTCGTCCGATCGGCCCTGACCCTGATGCTCGGCGGCCAGGAGGACGTCGCCGTCATCGGTGAGGCGGGCGACGGGCGCGAGGGTGTCCGCATGGCGCGGGACCTGCAGCCCGACGTGGTCCTCATGGACATCCGGATGCCCGTGCTCGACGGTCTCGCCGCCACCCGCCTGCTGCACGGCGACCCGAACCCGCCCCGGGTGATCGTGCTGACGACTTTCGACGCCGACGACTACGTGGTCGGCGCCCTGGCGGCCGGCGCCGACGGGTTCCTGCTGAAGGACACGCCCCCGGTCGACATCCTCGCGGCGATCCGCAAGGTCGCGGTCGGCGACCCGATGCTGTCCCCGTCCGTCACCCGCACCCTGATCGAGCGGGTGCGCACGGACTCCGGCGACGACCGCTCCCCCGAGGCCCAGCGGCGCCTGGCCCGGCTCACCGAGCGCGAGCTCGAGGTCGCGACCGCTGTCGGTCGTGGTCTGTCCAATGCCGAGATCGCGCGCGTGCTGCACCTGTCGGTGCCGACCGTGAAGGGTCACGTCTCCAAGCTCTTCGAGAAGCTCGAGACCACCAACCGGGTCCAGATCGCGCTCTGCGTCCGCGATGCCGGGCACCCGGTCGACTGACGTCGACTACAGCTCGTAGACCGCGCCCTGCGCCGCCAGCTCGGTCGGCCCGTCGTAGGCCTTGCTCGCCTCGACCAGCATGGTCTGGGCGTCGTGCCACGGCGGGACGTGCGTGACGATCAACCGCTTCGCGCCGGCCTTCGTGGCGATCTCGCCGGCTTCCTGGCCGGTGAGGTGCAGGCTCGGCGGGTTGGTGTCGCAGCTGCGGAAGGACGCCTCGCACAGGAAGAGGTCGGCGTCGGCGGCGATCTCGTCGAGCGCCGGGGTCGGACCGGTGTCACCGCTGTAGGCGATGACCTTGCCGAACGCCGACAGGCGCAGGCCGTACGCCGGGACCGGGTGGTCGACCTCCCAGGCCTCGATCGTGAACGGGCCCATCGTGACCGGCTTGCCGTAGAGGCGGAAGGAGAACTCCTCCCGCATCCCGGGCTTGCGGGGCAGGTCGTAGGCCTTGGCCAGCCGCTTGGCGGTGCCCTTGGGTCCCCAGACCGGGATCTTCGGCTGCGTGCCGGACGGGTGGTACTTCCGCAGCACGTAGTAGCTGGTCATGTCGACGCAGTGGTCGGCGTGCAGGTGGCTGATGAAGAC
Organism: Nocardioides sp. Root190; assembly: GCF_001428565.1. GTDB lineage: Bacteria > Actinomycetota > Actinomycetes > Propionibacteriales > Nocardioidaceae > Nocardioides. The sequence goes on along the minus strand of NZ_LMIA01000009.1, from coordinate 227,352 downwards.
GGCGTCGACCTTCAGCGGGTCGACGTAGCGCTGCAGCGCTCCGAGCGCCCCGTTGCCCATGTCGAGCACGATGCTCCACGTGCGCAGGGAGTCGGTGGCCTGCACGAGGTAGCAGCTCGCCGGCGAGTCCGGACCCGGGTAGGAGCCCGAGCACCCGACCACGGTGACGCGCACGCTGTGGTCCGGCTGCTCCCCGGACACCCGCAGCCGGGTCGTCTCGGGTGCCACGTCTTCACTCATGCAAGTCCCCCTGCGAACTGTCCGGCAGCCACCAGCTCGGGACCGAGGAACCGGCGCCCGATCGTCTCGAACTCCGCGGGCGAACCCGTGGTCGTGAAGGTGTACGACGGCTCGCCGCCCGGACGCATCAGGCCACTGTCGGCCAGCATCCGGTAGACGTCCTTCGCGCACTCCTCCGCGCTGCTCACCAGGGTCACGTCGTCGCCCATCACGTAGGAGATGACGCCGGTCAGGAGCGGGTAGTGGGTGCAGCCGAGGATGACGGTGTCGACGCCGAGCTCGGTGAGCGGGTCGAGGTAGTCGTGCGCGACGGCGATCAGCTCGTCGCCGCCGGTGATGCCGGCCTCGACGAAGTCGACGAAGCGCGGGCAGGCGCGGGTGGTCAGGGAGATCTGGGGGGCCGCCGCGAACGCGTCGTCGTAGGCCATCGACTCGGCGGTCGCGCGGGTGCAGATCACGCCGATCCGACCGTTGCGCGATGCGGCCACCGCACGCCGGGTGGCGGGATAGATCACCTCGACCACCGGGACGTCGTACCGCTCCCGCGCGTCGCGCAGCATCGCCGCCGAGGCGGAGTTGCACGCGATGACCAGAGCCTTCACACCGCGGTCCACGAGATGGTCGAGGCACTCGAGGGCGTACTCGCGCACTTCGCCGATCGGCTTGGGACCGTAGGGCTGTCGAGCCGTGTCACCGACGTAGGTGATCGACTCGTGCGGCAGCTGGTCGATGACCGAGCGCGCGACCGTCAGGCCACCGAACCCGGAGTCGAAGATCCCGATCGGAGCATCGACGTCGGAACCGACGTCAGGATCGTTCACGTGCCGCACCCGGCAAGAGTACGGCGTCGGGTGGTCAGGAGTCGGCATTCAGGGACCGAGATCACGTCCCCGCAATCTCGGCGGACTACCCTCGACGGGTGAGCACTGCATCCCGTCTCGGGCGGGCGGCCGGCACCGTGGCGGCCCTTGTCCTCGCGCTCGTCCTCGCGCTGCTCGTCGGCGGCACGGTCCCCCGCGCCGAGGGTCCTCCCGGGCACGACACACGCCACGACGCTCCGTACGACGCGACGCCGGTCGCCGCGCTCAACCAGAAGCGCGTGGTCGCGATCTCGCTCGACGGCCTCAACCCCGACGCGCTCGCGAAGCTCGGCCCGGCGCGCCTGCCGCACCTGTTCCAGCTGTTCCGCCAGGGCGCGGGGACGACCAACGCACGCACGCAGGTCGAGATGACGGTGACCCTGCCGAATCACACGAGCATGGTCACGGGTCGACCGATCGGGGTCGCCGACGACGCGCACGGCGTGACGTGGAACTCCGAGCGCGCCGGCACGACCGTGCAGGGCGCCGCCGGCCACAGTGTCTCGTCGGTCTTCAGCGTCGTGCGGGCCGGTGGCGGCCGTACGGCGCTGTTCTCGACGAAGTCGAAGTTCCGCCTGTTCGCCCGGTCGTGGCCCATCGACAGGACGATCATCCGGGAGGGCGACGACACGACGCTGACCCGCCTCTTCCGGGCCGACATCGTCGCCAACACGCGGCGGTTCGCCTTCCTGCACCTGGGCCTGGCCGACGTCGTGGGCCACTCCTCCGGCTGGATGGGATCGGCGTACCTCAAGGCCGTGGTCAGGCTCGACGCCCTCGTCGGCTCCGTCATGGCCACCATTCGCGACACCGACCGACTGCGCCGCTCGACCGTCGTGATCGTGACCTCCGACCACGGCGGGACGCCCGGAACGAAGTCGCACGAGGACCCGGCCAGGGTCGAGAACTACCGGATCCCGTTCGTCGTCTGGGGTGTCGGTGTGGACCATGCCGGCCTCTACACCCTCAACCCCGACTTCCGGGGACCGGGCACCCGGCGGCCGGGATTCGCCGATCCCCAGCCGATCCGCAACGGCGACCTCGCCAACCTCGCCACGCGGATCCTGGGGCTCGGCCCGGTGCCGGGCAGCGTCTGGAACCCGCGCCAGCGACTGACCTGGCACCGCTGAGATCCGTGGCGGTCAGCGCCGCAGCTCGGAGAGCGTCGGCCACGGGTTGAAACGACATCCGTTCAGTCCCTTGGACTGCTGCATCATCACGGGCGCCAGCGCGCCGCGGCGCCCGCACCCGACATGGCCGCGGCCGAGCCAGTGGCCGGTCTCGTGGTTGACCACCATGTGCCGGTAGTTGCGCAGCGAGCCCCGGGCGCGGTTCCACGCCGGCGACGCGTGCTTCCAGCGTTCGACGTTGATCACGACATTGCGCCCGACCCGGCACGACCACTGCGCGCTGCACGCCGAGGAGAAGCGGGGCAGGTGGCCCGCCTGCGAGATCCACAGCGTGAAGGCACCGCCGCTGCGGACCGGCACGAACACCACGCCACGGCCGCGCCAGCCCCGGGCGTCCTCGAAGGTCTCCTGGGCGAGAGCGCGGAACTGCCGCACGGTGGCTGCACCCACGCTGCCCTTGACGCGCACGGCGTAGCGGACGGTACGACGCGCGTCGACACGGTGGCGGATGACGGCCGTGCGGGTCAGCACCGTCGTGGTCGCGTGGCCGGGGGCGCTCACCGTCACCCGGACGGCGAGCTGGTGACCGACGTCGTTGGGACGGATCTCGTGGCGGGCCGTGGTCGCGCCGGTGATCGCACGGTCACCGCGGAACCACTGGTAGCGGGTCGCGGTGGGCGTCGGCGACCACGAGCCCGGGTCGGCGACCAGCTCGCTGCCGAACCGGCGGGTCCCATCGACGCTCGGTGCGCTGACCTGCGTCAGGACGGGGAGCTCGTCGGCGACCGCCGACGGCGTGGGGAGCGCCGGGGCTCCGAGCACCGTCGCGAGCAGGGCCACCAGGCCGAGAGTGAGGCGTCGCATGTCCCCATCCGAACACGCAGGCGCGCCTGATCCAAATGTGGATCAGGCCCAGAGCTGGCCCTCGAGCCGGTCCTCGGCCTCGTCGATGGTGCCCTCGTAGGCACCGGTCGAGAGGTACTTCCAGCCGCCGTCGCACACGACGAAGGCGATGTCCGCGACCTCGCCCGCCTTGGCGGCCTTCGCCGCCTGGCCGAGCGCGGCGTGCAGGATCGCGCCGGTGGAGATGCCGGCGAAGATCCCCTCGAGCTCGAGGAGCTCACGCACCCGCCGGACGGCGTCGCGGGGTCCCACCGAGAAGCGGCTGTCGATCAGCTCGGCGTCGTACAGCTCGGGGACGAAGCCCTCGTCGAGGTTGCGCAGGCCGTAGACGAGCTCGCCGTAGCGCGGCTCCGCCGCGACGATGCGGACGTCCGGCTTGGCCCGGCGGAAGAAGCGGCTGACACCCATCAGCGTGCCGGTGGTGCCGAGGCCGGCGACGAAGTGGGTGATGGAGGGCAGGTCCTCGAGGATCTCGGGACCGGTGCCCTCCTCGTGCGCGAGCGCGTTGGCCGCGTTGCCGTACTGGTAGAGCATCACCCAGTCGGGGTGCTCGGCGGAGATCTGCTTGGCGACGCGGACGGCCTCGTTGGAGCCGCCGGCGGCCGGGCTCGACACGATCTCGGCGCCCCACATCCGCAGCAGCTGGCGCCGCTCCTCGGAGGTGTTCTCCGGCATCACGAACACCGTGCGGTAGCCCTTGAGCTTGGCCGCCATCGCGATCGAGATCCCCGTGTTGCCCGAGGTGGGCTCGAGGATCGTGCAGCCAGGCCGGAGCAGACCGTCCTTCTCCGCCTCCTCGATCATCTTCAGGGCAGGGCGGTCCTTGATCGAGCCGGTCGGGTTCCGGTCCTCGAGCTTGGCCCAGATCCGGACCTGCGGAGCGCTGGCGTCGCTGTTGAAGGGTGCCGACAGTCGCGGCAGCCCCACCAGCGGGGTGTTGCCGACCGAGGCGAGGTGACTGTCGTAGCGAACCATCTGTTCAGCCGGATCAGCGGGCGCCGCCGGCGACCGCCGGCAGGATGACGACCTGGTCGCCGTCGGCGAGGGTCGCCTCGAGGCTGCCGATGAAGCGGACGTCCTCGTCGTTGATGTAGACGTTGACGAAGCGGCGCAGCTCGATGCCGTTGCCCTTGTCCTCGACGAGGCGGTCCTTGATGCCGGGGTGGTTGGCCTCGAGGGAGTCGATCAGCGCGGTGAGCGTCGAGCCGTCGGCGTCGACAGCCTTCTCGCCACCGGTGTAGGTGCGCAGGATGGTCGGGATCCGGACCTCGATGGCCATGTCAGCTGCTCTCCTCTGAAGGTGCGACGGCGTCCACGATCGTGACCTCTTCCTCGGTCACTGTGCCGTCGATGATTCTGTAGGACCTGAACTCCACGGGGCCGTCGTTATTCCCGTGCGCCTGCGTGCTGACCAGCACGTAGTGGGCGCCCGGCTCGCCGGCCAGGTTGATGTCGGTCACGCTGGGGTACGCCTCGGTGGCGGTGTGCGAGTGGTAGATCACGACGGGTTCCTCGTCGCGGTCGTCCATGTCGCGGTAGAGCTGCAGGAGATCGGTCGAGTCGTACTCGTAGAACGTCGGACTGCCGGCGGCGTTCACCATCTCGATGAAGCGCTCGGGTCGATCGGTCCCGATCGGGCCGACGACCATCCCGCACGCCTCCACCGGGTGGTCCCGACGGGCGTGCTCAACGATGGCGTCGTACGTCGCCTGGTCGATCTGCAACACGCGATCCAGCGTATTGCGTCCGATGCCCGAACCGGGCATCGGGTGGGCCGCTCAACCGGCGGCGACGCTCTTGGCGCGGATCCGCTCCGGGGTGGGCCACCGCACGTCGCGGACCCAGCCGAGCTTCTCCAGGAACCAGATCACCCGGGCCGAGGTGTCGAACTGGAAGCGCTTGACGCCGTGCCGGGCAGAGGTCGGGTCGGCGTGGTGCAGGTTGTGCCACGACTCGCCGCCCGACGGGATCGCCAGCCACCAGACGTTGCCGGAGAAGTCCCGCGAGGCGAACGGCCGGTCCCCCAGAGTGTGGCAGATCGAGTTGATCGACCAGGTCACGTGGTGGATCAGGCCGATCCGTACGACGGTGCCCCAGAAGAACGCGGTGAGCGCACCCTGCCACGACCAGGTCAGCAGGAAGCCGAGCAGCGGCGGCAGGAAGATCGAGGTGAGCACCCAGACCCAGAAGGTCCGCGAGATCCGGACCAGGTCACGGTCCTTGGCGAGGTCGGGGGCGTACTTCTCGATCGGCGTCTGCTCGGGATCGAACAGCCACCCGACGTGCGCCCAGACGAAGCCCTTGGTCAGGCCGCGCAGGCTGTTGCCGTAGCGCCACGGCGAGTGCGGGTCGCCGTCCCGGTCGGAGTACTTGTGGTGCTTGCGGTGGTCGGCGACCCAGCGGATGACCGGGCCCTCGACCGCCATCGAGCCGAGGATCGCGAAGGTGATCTTCACCGCCCGGTTCGGCTTGAACGACTTGTGGGTGAAGAGGCGGTGGTAGCCGACCGTGATGCCGTGCAGCGTCAGGGCGTACATCGCCACGGTGATGACGATGTCGCTCCGGCCGAGCCAGCCGCCCCAGGCGATCGGGATCGCTGCGGCGAACGCGATGAAGGGCACCGCGATGAACAGGCCCAGGGCGAAGCGCTCGGGCCACGACTGGTGGTCGCCACTCATGGTGGCGCGGAGGGGGGCGGGCTCGGGTCGTTCGTCGATCGCAGTCATCGATTGCTCCAGGTGCGCGGTCGGCCAGGCGGGCTCAGGCAAGCCTAAATCGTGGCTCGTGGCCCGTCACCGGGGGTCTCACTTGACGGCGAGGACCAGCGTCTCCTGGAGGAACCCGAGCCACTCGTAGATGTGGTGGGCCTGCCCGCGCGGGTCGTCGTCGGGCAGCGAGTACCAGTAGTCCTCGTCCCCCTCGGCGACCTCGAGCCGGGTGCCGAGAGCCAGACGCAGGTCGGTGAGCGAGCGCATCCAGGTCATCGCGTGCTCCTGGTCGAGCTCGACGTCGATCATCAGGTCCTCGCCGGTCGGCTCGGGCGGCAGTCCGGCTTCCTCCAGCACGTCGATGATCGTGCCGGCAGCTCGTGACTTGCCGTCGCGCAGCTGGCCCTCGGTGAAGCGCCGGAACTCACCGGCCGACTCGTCGTCGTCGCGGTAGGCGCTGGGGAACAGTCGGCGCAGGACCGGGTCGTCGGGCTCCGTCGTGGGACCGGAGAAGTCGAGCATCGCCTCGAGCGGGTCCCGCTCGACGGCCACGATCGCCGACTCGTTGTGCAGCAGCTCGACGAGCTGTGCCGCGAGCGAGCGCAGCAGGTCGGCCTCGAAGACCGTGAAGGTCGCAATGGCCTGCTTGGACCGGCGGTGCCGGACGAATCCCGAGGTCACTCACTCCGCCTTCGACAGGGTGGCCCAGAGGCCGTACTCGTGCATGGCCTGCACATCGCGTTCCATCTCCTCGCGCGAGCCGCTGCTGACCACCGAGCGGCCGTCCTCGTGCACCTCGATCATCAGCTTCTCGGCCTTCTTCTTGCCGTAGCCGAAGTGCTTCTGGAAGACGAAGGTGACGTACGACATGAGGTTCACGGGGTCGTTCCACACCACGGTGACCCAAGGGGTGTCGGCCACCGTGATCTCTTCGGGAGTGAGGTCCTGACGGACTCCCCGGTCAACCTTCTCGGGACTCGCGGTCGTCACGACTCCATGGTGTCACAAGGCCGCTGAGGACTCAGGAGCACCACTTGTCGGCAAGGGTCGTGACGACGTTGAAGTTGCGGTTGGTCGCGACGACGGACAGTGCCTTCTCGTTCCTGTAGGGGTCGACACCACCGGCTTCGTAGCCCGGACCGAGCAGCACGTGCGCGGCGCGACCACGCACGACCACCGAGTTCACCTCGTCGCTGCGGGCCTCGACGGCCGCCACCAGATCGGCGGCAGGCTCGTCCTTGAGCAGGTAGACGTAGTGCCGCTCCAGGTCGGGCCGGGCATCGGTGAGCTCGCGGGCATCGGCTGCGATGGCCCTCAGCTCCGCCTGGGTGAACACGATCGTCGGGACGGCGAACCCGATGTGTGCCTCGTAGGCCCTCTCCAGGGCCTCCTCCACCTTCGCCCGCGAGCGCAGCGTGGTCGACAGCCGCACGTTGCCGGTGTTGATGTGGGTGAGCACGTCGACACACCCGGCGGCCTCGGTCGCCGCGATGATGTCGGCCTTGGGGAACTTGCGGGTCGGGCCGAGGTTGATGGCCCGCAGGAAGGCGACGTAGGTCGGCATGGGACCAGTGTCGCGGACCTCAGAGGATCATGCAGGTGCTGGAGGCGTACGCGACGAGGGTGCCCTGGCCGTCGTACAGCTTCGCCTCCGCGAGGGCGGTACGACGTCCGCGCTGCAGCACGGTGCCGACGGCGCGCAGCCGGCCGGAGTCGACGGTGACCGCCTTGAGGAACTTCACGGTGAGGTCGAGGGAGGTGTAGCGCTCCCCCACGGCGAGCGTCGAGTGCACGGCGCACCCGCAGGCGGAGTCGAGCAGGGTCGCGTAGACACCGCCGTGGACGCTGCCGATCGGGTTGTAGTGGCGCAGCTCGGGATCGAGCCCGAAGATCGCGGTGCCGCGCTCCGGGACCTCGAAACCGTCGAACCCGAGGGTCTGCGCGATCGGCGCCACGGGCAGCTTCCCGTCGATGATCGCGTGCAGCTGCTCGTAACCGTCCAGCGTCGAGGGGTCGACCTGGGTCTGGATCGCGGACTCAGTCATGGGTGCCATGACACCAGTCGCAGGCTGGGTCTGTCAATGAGACCCAGGTCGCTCTATGCTGGCCCGATGACCACCACAGACGCCATCGCGGCCCCTGTGGCGCCGCCGTCGCCCACCGCGCTGTCCTGGTCGGTCGACAACTGCACGCTCGGCCGGGCGATGGCGATCCTGGGTGAGCGCTGGACCGTCGTGGTTCTGCGCGAGGTGTTCCTCGGCGTCCGGCGCTTCGACGACATCCGCCGGCACGCAGGGGTCCCCCGCCAGGTGCTGACCACCCGGCTCGCCACCCTCGTCGAGGAGGGCCTGCTCCAGCGCGTGCCCTACCGCGAGAGCGGGACCCGCACCCGTCACGAGTACCGGCTCACTGCCAAGGGCCTCGAGCTGCAGCCGATCCTGCTCGCGATCACCCAGTGGGGCGATCGTCACCTCGCCGACCCGGACGGCCCTCCGACCACCTTCGTGCACCGCGAGTGCGAGCAGCCCGTGCACGTCGAGGTCCACTGCGCCGCGGGCCACCACGTCGACGACCCGCGCCAGGTCGCCACCCGCCCCGGCCCGGGAGTGAAGGCCTTCACCGAAACCTGAGGCGTCAGGAGGTCTTGCGGATCGACCACTCGCGGATGCGGTCGATGCGCTTCTGGAGCTGCTCGCCGTTGGCCACCGCCGCTGCCGGACCGCCGCACTCCTTGCGCAGGGCGGCATGGGTGATGCCGTGGGCCTGCCCGGTGCGGTGGTTCCAGGACGCGACCAGTCCGTTGAGCTCGCGGCGCAGCACTGCGAGGTGCTCGTGCGTGGTCACGTCGGCGAGCGAGTCGGCGGGCCGCTCCTCGGCCTCCGGCCGGACGCGGGTACGACGGCGGTCCTCCTGCCGTTGACGCAGCAGCGAACGCATCTGGTCGGGCTCGAGGAGCCCGGGGATGCCGAGGAAGTCCATCTCCTCCTCGGAGCCGACATGGACCTCGCCCTCGTGCCCGAACTGCGCGCCGTCGTAGAGCGCGTGGTCGAAGCGGGCCTCGGAGCCGAGCGCCTCGAACGGCAGCGCGTCGAGGTCGTCGGAGGCGGCGTCGCCGGCATTGGCCTCGGCCAGCAGGTCGTTCTCGGCGGCGAAGATGTCGCCGTCGTCGTTGACCTTGCGCTTCAGGACGTGGTCGCGCTGCGCCTCGAGCTCGGCGGCGTAGGAGAGCAGGTTGGGCACGGAGGGAAGGAACACCGAGGCGATCTCGCCGCGGGTGCGGGCGCGCACGAAGCGGCCGACGGCCTGCGCGAAGAACAGGGGCGTGGAGGTCGTCGTGGCCCACACGCCGACCGCCAGACGCGGCACGTCGACGCCCTCCGACACCATCCGCACCGCGACCATCCAGCGCGAGCCGTCGTCGCTGAACTGCGAGATCTTCTTCGACGCGGCCTTCTCGTCGGACAGCACGACGGTCACCGACTCGCCCGAGATCTGCTTGAGCAGCTTGGCATAGGCGCGGGCGCTGTCCTGGTCGGAGGCGATGACCAGGCCACCGGCGTCCGGGACGTGGCGGCGGACCTCGGAGAGCCGCTTGTCGGCGGCGGCGAGGACCGACGGGATCCAGGACCCACTGGGGTCCAGCGCGGTGCGCAGCGCCTGCGAGGTCAGGTCCTTGGTGAGCGGCTCGCCCAGCGAGGCGGCCACCTCGTCGCCCGCCCGGGTCCGCCAGCTCATCTGGCCCGAGTAGGCCAGGAAGAGCACGGGCCGCACGACGTGGTCGGCCAGCGCCTCGGCGTACCCGTAGGTGTAGTCGGCCACCGACGTCGGGAAGCCGCCCTCGCCGGGGGCATAGGTCACGAACGGGATCGGGTTGATGTCGGAGCGGAACGGCGTCCCGGTCAGCGCGAGACGGCGGGCAGCGGGCTCGAAGGCCTCACGGACGCCCTCGCCCCAGCTGAGCGAGTCGGCTGCGTGGTGCACCTCGTCGAGGATCACCAGCGTGCGGAACCGCTCGGTGCGGATCCGCATCGCGAGCGGGTTGACGCCCACGCCGGCGTAGGTCACGGCGACGCCGACGTAGTCGCTGGCGATCTTGCCGGAGCCGGCGGAGTACGTCGGGTCGATGGGGATGCCCGCGCGCGCAGCGGCCTCGGCCCACTGCATCTTCAGGTGCTCGGTGGGCGCGACGATGACCAACCGGTCGATCACGCGGCGGCCCAGCAGCTCGGCCGCCACGGTCAACGCGAACGTGGTCTTGCCGGCGCCCGGGGTCGCGACAGCGAGGAAGTCACGCGGGTTGCGGGAGAGGTAGTCCTGGAGCGCGGCGGTCTGCCAGGCACGCAGCGATGGTGCCGTGCCCCAGGCTGCCCGCTCCGGCCATGCCGGACCGAGCGAGGTCATGCGTCGGGACCGGACCCGTCCTGGGGAATGCTCTCCCAGATCTCCTTGCAGTCCGGGCAGACCGGGAACTTCTCCGGCGCCCGGCTCGGGACCCAGACCTTCCCGCACAACGCCACCACGGGAGTGCCCATGACCATGGCCTCGGTGAGCTTGTCCTTCTCCACGTAGTGGGAGAACCGCTCGTGGTCGCCCTCGTCGGTCGGGACGGTGCGGCGGTCCTCACGGACATCCGTGTCTGTCGAGAATCCGATCGTGGTCACAGGAGCACTCTAATGGCCACCACTGACATCCACGTCCTCCGGCAGGCCGCGCCACACGATCAGCGCCACCACGAGCGTGATCAGGGCACCGGCCAGACCCACCGCCCCGAACGCATCGGCGTACGACGCGAGCGCGGCCGACTCCGCCGAGGTGCCGAGCGCTCCCGAGATCGACTCGACCGCCTCGGGCGCGGCGTCAGCAGGGAGTCCACCGCGGTAGACCAGCCCGGCCAGGCTGCCGAGGACGGCGATGCCGAGCACCCCGCCCACCTCGTAGGACATCTCCTCGACAGCAGCCGCCGATCCCGCCTGGTGGATCGGGGCCGAGCCCATGATCAACGCCGAGGCGAGCCCGAGCGCGGCCGTGCCGAAACCGACCAGGAGGAGCGCCACCGCCACACCGGCGTACGGCAGCGGCCGCGGGAGCAGCCACAGCGTCGCCAGGCCGGAGGCCAGCACGAGGAGCCCCGCGACGATCACGTTGCGGGCGCCGAGCCGGGCGGCGACCGCCGGGGCGAACGGCGGACCGATCAGGCCGCCCAGCGCCATCGGGAGCAGTGCGACCCCTGCCACGAGCGGGGTCCACCCCTGGACCAGCTGCAGCCACTGGGAACCGACGAAGAGCAGCGCGATCATCACGGTGCTGCTGACCAGCGCCGTGAGCACGCCGGCCCGGAACACCGGGTTGGCGAACAGTTCCACCGCGAGCATCGGCTCGTCCTGGCGGAGGCAGCGACGAACGAAGACGACGAGCAGCGCGACGCCGCCGACGAGGGCCACCACGCTCGTCGGGTCGATGCCCTCCTTGCCGAGGTGCTTGACGGCGTACACGGCGGCGACCATGCCGCCGACGGACAGGAGCACGCCCGTCGCGTCGACCCGGCCGGGGCGCTCGGACCGGCTCTCGGGAAGCAGCGCACGGCCGGCAAGGAAGGCGACGACCATGAGGGGGACGTTGACGAGGAAGGCCGCGTGCCAGCTGAAGGCACTGAGCAGCGCACCGCCGACGATCGGGCCGATGGCGCCACCCACGGCTGCCGTCGCGGCCCAGAGGCCCAGTGCGAAGGCGCGCTCGCGGGCGTCTGGGAAGAGCGCGCGGATGAGCGAGAGGGTCGCCGGCATGATCATCGCCCCGCCGACGCCGAGCAGCGCACGGATCGCGATGACGTCGCCCGCCGAGCGGGCACCCAGTGCGGCGAGGGAGGCGAGGGCGAAGATCACGAAGCCGGTCAGCAGCATCCGGCGACGCCCCCACCGGTCCGCGAGCGCGGCCACCGGGACGAGCAGTCCCGCCAGGACGAGCGAGTAGACGTCCACGATCCACAGCTGCGCGAGCGCTCCGGTCCGCAGGTCGGCACTCAGGTCCGGGAGCGCGACGTTGAGCACCGTCATGTCCATCACGACGACCAGCAGGCTGGCGGCGAGGACGGCCAGGCCGCCCCAGCGGCGCCTGCCGAGCACCGGCGCCGGATGGGCGTGCAGGGCGCTCATCGGGCGACCGCGCCGGTGAGGAAGGTCGAGTGGACGAGGTCCGCGGCGTCGCGGCGGGCGACGTCGCCGGCCACGAGTGCATCGCGTACCGCGACGAGCAGCCCGTGGAGCGTGTGGCCCAGCCAGCGCGCGGAGACGTCGGAGCGCAGCACCCCCGCCTCCTGCGCGGCGGCGTAGAGGGCCACCTCCTCGTCGAAGTACGCCTCGGCCCGCTCCTTGAGCGCGGGGTCGTTGATCACGGTCGGGTCGGTGAGTGCGATGCCGAAGGTCTCGGCGTCCTCGACGTACTGGCCGACCAGCTCGACGAGGCAGCTGCGGATCCGCGCAGCGTCACCGGAGGCCGCAGCCTCGGCCAGGCCCGCGATCGCCATGCCCTCGGCCCAGCGGTCGAGCGACCGCAGCCCGATCTCGCGCAGCAGGTCCTCGCGACTGGCGAAGTGCCGGTGCACGGTGGCGCGACCGACCCCGGCCGCCGTGGCGATCTGCGCCATCGAGGCAGTGGGATCCGTCGTGAGCAGCCGCTGCGCTGCACTGAGAACGGTGTCGCGGGTGTGTGCCATGCCAGCCTCCTGTTGAGACATCAATGTCTCACATGAGACTCCAATGTCTCAAAACAGCGAGTCGAGCAGCGCTGCTCAGTTCAGCTCGGGGTCACTCGGCCGGGTCGCGTGCAGCGCGAGGTCGCCCGGCTGTCGCCGCAGCACCTGCCGGCGCAGCTCCCGGGCATCACCGCCGAAGACGTCGTCGACCTCGCCCGGGACGACGTACCAGCTGCCCTCGGCCACCTCGTCCTGCAACTGCCCGGCGCCCCACCCGGCGTAGCCGGCGAAGATCCGCAGCCGGTCCACCGTGCCCTGGACGAGCTCGAGCGGGGTGTCGAGGTCGAGCAGGCCGACCCGCCCCCACAGGGCGTTGAAGCCGGCCGCATCCTCACCACCGGGCATCGCGAGCGCCACGGCCAGCGCACCGTCGGTGGCGACCGGGCCGCCCTGGAAGAGCACCTCCGGCTCCTCGACGACGTCGCCCCAGTCGCCCAGCACCTCCGAGACGGGCAGCACCGACGGGCGGTTCAGCACGACGCCCAGCGCACCCTCTTCGTTGACGTCGAGGAGCAGCACCACCGTGTCGGCGAAGTTCGGGTCGAGCAGGCCGGGAGTGGCCAGCAGCAACGTGCCGGGCGCGATCTCGCCGGACGGGAGTGCACTGGACATGAGCCCATCATCGCGCACGGAACGACCCCGGTCCCGACGCTGGGAGGGAGGGTGCGTCGGGAACGGGGCCGAGAACCGTGCCGGTGGTGCCGGGGATCAGGCAGCGATCACCGCGCGCAGGCGCTCCAGGAGCGTGCCGCGCACGGCGGGCTCCTCGTAGGCCGCCTCGGGCGTGATGACGGGGATGCCGCGGTGGAGCAGGCGGGCCCGCTCCTCGATGGCGGCACCGGTGCGCAGCGCAGCCTCCTCGCTGAGCAGGCTGGAACGACCAGCCATCACGGCGAGCAGGTAGTGCTCCTTGTCCGCGGCGGTGGCCATCGCGTTCGCCATGGCGTCGTCGAGCGGGTGGGCGCTGTAGTGGTCGATGATCATCCGCACGCCGGCGAGCTCGTGCGCGGTGTTGCTCCAGGCCACCGTGACGGCCTCGTCGAGGTCGACGGGCTGGTGAGCCAGCATCTGCTCGATCTGGCCGGACAGACGGGTGTGCCACTTCAGGGTGAGAGCGGCGAGCAGGTCGAGCTCGTCCCGGAACGTCTCGGCAACGCCGGGGACGTCCATCGGGAGCAGCCCGTCGCGGCGCACCGATGAGGTGGCGACGACGGAGCGGAGGGTCTCGCCCCGGTTGTGAAAGGCCTTCCAGGTCATGGTCAGCTTCCTTGTCTTCGTGGGCGGTTGTCGGGTCTCGGGAGGAAGATGGGGGTCCCGACATACCGCTGGTACGTACTACGAGTATGGCGCAGACTCCGGGTATGCCAAACGGAATGACACCGTGATCCCGCCCACCCGCAAGGGGTGACCGGTGTCACCCCCGAAGCGGCCGGGTGCCTATGCTGAGGCGGTGGCAAAGGCGACGGTCTCCAAGCTGGTCCCGAAGGTCCCCGGGGTCCCCGGAGCGAGCCGTCGCGCGGCCTACTCCGCCTCCACCAAGCGGGCACTGGTCGACGTCGCCGAGAAGCTCTTCGCCGAGAAGGGGTACGCCGCCACCTCGCTGGACGCCATCGTGTCGGGCGCCCGGGTGACCAAGGGCGCGCTCTACCACCACTACTCCGGCAAGCAGGCCCTGTTCGAGGCCGTCTTCGAGCGGGTCGAGCAGGAGTCCTCCAAGAGGATCCAGAAGGCGCTCCGCGCCGAGAAGGACCCGTGGCAGAAAGCACTGGACGGGCTGCGGTCCTTCCTCGACGTGGTCCAGGAGTCGCGCTACCGCCGGATCGTGATCCAGGACGGCCCGGCCGTGCTGGGCTACGAGCGCTTCCGCGAGCAGGAGGAGCGCTCGACGTACGCGAACATCGTCGAGATCGTCCGTGCCACCCTCGACGCGGGCGACTGGGAGCTGGACGAGCCCATGCTCCAGACGTTCTCGCGGATCTTCTTCGGCGCGATGTCCTCGGCCGGTGAGTCCGTCGCGACCTCGGAGGATCCCGAGGCCGCCGCGCAGCGGGTCGAGGGAGCGATCGGCTTCCTGCTCGCCGGCGTGCAGAGCCTGGTCGAGCAGGGCCTGGGCTCGCCGCACGCCTTCAACGGCATCGCGGCGAAGCAGCCCGAGGGCTGACGGGCGCGCTCGGCGCGCCCGCCCTCACCTCACTTGCCGAAGAGGACCTCGCCACCGGCGGAGTCCACCGGGACGAGCTCGATCCAGACCTTGCCCGCGGGCACGGTGAGCTCACCCTCGGCAGTGGTGAGGGTCAGCGCGGACTTGAGCTTGTCCTTGGACCACTCCCCCTCGACGACTTGGCCGTTGTGGAAGAGCTGGGCCGCGCCGCCGCCGCGGAAGCGGCTCTCGGGCACGAAGTTGCCGGCCGGGTCGCGATAGCCCGCGTCGACCACCTCGACGCGCAGGACGAGCACGCTGTCGGGCTGGAACCGGTCGCCCTCGGCGGCGTTGGAGTTGGTGTTGACGTAGCGGCCGCCGCGGAACTTCCAGTTCGTGGTGTGGCTGCCGAAGTGCGCGGAGATCGACGACGCGGGGGCGCCGGCCGGCAGGTCGGCGGCCGTGCCCCAGGGCAGGTAGTCGGCCGGACGCTCGTCCTTGCCGTCCTCGACCGCCTTGGCGACCTTCTTCAGGCTGGTGAAGAGGTTGTACGGCGCGCTCCGTCCGCTCTTGCGGTAGAAGCCGGGGCCGCCCTCCTGGAAGAACTTGATGCCGGCCTTGTTGATCCGGTCGATCGTGACGCCGGCCGCACCGCTGGTGGTGATCACGCCGCCGACGGGCGAGACGATGCCGATGTCGCTGGCCCGCATCGAGCGCACCGGACCGACGTCGCCGGGCAGCTTGGAGTAGTAGAACGCCGCGAGGCGGGTGATGCCGCCCTCGACCAGCTCCTCGACGACCAGGTCGGCCTTGCCGAGACCGACCTGCGGCGAGCTGCTCGTGGAGTTGTCGATCTTGGTGACCAGCACGGGGTGGTCGAGCGCGACCGAATCGCCGGCCGCCGCCTCGATTCCGGTGAGCGGCCAGATGGCCGGCTCCTCGGGCGTCGGGGTCGCCTCGGCGGGGGTGTCCCCGCTCTCCGGCTTGTCCTTGTCCTCGCCCCCACCGCAACCGGCGAGGACGAGGCTCAGCACGACGAGCGAGGCGGGCAGGGCAGAGCGAAGGGAGGTCACGCGCACCCGGACAGTCTGGCCCAGCGATGCCGTGGACGACGGAGCCGCCCCCGCGTGTCGCGGGAGCGGCTCGTCAGGCTTTGCCTTGCGCGGTGCGTCCGGAGGTCAGGTTCCTGACGGGTCCGGCGCGTGCGATGCCAAGGCGGCGGCGCGCAGGCGACCTTGGAGCGAAGCGGTCGTCAAGCGCCGCCAACGCAGGCAGCGTGCGTGCCGGGCGCGTCAGGTGCCGAGGGAGATCCCGCCGTCGACGTAGAGCGTCTGACCGGTGATGTAGGACGACTCGTCGGCCGCGAGGAAGGTCACCGCGGCGGCGATGTCCTCGGGGAAGCCGACCCGGCGGACCGGGTTGGCCTCGGCGTTGAGCTTGCGGAACTCCTCGACGTCCATCTTGAGACGGGCGGCGGTGGCGTCGGTCATCTCGGTCGCGATGAAGCCGGGGGCCACTGCGTTGACGTTGATGCCGAACGGGCCGAGCTCGATGCCGAGGGTCCGGGTGAAGCCCTGGATGCCCATCTTGGCGGCCGAGTAGTTGGCCTGGCCGCGGTTGCCGAGCGCGGAGATGCTCGAGATGTTCACGACCTTGCCGTACTTCTGGTCCACGAAGTGCTTCTGCGCGGCCTTGGTCATCAGGAAGGCACCCTTGAGGTGCACGCCCATGACCAGGTCCCAGTCCTCCTCGGTCATCTTGAACAGGAGGTTGTCGCGGGTGATGCCCGCGTTGTTGACCAGGACGTGGATGCCGCCCAGGTCGGCGACGATCTTCGCGATGGCGGCGTCGACCGACGCGCCGTCGGAGACGTTGGCACCGACGCCGATGGCCTTCGCGCCGTCGGCGAGGGGCAGCTTCGCTGCGGCCTCGGCTGCGGCACCCTCGTCGAGGTCGACGATCGCGATGGATGCGCCCTCCTCGGCGAAGCGGGTGGCCGTGCCGAACCCGATCCCGCGTGCTGCTCCGGTGATGACGGCGACTCGCCCGTCGAAACGACCCATGGTGCGTACCTCAGCTCTTTCAGCTCGGATCCAGTTCGGTCGGAGCCTACGACGCCAACACGGCGCGCAGTCGGGCGGCGTGCTCCGTGGACTCCCCCGCGGCGTACTTGGTGCGCGGCCAGAAGAAGCCGCGCAGCCCGTCGCCCTTGGTCCGGGGCACGACGTGCAGGTGGAGGTGCGGCACGGACTGGCTGACGATGTTGTTGATCGCGACGAAGCTGCCCTGGGCGCCGAGGCCCTCGACGACGGCGGTCGCGATCCGCTGGGCAGCGCCGAGGAAGGCGTCGCGCTGGGCCGCCGGGAGGTCGGGCAGCGTGACGACGTGGTCGCGGGGCACCAACAGGACGTGCCCCTTGAACACCGGGCGCCGGTCGAGGAAGGCGACCAGGTCGGGCTCCTCGAGCACCAGGTCGGCCTCCGCCTCACCGGCGATGATCGAGCAGAACACGCAGTCGGGCACTCCCCCAACCTAGTGACAGACCACGTCCGCGCAACCGGGGACGACGATCGGGCGGCTGCCGCGCGGCACGGCGTCGAAGTGCTGGCTGTCGTTGGTGCGATAGGTCCACCGCAGTCCGCGGGCCATCATGATCCGGACGACCTGGTGGCTCGACGTGCGCCACGCGACGCGGGCGTGGGAGTGCCCTCGCCACCACGTGTTCGGCACCCAGCCCTGGCGTGAGCGGTACGGGTTCTCCCAGGTGTTGACGTCGAGCGAGCGGCCGTAGCTGTGCGGGCTGCGCACGCCACGGCGACCGACCACCCACCGGCAGTTGAAGACCGAGGTGTTGCCTGCGGCCATCGAGGCGTGGTCGTCGGCCCCCTGCAGCCGCTTCGACCAGCCGAACCGGTCGACGCGGTACATCGACCGGATCGGGATCCCGGCGTGATAGAGGTCGGTGAGTGCGGCGGCGATCTGGCGTACGACGCTGGCCGCGGCCACCACCTCGCCCTGGCGGCGGTAGCCGCTGTAGTCCCAGTAGTTGATCCGCAGCAGGCGCAACGCCGAGCGGCCGACAGGGCAGCCCTTGTGCCAGCTGCGCCCGACCATGCTGCGCCACACCGCGTCGGAGATGGTCGAGATGCGCGGAGCCGCACCGGCGATGGTGGCGCGGGGCTGGGCGGGGAGGCTGATCCGCGGGCGGGGTGCCGCCTCCGACAGCACGACGGGCCGCCCCGGCGGAAGGTTGTCGATCTCGTGCACCCCGCTGACCGACCTCGCAGCCGTCGGGGTCCCCAGCGACAGCGCCCGCCAGCGACTGTCCGAACGGGCCCGGACGTCGATCACGACCGAGCCGTCCTCGCCGGTCGTCACGGTGTTGGTCGTGACCCAACCCTCACCCGAACGGCGCTGCAACGACACCTTGCCGACGACCGGCTCGCCCGTCGCGGTGTGCCAGGTGATCCGCAGCGGGATGCTCTGCTCGTCGACCACCCGGTCGGGTCCCGACAGCGTCGTGACGGTCGGGGTCAGCGGCTCGCCGGCGCGAGACGAGGCGGACGGGACGAGCAGCAGCCCGGCGACCAGTGCCACCACTACGGTCGACGGGAACGGACGGCGCAGGAACGAGAACAGCGGAGCGGACACAGTGCGTCCATACCCGACCCCGCCGTCGACAGTCCCTCAGCCCAGGTCGTCCACCCAGGCGTCACGGGCACGCACGACGATGCCGGGGTGGTCGGCGAAGAGCGCGTCCACGCCGGCGTCGAGGAAGGCCCGCGACTCCGCGGCGAGGTCGCCGTGGGCGTTGGGGTCGGTGCCGATGCGGAAGTTCGTCGCCATGAACTGGTTCTCGGCCCGCAGCGTCCACGTGACCACCCGGAGGCCGGCGTCGTGGGCGTCGTCGACCAGCGCCGTCGGTGCACCGGTGGCCCCGGCGGAGTCCCGGGGCAGGATCAGCGCCTTGTTCGGGGCCACCCAGTCGGCGTACGACGCGATGTCGGCAAGACCCGACGGCGTCACGAGATCGGCGTAGGTGGTGCTCGCACCGGCGGCCTTCAAGTCGTACGGCGCACCCGCGGCGTCGACGAGCTGGGCGAGCGGCACCCGGGTCATCCGATCGAGCTGGCGCAGGTTGGTGGTCTCGAAGGACTGGACCACGACGCGGGCGTTGCGGCGATCCAGGCCGTGGCGCCGCAGGGTGCGGACCAGCGGCTCCTCCAGCGAGAGGCCGATGGAGTCGAAGTACGTCGGGTGCTTGGTCTCCGGGGCGATGCCGATCCGGCGCCCGACGCGACGCGACTCGGTCCGCACCAGCGCGATCACCTCGTCCAGCGTGGGGATCTGGAAGCGACCGTCGTACGCGGTGTTGTCGGGACGCACCTGGGGCAGCCGCTCCTCGGCCCGCAGGGTCCGGAGCTCGCGCAGGGTGAAGTCCTCGGTGAACCAACCGGTGATCGGGGAGCCGTCGACGAGCTTGGTCGTGCGGCGGGCTGCGAACTCGGGGTGCTCGGCGACGTCCGTCGTGCCGCTGATCTCGTTCTCGTGGCGCGCGACGAGGACGCCGTCGCGGGTCGCGACGAGGTCGGGCTCGACGAAGTCGGCGCCCATCCGGATCGCCAGCCGGTAGGCCTCGAGCGTGTGCTCGGGGCGGTGGCCGGACGCGCCGCGGTGGGCGATGACGAGGGGCTCCGCCTGACGGTGGTGCCCTCCCGTCGAGTGGCCGTGGCCCGAGCCGTGCCCCGAGCCGTGTCCGGGGCCGGCGTGGGCGGGCACGGCGGTGGCCGCGAGGGACAGGACGACAGCGCTGGCGGTCGCGGCCACGAGGGCGCGGGCGACCGGGATCTTCCGAGAGGTCATGACGGCAGCCGACCAGCCCCGGGTGTCGGGAGGGGAAGGGCGAGGTGAACGCCGGTCGGCGGTTGCCCTCCTCCGGGGGTACGACGTCCGGGGCCGCACCCGGAGAATGGGGCGGTGTCCTACTGGCAACGCACCGCTCCGCACACCTTCACGCCCTCCGAGCACGTCGGTGGGGCGTGGGACCTCGCGACCCAGCACGTCGCACCTGCGCTGGGCGTGCTGGCGCACGAGGTCGAGCGCGACCAGGCCGAGCGGCGCAACGGCGAGCTGGTGATCAGTCGCCTCTCCTACGACATCCTCGGCACCGTGCCGATCGAGTCGGTCGAGGTGGAGGTCGAGGTGCTCCGGCCCGGCCGGACCATCGAGCTCGTGCAGGCCACCGCTCGCCACGGCGGACGCGCGGTCGTGATCCTCCGCGCCTGGCTGGCGGAGCCCTTCGACACGGCGTCCCTGGCCGGGACCGACCTGGCCCCGATCCCCGGCCCGGACGAGCTGCAGGCGTGGGACATGGCGGCCCTGTGGCCGGGTGGTTTCATCGCCTCGGTGGAGGTGCGCCGCAAGGAGATGGGGCCCGGACGCTCGACCTGCTGGGTGCGCACGCCGCACCCGCTCGTCGCGGACGAGCCGGTGAGCCGCCTGGCATCGGTGGCCGGTTTGCTCGACATCTGCAACGGCGTCGCGGTCCGTGCGGATCCGACCGAGGTCACCTTCCCGAACCTCGACCTGACCGCGCACTTCCTGCGCTCGCCCGGCGAGGGCTGGCTCGGCCTGGACACGACGGTGTCCTTCGGTGCAGGCGGCCTCGGCGTCACCAGCACGGTGATGCACGACGAGCAGGGTCCGGTCGGCACGATCGTCCAGACCCTCACCGTCCGCCCGTAGATTGGAGTCATGCGCGTAGCCATCGTCGGGGGCAACGGCCAGATCGCCCGCCTGTTGCACCCCCTCCTCCTCGCCCAGGGGCACACGCCCGTCGCACTGGTCCGCAGCGAGGGGCAGCGTCCAGCCCTCGAGGACCTCGGCGCCGAGGTGCGCCTGCTCGACATCGAGTCCGCCAGTCCCGACGACTTCGACGCCGCCTTCGCGGACTGCTCGGCGGTGGTGTTCAGCGCCGGCGGCGGTCCCGACGGCAACCTCGAGCGCAAGCGCACGGTCGACCTCGAAGGTTCACTGAAGACGGTCGATGCCGCCACCCGGCTGGGGATCCGTCGCCTGGTCCAGGTGTCCGCGATCGACGTCGACGAGCCGGTCTCCCCCGACGCGGGCGAGGTGTGGGCGGCGTACGTCGCCGCGAAGCGCGACTCGGACGCGGCGGTCCGGGCCAGCGACCTGGCCTGGACGATCGTGCGGCCCGGGCGGCTCACCGACGACGCTGCCACCGGGCTGGTCGCCCTCGGACCGGACGTGGCTCGCGGAGAGGTGACCCGCGCGGACGTGGCGGCCGTGGTCGCCGAGGTGCTGGACCGCCCGGACACGGTCGGGCAGCAGTGGAACCTCGTCGGCGGGGACCTCTCCGTCCCCGAGGCGATCGACGCAGCGGCCACCGCTGCTCGCTGAGGGGCTCAGGGGTTCAGCGGCTCGACGCTGCCGACCCGCAGCACCCTGACCTCGAGCTCGTCGACCCCCTCGACGACGATCGGCCACCGCCGCCCCGGCGTACGGGGTGGCGGTGGCCGATGGTGCGCCCGTCAGGGCGCGGTCCGAGAGGGGCAGAGCCAGGCGATCAGGTTGCCCTGCTGCGCCCGTTGAAAATGGAGACTCCTCCGGGTCCGACCAGCAGGCCGAGCACGATGAGCACGATGCCCAACACGATGCTTCCCTGGACGAGCATGACGATTCCGACGATGACGAGGACCACTGAGGCGATCCACAAGAGCGTGCCCATTGTTGTTCTTCCTTCCCTCGGCCCCGGCGTGCGGGGATGTCAGGGAGGTACCCGCATCCGCCGTCGACAGACCCCTGCGGACACGGCCGAGGACAGGCCGAGAACACCAGAGCCTCCCCGGCTGGCCGGGGAGGCTCTGGTTCAAGAGGGCTGGAGCCGACGTGAGCGCCGGCCCGGCTGTTGTGTGGAGCTGCGGGGAATCGAACCCCGGTCCTCGAGCGTCGAGCCAGGTCTTCTCCGGGTGCAGTCAGTGATGGCGTTTTCTCGGCCCCGGCGCTCGCACAGACACGTCGCCGACAGGCCCAGCCGGGTTTGAGTCCCGCGTCACCCTCCCGGCGAGAGTGACGCAGCAAGTCTCCTAGATGACGTCTGGATCCGGGACGGAGACGGATGCCCGGTCAGACGCTTCGATCACTGCTCAGGCAGCGAGAGCGAAGGAACTGCGATTGGTGTTGGCAGTTATAGGTTTCCAGCGATCGTTTACGAGATGACGCTGGCTTCTCGACCCGCTTCTCCTGGAACAAACGTCCCAAGTCGAAACCGATCAGCCCCTCTTGAGTTGTGACGACGTCAGTCTACCGGTCGGTCCCGACACGGCACCATCCAGATTCCCGCGGGGGCCTCAGAGACCGAAGCCGGCCAGCCAGGCAGCGACGACGGGGATGTCGACGCGCTGGTAGCCGTCGATGTAACGGCAGTTCGCGGTGTACCCGTACGACGTCACGCCGACGACCTTCCCGTTGAGCCACAGCGATCCGCCCGAGTCACCGAAGCAGGTGCCGCCGGTGCCGAAGGGATCCTTCTCGTTGCCGTTGGTCTGGATGATCTGCGGGGTGATCTTCTGGCCGGGCATCACGACGTAGCGACGGATCAGTGGATAGCTCTGCGGCGTCGGCTTCTGCGGGCCGGTCGGCGCCTGGCGGACCTCGGTGCCGTAGCCGACCGCGGTGAAGAGGGTCTTGCGCGGGTGCTTGATCGCGTCGGCCGCGCCCAGGTCGGCCATCGGAGCCGGCGCGATGTCGAGGATCGGCTCGTCGAGCACGATCACGCCCACGTCGTTCCAGTTGTCGATGTCGGTGAAGTCGCTGTACTGCGGGTGCGTGTGGGCCGTGCCCGAGTGGTAGCCGGCGGCCGCCAGCTCCGCGGAGGTGTAGCCGGCGGCAGGGTCGGCGGCGACGGGCAGCGGCGACGGAGGAGCCTCGGCGATCACGCTGTCGAAGGTGACCAGGGTCTGGCCGAGGGTGCCGGACGTGCAGTGCGCGGCGGTGAGCAGCACGGTCGGGCTCACCAGGGTCGCCGAGCAGCGGAACCGGCCGGTGGCGTCGTAGAACGCGATCAGGCCGACGTTGGGGTGGGTCTCGCCATCGGGAGTACCGCCGGTGCTGGCACTCGCGGGCGCGACGAGGCCGAGGGCTGCGACGACGGTCGCGGCGAGAACGAGAAGACGAGAACGCATGGGGGTTTCCTCCGAGGGTGGACGATCTGCCCAGCCCACCATGTGGATCGCCCGCGAGGAACCCCTCTTTTGTGAGGATCTTGCGGTTCGGCTCCCGATCTGCCGCAAGGCCTGCCGTCGATGCCGAGGAACGGCGTCAGTCGCGCATCCCCTTGAGACGGCGGCCGATGGCCTCCTCCTTCTCACGGTCCGCGGTGCGCTCGGCGATGGCGTGGCGCTTGTCCCACGACTTCTTGCCCTTGGCCAGGCCGATCTCGATCTTGGCGCGACCCTTGACGAAGTAGAGCGACAGCGGGATGACGGTGTGCCCCTTCTCGCTGACCTTGCGCTCGATCTTGTCGATCTCGGCACGGTTCAGGAGGAGCTTGCGCTTGCGCCGGGCGGCGTGGTTGGTCCAGGTCCCCTGGGCGTACTCGGGGATGTGGACACCGTGCAGCCACGCCTCGCCACCATCGATGTCGATGAACCCGTCGACCAGGCTGGCGCGGCCGAGCCGCAGCGACTTCACCTCGGTGCCCTGGAGGACCATGCCGGCCTCGAAGGTGTCCTCGATGTGGTAGTCGTGGCGCGCCTTCTTGTTGGACGCGACGATCTTGCGCTCGACAGCGTCCTCCTTCTTCGCACCCGACTTGTTGGCCATGTCCCCATTCTCTCAGGACCGTGCAACGGGTTTGGTCAGAGGTACTGCGCGGGGTCGACCGGTTCGCCGTTGCGCAGCACGGTGAAGTGCAGGTGGCAGCCGGTGGACCAACCGGTGCTGCCCGAGTAGCCGACGGTCTGGCCGCGACGGACCCGCGCCCCCTGCCCGACGGCGTAGCTCGTCAGGTGGTTGTAGACGAGGGTGATCGAGGCCCCGTTCACCTTGCCGATCGCGACGTACAGGCGGTTGCCGTAGACCTCGTCGTAGTAGCGGCTGATCACGGTTCCCGACTCCCCCGCGACCAGGCGCGCACCGCAGCCGGTGCCGAAGTCGATGCCGTTGTGGAGGCCGTAGTAGCCGTAGATCGGGTGGATCCGGTAGCCGAACGGCGAGGTGACCGGGCCGGGGCCCGGCTTGGCGAGCAGTCCGCCGGTGCCGCCGTTGTAGCTGCCGCCCTGCTGGCGGGAGAGGGCGAGGATCTGGCGCTTGATCCGCGACTCGCGGGCCTCCAGACGACGCAGCGCGGCGCGGTCGGCAGCACGGGCCCGCACGACGGCCGCACGGGCGCTGTTCGTGCTGGTGACCAGGGAGGCGACCCGCGCCTCGGCCGTCTCTGCCTTGGTGACCAGGCGGGCGATGGAGGCGACGTTCTGGTCCGCCTCGGTCTTGGCGGTGGCGACGTTGTCGCGGGCGGCCTCGACCTCGGCCTCACGCTCGGTCAGCAGCTGCTCGGCGAGCATGAACTCGTCGAGGGCCTGCTGCTGGCGACCGGTGATGACGTCGTTCGCGGTCTGGTTGAGCAGCACCTCCTCGATGGAGTTGCCCTCGGCGTACGACGACAGGAGGGCCAGCCGCGGGTCAGCGGTGGTGGCCATCGTGATCATCGTGTCGCGGCCCTCCCGACGCTGTCCGGCCACCTGCACCTTCGCGTCGGCGAGCTCGGCCTTGGCCACCTCGAGGGCCTGCTCGGCACTCACCAGCTTTGCGGCCAGCGCCTCGGCGCGGGTCCGGGCGTTGGCCAGATCCGTGCGCACGGCGCCGAGCCTGGTCCGGGCGGCGCTGAGCTTGCCCTGCGCGGCCTTCAGCTCCCTGGAGATCTTGGCGACCTTGGCGCTCGCCTCGTGGATCTCGTCCTTGACGCCCGAGATCTGCCCGCGGACCTGGTCCTGCCGGTCCTCGAGATCGTCCCTGTCGTCGGCCTGGGCCAGCGGCACGGCAAGGCCGGCCACGGCGACAATGACGGCGACAGCGGTCACCAGCCATTGGGGATGAGCCCACACGGGCAGCCGATCAAGGGCACGGCGGAGCCTGCGGGCGCTGGGGAAGTAGCGCACGGGTGACACCTTCAGTGTTCGGGGAAGAGAACAGCACGACCGTAACTGCCGGGAATCAGACTTTGACGTATTTCCGGGTCAGCAGGAGTGTCGGGACCAGCGTCAGGGCCGGACCGAGCAGGACGATGCCGGGCGGGAAGACCCCGATCAGGGACTGGGCGTAGTCGTCCCAGCCGACCCAGGGCAGGAAGTTCACGTGCTCGGCGAGCCCCTTCTCGATGCCCCAGTACTGGAAGGAGGCGAGCGAGCCGGCCGCGAGCGCGACACCGACGATCGCGGTCACCAGCGACTCGAGCAGGAAGGGCAGCGCGATGTAGAGCGTCGATGCTCCCACCAGCCGCATGATGCCGATCTCCCGGCGCCGCGCGAGCGCAGCCAGCCGGATGGTGTTGGTGACCTGCAGCAGGGCGGCGAGGAGCAGGAAACCCGAGCCGATCCACGATCCGTACTTGAGCACCTTCATGATGCCGAAGATCTGCCCGAGCGCCTCGCGCTCGTCCTTGATCACCGAGACGCCGTCGAGTCCCTCGAGGGCGCTGATGATGCCGTCGGCGTTCTCCGGGTTCTCCAGGGTCACCCAGTAGCCGGCGGGCCAGGTCTCCGGCGACACCACCGGGTCCGGACCGCTGGACGCGGCCTCGGAGATGATGCCGGAGTCCTTGGCGTTCTGGAAGCTGACCTCGCTGGAGAGGTACTCGAAGGACTCGACCTCCTCGTTGCGGTCGATCTCCGCCTCGATCCGCTTCTGCTGGGCCTCGGTGACCTCGCCGCTCGCGCAGTTCTGGTTGCCCTGGCGCAGCGTGGGGTCGTCGACGGTGCAGAGGTTGACCAGGATCTTGAGCTCGTCGCCGAGCTTGTTGGCGGCCAGGTCGGCCTCGCGCTGGATCAGGATCCCGACGCCCGCGAGCGACAGGGAGACGAACAGGGTCAGGATGACGGCCAGGTGGGCCGAGAGGTTGCGCCGCAGGCCGGTGCGGAGCTCGGTGAAGACATAGCGCAGCTGCATCGCTCAGCCCTCCTGGTTGTCGAGGTGCTGGAAGCCGTAGCTGCCGGCGGCCTCGTCGCGGATGACCTTGCCGTGCTCGAGCTCGATCACGCGCTTGGTGAACTGGTCCACGATGCCGTGGTCGTGCGTGGCCATCACGACGGTCGTACCGGCCTGGTTGATGTCGGCGAGGAGGTTCATGATCCCCACGGAGGTCTGCGGGTCGAGGTTGCCCGTGGGCTCGTCGGCGATGAGGATCATCGGCTTGTTGACGTAGGCGCGCGCCACCGCGACGCGCTGCTGCTCACCACCGGACAGCTCGTCGGGCATCCGGTCGGCCTTGTCCTTCAGCCCCACGAGCTCGAGGGTCTCGGGCACGACGCGGTTGATGTCGCGCTGGGACTTGCCGATCACCTGCTGGGCGAAGGCGACGTTCTCCGCGACGGTCTTGTTCGGGAGCAACCGGAAGTCCTGGAAGACGGTGCCGATCTGGCGGCGCAACCGGGGGACCTTCCAGCCCGCCATGCGGTTGATCTCCTTGCCCGCGACGTAGACACGACCCGTCGTCGGACGCAGCTCGCGCAGGACCAGCCGCAGCGCCGTCGACTTGCCGGAACCGGACGTGCCGACGAGGTAGACGAACTCTCCCTTGTCGATGTCGAGGGTGACCTGATCGAGCGCAGACTTACCCGGACCTGCATAGCGTTTGGTGACCTTTTCGAATCGAATCACTGGCCTGACGGTACGCGACGGACCTGTACGACCTGCGCAGGGCCGTGGCTCGGTGCGTCGGCCTCAGGTCCGTGATCTAAGGTGACGGACGTGTCGACGGTCCCGCGTGCGCTGGCTCTCTCAGCGCTCCTGACGCTGGTGCCGGTGGGCATCGGCGTGGCGGTGTCCGAGGACCGTACGCCGACGCGGGAGGTCGCCGCCTACGAAGGCACCGACCTCGCGGACTTCGACACCACGGCAGCGGTCGTGCAGCGCGCACCCTTCTGCGAGCTGGTGCCTGCCCAGGCGGTGTCTGCCGCACTCGGCGTCGAGGCGGAGCCCACGGCCTACGGGAACGGCGAGGAGTCCGAGGCACTGCCGAGCGGCGACGTGGCCCACGAGTACGGCTGCCTGTTCAACGCCGGACCGACGGTGGGCAACGCCCGCGCGTGGGTCTTCGCTCCCCCGGTGACCACCGCCCGCGCCGAGCAGCTGGTGACGGCCTCACAGATCGAGGGCTGCACGACCGAGACCGGGGCGCCGGCCTACGGTGCGCCCTCGCTCGCCCTGACCTGCGCGACGGGGGACCTCGTCACCGTCTCCTACCGGGGCCTGTTCGGTGACGCCTGGCTCGCCTGCAGCCTCACCCTGCCCGCCGCCGAGGCGGGCCAGGACGCAGCAGCCCGCGCGGGCCGTTGGTGCGTGGCGGTCGCCGAGGCGGCCTCCGTCCTGCCCTCCTGATCGAGCCCCCGAGGATCGGGACCGGGTCCCGCCTCAATTGGATGCCGCCGGTGCCGATCAGGCGTTCATGCTGCAGTCGCTGCGTGGGGGCCTGCTGGGCCTGACGGTCCTGGTGGTGGGAGTCGCCGGACTCGCGCTCCCTGCTGCCGCCGAGGACACCGGAGCGGCTCCCGCCGACGAACCGATCACCTTCGTGCGCGACCACTGGACGGCGCCACCCGAGACGGCCAGCACGACGTCGGCGGCGACGGTCGCGTCGGCGACCGCACTGGCGTCGTACGGCCCGGGCGAGGCGTTCTCCCTGCACAGCCGGGCCGGCGCACCTCGCACGCTCTACCTCGACTTCAACGGCGGGACCCTCCTCTCCTCGAACTCCTGGCTGCTCAACGGGCTGACCAGCCTGCTGTTCCCGGGCTGGACCATGGACGGATCGACCTCCTTCTCCGACGCCGAGCGCGCCGTCGTGATCGAGGTGTGGGCCCGGATGGCCGAGGACTTCGCGCCCTTCGACATCGACGTCACGACCCAGGAGCCCGCCTCCGGCGACCTGTGGCGCTCCGGTTCGGGCGACACGAGGTACGGCGCCCGGGTGGCCTTCACGTCCGGGAGCGGCGTGCAGGACGGCCTGTGCGGCGGCAACTGCGGCGGCGTCGCGTGGATCGGGACCTTCTCCACCGTGACCAGCGGCGAGACGCGCAGCCCCGCCTGGGTCTTCCCGAGCGCGCTGGGCAACCGGGCCAAGAGCATGGCCGAGGCGGGTTCGCACGAGGCGGGCCACAACCTCGGCCTCCAGCACGACGGCACCTCGACGTCGGGCTACTACAGCGGCACGTCCCTCTGGGGCCCGATCATGGGAAGTCCCTACTCGGCGAGCGTCAGCCAGTGGTCACGCGGGTCCTACGCCGGCGCGAACAACCAGCAGGACGACCTCTCCGTGGCGCAGTCCCACGGCCTGCCCCTGCGATCCGACGAAGCAGGGAACACGCCCGCGACGGCCGTCGACCTCTCCACGCTGCCCGGGGGCAACGGCGTCGTCAGCAGCACGGCCGACGAGGACTGGGTCAGCGTCAGCGGCTGCTCGGGCACCGTCACCGCCCAGGCCACGCCGACCGCCCTCGGACCGAACCTCGACGTCGGACTCGAGGTCCGCACCGCCTCGGGCGCCCTGCTCGCGTCGTCGGCACCGGCCACCACCCGCACCTCCTCCGGCACCAGCGGTCTCGGCGCCTCCCTCTCACTCCCCCTGACGGGCGGCCCGTTCCACGTCGTGGTCTCGGGTGTCGGGTCGGGTGCCGGCGGCACCTCCGGCTGGTCCAGCGGTGGGTACGACGACTACGCCAGCCTCGGGAGCTACCACCTCGCCGTCACGGGTTGCCCGGGCGCCGCAGAGCCACCCGTCGACCCGCCCGTCGACCCGCCCGTCGACCCGCCCGTCGACCCGCCCGTCGACCCGCCCGTCGTGACCCCGCCGGTCGTCGTACCGCCGCCCGTGACCCGGCCGGGGACCCCCGCCCCGCCGCGGGTCTCCCCCGGCACCCGCGGGGGCCGGCGCACCCTGGTCGCACGCTGGAGCCCGCCGTCCTCGACGGGCGGCGCGACGATCAACGGCTACGTCGTGGTGGCCCACCGGTTCAGCTCGACGGGCCGTGTCGTGGCCACCGTCACCTCGCGGGTGCTCGGCTCGACGGCGCGGCGCCTCGAGCTCACCCTGCCGCGCGGGCGCTGGGCGGTGCGGGTCAAGGCCCGCAACCGGATCGGCTGGAGCGCGCCCAGCAGGGCGTCGGCACGGACCTCACCCCGCTGAGCGACGATCACGAAGGCTTTACCTATCTAAGTCGATCGAGTTTACTGTCTTTGTGCAAAAGGGGCTCGACGACACCGAGGGACGCTTCACGCTCCCCCGCTGGGCATGGCGCAGCGGCGCCGTCACCATCGCGGTCGTGCTGTTCGTGACGGGCGAGTCGGTCGCCGCGATCGCGGCCGTCGTGGCGTTCTCGGTGGCCGAGGTCGTCTTCGACGCGGCGGAGCTGGAGCGGGACTAGCGCACGTCGTCCGGGGTCGCCCTCGTCGTCCTGCGACGGTCCCACCACGCCCAGCAGGCCATCACGACCACCACCAGCAGACCGCCGGCGATCTCGTCCACGACGTAGTGCTCGGCGTAGTAGACCAACGCGAACAGCATGCTGGCGGGGTAGAGCAGGACCGACCAGCGCCAGCGGCTCCGGAAGTGCGACACGACCCACCAGGCGATGAAGATCGCGAGGGCCGAGTGCAGTGACGGCATCGCTGCGACCTGGTTGCCGATGGAGGAGAGGTCCTGCTGCGTCGTCGTCTGGACGGTCGGGGTCACCGAGCGGGATGACGCCGTCAGGTCGAACCAGCCCCGTCCGGTGATCCGGGCGACGTCGTTGGTCAGGTAGCCGTCACGCGCGGCCATCCACGGCGGTGCCATCGGGTAGAGGATGTAGCCGGCGACCGAGAGCAGCATGATCGCCAGGTAGCGCCGCATGTAACCGATCCACGCAGGGCGGTTGCGCTTCCACAGCACCGCGCCGATGGCGAGGGCGGCGAAGAAGTGGGTGTAGTAGACGGTGGTCAGCACGACGTCGTACCAGCGCGGCGCCAGGGACTGCCGGCACGGCACCCCGCACAGGTGCGCCTGGAGCCACTCGGTCGGCAGGATGCCGCCGAACAGCCAGCGGTCTGCCTCGATCGGCCAGGTGAAGCTCACGCTGAGGATCCCGAGGTTGTCCGAGACGCCGCGGCTGTAGAGGTAGAGCAGCAGGACGGCGAACGGCGGCCACCAGTCCCGGAGGAACGCCAGGTGCTCCTTGACCGGACGCCGCACGTCCCAGGCGACCGTCGCGAGCCAGAGGATGATCACGACCTGGTAGCCCTGCCGCGGCAGGCCGTTGGTCTGCATGTAGGCGACCAGAGCGACCACGAAGGCCACGACTCCAGCGACGCGCGCCAGGTCGATCGAGCGCACCTCTGCCCGGGCGACCTCCGCCTCACCACCCGTCATGACGACCTCACGGGACCGAAGGGTAGCTCCCTAGTTGCCGTCGGCCTTGTCCGCTCCCCGGCGCCAGCGGATGCCGGCCTCCAGGAACCCGTCGATGTCGCCGTCGAAGACCGCCTGCGGGTTGCCGACCTCGTAGCCGGTGCGGAGGTCCTTGACGATCTGGTACGGGTTGAGGACGTAGTTGCGCATCTGGTCGCCCCAGCTCGCCTGCACGTCGCCCTTCAGGTCCTTCTTGAGCGCGGCCTCCTCGGCCTTCTTCAGCGCGAGGAGCTTGGCCTTCAGGACCACCATCGCCGAGGCCTTGTTCTGCAGCTGCGACTTCTCGTTCTGGCACGAGACCACCACGCCCGTGGGCAGGTGCGTCAGCCGGACGGCGGAGTCGGTGGTGTTGACCGACTGGCCACCGGGACCGCCCGAGCGGAAGACGTCGACCCGCAGGTCGTTCTCGTCGACGTCGATCTCGTCGGTCTGCTCCAGCACCGGGATGACCTCGACCGCGGCGAAGGAGGTCTGGCGGCGGCCCTGGTTGTCGAAGGGGCTGATCCGGACCAGGCGGTGGGTTCCGGAGTCGACCGACAGCGTGCCGTAGGCGTACGGCGCGTGGATCGCGAACTCGGCCGACTTGATGCCGGCCTCCTCGGCGTAGGAGACGTCGAAGACCTCGACGGGGTACTTGTTGCGCTCGGCCCAGCGGGTGTACATCCGCATCAGGGTCAGGGCGAAGTCCGCGGCGTCGACGCCGCCCGCGCCGGCGCGGATGGAGACGATGGCCTCGCGCTCGTCGTACTCCCCCGACAGCAGGGTGCGGACCTCGAGGCCCTCGACCGACTTCTTGACCCGCGCCAGCTCGGCGTCGGCCTCGGCGAGGACGTCGGCGTCACTCTCCTCGGCGGCGAGCTCGGCGAGGACCGCGAGGTCGTCGATGCGCTGGTGCAGCTGGCGGAACCGGTCGACCTGCCCCTGGAGACCGGACAGACGTCCGGTGACCTTGGTGGCGTTGGCCTGGTCGTCCCACAGGTCGGGGGCAGCGACCTGCTCACCGAGCTCGACGATCTCGCGCTCCATCGCTTCCAGGTCCAGGACCTGCTCGATGGTGTGCATCGTCGCAGTCAGCTGCTTGATCTCGGCGTCGTAATCGGGTCCAGCCACAAGGAGCAAGGCTACGTCCACCTACCACCGGGCGACCAACCGCGGGTCCATCGGAAAAAAGTGAACCCAATTCATGAAATCTTGGTGTGGTCTTCTTCACAGTCTGCTTGACTCCCGCTGACTCCCTCCGCCACATGGGCTCCCCCGCCCATTTCTCTCGGGTGGCATCCGACCACTGACGGGACGGATGACGCATGCTCCCTGCGCCGAACGACCACCCCCTGCCCACCCACCACCGCCACCGGGCGACCCGCGCCGCGCGCGAGTTCCGTCGCCGCATGGCCTGGCTGAGCGTTCTCGCGACCATCGTCGCGACGCTCGTCGCCTCCGGCGCCACACCTGCTCGCGCGGCCCAGGCCTCCGGCGACGAGGTCCCCACCCTGAGCACCGGGTGGTCCTGGACCTACGCCACGGTCTTCAACTACTCGGCCGACGGCACCAACGTGTCGATCAACGAGAACGTCACCTACACCGTCGCGGGGGTGGAGAACTACCAGGGACAGCCGGCCTACAAGCTGAACCTCACCGGCACGATCACCGGCGGAGGCGGCTCGGTCGCCGTCGACGGCGTCGGCAACGCGACGCTGTCGAACTTCGGTGGCACCGTCAGCGGCACGCGCTACATGCGTCGCTCGGACTTCGCGCTGCTGAAGGAGACCCAGTCGCAGGCGCTGACCGCCAAGGCGCAGGTCTCGATCATCTCCACGAACATCACCGCCAACATCAGCCTGTCGATGGACCCGCAGCGCGGATGGCGCCTGCTCCAGTTCCCGACCGAGGCCGGCAACTCCTGGACCAACGACGTCGACGTCGACTACACCGGCGGCTTCACCTATGACGCCGGCTCGCTCGGCGGCACCGGTGCCTCGGACTTCGCCGGTCTTCTCGAGTTCGACGGCACCACGACCGTCGCGAACGAGAACCTCGTCGTCCCGGCTGGCACCATCAGCACCCGCCGCGCCCTGACGCAGAGCGCGGACGGCCAGACCCGTACGACGATGTGGTACTCCCCGAACCACCGCAACGCCGCGCGTCTGCTGCTCGAGATCCCGCTCGACGGCGGGTCACTGACCCTCGACCAGAAGCTGTCGTCGGCGAGCACGCCGACGCCTGCCACCACCCTGACCAGCACCGTCACTCCGTCGCTGACCTGCGCCGGCGGTGACATCTCCATCGCCGGCAAGCTCAGCAGCGGCACGGCTGGCGTCCCGGTCACCGTCGCCCTGGACAGGTCGCCGCTCACCGCGGGCGCGACGTCCACGACCACGACGACCACCACCGCCGGTGGCAACTACACCGCCACCCTGCAGGCACCTGCCGAGGCCGACGGCTACCAGCGCTCCGGGATCCGCGGCAGCTGGGGCATCGTGACCACCGCCGGTGGCGCCTCCAGCACCTCGACCGTCGTCGTCACGCCGAAGAACTGCTCGACCATCACCTACACCGGTGACACGAGCACCCCGCAGGGCACGAACGCCACCGTGTCGGCCAAGCTCGTCGACCTGACCGGTGAGAGCGTCGCCAACAGGACGATCACCTTCGCGTTGTCCGGTGGTGCCACCACCACCGCGACGACCAACGCCGCAGGTGTCGCCGAGACCACCATCGCCGCCGCCGGTCCGCCGCGCAGCGCGACCATCACGGCGTCGTACGCCGGCGACGCCGGCCTGGAGGCCGCCTCGACCTCCACCGCCTTCACCGTCGGCACGGTCGCGACGTCCACCACCGTGGTCGCCGACCCCGCCGTCGTCACCGTCGGTGACCCGGTCCGCTTCACCGCCTCGGTCACCCCGACGCACGGCGCGACCCCGGGCGGCTCGGTCCAGTTCAAGGTCGACGGTTCCGACTTCGGTCCCGCGATCGCGCTCACCGGCGGCTCCGCCACGAGCCCGGCGCTCTCGACGCTCGGCCTCGGCGACCACCTCGTCGTCGCGGTCTACTCCGGCACCAGCGACCACGCCGGCAGCACCTCGGCCGCGGTGACCTTCCGGGTCCGCGAGCCGCTCAAGGCGACCACCACCACGTCGACGGCGAGCCCGACCACCACCGTCTACGGACAGGCGGTCCTGCTCGGCGCGACGGTCACCACCGCGACCGGAACGCCCACCGGCGAGGTCGTCTTCACCGTCAACGGCGACGAGGTCGGCCGCTCCGGCCTGGCCGCCGACGGCTCCGCGGAGGTGTCCGTGGACACCCTCGCGGTCGGCAACAACCCGGTCGTCGCCACCTACTCCGGCGACGACGTCTTCGGTCCGAGCTCGGCCTCCCCGCGCGGCGTGGCCGTCAGCAAGGCCGCGGTCGACGTGGAGCTCTCCGCAACCGACGCCAGCACGGTCACCGGTGAAGCCGTCGGCCTGACGGTCGTCGTGGCCGCCGAGGCCCCCGGCGGCGGAACGCCCGACGGAACGGTCCAGCTGCTGGTCGACGGCAACCCGAGCGGTGCTCCGGTCGCCCTCACCAACGGCTCGGCCACCTTCGCTCCGCTCACCTCGCTGACCACCGGTGCGCACACCCTTGCGGCGTCGTACTCGGGCAGCGCGCGCTACCTGACCGGCTCCGACCAGGTCGAGCAGGACGTCACCCAGGCCGACACCAGCATCGCGCTGGTGGCGAACCCGACGCCGTCCCTGCAGGACCAGGAGGTCCGCCTGACGGCGAGCGTGGCTGCGGTCAGCCCCGGCTCGGGTTCCCCGACCGGCACGGTGACCTTCTACGCCGGCACCGACGTGATCGGCTCCTCGCCGCTCGGCGGCACCGGCCCCGGCAGCACTGCGACGCTGGACGTCTCCGACCTCGCGCCGGGCGGCTACCAGCTGAGCGCCCGCTACGCCGGCGACGCCGACTACCGCTCCAGCCAGTCCGAGTCGGTCAGCCACACCGTGATCGAGGGGACGGCGGTCATCGAGACGTCGACCGTGCTGTCCTCGAGCACGAACCCCTCGACGTACGGCGAGCTGATCACCTTCACGGCCGAGGTCGAGACCGGGGACGGGAGCGCGCCGAACGGCACGGTCCAGTTCTCCGTCGACGGGTCGGACTTCGGTGACCCGGTGGCCGTGAACGGTGACGGCGTGGCGGAGAGCGCGACCCTCGCGTCCCCCGACCCCGGCGACCACCTCGTGATCGCGGCCTTCACCCCGCAGCCCGGCTTCTCCGGCAGCGGTGACCTGCTGACGCAGACCGTCGCAGCGGCCGGCGTCGACGTCGAGCTGAGCTCGTCGAACCCCGACGCCGAGGTCGGCGAGGACGTGCGGTTCTCCGTCGACGTCACCTCGCAGGTCCTGGGCACCGGGACGCCGACCGGGTTCGTGCAGTTCTCGGTCGACGGTCAGCCCGTCGGCGATGCCGTCGAGCTGGTCGACGGCTCGGCCTCCAGCGCAGTGCTCGACGACCTGGCGCCCGGTGACCACACCGTCACCGCGCTCTACTCCGGCGACCTGCACTTCCAGCCCGAGCTCGCCGAGCTGGCGCAGTCGGTGGCGAGGGTGGCGACCACCACCACCCTCACCATCTCGCCCACCACCGTCACCTACGGCGAGACCCTGCGCCTGACGGCGAAGGTCACCTCCGCCAACGGCAGCCACGGCGCGCCGACGGGTGCCGTGCGGTTCCTGGCGAACGGTGCCGAGATCGGCAGCGTGCCGCTGCTCCTGCCCATCGGGCCGAGTGACGGGCTGTCCAGCACCGCGACGCTCGAGACGGCTGCGCTCCCCGCGGGGACCTACCAGCTCCGCGCCGTGTACGCCGGCAACCCGATCTGGGACGGCAGCAGCTCCGCCAACGGCAGCATCACCGTCGCCAAGCGGGCCACGGCCGTCAAGGCAGATGCGGCCGTCGTGTCGCTGACGCCCCTGGGCCTCCCGCTCGGACTCCTCCGCGCGACGGTCACGTCCGGCGGCGGACCGCTCGCGGGTGTTCCGGTCGAGTTCAAGGTCGGCACGAAGGTCGTCTGCACGACGGCGACCAACGGCTCCGGGACGGCGTCGTGCAACGGCGCCACGCAGCTCCTGGCGCTGATCCTGAACGGCGGCTACACGGCCACCTTCCTCGGGGACGCCAACCACCTCTCCTCCACGGCGCGCGGCGCCATCCTCAAGTGAGTCCGGTCATGATGAAAGGAACTCTCGTGCGCAGACTGATCGCCGCCATCGCGGCGCTCGCGGTGGCCCTCGGCCTCCCCGTCCTGCTGGCGTCGTCGGCCGCGGCCGACATCACCGGCCCCGCCGCCAACGCCGTGCTCCGCGGCAACGCCACCATCTCCGCCGGTGGCGCCTCCGACGGCACCGCCTGCCTCGCCGGCAGCGGTCCGCAGACCACCCTGCAGCTGATCAACAGCGGTGGGACCGTGGTGTTCGAGAGCGTGCAGGGAGGGACGGGCGCCAAGACCGTCACCTTCGACACCCACGCCTACACCAACGGCGCCTACACGGCCCGGGCGATCGAGCGGAAGCGCTCCGGGTTCCTGTACTGCACGAACAGCACCACCACCACCAACCGGTCGGTCACGATCGACAACATCACCCAGCTCGCGTACTCGGGTGCCACGGAGGGTGCGCAGAACACGTCGGTCACGGTGAGCGCCACGCTCACTGACCCGAACCTCGCCGCCTCCGTACTGCCCAACCGCTCGGTGAGCTTCACGCTCGCCGGGGGTGCCACGGTCAGCGCGACGACCAACGGCAACGGCGTGGCCACCGCCTCGCTGCCCGTGTCGGGCCCGCCGCGCACCACCACGGTGACGGCAGCCTTCGCCCAGACGACCTTCTACCGTGCCTCGAGCACCACGACCGAGTTCACCGTGCAGAAGAACCCGTCGACGACGACCGTGCTCCAGCCGGCTCCGGTCGTCCACGGCGAGGCCGTCTCCTTCACCGCCCAGGTCACCCGGGTCAACGGCACCAGTGACCCGACCGGGACCGTGCAGTTCACCATCGACGGCAACGACCACGGCGCTCCCGTGGGTGTCGTCAACGGCTTGGCCACCTCGTCGTCGATCGACTCGCTGAGCACCGGCAACCACGCCATCGGTGCGCGCTACAGCGGCGACGGCAACCTGCTCACCAGCAACGCGAACACCGCTCAGCTGAGTGTCGGCAAGGCTCCGACCTCGACCGTGCTCACCAGCAGCGGCTCCCCGACCGTGAGCGGCGAGGCGGTCACCTTCACCGCCACCGTCGATGTGGTGGCACCGGGCGTCGGCAACCCCGGCGGTGCGGTCCAGTTCACGATCGACGGCGAGCCGTACGGCACCGCCGTCGCGCTCGACGGCGACCACGCCGACCTCACCATCAGCAACCTCTCGCCCGGCAACCACGACGTCGTGGCGACGTACAACGGCAACGGTGACTTCGCGGCGAGCAACTCGGCGGCGATCACCCACGGCGTGAACCGCGCGGACACCACGGTCGCACTGTCCACCTCCAACCCGGACGCCGTCGCCGGCGAGCCCCTCACCTTCACCGCCGAGGTCGACGTCGTCGGCGCCGGCGCCGGTGAGCCCACCGGCACGGTCCAGTTCTCGGCCGATGGTGACCCGATCGGTGCCCCGGTGCCGCTCAACAACGGCACCGCGGTCTCCCCGGCGACCGGTCTCGACGCGGGCGACCACGTCATCACCGCCAACTACGAGGGCGACACCCGGTTCGCCGGCGCCTCGGACACCCTCGGGCAGGAGGTCTCCGCCGCCCAGACGACGACGACGGTGAGCAGCTCGCCGAACCCGTCCGTGGTCGGCCAGCCGGTCACCGTCACCGCGACGGTGACCCCGGTCAGCCCCGCCACGGGTTCGCCGGTCGGCTTCGTCCAGTTCGAGATCGACGGTGAGTCGAGCGCGTTCGTCGAGCTCGAGAACGGTTCGGCGGAGCTCGTCACGAGCACGCTGGTCCGGGGCTCGCACCAGGTCAAGGCGCGCTACCTCAGCGCCGACCCGAACTTCGTCACCAGCACCTCCACCGTGGCCAACCACACGGTGAACAAGGCCGCGACGAAGACGACCGTCACCAGCTCCTCGCCGGTGTCGGTCACGGGCCAGCCGGTGACCTTCACGGCGACCGTCGGCGTGATCGCTCCCGGCGCGGGTTCCCCGTCGGGCACGGTGACCTTCACCAACGGCACCACGGTGCTCGGGTCGGCCCCGGTCAGCTCCAGCACCGGCGGCGTCGCATCGATCACGGTGGACAGCCTCGCGGTCGGCCAGCACGCCATCGAGGCGACGTACGACGGCGACGACAGCTTCAACGGCAGCAACGGGTCGGTCGCACAGAAGGTGCAGCGGGCGCAGACCTCCGCCGTGCTGACCTCCTCGGTCAACCCGTCGCAGTCCGGTCAGGGCGTGCGCTTCACGGCCCGGATCGCGCCCGTCGCGCCCGGCGTCGGCACTCCCACCGGAACCGTCCAGTTCACCGTCAACGGCGCGAACCTGGGTTCTCCGGTGACGCTCGTCGACGGTGAGGCCCTCAGCAACGCGTTCAGCTCGCTGTCCCCGGGCTCCTACCGGATCGGCGCGAACTACAACGGCGATGCCCGCTTCGTCGCGAGCACCGGTGTCCTCGACCAGGGCAACGGCCAGAACGTGACGAAGGGCGCGACGTCGATGACGCTCGAGTCCGCGACGCCGAGCGCTTCCCACGGCCAGACCGTGAGCTTCACCGCCACGGTCAAGGCGGTGGCCCCGGCCACCGGCAAGCCCACGGGCGTGGTCCAGTTCTGGAAGGGCGGGACGCTGCTCGGAGCGGTCAGCCTCACCCCGGCCTCGGCCGCGGTGACCAGCACCGCCTCCTTCTCCACGGCGGCACTGGCTCCCGGACAGCACGAGATCCGCGCGGTCTACCTCGGCAACTTCAACTTCGAGGGCCACGTGGCGACGACGACCCAGTCGATCGGCGCCTCGGACACCGTCACCGGCATCGACTCGGACGCCAACCCGTCGACGTACGGCGGCACGGTCACCCTGACCTCGACCGTCGCCAACGCGTCGCCCGGACTGGGTGCCCCGAGCGGCACGGTGACGTTCAGCTCCGGCGACGACGTCCTCGGCAGTGCTGACCTCGAGACCGCGGACGGCGCCACCACGGCCTCGCTCGAGGTCGAGGGGTTCGCGGCCGGCAGCCACGAGATCACCGCGTCGTACTCCGGCGACACCAGCCACTCCCCCAGCACCTCCCCGGTGCTGGTCCAGGTCGTCGAGCGGGCCCAGGCCACCCTGGTCGCGCACGACGTCGCCGACGCCCCGATCGACAACTACTCGCGGGTGGAGGCCACGCTCACCGGTCTCGACGGCGAGCCGCTGGTCGGGCAGGCGCTGGTGTTCACGACGGGACCGGTCCTCAACGGCAACGTGACGTCGGTGTGCACCGCGGTCACCAACGCGTCGGGCTACGCCAAGTGCGACGTGCCGCTGCGGACGTTCGCGCTGATGCTGCAGGGCTTCGAGGTCCGCTTCGGCGGCAATGACAGCTACGCACCTGCCGTCGCCGTCGGACTCTACGAGGACCCTGAGGACTGAGCCTCACCCTCACCGTTCCACGCACGCAACAGGCCCCGGTCGATTCGACCGGGGCCTGTTGCGTTCGGTGGGCACCACCGTGTCGGTGCCTGTCAGCGGCGGATCTTCACCGTCTGGGTGTTGCGCGTCGCGGTGGTCCACCCGGTGCGGGTGTAGGTCACCTTGACGGCGATCCGGTCACCGGCCCACCTGCGCAGGACGCGCAGCTTCGGGCCGCTGGCAGCGATCCGGCGGCCGTTGACGTACCACGCGTAGGACACCGACGGAGCCGGGCTGACGGTGCCGACCCGTACAGCGAGGACCTTGCCCACCCGCGGGGTGCCGGTCAGCCGCGGTCCGGACCGGACGGCGAACGCGGCGCGCACGACCCTGGCCGTGGCGGCCGAGGTCTTCTGCGCCGCGAGGAAGCCGTCCGCGGTCACGCTGACCCGCAGGCTGATCCGCTTGCCGACCATGCTCGGCGCGACCTTGAACCTGGTGCCGCTCGCCCCCGAGATCGCCTTGCCGTCGGCCAGCCACTGGTAGGACGTGGTCGCCGGAGTCGGCGTCCACGTGCCTGCCGAACCGCTGAGGGTCAGGCCGACCTTGGCCGTGCCGGAGATCCTCGGCGCGGCGACATTGACGACCGGTGCCGGGTCGACGACCTCGGCGCACGGGAAGGTGCCCGCCCGCAGCGAGTGCCCGTCGGTGTCACCGTCGTCGGCCCACAGGACCGTCCTGGTGCCCTCGGTGCAGGACGACTCCGGCGCGAGGGCGAAGCCCTCGTTGTTGAGGTTCGGCATCCCGACCGGACGGTCGTACGCCGCCGTCACGCCGAAGGCACCGGACTCGAGGGCCAGGGTGACCGAGACACCGTCGCAGCTGTCGTCGCAGATCGCCCAGAGCTGCTCCGCCGTCGGGTCCCACACGACGTCCATGACGCCGGGAGGACCAGCATTGGTCTTCAGCTGCGGGTCGATGGTCGCGATCAGGTGAGCGGACTCCTGGACCGCGCTGGTCTGGTCGAGCGCCACGACGTACAGCAGACCGGTGCCCTCGACGGCGACGACGTACAGGCCGGTGCCGTGGTCCGGGTAGTCGGTCGGGTCGTAGGCCTGACTGGTGCTCTGGTCGACCAGCCCGCCGCTGGTGAGGTGGCCGTCCGGGATCCAGGTGATGCCCTCGAGGCCGAGGTTGGCGCCGAGGCTGGGCAGGATCGCGTTGAGGGACCACTCGTCGGTCGCGTTCATCGACGTCTCGGGCTCGTAGCGCAGCACCGCGTTCTTGCTGACGCCGCTGACCTCGTTGTTGCGCTCGGTCGCGAGGTAGACCGCACCGTCCGGGCCGAAGGTGATGCCCTCGGAGTCCGGGGAGCCGGTGCCGTCGTTGTACTTCGGGTTGCGACCCGGCGCCCAGCCAGCGGCGGGGACGTAGGTGTCGCCGTCCTTGACCAGCTTCGTCAGCGTGCCGGCCTTGTTCTGGGAGACCCAGACGGTGTTCGCGTCGGTCGGGTCGAAGACGAGTCCGCTCGCGTCCTGGTTGAAGGTGCCGGCCAGGTCAGCGACC
This sequence comes from Nocardioides sp. Root190, assembly GCF_001428565.1. Lineage (GTDB taxonomy): Bacteria > Actinomycetota > Actinomycetes > Propionibacteriales > Nocardioidaceae > Nocardioides. Next base: position 186,782 of record NZ_LMIA01000009.1, on the reverse strand, counting down.
GTGACGGACTGCGAACCCGGCCAGGCCTGGGTGTCGAGGCCGGGGCAGTCGTTGACGGCACCGGGGGTGGGGGCGACGTTGTCGACGAACGCGCCGACACCGTCCTTGCACCGACCGTGGGTCTGGGTGGCATGGGCCGCCCAGCTGGACGAGTCGATCAGCTTGGCGCTGGGGTCGAACAGCCGCACCGCGTCGGTGCCGCCGAGACCGGCCGCCAGCGCGGTGACGACGAGGTGGCCGTTGGCCGGTACGACGGTCGCTGCCGGGAGGGTGGTCGGGTCGACCTCGGTGCTGTCCTTGATCACCCAGCCGGCGACGTCGATCGGCGCGTCGGAGAGGTTGACGAGCTCCACCCAGTCAGGCCCCGAGGCCGCGTCGTTCGACTCGATCTCGTTGACCCGGATCGGGCTGCACGCGTTGGCCGCACCCTTGGTGGCCACCGTGGTGGTCTGCCACTCGCCGGTGCCGTCGGCGCAACGGCCGTCGGTGGTCGCAGCGTGGCCGCCGGTCCAGCTGTGGGAGTCGACGACCGTCGTACCGTCGGCGCGGAAGAGGGTGACGGAGTCGTCGACGCCGAGGCCGAAGCCCGGCGGCGGGAACTCGGTGTAGAGCCAGTGGAAGCCGCCCGCGGCCAGGATCGTGTTGTCCGGGACCACCGCGAACGGGTGGTCGTCAGCGGAGTCGCGGAGCTTCCAGCCGGAGATGTTGACCGGGGCGTTGCCCGTGTTGGTGATCTCGACCCAGTCCCCGACGGCGTCGCCGTTGGACTCGATCTCGTTGAGCTTCACCGTGTTCGGGTCGGAGGCACCGCCGCAGGCGTTGGCTGCCCCCTTCGTGCCACCCTCGGTGAGGGCGAAGTCGCCCGTCCCGTCGGGGCAGCGGCCGTACGTCGTCAGCGCGTGCGCTGCCCACTGGTGGGAGTCGACGAGCGTCACGCCGTCCGGCAGGAAGAGGCGCGCCTGGTCGGCTGCGCCGAGCCCGAAGTCCGTGGAGCCGGTCGCGACGTCGGTGTCGACGGCGAGGTGGCCGCCGGCAGCGAGCGTCGTGGCGGCGGGGACGGTCGCTGCCGAGGTGTTGTCGTTGTCGCGCAGGATCCAGCCCGACACGTCGACCGGAGCGGCGCCGGTGTTGACCAGCTCGATCCAGTCGGTCGTGTCACCGTTGGACTCGACCTCGTTGATGTTGACCGCGTCGATCTCGGCCGGCAGCGGGCAGGCGTTGGCCGTACCGAACGTGCCCTCGCCGGTCGCGACCACGGCGCCGACCAGGTCGGGGCAGCGGCCGTACGTCGTCGTGGCGTGGGCCGTCCAGGTGTGCTCGGCGATCAGCGTGGTGCCGTCGGCCCGGAAGAGGCGCGCGGAGTCCGCGCCGCCGAGGCCGAAGGCCCCGACCGGACCGGTCTTGGCGGCGTTCTCCGTGACCACGGCGACCAGGCCGCCGGCCGGGACGGTCGTGGCGGCCGGGATCGTCACGGCATGCGTGTCGTCGTCGTCCTTGACGACCAGGCCCGAGACGTCGAGCGCAACGCCGGTCGGGTTGCCGATCTCGATCCAGTCACCGTTGACGGTGTCGCCGTTGGACTCCACCTCGTTGATGACCAGGTCGTCGACGGATCCGCAGTCGTTGGCCGCACCGAGGGTCTCGGTCGTGGCCTGCACGAACTCTCCGGTCCCGTCGGCGCAACGCGACCACGACGGAGCCGAGTGGCTGGGGAAGGTGTGGGCGTCGACGAGCGTCGTGCCGTCGGCGAGGAAGACCCGCGCCGCGTCACCGTTGCCGAGGCCGAAGCCGTTGGTCACCCCGTCGACCGGGATGGCGAGGAAGGAACCGGGCGCGATCGTCGTACCTCCCGCGATCGCGAGGGTACGGGCGTCGTTGTTGTCCTTCAGGATCCAGCCGGACACGTCGACCGGCTGGTCGCCGATGTTCGTGAGCTCGATCGAGTCCGGGGACGTCGCGCTGTTGGTGATGATCTCGTTGACCTTGATGTCGGTCGCGGCGGCAGAGGCCGGCGCAGCGACGAGGGTCGGGACGGCGAGGGAGATCGGGACGAGGCCGACAAGAGCGGCCAGGGCGGCACGAGTGCCGCGGTGTGGGATGCGCACGGGTAGGCGTTCCTCGGTGGGTGCGGCCGGGCCCGAGCGCCGGCGGGGGCTGGTCAGAACGCTCTGCACCCTCGCGACCCCGAACGAACCGATGGTGAACCAGCGGCCAACGCCGAGGGACTCCCCGTCGTATTCGGTGCGGCGGAGCCGCCGCCTACTTCCACTCGACGCTGGCGAGCATCGACTCGATCAACGCGTCCGCATCCGGCCAGTCGGCCGGGAAGTCGATGTCGATGTTGACCTGGTAGCCGTTGTGGAAGCCACCGAGCACGACGGAGCGGTAGCGGTCGTCCTCGCCCTCGAGGACGAAGAGCTCGACGCCCTGGATCACCCGGTTGGCGACGCGCTGGGGGCTGGTGCGCTCGATCGCCTCGTTCTCCTCGGCGATCTCCGCGTCCCGCTCGAGGTCCTCCGAGGTCGTCGCAATGCCGCTGACCCGGACCTCGAAGAGTCCGTCGTCGCTGTCGAGGGACGCGCCCATCAGGGTGCCGAGGGTGCGGACGTTCCAGTCGGGACTCGCGAACAGTCGCATCCGCAGGTTGTTCGACTCGAGCTCTGGTCCGGTGGCGGGCTCGGCCGACGGCTCGCCGGGGTCGCCGGACGGTTCACCGGTCTCCGTGCTGGCGTTCGACGACGGGTCGGACGGACCGGTTGCCGGGTCGTCGTCGCCGCACGCGACGAGGCTGGTGGCGAGGCTGGCGGACACCACTGAGGCCAGCACCAGACGAGGAACCCGAGACCACATCCGACGTACCCTTTCTCCCGATGACGCGTCGTCAGGCTAGCAAGCCGATTCGATGAGTTTGGGATCGCACCTCACGGGGGAAACGACTGGCTGGCCCCCTGTTACTCGGGAACGTGAAGGACGGATCGCATGTTCGAGTTCACCAAGCTGCTCGACCCCGTTGCCCTCGGCGCTGCCGCGGGTGCCGAGGGTGGGAGTGGCGCCTCCGGTCTCGCCATCGTCGAGGAGGAGGTCAACAAGACCATCAAGGCCCTCACCGAGGAGCTCGCCGTGATCCGCGAGAGCTCCTTCCAGCAGGAGGGCAACATCGCGACCGCCTCCTTCGGCCAGGGCAACGAGGCGAACAGCCTCGCCACCGAGCACGCCCGCGCCCACGGTGTCGTGGTGCTGTCCCTGGAAAAGGTCATGACCGACCTCGAGACCTTCCTCGAGTCGATCCAGGAGGCGAAGCGCCTGATCCGCGAGTCCGACGAGGACGCCGAGGTCCGCCTCCACAGCGTCCTGGTCCGGACCGAGGACCTCGACCTGGGCTGGACCAGCACCGACGGGAACCTCCCCGACGCCGCCAACGAGCCCGAGGGGACGGACGTCTGATGACCGGCCAGCACCTGAACGAACTGTTGCACCGCGTGACCGGCATGGCGCGCCAGGACGTGGTGACCTCGCAGACCGCGTGGAGTGACAACGCCGAGGCGCTCCTGAACGTCGCCAACCGCCTGGACCGCGCGGGCGACCGGATGAAGGACGGCTTCGGCGACACCGAGATCGCCCTGGCTGCCCGGGCGGCGTTCAAGGATGCCGCGACGAAGATCAAGAAGCGCCGTAAAGAGATGAACGACGCCGCCGGCGCCCTGACCAACGTCATCGACGCCATGCGCGAGGCCCAGTCCGCCGCGAAGGACGCGCCCCCCGAGCCCGGAGCCAAGCCCGAGATCAAGTCCACCACCGGTGACGAGAGTGACGAGATCACGGCGCTGAAGATCTATGCGGGCCAGATGAGGAACTTCAACAACCGCGTCACTGCCTACGGTGATGCCGACACCGCCGCGCAGGCCAAGGTCCGCGCGCTCATCGAGAACTACAACGAGGCCGTCACGATCCTGGGCCGGATCGAGAGCCCGGTGGACTCTCCCGGACCGCAGAACCCCGGTCCCGGCGGTCCCACCGGACCGGGCCCGAGCCCGGTGCCGACGGGGACCGGCCGCCCGCCCCGTCCGCCGCACCTCATCCCGGTCGACCCGACCGATCCCATCGACCCCATCGACCCGGTGGACCCGATCGACCCGGTGGACCCCGTCGACCCGGTGGACCCCGTCGACCCGGTGGACCCCGTCGACCCGACCCCGGTCGGACCGACCGGCCCGGTCGGTCCCACCGGCCCCGGCATCAACCCCGGTGTCATCGGCGGGCTCGCCGGTGCCGGACTGCTCGGCGGCCCCGGCCTGGTCAACGGTGTCCGCGGTCTGCTCTCACGCGGCGGCCTGGGCGCCAGCCCCGGCGCCATCGGCTCCTCGACCCGTGCAGGAGGACCCGGCTCACTGGGACGCTCCGGTGCGACCCCCGGAAGCCCGGTCTCCCGCGGTGGCGGCGGTCGTGGCGCCGGCGGTGGTGGTGGCCGAGGAGTCGCGGGCACCCCGGGTGGCCGTGGCGGTCGCGGCGGCCAGGGCGGCCGTGGCACCGCAGGCGGCGGCACCGGCGGACGCGGCGGCAGGAAGCGTGACCGCGAGGACGGCAGCGACCGCGACCTGTTCGACGACGGTCAGGACTGGATCGACGACGAGGGCGCCGCTCCGGGTCTGCTCGACTGACCAGTCAGCAGGTCAGCGCCGCGAGTGCGGTCAGCGCGCAGCGGCGCGCGCGAGCAGGCGCAGCAGCGTGTGGGCGATCGCGTTCGAGGGAACGACGCCGATGAACCCGATGACGGGGACCTCGAGCGAGACGGTGTACTCGACGCGGGTGCCGCCTGCGACCGGGCTGAGCAGGACCTCGCCGTGGTAGTTGCGGAACGGGACCCCTCCGACAGCCTTGTAGCCGAGGCGCTCCCCCGGCTCGAAGGCCGTGACGAGCTCGACGATCGCCGGCATCGGACCCGGCGCGGAGATCCGGCGTACGGCGCCGACACCGTTGCGCTCGGGGGCGCCTTCCTTGTCGAGGGTGACCGTGACGCCGGGGCCCCACGAGGACATGCCCTCGTGGTCAGCGAGCACCGACCAGACGTGGTCGACGGGCTTCTTCACGACAGTGGTGGCGGTGGCGCGCACAGGATCTCCTCGGTTCGGCAGCGCGGGTATCGGCAGCGCAGACAGTGTGGCACCGATGCGCGGGCCTACTCGGCGGGATCCACGACGGCGGATCCGACGGACCGCACGGTCGGGCTGTCCGGCGCGCCCGGCAGTCGCAGGGGCAGGTCGACAGGGGCGACCAGCTCGACGACCACCCGGTCGCCGTCGACCCGGACCACTGCGCGCAGACCGGGGTGGTCGGCGTGGGCGTCGACGGCCCAGAGGTAGGACCGGACTGCCTGCTCGGCCTCTGCGCGGGAGATCGCGAGGTCCCCGTCGGCCAGCCCGCCGTCGTACGCATCGCTGCCCTGGGCGCCGAGATCGGCACCCTGGAGGGCTGCGCCGTCGGCGAGCTCGTCGAGCCGCTGCCGGGCGAGGTAGGCCGCGCTGGCGTCGACGACGACCGCGACCAGCAGCAGGATGATCGCCATGAAGGCGAGGATCAGCGGCATCGAGCTCCCCCGCTGGCTCCTCACCGGTCGATCTCCTGGTAGCGGCCGATCGGAACCGTGTGGTCGGCGCTGAGCCGGAAGCGCGGCGTCCCGCTGCCGAGCACGTCGGGCAGCAGCGGGAGCGTGACGGCGGAGTCGATGCGCACGGTGATGACGGAGGTGCCGCTGTGGCACCGGTTCGGGTGCGGCGTGCACGAGATCGTGACGCGCACCGGCACGTCGTCCAGGCCCTGGTCCGCGAGTGCCTGACGCGCCACCGCCGCCGCCCGCTTCTCGCCGGCGGCGTCGCTGGGCGCGAGGGCATAGGCCCGGGCGGCGGCCCGGGCGGCGCCGCTGACGCCGAACGAGCCGCGCTGCACCTCGAACACCGAGAGCACGATCCACAGCAACGGGAGCAGCAGCACGATGCTCATCCAGACGATCTCGACGAGCCCGCTGCCCCGCTCGTCGCGCGGCCGACTCATCGCGGCCTCTCCTCGACGGCACGCCCGGAGACGGTGAACTCGACCGACGGACCGCCGATCCCGAGTGCCGGCACCTCGGCGTGCACGGTGATCTCCACGCCCGGCGCCCCGTCGACACTCACCCGTCGTACGACGACCTCGCGTGCATAGCGCTCCCCGACGGCGTCGATGATCTGGGCGCGGGTCCGGGCCACGCCTTCCGCAGGTCCCCGGTCCGAGGTGGCCGCCAGCCGGGCGCCCTCCGAGGCGGCGGCCGCGAGCGTCGTACGGACGTGCAGCACCAACGCGACCTGCAGGATGCCGAGCACGATCGGCAGCAGCACGACGAGCACCAACGTGAAGTCGACGAGCGCCGATCCGCGCTGGTCCCGGCGCCGCGACGGCGAGGTCACCTCACCGAGTTCAACGCCGACTGGAGGATCGACACCAGCTGCGGCTGCGCGACACCCCACAACCCGACGCCGATCGAGATGGTCATCACGGTGATCAGGACCCAGCCCGGCACGTCGCCGCGCTCGTCGCGCTGGGCTCGGCGTCGACGCAGGACGAGGCGCAGGAGCTGGAGCGGTGGGGTGTGGTGCACGGTGGATCCTTCCCGAGAGGTGCGAGGTCAGTAGCTGAGCGAGAGCCCGATGAAGCCGGGCCAGAAGGCGAACAGGACGGTCACCGGAAGGATCAGGAAGACCACCGGGATCATCATGAAGATCTCCTTGCGTGAGGCCTGTTCGATCAGTGCGCGGCGGCCGGCCTCGCGCACGTCGGCAGCCTGGGCGTGGAGCACGTCTGCGAGGGGTGTGCCCCGCTCCACGGCCACCGCGACGCCATGGGCGAAGCGCGCCACGACGGCGACACCGGTGGTCGCGGCGAGCCGGTCGAACGCGTCGGCGACGGGCTCACCGGTTCGGATCCGGGCCAGCACCTCGGCGAGCTCGCGGGACAGCTCGCCTCCGCTGCGACGGACCACGCGGTCCAGCGCAGCGACCGGGGCCTCCCCTGCGGCGACGCTGAGGGCCAACAGCTCGGCCACGGTCGGGAACTCCGCGACGATGGCCGTCTCGCGCGCCTTGACCTGCGCGCTCAGCCTGTTGTCGCGCAGGAGGACGCCGACGGCGAAGGCGCCGACGCACACGAGAAGGAGCGGGAGCGGGTTGCCCGGTCGGGTCCAGGTCCGGAGCAGTCCGTACGACGCAGCCACACCGAACCCGACAAGTCCCCACACCACCTGCTGCACACGGAACTCGTGCACGCTCACCTCGAGTCCCGCGCGGGCGAGGCGGCGGCGTACCGAGGGTGCGCCCCCGACGACCCGCTCGACCACCTCAGCACCTCGGCGCAGAGCCGGGCCGAACACGGCGACGAGCGTGGTGGCGGGGGCGAGCGGCAGCGGCGGGCGTTGCGCCGTGGCGAGATCCCGGACGTACGGGAGGACGCGCGCCTCCAGGTCAGGCCTGCGGATCGCAAGGATCCGGGCGACGACCAGCGCCACCCCGGCCGCCGTACCCAGACCCAGCAGGCCGCCCCACACCACCGGACTCATCGCAGGATCCGCCGCTCGACCGGCAGTCGGCCGAGCCGCATCATGAGGCGGTAGGCGAGGACGCAGAGGATCGCGCCGACGACGAGGACGACGGCCCCGGCAGCGGACTGGTAGCGCTCGATCACCTCGCGCTGGGTGGACATCACGAGCAGCACCACCCACGGCGCACCGGCCGCGACCCGGGCGCCGTTGACTGCCCAGGACTGGCGGGCCTCGAGCTCGGCGCGGGTGCGCTGGTCGTCGCGGAGGTAGCCGGACAGGTTGCGCAGCAGTCGACCGAGCTCGCCGCCGCCGACCTCCCGGGCGATGCGCAGGCCCTCGACCACCCGGTCGCCGACGGGGTCGGACAAGCGGTCCTTGAGCCGGTCGAGGCAGTCGCCGAAGCGACCGGAGACCTGGTAGTCCAGCGCGAAGGCGTCGAAGGCCGGGCGCAGCGCATCGGGACCGCGGACCGCGAGCGCGGCGACCGCATCAGGCAACGACATGCCGGCGCGGACGGCCGACGCCAGGTCGTCGACCGCCTCGGGCCACACCTCCGCGAACTCCCGTTGGCGGCGTCGGGCCCTGCCCCGGATGATCGCGATCGGCAAGTAGCCAGCGAGAGCGCCGAACACCGCGGCGATCGGGACAGTCCGGGTGACACCGAGGACGACCACCGCTGCTGCCAGCGCCGCACCGACACACAGCAGGGCCAGGGAGCGGGGCGCCACCTCACGCAGCCCTGCCTCGGCCAACAGGTCGCCGGTCGTGCGCCCACTCCCCCGGGCCGACGTCGGCGTCGGCGTACCCCTCGGGGAGCGGAACGCCGACCAGATCAACAGGCACCCCACGCCGAAGCCCAGGCCGATCAGCGCTCCCACGGCCGCCTCACCGGACCTCGTTGAGCAACCGGACGACGTCGATGCCGATCCGCTCGAACTGCTCGATCCGCGGAGGGAGGCCGATGCCCCGCTGCAGGCGGGAATCACGCCACTCGAAGACGGACTCGGTCTCGATGACCTCGCCCTCCATCCGCCCCGGCACCGCGACGATCTCGACGACCTTGCGGGCACCCCGCGGGTCGAGCTCGAGATGCACGACGAGGTCGATCGACGCTGCAACCGTGGGCACCACGAACCGTGCCGAGATGTTCTCGCCGGCAAGCAACGGCAACGTGCAGGCCTTGGTCAGTGCTTCGCGCGCGCTGTTGGCGTGCAGGGTGCACATCCCGGGCAGCCCGGCGTTGAGGGCGAGCAGGAGATCGAGGCACTCCTCGGCCCTGACCTCCCCCACGATCAGACGACTCGGACGCATCCGCAGCGACTCCTTGACCAGGTCACGCAGCCTGATCTCGCCCGTCCCCTCCAGACCTTCCTGGCGCGTCTGCAGGGCGACCCAGTCGGGATGCGGGAACCGCATCTCGAACACCTCCTCCGCGGAGATCACCCGCTCCCCGCCGGGGATCGCGGCCGCGAGACAGTTGAGCATCGTGGTCTTGCCGGCCTGGGTCCCGCCGGTGACGAGCACGTTGAGTCCGGCCCGCACGGAGGCCTCGAGGAACTGGGCCGCGGCCGGCGGCAGGGTCCCCAGCTCGACGAGCTCGGCGAGGCGCGTAGCACGCACGACGAACTTGCGGATGTTCACGGCGGTGAAGCCCCGGGCGATGCCCCGGAGCACGACGTGCAACCGGTGGCCGGCCGGCAACATCGCGTCCACGAACGGTCGGCTCAGGTCGATCCGACGACCGGTGGACTTCAGCATCCGTTCGACCAACTCGTTGACCTGCGTCTCGGTCAGCACGAGATTGGTCAGCTCGTGACGGCCGTGGCGGGCGATGAACACCCGGTCCGGACTGTTGATCCACACCTCCTCGACCGTCGGGTCGTCGAGGAACTGCTGCAGCGGACCGAAGCCCGCGACCCGCGCCACGAGCTCGGCCACCAACCCCTCGGCATCGGCGACCGGCGCGACCACTCCGGTGAGGCTGCGCTCGTCATGCGCACGCACCAGACCGGCCGCGATGCGTCGGACCGCGGCGACCTCGCGTTGCGGGTCGATCGCCTCGCGTCGTACGGCGACCCGGAGCTCTTCGTCCAGGCGCGCAACGACCTCGTCGGACGCAGGTGCGGACACGACAGGTTGCAACAGGGCCATGGCGACTCCCCCGAGTGAGACGTGCTGTGGCTGAGGGAACCGTAGGGCACGCCGCGGATCCTGAACAGACCCATCGCCGCGTTCCTGTGGAGAACCGGACGCACATCCGGGAACGCGGGGTGGTCGAGTTCAGGCGAGGTGGCGGCACTTGCTTGGCCGTGATCGGCCGACTGAGCGCACAAAACTGCCTCTGGGCACACGTTGTTTCGTGTGCCCAGGGGCAGTTTCACCGCCTAAGCGGTGAAACTGCCGCCGAGCGTCAGTTCAGCACCACGATCGCGACGTTGAGGGCGGTGGCGAAGGCGACCCAGGCGACGTACGGGACCAGCAACCACGCCGCGGGCGGCGAGGGGCGTCGGAAGACGGCGATCGTGGCGAGTACGGCGACCAGCAGGACGACGATGTCGACGAGTGCCCAGACGTAGAGGTCGGCAGCGAAGAAGAGCGGCGTCCAGGCCAGGTTGAGGAGCAGCTGTCCACCCCACAGTGCCAGCGCTCGCGGTCCGGCGTCGGCACGCCAGGCGAGCCAGCCGGCGACGGCGATCATGACGTACAGGACCGTCCACACCGGGCCGAACAGCCAGGACGGTGGGGCGAAGGGTGGCAGGTCGAGGGCGCGGTAGGTCTCCGAGGACGAGCTGGCGGCGAGGCCGCCCAGGACGGCGACGGCGGCGACCGCCGCGAGAAAGGGGAGGAGAGTCAGCCAGCCGGCCGGGTGTCGGGGGACGGTGGTGGTGGACATGCTTCGAGTGTGCCTCGCCTAGGGTGAGGACGTGCCAGCCGACGACGGCGCGACGCGCGCGATCCTCGATCGCTGGATCGCGTCCGGGGGTCACTGGACCGTCCTCGCGGAGAGCGGGGACCGGGTCACCGTCGGGCTGCTCACCTGTGACGGCGGCGAGGAGATGGACCGGGTCGTGCTCGGCCGCGACGAGCTCCCGCAGGGGCATCGCTGATGGCCGCCTCTGGCCGTACCGGCGCCCTCGTGCTCGCCGGTTCGAGCGGCCGGGTCGACGAGGCCCGCGTCGAGGTCCTCACCGCAGCGGGCGTGGTCGCGGAGTCGATGCGCTGGTTCGGCGGACCGGGGCAACACGCCGGGCCGTGGGAGATCCCGCTGGAGGGCTTCCTCGAGCGGGTCGCCGACCTGAAGCGCCGTTGCGATCGCGTGGTCGTGGTCGGCACGTCCTTCGGCGCCGAGGCCGCCCTGCTGACCGGCGCCCACTCCGACGACGTCGACGCCGTGGTCGCCTTCGCCCCCTCCGACCTGGTCTGGGCGGGCGTGACCGGCGGGGGCCGGGTGACGTCGCACTGGACCCTCGACGGGACGCCCCTGCCGTTCGTGCCCTTCGACGAGACCTGGGTGGCCGCCGAGGAACCGCCCGCCTTCCGCGACCTCTACGCACGCTCCCGCGAGCGGTTCGCCGACCTCGTGCCGGACGCGACCATCCCCGTCGAGCGGATCAACGACCTCCTGCTCGTCGCGGGTGGTGACGACCGGGTGTGGCCAGCGCTCGACCATGCGCGCGCGATCAGTGCACGTCGTACGACGGCAGGGCTGGTCACCACCATCGTCACCGATGCGGAGGCCGGCCACCGCACGGTCCTGCCCGGTGAGCCGGTGGTCAGCGGCGGCGTGCGGATGCAGCGCGGCGGCACCGAGATCGCCGACCGGCGGCTGGGCGAGGCGTGCTGGCCACAGGTTCTCGCCACGATGGGGAACCCGCACCACTAACCTTGGGCGGGTGTCCGACGCCACCACCAGCAGCCAGGCGTCCCTCCGGCTGCTCGGACCGATCGAGGTCCTCGACCCCGGCGGTCGCTCGGTCGACATCGGCTCGCCACGGCACCGCGAGACCCTCGCCGCCCTCGCCGTGGACGCCGGCCGGGTCGTGTCCACCGACACCCTGCTCGACCGGGTCTGGGGCGAGACCGGTCGCGGCGGCACGCTGGCCAACCTGCAGGCCGTCATCTCCCGGCTCCGCTCCCGCCTGCGGGAGGCCGACGTACCGGCCGAGATCGTCACCGCCCCGCCCGGCTACCGGCTCGAGATCACCGGCGACGTCCTCGACGTCACCCACCTGGCCAGCGGGATCGACCTCGCGCGCACCACGCTCGCGGCCGGCGACGTCACCACCGCCGAGCAGCACCTGAGCACCGCGCTCGGGTGGTGGCGCGGCGAGCCACTCGCCGACGTCCCCCAACCCTTCGCACGGGCCGAGGCGATGCGCCTCCAGGGGCTGCGGCTGACCGGAGAGGAGCTCGCCGCCGAGCTCGACCTCCGCCTCGGCCGCCCCGCGGCGGCCGTCACCCGGCTGCAGGAGCTCGCGACCCAGCACCCGCTGCGGGAGTCCGTGCGCGGCCAGCTGATGCGCGCGCTCTACCTGGCCGGCCGACAGGCCGACGCCCTGGGCGAGTACGACGCCCTGCGCACCCAGCTCGTCGAGGAGCTCGGCGTCGACCCGGCGCCAGCGGTGCAGCGGCTGCACCAGCAGATCCTCGAGCAGGACCCCGCGCTCCGCCCGACCACCGCGTCGGCTGTGGCCACCCCACGCGTGCCTGAGCCACGACGCTCCACGGTCCCCTCCACCGACCTGCTGGGCGAGCTGATCGGGCGCGAGCGCGACATCGACTACCTCGTCGACCTGCTGCGGGCACCGACCTCGCGCCTGGTCACCGTGACCGGCGTGGGCGGGTGCGGCAAGACCCGGCTCTCGCTGGCGGTCGCGACCGCAGCCGATCCGCTGTTCGTCGACGGCGCCACGCTGGTGCCGCTGGCGCCGCTGCGCGACCAGTCCGCCGTGATCCCGGCGATCGCGCGGGCCGTCGGTGTCGCCGAGGGCGGGGACCCGTTCGCCGCCCTGCTGGACCTGCTCCGCGACCGCGACCAGCTCCTCCTCCTCGACAACGCCGAGCACCTCATCGACGCCTGGCCCGAGGTCGCGACCCTGGCCGCCGCCTGTCCCGGACTGCGGATCCTGGTCACCAGCCGGATCCCGCTGCGCGTCCGCGGCGAGGTGCTCTTCCCGCTCACCCCGCTGGATGCCTCGGCTGCGGCGCAGCTGTTCGCCACCCGCGCTGCAGCCGTCGCCCCCCGCTCCCCGATCAGCGCGGACGACCCCGACGTCGGCCTGCTCTGCCACCGCCTCGGCGGCATCCCGCTGGCGATCGAGCTGGCCGCCGCCCGGACCCGGCTGCTCACCCCGGCCGCGATCCTCGCCAGGCTCGACGAGGTGATGGCAGCCGAGGGCGCGCGCGACCTGCCGCCACGACAGCGCACCATGCGGGCCGCGATCGACTGGAGCTTCGAGCTCCTGTCCCCCGCCGAGCAGGCGGCCTTCCCCCGGCTCGCGGTCTTCGTCGGCGGCTTCACGATCGATGCCGCGGCCGCCGTACTCGCCGACCTCGACGGTGCCACCAACGCGCTGGCCCTGGTCGACGCCCTCGTCGAGCAGTCGCTCGTCGTCGCCGAGCCGGGTGGCGCGAGCGGTCCGCGGTTCCGGCTGCTCGAGCCGGTCGCGCAGTATGCCCTCACCCGGCTCACCCCGGCCGCCGAACAGGCGGCACGGGATGCCCACCTGCGCCACTTCGCCGATCTCGCCGCCCACTACGAGCCGTCGCTGCGCGGCGCAGGCACCGTCGAGACACTGGCCGTCATCGAGCTCGAGCACGCCAACCTGGTCGCCGCGATGGAGTGGTCCATCGCTTCCGGGCAGGCCGACCGCGGCGGCTGGCTCGGCTGGCACCTCTGGCTGTTCTGGTGGGTGCGGGGCGCGCTGCGCGAAGGACGCCGGCTGATGGAGGCGGTGCACGCCCACGCGACCGACGACCTGGTCCGGGTCCGGGCCGGTGCCGTGTCCGCGGCGATGGCCTTCGCCCAGGGCGACCTCGACTTCGCCCGGGACACGTGGATCGCCAGCTCCGAGCTCGCCCGCTCGATCGGTGACGCCGAGGGCCTCCCCTACGCCTACGGCGGGATCGGGTTGGTCGCCCTCGCCGAGGACGACCTCACCACCGCGGCCCGGGTCAACGCCGAGACCATCGAGCTGTGCGAGGTCGCGGGGCTCGGCGGCGAATGGCTGTGGACCCTGTCCCACGTGTGGCTCGGCACCGTCGAGCTGCTGCGCGGCGACAGCGTGCGCGCCGCCAGCCTGGTCGACACGGCACTCGAGGCCGGCCGCCGTCGCCACGACCCACTGGCGGTGTACATCGCGCTCTTCACCGCCATCCAGGTCTCGCTCGCCCGCGGCGACTTCGCCCGCGCCCGCACCCAGGTCGCCGAGGGCGTCACCCTCAGCCAGCACACCGGCGACCACGCCAACCTGGCCTACCTGCTCGAGGCGCTCGCGGTGATCGAGTCGCTCGACGCCGACGGGGACCTCGCCCGGGTCGGCGTCCTGCGCGGTGCGGCCGGACATCTGCGCGCCGGGACCGGCGGCAACGTCTACGGCTACTACCGGCCCGACGAGACACTGATCGAACAGGCCGAGGTGACGGCACGCGCGAGCCGCGGGACGTCGTACGACGACGACGTGGCGACCGGGCGCGAGCTGGGCCTCGGGGCGATGCTCGACCTGGCCAGGTAGGTCCCCGGACAGCGGTCCGCAAGCCAACCCCAAGGCTCCCGCAAGCGCCCGCGGACAGGGTCGGCACATGACCACCGACCCCCGACACTGGCTGCCCGCGGACTGGGCCCACCCGACCCGGGTCGCTCTCGACGAGCGCCACCACCTCCGCCCGATGGGCCCCGCGGACGTCGACCTCGACCTGCCCGCCGTGCACAGCTCACGTGAGCGGCTCTGGTCCGTCTACGGACAGGCCTGGGGCTGGCCGCCGGTCCAGCTCACCCGCGAGGCCGACATCGACGACCTCGCCCACCACGCCGCAGAGATCGCGGCCCACGAGTCCTTCCTGTACGGGCTCTTCGACACCGGCGAGACCGTCCTGCTCGGCTGCCTGTACGTCGACCCGCCCGCCAAGGTCGGTGCCGACGCCGACATCTCGTGGTGGGTCATCGACGACCTCCTCGGCACCCCGCTCGAGGCGCGCCTCGACGCCTTCGTCCCCGGCTGGATCGCCGAGGCGTGGCCCATGGTCCAGCCCCGCTACGTCGGCCGGGACCTGAGCTGGGCCGAGTGGCTGGCGCTGCCCGACCTCGTGCAGGAGAGCGCATGAGCCCCCGGCTGCTCGCCCGCCTCGCGGGCGGTGTCCTCGCCGCCGCAGTGGGCGTCGTCCCCCTCGTGGTCGCCGCCCCGGCCGACGCCGGCCAGGTCGGCATCACCCTCAGCATCAAGGGTGCCGGCTACATCCAGGTCGTCGAGGGGTCGCTCGAGGACGGCGCGTCAATCAACTGCGACATGACCGCCAACCGGGACCACCGCGTCGCCCTCACCTGCCCGCGGATCCGCAACGAGGAGCCGTTCGAGGCCTGGGTGTGGCTGCGTCCGCTGACCGTCTACTCCCCCTCGTCCTGGGAGTTCGCAGGCTGGACCGGCTGCGACCAGACGCGGGTCCGCAACGAGCGCACGGAATGCGGCCTCGCGTCGCCGGCCTTCGGGAGCGTCGAGAAGCATCCCGTCGCCTCGTTCCGCGACGCCCAGGCGCCGACGGTCACGAACCTCGACGCCCAGCAGGACAGCGACGGCCGCTTCACCTTCACCTGGCAGTCGCAGGGACACGTGCTCTCGGAGTGCCGCATCGTCGGCCAGCCGTACGAGACGTGCTCCTCCCCGGCCCTCAGGTCCCTGCCGGAGGGCACCCACGAGTTCCAGGTCCGCGCCCAGGACGAGTCCGGCAACCTCAGCAACGCACCGATCGTCTCGGTCGCCGCAGTCGACACCGTGCTCTGGCAGAGGCCCGCCTACATCTCGCGCGAGCGATCGGCCACCTTCTCGTGGTCGACGAACAGCGCGACGTCGTACGACTGCTCGCTCGACGGGGTGAGCATCGCCTGCACGGCCGAGGGGTCGGTGCGCCTCGACCACCTCGGCGAGGGCTGGCACACGTTCATCGTCCGGGGCCGCAAGGGGGGCTGGTCGGACCCGACACCGTCGCGCTGGGACTGGAAGGTCGACAGCATCGCTCCCGACACCTCGATCGTCGGAGGGCCCGCCGAGGCCAGCAGGACGTCGTCGACCACCGCGACCTTCGAGCTCTCCGCGTCCGAGGCTGGCGTCGAACTCAGCTGCCGTCTCGACGGTGCCGCGCTCCCGTGCCCGGGGCGCTCGCTCACGATCGCCGACCTCGCGCCAGGGGCGCACACCCTGTCGGTGACCGCCACGGACAACGCGGCCAACGTCGACCCCACCCCGGCGACCCGCTCATGGACGGTCGACACGACCGCACCGGACACGACTCTCACCGGCGGTCCGGCCAACGGCTCCGTGCTCACGTCCACCTCCGCGTCGTTCCGGATCGCCAGCACGGAGGCGGGCGCCCGGACGAGCTGCACCCTCGACTCGAAGGCACGGACGTGCGTCCCCGGCCTGCTCACGCTGAGCGGACTCACGCCGGGCACGCACGACCTGCGGGCACGCTCCACCGACGTGGCGGGCAACACCGACGCGTCGGCAGCAGCCCGCTACTGGACGGTGCCCGTCCCGGCCCGGTCCCTGGTCCGGTCCTCGGGCTGGAGCCTGAGCAACCTCTCCAACGCGTACGCCGGCAAGGTGCTCACCAGCACCCGCAGGAACGCGTCGCTGACGCTCACCGTCCGCAACGCCCGCAAGATCCACCTCGTCGCCGGCGGCGGCACCAGCCACGGCTCCGTCCGCGTGTACGTCGGCAGTCGGCTGGTCAAGACCGTCTCCCTGCGCACCAGCAGGACCGTGACGAAGCGAGTCATCCCGATCACCGCCTTCAGCAAGGCCTGGACCGGCAAGGTCCGCATCGTCGTCGCCACCACGGGCCGCACGGTGCGCATCGAAGGCATTGCAGCGCCCACGCGCTGAGCACTCCCCTCCCTCCCCTGAAAGGAACACCACAGCCATGCGACGAAGCAGGCTTGCCGCGCTCGCGGCGACACTCCTCACCACCGCAGCCCTGGCCAGTGCCTCGGCCGCGCCCTCCCACGCGGCCGAGAGCGAGTGGCAGGACGGCTACTCCGACTCCGACACGATCATCAACTGCTCGACGAGCACCCCCGGTGTCGGCTTCAGCGCACAGACCGGATGGCGCTCGCCCACCGGCCAGGTGCCGAAGGTCGGCGAGAAGTTCTACCTGCGCGGCTACATCGGGCTGGTCAGCCTGCCGTGCAGCGACGTAGGTCTGACGATCCCGGAGGTCCTGGCGCCCGCCGGTGTGGAGTTCGTCGAGGAGCCCTTCATCTGGGGCATCTACAACGCCGGCTCGCCCGGCACCCTGACCTCGGGTGGCGTGGACTTCTTCAACGGCGTGAACGGCGGCGTGGCGATCACCCGGGCGGGCGACGAGCCGTTCCGCCTCAAGCGGGGCCAGATCCTGGAGTTCCAGTTCCCCGTCCGGGCGACGCGTGAGCTCAAGGGCACGGCGACCCAGGCGCCGACCTGCCTCTCCCGACGTGAGGGCGACGCTCCCTGCCCGCGCGCGCAGTCGGGCGACCACCTCCAGATCGCGTTCAACGTGGGCGGCCACGGCGGCGACAAGTACTACGTCACGCCGTACGTCCCCCTGTTCGCAGCAGCCGCCGGGTCCGGTGGGGGCGACACCACCCCGCCGCGGACGAGCATCTCCGGCGGTCCGGCGAACGGCTCGATCGTGACCTCGTCATCGGCTGTCTTCACCCTCGGCTCCACGGAGTCGGGATCGCGGATGACCTGCACCCTGGACAGCCGCGCCCGCACCTGCGCGACCGGTCGGCACGCGATCTCCGGCCTCGCGCCAGGCACCCACCTGTTCCGCGCGAAGGCCACCGACCCGGCGGGCAACGTCGACCCGACCGGCGCGAGCCGCTACTGGACCGTCCCCGTCCCGGCGAAGTCCCTCACCCGCTCCTCGGGCTGGTCCCTCGTCTCGGCCTCCAGCGCGTACGGCGGCCGGGTCCTGGCCACGACCCGCAAGAACGCCTCGGTGTCCTACAAAGTCCGCAGTGCCCGCAAGCTCGCCCTCGTCGCCAGTGGCGGGACGACCCACGGCACGGTGCGGGTCTACGCCGGCAGCCGCCTGCTCAAGACCGTGTCGCTGCGCACCAGCCGCTCGGTGACCAAGCGGGTCATCGCGATCACCACCTTCAGCTCCGCCTACTCGGGGACCGTCAAGGTGGTCGTCACGACCAGCGGCCGGGCCGTGCGGCTGGAGGGCATCGCGGCGCCGACGCGCTGACCTGCCTGGTCCGCCCGAATTGTTGCGGTTTGGTCCCAAACCGCAACAATTCGGGCCCTCGGCATGCGGTTTGTGACCAATCGAGAGCTTCCGCGCAGCGGCGGTCGTACGTCGAGGAGGTCGCCCGCGACCGTCTCGAGACGCCCGCAACCCGCGCACCCGCTCTCACCGGAGCAGTCCCTGCACCGAGGCCAGAGGTCTCGAGACGGTCGCTGCGCGACCTCCTCGACCAACGCAGCCCGATCGATCAGCCCGCGACGGTCACAACCGCGCACGTACGACGTCGCGCAACGCCTGCTCGGGATCCACACCGGCCGCGCGGGCCTCGGCCACCAGGGCCAGCAGCCGCTCCCCCACGTCCGCGGCGCCGGGATCGGGTGCGGCCGGTCGCCCGGCTCGCTCCAGCCGGTCGAGCACCTTGTCGGCGTACAACAGGGCGGGCAGTGCCGCGGGGATGCCGTCGTCCAGCGGACGGTCGGTGCGCTCGGCCTTCTCGGCAGCCTTGGCCCGCTGCCAGAGGTCGTTGACGGCCGCCGCGTCGAGGCCGCCGCCGACTCCGCCATCACCGCTGACGTCTCCGACACCGCCGAAGACGTGCGGGTTGCGCCGGCGCATCTTCGCGGTGATCCCGCGGGCGACCGTGTCGAGGTCGAAGTCGCCGCGCTCCTCGGCGATCACGGCGTGGAAGACGATCTGGAGCAGCAGGTCGCCGAGCTCCTCGGCGAGGTGGGACCAGTCCCCCGTGTCCTCGCCGCCGTCGACGGCCTCGACCGCTTCGTAGGTCTCCTCCAGCAGGTACCGGACGAGCGAGCGGTGGGTCTGCTCCTGCTTCCACGGGCACTCGGCCCGCAGCTGCCGCATCACGGCGACGAACTCGTCGACCGTCCCCATCTCAGGTGCCGGGCTCAGGAGCCCGGCTGCACCTGCGGCGCTGCGTTCACCGGCGGGCCGCAGCGCTGCGTGGCCGGCAGGGCCGCGATCTGCTCGGCCGCGAAGGGCGGGTTCTTGACGGCGTCCTTCGCCTCGCCGCTGACCGCGATCGAGAGCGAGTCACCGACGAACAGGTCGGTCTCGGTGTCCAGGTGGCCGAAGACCGGGTTGAGCTCGAGGTCGTTGTCGGCGAGCCAGGCGTCGACCTCCTGGTAGCCACGCGCGGCGGCGGTCTCCTGGTCGGCCGCCTGCCCGGTCTCCTGCTGCACGAGCTGGGCGCCGATGGCCAGGAGCGGGTCGTTGACCCGCAGCTGCACCCAGGTCAGCCACTCGAAGGAGTCGTAGGCGTCGTCCTCGATGGTGCCCAGGCTCGACCAGGCCCGCTCCACGAAGTCGCGCTCGACCTCGTCGGCCGGCAACGGGACGCCGTAGTCACCGGCGATGGCCTCGACCGCGATCGCCTGCGCCCACAGCCGGGTCAGGTCGGAGCGCACCGAGGCCTTCGGGACGGCGGAGGCATCGGGGTTGCCGGCGAGCAGGTCGCAGTAGTCGGTGACCGCGCTGTCGATGGTGCGGAGCTCGAGGGACTGTCCGTCGACCTCGGCGGCGACACCCGGGTGGGCGTCCTCCTCGGCCACACCACAACCGACAAGGGAACCGGCAAGGGACACAGCCACCGCACCTGCGATGACGGACGGCAACACTCGACGCACGTTCTACTCCTCCGGGATCGGTCAGGTCTGCGCTGGGTCGATGACCGAGTCGATCACCAGTCGCGCCCATTCAAGCAGGGCGACCCCCTCGATGGGGGTTCCCGTCTTCCCCGGGATGCCGGGACGCGGCACCAGGATCGACTCGAGCTGGTGCTTGACGATCGACTTCGGGTAGAGACGGTTGAGCCTGATCGTGCGCGACTCGGGCAGCACGACCGGGTGGAAACGGATGTTCTTGCCGACCGTCGTCACCTCCCGCACCCCGGCCGTGCGCACGCGGGCGCGGAAGCGCGCGACGAGCAGCAGGGCCGTGACCTGCTCCGGCGGGTCGCCGTAGCGGTCCTCGAGCTCGGCGATGATCTCGTCGACGTCGGCATCGGCACGGACTTCGGCGAGACGCTTGTAGATCTCCAGCCGGAGCCGTTCGCTGGGGATGTAGTCGTGGGGCAGGTGGGCCTCGACCGGGAGCTCGATGCGCACCTCCTCCAGCTGCTCGGGAGCGCCGCCGTCGTCGCGGAAGTCCCGGACCGCCTCGCCGACCAGGCGGACGTAGAGGTCGAAGCCGACGTCGGCGATGTGGCCGGACTGCTCGCCGCCGAGCAGGTTGCCCGCTCCGCGGATCTCGAGGTCCTTCATGGCGATCGCCATGCCGCCGCCGAGGTCGGAGTGCTGGGCCAGCGTCGCGAGGCGCTCGTGCGCAGTCTCGGTGAGCGGCTTCTCCGTCGGGTAGAGGAAGTAGGCGTAGGCCCGCTCGCGGGAGCGGCCGACACGACCACGGAGCTGGTGCAGCTGGCTGAGGCCGAGGGTGTCGGAGCGCTCGATGATCATCGTGTTGGCGTTGGACACGTCGATGCCGGACTCGACGATCGTGGTGCAGACCAGGACGTCGAAGCGCTTCTCCCAGAAGTCGAGCATGACCTGCTCGAGCTGGTGCTCCCCCATCTGGCCGTGCGCGGTCGCGACCCGTGCCTCGGGCACCAGCTCACGGATCCGCGCCGCGGCCTTCTCGATCGAGGTGACCCGGTTGTGGATGTAGAACACCTGGCCGTCGCGGAGCAGCTCACGGCGTACGGCGGCGACGACCTGGCGGTCGTCGTAGCCACCGACATAGGTCAGGACCGGGTGCCGCTCCTCCGGTGGGGTGGTGATCGTCGACATCTCGCGGATGCCGGTGATCGCCATCTCCAGGGTGCGCGGGATCGGCGTGGCGCTCATGGAGAGGACGTCGACGGAGGTGCGCAACCTCTTCATCGCCTCCTTGTGCTCGACGCCGAAGCGCTGCTCCTCGTCGACGATGATCAGGCCGAGGTCCTTGAAGCGGGTGTCCGCGTTGAAGAGCCGGTGGGTGCCGACGACGATGTCGACACTGCCCTCGGCGAGGCCGGCCATCGTCGCGGCCGCCTCCTTGTCGGTCTGGAACCGGCTCAGCGGCTTGAGGATGACCGGGAAGCCGCTCATCCGCTCGCTGAACGTGTCGAGGTGCTGGTTGACCAGCAGCGTCGTCGGCACCAGGACCGCGACCTGCTTGCCGTCCTGCACCGCCTTGAACGCCGCCCGGACCGCGATCTCGGTCTTGCCGTAGCCGACGTCACCGCAGACCAGTCGGTCCATCGGGACGGTGCGCTCCATGTCGGCCTTGACCTCGTCGACCGTGGTCAGCTGGTCCGGCGTCTCGTGGAACGGGAAGGCGTCCTCCAGCTCACGCTGCCACGGGCTGTCGGGACCGAACGCGTGGCCCTTGGTGGCCTGCCGCGCGGCGTACAGCTTGATCAGCTCGGCGGCGATCTCGCGGACGGCCTTGCGCGCCCTGTTCTTGCGCTTGGTCCAGTCGCCGCCCCCGAGCCGGTCGAGGCTGGGCTGCTCGCCACCGACGTAGCGGGTGACCTGGTCGAGGGTGTCGGCCGGCACGAACAGCCGGTCCGCCGGGCCGCCCCGCTTGGAGGGGCCGTACTCGAGGACGAGGTACTCGCGCACCGCGCCCTGCACCTCGCGCTGCTTCATCTCCACGAACCGGCCGACACCGTGCTGCTCGTGGACGACGAAGTCGCCGGCCTTCAGCTCGAGCGGGTCGATCTGGCGCTTGCGCCGCACCGGCATCGACCCCTTGTCGCGGGTGCTGGCCTTGGTGCCGACGATGTCCTCGCCGGTCAGCAGCACCAGTCGACGCGACTCGTCGACCAGGCCGTGCCCGAGCGCACCGCAGGTGACCGTGACGACCGCCGGGTCGATCTCGTCGCCGGGCTGCACCTCCTCGACGAAGCGGGCCGGGACGTCGTGCTCCCCGAGGGCCTCGACCATCCGGTGTGCAGGCCCGTGGCCGGCGTGGACGACGACGACCCGCATGCCTGCGGTGCGCCAACGGGCCATGTCGGCGAAGGCCTGGGCGACGTCACCGCGGTACGACGGTGCCGGCTGCGCGCTCGACTGGCCAGAGAAGTCATCGCCCTCGTCGAGGCCGAACGGGCTGAAGGTCCACCAGGCCTGCCCGCGCTCGCGGGCGTGGCTCCGGACGTCGCCGAGCGACTGGTACGACGCCGCCTGCAGGTCGATCGGGGCCTGACCGCCACTGGCCGCGGTCGCCCAGGACGCGGCGAGGAACTCCTCGCTCGTCGCGACCAGGTCGTGGGCGCGGGCCCGTGCCCGCTCGGGGTCCAGGACGAGCACCTTGGTGTCGCGCGGGAGGAGGTCGACCAGCAGCTCGAGCTCGTCGACCAGCGCCGGGATCAGCGCTTCCATGCCCTCCACGGCGATGCCCTGGGCGAGCTTGTCGGTCAGCTCCAGGAGCTGCGGGTGGGTCCGGCCCAGCTCAGCGGCACGGGCGCGGACCTCGTCGGTCAGCAGCAGCTCGCGGCACGGAGGCGCCCACAACCGCTCGACCTTGTCGATCGTGCGCTGGTCCGCCACGGCGAAGGAGCGGATCTCGTCGACCTCGTCACCGAAGAACTCCACCCGCAACGGGTGCTCCTCGGTCGGCGGGAAGACGTCGACGATCCCGCCGCGCACGGCGAACTCGCCGCGCTTCTCGACCAGGTCGACCCGGGAGTAGGCGGCGCCGGAGAGCCCGGCGACGACGTCCTCGAGCTCGGCGGCGTCACCGACGGCGAGCTCGACCGGGACCAGGTCGCCCAGGCCCTTCACCTGGGGCTGGAGCACCGAACGGACCGGCGCGACGACGACCTGCACCGGACCGCTGGCGGCGTCCGTGCCGGGATGGCACAGGCGTCGCAGCACGGCCAGGCGCCGACCGACGGTGTCGCTGCGAGGACTCAGCCGCTCGTGCGGCAGCGTCTCCCAGCTGGGGTAGTGGGCGACCGCGGAAGGATCGATCAGGTCGCCGACCTCGGCGACGAGCTGCTCCGCCTCGCGGGTGGTCGCCGTGACGACCAGCACCGAGCCGCCCGAGCGGGCGAGCCCGGCCACGAGGAACGGGCGCAGCGCCTCGGGACCCGTGAGCTCACCGGTCGGCTGTGACCCGCCGGTGGCAGCGGCGAGGGAGGTCGCGAGGGCGGGGTCGGTCAGGACGGCGTCGGCGAGGCCGGCGAGGCGCACTTCGGGCTCGATTCGGTGAGGAGGACAACACGAGCGCCCCCGGTCGGAGCTGACCGGGGGTGATGCCTCCAGCGTACGACGTCGTACCGACAGCGCCTCCGGTGGTGAGGACCGGCTCAACCGGTGGGGTCGCTCACCCGTCCGACGAAGAGCGGCGCGTGGTGCTCGAGGTCGTGGATGACGAACAGGAAGGGCCGGTCCACGACGAACGGCTCCACGATCGGAGCGCTGGTCTCGGCCATCACGACCGCCGTCGCAGCGGCCGCCTCGGTGCCCTCCTCGTCCACTGCGATGAATCCCTGGTGCAGTACCTCGGAGATGACCAGGTCCAGGTCCTCGGTGGTCATCGGGGTGAAGTCGGCCGTGCCGAAGGCGCTGGGCATGCCGAGTGCGATGAGGAGGTCCTTGAGCGAGGCCGCGGTGCGGAAGCTCCACCGCGGCAGGGTGAGGTCCACGGCCGAGGGCTGCGCGGCCAGTGCTTCGGCGGTGAACCCACCGTCGGCGACGGCGCGCTCGACGGCCTCGAAGGATCCCTCGTCGGGCAGCACCACCGTCATCGCGACCCGGCCGCCGGCGTACGGCAGGACGGCGGCACGCCAGCCCTCCCCCGATGCCAACGTCCCGGATGCCAGTGCCCCGGAGATGTCGGGACGGCGCATCATGTCGGCCTCGACACTCGTGCCGTCCGCCAGCCGGAACGAGCCCTTGGCCGTGAGCCCCTTGTCGAAGGGCTGCTCCCACGGCGCCTTGAGGTGGATCGCGTTCACCAGCACCAGCCGGGTCAGCGGGTCGAGGACGCCCTCGGGGACCAGGTCGACGATCCGGTCCCTGGTCTGCTGCTCGACCCAGTCGTTGATCAGCTGCCGGGCCTGCTCGGTGGCGCCCTCGAAGTCGACACCGAGCAGTGGGGCGCCGTACTCCTTGGCGACGTGGTCGACGAAGGCTTCTTCCCACGCGACGTCGCGCTGCCCGAAGAGCTGGTTGGCGGTGGCCACCGTCAGCTCGGCCTTCGAACCGTCCGCACGCTCGTGCTCGCCGGCGAGGCCGTCGACATGGGCGGTGAGCGCGTTCACGCCCTTGTGCCACCGGTCCCCGAGGTCGCCGGCTCCGAGCACCGCTCGCATCTCGGTGGCGGTCGTGCCGGCGGCACCGGTCAGCGTCATGCCGAGGGCGACGAGCACGGAGTACGGCGAGAGCACCATGTTGCCGGGCTCAGCGGCGACCCCGTCGTAGAGGCCGCCCGCGAGGGCGCGCAGCCCGGTCACGACGTCCGGCACCACGGACGGGTCGCCGGCGGCGCGCTTGAGGTCGGAGGAGACCCGCTGGATGTCGCCCAGGACGTCGGGGTCCGGGCCGTCCTGCACGGCGGGCTCGTCGTCGCCCGAGCAGGCGCTCAGGGTGCCGGCGCCGGTGAGTGCCGCCAGGGAGAACAGGCCGAACCGGAGCGTGTGCCGGCGATCGATCGAGGAGGTGCGCATGGTGCTGTGACGCTGGCGCGGCCCCGCCGGTTCCGTCAAGGCCGCCGGTTCCGTCAGGCCGTCGGTTCCGTCAGGAGGTCGGCGGACCCACCGCGAGCGCGAGACCGGTCAGCGCCGCGACGACCACCAGACCGGCGAGCGCACCGCGCAGCGGGTTGCGCAGCACCCACGCGACGACCTTGTCGGGCGCGGACGAACCGGCACCCTCGGGCAGGCGCCACGTGTCGCCGAGCCAGCCCTTGCGCACGGCCCACCACTCGAGCGGCACGGTCACCAGCGGGGGTACGGCGGCACCCAGGGCGAGCAGCCCCCGACCGAGGGACCAGCGACGGTCGATCCAGACGACGACCGTCGTGACGACATACGCAACGAACACGACGCCGTGCAGCATCCCGAAGATTCGGACGCCGGTCTCGTTCTCGGCCGGGCCGTACTTCAGGAACATGCCGATCAGCAGGCCGGTCCAGGTGATCGCCTCGGCGATGGCGACGGTGCGGAACAGACGGGTGGGGCTGAGGCTGCTCACTGCAGGCCTTCCTCTTGGGCGATCTCGGCCTTCCACTCGCGGAAGGCCTCCTCGGTCCGGCCCTGCTTCCAGTAGGCCGAGATGGACACGTCGGCACGCGGCACCGCGCGCTCGTTGAAGAGATACGGGCGGACGCCACGCATGACGGTCTGGCCCTCGCCGTGCACGAACGCGTGCACGCGTCCCTCGCGCCAGGGCAGTGCGCGGACCGCGTCGGCGAGGGAGGGATGGCTGGCGTCCGAGCGGTGGAGCCAGCTCAGCTCGACACCGGCCGGGCTCGCCACCTCCTGCTGGTGCGCGGGACCGTCGACCTGGAGCACGGCGTAGCCCTGCGCGTCGGCGGGCAGGTCGGCCAGGGACTGGCGGATCGCGGGGATCGCCGCCTCGTCGCCGGCGAAGAGGTGCCAGTCGGCGGCAGGGTCGGGCGCATAGGCGCCACCAGGTCCGCGTGCGGAGATCGTGTCACCGGGCTGGGCTGCGGCCGCCCACGGTCCGGCGATGCCCTGGTCGCCGTGCACGACGAAGTCGACGGCCACGGTGCCGGCTGCGACATCGGGCTCGATGGCGGTGTAGGTCCGCAGCGTCGGCCGCTCGGAGGAGCCGAAGAGGAACTTCACGTAGCGATCGGTGAAGGCGCTGCCCTCGAAGGCGGCGAGCTCGCCGGAGAAGCGGATCCGGACCATGCCGGGACTCAGCTGCTCCTTGCTCTCGACACGGAGCAGGGTGATCGGCTTCGCCGGCTTGGGGGTTGTGCTCACGAAGGCCGAGCGTACCCGTGTGACGCAGCCCACCCGCGTCGTGCTGACGGGCTCAGGAGCCGAAGCGACGCTCGCGCTGGGCGTAGGCGCGGATGGCCCGCAGGAAGTCGACACGACGGAAGTCGGGCCAGTAGGCCTCGCAGAAGTAGAACTCCGACTTCGCGCTCTGCCAGAGCAGGAATCCGCCGAGACGCTGCTCCCCGGAGGTGCGGATCACGAGGTCCGGATCCGGCTGGCCCTTCGTGTAGAGGTGCTCCTCGATGTGCTCGATGTCGATGACCTGCGCGAGCTCCTCGAGCGGGGTGCCCTTGGCCGCGTGCTCGGTCAGCAGGGAGCGCACCGCGTCCGCGATCTCGCGGCGACCGCCGTAGGCGACGGCGACGTTGACGATCATCCCGTCGACGTCGGCGGTGGCCTCGGCAGCAGCCTTGAGTCGCCTGGCCGCATCGGTGGGGAGCAGGTCGAGGGCGCCCACGGGGTGCAACCGCCACCTGCGCTGGTCTGCCAGCGAGTCGACCGCGTCCACGATGATCTCGAGCAGGGGTTCCAGCTCGCCGGCCGGGCGGTTGAGGTTGTCGGTCGAGAGCAGCCACAGGGTCACGACCTCGATGCCGACCTCGTCGCACCAGGTCAGGAGCGGCTCGATGTTGGCCGCGCCGGCACGGTGACCGTGCGCCGTGTCGCGCCCGACCGCCTTGGCCCAGCGCCGGTTGCCGTCGAGCATGACGCCGATGTGCTTGGGCAGGTCGCCGTGCAGGCGACGGAGCATGCGCGCCTCGTAAGCGGGGTAGAGCACCCGTCGCACGCCCCGCTTCCAGTCCGCCACAGGCCGATCGTAAGCCACTGCTGAGGCAACGTGGTGCACGATGAGGGGCAGCAGGTGCACCCGCACCCCACCTTCACGACGAGAGAGGCACCAACGCCATGACCGCAGCCGCTTGGCATCCGGACCCCACCGGCCGCCACGAGCTCCGCTACTGGGATGGCTCCCAGTGGACCGACCACGTGTCCGACCAGGGGGTCCAGTCGACCTCATCCGTGTCCGCCGACGGTGGAACCGCCGGCGCTGCCGGTGGTGGCACTGGCGGTGGCGCCGACCCCGCAGCCGCCAACCAGGGCTACGGCCAGGGTGGCCAGGGTGGCCAGGGTGGCCAGCCGGACCAGCAGTACGGCCAGCAGCAGTACGGCGGCCAGCAGCAGGTCCCCGCCGACGCCTTCGCCGGCATCGCCGGCGACCTCATCGACGGTCGCTTCAGCGAGATCGACGGCAACGGCCCCCAGCTGCAGAACCCCTACCTCCTGCGGGTGCGCATCACCGAGCCGTTCATGGCCCAGCAGGGCTCGATGGTGACCTACCAGGGCAACGTCAACTTCGCCTACCAGGGCGGCGGCGCCGCGAAGTTCCTCAAGAAGGCACTCACCGGTGAGGGCCTCTCGCTGATGCGCGTCGAGGGCCAGGGCGACGTGTTCCTCGCCGACACCGGCCGCAACGTCCACATCCTGCAGCTCAACAACAGCGGGCTGTCGGTCAACGGCAAGAACGTGCTGGCGTTCTCGGCCTCGCTCGAGTGGAACGTGGAGCGGGTCAAGGGCGGCAGCATCGCGGCCGGTGGCCTGTTCAACACCACCCTGCGCGGCACCGGCTGGGTGGCCATCACCACCGACGGCCCGCCGGTCGTGCTCAACCCGGCGGAGGCGCCGACGTTCGCCGACGCCAACGCACTGGTCGCCTGGTCGACGCACCTGCAGACGTCGATCAAGTCGTCGGTGTCAGCGGGCGCGCTCATCGGCCGCGGCTCGGGAGAGGCCTTCCAGGTCGCCTTCCAGGGCCCCGGCTTCGTGATCGTGCAGCCGTCGGAGGGTCCGCAGGTCCCGACCTCTGCCTGAGCAGGGCCCCGCGACCGGTCAACCTCCGATCGGTCACTCGACGGCGGCCGGACGAGCGTGAGATCACGTTCGTCCGGCCGCCGTTGCGTGTGCAACGGGCGGGTACTGTCAGCCCCATGGACCAGGCCGTCGAACCAGCACCCGACAAGGTGCGCGGACGCCTGGACACTCTCGGCGAGCAGATCACCGAGAAGGTGGTCGAGACGGTCGCCGAGCTCAAGCCCAAGCTGCGCGGCTGGTCCCACCTCGTCTCGACGCCCCTCGTCCTGGCCGCGGGCATCGTCCTGATCTGCCTGTCACCCACGCCAGCGACGCGGGTGAGTTCCTCGCTGTACGTCGCGTCCGCGCTCCTGCTCTTCGCGACCTCGGCGCTCTACCACCGCGGGACCTGGTCGCCGAAGGTGTGGACGATCCTGAACCGGCTCGACCACTCCAACATCTTCTTGTTCATCGCGGGGTCCTACACGCCGTTCGCGGTGATCCTGCTGGAAGGCACCGCCCAGGTCGTGATGCTGTCCGTGGCCTGGACCGGCGCCCTGCTCGGCATCGCCTTCAAGGTCTTCTGGCCCAGTGCGCCGCGCTGGATGTCGGCACCGGTCTACATCGCCCTCGGGTGGGCAGCCATCTTCTTCATCCCCGGTTTCTTCCAGGGCGCCACCGACCTGGGCCTCGGCATCGGGATCGCGATCTTCGTCCTGATCGCCACCGGCGGCGCGCTCTACACGCTGGGAGGCCTGGTCTACGGCTTCCAGTGGCCGAACCCCTCACCGCGGGTCTTCGGCTTCCACGAGATCTTCCACGGTTTCACCATCGCTGCCTTCGCGGCCCACTACGTCGGGGTCTCCCTGGCGACCTACTCGCTGCGCTGACGCTCCAGCAGGACCAGCACCTCGGCGTGCGGGGTCTGCGGGAACATGTCCAGCAGGCGTCCCCTGACCGGTGTGTACGACGCGAAGTCGGCCAGGTCGCGGGCCAGGGTCTCCGGGTTGCAGCTGGAGTAGAGGAGGTGGGGCACCCCGCTCTCCTCGAGGCGCCGGGCGAGCTCGTGACCGAGGCCGCGGCGCGGGGGGTTCACGACCACGAGGTCGGCCTCCGACAGCAGCTCGGCGTGGCCGGGCGCGGTGGCGTCACCGACGGCGAAGCCGATCTCGCCGGGCAGCCCGGCCTCGTCGTGGGAGCGCTCGGCGCTGGCGATCGCGTCGGCGCTGATCTCGATCCCGGTGACCGTGCGGCCCGGCGCAGCCAGGTGCAGCGCGAAACCGCCGACGCCGCAGTAGAGGTCGACCACCCGCTGGGGCGCGAGCTCGGCCGTCCAGTCGACGGCGGCCCGGTAGAGGGCCGCGGCGACCTCGGTGTTGGTCTGGAAGAAGCTGCGCGGGCGCAGGTGCAGGGTGATCGCTCCCAGGCGCATCGGGAGCGTGTCCTGCCCGGTGAGCACGATCTCCTGCTCGCCCTCGAGGACGGCGCTGTGCTCGGGCTGGACGTTGAGCGTGAGCACGCGCAGGTGCGGCAGTTCGGCCCGCAGCCACGGGAGGTGCTTGCGGATCCGGGCCTCGGTGGACCTCGAGCGCACCACGATGCGCACCATCAGCTCGCCGTCGGGTGATCCGGTCACCAGCAGGTGCTTCAGCTCGCCGCGCTGGCCGACCGGCAGGTCGCCTGCCACGTCGTAGGGCGTCAGGTCGGCACGGGCCACGAACGCGGCGAGCACCGGCAGCGCGTCGGTCACCACCGGGATGTGCAGACCGCAGTCCCGGAGGTCCACCCCGAGCCCACGTGGATCGAGGATCCCGAGCGTCGGGGCCGCCGCCGATCCGGCGACCACCATCTTCGCCTTGTTGCGGAAGGCCGCGTGGCGGCTGGTGACAGGCTCCTCCCACACCATCGCGGTGGCGCCGACCAGCGCCCGGGTCGTGGCCTGCTTCGTGGCGAGCTGGTCGTCGTACCCACGTCCGAGCCAGGTGCACGAGCGGCACTCACCCGCGTCGAAATGGGCGCAGTCGAGCACTGCGAGACCGGCATGACCCATGGCGTCATCGTAGGCTGCCGCCCGTGGCGTCCACGTTCGAGAAGGTCCAGGCTGCTCCGGTCCTCGCGACGGTGCGGCGCCTGGAGCAACGCATCGAGGCCCGCTTCCCGGGCCGCGGGTTGCACCGCGTCGTGGGCGAGCTCGCCAGCCTGGTGGAGACCGTCGCCTCCTCGACCGCGAGCGTCCGCGGCCGGCGGTCGTGGCTGCGGACCGCATCGCGGATCGGGATCGTGGTGGTCCTGGCCGCCACGACGACCCTGGTCGTCCTCGCCCTGCGGGCGGCCGCCATGGACGCCCCCGACGAGCTCGAGTGGGTGCCGCTCGTCGAGAGCGCGGTCAACGACCTCATCTTCGCCGTGTTGGCGATCTGGTTCCTCTGGTCGGTGCCCGAACGGTTGCAGCGCAACGGGCTGCTCGAGCTCCTGCACCGGCTGCGCTCGATGGCGCACATCGTCGACATGCACCAGCTCACCAAGGACCCCGAGCGGCTGCGCGCGTCCTTCGCCCCGACGCCGCAGAGCGTCGCGATGGACCTCTCCCCCACCGAGCTCGAGTACTACCTCGACTACTGCTCCGAGCTGTTGAGCCTGATCGGCAAGGCCGCCGCGCTCTGCGCCGAGGAGTCCAGCGACGCCGTCGTCCTGGAGACGGTCAGCACCGTCGAGACGCTGACCGTCTCGCTCGAGCGCAAGATCTGGCAGAAGATCGCGGTCCTCAACGCCACTCGGGACCAAGGTCCTGCCTCCTGAGCCCGAGGCCATTGAATCGTTACAACGGCGAAACGTCCGGCGCGACCTCCGGACATGCCGACTGCCTAGAAATGGGGACTCGCACATCCCCCATGAAAGGCACTGTCCTCGCATGCTTTCTCGCACCAACGGGCACCGCGCCATCCGCGTCGTCGCCCTCCCGGTCGCGGCCGTCCTGGGCGTCGGGGCCCTGGCCGTCACCGCACCGGCTTCCGCACTCTCCAGCGTCACCACGGCCAACGGCGCCACGGTCTCCATCAACGATGCCCGCAGGCCCGGCCTGGACACCGGCTCGATCCGCAACGTGAGCGGCTCCCGGATGGAGGGCTTCGGCAACGTGTTCGTGCACGTCGACGCCCCCGCCGGTGGGGCGCCGCGGATGAACGACCAGATGATGCGCGGCTACGGCCTCACCGCCGCCGCGCCGGGGTCGTACCGCTCGACGAAGTCAGTCCGGCTCGGTGACGTCCTGATGACCCGCAAGGTCCAGGTCGCCACCGGCACCAGCACGACCAGCTTCTTCGACACCTTCACCAACGCGTCCACCGAACCGGTCACCATCGAGGTCTCCTTCGGCGGCTCCCTGGGCTCCGGCCTGACCGCGACGACCTCGCCCAACAAGGCCACGGTCTCCGCGTCCAGCAGCAGCGACACGGTCGTCGACAGCACGGACACCTGGATCACGGCCACGACGCCCGGCAACACCCGCCCGACCGGCGTCGTCGTCGGCACCGGGGTCGACGGGCTCGGCGACCAGCAGTCCGACCCCTTCACCACCGAGTACGTGCCGACCGGCAGCCGCGCCAACGACCTCGGCTTCGTCCGTGAGCTCACCATCGAGCCCGGGCAGACCCAGTCGCTGATGCAGTACGTCGTCGTGGGCGCCCTCGCCGACACCAGCCAGATCGCGACCGACACCGCCGCGCTCGCGGCCACGCCGGACCTGACCAACCTCACCGTCGACGAGATCTGCACCCTGCAGAACTGGGACATCTCGGCCTTCGCCGCTGCCTGCGTCGGAGCCGAGCCGCTCCAGCTCCCGGGCGCGGACGTCGAGGTCGAGCACCGTACGGCCGTCGCCTACGACGTGACCGGCAAGACGATCGCCGACCTCCAGGCCGACATGGTCTCCGGCGAGGTCACCTCCGTCGAGATCACCAAGGCCTACCTCGACCGGATCGATGCCTACGACTCCGGCCCGCTCGGGTTCAACTCCTTCATCACCGTCGCGAAGAACGCGGTGGCGCAGGCGATGGCTGCCGACGAGGCGCGGGCCGCCGGCGAGAGCGGCGATCTCCTCGGCGTACCGATCGCCCTCAAGGACCTCTACGACACCAAGGACATGCCGACCTCCGGCGGCACCCTGGCGCTGAAGGACTGGGAGCCGGGCGCCGACGCCTGGCAG
Organism: Nocardioides sp. Root190; assembly: GCF_001428565.1. GTDB lineage: Bacteria > Actinomycetota > Actinomycetes > Propionibacteriales > Nocardioidaceae > Nocardioides. The sequence continues at coordinate 154,745 of NZ_LMIA01000009.1, read as the reverse complement.
GTCGCGAAGCTCCGCGAGGCCGGCGCCGTGATCATCGGCAAGACGAACCTCTCCGAGTTCGCGAACTCCGGTTCGTGGAGCGAGAGCGGCTTCATGCAGACGTGGAACGCGCTCTACCCCTCGAAGTCCTCCTTCGGCTCCAGCGGTGGCTCCGCCACGGCGGTCCGGGCCGAGCTCGCCGCCGCCGCCATGGGCACCCAGACCGGCGTCTCCCTCTACGCCCCCTCGACCGGCGCCAGCCTGTCGACCTTCCGCGGCACCGACGGCCTCACCAGCACCAACGGCGTCATGCCGCTGACCTGGGCGACCGACTACGCCGGCCCGATGGCCAAGTCGATCACCGACATCGCCTCGCTCCTCGACGCGACGGCCACGCAGACCACGGGCAACAACCCCGACGACCTGCTGACCTCACGGGTCGACAACAGCCTGCGGCCGACCGAGTGGAAGAGCGCCCTCAAGGCGAACGCCCTCCAGGGCAAGGTGATCGGCTACGTCCCGACCGCCTTCGCCTCGACGGCGATCGTCGACGACAACGCCGGACAGGTCGCACTCGACGACGCCCGTGCGGCGATCGAGGCCGCCGGCGGCACGCTCGTCGCCCTGGCCACCGCACAGACCGCTCCTGCCGCGCCCTCCGGCAGCTTCCCGACGACCGGCAGCGCCGGCGCCGAGGGCTGGGAGCGCTACATCGCCGAGCAGCGTCCGGGCGTGTTCCCCTACACGACCGAGGAGCTCATGGAGAGCCCCAAGAACCTGCCCTACAACGTCTCCGGCAACTACACCTCGCAGCCGATGGACGACATCAGCGCAGAGAACCTGCTCGCCCGACGGGACGCCTACAAGACCACTGCTGCCGCCTGGATGGACACCGCCTTCGGTGCCGACCCGGTGGACGCCGTGATCTACCCGGGGTTCCTGACCAGCGTCGGCAACAACGACGCGACGTCGGCGGTCTTCAGCTCCGACCGCGCCTCCGGTGTGATCACGCAGACGGCCGGCCTGCCCACCGCGATCCTGCCGATCGGCAAGAACGACGAGGGTCAGTCCAACAACATCCAGCTGGTCGGCCGGGCCTGGGACGACGCCGAGGTCCTCGGCATGGGCTACGCGATCGAGCAGCAGGCAGATGCGGTCACCTCGACCGACTTCGCACCTGCCCTGGCATGGAGCGGACCGGCCACCTCGGTGACCTCCCTCCAGCTGGCCGCCACCGCCACGACGTACGGCCGCTCCACCCGGGCCACCGTCACCGTCGCCTCCGACCCCGCCGCCAGGGGCGCGGTCAGCGTGGAGGTCGCAGGCAGGACCGTCAGCGGCACCCTGTCGGCCGGCAAGGTCACGCTGACCCTGCCCTCGACGATCCCCGTGGGCACCCACCTGGTGACGGCGACCTACGCCGGCGTCACCAAGGTCGCCCGCAGCAGCGCCACGGCGACGCTGAAGGTCGCCAAGGCGGCACCGACCGTCAAGGTCGCCCTGTCGAAGTCGACGATCAAGGTGCGTCAGCGGGCGGTCCTCTCGGTGAGTGTCCTCGGCGTGAAGCCGTCCGGCGGCACCGTCCTTGTGTACGACGGCACGAAGGTCGTGCGCACCGTCAAGCTGGCCTCCACCGGCAGGGCGACGATCACCCTGCCCCGCCTCACCCGGGGCACCCACCGGATCCGCGCCTACGTGGTCGCCGGTGACGAGTACCGCGCCGCCATGAGCAGCCCGGTGACGCTCAAGGTCCGGCGCCGGTAGGGCGCTTCCCCCTGGGGCGCGTCTCCCTAGAGGCGGGCAGCACTGCGGGGGTGGTCGGCGAGCACTTCGCCGATCACCCTCGCTGCTTCGGGATAGGCCGCGGGCTCCGGGCCGGTGAAGGTCAGGCGCAGGAAGGGCCCCGACGGCTCCGCCGGGAACCACTCGTCACCACCGGACACCCACACGTTGCGGGCGGCACAGTCGCGCACCACACGGTCGACGTCGGCACCCTCGGGCAGCCGGGCCCACAGGTGCACTCCCCCGGTCGGCACGAGCTCGACCTCCAGCATCGGCGCGTAGGAGCGCAGGCTGTCGACGAGGAGGTCGCGCCGCTCCCGCAGCTGGGTGCGCAGGCGCTTCAGGTGGCTGGTCCAGCCGGGGTCGGAGACGATCTCGAGCGCGGCCTGCTGCAGGAGACCGCTGACGTACATCGACTCCGCCGCCCGGTCCGCCAGGATCCGCTCCCGCGCAGGGCCTCGGGCGATCACCGCCGCGACGCGGATCGTCGGCGAGACGCTCTTGGTGAGAGAACGGAGGTGGACGACGTGGCCGGCGTCGTCGTGGGCCGCGACGGGTCGCGACACCGCGTCGATGCCGAAGTCGTGGGCCCAGTCGTCCTCGACGAGGAACGCGCCGTGGGAGCGCACGACGTCGAGGATCGCCTCGGCGCGCTCGCCGTCCCACTGTGCTCCGGTCGGGTTGGCGAAGTTGGGTTGGGCGTAGAACGCCCGCGCCCCGGTCTCGCGGAAGGTGCGGTCGACCTCGGCGGGGTCCGGGCCGCCGGCTCCACTCGGGACGGGCACCATCGCCACCCCGGCCTGGTGGGCCGCCTGGATCGCACCCCAGTAGGTCGGCGACTCCACGAGGAGCGGCTGGCCGGCGGCGACCAGTGCCCGGAAGATCGACGAGAGCGCGCTCTGGCTGCCCGGCGCGACGATCACGTCGTTGGGCACGACCGCGGTGCGGTCGGCCGGGGTGATCGAGGCGAGCTCGGCGGCGAACCAGGCCCGCAGCTCGGGGAGTCCGGCCGACGGGGGTCGTGAGGTCGCCGCGGCACCGCGCGCCGCCCGGCCGAGCGCGGTCCGCACCAGCCGCTCGGGCAGCAGGTCCGGGCCGGGATAGCCCGCGTGCAGCTCGATCACCCCGGGCGGGGCGGTCTTCATCGGGCCGGCCAGCTGCGGGATCACCGAGCGCGGGGTGCGCAGGGCCGCGGTCTGCCAGCCGAAGTCGGCACCACGGCTGGGGCGCACGGTCCGCACGAAGGTGCCGACGCCGGGACGGGCCTCAACCAGGCCTTCGGTCGCGAGGCGGCGCAGCGCCTTCTGCACGGTGAGCGGGCTGGCGGCGTACTCGCTGACGAGGGCGCGGCTCGGCGGCAGCTGGGCACCGGCGGGGGCGTTGCGGATCCAGGCACGAAGGCCCGCGACGATCCGGGAGGTGCTATCGTCATTCATGTCAGCACAGAGTAGCGCTATCGCGCCGGAGCGCAACCCGCTATCCCCCGTCCCGGCGGGTGTCACCCGGGCCGGACTCGGCTGGGGACTCGTCGGCGTCACCGCCTTCTCCTTCACGCTCCCGCTCACCCGGATCGCCCTCGAGGGCCTGTCCCCGCTCTTCATCGGCGCCGGTCGCGCCGTGGTCGCCGGGCTCCTCGCCGCGGTCGTGCTGGCCGTGACCCGCCAGGCCGTCCCCGACCCGCGCCAGTGGGCCCGCCTGCTCGTCGTGGCCGGCGGGGTCGTGATCGGCTTCCCGCTGCTGACGTCGTACGCCCTGACCGAGGTGCCCGCCAGCCACGGTGCCGTGGTGATCGCACTGCTGCCGGCTGCGACGGCGGTCATCGCCGTGGTGCGCACCGGGGAGCGGCCCGTCCGCGCGTTCTGGGTGTTCTCGTCCTGCGGTGCCGCGGCGGCCATCGGGTTCGCGCTCGTCCAGGGCGGCGGGCTCACCCAGCTCCACCGCGCCGACGTGCTGCTGTTCGCCGGCGTGGTGCTGTGCGCGACCGGGTACGCCGAGGGCGGCCTGCTCACCCGCGAGATCGGCTCGTGGCAGACCATCTCCTGGGCGCTGGTCGCCGCGCTGCCGGTCATGGTCGTGCTGACCGCGACCAGCGTCGCGCAGGAGCCGCCGACCGGCTCGGTGCGCGACTGGGCGTGCTTCGCCTACCTCGCGACCACGAGCATGTATCTCGGGTTCTTCGCGTGGTACCGCGGCCTGGCCATCGGCCCGATGGCCCAGGTGAGCCAGGTCCAGCTGGTCCAGCCGCTGCTGAGCCTGACGTGGGCAGCCCTGCTGCTGGGCGAGGTGATCACGGCGACCACCTTCGTCGGTGGCCTCGCCGTGATCGTCCTCGCCGGAGCGGCTACTTCTTCCCGCGCCCGTACAGCCCGCGCACGACCTTCGTGAGCTGCTGCTCCTCCTTGGCCGTACGACGGAACGTGGTCAGCGCGATCGCCGGCTTGAACCGCTGACGGGCGATCGCGTGCGGGTAGGTGAACTCGCGCAGTCCGTCGGGGCCGTGGATCCGGCCGAAGCCGGAGTCGCCGACGCCACCGAAGGGAAGCGTCGGGATGCCGGCGAAGGAGATGACGCCGTTGATCGCGGTCATCCCGGCGCGCAGGCGCTCGGCGATCGCCATGCCGTGGTCCTTGGAGAACACCGTGGAGCCCAGCGCGTAGCGGGTGCCGTTGGCGCGCTCGATCGCCTCGTCCATGCTCGCGACCCGGGTGACCGTCACGGTCGGGCCGAAGGTCTCCTCCTGGATCGCGGCCGAGTCCTCGGGCACGTCGACCAGGACGGTCGGCTGGACGAAGCGGGCACCCTCGGGCACCGGGCCGCCGACGAGCGCACGCCCTCCGCGGGCGAGGGCGTCGTCGATGTGGCGGCGGATGATGTCGACCTGGGAGGGCATCGTGATCGGGCCGACCTGGCCACCCGGACCGGCCGTGATCTTGCCCGCCTCGGTGACCAGCTTGGCGAGGAACTCGTCGTACACGCTGTCGTGGACGTAGACCCGCTCGACGCCCGCGCAGGTCTGCCCCGCGTTGGCCGCGGCGCCCCACAGGGCTGCCTCGGCGGCGTCGTCGAGATCGGCGTCGTCGGCGACGATGAGCGCGTCCTTGCCGCCCGCCTCGATCACGACCGGGGTGAGCGTCTGGGCGCAGGCCGCCATGACCCGCTTGCCGGTCGCGGTCGAGCCGGTGAAGGCCACCTTGTCGACGCCCGACGTGGTGAGTGCGGCGCCCGTCTCGCCGTACCCGGTGACGACCTGGAAGACCGGTCGGCCGACGGCCTCACGGAAGGTGGCGGCCAGCCACTCGCCGACGCCGGGGGTGTACTCCGAGGGCTTGAAGACGACCGTGTTGCCGGCCGCGAGGGCGTAGGCGATCGAGCCCATCGGGGTGAAGACGGGGTAGTTCCACGGGCCGATCACACCGACGACCCCGAGCGGGCGGTACTCCACGCTCGCGGCCTGGTTGACCATCAGCAGTCCCGGGGAGACGCTGCGCCGCTTGAGGACCTTCTCGGCGTGGCCGGCGGCCCAGGCGAGGTGGTCGATCGCCAGCGCGGTCTCGAGCAGCGCATCGCCCTTGGGCTTGCCGGTCTCGCGCGACATCAGCTCCGCGAGCTCGTCCATCCGCCGTGCGATGACCTTGCGCCAGGCGACGAGCGCCTTCTTGCGACCCTCGAAGCCCAGCGCACGCCAGCGCTCGGCCTCCTTGCGGGCGCTCGCGACGGCGGCCGCGACCTGGGCGGCGTCATGGATCGGATGGGTGCCCACCACCTCACCCGTTGCGGGGTCGAGCGAGGTGAACGTCGCGGCGGCGTCGACGGACGTGGCGGCAGGGGTGTCGGTGGAGGTCACGTTCCGAACGTTACTGCTGTTCACCGATCAACGAAACGGTGTCAGGTACAAAACGACGCGGATCACATGGGCCAGGGCACAACTCCCAGCTGCGCCGGTCTCAGCTGCAGCGGCCCTCGCCGAGCCGGACCAGCCCGTTGAGGTCCCCCGGCCCGAACTCCAGCTGGCCGACGTTGTCGGCGTACATCAGCTCGTCGGCGGAGTCCACATGGTCGAGCCCGACGAGGTGGCCGAGCTCGTGCAGCAGGATCGCGCGCTGGTGCCCGCGGCCGTTGGCGCTGCGGGAGAGGTCGTCGTACACGTCCTCGTCGAGCGTCACCTGACCGGTGACGTAGCGGTACAGGCTGCCCGAGCGGTACGACTGGGCGACCGCTCCCCCGACGCCGGCGACGTCGCCCGCGAGCTCCTCGACCTCCGAGGCCTGCGCCCAGGCGATGAGCACCGGCTCTCGCCGCCCGGCGGGCACGAACCTCGACTCCCACGAGGGCCGACGGTCGGTCTCGCCGAGGAGCTCGAACTGCAGGCCGGTGATCGCGGAGACCTCGGCGACCCCGTCCGCGACGAACGCCAGCGCCTCCTCAGCATCGCCCGGCGCGCCCTCGGTGTTGACCTCGTAGCGGATCTCGCGGCAGGGATCCCACGTCACCGGGTCACCGGAGTCGCCGGGCTGTACCTGCAGGAAGGCATGGACGCCGCCCTCGGGCACGTCGGCCGGGGTGCCGAGCGGACCCTGGCCGATGCCGAGCGCGCGGCGCAGCGCCGAGAGCTCGTCGCCCGGGCCGGCGAGGACCACGCCAGCGAGGACGAGCACGCTCACCAGGAGCGCGACCCCGGACTTCCAGCGCTCGGCCACACCCCGAGTCTAGGGACGTCAGGAACCGCTCCGGATCAGGTCGGCCGCCTTCTCCCCGATCAGCATCGTCGGTGCGTGCGTGTTGCCGTGCGTCACCTTCGGCATCGCGGAGGCATCCACCACGCGCAGCCCCTCGACGCCGCGGACCCGCAGGTTCGCGTCCAGCACGCCCTCGCCCTCGACGCCCATCCGGGCCGTGCAGCTCGGGTGATAGGTGTGCTCGACCCCGCTGCGGACCGCGCCCTCCAGCTCGGCCCGGGTGCCGTACGACGCGCCGGGGTGGATCTCGTGGTTCGCCCGCCCCCGCAGGGCCTTTGCGGCCATCACCTCGCGCGCCCGCTCGATGCCGTCGAGCATCGAGCGCATGTCGTCGGGGTGCTCGAAGTAGTTGTTGCAGACCAGCGGCTTCCGCTCCGGATCGGCCGAGGCCAGCCTGACCCACCCCTCGGAACGCGCGCCGACCATCGACAGTCCGATGGCGAGCGCCTGGCCGTCGTAGGTCCCGGCACCGTGCTCCCAGAAGTAGACCGGCGCGCCGATCATCTGCATGTACGGCGCATCGTCGGCGACGCTGGTGTGGAAGAAGGCGCCGGCCTCGCCGATGTTCGAGGTCAGCATCCCCTTGCGCCCGAGCAGGTACTTCACCAGCTGCGCGGGCTTCTCGGCGAACGCCAGGTTGTCCTTGTCGCTGGTGTCCCAGTTGACCATGTACATCGGGTGGTCCATCAGGTGCGCGCCGACGTGCGCGTTGTCGACGACGGTCTCGATGCCGTGCTCGGCCAGGTGGGCGGCCGGACCGATGCCGGACAGCATCAGTAGGTGCGGGGTGTTGTAGGCGCCGGCGCTGAGCACCACGTCGCGGCGGGCCCGGATCGTCTGCAGCTCGCCGTCGATGCGCACCACGACGCCGGTTGCCCGCCCGGACTCGATCACCACCCGGTGCACGAGCGCGTTCGGGGTGATGGTGAGGTTCGGCCGCTTGCGATGCGGGGCCAGGTAGCCGTCGTACGTCGTCCAGCGCTGGCCGCGCCGCGTGAAGCGCTGGTAGAGCGAGGCGCCCTCCTGCTGGGCGCCGTTGAAGTCGTCGGTGCGGCCCATGCCGGTCTCGGCCATGGCCTCCACCAGTCGGCGCGATCCCTCCCGCGGGTCGGGTGCGTCCTCGACGTACTGCGGACCGGAGGCGCCGTGGAACTCGCTCGGGCCGCGGCTGTTGCTCTCCATCCTGCGGAAGAGGGGCAGCACCTCGTCGTAGGACCAGCCGTCGGCACCGGCCTTGGCCCAGCCGTCGTAGTCGGCACGGTTGCCGCGGATGTAGATCATCGCGTTCATCCCGCTCGTGCCGCCGAGCATCTTGCCGCGCGGCTGGTAGATCCGCCGACCGTCCAGGTGCGGCTCCGGCTCGGACTCGTAGCCCCAGTCGACCTTGGTGTGGAACAGCTTGGCGAACGCCGCCGGGATCTGGACGTTCATGTTCGGACGGCTGCGACCACCGGCCTCGAGGACCAGTACCGAGACGCCGGGGTCCTCGCTCAACCGACCGGCGAGCACCGCTCCCCCTGAACCGCTGCCCACCACGATGTGGTCGAACTCCCGCATGGCTTTCCCTTCGTCGAGACCTGGCGCCAGGCCCTGGGCGCCTGCCTGTTCCACATCCTGCGCGCGTGGGTGCGCTGCGGGCTTGTGACGGACACCACACCGCTCCCGCTCTTTTGTGCCACACTCCAAGAACCATCGGGCGACGGTGGCCTTGACTGCTGAGAGATGTCACAGAGGCCAAAGGAAGCGGGCGAGGCGGGTGCAGCAGAGCTCGTCCACCGTTGCCCAGCAGTGGCTGCACGACTTCGTCGCGGCCGCGCTCCAGGGCGGCGAGGTCAGGGCCTTCGTCCGGGCCGTCGACGACGAGATCCTCGGCGCCATCCCCGAGCTCGCCGGGGACCCGAGCCTGGTCGAGGAGCTGCACGCCTCGACGCGTGAGCACTGGCGCAACTTCCTGGTCGGCCTCTCCGACAGCCACCGGCTCGCGCTGCCTCCCGCCGCCATCGCGCTGAGCCTCTCGATCGCCCGTCGCCACCTCGACATCAGCATCCTCCTCAAGGTCTACCGGGTCGCGAACAAGGCAACGTTCCGCTACGTCATCGACCACACCAGCCCGGAGACCCTGCCCCCGACGTTGCCGCGCGACCAGGCGCTGCTCACGCTGTGGCTCCGGGCCGAGCAGTGGATCGACGAGTCCATCGAGCAGCTCATCGAGCACTACACCAGGGAACGGGCGAGTCTGGTCGAGGGCGCCCAGGCCCGACGGGGCGAGACCATCGAGGCGCTCGTCGCCGGGGCCGAACCGACCGTCGCCGCCGAGCGACTCCTGGGCCATCGCTTCGCGATGTGGCAGACCGCGCTGGTGCTCTCGGCCCCTCCGAACACCGACGAGGGTGCACCACTCTTCGACCTCGCCGTGCGCGTCTGTCACGCGCTGGGGCTCCCCCGACCCCTCACGACGCTGGCAGGGAGCCGCGAGCTGTGGGGGTGGGTCGCCACCCCGGAGGCACCCGACCTGACGACCGCCTCGATCACCGGCGTTCTCGAGGAGGCGGGCGTCCACCTCGCCCTCGGCCGACCGTGCCTGGGCGCCACGGCCTTCCGCACCAGCCACCTCCAGGCCGTCGCGGCGCAGCGGGTCGGCATGCGCGGGCCGGGTCCCGTCCACAACTACACCGACGTCGAGCTGGTCAGCCTGAGCGGCGACGGCGAGCTCGTCCGGGAGATGGTGCGCCGCGAGCTCGCCTCCCTGCTGACCGGTGCGCGCGCCGACGAGGGCCTTCGTTCGACCGCCCTCGCCTTCCTGCGCGCAGGACAGAACGTCGACCTGACCGCCGAACGCCTGTTCATCCATCCCAACACCGTGCGCTACCGGATCGCCCGCATCGAGGACCAGCTCGGCCACCGGATCGCGTCCCGCGCTGCGGCGCTCGAGCTCAGCCTGTCCTGGCTCGAGGTGTACGGCGTCGACGCACTCACCCCGAACCCGCACTGATTGGATCTGACCATGAACGTCCCGCTCCCGGCCGCTCGCCTGCTCGTCCGCCGCGCCGTGAAGCCCGTCCTCGGCACCCGGCTCACCCCCGTGCGGCAGCGCCAGATGATCAACGCCCTGATGCGGATCGCCTTCCTGCCCCGAGGGACCCTCGCCGAGCGGACGATGCTCGGTGGAGTCCCGACCGAGCGTCTGACCACCCCGGCCAGCGACCCGGCTCGCGCGCTCCTCTACCTGCACGGCGGCGCCTACCTCGTGGGGTCACCGACCACGCACCGCGCGATGGCCGCTCACCTGTCCCACGCGATCGGCGCCATCGGCCACGTCCTCGACTACCGCCTCGCGCCGGAACACCCCTACCCGGCCGCGGTCGACGACGCGATCGCCGCCTACCGCGCACTGCTGGACAAGGGCCTCGAGCCCGGCCAGGTCGTCGTCGCGGGCGACTCGGCCGGCGGTGGCCTCGCACTCGCGCTCGCCCTGCGGGCGCGGGCCGAGGGCCTCCCCCAGCCGGCGGGCCTGGGCCTGGTCTCGCCCTGGGTCGACCTCCGCCTGGGCGGCCTCGACGAGTCGATCGACGACCCACTGCTCAGCCGTGGCTGGCTCGAGCTCGGCGCCGTCTCCTACGCCGGCCAGGACGTCGTACGACCCGAGGTCTCGCCGTTGCTCGCGGACCTCACCGGCCTGGCCCCGATGTTCGTGCACGCCGCGAGCCAGGAGATGTTCGTCGACGACGTCGAGCGCTTCGTCGAGGCCGCGCGTGCTGCGGGCGTCGAGGTGACCTACGAGCGGCTCGGGGGCCACTGGCACGTGACCCACCTGTTCGCGGGCATGGTGCGCGAGGCGACGGGTGTCGTGAACCAGATGGGCGGCTGGCTCCGCGGGGCGCTCGACCGGGCCACCGACCAGCCTGGCGACCAGGCTGGCGATCAGGCCTAGCGCCCCCGCCAGACCGGGTCCCGGCGGGCGAAGAACGCCTGCACGCCCTCGGCCAGGTCCTCGGTCGCCAGCAGGCGATCGAGCGCCGCGTGGCTGGTGGCCCAGTCGTCGGTCTCGTCGCCGTTGATCTCACGCTGCGCCAGCGCGAGCGACTCCCGGACCGCGAGCGGCGCATTGCCACAGATCGTCGCCGCCAGGCCGATCGCGACATCCAGCGCGGCGCCCGGCTCGACGAGACGGTTGACGAAACCGAGGCGCTCCGCACGCTCGGCTCCGATCGGCTCGCCGGTCAGGAGCATCTCGCGGGCCACATTGGCCGGCAGCACCCGCGGCGCACGGAAGACGCCCCCGAAGTCCGGGAGCAGGCCGCGCTTGACCTCCGGGAACCCGAACGTCGCCGTGCGCGAGGCGACGACCAGGTCGCAGCACAGCACCAGCTCGAGGCCACCACCGAGCGCCGGACCCTCGACCGCGGCGACGAGCGGCTTGGGCCGCACCCGCGACATGATCCCGGCGATCCCGCCCCGCTCGGTCGGCGCACCCGGCCCCTCCGCGAGATCGGCGCCAGCGCTGAAGACCGACGGGCCACCGGCCAGCACCGCGCACCACAGCTCGTCGTCGTCCTCGAGCAGGTTGAGTGCCTCGTCGAGCCCACGGGTGACGGCTCCATTGATGGCGTTGCGCTTCGCCGGGCGGTCCAGTCCGATGATCAGGACCCGGTCGTGACGCAGGGTGCGGACAGCGATCTCGCTCACCGGGCCAACCTAGTCATCGAGTCCGTCGGGTGCCGTCAGGCGCCCGGTCGGTCGACCAGGTCGACCAGACGTTGGGGTGCCTGCAGGCAGAAGGAGTCGGTGAGCAGCTCGCCGAGCTCGTCCCAGTCGGTGTCCTCGTCGATCAGCATGCCGACGACGTTGCCGCCCCACTCGGACTTGAAGTAGGGAGCGCCGAGGTGCTGGAAGGCCATCACCTCGTCGGGCTCGGCGCGGAAGACGATCCGGTGGAGCTGGTCCTCGCCGCCGAAGACGTGGGCGACGGTGGCCGTCGTACCACCGACGCGCCAGCGGACACCGGTCCAGGCGTCCTCCTCCCGGCAGTCCGGCAGGCGCCCCAGGATCGCCCGCAGGCGGGCGACGAACTCACCGGGGACATCAGGACGTTGGGCCACGGCAGGAATCTCCCACAGGTCACCGACAACCGTCCCTGCACCCCAGCCCGTCCTGCAGTACGGAGGTGATGGGATGCGCGAGGCTGTCCCCGTGCTCAACGGGCAAGAGGAACCAACGACGGACCACCCGACGTTCGAGGGGTTCGTCGCGGCCCGGAGCCCTGCGCTCTGGCGCAGTGCGTGGCTGCTGACCGGCGACCGGCACCGGGCCGAGGACCTGGTGCAGACGGCACTGATGAAGTGCTGGCGGCGCTGGGACCGGATCGAGCCGGCCGCGGTGGAGGCCTACGTCCGCCGGACGATGGTGACGACGTACACCGACTGGTGGCGGCGACGCTGGAACGGCGAGGTGCCGACCGAGACCCTCCCCGAGGCGGCCGACACGGCCCGCGACCCGGGCGTGCGCCAGGACGTCCTCGTGGCATTGGCCGCGTTGCCACGCGGCCAACGGGCCGTCGTCGTCCTCCGCTACTTCGACGACCTGACCGAGGCGCAGGCTGCGGCGGCCCTCGGGATCAGCGCGGGCACGGTCAAGAGCCAGACCGCCCGCGCACTCCGCACGCTGCGCACATCCGGACTCCTGGAGGCGACCGATGACTGACCAGCTCCGCAACCTGCTCCACCAGGCCGTCCCCGACGACGCGCCCGCCCTCGACGCCCACCACGTGGCCGGAGCGGCTCGCCGCGCCCGCCGCCGTGTCCGCACCGCTGCGGCCGGTGGTGCGGTCGCCGTGATCCTGGCCGGTGCCGTGACGACCGCCGTCCTGACCAGCGGCGAGGAGGACCGGACGGCGAGGGACCCGGGCCTCGACCCGTACGGCGCGCCCGCATGCCCCGCCACGCTCCCCGACCTGATGGAGGCCGAGACCAGCATCGGCAGCCTCGACGGGGTGGCCAGCGTCCGGCTGTGCCCGGACTTCGCCGCCTACGGCGAAGCGCCGCCGGCCGCGGAGCAGAGCGCCCTCCTGGACTCGATGGATGCCCTGGTGGGCGACCTCGACGACTTCGCCGACCGGGTCGCCGCGACCGAGCCCTTCGACTCGATGCGCTGCGCCGCGATCAGCGTGATGCCGAGCCGGCAGTCCCTGCAGTTCACCTTCGACGACGGCCGCACCCTGCTGCTGCCGACGATGACCTGCTCGCCGATCGAGGTCGCGGGCCGGGCCGTGGACGGTCAGTACCTCGGCGAGGCCTATCTCGCGGCGCTCGGTGCCCAGCGGGAGAGCAACCCCTCGACCCGCGCGTACGACGGGCCGCTCGACTGCTCCCCCGTCTTCATGGCCACCCCGGCCCGCCCGGGCCGCGAGCAGATCGTGGCCGCGGTCGGCTGCCGGGGCGACGAACCGCCCGTCGAGCTGACCGGCGCCGCCCTCGAGCGGCTGCAGGAGGCCTGGTCGAACCCCCGGCCGGTCCAGACCTGCACGCTCATCGACTACGGCGTGCGGGTGGTGGCGGCGACCGACCGGGGCGATGTCGTCACGCTGTCGGGCAACGGCTGCCAGACCTTCGACTGGAGTGCGACGTCGCCGGAGAACTCCTTCGACGTGCCGGTGACCTACGCCGACCTCGGCCTCACACCGTGAGCTTGCCGACGTCCTCGGCGTCGCCCTGGAAGTAGGTGTCGAGCAACCACTGGGCGCGTCGACCGCCCCAGCGCCACTGACGCTCCCGACCGCCGGGCAGGTGCCGCAGCACGCGGTAGCGCACGGTGTTGAGCCCGACGAGGTAGGCGTGCGCCCACGGTGGCCGCATCGGCAGGTCGAGCTCGCGCATGCTCTCGGGGCCGAGGAAGACGGTCAGCATCGAGAGCAGCCGCTCGCGCTCGTAGCGGGCCCGCGCTCCCTGCAGCGGCGCCGGCCAGCCGGGGTAGTTGCGGTCCGCCTGGGCCGCGACCACGGCCTGGGCGAGCTGCGGGCCGGCCTCGGTGAGCGGACCCTGGGCCAGCAGCACGTGGTAGTCGATGCGGTGGCGCTCCCACTCGTCGTCGACGAGGAAGTCCTCGTGCACGCCCATCAACCAGCCGACGTACTTCCACAGGTGCATGAGGGCCCGCGACTCGCTGCCGCTGACGGGGACGCCGAGCGCCCGGGAGCCGATGATCAGCACGCCGTCGAAGAGACCGAGGGTGGAGGCCTGGTCGGCCTGGTTGATCGGCAGGCCCCAGGTGGCGGAGTCCCACTTGTCCTCGAAGGCGTGGTTGACCAGCGCGTGCATCAGCCGCACGTGGACGGTCAGCCGCCAGCCCTCGCCGGTGCCGGGGCGCAGTGAATCGGGGTCGGTGAGGCTCGCGCCCCACTTCTGGGTCTCGGCGAGCCGACGCAGGGTCTGCCCGCCGGTCAGGCCGCCCGTCGCGACGAGCAGGTCGGTGGGGCCGCCGAAGCGGTAGCCCCCCACCAGCGACAGCTGGAGCAGCACGTCCTGCGCGTTCTGGCCGAGGCGGCGGAAGACCCGGGCGCCCTCCTCCACGAGCTCGCGGTCCAGCCACTCCGGCTCGGCCTCGAGCACCGCGAAGAACTCCGCGAGTGCGGGCGGCGCGTCCGGGACGGCGGAGATGCCGTGGGCGAGCGCGGTGCGGAACTGCGCCATGTCGACCTTGCCGGGGGTGCCGGCTCGCAACCGGATCGCGTCCGCGAGGCGCCCACCGAGCTCGTCACGCTCGTTCATCGCGCGTCCGATCCGGTCCAACAGCTCCTCGTCGACGTCCTTGACCCGCCCGACGACCTTGAGCGGGCGCCCGAGGCGGCGGTTGCGGTCTCCGCCCGCCCTGAAACGGGTCGGGTACGGCGGTGCGCTGGAGGGTGCGCTGGAGGGTGCTGGGGTGGCGGTGGCCTCGGCGGTCATGCCACCATGGTGACGCGAGCATTCGCTCGCATTCAACTCGCGATCCGAGCCCGAGGTGCCCATGCGCAAGGCCCCGCAACAGGCCCGCTCCCGGGAGATGGTCGAACGGATCGTCCTCTCCGGCCGCGAGGTCCTCGTCGAGCACGGGTACGACGCCTTCAGCACCAACCGGGTCGCGACCGCTGCCGGCGTGAGTCCGGGCTCGCTCTACCAGTACTTCCCCGACAAGGCCTCCATCCTCGACGTGGTCATCGACCGCTACTGGGCCGAGGTGGCCGACAGCGTGGCGGCCTCCCTCGCCGACCGGATCGGTGACGCAGGGCCCGGGATGGTGCGCGCCACCGCCGATGCACTGGTGAGTGCCCTCGAGGCCGACCCCGTGGTGCTGCGCGTCGTCGCCGAGGAGCTGCCCCTCCACCGCAACCGCGAGCGTCGCGCCGCGCTCGAGCGACGGGTCCGGGAGCTCGCCACGACCTACCTCGCGGCCCGACCTGCCGTCAGCCGGCGTCCCTCACCCGCCGCGGCGGCCTGGGTCGTCGTCCTGGCCGTGGAGAACCTCGTCCTGCGCTGGGTGCTCGACCAGCCCGAGACGATCAGCCGGGACGACCTCCTCGACGAGATCGTGGCGCTGGTCGGCGGCTACCTGCTCACCTGAGCCGGTCCTCGCCCGCCGCACGGACCGGGACGGTCCTGCTCAGTCGTGCCGCCCGGTCACGGCCATCGCGACACCGAGGCCGATCATCGACGTACCTCCGACGGCGCCCAGCATGCTGCCCCGGCGCTCGGAGGCCACGAACCACTCACGGGCACGACCGGCGGCCAACGCCCACGTGGAGTCGCACAGGACACCCAGCGCCACCGCCACGCACCCGAGCGTGAACATCTGTGCCGGCACCGAGGCCGCGCCCGCCGTACGGTCGACGAACGGCGGCAGGATCGCGGCGAACATCATGAACCCCTTCGGGTTGCTCACGCCCACCACGAAGCCCTGCCGGAAGGCCTGCCACCCGGCGAGGGGCGCGCGCTGGCCACCGTCGCCGATCCGCATCTCGTGACGGTGCCGGAACGCCTGCACCCCGAGCCAGATCAGGAAGGCGGCGCCGGCGAGCTTGATCACCGTGAACACCACGATCGACTCCGCGACGACGGCACCGAGCCCGAGACAGACCAGGCTCATCACGAGGAAGAGACCGGCGGTGTTGCCGAGCACACTCGCGACCGCGACCCGCTGCCCGTAGGACACCGCGCGACTGACCACGAAGACCACGCTGGGCCCGGGGATCACGATCAGGACGAACGCAGCCAGACCGAACCCGACCAGCTGGTCGACCCCGATCACCACGAGCAGCTCACGAGTCGGAGTCGGTGGGGACCTGGGACTCGGTGGCCACGGGATCGCCGAAGCGGCCCTCGGACTTGGCACGGTCGGCCTTGCGCAGGTGCCGGGTCAGGCTCCAGCCGATCACGGCGACCGAGACGATCAGGAACATGAAGACGGCGAAGCCGATCCACCCCGCGACCACGTCATCGGCCTTCGGCGCCTTCTCCTCGGCGCGGACGAGGGCGGTGACGACGGTGCTGGTCAGGGCGTGCATGGCTCCATTGTCCCAGACCCCGTCCCGGACCCGGCCTCAGGCGTCCGGCGAGACCCCGGCGAACAGGTCGTCCTCGGGCAGCGAGGACGCCACGTGACTGGTCACGAGCTCGTAGTCCTCGGTCGGCCAGACCCGCTCCTGCAGCTCACGCGGGATGGCGAACCAGAAGCCGTCGGGGTCGATCTGGGTCGCATGGGCCAGCAGCGCCTGGTCGCGGACCCCGAAGTAGTCGCCGCACGGCACCAGCGTCGTGATGCGCGCATCCCAGTCCGGCTCCGGCTTCCACTCCGCGAGCCGCTCGGCCCAGGGTG
This sequence comes from Nocardioides sp. Root190, assembly GCF_001428565.1. Classification (GTDB taxonomy): domain Bacteria; phylum Actinomycetota; class Actinomycetes; order Propionibacteriales; family Nocardioidaceae; genus Nocardioides. The sequence goes on along the minus strand of NZ_LMIA01000009.1, from coordinate 138,402 downwards.
ACTCGAGGCCGTGCTCGACCATCGCGTCGTGCAGTGCCTGCATCCGGGGCCGGTTGAAGGAGTGGTGGTAGTACAGCTTGGCGGGCTGCCAGGGCTCGCCCGCGTCGGGGAACCGGGTCGGGTCGCCGGCCGCCTCGAAGGCCGCGACGCTCACCTCGTGGCAGCGGATGTGGTCGGGGTGCGGGTAGCCACCCCGCTCGTCGTACGTCGTGACGACATGGGGACGGAACTCACGGATCAGCCGCACCAGGGGCTCGGTCGCCTCCTCGAGCGGGACCAGGCCGAAACAACCGTCCGGCAGCGGCGGCTTGGGGTCGCCGTCGGGCCAGCCGGAGTCGACGAACCCGAGCCAGGACTGGGAGATCCCGAGGATGTCGCGGGCCCGCTCCATCTCCTGTCGACGCACCTCGGTGATGTTGTCGAGGATGTCGGGACGGTCCATCTTCGGGTTCAGGATCGACCCGCGCTCCCCACCGGTGCAGGTCACGACACGGACCTGGGCGCCCTCGGCGACGTACTTGGCCGTCGACGCGGCCCCCTTGCTCGATTCGTCGTCAGGATGGGCGTGGACGTGCATCAACCGGAGCCCGGATCGGTCGACGGCAGCGGCGGGCGTGGTGGGCATGCGACCCATCGTAGGAAAAGCGGGCATGGGAACATGAACCGGTGAGCCCGACCGACGATTCCCTGACCGGTCGGTACGGCGCCCCGTCCCGCGCAGGACGCCTCGGACTGATCGCCGTCGTCGCCGTGATCGTGGTCGCCGCCCTGGCGATGCTGACCTGGATCACGCTCTTCCACGCCAACCCGGAGATCGCCTCCGAGGAGATCGGTCACGCCATCGTGGACGACCACCTGGCCACCATCGAGGTCCGCATCCAGATCGACGACGGCCTCGACGACCCGACGTGCTCGCTGCGCGCGATCTCCCACGACAAGGCCGTGGTGGGCGAGGCGAGCTTCGTGCCCGACCCCGCCGAGGGCCCGGTCTACGAGATCGAGGTGCGCACCGAGCGACGCGCCACCACCGTCGAGTGGATCGGGTGCCGGGCGCCCGGACAGCCCCGATACCGCTGAGCTTCGCCGGTCGGCGGGTAGACTTCACCGTTCTTGCACCCGTTGGGGTGTGTGACGAGCAGTACAGGAGTTTTTCTTTCATGACGCAGACCGACCAGACCGGTGCCAGCACCGTGTGGCTGACCCAGGACGCCTTCGACAAGCTGCAGGCGGAGCTCGAGCACCTCAAGGGCCCCCGCCGCGCCGAGATCGTCGCGGAGATCAGTGCTGCGCGCGAGGAGGGCGACCTGAAGGAGAACGGCGGCTACCACGCTGCGCGCGAGGAGCAGGGCAAGAACGAGCTCCGCATCGTGCAGCTCACCGACATGCTGCGCCGCGCCGAGATCGGCGAGACCCCTCCGGACGACGGGATCGTCGAGCCCGGCATGGTCGTGACCTACAAGTTCGAGGGTGACGACGACGACGAGGCGGAGTCCTTCCTCCTCGGCGCCCGGGAGATCGAGCCCGACGGCCTGACCGTCTACTCCCCGCAGTCGCCGCTCGGCCAGGCCATCAACGGCCGCAGCAAGGGCGAGACGGTGACCTACGAGGTCAACGGCAAGACCCAGACCGTGACCATCCTGGACGCCAAGCCCTACGAGGGCTGAGCTTCCGGCTCCGAGCCGCTGGTCTCCTCCGTGGGGGCCGGCGGCTCCGGCATTTCGGCCGGCTCCGCCAGCTCGGCGAGGTGCAGCACGACCGCGTTCGCGGCCGCAGCGAGGGGTACGGCGACGAGCGCGCCCGCGATGCCCGCGACGAGCACGCCTCCGGCGATCGCCAGGATCACGCCCAGCGGGTGCAGGGAGACCAGACGGCCGAGCAGGAACGGCTGGAGCACGTGGCCCTCGAGCTGCTGGACGCCGATCACGACGGCGAGCATCAGCGCCGCGGTGACCGGCCCCTGGTCGACCAGGGCCACCAGGATCGCCACGCTGCCGGCGATCGTGGCCCCGATCATCGGGACGAAGGCACCGAGGAACACCAGCACGCCGATCGCGAGCACGAACGGCACGTCGAGCACGGCAGCACCGACGGCGATGCCCACGGCATCGACCAGCGCCACCATGACCGTGGCGCGCACGAACTGGACCAGCGAGATCCAGGCGACCCGACCGGAGCTGTCGACCCGCTCCCGGGCCGCGCGCGGGGCGATCCGGACCAGCCAGGACCAGATCCGTCCGCCGTCGGCGAGGAAGAAGTAGGTCGCGAAGACGGCGATGAAGAACCCGGCGACGACGTGTCCGAGCGCGGCACCGAACTCGGTGACCTGGCTGACCACCTCGCCGTTCTGGGAACGCTCGCGGATCATGTCCTGCGCGCTCTTGATGTAGTCGTTGATCTGCGAGTCGCTCGCGTGCAGCGGGCCCGTTCGCAGCCACTCACGGATCTCCTCGAGCCCCTTGACCGTCGAGTCGGCGAGATCGGTGGCACCGGAGGCGACCTGCTGGCCGGCGAAGGTCAGCAGAGCGCCCACCAGCGCGAAGCCGGTGAGCACGACGAGGAGCGCGGACAGTCCGCGCGGGAAGCCGATCCGGGTCAGCCCGTTCACGAACGGAGCGGCCAGTGCACTGATCAGCAGCGCGACCGCGATCGGGACGGTCACGACGGCGAAGAAGCCCACCACCCGCATCAGCAGGTAGGCCGCCGCGGTGATCAGGAGCAGCCGCCAGGCCCACCCTGCGGCGAGGTCAAGGCCGAAGGGAACCTCGGCACGGCGGAAGTTGGAGGGTCCGGTCGCGAAGCTCGGCGCAGGCCCCTCGTGACGACGTTCCTCGCGCACCTGCGCCCACTGGTGGGCGAACCGGCGGAACAGCCGCTCCTCCCGCTCCTCGAGGTCCGGACCCAACGGCGGGGCCTCGGTGTCCTCCGGCTCGAGGGCGGGCTCGGGCTCGTTCGATCCGTCGCTCGTCACCCGCTCAGGCTAGAGGAACGTGCCCAGCGGCCTCGCCCCGGTTTCCGCGCGATCCCTACTGTCGCGACGCCACGGGCCTGGCGATGATGAGGCGATCTGTCGGCTGGGGTGAGAAGTGACGACCAAGGGGGCGACCGTGCGCGGTACGAGGAGCAGGAACGGGACCGTGGTGACTGCGGTCCTGGCGACCCTTCTGACGAGTCTGGGCATCGTGACGGTGAGCGCCTTCGGCGCACCCGCTGCCCACGCCGGCCCGGTGTGCCAACGGACGTTCTCCAGCGGCCAGGTCGACGAGCCGATCACCGACTTCGGTGACGAGGCCAACCCCGATGCGCCGGGCCTGGCGGTCAGCGACATCGACGTCCCGGAGGACGGTCTCGTGGTGGCCGACCTCAACGTCACCGTCACCATCCAGCACACCTATGCCAGGGACCTGAGGCTGCGCTTGTTCGGCTTCGAGGACACGCCCGGCAATGCTCGGAGCTACGCCGTGCTCGCCGACCAGGCCGGTCCCCCGGGCGACGACGGCGACGACTACCTAGCCACCACCTTCAGCGACGAGGCCCCGACCTCGATCACGGCGGCGTCGGCGCCCTTCACCGGCACCTTCAGCCCCCAGTCGGCTCTGGACGACTTCGACGGCCACCAGGGCGGGCACTACTCGTTGCGCATCGACGACCTGGGCGCGGGCGACCGGGGCGTGCTGGTCGCGTGGTCCGTCTCCCTCACCTACGCCAGCTGTGACTTCGACCGCGACGGCGTCGAGGACCACCGCGACAAGTGCCCGGGCACGCTCGGCCGGACGGCCAGCGGCTGCCCCCTGGTCGCGCGCACCCTCACCTCGACCTACCGCCTGGGCAAGTTCCGGGGAGCACTGTCCTCGCGCGCCACCGGCTGCGAGGCGGCACGCGCCGTCACGATCTGGAAGGTGCGAACCGGCCCCGATCGCAGGATCGGGTCCGCCACCACCCGCCGCGACGGCACCTACGTCCTCACCAGGGCCCGGCGAGCCGGCGTGTACTACGCCGCGGCGCCACGCGTGGTGGTGCCCGGCGTCGCCGAGTGCGCCGCGGACGTGTCGGCGAGGTTCAGGATCCGCTGACCCCGAGCGCCCGGTCGAGGTCGGCGAGCAGGTCCTCGACCGACTCGATGCCGACGCTGAGCCGCACGAGATCGGCCGGGACCTCGAGGTCGGTGCCCGCGACACTGGCATGGGTCATCCGGCCCGGGTGCTCGATCAGGGACTCCACACCCCCGAGCGACTCCCCGAGCGTGAAGACGCTCGTGGCGGCGCAGATGGCGAGCGCCTGCTCCTCGCCGCCCCTCACCCGGAAGGACACCATCCCGCCGTACCTCTTCATCTGGCGCGACGCGACCGCGTGGCCGGGGTGCTCGGCGAGCCCGGGGTAGATCACCTGGCTGACCGAGGGGTGGCCGGACAGGAAGTCGGCGATCCGCTCCGCGTTGTCGCTGTGTCGCTCCATGCGCAGGGCGAGGGTCTTGAGACCGCGCAGCACCAACCACGCGTCGAAGGGTCCGGCGACACCGCCGATCGCGTTCTGGTGGTAGCCGATCTTCTCGGCCAGCTCGGCGTCGTCGGTGACGAGGGCGCCGCCGACGACGTCGGAGTGCCCGCCGGCGTACTTCGTGGTCGAGTGGACGACGACGTCCGCCCCCAGTGCCAACGGCTGCTGGAGGTACGACGACGCGAACGTGTTGTCGACGACGAGGAGTGCTCCGGCGTCGTGGGCCACGGCGGCCAACGCCTCGATGTCGCCGATGGACAGCAGCGGGTTGGTCGGCGTCTCCAGCCAGACGATCTTCGTCTCGCCCGGGCGGATCGCCGCGCGGACCGCATCGGGGTCGGTCACCGGCGCCGGACTGTGGGCCAGGCCCCAGTTGGTTGCGACCTTGTCGAAGAGCCGGAAGGTGCCGCCGTAGGCGTCGTTGGGCAGGACGACGTGGTCGCCCGGGCGGCACAGCGCCCGGATCAGGGTGTCCTCCGCCGCGAGTCCCGAGGCGAACGCGAAGCCGTGGGCCGCGCCCTCGAGCGCCGCAAGGGTCGACTCGAGCGCCGTGCGGGTCGGGTTCGCCGAGCGGCTGTACTCGTAGCCGCCGCGCAGCCCGCCGACGCCGTCCTGGGCATAGGTCGAGGTGGCATAGATGGGCGGGATCACCGCTCCGGTGGTCGGATCGGGTCGGTAGCCGGCGTGGATGGCCCGGGTCTCGAACCCTGCCCCGTCGAGATGCGTGTCGGTGTGCTCGTGCTGGTTGTCGCTCACCGTTCGAGCCTACTCAGGCCGACCACCGAAGCTCACCAGAGCGGTCCCGCGATCGATCACGCTCGCGATCGCGGCGACGTCGTCGAGGACGCCGGAGGCGATGTCGACGATGAGCTGGTAGGCGTCGTCCTCATCCAGGACGACGCGCTCGCCGTTGAGCCCCAGGAACGCGAAGAGCGAGGCAAAGGCCAGTCGCTTGTTGCCGTCGACCAGTGCATGGTTGCGCGCCAGCGAGTGGACCAACGCTGCCGCCTTGTTGTGCAGGAGCGGATAGGCGTCGTCGCCGAAGACGGAGGTCGCAGGGCGAGCCACTGCGGACTCGAGCAGTCCGATGTCGCGGATCTCGACGGCGCCGAGCGTCCGGCGGGCGATGTGGAGCACGTCGTCGAGCGTTAGCAGCCGCACGGCTACTGACCGAGTCGGTCGAGCACGGCGGCCCAGCGCGGCAGCTCGCTGTCGAGCACGGCGTCGAGGTCCCGGCGCTTGCGGGACCGGGCTGCCTCGTCGAGCACCAACTGACGGACGAGCGCCTGCTTCGAGACCCCGCGCTCGGTCGACAGCTCGGCCAGCGCGGCCTCGAGCGCGGCGTCCGTGCGCAGGGTGAAGGCCATGACCGCCATGCTAGCTCCTGTGGGATCAGAGTGATACCACCAGCATGGGTTGCCCCGGCGGAGCGTCAAACGCCTTTCCACAGCCCACACCCGTCACAACACGAGCACTCGCTCGTTTCCGAGGTGTGACCGTCCTCACTCCGTCCCGCAGTCTCACCCGCGTGCTGGCCGCCGCCCTCGGCGCCGTCCTCGCCGTGACCACGCTCGCCGCTCCGGCGCGCTCGGACCACGAGGGCGACCCCGACCCGCTCCGCGGGCTCCTGCTGCCCCCGGTCGACGGGCTGATCGGGCTCCTCGCGCCGCTGCCGATCCCGGCGACGCCGTACACGGGCGAGATCTGCGTGAGCGGCGAGGACGCGTGCATCGACGACGTGATCGTGCGGATGCAGGCCCGCCTGGACGGCCTGCTCGAGGACTGCTCGCACAGCTCGGTGTTCTCGCTCGCCTACCTCCGCGTCACCGAGAACGTCCGCGACGCCGTGCGCGCCGACTTCTTCGCCGACCGCGCGTGGCTCAACCGGATGGACGCCGTCTTCGCCGAGATGTACTTCGACACGACGAGCGCGTGGGAGTCCGGGAAGCGCACCGGCATCCCCGCAGCGTGGCGGATCGCACTGAAGGCCGAGGACGACCGCGCGGTCAGCGGCCTGGGCAACTTCCTGCTCGCGATGAACGCCCACATCAACAGTGACTTCCCGCGGGTGCTCGCCGCGGTCGGCCTCACCGGCCCCGACGGCAGCCACAAGGCCGACCACAACCGCTACAACAACCGCCTCGACAGCCTGTACGTACCGGTGTTCACCGAGCAGGCCGCCCGGCTGGACCCGACCTTCGACGACATCGATGCCGGCACCCTCGACGACACCGTCGTCGGCGTGATCATGCGCGGTTGGCGGGAGATGGTGTGGCGGCACGCGGAGGCCCTCGTGCTGGCGAGGACGCCCTTCCAGCGGACCCTGGTGGAGCGGGAGATCGAGCTCTACTCCACGGTGCAGGCCCAGCTCATCCGCACCGTCTTCCAGGCGAAGCCGGCCAAGCGCGACGCCTGGTGCGCCACGCACGGTTGAGGCTTGCGCGCGCGGAGACAATGGAGGCATGTTCTCCCGCCGCAAGACCGAGATGATCGACCCGGCCGACGCGTTGCCCGGCCGCACCGCCCCCGACTACACCCTTCCCGCCCAGCACGAGGTCCTGCGCACCCCGCTGGTCACCGACGAGGTCCCCGAGGGCCTCGAGGTCGCGGAGTTCGGCCTCGGCTGCTTCTGGGGGGCCGAGGAGCTCTACTGGCAGGTCCCCGGCGTCTGGTCGACCTCGGTCGGCTACGCCGGCGGCACCACGCCGAACCCGACCTACGAAGAGGTCTGCAGTGGCCGCACGGGCCACACCGAGGCCGTCCGGCTGGTCTTCGACCCCGAACAGGTCTCCTTCGCCGATCTGGTCAAGAAGTTCTTCGAGGTCCACGACCCGACCCAGGGCATGCGCCAGGGCAACGACGTCGGCTCGCAGTACCGCTCCGCGATCTACTTCCACAGCCCCGAGCAGGAGCAGACCGCACGCGAGCTGACCACGGTGTACGGCGAGGAGCTCGCCCGTCGCGGCCTCGACGAGATCACCACGGAGATCGCGTCGGCCGGTGCGTACTACTACGCCGAGCCGCACCACCAGCAGTACCTCCACAAGGTGCCGCACGGCTACCGCTGCCACGCCAACACGGGCGTGGCCTTCCCTTCCTAGGGACTCAGGCCGACAGCACCTCGCGGACGTCGACGGCGGCGTGGTTGTCCTCGATCACATCGGCGAGGGTGCGGATCTCGTCGTCGGTGAGGTCGACGCCGACCTCGTCGGCGCCGCGGCGCAACTCGTCGGCGACAGTGCCCTCGGTCGCCCCGTCCTGCCACGAGGTGACCCGATCGGCAACGGCCTGGATTGCGGTCATTCGGTCCTGATCAGTCATGCAGCGGGGGTACCCGACGGTCCGCGGGTGAACCGGTCCGCCGTTGTGTCAGGACCCCGACGGGGGCTGTGTCGGGTGGGCGACAGTGCGCGTCCCGGGCCGCAGCGAGTCTTCTCCCACCGGATCTCCCGGCCCCAGGAACGGAGAACACCATGTCACTCGCCCGCACCCTTCGCACGTCGTCCACCACCACCCGCAGCGCCACGGCGACCACCCGGAAGCGGCGCAGCGCCGTCGTCATGATGGTCGCCGTCATCGGCACCCTGCTGGGCACCCTGCTCGCCCTGGCCCCGGCAGCCAACGCCTCCCCGGTGACCGTCGGACTGCCCGCGACCCGGGCGCAGATCAACCCCGTCTGGCTCAGCGCGCCGCACCACGACTACCCGGCGGTGGACCTCCCCCTGCCGGCCGGGACCACCGCGCGAGCGCTGTTCAACGGCAAGGTCGCCTGGGTCGGCTACCAGGCAGGTGGGTGTGGCTACGGCGTCACCCTCACCGCGACCACTGCTGACGGTCGCAACCTCGAAGCGACCTACTGCCACGCCCGATCCCTGCCGGCGTTGAGCACCGGCCAGCTCGTCCGCGCCTTCGAACCGGTTCTCAGCGTCGGTTCCACCGGTGCCTCGTCGGGTCCGCACCTCCACATCCAGGTCAAGCGCAACGGCGTCAAGGTGTGCCCGCAGCCCGCCCTCCGGGCGGCGTGGGCCGGGACGACCTACGACTTCAACAACGCACCCACCAGCGGCTGCACCTACTAGGGACCAGCACACCGACGACAGCCCCGGGGTCCTCCGACCCCGGGGCTGTCAGACTGGATTCATGGCTGACCTCCCCCGCAAGGCCGCGGCACGCACGGCGCGTCTCGCCGCGCTCCCACTCGGGCACGCCGGCCGCACCATGGTCGGGTTCGGCAAGCGGCTGGGCGGAGCGCCCGCCGAGGCCGTGATGAGCGAGATCCAGCAGCGCACGGCCGAGCAGCTGTTCCGCACCCTGGGCGAGCTCAAGGGCGGCGCGATGAAGTTCGGCCAGGCGCTCTCGGTGCTGGAGTCGGCACTGCCGGAGGAGATGGCGGCGCCGTACCGGGAGCAGCTGACCAAGCTCCAGGACTCGGCACCGCCGATGCCGACCCAGACCGTGCGCGACACCCTCGCCACGGACCTCGGAGCGGACTGGAAGGAGCGGCTGGTCTGGCTCGACGGCGCTCCGACCGCCGCTGCGTCGATCGGCCAGGTCCACGAGGGCCGCTGGCACGACGGGCGCCGGGTCGCGGTGAAGGTGCAGTACCCCAACGCCGGCGAGGCGCTGATGGCCGACCTGCGCACGCTCTCGCGGGCGGCCCGCGCGATCGGCCCGCTCATCCCCGGCGTGGACATGAAGCCGCTGATCGAGGAGGTCCAGGCCCGGGCGGCCGAGGAGCTCGACTACGAGCTCGAGGCCGCGGCCCAGCGCGAGTTCGCGGCGATCTTCCGCGACGACCCCGAGATCGTCGTCCCCGACGTCGTGGCCGTCGGCCCGCGGGTGCTCGTCACCGAATGGCTCGACTCGGCCGGTTCGCTGGCCACGATCATCGCCGACGGCACGCAGGCCGAGCGCGACCACTACGGCGAGATCTTCGCCCGCTTCCTGTTCTCCGGACCCGCCCGCACCGGGCTGCTCCACGCCGATCCGCACCCCGGCAACTTCCGGGTGATCCCCGAGGAGGACGGCTCCCCCGGACGGATGGGGGTGCTGGACTACGGCGCCGTCGCCCGCCTCCCCCAGCGGGGGCTGCCCGAGCCGATGGGGCGGCTGATCACGTTGTGCGCAGCGGGCGACGGCGAGGGACTCATCAGGGTCCTGCGCGAGGAGGGCTTCCTCAAGGACCGGATCCGGATCGACCCCCAGCTGCTCATGGACTACCTCTCGCCCTTCGTCGACCCGACCCTGGTCGAGCGGTTCAGGTTCAGCCGGGAGTGGATGCGCGAGCAGTTCCAGCGGATCAACAACCCGAAGGACCCGGCGTACACCGTGAGCATCAAGCTCAACCTGCCGCCGTCCTACGTCCTCATCCACCGCACCTGGATCGGCGGGATCGGCGTGCTGAGCCAGCTCGAGGCCGAGGCGCCGTTCCGTGCGCTGCTCGAGGAGTACCTGCCGGGGTTCACCCCGCCGGCAGCGGCGACTGCTCCGTGAGGCAGTAGCTGCGACCCAGCGGGTCCACGAGCACGGTCCAGTGCGGGTGGACGGCGAGAACCCGCGCCCCGAGCGCCAGGTGCCGCTCGGTCTCCGCGGCGCGATCGGTCGTGCCCCAGTCGAGGTGGGCGCGAGCCGGGCCGTCGTCCTCACCGAGACGCTGGAGCAGCAGCCGCACCGGCAGCCCCACGGGTGGCACCAGGAAGCGGAAGTCGGCGCAGACCGACGACGCCTGCTCGGCCCAACCGGTGAGCACCTTCCAGAACGACAGCTCGGCGTCGTACGACGCCCGCGGCACGTCGATCGCGACCTGCACGACGCGCGCGGAGCTCCCGTCCGGGTGCGCTGTGGGCGCGGGCACCCGGGACGCGGGGTGGTCCACGAAGCAGAGGACGATCCCGCCGGGTGAGGACATCACGACGAACCCGCGATCGACGATCTCGATCGCCCCAGCGACGGCGGCGGCATCAGCCGCCGCCCTCGGATCGGGCACGTGCAGGTCGAGGTGGACCCGGTCGTCACCGACCCTGCGGCGCTGGACCTTGAGGTAGGAGTCCCCGTCGGGCGGGACCAGGGTCGCGAACTCCTCGGCGTCCCCTCGGGGCGCAGACAGGGCGGACCCCGTCGCGGCCTGCCAGAAGCCGACGCCGGGCTGGTGGTGGTCGGGCGCGAAGTCGAGAAACGCCGTGATCCAGGTCGGGCTCACGAGAGCGAGCCTACGACTCACCACACACCGAGGACACCGCCGCCGATCCGGACGACGAAGGCACTGACGACGAGGATGAAGAACGCCCGGACGAAGCGCGCGCCCCGCGCGACCGCGGTGCGGGCACCGACGTAGCCGCCGACCAGGTTGCAGGCGCCCATCATCAGGCCGACGTCCCACAGCACCGCACCGGTCGGGATGAAGAGGGCCAGCGCCCCGATGTTGGTGGCGAGGTTGGCCAGCTTGGCCTTGGCCGAGGCCTGGAGGAAGTCGTAGCCCATCAGGCCGACCAGGGCGAAGACGAAGAAGCTGCCGGTGCCCGGCCCCAGGATGCCGTCGTAGAGACCGATCGCGAAGCCGACCGCCATCGCGGCGACGAGGTGACGTCGGCCGGCGAACCGCAGGTCGGTCGCGGAGCCGAGGTCCGGTCGCAGGAGGACGTAGGCGCCGACCACCACGAGCGCGGCGAGGACGAGCGGCTCGAAGGCCGCCTTCGGGATCCGGGAGGCCGCGAGCGCCCCGATGAACGCGCCCGCCAGCGCGAGCGCCATCAGCGGCCCGAAGGTCCTCGGGTCGGGACGCAGCCGGCGGTAGTAGGTCACCGAGCTGGCTGCCGTGCCGCAGACGGACGCGATCTTGTTGGTGGCCAGCACCTGGACCGGGCTCGCACCCGGCAACCCCAGGAGCAGTGCAGGCAGCTGGACCAGGCCACCACCACCGACGACGGCGTCGACGAAGCCCGCCGTGAGTGCCGCCAGTGCCAGCAGGGCGATGACGGTCGGGCCGAGGTCAGCCATCGGCCCAGTCGAGGTCCTTCGTGGGCCGGTCGCCGATCTCTCGGGCGACGCCGTCGCTGGTCTCGATGCACCCGGCCGTGATGTGGACCTGGACGACGCCCGCGAAGTCGAAGCGGATCTCGAGGTCCTCGCGGGTCGCCAGCACGATGCGCTCACGCGGCTGCGGGTCGAGCTCCCAGCCGTCCCCGGTCAGCGCCTCCCCCGTGGCGGCCATGGCGTCGTCTGTGGCCATCTCGGCCGGCGCGGCGAAGCGCGCGAACACCCGGAGCTTCACTCCGCGCGGTGCATAGCTCTCGCCGCAGATGGAGGTGGCACGGGTGCCTGCCTCGAAGGCCATGTCCGTCTCGCCGGCGATGTCGTGCAGGACGCCGTCGACCACGTCCAGGGCCTCCTGCTCCAGGGCCTCGAACCTGGACCGGTCCTCCGTGTCCCCGCCGGCACTGCACCCGGCCAGGACGACCATCAGCCCGGCCAGAGGCGCTGCCGCGGTCCCAAGACGAGCCTTCACGTTCACAGGATGCCACCCAGCACGGAGTGCTCCCACAACCACTCGCCGGCCGTGCCGACGCCGTCGAGCACGCTCGCTCCGGTCGAGGCCGCGAGGAGCTCGCTCAGCGTGAGGTGGCCCCCGCCGTCCTCGCCGCGGTGCGGCTGCTCGGTCACGAGGTGGTCGTTGTCCGCGACGACGTGCGCCATGTTGTCGAGGGACTCGTCCTCGAAGTACGACGTGTGGTTGCCCAGCAGGTCCTCGATCCGCAGCGATCCGTCGCCCGTCTCGAAGCGCACACCTCCGAAGTCGTCGGCAGCTGGGTCGTGTCCCAGGGCGCCGACACCGCCTCGATCACCCGAACCGAGCAGCGACACCGGGTCGTGGTCCTTGGACCCCACCCACACGTCGGCGTCGGTCAGCGAGGCGGCGGTGCTCTCCGGCTGGCCCGGGCTGCCGATCAGGATCGCGTCGTCGACCTCGGCGCCGTCCTGCAGGCCGTGCCCGACCGCGGTCGACCCGTAGCTGTGCCCGATCGCGGTCAGATGCGCCCGGTCGCCCTCGTCGGACCCGCGCAGCCCGTCGATGAAGTCGGCGAAGCGCTCACCCCCGGCGTCGGCCTTGACGGTCAGCGCCACGCCGCCGAGGTCCGGGATCTCCCACGGCTTGATCGGATTGCCGCTCGGGGCGTCGTAGTCGAGCCAGTAGATCGAGGACACCGAGCCGTTGTCCTCGTCGAGAGCCGCTCGGTGCAGGTCGTGGGTCTTGTCGAGGTTGCCGTCGGTGCTGGACGTCTCCGAGGTGAGGCCGGGGACGTTCACGGACACGTGGTCGGCCTTGTCCGGGTCGCCGAAGGCGATGGCGACCGCACCGTCACCGGAGTGGCTGCCGGGGGCATAGACCAGCAGGTGCAGCAGCTCGCGCCCGGTGAGCGGGTCGAGCTCGGCACGGTACTCGTCGATCTGCTCCTGGATGTGGGCCGCGTTCTCCGCAGCCGACCTCTCCTCGCCACTCAGCTGCGAGTCGCCGTCACGTTGCGCCCAGTAGTCGAGGTCGCTGGTGAGCGCGGCCCGGTTGGCCTCGTCGCGGTCGCGAGCGGGGATGCCGTTGGCGTTGCCGACGCGATGCGGGATCTCGGTGCTCAGTGCGGCGCGCTGGGCACGAGTGAGCGAGAGCCACCACGCGTTGAGCCGTTCGGGATCGCCCCGCAGGGAGTCGAACCGCTCGACCAGGGGCCCGACATCGACCCGACCCGGGTCCTCGGCCGCCAGCCGTCCCTCGACGAGGGTGTCGACGCCGGCGAGGGCAGCGATGAAGTCGGCCTCGGTGTCGTCGTACCGCCTCACCCACTCCTCGATCTCGGCGATCACCGTGGTCGCGCGGGTCATGAGCCGCTCACCCCGGCGCTGGAGGACTGCGATCTCCGCCTCGGTCGCGGCGCTTCCGGACGCTGTGACGTCGGCGCGCAGGGTGGTCGCGTCGCCGTTGACGGCCCTGCGCTCCTCCTCCAGCCGGAGGCGCAGCGAGGAGAGGATCGTCAGCCGCGCCTCGAACCGGTCGGCCGCCGTGACGGCCCGGTCGAGCGCGGCCTCGGCGTTGTCGAGTCGTCGGGCGAAGCGGGTCGCCGCATGGTCGTGTGCGGCCGCGGTGTCGCCCTGCCACGCCGGGGCGGCGATCCCCTCGGCCCAGCCCTGGACGTCCTTGACGCCGACGGTGACGGCCCGCAGGTCCGTGGCGAAGGTGAGCGCACGGGCGGGGGTGGACTCCAGCGTCCGGAAGGCCGGCACGTGCGCCGGAACGAGGATGACGGTCATGGCTGCCCCGCGATCCCGGCGTCGCTGTGGGCCCAGGGCAACAGGGCCCGGACCCGCTCCGCCTGATCGGCATCGGCCAGCCACACCCGCTGGCCGAACAGCACGATCTCGTCGCTGTGGGCCTGGGCCCGCTCCCCCGCGACCTTGATCTCGTCGACCCAGGGCTCCCGGAAGGCCTCGACCGCTGCCGTCACCTCCGCGGAGAAGCCTGCGATCGACGACTTGTGCAGTCGCCGCCAGTTGCCGTCCAGCTCGTCAGCGGCCTCGTCCCACTTGATCTTGGCCGTGCGCAGCACCTCGAACGGGACGTCCAGTGTCACCGCCATGACCCGGCCTCCTCGAGCACGGCGGCCCGGTCCGGCTCGCTGACGGGCAGCACCCCGGTGGCGATCCGGAGCACGGTCGCCCCCGGCCCCGCCTCGCCCTCGAAGTCGACGAGACCGTTGGTCGCACGCAACAGCGGATGGCCCGCGCGCCGGGTCGGGGCCAGACGCCAGCCCAACCCGTCGAGCACCACTGCGGCTCGCCGCAGCAGGTCGACCCCACCCGCGTCGCCGGGGTCGACCAACGAGCGGACGATCAGGAGGGCGTGTCCATCGCCTCTCGACGCCCACCGGACGCCGGGCGGCCCGGCATCGGGAAGCAGGGGGACCAGGGCTGCCCATGCCTCGCGGGCGAGCTCGACGACCGCACGCACCGCGTCCGAACTGTCGACCGGGGGCTCGTCGGGCTGGCCGGGCTCGTCGGGCTCGTCGGACCCCGGCGGCAGCAGCACCAGGTCCACGTCAGGGTGCCGTCGGCGCACGACCGACCAGAACGGGTCGTCGTCGACGACCGAGGGGTTGACCTTGCGCAGGGGCCCGAGATCCGCGTCATCCATGCACCCTCGGCTGCCCGGTCATGGAATCCGGCAAACACCACGCGGCGGTTGTCCACAGGCGGGCGCACGGGCGTCAGCCGACCCAGAACCCCCGGGAGCCGAAGAAGTCGCCGTACGACCCCGGACCGCCGCCGGACGAACGTCCGCCGCTGCGCGAGCCGAGATAGGAACCGACCACCGCGGCGCCGAGGTCGCCCGACTCGGGAGCGATCACGGAGCCGTCGACCCGGCGCGCCATCGATTCGATGAAGCGCGCCAGACCCGGGTCCTCACCGAGGCGGAAGAAGGTCGTCTGCGCGCCCAGCCGCCGCGCGTTGTCCAGCTCGCGCACCGCGAGCGAGATCGTCATCGGGTGCGGCGGATAGTTGAAGAAGACCTCGCCGCTCGACTCCAGGTGCGAGGTCGGCTCACCGTCGGTGACGATCAGCAGCACCGGCTGCGCGTTGGGGTGCCGGCGGAAGTGGCGGTTGGCCAGGAGCAGCGCGTGGTGGAGGTTGGTGCCCTTCGCCCACCGGGCGTCGAGCGCCGTCAGCTCCTCGATCCGCATGGTCTGCGCGTGGCGGCCGAAGCCGATCAACTCGAGGTCGTCGCCCCGGAACCGAGAGCCGATGAGGGTGTGCAGCGCCAGGGCGGTCTGCTTCATCGGCACCCAGCGACCGTCCATCGCCATCGAGAACGACGTGTCGACACACAGGGCGACCGCCGCCTGGGTGCGTGCCTCGGTCTCCGCGACGTCGACGTCGTCGATGGTCAGGAGCGGCCCGCCGGGCTGACCCGCCCGACGGAGTACGCCGTTGAGGATGGTCTGCGGCAGGTCCCACGGCTCGGTGTCGCCGAACTCCCGGGGCCGGGTGGCACCGGACAGGTCGCCCGCGGCACCGGCCTGGCGCAGCTCGCGCTGACCCTGACGGCCCGACATCCGCTGGGCCACGTCACGCAGCAGCGCCTTGCCGAGCTGGCGCATCGCCTTCGGTGTCAGGCGCAGCTCGCCGTCGAATCCACGCTCCATGGCCCCCGAGTCGCGCAGCGCCTGCTCGAGCTCACGCAGCTTGCGCGCGTCGACCGCCGCCTCGTTGCCGAGCTGGCGGGCGAGCCTGTCGAGGTCGATGTCGTCCAGACGTGCGCCGCCGTAGGACTGGGCGATCTGATCAGCGAGCGCATCGAGGTCCGCGAGGTCCTGCAGCACGCCGGTGCCGTCACCGAGGCCGAGTCCTTCGCCCCCACCGAACTGCTCCGAACCACCCCAGTCCTCCCCTGGCCGCAGCCCCATGAGGTTCTGGTCGAGCCGGTCGAGCTGGTCCATCAACGCCGGGGAACCGAAGGCCTGCGCGGACAGCTCCATCAGCTCGGCGCGCTGCTCGGGCGTCATCGAGTTCAGCATCCGCTGCGCTGCGGCTGATCGCTGGGCCAGCGCGTCGAGGAGCTCGTCGATGTCCTGCGGGTCCTCCGGGAAGTGCTGGCCGTGCTTGCCCATGAACTCCTGGAAGTCCTCCGGGGTGTCCTCGTTGCGGCCGTGCTTCTCCAGCAGGTCGTTGAGGTCGGAGAGCATCTCGCTGATCGCCTCGCGATCGGCCTCGGTGGCCCCCTCCATCGCCTGCTTCATGCCCGCGAAGCGCTGGTCCAGGAGCTCTCGACCGAGCAGGTCCTTGATCTGCTCGAAGGCCTCCCGGGCCTCGCTGGACTGCCAGTCGTAGTCACCGAGCTCGGTGACCGCGGCCGCCGGGGAGTCCGGCAGGTTCTGCATCCGCATCTCGCGGAACGCCCGGTCGGCGTCGTCCATCAGCGCGTCACGGGCCAGCTGCTTGCGCTCCTCGAGCACGGCCTTCTCCAACAGCTCGCGGACCTCGGCGAGGGTGCCGTCGAGGTTGTGCTGCTGGAGCAGCTCACGGCGCCGCTCGGCGACGCGTCGTCCGAGGTCGTCGAGTCCGGCCTGGTCCTCGCCACCGCGCCGCAGGAACTCCCGCATCGCCCGCTCCGGGCTGTAGCCCGCCATGACGTCCTGACCGATGGCGTCGAGCGCCTCGGCGATGTCGACGGGCGGGGCGAGGGGGTCGCCCCCGTCGTACCTGCGGTAGCGACTCATCCGTAGACCGTCTCCGTGCCGGTGGTCCCGGACTGCTGGTCCTTGCCGATCTTGCGGGCGAGGAACAGGCCCTCCAGTGCGAGCTCGATGGCGGCGGCCCGTTCGCCGTCGGTGCGGCCGCCACCCGCTCCGTTGACCCGCTCGCAGACCTGGTCGTAGAGATCCGACTCCCCCAGGACCGGGAGGCCGGCGAGGACGTCGCGGGCGGTGACCGAGCCGCCGGTGATGACGGTGGCGCCCTCCTCGACCGACTCGACGAGCAGCGCGAAGTCCAGGCCGCGGAACCTCTCGCGGACGGTCTCGGCGGTCGCCGTACGCAGCAGGTGGGTGAGGATCTCGCCCTCGCGTCCCTCCTCGCCCGACTCGAACTCGATCTTGCCGCCGAGCACCTCGACGGCCGTCTCCAGGTCGACGACCCGGGCGACCGCGCGGTCCTCGCCCTGGACGGTCGCCCGTCGCAGGGCGGCGGCGGCGATGGTCTCCGCGCCGGCGATCGCGAACCGGGCCGAGACGCCGGAGCGCTGGTCCACGGCGCTGGACTCACGCAGGTTGCGGGTGAAGCGCGCGAGGATCTCGACCAGGAAGTCGGGCACGTCCACGAGGTCCGGCAGCAGGTCGGCCTCCTGTCGTACGACGGCGATCTCCGCCGCGAGGGCCTTCGGGTAGTGCGTGCGGATCTCGGCGCCGAAGCGGTCCTTGAGCGGCGTGATGATCCGGCCACGGTTGGTGTAGTCCTCGGGGTTCGCCGAGGCGACCACGAACACGTCGAGCGGCAGGCGCAGGACGTAGCCGCGGATCTGGATGTCGCGCTCCTCCATCACGTTGAGCATCGCCACCTGGATCCGCTCGGCGAGGTCGGGCAGCTCGTTGATGGCCACGATGCCGCGGTGGGAACGGGGGATCAGGCCGAAGTGGATCGTCTCCGGGTCACCGAGGGAGCGTCCCTCGGCCACCTTCATCGGGTCGACGTCACCGATCAGGTCGGCGACCGAGGTGTCCGGGGTCGCCAGCTTCTCGGCGTACCTCTCGCCCCGGTGACGCCAGGCGACCGGCAGCTCGTCGCCGAGCTCGGCCGCTCGACGACGCGACGCGACGGTGATCGGCTCGAACGGGTGCTCGCCGAGCTCGGAGCCGTCGATCACGGGCGTCCACTCGTCCAGCAGGCCCACGAGCGTGCGCAGGAGGCGGGTCTTGCCCTGGCCGCGTTCGCCGAGCAGGACGACGTCGTGGCCCGCGATGATCGCGCGCTCGAGCTGCGGGATGACGGTGTCCTCGAATCCGTGCAGGCCCGGCCACGGGTCCTCCTTGCGGCCGAGCCGGTCGAGGAGATTGCCGCGGAGCTCGGCACGCAGGGTGCGCTGCTCGTGGCCAGAGGCCCGCAGCGCGCCGACGGTGGAGATGGTGGGTGCCGACGCGGGATCAGTTGTGGTCACGATCTCACGCTACTGCGGGCATGCAACGCCTGCCGGGGTCCTGACGAAGCCCTAGGCTTCGGTCGTGGTCATCGTCCTCGGCGTGCTGTGCGTGCTGTGCGTGCTGCTCGTCGGCACCGTCGTCCTGTTCGCCCGCGATCGGGCACGGCTCCAGCAGGAACTGGTCGACGTCCGTGCGCACCTCGCGCAGATCGAGTCAGACCTCGATGCCGCCCTCCGGCCGGCTCCCCCGAGCAACTCCGCGGAGCGCGCCATGCGCCGGATGATCCGCACGGCGTCGAAGGTCCGCTCCCATGGCATCAGCGGCCTGATCCAGAGCACCGTGGAGGACCTGCAGACCTGGGCGAGCGAGGACGAGCGCGCCGACATCCTCAACATGGCCGCCTCCGACGGCACGGTGACGCTGTTCTTCTCCGACATCGAGAACTCCACCCCCCTCAACGACCGGCTCGGCGACGACACCTGGGTCAAGGTGCTCGCCGCGCACGACCGGGTGCTGCGCACCCGCATCGAGAGGTACCGCGGGCAGGTCGTGAAGACCGCCGGCGACGGCTTCATGGTCGCCTTCCGCGACGCCGAGGCCGCCTGTCGTGCCGCCCTCGGCATCCAGCGCGACCTCCCCCGCGAGGTGACCCTGCGCCGCCACGGTCCGATTCTGGTCCGGATCGGCATCCACACCGGGCAGGTCGTGGCGCGCGACGGCGACTACTTCGGGCGCAACGTCGCCATGGCGGCCCGGGTCGCCGATCTCGCCGCCGGCGGAGAGATCCTGGTCAGCGACGCCGTACGGGAAGCCCTGGACGACGACGCCGCCGTGATCCTCGTGGAGCGCGACACCGTCGAGCTCAAGGGCCTCGCCGGGGAGCACGTCGTGTGGGAGATCCTGCCGCCGGCTCCGTGAGGTGCGCGAAGTGCGCGGTTCTCTCTGCCGAAGTGTCTGGTTTTCTCCATCGAGGTGCGCCCACAGGGGTCACCTCGATGGAGAAACCCACGCACTTCGGCGGAGAATGAGGCGCACTTCGCGGGTCAGCGGGCGAGGATGACCGAGGAGCCGTGGCCGAACAGGCCCTGGTTGGCCGTGATGCCGACGCGGGCGCCCTCGACCTGGCGGCCCGTGGCCTGACCGCGCAGCTGCCAGGTGAGCTCGCAGACCTGGGCGATCGCCTGGGCGGGGACCGCCTCGCCGAAGCAGGCGAGTCCACCGGACGGGTTGACGGGGATCCGGCCGCCGATGGTGGTGTCGCCGGCACGCAGCAGGACCTCGGCCTCGCCGGGCTTGCAGAGCTGGAGGTCCTCGATCCAGTCGAGCTCGAGGGCGGTGGACAGGTCGTAGACCTCGGCCACGTCGACGTCCTCGGGACCGATCCCGGCCTCGTCGTACGCCGCCTGGGCCAGGGACTCCTTGAAGGTGTGGTCCGGGATCCCGGTCAGCGCCGAGGAGTCCGTGGAGAGCAGGGGCATGTCGATGACGGTGTTGGGGAAGGTCGGCGTGACGGTCGAGACCGCTGCGACCCGCACCGGGTCCACGATGCCGTGCTTCTTCGCGTACTCCATGCTGGTCAGCACCACCGCCGCGGCGCCGTCGGAGGTCGCACAGATGTCGAGCAGGTGCAGCGGGTCGGAGACGACCGGGGAGGCCAGCACGTCGGCGACCGTCGACTCCTTGCGGAAGCGGGCGTACGGGTTCTCCAGACCGTGCCGGGCGTTCTTGACCTTGACCTGCGCGAAGTCCTCGCTGGTCGCGCCGTACAGGTCCATCCGGCGGCGCGCGTAGAGCGCGAAGTACGCCGGGTTGGTCATGCCGAGCAGCCGGAAGCGCAGCCAGTCGGGGTCGTTCCACCGCTCGCCCGCGTTCGGGGCGAGGAAGCCCTTCGGCGTGGTGTCCGCGCCGACGACCAGGGCGACCTCGCACAGGCCGGCCATGATCCGGGCACGGGCGGTGTCGATCGCCTGCGCACCAGTCGCGCACGCGGCGTACGACGTCGCGATCCGGGCGCCGTTCCAGCCGAGCGCCTGGGCGAAGGTCGATCCGGCGACGTAGCCGGCGTAGCCGTTGCGGACCGTCTCGCCACCGACGACGAGGTCGACGTCGGCCCACGCGATGCCTGAGTCCTTCAGCGCCGCACGGGCCGCGTGGACGCCGTACTCGGTGAAGTTGCGGCCCCACTTGCCCCATGCGTGCATGCCGACGCCGGCGATGGCGACCTGGTTCGTGCTGCTCATGCGGACACCGGCTTCCAGCGGTAGGTGGTGCGCTCGCCGGACTCGTCGGCATGGAGCGTCTCGATCACGAGCTCGACCTCGGCGCCGACCTTCAGGTCAGCGACGCCGAAACCGTCGGCCACCTGGCCCAGCACGACCAGGCCCTCGGGCAGCTCGACGGCGGCCAGCGCGAACGGCTGGTACGGGTCGGAGGCGGGGACGTACGGCGCCGGGGGCTGGTACTGCGCATCGGTGTAGGACCACACGGTCCCGCGCCGCGAGAGCTCCACGGACTCGTGGGCCTCGCCGTCGCAGGCGGGGTTGCGGCAGTAGAACGCGGCAGCTCCGGCATCGGAGGACACCGGCGGGAACACCACGTTGCGGCAGGTGGTGCACCGCGACGCGAGGAGGTGCGGCTCGTCGCCGGTGGTGAACCAACCGTCGATGACGGGAGTGGCGGTCAAGACAGCCTCCTGAACTAGAACGTGTTCTCATTCTAGCAAGGAACCGGGATCAGCCCTCGTCGGGATCCTGCTCGGGCGGCGGGCCCGGCTTCTTGCACACCACGGAGTCGGCCGGCGTGTAGACGGTGTGGAACTTCTCGGTGTGGTCCACGGCCGACTGGCCGTGCTTGCGGAAGATCCGGGTGACGTCGATCTGGAAGCCGGAGTAGCCCGTGAACGACTCGCAGTCGGCGGTGGTCAGCGTGCGGGTCGCCGGGGGCACGTAGGCGTAGCGGTTCGACGTGCGCGAGTCGATGTCCCAGACCTTGGTGGACCACATCTGCACGGTCACGGTGCCCTGGCGCGAGAAGTTGCTCGGCTCCACCCAGGCGCGGACGAGGACGCCGTACTCGCTGTCGTTCTCGAAGCGCAGGTCGACCGTCGGCCATGCGACGGTGGCCTCGCGCCCGACCGGGTAGCGGTCGATGTAGAACGAGTGCGGCTTGTGCTGGATGTCCTTGAGGCCCGCGAAGAACATCGCGTTGAAGGTCGTCGTCGCCATCTGCGAGACGCCGCCGCCGAGATCCTTCTTCAGGATGCCGTTGGAGATGACGTAGCCCTCGGTGAAGCCGTTCTCGGCGGTGCGCTCCCCCACGATGCCGTTGAGGGAGAACTCCTCACCGGGCTTGAGGAGCGTGCCGTCGACGAGCTTGGCCGCCCGACCGATGTTGATGTTGCGGTAGTCGGCGTGGGGATAGCGCGTCGTGAACTCGGAGATCTTCTCGACGATCTTGAGGTCGCGGGCGTCCTGGGTCGTGAAGTCCGCCTCGGTGACCTCGGCGTCGACCTTGCCGCTGCGCTCGCCCTCGTCGCCGGTCAGCAGACCGGTGAAGACCTCTGCCACCTGGGCGGGGTCGAACTCGACGCCCGGCTTGGCAGGAACGATGCGGGGCTTGCCCTTGGCGATGCGGACGGTTGCGTCGACGGGCTCGCCGTCGGTGGTGACGCCCTTGACGAGCGTGGTCAGCACGGCCTCGTCGACGACAGGGACGAGGACCCCGTCCTCGGGCTCCATCGAGAGGGCCTTGGCGAACTGGCGCGGGGACAGGCTCACGTCGCTGTCGCCGAAGACCAGCGTCACCGGGTGGGCCATCGCCGGGTCCGCGAACTCCTCGACGGCCCTGGCGACGTCGGCTGCGTCGATGTCGGGGTCGGACTTGACGACCTCGAGCGAGACGGCGTCGTCCTCGGTGAGGAAGGCCTCGGTCAGGGCCTCGCGGGCAGCGTCGCGGTCCACCGCGTCGCCGCGGACCGGGTCGACAGTCCTCACTCCGTCGGCACTGAAGGTGACCTGGCCGTCCTTGGGGGCGGTGCCCAGGCCCTTCGAGAGCTCGTCGAGCCTGGTGTCGAGCAGTGACTCGTCGACGTCGACGACGGCATCGACGTCACCGCCACCGGCGAAGTAGTCCCACTGGCGACCGGGACTCCAGCTGGAACCGGCGCCTGCGGCGTCGACCGAGGCCGGGTAGTCGACCGAGAGGCCGAGCTCGGAGGGCTTCAGCGCGGAGCCGTTGGCCTCGCTCCCGGCGAGGGATGCCTTGACCGTCACGTCGATCGGCTGGGTCTCGCGGGACTCGAAGGCCTCCTCGAGCGTGCTGATCGCGGCCGAGCGGGACAGGCCGCCGACATCGACGCCGGAAATGGTGGTGCCCCGCGGGACCTTGTCACCGGCGAGGGCGTGGGCGGCGACGTAACCGCCACCCACCAGGACCAGCAGCACGGCGACGACCACCACGACGGCCTTGCCGCCGGGGCGCTCACGCTTCTCGTCCGGAGCGGGGTCCCAGGTGGTCACGGCAGCCATCCTAGGGAGCGGTACCGACTCCGCCGGAATCGCCGTCGGGAACCCGGCGCCCGACCAGGCCTGTGAATCCGCCCGCGAGGACGACCAGGCCGAACCCGAGCAGGACATAGCCGTTGGCGTCCGAGGAGACGAGGTAGTCGCCCTCGGGACGCTCCGTGGTGGCCCGCCAGAGGACGGCCACCCAGCCGATGGCGAAGCCGAGGCGGGCCGCGCCACCCGGCAGCGCCACCATCACGGCGAGCGTCGTCGCGACCCCGAGCAGCAGCCCCCAGAGGTGGTCGTGGAGCAGGACGGAGCACAGTCCGACCGCAGCGCCGACGACGAGGCCCCCCAGGGCGGCCACGCAGCGCCGGAGGACTGTCACGGCCCCGGGACGACGCCGGAGAAGAGGTCCGTCTCCCAGCCGTTGTCACCGGACGCGTCGCCGGGGGTGCCCCGGACGAGCCGGTACTGCTCGCGCCCGAAGGCCTCCGCGCCGGAGTTGTTGGAGAGCGCGAAGAACGGGCCGTCCGTGGTGATCTGGGTGGCGTGGGCCCGCAGCGCGTCCAGCTTTCGCTCGACGAACTCGCTGGCGTCGACCTCACAGCTGATGTCCGCGTCGGGCCGGAACATCGCCGGCAGGTCGCCGTCGGGGTCCATGCCCTCGAAGGTGGTCGTGTCACCGGCCTCGCGCAACCGGCGCAGGCCCTCGCGGATGCGGCTCTCCGAGATCGCGCCCCAGTAGATCTTGGGGATGTCCCAGGCATCGCCCAGGTCGCGGCGGTACGACGGCGCGGCGGCCAGCTGGGCGGCGTACATCGCGACGCGGTGGGCCTGGATGTGGTCCGGGTGGCCGTAGCCGCCGAACTCGTCGTAGGTGACGAGCACCTGCGGACGGACCTCGCGGATCACAGCGACCAGGTGGGTGGCCGCCTCGGTGAGGTCGGCGTGCCAGAAGGTGTTCTCGTGACCGGTGCCGTCTTCTGGCAGATCGGCGGCGACGGCGTGGCCGTCCTCGTGCCACTTCATGCCCGAGTCGCGGTAGGTGCCGAAGCCACCAAGGAAGCGGTGGTCGGTGACACCCAGCTCGGCCATCGCGGCGTCGAGCTCGCCCTTGCGGTGGAGACCGAGGCCGTCCTCCTTGTCAGCGGCGAGGTGCTCGAGGGCGGGAACGAGGATCTCGCCCATCTCGCCCGCCGTGCAGGTCACCAGCGTGACCCCGTGCCCCTCGGCGACGTACTTCGCCATCGTCGCGCCCTGGCCGATCGACTCGTCGTCGGGGTGAGCGTGGACGAGCAGCAGCCGGTGGGCCGGGGTTTCACTCATGGAGCCGAGCGTAATGATGGGTCCCATGACCCACGCGTTCGGGCGGCAGGCTGCCGCCGTGGCGACCCTGTCGCTGCTCGCCTCCGGCCTGTCGGGATGCGGCCTGCTCGATGGGAGCTCCCGGGTCGAGGAGGCGCTGGAGTACCTCCCCCAGGACTCCGCGACCGTCACCTTCGTGGACCGCACGGCGATCGCTGAACGCATCAGCGAGGGCGACAGCACGCCCGGCACCGGCGACGACGAGGCCTACGGCACCGAGCTGACCCGCTGGGTCGCCGTCATGCAGGAGGCGGGCTTCAGCGACTTCGACGTCGAGTGGGAGGCCTCGGCCACCGGGGCCGACGTCGGGCTCGTCCGGGTCTGGAAACTGACCGACGAGGCCGACTTCGGTGCCATCGCCGACGACCTCGTGGACGCCGGCTACGACCGCTCCGGCAGCGCGGACGTCGAACGCTTCGACATCGAGCTCTCCTCGGCCGATGCCTCGGGGACGTACGGCGGCCGCTACCCCGCGTTCCTGAGCTCGCTCGCCCTGGTGCCGGACGAGCGGCTGGTCCTCTCCGGCAGCGTCGACCTGGCCGTGGACGTCGCCACCGACGACGAGGACTCGCTGGCCGATGCCGGCTCCTTCGACGAGCTGCTCGGGCTCGCCGCGGACGACGACGCGCTCGAGTACGCCGTCCTCACGCTCGAGCCGTCCTGCGGCGCCGGCGGTCGGATGAGTTCCGAGCAGGTCGCCCAGCAGCTCGAGGGCCTGGCCTACCCGGACCGCGGCATGGCGCTCCTCGCCGACCCCGACGAGGGGCTGCGGGCCGTCCGGCTCTTCGGCGAGGAGGACGACCCGGAGAGCGACGCCGAGGGCCTCGATGCGTACCTCTCCGACCGTGCGCCCGCCACGGGTTTCGACGTCGACCTGGACGTCCGCGCCGACGGCGACGCGGTGGTGGCCGAGGCCGACTTCGACGACCGCCGCCAGCTCGTCCGGGCATGGAGCCGGGTCGAGGGGCCGTTCGCCTGCCCGCCGGGCAGGTGACTACACCTCCGGGCGCTTGACCCGCTTCGGCTGGTCGGGGAGCGGCAGGGCGAACCCGGCCTTCGTGGCCGGCACCGCAGGAGCATCGTCCGGCTCGTCGTCGTCGAGCCAGCCGTCGTACATCTCGACGAGCATGTCGAGCTGGATCTCCGGCGCGTCGGTGAGGACCGCCCAGGGGTGGTCCTCGTCGTCGTCCTCGCCGGCGAGCCGCTCGCGCACGACCTCCGCCTCGTAGCCCCCGCGCACGAGCGCCAGAGCCGCGGACCGCGCGTGCTCCTCGTCGAAGAAGATGCCCCTCACGGCTCCATGATGACGCAAGCCCGCTGCGGGCTTCGGCTACGGTGTGCGCCGTGTCCGGACTGCACCTGACGCGCACGGCTGAGAACGGCGCGGAGATCGACGCCCTCGCTGCTGCGCTCGCCCGCGACGGGGGCGGCCGGGTCGGGATCGACGGCCTCATGCCCGACCTCCACGCACGGATGCGCCGTACGTGGGCGCCCCATCCCCGGCTGCTCGGGCTGAAGGTCACCCGCGCACTCACCTGGGAGGCCCACGACCGTCGTGACCACGAGTGGTGGCCGCAGGGCATCACGACCTCGGCGCACACCGGACTCGACGAGCGCCACGGCCGCGACGTCCTCGCGACGTCCTGGTACGCCAAGGGCGACGCCGGGTCGCGGATCAGCATCGTCGACGTCGAGCGCGGCCGTTACGGACACGTCCTGCTCGTGACGCCGACCCTCGTCGACGGACGCCCCGGCATCGCGCCCCTCAAGGTGCACGCCGGCGGCATCGTGTGGCACGGCGACTACCTCCACGTCGCGGCCACCGGCCGGGGATTCGTGAGCTGCCGGATGGACGACCTGATGCGGGTCCCTGCCGGCTCGGACCACGAGACCTTCGGTCACCGCTACGTCCTGCCGGTGCGCTTCTCCCACAAGGGGCACAGCGCCGAGGGCATCGGCAAGCTCCGGTTCTCCTTCTTCACGGTCGACCGGTCCGGGACGGATCCGGCCCTAGTGGTGGGCGAGTACGGCAACAGGAAGCAGACCCGGCGCGTGGCGCGGTTCGCGCTCGACCCCACGACGAAGCTGCCGATCGGCGACGCCGAAGGCTTCGTGCGACCCGAGGTCGACGACCGCGGCGAGCCCCGGATGCAGGGCGTCTCCGTCGTCGACGGCACCTACTACGCCACCCGGTCGCGCAGCCCCTACCGCTTCGGCTCGATGTACGTCGGGCAGCCGGGTGCGTTCCGTGAGCACCGGTGGGCGACGCCGATCGGCCCGGAGGACCTGGTCTTCTGGCCGGAGAACGACTCCTTCTGGTCGGTCACCGAGCATCCCCGCCGGCGCTGGGTCTACGCGATGGACCGCGCGGGCCTGCGGCGCTGAAACGAAACACGCGCGACCCACGACGCGCCTAGGCTGCGGCCGTGATCCTGCAACCCGGCACCGGACCGATCCGCGCGGCGTCGTACCTGCCGGCGGAGCCGGACACCGTGCTGTGGGGCCGCCTCCCCTGCGCCGGTGACGACCCGGTGCTGGTCGTCGAGCCGGGCACCGAGGTCACCTTCGACACCATCAGCCACGAGGGCATCCTCGAGGACCAGGGCCGCGACCCGCTCGCCTTCTTCGCGCGCCACGGCGTGGCCGGGGACGGCGTGCTCGAGGACGCGGTGGCGCTGGCGGCCTCGGCGATCGAGCGCACCTTCGGCGTCGACGGACCCCACGTGGTCTCGCACCCGGTCCGGGTCAGTGGCGCCCGTCCGGGCGACCTCCTGGCCATGACGGTCGTGGAGATGCTGCCCCGGGTGCCGTACGGCGTCGTGTCGAACCGGCACGGCCGCGGCGCGCTGCCCGGGGAGATGCCGGCGGACGGAGAGACCGTGTCGGTCTTCGCGTCGGTCTCCGACGACGGCACCCACGGCCGACTCCCGCTCGTCGACGGCGGCGAGCCGGTGGTGTCCTTCCCGCTCGCGCCCTTCCTCGGGGTGATGGGCGTGGCGACGGCGGAGCGCGAGCGTCCGCACTCCGTGCCGCCCGGGGCCTTCGGCGGCAACCTCGACATCAACCTGCTGACCGTGGGCGCCACGCTCTACCTGCCGGTCCAGGTCCACGGGGCGCTCGCGTACGTCGGCGACCCGCACTTCGCGCAGGGCGACGGCGAGGTGTCGCTGACGGCGATGGAGGCGTCGTTGCGGGCGACGGTGCGCCTCGACGTCGTGGCCCGCGAGGACGCACTGCGTCAGTTCGGCGAGCTCGCCGGTCCGCTCGCGGAGACCGCAGAGCACCTGGTGCCGACCGGGCTCGACCCGGACCTCGACGTCGCCGTCCAGAACTGTGTCCGGGCCGCCATCGCGCTGCTCGGCGCCCGTCACGGGATGGCGCCACACCTGGCCTACGCCTACCTCAGCGCCGCCACGGACTTCGACATCTCCCAGGTGGTCGACGTCGTCAAGGGCGTCCACGCCCGGATCCGCAAGAGCGACTTCCCGGCGCTGCCATGAGCATGTGGGACGAGCGGATCTGGGCGCTGCGCGGCGATCCCCTCCTGCACGGTGCCGACCGTGGTCCGCTGGTCGGCGAGAGCCTCGCGGTCAAGGACCTGTACGACGTCGCCGGGCTCTCCGTCGGTGCCGGCAACCCGACGCGCCTCGCCGCTGCGGACCCGGCCGACACGGACGCGGAGGTCGTCGCAGCCCTCGTGGCCGCGGGCGCATCGATCCGCGGGATCACCCAGACCGACGAGTTCGCCTACTCGCTCGCCGGCACCAACGCCCACTACGGGACCCCGCCGAATCCTGCGGCCCCCGGCCGGATCAGCGGCGGCTCCTCGTCGGGATCGGCATCGGCCGTCGCGCTGGGCGAGGCGTCGATCGGCCTGGGCACCGACACCGGCGGCTCGATCAGGGTGCCGTCGTCGTACCAGGGCCTGTTCGGGATCCGCACGACCCACGGCGCCCTGAGTCGGGACGGCCTGCTCCCGCTGGCGCCGAGCTTCGACGCCGTCGGCTGGATGACGCGCGATGCGTCCCTGCTGGCGCGGGTCGGCGACGTCCTGCTGCCGGGCACCACCACCGATGCCGACCGCCGGCTGGTCACCGTGCCTGCCCTGCTGTCCCTGGCGGATGCCGACGTGGCCGCTGCCGTCGCGGGCTGGGAGCCGGAGTGGGGCCTGCGGCTCCCGGAGGCCTGGCCGCTCGAGGACCTCCCGGCGTGGCGCGACGCCTTCGTCGTGCTGCAGGCGTGGGAGGCCTGGCAGGCGCACGGCTCCTGGCTCGGGGACCGGCTCGACACCCTCGGCCCGGACGTGCGAGCACGGTTCGAGCGGGCTCGCGGCACCACCGCGGACGAGGTGGAGGCAGCACGGGACACGGTCGAGGACGCCCGCGCCACCATCCGCGAGCTCCTCGGCGACCGGATCCTGGTCCTGCCCGCCGCACCGACGGTGGCGCCGGCCCTCGGCCCCGGTCTCGCGGACCGGTTGCAGGCGACCCGCGAGGCGACCCTCACGTTGACCTGCCTGGCCGGCATCGGCGGGCTGCCCGCCGTGACGGTGCCCCTGCGCACCGCCGCGGGCCTCCCCTGCGGCGCCTGCCTGGTCGCCGCACCCGGTCGCGACCGGGACCTGCTCGACCTGCTCATGAATTGACCTGCCTGAAACGATTGTTTCGCTCGCCCTTCACAGGGAGGATCTAGTTTCAGGTCCGAGAGGAGGCAGGTTGCTGATCGAGGAGTTCAACGCATTGCCCGACGCCGAGGTGGCCGCGGCCCTGCGGACCTGTGTCGCGATCGAGTCGTGGGTGGCCGACCTGGCCGCCGGTCGACCCTTCGCCGACGCGGCAGCGCTGCTCGACGCCGGTCGCGCCCAGATCGTGGGGTGGGCGTCGGCCGACGTCGAGACAGCGCTCGCCGACCACCCGAGGATCGGCGAACGACCGACCGGGGCCGGCGACGCAGCTGCCCACTCCCGGCGCGAGCAGTCCGGCCTGGACCCCGCCGATGTCGCACTCGCCGAACGACTGCGTGAGGGAAACGCCCGCTACGAGGAACGCTTCGGCCGGATCTACCTGGTCCGTGCCAAGGGACGCAGCGGTCCCGAGCTGCTCGGCCTGCTCGAGGAGCGGCTCGGCAACGACCCCGTGACCGAGCTCGAGGTCACCCGGCAGCAGCTCGGCGAGATCGCACTGCTGCGCCTGGCCGACCTGGTCGAACCCGAGGAGAACCGATGAGCACCTGCTCCACCCATGTCCTGGACGCCGTCCTGGGCCGGCCCGCGGTGGGTGTCGCGGTCGCGCTCAGCTCGGCCGACGGCACCACCCTCGCCGAGGCGAGGACGGACGACGACGGACGGGTGCGCTTCGAGGAAGACCTCGACGCAGGTCTGGACGCCGGGCTGCACCGCCTCGTCTTCGCGACCGGCGCCTGGTTCGCCGCCCAGGACCGGGCGAGCTTCCACCCGGAGGTCACCGTGGCCTTCACCGTCGAGCACGGCGAGCACCACCACGTGGCCCTCCTGCTCAGTCCCTTCTCCTACACGACCTACCGGGGATCCTGATGGGCGACTACGTGCTCTCCGACCTGCAGCACGGCAAGGCCGAGTGCCGGCTGGTGAAGGTCGACCGGTCCTCCGACACGCACGTCCTGCACGACCTGAACGTGACCACGCAGCTGCGCGGGGACTTCGAGACGGCGTACACACAGGGCGACAACAGCCACGTGCACGCCACCGACACCCAGAAGAACACCGTCTTCGCGCTGGCCCGCCAGCACGGCGTCACGAGCCCGGAGGACTTCCTGCTCGCGCTCGCCGGGCACTGGCGGAGCCAGGAGTGGATCACCGGCACGTGGTTCCACGCCGAGCAGTTCGACTGGGAGCGGCTCCCCGCCAACGGTCACTCGTTCGTGCGGACCGGCGCAGCGACGCGGACGGCCTGGGTGCAGACCTGGGGCGAGGACACCTTCGTGCTCGGCGGGCTGTCCGACCTGGTCGTGCTGAAGAGCACCGGCAGCGAGTTCAACGGCTTCCCGCGGGACAGGTTCACCACGCTCGCCGAGACCGAGGACCGGGTGCTCGCGACGAGCGTGAGCGCGACGTGGCGGTACGTCGGGACCGACGTGGACTGGGATGTCGCCCATGCCACCGTGCAGTCCGCCCTGACCGGTGCCTTCGCGACCACCCACAGCCTCGCGTTGCAGCAGACGATCCATGCGATGGGCGAGGCGGCGCTCGACGCCTGTCCCGACATCGCGGAGATCCGCATCTCCTGCCCCAACAAGCACCACTTCCTGGTGGACCTGGCGCCCTTCGGGCTCGAGAACCCGGGCGAGGTGTTCATGGCCGCCGACCGCCCCTACGGCCTGATCTCGGCGACCCTCAGCCGCGCCACCGCCGACGAGCCCCGGGCCTGGGCCGGGGTCCCCGGATGACCTCCTCGACGACGTACGACGCCGTGGTGGCCCGCAACGTGCTGGTGGACGGCGCGTTCCGACCGGCGACGGTCCTCATCAGCGACGGGCGGATCACCGCCGTCGAGGAGTACGACGCCCGCCGCTCCGGCGCCGTCCTGCACCTCCCCGACACGGCGTCGGTCCTGCCGGGGATCGTCGACACGCACGTGCACGTCAACGAGCCCGGTCGCACCGAGTGGGAGGGCTTCGCGACGGCCACCCGCGCCGCAGCCCTCGGCGGCGTGACGACGCTGGTCGACATGCCACTGAACTCCGTGCCGCCGACGACGACCCTCGAGGCGCTGGACCTCAAGAGGTCGATCGCCGCCGATCAGGCAGCAGTGGACGTCGGCTTCTGGGGCGGTGCTATCCCCGACAGCCTCGGGTCCCTGGAGGCGATGTGGGACGCGGGGGTCTTCGGTTTCAAGTGCTTCCTCGCGCCGAGCGGGGTCGAGGAGTTCCCCGCGCTGGACGCAGCCGGGCTGCGCACCGCACTGTCCGAGATCGCTTCCTTCGACGGCCTGCTGATCGTGCACGCGGAGGACGCAGCCGTCCTCGACGCGGCACCGCACCCGCCGAGCCGCGCCTACGCCGACTTCCTCCTGAGCCGCCCCGACGAGGCCGAGACGGCCGCGATCCGCGGACTGCTGAAGGGCGCCCGCGACACGGGTTGCCGGGTGCACGTGCTGCACCTGTCGAGCGCCCGGGCGCTGGACCTGCTCGCGGACGCCCGCGCCGACGGCGTACCCGTCACCGTGGAGACCTGCCCGCACTACCTCTGCCTGGCCGCCGAACAGATCCCCGACGCGGCCCCGGAGTTCAAGTGCTGCCCGCCGATCCGCGACGAGGGCAACCGGGCAGCCCTGTGGGACGCGCTCGCGGAGGGGCTGATCGACATCGTCGTGAGCGACCACTCCCCCGCGACGGCGGCGATGAAGTGCGCCGGCGACGGCGACCTCCAGCAGGCCTGGGGCGGGATCTCGGGCCTGCAGGTCGGCTTCACGGCCGTCGCCGACGAGGCGCTGCGCCGAGGCATCGGGCTGGAGCGGGTGGCCGGCTGGATGGCGACCGGTACCGCCGACCTCGTCGGACTGTCCGCCAAGGGGCGGATCGCGGTCGGGGCGGACGCGGACCTCGCCGTCCTCGACAGCGCCGTCCCGCTCGCGGTCGACGTACGACAGCTCGCCCACCGCAACCCCATCTCTGCCTACGACGGGCGGGAGCTCGCCGCCTCGGTGACCCACACGCTGCTCGGCGGCGTGCTGGTCCCCGATCGACACGACGGTGCGCGACGAGGCGCACTGCTGGAGAGGAACCGTTGAGATGAGCCACCAGGAGATCGCACCCCCGCCCCGCCTGCTGATGGGCCCGGGTCCGATCAGCGCGGACCCCCGCGTCCTGCGGGCGATGGCCGCGCCGCTGGTGGGCCAGTTCGACCCGTTCATGACGACGACGATGAACGAGGTGATGGGGCTCTACCGGACGGTCTTCGACACCGCCAACGAGCAGACCTTCCTCGTCGACGGCACGTCCCGGGCCGGGATCGAGGCCGCGCTGGTGTCCCTGGTCGAACCCGGCGACCGCGTGCTGGTGCCGGTCTTCGGACGGTTCGGCCACCTGCTCGCCGAGATCGCCGGTCGCTGCGGCGCCGAGGTCCACACGATCGAGGTCCCGTGGGGCCAGGTGTTCGCGCCGGAGGCGATCGAGGACGCCGTACGCGCCGTCCGGCCGAAGGTCCTCGCCTGTGTGCAGGGCGACACCTCGACCACGATGTGCCAGCCGCTCGCCGAGATCGGCGCGATCTGCCGCGAGCACGACGTGCTGCTCTACTGCGACGCCACCGCGTCGCTCGGCGGCAACGAGTTCCGCACCGACGCGTGGGGCATCGACATCGCGACCGCCGGACTCCAGAAGTGCCTCGGCGGACCGTCCGGGTCGGCGCCGATCACGATCTCGCCGCGGGCGGTCGAGATGATCGGTGCGCGCCGCCACGTCGAGGCAGGTCTGCGTGAGATTCCGGGGGGCGAGGACGTGGACGCCGCGCGCGGCCGGGTCATCGCGAGCAACTACTTCGACCTGGCCATGGTGATGGACTACTGGGGCCCGCGCCGCCTCAACCACCACACCGAGGCCACCTCGATGCTGTACGCCGCCCGGGAGTCCGCCCGCCTGCTCGTCACCGAGGGCGTGGACACCGCCGTGGCCCGCCACGAGCGGCACGGACGCGCGATGCTCGACGGAGTCCGCGGTCTCGGGCTCGGGGTCTTCGGCGACGTCGCCCACAAGATGAGCAACGTCGTGGCCGTCGAGATCCCCGAGGCCCTGGGCGCAGCCGGTGGCGACGCCGTGCGCGGCAGCCTGCTCGACGACTTCGGCATCGAGATCGGGACGTCCTTCGGACCGCTCCACGGGAAGGTCTGGCGGATCGGGACGATGGGCTTCAACGCCCGCAAGGACGCCGTCCTGACGACGCTCGCAGCACTCGAGCAGGTGCTCCGCGCCCATGGCGTCGCGGTCCCGCCCGGGGGCGGGGTCGCGGCCGCGCAGGAGGTCTACGCATGACCACCGCCGAGCTCGTCCTCGCCCGGTGCAGCGAGCTGGACGCCATCTCCGCCTCGGAGACCTGGCTGGAGCGCACGCACCTCACCCCGGAGCACCGGGTCGCCAACGCGCTCGCCGGCAACTGGATGCGCGAGGCGGGCCTGCAGGTCCACCAGGACGCCGCCGGCAACATCTGCGGACGCCGGGAGGGCTCCACCCCCGGTCTTCCCGCACTGCTGCTCGGCTCCCACCTCGACACCGTCCCCGACGCGGGCAGCTTCGACGGGATGCTCGGGGTCCTGATGGCGATCGCCGTCGCCGAGCGGCTGCGGGACACGCCCCTGCCCTTCGCGCTCGAGGTGATCGGCTTCAGCGACGAGGAGGGCAGCCGGTTCGGCAAGGCCCTGCTCGGCAGCCAGGCGGTCGCCGGGACGTGGGACGAGGACTGGTGGGACCTGCGCGACCGCGACGGGATCACGTTGCACCAGGCGTTCCTCGAGTTCGGGCTCGATCCACGCCGGGTCGGCGAGGCCGCCCGGCGACCCGAAGACCTGGTGGGCTACCTGGAGGCCCACATCGAGCAGGGCCCCTACCTGGAGGCGGCCGACGCCTCCCTCGGCTACGTCACGACCATCGCCGGCGCGCGCAGGTTCCGGCTGTCGGTGACCGGCGAGGCGAGGCATGCCGGCGGGACGCCGTACGAACGCCGGCGCGACGCGCTCGTCGGGGCCAGCGAGATGATCGTCGCCGTCGAGCGCCTCGCGAAGGCAGCCGGTACCATCGCCACGGTCGGGCGGATCGAGGTCCAGCCCGGTGCGGTCAACGTGATCCCCGGGAGGGCCGACCTCAGCCTGGACCTGCGCGCGGCCACCGACGACGAGCGCGACCGCTCCTGGCAGGAGATCGAGCGCGAGCTCCTACGGATCTGTGAGGAACGCGACCTCCGGCTCGACGCGGTCGAGACGCACAACGCGCCGGCGGCGCCGTGCGCCAGGTGGCTGACCGAGGCGATCATCGAGGGCATCCACGTCTTCGCCGACGACGAGCCGATGGGGCTGTGGAGCCGAGCGGGCCACGACGCGATGGCCGTCGCGGCCGTCACCGACATCGCGATGCTGTTCGTCCGGTGCCACGACGGGATCAGCCACCACCCCGACGAGGCCGTGCGCGAGGTCGACGTCGAGAACGGGATCGATGCCTTCGAGCACGCGGTGCTGGCCGTCGCCTCCGCGCACCTGGCGAGGCTCGGATGAGGATCGACGAGCGGATCACCGCCCACCACGACGAGCTGACCCCGCAGGAGCGACGGGCCGCCGCCACCCTCCTCGAGCACCTCGACGACCTGGCGACCTACCGTGCCGCCGAGCTCGCGGAGCTCGCCGGGGTCTCGCGGGCGACGATGAGTCGCCTGTTCCGCAGCCTGGGCTTCGAGGACTTCGACGAGGTCCGTGAGCACCTGCGCGGGCTCCGCGGCGCCGGGGAGCCGCGACGCATCGACGGCGCACCGGACCTCGTGACGATGGCCGCTGCCGAGCAGGCGGCGATCCTGCGCGCCATCGAGCACCCGCGCCTGCTCGAGGTCGCGGGACAGCTCGCCCTCGCCGACCGGGTCCTGGTCGTGGGGTGGCGCAACAGCTATCCCGTGGCCCTCCACCTGCGCGAGCAGCTCGCCCAGGCCCGTGACGACGTACGCATCGCACCGGTGCCCGGCCAGACCACGGGCGAGGAGCTGGTCGGCCTCGGTGCCTCCGACGTCGTGCTCGTCGTCGGCTTCCGGCGGCGACCGCAGTTCGTCGGCGACTTCATCGCCGCCGCCCGTGACACCGGTGCGACGGTCGTGCTGATCGGCGATCCGAGTGCCGTCGCGCACGCCTCCCAGGCCTCGGTGTGGCTGGAGTGCCCGTTGCAGCACACCCTCGCCTTCGACAGCTATGCCGCCCCGATGGCCCTGGTGAGCGTCCTGGCGGACGCCGTCCTGGCTGCCTGCCGACGTCGCGGACCCGCCCGGGTCCGGGCGATCAGCGAGACCTACGAACGACTGGGAGAAGTCGAGTGACCGACCACACCGCCTGGCTGGCCCGCGCCGTCGACCTGGCCGTCGACAACGTCGCCTCCGGAGGAGGTCCGTTCGGCGCCGTGATCGTCCGCGACGGCGTCGTGCTCGCCACCGGCCAGAACCGGGTCACCCGCGACCTCGACCCGACCGCCCACGCCGAGGTCGTCGCGATCCGTGCCGCCTGCACGTCCGTCGGCGACTTCAGCCTCGCCGGCGCCACGCTCTACACGTCGTGCGAGCCGTGCCCGTTGTGCCTGTCGGCAGCGTTGTGGGCACGACTGGACCAGGTCCTGTACGCCGCCGACCGCGACGACGCCGCACGGGGCGGGTTCGACGACCGGGAGTTCTACGAGCTGTTCGAGAAGCCACGCGAGCAGTGGCCGATGGGGATCACCGGGCTGCGCCCCGACAACGCCTCCGCGCCCTTCGACTCATGGCTGGCCCACGAGCACCGCACCGCCTACTGACTGGCCGAGCTCCACCCCTCAGCGGGTCGCGTACTGGCTGAGGTACGCGTCGGACATCCACGAGTCCCGCTCGGAGCGCAGGGCGCTCCCCGTGAACTGACCGTCGCGGATCATCAGGTACCTCGTGCCCGACGAGGAGCTCCACCGGCCGCCCGGGTCGTTCCAGGTCACGTCCACCGCGCGCCAGCTGTCGCCGATCCTCACCTTGTTCCACGCGTGCCCGCCTCCGTCGGCGAGGTCGCCGGACACGACGACCGACTCGAGGCCGGCCTCCTCCGCGAGCACCTGGAAGGCATACGAGTAGCTCATGCACACACCGAGGCTCTCCAGCAGGATGCCGTCGGTCCACGCGTAGTGGAGCCGGTCCGGGATGCCCGAGCGGGTCTTGCTCTTCACGGCCAGGGCAGCGTGGTCGTAGTCGGCGTCGTCGACGAGGTGGCGGTTGATGGCACTCACCTTGTCGGCAGTGCTCATGCCCGTGGTGATCTCGCTGGCCACGAACGCCTCGGCCGCGTCGGCCATCCGCTCCTGTCGCGACCGCTTCTCGGCCGGCGAGTACGCCGGCTCGACGTGGATCACCGAGCCGTCGACGGAGAACCCGTCGAAGTACGCCAGGGCGTACGGGTTCTGGTAGACGGCCTCGTCCAGCGCGTCCACCAGGCCCGGCAGGCCCGGTCGGGCGTCGTACTCGGAGACGTCGATCGCCGTGGAGCCCGCGATCAGCTGCCCGGCGATGAACCTCGTCAGCTCGTTGCTGCCGAACACCGGGTAGTCCGGTGGGGGCAGCTCGGGGCTCGGCTCCTGGGGAGCATCGACGTCGATCACGATCTTCGTGTCGAGCAGCCCGGTGGGCGGGTAGTCGCGCTCGGCGCGCTCGTTGAACGCCGCGACCGCGGCGTCGATGTCCTCGACAGCGCGGATCGGGATCTCCACGGGGTCCACCAGCCGGGTTCCCTGTCCCCGCAGCGGGACCACCCAGCGCGACCCCTTGCGCCGCACCTCCGCACGGTCGACGAACGCACCAGTCGCTCGGGTCGAGCCGTCGATCGAGACGAACAGGAAGCGACTCGGCAACGCCGCCAGGCCACGACCCGCCACGTCGGCGCCCTGGTCCCAGGTCCGGTCGGACCGGACGGGCAGGGTCTCCAGCCCGGCGAGGTCGACCGGGGCCATCACCGATGCCTGACGGTCCACGACCGCGATGACGCCGAGTCGGGCGTCGATCGTCTCCGAGGTCAGCTCGGGCAACGAGGCCATGAGGGAGGCGTCGACCGTGGTCAGCTTCATCACGTCGTTCTGGGTGCACGCCCTGCGGACGCACCGCTTCGTCTCCGCGGAGGACCAGGTCGGTTCCGTCGTGCGCCCGACGACGCGGACCGTGTCCTCGAGGTCCTTCTTCCGCTGCTGCAGGACGACGAGGTACTCGCTCGCCCCGTCGACCGGAGCCCACTCCAGCAGCGCGTCCCCGTCCGGGGTCACCGATGACACGACCTGGCTGGGCGCCGGCGTCTCGGCCTCGAAGTCGACCTGGGTGACCAGGGGGCGTGGCCGCGGGGCGCCGTCCGGGGTGAGGTACTGGACGACGTACACGTGCGGACTGAGGTTCCAGTACGTGCCGAGGTCGGCCAGGGTGCCCGTCGCCTGTCCGTCCTGGCGGGTGATGTGCGTGCGACGCACCTTCACCGGCGTGATCGCCAGGTGCGGGTCCGAGCCCGACGACGTCAGGTCCGGCAGGATCGCGATCGGCACCGGCTGGGTGAGCGCCGCGTCGGCGTACACCTCGATCTTCCCCGCAGCGCCCTGCCACGGGTCGGTGACGTCGGCGTCGTAGGTGGCGGGAAGGATCAGGTCGGCGTCGGTGCCGACACCCGTGACGACCGTGGAGTAGTCGTGGCCCGGCACGGCGTCCTCGGCCTCCGCCACGGTGGGGAGCTCCGCCTGGGTGTCGCTGACCAGCCGCTCCCGCAGCTCATCGGCCCTGCTCCGTCGATCCTTCGAGTCGTCGCCGTCCTCGCCACCCCCGTCGAGGACCAGGACGACGGCGACGCCGACCACCAGGACCACGGCCAGCGCCAGACTTCCCAGGACTGCCAACCACGGAAACCGCCGCTGGGAACCCGCCATCACTCGCCACCCAGTGGGCCCGGGGACGGGGACTCCAGGGTGGGCGCGGTGATGCTCGGCGCGGGGTCGTCCAGGCGACCGGGCAGGTCGTCCCCGCACGCCTCGGCGACGGCACCCTGCGCCCGGGTGAGCTCACCGCGCTGGTCGGAGATCTCGGCCGGGATGGCCGACTCGGGGTACTCGCCGCGGGCGAGGGCCTCGTCGACGGACTGCTTCCACTCCTCGAGGTCCCGGTAGTAGGACACGACGACCGTGGCCTCCTCCCCCACCACTGTCGCGATCTCGTCGTCGGTGATGTCGGCGAGGGCTGCGTCGTACATCTCCTGGAGCTTGTCCGGGTCGAACTCGGTCGCCGCCCAGAGCTCGCTGCTCATCACCACGTCCGCATAGACCTCGCACGACGTCGCGCGGGCACTGTCGTCGCCGCCGTCACCGCCGCTCCCCGGGCCGTCGTCGCCGCGGACCACGAGGGCGACGACTGCGATGACGCCCAGGACCACCACGAGACCGACCGCCAGCAGGACCAGCGTCAGACCGGTACGACGACGCGGCGGCGTCGGGCCCGCCGGCGGCGGCCACCCCGGCGCGTAGGGCGGTGGCGGGGGCCCGGGAGGGGGCTGGTTCATCAGTGCAGGTCCTCACGATCGACGAGTCCGCCCGCATTTGGCGAGCCCTCTCACCCGACCAACCTAACCACCGATCACCCGTTCAAACGTGTGCCCGAGCGGCTGTGAGCAGGTCCACAGCGACCGCCAGTGCGATGCGCGCGGGCTCCTTGCCGGTGACCGCCGGGTCGCCGATCGGCGTCCGCACCCGCGCGATGTCCGCCTCGGTGTGGCCGAGCTCGGCGAGCCGGGCCCGGAAGCGGAGCCACTTCGCCGAGGAACCGATCAGGCCGATCGATCCAGGGAGGCCGGACCTCAGCAACGCGTCGACCAGGGCGAGGTCCTCGGCATGGTCGTGCGTCAGCACGAGCGCCTCCACCCCCGCGGGAAGCAGCGCGATCGCGAGCTCGGGCAGCAACGGTTCGCGGTGCACGCGGACCACGGCCGGGCCGTCCTGCAGCGGTGCCAGGCGCTCCTGGTCGAGCTGGTCGGCGCGGGAGTCGACCAGGTGCAGGTCGAGGTCGTGCCGGCTCAGGAGCAGCGCCAGCTCGTAGCCCACGTGGCCCATCCCGAACAGCGCGATCGCGGGCCGGACCGGCATCGGCTCGTAGAGGAGCGAGACCTGGCCACCGCAGCACTGCACGCCGTGCTCCGCCGGGGCCTTGTCGCTGAGGTCGTGGCGCTCGGTCACCGGGCCGGTGTCGCCGCCGGCCAGCAGGTCCCGGGCGCGTCGGATCGCGGCCTCCTCCATGTTGCCGCCGCCCACGCTCCCCCACGTCCCCCCGGCGCTGACCACGAGCTTGGCGCCGGCCTCGCGCGGGGCGTGGCCGCGGACCTCCGCCACCGTCACCACGACGCAGGGGGTACGGGTGTCGCGGAGGTGCTGGAGCGCGCGCAGCCAGTCCACGTCAGCCGCCGTTCGATCGTGCGGCGTCGATCGCCCAGAAGACCGCCTCGGGTGTCGCCGGCGACGCGAGGTCGACCGGGCAGCCGTGACCGAAGGCCGCCACGGCGTCGCGGAGCGCCTCTCGCACCGAGAAGGCCAACATCAGCGGCGGTTCGCCGACCGCCTTGGACCCGTAGACCGCGCCGTCCTCCGTGGCGTGGTCGAGCAGCGTGACGCGGAGGTCGGCCGGCATCTCCGAGAGGCTCGGCAGCTTGTACGTCGACGCGGTCTGCGTCGCGAGACGACCGCGGTGCGGTCCCTCGGAGGTGTCCCAGCGCAGGTCCTCGAGGGTGAGCCAGCCGACTCCCTGGACGAAGCCGCCCTCGATCTGGCCGATGTCGACGAGCGGCGAGAGGCTGTCGCCGACGTCGTGGACGATGTCGACACGGGTCACCTCGTAGGCGCCGGTGAAGCCGTCGACCTCCACCTCGGCGGCGGCGACGCCGTAGGCGAAGTACTTGAACGGGCTCCCGCGCATCGCGCTCGCATCCCAGCTCAGCCCCTCGGTCCGGTAGAAGCCCGCGGCCCACAGCTGGACCCGGTCGAGGTAGGCGCGACGGACCAGGTCCGGCCATGCGGGCGCGGCGCTGGTCTCCTCCTGCAGCGTCTTCCGGACCGGCACGAGCCGCTCGAGGATCTGTTCGCAGGCGTCCTTGACCGCCGCCCCGTTGAGGTCCGTGCCCGAGCTCGCCGCCGTGGCGGAGGTGTTCGGCACCTTGTCGGTGCGGGTGGGCGCGAGCCGGACCATCTCGATCGGCAGCCCCAGCGCCGTCGCAGCCACCTGCAGCATCTTGGTGTGCAGTCCCTGGCCCATCTCCGTGCCGCCGTGGTTGATCAGCACCGAGCCGTCCTTGTAGACGTGCACCAGCGCCCCGGCCTGGTTGAAGGACGTGAAGTTGAACGAGATGCCGAACTTGACCGGTGTGATCGCCAGACCCCTCTTGCAATGGGGGTTCTGGGCGTTGTGCGCGGCGATCGCCGTACGCCGCGCAGCGAAGTCGCTCGTGTCGAGGACTGCCTGCCAGGCGCGGTCGAGCCGGTCCGCGTGCCGCACCGGCTGGCCGTACGGCGTCGCCTGCCCCTCGACGTAGAAGTTGCGCCGCCGCAGGTCCTCCGGAGCGACGCCGAGCTCCGGCGCGCAGCGACCCAGGATGTCCTCGATGACGAGCATCCCCTGCGGGCCCCCGAAGCCGCGGAACGCCGTCTGCGACGTCTTGTGCGTCCGGGCGATCCGGCCGTCCACGCGCAGGTGCGGGATCCAGTAGGCGTTGTCGACGTGGCACAGCGCCCGGGACAGCACCGGCTCGGAGAGGTCGAGGCTCCAGCCGCCGTCGGAGGTCAGCGTGGCGTCGAGTGCCTGGATCCGGCCGTCGTGGTCGAACCCGACCTTCCACGTGGCGTGGAAGCCGTGCCTCTTGCCGCTCATCGTCATGTCCTGCTGCCGGGTGAGCCGCACCCGGACCGGCCGGCCGGTGAGCGTCGCCCCCAGGGCCGCAATCGCCGCGAAGCCGTGCGGCTGCATCTCCTTGCCGCCGAACCCGCCGCCCATCCGCAGGCACTGCACGGTGACCTGGTGGCTGGCGAGCCCGAGGACGTGGGCGACGATCTCCTGCGTCTCGGTGGGGTGCTGGGTGCTGCACTGCACGAAGACCTGGCCGTCGTCCTCGATCTGCGCGACCGAGGCGTGGGTCTCGAGATAGAAGTGCTCCTGACCCGCGAACTCGAACTCCCCCTCGAAGACCCGGCTGCTCGCGGCGAAGCCCTCTGCCACGTCGCCGCGCTCGAGCGAGGGACGCGCACCCTGGAAGCTCTGCGCGGCGATCGCCTCACCGAGGGTGATCACCGACGGGAGCTCCTCGAGATCGACCCGGACCGCGGCCGCCCCGAGCCGGGCTGCCTCCAGGGTCTCGCCCAGCACCCAGGCCAGCGCGTGTCCGTGGAACATCGCCTCGTCGGGGAACAGCGGCTCGTCGTGCTTGACGCCGGCGTCGTTGACACCGGGCACGTCGGCAGCGGTGAGGACGCGCACGACCCCCGGGACGTCGTACGCCGGCCGGGGGTCCAGCCCGAGGACCCGGGCGTGCGCGTGCGGCGAGGTCACCGGGTGTGCGTGGAGCAGTCCGGGCAGGCGCAGCGCCACGTCGTCGGTGTAGAGGGCGCGCCCGGTGACGTGCAGCGCGGCGGACTCGTGCGGCCGGGAGACGCCGATCATGACGAGGCCACCAGACGCCGCAGGGACTGGCCGAGCATCGCGCGGCGGTAGGCGGCACTGGCGCGGTGGTCGTCGATCGGGGTGCCGGCATCGGCGAGGGCATCGGCAGCGGCCGCGACCCCCTCCGGCGACCAGGACGCGCCGACGAGCAGTCGCTCCGCCTCGCTCGCGCGGATCGGTGTCGCGGCGACACCCCCGAGGCCGATCGCCGCACGGCTGACCGTGCCTTCCCGGACCTCGATGGCGTGGGCGACGGCGACGGACGAGATGTCGTCGAACCGACGCTTGGCGATCTTGTGGAAGGCGACGTCCGGGGCCAACGGGCGCGGGATCCGCACCAGCGCGATCAGCTCGTCGGATCGACGCACGCTCTGCCGGTAGCCGGTGAAGTAGTCGGCGAGGACGACCGTGCGCTCGCCCTCGGCGGACACCAGCACGACCG
This sequence comes from Nocardioides sp. Root190, assembly GCF_001428565.1. Lineage (GTDB taxonomy): Bacteria > Actinomycetota > Actinomycetes > Propionibacteriales > Nocardioidaceae > Nocardioides. Next base: position 96,525 of record NZ_LMIA01000009.1, on the reverse strand, counting down.
AGGCATCGAGGGCCAGCAACGCCGGGGCCAGGTCGCCGATCGGCGAGCCGGTGCCGAGGTTGCCCCCGATCGTGGCGCCGTTGCGGATCAGGCGGGACGCGAACTGCGGGAACACCTCGGCCAGCAGCGGGACCCGGCCCGCGAGGAGGCGCTCGACCTCGGACAGCGTCAGGGCCGCACCGATCTGGACGGACTCCTCGCCCACGACCAGTCCCCGGAGCTCGTCGAGCCGGTCGATCGCGACCCGCAGCGCAGGGCGATGGCCCCGCAGGTTGGCCTCGACCCCGAGGTCGGTCGACCCGGCGACGGCGACCGCGCCGGGCTCGGCCAGCGCCTCCAGCGCCTCGGCCAGGTGCGCTGGGCGGATCCACCCCTCGGCGCGGGTCGGGCTCGCAGCCGGCGCCGCGGACGTCGTACGACGCAGGAGGGGGTCGGCCTGGTCAGGGGCGCCGAGCGCCTCGGCGGCCTCCACGATCGGGCGGTACCCCGTGCACCGGCACAGGTTGCCGGACAGGGCGTGGTGGTCGAAGTCCTCGCGACCGGGGCGGTAGAACTCGGCGGCCATCGAGCAGACGAAGCCGGGGGTGCAGTAGCCGCACTGCGACCCACCACGAACCGCGAGCTCGGACTGGACCGGGTGCAGGTCGGCGGGTGTTCCCAGACCCTCGGAGGTCACGACCTCCTGGCCGGCGAGGGACGCGGCGGGCAGGAGGCAGGAGTTGAGCGCGACCCATTCGGTCTCCGCCTCGATCCCGGGCCGGGCGAGGAGCACGGAGCACGCGCCGCACTCCCCCTCGGCGCACCCCTCCTTCGCGCCGGTGAGACCGATGGCGCGCAGCCAGTCGAGCGCGTTCGACTCCGGGCGCGCGGCGGCCAGGGATCGGGGCGTCCCGTTCACGGTGACGACGTCGTCGGTGCTCATCACCGCCACCGTAGGCCGCTGCCCCGCCCTTCCGGGAGCGTCTGGGAGGAATTAACGAGGCCGAAACCAGCCGACCCGGGACTGAAACGCGCATCTCATAGCGTCACCGTTCAGCAACTGCTGTTGCGTCTCGGAGGTTCGTTGCCAGCCCAACCAGGAGACCACATGACCCACTCGTCACCCCGTTCGCACCGACGCCGCGGCCTCCGCCTCGTCGCTGCCTCGCTGGCCGCCGGCCTCGGAATGCTCACCCTCGCCGCCTGTGGCAGCGACGACGCCGGTGGAAGCGGCGTCGAGGGCGAGGACCACGGCGAGATCAGCGTCCAGTACTCCTGGATCAAGAACGAGGAGTTCGCGGGCGAGTTCTACGCCTACGACAAGGGCTACTACACCGAGAGCGGGTTCTCCGAGGTCAACGGCATCTCCGGCCCCGACACCGGTGTCGCGAAGCTGCTGAGCGGCACCGTCCAGGTCGCGCTCAGCGACGCCGCGTCGATCGGCGCGGCGATCGCCAACGAGGACGCCCCGCTGAAGATCATCGGCGCGACCTTCCAGAAGAACCCGTTCACGATCCTGTCCCTCGCTGACGGTGCGGACATCACCACGCCCGAGGACCTCAAGGGCAAGAAGATCGGCGTCCAGGACTCCAACGCCAGCGTGTTCGAGGCCATCCTCAACGCCAACGGCATCGGCAAGGACGAGGTCGAGGTCGTTCCGGTCGACTTCGACCCGACGCCGCTGATGGAGGGCAAGGTCGACGGCTTCATGGCCTACCTGACCAACGAGGCGCTCACGGTCGAGCTCGCGGGCTTCGAGGTCACCAACCTGCCGTACGCCGACAACGGCGTCCCCTACGTCGCCGAGACCTTCTCGGTCACCGACCAGTACCTCGAGGAGAACCGCGGGCTGCTCAAGGACTTCCTGATCGCCGAGATCAAGGGCTGGACCGACGTCTTCAAGAACTCCACCGAGGACACCGTCGCGCTGATCACCGAGTTCTACAACCAGGCCGCCTCCGACAACGCCGAAGGACTCGAGGCGGTGTTCGGGGCGCTCGACCCCGAGAAGACCGGGCTCGGGCTGGATGCCGAGAAGCTGCTGATCTCGACCGAGGACACCGAGGCCAACGGCCTGTTCACGATCACCGACGAGCTCAAGGAGCAGACCGTCGCCTCCCTCGAGGCCGCCGGCTGGGAGGTCAGCATCGACGAGCTCTTCGACACCGGGATCATCGACGAGATCTACGAGGAGAACCCCGAGCTCAAGGACTACCTCCCCTGATCATGAGTGACTTCATCACGGATGCCGGTGCCCCGCCCACGGTCTCGGGGCAGGGCACCGGCATCCAGATCACCGGGCTCGGCAAGACCTTCCGCACCGGCCGCAACCGGACCGTCACCGCCCTGGAGGACACCGACCTCCACACGGAGCAGGGTTCGTTCCTCGCGCTGCTCGGTCCCTCGGGCTGCGGGAAGTCGACGATCCTGCGGATCCTCGCCGACCTCGAGCACCCGTCGACCGGCACCGCGCTGGTCGACGGGCGCACGCCCGCCGAGCTGCGGCGCGGGAGCGAGCTCGGGATCGCCTTCCAGGACCACGCGTTGCTCCCGTGGCGCAGCGTCACGAAGAACATCCGGCTGCCCTTCGAGGTCGCCGGACGCGACGTCGACAAGGCGTACGTCGCCGAGCTGATCGCGCTCGTCGGCCTGACCGGCTTCGAGGACGCCAAGCCCGCGCAGCTCTCCGGCGGCATGAGGCAACGGGTCTCGATCGCCCGGGCCCTGGCCCTCAAGCCGTCGGTGCTGCTGCTGGACGAGCCCTTCGGCGCCCTGGACGACATGACCCGGCAGAACCTCAACCTCGAGCTGCTCCGGATCTGGACGGAGAAGCCAGCGACGACCCTGCTCGTCACCCACGGGATCTCGGAAGCGATCTTCCTGTCCGACCAGGTCGCGGTGATGTCGCCCCGGCCCGGACGGATCAAGGCGATCATCGACGTCGACCTGCCCCGGCCCCGGACGCCGGACATGATGCGGACACCGGAGTTCCACGCGCTCGTCGACCAGGCCTCGGAGCTGCTCTTCGGCGCCGACGGGCGCGCGGACGCCGAGTCGTGAACGGCACCACGTGAACGGGGCACGCGGCATCCCCGGCTGGGTGGCGAACATCCTCGGCATCGTCGGGCTCGGACTGGGCTGGTGGCTGTTCTCGGTCCTCGCCTTCCGGCCGGACCCCGGCACGACGTACGACCCGGTGCCCTCGCCGCTCGCGGTGGGCCGGCAGATCCTCGACGACGGGTTCTCCGCCTACTGGGACTTCTTCTCGGTGACCATCAACGAGGCCGCCGTCGGCTTCCTCTGGGGCAACGGGCTGGCGCTGCTGCTGGCCGCCACGGTGCTCCTCGTGCCGCGCCTGGAGCCGGTGGTGGTGCAGGTCGCCGTGGTGACGTACTGCCTGCCGATCGTGGCGGTCGGCGGCATCGCGATCGTGGCGCTCGGCGGCGCGAACACCCCCGGTGACCCGTCGAAGACGGCGATCTTCCTCGCCGCCCTCTCGGTCTTCTTCACCACGGTCGTCGGCGCGCTGCTCGGCTTCAAGGCGGCCGACCGGGCCAGCCTCGACGTCGTCCGCGTGTTCGGCGGCGGCCGTCTGCGCCAGCTCGTCAAGGTCCGCCTGGTGGCGGCGCTGCCCGCGATCCTCAACGCCCTGCAGGTGGCCGTGCCGACCTCTCTGCTCGGCGCCGTGCTGGGCGAGTACATGGGCGCCACAGACCGCAGCGTGGGCATCACCCTGATCAGGCTGCAGGGCCAGCTGGACTCCGTGCGGGTCTGGGCCGTGTTCCTGCTGTGCGCCCTGGTCGCGCTCGTCGGCTACGCCGTCTTCGGACTGCTCGCCCGCCTCGCGACGCCGTGGGTGTCGGGACGGGGCACCGCATGAGTCGCGCCATCGCCCGCTCGTTGCTCAACGCCCTGATGACCCTCGTGGTCGTCCTCGGTCTCTGGCAGGCCGTGGTGAGCTTCGCCGGCGTCTCGCCGTACGTCGCCAAGGGGCCCCTGGACGTCTTCCGGTACCTCTTCGTCGACGAGGTCGGCGCCGCACCCGGCCGGCTCGCCGCCGACCACCGCGAAGCCCTCCGGCCGCTGACCGTGCAGACGCTGCAGGACGCGTCGCTGGGCTTCGGCGCCGGCATGGTGATCGCGATCGTCCTCGCCGTGGCGTTCTCCCTGTCGAAGACCGTCGAGGCAGGGGTGCTGCCACTGGCGCTGCTGCTGCGCAGCGTGCCGCTCGTCTCGATCTCCCCCGTCATCATCCTGATCACCGGACGTGGAACAACCGCCTCGGTCGCGGTCATCGGCACGATCGTGGTGCTGTTCCCGGCGCTCGCGTCCGCGCTGTTCGGACTCGGCCGAGCCAGCCCCGAGAGCCTCGACCTCGTGCGTGTGTACGGCGGCGGGAACGCCACGGCGTTGCGCAAGGTCGCGATCCCGGGCGCGCTGCCCTCGTTGTTCGCCGCCGCCCGGGTCTCGGTGCCGGGCGCCGTGACCGGCGCTCTGCTCGCCGAGTGGCTCTCGACCGGCAAGGGGATCGGCGGGTCGATCCAGAAGTTCAACGCATCGGCACGCTTCGACGACCTGTGGGCGTCCGTCGCGATCATCACCGCGATCACGCTGGTGCTCTACAACCTCGTCCAGCTGATGGAGAACGTCGTGCTGGCCCGGATGGGCATGAGCCAGCAGCAGCCCTGAGCGGCGGCCGAACAATGGGTGCTGGTCAGTGGTTGTTGGTGGTGACCAGCGCGGCGCCGAGGCCGACCATCATCACGCCGCCCGCGGCGCCGAGCCCGTCGAGGCGCTCCGGCTTGCGCGCGAACCAGTCCCGCGCACGGCCGGCGAGCAGCGCCCAGCAGGCGTCCGAGCAGACCGCCATCGCGCCGAACAGCACACCGAGCAGCACGAGCTGCGGAGCGGCGGGAGCACCCGCGTCGACGAACTGCGGCAGGAAGGCGACGAAGAAGACGATGGTCTTCGGGTTCGTCGCGCCGACCACGAACCCGGTGCGGACCGAGGCCCAGCTGGTGGACGGGAGCTGCGCCCCGAGGGCCGAGGCCTCCATCGCTGCGCGGGCGTCCGCGCGGTGCCGGATCGCCTGGACCCCGAGGTAGATCACGTAGGCCGCGCCGACCAGCTTGACGGCGGTGAAGGCCGTCGCCGAGGCCGCGACGACGGCGCCGAGACCGATCGCGACCAGGAGCACCTGGGCGATCAGGCCGATCGCGTTGCCGACGACCGAGAGCAGGGCGTCACGGCGCCCGACGGTCAGCGCACGCCCGATGGTGAAGAGCAGGCTCGGGCCGGGAACCTGGATGAACAGGATCGAGGCCACGGCGAAGGCGGCGAGCTGGCTGGACGAAGGCATGCTCGAAGTATCCGTCCTGCGGGCCTGCGACGCGAGCTGATTGACGCCCTCAGCCCGGCAGCGGCATCCCGGTGGCCCCGACGACGTGCTCGACGAGTCGCGCGACCGCTGCCCGGTCGGGCTCGCTCTGGCCGGGGAACACGACCGGGCGCTGGGCGCGGTCGTGCCAGAAGTGCGGGGAGGTCGACGCCGGTCGGGTCGCCACGAGCCACACCGCCGTGTCGGCCGCGTCCTGCGGCGTGCGGAGGAACGGACGGGTGAGCTTCTCGAAACGTGGCAGGTGCTGCTTGACACCAGGGGTCCCGGACCAGCCCGGGTGCATGCTCTCCACCTCGACGCCGGTACCCGCCAGCGCACGGGACCACTGGTCCGCGAGGACCACCTGCATCCGCTTGGTGCGCGCATAGGCGCGGACCCCGTCGTACTCGCCCCGCCGGAACTCGATGTCGTCGGCGTCGTCGGCCTCCAGCTTCGCGCTGTACATCCCGCCCGAGCTCATCCACACGACACTCGCACCCCCGGCTGCGGCGCCCGCCTCGAGGGGAGCGCGGAGCAGACCGGTGATCAGGTGCGGGCCGAGGACGTGGACGGCGAGGGACAGCTCGTGGTCCTGGACGCTGGTCACCCGCTCCTGTCCCGTCATCGTCCCGGCGTTGTGCAGCAGACCCGCCAGCTCCGGCACCCGGGAGGTGAAGTCGGCGGCCCAGCGTCGTACGTCGTCCAGGTCGCCGACGTCGCACACCTCACCGACCACACGGGCAGGGTCGGAGGTTGCCGCCACGGCGGCCTCGACCTTGGCGGCGTTGCGGCCGAGCAGGTGCACGGTCGCACCGAGCGCGAGGTAGCCCTCGATCGCCGCCTCCCCGATGCCGGACGTCGCACCGGTGACGAGGACCCGGCGCCCCGCCAGCGCGTCCGGAGCCGGGTCGCCCGGCCACCACCGCGACCTCAGACCGCTGCCGACACGCGTGTAGCCGAGCACCACGGTGCGGTCCAGGACCGTGTCCGCCGCGCGGCTGAGTGATTGTGCGATCCCCATGCCCCGACCCTAGGTCGCCTCAACAACCGCGCCGGCCTGCCGATCGGAGATCCATGACCACCGACCACGACAGCGAGGACGTCATGGCGTTGGTCGAGTGCCCCGACTGGTGTCGGACACCAGCAGCGGAGCACGCCCAGGACGACCCCGACGAGTGGATGCACGAGGGGCCTCTCTTCGGCCTCGTGCAGACCTGGCTGCTCGACGGCCCCGACCCCGTGTTCACCACCACCATCGTCGAGACCCCCTCCGGCGAGCTCACCCCCGACGAGCTCCGCCAGCTCGCCACCGATGCCCTCGACGCCGCCATGTGGATCGACCGCCAGCGCCGCACCCTCCCCCAGGTCCACGGTCTCTCCGTCGTCGAGCTCGTCCGCCAGGCGCATGCCCACTCCTCCCGCTCCGCCTGAGGTTCTCCGCCCGCTGGTCGAGGAGGCCGCCCGCGACCGTCTCGAGACCACCCGCCACGGTGCACCCAACTGCTCGTGGACAAGCACCGGCACCGGGTTGCCAGGTCTCGAGACGGTCGCTGCGCGACCTCCTCGACCACCGGGGTGATCACCGGTCCCGCCGTTGGTCGAGGAGGCCGCCCGCGGCCGTCTCGAGACCACTCGCCCCGGTGCACCCAACTGCTCGTGGACAAGCACCGGCACCGGGTTGCCAGGTCTCGAGACGGTCGCTGCGCGACCTCCTCGACTAACGCCACTTCGTGTCCACAACCCCGTACTTTCGGGGTCTTCTCCACAGGCGGTGGTGAGGCGCTTGGTTGTGTCGGTGGGTCGTGATCCAATATGGGTATGGATCTCGGGACCGCATCCACCGCACTGATCGGCCGCTACGACGGTTGTTCGGTCGGTGAGCTGTTGACCGAGCTCAGCGCCGAATCCAAGGGCCGCCTGGCCTCCGAGGTCCGCGAATGGGTCGGCATCGTGGCGTGGGCGGACCAGAACGTCGTCGAGACCGTCGAGGGCGCCGCCACTGTCCTCGCCGGTGTGGTCGACACCGGTGTTCCGATCGCCGGCCCCGGCGCCCCACTGGTCAGCGAGTTCGAGCTGATGGAGCTGATCGCGGTCCTGGGCCGCACCCCTGACGGGGGTCGGATGCACGTCGGTCGGATCATCGAGTGCGCCTGGCGACTCCCGTCGGTCTACACCTCCGTGATCGCGGGCCGGATCCCGCCGTACAAGGCCCACCGGATCGCCGACCAGACCCGTCCCCTGACGCCAGACGCGGCAGCGTTCGTGGATCGTCAGCTCGCAGCCATCGCCAACGTGAGCTGGGCACAGCTCGACCGACTCATCGCCGAAGCGATCCTCCGGTTCGACCCCGAACGTGCCGAGGCAGAGCGCCAGAAGGCGAGTGAGCACCGGTTCTGCGAGGTCTCCGAGGTCGATGAGCACGGCAACGCCGTCATCACCGCCGTCGTCGATGTCGCGGACGGTCACGACTTCAACCAGGCCATCGCCCGCGAAGCAGAAGTACGCGGCCGCCTCGGTGACGAGGGGTCCCTCGACGCCCGCCGAGCGCAGGCGGTCGGTGCGATCGCCCGTCGTGACCTGGCCCTGGACCTCCTCAGCACCGACGAGGACACCGGTGAGGTCACTGTCCGTTCCGCCGGGCGGAAGGTCGTNGTCGGTGCGATCGCCCGTCGTGACCTGGCCCTGGACCTCCTCAGCACCGACGAGGACACCGGTGAGGTCACTGTCCGTTCCGCCGGGCGGAAGGTCGTGATGGACCTCCACATCACCGACGGCACGCTGCGAGGTGAGAACCCCGTCGGCAGGTGGGGAGACAAGCCGGTCACCACCGCACAGATCAAGCAATGGCTCCGCTCCCGCGAGACCACCAGCATCATCGTCAGGCCCGTCATCAACCTGGCCGACTGCATCCCGGTCGACTCCTACGAGATCCCCGACCGCCACAAGCACCGCGTCCGCTCACTTCGCCACACCTGCAGCTTCCCGAACTGCACCACACCCGCCGTGAAGTGCGACATCGACCACGAGATCCCACATCGCNACAAGCACCGCGTCCGCTCACTTCGCCACACCTGCAGCTTCCCGAACTGCACCACACCCGCCGTGAAGTGCGACATCGACCACGAGATCCCACATCGCAAGGGCGGACCCACCTGCCCCTGCAACCTCCACCCACTCTGCCGCAGGCACCACCGCGCCAAGACCTTCAGCGAGTGGCGCTACCTCGCCCTCACACCCGGCCACTTCCTCTGGACCAGCCCCCACGGCAGACACTTCCTCGTCGGCCCCGGCGGCACCCGAGCCGTCGACCCACCCCGATCACGCGAGCCCTGACAACCGCTGCACCCCGCCGAGCGAGCACCATCGGCGGGGTACAGGCACGCACCGACCGCTCAGCCGGTGGTCGAGGAGGCCGCCCGCGGCCGTCTCGAGACCCCTGGCCACGATGCACCCACCTGTCCGCGCCCGGGTTCCGGCACCGGGTCACCGGGTTTCGAGACGGTCGCTGCGCGACCTCCTCAACCACCGTTGGTCGAGGAGGCCGCCCGCGGCCGTCTCGAGACCACCCGCCCCGGTGCACCCACCTGCCCGTGGACAAGACCCGGCACCAACCCACCAGGTCTCGAGACGGTCGCTGCGCGACCTCCTCGACCAACGCACGACCCCCGCCCACCAGGTCTCGAGACCACCCGCCACGATGCACCCGCTGCTCAGGCCCCGGCACCAACCCACCAGATCTCGAGACGGTCGCTGCGCGACCTCAACCCACGATGGGGAGGGTCTGCTCGAGCCGACGAGACGGCGGTAGCGTGCCCCCATGCTGGAGCTCCGCCCGGGTTGCGAGTGCTGCGACCGCGACCTCGCCGTGGACGACACCGACGTGTGGATCTGCACCTTCGAGTGCACGTGGTGCGGTGACTGTGCCCGCGACGTGCTCGCCATGGTGTGCCCGAACTGCTCGGGCAACCTCTGCCCACGCCCGATCCGGCCAGCGGCGGCCCTCGCCCGGCACCCGGCTTCGACGCTCAGGGTGCACAACCCCGACTGCGGGAGCAGTCAGTCCAGCGGTCCGCCACCGAGCCCGATCTCGTTCCCGTCCGGGTCTCGGTAGGTCACCTTGCGGACCCCGTTCTCGTAGGTCTCCCGTGTCACGGGTTCCAGACCACGCTCTGCGATCCCGGCAACCCATTCCTCGAGATCACCGAGGAACACGGTGTGCCGGGCGTGCCCTGCATGGTCGGGCAGCACCTCGGTGAAGAGGTAGCGGTGCTCCGCCAGCTCCCAGACCGCCTCGACATCGTTGGGGTGGAAGGACGGAGGCCGACCGAGCAGCTGGGCGTACCACTCGACGGCGCGGTCGTGGTCACTGACAGGGACTCCGGCGAACAGGTCGATGTCCATCGGACGACGATACGCCGTCAGGTGGTGTCGAGGCGCTCGCGGAGCGTCGCCAGCCCGGGTCCGGACAGTCGGTCCAGGGCGACAGCGCGGCCGCACGAGGCGAGCAACAGCTCCAGCGCGGGACCCTCGACGGATGGGCCGTCGCCGTGGACCAGCTCCGCGTCGGTCGCCGACAGCCGGAGGTCGGCGAGCAGCGTCTTCGCCCCACCCATCGAGGCCGAGGTGCGCGCCTGACAGCGGAAGGCCTCGACGACGGCGTCGGTGTCATAGGCGTGTCGCAGGGCCAGCGGTCGGCGGATGTCCTCGCCGTGCACGATGGCCTCGACGAGTCGGGTGGCGAGCGGGGCAGGTGGCGTCAACCGCAGGTCGACGCTCGCCCGCAGCCGATCAAGCGTCTCCCCCGGCGCCGCGCCACGTGCACGCTCCATGCCGACCTGGTTCTGCTGGTCGAAGTCGAACCGCGCGCGCACCATGTCGCGGACGAATCGGAGCCGTGACGTCAGCGCCGTGTCGACCACGTGGCCGACCACATCGTGCACCGTCCATCCTCCGCACAGCGAGGGCGTGGCCCACTGCGTTGCACTCAACGATTCAAGATCGGCGACCAGTGCGCGTCGCTCGGTCCTGACCACGGTCCAGACATCCACCATGGGAACTTCCTACCTGTTCCGACCGACAAGGCTCTCCGCCGCCCGCCGTACGTCGTCGGTCAACTGCGCGAGGCCGGGGCTGTCGAGGCGCCACCGCTGCCAGTGCAGGGGTACGTCGAGCGGACGGCCGCCAGGCAGCCGGACCAGTGTGCCGGCCGCCACCTCTGCCCCGAGGTGGGGAGCGGGAATCATCCCCCAGCCCAGGCCGCAGCGGACGGCCTCGTGGAAGTCGGCCGTGCTCGGCACCCGGTGCACCACCACAGGGCGCGCAGCGCCGCGGGCGGCGAGCAGGTCGTCCTGGAGGTGGTCCTTCTCGTTGAAGACGACCATCGGGAGCGAGGACCAGTCCACGCCCCGTCCGTGGCGGTGGCGCTCGACGAGCCACGGGGCGGCAGCCGGCGTGTAGCGCAGGGCACCGAGCGGCTCGACGACACATCCCTGGACCGGGACCGGATCGGCCGTGACCGCCGCGACGACCTCGCCGCGACGGAGCAGGTCGTCGGAGTAGCCCTGGTCCTCGACATGGAGGCGCAACACCACGTCGGCGCGGCGGGCGACCGCACCCAGCACCGGGCGGAACCAGGTCGCGAGCGAGTCGGCATTCACCGCGACGGCCAGCTCGACCGGATGCCCGACCCCCAGCGCCGCACCGGCCTCGGCATCCAGCAGCCGGAGCTGGCGGGCCAGCCGCAGCAGCGGCTCGCCGGCCGGCGTCGCACCGGCCGGCGTCGTACGACGCACCAGCACCTGACCTGCCATGCGCTCCAGGGCGCGGACCCGTTGGCTGACCGCGCTGGGCGTGACGTGAAGTCGGCGTGCGGCAGCCTCGAAGGTCCCCTCCTCGGTGATCACCAGCAGGGTCTCGAGCTGCTCCGCATCGAACTGCACGTCTTCATGGTAAGCAGTTCTTCACGAACTGAAGAAACAGTCGCTGGCCTTCACCGAGACCAGCCCCTAGCGTCGGTCCGTGATCACCCCTGCCCTGGCCGGTCTGCTGACCGGACTCACGCTGATCGTCGCGATCGGAGCGCAGAACGCCTTCGTGCTGCGCCAGGGCGTCCTCCGCTCCCACGTGGCGCCGGTCGTGCTGGTGTGCGCGCTGTCCGACGCGTTGCTGATCGTCGCAGGCGTCGGCGGCATCGGAGCCCTCGTCGACCACGCCTCCTGGGTGATCGAGGTCGTCCGGTGGCTCGGTGTCGCCTTCCTGCTCTGGTACGCCGTCGCCTCGCTCCGCCGGGCGTTCCACCCCGAGTCCCTGGCAGCGAACGGCGGCTCCGACAGTGCGCCGGAGTCGCGGCGCCGTGTGGTCGCCAAGGCGGTGGCCCTGACCTGGCTGAACCCGCACGTCTACCTCGACACCGTGCTCCTCCTCGGGTCCATCGCGGCCACCCACGACGTCGGCGAGCCGGGAGGCCGGTGGTGGTTCGCCGCCGGGGCCGTCGCAGCAAGCGGACTGTGGTTCAGCGGGCTCGGGTTCGGCGCCCGCCTGCTCGCTCCCCTGCTGGCTCGACCGCGAGCGTGGCAGGTGCTCGAGGTCCTGATCGCGGCGACGATGGTGTTCGTCGCCGCGAGGCTCGCGTTCAGCTGACGCGGACGTGAGGCGAGATCAGTGCCGTCCGCACCGACATGCCGAGCTCGCGGGTGCGCAACGTCGTGATCCGCCGACCGGGCTGGACGGCGTCCTTGACCGGACCGGTGCGCTCCCCGAGGAAGGCACTCGTCACGTCGATGTCGGCGACCGTGTGGGTGAGGCCCCACAGACTGGCCGGGCCGTCAGTCGCGTTGTCCGGCGAGCCGACGACCTCGAGGATCACCTCGCCCATCCGGTAGAACACCTGCCGCATCGGAGCACCTCCGAGCTCGCCGTCGCGCTCGCGCCGCGGGTCGAGCCCGATCGCGGCCAGGGCCGCCACCGTACGACCGAGGTCGGGCGCGAGCAGCACCACGTGATCGATCAGCGTCACCCCGTTGGGGTGCTCGCCGGGCTCGGCGGGAAGGGCGTCCGAGGCCGTCGTCGGCAGGCCGTCGATGTCACCGAGGCCCGCCGGGACGCCACTCAGCGACCAGCCCATGATGCCCTTGCCCGCGTCCCGGCCGACCAAGCGCACCAGGACCGTCCCGATCCGGCACCCGCCGTCCTCGTCGACAGCGAAGCCCGCGTCACGCCAGGCGGCGGGCGGGTCGGCGACGAGGATCTCGACAACGCTCACGGACACGACGCAGGAGCCTACCCGCCGACGGAGCCCTCAGGCCGAGGCGATGTCGGCGTGCTCGTCGCGCAACTGCCTCTTGAGGATCTTCCCGCTGGGGTTCTTCGGCAGCGACGCCGCCACGACGACGTACTTGGGCGCCTTGTAGCCGGCGAGCACCGAGCGCGCGTGCGCGAAAACAGCCTCGGCAGTGAGCTCCGCGTCGGGCCGCGGGACCACGACCGCCATGACCGCCTCGACCCAGCGCGGGTGCGAGACACCGAAGACGGCGACCTCGGCGACGTCGGGGTGCGTGTAGATCGCCTCCTCGACCTCGCGGCTGGCGACGTTCTCGCCGCCGGTCTTGATCATGTCCTTCTTGCGGTCCACGACCCACAGGTGGCCGCCCTCGTCCAGGTAACCCAGGTCGCCGGAGTGGAACCACCCGCCGCGGAAGGCGTCCGCCGTCTTCTCCTCGTCGTGGTGGTAGCCGAGCGTCGCGTGCGGCGAGCGGTGCACGATCTCACCGACCTCGCCAGTGGGCAGCGGCTGGTCGTCGTCACCGACGATGCGGGTCTCGACGTTGAGCGCCGGGCGTCCCGCCGATCCGGCGTGGGACAGCTGCTCGTCGGGGCCGAGGATCGTGGCCAGGGGCGACATCTCGGTCTGCCCGTAGAAGTTCCACAGGCTCACGCCGGGCAGTCGCTCGCGCATCTCGCGCAACACCTCGACCGGCATCGGCGAGGCGCCGTAGTACCCCTTGCGCAGCGAGGACAGGTCGGTCGAGTCGAACGCCGGTGAGCGGAGCAGAGCGATCCAGACCGTCGGCGGCGCGAAGAACTTCGTGACTCCGTGGGACTGGATCGCGGCGAGGATCGCCGCCGGATCCGGCCCCGGGAGGATGACCGAGGTCGCACCGAGGTAGACGTCGACGCCGAGGAAGCAGTCGAGCTGCGCGCAGTGGTAGAGCGGCAGGGTGTGCAGCTCGACGTCGTCGGCGCTCATCGAGCCGTCGACGGTGCACGAGACGTACTGCCACATCAGCGCCCGGCTGGTGAGCAGCGCGCCCTTCGGACGCGACTCGGTACCCGAGGTGAACATCATCCGGACCGGGTCGTCGTCGTCGACCTGGACGTCGGGTGCCGCGCCCTCGTGGTCGCACCACTCCTGCACGTCGACCCACCCGGCGGCCACCTCGCCCGCACTGCGGGGCGGACGGATCACCGCGCGGACGCCGACCTCGTGCTCGACGCGTCCAAGGGCGTCCTCGGCCACGTCCAGCAGGGCCTCCTCGACCACGAACGCCGAGGCGCCAGCGTGGGTCAGGATGAAGGCGATCTCCTCGGCGTTGAGCATGAAGTTGATCGGCACCAGGACGACGCCGACCCGCGCCGTCGCGAAGTCGAGGACCGCGAACTGCCAGCAGTTGTGGCTCAACAGCGCGAGCCGGTCGCCCTTGCCCAGCCCGGCCTCGACGAGCGCCGCCGCGGCCCGGTCCACGACTGCGTCGAACTCGGCGAAGGTCAGGGTCGTCGCGCCGTCGATGACGGCGATCTTGTCCGGGACCCGCGCCGCCGTACGACGGGGCAGGTCACCGAGAGCGTGGCGTCGGGCACGCTGGACCTCGGCCTCGGGCTGGTGGTCATGACTCACGGGCGGGCTCCCTCACGATGCGAACGCTGGCGCTCACCACCGTGTCACAGCCGGGTACCGGCCGGGAGGCTGCCGCGTCAGGACGCAAGCAGGTCGTCGATCTGGTTGATCGCGGACGTGGCGCCCTCGACGACACCCATGTCGAGCACCTTCTGCAGCCCCTCCGCCGTCGCGTACGTCGACACGAACGTCGCGCGGGTGCCGCCGGCCTCGGCAGCGAAGGCGTAGGAGTTCTGGCTCACCGGGAGGCTCTCGACGACGTTGAAGTCCTCGTCGGCGAAGGCGTCCTCGAAGGTGAAGGACGCGGGCTCGTCGACGGTCTTCAAGTCCCAGATGCCGCAGTACTTCTCCCCCTCCGGTCCGGTCATGAAGTACGTCGAGCGCGCACCGGGCGCGAGCTTGTGCTCGACGAACGTGGCGGGGTGGGAGGGCGGGCCGAAGACGCGCTCGAGCTGGCGCGGGTCGGCGTACACGTCCCAGACCCGCTCCACGGGTGCCGCGAAGTCGGCAACGATGGTCAGGGTCAGGGCGTCGAGGTCGTGCTTCACATCGGTGACAGGCATGGTTCTCATTCCTTCGTGGGGTGGGATTCTGCGAGGAGCTCGTCGATGCGGGCGATTCGCCCACGCCAGACCGACTCCAGCTCGAGGAGCATCGAGCTCACCGAGCGCACTGCTTCCAGCTCGCCGCTCGCGAGCGCCTCACGGCCCACGCGTCGCTTGGAGACGAGGCCGGCTCGTTCGAGGACGGCGACGTGCTTCTGCACGGCAGCGAACGACATGTCGTAGCTCGCGGCAAGTGCACTGACCGAGTGCTCCCCCGCCAGGACCCGGCGCAGGATGTCACGTCGGGTCCGGTCGGCGAGCGCGTGGAACAGGGCGTCGGCCCGGTCCTCGTTCTGCTCGTCGCGCTCGGTCATGACCCAAACATACAACCATCTGGTTGTATGTCAAGGCTCGCGCCACTGCGGTCCCCCGATCGCGTGCTCCGCCGCGACATACTCGGCGCGTGAAGCAGAGCCGTGCCGCGACGTACGCCCGACGGCGCCAGCGACGGATGGCCAAGGTCGAGCACGACCTGACCGACGAGCAGTGGCACGCGCTGATGGCGGCATGGGGCGGCTGCGCCTACTGCCGAGCCGACGAGCCAGCGCTCCAGAAGGACTGCATCCTGCCGATCTCCCGCGGCGGTCGCTACACGCTGACCAACGTCGTCCCGGCCTGCCGTTCGTGCAACGCGAGCAAGTGCAACCTCGAGGTCACCGGCTGGATGCGGCGCAAGAAGCTCGACGAGCGAAGCTTCCTGGTACGACAGGGCGAGATTCTGCAGTCGATGGCCCTCACCGGCTGAGTCGGCGCCGACCGCTGCCCTTCGGCCAGAAGCGGTCCAGCAACGACGAGAGCAGCCGCGAGAGCAGGGCAGCCGCCAGCAGGTAGGCCGCGGCCAGCGCCGCGCCCGCCCCAGCACCGATCGCCGCCCAACGCCGGACGTCGCCGGACGACGTGACGGGGTCGACGTACACGTCGTAGTCGTCGCCCTCGGCCACCCTGACCACCGGGTGGCGCTCCCCCACCTCGACACTGTCGTCGCAGCTCGGCGAACCGACGAACTCTCGCGGCATTCCGTCGGCCGGATCCGCCACGCGCCAGCCGACGACGACGCGGTCTCCACCGCCCTTGCCGCACTCGAACCAGCCGGTCTCCACCTCCGCCACGCTCAGGACCTCGGCCTGTTCGGTGGGATGGCCGCGCACCGCCTGGTACTCGTCGAACATCTCGACCCCGAACGCCACGCTGAACCCGGCCGCCCAGGCCGCGATCACCACGGCGACGCGGAGCAGGGGGTGGTCGGCCGCGAAACGCGACCACCGGCGGCTCATCGTCCCGACCGGGTTCCGGTCGTCTCCCGCCATGGGCCGAGAATAGTCACGTGAGATCTCGGCGAACGAACAACCTGCCGATCGTCCTCGACGCGCTCGCCCTCCCAGAGGACGATCCGGCGACCCGCCGATTGGCCGATGCCTTCGGCGGTCAGCCGGCAGCCGTCACCGAACGACGGGTCGGCGTGCCCACCCGTCGTTCCCGACACCTGCAGTTCGCCTCCGGCGGGGAGATCTGGCTGCACGACGACACCGTCGTCGCCGTCGTCCTCCGCCTCGAGCCGACGCCGGTCGCGCCGCGCGGCATCGACCTGTCCGACTGGCTGGGGATCGACGACCGCGCCACCCTCGAGCAGCTCGGGACGGTCATGGGAACGCGGCCCAGGTTCGCCGGCTTCGGCACGCCGTACTTCACGATCGACGGCGGGTTCGCGCGCGCCACCTTCCGCGACGACCGCGGCTGGAAGGAACCCGGCAACCTCCTGTCCCTCGCCTTCACGGTGGAGCAACCCGGGTTGGCGATCCGGCCGGAGGACGACGACTGTCCCACCTGCAGCGACCTCCTCGCGCGCGGCGATGACGACGAGCAGGTCGACGTGGACGCCACCACCGCCGCCCTCGCGGACGCCGTCGCGGCCGGCCTGCTCACCGAGGACACCCACTGGGTCCGGCTCGCCGACCTGCGACCACTCCACGCCTCGGGACTCATGGAGCGTGCGGAGAGCCAGCTGACCTGCACGACCTGCCGACGGATCATCTGCTTCACCCTGCTCCGCAACGCCTCCCCCACCTTCGGGTTCCACGTCCTGGACGACGCCCGGCGGCGACCGCTCGGGGAGATCCCGCCCGTCGACCAGTGGGGCGATGCCGCACGCATCGAGCAGGAGCGCGACGCGATGCAGTATGTCGACCACGAGCCCGCGGCATGGTTCCTCGTTCAGCAGCGCGGTGTCCTCCACCTGCAGGCGAGATACACCCGCAGCGCGATGGTCGACGACTCGGTCCTGGTCCGCCTCGACGAGTCCGAGCTCACGGCCTACCGCACCGGCGGCCACGACTACCTCTCAGCGCTGGCCCGCGCCATCCATGACAGTGCTCCCTACGACGAGGCCTCCGCGTACCACGCAAGGAACCTCTACCGGCAGCCCGGCGCCAAGGAGCTCCGCGCCACGGTCGGCGCTGCGATCGTCAACCACACCTGGCTCGCGCAGCAGCGTCGATGAAGGGGGCGTTCGAGGAGCAAGCCGATCGACTCGAACGCGCTGCCTGGGCCCCGCCCCGTGCGCGAGGCGGCACCAGAGCATCGTGAGCCCGAGACGAAGAACTTCTTCTGGACCACCGGGCCCACCACGGCACCGAACCTGTCGGTCAAGCCCCGGTGGTGGGTCACACGTTGAAGCGGAACTCCACCACGTCACCATCAGCCATGACGTAGTCCTTGCCCTCCATGCGGACCTTGCCGGCTTCCTTGGCCTTGGCCATGGAGCCCGTCAAGGTGAGGTCGTCGAAGGAGACGATCTCGGCCTTGATGAAGCCCTTCTCGAAGTCGGTGTGAATCACACCGGCCGCCTGGGGTGCGGTGTCGCCCTTGCGGATCGTCCACGCACGCGACTCCTTGGGGCCGGCGGTGAGGTAGGTCTGCAGGCCGAGGGTGTCGAAGCCGACTCGCGCCAGGATCTCGAGGCCGGGCTCGGTGACGCCGGACTCGGCGAGGAACTCGGCCGCCTCCTCCTCGTCGAGGTCGATCAGCTCGGACTCGAACTTCGCGTCGAGGAAGATCGCCTCGGCGGGCGCGACGAGCGCACTCATCTTCGCCTTGAGCTCGTCGTCCTGCAGCTCGTCGGCGTCGCAGTTGAAGACGTAGATGAACGGCTTCGCGGTGAGCAGGGACAGCTCGCGCAGCAGCTCGCGGTCGATCGAGGTCGCGATGATCGGGGTGCCCGACTCCAGCGCCTCCTTGGCGGCCTTCGCGGCATCCAGGTTGGCGACGAGCTCCTTGATCTTGCGCGACTCCTTCTCCAGGCGCTGGATCGACCGGTCGACCGTCTCCAGGTCGGCGAAGATCAGCTCGGTCTGGATGGTGGAGATGTCGTTGCCGGGGTTGACCTCACCGTCGACGTGGGTGACGTCCTCGTCGCGGAAGACCCGGGTCACCTGGCAGATCGCAGCCGACTCGCGGATGTGGGCGAGGAACTTGTTGCCCAGGCCCTCTCCCTGCGAGGCGCCGCGCACGATGCCGGCGATGTCGACGAACTCGACGGTCGCGGGGAGGATCCGCTCGGATCCGAAGATCTCCGCGAGCCGCTCCAGGCGCTGGTCGGGCACGCCCACCACGCCGACATTGGGCTCGATGGTGGCGAACGGATAGTTCGCCGCGAGGACGTCGTTCTTGGTCAACGCGTTGAAGAGCGTCGACTTGCCTGCGTTGGGGAGACCGACGATGCCGATGGTGAGTGCCACGGGCGGCGAGTCTACGGCCGTCCGTGCCGGGCGCTCACATCGACGCGGGAGACGGGAAGGAGCACCGTCCGGTCATCCCGGACGGTGCTCCTCGCAGCAATGCTCTGATCAGCTCCCGTAGAGCGCCCGGATGCCCGCGGCGTCGGAGGCCTGGAACTCCAGGTCGGCCGAGCTGCCGTTGCACTGCGGGTAGTGCATGATCGACGCCGAGTCGTACGCCGTCAGCGGGCGCCAGTTGTTGTCCTCGAAGCAGGTACCGGCCTCGGGCCGGGTGTGCTCGTGACGGAAGCCCAGCGCGTGGCCGAGCTCGTGAGCCAGGATGTCGCCCGGCTCCCAGTTGCCCGAGCTCCAGATCGAGTCGTCGATCAGCACGTTGCGCTGGCTCTTGGACGTGCTCGGGAAGAACGCCCGGGCGATGTACTGCGAGGTGTTGACCGGCTCCACCGAGAACAGCACGTTGTTGTTGCGGGTGGTGCAGCTGCTGTTCTGCGAGGAGACGTAGACGAAGTTGACCTTCGACGTCGCCGACTCCCACAGTGCCGCGCCCGCATTCATCGCCGAGATGACCGAGGCCTGGCGGGTGCCGAACCGGGTGCTGACGCAGTAGGTGAGGTTCACCGCCTGCGACGCGCTCCACTTGTCGTCACGTCCGCTGACCGTGTTGACCACGAGATCGGCGTCGTGGGTGTCGCGGTCGTGGTTGCCGAAGGGCAGCCCGACCATCGTGTTGTAGAACTTGCGGAGGTCGGCCTTCGTGGAGATGACCTCGTCGCCGTTGACGACGAAGGCGCCGTCCACGTCGACGTACGTCGCTGCTTCGAACTGTGCGTACGTCGGCGTGGCCGCTCCACTGTCGCCGTCGGCGACCGCGGCCTGGACCGTGGCGCCGGCGAACGCCGCCGCCAAGCAGGCGATGCCCGCGGAAATCCTGCTGATTCGCGATGAGAACATCCAAGAACCTTCTTTCCGAGATTGGATTCACCTCATCGAACCCCGCCAGAGGGGTGTCCGACAAGATTTCTTGCGGGTCAGAAAGGCGCAGGGCCCCGGTCTGCACGAATGTGAGCCACGCACTAGCCTCGACCTTCGTGCGGATCGCCACCTGGAACGTCAACTCACTGCGCTCACGGATCGACCGCGTCGAGGCCTTCCTCGAACGCCACGAGATCGACGTCCTCGCGCTGCAGGAGATCAAGGCCCGTGAGGACCAGCTGCCCCTGATGGGCCTGCAGGCGCGCGGGTACGACGTCGCCGCGCACGGCCTCGACCAGTGGAACGGTGTCGCGATCATCAGCCGGGTCGGGCTCGAGGACGTCACCGCCGGCTTCCCCGGCCAACCCGGCTGGGGAGATCCCGCGGTCGTCGAGGCACGGGCGCTCGGGGCCACCTGTGGCGGCGTACGCATCTGGAGCCTCTACATCCCCAACGGCCGCAAGCCCGACGACCCGCACTACGCCTACAAGCTGGACTGGCTGGCGCGGCTCGGCGAGGCCGCCGGCGAGTGGCACGGCCAACCGACCGCGCTGGTCGGCGACTGGAACGTCTGCCCCACCGACGACGACGTCTTCGACGTCAAGCAGTTCAGGAACTCCACCCACGTGACGCCGCCCGAGCGGGCGGCCTTCCAGTCGTTCCTCGACAACGGCTGGGCCGAGGTGACCCGGGAGCACGCGCCGGGCTACACCTACTGGGACTACTACCGCCAGCGCTTCGAGCGCGACCGCGGCCTCAAGATCGACTTCGTCCTGGGCTCCCCCGGCTTCGCCGAGCGGGTCACCGGCGCGTTCATCGACCGCGACGAGCGCGACCCCGCCCAGGGCACCGGCAGCCCGTCGGACCACGCGCCGGTGGTCGTCGACCTCGCCGGCTGAGTCCTGCTCCCCGGCTGCTCAGCCGCCACGGGTCTCCACGCCACGACACGGGTGCACACGCTCCTCCACAAATCGACACGCTCCGGCACCGGTCGGACACAGCGCACCCCGATCGCGTCGTGTCCTCGCGCGATCACGCAATACTCGCCGCGACGCCCCCGAGGGAAGGCCCCATCCGTTGCTTCGCGCCACCATCGCTACCACCGCCGTCCTGGCAGGTATCGCGCTCACCCCCACCCCCGCTCACGCCGAGGAGATCCCGATCCCGGGATCTGCCACCGCCGACACCCGCTCGACGGCATCGGTCGAGGTGCCCGTTCCGGCAGGAGTGCGCCCGACCTCGATCACCGGCCAGCTCCGGCTGGACGACGACCTCGACGGCACCGTCGCGCTCGTCGTCAACGGACGCCTCGCGCTGCGTGTCCCCGCCCGCGCCGAGAGCCGCGTCGACATCCCGGTCACCGCGGCCGACGTCGTCGACGACCGGATCCAGGTCCAGCTCCGCGTCGACGGACGCGCCGCCGACACCGCCTGCGCGACCCTCGACAGCTCCCAGGCCACCCTCGACGACGTACGGCTGCAGTTCGCCGGCCGCGAGCGGACCCCGAGCTCCCTCGCCGACTTCTTCCCGGCGTACGCCTCCGGCGTCGACGTGGTCGTCGCTGCTGACGCCGACGACGCCACGATCGAGGCCGGCCTCGCCGCCGTCGCCGCGATCAGCGGCCGCTACTCCGTCGACACCACCGTGCGCCTGACCACGCCCGACGACCTCGCGACCAGCACCACCGCCGGCCACCGAGTGGTGCAGATCGAGGCAGGCTCGGGCGCCGCCACCACCGCGATCGAGGCGGACGCCGCTGTCGCGACGCTGTCCGTCACGGGTGGTGCCGAGGAGCTCGTGGACGCCGCGCGCGCCCTCGGTTCGGACGGCCTGGGCCTCGCTGACGACGCCGTCACCGAAGGCCTTGCCGCCAAGCCCGGCGAGGTGGCGCGCACCGACGAGATGACGCTGGCCGACCTCGGTGTCGAGCGCGCCGTGCTCAGTGGCTACGGCCGCGTCGAGCAGTACGTCGGCATCCGCCAGGACGCGTTCGGTGGCCCGGTCGGCTCGATCCGGGTCAACCTGCTCGGCACGCACACCGCGGTGCCCGAAGGCGCCCAGGCCCAGCTCGACGTCTACTTCAACGACCGCCTGGTCGACTCGACCCAGCTCGACGCCGACCCCGTCCTGGACCGTGAGGTGGAGATCCCCGCCAGCCAGGTCCGCGGCGACAACGGCCTCGTGCTGGTGCTGAGCGCGATCCCCTCCCCCGAGTCCTGCGTCGCGACCGGACGCCAGCTCCCGATGGAGGTTGACCTCGACACGGTGGCCACCACCGTCCACGCCGACCGCGAGGGCGCCGCGAACACCGGCTTCGCCGCCTTCCCCCAGGCCCTCGGCGGGATCCTGCCCGTGGCCATCTCCGCCCACGCCGAGGACCGCGTCGCCGCGGCGATCGACGCCAGCCACATCGTTGCGGCGCTGCAGCGTCGCTCCTCCCGTGACCTCGACGTCCGTCTGGTCGAGCCCGGCACCATCCTCGACGGCGACGCCTCGGGTCTGCTCGTCGGCGCCGGCGAGGAGGACAGCACCGCCCTGAAGGCACCGCTGCGCCTGTCGGGCATGCGCCTGCTCGACTACGCCGAGGCGACCTTCGAGGTCGGCACGGACAAGCCCTACGCCGCGTTCGAGGCCATCCGCCACGACGGCCACGACGTGCTCCTGCTCGGCTCGTGGGCTCCCTCGGGCGACGGCTCGGAGCTCCAGCGCACTGCATCCG
This sequence comes from Nocardioides sp. Root190, assembly GCF_001428565.1. Lineage (GTDB taxonomy): Bacteria > Actinomycetota > Actinomycetes > Propionibacteriales > Nocardioidaceae > Nocardioides. The sequence goes on along the minus strand of NZ_LMIA01000009.1, from coordinate 74,246 downwards.
AGTTCATCGGTGAGAACGGCTGGGAGGCGTTGAGCGCCGACCTGCTGATCCAGACCGGCAGCGCCGAGGCGTTCACGCTCGACTCGAACGCGATCGTGCCGCAGGACGAGCGGCTCGAGGAGGCGCGCAGCTTCGGCTGGTGGTTCGCCGGCGGCATCGGCCTCCTGCTCCTGCTCCTCGCCCTCCGTCTGGTCCTCGCCCGGCGCCGCCGCAGTTCGATCACCCGCATCGTCGACGCCCAGGCCGCTGCCCACACCGATCAGGGGCGCACCGATGGTGACCATCGCGGCTGAACCGGAGACCCGGACCGACCCGTCGCCCGTTCATGAGGCGACGCGACGGGGCGGTCGTCAGGTCCCCGGCACCCTCTGGGTGTTCGTGCTCGGCTGCGCGATCGGCGCCGTGGCGTCGTTCCACACCGTGCGCACCGGGACCAATCTGGACTACGGCGACGCGATGGCGCACCTCACCATCTCCCGTCGCATCCTCGACGGCCAGACGCCCGGGCTCCAGCAGCTCGGCACCGTGTGGCTGCCGCTTCCGCACCTGCTCCTCATGCCGCTCGTGCAGAACATGTTCCTCTTCGAGACCGGCATCGCGGCCTCCATCCTCGGCACGCTGTGCCTGGGGATCTCGGCCGCGGCGCTGTGGCGGATCATGGCGCGGCTCGACCTCGGCACCACCGCCCGGGTCGTCGGTCTGGCCGTGCTTCTGGCCAACCCGAGCCTGCTCTACGCCTACACCACCGCGCTGACCGAGCCCGTGCTGATCGCCGCGATCCTCGCCTGCATCGCGGGACTCGCCGGCTGGGCGTTCAGCGGTCGCAAGCTCAGCGGTGGCGAGCTGGCGGTGTTCGCCGGTGTGCCGGCCGCCTGCGGCGTGCTCACCCGCTACGAGGGCTGGGCGCTGGTCGTCAGCGGCTCGGTGTTCGTCCTGTTCGTCGTGGTCCGCCGCGGCGACGGCGTACGTCGTGCCCTGACCCTGGCCGCGTCCTTCGCCTCCGTGCCGTTGGCCGCCATCGCCTGGTGGCTGGCCTACAACACCGCGTGGTACGGCAACCCGGTCGAGTTCCTCACCGGCCCGTACTCCGCCGCCGCGTTCACCCAGGTCTTCATCGAGCAGGGCCAGCTGACCACCAAGGGGAACTTCGGCCTGTCCTTCAAGGTGCTCGGCTGGGCGATCATCGAGTCGATCGGCCTGATCCAGGTCGTGGCGGCCGGCCTCGGCCTGGCCGTCCTCACCTGGCGCCGCGGCATCGACGACAAGGCGCTGACCATCTGGCTCGCCGGGACGTCGAGCGCCTTCCTGCTGTTCAGCCTGACGACCGGCCAGCACATCATGGTCAACGACGTCTCGCTCCCCTCCGGTGCCTACAACAACCGCTACGTCCTCTCGGCCGCTCCGTGGGCCGCCCTCCTGTGCGCCTACCTCGTCCAGCAGCTCGTCAGCCGGAGCTCCTTCGCCGCCCCGCGACCGCGCGCTGTCGTGGCCGCAGTGGCCCTGACCGCCTGCGCTGCCGGCCTGATCGGCCAGAACCTGTGGTGGGCCGGGGACCCCGGTGAGCGGATGACGGTCATCGAGGAGGGCAAGCTCGGCGAGCAGAACTTCGCCGAGGTGAAGGAGATGGCACGCTGGCTGCACGACAACTACGACGGCGGCGGACTGCTGATGGACGAGAGTGCGGACAAACTGGCCGTGGCCCCCGTGATCGCGATCGACTTCGACGAGGTCTACAACCGGGCGGCCGGCGAGGCGTTCGAGGACGCCCTGGCGGCCCCGCAGCGCTCGGTGCGCTGGGTCGTCATGCACCGCACCCAGGTGACGACGTACGCCACAAAGGCAGCGCTGGACCTGGTCACCGAGGCCTTGGCGACCGACCAGCAGTTCCTCGCTGACTACGCCCTCGTCCACTCCGTTGCCGACCTCGGCGTCTACCGAAGGATCGGCGGCTGACGTGCAGATCGGAGAACACCTCGTCGCGACCGGCCGGGTCACCCGCGCCGAGCTCGACACCGCCCTCGCCCAGCAACGTGACGAGGGCGGTCAGCTCGGTCAGCAGCTGCTGCTCTCGGGTGCACTGGACCGACGTGCGCTGTACGACGCGCTCGCCGAGCTGTGGGAGACGCGGTCCCGCGACCTGATCGCCGACCCACCCGATCCGACCGTCGCCGGACGGATCGAGCTCCACGACATCAGCTCGCTGGGCTGGGTGCCGTGCGAGCTCGAGGCCGACGGCACCCTGGTCGTCGCCACGTCGGTGCGCCCCACCCCGGAACTCATCGACGACGTCCGCGAGCGTTTCGGGACCGACCAGGTCGAGTTCGTCGCGAGCACGCACTGGGATGTCTTCCGGGCCACCGAGGACGCCAACCGCGGCAAGCTGCAGTACCTCGCCGAGGACGAGCTCGCCGAGCAGAGCCCCCAGCACTCCGCGCGCCCCGGACTCACCCGGATCCAGCTCTACGCACCACTCGTCCTGCTCGCCGCCTTCATCGCGTTCGCGGTGCTGGAGCCCCGCAAGGGCTTCGTCGTGCTCCTGTCGGCGACCAATGTGGTGTTCCTGCTGAGCATCCTGTTCAAGGTCGGCTCCAGCATCCGGTCGCCGATCGTGCGCGCCCACCGCGAGCGACGCCGGCTGGCCGAGATGGAGGAGCGGGATCGTCGCGGCCTGCCGCCGGTGTGGGAGCCGCACGGCTCGGACGCCGACCTCCCGGTCTACACGATCCTGATCCCGGCCTTCCGCGAGTCCAACATCATCCCCAAGCTGATCTCCAACCTGGGTGCACTGGACTACCCGCGCTCCAAGCTGGACGTCATCGTGCTGATGGAGGAGAGCGACCCGGAGACGGTGGAGGCGGCCCGCAGGGTCTCGCCGCCCGACTACGTGCGCCTGCTCGTCGTCCCCGCCGGACACCCGCAGACCAAGCCCCGTGCCTGCAACTACGGCCTGGCCTTCGCCCGCGGCAAGTACGTCGTCATCTACGACGCCGAGGACAAGCCCGAGCCGTTGCAGCTGCGCAAGGCCGTGGCCGCCTTCGAGCGCGATGCGTTCGAGCACGAGCACCTCGGTTCGACACGGCCGCGACTCGCCTGCGTGCAGGCTGCACTGCACTACTTCAACGCCGACTACAACGTGTTGACCCGCATGTTCGCCATCGAGTACGCACACTGGTTCGAGTCGATGCTGCCCGGCATCGAGGGCAGCGGTGTCCCGCTCCCCCTCGGAGGTACGTCGAACCACTTCGACACCGTGGTGCTCAAGGAGCTCGGCGCGTGGGATCCGTACAACGTCACCGAGGACGCCGACCTGGGGCTGCGCGCCTCCGTGCAGGGCTACCGTGTCGACGTGCTCGACTCCAGCACCGGCGAGGAGGCGTGCGCGGCCGTCTCGGCCTGGATCCCGCAGCGCACGCGCTGGATCAAGGGCTACATGATCACGGCGGCCGTGAACCTGCGGCACCCGATCCAGTTCCTGCGACGGGTCGGCCCGCTCGGGATGGTCGGGATGATCGGCCTGATCCTCGGGACGCCGCTGACCTTCCTCGCCTATCCGCTCGTCCTCGGGTTCACCCTGATCACCTATGTCGGCGTGCAGTTCATCGGCCTGGACCTACCGAGCTGGGTGGTCGTGAGCAGCCTGGTCACCGCGGTGGCCGGCAACGGACTGATGATCCTGGTGTCGGGTCTGGTCGCCGCCCAGCGCTACAACTGGCGGATCGGGATCTTCGCTGTCCTGAACCCGCTCTACTGGTGCCTGCACTCCTGGGCCGCGTGGCGGGCGCTCTTCCAGACGATCTTCAGCCCGCACCACTGGGAGAAGACGCCGCACGGGATCTCCGAGGACTACGAGAGCACCGCGCATGTCTGAGCCCTCCGGACGACGGGCGCTGCGGCGCAGCGTGAGTGCCCTGGACGTCGGGCTCCTCGTCGCGGCCCTGGCCGTGATCGTCGGCACCGCCGCGAAGCACGACTTCTCCCTCCCGGACTGGAACACCTTCAGCATCGTCGCGCTGGCCAGCGTGCCGGTGCTGATCCGCTACGGGATGGTGATCGAGTCCGCCGCCGGGGCGCTGCGCGCCAGCACGGCGCCAGCGGTCCTGTTCGCCTACGACTTGGACCACCCGCTCGTGTTCCTGCCGGTCTGGGCGGTCGTCGTGCTGCTCAGCCACCTGGTGCTCTTCGACACCGGGCGCAGCATCGGCCGCGGCAGCATCGAGGTGCTCGGCGGCGCCACCATGGTCGCGGTCTCGCGCTCGATCGACACCGTCCTCTGGCCGGTCGACCGTGCCGTCACGGCCGCCGTCGTCTACACCCTCACCCTGGTCACGCTGGAGCTCCTGCGCGTCGGGGTGCGCCACATCGACCGGGTCGTCGGCGGCGTACGACGCGCTGACGCCGGGCTCGCGTTCGGCGGACTCGTCCTGGCCTGCTGCGTCGTGGCGATGCTGCGCGAGGCCTACACCCACGACCCGCACCTCATCACGGGCTTGCTCGGAGCCGCCTGCCTGGCCACCTTCGTGGTCGGACAGATCCTGCTCGCCCGGCTCCAGGCGAGCGTGCGGGGCGTCGATGCGCTGGCGGCCGCCGGCCAGGCCATGCCGTGGCCCGCCGACCAGATCGAGAACACCCTCGCCGGATTCGCGAGGTCCGCGATCCGGGCGCAGGACGCACGGACCCAGCCCTCCAGCGGAAGCGGGCCGGGCCAGCTCAGCATCGCTCTCCACGAGCACGGCTACCTCGTGGTCGAACGGGTGCGCGGCGACCTCCCCTTCACCCGGGCCGATGCCCGGCTGCTCAGCGCCCTCGCAGGACTCTCCGACACCTCCCGCGCCCACGCACTGAAGGAGGAGCAGCTGCGCCACCAGGCGACCACCGACGACCTGACCGGGCTGCCGACGTACCCCCACTTCCGCCAGCGGGTCGAGCGTCTCGGCAATGCCCGCGGCGGCCAGCGCCGCATCGTGGTGGTCTTCCTCGACCTCGACGGGCTCGAGCCACTCGACACCGAGCTGGGTCACCTCGACACCGACCTCGTGCTCAGCGCCCTCGGCACACGGTTGCGGACCGGACTCCCCGAGAACGTCGAGATGTGCCGCTTCGGTGGCGACGAGTTCATCCTGCTCACCGTGCTCGACAGCGACGCGGCCGTCGAGGAGCTCGACGCCCGGGTCCGCAGTCTCGTCGAGGAGCCCCAGGCGATCGGTGACCAGGTGATGCAGGTGAGCGCCTCGCTCGGTGTGGCCGCCTCCCGTGATCCGCACGAGCTCATCGACGCCGTGATCCGCCGGGCCGAGTCCGCGATGCGCGCGGCCAGGGACGCCCGGCCGCGCGTCCAGGCCGAGGCCCAGTCGGAAGTGATCGCCCGGCTCCTCTCCGACGACGGATTCGCCGTGGTCCTCCAGCCGCTGGTCGCCGCGAAGAGCGGTGAGCTCGAGGCCGTGGAGGCCCTGGTCCGGGTCGAGGACCAGGTCTTCGGACGCCTGTCCCCCGTGCTGGTGGTCGGCTCCGCCCAACGCTCCAGCCTGCTCGACGAGGTCACCGAGGTCGTCGCACGGCGGGCCATCGACGCCGTCCGGCAGGTCGAGGCGCTCGTCGGCCGACGGATCACGTTGCTGGTCAACATCGAGTTCGCCCAGCTCCGCTCCGACAGCGGCCTGCTCGCCACCCTGCGCGAGCTGGTGCGGATCCACGGCATCGAGCTCGTCCTGGAGGTCTCCGAGCGCGCCTTCGAGGACTGGACCGACGATCACCGCGCCACCGCCGAGGAGCTGCGCGACGCAGGGATCGGGCTGGCCATCGACGACTACGGCGCCGGCTACGCCACCTACTCGCTGCTCACCCAGTGGCCGTGGGACCTGGTGAAGATCGACCGGGACATCGTCGCCACCGACACCCCCGCCGGACGTCGTCTGCTGGTGCACGTCACCGACCTGCTGGTCGACCTCGGCTTCCCCGTCGTCGCCGAGGGGGTCGAGGACGCCGAGCAGCGCGCCTTCGCCAGCGGCTCCGGTGTCTGGCTGCTGCAGGGGTGGGCCGTCGCCCGTCCCCTCACCTCCGAAGCGCTCCTCGAGCGGCTGCGCGCCGGTACGTCGTTCTGAGCACGGCACCACGACACGGCACCCAGGTCGCCGGATCCGGGGACCTGCCGCACTAACGTGGAGAACGTGTCCAGTGCCGTCGTACGTCCACGGCCGCGCACGCTGTGGGAGCAGGGCGTCCGCCCCGCACGCGACGCGGTCCCGCTGGGCATCGCCCTGCTGGTGACAGCGATGGTCCTGGACCTGATGCTCTCCGAGGGCCTCGGCCTGTTCTACGACCTGGTGTTCGTGACGCTCAGCGTCGCCGCCGCGCTGACCATCCGCCACGAGGACTTCTTCGCGGTCGGGGTGGCACCACCGCTCGCGATGTTCACGGTCGTCCTCCTGCTCGCCGTCAGCGAGCCGGGGGCCATCGCCCAGGCGGGCGACGGCGCGGTCCAGGCCACGGTCTCAGGGCTGTCGGCCCACGCCCTCGCGCTCGCCGGTGGGTACGGCGCCTGCCTGGCCCTGCTGCTCGTGCGGCGTCAGTACGCCGAACGTCACCCACGCTGACGCAGCGTGCTCAGAATCGATCGGGGTCGCCGGCACCGCGACGGATGATCTCCGGGGCGCCGTCGGACCAGTCCACGACGGTGGTCGGCTCGGCCGGGGTCTCTCCCGCCTCGACGACGATGTCGACCACGTGGTCGAGGTCTTCCTTGATCTCCCAGCCCATCGTCCGCGGCTCGGTCTCGCCGGGCAGGATCAGTGAGCTGGACAGCAGGGGCTCGCCGAGCAGGTCCAGGATCTCGCGCACCACGACGTGGTCGGGGATGCGGACGCCGACGGTGCGCTTCTTGGGGTGGAGCAACCGACGCGGGACCTCGGGCATGCCGGGCAGGATGAACGTGTAGGGCCCGGGCGTCGCGGAGCGGATCGCCCGGAAGGCAGCGTTGTCGACGTGGACGAGCTGCCCGAGCTGGCTGAAGTCGCGACACACCAGGGTGAAGTGGTGCCGGTCGTCGAGGCCGCGGATCTTGAGGATCCGGTCCCGCCCGTCGCGGTTGCCGACCCGGCAGCCCAGGGCGTAGCCGGAGTCGGTCGGGTAGGCGATCAGGGCATCGTCGTGCAGCGCGTCGACGATCTGCTGGAGCATCCGCGGCTGCGGATTCTCGGGGTGGACGTCCAGGTAGCGAGCCATCAGAGCCGTACGGCGGTCTTGGTGCTGCGTCCTGCGGCCTTGAGGTCGCGGTGCAGCTCCTTGGGCAGCGAGAAGGCCAAGGTCTCCTCGGCCGTCTGGACCGCCCGGGCGTCGGGGTAGCCGCGCTCGGCGAGGTAGGCCAGGACCTCGGTCACGAGGTGGTCGGGCACCGACGCACCGGAGGTGACGCTGACCGTGGCGGCACCCTCCAGCCAGGCCTCGTCCAGCTCGGACACGTCGTCGATGCGGTACGACGCCTTCGCGCCGACCTCGAGGGCGACCTCGACCAGGCGCACGGAGTTGGAGGAGTTGGCAGAGCCGACCACGATCACCAGGTCGGCGGTGGCGCCGATCTCCTTGACGGCGACCTGGCGGTTCTGGGTGGCGTAGCAGATGTCGTCGCTGGGCGGGTCCTCGAGCTGGGGGAACTTCGCGCGCAGCCGCCGGACCGTCTCCATCGTCTCGTCGACGCTCAGGGTCGTCTGCGAGAGCCAGGCCAGCTTGGCGTCCGCAGGGAACTCCAGGCGGTCCACGTCGTCGGGGTGCTCGACGAGCACGGTCTGATCGGGGGCCTCGCCGGCGGTGCCCTCGACCTCCTCGTGACCGGCGTGTCCGATCAGCAGGATGGTGTAGCCGTCGGCCGCGAATCGAACGGCCTCCCGGTGCACCTTCGTGACCAGCGGGCACGTCGCGTCGATGGTCTTCAGCTCCCGCTCGGCCGCTTCGTTGACGACGGCGGGCGAGACACCGTGCGCGGAGAAGACCACGGTGGCGCCAGCAGGGACCTCGTCGAGCTCCTCGACGAAGATCGCGCCGCGCGCCTCGAGGTTGGCCACCACGTGCTTGTTGTGGACGATCTGCTTGCGCACGTAGACGGGCGAGCCGTAGAGGTCGAGCGCCTGCTCGACGGTCACGACCGCGCGGTCGACGCCGGCGCAGTAGCCCCGCGGGGCCGCCAGCAGCACCTCACGCTGGCCGTCCTCGATCAGGCGAGGGGTCCCCAGGTCGATCGTCATGGCTCCAGTCTACGGACCTTCGCGAGCCAGCAGAAAAGCACGAGGGCCCGCCACCCTCGCGGGTGGCGGGCCTTCGGTTGAGCAGGGCTCAGGCCTTGTCGGCGTCCTCGGCGGACTCCTCGGCGGGAGCCTCCTCGGTGGCCTCGACCTCAGCGGCCTCGGTCTCCTCGACCTCGGTGGCCTCGACCTCGGCGGCCACGGGGGCCTCCTCGACCTCAGCCGGAGCAGCCTCGACGACCGGCTCGGCCTTGGGGGCCTTCGGCGCGGACGGCGTGAACGCCTCGGTCACCAGCTCGATGACGGCCATGGGGGCGTTGTCGCCCGCACGGGGACCGATCTTCGTGATCCGGGTGTAGCCACCCGGACGCTCGGAGAACGTCGGCGCGATGTCGGCGAAGAGCGTGTGGACCACGCCCTTGTCGCGGATGTCCTTGAGGACCTCGCGACGCTGGTGCAGCGGGTTCTCGCCCGCGTGCGCCTTCTTCGCCTTGGTGATCAGCTTCTCGGCGTACGGACGCAGCGTGCGCGCCTTGGCCTCGGTCGTGGTGATCCGGCCGTGCTCGAAGAGCGCGGTGGCCAGGTTCGACAGGATGAGGCGCTGGTGCGCGGCGCTCCCGCCGTGGCGGGGCCCCTTCTTGGGCTTGGGCATTGCTCTCTCGTTTCTCCCCGGCCGTGTGAGGTACCGGGGGTGGATCCGGCCGTGTGAGGTACCGGAGATTCAGGTGAAGGTGCTGCTGCGAACTGCGGTGGTACTGGTGAGATTCACCCGCGGCCGTCTTGCCGCCAGACCAAGGCTGGTCCTACGGAAGCCAACCGCGGCGTGGCAGCGTGTCGCCCGCGGCGAAGCCGCGTCGACGAGGTCCCGCGGGCCGAGCGCAGCGAGCGCCCGTGCGGTCCTCGTCGACTGGCGACACGCTCACGCCATCAACTCAGAACTGCTCGTCCTCGACGAAGCTCTCGTCCTCGTCCTCGTCCTCGCTGTAGTTCGCGAGGGCGGCGGACGGGTCGAAGCCCGGAGCGCTGTCCTTGAGGGACAGGCCCATCTCGTGGAGCTTGGCCTTGACCTCGTCGATGGACTTCGCACCGAAGTTGCGGATGTCCAGCAGGTCCTGCTCCGAGCGGCTGAGGAGCTCACCCACGGTGTGGATGCCCTCGCGCTTGAGGCAGTTGTAGGACCGGACGGTCAGCTGCAGGTCCTCGACCGGGAGGGCGAGGTCGGCGGCGAGCTGCTCGTCGACGGGCGAGGGGCCGATGTCGATGCCCTCGGCCTCGACGTTGAGCTCACGGGCCAGGCCGAAGAGCTCGACCAGCGTCTTACCGGCCGACGCGATGGCGTCGCGGGGCAGGATGGACGGCTTGGTCTCGACGTCGATGACGAGCTTGTCGAAGTCGGTGCGCTGCTCGACTCGGGTGGCCTCGACCTTGTAGGTCACCTTCAGCACGGGGCTGTAGATGGAGTCGACCGGGATCCGGCCGATCTCGTTGTCGGCACCCTTGTTCTGGACGGCGGAGACGTAGCCGCGGCCACGCTCGACGACGAGCTCGAGCTCGACCTTGCCGTTGTCGCCCAGGGTGGCGAGCTTGAGGTCGGGGTTGTGGACCTCGACGCCGGCGGGCGGCGCGATGTCGGCACCCGTGACGTCACCGGCACCGGACTTGCGCAGGTACATCGTGACGGGCTCGTCGTGCTCGGAGGAGACGACCAGACCCTTCAGGTTGAGGATGATCTCGGTCAGGTCTTCCTTGACGCCCTCGATGGTCGAGAACTCGTGGAGGACGCCGTCGACCTTGATGCTCGTGACCGAGGCACCGGGGATCGAGGAGAGGAGGGTACGACGCAGCGAGTTGCCGAGCGTGTAGCCGAAGCCGGGCTCGAGGGGCTCGATGACGAAGCGCGACCGGAACTGGTCGACGGTCTCCTCCGACAGGGTGGGGCGCTGTGCGATGAGCACTTTTTTCTTTCCTTTCCGGATCGACCGCTATATGAGGATCCAGATGTGGTGCGAATAGGAGAAGAGAGGGTGCAGTCGGGGACGTTGCCGCCCCCGACCGCCTCGAGAACTACTTCTTGGAGTAGTACTCCACGATGAGCTGCTCCTGGATGGGCAGGTCGATCTGCGCGCGAACCGGCACCGAGTGCACCAGGATCCGCATGCGGGTCGGGACTGCCTCGAGCCAGGCCGGGACGACCCGCTCGCCGTGGGTCTCACGGGCGACGATGAACGGCGTCATCTCGAGCGACTTCTCGCGCACGTCGATGATGTCGTACTGCGTGACCTGGAAGGACGGGATGTCGACCTTCTTGCCGTTGACCAGGAAGTGTCCGTGGGACACGAGCTGGCGAGCAGCGCGGCGCGTGCGGGCGAAGCCGGCACGGTAGACCACGTTGTCGAGGCGGCACTCCAGGAGCTGGAGCAGGTTGTCGCCGGTCTTGCCCTGGCGGCGAGCAGCCTCCACGTAGTACTTGTGGAACTGGCGCTCGAGGATGCCGTAGGTGTAACGCGCCTTCTGCTTCTCCTGCAGCTGGTTGCGGTACTCGCTCTCCTTGATCCGCGCGCGGCCGTGCTGTCCGGGCGGGTAGGGGCGCTTCTCGAAGGCAGCGTCGCCGCCGACGAGGTCGACGCCGAGACGGCGCGACTTCTTGGTGATAGGTCCGGTGTAACGGGCCATGGTGGTATCTCCTCTAAGTCCTGGTCAGACGCTCAGACGCGCCGGCGCTTCGGCGGGCGGCAGCCGTTGTGCGGGGCGGGGGTCACGTCCTGGATGGTGCCGACCTCGAGGCCGATCGCACCCAGCGAACGAATCGCCGTCTCGCGGCCCGAACCCGGGCCCTTGACGAAGACGTCGATCTTCTTCATTCCGTGATCCATCGCCCGACGACCAGCTGCCTCGGCAGCCATCTGTGCGGCGTACGGGGTGGACTTGCGGGAGCCCTTGAAGCCGACGGTGCCGGCGGAGGCCCACGAGATCACTGCCCCGGTGGGGTCGGTGATCGTGACGATCGTGTTGTTGAACGTGCTCTTGATGTGGGCTTCGCCCTGAGCAACGTTCTTCTTTTCCTTGCGGCGGACCTTCTTGGCGCCCGCGCGAGCCTTGGGAGGCATGCGTTATCTCCTTGAGAAAGCTGGTCGTGAGGCAGTGATGAGCCGGAGGCTCAGATCACTTGGCCTTCTTCTTGCCGGCAACCGTGCGCTTCGGGCCCTTGCGGGTACGAGCGTTGGTCTTGGTGCGCTGTCCGCGGACCGGAAGGCCCATGCGGTGACGGCGACCCTGGTAGCTGCCGATCTCGATCTTGCGACGGATGTCGGCCTGGACCTCACGACGGAGGTCACCTTCGATCTTGATGCCCGCGGCGTCGATGGCGTCGCGGAGCTTGACCAGCTCTTCATCTCCGAGCTCGTGCACCCGGAGGTTGGGGCTGACGCCCGTGACCTCCAGCAGCTGCTGGGAGCGGGTACGGCCGATGCCGTAGATGTAGGTGAGTGCGATCTCGATGCGCTTGTCGCGCGGGAGGTCAACTCCGACGAGGCGTGCCATGAAAGGCGTCTCCTTGGAATTCACGGTGGTCTGGTCGTGATGCGTCCGGGCACTGGGTCCCAGCTCCGGCCATCCGCTCCGGAGGTGATTCGCTGCCGTTGCGGGCAGCTAAGCGATCACGTTGATGGGTTGATGTTCAGTTGTGGTCGAACGACAGGGCTTCAGCCCTGGCGCTGCTTGTGGCGCGGGTTCTCGCAGATCACCATGACGCGGCCGTGGCGACGGATCACCTTGCACTTGTCACAGATCTTCTTCACGCTCGGGTTGACCTTCATGTCAGCCCTTTCTAGCTAGTGGCGACAGCAGTGAGCCGGTGGCTCACTTGTAGCGGTAGACGATCCGCCCACGGGAGAGGTCGTACGGGGAGAGCTCCACCACCACGCGGTCCTCGGGGAGGATCCGGATGTAGTGCTGACGCATCTTGCCGCTGATGTGAGCGAGGACCTTGTGGCCGTTGCTCAGCTCCACGCGGAACATGGCGTTCGGAAGGGCCTCCACGACGGAGCCCTCCATCTCGATGACGCCTTCCTTCTTTGCCATGTCTCACAATCTTGTAGGGGATGTTGTCTACCGGTGGTCCGGGAACCTCCGGGGCCTGCCGATGAGGGCGGGGACGCGGTGGACCTCGCGAACTCGTGCACCACACACGAAATCCACGTTGGACCGACACGCCAGTCTATGTGGACCCGTCGGCGAAGTCCCAATCGACGAGCGGCTGCCCTTCGCCTCCGGTCAGCCTGCGAGGAGCTCCAGGGTCTGCTCACGGGCAGGCGAGGTGGCCGCAGCGGTGCCGACGAGGGCGCCGCCGACCGGGTTGACCATGACCTCGTCGACGCCGTACGTCGTGGCGAGCTCCGCGATCCGGGCGCGCGCACCCGCGGCGTTCCCGATCACCCAGCGGGTCCGCATGGCCTCGATCAGCGACTCGTGGCCCTCGGGCAGTCCGGCGTCGACGATGGTCTCGGCGTCCTCGACGGTGCGCTGGGCGACGAGCGGTGCCCCGGTGCGCAGCGCCAGCATCTGGAGGAGCTGCGGGAGCGCGAGCCGGGCGGCCTGCTCCTCGCTCTCGGCGACCGAGGCGTTGACAGTGAGGAAGGTGCGCGGCTGGTCCAGCTCGGGTGAGGGCTGGAAGGTCGAGCGGTAGAGCGCGAGCGCCTCCGCGGTCCCGGTGCCGGAGAAGTGGTGGGCGAAGACGTAGGGCATGCCCTTGGCCGCAGCGAGCCGGGCGGAGTAGTCCGAGGAGCCCAGCAGCCAGATCTGCGGCACCGAGCGCGCGACCGGGGTGGCCTTGAGGAGGTGCTGGCCACCGCGCACGGCCAGGCCGACGCCGGCCGGCTCCATCATCGCGAGCACGTTGTCGACGTACTCCGGGAAACGGGTGACTGCGTCGTCGTCCACTCCCCCGGCGCCGTGGCGCAGTGCCCAGCTGGTCACCGGGTCGCTGCCGGGGGCGCGGCCGATGCCCAGGTCGATCCGTCCGGGGAAGGCGGCCTCGAGGAGCGCGAACTGCTCGGCGACGACCAGCGGCGCGTGGTTGGGGAGCATGACGCCCCCGGATCCGAGCCGGATCCGCTCGGTCACCGAGGCGAGCAGGCCGATCAGGACCGGCGGGTTGGTCGCGGCGACGGCCGGCATGTTGTGGTGCTCGGCCACCCAGAAGCGCTCGTAGCCGAGCCGGTCGGCGCTGCGCGCGAGGTCCAGGGACGCGGCGATGGCGTCCCCGCTCGTCTGGTCGCTGCGGACGGGGACGAGGTCCAGGACGGAGAGGCGGGGCAGATCGGCGGAAGTCATCACTGGGTCCAAGGCGCGGGGCGACGGGGGCATTCCCGCACCGTGACTAGTGTGACTGGGTGAACGCGCGCCGCCTGCTCCGCGAGCGGGTCCTCGCCTTCTTCGCGGTCGAGGACGACTGGGCCCGGCCGACGGGGCTGGGGCCCGTGGACGTCGTGGTCGGGCTGGTCACCTTCGCCTCGAGCGTGACGATGGTCGAGCTGCTCCGCTCGATGAACGCGTTCGAGCACACCCCCGGTCACTGGTGGGTGCACTGGGCAGTGATCGCCAGCGGCTGTCTGCTGCTGGTCTTCCGCCGGCGCTGGCCGCTCACCGTGCTGGTCCTCGCGGGGATCCACATGTTCCTGACGGGGGTGCTGCTGCCCGGCCTGATGGGCGCGATCCCCTTGCAGATCGTCTACTTCGCTGCGTTCTTCTCCGGCGCCGCCTGGGCACGGAGCCGCCGGCAGATGCTCGTGGTGGTCAGCGTGGTGCTCTTCGGCATGGCGGTGTGGATCGCCTGGCAGCTCTCGCTCAGCAATGCCTACGAGAACCTCATGGACGACCTCGGGCTGGAGGCCGACGAGCAGGTCGGACTGGTCGGCCCGGTCGTCGCTGCGGTCCTGACCACGGCGCTGGTCAACGCGCTGTACTTCGGAGGCGCCGTCATCGGCGGACAGGTGGCCTGGCGCAGCGCGCGTCAGCGCGGCCGGCTGGCCGAGCAGGCGGAGACGATCGCCCGCCAGGCCACCGAGCTGCGGGAGCGGGCCGTCCTCGACGAGCGGATCCGGATCGCACGGGAGCTGCACGACGTGGTCGCGCACCACGTGTCGGTGATCGGCATCCAGGCCGCCGCCGGCCGCCGGGTGCTGGGTCGCGACGACGCCGCCGTCGCGAGTGCGCTGTCGCAGGTCGAGCACTCCTCCCGCGACGCCGTGACCGAGATGCGGCGCCTCGTCGGCACGCTGCGGGCACCGAGCGGGCCGGCGGACGGTCCCGCCGACCGGGCGCCCGAGCCCGCCGTGGACCAGCTGCCCTCCCTGGCCGAGCATGCCGCTGGTCCGGGCCTGCAGGTCGGCTACGACCTGGTCGAGAACCCGGTCGGCGCCGCCGACTCGCTCCCCGGGCCGCTGGGAACCTCGTTGTACCGGATCGCCCAGGAGGCGCTCACCAACGTCCGTCGCCACTCGACCGCCGGCACCGCGCACCTCGCGCTGCGCGTCGACCGGGTCGCCACCCCTCCCTATGCCGAGATCGAGGTGACCGACGACGGTCGACCCCGCCAGGGCACGTCCGGGAGCGGGCTCGGCCTGCTCGGCGTACGCGAACGCGCCACGGCTCGCGGGGCCACCGTCGATGTCGGACCGCGGGCGGTCGGCGGGTACCGGGTCCGCGTGCGCTTCCCGCTGGAGGAGACGTGAGCACGCCGGTGCGGGTGCTGCTGGTCGACGACCAGCAGCTGGTGCGCTCGGGCTTCCGGCTCATCCTGTCCGTCGAGGACGACATGGAGGTCGTCGGTGAGGCGGCCGACGGCGCAGCTGCCGTCGCCCGGGCCCGCGCCCTGCGGCCGGACGTCGTGCTGATGGACGTGCAGATGCCCGGCACCGACGGGATCGAGGCCACCCGCCAGCTGGTCGCCGAGGGGCTGGGACCGGTCGTCATGCTGACCACGTTCGACCGCGACGACTACCTCTTCGACGCCCTGGACGCCGGCGCCACCGGGTTCCTGCTCAAGAACTCCGATCCCGACGCCCTGGTGGCCGCCGTCCGCGCCGCCGCCTCGGGCCACGCCCTGCTCGCCCCCGAGGTGACCCTGCGGGTGATCGAGCGGATGACCACGGCCGCGCCCGCCGACGACCCGGCGCGGCTCCCTCCCCCCGAGCTGGCACGGCTGACCGACCGTGAGCGCGAGGTGCTGCTCCTGCTCGGGCAGGGACTGAGCAACGCCGAGATCGCCGAGCGGCTCGTGCTCGGCGAAGCCACCGTGAAGACCTACGTGTCCGGGTGCCTGGCCAAGCTGCACCTGCGCGACCGGGTCCGCGCAGTGGTCTGGGTCCACCAGCACCACCTCCTCCCTGCGGAGGAGGACGGGACCGGCCGGGTTCCGCCCTCCGGCTGATCCGCGCGACCCGTCGTGGCCCCTAGCGTGGGGCCATGCTCGAGATCAGAGGACTGACCCGACGCTTCGGCGACCTCGTCGCCGTCGACGACGTCTCCTTCACCGTGCCCGCCGGCGGACTCACCGGCTTCGTCGGCGGCAACGGCGCAGGCAAGACGACCACCATGAGGATGGCGATGGGGGTCCTGGCCCACCACGCCGGAGAGGTCCGGTGGCAGGGGCGTCCCGTCGACGCCGCCGACCGGCGCCGTTTCGGGTACATGCCCGAGGAGCGCGGCCTCTACCCGAAGCAGCCGATCCTCGAACAGCTCGTCTACCTCGCCCGGCTGCGCGGCCTCCAGCCCGCCGCCGCACGTGGGGAGATCATCGAGCTGCTCGAACGCTTCGGCCTGGGCGAGCGGACCAAGGAGCCCCTGCAGAAGCTCTCCCTGGGCAACCAGCAGCGGGTCCAGATCGTGGCGGCGCTGGTCCCCCGACCCGACATGCTCATCCTCGACGAGCCCTTCTCCGGTCTCGACCCCCTCGCGATCGATGCGATGACCGACCTGCTCCGCGAGCGTGCCGCGAGCGGCGTCCCGGTGGTCTTCTCCTCCCACCAGCTGGACCTGGTGGACCAGCTCTGCGACCGGCTGGTCGTGATGGCCCGCGGCCGGGTGGTCGCCGAGGGCACCGCCGACGAGCTGCGGGCCGGCGCCCCGCTGCGCTACCGCATCCGGCTGGGAGCCGACGCCGGCTGGGTGCGCGAGCTGTCCGGGCTCCAGGTGGTCGACGTGTCCGGTCCCGAAGCCGTGCTCGACGTGCTGAGCGACGGTGCCGAGCAACAGCTCCTCGGACAGGCCGCTGCACGCGGACCGGTCCACGACTTCAGCCGGGTCGTCCCCCGGCTCAGCGAGATCTACCGCGAGGTGACGGCATGAGTGGCGAGACGACGAACCAGCAGACCCAGAAGCCTGAGAGGACCAGCCCGATCTGGGCGGTGGTCGCCGGTCGCGAGATCGGCGTGAAGCTCCGCGACCGCTCCTTCATCATCGGCTCCCTGATGACCCTGGCGATCCTGGTCGGCCTGATCGGTCTCCAGGCGTGGCTGGACAGCAGGACGAGCTCGTACGACGTCGTCACCAGCAGTCCCCAGGCCGCCGCGCTGGTCGAGCGGCTCGTGGAGGACGCGCCCGGGATCGACGAGGACGTCGAGATCACCGCCCTCACCGAGGACGACGACGCCGCAGCCCGCGCCGCCGTCGACGACGAGTCGGCCGACGCGTGGGTCACCCAGGACGCCGAGGGCATCTGGACCCTGGTCACCCGCGAGTCCGCTCCGGACGCGTTGCGCTCGGTGGTGGAGACGACGGTGCAGGCCGAGGTGCTGGCCAGGAATGCCGACGCGGCGGGGACGAGTGTCGATGAGCTGACCGCAGGCACCGAACTCGCGGTGCGTCAGCTCGACGGCGACGAACAGCTCTCCGAGCTGCGCGACTTCCTCGGGTTCGCCCTCGCCTTCATGTTCTACCTCGCCTCGATCATCTTCGGCATGACGTTGGCCCAGAGCGTCACCGAGGAGAAGCAGTCCCGGATCGTGGAGATGATCGCGGCCGCCGTACCCCTGCGACAGCTGCTGGCCGGCAAGGTCATCGGCAACACCGCACTGGCGGTCGGGCAGCTGACGGTGTACGTCGCCGTCGGGATGCTCGGGCTGAGCCTGACCGACTACGGCTCGTTCATCCCCGGCCTCACCGGTGACCTGGTGTGGTTCCTGGCCTTCTTCCTGGTCGGCTTCCTCGCCCTGGCCTGCCTGTGGGCCGTGGCCGGCGCGCTCGCCAGCCGCAACGAGGACCTCCAGTCCACCGCCACCCCGGTGACGATGCTGCTGCTCGCCGTCTTCCTCGGCTCGGCCTTCCTCGAGGGACGGGCCGAGACGATCGGATCGTTCGTCCCGCCCCTGTCAGCGGTGGCGATGCCGGTGCGACTGATCAACGGCGAGGCCCAGTGGTGGGAGGCCGTGGTCGCACTGGGCCTGCTCCTCGCCCTTGCCGCAGCCCTGGTCCTCGTGGCCGAACGGATCTACCGCCGGGCGCTCATGCAGAGCGGTGGCCAGCTCTCGATGCGGCAGGCCTGGCGTCTCGAGGAGTGACCAGGGACGCGCCTCAGCTGTCGGAGGTCGCGCTGCGTCGCACGAGCAGGAGCCCGAGTCCGAAGGCGAGCACACCGAGCAGGCCGAGCGCCATCAGGTCCATGACGTAGTGCGCGCCACCGCTCTCGGCGATCCAGTCCGCCTTGTCGGTGTCGGCGAAGCCGTCGGCGAGCTGGATCGCCGAGGCCGAGGCGGCATAGCCCCAGCGTGACGGGGAGAGCCAGGCGATCTGCTCCAGACCGACCCGGCCGGCGATCTCGAACAGCGCGCCCGAGAGCACCAGCTGCAGCATCACCAGGCCGACCAGGGCGGGCATCGTCTGCTCGCTGCTCGTGACGAGGGCCGAGAGCGCGAGCCCGATCACGACCATGGTGAAGGACAACAGGGCGATGGCGATGGCGACGCGGAACGTGCCGAGCTGGCCGTCCGCACCGGGCAGTCCGACCGTCGCGAGGAAGGTGACGACCAGGCCCTGCACGAAGGCGGCGCTGCCGAGGACCAGCACCTTGCTCGTGAAGTAGACGCCGGGCGAGAGGCCGACGGCGTACTCACGCTGGAAGATCGGTCTCTCGCCGACGAGCTCACGGATCGCCAGGGCCGTGCCCATCAGGCAGGCGGCCACGATGAGGACCGTCACACGTTGCTGCGCCTCCCCGACCCGGCCGGCCGCCTCGGCGACCGAGATGCCGGCGCTGCCGGGCACGACCCGGCTCAGCCCGCCCAGGATCAGGGGCAGCAGGACGAGCATGCCGAGCAGGAGTCGGTCGGCCAGGACGACCGCGAGGTTGCGCTTCACCAGCGTGGACAGCTGGCGCGAGACCGACTGGCGCGGGGGCGCCGGCACCGCGGCGCCGTAGGACTGCTGCGGCAGCTGCCCGGTCGAGGACGCGTGCTGGGGCGCCGGGATGCGCTGCCACAGGTCGGCGTCGTCCAGCAGGTCGAAGACCTCGGGGTAGTTGGTCTTGCCGAAGTGCGCCAGCACGTTGTCCGGAGGGCCGAAGTAGGCGATCTTGCCGCCCGGGGCCAGCACGAGCACGTTGTCGCAGACGTCGAGAGCGAGGACCGAGTGGGTCACCACCATCACCACCCGGCCGTCGTCGGCGAGGCTTCGCAGCTGGCGCATGACCTCGAGGTCGAGGCCGGGGTCGAGGCCGGACGTCGGCTCGTCGAGGAACAGCAGCGGCGGTGCGGTGAGCAGCTCGGTCGCGATCGAGACACGCTTGCGCTGGCCGCCGGAGAGCTGGGTGCCGATCCGGTTCTCCATGCGCTCGGTGAGCTGGAGCTGGTTGGCGACGTGGTTGACGCGGGCGTCCCACTCCTGCGCCGTGGTGTCCGGGGGCAGACGCAGCTGGGCGGCGAAACGCAGCCCCTGCTTGACCTTCAGCTGCGGGTGCAGGATGTCCTGCTGCGGGACGAGACCGATCTGGAAGCGCAGCTGGTCGTAGTGCTGGTAGAGGTCGTGGCCCTGCCAGATCACGCGGCCGTGGCTGGCCGGCTTGAGCCCGGTGAGCGCGCCGAGCAGGGTCGACTTGCCTGCGCCCGAGGGCCCGATGACGGCCGTCAGGCTGCGCGGCTCGAGCTTGAAGGAGATGTTCTCGATCAGACGCTTGCCGCCACCGACCACCTGGGTGAGGCCGTCGGCGTACAACGTGAACTCGTGGGCGGTGGAGGAGGCGACGAGCTGGTGGCCGTCCCAGCGGAAGGTCTGGTTGCCGAAGATGATCTCGGAGCCCACCGGCAGCTGGACAGCGCCCTGCACCCGGTGGCCGTTGACGAAGGTGCCGTTGAAGGAGCCGAGGTCGTGGAGGACGGCGAGGCTGGTCGCCGTGGGTGGGTCGAGGCGCGCGTGCCGACGGCTGACCAGTGCGTCGTCGAGCACGATGTCGTTGTCGTGGTCGCGACCGATGCCGAGCGAGCGGCCGGACTGCACCTGCTGCGGGAGCACCACCGAGTGGCCGTGCGGCAACTGGCCCGGCGGCAGCACCCCGACCGGACGCCAGGCGTCGGCCGGTGCGCCGCTGGCGGGCAGCTGCGGCGGCGGCAGGTTCTTCCAGAACTCGCCGCCGAGGGGCGCCTGGGGCTGAGGCGGCTGGGGGGCCGGGACCGGCCGGGACGAGTGGGGCGCTGCCTGCGGGCGCGGGGGCGCTGCCGGCACTCCCCCGCCGGGACCCTGGGCGGCGAGCACCGTCACGACGACGGCCTCGCCGGTCGGGCCACCGAGGTGGAGGCTGACAGGCGCTCCGGTCAGCGGGAGGCGGGTGATCCGCTGCCCGGCGACGAAGGTCCCGTTGCTGCTGGCATCCACGACCACCCACATGCCGTCCTCGACCTGGAGGAAGGCGTGGTGCCGCGACGCACGGGCATCGGCGACGGGGACGTCACAGTCGAGCTCACGTCCCACGACGACGCGAGGACCTTCGAACGTCCGGGTCGTTCCTGACCACTGCACCTGGAGTCGGTCCACGACGCGAAACCCTAGTCGATGCTCGCTCAGCGGCGCCTGAGGACCACGACCGTGGTGGTCATGCTCGACACGAGCAGGCAGCCGATCAGGACGTAGAGCCCGATCCACGGCACCGACGTCATGTCCGCGCTCTCGACCGGTGCGGCGCTCGGCGCGGCCACCAGCGTCGCCTGCGGCTCCGCGGCGGGGGCGGCCCCCTCAGCGCCCTGGGCCGGGGCCTCGCGCGGCCCGGCCGCCAGGGTGCCGGTGGTCGTGTCCTGTGCTCCCGGCGTGACCGCGCCGGTGGCACCGGTGGTGGTGCCGGCGCCGACCTGGCCGCCACTCGAGGAGCCCGAGCCCGATCCGGTCGACCCCGAGCCCGTCGAGCCCGAGCCCATGCTGGCCGCGGTCACGGTGAATCCGGGGCTCTTGCGGGTGAAGCCCTTGAGCCCGGCATCGGTCTGCTCGGAGGCCAGGAACCGGAGGTGGTGCGGTCCGGGCGCCAGGCCCGCCGGCAGGGTGAAGGAACCGCTGACCGACCCGTTGGCCCCGATCTTCTGCTGGTGGTAGACGCACGCACCGAACGGCGGCGAGGCGCAGAACTTCTCGTCGTCGATCTTGATGAAGAGGGTCTCCCCTGCCGGGAAGCCACCGACCTGGAACCGGATGGTCCCGCCGACCGGCACCGACGGAGTCGGGATCGACGAGGAGGTGCCGGGCGTGTTCGGGCTGGCGCCGCCGCCCGGGATGGCCGACGCGGTCGCGCCGAGACCGATCACGAGCAGGAGCAGGGCGCCGAGAGCCAGCAGGACGCTGGTACGACGGGGCTTCGTGGACATCAAGGAGCGACCTTTCGGGAGGGACGGCCCGCGCCGAGCGCAGCGGCCGTGCCGAGGAGCGAGAGCACTCCGACGCCGGAGAGCCCGAAGTTGAGCAGGGTGGTGGCGCCGATTCCCTCGTCGCTCACCCGGGGGGACGCAGCAGGCGCACCGGAGGCCCCGGCCGGAACAGCAGCGGTGGGCGTGTCCGCGCCGGCACCCGTCCAGCCGATGAGCGCTCCGTCCGCGCCCTGGAGGGCGAGCTTGAACCGGGCGGTGCCGAGAGCACTCACGTCGACCCGGAACTGTCCACTGGCGTCGAGCTGGGCCCAGCCGAGGGCGACGTCACCGGCGGCGTCGTACAGACGGACGTGGACCCACTCACCGAGGCCACCGCCCGGCACGGTGATGAGCAGCTCGGTGCCCTCGAGCACGCTGCTCACCTCGCCTGCGTTGTCGGAGTGCAGTTCCTCCATCGAGGCGACCGGAGCGGCAGGTGTCGTCGGCGGCGCCGTCGCGGCAGCAGGAGCCGGGACACCGGCGGCCACCGGCGTGAACCCGCTGGAGGTGGTGCCGCCCGATCCGGACGAGCCGCCGGACGAGCCCGTCGATCCGGTGCCCGATCCGGAGGACCCGGTGGCCGTGACGACCAGCGGTGCCCAGCCGAGCAGTCGACCGACCTCACCCTGGTTGCCGGACTGGACGGTCAGCTTGTTGGAGCCGACAGGGAGTGTGATGCCCGCGAGCGGGGCGGTGACGACTCCGCCGGCGCCCACCCGGAACCACTTCGTGCCGCCCCACAGCGCCCGCGGCGCGCCGCTGGAGTAGACGTCGAGGTGCACCCAGTCGCCCCTGACCGTGCCGGGCACGGTGACGGCGAGGGAGGTCGCGCTGCGGACGACCTCGACGCCGCCCTTCGTGGCGGCGGTGAGCTCGTCGTCGCCCAGGGGCGTCGGTGCGCCGCTCGGCGAGTAGGCGCCGACCGTGAAGTCGACGCGCAGGCTCCGACCGACGTCACCGGGCTTGAGGCTCCCGGTCAGGAGGTTGAGCCAGTGGCCGCCCTCTCCGAAGGCCTTGCCGGCCTCGTCCCTGGACGTGGCGAGAGTGCCGTCGGGCAGCGTGATCTCGGTGTCGAAGGAGCCCGTTGCCGGGTCCGGGTCGATGATCGCCCAGATCGTCGCGTTGTCGCCGAGGATCCCGGCGACACGTGAGTGCGCGCCCTGGTCGAGCTTGATCGCGATCCTCGACGCACCCTCGGAGGGGTGGCACCAACCGGTGCCGGTGAGGCGGACCTTGCCACCCAGCTCGGCCGTCGGTGAACCGATCTCGACCGTGGCGTTGGTGTCGGCGCACGTGTTGGACGGCTCGCTCACCGAGAACTCGACGACGACGGACCGCGGGGTGTCCCCGCTCCTGAGTCCGCCGCTGAGCAGGCGGACCAGGTGGGTCTCCCCCGGGAGCCAGTCGGTCGAGGAGTTCAGCAGGCTCGGGAACGGGATGTCGATGCGCCAGTCGCCGGAGGCGTTGGCCAGCACCGCGCCCTGCACGGTCTTGTCGGCGAAGCTGCCGCCGTTGACCGGGTCGGCGACGACCCGGTTGGTCTGGACGCCAGGGTTGCCCGGAGCAGCGTCGAGCTTCGCCACGACACCCGACCCCGAGCCGTCGGGGTGCTTCCAGCCCGTCCCCTCGACCCGGATGGTGCTGCCGAAGACGACCGCCGTCGGGCCGGAGTAGCCGGCGCCGTCCGGTGTCGTGTGGTCGGCGGCGTACGCCGGGGAGCCCAGCGCGAGCAGGGCCGAGGGCAGCAGGAGCAGCGAGGCCACCAGCCCCCTGCCACACGTGCGGGACGTGCGGGACGTGCGGGACGCGTGCGTGGTCCGGATCATCGGGCGAGCTCTCTTTCGATGTTCTCGACGAGACGACGCATCAGCAACGGCCCGCCGGTCGAGGTCCACAGCGAACCGTCGACGGGGATGATCGCGTCGTCCTGGTAGGCCGTGAGTGAGGTGAAGCCGGGCACCTTGACCGCTTCGGCCAGTGCCTGGCGGGCAGCGTCCAGTCCGGTGCCGCCACCCGCGGAGGGGTTGCTGACGCTGGATCCACCGAGGGTCCCGAAGAACATCCGGTCGGCGTCGATGTCGGCGAGGTTCTCCAGCGAGATCGGGCTGGAGTGGCCGCGACCGCGCTTGTCCTGGCTCGGCGGACGTGCCAGACCGAGGTCCTCCAGCGCGACGCCGGCGGGGAGCTCCTTGAGGATCAGCGACGGCGCGCCACCCTGCCACCGCACGACGGAGAAGGTGTCGTTCGCGACATCGGTCAGCGCTGCCTTGACCCGGGTCACCTCGGCGTCGTACTCCGCGATGACCTCCCGACCCTTCTCCGCGAGGTTGAGCGCGTCGGCCGTGAGCGCGAGGTTCTCACGCCAGTCACCTCCGGCGTGGCCGGTGACGACCAACGGCGCGATCCGTTCGAGTGCCTCGATCGCCGGCGGGTTGTTGTTGATGCTCGTCTCGTCGACGAGGATGAGGTCCGGCCGCGCGTCCCCGATCTCCTCGAAGTTCGGCTGTGCGACACCACCGAGCAACGGGATGTCGCCCGCGAGATCGACCAGGTAGCCGGGAGCTCCGGCCTGGCCACGACCGCTGACCGTGCCCACCGGCGTGACGCCGAGCGCGAGTGCTCCGTCGAGGGTGGGCTCGCTGAGGGTGACGACGCGCTCGGGCGTCACGGGGATCTCGACCGTCTCGCCGCGGACATCGGTGATCGACCGGGTGGGCCCGTCGATCGCTGCACGATCCGAGCCGCACGCGGAGAGAAGGGTGCCCAGGAGCGCGGCTACGGCCAGCGCCGCCGCGCCCCTGGACAGCTGCTTCGAGCTCACGAGGTCACTTGACCTTCTTCGCCGCAGCGGTGGAGCTGGCCGTGGTGTAGCCGGTCCGGCTGACGGTGACCTTGACCGAGACGCTGCGCGACCTGTCCGCCCTCACGAGCTTGTAGCTCGCCTTGGTCGCACCCTTGATCGCCTTGCCGTTGCGCAGCCACTGGTACTTCACGGTCAGGCCCGCGACAGACCACCGGCCTGCGGTGGTCTTGACGGTCCTGCCGACCTTGAAGGTGCCGGACGTGGCCGCCCGGGTCTTGTTGCTGATCACGCCGAGAGCGACGGTCCGGGCCACCGACGTCGCCTGGACGACGTCCTCACCCAGGGTCGCGGTGACCCGCACCGACAGGGTCTTCTTCGCGTCGGCGGCGGTCGCGACATAGCTCGAGGACTTCGCGTTGGTGATCGCGACGCCGCTGCGCAGCCACTGGTAGGTCAGCGTGACGCCCGGCTTGTTGGCCGTCACGGACGAGGTGCTGCGCACCCCCACGCGGGGTGTGCCGGCGTAGGTCGGAGCCTTCGAGAACGCGAGCGGCTGCTCGACGACGGTGAACGGCAGAGCGATCGAACGCGACGGCGCCTCGGGGATGCCCGAGCCGCAGGCCGTACCGGCCAGGACGTTGAGCGTGTGCGCACCGGTGCTGAGGCCGGCCGGCAGGTTGACGGTCGCGGTGCCGTCGCCGGCGACGCTGGTCACGACGCACGGCTCGATCGTCGGGCTCGAGGAGTAGTTCGGGAACGGCGCAGCGTCGAGCAGCAGCGCGACCTTCTGGCCACCGCCGGCCTTGGTGTAGCCCGCCAGGTCCACCGACAGCGTGCCGCCGGCGACGTGGGTGGTGCTGCTGATCGTCGCGGTCGCGACCTTGAACGGCGCCGGGAAGTTGCCTGCCCAGCCGCCGACCGGGAAGCCCGGGTCGGACGGGAGGACCGCGCCGCAGTCGGTACCGACCAGCGCATTGAGGGTGTGGCCGCCGGCAGTGAGGCTGTCGACCTGCGTCGGCAGCTGGATCACGAAGTCACCGTCGCCCTCGGCGTCGGTCTGCTTGCACTGGAGGTCCGCGACGCCGTCGACGACGATGTCGGCCGAGTCGATCTTGAACGCGATCTTCTGGGCGCCACCGCCGTTGCGCTTGAAGTTGCGCACCTTGACGGCCAGGGACTTGTTGTTGTTCGAGCCCGGCGTGTGCGCGATCGAGGTGACCTCGATGAAGCGCTCGTCAGGTCGCAGGACCGTGACGGAGGGCTGGATGCCGATGGGCGTGAGCACCTTGCCCGGGCTGGTGGTGCTCAGCGAGCCGCCCAGGAAGTTCAGCACGACGGTGCCCGGGTTGTCGGCGTTCCAGCTGGCCGGGATGGTCAGGGTGCCGTCGAACTCGCCGTTCACGATCTCGAAGGCGGCGTAGCCGCCCGAGCCGCCGCTGGTGGGCAGGGTGGAGGGGTCGATGTTGGACGGGCCGCCGGCCACCCAGGGGAACCCGGTGGCGGCGAAGTCGTCACCGTTGACCTTGACGGCCAGCACGGGGTTGCCCGGAAGCGCCGCCGTACCCGGGTCGGTCGCGAAGCCCTCCCCCGAGATGGTGATGGTGTCGCCCGGGTGGAAGTGGTCGTCACTGAGGGTGATCTTCGCGTTCACCCCGCCGTTGGTGACCACGGGCGTGACGAGCGCCTGGGCAGGGGGCGACAACGGCACCAGGGCCGCTGCGGCGAGGGCGACGCCGAGCGCCGCCCCGATCAGTCCGCGTGTGCGGGCAGGCCTGTACTGGATGGTCATGGGTCTTCCTCGATCCGACTCGTCGCGTGGTCCACGTCGCCAGGGCCGTCCCGAGTCCCCGTGTCGCAGTGCAGGTAAGGCTACCCTGCTCTTCATCAGATGAATAACTTGCGTCCAGCCCAAGGATCGGCTTAAGGTCTGATAAAGATTAGGCTTACCTAATCATCATCTGCTGAATCGGGCAACCAGTCCGCGGCAGGACAGCCGGCACGATTCCGAGCGTGCCGACGAGGAAAGGGACGAAATGAAGGTCAACTCAACGGCCACGACGCGGTGGAGGCACCGCGGCCTGACCGCTGTCACCGGCTTCGCGCTGGTTGCCGCGCCTCTCGCGCTGGCCCCGCAGCCGGCCCAGGCCGAGGGCGAGGAGGAGTCGGGCTGGAGCTACCAGGTCGAGTCCGTCGACACCCCGATCTCGCAGGGCTACCAGTCCGCCTTCGACCCGGTGAACCGGAAGTTCTACCGGACCGACGCCCAGGCGCGCAGCGACGTCCGCTTCCGCGAGACCGTCTACGACAGCAACGAGCAGGAGATCGGCTGGAAGTGGGGCTACTCCACCACCGGCGGTGCCGCCAAGCTGGTCGAGGTCGACGCGAAGACCAAGACGGTCAGCAAGCAGTTCGACTACACCAACCTGACCCGCCTCAACGGTGGCCGCGAGAACCAGGCCCAGAGCTGGGCCGGCATCGCCTGGTCCCCCAACGGCCAGGGCCAGCAGTCGCAGAGCTCGCTGCGGACCCACTTCTCCCCCAACGGTCTGGCGATCGACCCGAGCGCCGACCCGACGTTCGTCTCGGTGCACGTGCGCCAGCAGATGACCGGCAACGACATCACCCAGACCAACGGCGGCGCCAACTACGGCTACGGCGGCGGCATCGTGATCTTCAACAAGTCGCAGGGTGCGCCGACCGACGCCGACCGCCTCTGGAAGCTGGCCGACGGCAGCCCGATCCTCGACAACGCCCGCCAGGTCGCGGTCAACACCGTCACCAACAAGGCGTACGTCGCCTCGATGGGCGCCAAGAACGGCAACGCCAACCGTCCCGGGCACCTCACCGTGATCGACCTGGCCACCAAGACCGTCGAGGCCCGGATCGCGCTCCCGCTGCGTGACGGTGCGTTCAACCAGGTCAGCGGCGACCTCACGGCCGGCCAGAACTACGGCGCGCTCGACGTCACCATCGACGAGGAGAACGAGATCGCCTACACCGGCCTGATCGTCTCCAACGGCGGCGGCGGCACCTTCAAGGTCCCGGTCATCGCGGTCGACGTCTCGGACGCCAACCTGGTCAAGGACGGCGGCGCGGACCTGCACGCCAACGACGCCAAGGTCGACGTGCTCCCCGCGACCGTCACCCACAACGCCCGCCCGGTGTTCGACGCCGACACCAAGCGCATCTACGTCGCGTCGTACTCCAACCAGACGGTCGAGGGCCAGGCCAACGGCCAGATCTCGGTCGTGGACGGCGACACCTCCTCGGCCACCTACGGCACCGTGATCGACAGCGTCCAGGCGAACTACATCAACTCGGTCGCCGTCGACTCCGAGCGTGGCATCGTCTACGCCGCCGACAACTCGGCCAACGTCGTGCGTGCCTACGACGCCGACACCCTCGAGCCGCTCATCGCCGTCCCCGGAAGCGGTCGCGTCAACGACGTCGCCGTCGACGAGGTCACCGGTGAGGTCTGGGTCGGCATGTTCTCCTTCTCCGGCACCTCGGCCGCGACGACCGACGTGTTCCGGATCTTCGAGCCCGGTGTCGAGCCGCACGGCAACGATGCGGTCGAGTTCGAGGTCGCCAACACCACCTCCTCCTACGGAACCGCGGGCAGGACCACGGTCCTGGTCACCGACGAGGACGGCCGCGAGGCCACCGGCAACCTGACCATCAGCGGCGCAGGTGCTGCGCAGACGGTCAAGCTCAAGCGCGGCGAGGCGACCTTCACCCTGCCGTCCACGCTGGCGGCGAAGGCCTACGCGTTGACCTTCAGCTACGGCGGCAACAGCCAGCTCACCGCGGCGGGAACGACGGCGACCCACACGGTCGCCAAGGCGGCGACGAGGACGACCGTCAAGGTCGCCACCGTCCCGACCTCCAAGAAGGCCGGCAAGGTCACGGTCACCACCTCGCCGAAGGCGAGCGGCAAGATCACGATCGTGCTCACCAAGGGCTCGAGCAGGAAGACCATCATCTCCGCGCTGCCGTCCGCCGGCACGCGATCGGTGGCCGTGCCCAAGCTCGCCAAGGGCACCTGGAAGATCACGGTGACCTACGCCGGAGGCGCCAACCACAAGGCATCCACCGGCACCACCACGGTGAAGGTCGTCAAGTGACCTGAGCTGTGTCGTCGCGGCGGGCCCCTCCTCGAGGAGGGGCCCGTCGTGCATTTCTAGTGAACCAGTGTGGTCACGCACCACCTCCGGGCTGCGGTTTGGTCCCAAACCGCAGCAATTCCTGCAGTTTCCGCCCAAACGACGAAACGAAGGCAGGGACTACGTCCGGCTGTCCGAGCTGCTCCCGAAGGCCCATCCGACGGCGTCCGCGACGGCGCCACGCCACCAGGCGTAGTCATGGCCGCCGTTGTGGTCGACCTCGGCGAGGTCGACGCCCACCGCGCGCAGCCGTACCGCCAGCTCACGGTGAGGCGGCGCCAGGACCCACTCCTGACGCCCGTGGGCCAGGTGGATCCGCGGCGGGGTGCGCTCCCCCGGCCGTCCGCCCGGGAGGTCGCCGGTCAGGTCAGCGGTCAGGTCGTCGAGCCAGAGCGAGGCGGACTGGCTCAGCGCGATCCCGCACAGCTCGGGGTGGCGCAGCGCCATCCGCAGTGCGGTGAGGCCGCCGAGGCTCTGCCCGACGATGGCCACCCGGTCCGGCGAGGGCAGCCAGCCACGGGCGGCGAGGTCCGGCGCCAGGTGCTCGGCCAGGTAGGTGACGGCGGCGTCCGCTCCGTCGCCGGCACCGAGGTCGGCCCACCGCGCGTCCCGGCCGCCGGAGGGCAGGAACACCGCCCGGAGCGGGGGCACGACGCCATCGGCGACCAGGTTGTCGAGGGTCACCGACAGCGACTGGACCGACGTCCAGACCTCACCGTCGGGCACCAGCAGCAGCGGGGCCGGGCCACTCACCCCCGGCGACTCGTAGGTCAGCAACGTCCGATCGAGCGGGCCGGTCGTGGTCGTCACGATTCCGGCAGGCACGTGGGGTCGTTCCTCCAGCCAGGGTTGACCGGGCGCCTGCGGCAGTGCCGCCACGGACTGCACGACACCCGCCCGGTTGCGACACGTCTGCGGGTTGCGCGGATCGGGATGCCCGTGGTCGAGCGCCGTGCGGATCGAGACCTGGTCGCCCTCCTGCTCCCACGGGGGCCGGAGGTCGTCGCGGCCCTGCACCAGCAAGGAGTACGACGCCCGCCAGTCCGGTTCCATCAGGTAGCCCACGTGCCACAGGTTCGTGCCGGGAACCCGCTCGAGGAGGCTGTCCTGCAGCCGGGTCTCGTCAGTGAGCCGGTTGGCGAAGAGCAGGACCTGTCGGGCGTCGGGGTCGCGCCAGCAGAAGGTGACGAGCAGTCGCCCGCCGACGCCGACGTCCTCCACCAGCGGCAGCTGCACCCCGGACCACCACTGGTCGACGGCGACCGCCGGGTCCGCTGCCGCGCGGATCCGCGCGATCGTCGGCGACTCACCCCGCTCGACGGGCTCGGGCCGCGGGACCTTCGGCGGCTGGCGGCGCGACGTCATGGGGTCCGCCCTGACCGATGGGTCACGACCGCCGGGATCACCAGGGGCGTGCCGCTGAGCGGATCCTCGAGGATCTGGCACGGGAGGTCGTAGACGGACTCGATCAGCTCGGCGGTGACGATGGTCCGGGGGTCGCCCTCGGCGACGATCGCGCCCTTCGACATGACGACCAGGTGGTCGGCGTACCGGAAGGCGAGGTTGAGCTCGTGGAGCACCGTGACCACGGTGCGCCCGGACCTGCTGAGCCGGCGGGCGAGCTCGAGGACCTCGACCTGGTGGGCGATGTCGAGGTAGGTCGTCGGCTCGTCGAGGAGCAGCAGCCCGGTCTCCTGGGCCAGCACCATGGCCAACCAGACCCGCTGCCGCTGACCTCCGGACAGCTCGTTGACGTCACGGTCGGCGAGCTCGCCGACGTCAGCGGCGGCCATCGCCGAGGCGACGGCGACCTCGTCGGCCCTCGACCACTGCCGCAGCAGGCTCTGGTGCGGGTAGCGGCCGCGGGCGACCAGGTCGGCCACGCTCAGGCCGTCGGGCACGGTCGGCGACTGCGGCAGGAGTCCGAGCTGGCGAGCCAGCTCCTTGGCGCCGTAGGCGGACAGGGGACGGTCGTCGAGCAGGACCGTGCCGGCCGACTCCGGGGTCAGCCGGGCGAGCGCGCGCAGCAGGGTGGACTTCCCACAGGCGTTCGGGCCGACGATCACCGTCATCTGCTGGTCCGGGATCCGTACGTCGAGCCCGTCGATCACCGACCGGTCGCCGTACCTGACCGCGATGCCGTCTGCCCGCAGGCGGGCGTGGACCTCAGCCATGTTGCTTCCTCCACTCCCCTGCCAGCAGCAGGACCAGGTAGATGCCGCCGACCGCACCGGTCACGACGCCGACCGCGAGCTCGGTCGGGGCGAAGAGCTGTTGACCCACCAGGTCACTGGTGACGACGAGCAGTGCGCCCACCAGCCCCGAGGACGCCATGCCCGGGGTGGCCAGACCGCCGAGCCGCCGCGCCACCTGGGGGGCCGCGAGCGCGACGAAGGCCAGTGGACCGGTGACGGCGATCGCGACCGAGACGAGGGCCACCGCCACCACCACGGATCCGTTGCGCACCCGCCGGACCCGGACGCCGGCGCCTGAGGCGAGGTCGTCACCGAGCGCGAGCATGCCGAGCGGGCGGGCCAGCAGCGCCGCCGGGACGAGCAGCAGCGCCACGAAGATCGCGAGCAGGACCGTGCGCGGCCAGAGCACGGCGTTGAGGGAGCCGGCAGTCCACTGCGCTGCGGTCTGCGCGGCGCTCAGGGAGGCACGCACGATCAGCAACGAGTTGACGGCGGCGAGCACGGCACCGACCCCGATGCCGACCAGGACCAGCCGGTTGCCGGTCAGGCCGGACCTGCGGGTCAGGCCGAGCACCACGGCCGCCGTACCGAAGCCGCCGACGAGGGCGCCCAGCGAGACCGCGTCCGTGTCACCGCCCAGCAGCAGGATCTGGACGAGCGCGCCGGTGGCGGCGCCGGTCGTGAAGCCGATGATGTCGGGGCTGCCCAGCGGGTTGCCCGTGACGTTCTGGAAGATCGAGCCGGCCACCCCCAGGGCGATGCCGACCAGGATCGCCGCCGTCACACGAGGGGCGCGCATCTCCTGGACGTAGTAGATGCCGAGGCCGTCGTCGCCGCGACCGACCACGGCGGCGAGCGTGTCTCCCAGCGTCATCGTGTAGTCGCCGATCAGCAGGCTGCACGTCGAGACGACGAGCAGCACCACGACGACGACGGTGCTCGCCACCACGGCCCGCGCCGGGATCCGGAGCAGCACCGGGCCGCGACCCACCAGCAGGTGCTTCACAGGGCCGCCACCTTGCGGCGCGACACCATGACGACGAAGACCGGGGCACCGATCAGGGCGGCGACGATGCCGACCTCGATCTCGGCCTCGGGCAGCACGACCCGGGCGAGGGTGTCGGCCGACATCAGCCAGGCCGGTCCGAGCAGCAGGCACAGTCCGGTGATCCACCGCTGGTCCGGTCCGACCAGGGCGCGGGCGATCAGCGGGACGCCGAGGCCGACGAAGCCGATCGGTCCGACCGCCGCCGTGGCAGCACCGGCCAGCAGGGTGACCGCGATCATGGCGCCGGCGCGGGCGCGGGCGATCCGGACCCCGAGGCCCTGCGCCGTCTCGTCGCCGAGGGCCAGGGCGTTGAGTGCCGGCCCGAGCAGGAGCGCCAGCAGCACGCCGATCGCCAGGAACGGTCCGACGGCACTCAGTACCGACCAGCCGCGCCCCTGCAGGGAGCCGACAACCCAGAAACGCAGCTCGTTGAAGACCACCTGGTCCAGCAGCATGACCGTCTGCACGATCGCGGTGAGGGCGGCGCTGACGGCGATCCCGGCGAGTGCCAGCCGCGCGGGACTGGCCCGGGCGCGTCCCGTCCCGGCCAGCACGTAGACCGACACGGCGGCGATCGCGGCGCCGGCGAAGGCAAACCAGAGGTAGAACCAGATCCCGGAGACCCCGGCGACCGCGACGGCGACGACCACGGCGAGGGTGGCCCCGGCGTTGATCCCGAGGATCCCGGGGTCGGCGAGCGGGTTGCGGGTCAGCGACTGCATCAGCGCTCCCGCGAGGCCGAGCGCGGCACCGACGATGCCCGCGACGACGGTGCGGGGAACCCGCTGGTCGTGGACGACGCCGGACTCGATGCTGCCGTCGGGGTGGAGCAGGTGGTGCCAGACCCGGTCCAGCGCGATGTCGTTGGAGCCGAAGGAGATGCTCAGCAGGACCGCGAGGACCAGAGCCAGCAGACTGACGAGGAGCGCAAGGGCCGGGCGCCGCTGGGCGGCGCGCTCGACAGGGGCAGGTGACGACACATTCGGCTTTCCGGAACGGGGTGCAGGACCACCGTCGGACCGCTGCGAACCAAGCACACCCTAACATTCATCGGATGATGTGCCGCGGTGAGGTCGGGCGAGATCAGCCGTCGGTGAGGCTGAGGTCCCGGCACGCGTGCGCGGCCGCCAGCCGGCCCGCCTCGTCCCGCTCGCCGTCGCGGATCGCGGCGAGCAGGCCGGCGTGCTCCTCGTGCCGCTGGTCGGCCCCCTGACCGATCCGCAATGCTCCCTGGTCGATGCCCTGGCGCAGTGCCGACATCAGCCCCGAGTAGAGCTCGGCGAGCAACAGGTTGCCCGCGAGGTCGACGAGCACCGCGTGGAACTGCCCGGGCGTCCGGCCGCGCTCGGCGTCATCGGTCCCGGCCAGGTCGGCCTCGTGGGCCGCCTGCAGGCGGGAGACCCCGTCGGCGTCCGCCCGCACTGACGCGAGCTGGGCCGCCTCGATCTCCAACGCCCGGCGTACGTCGAGGATGTCCTCCCACGCGTGGTCCGCGGCGAAGTCGGCCACCACGCCACGCACCGGATTGAGGGAGCGCACGAAGGTGCCGCGTCCGGGTGCCGGCTCGAGCATCCCGAGGTGGGCCAGGCTGCGGACGGCCTCGCGCACCGTGCTGCGTCCGACGCCCAGCTCCTGGGCGAGCTCGACCTCGGTGGGGATCCGGCCGTTGACCGGCCAGCGCCCCGAGGTGATGTCAGCCTGCAGCCGTCGCACCGTCTCGCGCGCACGCTCGCTTCCCATCGACACCGGGCAAGTGTAGGGATCCGCGACCGATCACTGCAGCAGGGACGCGAGCGTGGCGCCGACCACCTCGACGCCCGGACTCCGGACGAGGTCCCCGTGGGCGGCGGCAACGGGATGGGCGCGCACCTCCCCCTTCGTGTACGACGACCAGCCGGTCGCGTCGAGCCAGGTCTCCGCACGCGGGGCGGTGGCCACCACCACGTCGACGTCGCCGTCCAGGACCGGGTGCTGCGAGCTCCGCACCAGCCTCGACGCGGCGACGACACTGGCGATGCACCCGGTGAGCACCTCCGGGGGGAGCTCCGCGAGCGCCGATCCCCCGGCCCGCAGCGTCTGGGCCACCACCTCACGGTCGATCGGTGTGCCCTCGGGCAGGAGTCCCTCGACTCCGCCCAGCCGCAGGATCCCGCGGAGAGCCTCCTCCTCGGTGGGGGTGGCGAGGTGCTGCCACTGGTCGGAGGGGTAGGCGTCGATGAGCAGCACGGCACCGACGTCCTGGCCCTCACTGCGGGCGAGGGCGGCGACCGCGTGGGCGGCCATCCCGCCGAGCGACCAGCCCGCGACGTGGAACCGGCCGCGACCGACGCGTTCCCGGATCACGGCGAGCTGACGCGCCGCGAGCGCGACGAGGTCGGCGTCGAGGACGGGCGTGCCGCCGTCGATGCCCGGGACCTGGAGGGCATGGACCTCCTGGTCGGTCGGCAGCGAGCGGAGCAGCCCGGCGTAGCACCAGCCGAGCCCACCGGCGGGCGGGAGCAGGAAGAGCGGGGCGCGGTCGGTGCCGCGCGCCCGGCGCAGGGTCAGCACCGGCTCGAGGCCGGTGGTCACGGGGCCGCCGCTCGTCAGCGCTGCGGCGAGCCCGGCCGGTGTGGGCGCCTCGAAGACGGTCGCGAGACCGACCTCGGAGCCGAGGTCGTCGTCGATCCGGGCGAGGAGGCGCAGGACGCCGAGGGAGTCACCGCCGTGGGCGAAGAAGTCGGCCTCGGGGCCGACCCGATCGACTCCCAGCACCTCCCCGAACAGCACGCACAGCCGCTCCTCCAGCAGGCTGCCGGGAGCCTCGGCGTCGGCGTCGGTCAGGGTCAGCGGCGCGATCCGCGCCAGCCGCGCCCGGTCGGTCTTGCCACTGGCGCCGAGGGGCATCTGGTCGACCGGCAGGACGTGGCTCGGCAGCCACGAGTCCGGCAGGTGCTCGGCCGCGCGACGGCGCAGTCGTTCCGCGCCCGTGCGGTCGTCGACACCGTCGTCGGGGACGAACCACACGACCAGGCGGCCGTCGACCACTCCGGCGGCGACGGCCGCGACGCCCTCCGTCCCGGCCACGACGGCCTCGATCTCGCCCAGCTCGATCCGTTGCCCACGGACCTTGACCTGGTCGTCCGTGCGACCGAGGTACCGCAGCGCTCCGTCGGTGCGCCACGCGACGAGGTCTCCGGTCCGGTACAGCCGCCGGCGGCCCCCGGGAAGGTCGAGCTCGACGAACCGCTCGGCGGTGAGGTCCGGCCTGCCGACGTAGCAGTCGGCCAGCTGGACGCCGCCGAGCCACAGCTCGCCGACGACACCGATCGGGACGGGACGACCCGCGGGGTCGAGCACGTGGCAGGTGGTGTTGTCGATCGGCCGGCCGATCGGCACCGGACCGGTGTCGTCGGCCGCACACTCCCACACGGTGACGTCCACCGCGGCCTCGGTCGGACCGTAGAGATTGGTCGGCGTCACGCCGAACCACCTCACGCACCCGTCCACGAGGTCGGGCGTCAGTGCTTCCCCGCTGCAGACGACGGCGCGCACCTGCGCGCCGCGCACCCGCTCCCGGCTGACCCGGTCCGCGAGGAAGGCCCGCAGCATCGAGGGAACGAAGTGCAGGACGTCGACACCGCCGTCGACGACCAGGTCGGCCAGCTGACGGGGGTCCCGGTGGGCTCCCGGATCGGCAATCACCACACACCCACCAACCTGCAGCGGCCAGAACAGCTCCCACACGGAGACGTCGAAGGAGATCGGCGTCTTGTGGAGGACCCGCTCCCCCGGCCGGAGGTCGAAGTGCCGCTGCATCCACGCCAGCCGGTTGTCGATCGCCGCGTGGCCGACCTGCACGCCCTTGGGGCGACCCGTTGAGCCCGAGGTGAACAGGAGGTACGCCGCACCCGAGGGGTCGTCGTGGACGCTCGTGTCCTGCGGATCGACCGGCTCCACCAGGGCGTCCGGGTCGTCGACCACCACGCGCACCTCGGCGTCCTCGAGCATCATCGCGGTCCGCTGGGCGGGAAGGTCGGGGTCGAGCGGCAGGTAGACCGCACCGAGGAGCTGCACCGCGTGGACCGTCTCGTAGAGGCCGAGGCCGCGCGGCAGCGCGACGCCCACCACGTCGCCGACACCGACACCCCGGGCGCGGAGGCCGGCAGCGATCTGCCGGGCCCGGGTCAGGAGCTCGCCGTAGGTGCGGGTCTGCTCGCCGTGGATCAGCGCCGGCGCGTCCGGCATCAGCCGGGCCAGGTCGACGAAGCGTCGGCCCAGCGTGTGCGGGACGTGCTCGCGGGCGGTGCGGTTGAAGCCTTCCAGCACCGCCCGCTCGGTCGGTGTGACCAGCGGCAGGTCCGCGATCCGGCTGTCCGGGTCCGCACCGGCCACGGTCACCAGCCACGCGGTGAGGCGCGCGGCGTGCGCCGAGATCTCCCCGGCGTCGTACAGCTGCGGGTGGGCGTCGATCTCGAGACGTACGGCGCGGCCGCGCCCCGGTGCGCCTCGCAGCCCGATCGTCATGTCCTCGACCGGTCCGGCGGTGAGGTTGCGGATCGTGCCGCGGACTCCTCCCAGCGCCAGCTCGAGGTCGAACGGGATGACGTTGAGCTGAGCACCGAACAGCTGGGTGCCGGGCCGGGACCGGGCCAGGCTGCGCTGGAGTCGCTCCTGCCGGAGGAAGGGGTGGGCTCGGATGGCGCGCTGCTCCTCCGATGTCGCCCGCAGGGTGTCGGCCAGGGATCCGTCGGCGGGAACCGTCACCGGCAGCACGTTCATCGCGGTGCACACCGTGCGTGCCGCGGCGAGCTGCCCGACGCCCGGCAGGGCACGGTTCATCAGCGGCAGTCCGATCCGCGTCGCCGGGAGCCCGGCCATCCGTGCGAGGTAGGCCCCGATGGCTGCGGTGACCAGGTCGGGCCAGGCGACCCCGAGCCGGCGCGCGCCCCGGACGATCGCGGCCTGCACCTCCTCGTCGAGCACGGCGACCTCCCGCAGGGCGCGCGCCGCGGGGGCGGCCTGCCTGCCGGCGAGGGCGACTGCGCCGGCGGGCGTGGACAGGTCAGCCAGTCGCGCGTCCCAGGCAGCGAGGGCCGCTGTGTCGTCGCGGGCGCGGTCCTCGGCCACCACCTCCGCGAGGGAGGCGATCTCCTCGGCCGACGCCACCTCACCGAGGAGGACGGCGTCGTGGTGCGCGGCGATCCGGCGCAGCAGCTGCTGGGCACCGAAACCGTCGGCGATCACGTGGTGCGCCGCGTGGTACCACCAGCAGCGCCCGTCCGGAAGCCTCAGCAGCGCCGACCTGACCAGCCCCGCAGCCGCCCGGTCAGTCGCCTGGTCGCCGATCAGCGTGAACGGCACCGCGACGTCGGCGTCCAGCCACGCCTGCGCGGCGGCGTCGTCGGCGACGTCCACGACCGGCAGGGGTACGGCGGGCGCAGGCCCCACCCGCTGCCGGGGTCCCTCGGGGGTGAGTGCCAGCTCGACGCGGACCTGCTCGAACTCGGCGTAGGCACGCTCGTGGGCCGTGCGGAGCGCTCCGGCATCGATGGGCCCGACCAGCTCGACGACCTCCGCGGTCGTGCAGCAGGGGTTGTCCGGCGCGAGCTGGTGGGCGAAGAGCAGTCCCTCCTGCGCAGCCGCGAGGGGCAGCCACTCCTCGCCGGGCGTGGGCGTCGGCCCGACCATCAGTGGGCGACGGCGAGCGCCTGCTCGCGGAGGAACCCGATCGTCGGTCGGCGGGTGAACGCACCGAAGTCGACGTCGACACCCGCATCGGCGAGCACGTCGAGGACCTCGAAGGCACGCAGGGAGTCGAGGCCGAGCGTGAACAGGTCGGTCTCGGCGTCCGTGAACGTCAGGGCAGCCATCTCCTCGCCGAGGTGGAGGACCAGCTCGGCCCGGACCAGGTCGTCGATGCCTGTGCCGACTCCGGTGTCGGGGCCTCGGCGGCTCCCGACCGTGGCCGCCTCGAAGACGCTCACGACGGCATCGGCGCCGACGACCACCCCGCAGCAGCTGGCGATCTGGCGCAACGCCAGGGCGTGCTCCTCGGGACCGAAGTCCGCCACCGCATCGCCGACGACGAACGGGTGGACCTCGCGCTGGAAGGCCTCCATGGCCGTGGCCGCGATGCCGATGTGGGCGTAGACGCCGGTGATCACGAGCTGGTCGCGGCCCTGGGCGGCGAGCTCGGCTGCCAGCTCGTTGCCCGCGAAGGCGCTGTAGCGGTGCTTGACGAGGACCCGCTCGCCCGGCGCCGGCGCGACCGCCTCGATGATGTCGGTGTGCTCGGGGACCGCCTGCATGCCCGGCCCCCAGAGGTCGCGCTGGAGTCCGCGCGCCTGCTGGTCCTGGTTGCCCCGCTGGGCCGTGTAGTAGACCGGGATCCCCGCGCCGCGGGCTGCCCGCAGGATCTGCGCCGTACGCCGGACGGTCTGCAGGAAGGCAGCGCAGTCCGGGGCGTAGGGCCGCGTGAAGTAGAGCTGGAGGTCGTGCACCAGCACCGCTGCCCGGTCGGGCGACAGCTCCCAGCCGGCACGGCTGGCCGGGAAGTCGGCCAGGTCGGGGGTGGCGTAGTCGATCGACGGGGGCAGGGACATCTCAGCTCTCCTGGAGGCGGGTGACGAGCAGCTGGCGCAGCTCTCGGCGGCTGTTCTTGCCGACGGGAGTGACCGGGAAGGTGTCGAGGAACTCGAACTGGTCCGGCAGCTTGTAGGTGGCCAGACCGGCGGCACGGAGGTGGTCGGCGAGCTCGCGGGCGAGCTCCTGGCCGGCCCGCTCCTCGCGCTCGGTCCGGACCACCACGCAGATCCGCTCGCCGAGGTAGGGATCGGGCAGGCCGAGGGCGACCGCGTCGAGCACCTCGGGGTGCGCGAGCAGCGGCCCCTCGATCTCCTCGGTGGCGACCTTCTCGCCACCCCGGTTGATCTGGTCCTTCACGCGGCCGGTGACCACCAGGTGCCCGGTCGGCAGTCGTCGTACGAGGTCGCCGGTGCGGTAGAAGCCGTCGGCGGTGAAGGCATCGGTCTCGACGCCGTAGTAGCCGCGGATCGTGTACGGCCCCCGGGTCAGCAGCGCGCCCTCGGCGCCGGGCGCGACCTCGGCCTCGTCGGGACTGTCCGGGTCGACCACGCGGATCTCGTCGTCGGGGCTGATCGGTCGGCCCTGGGTGGTGAGCGCGAGCTCGTCCGGGTCGTCGAGGCGGGTGTAGTTGACCAGGCCCTCGGCCATGCCGAACACCTGCTGCACGCGGGCGCCCAGCACCGGACCGATCTCGGTGGCGACCGCATCGGAGAGCCGTGCCCCACCGACCTGGATCACCTCGAGGCTGGACAGGTCCGGCATCCGGCGGCGTGCGGAGGAGATCCACGCCTGGGCGAGCGGCGGCACCAGCGACGTCAGCGTCACCCGCTCGTCGGCGATCAGCCGGAACGAGGTCCGCGGGCTCGGATCGCGCGCCAGCACGACGGTGCCGCCGGTGTGCAGCGCACCGAGGATCCCGGGCGAGCTCATCGCGAAGTTGTGGGCGGCCGGGAGCACCACCAGCAGGACGGACTCCTCGTCCAGTCCGCAGATCTCCGCCGAGGCACGCACGGAGTAGAGGTAGTCGGCGTGGGTGCGCGGGATCAGCTTGGCCACGCCGGTCGTGCCCCCGGACAGCTGGAGGAGCGCGACCGATCCGGCGCCGGCGCTGGTGCGGACCTGCCCGCCCGGCGTGTCCGGCGGGCCCGGCGATCCGGACCAGCCCTGCACGTCGATCACGGCAGGCGGGACCAGCCCGCGACCGCGCAGGTCCGCCGCCACCCGCTCCACCAGCGCGAGCTGGTCGTGCCCGTCGGTGTCCCCGCTGACCACCACCGCCGCGGCGTCGGCGATCGCGCAGAACTGGGACAGCTCGTGCTCGCGGTGGGCCGGCTGCGCGAAGACCGGCACGACTCCCATCCGGAAGCAACCGAGCACGACGACGACGAGCTCGATCACGTTCGGGAGGGCGAGCACCACCCGGTCGCCGGGTACGACGCCCGCCGCACCGAGTCGCGCCGATGCCACGCTCGCGGCGTCGGCCAGCGCCGCGTAGGTCAGGCGGTGCGGACGGCCGTGGGCGTCGACGCCGACCAGAGCCGTGCGTCCGGCGAAACGGGTCGTGCGATCGGCAACGAAGTCTGCGAAGGTCTCGTCGATCCAGTAGCCCTGCGCCCGATAGTGCGCAGCAAGGTCCTCGGGGGGAGCGGCCACAGGTGCGAGTGGTGACCGCGCAGACGCGCGGTTCACCCCGAGGCCGACCCGGGTGGGGTGAAGCCGGTGACGCGGGCCATCGTGGCGAGCTTGGCGCCGGTCTCACGGACCTCGGAGGCGGGGTCGGAACCGGCGACGATGCCCGCCCCGGCGAACAGGCGCAGCTTGGGGCCGTCGAGCACGGCAGCACGGATCGTCACCGCGAACTCGCCGTCCCCGTTGGCGTCGACCCAGCCCACGCAGCCGGCGAACCAGTCGCGGAGGTCTCCCTCGAGGTCGGCGATCACGGCGTTGGCCGCCGCGGTCGGAACGCCGCCGACCGCAGGGGTCGGGTGCAGGATCTGGGCCAGCCGCAGGGCACTCGGGCCGTCGGCGACGTCGGCGAGCCGGGCGTGGATGGGGGTGGCGAGGTGCCAGACCGTGTCGGTCGACATCAGCTCCGGGGTGGCGGGGTACTCGATCTCGACGCACACGTCCTTCAACGCGTGCACGATGGCCTCCACCACGAAGGCGTGCTCGGCGAGGTCCTTGGCCGAGTTCTGCAGACCCGCAGCCCGACGCGCGTCCTCAGCGGGGTCCTCGGAGCGGGGCACCGAACCCGCCAGCGGCGTGCAGGCGATCTCGAGACCGTCGCGACGCACGAGCAGCTCCGGGCTGGCACCGACAAGGATCGCGCCGTCGAGCGGGAGGCCGTCCTCGTTGGCGTCGTCGCCCGGGACCAGCGGGAGACTGAACACGTAGCGACCCGGACGGGTCGTCAGGAGTCGGTCGATGATCTCGGCCGGCACCAGGGCCGGCGTGCTCACGACGTCGAGGCAGCGGCCGAGCACGACCTTGTGGAGCGAGCCGTCGGCGATCTTCGCCAGGGCGACCTCGACCATGGCGGCGTACTCAGTGGCGGTCGGGAAGGCGGTCACGTCGTAGTGCCGCTCGATCGTCAGGTCCTGCTCCGGGCGGAGCAGTGCGCGCTCGGCGCCGATCACGCGGTGCGCGATGCCGGGCGCACCCGAGGCGAAGGACAGCGCACACATGGCCCGCTCCCCCGGCTCCAGCGCAGCGATGACGTCCTCGGCCCACGCAGGATCGGCCCCGTCAGGGGTCTGGAGGGTCCGGACGATCCGACTGGCGACGTACGCGTCCTGGCCGGAGGCGAACAGCAGCGGGCGGGCGGTCAGGGCCGCCGGGGTGATCGGGGTCCTGCTCACCAGGGCGGGGTCGTGGTCGGTCACAGGGAAGCTCCTCCGTCGACGAACATCTGTTGCAGCGTCACATGCCGCGCAGCGTCCGACAACAGGAACCCCACCACGGCAGCCACGTCCTCGGGCGCGGCGATGCGCCCCAACGGGATGCCGATCCGGAACTGCTCGGGGTCACCGAGCACGGCACGTGATGCTCCCACGTCCGGGTCAGTCCAGAGATCACGCTGCATCGGGGTGTCGGTCGACCCCGGCTCGACGATGTTGCAACGGATGCCGCGGGCGGCCAGCTCGAGCCCGGCCGAGCGCGCTGCAGCCGCCGCTGCCGCCTTGGATGCGGCGTAGGCCACCATCCCGGTCCGAGGCACCCGAGCGGCGTTGGAGCCGACGACGACCACGGCCCCACCACTGCGCAGGTGCTGCGATGCGCCGCGAAGGCAGTGCATCACTCCGCCGGCATTGACGGCGAGGTGGCGGTGCCAGGAGTCCTCGGTGACCTCGTCGATCCCGCCGGTCTCGAGGATGCCGGCCGCCGAGACGACGCCACCCAGCTGCCCGAGCGACGCCTCGGCGCCGACGAAGGCCTCCCGCACGGCTGCCGGGTCACTCACGTCGACCACGAAGGTCTCCAGCCGTGCGCGCCCGGTGGCGCCGTCCACCCGACGGGCGTGATCGGCGAGGTCGGCGAGCCCGTCGACGGATCGGTCCAGCGCGGCGACGGGAATGTCGCTGCGAACCAGCAGCTCGACCACCGCGCGGCCGATGCCGGAAGCGGCGCCGGTCACCAGGACCGCGCCCCCCACGGCCGCGCGAGCAATCATGTGATGATGATAAGGCTTACCTTATTCATCGACGCAAGTCCGCTCAGCAGGTGATCAGGGACCGCCGAACGCGACACCGAGCGCCTCGAGCCGTTCCCGACCGCCGTCCTCGGCGGTCAGGACCCACACGCCGCGCTCGGTGAGGGCGAAGGTGTGCTCGAAGTGAGCCGCCCAGGAGCCGTCGGTGGTCACGACGGTCCACTCGTCGGCGGCGATGCGCGAGTCATCGGTGCCGAGCGTGATCATCGGCTCGACGGCGAGTGCCATGCCCTCCTTGAGCCGAGGGCCACGACCGGGCCGGCCACTGTTCGGGACGTCGGGATCCATGTGCATCTGCGAACCGATGCCGTGCCCGGTGTAGCCGTCGGTGATGCCGTACTCGCCCTGCGACTCCACCCAGGACTGGACGGCGTGCGAGATGTCACCGACGCGACCACCGACCCGGGCAGCAGCCAGACCGCGCCACAGCGACTCCTCGGTCACGCGCAGCAGCTCACTGACGTCGGGGGGGATCTCCCCCACCGGCACCGTGATGGCGGCGTCGCCGTGCCACCCGTCGACGATGGCGCCGCAGTCGATGGAGATCACGTCACCCTCGGCGAGCTCGCGAGCTCCCGGGATGCCGTGCACGACCTCGTCGTTGACCGAGGCGCAGATGCTCGCGGGGAACGGCGGCACGCCGTACCCGAGGAAGGACGGAACTGCGCCCTGCTCGCGGATGGTCTGCTCGGCGAGGGCGTCCAGGTCACCGGTCCGGACACCCGGACGTACGGCGTCGCGGAGCAACGCCAGGGTCCGGGCGACCACCAGACCAGCCGCACGCATCGCGTGCACCTCGTCGGGGGTCTTGACCTCGATCCGCTGGTTGAACAACGTCCGGTCCGGCGGGAGCCGGTTCAGCTCTCGGGAACGTCGTCCAGAGCGGCGAAGATCCGCTGCTGGACGTCGGCGATCTCGCCCATGCCGTCGACCGAGACGACCAGGCCGCGACCACCGTAGACGGCGATCAGGGGCTCGGTCTCCGCGGCGTAGACCTCGAGGCGGCGCCGGATGACGTCCTCGGTGTCATCGGCGCGACCCTCGATCTCGGCCCGCTTGAGCAGGCGAGTGACGACGGCCTCCTGGTCGACGGTGAGGACGAGGACGGCGTCGAGCTGGTGACCGGTGGCCTGGATCATCGAGTCGAGCTCGGTGACCTGGGCCAGGGTGCGGGGGTAGCCGTCGAGGAGGAACCCCGCGCCGGCGTCCGACTCCGCGATCCGGCTGCGGACCATGTTGTTGGTGACCTCGTCCGGGACGTACTCGCCAGCGTCCATGTAGCGCTTGGCCTCGACGCCCAGCGGCGTGCCCTGGCCGACGTTGGCCCGGAAGATGTCACCGGTGGAGATGGCCGGGATGCCGAAGTGCTCGGCAACAGCCGTGGCCTGGGTGCCCTTGCCGGCGCCCGGGGGGCCCATGATCAAAAGCCTCAACGCAAGAATCCTTCATAGTTGCGCTGCTGGAGCTGGCTCTCGATCTGCTTCACCGTGTCGAGCGCGACGCCCACCATGATCAGGATGGAGGTGCCACCGAACGGGAAGTTCTGGTTGGCATCGATCAGCACGAACGCGATCAGCGGTACGAGCGAGATCAGACCCAGG
The DNA here is from genome assembly GCF_001428565.1 of Nocardioides sp. Root190. Lineage (GTDB taxonomy): Bacteria > Actinomycetota > Actinomycetes > Propionibacteriales > Nocardioidaceae > Nocardioides. The sequence continues at coordinate 31,051 of NZ_LMIA01000009.1, read as the reverse complement.
TAGAGAGCGCCCGGCAACGTGATGCGGGACAGGACGTAGGACAGGTAGTCCTGGGTCGGCTTGCCCGCCCGGATTCCGGGGATGAAGCCGCCGTACTTCTTCATGTTGTCGGCCACCTCTTGCGGGTTGAAGGTGATCGACACGTAGAAGTAGGTGAAGAAGATGATGAGCAGGAAGTACGCGGCCATGTGGATCGGGTGACCCTGGTCGACGAGGTACTCGTTGACCCACCGGATGATCTGGTTCGGATCCTCCTGGTTGAACTGCACCGCCATGGCGGGCAGGTACAGCAAGGAGCTGGCGAAGATGACCGGGATGATGCCGGCCTGGTTCACCTTGAGCGGGATGTAGGTCGAGCTGCCGCCGAACATCTTGCGGCCGACCATGCGTCGGGCGTACTGCACCGGGATCCGGCGCTGCGCCTGCTCGATGAAGATGACCGCTGCGACCAGCACCAGTCCGATCACGACCACGACGCCGAAGGTCCACCAGCCCTGGCTGATCTTGACCTGCCACAACGACGCAGGGAAGGTCGCCACGACCTGGGTGAAGATCAGGATCGACATGCCGTTGCCGACGCCGCGCTCGGTGATCAGCTCGCCGAGCCACATGATCACGGCGGTTCCCGCGGTCATGGTCACGACCATCACCAGGAAGGTCGAGGTCCCGTTGTCGTGCAACAACGGATAGAGCGTGTTGTCACAGCCCTGCAGGAGATTGCCGGTGCGGGCCAGCGCGACGATGCCGGTGGCCTGCAGCACGGCGAGGCCGAGCGTGAGGTAGCGGGTGTACTGCGTGATCTTGGTCTGACCGGCCTGCCCCTCCTTCTTGAGGGTCTCCAGGCGCGGGATCACCACGACGAGCAGCTGCAGGATGATGCTCGCGGTGATGTACGGCATGATGCCGAGCGCGAAGATCGTCAGCTGCAGCAGCGCTCCACCTGAGAACAGGTTCACCAGGCTGTAGAGACTGGCGTTGCTGCCTTCCTGGACGACGTCGATGCACTTCTCGACGTTGGAGACGTGCACCCCGGGGGCGGGGATCTGCGAGCCGGCCCGGAAGATCACGATGACCAGGAGGACGAACAGCAGCTTGCGCCGCAGGTCCGGGGTCCGGAAGGCGTTCACGAACGCGCTGAGCACTCAGGTCCTCTTCTCTTGCTACTGGCCTTGTGACCAGCGGGAAGCCTAACAGGGGGGTCCCCACGCCATCACAGGACCGTGACAGGGCATGGGGATACGCAAGGGGCGCGGCGACCTGGCGAGGTCACCGCGCCCCTTGCGGCGCATCACAGAACCGTGACGGTCCCGCCAGCGCCTTCGATCTTTTCCTTGGCCGAGGCCGAGAACGCGTCCGCGCTCACCGAGACCTTGACCGTCAGGTCACCCTGGCCGAGCACCTTGACGGGGTGGCCCTTGCGGACCGCACCCTTGGCGACCAGCGTCTCCGGGGTGACGTCGCCACCCTCGGGGAACAGCGAGCTGATCCGGTCGAGGTTGACGACCTGGAAGGTCACCTTGAAGGGGTTCCGGAAGCCCTTGAGCTTCGGCAGCCGCATGTGCAGCGGCATCTGGCCACCCTCGAACGCGACCGGGACCTGGTACCGGGCCTTGGTGCCCTTGGTACCACGACCGGAGGTCTTGCCCTTGGATCCCTCACCACGACCAACGCGGGTCTTGGCGGTCTTGGCACCCGGCGCGGGGCGCAGGTGGTGCAGCTTGAGCGTCATTTCACTTGCCTCCGACGACCTCGACCGTCACCAGGTGACGGACGGTGTGGACCATGCCCCGGATCTCGGGACGGTCCTCCTTGATCACGACGTCGCCGATCCGCTTCAGGCCCAGGCTGCGAAGAGTCTCGCGCTGGTTGGCCTTCGTGCCGATCTTCGACTTGGTCTGCTTGACCTTCAGCTGTGCCATCAGGCCGTCACCGACTCGGTCGTTCCCGACTTCGCGGCAACCGCAGCGGCCTCGCCCTCGGCCTGAGCCTTGAGCAGTGCCGCCGGGGCGACGTGCTCGACGGGCAGACCACGACGGGCAGCAACGGTCTCGGGCATCTCCAGCATGCGGAGGGCCTCGACCGTGGCGTGCACGATGTTGATCTGGTTCGACGAGCCCAGCGACTTGCTGAGCACGTCGTGGATGCCGGCGCACTCCAGGACGGCGCGCACCGGACCACCGGCGATCACACCGGTACCGGGGGCGGCGGGGCGCAGGAACACCACGCCGGCAGCCTTCTCACCCTGGACCGGGTGCGGGATGGTGCCCTGGATGCGGGGGACGCGGAAGAAGTTCTTCTTCGCCTCCTCGACACCCTTGGCAATCGCCGCGGGAACTTCCTTGGCCTTGCCGTAGCCGACGCCGACCAGGCCGTCGCCGTCACCGACGATCACGAGGGCGGTGAAGCTGAAGCGACGACCACCCTTCACGACCTTGGCGACACGGTTGATCGCAACGACGCGCTCGACGTACTGGCTCTTCTCGGCGCCGCCGCGGCCACCGTCGCGGCCACCACGGCCACCACGATCGCCGCCCGAACGCTGTCCGCGCTGGGGTCCGCTCATGATTTCTCCTCAGTCCTGTTCGCGTCAGAAGGTCAGGCCGCCCTCGCGGGCGCCATCTGCCAGGGCCGCGATGCGACCGTGATACTTGTTGCCGGACCGGTCGAACACGACCGTCTCGACACCTTGGTCCTTGGCACGGGCGGCCACGAGCTCGCCGACCTTCTTGGCCTTGGCGGTCTTGTCGCCGTCGAAGGCGCGCAGGTCGCCCTCGAGGGTCGAGGCAGACACCAGGGTCTTTCCGATCAGGTCGTCGACGACCTGAGCGGTGATGTGCTTCGTCGACCGGGTGACCACCAGGCGCGGGCGCGCGGCGGTTCCGGAGATCTTCTTGCGTCCACGGATCTGGCGGCGCAGCTTGGAGCTGGCGCGAGCCGAGAGGTTCCGCTTGTGCTTCAGGGTGATCGCCATGGTCACTTACCAGCCTTTCCGACCTTGCGGCGGACATGTTCGCCGGCGTACCGGACGCCCTTGCCCTTGTAGGGCTCAGGCTTGCGAAGCTTGCGAATGTTCGCCGCGACCTCGCCGACCAGCTGCTTGTCGATGCCGATGACACCGAGCTTGGTCGGGCTCTCGACGGCGAAGGTGATGCCCTCGGGTGCGTCGAAGATGATCACGTGCGAGTAACCGAGCTGGAACTCCAGCTGGGTCGGGCCCTTGGACAGGACGCGGTAACCCACGCCCACGATCTCGAGCTTCTTCTCGTAGCCCTCGGTCACACCCACGACCATGTTGTTGATCAGGGTGCGGCTGAGGCCGTGGAGCGACTTGGAGATCCGGTGGTCGTCGGGACGAAGGACGTCCAGGACGCCTTCACCCTTCTCCACCGTGATCGGGGAGACCACGGAGTGGCTCAGGGTTCCCTTGGGACCCTTGACCGTGACCACGGGGCCCTCGAGCTGGACGTCAACGCCCGCGGGGACCGGGACGGGGAGCTTGCCGATGCGCGACATGTTCTTCTCTCTCCTTCCCTAACTCACCAGACGTAGGCGAGGACTTCCCCACCCACGCCCTTCTGGTTGGCCTGGCGGTCGGTCAGCAGGCCCTGGCTCGTCGAGATGATCGCGACGCCGAGGCCGCCGAGCACCTTCGGGAGACCGGTGTGCTTGGCGTAGACGCGCAGGCCGGGCTTGCTGATCCGGCGGACGCCGGCAATGGAACGCTCGCGGTTGCGGCCGTACTTGAGGGTGACGGTCAGCAGCTTGCCGACGCCGTTCTCGTTGTCGGCAACCCCGAAGGAGGTGATGTAGCCCTCCTGCTTCAGGATCTCGGCCACACCCTCCTTGAGCTTGCTGTACGGCATGGTCACCGCATCGTGGTACGCCTGGTTGGCGTTGCGCAGACGCGTGAGCATGTCTGCGATCGGGTCAGTCATCGTCATGATGTGTGTTCTTTCTCGAAGTGGTTTCGCAACGCGCTGTGGCGAGGCGACCTGCTACGTGTTGGGTTACCAGCTCGACTTGGTCACACCGGGCAGTTCGCCACGGTGCGCCATCTCGCGCAGGCAGATCCGGCAGAGGCCGAACTTGCGGTAGACGGACTTGGGACGTCCACAGCGCTGGCAGCGGGTGTAGCCGCGCACCGCGAACTTCGGCTTGCGAGCAGCCTTGACCTTCAGAGCGGTCTTCGCCATGTCAGTTCTCCTTGAACGGGAAGCCGAGCTGCTTCAACAGCGCGCGCCCCTGCTCGTCATTGGTCGCCGTGGTGACGATGGTGATGTCCATGCCCCGCTGGCGGTCGACCTTGTCCTGGTCGATCTCGTGGAACATGACCTGCTCGGTCAGACCGAAGGTGTAGTTGCCGCGGCCGTCGAACTGCTTGGGCGAGAGACCACGGAAGTCACGGATACGCGGAAGCGCCAGCGACAGCAGGCGGTCGAGGAACTCCCACATGCGGTCGCCACGCAGCGTGACGTGCGTGCCGATCGGCATGCCCTCGCGGAGCTTGAACTGCGCGATGGACTTGCGAGCCTTGGTCACCGACGGCTTCTGGCCGGTGATCGCGGTGAGGTCGCGGATCGCGCCCTCGATCAGCTTGGAGTCGCGAGCTGCCTCGCCGACACCCATGTTGACCACGATCTTGACCAGACCGGGGACCTGCATGACGTTCGGGATCTCGAACTCGGTCTTGAGAGCCGGGAGGATCTCCTCGCGGTACCTCGTCTTGAGACGCGGGGTCACCTTCTCGGCGACCGCGGTGTCGGTGGACTCAGTCATCAGATTTCCTTCCCGGTCTTGCGGGAGACACGGACGCTGCGCGTCGAGGCGTACTCCGAGCCGTCGGGGCGACGCTTGGTGACGTCGACCCGCTTGTGGCCGACGCGGGTGACGCCGTCACCCTCGACCAGCATCACGTTGGACACGTGGATGGGGGCCTCGGTGGTGATGATGCCGCCCGTGTTTCCCGCACGCCCACCCTGGTCGACGACCTTGGTGTGCTTCTTGATGCGGTTGACACCCTCGACGATCACGCGGTGGTCCTCACGGATCACCTTGATGATCTTGCCCTCGGCGCCCTTGTCCTTGCCGGCGATGACCTTGACGGTGTCGCCCTTCTTGACATGCAGGTTGGGCTTCTTGCGGTCCTGCTCCGCCTTCTTGCGGGTACCCATCACAGCACCTCCGGCGCGAGCGAAATGATCTTCATGAACTTCTTGTCCCGCAGCTCGCGGCCCACCGGGCCGAAGATGCGGGTTCCACGGGGCTCGCCGTCGTTCTTGAGGATCACTGCCGCGTTCTCGTCGAAGCGGATGTAGGAACCGTCAGGCCGACGGCGCTCCTTGACGGTGCGCACGATGACGGCCTTGACGACGTCACCCTTCTTCACGTTGCCACCGGGGATGGCGTCCTTGACGGTGGCGACGATGACGTCGCCGATCCCGGCGTACCGACGACCCGAGCCGCCGAGCACGCGGATGCAAAGGATCTCCTTCGCACCGGTGTTGTCGGCGACCTTGAGTCGCGACTCCTGCTGAATCATCGATTTCTCCTGGTTGTCGTGCCGGTTCTCGCCCGCTCATGTGGCGGTCGAGCCTGGCCGAACGGATTTACTTCGCGCGCTCGAGGATCTCCACCACGCGCCAGCGCTTGGTGGCAGACAGCGGGCGGGTCTCCATGATGAGGACACGGTCACCGACGCCGCAGTCGTTCTGCTCGTCGTGGGCCTTGAGCCGCGTGTTGCGACGCAGCACCTTGCCGTACAGGGCGTGCTTGACGCGGTCCTCGACGGACACGACGACGGTCTTGTCCATCTTGTCGCTCACGACCAGACCCTCACGGGTCTTGCGGGCGTGGCGCTCGACGGACTGCGCACCGGTCTCGTTCGACTCGCTCATCAGTTCTCCTCCTCAGCGCCCGGGGCGGTCCGGATGCCGAGCTCGCGCTCACGCACCACGGTGTAGATCCGGGCGATGTCCTTCTTGACCGTGCGGAGCCGGCCGTGGCTCTCCAGCTGGCCGGTGGCCGCCTGGAACCGCAGGTTGAACAGCTCCTCCTTGGCCTCGCGCAGCTTGGCCTCGAGGTCGACGTCGTTGAGCTCGTCCAGTTCGTGGGCACGCGTGACGTTGACAGCCATCAGAACTCACCAGCCTCTCGCGTGATGAAACGGCACTTCATGGGGAGCTTGTGGATCGCACGGCGCATGGCCTCGCGGGCCACGTCCTCCGGGACACCCGACAGCTCGAACATGACGCGACCGGGCTTGACGTTGGCGACCCACCACTCGGGGGAACCCTTACCGGAACCCATGCGGGTCTCGGCAGGCTTCTTGGTCAGCGGGCGGTCGGGGTAGATGTTGATCCACACCTTTCCACCACGCTTGATGTGACGGGTCATCGCGATACGCGCGGACTCGATCTGGCGGTTGGTCACGTAGTGACCCTCGATCGCCTGGATACCGAAGTCACCGAACGCGAGCGACGTACCACCCTTGGCAGCACCCCGACGCTTCGGGTGGTGCTGCTTGCGGTGCTTGACGCGACGCGGCATCAACATGGTTCAGGACTCCGTTCCGGTGGTCGGCTCCACCGCAGCAGCCTCGGGGTTGGACTCCGCAGCGGGAGCGTCCGAGGTGCGGTCGGAGCGGGTCGGGCGGTCTCCGCGCGACCCACGGGTCGGGCGCTCGCCACCACGGGTCGGGCGGCCAGCACCGCCGCGGCCGGGAACACCCGCACGCGCAGCAGCCTGGGCCTGGCGCTCGGCACGCGTGCCGGCAACCTCGCCCTTGTAGATCCAGACCTTCACGCCGATGCGGCCGAAGGTCGTCTTGGCCTCGTAGAAGCCGTAGTCGATGTCGGCACGCAGCGTGTGCAGCGGAACGCGACCCTCGCGGTAGAACTCGGTACGCGACATCTCCGCGCCGTTGAGACGACCCGAGCACTGGATCCGGATGCCCTTGGCACCCGAGCGCATCGAGGTCTGCATGGCCTTCTTCATCGCGCGACGGAACTGCACGCGACCGGAGAGCTGCTCGGCAACTCCCTGGGCGACGAGCTGGGCGTCGATCTCGGGGTTCTTGACCTCGAGGATGTTCAGCTGGACCTGCTTGCCGGTGAGCTTCTCCAGCTCGCCACGGATCCGGTCCGCCTCGGCGCCGCGGCGACCGATGACGATGCCCGGGCGGGCGGTGTGGATGTCGACGCGGACCCGGTCACGGGTGCGCTCGATCTCGACCTTGGAGATGCCGGCCCGCTCCATGCCCTTGCTGAGCAGCTTGCGGATGGCGACGTCCTCGCCGACGTAGGCCTTGTACAGCTTGTCGGCGTACCAGCGCGACTTGTGGTCGGTGGAGATGCCGAGGCGGAAGCCGTTCGGGTTGATCTTCTGACCCATTACTTCTTGCCCTTCTTCGCGACGACATCGGCCGGCTGGACGGCGATGGTGATGTGGCTGGTGCGCTTGTTGATCCGGGTGGCCCGGCCCTGCGCACGCGGACGCCAACGCTTCATCGTCGGACCCTCGTCGACCCGAGCGACCGAGACGACCAGGTCGCCCGTGGGCAGACCCTCCGTGGTCTCGGCGTTCGCGACGGCGCTGGCCAGCACCTTGTAGACCGTCTCGGACGCGGTCTGCGGAGCGAACTCCAGCAGGGTCAGCGCCTCTTCCACGGGCATGCCGCGGACGAGGTCGATGACGCGACGCGCCTTCATCGGGGTGATCCGCACGAAGCGCGCGGAGGCGTAGGCGCCGGGCTCGTCGCCCAGGAGCGACTCGCGACGGGCGCTGGTGCGGTGACGCTCAGTGGTGCTCATCGACGGCGTCCCTTCCGGTCTTCCTTGACGTGGCCGCGGTAGGTGCGCGTCGGAGCGAACTCACCGAGCTTGTGGCCGACCATCGAGTCGGAGATGAAGACCGGGACGTGCTTGCGTCCGTCGTGGACGGCGATCGTGTGGCCGATCATCGACGGGATGATCATCGATCGGCGCGACCAGGTCTTGATGACGTTGTGAGTGCCCTTGTCGTTCTCGGCGTCCACCTTCTTGAGGAGGTGGCCGTCGATGAAGGGGCCCTTCTTCAGGCTGCGAGGCATCGTCTAGTTCCTTCAGCGCTTGTTCTTGCCGGACTTGCGGCGGCGGATGATCTGGGAGTCGCTGGCCTTGCGCTTGCGCGTACGGCCCTCGGGCTTGCCCCACGGCGAGACCGGGTGGCGACCACCGGAGGTCTTGCCCTCGCCACCACCGTGCGGGTGGTCGACCGGGTTCATGACGACACCGCGGACGGTCGGGCGCTTGCCCTTCCAGCGCATGCGGCCGGCCTTGCCCCAGTTGATGTTGGACTGCTCGGCGTTGCCGACCTCACCGATCGTGGCGCGGCAGCGAACGTCGACGAAGCGCATCTCGCCGGAGGGCAGACGCAGCGTGGCGCGGCTTCCCTCACGGGCGACCAGTTGGGCGCTGTTGCCAGCGGAGCGGGCCATCTTGGCACCGCCACCGGGACGAAGCTCCACGCAGTGGATCGTCGTACCGACGGGGATGTTGCGCAGCGGCAGGTTGTTGCCCGGCTTGATGTCGGCGCCGACGCCGGACTCGACCCGAGTGCCCTGGGTGAGGTCCTTCGGCGCCACGATGTAGCGCTTCTCGCCGTCGGCGTAGTGCAGCAGCGCGATGCGCGCGGTGCGGTTCGGGTCGTACTCGATGTGAGCGACCTTGGCCGGAACGCCGTCCTTGTCGTAGCGACGGAAGTCGATGACCCGGTAGGCGCGCTTGTGACCGCCACCCTGGTGCCGGGTGGTGATCCGGCCCTGGTTGTTGCGGCCGCCCTTCTTGGGCAGCGGACGGGTCAGAGACTTCTCCGGCGTGGTGCGGGTGATCTCTGCGAAGTCGGCCACCGAGGAGCCACGACGGCCCGGGGTGGTCGGCTTGTACTTGCGGATCGCCATCAGGCCTGACCTCCGAAGATGTCGATGCGGTGACCCTCGGCCAGGCTGACGATGGCGCGCTTGGTGTCCTTGCGCTTGCCCAGACCGTGCTTGGTCCGACGGACCTTGCCCGTCCGGTTCATCGTGTTGACCGAGGTGACCTTGACGCCGAAGACCTTCTCGACCGCGATCTTGATCTCGGTCTTGTTGGCGTCGGGGCGCACCAGGAACGTGTACTTGTTGTTGTCGAGGAGGCTGTAGCTCTTCTCCGACACGACCGGCGCGATCAGGATGTCGCGGTGGTCCTTGTGCAGCGTGCTCACTTGTCGCCCTCCTCGGACTTCTTCTCGACGACGACCTTCTTGGCCTTCGGCGCGACGTCGGTCGCACCGCCGGACACGAGCAGGTCGAAGGCGGCCTTGCTGAAGACCAGGTCGTCGCAGTTCAACACGTCGTAGGTGTTGAGCTGGTCGACGGCGACGATGTGCACCTCGGGCGCGTTGCGCAGCGAGAGCCAGGTCTGGCTGTCGGTGCGCTCGAGCACGACGAGGAACTTGCGGCGCGCGGTCAGCTCGAAGAGCGAGGCCAGCGCGGCCTTGGTCGACGGCTTGTCACCGGAGACCAGGGCGTCGACGACGTGGATGCGCTCGTTGCGGGCCCGGTCGGTGAGGGCTCCGCGCAGGGCGGCGGCCTTCATCTTCTTGGGCGTGCGCTGGCTGTAGTCGCGCGGCTGCGGGCCGTGGACGATGCCACCACCGGCGAACTGCGGCGCACGGGTCGAGCCCTGGCGGGCGCGGCCGGTGCCCTTCTGCTTGTAGGGCTTGCGACCGCCACCGCGGACCTCGCCGCGACGCTTGGTCGAGTGGGTGCCCTGGCGAGCAGCGGCCTGCTGCGCGACGACGACCTGGTGGATCAGCGGGATGCTGACCTCCACGTCGAAGATCGCGGCGGGGAACTCGACGGAAACATTCTTGGCCATCTGGATCAGCCCTTCTTCGCTGCCGTGCGCAGGACGACGAGGCCGCCCTTGGGGCCGGGAACGGCGCCCTTGAGCAGGACCAGGCCCTTCTCGACGTCGACGGCGTGGACGGTGACGTTCTGGGTGGTGACGGTGTCGCTACCCATCCGGCCGGCCATCCGCATGCCCTTGAAGACACGACCGGGCGTGGCGCACGCGCCGATGGAGCCCGGCTTGCGGTGGTTGCGGTGGGCACCGTGCGAGGCGCCGACGCCGTGGAAGCCGTGACGCTTCATGACACCGGCGAAGCCCTTGCCCTTGCTGGTGCCGGTCACGTCGATGGCCTCGCCGGCCTCGAACGTGTCGACGGCCAGCTCCTGGCCGATGGTGTAGTCAGCAGCGTCCGCGGTGCGGATCTCGACCACGTGGCGACGCGGCGTGGTGCCCGCCTTCGCGAAGTGGCCGGCCTGCGGCTTGTTGACCTTGCGGCCCTCGATCTCGCCGAAGCCGATCTGGATGGCGTTGTAGCCGTCCGGCTCGGGCTGGCGGACCTGCGTGATGATGTTGGTGCCTGCGGCGACCACCGTCACCGGGACGACGCGGTTGTTCTCGTCCCACAGCTGGGTCATGCCGAGCTTGGTGCCCAGCAGACCCTTCACGTTGCGTTCGAAAGTCATCTCGTGATCCTCAGAGCTTGATCTCGATGTCGACACCGGCCGGGAGGTCGAGACGCATGAGGCTGTCAACCGTCTTCGGCGTGGGGTCGATGATGTCGATGAGGCGCTTGTGCGTGCGCATCTCGAAGTGCTCGCGCGAGTCCTTGTACTTGTGCGGCGAGCGAATGACGCAGAAGACGTTCTTCTCCGTCGGCAGCGGCACCGGACCGGCGACCTTCGCACCCGTACGGGTGACCGTGTCAACGATCTTGCGCGCCGAGGTGTCGATCACCTCGTGGTCATAGGCCTTGAGCCTGATGCGGATCTTCTGTCCCGCCATAGGTCTCTCTCGTCCTTACTCGTCGTACGACTCGGGCATGGGTCGCAATGTCCTGGCCAGCTCCGACCCCCGAGGTCGGGCGTGTCGCACTTCCCACCAATGAAACCCGGGAGGCACGCACGTCTCCCTTGCGGGGGAAGTGGAGCTGCTGTTCTCGCTGCATCGAGTCTCGGCACGGTGCGACCATCGTCGACCACCGGGCACGCTCACCGCGGTGCTGGCCGACACCCGTGAACGGGGGCCGCCTGCTCCGCGTGGGAGACACGATTCAGTAGTCAAGATTGTGCGCACCCCGACGATTCTTCTCGGGGCAACCGGAACATCTTGGCACTGTTCACGGCGCTCGCCAAATCCAGAGCGGTCCGTCCCGAGTGCACGCTCCGGTGCCGGGCCGGGTGCAAGGATGGGCCGACCCCCACCGCCGGCCGACCACCCAGGAGAGCGATGACCGACGGGCCGCAGCACTTCCCCCCGCCGGGTGCGCCCCCACCGGAGGAGTCACGCTCCCCCCTGCCCGCCGCCGCCTCCCCGGGGCCGGGCCAGGCGCCGCCGCCGGGTGCCTGGGCGCCGTACGCCGGCACGGGAGGTCCTTCCCGTGGACTCGCCCTCGGCGCAGCCCACAAGCCGGGCGCCTTCCCGTTGCGCCCGCTCAACCTGGGTGCGATCTACGACGGGGCGTTCCGCATCATCCGGTTCAACCCGAAGGCGACCGTCGGCGCGGCCGTCCTCGTGACCGCCGTCGCGATGGTGATCCCGGTCCTGCTGACGACGGTGCTGACCTTCACGGTCGGGCTGGGCGTCAGCTCCTCGGGCGACATCGACACCGACGCCAGCACTGCCGAGCTGGTCGGGGCCCTGGCGGCGTACGGATCGCTCCTGCTCTCGGTCCTGCTCTCCCAGGTCGGCGTGGTCCTGGTGACCGGCATGATCGCGCACGTGACCCGGGCCGCCGCCGTGGGACGACGCCTCGACCTGCGCCAGGCCTGGGACGCCACCCGGGGACAGCGCTGGCGGTTGATCGGCCTGACGGTCGTCATCAACCTGATGTTCCTGGTCCTCATCACCGTCTACGTCCTGCTCTGGGTGGTCGTGGTCGTCGTGTCCCCCAGTGCCCTGCTCGTCGTCGGCTGGGCGCTGGTCACGGTGCCGGCCTTCATCTGCCTCTGCTGCTGGATGTGGATCCGGCTCTACTACCTGCCCGTTCCGGCGTTGATGCTCGAGGGCACCACGGTGTTCGGCGCGATCGGGCGCGGCTGGACCCTGACCTCGCAGCAGTTCTGGCGCACCTTCGGCATCGGCCTCCTCACCGTCGTGATGGGCCAGATTGCGGGTGGCACCCTTGCCGCCCCGGTCACCATCGGCGGCCAGGTGGGGGGCTTGGCGTTCCCGGAGTACGCCGCCCTCGTCCTCGTGGTGACCCAGGCCGCCGCACTGGTCATCCAGAACGCCTTCATCGCCCCCTTCCTCGCCAGCGTCGCCTCCATCCAGTACGTCGACCTGCGCATCCGCAAGGAAGCACTCGACGTCGAGCTGATGCGTGAGGCGGGGATCCTGTCCTGATGTCCCTGCTCGCGCTCCTCCCCCGCCTCGACCCGCCGCTCGACCCGAGCGGCGACGAGGCGCGCGGCCTGCTGCGGCGCGAGCTCGCCGACCCGAAGTACTACGACGCCAACCTGCTCGAGCGGGTCTCGAACTGGCTGGACCGGCTGATCTCGGACAGCATCAACGGGGCGTCCGGCTCGCCGCCGGTGACCGCGGCGATCGCGGTGCTCGTCGCCGTCCTGCTGGCCGTGGCGGTGATGCTCATCGTGTCCCGCGCCCGTCGTACCGCGCGCGGCGACGGCACCGCCACCCCGGCACTGACCGACGAGGTGATCACCGCCGACGAGCTGCGGGCCCGCGCCGAGGCCGCCCTCGCCGCCGGGGACGCCTCGAGTGCGCTGGTCGACGCGTTCCGCGCGATGGCCGTGCGTCAGGTCGAGCGCCACCGCATCGAAGAGGTGCCGCAGGCCACCGCACACGAGCTGGCCCGGGTCCTGGCCGCGGAGTTCCCGGCCCACGCGGTCGCGGTCCACCACGGCGCGGACCTCTTCGACCTCACGTTGTACGGCGAGCGGGCGGCCCACCGTGAACAGGCGGTCGAGCTGCTGCAGCTCGACGACCTCCTCACCGGCCGGGCGGTGCGCCGATGAGTGGACCCCGTCCGGTCCGCGGCTGGCTGCTGATCGGGATCGCGCTGCTCCTCGCCCTCGGGGTGGCGGTGTGGACGACGAACGGTTCCGAGCGGTACCCCACCCCCCTGGACCCCCGCAATCCCGGTCCGGAGGGCGCGCAGGCGCTCGCCGAGGTGCTGGAGGACGAGGGCGTCGACGTCGAGGTCGTCCGCTCGGCCGAGGTGTTCGACGAGACGGCGATCGACGACCGCACGACGGTCCTCGTGACGGCGACCGATGGTCTGTCCCCCAGCACCCTGGAGCGGATGCGCAACAGTGCGACGGCGGGCCGGATCGTGCTGGTCGACCCCGCCTACGCCCTCGTCCGCGAGATCAACAAGGACCTGCAGGCGATCACCGTGTTCCCCGACGCGCTCGACGCCGAGTGCACCGGGAGCCCGGGGCTCGACGGGTTCGACGGGCTCGACGGGCTGCGCCTCGAGGTCGACCAGCTGACCGTCCTCAGCGACGACGGTGCGGGCGGACCGCTCGACGGCGCCGCCTGCTTCGCGGCATCGGGCGGCAGCGCCCTCGCCGAGGTGAGCGGCGAGAACCTGGTGCTCTTCGGGGCCGGCGACGCCCTCGGCAACGACCAGGTCACCCGCGCCGACAACGCCGCGATCGCGCTGCGGCTCGCGGGCGGCACCGATCGCCTCGTGTGGTACGTCCCGGACCCCACCGACGCCGAGGCCGACGAGGCCGTGGCCATCTCCTCCCTGCTGCCCCGCTGGATCGGCCCGGGCCTGTGGCTCACGGCCCTCGCGCTCGTCGCGCTCGTGCTGTGGCGTGCCCGCCGGCTGGGCCCGCTGTCGACCGAGCCGCTCCCGGTCGTCGTACGTGCCGTCGAGACCGCCCGGAGCCGCGGCCGGATGTATCGCCGCAGCGGGGACCGCGAGCACGTCGCGCGCTCCCTGCGCCGTGCCGCACGCAACGACCTCGCAGCCCGGCTGCGGCTCGACCGCCGCGCCGAGCCGGCCGCCGTCGTCGAGGCCGCCGCCCGCCACCTGGGGGTCGCCGCCGAGCCGCTCGACACCCTGCTCAACGACCACCGCCCACCGGCGAGCGACCAGGACCTGGTCCGGCTCGCCGAGGAGCTCGCCCGACTCAGGAGAGAGGTACGACGAGGATGACCACCGACCAGATCGACTGGAGCAAGACGCCCGACGACAGGGAGCTGCGCGAGCGGCTGCTCGCCGTACGACAGGAGGTCGCGAAGGCCGTCGTCGGCCAGGACGCCGCTGTCTCCGGACTGATCGTCGCCCTGCTCTGCGGCGGCCACGTGCTGATGGAGGGGGTCCCCGGCACCGCCAAGACCCTGCTCGTGCGTACCCTCGCCGCGAGCCTCTCGGTCGAGACCCGGCGCGTGCAGTTCACGCCGGACCTCATGCCGGGCGACATCACCGGCTCGCTCGTGATCGACGGGACCCGCGCCGGAGAGCTCAGCTTCCGGGAGGGCCCGATCTTCACCAACCTCCTGCTGGCCGACGAGATCAACCGGACGCCCCCGAAGACGCAGTCCGCGCTGCTCGAGGCCATGGAGGAGGGGCAGGTGTCCGCCGATGGCGTGACCCGCCCGCTGCCGCGCCCGTTCCTCGTCGCCGCCACGCAGAACCCGGTCGAGTTCGAGGGGACCTACCCGCTGCCCGAGGCGCAGCTGGACCGGTTCCTGCTCAAGGTGGTCCTGCCGATCCCGCCGCGCGAGGACGAGGTCACCATCCTGTCCCGCCACGCGTCCGGGTTCGACCCGCGCGACGTCGCGGGCGCCGGTGTCCGGGCCGTGGCGAGCGGCGCCGACCTCGAGGCCGGGCAGGCGGCGGTCAAGCGGGTCCAGGTCGCGCCCGAGGTGGCGGCGTACATCGTCGACATCGCCCGCGCGACGCGACAGTCCCCCAGTCTCTCGCTCGGCGTCAGTCCGCGTGGTGCCACCGCACTGCTGCGGGCCGCCCGCGCGTGGGCCTGGCTGTCCGGCCGGGACTTCGTGACCCCCGACGACGTCAAGGCATTGGCCCAGGCCGCGCTGGTCCACCGGCTCGGGCTGCGGCCCGAGGCCGAGCTCGAGGGCGTCGACGTGGCCCAGGTGCTGGCCTCGGCCATCGCCTCCGTCCCCGTCCCCCGCTGACACCGCCCGGTCCCCGATGGTCATCTCCGGTCGCGTTCCACTGCTGCTCCTGCTGGGGCTCGCAGCGGTGGTGCTGCGCCCGCAACCGGGCACGGTGCTGCTCTGGCTGCTCGGCGTCGTCCTGGTCATCGGCGCCGACCTGCTGCTGACCCCGCGTCCGGCCACCCTGCGGACCAGCCGTCGCGAGCCGGGCACGGTCCGCCTCGGTGACCCCGCGACCGCGAGCCTGCTCGTCGCCAACGAGGGCACCCGCGGCGTCCGGGTCCAGGTCCGCGACGCATGGCAGCCCTCGGCAGGTGCCACCGCCAACCGGCACCGGCTCCGGCTCCCCGCCGGGGAGCAGCGCCGCCTGACGACTCCCCTGCTCCCCCGTCGACGCGGCGACCTGCACGCCGCCGGCGTGACGGTCCGCTCGTGGGGACCGCTCGGACTGGCCGGCCTCCAGCGGACGTACGACGTCCCGGGCACCGTGCGCGCGCTGCCACCGTTCGAGTCCCGCAAGCACCTGCCCTCCCGGCTGGCGAGGCTGCGCGACCTCGACGGCCGCGCGGCGGTCCGGGTCCGCGGGCAGGGCACCGAGTTCGACTCACTGCGGGAGTACGTCCGCGGCGACGACGTCCGCTCCATCGACTGGCGCGCGTCGGCCCGCACCGCGCACGTGGTGGTGCGCACCTGGCAGCCCGAGCGCGACCGCCGGGTGGTGATCGTCCTCGACACCTCCCGCACCTCGGCCGGCCGGGTGGCCCGCGCCGTCGGTGAGGACGCGGCCGACGGCATGCCGCGCCTCGACGCCGCCATGGACGCCGCCCTGCTGCTCGGGGCGCTCGCGTCGCGCGCCGGGGACCGCATCGACTTCCTCGCCGGCGACCGCCGGGTCCGGGCCCGCCAGCGGGTCCACGGCGTGCGCGACGTCGCCGCCCGCCTGCAGGAGCAGATGGCCGACCTCGACCCCGTGCTCGTCGAGGCGGACTGGGACGCCCTGGCCGGCGCGGTCCAGGGGCTGGGCCGCCAGCGAGCCCTCGTCGTCCTGCTGACGGCGCTCGAGCCGTCCGCGATCGCCGACGGACTGCTCCCGGTCCTGCCGACCCTGACCCGGCACCACCGGGTGGTGCTCGCCTCGGTGCGCGACCCCGAGCTGGGCCGCCTCAGCGACCTCGGTTCGGTGGCACGACCCACCGCCGATGACGTGTACGACGCCGCAGCGGCCCAGCACGAGCTGGAGCGCCGTTCGCGGATGCGCGAGGTGCTGGCCGGCCTGGGTGTCGACGTCGTCGACGCCGATGCGGCCCAGCTGCCGCCGGCCCTGGCCGACCACTACCTGCACCTGAAGGCGCAGGGACTGCTGTAGACCCTCAGGCCTGGGTCGCGACCCGGTCCTCGAGGAGCTCGGCGCCGATGTCGCCGGTCGCGCCGCGGGCCACCGCGGCCCGGCCGAGCACGAACACGTAGGCCAGGAAGGCGACCTCGGCCAGGATGCCGATGGCGATGCGCGCCCAGGTGGGCAGGGGTGAGGGCGTCACGAACGCCTCGACGATGCCGCTGATCAGCAGCACCACGCCGAGGCCGAGGGCGACGGTGACCGCTGTGCGGCCGGCCCGTGCGAGTGCTGCGGCGCGACTGAGCTGACCTGGTTCGATCCACGACCAGAACATGCGGAGGCCGACGCCGCCGGCGACGAAGACGCAGGTGAGCTCGAGCAGGCCGTGCGGGATGATCAGGCCCCAGAACAGCTCGCCGCGGTCGTGGCGCACCATGATCGAGCCGACGATCGCGAGGTTGGCGACGTTCTGGAAAAGCAGCCAGATCACCGGCGCACCGAGGATCCCGAGCGCGATGCAGAGCGCCGAGACCCACGTGTTGTTGAGCCACACGCGGGTGGCGAAGGCACCGGCGGCGTTCTCGCTGTAGTAGCTCTCGAAGTCGTTGTTGACCAGCTGGTCGATCTCCTGCGGCGAGACCATGTTCTGCTCGACCTCGGGGTGGCGCGCGAGCCAGATCATCATGATCGCGATCGCGACGACGTTGCCCGCCAGGCAGCCGAGCCACCAGTACCGCATCCGGTAGAGCGCGGCCGGGAACCGGTCGGTGAAGAAGTGCAGCACCCCGCGCCAGCTGGGGACCCGGGCGGTGAGCATCGCGATCCGGGCCCGGCCCAGCAGCGAGGAGAGGTAGGCGACCAGCTCGCCGTCGGGCGCCGAGGTCCGCACCACGGACAGGTGGGTCGCGACCTGCTGGTAGCGGTCGACCAGCTCGTCGGACTCCGCGCCGCTGCGCCGCCGCTGGCGCACGAGCTGCTCGAGGCGCGCCCACGAGTAGGAATGGGCGGCCACGTAGGCATCGAGGTCGAGGCGCGGCACGCCGTCAGGGTACGGGACCACCGTAGGCTGCTCCCGATGTCCCAGCCCGTGCGTCCTTCCGACTTCGCGACCGTCACCTCCGATGACCTCGTCACCGGGGAGGGGGTCGCGCTCGACCTGCCCGCCGCCTCGCTCGGACTGCGGCTGGCCAGCGGCATCCTGGACGTCCTGGTCACGATCATCTCGTTCGTGGTGCTCTACATCGTCCTGGCGATCGCCACGATCCCCTTCGGCGACGAGGCACTGTTCCTCGCCGCGACCGTGCTCGCCTCGATCCTGACCTTCCTCGCCATCCCGGCGACGGTCGAGACGCTGAGCCGCGGACGCTCGGTCGGCAAGATCGCGCTGGGCCTGCGCACCGTGCGCGACGACGGCGGGCCGATCAGCTTCCACCACGCACTGGTACGGGCCCTGATCGGCTTCGTCGAGATCTACGCCCTCAGCGGTGCGCCCGCCTTCTTCTCGATCATGCTGAGCTCGCGGGGCAAGCGACTGGGCGACTACGCCGCAGGAACCTACGTCGTGCGCGACCGTGTCCCGCTGCGACTCCCGATGCCGCCGACCATGCCTCCCCAGCTGCACGCCTGGGCACGGCGTACGGACCTCGCGGCGCTGCCGACCGGGACTGCGCTCGCCGTACGCCAGTTCCTCGGTCGGCTCCCCACCCTCGACCCGGTGTCGCGCGAGCGGGTCGGCCAGGCCCTGCTCGCGGACGTGCTCCCGCACGTCGCGCCGCCGCCTCCGGCAGGGGCACCGCCGGAGCTCGTCCTCGCTGCGATCGTCGCCGAACGCCGGGAACGCGACCTGGCCCGGCTGCGTCGCGACGACGCCCTGAGAAACCGTCTGCTCGCACGAGGGTGAGGTTGCCGAGCGCTGGGTAGGTTGGCGCCATGACCGCCACCGTGCGCCGCGCGCCCGCCGACTCCGACGGCCCCCTGACGGCCGATGAACTCGAGCGGGCGACGGACTCGATCAGCCGGATCTCCGAGGCCTTCTCGAGCCGCGTGGTCGGCCAGCACCGCGTCCGCACCGCTCTCCTGGTGACGTTGCTCGCCGAGGGGCACGTGCTCCTCGAGAGCGTGCCCGGCCTGGCCAAGACGCTCGCGTCCGCGACACTGGCGCAGGCGATCGACGCCCGGTTCGCGCGGATCCAGTGCACGCCCGACCTGCTGCCCAGCGACATCATCGGCACCCAGGTCTACGACCCCCGCAACCACGAGTTCGAGACCCAGCTCGGTCCGGTGCATGCGAACTTCGTGCTCCTCGACGAGATCAACCGCGCGAGCGCCAAGACGCAGTCCGCGCTGCTGGAGGCGATGCAGGAGCGGCAGACCTCGATCGCCGGGACGATCCACCCGTTGCCCGACCCCTTCATGGTGCTCGCGACGCAGAACCCGATCGAGGAGGAGGGCACCTACGTCCTCCCGCACGCGCAGATGGACCGCTTCCTGCTCAAGGAGATCGTCGACTACCCCGGCGAGGACGACGAGCTGATGGTGCTCGAGCGGATCGACGACGGCACGCTCGGCCAGCACATGACCGGCATCGACGCCGTCGCGAGCACCGCCGAGGTCGCCGAGCTCCAGGACCTGGTCCGACGTGTGTACGTCGACCCGGCGATCCGCCGTTACGTCGTCTCCCTCGTGCGGGCCACCCGCAACGTCGGCGAGGTCCTCGGCCCCGAGCTGGGCAACTACGTCGAGATCGGCGCGAGCCCCCGTGGCTCGATCGCCTTCTTCCAGGCCGCGCGAGCGATGGCCGTGGTCCAGGGCCGTCACTACGTCATCCCCGAGGACGTCCGCGAGCTGCGGCACAGCGTCCTGCGCCACCGGATCCACCTCAGCTTCGAGGCGCTGGCCGACCGGGTGCGCCCGGAGACGGTGATCGACGCCGTGTTCCGGGCGGTCCCGACGCCATGACCCACCCCGCGCGGACGGCCCACCTGGCGAGGATCAAGTCGCGCCTGTCGATCCACGCCCACCGCAAGGTCCGCGGCCTCCTGGAGGGCGACTACGCCGCGATCCACGTGGGGCGCGGCATCGACTTCAACGACCTGCGGGAGTACGTCCGCGGTGACGACGTGAAGGACATCGACTGGAAGGCGTCCGCGCGCAGCCGCCAGGTCCTGGTCCGTCGTTACGTCGCAGAGCGCAAGCACACCGTGCAGCTGTGCATCTCCACCGGGCGGAGCATGGCGGCGATGAACGACGCGTCGGTCTCCAAGCGGGACCTCGCCGTCTTCGTGGCCGGCGTGATGGGACTGCTGGCCGTGCAGCACGGCGACCTGGTCAGCCTCGTCCACGGCGACGCCGAGCGCCACCACGCCACTCCGGCGAAGGGTGGCGAGGTCCACCTCGAGCGGCTGCTGATGGCCGCCCACGAGGCCATCACCCCTGAGGGGCCTGCCGCGGACCTCGCCGGACTGCTGCGCCACGTCGTGCGCACGGTCCGCCGCCGCACCATCCTGGTGGTCATCTCCGACGAGACGTCGATCTCCGCCGCGAGCGCCGACCTGCTGCGTCGCCTCACCGTCCAGCACGAGGTCCTCTTCCTGACCATCGGCGACATCGACCCCACCCAGCCCGCCGTCGCCGACCGGCGCCTGGTCGACGTCGACACGAGCGCCGAGGTGCCCGGCTGGTTGCGCCACGACAAGGCCCTGCGCCGCGAGCTCGCCGTCCTGGTCGGCGAGGAGGTGCAGCAGCTGCAGCGTCGCCTCGACCAGCTCGGCGTGGTGCACGAGCGGGTCCGCGACACCGACTCCGCGATCACTGCCGTCCACCGGCTGTTGGAGAGGCACCGGCATGCGCGGCGCCGCTGATGCCGAGGGCCTCGATGGCGAGGTCCCCGGCATGCCGGAGGAGTTCACCGGGCCCGTCGCCTACGACGACCGGTGGCTGTGGATCGCCGTCGCGCTGCTCGTCCTGGTCGTCCTCTACTACCTGGCCTCGTGGTGGTTCACCCGGCCGCGCCGGGTCCGGATCGTCGCAGGACCCCCGGTCGACGTACCGGACGCGCGTGCGGAGCACCTCGCCCGGATCGACGAGCTCGTCGCCCGGGTGCAGGACGGCCGGACGAGCGCACGCGGCGGCCACCAGCAGCTGAGCGAGATCGTCCGGTCCTGGGTCGCCACCGTCACCACGCTCCCGGCCCGCACCATGGCGCTGGCCGACTTCCGTGACCGGGCGCCGCAGGAGCTCGTCGAGGCGATCGAGCTGATGTACCCGCCCGAGTTCGCGCCCGACGTCGACGCGGCGCCGACCTTCGAGGACGCGGTGCAGCGCGCGCGGAGGCTGGTGGGCTCGTGGACCTGACCTGGAACGGTGGGGAGACCGGGTTCCGGTGGCCGTGGCTGCTGCCGGTCCTGGTGCTCGCCGTCATCGCCCTCCTCGTGTGGTGGGCCCGGTCCCCCGGACGACGTACGACCGCCGGGGCGTCGTACGTCGCCCACGCGGCACGCCTGCGGGCCCTGCCCCGCTACCAGGCACTCGTGCGGCGCCAGGTGGCGATCGGTGCCTGCCTGTCGGCCGCGGCGCTCGTGGCCTGCGCCGGCGCGATCGTGCTCGCCGGCCGGGTCGAGGAACGCCAGACGATGGAGCAGAACGACCGCACCCGCGACATCGTGCTGTGCCTGGACGCGTCCGGGTCGATGGCCGAGGTCGACGCGCAGGTGCTCTCCGAGTTCCGCCGGATCGTCACCGGGCTGCAGGGCGAGCGGGTGGGCCTGACCATCTGGAGCGGTGTCGCGATCACGGTGTTCCCGCTGACCGACGACTACGACTTCGTCCTCGACCAGCTCAGCGAGGCCGAGACCGCCTTCGGTGCGGGCGGCATCTACAGCGACGCCTACGCGCACTTCACGGCCGGCACCGTCATCGACTGGGAGGTCCAGTCGCAGCTCGGCGACGGACTCGCGTCGTGCGTGCAGCGCTTCGACCGACGCGACGAGGACCGCAGCCGGGCGATCGTGCTCGCCTCGGACAACGAGCCGATCGGCGAGGGCATCTTCGACCTGTCGGCGGCGGCAGACTTCGCCAGCGACGAGGACGTCGTGGTGCACGGCATCGCGGCCCCGATGACCGCCGACCGGCCGAGCGCCGCGCGGGAGTTCGAGGACGCCGTGCAGCAGACCGGAGGCACCTTCTCGCTCCTCGGCGAGGACGGCAGTGCGGCGACCGTCATCGAGGCCATCGGCGAGCTGGAGGCCAAGGAGATCGACCGGCCGCCGCTGGTCCAGGTCCTCGACCGGCCCCGGCTCGGCACGATCGTGACCGGCATCGGCCTCGGCGCCATGTCCCTGATCTGGGCCGGCCAGGGTGTGCTGGCACTCCGGGATCGCCGAGAGGAGGACTCGCCATGAGCCCGACGCGGTCCTGGACCCTCCTCGTCGCACGCCGGATCGGCATCGCTGTCGCGTTCGTCATCGTGCTCCTGCGACCGGGCATCGGCCAGGCCGACGTCGCGACCCAGCTCGCCGACGTCGACGTCCTCGTCGTGCTCGACCGCACCCGATCGATGGCCGCCCTGGACCACGACGGCCGCCAGCCCCGGATCACCGGCGTGCAGGCCGACCTCGACGAGCTCTCCGCGGAGCTGCCCGGCGCCCGGTTCGCGCTGCTGACCTTCGGCGCGGAGGCCCGGCTGACGCTGCCGTTCACCACCGACGTCGCCGCCTTCGGCACCGCGGTGGAGACCATCGACCTCGAACGGCCCAACGAGGGCGATGGCTCGAGCGCGACCCGCGCTGTCACCGAAGCAGTCGCGGTCCTGGAACGCGCCGCGGAGCAACGTCCCGAGCGGCGCCGGATCATCGTCGTCGTGGGTGACGGCGAGGACACCACCTCCGCCGACGGCGACCAGTCCTTCTCCGAGGTCGCCGACCTCGTCGTCGGTGGGGCGGTCCTGGGCTACGGCACCACCGAGGGCGCCTCGATGCCCGCCTCGGACGACCTCGACGACGACCTCGGCTACGTCGAGGACCCCGACACCGGCGGCACCGCCGTCTCCCGCGCCGACCCCGACAACCTCGAGGAGATCGCCGACCAGCTCGACGTCCGGTTCCTGCAGCGGAGCGCCCCGGGCGGGATCGACGAGGTCGTCGACTCCTTCGGCACGTCGTACGTCGACGGCGAGCGCGGCGCAGGCCGTCCCGCGGCGCACGAGCTGACCTGGTTGTTCGGGCTGGTCCTGCTCGGCCTGGTCCTGCTGGAGCTGCGGGCCGGGTGGCGCGCCCTGTGGCGCTCGCAGGACGCGCTCCTGCCTGCCGGCGCCCGGAGCGGGGAGGACGAGTCATGAGCATCCGACCCCGGTCCCGCAGCCGGCTCCGACTGGTCCTGATGGTGGCGGGCGTGCTGCCGGCGCTGCTCGTGCTCGCGTTCGGCCTCAAGGTGACGCTGCTCCTGCAGGACAACGCGTCCGGCCGTGATGCCTTCGAACGCGGCGACTACGACGGCGCTGCCGCCGACTTCTTCGACACCCGTTCCCTCAACCTGTTCGAGCGGTGGATCGCGCCGTTCGACGAGGGCGCCGCGCACCACGCGGAGGGCTTGTACGACGAGGCGATCGCTTCCTACGAGGACTCCCTGGACGTCGTACCCGACCGGGAGGAGTGCACGGTCCGGATCAACCTGTCGCTGGTCCACGAGGCGATCGGCGACGAACGCCAGGAGCGTCAGGACGCCGAGGGTGCGATCGAGTCCTGGCAGGCCGGGATCGACGTGCTGGCGGCGGGCGAGTGCCCGACCGATGCCGGCCGGGGCCAGGCGCAGTCCGAGGACGCAGGCGCGGTCGACGAGCGGCTGCGCTCGAAGATCGAGCAGAGCGAGCAGCAGCAACCGCAGGAGCAACCCCAGGAGCAGCCGCAGGACCCGGGTGAGCAGGACGAGGGCGAGCAGGACCCGCGCCGCGAGCGGCTCGAGCGCAACAACGAGCGGGGCGAGGAGCGACGCGGCGGGGAGCAGGACCTCTACGAGGACCAGGACTACACCCGCCCCGACTCCTGGTGAGGCCCGTCAGCGCCGATGGTCAGCGCCGAAGTCGACGCACCACCTTCACGACGCCGAGCAGCGCGACCAGCGCGATCGCGGCCTTCTTGCCATAGCTCTTGAGCAGCACGGGCAGGACCGCTGAGCCGAGGTCCAGTGCGTCGTCGGCCTGGGCGGCGGGCGACGCGACCGGCGCCGGGCGGGGCGCCGCGGCCGGTGCCGCGGCCGACTCGCCCGGCTCGGTCGGTGTGGTCTCGACCGGGTCCGCCGGCGCGTCCGCGACGGGTGCGGTGTCCGCGGCGAGGCGCTGCTCGAGGCAGGTGACGAACTGTCCGAGCAGCTTGTCGGACACGTCCTGCATCACGCCGCGCCCGAACTGGGCCGGCTTGCCGGTGATGGCCAGGTCGGTGACCACCTCGACGAGCGTCGCGTCGCCGGCCGATCCCATGGAGACGGTGACCTTGGCGCCGGCGGTGCCGTTGCCCCGCTTGTCCCGGCCCTTCGCGTCCACGACGAACCGGTGCGCAGCCTCGTCGCGTTCGACGAAGCTGCCCGCCCCGGCGTAGACCAGGGCGATCGGCCCGAGCTTGACCTTGCAGGTGCCCTCGAACGTCGGCGCCCCCTCCGCGTCCTCCCCCACGGCCGTCACCTGGGCCCCCGGGAAGCACTCAGCGAGTGCGCCGATGTCCTGGAAGTGGGCCCAGGTGTCGTCCAGCGAGGTCGGCACCGAGAAGGTGTGGGTCAGGTCCACGCTCAGCCCCTGCCCGCTGCTGCCAGGACCGCGCGCCGGGTGAAGACGGTCGCGACGTGACGGCGGTACTCCGCGGTGCCGTTGAGGTCGGTGGGCGGGTTGGTCCCCTCGACGACCAGCGCGGCTGCGGCGGCCACCCCCTCCTCGGTGGCCGGCTGGCCCACCAGTGCCTGCTCCGCGGCGCTCGCGCGCAGCGGGGTCGAGCCCATGTTGGTCAGCCCGATCCGGGCCTCGGCGATGGTGTCGCCCTCCATCCGCAGGGTCGCCGCCACCGCCACGATCGGCCACTGGTGGGCGATCCGGACGAACTTCTCGTACGACGCCACCCACCCGTCGTGCTTGGGCACCCGCACCTCGACCAGGATCTCGTCGTCGGAGATCGCCGTCTCGAAGAGGTCGACGAAGAAGTCGCCGGCGGCGACCTCACGGGTGCCGCCCGGTCCCTGGACCACGAAGGTCGAGCCGAGTGCCAGCGCTGGTGCCCCCAGATCGCCACCGGGGTCGGCGTGGGCCAGGGACCCGCCGAAGGTGCCGCGGTGCCGCACCTGGGCGTCGGCGAGATGGGTGATCGCCTTGGAGACGAGCAGGGCGTGCTCGTGGACGAGTGGGTCCTGACCGACGTCGTGGTGGGTGGTCATGGCGCCGATGACCAGGTGGTCACCGCCGTCACGCACACCACGCAGGCTCTCGATCCGACCGAGGTCGATCACCCACTCGGGGGCGTTGAGACGCATCCGGAGCACCGGCAGCAGGCTCTGCCCGCCGGCGATGATCTTGGCCTCGTCACCGTGCTCGGCGAGGGCGGCCAGTGCCTCCTCGACGGTGGTCGGGGCGACGTACTCGAAGGCTGCGGGAATCACTGGACATCTCCTTCCGCGGAGTCGAAGTGGGGCATCGCTGCCTCCGGTGTCTCGCCACCCGAGGAGCCGTCGTTGATGGCCCGCCAGACCCGTTCCGGTGTGCAGGGCATGGTGATGTCGTTGACGCCGAGGTGGCGGACCGCGTCGACCACGGCATTGACGACGGCCGGGGTGGAGGCGATGGTGCCGGCCTCCCCGACGCCCTTGGTGCCCAGCGAGTTGGTGGTGGCGGGTGAGGTGGTGTGGTCGATCTCGAAGCTGATCGTGTCGGCGGCCGTGGGCAGCAGGTAGTCGACGAACGACCCACTCACCAAGGTGCCGTTCTCGTCGTACACCGCCTCCTCCCACAGCGCCTGCGCGATGCCCTGGACGAGTCCGCCGTGCACCTGCCCGGCGACGATCAGCGGATTGATGACGACCCCGATGTCGTCGCAGCAGACGTACTTGCGCAGCTTGATCTGACCAGTCTCGGTGTCGACCTCCACCGCGCACAGGTGCGTGCCGTGGGGGTAGTTGAAGTTCACCGGGTCGTAGGTCGCCTCGGAGTCGATCGACGGCTCCACCCCGTCGGGCAGGTTGTGGGCGGCGAAGACGGCGGTGGCGATCTCGGTGATCGCCATCGCGGCGTCGGTCCCCTTGACGGAGAACTGGCCGTGCTTGAACTCGAGGTCGTCGGCGGAGGCCTCGAGCAGGTGGGCCGCGATCGGCCGGGCCTTCTCGATGACCTTGTCCACGGCCCGCACCAGGGCCTCACCGCCGACGACCAGGCTGCGGGACCCGTAGGTGTCCAGGCCCTTGTGGGAGATCTGGGTGTCGCCGTGCAGCACCTCGACGTCCTCGAACGGGACGCCGAGCCGGTCCGCGACGATCTGGCTGAAGGCCGTCTCGTGACCCTGCCCGTGGGCGGAGGCACCGGTGATGACCTCCACCTTGCCGGTCGCGAGCATCCGCACCTCGGCGTGCTCCCAGCCGCCGGCCCCGTAGTTGAGCGAGCCGAGCACCCGCGAGGGCGCGAGGCCGCACATCTCGGTGAACGTCGAGACACCGAGCCCGAGCTGCACCCGGTCACCGGCCGCCCGCCGCTCGGCCTGCTCGGCCCGGAGCGCGTCGTACCCGAACATCTCCTTGGCCCGCGCGGTCGCGGCCTCGTAGTTGCCGGAGTCGTACTCCAGACCGGCCACCGTGGTGAAGGGGAACTCCTCGTGGGTGATCCAGTTCTTCTCCCGGATCTCCAGCGGGTCCACCCCGACCTCGGCCGCGAGCTCGTCCATCAACCGCTCGATGGCGTAGGTCGCCTCGGGTCGGCCGGCGCCTCGGTAGGCGTCGGTCCAGGTCTTGTTGGTGAGCACGTTGGTGGTCTGGAACTGGTACGCCGGGAACTTGTAGATCGCGTTGAACATGAAGGCCCCGAGCACCGGGACGCCCCCGCCGACGATGGCGACGTAGGCGCCGAGGTCGGCGAGCAGGTCGACCTTGAGACCGGTCACCCGGCCGTCGCTGGTGGCGGCGAGGGTGAGTCGCTGCCACTGGTCGCGGCCGTGGTGCGCGGTCAGCAGCGACTCGCTCCGGGTCTCGGTGAACTTCACCGGCTTGCCGAGCCGGCGGGCGACCGCGAACGCGATCATCTCCTCCGGCGTCTGCTGGAGCTTGCCGCCGAAGCCGCCACCCACGTCGGGGGCGATCACCCGGATCTTGGACTCCGGCACCCCCGTCGTGGCCGCCAGCGCGAACCGCAGGATGTGCGGGATCTGGGTGGCCGACCACACGGTGATCTGTTCACCGGTCGGGTCGACCACGACGCTGCGCGGCTCCATGAACGCCGGGATCAACCGCTGCTGGCGGTACTCCCGCTCGATCAGGATGCCGCCGGCACGGGCCTCGGTGATCGCGGCCTCGACGTCGCCGCCGGTGCCGGCCTCGGCCGAGTCGAAGCGCCACACGGCGCTGACGTTGGTGCCCAGGTCGGGGTGCGCGATCACGCCGCCGTTCTCGTGCGCGGCGGCGGCCTCCTTCAGGTCCAGGGCTGCGGGCAGCTCCTCGTAGTCGACCTCGACGAGCTCGGCCGCATCACGCGCCTCCGCGGCACTGCGGGCGACCACCACCGCGACCGTCTCGCCGGCGAAGGCGACCCGGTCCGTCGGCATCGGCAGGTGCGCTGGCGTGACCTGGTCGGTGGTCACCGGCCAGGCATTGATGCAGGCGCCCTGGCCCTCGCCGAGGTCAGCGCCGGTCAGGACCGCCACGACATTGGTGCTGGCCTTGGCCGCACTCGTCTCGATGCCGGTGATCCGGGCGTGGGCATAGGGGCTGCGCACCATCGCGAGGTGCAGCATCCCCGGGAGCGTGATGTTGTCGGTCCAGCGGGTCCGGCCGGTGATCAGCCGCTGGTCCTCCTTGCGCCGGCGATCGCGGCCGATCTCAGCCTGCCGGGTGGGTTCCTGGGTCGCGGTCATGCGGATGCACCTGCCTCGGAGGACGTCTCCGTCGTCGTACCAGCGGCGTGCTGAACTGCCCGCACGATGTTGTGGTAGCCCGTGCAGCGGCAGAGGTTGCCCTCGAGGCCGAGCCGGATCGCCTCCTCGGACGGGCTGGGGTTCTCGGCCAGCAGGTCGACGGTCTGCATGATCATCCCGGGCGTGCAGAAGCCGCACTGGAGGCCGTGGCACTCACGGAAGGACTCCTGCACCGGGTGCAGGGTGCCGTCCTCGGCAGCCAGCCCCTCGATCGTGGTGACCTCCGCGCCGTCGACCTGGACGGCCAGGACGTTGCAGGACTTCACGCTGCGACCGTTGAGGTGGACCGTGCAGGCACCACAGTTGCTGGTGTCGCAACCGATGACCGTTCCGGTCTTGCCGAGCTGCTCTCGCAGGTACTGGACGAGCAGTGTGCGGGGTTCGACGTCGTCAGCAACCTGCTGACCATCGACGGTGAGGTTGATCCGGGCCATGACTCTCCCTTGAGCGCTGGAACCTGTGACCTGGCTCACGCTAGGGAGGGAAGGTTGGTCGACGGTTGCGGCCACGGCGCGGCCCGATCCCGCCTACGGTTCACCATCATGGAGTGGTCTCGGTGCGTGGTGCACCCGTTGCTCGTCGGCGCAGCAGCACTGCTCACCGGTTGCGGTGACCAGGAGGCGCCGTCCTCGTCGCCGTCCTCGGCTGCGCCCGCTGCGATGGGAGAGGAACAGGTCGTCGCCGACGGGCTCGTGATCAGTGTGTCCATGGAATCCATCGGCGGTGACGGCGAGCGAGCATGGCTGAACGTGATGGTCAATCACGACAACCGCACCGACGCGGAGTTGCCGCTCGATGCACCAGAACTGCGCTGCGCGCAGGCAGGCGAACCCGGACGGGCGCTCTCCACCGATGACGCGGTCGAGGGCTCCGGAGGCCGAAGCGTCGAGATCCTGTTCCCCCTCGATGCCGACGGCACAGAACTCAGACACTGTCAGTCGCCGGCGTACGTCGAGATCGGCACGGCTCGCTGGGAGCTCGGCCCCGATGAGCTGTCCTACGTCAATGCCGAGCTTGCCCGCGATCCCGGACGCGCCTACAGCTGGGTGGCCACCGACGGCCGCTACTCGTCGGGCTATCAGGTGGTGTTCGTCCCCGGCCTGACCACGGACGAAGCGGTGCGCATCCTCGATCCGGCGCGCGGAGCACCCTCGGAGGACGACTTCGACCGCGTGGTCGTGGCCGAGCATGAGGACGGTGTTGTCCTGTTCACCTACGGGTACCTGCCTGACCTCCATGTTCGTGCGTTGAGCCGGAACGGTCTCGCGGCGTCGTACGGCAACACCGTGAATGGCGACGACCATGTCCTCGTCGCCCGCGACGGGAAGATCGTGCGCAGCTTCGATCCGTTCCTGGCCTACGACCACCTGCCGTCGCGAGCGCTGCCCGAGGAGATGGGACTGGATCTGGAGGAGGACACCGGCCCCGCGTCATGGACGTTGCTGGAGCGACTGACGGACATGCACGTCACGCAGGAGTGGCTCGAGTCGGCGCATCCGGCGTACTTGATGAAGGACTGAGAGCGACTGATGACTCGGCTGCGCTTCCGGCCGTTCGGCCCGTTCGGCTCCTTCGCCGAGATCATGGTCGGGATCTGGTTGCTCCGGACGTTCACCGCCGAGGACCCCGGCGAGCCCGGCGCAGCGACGATCACCGTCTGGGCCCTGGGAGGGCTGGTCATCGCGACCGGGGTCGTCGGCCTGGTCGTCCACCTACGACGCTGGGTGGTCCGCTCGACCTGATCGCGACCTGGCCACCGTCAGGCGAGTGTCCGCACGTGCGGCACGATCATCCGCCGCTGACCTGTCCACTCATCGAGCTCGCCCTCGACGTGCTCCACCGGGAGGACAGCCAGCCACCACCCCTCGGCGTCGGCAACCACGACCGACTGCTCACCGAACCACTCGACCTCAACTCGTCCCCCTGCGCGAGTTCGTCCGATGACCCAGCAGACTTCCCCGCCCCAGCCGTGGTGCGGCGGCCCGTCCGCAAAGGGAAGGTCGACGTCATCCTGGCCTCCCCAGTGCTTCCAACGCCCGGCCTCCCACTTGTGCACGCCGAGCTCGACCTCGCGCCCGTCACCGTTCATGTCGTCGAGCACCGCGGCGTACTCGCCGTCGACCAGCACGGCGAGCACCCGGCCGTAGGTGGGAATGGTCGACACCCAGAGCGGCGCGAGCTGATCACTGGTGGCCATGAACTCATCATCGACGGATGACACGGCCGCTGCACGCCCTTTACCCCGTCCGTGCAGGTCGACGGACGGGGTTCGGGGTGGTGGAGTCAGGAGCCGGGCCCGAGCTCGGATGACCGGGGTGGGTCGAGGGCTCTGGTGCCGCCGGGTCCGACGAGGAAGAGCCTGCCGTGGGGGCTGGTCCAGAGGAAGTGCCCGGGTGTGAGGCTCAGGTAGCGCCACTCGCTGAAGGTCTTGGCGCGGTGNGCGTGCCTGTCCCCCGCCGATGGTGCTCACTCGGCGGGGTGCAGCGGTTGTCAGGGCTCGCGTGATCGGGGTGGGTCGAGTGCTCTGGTGCCGCCGGGTCCGACGAGGAAGAGCCTGCCGTGGGGGCTGGTCCAGAGGAAGTGCCCGGGTGTGAGGCTCAGGTAGCGCCACTCGCTGAAGGTCTTGGCGCGGTGATGTCGTCTGCAGAGCGGGTGGAGATTGCACGGACACGTCGGTCCGCCCTCGGCATGTGGGATCTCGTGGTCGATGTCGCACTTCACTGCGGGGGTGGTGCAGTTGGGGAAGCTGCACGTGTGACGCCGTGAGCGGACCCGGTGCTTGTGCCGGTCGGGGATCTCGTAGGAGTCCACCGGGATGCAGTCCGCCAGGTTGATCACCGGGCGGACGACGATCGAGGTGGTCTCCCGTGAGCGGAGCCACTGCTTGATCTGTGCGGTGGTGACGGGCTTGTCGCCCCACCTGCCGACCGGGTTCTCACCTCGCAGCGTGCCGTCGGTGATGTGGAGGTCCATCACGACCTTGCGACCGGCGGAGCGGACGGTGACCTCACCGGTGTCCTCGTCGGTGGTCANATCACGACCTTGCGACCGGCGGAGCGGACGGTGACCTCACCGGTGTCCTCGTCGGTGGTCAGCAGGTCCAGGGCCAGGTCACGACGCGCGATCGCACCGACTGCTTGCGCTCGTCGGGCGTCGAGGGAGCCCTCATCACCGAGCCGGCCCCGTACTTCTGCTTCGCGTGCGACAGCAGCGTTGAAGTCGTGACCGTCGGCAACGTCGACCACGGCGGTGATGAGCGCGTTGCCGTGCTCGTCAACGTCGGAGACTTCGCAGAACCGGTGCTCCTGGGCTTTCTTGTGCTCGGCCTCGGCTCGTTCGGGGTCGAACCGGATGATCGCTTCGGTGATGAGTCGGTCGAGCTGCGC
>NZ_LMIA01000008.1:451696-695272 GCF_001428565.1 Nocardioides sp. Root190 | reverse complement strand
CACGACCTTCCGCCCGGCGGAACGGACAGTGACCTCACCGGTGTCCTCGTCGGTGCTGAGGAGGTCCAGGGCCAGGTCACGACGGGCGATCGCACCGACTGCCTGTGCACGACGAGCGTCGAGAGAACCCTCGTCACCGAGCCGGCCCCTCACCTCTGCCTCACGGGCGATGGCGGTGTTGAAGTCGTGACCGTCCGCAACGTCGACCACAGCAGTGATGACGGCGTTGCCGTGCTCATCCACCTCGGACACCTCACAGAACCGGTGCTCACTCGCCTTCTTCCGCTCGGCCTCGGCGCGGTCGGGGTCGAACCGGATGATCGCTTCGGTGATGAGTCGGTCGAGCTGTGCCCAGCTCACGTTGGCGACGGCTGCGAGCTGGCGGTCGACGAACGCGGCCGCGTCTGGTGTCAGTGACCTGGTCTGGTCGGCGATGCGGTGGGCCTTGAACGGCGGAACCCGACCAGCGATGACGGAGGCGTAGACCGACGGGAGTCGCCAGGCACATTCGATGATCCGCCCGACGTGCATCCGACCACCGTCAGGTGTTCGGCCGAGGACGGCGATGAGCTCCATCAGCTCGAACTCACTGACCAGCGGGGCGCCGGGGCCGGCGATCGGAACCCCGGTGTCGACGACACCGGCGAGGACAGTGGCGGCGCCCTCGACGGTCTCCATCGATCTCGAGCTGGTGTCGGCCCTTCACATTGGCACCGAGCTCGGTCAACAGCTCACCGACCGAGCAGCCGTCGTAGCGGCCGATCAGTGCGGTGGATGCGGTCCCGAGATCCATACCCATATTGGATCACGACCCACCGACACAACCACCGGCAGGCGGAAGCCCGGTGGTTGAGGAGGTCGCGCAGCGACCGTCTCGAGACCTGGCGAGTCGGTGCTGGAACTCGTCCATTGGCAGTGGGTGCACCGTGGCGGGTGGTCTCGAGACGGCCGCGGGCGGCCTCCTCGACCAACGGTGGGCGACAGCGCGGTCCGGCCGTCCGTCGTACCCATTCGTTGTTGTCGGCGGCTCCCCGTTGGTCGAGGAGGTCGCGCAGCGACCGTCTCGAGACCTGGCGAGTCGATGCCGGAACCTGTCCACGGGCAAGCGGGTGCACCGTGGCCAGGGGTCTCGAGACCAGGTGAGTCGATGCCGGAACCCCAGACGTGGGCGGGCGGGTGCACCGTGGCCAGGGGTCTCGAGACGGCCGCGGGCGGCCTCCTCGACCAACGGTGGCCGTCCGCCGTACTCCCTCGTCGCTGCCCCCTACGGAACGAGACCACCGACCGACCGCAGCCGAGGAAGAGTCCCAGCACCACGGCCAGTGGTCTCGAGACGGCCGCGGGCGGCCTCCTCGACCACCGGTGCGCCACCTAGTCCGGGAGCACCGCCCGCATCACCCGCAGGCTGTTGCCGCCCATGATCGCGGCGATCTCCTCCTCGTCGTACCCACGGTCGACGAGCTCCTGGGTGATGGCGGCGAGGTGGGTGGTGTCCCAGCCGACGGTGGTGGCGCCGTCGTAGTCGCTGCCGAGGGCGACGGACTCGATGCCGCCGATCAGGACGACGTGGTCGATGGCGTCGACGACGGCCTCGGTGGTGAGGTCGCAGACGGCGGCGTCCCAGTAGCCGACGCCGACCACGCCGCCGGTGGCGGCAACGCCACGGATCTCGTCGTCGGTGAGGTTGCGGTTGACGTCGCAGGTGGCCTGGACGCCGCCGTGGGACAGCACGACCGGCTTCGTGGCGAGCTCGAGCATCTCGGCGACGGCGTCGTGGCTGGCGTGGGCGATGTCGACGATGATGCCGCGGCGCTCCATCTCGGCGAAGACCTCGCGTCCCAGCTCGGTCAGTCCGCCCTTCTCCTCGCCGTGCATGGACCCGGCGACCTCGTTGTCGAAGAAGTGCGTGAAGCCCGCCATCCGCATCCCTGCGTCGTAGAGCCGGTCGAGGTTGTCGAAGTCGCCCTCGAGGTTGTGCAGGCCCTCGACCGAGAACAACCCGCCGGTCACCTGCTTGCCGGCGGCCCGGTCCTCGAAGAGTACGTCGAGGTCCTTGCGCGTACGGACGAGGACGAGCTGGCCGTCGGAGTCGGCGGCAGCATCCGCGAGCTTCTCGGCGTGGTAGAGCGAGCGCTCGAGCAGCGAGCCCCAGGTGCGGAACGGCTGGAGCTGGGCGATCGCCAGCAGGGTGATGTTGTCACTGTCGGCGGAGTTGCTGTCGTAGTTCTGGCCCTTGGGCGACTTCGACACCGACGAGAAGACCTGCAGCGCGACGTTGCCCTCCTCGAGACGGGGCAGGTCCATGTGGCCGCGGTCGGCCCGCTCGAGCAGGTCCCGGTCCCACATCAGCGTGTCCGAGTGGAGGTCGATGATCGGCAGGGAGTCGTGGAGCCGCTGCGTCTGGGCCGTGACCTCGGGCAGCTCGGCCGGTTCGATCCGGTTGCGCATCGACTCCAGCTTGGCAGGCGCGAAGGTGAAGAACACGACTCCGGCGACCACTGCCAGTGCCGTCCCGCAGGCGAGCACGATCCCGACCCGTCGGCGCGTGATGCGGCGTCCCCGCGGGCGCTCCGTCTCCTCCGTCTCGTCAGCCACGTCGTCCGTCATGTCCACATCCCTGTCCTCAGCACGTCCTCAGCCGCCGCGCCGCACGGCCGGCAGCACCTCGGCGCACAACCGGCCCACCTCCGCGACGAGGTCGTCGAACGACTCCCGGTCGGAGGCGGCGTCGACGGTGAGGCTACCGCCGCAGACGAGGGCCTGGTCGCGGACGGCGATGCCGAACTGGACGACGCCGGTTCCGGCCCGCAGGGGCTTGTCCTCGACCTGGATGGAGGGGGCGAAGCAGGAGAAGGCGGTGTCGTACTCGCCCTCGTCGAGCTCCTCGCAGTCGGTGGCGTAGCTCGGCTTCCAGGTGGACTTCTGTGCCGCGACGTAGTCCTGGCTGGCGCCGTCGATGACGGCGGCGAGGCGTTCCGGGGAGGTGGCGTCGCGCTCGGAGGCGGAGCCGACCGTGACGGTCACGACCTGCGCCGGCGACTCGACACCCCAGAAGCAGGAGACGGAGGCACGAGCCTTGGGACCCAGGGTCGCGCCGGAGGAGCCCGACGAGGTGAAGCCGGTGCGCGCGTCCGGGCCGATCGCGGCCTCCGCCGCCCCGGTGAACCGGTCGCAGAACAGGTCGGTCCGGAGGCTGACCGGGTCCGGCGGCTGGTCCTCGCCGAGGATCTGCACGGCCACCGCGCCCAGCACCACGGCGCCGACGGTGATCAGGCCGATCGCGGCCGCGATGATCCCGCGCGGGACCCGGAAGGACCGACGGGGACGGGGCGCCCGCGGCTCGCGCTCCGTGCGCGGCTTGCGCGGCTTGCGCTGCTTGCCGCCCGAGGCCTCGTCCGCCACCGGAACGACCGGTGCGGGTGCCGGCGCGAGGGGGACGAGCTCGGCGACGGCGGAACCGACGAGTGACCCGATGCCCGCCTCGGTCCACCAGACCTTGCCGTAGGCGCGCTTCGCGGCCTTGCCGAGGGCCTCGAGGAGGGCGCTCGCGTCGGCGTACCGATCGGCAGGTGCGGGCGACAGCGCCGTGACCAGCACGCTGCGCAGGCTGGCGTCGATCGCGAGCAGCTCACGCGACTGCTCCCCCACCGTGCGGTCGGTCAGCAGGTGCACGAGGACGGCGGCGACGGCGTACACGTCAGCGGCGGCGGTGCCGCGATCGTCGGCCCCGGGCTCGGGAGGGAGGTACGCCGCGACGGGGTCCCCGAGGCCGAAGTCGATCAACCGCGCCACGCCGTCGGTGTCGAGCAGGATGTTCGAGAGCGAGATCCGACCGTGGACGACGCCCTGCGCGTGCGCGCTCGCGAGCCCGGTCAGCATGCCCCGGATCACGCCCAGCCGCTGGCCGACGAGGAGCCGCGCGCCAGAGGCTCGGACCTCGACGAGGGTGGCGCCGTCGACCCAGTCGAGGGCCAGGAACGCTCCGTCAGGGCCTTCGAGGAGCTCCTGCACCGCGACGACGTGCGGGTCCTCGAGGGCGACCAGCCCGGGGACCATCGCACGGAGCCCTGCCAGGTCGCGCTCCGGGACCGGTCGCAGCGCGACCTCACGTCCGTCGGCCACCCGCCGTGCCCGCAACACTGCGCCCGGAGCATCCACGTCGACGCGTCCGAGCACGTCGTACCCGCTCACGGCAGGCCCCACGTCCATCCTCAGTTCCCGGCCTTTCGTTCGAGTCGCGGCAGGTCGAGGACGACGATGCGTCCGCGGCCCACCTCCACGATGCCCTGATCCACCAGTCGCTGGAGGATCTGGTTGATCGTCGGCCTGGTTCCGCCCGTCAGGTCGGCGAGCTGGACCTGGGTCAGCGGGACCGTCGTCGGTCCCGTGCCGTCACCGTAGCTGGCGGCGAGTTCGGCGAGCCGGCGGTGCACCCGGCGGTCGAGACCGACGTAGGACATCTCGAGCAGCCGCCTGCTCAGCTCGTCCACCCGCTCGGCCAGGATCACCGACAGCATCCGCTGGACCTCGGGCTGCCTGCGGCACAGCTGGTGGAAGGCCGAGGCCGGCACGGCGATGGTCTCGCTCGGCTCGAGCGCCGTCACGGTCGCCGTCCGCGTGCCGTCGGCACGCAGCAGGGCGAGCTCGCCGAAGCTGCTCCCGGGTCCGAGCACGTTGATCGTCGCGACGTCCCCGGACGCCAGGGACACCCGGATGGTCAGGTGCCCGGAGAGCACGAGGTGCAGCGCATCGGCCGGATCGCCCTCGTGGCACACCACTTCGTTGCGCGCGAACCGTCGCCGACGGCCCAGGGCCAGGAAGTCCTGGCGCTCGGCGTCCGAGAGGCTGCGCAGCAGCGGCCATTCCACGTTCACGAGGATCCCGCACCCAGCCGGGAACGGCGGGCGAATCGCCGGATTCGCTGCCAGCGGAAGTGACCACGACCGGGGCCTCGCTGCAGGTGTCATAGGGTCGACGGATGCGCGCTCGTGTGATCGTCCTCGCCGGGCCCTCGGGTTCCGGCAAGTCACGGCTCGCCGAGCGGCTGCAGCGGGCGCGGGGCTGGCCCACGCTGCGGCTCGACGACTTCTACCTCGACGGGGACGACCCCCGACTGCCGAGGATCGAGGAGGGCGCCAACGCCGGCCTCGTCGACTGGGACCACCCGGGCAGCTGGAACCGCGAGGACGCGCTCTCCGTGTTGCGCGAGCTGTGCACCCACGGCGCCGCCGACCTGCCGGTCTACTCGATCTCCGAGAGCCGCCGCACCGGCAGCCAGCGCCTCGACCTCGCCGGCGCGACCCGGTTCTGTGCAGAGGGGATCTTCGCGATCGACATCGTCGAGGAGTGCCGTGCCGCCGGGATCCTCGAGGCGGCGTACTGCATCACCCAGCACCCCGTGGTGACCTTCTGGCGCCGCCTCACCCGCGACCTGCGCGAGCACCGCAAGCCCCCGCTGGTGCTGGTACGCCGTGGGCTGGCCCTCGCGCGCGCCCAGCGTCAGATCGTGCGCCGGGCCGCAGGAGTGGGGTGCCGGGTCGCGACCGGCGATCGTGCGTTCTCCGACCTCGGCACCCAGGAGGGCGACCATGCGGTGGCCCGATGACGTCCGCCCCGACTCGCTCCGCCAACCCGACCAGGTCAGCTGTGGCGCCGCGTCGGTCGTGGCCGCGCGGGTGCTGCTCACACCGTGGCGTCCCGAGCGCGCGTCGAGCGAGATCCAGGAGGAGCACCGCCACCTGACGTCGAGCCGGAGCCCCCGCGACCGCATGCAGTTCCCGTGGCCGCAGCGCTTCGGCACTCCCCCGTGGGCGGTCGCCAACGCGCTGCGCTCGCTGACGGGTCGCCACATCGCGACCGTGTTCGTCCGCCCGCGGCCCGAGATCGGCTTCGAGGTCCTGCAGGCGCAGCTCGGCGACGGCCGTCCCGTCGCGATCTTCATCGGCAACAGGTGGCTCCCCCGTCACGTCGTCCTCGCCGTGCGCGCGACCGACGGTGGCATCGAGGTCTTCGACCCGGCCGCCGGCGCGCTGCGCGTGATCGGTCGCACCAGGTGGACCGAGCACCGCATCGACATCGCCGGCTGGAGCCACTTCTGGTTCGTGGTCTGAGGAGGTTCTCCGAACCCGTGGTTTCGCTCCGCCGAGGTGGGGGCAGACCGTGGGGACATCTCATTCGGGGAGATCGGAGAACCACATGTCATCACTGGACTTCGACGGCCAGCGACGTCTCGAGGCGCTGCAGGCGCGCGGCTCGGGCACTCGCTTCCACCAGGTCGCGCCGGTCACCGGCACCGACCCGGAGACCCGTCTGGCGCTGACCGTCGACGCGGCCCGCCGGGTCGTCGCGGCCATCGTGCCCGACGCCTCCCTGGTCCGCACCTCCGGCCTCCTGGCCGCCGCGGTGCGGGTCGCCTTCCAGGACGCCGACCTGGCCCGCGCCCGCGCCTCGCGGGAGCGGTCGGGCGATCGTCCTCCCCCCGCCGACGCCTCCGGGCTGGTGGACGTGAGCGCGCTGCTGCGCCCGGCCGCCACCCGCGAGCGCGGCGTCGCCCGACGTACCCGGGCCACGGTCGCCGGGGGCGCCGGGGGCGCTGGAGGCGCCACGGCGACGGTCCCCTCCCTCGCGGCCACCGGTCGCTCGGCCAACGGCTTCCTGCTCGTCACGGTCGGTCCGACCGGTGTCGTGGAGGACGTCGAGGCGGACGCCGGGTGGCTCGCCGGCGCTCGCGAGCAGTTCCTCGAGTCGGCACTCGTCCAGGCCTTCCAGGAGGCCGCCCTCACCAAGGTTGGAGAAACACGATGACCCTCGAAGCAGACATCGAGCGCTTCCCGCTCGCCGCGGCGGAGTGGGACGACCTGTCCGCCCAGATCCTCGCCGCCCGCGAGAAGCTCGAGCCGTGCCGCACCGACGGCTACCGCTTCGGCATCCTCGCCGAGTCCGTGGGCGACGCCCACGACCTGTTCATCGGCAACGTCTACGACGCCCTGGCGGCCGGCAGCAACGTCGCGATCTCCATCGGCGACGCGCTGCAGGCGACCGGGCGCGACTTCGGGATGACCGACGACGAGCAGGCCCGCTACCTCGCCACGACGACGGACCAGATCTGATGACCGTCTTCACGCCCGACTCCTGGGGCAGCGGCCCGTCGCAGACCGACCTCTCCTACGTCCACTTCTCCGACGACGTCGAGGAGTACCTCGACAAGGTCGAGGAGAAGATCCGCGAGGGCATCGACTGGGTCTGGGACCGGTGGGACGACAGCGTCGTCAACAAGTACGGCCGCTTCGTCAGCCCCGTCGCCTGGTGGGCGATCGACAACGCCAAGGACAACCTCAAGGACGCGATCGACTCGATCTGGGAGGAGTTCGAGAAGGTCTGCGAGGGTGTCTGGGAGAAGGTCCGGGAGCTCTTCGCGACCCCGTGGGGCCTGATGGATCTCTCCGAGCGCTACAGCTCCGCGGCCGGCATCCTGCGCGGCGAGGTGACCCTGATCGACCGGATCCGGCGCCACATCGAGAAGGGCTGGGCCGGCGACGCGTTCATCTCCTACGCCGGGATGACCGAGGAGCAGAAGTGGGCCCTCAACGGCCTGGCGTCCGGGCTGTCCACCGCGTCCTCGGCGTGCGCGACCGGCGCCCAGCAGATCTGGGACATCTGGATCGCGGTGATGAACTACATCCTCGACCAGATCGACACCGTGCTCGGCAAGATCAAGGACGCCACCGATGCCGGCCAGTGGGTCACCCTCGACGCCGGGGTCGTGACCTCGCTGATCGGCCAGCTGCTCGTCAACGTCGCGCAGCTCGCGACCGAGCTGCTGTCCTTCTGGGCCGACAACCAGACGGTCAACATCGCGGTCTGGAACGGGCTGAACGACGGCGCGGACCTGCGCGGGATCACCGTCACCGGCGGCGGCGACGACCGTGAGCTGCACTGGCCCGAGCTGAGCCCGGCCGACGTCGAGGACGTCCAGGACAAGGACGCCTGGACCAACTCCTGAGGACCGTCAGCGCGCCTGCGCGGCGTACCACGGCTTGATGGTCTCGGTGATCAGGCGGTAGCGCTCGTCGTAGGGGATGAAGGCGGACTTCATCGCGTTGACGGTCAGCCACTCCATCTCCGCCCAGCCGTAGCCGAAGGCCTCGTGCAGCAGCCCGAACTCCTGGCTGAGCGAGGTGCGGCTCATCAACCGGTTGTCGGTGTTGACGGTCACCCGGAAGCGCAGCGACGCGAGCAGCTTGATGGGGTGCTCGGCGAGCGAGTCGGCCGCACCGGTCTGCACGTTGGAGGACGGGCACATCTCGAGCGGGATCCGCTTGTCGCGCACGTACGACGCCAGGCGGCCCAGCGTGACCGTGCCGTCGTCGGCCACCGTGATGTCGTCGACGATGCGTACGCCGTGACCGAGCCGGTCGGCGCCGCACCACTGCACCGCCTCCCAGATCGACGGCAGGCCGAAGCCCTCGCCGGCGTGGATCGTGAAGTGCGAGTTCTCGCGCTGGAGGTACTCGAAGGCATCGATGAACCGGGTGGGCGGGTAGCCCGCCTCGGGACCGGCGATGTCGAAGCCGACGACCCCGCGGTCGCGCCACTGCATGGCCAGCTCAGCGATCTCCATGGCCCGCGCAGCCTGGCGCATCGCGGTCAACAGGTGCCGCACGACGATCCTGCCGCCGGCGGCAGCCATGCCCTCCTCGAAGCCCTGCTGGACCGCCGCGACGGCGTCCTCGAGGTCCAGGCCGGCCTCGACGTGGAGCTCGGGGGCGTAGCGGATCTCGGCGTAGACGACGCCGTCCGCCGCCAGGTCCTCGACGCACTCGCGGGCCACCCGGGTCAGCGCCTCGGCCGTCTGCATCACGCCGACGGTGTGCGCGAAGGTCTCCAGGTAGCGCTCCAGCGAGCCGGAGTCGGCGGCCTCGGCGAACCACGTGGCGAGCTCGGTCGGGTCGGTCGCGGGCAGCTCGTGCCCGACGGCAGCGGCCAG
Organism: Nocardioides sp. Root190; assembly: GCF_001428565.1. Lineage (GTDB taxonomy): Bacteria > Actinomycetota > Actinomycetes > Propionibacteriales > Nocardioidaceae > Nocardioides. Next base: position 686,286 of record NZ_LMIA01000008.1, on the reverse strand, counting down.
GTCGACGATCGTCGCCGGGCGGAGCCCTCCGTCGAGGTGGTCGTGCAGCAGCACCTTGGGCGCTGCCTTGAGGAGGTCAGTGGAGAGCTCGGTCATCTCAGTTCCTTCCGATCCGGTCGATCACGAGCGGACGCGGCTCGAACGCCGTGCCGGCGGGCGCGACGTCGTACCCGCCCTCGAGCGCAGCGAGCGCCCGGTCGAAGCGCTCGGGGGTGTCGGTGAGCAGGGTGAAGAGCGGGTCGCCGGCGCGGACCGTGTCGCCGGGGCGGGCGTGCCACACGACGCCGGCGCCGGCCTGGACCGGGTCCTCCTTGCGCTCACGACCGGCGCCGAGACGCCAGGCCGCGACACCCACCGACATCGCATCGAGGCGGGTCAGCACACCGTCGGAGGGTACGGCGACGACGTGGCTCTCCCGGGCCACCGGCAGCGCGGCGTCGGGGTCGCCGCCCTGGGCGCCGATCATCGCGCGCCAGGCATCCATCGCCGAGCCGTCCGTGAGCTTCGCAGCGGGGTCGACGTCGTCGCGACCGGCGGCGGCGAGCATCTCGCGAGCCAGCGCGACGGTCAGCTCGACGACATCGGCGGGACCGCCGCCGGCGAGGACCTCGACCGACTCCGCGACCTCGATCGCGTTGCCGGCCGTCAGGCCCAGCGGGGTGTCCATGTCGGTGAGCAGTGCGACGGTGTTGACGCCGGCGTCGGTGCCGAGCGCGACCATGACCTCGGCGAGCTCGCGGGCCCGCTCGACGTTCTTCATGAAGGCGCCGCTGCCGACCTTGACGTCCAGCACCAGCGCACCGGTGCCCTCGGCGATCTTCTTGCTCATGATCGAGGAGGCGATGAGCGGGATGGCCTCGACGGTCCCGGTCACGTCGCGCAGTGCGTAGAGCTTCTTGTCGGCGGGTGCCAGGCCGTCGCCGGCGGCGCAGATGACCGCACCGACCGACTCCAGCTGCGCCAGCATCTCCTCGTTGGAGAGCAGCGCACGCCAGCCGCTGATCGACTCGAGCTTGTCGAGGGTGCCTCCGGTGTGGCCGAGACCGCGACCGGACAGCTGCGGCACGGCGACGCCGCACGCGGCCACCAGGGGCGCGAGCGGGAGGGTGATCTTGTCGCCGACACCGCCGGTCGAGTGCTTGTCGGCCGTCGGCCGCGACAGCATCGAGAAGTCCATTCGCTCCCCCGACGCGATCATCGCGGCGGTCCAGTCGGCGATCTCGCGGCGATCCATCCCGTTGAGGAGGATCGCCATCGCGAGCGAGGACATCTGCTCGTCGGCCACCGACCCTCGGGTGTAGGCGTCGACCATCCAGTCGATCTGACTCGTGGAGAGGGTGCCGCCGTCGCGCTTGGTGAGGATCACTTCGACGGCATCGTGGGTGCCTGCAGACATGTCCGCACCCTACGACCCACGTCCAGCCATCCTCGTCCTCGGCGCCCCGGCCGCCTTCCTTTCGGCTTGAATGGGACCGTGCCCGTCACCGAGCAGCCCGGGCCGGGCGAGCTGACCCTGGTCTTCACCGACATCGAGGGCTCGACCGCGCTGGCGCAGGGCCTGGGTCCGCGCTGGCCCGACGTACTGCGCCGGCACCGCGAGACCAGCCGGACCGTCTGGCGTGACTTCGGCGGCCACGAGGTCGACACGGCGGGCGACGGCTTCTTCCTGGTCTTCACCGATCGTGCGGACGCCGTGGGCGCGGCCGTCGCCGCCCAGCGCGAGCTGAGCGCCACCCCGTGGCCCGGCGGAGCGCGGGTGCGGGTCCGGATCGGCCTGCACCACGGCGCCGTCTCCACGTACGACGGCAGCTACGTCGGCTACGAGGTCCACCGTGCCGCACGGATCGCCGCAGCGGCCCACGGCGGGCAGGTCCTCGCCTCGCTGGCTGCCGTGGCCGGACTGATGTCCGGCGCGGTGGGTGGCGAGCCCGGTCTCGCAGCCGTCGACCTCGGCCTGCACCCGCTCAAGGACATCGTCGTACCCGAACGCCTCTTCCAGCTCACCGCGCCCGGCCTCGCCAGTGCCTTCCCGCCGGTGCGCTCGCTGGGCGGGCCCGACGCGGCGTCGGCGGCCGAGGTGCCCTCCACCGTCCGCAGCGGCGTGGACGTGATGCCGGCGCTGCTCACGATGCCGGACGGTCAGCGGATCCCGCTGACGTCGTACGGCCTGCGGATCGGGCGCACACCCGACAACGACCTGGTCCTGGCCGATCCGGCGGTGAGTCGGCACCACTGCGCGATCAGCGCGACCAACGGCGGTTTCGTGCTGACCGACCTGCAGTCCACGCACGGGACGACGGTCGACGCGGTGCTGGTGACCGCGCCCCGGCTCCTCGCCGACGGTGAGGTCCTGCGCGTCGGCGACACCGACCTGGCCTTCACGTGGCCGGCGCGCTGATCAGCGGACGCGGTCCAGGTCCTCCGGGCCGAACGCCTGGGGCAGCACCCGGTCCATGGTCAGGACGCCCTCGGGGGTGAGCACCTCGAGCGGGGCGCCGCCGTTCTCCCAGAGCAGCTGGCGGCAGCGGCCGCAGGGCATGATCACCTCGCCGGCACCGTTGACGCACACGAAGTGGGTCAGCAGCCCGCCACCCGTCGCGTGCAGCTGGGAGACCAGTCCGCACTCCGCGCACAGCGTGACGCCGTACGCGGCGTTCTCGACGTTGCACCCCACCACGAGGCGTCCGTCGTCCGCGAGCGCGGCAGCGCCCACGTGATAGCGGGAGTACGGCGCGTAGGCCCGCGCTGCGATCTCGGTCGCAGCGCTCTGCAGGGCATCCCAGTCGACCACGCCGCCAACCTACCTCCCGGGCCTGTGACGCGAGGATCATCGGCCGGAGGTCGCCTTGGGAAGAAATGTCCCAAGTTGGTAACCGTTTCCACGAATGTGCTTCCCGTGCCGCAGCAGGTGGGTGAGGATGCACCCCGGAGCACCACCGCACATCCGCACATCCCCCTGCCCAGCCGAGCACGCCGGGCGCCCGACCTGGAGGACATTTGTGAAGACCTGGAAGAGGACGACGGCCGCGGCCGCCGTGGCCATGATCGCGAGCGCTGCCCTGGCTGCCTGTGGCGACGCACCGGACGAGAAGGCCGAGGAGAAGATCGACTTCCTCCCCTGCATCCTGTCCGACGCAGGCGGGTTCGACGACAAGTCGTTCAACCAGCTCAGCTTCGAGGGCGTCAAGGACGCCGCCAAGGAGCTCAACAGCGACTTCAAGCAGTTCGAGTCCAAGAACGAGAACGACTACGACGGCGCGCTGGAGAACTTCGTCGCGCAGGGCTGTGACGCCATCGTGACGGTGGGCTTCGCGCTCTCCGCCGCGACCGTCAAGTCGGCCACGGCGAACACCGACATCGAGTACATCCTCATCGACGATGCCGCCGACAACGACTTCAACGGCACCAAGGACGCCGAGAACATCAAGCCGATCCTGTACGACACGGCCCAGGCCGCGTTCCTCGCGGGCTACGCCGCTGCGGACTACACGAAGACCGGCGTCGTCGGCACCTACGGCGGCCAGCCGTTCCCGACCGTCACCATCTTCATGGACGGCTTCAAGCAGGGCGTCGACTACTACGCCAAGGAGAAGGGCAAGGCCGTCAAGCTGGTCGGCTTCCAGGGCGGCGACAAGGGCACCTTCACCGGTGGCTTCGACGCCAACGAGAAGGCCACCAACACCGCCAAGCAGATCCTCGAGCAGGACGCTGACGTGATCCTGCCGGTCGGCGGCCCGATCTACCAGGGCGCGCTCACCGCGATCGAGGACTCCGGCAAGGACGTCGCGCTGGTCGGTGTCGACGCCGACTTCTTCGAGACCGACCCGAACACGCAGGACGTCGTGTTCACCTCGATCCTGAAGAACATGAAGCAGTCCACGTTCGAGGCCGTCGTGGCCGCGGGCGAGGACAAGTTCGACGCGAACTCCTACGTCGGCACGCTCGAGAACGACGGAGTCGGCATCGCGCCGTTCCACAACTTCGACAGCAAGATCTCCGACACCCTCGCCGCTGAGCTGGAGACGGTGAAGGCCGGCATCATCGACGGGTCGATCCCCGTCACGTCGTACCTCAACCAGTAAGCACCACGGCACCGCAGCACCACCACTGCGTCCGGGGGAGGTCGGTTCCCGCAGAACCGGCCTCTCCCGGATTGCCTTTCCTGCCCTGAACCAGCCCGTTCACGGCACGTTCGCTGGTATCTGACCGCCCGCTCGGAGAGGATCGACTCCATGACGCTCGAACTCAGGGGGATCACGAAGCGATTCGGCTCCCTGGTCGCCAACGACCGCATCTCCCTCACCGTGAACCAGGGCGAGATCCACGCCCTGCTGGGTGAGAACGGTGCCGGCAAGTCGACCCTCATGAACGTCCTCTACGGCCTCTACCAGGCCGACGAGGGCGAGATCCTCCTCGACGGCGCCGAGCTGAAGATGTCCGGACCCGGCGACGCGATGGCCGCCGGCATCGGCATGGTCCACCAGCACTTCATGCTCATCCCCGTCTTCACGGTCGCCGAGAACGTCATGCTCGGCAACGAGGCGACCGGCTTCGCCGGCACCCTCGACATCGACGCCGCCCGGGCCCGGGTGCGCGAGATCTCCCAGAGGTTCGGGTTCGACGTCGACCCCGACGCCCTGGTCGAGACGCTGCCCGTCGGCGTGCAGCAGCGCGTCGAGATCATCAAGGCCCTCTCCCGGGACGCACGCGTCCTCGTCTTCGACGAGCCGACCGCCGTCCTGACGCCGCAGGAGACCGACGAGCTGATGGAGATCATGCGCCAGCTCCGGGAGTCCGGGACGGCGATCGTCTTCATCAGCCACAAGCTCCGTGAGGTGCGCGCGATCGCGGACCGGATCACGGTCATCCGGCGCGGTGCCGTGGTCGGCGAGGCCAGCCCGACCGCGACCAACGCCGAGCTGGCCGCCCTGATGGTGGGACGTCCGGTCGAGCTGACCGTGCACAAGGACCCCGCCAAGCCCGGCGCCGACGCCTTCGTCGTCCGCGACCTGCGCGTCATCGACGACTCCGGCCACATCCACCTCGACGGGATCAGCTTCACCATCGCGGCGGGCGAGGTGCTCGGGGTCGCCGGCGTGCAGGGCAACGGCCAGACCGAGCTCACCGAGGCCGTCCTGGGCCTGCAGTCCCACGTCAAGGGATCGATCGACCTCGACGGCGCCCAGCTCGTCGGCCGCTCGGTCCGCAAGGTGCTGGACGCCGGTGTCGGCTTCATCCCCGAGGACCGTCAGGTCGACGGCCTGGTCAGCAACTTCACCATCGCCGAGAACCTCATGCTGAACCGCAGCCACGGCGAGCCGTTCGTCGGGCTGGGCACCGTGCGCACCAAGGTGCTCGAGGCCTTCGCCGAGGAGAAGCTCGTCGAGTACGACGTACGCGCGTCCGGCATCCAGTCCACCGCCGGCCAGCTCTCCGGCGGCAACCAGCAGAAGGTCGTCGTCGCGCGTGAGCTCTCCCGCGACCTGCGCCTGCTCGTCGCCGCCCAGCCGACCCGCGGGGTCGACGTCGGCTCCATCGAGTTCATCCACAAGCAGATCGTCGCCACCCGCGACAGCGGGGTGCCGGTGCTGCTGGTCTCCACCGAGCTGGACGAGATCGCCGCCCTGTCGGACCGGATCATGGTGCTGTTCCGTGGCCGGATCGTCGGGATCGTGCCGGCGGACACACCGCGAGAGACGCTCGGGCTGATGATGGCCGGCGAGCGACCGGAAGGAGTCGTCGCGTGAGCAACGAGACAGGGGCGTCCGAGGTGCCCGAGCCGGGCTCCCCCGCCGATCTGGAGAAGCCCGGGACCCCGGGGACCCCGCCGGCCGACAAGACGCCCAGTCCGTGGCGCGGCGTGATGCGCGAGATCGCCTCCGGCAGTGCGCTGGTCTCGGTCCTGTCGGTCCTGCTCGCCGTGGTGGTCGGGTCGCTGATGATCCTGCTGACCGACGAGACCGTCCGGGAGGCCGCCTCCTACATCGGCGCGCGACCCAGTGACTTCTTCTACGCCGTGCGCGACTCGATCCTCGACGCCTACACCGCGCTGTTCCAGGGCGCGATCTACAACACCAACGTCGAGGGCTTCGAGCGACGCATCCGGCCGCTCACCGAGACCCTCAAGTACGCCTCCCCGCTGATCCTGGCCGGCCTCGGCGTCGGCCTGGCCTTCCGCGCGGGCCTGTTCAACATCGGTGGCCGCGGCCAGATGCTCCTCGCAGGCGCAGCAGCCGGTTGGGTCGCGGTCTCCGTCGACCTGCCGATGGCCCTGCACCTCCCCCTCGCCGCCCTCGTCGGCGCGGCGGCGGGTGCACTGTGGGCGGGCATCGCGGGCGTCCTCAAGGCACGCACCGGCGCCCACGAGGTGATCGTCACGATCATGCTCAACTACGTCGGCTACTACCTCATCTTCTACGCCCTCTCCCGTCAGGGCCTGCTGCAGGCGCCGGGCTCGGGCAACCCGAAGTCGGAGGCGATGCCGGAATCGGCGATCCTGCCGAAGATCCTGGGCGACGGGTTCAACCTGCACGCCGGGTTCCTGCTGGCGCTGGTCGCCGTCGCCTTCGTCTGGTGGCTGCTCAACAAGTCCGCGATGGGCTTCCGCTTCCGCGCGGTCGGCGAGAACCCGGAGGCTGCGCAGGCCTCCGGCATCCACGTCGGTCGCACCTACACGACCGTGATGCTGATCGCCGGTGCGCTGGTCGGCCTCGCCGGGGTCAACCAGGTGCTCGGCACGGCCACGAGCGGCGTCACCGTCGACCTCGACGCCGGCATCGGCTTCGACGCGATCACCGTCGCCCTGCTCGGCCGCTCCCGACCGCTCGGGATCCTGGCTGCCGGGCTGCTCTTCGGCGGACTCAAGGCAGGTGGCTTCTCGATGGCCGCGGCCGAGGGGATCCCCGTCGAGATCGTGCTGGTCATCCAGTCGCTCATCGTCCTGTTCATCGCGGCCCCACCGCTCGTCAGAGCGATCTTCCGACTGCCGAAGGAGGCGACGGCATGACCGCCCTCTCCGAGAAGACGCCGATGGTCCCGGCGCCCGACGCTCCGGTCGTGACCACCCGTGGCCTCGTCAAGACCCCGATCGTCTTCGGTGTCGTCACCGTCCTGATCTCCCTGCTCGTGGCCTTCAAGGCACGAGAGGGCGACACGACCTTCCGCCTCGCCCAGGACACCGACTTCTTCGAGCTGCCCGAGATCACGGTCCCCTCGACCGCCTCGCTCTCGACCGTCGTGGTCCTGCTGGCCCTCTGCACCGCCGCCTCCGCGCTCCTGGTGAGCCGCGGGCGCCGGTCGCCGTTGTGGCTGGTCGCCGTCTTCGCCTTCCTCGCACTGACCGGGTTCCTGTGCTGGGCCGCCGCAGGCGAGGCCGTTCCGGTCATCGGCCTGCTCGGTGGCTCGATCGCACTCGCCGTCCCGCTGGTGTTCGGCGCCCTCGGCGGCGTGCTCGGCGAGCGGGCCGGCGTCGTCAACATCGCCATCGACGGACAGCTCCTCTTCGGGGCCTTCGCCGCGGCGATGTTCGGCACGATCGTCGGCTCACCGTGGGGCGGTCTGGTCGCCGCGATGGTCGCGGGCGCGCTGGTCGCGGTGGTCCTCGCCTTCTTCGCGATCAACTACTTCGTCGACCAGGTCATCGTCGGTGTCGTGCTCAACGTGCTGGTGATCGGACTGACCAGCTTCCTCTTCGGCCAGGTGATGGCCAAGAACTCCGAGGGCCTCAACGACCCGCCGCACTTCGACCGGATCCCGATCCCGGTGCTCGGCGAGATCCCCGTCATCGGTCCGGTGCTGTTCCGCCAGACGATCCTCGTCTACATCATGTACGCCGCCGTCCTGCTCGTCGCCTGGGCGCTCTACCGCACCAAGTGGGGCCTTCGGGTCCGCGCCGTGGGCGAGCACCCGAAGGCAGCCGACACCGTCGGCATCAAGGTCAACCGGACCCGCTACACCACGCTGATCATCGCCGGCCTCATCGCCGGCATCGGCGGCGCGACGTACACCCTGGTCTCGGTCCCCCAGTTCGGCGAGGAGATGACCGACGGCGCGGGCTACATCGCGCTGGCGGCCGTCATCTTCGGTCGCTGGGACCCGGTGCGCGCGACCCTGGCCGCGCTGCTGTTCGGCTTCGCGACCAACCTGTCGGGCGTGCTGTCGGTCATCGGTTCGCCGGTGCCCAGCCAGTTCATGCTGATGCTGCCGTACGTCGTGACGATCATCGCCGTCGCCGGTCTCGTCGGGAGCTCCCGGGCTCCTGCTGCCGATGGGGTGCCGTACCGCAAGGGCTGAGGTCGGCGCTGCAGGAATCCCCTCTTCAGCGGGGATTCCTGCGCTTACTGGCCGTTGCACCGGCCAGTAAGCGCAGGCAAGGGGCAGGAAGTTCTCCGCGAATGACCGTTGTCCACAGGCCAGCGCTTTCCGCGCCGCGGTGAAGCGCCGGAAAGTGCATCCTGATTCCTGTGCACCTACCTCCCGACGATGTTCGCCTCGGAGACCTTCGGCTGCGGGGCGAGCTCCTGGCGGCCGGTCACAGTGACCGATCGTTGGCGGCGGCCGTACGACACGGCCACCTGGCCAGGCCACGACGAGGCGCCTACTTCGACGGACCGACGTGGCAAGGCTTGAGCGTCGAGCAGCGGTACGCCGTCCAGTGTCGCGCAGCGTTCATCCAGGCCAACACCGAGGTCATCCTCAGCCATGTGTCGGCACTGCCGTTCCTCGATGCTCCGATGTGGGGCTTCGACCTCGCTCACGTGCACCTCACCCGGGAGGACATGTTGAGCGGTCGCAAGGAGAGCGGCGTCTGTCGGCACAGCGGCAAGCTGCTCGCGGGCGACGTGGTCGAGACGCACGGCCTCCTCGTGATGTCAGCCGTGCGCACCGCGCTCGAGGTCACGATGCTGGGCGCCACCGAAGCAGCCCTCGTGGTGGTCAACCACTTCCTGCACCGTGGTGAGGTCACCCCCGAGGAGCTTCGCCACCGGTACGACGAGTCGATGGGGCACTGGCCGAACTCCCTCGCTTCCGACCTCGTTCTTCGCCTCGCCAATCCACTGGTCGAGTCGGTGGGCGAGTCACGCACGGAGTACTTCCTGTTTCGGCGAGGGCTCCCTCGCCCCGTCGCTCAGTACGAGGTCCGCGACGAGGGACGTCTGGTCGCTCGCCTGGACTTCGCCTTCCCCGACCACGGTTTCTGGATCGAGTTCGACGGCCGCGTGAAGTACGAAGGCCATCTCAAGCCCGGCGAGACAGCCGTCGACGTGGTCCTGCGGGAGAAGCAGCGGGAACAGATCGTCGCGGAGCTGACGGGATGGCGTTGCCTGCGGATCACGTGGGCGGACCTTGCCAAACCCGACCGTCTCGAACGACGGATCCGTCGGATGATCGACTCGATCGCGCAGGAGCGGGCGCGCCGACTCGCCTCCTGACATCACGGGCTCGCGGGCGGACTTCCTGGCCGCTTCCTGCACTTCCTGGCCGTTGCAACGGGCGGGAAGCGCGGGAATCCCCACGTAGGAGGGGATCCCTGCACCAGGAATCAGCCGGCAGCGATCGCAGTGACAGCCACACCGGCCATCATCTTCGCGCCGTACCCGATGGCCAGGTCGTCGACCTGGAAGTCACCCTGGTGGAGGTCGTAGCGCGGGCCACCGGGGGTACGGGTGCCGAGACGGAACATCGAGCCGGGGACCTCTTCGAGGTACCAGCCGAAGTCCTCGCCGCCGAGGCTCTGCTCGACCTCGGTGCGGTGGTGCACGCCGAGGACCAGGTCGGCGGTGGTGGCGACCATCGCGGTGGAGAGGCGGTCGTTGACCACGGGCGGGACGCCCTGGAGGTAGTCGACCGTCGCGGTCACGCCGTAGGGGCGCACGATGTCGTGCACGGCCTCGCGCACGACCGGCTCGCACGACGCCCAGGCCGCGGCCTCGAGGATGCGCACCGTGCCGCTGGCAATGCCGCGGTCGGGGATGACGTTGGGTGCCGAACCGGCGCGGAGCATGCCCCACACGACGCTGACGCCGGCGCGCGGGTCCATCCGGCGGCTCAGGACGGCCGGGAGCTCGCTCGCCACCTTGGCGAGGGCGAAGGTCAGGTCGCCGGTGAGGTGCGGGCGTGAGGTGTGTCCCCCGCTCCCCTCGAGGCGTACGTCGATGCGGTCGGCCGCGCTCGTGATCGGGCCGGCACGCAGGCCGATCGCGCCGACGTCGACGGAGGGGTCGCAGTGCAGGGCGAAGATGCGGTCCACGCCCTCGAGGGCGCCGTGGCTGATGAGGTGCTTGGCGCCGCCCGGCATGACTTCCTCGGCGGGCTGGAACAGCAGCCGGATCCGGCCACGCAGCAGGCCCTGCTGGTGGAGCTGGGCGATGGCCAGGGCCGCGCCGAGGAGCGCGGCGACGTGGACGTCGTGGCCGCAGGCGTGGGCGACCCCGTCGTTCTCGCTGCGCCAGGGATCGGTGGTCAGGTCGGCGACGGGAAGCGCGTCCAGGTCGGCCCGCAGGGCGATGAGTGGGCCCACCTCGCCGATGTCGGCGATCAGTCCGCTGCGCGGGGTGCGGGCCAGGCGCCAGCCCGTGCCCTCGAGCCGGTCGGCGACGCGGTCGACCGTGCCCTGCTCGGCCCAGGCGAGCTCGGGGTGACGGTGGAGGTCGCGACGAAGCTCGACCAGCTCACCGTCGTACTTGTCGACGACGGAGGCGACGATCGCCAGCAGGTCAGAGGTCTCCACGGACCCCAACCTACTCGCCCGACGAGGAGTCGTAGGCGGCGAGGATCCGGTCCGCGGCCAGTGGCGCGGTCAGCTCACCGGCCAGGACGCCGGCCCGGATCTCGGCCTGCACGGCACGAACAGGCGCGCTGTGGCGCAGTCGCTGGTCGAGCTCGTCGCGGACCAGGGCCCAGGTGAACTCCAGCTGCTGCTCGGCCCGCTTGCGGGCCAGCCCGTCGACACCGAGGTGGCTGCGATGGAGACCGACCTGGTCCCAGACCTCGTCGACCCGGTCGCCGGTCAGGCCGGAGCAGGTCACGACGGGCGGGGCCCACTCGCCGTGGCCACGCACGAGGCGCAGGGCACCGGCGAGCTCGCGGGCAGCGCCACGCGCCTCCATCTCGCGGTCGCCGTCGGCCTTGTTGACCGCGATCACGTCGGCGATCTCGAGGATCCCCTTCTTGATGCCCTGGAGCTGGTCGCCCGTGCGGGCCAGGGTCAGGAAGAGGAAGGTGTCGACCATGCCGGCGACGGTGACCTCGGACTGGCCGACACCCACCGTCTCGACGAGCACGACGTCGTACCCAGCAGCCTCGAGGACCGCCATCGCCTGCGTCGTGGCGCGGGCGACGCCGCCGAGCGTGCCGGCGGAGGGCGAGGGCCGGATGAAGGCGTTGGGGTCGACGGACAGCTGGGCCATCCGGGTCTTGTCCCCGAGCACCGAGCCGCCGGTGCGGACCGAGGACGGGTCGACCGCGAGCACGCCCACCTTGTGCCCGGCGGCCGTCAGCTGGCTGCCGAGCGCCTCGATGAAGGTCGACTTGCCGACGCCGGGCACACCCGAGATGCCGATCCGGGTCGCCGTCGGCGCGTCGGGGTCCGCGAGCTCGGTCAGGAGCTCACGGGCCGCCTCGCGGTGTCGGGGCGCGGTCGACTCGACGAGCGTGATGGCCCGAGCCACCTGCGCCCGCTTGCCTGCGCGGATGCCCTCCAGCAGGCCGGAGACATCCATCAGTGATCGAGCGCGGCGCCGAGCTTGGCGAGCAGGTCGAGCGCCGACTCCGCGATGACCGTGCCGGGCAGGAACACCGCCGCGGCGCCCATGTCGCGCAGCGTCTGGACGTCGTCCGGGGGGATGACGCCACCGATGACGACCATGATGTCGTCACGGCCCTGCTCGGCCAGCGCGGTCTTCAGCGCGGGCAGCAGGGTGAGGTGGCCAGCAGCGAGCGACGACACACCGACGATGTGGACGTCGGCGTCGATCGCCTGCTGCGCGACCTCCTCGGGGGTGGAGAACAGCGGGCCCACGTCGACGTCGAAGCCGAGGTCGGCGAAGGCGGAGACGACGACCTTCTGGCCGCGGTCGTGGCCGTCCTGGCCCATCTTGGCGACCAGGATGCGCGGACGGCGCCCCTCGGCCTCGGCGAACTCGTCGGTGGCGACCCGGGCCTGGGCGACGAGCGAGTCGCCCTCGCCGTCGTTCGCCAGGTTGGCCTCGTCGCGGTACACGCCGCTGATGGTACGGATGACGGCCTGGTGACGTCCGTAGATCTTCTCCATCGCGTCCGAGATCTCACCGACGGTGGCCTTGGCACGAGCGGCGGCCACGGCGAGCTCGAGCAGGTTGCCGTCGCCGCTCTCGGCGCTGCGGGTCAGCGCGTGCAGTGCGTCCTCGACGTCGGCACCGTTGCGCTCGGCACGGAGCCGCTCCAGCTTGGCGATCTGCTGGCGGTAGACGTCGTCGTTGTCGACCTTGAGCACGTCGAGCTTGTCCTCGACGGCCAGGCGGAACGTGTTGACGCCGATGACCTTCTGCGCGCCCGAGTCGATCCGCGCCTGGGTGCGGGCGGCGGCCTCCTCGATGCGCATCTTCGGGATGCCCTGCTCGATCGCAGCGGCCATGCCGCCGGCGGCCTCGGCCTCCTGGATGTGCGCCCAAGCGCGCTCCGCGAGGTCGTGGGTCAGCTTCTCGACGTAGTAGGAACCTGCCCACGGGTCGATCGTCTGGGTCGTGCCGGACTCCTGCTGCAGCAGCAGCTGGGTGTTGCGGGCGATCCGGGCGGAGAAGTCCGTCGGGAGCGCGATCGCCTCGTCGAGCGCGTTGGTGTGCAGCGACTGGGTGTGGCCCTGGGTCGCGGCCATCGCCTCGATCGCGGTGCGCCCGACGTTGTTGAACACGTCCTGCGCGGTCAGCGACCAGCCGGAGGTCTGGCTGTGCGTGCGCAGCGAGAGCGACTTCGGGTTCTGCGGGTCGAACTGGCGCACCAGCCGGCTCCACAGCGCCCGGGCCGCGCGCATCTTGGCGACCTCCATGTAGAAGTTCATGCCGATCGCCCAGAAGAAGGACAGGCGCGGCGCGAACTGGTCGATGGTCAGGCCCGACTCGAGGCCGGCGCGGATGTACTCGACACCGTCGGCGAGCGTGTAGGCGAGCTCGAGGTCGGCGGTCGCCCCGGCCTCCTGCATGTGGTAGCCGGAGATCGAGATCGAGTTGAAGCGCGGCATCCGCTGGCTGGTGAAGGCGAAGATGTCGGAGATGATCCGCATCGACGGCGTCGGCGGGTAGATGTAGGTGTTGCGGACCATGAACTCCTTGAGGATGTCGTTCTGGATCGTCCCCGAGAGCTGCTCCGGCTTCACCCCCTGCTCCTCGGCCGCGGCGATGTAGAGGGCGAGCACCGGGAGCACCGCGCCGTTCATCGTCATCGACACCGACATCTGGTCCAGGGGGATGCCCTCGAACAGGGTGCGGGTGTCGTAGATCGAGTCGATCGCCACGCCGGCCATGCCGACGTCGCCGCGCACGCGCGGGTGGTCGGAGTCGTAGCCCCGGTGGGTCGCGAGGTCGAAGGCGACCGAGAGGCCCTTCTGGCCGGCCGCCAGGTTGCGACGGTAGAAGGCGTTGGACTCCTCGGCGGTCGAGAACCCGGCGTACTGCCGGATGGTCCACGGCTGCGTGGTGTACATCGTCGGGTACGGCCCACGCAGGAACGGGCTCAGGCCGGGGAAGGTGTCCAGCCCGTCGAGGCCCTCGAGGTCGGCCGGTCCGTAGGACGGCTGGATCTCGATGCCCTCGGGGCTGCGCCAGCCCTCACCGGTCGGCGGGGTCGGCACGGGCGCCGCAGCGTCCGATGCCAGCGGGAGACCCGCGAAGCTCTTCGGAATGCTCATGCGAGCACCTCCCTGGTCCGGTTGAGGAAGGACAGTGCATCCACACCCATGGCGGCGCTGTCATCGGCGAAGTCGGCCTTGCCGGCGATGATGACGTGGGTCGCGCCCGCCTCGCGGAGCGCGGTCGCCGCGTCGGCGCCCCACTCCTCGTAGGCCGCGTCCGTGCCGGCGAGGCACACGACCGCACGGCTGCCCGAGGACTGGTACGCCGCCAGGAGCTCCTCGGTGCCCGAGGTCGGTCCGGCGACCTCGACCGCCACACCGCCGGCCGCGAAGAGGTTGCTGACGAAGGTCGCGCGGGCGGTGTGCTGCGCGACCGTGCCGAGCGTGGCGAGGAAGACGGGTGCAGCGGCAGGCTCGTCGCGCAGCGCCTCGAAGGAGGCGCCGTAGCGGCGGACCCGGTCGTTGAGCGGGTCGGCGGCACGCTCGGGGAGCGTCTCGGCCAGGTTGGGGAACTCGCTGACGCCGGTGAGCGGGCGCTTGCGGCGGGTGATGTCGCTCTCGCGCTTCGCGACGACGTCGGCGATCCGGGCACGGAACGGGTCGAAGTCGTGACCGCTCTCCCACTCCTGCTCGAGGGCGAGGAACTCCGCCCAGCCGGCAGCGGCGAGGTCGGCGGTGAGCTTCTCCACGGCGTACGCGCCACCGGCCGGGTCGGCCACGGCGGCGACGTGCGACTCGTCGATCAGCAGGTGGTTGACGTTGCGCGCGATCCGGCGACCGAAGGCGTCCGGACGTCCGTTGGCGCTGTCGAAGGGCAGGACCGTCACGGCGTCCGCCCCACCGACGCCGGCGGCGAAGGCCGCGACCGTGCCGCGCAGCATGTTGACGTAGGGGTCGTACTTGCTCAGCATCGGCCGGCTCGTCGTGGCGTGCTGGCGCTGGCCGGTCGCGGTCGCACCGCTGATCTCGAGCACCCTCGCCCACAGCACGCGCGCGGCGCGCAGCTTGGCGATGGTCGGGAACTGCTCGTCGGTCGCGGCGTAGCGGAAGTCGACCTGGCCGGCGGCGTCGTCGATCGAGAGGCCGTGGTCGGTCAGCCAGCGCAGGTAGGCGACGCCGGCAGCGAGCGACCAGCCGAGCTCCTGCGCGTCACTGGCGCCGAGGTCGTGCGCAGCGGTGGCGTCCACGACGATCGCGCGGATGTCGTGCTGGTGGGCCTTGCGAGCCAGGGTCTGCAGCTCGGCGACAGCCTCGTCGACCGCCAGCGGGACCTCGCGCAGCATCACGCCGAGCGGGTCGATGCCGAGGTTGCTGTCGGGGTGCTTGGCGCCGGGCAGCGCGAGGAAGGCCTCGGCGGCGGCCGTCGTGGCCGACGGGGCGTCGAGGACGACGGGCGCCAGGTCGAGCAGGACACCGGCGAGCGTCGCGGCGACGTCGGTGTCCGCGTCGGCCGCGAGCCAGATGCTGGTGACCCCGCCGTCGAGGTCGACGAGCGCCGCCTCGTTGGCCAGCTTGGCGTCCGGGTGGTTGATCAGGCTGCGCACGTCCCACGCTCCGGCACGCGTCGGCCGGACCGTGCTGGCCTCGCCTCCGGGCAGGCCCAGGGGCGTGATCCCGATGCCGTCGAGGGTGGTGCGGGTGAGCTTGTCCCAGACGTTGCTGTCCGGGTCGGCGTCACCGAGCTTGCGCGTCTTGCGCAGGACGGCGGCAGTGGCGGCTTCCCAGTCGGAGCGCGAATGCGCGTCCTCGGGTTGCGCCAGCGTCAGAGGCGAGTCAGTCACGAGTGTCGAGAATAGCCCCGTCCCGACCCGAACCAGTCAGGTGTGACCAATCTCCGGGCTACCGGCAGGTAGGGTCCGCCCGCATGAGGGTGAACGACCCGCAGGGGCAGACGTGGCGGGTGACCCGGCGCTGGGTGCCGTGGCGCCCCCGGCGGCGCAACCTCAGCCCGGACCTGATGCTCGAGGGCGAGGACCCGATCGGTTTCCTCTTCTTCCTCGTCCTCGGCCTGGTCCTGCTGCCACTGCTGAGCCTGGTGGTGTTCCTCGCGGTCGAGCTGGTGCTGCTCGTGGTGCTGCTGCCGGTGGTCGTCGTGCTGCGGATCGCCTTCGGGCACCAGTGGTGGATCGAGGCGCGCCAGGGCTTTCGACCCCACTGGGAGGTCCAGGCCGGGACCTGGCGCGAGAGCGGCGAGCAGATCCGGCAGGTCGCGGCCTCGATCGGACGCGGCGACCCGCCGTTGCGCAACCTCGGCAAGGACGAGAACGAGGTCGGGTCCGGCGAGGACTGAGCGCCGCCCCGGATTCATCCGCCGGACACCTCGGCTCCCGTCCTCGGAAAGGTTCGGGGTCCACGGTGGAGCCATGAAGATCGTCCTCGCGACCGAGACCTTCTACCCCGCCGTCGACAGCACCACGACGACCCTCAAGGCGACCGCCGACCGGCTGGTCGACCTGGGGCACACCGTGCGCATCGTGGCCCCCGGCCCGGGACTGGCGTCCTACCGCGGCTGCGACGTCGTCCGGGTCCGTCCCCTCGAGCCGACCGGTGCGCAGATCCGCGAGGCCCTCGAGTCGTTCGAGCCCGACCTCGTGCAGGTCCACTCACCGCGCCAGGTCGGCCGCAAGGCGCTCAAGCACGCCGGTCGCCTCGGCCTGGCGACCCTCGTCGTCGAGCAGTCCGCCGTACTCGACCTGTCGGCCGACTACTGGCGCGCCAAGGTTGCCGACCGCGCCGACCGGGTCCTGGTGACCTCGCCCTGGATGGTCGGACGGGCCGCCGAGCTCGGCGTGCACGCCCACCTGTGGGAGCCCGGCGTCGACGCCCGCGCCTTCACCCCGACCCTGCGCGACCCGTGGCTGCGCGGCTCGTGGTCCCGCGCGAAGTCACGGGAGGGCGGCCGGGTGGTCGTCGGGTACGTCGGCGGTCTCCACAAGGCTGCCGGGGTACGACGCCTGGCCGACCTCGCACGGGTGCCCGGCATCCGCCTCGTGGTGATCGGCGACGGCCCCGAGCGCGCGTGGCTGTCCCGCCGTCTCCCGAACGCCCGCTTCACCGGAGCGCTGTCCGCGGCCGACCTCACCGTCGCCCTCCCGACGCTCGACGTGCTGGTGCACCCGGGCGAGCACGAGACGGACTGCCACGCGCTGCGCGAGGCAGGTGCGTCCGGTGTCCCGGTCGTCGCCCCGCGCGCCGGCGGCGCCCGCTCGGTGGTGTCCCACCTCGAGACCGGCCTCCTCCACGACGCCTCCGACCCGCGCGACCTGACCCGCGCGGTGGCCTCGATCGCTGCCGACCCGCACCGGAGCCTGATGGGCGCGGCCGCGCGGGAGCGCGCCCTGCGGCGTACGTGGCACGACGCGGTGGACGAGCTGCTCGCCGAGCACGTCCGGCTCCCCACGCCCCGCTGACCCTGACCCTGACCGCCCAGCGCAGCCCCTCAGTCCAGCAGCACCCGGTCCGCGCCGGCGTAGACGTTCATCGAGCTCCCACGCAGGAAGCCGACGAGGGTGAGCCCGTTCTCCTCGGCCAGGTCGACGGCGAGCGACGAGGGCGCCGACACGGCAGCGAGCGCGGGGATGCCCGCCATCACGGCCTTCTGGACCAGCTCGAAGGACGCCCGTCCGCTGACCATCAGGACGGTCTCGCGCAGCGGCAGCAGGCCGTTGCGGACGGCGTGTCCGATGACCTTGTCGACGGCGTTGTGGCGCCCGACGTCCTCGCGGACGACGAGGAGCTCCCCCGACGCCGTGAACAACGCCGCGCCGTGCAGTCCGCCGGTGCGGTCGAAGACCTTCTGGGCGTCGCGCAGCTGCCCGGGCAGGGCCGTGAGCGTCTCGACGGAGATCCGCAGCGGGTCGTCGGCGACCGACCACGTCAGCGTCGTACGCACGGCGTCGAGGCTCGCCTTTCCGCACAGCCCACACGAGGAGCTGGTGTAGAAGTTGCGCTCCAGGGAGGGGTCGATCGGCGGCAGCGACGGGTCGAGGCCGACGTCGACGACGTTGTAGGTGTTCATCCCGTCGTCGTCGGTGCCGGCGCAGTAGCGGGCGGCCAGCACGTCGTCCGCGGAGCGCACGACCCCTTCGCCGACCAGGAAGCCGACGGCCAGGTCGAAGTCGTCGCCGGGCGTGCGCATGGTGATGGTCAGGGGCCGACCGCCGACCCGGATCTCCATCGGCTCCTCGACCGCGAGGGTGTCCTGCCTGCGGTCGGCGACGCCGTCGCGGATCCGCAGCACCTTGCGGCGCGAGGTCACCCGTCCCATCAGGGCTCGGCTCGGGGCTCGAGGCGCACGATGACGCCCTTGGAGGTCGGGGTGTTGCTGATCTCGGCGACGCTGTCGAGCGGCACCAGGACGTTCGTCTCCGGGTAGTACGACGCCGCCGAGCCGCGCGCGGCCGGGTAGCCGACGACGCGGAAGCCCTCGGCGCGACGCTCGGTGCCGTCGGTCCAGATGCTCACGATGTCGACGAGCGACTGGTCCTCGATGCCCAGGTCGGCGAGGTCGGCCGGGTTGACCATGACGATCCGGCGGGCGTCGTGGATGCCCCGGTAGCGGTCGTCCATGGCGTAGGGGATGGTGTTCCACTGGTCGTGGGAGCGCAGGGACTGCAGCACCAGGTGGCCGGGCGGGGTCTCCAGCCAGGTGCGGTCGTTGCTGGTGAAGACGGCCTTGCCGCTCGGGGTCGGGAAGACCCCGGAGTTGACCGGGTTCGGCAGCCGGAAGCCGCCGGGCACCGCGACCCGCTCGTTGAAGTCCTCGAAGCCGGGGACGACGCGCGCGATCCGGTCGCGGACGAGCGCGTAGTCCTGCTCGAAGTCCTCCCACGGGATCGCGCCGCCCTCGCCGAGGGTGCGCCGGGCGAGCCGGCTGATGATGGCGACCTCGCTGAGCAGGTGGGGCGAGGCGGGGGTCAGCCGGCCGCGGGACTGGTGGACCTCGCTCATCGAGTCCTCGACGGTGACGAACTGCTCCCCCGCGGCCTGGACGTCGCGGTCGCTGCGGCCGAGCGTCGGCAGGATCAGCGCGGTCTCCCCGCACACGGTGTGCGAGCGGTTGAGCTTGGTGGAGATCTGCACGGTCAACGAGCACGAGCGCAGCGCCGCCTCGGTGACGTCGCTGTCCGACATCGCCCGCACGAAGTTGCCGGCGACGCCCATGAAGACCGATGCCTTGCCGTCACGCATCGCGCGTACGCCGGCGACGGAGTCGACGCCGTGGTGGCGGGGCGGCTCGAAGTCGAACTCGGCGGCGAGCGCGTCGAGGAACACCTCCGGCACCCGCTCCCAGATGCCCATCGTGCGGTCACCCTGGACGTTGCTGTGCCCGCGCACCGGGCACACGCCCGCGCCCGGCCGGCCGAGGTTGCCGCGCAGGAGCAGGAAGTTCACGATCTCGCGGATCGTCGGCACGCCGTGCTTGTGCTGGGTCAGGCCCATCGCCCAGCAGACGATGACGCTGCCGCTGGCGAGCACCTGCCGGTGGACCGCCTCGATCTCGGAGCGGGACAGGCCGGTCGCCTCGAGCACGTGCTCCCAGGTGATGGTGCGAGCGTGATCGGCGAACTCGTCGTACCCCGTCGTGTGCGCGGCGATGTAGTCGTGGTCGAGGACCTCGCCCGGGGCGGCGTCCTCGGCATCGAGCAGCAGCCGGTTGAGCATCTGGAACAGCGCGAGGTCTCCCCCGGGACGGATCTTGAGGAACTGGTCGGCGATGACCGTTCCCTTGCCGATCACGCCGCGCGGCTTCTGCGGGTTCTTGAACCTCATCAGCCCGGCCTCGGGCAACGGGTTGACGGCGATCACCCTGCCGCCGTTGGCCTTGGTCTCCTCGAGCGCCGACAGCATCCGGGGGTGGTTGGTGCCGGGGTTCTGCCCGACGACGAAGACCAGGTCGGAGTGGTGGATGTCGTCGAGGGAGACGGTTCCCTTGCCGATGCCCAACGTCTCCCCGAGGCCGGAACCACTCGACTCGTGGCACATGTTCGAGCAGTCGGGCAGGTTGTTGGTGCCGTAGGCGCGGGAGAAGAGCTGGAGCAGGAACGCAGCCTCGTTCGCGAGCCGGCCGGAGGTGTAGAACATCGCCTCGTCCGGCGAGTCCAGGGCGTTCAACCCGTCGGCGACCAGGCCGAGGGCGTCGTCCCAGCCGATGGGCTCGTAGTGCGTGGCTCCGGGCCGCTTGACCATCGGCTCGGTCAGCCGGCCCTGCTGGTTGAGCCACAGGTCGGAGCGGGCGTCGAGCTCGGCCACGGAGTGCTCGGCGAAGAACTCACGGGTCACCCGGCGCGTGGTCGCCTCGTCGCTGACGTGCTTGGCGCCGTTCTCGCAGTACTCGTTCTTGTGCCGGTGCTGGGGGTCCGGCCACGCGCAGCCGGGGCAGTCGATGCCCTCGGTCTGGTTGAGGCTGAGCAGGGTCAGGGCCGTACGACGGGGCCCGGCCTGGGCGAGGGAGTACTCCATCGCGTGCCGCACGCCCGGCACCCCGGCCGCCCAGGTCTTCGGTGGGGTGACCGTGAGGTCGTCCTTGGGATCCTCGCTCGCCCGCATGGGGCCAGCCTCCCTCGCTGGTGGGTACCGGTCAAAGTCAACCGACCGCGCGGTAAGGGTCGCCTTACGTGCCTATGTCACATGATCCGTGTCACCTACTGCCCAGTAGCAGGGGTAGCGTGAACCCTCGTGGCAACGACGACGCGATCTGAATTGGTCAAGGGCTCACGTGCAGCCCGCACGACCATCGCCCTCAAACTCCTGATGGCCGTGAGCGGCCTGCTGTTCATCGGCTTCGTGCTGGGGCACATGTACGGCAACCTCAAGGCCTTCGCCGGTGAGGAGAAGTTCAACGAGTACGCGCACCACCTGCGCGAGCTCGGTGAGCCGATGCTCCCGTACGAGGGCTTCCTCTGGATCATGCGCGTCGGCCTCCTCGTGGCGATCATCGTCCACGTCGCGTGCGCCATCGCGCTCTGGAAGCGGGCTGCGGACGCCCGACCGGTGAAGTACGTCGCGAAGAGGAACAGCGGCTCGTCCTTCTCCTCCCGCACGATGCGCTGGGGCGGCGTGACCGTCCTCGTCTTCATCGTCTGGCACCTGCTCAACTTCACGGTCGTCAAGATCAACCCGAGCAACGGCGAGACGGGGGACCCGGACCACAGCCCGTACGCCCTGCTCGTCGACACCTTCGACCTGTGGTGGATGACGATCCTCTACCTCATCGCGATGCTCGCGCTCGCGCTCCACCTCCACCACGGCACGTTCAGCTCCTTGCAGACGCTCGGCCTGACCAACTCCGCCGTCTCCCGCGCCCGCGCCCGTGCGGCCGGCTGGGTCATCGCGATCGTCGTTGCTGGCGGCTTCTCGTTGGTCCCGCTGTCCGTCCTCGTCGGCATCATCGAGAAGTAAGGGGCCAACGACATGGCTGCAGGAACCCACTACCTCCCCGGTCTGACCCCGACCAACAAGCCGTCGGTCCAGAAGTCCGACGACGCCGCCGGCTTCTACGAGCTCGGCGAGAACGTGGTCGACGAGAGCGCTCCGACCGGCCCGATCGGCGAGCGCTGGACCACCCGCAAGTTCGAGAACCGCCTGGTCAACCCGGCCAACCGCCGCAAGCTCGACATCATCATCGTCGGCACCGGCCTGGCCGGCGGCGCTGCCGCCGCCACGCTCGGCGAGGCCGGCTACAACGTGAAGTCCTTCTGCTACCAGGACTCCCCGCGCCGGGCGCACTCGATCGCCGCCCAGGGCGGCATCAACGCGGCCAAGAACTACAAGGAGGACGGTGACTCGACGTACCGCCTCTTCTACGACACGGTCAAGGGCGGCGACTACCGCGCCCGCGAGTCGAACGTCTTCCGCCTCGCCGAGGAGTCGGTGAACATCATCGACCAGTGCGTCGCGCAGGGCGTCCCGTTCGCCCGTGAGTACGGCGGCCTGCTCGACAACCGTTCCTTCGGTGGCGTCCAGGTGTCCCGCACCTTCTACGCCCGCGGCCAGACCGGCCAGCAGCTGCTGCTCGGTGCCTACCAGGCCATGGAGCGCCAGGTCGCCGCCGGCACCGTCGAGTCGCTCACCCGTCACGAGATGCTCGAGCTGATCGTCGTCGACGACAAGGCCCGCGGCATCATCGCGCGCAACATGGTGACCGGCGAGATCGAGACCCACCTCGCCGACGTCGTCGTGCTCGCCTCCGGCGGCTACGGCAACGTCTTCTACCTCTCGACCAACGCGATGGGCTCCAACGTCACCGCCGCGTGGCGGGCGCACCGCAAGGGCGCCTACATGGCCAACCCCTGCTACACGCAGATCCACCCGACCTGCATCCCGGTCACCGGCAGCCACCAGTCGAAGCTGACCCTGATGTCGGAGTCGCTGCGCAACGACGGCCGGATCTGGGTCCCCAAGAACGTCGAGGACTGCGAGAAGGACCCGCGTGAGATCCCCGAGGCGGACCGCGACTTCTTCCTGGAGCGGATCTACCCCTCGTTCGGCAACCTGGTCCCCCGCGACATCGCCTCGCGTGCCGCGAAGTACATGTGCGACGAGGGTCGCGGTGTCGGACCGGAGATCTCCGAGATCGGTCCCGACGGCGAGGAGCGGCTCGTCCGCCGTGGCGTCTACCTCGACCTGACCGACGCGATCAAGCGCCTGGGCAAGCACGCGATCGAGGAGAAGTACGACAACCTCCTCGACATGTACGAGCGGATCACGGGCGAGAACCCGTACGAGCTGCCGATGCGCATCTACCCCGCCGTCCACTACGTCATGGGCGGCCTGTGGGTCGACTACGAGCTGCAGTCCAACATCAAGGGCCTGTTCGTGACCGGAGAGGCCAACTTCTCCGACCACGGCGCGAACCGCCTCGGTGCCTCGGCGCTGATGCAGGGCCTGGCCGACGGCTACTTCGTGCTCCCGAACACCATCCGCGACTACCTCGCCGACGCTCCGTTCGACAAGATCCCCGAGGACCACCCCGCCGTGGTCGAGGCGCTCTCGTCCGTCCAGGACAAGGTCAGCCAGTTCCTGTCGATCAACGGCACCCGCTCGGTCGAGAGCTACCACAAGGAGCTCGGCTCGATCATGTGGGAGTACTGCGGCATGGAGCGCACCGAGCCCGGCCTCAAGATCGCGATCCAGAAGATCCGCGACCTGCGCGCCGACTTCTGGACCAACGTCAAGGTGCTCGGCTCCGCCGACAACATCAACCAGGACCTCGAGAAGGCCGGCCGCGTGGCCGACTTCCTCGAGCTGGGTGAGCTCATGTGCGTCGACGCGCTCAACCGGCGCGAGTCCTGCGGTGGTCACTTCCGCGGCGAGTCGCAGACCGAGGACGGCGAGGCACTGCGCCACGACGAGGAGTTCGCCTACGTCGCGGCCTGGGAATGGGGCGGCGACTCCAACGACGGCGGTCAGCCGGTCCTGCACAAGGAAGACCTGGTCTACACGGCCATCGAGATGAAGCAGAGGTCCTACAAGTGAAGCTCACGCTCAAGATCTGGCGCCAGGAGAACCCCAGCGCCACCGGTGGGATCCACACGTACGAGCTCGACGGTGTCTCGAAGGACATGTCCTTCCTGGAGATGCTCGACCTGCTCAACGAGCAGCTCGTCACCGGTGGCGAGGAGCCGGTGGCCTTCGACTCCGACTGTCGCGAGGGCATCTGCGGCATGTGTTCGCTGATGATCAACGGCGAGGCGCACGGTCCGGAGGTCACCACGACCTGCCAGCTGCACATGCGCTCGTTCAACGACGGCGACACGATCACCATCGAGCCGTGGCGCGCCGAGCCCTTCCCGGTCCTCAAGGACCTGGTGGTGGACCGGTCCGCCTTCGACCGGATCATCCAGTCCGGCGGCTTCATCTCCTCCAACACCGGCTCGGCGCCCGAGGCCAACTCGGTGCCGGCGCCGCGCGACAAGGCCATGCGGGCGTTCAACGTCGCGACCTGCATCGGCTGCGGCGCGTGCGTCGCCGCGTGCCCGAACGGGTCCGCCTCGCTGTTCGTGGGTGCCAAGATCACCCACCTCGGCGAGCTGCCGCAGGGCCAGCCCGAGCGCTGGTCCCGGGTCGTCGACATGGTCGGCCAGCACGACCACGAGGGCTTCGGTGGCTGCACGAACATCGGCGAGTGCGCCTCCGCCTGCCCCAAGGAGATCCCGCTCGACGTGATCTCGCAGCTCAACAAGGACCTGCGCACCGCGCTCAAGAACGGCTTCTGACCGCTCGAGGTTCCTGCTCGGCCCGGCTCGCGTTTGCGCGCCGGGCCGATGCCTTTTCTGACACCATGCGCCTGTGGGGGTCAATCCGCTTCGCGGCTGGGTGCTCGAGCGTCATGCGCAGCTGCACATGCGTCGCTGGATGCTGGAGTTCGACCAGCGCGAGGCCGAAGAGGAGTTCGTCGCCTACGACGACGTGATGGGCGTCAACGCCGGCCCGTTCGCCCTCTCGATCGGCGTCTTCTTCACCGTCGTCTACGGCGTCGTCGACGTGCTGGTGCTGGACGACGGCCTGCTCGGCGCCGTGCTGATCCGGCTCTCGATCGTCGTGCTCTTCGCGATCTCCCTGGTGATGCTCGCGCGGTCGATGCTGGTGCACCGCTTCCCCCAGGCCTCGACGACCCTGCTGATCGCCCTCATCCTGGTCTCGCTCGGCCCTGCCCTCGGCCTGGTCGGGGACTTCCCGCCGGAGTACCTCCGCACGTCGTGCAGCGTCACCCTGCTGGGTGCGGTGGGCCTGCTGCGCCTGCGGATGCACGCCGCGATGGCGGCATCGGTCGTGTACGTCGCGTGCTGCCTGTCCCTGCCCGGAGTGCGCAACGGCGGGGTGGATGCGCTCGCCAGCCACGTCGCCCCGACGCTGGGGATGGCCTCGATCGCGGTCCTGATCGCCTACGCGCTCGAGAAGCTGCGTCGTACCGACTTCCTGCGCCAGCGCGAGGTCGAGCTGGAGCAGGCACGCTCCGACGAGCTCCTGCACAACGTGCTGCCCGTGACGATCGCCCACCGGTTGCGCAACGGTCCGGGGGCGATCGCGGACTCCGCACCCAGCGTCAGCGTGCTGTTCTCCGACATCGTCGGCTTCACGCCGGTCTCGGAGGCGCTCGAGCCGGAGGAGCTGGTGCAGCTGCTCGACACGATGTTCCGCGCGTTCGACGCCCTGTGCGACCAGCGCGGCGTGGAGAAGATCAAGACCGTCGGCGACGCCTACATGGCGGTGGCCGGTCTCCCCGACCCGGACGAGGACCATGCCGCCTCGATGGCCGAGCTGGCCCTCGACATGCAACGCACCCTGGCCCGCCTCTCCTCGACCTGGCCGAGCCCGATCGCGATGAGGATCGGGATCGCGTCGGGGCCTGTGGTCGCCGGTGTCATCGGCCAGCGCAAGTTCACCTACGACCTGTGGGGCGACACCGTCAACACCGCCAGCCGGATGGAGTCGCACGGTCGCCCGCACCGGATCCAGGTGTCCGCAGCGACCCACGCCCTGCTGGAGGACCGCTATGCGTTCAGCGACGCGCAGGTGGTGGACGTCAAGGGCAAGGGTCCGATGACGACGTACTTCCTGTTGGGCGCCGACGTCCGCTGACCTCGCACCTCGCTCAGTCCGAGGCGGCGGCGCGGTCGCCGAGTCGGGCGTGGAGCAGGAGCATCAGTGCCCAGCCGGCCCACACGGCGGCCTGGGCGGCGAGCGGCAGGGCGTCCCAGATCCGCGCCGGGGTGAGGTCACGAGCGGCGTGCACCTGCACCAGGAGGACGATGATCGGCACCGCGGCGAGGACCGGGGCCAGGCGCCCCAGCACCACCGAGGCGCCGAACACCAGCCCGGTCATGACCGCAGCCGAGGCGCCGAGCATCGGCTGGGCGGCGCTGGCCCCGACCAGCTCGCCGCCCGCGCCCGCCACCAGGCACACGAGCAGCGACCAGGCCAGACGGGCCCGCACCGCCGGCTCGTGCCAGAGCAGGCGCGGCACCGCACTCGTGGCACCGAGCCCGGCGAACAGGGCCAGCAGCGGAGGGACCAGCAGCCACACGGGCAACCGGCCGCCGCGCACGCCCGGGACGGACGACCACGCATGGAGGACGCCGACGAGCGTGACGACGCCGAGCGCGATCACCAGCGCCGTGGCGTCGTGCGCGACGAGCCATGCCCGCAGGACGCTGCCCCGGCGAGCCCTCACTGCGCCCACGGGACGGTGATGGTGTCGAACGCGCACGAGCGCAGCGCGGCGTAGGTGCGCACGACCCATGCCCGGGTGTCCTCGGACCCGATCTGGTCCAGCCAGGCCTGCATCGGCGGATCGAAGGCCTCCGGTCGCCCGCCCGCGCGGAACACCATCCACTCGACGAGCACCTGCTCGGCCTCGAAGACCACGTCGGCCGGCGGCCCGGCGGGGTCGGACCACTGCGGACACGCCTCGGGACGGGTGAGCAGGGACGCCCCGTCACGCACCGAGGGCCGGTCGATTGTCAGTGGTTGGAGGAGGCCACGCCCCGGCGAGCGCGGACGGTAGGGCAGCTCCTCGTCGAAGCGCGGCGGCAGCCGCACGCCGGCATCGGCCAGCGCGGTCGCAGGAGCGCGCAGCGCCTGCTCGGTCCGCTCGAGGTGGCGCACGCTGGAGCCGGACAGGCACACGGCAGGCGCCGTGCCCCGGCAGCGCGAGGGTGACTCGTCCGACATCGTCCACGGGTAGGAGCCGACCCGGTCGAGGTTGACGAGGGCGCCGGCCAAGGCGATCGCCGCCGCGATCGCCGCGGCCAGCCGCAACCTCCGCCCGCGACCCCGGCGCCGATCGCGCCCCTCGCGCCACGGCAGCATCGCCACGACCAGGCAGCCGGACAGCGCCACGAGAGCGAGGACCCGGCCGACCAGCACGCCCGGCTCCCACACCAGTCCCGCCAGGGAGCCGGTCGAGGGCCCGTGGCGCAGCAGGTCGGCCACGGGGTGCGGGGCGTAGGCGCCCACCAGGAACACTAGGACGGGGACGGCGAGGACCACCACGCGCTGCGGCGCCCACCACGTTGCCAGCGCTCCGGCCAGGGCACAGACGGCGAGCGTCGAGATCCCTGCGGACAGGGCCCACCACTCGAGCGGACCGCCGTGGGGCCCGGCCAGGGTCACGATCGCCGCGACGAGTCCCGTGCCCAGCAGGACGACCGATCCGACCAGCCAGGCATCCGTCGCCGAGCGGACCGGGACCAGCCAGCCCCGCGGGGACACCTGCGCCACGGCCGCGACCCGGTGGGCGTTGAGCTGGAACGCCGCGGCGAGGCCCCCGACCAGCGGCCCCGTCAGGACGGTGGAGCCGTTGACCGCGTCGACGGTCCACGACCACTGGCCCGGCCACTCGCGATAGGTCCACAGCGCGAACGCCGCGACCACAGCGAGTCCGGCCGCACCGAGGACGCGGCCGGTCCGGTCGATCATCGGGTGCCTGCCCGGGACCGCAGCCTCAGGAAGGCCGACTCGAAGTCCGACATGCCCTCGACCGGACCGGCGGCCCCGACCGCCCTGAGCTCCTCGACCGCACCGTCGAACGCAATGCGCTGCTCGTCGAGCATCACCATCCGGTCCACGATCGGGACGAGGTCCTCCAGCGCGTGGCTGCTCACCATCACCAGGGGCGCGTCCAGGGCGCCGATCAGCTCCCGGAACCTGACGCGCTGCTCCGGATCGAGACCTGCGGTCGGCTCGTCGAGGAGCAGGACCTGCGGTCGCCCCAGCAGCGCCTGGGCAAGGAGGAGCCGTCGCTGCATCCCTCCGGAGAGCTCGCCGATCCGGCTCGACCCGCGCCGGTCGAGGCCGACGGCCTCGACCACCCGCTCGACCTCGGCGGCGCGCTCTCGTCGCGGGACCGCCTTGAGCCAGGCGACGTAGGCCAGGAAGTCGACGCCGCGCAGGTTGCGCGGCAGCCGCAGCTCCTGCGGCATGTAGCCGATGTCGGCCAGCTCGCGGCGGCGTCCCGGGCCGAGGCCGGTGACCTGCACCGATCCGTCACTGGGCTCCAGGGCGGTGCTGAGGATGCGGATCAACGTCGACTTGCCGGCGCCGTTGACCCCGATCAGGCCGACCCGCTCCGCGCCGAGCTCGAGGTCCAGCGCGTCGAGCACCGAGAACCCGTCGTAGGAGTGGGAGACACCGGACAACCGGAGGGACGGTCCGGTGGGCTCAGTAACCAAAGGACGGCAACGCCTTGGCGCTGCACGGGTCGTTGCTCCATGCCTGGATCTCGCAGATGTCGATGTGTCCGCGGGCGGTCGAGGAGTTGCCGCTCAACCTC
This sequence comes from Nocardioides sp. Root190, assembly GCF_001428565.1. Lineage (GTDB taxonomy): Bacteria > Actinomycetota > Actinomycetes > Propionibacteriales > Nocardioidaceae > Nocardioides. Next base: position 658,186 of record NZ_LMIA01000008.1, on the reverse strand, counting down.
CGCGAGCGGGTGTGGGTCTTCCACGACGAGCTCGTGGTCGACTCCGTCTGCTTCGACGCCGAGGTGATCCAGCAGGTGCCGACCTGGCCGCAGGTCGCGTTGTGCTCGTAGTACTGGAAGTCGGTCTCGACACGGACCGCGTCGCCGCCGGGGCGCATGTCGGCGTACGTCGCCTTGTTCTTGGCGTAGGTGCTCTCGGAGTTGTAGAAGTTGCCGAACGCCTTGCCCTGGCCGACACCGTCCTCCCTCACGATGAGGGGTTTCGACTGTGACCACCACGTCACGCCGGATGCGCTCGAGGCGAAGGCGATGAGCAGGGCAGGTAGAACCGCGACCGTGAGCAGGGCGCGAAGGGCTGTCGAACGCATGGGTCCTCCCGAGAACCGTCCTCGCTGGGACGTCCAGCGAGGATCAGACCGTAGAACACCATCTTCGTATGGTCAAGCAGGCGATCCGGCGCCTGTGGACATCAGTCCGTGCGGGTCGCCTTGAGGGCCTTCCAGCCCAGGGATCCCAGCAGTCCGGCGATCGCGAAGTTCACGACGATCAGGACGGTGTGCGCGATCCAGTAGCCCGCGGCCCGGTCCTCACCGGCGTCGTAGGCCTGGTAGAGGTTCTTGGCGAAGTTGCCGAAGGAGAAGACGTTCCAGGCGGCAACGGCCAGGAGGAGCAGGGCGTGCTTGCGCTCGAACTTCACCGGGACATTGTCTCAGGGGTCCCGTCAGGCCCGGCGCCGCCCCAGCCACGCGCCCACCAGGGTGCCGGCGGCACCGCCGATGGCCAGTGGCCGGGCCCACGCCCGCTTGCCGGCGGGCGGCGCGCCCGACGCCTGGTTCGCCGACGCGTCGCCGGAGACCGCTGCGGCGATGGCGAACGCAGCGGGGCTGGGCGGCACCGCGGCGGGGTGGTGGGCGGTGTGGGCCCAGGCGGCGGCGTACAGGGTGACGCGGGAGAAGTAGTTGATCCAGACCAGCAGGATCAGCGCGATGCCGAAGGCCTGGAAGGCAGGCTGACCCCTGGTGCCGGTCAGCAGCACTCCGGAGAGCTGCTTGAGGATCTCGAAGCCGATCGCCCCGAGCCAGGCGCCCGACCAGATGGCGCGCGCCGGGATCCGCGGCTGGGCCAGGATCCGGAACATCAGGAAGAACAGCAGTGCCGAGGCGGCGAGGCCGAAGGCGAGGGCCACCAGCGTGACCAGCCAGCCCAGGCCGCTGCCCAGGCCCACCAGGTCGAGCGCGCCCTCCGAGGTGCGGGTCAGCACCCCGGACACCGCGACGCTCAGCAGCAGCACCGCACCGAGCACCGCGAGCGAGAGGAGGTCGCGCACCTTGGCGACGATGAAGCTGGGCTGGAGCCGCTCGGGCATCTCGAAGACGACGATGAGGGCGGTCTGCAGCGAGCTCAGCCAGCCCAGACCGGCGTAGAGCACACCCGCCAGACCGATCAGCCCGACGGCGCCGGCGGCGTCCTGGATGTCGGAGAGGGGGATCTCGTTGGCGCCGTTGCCGACCAGTCCCGGGAGGATCTCGTTGATCGCGGTGAGCAACGAGTCCTGCGCGTCGGGGAACACCTTGGCGACGTACCCGACGACGAAGAACGCGAGGGCGAGGACCGGGAAGACCGACAGGAAGCCGAAGTAGGTGACACCACCGGCCTGCTGGCCGGCCTTGAGCGCCGAGAAGTGTTCCTGCATGCGGACCACGTGATCGACGAAGGGCGAGCGGGCTCGGAGGTCGGCCACACGGGCCTTCACACGGTCGATCAGGGTCATCTCGTCACAGGGAGAAGGTGCGGGTGGCCCTCCAACCCTCCTCCTCGTCATGGACGTACAGATGGAACTCCGATACCCCGAACCGGCAATCGAATCCGGCCAGCTCCTCGAAGGCCCGGTCCAGCGTCGGGTCGTCCAGGTGGTGCGCGACGGTGACGTGGGGGTGGTACGGGTACTCCAGGTCGAGGGCCAGCGGCCCTTCGCGTACGGCGTCGGCGAGCTGCTCGCACTGGGAGATCCCCTCGACCAGCCCGATGAACACCACCGGGGAGACGGGCCGGAAGGTGGCGGTGCCGCGCAGGTGGACGTCGAACGGCGCGATCCCGGCCCCGGCCGTGGCCAGGTGCGCCTCGATCGCGCTCAGGTCGCCCTCGACCTCGGTCGGGGGGATGAGGGTGATGTGGCTCGGCACGCCCTCGGCGGTGGGGTCACCGATCGCGATCCGGTAGTCGTACAGCTCGCTGGCCCACGGCTCCGGAATCGCGATCGCGACACCGATCACCGGCATCAGGATCCCGCCGGACGCAGCGGCGTCGGGGCGACGAAGCCCACCCGTTGGTAGACGTCCTTGAGCGTGGCCCGCGCGACCTCGCCGGCCGTCTCGGCGCCCTGGGCGAGCACCTGCATGAGGTGGTCCTGGTCGTCGAGCAGCTCGAGGGTGCGGTCGCGGAACGGGGTGACGAAGTCGACCACCACGTCGGCGAGGTCCTTCTTCAGGTCGCCGTACATGCGGCCGGCGTACTGGTCCTCGAGGGCGGTGATCGCCTCACCGGTCAGCGCGGAGTAGATCGTCAGCAGGTTGCTGACACCCGGCTTCTCCTCGGGGTCGAAGCGGACCACGGAGTCGGAGTCGGTGACCGCGGAGCGGATCTTCTTGGCGCTCACCTTCGGGTCGTCGAGCATCTCGATGATGCCGGACGGCGAGGACGCCGACTTCGACATCTTGGCGGTCGGCTCCTGCAGGTCGGCGATCTTGCCGGTGGCCTTGAGGATGTAGGGCTCGGGCAGCCGGAAGGTCTTCTTGTAGCGGCTGTTGAAGCGCTGCGCGAGGTCGCGGGTCAGCTCGAGGTGCTGGCGCTGGTCCTCGCCGACCGGCACGTAGTGGGGCCGGTAGAGCAGGATGTCGGCCGCCTGCAGCACGGGGTAGGTGAAGAGGCCGACGCTGGCCGCCCCCTCCCCCTGCTTGGAGGACTTGTCCTTGAACTGCGTCATCCGCCGGGCCTCGCCGAAGCCGGTCAGGCAGTTGAGCACCCATCCGAGCTGGGCGTGCTCAGGCACGTGGCTCTGCACGAAGATCGAGCTGCGCGCCGGGTCGATGCCCATCGCGAGCAGCTGGGCGGCGGCACGCAGGGTGCGCTCGCGCAGCACCTTCGGGTCCTGCTCGACGGTGATCGCGTGCAGGTCGGCGATGAAGAAGAAGGGCTGGTGGTCCCGCTGCAGGTCCACCCACTGCCGGGTCGCGCCGAGGTAGTTGCCGAAGTGGAAGGAGTCCGACGTCGGCTGGATCCCGGAGAGCACACGCGGACGCGCGGCACCCTCGGGAACGGCCGGCTGCGCGGTCTCCGGCACGGGCGGGTGCTCGGTGGTGGCAGACATGGGGTCGATTCTCTCAGGCCGCACCCCGGGCCGCGACAGGCCCTGTCCGCGTCAGGACGTCGCGATCAGCTGGGTACGGCGATGCAGTAGTGCGGACACGACCAGGATGACCACGCCGACCGCGGCCAGGCCGGCTCCGACCAGCGCCGGAGCCCGGTAGCCGTAGCCACCGGCGATGACCAGGCCACCCAGCCAGGCGCCGAGGGCGTTGGCGATGTTGAGCGCGGCGTGGTTCATCGCGGCGCCGAGGGTGACGGCGTTGCCAGCGACGTCCATCAGCCGCAGCTGGAGGTTGATCACCAGGACCGAGCCGACCGCGGTCACCATGAAGGCGACCGGCAGCAGCCACCACCCGGCGGGGGCGACGACCCAGTAGACGAGCATCAGCACGATGCCGGCGATGCCGGAGCCCAGCAGGCTGCGGTAGACCGACCAGGCCGCGAGCTCGCCGGCCGCCCACGTGCCGGCGACCATGCCGAGCCCGAGCGCCAGCACGAAGACCGGGACGGTGCCGCGGTCCAGGTCGCCGACGTCGGTGACCGTCTTGGCGATGTAGGAGTAGACGGCGAACATGCCACCGAAGCCGACCGCGCCCACGCCCATCGTGAGCCACACCTGGAGGTTGCCGAAGAACTCGCGCGCCTCCCGACGACCGCTGGCCTCGGAGTCCCCCGGGATCGACGGGACCGCCGCGAGGACCATGACCACGGTGGCGAGGGCGAGCAGGCCGCCGAGCAGGTACGTCGAGCGCCACCCCACCTGCTGGCCCAGGAAGGTGGCCAGCGGGACCCCGACGACGTTGGCCACCGAGAGCCCGAGCATGACGCTGGCGATGGCGCGACCGCGGCGATCCGGGGGCACCAGGCTCGCGGCCACGAGACTGGCGACACCGAAGTAGGCGCCGTGCGGCAACCCGTCGAGGAACCGGGCGGCCGTGAGCACCTCGTAGTTGGGTGCCGCGGCGCTGAGGAGGTTGAAGGCGGCGTACGCGCCCATCAGCCCGACGAGCATCCCGCGGCGCGGGAGAGCCGCTCCGAAGAAGGCGAGGATCGGGACGCCGACCACCACGCCGATGGCGTAGGCGGAGATCACGTGGCCGGCCGAGGGCACGGAGACGTCGACGCCGTCGGCGATCTCGGGCAGCACGCCCATCGTCATGAACTCGGTGGTCCCGATGGTGAACCCGCCGACCGCGAGCGCCAGGATCGCCAGCGCGGGTCGGGAGTGGGACACCGTCGGGCGGCCTTCGGTGGAGGTCGTCGTCGGCGTGGAAGTCACGTGGGATGGTAACTGCCCTCCGCGGCCCGCCATTCCCGGACGTCGGATGTTTCCCGCAGGGCCCGCCGCGGGGTGGCCGGGGTCACGTTCCTTCTCATCCCTACTGCCGCCGACGCGGTCCCGGTGCTCGAATGGAAGGTCCGTCCGACCGGCGGCACGTCACCACCAGCAGGAAGCAGTGTGAGCCCATGTCCGCTCCCCGTCCCCGAACTCGTCGCCTCGGCGCACTGGTCGCCACCCTCCTCGTGGCGCCCCTGCTCGCGGTGTCGCTGACGAGCGCTCCCGCGGCGGCCGGAGCGCCGTACGTCGTGACGCTCACCTCGTCGAACTCGACGATCACCTACGGCGCGAAGGTGACGCTGCGCGGCAAGGTCTCACCGGCCGCGGACGGCCAGCGCGTGAAGGTCCAGCGCCGGATCGAGAGCGGGGCCTGGGCGACGATCGCCACGCCGCGTCTGAGCACCAGCAGCACCTACTCCCTCGTCACGACGCCGTCGAAGGGCCGCACGTCCTACCGCGTGATCAAGAGCGCCTCCAACGGCCATGCCGCTGACGCGAGCCCCACTGTGCTGGTGAAGGCGTGGCGCTGGCGCACCCTCGTGGGCGTGGCCCCGAAGGCGTCGAACGACCTGCGGACCGGGACGTACGCGCAGGACGGCTTCACCCACGGCGCAGGCGTGTCCCTCGGCAACACTGGCTACGTCCAGTGGCGGGTCATCAGCTGGCGCTGCACGCGGGCCCGCGCCGTCGTCGGCGTCCCCGACACCGCTCCCGACGGGACCACCTACAACGGCGTGATCAGCTGGGCCGAGGACGACGGCGACGACCTCGGCGACGCCGAGTTCACGATGCGCAAGTACGACTCACCGCGGGTGTTCATGATGAACAGCCGCTACTCCACGCTCGTCGCGGACGACACCGTCCAGTTCGAGGCCTACCGGGCCGACGGCGGCTCGGCCGACTCCTCGGCCCGCCTCGTCTTCGCGGCCCCGGCGGTCTACTGCAACTCCTGATCCGTACGGCTGCCCGCCGCTGCCCGCTCCTCGTAGGCGGCGCGGGCAGCCGGGTCGGCCGAGGCCAGGACGTCGTCGGCCTTGAGGGCCCTGGTCATCGCCGACTGCACGACCCGCGGCAGGGCCAGCGTCGACTTGCTCAGGCCCTGGGTCCAGCGCGGCACCCACAGCTCGGCGCGCGGCTTGAGCACGGCAGCCTCGACCACCTCGGCGACGTCCTCCGCGGTGACCGGGCGGACGCCGCGGGCGGCGGGGACGCCGGCGGAGAGCTCGGTGCGGACCACCGTCGGGAGCACCATCGTCACCTCGATGCCCTTCGGGGCGAGCTCGGCGCGCGTGGCCTCGCTGAACCCGACGACAGCGAACTTCGAGGCGGAGTACGTCGCCCCGTGCGGCAGCGCCACCCGTCCGACGGCCGAGGCGACGTTGATGATGTGGCCCCTCCCCCGCTGGGCCATCGCGGGCGCCACGGCCTTCGTGCCGAAGATGACGCCGTGGACGTTGACGTCGATGATCGTCTTCGCCTTCTCGTTCGACTCCTCGAGAATGGAGCCGAGCGGCATGATGCCGGCGTTGTTGACCAGCACGTCCCACGGCCCGAGGTGGTCGACCTCGGCGAGGAACGCGGTCCAGGACTCCGGGTCGGTGACGTCGAGGCGTGCGGCGGCCACCTTGTCGCCGTACGACGATGCGACGTCCTTGGCGAGGTCGACGTCGAGGTCACCCAGCGCGACCCGGGCTCCCTGACGGGCGAACCGCTCGACGGTGGCGCGGCCGATGCCGCGGGCACCTCCGGTGACGATGATGGACAGGCCTGCGATGGAGCTGCTCACGATGGGTTTCCTTCGGTGGTTCAGAGTCGGACGAGGTCGATGGGCTGGCCGTCCTTGGGGAACGGCAGCGAGTGGTTGTCGAGCGGCGCGACGTACGACGGGTCGACGGACCAGCTGTGCGTGCGGAGCAGGCGGTGCATGATCGCCTTCACCTCGGCGCCGGCGAAGTAGAGGCCGATGCACTTGTGGACGCCGCCACCGAAGGGCGACCAGGCGTAGCGGTGCGACTTGTCCTCGCGGCGCTCCGGGCCGAACCGGTCGGGGTCGAAGCGCGTGGGCTCGCTCCAGAGCTCAGGCATCAGGTGGGAGAGCTGGACGCCGACGGCGACGTGGGAGCCGGCCGGCACCCGTACGCCCTGCACGACCGTGTCCTTGATCGCACTGCGCGCCAGCATCGGCACCGGGGCGCGAAGCCGCAGGGACTCCTTCATCACCAGGTCCAGCGAGGTCAGCTGCTCGAGCTCGGCGAGGGTGGGCTCGTCCCCGAGCACCATCGACTCGGCCCGGCAGCGCTCCTGCCACTCGGGGTGCTGGCCGAGGTGCTGGAGCATCGTGGAGGTCGTGATGGTGGAGGTGTCGTGGGCCGCCATCATCAGGAAGATCATGTGGTTGACGACGTCGTCGTCGGTGAACCGCTCCCCGTCCGAGGTCTCGATGTGGCAGAGCACCGAGAACAGGTCGTCGGTGCGGTGCGCCCGCTTCTCGGGCAGGTAGTGGCGCAGGAAGTCCTCGAGCACCTTGCGTCCGCGGTAGGCGCGGCCCCAGCGGGTGCCCGGGACGTGGGCGCGCACCACCCCGCTCGCCGCCTGAACGCAGTCGACGAACGCCTTGTTGACCCGGTCCATCTCGGCGCGCGAGGTGTCCGCGGCGCCGCCCATGAAGATGTCGGCCGCGATGTCGAGGGTGAGCTGCTTCAGCGCGGGGTAGCACCGGAACCCCTCGCCGGGCTGCCAGGTCGCCACACCCCGGGCGATCGCGGGATGCATGGGGGCGACGTACGACGCCAGGCGGTCGCGCGTGAACGCCTCCTGCATGATCCGCCGGTGGCCGTGGTGCTCCTCGAAGTCGAGCAGCATGAGGCCGCGGTTGAAGAAGGGGCCCACGAGGCTGCCCCAGGCGGGTCCGTTGGCGAAGGCCTTCTCACCGTTGCGGAGGACTTCCTCGCAGGCGTCGGGACCGAGCATCATCACGAAGGTCTGGCCCAGGAACGGGAACGGTGACACCGGCCCGTAGGTGTCCCACTGGTGCTGCATCAGCGCCACGGGATCGCGGGCGTAGTCGGTGACCCGACCCAGGAACGGGAGTCCCTTGTCGCCCTTGCCGATCGCGGGGAGCTCGCGAATCGTCTGTCCAGCCGTCATCACTGACCTCCTCGGCACGACCTCGGCGTCGCACCTCGTCGGGCCCAGCCTCATTCAGGAAGGGCGTCCTGTCAACCTTCTCTTCGGAGGTCGGACGTGACAGGCTGAGGACATGGCAGTGCAGTCCGGGACCTATCGCGGCGTCAGCGCCGCCGACCGCGCAGCCGAGCGCCGTCGGCGCCTGCTCGACGCCACCCTCTCGGTCTGGGCGGCCCCCGACACCCGCACCACGATGACCGCCGTGTGCGCCGAGGCCGGGCTCACCGAGCGCTACTTCTACGAGAGCTTCACCGGTCTCGAGCAGGCCCAGACCGCCGTACTCGACGACGTTGCGACCGAGATCGAGAGCACCACCCTGGCCGCCGCGGAGGCCGCCGGCCCCGACCCGGCCCAGCGGATCCACGCCGCCATCACCGCCTTCGTCGACCTCCTGCTCGCCGACCCCCGCAAGGGCCGCGTCGCGATCGTCGAAGCCGGCTCGATGCCGGCGCTACGGTCCAGGCGCACCGAGCTGCTGCGCCACTTCGCCCACCTCGCCGCCGAGGAGGCGCACGAGACGCACCGGTCGCGGCGACGTGAGGACGAGCTCGCCGGTCTGCTGTTCATCGGTGGGATGGCGGAAGTCGTCACCGCGTGGCTGGACGGGGTGCTCGACGCGACGCCTGAAGAGGTCGTGGCGACTGCGAGCCGGGGGTTCCTGGGGTTGTACGGCTGAGGCGTCGGGGGCGCGGCTGGCTCTAGTGCATGTACACGCGGAGCGTGGTCGACGCTGGGGTCGCCCGGCTCGAGCCGAGGTAGTCAATCCGAACTGTCACCCATCCGCGCCGGCCGAAATAGAGATCCCTGCGGATCAGGTCGCGAGTCACATTGGAGCGGTAGACGCGCCCGGGGTACCTGATCGTGATCGAGCCACCGGGTCTGGACTGGCCCGAGGTGAGGACGCGGACCTGGAGCTGCGCGCTCAGGTGCTCCCGGTTGCGCACCCACCGCGCACGAATGACGGTCCGGGCCTTCACCACGCCGGTCATTGGCGACGTGGTGGAGGCCATCAGACCGGTGATGGTCGAGCGGGCAGTCACCTTCACCGTCAGCCGGTCGCCGACGTCAGCTGTCACCAGACGGTAGGACCCACCCGTCGCCCCGGCGATGGGCTTCCCGTTGCGGTACCACTGGTGCGAGCGCCCGTCGGCCGCAAAGTTCCAGACGGGCGTTGTGGCGCGCAGGACGGCGCCCGACACGCGCGACCCCGTGATGGCGACACGCACCGTGGCTCGCGGCGCAACGATCGTCACGGGCGCAGATTCAGAAATCGCAGGTTGGTGGCCTGTCAGCATCGAGACTTGGCGGACCGTGAGCCGACAGCCAGCCGTCGTTGCGGGCAACCTGACCGACGCTCCCGTCAGTCCGAGCGACACGCCATCACACAGCCACAGGAACCGAGTCGTCCCAGGGGTGGGCGAGACCGGCACAGCACTGGTGCTCACCTCGAGCCCGGCGATCGCCGTTCCCTCGATGACGGGCGCACCAGCCGCGGCCAGTCGGAACTGCGGGAGGTGGCTCACCGTCTGGTCAGCGACTGACAGATGGTTCCGGTCGAGGTGGTCGAGCGTCTGGAGCGAAGACCTGTACGTCTTGCTCGGATACCAGCTCCTCACCAGGAGCGGATGGTCGTAGCGCAGATTGACGTCGGGCATCGAGCTCGAGCCCAAACCGGAGATCGACCACGTTCCGTCGCTCGCCGAGACGGCCGATCCTTTGACGTCATCGGTCCCATGGGCGAACGCGGTCACCGCGACTCCTGCCATCGGGTCTCCCGCGGTGTCACTGACAACGCCGTTGATCGTTCGCCCGCCGGGGAGCTGAAGGTCGGGGAGCGCGAGCGTCTGCCCCTCGGCGGGATGGAGGGCAGTGGCGCCGGCCGCGTCCGGTGCGCCGCCCAGCCAACCGACGCCGTACTTGTCGTTCGGAGCGACTGCTTGCAGCGTGAGAGTTGTGGCGGGTACGACCAGGGAGAACTCGCCAGTCTTGAGGTCGGAGTCGGTCACCGTGGAGGATCCGAGGTCGAGCCGTTGCCCGTCCTCGATGATCGTGGCGCGCACCTTTGCCGCGATGACGGCGTCGTTGACGTTGGTCGTGCGCCCCGTCACCGTGGCGGTCGCAGGCATGTCGATCGCCAGGCCACTCAGCTCCTCGCCGCTGGCGACCTGCAGCGCGGGAGAGTTCCTCCAGTGGTACTTGTTGCCATTGAAGCGAGCCACACCCGTTGCCCACCGCAGACCGACAGTGACGGGAGCCTCGGTCGTGATCCACACGGCAAACTCGCCATCCGCGATGGTGCGGAGCAGCGAGCCGGAGCCGATTCCAGGCGTGGCCCGCATCAGCAGGAGCGATGACGGCTTGGAGCCCGAATAGGTGCCGCGAATGACGCCTGCCGGGTCGAGAGCGACCGACGCGTCCACGATGCCGCTCGTACCGACGTCGATGATGCTCGCCGATGCCGCGGTCTCACCACCGCCGTACCAGTGTGTGATCGTCTGTGTTGATGTGAATCTCAGCCGATACCCGCGCGCGAAGCCCACCGGGATCTGAAAGCGCCCGTCAGCGTCGGTGTACTTGCCACCGCCGCTGGGCGTGTCAGAGGTGATGTCTCCCGTGAACACCACCAACACGCCTTCGAGCGGCGATCCGTCGACGCTCGAGGTCACTGTGCCACTCACCACCGCAGTCGATCCGGGGAGATCAGCACTGACGACGTGCTCGACGCTTCCAGCCGCGCCGTTGGCAGGCAGGACGAGCACAGGAACCGAGAGGACGGTCGACGCGACCAGGATCCCGAGCAGACGAATCACCGCAGCAGGCTATCCGGGCTGACCGACGCCTGCGGAGAAACGCGACGAGCCGCCACTCTCCCGCGCCGGCGTACGCCGAGACGCTCCAGCAACAGGTTGCGATCGGCTTGCACCTGGGCACTGGGTCGAAAGCCAACGCGTGCCATTCGGATGAGTTGGGCGATCGGTGCGCGGCATGGTCCCAACGCTCGGCGACCTTCATGCCACGGAACCTCGACATGCGCCTCAGGCGGCGCGTAGCCATTGGATGTCGATCATGAAGGCTCGGGGTGGCCCGTGGTCACCCCACCCGGGTGGGGCAGGGGCGGTGGCGTGGTAGCGGTGGCCGGTGGGGGTGGTCGTGGTCACGGCGGGTCGGCCGATCGGCGAGTCGGCGCTCTGGCGCCAGCCGGCTTGTTTGGCGTGGTTGCACGCCGCACAGAGCCCCTGACCGTTGTGGTGGTCGGTCGCACCGTCGTCCTCGACGGGGACGATGTGGTCGGAGTGTTGGATCGGGGCGTCACACCAGGGGGTTGCGCAGATCCCGTGGCCTTGGACCTGCAGCAGCTCGGCGAGACCGTCGGGAAAGGTACGTTGACGGCTGGTCAGGGCGACGAGTCGGCCCAGGGGGTTGGCGTAGAGCTGCCGGAACCACGCCCCAACGCCCTCGGTGATGGAGTGCGCGAGCAGGAGGCGGGCGGTCTCGGCGGGTACGACCTCCCCGGCCACCCCACGGGCGGTCAACAACGCAGGGGCATGACCGCCGGCCAACGTGGGGGCGGGGAGGGTGATGTTGACGGTGACCGGCACCGCGGGCGCTTGGGCGGGGACGCCAGTGTCGGGGACCCCGGTCAGCCGGGAGACGACGAGGTCGGCCGTGAGCTGGCGTCGGGAGCGGTCGTCGCCGGCAGCCTTCTTGGCGTCGGCATCCCTCTGCAAGGTGGCGTAGACGGCGACCCCTTGGGCCATTGGAATCAGGGTGGTGAGGTAGGCCATCGTGTCCGGCGCGGGGCGCAACGACACCCCACGCTCGGACTCGGCCTTGCGGTTGCGCCGCGCGACCGCCGCGGGGTCCAGGAGCGCGACCCGGCGCCGGACGCGGCCAGCAAGTTCCCGGGTCCCGACCCCGACCAATGCAGCCGGGGAACAGCACAGCTCCTCATCGACCGCGGCTCGTTGCTCGGCGTTGAGGCATCCGGTCTCGCGGGCAAGGATCGTGGCTCGGAACTCGTTGAGCGTCCCGTCACGCAGGCGGTCCAGGGTGTGCGGCATCTCAACGACCAGCACCCGGGCCAGCCCGAGCAACGACTGACCCCTGGCTGCGGACTCCTTGCGGGCCAACGCGACTTCACCGCCCACCCCGCGCCCCTGAAGGCGGGAAGCGACACCTGCCGCGGCCTCGCTGGCACGACGGGCAGCATCGAACGCCACCGCGGCCTCAGCCTGCACCGCCCGCGCCGTCGAGGTCAGGTCCTCCAACGCCGCAATCAGGTCCACCAAGTCACCCGCGTCACCCTCGCAGGCATCTGTGCTGCCTCGGGCCAGCCGATCACGCCACGCCACCACATCAGAAGCAACCACCGGGGAGACGTTCATACGCATATGGTAACTCGAACACACGTTCGAAACAACCCCAGAACCGGTCTACTCACAGATCCGAGCGTTGTCCGTGGACCGACGTTCCGCCCCCGCCGACCATGACCGCGAAGGGCAGTGGCGCACGCGGGTCATGAGCAATCGGGAGCCGGAGGAGGGTGGCACATTCCGCCACTTCTCTGGCATCCACCGGGGGGGCGGTCTACTCGGTCTCGCGCTCGCTGGCTCCATCGCGAATCTGTTCGACCACGACGGTGCTCGTCTCGACGCTTGCCGCGAAGTCAGGATTCAGTTCGAGTTCCTCATCGAAGTCGCCGTTCAGGTTGGCAGCCAACGTGTCGGCCAGGCGGTTTCCCATGGGTCGAAACGTCATGAAGGTCAGGCCCCCGGCGATCACGCCGCCAGCAACCGGGACCGCTTTGGTAATCGTCTTCTCCACAGACTTCTTTGTTACCTGCTTGCCGACCAGCGCACCGACCTTCTTGACCAGCGGGTACCACGCCGTCTTCGTGAGTGCCTGCGCCGCGACCTTCTTGCCGAGATTCGCGCCTGCAAGCTTCGACGTCTGAGAGACGAGTGCCGCAGCGCCAGCTGCACCGAACATGGCCCCTAGGTACGCGATCACACGAATCTGGGCCGCCTCGGACAATTGCCCGCCATCGTCGAACAGGTCGTCCTCGCCGAACAGGTAGGCGAGTTGCTGAGCCAAGTTGATGGCGAAGCCGAAGTACTGGGCGACGTCGGCGCCACCCGCCGCGATCATCACCACAGGATTGCCTGGCAGGCCGGTCGCGAAAGACGCCATAGAGGTCTTCGCCGTGCTGTTCTTGATGATCGAGTTGGCCTTCTGGCGCAGTGATTCGACCGTGTAAACCGCCTGTGGACCGCTCTCGAGAACGACGGCCAGATGCGGGGACGACGCGAACTGCTTGCGCAGGAAGGCCTCGCGTTCAACGTGAACCATGGGCAGTTTGGACACTGCGCCGATCGTTTGCAGTGTCGTTGCATAGAGCTTGTCCTGAGAGTCGTCCGCCATGCAGGAGACACTACGACGAGGGCGGGATTGGGTCCTCCCGAGTGTGGGCGGTGTGTCAGGGCAGACGAGTTGCACTTGTGTCCTTCCGCCGCCCGTGGGGCACCGATCGCTACTCCGGAAGACCCCATGGCGACTCTGCCCATCGCCGCTCGACCTGACGGACGGCAGATGCGGTGCTCACGCTGGATGTGATGGTCTTGAGGACGCCGAGGAGGTCGTTCAACCTTTCGTACTGCCGCGATTGGCCGGTGTTTCGCGGAGAGTCCAGTTTTACTGGGTGTTGGACGCGCGCTGGTCTACTACCGCAGGACTCGGTAGCGCCAAGCATTTCAAGACAGCTAGATCCCGTCGACACGTGCGAAGTCCAACAGCCGCTCTCCAAGCGGCACTGACTATCGTTGGGGGCGATGATCACCCGCCGCGACGCTGCCCAACGCTTGGACATCCCCTTGGAGATGGCCACCCGGCACGGCCTTCCCACGACGCTCACTGAAGCCGAACTGGCCGAGATCGAGGACAGCCCGCCACCGTGGCTGGTCCAGTCGCGTGCCAACCGGATCGGCAAGAAGCCGGTGTGGGTCGAGCTGGTGTGCAACGTCTGCGGGTTTGCCGAGAAGGCCCGGCCGAAGAAGTGGTGGCCGGAGTTCACGTACGTCAGTTGCGACTTCCATCAGCCCTCCGATGTACCGAGCCCGGGCCAGGGCGAACATCGTACGGAGATGCCGGGGGTTGGCGGCCGGTTTGTCGGCTGGGTCGACACGCCCATCGACTGAGCAAACACGCTGCCCGCTCTCAGAGCACGACGATTCTCACAGTCACTCCGCCGCATTCCGGGCACCCGACCCGCCAGCAGGTGCTCCGCTACGAAGCGAGCTGCGGCCGGTGCAGGTTCGCTTGATTGAGCAAGGTCCGCTGCTGCAACCTTCTGCCCGTGCAGGTTCCTCGAGCGAGTGAGAGGATCCGGTCGTGTCCCCCGCCAACCCCGATCCAGCAACGCGGCCCAAGGCCACCGCGCTCGCCACGGGCGATGACTACCGCGAGCGAATCCTTCAAGGCGCAACGCGTTCGATCGCCCGGCACGGCCTGGAACGCTCCTCGATGGCATCCGTCGCGCGAGAGGCCGGCGTCTCTCGGCAGACCGTCTACACGTACTACAGCAATCGCGACGACGTGCTCCGTGACGCAGTGACGCGCAGCGCCACCGAACTCACCGAGACCGCTCTGGCCCAAGCACGGAAGGCCAAGACCGCGGGCGAGTTCCTGGTCGAGTTGACCGTCGGCGTCTTCTACGGAGTGCGTGATCATGCCGCGATTCCAGCGATGCTCTACTCGCTGGAAACTCCCGAGGGGCGTGAGATGGCGATGTCGAGCTCCGTCCTGTCCATCGTCGCCGATGCCCTCTCGCCGCTGGTCGAGTACGACGCCGGCCTGGCATCCAAGCTGGATGCCATCGCCGAGGCCTCGCTGCGCATGACCGTCTCTTTGCTGACGTTCCCCAGTCAACGCACCCGCAGCCGTGAAGTCCTCCGGCAGTACCTGGCAGACACCCTCGCCCCCCTGGTCCACTGACCGTGATTCAACCCCAGTGAAGGCATAGCATCTGATCGACATCCTGGACACTTTATGTCCGATGTGTCAACCTGCCTCGACCGCTCTCATCGGGCGCGACACAGACAGGAGATGTCATGGCATCGGCAGCGAAGAAGCAGGCCTCGCCCACCGAGGAGGGAACGCGGAGCAAGTCCTCGCTCCAGAAGGCGCTCCTCGCGGCACTTGCCGTGTTCGTCGCCTCGGTCCCCTTCTTCTGGTATCTCGAGGTCCATCTGGGCGTCTCCCACAAGGTCGCGTCGAACGGCATGACTCTCGTCGGCGTCTCCGTGTTCGTCACCGCCCTCGCCCTCCCGTGGATGAACCTGCCCGGCATGGCCGGACGTACGAGGTCCCAGAAGTTGGACGGCATGATCCTGGTCTGGCTCTTCATCTGCCTCGCGCCACGGTTCATCTGGGAACTTCCCTGGCTGCTGTTCCTCGACCAGATCAAGCAAGGCGTTCTCGACAACGCACTCTGGACCTACTTCTGGTCGCCCTACCTCTCCGGAGGCGACGCCCGCTACCTCAACGGCGACCCGCTCGTCGTCACTCTGGAGTGCATCGCCCTCTTCGTCGGCATTTTCGAGCTGTACGCCGTGGTCATGTTCTTTCGCCAGGGCAAGCGCTTCACCCTCACCCAACTCTCCTTCGTCATGGCGGGCATGATCGTCGAGGTCACCCTGCCGATGGTCTACTTCGGCACCGAGATCGCCAACAACCTCGACAACGTGTCCAGCACAACGGACCTCATCATCAAGTTCGGCCTGCTGAACATCTTCTGGTGCACCATGCCCCTCATCACCTACGCGTGGGGCGCCCGACGCATCGCCCAACAGAATTACGAAGTCAACTTCTAGCCCGGGTGCGTCCTACCGCGGCGACCGCGCCGCCCTGAAGACCGCCAGCAGCTCGCGGCGGACTCGCTATCGCATGACCACCAGGATGACCGAGCTCGCCACCGCGCTGACGACGAAATAGGGAGCGTTGAGCAGGCCGTAGTACAGCGGGCGGGGGAAGTTCGGGTTGAGGGCGATCTGGAAGGTCATCGCGCTGAGGTAGCCGATGCCGATGATCAGGCCGAAGACGACGGCATCGCCGGTGCTGGTGATGTCGAGCGCCTCGACCAGCACGGCGGTGGTGAGGGTGACGATCAGGGTGCAGACAAGTGGTCCGAGGTTGCGGACCAGGTCGCTCTGCGGTGCCGGTTCGTTCTCGCGGCCGAGCGCGACGAGATAGGGCTTGGCGATGACGGCGGCGAACCAGACACCGGCCAGGACGATCGAGACGGCCAGTGCGACGGCGAAGCTGAGCCAGTTGATGTCGGCGAGAACGTTGAACACAAGGACTCCTTGATCTCGATGGCCACGGTGGTCATCGCTCAGGGAACCTTCTCGTGAGTTGCGGACAGGATGTGTCCTGTACTTGCGACAGACTGCTGTGGTGACCACGACATCGTCTCGACTTCTCGCGCTGCTCTCGCTGCTGCAAGCGCGGCGCGACTGGTCCGGGGACGTGCTCGCACAACGGCTCGACGTCACCACGCGGACCGTGCGTCGCGACGTCGACCGGCTCCGCGAGCTCGGCTACCAGATCGCCGCGTTCAAGGGTCCCGACGGCGGCTACCGGCTCGACGCAGGCGCCGACCTGCCCCCGCTGCTGTTCGACGACGACCAGGCCGTGGCGCTCGCGGTCTCCCTCCAGCTCGGGGCCACGGCAGGCGCGGGCATCGGTGAGGCAGCGCTGCGCGCTCTGACCACGCTCCGTCAGGTGTTGCCCTCACGCTTGCGGCACCGGCTGGACGCTCTCGCCTTCGACAGCGTCAGGGCCCCGGGAACCAGCGAGACCGAGGTCGACAGCGCCGTACTCCTGACGCTCGCGGGGACCGTCCGCTCGCAGGAGGTGCTGCGGTTCGACTACGGCACATCCGCGGACGACGCCGCCCCACCGCGTCGCGTCGAGCCGCACCACGTCGTGACCTGGCACGGGCGTTGGTACCTCGTCGCCTGGGACCTCGAGCGCGCCGACTGGCGGACCTTCCGCGCCGACCGCATCCGACCACGGATCCCCCACGGTCCACGGTTCGCCCATCGCGAAGTGCCCGGTGGGGACGTCGCGACCTTCGTGACCGGCCAGTTCCGCGGCAACGAAGGATCGACCGCCTGGCCCTGCCAGGGCGAGGCGATCATCGACCGCCCGGTGGCGGAGGTCGCACCCTTCATCGGCGACGGCGTCGCCGAACCGATGTCCCACGACCGGACCCGGGTCACCCTCGGGTCCTGGTCCTGGCCCGCACTCGTGGCGTCCTTCCTGCGCTTCGACGCCGACATCGAGGTCGTCGGACCCGACGCACTGGCCGTTGCCATGAGGGAAGCCGCGGATCGATGCCAACGCGCCGCGTCCACGAGTCGAGGGCGAACCGCTCCCGGCCCCTGACCGCCCTGGGGATCTGCTGCGGTCAGACTCACGGATGCTCCAGTGAGCATGGGCGAGCCGGTCCGGCTCGACGCGATCGCCCCGATAGCGTCCGAGGGTGGCCAGTTCTCGCCGATCCGGTGCTCGTCGACGCGGTGCGCCCTCGCGGCGTACCGGTGCGGGGGCGTCGCAGCGGCCGTTGCCCACCGCCGGGCCGGGCGAGCGACTCTGGGTCCTCGACGTCCCGTACGGAACCCAGGTCGAGGGCGCCACCTGGCACCCGGCAGTGAAGACCCACCTGTTCGTCGGCCGCGCGCTGCCGAGCCACCTCGCGCCGTACTCCCCCGGTCCGTACACGCTCGGCCGGTTCATCGAGAACACCCTCAACCCCGACAGCCCCACGCCCAGTCCGGAGGCGACCGCTGGGCTGGAGCCGCGCAGGATCCAGTACGAGGCGGCTGACGCGATCGCGGCGCGTGCCGAGGCGGGTGGACGGCAGTTCCTGCTGGCCGACGAGCCCGGCGTGGGCAAGACGATCTCGGCGGTCCTCGGGGCGACGGCGGTGGGTGACCTCCGTGGTGCGGAGCGGGTGCTGGTGGTCGCAGACCGGCCGGCCGCGATCACGATCGGGCACTGGTGCCGCACGATCACGGCGCTGGGCGACGGCGGGCTGGAGTGGGTCGTGATCACCTGGGACCGGCTGGAGAAGGTCAAGGACCACACCTGGGACGTGATCATCGCGGACGAGGCCCACGCGCTGCGTCGTACGACGACGAAGCGGTGGAAGCACTGGGCGCGGATCTCGGGGCACGGGAAGCCCCACGACACGGCGCCGTTCGTCATCGCGACGACCGCGACGCCGGGCCACACGCCGTTGGAGCTGCCGTACCTCGCCCCTGCCTACGCGCAGGTGCTCAGGGAGCCGATGCGAGAGTGGACCTCGGCGACTCAACCCGCGGTCACGTTCGCCAACGCACTCGAACGTCACGGCGTCGAGGTGGAGCGGGGACGGTACGGCGCTACGTGGACCACCGATCCGGCACGACGTGCGGCCGACCTCAAGCTGGTGCGTGGATGGCTCGAGGACGAGCGGCCGCCCGCGATGCTGCACCGGGCAGCGCCGTGGGGGCCGGTGCCGATCTCAGGCATGCCGGTACGGCTCACGCCGGCCGAGCGCGCGGCGTACGAGGCCGAGTGGGGCGAATTCTGCCGGGAGATGGACATCGCCCGGCGCGGGCGCAACGTCGCAAAGGGGCGGGCGGCGCTGCTGCGCTTCCGGCAGAAGGCCGGGTTGATCCGGGTCGACTCCACGGTTGCGTGGATCGCCCAGCAGGTCGAGGCCGAGCGACAGGTGGCGTGCTCGGTCGAGTTCGTCGGGACCGCTGCGGATCCGATCGCCGAGCGGCTGCGTGACTCCGGCATCGACGTCGCCACGATCTATGGCCGCGAGCGGTTCGACCCCGAGGCCGAACGCCTCCGGTTCCAGACCGGGCAGGCCAAGGTCTGCGTGTTCACCACCGTCGCCTCGATCAGCCTGCACGCCGGCGAGACCCTCGCCGACGGCCGGCAGGCGAGCACCGAGCCACGGGTCGGCGTCTTCCACCAGGCCCGCTTCTCCGGGATCGCCGGACGCCAGGTCACCGGCCGCACCCACCGCGACCACCAGGTCTCGCCCTGGCACATCGCCTACGCCGAGGGCACCGTCGAGGAGCAGGTCGGCAAGGTCATGGTCGAGCGGATCGCCGCAGCTTCCGACACGGTCGGGAGCGACACCGCCGGACTCGCCGATCTCGCCGAGCTCCTGGGTGCGGACTGGCTGCCCGCGACGAGCCTGACCTCGTCAGGAGAAGGCGAATGACTGACCTGCCGCTGACCCTTGCGGCGGCGTACGGCGTGCTCAGCGTGGTCACGTTCGCGACGTACGGCGCCGACAAGTCCGCCGCCGTCAACGGCAGGTGGCGCACGTCCGAGTCCACGCTGCACCTGCTCGCCCTCGTGGGCGGCTGGCCGGGTGCGTTGGCCGGGCAGAAGGTGTTTCGCCACAAGACCAGGAAGCAGCCGTTCCGCACGATCTTCTGGCTGACGGTGGTCGCCAACTGCGCTGTGCTCGGTTGGTTCCTGCTGGCCTCACCAGTGACCTTGCCCTGAGCCGCACCGCCCAGCCGCGTCACACCGGCGAAGGCAACCCGAAGCGGGCCAACGAATCGATGTAGCGCCCACCGACCGTGATGCTCGAGATCTGCTCGTACCTCCACCGGTCGTCCTCGAGGGCCCAGGTCCCGTTGGGACGGATGAAACGGTGTCGGACACGTTTCTTGCCTGCCTTCACCAAGGTCCCGATCATCAGCTGCTCCTCCCCCTCGTCGCCGAGAGCGAAGGCAGAGAGCGGATGGAGTTCGGCCGCGGCCATGATCAGGTCGCGTGCCGTTACGTCGTCGGAACAGGTGAACGTGGCAACGGGGGTGCCCAGTCCCTGCAGCCCCCGTTGAACGTACTCGTCGTGACCATGGCGAACCATGTCGACGTCACGAGTCCTCATCATGACCAGACCGTCCAGATGCACGCCGTCGTCGACGACGTGCATCACGAACCAGTCCTGGGTGAGGGCGATGAGAATGCCGTCGGTGGAGGTCGAGTCGTACTCATCACGCCAGACGCGCACCACCCGTCCGGACTCGAGCGCCTCGCCGAGGCGGCGGCGGACCTTGCTGTGCTTCACCTGCCGAAGCATCCACAACTGCGCCGTGTCACTCAAGCGCATTACGGCTGCGGCGGGCGTGGGGACGGCAGGCTGGTGCCAGACTCGTCGTCATGACCAGCGACGCGGCGCGCACTCCCCCGGCCTTCGACGAACTCGTCGAGCTGCTGATCGCAGGCAACGACCCAACGGTCGGCTACAGCGGAGTCTTCACAGAGAAGCAGGACGGCCAGGTCATCCGGCGTCGCCGGGTGTGGCGCCTGCGGCACATGGCGCGAGTGGAGGAACCGCCCGGCCACACGACGATCCTCGCGGGCGAACACACCTTCTGGCAGGCGGCAGACGACTTCGTCGAGGAGCTGTGGGAACTTCGCGAAGATGATTCCGGCGACCTGACGGATCTACGGCTCTACGACCCTCGCAAGTACTGGACCGGATGGCTGACATCCGATCGGCAGGCCGTGGTGACCAGCCTGCGAGCGACCGAGTTCGAGGGGCGGCCTGCGTGGCAGTTCACCGCCCCCGAGACAAAGGGGCGCCGCGCGGTGGTGACGGTCGATGCCGAACTCGGTGTCCCTCTCACGATCTCGGTCGACGACACAGCCCTGACCTGGAGCGAGCTGAGGATCGAAAGCGACCTGGGACCGGCGTTCTTCGAGCCTCGACACCGCACGCCGTTGAACCCGCCTGACCCCGAGCCAGATCCCACGTTGATCGAACGTCTTCAGTGGGAGAGTCGATTCCTCGATGCCGTCCTACGCGCCACCGATGACTGGCAGGTGGTCAGTGAGCTGGTGCTGTCTGCCGAGGAGATCGAATCCGCACGAGCGGCTGTCGCGGCCCATCTCGGAGTGGACAAGCAGTTGGCGAGCGCGGTGCTCGACGTCCAACTTCGCCGTCTCACGACCCTCGATCGTCAACGGATCAGGGAGCAGCGACGAGACGTCGACCATCAGCTACGCGTCGAGCAGGATGCTGAACGAAGCACGTGAAACTGAGGAGCGCTTTCGACTCCCCTGGCAGAGAATGTGCCCGTGAACAGCTTCCCCTGTCCCTGCTGCGGTCACCTGACCCTCGACAGCGGTCCCGGCGACTACGAGCTCTGCCCGGTCTGCCGCTGGGAGGACGACGGTGGCCAGCTCCGCTATCCGATGCACCCGGACGGCGCCAACGGGATCAGCCTGATGGAGGCACAGCGAGCCTTTGCCACGCAGGGCGCGAAGCACAAGCAGGCCCGACGCAGGGCCCGGCGTCCACGCAGTGACGAGCCGCTCGACGAGGGTTGGCGGCCGTTCGACCCCGAGCTGGACTGGAGCAACCCCGTCCTCGACGGTGACCAGTGGCCCGTCAACCACGAGGCGCTCTACTACTGGCGGGCGACTTACTGGAACGGCGACCAGCACAAGCTCCCGCGCCCACCTGCCGAGCCCACCGATGCGGACCGGTTCCTCGAGACCTTGCGACACGTCCCGGAGTTGAGGCAGGTGATCGCCGAGTCGGAGCGGCGGTGGGGCGTCACCCATCCCTTCGACGTCTGCAGCGCTGCGGCCGAGGTCGCCGCCCAGGCATACCGGGAGGGCGATGAGGAGGCCGGCCTGCGGATCGTGGAGGCGATGCTGCCCGCGCTCGACGAGGGCTCAGCGACGTACGCCCCGAACTGTGTGGTGATCGCCTTCCTCGAGGACGAGGTCTGGCACGAGGCATGGGTGCAGCAGTACGTCGACCGCTGGCCCCCGGAGATCAGGGACGACCTCCGCGAGCAGCAGACGCACGTCGAGCAGCACACGGTGACTCAGGAACGGAAGTGGGAGGACCTCCAGGAGCTGTTCCGGTCGGGCCGCGGCCAACCCGTCGAGACCGTCGTCGACCGGCTGCGCGCAACCACAGGCAACTCACACGACGACCCCCGCTCGGAGCTGGGACAGCAGGTGGTTGCCCGCTTCATCAGCAACCCGTGGTGGGTGTACCGCCACCCGATCGACTCGCTGACGCTCGCCTGGCGCTCTCGTGCACTGGAGCACCCGCTGCGGACCCTGAAGCACATCAACCGCCCCCGCATCTCGGGCTGAGCGGCAAGGGTCCCGCTCAGCCCTGCCGCAAGTCCTGCGCCAGCATCACGATGATCCCGCTCGGCCCCCGTACGTACGTCAGCCGGTAGATGTCCTCATAGGTCCCCACGCCCCGGAGCGGATGGCACCCGTGCCGGGCGGCGATCTCCAGTGCGGCGTCGAGGTCGTCGACAGAGAACGCGACGCGGTGCATGCCGATCTCGTTCGGCAGGGTGGGCTCGGTCTCGATCGCATCGGGGTGGATGTACTCGAACAGCTCCAGCCGGCCGAGGCCGTCGGGGGTCTGGAGCATCGCGATCTTGGCGTGGTTGCCGTCGAGTCCGACCGCGGTGTCGGTCCACTCACCGCTGACGGTGTCGCGACCGAGCACGGTCAGGCCGAGGTCGGTGAAGAAGGCGATCGTCGCGTCCAGGTCGCGGACGGCGATGGCGACGTTCTCGAGCTTGATGGCCATGTCGGCACCGTACCCATTCCCAGCAGGTGCAGGCAGCAGCCGTCACCCGGCGAGGTGACCCCACTCGCCCGCCAGCTCGGTCCACGGCCCCACGGCCGCCAGCTCCCCGTCGACGAGTACGACGACGCGGTCGGCCTGTGCGAGCGCTGCCCTCTTGGAGGTGGCTCCGATGACCGTCGCCTGACGCTCGCGCAGCGCGACCCACAGCTCGATCTCGGTGGCGGCGTCGAGCGCGCTCGACACGTCGTCGGCGAGCAACAGCTCGGCGTCGGTGGCCAGTGCGCGGGCGAGCGCGAGCCGCTGGACCTGGCCGCCGGAGAGGCGGACGCCTCGGTGGCCGACCAGGGAGTCGGGACCGCCGGCGTCGGCGACGTCCTCGACGAGGCGGGCGTCGGCGATCGGGCGATCGACGTCGCGCAGGTGGCCGAGCCGGACGTTGTCGGAGAAGGTGCCCGACAGCACCCGCGGGACCTGGGCGACGTGGCCGACCTGGCCGGGGCGCAGGAAGGCCTCCGCGTCGCGCACCTCGGTGTCGTTCCACGCCAAGGAGCCGGTGTGGTCGATGAGTCCGGCGAGGGAGGCCAGCAGGCTGGACTTGCCCGAGCCGACCTGCCCGACGAGGAGGATCAGCTCGCCGCGCGCCACGGTGAGGTCGACACCGGCGACGCCGATCGTGCCGTCGTCGTGCACGGCCGTGAAGTCGGAGAGGCGCAGGTGCTCGAGGCGGACGCGGTCGGGTTGCGCGGGCACGGGCGCGACACCCGTGACGAGGTCGATCCCCGCGGGGAGCTCGACCAGGTCCGCTCCCCCGGCGAACCGCGACGTCGCCCGCTGCCAGGCCCGGACGCCGGGCGCCTCTGTGACGACGGCCCCGGCCACGCGGCCGAACCAGTCGAAGCCGTTGACCGCGGTGGCCACCAGGAGCGCGGTCGCCAGGCCCCACACGTCCCACAGGTAGAACGCCCAGGCCGACACGACGCCGACCTGCACCATCACCATCGGGACGCCGTCCAGCACGGCCTGCACGCGGTGCTCGAACACGGCCGCCTCCACGCGGCCACCGTCGACCTTGCGCAGGTGCTCGTGGACCTGCGGCGTACGACCGGCGAGCTTGACCGTGCGCGCCGACTCCACCGCCGACACCAGCGCGCGACCGAACCCCGCGCGGGCGGCGGAGGAACGCGCAGCCGAGCGTCCCGCGATCGGGCGTCCGATCGAGGAGGCGAGCGCGCTCGAGCCCATCACCACGAGCAGTACGGCGCCCGCGAGCCACGACCCGGCGACGAGCATCGTGAACAGCGCGATGAGCAGGCCGTTGATGAAGTCGATCCAGCGGTCGGAGTAGCGGGCGTAGCGGTCCGCGTCCATCGACCGGGCCACGACTTCGCCCGGCGGAGTCCGAGGCAGCCGACGGCCGTCGATCTGGCCCAGCAGCACCGACATCCGCACCCGGAGCATCACCTCGATCCACCAGCGCGGGTAGCGACGGATCGCGTCACCGAGCAGGATCGGCGCCGCCAGCAGCAGCACGGCCAGCACGCCGGTCAGCATCCCGACCGACTCACCTGCCTGCAGCCGGGCCACGACGTGACCCCAGACGAAGCCCGTCAGCGCACCGAGGGGCGCGAAGATGCTCGCCGCCAGGAAGAGTACGACGGAGTAGAGGCCCCACCACGGCCGAACCCGCATCGCGTGCCACGTGCCGCGCGCCAGCGAGGGTCCCGAGCCGACCTCGGGCCGTTCGGGAGGAACCCCGCTGCGACGACGTCCCCCGACGGGGTCGGAGGCTGCGGCCTCGCTCGCGTCCGACGAGTCCTGATCAGCGTGCTGGGCCCCGCTCGCGGCGACGAGTCGCCGGAACGGTCCCTCTTCCAACGCCAGGTTCGTACGCAGGCCCTGCTGGATCACCCGGCCGTGGTCGAGGACGGCGACCATCTCGGCGCGCTCGATCGTGCTCAGCCGGTGGGCGACAAGCACGCCGGTGCGGCCGTTGATCAGCCGGTCGGCCGCGGCGACGACGCGGCTCTCGGTGACCGGGTCCATCCGCGCGGTCGCCTCGTCGAGGACGACCACCTGGACGTGCCGGACCAGCAGTCGCGCGAAGGCGACCAGCTGCTCCTCGCCGGCCGACAGCGTCGTGCCTCCCGGACCGAGCAGCGTCTCGAGGCCGTCGGGCAGGCCGTCGACCCAGTCGGTCAGGCCGAGCTCCGCGATCGCCTCCTCGATCTCCACCCGCGGCACGTCCGCGAAGAGAGCGATGTTCTCGGCCAGGGTGCCGGCGAGGATCTCGGTGCGTTGGGTGACGACGCCGACGCGGCGACGCAGCTCGTGCAGGTCGAGGGTGGTGATGTCGGCCCCGCCGAGGAAGATCGTGCCGGGGGGCGGCTCGACGGCGCGCGACAGCAGGGACGCGAGCGTCGACTTGCCGGAGCCCGTCCGGCCGACCAGCGCGATGGTGTGACCGGCTTCGACGTACAGCTCGACGTCGTTCAGCGCGAAGGAGCCCTCGGCGTAGGCGAAGTCGAGGTGCCGGATCCGCAGGTCGAGCGCACCGGCCGGGACCGCTTCGCCGCCCTCGGGCTCGGCCTCGACGGCGAGCAGCTGCCGCAGTCGCAGCACCGCGCCGAGGCCGGCCTGGATGTCGGGGAGCTGGTGGGCGAGCTGGTTGATCTGGCCGACGAAGATCGTCGTCACCAGGAAGAGGGTCACCAGCCGGGCGACCTCGAGGTTGCCGTTGCTCGCGAGCAGCACCCCGGCGACCGCGACCGCGATGAGCAGGCCGTGGAGCACGAGCCCCACCTGCACGGCGATTCGGCCCTCGAGGACCACCACGGCACGGAACCGCTCGTGGATCACCGCGGACAGCGTCGCGAGGCGTTGTACGGCGAACGCCTGGCCCAGGCTCGTGCGCAGGTCGTCGCGGCCGGCGATGCCCTCCTCCAGCGCGGCGGCGTGGTCGGTCCAGGCCATCTCCTCGATCACCTTGAGGCGCGAGATCTCCACCAGGGCGGGGCGCATCACCCACACGGTCACGAAGCCGACCACCGGGAACAGCAGGAACGCCGGCCACCAGGTGAAGCCGGCGACCAGCCACATCGGGATCGCGCCGAAGCCGGTCCGCATCGCCATCCAGATCTGCTGGCGCAGCAGCGTGCCGACCTCGTGGGTGTCGTCGTCGACCCGGTCCAGGACCTCACCGACGGCCTGCTCGGTCAGGTGCTCCAGAGGCTGCTGGAGGGCGGCGCTGAGCAGGTCGCCGCGCAGTCGGCCCTCCGCCCGGTCGACCACACCGGCCCACACGACCCGGCCGGTGGTGTCGAGGGCGGCGGCACCGACCACGCACAGCGCGAGCCAGAGGACCAGGTCGGTGCGGGGGTGGTCGGCGATCCGGCCGGCGAGGACCGTCCCGAGCGCCGTGCCCAGCGAGGAGATGGCGACCGCGATCACCGCGAAGCGGGAGACCCGGCCCTTGAGGCGGCGCCAGTCGACCAGGCGAGTCGGGTCGGCAACGACGAGGGTGGCAGCAGGCGCGGGGGCCTTGCTCAACGTCGTCGTCACTGGATCGAGAATAGATGGCGTCACCGACATCCGCCTCCGAGTTTCTTCCGCCGTCGAGACCACCCGCGAGGAAATGGTCCGGATCGGAACCCCAGCGCCTTCTCGTCCGTTCAACTCGACATCATGCGCAAGAAGAAACGCCGAAGACCCCCCGTTCCTCTCCCCCACCCGGAGCGCGCCCGATGACCGCGCTGCTCTCCCTCCTCCTGGGCCTGCTCGTGGTCCTCGCGATCACCGCGGCCACGGGCTACTTCGTCGCCCAGGAGTTCGCCTTCATGGCGGTCGACCGGTCCCGGCTCCGGGCCCGCGCCGCCGCCGGTGACGCCCGCGCCGAGCGCGCCCTCGAGGTCACTCGCCGCACCTCGTTCATGCTCTCCGGTGCCCAGCTCGGCATCACGGTCACCGGCCTGCTGGTGGGGTACGTCGCAGAGCCGCTCATCGGCGACTCCCTCGGCACCCTGCTCGGCGGGGTCGGCATCCCGACCGCCGTCGGCGTCGCGGTCGGCACCGTGCTGGCGCTCGCTTTCTCCACGATCGTGCAGATGCTGTTCGGCGAGCTGTTCCCCAAGAACCTCGCCATCGCGCGACCGGAGCCGGTCGCCGACCGGCTGGCCCGCTCGACCCTCGGCTACCTGCGGGTGACCGGGCCGCTCATCTGGATCTTCGACCAGTCCTCGAACCTGCTGCTGCGGGCGATCCGGATCGAGCCGGTCCACGACGTGGAGCACTCCGCGACGGTCCGCGACCTCGAGCACATCGTGGCGGACTCGCGCGACACCGGTGACCTGCCTGCCGAGCTGTCCCTGCTGCTCGACCGGGTGCTGGACTTCCCGACCCGCGACGTCGAGCACGCGATGGTGCCGCGCACCCGCGTCGACGTCGTCACGACCGACACCACGGTCGGCGAGGTACGCCGGCTGATGGCGGCCGGGCACTCGCGCTACCCCGTCGTCGACGGCGACTCCGCCGTCGTCGGCATGGTGCACCTGGGTGACGTGCTGGGCGCCGCGCCGACCGCGACCCTCGCGGAGCTGACCCGGCCCGCTCTCGTCGTACCCACCCGGATGGCGCTGCCCGACGCCCTCGACGAGCTCAGCCGGACGAGCAACGAGCTGGCGGCCGTGGTCGACGAGCACGGCGGCTTCGTCGGCGTGCTCACCCTCGAGGACCTCGCCGAGGAGCTCGTCGGCGAGCTCACCGACGAGCACGACGAGGACACGCCCGTGGCCGTCGACGACGCCGCCGGCTCCTGGCTGGTGCCGGGCGAGCTGCCCGTCGACGAGGTCGAGCGCACCATCGGCCAGGACCTGCCCGAGGGCGACTACCAGACCCTCGCCGGACTGGTCATCGCCGAGCACGGTCGACTGCCCGCACCGTGCACCGTCATCACCGTGCGCCTGCCCGACGACCCGGGCGACCTCGTCCACGACGAGGACCCTGCTCCGCGCCATGCGCGGATGGAGGTCGTCGAGGTCGAACAGCACGTGCCGACGTCGATCCGGATCACGCTCGGGGAGGAGGAGTCCTGATGGAGAACCCAGTCGTGGTGGCCGTGGTCACCACCGTCATCATCGTCGCCAGCGCCTTCTTCGTGGCCGTCGAGTTCGCACTCATCGCGGCCCGTCGGCACCGCCTCGAGGACGCTGCGGCCTCCAGCCGTTCGGCCCGCGCGGCACTGCGCAGCTCCTCCGAGCTCAGCGTCCTGCTCGCGGGCTCGCAGCTCGGCATCACGGTCTGCGTGCTCGCACTCGGCGCGATCACCAAGCCGGCCGTGCACCACTGGCTCACGCCTGCCTTCGAGACGTGGGGCGCGCCGTTCTGGGCCGCCGACGTCGCGGGCTTCGTGCTAGCGCTCACCGTGGTGACGTTCCTGCACCTCGTGGTCGGCGAGATGGCCCCGAAGTCATGGGCGATCGCGCACCCCGAAAGGTCCGCGACCATGCTGGCGATCCCGATGCGCGGCTTCATGTGGCTCACCCGGCCGCTGCTGCGGGCGCTCAATGACACCGCCAACTGGTGCCTGCGTCGGGTCGGGGTCACCCCGGTCGACGAGGTCGCGTCCGGCCAGGACCCTGCTGGCCTGCGTCAGCTGATCGAGCACTCCACCAGCGTGGGCGCGCTCGACGCGTCGTACTCCGCGCACCTCTCGGGTGCCCTGGAGCTCGAGACCCTCGCGCTGGGCGACCTGGTGCGTCCCGAGCTCCCGACCTGTGTGCCCGTGGGTGCCAGGGTCGCCGACGTGCAGGCAGCCAGCCAGCACTCGGGCCACCTGCGCATCCTCGTCGGCGACGCCGATCACGCGGTCGGTGTCGTGCACGTGCGCGACACCCTCGAGCGCGAGGCCGACGCACCCATCGAGTCCCTGACGCGGCCACCGCTGCGGCTGCCGGCGGACACGAAGGTGTACGCCGCGCTCGCGCGGATGCGGGAGTCGAGCAGCCAGCTGGCCATCGTCACCGAGCCCGGTGACGACAGTCGGATGGCCGGACTGGTCACGGTCTCCGACCTGCTCCAGCGGCTGGTGGCGCCTGCCCGATGAGATGACGAGAGGCCCCGGGATGCGTCGCATCCCGGGGCCTCTCGGTTCGATCAGAAGGCGGCGAGCACCTCGTTGAACGTCACGCTCGGACGCATGACGGCCGAGGTGAGCTCGGCGTCGGGGCGGTAGTAGCCGCCGATGTCCGCCGGCTTGCCCTGAGCAGCGATGAGCTCACCGGCGATCTTGTCCTCGTTGGACCGCAGGGTCTCGGCGAGCCGGGTGAACGCGGTCGCGAGGTCGGCGTCCTCGGTCTGCTTGGCCAGCTCCTCGGCCCAGTAGAGCGCGAGGTAGAAGTGCGAGCCGCGGTTGTCGGTCGTGCCGAGCTTGCGGCCCGGCGAGCGGTCCTCGTCGAGGAACGTGCCCGTGGCCCGGTCGAGGGCATCGGCCAGGATCTGTGCCGCCGGGGCGTCGGCCTGCTCGGCGTACTTCTCCAGCGACGGCACGAGCGCGAAGAACTCGCCCAGGCTGTCCCAGCGCAGGTAGTTCTCCTCCACGAGCTGCTGGACGTGCTTGGGGGCCGAGCCGCCCGCACCCGTCTCGAACAGTCCGCCACCGGCGATCAGCGGGACGACGGAGAGCATCTTCGCCGACGTGCCGAGCTCGAGGATCGGGAACAGGTCGGTGTTGTAGTCACGCAGCACGTTGCCGGTCACCGAGATGGTGTCCTCGCCCTTGCGCAGGCGCTCGAGGGAGTACGCCGTCGCGAGCTCCGGGCTCAGCACCCGGATCTCGAGGCCGTCGGTGTCGTGCTCGGGCAGGTAGGTGTCGATCTTCTTGATGAGCTCGGCGTCGTGGGCGCGCGACTCGTTGAGCCAGAAGATCGCGGGGGTCGCGGAGGCACGGGCCCGGGTGACGGCCAGCTTGATCCAGTCCTGGACGGGAATGTCCTTGGTCTGGCAGGCACGCCAGATGTCACCGGCCTCGACGTCGTGCTCGATCAGCACGTCGCCGTTGGAGGACACGACGCGGATGGTGCCGGCCTCGGCGATCTCGAAGGTCTTGTCGTGCGAGCCGTACTCCTCGGCCGCCTGGGCCATCAGGCCGACGTTGGGGACGGTGCCGATGGTGGCCGGGTCGAGCGCGCCGTGGGCCTTCACGTCGTCGAAGACGGCCTTGTAGACGCCGGCGTAGGAGGAGTCCGGGATGACCGCGAGGGTGTCGTCCTCGCCGCCGTCGACGCCCCACAGCTTGCCGCCGTTGCGGATCAGGGCCGGGATCGAGGCGTCGATGATGACGTCGCTCGGGACGTGCAGGTTGGTGATGCCCTTGTCGGAGTTGACGTAGGACAGGCGGGGGCCGGCGGCCAAAGCGGCGTCGAAGGCCGCCTTGATCTCCGCGCCGTTCGGCAGCGCGTCCAGGCCGGACAGGATGGCACCGAGTCCGTCGTTGGCCGAGAGGCCCGCAGCGGTCAGGTCGTCGCCGTACTGCGCGAAGACGTCGGCGAAGTAGGCCTTCACCACGTGGCCGAAGATGATCGGGTCGGAGACCTTCATCATCGTGGCCTTGAGGTGCACCGAGAACAGCACGTCGTCGGCCTTGGCCTTCGCCAGCGCGTTGCGCAGGAACGAGTGCAGGTGGGCCACCGACAGCTTGGTCGCGTCGACGATCTCGCCGGACAGGACCTTCAGGCCGTCCTTGAGGACGATGCTCTCGCCCGCAGCGGTCTCGAGCACGATCGACAGGGTGTCGTCGCCGGCGAGGGTCACGGACTTCTCGTTGCTGGCGAAGTCGTGGTCGGCCATGGTGGCGACGTCGGTCTTCGAGCCCTCACCGAACGGCTTGTTGGTGTGCGGGTGCTTCTTCGCGTAGGCCTTCACCGAGCCCGGCGCGCGCCGGTCGGAGTTGCCCTCGCGCAGGACCGGGTTCACCGCGGAGCCCTTGATCTTGTCGAACTTGGCGCGGATCTCGCGCTGCTCGTCGGTCGACGGCGCCTCGGGGTAGTCCGGGACGTCGAAGCCCTGCGCCTGCAGCTCCTTGATCGCGGCCTTGAGCTGCGGGATCGAGGCGGAGATGTTGGGGAGCTTGATGATGTTCGCCTCGGGCGTCTTCGCGAGCTCACCGAGCTCGCTCAGCGCGTCGTCGGCCAGGCCGAACTGCGCGAGGATGCGCGCCGCGACGGAGATGTCCCGCGTCTCGAACGCGACGCCGGCCTTGGCCGCGAAGGCCTCGACGATCGGCAGGAAGGAGTACGTCGCGAGCAGCGGCGCCTCGTCGGTGTGGGTGTAGATGATGCTCGACATGTCCGGGCGTCGCTCCTGGGGCCGTTGGTGGGATTCTTGACGTCAAGATACCTGATCGTCAGAACGGGGTCCGCTTCGCCGCCCACACTAGTGACTAGTCTGATTCGTGTAACCCGGCTGGTTTATCGGGAGCCGTACCGAGGAGAGAGAACAGACATGACTCAAGAACCAGTGGTCGACCAGACCACCGACACGCCCCCCACCACCGTCCAGAAGCTCCTCGCCGAGCTGCTCGGAACCTTCGTCCTGGTCTTCATCGGCTGCGGGACCGCCGTGATCAGTGGCGGTGACCTGGTCGCGACCGGGCTCTCCTTCGGCATCGCGATCGTGATCATGGTCTACTCGTTCGGCCGCATCTCCGGTGGTCACTTCAACCCGGCCGTCTCGGTCGGTGCCGCGCTCGCGGGCCGCATCTCGTGGAAGGACGCCGGTCTCTACTCGGCCGTCCAGACCCTCGGCGCGCTCATCGGTGGCTTCGTCCTGGCGATCACCCTGCTCGCCAGCGACGCCCCGTGGGAGTTCGGTGACCCGCTCGGCAGCAACGGCTTCGGCGAGCTCGGCGCAGCCGACTGGGCCGGCGCGCTGATCATCGAGGTCGTCCTGACCTTCATCTTCCTGCTCGTGATCCTCTCGGTCACCGACGACCGCAACCGCGCGATCGCCGCGCAGGCCCCGCTGGCCATCGGCCTGGCCCTGGCCGCCATCCACTTCGTCGGGATCGGCGCGACCGGCACCTCGGTCAACCCGGCCCGCTCGATCGGTGTCGCGTTCTACTCCGGCGGCGACGCGATCCAGGACCTCTGGCTGTTCATCATCGCCCCGCTCGTCGGAGCCGTGATCGCCGGACTGATCTACCCGCTCACCTTCGGACGCGACAAGGACCCGGTCCCCGGATCCGGCCTCAACTTCGGCAGCGGCGGCTCGTCCGACCCGGGCTTCACCCAGCAGTGGAACCAGGGCTACGGCCAGCCGGGCTTCGGCCAGCAGCAGCCGCACCAGGACTTCGGTCAGCAGCCGCCCGCGCAGGAGCAGCCGATCATCCAGGACGGTTGGCAGTGGGACCCCGCCACCCAGCAGTGGATCCCGGCTCAGCAGCAGCCCGTCGCGCCCGACGCTGGTCAGCCCGGCCAGCAGGCCGGTGGCTGGGCGCCGCCCGCCGGCGACCAGACCCAGGTCCGTCCTCCGGGCCAGTAGTCAGCAGCAGTTGATCCGACCTCAGCGGGGCTCGTCGAAGGCGACGAGCCCCGTTGCGTCTGTCCGGACCAGTCCCACACCGCGGGCGTAGACGTCCTCGCGGAGCAGGGATCCGTCCGTCACGGCCAGCTCCACCGTGTCGTCGTACGACGCCAGCGGGACCTCGATCGTCCCCCCGACCTCCTCGACGGTGGCGGTCGAGCGGGTCAGCCCCGGCGCGAACGCCAGCCGGAAGCCGTCCCCGGCGCGCGGTCGTGCGGGCATGACCAGCCCGGCCTCCGCGCCGCTCGTGCCAGCGGCCCACTCCCCCTCGCGCCCGAACCACCACACGTTGCCGTCGAGGTCCTGTGCGAAGTGGTCGCGGGTGCTCGTGCCGTCGACGTCGGTCCACACGCGCGTCGTGGTGGCGATGCCTGCCACCTCGGGCCCGGGAACCGCCTCGACGACGACCTGGGTCGCGGGCGTGGTCACGTCGTCGTCGTACACCCATCGGGTGCCGGGGAGCAGCGGGAACCACGGGTTGTCGACCTCGGCCACGAAGTCGGCGACCTCGGGGTCCGGGGTGGGGATCACCAGGCCGTCGACACCGCCGGGCGGGCTGGGCTCCGACGCGGACCCGCAGCCGGCGAGGCCGGCCGATCCGAGAAACAGGACCGCGGCACTCAGCGCCACCCTTCGGCCGGAGGTCGTCATGGCGCCATCGTCTCGCATCCTTGCCCGCCTCCCGCGCGCGGGCCGGGCGCTGCTAGCGTCGCAACGAGTCCCACGCAACCCTTCAAGGAGTCCCTGTGAGCACCACCCCGCTCAAGGTGGCCGTGACCGGCGCCGCCGGCCAGATCGGCTACAGCCTGCTCTTCCGCATCGCCAGCGGTGCCATCGCCGGCGACCGTCCCATCGAGCTCCGCCTGCTCGAGATCGAGCCGGCCCTCAAGGCCCTCGAGGGCGTCGTCATGGAGCTCGACGACTGCGCGTTCCCGAACCTCGCCGGCGTCGTGATCGGCTCCGACCCGGAGCAGGTCTTCGACGGCGTCAACCTGGCCCTGCTCGTCGGCGCCCGCCCCCGCGGCCCCGGCATGGAGCGCGGCGACCTGCTCTCCGCCAACGGCGCGATCTTCACCGCCCAGGGCAAGGCCCTCAACAAGGTCGCTGCTGACGACGTCCGCATCGGTGTCACCGGCAACCCGGCCAACACCAACGCGCTCATCGCCGCCACCAATGCGCCCGACATCCCCAACGAGCGGTTCTCGGCACTGACCCGCCTCGACCACAACCGGGCGATCTCGCAGCTGGCGAACAAGACCGGCTCGGCCGTGACCGACATCAAGAAGATCACGATCTGGGGCAACCACTCGGCCACCCAGTACCCCGACATCTTCCACGCGGAGATCGCCGGCAAGAACGCCGCCGAGGTCGTCAACGACCAGGCCTGGATCGCCGACACCTTCATCCCGACCGTCGCCAAGCGCGGCGCCGCGATCATCGACGCCCGGGGCGCCTCCTCGGCCGCCTCCGCCGCGTCCGCGACCTGCGACGCCGCCCGCGACTGGCTCAACGGCAGCCCCGCTGGCGACTGGGTCTCCATGGCGGTCGTCTCCGACGGCTCCTACGGCGTTCCGGAGGGCCTCGTGTCCTCCTTCCCGGTCACCACGTCGAACGGCGACTGGAGCATCGTCCAGGGCCTCGAGATCGACGAGTTCTCGCGCACCCGGATCGACGCCTCCGTCGCCGAGCTGGCTGACGAGAAGGCTGCGGTCACCGAGCTCGGTCTCATCTGAGACGAGCAGCAGGGCGCGAGGAACGAGCGCACTGCGTCGCTCGGCCAGGTTGAGCAAGCCCCGCGACCGCGCTTGCGCGGTCGTGACGGGCGCGTCGAAACCCAGCCGCTTGCGAACACGAATCACCACGAAGGGTCGGTGCCTGCGGCGCCGGCCCTTCGTCGTACCCCTGGTCAGACGGGCTGGTCGGGAATGGTGGCCGCGAGGACGAACAGCGTGCCACCGATCAGTACCAGGATCGCGACGTCGAGGAACCGGTTGCGTACGGCGAGCATGCCGGCGTCGCGGTCGCGGAGCACCAGCCGCAGGAACGCCGCGAACCCCAGCGCCCCGGACACGATCCGGATGCCGGCGCGCCAGTCCGAGGCGGCCGCGACGATCAGCCCGGTGAGGGTGATGAGCAGGATCAGGATGTAGCAGGCGCCGCCGATGGTCGAGGGGTAGCGCCGGGCACCGGTGTCGGCGTCCGCCGACTCACCGGCGTCCGCGGACCCCTGCTGCTCGTCGTTCAGCGCGCTGCCCTTCCACCGTCACGCTCGGCCTGCTTCTCGGCCATCGTGACCACGTTGGCGAGCAGCATCGCGCGGGTCATCGGGCCGACCCCGCCCGGGTTGGGCGAGACGAAGCCTGCGACGTCCCAGACGTCGTCGGCCACGTCGCCGGCGATCTTGCCGTCGACCCGGCTGACGCCGACGTCGAGGACAGCCGCGCCGGGCTTGACCATGTCAGCGGTGATGATGCCGGGCACACCGGCAGCAGCGACCACGATGTCGGCCTTGCGCACGTGCATCGCCAGGTCGACCGTGCCGGTGTGGCACAGCGTCACCGTGGCGTTCTCGGAGCGGCGCGTCAGCAGCAGTCCGAGCGGGCGACCGACCGTGATCCCGCGACCGACCACGACCACCTCGGCGCCCGCGATCGGGACGTCGTGGCGGCGCAACAGCTCGACGATGCCGTACGGCGTGCACGGCAGCGGCGCCTCGTTGCCGAGCACCAGCCAGCCCAGGTTGGTGGGGTGCAGGCCGTCGGCGTCCTTGTCGGGGTCGATCAGGCCGAGCACGCGGTTCTCGTCACGGCCGCGCGGCAGCGGGAGCTGCACGATGTAGCCGGTGCAGGCGGGATCGGCGTTGAGGCCGGCGACGGCCTCCTCGATCTCGGCCTGGGTGGCGACCTCGGGCAGGTCGACGCGGATCGAGGAGATGCCGACCTCGGCGCAGTCCTTGTGCTTGCCGTTGACGTACCAGCGCGAGCCGGGGTCGTCGCCGACCAGCACGGTGCCGAGGCCGGGCGTGATGCCCTGCTCCTTCAGCGCCGCGACCCGGACCCGGAGTTCGTCCTTGATGGCCGCCGCGGTCGCGGATCCGTCGAGCTTCTGTGCAGTCACGGAGTCATCCTGTCATCTGGTCGTCTGCTCGTCTGGGCGGCCGTCGTTGCTCCAGCCGCTCGGTGTCTCGATACGCGCTGCGCGACCTCGTCCCTCGGTCGCGGCGCTACTCGACCCTTCCACTGGACGCGTCCGCTGGCGCGTCCGCTCAGTGGAAGAAGTGGCGGGTGCCGGTGAAGTACATCGTCACGCCGGCCGCCGCGCACGCTGCGATGGTCTCCTCGTCGCGGACCGAACCACCCGGCTGCACGATCGCCTTCACACCGGCATCGATCAGGATCTGCGGACCGTCGGCGAACGGGAAGAAGGCGTCCGAGGCGGCGACCGCACCGCGGGCCCGCTCCTTGCCCTCGACGAGGCCGTTGGCGCGCTCGACCGCGAGCTTGCACGAGTCGACACGGTTGACCTGGCCCATGCCGATGCCGACGGCGCCGCCGCCGTCGGCGAGCAGGATCGCGTTGGACTTCGCAGCTCGGACCGAGCGCCACGCGAAGGCGAGGTCGGCGAGCGTCTGCTCGTCGGCGGCCTCGCCGGTGGCCAGCGTCCAGTGGGCCGGGTCGTCGCCGTCGGCCTGGAACTGGTCGACGACCTGCATCAGCAGTCCGCCGCTGATCGGGCGGGTCTCGACGCCACCGGCCCGGAGCGGCTCGGCAACCAGGATCCGGATGTTCTTCTTGGCCTGCAGGACCTCGACGGCGCCGTCCTCGTAGGCCGGGGCGACGATGACCTCGGTGAAGATCTCGGCGACCTGCTCGGCCATCTGCTTCGAGACCGGGACGTTGGTGGCGATCACGCCACCGAACGCGGAGACCGGGTCGCACTCGTGGGCCCGGCGGTGCGCCTCGGCCACGTCCGCGCCGACGGCGATGCCGCACGGGTTGGCGTGCTTGATGATCGCGACCGTGGGCGCGTCGCCGTGGTCGTACGCCGCGCGGCGGGCCGCGTCGGTGTCGACGTAGTTGTTGTAGGACATCTCCTTGCCATGGAGCTGCTCGGCGGCCGCGAGGCCACCGGGGCCGAAGCCTGAGCGGTAGAGCGCGGCGGGCTGGTGCGGGTTCTCGCCGTAGCGGAGCACAGCGGACTTGTCGTAGGTGCCGCCGACCCAGGCCGGGAAGCCGGAGCCCTCGGTGCTGTCGGTGAGGACGCTGCCCATCCACGAGGCGACCTGGACGTCGTAGGTCGCCGTGTGGACGAACGCCTTGGCGGCCAGCGCCTTGCGGGCGTCGTGGGTGAAGCCCTCGCCCTGGGCGGCCGTCAGAGCGGCGGCGTAGTCGGCGCCGTCGGTGACGATCGCGACCGACGGGTGGTTCTTGGCCGCGGCGCGGACCATCGAGGGGCCGCCGATGTCGATCTTCTCGATGCAGTCGTCGACGCCGGCGCCGGAGGCGACGGTCGCGGCGAAGGGGTACAGGTTGACCACGACGAGGTCGAACGGCTCGACCTCCAGCTCCTCGAGCTGGGCGACGTGCTCGGGCAGGCGGCGGTCGGCGAGGATCCCGGCGTGCACGCGCGGGTGCAGCGTCTTGACGCGGCCGTCGAGGCACTCGGGGAAGCCGGTCAGGTCCTCGACCTTGGTGACCGGCAGGCCGAGGGACTCGATCAGGGCCGCGGAGCCGCCGGTGGACACGAGCTCGACGCCGGCCTCGGAGAGACCCTTGACCAGGTCCTCGAGTCCGGTCTT
Source organism: Nocardioides sp. Root190 (assembly GCF_001428565.1). Classification (GTDB taxonomy): domain Bacteria; phylum Actinomycetota; class Actinomycetes; order Propionibacteriales; family Nocardioidaceae; genus Nocardioides. Next base: position 621,280 of record NZ_LMIA01000008.1, on the reverse strand, counting down.
GTCGAACACGGAGACGAGTGCGCGCTTGATCTTGATCTGGTCGGTCACGGAGGGGCTCCTCATCGGTCGGTCATGTCGATGAGGGCACCCAGGCGATCGATGCCGACTCGTCACTCCCTGGTGGTTGCCCACCTGCGCCAGTCGTGTGCGGCGAGTCTATCCGCGATCAGCGCCCGAACCGAACCCGCCGGCCGTCGACCTCGAAGCCCTCGCGGGCCATCCGGCCGACGGCGTCCACGAGCATCGCCCGCTCGGCCGTCTTGATCCGCTCATGCAGGCTCTCGACGTCGTCGTCCGGCTCGACCGGCACCACGGCCTGGGCCACGATCACGCCGGTGTCGACACCCGGGTCGACCACGAACAGGGTCGCGCCGGTGACCTTCACGCCGTAGTCCAGCGCGTCCTTGGGCCCCTGCATGCCGGGGAACGACGGGGACAGCGCGGGGTGCGTGTTGACGGTCCGGCCGCCGAACTCGCCGAGGAAGGTCTCCCCGACGAGCTTCATGAACCCGGCGAGCACGACGAGGTCCGGCTCGAAGGCAGCGACCCGGTCGGCCAGCGCCCGGTCCCAGTGCTCGCGGGAGGTGTAGTCCTTCACCTTCGCCACGAAGGTGGGGATGCCCGCGCGCTCGGCCCGGCGCAACCCCTCGATGTCGTCGCGGTCGGCCCCGACGGCCACGACCCGGGCGCCGTAGGCGGGATCGGCGGCGGCGTCGAGGATCGCCTGCAGGTTGGTGCCGGAACCGGACACGAGGACGACGAGACGGGCGGCACTCACGGGCGTGAGTCTAGGGCCGCACCAGGTCCCGGAGACCGACGTGCCCGTTCCGGCGACCGGTCACCTCCGCACGGAGCGCGCCGGGCTCGTGGCCGCCTTGGACAGGAAGCCGGACCGTCGGGCGGTCACCCGCACCGTGATCCGCTTCCCCCGATCGGCCCGGGTGAGCTGGTAGGTGCGCCGGGTGCCGCCCTTGATCGCCTTGCCGTTGCGCAACCACACGAACGAGTACGACGCCGGCGCCGGCGACCAGCGACCGAGTGAGGAGGTCAGTCTCGCTCCGACCCTGGTCGCACCGGCGATCGCCGGACGGGTCCGGTTGACCAGCGCGCGCACCACCACCGCGCTGAGCGCAGCCGGGGACCAGTCGGGCTCCGATCCGCCCGGGACGAGCAGGCGCTGGGTGGCCGAGCAGTCGTCGACGCCCGCCTTGCTCCAGATCCCGTCGTCCTCCTGCCACGCGAGCGAGTCGCTGTCCGGCGCCCAGGTCGGTCCGGAGATCCCCTCCTCCGGGATGAAGCAGAACAGGGACGGCAGCCCCGGGGGCGGGCCTGCCTTGGCGGAGCCCCGGACGTCGTACCACGCCATCGCCGTGTCCTCCCCGTAGCCGCGGATCGCGGCGAGGTGACGTCCGTCGGGCGAGAGCTCGGTGTCGCCGAGGTCGGTCGCGAGGGGGAACTCGAACATCTGTGAGTCGCTGAACCAGTGCACAGGAGCAGCGCCCTGGTCGTGCAGCTGGACCTGCGAGCCCCACCCTCCGGTCTCCAGGGTGCGCGTGTTCGACACCCAGGACGGGTCCCAGAACTGGGTCGAATTGCCGATCGGCCGGAATCGAGCGGCCTCGGTGTAGCCCGTCGCCGAGCACGGCGCGCCGTTCGAGCACCGGACCTGGGAGAACGTGTAGGCGATGCGGGCCCCGTCCGGCGAGATGGCGAGGTCGATCGGAGTGCCGTCGATGTCGTCACCGGATCCGGTGCGCAGCGGCGCGGGGTCCATCGTGTTGAGCACCCGGCCCTGCTGGTTCATGCGCACGATCGTCCTGTTGTACGACGCCACGACGATGCCGCCGTCGGACTGGCTCGGGGCGCCGTAGGGGAAGGCCTTCGTCCCGTTCTTGGTCAGGGCCCGCGCCCCGGTCGCGTTCCCGCGGGCGATCCACACGTTGAAGTTCTTGATGTAGACGAGGGTGCCGGCCGAGGTGCTGCTGCGCGCTGCGAGGACCTCGCTCTCCCCAGCGATCGACGGTCCGGGGGCTGCCGCAGTCGAGGTGCCGGCCGAGACGACGAGCGAGGTCGCCACCGCGGCGAGCAGGGCCGCCCGGCTGCGACGTCGGACAAGGGGACTGGTCGATCCAGCCAGGGTGATCATCAGGGAACCTCCACGAGTTCTGATTCGGAGGGATCACCGTGGGGCGCGCCGCTGGGAGTGCACTGTGGGATCGCTGGGACCCGAGGTCCACCGTCCTCCCAGCCCCACCGACGACACTGACCACCGACGACACTGGCCACCAAGAACACTGGCCACCGACGAGGACCCGACACCGAACCGATGAGGAGTGGGCCATGAGCGAGGCCACCTGGCTGCCGGCCGACTGGCAGCACCCGACCCGGGCCGAGCTGCCCACCGGGCACCACCTGCGCCCGATCCACCCTGACGACACCGAGCTCGACCTGGCCGCGGTCATGGGGTCCAGGGATCGGCTGTGGTCGATCTACGGCGGGGCCTGGGGCTGGCCGCCCGCGCACATGACGGCCGCGCAGGATCGTGAGGACCTGCAGCACCACTGGGACGAGATCCAGGCTCACGAGTCCTTCAACTACGCATTGTTCGACGCCGGGGAGACCGAGCTGATCGGCTGTTGCTACATCGACCCGACCGACAAGCCCGGCGCCGATGCCGACATCTCGTGGTGGATTCGCGAGGAGTACGTCGGAACCACCGTCGAGCAGGCCCTGGACACGTTCGTGCCCGCGTGGATCGCCGCCGACTGGCCGCTGAGGCAACCCCGCTTCGTCGGGGTCGACCTCAGCTGGTCCGAGTGGTTGGCCATCCCGCGCTCACGGGACTGAGATCGCGCAGCCGGCTCCCCCAGCCGGGTCCCACCGGTCTCCCAGCGCGGTGACAGATCGTCGAAGGGTCCACTTCCGACGAGACGAAAGCTCCTCACATGCGCACACCGGACCGCCTGCCCGCCCTCGCCGCCTCGAACGCCAGCGGCCAGAGGGCTGGTCGCTGATGACCACGATGAGAACGACGACCCTGGCGTCGTCGGTCACCCTCGACCATCCCGCATCGCGCGTGGCCGACTTCGTGCTCGACTGGGGCAACGACCACCTCTGGCGGGCCCACGTCCGACGCTTCGCCTGCACGCCGACGGGCCGGGCGTGCGTCGGCCAGCGCCTCGTCGAGGAGCTCCGCTTCGCCGGGCTCCCCTTCGTCACCCCGACGGTCATCGAGACCGCCGAGGACCTCAGGGCGTCGTACGCCGGCGGCACCTCGACGATCGAGGTCCGCGGCCGACGTGAGGTGGTGCCGCTCGACGCCGGGCGGTGCGAGGTCCGCACGACCACCGAGCTGACCCCCGGGCGGCTCCTGCGCCCGGTCGCCCCCCTGATGATCCCGGCCTACCGGCGCGCGGACGCTGCCGACCTGCGCTCCCTGCCCGCCGTCCTGGCCGCGCGAGTGCGTGGGGGGATCGCATGAGGACGGCCGTCACAGCGGTGACGCTCACCCGGGTGCTGCTCCCTCCGGGCTCCCAGTCGTCTCCCAGTGCCCGGCGCCATCCTCCTCGCATGACCACTTCACGAGACCTCCACCGCGACCACCAGAACGTGCCGGCGGCCCCCACCACGGCCGCCCTCCTCCTCCCCGGGCAGGCGGCCGCGCCGCCCGGACCGTGCGACATGTCCGGCATGTACCTCATGCACCACGCCTTCCGACGCGACCTGCGCGACTTCACCGCCGCCGCTGGCCACACGCCGCCGGAGGACGGCACGACCTGGCGCGCGATCAACGAGCGGTGGGGCCACTTCTCCCACCACCTCCACGGACACCACTCGGTCGAGGACCGGGTCCTGTGGCCGCTGCTGCTCGACCGCGTCGACGCCGCCGGTGACACCGCTGGCAGGGAGGTCCTGGCAGCGATGGAGGCCGAGCACGAGCAGATCGACCCGCTGCTCCAGGAGTGCAGCGACCTCCTCGAGTCGATGCTCGCCGCCCCGGACGCCGCCGTGCGGACCCGGCTCGTGACGGCCCTGACCGGCGCGGCCGAGGTGCTGGATGCCCACCTGTCCCACGAGGAGCGGCAGGCCGTCGTACTCGTCCAGCGTCACGTCGGTGGCGCCGAGTGGGAGGAGCTCGAGCGCAAGGAGTTCCGCGGGAAACCGAGCCTGGGCGAGCTCCGCTTCCAGCTCCCGTGGATGGTCCACGAGGTCCCGGACGAGGTCGTGACCGCGATGGTCCGGGCCGCTGGTCCTGTGTTCGCGTTCGTCCTGCGGATCTCGAGGCGCCGGTTCCTGCAGCAGCAGGCAGCAGCATTCCGCCACGTGCAGTGACCCGCTGGCAGCGCCGGGCCAGCGCCGGGCCGGGACCGAACCAGGACCGGCGTCAGAAGGCGTGTGCCGCGCGCGTCTGCTCGACCCACGTGACGTAGCGGGGCAGGCCCCACGAGCGCGCGAGGTCGATGGCGTCCTCGGCATGCCTGCGGGCCTGCTCCCGGTCCCCGGCGGCCAGGGCCCCCAGGGCGAGGAAGCCGTCGACCGGGCCGAGCGCCATGGCGCTGCCTCCCGACGCCATCAGCCCTGCATGAGCCGCCGCCGCGGCGTAGCCGCGTGCCGCGAGGTCGGGCAGGTCGAGGCCGAGGCCGAGCTCGCAGGCCAGGCAGGCGTTGGCGAGGAACGTGTAGGCGTGGCGGGAGAGGTCCACGTCGGGGTCCACGAAGACTGTTCGCGCCAGGTCGACCATCCCGATCCGAACCAGGATCCACGGCCCGATGTGACGCATCGAGACGCCTTCGTCCCCGGTGGCGTCGAACGCGGCCGACTGGGCGGCGAGCGCGGCCAGGTCCCCTGACCAGAGGGCAGCCAGGGCCGCCGTACCCGCCATCGCGCGGTCGAAGTTGGGCAGCCGGCTGTGCTGGGCCACCTCGGTGGCCTCCTCCAGTGTCTGCTGGGCGGCGGCGTCGTCGCCGGTCATGGAGTGCAGCGGAGCGGCCGCCGCGAGCAGGACCGCCTGCGCCGTCACCAGTCCCAGGTGGCGGGCGAGCTCGAGGGTGGGTGGCAGCAGCCTGCGCACGGCCGCCAGGTCGCCGGACTCGATCGCCACCGCGACGGTGAGGGTCCGGGCCAGGCACTGGTGCCGGGCGTCGCCGAGCTCGTCGGCTGCAGCAACGGTCTCCTCTGCGACCGTACGACGCCACCCGAGCGTGTCGGTGCGCCATCGGGCCGAGAACCCTCCCGCCAGGACGATCGAGAGCAGACGCGGATCTCCGTCGTTGCGGGCGAGCTCGACGGCGTTGATCACCAGCTCGTCGACGCGAGGGGTGTCCTGGGCGTAGTAGAGCTCGATGGCGAGCGCGATCCGAGCCCGCGCCCGGAGACCGACCGGCGCGTCGGTGCTGTCGAGCTGGTCCACCGCCCGCTCGAGGGCAGCGACCAGTGGCCAGTGGACCACGCCGTAGGTCCGGACCTGCCAGATCGCGCCCTCCACCGTCGCCATGGCAGCGCGAGCCGTCAGCGCCGGGTCGCCGAGACGTTCCGCGGACGCGACCGCACGATCGACGGTGTCCCCCAGCGCACTCCACTGACCTGCCCAGCGCTGGTCGTCGACCAGGAGCATCAGCAGCTCGTACCGTTCCCGGTCCGTGTGCGCAGGGTCCAGCTCCTGCAGCGCCGCGGCGCGTGCCAGCAGGTCGGCGGCCTCGCGGTGAGCGCGGTCGCGGCCCGCGAGCTCCGCGGCTCTCAACAGCGAGCGCCATCCGGCGCCGGCGTGCTGCACCCCCGCGGCCTCCCAGTGCAGGGCGAGCGCGGAGCGCTGCTCGATCCGGCGCAGGTCTGCGTGGTCGTCGAGCGTGACGGCCGCCCGGGCGTGCCACCGCGACCGCTCCGCCGGGCCCAGGGAGCCCAGCAGGACCTCCCGGACCACTCCGTGCGCGAAGGAGAGTCGGGGCACCCGCGACTCGTGGGACTGGATGGTCCCGGCGGCCGCGGCGGCGACGAGCCGCTCCTCCAGCTCGTGGGACCCGAGGTCGAGGGTGAGGGCGAGGAGGTGGTGGGCGACGTCGTCGCCCAGGACTGCTGCTGCGGTGAGCGCCTCCCGGGTGGCCGGGGGAAGGCCGGAGAGACGGGCAGCGACGACCTCGACGAGTGAGCCGTTGAGCCGGCCGCCGGAGCGTGCGAGCTCGACGAGGAAGTAGGGATTTCCGCCGGACCGAGTCGTCAGGTCGGCGACGGTACGTCGATCGAGGTCACCGCCGACGGCCAGATCGACGAGCTCGCGTGCGTCCGCGGGCGCCAGGCCGTCGAGGTCGATCCGCAGACCTCCGTGGCGTGCGATCGCTGTGCTGACCGGTTGGAGCAGCTCCTCGTTTCCCGCCCCCGCGCGGCGGGTGGCGAGCACGGCCAGGGAGGTTCCGTCCATCGAGTCCGCCATCGCGTCGACCACGTGGGCGAGCATCTGGAGGGTGGCCACATCGGCATCGTGGACGTCCTCGAGGAGCACGAGGACCGGGCGATCGCGAGCCGCGTCGCGCAGGTGCGCGGTGAGGCCGGTCCGCACCGCGAAGTCCTCGGGATCATCGGCGAAGAGTCGTTCGAGGTCTGGCTCGGTCCCGGACTGCGCGGCGATCGAGTCCAGCACCTGGCGCCACGGCCAGAGACTGGGCGCCCCGGCCTGGCCGCAGGTGCCGCGGGCCACGACCACGCCACTCCTGTGGGCTGCGAGAGCGAGCTCCTGGGTCAGCCTGGTCTTGCCGATCCCGGCCTCGCCCGCGAGCCAACCTGCCTGGGGACCGTGCTGTGAGCTGCGCTCGAGCCACGCGGTCAGGAGATTCCTCTCCGGCACCCGGCCGGCCAGCGGCCAGGGCGGCGCGACCGGGTCGGCGGAGCGCGGCGGCACGACCTCGAGGGTCCGTCCGTGGCTCGGGGCGCTGGACGGCGCACCGGCACGGTCCTGCCACGCCACCGTGGGGTCCTGGCGCAGGATCGCGGTGTGGAGCTCCCGGACCGGCGGGCTCGGTTCGACGCCGAGCTCGTCGTCGAGCACGGAGCGGAGCTCCTGCAGGGTGGCCAACGCATCCGCCTGCCGACCGCTGCGCGCCAGCGCGAGGGCACGCAGCGTCCACCAGCGTTCGTGCAGGGGGTGCGCCTGGGTCATCTGGTCGATGCTCGGCAGGACGTCGACGTGCTGCCCGAGAGCGAGGCGCGCGACGATCAGCAGCTCCTGGGCGCCGAGCCGGAGGTCCTCGCACCGCGCGCGCTCGGCGAGGACGTCCGGATCGTCGTCCAGCTCGGCATAGGGACGTCCGCGCCAGGTGGCCAGCGCCTCGTCGAGCAACGAGACCGCCTCTGCGATCTTCGGCGAGGCGCCCTGCGGAAGCTGCGGTCGCAGCTGGTCCGGTACGACGGACAACAGGTCCCGGGCCTGCAGGACTGCCTGCTGCAGCCGGACGTCATCGCGTGCCTCCGCGTCGATCCGGAGGGCGTAGCCGCCGTGCTCGGTGACCAGCACGGCGGCCTCGGCGCGCGGCGCTCGATCGGGCTCCAGGGCGCGTCGCAGCTGCCCGATGTAGCTCTGCAGGGTGGCGACGACCGAATCCGGCGCGTCGTTCCCCCAGACCCGCTCGACCAGTGCAGCGACGGCGAGGCTCCGACCGCCCTCCAACGCGAGCGCGGACACGATCGCGCGCTGGCGCGGTGTGCCGAGATCGAGCTCGACGCCGCCCCGCCGCACCCGGACCGGGCCGAGGACGTCGAGGTGCAGCACGCGCCGATCATAGGTGTGACCACGGCCCTGCACGGGAGAAGTGCAGAAGGTCCACCAGAAGCCGTGCTCGGCGCCGGCTCGGGCACCGACGACGGTGGTCCCAGAGGTTCAGCGCTGGTTCAGCCCTGGTTCAGCGCTGACGCCGGCGCAGCAGACGGGCCGATCCGGCGAGCCGGGTGCGCACCCAGCCGTCGCCGTCACGCTGCCACCAGCACACGACGAGAGCACCGACCACGCCGCCGATCCCGAAGGAAGCGATCGCGTGCAGCAGGACCTCGAAGGTGAAGGGACCGACCTCGGCCATCCGACCGGGGCCGACAGCACCGCCGGCGAAGGCGGTCAGCAGGGCCAGCACGACGCCGGCGAGGATGCCGCCCGCGCAGCCCCGGATCGCGGCCTGGTCCCAGGCGAGGACGGGGCGGTCGCGCTGGACCCGCCCGGCGACGACGATCGCGACGAGGACCGGCAGCACCATCAGCCAGCCCGTCCAGCCCGGGGTCGGCCCCTGGTCGGGGAGTGCCGCCAGCAGCGGGAACATCGGGAGCGGGCCGAGGACCACCGCTCCGGTGGAGACCGTCGTCCCGGTGCCGACGGTGAAGCCGGGGCCGACCAGGTAGGAGCTGGAGAACAGCATCGCGTTGGGCAGCACGATCGCCGTGAGGACGATCAGCAGGGTGACCGCGCCGCCGTCGGCGTGCAGCTGGGACACGACGTTGGCGGCGGTGGAGAAGTCCAGGACGAAGGCGATCGCCAGGGCCACGAGGCTGATCACGAACCACAGGCCGAGGATGCGGCGGGTCACCAGCGCCACGTCGCGCACGACCGCGGGGATCACCGGGAGCCAGATCGCCGCACGACCCGAGCCGAAGGCGATGCCCGCGCCACCGACGAGCCCGCCGATCAGCAGGGACCACAGGACCACCCGGGCGGGAGCCGGCGAGGAGGCGGCGGTCGCGGCGAGGGAGGAGGCCAGCACGCCGACGACGGCGTACCCGACGGCGAAGAGGGTGGCGGCCAGCGGGACGGTCCAGTCGCGCTCGCCGTCGGCGATCCGGTCGGCGTCCGGGCCGTGGCCCGACACGGACTCGCCCACCCGGTGACCCACGCGCCAGGTCGCCCAGGCGCAGATCAGGGTGAGACCGAGCGGGATCGCGGTGATCCGGATGCCCTCGACGGCGACGGTCGAGCCGTGGGCCACGAGCCAGCCGTGGGCGCCGACGCGCAGGGCCCCGCTGGGGGTGCCCTCGCCACCGGCGTCGGTGAGGAACCAGCCGACCACCGCGAGCGCGAGACAGACCAGCAGGGGTGCGCCGGCGGCGATCACGCCGCCGATGGTCGCGGTCGGGACCAGCGGGCGGCTCGTCGCGAGGTCCCGGCGCAGATCGGCGTCGCTGCGCTGGGCGCCGCGGCGACCAGCGCTGGCACTCTGGCCGGCGGTGCGACGGGTCGAGGACTGCAGGGACGTCATGGTCCGACCATCTTCACGCCGTCGACGGGCCCCAGGAGGCTGCCACGCCGGGACCACCCGGTTCGCGGCTGAGAATCACCTGAAGGAGTGGCCGAAGGGGGGGTTGCGGTTGGAGCCGGGTCCCCCGCTCGTCGTACGGTGTTCCGGTCATGATCGAGTCCGGCTCCCGCACCCCTCCCCCGGATCAGGGGTACGTCAGCACCAGCGACCTCACTGCGAGCTTCGACGAGTTCTACAAGGACGCCCGCGACCGACTGCTGCTGCAGACCTTCGCGCTCACGGGCGACCTGGCCGTCGCGCGCAGCGCCGTGCGCGAGGCGTACGTCGTGTCGTGGCACCACTGGCGCAAGACGGCCCGGCTCGACGACCCGGAGATGTCGGTGCGGCCGCAGGCCTGGCGCAAGGCCCTGCGCCGCAGCAACGCCCGCCCCTGGCACCGCAGGAAGGACCTCGACGCGCAGAGCAGGTCCATCCTCGATGCCCTGGCCGCGCTGACGGTGAACCAGCGCAGGGCGCTGCTGCTCACCCAGCTCGCCGCGGTCACCATGGCCGAGATGGCCCACGAGATCGGGCTGCCCCTCGAAGCGGCCGAGCGCGAGCTCCAGCTCGGCGCCGCCCAGTTCGCGATGCAGCTGGAGATCCCCACCTCGGCGATCCCGCTTTCCCTCAACTCGCTCGCCGAGATCACCCGCGCCGTCACCTGGCCCCGGGTCACCATCATCCGTCGGGCAGGCAGCGCCCGACGGCGGGCCCACACCGTCCTCGGGTCCGCGACCGCCGTCGTCGCCCTGGTGGCCGCGGGCGCGGTCGCCATGGACGCCTCGGGAGCCCGCCCCACCCTCGACCGCGAGGGAGTGCCCGCCGCCTCGGCGCCCGCCTCGTCCGGCCCGGCCGTCAACACGCTCCCCGACACCGCGCTGATCTCGCTGGAGGGCCTGACCGACACCCTCGGCGGCCGCGCCTGGGCCCAGATCGGCACCTCCGACAACTCCTCCGGCAACGGCCGCGTGCTCCCCTGCCAGCCCGACCGGTACGCCGACCCCAGCGGCACCGCTGCCTGGGTCCGGGTGTTCCGGGCGGGCTCCGGCACGAGCGCCCGCGCCACGACCCAGTTCGCCGAGGCCTCCGCGACCGAGCAGCGCGCCATCCGCACCTTCCGGCGCACACTGACCTGGTTCACGAGCTGCCCGGCCCCCGCCGACGACCCGTCCGCCGTCCCGCGCATCCAGCTGGTCAGCACGGCCACCGTGCCCGGGGTCGGTGACGAGGCCAACCTCGTGGTGCTGCGCTCCCGCGCCGACCGCACGCTGCACGTGATCGGCGTCGCCCGCACCGGACAGTTCACGACCACGCTGTCGCTGGCCAGCCGCACCGCGGTGACCCGCGCCGACCGGGCCGGTGTCGCACGGCTCCTCGCCGCGTCCGTCGCCCGGCTGTGCGTCCTGGCCGATGGCGGTGGCTGTGCGCCAGCCCGGCCGAAGGTGGCCGACCGGGCGTCGTACCCGGTCGGGAAGGTGCCGTGGATGCTCTCCGAGCTGGACCTGCCGCCGCTGAGCAAGGACCAGGGTCCGTGGGTCGGCACCCCCGCCACGAAGCTGACCGAGAGCCGGATCGACTCGGGCGCCGTCGGCTGTGACACCGCCCGCCTGTTCGGCAAGTTCGGCGGTCAGGCGATCCAGGCCAACCAGTTCCGCACCTTCGTGCTCAGCGCCGCGAAGCTGCCGCCCGAGGTGGGCCTGACCCAGACCGTCGGATCGCTGCCCACCGGCACGGCCCGCGCCTTCGTGCGTCGCTTCCGTGACCAGATGGCCGACTGCCCGGACCTCGACGCGAGCGCCGGCACCGAGGTCGACGAGCTCGTCTCCGGCGGCGACGCGAAGTCGGCACTGTCCGCCTGGCACCTCGTCACGGCGCTCCCGGGCGACCGCACCGTGGAGTACGACGTCGCCGTCGTCCGCCGCGGCACCTCGGTCTCGTTGCTCGTCTACGTCGCCGCTCCGCGAGCCCGCATCGCCGACGCCGACTTCGTCGCCCTCGCCCGGCGGTCCCTGGACCGCCTGGCGCGGATGGAGAAATAACTCGCCGGAGCGTGCAACCGGATCCCGCGCCCGGACGTATGCATCCTGAAGGTCCCCACCGAGGGGCCCAGGAACGCATCCGAGAGGAGTCGGCGTGGAAGCCAGTGAGTTCGACGAGTTCTACTCGGCGTCGTTCCGCAGGGTGACCGGTCAGGTCTACGCGATGATCGGCGACTTCGACGAGGCCACCGAGTGCACCCAGGAGGCGTTCGCCCGCGCCTGGGCCCACCGCCGCAAGCTGGACCGGGCGGAGTACCCCGAAGCGTGGGTACGCACGACCGCCTACCGGCTCGCCGTGAGCCGGTGGCGTCGCCGCAAGCGCGCCGAGCGCGCCCCCGACCGTGCACTGCAGGGCTCGGGGGTGATGCCGGCGGTCGACGAGAACCACGTGGCGCTCGTCGCGGCCCTGAAGAAGCTGCCCGAGGCCCAGCGCCAGGCGCTGGTCCTCCACCACATCGCAGACCTCCCGGTGGCGCAGGTCGCCGCCGAGGTCGGCGTTCCCGAAGGAACCATCAAGGCCCGGCTCAGCCGCGGCCGCACCGCACTCGCCGAATTGCTGGCTGACGAGGCCGGCCTCCCTGGAGGAGGGCTGAGCAATGCCTGAGCAGCACGATCCGATCGATGACCTCTCCCGGTTCGGAGCCGGACTCAGCAACGGAAGCACTGGAGGCGACATGGCCCTCTCGGCTGCCGACGTACGACGCCGCGGGGACCAGATCCGCCGTCGGCGTACCGCCCTCGTGGCCGGCGGCGCTGCCTTCGCCGTGGCGGCCGTCGCCGTCCCGATCTTCGTCGTGGTCGGCAACGGCGGCACGCCGAAGAGCGACCGCGACCAGGTCGCCGACGACACTCCCGTCCTCAGCGCCGACGACCTGCTCCGCGACGCCGACACCGAGTACGCCGTGGGCGAGAAGGGCTCCTTCGCCACCAACGACACCTACCAGGGCGACGGCCAGGCGACCTTCCACCCGTGCCAGCAGGAGAAGCTGAGCGCGCTCGGCGCGACCGACAGCTTCACCCGCAGCTACGACTACGTCATCCAGCTCGAGCCGGGCGACTCCGCTCCCCCGGACGCGCCCGGCGACGGGCTGGTCGAGACGATCGCGGAGTTCGAGGACGACGCGGCGGCGCGGGCGGCGTACGACACCCTCGCCGAGTGGCTGGTCGGGTGCACGACGATCCCGGGTGCCGACGAGGTGACCGTGCAGCCCAAGGCCCGCACGGTCGAGGTCGATGGCGGTGACGCCGTCGTCTACGACCTGATGTGGGGACCAGCGCCGGAGGAGGTCGACCCGTTCGGCGACTCCGCCTTCATCAACGAGACCGGCCTGGTCCTCACCGGGGACCGGATCGCGGTCGTCGCGGTGACGATCATCGGCCAGGACTACAACTTCCTGCCGGAGTACGGCACCCCGGTCGAGCGGATGATCCCGACTGCCGCCGAGCGCCTCGCCCCCGGCGCGAAGGACGAGGCGGAGCCCGAGCCCGAGGAGACGGTCACCAGTGGCACCGGTGATCCGGTGATCTCCGACGACTTCCCCCTCGCCTCCGGGTGGCCGGCGACCGCCGGCGACGGCACGGGCCTGACCGGCCCGGACCGCGCCCTCGAGCCGGTGGTCTTCGACGCGTGTGACAACCCGCTCCCCGACTTCACCCACACCGACCGCCTGACGGCGCAGTGGGAGGACGCCGAGGACTACCGGACCCGCCAGCTCACGACGTACGTCTCGACCGACGAGGCCGCCATCGCCGTCTCGGAGATCCGCGACCTCTACGCCGGCTGCCCGACGGACGCGGTCCGCGAGGACGGCTACACCCCGAGGTGGGAGGTCCGCGACACCCCGCTCGGCGAGGACTCGTTCGCGATCCTCGGCTGGGACGAGCTCGACGGGGCGCAGACGACCTTCGGCGAGACGATCCTGGTCGTCCGGACCGGCAGCTCGGTCCTGGTCGTCGTGCAGGCGGGCCACTCCGGCAACCCCCAGGGCCGCGAGGACCAGGCGATCGACGAGATCGCCACCGAGTCCGCTGACGTGGTCGCCGCGCTGTGCGAGTTCACCGAGGACGGCTGCTGAGCCGCACTCCTCACGCCGGGCCGCCCCTCATCGGGCGGCCCGGTGTCGTTTTCCCCGAAAGTACGGGCAATTCGGCGCCATCCGGATGCAACCGACCTGCCCGCTGGGACGTATCTGCTTCGACAACATCGACACACGATCCGAAGAAAGAGGTACCGCCGTGAACCGTCGGACCACCCAGCTCCTCCTCGCCGCGACTGCGTTCGCGGCGCCTGCCCTGCTCACCGCCTGTGGGAGCGACGCGACCGCGGACGATCGGGCCGCCAACCCCGGCACGACCCGGACCGTCGACGTCGCCGACCTGCTCACCGACGCCGACACGGTCTACAGCGACGGCGCCGACTGGTTCCGTCTCGCCACCGGCAACGAGTCCCTCGACGGCAACGGCGACCTCGCCCACCCCTGCCTCGCCCAGGGCCTGAGCGGCCTCGGCGCCACCGACGTCGTCCGCGCCGACTTCGAGCTGCGCAACTCCGATGCCCCGGACATCGAGGTGAAGGGCGACCTCTTCACCCAGCTCATCGGCCAGTACGACGACGAGGCGGCCGCCAGTGCGGCGTACGACCAGGTCCTGGCCGCGCTCGCGAAGTGCGAGGACCGACCGGGCGCGATCACGGAGTACCGCTCCTTCGAGCCGCGCGACGTCCAGGGTGCCGGCGCGGACGCCGGCGACCGGGCGCAGGTCGTGGACGCCCAGTACGGCCCGCTGCCGGCCGCGCTCGAGGACGGCGACTCGGCCTACATCATGGAGACCGGCGTCGCGCTCGTCGGCGACCGGGTCACCGTGCTCACCTCGGTGATCGTCGGCCAGGACTACAACTTCCTGGAGGAGGACGGCGGCACCCCCGTCAACCAGATGCTGCCGAAGGCGGTCGACCGGCTGGGCTGAGGTCCACGCGCTGGAGAACGACGAAGCCCCGTCACCGAACAACCGGTGACGGGGCTTCGTGGTGCCTGATCGAGATCAGAGGTTCTGCAGGATCTCCCGCGCCAGGGCAGCGGTCGCGGACGGCGTCTTGCCGACCTTGACCCCGACGGCCTCGAGGGCCTCCTGCTTGGCGGCCGCGGTGCCGGCGGAGCCGCTGACGATGGCGCCGGCGTGGCCCATCGTCTTGCCCTCCGGGGCGGTGAAGCCCGCGACGTAGCCGACGACCGGCTTGGTGATGTTGTCCTTGATGTAGGCCGCCGCACGCTCCTCGGCGTCGCCGCCGATCTCGCCGATCATGACGATCACCTTGGTCTCCGGGTCATCCTGGAATGCCTGGAGGGCGTCGATGTGGGTGGTGCCGACGATCGGGTCACCGCCGATACCGATGGCGGTCGTGAAGCCGAAGTCACGCAGCTCGTACATCATCTGGTAGGTCAGCGTGCCCGACTTGGACACGAGACCGACCGGGCCCTTGCCCGCGATGGTGTGCGGGGTGATGCCGGCCAGCGACTCGCCCGGCGTGATGATGCCGGGGCAGTTCGGACCGATCATCCGGGTGGACTTGCCCTGCAGGTACGACCACACCTCGGCCGAGTCCTGGACCGGGACACCCTCGGTGATCACGACGATCAGCGGCATCTCGGCGTCGATCGCCTCGATGGCCGCAGCCTTCGTGAACGCCGGCGGGACGAAGAGGACCGACACGTTGGCGCCGGTCTCCTTGATGGCCTCGGCGACAGTGCCGTAGACCGGCAGCTCGACGTCGGAGCCGTTGGCGTCCTTGTGGGTGACCGTGGTGCCGGCCTTGCGGGCGTTGACGCCGCCGACGATCGTCGCGCCGGACTCGATCATGAGGGCCGTGTGCTTGGCACCCATGCCGCCCGTGATGCCCTGGACGATGATCTTGCTGTCCTTGTTCAGGTAGATGCTCATGTCTGGTCCCCTCAGGCGTTCGCGAGCTCGGCGGCCTTGTCGGCCGCACCGTCCATGGTGTCGACCAGGGTCACCAGCGGGTGGTTCGCCTCGGCCAGGATCTGCCGGCCCAGCTCGACGTTGTTGCCGTCGAGGCGGACGACGAGCGGCTTGGTGGCCGCGTCGCCGAGCAGCTCGAGCGCGCCGACGATGCCCTTGGCGACCTCGTCACACGCGGTGATGCCACCGAAGACGTTCACGAACACCGACTTGACCTGCGCGTCGTTGAGGATGACGTCGAGGCCGTTGGCCATGACCTCCGCGTTGGCGCCGCCGCCGATGTCGAGGAAGTTCGCCGGCTTCACGCCGCCGTGGTTCTCGCCGGCGTACGCGACGACGTCGAGGGTCGACATGACCAGGCCCGCGCCGTTGCCGATGATGCCCACGGCACCGTCGAGCTTGACGTAGTTGAGACCGAGGTCCTTGGCCTTCGCCTCGAGCGGGTCGGCCTCCTCACGGATCTCGAACGCCTCGTGGTCCGGGTGCCGGACCTCGGACGCGTTCTCGTCGAGCGACACCTTGCCGTCGAGGGCCTCCAGCTTGTCGCCGGCGAGGCGAGCGAGCGGGTTGACCTCGACGAGGGTGGCGTCCTCCTCGACGAAGACCGTGTAGAGCTTCTCGATCATCACGACGGCCTGCTCGAAGACGGCCTCCGGGAAGCCGGCCTCGGTCGCGATCTCGCGCGCCTTGGCAGCGTCGACACCCTTGCCGGGGTCGATCGCGATCTGCTTGACGGCGTCGGGGTTGGTCTTAGCGACCTCCTCGATCTCGACACCACCCTCGACGGAGGCGATGCAGAGGTACTGGCGGTTCGACCGGTCCAGCAGGAAGGAGAAGTAGTACTCCTCCTCCGGCGGGGTGGCCGGCGTGACGAGCACGCGGTTGACCGGGAGGTCCTTGATCGTCAGGTTCAGGATGTCCGTGGCGTACTGGAAGGCCTCGTCAGGGGTCTTCGCGATCTTCACGCCGCCGGCCTTGCCGCGGCCTCCTGCCTTGACCTGCGCCTTGATGACGGTGACGCCGCCGAGCTGCTCGGCGGCTGCCTTTGCGGCCTCGGCGGTCTCGACGACCACACCGAGGGTCGTGGTCACACCATGCTTAGCGAAGAGTTCCTTCGCTTGGTACTCCATCAGGTCCACTGATACGTCCTCACATCTGGGTCAGAGGGTGGTGCGCGCAATGGCACACCCCCGGGCACACTAGTAGTGACTGGCCGGTACGACGACCCCGGAGAGGTCGACGTGACGCGGCTCACCACCAGTTGGGCCGTTTCCGGGTCATCCACAGGCTCGCCGTCGTACGATTTCGGAGCGCTGCCAGTATCGGATATGGTCGGCGCGCAAATGTTTCACCCGGCCGTCGCAAGGCGGCCACCCTGTCGGAGCCACTCGGGCGTCTCGGACGAGCGGTGCAGGGTCGAAACGGGCCTGCACGATCGTCCCCCCAAGGAGTCAGCAGTCGATGGGTAGCCACCGAGCGGATCACCGCGCGCAGCAACCCGCGGCGAGCCCTGGCACTGCCGGGACCTCCTACGTCGGCAAGCGTGCGGCGCAGCGCTCGACGGCCATCGAGATGCCCTCCGCGTACGTCGGCAAGCGCGCCGCCCGTCCGGTCGAGCCGGTCGTCACTGCTCCCGCGGTCTCCACGCCGGTCGTGAGCACGCCGGTCGTGGCCGAGCCCGTCGCCGTCGCGGCCCGGGTGAGCCCCGGTGCTCCCGTCGTCGTTGCTCCCGTCGTCCCGCTCTTCGCCGACGCCCCCGCGCGACGCCTCGTCGACCGCGCCCCGACCGTCGAGCTGCCCGCCCTGCGCGACATCGCGCTCTTCGACCCGATGGTCGACTCCTCCACGACCCAGCTCCGGGCGATCCAGCCCGCCGGTCGGCGCCGCGCCGTCAAGCACGCCGGCTCCCGGGGCCCGCTCTTCAAGAGCCTGCCGACCATGCCGGTCGCCGTGGGTGTCGCCACCCTCGCGATCGCCGTCGGCGGCGCTGTCGCATCGGCCGACCCCCAGCTGGCCTCCGGCACCGACCGCCTCAACGCCTCCACCGCGATGACCGGCTCGTTCGGCAACGGCTCGGTCGCCGAGCGGGTCGAGACCGTGAGCCGCGACTCCGACCGCGACACCCTCGCCCAGGCCACCGGCACCGACCTGGTCGCCGAGGCGGAGCGGCACGCCGAGGAGCGCAACAGCGCCCTCGGTGAGCTCGCCCAGGCCGCCGAGAAGGAAGCCGCTGAGATCGCGCTCAACAAGTGGGTCCTCCCGCTCGCGAGCTACCGCCTCACCGCCACCTTCGGCGAGTACGGCCTCTGGTCGAGCTACCACACCGGCCTCGACTTCGCGGCCCCCTCCGGCACCCCGATCCGCGCCGTGACCAACGGCGTGATCACCTCCGCCAGCTTCGACGGTGCCTACGGCAACAAGACCGTGCTCACCCTCGAGGACGGCACCGAGATCTGGTTCTGCCACCAGAGCTCGTTCAACGTCTCGGTCGGCGACACCGTCCGCACCGGCGAGATCATCGGCGCCGTCGGCAGCACCGGCCACGTGACCGGTCCCCACCTCCACCTCGAGGTCCGCCCCGGTGGCGGCGACCCGGTGGACCCCGACGCCGCGCTGCGCCAGCACGGCGTCACGCCCTGACGCTCGATCGCGTCTGCGGTCCCGGCGGTGGCACCAGCGTGCCCCCTCAGAGCTTCTCCACCGGCGCGTAGCGCAGCAGCAGTCGCTTGACCCCGTCGGAGCCGAAGTCGATGGAGGCGACGGACTTGTCGCCGACCCCCTCGACGGACACGACGGTGCCCAGGCCGAACGAGTCGTGGGTGACCTTCTCACCGGGGGTGAGGACGGGGATGGCGCGGGCGGGCTTGGACTTCGCGGCAGCATCGGCGCGGGCCGCGGCAGAGCTGAAGTTGCGGCGGCCGGCGGCGTTGGGCGCACCCATTCCGCCGCCACCACCTCCACCGCTGCCGTACGACGACCCGCCGCCGTCGTACCGGCCGGCGGAACCGTAGGCGGGACGCGACCAGCGGGTCTGGTCGGCCTCGGTGCGACGCCACTCGACGAGGTCGATCGGCAGCTCGCCGAGGAAGCGGGAGGCGGGGTTCATCGACGGGGCGCCCCAGGCGGAGCGGACCATGGCGCGGGAGACGTAGAGGCGTTCGCGGGCGCGGGTGATGCCGACGTAGGCGAGGCGCCGCTCCTCCTCGAGCTCGGGACGGTCCCCGAGGGCGCGGGAGTGCGGGAAGACGCCGTCCTCCATGCCGGTGAGGAAGACGACGGGGAACTCCAGGCCCTTGGCGGTGTGCAGGGTCATCAGCGTCACGACACCGGTGTCCTCCGGGGCGTCGGGGTCGTCCTCCGGCGCATCGGGGATCTGGTCGGCGTCAGCGACCAGCGCGACCCGCTCGAGGAAGTCGCCGAGCCCGGGCTCCACGACGCCGGCGTCGACGTCGCTGGGGTCGGCGGACGGTCCGGCGACCGGGTCCTCGGCGAACTCGCGCGCGACGGCGACCAGCTCGCCGAGGTACTCCAGGCGGGTCTCGTCCTGCATGTCGTCGGAGTTCTCGAGGCTGGCGAGGTAGCCGGAGCGGTCCAGCACGGTCTCGAGGATCACGTCGGGCCGTTCCCGGGCCTCGACCATCTGCTGCAGGTCGCTGATCAGGGCGACGAACGCCTCGATGCTGGTCTGGCTGCGCGTGGCGAGCCCCGGCGCCTCGTCGGCCCGGAGCAGCGCTTCCCAGTAGGTGATCCGCTCGCGCTCGGCGAACGCGCCGATCGCGGCCTCCGCGCGCTGACCGATGCCACGCCGCGGCGTGTTCAGGATGCGGCGCAGGGACACCTGGTCGGCCGGGTTCACCAGCAGGCGCAGGTAGGCGAGGGCGTCGCGGATCTCCTTGCGGTCGTAGAAGCGCGTCCCGCCGACGACCTTGTAGGGCATCCCGGTGCGGACGAAGATCTCCTCGAACACCCGGGACTGTGCGTTGGTCCGGTAGAACACCGCGACGTCGGAGGGCCGGTGCCCGCCCTCGTCGGTGATCTTGTCGATCTCCCCGGAGACGAAGCGCGCCTCGTCGTGCTCGTCGTCGCCGACGTACCCGACGATCTTCGCGCCGTCGCCGGCGTCGGACCACAGCCGCTTGGGCTTGCGCCCCTCGTTGCGCTCGATGACGGCGTTGGCCGCGGTCAGGATGGTCTGCGTGGAGCGGTAGTTCTGCTCGAGCATGACCGTGCGCGCGTCGGGGTAGTCCTGCTCGAAGTCCATGATGTTGCGGATGTCGGCACCCCGGAAGGCGTAGATCGACTGGTCCGCGTCACCGACGACCATCAGCTCCGCGGGCGGCACCCGGTCGGCCGGCAGCCCGTCGAGCGTGGACGGGTCGTGCTCCTCGAGGTCCTGTCCGCAGAGCTGGTTGATCAGGGCGTACTGCGCGTGGTTGGTGTCCTGGTACTCGTCGACCAGCACGTGGCGGAACCGGCGGCGGTAGGTCTCCCGGATCTCCGGCTTCAGCTGGAACAGCCGCACGGTCTCCAGGATCAGGTCGTCGAAGTCCATCGCGTTCGCCTCGCGCAGGCGCCGCTGGTAGGACTTGTACGCCGCCGCATAGCTCTCGTCGACCGAGTTGGTCGCCTGCGCGGCCACCTCGTCGGGGTCGCGCAGCTCGTTCTTGTGCTCGCTGATCCAGTGCAGGACCGGGCCGGGCTGGAACTTGCGCGGGTCGAGGTCCAGGTCGCTGCAGACCAGCGAGATCAGCCGCTTCTGGTCCTGGGTGTCGTAGATCGAGAAGTTCGACCTCAACCGCTCGTGCCCGAGGTGCTCGACCTCCTTGCGCAGGATCCGGACGCACGCGGAGTGGAACGTGCTGACCCACATGATCCGCGCGCGGTTGCCGACGAGCTCGGCGACGCGCTCCTTCATCTCGGCAGCGGCCTTGTTGGTGAAGGTGATCGCCAGGATCGAGCCGGGGTGGGCGCGGCGTACGGCGATCAGCCAGGCGATCCGGCGGGTGAGCACCCGGGTCTTGCCCGAGCCTGCGCCGGCGACGACCAGGAGGGCTGACCCCTCGTGGCGAACGGCCTGCTGCTGCGGGTCGTTGAGCCCCTCGAGAAGGGTCTCTGCGGTCAGGGCCGGGGTCGCGGTGCTGGTGGAGTCGATCATGCTCCGACCAGCCTACGGCGCACCGCCGACGGCCTGCGCCACGGACTCACCGACCGTCCGTGATGTGACCAGGAAGGAGGTCGCGGGTCAGCTCACCTGGTGCACGGAGGACCACATCACCGCGACGCAGACCTCGATGATCGAGAGCACGAGGAGACCGGCCCAGAGGCCGTTCGGGATCTTCTCCTTGCGCATGTTGGCCATCACGAGGACCAGCAGGACCAGTCCGATGACCAGCTTGACCGCGATCTTGGCGTGGTTGACCTCGACGCCGTCGGTGCCCTCGAGCACACCGACGAGCAGCAGGCCAGCGAGGAAGGCCGTGCCGACGCCGTCGCGCATCACGCCGGTGACCTTCTTCTCACCCGGCCCGACCTGGGCGAGGAGACCGCCGATCAGGGCTGCGAAACCCAGGATGTGGATGACGAGAAGGATCAGGCGCACGGTCTCCATGGCCGGATCCTAGTGGTCGCGCGGCCCGGACCGGCGGCACCTCACCGGCCAGTGGCGCTGAAGTGCTGGTAGTCCTTCAGCGAGCTCCAGGACCCGCCCCAGGTCCAGCCGATCCGGGCGAACTCGCGGACCACGAGGTCACCGGCGTGGAGGATGCCCGGCTGGGTCCGGGTCCGGTCGAGGTACGCCGAGGCCCGCTCCGGGAGCACGACCTCGCCCTTGCTGTACGGGTTCAGGAACGGGTTCACGTCGATCGCCAGGCCGTAGGCGTGCGCCGACCAGGACGTCGCGCCGCGGGCCGCGCGACAGACCAGCGCCGCCGTGTTGTTGCCGTCCCCGGTCGGCGGGGCCTCGAGGTCCGCCGTCGTCGGCAGGCGCATCTCCTCGATCGGGTAGTCAGCGGCGTACAACGCCCGGAACACCGACACGACCTTCTCCGCCTCGCTCGCCGCGACGACCAGCTCGCCGGTGTGCGCGGCATCGTCGAAGCCGCGGAAGGAGACGGTCAGGTACCTCAGGTCCGCCAGGCCCACCGGGCACCGCGGCGACCAGGTGTCCCCCATCCGCGTTCGGATCGCGTCGGTCACCGGCCCGATCGTGGACGCGAAGCGGTCGCCGTCCGGAGGCGCGAGCAGGTCCGCGGTCGGGAACCGGCGCACCCGCAGGGACTTCGGCGTCGGGCGGATCTCGCCGAAACCGGCGTCCGTGCGCGGCAGGACGTGGACGCCCAGCTCCCAGTCGGAGTACGCCGGGCCGGAGTCAGCCGTCGCGCTCTGTCCCGGACCGGCCGGGGTCGTCGTACCTCCGGACGTGGGCGTCTCGCCGGACGGCGTCGGCTCGTCGGCCGTGTCGTCGGAGCAGCCTGCCAGCAGGGCCGACAGGACCAGTGCCGTCGCCGCGAGGGCCGCGACGGGACCTCTCACAGCAGTCGCCGGTCCGATGCCCAGCGGGTCAGCTCGTGGCGCGAGGAGAGCTGCAGCTTGCGCAGCACCGAGGACATGTGGGTCTCGACGGTCTTGATCGAGATGAAGAGCTCCTTGGCGACCTCCTTGTAGGAGTAGCCGCGCGCGATGTGGCGCATGACCTCGCGCTCCCGCTCGGTCAACCGGTCGAGGTCCTCGTCCACGCTCGCCAGGTCGGCCGAGATCCCGGCTCCCGCGAAGGCGTCGAGGACGAAGCCCGCCAGGCGCGGCGAGAAGACCGCGTCCCCGTCCGCGACGCGACCGATCGCGTCGACCAGCTCGGGTCCGGTGATCGTCTTGGTGACGTAGCCACGAGCGCCGCCGCGGATGGTGCCGATGACGTCCTCGGCCGCATCGGACACGGAGAGCGCGAGGAAGCGGACCTCGGAGTCGTTGACCCGACGGATCACCTCGACCCCGCCACCGCCGGGCAGGTGCACGTCGAGGAGTACGACGGCGGGCCGGTGCTCGAGCACGGCCGCGACCGCTTCGTCGACGTCAGCGGCCTCGGCCACCACCTCGACCCGGCCCGCCCCCGTCGTACCCAGCTCGGCGCTGACGCCCCGGCGGAACATCGCGTGGTCGTCGACGACCACGACCCGAACGGGCTCGCTCATCGGTCTCCCTTGTCGTTGGTGGTGCTCAGGTGCAGTCGCACCTCGGTGCCCTCGCCCGGCGCGGAACGGATCTCCGCCCGCCCTCCGTGACGCTCCATGCGGTCGATGATGCTGCGCCGCACGCCGAGCCGGTCCTCCGGGGTGGCGTGCTGGTCGAAGCCGACGCCGCGGTCACGCACGAAGACGTCTATGCCGGTCGGGGTGATCTCGGCGTACACGTCCACGCGCGGGACACCGGCGTGCTTGGCCGCGTTGGCGGTCGCCTCGCGGGCGGCCTGGACGATCGGACGGAGGGTCTCGTCGAAGTCGACGTCACCGACGGCGACCACGTCGACCGCGACGCCCCAGGCGTCCTCGATCTCGGCGGCGGCAGCACGCAGGGCGCTGGCCACGGTCGCCTCGTCCATCGACTCCCCCGCGTACAACCAGGAGCGCAGGTCGCGCTCCTGGGAGCGGGCGAGACGGGCGGCGTCGGCGGGGTTCTTCTGGATCAGCGCGAGGGTCTGCAGCACCGAGTCGTGGAGGTGGGCGGCGACGTCGGCCCGCTCCTGGGTGCGGACCCGCTCCTCGCGCTCCTCGCTGAGCTCCGACATCAGCCGGTAGACGAACGGTCCGGCGACGATGCCGATGCCACCGATCGCCAGCAGGATGGCGATCACCGCGTCGCGGGCCAGGGACAGGGAGCCGTCCCGCAGCGCGAACAGCACCAGCGCGACGACGACGAGCGAGACGCCCGCGGCGATCCGGGCCCAGGCGGCCCAGCCGCCGCCACCGAGGATCACCCGGATCGGGTCGACCTTGCCGCTCGCGTCCAGCCAGCGCTCGCGCTGCGCCTCGTCGGCCTGCCGCCACAGCAGGGCGATGCCGACGACGGCGATCCCGAGCGGCCAGACCCACCAGCCGTTGCCCAGGACGGCGCCGGCCGCGAAGATCGCGCCGACACCGAGCACCGACAGCGTGATGACCGGGCCGAGGTCGGAGAGCCGGCGGCCGCGGCCGGGGCGGCGGCCGTCGCGGGTCGCGCTCTCCAGCCCGGGGGCGAGCAGCGACGGCGGCGGCCCGGCGGGCAGCAGGGCCCAGAGGGCGGCGTACGCAGCGACACCGGCCCCACCGACGAAGGTCGCGACCACGAAGCCGACCCGGACCCAGACCACCGGGACGCCGAGGTGTGCGGCCAGTCCGGAGGCGACGCCGCCCAGCACCGGGTCGCGGAGGTCACGCCAGGCGCGGCGGACCTCTCGGGACGCCGGCGGGGCGGGCGCAGTCGCAGTGGTGCTCATGGTGGTTCCATCGTCACACAGCGCACCCCGTGCGAGCAGGGGGAACGACCCTGATCCGACCCTGAGGTGATCCCTCGGGGGATGCGGCAGGATCAGGGCTGTCCCCGATGGTGTGCCACATCTTTCGACAGCAGGCTTGAGCCATGAGTTCCCCGTACGACACCGACAGCGGCCCGACGGGTCCCGAGCAGGGGCCGAGCACCCCCAGCGGCCCGCCCAGCGCCGGACCCCGCGTCAGCCGTGACGAGGTCCGTGACCTCGCTGCACTGCGCCGCAGCCGGACCGACCGCAAGGTGTCCGGTGTGGCCGGCGGAGTCGCCCGCCACCTCGACATCGACCCGCTCCTGGTGCGGGTCGCGTTCGTCATCCTCACCTTCTTCGGCGGCGGTGGCCTGATCCTGTACGGCGTCGCCTGGATCCTCGTGCCCGAGGAGGACACCGGTGACACGGTGATCCACACCGAGGACGGCGTGCGCACCGCGGCACTGATCATCGCGGGGGTGCTCGCGGCGGCCTCGGTGATCGGGGACTCGGTCGGCGGGATGGACGTCCCCTGGCCGCTCATGGTCGTCGGGCTGGTCATGATCGTCGTGCTGGGCGGCAAGCAGGCCAAGGACCGCCGCTTCGGCGGCTCGGGCGCTGCTGATGGGCTCGCACCGGACGCCGGTGCCGACGGCCCGACGTACCCCGGCTACCGTCCCGGACCTCCCCCGCCGCCGAGGCCGGCCGAGCCGAGGCGCCGCGGACCGCTGCTCTTCCCCTTCACCCTCGCGCTCGCCGCGTTCGGCCTCGGTGTCGTCGGCACGCTCCACCTGGCGGGCGTCGACGTGGCGGTCTCGGCCTACCCCGCGACCGCGCTGGGCGTGATCGGCCTGATGCTCCTGGTCGGGGCGTTCTACGGTCGGGCCGGCGGTCTGATCTTCATCGGCCTGCTGGCCGCGATCGCCACCGCCGTCACCTCCGTCGTCGACGACGTCGAGATGGGCGAGATCAACAAGAAGCCCGACACGGCTGCCGAGCTCAAGACCAGCTACAGCCTGGGGATCGGCGAGATCGTCATCGACCTCACCGGCCTGGACGCCACCGAGCTGGCGCAGCTGGACGGCGATCGTCTCGAGGTCGACCTCGACGTCGGCCACCTCCGCATCGTGGTCCCCGACGAGGGTCTCCGCGTGAACGCCGACGCCTCGATCGAGCTGGGCGAGGTCATCCTCTTCGGCGAGAAGTCCGACAGCTCCGACCGGGCCAGCCACGGCGACGCCGAGGACCCCGTCCTCGAGATCGACGCCGACCTCAGCCTCGGCCAGCTCGAGATCATCACTGCGAAGGACGCGGCATGAGCACCCACGAGTTCGACACCACCGGCCCCGAGCGTCCGCGTGAGGACCGCACCGACCCGCAGGGCCACCCCTCGGGCGACCGGTCCGGCGAGCGCCCGCGCCGCTCCGGCTGGCACCCCGTCAACACCGGGCACCTGGTCATGGGCGTCGCCTTCAGCGGCCTGGTCGTCGTGTGGGCACTGGTCAAGGGCGACGTCGTCGACCTGGCCGACAACGGCTGGGTGATGGGCCTGCCGTGGCTCGCCGCAGGAGCGGTCGGGCTGCTCGCCACGGTCCTGCGTGGCCCGCGCGACCACGGCCCCCACCACGGCCCCCACCACGGGTCGTCCCACCACGGCTCCCACGGGTCAGGCACCATGCACGGGTGGCACTAGCACTTCCGCAGCTCCCCGGCCTGACCTCGCTCCCTGCACTGGAGCACCCCGAGCTCGTCGCGGCGCCGGTCGCCGCAGCCCTGGCCGCCTGGCCCGGCGCGGCCGGCGTCGCCGTGGTCGAGATCGATCCCGACCTCGCCGACACGGCAGCGATGAGCGAGGCCTACGGGCTGTCGATGGAGGCCGGCGCCAACTGCGTCCTCGTCGCCGGCAAGCGGGAGGGGGTCGAGCGGATCGCGGCCTGCCTGGTGCGCGCCGACACCCGCGCCGACGTCAACCACACCGTCAAGCGGCTGCTCGACGTACGCAAGCCGTCGTTCCTGCCGCTCGAGCGGGCGGTCGCGGAGTCCGGCATGGAGTACGGCGGGATCACGCCCGTCGGCCTGCCGGAGGGCTGGCGCCTTCTGGTCGACACGCGGGTGGCAGACATCGAGGTCGCGGTGATCGGCTCGGGACTGCGGCGCTCGAAGCTCCTCGTCCCCGGGAGCCTGCTGGTGCAGCTGCCCGGCACAGAGGTCGTCGAAGGCCTCGCTGGCTGACAACCTTTCGGCACCCCTCACCGCTTCTTGCAGGTGAGAGGAGTGCTGATGGAGCGAACGGTGGTGGACAGGGCGATGCCGGAGGACGCCGTCGATGACGGCGCGGACCACGGGTTCGACGCCTTCGTCGTCGCGCGGGGCGACGCATTGTGGCGCTCGGCGTGGTTGCTCACCGGCGACCACCAGCTCGCCGAGGACCTCGTGCAGACCGCGCTGGCGAAGTGCTGGCGTGCCTACGGCCGGATCGGTGCCGACGGGTTCGAGCCCTACGTACGCCGGGTTCTGTTCACGACCTACGTGTCGTGGTGGCGCCGCAAATGGCGCGCGGAGCGACCGACCGAGCACCTGCCCGAGACGGCCGCTGCGGCGAACGACAGCGATGGGCGCAACGACCTGGTCGAAGCGCTCGGACGCCTGCCCCGTGGTCAACGCGCCGTCGTGGTCCTGCGCTACTTCGAGGACCTCACCGAGCAGCAGACCGCCGCTGCCCTCGGCATCAGCACCGGCACCGTCAAGAGCCAGTGCTCGCGGGCGCTCGCTGCCCTGCGCTCCTCTCCCCACCTACGACGAGAGGAGTCACCCCATGACTGACGAGGACTGGCTGCGCGCCGGACTGGCCGATGCCGTGCCCGAGGCGCCCGGGGCGCCCGACCGCGCGGCAGCGGCGCTGGCTCGCGCGCGGCGCGACCGGCGTCGTACGACGATCGTGGGGGCCGCCAGCGTCGCGGTGACCCTCACCGTGGTCGGCGCGATCGCGACGCTCGGCGACGGACGGTCGCCGGATCGTGTCGCGGCCGAGCCGCCGTCGCCCCTGGACGTCGCTACGTGTCCGGCCGAGCCGGTCGACGCGCTGACGCAGGTAGGTCCTGACCACGTCCCGGACGGCGCGGTCTCGGTGCGCCTGTGCGACGGCGGCGTCGTACTGATCGACGTCCCGCAGGACGCACTGGTCACCGAGGTCGACGACGTTGCCGCGGCGGTGAACGGGCTCGAGGACGCCGCACCCCGGGCATGCACGGAGGAGCTGGGCCCCGGCTACCAACTCGTCTTCGCCTACGCCGACGGCACCTCGGTCGTCGCCGCAGGCCGGCTCTACGGCTGCCGCGAGGTCGTCGTCAACGGCGCCGAGCGGATCGGCGCCGATGCCCCCTTGGAGCGCTTCATCGAGCTCCTGCGCGAGCAGCGGGAGGGCCTCGAGCCGCCTCAGGTGTCGACAGCAGACGGACTCGAGTGCCTCCGGCGTCTCGACACCGTCACCGCGCCCATCCCTCTGGGCCGGGCGCAGGACCTCGAGGTCGCCGTCCTGTGCGTCACCAGCGGCGGGCGGGTGGACCGTCGAGCCGAGATCGCCGAACGGGACATGGAAGTCCTGGTCGCGGACATGGAGCAGAACACCCAGTCCGGCGCCGGCATGCCCAGCTGCCTGGCCGACCCTCCGCCGATCCCCCGGATCCTCGGGCTCACGGCGTGGCGTGACCTCGTCCGTCTCTCGGGACTCTGCGGCTCGAACAGGTTCCATGTCGAGGGGACCGAAGACACCGTGTGGACGCCAGGCCCCGAGGCCGCGGCGATCATCGAACGGCTGATCGGCTGACCGGCTGACCGGCTGACCGGACGCCAGAAATGTCGGAGCCCACCCGCGCACGATCGCGCGGGTGGGCTCACGAGTCCTCAGGGCCGAGCTGACCCGGGGTGTGCCTCAGTGCCCGCCGAGGCCCGTGACCTTGATGCCGGAGTGGATCTTGTACTTCCGGTTGATCGAGATCAGCACGGCGGTGAAGGGCTCCAGCACGCGCGCGAGGCGGAGCTTGCCACCGTCGATGCCGGGGTGTCCGGTCACAGCGGCGGCGAGGTCGATGGCGACCTGCTTGCCCTCGACGGAGTCGCCGACGACGATGACGTCCTCGTCGAGGAACTCGTCCTCGCTCCACAGGCCGATCGCGGACACGTTGTGGAACGCACCGACGACGGTCGCCTCGGGGGCGAGCTCGGCGGCGGACTCGGCGGCCGAGCCCTCACCGCCGTTGACGACCTGGCCGTGCGCGCCGCGCTTGTCGAAGGCGAGCGGGTTCACGCAGGAGATGACGGTCTTGCCGTCGAGCGCGCCGTTCTCGGCAAGGGCGGCGACGAGCTCGTCGTGGCCGTCGTAGGGGACGGCGAGCAGGACGACGTCGGCGGCGGCGATCGCGTCGGCGTTGGTCGCACCGGTGGCGGTGCCGGCACCGGCGAGACCGGCGAGACGCTCGGTCACCTCGGCCGCGACGACCTCGGCCTTCTCGGCGGCGCGGGAGCCGAGGACGATGTCGTGGCCGTGCCGGGCGAAGCGGTAGCCCAGGCCCTTGCCCTGCGGCCCGGTGCCACCGATGACGGCGACGGTGTAGTGGCGGATCTCGGTCGAGTTGGTCTCAGAAGTCACGCTTCGTCCTATCAGGTGGCGCGCGGTCGCGGTGGAGCAGGTCTCGCAAAGGGAGACCATGGACATTGTGACAGTATTACTGTCACAGTTGTACTGGCGGGGTTCGCACCCGCCATCGACATCGTCGTTGATCGGCCGCGAGGCCGGAAGGGATCTCCATGAAGCTCTCGATGCCCCTCGTCTATGCGGGCAACCCGCGCGAGTCCGCCGACCAGGTCGCCGCGCTGGAGAAGGCCGGGCTGGACACCATCTGGGTGGCCGAGCCCTACGGCTTCGACGCCCCGACCCTGATGGGCTACCTCGCCGCCAAGACCGAGACCGTCGAGATCGGCGCCGGCATCCTCAACGTCTACTCCCGCACGCCGGGCGCCCTGCTGCAGACCGCGGCCGGCCTCGACAACGTCTCCGGCGGCCGCGCCGTCCTCGGCCTCGGCGCCTCCGGCCCGCAGGTGATCGAGGGCTTCCACGGCATGGCCTACGACCGTCCGCTGACCCGCACCCGCGAGGTCATCGAGGTCCTGCGCGCCGGGCTGCGCGGCGAGCGCCTCGACTACCAGGGCAAGACCATCCAGGTCCCCCTGCCCGAGGGCCAGGGTCTGGGCCTGGGCAAGCCGCTCAAGCTGCTCAACCGCCCCGAGCGCGCCGACCTCCCGATCTGGGTGGCCGCGCTGGGCGACAAGAACGTCGCGATGACTGCCGAGGTCGCCGACGGCTGGCTCCCCTTCCTCTACTACCCCGAGAAGGCCAAGGACGTCTGGGGCGAGCCGCTCGCCCGCGGTGGCGCCAAGCGCTCCGCCGACCTGAAGCCGCTCGAGATCTGCGCCGGCGGCATGGTCGCCATCGGTGAGGGCCCCGAGACCAAGGCCCTGCTCGACTTCATGCGCCCTCTCTACGCCCTGTACGTCGGCGGCATGGGCGCGCGCGACAAGAACTTCTACAACCAGCTCGCCTGCGAGTACGGGTTCGAGAAGGAGGCCAAGGAGATCCAGGACCTCTACCTGTCGGGCAAGAAGAAGGAAGCCGAGGCGCTCGTGCCACTCGAGTGGCTCGAGGCCGGCAACCTGGTCGGCTCCGCGTCGTACGTCCAGGAGCGGATCGCCGCCTTCAAGGAGTCCGGCGTCACGAACCTCTCCGTGTCCCCCGCGTCCGACGACCCGGCCGCGACCATCGCACAGATCAAGGAATGGGTGGCCTGATGCCCGAGCGTCCCAGCATCTACGAGACCGAGCACGAGGACTTCCGCAAGACCGTGCGTGCCTTCATGGAGCGGGAGGTGATGCCGCACCACGAGCAGTGGGAGAAGGACGGCGTCGTCAGCCGCGAGGTGTGGCGCAAGGCCGGCGAGGCGGGCCTCCTCTCCTTCGAGGTGCCCGAGGAGTACGACGGCCCCGGGATCAAGGACTTCCGCTACAACGCGATCATCGCGGAGGAGAGCGCCCGGGCGGGCGCCAGCGGACCGGGCTTCGCGGTCCACACCGACATCATCGTCCCGTACCTCATCACCCTCGGGACCGAGGAGCAGAAGCAGCGCTGGCTCCCCGGCACCGTGTCCGGCGACCTGATCACCGCCATCGCGATGACCGAGCCCGGCGCCGGGTCGGACCTGCAGGGCATCCGCACCACCGCCATCGACAAGGGCGACCACTACGTCCTCAACGGCACGAAAACCTTCATCAGCAACGGCATCCTGTCCGACCTGGTCATCGTCGTGGCCCGTACCGATCCCGAGGCCGGCGCGCACGGCATCAGCCTGCTCGTGGTCGAGGAGGGCATGGAGGGCTTCACCCGTGGCCGCAACCTCGAGAAGCTCGGCCTCAAGGCGCAGGACACGGCGGAGCTCAGCTTCGAGGACGTCGTCGTGCCGAAGGCCAACCTGCTCGGCGAGGAGGGCCACGGCTTCGTCTACCTGATGCAGAACCTGCCCCAGGAGCGTGTCTCCATCGCCTGCATCGCGGTCGCCGCGATCGAGCACGTGCTGGAGCTGACCATCGACTACACGAAGACCCGCGAGGCCTTCGGCAAGCCGATCGGCAAGTTCCAGAACACCCGCTTCGAGGTCGCCGAGATGGCCACGGAGGCCTACATCGCGCGGGTCTTCGTCAACCACTGCATCGAGCTGCTCAATGCCGGCGAGGTCGACACCGCGCTGGCGTCGATGGCGAAGTGGTGGACCACCGAGCTGCAGAAGAAGATCGTCGACCAGGGCCTGCAGCTGCACGGCGGCTACGGCTACATGCTGGAGTACCCGATCGCGAAGGCGTACGCCGACACCCGCATCCAGACGATCTACGGCGGCACGACCGAGATCCAGAAGGAGATCATCGGGCGGTCACTGGGCCTCTGAGCCCGTCGACCGACGACGAACGCGCAGAAGTACGGCGACCCCGGGATGTCACATTCCGGGGTCGCCGTACGTCGTGTGGGTGCGGGAAGGTAAAAGTTCCCGCTCCGCGATGAGTCCGGGGTGATCTCAGGGTCAGATCCGGAGAAATCCCGATGCCGTTGTCGGTCCCCACTGGAAGAGTTCCCCGCATGCACCGTCAGATCGCCGGAAAGCTCACCGGCCCCGTCACGAAGTGGATCGTCGCCGTGGCGGTCCTCTTCATTGCCTTTGCGCTCGCGCCCCTCAACGCCAAGCTCGCCGACGTCCAGAACAACGAGGCATCCTCCTGGCTGCCCGAGTCGGCCGAGTCCACCAAGGTCCTCGAGGAGCTCTCCAGCT
Organism: Nocardioides sp. Root190; assembly: GCF_001428565.1. Classification (GTDB taxonomy): domain Bacteria; phylum Actinomycetota; class Actinomycetes; order Propionibacteriales; family Nocardioidaceae; genus Nocardioides. The sequence continues at coordinate 590,142 of NZ_LMIA01000008.1, read as the reverse complement.
CCAACACCCAGGACCCCAACGACATCCCGACCCTCGTCGTCTACCAGCGCGACGGCGGACTCACCGACGCCGACTTCGCCGAGATGGACGAGCACGCGACCGAGATCGGCGCCGACGTCGACGGGGTGACCGACTCCAACGACGACGGAACCCCTGACGTCCTCTCCCCCAACGTGGCCGAGCAGGCCGGACTGCCGCAGAAGCTCGTGTCCGATGACGGCGAGGTGGCCTACCTCTACCTCGTCCTCAACTTCGGCGAAGACGGCTGGAATGCCATTCCCGATGCGGCCGAGGACATCCGCAGCCTCGCCAAGATCGACGGTGCCACCGTCCACCTCGCCGGCTACGGCGGCCAGGCCGCCGACGCTGCCGAGTCCTTCGAGGGCATCGACACGAACCTGATCTTCGCCACCCTCGGCGTGGTCATCATCATCCTGCTGTTCACCTATCGCAGCCCGATCCTCTGGCTGCTGCCGATCATCTGCGCCGTGGTGGCCAACCTGATCGCCACGGGTGTGGTCTACCTGCTCGCGAAGCACGCCGACCTCACCGTCAACGGGCAGAGCCAGGCGATCCTCAGCATCCTGGTGATCGGGGCAGGGACCGACTACGCCCTGCTGCTCGTCGCGCGCTACCGCGAAGAGCTGCGTCGCCACGACGACCGGCACGAGGCGATGGCGTTCGCGCTGCACCGTGCTGCACCCGCGATCCTCGCGAGCGCCGCCACGGTCTGCGTCGGGATGCTGTGCCTGGTCTTCGCCGATCTCAACTCGACCGCCGGTCTCGGACCGGTGATCGCGGTCGGCATCGCCGCCACCTTCCTGGTCATGGTGACCCTGCTGCCCGCGCTCCTGGTGATCTGCGGCCGGTGGGTGTTCTGGCCCAAGCGCCCCACCTTCGGGACTCCCGAGCCCACCAGCTCCGGTCTGTGGGCCAAGGTCGGCAACGCGATCAAGCCCCGCCCCCGCGCTGTCTGGGTGGTCACGACCGGCCTGCTGCTGGTCGCCTGCGTGGGCCTGATCCGGCTCGACACCGGCGGCCTGTCGACCGAGGAGACCTACACGAAGGAGTTCGACTCGATCAAGGGTCAGAAGCTCCTCGAGGACCACGGCCTGCAGGACGCGTCCAACACGATCCAGGTGGTGGCCGACACCGACCAGATCGACGCGGTCTCGCAGGCACTGGCTGGGGTCGAGGGGCTGGGCGCACCCGGCACCGCCGTTCCCCTCAGCGATGGCCGGTCCTACTTCGAGGCGACGATCGCGGCCGACATCTCCTCGCAGAAGGCGTTCGACATCGTCGAGGCCAGCCGCGACGCGGTCCACGACGTCGACGGGGCCAGCGCCCTGGTGGGCGGAGGTGCGGCGTTCTACCTCGACACCAAGATCGCCGCCAACCGCGACAACCTGGTGATCATCCCGCTGGTCCTGCTCGTGGTCTTCATCATCCTGTTGCTGCTGCTGCGGGCCGTCCTGGCGCCGGTGATCCTGATCGCCACCGTGGTGCTGTCCTTCGGGGCGGCACTCGGCATCTCGGCACTGCTGTTCGAGTTCGTGTTCGGCTTCGCCGGGGCGGATCCGGGCTTCCCACTGTTCGCGTTCGTCTTCCTCGTCGCCCTGGGCATCGACTACAACATCTTCCTGATGACCAGGGTCCGCGAGGAGACGGCAGCCCATGGCACCCGGAAGGGTTCGCTGATCGCACTGTCCTCGACGGGCGGGGTGATCACCTCGGCCGGACTGGTGCTCGCCGCGACCTTCCTGGTCCTCGGGTCCCTGCCGCTGGTGTTCCTCGCCGAGCTGGGTGTGGCGGTCGCGCTCGGCGTCCTGCTCGACACGATGATCGTGCGCTCGGTGCTGGTCACGGCGATCAACCTCGACATCGGCGGCAAGATCTGGTGGCCGAGCAACCTCGATCGCGGCGAGAACGTCGTGGCCGAGGAGCCCGAAGCGGAGCCGGACACCTCGGCGAAGGTGCCGGCAGGGGTTTAGCAACCGCCAGGAAACCTAGGATGCTCCCGCGGGCCGATGCACGGCCTGCGGGAGCAAGGGGTTCAGCACATGGGTGACGAGACGAATCCGATCTGGCCGTCGGACGAACCGACCAACCCGCGCGGCGCGCGCCCGAGCGGTCCGCCACCCTCCGGTCCCCCGTCGGGTCCGCCCGCACTGCCGCCGACGGCGATGCCGCCCCAGCAGCAGCCACCGCAGTGGTCGCCGACGCCTCCTCCCCTCGCCCCGCACCTCCAGGGTCCGCCGAACCAAGGTCCTCCGCACCAGGGCCCGCCGTACGGACCTCCGCCCGGCTTCGGCGGTCCCGGGTACGGCGCCCCGCCGCCCCGCCGGCGTCGGGTCGGCTTGGTCATCGCGGCCCTGCTCTCCCTGGCCCTGGTCGCCGGGCTGGCCGTTGCCGGCTTCCTCTACGCCACCGGTCGCTTCGGCATCGGCCCGCTGAGCGCGGCCGACAAGGACGCCGCCGACGCGATCGTCGACGGGGTCGAGAAGCCGGCCTGGGCCGACGACGACCAGGTCGAGTGCGCAGTGGACGACCTCGTGCACGAGTACCGCTCCGAAGGACTCCAGGACCGCGGCCTCGTTGAGTACGACGGCGGTTCGTGGGCCTACAACGGCCAGTGGCGCGGCGACGACGCGGTCGCCTTCAACGAGAGCCTGCTCGACTGCGACGATGACTGGGCGAAGGCCGTCGGCAAGGAGTGGGGCATCACCGACACCGAGTGCCTCGACGGCGTCGACACCGCCGCCCTCGGCGCGTTCTTCGCCCAGGAGTCGTTCACCCTCACCGACGGCGAGGAGTCGGTCGAGGAGGACAGCGCCGAGGCCGTGGCAGAGCTCGACGAGTGCTACCTCGAGGAGCCCGACATCCCGCGGGGCGTCGCGCGGGCCGCCTACCGCTCGCTCGAGGTGGTCTTCACCGAGCCGGTCAAGACCTCGCCCGGCGAGACCGTGATCAGCACCGGCGGTGAGGGCAGCTGGACCCCGCTCAGCGGTGACACGGTCACGGTCGACACCGAGGAGGGCGGCGTACGACGCTGCGTCGAGGCGCAGGCCGTGACGACCCTCCCCTGGGGGTCCACCGCGGAGAAGGTGACCGAGATCTGCGGGACCTCCCAGCCCAAGCGGATCTTCTGGAAGCGCCCCGCCAAGAAGTGCACCCAGCAGCCCGGCTGCTACTCCTTCCAGCTGCACTACGAGGGCTTCAAGGACTACGCCTCCATCACCGCCCGCTACACCAGCGACGGCGGCGGGTGCATGGCCACCAGTGGCCGCTGCTCCGACACCGTCACCGTGGTGCCGGGCGGCAAGGGCACCATCGTCACGTGGTCCTTCCCCCGGTCCTACCGAGGCGACTTCAGGGCGAGCGTCGGCAAGCTCTTCGACGAGGTCCCCAACTGAGGGCCCCGCACCAAGGACCCGTGTCCGCAGAAAAGTGGAACACGTTCTAATTCAGGCACCTGCCTTGTAAACTCGGGATGCCATGACAGAAGGTCCCACCCCCCAGCAGATCCGCCGGGCTCTGGCGCGCGCCGAGCGCGGCGCCGCGCTCGATGTCGCCGAGGCGACGGTGCTCCTCGCCGCCACCGGCGAGGACCTCGATCGACTCGCGGCAGCAGCCGCGAAGGTGCGCGACGCGGGCCTGGTCGCGGCCGGTCGCCCCGGAGTGGTGACCTACTCCCCGAAGGTGTTCATCCCGATCACCAAGCTGTGCCGGGACCGGTGCCACTACTGCACATTCGTGGAGACCCCAGCCCAGGCCGCGCGAGAGGGGCGGGCGCCGTACCTCTCGCCCGACGAGATCCTCGACATCGCCCGTCAGGGTGCCGAGCTCGGCTGCCTGGAGGCGTTGTTCACGCTGGGCGATCGTCCCGAGGACCGGTGGCCCGAGGCCCAGGCCTGGCTCGACGAGCAGGGCTACGACTCGACCCTGGCCTACATCCGGGCGATGGCGATCCGGGTGCTGGAGGAGACCGGGCTGCTGCCCCACCTCAACCCGGGCGTGATGAGCTGGGAGGAGCTGAACCGGCTCAAGCCGGTCTCCCCCTCGATGGGGATGATGCTCGAGACCACCTCGCGTCGCCTGTTCGAGACCAAGGGCGAGGCCCACCACGGCTCCCCCGACAAGGACCCCGAGGTCCGCCTACGGGTCCTGGAGGACGCCGGCCGCCACGGCATCCCGTTCACCACCGGGCTGCTGGTCGGGATCGGCGAGACCCTCACCGAGCGCGCCGAGACGATCTTCGCGCTGCGAGCGACCTCGCGGGCCTACGGCGCAATCCAGGAAGTCATCGTCCAGAACTTCCGGGCCAAGCCCGACACCGCGATGCGTCACGTCGACGACCTCGACCTCGCCGAGTACCGCGCCGCGATCGCGGTCACCCGCCTCGTCCTGGGCCCCAAGGCCCGCATCCAGGCGCCCCCCAACCTTGTGGACCTCGAGGAGTGCCGCGCGCTGCTCGACGCCGGTGTCGACGACTGGGGCGGCGTGTCCCCCCTGACCCCGGACCACGTGAACCCCGAACGCCCCTGGCCCTCGCTGGAGCGGCTGCGCTCGATCAGCGAGCAGTGCGGCTTCGAGTTGCGCGCCCGGCTCACCGTGCACCCGGAGTACGTCGTCGGCGCGCTGCGCCACGGCGAGGCCTGGATCGACCCGCGGGTGCACGCCCACGTCGCCGCGCTCGCGGGACCGGACGGGCTGGCGATCCCCGGCGTCCGTCCGACCGGCCTGCCCTGGCAGGAGCCCGACGCCGCGCTCGAGTCCGCCGGCCGCACCGACCTGCACTCCTCGATCGACGACGAGGGACCTGACGGAGGCCGCACCGAGGACCGGCGCAGCGACTTCGCCTCCGTGTACGGCGACTGGGACTCGGTTCGCGAAGCCGCCTCTCACACCTCCGCCGCGGTAGTCCCGGGCCAAAAGCACCGCGACACGCCGTACATCGGTGCTTTTGGCCCGGGACTATCGGCGATGGCCGCCGCAGAGAAGGATCCGGGCAACCTCTCCGACGAGCACGCGTTGACCCTGATGACCGCCGAGGGCGACCTGCTGCGCTCGGTCATCAGCCTGGCCGACGACCTGCGCCGCGAGGTCTCCGGCGAGGCGGTCACCTACGTCGTCAACAGGAACATCAACTTCACCAACGTCTGCTACGTCGGCTGCCGCTTCTGCGCGTTCGCGCAACGCAAGAGCGACGCCGACGCCTACTCCCTGTCCTACGACGAGGTCGCCGACCGTGCCCAGGAGGCCTGGGACCTCGGCGCGACCGAGGTCTGCATGCAGGGCGGCATCGACCCCGAGCTGCCCGCCGACGCCTACTTCGGCATCGCCGCCGCAGTGAAGAAGCGCGTCCCCGGCATGCACGTGCACGCCTTCTCCCCCATGGAGGTCGTCAACGGCACCGCCCGCACCGGCCTGTCCATCGAGGACTTCCTGATCAAGGCCCGCGAGGCCGGCCTCGGCTCCCTGCCCGGCACCGCCGCGGAGATCCTCGACGACGAGGTCCGCTGGGTCCTCACCAAGGGCAAGCTCCCCACCCGCACCTGGATCGAGATCGTGTCGACCGCCCACCGCATCGGGCTGCCCACGACCTCCACGATGATGTACGGCCACGTCGACAACCCACGCCACTGGGTCGGCCACCTCGGTGTGCTGAAGTCCATCCAGGACACCGCACGCGAGAACGGCTCCAGCGGATTCACCGAGTTCGTCCCACTGCCCTTCGTGCACACCTCCTCACCGATCTACCTCGCCGGCGTCGCCCGCCCCGGCCCCACCCACCGCGACAACCTCGCCGTGCACGCCATGGCCCGCATCCTGCTCCACGGCCGCATCGACAACATCCAGACCTCCTGGGTCAAGCTCGGCATCGACGGCACCCGCGCCATGCTCGACGCCGGCGCCAACGACCTCGGCGGCACCCTCATGGAGGAGACCATCTCCCGCATGGCCGGCTCCGAGCACGGCAGCGCCAAGACCGTCGCCGAACTGGTCGAGATCGGCGCCGGCATCGATCGCCCGGTCCGCGAACGCACGACCTTGTACGGCGTCCCCAGCCGCGCCTGAGCCCCACCCCTGCTGCGGAGCCGTTCGTCGGCGTACTCGACGACGGCTTCCGGCCACACACCTCTTGAGAAAGTTGTTGGCGCCAACCCCTTTACGTGACCCCCGTCACTGCATATGTTGTCCCGAACAACATATAGCCGGACCACGAACGCCGACAGACGACGTCACCGGGGCCCGGAATCGCTAGGAGGCGGTTGGTGTGAAGCGCAAGTACGGCGCGGTGGTGGCCGCGGGCCTCGGCCTGGCTCTCTCACTCTCGGCATGTGGCTCGGACGACAGCGGCGGTGACGACAACAACTCCGGCGGCAAGGTCGACGGCAAGATCGGCGTGATCCTCCCCGACACCGAGTCCTCGGTGCGCTGGGAGAGCGCGGACCGTCCGGCGCTCGAGAAGGCGTTCAAGGACGCCGGCGTCGAGTACTCGATCCAGAACGCCGAGGGTGACGCCGACAAGATGGCGCAGATCGCCGACTCGATGCTCGCCGACGGTGTCACGGTGCTCGCCATCGTGAACCTCGACTCGGCCTCGGGCGCAGCGATCCAGGAGAAGGCGAAGTCGCAGGGCGTCGCCACGATCGACTACGACCGACTCACCCTCGAGGGCTCGGCGGAGTACTACGTCTCGTTCGACAACACCGTCGTCGGCGAGCTCCAGGGCCAGGGCCTGGCGGACTGCCTGGGCGAGAAGGACGCGAACATCGTCTACCTCAACGGCTCCCCGACCGACAACAACGCAACGCTCTTCTCGGCGGGCGCGCACAGCGTCCTCGACAAGGTCAGCACCTACACCGAGGTCGGCGAGCAGGCCGTTCCGGAGTGGGACAACGAGGAGGCTGCGGTCATCTTCCAGCAGCTGTACACGCAGGCTGACGGCAAGGTCGACGGCGTGCTGGCTGCCAACGACGGCCTGGGCGGTGCCGCGATCTCGATCCTCGAGGCCAACGGCCGAGCAGGAGAGGTTCCCGTCACCGGACAGGACGCCACCGTCGAGGGTCTGCAGAACGTCCTCGCCGGCACCCAGTGCATGACGGTCTACAAGTCCGCCACGCTCGAGGCGAACGCTCTCGCCGAGACCGCCATCGCCCTCGCCAGTGGCAAGGACGCCGAGACCACCGGCACCACCAAGGACTCCGAGAGCGGCCGTGAGGTGCCCTCGATCCTGCTCGACCCGGTCTCCATCACCAAGGACAACGTCGCCACCGTCATCGACGACGGTGGGCAGAAGCTCGAGGACGTCTGCACCGCGGACTTCGCCGACGCCTGCAAGGCCGCCGGCCTGTCCTGATCCACACCGCACGTCGGGCACCCGCGATCCGCCACGGAGCGGGTGCCCGACGCGCGACCTCGACGAGACCGGCGCGCTCGTGACGAGCACGCCATTTCGTTGGCCCGAACAACAATCAACTCGCCCCGGAGGGCCGCCATGACTGCCGAGCTCAGCGCTGAGGCTCCGTACCGTCCCGAACCCCTCGCCCCGCTCCTCGAGCTGCGTGGCGTCAACAAGAGCTTCGGTGTCGTGCACGTCCTGCACGACGTCGACTTCGCCGTCTACCCCGGCCAGGTCACCGCGCTGGTCGGCGACAACGGCGCCGGCAAGTCGACGCTGGTCAAGGTCATCGCCGGCATCTACGGCCGCGACAGCGGCGACTACCTCTTCGAGGGCGCGCCCGTGCACGTCAACGGCCCCCGCGACGTGGCCGGCCTCGGCGTCGAGGTCGTCTACCAGGACCTCGCGCTCTGCGACAACCTCGACATCGTTCAGAACATGTTCCTCGGCCGCGAGCTGCGCAAGGGCATCGTCCTCGACGACATGACCATGGAGGATCGGGCCCGCGAGACCCTCGCCTCCCTGTCGGTCCGCACCGTGAAGTCCGTGCGCCAGAGCGTCGCCAGCCTCTCCGGCGGCCAGCGCCAGACCGTCGCGATCGCCAAGGCCGTGCTGTGGAACTCCCGCATCGTGCTGCTCGACGAGCCGACCGCTGCACTGGGCGTGGCCCAGACCCGGCAGGTCCTCGACCTCGTGCGCCGACTCGCCGACCGTGGTCTCGGCGTCGTGCTGATCACGCACAACATGAACGACGTCCTCGAGGTGGCCGACCGGGTCACCGCGCTCTACCTCGGCCGCGTCGCGGCCGACGTACCGACCGAGAACGTCAACCACAAGCAGATCGTGGAGCTGATCACCGCCGGCCGTTCCGGCGATCTCGGCATCCGCGACGACGCCGCGGCGACGATCTGAGGAACTGACGATGAGCATCCAGACCCCTGCCCCCACCCCGACCGACACCGCGAAGGTCGCCGACAGCGACTTCACCGGCGACAACCGCAGCTCCGCCACGATCGGCGACGCCGCCCGCGACTACCTCAACCGCCTGCGTGGCGGCGACATGGGATCGCTCCCGGCACTGCTCGGCCTCGTCGTGCTGTTCGCCGTGTTCGGGCTGTCTCACGACAAGTTCCTCACCACCTACAACCTCACCAACCTGGTGATCCAGGCCGCGTCCATCTGCGTGCTCGCGATGGGTCTGGTCTTCGTGCTGCTGATCGGCGAGATCGACCTCTCCGCCGGCGTCGCGGGTGGCGCCTCGGCCACGATCACCGCCCTGGTGATGATCGACCACGGCTGGTCCTGGTGGGCGGCCGTGCTCGCTGCCCTCGCGATCGGCGCCGTCATCGGCCTGGCCATCGGCTCGCTGGTGTCGCTGCTCGGGATCCCGTCCTTCGTCGTGACGCTCGCGTTCTTCCTCGCACTGCAGGCCGTGCCGCTCAAGCTGATCGGCTCCGGCGGCTCGCTGCGGTTCAACGACGAGGTCCTGCGCGGGCTCTCGATCAAGAACGTGCCCGTCACCGCCGGGTGGATCGCCGCCGTGCTCCTCGTCGTCGGCTTCGCCGGGCTCACCCTGTGGCAGCACCGCTCACGGGTCGCGAAGGGCCTGGTCCACAAGCCGATCGCGCTCGTCGCCCTGCAGCTCACGGTCTTCGCCGGCATCGTGCTCGGGCTGACCGCCCTGCTCAGCCAGAACCGTGCCGTGAACCCGAACGTGTTCAACATCAGCGGCATCCCGTGGGTGGCGCCGGTCGTCATCGTGCTCCTGCTCCTGTGGACGTTCGTCCTCACCCGCACCCGCTTCGGCCGCCACCTCTACGCCGTCGGCGGCAACGCCGAGGCGGCCCGCCGCGCCGGCATCAACGTCACCCGGATGAAGATCACCGCCTTCGTGATCTGCACCAGCATGGCCGCGATCTCCGGCATCCTCGCGGCGTCGTACACCGGCAAGGTCTCGCCGGGCTCGGGCGGTGGCAACGTGCTGCTGTACGCCGTGGGCGCGGCCGTCATCGGCGGTACCAGCCTCTTCGGCGGACGGGGTCGTGCGATCGACGCCGTCGTCGGCGGCCTGGTCATCGCCACGATCCCCAACGGCCTCGGCCTGCTCGACCAGGCCAGCTACATCAACTACATCGTCACCGGTGGCGTGCTGCTCCTCGCTGCGAGCGTCGACGCCATCTCCCGGCGACGTCGCTCGGCTGCCGGGGTCTAACGTGGCCGGCGTGCAACGGGTGGGGACAGGGACCAATCAGGAAGCCGTCCGCCGCCACAATCTCGGGACCCTGCTCCGTCACGTGCACGACTCCGGCGAGCAGTCGCGAGCCGAGCTCACCGGGCAGATGGGCCTCAACCGGTCGACCATCGCCGGCCTGGTGAGCGAGCTCGACGAGCTCTCCCTCATCGAGCAGGCCTCCCCCGCCGTCGGTCGTCGCGGTGCGGGCCGACCCTCGGCAGGGGTGCGAATCCGCGACGACGGTCCCTACGTGGTGGCCGTCGACCTCGGTGTCGACCGCGCCGTCGTGGCCAGGATCGGCCTCGGTGGACGGATCTGGGATCGCGCCACGGCGCCGATCCCCCACGACACCGAGGCCTGGCAGGTCGGAGCGACGGTGGCCGGCCTGGTCCGCCAGGTCGTGGCGCTGTCGCCGCCGGAGGCCCCGCTGCTCGGCATCGGGGTCGCGATCCCCGGCCTCGTACGACGCAGCGACGGCCTGGTGCGGCACGCCCCCAACCTCAACTGGCACGACGTCTCGTTCGGTTCCATCGTGCTCGCGGCGCTCTCGCTCGACGTACCCATCGCGGTCGGCAACGACGCCGATCTCGGCGCGCTCTCCGAGCACCGCCGCGGGACGGCCGTCGACGTCGACGACCTCGTCTACCTCTCCGGCAACGTCGGCGTCGGTGCCGGTGTCATCACCGGCGGGAACCGTCTCGAGGGCGTTGCCGGGTACGCCGGCGAGGTCGGCCACCTCTCGCACGACCCGCGCGGACTGGTCTGCCACTGTGGCAGCCGGGGGTGCTGGGAGACGGTCGTCGGTGCGCCCGCCATCGCCGAGGCGCTGCGGTGTCCGGAGGACCAGGTGGCCCGCTTGGGCGAGATCCTCGAGGACATGACCACCGCACCCCGCGAGCTGCGCTCGATCGCGACCGAGCTCGGTCGCGGACTGGCGGCGGTCGTCAACATCTTCAACCCCAGCGTGGTCATCCTGGGCGGCCACTTCCTGCCGCTCTTCCGGCTGTGCCGGGCCGAGGTCACCGCCGGCCTCACCGAACGCGCGCTCTCACCTGCCCGCGACGCCGTACGCCTCGCCCTTCCGGGGCTGGGCGGCGACTCGATCCTGCTCGGCGCGGCGGAGATGGCGATGGAGCCGGTGTTCGTCGACCCCGTCGCGAGCCTCGCCGCAGCGGTCACGGACGCTCCCGCTCGGCTGGCTGGCTGACGAAGTGCCCGGTTTTCTCCTCCGAAGTGCGTGGTTTGCTCCACCGAGGTCGGCGGTCTTCTCCGCGACGTACGACGTCCTCGGCACCGAGAGCAGCAGCAAACCACGCACCTCGGAGGAGAAAACCACGCACTTCGCGGGCAACGGAGGATCAGGGGAGGAGGTCGACCGACCCGGCGAGCACGTCCTCGAGGGCTCGCTCGGCAGCACCGGTGGCCGCCACCCCCGTGCCGAGCTCGCCCAGCCGCAGGTCGGGGCGTCCCAGCCCGCTGCTGGCCAGCGAGGCGGTGAGCTCCTCGGTGACGGGGGCGAGGATCAGGTCTCCGAGCGGCGCGAAGTAGCCACCGAGGACGATGGTGGCGGGGTCGACGATGCCGGTGACGATGCCCAGTCCGCGACCCAGCCAGCGGCCGACCGCGGCGACACCGGCCCGCACCTCCGGTGAGGTGGCAGCGACCCGGGCGACCTCGGCCGCGGTGTCGCGCGGGGTGCCGACCTCGCTGATGCCGGTGGCCTCGAGGAGTGCGTGCAGCCCGACGGAGGCCTCCCAGCACCCCGTGCGTCCGCAGCCGCAGCGGGCACCGGGCTCGCCGATCGGGAGGTGACCGACCTCGCCGGCGAAGCCACGCGCTCCACGCAGCAGCCGGCCGCCGTCGACCAGCCCGGCGCCGATGCCGACCGTTCCGGTCAGGTAGAGGAGGTGGTCGGATCCACGGCCCGCGCCGTGATGGAGCTCGGCCAGCGCCGAGCAGTCGGCGTCGTTGGTGACGCGGGTCCGTCCGGACCAGCCGAAGGCAGCATCGACGACGTCGGCGACCACGGTGCCGGTGACGGGCAGGTTCGGCACCCAAACGGCGGTCCGGTCGTCACCGTCGACGAGACCGGGTACGGCGACCGTGGCACCGACGGCGTGGAGCCCGGCCCCGGCGAGGTCCTCGGCCAGACGGGCAGCCAGATCGGCCAGGGCTGCCACCACGTCGACACCGGTGACGGGCCGGGTCAGCTCCCGACGCACGCTGCCCGCCAGGTCGAGGGCCACGGCGGCGACGTACTCGACGTTGACCTCGAAGCCCAGCCCCACGAGGCGTCCGTCGGCCAGGGTGAGCAGCTGGCCGGGGCGGCCGCGCTCACCGCTGCGCGCCTGCTCGAGCTCGCGCACCACGCCGGCCTCGTCGAGACCGGCCGCGATCGTGCCCACGGTCGCCTTCGCGAGACCGGTCCGGCTCGCCAGGTCCGCGCGGCTGCCAGGCCCGTCCGCACGCAGCGAACGCACCACTGCGGCGGCGTTGCGCCGCCGCAGCGAGTCGGCACCGGAGTCCGGTGCCGGGCCGTCAGCCACGAATGCCGTAGAGGTGTTCGAGGGCGAGCTGGTCGAGCTTCTCCATCGCCACCTCGCGGGTCGCGAGCTCGTCCAGGCGGTCGGCGTCCGGCAGCGTCCAGTCCAGCAGCCCGCGCCATCCCTCTCCCTCGGACAGGGTCGGACGCGCGAGCTCGGGGAGCTCGGCCTCGACCAGGGCCGCCTTCACCTCGGGGTCGGCCCGGAAGGCGGTGACCTTGTCGCGCAGGATCAGGTAGTTGTCGATGCAGGCGCGCGCCGAGGCCCACACCCCGGCCTCCGTCTCGGGCCGGACCGGCTTGAAGTCGAAGTGCACCGGGCCGTCGTACCCACCGGCGACCAGGGTGTCGACGACCCAGAAGGCGCCCCGGACGTTGCCGGCGCCGAAGCGCAGGTCCTGGTCGTACTTCGGGCCGTTCTGGCCGTTGAGGTCGATGTGGAAGAGCTTGTCGTGCCACAGCGCCTGCGCGTAGCCGGCCGCCGCGTTGAGACCTGCCATCTCCTCGTGCCCGATCTCCGGGTTGAGGCCCACCAGCTCCGGACGGTCGAGGGTCTCGATGAAGGCGAGGGCGTGGCCGACGGTCGGGAGCAGGATGTCGCCGCGCGGCTCGTTGGGCTTCGGCTCGATCGCGAAGCGGAGGTCGTAGCCCTGGTCGACGACGTACTCGCCGAGGACGTTGAACGCCTCCTGGTAGCGGTCGAGCGCGGCCGGGACGTCCTTCGCGGCGCCGTACTCGGCACCCTCGCGGCCGCCCCAGCAGACGTAGACCTTGGCGCCGAGCTCGGCGGCGAGGTCGAGGTTGCGCATCACCTTGCGGATCGCGAAGCGCCGCACGTCGCGGTTGTTGGAGGTGAAGGCACCGTCCTTGAAGACGGGGTGGGTGAACAGGTTGGTCGTGGCGGTCGTGACGACCAGCCCGGTCTCGGCCAGCCCCTTGCGGAAGCGGTCGATGATCCCGTCGCGGGTCGCGTCGTCAGCACCGAACGGGATCAGGTCGTCGTCGTGGAAGTTGACGCCGTGCGCGCCGATCGCCGCGAGCTGCTCCAGCGCGTGCACCGGGTCCATCTCGGCGCGGGTCGCGTCACCGAACGGGTCGCGGGCCTGCCAGCCGACGGTCCAGAGTCCGAAGGAGAACTGGTCGGCAGAGGTGGGGACGGGACGGTTCATGAGGGGTTCCTCTCGGTGGTGGTCAGGCAGGGTCGGTCAACGGGTGGCGAGACCGTCGCGCAGCGCGGCGTACCGCTCGCGCACACTCGGGTCGGGATCAGGTACGGCGGCCAGGCTCGCCTCGGTCGGCAGCGGCCAGCTCGGGGGCGTGGCCGTCCCGGCGAGGACCCAGGCCGCCTGGCGGGCGGCGCCGCGGGCGACGTACTCCCCGGGCTCGGGGAGCACCACCTCACGGCCCAGGACGGCCGGAGCGAGGGCGCGGACGGCCGCACTGCGTGCGGCTCCCCCGACGAGCAGGACCCGGGCGGGCTCCACACCGGTCTGCGCCACGAGGGCGTCGACCGCGTCGGCGAGCGAGCAGAGGAGGGCCTCGACGGCCGCCCGGGCGAGATCGGCCCGGGTGGTCTCCGGTCCCATCCCGCTCCAGGTGCCGCGGGCGCCGGGACGGTTCGGGGTGCGCTCGCCGCCGTAGTAGGGCGAGAGCGTGACGCCGCCGGCTCCGGGCTGCGCACTCAGCGCGAGCCGGGCGAGCTCGTCGTGGTCGACGCCCAGCCAGCGGCACTGCAGGTCGAGGATGCCGGCGGCGTTCATGGTGGTGACCATCGGCAGGTAGCCGCCGGCGGCGTCGGCGAACCCGGTGACCGTGCCGGTGGCGTCGGCGATCGGCGCGGCGGCGACGGTCGAGGCGACGCCCGAGGTGCCGATCGACACGAGCACGTCGGCCGGGGTCAGGCCGAGTCCGAGCGCGGCCGCCATGTTGTCGCCGGTGCCGGAGGCGAGGGGGCGACCGCCGCGAGTGCTGGCGGCCACGTCACCGGGAGCGACCACCACGGGGAGGGCGGCCTGGTGCCCGAGCGCTGCACCGAGCAGGTCGTGGCGCCAGGTGGCGGAGCGTGCGTCGAAGTAGCCCGTGCCGGAGGCGTCGCCGCGATCCGTGAAGGGCTCGGTGCCGGGGACTGCGAGGTGGACCGAGACGAAGTCGTGCGGCAGCAGGACCCGCTCGACCCGGGCGGCGTTGTCGGGCTCGTTGTCGCGCAACCAGCGCAGCTTGGTGCTGGTGAAGGACGCAACGAGCACGCTCCCCAGCGCCTCCGCGCACGCCTGTGGTCCACCCATCTCCGCGACCAGCTCGGCGGCCTGCGACGCGGAGCGGGTGTCGTTCCACAGCAGCGCGTCACGCACCGGCTCACCGGCAGCGTCGAGGGCGACCATGCCGTGCTGCTGGCCGCCGACGGCGACCGCGTCGGCACGCTCGATCAGGCCGGCCGTGGCGTCCTCGACCGCGCTCAGCCAGGCCCTCGGGTCGACCTCGGTCCCCCCGGGGTGCCGTGCGACCCGCTGGTCGACGACGGTCCCGTCGTCGGCGTCGACGAGCAGGGCCTTGGTGGATTGTGTCGAGGAGTCGACACCGAGGACGAGAGGCACACCACCTATTTAGTACGAGTCTTGAACTAAGTCAAGGGTTGCGGCACCCCGGGACCACCGCTGCGCCCGTCGCGCCAGGTCCGGAACCGTCGCCAACCGCGCCGGACCAGTCGCCAGGAGAGCCACAGCAGCACGAGACCCAGGAGCAGGAGCGTCAGCGCGATCGAGCCGGCGATGTAGGGGTGCTGCACCGCGAACCAGGTCAGGGCAAGCACGACCACGTCCTCGCCGAGGCTGACCGCGATGTTGGTGAACGGCTCGGGCGAGGTGTTCACCGCGACCCGCGTCCCGGTCTTCACGAGATGGGACACGAAGGCGCTGGTCCCGCCGACCGCGCCACCGGCGAGGTCGTTGATCGAGGAGGAGTCGCCGGCGATCAGGACGCCGACGGCGCCACCGACGAAGGGCCGGATCAGCGTGGAGACGACGTCCCAGGCCGTGTCGACGTACGGGATCTTGTCGGCGACGAACTCGAACGCGTACATCGCCGCAGCCACGCCCAGGACCTCCCACCGTCCGAGGACGTCGGGCACCTGGTCGAAGCCGCCGATCCGGTCCGCGATGCCGAGGACGAGCACGACGAGATAGCTGTTGACCCCACTGGCCCATCCCGAGGAGAAGGCGAGGGCGATTGATTCCACGCCGACAGCGTAGGGCCGCGAAGCTGCGTCGGTCCGGCTCTGATCGGGGCTGCTGTCGATCTTCGCGGAATACATGTTCGCCGCGGTTGAACGCCACTAGGCTCGGCAGGCTCCCGCCGCGCTTCACGTTAGGCCTTGCCATGCGATCACGTCGTACTGCCCGGTTCCTCACCGTCCTCGTCGCCACCGCCGCATTGGCGTCCGCGTGTGGCGGCGGTGATGACGATGCGAAGGATCAGGACACGGACACCGGGAGCTCGCAGGCGGAGGAGTCTCCCGTCAGCGAGGAGGTCGACGCCTCGATGCCCGACCTCACCGGGCTCACCGAGGACGAGGCACGGACCCAGCTCGTGGGTCTCGGCGTCGACGAGGGCGACATCGTCGTGGCTCCGCAGGAGAGCCTGCTCGACGCGGGCACGATCGTCGACACGGTTCCTGGGGCGGGTAGCGCGATCACCGGCTCGATCACTCTCAAGATCGCTGGGCCAGTGGGCCCTGTGCCCAACTTCGTCGGTGACCAGGTCTCGAAGGTCGAGGCATGGGCCGAGGAGCGAGGGATCACCTTCACCGAGGTGCCCATGCCGGATGCCGACCGTGCCGATGGCGAGGTGCTCGGCACCACTCCCGAGGCAGGGCAGACGGCCTCCTCGGAGATCGAGGTCCAGGTCGCTCGCACACCTACGAACAAGCCGCTCTACCTGTCGGACTCCCTGGACAACGACTACTGCGCCGACCTCGAGACCGGCGAGATCTTCGTGGACGGTGAGCCGTACGACGGAAGTGCCGCCGAGCCCGGTAGCAATGGCTGCTCGTGGGAGTTCGACATGGGTCGCGACTGGAACCGCCTCACCGGCATCGTCGGTTTCACCGACACGTCGGAGAGCAACACCCGCATGCGGGTCCAGATCAAGGTCGACGGCGCGCCCAAGGTCAACCAGGTCATCGACTTCGGCAAGAAGCCGCTGACGCTCGACGTCGACGTCTCAGACGGGCTCCGCCTCTCGATCACCTTGAGCCCGGTGGCCGGCGGCGGAACGATCGGCTTCGGGGACCTGCAGCTGGTGGGTTCGGGCGCAGCAGCCGGAGGCGACCCGGACGAGGACCTCGACGAGACCACCGAGTAGCTGCTCGATGGCGCTCCACCACACCCTGCGCCAGCTGGTCCAGCAGCTGGGCCCTGACGTCCTGGACGACGCAACCGCACTGCGCGGCAGCCTCGAGGACCGCCTCGAGGACCAGGACGAGGACGTCGCCGCGATCACTCTGCTGACGAGCGCCGTCGAGAACGGTGCCGTCATCCGTCTCGTCCGGCTGCTCGACGAGGGCGCAGAACCGGCCCGGGCCGTCGCGAGCGTCAGCGAGACCTTCGTCGCTCACGCGGCGAAGAGCGAGCGCGGCGCCCTCTGGGCGATCGCTGCCATCGGCCACGCGCTGGGCCGCGTCGACGACGTGTTCGTCGCCGAGGCTCACTCCCGATGGCAGGCAAGCCTCCAGACACGGGTTGCACCTCCCGTGTCGTCCCCTCCACCGTCGGATGCAGTTCCGCCCACGCCGCCCACGCCACCTCCACCGCCCGTGGAGCCCTGGGGAAGGCAGGCTGCGGCGCCCACCGCTCCCGTGCCGTCCACCGCAGTGGGAGCACCACCTTCGCCAACCACACCCTTGACTCCTCGACGGCGGCGGCTGCCGGCGACGGTGGCGGCGGCCGTCCTGGTGACCGGCGTCCTCGCCGGTTGGTGGGCGATGGACGACCGGGAACCCGACGAGGACGTCCGCACGACACCCGACGTCGCCGATTCCGCGGGTGACGAGGTGACGTCGCCCTCTGCAAGGTCGGAACCCTCCTCGTCGCCCGGCAGCACGACGGAGGCCGACGCCTCCGGCTCGCCCGAAGCTCGGACTGGCTTCGTGGCATTCTCCAGCCGATCCGGAGGGACGTCCCGGATCCAGGTGCTCGACCTGCGGAGCGGCGACACCCGGCAGGTCGCCGCCCCAGGGAGTGCCTTCCAGCCCAGCGTCTCCAGCGACGGGAAGGTCGTCGCCTTCGTGGTCGAGACGGACGACGGCAAACGGATCGCGATCAGCCGTGGAGCCGATGAGCCCCTGCTGCTGGACGTCGGTCGGGAACCCAGCGATCCCGCCATCTCCCCGGACGGCACAGCCGTTGCGTACGTGAGCCAGACCGACCGCGGCAGGGACGTCTCCGTTCGTAGGCTCGACGAGACGCAGGCAGTGGTACTGGCCGCGGGCTCAGCCGACGAGCTGGATCCGACATGGTCAGCCGACGGATCGTCCGTCGCCTATGTCCTCACCGGCTCAAGCAACGACTCGATCGTCGCGGTCGACGTGGCCACAGGCAACGAGGTGTCCCGGACGCAGGTGCCGGGGCATGCGGCATCGCCGGCACTGTCGCCCGACGGCGACGACGTCGCCTTCGTCGCATCAGTGCAGGGCAACCTCGAGGTCGTGGTCTCCGCAGTCGGCGGGACCGCCAGCCCGATGAACGTCAGCCAGAGCGCCGAGTCGGAGGTGGGCGTGATCTGGCTCCCCGACGATCGCCTGCTCTCGGCGGCGCCGACCAGGGGCATCGTGGCCATCACCCCCAGATCGCCGACACCGGCTGCCATCACCGCAGGGGTCGGCGACTCGCTCTGAAGAGCTGAGCTCTTCGAATCGACCACCTCCGCAGACTGTCGACGCGGCCGTTGAGCCGCGCGGCCTTCGGGTACTGGTGCGACGAACCCGACCGACCGAGGAGGTCACATGAGCACCGTCCCCGAGAACGATCCGGAGCACATCGAGGAGTACAGCATCGACGAGGAGGACCAGCTCCAGCCCGAGGACACGCTCGTCGGCGACGACGTCGCCGACGAGCTCGACCGGGGCTACTCGCCGCCGGAGAACTACTCCGCCGGCCAGCGCTACGGCAACACCCCGTGGGAGCAGGCGCACGACCAGCCCCTCGACGACCGCCTCGCCGAGGAGGAGCCTGAGCCCGACCCCGTCGCGGAGGCGGACGCCGCGGAGGTCGACGACGACGGCATCCCGCACGAGGCCGACGAGTCGGGCGAGGAGGTCGGCGACGCCCGCTCCGGGCGTCTGGTGGCTCCGGACGAGGGCCTGGGCGAGGACCACGAGAAGGATCTCGTGGCCGACGACGTCGGCATCGACGGCGCCGCCGCGAGCGCCGAGGAGGCGGCCATGCACATCGTTTCCGAGGACGACGTCTGAGGGGTCCCGGGACACCCGGGACCGTCTGGCCCCCTCAGCAGGGGGTACCTCAGTCGCGGGCCGACCGGCCCGCAGAACGGGAGGAAATCATGGCGCTCATCTTGTGGATTCTGGCGGTCATCCTGGTGGTGTCCGGCATCTTCAGCCTGATCAGGGGCCAGTTGCTGTGGGGCATCGTGCTGATCGTCGTCGGACTGCTGGTCGGTCCCGGTGGCGTCAGCATCTTCACCTGACGCCACCAGGCAGATGACTCACCCCGCGACGTACTCCTCGCGCAGCTTTCCCTTGACCATCTTTCCCGTCGGGGTGCGCGGGAGTACGTCGCGGAAGTGGAACTCCCGCGGCACCTTGTAGCCCGCGATCCGCTCGCGTGCGTACGACGTCAGCTCGGCCGCGAGCTCCTCGCTCGCCGCATGCCCCGGCGCCGTCTCGACGAAGGCCACGACCCGCTCGCCCATCTCGTCGTCGGGCACACCGACGACAGCGATGTCGGACACCGCGTCGTGGAGCGTGAAGAGGTCCTCGATCTCCTGCGGGTAGATGTTGACCCCGCCGCTGATGATCATGAACGCCAACCGGTCGGTCAGGTAGAGGAAGCCCTCGTCGTCGAGGTAGCCCAGGTCGCCGACGGTCGTCCAGTTGGCGTGCTCCGGGTGCTCGGTGGACCGGGTCTTCTCCGGGTCGTTGTGATAGCTGAAGTTGCGGGCGTCGCGCTCGAAGTAGATCGTCCCGACCGTGCCGGCGGGCAGATCCGCACCGTCCTCGTCGACGATGTGCGGGACGCCGAGCAGCGGCTGGCCGACCGAGCCGGGGTGCGTGAGCCAGGTCGCGGAGTCGATCCGGGTCGCACCGTTCGCCTCGGTGGAGGCGTAGTACTCCTCCAGGATCGGGCCCAGCCACTCGATCATCTGACGCTTCACGTCGACCGGGCAGGGCGCCGCGGCGTGGATGACGCAGCGCAGTGACGACAGGTCCGGGCCGAGGCGGACGTCCTCGGGCAGCTTGAGCAGCCGCACGAACATCGTGGGGACCATCTGGGTGTGCGTGACGCCGTACTCCTCGATCGCGGCCAGCGCACGCGCGGCATCGAACTTCTCCATGATCACCAACGTCCCGCCGACGGTGTGGATCACGCCACCGAAACGCAGCGGAGCCGCGTGGTAGACCGGCGCCGGCGACAGGTAGACGGTGTCCTCGTCGAGGCCGTAGCTCGGCGCGAACATCGCGGGGTACAGGTAGCCCGGCTCGTCGACCGCGTACGTCGGGAGCGGCGGCTTGATGCCCTTGGGGCGACCGGTCGTGCCGCTGGAGTAGAGGAGGTCGTCGCCGTGCGGCTGCGCAGGCAGCGGCGCGGTGCCGGCCTCGGCGAGCGCGGCCTCGTAGTCGGCGTACCCCTCGACGGGGCCGCCGAAGGCGAGTCGCAACGGGACCTCCACGTCGAGCGCGCCGACCGCGCCGGCGAGGGCGGCCGAGACGACCAGTGCCTTCGCGCCGCAGTCGCGCACGATGTACGACGCCTCGCCGGCGGTGAGGTGCGAGTTGACCGCGGTGATGTAGAGGCCCGAGCGCAGTGCGGCCCAGTAGACCTCGTAGGTCTCGGGGCGGTTGTCGCTGATCATCGCGACCACGTCGCCCTGTTCGAGGCCGGCAGCCCGCAGGTGGTTGGCGAGCCGGAGGCTGCGCTCGTCGAGCTCACCGTAGGTGAGGGTGCGGCCACTTCCGGCCATGATCAGCGCGGGCTTGTCGGGGTTCTTGGCGGCCCAGGTTCCGGGGTACATGGGGCGACCCTCTCACCCCGGAGCCGATATTTAAAGCAGATGCCTCAAGTGGCGGACGCCGCCGTAGATCCCACGACGCACGATCCAGGGCTGCAGCACCCGCTCCACCGACCAGGCAGGGAAGCGGAACGGGCGGCCGGACGGGGCGAAGACGCGGAGTCCGTCGGGCTCCACCCCGAGCACCGAACCCCACCGGTTCCTGGGCGGCGTGAACTCCCGCATCGGCAGGTCGTCCAGATGGGCGCCGATGTTGCGGGCCAACAACCGGTCGGCACGCCCGCGCGCGGAGGAGCGCAACGGGTCGGTCGCCGCCACGTCACCGATCGCGAAGACCTCCGGGTGCTCGGGGGCCTGCAGGGTCGAGTCGGTGCGGACGAAGCCCTCGTCGTCGAGCAGCTCCGCCGGCAACCAGCCCGTGTTGGGCCGCACCCGGCCGATCGCCCAGACCACGGCGTCGGCGGCGTGGGGCTCCTGACCGCCGCTCCAGTCCACGGGTCCGGCGGTGATCCGGTCAGCCCGAAAGCCCTCGGGCAGGACGGCACGTCGACCGGGCAGCAGGACCACGCCCGCGGCCCGGAGCCGAGCCTCCACGTGATGCCAGGCCCGCGGATGGTGCCGCGGCAGCGCACGCTCACCCGGGAAGGCGAGAGCCACCTCCTTCTCGGGCCACGTCAACGCCAGCTGGAACGCACTGCTCACCGCAGCGGCGCCGCCACCGACGACCAGGATCGAGTCCGAGCCCGCCAGGCGGGCGTGGGTCGCGGCGAGCTCCGCGGCCACCTCGTCCTCGCCCTGCAGGTCGGGGCGGCGCCAGAAGCCGTTCGTCACCCCCGTGGCCACCACCAGCACGTCCCAGGGCTCGGCGACCACCTCGTCGGCATAGGTCCGCACGGTGACCTCGCGGGCCACGAGATCCAGTCCGGTCAGCTCGCCGTGGATTCGTCGTACCCGGTCCAGCCGGCGGTAGCGGTCGAACCCGATGCGGTAGTCGCGCGCCCAGTCGTCGGGGCGCGCGAGCCTCGTCCCGAGCTCCTGGCCACTGACCAGGCCGGGCTTCACCGAGACCCCCACGACCTCGAGGTCGCGGCGCCCCGCGAGATGCATGGCCGTCAACAGGCCGCTGTCCCCGAGTCCAGCGATGAGAACCCGGGTGCGGGTCATGCCGTGGTCCGCCGGCGCGGCGGCCGCGGCACCAGGCGCGGGACCCGGTCGATGATGTCCTGGTAGGTCGGGCGTCGCTCGAGGCTGCGCTTCTCCATCATCGGGATGCTGGCGAACTGGAACATCAGGGTCATCGCGACGGCGCCGGCGACGAGCCACCACCAGTCCTCGGGCGCGCCGGCGATGCCGAACATCGCAAGTGACCACCAGAAGGAGATCTCGCCGAAGTAGTTGGGGTGCCGCGACCACGACCAGAGGCCCTTCTCCATCGCCTGGCCGGGCTGGCGGACCTTGATGAAGGCACGCATCTGCGCGTCGGAGACGAACTGCAGGATCGGCGCACCGATGCCGACGAGGAACGCGACGACGTCGAGCCAGTTGAGCGGCTCGCCTGGACGGGCCAGCACTGCGTACGCCGGCACCATGGCGGCGAACACGATGAGCGTCGGCACCAGGTGGATCGCGCCGAAGTCGGCGGCCATCTCGGCCCTGCCCGCGCCGTCACGCAGCGGCGCGTAGCGGAAGTCCTCGTGGTGCAGCCCCGGCCAGTCGTAGAGCCAGTTGCCGGTGAGCCGGATCGCCCAGACGAACACGACGATGATCAGCAGGACGGCACGACCGTCGTCCACGCCGCTCACGCCCTCGGCGGCGAAGAACCAGAAGAGCACCAGGAACGGCGGCAGCACGCTCCAGTACGGGTCGTAGCAGCTGGAGTTCTTGAGGGTCCGGCTGCCGACGAAGACCACCACCGTGGCGATGAGGTCGGCGATGAGGCCGTCGAGCCAGAGGTGGTCCGTGTCCGGCCCGGCGACGACGTACGCCGTCGCGGCACCGAAGGCGATCAGGTACACGAGGCCCACGCGGGCCAGTGAGGCGGTCTTGCTCATGCGCGGACAGTACAGGAACGTGTTCTAGTTCTGGGGCCGATCGGGAGATCGACGTGAACCCGGTCACATTCGGAGCCACCCGGATCGCGATCGGCAACGAATCACCTGCAGCCCACCAGACAGGACTCGTCATGGACCACAGCAACCAGCACTCCGCGACCCGGCGCAAGCACCTCCTCACGGCCGAGGAGCTGGCCTCGCACGCAGGCATCACACCCGACGCGCTCGCCCGGGGGCATCGCCACGGCAACGGCATCCGCGTGCACCGGACCTACATCTTCGTCGTCTCGATGGTGACCCTCGTCCTCCTCGTCGGCGCGATCGCGATGGCCAGCGCCCAGATGTGATGCACGCGGTCGCGATGGTCGGGCCGGGTCGCACTGCGCGTACTGTCGCAGGTCGGAGCCATTCAGGCTTCCTCTCAGAGAGATCCGCCATGCGCGACAAGATCCACCCAGGCCAGAAGAAGTGACGCTCCTGAAGTTGGGCGTCATCGGATCCTCGGCCAAGGAGAACGAGCACCGCCTGCCGATCCACCCGGACCACATCCCTCATCTCGACGCCGACCTGCGAGCGGTCATCACGCTCGAGCACGGGTACGGCGCCAAGTTCGGCGTCGAGGACGACGCCCTGCGCGAGCACGTCGCCGGCTTCGCCTCACGCGAGCAATTGCTCGCCGACTCCGAAGTCGTGCTGCTGCCCAAGCCGCAGCTCTCCGACGTCGCCGCGATGGCGCCGGGTCAGGTGCTCTGGGGCTGGCCGCACTGCGTCCAGGACACCGAGCTCACCCAGGTCGCGATCGACCAGAAGCTCACGCTGATCGCCTTCGAGGCGATGAACCACTGGACCCGCGACGGCGCGGTCGGGTTGCACGTCTTCCACAAGAACAACGAGCTCGCCGGCTACTGCTCCGTGCTGCACGCCCTCGAGCTGGCCGGCCTGACCGGCGACTACGGACGCCGGCTCAGCGCCGTCGTCATCGGCTTCGGTGCCACCGCCCGCGGTGCCGTGACCGCCCTCAACGCGCACGGCGTGCACGAGGTCGCGGTCCTGACCAACCGCGGGGTGGCCGCGGTGGGCTCCCCGATCCACTCCGTGCGGATCCGGCAGTTCGAGCACGACGCGGACGGGCAGAGCGACGTGATCACCGAGCGCGGCCGGGAGCCACTGCCGGCCTACCTCGCCGAGAACGACATCATCGTCAACTGCACCCTCCAGGACACCGCGAACCCGATGGTCTACCTGGAGGACGAGGACATGGCTGCGTTCCGCCCCGGCAGCCTGGTCGTCGACGTCTCCTGCGACCTGGGGATGGGTTTCAGCTTCGCCCGCCCGACCAGCTTCGAGGATCCGACCTTCGTCGTCGGGGACAACGTCCTCTACTACGGCGTCGACCACTCACCGTCGTACCTCTGGAACTCGGCGACGTGGGAGAACAGCAACGCCCTCACCCCGTTCCTGCGCCGCGTGCTCGAGGGTGGCGCCGCCTGGGACGCCGACGAGACCCTGAGCCGGGCGATCGAGGTCCGCGAGGGACGCATCGTCAACCCGGCGATCCTGGCCTTCCAGGGGCGGGAGTCCGAAGCGCCCCACCGGGTGGTGTGACGCAGCTCAGCCCTGCGGGCGACGACCCCGGGTGCGGCTCTTCAACTTCTCGGCACCCGCCTTGATCTTGGCCTGGTTCTCCGGCTTCTTGGCCTCCTCCACGACCTTCTTGGCAATCCCGAGGGCGGCAGCGGTGCGAAGGATCTTCATGGGGAAGTTGTACCCGAGGCGCGAAACCTCAGCCCCACGTCGAGCTCCTGGGCCGCCTGCTCGTCCAACAGGTCCCGGGCGTGCGCCCCGGACTCGCCCTCCGCGTCCAGGCCCTCGCGGAAGTCGTCCAGCTTCTGCTCCCCCGCCGGAAAGGGCGGCAGCAGCGGCACGTCGGGATCCACGACGGCCTCGATGAGGAAGGGGCGGTCAGCGGAGAGTGCGCGAGCCCAGGCGTCGTCGAGCTGGTCCGGGTGGTCGACGCGCAGGCCACCCAGGCCGAGCAGCTCGGCATAGGCGGCGTACGGGAACTCGGGCAGGGACTGGCTGTCCTCGAAACGCGGCTCCTTCTCCATCTCCCGCTGCTCCCAGCTCACCTCGGCCAGGTCGCGGTTGTGCAGCACCAGCAGTGCGAAGCGGGGATCGGCCCACTCCCGCCACAGGCGCGACACCGTCACGAGCTCGTTGATGCCGACCATCTGCATCGCGCCGTCGCCTGACAGCGCGACGACCGGACGGTCGGGGTGCGCCAGCTTGGCGGCGATGCCGTACGGGACGCTCGAGCCCATCGTCGCCAGCGTCGAGGACAGGTGTGCCGGGACGCCGGACGGCAGCTGGAGGTGCCGTGCGTACCAGTAGGTCACCGAGCCGACGTCGACTGCGACCTGCGCACCGGCTGGCAGGTGTGCGTTGAGCGAACGGACGGCGAGCTCCGGGTTGATCGGATCAGCGGGAAGGGCGGCACGATCGGCGGCCAGCTGCCGCGACCGACGTACGACGTCCTCCACCTCGGCCTGCCAGGACGAGCCGGAGCGGTCCGGCAGGAGCGGCAACAGCGCGGCCAGGGTCTCGGCGGCGTCGCCGGTCAGCCCGACCTCGACCGGGTAGCGGTTGCCGAGGTGGCGTCCGTCGATGTCGACCTGGACGGCGCGCGCCTGGCCCGGCTTCGGGTAGTACTCGCTCCACGGGTCGTTGCTCCCCACGATCAGCAACGTGTCGCACTGCTCCATCAGCCAACCCGACGCATGCGTGCCGAGGTGGCCCATCACGCCGCAGCTGGTCGGCAGCGCCTCGTCCCACCACGGCTTGCCGAGAAGGCTCGTGGTGACACCGGCGCCCAGCCGTTCGACCACCGCGCGCACCTCGCTCCCGGCCTCACGAATGCCCTGGCCCACCAACAGCGCCACCCGCTCGCCGGAGGACAGCACAGCCGCCGCCTCGCTCAGGTCCTGCGCCGTGGGTACGACGCGAGGTCGGCGCCACTCGACGGCAGTCGCCATGACGCCGTGCTCGTGCCCGGCCGGGTCGGGCGTGGGGAGCTCCTGCACGTCGTGCGGCACGATCACGACGCAGGGCGACCGCGTGGCCAGCGCCGTGCGGAAGGCACGGTCGATGACCATCGGCGCCTGCTCGGCGGTCTGCACGGTCTGGACGAACTGGGCCGCGACGTCCTTGAAGAGCGACTGCAGGTCGATCTCCTGCTGGTACTCCGAGCCCAGCACGCTGCGCTGCTGCTGACCGACGATCGCCACGACCGGCGTGTGGTCGAGCTTGGCGTCGTACAGGCCGTTGAGCAGGTGCACCGCCCCCGGGCCCTGGGTGCTGGTGACGACGCCGACCTCACCGGTGTACTTGGCGTGGCCGACCGCCATCAGGGCGGCGTTCTCCTCGTGGCGTGCCTGGACGAACCGCGGGTCTCCGTCGGCTCGGCGCAGGGCGCCCATGAAGGTGTTGATGCCGTCGCCGGAGTAGCCGAAGATCCGGCGTGCTCCCCACGCCCTCAACCTCTCCACCAGCAGGTCCGCCACCAGACGCTCGTCGGCCACGGCCCTCACCTCACGGTCGGACGGTCGCGTGGTCGGCGTCGTAGGTCTCGCCGGTGAGCTTGGTCTTGGCCAAGCTGATCAGCGAGGCGACCTTGCCGCCCGGGGTGTCCCAGTACTCCGCCTCGTCGACGTCGACGCGCAGCAGCACGGCATTGGGATCCTCGGGGCCCTCGGGCATCCACGCCTCGGCGAAGGTGGTCCAGAGCTCCTTCAGCTTCTCCTGGTCCTCCACGACCGTGGCACGACCGTTCAGCGCGACCCACGAGTCGCGGGCCGAGAAGGTGATGGAGACGGTGGGGTCGGTGGCGAGGGCGTCGACGTGGCGGGTGTCGCGGGCCGTGATGAACCACAGCTCAGCCCCCGGGTCGACCTCCTGGCGCGCCATCGGGATGCTGCGCGGACCGTCGGGCCCGTAGGTGGTCAACATGCCGATCGGCATGTCCTTCATCAGCTCGATCAATCTGTCCTGCTCGGCGGACATCGGTCCTCCTGATCCTCGATGCGAACGTCCTGAAGGCATCGAGGTACCCGCGGTACCGAGCACGATACGGACGCCACGACGACGGACGCCTCCGCAGGTCAGAGTCGGGGAACTACTCCCACTCGATGGTCCCCGGGGGCTTCGAGGTGATGTCGAGGGTGACCCGGTTGATCTCGCGGACCTCGTTGGTGATCCGGGTCGAGATCGTCTCCAGGACGTCGTACGGGACGCGTGCCCAGTCGGCGGTCATCGCGTCCTCGGAGGTGACGGGCCGCAGTACGACGGGGTGGCCGTAGGTGCGGCCGTCGCCCTGGACCCCGACCGAGCGGACGTCGGCGAGCAGGACGACGGGGAACTGCCAGATGTCACGGTCCAGGCCGGAGGCGGTGAGCTCCTCGCGGGCGATGGCGTCGGCCTCGCGGAGGATGTCGAGGCGCTCGCGGGTGACCTCGCCGATGATGCGGATGCCCAGGCCGGGGCCGGGGAACGGGTGTCGCCACACGATCTCGGCGGGCAGGCCGAGCTGCTCGCCGACCAGGCGGACCTCGTCCTTGAAGAGGGTGCGCAGCGGCTCGATCAGCTCGAACTCGAGGTCCTCGGGCAGGCCGCCGACGTTGTGGTGCGACTTGATGTTGTGCGTGCCTGCTCCCCCACCGGACTCGACGACGTCGGGGTAGAGCGTGCCCTGGACCAGGAAGCCGACGGAGGCACCCTCGGGAGCGTCCTTGATGACCTCGATCTCGGCGGCCTCGAAGGTCCGGATGAACTCGCGGCCGATGATCTTGCGCTTGGTCTCCGGGTCGCTGACGCCGGCGAGTGCGTCGAGGAACTGCTTCTCCGCGTCGACGACGACCAGCTTGGCCCCGGTCGAGGCCACGAAGTCCCGCTCGATCTGCTCGGTCTCGCCCTTGCGCATGAGCCCGTGGTCGACGTACACACAGGTGAGCCGGTCACCGATCGCCTTCTGCACGATCGCCGCGGCGACCGCTGAGTCGACACCACCGGACAGGCCGCAGATCGCCCGGCCCTCAGGGCCGACCTGCTGGCGGATGCGCTCGATCTGCTCCTCGGCGATGTTGCCGATGGTCCAGGTCTGGCGGCAGCCGGCGATGTCCCAGAGGAAGTGCTCGAGCACCTTCTGGCCGTGCTCGGAGTGCAGCACCTCCGGGTGCCACTGCACGCCGGCGTAGCCGCGCTCGACGTTCTCGAAGGCGGCGACCGGCGTCGACTCGGTCGACGCGAGGACCTCGAAGCCCTCGGGCGCCGCCGTGACGGAGTCACCGTGCGACATCCACACCTTGTGCTCGGAGGGGATGCCGCCGAGCAGGGTGCCGGCGTGGCCGACGTGGACCTTGGTGCGGCCGTACTCCCGGGCGCCGGTCGCGGACACCGTGCCGCCGAGGCCCTGGGCCATCAGCTGGAATCCGTAGCACATGCCGAACAGCGGGGTCTCGGCCTCGAAGATGGCCGGGTCGATCGCCGGGGCGCCCTCGGCGTAGACCGAGGACGGTCCGCCGGACAGGATGATCGCCTTGGGACCCCGCGCGACCATCTCCGCGATCGGCATCGTGTGCGGCACGATCTCGGAGTAGACGCGTGCCTCGCGCACTCGTCGGGCGATGAGCTGGGCGTACTGCGCCCCGAAGTCCACGACCAGGACCAGGTCGTGCTCGGACTGCGTCTCGGGGACCTGCGTCGCGGGGGCCTGGTTCATGGCCGAATCGTATCGACGCCCGGGCCTGCCGCCGAACCGACGCCGCCCTGTGGCATCCGGTCGCAACGCCCCGGCCGAGCAGCATTCCTGGCCAATCTCTGAGACCCCTCGTCAAAACCGGTATCGTACTCGCTCGTGACGTGCCTTCCCGGGACCGGCGGTCCATCTCTCGGTCTCCTCCTCCTCGGCTTCGGCCTGCTCGCGATCGGCTTCGCGCTGGTCGCCCGCAAGCGCGGCATCCGCGCGATGTGGGCCAGCCTGGTCGTGGTCGCGATGCTGACGGTGAGCACGCTCAGCACCACCGACGCCCACGCCGCCGACGGTCCCAACGGGGCCGGCACCAGCCAGGACTGCCCGCCGGGCACTGGCGGCGGCACTGGCTCCGGGGACGACGGTGGCGACACCGGGTCGGGCGACGGCGACGGCACGACCACGAGGTACGACGTCACCTACGCCCCCGGCGTCGGCGGCACCATCGACGGCGACACCTCCCAGCGCGTCCGCGCCGGTCGCGACGCCACGCCGGTCACGGCGGTCCCCGATGCCAGCCACCGCTTCACCGAGTGGAGCGACGGGGTCACCACCGCCCTTCGTCAGGACCGCGACGTCGAAGCCGACATCAACGTCACGGCCCAGTTCGCGCTGCGGCAGTACACACTGACCTACACCGCCGGGCCCGGCGGCACCGTCGGCGGCACCTCGCCGCAGACCGTCGACCACGGCACCGACGGCACCACGGTCACCGCGGTGCCCAACCCCGGCTCGACCTTCGTGCGCTGGAGCGACGGCAGCACGACCAACCCCCGCACCGACGAGGCCGTCACCGCCGATGTCGAGGTGACCGCCGAGTTCACGACCATCACCTACGACGTCACCTACGCCGCCGGTCCGGGCGGATCGATCACCGGCGACGCCGACCAGACGGTCGCCCACGGCTCCGACGCGGCCACGGTGACCGCAGTGCCCGACACCGGCCACCGCTTCGTGCAGTGGAGCGACAGCAGCACCACCAACCCCCGCACCGATGCGGCCGTCGTGGCGGACATCTCGGTGACTGCCGAGTTCGCGCTGATCACCTACCGCCTGCAGTACTCCGCCGGCACCGGCGGGTCCCTCACCGGTGACGACGACCAGAGCGTGGACCACGGCTCCGACGGCACGGCCGTCACCGCCGTACCGGACGAGGGCCACGAGTTCCTCCGGTGGAGCGACGGGAGCACCACCAACCCCCGCACCGACACCAACGTGACCGCGGACGCGTCGATCGCAGCGGTCTTCGAGATCAACGAGTACGCCCTGACGTACGCCGCCGGCACCGGCGGCACCCTCACCGGGACGGCCTCCCAGACGGTGGAGCACGGCTCGGACGGCACCGCCGTCACCGCTGTCCCCGACACCGGCCACCGGTTCGTCCAGTGGAGCGACGGCAGCACCACCAACCCCCGCACCGACACCAACGTCACCGGGGACCTCAGTGTCACCGCCGAGTTCGCAGTCCTGGAGTACACACTCACCTACTCCGCGGGCGCCGGCGGCACCCTGGGCGGTACGACGCCCCAGACCGTGGAGCACGGCTCCGACGGCACCGCCGTCACCGCCGTCCCCGACACCGGCCACCGCTTCGTCCAGTGGAGCGACGGCAGCACCGCCAACCCCCGCACCGACACCGACGTGGTGGCCGACGTGAGCGTCACCGCCCAGTTCGCCGTGCTGTCCCACCGACTCCAGTACGCCGCCGACACCGGCGGGTCGATCACCGGGGACGCCGACCAGACGGTCGACCACGGCACCGACGGCACCGCCGTCACCGCCGTCCCCGACACCGGTCACCGCTTCGTCCAGTGGAGCGACGGCAGCACCACCAACCCCCGCACCGACACCGCCGTCGTCGCCGACCTCAGCGTCACCGCGGAGTTCGAGGAGTCCGAGGTCCTCCCGCTGCACGGCGTGTACGCCGACGAGCTCACCGACGACACCGCCGAGAGCGTGTCCTTCCACAACCCGGGTGCCGCCGAGGCGGAGTACCTCCTCGTCCCGACCAACACCGGCTCGCAGCAGAACCAGGTGTCGGTCGGCATCACCGGCAACGCGCCGCTGACCGGCGCGGACCCCGGTGGCTCGGCTGCCCTCGCCGATCCCCACTCCGCCGATCGTCGTGATGCTGTCGCCCTCGTCGAAGCACGCCGTGGCGGGGTCGGTCCCGGCACGCCGCTCGTGCCGCCGGCCCAGCTGGCGTCCGGTGCCGTCCCGGCGCTCGGCGACTCGATGAGGCTCAACGGGAACCTCAACCACAGCTGTGCCACCGGCACGGCCATCACCGGCACCGTCCAGGGCGTCGGCTCCCGCGTCGTGATCGTCACCGACGACAACAACCCCGTCGGCGGCTTCTCCACGGTCGACTACGACGACCTGGTCGAGACCCTCGACCTCGCCGTCGCCTCCGTCACCGACGCGCTCGGCGACACCTCCGACATCGACCAGAACGACCGGGTCGTCGTCGTCGTGACGGCCGAGATCAACAAGCTGGCCCCGCCCGCCACGACCGCCACGGACATGGTCCTCTCCCGGCCCCGGGACCTGCTCGACCAGGTCGAGTGCCCGACGAGCAACGTGGGCGAGGTCTTCTATGCGATGGCGCCGGACCCCACCGGCGCGGTGAACTCCAACATCCGGACGTTGTCCTTCGTGAAGACCGCGATCCCCCGCGACCTCACGCACGAGCTCGGCCACCAGATCGTGGACGCCGCCCGGCTCGACGCCGGAACGCCGCTCGACAGCACGTGGCTCGGTGAGGCCATCGCCGACATCGCGCTCGACGCGGTGTTCTACGCCAACGCCGTCGGCCTCACGCCGCTGCAGGACATCACGCTCTCCGATCTCACCACCGGCCCCAACGCCTCGCGGCGGGTCGCGGCGTTCAACACCTACATCAACGCCAACTACACCCGCTACCGCCCGTGGCTGCAGGCGCCGACCCGCAACCCGGTCTTCGCGGCCACCCCCTCCCCGGCGAGCCGGGGCGGCGCCTGGGCGTTCCTCAACTACGCCGCGGACCGGATCGCAGGGGGCTCCCTGCCTGCCCGCACCGCGTTCCTGAAGTCACTGGTGACCGGCTCCACCACCGGCACGCCGGCGCTCGCGAGTGCCCTCGGAGCGAGCCCGACGACGTGGCTGGAGCAGTTCGCGGTCTCCGCCTACACCGACGACCAGACCGACGCGGCCGCACTGGGCACCACCGGTCCGTACGCGATCCTGTCGTGGAACTTCAGGTCGGTGTTCAGCGGCCTCGGCGGCTACCCGTTGGCCGTGGCAGCTCTGGACGCCGGTGGCTCGATGACCAGCACCTACGCACCGACCGGCGGCAGCCGCCACATCCGCTTCGTCGTGGCGGCGGGCAGCACGGCCACGATCACCGTGACCTCACTCGACGTGACGAACCCGAGCGTGGGCTACCGGGTGGTCCGGCTGCGCTGACGGCGCCGGAGCCGCTGCGACTCCCCGATCACGTAGGCGGCTCCGCCGCCGGCGACCACCAGCAGATCCAGCAGGATCAAGGAGTCCGGGGCGGTGTAGGGCCAGTCCCGCGAGCCCCACTGCAGCCACAGCACCATCACGAAGAGCATCGGTGCCCAGTACCAGGAACCGAGGGTGACGCACGCCAGCGCGCCGAGTCCGACGAAGGCTGGCACGACGAGCGCCGCGGCGCTCGACCATCCCGCTGCCCGGAGGGCGAGGATCAGCGGAACAGTGGCGATCAGGGCGCCGACGAGGCGGAGGACGAAGACACGCTCCGGCGGTGCGGTGGACAGCACCGTGAGATCGGGTGTCCGGTCGAGAAGCCGGAACGGCAGCACGACCGCGGCCAGTCCGGGGAAGACATGGATGATCCGCACCTGGTCCCGCAATGACGGCAGCTCGACGACGACGTCTCCGACGACCGCGACGGCGATCGCGAGACAGACACCCACCAGGAGCCCGACGCCGAGTCCCCACGTGCGGGCCACAGCGGGCCAGCGCTCATCCCACACCATCGGGCATCTGGATCCGCTCGAAGTCGCAGGTGCGCAGCAGTCGGTACGTCGTTCGCACCCAGGCGGCCTGCTCCCCGAGGTCGCCGGTGAGCCACGCGCCGTCGCTGTCGTCGGCGCCGGGTGTCCGCAGGCCACTTCGGACCTGGAGCCACCGGCCGAGCAGGTGACGGGCATCGAACGCCTCCTCCGAGGGCAGGTCGCTCCAGTCCTGGGGGCACGCGGCCGGAGTGACGAGTGTCTGCGTGGCGGACGCGGCGTCCACGGTGCGCCCCGTCTCCTCCCCGACCGACAGGCTCACCACGCCGTCCACGGAGCCGTCCCGGTGCCCGGCGTAGGACTGGACGAAGCGACCGGGGAGGTCCACGCCCGCTTCGCGCAGCGGCTCCGCCTGACGTCGGACCTGCTCCGCCAGGTCCTTCAGCGGCCGGGGCGTCTCCGCGAACACGCACACCTGTGGTGCCGAACCGGCACAGGTCACGGCAGGGTCGGCGACCAGCTCATAGCGCGAGTCGTTGTCATTGGAGACCATCACCCACCCGGTGACGAGAGCGGCACCCCCGGCGACGACGACGACCCGACGGGACCAGGTCGCCCAGGCCATCGGTGGGTGAGCGGCGGCCAGCACGACGACGGCGATGCCCAGGCCGGCCAACGCCGGTGCCCAGATCGGGCCGGGGACGAAACGCTCCCCGCCGAGGGTGCCGGTGACGCCCCCGGTGTCGAGACCTCCGGGACCACACCACTCGACATCAGCAGCGACACCGAGTAGACCCCGGCGACCGCCATCGGTGCCGTCCAGGTCCGCCCGCTTCTGAACCCGATGGCTGCTCCGATGGCCGTCTGGGCGCCCACCACCACCAGAGCGGGGAGGAGGATCCAGACCGATCCCCAGTACGACGGGACGCCACCCAGGCTCGCCAGGGTCGTCGCGCCAAGTGCCACGGTCAGGAGGGCGGCGCAGGCCAGCGACCACACCGCGACGGCGGGCCGTACCCAGACCCGCAGGTCGTGGCGCCCCTGCGCCATCAGCTCGGTCACCGCCGAACGACGCAGCCGCGCATAGGCGAGGCAGGCGGCGCCCGCAGCGAACGGACCGATGAATCCGGTCGATCCCGCCGCAAGGTCCAGTGCCTGCTTCCACGAGCCGATCCAGCTCGAGAAGCGCGGGCTGAGCCACAGGACACCTGCCGCGGTCAACGCGACGGCCTGCAGAAGGATCGATCGCGGACCGCCGAGCCATGCCCACGATGGCCCGGTGAGCCTCACTGGACAGACCCCGCGATCGTGGCCAGGAAGGCGAACTCCGCCGAGGCGTCCGGTCCTCCGCGCTCCGCGACGAACGCGTCGATGGGTCCGTCATGGCGCAGGCGGCCCTCGTGGAGGACCACGATCCGCGAGGCCATCATCGCGACGTCCTCCATGACGTGACTGCTCAACACCGTCACCGCCGTACCGTCCAGGTCCGACACGATCCCGCGCAGCGCGGCGCGCTGCGCGGGATCGAGCCCAGTGGTCGGCTCGTCCAGCAGGAGGACGTCCGGGTCGGTGACCAGGGCCACCGCCAGTGCCAGTCGGCGGTTCATGCCGCCGGACAGCTGCGCGACCCTCTTCGAGGACTCGCGCGCCAGCCCGACCCGCTCGAGCAGCGTGGGGTTGCGGACACGTGACGCGGCAGCCGGGACACCCCTGACCCAGGTCGCGTACGCCAGCGCGTCCCCCACCCGCATCTCGCCCGGCAGGTCGAGCTGCTGCGGCATGTAGCCGATCCGGCCCACCACCGTGCGCCGGGCCGGACCATAGAGGGCGACCTCGTCGATCCGGACCCGGCCGTTCTCAGGTCGTCGGCACCCGGCGAGCGTGCGGAGCAGCGTGGACTTGCCCGCCCCGTTGACACCCACCAACCCGCACACCCCCGGCTCGAGGTCGAGCGCGTCGACCTCCAGGACCGGCGGGCCGCCACGGGAGTAGCAGCAGCGGAGATCGTCGACGACCATGCTCATCGGATCAGAGGTTGAACGTGTAGTAGGGCTTGCGGCTGCACGGGTCGAAGCTGTTGTTCTGGTCCTCGCAGACCTTTACGTGGACGCGCCCACGGTCGGCTCCCCGAGACGAGTAGTCGTCGTTGTCGTACTGATCCTTCCAATCCCCTGACCTGTCGCGAGCACTCTGGTCCTTGCCCACCTGGCCGCACCACTTGATCGCGGTGTCGCAGAACTTGAAGTAGCTGTAGGTGGTCTCGGTGTAGACGGCATCGCCGCCGCCGGAGCGTGACGGAGCGAGTTTGGACAGGTTGAGCAAGACGGACCTCCCGAGAGACGGCAGCGGTGCTGCCAGGTGACGACATCTTCATGTGACCATACGAAGATGTCAACGTCGGCGAGGCGGACCTGTGGAGAACCCGGACGGAGTGCCTGCGGACAGGTTCGGGGAGCCCCAAAAATGAACCAGAGCCCGACCGGGGAGGGAGGGTGGTCGGGCCCTGGTTGTCCACGCAGCTGATGGACAGTGCTTGGACCGAGCCCGGGCTTCGGGAGGGAGCGTGATTCCCGGGCTCGCAGGGATCAACGACCCCGGTGAAGGTGGGTTACGCCGGGACGGCACAACTTGGCGGGAAAAGAACGGGGCGACCCGGCGAGGCGGGGATTCCTGCACCCACCGACTCAGCTGACCCCCACGATCGGGAGCCGCAGCGCAGCAGGCGCGTCGGCAGGCACGACCGGCGCCTTCGGCGCAATCGGCTGGATCCGCTCGTAGACCTCACCCAGGACGGGACGGGTGTCGTCCTCGCCCTTGTTGGGCCAGTACGCCATGGCCCGCTCGGCCTGGGCGGTGATCGTCAGCGACGGGTTCACGCCCAGGTTGGCCGAGATGGTCGAGCCGTCGACGATGTGGAGCCCGGGGTAGTTGAAGACCCGCTGGTAGCCGTCGACCACACCCGTCTCGGGGCTGTCACCGATCGTGCAGCCACCGATGAAGTGAGCGGTCAGCGGCCGGTTGAACGGCTCACCGATCGTGCCGCCGGCGATCCCGCCCATCACGTCGGCCATCTCGCGCACGGCGTCGTTGGCGACCGGGATCCAGGTCGGGTTCGGCGCACCGTGGCCCTGCTTGGAGGACAGCACGAACTTGCCGGCCACCTTCTTGGGGTAGGTCGTGATGGAGTTGTCGACCGACTGCATGACCAGGGCGATCACGACCCGCTCCGACCAGTGCTTGACGTCGTACAGGTCCTTGACGTTGGCCTTCTGCTTCCACAGCTCCTTGAGCCACACCCGCCAGCGCGGCTGGTCGCCGTCACCGTCGGTGAGCACGGTCTGCATCAGCGACATCGCATTGCTGCCGACGCCGTAGCGGCACGGCTCGATGTGGGTGTGCTCGTCCGGGTGCCACGACGAGGTGATCGCCACGCCCTTGGAGTAGTCGACGGTGCTCTCGGCGGGTGCGATCGCGCCCAGCAGCGACTCGGAGTTGGTCCGGGTCAGGTGGCCGAGCCGTTCCGACACGTTGGGCAGGTCGCCGGTGGCCTTGAGCCGGTGCAGCAGCTTCTGCGTGCCGAGCGCGGCGGCGGAGAAGATCACCTGCTCGGCGGTGAACGTCTTGGTCGCCGTACGACGGGACAGCTTGGCCTTCGACCAGCGGGTGTCGACCGTGTAGCCGCCGCCCTTGATCGGCCGCACCCGGGTGACCGTGGTCAGCGGGTGCACCACGGCGCCGTTCTGCTCGGCGAGGTAGAGGTAGTTCTTGACCAGGGTGTTCTTGGCGTTGTGACGGCAACCCGTCATGCACTCGCCGCAGTCCGTGCACGCGTTGCGCCGGGGGCCGGCGCCGCCGAAGTACGGGTCCTCGACCTCCTGGCCCGGCTGCTCGCCGGGACCGCCGAAGAACACGCCGACCGGCGTCGGGTGGAAGGTGTCGCCGCGGCCCATCCGCTCCGCGACCTCCTTCATGACCTCGTCGGAGGGCGTCATCCTGGCGTACTCGACGACGCCGAGCATCCGCTTGGCCTGGTCGTAGTACGGCGCCAGCTCGGCCTTCCAGTCCGTGATGTGGGCCCACGACGGGTCCTTGTAGAACGGCTCGAGCGGCTCGTAGAGCGTGTTGGCGTAGACCAGCGATCCACCGCCGACACCGGCGCCGGCCAGGATCATGCAGTCCTTGACCATGTCGATGCGCTGGATGCCGTAGCACCCGGCGGCCGGGGCGTAGAGGTACTTCTTGAGGTCCCACGAGTTGTCGGCGAAGTCGGCGTCGTCGAAGCGCGCGCCAGCCTCCAGGACGGCGACGCGGTAGCCCTTCTCGGTCAGCCGCAACGCGGTGACGGAGCCACCGAAGCCGGAGCCGATGACGAGGACGTCGTAGTCGAAGTCGGTCATGTGGTTCTCCCCCTTGGTCATGCGCGGCCGAGCTTGTCCATGATCCGCAGCGAGGCGGTCATGAACTTGGCGTAGCCCTCGTCGGACATCCCGAACATCGGGCCGAAGCGGATCAGCCGCTGCGTACCCACGGACTGCACCTCGGTGTAGCGGTGGATCCCGTCACTGCCCTGGCGGCGGCCCATGCCGGACTCGCGCATGCCGCCCATCGGGGCGTCGATGCTGGCGAAGGTCGCCCCGAACGCCTCGTTGACGTTGACGGTGCCGCACTTGATCTGGCGGGCGATCGCCCGGCCACGGACGGTGTCGCGGGTGTAGACCGAGCCGTTGAGGCCGTACTCCCCGTCGTTGGCGCGCGCGATCGCGTCGGCCTCGTCGTGGAAGCGGTAGATCGAGATCACGGGGCCGAAGGTCTCGTGGCCGAAGCAGGTCATCTCGGGGGTCACGCCCTCGAGGATGGTCGGCTCGAAGAAGTACGGCGCCAGGTCGGGCCGCGCCTTGCCGCCGGCGAGCACGCGCGCTCCCTTGGCGACGGCGTCCTCGACGTGGGCGGTGACGGTCTCGAGCTGGTCGGCGGAGATGAGCGTGCCCATGTCGGCGTCCCAACCCAGCGTCGCGCCGAGGCTCATCGCCTTGGTACGCGCGACGAAGCGCTCCACGAAGCGGTCGTAGACCTGGTCCGCGACGAACATCCGCTCGGTCGAGACGCACAGCTGGCCGGCGTTGGAGAAGCTCGCCCGGACGGCACCCTCCGCGGCCCGCTCGATGTCGGCGTCACGCAGCACGAGGATGGGGTTCTTGCCGCCCAGCTCGAGCGAGCAGCCGATCAGTCGCTCGGCCGCCTGCCGGGCGATGATCTTGCCGGTCGCGGTGGAGCCGGTGAAGCAGATGTAGTCGGCACGATCGATGATCGGCGTGCCGAGCTCGCGGCCCGGTCCGGCGACGACCTGCCACAGGTCACGCGGGAAGCCGGCCTCCTCGAGGAGCTGCGCACCGAGCAGGGCGGACAGCATCGTCTGCGCGTCGGGCTTGGTCACGACCGCGTTGCCGGCGAGCAGGGCCGGGAGGCCGTCGCACAGCGCCATCGTGAACGGGTAGTTCCACGGCGAGATGATGCCGACGACGCCCTTGGGGAGGCGGTTGATCTCGACCTTGGTGAGGACGGGCACGACGCCGGGAGCACTCCGGGTGTCGAGGTGCTTGTGGGCCGTGCGCGCGTAGTAGCGGGCGGTGAGCGCGATGTGGAGCGGCTCGTCGAACGCGTGCTTGCGGGCCTTGCCGGACTCGAGCTGGATCAGGTCGATGATCTCGGCCTGGCGGTCCAGCACGATGTCGTGCAGCCGGTGCAGGATGCGGGCGCGCTCGTCGATCGAGACCCGTGCCCAGGCGGCCTGCGCGATGCGGGCCCGGCGGAACGCCTCGGCGACGTCGTCGGCGCTCGACTGCGGGATGTTGGCCAGCGGAGCGCCGTCGAGCGGCGAGTGGACCACGGTCGTGCGCCCGGTGGTCGTGAGGATCCGCTCGGTCAACCGGGCGACGTGCTCGGGCTCCAGCGCGTACGACGCCCGGGGGTCGTGCTCCGGGTCGTGGGGGCCTTCGACAACGGGGCCGCCGGAAGCGCCGGGACCGGAGATCGCATCACTCATGAGACGAGAGTAGGTGAGCGGCGTCACCGAATCTACTGATCAGTAGCAGATGTGCCGCTTTACACATCCCAAGACGATGTCAAGAACCGCGCTCCGCGCCTGAACCGACCCCGCGGGGCCCTACATCGGCGGCGCCGAGAGATAGATCGACTTGGCCTCGGTGTACTGCGCGAGCCCTTCGGGACCGAACTCGCGGCCGACGCCGGAGGCCTTGAAGCCACCGAAGGGCGCGGCGAAGTCCATCGTGTAGGTGTTCACGCCGTAGGTGCCGGTCCGGACGCCACGGGCGACCTCGAGCCCCGCCTCGGCGTCCGCGGTCCAGACCGTGCCGGCGAGGCCGTACTCCGAGTCGTTCGCGATCCGCACGGCGTCGGCCACGTCGTCGTACGCGATGACGGAGAGCACGGGACCGAAGATCTCCTCCTGGGCGATCCGCATCCGGTTGTCCACGCCGGCGAAGACGGTCGGGCGGACGTACCAGCCACGGTCCAGGCCCTCGGGTCGGCCCTCACCACCGGTGAGCAGCTGGGCGCCCTCGTCCTGGCCGATGCGGATGTAGGAGGACACCCGCTCCTGCTGGCGCTGCGCGACCATCGGACCGATCTCGGTGGCCGGGTCGAGCGGGTCGCCGACCTTCATGGAACCGATCGCCGAGGCGAGGGCCGCGGCGAAGGCGTCATGGCGGGCCCGGCTGACCAGGACGCGGGTCTGCGCGACGCAGGCCTGGCCGGAGTTCATCACGCCGAGGAACTTCAGGCCCTCGATCGCAGCCGTCTCGTCGGCGTCGTCGAGGATGATCGCGGCCGACTTGCCGCCGAGCTCGAGCGAGACCCGCTTGAGCTGCTCGCCGCAGATCGCACCGATCTTGCGGCCTGCCGCCGTCGATCCGGTGAACGCGACCTTGTCCACGCCGGGGTGGCGCACCAGGTGCTCGCCGACCTCTCGACCGCCCGCGACGATCGACACCACACCGTCGGGCACGCCGGCCTCGATCAGCAGCTCGGCGAGCAGGTAGCCGTCGAGCGGGGTCTCCGGGGCGGGCTTGACCACGACGGTGCAGCCAGCGAGCAGGGCCGGCACCAGCTTGGACAGGATCGTGAACTGCGGGACGTTCCACGGCGGGATCGCGGCGACCACACCGACCGGCTCGTGACGTACGACGACGTCGGAGCCCAGCGCACCCGGCCGGGTCGACTCCCAGGGGAACTCCCGGGCGATGGCCAGGAACGCCTCGATCTGCATCCACGGGGCAGGCGCCTGCGCCAGGCTGCTGAACGAGATCGGCGAGCCCATCTCGGTGGAGATGATGGTGGCCATCTCGTCGAGCCTGGCGGCGTACAGGCCGGACAGGTTCTGCACGACCTCGATCCGCTCGGCCGGGCTCATCCGCGGCCACGGGCCCTGGTCGAACGCCGTGCGCGCGGCGGCGACCGCGGCATCGATGTCAGCGCTCGATCCCTCGGGCACCCGCGCCACGACCTCCTCGGTGTGCGGCGAGACCACCTCGATCACGGCGTCGGTGGCGGGCTTCGCCCAGGTGCTCCCGATGAAGAGGGCGTCGCGGTCGAGGGTCATGTCAGGTCCTTGGGTCGGGTGCGAAGTGCGGGCTTTTCTCTGCCGAAGTGCGTGGTTCTCTCCATCGAGGTGTGCGCAAACCACGCACCTCGATGGAGAAAACCACGCACTTCGCGGGACATCAGGGGGCGAGGGTGAACCAGTCGGCGAAGCCGCTGGGGTCGTGGCGCCCCAGGGCGCCGTGCTCGAACAGGCCCCACCCCTCGGCGCCGTCGGGTACGCCGGCACCGGGCCCGTGGACGGTGGCGCGACCGACGTGGTCGATCACCCCGAACATGACACGCCCGGCGACGGCCGGGTCGGCCAGGTCGTAGGTCAACCGCTCGGTGAAGCCGGCGCCCTTCCACACTCCGTGGGTCCAGTCCGAGTCACCGCCGTAGCCGCCGCCGACGTGGATCGGCGTGGCCAGCAACGAGGAGACCTCGAGGACCAGCTCCTTGCCCTCGGGCGTGGTGCAGGTGATCGTGGCGCCGGTCGGGACGCGGGTCCCCGAGGTGTAGCGGACCTGGACGCGCGGCCAGCCGAGCTGTTCGACGCGACCGTCCTTCCACACCCGGGTGCAGTCGTTGAGCGTCCGGAAGCCGTCGGGCGTCTCCTGCAGGATCAGCACGATGCAGAACTCCTCGAAGCGCATCGGGACGTAGAGCCACCACATGCCGTCGAAGGCCGGGTCGGCCGGCTTGCCCGCGGGCGCCGCCTCCCCCACGGGCCGGATGCCCCAGGAGCGGTCACGCGAGCCGACCCACGTCTCCGGCGACACCGCGATGTCGGAGCCGTCGACGCTGACCAGACCCTCCCAGGTGCCGACCTGGGCGAAGCGCTGGGCGTCGAGGATCGTGCCGGAGCCCTGCCGCATGACGTGCGGGAGCTCCTGAACGACGTCGAAGGAGCCCTCCCAGGTCAGGTCGAGGGCGACGCCCTCGGTCTCCTCCATCACGATCCGGATCTTCTTGAGCGGGTCGAGCACCTCGATCCGGTAGTTCCCGACCTGCTGAGCCATCCGGTCCGCCCCACGCGGATCGGCGGCGTCACCGAGGTGCACCGCCGTCTGCTCGCGGCGCCCCTCGACCTCGCGGCTGAGCAGGACGAAGGCGTCCTTGGTGCCGAGGTTCGGGTAGAAGCCGAGGCCGGTGATCAGGAACAGGTCGCCGGTGCGGTCGTGGGCGTTGAAGTAGCAGCGGTCGTAGAAGTTCCGGTCGCTGCTGCCCGCCCAGGCCATCGGGCGCGGCATCTGGTGGATCGGGTACTCGTCCAGGGGCCCGAGGCCGACGTACTCGTCGTGCATGCTCATGCGCCCACCTGCTCCAGGAGACGCTCGAAGAGCGGGCGGTGGTGGAAGACCGACTCCGGGTCCGCCGGGACCTCGATCTCGCCGAAGTGGACCTGGCGCGCGCTGGTGCGCAGGAAGACGCAGCCCCAGTTGACCGCTGCGTGGACGAGGTACCACGTCAGGTCGCCGGGCTCGACGCCGCTGATCTCCGTGTACGTCGCCACGACGTCGTCCGCGGCGAGGAACTCCGGCATCCCGGGGAGCCCCAGCATGGTCGCGATCTCCTGGAAGACCTGGTGCGCGAAGACCATCCACGCCAGGTCCAGCTCGCGCGGACCGAGGGTGGCCATCTCCCAGTCGAGGACCGCCACCGGCGCGAACTCGCGGTACATCATGTTGCCGATCCGGGCATCGCCCCACACGAGCACCGGCTCGCCCTCATCGGCCGGGAGGTTGGCCTCCAGCCACACCAGACCGCGCTCGATCAGGGGCGAGCGCGGGCTGCCCTCCGGCGCGTCGAGGGCGTACTGGTACCAGGCGCGGGTCTTGGCGAGGTTGCGGGCGAGCGGGGTCGCGCCGTCGTGGCCGGTCACGGCCGGGTCCAGGAAGGCGAAGGTGCTCGACGCGTCCGGGATCGCGTGCAGGCGGGCGAGCACGTCGACGCTGCTGCGCTGCAGCAGCGCCTGCTGCTCGGGCGAGGCGTCGAAGAGCCAGTTGTCGCCGAACGGGTAGGGCAGCACGTCCGGCGGCACGGCGCCGTCGAGCCGCTCCATCAGGAAGAACGGCGTCCCCAGCACCTCCCCCGTCGGCTCGTTCAGGCCGACCGGCGGGACCGGGACACCGGCCAGCTCGCCGGCGAGACGCATCGCGTCGTACTGGTCGGTGAGGCGGTACTCCGGGAAGACCGGCAGGTCGGCCGTGGCCGGGGCGACCCGGGCGACGTACTCACGCGTGACGCGCTCGCCGTCCACCAGGGTGCTGATGCCGATCAGGACCGTCTCGCTCGACATGCCGTTGGTCTGGATGCCGTCGTGGACGATGACCTCTGGCTCGGCCCCGGCGGGCAGCACGCCCGTCAGCCAGTCGGTCAGTCGCGACCGCAGGTCGTCGGCGTCGCGGCTCGATCGCTGCAGCGTCATGTCGGCCGGGGGCGCCGACTGCTCGGACGGGGTCACGGGTCCTCCTGAGGGTGCGGGTCCACCCTGTTAGAACGTGTTCTACTTGTCAACGGACGATTACGGTACCCTCGGTATCGAAAGAGGGGAAGAGGTATGGCGAACCCGCGCACCGCAGGTCGGCCGCGCGACCCCCGGATCGAGCAGGCAGCCCTCGCCGCCGTGCGCGACCTGCTGGTCGAGGGTGGCTACCCTGCCGTGACCGTGGCGGCGGTCGCCGACCGTGCAGGGACGACGAAGGCTGCGCTGTACCGCCGGTGGCCGGCCCTGCCCCACCTGATCCACGAGGCGGCGTTCCCCGACGAGCTCGCCCAGGACCTGGTCCTCGGGGCCGACCTGGCCACCGACCTGGCCGGGATCGTGCGCGGCACCCTGGACACCTTGAGCTCGCCGCCCGGAGCAGCGGCGCTGCCCGGACTCCTTGCCGAGGTGACCACCTGGCCCGACCTGCACGCCGCGATGATGCGCCGCTTCGAGGGCGTTTTCGGCGCGCTCGGAGAGCGGTTGCGCGAGGCGGTCGCCGACGGCGAGGCGCGAGACGACGCGCGCGCCGACGACGTCCTCCGGGTCGTCATCGGCTCCGTGATCGCCGGCCTGCTGCTCACGCCCGGAGAGCTCGACGATGCCTGGGTCGAGCGGATCGCGGCGATGCTGGCCCGCGGCCTGAGACCCTGAGACGACCCTAGGCCGGGTCGGCAGGGTGGAGCTGCGGCCCGGTGACCCCGCAGTGCGCACAGTCCTCGATGGGAAGTCGGTCGTGGACGGCGACAGGTCGGCGGATGAACACGGCCGCGAGGACGGCACCTCCCAGCAGCAGCACCGCGTTGACCACCATCGCCCGTGAATAGCCTGCGTCGAAGGCCACCGGATCGGTGTAGTCGGCTCCCCCGATGCCGACGGCGACCGGGATCGCGGCGACGGCGATCAGTCCCGCAGTGCGGGCGACCGCGTTGTTCACCCCCGAGGCCACCCCCGCATGCCGGCTCTCGGCGGCGTCGAGCACGGCGGCCGTGAGCGGGGCGACCAGCAGGGTGAGGCCGATGCCGAAGAGGACGACCGGCGCCAGCACGTCGACGACGTACGACGCGTCCGGGCCGATGCGCGCCATCCAGAGCGCGCCCGCGGCGGCGACCAGCGAGCCGAGCGCCATCGGCAGGCGCGGCCCGATCCGCTGGGCGAGCGCCCCCGAACGCGCGGAGAAGAGCAGCATCACCACGGTCACGGGCAGCACCGCAGTGCCCGACCGCAGCGGGGACCAGCCCGCGACGACCTGGAGCTGCAGCACGAGGAAGACGAACAGCACGCCGAGCGCGGCGTAGACCAGGAAGGTGACGGCGTTGGCCGCGCTGAACTGGGCCGAGCGGAACAGGTCGAGGGGCACGAGCGGGTGGGACGAGCGGGCCTCGACCACGACGAACGCCGTGAGGCAGGCCAGTCCGACGGCCAGGATCGACAGCACGTTGCCGGTGAAGCCGACGTCCCCGGCGCGGGTCAGGCTGAAGGTGAGCGCCGCCAGGCCGAGCGCCGCCAGCGCCGTACCGGCCACGTCGATCCGGTCGGCAGCGTTCGGGTCCCGGGACTCGGGGACGTGGCGGAGTGCGACCACCACGACGACCGCGGCGACCGGCACGTTGACCAGGAAGACCAGGCGCCAGTGCCACTCCACGAGCCAGCCACCCACGAGGGGGCCCACCGCGCCGGCGATCCCGCCGAGACCGGACCAGGCGCCGACGGCCGCCGCGCGGGAGTCGGGGTGGAAGGACGCCGCGATGATCGCGAGGCTGCCCGGAGTCATCAGCGCGCCACCGACACCCTGGAGCGCCCGGGCGCCGACCAGTGTCGCGATGTCCGGCGCGATGCCGCACAGCAGGGACGCGACGGCGAACCAGACCACGCCCACGAGGAAGACACGGCGCCGTCCGAACCTGTCGCCCAGCGAGCCGCCGAGGAGGATGAGCGCCGCGAGCGAGAGGGTGTAGGCGTTGATCGTCCACTGCAGCCCGGCGAAGCCGGCGTCGAGGTCCTCACCGATCCGGCCGAGGGCGACGTTGACCACCGTCGCGTCGAGCATGGCCAGGCCCGACCCGAGAACGGTCGCGAGCAGGACCCACCGACCGGCGGCGCTGCCCATCTGCAGGTCCGCGGGCGGCGACGACCCGGGTGGCACCGATCCCGCGGTGTCGCTCATCGGGTCACGTCGGCGACGTCAACGGACCGGACACGACCTCCACCCGCTGGAACTCCTTGAGCTCGGTGTAGCCCGTCGTGGCCATGGACCGCTTCAACGCACCGACGAGGTTCATCGTGCCGTCGG
Source organism: Nocardioides sp. Root190 (assembly GCF_001428565.1). Classification (GTDB taxonomy): domain Bacteria; phylum Actinomycetota; class Actinomycetes; order Propionibacteriales; family Nocardioidaceae; genus Nocardioides. Next base: position 545,513 of record NZ_LMIA01000008.1, on the reverse strand, counting down.
CGACGCGGGAGGGACCGAAGAGGATCTCCTCGATCGTGCCGACCTGGTCGAACTGGACGCGCTGACCACGGGGCAGGTCCGCGTGGTGGGCCTCGGCGCCCCAGTGGAACCCACGCCCCGGCGCGTCGGTGGCGCGTGCGAGCGGCGAGCCGACCATGACGGCGTCCGCACCGCAGGCGACAGCCTTGGCGAGGTCGCCGGACTTGCCGATCGAGCCGTCCGCGATGACGTGGACGTAGCGGCCACCGGACTCGTCGAGGTAGTCACGGCGGGCGGCGGCGACGTCGGCGACGGCGCTGGCCATCGGGACGGCGATGCCGAGCACCGTGCGGGTGGTGTGGGCCGCTCCCCCGCCGAAGCCGACCAGGACCCCGGCTGCGCCGGTGCGCATCAGGTGGAGCGCGGCCTGGTGGGTGGCACAGCCGCCCACGATGACCGGGACGTCGAGCTCGTAGATGAACTCCTTGAGGTTCAGCGGCTCGGCCTGGCTGGAGACGTGCTCGGCGGAGACCGTGGTGCCACGGATGACGAACAGGTCGACCCCGGCATCGGTCACCGTCTTGGCGAACTCCTTGGTGCGCTGCGGGGACAGCGACCCCGCAACCGTCACGCCGGCCTCGCGCATCTCGCGCAGGCGCTCGGTGATCAGGTCGGGCTTGATCGGCTCGTCGTAGATCTCCTGGAGGCGACGGGTCGCCTCCACGCCCTGCAGACCGGCGACCTCCTCGAGGAGCGGCTCCGGGTCGTCGTACCTGGTCCAGAGACCCTCGAGGTTCAGCACCCCGAGACCGCCGTGCTGACCGAACTCGATCGCGGTGCGCGGGGACATCACCGAGTCCATCGGCGCGGCGAGGATCGGCAGCGAGAACCGGTAGGCATCGATCTGCCAGTCGACGCTGACCTCCTCGGGATCACGCGTGCGCCGCGACGGCACGATCGCAATGTCGTCGAAGGAGTACGCGCGGCGGGCCCGCTTGGCTCGGCCGATCTCGATGTCGCTCACCGGAGAAGGATATCGGTGACGGCAGACTCACCCTGTGAGCGACCCGACCCCCGAGCTCGACGGCACCTGGTACGTCGTGCGCACCAGCCTCTCCTTCTGGCGCCGACGCACCGATCCGACCATCAGCTACACCCTGCTCCCGGACGGTCGGATGACCGACACGGTGCTCTACCGACGGCGCGGCCGGGACCGGGTGGTGCTCGGTCTCGACTCCCCCGCGACGGGCGGCGGCTGGACCTGGCGCGGGGTCGGCGCGACCCGGCTGCTCACCTCGCGGTGGGAGGTCGTGGCGCACGAGGGACCGTGGCTGGTCACGCTGTTCGAGCGGACCCCGTTCACCGCAGCAGGTCTGGACCTGTGCTGGCGACGCCCCGACCCGGACCCCGACGAGCTGGCCCGGGTGCTCGACCCACTCGGCGAGATGGCGGCCGCGACGCCGTACGTCGACCGGTTGTTCGCGCCGGTGCACGACCGCCGCACCTGAGCCTCGTGACGCGAGCCCGCGAACGCGGCTCGCGCCCTCCGCTCACCGGTGGTAGTTGGGGGCCTCGACGGTCATCTCGATGTCGTGGGGGTGGCTCTCCTTGAGCGATGCGGAGGTGATCCGGACGAACCGGCCCTTCTCCTGCAGCTCGGGCACGGTCTGCGCCCCGACGTAGAACATCGACTGCGACAGTCCACCGAGGAGCTGGTGGGCGACACCGGCGAGGGGACCCTTGTAGGCGACGCGACCCTCGATGCCCTCGGGGACGATCTTGTCGTCGCTGGTGACCTCGGCCTGGAAGTAGCGGTCCTTGGAGTAGGACTTCTTGCCCCGCGAGGACATCGCGCCGAGCGATCCCATGCCGCGGTAGGCCTTGAACTGCTTGCCCTGGTGGAAGACGACCTCGCCGGGCGACTCCTCGCAACCGGCGAGCATCGAGCCGATCATGACCGACTCGGCACCAGCGACGATCGCCTTCGCGATGTCGCCGGACTGCTGGAGCCCGCCGTCGGCGATGACGGGGATGCCTGCGGGACCGGCGGCGAGCGATGCTTCGTAGACCGCCGTGATCTGGGGGACGCCGCAGCCGGTGACGACGCGCGTCGTACAGATCGAGCCGGGACCGAAGCCGACCTTGACGGCGTCCGCGCCGGCATCGACGAACGCCTGGGCGCCCTCGCGGGTGGCGACGTTGCCGCCGATGACCTGGACGTGCCTGGTCGCGGGGTCGGACTTGAGCCGACGGACCATGTCGAGCAGGAGGGTGACGTGGCCGTGGGCGGTGTCGGCGACCAGCACGTCCACGCCAGCCTCGATCAGGCCGGTCGCCCGCTCCCAGGCGTCACCGAAGTAGCCGATGGCCGCGCCGACCAGGAGGCGGCCGTCCGCATCCTTGGACGCGAGCGGGAACTGCTCGGACTTCACGAAGTCCTTGACCGTGATCAGGCCACCGAGGCGACCCTGGTCGTCGACGAGCGGCAGGCGCTCGCGCTTGTGCTGGCGCAGCAGCAACGTGGCGTCGTCACGGCTGATCCCGACGTGGCCGGTGATCAACGGCATCGGGGTCATGACCTCGTCGACCTTGGTCGTCGCCCACTCGGCGACGGGGGTGAACCGGAGGTCGCGGTTGGTGCAGATGCCGAGCAGACGGTTGCCGGCGTCGACGACGGGCAGGCCGGAGACGCGGTACTCGCCGCAGATCCGGTCGAGGTCCTCCAGCGTCGCGTCGGGCCCGATGGTGACCGGGTTGGAGATGATCCCGGTCTGGGTCCGCTTCACGAGGTCGACCTGGTAGGCCTGCTCCTCGGCAGAGAGGTTGCGGTGCAGGATGCCGATGCCGCCCTCACGGGCCATCGCGATCGCCATCCGCGACTCGGTCACGGTGTCCATCGCGGCGCTGATCAGCGGCGAGCGCAACGAGATCTCCCGGGTCAACCGCGACGTGGTGTCGATCTGGTCCGGCGCCAGGTCGGAATGACCAGGCAGCAACAGGACGTCGTCGTAGGTGAGACCTAGGGCTGCAAACTTGTCCGGGACCTCCACCCCCTCATTCTAGGGGGCCCTCGCCATGGCAGGGCACCCGCGTCCGCGAGTGCCCTGCCATGGGACGGGAGCTGGGTCAGCGACGCACGGACAGCGCCTTGTACGTCGTCACCACACCCTGCTGGAGGGTGGTCGCGCTGAGCTCGATCCGCAGGTGGTGCGTTCCGCGCGCGAGGCGCGGCAGGCGGATCGAGATCCGGCCCTTCGCGGTGCTGCGCAGGGTGGCGACCTTGATCACCCTGCCGCCGTCCTTCACCACGACCTGGCCGGACGGGTGGAGGCCGGCAGCACCGGGGATCGTGGCGTGGACGCGGACCAGAGGGGTCTGCCGGGTGGTGATCCGGCGGGAGCCGAGCTGCCAGGTGACTGACGGCCTGGTCCGGACGACCTTCAGCGTCGTGGCGGCGCTGGAGGCCAGCAGCCGCTCGGCGCCGACGTAGCGCACCGCGACCTGGTGGCTGCCCGGACGCAGGGTGCGCGGCAGCAGGACCTTCGCCTGACCACCGGCGAGGGTGCCCTTCAGGAGACGCCCGTTGACCTCGACGTCGACCGTGCCGGCGACCGGAGCACCGGCGGCGTCGGCCACCCGCACGGTGGCGACCGGCTGTCGGCCGAAGGTCAGCGTGCTGGAGGCGAGACTGACCGTGGTGGTGGTCGCGACGTCGACCGGTTCGGTGATCTCCTCACCGAGCTCGCCGTCGAGGCTGATCGGGTCGAGCTGCGTGCCGGCGGCGTAGAACCCGGCGAACGCACCGGCACCCGAGGAGGTGAGCGTCGCGGGCAGCGGACCGGCGGTGATCCGGTCACCGACGAGCTTCCAGCCGGTGGCGGCATCGACGTCGGCGAGCTCGACACCGGGGTACTCGACCAGCTGGTGGCTGGCCTCGTCCTTCGACGTCACGTCAGCGACCAGTACGGCGCCGTCGTCGTCGAGGCGCAGGACCGGGTCGGAGACGGTCAGCTGCAGGCAGGGCGAGTACTCCGGCGCGCAGGTCGGCGGACCGTCGTGACCGGCGAACGTCACGCTGCCGTCGAGCTGGACCTCCGCGGTGCCGGCCGCCGGGTCGCTCCAGCCGCCGGCGACGGCGAAGGTGAAGGTGCCGTCCTGGTTGCGGACCGCACCGTCCTCCACGGTGACCGAGCCGTGGGCGATCGGGCCCACGACGTAGTCGCGGAAGGACTGCTTGACGCCCCAGGTCAGGGTGCCTCCGTCGATCTCCCGCTTGACGGTCGACGGCGCCGCGACGGTGAGGGTGGCCGTCCGCGAGTAGGTCACACCGAGCTCGTTGGCCAGCCGGGCCCGGATCTTCACGCCGCTCTGGTCGAGGTCGGCGTCCTTGATGGTGAGGAAACCGCCGTCGACGTCGACGTCCTCGTCCGCATCGTCGATGGTCTGCCAGAACCCGTCGACCCGGCGCTGCCACACGACGGAGGGATACGGACTGCCGGCCGGCATGACCTTGAACTGGACGTCCTCGCCGGGCGTCGCGGCGACGTCGTCGGGCTGCGCCGCGACGCGGGGGAAGAACTTCACCGTGAGGGTGGCGGTCAGTGACGTCGCAGTCGCGAGGTCGCTGGCACCGAGGGCCCGGAACTGGCGGCCGTTGTCGTCGATCGTGGCCGGCCAGGTGAGGCTCCCGCCGGTCGCACCGGCGATGGTGGTCCAGCGGCCGGTGCTGCTGACCCGGGTCTGCCACCGCAGGCTGTCGGAACCGGTGAACGCCGCGGTGAGGGTAACGTCCTCGGTGCTCACGCCCTCCTCGAGGCTCACCGAGGAGCTGGCCGGCGAGGTGGTCGCGACGGGCGCGACGCCGGTCAGTCGGTACCTCAGCAACCGGTCGTCCTCGGTCGTGCTGCCGATGAAGACGGTCTGGTCGGTACCGATGTCGCCGCCGAGGTGGTTGGAGAACGATCCCGAGCCGAGGCCGGGGATGCTGAGATCGGTCCAGCCGTCGCCCTTCCAGACCCTTGCCTTGCGGGCGGAGTAGTCGAGCATCAGGACCGAGTGGGTGAGGTGCTCCTTGCGGTCGACGAGGAAGGAGCCGGGGGTCGCACGGAGCCAGGGCGTGGTGGCCTTGTAGCCACTGCTGGTGGAGCCGATGCGGATCTTGCTGCCGGTGTACGCCGACAGCCAGATGCCGGGGCCGTCACGGAACACCATGGTGGGCTGGTCGTACTGGCCGGGCTGGAGGGACCGCTCGTCGCCCACCCCGGTGATCGGCTCCTGGGTCAGCGCCTGGGACGCGGTCACCAACCGGACGAGCCGGGCACCCTTGCTGGAGCCCGCGGCACTGGTGACCGCGATCGTGGCGGTCCACATCGCGACGGACTCGCGGGCTTCGAAGCTCACCCCCGTGTACGGCGTCACGGTGTAACCGGACGCCTCCGAGGTGCTGCGCGCGAGCACGGAGAGGCCGTCCGAGCCCAGCACGACGATCCGGTCGCGCGGGGCGTCGTAGCTGATGTCGTGCACCGTGCCGACGCCCGGCGCCAGGTCCACCGAGGCGTAGCCGGTCGTCGGGTCGTGGCGGTAGGCGACCAGGCCGGCGCCCTGCGGCATCAGCACGGCGCCGTTGCCGGGGTCGAGCACCATGCCCGGGTAGCCCTGGTTGGCAGCCGCGACCGGGGTGGTGGTGAGCGGCGCGAGGGTGGCGTAGTCGTACGCCTGCAGGACCGGGACCGTCGTACCGCTGGGCACGTGCTGGACGTGCAGGACGCCACGCTGGGCGTCGGCGACGACATTGGTCACGCCGCCGACACCGTCGATCTCGCCGGCGGCCTCGTACTGGGGCGCACCCGAGGAGACGATCTCCTCGGTGGTGATGACGGGGACACCACCCGGACCGGCGTAGTCGATGTCGACCGGGTCCATCGAGGAGCCGGACTGGTAGAAGCCGGCGAAGGCCGCTGAGGCGTCCTCGGCGAGCGTGGTCGGCAGATCGGTCCACACCGTACGACCGCCGCTCGTCGAGGGGCTCTTGCCCTCGAACGGGATGTCGACGACCGCGACCCGGCCGTAGTCGACGGTCTCGCCGGCGAGCGTCCGGGAGACGACCTCGGCGAAGATCGCCGGCTGCTCGCCGTCGATGACGACCTCGAAGTCGCTCAGGGTCATGTCGAGCGCACCTTCGTGGGCGTGGAACCGCACTGCGCCGTCGAGGTCGAGCTGGAGCTTCTTGCTGGCCGGGTCGTAGCTGCCGTCGGCGATGTCGAAGACGAACTCGCCGGCGGCGTTGCGGGTCAGGCCGTCCGAGATCGTGATGCCGCTCGCGCCGATGTAGTTGCGGAAGGACGCCCGCACACCCCAGACGACGGCGCCCTCCGAGATCGGCGTCGCGGTGTCGGCCTCACCCTCGGCGCGGGCCGACGACGGCGCGAGCACGAGCACCGGCACCATCAGGGCGAGCAGCGTGAGCAGGAGGAGCGGGAGGCGGGACAGCAGGAGGGGGTGGGGGGACAGCACGGGTGGGCGCGACGAAGCGCGCCCGCGGGAGAGGGAACTCACCGGGGTCCTTTCCGGACGGTGGGGGCTGGGAGCGTCCCGAGAAGGGCTCACCAAGTTAGGCAAGCCTGACCTTATTCAATTTCATGACAGGTTGTCGACAACGCTCGAGTGGCCTGTGTCACACCCGAGGCCTTGACGGGCCCGGCAGGCTGGTCGGGTGAGCTCCGAGCTGCCCCCGCACGTCCTCGTCCTCTTCGGCGCGACCGGCGACCTCGCCGCCCGCAAGCTGTTCCCCGGCCTGTACCGGCTCGGCGCCGCCGGGCGGCTGCCCCGGCACTTCGCCGTGATCGGCAGCGGTCGGCACTCCCCCGGCTCCGATGAGGAGTTCCGCACGCACGTCCGCGACGCGCTGGCCGAGTTCGTCGGCGAGGTCGACGCCGAGGTCGCCGACGACCTGCTCGAACGGATCAGCTTCGTCGCCTCCTCCTCCGACGACGGCCGGGAGCTCGGTCAGGCCGTGCGTGACGCGGAGGACCGCCTGCTCGAGGAGGCCGACTGCCTGCTCGGCGACGTCCGCCGCCTGCTCTACCTCTCGGTGCCGCCCGGCGCGGTCAAGTCGATGGTGGGGATGCTCGACCGCGAGGACCTCGTCAGCAGGTCACGACTGGTCGCCGAGAAGCCCTTCGGCACCGACCTCGCCACCGCCCGCGAGCTGCAGACCGTGCTGGCCTCGGCCTTCGCCGACGAGCAGGTGTTCCGCATTGACCACTTCCTCGGCAAGGAGGCGGTGCAGAACATCCTCGCGCTGCGCTTCGCCAACGGGCTCTTCGAGCCGGCCTGGAACCGGCACAGCATCGAGTCCGTCCAGATCGACGTACCCGAGAAGCTCACCGTCGAGGGACGCGGCAGCTTCTACGAGGGCACCGGCTGCCTGCGCGACATGGTCACCACCCACCTCGCGCAGCTGCTGGGCTTCGTCGCCCTCGAGGACCCGCACGCGTTCCGCGCCTCCGCGATCCGCGCCGCGAAGGCAGCGACCTTCTCGGCCCTGCGCCCGATCGACCCCGAGCGCGTGGTCTTCGGCCAGTACGACGGCTACCGCGACGAGCCCGACGTCGCCGCCGACTCCTCGGTGGAGACCTTCGTGGCGGCCGAGCTCTGGATCGACAACGACCGCTGGCGCGACGTCCCGTTCTACCTGCGCACCGGCAAGGCCCTCGCGGACGGACGGCGCACCATCACCGTCCGCTTCCGCGACCCGCGGCACCGCTGGCTCAAGCCGGAGAGCGGCGGCACCCCCGAGCACAACGAGCTGGTCATCGAGCTGGCCGACCAGCCACGGATCGCCATCGACGTCCGGGCCAAGCGCCCCGGGCCCGACATGGCCCTGGTGGAGGGCGTCTTCCGCCTCGACCTGGTCGACGACGTCCCCGGCGCCGACCCGCTCGAGGCCTACGAGCGCCTGCTCCTCGACGTGATGCGCGGCGACCGGACGCTGTTCATCAGCTCCGAGGAGGTCGACCGGCTCTGGGAGATCTTCCAGCCCGTGCTCGACCGGCGGCCGCCGACGGAGACCTACGAGGTCGGGTCGTGGGGGCCGGCCACCGCGCTCGAGCTCCCGCTCGGCGGCTGGCGGCTCGGCAACCACGCACCGGACCGCGGGTTCAGTGCCGGGTCCACTCCTCCGACTGCGTGAGCCGGAACAGGTAGACCAGCGGCGGGACCACCAGGACCACCGCCAGCCCGACCGCGACCAGCAACCCCTGCAGGGTCGCGGTCGCACCCGCCGCGTCGACGATGGTGACCTCGTCGACGAGCAGCCAGGGGTACTGGCCCACGCCCCAGCCGGACACCACCGACGCGACGGCGAGCACCGCCGTGAACCGGGCGACGGCGTACCTCCGCGTCCAGAGGAGGTACGTCGTCGCCAGGCCCGCGATCGCGGCGAGCACGACCAGCGGTGCGGCCCGTCCCTCGAGTCCTGCGGCGAGGGTCGGTGCGTCGCGGTCGATCGGGACGAGCGCGGCGAAGACGAGGACGCCGGTCACCAGGCCCACGCCCAGCGCGCGCACCCGGATCTCCCCGGCCAGACGGTCCTGACCGCTGCGTGCCGCATCGGCGGCGAGGAAGGTGCCGGCCAGGAAGGCGCAGGTGCCGACGGCGATCAGGCCGCCGAACAACGACGTCGGGTTCACCCACGACGACCAGCGGTCGCCGGTGCCCTCCAGCGGCACCCGGCCCGACGCGATCGCCCCGGCCACCGCGCCGAGGAAGAACGGCGTGATGATCGAAGACGCGGCGAACACGAAGCCGAAGAGCCGCGCCTGGCCGAGGGTCTCGCTGTACTTGCGGAACGCGAAGCTCGCACCGCGGAGCACGATTCCGAGCAGCGCGAACAGCAGCGGCAGCACCAGCGTCGAGGACGCCGCCGCGAAGGACTCGGGGAACCCGGTCCACCAGATCACCAGGACGTAGATCAGCCAGACGTGGTTGGCCTCCCACACCGGACCGATGCTGTGGTCGACGAGGGTGCGCAGCTCGGCGCCGCGGCGACTGCTTCCGGCGATCAGGTCGAAGAACCCCGAGCCGAAGTCCGCTCCACCGAGCACGGCGTAGGCGAGGACCCCGACGAACATCGCCGCAGCGACAGCGACCTCCAGGCTCATCGCTCCTCCTCCGCCGCCGGCACGGGGGCGTAGGGACTGGGCAGGTCGACAGCACCCTCACGCCAGCGGCGCGCCATCGAACGGAGTACGACGACCGCGCCGACCGTCATCGCCGTGTAGACCACGAACGTGATCCCCAGCAGCCACCAGAGGCTGGCGGTGTAGTCGCCCACCGCCTCCGGCGTCCGCATCACGCCGTAGACGATCCACGGCTGGCGACCGACCTCGGTCGCGATCCAGCCCGACTCCAGGGCGATCACCGCGAGCGGACCGGCGACCGCGGCGAACCGGAGGAACCACCGCCTCTGCAGCAGGTCCCTGCCCCGTCGGCGCTGGACCCAGAACAGCACGACGGCGGCGGCCAGCAGGGTGCCGATGCCGACCATGGTCTGGAACGCGAGGTGCGTCAGGTTGACCGGAGGGTGGTCCTCCTCGGGGATGGTGTCGAGCCCGGGGACCGGCTTGTCCGGCGAGTTCATCGCGATCAGCGAGCCGAGCACGGGGATGTCGATCGAGTACCTCACCTCGCCGTCGACGAGGATCCCGCCCAGGCGCAGCGGGGAGGGGCTCTCGGTCGTCTCGGCGAGCTCGAAGGCCGCCAGCTTGGCGGGCTGCCGCTCGTCGAGGCCGAACCCCAGCACGTGTCCGACGAAGGGTTGCGTCACGGCAGCGATCGAGGCGAAGGCGAACGGGACGATGAAACCCAGCCTGTGGTGGGCGTCGCGGCGTCCGCGGAGCATGCCCACGGCGTACACGCCGGCGACGCAGAAGCCGGCCAGCATGTAGGCGCCGACCCACATGTGGGCGAACTGCAGGAAGGCCTGCTGGTTGAAGAGCACCGCCCACGGCTGGACGTCGGTGACCTCGCCGCCGACCAGGCTGAACCCGGTCGGCGCGTTCATCCACGCGTTGACCGCGAGCACGCAGTACGCGCCGATGACGCCGGTGATCGCCATCGGCAGGACCATCAGGACGTGTCTCTTCGGGGGCATCCGGCCCCAGCCGTACAGGTAGATGCCGAGGAAGATCGCCTCGAGGAAGAACGCGAGTCCCTCGAACGCGAAGGGCAGCCCGAGGACGTCGCCGTACGTCCCCATCAGACCGGGCCAGAGCACGCCCATCTCGAAGCTGAGCACGGTGCCGGACACCGCGCCGATCGCGAACAGCACCGCCGAGACCTTCGCCCAGCGCTGCGCGAGGCCCAACGCGACCGGGTCGTTGCGCCGGATGCCGCGCAGGTGCATCACGAAGATCATCGCCGGGAAGGCGACGCCGAAGCAGGCCAGGATGATGTGCCATCCCAGCGACAGCGCCATCTGCTGGCGGGCCGGCATGAGGCCAGCCGGCTCGGCCTCGGTGGCGAGGTGGACAAGGGCAGCGGTGACGACGTCAGGGGTCAGCACGGCTCCGACGCTACGCCCTTGTGAATACTTTCACAAAGTGCACGGAGGTGCGGACTCCGTCACACCCGGAGGTCGGTGATCGCGATCCGTACGGTGAGCGACTCCCCCGCCATCCGGATGCGGCCGCGCATGCCCGCAGCGAGCACCATCGGCAGCACGGCCTTGCTGTCGGACGGCGCCGTCAGCACGATCTCCTCGGCTCCGTGGGCTCGCGCAGCACGGGCCACACCGGCCAGCAGCTGGGTGCCGACGCCACGTCGGTGCCAGGCCGGGTCGACCCACAGGTCCACCGGCCAGGGCTCGCCGGGCTCCGGCTCGGTGAACTCCGCGCGCCCGGCCACCTTGCCGGCCGCCAGGGCGGTGACGATGGCGCCGTCGGTCACGAAGTCGGGGTCCGTCGCGCCGGTCTGCTGCGGCGCCGGCGGGGTCTGCGCGTCGAGCACCTGGCCGACGAGCTCGGCCAGCGCCGCAGCGCGCGCCCGCTCGGTCGCGGTGAAGGGCGGATCGCGCCGGATCTGGATCGTCGCGGCGCCACCGACCGTCATCTCCAGGACGTCCTCGGCGCCGTCGCTCGGCGCGACGTCCGCGTCGAACAGGTGCGCCGCCACGTCGGGGAAGGTGGCCGGCTGCGCGATGATCGCGCGGACCGCCTGCACGTACCTCGTCGGCTGGTCCTCCAGCGCGGCGGTCGTCACCGGCACCGCGGAGACGGTCTGCCCGCCTGCGTCGTTGACCAGGTCGTGCAGCGCCTGGCGGGTCCAGTCCTGCGGCACCTGGAGCACGAACTCGTCGGTGACCGAGGTGCCGTCGGGGAACACCTGGACGGTCTGGATGTTGACGCCCGCCCGCCCGCAGGCGGCGGCGAGCTCGGCAAGGGCCCCCGGTCGGTCGGGCAGTCCGGCACGCACTCTCCACAACATGTGCCCACTATGCCGGAGTCAGGTCACGCGCCGCGATCACTCATGTTTCCGGGTGGCGCGCGAAGTGCCAGGTTTTCTCCTGCGAAGTGCGGCACTTTCTCCTTCGAGCTCGCGTCCCGGTGTCACCCGGGGCGATCTCGATGGAGAAAACCTGACACTTCGGCGGAGAAACCCACGCACTTCGCGCCCCAATGCGACCGGCCCGCCGCACCAGGAGGTACGACGGGCCGGTTGCGTTGAGCAGGTGGTCGATCAGTGACCGTGACCGTGGCCGTGGCCGCCGGCAGCGGCGGCCTCGTCCTCGTCCTCGGGCTTGTCGACCACGAGGACCTCGGTCGTGAGCAGCATGCCCGCGACGGAGACCGCGTTGGCCAGGGCCGAGCGGGTCACCTTGACGGGGTCGATGACGCCCTGGGCGACCAGGTCGCCGAACTCGCCGGTGGCGGCGTTGTAGCCGTTGCCGACACCCAGCTCGCGGACCTTGTTGGTGACGACGTAGCCGTTCACGCCACCGTTCTCGGCGATCCAGCGCAGCGGCTCGTCGACCGACTTGCGCACGATGCGCACGCCGATCGCCTCGTCGCCGGTCATGCCGAGGTCACCCTCGAGCACGGCAGCGGCGTGGATGATCGCGGAGCCACCGCCGGGGACGATGCCCTCCTCGATCGCGGCGCGCGTCGCGGAGACGGCGTCCTCGATGCGGTGCTTCTTCTCCTTGAGCTCCACCTCGGTGTGAGCGCCGACCTTGATGACCACGACGCCACCGGAAAGCTTCGCGAGCCGCTCCTGGAGCTTCTCGGTGTCCCAGTCGGAGTCCGACGCCTCGATCTCGCGCTTGATCTGCTCGACGCGACCCGCGACAGCAGCCTCATCGCCGGAACCGTCGACGATCGTGGTGTTGTCCTTGGTGACGACGATGCGACGGGCCTGGCCGAGCTCCTCGAGACCGATCTGGTCGAGCTTGAGGCCGACCTCCGGGGAGATCACGGTGCCGCCGGTGAGCACGGCGATGTCCTGCATGATCGCCTTGCGGCGGTCGCCGAAGCCGGGGGCCTTGCCCGCGACAGCGGTGAAGGTGCCACGGATCTTGTTGACGACCAGCGTCGAGAGCGCCTCGCCCTCGACGTCCTCGGCGAGGATGAAGAGCGGCTTGCCGGTCTGGATGACCTTCTCCAGCAGCGGCAGGAGCTCGGCGATCGCAGAGATCTTGCCCTGGTTCAGCAGGATGTAGGGGTCGTCCAGGACGGCCTCCTGGCGCTCCGCGTCGGTGACGAAGTACGCCGAGTTGAAGCCCTTGTCGAACTGCATGCCCTCGGTGAACTCGAGCTCGGTCGAGGGGGTGTTCGACTCCTCGACCGTGATCACGCCGTCCTTGCCGACCTTGCTGAAGGCCTCGGCGAGCAGGTCGCCGATGTGGCTGTCGCGTGAGGAGACCGTCGCGACCGAGGCGATGTCCTTCTCGTCGCCGACCTCGCGGGCGGCGTCCTTGAGCGCCTCGCCGACGGCCGCAGCGGCGGCGTCCATGCCGCGCTTGAGGCCCATCGGGTTCACGCCGGCCGCGACGGCGCGCAGGCCCTCGTGGACCAGCGCCTGCGCCAGGACGGTCGCGGTGGTCGTGCCGTCACCGGCGACGTCGTTGGTCTTGGTCGCGACCTCCTTGGTGAGCTGCGCGCCGAGGTTCTCGAACGGGTCGTCGAGCTCGACCTCGCGGGCGACGGTCACACCGTCGTTCGTGATGGTGGGCGCGCCCCACTTCTTGTCGAGGACGACGTAGCGGCCCTTCGGGCCGAGGGTCACCTTGACCGTGTTGGCGAGCTTGTCCACGCCACGCTCGAGCGCGCGGCGGGCGTTCTCGTCGAACTCCAGGATCTTGGGCACTGATTACTCCTTGGGTAGGGAAAGCCGAACGCCCGGGACGTCATGCGTCATGGCCGCCGGGGCGACCACTTCGCATGACATCCCGGGCGAAGCGAAGCGAAGCTGAATCAGCCGAGGACCGCGAGGACGTCGCGCGCGGAGAGGATGAGGAGCTCCTCGCCGGCGTACTTGACCTCGGTGCCGCCGTACTTGCTGTAGATGACCTTGTCGCCGACGGCGACGTCGAGCGGAACGCGGTTGCCGTTGTCGTCGATGCGACCGGGGCCGATCGCCAGGACCTCGCCCTCCTGGGGCTTCTCCTTGGCGGTGTCCGGGATGACCAGGCCGGAGGCGGTGGTCTGCTCCGCCTCGACGGCCTTGACGACGATGCGGTCCTCGAGCGGCTTGATGTTGACCGACACGATGTCGACCTCCACTTTCTGGGGCTGAAGAGTTGGGTGGTGCTGTTCGCGGACCGGCCTGGGGCGCGTCGCGCTCCTGACCGGCATTGGCACACTCACTACGAGAGTGCCAGTGATGAAACTAGCACTCACCTCAAGCGAGTGCCAGAGCGGCCCCGTGGCCGGATGTGGCGAGTCCCTACCAAAGTCGCTTGACCGGCAGCCCCGGTACGCCGCTAGCGTGCCTGTCATGTTCGCTGCGCTCGGCCGTTTCGTGACCCGTTTCCGTTGGTACGTCATCGCTGCCTGGGTGCTGGTCGCCGTGGTGGTCGGCGCCAGCGCTCCGGCCCTGGAGTCCACCCAGGACAACTCGGAGTTCCTGCCCGACCACTACGAGTCGATCCAGGCCCTCCAGCTCCAGGAGGACAAGTTCTCCGACGCCTTCTCGCCGGGAGCGATCCTGGTCATCGAGCGCAAGGACGGCGAGGAGCTGACCGCCGGGGACCAGGCCAAGGCCGCCGAGATCGGCCAGGCGCTCGCGCCGACCCTCGGCGAGAAGACCTTCCAGCGCCTGGTGATCACGCAGGACGAGACGGGTGCCCCCAACCTGTCCGAGGACGGATCGGTCCTCTTCGGCATCGTGCCGCTCGCCGACGGGGCCAGCGGCTACGACCCCAAGGCCTTCGACGACGCCGAGGACATGCGTGAGGAGATCAAGGACCTCAACGAGGGCACCGATCTCGAGATCCGCACAACCGGAGCGGTCCCGCAGGGCCTGGACTCCCAGGAGTCCAGCGAGTCCACCCTGCTCATCGTCGGCGTCGCCACGGTGGTCCTCATCGTCGGGCTGCTCGCCCTGATCTTCCGCAGTGTGCTGATCTGCCTGTTGCCGATCGTGGTGGTCGCCCTCGTGTCCACCATCGCCACCGGCGCGATCGCCTGGGCCAACGACATCTTCGACCTCAAGGCCGACTCGTCGGTGCAGCAGATCCTGATCGTCGTCCTGTACGGCGTCGGCACCGACTACATCCTGTTCTTCCTGTTCCGCCACCGCGAGCGGATGCGGCAGGGGGCCGCGGTGAGGGACTCGGTCGTGCACAGCCTCGACCGGGCGGGCGAGGCGATCGCCTCCGCCGGCGGGGCCGTGATCGTGGCGTTCATGGCGCTGATCCTCAGCTCGCTCAGCATCTTCCGGGCGATCGGCCCGGCGCTCGCCATCGCCGTGTTCGTCACCCTCATCGCCGCGCTCACCCTCGTCCCGGCGATCGTGTCGCTGCTCGGCAAGGCGCTCTTCTGGCCCTCGAAGTCCTGGCAGAAGGAGCCGAAGCACGGCACCTTCATCAAGCTCGGCAGGCTCGTCGGACAGCGCCCCGGCCTCACTGCCCTGGCCTCGGGCGGTGCGATGACCGTGCTGGCCCTCTTCGCGCTGAGCTTCAACCCGTCCTTCGACTTCAACTCCAGCCTGCCCGAGGGCGTGGAGTCGACCGAGGCGATGACGACCTTCCAGGAGAACTTCTCCGCCGGCGCGGCCGAGCCCGTCCCGGTCCTCGTCGACGCCGAGGGCGCCGACGTCACCCCCGAGGAGCTCGAGGCGTTCAAGACCGCCCTGGGCGAGGCGAAGGGCGTGGACCAGGTCGCCGGACCGCTGCCGTCTGAGGACGGTACGGCCTACCAGTACTACCTGACGCTGCACGACGACCCGGTCTCCGACAAGGCGCAGGACAACGTCGAGGGTCCGATCCGCGATGCCGCGCACGACGCCGCACCCGAGGGCACCGAGGCCTTCGTCGGCGGCACGCCCGGCATCTTCGCCGACATGTCGAAGGCGATGGCGCGCGACTACAAGGTCGTCTTCCCCGTTGCGGCGGGCGTGATCATGCTGATCCTCGCGCTGCTGCTGCGCAGCCTGGTCGCGCCGTGGTTCCTGATGGCGGCGGTGGGCCTCGGCTTCGCCGCCACCCTCGGCACGACCGTCATCGCCTTCCAGCACATCGGCGGGGAGTCGGGGCTGATCTTCATGCTCCCGATCTACATCTACCTCTTCGTCACGGCGCTCGGGACGGACTACAACATCTTGATGATCGCCCGCCTCCGCGAGGAGGCCAGGGAGGGACGTGACCCGCACGATGCCGCTGCGCAGGCGGTCACGCACGCCGGCCCGACCATCGCAGCGGCCGGCGTGATCCTGGCCGGAACGTTCGCGTCGTTGATGCTCGGCGGCAACACGCTGATCGTCTCCATGGGCTTCGCCCTGGCCGTCGGCATCCTGATCGTGTCCTTCGTGATGTCGATGTTCTTCACGCCGGCCCTGACCTCGCTCCTCGGGCACGCCGCCTGGTGGCCCGGTCACGCCGATGTGGCGAAGGAGCCCGGGAAGTCCCACCCGGACGGGGTCGACCTCACGAAGTGACGCCCGCCTGACAGGATCGCGGGGTGGACCTCGAGACCTTCCAGTGGCTGCTGACCGATGACGGCCAGTTGCTGCTGGCCGAGGCCACCGCGCTGGTCGCCAGCGAACCGAACCCGCTCGCGGTCGGCTCCGCCCTGCGTCGTACGACGACCGCGGAGCGTGCCGCGGCAGCGCTCACCCAGGTGGAGCTGCGCGGACGTGCCGTCGCGAAGTTCGGGGACCTGGCCCCCTTGCTCTACTTCACCCCCGACGGGCTGGAGCAGGCGACCCGGGTCCGCGTGGCCCGGCACCGGGCCGGGCGGGCCGCCGCCTTCGGGGCAGGCTCCCTGGTCGACCTGGGGTGCGGTGTCGGCGGAGACCTGATGGCCGCCGCGGGAGCGGGGATCGTGTGCGCCGGCGTCGACCTCGACCCGGTGCGGGTCGCCGTAGCAGGGGCCAATCTCGCCGCGCTCGGGCTCGCGGGCGCGGTGCAGGTGGCCGATGCGACCACGCTCGACCACTCCGGCTTCGACCTCGCCTTCGCCGACCCGGCCCGGCGCTCCGGCGCCGGCCGCACCTTCCGCGTCGAGGACTGGACCCCGCCGTGGTCCTGGGTCCAGGGCCTGCTCGCCCGCGACGCCTGCGTCAAGGTCGCCCCCGGCATCCCGCACGGCCTGATCCCCCCAGGGGTGGAGGCGGAGTGGGTCAGTGACGGCGGCGAGGTCAAGGAGGCAGCCCTCTGGTCCGGCCGCACCGCAACCGTCGCCCGACGTGCCACCGTCATCGGTGACGGCGGGCTCGCGACCCTCACCGACGAGGACGACCCCGGCGCGGAGGCGATCGGCACCCGCGCCGTCGGCGGTTTCCTCCACGAGCCGGACGGCGCCGTGATCCGGGCCGGCCTGGTCACCGCGGTGGCCAGCGCCGTCGGCGGCCGTCTGGTCGATCCGAAGATCGCCTACGTCACCGCCGACAGCCACGTCCCCACACCGTTCGCCCGTTCCTACCGGGTGATCGAGGAGCTGCCCTACCGCGAGAAGGCCCTCCGGGCGGCCCTGCGCGAACGCGGGATCGGTCGGCTGACCATCAAGAAGCGCGGGGTCGACGTGGTCCCCGAGACCCTGCGCAAGCGGCTGGCGCTGAGCGGGGACGCAGAGGCCACCATCGTGCTGACCCGGGTCGCCGGCGAGGGCACCGCCCTGCTGGTCGACCCCGTCTGAGGGTCACCACCGCCGAACGCGTCAGCGTCCGAGCGCCGCGGCCTCCGCACCGATCGTGGTGTCGTCACCGTGGCCGGTGTGCACGACGGTGTCGTCGGGCAGGCCGAAGAGCTTGGCGCGGATGGAGTCCTCCAGGGTGGGCCGGTCGCTGAACGAGCGTCCGGTCGCTCCGGGGCCACCGTTGAACAGGGTGTCGCCGGTGAACACGCAGTGCAGGTCCGGCGCGTACAGGCACACCGCGCCGGGCGCGTGGCCGGGCGTGTGCAGCACGCTCAGCGTCGTACCGGCGACCTGGATCTCCGAACCGTCGGCGAGATCGAGGTCCCACAGGTGGTCGGTGTGGGTCAGCTCCCACACCGGGCCGTCGGCCGGGTGCAGCAGGATCGGCGCGACGACCTTCTCCCGCAGGGCGGGGGCGACGCGGACGTGGTCGTCGTGGGCGTGGGTGCACACGATGGCCTTGACCCGACGCTCCCCCACCACCGCGAGGATGTCCTCGACCGAGTGAGGGGCATCGATCACGATGCACTCCTCGTCGTCACCGACCACCCAGATGTTGTTGTCGACGTCGAAGGTCTCGCCGTCCAGCGAGAACGTCCCGCTGCTCACGGCGTGGTCGACACGCAAGGTGCCGCCCATCAGAGCACCACGACCGAACGGAGCACGTCGCCGTGGTGCATCTTCTCGAACGCAGCCTCGATGTCGCCGATCCCGATCTCCTCGGTCACGAACGCGTCCAGGTCCAGGCGACCCTGGCGGTACAGGTCCACCAGCATCGGGAAGTCACGCGAGGGCAGGCAGTCGCCGTACCAGCTGGACTTCAACGAGCCACCGCGACCGAACACGTCGATCAACGGGATCTCGGGGATCTTCATGTCCGGCGTCGGCACCCCGACCAGGACCACCGTGCCCGCCAGGTCACGGGCGTAGAACGCCTGCTTCCACGTCTCCGGGCGACCCACGGCCTCGATCACCACGTCGGCACCGTCAGCACCCTCGTAGGTCTCACCACAGATCCGCTTGATCTCCTCGACCGGGTCGAGCTTGCTGGAGTCCACCACGTGGGTCGCGCCCAGGCGCTTCGCGGTCTCGAGCTTCTTCGCGTCGATGTCGACCGCGATGATCGGCGAGGCACCGGCGAGCGCGGAACCGGCGATCGCAGCGATCCCGACACCACCGCAGCCGATCACGGCGATCGAACGACCCCGGGTGATCGCACCCGTGTTGATCGCCGCACCGATCCCCGCCATCACGCCACAACCCAGCAGACCCACCGCAGCCGGACGAGCCTCGGAGTCGACCTTCGTGCACTGCCCCGCAGCAACCAGTGTCTTCTCCGCGAACGCACCGATCCCCAAGGCCGGGCTCAGCTCGGTGCCGGCGTCCGGACCATCGGCCAGCGTCATCTTCTGCGTCGCGTTGTGGGTGTTGAAGCAGTACTGCGCCTCACCACGCTTGCATGCACGGCACTCACCACACACCGCCCGCCAGTTCAGCACCACGAAGTCACCCGGCGCCAGGTCCGTGACCTCCGCACCCACCGACTCCACGACACCCGAGGCCTCATGTCCCAGCAGGAACGGGAACTCGTCGTTGATCCCACCCTCGCGATAGTGCAGGTCTGTGTGGCACACCCCGCACGTCAGCACCTTGACCACCGCCTCGCCCGGACCCGGGTCCGGGACGTTGATGGTCGCGATCTCGACCGGCGCTCCCTTGCTACGAGCGATGACGGCCTTGACCTGCTGCATGGTGCCTCCTGGGCGGATCGGAACGGGAGCACCACCGTATCGGTCAGCCCGCGAGGACCTCGGTGACCGGGAGACTCGAGTCGGCGGGCAGATCGAGCGAGGACGGCGCGCGGCCGCGCGAGACCATCGTCGAGCCCAGTGCCGCGACCATCGCACCGTTGTCGGTGCACAGTCCCGGACGTGGGACCCGGACCCGGATGCCGAGGCGGTCGGCCCGCTCCTGGGCCATCGCACGCAGACGTGAGTTGGCAGCCACCCCGCCGCCGATCATCAGGTCCTCGATGCCCTCGGAGGCGGCGGCGTCGAGCGCCTTGCGGACCAGGATGTCGCACACCGCCTCCTGGAAGGAGGCCGCGACGTCGGCGATCGGGACCGGCTCGCCGGCCCGCTCGCGGGCCTCGACCCAGCGGGCGACGGCGGTCTTGAGCCCGGAGAACGAGAAGTCGAAACGGTGCCGCTCGAGGTCGCGACGGCTCGACAGGCCGCGCGGGAAGTCGATGGCGACGCGGTTGCCCTCCCGGGCGACGCGGTCGATGTGCGGCCCACCGGGGAAGGGCAGGCCCAGCAGCCGCGCGACCTTGTCGAAGGCCTCGCCGGCGGCGTCGTCGATCGTGGCGCCCATCGGGTCGACGCCGGAGTCGTGGCCGGTGATGTCGGTGACCCTGAGCAGGCTGGAGTGCCCGCCGGAGACGAGCAGTGCGAGCGAGGGTTCCGGGAGCGGCCCGTGCTCGAGCTGGTCGACGGCAACGTGCGCGGCGAGGTGGTTGACGCCGTAGATCGGCTTGCCGAGGGAGAGCGCCAGCGCCTTCGCGGCGGCGACCCCGACCAGGAGGGCCCCGGCGAGACCGGGCCCGTGGGTGACCGCGATCGCGTCGACGTCGGAGAGCTGGATGCCCGCAGTGTCGCAGGCGCGCTGGATCGTGGGCACCATCGCCTCGAGGTGCGCCCGGCTGGCCACCTCGGGGACCACGCCGCCGAAACGGGCGTGCTGCTCGACGCTGCTGGCGACCGCGTCGGCGAGCAGCGTGTTGCCGCGGACGATGCCGACACCGGTCTCGTCGCAGGAGGTCTCGATGCCCAGCACCAGCGGCTCGTCGGGGGTCGTCACGGCACCATTGTGACGGGTGCGAGGGGGACGACGAGGACCACCGCCGTGGTGCCGTCGCGGTAGTAGCGCGGGCGACGTCCGAGCTCGGTGAATCCGTTGCGCGTGTAGAACGCCCGGGCGGCGAGGTTGTCCTCACGCACCTCGAGCAGCACCCGTTCCGCGCCGAGTGCCGCGGCGTGCGTGCGGACGGCGCCGAGCAGGGCCCGCGCGACGCCACTGCGCCGCAGGTCCTCGGGCACCGCGATCCTCTGCAGCTCGGCGTCCACGTCGACGACGCTGACCACGGCGTAGCCCGCGAACTCCTGACCGTGCGGACCGGCGGCCTCGGCGACGAAGAGGGTGACGGTCGGCAGGGTGTGGTCGACGCCCTGCTCGATCAGGTTCTCCGACCACGGGTCGAGCGGGAAGGCCTCGGCCTCCAGGTCGGCGATCGCGCCGACGTCGTCAGTCCCTGCGCCACGCACCGTGACGAATCCGGTCACGGGGTCGGTCACGGGGTCGGTCACGGGGTCGGGGTGACGTCGGACAGCACGGCCTTCGGCGCCCTGGGGATCTCGGCGTCCGGGCGGCGGAGGTAGAGCGGCTCGGGCTCCAGCAGCCGCACCCGCTCGCCCACGACCGCACGGGCCAGCCAGGCGGCGTCGGGGCGCATCGGTCCACGGGCGTTCGGGAAGGCGTCGGGGTAGAGCACCGCGCCCTCGCCGACGACCGGCGTCTCAGTGGCGAGCACGGCGGGTCGGTCGACGAGCGGGTCTCCCGTGCGCATCCCCCGGGCGTCGTACGACGCGAGGTAGACCTCCTTGCGCCGCGCGTCCGTCGCGACGAGGAAGTCCCCGTCGACGGTTCCGCTCTCCACCGCCTCGACGGCCAGGGCATCGAGTGAGCAGACGCCGTGGACCGGGATCGACAGCACGTGGCCCATCGTCCGGGCAGTGACCAGGCCGACGCGCAGTCCGGTGAACGGACCGGGCCCCGCACCGACCGCGATGGCGGTGAGGTCACCGGGCCGGGCTCCGGCCCGGTCGAGGACCTGCTGGATCAGCGGCGCGAGCTGTTCTCCGTGGCGCATCCCGTCGGCGGCCGTGGCAGAGGCGAGCACGTCGGTGCCGTCGTGCAGGGCGACGGTGACCGTCGGCGACGCGGTGTCGAGGGCGAGCAGCACGGGTCGAGGCTACCGGCCGGGGCCGGCCGGCCTCAGCGCCAGGCCTTCACCCAGTCGACCTCCATGGTCGCGGGCAGGGCCACGCGCCCGGTGTAGAGGTTGTTGCCGCCGCCCAGGAGCTGGGAGAAGTTGATGATGAAGCGCTTGCGGAAGGCCGCCGCGCCGTGGGTGTTCACCAGGCAGGTCTTGCCGTCGACGATGATCGCCAGCCGGGTCGCCGTCCACTCCAGCACGTAGGTGTGCCACTGCCCACGCTGCGAGCGGCAGCTCCACGACGTGTTGAACCCGTCGATGGCGCCGAGGCTGTCGGCGCTGTAGTGCAGGAAGGGCACCGAGAGCGTCGGCCGGGCCGAGTAGGTCTCCATGATGTCGATCTCGCCCGACGCCGGCCAGGGGCGGTCGCTGCCGTACCGGACGTCCGGCCACATCCAGAACGCCTCGTGCAGTCCGGGCTGGGTGGCACTGCGGACCTTGATCCGGGCCTCCATGCGGCCGTACTGCTGGCTCCAGCGCCAGAAGGAGCTCACCGTCGCGCCGGCGTACTTGCCACGGGTGCCGTCCGGTCGCCGCGGGCACTGGACGGCGAGCCCGGTCCTCACCGCGGACAGCCGCAGCTTCCCGGAGCCGACCGAGACCGTGCGCGGGCTGTTGACCACGCAGAGGTCGGCCTCGCCGGTCTGGTTCAGCGCGGTCCACCGGTTCGGGTCGAGCCTCGAACCGAGGAAGTGCTCGGCCATCGTGCACGTCCAGTAGCCGCCGCCGGACGTCGCCGGCCGGACCAGCTTCGTGCCGCACGCATCGGAGGCCGCTTCGGCCGGTGGCGCCGGAGTGCTGATCGAGATCGGCGCCGCGAGGAGCGTCGCGAGCAGACAGAAAGAAACGAGGACGGACCTCTTCGAACGCATTGACTTCCCCCATGACCCTGAACCCGAGAGCCGTTGCCCCGGGGACAAGGTAGTGACTCAGGTCACCGAAATGGAACCTGTATCACTTTTCGGAACCGGTCAGCGCCAGGCCCGCACGTGATCGACCTCCATCGACACCGGCAGCGCCATGGTCGGCTGGTAGGTGTTCTGGCCGCTGCCGAGGAACTGCGTGAAGTTGATGATGAACCTCTTGCGGAAGCTGCTGGCGCCCGCGGTGTTGACCAGGCAGGTCTTGCCGTCGACCAAGATCCTCAGCTCCTCGGCCGTCCACTCCAGCGCGTAGTCGTGCCACTCACCGCGCGTGGTGCGGCAGCTCTGCGCGGTGTTGAGCCCGTCGACCGGTCCCCCGTTGTCGTCGGCGCCGTAGTGCAGGAACGGCACGACCAGATCGGGATGCTGGGAGTAGGTCTCCATGATGTCGATCTCGCCCGAGGCGGGCCACGGCTTGTCGGCGCCGTACCGGACGTCGGGCCACAGCCAGAACGCCTCGTGGACACCCGCGGAGGGCACGTCCTGGACGCGTATGCGTGCCTCGAAGCGCCCGTACTGCTGGCTCCACCGGCCATGGGTGCTGATCCAGCCGGCGGCGTACGTCGCCCGGGTGCCGTCCGGCCGGACAGGGCAGACCGTCGTCGGGTCGGTCGTCGGGTCGGTCTTCACGACCGAGAGCTGCAGGTGCCCGTCGCTGACCGCGATCGTGCGCGCCGAGTCCGTGGCACACATGTCGTCGGAGCCGACGAGCTCCTGGACCAGCCACGTGTCCGGATCGAGTCGCGATCCGGAGAAGTCATCGGCGAACGTGCACTCCCAGGTCCCGCCGCCGGGCTTCTTCAGCTCCGGACCGCAGCGGCCGTCGGCGGCCGGCTCGTCGTCGCGTGCCACGACCCACCACGTCGTCGCCGCCGCGAGGAGCAGGAGGCTCGCCAGGGCGGCGAGGAGCAGGCGGGAGCGCATGGGAGGTCAACGTAGTCAACGACGGGCCGCCGCGCCGCCTTTTGGCGCGCCGCCCGAGCCGTGGCGGTGAGGATCACTGCCAGGCCTTGACCCAGTCGACCTGCATGGTGGCCGGGAGGGGCAGTGCACCGTCGAAGAGGTTGAGGCCGGTTCCGAGCAGCTGGGTGAGGTTGATGATGAACCTCTTGCGGAAGGTGCTGGCACCGTCGGTGTTGACCAGGCAGGTCTTGCCGTCGACGAAGATCGTCAGCCTGTCGGCGGTCCACTCGAGGGCGTAGGTGTGCCAGTCCCCGCGCGAGGTCACGCAGTTCCAGGCGGTGTTCAACCCGTTGACGGCGCCACGGATGTCCGCGCTGTAGTGGAGGAACGGGATGGCGAGACCGGGTCGGTGGGAGTACGTCTCGACGATGTCGATCTCGCCGGTGTTGGGCCAGTCGGCGTCCGAGCCGTGGCGCACGTCCGGCCAGAGCCAGAACGCCTCCTGGAGCCCGGGGCCGGCGACGTCCTGGACCTTCATCCGCGCTTCGAACCGACCGTACTGCTGGCTCCAGCGCCCGTAGGTCGACACCCATCCCGAGACGTGGGAGCCCCGGGTGCCGTCGGCCCGCAGGGGGCAGAGGAGGTCCTCGGTGGTCGGGACCGCGCTGAGGCGCAGCGTTCCGTCCGCCACGGCGACGGTCTGCGGGCTGTCGAGGACGCACAGGTCGCCGGAACCCACGAGCTGCGAGGCGACCCAGCGGTTCGGGTCGAGGGTGGCGCCGTCGAACTGGTCGACGAAGCTGCAGGCGTACCAGCCGCCATCGGCCTTGCGGGGGCGGACGCCGCAGTCGTCCGCGGCCGGAGCCACCACTTTGGGTGGCGTGGGGGGCGTGGCCTTCCTGCGCGCCGGGACGGTCCGGGTCCTGCTGGGTCGGCCGCCCGACACCGCACGGAAGGTCCGCGCGCGGGCGGAGACGGGCACCCGGACCCGGTAGGTGCCGGACCGGTTGGCGCGCACGGAGCGCACGGTCGTCCAGCGGGTGGTGCGGACCTGGATCCGGACGATCGCCCGGGCCCGCGCACGCCCGGACAGGCTCACCGAGGACGACGAGGCGACCGGGCGGTCGAGCACCGGGGTGGCCCGGTTGCCGGCCTCCGCCGGCGCCTGCGGGGCCCACAGGCCCACGGCGATCACGAGAGCGACCACGCCGCCGAGCAGGCGGGTGAAGGCCCGTCCGGACTCCCGATTTCGCTCCATGCGTCAACGCTAGGAAGGCGCAGGGGTCCGCCGGATCGGACAGCAGGACGGACTCGATGGGCCCGACGGTGAGCATTCCGGGGACGGGGGTCCGCGGGACCGGGTCCGTGGGACCGGGTCCGTGGGACCGGGTCCCCGGGACGGGGTCCCTCGGCGGGCGGCGGACGGGCGGGCGGGCGGGACTCAGTCCGGACGCAGGTCGACGCCCAGCCAGCGCAGTCCGACCGGGTCGATCTCGACGAGCCGCGGGTCGGCCTCCGGGTCGACCTCGGTGAGCGCGGTCGCGCGGGCGATGCGGATCTCGAGGCGCGCATCGGCGAGTCCCTCGGCCAGCCCGCTGCCCCACTCGACGACCGTCACGGCCTCGTCGAGATCGGTGTCGAGGTCGAGGTCGTCGAGCTCGCCCCGGCCGCCGAGGCGGTAGGCGTCGACGTGCACGAGAGCCGGCCCGGTCCCGAGCGAGGGATGGACCCTGGAGATGACGAACGTCGGCGAGGTGACCGCGCCACGGACGCCCAGGCCCTCGCCCAGGCCACGGGTGAAGGTCGTCTTGCCCGCGCCCAGCTCACCGGTCAGGACGAGCAGGTCACCGGGACGGAGGTGTCCGGCCAGCCGCACGCCCAACGCGTGCATGTCGTGGGCCGAGTCGACCTCCACCACCGTCGGGACCGGGCGCGCCATCTCGACGTACGGCGCATGGCGGGCCGTCTCGATGAAGCCCATGTCCCTCCAGAAACCGACAGTCCGTGGAAGTTCCTCGCGGGCCAGGATCACCGCGCGCAGCGGCGCGACCGCGCCCGGAGCGACCTGAGCGGCACGTCGTGCGGCCTCGGCGAGCGCGGCCCGCACGAGTGCCTTGGCCAGGCCCTGTCCCTGCGCCGTCGGGTCGACCCCGAACCGGCGCAGGTAGATCGCGTCGCCGACCGGATCGAGGACGACGGCACCGACCGGACGGCCGTCGACGATCGCCAGGAGGCCGCCGCCAGGGGCGAGCATGGCCGCCACACTGGCCTCGGTCTCGGCGAGGGCCTCGGTCGGCGGGTCGAGCACCGGGCGCGCCGCGAAGGCCGCCTGCACGACCGACAGCACCTGGGCTGCGGCCTCGGGACCCACCGCCCTGATCTCCGCGCTCACCGGGCCGTCGCCCTCGCAGCGGCCGCGGTGATCAGCTGGTCGAGCTCGGCGTTGACCAGCTCGTGGCGCTCCATGGTCACCATGTGGCCGGCGCCCTCGCACTCGAGCAGCCGGGCGTCGGGGATCCGGGACTGGAGCTTGCGGGAGTGCCCGATGGAGGTGAGGCGATCGGCGGTGCCGCAGATCACCGAGACCGGGACGGCGCCCAGCACCTCCACGAAGTCGAACTTGTCGAGGCTGACGAAGTGCGGGAAGAAGTCGGCGACCACCTCGAACGGGGTGGCCGAGAGCATCTCGTCGACGAACTCGACGTAGCCGCGCGGCACCTCCTCGCCGAAGGCGAAGCGGTCGGTGGCCACGGTGCCCATCGCCGCACCGACGCGCCGCAGCGAGTCGACGGCGCGGTGCCCGAGGTGCAGGGCGCGTACGGCGTTGCGTGCGAACGGACCGCCCAGTCGGGCCGGCACCAGGGGCAGCAGGATCCGGCTCGGGTCCAGTCCGCCGGCAGTCGTCGAGATCAGGCCGACCCCGACGACGCGGTCACCGATCAGCTCGGGGTACTGCTCGGCGAACGCCACGATCGACATCCCGCCCATCGAGTGGCCCACGAGCACGACCGGTCCGTCGGGGACGACGGCGTCGAGGACCGAGTGCAGGTCGCGACCGAGCTGGTCGATCGTCGAGTGCGCGCGATCGGAGTTGCCGGACCGTCCGTGCGAGCGCTGGTCGTAGTAGACCGAGCGCACCAGCCCGCGGTAGGCGGCGCGCTGGAAGTGCCAGCAGTCGAGGTTGAGGCAGAACCCGTGGACGAAGACGACCGTCACCCGGGGCGTGCCCTGGTGGCTGCGTCGCAGCAGCCGGTCGACCGCACCCGCTGACCCGGTGTGCTCGACCTCGTCGACCTCGACGTACAGCGCGACGCCGTCGTCAGCGACCACGGTGATCGGGTCCGAGCGCAACGCACCGAAGGTGATGTCCTCGCCGGCCCGGCGACTGATCTGCCGCTGCTGGCGCAGGATCCCCACGGCCGTGCCCGCGGCCGCGACGCCGAGGGCACCGGCGAACGAGCCGAGCACCCTTCCACGGCGGCTCATCGGGGTTCCCCGTCGACGTACCTGCGGCTCATCCGGCCCCCGATCCTGGTCACGATCTCGTAGTTGATGGTCCCGCAGGTCTCCGCCCAGTCCTGCGCGGTCGGCCCCCCGGCCGACGGTGGCCCGAACACGACGACCTCGGTGCCGACCGGCGGCCGGTCGCCGCCGAGGTCGACGACGACCTGGTCCATGCAGACGGTGCCGCGGATCGGGCGCAACGCACCGGCGATGCCGACCCGGGCGGCGGCCTCCGGGGCGCCGGGGCGCGAGGCGTTGCGCGGGATCCCCTCGGCGTACCCGACCGGGACCAGCCCGACGGTCGTCGCCTGCTGGGCCGTCCAGTGGTGTCCGTAGGAGACGGCGTCGCCGGGCGCGAGGTCCTTGACCATCACCAGCGGCGCGCGCACGGTCATGGCCGGCACCAGTCCGATGTCGGTCGCCTGGCCGGGTGCCGGGTCGAGGCCGTACATCGCGATGCCGCAGCGCACGGCGTCGAAGCGCGCGGAGGGACGCAGGATCGCGGCAGCCGAGTTGGCCAGGTGGCGGATCTCGGGGCGCAGGCCGTGGCCGGCAGCGAGGTCCAGGGCGTCGCGGAAGGCAGCTTCCTGCCGGTCGTTGGCGGGGTGCGAGGGGTCGTCGGCGCAGGCGAAGTGGGACCACAGTCCGGTGATGCGCCAGGTCCCCTGCTCCTCGCCGACGCGGGCGCGGGCGAAGAGAGCCGCCCAGTCGGCGCGGCTGGCACCGCCGCGGGACAGGCCGGTGTCGACCTTGAGCTGGATCCGGGCCGGGACCGCCCGCTCGCCGATCGCGGCCGCGATCTCGTCCAACTCCTCGACGGAGTAGGCCGTGACGTCGATGTCGGCGTCGACGGCGGCGGCGTGGTCGGAGGTCGGGGAGGTGATCCAGCAGAGCAGGGGTACGTCGACGACGCCGGCCGCTCGGAGCGCAACGGCCTCCTCGATCGTGGCCGTCGCGAGCCAGGCCGCACCACCCTCGAGGGCGGCTCGCGCGGTCTCCACCATGCCGTGGCCGTAGCCGTCGGCCTTGACCACGGCGATCAGCGGGACCCCCGCCGTGGCGGCGAGCAGACGCGCGTTGTCCCGGATCGCCGCGACGTCGACGACGATCTCCGCGGGGCCGAGCAGCGGTCGCGACATGGTGCTCATCGTTCCATCAAGGGTCGGTGAGGGTGGCGAGCAGGGCCGGGAGTGCCGCTGCGACGTCGCCGGCGACGAACGGCCCCTGCTGCGCGGCGAGCGTGGCTGCGGCACCGTGGAGCCACGAGCCGACGGACGCCGCGTCGAACGGGCAGAGACCGCTGGCGAGCAGGGCGCCGATGAGGCCGCCGAGGACGTCCCCCGCCCCGGCGGTGGCGAGCCACGGGGTGCCGGTCGTCGTCACCCGGACCGCTCCGTCCGGCGCCGCGATCACGGTACGGCGGCCCTTGAGCAGCACCACGGCGTCGTACTCCTGCGCAGCACGGCGGGCGTGCTCGAGCGGGCTCGCCTCGATCACGGACCGTTGCGCACCCAGCATCCGGGCGAGCTCCCCGGCGTGCGGGGTGAGGACCGCGTCGCGGCCGCGGGCGAGGTCGGCGAAGGCGAGGGCGTCGGCGTCCACGACAACCGGGACGGCGTCGGCCAACGCCGCGCTCAGGGCGGGCTGCGCGGCGTCGTCGCTGCCCGAGCCGACCACCCACGCCTGCACCCGACCGGGGCCGACGACCTCCGGATGGGCTGCACGGACCTGGCGCAGCACGACCTCGTCGCCGTCGTACCTGACCATCCCGGCGAGGCCGCACGACGCACCGGCGACGCTGAGCAGGCCGGCGCCCGGGTAGGCCGCCGAGCCGGCGCGGACGCCGACGACACCGCGGGAGTACTTGTGGCCGTCGAGCGCCGGGCGCGGCAGCAACGCCGCGACGTCCATCGGCTGCAGGGCCTCGATCGGTGCGGGCGGGAGGTCCAGGCCGATGTCGACCAGGTCGACGGCGCCGCAGGCGAGCGCTGCGGGGTCGAGCAGGTGGCAGCCCTTGTGGGTGCCGAAGGTGACCGTCAGGTCCGCCACGACGTGGGGTCCGGCGATCTCGCCGGTGTCGACGTCCACGCCGGACGGCACGTCGACGGCCACGACCGGGACGCCCGCGACGGCCTCGAGCGCCGCCACCGCGTCCGGGCGCAGTCCGGGACGTCCACCGATGCCGAGGATGCCGTCGATCACGACGTCGAACCCGTCGTGCGCCGAGCCGGCAGGAGCGACCCGGCCGCCGACGGCGCGGAACGCGGCGAGACCGTCCTCGTGCACGGAGTCCGCGAGCAACCAGGCCTCGACCCGGGCGCCGCGACGGGCCAGCACGACGCCGGCGTACAACGCGTCCCCGCCGTTGTGACCGGGCCCGACGAGGAGGAGCACCCGGCGGCCGTAACCGCCGCCCAGCAGGTCGAGCACTGCGTGGGCCAGGCCGTATGCCGCCCGCTGCATCAACGCGCCCTGGGGCAACCGGGCGAGCAGGTCGGCCTCGGCGGCGCGGACCTGTTCGACGGTGTGGGCGCGGAGCATCAGTCCTCCAGCACCACGACCGCCGACGCGATGCCGCCGTCGTGGGTCAGGGACAGGTGCACCGAACGGACGCCGAGCGCGTCGGCCTCGGCCTGGACGGTGCCCCGGATCAGGAACCGCGGCCGGCCGGTGTCCTCGGAGACGACTTCGGCGTCGTGCCACGACATGCCCCGGGGAGCGCCGAGCGCCTTGGCGAGCGCCTCCTTGGCGGCGAAGCGGGCAGCCAGCGAACGCATCGCCAGACCCCGCTCGCCCTCGGTGAAGAGCTTGTCGACCATCGCGGGAGTTCGACGGCAGGACTCCTCGAACCGGGCGATCTCACACACGTCGATGCCGACGCCCACCACGGCCATGAGTCAGGACCTACTCGACGGTGACGGACTTGGCGAGGTTGCGGGGCTGGTCGACGTCGTGACCGAGCGCCGTGGCCAGCTCGCAGGCGAAGAGCTGCAGGGGCACGATCGCGACCAGGGGCTGTAGCAGGACCGGTACCTTCGGCAGCCGGATCAGGACGTCGGCGTACGGCTCGATCGAGGTGTCGCCCTCCTCGGCGAGGCAGATGGTGCGGGCACCGCGGGCGCGCACCTCCTGGATGCCGCTGATCATCTTGGAGTGGAGGCTGTCGCGACCCTTCGGGGGCACGACGCACAGCACCGGCAGGCCCTCCTCGATCAGCGCGATCGGGCCGTGCTTGAGCTCGCCGGCCGCGAAGCCCTCGGCGTGGAGGTAGGCGAGCTCCTTGAGCTTGAGCGCTCCCTCGAGGGCGACGGGGTACCCGGCATGGCGGCCGAGGAAGAGCACCGAGCGGGTCCCGGCGTGGTCCCGGGCGAGCTCGTAGACCGCCTGCGATCCCTGGAGGACCGTCTCGATGTGCTCGGGCATCGCCTCGAGCTGCTCCATGATCTCGTCGATCTCGTCGCCGTAGCGGGTGCCCTTGACCTGCGCCATGTAGAGCGCGAGGAGGTAGCAGGCGACCAGCTGGGTCAGGAAGCCCTTGGTCGAGGCGACACCGATCTCCGGGCCGGCGTGGGTGTAGATCACGGCGTCGGACTCGCGCGGGATCGAGGAGCCGTTGGTGTTGCAGATCGCCAGCACCTTGGCCCGCTGGGAGCGGGCGTGCCGGATCGCCTGCAGGGTGTCGGCGGTCTCCCCGGACTGGCTGATCGCGACGATCAGGGTCGTCGAGTCGATGATCGGGTCGCGGTAGCGGAACTCGGAGGCGAGCTCGACCTCCACCGGCGTCCGGGTCCAGTGCTCGATGGCGTACTTCGCGACCATGCCGGCGTAGAACGAGGTGCCGCACGCGATGATGATGATCTTGTCGACGTCGCGGAGCTCCTCGTCGGCGAGGCGCATCTCGTCGAGCTGCAGCTGGCCTCCCACGGTGCGACGGCCGATCAGCGAGTCGGCCACGGCCCGCGGCTGCTCGAAGATCTCCTTGCGCATGAACCAGTCGTGGCCGTCCTTCTCCGCAGCGGAGAGGTCCCAGTCGACGTGGAACTGCTCGACCTCGACCGGCTCACCGAAGAAGTCGGTGACCACGACCTCGTCGGGGGTCATCACCACGATCTGGTCCTGGCCGAGCTCGAGCGCCTCGCGGGTGAACTCGATGAAGGCCGCGACGTCGGAGCCCAGGAAGTTCTCGCCGTCGCCCAGGCCCACGACCAGCGGCGAGTTGCGGCGCGCGGCGACGACCTTGTCGGGCTCGTTGGCGTCGATCGCGACGAGGGTGAAGGCACCGTCCAGCTGCTGGCAGACGCGCTGCATCGCGACCGTCAGGTCGACCCCGGACTGCACCTGCAGCTCGACCAGGTGGGCGACGATCTCGGTGTCGGTGTCGGAGAGGAGCTCGTGGTCGTCGGCCTCGACGCGCTCACGGAGCTCGATGAAGTTCTCGATGATGCCGTTGTGAACGAGCGCGACGCGGCGCACGCCACCGGTGTGCGGGTGGGCGTTGGCGTCGTTGGGCGGGCCGTGGGTGGCCCAGCGGGTGTGCCCGATCCCGATCTGCGCGACCGGCAGCGGCGTCTCGTCGAGCACCTTCTCCAGGTTGACGAGCTTCCCGGCGCGCTTGCGCACCGACAGCTCGCCGTCACTGACCACGGCGACCCCGGCCGAGTCATAGCCGCGGTACTCCAGGCGGCGCAGGCCGTCGATGACCGTGTCCGTGGCCGACCTGGGCCCGACATATCCGACGATCCCGCACATGATCGCCCACTGTAGTGGCTCCTGGAGCGAGGACCACGTCGCCGGGCGGCGGGTGAGGACGTGAGATCGGCCCCGGATCGGGACGCGCCCACCGGGCGTCGTACCCCGACTGGAACAATCGTCGTCATGCCGACCGCTCAGGACACGGTGGAGACCCCGGGTGAAGAGCCGACCAGGGAGTCATCGCCGTACGTCGAGCTGGACCGCGCGACCTGGGCAAAGCTGGCCTCCGAGACCGAGAGCCCGCTCACCAAGGACGAGGTCCAGCGCCTTCGCGGTATCGGCGACTCGCTCGACGTGCGGGAGATCCGCGACGTCTACCTCCCCCTCTCCCGCCTGCTCAGCCTCCGGGTCAACTCGGTCACGCGCCTGCACCACGAGCAGGAGGCCTTCCTCCACCGCGTGACGCCACCGCGCACGCCGTTCGTGATCGGCCTCGCCGGCTCGGTCGCGGTCGGGAAGTCGACCGCAGCCCGCGTGCTCCAGCAGATGCTCGCCCGCTGGCCCGAGCACCCCAACGTCGCGCTCGTCACCACCGACGGGTTCCTCTACCCCAACGCCGAGCTCGAGAAGCGCGGCCTGCTCGAGCGCAAGGGCTTCCCCGAGTCGTACGACCGGCGCGCGCTGTTGCGCTTCATCATCGACATCAAGTCCGGCAAGGACGAGGTCGAGGCGCCGGTCTACTCCCACCTGGTCTACGACGTCGTGCCCGACGAGAAGGTCGTCATCAAGAGCCCCGACATCGTGATCGTCGAGGGTCTCAACGTCCTCCAGCCGGCGCGGGTCCGCGAGGACGGCCGCACCGCCCTGGGGCTCTCAGACTTCTTCGACTTCTCGATCTTCGTCGACGCCAACACCAACCACATCCGCGAGTGGTACGTCGACCGCTTCCTGAAGCTGCGCGAGACCGCCTTCCGCGACCCGAACTCCTACTTCGCGAAGTACGCCGCGCTCAGCCACGACACCGCCGTCGACGAGGCGCGCCGGATCTGGGACTCGATCAACGGCCCGAACCTCGCGCAGAACGTCCAGCCGACCCGCTCCCGGGCGACCCTGGTGCTCCGCAAGTCCGCGGACCACTCGGTGCAGTACGTGCGGCTGCGCAAGATCTGAGCCGCACGCGTCGTTGGGTCGTCCACGAGCAGGCGGGTGCACCGGAGCGGCTCCCCGTCGGTCGAGGAGGTCGCGCAGCGACCGTCTCGAGACCYSGTGAGTCGGTGCCGGAACTCAGACGTGGGCAGTCGGGTGCACCGGAGCGGCTCCCCGTTGGTCGAGGAGGTCGCGCAGCGACCGTCTCGAGACCCGGTGAGTCGGTGCCGGAWCTCAGACGTGGGCAGTCGGGTGCACCACGGCCAGAGGTCTCGAGACGGCCGCGGGCGGCCTCCTCGACCAACGGTGGCCGTCCGCCGTACCACGGCCAGAGGTCTCGAGACGGCCGCGGGCGGCCTCCTCGACCAACGAACCACCCGACCGCGGGGTCAGGAGTCCGCGACCGCCAGCCTCGCCTTGAGCAACGGGACGGCGGGGTGGTGGAGGCGGACGTCGCGACCCAGCTGGGCGAGACATGCCTCCAGCACGGCCGTGTCGTACGGCGCGAGCTCGATGTACTGCAGGACGGCATCGGGCTGGGGGTCGGCCAGGAGGGCCTCGCGGACGGCGACGGCGACGTACTCCCCCATCTCGACGAGGGCGGGGCTCTCGGTGCCGGGCAGGAGGTCGCCGCCGTAGGCGTCGACGGCGGCGGCGACCTCGCCGCGGCGCAGGAGGCCGAGGACGTGGTCGACGTCGGTGGCGATCGGCATGAGGAGGCGGTAGGGGCGGGAGGCGAGCTGGCCGGCGAGGGCCTGGCGCAGGTGGGAGACCTCGGCCTTGAGGGTGGAGAACGTGACGGCGTGGTCGCCGTAGAGCATCGCGTGGAGCTGGTCCAGCGAGAGGCCGTCGGGGTGGAGGGCGAGGAGCGCGAGGATCTCGGACTGGCGACGGTTGAGCAGGAGCCGCTGGCCGTCGACCCACGCCTCGGCGGTGCCGAGCAGGCTCAGCACGAGGCCTGGCTCGACGAGCTCCTCGGCGGCCACGGCCTCCTGGACGTAGTGCTGGGTGTTCGGCAGCGCCTGCTCGACCAACCGGGCCAGCACCCGCGCCGTGGCCAGGCCGATCGGGTGGGTGCGGTCCCAGCTGGTCGAGATGTCGAGGACGCCGAGCTTGGTGCCGCTCACCGGGTCGTGCAGCGGCGCCGCCCAGCACACCCAGTTGTGCACGATCGGGGCGTAGTGCTCGGCACTGAAGACCATCGAGGGCCGGTCCATCCGGTTGGCGAGGTCGAGCGCATTGGTGCCGACGGACCGGTCGTCCCAGCGGCCGCCGGCGACGAAGTTGACACTCTCCGCCTTGCGCCTCATCACCCGGCCGCCGTACGTCCACAGCACCCGGGTGTCGGGGTCGGTGACGGCGAGCACGAGGTCACCGTCCTCGGCAGTGCGCCGCAGCTCGTCCTCGACGCGCTCGACGGCCACCTGGAGCGGTGAGCCCTGCCAGAACGACTTGGTCTCGGACTCGTCGGCCAGCGGTGCCTCGACGACGTCGGGCATCACGGACGCGCCGGAGCGCTCCCAGCTGTCCCGGATCTCCGGACGCACGAGCGTCGCGGCCCGGTCCCCCTCCTCGACGAAGGTGGTCCAGGCCGAGAGGGCCGCCCGTCGGCGCTCCAGGAGCTCGTCCACACCCAGCACAGTACCCCTGGGGTGTGACGGCGATCACGTGCCGTCGGGACTGCCCCGTCGGTCAGGGAGCGACGGGGTAGTGGCTCGCGATCGCGATCCGGTTCCAGGTGTTGATCGCGATGGCGACGGCGATGACCGCGGCCACCTTCTTCTCGTCGAGGGCTGCCTCGATGTCGACGGCGGGCGCCGCACCGGTGTGCAGGTCCCCGATCCGGGTGACCTGCTCGGCGAGGGCGAGGGCGGCCTGCTCCTGCGGGGAGAAGTACTGCGACTCCCACCAGGCGGCGACGACGGCGAGCCGGTCGGCGCTCTCGCCCCGCTCCATGGCGTCACGGGCGTGCATCCGCAGGCAGAAGGCGCAGCCGTTGAGCTGCGAGGCGCGCATCTTGACCAGCTCGACGAGCAGCGGGTCCAGGCCGGCCGCGACGGCTGCGTCGTCGGCCGCCTTGTCCGCCGCGAGCTGCGCCTCGTACAGGCCGGGGACGAGCTTGGTGATGTTGGCGTGCGGGAGCATGGGCTTCCTGCCTCTCCTGTCGACGGGCCACCGTGTGCGGCCTCGATCACTTGACGACACAGGCCCCGCAGATGTGAGGTGCTCACACTTCGTGCCGTTGCCTCGTCAGACCTGCGTGAACCCCGAAGGACGTGAACCCGTGGACGCCATGAGCGACGACCTCGACGAGGTGATGGCGGAGCGCAGCCGGCTGGTCGCGCTCGGCTACCGGATGCTCGGCTCGGTCCAGGAGGCCGAGGACGCCGTGCAGGAGACCTACCTGCGCTGGTACCGGCTCGGTGAGCAGGAGCGAGCCGCGATCGACACACCGCAGGCCTGGCTGACCCGGGTCGCCAGCCGGGTCTGCCTGGACGTGCTCAAGTCGGCGCGCGTCCGCCGGGAGCAGTACGTCGGGCCGTGGCTTCCCGAGCCGGTGCCCGCCGACCTCCTCCTGGTGTCCTCGCACGCCCCGGACCCGGCGGACCGGGTCACCCTCGACGACACCGTCAGCACCGCGTTGCTGGTGGTGCTCGACGCGATGACACCGCCGGAGCGGGTGGCGTTCGTGCTCCACGACGTCTTCGCGGTGCCCTTCGGGGAGATCGCCGACGTGGTGGGGCGCTCCCCCGCCGCGGTCCGCCAGCTGGCGAGCTCGGCCCGCCGCCGGGTCGCGACGCACCGGGAGTCGGTCGCGGCCGCTCCCGAGCACGACGCGATCGTGCGCGCCTTCGGGGCGGCCGCCGCGGGCGGCGACCTGGGTGCGCTCGCGGCGCTCCTCGACCCCTCCGTGGTGCTGCGCTCGGACGGGGGCGGCCTGGTCAGTGCTGCCCTCAAGCCGGTGTCCGGTCCGTCCAAGGTGGCCCGCTTCGTGCTCGGCTGCATCGACAAGCGCCCCACGTGGCGGATGGTCGAGCGCCCGACCGCCGACGGCCTCGGCTTCGTCTGGTTGGAGGGAGAGGACGTCCTCGGAGTGATCAACCTGCAGGTCGCCGACGGTCTGGTCACCGACGTCTGGATGGTCGTGAACCCTGACAAGCTCGCCACCTGGCGGAACTGACGCCCGAGCGGTCCGCCGCTCAGCCGTGGATCCGGCCCTCCCGCGCGGCCAGCGGCGCGCCCGTCCCGCCCCACCGTCCGGCGACGATCTCGGCTGCGATGCTGATCGCGGTCTCCTCTGGGGTGCGGGCACCGAGATCCAGTCCGATCGGGCTGGAGAGGCCGGCCAGCTCCGCCTCGTCCAGCCCTGCCTCGCGGAGTCGTTCCATCCGGTCGTCGTGGGTACGCCGAGAGCCCATCGCGCCGACGTACCCGATCTCCGGCAGGCGCAGCGCCACCTCCAGCAACGGGACGTCGAACTTCGGGTCGTGCGTGAGCACCGTGATCACCGTGCGGCGGTCGATGCGACCTGCGTCCCACTGGGCCTCGAGGTAGCGGTGCGGCCACTCCACGACCACCTCGTCCGCGCCGGGGAACCGGCTCGTGGTCGCGAAGACGGGACGCGCGTCGCAGACCGTGACGTGGTAGCCGAGGAAGCCACCCACCCGTGCGACCGCGGCCGCGAAGTCGATCGCCCCGAACACCAGCATCCGCGGCGCCGGCGCGAACGCCCACACGAACACCCGCATCCCCTCGCCGCGTCGTTCGCCGTCGGGTCCGTAGCTCAGCGTGCCGTGGTGTCCCGAGACCAGCAGCCCGAGCGCGTCGTCCCTCACGGCGTCGTCGATCCGGGTGCTGCCCAGCGATAGTCCCGGGTCAAAAGCACCCTTCTCGGCCGCTTTCCGGTGCTTTTGGCCCGGGACTACCGCAGACGGGGCACCAGTGGGGCTGGTGGGATCAGCAGGACGGACGACGATGCGACGGCCGACGTACGACGGGTCGGGGTGGTCGACGACGGTGGCGACCGCAACGGGGAGCCCGGCCTCGATGTCGGCCGCGATCTCGCCGAGCTCGGGGAAGGTCTCGCGGTTCACCTTCTCGACGTAGACGTCGAGGATCCCGCCGCAGGTGAGGCCGACGGCGAAGGCGTCGTCGTCGGAGACCCCGTAGCGCTGCAGCCGCGGCGCACCGGAGGCTGCGACCTCCTGCGCCAGGTCGTAGACGGCTCCCTCGACGCAACCGCCGGACACCGACCCCACGGCGGAGGCATCCGGTCCCACGAGCATCGACGCGCCCGGCGGCCGCGGCGCGGAGCGGAAGGTCGCGATGACCGTGCCCATCCCGACGGTCTCGCCGGCCTCCCACCACGCCAGCAGCTGCGGCAGCACCTCACGCACGGGCCAGCACCTCCGTCAGCTCCGCGAAGGTCGCCAGCGAGTGGCCGGCGAGGAAGGCGTCAACGTGCGGGAGGACGGCCAGGACGCCCTGCTGGACCGGCTGGTAGCCGTCCTTGCCGCGGTGCGGGTTGACCCACACGACCCGGTGGGCGAGCCGCTGCAGCTGCGCGACCTGGTCGCCCAGCAGCTGGGGATCGCCGCGCTCCCAGCCGTCGCTGAACACCACTACGACCGCACCCCGCGCCATGCCGCGCCGCCCGTGACGGACGAGGAAGGCGTGCAGCGTCTCGCCGAGCCGGGTGCCGCCCGACCAGTCCGGGACG
Source organism: Nocardioides sp. Root190 (assembly GCF_001428565.1). Lineage (GTDB taxonomy): Bacteria > Actinomycetota > Actinomycetes > Propionibacteriales > Nocardioidaceae > Nocardioides. The sequence continues at coordinate 508,241 of NZ_LMIA01000008.1, read as the reverse complement.
ACGTCGCCCGCCGCCGCGATCGCCCGGTCGGGGTCGCGCAGCCGGAGGGACCGAGTGATCCGGGTGAGCCGGGTCCCGACGGTGAAGACCTCGACCTGCGGCCCGGCGGTGGCGAAGCGGTGGGCGAGGCGGAGCAGGGCGTCGGCGTACCCGCTCATGGAGCCGGACACGTCGACCAGCAGCACCACCCGGCGTGGCCGGACGTCGCGGCGACGGCGATGGATCTGCGCGGGCTCGCCCATCCGTCGCAGGCTGGCGCGCAACGTCCGGGAGGCGTCGACGGCCCCCCGCCGGTGAGGGGTACGACGTGCGGTCGGCCGCACGGGAAGACGCACCCTCAGCTCGGCGAACATCGCCGCGAGCAGGGCCCGCTCGGTCGGGTCGAGGCCCGCCACGTCGCGGTGCCGCAGCACCTCCGCGGCGCTGGCGGCGGCGCGCACCGGATCGTCCTCGGCGGCTCCCGCTCCCTCGCCCTGGTCGTCGGGGAGCAGTGCCACACCGGGACGTGGCTGGACCGTTCGGGGTCGCAGGGTCGGGGTCGTGGTGTCGCGGTGGAACCACTCCTCGAAGACCCGGTCGTGCCGTTCGACGTCCTCACGGGTCGCGCACAACGTGGCCCGCCCGGCAGTCCGGGTGGCGGCGGGGTCGCCGAGGCCGACGATCGCGACCGCGTCGAGGTAGGCGCGGGTGCGGTCCTGGGTCACTGCCACCCCGGCGCCCCGCAGCGCCGTGGCGAACCCGAGCAGGATCTCGTCGGGCTGCCGGTCGAGGACTCCGGAGGAGCCGCTCATCGCGCCAGCATCCGGTCGATCGCCGCCCGCGCGCGCTCCGCGTCGTCGCGATGCTTCACCAGCGCTCCGAGGGTCAGCGCCGCGGTCTCCACGTCGAGCTCGGTGGTGCCCAGGTGCTGCAACGCGCGCGCCCAGTCGAGGGTCTCGGCGACCCCCGGCGCCTTGATCAGGTCCTCGGTGTCACGCAGCCGCTGGACGACGTCGACGACCTGGCGAGCGAGCTCCGCGCTCACCTCGGGGGCGCGGGAGCGGACGATGGCGACCTCGCGGTCCAGGCCCGGGTGGTCGATCCAGTGGTAGAGGCACCGGCGCTTGAGGGCGTCGTGCAGCTCGCGGGTCCGGTTGGAGGTGAGCACGACCGTCGGCGGGGTGCTTGCCTGCACGGTTCCGAGCTCGGGGATGGTGACCTGGAAGGTCGAGAGGACCTCCAGCAGGAACGCCTCGAACTCGTCGTCGGCCCGGTCGACCTCGTCGATCAGCAGCACCGCCGGCGCCTGCTGCAGCGCGGCCAGCACCGGCCGGGCCAGGAGGAACCGCTCGTCGTAGAGGCTCTTCTCGGCCTCCTCGAGGTTGCGCCGCTCACCGCCGGCGGGGTCGCTGCCCGACAGCGCCTCGAGGGCGCGCAGGTGCAGGATCTGGCGCGGGAAGTCCCAGTCGTAGAGCGCCTGGGTCGCATCGATCCCCTCGTAGCACTGCAGCCGCACCAGCGGCTGGTCGAGCGCTTGGGCGATCGCCTCGGCGAGGGCCGTCTTGCCCGTCCCCGGCTCTCCCTCGAGCAGCAGCGGGCGGCCCATCTGCAGTGACAGGAACAGCACGGTCGCCAGCTCGTCGTCGCACAGGTATCCGGTCTGCTCGAGCCGGCCAGCCAGCTCCGCGACGCGGGGGTCCATGCTCGCAGGCTATTGAGCCGGGCGTTGGTCCGTGGTTGGCCCGACCGGCTCGTCGACGTCGACGCCGGACGCGAGATCCCCGCACTCCACGAGCACCGGGTCGTTGACCGACAGGAAGAGCCGCGCGCCGCGGTCGCCCGACGCCGCATCGGCCACCTTGACCCAGTGCTCCCGCCCGAGCAGGACCGGGTGCCCCGGTGTGCCGTCGTACGACGCCCGCGCGAGCGCTCCCGGACCGGCCTCGGCTGCCAGGACCCGGCGCACGACGTCCGCGGAGACGTCCGGCAGGTCGACGAGGTGGACGAGCGCAGCGTCGGTCTGCGTGTCGGCCAGCGCCCGCAGGCCGGCGCGAAGGGATGCCCCCATCCCGGCCTGCCAGGCCAGCGACCGCGTCACGTGCACCCGGGTCAGGTCGAGGTCCGCGTCCGCCAGCAGGCGCTCGGCCTCGTCCGCCGAGGCACCGAGCACGACGGTGACCTCAGCGCAGCCACCGTCGAGCAGGACGGTCGCCGACCGGACCAGCCACGGGAGCCCGTCGTCGTCGCGGACCAGCGCCTTGGGCTGGCCCATCCGGGAGCCCGCGCCGGCGGCGAGGAGCAGCCCGTGGACCGTCACGGCAGCGCCGCGATCGCCTCGACCTCGACCAGCTGGTCCGGGTAGCCGAGCACGGTGACGCCGAGCAGTGTGCTCGGGGCGTCGTGCTCGCCGAAGGCCGCGCGCACGACCTGCCACGCAGCGACCAGGTCGGCCCGGTCGGAGGAGGCGACGTAGACGGTGGACTTCGCGACGTCGGCCAGGGTGCAGCCGGCTGCGGCGAGGGCCGCGACCAGGTTGTCCATCACCAGCCCGGCCTGGCCGGCGACGTCGCCGACGAAGGCCACCTCGCCTGACTCGTCGAGCGGGCAGGCGCCCGCAGTGAGGACCAGGGCGCCCACGCGTGCGGCATAGGCGTAGGGCACGTCGTCGGTCAGGGTCGGTGCGCGCAGGAGTTCGACGGGCATGGGTCCATCTTGGCGCGGGTGTCCAGCACCGCGCTCCCGGAATGGCGGCCGAAATGGCCACAGGGCCCCCGCGCGGAGCGGGGGCCCTGTGGGTGAATCTTCCGTGCAGGTGACTCGGTTTCGAGACGCGTCGCTCACTCGCTTGCTTCGCAGCGCGAGGGAGCCGACGCTCCTCAACCCTGTCCCTGTGATAGTCCGCGAAGCGTGCGAGCGAGCTCGCACCGCATCGCGGACAAGGGGGACTAGAAGTCCATGCCGCCCATGCCACCGGTCGGGTCGCCGCCACCAGCGGCAGCCTTCTCCGGCTTGTCGGCCACGACGGCCTCGGTGGTGAGGAACAGCGCGGCGATCGACGCGGCGTTCTGCAGCGCCGAGCGGGTGACCTTGGCCGGGTCGATGATGCCGGCGGCCAGCAGGTCGACGTACTCACCGGTCGCGGCGTTGAGGCCCTGGCCGGCAGGAAGGTTCGCGACCTTCTCCGCGACGACGCCACCCTCGAGGCCGGCGTTGATCGCGATCTGCTTCAGCGGAGCGGAGAGCGCGACGCGAACGATGTTCGCACCGGTCGCCTCGTCACCCTCGAGCTCGAGCTTCTCGAAAGCGGTCGCGCCGGCCTGGACCAGTGCGACGCCACCGCCGGGCAGGATGCCCTCCTCGACGGCCGCCTTCGCGTTGCGAACGGCGTCCTCGATGCGGTGCTTGCGCTCCTTGAGCTCGACCTCGGTGGCCGCGCCGACCTTGATGACAGCAACGCCGCCGGCCAGCTTGGCCAGGCGCTCCTGCAGCTTCTCGCGGTCGTAGTCGGAGTCGGAGTTCTCGATCTCGGCGCGGATCTGGTTGACCCGGCCCTCGATCTGGCCCTGGTCGCCGGCACCCTCGACGATGGTGGTCTCGTCCTTGGTGATGACGACCTTGCGGGCCTGGCCGAGCAGCTCGAGACCGGCGGACTCGAGCTTGAGGCCGACCTCCTCGGAGATGACCTGGCCACCGGTCAGGATCGCGATGTCCTGCAGCATGGCCTTGCGGCGGTCGCCGAAGCCGGGAGCCTTGACGGCAACCGACTTGAACGTGCCACGGATCTTGTTGACGACCAGGGTCGACAGCGCCTCGCCGTCGACGTCCTCGGCGAGGATGACGAGCGGCTTGCCCGACTGCATGACCTTCTCCAGGAGGGGCAGCAGGTCCTTGACGTTGCTGATCTTGGAGTTGGCGATGAGCACGTAGGCGTCCTCGAGGACGGTCTCCATGCGCTCGGGGTCGGTGACGAAGTAGGCCGAGATGTAGCCCTTGTCGAACCGCATGCCCTCGGTGAGCTCGAGGTCGATGCCGAAGGTGTTCGACTCCTCGACCGTGATCACGCCCTCCTTGCCGACCTTGTCCATCGCCTCGGCGATGGCGTCACCGACGGTGGCGTCGCCGCCGGCGGAGATGGTGGCGGTGGCGGCGATCTGCTCGCGGGTCTCGACGTCCTTGGCCAGGGCCAGGAGCTGCTCGGTCACGGCGGTCACGGCTGCCTCGATGCCGCGCTTGAGGCCCATCGGGTTCGCGCCGGCGGCCACGTTGCGGAGGCCCTCCTTGACGAGCGCCTGGGCGAGCACGGTGGCCGTCGTCGTACCGTCACCGGCGACGTCGTCGGTCTTCTTCGCGACCTCCTTGACCAGCTCGGCGCCGATCTTCTCGTAGGGGTCCTCGAGGTCGATCTCCTTGGCGATGGAGACACCGTCGTTGGTGATCGTGGGGGCGCCCCACTTCTTCTCCAGGACGACGTTGCGACCCTTCGGGCCAAGGGTGACCTTGACGGCGTCAGCAAGCGTGTTCATCCCACGCTCGAGGCCGCGCCGGGCTTCCTCGTTGAAAGCAATCAGCTTCGACATGTCTCTTGCGATCCTTCGCAGGTGCGTTCGTGGTGATCCGGCCCGAGGAACCGGTCCGGGATTGGCACTCTGATCTTACGAGTGCCAGCCTCATGTTTAGCACTCGCCCCCTGCGAGTGCAAGGAGATGGCGGCCCTCAGCCCCGCTCCGCTCGCCGGGCGAGCAGGTCGGCGAGCAGGTCGGCGAACGAACCGGCGAGGTCGGGTACGACGTCGAGGTACAGCCCCGGCTCGATCAGCTCCAACTCGCTGAGGGACCACTGGCCCTCCCACTGCATCAGGTCGACGCGGGCGTAGGCGAGGTCGCCACCGCGCAGCGCGGCCGCGGACCGCACCGCCTCACGGGCGACGTCGGCCCGGACCGGGTCGAGCGCGACCGCCCGGCTGCTCCCGCCGTACTTCGGGTGGACGCGCACCTCCTCGCCCGCAGCGACCTTGTCGACCTGGGCGACGGGTTCTCCTTCGAGCACGAAGACGGAGGACTCCCCCGCCGTCCGGACCGACTCCACGAGGGGCTGCGCGATCCACGGCCCCGCCAGCAGTCCCGCCAGGGCCGGGTCGTCGGTGCGCGACGCGACGACCAGCCCCACGCCCCCGGCACCGGTGCGTGGCTTGACCACGACGGTGCCCCAGCGCCCCAGTGCGTCGCGCAGGCCCGGGGCCAGCTCGGTGTCGGCCAGGAGCGCCGTCGGCACGACGGGCACCGCGTCGGCGAGCTCGATGAGATATCCCTTGTCGGCGTTCCACGCGAAGACGTCGGAGCCGTTGAGCAGTCGCGTGCCGGCCTCGACCCGGCGCGCCCAGGCGAGGAACTCGGGCAGGCGGCGGTGGTAGTCCCACGTCGAGCGGACGGCGACCAGATCGGCGACCGCCCAGTCCACGGCCGGGTCGTCCCAACACACCCACCGAGCCTCGACGCCGCGCTCGGCGAGGGCCTCGACGAGCAGGGCACCGTCGGGCTCGCCGTCGGGGAGGAGGTCGAAGGTGGCCAGCAGCACCGAGGGGGTCGTGGCGGTCATGGCCGGACCCTACGACGGGTCCGCGAAGCTCCCGATCGGCACCTCGTCGCCGGGCGCCCAGCCGACCAGACGGGAGACCCGCCGCAGGTCGGGGGTGCCGACCCGCCAGGCGAGGATGCCGGCGCTCCCTGAACGCGACTGCAGCAGGACGGTGCGGTCGTCGAGCCAGCCCACGACCGGGCAGCAGGCCTTCCACCGACCGCCCTGGCCCGGCATGACCAGCAGGTGGACGTCGCCGCTGCCGACCCGGGCGGCGAGCGCGTCCGCGCTGCCCTCACTGCGGCCGTCGGGCGCCGTGACCGGGTCAGCGAGGTACTCCGCCTGCGCCACCCCGCCGCCGGACGAGGTGCGGACCGGGCCGTAGGGCTCGTCGACGACGTCGCGGACCCTCGGCAACGACGGGAGCGGAGTGACCGGCTCGGCACCCGTGACGTCGTACGTCGTCCCGGTGCCGTCGGGCGGCCCCAGCTCCCCGGGCGCCCAGACCTCGGTGGCGCTGATCCAGCGCGCACCCTCGGCCAGCCACGGGACCGTCTCGTAGCTGTCCCACGTCCCCTCGCGCAGGTCGTAGACCTCGAGCGATCGCTCCTGCACGAAGAACACGTGGCGCCCGTCCGGGGACAGGCTCTCCTCGCCGAGGGGGGACAGCACGTTGCCCTCCTCGTCGGTGACCGGGTCGAGGCGCGCGACGTCCAGCGAGTACGACGTCCGGTCGGTCCCGACCACCACGACCCGTCCCGGACCGGCCCCCTCCCCGGCGACCTCGAAGACGGCGACGGCCTCGACGCCGGGCCGGTGCGCAGGGGCACCGTCGGCGAGATCGATCTCCGCGGGGAACGGCGTGCCGTCGAGGACCGGCAGCCCCGCCTCCCCGGCCACGTCGGGCGCCCACCAGGTCGGTGCCCCACGATGCTCACCGCCGCGCTCGACATCGGCGTCGACCGCGCCCGAGGCGGTGGGCGTGCCCACCGGCTGCACGGGGCGCACCGGTCCGCCGTCCTCCCCGGTCGGCCGCACCACGACCAGGGCCAGCACGACGGCGGCGACGGCGGCGGCAGCGGTCGTCGCCGCGCGACGACGCCGGACGCGGCGGGCGGCGCGCCAGGCACCCTCCCCGAGGTCGGTGGGCTCGAGGTCCGCCACTCGTTCATCGAGCAGGTCCCGCAGTCGCTCGTCGGTCATGTCAGCTCTCCTCCCCGAGCAGCTCGGCGAGCTCCGGCGCCGCCTGGCGGAGCCGGAGCAGTGCGAGATGGGTCTGGCTCTTGACGGTGCCGACGCTGACGCCGAGGACGTCGGCGGCGGCCCGTTCGGTCAGGTCGTCGTAGTAGCGCAGCACCACGACGGCCCGCTGGCGCGGCGTGAGCGCGGCCAGTGCCTGGTCGAGGAGGATCCGACGCTCGGAGAGGGGTGCGTGGTCGGGCACGCTCCGGTGCGCCACCGGCTCGACGAGCACCTCGCGGCGTCGCTTGCGCCAGGCGGAGATGTTGTCGCGGACGATGATCTGGCGCGCGTACGCCTCGGGGTTGTCGTCGCGGAGCCGACGCCACCGCAGCGCCACCTTGGTCAACGCCTCCTGGACCAGGTCCTCGGCGCGGTGACGGTCGCCGGTGAGCAGGACGGCGGTGCGCAGCAGCGCCAGCTGGCGCTCGCCCGCCCAGCGCCGGAACGACTCCTCATCGGTGCTCACACCCCATCAACGCACACCCGCCCCGAAAGGTTGGAGGTGCCTCAGTCCGCGATGACCCCCGCCGGCCGGTGGTGCCCGAAGGGGACCGTGTCGGCGTGCCCGAGCGCGAGCAGCACGGACGGCAACAGCGCCTTCGCGGTGCGCTTGTAGCCGAGCGCACTGGGGTGGAACCGGTCGAGGCTGAACATCTCGTCGGGGTTGGTGATGAAGAACGGGCCCACGACGTGCGCGAGCGACACCGCGTGCGCGCCCTTGCGTACGGCGACCTCCGCCTGGGCCACGGCGAGCTGGCGCGACATCCGCGAACCCAGTGACCGCAGCGGCTGGGGCACGGGACGCAGCGCCCCCAGGTCGGGGCAGGTCCCGACGACGACCTCGGTCCCCAGCTCGCGGAGCCGGACCACCGCCTCCTCGAGCTGGGCCGCCGAGGTGGCGACCGGGACCCGGTGCGTGACGTCGTTGCCGCCGACCACGATCACCGCGACGTCGGCCCGGTAGCCCTCGGGGAGCCCGTCCAGCTGACCGGCGAGCGCCGAGGTCTCCGAACCCACGACGGCGGCGGTGTGCAGCGCCACCGGTCGCTTGAGGGTGGTGGCCAGGCTGCGGGCGAGCCGGGCGCCCAAGGTGTCCTTGGGACGCTCCGCGCCGAGCCCGGCAGCGATCGAGTCACCCAGGACGAGGAGCCGCAGCGGCGGGGCGTCGTACGACTTGCGCTTCCAGGTCTTGTCGGCCGCGAGGGCCTCCTCGCCGAGCGGCTTGCCGATCCGGGCCCGGGCGATGGCGGCCTGACGGCGCAGCAGCTCCCGGCCGCCGCCCGTGGTGACGCCGATGCCCGCCAGGGCGACGCCGGCAGCGACCAGGGTCTTGCGGGTGAGACTCATGGTTGTTGTTGAACCAGACCGCCCTGAACACCTCGTGGCCACCCGGTGGCCCCCGCATGTCAGGGCGACGCGATCTCGATCACGGGTTCGTGGTGCACGGGGAAGTTCACCGACGCGGCGATGAAGCAGTTCGCGCTGGCCTCGACGTGGATCTCGCGAGCGAGGTCGGCCTGCGCGGCGTCGGTGATGACCACTCGCGGGCGCAGGGTGACCGAGGTGAAGTGTCCGCCCTGACCGACCTGGGACATCGTGCCGACCGGGCTGTCGTCGTAGTCGACCACGACGATGCCGTGGGTGACGGCGGAGTGCAGGTAGGACAGCAGGTGGCACTGGGCGAGCGCGGCGAGGAGCATCTCCTCGGGGTTCCAGCGGCCCGCGTCGCCGCGGAAGGTGGGGTCCGCCGAGCCGGCCAGGTCGGGCTTGCCGGCGGCGCGCAGCACGACGTCGCGGCCGTAGTCGCGGTAGCCGGAGGTCCCGGTGCCCCGGTTGCCCTCCCAGACGAGGTCGAGGGCGTAGTGGTGGTCGCTCACGGGTCCCATTGTCCCGATGTCGTCCGATGTTGGACCGATGACCGGGAAACGCTAGCGAGAACCTGTTCTAGTTTGGCACTCTGTCCCTGTGACCGCCGCCACACAGACCACCCCCCGCCCGATCAACCTCGCCGACGTCGTCGAGGCGATGGCCGATGCGCTGCCCGAGCGCGCCGCCGTCTTCACGATGGACCGCGTCTGGACCTTCGCGGAGATCGACGACCGCTCGACCCGCCTCGCGAACCACCTCGTCGCCCTCGGCATCCAGCCGGGCGACCACGTCGCGGTCCACGCGACCAACCGGATCGAGTGGGTCGATGCGCTCTACGGATGCCTCAAGGCACGCGCGGTGCCGATCAACATCAACTTCAAGTACCTCCACGACGAGCTCGCCTACCTCTACGACAACGCCGACTGCGTGGCCGCGATCATCGCGCCCGAGTTCGTCGCCGCCGTCGAGGCGCTCGACGTCCCGACGTTGAAGCACCTCGTCGTGCTCGACGAGACCTACGAGGCCGCGCTCGCCGCCGCCTCTCCCGAGCGCCCCGACAACGGCCGCAACGCCGACGACCACTACGTGCTCTACACAGGCGGGACCACCGGCTACCCCAAGGGCGTCGTGTGGCGCAACGAGGACGTGATGCGCGCGGCGCTCAACGCAGCGAGGTACGGCGCACCCCTCGACTCGATCGAGCAGCTGGTCGAGGAGGCCAGCGCCAACGAGACGCCGATGGTGCTGCTGGCCTGCGGGCCGATGATGCACGGCGGCAGCCAGTGGATCCTCGGCAACGGCCACGTGGCCGGCCACACCATCGCGCTCTACACCGACGCCAACTTCAGCGCGCCCGCCATCCTCGACCTCGTCGAGAAGGCGAAGGTCGTCTCCCTCACCTTCCTGGGTGACGCGATGGGTCGGCCGGTCGCCGAGGCGATCCTGGCCGAACCGGACCGCTGGGACCTCTCCAGCCTGGCCGCGGTGTCCAACGGCGCCGCTCCCCTGTCCGACGGCGTGCGCGAAGAGATCCGCGAGGCACTGCCCGGCCGCTTCATCCTCGACTCCTACGGCTCCTCGGAGTCCGGCGCCGCGGGCTCCCGGATGGACGACGGCTCCGAGGGCGCGAGCGGCGCTCCCCGGTTCACGGTCAACGACCAGGTCGAGGTCTTCGACGTCGACATGAAGCGGTGCCCTCCCGGTGTGGACGGGATGCTGGCCCGCTGCGGCCCCGTGCCCCTGGGCTACTACAAGGACGACGCCAAGACCGCCGCCACCTTCAAGGTGATCGACGGCGTGCGCTGGGTGATCCCCGGTGACTTCGCCCGCCGCGAGGAGGACGGCTCGGTCACCGTGCTGGGCCGCGGCTCGGTGTGCATCAACACCGGCGGCGAGAAGGTCCACCCCGAGGAGGTCGAGTCGGTGCTGCTGCGCCACGACCAGATCTTCGACGCCGTCGTCGTGGGCACACCGCACGAGCGCTGGGGCCAGCAGGTCACTGCCCTCGTCCAGCGTCGCGAGGGATCCACCCTGGACGAGGACGGCGTACGCGACCACTGCCGCGCCCTGATCTCCAACTACAAGGTGCCCAAGACGGTCCTGTTCATCGACACCGTCCCGCGCACCCCGGTCAGCAAGGTCGACTACCCGGCCAGTGCTGCCCTGGCTGCGCAGCTCCTCGGCTGATCGACCGACTTCCCCGGATTCGACGGCACCTGTCGATCGGGCACTGACTCGCCCGTCATCGAGGTGGAAGACTCACCACCACTTCGAGGAGATGATCCGATGACCGAGTACGTCGTCCTGCTGACCGGCAACGAGAAGGCATGGGAAGCAGCGAGCCCTGAGGAACAGGCCGCGATGTTCGAGCAGCACGGCGAGTTCAGCCGCCTGCTGGAGGAGCGCGGCCACCGGATCACCGGCGGCGCCCAGCTGGACAGCTCCCGCACGGCGAAGGTCGTGCGGGCCGACGCCGACGGCACCGTGCTGACGACCGACGGCCCCTACGTCGAGTCCGTCGAACAGCTCGGCGGCTACTACGTCGTCGAGAGCGACGACGTCGACGACCTGCTGGAGGTCTGCGCCGTCCTGGCGCGCACCGGTGACACCGTCGAGGTGCGCCCCTGTCTGGGCGCACCGGACTGATCCGGCCACACACTGTCCGAGGACCGGATGGACGAGCTCGAGCGCGCACTGCGCGAGGAGTGGGGCCGCCTGCTGGCCCTGCTCGCCGCGTGGTGCCGCCGACTCGACCTCGCCGAGGACGGGCTGGCCGACGCCTTCGAGGCGGCCGCCCGGACCTGGCCGGAGACCGGAGCTCCGGCCAATCCCGCCGGCTGGCTGCTCACCGCTGCCCGCCGCCGGATCACCGACGCCCTGCGCACCGAGGCAGTCGCGCACCGCAAGGTCCCGCTGCTCGAGGTCGAGGCGTCCCTGCACGAGCACGCCGGGCGGGTGCTGGCCGCCCTGCCGGAACGGGAGGTCGTCGTGGACGAGCGACTGCGCCTGGTCCTGCTCTGCGCCCACCCCTTGCTGTCGCGTGAAGCTGCCGCAGCGTTGACCCTGCGGCTGGTGCTCGGTGTCGCGACCGAGGACGTGGCCCGTCTCTTCCTCGTGCCCACCGCGACGATGGCGGCTCGCCTGACGCGTGCCCGCAAGAAGCTCGCGGGAGCCCGCTTCGCCGTACCCCCGCCCGACGAGCTGGCGGCCCGGGTCGACGTGGTCACCGACGTCGCCTACCTCGCCTTCACCAGTGGCTACGCCCCGGGATCGGGCGCCGACGTGCTGCGCGCCGACGTCGCCGGTGAGGCGGTTCGACTGGTGCGGGTGCTCCGCTCGCTGCTCCCCCACCCGCACGCCGAGCTGGACGCGCTGCTCGCGCTCATGCTGCTCCAGCACTCGCGACGCGACGCCCGGACGAGCCACACCGGCCTCGTGCTGCTCCCTGACCAGGACCGCTCCCTGTGGCACCACGACGAGATCGACGAGGCCGTCGACCTCCTGGCACCGCTCGCGCTGGCCGACCCGGCGCCGTACCTGCTGCAGGCGCTGATCGCCGCCGAGCACTCGATCGCCCTCTCGGCGAAGGCGACGAGGTGGGACCGCATCGTCGCGCGCTACGACGAGCTGCTCGCGCTCGCTCCCTCACCCGTGGCCCGGCTCAACCGTGCCGTCGCCATGGCCGAGCGGGACGGGCCCGCCGCGGGACTCGAGGCGCTGCGCGGCATCGCGATGCCCGGGCACCGGCTGCCCGCCGTCCGCGCCGAGCTGTTGGTCCGGCTCGGGAGGTACGACGAGGCGCGGATCGCCTACGACACCGCGCTCGCCCTGAGCAACAACGACGCCGAGTCCGCACACTTGCGGACCCGGCGTCGATCGTTGTGAAGGGGTACGACCTCAGCAGCCGCCGGCGACGGCAGGGATGACCGACACCTCGGCGCCGTCCGGCGTCGGGGTGGCGAGGTCCTGCTCGAAGCGGACGTCGTCGTTGTTCACGTAGACGTTGACGAAGCGGCGCAGCTTGCCGTCCTCGTCGACGATGCGGCCCTTGATGCCGGCGAAGTTGGCATCGAGGTCGTCGAGGATCTCGGCCACGTTCGCACCAGTGGCGCTCACCTCGGACTCGCCGCCGGTGTAGGTGCGGAGGATGGTCGGGATCCGGACGCTGACTGCCATGGTTTCTTCCTTGTTCTCAGTGGAGGGGGTCTCAGAGACCCGTTGCCTTGAAAGCGGCGTACGTCGGCGCGATGGTCGCCGCAGCGCTCACCTGGCCGGAGACCGCGTCGAGGGTCTTGAGGCCGTGTCCGGTGTTGATGACGACGGTCTCGAGGTTCGGGTCGAGCTGGCCGGTCTCGACGAGCTTGCGCGTCACCGCGACCGTGGTGCCACCGGCGGTCTCGGTGAAGATCCCCTCGGTGCGGGCGAGCTGCACGATGCCCGCGCGGATCTCCTCGTCGGTGACCTGCTCGACGGCACCGCCGGTGCGACGGGCGATGTCCAGGACGTAGATGCCGTCAGCCGGGTTGCCGATCGCCAGGCTCTTGGCGATCGTGTCGGGCTTGACCGGACGGATCGCGTCGGTGCCGGCCTTGAAGGCGGTGGCGACCGGGCCACAACCCTCGGCCTGGGCACCGAAGATGCGGTACGGCTTGTCCTCGACGAGGCCGAGCTTGATCAGCTCCTGGAAGGACTTGTCGACCTTCGTGAGCTGGGAGCCGGACGCGACCGGGATCACGACCTGGTCGGGCAGGCGCCAGCCGAGCTGCTCGGCGATCTCGTAGCCGAGCGTCTTGGAGCCCTCGGCGTAGTAGGGGCGGACGTTGACGTTGACGAACGCCCAGCCCTCCTCCTCGCCGGCGATCTCGGACGCGAGCTTGTTGACGTCGTCGTAGTTGCCGTCGACGGCCACGAGGTTCTCGGTGAAGATCGCCGAGTTGACCTGCTTGGGCTGCTCGAGGTTGCTCGGGATGAACACGACCGTCTTGATCCCGGCGCGGGCGCCGGCGGCGGCGACCGCGTTGGCCAGGTTGCCGGTGGACGGGCAGGCGAAGACCTTCGCGCCGAGCTCGCGGGCGGCGCTGAGGGCGCACGCCACGACCCGGTCCTTGAAGGAGTTCGTCGGGTTGGTGGAGTCGTCCTTCACCCACAGGTTCGTGATGCCCAGCTCAGCGCCGAGGTTGTCGGCCTTGAGCAGGCGGGTGAAGCCGGGCTCGGTGTTGGGGCTCGACTCGATGTCGGTCGGGACCGGCAGCAGCGCCTTGTAGCGCCAGATGTTGGGGGGACCGGCCTCGATCTCCTCCCGCGTCACCGCGGGGAAGTCGTAGGAGATCTCCAGGGGACCGAAGCACTCCGGACAGGCGTAGAACGGTCCCAGGTCGACCTTGTGCCCGCACTCGCGGCAGGCCAGGGAGGTGGCGTGCCCGAAGGCACCTTCGCGAAGTCCGGACGTCCCGGGTGCTTCCGTCACAGCGGCGCTCATGGATTCCTCCTTCTCATCTGTCCCGTGCGGCTCTCGCTCCGGGTCGGATTTGGCACCGTTTCCGCGACGTAGGTTCCAGCTGTTGCTGGTTCGTACGGGGGTTCGCGGCGGTTGCCGGGACTTCTCAGGGCCGTTCCCTCAGTCCCTCTGGATGAGCAGGCGTCAGCCTACGGGTGACAGGTCACCGATCACGAATCCAAATACCGAATGGCGAGACGCACGTCCACATCATGAGATGCGGTGAGATCGAGCGTCTCCTGCCAGGCCTCGCAGGAAGTCCAGGACACCGGCCGGGCCGCGGACCACGACGTCGGACAGCTCCATCAGTGCGCTCTGCTCGGCAGAGGCCGAACAGATCCGCAACGCAGCCAGGCCCTGCTGGCCGAGCTCCTCGACCGCCTCGAACGCTTCGACGTCACCGAGGTCGTCGCCGGCGAACACGAAGCCCTCGGCATCCAGGACGGCGGCCAGCCGGTTCACGACCATGCCCTTGTGGGAGCCGGGCGAGCGCACCTCGATGACCGAACGGCCCGGTTCGAGGACCAGTCCGTGCCGCTGGGCCAGCTCGCGCAACGGGGGCAGCAGCCGATCGAAGGCGGCCTCGGAGTCCTCGAGGCGGCGGGTGTGCACGGCGACAGCGAGCCCCTTGTCCTCGACGAACGCGTCGGCTGCGCCGGCCAGGCGCAGTGCCCGTGGCAGGTCCCGCTCGAAGGTCGCCAGACCACGGGGCGGGCGAGCGCCGAGGATGCGTCGATGGTTCGAGCTCCAGCGCTCGTTGCCGTACTGCCCGAAGACGAAGAGCTCCTTGTCGACGGCCTGCAGCGCGTCGGCGACCTCTTCCAGCCCGCCCAGGTCCAGTGCCTGGCGCGCCGGGCGGCCGGTGACGACGGCGATCGCGGCGACCTCGGCGGCGAGCTCGACGAGTACGTCGGCCGCATCCGGGTGGATGTGGGCACTGCCCGGGTCGTCCACGATCGGGGCGAGCGTGCCGTCGAAGTCGAGGCCGACGACCGTGCGGGACGCGACGCGGACGACCGCTTCATAGCGTCGTTCACCCTCGGCGGACGTGTACCTCACGCCTCCATCCCATCACGCCGACCTCGAAGCCGGGTGACGGGTGGGTGAAGTTCCAACGCGAGCGCAACGCTCGCGCCGACCCCTGGCTAGCTGAGCTCGCCGGTCAGGATCAGGGTCAGGGACGTGGCGGACATGTCGCTGCCGGTGTCCGCGGGCTTGATCCGGGCGACGCCGAGGTCGAGGGCGAGCAGCTGTGCGGCCGCCTTCTTGCCCTGCGGGTAGTAGACCGTCGTGGCGGGCACCGTGCCGTACCAGTTGTCGGCGGCGGCGACCTTCCACCCGGCGCTCTTGACCTGCTCCGAGACCCGGCCGGCGAGGCCCTTGATCTGGGTGTTGTTGAAGACGACGACCGGCGTCGCACCACGGTCGACGGGCTTGGGGGTCGGCGTGGGGGTGTCCTCGGGCGTCGGCGTCGGCTCACCGCTCCCGCTCTCGTCGTCGCCCTTCTCGTCGTCCGCGCTGGGCGTGGGCGTGGCGGCGGCGGTGGTCGCGGAGATGTCGCGCTCGGTGGGCTCCTCACCGCGGGTCGCGACGAAGGCGACGGCAGCGAGGACGACGGCCAGCACGCTCAGGAGCACGACGGGCGAGGGCAGCACAGCACCGCGCTCGGAGCGCGGTGGAAGAACAGGGGCAGGCCGGTCGGGGAAGGTCATGGCCGCGCGCCTTTCACGAGGTCGTTGCGGTGATCAGATCTCGAAGCCGAGGCGTCGCGCGGAGCGCTGACGCTGACGCTGCGAGCGGAGGCGACGGAGCCGACGCACGAGCAGCGGGTCCGCGGCGAGAGCGTCGGGACGGTCGATGAGCGCGTTGAGCACCTGGTAGTAGCGGGTGGCGCTCATGTCGAACTGCTCGCGCACCGCGCTCTCCTTGGCGCCGGCGTACTTCCACCACTGCCGCTCGAACTCGAGGATGGCGCGGTCGCGGTCGCTGAGGTCACCGGGGACGGCCGCGGTGGCGTCCTGGTGGCTGCGCTCGGCGCTCATGAGGTCTCCTCGAGACTCGGATGGGGGCTCTTCGACGGGTGGAACACCCCACTCTAACCCGCGAATGACAGCGATGTCATTCGCCCCGCCGCCGGGCGAGTTCCTAGGGTGGGCTGCATGGCTCACACCTCTGGGGACATCGGATGGGGCATCCTCGCGACGGGCAAGATCGCGCGGACCTTCGCCGCCGACCTCGCCGTCACTCCCGGCGCCCGCCTCGCGGCCGTCGGCTCCCGCACGCCTGAGGGTGCCCGCGCCTTCGCCGAGGCGTACGGCGAGGACCGTACCCGCGCCCACGCGAGCTACGCCGACCTGCTGGCCGACCCCGACGTCGACGTCGTCTACATCGCGACGCCCCACGCGCTGCACCTCGACGGCGCCCGGGCGGCGTTCGAGGCCGGCAAGCACGTCCTGTGCGAGAAGCCGCTCACCCTCCGGGCGGGCGACGCCGAGGAGATGGTGCGCCTGGCAGGGGTCCACGACCGCTTCCTGATGGAGGCGATGTGGATGGCCTGCCACCCCGTGATCCGCGAGCTGCGCGAGGTCCTGGGCGCCGGTCGGTTCGGGACTCCCCGCCACGTGCAGGCCGAGCTGGGCTTCCGGGTCGACGCACCGCAGAGCGACCGGATGTTCGCGCCCGAGCTCGGCGGCGGTGCCCTGCTCGACATGGGGATCTATCCCCTGACCTTCGCCCACCTGGTGCTCGGCGAGGCCGAGGCCCTGACGGCGCAGGCAGTGCTCGCCCCGACGGGCATCGACCTCGACGTCGCGATCGCCGGTCGCTACCCCGGCGGAACGCTCGCCACCCTGCACGCGTCGATGACCTCCTGGTCCTCGCGACGGGCCTCGATCGCCACCGACCTGGGGCGCGTCGAGGTGGGGCCGCAGTTCCACCACCCCGACCAGGCCGTCTTCGTCGCGCACGCGACGGGCGAGCAGGTCGTCCTGGAGGGTGCCGAGCCCGTGATCGGGGTCGGCTACGGCAACGAGATCCTCGAGGTGAACCGCTGCCTGCGCGCGGGCCTGCGCGAGAGCCCGCTGGTGCCGCACGCCCAGACGCTGACATTGCTGCGCCAGATGGATGCCCTGCGCGCTGCTGCCGGGATCCGCTACCCCGACGACCCCGACGCCCCCGCCTGACCCCGCAGGAAGCGCACGACCGCCAGCACCCGGCGGTGTGACTGGTCGTCGTCGGGCGAGAGACCGAGCTTCGCGAAGATCCGCTGGGTGTGCTTCTCGACCGCGGCGAGGGACACCACGAGGGCCTCGGCGACCGACGCGTTCGAGCGGCCCTCGGCCATCAGCGCGAGCACCTCGCGCTCGCGGGGCGTGAGCTCCAGCAACGGGTCGCGGCGCCGGGTCATCAGGTGGCGCACCACCATCGGGTCGAGCACGGTGCCGCCGGCCCGCACGGTCTCGAGCGCGTCCAGGAACTCCCCGACCTCGCTGACCCGGTCCTTGAGCAGGTAGCCCACACCGCCCTCCCCCGTGGCGAGCAGCTCGTCGGCGTACGACGCCACGACGTACTGCGACAGGACCAGCACCCGCGCCTCGGGCCAGGTGCGTCGGCACGCGACGGCGGCGCGCAGGCCCTCGTCGGTGTGGCTGGGTGGCATCCGTACGTCGACGATCGCGAGGTCGGGACGGTGCTCGAGGACCGCGGCGACCAGTCCGGGGCCGTCGCCGACCGCCGACACCACGTCGTGGCCGGCCTCCGCGAGGAGGAGCTGCAATCCCTCCCGCAGGAGCACGGAGTCGTCGGCGACCACGATCCTCATCGCAGGGGGACCTCCGCGCGCAACCGGGTCGGGCCACCCTCGGGCGAGGCGAGCAGGAGGTGTCCGTCGACGCCGTCCAGCCGCTCCTGGAGGCCGAGCAGTCCGTGGCCGGGCACTCCGGTCGCGCCACCACGGCCGTCGTCGTCCACGGTCACCTGGAGCCGGTCGTCCACGACGACCAGCGTGACATCCGCCCGGTCGGCACCGCTGTGCTTGACCACGTTGGTGAGCGCCTCGGCGACGACGAAGTACGCCGCCGTCTCGACCGCGAGGGGCAGCCCGGTCGGGATCTCGGCGACCACCCGGACCGGGATCGGCTGACCGTCGGCCATCTCAGCGACCGCCGCAGCCAGGCCGCGGTCGACGAGCAGCGGCGGCGCGATGCCCCGGGACAGCGCCCGCAGCTCCTCGACTGCAGCGCGGGTCTGCGCGACGGCCTCGTCGAGGGTCCGCGCGGCGGTGTCGGGGTCCTGGGAGAGCTGGATGCGGGCACGACCCAGGTCCATGCCGAGCCGGATCAGGCGCTGCTGCGGGCCGTCGTGGATGTCGCGCTCGAGGCGACGCAGCGACTGGGCCTCGGCCCGGTGGGCCGACTCGCGGCTCTCCTCGACCCGCGCCACGCGGCCCTGCAGCTCGGCGCGGCTGGTGAGCAGCACGGACGCCAGGCTCGAGTGGACGAGGGCGGCGAAGCGGACCGCGAAGGGCAGGGTGAGCAGCGCGACCACGCCGAGCCCGGTGTTCGCCGCGATGTCGGCGCCCCGGCCGTCGCCGAACCCCAACAGCTCGCCGAGACCGGAGGGGTCCTCACCGCGGGGGACGAACCGCTCCCAGAACCAGTACGACGCCCCGGACAGCACGGCCGCCCACCACACCACGGCGATCGCGAAGGCGGCCGTGCCGGTGAGGAGGCCGACCAGGGCCCACACGACGTCCAGCCAGGACTGCGGGTCGCGCAGCGCGGTCAGCGACCGTCGCCAGAACCCGTCACCCGCGACCGCACGGAGGTACGTCGGCGACGGCACCACGTGCCCGCGCAGCGACCGCATCCGGATCCGCTCCAGGACGGCGAAGGCGCGCGCCACCAGGGCCGCCACCACGACCACGAGGACTCCGCCGAGGAGCACGGACAGCGCCACACCGAGCGCCACCAGCGTGACGACGAGGACGTGGGCCACGAGCGCGATCGGGAACGCCGTCAACGCATAGGCGGAGTCGTGCAGCGTGCGCTGCACGAGCCCGCGCTGCACCGGCCCGCGCTCCACCGGCCCGCGCTCCACCGGCGCGCGGTCCGCTGCGGGGGGCGTGGAGGTGGGGGTCATCACCAGGGTCTCGGTCATGCGTCCAGCGTGGTGCGCGGACGCCGTACGCGGAATCCTGCCAGCACGACACCCCATGTCGGGCCAGCCCGACCTTCGCGGCTCCCGCTAGGGTTGCCGACGTGGCCCACGACCTGGTGATCGTTGCCAACCGACTCCCCGTCGACCGTGTCACGGGGAAGGACGGCAAGACGACCTGGCGCCGATCCCCCGGCGGCCTGGTCTCTGCCATCGAGCCCGTGATGCGGGCGCACGACGGCGTGTGGATGGGCTGGCCCGGAGGGACCGAGCAGCGGCTGCGGCCCTTCAAGGACGACGGCCTGTCGCTGGTGCCGATGTCGATGAGCGCCGAGGAGGTCGAGGAGCACTACGAGGGCTTCTCGAACGGCACCCTCTGGCCGCTGTACCACGACGTCGTCGCGAAGCCGGAGTTCCACCGTGAGTGGTGGGACAGCTACGTCAAGGTCAACCAGCGCTTCGCCGAGAAGGCCGCCGACCTCGCCGCGAAGGGCGCCACCGTCTGGGTGCACGACTACCAGATGCAGCTGGTGCCGAAGATGCTGCGCGAGCTGCGGCCGGACCTGCGCATCGGCTTCTACCTGCACATCCCGTTCCCGCCGGCCGAGCTCTTCCAGCAGCTGCCCTGGCGCCGCCAGATCCTCGAGGGACTGCTCGGTGCCGACCTGGTCGGCTTCCAGCTGCCCGGCGCTGCCCAGAACTTCATCCGCCTGGTCCGCCAGCGGGTCGGCCACAAGACGCACCGCGACACCGTCTACCTGCCCGACGGTCGCACGGTGCGCGCAGCGGCCTTCCCGATCTCGATCGACGCCGCAGGCTTCGAGGAGCTCGCGCGCTCCGAGGCCGTCACCGAGCGGGCGGCCGCGATCCGCGACGCCCTCGGGAACCCGACGAAGATCTTCCTCGGCATCGACCGGCTCGACTACACCAAGGGCATCCATGCCCGCCTGCGCGCCTTCGGCGAGCTGATCCACGACGGCGACCTCTCCGTCGGCGACGCCGTCTTCGTCCAGGTCGCGGTGCCCTCGCGCGAGCGGGTCGAGCACTACCGCAACCTGCGCGACGACATCGAGCTGCTCGTCGGTCGCCTCAACGGCGACCTCGGCCGGATCGGCACCCCGGCGATCAGCTACCTCCACACCTCCTACCCGCGCGAGGAGATGGCCGCGCTCTACCGGGTCGCCGACGTGATGGTCGTGACGCCGTACCGCGACGGGATGAACCTGGTCGCCAAGGAGTACGTCGCCTGCCGGATCCACGACGACGGCGCGCTGGTGCTCTCGGAGTTCGCCGGTGCTGCCGACGAGCTGCGCCAGGCCTGGCTGGTCAACCCCTACGACATGAACGGCATGAAGGCCGCGCTCCTCGACGCCTACCGGGCGGAGCCCAAGGAGCTGACCAAGCGCATGAAGGCGATGCGCAAGCAGATCGCGCAGCACGACGTGAAGGCGTGGGCCGACAGCTTCATGACCTCCCTCGAGAACGACGACAACGAGCACACGAAGTCCGTGCGGCCGGCGACGGGCGGCTGAGGGGCTCTCCACGCGGTAGCGTTCGGACATGGATCTGGTGCCCTTCCGCTCCGTGCCCGGCGCCGGCCTGTTGCCCGCCCCGGACCAGGTCGTCGCAGCGGCCAGCAATGTCGCGCAGAAGCTGCTCTACGGCGGCGTCGCCGACCTGCGTCCGATGCCGCGAACCCTGATCGACGACGGCACCCTGCGCGAGGTCTACCACTACCGCCCTGCCGGGCACGTGAAGGAGCAGGGCGACCCCGTCCTGCTGGTCACGCCGCTGGCTGCGCCGTCGAGCTGCTACGACCTGCGGCGCGGTTGCTCGCTCGTCGAGCACTTCGTGACCGAGGGGCGTCCGACCTACCTCGTGGAGTACGGCGAGGTGTCCTTCCGGGACCGCAACCTCGGCATGGAGCACTGGGTCGACGAGGTCGTGCCCAACGCGATCCGCGAGGTGTCGAAGCACGCCGGAGGACGGCCCGTGCACGTGATCGGCTGGAGCCTGGGCGGGATCTTCTCGATGCTCACGCTCGCCGACAAGAAGTCCGGCGACCTGCCGGTCGCCTCGCTGACGGTGGTCGGCTCCCCCGTCGACATCTCGTTGGTGCCGCTGCTCGCGCCGCTGCGTCCGCTGCTGAACTTCTTCAACGGCAAGGGCCCGATCACCAAGGGCTACCAGCTGCTCGGTGGAGCACCGAAACCCCTGGTGAAGTGGGCGTTCCAGCTCACGGCGTTCCAGAAGATGGTGACCAAGCCGATCGCGCTCGCGACCCACGTGGACGACCGCGAGTTCCTGGCGCAGGTCGAGGCGGTCGACGCCTTCACCTCCAACATGATCGCCTACCCGGGACGCACCTTCGGCCAGCTCTACCACCGCTTCGCGAAGGGCAACCAGCTCGCCAGCGGCACCTTCGAGCTCGACGACCGGACCATCGACCTCGGCGACATCACGGTGCCGGTGCTGGTCTTCGGCGGCTCGACCGACGGCATCGCGCCCGTCCCGTCGGTGCGGGCGGTCGTCCCGCTGCTGACGAAGGCCGAGGACGTGCGCTTCGAGATCGTGCCCGGCGGCCACCTCGGCATGCTCACGGGCCGGGCCGCGCGACGTACGACGTGGCTCGTGATGGACGAGTGGATCACCCAGTGGTCCACGGAGAACAAGCCGACCGTCGCGATCGGCACCAACCGGAAGCGGCGCACCTCCTCGGCCGCGTCGCGCTCCCTGGCGAAGTGAGCCTGCCCCGCGGCGTCCGGATCGGGTACGGCGCCGGGTCGGTCGCGACCGGTGCGTTCGGCACCGTGCCCGGGCTGATGCTGCTGCCGTACCTCACCGACACCCTGGCCGTCCCGGCGCTGGCCGCCGGCGCGATCGTCTTCCTGCCGAAGGCGTGGGACGTGGTGCTCAACCCCGTCGCCGGGCGGATCAGTGACCGGTCGGTCGACCCGCGCGGGCCGCGCCGCCCGTGGTTGCTCCGGTCCGGGATCGCGCTGGCCGCCTGCTTCGCGCTGCTCTTCGCCGGCCCCGACCTGGGGTCGCAGCTCTTCGACACGGCATGGGTGCTGGTCGCCTTCCTGGCCTGCGCGACGGCGTACGCGTTCTTCCAGGTGCCCTACGTGGCGATGCCGGCGGAGATCACCGACTCCTACGAGGAGCGCACCCGGCTGATGACGTGGCGGGTCGCGATCCTGGCGTTCACGATCCTGCTGGCCGGCGCGAGTGCACCGGCCATCCGCGACGCCGTCGGAGGTCGCGACGGCTACCGGGTGATGGGCATCGCGATGGCGCTGCTGATCCTCGTCGGTGCGCTGCTCGCCTACCGCGGCACGCGTGCGGCACCGGTCGGCACCGTCGAGCCCGGCCCGGGGAGCCTGCGCGACCAGCTGCGCCTCGTTGCCGGCGCCCGCGACTTCCGGCGCCTGCTCATCACCTTCGTGCTCCAGGCGCTCGCCACCGGCTGCATGCTCGCCGGCGTCGACTACCTCGCCGGTGACGTCCTCGAGCGCGACGGCGCCTCCACGATCCTCTTCATCTGCTTCGTCGGACCGGCCCT
The DNA here is from genome assembly GCF_001428565.1 of Nocardioides sp. Root190. Classification (GTDB taxonomy): domain Bacteria; phylum Actinomycetota; class Actinomycetes; order Propionibacteriales; family Nocardioidaceae; genus Nocardioides. Next base: position 485,865 of record NZ_LMIA01000008.1, on the reverse strand, counting down.
GCTCCTCACGCCGGCCTGGGCCGCGATCGGACGGCGGATCGGCAAGAAACGGGGGTACGTCGCCTCGTCGGTCGTCCTCGCTGGCGGCGCCGCCCTTGCGGTGCTCGCCGGATCGGCGCCCGCCGCGGTCGTCTTCGCCGCGGTGGCACTCGTCGGCGTGGGCTACGCCGGAGTCCAGGTGTTCCCGCTCGCGATGCTCCCCGACGCCGCGGCGGTCGACGCCCGGCGGACCGGCTCGTCGCGGGTCGGCGTCTACACCGGCGTCTGGACCGCGGGCGAGACCCTCGGCCTGGCCCTCGGGCCCGGGCTGTTCGCCGTGGTCCTCGCGCTCGGCTCCTACCGCTCCAGCGACGGCGGCGACGTCCTGCAGCCCGACTCCGCCGTCACCGCGATCACGCTGGGCTTCTCGGTCCTCCCTGCCCTGCTGGTCATCGCCAGCCTCTGGTGGTTGCGTGGCTACGCTCTCGACGAGAGGGAGGTGGACCACGGTGGGACCTGACGAGATCCGCGATCGACTGGTGGCGATGCAGGACGAGGACCTGCCGGTCCGCGGCGGGCGCACGCTCGCCTACGTCTACGACTCCGGCCTGTCCGAGGTCGACGCGCTCGCCCGCGAGGCGGTCGCCGCCTATGCGGGGAGCAACGGCCTCGACCCGACCGCCTTCCCCAGCCTGCTCGCCATGGAGAACGACCTCGTCGCCTTCGCCCGCGACCTGGTCGACGGGCCGGACTCGATGGTCGGCACGATCACCTCCGGCGGCACCGAGTCCTGCCTGCTTGCCGTGCAGGGGGCGCGCGACGCGCACCCCGAGATCACCGACCCGTCCATGGTCGTGCCCGAGACCGTGCACGCGGCCTTCCACAAGGCGGCCCACTACTTCGGGGTCCGTGCGGTCGTGGTGCCGGTCGGGCCCGACCACCGAGCGGATGCCGCAGCGATGGCGGCCGCCATCGACCAGACCACCGTGCTCGTCGTGGCCAGCGCACCGTCGTACGCGCACGGGGTGGTGGACCCGGTCACGGAGATCGCCGCGGCGGCTGCGGAGCGCGGCGTCCGCTGCCACGTCGACGCCTGCATCGGCGGGTGGGTGCTGCCCTACGCCGCGCGCCTGGGTCGCGAGGTCGCGCCGTGGACGTTCGCCGTCGAGGGCGTCACCTCGATCTCGACCGACCTGCACAAGTACGCCTACGCACCGAAAGGTGCGTCCCTGCTGCTGCACCGCACGCCCGCGCTGCGACGTCCGCAGTACTTCGCCCACGCCGGCTGGCCGGGCTACACGATGCTCAACGCGACCCTCCAGTCCACCCGCTCGGGCGGCCCGGTCGCCGGCGCCTGGGCGACGGTGCAGGCACTCGGCCACGACGGCTACCTCGACCTGACCCGCCAGGCCCTCGATGCCACCGACCGGATCGCTGCCGGCATCGCCGCGCTCGACGGGCTGACCCTGCTCGCCGCTCCGGACTCCACCCTCGTCGCGGCGTTCGCCGACGGTCCCCTCGACGTCTTCACCGTCTGCGACGAGATGGCCGAGCGCGACTGGTTCGTCCAGCCGCAGCTGTCGTACGACGACCAGCCGCCGTCGCTGCACCTCGCGGTCAGCGCGGCCACCGACCCCGACGCCTTCCTCGCCGCCCTGCAGGACTCGGTCGCTGCCTCGATCGCGGCGGGACCGGTCCCGGTCGACATCGGCGTCGTCGACCTCCTCCAGACCCTCGACGCGGCCACGCTGGGCGACGACGAGTTCGACATCCTGCTGGCCGCCGGCGGACTGGCCACGGGCGGCGAGCTCGGCCTGCCCGAACGGATGGCGCCGGTCAACGCGCTGCTCGACGCCGCTCCCCCGGCCCTGCGCGAGGCCGTCCTGGTGGCCTTCCTCGACCGGCTCGCCCGCCCCACCACCGGCTGATCGGACCCACCGATCGTCGAGGGGTCCTAGTCCCGAAGGACTACGGGACCTCGGCCGCATTCCCGATTCGGCTGTCCTCGCGGATCCGTAGGTTTCTCATTACCGACGCGGACCTCGAAGAACCGCTGGAGGGAGCCCCACCGGGCAGGCACCCCGCAAGGGTGTGCCCCCGGAGGACCAGAAGGGCTCGAGATCCGCGTCGGAGCTACCACCGGGTGGCGCCCCTTGGAGGGAGAGGGGCGCCGCCGAACGGTGGGCGTACCAGGAGCAGCACACCACGGCCGGCCATCACTTCGGTGGGTCTGGGGGGACGAGCGTTCAACGCTATGGTCCGGCCGTGGGTGCTTTCCTCGAACTCCTCGACCAGGGCCTGATGGCCGCTGACTGGGCCGAGGCCCTCGCACCGGTCGAGGACCGCGTCACCGCACTCGGCCAGTTCCTCCGCGACGAGGTCGCAGCCGGACGGTCCTACCAGCCCGCCGCCGACGACGTCTTCCGCGCGTTCCGCACGCCGCTCGCCGAGGTGCGCGTCCTGATCGTCGGTCAGGATCCCTACCCGAACCCGGCGCACCCGATCGGGCTGTGCTTCGCCGTCGACCGCGAGGTGCGCCCACTGCCGGCCAGCCTGCGCAACATCCACACCGAGCTGGCGAGTGACGTCGGCGTCGTACCACCGGCGCACGGGGACCTCAGTGCGTGGACCGGGCAGGGCGTGATGCTGCTGAACCGGGTCCTGACCGTGCGCCCCGGCGAGCCCGCCTCGCACCGGGGCCGGGGCTGGGAGGAGGTCACCGCGTGCGCGATCCAGGCGCTGGTACGACGCGCCGAGGGCGGCGCTCCGCTCGCCGCGATCCTGTGGGGACGGGACGCGCAGACGCTGACGGCGCACCTCGGTCCGATCCCGGCTGTCGAGTCCGTGCACCCCTCACCGCTGTCGGCGTACCGGGGCTTCTTCGGGTCGCGTCCGTTCAGCCGGGTCAACCAGCTGCTGGTCGACCAGGGTGCCGCACCGATCGACTGGACCTTGCCGGACTGAGCCTTTCGGGAATATAGTTGAAGCCTCAACTATTGAGGTGGACATGAGCACTGACACGAGCGCCCGGATGCCGGCCCTCTACATCGGCCACGGCGCCCCGCCGCTGCTGGACGACCCCGTGTGGTCGGGCCAGCTCGCCGCGTGGGCCGAGGACCTCCCCCGCCCCACGGCGATCCTCATCGTCAGCGCCCACTGGGAGTCGGCACCGCTCGCCCTGAGCGCGAGCTCGGCGCCGCTCGTCTACGACTTCGGCGGCTTCGCGCAGCGGTACTACGAGATGACCTATGCGACCCCGGACGCGACCGCGCTCGCCCAGCGGGTCGCCGCGATGATGCCGAGGACCGAGCCCGTTCACCAGCACGCCTCCCGAGGCCTGGACCACGGCGCGTGGGTGCCGCTGAAGATCATGTACCCCGGCGCGGACATCCCGGTGCTGCAGATGTCGATGCCCACCCACGACCCGGGTCGCCTGATGGAGATCGGCCGCCGGCTGCGTCCACTGCGCGACGAGGGCGTGCTGATCGTCGGGTCGGGCTTCCTGACGCACGGCCTGCCGTTCCTCAAGGAGTTCCGCATCGAGGCCGCCGCCCCCGGCTGGTCGAAGGACTTCGACCAGTGGGCCGGCGAGGCACTCGCCCGAGGCGACGTGGACGAGCTCGCGTCGTACCTCGACAAGGCGCCGGGCATGCCCTACGCCCACCCGACCGTCGAGCACTACAGCCCGCTGTTCGTCACCCTCGGCGCCGCGACCGACGCCGCGACCCCGGGCCGGCAGGTCATCAAGGACGAGTTCTGGATGGGTCTGTCGAAGCGGAGCCTGCAGGTCGCCTGAGCGGCGGGTGGCATGAATCCCCGGATGTCCGGGGATTCATGCACCTCAGCGCACGCGCAGCTTCCGCATCAGCTTGAGCGACTGCAGCATCTGCTTGACGTACGCGTCGTAGTCCTGGCCCGGACGCGCGCCCATCACCTGCTTCTTGAGCACCGCGACGTTCTTGGCGTCGGTGTACTTCAGGAGCCCCTGGTCGCCGTGGCGGGCACCGACGCCGGACTGCTTGACGCCGCCGGAGGGCGAGCCCTTGGAGGCGTACGCCGTCGCGAGCGCGTCGTTGATGTTGACGTTGCCGGAGTCGATCCGTGCCGCCACCGCCTCGGCGCGCGCGACGTCGCCGCCCCAGACCGAGGCGTTGAGGCCGTAGTCGGTGTCGTTGGCGAGGTGGATGGCCTCGTCGACGGTGCGGTACGGGTAGAGACCGACGACCGGTCCGAAGGTCTCGGTGGAGCCGGCGAGCATGTCCTTGGTGACACCCTCCAGCACGGTGGCCTCGAAGAAGGCAGGACCGATGTCGGGACGTGCCCGACCGCCGGTCAGCACCGTCGCCCCCTTCGCGACGGCGTCCTCGACGTGCGAGGCGACGCGGTCGCGGTGGTCTACACTGACCAGGGAGCCGAGCTCGGGACCGAAGTCGTACGCCGCCCCGATGCTCAGGTTGCGGGCCCGCTCCACGAACGCGGACTTCAGCTCGTCGTACCTCGTCTCGGGCAGGTAGATCCGCTCGATGTGCATGCAGATCTGGCCGGTGTTGCCGAAGACACCGAACGCGGCCGACTCGACCCACTCGGCCACACCGGTGCTGTCGAGGTCGTCGAGGACGATCATCGGGTTCTTGCCGCCGAGCTCCAGGCAGCAGCCGATCAGGTTGCGACCGGCCCGCTCGCCGATCACCCGACCGGTCGCGGTGGACCCGGTGAACATGACGTAGTTGGCGTTGTCGATCAGCGTGGGACCGATGTCGGGACCCTCGCCGCAGACCACCTGGAAGAGGCCCTTCGGCAGTCCGGCCTCCTCGAGCAGGGAGATGCCGTAGAGCGGCGACAGCGCGGTCTTGTTGTCCGGCTTCACCACGACCGCGTTGCCGGCCATCAGGGCCGGGATGGCGTCGGAGAGTCCCGTCGCGAACGGGAAGTTCCACGGCGCGATGATCCCGACGACGCCCTTGGGCACGCGGATCTCCGTCGAGCCGGAGATCACCGGGACCGGGCCGCCGTGCCGCTTCGGCTTGAGCAGCTTCTCGGCGCGCTTGAGGTAGTAGCCGATGATCATCGGCGGGTCGCAGGTCTCCTCGATCGCCATCCGCCGGTTCTTGCCGCTCTCGACCTGGATCAGGTCCGCGGTGTTGCGGGCGTTGTCGATCAGCAGGGTGTGCGCGCGCTTGAAGACCTCGAGCCGCTTGGCGACGGGCCACTGCGCCCACAGCGCCTGTGCGGCACGGGCCTCCTCGAAGGCCGCCTCGATGTCCTCGGGGGTCGACTGCGGGAGCTCGACGAGGACCTCGCCGGTGTAGACCTCGGTGAGCTTCCAGGTCGCACCGGTGCGGCCGGGGACGCGGGCGACGAGCCGGTCGAGCAGCTCGTCGGTGACGAAGGCCGGACGCGTCAGCGCCGAACCAGCGCTCACCAGTTCGCTCCGCCCAGGATGATCTCGGCCGCCTTCTCACCGATCATGAAGCACGGCGCGTTGGTGTTGCCGCCCGTGATGGACGGCATGATCGAGGCGTCGGCGACCCGCAGGCCCTCGATGCCGCGCACCTTGAGGTCGGGTCCGACCACGGCGCGGTCGTCCACGCCCATCCGGCAGGTGCCGACACCGTGGTAGACCGACGTCGAGCGCTCCTTGAGCGCGACCCGCAGGTCCTGGCCGTTGGGGATCGACGGACCGGGGTGGATCTCGGCCTTGACGCCGCCACCGAAGGCCGCGGAGGCCATGATCTCGCGGATCATCTCGGTGCCCTGCGCCAGCACCTCGACGTCGTCGGGGTGGGTGAAGAAGCCGTAGTCGATGAGCGGCGCTGCCATCGGGTCCGAGGAGGCGAGGCGGATGGTGCCGCGGCTCTTGGGATAGATCAGCGTCGAGAAGACGGTGAGGCCGGGACGCGGGTCGGGCATGTGCCGGATCGGCTCGTCCTGGTTGGGGCTCGGGTAGGTCCACGGCAGCGCGTGCAGCTGGATGTCGGGGATGTCGGTGGCCAGGCCGGAGCGGATGAAGCCGACCGACTCGAAGACGGAGTTGTCGAGGAAGGACTTGCGGCCGGACAGGTTGCGGGCCGTGCCCTTCGCGAACGTCCACGGGTTGCCGCGGAACCTCACGCTCGGGACGTGGAAGGACATCGGGTGGAAGAGGTGGTCGTGGAGGTTCTCGCCGACCGGCAGGTCCGCGACCACGTCGAGGCCGAGCGAGGCCAGGTGGTCGGCCGGACCGATGCCGGAGAGCATCAGCAGCTGCGGGCTGTTGATGAAGCCTGCGGACAGGATGACCTCCTTGCCCGCCTTGATGAAGCGGTGCGTGCCGCCCTTCTTGCCCTGGTCGACGACCTCGACCCCGGTGGCGCGGCCTTCCTTGATCACGACCTTCTTGACGTGGACCTCGGTCTGGAACTCGAGGGTGCGCGGCGCCAGGTGGTGCACGTAGCCACGGGTGGAGGAGTAGCGCAGGCCGCCGGCAGCGTTCTGCTGCATCCGGGAGATGCCCTCCTGCTCCGCACCGTTGTAGTCGTCGTTGACCTTGACACCGAGGGTGTCGGAGGTGGCCTGGATGAACTGGAGGGTCGCCTCCTGCGGCGTCTTGTTGCGGGTGATCTTGATCGGCCCGCCCGCGCCGCGGTAGGCGTCCTCGCCGTCCTCGAAGTCCTCGTAGCGCTTGAACGCCTTGTTGACCTCGTCGGCCGACCAGCCGGTGTTGCCCTCGGCGGCCCAGGAGTCGTAGTTGGCGCGGTTGCCGCGCACGTAGACCATGCCGTTGACCGAGGACGAGCCGCCGCCGACCTTGCCGCGCGGCGCCGGCATCCGCCGACCGTCGAGACCGGCCTGCGGCACCGAGCGGTAGCCCCAGTCGAACATCGCCTCGAGCTTGGGCTCGGAGTGCATCGGGCCGATCATCCCCGGCACCTTCGACATGTAGCCGTGCAGGCCCTTGTCGTCGGACGGGCCGGCCTCGATCAGGATCACGCTGGCGCCGGACTGCGCCAGCCGCCCGGCCACGATCGCTCCGGAGCTGCCGGACCCAACCACCACGTAGTCGGCCTCATTGCTGTACTGCTGGCGCTTCGCCATGGGGGCATCCATCCTTCGTGATGTGACCGGGGTCATGTTGGTGACAGGTAACTGTAACGCGTTCTAGTTTGTTCACGAAAGTGTTTCACTTTGCCGATCCAGCGGGTGCACGCGCGATGATGGGCGGGTGCGGATCCTGTCCATCCAGTCCTCGGTCGCCTACGGCCACGTCGGCAACTCGGCCGCCGTCTTCCCCCTCCAGCGTCTCGGCCACGAGGTGTGGCCCGTCTTCACGGTGCACTTCTCCAACCACACCGGGTACGGCGCCTGGCGCGGCCCGCTGCTGGACCCGGCCGATGTCGGCGAGGTGATCACCGGGATCGAGGAGCGCGGCGTGTTCACGACCTGCGACGCGGTGCTCTCCGGCTACCAGGGCTCCCCCGCCGTGGCGGGCGTGATCGTCGACGCGGTCCGGCGGGTCAAGGCGGCCAACCCGGCCGCGATCTACACCTGCGACCCGGTCATGGGCAACGCCAGGTCGGGCTGCTTCGTGAACCCCGAGATCCCCCCGGTCATCCGCGAGCAGGTCGTCCCGGTCGCCGACATCCTCACCCCCAACCAGTTCGAGCTCGGCTTCATCACCGGCCGCGACGCGCTCAGCGGACCGTCCCCGATCGAGGCCGTCCTCGAGGCCGCCGACGAGGTGCGCTCGATGGGACCCTCGAGCGTCCTGATCACCTCCGTCGAGCGCGCCGGCGCTCCCGAGGACGTGATCGAGATGATCGCCGTCACCGGCGAGGGTGCCTGGATCGTGCAGACCCCACGCCTGCCGATGAAGGCCAACGGCTCGGGCGACATCACCGCCGCCCTGTTCACGGCCCACCTCCACACCACCGGCTCCCCCGCGCTCGCCCTGGGGCGCACCGTCGCGTCCGTGTACGACGTACTCGCGGCCACCCTGGAGTCCGGCGAACGGGAGCTGCGGCTGATCGCGGCGCAGGAGGCGATCGCCCATCCCCAGGAGCGGTTCGAGGTGCGTCAACTGCGCTGACTAGGATGACGGGCGTGCCCGTGTCCACGGGCTGCGCCGCGTTAACTCAGTTGGCAGAGTGTCGCTCTTGTAAAGCGAATGTCGTCGGTTCGACTCCGACACGCGGCTCGGGTGGGGCCGCTTCATCACGGGATGTAGCCGAGTCCGCGGCGCTTCATCACGGGATGTAGCCGAGTCCGCGGCGCTTCATCACGGGATGTAGCCCAAGGCGCACTTCTGTAGCGGGGTTCCACCGGGGAAGTGCCCGGTCACCTACATCCCGTGATGAAGCCACCGCCGCCCGCGACAGCCGCCCATCCACCTACATACCGTGATGAAGCCTCACGCCGCAGGCGCCCCCACCCGCGGCTTGCGCCGCGTCACCAGCACCCCCGCGATGCACAGCGCTCCCCCGGCGAAGGCCAGCGCCGGGGGCACCTCGTCGAGCAGGGCCCAGGCCATGAGCGTCGCGAGCACGGGGACGAGGAAGGTCGTGAGCGACTGCTTCCCGGCATCGGTGTGGCGCAGCGCGAAGGCCCAGGTGAGGAACGCGACCGCGGTCGGGAACACCCCCAGGTAGGCGATCAGCAACAGCGTCTCCGCGCTGCCGTGACGAACGACGTCGCCGAGGTCGACGATCCACGGCAGGCAGACGATCGCCCCGATCCAGCAGGCGTAGCAGGTCACCTCCAGCCCGGAGAGCCGACGCAGCAGCACCTTCTGGCACACCACCCCGATCGCGTAGGTCACCGCGGCCAGCAGCGCGAGCAGCACCCCGTCCAGGTCGGAGCCGCCGTCGCCGCGGGTCGCGGTGCCGATCACGACGACGCCACCGAAGGCGATCACCATCCCGAGCAGGAGCCAACCGGTGAGCCGCTCGCCGAGGAAGAGCGCGGCGAGCAGGGCGATCAGGATCGGGCCGACCTGCACGACCATCGCGGCAGTCGCCGCGTCGATCCGGCGCTCGCTGTCGTTGAGGGCGAGGTTGTAGATCCCGAACCACGCGACGCCGCAGCACACCAGCAGGATCACCTCGGTGCGGGTGAACCGGCTCCGCGGCGCGCGGGCCAGCAGCGCCGACAGGACGACCGCCGCGATCAGCAGGCGGCCCAGGGAGAGCGCGCCCGGCGTGACCTCACGGCCCAGGTGGCGGATCGCCACGAACGCGGAGGCCCACAGCACGAGGGTGACGCCGATCGCGGCCACGGGTTGCCAGGCCGGGGGCGCGGCCGCTCCGGACGACTCGGACGCTGCCTGCGCGGGGGTGGACGTCACCGGGCTGAATCTAGGCGCCCCAGCCGCATCGCGGCACCCGCTTTTCGGCCGTCCGTCGTCGAGATCCAGACGTTCGATGAATGTCGGAGCGCTCACTAGTCTCATCACCGTGGACCTCCCCGTGATGCCGCCCGTCCAGCCGATGCTCGCGAAGGCGGTGTCAGGTGTGCCCGATCCGGCGAAGTACGACGCACAGGGCCTCAGCTTCGAGCCCAAGTGGGACGGGTTCCGCTGCATCGTGTTCCGCGACGGCGACGAGATCGAGCTGACCAGCCGCAACACCAAGCCGCTGACGCGCTACTTCCCCGAGCTGGTGGAGGCGATCCGGGCCGAGCTGCCGGAGCGGTGCGTGCTCGACGGGGAGATCTTCGTGGCACTGGAGGGCGCGGACGGCAAGGGCCGGCTGCAGTTCGAGGTGCTGCAGGAGCGGATCCACCCGGCGGCGTCGCGGATCGCCATGCTCTCGGAGAAGACGCCGGCCGACTTCGTCGCCTTCGACCTGCTGGCGCTGGGCGACGAGTCGTACGTCGACAGGCCGTTCGCCGAGCGGCGGGCCGCCCTGGAGCAGGCGCTCGCCCACCTCACCGATCCGACGAGCGCGAGGAGCCCGGCGAGCCCGGCGAGCAGGACCGGCGGGCACTGCCACCTCACCCGCACCAGCACCGATCCCGCGGTCGCCGAGGAGTGGTTCCACCAGTTCGAGGGGGCCGGGCTGGACGGCGTGGTCGCCAAGCCGCTCGGCGCGCCGTACGCCCAGAACGGCCGCACCATGCTGAAGATCAAGCACGAGCGCACCGCCGACGTCGTGCTGGCCGGCTATCGCGAGCACAAGACCAGCACCCCCGAGAATCCGCTGATCGGCAGCCTGCTGCTCGGCCTGTACGCCGACGGCGAGCTCCAGCACATCGGGGTCAGCGCGAGCTTCACGGCGGCGCGACGGGCCGAGCTGTGGCAGGAGCTGCAGGCGCTGGTGTGCCCCATCGAGGAGCACCCGTGGGGTCGCTGGCAGGAGTTCCTCGTCGCCAACCCCGGACGCCAGCCCGGCACGCAGAGCCGGTGGAGCAGCGGCAAGGACCTGTCCTTCACCCCGCTGCGGCCGGAACGGGTGATCGAGGTGAAGTACGACGCCATGGAGGGCACCCGGTTCCGCCACACCGCCCATTTCAAGCGGTGGCGCGAGGACCGCGATCCCACCTCGTGCGGCTACGAACAGCTCGACCAGCCGGTGAAGTACGACCTCGCAGACGTGCTCGGGGGCTGACGGGCGACCACCCGACGGTCATGATGGAGACATGACCACCGAGCCTGCCCCCGGCGAAGAGCCGTACGCCGTCGTCCTGCTGGTCGAGCAGGCGCTGACCGGGGCGGACGCCGCCCAGGTCCGCGCACTGCACATCGAGCTCGACGACGATCCCACGATCGAGGTCGTCTACCACGTCCTGCTCCCGATGGCCGATGCCGCCGCCGCCGTCGAGGCGTCCCTCGGCGTGATCGGTGGCGCCGACCTCATCACTCCACCCATGACGCCCACGCCGGACGAGATCGACCGGCTGCGCGAGGAGTACCGCGAGCAGGCCGAGCGCGACCTGGCCGCCACCCGGTCGGCGCTCGCGGCTGCCGGAGCGAAGGTCGGCGAGGCCGTCATCGTCACCGAGTCCCCGGTCGACGCGCTCATCGAGAAGGTCAAGGCGACCGACGGGCGCGAGGCGATCATCTTGACCCGCTCGCACCTGGTGGCCGAGTTCTTCCACGTCGACTGGACCTCCAAGGCCCGCCGCAAGCTCGGCGTCCCGGTCCTGCACCTGCTGGAGCACGACGAGGACTGAAGTCCCGGTTCGCGACGCGGGCCGTAACAGCCGGAACCGCCCTGTCGTTGAGCGGTCATGTCGGCCCTGCACACACTCGACGCCCGCCTCTACGAGGTGCTGGCAGGCTCCGGCCTGTCGGCGTTCGAGCGGGAGCGGGTCGTCGACCTGTGCGAGAGCGTGGTCGCGATGACCGCCGACCTGCCCCACCCCGGGCGCACGGCCCGCTGCGCGACGCACCTGCTCGTCGGCACCGACGTGACCGGCCTGGACCCGCGCGTGCGCGGGGACATCGCGCGGCTGTGCGAGGTCGCTGTCGTCCGCGGCCTCTGAGCGGCTACTTCTCGACCCGGTTGCCCTGCTCGTCCCAGTGCTCGGCGACCTTCTTGCTCGGCTGAACGCGCGGCGGCTCGCCCGCCATCTTCGGGTAGTCCGGCGGGAAGTTGAGCTCGCCCTCGCCGTCCGCGACCTGCTGGTCCCAGAGATCGAGGAGCGGCTGCAGCGAGAAGGACTCGTCGTCGATGCTCGCCCACGGATCGCCGTCGGCCAGCCGCTCCGGCACCGTGAACAGGTTGTAGGGCCGGGGATCGGTGACCTCGGCGATCTCCTCCCAGGTCATCGGGGTCGAGACGGGAGCCCCGGCCAGCGGCCGCAGTGAGTACGCCGACGCGATGGTCCGGTCGCGGTTGTTCTGGTTGAAGTCGACGAAGATCCGCTCCCCGCGCTCCTCCTTCCACCAGGCCGTGGTGACCTGGTCGTCGCGCGTGGCCAGCTCGCGGCCGAAGGCGATCGCGGCATGGCGTACGTCGGTGAACTCCCACCGGGGCTCGATCCGGACGTAGACGTGGACACCGCGGTTGCCGGAGGTCTTGGGGTAGCCGCGCAGACCGAGCTCCTCCAGCAGCTCGCGGGCGATGCCCGCCACCCGCACCGCATCGGTGAAGGTCGTGCCGGGCTGGGGATCCAGGTCGATCCGCAGCTCGTCGGGGTGGTCGACGTCGTCGCTGCGCACCGGCCACGGGTGGAAGGTCAGCGCACCCATCTGGGCGCACCAGACCGGCACGGCGATCTCGGTGGGGCAGATCTCCTCGGCGGTGCGCCCGGACGGGAAGGTGATCTCGACGGACTCGAGGTAGTCGGGAGCGCCCTTCGGCACCCGCTTCTGGTAGAAGCCCTCGGCGTCGCTGTCACGCGGGCCGGTGGCCAGCCGGAAGCCCTCGCGGACTCCCGATGGCCACCGTTCCAGCGCGGTGGGTCGACCGCGCAATGCCCGCATCAGCCCGTCACCGACGGCGGCGACGTACTCCGCCACCATCAGCTTGGTCGCCTCGGGCGTGTGCTCGGTCGCCTCGTAGATGACCCGGTCCGGGCTGGACACCCGGACCTCGCGGTCTCCTGCCTGGACCATCGCCGCAGCGGTCTTCGCCATGGCGCGAGCCTACGGGGGTCAGCCGGTGACGCCACTCAGCTCGACCGGCGTGTGCGGCACCGCGAACGTGTCGACCACGGCCCGCTTCGCCAGGTCGACGACGTGGATCTCCTTGGTCGCTGGCTCGGTGACGTAGGCGAGGTCGCCGACGACCTGGACGAGCGGGCGCGCCTGCTGCCAGTCGGTCGGCTCCTCCCAGCCGGCGGTGACCGGGATCGTCGCCGAGACCGTGGCGCGGGCCATGTCGATCACGCGGAGGCTGCCGTCGGTGCCGAGCACCAGGCCGTCGCCGTCAGGGGTGCGGCCGAGCGAGCGGAAGGTGTAGCTGGCGGGCAGGTCGACCAGACGCAGCGAAGCCTTCGAGGTGTCGATGACCGAGACCCGGGTCGGACGCTCGAGCTCGGCGTCGGCGTCGACCTTGTAGTCGCCGAGGACGAACGGCGAGGTCTCGTGCCCGGCCTGGTTGCCGATCCGGCCGTAGGCGTCGGGCGAGTCGACCTTGGTGATCTTCGTGCCGTCGAGCAGGAGTACGCCGTCCTCGCACCCGAACAGCGCGACCTCCCCGGCGAACGCCTCGCCGTGCACGCCCGGGCACTCGTCGGAGGACGCGAGCTCGGCGCCCGCGGCGGTCACGACGCGGATCCCGCTGCGCGACTCGTGGTCACCGACCGTCGTGACCAGGTTGCCGTGGCCGTCCTGCACGGCGACACCGTGGTGGGCCTCCTCGGTGCGGAACGTCTCGAGCGCGGGCTCACCGTCGGCGAGCGTGGCCAGGTCGGCCGGGTCGAAGGCGGTGATCTCACCGGTGCCGTCGTCGAAGACCGCGGTGCGGCCGTGGTGCGCGACGACGTGGCCGGGTTCCTCGGCCTCGATGGTGAAGGAGGTGAGATGCGGGTCGGCGGTCCAGGAGTGGCCGTGGTCGCCGTGGTCGGCGGTCCAGGCACCGGTGTCGAGCGCGGTCAGGCCGCCCGCGCCCGCGACGAGCACGTGCCGGCCGTCACCGGCAGGGTTGAGCCGCAGGAAGCCGTCGCGCTCCTCGTCGAGCAGCACGTCGCCGGTCTCGGCGTCGAGCACGAACACTCCCCCGTCGTACGACACGGCGAGGCGGGGATGCGGTGCATCGGCCTCCACGGCGTCGACCGGGTCGGCAGCACCGGGTTCGGTCATCGTCGGGCTGGACTCACCCGAGGGGCGGGCGGACTCCTCGGTGCCGCAGGCGACGAGGGCAAGGGAGGCGAGCATGGACAGGGTGAGCAGGGCACCGGACTTGATCAACATGAGAATGATTCTCATGCGCAAGTCCGGCGGCCGTCAAACCGGCGTCACCCCGGGGCTCAGCCCTGCTTCGGCTCCAGGGTCAGCGAGACCGAGTTGATGCAGTACCGATCCCCGGTCGGCGTCCCGTACCCGTCGGGGAAGACATGCCCCAGGTGAGAGCCGCAATTCGCACAGCGGACCTCGGTCCGCTTCATGCCGAGCGTCGAGTCGTCGATGTACTCGATCGTGTCGCTGATCGGCTGGTAGAAGCTCGGCCAGCCACAGCCCGAGTGGAACTTCGTGTCCGACTCGAACAGCGTCGCCTGGCAGGCCTTGCAGCGGTAGACACCGGTTGTCTCGGTGTCGGTGTACTCACCGGTGAACGCGCGCTCGGTGCCCGCCTTGCGGAGCACCTGAAACTCCTCGGGAGTCAGCTGCGCGCGCCACTCCTCGTCCGTCTTCTCGACCTCGTATCCCATGTCCTCAAGCCTACTCAGCCGACCACGGGAGCCTCAGGCCGCGACGCCTGCGACCGGCATCCCTGCGGCCAGCCAGGCGGCGAATCCGCCGACGACGTCGGTGGCCCGATGGATGCCGATGCTCTGCAGCGCGTCGGCGGCGAGCGAGGACGTGTAGCCCTCCTGGCACAGCACGATCACCCGGCGGTCGTACGACGCCTCCGGGATCCGCGCCTCGCTGCGCGGGTCGAAGCGCCACTCGAGCACGTTGCGCTCGATCACGAGGACGGGAAGCCATTCGGCGACCTCACCCTCGGCCGCGCGCTGCGTCGCCGGACGGATGTCGACGATGAGGGCGTCGAGCGTCACCAGCTCCTGGAACGCGGCCCGAGGACTGATCCGCTCGAGCCGCGAGCGGGCGTCCTCCAGCAGGGCGTCCACGCCGTCGTACCGAGAAGCCTCGCGGGTCACCTGCCCGAGCGTAGCGAGCGCGCTCACCAGTCCTGTCCTGCTGACTCGACGCCGAGCACCTCGAGCCGGTCACCGCGGAAGCGGAACCGGGTCATCGAGCTCAACCGCGGCGAATAGGCGTGCAGGGACAGCGCCGGCAGGTCCGAGGCGTTGCGTACGTCGTGCGCGTAGCCCGCGCCGAACGCCTTCGAGTCGCCCGGCTCGAGGTCGGTCAGCTGCAGGCCGCCGTCGAAGGTGTGCTCGGTGAGCGATCCCTGGAGGACCGTGAACGCACCCGAGGACGACCCGTGGTCGTGCCAGTCGGTGGCCGCACCCGGCGGCCAGGAGATCAGCCAGATCTCGTACTCCTCGGCGGCATGGACGCGGACCCAGGAACGCTCGGGCACGTCGGGGTCGAGCAGGTAGTGGAGGTCGGGGTCCTCGGCGTAGGAACGCAGGACCTCGAGGAGGGGAAGGACGGTGAGCTGGGTCATCGGAACGGTCTCTCGGTACGACGCGCGGCGGGCCGCGCGGGGCTGCTGGATCGGACGGTGCCGGGGGGCACGGGGCGGTCGATCAACAACAGCGACACAGCTGCGGGTCACCCGGGGTGACGGGAGCAGCGGTGGTAGAGAAGCCGGGCATGAGCCCATAGTGCATTAAGTCGATAGAGATTGCAAGCGTAGGTGTCCGGGTCAGCGAGCCACCACGAAGGTGAACCTCCGCGAGACCGTCCCGCCATGCCCGTCACCGACGGCGACCACCCCGACGTACGTGCCGGCACGGACCTTCCCGACCCTGGCCACGACTCCGTCCGAGCGCAGCCGCAGGCCCGTCGGCAGCCGCCCGGAGGTGAGCCGGTAGGTCAACCTGTCGCGATCGACGTCGGTGGCGACGAGCCGCGGAACGGGCCGGGAGCGCGGGAAACGGAGCGTCGTGGACGTGGCCCACCGGGGCACGTTGTTGCGGACGGTGGCGGTCCGGGCGACAACGACCCGCTCACCGCTGGCGACCACGGCGACCTTGACCGCGAAGCTGCCGCGGCGGGGATGGATGCGGGTCAGCGTCGTGGGCGCGCACACCCCGCTCACGTCGGAGCACGCCACCTGGCGGGTCGCCGTGGTCCCGTCGCCCCACGTCACCGTCACGGTGGCCGAGGACGCGGCCGGGGCGATCGCAGCGACCACCAGCCGGGCAGAGGTCCGGTTGAGCACCGACAGGGTCGAGCCCGGTGTCGTCACAGAGGGCGCGAGATCGGGGCGCCCGACGGTGACCACGGGTGCGCCGTAGAAGTAGTCGACCGAGTACACGATCGGCAGGCCCAGGCTCCGCCAGGACTCGTAGTCCTGCGGCAGGACGACATCCAGGTCGTAGGTCCAGGGCCCGCCGAGCTGGTTGGCGAGGAAGCCCGACCGCGCCGTCACGCAGCGGTCGTGCTGGAGGTCGCACACCCCCGGGTCCGAGTTGAAGGTGAACTCACCGTCGGACAGCTCGACCACCGAGCGCGGCGCCCACTTCCCGGAGGTGCAGGGCGAGCCCGAGCAGACGTAGGCACCACGGGCCGGAGCAATCGGGAGGACCAGCACCGGACCGGCGTCCTCCGCACCGATCGAGAGCGTGTAGTGGTCACTGGGGTGGGCGTCGGTGAGCTCGCCCCGCAGGAAGCGGTGCTTCGGGAAGGCCGTGCGCTCCGGCTCGACGATGCCCTTCAGCACGTCGACGAACGCTCGAGCGTCGACGAGGCCGGCACCCCACTCGTTGTCGACGCCCGGCATGCCGACGTCCTTGGCGGTCGTCATCAGTGCCTGCTTCACCTGGGCGGGCGTCGCGTCGGGGACCGCCTCGAGCCCGAGCGCGACCAGACCGCTGATGTAGGGCGCCGCCATCGACGTGCCGCTGAGGACGCCGTACGCCGTGCTGCTGGTCTGCACCGCGCCCACCACCGAATTGCCGGGCGCCATGATGTCCGGCTTGACGGCACCGGACAGGGTCGGCCCGCGCGAGGAGTAGGCCATCACGCCGGGGCCGGCGTCGTGGACGTCGAAGGCGCCGGTCCAGGGCGCGTTCGCGAGGATCGGGGGCGGCGCCGAGATGTCACCGACGCTGCCGACGGTGATCGCGCTCGGTGCAGTGCCGGGCGTGGTGACCGTCCGCGGCCGGTCGCCCTCGTTGCCCGCGGCGGCCACGACGACCTTGCCGGCCGCGACGGCGGCCTCGACCGCCAGGCTGGCCGCGTCGGTGCCATCGGTCGGGACCGCGCTCACCGAGAGGTTGATGATGTCGACGCCTGGCTGCGCGGCGCACCAGTCGATGCCGCCGATGACGCTGGTGTAGGAACCCGAGTTGTTGTTGAGCACGCGCGCGACGTACACCTCGGCTCCCGGGGCGACACCCTGGGCGGCGCTGCTGAAGGGCGGCGCGCTGCCGCCGCCGTCACCGGCGGCGATCGAGGCGACGTGGGTGCCATGGCCGTTCCCGGCGAGGTCGGAGACGGCACCCGGGTCCGGCCGGGGCCCCTCCGCGAAGTCCGCGGAACCGGCGATGTCGCCGTCGAACTGCTCGTGGTCGGCGGTGATCCCGTTGTCCGCGATGCAGATGCCGACACCGTCGCCGTCGAGGCCGAGGTCCTCGCGCGCCTCACCGGCGCCGAAGTCGGCGATCCCCCACTGGTCCGCGCCCGTGAAGACCCGGTCGGGCTCGATCCGGTGCACGCCGCTGGCACGGCCCAGCGCGCGGACCTGCGCCGGCGTCAGGCGCGCCGAGAAGCCGTCGATGATGTCGAGCGGCACCACCGAGGACAGGACGCCCGGGGCGAGGCCGCGGGCGGTGGCGGGGTCGAGCCCGGCGACCACGACGTCGAGCAGGTCGTCGGCACCCGTCGCGGCGAGCGTGAGCTCGAGGTCGTCGGCGAGGCGGTCCCCGTCACGGTCCCCCGTCCGCACCACCGGCTCGGGGACGACGGGCGGGTCGGCGACCGTTCGCGACGGCTCGGCACCAGCAGCGACGACCGCGGTCAGGACGAGCCCGCTGGCGATCAGGAAGGCCGTGGGAGTGCGATGCATGGGGCAACCTCTCGGACACATCGGCCCGAGAGGACGGCCCCAGCATAGGGCTCAGGGCAGGCGGGCGAGGAGCTCTGCGAGCTCGACCCGGCGGCCGGTGTAGAACGGCACTTCCTCGCGCACGTGACGGCGGGTCTCCGAACCACGCAGGTGCCTCATCAGGTCGACGATCCGGGTGAGGTCGTCGGCCTCGAACGCCAGCATCCACTCGTAGTCGCCGAGAGCGAAGCTCGGCACCGTGTTGGCCCGCACATCCGCGTAGTCACGGGCCATCCGGCCGTGCTCGGCGAGGAGGCGACGGCGCTCGGCGTCGTCGAGGAGGTACCACTCGTAGGAGCGGATGAAGGGGTAGACCGCGACGTAGTCGTGCGTGCGCTCGTCGGCCAGGAACGCCGGCAGGTGGCTGCGGTTGAACTCGGCGGGGCGGTGCAGCGCCATCTGCGACCACACCGGCGCCAGGCGCGAGCCGAAGGCGGTGCGGCGCAGGCGGTGGTAGGCCGCTTGCAGCTGGTCGCTGGTCTCGGCGTGCCACCAGACCATCAGGTCCGCATCGGCGCGGAGCCCGGCGACGTCGTACACACCACGGATGACGACGTCGTCGGCGGCGAGCTCCGCGGCGAGCGCCTCGAGCTCGGCGAGCTCGCCCTTGCGCACGACCTCGTCGTTGCCGAGCGGCTGCTCGAGCTTGAACACCGACCACATGGTGAAGCGGATCGTGTCGTTGAGCTCGTTGATCTTCGCCGCGTTGGACTGGATGTGCGCCTGGGGATCCGACATGACTCCATTGTGCCGACTGCTCAGTCCCGGCCGTACCCCGCCTCACGTGCCTTCACGATCGCATCGGCCCGGCCGGTCGCATGGAGCTTGGCGTAGATCGACGACACCGCGTTGCGCACCGTCTTGTTGGACACGAAGAGGGCCGAGGCGATCTCGTCGTTGCTGCGGCCCGCGGCGAGCCGCTCGAGGATGTCGCGTTCGCGCTCGGTCAGGTCCGGGAACGGCTCGTCGTCGACTGATCCGGCGCCACCAGTGGCGCCGGCGAAGAAGCCCACCACCTTCGCGGCCAGGCTCGCGCCGAACACCATGCCGCCCGCGGCAGCCGTCCGGATGGCGTTGTGGACCTCCTCGGCACCCGCGCCCTTGAGGAGGTAGCCGCAGGCGCCGGCCCGGATCGCGCTGAGGACGGTGTCGTCGTCCTCGTTCATCGTGAGCATGACGACCCGGAGCGAGGGGTTTCGTCCGGTCAGGAACCGGGTGGCCTCGATCCCGTCCAGGTGGGGCATCTGGATGTCCATCACGACCAGGTCGGGCGTGGCCTGCTCGACGACGTGCAACGCCTCGCGTCCGTCCGCCGCCGAGCCGACGACGTCGATGCCGTCCAGTGCCGTCAGCAGGGAGACGAGGCCGTCACGGACGATCTGGTGGTCGTCGACCACGACGACCCGGATCGCGGGCGCGGGAGTGCTCATGCGGGACTCCTGACGGGGAGGAGGGCGCGTACGACGGTACCGCCGCCGGGTCCTGAGGTGATGGTCGTGCTGCCGCCGAGCTCGGCGGCCCGTTCGCGCAGGCTCGACAGGCCGACGCCCGCGACCCGTCCGGGGGCGATGCCGATGCCGTCGTCGACGACCTCGATCACGAGCTCGTCGCCGAGGTCGAGGCGCAGCTGCACGTCACCGGCCCGCGCATGCCGGGCGATGTTGGTGAACGCCTCGCCGACGATGCGGTAGGCCGCGACCTCGACCGCTGCGGGAAGTCGGCCGGCCAGGTCGTCGGCGGCCTCGATCGTCACGGGCAGCGCGAGGGACTCCGCCTGCTGGCGGAGGGCTCCCACCAGTCCCCGGTCGTCGAGAGCCGGCGGACGGAGGTCGTGCACGAGCCGCCGTACGTCGGCGACGACGTCCTGGACCTGCCGGCTCACGGCCTCGATCTGGTCGCTGGCCCGGTCCGGCTCGTCGGCGAGCGTCATCCGGGCCGCCTCGAGCTGGAACACGATCCCGCTCAGAGCCGGTCCGAAGCCGTCGTGCAGGTCGCGGCGGATCCGGCGCCGCTCCTCCTCGCGGGCGCCGACCAGTCGCTCGCGGCTGCGCTGGACCTCCTCGGCCAGCTGGCTCGCGCGGGCGGCCGTCGCGGCCTGGCGCACCAGGTCGCCGAGCAGCTCCTCGTCACGGCCGCTGAGGCGACTGCGCAGGCCACGTGCGGGCAGCACGAGGCGCCCGATCGTCGCGTCGCGGTAGGTGATCGGCAGGGTCCGCACCTCCTCAGGTGCCCGGCCGTGCGTGGTGACGAGCCGGTCTCCGTGGGTGCGCTCGACCTCGACGCTGACGAACGAGATCCCGAACGCGGACGCGACTGCCCTCGCGACGGCCGCCAGCTGCTCGCCGCTGTCGTCGGTGCTCTCCAGGGTCGACGCGAGACCGGCCACGGCGTCGTACCTGTTGCCGCGTTCGCCGAGCATCCGGCGACGTACGGCAGCCGAGAGCCGCTGACGCAACGGTCCGTAGAGCAGCACGGCGACGGCGAGCACGACCGCCGCGACCTGGGCGTTCGTCAGGGCGTCGTCGAGGACGAGGGTGATCAGGCCGAGCACGACCGCGTCCGCCGCGACCAGCACCGCGACGACGGCCGCGAGCACCACCGTGCGCCCGAGCAGGTCCTGGATGGGTACGACGGCGGGCCGGACGATCGCGACCGTCATCGCCACGGGCGGCAGCACGGTGGCGGTGAAGGCGCCGAGGTAGTCGGCGCCACGCAGCGGGAAGACCACGCCCAGTGCCAGCACCGCGACGATGACGACGACGCTCCAGAGCAGCCAGCGCATGCGGTCGCGCTCCAGGCCGACCGATCGGCGGTAGCGCACCACGACCGTCAGGAGCGCGAAGAAGAAGCACCCGACGCCGAGGGCGACGCCCGTCGAGACGACCTGCTCTCCGTGACCGGCGAGGAACATCAGGCTCGTGGGGTCCTGGTCGACACCCGGCGGGAGGTCGTCGACGACCTGCGGACCCTCGGCGGGTGCGACCACCACGGCCAGACCGCTGATGACGAGCAGGACCACCGCCGCCCACGATGCGGGCGTCCAGCGTCCCGGCAGGAAGCGGCCGGTCGGGAACACCAGCAGCAACGCCGCGGTCACGGCTGTCAGGTAGGCACCGAAGCGGTTGAGGAACCACAGCGCGAACGTCATCGCAGGCCACGGGTCGCGCTCGGTCAGGCCTGCGTGGATGTAGCTCTGCGCGAAGCCGTCGAGCGCCCAGAAGATCCCTGACAGGGCCAGCAGCCAGCCGAAGCGCTGGCGCCGGTCGCGCAGGAGGATGACTGCAGCGAGCACGCCGAGGACCGATCCGTTGACGACCCACGGCCAGCCCGGGCCGGCGGCGACGTCCACGCCGGGCCCCGAGTCCGGGGCGACCAGATCGAGCCAGGCCGCGGCAGGCAGGAGCAGCACGCAGGCCACAGGCACGGCCAGGACGGCCGCCACCTGTGGCCCGCGCGGCCGGTCGTCGCTCTGCACCGGCACATTGTGCACGTCGTCAGGCCCGACCGCGGAACACCTTGTCGCCGACCAGGAAGCCCGTAGCGATCACGACCAGACCGACCGGGCCCGTCATACCGGCCATGTACTGCAGCGGCGAGACACCGAGCAGCAGGGTCAGTCCGCCGCCGACGAGGCCGACCAGGCCGATCCACCGCGGCAGCCCGCCCTTGCGGGCGACACCGAAGAGGGCCAGGCCGGACAGGCCGAGCAGGCCCCAGCACCACGGAACGGTGCCGATCCAGTGGTTGTAGAAGGCGGCGCTCTCGGCAACCACGATCTCGGGGTCGCCCGCGGCGAAGATGAACTCGGTGTCGAGCCCGGTGCCGACGACGAGCATCACCGCGGTGACCAGCGCGCCGCTGAAGGCGACCAGCGGCAGCACGCTGTCGGCTCCCGCCGTCGCGCGCAGCCGACGGAACAGGCCGGCCGCGAACACGACCAGCAACACGGCACTGGTCATGGCGAAGAGGTGGAACGCCAGCATCTGCGGGACGAGGTCGCCGAGCCGGTCAGAGATCGCCTGGGCGTCGCCGGCGTACTTCTCGTCGTACACGGCGTTGACCATGCCGGAGGTGACCATCATCCCGACGCCGGCGACACCGGCGACGAGGCCCGCCAGCGCCCAGCGGGTCGGCGGGTGCACGAGCGACGGTTGGGCCGACTGGGCGTCGGTGCCGGGGTCGGTGCCGGCGTCAGCCTGGTCGAGCGCGGTCGGGGGAACGTGGAACTGGGTGGTCATCGCGTCCTTCTTTCCTTCGGGGTCGGTGCGATGACCTGACGGTGCCTGTCCCGGTGTCCCACCCGACAGGGACAACGGGGCACATCTCGCGGGACACGAAGTGCGTGGTTCTCTCCGCCGAAGTGCGTGGGTTTTCTCCGCCGAGAGGTCGCGTTTTCTCCGCCGAGAGGACGTCGGGCTCGGTGCACCGGACGCACCTCGGAGGAGAAAACCACGCACTTCGCGGGAGAGACCGCGGCACTTCGTGTCAGATGAGGGTGGCCGCAGCGTGGTGGGCGGAGGCGATGGTTGCGGGGATGCCGACGCCGTCGTACGCCGCGCCGCAGACCGCCAGTCCCGGCACGGCCGCGATCTCCGCGCGGATCCGGGCGACCCGGGCGCCGTGGCCGACCCAGTACTGCGGCAGGCCGCCGCCCCAGCGCCGCACCACGGCATCGACGGGATCGGCGTGCAGGCCGGTGGCCTCGGCGAGGTCGGCGAGGGAGGCGCGAACCAGCTCGTCGTCAGGGACCTGCAGGGTCGCCTCCTCGCCGAAACGACCGAGGGAGGTGCGCAGCACGAGGAGACCGTCGCCGGCCTCGCGCACCCAGTCCCACTTGGCGAAGGAGAACGTCGATGCCTTGACCCGGCGGCCGTCGACCGGCGGCACGAGGAAGCCGGACGCCCCCACCTCCAGCGCCTCGGCGACGCCCGGGTCGTCCGCACGGAAGGCCAGGGTCACCAGGGCCACGGAGGCGTAGCGGATCTGCGCCAGGTCGGTGGCCGCGTCCGGGGCGACCGGGTCGAGCAGTCGGGCCGACGGCGCTGCCGGGGTCGCCAGGACGAGGAGGTCGGCGACCTCGTCACCGGCGCCGGTCCTCACCACGAACCCCGATGCCGTACGACGAACGGCGGTCACCGGGGCGTCGTACCTGATCTCGACGCCGGGCCGCTCCACCAGGTCCGCAGCGAGCGCGGCCGGCAGCCGCCACATGCCCCCGTCGACGCCGGCGAACACGGGCGGCGCACCGGTCGGCGGCACCGGCAGGGTGAAGTCGGGGCGGCCGAGCAGGTCGACGAGCTGCGGAACGGCCGAACGCACCGAGATCGTGCGGGCCTGTCCGGCGTAGACGCCGCCGAGCAGCGGCTCGACCAGCCGGTCGACGACCTCGTCGCCGAACCGCTGGGCGACAAGGGTCCCCACGGACGCGTCGTCCTCGGGCGCCAGCGGTTGGACGGACTGCTGGCGGGCGCGGTCCATGCCGTCCGCGGAGAGGATGCCCGTGGCGTCGAGCTGGTCGAGGTCCAGCGGCGCACCCATCAGCGTGCGCGGCAGCGGGCGCAGGGCGCCGCGCGTCCAGATCCGCGAGGACGCGGCCGTCGGGTGCGTGAGCGGGAGACCCAGGTCGACCGCGAGCGAGGTGCCCTCGGGCCGGCGGTGCAGCATCGCCTCGGCGCCGACGTCGACGCGGACGCCCGCGACGGTGCCCGCGCGCAGCTTGCCGCCGGCACGGTCCGTGCCCTCGAGCACCAGCACGTCGAGCCCGGCAGCCGCGAGATCGCGGGCCGCGACCAGCCCGGCCACCCCGGCCCCGACGACGATCGCCCTGCTCACGCCCCCAGCCTGCCAGAGCACCCGGGAACCAACCGCCGCCCTCCCCCGTCACAGTCGCATGCACCCGACCCGCACCCGCTTCTCCGTCGCCCTGGCCGGGCTCGCCACGGCCGCCGTCCTGACCGGCTGCGCCGGCACCGGAGGCTCCGACGACTCCGCTGCCAGCACCTCCGACGTGAGCGTCGCCCAGGAACCCGCACCCGAGGGCGACCTGGCAGGCAGGTACGACGCCGGGGACTCCGGCGCGCTCTCCGACGAGGTCGCCTCCGGAGGAGACAGCACGAGCAAGGACGGCTCGCCGGGCGACGAGGCGCCGGGCGCCCCCGACGTCGGCACGCCGGCCGTGATCGCCACGGGCACCGTCTCCCTCGAGGCCGAGGACGTCGGCAGGGCCCGGTTCGACATCCGCAAGATCGTCGACCAGTTCAGCGGCACCGTCTCCGAGCAGGAGACCAGCACCGGCGAGAAGGGCGAGGTGGTCATGGCGCGCCTGGTGATCCGGGTCCCCAGCGCCCGCTTCGCCGAGGCACAGGCTGCCCTGGAGGAGGTCGCCACCCTCACCGGTTCGAGTGCGGGCGCGGAGGACGTGACCACCGAGGTGATCGACATCGAGGCCCGGGTCCGCGCCCAGCGCAAGAGCGTGGAGCGGATCGAGTCGCTGCTGGCCCGGGCCAAGAGCCTCCAGGAGCTGGTGTCGATCGAGTCACAGCTCGCGGGACGCCAGGCCGAGCTGGACTCGCTGGTCGCCCGCCAGAAGTGGCTCGCGGACCAGACCAGCCTGTCCACGCTGACCGTCTACGTCGAGCAGCCCCGCGAGAAGGCGGAGAAGGACGACGACGAGTCCGACAGCGGCTTCCTCAGTGGTCTGCGCGACGGCTGGGACAGCTTCGTCGACGGCGGCGGCGCGGTCCTGACCGTGATCGGCTTCGCACTCCCGTGGCTCGGGCTGCTCCTGCTGCTCGGCCTGCCGTTCTGGCTGCTGCTGCGTCGGCGCGGATCGCGACGTCCGGCGAACCCGCCCGTCACGCCGCCGACGTCACCAACCGCGTGACGATCGGGAGCGCACGCTCCAGCCAGCCCGCATAGGCCGCGGGGTCGTCGTACTCCTTGTCGAGCACGTAGAGCCCCGCGCCCGGGACCACGGCGCCCAGGTGCGCGAGCAGCGGCACCAGCCCGTGCTCGGGCGCCAGCGAGTGGCCCGGTCCGCCGCCGAGCATCAGCGGCACCGCCACGCCGGAGAGCTGGCCGGCCGCGAACCGGTCGAGGAACAGCTTGAGCAGCCCCGTGTACGTCGCCTTGTACGTCGGGCACGCCACCACGACCAGGTCGGCGTGACCCACCTGGGTCACCAGGTCGTCGATGGTGGGATCGCTCCAGTCGACGAGTCCGGCGCCGAGGGTGGCGATGTCGACGACGAGGTCGGGCTCCTTGCCCACCAGCTCGCGGTGGACGTGCAGTGCGGCCGTGAGGGTTCGGCTCGCGGGCTTCGGGTTGCCGACGACGACGGCGGTGCGCGGACCGGCGGTCACGGCGGGCACCGCGGTCACCGGCCCACCGCCGCGAACGGCACGGACGTGGTGTGGCGACGGTGTGGTCCGTCGTACTTCCACAGACCGCGCTCGGCGAGGATCGGCAGCACTCCCTCGCCGAACCAGTACGCGCCCTCGAGGTGCGGGTAGGCGGACAGGACGAACTCGTCCAGGCCCAGCTCGGCGTACTCCGCGATCCGGTCGGCGACCTGCTCGTGGCTGCCGACCAGCGCCGTGCCCGCTCCGCCGCGGACCAGGCCCACACCGGCCCAGACGTTCGGGTAGATCTCGAGGTCGTCGGTGCTCCCGCTGTGCAGGTCGAGCATCCGGCGCTGGCCCTCGGACTCGCTGCGGCGCAGGCCCTCCTGGACCTGCTTGATGGTGGCCGGATCGATGCCCTTGAGCAGTCGGTCGGCCTCGGCCCACGCCTCCTCCGCGGTGTCGCGCGTGATGACGTGCATGCGGATGCCGAAGCGGATCGGACGGTGGTCCGGCCCGCGTCCCTCGGCCGCCGCGAGCTCACGGATCCAGGCGATCTTCTCGGCGACGGCCTGCGGCGGCTCGCCCCAGGTGAGGTAGACGTCGGCGTGCTCGGCGGCGACCTTGCCGGCGGCGGGCGAGGAGCCACCGAAGTAGATGTCGGGCACCGGGTCGGGGATCTGGCCGAGTCGCGCCGCCTCGACGGAGAGGTGCTTGCCGGTGAAGTCGACGGTCTCGCCCGTCCAGAGCCGGCGCACGATCTCGAGGAACTCGCCGCACCGCTCGTAGCGCTCGTCCTTGTCGAGGAAGTCCCCGAACATCCGCTGCTCGTGGCTCTCGCCGCCGGTGACGACGTTGAGCAGGAGGCGGCCGCCGGTGAGGTTCTGGAAGGTCCCCGCCATCTGTGCGGCGAGGTACGGCGCCACGATCCCCGGCCGGAAGGCGACCAGGAACTTCAGCCGCTCGCTGGTCTGGCTGAGCATCGCCGTGGTGAGCCAGGCGTCCTCGCACCACGCACCGGTCGGCGTCAGGGCGGCCTCGAAGCCGTTGTCCTCCGCTGCCCGGGCGACCTGCGTCAGGTAGGCGACGTCCGCGGGACGGCCGGACTGGCCGGGGTTCACGCCGTGGCCACCCCCGACGACGTCGCGGCCGTCACCACCGTTGGTGGGCAGGAACCAATGGAACTTCAGGGACATGAGGACCTCTCGTTGCTGTGCACGTGGTGCGTCAGATCTGGCCGTGGTTGGGAGGCGGGGTGCCGTCGATCGCGTGCCGGCCGAGGTGGTGCACCTTCCACGCGGCGGGGTCGTGCAGGGTGTGCGTGCGGGCGTTGCGCCAGTGCCGGTCGAGACCGAGTCCGGCCAGCGCGGAGCGGGTTCCGGCGACCTCGAAGAGGCGGCTGGACGCCTCCAGCGAGGCGGTCGTGGTCGCCGCCCGTGCCGCGGCCACGGCCAGGCTCGCCTCCGCGGCCGAGTCCGCCGTCACCTCGGCCCGCGCCCGGTCGACCGCGCGCCCGGCCACGGCCACGAGGGCCTCGGCCGCGCGGACCTGGACCTCCACCTCGCCGAACGCCTGCACGACCAGGGGGTCCTCGGCGGCCCGCTCGACGTCGTACACAGCGAGCGCGTCGGGGTAGGGCCGACTCCTCGTCGTGACGAAGCCGGCCGCCTCCCTGATCGCGGCGCGCGCGATCCCGGCGTCGATGGCGGCGTGCAGCAGCTGAGCGAACGCACCGTAGGTCTGCGGCCGCTCGAACGTCAGGTGGTACGCCGTCACCCGCTCCGCCGCGACGCGCACTCCCTCGAGACGCACCGTCCCACTGGCGGTCGTGCGCTGGCCGAGCCCGTCCCAGTCGTCGATCACGCTGACGCCGTGGTCGTGGCGCCCCACCCAGGCGACGTGCAGCGGACCGCCCTCGCCGAGATGCGCCAGGACCGGGATCCAGTGGGCGAACAGCGCGCCGGTCGCGTAGCCCTTCTCCCCGTCCAGCACCCACTCCCCCGACCCGTCGCCCGCAGCCCGCAACGTCGTGGCGTGGTCGCGCACGTGACCGCTCCTGATCTCGGACTGCGCGTTGCCGAAGCGCTTGCCGGCCAGCACCTCACCGAGCAGGAACTCCCGCTGCGACGGGGTTCCCTGCTCGACGAGCGCGTTGACGTAGACGAAGTGACTGTGCGGGACCTGCGCGATGTTGGGGTCGCCGGTGGCGATCAGCCGGACGACCTCCGCCAGCACCTCCGCACCCAGACCAGCACCGCCGTCGGCAACCGGCACGGTGATGGCGAGCAGGCCCGACGCGGAGAGCGCCTCGATCTCTGCGGCCGGGAGGATCCGCTCCCGGTCCCGCTGGGCGGCGCCTTCGGCGAAGCGGGCCGCCAGGTCGGTGGCGGTCGCGATCGCCGAGCGCGCGGAGTGGGTGGGGACCGGGGTTCGGCTCACCGGGCCTCGAGACGGTCGCTGCGCGACCTCCTCGACCAACGGGGATCGGGACATCAGACCCGCTCCAGCTCCACGGCCTCGAGCTCGCGCACGATCGGCAGGACCTCGCGACCGAAGTACTCCACGTCCTCCAGGTAGTGCAGGAAGCCGAGCAGGAGCAGGTTCACACCGCGTCGCTTGTACTCGATGATCCGGGTGGCGATCTGCTCGGGCGTACCGATCAGGCCGGTCTTGAAGCCGTCGTTGTACTGCACGAGGTCGGCGAACTCGGAGTCCTGCCACATGCCCTTCTTGTCACCCGTGCTCTGGCCGGCCTGCTTCACCGCGGAGCCGAAGCCCTCCACGGCTTCACGGTCGGCCTTGTCGACGATCTCGCGCAGCACGTCGCGGGCCTCGGCCTCGGTGTCGCGGCCGATGAAGAAGCCGTTCACCCCGAAGCGGACCTTGCGACCGTGGACGGTCGCGACGTCGGTGACGTCGCGGATCTGCTCGGAGATGCCGTCGGGGGTGTTGCCGTTGGCGAAGTACCAGTCGGAGACCCGGCCGGCCATCCCCCGCGCGTCGGTCGAGTTGCCGCCCTGGAAGATCTCCGGGTGCGGCCGGCTCTCGGAGGCCAGCGGCTTCGGCTTCAGGTCGAAGTCGTGCAGGCGGTAGAAGTCGCCGTTGAACTCGGCGTTCTCGGAGGTCCAGATCTCCCGCACGTAGCGGATGAACTCCTCCGAGCGGCGGTAGCGCTCGCCGTGCTCGAGCCACGGCTCACCGAGCTTGGTGAACTCGTCCTTGAACCAGCCGCTGACGACGTTGATCGCGGCCCGGCCGCCGGAGATCTGGTCGGCGGTGGCGATGAACTTCGCCAGCACGCCGGGCTGCCAGAGACCGGGGTGGACTGCGGCGATCACCTTCAGCCGCTCGGTGGCGAGCAGGAGTGCGAGGCTGAAGCTCGTCGACTCGTGCTGGTAGGCCGCGCCGTACGACGCGATGTAGCGGACCTGCGAGAGGGCGTACTCGAACCCGTTGTTCTCGGCCAGCCGGGCGAGCTCCACGTTGTAGTCGTAGCCCCAGTCGGTGCGCTGCTCGATCTTGCTGACGACCAGTCCCCCGCTGACGTTGGGGACCCAGTAGGCGAACTTGAGGGGCTCCGCGAAGGCTTCGCGGTCGAAGATCTGTGGCTCGGTCATGATGCTCTCCCGGATAAGTAGAGTAGTTCAATAGACATTAGCGGATGGAAGGCGGTGCGCAAGAACAGCGCGGGGCCGCCGGCCCGTGGAACCGACGACCCCGCGACAGGCAGAACCGATCACCGTGCAGCGGAGGGGCTCACCCCGCGGTGCGACCGATCGCCCAGGCGTACGGCGGCGGGGTGCCGTTGACGAGGTGGCCACCGACCACCCGTGCCTTGAGGATCCGCGGGTTGTGCGAGGACACCGTGCGCGCGTTGCGCCAGTGCCGGTCCAGCCCCTTGCTGATCGAGGTGCCCGAGGCTCCGAGGGTGTCGAACAGGTCGCTGGTCAGGCCGAGCACCAGCGAGGTCACCACGACCTGCGCCGCCGACGACTCGATCTCGGCCCGCTCGTTGGCCGCCGCCACCTGGTCCGGAACCTCGCCCGCAACCGCCGCCAGGTCGGCGACCTCCTGGATCGTCGCCGCCACCCGCAGCGTGGCCGCCTCGGCGGCGTACACGGCAGCCGAGGCCTCCCCGATCCGGGCCAGCACCTGCGGGTCCTCGCGCACCCGCAGCGCATTCGCGTGGGAGTAGTTGCGTTCACGACCGCGCACGTGACCGACGAAGTCGTCCAGCGCCGCCCGCCCGATGCCGGAGAGCACCGCGAGCAGGTTGAGCTGGTAGTACGCGGTCTGGAAAGGGAACCGCTCGCCGAACGGCAGGACGTGGTCGGCCGCGACGATCGCGTTGTCGAAGGTGGTCGTCCCGCTCCCCGTCCCCCGCTGGCCGAAGCCGTCCCAGTCGTCGGAGACGGTGACCTCCGGTTCCCGGGTGTCGACCAGCGCGATCGCGAAGTCGCTCTCGCCGCCGGCCAGCTCGCGCCGGACGTAGACATCGGCCCACTCCGCGTAGATCGTGCCGGTCGTGTAGAACTTGCTGCCGCTCAGCCGGTAGGTCCCGTCGGGCTGGCCGGTCAGCACGGTCTGCTGCGAGTCGATGGCGGTGGCACCGACCTCCGACCACGCATTGCCGGCGATCTCCCCCGCGACGAACCGCGCGAACCACGCCTGCTGGTCGCGACCCCTGGCGTGCTGCCAGAGCCGGTCCTCGACCAGCGCACCGTGTCCGCGCAGCGCCTGCGGCAGGTTGCTGTCCGCGGCCGCGAGGTCGATCCAGAGCTGCGTGAGCTCGGGCGTCGAGACCCCGCGGCCGCCG
Source organism: Nocardioides sp. Root190 (assembly GCF_001428565.1). GTDB lineage: Bacteria > Actinomycetota > Actinomycetes > Propionibacteriales > Nocardioidaceae > Nocardioides. The sequence continues at coordinate 455,911 of NZ_LMIA01000008.1, read as the reverse complement.
TACTCGACGGGCACGCGCAGTGCTCCGAAACCGCGTTCCTTGAGCCGGCGCACCTCCTGGTCGGGGAGGACGTCGTCGAGCTCGCGCTGCAACGCCCCCTCCCCGATCTCCGCGAACAACGGCGCGTACGTCGCCTGGATCTCCTCGAGCTGCGGGCGCGCGTCGGTCACACTCATCGCCGCCTCCTCACGTGTACCAGGTCGGCTCGGGCAGCTCGCCGAGCAGCGCGTAGCGGCCGACCTCGGCACGCTTGTGCGCGATCGGGTCGTGCAGGCTGTGCGTGCGGATGTTGCGCCAGAAGATGTCGAGACCGACCGAGCTCGCGGTCGCGCGGGCGCCGGTGACGTCGTACACCCGGGTGCCGATCTCCAGGCCCGTGTCGATGGCGACCTGCTTGGCAGCGGCGATCACGACCTCCGCCTCACCCCGCTCGGCCTCGGTGACGCTGTCGGCGTGGGCGTTGATCGCCTCGATCAGCGTTGCGGCACGCTCGGTCAGCGCCTCGGCGGCCCACAGCTTGGAGCGCAGCTCGCCGTAGGTCTCCAGGATGTGGAACTCCTGCGTGGCCGACTCCTTGAGGTCCGGCGTGTAGGGCCACGGACGGGTCCGCTCGCGGGTGTAGGCGCCCGCCGTCGCCAGCGCCCCTTCGGCGATGCCGAGGTAGATGTTGGCGAAGATGAGCTGGATGAGCGGCACGTTCAGCGTGTTGTAGACGCGGGGCAGGAACTCCCAGCCCTGCTCGGTCTCCACGTAGCCCGCCGCAGCGGCCCACGGGACCCGCACGCCGTCGATCACGACGCCACCACTCTCGGTGAGCCGCTGGCCCAGCGCGTCCCAGTCACCCTTGAACTGGATCGCCGGCTGGTCGGTCGGCACGATTGCGAAGACGTGCTTCTCGGTGCCCTCGATGACGCCCTCGAGCACGGTCACGTCGGAGATCCGGCCTCCCGTGGAGAACGACTTCTCACCGCGGTAGACGAGCTCGCCGTCCTCGTGGCCCTGCTCGATCGTGATGGCCAGATCGGCGTCGCGCGGGTTGACCGCACCGCCGAAGAACCAGCTCTCCTGCGTGGCCTGCTGCTCGACAGCAGCGATCTGCTCGGGGGTCCCGACGAGCCGGACCGCCCAGAACCAGAGGTAGTGGTAGCCGATGAGCTGGCCGATGGACCCGTCGCCCGCGCTGACGGCCCGGATCACCCGCAGCGCCGTCGTCCAGTCCTGGCCGCCGCCACCGAACTCGGTCGGACCGAGGAGCGTCACGAGGCCGGAGTCCTTGAGCAGCGCCACCTCGGCGGTGGGTACGGCGAGAGCGCGGTCCCGTTCGACGGCGTCGGCGGCCAGCGTGGTGGCGACCTGTCGGGCGCGCTCCAGCCAGCCCTCGGGGGTCGTCGGGCGTTCGGTCCACGCGCTGGCTCCGGCTCCTGCGCCGGTCGCCGTGGTCGTGTCAGCAGTCATGGGTTGAGGTCTCCCTTCCGAGAACAGTCGTGTTACTGTTTGTTTACAGACTTACTTGACTTAAGGGCGCGGGCAAGCCCCCGGACCCACGGGTTCTCCGATGAAGGTGAAAGGCACCACCCATGCGCATCGAACAGCTGGAGTACCTCGCCGCGGTGACACAGCACGGTTCGCTGCGCCGTGCCAGCGAGAAGCTCCACCTCTCCCAGCCCGCACTGAGCGAGGCGGTCACCAAGCTCGAGCGCGAGCTGCGGGTCACCCTGCTGGACCGCCGCCGCTCGGGTGCCCGGATCAGCCGCGAGGGTCGCGAGCTCCTGCCCTACATGACCGAGGTGCTCGCCGCTGTCGACAGGCTCCGCAACGCCGCCGGTGACCAGCGCACCGACACCCGGATGATCCGGATCGGCACCGTGCACGCCGCCACCTCGACACTGCTCGTCCCAGCCGTGCGCACCTTCCAGGAGCGCCATCCCGGCACGACGGTCGAGGTCCTGACGCTCCAGCAGGCGCAGATCGACGAGGCCCTCAGCGAGGGCACCCTCGACCTGGGCCTGGTCAACGTGCTCGACGGGGACGACCCGCCCATCGGCCTCGACGGGATCGACCTGCTGCACGGCCGCCCGGTCGCCGTACTCCCCGCGGGGCACCACCTGCTCTCCCGTGCCCAGGTCACCATCGACGAGCTGCGCCAGGAGCGCTTCGTGATGATGCGCGCCGGCTACGTCATGCACCGCTACGTCCACCGGGCCTTCGGTCCGGAGGTGCCGCCGGCCGCGCACAGCACCGACGGCGCCGAGATGGGCAAGGCGCTGGTCGCCGAGGGCGTCGGGGTCACCGTGCTGCCGGACTACTCCGTGATCGGCTGCCCCCTGCAGCGCGTCGGGATGATCGAGGCCCGCCCGATCGCCGGGAACCAGACCTTCGTCACCCTCCAGCTGCGTCAGCGCAAGACGCTCCAGCAACCGCTCCCGGTCCGCGAGCTGCAGAACGCACTCGCCGCGCGGGCCGCTGAGTACCGCGCACAAGGGACCAGCACCAGCGCGGCCTCCTGACCGGCGCTGAACCCGTCGTCCATGATGGGACGGTGACCGACTTCCGCATCGCCGTCCTCATCGACGCCGACAACACCTCGCACCGCTACACCGCCTCCCTGCTGGCGGAGCTCGCGAAGTTCGGGCGTACGACGGTCAAGCGCGCCTACGGTGACTGGACCTCCGAGGGCCTCAAGGGCTGGAAGGCCAAGCTCAACCGGCACGCGATCAGTCCCGAGCAGACCTTCGCCTACACCGTCGGCAAGAACTCCACCGACTCCGCGCTGATCATCGACGCGATGGACCTGCTCTACTCCAGCAACGTCGACGCGTTCGCGATCGTCTCCAGCGACAGCGACTTCACCCGCCTCGCCACGCGCCTTCGTGAGTCCGGCAAGACCGTGTACGCCGTGGGCCGCAGCAACACCCCGATCGCCCTGCAGGAGGCGTGCGACCGCTTCATCCGGCTCGAGCTGCTCGACCCGGCCGCGGACGAGGCCGTCGTCGGCTCGCCCGAGGAGCCCGAGCCCTCCGCCGAGGCCACGACTCCCCCGCTGCCGAACCTGCAGAGCCTGCTGACCCGCGGCGTCAACAACGCCTCCGACGACGACGGCTGGGTCTCCCTCGGCTCCCTCGGCAACTACCTGCGCACCGCCAACCCCGCCTTCGACGCCCGCCTCTACGGCTTCCCCCGGCTCCTGCCGCTGGTCGAGGCCCAGGCCTACCTGACCACCGAGGGTTCCGGCAGTGGCGTGCGCGTGGGTGTGAAGGGCAAGGTCCCGGCGGCGCCCGCAGCCGCCGCGCCTCCTGCGAAGAAGGTGGCGAAGAAGGCAGCGCCCAAGAAGGCGGCCAAGAAGTAGGCCGCCCGCCACGCGTCATGGTCGGGCGTTCTATGCGGCAGCGCTAGTCGACGGTCACCGGGCACACCACAAGGAAGGATTCGCCGTCCTCCGTCGGGGCGTCGCTCGGAACGGGGCAGTCCTCATCGTCAACGCTGGACGGGATCTGCGCTCCGCAGCCCTCACCGCCGACGGCGATCCATCGACCCTTGATCTTCTGCACGTGGAAGGTTCCTTCAACCCCGTCTCCCAGGACCTCGACGTTCTTCAGGTCCGCCCTGGAGCCGGCCTTGACCGCGGTGATCTCCAGAGAAGCCGCCGCGGCCGCAGCCGAGGCAGCGCCCTCGGGGGTCGCGGCGCGCTCGACCTCGGGTATTAAGACATGCGGGTTTCGAGCCCACTGATCCATCGGCGGCTCACACGCGCTAACCCCAGACTCGGTGGCGTCAGCTTCATTCGGGTATTCCTCCGAGCCGCAGCCCGCCGACACGGTCATCGACACCACTGCAAGGATCCCGACGACGAAGGATGAGTTGGGTCTACTTCGCATCAGAGGTTCCGCCTGAGATCGGTGCTTGTGCTGTCCGTCGAGCGCTTCTACCCACGCCACAGGGGGTTGGCACTTCGGTGCCTCGGCACAGTTTGCCACCGGCCACGGCGCATAACCTCCGATCTGCAGAAGACGCCTGAGCTGACGCGATCGTCCGCTAGCGCTGCTGACGGCTTGCATCACTGCGCTGTCGGCGGCAGCGCCATCGCCGCGAGCGTGCCCTCACAGCGGCATGGTCGGGCGTTCCGCTCCGACAGCGGCATGGTCGGGCGCTCCGCTCCGACAGCGGCATGGTCGGGCGCTCCGCTCCGACAGCGGCATGGTCGGGCGCTCCGCTCCG
>NZ_LMIA01000008.1:282893-451642 GCF_001428565.1 Nocardioides sp. Root190 | reverse complement strand
CGCTCCGCTCCGACAGCGGCATGGTCGGGCGCTCCGCTCCGACAGCGGCATGGTCGGGCGCTCCGCTCCGACAGCGGCATGGTCGGGCGCTCCGCTCCGACAGCGGCATGAGCGTGCAGTTCGGCACATAGGATCGGGGGCGTGAAAGACGGTCTGCACGCCTTGCGTGGCCTCGTGCTCAGTGACGGGGACCTTGCCGAGATCTGCACCATCGTGCTCACTGTGTTGGCCCATGGGGAGCCCCTCGTCGAGACTCTCAACTTCAACGAGGTGGACGTGACCGTTGACCGTCCCCAGAGCCTCGTCAGGTTTGAAGGCATCTTGTCGGTCAACGACGAGGTGGTGGAACTCGCAGAGGATCGGTTCGTCGAGTTGGCGAGCACCATCGCGCAACCCTTGACCGGAGACCCGCTGGCTCAGTGGCAGACGCGCCACGAACGACGTGTTTGGCCGATGCCGCCCGCCTCTGGGTGAGACCGCTCATCGGCAGATCCGGGCGGATCGGCGCTGTGAATCTGGGTGCTGTCAGGCGGCGTCGTGGATCAGTTCGACGTCGGTGAAGTAGATGTCGGGGCGTGGCCGGAATGGCTCACGGGGTGGTGTCGTGAGCTTGCGGGTTCCGGTCGCATCGACCAGGTAGTGGGCCCCGTGGGGATCTCGCCAGACGAGGATCCCGGGGAAGGGCTGTCGACACTCCCACCCGGCATGTGTCTTGATGCGGTGGTGGGTCCGGGTCATCGGTCCGAGGTTCCCGGCTTCGGTCTTCCCGCCTTCGGAGTAGGGCAGGTTGTGGTCGAGGTCGACCCGACGACTGGTGTTCGCCGCGAAGGGGAAGATGTCGCCGCCGTGGATCAGGTGGACTGCTTCTCGCATGGCAGCGGGGATCTCGTAGGCGTCCACGGGTGCCTGGTGGGCGAGGTTGATCACCGGCAGGACAGTCACCTTGCCGGCGACGTGGGCGATCATCTGCCTCGCCCAGGCGATGGTGACGGGTCCGTGGTCCTCCATCCGGACGATCTCGGAGTCGGGGGTCAGGTGCAGGTCGATCCTCACCTTGGGCTTGATCGGTCCGACACCGAGGTCAAGATGTGCGTCCGGGTTGGTCAGCATCGCGAACGCGGCGAGCTTGCGGTCACGCAGATCAACCGCAGGCATCCGGGCTTCGAGTTCTTTGGCGACCGCGGTGATGGCGATGTCGGTGGCCATCAGGGTCGTGATGTGGTCGCGGATGGTCAGGGTCGCGACACCGTGCTTGTTGATCCGGGTCATCCGGATCCCGCGCTCCAACGCCGCGGCGTGTTCCTTGGTCTGGGCGAGCTCGGGGGACGCGGCGGCGACCTTGCCGTCCAGGACCGCGAGGAACCTCATCCACGCGAGCCTGCCGTCGGCGATCTCGTGGACCTCACCATCGACCCACGCGGCTTGGGCTTCGGTGAGTTCCCGGGTGGCTTCGGCGACTCGGCGGGCGTGTCCGGCCCTAGTGGTCCCTGCCTTCAACCCTGCAGCGAGTCTGGGGAGGCGGTGGTGGATGTCGACCGCGTCCGCGATGAGCTTCTTCGCCCCGTAGGGAGACGTCTGGATGCGGGCTGCGAACGCTGAGGCGGCGTACTCCGTGACCAGCGGTGTCCCGACCGCACCCGCCGGCATCGCCCGATCGCGGACCCGTTTCGACACCGACGCGGCACGGTCGGGGTGGTGCAGCACCGCCCACTGGAACGCCGCGGCGACGAGATCGCGCTCGGCCTGCTGCTTCGCGACATGGCGGGACTCGGCGTAGTCCAGGACCTCGGTCCTGGACATGTCCTCGAGCACCGGCGGGTTCATACGAGTATTGGACCAGAGGGGTCCGACTCAAAGGGGTCCGTGCGAACGGCGCTGTGGACAGCGCCCGCCCCAGGCCCCGTCGTGGATGAGGAGTGGCCCGTTCCGACACCACGGCGAGGGCTCACGCAACGAGCGGACCACCTCACCCACCACCCGGCGGCTCCCCGCCGTCAACGCCCTGCCGGCCCGCATCGTCGACCTGACCGACCCCGGCGGTAGCACCGTCCGCCGTGACGTGGCCGACGGCGTAGCCGCTGAAGCCGGCGAGCACAGCGGCGGTGGCTGCTGCGGCGACGGCCCTCGCGCGGCGGCGCTTGGGGGCGGGGGCGGCCGGGACGGCGTACTCACCGGTGGTGGGGTCGCTGACCCAGTGGGTGGGCGGCAGCGGCTGGTCGGTCATGCGGGCCTCCGAGGACTCGGGATCTGGATGATCCCGAGTGTTCGGGGGCTCGCTGGGGCGACGCTGTCGTCGGCCTCTCGGCTCGCTGTCAGTCCAGCGGGTAGGACTGCACGAACTCCGTCAACCGCGCGAGCTGGTCAGGGTCGGTGCTGGGGATGACGCCGTGGCCGAGGTTGAAGATGTGCCCCTTGGCGGCGCGGCCGGCCTCGATGACCTCGGCCGCGCGGGCGGTCATGACCTCGGTCGGCGCGAAGACGAGCGTCGGGTCGAGGTTGCCCTGGACGGCGCGGTCGCCGACCATCGGGATCGCGCGATCGAGCGGCGTACGCCAGTCGACACCGACGACGTCGGCCCCGGCGTCGCCCATGAGCCCGAGCAGGTTGGTCGTGCCGACCCCGAAGTGGATCCGCGGGACGCCCAGCGAGCCGACCCGCTCCAGCACGCGCGCGGAGTGCGGCTGGACGTGGCGGACGTAGTCGTCCGGGGTCAGCGCACCGGCCCACGAGTCGAACAGCTGGATCGCCGAGGCGCCGGCCGCGACCTGGGTCTCCAGGAAGACCGCCGCGATGTCGGCGATCTTGACCATCAGCGCCTCCCAGACATCGGGGGCACCGAACATCAACGCCTTGGTCTTGGCGTGCTCCTTGGAGGGACCGCCCTCGACGAGGTACGACGCCACGGTGAACGGCGCGCCCGCGAACCCGATCAGGGGGGTGCCGCCGTTGATGCCGGCGAGCTCGGAGGTCAGCGACCGGACCGCGGCCGTGATGAAAGGCAGCGCCTCGGGGGTCAGGTCCGGGATCGCGGCGACGTCCTCGAGGGTGCGGACCGGCTTGGCGACGACGGGGCCCACGCCGGGGACGATGTCGAGGTCGACACCGATCGCCTTGAGCGGGAGCACGATGTCGGAGAAGAAGATGGCGGCGTCGACGCCGTACCTGCGCACGGGCTGCAGGGTGATCTCGGTGATCAGCTCCGCGTCCATGCACGAGTCGAGCATCGCGATGCCCTCACGCACCTTGAGGTACTCCGGCAGCGACCGGCCGGCCTGGCGCATGAACCACACAGGGGTGTGCGGAACGGCCTCACCGCGGGCTGCCTTGAGGAGTGCGCTGTCGTGAAGTGCGGAGGTCACTGCGGAGGTCACAGGGTCAGGGTCTCAGGTCGACGGCGTGGGACGCACATCGATCCGGCTCGCAGCGCCTAGGGTGAGCCCATGGCCGCCCGTCACGAGTCGAACCCCGGATCCGGCGCCGCCGGCACTCCCCGGGAGTTCACCGCGGCTGTCGACAGCCTGCGCAGCGCGAACTTCCGTCCCGAGGTGTTCTGCGAGGAGATGCCCGCGCCCCAGCGGATCGCCCCCTACGCCACCGCCCTGTCGGCCGACGTCACCGTCGACGACGAGGAGGTCGCCACGGGCCGGCTCGTGGTCCTGCACGACCCGGCGGGCAACGACGCCTGGGACGGCACCTTCCGCTGCGTCGCCTACTGCCGCGCGGAGATCGACAACGACATCGCGACCGACCCGATGCTCGCCGATGTCGGCTGGCTCTGGCTGACCGACGCCCTCGAGGGCCACGGCGCCGAGTATGTCGCCGCCTCGGGCACGGTGACCCGGGTAGCCACCGAGAGCTTCGGCTCGATGGCCGAGGAGCCCGGCAACGCCCAGATCGAGATCCGGGCGTCGTGGACACCCGTCGACGTCGCCGACCTCGCCTCGCACGCCGAGGCGTGGGGCGAGTTCATGTGCACGGCCGGCGGTCTCGAGCCGGTGCCCGAAGGGGTGGCCGTGATGCCGTCCCGGCGGGGCCAGCGAGGCGGCCCCGGCTGATGGCGGACCCAACGTCCACGGACCAGGAGGCCACGGCTGAGGCGGAGGGCGCGGAGCAGACCGTCCCCGTCGAGCTGCTGACCCTCTCCGAGGGCCTGCCCCCGGTGATCGACACCCCCGAGGCCCTCGCGGCCTACTGCACACTGCTGGCGGCCGGCTCCGGGCCGGTCGCGATCGACGCCGAGCGTGCGTCGGGCTACCGCTATTCCAACCGCGCCTACCTGATCCAGGTCAAGCGCGAGGGTGCCGGGATCGCCCTGATCGACCCGATCGCCTTCGACGACCTCACGCCGCTCTCCGAGGCCATCGGCAACGCCGAGTGGATCCTGCACGCCGCGACCCAGGACCTGCCCTGCCTGTCCGACGTCGGACTGCGCCCGGTGGCGCTGTTCGACACCGAGCTCGCCGGTCGACTGCTGAACTACCCGCGGGTGGGCCTGGCCACGCTCGTCGAGGTCCTGCTCGATCGCCAGCTCCTGAAGGAGCACTCGGCCGTCGACTGGTCGACCCGACCGCTGCCCGAGCCGTGGCTGGAGTACGCCGCCCTCGACGTCGAGGTGCTGGTCGAGCTGCGCAACATCCTGGCTGCCCAGCTCGAGGAGACCGGCAAGGCCGACTGGGCCCGCCAGGAGTTCGACCACCTGCGGGGCTTCACCCCGACCGTGCGCGTCGACGCATGGCGGCGCACCTCGGGGCTGCACAAGGTCCGCGGTCGTCGTACCCTCGGCGCCGTCCGGTCCCTGTGGGAGACCCGCGACCGGATCGCGCAGGAGCGTGACGTCACGCCCGGCCGGCTGATCCCGGACTCCGCGCTGGTCGCGGCGGCGACGGCGATGCCCACCTCCCGCGGTGCCCTGATGTCGACTCCGGGCTTCCACGGCCGAGGCGCCTCACGCCACTCGGCCGACTGGCTCACCGCCATCCGCGAGGCCGCTGAGATGTCCGAGGACGACCTGCCGACCCGGGTCTCGCACGGCGACGGTCCCCCGGCACCGCGCGCCTGGGCCGACAAGGACCCCGTGGCCGCCCGCCGTCTCGAGCTCGCCCGCGGCGGTGTCTCCGCGACCGCCGAGGAGCTCGAGGTCCCGCTGGAGAACCTCCTCACGCCCGACCTCCTGCGCCGGGTCATGTGGACCCCGCCGCGCACCCGCGAGCCGGTCGAGCTGCTCGAGGCCGTGATCGACCAGCTCCGTGGCCTCGGTGCCCGCAGCTGGCAGGTCGGCCTGACGGCCTCGACGCTGACCCGGGCGATCCTCGACGCCGATGCCGACGACGAACGACGTCAGTCGCGCTTGCGGTCGTCCGTCGCTGAGTCCGAGGGCGAGCCGGACGGGTCCGAGGTCGCCGACTCCGAGCCCGAGGGCGACTCCGACGGCTCGTAGTCCGGGTCGAGCAGGCTCCGCGACTTCTCGTCGATCGCCCGCAGGGCGTCCTGGAGGTCGGTCAGGTCCGGCGCGGTGAGCAGCAGCGCCTCGATGTCCGGTGCCACCAGGGCGGCGAGCTCGTCGCCCGTGGTCATCAGCGGGGCGAGCACGATGGCCCGGACCGCGTTGGTGAACACGGCCGCGTGCGCCGGCGCGAGGTCGGGCTGCATGAAGTCCTCGGTCAGCGCCACCGTGAGCTTGGCGGGCTGGATGTAGCCGGTCTCGGCGAGACGGCCGACCGCCTCGTCGCTGACGAGGTAGCTCAGGAAGTTGGCCGAGGCGTCCGCGCGGGTGGGCCGCCCGGGCGAGAGGCAGATGCCGTTGAAGTCGCCGACGGTCTGGTTCGACCCGAGCGACGGCATCGGCATGACATCGAAGTCCAGGCCCTCCACGCCGCGCAGCTCGGGGGTCAGTCCCCGGAACCCGGCGATCATCGCGAGCCGGCCGCGCTTGAACCAGTCGACCGCCGAGCGCTGGGCCAGCTGCTTGGTGGTGAGTGTCAGGCGTGGGTCGCGCAGCAGCTCCAGGGTCTGGCGCAGCGCGTCGGTCGAGCTGTCCTCGCCGAGGGCCAGGCTGGTCGGGTCGTGGTCCTCGTTGAAGACCTGCCCGCCGCCGGAGTAGATGAAGGGCGCGAGGCCGCGCAGGGTCGGGTCGATGTGCACGCCACGGGTGTTGGGCCGCGGACGGCTCGCGAACTCCGCCGCTGCCCGGAACTCGGCGAAGTTCCAGCCCGTGTGGTCGGCCTTCGGTGTCGGCAGCCCCTCGGCGTCCATCGCCTCGAAGTCGACGAGCTCGGTGTTGTAGTAGATGACCATCGGCGAGACCGTGTAGGGCAGGCACTGCAGGTCGTCGTCGACGGAGAAGGCGGACACGGCTTCGCGGGCGAAGTCGTCACCGATCGGGATCTCACGGGCAGTGACCAGGTCGAGGAGCGGCCGGTTGCGCTTCGCGGCCATCGTCTCGGCCAGGTCCGAGCGCGGCAGGAGGTAGAGGTCGGGCTTGGCCTTGCCACTGGCGACGTCGGCGTTCATCGCGGCGGCCGTCGGCCACGAGGACACCGTGACGGTGGTGTCCTCGCTCGTCGCGTTGTAGTCGTCGACGACTCCGCGATAGGCAGCGATCTCGTCCTTGGTGCCCCAGACGGCGAAGTCGAGCTCGGTCATCGTCGGTGTCGTGGGCCCCGGAGGATCGGCCTTCTTCTCCTCGCTGCTGGCGTTGGCCAGGACGACCATGCCGATCAGCACGCTGAGTGCCACGGCGAGGACGACAACGCCCGTCCGCCAGTCGAACCGACCCACGCGCGTCTCCCTCGCTCTCCCCGCCAAGCGGCGGAATCCCCGTCACCCTACCCAGACACGGCCACGGTGCCGGGAACCGGGAGATCGAGCACACCGGACCGGGAGCGCCTCACGGCGCAGGGCCGCTCGTGGCGGCTTGTTTTTGGGACCCGGGGCTGCCGCGGTCCGGCGTGCTCGAGTCCCCATTGTAATCGGCTCAGCCCAAGCCGCGAGCCAACTCCACATGTCCGGACGCCTCGAGCTGCTCGGCGAGCAGCAACATCCGGCGTACGTCGGCGTCGGGCACCTCGTCCAGGCTCGCGCGACCCGCCGCCACGACCCGGGCGAACGCCGCGGCGCGGAACAGGACGTCGGCAAAATCACTCGCCGCGATCCCGCGCAGCACCTCGTCGACCATGTGGCGCAGCTCGTCGGGGCCGGGCGGATCGGCGACACCCGCGATCACCCGGGCGAACTCGGCATGGCTGCGTCCGGCCTCGAACTGGCGCGCGACACCGACCGGGTCGGCGTACACCCAGGACCGGAGGAGGTAGAGCCGCCAGAGGCAGCCGGCGAGCGTGTCCGCCGGGGCGTGCGACCACACCTGGGCGATGGCCTCGATGCCCTCGACCTCGGCCAGGTGCACCAACCGTTCGGCGACATCGGCGTCGGCGCTGTCGTGGGCGCCGCGGACGAGGAGAGAAGCGGCGCGCTCGGCAGCCTCGGTCAGCAGGGCGGGGTCGACCCCGGACTCCTGCTCGTCGAAGAACGCCGCCTCCCGGGGGACGGGCTTGTGAGGACGCTCGGGCACCGGATCAGTGTGTCACCCTGCGCGAGGCCGTCAGGCCAGTCCGTCAGGCCACATCAGGCCAGTGCGTCGAACGCCTTGCGCAGGCGTACGTCGGAGATGGGTCCGTCGACGCCGAGCTGCTGGGCCCACAACGAGACGCGGTACTCCTCCAGCATCCAGCGGATCCCCCGCAGGCCGGCGCCCGGCGGGCGACCCTCCGGCAGGGCGCCGATGCGGGCCAGCCAGGCCTCCTGCATCGGCTGGACCAGGTCCATCCGTTGCCGGTCCTTGGCGAGTGCTGCCGCACCGCCGGTGTCCAGCGCCTGACGACGCTCGCGCATGGCCGCGAGCCACGTGCGGTGACGGCGCAGCCGGGTGGCGCCGGCCTCGCCGACGAAGCCGTCGTGGACCATCCGGCCGAGCTGCGCCTGGAGGTCGGTGAGCGCGGGGAGCTGGGCCATCTCGGTCCGGCCGCTGAGCAGCCGCTCGACCTCGCGCCACACCTCGAGCACCCGCAACAGCTCGGTGAGCACCGCACGGACGTCGGCGGCGACACTCGGGCGCAGGGCGGCCAGCAGGGCGTCGTACCCCTCCCTGGTCCGGACCGGCTCGCGGGCGTCGACGGCGTCAACGACCACCGCGCGCAGGCAGTCGGCGAGCAGGGCGGGGACACCGGAGTAGGGCGTCCCGGACAGGCCGAGCTTGTCGACGTTGGACAGGGAGTCGAGGATCCCCTTGGTCGGGGCGTCGCCCAGCGCGAGGAGCAGCAGCCGGATGACGCCGAGGCGGTGCCGGGTGTCGCGCTCGTCGGCCGATCCGGAGACCTGGAGGCCGACCGTCGCGCCCTCGTCGACCAGTCCGGGGAAGGCCTCGACCTCGTGCCCGGCGCGCGTCCAGGTGGCGGTCTCGGCGATGTCGTCGAAGACCCACGTGGTCTCGCCGGTGCGGGCGACACCGGAGTCCGTCGCGACGGCGGCGAGTGCCCGGTCGAACTGGGGCTGCAGCGGCGCCTTGAGCTCGGCAAGCGACTTGCCGCGGCCCTGGACCTTCCCGCCCTCGTCGACGACGCGGTACGACGGCGTCAGGTGCGTCGGGAGCGCCGAGAGGTCCCAGGCCTCGCGCGGCACGTGGACGCCCGTGGTGGCCCGCAGGTGCCGTTCCAGCGCCGTGAGGAGCGCCTCCTGCCCGGCGGGGACGGCAGCCAGGAAGTCGCGGGCGGTGTTCGGCGCGGGGACGAAGTTGACCCGCAGCTGCTTGGGCAGGCTGCGGATCAGCTCGACGACCAGCTCCTCGCGCAGACCGGGGACGATCCAGGAGAAGTCGTCGTCGTCGACCCGGTTCAGCGTCGAGACCGGGATGTCGATGGTGAGGCCGTCGTCCGTGGCGCCCGGCTCGAAGTGATAGCTGATCGGGAAGCTCAGCCCGCCCGTCACCGACCACTCCTCGGGGTAGTCGGCCTCGCGCACCTCGTCGGCGGTGTCGTGGGTCAGCATCGCCAGGTCGAAGGTCAGCAACGCCGGCTGCTGGCGCCGCTCGTCGCGCCACCAGCGGTCGAAGTGCGCGCCACTCACGATGTGCTGCGGCACCCGGGCGTCGTAGAAGTCGAAGAGCGTGTGCTCGTCGACGACGAGGTCGCGGCGACGCGTGCGGTGCTCCAGCTCCTCGACCTCGGCCAGCAGCTTGCGGTTGTCGCGGAAGAAGTGGTGCCTGGTGTCCCACTCGCCGTAGACGAGGGCGTGCCTGATGAAGAGCTCACGGGACAGCTCGGGATCGATCCGACCGAAGTTGACCGGCCGGTCGGTGGCGAGCGGTACGCCGTACAACGTGACCCGCTCGACGGCCATCACGGCCTGTCGCTTGCGTGACCAGTGCGGCTCGGAGTGGCTGCGCTTGACGAGGTGATCGCCCAGTCGCTCGGCCCATTCGGGCTTGATCTCGGCGTTCTGGCGCGCCCAGAGCCGACCGGTCTCGACCAGCTCGCCCGCCATCATGAAGCCGGGGTTCTTCCGGGCCAGCCCGGAGCCGGGGAAGATCGCGAACTTCGCGCCGCGGGCGCCGAGGTACTCCCGCGGTCCGGGACGGCGGCCGTCCTTGCGGGCACCTGCCTTCGGCTTCTCCCGCTCCTCCAGCAGCCCGATGTGGGACAGCAGGCCGGACAGGAGCGCCTGGTGGATTCCATCGGCATCGGGAGTGGTCGAGGGCGCCTCCAGCCGGACCCCCATCTCCTTGGTGACCTGGCGCAGCTGGGCGACGAACTCCTGCCACTCACGCACCCGGAGGTAGTTGAGGAACTCGCGCTTGCACATGCGGCGGAAGGCGCTGCCGGACAGCTCCTTCTGCTGCGCCTGCAGGTGGTTCCAGAGGTTGAGCAGGGTGAGGAAGTCCGAGCCCTCGGCCTTGTGGCGCGCATGGAACTGGTCGGCCTGTGCCTGCTCCTTGGGGTGGTCGACGCCCGGCCGCTCCCGCGGGTCCTGCAGCGAGAGCGCCGCGACGATGACGAGGACGTCGCGCACGCAGGCCAGCCGCTCGGCCTCGAGCAGCATCCGGCCCAGGCGCGGGTCGATCGGCAACCGGGCGAGCCGTTGCCCGACCTTGGTCAGCTCACCGGGCGCCGTGGCGCTCCCTCCCGAGACCGCGCCCAGCTCCTGGAGAAGCTGCACGCCGGCCTGGACGTTGCGCCGGTCCGGCGGTTCGACGAAGGGGAACCTGGCGATGTCGCCCAGTCCCAGGGAGGTCATCTGGAGGATGACGGAGGCAAGGTTGGTGCGCAGGATCTCCGGATCGGTGAACTCCGGCCGGGACTCGAAGTCCTCCTCGGCGTACAACCTGATGGCGATGCCGGCCGCGACCCGGCCGCACCGACCCGAGCGCTGGTTGGCCGATGCCTGGCTGATCGGCTCGATCGGGAGCCGCTGGACCTTGGTGCGCGCGGAGTAGCGCGAGATCCGGGCGACGCCGGAGTCGATGACGTAGCGGATGCCCGGCACCGTCAGCGAGGTCTCGGCGACGTTGGTCGCGAGGACGACGCGACGGCGCGATCCTGAGGCGGGCGCGAAGACCTTGTGCTGGTCGGCGGCGGAGAGGCGGCTGTAGAGCGGCAGTACGTCGACGCCCCTGATGCCGTCCCCCAGGGGTGCGAGCGCCTCGGCGGTGTCGCGGATCTCGCGCTCGCCGGGCAGGAACACGAGGATGTCGCCGGGTCCCTCGGCCGAGAGCTCCTTGACCGCGTCCACGATCGCCTCGGTCTGGTCGCGGACGATCGCCTCGCCCTCCTCGTCGTCCTCGGGGACGTCCATCAGCGGGCGGTAGCGGACCTCGACCGGGTAGGTCCGACCGGAGACCTCGATCACCGGCGCGTCGTCGAAGTGCTGGGCGAAGCGCTCGGTGTCGATGGTCGCGGAGGTGATGACCAGCTTGAGGTCGGGGCGCCTCGGCAGCAGCTGCTTGAGGTAGCCGAGCAGGAAGTCGATGTTGAGGCTGCGCTCGTGCGCCTCGTCGATGATGATCGTGTCGTAGCGGCGCAGCATCCGGTCGCGCTGCAGCTCGGCGAGCAGGATGCCATCGGTCATCACCTTGACCCGGCTCTGCTTCGAGGTCTTGTCGGTGAAGCGGACCTGGTAGCCGACGACGTCCCCGAGCTCGGTGTCGAGCTCGGACGCGATCCGTTCGGCGACCGAGCGGGCGGCGATCCGGCGCGGCTGCGTGTGGCCGATCATCCGCGGACGGCCCCTGCCTGACTCGTCACCGGGAGCGCCCCGACCGAGCTCGAGACAGATCTTGGGGAGCTGGGTGGTCTTCCCGGACCCGGTCTCCCCGGCCACGATCACGACCTGGTGCTCACGGATCGCGGCGGCGATGTCGTCGCGTCGGGCGCTGACCGGCAGGTCGGGCGGGTAGGTGATGTCCACAGCGGATCCATTCTCCCATCCCGCCCGAACGGGCCGGCCCCCGAACTCCGTCGCGAGTGTGGCGTGGGTTACAGTGGAGGAAGATTGTCGGACAATCTGCACATCCACCGCAGATCTTCCTGTCACCACATCGATTCCGGCGCGATCCGCCGGGGACGGAGGGGAACGTGAGCATCACCGACCACCGCACACGGGTCACACCGCGTCGCACTGCCGACGAGGTCGCCCGGGCCCAGGCCCGCACCGCCCACAACTACCACCCCCTCCCGGTCGTGCTGAGCGACGCCGAGGGCGTCTGGCTCACCGACGTGGACGGGCGCCGCTTCCTCGACTTCCTGGCGGGCTACTCCGCGCTCAACTTCGGCCACGCGCACCCGCGACTGCTCGCGGCCGCGCACGCGCAGCTCGACCGGCTCACCCTGACCAGCCGCGCCTTCGTCCACGACCGCTTCGCCGACTTCTGCGCCGCCCTGGGCGACCTGTGCGGCAAGGAGATGGTGCTGCCGATGAACACCGGCGCCGAGGCCGTCGAGACGGCGATCAAGATCGCCCGCAAGTGGGGCTACGACGTCAAGGGAGTCCCCGCCGACACCGCGCGGATCATCGTCGCGGGCGGCAACTTCCACGGCCGCACGACCACCGTCGTCGGCTTCTCCGACGACCCCGACGCCCGCAACGGCTTCGGTCCGTTCACCCCCGGCTTCGACCTCGTCCCGTACGGCGACCTGGCGGCGCTCGAGGCCGCGGTCGCCGCCAACAGCGGCACCACGGTCGCCGTCCTGATCGAGCCGATCCAGGGCGAGGGCGGTGTCGTCATCCCCCCGGCCGACTACCTCCCCGGTGTGCGCGAGCTGTGCAGCCGGGAGCGGGTGCTCTTCGTCGCGGACGAGATCCAGTCCGGCCTCGGCCGCACGGGACGGACGTTCGCGTGCGACCACGCGGGCGTCGTACCCGACCTCTACGTGCTGGGCAAGGCGCTCGGCGGCGGCGTGGTGCCGGTCTCGGCCGTCGTGGGCGACAGCGACGTGCTCGGGGTGCTGCACCCGGGCCAGCACGGCTCCACGTTCGGCGGCAACCCGCTGGCGTGCGCCGTCGCGCTCGAGGTCGTCACGATGTTGCGCTCCGGCGAGCACCAGGCCCGCGCCGCCGCGCTCGGTGACGTGCTCGCCGAGCGACTGCAGGCCATGGTCGGCCACGGTGTCGTGTCCTTCCGTTCCCGCGGCCTGTGGGCCGGCGTCGACATCGATCCCGCCCTCGGCACCGGCCGCGAGGTCTGCGAACGCCTGCTGGCACGCGGCGTGCTCGCCAAGGACACCCACGGCTCGACCATCCGGCTCGCCCCGCCGCTGGTCATCTCCGCCGACGACCTCAACTGGGGACTGGACCAGCTCGAAGGGAGCCTCTCGTGACCACACCCACCGCCACACCCGCGAAGCGCATCATCAACCAGGTCGGCGTGATCGGACTCGGCAAGGTGGGCGAGCTCGTCGCCGGCCTGCTCACCGACGCCGGCTTCAAGGTCAGTGGCTACGACAGCGCGGCCCGCCCCGGTCTCCGCTTCGAGACCGCCGAGCTCGACGTCGCCGACCGCGACTCGCTCCGCGAGGCACTGCGCGGCGTCGACGCCGTCGTCTCCTGCCTGCCGTACGACCGCAACATCGAGGTCGCCGAGGCGGCCGCGGCCGTGGGCTGCCACTACTTCGACCTCACCGAGGACGTCCCGACCACCCAGCGCGTGATCGAGCTCGCGTCCGCGACGCCCGGCGTGGCGTTCGTGCCCCAGTGCGGCCTGGCTCCCGGGCTGATCGGCATCGTCGGCGCCTCGCTGGCCAAGGGGTTCGAGGAGATCCGCTCCATCGAGCTCAAGGTCGGCGCACTGCCACAGAACCCCACCGGCCTGCTCGGCTACGCGTTCAACTGGTCGGCCGAGGGCGTCGTCAACGAGTACCTCAACGACTGCGAGGTGCTCCGCTCCGGTCGCCGCCAGATGGTGCCCGCCATGGAGGAGAAGGAGCGCGTCGTCATCGGCGGCATCGAGCTCGAGGCCGCGCTCACCTCCGGCGGCCTGGGCACGATGTGCCAGACCTACGAGGGCCGCGTCCAGCGTCTCGACTACAAGACCCTGCGCTACCCCGGCCACTTCGACCAGATGCACTTCCTGTTCGACGAGCTCGGCCTGCGCGAGTGCCGCGAGGAGGTCGGCCGGATCCTGGTCAAGGCCAAGCCCCCGGTCAACGACGACATCGTCTACCTCCACGCGGCCGTCGAGGGCGTGAAGGACGGCCAGCCGTTCCGCGAGAACCACGTCCGCGGCTACCTGCCCATCACCCTGCCCGACGGCGAGGGCCACGACCGCAGCTGGCGCGCCATCTCGTGGACGACCGCGTCCTCGGCCGTGGCGGTCGTCGAGCTCGTCGCGTCCGGCAAGCTGCCGGCCGAGGGGTTCGTACGCCAGGAGGACATCGCTCTGGAGGACCTGCACGCCACGCACGCAGGTCGCCGTTTCGCCGACTACGGAAAGATCGCCTGATGACCGACCTCCCCACCCGCACCCGACAGATCCTCGCCGAGCTCGGCGCCCGCGACCCGTTCAGCGCCGACGGCGACCTGCTCGCCTCCTCCCCCGTCGACGGGTCCGAGCTGGGCCGCATCACCGCTCACTCGCCCGAGCACGTGACGGCGGCCATCGGCAGCGCCCACGCCGCGTTCGAGGAGTGGCGCTCCGTGCCCGCGCCCGTCCGCGGCCAGCTCGTCCGCGAGCTCGGCGAGCTGCTGCGCGAGCACAAGGAGCTGCTCGGTGAGCTCGTCTCGATCGAGGCCGGCAAGATTCGCTCCGAGGGCCTCGGCGAGGTCCAGGAGATGATCGACATCTGCGAGTTCGCCGTCGGCCTGTCCCGCCAGCTGCACGGCCTGACCATCGCCTCGGAGCGACCCGGCCACCGGATGATGGAGCAGTGGCACCCGCTCGGTGTCATCGGTGTCATCTCCGCCTTCAACTTCCCCGTGGCCGTCTGGTCCTGGAACACCGCCCTCGCGCTCGTCGCGGGCGACGCCGTGATCTGGAAGCCCTCGGAGAAGACCTTGCTGACCGCGCTCGCGTGCCAGGCCCTGGCCGACGAGGCTGCTCGCCGAGTGGGGGCGCCGCACGCGTTGACCCAGGTGGTCCTGGGCGGGAGCGCGGTCGGCGAGGTGCTCGTCGACGACCCGCGGGTGCCGCTGGTCTCCGCAACCGGCTCCACCCGGATGGGCAAGCTGGTCGCACCGCGGGTCGCCGCCCGGCTCGGCCGCTGCCTGCTCGAGCTCGGCGGCAACAACGCCGCCGTGATCGCGCCCTCGGCCGACCTCGACCTCGCCGTGCGCGGCATCGTCTTCTCCGCCGTCGGCACGGCCGGCCAGCGCTGCACCTCGCTGCGCCGGGTGATCGTGCACTCCTCGGTCCACGACGAGCTCGTCGAGCGCCTCTCCAAGGCCTACGGCACCCTCTCGATCGGCTCGCCGCTCGAGCAGTCGACCCTGGTCGGTCCGCTGGTCGACGCCGGCGCGACCGACGGGTTCCTCGCCGCGGTCGCGCAGGCCCAGGCCGACGGCGGCCGCCTGGTCACCGGCGGCGTCCGCGCCGACGCGATGTCCGGCGCCGTGGACGGCGGGCAGTACGTCGTACCCGCGATCATCGACATGCCCGCGCAGACCGACATCGTGAAGCAGGAGACCTTCGCCCCGTTGCTCTACGTGCTGAGCTACGACGAGCTCGACGAGGCGATCGCGCTGCACAACGACGTGGCGCAGGGGCTGTCGTCGGCCATCTTCACCCTCGACGTGCGCGAGGCCGAGACCTTCACGTCCGCCGTGGGCTCCGACTGCGGCATCGCCAACGTCAACATCGGCACCTCGGGCGCCGAGATCGGCGGTGCCTTCGGCGGCGAGAAGGAGACCGGCGGCGGACGCGAGTCCGGCTCCGACGCGTGGAAGGCCTACATGCGGCGCTCGACGAACACGATCAACTACTCCACCGAGCTCCCGCTCGCCCAGGGCGTCGAGTTCGGATGAGCGGAGCGGCGGTCGGTACGACGGAGCTCCGGGCGCGGTTCGCCCGGTCCCTCTCGGCCCTGTACGGCTCCGAGGTCCCGGCCTACACCACCCTGGTCGAGGTCTCCGAGGCCGTGAACGCCGACGTGCTCGCGGCGATGGGTCCCGAGGCCGAGCGCCTCGGGTCCGTCGCGCGGGTCACGGCCGAGCGCCACGGGGCGATCCGGGTCGGCACCCCCGAGGAGATCGCCCAGGTGGGCCGGATCTTCGGGGCGTGCGGGATGTTCCCCGTCGGCTTCTACGACCTGCGCGAGGCGACGCCGCCGATCCCGGTGGTGTCGACCGCGTTCCGCCCGATCGAGGGGGCCGAGCTCGCCGCCAACCCGTTCCGGGTCTTCACCTCGATGCTGGTGGTCGACGACCGCCGGTTCTTCGACGCCCGGACGCAGTCCCAGCTCGAGGAGTTCCTCGGCTCCCGCCGACTGTTCCCCGACGAGCTGCTCGACCTCGCCGATCTCGCGGAGAAGGCGGGCGGGCTGTCGTCGTACGACGCCGAGAGGTTCCTCGAGCTCGCCACCGCCTCCTTCGCCCTCTCCCCCGAGCCGGTCGACCGCGCCTGGTACGACCACCTCGAGTCGATCTCCTCGGTCGCCGCCGACATCGGCGGGGTGGCTTCCACCCACATCAACCACCTGACCCCGCGGGTGCTCGACATCGACGACCTCTACCGCCGCATGACCGCCCTCGGCATCGAGATGATCGACCGGATCCAGGGACCGCCGCGGACCTCCAGGCCTGCCGTCCTGCTGCGCCAGACGTCCTTCCGCGCCCTCGCCGAGCCACGCACCTTCCGCGAACCCGACGGGACGATCGTGCGCGGCGAGCTCAGCGTGCGCTTCGGGGAGGTCGAGGCGCGAGGCGTCGCCCTCACCCCCGCCGGCCGCTCCCTGTACGACGCCCGGGGCATCGACGCCTTCCCCGACACCGAGCAGGGCCTGCACGACGCCGGGCTCGCCCACTACCGCCGCGACGACGCCGGCCTGCTCCAGCCGATCGTCTACGAGGACTTCCTGCCGACGTCAGCCGCCGGCATCTTCGCCTCCAACCTCACCTCGGACGGCTCGGTGGACGCGGCCCAGCGCGCAGCCGCCCGCGACGCCACCTGGCTGCAGGCCGCCCTCGGTCGCACCCTCCACGACCCGTACGCCCTCTACGCCGCCCAGGTGTGACACGAAGTGCGCTGTTCTCTCCGCCGAAGTGCGTGGTTTTCTCCCTCGAGGTGAGCGCCCTGCTCCACAACAGACGCACCTCGAAGGAGAAAACGGCGCACTTCGCAGGAGAAGACCACGCACTTCGCGCAACCTCAGAGCGCTTCGATGTTCCTGGCGAGCGAGGCCTTGGTGTGACGGATGGCGATCTCCACGACGGGCTGGACCGCCTTCTCGATGGCCTTGCCGGCGGGGCCGCCCGGGAGGGTGTACTCGATCCAGGCGTCGACCCGGGTGCGCTCCTCGCCGAGATCGGTGAAGGTCCAGCGCTGGGTGTTCTTGATGCCCTTGACCGAGGTCATCTCGATCAGCCGGTCCTGCTCCCAGCCGGTGCAGTGGATGCGCGACTTGAGCGCGACGCCGACCTTCATCACGCCGTCGTACTCCGCTCCGACACCGCGCAGCTGGTCGGTGACGGGGTCGATCTTCGACAGGCCGTACATCCAGTCCTTGGTCGTCGAGAAGTCGTCGACATAGGCGAAGACCTTGCTGATCGGCGCGTCGATCTCGACGTACTGCTCCACCACGTTGCTCATGGACGGCATTCTGTCATCAAGCGTTGACAGATGGCCACACCACTCATCGCGGCGGCGGCGGGATCGCGTCGGTCGCCTCGAGCTGGCCCATGCCCGTCACCATCAGCAGGTCGGCCACGATCGCACGCAGCTGCGCGAGGATCGCCTCGGCCGTGAGCACCTCGGTGCGCTCGACCTGCCCGGTGGCCACGCCGACGGCGAGCACGGCATCACGGGCCTCGACGGCCAGGCGGTTGGCGGAGAGCTCGTCGGCGACGGCGTCGGCGGCGTCGGCCAGGTCCGCCGCCAGCATCGTGTACGACGACGGGACCGGTCGACGACGGTAGGCAGCGATCGACGTCTGACGCACCAGCACACGCGTGCTGCGAAGCGCCCGGTCGAGCGGGTCGACGAGCTCGACCATCCGGCGCAGTGGCTCGCGGTGCCGCCCCCGGAAGGGCGAGGAGCTCACCACCGACATGCCCTCCGAGGCCGCCGCCTGGAGCTCCCGGATCATCCGGTCCGTGGCGCGGGCGTCGGCCAGCAGCTCGAGGGCCGGGGTGACCTCCCCATCCACCATCACGTCCGAGGCGGCGCGCAGCAGCTCGGCGATCTTGCGGGCGACGGCGGCGGCCTGCTCGCGCGGGCGGCGCAGCGGTGCGGCCGGCACGACCATCGCCGCCACCAGGGCGACGCCTCCGCCGATCAGGGCGTCGGTCCAGCGCAGGAAGGCGCCGTTGGCGCCCGGCACCAGCGCAGCGACGACGATCGACTGCACGGCGGCCTGGGTGACGAAGAGGATCCCGGCATCGAGCAGGATCGCGGTCGACATCGCCAGGAGCACGATCAGGGCGAGCTGCCAGGCCCCCGAACCCATGCTCGCGACCAGGACGTCGGCGACGAAGACACCGATCGCGACACCGACCGTGACCTCGGCGACCCGGCGCAGCCGCTGGCCGTAGGAGGTGCCGAGCGAGACGACCGCGGCGATCGGCGCGAAGAACGGGGTGTCGTGGTCGAACAGGTCGGCGGCGACCCACCAGGCCACGCCGGCGGCCACCGCACACTGCAGCACGACCCAGCCCTTGGCGCGCAGCCGGTCGAGCCGGCCCCGCAACGACAACCGACTCCTGGTCCACATGCGGTCCAGGAGCCGGTCGAAGGTTGCGTCCACAGGAGCAATCACACCACCTTGGCGGGCAGCACCTTCTTCGACACGAGCGCGATGATGTCCTCATAGCGCGATCCGGTGAACTTCTGGAAGTTGTGCAGCGCGTGCGCGTCGAGGCCGACGAGGACCCGCGCCTGGTTCTTCTGGATGCCCTTGACGATGATCTCGGCGGCGCGCTCGGGCGTCATCTTGGCGAGCTTCTCGTCGAACAGCTTCGCGGTCGCGGCCTGGTCCTCCTTGTCGGAGACCCGGGCGCTGCGCGCGATCGCGGTCTTGATCCCACCGGGGTGCACCGAGGTGACGCCCACCCGGTGACCGGCGATGAGCATCTCCTCCCGCACGGCCTCGGTGAAGCCGCGCACCGCGAACTTCGTCGCGTTGTAGGCACTCTGGCCGGGCATCGCGAGCAGGCCGAACAGCGAGGAGAGGTTGACGACGTGGCCGTCACCGGAGGCGATCAGGTGCGGCAGGAACTCCTTGGTGCCGTAGACGACACCCCAGAAGTTGATGCCGACGATCCACTCCATGTCCTCGTAGGTCAGGTCGACCGCGTCACCGGCCAGGGCGACGCCGGCGTTGTTGATCACGACGTTGACCTGGCCGAAGTGCTCGGCGACCTCGACGGCGTACGCCGAGAAGGCAGCCTTGTCCGCGACGTCGAGCCGCGCCGTGTGCACATCGGGTGATCCCGCCTTGACTGCCAGCTCGACGGTCTCGCCGAGGCCGGTCTCGCTGACGTCGGACAGGGCCAGCCGGGCGCCCTTGCCGGCGAGGTTCACCGCGAGCGCGCGGCCGATGCCGGAGCCCGCTCCGGTGATGACGACGACCTTGTTGTTGAGGTTCTTCACGACGTGACCTTCTTCTTCGACTGGGGAGGCTGCAGGGCGGGGGCTGAGTGCTGGGGCGTGACTGCCTCGACGTCGTACTTGTCGAGGTCGAACGAGCTGAGGTGCTGGCGGAGCGTGAACGTCTGCCCCGGCCAGAGGGTCGTGTTGTTGCCGAACTTGTCGAGGTACCAGCTCGCGCAGCCGCCGGTCTGCCACACGGTCGGCTTCATCTTGCGGCGGATGTCCGCGGTCCAGGCGTCCTGCGCGGCACGGGTCGGCTCGACGACGGCCAGGCCCTCTCGGCGCATGGCGCGGGCCGCCTCGACGACGTAGCGCACCTGGGACTCGATGATGAAGATCATGCTCGAGTGGCCGAGCGCGGTGTTCGGACCGACGATCTGGAAGAGGTTCGGGAAGCCGTGGATCGTCGTTCCCTTGTACGCCGCCATGCCGCCCTCGTCCCAGACGTCGGCCAGCGTGCGGCCCTCACGACCGGTGATGTGCTGGGCGATCGGGGGCTCGGTGACGTAGAAGCCGGTCGCGACGACCAGGACGTCGATCGGCCGCTCGACACCGTCGGCGGTGACGATGGCGTTCTCGGTGATCCGCACGATCGGGTCGGTGACGAGGTCGACGTTGTCCGCATCGAGTGCGGGGTACCACTTGTTGGAGATCAGGATCCGCTTGCAGCCGGCGCGGTAGCTCGGCGTGACCTTCTTGCGCAGCTCGGGATCCGTGATGCCCTTGGCGATGTTGCGCCGGCCCTGCAGGTCGACGGCCCGCATCGCCTGGGGGAACCGGGCGAACGCCGGGACCCGCGCCTCGAGGGCGCCGTAGACCACGGACCGGAGTGCGCGCTGGGCGCCCGGGACCTTCTTGAAGACGGCCTTCTCGAAGGAGGTGAAGGAGCGCTCGTTGCGCGGGATGATCCAGTTGGGCGTGCGCTGGTAGACGTCCATGTGGCCGACGACCTTCTGCAGCTCGGGCACGAGCTGGACGGCGGAGGCGCCCGTGCCGATCACCGCGACGCGCTTGCCGGTCAGGTCGACATCGTGGTTCCAGCGGGCCGAGTGGAAGATCTCCCCCCGGAAGTCGTCGATGCCCTCGACCTCGGGCAGGCGCGGCTCGGAGAGTCCGCCGGAGCCGGAGATGACGGTGCGCGCGGCGTACTCCCGGACCCCGTCGGGCCCTTCGGTCCGCACGTTCCAGCGCTGGGCCTGCTCGTCCCACTGCGCGTCGAGGACGGCGGTGTTGAACACAAAGCGGTCCAAGGTGCCGGAGCGCTCGGCGACCTTGCGGGTGTACTCCCAGATCTCCTGCTGCGGCGAGTAGACGCGCGACCAGTCCGGGTTGAGCGCGAACGAGAAGGAGTAGAGCTGGCTGGGTACGTCGCACTCGGCACCCGGGTAGGTGTTGATGTGCCAGGTGCCACCGACGTCGCTGTCCTTCTCGATGACCACGAAGTCCCGCTCGGCCGCCTCGTCGAGCTTGATGGCGGCCGCGAGACCGGCGAAGCCGGCACCCACGATGAGGTGGTCGACGTTGGTGCGACTCGGAGTAGCGGTCATGGGAAGGACGCTATTGGCGCTATTGAACATATGTCAATAGACTGTCGTGCGTGACGGCCGCCACCCCCTCCCCCCACGCCGCCCGGTCGCGGAGTCGACTCTCACCGTACGAACGGCGTCACCAGCTCCTGGAGCTCGGCGTACGGCTGCTCACCGACCGTTCCATCGAGGAGTTGTCGATCGATGCACTGGCCGAGGAGGCCGGCATCTCCCGCGGCCTGCTCTACCACTACTTCGGCGGCAAGCAGGGCTACCTCGAGGCCGTCGTGCAGCACGCCGCCGACGAGCTCTACCGCCGCACCGCTCCCCCGGCCGACGGCGCACCGCTCGACCGCCTGCTCACCTCCATCACCGGGTACGTCGACTACGTCATCGAGAACCAGGACGCCTACCGTGCCCTGCTCAAGTCCGCCGCGGGCAGCAACGACGTGCTCCGCGCGATCTACGAGACCACCTTCTCGGCACTGGCGGACCGCTTCTTCTCCGTCGACACCGGCACCTTCGACCTGCCGGACACCCCCGCCGTCCGGCTCGTCATCCATGCCTGGCAGGCGATGGTCGAGGACCTCGTGCTCACGTGGTGCGAGGAGCCCGCGGGCCTGGGCCGCGACGACCTGCTGACCGTCATCACGTCCGCGCTGCCCGCCATGATCGAGACCCTCCCCTGAGCCAGGGCTCGGGAGAGGGTCTCGGTCGGACCGTGGTCCGGTCAGTTCGGGTCAGGGAAGCGCCGGCGCGTCGTCGCCGCACTCGTCCTTGACGGCATCGGCGAACTTGTCGCCGTCGCCCTTGGCGTCCTTGTTCTCCTCCGCCCAGTCGGTGAGCGCCTTGGTCGCCTCCGCGACCTTGTCGGTGTCGCCCGACTCCGCGGCGGCGTTCGCGTCCTTGACCAGCTCGCAGTACTCCTTGGCGAGCTCGCCCTCGTCGCTGCCCCCGCAGGCGGAGAGCGAGAACGCAGCCACCAGCACGATGCTGCCGAGGCCGAGGGTGGTCTTCTTCATGGGATTCTCCAGTGCTGAGTGATGGATGGTGGTCTTCCTCGCCGGGCGAACGGTGCGTCCGGACGCAGGAGGCACCCTGTTCCTCCCACCCAGGCGCCCGCTGAAACTCCTGCTCGGGGTCCGTATCAGATCCGAGCCCGGATCGGCCGGCCCGGGCTCAGGAGTCGCGGCCGCCCCGGCGCCGACGCACCGAGCGGGTCACGCCGACCAGTCGCGGACCTGCGAGCCGGGCCTCGACCCGGCGCGCCTCGCGCATGACCGGCTGCGCGACGTACTCGCCCAGGATCACGCCCGAGGCCAGCGCGATGGCGACGGACGCCGCGGTGACCATCGCGAGCAGGCCCTGGGCGACCTGTTGGCCGCCCTCCTCGCCGAGCAGGAAGAGCCCGCGGTAGATCGAGAGTCCCGGCAGGAGGGGAACCACCGCGGACACGACGACCACGAGCGGCGGCACCCGGAAGCGACGCCCGACGGTGTAGCCGAAGAGCCCGATCCCGAAGGCCGCGATGCCGACCGCCCACGGGCGCCCGAACCCCGCCTGCGCGATCGACTCGGTCGCCGCGATCGCGGCGCCACCGAGCAGGCCGATCGGCACGAGCGTGCGCATCGGGGCGTACGACGCGAACGCGAAGGCCGCCGCAGCGACCGCCCCACCCACCGCGGCCGTGCTGACCCCGACCAGGTCGAAGCGCGGCAGCACCAGGCTCGGGATCTCCAGTCCTATGGCCGAGCACAGCGAGAAGCCGCCACTGACCCCGGCGATGATGCCGGCCGTCGCCAGGACCGCCTCGAGCACGCGGGCGCCGCCCGTGACGAAGAAGCCCGACAGGGCGTCCTGGATCGCGCCCATGAAACCGATGCCCGCCAGCAGCATGACGATGTTCGCCGTCACGACCAGCGACGCGTTGAGGTGCACCCACGGCTCGGCGAGCCGGGTGCCGAGCGCCGCCAGCAGGGTGGCAACGATCCCTCCGGCGACCTGTTGGTAGAAGTTGGGGAGCCGACGCCGGGTCATCAGCAACTGCAGGCGGTCGATGCAGACCGCGGCCAGCAACGCGACGAGCACCACGATCGGGCCGCCGCCGAGCATCAGCGCGACGCCGGCGCACATCGCGCCCGCTCCGGCCGTCGCCGCCCACCGCGGACGGGCGTGGCCTGAGGACACGATCTGCCCCAGCTCGGCGCGGGCACCCTCGAGGTCCACCTCGCCCGCGACGACCGCGCGGACCAGGTGGTCGACCCGGGTCAGGTCCTCGTAGTCGATCTCGCGCTGGGTCACCTGCCGGATCTGCACGATCGGCGGCTCGTCCGGCGCCTGCTGCACGCTCATCGCCAACGAGGTGAAGGTGACGTCCACCTGGGAGTGGCGCACGCCGAGCGCCCGCGCCAGCGCGCGCATCGTCGCGAGCACGTCGGGGGCACCAGCACCCGATGACAGCAGCACCTCGCCGACCCGTAGGGACAGGTCGAGCGTGCGGTGGAGGTTCCGCAGGTCGTCCATCCGCTCATGCTGGCAGGTCCGCGGTGACATGGCCCATCGGCCCTCCGACACTAGGCTGGGCCCGTGCGCATCGACTTCCACGGCTCGAAGGAACCGACCCTGGGCGTGGAGTGGGAGTTCGCACTGGTGGACCGTCGATCCCGGGACCTCCGCAACGACGCCGCCCACCTGTTCGCCCGGGCGAAGCCACGCATGCCCGATCCGGGCAAGCTCCACAAGGAGCTGCTGCGCAACACCGTCGAGGTCGTGACGGGCGTGTGCCCCACGGTGGGCGATGCGATGGCCGACCTGCGCGACACCCTGCGCTACGTGACCGCAGCCGCCGACGACCTCGACCTGGACCTGTACGGCGCCGGCACGCACCCCTTCGCCGACTGGACCGGCCAGCAGCTGTCCGAGGGCAACCGCTACGAGGAGCTCATCAACCGCACCCAGTGGTGGGGGCGCCAGATGTTGATCTGGGGCGTCCACGTCCACGTGGGGCTCCCCGAGCAGAGCCGGGTCCTGCCGGTCCTGTCAGCGCTGCTGACCTACTACCCCCACCTCCAGGCCCTCTCGGCGTCCTCCCCCATCTGGATGGGCGTCGACACCGGCTACGCGTCCAACCGGGCGCTGATGTTCCAGCAGCTCCCGACCGCCGGCCTGCCGTTCCAGTTCCAGCGGTGGGAGGAGTTCGAGGCCTTCGCGCACGACCAGATCACCACCGGCGTGATCGACGACCTGAGCGAGATCCGCTGGGACCTGCGCCCCGCCGTGCGGCACGGCACGCTGGAGAACCGGATCTGCGACGGCGTCTCGACGCTGAGCGACATGTCCGCGCTGGTCGCCCTCATGCACTGCCTGGTGATCTGGCTCGACGGCCGCGCCGCCGCCGGCGAGACGCTGCCGACGATGCCCCCGTGGCACGTCCAGGAGAACAAGTGGCGCGCCGCGAGGTACGGCGTCGACGCGATCGTGATCCTCGACGCCGCCTCGAACGAGCGGCTGGTCACCGACGACCTCGCCGACCTCGTGGAGCAGCTGCAGCCGACCGCCGTCCGCCTCGGCTGCGAGGCGGAGCTGGCCTCGGTCCTGGAGATCCCCACCCGCGGCCCGTCGTACGTCCGGCAGCGCGCGGTCGCCGAGCGCACCGGTGGCGACCTGGTGGCCGTGGTGGACTCGGTCGTGACCGAGCTGCGCACCGAGCTGGAGTCCTGAGGCCCACCCGGGCCCCAGGACTCGCGTCAGCTCAGTACCTGCGGACCCCGATGAACTCGATGCGGCAGCCGTCGTCCTTGCACTCCGGCGTCTCGGCCCACACGAGGGCGGGCTCGAACACCGCGCCGGTCGACTTCATGACCTGCACGCCGGTGAACTTGGCCTCCTTGTAGGCCTTCACGACGAACACGAGGTCGGCCTTCCCGTCGCCCTCCACGTCGCTCAGCGTGGCGCCCTGCAGGCTGCGCTGGCCGATCTTGGTGACGCCGGTGAAGCCCTTGACCTCCTCGAGCCGGCCGCCCGAGACGTCGAACACGGAGACCGTCAGCTCCTCCTTGGAGGAGTTGGTCTTCACGCCGACAAGGTTGGCGGTGCCGTCCCCGGTGACGTCGCCGACGAGCAGGGCCTCGAAGTAGTCGCTCGCCTTGCTGACCGCACCGGCCTCGAAGTTCTTGCCCGTCGACTTCAGCAACGCGTAGCCGCGGTCCCCGGAGTAGTAGCCGGAGTAGTCCTCGTCGTCGAGGCGCTCTGCCGGCAGCTGCGCCCACAGGTCGGTGTCGCCGTCCTTGTCGAAGTCCCCGGCCCAGAGCCGGACGACGTCGATGACGGCGTTGGTGATCGACAGCCACAGCACCGGCGCCGCGAAGGTGCCCTTGCCGTCATTGAGCAGGACCGAGACGTCGACCACGCGGTCGTTGGGGCCCACGACCGCGAGGTCCTGGTCACCGTCGCCGTCGAAGTCCCCGTTGACGACCTGGATGTCCGGGCCGCCGTACTCCCTCAGCGTGGAGAGCGACATCGTGAAGTTCTGCTCGCCGGGGAAGTCACCGTCCGGCGAGGACAGGGTGATCTGCTTGCCCGACGCGACGAACTTCCAGACGAGCTTCTCGTTGACGCCGTCGTTGTCCCAGTCGAAGAACATCTCCTTCGGCTCGGAGTACGGGTCGACCGCGACCTCGCTCAGCTCGAAGCCGTTGCCGTTGCTGGTCGCCTCGACCTTCTTGACCTCGTCGTAGTCGAAGTTGACGTAGTAGCGGACGTCGCCGAGGTCGTCGCCGTTCACGTCACCCTGGACCGCCGCGGTCGTGGCGCCGTCGGGATCCTTCGGGTCGTCGGCCGTGCCACCGTCGCCGTCCCACGGCTGCAGGACGGCCAGCGTCACCGCCGTGCCGACGCCGAGCAGCAGGACCAGCGCGAGCGTGATCCACAGGCCCAGCCGGCTCCGACGCGGCGGTCCTGCGGGCGGGTGGCCGTGGAAGCCCTGCGGCTGGTGGTGCTGCTGGGCGCTGCCCCACGAGGGGACGTGGCCATAGCCAGGCTGCTGGCCAGGCTGCTGGCCCGGCTGCTGGGCGGGCTGATGGGCGGGGGGCTGCGCGATCGGGTACTGCGCACCGGGCGGAGCGGTCGGCGGTGGGCCGGCTGGCGGTCCGGCCTGCGGCGACGCCTGCGGAGTGGCCGGCGGGGTGGCCGGCGGGGTGGCCGGCGGCGCCACCGTGGGTGGGGGCGAGGCCGGCGGGGTCGCCGGTCGCACCTGGGTCGGCTCGGCCATGCGTCGTCGTTCGTCGGTCCAGCCGGAGCCGTCCCAGCGGCGCTCCCAGCCGTCGCCGTCGGGATACCACCCTGCAGGGGTAGAGAAGTCGTTCACACCCGAGTCCTTTCCAAGCCTGAGCCGTTGAAACTAGTCGACCGTTCGTGGTTGTGACCCGCGTCACGACCCGTCAAGATCACAGCACCTGCAACGAAAGGCGGACCCACGTGGTTTCCGTTCCCGGCTTCCGCCCCATCGACCCGACCTCCGCGGCCTTCCTGCTGGCGGAGAACCGGAGCATGCCGATGCACGTCGGTGGCCTCCAGCTGTTCGAGCCGCCGGCTGGTGCGGGACCCGAGTACGTCCGTGAGATGTTCGAGTCGATGCGTGACACCGAACGTATCGCGCCCCTCTTCCTCAAGCACCCGCACCGCTCGGTGAAGACCGGCGGAACACTGGTGTGGCGCGAGGACGAGCAGTTCGACATCGAGCACCACGTGCGCCACAGCGCACTGCCCCAGCCCGGCCGGGTCCGCGAGCTCCTCGACCTGGTCGGCCGTCTCCACTCCACCCGTCTGGCGTGGGAGCGACCGCTGTGGGAGACCCACGTCATCGAGGGGCTCGCCGACGGCCGCGTGGCGATGTACACGAAGCTCCACCACTCGCTGGTCGACGGGATCTCCGCCATGCGGCTGCTGGCCAGCATCCTGTCCACCGACCCCGATCGCCGCCACATGCCGGCGCCCTTCGCCGAGGGCGCGTCACGTCGCCGCAAGGTCGAGGAGGAGTCCGAGTCGCTGCCGGCCGCCGCGATGGATGCCGCGACCACGGCAGCCAAGACGATCGCCGACCTCCCCTCGGACGCGCTGCGCAACGCGCTCAGCATCAGCGCCGACGCAGCCGGGATGCCGGCCGCTCTCGTCAAGACCCTGCGCAAGGGACTGCGCAACGAGACCTCCGCCGTCTCGCTGGCCGCCCCGCGCACGATCTTCAACTCGCCGATCACCGGCGCCCGGCGCTTCGCTGCCCAGGACTGGCCGGTCGAACGGATGCGGGCCATCGGCAAGTCCACCGGAACCACGATCAACGACGTCGTGCTCGCGATGTGCAGCGGCGCCATGCGGACCTACCTCACCGAGCTGGACGCCCTGCCGGACCGCTCGATGGTCTCGATGGTGCCGGTCGGCCTCAACGCCAAGCAGTCAGGCACCGCGTCGTCGGCCGGCGGCAACGCCATCGGCTCGGTCATGGTGCGCCTGGCCACCGACCTGGCCGACCCGGCGGACCGGCTCCGCACGATCAGCAGGTCGATGAAGGACGGCAAGGAGGCGTTGTCCTCGATGACGCCCAACCAGATCGTGGCGATGAGCGCGATCGGGATGGCGCCCTCGATCGTGGTGCCGATGCTCCGGCTGCAGGGCATGGTGCGCCCGCCGTTCAACCTGATCATCAGCAACGTGCCGGGCCCCCGGGTGCCGCACTACTGGAACGGTGCGCACCTGGTCGGCAACTACCCGGTGTCGATCCCCATGAACGGCATGGCGCTCAACATCACGTGCACGTCGTACGCCGGCAACATGGGCTTCGGACTGACCGGCTGCCGTCGTACGGTGCCGCGCCTCCAGCGGCTGCTGACCTTCCTCGACGACGAGCTGGGCGCGCTCGAGAAGGCCGCCGGCGTCAGCTGAGCCCGTTGCCGATCTCCCGGGCCACGGCCTCGAGCCGGGCCCGGGTGATCGCGGAGACCGTCGCGTAGCCCGCCCGTTCGGCGTTCGAGCCGACACGGGTCGGTTCGGCGGAGTTCACCGACAGGCAGGTCCGCGTGCCGCCGTCGGCAGCGTTGGCGAGGGCCACGGCGTGCCCGGTGGTGCCACTGCCCGCGAAGTAGTCGAGCACCCGGCAGTCGTCCGGCATCGTGTCGAGGATGCGCCGGACCAGGCCGGTCGGCTTCGGCGACTCGAAGAGGTGGCCGACGATCTGCTTGAGCTCGGCGACCGCCGTGTCCGTCGAGCCGATCTCCTCGGCGAGCCAGATGGTGCGCAGCTTCTTGCGTCGTCCGCCGACGGGGTGCCGCCAGTCGCGTTGGTACACGTCGACCCGCTCACCGCCCGGACCGCGCACCGTGCGGCACTCGAGGTCGTCCGGACGTTCGTCGATGCGCGGACGGGACCAGCGCCAGACGGCCGGGCTCCCGTCGCCGAAGACCGGCTTGATCTCGACCGCGCCGTCGAAGGGAGCGGTCGCGACACGGCCGGTCTCCGGGTCGCCCCACACCGCGAAGTGCAGGGTCGGGGCGGTGAGCGGGTTGAACTTCTTGTTGGTGTTGCGCAGCGGCAGCCGTCGGTGGCGCCGACCGTCCGCAGACACCAAGGGGAAGTCGGACTCGATGACGGTGGTCGAGGACGAGGCGTCCAGCACGCAGTGCTGCAGGTCCTTCGCATAGACGAGCAGGTACTCGTGGGAGGTCGCGAAGCCCCGCCCGAGCTGACGCCCCTTGGCATTGAGGTTCACCACGATCTGCGCCAGGAAGTTCACCTCGCCGTAGACCTCGTCGAGCAGCAGGCGCAGGTGGGCGACCTCGTGGTCGTCGATGCTGACGAAGATCGCGCCGCCCGGGTCGAGCACCCGCCGGCCCTCGACGATCCGCGGCCGCATGAAGTCGAGCCAGGCGGCGTGCCGCCCGACCACGCCCGCGCCCCGGCTGCCGCGGAAGTCGTCGCTGTAGGCGAAGTCGTTGCCGGTGTTGTACGGCGGGTCGATGTAGACGAGGTCGAAGGACTCCTCGGGCAGCCCGGTGAGCACGTCGAGGTTGTCGCCCTCGACGAACCTGTTCCATTCCCCGGCCATGGCGCCATCGTGGCAGGCTCACCCCGTGGCCCGCCGTACCTTCACCCGAGCCGAGCTCGAGTCCTTCCGCGACGCCGAGGTCCCCGACCTGTTGCCGGATGCCCCCGGCCAGCAGTTGCGGCTGCTCTTCGTCGGCATCAACCCCGGCCTCTGGACCGCGGCGACGAGCACGCACTTCGCGCACCCCGGCAACCGCTTCTACCCGGCGCTGCTGAAGGCGGGCGTGATCACCGAGCCGGTCCATCCCGCCAACGGGATGTCGGACGCCGACCGCACGATGATGCGAGAGCGCGGCATCGGGATCACCAATGTCGTGCGCCGCGCGACCGCCAAGGCCTCGGAGCTGTCCGACGAGGAGCTGCGTGAGGGCGGAGCCGCTCTGACGGCGCTCGTCGCCGCGGCCCGACCGGCCGTGGTGGCGATCGCCGGCATCACGGCCTACCGGACGGCCTTCGGGCAGCGCAAGGCCGTTCCCGGACGCCAACCCGAGGACCTCGGGGGCGCCGAGCTGTGGGTGGTGCCGAACCCCAGCGGCCTCAACGCGCACGAGACGGTCGACTCGCTGGCAGCGGCGTACCGCCGGGTCGGCCGGGCCGCCGGCATCGTGTGAACGGCGCGATCAGGGAGCGGTGGTTCGCTCGACCCGCTCGTCCGCGAAGATCCGCGTGACCATGACCGGCGTCGAGCCGTCCTCCTCGACGTTGATCCGGACCTCCCACGAGTAGGGGTCCTCGCTGTCGTCGAGGGCGTCCTCCACGGCCTGGACCATGGCCGCGGGGTCGACGACGGCGAGGTCGAAGGGCTGCGGCTTGTAGTCGGTGTAGAAGTTGTCGGTGATCCGGACGGTGATGTCCTCGGAGTAGCCGTTGGTCTCGACGTAGCGGGTCTGGTCCCTGACCGGGTCGAAGTACTCGACCGTCATGCCGTACTGGTCGAGGTGGACCGCGACCGCAGGCACCTCGCCCTGCTCCTTGCCCGCCGCGGCCAGGCTGTCGCTGATGAAGTCGACATCGAGGAGGTCGAGCCGGACATCACGGGCAGGGTCGTCGTCCCCGGCGGCGCGGATCGCCAGCACGATGACGAGCCCCACCACCCCGACGATCCCGGTCACGACGACGGGACGCAACCACGGCTTGGGGGTGCCCTTCGAGCCGGACTTCGAGCCGGACCTGGAGTCGGACCTGGAGTCGGACCGGGAGCTCGGTCGCGGCGTGGACCGGGGGCTGCGGTCGGGGACGACCGGCGTGCCCGTCTCGGTACGACGCTCGGCCGGCGGTCGGTAGCGGCTCCAGCGCTTCTTGCTCCCCATGGGGGCAGCCTACAAAGGTGCGTCTGCCGCCTCGGCGTCACCGAGGTCGAGCCCCATCGGCGACTTCGCCGGGATCTCGCCCGAGGACACCACGGACGCCGCGATCGGTCGCAACAGGCGGAGCAGCTGGGCGAGCTCCTCGTCGGACAGCGGGTCGAGCGCGGTCGCAGCGAGCTCGTCGGTCTGCAGCTCCACCCGCTCCTTGCGCGCCCGTCCCTCGCCGGTGAGGCCGCCGGCGCCGTCGACCAGACCACGCTCGCGCAGCCCGTCGAGGACCGCGGTCCACTCGACGTCGTCGAAGCCGCGGGCGGTCTCGTAGACCGACGTCGGTGCTCCCGTTGCCAGCGCGTGGAGGACGTGCGACTCACGACCGCCGATGCCGGCCGCGGTGAGCGCAGCGACGTGACCGTCGCCGCGATGCTCACGCAGCAGCGTGGCGGCGTGCCAGAGCCGGGCGACCGGCTCGTCGGGCACCGGCAGGGAGCGGTTGGCGGCGTACAACGCGCGCCCCTCCATCGGCGCCGCGGTGGCCGCTCGGATGGCCAGGTCCGCGACCGGACCGACGTTCGCCGCAGCGTCACCGAGGTGGCGGGTCAGCGTCGCGGTCGTGCCCTGGGTCCGCGCGTCGAGCGCCGCCGTCGGCGGCGCGAACGACCACGCATCGGGCAGCGCCCGGGTGACGGTGGCGAAGGCGAAGTTGTGGAACAGCGCGTGCACCACCTCGGCAGGTGCGGCACCGAGCGGTGCGGCCCGACCCGCGAAGTAGCCCATCCAGAAGCCGCGGTAGCCCGCCGCCTTCAAGGCTGCGAGCGGCTCGGGTGAGAAGTAGGTGATGGCATGGACGGGTTCGACGAGCTTCCACAGTTGGCGGGCCTGCTCGCTCCGGGGATGCGACATGGCCTCGGGTCCACTCCCCTCGAGGCGATGGCGTCCACCCGCGGGCGCACGATCCATCCGCAGGTCAGTCGTCATCGAGCAGTCCCTCGCGCTCGGCCTGCGCCACGATGCGCCGGACGTTGTCCTCCGAACCGCAGCCCTGGTCGATCAGCTCGTTGCGCCGTGCTGCCCACTTCGCGCCGAGCTCGAGGCGCACCTTGCCGGAGACCTGCTCGCGAGCGGGCCGGATGATCGTCAGCTCCTCCTCCGCGATGTGGTGGGCGATGAGGTTGCTCAGCTCCTCGACCGCGTCGGTGAAGGCCTGGGTGTCGGTGCCCTTGAGCTCGAGCACCTTGAGCAGCGCCTCGTTGCCCTCGGCGTGCTCCTCCTCGCCGTGCTCGACCTCGTGCTCACCGATGTCCTCGGCCTTCTTGCGCAGCACCGGGTAGACGAGCTCCTCCTCGGCCTCGCCGTGCGCGATGAGGACGTCCGCGAACGCGCGGCGTACGGCGTCACGGTCGGCCGTCCCGAGCCGGAGCTGGGACAGCAGGTGCTCGAAGCGGCGGTGGTCGTCGGTGATGAGGTCGAGGACGTCGCCCGACTCGGGGCGGCCCAGATCGATTCCGGTGGTCATGCAGAGGTGGTACCCCGGACGTCAGAGCGCATCCGCGCGCAGCGCCTCCAGGTGGGCGTGCACCAGCGACACCGCCGAGGCCCCCTCCCCGCTGGCTGCAGCGACCCGCTTCATCGAGCCGGACCGGATGTCCCCGGCCGCGAAGATGCCGGGCACGCAGGTGGCGAGGTTGGCCGGCGGCAGGCCGTCGACCCAGCACTCGGTCGGGACGTCACGGCCGGTGTGGACGAAACCGTGCTCGTCACGTCGTACGTCGTCAGGGAGCCAGTCGCAGTGGGGCGCCGCGCCGATGAGGAGGAACAGCCCACCGGCAGGCACCCGCTCCTCCACGCGCGTGCGGACGTCGCACAGCTGGAGCCAGCCGAGCTGGCCGCTGTCGTCGGGACCGCCGTCGATGATCTCCGTGCAGGAACGCACGGAGATGCGGGGGTTCCACTCGATCTCGTCGATGAGATAGCGCGACATGGTGGCGGCCAGGTCGTCGCGCCGGATCAGGATCGTGACCGAACGGGCGAAGCGGGCCAGGTGCACGGCCGCCTGGCCGGCGGAGTTGCCGCCGCCGACGACGTACACGTCGCGGTCCTCCATCTCGCGGGCCGCCGTCATCGCCGCGCCGTAGTTGACGCCGGCGCCGACGAGGTCCTCCAGCGGCGCGACGCCGAGGCGCCGGTACGCGACGCCTGAGGCGATCAGCACGGCACGGGCATGCACCTTGCCGCCCTCGGTGATCAGGGTGTGCGGCTCGCCGTCGACGCCCGGGCGCAGCTCGACGACCGGCCAGCCGGTGAAGAAGCGGGCGCCGAAGCGGATCGCCTGGACGCGCGCCCGCTGTCCGAGGCGCATGCCCGAGATGCCGCGCGGGAACCCGAGGTAGTTGCGGATCATCGAGCTCGTGCCGGCCTGGCCGCCGACCGCGTCCGACTCGATGACCACCGTGGTGAGGCCTTCCGAGGCGCCGTACACAGCGGCGGCGAGACCGGCCGGCCCGGCGCCGACGACGGCGAGGTCGACGACCGTTGCGCAGTCGATGTCGGAGGGGCGTCCGTAGATCAGGGCCGCCAGCTCACGGACCGAGGTCGGCGCGATGATCGGCCGGTCGGCGAAGGGCTTGGACGACAGGTGCACGAGCGGGAAGCGGACCGGTCCGTCGTGCAGCGCGATCGCCTCCTGTCCCTGCACCGTGTCGGGGCCGTAGGTCCCGTGGGGGAAGCCGGTGCGGTCGAGGAAGTCACGCACCGCCAGCGCGAGCGGCGAGGCATCGGGCGTGATGATCCGCACCGTGTCGATGACGGAGGCAGCGACCGTCGCCCCCCAGTCGCTGAGCAGCTCGACGACGGCGTAGTGGAACTCCTCGTCGCGCCGCCCCTGCGGGAGGACGAGGTAGGTGTCGAACTTGCCCTTCTGCAGGTACGGCCGCAGGGTCTCGGTCTCGACGGCGAACCGCGCGATCGGGATCGCCACGATCCGGCGCGAGGTCGGGACCAGGGAGCGCCAGTCGTGCATCGCGACGAGCACGTCCTGGTCGGGCAGGCGGGAGTCGGTGACGACGAGGGCGACGGGCTGGCCGGCAGCGACGGCGGCCGCGATGGTCGCCGTCGCCTCCGCCGCAGTGCGGGCCGTGCGGACGTCGTAGTCGCGCTCGTAGCGGTGGAATTGATCGGTCAGGACGTCGATCTCGTCGGCAGAGACGAGGAGGATGACGGGGTCGGCCACCACTCAAGCGTGTCAGATCACCAGGTTGAGGGCCATCACGAAGACCAGGCCGCTGACCGAGAGCAGGGTCTCCATCGCCGACCAGGTCTTGAGGGTCTGTCCGACGCTCATCCCGAAGTACTCCTTCACCAGCCAGAAGCCGGCGTCGTTGACGTGGGAGAAGAACACCGACCCGGCGCCGATCGCCAGCACCATCAGGGACACCTCGCCACTGGAGAGCTGCTCGGTCAGCGGGGCCAGCAGGCCCGAGGCGGTGACGGTCGCGACTGTCGCCGACCCCGTTGCGAGACGGATCAGGACGGCGACGAACCATGCCAGCAGCAGCACGGACACGTTGGAGTCCGCGACCCGTTCGGCCACGATCGTGCCGATGCCGGTGTCGACCAGGGACTGCTTGAACCCGCCACCTGCGGCGACGATCAGCAGGATCCCGGCCACGCCGGGCAGGGACGACTCGAGCGACTTCGCGACGCCGTCGCGGCCCATGCCCGAGCCGAGTCCGAGGGTGAACATCCCCACCACGACGGCGATCGCGAGCGCGATGAGCGGGGTGCCGAGGACGTCGAGGGTGCGCCGCAGCGGGTCGGTCTCGTCGTCGATGAAGATGTCGGCCAGTGCCTTGCCCATCATCAGCACGACCGGCAGGAGCACCGAGGCCAGGGTGACGACGAACGTCGGGCGGTGTGCCGACTCGCTCTGCGGCTGGCCCTCGAACCGCTCGGGCACCTGGACGTCGACGTACCGGCCGACCATGCCGAAGACGGGTCCGGCGATGATCACGGTCGGGACGGCGACGGCGACGCCGAGGGCGAGGGTCATGCCGAGGTCGGCGCCGAGGTAGTCGATCGCGGTGAGCGGACCGGGGTGCGGAGGGACCAGCCCGTGCATCGCCGAGAGTCCGGCCAGCGCCGGGATGCCGATCGTGACGAGCGACTGCCCGGACCGCCGGGCGACCAGGTAGATCACCGGCATCAGCAGGACCAGGCCGATCTCGAAGAACATCGGCAGGCCGATGATCGCGCCGACGACCGCCATCGCCCACGGCAGTGCACGGGGCGAGGCGTGGCCGATGATCGTGTCGACGATCTGGTCGGCTCCCCCGCTGTCGGCGAGCAGCTTGCCGAACATCGCGCCCAGCGCGATCAGGATGCCCACGCCGGCGGCGGTGGTCCCGAAACCACCGGTGAAGCTGGCGATCGCGACCTCGACACTCGCCCCGGCCGTGATGCCGACCGTGAGCGCGCCCGCGGTGAGCGCGAGGAACGGGTGGATCTTCGCGGCGATGATCAGGGTGACGATGACGCCGATGCCGAGCAGGGCGGCGAGGAGCAGGCGACCCTCGGACGCCACGGGATCGACGAGGTCGGTGCCGGCAGCGAGGGCTGCGACGAACGGGATGGACATGGTGCTCCTCAGTTCCTGTCGACGTACTGCTGGAGGAATTGCTGGACGACCTGGTCGACCGACTGGTCGACGTCGATCACGAGGCCGGCCTCGTCCTCGGCGAGCGGCTCGAGCGTGTCGAACTGCGAGTCGAGCAGGGAGGCCGGCATGAAGTGGCCGGGACGGCTGGCCTGCCGGCGCGCGATGACCTCGCGGGTGCCGTGCAGGTGCACGAAGAGGGCGCGGGGAGCGTGCGCCCGGATCTGGTCCCGGTAGGCGCGCTTGAGCGCCGAACAGCTGATCACACCACCGGACCCGTCCTGGCCCGCGAGCCACCGGCCGATCGTCTCGAGCCACGGCAGGCGATCGGCGTCGTCGAGCGCGATCCCGGCGGACATCTTCGCGATGTTGGCCGCGGGGTGCAGGTCGTCGGCGTCCTCGAAGGACACGCGGAGGCGCTGGGCGAGGGCGGCGCCGACGGTCGACTTGCCCGAGCCCGAGACGCCCATGACGACGACGAGAGGGCTGCTCCCTGCACTCATGTGGTGACCTCCGGTGACGGCCCCGGCGGACGGGGCGGGATGTGCTGGCCGTCACAGTCTGCAATCATTGATCAGGTCTTTGCAAGAGTTTCGGCCTTATTAATCTGATCTTTGCCGGATGGGAGGATGACCGCCATGGCCCGCACCGCGCTCCACGACAACGTGCTCGACGCGCTCGGACACCGCATCGTGAGCGGTGACCTGGCCCCCGGCGCGGTCATCACACTCGACTCCGTCGACAGCGGGTACGACGTCAGCCGGTCCGTGTCGCGCGAGGCGGTCCGGGTGCTGGAGTCGATGGGCATGGTCGCCTCACGGCGCCGGGTCGGCGTCACCGTCCAGCCGCGGACCTCCTGGCACGTGTTCGACCCGCGGCTGATCCGCTGGCGGCTGGCCTCGGCCGACCGGGCCGCCCAGCTGACCTCCCTGGGCGAGCTGCGCAGCGGCTTCGAACCGGTGGCGGCCGGCCTCGCGGCACTGCGGGCGACACCCGAACAGTGCGGCGTCCTCACCTCGGCCGCGAGCGACATGGTGGTGCACGGACGCTCCGGTGACCTCGAGGCCTTCCTCGCCGCCGACGTCGCCTTCCACCGTGTCCTCCTGGAGGCCTCGGGCAACGAGATGCTGGCCGCGCTCGGCGACGTCGTCGCCGAGGTCCTCGCCGGCCGCACCCACCACCACCTGATGCCGGTGCACCCCAAGGACGAGGCCGTCGACCTCCATGTCGAGGTCGCCCGCGCCGTACGCTCCCGCGACGAGGGCGCCGCGCGTGCCGCGATGGCGGCGATCATCGCCGAGGCGACCGGTGCGGTCGCTGCCGACGCCGGGGACTCGACTACCCTCGGAGACGATGGAGACCACGCCTGACCTCAGCGACCTGATCGACCAGCTCCAGGGTGAGGAGTACGCCGTCACCGAGCCGGTCCCCGGCGTGCTCCACGTCAAGGGGCGTTTCTCCAACCCGGAGCGGATCGCGCTGAAGGCCGCGGCCGACGCCGGCGATCGTGCCGTCGCCCTGTGGGCGATCAGCCACCACGACGACTGGGCCCTGGTCTGCTGGGATCGGCCCACGCTGATCACCATCACCCAGAAGGGCGCCACGCCGCAGCGCTGGCGGCACCGCACCCTGCCCGCGACCCTGCGACCCGACGCACAGACCTTCCTCGAAGGTGCGTCCTCGCCGTTCGACATCGTGACCCGGCCCAAGCACCAGCCGACCGAGGCCGCACGCGAGATCCTGGCCCAGTTCGGCATCACCGACGCCCCGCCTCCGGGCTGGGTACCGCCCGTCGTCGAGGCACCCGTGGTCCACGAGTCCACGGTGCCGCGCGTCGCAGAGAAGACCGTCCGCAAGGCCGCCGCCCCCCGGGCACCGAAGGCGCCCGCCAAGCCGGTCAAGCCCGAGCCGGTCATCGCGGTGTGCCCGAACTGCTTCATGGCGATCCCGGCCACCGGGGTGTGCGACAACTGCGGCTGAACCGCCATGCTGGCCCCATGAGCGACACGTCTCCTGCTCCGGTGGGCCTGCGCAAGCTGTCGAGGCTCGGGCTCGCGATCGCCGTCGGCGGCGCGCTGATCCAACTGGTCCTCGCGGTCTACTACCTCGCGATGGCGCACTCCCCCGCTCCGCACGATCTCCCGGTCGGCGTGGTCGGCACTGCCGAGCAGCAGGCCCGGTTGACCGAGCAACTCGAGGCCGACGGCGAGTTCAAGGTCGAGCCGTACGCCGACCCGGCCGCGCTGCGCCAGGCGATCAAGGAGCGCAACGCCTACGGCGGGGTCGCCTTCAACGACACCGCGCCGACGCTCTACGTCGCCTCGGCCGCGTCACCCGCCGTGGCCAACCTGTTCCGGACGGAGTTCACCAAGGCCTACCAGGGACAGGTCAAGGAACAGGTGCAGGCACTCACCACCGCCGGTCAACCCGTCCCGCTCGAGACGCTCGGCGCCCTGACCACGCCGCCGGCGGTCGCCGACGTCGTCCCGCTGCCCGAGGACGACAGCGCCGGCAGCTCGCTCGCGTTCGTCATCCAGGCGTTGTGCCTGGGCGGCTCCATCGCCTCCCTCGCCCTGGGCCGCCTGCGCGGTCTCACCGACCGCTCGGCCCTGCGCGGGCTCGGCCACGCCGGCCTGCTCGTGGCGTACGCCGCCGCCTCGGCGCTGGTCGGGCTGCTCGCCATGGCGCTCTTCGGCGTCGGCAGCGGCGCCGACCACCGCACGCTCTTCTGGGGGCTGGCGCTGATCTCGCTGGCCGTGACCGCCTCGACCGCCGCGTTCGTCGCCCTCCTGGGCCCGGCCGGATCGCTGATCGGCGGTCTCTACTTCACCGTCGGGCTGATCATCTCGGGCTCCTCGATCGCGCCGGAGATGCTGCCGCGGTTCGGCCACGCGATCGGCCAGATGCTGCCGCCCGGCGCCGGCGCGACCGTGGCCCGCGACGCGATGTACTTCCCCGAGGCCGCCACCGGCGGGGCCTTCGTGGTGCTGTGGCTCTACTCGCTCCTCGGCCTGGCCGTGGTCCTGGCGAGCAACGCGACGGCCAACCGGACGCGCTTCACCCGGCTGCTGCGACGCGAGCCCGCAGCCTGACAGATCAGCCGGCGGCGGCCAGGTCGTCCGGCGCGGCGACGCGGAGCTCCGTGTCGTTGGCCAGGTGCACGGGCCAGGCTCCGCCGATCCCGCTGAGCCCGCGCGCCCAGGCGAGGTCGCCCGGCGTACGTCGGGTGCCACCGGGACGGGCGTAGAGGACGGCGCAGCTGCGGGTCTCGCCGACCACGAGACCGAGCAGTCCGCGCACCTGCTCGAGGTCGCGCTCGCCCGGGAACAGCGGCACGTCCTCGACGTGCACGACATGGCGCGGCTGCGCGCCGTCGATGAAGAGCAGCCACAGCTGCGGGACCGCGAAGCCGAGCTCGCCCATCAGGGCGCGCCAGGTGCCCTCCAGGGCAGCCTGGTCGGTGATCGGCGGCATCAGGTGGGGCGGCCGGAGTCGAGGGGTGTCGGGGTCGTCTGAGGTCATGGCGACAGCCTGCGCCTTTTCGGGCACGGGCGTCGGCCGTCATCCACAGGCCCCGCGAGTTGATGGGTGCGGCAGCTCAGTCGCCGCCGCAGGCCCGTCCGTCGCCGTCGCGGTCCAGGCCGTGCGGGTCCGACCCGGTGACGCTCACCGGTCCGACGTCGGCGCAGTCCAGGTCGGGCGGGTACGACGGCACGCACGGGTCGTAGCCC
The DNA here is from genome assembly GCF_001428565.1 of Nocardioides sp. Root190. Classification (GTDB taxonomy): domain Bacteria; phylum Actinomycetota; class Actinomycetes; order Propionibacteriales; family Nocardioidaceae; genus Nocardioides. The sequence goes on along the minus strand of NZ_LMIA01000008.1, from coordinate 413,054 downwards.
GGCTCGCAGTTGCCGCCCTTGTCTCCCTTGGTGCCGGTGTCGGCGAAGCCGCGGGGTTCCTGCGACGGCGTGGGTTCGGACCGCGGGCAGGTGACGTCGTCAGCGGCGTCGTCGGCCGCGATGTAGGCGTCCTCGCGCGGATGCCGGCCGTAGCCGTCGCGGGAGTCGTAGCGGGCAATGGCCAGGCCGGCCTGCAGCATCCGCAGGCCCGCGTCGACGCCGTCGAGGTCCAGGTAGCGGAGCAGCCGGTCGTACCGGTCGCGGTCGGTGTCCCCACCCGAGAGGACGACCTCCTTGCCCTGCACCAGTCGCTTGAGGGCGGACTCGGCCGGCCCGAAGCCGCACTCGCCCCGCTCGGGGGTGTCGATGCCGAGCAGGCGCACCGACTCGCCGTTGTCGAGGTCGACGGTGTCGCCGTCGACGACCCGGGTGACGACGTACGTCTCGACCTCGGCGACGGGTTCGGGCTCCGCTGTCGTCGGTGTCGCGGTGACCGTCTCGGTCACCACCGTCGTGGCCGCGTCCCCGTCGGTCCGCCCGTCGGTGGGCCCGTCCGTCGATCCGGTGCCGCACGCCGCGAGCAGGAGTGCGCCCAGCGCGAGCGCCACCGCTGCGCCACGACTCGTTGCCATCGATCCACCTCCGTCACCGGAAGGTATGTCGGCGCTCGTCGCGATGTCCGGCGAATCCCGAAACCGGGTGGGACCTCAGCCGTAGTGGCAGACGTACCCGAGCGTCTCGAGGACCTCGATGTCGAAGGAGGAGTCACCGGCGACGCTGAAGGACTCGCCCGCGGCGTACTCGGCCCACTCCTCGGAGCCGGCCAGCCGGATCCGGCACTTCCCGGCGTTGAGCTCCATGATCTCCGGCGCAGCGGTGCCGAAGTTCAGGCTGGCGGGGAAGATCACGCCCGCCGACTTCTTCGTGCCGTCCGCGAGGAAGAACGTGTGACTGACGCAGGCGCCGTCGAAGTAGATGTTGGCCTGCGGGTCCAGGGTGACGTTCTCGTAGGTCCCCGCTGCGTTGGTCTCAGTGCTCACGTGGCGACAGCGTAGTGGTGGCCGGCGCCCGCGGACTGCGGCGGTACGCCGAGACGCTCGGCTCGCCCGCGAGCCAGAACCGCCAGGGCACGTCGGCCGCCTTCGAGACGCCGACCCGCGGACCTGCCTCGATCGCCGAACGGCCGCGCACCTCGGGTCCGAGGCGGACGCCGTCGGTGGCGTCCTGGCTCGCCAGGAGGTCGCTGCCGAGGTCCTCGAGCGTGATCCCGAGCGCCTGGGCCAGGTTGCCGGGACCCCGCGCGAGCCGGACGTCGCTCGCGCCGCCACGGCGACTCCGCGCGACGTCGAGCCCGTCGACGACCTCGCCGGCGCGCAGCAGCACCGCCGCGCCGATCTCGCTCGGCCCGGTGACCACGTTCGCGCAGAAGTGGATGCCGTAGGAGCGGTAGACGTAGAGGCGGTACGCCGGGCCGTACATGATCTCCGAGCGCGGGGTTCGGGTGAACGCGTGGGACGCGGGGTCCTCGAGACCGCCGTAGGCCTCGACCTCGGTGATCCTGACGGCCACGTCGTGGCCGATGATCGTGCGGCCCAGCAGAGACCGCGCACGTCGTACGACGTCGGCGCGGTGGCGGGCCGTCACCGATCAGGCCTCGTAGATGCCGCCGACCAGGCGCTCGTGGGTCTTGGCGCGCACCGCGGCAGCGTCGCCGACGCCGTTGACGAAGTAGCCCTCGCCCGGCTCGCCGGTGTCGGCGTTGACGACCCACGCGGTGAGGAACGGCGTCCAGGACCACGTGCCGCGCCGGTCGCGCATCTCGACGATGACCTTGCCGATCTGGCGGGCAGGAACCGCTCGCTGACCCTCGGGGGTCAGGCGCTCCGCGAGCTCGCCGTAGGTGATCGGGTCGACAGACTCCCGCGCGATGGCGACGAGAATCTGCTCAGCCTGGCGAGCAAGGTTCGGAACGGTGTCAGTAGGCACGTGGTCAGTCTGCCCTCTCCGAGCCCCCACCGTGGCATCCCGCCGTCGACAGCGCCCTCAGAGTGTGGCGTTCCGCCCTGATCCCGGGGCCACGTCGCGGACGTAGTCGAGCACCACGCACCCGTTGTCGAAGCTGCGCACCTGTTCGAGACGGAGTGGCTGCGGGGCGAAGGGCCGATCCATCACGGGCCGGCCCCGGCCGGCGAGGACGGGGTACTTCTTGACGACCCATCGGTCGATCTCCCCCGCCACCCGGCCCGCCAGCCGTCCGCCGCCAGCCAGGAGGACGCCCCGACCGGGGCTCGCCTTGAGGCGTCGTACGACGTCCAGCGGGTCGTCGGCCACCACCTCCACCGGGCTGGAGCCAGCCTCCAGCGAGGTGCTGCAGACCACGGTGCGCAGGTGCGGGTAGGGGTCGGCGATCCCGGCGCCCAGGGCCGGCTCATAGGTGCGGCGGCCCATGACCACCGTGTCGAACCGGCTCAGCGGCGCTTCGGCGACACCGAAGGCCGCCCGGACGTGGCCGGGCAGTGTGTCGGCGTACTCATGTGCGAGGAAGGTGGAGAACTCCCCCGAGAAGTCGAAGAAGTCGACCTCGTCGGCCGGGCCGGCGATGAAGCCGTCGAGGGTCACGCCGATGAAGTAGGTCAGCTCAGGCATGACCCGAGACAACCACTACAGGTGAAGTACGTCAAGTGTTCTTGTTGAGGGCGCGGAGTTCCGACAGGATGAGCACATGGTCCGCAACGCCGCCCGGCGCACCGAGCTGCTCGACGCCGCCACCGAGCTGCTCGCCGACGTCGGCGCACGCGGGCTGACCTTCCGTGGCGTCGACGAGCGGGCGGGCGCACCGACCGGCACCGCGTCGAACTACTTCCGTTCCCGCGACGAGCTGCTGCAGGACCTCTGCGACCACGTGTTCACCCGGCTCACACCTGATCCGGAGCATGTCGAGGAGCGGCTGCAGGCCCCGCGGACGCGCGAGCTGGAGACGACCCTGATGCGCGACCTCGTGGCCCGCGCCGACGCCGACCGCGCCGCTCACCTGGCGCTCTTCGAGCTGCGCATGGAGGCGTCGCGCCGCCCGGCGCTGCGCGAGGTGTTCACCGCTCGCTTCCGCGCGAACCTCGACGCCATCACCGCCGACCACGTCGACGGCGGCTTCCCCGGCGGGCCCGACACCGCCCGGATCCTGTACCTCGCGATGACCGGCCTGCTGTTCGAACACCTCACCCTGCCCGGCCTGCACGCCCCCGACGGCGCCGCACTGGACGAGCTCGTCGGCGCGGTCGTCGCGCGGATCGTGCCGGGCGAGTGAGCCGGGAGGTCGCCGTCGTCGGCGCCGTCATCGTCCGCGACGGCCTGGTGCTCTGTGCACGCCGCGGCCCGGGCGGTGCGACCGGCGGGATGTGGGAGTTCCCGGGCGGCAAGATCGAGCCCGGCGAGACGCCCGAGGCGGCGCTGGAGCGCGAGATCATCGAGGAGCTCGGCTGCCGAATCCGCGTGGGCGCCGAGGTGACCACGACGACCCATGCGTACGACGCACTGGTGGTCACCCTGACGACGTACTGGTGCGTGCTGCTGGACGGGAGCCCGTCGGCCTCCGAGCACGAGGAGCTGCGGTGGCTCTCCCCCGACGAGCTGGACCCACTGGCGTGGGCACCGGCGGACGTGCCTGCTGTCGAGCTGATCCGCGACCGCCCGTGGACTCACTCATCTAGGCTGGCCGATGTGAGCGAGTCCCCCTCCCCGAGCGATGAGCGCAATGTCCTGGGCGGCGTGCTCGAGCCGTGCGGCACCGACCCGATGACCGGATTCTTCCGCGACGGGAACTGCTCCTGCGGACCGCAGGACGTCGGCGTGCACGCCGTGTGCGCCGTGATGACCGAGGAGTTCCTGGCGCACCAGAAGGCCGTCGGCAACGACCTGTCGACGCCGCACCCCGAATGGCAGTTCCCCGGCCTGCACCCGGGCGACCGCTGGTGCGTGGTCGCCGCCCGCTGGCTCCAGGCCCACCGCGACGGCGTCGCCGCGCCCGTCGTGCTGGCCTCGACCAACGAGCTGTCCCTGCGCCTGATCCCGCTGGAGGTGCTGCGGGAGCACGCCGTCGACGTACCGGACGACCCGAGCGCGCTGATCAGCGACTGAACCGATCGGCGGAGCTTGCTGGGCCGGTCAGTCCTGAACGGGCGCGACGGCGGCCCACATCAGGTCCAGGCACCTGTCGAGCCACTGCTCGTCGACGGACCCGCGGCGCACCAGTTCGCCCAGGTAGGCGCCCAGGAACATGCTCACGACCGCATCCGCGTCCACCTCGGGCCGCAGGAGCCCGGCTCCGACATCGGCCCGGATCAGATCAACCAGGGCTCGGTCGTACGGCTCGAGCACCGACCGGAACACCGCGGTGAACTCGGGACTGGCGTCCCCGATCACGGCGGCCAGCCCCCCGGGACCGAGGACGTCGGCCATCTGACGCCACGCCTCGCGCAGGCACCACCGCACCTTCTCCCTGACGGTGCCCGCCGGCGGAGGCACGGGTGTGCCGATGGACTCGTCCAGGACTGCCCGCAGCAGCGCAGAACGGTCCGGATGGCGGCGATACACGGTCGTCTTCGCCAGCCCTGACGCCTGCGCCACGGCTTGCATCGTCACCGCAGCAGGTCCGCCAGAGTGGAGGAGCTCCAGCACGGCCAGCGACAGCGCCTGGTCGACGTCGCCGCGGCGCGGTCGACCGATCCTGCTCGCCCCCTGCACTGCCTCGTCCGGCACGCCGCCTCCTTGGAATAGATACGCTACGCGAAGCGTTTCATAAGTACCAACCGAAAGGAACGGCCCATGTCCGCCACCCTGTCCATGATCTGGTTCATCACAACAGCAGTCATCCTCCTCCTGCTCCTGGGGCTCGGGTCTGCCATCTCGTCGGGCGCGATCACGCTCCCGAGGAAGCGCAAGACTCCGGCGAGCGGGCGGAGCCTGCCCGCCACGCCCGACCGATCCCCGAACGAGCAGAGTCGCCGGAGCGCGTGATTCCCCCACTGGCGTCCTACGTGCGACGGTGAAATCGGACATCGCCAGTGGCCAGCCGCTCGTACCGGTAGGCGCGGTCGTGGATCCGATGGTGATGGTGGCAGCAGAGGCAGATGGCGTTGTCGATGTCGGTCGCGCCGCCTTCTGACCACGGGCGGAGATGGTGTGCCTCGGTCCATGCGACGGGGACCGTGCAGCCCTCGGCCCGACATCGCTTGTCGCGGAGCCGGATCGCCTTGCGCTGCGCCCGGCTGAAGAGGCGGCGGGTGCGTCCCAGGTCGAGGACCTCGCCAGCCGCCCCCAGGACGGCGGGAATGATCGACGCCTGACAGGCGAGCCGGCGGGCCTGCTCGGCGGAGATCACGTCCTCCTCAGTCGCGATCATCCCTGCCGTGGCCAGGTCGCCCAGCAGTTGCTCGAGGGTCATCGTGATGAAGACCGTGGTGCTGTCGCCACCGTGCTCGGGCAGTTGGTCGGGGTCGAGCAACTCGAGGAGCGAGGCGAACCCCTCGGCGTACGCACGATGCTGCGGCACCCGCCGACCCTCGACCGCGCCACCACGCTGGCGGGGTGAGGTGTAGGCCTGCAGGTAGGTCTCCAGGCGCTGGCAGACCGAGGTGGGCAACCGCCCCGCCATCCGGGACGTCCCGTCGCCGAGGTCCTTGAACCGCAGGGAGGCCTTCTCCCTCGCACGGCGCTCCTCCGCCTCGAGGCGCTTGCCCTCCTCAGCCTCGGCGATGTCGGGTGCCACGACGTCGAGGATGCGCTGGGCCAGGCGACGCAGCTCGGCGGGCCGGAACGTCGCACAGTGACCGACCAGCGTTGCCTCCGCGTCCACGACCACCTGCGGCGCGAGATCCGCGGGCAGCTGGTCGAGACCCAGGACCACTGCCCTGGCCTGGGCGAGGGACACGCGCCCCTCGCGCATGCCCGCGGCGAGCACCGGGCGTGACTCGAGTGCCTTCGCGAGGTGGTGGTCGGCGAGGGCTGCACGATGATCGGTGCGAGTGACCACCGATACCCAGGCAGCAGCATCCCGTGCACCGGACTCCTCGCCGACCTCGTCGGACGCGGCCAGCACCCGCAGTCGCAACTCACCCAGACGCGCCTCAGCGCGCGCCATCTCCTCCAACGCGTCCCGCTTGTCGGCTGTCGCCATGAAGACCGGCTGCACGTCGGCGATGCCGTCGAGGACCGCGTCGATCCGGCTCACGCCAGCGAGGACGGGGTGCACACCGACACCGATCACTGCTTCTGTCACTGCACTCACCTCCTCGAGACACGGACCCAGGCTTCAACGGGTCCTCACGTCTCGGGGCAGGTGCCTGTGAGGAAGGCGGCCAGCTGCACACATTGCTGGTCACGTCGGAACCTCAGCCACCGAGGAGTATTGCGCCGACGTGCCGTTATTCAAACACACGTTCGAGTTCGGGGTCAAGGCCGATTTCACAGCCCGGGCTCACAGTCCCAGAGTCTTCGCCACCTCGGTCCCACCGACCTCCCGCACCCATTCAGGGTCGCCCACCACGACCAGCTCGTCGGTCGCGCGCGACATGCCGACGTACAAGCGCTCCCGCGCGCGGTCGGTCACCGACTCCTCGTTGAGGCAGAGCACGACGGCCGCCCGCTCGAGCCCCTTGCAGCCGAGGACGTGGCCGTAGAAGACCTCGTCGGCGTCCCAGAACGTCTCCCAGTACGCATCCTGGCCGGCCTGCTCGGTCTGCAGCTTGTGGGTGGAGTGTCGGTGCCCGGTGGTGATCAGACCGACGCGACCCGGCTCCCACCCCTCGTCGTCGAGCAGGCGGGCGACCTCGTCGTCGGCCACCTCCTCGGCCTCGCCGGCATCACAGGCGATGAACCGGACGCTCGGGCCGGAGCCTCCCCGGGAGTACATCCGCGAGGGAGCCAGCGGCGCGAACGCGCTGTGGATCTGCTTGGTGTTGCGCAGGCAGTGGTCGAGCACGAGCGGCACCAGGGACACCGGCGGGACACCGAACCGGCCGAAGATCCGCTGGTTCTCGTCGGAGAAGACGTAGAGGCCGCCCTCCTCCTCGTCCCGCAGGGCCTTGAGGACAGGGGTCCACCACGAGACCGCGAAGTCCTGCGCCTCGTCGACCACGACGGCGTCGTACCGCTTGCCGTCGGTGAGACCGTCGGCCAGCTCGCCCATCAGCGTCGGCAGGCTCTCCTCCCAGAAGTCGCTGTCCGCGCGATCGCCGTCGGGCGCACCCCACTGCTTGCCGAACTCGTGGAAGGTGCCGACGAACGATGGCTGATGCTTGCGGGGCCAGGTGGCGACCTGGCGCTTGAGGTACGACGCCAGCCCGATCGAGTAGCAGAGCAACGCCACCCGCTGAGGCTTGCGGTCCTGGCCGCCTCGCTGCAGCTCCTTGGCCTGCTGCAACGCGAGCACGGTCTTGCCCGATCCCGCTCCCCCGCGCACCTCGACCCGGTTGACCAGACGCGTCACCGACAGGATCAGTGACTGCTGGTCGGTGAGCCGGTCCGCCTCCGCCGCCCGCTCGGCCGCCTCGGCATTGACGTCGTGATGGGAGGTGTTGAACCGTGCCGTCAGGGCGGCCGCAACGGCCTCGACGTCGTCTGCATCCGGCGGCCGCTGGCTGTCGCCCTTGGATGCGTTCTGGCGCAGCCTCGTGACCAGGTGCTCGAGGTCGTCGCGGTCGTGCAGCGCGTGGCGAGGCAGCTCCGGCACGGAGAAGTCGGCGTCGAAGCTCGAGTACGGCGTCACCACCCCGTGCGCCCACCGCACCCGCTTGCGACTGCCCCACGCCGCCTGCTGCTCCACATAGGTCCGCAGCGCGTACTTCACCGCCCGCGCCTGGGCCACCGGGTCGATCCAGTGCGCCTCTCCCCCACGCGTCTGGATCCAGCCGTCGTCGTACCAGACCGAGCTGCCCTTCACCTCCAGCACGAGCACCCCGAACCCGGGCATCAGGACGACGAGGTCAGCCTCGTAGTCCCGCTCCTCGCTGGTCAGGTGCTGGTTGGCGATGAGTACGTCGTCGGGGCCGAGCTGGTCGCGAAGGAGCGTCCACACCTCGTGCTCGGAGGCGGTGGTGAAGGTGGGTGACTCGGGGAGGCAGGTGACCACGACAAGATCGTCGCAGGGACCTGCTGCGAAGGAGAGGCAGATGGGGCGATCAACCGTCGTGGTCGTCCTCCAGGAAGGCGACACGCCCGGCGAGCAGCTCCGCTTCGCGTGCGAGAGTGTCGGACATCAGGTCCGACATGAGCCGCGACAGGTCATCGTCGTCCAATGTTGCGAGGGCAACGACCCGGGCCACACGCAGGACGCGCTTGGCCAGCGCTCGCATCACCTCCATCCTTCGGACGGCCAGAAGAGCTCCGTCGATCTCGATGCGGGCTTCGTCAACCGAACTCACGAAAGAATGGGCGACAGCTCGGGCCACACGAGGGTTCCCTCCCAAGGTGGCGGTCCGCTCGACAATTTGAACGATCTCGTCCTCACCCAAGCGGGCTGTCAACGCTGGGCCCAGGAGATGGGCGCGCCACCAGTGACGACGAAAGACGTTCCGCGGCCTCCCGATCAGGCGTTCGTAACCAGGATCGGCGTGGGGATTCGGCCATCGCCACAATGCGACGTCGGGCAGCAAAATCAGTGAAAGGTAGTTCCAGACCTCAGCGACTCCTGCCTCCGCGGGCGCGATCTCAAGCTGTTCACGCAGCAGCAGCGGCAGGCCCGCGTCGAATGTGGGGCGCGCACTGGTCTCCGGGAAGCCGCAAGTCCGGGCGTGTTCGACAACGGCCTCACGAACTTCCCGAAGGCGCCCATCGTCAATCCGAACGGCAGCGGTGGCATAGAACGTTCGACGACCGTCGAACTCGCTTGCCAACTCCAAGATGTCAGCCGGACTCGCGAGTGCCAGCTTCACCACCAGCTCCGAGGAGTGCGACCCTGCGAGCCGCGGATAGCTCACATAGGTCACAACAGGAACCCGCCCCTCGCCTGAATCACGGCCTCGAACTCACCCGGCCGAGTGGCGAGCATCGCACGGACCTGCTCGACGGAAACGTCCGGGAAGTTTCTGTTCATCGCCAAGACCAGCAGTTCGCCCAGCGATTCGCCGGGGTAGTCCTCCTCCAGTTCCAGGTCCTCGGATCCGAGCGCCTGCAGAACCATCGCGCGATTGACATCTGCGTGCAGGACCCGAGCAATTGTTTCCGACTCGACATCGGGGGCATTCAGCAGAGCCTCAACCTTGGGGTGGTCAGTGTTCAGGTATAGACGCGTGCTCCCGAGCCCGGAGTCGTAGAGCTCTGTCGAGTCGAAGATGAGAGCCCACGCCGCGGTCAAACCACCAGCGATTCCCGACTCCTTGAAGCTGATGGGCGACATCGGGAAGCGACTTCCGTCACCCTCCAGGCGAACGGTTCGCCGGTCTGTCCACAGGATGCTGCCCGGCCTGCGCGCCGCCAGAGGATTCGCGAATCCCTGAGGAAACTTTGCGGTGAGGAACACATCCAAGACCAACTGGCCCCCGAGCATCGCGCCCGGCAAGTCGAGTTGGATTGAGTTCTGGCCGCCGACCACGTCGAGGACGTCGGAAGCTCCACGAAGACCGGATCCAGTTGCGTGCCATGTGACGCTGACGCCCAAGATCGAGTCGTAGCGGAGCCCAGAGTCGTTGATGCAGCGGCCCAGGTCGACGTCCACATCGACGCTGACACGGAGGTCAGTGAAGTAGTCCCAGTCGGGGACGAAGTCTGGGTTGAGGTGGTCGCGATCGGCCACTACGACGGAGAATCGATCAAGCTTGACTGCATCTGCGCTCACCTGCAGATGGCTGGCCGCGTACTTGGTGACCATCAGTCAGCCTCCTCCTGCGCTGAGACCGCCAGCGCGACAGCCGTATCCATCGGGACACTGACGAGCACGGAGAAGCTCCGTCTTCCCGGAAGGTCGACCAAGATGCCGCGGCGCGCTTCGTTGAAACCTTCGCCGAGCTCGAGCTTCAAAATCTCTGGCTGCTCCAGCGCTGAGTCCCTGTCTGGCCCCGTTTCAGTGAGCACGTGGGGCTCCACTGCGACTCGCACCGGAAGGCCAGCTGATGAGGGGACGTTCGTCTCCACCTCGAATCGTGCCACCGGCCGACCGTCCACCAACTCCAACCTTGGGGTGCCGACAACTCGAACGGAGAGCGAGCGCGTTCCCCCTCCGCTCGAGTTCTTCGGGCGGATGTAGCCAGCATCGCCGGTACCGAGCACCAGGTCCCCCATGGCCGTGGCGAGTCTGACCAACCCAGGTTGCTGCACGCTCGACCCGTCACCCCCTCCGATGCTCACTGCGGCGGCAACGAAGCTCTCCTTGATGAGTTCCAGAGCCTTCTTGACGGGGTTACGAGTGCCCTTCGGCAATCCCATGTTCGAGGCAGACCAGTCATCGTGAGCGACAGGTTCAGCCTTGGCGAAACGGTCGTTGAGGTCGTCCTCCGCTATGAATACGCCGACCGTGCCCTGACCGTTCGGGTCTTCTCGCACGGGTAGATAACGGACCACCAATCGAGGTCGGCGCATGAGCGCCACGTGCGCGGACAACTGGACCGGCGCGTCATCGCCAGAGACCAGGTCATCTCGCTGAACTCGCCGCCACGCGAGAGTTCCCAAGCGCAACGGCGGCCTCTGCATGCGCAGGACATCCTGCGTCCACGGCCAGTCCTCTGCGCGCTCCGTCGCAAGGGTCGCCCGGCGGTAGGCCTCGGCAAGGTGTCGCACGGCGGTGTGGTCGTCCGGCCGCCCGACGGGAACTTGAGCTCCGTCAGCCGTGAACTCGAAGTCGATCGTTCCGTCGACCATGTGCGGCCAAGCCCACCACAAGGCGGAAGAGGCAAGACGGCGGATCACTGCCTCGACAGTCTCAGCGGTGTCTGTCGCGACGGGTCCCAAGACCATCAGAGAGGTGCCGGTCGCCTCACCCCTGAGCCTCGTCATTCCCAGCGATTCAGCGAGTTGATCGGCGTCGGTTCCGTCAATGGGCTCGATGAGCGTGTCAGGATCCGACCGGCCCCACCAGTGACGTCCGGTGTACTTCAACTTTCCATCGCTGTAAGGGTCCGTATGGGCCATCGCAATGAACCGTGACACGGGCCGGCCCCGGTATGTCGACTTGGTGTAGATCAGCACGGTGGCGCATGAGCTCATCCCCCACAGCGTTCCCTTGCCGAACCCGTAGGTACCGCCGCCGAGCTGCTTGTCCGCGGCTCGTCCGACGTTCCTCACGAAGTCAATGAAGTCCGTCGCTTCGTCCGTGACGCGGTCTGCTCTGGTTGGACCGCCCAGACCTTTCGTTCCGGAGTCGGTCACCACCAGCAAGGGCTGTGTGTCCTCGTGCCCGTTGATGAACTCCAGGAGTTCTGACGTCTCAGGAACGTCTGCGAACACCGTCTCCCTGAGAATTCGAACCTTCTCCCGATCGGGCCAAAAGGCATCGACGCAGTAACGAACCTGAGCGTCTCCACCGCTTCGAGCATCCCAGCTGTTTTGAACTGTCTCTCGTAGGAACACGTCCCAGGGGTCCAGTTGCGGCCTTCCGATGGCACGGTCGGCAGCGCGGGCATCGATGTTCCCCTGTGGCGCGTAGGGTTCGGCGAAATGGGCCAGAGGCGTCATGTCACACCAACCCCTCGAACGCGTCCCTCGGGTCCTCGAAGCAGCCGTGGTCGGCCGTCAGCGATGAGAGGTTGAGCTGATAGGCAACCCCAGAGACATGCCCGGTCAAGTCAGGGTTCGCAAGGGTTGAGGGAACGATTCGGGGCGTCGAAGGGCCGACAAGAAGGCTCCGCTCATCAAGCACCTTGAAGCGCACAGCGCGATAGAGCTCCTCGTCCTTCGGGAGAAACCCGACGCCTGCAAGCCCACTTCTCAACTCAGCGGCGTCAACTCCGACAGACACGAGTCGATCCACGACGTCGGGGATCGACTCACCACCGCTGGGAACATGCTCCAGCTGCTGGGCAAATAGGCGCAGGGACCCGACCTGGGTCTCGTCCATCTGCAGAAGCCCGTGCACAGTCACCTTGAACTGTTCCCGTTGAAGTGTCGCCTTGACCTCGACGCCGGAGCGGGGAAGTCGAAAGTCGACTCTCGACCGGTCCCCCGCGGACCAGGCGAGGAGAGCTTGGGCGCCACCGTAGCGGGCCGCCAACTCCTCCATTGCGTGGAGCTCAACCAGCAGTCCGGCGCACTGTTCCACTCCAAGCAGATCCCCACTCACAGTCTCCATGAGCGCCTTCCAACGCTTCACGACATCCATGGCCTCGACAACTGGATCGAGGTCAGCCGGGAGTGATCCAAGGCGATCCATCACTGCATTGCAGAGGCCGAAGAAAGTGTCCCTGAGGCTGCTGTCCTGGCATGTCACCATCAACCAATCCGCATAGCTGGAACCCTGCGCCAAAGCTCCGACCCGGGCTGTCAGGCCGCGCGTTAGCAACTTCAGCTCCGCGGGATAGCCTGGAGCGGGGACGAGGAGAGCGGGTCGGCCCTGAGGGTCGCGCGCGACGCCAACCTCCGCGCCCAAAACCGTGAGTCCGGCTGGTTTCACCAGCCAGTTCGTCGACGGGCTCGAGATGCCTGCGAAGAGCAGGCTGGCGTCGGGCGTCATGGTTTGGCCCCCATCTCCAGGTCCTGGGCAACTGCCACTTGCTCATCAAGCTTGTCCAGCTCGTCGAGCGCCGCAAGTTCCTGCTCGTACTCCTCAACCAGCACGTTTGACAGGTCCGCAGCCACGTAGTCAACCGAGCTCCCGGCAGCGACTGCACCCGGGAAGAAGATCGCAACACCCATGATCGGATGAGCGGCTCGAAGCTCGACCCGGTCCTCGCGATTCGTCGACGAGTTGGGCGCTATCGGGTACAGGGCAAGCAGCGGAGGCGCTGAGGCGACCTTCCTTGCACGAGCGATCTCACGGTCCGTTGCAGTCGCACTCAAGCCTTCAAGCAACGCTGGCAGGTCGGCAGCTCGGTCCGTGGAACCCGCGAGCGCCTTGATGTTCGCCTTGCCGGCCTCCAGCGGCTTGGACCGTGTGCGGCTGATCAGATTGACCGACTCGAAAGGACCGACCGGACACTGACCATGCGCGTCCTTCTGATTGGACATGATGACGACGCTCCAGCTGTCCAGAGCTCCTTCGGCCTGCTCCTTGTCCATGTACTTGTCGAGCAAGCTCCGTTGCAGCCTCTGGCTGTCTTCGTGGAACTGATAGTCGTTGACGAAGTCCCGGACAAGTGACCCGGGAACCCCGCGAACCACGGGGCGGCCCGTGCCATCGACGCGGCCGGGAACAACGCCCGGATGCTCGACGGCCTCCTCCAGCAGTCTCTCCGCCGCCTCCCAGTTCTTCCTCAACCAGCCCGCGTCCTCGTGACGGAACAGAATCGTCTGCTCGCGTTTGCCTGAGTAGTCGAGCTGGGCATGGACAGCGTGCTTCATCTTGGCGGCGTTCGTGATGGTCATCGCCGGATCCGTGCGGATCTTGACCGCCAACTGGGTCGGCTTGAGCCCTTCCAGTTCGTACCGCCTGATCTCATGACGAATCTCCGCCTCGACGGTCGCCAAGTTCTGGAACCAGTCGGCCAATTCCGAAGTCATCCAGATCCTGACCAGATCTGAATATCCACCTCGGTAACCGAACCACCGACCCATCTGGAGCAGCGTGTCGTAGGCCGAAGCGGCTCGAACGAAGTAGGAACTCACCAGACCTTCGAGGGTGAGACCGCGGCTGAGCGTGTTGCCGCCGATGGCGATGACCGTGGAGGGCTCGTCGTCTGCGTACAGCAGACGTGCATCGGACCGGTAGTTGTCCACCAGCACACGAGCATTGGCCAAGACGTCACCGAGTTGCGCCAGCACGTCCTGCCACATGAGCGGAGCTTCGTCCGCCCCGCATTCCACTCGGGCGGATTCGGTGACCCACAACGCCTCGAGGTCCCGCATCGTCGCCGCATCCAGTGACGACACCAGATCCTGGAGATCGTCGCGGTACTGATTGACCACTGCGTGCAGGCGGCGGTGCGCCTCAGAGAGCATCGAGGTGTGGATCAACATGGACGAATGGGCGTCCATGTCTCCGCGCGCACGCCTGGCCGCGGTCGCGAGGAAGAACCAGTCGAGAGCAGTCTTCAAGCTCGGAGCGATGCTGGGATCCCATGTCTCCACAGCACCCTTGCCCTTGGGAGGCTGGACCGACGGAACGTCGCCCTCGGGCACCTCGCGGATCACGTCATCCGGCTCGCCCAAGGCGTCGTCCTCGATGTGTTCGAGCAGATCACGCCCGAACAGCCGCTCAGCGCCGTAGTACCCCTTGCCGGCATTGAGACTGACAATGAAGTCCCGCGGATAGAGGCCTTCGGCAGCGGAAGGGTCGATCAACAGATTTGCGAACGGTGTTGCCGTGTAGGCGACATAAGCCGCCTTCGGGTTCTCGAGGATCTCGCGGATCAGTTTGTTGATCACCGACATGCGCTTCTTGCCAACGTCGATGCTTGCCTGGTCCGCCTCGTCATCAATGATCAGGATGGGGCAGCTCAGTTGGGCGGCCTCGCCGGCCGACCGAATCCAGTCTCGAAGGCGTCGCAGCCGGTGCGGATTCTTCTTGACAACCGCCAACAGTCGATGGTTCGAGGACTGCATCAACGCCGTCGCGTTCCCAGTCTCCGCGAAGTCCGCGTCACGACTGGTCAACAGATACCAGTTGGCAGCCTGAGCGCCCACCAACTGGTCCTCCAGCCTCGCCTGTGTCTGGCTTCTCAAATTGTCAGTGATGCCTGAAAGCACGATGACCATGCGATAGCCGACGTCAGCAGCTTTCGCGGCCACGGACATGAAGCTGGTCGTCTTGCCGCTCTGGACGTGCCCGAGGACCAGGCCACGCGTGCGGATCGGTGACGCACCCGGCGGCCTCAGCAGACCGACGACCCTGGTGGACGACCGGTCGATCTCCCTGAGCGCCTCGTCGGGAAGGCCCTTCGCCAACTTTGCCTCCAACGCGGGCCAAAGGACGTGCTCCGGCGAGGGCCCGGCGTACCACTTGCCCTCAACCACCTCCCTGTCGACCAGCGCGCCCGGATCTTTGAGTTCGATGATCTGGTTGACAGCCACCAAGTACTGCCGGCGAGCTTCGTCGACGATCTCAGCGGGCGCCCCCAGCGACTTCAGGTCCCGAACAGCTCCATCGATTGAGCCGCCACCCGCGACATTCCGCTCGATGTTCCGCTTGGCCATTGCAACGGCGTCAGTGTTCATTTCACTCCCCAGATCGACCTCTCGCCCGAAGTGAACCACCTGCGTGACGGGTCATCGATGAAATCTTCGGATTGGTCACCAGAAACCGAGCCGAGGTTGACCTGGAGGTCCGACGGATCCCTCACCCGCGCTCGGCCCAGGCGGCCGAGACGCGTTCCGCGGCCGTGCGGACGGGTTCGTGCTCCCAGACCCTCAGGACGAGCCAGCCGTCTGATTCCAAGACGGCTGAGGTCTCGGCGTCCCGAGCCACGTTGCCGTCGAGCTTCGCAGCCCACCAAGAAGCGTTGTTCTTCGCCGGAACCGAGTGCACAGGACAGCGATGCCAGAAGCAGCCATCGACAAAGACCGCGACCTTTCGGGCCGGAAATGCAATGTCGATCGTCCTCCGGGGCCGACCGGGGACCCTCAGCCCGACGCGGTACCGCAGGCCGCGACGATGCAGTTCTCGCCTCAACTCCAGCTCGGGAGCGGTGTCTGAGCGCGCTTGGGATCGCATCCGCGCACGCACATGTTCTGACGGCTCCTGCACGGCACCTCCGACGGACCTACAAGCGCTGGGTGTCCACCTTTCGGCCAAACATACGGGCCACGACCTCACCGAGCTGCCGAGCAAGGAGCGGTGGCACGGCGTTGCCCACCTGGTGGTACTGCTGGGTCCGCCCACCGACGAAGAAGTAGTCGTCGGGGAAGGTCTGAAGTCTCGCTGCCTCACGCACGGACAGACTTCGCATCTGCACAGGGTCCGGGTGGATGTAGTAGTGGCCATCCTTGGAGATGTGAGAGACGACCGTGGTGCTCGCCTGACCAGAGACCTGAACCCGGAAGCGATCCGTGAATGGGGCGTTCACGTCACGTGCGTTTTTGTGATTGGGGACGAGCTCGTCAGGCAGATCACCGAGCTTCGGCCGCTCACCCATGACTGCCTTCTGCGCCAGGTATCCGTACCTCATGAGGTCCTTCGTCATGTGAGCTCGGCTCTCGTGGAGAGTGACCCCGCCAAGTCGGTCATCGAGGAGCCAATCGCCCAGCTCCCCCACGATGTCGCCCGCAGGCTCGTCAAGGTAGGCGGCGCCAATGTCCGGAGTCGGCGCAGTCCTGCCGCCGCTGCGGCCGGCGATCAACCATGCCGTGTCCCGGGCTCGTCGCCACTCGACCTCGGAGTCCCGATTCCGGGGACTGACCATGGAGCGGATCCGCGGAAGTCCGCCGATCGCCTGCTCCACTGTCACGGGCGCCATCGCCTCTTCGAGCACGCCTGCAGAATCCAGAGTCGTGCCATGTCGGACTCCGAGCAGGATGACGCGATGACGCCGTTGCGGGATGCCGTAATTCTCCGACCGGATGATGAAGTCCGACGGCGAAGGGTCGGACCCTGGAATGACGAAGGACCTGAGGTCGTAACCGGCCGATGAGAGGTCGTCACGGATCGATTGGAAGATCGCCCCGCCCGCATGCTTCGAACTGAGCATGCCCTTGACATTTTCCATGACGAACACAGAAGGCCGGAAGCGCTCAAGGATTGCCAGGTACTCCTTGTAGAGCACATGCTTGTGATCGTCGGCGAAAGTGGGATCACCCTTGCGTCGTGAGCGCCCGGCAAGCGAGTAGGCCTGACAGGGCGGGCCGCCAATCAGCACCCAATCGTCCTTGCCGCCGTGGCGCTGGAGCGCACTCTCGATGATGTGGTCGGACTCAGGTCGCGTCTGAGGTCCGAGGGCCATGCAGACCACCTCGGACTCCGCCTCCTTGAAACCAACCGCCATCTCGGAGTGCACCTTGAGGTCGGCCAGTCCTCGACCGCCGCTTCGCAGGAACTCGTAGTACGAAGACGGGGCGACCCGGTCAATCCGTCGGTAATGACGAACAGCGGACCTCAGCTTCAGGGTCTCGCATGCCCACGGATCCAATTCGAAGGACGCCACGGTCTGGAAAATCGGCTCGCCAGCAGCGTCGATGAGCGAGGAAAAGCCCTCGTTCAGGCCGCCCGGACCCGCAAACACATCGATCAAAGGGATGGGCATCGCTGATGGCTCCTTGGGCGTCGTGTCCTGCAACATCGGCGGCGGATTCTCGCCAGGTTACCAGGCAGCATCGACACAATCGGCGCGAATCGCTGGACGCTTGGCGGCGGGAACGGACCGCCGACGGCCCGGTGCCTCCGAAGAGGAACCGGGCCGTCGTACGTTGCCTCGGTCTCGATACGCCCTCGCCTGGCGGCTCGGACTACTCGACCAGCGGCGGTCGACCAGCGGCGGTCGACGCGGCAGGTGGATCAGCTGCAGCCGCTGGTGCTTCCGCAGCCCTCGCACACGTAGCACGAGCCGGCGGGCCGCATCTTCGTCCCGCACGTCATGCACAGGGGCGAGTCGACGGCAGTGCCGGTGAGCTTCTCGAGGAGCTCGGCGGTGGTCTTGGCGACCTTGGGAGCACCGGCGAGCGGGTCCTCGGTGACCTCGGCCTCGACGACGTCCTCGACCACCGGGGCGGCCTTGGCGACGGGCGTCGCGATGTCGAGCAGCTCGGAGGCGTTGCCGGTCTCCTCCATGGGCTCGTAGGAACCCGTCTCGAGGTGGCGCTGGCGCTCCTCGGCGGAGTAGATGCCCAGGGCGGAGCGGTCGTCGAAGGACAGGTAGTCCAGCGCCAGGCGGCGGAAGACGTAGTCCATGATCGACTGCGCCATGCGGACGTCCGGGTCGTCGGTGAGACCGGCGGGCTCGAAGCGCAGGTTGGTGAACTTCGAGACGTAGGTCTCCAGCGGGACGCCGTACTGCAGGCCGATCGAAACCGCGATCGAGAACGCATCCATCACGCCGGCCAGGGTCGAGCCCTGCTTGCCGAGCTTGAGGAAGATCTCGCCGAGCTCGTTGTCGTCGTGGGCACCGGAGGTCATGTAGCCCTCGGCGCCGGCCACTGAGAACGAGGTGGTGCGGGCCTGGCGGGACTTCGGCAGGCGCTTGCGGGTAGGCGCGTAGACGACCTTCTCGACGACCTTCTCCACGACCTTGGCTGCGTCAGCAGCATCGGCAGCGTCGGCGGCGTCCTTCTTGGCCTTGCCGCCACCGTCGGCCAGCGGCTGGCCGACCTTGCAGTTGTCGCGGTAGATCGCGGTCGCCTTGAGGCCGAGCTTCCACGACTCCAGGTAGATCTCCTCGATCTCCTCGACCGTGGCCGTCTCCGGCAGGTTGACCGTCTTGGAGATCGCGCCCGAGAGGAACGGCTGGCAGGCCGCCATCATGTTGACGTGGCCCATCGGCTTGAGCGAGCGCTCGCCCATGGCGGTGTCGAAGATCTCGTAGTGCTCCGGCTTGAGGCCGGGGGCGTCGACGACGTGACCGTGCTCGCCGATGTAGGCGACGATCGCCTCGACCTTCTCGGCGTCGTAGCCGAGCTTGCGCAGCGCGCGCGGGATCGTCTGGTTGACGATCTGCATGGAGCCGCCGCCGACGAGCTTCTTGAACTTCACCAGGGAGAAGTCGGGCTCGATGCCGGTGGTGTCGCAGTCCATCATGAAGCCGATGGTGCCGGTCGGCGCGAGCACCGAGGCCTGCGCGTTGCGGAAGCCGTTGGTCTTGCCGAGCTCGACGACCTGCGCCCACTCGGCGGTGGCCAGCTTGTGGACCTCGCCGTCGGCGATGTGCAGGGTGCGCACGTCGTCGTTGGCCGCCTGGTGCTTGCGCATCACGCGGTTGTGGGCCTCGGCGTTGCGGGCGTAGCCGGCGTACGGACCGACGATCGCGGCGAGCTCGGCCGAACGGCGGTACGACGTGCCGGTCATCAGCGAGGTGACGGTCGCCGCCATCGCGCGGCCGCCGTCGGAGTCGTAGCCCAGGCCCATCGCCATCAGCAGGGCGCCGAGGTTGGCGTAGCCGATGCCGAGCTGGCGGTAGTCGCGGGTGGTCTGGGCGATCGGCTCGGTCGGGAAGTCGGCGAAGCAGATCGAGATGTCCATCGCGGTGATGATGAACTCGACGGCCTTGGCGAACAGCGGGGCGTCGAACGAGTCGTCGTCGCGCAGGAACTTCATCAGGTTGAGCGAGGCGAGGTTGCACGAGGAGTTGTCGAGCGACATGTACTCCGAGCACGGGTTGGACGCGGTGATCCGGCCCGTCTCCGGGTTGGTGTGCCAGTCGTTGATCGTGTCGTCGTACTGCAGGCCCGGGTCGGCGCAGGCCCAGGCAGCCTCGCTGATCTTGCGGAACAGGCCACGGGCGTCGACGGTCTCGATGACCTCGCCGGTGGAACGGGCGCGCAGGCCGAACTGGCCACCGGCCTCGACGGCCTTCATGAACTCGTCGTTGACGCGCACCGAGTTGTTGGCGTTCTGGTACTGCACGGACGTGATGTCCTTGCCGCCCAGGTCCATGTCGAAGCCGGCGTCACGCAGGGCGCGGATCTTGTCCTCCTCGCGCCACTTCGTCTCGACGAACTCCTCGATGTCGGGGTGGTCGACGTCCAGCACGACCATCTTGGCCGCTCGACGCGTGGCGCCGCCCGACTTGATGGTGCCGGCCGACGCGTCCGCGCCGCGCATGAAGGAGACCGGGCCCGAGGCGGTGCCACCGGACTTGAGGAGCTCCTTGGAGGAACGGATCCGGGAGAGGTTCAGGCCGGCACCGGAGCCGCCCTTGAAGATGAAGCCCTCCTCCTTGTACCAGTTGAGGATCGAGTCCATCGAGTCATCCACCGACAGGATGAAGCAGGCCGACACCTGCTGGGGGGACTGCGTACCGACGTTGAACCACACCGGGGAGTTGAAGGAGAAGTACTGGTTGACCAGGAGCCAGGTCAGCTCGTGCTCGAAGAGCTCGGCGTCCGCAGCGGTGGCGAAGTAGCCGTGGGTGGCACCGGCATCGACGTAGCGCGACACCACGCGGTCGATCAGCTGACGCAGGCCCGTCTCCCGCTGCGGCGTCCCGACAGCGCCGCGGAAGTACTTGGTGGTGACGATCGTGGAGGCGTTGAGCGACCAGAAGTCGGGGAACTCCACACCGAGCTGCTCGAAGACGACCGCGCCGGTCTTCCAGTTGGTCTGGACGACGTCGCGACGCTCCCAGGTGATCTCGTCGTAGGGGTGGATGCCCTCGGTGCTGAAGACGCGCTCGATCTTCAGTCCGCCCTTGGTCCCCTTTGTCGTTGCAGCAGTCTGGTTGCTGGCCGTCTCGGTCATGACTCTCCTGGTGTCGGTGGTGCGTCGGTGTCGTTGCTGGTGGTGCGGGGTCATGCATCGTCTCGGGAAAACAGGGGAAGTGATGGCCCGGCAGGCGGCTTCCCCACCACCTGCCGGGCGTCTGTGTCAGCCCGTGGGGGCTGGTTCGCTCTGCAACTGGCGCTCGGCGCGCAGGAGAGCGATCTCGTTCTCGAAGTCCGCCGCGGAGTCGAACCCGCGGTAGACCGAGGCGAAACGGAGGTAGGCCACCTCGTCGAGGCGGCGCAGGGGGGACAGGATCGCCAGACCCACCTCGTGGGCGGCGATCTCGGGGCTGCCGGCCAGCCGGAGCTGGTCCTCGACCTCCTGGCCCAGCAGGGCCAGGTCGTCCTCGCCGACCGGACGGCCCTTGCAGGCCTTGCGGACGCCGGACACGGCCTTCTCCCGGGTGAAGGGTTCAGTGGCGCCGGAGCGCTTGAGCACCGTCAGCTGCATCAGCTCGACGGTGGTGAACCTCTTCTCGCAGGTCGAGGCCTGGCAGACCCGCCGACGGCGGATCGAGCAGCCGTCGTCGGAGACCCGGGAGTCGAGGACCTTGGTGTCGTTGTGCTTGCAGTACGGACAGTGCATGGGTCCTCCTCCCCGGGCTCGGGCGGCTGGTCGAGATGCTGTGGACAGACAGGGCGCCGGCTGTGCACAACTGGTCGTGAACTGTGGATCTCCACCCCCTGTCCTGTGGACTAGATGTGGAGAACTACATGGTTGTAACTACTAGATGTAGTGGTAACCGTACGCCTCGGCCACCACAGGTGCAAGACCAGGAGCAGAGGAGTCGCCGGAACTTTTACCTGCACCTGCGTTTGCGCAGGTCACGGGCGCGGAGAGGGTGCTCGACAGTAGTTTTCTCCCCGGCGTGTCTCGGGCTCCGGCCACCCCGCACGACCTGTGCAGAACCACGTTGTCGGTACCCCACCGCACCAGATGAACCCAGGAGCCACCATGACCATCCTGCGCACGCGCCCCCACCTGCGCCGCGGACTCGTCGCCGCCGCAGCAGCCGTCGCCCTCCCCTTCACGCTCGCCGCCTGCGGCGACGGCGCGGAGGACCTCTCGGAGAAGACCTCCGAGGAGCTCGCCGAGAAGCTCATCGAGGAGGGCGGCAACGGCAACACCGACGTCGAGCTCAACGATCTGCCCGACGGCTTCCCCGAGGGCGAGGTCCCGATCAGGGGCGATGTCACCTCCGGCGTCGCGACCGAGACCCCCGAGGGCACCGGCTGGTCGGTGACCACCACCAGCGACAAGAGCGTCGAGGCCGCCTTCGCCGAGGCCAAGTCGGCCCTGCTCGAGGCCGGCTTCGCCGAGAACGTCGAGACGGGCGGCACCACCGCCCTGCTGCGCGGCGAGAAGTACGGCGTCACGTTGGTCGCCACCGACAGCGGCGGCCCGACGACGCTCGGCTACACCGTTGTGCCGTCGAGCTGACGCCTGAACCACGAGGGAGTGGGCGCGTTCGGGCGGGTCGTCCGGGCGCGCCAACCACGGATCGGACACAATGACCGCCGTGACAGGAGGAAAGCGATCCGGCGACCGGACCAAGGCCCGGTTGCGGCCTGATCTCCTGGCACTGGCGTTCGGGATCACCTTCGCGCTCGTCGCGTGGGGATACCTCGTGCTCGCCGCCATCGACTTCGGCGCGAACGCTCGACACGACGGCAAGACCAGCGCCTGGTTCTTCCTGGTGGTTGCTGCCTTCGGCGGCATGCTGTGCCTCTTCCTCGCGTTCATGCTCGCAGTCCGGCTCTCCCGCTCGCTCGGTCTCTCGGCAGCGCCCGAGCCCAAGCAGAAGCGGGACCCGGGAACGCCGAAGGGTGGCAAGCGCGCCGCTCGCTGAGCGGGGTGCCTGCCACCCTTCGTCTTTCCCCTACTCCACCGGGGTCGAGGCGGTGGAGAGTCGATGCGCCCCAACGGCGCCAGCCGTCAGTTGGACGGGATGCGCAGCTGCTGGCCGGCGTACACGAGGCTGCCGTCGAGCGTGTTGAGCTGCTGGATCTCCTCCATCGCTCCCCGCACGTCGCCACCGGTGGCGGCCGCAGCGGTGCTGGCGATGTCCCAGAGGGTGTCGCCCGGCGCCACCGTGATCACGTCGATCGCGGGCGCACCACCTTCGTCGCGGGTCGCGGCCGAGCCGGCGGCCAGGCCGACCACGACGGCGGCGACCAGGGCGAAGGCGAAGAGGAACACGACCACACGACCGCGCCGGGTCAGGCGGATCGGACCGCCGTGCTGGCGGACGGCGGGCCGGGCGGACCCGACACTGCGGGCAGTCCGGACAGCGGCACGCTGCGGAGCGGTGACACGGTGCGGGGCGATGGTGATCGTGCTCATGGGGAGACCTCCGGGGAAGGGAACGGACCCTGTCTATCGACGAGGTCCGACGGAAGGCGTTCGACCAGACGTTCGATCGAACATGTGTACGAGAGTAGATCACCTGTTCGAACAAATCCAGCACCAACTCGAAATCCTGTTCGAACGGCGCGTCGCGACACGCCCTTCGAACAGGTGTTTGAAACAGCGCGCCCCGATCGGTTAGCGTCAGACCATGACCCCGGGGCAGCGTCTCGGGCCCCACCCGGCGAACTGGAGGCACCCATGGCTGACCGCAAGGCAGGATCCAAAGGATCCAAGGTCACCGAGCTGCCCGACGGCCCGGCGGACGCAACCGGGCTGACGCCGCGCCAACTGCGCGTGCTCGCCCACATCAAGGACAGCATCGAGAAGCGCGGCTACCCGCCCAGCATGCGCGAGATCGGCCAGGCCGTCGGCCTGACCAGCACCTCCAGCGTCGCCCACCAGCTGCGCGTGCTCGAGGAGAAGGGCTACCTCAAGCGCGACCCGAACCGTCCCCGTGCACTCGAGGTCTTCCTGCCCGAGGTGATGGCCGCCCGGCGCGCCATGGGCAACGCCGAGGAGACCACCTACGACGAGACCGGGATCGGCGATGCCGCGCCCGTGCCGGCCAACGTGCCGGTCCTCGGCCGGATCGCGGCCGGTGGCCCGATCCTCGCCGAGGAGCGCATCGAGGACGTCTTCCCGCTCCCCCGCCAGCTCGTCGGCGACGGCCAGCTCTTCCTGCTCGAGGTCAGCGGCGAGTCGATGATCGAGGCCGCGATCTGCAACGGCGACTACGTCGTCATCCGTCAGCAGCCCACCGCGGAGAACGGCGAGATCGTCGCCGCGATGATCGACGGCGAGGCCACGGTCAAGACCTTCCAGCGCAAGAACGGCCAGGTGTGGCTGCTGCCGCACAATCCGGCCTTCGAGCCGATCGACGGCACCCACGCCACCATCCTCGGCAAGGTCACGGCGGTCCTGCGCCGCGTCTGACGTAGGGTCAGGGGGTCCCATTGCTCGAACGCAAGGTACCCCCATGACCTTCCGGAGCCGTGCGTCCGTGTTGACGCGACTCCTGCCGCTGCTCGCGGCGCTGCTGGTTCTTCCCTTCCTCACCTCGCCCGCCCAGGCGGACCCCGACGGGTCGGGCGACCAAGGCGACCCTGCCGCGGTCACGACCCCGCAGGAGGTCGCCGAGGAGGCGCTGGCGGCCGTCGAGGAGATCATCGAGGCCGCGCCGGAGCTGACCACCGACGCACCTGCGGACGGACTGCGCCCCGCCGGAAAGGACCTCACCCTCGCGCTGCGCGACCTCTCGGTCAGTCAGGCCGACCTGCCCAAGGGCAAGCGCGCGGCCGCCGCCCGCCTGCTCGCGCGACCCACCGACACCAGCAGCGAGTGCTTCAACGACCAGGACCTCGCCTGCTACGGCGCGCGCCCCGACAAGGTCGAGTGCAACGCCGCTGTCTGCGTCCACTGGGTCGAGGAGGGTCCGCACCGGATCCCCACCGAGAACGACGACGCCGGCGGCTCGTGGGCCGGCAGCAACCCGGCGATCCCCGACTACGTCGAGTTCACCCTCAACACGATGAAGACCGTCGCCACCAAGTACGTCGGCGCCGGCTACCGCCCGGTGGTCAGTGACGGCGGAGCCGACGGCACCCCCCAGATGGACATCTACCTGGGCCAGCTCGGCAACGTCGGTGCCTACGGCTACTGCACGATCGACGACAACTCGATCAGCGCGCACGTGCCCGCCGCGGCGTACTGCGTGCTCGACAACGACTTCGCCGAGTTCGGCGTCTCGCCCCGGCTGGCGCTGCGGGCCACGGCGGCCCACGAGTACTTCCACGCCGTCCAGTTCGCCTACGACGTCAACGAGGACGCCTGGCTGATGGAGGCGACCGCCACGTGGGCCGAGGACGAGGTCTACGACACGATCAACGACAACTGGAACTACCTGCCGTTCGGCTCGCTGGCCATCCCGACCCAGTCGCTCGACATCTTCAACGACCTGGGCCAGTACGGGAACTGGATCTTCTTCCGGTTCCTCTCCGAGCGCTACCCGAGCGCCCAGGGCGGCATGTCGACCGTCGTCCTGGACATCTGGAAGCGCACGCCGACGCAGTACTCCGTCCAGGCGATCCGCAACGCGCTCGCGCTGCGCAACACCACGGTGCCCACGCAGTTCGCGCTGTTCACGGTGTGGAACCGCCGCCCGAGCACGTACTACGACGAGGGCTCGGCCTACAAGGCCTCCCCGATCCGGGCGGGCTACCGGTTGACCCCGGCGAACCCGAAGAAGGTCGTCAGCGTCCGGCTCGACCACCTCGCGTACTCCACCTACCGCTTCACCCGTCCCGCCACCGGCGCCCAGCAGCGGCTGAGCGTCAAGCTCAACCTCAACAGCCTGAGCACCGGCGGTGCCGCGGTCGTCACGACCAAGGTGAAGGGCTACCTGCCGACCAGCAAGGTCGTCACGCTGAACAGCAACGGTGACGGCGCGCCCAACTTCCCGTTCCGGCTGAACATGGAGTGGGTCGACGTGACCGTCATCAACGCGAGCACCCGCTACAGCGGTTGCGGCGACCCGGACCGCGACGCGACGTACACCTGCCAGGGCTTCGCGCTCGACGACGAGCGGCTCCAGACGATCAGCGTCAGGGCCTACCGCGGCTGATCGGTCCCACCACGCGACACGACGCATCCTTCGATCTAGCATCGGAGGATGCGTCGTCTGCTTGTGGCTGTCGCCACCACGCTCGCCCTCGGTCTCCCGCTGAGTCTCGTCGCGGCGACGACGTCCCCCGCCCAGGCGGCGGAGCCACGTCCGACCGAGACCATCTACGAGGCGGCCGAGGCCGCGCCCGTGTGCCTGGACGGCATCTGCGTGCACTACGCCCAGGACGGCACCAACGACGTACCAGCCGAGGACGACGGCGGCGCCGGCGCCTGGAAGGGGTACGCCGGCAACGGGATCCCCGACTACGTCGACCTCATGTCCGCGGTGCTCGTGCCCAAGGCGGCCGACACCTTCGCCGCGGCGGGCTATCGCTCGCCCGTCGGTGACGGTGTCCTCGGCGGCGGGAGCGACCAGGTCGACATCTACCTGGCTGACCTCGACGACGTCGCGGGGGGCGCCCACTGCGTGCAGGACGAGCCCGCCGCCGGACCCACGTCCGGCTTCTGCGTGCTCGACAACGACTACTCACCCGCGGAGTACGGCACCCGGCTGAGTCGCGCAGCCAACGCCGGGCTCGACGCGGTGCACCAGTACTTCCTCCTCGTCCAGTGGGCCTACAGCGGGACGAACAGCTGGCTCAACAGCGCATCAGCAGCCTGGGCCGAGGACGAGATCTACCCGACGCTGAACCGCAACCGGGCGGTCCTCCCCTACGGGCCGATGGGAAGCCCGCGCAAGGGCTTCGCCAGCGAGCTGGCACCGCGTGCGCGCGCCGAGGGCACGTGGATCTTCCTGCGGTTCCTGTCCGAGCGCTACCGCGCCGAGGTCGGCGGGCTTCCCGTCGTCCTGCGCCACATCTGGGAGCACACCACCGATCCGGGCGCCGCCGGCCCCGTCGAGGACACCGGACTGCGGCAGATGAACGGTGCGCTGACCGGCGCCCTTGCCGAGCACGGGACCACGCTCACCAACGAGTTCACGCGCTTTGCCTTCTGGAACAGGGACCCCGCCCGCTTCTACCGGGAAGGCGCGACCTATCAGGCCGCCGCACCCGCCACGACCACCCGGCTGTCGCGGGCCTCCCGCTCGAAGGTGTTCAGCCCCGCTGCTCTCGAGACGCTGTCCTCGAAGACCCACCGCTTCACGCGCGGGAGCGGATTCCGCGGAGCGTGGAGGCTCAAGATCGCCGCGGGCCTGATCAACGAGCTCGCGACGCTCGACCTGTCCCTCGTGACCCGGGTGAAGGTGAAGGGCCGCGCGCCCACTGTCACGATCCTCGGCACCGCGTCCCACGAGCTGCGTCGCACCGTCACGCTGCCGTTCAGCGCGTCCGTGGAGTGGGTCGAGGTCACCTTCGTCTCGGGCCAGCTCAGGGCGATCCCGGCGACGCCGTGGCCACAGGTGCCGACGGCGACCCTCAGGGTGGCGGCGGTGCGCTGAGCCGCTTGAGCGCCGAGCGCACCAGGGCGGGATCGGTCGTCGTCCACATCGGCGGCAGGCTGGCCTTGAGGAACGAGCCGTAGCGCGCGGTCGCCAAGCGGGGGTCAAGGACCGCCACGACCCCCTTGTCGGAGGTGGTGCGGATCAGTCGCCCCGCTCCCTGGGCCAGCAGCAATGCCGAGTGCGTGGCCGCGACCTGCATGAAGCCGTTGCCACCGGCCTTGTCGGCTGCCTTCTGGCGCGCGCTCATCAACGGGTCGTCCGGCCGCGGGAACGGGATCCGGTCGATGATCACCAGCTGGCAGGTGTCGCCGGGGACGTCGAGGCCCTGCCAGAGCCCCAGCGTGCCGAACAGGCAGGTGTGCGGGTCGTCGACGAACTGGCGCGCGAGCTCGGGCAGCTGCGCCTCCCCCTGGGCCAGGGTGGTCAGGTGCGGCAGGGCCGCACGGACGTGCTCGGCGGCCGCCTCGGCGGCGCGTCGGCTCGAGAACAGGCCGAGGGTACGGCCGTCGGCGGCGTCGACGAGCTCGGTGATCTCGTCGAGCTGCGCCTTGACCAGACCGTCGCGTCCCGGCGGCGGCAGGTGGCGGGCGACGTACAGGATGCCCTGGCGGGCGTAGTCGAACGGGCTGCCGACGTCGAGCCCGCGCCAGGGCTGCTCGGCGTCGGGCATCGGCTTGAGACCCACCGAGCGGGCCAGCGAGTTGAAGTCACCGCCGAGCATCAGCGTGGCTGACGTCATCACGACGGTGTTCTCGCTCAGGAGCTTGTCGCGCATCTGGCCCCAGACCTGGAGCGGAGCGACCGCGAGCGTGGGCGGCAGGCGGTCGTTGCCCTCGGTGCGCCACAGCACGTCATTGTCCGACCCGGCTGCCATCCGCTCGGCGGTCGCGAAGACCTCCTGGACCATGCCCTTGGCCTGGGTCATCGCCGCGTCCGGCTCGCTGCCCGACTCGGCCTTCGGGAAGGCGGAGATGCAGGCCCGGGCGGCGTCGCGCACCAGGATCAGGGCGTCGGCGAGGTCCGGAGGCAGGCGTTCGAACCGGCCGGCGGGCGCCTCGCTCACGGCGGCACGCAGTGCGTCGGCCGCGTCGGCCAGGTCATCGGCCTCGTTGCCCTCGACGTGACGCACGCTGCGCCGCGCCGAGCGCTCGACCTCCGCCGCCCACAGCTCGTCGGTGGCGGCCTGGGTCACCCGCGCAGCGAGCTCGTGGGCCTCGTCGATGACGACGGCGTCGTACTCCGGGATCATCGGGATGCCCTCGATCGCGTCGATCGCGAGGAGGGAGTGGTTGGTCACGATCAGGTGGGAGCGATGGGCCTTCTCCTTGGCCCGCTCGGCGAAGCACTCCTGGCCGAACTGGCACTTGCTGGCGCTGAGGCACTCGCGTGCCGAGACGCTGACCTGGCGCCATTCCTTCTCGGTGTGGCGAGGGGCCTCGTCACGCTCGCCACTCTTGCCGTCCTCGGAGGCGGACTCCGCCCACTTGCGCAGCTCGAGGACCTTGGCGCCCATGGAGCCCTCGGGCATCTGGACCAGCTCGCCCTGGTCGTCGGGCGCGCCCTCGCGGATCCGGTGCAGGCAGGCGTAGTTGGAGCGGCCCTTGAGCACGGCATAGCTGGCATCGACGCCCGGCATCGAGCCGACTGCCTTGACGAGCCGCGGCAGGTCCCGCTCGACGAGCTGGTGCTGGAGGGCCAGGGTCGCGGTCGCGATGACGACCCGCTTGTCGTGCAGCAGCGCCGGGACGAGGTAGCCCAGCGACTTGCCGGTGCCGGTGCCGGCCTGGACGAGCAGGTGCTCCTTCTCGGCGAAGGACGTCGCGACGGCCTCGGCCATCTCCACCTGCCCGGACCGCTCCTGACCACCGAGCGCGGTCACCGCGGCCGCGAGCAGGTCGCGGACCGGGTGGGACTCGGCGGCTGGATCGGTGCTCACTGCCAGAACCCTAGAGGGTCGACCCGACGATCCTGCGCGCCCCTCCACAGGCGTCAGCGGGCAAGGAGCGCCTCGACCCGCTCGCCCACCACGTCACCGAAGCGACGGTGTCCGGCCCGGTCCGGGTGCAGTCGGTCCTCCAGCAGGCTGAGGTCGACCTCGAGCATCGACAGGTAGGGCACGCCGCGCTCGGAGGCGACGCGGGCCAGGGTGGCGTCGATCTCCTGGACGGCCGCGCGCGAGCGGTCCGGCACCACGGGCGGACCGACGAGCAGCGCGGGGGTCGCCCCGATCCGGTCGAGCAGGCGCTCGGCGCCCGCCTCGACGTCGGCGATCGGCTGGTCATGGTCGTTGAGCCCGCCCTCGACGACCACCAGGTCCGTCGTACGACGCAGCGAGCGCTCGACCCGGCTGGCGTAGGACAGGTCGCCGCAGGCGCTGGCGCCGACACTGAAGCCACTCCCGGAGAACCCGTCGACGCGCACCCGACCGGGAAGTCGCACCGGCCACGAACGGGCCGAGCCCACGCCGACCCCGACGGAGTAGGAGTCGCCGACGACCAGCACCTCGGGGCCGGTTCCGGTCACGAGCTCGGCGCGCTGGGCGGCACGGTCGGCGCGCACACCGCACCGGTCCGGACCCGCCCCGGCGCGCGCCAGCACCGTCGTGGTCACCCCGACAGAGGCGAGGACCACGAGAACAGCAAGAAGGAGGCGGCGCCGAGTCACGAAGGAATCATCCGTCGTACCGGGCGAAAGTGCTTGGTTTTCGCGTGAGTTCGAGCAATCCCGCAGGTGATGCCGCCCACGGCCTGTGGAGAACCGCCCTCCGTGCGGCCATCAGGACGCATCCTGTCGGGCATGTCCTGGCTCACCGTGACGCGCTCCGGCATCGTCGTGCCCGTGCGCCTTGACCCAGCCGGGGTCACCGGACCGACGGTCGGGCAGGCCCGCGGACGCACGTGGCGCAGCGCCGGCCCGGCACACCGCGTGCCGTCGTCCGTCGACGGCAGCCGAGTGCAGCAGCGGATCGTGGAGGCGGTGGCCTGCCTGCCCGAGGGGAGTGCGGCGACCGGATGGGCTGCGCTTGCCTGGCTGGCGCCCAGATGGTTCGACGGCGTCGCCGACGACGGTCGTACGATGCTCCCCGTTCCCGTCGCGGTCGGCGACCGGGGCACCGCACGACCACGCAAGGGCGTCACCCTCTCGGAGGACTGGCTCTTCGACGACGACGTGCTCACCGTCGACGGCCTGCCGATCACGGTGCCCGAACGATCCGTGAGCTACGAGGCACGCAAGGCTCGCACCGATCTCATGGCGATGACGCACGTCGACATGGCGGCCTTCCACGACCTCATCGACCTCGGCGCCCTCGCCTCCTATGCCGATCGGCTCGGTTCCCGCCCCGGCACGCTCCGCCTCCGGCGAGCCATCGCGGCCGGCAACGAGAACGCCTGGTCGCCGCAGGAAGTCCGGCTCCGCAAGCTCTGGGCAGACCATCGCCCGGCACGCCTTCTCTGCAATGCCGCCGTCTTCGACCATGCGGGCAACCACCTGTTCACCCCCGATGTCCTCGACCCCGTCAGCGGTGTGGCCGGGGAGTACGACGGGGACGTGCACGCCGGACGCGAACGCCGCAGGCACGACCTCGGCCGCCAGGAGTCAGCCCGGGGCGCCGGTATCGAGGTCGTCACGATGATCGGAGGTCACGGCGAGGACCAGGCCTTCCTGCGCCGACTCGACGCCGCTCACGACCGTGCTCGGGCGCGAACCGGACCCCGTCGGTGGACCCTGGACCAGCCGGCGTGGTGGGTCGACACGTCGACGGTGGCCCGTCGTCGCGCGCTCAGCGGCGAGCAGGCCGCGCGCTGGCTTGCCCATCGCCGACGTACCTGACGGGATTGCTCATTTCCGGCCGCAGAACGAGCAATCCCGCCCGGTGCGACGCGGCCGTCAGACGGCGTAGGCGGCCAGCTCCCCGGCGAGGGCCTCGGTGGCCCGACCGGAGATGTGCGTCCCGTCGGCGGTGTGCTCGATCTCGCTGATCTCGCCGTCCTTGTGGATGCGGTCGATCAGGTCGCCTCGGGCGTAGGGCACCAGGGCGGTGAACTCCACGCGCGGTCGCGGCAGGTCGTTCTCGATCGCAGCGATGGCCTCGGCGATGCCCTCGCCCGTATGGGCGGACACAGCCACAGAGTGCGGCTCGCGGCGACGGATCCGGTCGACCACGAGCGGGTCCGCGGCATCGATCTTGTTGATCACGACCAGCTCGGGGATCTTGCTGGCGTCGATGTCGGCGAGCACCTCGCGCACCGCGGCGAGCTGGCCCTCGGGGTCGGGGTGGGAGCCGTCGACGACGTGGACGATCAGGTCGGCGTCGGCCACTTCCTCCAGGGTCGAGCGGAACGCCTCGACCAGCTGGTGCGGCAGGTGCCGGACAAATCCGACGGTGTCGCTCATCGTGTAGATGCGCCCGTCCGAGGTCTGGGTACGACGAGTGGTCGGGTCCAGCGTGGCGAACAGGGAGTCCTCGACCAGGACCCCGGCACCGGTGAGCCGGTTGAGCAGGGACGACTTGCCGGCGTTGGTGTAGCCCGCGATGGCGACCGAGGGGATCTCGTGACGCCGACGCCCCTGGCGCTTGGTGTCGCGGGTCCCCTTCATCAGCTTCAGCTCCCGGCGGAGCTTGGCGATCTTGTCGTTGATGCGACGACGGTCGGTCTCGATCTTGGTCTCACCGGGACCACGGCCACCGATGCCGCCGCCGTCGGCGCCGACGCGGCCGCCGGCCTGGCGCGACAGGTTGCCACCCCACCCACGAAGGCGCTGCTTCATGTAGCTGAGCTGGGCGAGCTCGACCTGGGCCTGGCCCTCCTTGGACTTCGCGTGCTGGGCGAAGATGTCAAGGATCAGCGCGGTCCGGTCGACCACCTTGACCTTGACCCTGTCCTCCAGGTTGCGCAGCTGCGAGGGGGCGAGCTCACCGTCGCAGATCACGGTGTCCGCGCCACTCGCCTGCACGATCTCGCGCAGTCCCTCGACCTTGCCGCGGCCGATGTAGGTCGCGGGGTCGGGCGTCTGGCGGCGCTGGTAGATGGCGTCGAGCACCTCGGAGCCCGCCGTCTCGGCCAGCAGCGCGAGCTCGGCCATGGCGTTCTCGACGTCCTGGATCGAGCCCTCGGTCCACACGCCGACGAGGACGACCCGCTCGAGGCGGAGCTGGCGGTACTCGACCTCGGTGATGTCCTCGAGCTCGGTGCGCAGACCGGCGACGCGGCGCAGCTCGTGACGGGCGGCGAGATCCATCTCGCCGGTGGTCAGGTCTTCGGGGTCGTCGGCGGCGTACCCGGACTCCCAGGTGTCGTCCGGGTTGTCGGGGTCCACCAGGTCGTCGGGGTCGTCCCAACCCTCGGTGGCACGGAGAGCGGCAGCGAGCGTGAAGTCTTCAGCATGGTTCGTCATAGGCGTCTTCAGAGTAACGACGGCAGCCCACGGATGCTTCCCGTTTTACGCTCGCCGGACGCCAAGGCCGCAGTACCTGCGCTGCCGCACTACTTGCGTGTCCGCAGTTTGTGCGGCACCATGGCTCCATGAACGACACCACGCGAGGCGACCGGACAGGTCCGGAGGCACCGGGCAGCCTGACGGCGGTGCGCGCCACCCTGGACCAGGCCGAGGGTCTCGATTCCGTCGGAGCCCTGCCCTACCTTCGCCACGCGGCCGACCAGCTCGCCGAGCTGATCGACGAGGCGATGGCCACGGCGGTGCTGAGCGGCCAGGCGTCCCTGCGTGGGGCGGGGGCGAAGGCCGGTCTCACCGAGAACGCCGTCGGTCCTCGCCTGGCCCGCACCCGCAGCCTCGCCGCGTACGCCGACGAGCGGGGCCGGGTGACGGCCGCTGGTGTCGAACGTGCGAAGTACGACCTGGAGACAGGCCAACAGCGGCAACCCGCCGCGACCCCGGCGCCGATGCGGTTCAAGCCGCGTCGGACCACCTGAGTGGCGCCACCGCGCCCGGAAACGGAGGATCCCATGACCCGAGCCGACCTCACCCACCTCTACTTCCTGCTCGACCGCAGCGGGTCGATGCAGTCCATCAAGGCCGACACCGAGGGTGGCTTCGCGGCCTTCATCGCCGAGCAGCGTGCTGCCGTCGGCGAGTGCCGGGTCACCCTCGCCCAGTTCGACAACGAGTACGACCTCGTCTTCTCCGACCTGCCGGTCGAGGAGGTTCCGGCGCTGCAGCTGCAGCCGCGTGGCTCCACCGCCCTGCTCGACGCCATGGGCCGGCTGATCACCACGGCCGGCACCTCCCTGGCCGCCCTCGGCGACGACGAGCGCCCCGGCACCGTCATCGTCGCGGTGATGACCGACGGTCACGAGAACGCCAGCCAGGAGTGGACGCACCCGGCCATCAAGGCGCTCGTCGAGCAGCAGACCAAGGACTACGCCTGGCAGTTCCTGTACATGGGAGCCGACCAGGACGCCATCGAGGTCGGCGCCAGCCTCGGCGTCTCCGCCGACGCCTCGGTCACCTACGGCCGCGGCAAGAGCCAGGACGTGATGGCGATGTCCTCGCAGAAGCTGAGCAAGCTGCGGGGCGACCGCAGCGTCGCCGCCGCCGGAGCACCCGCCCCGATGATGGACGGCTACACCCGCGAGGAGCGCTCGCGCGTCGAGTGATGCTCAGGCCGGCTCGAGGGTGCGCTGCCACAGCACCGTCCCCCCGCCGTCGTACAAGCTGATGGTGAGCTCGCCGGAGGCAGCGATCGCGAGGTGGCCGATGTGCTGGTTGTCGGGTCGCGGCGCGATCATCACCGGCAGCGACTCCTCCTTGCCGTGGGAGAAGTGAACCAGCGGCCCGAAGGTCCGGTCGAGCTCGTCGGGACGCGCCGTGAACGGCGAGCAGTGGAGCGGCCCCGAGATGAACTCCCAGAACGGGTCGAAGTCGGTGAAGCCAGCGCGCTCGGGCGCGTAGTGGTTCGCCGCGGTGTAGTGGACGTCGGCGGTGATCCAGACGACATTGCTGATCGCGTGCTTCTTGATGGCCGAGAGCACCCGCCCGATCTCGGGCTCGCGCCCGACCGGCCGGCCGCCGTCGCCGTTCGACACCCCGTCGAGGTCGTGCAGGCGGCGGGCCGGAGCCGAGAGCGGCTGGTCGATGGAGATCACCTTCCAGGTCGCCGTCGAACGCCGCAGGCTCGCGATCAGCCAGTCCTCCTGCTCGCTGCCCAGCAGCCCCTGCGGCGCCCGGGCATCACGCGGGTCGGCGGCCGGGTTCGCCCCCCGGAAGCTGCGCATGTCGAGCAGGAACAGGTCCAGGTGCTGGCCGCGCGGGATCCGGCGGTGGAGCCGCTGCGGCACGAAGCCGTCGCCGCCGGCGGGAACCAGGCGTCGTACGGGAACGGGTTGGTACTCCTGCCAGGCCCGGCGACCCCGCACGGCCAGGACGTCGGCATGGCGCTCGGTGTAGCGGTCGTCGTCGATCACCTCACCCGGCCACCAGTTGTTGCAGGTCTCGTGGTCGTCCCACTGCACGGCCGAGGGCACGGCGGCGTTGAAGTCGCGGACGTTGTCGTCGCGCAGCGGGTAGCGGTGCCGGCCGCGGAACTGCTCGAGGGTCTCGGCGACGACCAGCACCTCCTCGGTCAGCTCGTTCTGCCAGGTGGTGCCGTTCTCGAGCAGCAGCTTGGAGGACTCCATCGGCTCGTCGGCGTAGATGGTGTCCCCGACATGGACGAACAGGTCGGGTCGCAGGTCGAGCATCGTGCGGTACGCCGTCATCCCGCCCCGCGACCGGTCGATCCCCCAGCCCTGCCCGTTGGTGTCGCCGGACCAGACGATCGACTGGGCGGCGGCGTGGATCGGCGCGGTGGAGAAGGTCAGCGACTGCGGCGCACTCCGCTCCCCCTCCGGCGTCTCGAACCACACCTCGGCGTCGTACTCGCGTCCGGGTGCGAGGTCGCGCAGGTGGAGGCGGGCGGTCAGGTCGGTGCGCGGGTCGGCCCACTGCCCACGCACCGTCCGCAGCACCCGGGTGTTGCTGGACAGGCGCACCATCAGCCGGCTCGGCACGAGCGCGCGCGACCAGATCACCGCGGAGTCCGTCGTCACCTCGCCGCTGCGGACGCCGGTGGTGAGGTCCCGTCGTCGCTCCACGAAGCTCGGCCACCGGTCGGCGAGGCCGAGGACGGAGACGCCGGACAGCCCGGCGACGATGGAGGTCCGGCGCCCGACCCGCAGCTCGCCGAGTCGGTCCTGGTCGTCCCAGAGCAGCGTCACGACCACCAGAAAAGCGCCGCGCGCCGACCGGCGAGGGTTCGCCGGCCGACGCGCGGGTGAAGTCCGTGCGACGACTTGGTCGTCGGAGCCGAACTACTTCGGGGGCATCCGGATGCCGCCGTCGACGCGGATGACCTCGCCGTTCATGTACGAGTTGGTCAGGCACTCCAGCACCATCGAGGCGAGCTCGTCGCCAGTGCCCAGACGCTTGGGGAACAGCACGTTCTGGCCGAGGTTGGCCTTGAACGCGTCGGCTGCCTCGCCCTCGCCGTAGATGGGGGTGTCGATCAGGCCCGGCGCCACCGTGTTGAGCCGGATGCCGGCAGCCGAGAGGTCGCGGGCGACCGGGAGGGTCATCCCGACGACGCCGCCCTTGG
Source organism: Nocardioides sp. Root190 (assembly GCF_001428565.1). GTDB lineage: Bacteria > Actinomycetota > Actinomycetes > Propionibacteriales > Nocardioidaceae > Nocardioides. The sequence goes on along the minus strand of NZ_LMIA01000008.1, from coordinate 377,501 downwards.
ACGCGGAGTACGACGCCTGGCCGATCTGGCCGTCGAACGCAGCCACGCTGGCGAGGTTGACGATCGCGCCCCGGCAGCCGTCGGCGTCGGGCTCGTTCAGGCTCATCGCCGTCGCGGCCTGGCGGACCATGTCGAAGGTGCCGATCAGGTTGATGTGGATGACCTTGGTGAAGGCCTCCAGCGAGTGGGCCGACTCAACCAGGCCGTCGCGACCGATCGTGCGCTGCGCCCAGCCGATGCCGGCCGAGTTGACGACCGCACGCAGCGGCGCGATCTCGGCAGCGGCCTTGACGGCGCCCGCGATCTGCTCGGTGTTGGTGACGTCGACGAGCGCGAAGACGCCGCCGATCTCGGCGGCGAGGGCCTCGCCCTTGTCGGCCTGCAGGTCCGCGACGATGACGGTCGCACCCTTGGCAGCGAGCTGGCGGGCAGCGGCGGCGCCGATGCCCGACGCGCCTCCGGTGACGATGGCGGAAGATCCGGTGAGTTCCATGATCGGGAGCATAGGGGCGCGACGGGGACGGTGACACCAACGGTGTCACTGTCAGAGACGGGCCGGGGCCGGCTCAGAGGTCGGTGGTGCCCGACGCCACGACGACGGCCGGGCCCGTCATCAGGACCCGGTCCTCAGCGGTCCAGGAGATGCGCAGCGTCCCGCCGGGCAGGTCGATGCGGTAGTCGGTGTCGCGGTCAGCGTCGTCGGCGAGGGCCGTGGCGACCATGACGGCGCAGGCGCCGGTCCCGCAGGAGCGGGTCTCACCGGAGCCGCGCTCGTGGACCCGCATCGCGACATGGCGCGGCCCGCGTCGTACGACGAACTCGACGTTGACGCCGTGGGGGTAGACGCCCGGGTCGTGGACCGGCGCGTCGAGCAGGTGACCGACGTCGGCCAGGTCGTCGACGAACGCGACCGCGTGGGGGTTGCCCATGTCGACGTGAAGCGCGGACCACGTCCGACCGTCGATCGAAACCTCGGTCTGCTCCAGCACCTTCGGGATGCCCATGTCGACGGTGATCTCGCCGTCGGCGGTGCCGCCCGCGAAGCTCAGCACCTTGATGCCGGCGCGGGTGGCGACCGGCACGGGCGCGGACGGGTCGACCAGGCCCTGCTCGGCGAGGTGGCGACCGAAGACACGGACGCCGTTGCCGCACATCTCCGAGATCGATCCGTCGGAGTTGCGGTAGTCCATGAACCACTCGGCACCGCCGTCGCTCGAGTGGCTCGAGCGGACGACGCGCAGCACGCCGTCGCCACCGATCCCGGCACGACGGTCACACAGCGCCCGCACCCGCTCGGCGGGCAGGTCGCCGTGGACGCTGCAGTCGTGGTCGGGCAGCAGCACGAAGTCGTTCTCGGTGCCGTGGCCCTTGAGGAACGGGTACGACGCGTCAGGGCTGGACATAGAGGCGCTCCTCGTAGCTCTGGCCGTAGTAGTCGTCGAGCTCCTCGATGCTGGTCTCCGGACGCTCCAGGCGCTGTGCCAGCACGGCGCGACGCGGCACGATCGCCTCCGGCTCCCACGTCTCGGGGTGCCACAGCTGCGAGCGCAGGAACGCCTTCGCGCAGTGGAAGAAGACCGTCTCGATCTCGACGACGACCGCCAGGAGCGGCCGGTGGCCCTTGACCACGAGGTCGTCGAAGAAAGGCGCCTCGCTGACGAGCCGGGCGCGGCCGTTGATGCGCAGGGTGTCGCCGCGGCCCGGGATCAGGAAGTTCAGGCCGACCTGGCCGTTCGCGAGGATGTTGCGGTAGCCGTCGGCGCGACGGTTCCCGGGACGCTCCGCGATGGCGATGGTGGTCTCGTCGATCACGTGCACCAGCTGGCCCGCTGGATCGCCCTTCGGCGACACGTCGCAGCGACCCTCCGCGTCGGCCGTCGCCAGGAAGCAGAACGGCGTGGACGCGAGCCAGTCGCGATCGACATCGGTCAGCGTGGACCGCTCCTTGCCCCGCGCCGCGGCGGTGGGCTCACCGAGGAGCGCAGTCAGCGCCGCGTCGTCGGAGATCTCGGTCCAGGTCACCGCTCAAGCCTAGGCGGTGCGGGCCAGCACCGTTGGTCGAGGAGGCCGCCCGCGGCCGTCTCGAGACCACCCGCCACGGTGCACCCAACCCGCCGGGCMAGTACCGGCACCGGAGCAAGGGGTCTCGGGGCGGGCAGATCACTCGGCCGCACGAGACCTCGCGTCCTCCGCCTGCGCCTCACGCCGCAGCTGCGTCCCGGCGTGTCCACGACTGGCGAGCAACGGCAGCGCGTGCCAGCGGCCCTCGATCAGCGCGAGCCGCTTCGCCCTGCCCCATCCCTGCACCTGCTTCTCGAACCGGAAGGCGTCCTCGATGCGGTGGAAGTCCGCGGCCCACACCAGGTGAACCGGTCGACGGGACCTGCGCCGGGTGTAGGCCGCGCCGAGACCTTCGTTGTGCTCGCCGATGCGCCGCTCGAGATCCCAGGTGCTCCCGACGTAGAACGATCCGTCCGCGCACTCGACGATGTATGTCCATGGCATCTGGCGACCTTGCGCGTACGGCGCCGAAGGATCCAGCCGCTGTCGGGCACCCTGTGCAGAACTCGTCCCTCGTCGAGAGACGCGATCACGAGGGGACGAATCGGAGTCCTGTGGGGCCTGTGGGGTGCATCGGAGAAGGGGGCTCGAGACGGTCAGATGACTCGKCCCGTTGGTCGAGGAGGCCGCCCGCGGCCGTCTCGAGACCACCCGCCGCGGTGCACCCAACCCGCCCGTCCAGTACCGGCRCCGGAGCAGGGGGTCTCGAGACGGTCGCTGCGCGACCTCCTCGACCAACGGGTCAGGCTGCGCGACCTCCGCGGTGCACCCAACCYGCCSGKCMAGTACCGGCACCGGAGCAGGGGGTCTCGAGACGGTCGCTGCGCGACCTCCTCGACCAACGGGTCAGCGGTCCTCGAGCAGGATCCCGTCGACCTCGTAGCGTGCGGTGACGAAGGCACCGTTCTGCGCGGTCTCGACCAGCCGGAGCTCCAGGCGGCGCGGCAGGATCGGTCGGCCGGCGCCGAGCGCGACGGGGGCGATCGACACCACGATCTCGTCGAGGTGGCCGGCGTCCGCGAACTGCCCGGCCAGGTCCCCTCCACCGACCACCCAGATGTCCAGGTCGCCGGCAGCGGTGCGCAGGTCGTCGTACACGTCGGCGACGCTGCCCGACGCGAAGCGCACGTCGGCGCCCTCGAGGACGGGGAGCTCGCGGGTCGTCATCACCCACGAGGGTTGCGAGTAGAACCACGCCTCGCCGGACTTCTCGAGGTGCGCGAGGACCCACTCGTAGGTCGTGGAGCCCATCACGACGGCACCGACGCCCTTGATGAAGGATTCGTAGTTCTGTGCGCCGCCGTCCTCCTGGGCCTGGCGCATCAGCCAGTCCAGCGAGTCGTCCGGATCGGCGATGAAGCCGTCGAGCGTGGTGGCGGTGTAGTACACGGTTCGGGTCATCGGTCTCGTCGCATCCAGTTGATGGGGTCACCGTCGTCGAGGTCGACACCGGCGGTGCGCAGCCAGATCCGGGAGAGCTGGCGGCGGTAGGCACTGAAGGTCAGGACGTGCGTCACGATGCTGCTGAGCACGAACGACTCGGGCGGATCGCACAGTGCGTCGATGATCTGGTCGTCCCACGCACCGCGTCGGTCGATGTCGCGGACGACGGCGAGCCAGCGACCTGCGACCGCTTCCTGGCGGGCGAGGAGCGCGACCGGATCGGCAGCGTGATCGACGACCGGGAAGTCGGTGCCCTCGATCGCCGCGAGCCAGACCTCCTTGGCGAAGACCGCGCGTTCGAGGACAGCCGCGATCGACTCCTCCGGCCCTTCCCAGGCAGCGACCTGGTGGCCGGGCATCCGCACCGCCGACCAGTCCTCGACGCTCAGCGCCTTGGCGTGCTCGATCAGCTCACGCACGTCGTCGAGGTCATGGCGGACGAGCTGGTCGGTGACGGGGTTCATGGTCTGCTCCGTGCTGTGGACCCACAGGCTGATGGGCGGGTGGAAGTGGATGCCGTTGGGCGCGGGCAGCCAGACGTGGGCGTCGGTGTCCGCGCTCGGCGGGTGGCCGTAGGCCCGCGTGAACGCGCGGCTGAACCCCTCGAGGGACTCATATCCCGCCTCCCAGGCGGTCTCGGTGACCGTCGCTCCCCCACGCAGCCGCCAGGCCGCGCGCTCGAGCATCACCCGTCGACGCAGGGCCACGGGCGCCTCGCCGACGTCACGGGAGAGCAACCGGGAGAAGTGGTACGGCGACGCGAACGCCCCGTCCGCCATCTGCCCAAGCGTCCGGTTCTCCTCGTCGAGCACGGCATCCAGCAGCTCTCGAAGGCGATCGCGACCGGTCATGCGACCAGTCTGGACCGGATCAGTGCGCGGCTGCCTGACCGTTCTTGCGCAGCACGGCCGGACCGAGCCACTTGCAGGCGACCAGGGCCAGCTCGAGGTCGAGCCGCTCCTCGCCGAGGGGCCGGCCGCGGGCCTCGACGGCGCGATCGACGCGGTACTTCACGGTGTTCTTGTGCAGGTGCAGCCGCGCCGCCGTCGCGACATAGCTCTCCCGGTCCTCCAGGAAGGCGAGGAGGGTCTCGCGCATGCGCCCGGCCGCATCGGTGTCGACAGCCAGGTTGCCCAGGCTCCGGTTGACGATCCACCGGGTGGAGGACAGGTCCCGGGCCAGCAGCGCGGCGGCGCGGACCGAGGGATCGTTGAAGGAGATGACCGGTCCGGCATCCGCAGCACCCAGCAGGGCGACCTGGTGGGCGGCGAGCGCACCGACATGGGTCTCGCGGAAGCCGGGCTCGCCGGCCTCGGGTACGCCGACGGCGACGCGCACGTTGCCGCCGGCCGCGCGCACGGTCTCCTCGACCGCTGCGACGACCTCGGCGACGTCGAGGTCGCCTGACCGGCCGATCGGGAGCCACCCCCACGCGGTCTCCCGGTCGCGGGGCACGAAGAGCGCGTGGCCGCCGGGAGTGACACGTTCGGCGATGCGCCCCAGGATCCGCTCGCAGTCGGCCAGCCCTGCGTCCGCGTCACCGCCCCTGGCCCAGAGCACGACGCCGAGGTGGTGCTGACGCAGCCGGTGGCCGAGCGCCGCCTCGCTCGCCGCGAGGTCGACGCGCTCACCGCGCAGCAGCGCATCGACGGTCTCGCGCTGCACGGCACTGCGGTTGGCCAGCCACCGCTCGCGTTCGTCCTGATAGGCGCCGATGACGTCCTCGGAGACGGCGTCGACGTACTGGAAGGACGTCTCGGTGAGCAGCTGACTGGTGGCCAGCGCGACCGACGGGTCCAGCACCCGCGCCTGGATCTCGCCACCGGCCCAGCGCAGGATCAGCTGCTGGCCCAGTCGGTAGGCGCGCAGCAGCGCGCTCGGGGGCGTGCCGCGCTGGGCCAGGCGGCGGGCGTACTCGACGGCGGCGGCCGGTGCCCTGATCTCGCCGATCGGCACGTGTCCGCGCAGCAGATGCGCGAGCGTCTCGAGGTTGGACCCGGCGCTGCCGTTGAGCAGGTCGACCAGGTTGGGGTCGCGCGGGAGCTCGGGGATCCGCTCACCGAACTGCGCGACGAGGAACGCCGTCAGCTCGACCCGACGCTCGGCCAGGAGGCCCGCGATCGCCTGGAGCTCGGTCTCCGCGTCCGTCATGATCCGTCTCCCCCGGGTAGCCGACTTGGGGCACGGCACCAATCGGTGACGACCGTCACGCCATCCTCGCAGACTCACGTCGGGCTGTTCTTGCCACCACCGAGCCGAATCCGGCCACCGAGTTTGGTCTCCGGCACCAAGATCGCCGCGGATCCGCGGGCCTAGCCTCAGCGTCATGAGCACGATCGATCCCACCTGGCTCCCCTGGCACCGCCCGACGTCGTACGACGAGAGGCCGTGCGTCCGCGACGACCGCACCGCCCTGACCTATCGCGAGTTCGGCCAGCGGGTGGAGGCCGTCGCCGAGCAGTTCGCCGGCCTCGGCGTCAGCGCCGGTTCGGTCGTCGCCGTGATGCTCCCCAACCGGGTCGAGCTGCTCGTCTCGATCATGGCGGCCTGGCGCCTGGGCGCCGCGGCCACACCGGTCAACCCCACCTTCACCGCGACCGAGGCCGGCCACCAGATCGGTGACTCCGGCGCGACCCTGGTCGTCTCCTCCACCAGCGATCCCGGGGGCGCCGGGAACGCCGGCGTGCCGGTGCTCGCCGTCGACGACCTGGCGCGGACGCCCGCGGGCACCCTGCCGGAGCTGACGACGCCGATCAGCGACCTCGCGCTGCTCGTCTACACGAGCGGGTCGACCGGCAAGCCCAAGGGAGTGATGCTCGACCACGGCAACGTGGGCGCGATGATCGCCAGCATGGGTGAGGCCATCGGCGTCACCGCGGAGGACCACTGCCTGCTGGTCCTGCCCCTCTTCCACGTGAACGCCATCTGCGTCAGCTTCCTGACCCCGCTGTCCGTGGGCGCCCAGCTCACGGTGCTGCAGCGCTTCCACCCGGTCGAGTTCGTGCGGGCCATCGAGGAGTTCCGGCCGACGTTCTTCTCCGCGGTGCCGACGATCTACTCCCACCTGGTCGCGCTCCCCGCCGAGGTGCAGCCCGACGTCAGCTCGGTGCGGTTCGCGATCTGCGGCGCTGCTCCCGCGCCGCCCGAGCTCTTCGCCGCCGTGGAAAAGAGGTTCGGCTTCCCGATGGTCGAGGGGTACGGGCTCTCCGAGGGCACCTGCGCCTCGACCTGCAACCCGGTCGACGGCCTGCGCAAGCCCGGCACCGTCGGACCTGCGATGCCCGGACAGCTGGTCGCCGTGATGGCGCCCGACGGGACGCTGCTCCCCAACGGCGAGCGCGGTGAGGTCGTGATCAAGGGCGACAACGTCATGCGGGGCTACCTCAACCGGCCGGAGGCGACCGCCGAGACGCTCGGTGACGGCTGGCTGCACACCGGCGACGTCGGGATCCTCGACGACGACGGCTACCTGCGCATCGTCGACCGGATCAAGGACATGATCATCCGCGGTGGGGAGAACATCTACCCGAAGGAGATCGAGAACGTCCTGCACAGCGATCCCTCCGTGCTGGAGGCGGCTGTGGTCGGCGGAGCCCACCCCGTGTACGGCGAGGTGCCCATCGCCTTCGTGGCCCCGGAGCCGGGCGCCACCATCGACACCGATGCGCTGCTGGCGCGCTGCCGGGAAGACTTGACCAAGATCAAGGTTCCCGTGGCGGTCCATGTGCTGGAGAGTCTCCCCAAGAACCCCGTCGGCAAGATCGACAAGCCCGGCCTGCGCACCCGCCTCGCCGCCACCGCAGGAAAGGGTGCCTGAGCAATGGGATTCCTCAAGCCCGCAGAGCAGCCGGTGCCGCCGGCCGAGTTCGTCCGGATGTCCTTGAGCGACCGGCTCCGGGTCCTGACGACCAACTGGGTCGACGACGGCTTCGGCACGCCCCGTGCGCTGACGCTGATCTACATCATCAAGATGCTCGGGCTCTACTTCGCCGTCGGCCTGGCCATCACCTCGATGACGACCGAGTACGTCCACTTCACCGAGCCGGGCACGTGGTTCGACTCGATCGTGGTCTACCAGAAGCTCGCCGTGTGGCTGATGCTGCTGGAGGTCATCGGCCTCGGCGGCGCGTTCGGCCCCCTGTGCGGTCACTTCATGCCGTTCCTCGGCAACATCCGGTACTGGCTGCGCCCGGGCACGATCCGAATGGCGCCCTGGGGCGACAAGGTCCCGCTCACCGGGGGCGACACGCGCACCGTCGTCGACGTGCTCCTGTACGTCGCCGTCCTCGCGGCCCTGGCGCTGCCTCTGCTGGTGCCGGCCGAGGTGGTCGCCCACCTCCCCCTCGGCACCGGACCGCAGGAGCTGGTGCCGCCGATCGCGTTCGTGCCGATCCTCGTGCTGATGCCGCTGATGGGTCTGCGCGACAAGGTCGTCTTCCTCGCGGCCCGCTCCGAGCAGTACCTCCCGATCATGCTCTTCTCCGCGACCTTCGGCGCCCTGGTCATGGCGGAGGGCGCCACCGATGCGGACTTCGTCAACCTCGTCATGGTGTTCAAGATCGTCATCTGCGTGGTGTGGATCGGCGCGGGCGCGTCCAAGCTGGGCCTGCACTTCGAGCACGTCGTACCGCCGATGGTCTCCAACAGCCCCGGGGTGCCGAGCGCGATCAAGCACGCCCACTACCGCGACGTCGCCAACGGCGACCTCCGCCCGGGCCGGCTCGCCTGGTTCATGGCGCACGTCAACGGGACCGCCGTCGAGATCGGCATCCCGCTGGTGCTGCTCCTGACGACGAACACGACGATCGCCGCGATCGCCGCCGTGGCCATGCTCGTCTTCCACATCTACATCACGTCCACGTTCCCCATGGCCGTGCCGTTGGAGTGGAACGTCTTCTTCGGCTTCATCGCGATCGTGCTGTGGGGCGGCTTCGGTGACGGGTTCGACGCGAGCACCTACAACATCTGGGAGTTCTCCGAGCCGCTGCTGCTCGTCCCCGTGTTCGTCCTGCTCACCGCCTCGCCGATCCTGGGCTCGCTGCGGCCCGACCTGGTCAGCTTCCTGCCGAGCATGCGCCAGTACGCCGGCAACTGGGCGACCGCGGTGTGGGCGATGCGCCCCGGCGTCGAGGAGCGGCTCAACGAGATCAAGTGCGTGGAGACCCAGCTCGACCAGCTCCAGCGGATGCTCGGGATGCCCTACGAGAAGGACGACGCCGAGATGACCCTGCAGAAGGTCAACGGCTGGCGCGCACTGCACAGCCAGGGGCGCGGCCTCTTCTCGGTCCTCTACGAGCACCTCGACGACATCGAGGGCCGCAACGTCCGCGAGGGCGAGTTCATGTCCAACATCCTGCTCGGCTGGAACTTCGGCGACGGGCACCTCAACGACGAGCGCCTGGTCGCAGCGGTGCAGAAGCGGCTGAACCTCGCCCCGGGCGACCTGGTCTCCGTGTACGCCGAGGCGCAGGCCACCCCGTGGCGGACCGGGACCCCGCAGCACTACCGGGTCATCGACGCGGCCCTCGGCGTGGTCGAGCGGGGGACGTGGGACGTCCGCGACGCCGTCAAGGAGCAGCCGTGGCTGCCGAACGGCCCGATCCCGCTGCAGGTGACCTGGACGGCCGACGGCTACCGTCGCAAGGGAACGCTGACCACAGGGAAGGATCCCGTGTCGTGACCTCTGCCGTCGTCGTCGGAAGCGGACCCAACGGGCTCGCCGGCGCGATCCGACTGGCCCAGGCGGGCGTGGACGTGACCGTGCTCGAGGCCCACGACCGCTTCGGCGGCGGGACCCGCACCAGCGAGCTGACGCTGCCCGGCGTCCTCCACGACGACTGCGCGGCGTTCCACCCGACCGGTGTCGCCTCGCCCTTCTTCAACTCGCTGGGCCTGGAGCGACACGGCCTGAGGTGGATGTGGCCCGAGGTCGAGGTGGCCCATCCGCTCGACGACGGTCGCGCCGGCTTCGCCACCCGCGACCTCGCCGCCTCGGCCGCCGCCCTCGGGGTCGACGAGGCCCGCTGGCTGCGGCTGTTCGAGCCGGCGGTGCGCAACTTCGACGACCTGATCACCGAGGTCCTCGGGCCCGTCGTGCACGTTCCGCGCCACCCGGTCACGATGGCGCGCTTCGGCGCCAGGGCAGTCCTGCCCGCCACCACGCTCGTCAAGGGCTTTCGGGACGAGCCCGCGCGGGCCCTGTTCATCGGCGTCGCGGCGCACAAGTTCGGCCGCCTCGACACCCCGCTCACCGGTTCCATCGGCATGATGCTGACCGCCGCCGCCCATGCCGTCGGCTGGCCGGTGGCGCAGGGCGGCACCGAGGCGATCACCCGGGCGCTGCTGGCCGAGCTCGCGTCGTACGGCGGCAAGGCGCAGGCGGGCGTGCGGGTGACCTCGCTCGACCAGCTCCGCGACCTCACCGGCAGGGCACCCGACGTCGTCCTGCTCGACACCGCCCCGACCGGGGTCCTCGAGATCGTCGGCGACCGGCTGCCGGCTCGGATCCAGCGGGCCCTGCGACGCGTCACCTACGGACCGGGGTCCTTCAAGGTGGACTTCGCGATCGAGGGCGACGTCCCGTGGACCAACCCGGACTGCCGACGCGCGGGCACCCTGCACCTCGGCGGAACCGCGGACGAGCTGGTCGCCACCGAGGCGATGACGCTGCGCGGCGAGATGCCCGAGCGGCCGTTCGTGCTGTTCGGCCAGCAGTACGTCATCGACCCGTCACGCTCCAGCGGCACGGCCAACCCGATCTACGCCTACGCCCACGTCCCGCACGGGTGGACCGGCGACGCCACCGAGGCGGTCATCGCGCAGATCGAGCGGTTCGCCCCGGGCTTCCGCGACCGCATCCTCGCCGTCTCGACCCGGGGTCCTGCCGAGCTCGAGGCCTACAACGCCAACTACGTCGGCGGCGACATCGGTGCCGGCGCCAACACCGCCCGGCAGATCGCGTTCCGTCCCCGCCCCGCTCTCGACCCCTACACGCTCGGTGTGGACGGGGTCTACCTCTGCTCCTCGGCCGCACCGCCCGGCGGCGGCGTGCACGGGATGGCGGGGTTCAACGCTGCGGAGTCGGCGTTGAAGCGGCTGTGAGGGGCGGCCGTGTCACCGCGGGGAAGTCATACGAACTGGTCGCTCGAGCAGCCACATCGCATGACGTCCGCCGAGGTCGGCCCGGTCACCGCGGGGAAGTCATACGAACTGGTCACCCGAGCAGCCACATCGCATGACATCCGCCGGGAGACGGGAGCAGGTCAGCCCCGCTGAACGACGTCCAGCGCCTTCGCGACGCGGTCCGGGTCGTCGTGCTCCACCCAGGTGATGCGCGGGTCGATCTTCCACCACGCCATCTGACGGCGGGAGAACTGCCGGGTCGCGATGACGGTCCGATCGACGGCCTCGTCCAACGTCATCGACCCATCGAGCACGGCCCTCGCCTGGCGGTACCCGATCGCCATCGAGGCGGTCCGGGCCTCGGCGAGACCCTCGCCGAGCAGACGCTCGACCTCGTCGAGCAGGCCGGCGTCGAACATCTCCCGCACGCGCAGGCGGATCCGCGCCTCCAGCACGTCGCGCTCGATGGCGACGCCGATCTGGACGGTCGCCGGGTCGGCGTACTCCGGTTCGGGCAGGCCGGTGCTGAACGGCTCGCCCGTGATCGCGATGACCTCGAGGGCGCGGACGATGCGCCGCCCGTTCTCGGCGGGAATCCGCTCCCCCGAGACCGGGTCGAGGTCGAGGAGGCGTCGGTGGAGCACCGCGCTGCCGACCTCGTCGAGCTCGGCCTCGAGGCGCGCGCGGACCTCGGGGTCGGTGGCGGGGAACTCGAAGCGGTCGAGGATGGCCCGGGTGTAGAGCGCCGATCCGCCGACGAGCACGGGCGAGGCGCCGCGGGACCTGATGTCGGCGATGGCGGCGCGCGCCCAGGCCTGGAAGTGCGCCACCGTCGCCGGGTCCTGCACGTCGAGGGTGTCGAGCAGGTGGTGCGGGATGCCCCTGCGCTCCTCGACCGGGAGCTTCGCCGTACCGATGTCCATGCCCCGGTAGACCTGCATCGCATCGGTGTTGACGATCTCCCCACCCAGCGCCTGGGCGAGGTCGAGTGAGAGCGAGGTCTTGCCGCTCGCCGTGGGTCCGACGATCGCGATGATCGGCGGGGACGACGGATCGGACATGGCACTAGTCTGGCAAGGTGTTCGTGGTGGCCCGGAGCGGGTCGCCCACATCCAGCAACGGGGGTTTTCTCGTGGGATTTCTCGATGACGCCAAGGACAAGCTGAGCGACGCCGTCGACAGCCAGGGCGACAAGATCAGCGACGGTCTCGACAAGGCCGCCGACTTCGCCTCCGACAAGACCGGCGGCAAGTACGACGACAAGATCGACACCGGCGTCGACAAGGCCAAGGACGCGCTCGACGGCCTCGACGGCAAGGACGACGACATCAAGTGATGTGCCGATGAGTGTGGCCGACCCCGTGACCGGCCAGGTCCGGTTCGTCGTCGTCCCCGCCTCCTACGTCTTCCTCCTCCGCGAGGGGGAGGAAGGCACGGAGGTCCTCCTTCAGCTGCGTCAGGGCACCGGCTACATGGACGCCCACTGGGCGGCTGCGGCCGCGGGGCACGTCGAGCGCGGCGAGACGGCCGAGCAGGCGGCTCACCGCGAAGCCCTCGAGGAGATCGCCGTGAGCGCGCTCGACCTCGTCTTCGCGACCGCCATGCAGCGCACGGCCCGCGACCTCCCGATCGACGAGCGGATCGACTTCTTCTTCACCGCCCGCTCCTGGACCGGCGAACCGCGGATCGTGGAGCCGGCCAAGTGCGCCGGCCTGCGCTGGTTCCCCCTCGACGACCTCCCCGATCCGGTCGTCCCGCACGAGCGGATCGTGCTCGATGGCCTCCGCCGGGGTGACCTCCCCGCGCTGAGCCACGCGGGGTTCTGAGAGTTCGTCCGACACGCCGTCGACCCGCCGGTTGAACGCTCCACCAACGGGCACCACCCGTGCATGAGCGAGGACCAGAAGCTGCCCCCTCCCCCGGAGCCCGTCGCCGAGCCGCAGGCACCGCCTCCGGGTGGGCCCAACGCGATGGAGGGTGTCGGTGGCGACGGCGCCTATTCGACCGAGCCCCACGACCCCGACCCGCGTACGAACCCGGCGACCGACGAGATCCCGGTGGAGGCGCTCGAGGGCGAGGACACCGAGACCGAAGCGACCAAGGGCAACCCCGAGCCGCCTCCGACGCAGGAGTCCCCCGCCTGAGCAGACGGCGGATGGGGACTCAGCGGATCCGGCGGGTCGCCAGCCTGGTCTCGACCACGCCGCCGTCAGCGGTGCGCTCGACGAAGTACGCCGCCTTGCCGTCGGTCTCGGTGAGCGCCTCCGCGAACGACGAGCCTCGGTAGAGCACGCCGACGCCGTCGTCGGTGGCGTAGCCGGACGGGAGCACGCCGTCCCCGATGAGCTTCTGGAACAGCGGACGTCGCTGCTCCTCGGAGTCGTAGTGGACGCCGTTGGAGAAGGGGACCAGTCCGAGCCCGTTGGTGATGGGGCGCAGGTCCGGGCCGAATGAGTCCGTCGTGCCACCGGTGTGCCAGCAGATCGACCCTGCGGAGACGCCCGTCAGCACGACGCCGGACTCCCAGGCCTCGCGCATGACCTGGTCGACGCCGTGCAGCTCCCACATCGCGAGCAGACCGGCGACGCTGCCACCCCAGACCCAGATCACGTCCTGGGCCAGCAGGTGGCCGCGGACGTCCTCGATGTTGGGCATCGTGAACAGCTGCAGGTGGCTGGCCCGGAAGCCCGCGACCTGCGCCATGTCGTAGAAGTCCCGGATCACCGAGGGCGCGTCACCGCACGCCGTCGCGAGGAAGCACACCCGTGGCGCCCGCCCGTTCACTCCGGCCAGGTCCACGGCATGACGGGTCAGCGGGCCGACCGACCAGCGCGTTCGTGCGCCGGGAACGATGCCGCCCGAGGTTGCGAGAATGGTTGGTTCATCCGCTGGCATCGCATCGAATCTAGCCCACGACGGGGATCAACCGCAGGACGGAGCCTCGGGGAGCGCGTCGGGAACGCCGATCGCGGGCATCCCGAGACCCACGCTCGCCGAGGTCGCCGCAGGCTCGGCCGTACGTCGTTCCCACGCGTCACCGGAGCGGGTACGACGCAACGCGCGCACCGGTCCGTCGGCCACCAGGTGGTGCGGGGCGGCGTGGGTGATCTCGACGGTCACCATGTCGCCGGGACGGGGTGCGCCCTCGACGGCGGAGAAGTCGGCCTCGAAGTGGACCAGCCGGCTGTCCGGGGCGCGACCCGAGAGGCGGTGCGTCGCGGCGTCCTTGCGTCCCTCGCCCTCGGCCACCATGAGCTCGAGCTCACGGCCGAGGAGCTTCTGGTTCTCGGCCCAGGTGATCTCGTTGACCAGCTCGACGAGCCGGTTGTAGCGGTCGGTCACCTCGGCCTTGGCGACCTGGTCGGGCAGGGTCGCGGCGGGGGTGCCGGGGCGCTTGGAGTACTGGAAGGTGAACGCGCCGGAGAAGCGGGCCTCGCGCACGACCTTCAGGGTCTCCTGGAAGTCCTCCTCGGTCTCCCCGGGGAAGCCGACGATGATGTCGGTGGTGATCGCGGCATCGGGCATCGCGGCGCGTACCCGCTCGATGATGCCGAGGAACTTCTCCTGCCGGTAGGACCGGCGCATGTCCTTGAGGACCTTGGAGGAGCCGGACTGCAGCGGCATGTGCAGGCTGGGCATCACGTTCGGCGTCTCGGCCATGGCCTCGATGACGTCGTCGGTGAACTCGGCCGGGTGCGGGCTGGTGAACCTGACCCGCTCCAGGCCCTCGATCGCACCGCAGGCCCGCAGCAGCTTGGAGAACGCCTGCCGGTCGCCGAACTCGACGCCGTACGCGTTGACGTTCTGGCCCAGCAGGGTGATCTCCGAGACGCCCTCGGCGACGAGCGCCTCGATCTCGGCGAGGATCTCGCCGGGGCGGCGGTCCTTCTCCTTGCCGCGCAGCGCCGGGACGATGCAGAACGTGCACGTGTTGTTGCAGCCGACGCTCACCGAGACCCAGGCGGCGTACGCCGACTCACGCTTGGTCGGCAGCGTCGAGGGGAACACGTCGAGCGACTCGAGGATCTCGACCTGCGCCTCCTCCTGCACCCTCGCCCGGTCGAGCAGCGCCGGCAGGGAGCCGATGTTGTGGGTGCCGAAGACGACGTCGACGTACGGCGCCTTCTCGGTGATGGTGGCGCGGTCCTTCTGGGCCAGGCAACCACCCACCGCGATCTGCAGACCGGGGTTCGCGGCCTTGATCGGCGCCAGGTGGGACAGGTTGCCGTAGAGCTTGTTGTCGGCGTTCTCGCGCACGGCGCAGGTGTTGAACACGACGACGTCCGCCTGCTCGCCCTCGGTGGCGGCGGCGTAGCCCGCACCCTCGAGCAACCCGGAGAGGCGCTCGGAGTCGTGGACGTTCATCTGGCACCCGTAGGTGCGGACCTCGTAGGTCCTCGGCTGCGTCGGAGTGCTGGTCATGACCGCTCAAGGTTACGGCTCCCGGGGCTGCCCACCCCAATCGAATGGGAGCGGTCGAATAAGGTCGGCCCATGGCTGACACCGCTCCCTCAGGCTTCGTCGCCCGCAACAACGAGGTCATCGGCAGCATCCTGAGCATCCTCGCCCTCGTGGTGGCGGTGCTCCTCGGTGCCGGACTCATGTTCGGGACCGACACCCGGGGCGTCCGCGCGATCCTCACCGTCCTGACCGTGGCGGGCGGGACCTTCACCCTCTTCCTGCAGGCGATCGGCGCCACCCTGCGCGCCGTGACGCCCGAGACGCAGTGGGAGCTCGAGGAGGCCGAGTGGCGCAGGGACATGGACCTGACGGCCGAGGACCAGCCCGTCGGCCCCACGACGGCCGGCCGGCTCGTCGTGCCGCTCGCCGTCGCGGCGATCGTGCTCGGCCTCTCGCTGAGCCTGCTGCCCGCCATCGTCTGAGCGCACGAACGGTCACGAATTGGTCTCGTAGGACCGTGGTACTAGCCGATCCAGTCCTTCAGGACTAGGTTCGGCCAGCATGACGGTGCCGCTGGTCCAGATGGTCGACGTGCAGAAGTGGTACGGCGAGCTGCACGTGCTCCAGGACATCGACCTGGAGGTCGCGCGCGGCGAGGTCGTCGTGGTCATCGGCCCGTCCGGTTCCGGCAAGTCGACCCTGTGCCGCACGATCAACCGGCTCGAGACCATCGACAAGGGCGACATCCAGGTCGACGGCGCCCCGCTGCCGCAGGAGGGCAAGGCGCTCGCCGCGCACCGCGCCGACGTCGGCATGGTGTTCCAGAGCTTCAACCTCTTCGCCCACAAGACCATCCTCGAGAACGTCACGCTCGGACCGATCAAGGTCCGCAAGCAGTCGAAGGCCGAGGCCGAGACCCGGGCGCAGGAGCTGCTGGACCGGGTCGGGGTCGGCCACCAGGCCTCGAAGTACCCCGCCCAGCTCTCCGGCGGCCAGCAGCAGCGCGTCGCGATCGCTCGCGCGCTCGCGATGGAGCCGAAGGTGATGCTCTTCGACGAGCCCACCTCCGCGCTCGACCCGGAGATGATCAAGGAAGTCCTCGACGTCATGGTCGACCTCGCCGAGCGCGGCATGACGATGATCGTGGTCACCCACGAGATGGGCTTCGCCCGCACGGCCGCGAACCGTGTCGTGTTCATGGCCGACGGCCGGATCGTCGAGACCGCCGACCCAGAATCCTTCTTCACCAACCCCCAGAGCGATCGGGCCAAGGACTTCCTCGGCAAGATCCTCAAGCACTGACCGCTCGTTCCCTCGGGCCAAAGCAAAGGAGCAGTAGATGCGCATCAGGAAAGCATTCGCAGCAACGGCGGTGGGACTGTTCGCCGCCACCGCGCTGGTTGCCTGCGGTGACGCCGGCAGCGACGACAAGGAAGGCGTCGAGGTCGAGGCCAAGGACGACTGCGACGACAAGTTCGAGGAGGGCTCGCGCATGGCTGAGCTCGCCGCGGCCGGCAAGATCAACGTCGGCCACAAGGACGACCAGCCCGGCCTGGGCTTCGAGGGCGCGACCGACGATCGGCCCAGCGGCTTCGACATCGAGATCGCCAAGCTCCTCGTCGCCGACCTGTGCATCGACCCCGAGGGCGACGGCGTCAATTGGGAGGTCACGATCTCCGACAACCGCGAGCCGTTCCTCGAGCAGGGCAAGGTCGACCTCGTCCTCGCGTCCTACTCCATCACCGAGGACCGCCGCCTCAAGGTCGGCCAGGCCGGTCCCTACCTCGTCACCGGCCAGCAGCTGCTCGTGAAGGCCGACAGCGACGTCGAGAGCATCGAGGACCTCAAGGGCAAGGAGGTCTGCTCGGTGACGGGCTCGACCTCGATCGAGCGGATCGACGAGAAGGGCGCCAAGGGCGTCGGCTTCGACAGCTACTCCGAGTGCGTCGCGAAGGTCCTCGACGGGACCGTCGAGGGCATGTCCACCGACGGCACGATCCTCGCCGGTTTCGCCGCCGAGAACGAGGGCCAGCTCAAGGTGGTCGGCGAGACCTTCTCCGAGGAGAACATCGGTGTCGGCTACAGCAAGGCCGAGCCGGAGATGTGCGAGTGGATCAACGACGTGCTGACCGCCTCCTTCGACGACGGCGGCTGGGCGGAGGCCTTCGAGATCACCCTCGGGCCCTCCGGCGTCGAGGTGCCGGACCCGCCGGCCCTGGACCCATGCGCCTGATCTCCTGCGCCTGACCTGAGCACCATCCGCGGATGCGGGTCCCGAGGCCACCCGGCCCGGGGCCCGCAACCGCGGCACGACCGACCCGACGAGACCGACGAGCTGGGAGGAGGCACCGCGTGGACGCCATCACCGAGAACTGGGACCTGTACTTCCGCAGCTTCGGCTACACGGTCACGCTGTTCGTGATCGCCGCCGTTCTCTCGATGCTCTTCGGGACCCTGCTGTGCGCACTGCGCGTGGGCCCGGTCGCCATCATGCGGGCCGCTGCGACGACGTACGTCACGCTCGTGCGCAACACCCCCCTCGTCGTCGTGTTCGCCTTCTTCTCCTTTGCGGCGCCGATGTTCGGACTGACCTTCAGCTTCCTCGACGTCCACATCGGGCAGTTCGACTTCACCGAGGCCTTCGGTGCCGCGGTGGTGAGCATGACGCTCTACACGTCCGCCTTCGTGTGCGAGGCGCTGCGCTCCGGGATCAACGCCGTGCCCCTCGGCCAGGCCGAAGCGGCCCGCGCCGTCGGGCTGACCTTCGGCGGCACGATGACCCAGGTGGTCCTGCCGCAGGCCATCCGGGCGTCCGTACCTCCCTTGGCGAGCGTGCAGATCGCGATGCTCAAGAACACCTCGGTGGCAGCCGCCTTCGGCATCCTCGAGGCGGTCGGTCAGATGCGCCGCTTCACCAACAACTTCAGCTCGCAGCGCACCGAGATCTTCATCTTCTTCGCGCTCGGCTACGTGATCCTGGTCCTGCTGCTGTCGTTCGCGGCCAGCCGGCTCGAGCGGAAGTGGCGGATCGCATGAGCAACAGCGTTCTCTTCGACGCGCCCGGCCCGAAGACGGTCGTTCGCCACCGCCTCTACGCCCTCGGCACCGCCGTGGTCCTGCTCGGACTGGCGTGGTGGATCTACGACGGCTTCAACGACGCCGGACAGTTCGACTACGAGAAGAAGTGGGAGGTGTTCACCACCCCCGACTTCATCCGGGCGCTGCTGGTGGACGGCCTTCTCAAGACCCTGCAGATGGCCTTCGGCGCCATCCTCGGCGCCATCGTCTTCGGCGTCGTCTTCGGCGTCGCGAAGCTCTCCGACCACGCCTGGATCCGTTGGCCGGCGACGATCGTCGTCGAGTTCTTCCGTGCCGTCCCGGTGCTTCTCCTCATGGTCTTCACCTGGTTCAGCCTCGGCATCAAGCAGGACAACAGCTCGTTCTGGGCGGTCGTCATCGCGCTCACCCTCTACAACGGTGCCGTGCTCGCGGAGGTGCTGCGCGCCGGCATCAACGCCGTGCCGAAGGGGCAGGGCGAGGCGGCGTACGCCATCGGCATGCGCAAGACCCAGGTGATGTCGTCGATCCTGCTGCCTCAAGGCGTGAAGATCATGCTGCCAGCCCTGGTCAGCCAGTGCATCGTGGCACTCAAGGACACCGCACTCGGCACCTTGGTGCTCGCGCCCGGCCTGACCAAGGTCGGGACGCAGATCTACCTCGAGTTCAACAACCGGGTGCCGACGATGTTCGTCGTGGCCGCGCTGTACATCACCGTCAACCTGCTGCTCACCCTGCTCGCCAACTGGCTGCAGAAGCGCTACGTCGGCGAGAAGAAGCCGCTCGAACTGACGGCGGTCGGCAACCTCAACGGTGGCGCCGGCGGCGCCGGCGGGACCATCTGACCCGTTCTCACGACGGTCGCGAAGACTTTACTTTCGGCGACCCCTCGGCAACCTCGGGGGTCGCTTGCTTGAAACGATTCAGAAACACTTGGCGGCGAGGGTGAGCGGGCGCCGGGTCACCTGAAGGGTGACTTCTCGGGCGTGCAGGCCCGCCAAGGAGAAAAGTCCCCCATGTCACCAGTGTTCCGCCGGTCCCGGCGGTCGGTGGCTTCGGTCGCGCTCGCGTTGCCGTTGTCCCTTGCCGCACTCGTCCCGCTCTCGTCCCTCACCCCGGCGGCCTCGGCCGCCCCTGATCCGGTCGCCGACGGCGACGGGTGGTCGGTGACCACCGCACCCGGTGGCTACGAGGTGACGGTGGAGCTGGACAAGGAGCTCCCCGTCGTCTCCGACGCCCCGACGATCGAGGTCGACGGCGAGAGCATCGGTCTGGCGACCGAGTCGGCTGACGGACGGTCGCTGACGGTCTTCACCACCGACCGCTCGGTCGCGAACGCGTCCTCCATCGAGTCCGGCTGGGCCAGTCGGTCCGACTCGGGCTCGACCAGGACGGCGGCCGCCGTGCTGCCGGAGGAGAGCAACGCCGCAGCACTCGAGGCCGACCCGTCGGCCTCCGGGAACTTCGAGTGGACCGAGTCGATCTACAAATTCGGCGACCAGTCCATCGACCTGGCCGCCATCGGCGGCATCCGCGGCGAGGTCGAGGGCAAGCTCTACCTGCCCACCACCGGCGGCGAGCGGCCCGTCGTCCTCCTCCTGCACGGGCGCCACACCTGGTGCTACGGCAGCGGTACCGGCAGCTCGAACACCTGGCCCTGCGCTGGTGGCCGCAAGTCCGTCCCCAGCTACCTTGGCTACGACGGCACGGCACGCGCGCTGGCCAGCCGCGGCTACTCGGTCGTGTCCATCTCCGCGAACGCCGTCAACGCCAACGACAACCAGCTCGCCGCCGACCAGGGCGCCCAGGCCCGCGGACAGCTGATCCTGGACACCCTCGACCTGCTCGAGGACGCCAACACCGGCACGTCCGTCGTGCTGCACGACGACGCAAGTGACGCCGACGTCAGCCTGGCCGACGCCCTCACCGCCGGCACCCAGGCACTTGCCGAGCGCGCCGACGGCTTCGTCACCGCACCGGAGCCCCTCGACACCGTCACGCCGGCCGGCCTGGTCGGCAGGTTCGACCTCGACCACGTCGGCATGATGGGTCACTCCCGTGGTGGCGAGGGCGTGACCTACGCGGCTGTCCTCAACACGCAGCGCGAGGAGCCGATCGGCATCGAGTCGATCCTGCCGCTCGCACCGGTCGACTTCGCGCGGATGACCGTGCCGGACGTCGCGATGAACGTGATCCTCCCCTACTGCGACGGTGACGTCTCCAACCAGCAGGGCCAGCACATGCTGGACGACTCGCGCTACGCCTTCGGCGACAACTCGCTGCGCACGGGCACCTGGGCGATGGGCGCCAACCACAACTTCTACAACACGGTCTGGACCCCGGGCGTCTACACCAACGCCGTCAGCGACGACTGGAGCAACAGCACCGCACGTCGTACCGAGCCGACCTGTGGCACCGATCCCACGGTCGCGGCCACCTCGATCCGGATGACCCCGCAGGAGCAGTACGACCAGGGCACCGTCTACATGACCGCCTGGTTCCGGATGACCCTCGGCGGCGAGGACCAGTTCCTGCCGATGTTCGACGGCACCGGCTCGGTTCCGGAGGTGCTCGGCGACGAGGACATCCGCACCCAGGCGACCGCCCCCTCCTCGGCACGCTCCACCATCGCGACCTTCGAGTCGACCAGCTCCCTGATCCGCACCTCGGGCGCTGCCACCGCCACCGTCTGCGCCAGCCTGGCCGGCCGTACGGTCTCGCAGTCGCTGCCGGCGTGCGCCACCTCGGCGATGGCCTCCTCCACGGTCCCGCACTGGACGCCTGCCAGCAACGGCGGCAACGTCCCGGCGACGCCGGTCACCCAGCTGACGTGGACCACTCCCACGGACCAGCTGCGCGTCGCGATGCCCACCGCGGGTCGCAACGTCAGCCGCTTCGACCGGCTCTCGCTCAAGATCGCCGCTGCTGAGTCCGTCGCCACGGACGCCGACCTCACCCTCACCGTCCTGGACGGCAAGGGCGGGACGTACAGCTCGCTGGTCTCGGCGATCAACCCGCAGGCCCTGCGACGCCTGCCGTCCTCGGCCACCGCCACCAGTACCTCGACCCTGAAGAAGCTGGTCCTCCAGCAGGTCGTCGTGCCCAACGAGGACCTCGCCGCGGCCGGCATCGACCTGACCGACGTGCGGGAGATCCGGTTCACCGGTGCCGCTGCCTCTGACGCGACGACCACCGGCGCGGCCTACCTGTCCGACCTGGCCTTCGAGTCGTCGTCGGTCGGCACCCCCGCCGCCGGCGCCGAGCCGGCCCTGGGCGTCTACGCACCCTTCGTCGACGAGGGGAACGGTCCCGGCACCTACGACATCGCCGTGACCCTCAGCAAGCCGTCCAGCACCCGCGCCACCGGCTACGTCTCCCTGCTCGGCTCCACCACGGGCCGGGCGGGCGTTGCCATGGAGAAGGTCGTCCTCGAGCCCGGCGAGACCTGCAAGGTCGTCACCGCGACCCTCAACGGCGACCTCGCCGCCAGCGCGACCAACGGCACCACCATCAAGGCGAGCGTCATCAACACCAGCGGCGCCGTCATGGGCCCGAAGGCGGTCGTGTTCACCACGGTCCGCGAGGACGACGGCGTGACCAGCGGCAGCCCGCTGCCGGCGTACGGCGTCCCGGGCGACGTGTGTGCCGAGCTCGCCTCGCTCGGCGAGACCGGCTCGATCACGGCCAGCGACAGCACCCCGCTGCCGGGCGACGTCATCACGCTCACCGCGGGCGGCTTCCGTCCCGGCGAGTCGGTCGCCTTCACCCCTGAGGGCATCGCGAGCGTCTCCGCGATCGCTGACGCCGAGGGCATCGCCACGGCCACCCTGACGGTTCCGGCCGACGTGACCCGCGGTGCCACCGCGGTGACCGCGGTGGCCGCAGCCACCGGCCTGCGCGCCGAGGGCGATTTCTCCGCCCTGGACGCCACGACCACGACTTTGACCTGGTCGCCGGACGAGGTCGCGATCAACCGGCCGTTCGACCTGGTCGCAACGGTGGGCGGTCCCGACACCGCGGGCACGGTCGAGTTCTTCGACGGCACCACCTCGCTGGGCACGGCCTCCACCGAGGACGGGGTCGCCACCCTGACGGTTCCCGGCCTCAAGGCAGGCACCCACGAGCTGACCGCGGTGTTCGGCCAGACCGACACGGCTCAGTCCTCGACGTCGAACGTGATCACCTTCGCGCTCAGTCGAGGCGAGTCCGCGATCGCGCTGTCCGTCTCCGCGGGCACGGCGAGCTTCGGGACGAAGTCGACGGTCAAGGTCTCGGTCCCGGGCGGCGAGGGCGGCACCGTGACCGTCGACATCGACGGCACGGCCACCGACCACCCCGTCCCCGCTGACGGCACCGTCGTGGTCGCCCTGTCGGCGAAGCTCGCGGTGGGCACCCACACGATCACGGCGCGCTACTCCGGGACCGATGAGCTCGCCGCCGGCGGACCCATCTCGACGGAGTACGTCGTGACCCGCAAGGCGATCGTGCTCCGGGCGACCTCGACCAGCTCCGTGCGTCGAGGAGCCAGGATCACCGTCGGCGTGCGGGCCAGTGGCTCCGTCGCGGCGACGCCGATCACCGGCAAGGCGGTCGTGCAGATGGCCGTCGGAAACGGCACCTTCCGCACCGTCGGCACCGTGAACGTCGTGGGCGGCAAGGCCAACCTGGTCGTCACCGCCACGGCGCCGAGGAGCGCGTCCTTCCTGCGGTTCCGCACCGTGCTGCCGGCCAGCGCGACCTACCAGCGGGCATCCTCCCCGATCAGGGTGGTGAGCCTGCGCCGCTGATCCACACCGGCGAATGCAGGACGGGCGGGGCCGATGGCCCCGCCCGTTCTGCATGTCCGGCCTCACGGCCGCGAGGTCACTTCTTCTTGCTGGTCACCCAGAGCGTGATGGTGCCCTCGATGACGACGGTCCCGTCGGCGAGCACTCCCCTGACGCGCACTGGGAGGTCGCCCTCGGCGGCGTCCCACTGCGCCTGGTCGGTCTCGGCGATGCAGGTGACGTCGCCCGTCGCCTTGGCCGTGTAGGAGATCGACATGCCCTTGGGGATCCAGCGCTTGTCGCCGGGGATCGTGGACTCCGCCAGCCCGCCCATCGCCATCTCGAGGCCGTTGCACATCGCGATCGCGTGCACCGTGCCGATGTGGTTCTGCACGCTGCGGCGCTTGGGGATCACGACCTCGCAGCGGTTGGGGCCGAGCTCGGTCACCCGCGGGTGGATGGTCGCGAAGTAGGGCGCCTTCTGGGCGAACGCGATCGAGAACACGCGCTTGCCGAGGGTGCTGCCGACGACGGGAAGGCCGGTCGTCGTCTTCCAGAGGTTGTGGACCTGAGTCATGGGCCAGACATTACTCGTGAGTAACAACGTCCGGCAAGGTGTCCTCCGGCACGCTGGCCAGCAGCTCGACCCGGTTGCCCGCCGCGTCGAAGGTGTGACACCGCTCGTGACCCTCGAAGGTGTGTCGCTCGCGCCAGTCCACCTCGAAGCCCGCGGCTGCCAGCCGCCCACCGACGCTCTCCAGCTCCGCGACCGACGCGAGCAGGAACGCGGGATGAGCCTTGCGCGCCGGGGCGAAGGCCTCCTCCACGCCGACGTGGATCTCGGCGGTGGTCGAGCCGTCGGCGTCGTGGGACCGGAACCAGCAGCCGCCGCGCCCGGCCAGCTCGGCCGGCTTGGCGACCTCCGTCATCTGGAGGCCTCCGGCATAGAAGCTGCGGGCGTCGTCCTCGCCGCCGCGCGGGCAGGCGACCTGGACGTGGTGGATCCTCATGCGGGCCTCCGGGCGACGACGAAGATGCGACGGAACGGGAGGACGACGCCGTGGCCGTCGTCCGGGTAGGCCGCGCGCAGGCGGGCCTTGAGCTCCTCGACGAAGCGCGGGCGCAGGTCGTCGGGCAGCGCCGCCAGCGTCGGGCGCAGTCCGGTGCCCGACACCCAGGCGAAGACCGGGTCCGGGCCCTGCAGGACGTGGAGGTAGGTCGTCTCCCACGCCTGGACCTCGCAGCCGAGGCCGCGCAGCGCCCGCAGGTAGGTCTCGGCGTCGTGCGCCGCGACATGGGCCGCCCCGGCGGCATGGGTGGCGTAGGGCTCCTGCGCGACCAGCTCGTCGCGCAGCGTGTGGCTGGGCGCGTCCTGGTTCCCCGGCACCTGGAACGCCAGCCAGCCGCCCGGCGCCACCGCACGGACGAGATCGGACAGCAGCTCGAGATGGCCCGGGACCCACTGCAGGGTGGCGTTGGAGACGAGGACGTCGACCCCGCCCGGCGCGGCGGCAGCGAGCCAGTCGCGGAGATCGGCGACGGCGAAGCCCACCCCGGGCTCGTCCGCACTGGCGCGATCGATCATCTCCGGACTGGAGTCGATGCCCACGACGCTCGCCTCCGGCCACCGCTGGGCGAGCAGGGCGGTGAGATTGCCCGGTCCGCAGCCGAGGTCCACGACGACCGCCGGAGCGGCCGCCTCGACGCGGGCGAGCAGGTCGACGAACGGGCGGCCACGCTCGTCGGCGAAGGTGAGGTAGCGCGCCGGGTCCCAGGTGCTCACCGCTGCGCCTGCTGCCGCTCGCGGAGGTGGTCGAGCACCAGCGCGTTGAGCACGTCGGGGCGCTCGAGCTGCACGAAGTGCCCGGCACCCTCGATCACCGCCACCCTGCTGCCCTCCGGCAGGCTGCCCTCGACCCGCCCCGCCCAGCGTGCGTCGAGGCAGCCGTCGTCGGCTCCCTGCAGGTAGAGCAACGGGACCTTCGGCTCCGCGACCCAGTCACGGGCGAGAGGCTGGTAGCGGGCGGGGAGCCGCCAGGCGCGGGGCTGGGCGCGGTAGTAGCCGATCGCAGCCGAACGGTGGGCGTCGTCGGGCAGGGCAGCCGCCAGGTGCGCGAGATCGACGGTGGCGTCGTACCCGGGCGACCAGTGCCGCCAGAGGTGCGCGACGAGACGGTCGAAGGTGCGCTCGGGCAGGTGCGGGACCTGGTTGAAGAGGGTGTACCAGCTCATCCCCGCCTGGCGCGGCAGGATCCGCAACCAGCGGCCGAGGTCGTCGCGGCGCGGATTCATCGTGGTGAACGGCGGAACCGAGATGGACACGATCGACGCAAACGGGTTGGCATCGGAGGCGGCGATGCCGTTGGCGGTGATCGCGCCCCAGTCGTGACCGACGAGCACGGCACGGTCGTCGCCGTCGTGGGCCCGGTGCAACGCGAGGACGTCGTCCATCAGCGCAGGGACGTGGAAGCTGCCGTCGGCGGGGAGCCCGCTCGGCGCATAGCCGCGGGTGAAGGGGGCGATGACGCGATACCCCGCCTCCGCGAGGGCCGGTCCGAGGTGCCGCCACGTGTGGGCGGTGTCGGGGAAGCCGTGGACCAGGACGGCCAGCGGCCGCTCCGCGTCGTCGATCCCTCCCCAGACGAGGCTGGTCAGGACGACCCGGTCGAGTTCCGTCGTGCACTGGCTCACGGGGTGACCCTACGACTCCCACTATCTCGACATCAAGATTCTCGACCGGACCGCTAGACTCGCGCCATGCGGGACGAGGTGGACGAGCTGGTCGAGGCGTGGGCGCGCGAGCGCAGCGACCTCGACCTCGGCCCGATGTCCGTCTTCAGCCGGATCTCGCGGCTGGCCCACCACGTGGACCGGGCCCGGCGCCAGGCATTCACCGCCCACGACATCGAGCCCTGGGAGTTCGACGTGCTCGCCGCGCTGCGTCGCGCGGGTGAGCCCTACGAGCTCTCCCCCGGCCGCCTGCTGCGCGAGACGCTGGTGACGAGCGGGACGATGACCAACCGCGTCGACCGACTCACCATCCGCGGGCTCGTCGAGCGCCACCCCGACCCCAACGACCGCCGGGGCGTGCTGGTCCGTCTGACCCCGGAGGGCAAGGACGCCGTCGACGGCGCCTTCGCCGCCCTGCTCGACGCCGAGCGGGACCTGCTCACCGGGCTGTCGACCCGGGACCAGAAGGAGCTCGCCGACCTGCTGCGGCGCCTGCTGCTCCCGTTCGCCGACTGACTCGCCGACTGATTCGCCGACTGATTCGCCGACTGAGGCGTCCTACTCGAGGACCTCGGCGGCCTCGAGCCACTCGAGCTCGGCCACCTCCCGCTCGCCGTGCAGCTCACCCAACGCGCGGGAGACCTCGGTGAGGCGGTCCGGGTCGCTCGCATGGGTGGTCAGCTCGGCCGTGAGCTCGACCTCGCGGGCCGTGAGCCGGGCGAGGACCTTGTCGAGGCGCGCCACGGCCTTCCTCGCCGCGCGCTCCTCCGCAGATCCGGCCTTGGCCTTCTTCGAGCCGGCACCCGAGCCGCCGCCGGCCGACGCCCCGGTGGTCGCCGTGGTCGCCGTGCTCGATGCCGACGGGCTGACCGTGAGGTGCATCGCCGCGCTGCGCCGCTCGAGGTACTCATCGACCCCCCGCGGCAGCATCGAGATCTGGCCGTCTCCGAGCAGCGCCCACACCGAGTCGGTGACGCGCTCCAGGAAGTACCGGTCGTGGGACACCACGACGAGCGTGCCGGGCCAGCCGTCGAGGAAGTCCTCGAGCACGTTGAGGGTCTCGATGTCGAGGTCGTTGGTGGGCTCGTCGAGGAGCAGCACGTTGGGCTCGGTCAGCAGCAGCCGCAACAACTGGAAGCGGCGCCGCTCGCCACCCGACAGGTCGCCGATCCGGGCCGTCAGCTTGTCGCCGGTGAAGCCGAAGCGCTCCAGCATCGAGGTCGCGGTGATCTCGCCGTCGACCGTCTTGGTGACGCGCCGGATCGATTCGACCGTGGCCAGCACCCGGGACTCCGGGTCATCGAACTCGACGTCCTGGGTCAGGTGCTCCAGGGCCACCGTGCGGCCCCGCTTGACCTTGCCGACCGAGGGCGTGGCCGCACCCGCGATCAGCGACAGCACCGAGGTCTTGCCGGCACCGTTCACGCCGACCAGGCCGACCCGGTCACCGGGACCCAGGCGCCAGGTGGCCTGCTTCAGCAGCGTGCGCTCACCACGGACGAAGTCGACGTCCTCGAGGTCGACGACATCCTTGCCGAGCCGCTGCGTCGCGAACTTCTGCAGCTCGAGCCGGTCGCGCGGCGGCGGCACGTCCTCGATCAGGGCGTTGGCGGCATCGATGCGGAACTTCGGCTTGGCGGTCCGGGCCGGAGCTCCGCGACGCAACCAGGCGAGCTCCTTCTTGACGAGGTTCTGGCGACGCTGCTCGGAGACACCGGCCTGGCGCTGCCGCTCGGCCTTGGCCAGCACGAAGGCGGCGTACCCGCCGTCGTACAGGTCGACGACACCGTCGTGGACCTCCCACGTCTGCTGGCAGACCGCGTCGAGGAACCAGCGGTCGTGGGTGACGACGACCAGCGCGGAGGACCGGCCGGCCATGTGGGCGGCCAGCCAGGCCACCGCTTCGACGTCGAGGTGGTTGGTGGGCTCGTCGAGGATGATCAGGTCGTGGTCGCCGAGCAACAGGCCGGCCAGGGCACACCGACGGCGCTCACCACCGGACAGGCCCGCGATGGTCCGGTCCAGCTCGACACCCGCCAGCAGGACCTCGACGATCTCGCGCGAGCGTCCGTCGGCCGCCCATTCGTGGTCGGCCATGCCGCCGAGGACCACCTCACGCACCGTGTGGGAGTCCTCGAAGTCGTCGCGCTGGGTCAGGACCCCGACGAGCAGTCCGCGCTGGCGCGAGACCCGACCGGCGTCGGGCTCCTCGGTGCCGGTCATCAGGCGCAGCAGCGTCGTCTTGCCGTCACCGTTGCGTCCGACGATGCCGATCCGCTCACCGGCCCCGATGCCGAGGGAGACCTCGGTCAGGAGCGGGCGGACGCCGTACGACTTCGAGACCCGCTCCAGGTTGAGCAGGCTGGTCGGTTCAGGCATAGGTCACCACGTGCGCGCCGGCCACCGGGCCGGGAGCGATCGTGCATCGGAATCCGCGTTCGCGCAGGTCGGCCACAGCCACCCGAGCCTCCTCGACATCTTCATGGAGCATGAGCAGGGTGGGCCCCGATCCGGAGAGCAGCACTCCGTCGGGGGCGAGCAACCGGAGCTGGTCCTCGACGTCGACCAGGTCAGGTCGCAGGTCGCGGGCAGCCGGCCACAGGTCGTTGGCCAGCAACGCACCGACCTCGTCGGTGTAGCCGTCGGCAAGGGCAGCGACCAGGGCCTGCGGCACCGGCGGCTCGGCCGCGGCGTCCGGGGTGACCTGGTCGAAGTGCTGGTAGACGGCCGGGGTGGACAGGCCCTCGTCGGAGAGCACGACCACCCACCAGACCGAGGTGTTGTCGGCGATCGGCGTGACGACCTCGCCGCGACCGGTGCCGAGCGCGGTGCCACCGACGAGTGCGAAGGGGACGTCGCTGCCGAGCTCGCCGGCGATCCGGAGCAGGTCCTCGTCCGAGGTCTGCAGGTCCCACAGCCGGTCCAGCGCGAGCAGGGTGGCGGCCGCGTCGGCGGAACCGCCGGCCATCCCACCCATCACCGGGATGCCCTTGGCGATGGTGATCCGGGCGGCGAGGTCCAGGCCGTGGTGGGCAACGAGCGCCCGGCCGGCGCGGATCGCGATGTTCTCCTCGTCCAGCGGGACGCCGTCGATGGGAGCAGTGAGTCCCACCGACCACGCCGGGGCGTCGGTGACCGTGACGTCGTCGTACAGGCCGACGGCCTGGTAGATCGTCGCCAGCGGATGCATCCCGTCGGGGCGGCGAGCGCCGACGCCGAGGTGCAGGTTGATCTTGGCGGGCGCGCGCACGGTGACGCGCTGGGTCGGCTCGACCCTCGCCTCACTCATGGCCGGCCCCCTGCTCCTGGAGCGCGATCGTCAACGCGACGAACTCGTCGATGCCCAGCGCCTCACCACGGGTCAGCGGGTCCAGCCCGATGGAGCGCAGGGCCGCCTCGGCCTGCTCGGGACCGCCGGCGATGCCGCGCAGCACGCCGCGCAGGCCCTTGCGTCGCTGGGAGAAGGCGGTGTCGATGACCGTGAAGACCTGCTCGCGGGTGACCCGGTCCGTCGGCGGCTCGCGCCGCTTCCAGGCCACCAGCCCGGAATCGACGTTGGGCGCTGGCCAGAAGACGTTGCGACCGATCGAGCCCGCCCGCCGGACCTCTGCGAACCACGCGGCCTTGGCCGACGGCACGCCGTACGTCTTCGAGCCCGGGGGTGCGGCCAGCCGGTCGGCGACCTCGGCCTGGACCATCACGAGCCCGTGCTCGAGCGAGGGCAGCAGTGCCATCAGGTGCAGCAGCACGGGCACCGACACGTTGTAGGGGAGGTTGGCGACGAGTGCCTGCGGCGGCGGACCGGGCAGCTCGGCGACGCTCATGGCGTCGGCCAGCACCACCCGGAGGCGGTCGGCGTGGTCGGGCGCGAAGGCTGCGACCGTCGCGGGGAGCTCGTCCGCGAGGACGCGGTCGATCTCGACGGCGGTGACGCTGGCGCCGACCTCCAGCAGGGCCAGGGTCAGCGACCCGAGCCCGGGACCGACCTCGACGACGACCTCGCCGTCCACGACGCCGGACTCGCGCACGATGCGGCGCACGGTGTTGGCGTCGATGACGAAGTTCTGGCCGCGCTGCTTGGTCGGGCGCAGGTCCAGCCGGGCTGCCAGCTCCCGGATCTCCGACGGACCCAGCAGACGCGGGGCGGAGGTGTCGGGCATGCAGTCAGGCTATCGGCACGGCAGTGCAGGGACCGCTTCGCAGCGGTCCCTGCAGCCGTGATCGATGAGGTGCGATCAGCGGGGAAGGCCGAGGACCGAGGCGCAGTGCGGCCAGGCGCCGTAGCCGCCCGAGGCGTTGCGGACCTTGGTGGCGATGGCGATCTGGGTCTCGCGGGAGGCCTGGTGGGGCATGCCCGGTCCGCCGTTGCCGCGCCAGGTGCCGAGGCTGAACTGGAGACCGCCGTAGTAGCCGTTGCCGGTGTTGATGGCCCAGTTGCCGCCGGACTCGCACTGGGCGAGGCGGTCCCACACGGAGTTGCCGCCGGCGAAGTTGGCGGCCGGCTCCTTGGTGCCGACCCGCACGACCTCGGTGGTCGGCTTCTTCGTGACGTCCTGGGTCAGCACGACCCGGTCGACGACCTTGCCGTTGCGCACGATCACCTTGTAGGTCACGTCGCGCACACCATCGGCGCCGTCGGTGACGACGGTGCGCTCGCCCTCGAACATCGAGTCGTCCTCGACCTCCTTGACGGGGGCCCTGACGACCTCGCCGTCGACGACGCGCTTGCGGACCGCCATGTCGGTGAAGACGATGCGGGCGCCGTCAGCAACCTCGGTGCTGCGACCGGGGCGGACCTTGTCGTACTCGTCGAGCTCGACCCCGACCTCGGCCAGGGCGTCCTGGACGGTCAGTGCCGCGACCTCACGCTTGACGGCCTTCTTGCCCGCGAGGGCGAAGACGATCGTCTTGGGCGTGACGACCTCGATCTCGGTGCCGCCACGGCTGATCGTCATGCTGCGGCTGGTGGAGAGCCGGCTGTCGGCGTACAGGAAGCCGATCTGCGAGAGCGCGCCCTGCACGCTCGTCGCGGTCACCCAGTGCGTGCTGGTCTCGCCGTCGACGGTCAGCTCGATCGGGCGACTGAACCGCACCGCGATCCTGTCGCCTCCCTCGATCGTCTCCTCGACGCCGGGCTGGACGACGTCCCGGTCACCGAGCTCGATCCCCTCGGCCTGCAGGACGTCCTCGACGGTGTCACCGAAGACGCTGACCGTGCGGTCCTTGCCGTCGACCGACAGGGTGACCTCGGTGCTGAGCGAGGAGTAGCCGTAGGTCACCGTGGACACGGCGACGAGGACTCCGACGATCGTCGCCACGAGGGCGACGCGACTCTGGGCCAGCTGCTGGACGAGCGCCTTCAGGCGCCGGGCAAGGGTGGGGTGCGCAAGTCGCACGATTCTCCGAACGTCGTACTGTCCGGGCCTCGGCCGACCAGTTCGACCCGGACCCTGCTCCACTGCTGAAGCGTGGTCCGGACCCCGTGGGAACTGGTCGAGATGATGCTTCCGATCCCGGCCGTCACCTCCACCAGAACAAGCGCACCCACCGAAAAGCAACTCGTCGGGACCTTGTCCCGGGTCGGCCCCCGCCTGCGACGTGACCTGTTTCACGCCGTGGTGCTAGCTCTTGTTAGCACTCTCCGGATGCCAGGAGCCGCCGAAGGCCACCTCGGTGTTGGCGTCGATCGCGGCGCAGAGGACCTCGAGGTCCTCGCCCCGGACCGCTGCCATCGCGCGCACCGTGAGCGGGATGAGGTACGACGCGTTGGTACGTCCGCGATGGGGCGATGGGGTGAGGTACGGCGCGTCGGTCTCGACCAGGATCCGGTCCAGCGGCGCGATCCGGAGCGCCTCGCGCAGCGGCTCGGCGTTCTTGAAGGTCACCGTGCCGGCGAAGGACAGGTGCGCGCCGCGGTCCAGGCAGGCCCGGGCGAAGTCGGCGTCACCGGAGAAGCAGTGCATCACCCACCGGTCCGGTGCTCCCTCCGCGTCGAGGACCTCGAGGATCTCTGCATGGGTGTCCCGGTCGTGGATGACCAGGGTCCGGTCGCGCCGGCGGGCGATGTCGATGTGGCGCCGGAACGACTCGACCTGGACGGCCCGTCCCTCCTCGCCGGTGCGGAAGGCGTCGAGTCCGGTCTCCCCCACGGCACGCACCTTGTCGTGCGCGCCGGCCAGCAGGTCGATCTCGTCCCAGGCGGCTTCGAGCGCCGCCCGTCCGCCGCGCTCGAGGATCCGGGGCGCCTCGTTGGGGTGCAGCGCCACGCCGGCGACGAGCTCGGGGTGCGCGGCAGCCGCCTCGACCGCCCACCGGGCGCCGGGCAGGTCGCAGCCGATCTGGACGATCCGGGTCACGCCGACCGAGGCTGCCGTGGCGATCGCCTCGCCGACGGCCCACGGCTCGCCGTCCCGGCCGATGTCGAGGTGGCAGTGGTTGTCGACGACGGGGTGCGGCAGCGGCTCGGGCACGGGCGGCCGCTCGGTCCTCTGCTCACTCATCGACGTGCACCACCTGGTAGACCTCCCGCTTCGGGATCCCTGCCTGTACGGCGACGGCGGCGATCGCGTCCTTGCGCCTCATGCCGGACTCCTCGAGTCCCGCCACCGCCGCGCGCAGGCTGTCCGGGTCGTTCTGGACGGCCGTTCCCGGCGTCGCTCCCGACACGACGACCGTGACCTCGCCCCGGATGCCCTCGGCAGCCCAGTCGACGAGCTCGGCGAGCGGACCACGGCGTACCTCTTCGTAGGTCTTGGTCAGCTCGCGGCAGACCGCGGCGGCGCGGTCGGGACCGAAGGCGTCCCGCATCGCGGCCAGCGCAGTCGCAGTGCGGTGCGGTGCCTCGAAGAAGACCATCGTGCGCTGCTCGGCGGCAAGGTCGGCCAGCCGACGGGACCGCTCCCCCGCCTTGCGGGGCAGGAACCCTTCGAAGCAGAAGCGGTCGACGGGCAGGCCCGACACGGCGAGGGCGGTCAGCACCGCCGACGGCCCGGGGACCGCCGTGACGCGGATGCCGGCCTCGACGGCGGCGGCCACGAGTCGGTAGCCGGGGTCCGAGACGCTCGGCATCCCGGCATCGGTGACGAGCACGACGCGCTCCCCCGCGAGCAGCGCCTCGACGAGCGTCGGGGTGCGCGCGGCCTCGTTGCCCTCGAAGTAGGAGACGACCCGACCGCTCAGCTCGATGCCGAGGTCGCTCGTCAGGCGCCGGAGTCGCCGCGTGTCCTCGGCGGCCACGACGTCGGCGCCGGCCAGCTCCGCAGCGAGTCGCGGCGGCGCGTCGCCGACCTGGCCGATCGGCGTACCTGCCAGCACGAGGACTCCAGTCACCCGACCATCCTCGCAGCCACCCGGCTCCGCGTAGGCTTCCCCACCGTGACCGTCGTCGACCGGGAGACGCCCAGGACCTCAGGCCCCAGCAGCCTGACGACCCTGTCCACGACGGCCGACGGCCGCCGGGTGCCGCACGCGATCGACCGGGCCCTGGGCCCGCTCCGTCGCCTGCGAGGCCACCAGCGCCTCGTCGGCTGGCTGGGCCCGATCGCGATCACGCTGCTGGCGTTCGGCCTGCGGGTGATCGACCTCGACAACCCGAAGCGCTTCGCCTTCGACGAGACGTACTACGCCAAGGACGCCTGGTCGCTGCTCAACAACGGCTTCATCCAGACGTACCTGAAGGACGCCGACGGCAATCCCAAGAACGAGATCAACGACGACATCCTCGCCGGGCACACGCAGGGCGTCTGGACCGGAGACCCGTCCCTGGCCGTGCACCCCGACGTCGGCAAGTGGCTGATCGCGCTCGGCGAGAAGGCGTTCGGCATGGACCCGTTCGGCTGGCGGATCGCCTCCGCGGTCGCCGGTGCCCTCATGGTGCTGGTGATGTGCCGGCTGGTGCGGCGGATGACCGGCTCGACGATGCTCGGCTGCGTCGCCGGCGTCCTGCTGATGCTCGACGGACTCCACTTCGTGCTCTCCCGCCTGGCGCTGCTCGACATCTTCCTGGCGCTCTTCCTGCTCTGCGGCGTCGCCTGCATCGTCGCCGACCGCGACTGGCTGCGCGGACGGCTCGCGAAACGCGCCCTCCGCGCCGAGGACGGCACCCTGCAGGGCTGGGGCGGGCGCGTCCTGTTCCGTCCGTGGCTGCTCGCCGGCGGGATCTGCTTCGGCCTCGCGATCGGGACCAAGTGGACGGCCCTCTACCCCCTCGCCGCGTTCGGCGTCCTGTGCTGGCTCTGGAGCGCCGGGGCACGCCGCTCGCTCGGGATCCGCTGGGCGGTCCTCAAGGGCGCCGTCGCGGACGGCCTGCCCGCCTTCGTCCACCTCGTCGTGATCGGCGGTCTGGTCTACGTGGCGACCTGGACGGGCTGGCTGCTGCACGCCAACGAGTACGAGGACGAGCTCAGCTCGACGCAGTACCGCCAGTACACCGGCCAGGGCCAGTGCGCGAAGGACGACGACTCCTACCAGGCGACCGATCTCGACGACTCGAAGAAGTGGCCGACGGCCGACGAGAAGGACGCCACGGGCATCGGGGAGGCGTGGCAGTCACTGCGCTCGCTCTGGTACTACCACCAGGACGTCTACACGTTCCACACGCACTTCCTGAACTGCTCGGAACACTTCTACGAGTCCAAGCCGTCGAGCTGGCTGCTCGTGAACCGCCCGGTCGGCGTCGCGGTCACCAACGACATCTCGCCGGACGCGAAGGGCTGCGACGCGCCCGCTGACAGCGACTGCATCAAGCAGGTCGTGCTGATGCCGACGCCGGTGCTCTGGTGGGGCGGCATCATCGCCCTGCTCTTCTCGGTGGTGATGTGGATCGGCGCCCGGGACTGGAGGTACGGCGTCGCCGTCGTCGGCACGCTCTCCACCTGGCTGCCCTGGATGTTGTACGACGAACGGCCGATCTTCATCTTCTACGGCATCGCCATCCTGCCGTTCCTCGTGCTCGCCGTGACCCTGTCCATCGGCCACCTGATCGGGCCGTCCCGGCTGCCGTCGGCGCGACGGACGACCGGTGTGATCGTGGGCGGCGCCTTCGTGGTGCTGACCCTGGTGAACTTCGCGTGGTTCTGGCCGATCTTCACCAACCAGATGCTCACCCACAGCGAGTGGCTCGACCGCATCTGGTTCTCCCGCTGGGTGTAGCGCTCGTGCGCGCGACGCGTCAGTGGTCGCGGAGCGCCTTGATCAACCGATCCTTCTTCATGTAGGAGCGTCCCTCGATGTCGAGCTCGCTCGCCCGCTTGCGCAGGTCCTTGACGGTCCACTCGTCGTAGGGCTCGGACTCGCCTCCGCGCCGCGCCACGGTGGAGGCGCCCTCGGACTTCATCGCGTTGGAGATCCGGGCGGCCTTCTCCTTGCTCGCGCCGTCGTCGCGCAGCGCCTCGTAGACGTCGGGGTTCGTGATGCCGTGGCCGTGCTGCTTGGCGGGCATGTCTTCCTCCTCGGTTGACCGGGTGCTTTGTCCATCGCTACCCGCGCAGCGGGAGGAAAGACGCCCCCGCTCCGATCCGCACCCGCCCCGCGGCGCAGTCGATCTCGACCTCTGGGCCGAGCTCCACCACCCGAGCGTGTCGATGCATCCACCTCACGACAGCGGCGATGAGCGCCGGGCCCAGGTCGCTGGTGCGGTCGTAGCCGAGCAGTGCGCCGGAGCGGCCCGGGCCGACGACGAGCGCGGCAACGCGGTGCTCACCACTCTCGCCCGGCCGCCCTGAGATCCGCACGTCCAGCACCACCGACTTCCGGTGCAGTCCGGGCCCGGCGGCCGGCGTACCCAGGAGTTCGCCCAGTCGCCACCGGTCGCCGGCCGCAGCCCGGTCGGCGGACAGCCGGCGGAGGCTGCCCCGTCCGTCGCCCGAGAGCCTCACCTCGCTCGTCAGCGACGCGATGCGGTCGATGTCGACGACCAGCGGACGTCCCCGGTCCTCGGCGGCCGGGCGCAGCTCGACGTGCAGCCGGGTCAGGCGGTGACCGACCCGACGGCCCAGGCGCGGCAGGACGGCGGGCATTCCCACCAGCAGGCCGCTCGGCCGGATCGATCCGTCGGGATCGACGCGGAGCTCGACGTCGTCGACCTTCGCGAGGAGCCGACCTTCCTCGTCGACGATCTGCCTGTCCAGCAGGTGCAGCGCGGCGTCGTAGGTCATCAGCCCTGTCCCATCGAGGTGATCACGAGCAGCGGGATCGCGGCGAGCGAGGCGAGGACGATGATGACGAGGTAGGCGACGCCGAGAACGTTGGCCAGCCGCCCGTTGCGGTGCTCCCCGACGTAGTCCGGGTCGTTCGCGACGACCAGGATCGGGAAGTAGGTCAGCGGCAGGGCGATCGCGGAGAAGACGACGGAGATCTCGGTGACCATGATCGGATCGACACCGGTGAGCAGCACTCCGGCGGCGAGCACGGTCGCGACCAGCAGGACGACGTGGAACGCGGCGGCATCGCGGACCCGGACGTACTTGCCCCACTGGAAGCCGGCGTACTGCGCGAGGCTGTAGCCCACGGACAGTCCGGTCTCGCAGGCAGCACCGAAGGTCGCAGCGAAGAAGCCGAGGACGACGACGGCCAGCCCGATCTTGCCCAGGGCGACGCCGACCGGCAGCCCCACCTGGCCGAGGGTCTCGACCGTGATGCCCTGCGGCAGGAACACCACGGCGGCACACCCGGCGATCGCGATCGACAGCAGCCCACCGAGCGGGAACCCGATGAACACGTTGGCCCGCATCACGCCGATGTCCTTGTGGGTCCAGCGTTCCTCGACCCCGCCGCTGGAGAAGAAGAACACCTCGTACGGCGTCATGGCGGCTCCGAACAGGGCCACCCCGAAGTAGGCGTAGGTGAGCCAGCTCTCCGCTCCGGGCTTCTCCGCCGGGGAGAGCTGGGCCACCAGGTCGCCCCAGTCCGGTCCGAGCTGCCACAGCGCGACCGCGAAGCCGATCAGGCTCAGGCCGAGCAGCCCGAGCACGTTCTCGATCGAGGAGAACCGTGCGCGCCAGAGAACGATCCAGACAGCGGCCGCGACGAAGGGCACCAGCAGCACGTGGTGCACCGAGCTGACCAGCTGCAGCGCGAGCGCGACACCGCCGATCTCCGCGATGAAGGTCAGGAAGGTCACCAGCATCGAGCCGACCAGGTTGAGGAAACCCATCCGTGGTCCGAGCCGCTCGCGCACCAGGTCGAAGGTCGCCCGGTGGCTCACCGCCGCGATCCGTCCGGACATCTCGGCGAACACACAGATGCCGACGACGCCGACGACCACCACCCACACCAGCGACCAGCCGAACCGGGCGCCCACCTGGGCGTTGGTCACCAGGTCGCCGATGTCGACGAAGCCGCCGATGGCGGTGAGCACGCCGAGCAGGACGGCGAAGTAGCGCTTCACCGCTCACCCGCCGTCCGTCGCGCGGTCGAGCTCGGCCGCCACCTCGTCGAGAGCGCCCAGCGTCGCGTCGTCGTCGAGCTCTCCCTCGACGGCGGACGCGCGCGCGTCGCTCACAGCCGATGCCGCGGACTCCAGCACGGCCAGCACCTCCTCGGCCCGCTCGGAGCGGCCCGTCGGCACCTGGAGGCGGGCCAGGTCGTCCTCGACGGTGGCCATGGCCTCCTCGGCCTGGGCGAGCACCACCACGGCGTACGACGACCAGGTGCGCTCGCGCGCAGCCGTGTCGAGCGCGAGCCTGGAGGTGGCCACCTCGCTCGATGCGTCGGTGAGGGCCTGGTCGGCCCTGGTGTCCCAGTCAGTGGCGTCGGGCCGGTCCACCACCGAGCAGCTGGTCCCCGCCGAGGCGAGGACCAGCCCGACCGCGACGACGGTCCTGCGCCAGGGCACTTCCCATTCCACCGCTCACGATCCCTTCCCGAGGAAGGGGACCGCGGCCCACACGGTGAGGGAGGCCAGCGCGACCGCCGCCGCGGCGATCATGGCCGACGCACCGCCGCTCACGACGTCGAAGACGAGGAAGACGACGGCTGTCGAGACCAGGCACATCCCCACCAGCCCGGCGATGCAACACAGGTGTGCCGCGGACACCAGCCAGTCGCGCTCCCCCTGCCGGAACAGGGCCCGGTGGTAGCTGACCGGCGCAACGATGACCAGCGTCGTCAGGACCGACAGCACCAGGATCCCGAGGTAGACGTCGTGCTGGGTGCCGGTCAGCTCCTCGAAGCGCTGGGTGAACGGCACCGTCAGCAGGAACCCGGTGAGGATCTGGACGCCCGTCTGCATGACACGCAGCTCCTGGAGGAGCTCGGCCAGGTTGCGGTTGAGCTGCTCCGGCGGGCGCGATCCTTCACTTCGGGCGGGGGAGGTCACGCCCGGTCCTCCTCCTGGTCCTCGAGGTGGGGGTAGGCGTCGTCCTCGTCGTCCTGGACGTCGATGGATCCCGCGTCGTCCTGCTCGTCGACCACGGCTTCGACGTCGCCATCGGGGACGTGGTACTCCTCGGCGCTCGGCTCCTCCTCGACCACGACAGGTTCCTCCGGGTCCGGAGTCACTGCTCCACCTCCCGGTCGAGGTCCTCGTTGCCGGTTCGCGCGTTGGGCCCCGCAGCACCCTCCTGGATGCCTGCGCCGCCCTCGTCGTCGTCGAGCGGATAGCCCGCGACGGCGTCCTCGGGGAACACGACTCCGGCGTCCTCGAGGTTGCCGACCTCGGACCGCTGGCCGCCCTCGTCAGCGTGACGGGTCTCGTCCTGCTCGTCCGGTCCGGTCTTCCCGTTCTCCTCGGTCATGGAGGAGTGGTACCCCCGCCCCGGGGCGGCATCCGTCAGAAGACGGGTTTGCCTCCCGTGACCCCGAGAACGGTGCCCGAGACGTACGACGCGTCCGCCGGCGAAGCGAGGAAGACGAACGCGGGTGCCACCTCGGCGGGCTGTCCCGCTCGGCCCAACGGCGTGTCGGCACCGAACACCTCGATCTTCTCCGTCTCCTGCGTGGCGGGCTGCAGCGGCGTCCAGATCGGGCCGGGTGCGACGGCGTTGACCCGGATGCCGTCAGGCCCCAGGGAGGCGGCGAGGTTGACGGTCAGGTTGTTCACCGCGGCCTTGGTGGCGGCGTAGTCGAGCAGGGTGGTGGACGGCTCGAACGCCTGGATCGAGGCGTTGTTGATGATGCAGCCGGGCCGCTTGCGCAGGTGCGGCGCAGCAGCCCGCACGAGCCACAGGACCGAGTAGAGGTTGGTCTTGAAGGTCCGGTCGATCCGGTCGTCGCTCAGGTCGTCCACGGCATGGTCCCGGGCCATCTGGTAGCCGGCGTTGTTGACCAGCACGTCGAGGGATCCGAGCTCCTCCACGGTGCGCCGGACCGCTTGGTCGCAGGCCGCGCTCTCAGTCAGGTCGAGCGCGAGTGCCAGCACCCTGCGGCCCTCGGCCTCGACCAGCGCCACGGTGGCGTCGGCATCGGGCTGCTCCTCGGGGAGGTGGGTGAAGGCGACGTCGGCGCCCTCACGGGCGAACGCGATCGCCACCGCCCGCCCGATCCCGGAGTCGCCGCCGGTGATGAGCGCGACCTGCCCCTCGAGGCGGCCGTGCCCGACGTAGCTCTGCTCCCCGTGGTCCGGAACCGGGTCCATCTCCCCCGTGAGCCCCGGCGGAGTCTGCTGCTGGGCTGGGAACTGGATGTCGTCACTCATCCACCCCGGATACCCGGATGGGCTCCGGCGATCCGGGTAGAACCCGGGCGCTCGGCTCAGCGAGCGCGGTGCGCAGTGAGGTCGTCGAGCAGTGCGTCAAGCAGTCGGCGCAGCCCCGGGTGGCTCACGTGACCCTCCCGGGCCACCTGGATCAGGCGATCGGCGACCTCACGCACCTTCACGTTGCGGTTGCGCGACCACCACTTCAGCATCGCGAAGGCCGCATCGGGGTCGAGCCCGTAGCCGAGCATCAGGATGCCCTTGGCCTGCTCGATGGTGTCGCGGGCCTGCGCAGAGGCGGCGACCGCGGCGTCGGCTGCCGCGCTGCTCTCGGCCTCCATCTCCGGAGTGAGGTCGAGGTAGTAGCCGACCAACCGGTAGACGGGCCCGGACCGGTCCTCGCCGTCGTACTCGCCCTCGCCGACCAGGACCACCCGGCGCACGTCACTGCCGACCACGATGCGGTAGTAGATGTTGAACGGCGTGCCGTCCTGGATCGCAGCCTCGAACGTCTGCTCGACGAGCTCGCGGTCCTGCTCGTGCTTGTGACTCATGATCAGCTCGGTCGTGAGCTCGACCTCGCCCGGCTGG
Source organism: Nocardioides sp. Root190 (assembly GCF_001428565.1). Lineage (GTDB taxonomy): Bacteria > Actinomycetota > Actinomycetes > Propionibacteriales > Nocardioidaceae > Nocardioides. Next base: position 337,697 of record NZ_LMIA01000008.1, on the reverse strand, counting down.
TAGCCGTGGATGGCGTAGACGTCGTCGTCCCACTCCCAGGTGCCCTCGGCGATGTTGAACACGAAGCGACCCGTCTGTCGCCCGACCCCGGGATCGACCAGCGGCGCGATCGTCATCGCATCGGCACTCACCACGACTTGTTCCACTGGACCTCCAACCTCTCAGCACTCGATGACGGCCCCCCGGGTCCCGCCCGTATGCCGGCAGCGGGCCACGGGTACCACGACACCACCGGAGGAGGTCGCCATGGGTGAACCGGCCAACTGCGAGGACAACTATTCCGAACCCCCCACACAGTGCACAACACCGGCTTCAATTCGGCTGCTCCGGCGCCTCCGCCGCGCCGCGGTCCGGATCGTGCTCGGCAAGCTCTGGGAAGGATCACGTTGATGCGACTACCCGAACCCTGCGGCCCCCTGAGCGAGGGCGTCGTGCGGGCACTCGTCGCCCAGCCCGACGGCCCGCACGCGGTGAGCGAGACCCGAGCGATGGGCGACGTGTCGGATCCCCTCACCGACCGCGACCTCCAGCTCGCCCTGTGGACCCTGTACGAGCTGCACTACCGCGGGTTCGACGGCGTGCCCCCCGAAGCCGAGTGGGACCCGCTGCTCATCGTGAGCCGGGCAGCCCTCGAGCGGACCTTCGAGCACGCGGTGCGCCAGCTGGTCGCCGACAGCCCGCCCGCCGACGAGCTCGGGCATCTCGGCGATCGGCCCTCGGACCGCGTCACCGCCGCGCTCACCCGGATGACGGTCGGATCGGGCCCCTCGGAGGTCGCGAAGTTCCTCCACCGCCGCGCCACCCGCGAGGAGTTCTGCGGCTACCTCGGGCAGCGCGCGGTCCATCACCTCCGCGAGTCCGACCCCTACAGCTTCGTGCTGCCGCGCATCGGCGACGCCGCCAAGGTCGCCCTCGCCGAGCTGCAGTACGACGAGTACGGCGGCGGGCGCCCCGACCGACTGCACCAGGAGCTGTTCGCGCGGGCGCTGCGGTCCCTGGACATGTCGACCGACCTGACGTCGTACGTCGACGAGGCGGAGGGCGCGACGCTGGCCTCGGTCAACCTGCTGTCGCTGTTCGCGCTCAACCGTCGTCTGCGCGGCGCGGCAATGGGCCACCTGGCGGCGTTCGAGGCCACCAGCTCGCTGCCCTGCGAGCGGATCCTGCGCGGAGCCCAGCGACTCGAGCTGCCCCCGGAGGTCGGTGACTACTACGAGGAGCACGTCGTCGCGGACGCCGTGCACGAGCAGCTGGCGATCCGCTCCATCTGTGGCGCGCTGGTGGACGCCGAGCCCGACCTGGCCGACGACGTCCTCTTCGGCGCCACAGCCTGCCTCGCGGTCGACGGGCTCGCCGGCGAGGTCCTCCTCGACGGCTGGAGGTCGCGCCGGACCCCGTCGCGGGGTCGCGACGTCAGGGCTGCCGGGTGAGCGCCCGTCGGGTCAGCGTCACCGAATGTCCCGGCGGCCCGCTGCTGGTCCGCGGCGCCGACGAGATCGAGGGCCCTGACGGGACGATCACCGCGACCGATCGCAGTGTCGTGGCGCTGTGCCGTTGCGGCAGGTCCGACCGGCTGCCGTGGTGCGACGCGAGCCACCGCGACCGCAAGCGCCGTTCGAAGAACCGAAGGACCGAAGGGGACGGCGAGGACCGCGCCCCGGAGGCGACCTGAGATGCGAGCAGTGACCTGGCACGGCCAGGGATCGGTCGCCGTGGAAGAGGTGCCCGACCCCCGCCTGCTCCTGCCCGACGACGCCATCGTCAAGGTCACCTCCAGCGGACTCTGCGGGACCGACCTCCACCTGTACGGCCCCCTCGCGCCGTACATGGAGGTCGGCGACGTGATCGGCCACGAGCCCATCGGACTCGTCGAGGAGGTCGGACCGGCCGTGACGTCACTGCAGGTCGGCGACAGGGTGGTCGTGCCCTCGACCGTCAGCTGCGGTGCGTGCTGGATGTGCGAACAGGGCCTCCAGAGCCAGTGCGAGACGACGCAGAACCACGAGCACGGCACCGGAGCGAGCGTGTTCGGCCACAGCAAGCTCTACGGCCAGGTGCCCGGTGCGCAGGCGGAGTACCTCCGGGTGCCCTTCGCCGACACGCTGCCGATCAAGGTCCCGCACGGGCCGCCGGACGACCGCTTCGTCTTCCTCTCCGACGTGCTGCCAACGGCGTGGCAGGCCGTGGAGTACACCGGCCTACGCGCCGGTCAGACGTTGCTGGTCCTCGGCGCCGGGGCGATCGGGGACATGTGCGCCCGGATCGCGGTCATGCGGGGTCTGCGGGTGCTGGTCACCGACCCCGTTGCGGAGCGACGCGAGCGCGCCGCCCGCAGCGGCGCCATCCCGCTCGAGGACACCGTCGAGGTCTCGGTCCTCACCCAGGTCCTCGAGCTGACCCGGGGGCGCGGGGCTGACGCCGTCATCGACGCCGTCGGCATGGAGGCACGCGCCTCACCCGACTCCGGCGCGACGGTCGTGGGACTGCTCCCCCCTCGGCTGGCCCGTCCCGTCCTGCGCCGCGCCGGTGTCGACCGGCTCGCCGCGCTCCACCTCGCGCTCGACGCAGTGCGGCGCGGCGGCACCGTCTCGGTCGTCGGCATCTACGGCGGCGCGATGGACCCGATGCCGTTGATGGAGATCTTCGACAAGCAGGTCCAGCTGCGGATGGGTCAGGCCAACGTGGGTCGATGGAGCGAGGAGATCCTCGACCTGCTCCTCCAGCCCGACGACCTCCTCGGCGTCGAGTCGTTCGCCACCCATCACCTGCCGCTGGAGGACGCGCCGACGGCGTACCGCTCCTTCAGGGACAAGGAGGACGGCATGGTGAAGGTCCTGTTCCAGCCGTGAACAGGTGGACCGCCCCACGGGGGATGGGTGGGCGGTCCACCTTGGTCACGGGCTCCTCAGGCAGCGTGCGACGTCGGGTCCTCGCCGATCGAACGACGCAGGTCGGTGAAGATCCGCTGGAGCAGGCGCGACACCTGGACCTGGGTGACTCCCAGCTCGTCGGCGATCTCCTGCTGCGTGAACTGCTCGTAGAAGCGCATCCGCAGGATCTTGCGATCGCGTGCCTTCAGCCCACGGCACGCGGGACCGAGCATCGCGACGGCCTCGCTCTGCTCGAAGCCGGGGTCGATCGTGGGCAGGAGCTCGCTGCGCGGGCTCCCGTCAGCGACGACGGGCTCGTCGAGGGAGGCACCATGGGCGAGGTCGCCGCACGACATGGCCTCCTCGACCTCCTCGATGGGCGCCTCCAGCTCCACCGCGAGCTCGGCCGCGCTGGCCGGGCGACCGAGTCGCTGGGACAGGTCCTCCTCGGCCGCGACCAGGCGCGGGCGGAACTCCTGGATCCGGCGGGGCGGGCGCACCACCCACGCCGCGGAGCGGAAGTGGCGCTTGAGCTCGCCGAGGATGCTCGGCACGGCGAACACCAGGAGGTCGTCACCGCGCTCCGGGTCGAAGGCCTGCACGGCCCGGGTGAGCGCGAGGCAGGCGACCTGCTCGAGCTCGTCCTGGCTCTGACCGCGGTTGCGGTAGCGGGCGGCGAGGGAACGGGCGACCGGGATGTTGATGACGATGACCTCGTCGATCAACACGTCCCGCTCGGGCCCGGTGAGGTGGATGGCCCGGTCGAGCAGCTCCGCAGTGCGGGCTTTCCTCTCGGCCGGCGGGATGGGCGCCGCCTTGATGGTGGCGGTGTGGGTGACAGGGACGGTCTTCTCTTCGGTGACGATGGACACGGAAACTCCCGGGATCGGAAGCGGTGTGGCGGTGGGCTTGGCCACGTGTTCGTCATGCGTCTGTGCTCAAGGTAGCGTGAAGTGATCACCACCGCCACCCCAAGTAGTCACCCGGACTAGTCATTTGTGACCAAGCGCGAGAGGACGGGCCCGGCCATAACGACGGTGGCGCCCAGCGGTTGAACTGGTGTCGGGAACGAACCCGGCACCAAGCGCCGGGAGGCCGTGATGGAGCAGATCGTGGTGGCACTGAGCCCCTTCACCCGGGCCTGCCGCTCGCTGGCCCTCCGCCACGGCGACCTCGACCTCGCGCACGGCCTGGACCAGGGTGAGCACGTGCTGGTCCACGACCCGATCGCCGACGAGCACTTCAGTGCGATCGTCGCCGACGTCTCCTTCGAGCTCACCGAGACGTCGTACCGACTCGAGATCGGTGGCCGGATCACCGCCCAGGAAGCCATCGACTGGAGCGCGCCGGCCCTGGAGGAGGACCACCTCACGACCGGCGACCTCGTCGCCCTGCTGTCCGAGCTGCGCCGCAGCGAGCGCGACATCTCCACGGCCCTGGCCGACCTGCGCGCCCGCTGAACGACCGATCGACCACCCCGGCATGGTCCGTTCGGGCCACCTTTTCAAATCCTCTGGTCGGTCCTGTCCCGTTCGGTGTCCCGGGGCCTCGATTGGGCCGACAATCGAGAGGTGGCTGAGAACCGGATCCGTGTCTACCTCGTCGACGACCATGAGGTCGTGAGACGAGGCGTTGCCAGTCTGCTCGCGACCGACGACTCCATCGAGGTCGTCGGGCAGTCGGGGAGCGCCACCGTCGCGTTGCGCGAGATCATCGCGCTGCGCCCCGACGTCGCGATCCTCGACGCCCACCTGGGCGACGGCACCGGCGTCGACATCTGCCGTGAGATGAGGTCGGTGGACCCGTCCATCAAGGGCCTGATCCTCACGACGTACGACGACCCGGACGCCATCTCCGCGGCGATCCTGGCCGGCGCGTCCGGCTACGTGCTCAAGCGCATCGAGGGCAACTCGCTGCTCAGCGGCATCAAGCTCGTCGCCGGCGGCCACTCGTTGATCGACCCGACGGTCGCGACCCGCGTGGTCGAGCAGATGGAGATGCAGCGCAAGTCGCTCGACGTCATCTGCGAGCTCACCCCGCAGCAGCGCAAGATCTTCTTCCTCATCGCCGAGGGCATGACGAACCGGCAGATCGCCGAGGAGCTCTTCCTCGCCGAGAAGACCGTGAAGAACCACGTCACCGGCCTGCTGTCGCGTCTCGGTCTCCAGCACCGCACCCAGGCGGCCCTGCTCGCCGTACGGCTGCGCGGTGGCGGCGAGTCCACCAGCAGCACCAGCCCGCCGGCCCTGGACCGTCGGGTCAGCTGACACCCACCACGCACGACGAGAGCCCCCCGCCTGTCGGCGGGGGGCTCTCGTTGCTTCGTGGCCACTACTGACGCTTCCTGCCCGTTGCAACGGGCAGGGAGTGCAGGGATCCCCGCTGGAGCGGGGATCCCTGCACCCACCTCACAGGGTGAACTTGCCGACCAGGTCCCGCAGCTCGCCTGCGATGCCGGTCAGCTCGGTGGCCGACGTCAGCGTGTTCTGGGCACCCTCGCGGGTGTCCGCGGCTGCGGTGGCAACCTGGGTGACGTCCTCGGCGATGCCGTTGGCACCGGCCGCCGCCTCGGTGACCGAGCGCGCGATCTCGTTGGTCGTCGCGGTCTGCTCCTCCACGGCCGAGGCGATCGTCGACTGGATGTCGTTGATCTTCGCGATGACGTCGGCAATCCGGCTGATCGCGGAGACGGCACCCTGGGTGTCGCTCTGGATGGCCTCGATCTTCTGGCCGATCTCCTCGGTGGCCTTGGCGGTCTCCTTGGCCAGCTCCTTGACCTCGTTGGCGACGACCGCGAAGCCCTTGCCGGCGTCCCCGGCGCGTGCTGCCTCGATGGTCGCGTTCAGCGCGAGGAGGTTGGTCTGCTGGGCGATCGAGGTGATCACCTTGATGACCTGACCGATCTCGGCACTGGACTCGCCCAGCGACGCGACGGTGCCCTGCGCCTCGGAGGCGACGGTGACCGCGTCGGTGGCCACGGTGGCCGCCTCGGTGGCGTTCTTGGCGATCTCGCGGATCGAGGCCGTCATCTCCTCGGCGGCCGTGGCCACCGTCTGGATCGAGGCCGAGACCTGGACCGAGGCGCTCGAGGCAGAGGCTGCGCGGTCGGACGTCATCGACGCCCCCTCGCCCATGCCCTCGGCCAGCGAGGTGAGCTGGCCGGCAGCGGCGGCCAGCGTCTCCGCCGTACCCCCGATGTTGCCCATGCTCGTGCGCAGGGTGGTCAGGAGCGAGCGCAGTCCGTCGGCAACCCGGCCGACGGCGTCGTCGCCCTCGATGGCGAGCTCGCGGGTCAGGTCACCCTCGGCCGCGGCGGAGACCACGTCGAGGATCATCTGGACCTTGGCGGTCATCTCGGCAGCGGCCTCGCGGTCCGCGGTCTCCCGGTTGATCCGGCTCATGGCCTGGGAGACCAGACGGCCCACGTTGCGCAGGGCCTCGAGGCGCTGCGGGCTCGGGTCGAGGGTGACGGTCGCGAAGAAGTCCATCGTGCCGACGACCTCGCCGTCGACGATGACGGGGAAGCAGACACCGGACTTCACGCCGACCTGCTGGGCGATCGGGGCCCGCACGCAGTCGGTCATCTCGCCGATGTCGGGCGTGAAGAACAGGTCGCGCTGCGCCCAGGCTCGGCCGGAGAGGCCGACGCCCTCGGCGAAGGACGCCTGCAGGGTCACTCGACGAAACTCGGGGCCGGCGTCGCCGGACTCGCGGTCGAACTTCAGCAGGCGGTCCGCCGGGTCGACCTTCCAGAAGGATCCGTAGACCCAGCCGAACTCGCTGCGCACCGTGTCGAGGGCGTCCTGCACGGCCACGTCGATGTCCGATGCGGACGACAGCGAGGACAGGACCTTGTTGACCGCGGTCGTGTCGGCGGCCGACTCGGCGCCCTCGCGCTCGGCGCGCAGCCGGTCGGTGACGACCTCCCACGTCGCCATCGCACCGATGTAGGCACCGTCGGCGTCGGTGATCGCGCTCACGAGGAGATCCAGGGTCTCGTTGCCGACGCTGATGTTGGCGCGACGCGGCAGGTGCTCGGCGGTGGCCAGCAGACCGCGCTGGTAGGCCGGGTTCTTGTGGAACACGTCGAGGCTCGATCCGACGACCTCGTCGGCGCGGACCGGCAGCACTCCTTCGAGGCTGCGCAAGGTGTCGAGGGAGGCCGGGTTCATGTAGCGGATGACGTAGTCACGGTCCGCGAACATCATGTTCGTCGGGCTGTTCTCCATCATCGACAGGGCGATCGACTCGGCGCTGGTGTCGACCTCCACCTGCTCGACGGGTGCAGGAGCAGGGGCTGTCGTCCGCGGGCGCACAGCGCGCGCAGACTTGGCGGGCCCGGTGCCGTTCACCGGCACGTCCAGGGTCTCGGTCACGGGGTTCCTCCGGTGTTGTAGGGCGTGGTCGCTACGTCGACCGCGCGATCTGCGTCGAGGACGAGAAGGATGGCGTCGGGCAGCGGGCGAACCTCGCGCACGACGTCCTGGACGTCCCTCGGCATGTTCGATGGGGCCGGCTGGGCATCCACGCCGGCGGTGTCGATCACGTCCCCGATGTCGTCGACGAGGAGGCTGACCACCTCGCCGCGACTGCGGACGATCACGTTCATGGGGACCTGGCCCTCGGGGCGGGCCGGGAGGCGGAGCCGCTTGCGCAGGTCCACCGCGGTGACGATCTGGCCACGCAGGTTGATCAGGCCGGTCACGGCCTCGTCAGCGCGCGGGACCGGGGTCATCGGCTGGTGCCGCAGCACCTCCTGCACCTCGTCCACGGCGACGCCGAAGTAGAGGTCGGCGACCCAGAAGGTGCAGTACTGCTCGGCCGTACGCGTCGAGGCGACGGTGCTGGCGCTGGTGCTCATGCCGGCATCCCCGAACGGGCGACGACTGCTTCGAGGTCCACCAGGTCGGTGACCCGGTCCTGCACCACGGCGCTGCCGGTGACACCGGCACGCCGCCCGACCTGGCTCGCGGTGACGACGACGTCGACCACGTCGAGGACCCGGTCGATCACGATGCCGATTGCCCCGCCGGCCGCATCACCCGTCTCGTGCACGACGACGCTGAGCTGCTCGCCTCGATCGCTGGTGTCCGTGAGGCCGATCGCGGTCGCCAGGCGCACCAGCGGCAGGATCCCGTCGCGGTACTGCACGACCTCGGCCGTGCCGCTCCGCTCGATCCGGTCGCGGCCGAACTCCTCGAGCCGCGCGACCGCCGTCAACGGCAGTGCCGCACGCCGGCCGTCGGCCACCTCGAGCACCAGCAGGGCGGTGCGGTCGTCGACCACACCCTGCCGCGCGTCGGTGGTCTCGGCCTGGACTGCACCGACACCCGCCATGGAGGCGATCCCGGCCACGTCGAGGATCAGCGCGACCCGTCCGTCGCCCATGATCGTCGCGCCGGCGTACATCGCCAGTGACTTCAGCTGGCGCCCGATCGGCTTGACCACGATCTCCTGGGTGTCGTGGACATCGGCGACGCAGAGCCCGAACCGGACGTCGTCGGACTGGAGCACGACGACGGTCAGCGCCTGGCCGTCCATCGGCGGTCCACCGAGGGCCTCGGCGAGCGAGACCAGCGGCAGCAGCTTGCCGCGCAGGCGCAGGACCGGCGCACCAGCGAGGTCCTCGACCTGGCGACGCAGGTCGTCACCCTCGATGCGGACCAGCTCGACCAGGTTGGCCTGCGGGATCGCATAACGCTCACCGCCCTCCCCCACGACCAGTGCCGGGATGATGGCCAACGTCAGCGGGATCCGGACCCGGGTGGTGGTGCCGCGACCGACCTCGGAGGTCACGTCGACGCTGCCGCCGATGCGCTCGATGTTGGTGCGCACGACGTCCATGCCGACGCCGCGACCGGAGATGTTGGAGACGGCGGCAGCGGTCGAGAATCCGGGGCGGAAGATCAGGCCGAGGATCTCCCGGCTGTCCATCCGGGCCAGGCGGTCGGCGGTGACGACGCCGCGCTCGAGGGCGACCGCAGCAATGCGCTGGGGGTCGATGCCCTTGCCGTCGTCGGCGATCTCGACGACGACCTGTCCGGACTCGTGATAGGCCCGCAGGCTCAGCGTTCCCTTGGCCGGCTTGCCTGCCGCGACCCGGTCCTCGGGGCGCTCGATGCCGTGGTCGAGGGAGTTGCGGACCAGGTGCGTCAGCGGGTCCTTGACCGCCTCCAGCAGGCTGCGGTCCAGCTCGGTCTCGTGACCCTCCATCACCAGCTCGACCTCGCGGCCCAGCTGGTGCGACAGGTCGCGGACGACGCGCGGCAGCTTCGACCACACCTGGCCGATGGGCTGCATGCGGGTCTTCATCACCGACTCCTGCAGCTCGCTGGCCACCAGGTCGAGGCGCTGGCTGGCGCGGACCAGCTCGATGTCCTCGGAGGTGAGGCTGCGCTGCAGGAGCTGGTTGCGGGTGAGCACCAGCTCGCCCACCAGGTCCACGAGGTCGTCGAGCAGGTCGACGTCCACGCGGACCGAGGCCTCGACCGCCGTACGACGCTCGCCGACATCGGCCACGGTCGCCTCGGCAACGGGCTCCGGGGTGGGCTCGGGGTTGAGCTCCGGGGTGGGCTCGGGAGCCAGCTCGAGCGTGGGCTCGGGCTCCGGGACTGCTTCCGGAGTGGGCTCGGGCTCACCCAAGGGCTCGGCAAGGGACTCGTCCTGCGGAGCCGCGGAGGAGGCCGCCGGGGACACGACCGGCTCCTCCGCAGCTCCGCCGAGGGCCCCGCTGTCGTCGGAAGGGGACGACAGCAGGCCTTCGAGCACCGAGACGACGGGCACGACGTCGACCGACGGGTCGGTGTCGCGGCTCGTGCGCTCGATGAGTTCGAGGAGGGCGCGGACGGTGTCGACCATCGAGAGCAGGCCCTCGGTGATCGGCGGGGTCATCTCCGCCTCGCCGTCGCGCAACCGCGACAGCAGGGTCTCCCCCACGTGGGTCAGCTGTTCCAGGCGGTTGAAGGCCAGGAACCCGCTGGTGCCCTTGATCGTGTGGATCGTGCGGAAGATGCTCGAGAGCCGGTCCCTTGAATCGGGCTGCTGCTCGAGCTCGACCAGGTCACGGTCCAGTTGGTCCAGGTTCTCGTGAGACTCCACGAGGAACTCGGCGATGATCTCTGCGTCGTCGTCCATCGGTCCCTCCCTTCCGCGCTGTCCATCGGCGCCGGCAGGGAGCGGATGAGGCGGGTTGCAGGAGTCGGGACCAGGTCCCGGGCACGGGGCCTGGTCCAGGACCTGGCCCAGGGCGCGCCACCACCCCGCCGATGGTGATCACTCGGCGGGGACTGTCGTTCTCAGTGGTCGATGACGCGGGGTGGGTCGAGGGCTCTCGTGCCGCCGGGTCCGACGAGGAAGAGCCGCCCGTGCGGGCTGGTCCAGAGGAAGTGCCCGGGTGCGAGGCTCAGATAGCGCCATTCACTGAAGGTCTTGGCGCGGTGATGTCGTCTGCAGAGTGGGTGGAGGTTGCAGGGGCAGGTGGGTCCGCCCTTGCGATGTGGGATCTCGTGGTCGATGTCGCACTTGACGGCGGGGGTGGTGCAGTTGGGGAAGCTGCAGGTGTGGCGCCGCGACCTGACCCGGTGCTTGTGCCGGTCGGGGATCTCGTAGGAGTCCACCGGGACGCAGTCGGCCAGGTTGATGACCGGGCGCACGATGATGCTGGTGGTCTCCCGTGAGCGGAGCCACTGCTTGATCTGTGCGGTGGTGACCGGCTTGTCGCCCCACCTGCCGACGGGGTTCTCACCGGTGAGGGTGGTGTCGGTGATGTGGAGATCCATCACGACCTTGCGACCGGCGGAACGGACGGTGACCTCACCGGTGGTCTCGTCGGTGGTCAGCAGGTCCAGTGCCAAGTCACGACGCGCGATCGCACCGACTGCCTGTGCTCGGCGGGCGTCGAGGGAACCCTCGTCGCCGAGCCGTCCTCGAACTTCTGCCTCGCGGGCGATGGCGGTGTTGAAGTCGTGGCCGTCCGCGACATCGACCACTGCGGTGATGAGGGCGTTGCCGTGCTCATCGACCTCGGAGACCTCGCAGAACCGGTGCTCCTGCGCCTTCTGGCGCTCGGCCTCGGCTCGTTCGGGGTCGAACCGGATGATCGCTTCGGTGATGAGCCGGTCGAGCTGCGCCCAGCCCACATTCCCCACAGCCGCGAGCTGGCGATCCACGAACGCGGCCGCGTCTGGTGTCAGTGACCTGGTCTGGTCGGCGATGCGGTGGGCCTTGTACGGCGGGATCCGGCCCGCGATGACGGAGGCGTAGACCGACGGGAGGCGCCAGGCGCACTCGATGATCCGTCCGACGTGCATCCGACCACCGTCAGGGGTGCGGCCCAGGACGGCGATGAGCTCCATCAGCTCGAACTCGCTGACCAGTGGGGCGCGGGGCCGGCGATCGAAACACCCGGGTGCCCCACAGCCAGAGGTCTCGAGACGGCCGCGGGCGGCCTCCTCGACCAACGGGCCACGACAGCGCGACCCGGCCGTCCGCCGTACCCATTCGTCRTTGTCGGCGGCGTCCCCGGTGGTCGAGGAGGTCGCGCAGCGACCGTCTCGAGACCAGGCGACCCGGTGCCGGAACCCGCCCACAGGCAAGCAAGTGCACCACGGCCAGAGGTCTCGAGACGGCCGCGGGCGGCCTCCTCGACCAACGGGCCACGACAGCGCGACCCGGCCGTCTGCCGTACCCATTCGTCATTGTCGGCGGCGTCCCCGKTGGTCGAGGAGGTCGCGCAGCGACCGTCTCGAGACCTGGTGACCCGGTGCCGGGACCAGGCGTGGGGAGGCGGGTGCATCGGAGCGGGTGGTCTCGAGACGGCCGCGGGCGGCCTCCTCGACCAACGGTGGACGACAGCCCGTCGCCGTACCCACTCGTCGCTGCTCCACGGAACGCAACCCCCGACCGACCCGGCCGACGGACGAGTCCCTGCACCGGAGCCGAAGGCCTCGATACGCCGCTCGTTCCTCGCGGGGTACTCGACCAACGACCGAGCTGCGGTGTCAGCGGAGGTCGGCGACGACGAACCGGCGCTCGAGCGAGGGTGAGCCGATGACACTCATCGTGAGGACCTCGGTGGAGGCGCCGATGTAGATGCCTCCGCCGTAGCGGGTGCCGTCACGAAGGCCGGCGGTGAGGCTGAAGCGGCCGTCGGCGTCGCTGGTGAAGAGCTCTGGCTTGGGAGCGAGGTCGTCCTCCTTCAGCGTGATCCGGTAGTCCTGGTTGGCGCGCAGGCCGGTGACGCTGACGTTGATCCAGACGCAGGGACGGCCTGCGAACTCCTTGCTCGGGTTCTCGCAGTCGGGCTCGCCGCGCTGGAGAGAGATGGCGGGGGCGGCGGCGCGACCGCAGACCTCGTCCTCCTGACCCGGGGTGCGGAGCCCGTCAGCAACGGCGACCAGTCGCAGGGTGGCGCAGGCGCGCCCGCGCCCGACGGCGGTGGGCAGCTCGATGACGGACTCGGCGGGCACCCACTGCGCGTCGACCTGCTGCTCGACCACGACCTGCACACCGGGGTCGCTGGCCGGCAGGTCGACGTCGATGGTGACCGTGCGCTCACCCCGGGTGACCTCGGCATCGACGGCGGAGGGTGCAGCCGGCGCCGTCGGCTCGGTCGTCGACGATGAGTCGTCGGCGCTCGGTCCGGTGGGGGTGTCCTCGTCCCGGCTGATCCACCAGGCCGCTCCCGCGATGGCAGCGACCACGGCGACCACGGCCGCCAGGGAGGCCGCGACCCGGCCGGTACGACGCGGGCCGGTCGCGGCGACGGGACGGGCAGCAGTGGTCGGCGCCGTGCTCGATGCCGGCACTCCCGGCGACGGGGGCGGCGGTGGAGGCGGCAGGCTGGGGTCGATCGCCGGGGTGGCGTACTTCGTCACGACGGCCCGGAGCCGCTCGGCCAGGGCGGCAGCCGTGGCAACCCGGTCGCCCGGCTCCTTGGCCATGCACTCGGTGATGATCGCGTCGAGCTCGGGCGCCGCAGGGAGGCCGCGGGGCAGGCTCGGCACCGGTGCGTTCAGGTGGGCGTTGGCGGTCTGGAACACCGTGCCCTCGAAGGGCGCGCGGCCGACGAGCACGTTGTAGAGCAGGCAGCCCATCGCGTAGATGTCGGAGGCGACGGTGGCCGGCTGACCGAGGTGGCGCTCGGGGGCCATGAAGTGGGGGCTGCCGATGACCCCGCCGGTCGCGGTCAGCGAGAGGTCCTCGGTCACCGCGATCCCGAAGTCACCGAGGACGGGCTGCAGAACGCCGGCCCGGCGCCAGAGCAGGACGTTGCCCGGCTTGATGTCACGGTGGATCACACCGGCGGCATGCGCGTCCGCGAGTCCCTCGGCCAGCTGCGCCATCAGTCCCGCCGCCTGCAGTGGTGACATCGTCGAGTGCGAGACCAGCCACTCGGCGAGGTCGCCGTCGCCGAGGAAGTCGGTGACGAGGTAGAAGGTGCCGTCCTCGTCGCCGTAGTCGTAGACGACGACGATGTGCGGCGAGCGGAGCCGGGCGAGGATCGCGGCCTCACGCTCGAAGCGACGCACGAAGTCCTCGTCGGCGAGCTCGGCGCGGATCATCTTGACCGCGACGGTGCGGTCGAGCACGCGGTCCCGGCCGCGGTACACGACACCCATGCCGCCACTGCCGACGACCTGCAGCAGCTCGTAGCGGCCCGCCACGACGCGCAGAGGTTCGCCCGCCCCGGGACCGGTCATGCCCGAGACCTCATCGCACGTAGTAGGCGCAGGTCACGGCGGACGCACGCGTCCAGCCGCCCTCGGCGACCGGCGCGGGCTGGTTGTTCCTCGTCGAGACCAGGTCGGTCGACACGGTCGGCACGACCGGCGGCGGTGCCGGCTGCGGGCGCACCACCTTGACCCGCACGGCGCGGTCCGACATCCCGGGGCGCATGGCACCGGAGCCGGAGATGCGGATCGCGAAGCGCCACGTGCCGAGCGTGGCCGCGCGCGGCACGCGGTAGGACACCGAGAAGGCACCGGAGGACGTCGTACGACCGGTGACACCGGTGGCGCGCAGGAAGCCCGAGCCGGGGCTCTTGGCGTAGAGCGCGAACGATCGGCTGCCCGGGGAGTCGACGTCGCCACGCAGCGTCACGACCTTGCCGCGGGGGACGGTCCGGGTGAGTCGGGTGAAGTCGACGGCGCCCGTGGCGACGGCCGCGTAGTACTGCGAAGTCTGCCCGGTCGTCGTGTCGCGGACGTGCAGGTAGCCCGTGCTGCGCACGGGAACCTTCGTCACCGAGGACGGACCACCCGGGACGGTGGCCGACCGCAGTGCGGTACCGACCCCCGTGGCAGTCGAGGAGTAACGGATGGTGATCGGTCCGGTCGAGCGACGCCACACTCGAAGGCTCGCGTAGGGATAGGTGCGCGTCGTGACGGCGCAGTTGCGATCGCCTCCGACCAGCGGTGTCGTGGCCCGGTAGAAGTGCGGGCGCGCCTGCGCGCGCCACAGCGCCTCGAGCCCGGCCGCTCTCGCCAGGATCACTGCACGGGCCGCCCGGTCTGTCCTCGAACGGCCGAGAACGCAAGCCACGACCTCCACGTCGTCGGGGAAGCCTCCGTTGACGCAGTCGCGGACCAGGGTGTCGTTGCGGAAGATCTCGACCTTCTTGCTTCCCGCCAGGTCCACCACGGACCGGTCGTAGTGGAGCGTCAGCTGTCCGCTGGTCGGCACGTGGGCCGTGTCGACCTCGACCTGCGGCTGCAGGTCGCCCGCCTGGTCGATCACGAGCTCCTCGGAGACCGAGACCGTCGCGGATTCCTGATCCACCTCGACGGTGGCGTTCTGTTGATCCGTGGCGGTCGTGGACGGCAGGCACACCCCGCCCACCTTGTCCTCCACACAGGTGCCGGTGCCGAGCGAGGCACCGGCGGCCAGGGCCGCCCGGGCCGCGTCGCCGTTGGCGATGTTCAGCGTGCCGGAGTCGACCAGCACGGCACCGTCCCCGCTGTACGACGCGTTGATCGAGCTGACTCCGGCCCCGCCGTCCTTGTGCACCGTGCCGTTGTTGACGAAGTCGGCCAGGGTCGAGGTGGCGTTGGCCCGGCCTTCGAACACGTTGCCGTCACTGGCGAAGGTGAGCGTGCCGTTGTCGTCGATCTCGATCGTGGTGTCGCGGTCGGCCGCGACGTACCCCTTGCCGGTGATGTCGAGCGCCCCGCCCGAGGCGATCTGGACGGTGTAGCCGTCGAACAGGTTCGTGCCCCGTCCCAGGACGTCGAGGTCGCCACCAGAGGTGACCACGAGGCGGCCACTCGTCGAGATGCCTGCGCAGGCATCGATGACCTCGCCGACCGGGAAGTTCGCACAGAAGTCGTTGTCGAGCGCGCCGACCGGGGAGGACGACTCACCCCACACCACGGTGCCGGACACGTCGATCTGGCCGGGCCCGCCCAGGGTGCCGCCGCGCAGCTTGACGGTCGCGGTGCTGCCGATCGTCGACACGGCCGTGCCCTCGGGGGCATAGACCATCACCCGCGAGCCGGTGCCCGCCACGAGGGTCGCCCCGCTGACCTCGATGGCCTGCATGTGGACGTGCACGTTCGAGTCGAGGGTGATCGTCGGGTTGTCGAGGGGAGCGATGCAGATGAAGCCGGTCAGGCTGTCATCGGTGGTCGCATCCGCGCCGTAGTAGGTCGGGATCCCGTCCTCGTCAGGCGCGCCCGCGACCTGCCAGTTCGCCGCGGTCATCCACTTGCCATCGGCTCCGCCGCCGGTCCAGGTGAAGAGGGTCTGTCCTCCAGTCGGCGTGACTGCACACGCCGACACGGCACCCGCCGGCGAGGCCGACAGCGCAGCGAGCACCGGGACGACCACCGCGGTGGCCACGACAATCGAAACGATCCGACGAACGGTCATGGCGCTGCTCCCCCAGAGTCTGTCCCGAGACCCACCAGGAGGATAGGTCCGCCGCAGCTCCGACGGACAGCAGTTCCGGGGTTTGGCCGAGCCGGTCTAGCCCAGCGCCAACCGTTCGCGTACGACGTCCGCGAGCCGGTTCGCGACCGCGTCGGCCTGCTCGGCGGTGGCGGCCTCCACCATCACGCGCACGAGCGGCTCGGTGCCCGAGGGACGCAGCAGGACGCGGCCCGACTCACCGAGCTCGGACTCCGCCTCGGCCACCGCTGCGAGCAGGGCGACGTCGTCGGTGCGGGTGCGGTCGACGCCACCCACGTTGACGAGCACCTGCGGCAGGCGGGTCATCACGGCGGCCAGGTCGGCGATGCTCGAGCCGGTCGCGACCATCCGGTGGACGACCTGCAGGGCGGTCAGGACACCGTCGCCGGTGGTGGCGTGGGCGCTCATGATCACGTGACCGGACTGCTCGCCCCCGAGGGAGTAGCCACCGGCCTTCATGTCCTCAAGGACGTAGCGGTCGCCGACCGCGGTCTGCCGCACGACGACGCCGGCAGCCGTGAGGGCCTGGACGAAGCCGAGGTTGGACATCACCGTCGCGACGACGGTGTCGTCGACGAGCAGTCCCTGCTCACGCAGGGAGAGCGCGAGGATGGCGAGGATCTGGTCGCCGTCGACCACGTTGCCGCCGGCGTCGACGGCCAGGCAGCGGTCGGCGTCGCCGTCGAGCGCGAAGCCGACGTCGGCGCCGTGCTCGACCACGGCCTTCTGGAGCACCTCGAGGTGGGTCGAGCCGCAGCCGTCGTTGATGTTGAGGCCGTCGGGCTCGGCGCAGATCGCGACGACGTCCAGGCCCGCGTCGCGCAGGGCCCGGGGGCCGGCGACCGAGGCCGCGCCGTGGGCGCAGTCGACGACCACCTTCAGCGCAGGCCGGCCCGCCGCAGGGGCGAGGTGGCCGACGGTCGCGACCAGGTGGGCGACGTACTCGTCGATCGCCGTCGGGTGCGGGGTGACCCGGCCGACGTCGCCACCGACAGGGCGCTCCCACGGCTCCTCGAGGCGCGCCTCGATGGCGTCCTCGATCACGTCGTCGAGCTTGAGGCCACCGCGCGAGAGGAACTTGATCCCGTTGTCGGGCATGGCGTTGTGGGAGGCGGAGAGCATCACGCCGAGGTCGGCGCCGAGGGCACCGGTCAGGTGGGCGACACCGGGTGTGGGCAGCTCACCGAGGAGCAGCACGTCCACACCTGCCGAGGCGAGGCCGGCGACGACGGCCGCCTCGAGGAACTGCCCGGAGATGCGGGTGTCACGGCCGACGACCGCCAATGGCCGGTGGCCGGCGAAGGCGCCGCGCTCGGCCAGCACGTGCGCTGCGGAGACCGAGAGGTCCAGCGCGAGCTCGGCGGTCAGGTCGGCGTTGGCGAGGCCACGGACGCCGTCGGTCCCGAAGATGCGGGCCACGTTCACTCCTTCGAGAGGGAGGCGAGGAAAAACGCAGCGACGGAGCCACGGACCGCAGCAGCGGTGCGTGGCCCCGTCGTCGATTCGCCGTAGGGCGAGATCAGCGCTTGCTGTACTGCGGAGCCTTGCGGGCCTTCTTGAGACCGGCCTTCTTGCGCTCCACCGCACGGGCGTCGCGGGTCAGCAGACCGGCCTTCTTCAGGGTCGCGCGGTTGGCGTCGAGGTCGATCGCGTTGAGCGAGCGGGCCACGCCGAGGCGCAGCGCGCCGGCCTGGCCGGTGATGCCGCCGCCGTGGATCCGGGCGATCACGTCGAAGCGGCCCTCGAGGCCGAGAGCCGCGAACGGCTCGTTGACGACCTGCTGGTGCAGCTTGTTGGGGAAGTAGTCGTCGATGGTGCGGCCGTTGATGGTCCACGTGCCGGTGCCGGGCACGAGGCGGACGCGGGCGACGGCCTCCTTGCGACGGCCGGTGGCAGCACCGGGAGCAATGGTCGCGGGAACGGCGGAAGCCTCGGCGGAGCCGGAGGTCTCGCTCGTGTAGGCGACACCCTGCTCGTCGCTCTCGAAGGTCTCCTCGACCTCGGTGGTGTTCTCAGTCACTTGAATAAGTCCTAGTCAGCTCGGTCGAGAAGTCACTGGGAGATCTGGGAGATCTCGTAGGGCACGGCCTTCTGGGCCTCGTGGGGGTGAGCCGGGCCGTTGTAGACCTTCAGCTTCTTGATGATCTGTCGACCGAGGCGGTTCTTCGGCAGCATGCCCCAGACGGCCTTCTCGACGGCCTTGCGGGCGTCCTTGTCGATGACGTCGCCGATCGGGGTGGCGGTGAGGCCACCCGGGAAGCCGGAGTGGCGGTAGACCATCTTGTTGGTCCGCTTGTTGCCGGACAGCGCGACCTTGTCGGCGTTGATGATGATGACGAAGTCACCGGTGTCGGCGTTCGGCGCGAAGATCGGCTTGTGCTTGCCGCGCAGCAGGGTGGCGGCGGTCACCGCGAGCCGACCGAGGACCACGTCCGTCGCGTCGATCACGAGCCAGGCGCGCTCGACGTCACCGGGCTTGGGAGCGTAGGTACGCATGATGCGTTCCCTCTCTCTAGTTCGTACCCTCCAGCGGACACTGGCGGGTGGTGCTCCCCGGGATGAACCGGGGGGCGACGTCCTCTGACGAACTCAGCCCGGCCCACACATGCTCGTCTCACGACGATCCATGGGCGATCCGGGACTGCCCCGGGTTCGATGTGACGCGAACTCCGGAGCGGCAGGTGACGCGACCTATGAGGGTACGGGCGGCGTTCGGGCACGGTCAAAACGCCGTACGACCTCGCGGGGCCGCCTCGTCGACCGCGTCGTTGTGACCTGTGCCACACTCTGCCACCCGGGGGCGGGCATCGGAGGAGGAGACATGGACTCAGGGCTGGTGTCGGTGGGTCTGCCGGCCGCGCTGGCGATCATCATGTTCGGGCTCGGGATGTCCCTGACCCCGGCGGACTTCCGTCGGATCGGCACCGCGCCGAAGCCGGTGGCGATCGCCCTGGCGGCGCAGCTGCTGCTGCTCCCCCTGGTCTGCTTCGGCCTGGTCGTGCTGCTGGACCTGGACCCGCTGCTGGCCGTCGGGATGATGCTGCTCGCGGCCTCCCCGGGAGGTACGACGGCCAATCTCTTCAGCCACCTGTTCCGCGGCGACGTCGCGCTCAACATCACGCTGACCGCGGTCAACTCGCTGATCGCCGTCATCAGCCTGCCGTTGGTGGTGAACTTCGCCGTCGGCTGGTTCGAGCCCGCGGGAGCCGACGACATCGGCCTCCAGCTGGGCAAGACCGCTCAGGTCTTCGCGATCGTCCTGGTCCCGGTCGCGATCGGGATGGTGGTGCGGCACACCCGCCCCGGCTTCGCCGACCGCGCCGACCGTCCGGTGCGGATCGCCTCGGCGATCGTGCTCGCCGCCGTCATCGTCGGGGCCCTGCTCGGCGAGCGGGAGAACCTCGGCGACTACCTCGCCGACGTCGGGCTGGCCACCTCTCTCTTCTGCGCGATCAGCCTGGCTGTCGGCTACGCCCTGCCCCGACTGGCCGGTGTGGCCGAGAAGCAGGCCCTGTCCTCGGCGTTCGAGGTCGGGATCCACAACAGCACGCTGGCCATCGCGGTCGCCCTCAGCGTGCTGGACAACGACACCCTGGCGATCCCCGCAGCGGTGTACGGCGTCCTGATGTTCCCGCTCGCACTGCTGGCCGGCTGGTTGCTCTCCCGAGGGCACCGAACTCACGCTTCGGGACACCGGGTTTCGGCCGATTGACGTCTCCGACTAGGTTGGCAGGGTGACTGAATCCCTGACCGTACGCGACAACCGGACGGGCGCGGAGTACGAGATCCCGATCGTCGACGGCACCATCAAGGCCGCCGACCTCGGGCAGATCAAGCTCAACGACGAGGAGCCGGGTCTCGCGACCTACGACCCCGGCTTCGTCAACACCGCCTCGTGCCGAAGCTCCATCACCTACATCGATGGAGAGAAGGGCATCCTCGAGTACCGCGGCTACCCGATCGAGCAGCTCGCGGAGAAGTCCAACTTCCTCGAGGTGGCCTATCTCCTGATCCACGGCGACCTGCCCTCCAAGGAGCAGTACGAAGCCTGGGTCCACGAGATCACCTTCCACACGTTCGTGCACGAGAACGTGAAGGGCTTCATGCAGGGGTTCCGGTACGACGCGCACCCGATGGGGATGCTGATGGCGTCGGTCGGGGCCCTTTCCACTTTCTACCCCGAGTCGAGCCGCATCGACGACCCGGACAACCGCCACATCCAGATCGTGCGGATGATCGCCAAGATGCCGACCCTCGGCGCCTGGTCGTTCCGCCACGCGCAGGGCAAGCCCTACGTCTACCCGGACAACGAGCTGTCCTACGCCGAGAACTTCCTCTCGATGCTCTTCAAGATGAGCGAGACGAAGTACGCCGCCGACCCGCGGATCGCGAAGGCGCTCGACGTGCTGTTCATCCTGCACGCCGACCACGAGCAGAACTGCTCGACCAACGCCGTCCGCTCGGTGGGCTCCTCGCAGGTCGACCCCTACTCCGCCGTCGCCGCCGGCATCGGCGCCCTGTTCGGCCCGCTGCACGGTGGCGCCAACGAGGCCGTGCTGAAGATGCTGCGCCGCATCGGCACCGTCGAGAACATCCCTGCGTTCATCGAGGGCGTCAAGAACGGCGAAGAGCGCCTGATGGGCTTCGGCCACCGGGTCTACAAGAACTTCGACCCGCGCGCCAAGATCATCAAGAAGGCCTGCGACGACGTCTTCGAGGTCACCGGGGTCAACCCGCTCCTCGCCGTCGCCAAGGAGCTCGAGAAGATCGCGCTCGAGGACGAGTACTTCATCAAGCGCAAGCTCTACCCCAACGTGGACTTCTACTCCGGCCTGATCTACGAGGCCCTGGAGTTCCCGCCCGAGATGTTCACCGTCCTCTTCGCGATCGGCCGGGCTCCCGGCTGGCTCGCGCAGTGGCTGGAGCTCGTCCAGGACAAGGAGCAGAAGATCGCTCGCCCCAAGCAGATCTACACCGGCCCGCGGACGCTCGACTTCGTCTCGGCCGAAGAGCGCTGGGCCTGAACCTGACGACGCGTCGGTCCTGAGGGGCGCCAGATGCGTGTGGCCGTGGTCGGCCTCGGTGCTGCCGGGGCCGCCACGGCCTGTCTGCTTTTCGACCGCGGCCACGACGTGTGCCTCGTCGAGCAGGCCGAGGACCCGCGGCCCGTGGGTGCCGGGATCTGGTTGCAGGCCCTCGGCCAGCAGGTGCTGGACCGGCTCGACCTGCTGGCTCCCCTGCACCAGGTGTCGCGCGAGGTCAGCCGGGTGCGGATGGAGGGCCGGGGCGGGCGCCTCCTCGCCGACATCGGGTACGACGCCCTGCCGGGCTCCACACCGGCGCTGGGCCTGCACCGCGGCGACCTGTTCAGCCTGATGTTCGCCGCCGTCAGGGAGCGCGGGATCCGGCTGGAGCTGGGGGCTCGCGTCACCTCCGTCGAGCCCCGCACCGGCGGCATCGCCATCACGGTGGAGGACCCGGGCGGACCCGATGCCCGCGACCTGGGCCGCTTCGACCTCGTCGTCGGCGGCGACGGCGCCCGCTCCCGCGTGCGGGACTCGCTGGGGCTGACCGCCCGGGACCGGCCCTACGGCTACGGCGCGCTCTGGGCGGTGGTCCCGGACGCCGGGCAGTGCGGCGACACGCTCTACCAGCGGATGGACGGGACCCGCCGCTACCTGGGAGTCCTGCCGACCGGGCGCGACCGGGCGTCGCTGTTCTGGTCCGAGCGCGTCGAGGAGATGGACGGCGTGCTCGCCGCCGGGCTCGACGCATGGCGGGAACGGGCCCGCCCGCTCGCCGGGCCGCATGCCCCGCTCCTCGATGCGGTGACCGAGCTGCTCCCGGCGACGTACCGCTCGGTGAGGGTGCGCTCGTCGTACCGCATCGTCGGCGGCGGCCGCAGCGCCGGCGTGCTCCTCGGCGACGCGGCGCACGCGATGAGCCCGCAGCTGGGCGCCGGCACCTCGCTGGCCCTCGCGGACGCCTGGACCCTCGCCGCAGCCCTGGACCGCGGGAAGGACGGTCTCACGGCCGCCCTGGAGTGGTACGACGACCAGCGCCGCGCGCACGTGCGGTGGTACCAGTGGTGGACGCGCCTGATGATGCCGGTCTTCCAGAGCGACCTGAGTGCCCTCGCTCTCCCCCGCGACGCACTCGCTCCGCTGGTGGCGCGCACCCCCGGCGTGCCGCGACTCCTCGCCGGCACGCTCAGCGGCGACCGGACCTCACCGCGACGGGTGTGGCGACTTCCCTGACCCCGCAGCCGAGGTCAGCGGCGACGCGCGACCCGGACGGCCGGACTCCACTCGCTCGACCCGGCGTAGAGGTTGGTGGCACGGACCCGGCAGGTCACCGCTCCGTTGTTGCGCATCGTCACCGAGACTCGGGGATGGGCGTAGGTGCGGTCGACCCCGTTGCACCGCAACGTGTACGACGTCGCGCGGGCCCGCTCGCTCCAGCGGGCCACGACGTGGGAGCCGTCGCGCCGCAGCCGCAGGGTGGGCGTGGCGGGTCGACGGGCGGGGGCGAAGATGTTGCCCGCCAGGATCGGGTTGGCCTGGATCGAGAGGCCCAGCGCCTGCAGGGAGGACGCCATCATCGAGGCGATCTTCTCCTCGCCGCGGCGGATCGGGTGGAGGTCGTCGTAGGTGTCGGCCCGGCTGTAGGGGTCACGCATCTGGGCGAGCACGATCCTCGAGCGTGAGGTCGAGTAGGCCGCGGCGAAGCGCGGCAGCAGCTCGTTGAGGCGGGCGACGTCGCGCGACATCCACGTCCAGGCCAGTCGCCCGATCACGATGTCCACGTCGGGGTTCTGCGCCCGCGCCTGGAGCAGCCAACGGGTGTAGGAGGCGATCACCTGGGCCGGCGTGCGGCCCTCGCGCAGGTCGTTGGTCCCCCACAGGGCCACGATGATGCCGGGCTGGTAGCGGTGCACGAGCGTGCCGATCGACAGGTAGCCGATCGACGGGTCGGGCTCACCCAGGGTGGCCCCGGCGACCCCGGCGTGGTTGTAGTCGAAGTTGGGGTCGGTGTAGCGCGACGGGTCCTGCGAGGCGGCGGTCATCGACAGTGCCGGTCCGGTCTTGTTGCCGACGAGGTCGACCGTGCCCTGGGCACCGGCGGCGACGAACCGCTTCCAGAGGAAGTAGCGCCAGGAGTAGCCGCCCGACGGGCCGGACTTCCCGCGCCCCTGGGTGATCGAGTCGCCGACGATCAGGATCCGGGTCGGGCTGGCCGCCTCGGCAGCCACGGCACCCGAGGCAGCGGGCGCAGGCGTGACGGGAGCCGTCGAGGCCAGGAGCGCCAGAAGCGCTCCCGCCGCCGCAATGGAGAAGCGATGCCACATCGTCCCAGGTCCCCCCTGATCAAACGCCCTGCTCCAGCGCCACGATCGAGGGCATTCAGAGGACTCGGTGATGTTAGGTGATCCGGATCGGCTTCGCGGCCTTTTCGCGTCAGGTCACCCTGCCGGGTACGCCGGCAGCCCGGTCTCGAACAGCCACGGGTGGAGCAGCGCCGCGACGTCGGTGCCGGTGCGTTCCGAGGCGAAGGTGAGGAACTCCTCGGTGGTGGCCGACCGGCCGTCGTACGCCGCCACCCAGGCCTGCAGCAGGTCGAAGAAGGCGTCGTCGCCGAGATCGGCGCGCAGCGCGTGCAGCGTCAGCGCACCGCGCTTGTAGACCCGGTCGTCGAACATCAGGGCCGCGCCGGGGTCGGCGAGCAGCAGGTCCTGCTCGTCGTCGGCGAGCCGCTCGTGGTGGTGCCGGGCCCAGCCGTCGCAGCTGCGCGGACCACCGGACTCCTCGGACCAGAGCCATTCGCTGTAGCAGGCGAATCCTTCGTGCAGCCAGATGTCCTGCCAGCGCGCGAGGGTCACGGCGTTGCCGAACCACTGGTGCGCCAGCTCGTGGGCCACCAGTCGCACATGGGACCAGTCGGCCGTGCAGAAGTTGCGGCCGAAGGTCGACAGACCCTGGCTCTCGAGGGGGATCTCGAGCTCGTCGTCGGTGATGACAGCGGTGTAGGCGTCGAACGGGTAGGGCCCGAAGACGGTCTCGAAGTAGGCGAGCATCGCGCCCTGCTGGTCGAAGGACCCCTCCAGGTCGACGTCCGGCGGTGCCACCGTGGCGACCGGCGGGCGGGTGTCGTGGTCGGTCACGACGTAGCGCCCGATCTGCGCGGTGGCGAGGTAGGTCGCCATCGGCCGGTCCATCACGTAGGTCCAGGTCTCGCCGCTCGCCCCGCGCCGCCGGTCGACCAGGAGACCGTTGGCGACCACCGTGTAGCCCGAGGGCGCGGCGATCGCGGTGCGGTAGGTGGCCTTGTCGTCGGGCCGGTCGTTGCAGGGGAACCAGGTCGGCGCACCGTGGGGTTGGCCGGCGACGATGACGCCGTCGGTCAGCTCCTCCCAGCCGGCGTCCTCGTGGTGCTCGTCCATGGTCGGACGGGGCACGCCGGCGTAGGCGATGGTGACGGTGAGCTCGGTGTCGGCCGCGACCGCGCGGTCCAGCTGCAGCACCAGGCGGTCCTGGCGGGCCGACCACTTCTTCAGCCGCGCTCCGTCCACGCGCACCTTGGTCGCCTCGAGGTGGGCGAGGTCGAGGACCAGGCGCGCGGTCTCCTCGAGGACGGTGACCTCCAGCGTGGCCGTGCCGCGCAGCCGGTTGCCCTCCAGGACGTAGGCCAGGTCGAGGTCGTAGTGACGGACGGCGTACGACGGGTCGCCGTGTCCGGGGAGATAGGGGTCTGCTGTCGGCAGATGGGGCACGGCACTCTTCCTAGTCGGCCCAGGGGCCGATCGGGTTGCCGATCCAGCGCGTCTTCTCGGGAACGGTCTCGCCCCTCATCACCAGTGACACCGGGCCGACGGTAGCGTGCCGGCCCAGCGAGGCGGCAGGCAGCACGACGGAGTTGGGCCCGAGGGTCGCTCCCCGGTGCAGGCGGACACCGTCGGTCGCGAGCAGCCGGTCGTGGAAGAGGTGGGTCTGCACGACGCTGCCCTGGTTGACGGTCGCGCCGTCGCCGAGCTCGACGAGGTCGGGCTCGGGAAGCCAGTACGACTCGCACCACACGCCGCGACCGACCCGCGCCCCCATCGCCCGGAACCACGCGGTGATCCAGGGCGATCCGGTCGCCAGTCCGGCGAACCACGGCGTCGCGAGCACCTCGACGAAGGTGTCGGCGAGCTCGTTGCGCCAGACGAACGAGCTCCAGAGCGGGTGGGTGCCGGCCCGGACCCTGCCGACGAGCAGCCACTTGGCCGCGATCGCCACGACGGCGGCGAGGGCGCCGGCCACCCAGAGCAGGAGGGGTACGGCGACCAGGCCGGCCACGACGCCGTGCTCCTGCCACGCGGCGAGTGCTCCGAGGAGCACCAGCGCGTGCAGGGCCACGGACAGCGCGACGGGGAGGAGTCGGGCGATCTCCCAGCACGCCCGCGCCACCTTGAGCCGCGTGGGCGGCGCATAGGTGCGCTCGTCGGCCGAGCCCTGCTCGGCGCGGCGCAACGGGGCGGGCGGGCTGCCGAGCCAGGACTCCCCCGCCTTGACGGTGCCGCGCGCCGGTGCGGCCGACAGCACGGCGACCAGTGAACGCTTGGGCACCTTGCGGCCGGGCGCGGCCATGGCCGAGTTGCCGACGAAGGCCCTCTTGCCGACCTTGACCCGCTCGGCGCGCAGCCAGCCGCCGCCGAGCTCGTAGCCACCGATGAGCGTGTCGTCGGCGAGGAACGCCTGGTCGCCGACCGTGGTCAGCGACGGGATCATCAGCACCGTCGATGCCTCCACGTCGGCCCCGATCCGGGCGCCGAGCAGTCGCAGCCAGATCGGCGTGAGCTGCGAGCTGTAGAGACCGAAGAGCCAGGTCCGCGCCTCGTCCAGGACCCTCGTCGTCGCCCAGATGCACAGTGCCGCACGGCTCTGCAGGGAATGGGCACCGGCCCGGACCCCCCGGCCGAGCAGACGCACCACGAGCAGGACCAGGACGGCGAGCAGGACCGCACCGAGCGCGACGGCGGGCAGCAGCCACGGCAGGAGTGCGCGCGCGGCCTCGGCGGGACCGTCGGCGTCCTCGACCCCCGACAACAGCAGGACCGGCAGCATCGCGAGCAGGATCGCCGCGGAGGGGAGCAGCGCGAGGCCGGCCGCCACGGCGGCGTACGACACGGTCCAGGCGCGCAGCGCGCCGCGCGTCGCCAGCGGGCGCTCGGCCCACGGGCCGCGCGCAGCCGAGCTGGCACGGGTCGCGGGCGCACCGGACCAGAACTCACCGGAGGGCACGGTCCCGAACACCGCCGATCCCGGCGCCACCTCGGCGTCGTCCCCGACGACCGCGTCGGGGCAGAGCATCGACCGCGTGCCGACCCGGGCCCGTCGACCGACCCGGATGCCGCCGACGTGGAGGGTGTCACCGTCGATCCAGTAGCCGGTGAGGTCGACCTCGGGCTCGATGGAGGCGCCCTTGCCGACGGTGAGGTGTCCGGTGATCGGCGGCAGCGAGTGCAGGTCGGCTCCGCGCGCGACCTTCGCGCCGAGGAGCCGGGCGTACCACGTGATGTACGGCGCCCCGGCGAGCCTGGTGGCACCGAGCTCGTCGGCCAGCCGCTCGGCCGCCCAGATCCGCAGGTGCACCTTGCCGCCGCGCGGATAGGAGCCCGGCTGCACCCCGGCCAGCACGGCCCGCGCCAGCTTGGCCGCCACCAGCATGCGGCCCGGGGGGCTCACGAACACCGCGAGCAGGAGCAGCACCACCCACCAGGGCGGCGCCGGGACCCAGGCCATGTCGAGCAGGTCGTGGGCGAGGCGGGAGACGACCAGCAGCCCGGCGATCCAGCGCGGGGCGGCGAGGGCGCGCAACAACGGCACCGCGACGACCTGGCCGAGCTGGGTCTTGCGCGGGATCGGCATCACCTTGCGGGTCTGCTCGGTCAGCGCGGTCGGGCCGAGCGCGTCGAGGAAGGAGGCGAGGGCGCCCACGCTCGAGTGCTCGTAGAGGTCGGCCACGGTCAGGTCGGGGTGATCGGCGCGCAGCAGCGTCACCACCTGCGCAGCGGTCAGACTGCCGCCGCCGAGGTCGAAGAAGTCCGACGCGGCCCCGTCGGGTGCCGATCCGATCACCTTCTGCCAGACCTCCGCGATCACTGCGGACGTCCCGTGCAGCCCGACGTCGGCCGGGTCGGCGGAGGCCAGCGGCCAGGGCAGCGCGTCGCGGTCGACCTTGCCGGAGATCCGGGTCGGGATGTCGTCGACGACGGCGAGGCGCGGCACGAGCGCGGCCGGCATGGTGGCCCGCAGGTGGGCGGTCGCGGCCGCGGCGTCGTACCCGTCGCCGGCCGTGAGGTAGCCGACGAGGAGCTGGTTGCCCGTCGTCGTACGACGCACGGCTGCGGCCGCGGCGGTGACGCCGGGCAGCGCGAGCAGGGCCGAGTCGATCTCGCCCAGCTCGATGCGACGGCCACCGAGCTTGACCTGGTCGTCGGCGCGGCCGGCGAAGAGCAGGCCCACCGGGTCGTTCACGACGATGTCGCCGCTGCGGTAGGCGCGGTCCCAGCCGAGGGTGGGCATCGGGGCGTACTTCTCGGCGTCCTTGACCGGGTCGAGGTAGCGGGCGAGGCCGACACCGCCGATGATCAGCTCGCCGCGCTCGCCCTCGGCAACCGGGTGGCCCGCGGCGTCGACGACGACGAGGTCCCAGCCGGCGAGCGGCAGGCCGATCCGCACCGGTCCCTCGGCACTCACCAGCGCGCCGCAGGCGACGACGGTGGCCTCGGTCGGACCGTAGGTGTTCCAGACCTCGCGGCCCTCGCGGACCAGGCGGGCCGCGACCTCCGGCGGCAACGCCTCGCCGCCGAGGATGACCATCCGGACCCGTTCCAGGGCGTCGTCGGGCCACAGGCTGACCAGGGTGGGCACGGTGGAGACGATGGTGATCGCGTTGGCGGTGAGCCAGGGGCCGACGTCGACACCGCTGCGCACCAGCGCCCTGGGCGCCGGGACCAGGCAGGCGCCGTACCGCCAGGCCAGCCACATCTCCTCGCAGCTCGCGTCGAAGGCGACGCTGAGACCGGCCATCACCCGGTCGGCGGGGCCGATCGGATCGTCCTGGAGGAACATCCCGGCCTCGGCGTCGACGAAGGCCGCCGCGCTGCGGTGGGTGACCGCGACGCCCTTGGGCGTGCCGGTCGAGCCGGACGTGAAGATCACCCAGGCGTCGTCGTCGACCGTCGGGTCGCGGCGGGTGATCGGCGCGGCCTCGCGGCGCGACTCGATGGCCAGGCCCGTCCCGATGATCGCGGCGACGTCCGCCTCCCCGAAGACCAGGCGGGCCCGCTCCTCGGGGTCGTCCGCGTCGACCGGGACGTAGGCGGCACCGGCGAAGAGGATGCCCATGATCGCCACGTAGAGGTCGGTGGTGCCGGACGGCAGTCGTACGCCGACCGTGCTGCCGGGACCGATGCCGAGTTCGGCGAGGTCGCCGGCCACCACCGTCGCGGCCTCCGCGAACTCGGCGTAGGTCACGGTGTCGTTGCCGCTGTCGAGCGCGATCGCGTCCGGGAGGTCCGCCGCCGTACGACGGAAGACGTCGACGAGGGTCCGTGGATCAGGTGCCTGGTCTCCGCGGAGCAGGGGGGAGACAGGGCCATTCACCTCTCCATCGTTGTCGATGCAGGTGAACGGAGGGTGGCCGGAGCGCGAGTGCTCCGTTGTGCGGGCTTGTGATGTGGGCCACAATCGGCGGGGTGAGCGCGACAACGACGCCCCCGTCCACCCACCGAGCCTGGCCTCCGGCGAACCCGCCCGAGCCGACGTACGTCGAGGACCGGCTCAACTACTGGGCCGAGGCCACGCCCGACGCCGAGGCGATGACCTACCTCGAGCGGTCCTGGACCTGGGCGGAGTGGCACGACCGCGTGCACCGGGCCGCCGGCGGCCTGCGCGACCTCGGCATCGCTCGAGGCGACGTGGTGTCCTTCCTCGACAAGAACCACCCTGCGTGCGTGGAGATCAGCCTCGCCGCCGGGTCCATCGGCGCGGCCAACGCGATCATCAACTGGCGCTCCGCCGGAGACGAGATCGACTACGCCGTCAACGACTCGGGTGCCAAGGTGCTCTTCGTCGGCCGCGAGCTGATGCCGACCATCGAGGCCATCCGCGACCGGCTGCCGAACGTCCACACGATCATCGAGGTCACCCCCGACGGCGCCGAGGGCGACGCCTACGAGCAGTTCCTGGCGGCCGCGACACCGTGCGACGACGGCCCCGACGTGGTCGAGGACGACGTCTGCCTGGTGATGTACTCGTCCGGCACGACCGGCCGCCCCAAGGGGGTCATGCTGACCCATCGCAACATGGTCAGCCACACGATCAATGCCCATGACGGCTGGGGATTCGATCCCGGCGACAAGTCGATGGTGGCGATGCCGCTCTTCCACGTCGGCGGCTCGTCGTACGTCCTGTTCGGCATCCACGACGGCATCCCCAGCGTGATGACCCGTGAGCCGGACGCCGCCTCGCTCGTCGGCGCGATCCTGGCCGGCGCGAACCGGACCTTCCTGGTCCCGGCGGTGCTCGCCCAGGTCCTGCAGCTCGGCGGCGATGCCGTGAAGCTGTTCGGTGCGCTCAAGACCTACACGTACGGCGCCGCACCGATGCCGCCGCCGCTGCTGCGCGCCGCGATGGAGGCGTGGCCCGACACCGACTTCATCCAGGTCTACGGACTGACCGAGGTCTCCGGTGTCGCCACCCACCTGATGCCCGAGGACCACCGCAACGCCGAGGCCGACGGCCACCCCGAGCGCCTGGTCTCGGCGGGTAAGCCGGTGCCCGGCTGCGAGGTCCGGATCGTCGATCCGGCCACGATGGAGGACGTCGACCAGGGCGAGCACGGCGAGCTGTGGCTGCGCACCCCGCAGCTGATGAAGGGCTTCCTCAACAAGCCCGAGGCCACCGCCGAGGCGATCACCCCCGACGGCTGGTTCCGCACCGGCGACATGGGCCACGTCGACGAGGACGGCTACGTCTTCGTCTCCGACCGGCTCAAGGACATGATCATCACGGGCGGCGAGAACGTGTACTCACCCGAGGTCGAGCGGGTCCTCTCGGAGCACCCGAGCGTCCTGGAGGTCGCCGTGATCGGTGTGCCCGACGACACCTGGGGCGAGTCGGTCAAGGCCGTCGTCGCGCTCAAGGAGGGCTGCGACACCAGCGAGACCGAGCTCATCGAGTGGACGCGCGAGCGCCTCGCCCGCTTCAAGGCGCCGCGCAGCATCGACGTCATCGAGGCGCTCCCCCGCAATCCCACGGGCAAGATCCTGAAGCGGGAGCTGCGCAAGCCGTACTGGGAGGCGCGGGAGCGGCAGGTCTAGCGCGTCCCGGCCTGCTCGGCCTGCTCGGCCGCGAGACGGCGCACCTCGAGCTGGTCGGTGTGGAAGGCCTGCCAGTGCGGGAAGTCCTTGCCGGCCAGGACGTCGTTGAAGAGCTCGATCTCGGCGCGGTGGTAGAGCCGGCCCAGGCTGGCGTCGAAGCCCTTCGGCATCAGGTCGGCGCGGCCCGGACCGGCGGAGAACTCGCAGAAGACGAGCTCGTCGGCCCCCGCGTGGAAGTCGATCCGGACGAACGGCGCCGGGATCTGCCTGCTCAGCGTCCGCACCCGCTCGAACATCTCCTCGCTCACCCCACCGGAGTCGGTGAGCGTGCCCAGCGCCGGCGAGATCCGCGGACGCCCGGGGTTGCCGCCGCGGACCGGTCGGAGCGTCGCGCCGCTGAAGTAGGCGTAGCCGACCTCGGGGTAGCGGGCGATCTCCATGATCAGCCCGATCCGCCCGTAGAAGCAGAAGAACTTGAGGTCCCGGGCCGGCAGGCCGTCACGCCCCAGCACCAGGTCCTGGACCTGCCACTGGTCGGTCGCCGGGCCACCCCAGCGCTCCAGCTGGACGGTGGCGACGGCCAGCATCTCCTCCACCGAGCCGAGCCGCTCGGAGGTGGCGATCGAGACGATGTGGTCGAGGTCGAAGACGTAGAAGGCGCCGTTGGCCCCGGCCGCGCCGTGGGGCTTGACCACGCTGCCCGGGCGCACGTGGTCACGCAGGCCGTCGTACGGCCCGTCGTAGCTCACCCGGGCCGTCGGCAGGCCGAGCCGGTTGACGAAGTCGAGGTCGCCGGACTTCGTGAGGCCGAGGTACTTCTCCGGCAGCGTGCCGAGCTGCTTCTTGCGCCGCCGCTCGACGACCTTGCGCCAGAAGGAGTCGGCGGCGACGAGTTCCTGGCGGCGGGCGAGGTGGTTGACGTCGGGGTGGCTGAGCTCGTCCGGACCGAGCTCGGCGATGAAGGCGTAGTAGCGATCCGGATCCTCGCCGCGGGCGGCCCCGAGGTCGGCAGCGGCCTGCTGGACGTCACGGCGCGCGTCCTTCAGGCGGCGCAACAGCGCGAGGTCGGCCTGCGCCGGCGTCGGCGGGTCGACCCTGCGGCGCAGCACCGGCCGGACGGGTCGCCGCTCGGGTCTCGCACCCGCGGAGCCACGGACGCTCATCAGCTCTCCTTCGTCGGCCTGGAACGGGACCGAGTATGGCCGGAGCGGCCCGCTCCCGCAGAAGGTTCACCAGAACGGCACTCCTCGGACGCTCTCCCGACCGAGCGGGGATATCCTGACGCGGCCCGTGGTCATCAGCGGAAGGACCCCACGAGACATGTCGTCCAGGCGATCGATCCGGGAGTTCGCCGGACGGGTCAAGCAGCGCGTCCGGCCTCCTCAGGCGACACCTGTCGACGAGGTCGACGAGGATCCCGAGCGCACCGCGGCGCTGCAGCTGACCCGCGACCTGGTCGAGGCAGGCTCGCTCGACGAGGCACAGCAGGTCATCGAGCAGGCGCTGTCGACCCGCGCCGGCGACACCCAGCTGCTCGCGACACTGGCCCGCATCGACGGCAAGCGCAACGACTGGCCCGCCGCGGTCGCCCGGTGGCAGCAGATCATCGGCACCGCACCCCAGGACCTGTCGCCCCGTGACTGGGCCAGTGCGGCCAACGCGCAACGGCGGATCCGTGACATCGACGGCGCCGCGGCCACGATCGCCGAGGGCATCGAGCGGTTCCCGGCCCGGCCCGCAGCGCTGTGGGAGGGCGGCCACGTCGCGATGGCACACGGCGACTGGGAGGCCGCGGCCATCCGGTGGTCGAGGTTCTGGCGCGGACAGGAACGGCGCGACCCCACCAACCTGCGCGAGCTGCCGGTGCGCTCCGGCCTGGCCGACTGGTACGAAGCGGCCTGGCACGACGTCGCCGCCCACCTCGACGCCGCCGAGGCCCGGACCGGCGAGCAGATCACCGCAGGCTTCCACCTCGCCCTGGCCATGACGCTCGCGGTCGCTGGACTTCCGGACGACCGCAGGGCGGTGCTGGAGCGCGGCACCCGCGAGCACCCCGACAGCCGCGAGCTCGCACACCTGCTGGCGGCCGCGCGGCTGGGCACCGTCGGCGACGACGGCCAGCTGCCGGTCACGCCGGAGGACATCTCCGCCGTCGTGGGGGCACTGCCGTCGTACACGCCGCCGGCCGACGGGGGCCTGGGCCCGGTCCGCCTGATCCGCGTGCCCGAGCACTCCTCGATCGACCTCGTGCTGCGCTCGGGGCTGTACGTCGACCAGCACACCGTCGGCCCGCTGGTCCAGGAGATCAGCGAGCGGGACCGCTGGCCCGAGCCGCTGAGCCTCACCAACGACCTCCTCGCCGCGGCCCGGCAGCGCGCCGACGCCTTCGCCGAGACGTACGCGGCACCGCCGCACCTCCCGGCCACGACGCTCGCGGACGCGCTGGTCATCAGCCTCTACCAGGAGTCGGCGCTCGTCGTCCCGATGGTGCGACTGGCCGCCGACCTGGCCGGTCGTGCGGGCGAGGCGCCCGTCATCGTCGCTGTCCCGGAGCTGACCGGGGTCTACCTCGGCGGCTACAACGAGGGCCACGCGGACCTCGTCATCCTCTACTTCGCGCTGCTCGAGCTCGGCTGCAACGCCTTCCTGTGCCACACCGAGGCCGCGGAGCCCGACGACGAGCCCGCCACCTTCCGCCTCGTTCCGGGCTGGCGCGCCATCGCGCCGCGCATCGACCTCGCCGAGGACCCAGCCCCCCACGCGCGGGCCCTGGTGCCGGCCGGCATCCGGCGGGCCGGGGTGCTCGCTGCCAAGCTCGACGACCTGGTCGTCTACCAGTCCGGCTCGGTCGTCAAGGACTTCGCCTACGACCGCTCGATCAAGCAGGACTTCTCGATCGTCGCGACCGCCCGCCTGCACCCCGAGGCCGAGCTGCTGCCCACCGTGCCGTTCCCGCTGAGCCGGGTGGCGCGCATCGAGGGACGCGACCTCGGCAGCGCCGATCCCCGTCCGACCCACGCGAGCGTCGAGGTCGGCGAGCCGCTCGGCGGCACCTGGGAGACCTGGCTGGCCCGGGTCGCCCTCCCGCTCCTCGAGCACCTCGCGACCACTGCCAGCGCTGACCTCGAGCAGCGCGGCGTCACCGAGGCCCACATCGGCGACCACCTGTACGCCGAAAGCGTGATCGTCGGCGACGCGGTGAAGCGTGCCGGCGGCCGGGTCGTCGTCTGGCCGCACTCGACCAACCCGGTGCACATCGGTCTGCGCCGCGAGGAGTCCTTCGACGAGGTCCACGCCGTCACCCGCACCGGCGTGGAGATGTGGCGCGAGGCGTTCCCCGACAAGCAGGTGCTGCACACACCGGACGCGATGCTCACCCTGTCACCGCCGCGTGCGTTCGACCCCCAGGTGCCGCTGTCGCTGGTGATCTTCGGCGGCCGCTCCACGCTCGGGGACATGCCGGTCATGGACACCAAGGCGCACCGCGACCAGTACCAGCGCCTGTTCGACGCCCTGGGCGAGCTGCGCTCGACCCACCCGGTCAACGTGTTCTTCAAGCCGCGCGGCTACACCGGCGAGCACGAGCAGTGGCTCTTCCAGACCGTCGGCAAGCGTGCGGACTGGAAGCCCGTCTACGAGCACCCGATGCGTCTCGAGCTGCCCAACATGGTCTTCGCGTCGACCTCGATGGGCACCTCGGCGCTGATCGAGGGCATCGCCCGCGGGATCCCCGGCTTCATCGTCCGCGAGTTCCACGTGCGTGACTACACGACCTTGAGCGAGGACTCGTTCCCGATCCTGTCCGTCGCCCGGGCGATCGACCTGCTCAAGCGCGCGAGCACCGCGGAGGGCTACACCGGCCTCATCGAGGAGGAGCAGCGCGGCCACCGCGACGAGCTCGGGCTCTGAGAGCCCGGGCCCTTCCCGGTCAGGTCACTTCCGGCGCAGCACCACGAGCTCGCCGGCCGACTGGACGAGCGGCTCGCCGTAGCGGCCAGCCACCTCGAACCCGTGCTCGGCGAAGCTGTCCACGATGAACTGCGAGGTGACGGGCTCGATCGCGCCGCCCTCGGTGCCGGCCGTCGCCCGACGCTTGCCGCCGCGGGAGTTGAGCGAGACGACGTACTCGACGCCGCGGGACGCGACGATCCGGGCGTAGTTGGCCACCACGTCCGGCTCCATCTCCTGGAAGGAGAAGGAGTTGACGAAGACCTCGAAGTCGGTGCGCAGGTCGGGCAGGCGCCAGCTCGGCAGGGTGCCGACAGCGTCGATCTCGAAGGGCCCCTCGGGCAGGTCGTTCGGCATCGTCACCGCGCCGGGACCGACCTGGTCGAGGTACCACGCAGCGATCACGACGAGCGGCGGGATGTCGGCGTCGACGTAGCGCGCCTCCGGGTCGCGCTGGGTGACGATCTCACCCAGGACCCCGAAGCCGCCGCCGATCTCCAGGAAGGAGCGGGGCGGCGCCTCGACGTGGCGGCTCAGTGCGGTGAGGCAGAGCAGGTAGTTGAGGTAGGGGCGGGTCCAGCCGACGTCGGTCTTGGCGAGGCGGAACCGCTGCGGGCCACCGATCTCGCTCTCGCCGAAGGACAGCAGGTCGAAGGGCCAGCGCTCCTGGTCCCACGCCAGCTGGACGGCGTGGAAGTCGCGACGCGCCTCGAGGGAGCCGCCGAGGATCGTGCGGACGCGGTTCTCGGTGATGTCGGGACGGAGCTCGGCGAAGGCCGCCATCATCTCGTTCATCCGGGCACCGGCGAACCCGTCGCCGTAGCGCGGGTAGAACCAGCTCGCGGCCGACGGCCACGCCTTGAAGCGCTCGAAGCCGCGGTCCCGGATGTCCCCGAGGATCCGGTCGACCCCCGGGCCCCAGAAGTTCGTCGGGCGGTACAACGGGTCGCAGTCGTCGATGCCCGCCAGGACCTGCTCGGTCATCGTGGCCCAGCGGTCGTCGCCGTCCTCGCGCTTGGCCACCGGCCACCCCATCTTCTTCCTGAGACCCTTCACGGCGTTGTCCTTCATCGAGTGAGTCCTTCGGCGAGCTGGTGGATCAGCTCGGCCCGTTCCCAGTCCTCCGGGGTGTCGATGTCCTGCACCTGCCAGTGCGGCAGGACGTGCAGGACGGTGCGCGCGGTCAGCACCGACGGTCCGGTCTGCCAGGCGTCGCGCGTGCCCCAGTAGAACTGCCCTGCGTCGTGGTAGACCTCGCCGAGGTCCTGGCTGCGGCTCAGCGCGAACTCGGGCCAGAGCATCCGCGCCAGGCCGTCCTCGCCAACGGTGAGCGCCCGCTTGACCGGCGCCGGGAACGACGCGGCCGTCATCACGAACTGGGCGTCGGAGGAGCGCAGCAGGTCCAGCCCGGTGGACAGGTCCTGGCCGGAGACGAACACGGCGGCCGGGTAGGACACGCAGAGCTCCTCGACGGCGACTCCGGCTGCGATGAGCTCGTTGATCGCGTGCTGGATCACGGGTCGGGTCCCCGCGTGGTCGCCGGACAGCTCGGGCGGGCGCCGGAACGGCACCTGGGCACCGGCCTCCTCGGCGATGGCCGCGATCTCGTCGTCGTCGGTCGACACGACGACCTGGTCGAAGAGCCCGCTGCCGACGAGCGTGTCGACGACCCGCGCGATCAGGGGCGTGCCGCGGAACGGCTTGATGTTCTTGCGGGGGATGCGCTTGCTGCCACCACGGGCCGGCACGAGTGCGACCACTCCCGACGCACTGACGTCTCCGACGGCTTCCGACACCCGAGCGATGCTAGGGCATGCCGGTCCGACGGCTGTGCTCGCCGCGGCCGCCGACCGGTCCGATCGGGCCCCACTCCGATATGCTGACGCGGCATTTTCACGGTCGGCAACGGAAGGTTCCCACTCAGCATGACGTCCGCGCGACGCCGTTCCCTGCGCCCCCTCGCCGGCCGGGTCAAGCGCGGCATCCGCCGCCGCCTCCGCCCCCCGACGCCGGATCCCGATCCGCAGCGCACCGCGTGGCTGGACGGCGCCCAGCAGCTCGCCGCCGAGGGTGGGTACGACGACGCCGAGGCCATGCTCGAGAAGGCACTGGCCGCCCGTCCCGGGGACCTGATGGTGCTCACCGCCCGCGCCCGCCTGGACGGCCACCGCGGCGACTGGGCCGCGTCGGCGGAGCGCTGGCGCACCCTCGTGGACGAGCGCGCCGACGAGCTCGGCGCCCTCGGCTGGGTCTCGGCGGCCCACGCCCACCGTCGCATCCGCGACACCGACCAGGCGGCCGCACTCATCGGTCGCGGTCTCGAGCTCTTCCCGCGCCGCAAGATGGTGCTGTGGGAGGCCGGGCACACCGCCATGGCCCGGGCCGACTGGCCGCTGGCCGCCTCCCGCTGGGCCACCTACAGCCAGGTCCAGGCCGCCAAGGGCGCCTCGGGCGAGCTCCCGCTCCGCGCGGGCATGGCCGACTGGTTCGAGGCGGGCTGGCACGACGTGGCCGAGAGCCTAGAGGGCGCAGAGTCGGACGCCGGTCCTCTCGGCGCCGCGTTCCACCTCAACCTCGCCGACGTCCTGTCCCGCGCAGAGCTGCCCGACGACGAGATCCAGGTGCTGCGGCGCGGCGTCGCGGCGCACCCCGACGACATCGACCTCGCCCTGGCACTCACCTCGGCGCGGATGGCGCGTGGCGAGACGGACGTCCCGCTGCCCATCGACGCAGCAGAGATCGCGCGGGTCCTCGGTGCCCTGCCGTCGTACCCCGCCTCGACGGGTGCGGGTCTGGGCCCGATCCGCCTGCTCCGGGTGCCCGAGCGCTCCTCGATCGCGCTGGCGCTGCGCACCGGCCACTACGTCGACCGCCCTGCGGTCGGACGCCTGATCCAGGAGCTCAGCGAGCGCGACCGCTGGCCCGAGCCGATCAGCAAGACCAACGAGCTGCTCGCCCAGGCGCACGCGTGGACCCGCCGCTACGGCGCGAAGTACGCCGAGCCGCCGCACCTGCCCGCCGAGACCCTGGGCGACGCCCTGCTCGCCAGCGTGCACCACGAGATGGCGCTGTTCGTCCCGATGCAACGACTCGCGGCCGAGCTGGCCCGGCGCGCGGGCGAGGCGCCCGTGGTGATCGAGACGCCGGAGCTCAGCCCCGGCTACCTCGGTGGCTACCTGGACGGCGAGTTCGACCTCGCGGTGCTCTACTTCGCGCTGCTCGACCTCGGTTGCAACGCCTTCCTGTGCCACGTCGAGCCGACCTCACCCGGCCGCGCGGCAGCGACGTTCTCCTTCTCGCCGCGGTGGCGCTCGGCCAAGTCCGACCTGACCGTCGTCGACGACCCGTCCCCGCACACCCGTGGTTTGGTCCCGGCCGGCATCCGCCGCGTGGGCCAGCTGGCCGCGAAGCTGGAGGACGTCGTCGTCTACCAGTCGGGCTCGGTGATCAAGGACTTCGCCTACGACCGGTCGATCCACCAGGACTACCCGATCGTCGCCACGGGTCGCCTGCACCCGGACGAGACGCTGCTCCCGACCTTTGCGTTCCCGCTGACCCGGCAGGCCCAGATCAAGGGCCGTGACCTCGGCTCCTCACGGGGCCGCAGCACGCACGCCACGCTCGAGGTCAGCGAGCCCGTCGGCGGCACCTGGCCCGAGTGGCTGCACCGCGCGACCGCTCCCCTGCTGCGCCACGTCGCGACGGTGGCGACCGAGGACATCGCCCGGCGCGGGATCACCGAGCTGCACGTCGGCGACCACCTGTTCGTCGAGAACGTCATCGTCGGCGACGCCGTGAAGCGGGCCGGTGGCCGCGTGGTCATCTGGCCGCACTCCACCAACCCGGTCCACGTGAAGCTCCACCGTTCCGAGTCCTTCGACGAGGTGCACGCCATCACCAACCGCGGCGCCGACCAGTGGCGCGCGGCCTTCCCGGACAAGCTCGTGGTCCACTCCCCCGACTCGATGCTCACCCCGGCACCGCCGCGCTCCTTCGACCCCGCGCACCCGCTGTCGCTGGTGCTCTTCGGGGGCCGTTCGGTCCTCGGCGACATGCCGATCCTCGACACGCACGCCCACCGCGACCTGTACCTGCGCCTCTTCGACCTGCTCGAGGAGCTGCGCGAGACCCACCCCGTCGACGTCTACTTCAAGCCGCGCGGGCTCACCGGCGAGCACGAGCAGTGGCTCTACACGATGGTCGGACGCAAGGCCGGCTGGCGCCCCGTCTACGAGCACCCCCTGCGCCTCGAGCTCCCCAACATGGTCTTCGCGTCCGTCTCGATGGGCACCTCGGCGCTGATCGAGGGGCTGGCGCGCGGCATCCCCGGCCTGATCGTGCGGGAGTTCCCGGTGCGCGACTACGTCACCCTCAGCGAGGACTCGTTCCCGATCCTGCCCGCGGCCAAGGCGATGGACCTGCTGTCCGGGATCACCTCACCCGAGGGCTACCGCGACCTGATCGAGACGGAGCTGCGGGACCACCGCGACGAGCTCGGGATGTGAGCCCGCCGGCCCCGTTGGTCGAGGAGGCCGCCCGCGGCCCCGTTGGTCGAGGAGGCCGCCCACGGCCGTCTCGAGACCCCTCTCCGTGGTGCCGGGAGCTGCGTCGCGTAGCGGCAGCAACGAGTCGGTACGGCGGAAGGCGGGTCCGCGCTGCCGTCCCCCGTTGGTCGAGGAGGCCGCCCACGGCCGTCTCGAGACCCCAGGCCGTGATGCACCCACCTGCCCACGCCCGGGTTCCCGAATCGACCCACCAGGTCTCGAGACGGTCGCTGCGCGACCTCCTCGACCAACGGCCGGCCGCCGACAACAACGAGCCGGTACGGCGGACGTCCCCCGTTGGTCGAGGAGGCCGCCCGCGGCCGTCTCGAGACCCCAGGCCGTGATGCCGGGAGCTGACATCGGGCTGCGGTCGGTCGGTAGCTGCCTCGCGTAGCGGCAGCAACGAGTCGGTACGGCGGAGCGCGGGTGTCGCTGTCGGCCTGCGGTTGGTCGTGGGCTCGATACGCCGCCTCGCCTGCCGTTGGTCGAGTAGCCCGCGAGGAACGAGCGGGCGTATCGAGACCACCCGGCCGATCACTTCGTGTCCACATCCCCGTACTTTCGGGGTTTTCTCCACAGCCGGTGACGGTTCGTTTGGAACTGTCGGACCTCCATGATCCAATATGGGTATGGATCTCGGTCGGCCGCTACGACGGCTGCTCGGTCGGTGAGCTGTTGACCGAGCTCGGTGCCAATGTGAAGGGCCGACACCAGCTCGAGATCGATGAGTGGATCGGCATCGTGGCATGGGCCGATCAGAACGTCGTCGAGACCGTCGAGGGCGCCGCCACCGTCCTCGCGGGCGTGGTCGACTCCGGTGTTCCGATCGCCGGGCCGGGTGCCCCACTGGTCAGTGAGTTCGAGCTGATGGAGCTGATCGCGGTCCTCGGCAGAACTCCTGACGGGGGTCGGATGCACGTCGGGCGGATCATCGAGTGCGCCTGGCGCCTCCCGTCGGTCTACGCCTCGGTGATCGCTGGGCGGGTAATGCCATGGAAGGCCCATCGCATCGCCGACCAGACCAGGTCACTGACTCAGGAGGCGGCAGCGTTCGTGGACCGCCAGCTCGCGGCTGTGGGGAATGTGAGCTGGGCGCAGCTCGACCGACTCATCGCCGAAGCGATCATCCGGTTCGACCCCGAACGAGCCGAGGCAGAGCGCCAGAAGGCACAGGAACACCGGTTCTGCGAGATCTCCGAGGTCGACGAGCACGGCAACGCCGTCATCACCGCCGTGGTCGACGTCGCGGACGGACACGACTTCAACACCGCCATCGCCCGTGAGGCAGAAGTCCGGGGCCGGCTCGGGGACGAGGGCTCCCTCGATGCTCGACGAGCACAGGCAGTCGGTGCGATCGCGCGACGTGACCTCGCCCTGGACCTCCTGACCACCGACGAGGACACCGGTGAGGTCACCGTCCGCTCCGCCGGTCGCAAGGTCGTGATGGACCTCCACATCACCGACACCACGCTACGAGGTGAGAACCCGGTCGGCAGGTGGGGCGACAAGCCCGTCACCACCGCACAGATCAAGCAGTGGCTCCGCTCCCGCGAAACCACCTCCATCGTCGTGCGCCCGGTCATCGACCTGGCCGACTGCATCCCCGTGGACTCCTACGAGATCCCCGACCGCCACAAGCACCGCGTCAGGTCGCGACGCCACACCTGCAGCTTCCCCAACTGCACCACCCCCGCCGTCAAGTGCGACATCGACCACGAGATCCCACACGCCGAGGGCGGACCGACGTGTCCGTGCAACCTCCACCCGCTCTGCCGCAGGCACCACCGCGCCAAGACCTTCAGCGAGTGGCGCTACCTGAGCCTCACACCCGGGCACTTCCTCTGGACCAGCCCCCACGGCAGGCTCTTCCTCGTCGGACCCGGCGGCACCNCACCGCGCCAAGACCTTCAGCGAGTGGCGCTACCTGAGCCTCACACCCGGGCACTTCCTCTGGACCAGCCCCCACGGCAGGCTCTTCCTCGTCGGACCCGGCGGCACCCGAGCACTCGACCCACCCCGGGCGATCGAGCCCTGAAAACCGCTGCACCCCGCCGAAGGAGACCTTCGGCGGGGTACAGGCACGCCCAGACAAACGGCGCGTCGTGGGGTCGGCTACTCGACGGGCTCCAGCAGGTCCCAGGCGAGCGGGGTGCCCCGCGTCGCGGCCTCATGGATGCGGCGGCCGAGGACCTCGTCGAGGTGCTTGGGCGGCAGACCGGAGCCGGGACGGATGCTGCGCACGTTGGCCTCGGTCAGCACCTCGCCAGCGGCGACGTCCTCGACGAGGTAGAGCGAGCGACGGCGTCCGCGCGCGCCCTCCTCGGCGGCGGTGGGCTGGTAGCGCACCTCGCCGAGCGCGACCCGCGCCGCGGCGGTCTCGGAGACGAGCTGCTTGAACTCGGGCGGCTCGAGGGAGAACGGGCTGTCGACGGCACCGTCATTGCGATCCAGGGTGATGTGCTTCTCGAGCACGACAGCACCGAGCGCGACCGCGGCGACCGCGACGCCGATGCCGAGACTGTGGTCGGACAGGCCGACCTCGCAGCCGAAGCGCTCGCGCAGGTCCGGGATGGTCAGCAGGTGGGAGTCCTCGGGTCGGGCCGGGTAGCTCGTCGTGCACTTGAGCACGACGAGGTCCTCGCAGCCGCCCTCGCGGGCCGCGGCGACCGCCTCGTCGATCTCCTCCAGGGTCGCCATGCCGGTGGAGATGATCAGCGGCTTGCCCTGGCTGGCGGTGTAGCGGATGAGCGGGATGTCCACGATCTCCGAGGACGCGATCTTGAAGCAGGGCACGTCGAGGCTCATCAGGAAGTCGACGGCGGTCTTGTCGAAGGGCGAGCTGAAGCAGACCATCCCGTGCTCACGGGCGCGCTCCATGATCGGCGCGTGCCACTCCCACGGCGTGGATGCCTCGGTGTAGAGCTCGTACAGGCTGCGACCGAACCACAGCGAGCCCGGCGTCTGGATCGTGAACTCCTCACGGTCGACGTCGAGCGTCATCGTGTCCGCGGTGTAGGTCTGCAGCTTGACCGCCTGCACGCCGGAACCGGCGAGCGAGTCGACGATCTGCAGGGCACGATCGAGCGAGCCGTGGTGGTTGCCGGAGATCTCCGCAATCACGAAGGGGTCGGCGTTGCGCCCGACTTCGAAGCCACCGATGTCCATCGATCATCATCCTTCTTCTTGAGGAACCACGTCTCGACGACGTGGTACGACAGGGCTGCCACCACGAGGGACAGCACCACTTCCAGCACCAGGCGGGTCAGGACCTGCTCGGTCTCCGGCCCCCTGAACTCCCGCTTCACCACGAAGTAGACCGTGTAGTGGTACAGGTACAGACCGTACGAGATGCGCCCCAGATAGCTCAGCGGCCACCAGCCGAGCACGGCCACGATCCAGGCCGGCTTGTGCCCGTCGCGGGCCACGACGGCCACCGCCACGACGGCGGCGACGGTGATCGCCGGGACCATGACGGAGTACGTCGCCATGCTCTTCTCCTCGATACCGCTGGCGAGGATCGCGGCCAGGGCCACGAGCAGCGCGGTGCCGCCGAGGACGCGGTAGCGGGTGGAGGCGATGGTGACGGCGAGCAGGCAGCCGGCGAGGAGCGAGAAGGCCACCACGAACGGGTCGTTGTGGAGGCGCTGGAGGTCGGCACCGGCGGCAACGAGGGCGTAGCGGTAGGCCAGCGACGCCGCGATGGCGGCCACCAGCACGAGGGCCAGGCCGCGGCGTCCGAGGCGCAGCCGCGACACGAGGAGGATCAGCAGGACCGGCCAGACG
Organism: Nocardioides sp. Root190; assembly: GCF_001428565.1. Taxonomy (GTDB): domain Bacteria; phylum Actinomycetota; class Actinomycetes; order Propionibacteriales; family Nocardioidaceae; genus Nocardioides. Next base: position 295,281 of record NZ_LMIA01000008.1, on the reverse strand, counting down.
AGGTAGAACTGCTCCTCCATGGCGAGGGACCAGGTGTGCGGCGTCAGGGTGATGAACTCGCCGAAGGACCGCACGACGTTGGTGAGGTAGAGGCCCGCCCACACGATCTGGGACAGCGGCTCGCCGTACCGGACGGCCACGACGGCCGTCATCGCCAGGTAGATCACCATGGCCGGCACCAGGCGCAGCGCCCGGCGCACGTAGAAGCGCGGCAGCGAGATGCGGTGGCCGCGGTCCCACTCCTCGAGCAGCAACCGGGTGATCAGGAAGCCGGACAGGACGAAGAAGGCGACGACGCCGACGGTGCCGGCGGTGCCGCTGTAGGGCAGGGCCGTGTGGTTCCACAGCACGAGCAGCACGGCGATCCCGCGCAGGCCGTCGAGCCCGGGACGTCGGCCGAGCCGGTAGCCGTCGGCGGTCGTGGGGGCAGCGGCGGGCGCGGCGGGCGCGTCGAGGTCGGCGGCGGTCCGGGACTCAGGCACGGCTGACCCGATCGCGCACCATCTCGGCGAGCCCGAAGTCCGGCGTCCAGCCCAGCACGGTCCGGGCACGGGTGCAGTCGAGCCGGTAGACCGAGGTGTCCTCGTCCTCGACCGGACGCGAGGTGACGGCGTCGTCCGGGAGTCCGCACTGGCGGGCGATCTCGTCGGCCATCTCGCGGACACTGAACCCGCCGGTGCCGATGTTGGCGACGAGCTGGCCGTCTCCCGGCAGGGTCGCGGTGAGGGCGAGGGCGATCGCCCGGGCCACGTCGCGGACCTCGACGAAGTCGCGGACCATGGCGCCGGCGCCGTTGAGGGTGACCGGTCCGCCGGCCAACGCCAGCTCGACGAGCCGGGGCAGCGCACCGCGTCCGCCGTCGCCGTCGCCGACGACCTGGGCGACCCGCAGGGACACCGTGGTGAGGTGGGTACGACGTCCGTGGAGCGCCAGCACCTCCTCGGCCATCCGCTTGCTGAGACCGTAGAAGGAGTCGGCCGGGGCGGCGAGGTCCTCGTGGAGCGGTGCGGTGAGGTGCCCGGGGTAGACCATCCGGGACGAGGTGAACACGACGCGGCCCACACCTGCCTCGGCGGCGGCGACGGCGATCTCCTCGCTCAGCGCGACATTCGGACCGAGGTAGGACGCGAGCGGTGTGCTCAGGCTGTCGACGCTGCGGCCGGCGAGGTGCACGACGGCGTCGCAGCCCGCGAGGACCTCGGCCAGGGAGGCGCTGCCGTCGGCAGCGTCCAGCGGTCGCTGGCACCCGTCGTCGCCGCGCCCGAGGGCGAGGGCGTCGTGACCGAGCTCCGCGAGGAGCCGCAGGACGTGACCCCCGAGGAACCCGCGTGCTCCGGTGACCGCAACCCTCAAGCGCGGTCCTTCGTGATGGCGTACCCGAGCCGCGCGACGTGACCGTTGGTGTCACGTGCGAGCTCGCCCGGCTCGACGTGGAACTCCTCGAACACCACCTCGCCGTACTCGGCGAAGCTGTGGGCGTCCGGGTCGAACGGGATCGCGGGATCGGTCAGGTGGAAGCGCAGGGTGTGGGACACGCCGGTCGGCACCTCGGGGTCGCCCGGCCAGGCGTCGCCCATCATCTGGGTGAAGCAGGCGCTGATGATGTCGAAGCCCGTGTGCTCCTCGAGCAGGCGCCACAGGTGGCACCCGTCCAGGCGCGGGGCGACCTCGACGATCCGGGGACCGTCGGCGGTGAAGATCAGCTGGAAGTAGAGGGGACCGTCGGTGACGCCGAGCGCCGTGACGAAGCGGCGGATGAGCTCGCCCATCTGCTCGGTCTGCTCGGCGTCGATGGTGCGCGGCGGCATCGTGTGCGCGGCGGGGATGCCGGTCAACGGCCCCTCCCACACGATCCGGTCGGAGGCGGGCAGGATCGTGACGGCGCCCCCGACGACGAACACGTGCACGGTGACCTCGGGCCCGATGAGGAGCTCCTCGAGAACCGCGCGGCCGGAGTGGGACGCGTCGAGCGCGGCGGGCAGGGCCGCGACCGCCTCGGCGTGGTCGGCGACGATCGTGATGCCGCGCTGCCCCTGGCTGTCGACCGGCTTCACGATCGCGGGGTACGTCGGGAAGTCGGCGAGGTCCTCGACCGAGAGCACGATCCGGTGCGCCACCGGGCTCAGGTCCGCCTCGGCGAGGAAGGTCCGCAACAGGTCCTTGCGGTGCAGGATCTGCGTGGTCGCCGAGGAGTGGAACAGCGGCAGGCCGAGTCGCTCACTGACCGCGGCCACCGTCGGCATCGCGATGTCAGAACCGACGGAGTAGACGATGTCGACGCCGAGTCGCTCGGCCAGGTCGGCCACGCCCTCGGGGTCCAGGATGTCGACGACGAAGAAGTCGTCGGCCGCCTCGACCCCGGCGCCTTCGCGCTTGTGACCGCAGGCGTAGACCTTCCAGCCAGCGGACCGGAGCCGGTGCATCGCGTCGGCCTGGCCCGGGAGGGCACCGAGGATGAGCGCCGAGCGCGACATACAGCTCCTTTGATCGGGATTCAGCCCTGCAAGGCTATCCGATCGGTGGCCTCATCCCCCTGTCGGCGAGCCCCCGCGCAGGCGTCGTACGACGTCGACGGGCACGCCGTCGACCTCGGCCACCAGCAGGTCCACCGACGGGTCGGTGAGATCGGCCGCGAACTGCTCCGCAGCAGCCACCCAGGCCTCGGGGTCGTCACCGCGGGCCACCTCCACCGCAGCGTCCCTCCCGGTCGCGGCCCGGAAGGTGCGTTCCCCCGGTCCCGGCAGTACCTCCGCGGCCACCCGGGCGGCGCCGTGCCCGTCGACCAGCGGCGGCGCGAGCCGCGGGCCCTCGGCGAGGAGCTCGGCGACCAGGGTCCGGTAGCCCTCGGCGCCGACCTCGCCGCTCAGCCCGGCCCAGGTGGTGAACCCGGCCTCGGCGAGGGCGCGGGTGACCCCGGACTGGTGCGGTGCCGTGGTGGTCACGACGGCGGGCACGTCGAGGCACATCCGCTCCCAGGTCGCCGTGCCGCTGGCGCCGAAGGCGAGGTCCGCAGCGGCCAGGCTCGGGACCAGCGAGGGCAGCGCGACCCGCAGGCTCGCGCCGGGCAGGGCGTCGACGGCGGCGCGGAGCTCGTCGGTGGCAGCGGCCGCCGTCCCGACGACCACGTCGACGTGGAGCTCGAGCCCGGTCCCGCGCAGGGCCTCGACGACGGCACGGGTCTCGCCGCCGGGGTCGGTGCCGCCGAAGGAGACCAGCACCCGTCGGGGCGGCCACTGCCGTGGCGCGGACGTACGACGCGCGGCGGCGTAGTCGTGGTGGAGCAACGCGTGACGCGGGCCGATCAGCCGGCGCGCGCCGTCGGGGACGACACCGTCGTAGCGGGCGTCGCTGCCGGCGCCGTACCAGTTCTGGTCGACGACGACGTCGACCTCGCGGCTGCGGTCGGCGAGGTCGTCGACGGCGACGATGCGGCCGGTGATGGCGCGGACCTCGGACTCCCAGGTGCGGTCCAGGCCGTAGGAGTCGACGACCACGGTGTCGACAGCACCGCCGGCGAGGGCGATCGTCGCGCGGGCGTCGGCGACCTGGTCGCCCGCCGCCCAGGGGCGGGTGGCCTCGGGAGCGGGCAGGTCCAGGGCCAGGCAGCGGAAGCCCGCCGCCTCGACGCGCGGCTCGGCGGTGCGGGTCACGAAGACGACCGCCGCCCCGCGCGCGGCGAGCTCGCGGGCCAGCGCGAGCTGGCGCACCAGGTGGCCCATCCCGATCCGGGGACCGGAGTCGGCACGGACCAGCACCAGACCCGAGCCACCGTTCGTCACGTCGGCGATCGTATCGGCGCAGATCGGATCGGCGCAGCCGCCGGGAACGGGCCCGGTGTCAGTGCGAGATCGCCTCGCGAACGCGGCCGGCGACCTCGGCGAACTTCGGCAGCGCCCGGATCTCCTCGGGCGCCAGGTCGGCGTCAGCGGAGAAGGGGACGAACTCGTCGAACACGATGCGGCCCGGCCGCGGACTCATCACCAGCACCCGCGAGCCGAGGAAGACCGCCTCGTCGACGCTGTGGGTGATGAACAGGATCGTCTTGCCACTCGCCCGCCACAGGGACAGCAGCTCGTTCTGGAGACGCTCGCGGGTGAGGGCGTCGAGGGCGCCGTACGGCTCGTCCATCAGCACGACCTCGGGGTCGCCGGCCAGCACCCGGGCGATCTGGGCGCGCTGCTGCATGCCGCCCGAGAGCTCGTAGGGGCGGCGATCGGCGGCGTCGGAGAGCCCGACCAGCTCGAGGTAGCGGCCCGCCGTCGCGAGACGCTGGGCCTTGCCGACACCCCGCAGCTTGGGCCCGAGTGCGACGTTGCGGCGTACGTCCAGCCAGGGGTAGAGCGTGGGCTGCTGGAAGACGACACCTCGGTCGGGACCGGGCCCGGCGACGGGGACGTCACCGACCGTGATCGTGCCCGAGGTCGGGGCCGCGAAGCCCGCGACCAGTCGCAGGAGGGTGGTCTTGCCGCAACCGGACGGGCCGGCCAGCGTGACGAACTCCCCCGGGGCGATGTCGAGGTCGATCCCCTCCAGCGCGGGGACGGCACCGCCGCGAGCCCGGAACTCGTGTCCCAGGCCCGCGACGGTGATGCCCTTGCTCACGGCTGCTGGCTCACTTGCCGGCCGACGCCGCCACGGACGCGTTGACGCCCTGGGCGTAGACGTCGGCTGCTGCGACCGCCTCGATGCCGTCCTGGGTGAGCAGGAACTGCGCGGTGGCGAGCAGGTCGGTGCCGAGCTTCTTGCCCAGCCAGTCCGCGCTGGCCTGGTCGGAGGCGCGGAGGTAGGTCAGGCCGGCGAACTGCGCCTTGGCCTGCTCGGTCGTCACGCCGACCTCGATGGCGACGCTCTCGGCAGCCTTGTCGGGGTCATCCAGCAGCTGCTCGACCGCGAAGTCCTGCGCCTTGGCCCAGGCCTCGAGCACCTTCGGGTTCTTCTCGATGAACTCCGTGCTGCCCAGTCCGAGGTCGTACGTCGGCTTGCCCGCCTCCGCGGTGTCGGCGCTGGACAGGATCACGGTGCCGCCCTGCTCCTTGAGGGCCGACAGGGTCGGGTCCCAGATCCAGGCGGCGTCGATGTCGCCGTTCGCCCAGGCCGGGGCGACCTGCTCGGGCTCGGTGTTGATCAGCTTGTAGTCCGCCGGGTCCTCACCTGCGTCGGCGATCGCCTGCAGCAGTGAGTAGTGCGCGGTCGACCCGAACGGGGTGGCGATGGTCTTGCCCTTGAGGCCCACGATGTCGGTGACGGCCTTGTCCTTCACGACGAGCGACTCGGCCTCACCGATGACGTCGTGGATCCAGATGACCTGGACCGGCAGGTCCAACGGCGCGGACAGGGCCCGCGTCGAGGGCGAGGAACCAGCCAGTCCGATGTCGAGGCTGCCGGCACCGAAGGCCTGCACGACGTCGCCGCCCGAGGCGAAGTTGCTCCACTCGATGGTCGCGTTGGGCAGGCAGTTCTCGAGGATCTTCTGGTCCTTGACGACGACGTCGCCGTTGGGGATCTTCTGGTAGCCGATGCGCACCGTGGCGTCGACCGACTCGTCGGCCTCCCAGGGGCAGTCGCTCGCGGTGGCTTCCGCGTCCTCGCCCAGGCTGCAGGCCGAGAGCGGCAGGGCGAGGGTCACGAGGGTGGCGCCGACGGCGCTCCAGCGGTTGAGCTTCATGGTTCTCAGGCCTTTCCTCGCCAGGGGACGACGAGCTTCTCGATGGTGCGGATGACAGCGTCAAGGGCGATCGCAGTGAGGCCGATGACGAGGATGCAGGCGACCGACAGGGCGATCTTGTTCTGCGTTCCCGAGAGATAGGCCAGGCCTCCGATGCCCGGCAGTCCGTTGACGAGCTCCGCGGCCACCACGGTGGTCCACGCGAAGCCGACGGCGACCCGCAGTCCCGACAAGATGTCGGGCAGGGTCGCGGGGAGGGTCACAGCGGTGGTCAGCTGGAGCCCGCTGGCGCCCAGGCTGCGCGCCGCGTTGAGCTGGTCCTGACGCACGCCGCGCACACCGTTGATCGTGGCCAGGGTGATCGGCGGGAAGGCCGCGAGGAACAGCAACCAGACCTTCGAGGTGTCGTAGATGCCGAACCACGCGACCAGGAAGCCGATGTAGGCGAGCGGCGGGAGCGAGCGCAGGAAGTCGACGTAGGGCCCGACGAGGTCGCCGACCCAGCGAACGCTGCCCATCAGCAGGCCGAGGGGAACACCGACCAGCACGCCGAAGAGCAGGCCGAGACCGATCCGGCGCAGGCTCACCACGAGGTGCTCCCACAGGAAGTAGTTCTCCTCGCCGCGGACCACGCGGTCGATCCCGCCGCCGACCGCGTGGTGGCTGTTCGCGCGGATGAACGCGTCCCAGACCTGCAGCGGGCTCGGGGTCAGGTAGTGCGGCTCGACGAGATCGGCCGCAGCGACCACCGACCAGGTCGCGAGGAGCACGACCAGGCTCAGCGCGAGGCCGACCCAACGGCGTACGCCGCGCGGGGGTTCGAGGACCGTGGAGGACACGATCGGGAAATCTACAGTGTGTTGATCGACTTTGTTTATTTGGGTCCGTGGATCGGACTCCCCTTCCCGTGGAGGTCAGTCAGGGCAAGTCCTCAACCGCGTCTCAGCAGGGTCACAGGGACGGCGAGCACAGTGGAGGACATGACCCAGGTCCTGCCTCCGATCCCGCCGGCGCAGCCGCCCACCCCGCCCGCACCGCCGTACTTCCCCGCACCCCTGGGAGCGCCCCAACGCTCCCGTGGTCCCCGGCGCGCGGGATTCGCGGCGCTGGTGCTCTCGGGTGCGCTGCTGGTCGGAGGCGGGGCCGGGATCGGCGGCGCCGCGATCTACGACGCGGCGAACTCCGACCCGAGCGCATCGGGCGGCGCAGGTCCGCTGCAGGTGGCCGACAACGACGACCGCCCGGCTGCGTCGGGCAGCGTCGAATCGGTCGCATCCGCGGTCCTGCCGTCGGTCGTCGCCCTCGAGGTCTCCGGGTCCGGCTCGGCCGGCAGCGGTTCCGGCGTGGTGCTGGACGCGGACGGCACGGTCCTGACCAACGACCACGTCGTGACCCTGGGCGGCACGATCGAGGCCGACCAGGCCGAGATCACCGCGTCGTTCAGCGACGGCACCCGGGCCCGGGCCACCGTCATCGGCACCGACCCGCTCACCGACACCGCGCTGGTGAAGGTCGAGGACGTCGACGGGCTGACCCCGGTCACCGTCGGCAAGTCGGGCAACCTCGACGTCGGCGAGCAGGTCGTCGCGATCGGCTCCCCCTTCGGGCTCGACGCCACCGTCACCAGCGGCATCGTCAGCGCCCTCGACCGACCGGTCGAGGTCGCCCGCGACCAGCAGGGCAACGTGACGGCGTACCCCGCCATCCAGACCGACGCCGCGATCAACCCCGGCAACTCCGGTGGCCCGCTCGTGAACATGGACGGTCAGCTGGTCGGGATCAACGCCTCCATCCGCTCCACCGCGTCAGGACAGGGCTCCGAGTCCGGCTCGATCGGCCTCGGCTTCGCCATCCCGATCGACGAGGTGCTGCCGATCATCGAGCAGCTGCGCGCCGGCGAGGCCCCGACCCATGCCCGGCTCGGGATCCAGGTCCAGGACGTGCGCGGCACCGCCGGGTCCAGCGACACCACCCTCTCCGGCGCGCGGATCGCCGAGCTGGAGAAGGGATCGGCGGCCGCCGACGCGGGGCTCGAGAAGGGTGACGTGATCATCTCGATCGACGACCACCGCATCGACGACACCGAGTCGCTGATCGCGACCGTGCGGGCCTACCGTCCCGGCGACACCGTCGAGGTGACCTACCTCCGCGGCAGCACCGAGGACACCACCGAGCTCGAGCTGGGCTCGGACGGCTGACTCAGGATCCGCCGCCACCCGCCTTGCGGCGGTGCATCTTCGGGGCTCCACCGACCACCTCGGAACCGTGGGCCTTCTCCTTGCCCGGAGCGTCCTCGTGAGGACTCGCACCCTTGTTGTTCTTGCGGTCGAGGGCCTCGCGCATCTTGGCCTTGAGATCGTCGTTCGCGCCGCTGGCAGCCATGGGCGTTCCTTTGCTCGCAGGGGTGTCGTACCACCGTTGCACGTCCTGCCAAGCCGACCAAGCGATTAACCGGGAGCGTCGAGGTTCTTCTGCAGCTCGGCGAGGCGTGAGGTCGGAACGAACCCGAGCCGCACGTTGATGCCGATCATGTGGTCGTTGACCTCGGCGTTCCACGTCACCAGGCGACGCCCCCTCACCTCGGAAGCGGCCTGGAAGGCGCGGAGGTTGGCCACCTTGATCGCGGTGCCGAGGCGGTGCCCGCGGTGGTCGCGTCGTACGAGGGTCCCCCACTGGTAGGCGAAGCTGCGGTCGTGCTCGGGCAGCATGAGTTGCGTGTAAGCGACCACGTCGCCGGCTGCGTCGAGGGCGACGGTGTGCCAGGCGGTGCGTCCCTGGGCGACCTCGATCTGCTCCGCCGTGCGGTGGGCCTCGACGTCGAGGGACTCCGCCTCGCGCTCCATCGCGCCCAGCGGGGCCTCCAGGTTGAGGGTCGCCGCGACGCCGAGCCAGCTCTCGACCAGCTCGTCCGGCACCGTCCCCGAGAAGGTCCGCAGCTCGTACGCCGTGTGGTGGTCCGCCGTCTCGGCAGCGATCTCGTCGAGGAGCTGGTCAGGGATCGGCAGCGGGAGCATGCGCTGCACGTCACCGAGCCCGAAGCGGTAGCCGTGCCGGCGGGCGAACTCGCACCCCGGCGTTCCCTCGCCCTCGGGTGGGCCGTCGTAGGGCCACATCGCCTCGGCGTTGAACAGGGTCCGGCCCGCGGCGCTCGCCAGCCGCTCGAGGTGCTCGAGCAGCTGGGTGCCGATCCCCCGGCGCCGGAGGTCGGGGCGCACGTTCACGTCGATCTCGGCCGAGGTGAGGTTGTCGAGCAACGGGAGGCAGAGCCAGCCGGTGCCGACGATCTCGCCGTCCATCCGCGCTGCGAAGAACCGACCCCGGCGTTGCCTGTCGTGGTGGCGCGCGACCACGAGCAGCTCCTCGGCGGCCCACGCGGTGGCGTTCGCACCGAGCTCGTGACGCGACGAGCCAGCTGTCACCTCCGCCCAGGTACGCAGGTCTGCCTCGTCGACGCCGGTGAGCTCGACGATGTCGATCTGCCTGCTCATCGGCTGCGGACCACCCGTCCCTCGTCCCACACCGGATCGTCCGACTCGTAGACCGAGCCGTCGGAGCCGAACACGCAGAACCGGTCGAAGCCGCGGGCGAACCACCGGTCGTGGGTCACCGCGACCACGGTCCCGTCGAAGGCCGCCAGTCCCTCCTCCAGCGCCTCGGCCGACTGCACGTCGAGGTTGTCGGTGGGCTCGTCGAGCAGCAACAGGGTGGCGCCGGAGAGCTCGAGCAGCAGGATCTGGAAGCGTGCCTGCTGGCCGCCCGAGAGCGACTCGAAGGGCTGCTCCGAACCCGCCGCCAGCTCGTAGCGGTCCAGCACCCGCGCCGCCTGCTCGCGCCCCATCCCCTTGCGGCCGTGCGGCGAACCGTCACCGCGGTGCAGGATCTCGAGCAGGGTGCGTCCGACCAGCTCCGGGTGGTCGTGCGTCTGGACGAACCAGCCCGGCCGCACCCGCGCGCCCAGGCGGGCGCGACCACGGTGAGGCACCGGCACGATCTCGACCTCGCCCACCGGCTGGTGCTCGACGTCGGGGTCGCTTCCTCCGGCCGCGAGCAGGCGCAGGAAGTGGGACTTGCCGGAACCGTTGGAACCGAGCACGGCCAGCCGGTCGCCGTACCAGACCTCGAGGTCGAACGACTTCATCAACCCGGTCAGCTCCAGGTCCTCGCAGACCACGGCGCGCTTGCCGGTGCGTGCACCGGAGAGCCGCATCGTCACCTGCTGCTCACGCGGCTGCTCGGTGGGCGGGCCGGCCTCCTCGAACTTCCGCAGGCGCGTCTGCGCCGCGCGGTACTGCGAGGACATGCCGTCGTTGTACTCCGACTTGATCTTCAGCCGCAGCACCAGCGCCTTGATCTTGGCGTGGTCCTCGTCCCAGCGCCGCCGCAGCTCGGCGAAGCGGGCGAAGCGGTCCTGGCGGGCCTCGTGGTACGACGCGAAGCCACCGACATGAGTCCACGCACTGTTGCCGCTGCCGCCCGCCCCGAGCTCGACGGTGACGACGTGGGTGGCCGTGTTGGCGAGCAGCTCGCGGTCGTGGCTGATGAAGAGGATCGTCTTGTCCGAGGCCGCGATCCGCTGCTCCAGCCAGATCTTGCCGGGCACGTCGAGGAAGTTGTCCGGCTCGTCGAGCAGCAGCACCTCCTCCGGTCCGGCGAGCAGGTACTCCAGCACCAGCCTCTTCTGCTCGCCTCCCGACAGCGTGCGCAGCTCGCGGTACTTCGCCCGGTCGTAGGCGACGGCGAGCGCCTTGACGGTGCAGACGTCCCAGACGACCTCGATGTCGTAGCCGCCGGCATCGGCGTACTCCGCGAGCGCCGTCGCATAGGAGAGCTGCGTCGCCTCGTCCTCGGACTCCATGAGCGCGAGCTCCCAGCGCTCGACCTCCGCGGACGCGCGACGCACCCGCTCCGGCGCCAGGCCGAGCAGCAGGTCGGCGATCGTCGGCTCCTCACCCATCCCCCGGTCGACCATCTGCCTCATGATCCCGAGCCCACCCGAGCGCGTCACCACGCCGGCATGCGGCGCGAGCTCCCCGGTGATGATCCGGAACAACGTCGTCTTCCCGGCGCCGTTGGCACCGACCAGGGCGACCTTCGCCCCCTCCCCGACACGGAACGACACGTCCTCCAGGAGCACGCGCCCGTCCGGGAGCTCATACCTGACACCTGCGACCTCGACATGACCCACAACCGAGGATTGTCCGCCACCCGCCGGGCAGGTGCGAGTTCATTACGGAGACGGTGGGTCGAGGACGCTCCCGCCGTTGGTCGAGGAGGCCGCCCGCGGCCGTCTCGAGACCCCTGGCCACGATGCACCCACTGCCCGTGAACAGGTTCCGGCACCGACTCGCCAGGTCTCGAGTCGGTCGCTGCGTGACCTCCTCGACCAACGAGGTGATCACCGGTCCCACCGTTGGTCGAGGAGGCCGCCCGCGGCCGTCTCGAGACCACCCGCCACGGTGCACCCGCCCGCCCACGTCTGGGGTTCCGGCACCGGGTCACCAGGTCTCGAGACGGTCGCTGCGCGACCTCCTCGACCAACGGGGACACGGCCGACAGCAACGAATGAGTACGACGGACGGCCGGGTCGCACTGTCGTCCCCCGTTGGTCGAGGAGGCCGCCCGCGGCCGTCTCGAGACCCCTGGCCACGGTGCACCCACTGCCCGTGAACAGGTTCCGGCACCGACTCACCAGGTCTCGAGACGGTCGCTGCGCGACCTCCTCGACCACCGGGCTTCCGCCTGCCGGTGGTTGTGTCGGTGGGCCGTGATCCAATATGGGTATGGATCTCGGGACCGCTTCCACCGCACTGATCGGCCGCTACGACGGCTGCTCGGTCGGTGAGCTGTTGACCGAGCTCGGCGCCAATGTGAAGGGCCGACACCAGCTCGAGATCGACGAGTGGATCGCCATCGTGGCATGGGCCGACCAGAACGTCGTCGAGACCGTTGAAGGTGCTGCGACGGTCTTGGCCGGCGTCGTGGACACCGGTGTTCCGATCGCCGGACCCGGTGCCCCACTGGTCAGCGAGTTCGAACTGATGGAGCTCATCGCGGTCCTGGGCCGCACCCCTGACGGGGGTCGGATGCACGTCGGGCGGATCATCGAGTGCGCCTGGCGACTCCCGTCGGTCTACGCATCGGTGATCGCTGGTCGGATTCCGCCGTACAAGGCCCACCGCATCGCCGACCAGACCAGGTCACTGACGCCGGACGCGGCCGCGTTCGTGGACCGGCAGCTCGCGGCTGTGGGGAATGTGGGCTGGGCGCAGCTCGACCGACTCATCACCGAAGCGATCATCCGGTTCGACCCCGAACGAGCCGAGGCAGAGCGCCAGAAGGCACAAGAGCACCGATTCTGCGACGTCTCCGAGGTCGACGAGCACGGCAACGCGCTCATCACCGCCGTGGTCGACGTTGCCGACGGTCACGACTTCAACGCTGCTGTCGCCCGCGAAGCAGAAGTACGGGGCCGGCTCGGTGATGAGGGCTCCCTCGACGCCCGCCGAGCGCAAGCAGTCGGTGCGATCGCCCGACGCGACCTGGCCCTGGACCTGCTGACCACCGACGAGGACACCGGTGAGGTCACCGTCCGCTCCGCCGGCCGCAAGGTCGTGATGGATCTCCACATCACCGACACCACCCTCACCGGTGAAAACCCCGTCGGCAGGTGGGGAGACAAACCCGTCACCACCGCACAGATCAAGCAATGGCTCCGCTCCCGCG
>NZ_LMIA01000008.1:0-282807 GCF_001428565.1 Nocardioides sp. Root190 | reverse complement strand
CACCGCGCCAAGACCTTCAGCGAGTGGCGCTACCTGAGCCTCACACCCGGGCACTTCCTCTGGACCAGCCCCCACGGCAGGCTCTTCCTCGTCGGACCCGGCGGCACGAGGGCACTCGACCCACCCCGGTCACGCGAGCCCGACGAATAGCCGCCCCGCCCCGCCGAGTGAGCACCATCGGCGGGGTACAGGCACGCCCTGATGATCAGCGGACGAGATCCAGCATGGCCTCGACGACTCCTCTTTCGGGATGCGCGACGTACACCGCGTAGTCACCGCGCAAGACGTAGCCGACCCACGGTTCCCCGCTGCCGCCGACGATCTCACCTTGCCCCATCGCCGGGTCGAACAGGGACTCGTCGTAGAACAGCACCGCACCACCGGAGAGGGGCGCATTGCAGGCGGTTCCCGGCGTGATCTCGACGGTCCTTCCGCACGTCTCCTTCAAGCTCCAGCCGAGCGGGACGTCCAAGGTGATCCCGTCGAACTGCACCTCCTCGAAGCGGACCAGGCTCTGTTCCTCGACCGGGTCGGTATTGCCACCACCCTCGGGCGGCAGCAACCCCACCATGAAGTCCTCCGGCGCGCACTCCCCCGGGGTCGCGTCAGGTCCGACCTCGACCGTCGCCATGACCAGCTCGGCCACGGCCTGGGTGGGGGCGGTGACGACCACGGTGCCCTGCGGTCCGGACGTCTCGGAGAACACGAAGGTGGCCGGGTCGCGCTGCTCGGAGGAACTGCCGCCATCCACGGCCGGAGTCAGGCAGACGGAGTAGTCGGAGCGGTCGCCGTCCTCGCCGACACCCCACCAGGCGGGAACCTCGTAGGTGAGTCCGTCGCGCTCGAAGCTCACCCACTGCTCGGCGTCGACGACCGGTTGGCCCTCGAGGCGTCCGGTGGCGAGGACGCGGCGGACGAGCTCCCGGTCCTCGTGGAACACCCGGAGGTCCTCCTCGCCGACGTTCACGTAGCCCAGCCAGCCCCCGTCGCCACTGACGAGCTCGCCGTAGGGTCGCCGCTCCCGCGTGAGCTGCGGAGCGATGACGGCGCCGACGCCGCCCACGCAGGCCTCGTCGACCGTCGGGCCGTGGACGACGGGCGTTCCCGGCTCGCAGGTGTGGGCGGACCAGTCCGGCGGGACGGCGGCCCGCGCGTCACCGCTGCTGATCGTCTGCCAGCCCGGGGCGCCGTCGGCCGGGTCCTTGGCCACGTGAGCGTCGTCGCCACGCTGCGCGACGGCGACGCCACCGGCGATCACCACGACGGCGGCCAGGGCGCCTCCTGCGGCGAGGCGGCGTTGGCGGCGGACCCGGTGCCGGCGGCGGGCCGCGTCGGCCAGCCCGACAGCGGACGGGGCGTCCTTCGCGATCCCCGCGAGGGTCGCGCTCAGCTGCTGCTCCAGGTCACTCATCGTCCCCACCTCCGTCAACGTCTGCACCCGCACCCGCACCAGCAGCGACAACAGCACCCAGCTGCTCGCGCAGGACCGCGATCCCCCGCGAGACCCGCGAGCGGACCGTCCCCTCGCGCACGCCTGTCAGCGCGGCGATCTCGTCGTACTCCAGCTGCTCGTAGTAGCGCAGCACCACCGCGGTGCGCTGCGCCTCCGGCAGCGCGCGACAGGCGAGCCAGAGCCGCCGCCTCTCGTCATGGCCCAGGTCCTCGCCGGGGCCTGGCGTGACCTCGCCGGTGCGCACGTCGGCGGCCGGCGACTCGCGGCGGCGGAACTTGCGCCACCACGACGTGTGCGCGTTGACGACCATCCGCTTCACGTAGGCGTCGACGTCCTCGACGCGGCCGATCCGCTCCCACCGGGGCAGTGCCCGGGACAGTGCGTCCTGGACGACGTCCTCGGCATCCGCGGCGTTGCCGGTCAGGACCAGGGCCAGCCGCAGCAGCGCAGGTCCGCGTGCTGCGACCCAGCGGTCGAAGTCCGGCGGGTCAGTCGCGGTTCCGCTCGCCGGCCCGGCCGCATCGTCCGTCATCAGTGCCTCCACACCCTTCCAACGCAACCACCGCCGATCCTGTTGCGAACGGGAGGCTGGCTCGACTCAGTCGACGACGAACCGGGCGTCGACCTCGGCCGACACCTCGATGTCGTCGGGCGCGAGCTCCATCTCCGAGCCGCCGCTGGAGTCCTTGGCCATCGCCGACATGCGCTGGTACGGCGCCGCAGCGCCCCCCATCGGCGAGAGGCCGGTGCTGAGCATCCCGGCATCGGCCACCGCCACGGCCCGCACGGGTCCGAGGCCGAGCGCGTCGGCGTACTCCTGCGCGCGGCGTGCCGCGTCCTGCACTGCGCGGGTCCGCACGGAGCGCTCGAGCTCCTGACGGTTCTTCTCGGTCAGCGCCCACACGACGCCGTCGAGGGAGAAGCCCTGCGTCGAGGTGACGTGTCCGCCGACCCAGGCCGAGAGCCTCGCGAAGTCCCGGAACTTCACCTCGACACCGACGCTGGCGTGGTGGACGAGCGGGAGCTGCTTGCCGTCCTGGTTCCACGGACGCTCCGCCCACGTGCGCACGTGCTTGGTCGACCACCAGGTCACCGGACCGTGCTCGGGGTCGTGCAGCGCCTTCACGGACTGCTGGACCGACTCGAGGTCGTGGACCACCCGGTCGTAGACGGGTTTCAGCTGCGGTCCCTCGAAACCGAGGGTGACGCGCACGGTGCCCCGCTCCGGCCGCTGGTAGGCGATGTGCGAGCCGCGCACGGTGAACTCGGTGGTCATGGACCCACCTTAGGCACCGGCCCGTCAGCCGCGGCGGGTCTCGAGGACCCGGAAGCCCTTCGCGCTCGCCGTGCGTGTGGTCGGGAAGCCCTGCTCTCCCAGCCACCGCTGCAGCGAGTCGGCGCCGAGGTTCTTGCCGACCACCATCACCGCGCGCCCCTCGGGCGCCAGCCGCGGGAGCCAGGCGAGGAGCAGGGCGTGCAGCGCGACCTTGCCGATCCGGATCGGCGGGTTCGACCAGATCTCGTCGAACGTCGCGTCCGCGGGAACCTCCTCGGGGAGCGAGGCGGTGAACCGGTCGGTGATGCCGAGCGACGCGGCGTTCTCGTTGGCGAGCAGGACCGCTCGCTGGTTGACGTCGACCGCGGTGACGACTGCCGTGGGGGCGGCGACGGCGCAGGCGAGCCCGATCACGCCGTACCCGCAACCGAGGTCGAGGATCCGCCCACCGGCGGGCGTCTCGGTCTCCCGGAAGAGCACGGACGTGCCGATGTCGACCCGACCGCGCGCGAACACCCCGGAGCCGCTCACCAGGTCGAGGTCGTGGCCCCACACCGACGCCGTGAGCTCGGCGCGCTCGAACGCGACCGACGGGTCGGCGGAGAAGTAGTGGTCCTCGTTCATCCCTCGAACTCCCCGGTCTGGTCTGTCTGGTCGGGCGCGCCGGCCCGCTCGATGGGGGTACGACGTGCGGCGGTCTGCTCGACGCGGGCAGCGAGCTCCGCGTCGGCCGGGTAGGCGACCTCCTCGAGGGTGAGCCCGTGCGCCGGGACCACCGTCACGAGCGGGTCGCGCCGGCGACCGCTCAGGATCTCGGCGGCCCAGGCGGGGCTCTTGCGCCCCTCCCCGACCGCGATCATGCAGCCCACCAGTGCGCGCACCATCGAGTGGCAGAAGGCATCCGCGCGGACGTGCCCGAGGATCACCCCGTCGACGCCGCGGCTCCACCCGAAGTCGAGCAGGGTGCGCACCGTGGTGGCGCCCTCCCGGTGCTTGCAGAAGGCCGCGAAGTCGTGGAGGCCGACGAGTCCCTGGGCGGCCTCGTCCATGCCAGCGACGTCCAGCGGCCGCGGCCAGGCGAGCACGTGGTTGCCGGTGAGCGGGTCGACCAGGGCCGGGTCGTCGACGATCCGGTAGGCGTAGCGCCGCCACAGCGCCGCGAAGCGGGCGTCGAAGCCCTCCGGCGCGGCACTGATCCGGCGTACTCGCACATCGCGGTCGAGCACACCGTTGACCCGGCGGGTGAGCACGTCGAGCCGCTGGAGATGGCTGGCGGCGGTCTCCGACCCGTCCGGGGGTACGTCGACGTGGGCCACCTGCCCGCGGGCGTGGACCCCGGAGTCGGTGCGGCCGGCGCAGGTCACCTGGAGCGAGCCCACCGGGAGCCGGAGCACGGTGGTGAGTGCGTTGGTGAGCTCGGTCTGGACCGTGCGCAGTGCCGGCTGTGCCGCCCAGCCACGGAAGTCGCCCCCGTCATAGGCAAGGTCGATCCGCAGGCGCACCCGAGGATCCTAGGCCGTGCCCCGGGTCCCTCAGGTCCAGGGAGTGGCGCCGCTGCCGTCCTTGACCTCGCGGTGGTGCTTCTCGAGGTCGTCCTCGGCGGCGGTGTCGGCGCGACCGATGTCCTCGATCGCGAGGTCGAGGGTCTTCGCACCGTTGCGCGTCTCCCACTCGAGGTCGCGGACCAGATCGATCAGGATCCACTGCAGCTCGGAGAACTCCGGACTGATGCCGTTGGACCCGCGCCCGATGCTGCCGTCGCGATAGGCCTCGTACGTCGCGAGGTAGGCCTGGCTCCGGGCCGAGTCGAGCTCGTCGGCCGTGAAGGGCAGGTAGGTGCGGGTGATCTCGTCGACCAGGGGCCGCGAGATCACGATGATGTCGGCCTGCGAGTCGTCGCTGATGTCGAGCAGACCCGGTCGCTTGAGGTCGTAGGACCCCTGGTCGGCGCGGACCTTGCCGGTGTTGAGCGTGAGGTTGTCGGCGAGCGCGTCCTCCTCCGCCTTGATCGCGTCGGACAGCTCCTGGAGGGAATTGCCGAAGCCCGTCATCAGGCTCTCGTAGTCGCCGGAGGGCGCGGTGGCCTTGGTGTCCTTCTTGGTGGTGGTCTCGGTCAGGATCTTCAGGCCCTGGCCGGCTCCCTTGAGCGCGATCTCGGCGCCGCCGGTCGCGAAGAGGCCGGCGCCCTCGACGGCGTACCCCGCCACCTGGAGGATGACCTCCCAGCTGATGTCGCCGCCCTCGGCGTAGGCGTGGAGGGCCTGCTGGGTCTCGCCGACGATGTCCGCGACGGTCTTGCGGGCCCGGATCCAGATCTCGTTGCTCGCCGCGAGCGCGCTGCCGAGGATGACGGTGATGCCGTGGTGACCGCCGATCGCCTTCTCCAGCTGCAGGAGGAACTCGGCCTTGAACGTCGCGATGGTGGTGCCCGACATCGCGTCGAGGTTCTCGTTGATGCCGGTGAGGTAGCCGGGGATGTTGCCGCCGCCGGTGCCACCGGACGGGGAGAAGGACAGGAGCCGGTTGGCCTGGCGCATCTGCTCGATGTCGTCCTCGAGCAGCGCGGCGGTGTCCGGCAGGTCCAGCCAGGGCTGCAAGGTCTCGTCGATGTTGGAGCGCACGGAGTCGAACGCCGCGCGCCACTTGGAGTCCTGGCCGTCGTTGCCGATGTCCCAGAAGCCGATCCAGCTCCAGTCGCCCCCGCCCGACCCGTCCGCGGCCGGGCGGGTCACGTTGCTGTCACCGAGGTGGTACTTCGTGCCGTCGTCGATGTGCCAGCCCTGGGACTTCATGTAGGCGTCGATCGCAGAGCGCTTGAGCTCGCCGATCAGCGTGGGCAGGTTCTCGTAGGTCCGGTCCGTCATCGCTTCCTCACTTGCTTCCAGTGCTGCCCGAGCCGGCATCGGCCGCGACAATCGCCCTGCGATCCTTTCCATCCCCGCGGATCCCAAACGGGCGGCGATAGGCTCGCCGCCGTGTCCCTGGAGACCTCCCTCGAGAAGCCGGCCCCGGTGCGGGCGATCGCCAACGCGATCTCCGGCTGGATCGACCGGCTGGGCGCGGTGTGGGTCGAGGGCCAGGTCACCCAGATCAGCCGCCGTCCCGGGCTCGCCACGGTCTTCTTGACCCTGCGTGACTCCGTTGCCGACATCTCCGTGCCGGTCACCTGCTCGAAGGTCCTCTTCGACAGCCTGCCCACCCCGTTGCAGGAGGGCGCGAGCGTGGTCATCCACGCCCGGCCGTCGTACTACGCCAACCGCGGCACGCTCTCCCTGGCTGCCCGCGACATCCGGCTGGTCGGCCTGGGCGAGCTGCTGGCCCGGCTCGAGCAGCGCCGCCAGCTGCTCGCCGCGGAGGGCCTGTTCGCGCTGGAGCGCAAGCGCCGCCTGCCGACGCTGCCGGCACGGGTCGGCCTGGTGACGGCCGCCAACTCTGCCGCCGAGCGTGACGTCGTCGAGAACGCCACCCGTCGCTGGCCCGCGGTGGCCTTCGAGATCGCCCACGCCTCGATGCAGGGCCACCGCTCAGCCGCCGAGGTCATCGAGGCCGTGCGCCGGCTCGACGCGCACCCCGAGGTCGACGTGATCGTGATCGCCCGGGGCGGTGGCTCCGTCGAGGACCTGCTGCCCTTCTCCGACGAGGGCCTGATCCGCGTCGTCGCCGCCGCCCGCACCCCGGTGGTGTCGGCGATCGGCCACGAGCCGGACTCGCCCCTGCTCGACCTGGTCGCCGACCTGCGGGCCTCGACGCCGACCGACGCCGCCAAGCTGGTCGTGCCCGACATGGCCCAGGAACGCGACCGCGTGCTCGAGGCACGGGCCAGGATCCGGCGCGCGATCCGCACCCGGGTCGAGCGCGAGCAGGCCCAGCTCGATGCGATCCGCTCGCGGCCGGTGCTCGCCGAGCCCACGGTGCTGCTCGATGCCCGCGCCGACGAGCTGGCCGACTGGCGCGGCCGGATCCGCCGACAGCTGGAGGCGCGGCTCGACCGGGCCGCCGACGACATCGACCACCGCCGGGCGCGGGTCACGGCCCTGTCCCCGCTCGCCACCCTGCAACGCGGCTACTCCGTGCTGCAGGACGCCGAGGGTCGCGTGGTGACCTCCATCGACGGTGTCGGCGCCGGCGCCGCACTGTCGGTCCGGGTCGCCGACGGACGGATCCTGGTCACCGCCACCGAGACCGAGCACCCCCACGACCGCACCGACCGCCCCGACCGAGGAGAGCCATGACTGACGAGACCACCGGCGACACCCCGTCCTACGAGGACGCCCGCGCCGAGCTCGTCGAGGTCGTGCGCCAGCTCGAGGCCGGTGGCACCACCCTGGAGGAGTCGCTCGCGCTCTGGGAGCGCGGCGAGAAGCTCGCGACCGTCTGCCAGGACTGGATCGACGGGGCCCGGGAACGCCTCGAGGCCGTCCTGGACCCGGACGAGGACTGAACCGGCGCGATCAGCCGAGCGGCTCGGTCGACAGCGAGTCGATGACGGACTGGAGGTCCTTCGCCGAGGCGGAGCCGTAGACCAGGACGGTCTCGTCGCCGCGCTCGGCGGCGTAGGCCGTGTCGCCACCGTCGTCGGTGTAGCCCTTCCACGTGCGGGCCACCGGGCGTCGTACGTCGTCGGGGACGGTGTAGCCGTCGGCCGGCTCGGTCTTCTCGTCGACGCGCGCGGCCAGCAGCGCAGGGATCGTGGCGTCCTCGAGCCGGATGCCGACGTAGCGGTTGCCCTCGGTGAGCAGGCTGATCTGGAAGGACGCGTCGTCGCCGGGCTCGACGTCCACGCGCGTCGCGATCCAGCCCTCCGGAAGGGCGGCGGGATAGACCGGACTCAGTCCGGCCTGCTGGGCGGACTCGACGGTCGCGAGGTAGTCGATGGACTCCGGCGTGGCCTCGAAGTCGTTGCGGAAGTTGCTCATGAAGTAGAGGACCGCACCGATCCCGAGCACCGTCACCACGAGGGAGGAGACGAGTCCGGCCGCCGACCGGTTGTACCTGCCGGGGCGCCCCGTGGGCTCGGCCTGTTCGCTGCTCATGAGGCCACCATTCTCCCAGCCCGTCGCGCTTGACCGACATCCAGGTGCCAGTTCGACGCAGATGCGTCTGATCGTGTGACTTTTCGCCGCGGATGCGCCAGTGTGCTGGCATGACCGACTACCGGGTCTCCGAGGCCGCAGAGCTGCTGGGCGTCAGCACCGACACCGTGCGCCGCTGGATCGACGCCGGGCGGATCACGGCCACGACCGCTGACGGGCGCACCGTCGTGGACGGCGTCGACCTGGCCGCCCTGGCCGCCACCCTGGTCGACGAGGCAGAGCGCGATCGGACCCGCGCCGGCTCGGTCAGCGCACGCAACCGGATGACGGGCATCGTCACCCGGGTCGTGGCCGACACCGTGATGGCCCAGGTGGAGATGGTGTGCGGCCCCTACCGGGTGGTGTCGCTGATGAGCGCCGAGGCCGCCGCCGAGCTCGGCCTCGAGCCGGGGGTGCGTGCCATCGCCTCGGTGAAGTCCACCAATGTCGTCGTCGAGCGACCCGTGCAGAGGAAGAGCTGATGAACAGGACCTGGGCCCTGGCCGGAGCCGCCGTGCTCCTCACCCTCCCGCTCGCCGCGTGCGGCGACAGCGACGACGGGGACGCGGGTGAGTCGGGGTCGGGTGACCGGACGACGCTCACCGTGTTCGCGGCCGCATCGCTCACGGCGACCTTCGAGCAGCTGGAGAAGCAATTCGAGGCCGACCACCCCGACGTCGACGTGAAGCTCTCCTTCGGCGGGTCCTCCGACCTGGTCGCGCAGATCACCGACGGCGCCGAGGCCGACGTCTTCGCCTCGGCCGACACGAAGAACATGGACAGGCTCGCCGACGCCGACCTCGCCGCCGGCGACCCGTCGGAGTTCGCCACCAACACCCTGGTCATCGCCGTCCCGCCGGGCAACCCGGCCGGTGTCACCGGTCTGTCCGACCTCGCGAAGGAGGACCTCAACGTCGTCCTCTGCGCACCCGAGGTCCCCTGCGGCAATGCGGCCGTCCAGGTCGCCGAGATGGCCGGCGTCGAGCTCAGCCCCGACAGCGAGGAGCAGTCGGTGACCGACGTCCTCGGCAAGATCGAGGCTGGGGAGGGCGACGCGGGACTCGTCTACGTCACCGACGTCGAGGCAGCCGCCGGCAAGGTCGAGGCCATCGCGTTCGACGAGTCGGGCGAGGTCGTCAACCACTACCCGATCGTCGTGGTCGAGGGCACGGAGGAGGCCGACCTGGCGAGGGAGTGGATCGACCTGGTGCTCGGCGACGGCCAGTCCGTCTTCACCGCGGCCGGGTTCGGTCCGCCGGCATGAGTCGCACCCGGCACGTCGGCCTCCCGCCCTGGGTCTTCGTCCCGGCGCTGCTGGCCGGCGTGTTCGTGGTGCTTCCCGTCGCCTCCCTGGCGACCCGCATCGCCTGGGCCGACTTCCCGGGGCTGATCACCTCCGACTCCGCCCGCACGGCCCTGTGGCTCAGCCTGCGGACCTCGTCCGCCAGCACCCTCCTGTGCCTGGTCTTCGGGATCCCGCTGGCCCTGGTCATCGCGCGCAGCGAGTCCCGCTGGCTCGGCGTCCTTCGCTCCCTGGTGCTGCTCCCCCTCGTGCTGCCCCCGGTGGTCGGCGGCATCGCGCTGCTCGCGACCTTCGGCCGCCAGGGCCTGCTCGGCGAACACCTCGACGCCTGGGGCATCAAGATCGCCTTCTCCACGATCGCGGTCGTGATGGCGCAGACCTTCGTGTCCCTGCCCTTCCTCGTCGTGAGCGTGGAGGGCGCGCTGCGCACCGCCGGCGAGAGGTACGACGTCGTGGCCGCCTCGCTCGGGGCCGCCCCCACCACGGTGCTGCGCCGGGTCACCCTCCCGCTGGTCCTGCCCGGGCTGGCGTCCGGCGCGGTGCTCGCCTTCGCGCGCTCGCTCGGCGAGTTCGGCGCGACCGTCACCTTCGCCGGCAGCCTCGAGGGCACCACCCGCACCATCCCCCTGCTGATCTACAACCTCCGTGTCACCGACTCCGATGCGGCGGTCGCGATGTCCCTGCTCCTGGTCATCGTCGCCGTCGCGGTGATCGGGCTGATCCGGCCGAGGGGTGCCCTGTGAGCCTGTCGGTCGACCTGCGGGTGCACGAGCGCGACGTCACCGTCTCCTTCGAGATCGCCGACGGCGAGACCGTCGCCCTGCTCGGACCCAACGGCGCCGGCAAGTCGACCACCCTCGACGTCGTGGCCGGGCTGCTGCGGCCCGACGCCGGCGAGATCCGCCTCGACGGGGAGGTCCTCACCGGTCCCGACCGGTGGGTGGCACCGCACGCACGGCGCACCGCGCTGCTCGCCCAGGACCCGCTGCTCTTCCCCCACCTCGACGTGCTCGAGAACGTCGCCTTCGGCCCCCGCAGCCGGGGCGTCGCCCGGCGCACCGCCCGCGAGACGGCCCGACACTGGCTTGCCGAGGTCGGCGCGGAGGACCTGGCCGAGCGCCGGCCTGCGCGACTCTCCGGCGGCCAGGCCCAGCGCGTGGCCGTCGCCCGGGCCCTGGCCGCCGACCCGCGGGTGCTGCTCCTCGACGAGCCGATGGCCGCCCTGGACATCGCTGCAGCTCCTGCGGTGCGCCACCTGCTGCAGGGCGTGCTCGCCGACCGCACCGCGCTGATCGTCACCCACCACGTCCTCGACGCGCTGCTCCTGGCCGACCGGGTCGTGGTGCTGGACGGCGGCCGCGTGGTCGAGGACGGGCCCACGGGCGTCGTACTCTCCCGACCGCGGAGCGCCTTCGCGGCCAGCTTCGCCGGCCTCAACCTCGTCACCGGAACGGCCACCCCGGGCGGCCTGCGACGCGAGGACGGCACGGTCCTGCACGGTACGACGGCCGATCCCTCGCCCGCGCACGGCGACCCCGTCGTCGCCGTGTTCCGACCGTCCGCGGTGGCGGTGCACCGCGACCCACCGGGCGGCAGCCCCCGCAACGTGCTCCGGACCAGGGTCAGCGCGATGGAGCCGCTCGGCGGCACCATCCGGGTGCGGGCCGGCGAGCTCGCCGCGGACGTCACCCTCGAGGCCGCAGCGGAGCTCGGGCTCGCGCCGGGAGAGGACGTCACCTTCGTGGTCAAGGCGACCGAGGTCGACATCCACGGCGCGTCAGGGCCCTCACGGCATTCGCATGGTGGCGCAGAGTAACCAAGCACCGGCCGTTCAACGATAAGATTCGATCCATGAACGACGCCCTCGCCGTGGAGCCGCCCGCCCCCGACCGCAACCTCGCCCTCGAGCTGGTGCGGGTCACGGAGGCAGCCGCCATGGCCGCGGGCCGCTGGGTCGGACGTGGGGACAAGAACGGCGCCGACGGCGTCGCCGTCCAGGCGATGCGCGTGATGATCTCGACGATCGGCATGAACGGCACCGTGGTCATCGGTGAGGGCGAGAAGGACAACGCCCCGATGCTCTACAACGGCGAGCAGGTCGGCGACGGCACCGGTCCCGAGTGCGACGTCGCGGTCGACCCGATCGACGGCACCACGCTGACCGCGAAGGGCATGGCCAACTCCATCGCCGTCCTCGCCGTGTCGCCGCGCGGCACGATGTACGACCCGTCGGCCGTCTTCTACATGGAGAAGCTCGTCACCGGCCCCGAGGCCGCCGACGTCGTGGACATCCGCTACCCCGTCGCCGAGAACATCCACCAGATCGCGAAGGCGAAGGGCTCCAACCCCTCCGACGTGACCGTCGTGCTCCTCGATCGACCGCGCCACAACAAGCTCGTCGAGGACATCCGCGCCACCGGCGCCCGGATCAAGTTCATCTCCGACGGCGACGTCGCCGGCGCGATCATGGCAGCGCGGGCCGACACCGGCATCGACCTGCTGCTCGGCATCGGCGGCACCCCCGAGGGCATCATCGCCGCGTGCGCGATGAAGGCGCTCGGCGGCACGATCCAGGGGCGCCTCTGGCCGACCGACGACGAGGAGCGCCAGCGCGCCATCGACGCCGGCCACAACCTCGACCCCGACCACATCCTCACCACCGACGTGCTGGTCACCGGCGACGACTGCTTCTTCGTCGCGACCGGCATCACCGACGGCGAGCTGGTCCGCGGCGTCCGCTACCGCGGCGGCGGCGCCGTGACGCAGTCGCTGGTCATGCGCTCGCGCAGCGGCACGATCCGCACGATCACCTCCGAGCACCAGCTCTCGAAGCTGCGCGGCTTCTCCAGCATCGACTTCGACTGAGCCGGACCGCTCAGGCGGTCTCGACCACGCTGAGCGGTGTCGCGACGGCGGAGCTCTGCCGCAGCAGCGACGTCGCCACCAGGTCCATCACCCGCGGGTCGAGGGCCATGCCGATGTGCGACGCGCGCACCTCGACGGCGTCGCCCTGGGGGTCGATGCACGCCTTCCAGTCGACGATCCCGTCGCGGCGGGAGTAGATGTTGGTCATCGCCACGTCGTGGCGCAGTGACTCCTGCGACTCGGTGAAGCTGAGGTGGGCGCACTCCCCCGCGACGCAGTCCTCGGAGAGCAGCGAGGAGAACCCGGCGTCGGAGAGCCGGTTGAGCACCCGGACACCGCGGGTCAGCACGGCGTGGTGGGCGGCGGGGGCCCGCATCGGGCTGCCCATCGTCACGATGCCGGCCACCAGGTCGGGGCGGCGGGCGGCCAGGCCACGGGCGATCATGCCGCCGAGGCTGTGGCCGACGATCTGCACGCGAGCACCGCGGCGCTCGGCCAGGTCCTCGAGGCGTCCCTCGAGGGTGAGCGCCGAGTTGAGGGTGCACCCGACGTTGGCGTGGATCTGGGAGCGATAGGTGCGAAAGCCCCGGGCGCGCAGGTCGGCCGCCATCGCGGTCAGCGTCCAGTCACCGGCGAGGAACCCGGGGACGAGCATGACCGGCTCCGCAGCGCGGGCAGCGGCCCGCGCAGCATAGGGAGTACGACGTCGCACGGTCCGCGTCGTGCCTCGACGGACCGCCAGGCGGCCCGCCTCTGTCACCAGACTGCCCTCGCGCAGCAGCGCGGCCAGTGCCGGTCGGCCGTAGCCGTCGGGCAGCAACCAGGGGGCCATCGTGTTGCTCACGTCACAAACGGTACCCAGTTGACACCTCAACTACACGGGATTCGGCACACTGGTGGACATGTCCCCGCGCCGAGACAACCGGCAGTTGCCGGAAGTGGTCATCTCCGACGAGCTCATCGCCCCCGTCTGCTCCGGTGTCGAGCTCTGCTACCAGACCTTCGGTGACCCCGACGCCGAGCCACTGCTGCTCGTGATGGGCCTGGGCGGCCCGATGACCTGGTGGGACACCGAGCTCTGCGTCGAGCTCGCCGGACAGGGGTTCCACGTCATCCGCTACGACAACCGCGACACGGGCAGGTCCTCGCGGTCGAGCGGCCGGGTCACCCGCCCCA
This sequence comes from Nocardioides sp. Root190, assembly GCF_001428565.1. GTDB lineage: Bacteria > Actinomycetota > Actinomycetes > Propionibacteriales > Nocardioidaceae > Nocardioides. The sequence goes on along the minus strand of NZ_LMIA01000008.1, from coordinate 269,662 downwards.
CCTTGATGCGCGCCTTCCTCGGCGCGCCCACCCGGGCGCCGTACTCGATCTCGGACCTGGCAGCCGACGCGTTCGGCCTGCTGGACCACCTCGGCCTCTCCTCCGCGCACGTCGCCGGGGTGTCGATGGGCGGGATGATCGCGCAGACCATGGCGCTCGAGGCACCGGACCGGGTGCGCAGCCTGGCCAGCATCATGTCCTCGACCGGGCGTCGCACCGTCGGTCGCCAGCACCCGAGCCTGCTCCCGACGCTGCTCCTCGCCCGCAAGGACCGCGACAGCTATGTCGAGGGCAGCCTCGCGGTGTGGCGCATCATCGGGTCCCCGCGCTTCCCCAAGGACGAGGACGAGCTGCGCGCCCGCGGTCGCGAGACCTGGGACCGAGGTGTCTCGCGTCCCGGTGTGCTCCGCCAGATGATGGCCGTGCTCACCCAGCCGGACCGCACGCGCGCGCTCATGTCCCTGGCGGTCCCGACCCTGGTGATGCACGGTTTGGCCGACAAGATGGTGCACGTCTCCGGTGGCCGGGCCACGGCAGCGGCCGTGCCCGGAGCCCGGGTGGTGATGATCGAGGGCTGGGGTCACGACCTCCCCACCCCGCTCTTCGCGACCTACGCCCGGGCCATCCGCAGCAACGCCGACCGCGCGACCGCAGTGGTCTCCTGAGCACCTGACCGGGCCACGCCTCCTCCACAACGCCTCCCGTGGGCGCCGTCGTCCACAGCCCTCGCACCGCCTGACCGCGGGACCGGCCCTGCGCTCCTAACGTCTGTCTCCCGCGCCGGACAGGTCGGCGCACGAGGACGAGGAGTGCAGATGGGACCGAGGACGATCGGCATGGCCGGGGCCATGGGTGTGCTGGCCGCCGGGCTGGTGAGCGGTCTGCTCGCCGCACCGGGCGACGCGGCGACCGGCGAGCGTGAGCGCGGACCCCGGTGGCAACCGGCGGGCGAGACGATCGTGGCCGTGGAGGGGGACGCCGACAACGGCTTCACCATCCACCACCACGACGGCACCACGCTGTCCCCGCCGACGCTGTCGGAGAGCACGGCGGAGTGCAGTGAGTACGACACCGAGGTGCAGGTGGTCGCCTGCCAGGTCGAGACGGAGACGTGGTTCCGCGACCTCGCAGCGACCAGGGCCGCGATCGCGTGGGCGAGGTACGACGCGTCGCGTCCCCGCCCCGGGACCTGAACCCGGAGGCGTCGGGTCAGCCGGCGCCGACCTCCGCGCCCGGGATCCGTCCGGCGCGCTCGCGGTCGACGGTGAGGTTCTCGCCGGTCGCGGGGTCGAACAGGTGGATCTTGCGCCCGTCGACCCAGATCTCGGCATCCTGACCCTCCGCGATCCGGCTCGCGCCGTCGAGGGACACGACCAGCTGGGTACGCATCGCCTCGCCGTCGAGGTCCTTCTCCAGCTGGTGGAGCTGGGCGCGGACCTCCTCCGGAGCCTCGAAGGGGATGTAGGCGTAGGTCTCGTTGCCCAGCCACTCGACGGCGTCGACCTTGGCGGTGAACGTCGACCCGGCCCTGCCCTCCTCCGAGGCCAGGGAGGCGTCCTCGAAGTGCTCGGGACGGATGCCGGCGATGAGCAGGCCCCGGCCGGCGGCCCGCTCGGCCTTCTCTGCCGGGATCTCGACGCTGCCGAAGGGCAGCTTGATCGAGGAACCCTCGACCGTGGCCGGCAGGAAGTTCATCGGCGGTGAGCCGATGAAGCCGGCCACGAACAGGTTGCCCGGGTTCTCGTAGAGCTCCCGGGGCGTGGCGAGCTGCTGCAGCAACCCCCGCTTGAGGACGGCGACCCGGTCACCGAGGGTCATCGCCTCGGTCTGGTCGTGGGTGACGTAGACGGTGGTGATGCCGAGCCGCTTCTGGAGCCGGGAGATCTCGGTGCGCATCTGCCCGCGCAGCTTGGCGTCGAGGTTGGACAGCGGCTCGTCGAAGAGGAAGGCGTCGGCCTGCCGGACGATCGCGCGGCCCATCGCCACCCGCTGGCGCTGGCCACCCGAGAGGTTGCCGGGCTTGCGCTCCAGGTGCTCGTCGAGCTCGAGGGTCGAGGAGGCCTCCCGCACCAGCTTGTCGATCTCCGCCTCGGGCTTCTTGGCCAGCCGCAACGGGAACGCGATGTTCTCGTAGACGGTGAGGTGCGGGTAGAGCGCGTAGTTCTGGAAGACCATCGCCAGGTTCCGCTCGCGCGGCGCGAGGTCGTTGACCCGACGATCTCCGATCAGCATGTCGCCCGAGGTGATGTCCTCCAGACCCACGATCATCCGCAGGAGCGTCGACTTCCCGCACCCGGACGGTCCGACGAGGATCATGAACTCACCGTCGGCGACGTCGATCGACACGTCGTTGACGGCCGGGAAGCCGTCGCCGTACTGCTTGACGATGTTGTTCATCGTGATGCCGGCCATGTGCTCTATCCCTTCACGGCGCCGGAGGTGAGGCCGGCAACGATCTTGCGCTGGAAAATCAGGACGATGACGATGATCGGGATCGTGGCGATCACGGCTCCCGCGGCCAGCAACGATGCCGGCCGGTTGAACGGATCCGCGCCGACGAAGAACGACAGCGACGCGGGTATCGGACGGGCGTTCTCGGTGGAGGTGAGCGAGATGCCGAAGACGAAGTCGTTCCAGGCGAAGAAGAAGGTCAGGATCGCGGCGGTGAAGACACCTGGTGCCGCGAGCGGGACGATCACCTTGCGGAAGGCCTGCCACGAGGTGGCGCCGTCGACCTGGGCGGCCTGCTCCATCTCCCAGGGGATCTCGCGGAAGAAGGCGGACAGCGTCCAGATCGCCAGCGGCAGCGTGAAGGACATGTACGGGATGATCAGTCCGGGCCACGTGTCGTAGAGCCCGATCGCCCGCCACATGTCGAACAGCGGACCCACCAGCGAGACCACCGGGAACATCGCGATCGCCAACGAGATGGTGAGCACCAGCTTCTTGCCGCGGAACTCCAGCCGGGCGATCGCGTACGCCGCCAACGTCGCCACGATCACCGAGAGCAGCGTGGCGATCAGGCTGATCCCGATCGAGTTGAAGATCGCTCGACGGAACTGCTCGTTGTCCCATACCGCCTGGTAGTTGTCCCAGCCGGCCCCGCCTCCGTCGGAGGGGAAGAAGCCGGGACTGCCGTTGGTGATCGCGGCCTCGGACTTGAAGGACAGCGAGATGATCCAGGCGACCGGCAGCAGGCACCAGACAAGGATCAGGCCGCAGCCGACGATGATGCCGATTCTGTTCTTCATCTCAGGACTCCTGCCGTGCCTGGGCGAGATCGACGCGGAAGAGTTTGACGATCCCGAAGGCCACGACCAGCACGGAGAGGAAGAGCAGCACCGAGAGCGCCGAGCCCATGCCGAGCTGGAACTGCTCGATGGTCTGGCGGTAGGTCAGGAAGCTGATCGACTCGGTGTTCACCGCCCCTGCGGTCATCACGAAGATGTTGTCGAAGATCCGGTAGGCGTCCAGCGCACGGAACAGGACGGCCACCATGATCGCCGCCCGCATGTTCGGCAGGATCACCTTCGTCAGCCGCTGCGTCCAGGTGGCTCCGTCGACCTTGGCGGCCTCGATCATGTCCTCGCTGACCTGGGCGAGGCCCGCGAGCAGCAGCAGGGACATGAAGGGCGTGGTCTTCCAGATCTCGGAGACCATGATCGCGATGATCGCCGAGGGCGTGTCGGCGAACCAGTCGAACTTGTCGCCGATGAACGGCAGCCAGCCGTTGACGAACCCGTTCTTGAACGAGAAGGCGAACTGCCACGCGAAGCCCGAGACGACGGTGATGATGCCGTACGGCACGAGGATCGAGGTCCGGATCACGCCCCTCGCGAAAATGACGCGGTGCATCACCATCGCGAAGGCGAAGCCGATCACCAGCTCCACCGCGACGGTCACCACCATGTAGAAGACGGTGATGCCGGTCGTCTGCCAGAAGAGCGGATCGGTCAGCGCCGTGACGTAGTTGCCGACACCGATGAACTCGCGCTCCTCCGGAGCGGTCAGCGCATAGTCGAAGGTGGAGAGGTAGATGGCCCGGAGCATCGGGAAGGCCGTCACCAGCAGCATCAGGATGATCGCCGGGGCGACCAGCTTCTGGCCGAGCCGGGTCTCGGCCTTCGAACGGTCACTGGGACCGGTCTTCTTCTGCTCCGGCAGCGCTGCGGCGGGAACACTCGTCGAGGTCACAGCAGGGACTTCCCTTCCAGCACGGCCTTCAGGTAGTCCGCGGACTCCTTCGGCGTCGAGTCGGGGTCGACCGAGTTGGGCGAGTGCCACCGCGCCTGGATGGCGCCGGAGATCATCGCGTAGAACGCGCTCTTGGGTCGGGGTCCGCCCTCGTCGACGCTGGTGCGGAAGAGCTCGACCAGGTCCTTCGGGTAGTCGCCGCTCGCCGCCACCTTGTCGTAGGCGGCATTCGTCGAGGGCATCAGGCCCGCCTCCAGGGCGAGGTCGACCTGGGCCTGCTCGGAGGTGATGCACTCTGCGGCCGCCATCGCCCAGTCCGGGTGCTCGGAGTAGGCGCCGACCCCGATGTCGATGCCTCCGACGGGCGGCTTGGACGTCTCGCCCTGCACCGTGGCGGGGTAGCGCGCCCAGGCCAGGTCCTTGAAGGTCTCCTCGGTGGGGCCACCCGGCTTGCCGATCAGGCCCTCGTAGTTCTTGTAGACGAAGGTCCAGTTGGTCATGAACTCGCCCGCGCCCCCGTCCGGGAACATCTGGCCCAGGCTGGTGCCCTCGTTGGACGAGGTCAGGTCGGGCTGGGCGGCAGCGGAGTCGGCGAGCTTCTGGACGACCGCGGCGGCCTTGCGCCCGGCGTCGGTGTCGATGCCGACCTTGGCGTCGCGCCCTGCCTCGGTGTCGGAGACGAGCTCGCCGCCGGCACCCTGCACCAGGGCGTTGATCCAGACGACGTACGCCTCGTACTTGCTGGCCTGGACCCCGACGGTGCCGCCGTTGTCGCTGGCCGCGTCGATCACCTGGTCCCACGTGACCGGCCCGGACATGTCCAGGCCCGCGGCGTCGGCGAGGGACTTGCGGTACCAGAGGACCTGGGTGTTGGCCCACAGCGGGATGGCGTACGCCGTGTCCTCCCAGATCACCGTGTCGGCAGCGCCCGAGAGATAGTCGCCCTCCCCCTCCACGCTGCCGGTGATCCGGTCGGCGAGGTCGCCCTCGACCTCCTGCAACCAGCCCGCGTTGGCGAACTCGGCGACGAACACCGGGTCGAGGTTCATCAGGTCGGTGGAGGAGTCCTCGGCCGCCAGCCGCCGCGCGAGCTGCGTGCGCTGGTCGGTCGCCCCGGAGGGCAGGAGCTGGACCTCGATGTCGTAGTCAGCGGTGCTGCACTCATCGGCGTAGCGCTCGAAGACGGGGACTCCGTCCGGATTGACGTACCAGTTCAGCACCGGCTTGTCGGACCCACCGCACGCAGCAAGAGTCCCCGCGGCGAGCGCCGCGACCGCCAGCCGGGCAATGGCCCGTCGTGTCGATCTCATCGTCCAGATCACCCTTCCCGTAAGTGTGGCCTGCGTCACACAGTGCTACCCCACGAAGGGCCCCGTTGTCCATGTCCCCTTGCCTGCCACTGCCCGTTGTCACGATTCCCAGACGGGTCACGGGCACGTAGGTTGCAGGACATGGCGCTCCACGTCGTCGCCGCACGCACCGACCCGGACCTGATCCGGTTGCCGTGGTCGCGCGCCCTCGCCGAGTGGGAGGACTGGTACGTCGTCCCCCTCCCCCTCGGCCTGTCCCGCCACGTCGTCCGCGTGGTGCAGGTCAACCGCCAGTTCCTCGCCGTCAAGGAGACCGAGGAGGCGATCGCCCTGCGGGAGTACGACCTGTTGCGTGGGCTCCAGCGGCTCGGTCAGCCCACCGTGGTGCCGCGCGGGGTCGTCCGCGGCCGGACCGACGTGGACGGCAACCCCCTGCCCGCGGCACTGCTCACCGAGCACCTGCACTACTCGATGTCCTACCGCACCGTCTTCCAGCGCGGCCTGCGCGCGGAGCAGGTCCCGGCACTGGTCGATGCCCTCGTGGTGCTCCTCGTCCGTCTCCACCTCGGCGGCTTCTTCTGGGGGGACGTGTCGCTGTCCAACGCGCTGTTCCGCCGCGCCGCGGGAGGGTTCGCGGCGTTCCTCGTCGATGCCGAGACCGGCGAGCTGCGCGACAAGGTCTCCGACGCGATGCGCGAGCACGACGTGACCGTCGCGGTGGAGAACATCTTCGCCGAGCTCCTGGACCTCGCCGCCAGCGGCGACACCGACGTCGAGATCGACGGCCAGGAGGTGGTCGCCCAGCTGGCCGAGCGCTACCACGCCCTCTGGGACGAGCTGACCGCCGTGGAGGAGTTCGGAGCCGACGAGTGGTACCGCGTCGAGCAGCGGATCTCCCGTCTCAACGATCTCGGCTTCGACGTCGACGAGCTCGACGTGCGCACGGAGTCCGACCGGGTCCGGATCCAGCCCAAGGTGGTCGAGGCGGGCCACCACCGACGCGAGCTGCGCGAGCTGACCGGACTGCTCGTCGAGGACGGCCAGGCCCGCAAGCTGCTCAACGACCTCGCCGCCTTCACCGCCCACGGTGGCTACGACGACCTCGATCGCGAGACGGTCGCTCGACGCTGGCTCGCCCGCGTCTACCAACCCATCGTCGATCTGCTTCCGGACGACCTGAGTCGCAAGATCGCCCCGGCGGAGTACTTCCACGAGGTGATGGAGCACCGGTGGGCGTTGTCCGACGCCGCCGGACACGAGGTCGACATCTTCGAGTCGGCGCGCGACTACGTCGCCACCGTCCTGCCCGGGCGCCCCTCGGACGCACCGTCCGGGCTGGGCTGACCCGGCTGGGCTGACTCAGGGCCTGCCGCGCACCTCGAACTCGGCCACCACGTCGGCGCGGGCGACGGGGCCGCGCAGCGCGAGCGCCCACAGCAGCAGGCGCGCCTTGACCGGGGAGAGCCATCCCGCACCGACCGCGCCGCGGGCGACCAGGTCGATCTCGGAGCCCGGGTAGCCGTACATCGCCCGACCTGTCGGGCCCGAGCCCGTGCGGGAAGCGAACACCACCGGCACCTGGCGGGCAAGGCGGCCGACGGCCTCGGCCATCCGTGCCGACACGTGTCCCGCGCCGAAGCCGGCGATCACGATCCCGTCGATGTCGTCGGACCGGATCGCGTCGAGCACGTAGCCGTCGTCCCCGAGGTAGGTCGCGACGAGCGGCACCCGCGGGTCCTCCGACTCCGCACCCCGCGACAACCGCAGCGCGGGCACCCGGCCGGCCGGGACGCCGTACACGACCTCGGCCTCGACGCAGCGCCCGATCGGACCGAACACCGCGGAGCGGAAGGCGCTCGTCGACATCGAGTCGGTCTTGGACACCCAGCGGGCCTGGTGGATCTCGTCATCGAAGGCGACCAGGACGCCACGCTCGCGCGACGCCGTCTCGACCGCACACCGGACCGCCGTCAGCAGGTTGGCCGGACCGTCGGCACCCGCCGCCTGCGACGAGCGCATCGCGCCGGTGACGACGAGCGGCTCCTGGCGGTCCCAGAACAGGTCGAGCAGGTAGGCCGACTCCTCGAGGGTGTCGGTCCCCTGCGTGAGTACGACGCCCGTCGCTCCTGCCTCGACCGCCGACCGCGCCCAGGCAAGGGCCCTCATGATGGTCGGCTCGTCGAGGGACGGGCTCGGCAAGGTGGCCAGTGTCTCCGCGCGGACCGAGGCGACGGCGTCGAGCCCCGGGACCGCGGCCGCCAACGACGAGGCCGACAGGGTCGGGACGATCTCGCTGCCGTCGTCGGCGCTCGAGGTGGAGGCGATGGTGCCGCCGAGTGCGCCGATGGCCACGGTGGGAGTGCTCACGTGTCCATCCTCTCCGATCCGGTGGTTGTCGGTGCGACCTGACAGGCTCGTCCCATGGCGAAGCGAGGAGTGCCGGGTCGCATGGGTGGCAGCGAGGAGCGGCCGGCCCGTTTCTTCGCCGATGCCGAGGAGTTCGACGCGTGGCTCGCCGCCCACCACGACACCGAGACCTCCCTGTGGATGGGCCTGCTCCGCAAGCACGTCCCCGACCACGGCCTCACCTGGGCCGAGGCGGTGCCCGTCGCCCTGTGCTGGGGCTGGATCGACTCGGTCGCGCAACGCATCGACGAGGACTCCCGACGCCAGCGCTGGACCCCGCGCAAGCGGACCAGCAACTGGAGCAAGGTCAACCTCGACCTCGTCGAGCGGCTGACCGCCGAGGGACGGATGCAGCCCAGTGGACTGGCGATCTGGGAGCAGCGCCGCGTGGAGCCGGCGCCCTACACCCACGAGGCCGACGGCGAGATCGTCCTGCCCGACGGCTACGCCGCCCAGCTCGCCGCCGACCCCGCCGCCACCGCCTTCTGGGAGGCGGCGACGAAGACCTATCGCAAGGTGTGCTCGAACTGGGTCCTCACCGCCAAGCAGGAGACGACCCGCGATCGCCGCATGGCCCAGCTGGTGGAGGATTCCGCCGCGGGCCAGCTGATTCCCATGCAGCGCTACGGCGAGATCCCGAGGTGGGTCGAGCGGGCTGCGGCGGCGGCCCAGGACGCGTCCGGCTCCACGTAGACCGACGCCCCCATCTCGAGGAACTCCGCCGACTTCTCCTTCATCCCGAGCGCCGCGTCCTCGGGCGAGAGGTCGGCGCCGAACCGGTCACGCACGTCCTGGCTGATCTTCATCGAGCAGAACTTGGGGCCGCACATCGAGCAGAAGTGCGCCGTCTTCGCGTTGTCGGCCGGGAGGGTCTCGTCGTGGAAGGACTCCGCGGTGACCGGGTCGAGGGACAGCGCGAACTGGTCACGCCAGCGGAACTCGAAGCGTGCCTTCGACAGCGCGTCGTCCCAGTCCCGTGCGCCCGGGTGGCCCTTGGCGACGTCGGCCGCGTGGGCGGCGAGCTTGTAGGTGATGACGCCGGTCTTCACGTCGTCGCGGTTCGGCAGGCCCAGGTGCTCCTTGGGCGTGACGTAGCAGAGCATCGCGGTGCCGTGCATCGCGATCGTCGCGGCACCGATCGCCGAGGTGATGTGGTCGTAGCCGGGCGCGATGTCGGTGGCGAGCGGGCCCAGCGTGTAGAACGGCGCCCCGTGGCACCAGTCCTGCTGCAGCCGGACGTTCTCCTCGACCAGGTGCAACGGCACGTGCCCCGGTCCCTCGACCATCACCTGCACGTCGAGCTCCCACGCACGAAGGGTGAGCTCGGCGAGGGTCCGCAGCTCGGCGAACTGCGCCTCGTCGTTGGCATCCGCGGTCGAGCCGGGGCGGAGCCCGTCGCCGAGGGAGAAGCTGACGTCGTACTCACGGAAGATCGCGCAGAGCTCGTCGAAGTGCGTGTAGAGGAAGTTCTCCTCGTGGTGGGCGAGGCACCACCCGGCCATGATCGATCCGCCCCTGCTGACGATTCCGGTCACCCGGCGGGCCGTCATCGGGACGTAGCGGAGCAGTACGCCGGCGTGGATCGTCATGTAGTCGACGCCCTGCTCGCACTGCTCGATGACGGTGTCGCGGAAGATCTCCCAGGTGAGCTTGTCGGCCTCGCCGTTGACCTTCTCGAGTGCCTGGTAGATCGGCACCGTCCCGATCGGGACCGGGCTGTTGCGGATGATCCACTCGCGGGTGGTGTGGATGTCGTCGCCCGTCGAGAGGTCCATGACCGTGTCCGCACCCCACGTGATCGCGTGGGTGAGCTTGTCGACCTCCTCGGCGATCGAGGACGTCACTGCCGAGTTGCCGATGTTGGCGTTGATCTTCACCAGGAAGCGGCGCCCGATGATCATCGGCTCGGACTCGGGGTGGTTGACGTTGACGGGGATGATCGCGCGGCCCGCTGCGACCTCGCTGCGGACCAGCTCCACGTCGCAGCCCTCGCGCTCGGCGACGTAGGCCATCTCCTCGGTGACGACCCCCGCCCGGGCGTAGGCCATCTGGGTCACCGCCGGTCCGGTCGTACGACGCGGGGCACGCCGCCCGCCTCGCCACTCGCCCTCGGCCGCTCCCCGGCGGACCGCGGTCCGGCCGTTGTCGAGCAGCTGGGTCTCGCGGCCGTCGTAGGTCTCGGTGTCCCCGCGTCCCTCGATCCATGCGGACCGCAGTGGCGGCAGCCCGACCTCGGGCTCGGAGCCGGGGCCCTCGGTGCAGTAGCGGTCGAAGGTGTCGCCGTTGGTGAGGGCGACGCGGGTGATCGGGACCTTCAGGTCGCCGATCTCGAGGCGGGTGTGGGCGGGGTGGACGGTCATCGGTTCTCTCCTTGGATGTGAGCGACGGGACCCCGGCCGCGGCCGAGGTCCCAGTTCTTGCCGAGATGGAGCTGGTGTGAGACGTAGGCCGCGGCGCGGTCGGCTGCGGTCGCCGGGTCGGCGCCGAGCGCGAGATGGGCGGCCAGGGCGCTGCTGTGGGTGCACCCGGTGCCGTGGTCGTTGGTCGTCGCGATGTCGCCGCCGCGGGTCACCAGCACGCCGGGTCCCTCGGGGCGTCCGAGCGCGATGAACTCGTCCTCGTTGGGCGTGAGGACACTCGCGAGGGGCAGCAGGTGCTCGCGGTAGGCGGCGACGACCGCGTCGGTGGCCAATGTCGCGCCGGTCGTGGCGCGCAACACCGGGTCGACCACGAGCAGGGGTCGGGTGCCCGGCAACGCCTTCAGTCGGTTGCTCAGACCCACGACCGTCTCGGCGGTGGCGAGCATGCCCGTCTTGATCACGGCGACCGGGAGGTCGGCGAGCACGGCGTCCAGCTGCGCGAGGACCACCTCGGCGGGCACCGGGTGGATCGCGTGGACCGCCGTCGTGTCCTGCACGGTGATCGCGGTGACGACGCAGGCGCCGTGGACGCCCAGCGCGGCGAAGGTGGCCAGGTCGGCGGCGAGTCCCGCTCCCCCGCCGGGGTCGGTCGCGGCGATCGAGACGACGACGGGCGGGTTCACCGGACCGCCTCGATCAGCGCAGCCACCACGGCTGCGGGGTCCTCGGCCCGCATCACCGCACCCATCACCGCAACGCCCCAGGCCCCGGCGCCGCGGGCTGCCGCGGCGTTGTCGGGTGTGATGCCACCGAGGGCGTAGACCGACAGCGGCAGCCCGGTCCAGGCGGTCGGGGGCAGCGGCGGCCCGTGGCCGGGCTTGCTCCGCGTCACGGCGTACGGCGACAGGGTCGCCCACCACGCGCCGTCGACCGCCGAGGCCGTCACGTCGGCGCGACGGTGGCACGAACGGCCCCAGCGGGTCGGGAACCCGGGCGCGGGAGCGGCCGAGGGCAGGTGGACCCCCGAGCAACCGGGCACCGCGCGATGGGCGGCCACCACCTCGAGCCCGGCAGCACGGGCGTGCTCGGCGATTCTCGCGCGCTCGACGTCGGGCAGGTCGAGCTCGCGGAGCAGCACCGTGGTGAGGCCGGCGTCCGCGGAGGCAGCGAGAACCTCGCGCAGGGTGCGGCCGGCGGGGACCTGGGTGCGGTCGGTCAGCACGACGAGTCGCCTGCTCACGAGCCGCTCACCCGACCCGACCGGCCATCGGACTGGACGCGCGGGCCACGTCGCGGCGCGGGATCCGGCCCGCCCGATGGGCCAGGTGTCCGGCCTCCACGCCCAGACGCAGTGCCCGGGCCATCGCCACGGGGTCGTCGGCGCGGGTCACGGCGGTCGCGGCCAGGACGGCGTCACAGCCGAGCTCCATCGCCAGGGCCGCGTCGCTCGCCGTACCGATCCCGGCATCGAGCACCACCGGGACCTCGACCGATGCCCGCAACGCCTCGATCGCGTGCGGGTTGCGGATCCCGAGGCCGGAGCCGATGGGTGAGCCCAGTGGCATCACCGCGGCACACCCGACGTCGACGAGGCGGCGGGCGACGACGGGGTCGTCGCTCGTGTAGGGCAGGACCGTGAACCCTCGACGGACCAGCTGCTCGGCGGCATCCACCAGCTCGACCACGTCGGGCATCAGGGACTCCTCGTCGCCGACCACCTCGAGCTTCACCCAGTCGGTGGCGAGCGCCTCCCTGGCCAGCTCGGCCGTGAGGACGGCCTCGCGGGCGGACAGACATCCGGCGGTGTTGGGCAGCAGCCGCACCCCCGCGGCGCGGAGGCCGGCGAGCAGTCCGCCGTCGGCGAGCGAGGACGTGCGCCTCATCGAGACGGTGACGAGCGCCGGCCTCGCGGCGGCCAGCACCGGCGCGAGCAGGGACAGGTGCGGCAGCCCGCCGGTGCCGAGCAGCAGTCGGGAACCGAAGGTCTCACCCGCGACCTCGAGGTCGGTGCTCATCCGCCCTGCACCGCCGTGACGATCTCGACCACGTCCCCCTCGAGCAGCAACGGCGCCGCCCAGACCGAGCGCGGCAGGACCTCGCCGTTGACGGCGACGGCGACGCCGGGAGGGGCTGGCTCCCCGAGACGGGCGGTCAGCAGGTCGGCGAGCGAGCACGCCGTGGTGCTCACCGCCTCGCCGTTGCAGGTGATGGTCATCGCAGTGCTCCTCGGGGAGGGACGGACGGGACTGAGCGGAAGGACGGGAGGGAGGCGAACCGGCGGGGGTCGACGGCGGGATCCGGGGCCGCGGTCGCCGGCCCGGCCTCGAGGTGGTCGGCCACCAGACGGGCCGTGAGCGGGGCGAGCAGGACGCCGTGGCGGTGGTGTCCGGCCGCGAGCACGACGCCGTCGACCCCACTGGGACCGATCAGCGGCAGCCCGTCGGCGCTCGCCGGACGATCCCGGGCGGTGGCCTCGAGCAGCTCGGCCCGGTCCAGGGCGGGCCACAGCTGGCGGGCCGCAGCGAGCAGGCGCAACGCGCCGCCGGCGGTGACCACGGGCGGGCCGTCGTGCTGCTCCGTGGTGGCGCCGAGGACCAGGCGTCCGTCACCGCGCGGCACGAGGTAGACCGGCACGCCCGCGACCCATCCCCGGACGGTCCGGGCGGGCGGGTCGTCCGAGCGCAGCCGCAGGATCTCGCCGCGCACCCCCGAGACGAGGTGCGTCCACGGCTCGGGCAGCCGGGCGCCGGTCGCGACGACGGTGACGTCGGCACCGGTCGGCACCGGCTGGAGCCGCACCCGCGCGAGCAACGCCGCGCAGACCTCGCGCGGATCCACGCTGGCCTCGTCCGGGAGCAGCGCGCCACCGGCGATCCGCGCCAGGGAGGGCTCGTGCTCCCGCACCCCACCCCGGTCGAGCACGACGGCGTCGCAACCGTGCCGACCGAGCAGCTCCACCTGCCGGTGCACCTGCTGGAGGTCGCCGGCGTCGTACCCGACGAGGAGGGTGCCGCGGCGCTGCAGTCCGACGCCGAGCCGGGCGGCCAGGTCGGGCCACAGCGCGAGGGAGGCAGCGCCCAGCCGCAGCACGTCCTCCTCGCCGTGCCAGACCTCGGCGGCCGGACTGAGCATGCCGGCCGCGGCGTACGACGCCCCGCGAGCGGGTTCCGGGTCGACCACGCCGACGTCGTACCCCCGCCGCTGCAGCTCGTCCGCCACGGTCAGCCCGATGATGCCGGCGCCCAGGACCTCGACCCGCATCAGGCGAGCGCCGCCACGAGTCCCTTCGCTGCTGACACGGGATCGGGATGTCGCCAGATCGCGCCGATCACGGCGACGCCGTGCGCGCCGGCAACCCGCGCCTCGGCGGCGGTGACGGCGTCGAGGCCTCCGATCGCGACGAGCGGCAGCACGCCGGAGGCGTCGGTGATCGAGGCGAGACCGAGGGCTGCGGGCAGGCCCGGCTTGGAGGCCGACGTGCCGATCGGTCCGAACCCGGCGTAGTCGGCGCCGCCCGCCGCCGCAGCGAGGACCTCCTCGCGGGAGCGGCAGGTCGCGCCGATCACCAGTCGCGGCGCGATCCTCCGGGCATCGGCGACCGCGAGGTCGTCGGCACCGAGGTGGACGCCGTCGGCGTCGGACGCCAGCGCCACGTCGAGCCGGTCGTTGACCAGCACCGTCGAGCCGTGGGGACCGACGGCGTCGCGGACGGCACGCACCAACGCCACGAGGTCGCGGGTGCCGAGGTCCTTGGCCCGGACCTGGAAGCCGTCGACGCCTGCGGCCGCGATGGCGGGCAGCAGGGAGAGGTCGTCCAGGTCCGAGACCAGGCAGTGCACGCGTGCCGGGCCGTGCGGTCGCGGGGGGAGCGCAGGAAAAGCAGTCATCTTCGTCCGTTCCTTCGCCGGCATGATCCGGATCAGGTGTGACGGTCGGAGCGGCTGCAGCTCCCTCTCAGCCCGCTGCCGCGGACTCCCGTGGGTGGTCGGAACTCACGCTAGCGCACCGGGGCGGGCAGCCGGTAGGAAGGGACCGGGATGACCGGACGGGAGTCGGGGTAACTCCGGACCAGCCCGCCCGGCCCGCCGGGAGCATCCACCGCCCCTCAGGAGGAAAAATGAGCACCACACCCGAAGAGCCGCTCAGCGACGACGACATGGTGACGACGCCGACGGGCAGCGCACCCCAGCCCGGTGGCGACGCCGACGGGACCGACGGAGGCGACGCGGACGGCACCGACGGCGACGCGACCGACACGACGGACGGCGACACCACGGACTCCGATGGCACGGACAGCGACGGCACCGACTCCGACGCCTCCGACGGCGACGCGAGCGACACCACGGACGGCGACGCGTCCTGACCGTGCCCGACCCCGTGCCCGGCTCTGCGCCCGGCTCTGCGCTCGACCTGCTCAGCGGCGACGCCCAGACCTTCCTGACGAAGGTCTGGGCCTCGCGCGTGCACCTGCACCGCACCGAGCCGGCTCGGCTCGCCGGGCTCCTGTCCCTCGACGACGCCGACACCCTGCTGACCTCCTCGGCCATCCGGACGCCGTCGATCCGGGTCGCTCGTGACGGCGCCGTCCTCCCCGAGTCGGGCTACACCCGCGGCGCCACCCTCGCGGGCAGGCCGCTGACCGGTCTCGTCGACGCGCGCAAGGCCCTGGAGCTCTTCGCCGAGGGCGCGACCGTCGTGTTCCAGGGCGTCCACCGCTACTGGCAGCCGATCACCGATCTCGTCGCCGAGCTGGAGCTCGAGCTCGGCCACCCGTGCCAGGCCAACGCCTACCTCACTCCTCCGGGAGCGCAGGGCTTCGCGGTCCACTCCGACTCCCACGACGTCTTCGTCTTCCAGACTGCCGGTTCCAAGCAGTGGGAGATCCATGGTCCCGACGGCGTCGAGGACGTGCTGCTCGAGCCCGGACTGTCCCTGTACCTGCCCACGGGCACCCCGCACGCGGCCCGCGCCCAGGACACCGTCTCGCTCCACGTCACCCTCGGCATCAACCAGCTCACCTGGCGCGGGTTGCTCGAGCGCAGCGTGGCCGGCGTCCTGGCCGAGATGCCCGACGCGCACCTGCCGGCCGGCCACCTCGAGGAACCGACGCGGCTCACCGCACCCCTGGCCGACCACCTCCAGGACCTCGCGGACCGCGTCCGCGCGCTCGACCCCGATGCCGCCGTCGAGCGCGAGACACGGCGCTTCCTCACCTCGCGCAGCCCACGCCTGGCCGGGGGCCTGCACGACGTGCTCGCCGCCGAGGCGATCGAGGACCACACCCTGCTGCGCCGGCGGACGGGCCACCCGTGTGCACTGATCGCCCACGGCGACCGGCTGGAGGTCCTCCTCGGCGACCGCTCCATCGACGTGCCCGGCCGGCTGCGTCCTGCGCTGGAGGAGCTGCGCCTCCGCCGTACGATCCGCCCGGCCGACCTCGGCGGGCACCTCGATCCGCAGAGCCGGCTGGTGCTCTGCCGCCGCCTCGTCAGGGAAGGCCTCCTCGAGGTCGTCCGGTGACCTCGCGTGACCCGGCCTTCCGGTGCGCCGTCGCGAGCGGCCTGCGCGAGGAGTCCGCAGCCGGCACTGCCTCGACCGTGCGCGCGTTCCTGCTGATCGAGAACACCGGTCCGTGGGGCGCCGACGCACTGCGTGACGCCCGGTTGCCCGACGGTCTGGGCAGCGCTGTGTCCCGCGCCGCCGCAGCAGCCGGCGTCCGGCCGCTGCTGGTCCGCCGCCCGGACCGGACGACCCACGACGCCGGGATCCGGGTGTTCGCCGCGTTCGCCCACCCTGCTCGGCCCTGGCTGGAGAGCACGGTGCTCGCCGACCCGCACCACCTGCTCGAGCTCGACCTGGCGGCACTGGGGCAGGGGCGCTCCCCCGGACTCACGCCGTACGACGGCCGGCTGCTCTGCGTGTGCACGCACGGCCGTCACGACGCGTGCTGTGCGGAGCAGGGTCGCCCGGTGGCCTCGGCGCTCGCTGCGGAGCACCCGGACGCCACCTGGGAGGTCTCCCACATCGGCGGCGACCGGTTCGCGGGCAACCTCCTCGTGCTCCCCGACGGTCTCTACTACGGCCGTATGGACCCGCCCGCCGCGCTCCTGGTGGCGGACGAGCTCGACGCGGGACGACTGGAGCTGGACCACCTGCGGGGACGATCGTCGTACGCGATGCCGGTGCAGTTCGCCGAGATCGCCCTGCGCCGCGAGCTCGGTGAGCGCCGCAGGGATGCCGTTCGCTTCGCGTCGCGGCGACGCGACGGCGAGGTCACGGAGGTGGAGTTCGACGTCGAGGACACCCGCTGGCAGGTGCGGGTGCGCTCCGCCTCCGGCTCCGAGCCGCTCCAGCTCACCTGCCGGGCGACCCGTGACAACCCGGTCCCCACCCACGAGCTGGTCTCCCTCGAGCGGCAGTAGCTCGCCTCAGCCGGCGGCGACGCCGGTCACGACCGGGTGGCCCGCGAGGTGTCGCCGTACGGCGAGCGCGGCCGCTCGGCCCGCACGGTTGCCGCCGATGGTGCTCGCCGACGGCCCGTAGCCGACCAGCTGCACCCGGGGGTCCCGGTCGACCTCCGTGGCGGTCTGCACGTCGGCACCGCTCTGCACCAGGGCGATCCCACCGTGCTCGCTGCGCAGGTGCAACGGGGCGAGGTGGGCGAGCGCCGGACGGAACCCGGTGGCCCACAGGATGACGTCAACCTGCTCGAAGGACCCGTCGGCCCATCGCACGCCGTCCGGTTCGATCCGCGCGAACATCTCGCGACGCCGGTCGTAGGCGCCGAGCCGGGCCGCCTCCTGCTCCTGCGGACGCAGGGCCAGGCCGGTGACGCTCACGACGCTGGCGGGCGGCAGGCCCGCGCGCACGCGTTCCTGGACCAGACCGATCGCTTCGCGGCCGGTCTCCTCGCCGAAGTGGTCACGCCACACCGGCGGGCGCCGGGTCACCCACAGCACCTCGGTGCGCGGAGCGAGCTCGCCGAGGAACTGCACGGCCGAGGCTCCCCCGCCGACGACCAGCACCCGACGGCCGTCGAAGTGCTCCGGGCCGGGGTAGTCGTGGGTGTGCAGCTGCTCGCCCAGGAACGTCGCTGCTCCCGGGTACGCCGGCACGAACGGCTGGGTCCAGGTGCCCGTCGCGTTCACCAGCGTCCGGGTCGTCCAGGTGCGCGCACCGGCTCGCACCTCGAGCAGCTCGCCGCTGGTGACCACGCTCTCGACCCGCACCGGACGTTCCACCGGCAGGGAGTGCTCCGACTCGTAGCGCCCGAACCATGCAGGCAGCACCAGGTTGGCCCGGTCCGCGGAGCCTCCGGGCGCCGCGGCGTCGGGGAGGTCGGCCACACCGTGGACGTCGTTCATCGACAGCGAGTCCCACCGGTGCTGCCACGCGCCACCGGGCGCCTCGTCGGCGTCGAGGAGGACGTGATCGATCCCCAAGCGGGCGAGGTGGTACGACGCCGACAGGCCCGCCTGTCCGGCACCGATCACCACCGCGTCGTAGGTGTGCACGACGGCTGGAACACGGTGAGAGCCAACGCCGATACCGGATCCGGCAGCGATCTGCGTCACCCGTTCGGCACGCGGCACCCTCAGGCAGTAGCCTAAGGGTGACCTGCCGTGACCTCACGCGACCCGAGTCGTTGAGTTCATGGAAGGCTTATTGACTTTCCGCCTTTCGGGCGGGGGGTTCCTTGGGGGGAACTCACACATAGAACTTCAATGGGAATGGGGTCCCAGACCGTGCGCAAGCTCGTCTCTCTTATCGCTTTCGTCCTGATGGGCGCTGGACTGGTGGCCATTCCGGCGACGCCGGCCCACGCTGCCGTCGACGAATGGAACTACTCCGCCAACACTGGCGCGACCTACATCAAGGCGCTCGGCGGTGTGGTGCAGTCCGACCTCACCGCGCAGACCGCCATCGCCGGTGGTGCGCAGGGCTCGCAGAAGAACAGCACCGCTGCGGCCAACGTCGGCACCCTCGTCAGCGTGGGCGCGGCCGAGACCAAGACCACCTCGGTCAAGTCCGGCGGCAACATCGAGCTGACGTCGAACGCCCGCGTGGCCGGTGTCAACCTGCTCAACGGCCTGATCAAGATCGACGCCGTCGAGACCACCGTCACCACGACCGGCAAGCCTGACGGCACGTCGTCGCACGTCGCCAACACCAAGCTGGCCGGCATCAAGATCCTCGGCATCAACCTGCCGCTGGACATCCCGAAGAACTACGGCGTCAACATCCCGGGAGTCGCGGCGATCAGCCTCAACTTCTCGGCGCACGCCGGCACCCAGGAGCTCTCCGCCACCCGCGGCTGGGCCGTGGCCGTGCAGCTGCTCAAGGCACAGAACGGCTTCGACGCCGGCACCACGATCGTGCTGAACCCGGTCAACCACTACCTGCAGGAGGCGGTCCCGGCCGACAACGCTCCTCGCCTCGGTGGCTTCACCTACGCCAGCCGCATCTCGGCCAAGGTCGGCACGCAGATCAACGTCGTCTCCGACCCGACCGCCTTCGTCGCCACGCCGTTCAACGGCAGCAACGGCAACGAGCTGCGCAACACGACCGCGACGATCAGCCTCCCGGGCATCGCCACGGTCGGCGCGATCACCTCGACGAGCACCTCCAAGCGTGACCCCAACGGTGACGCCGAGATCGTCAACGCCAACAGGACTGCCAAGATCAACGTCCTCGGCGGTCTGATCAAGGCCGACGCGATCCAGGTCGAGGCCACGGGCAAGCTCGTCAACGGTGTCTGGACCCAGTCGCTGAAGATGACGACGCTCAACCTCGTCGTCGCCGGCATCCAGCTCCCGGTCAACGTGTCGCCGAACACCGCGATCGACGTGCTGGGCCTCGGCAAGGTCGAGCTCAACAAGCAGGCCGTGGCGCCCGGATCCAAGGCCAACCGCATCGACGGCCTGAAGATCACCCTCGACACCGCTCAGGCAGGCCTTCCGGTCGGCGCGGTCATCGAGTTCGCCATCGCGGGAACGCTGATCACCACCAGCTGACCGCACAGCATCATCGGTGGGGGCCGGGTCGCACAGCGACCCGGCCCCCACTGCTTTTCCCGAACAGAGATATCCTCGTTGCTCGTGGCTGAAGCAGAGTTCCGGTACTCCGACCTCCTCCCGATCGGCAAGGACGACACTCCTTACCGCCTGATCACCTCCGAGGGGGTCGAGACGGTCGAGGGACCGGACGGGACCACCTTCCTCAAGGTGGACCCGGAGGCCATCCAGCGCCTGACGGCCGAGGCGATGCACGACATCAGCCACTACCTGCGCCCGGCCCACCTCGCCCAGCTCCGCAAGATCATCGACGACCCGGAGGCGTCCGGGAACGACCGCTTCGTCGCCCTCGACCTGCTCAAGAACGTCAACATCTCCGCCGGCGGTGTGCTGCCGATGTGCCAGGACACCGGCACGGCGATCGTGATGGGCAAGAAGTCCGAGGGTGTCCTGACCGGCGCCGACGACGCCGAGTGGGTCAGCAAGGGTGTCTACGACGCCTACACGAAGCTCAACCTGCGCTACAGCCAGCTCGCCCCCCTGACGACGTACGACGAGAAGAACACCGGCACCAACCTGCCCGCCCAGATCGAGCTCTACTCGACGGCCCAGGGCGAGAAGGGCCCGGAGTACAAGTTCCTCTTCATGGCCAAGGGCGGCGGCTCGGCCAACAAGTCCTTCCTGTTCCAGGAGACCAAGGCCGTCCTGAACCCCAAGCGGATGCTGGAGTTCCTCGACGAGAAGATCCGCTCCCTCGGCACGGCCGCGTGCCCGCCGTACCACCTCGCGGTGGTCATCGGCGGCACGTCGGCGGAGTTCGCGCTGAAGACCGCGAAGTACGCCTCGGCGCACTACCTCGACAACCTGCCGACCGAGGGCTCGATGAGTGCCCACGGCTTCCGCGACCTCGATCTGGAGGAGGAGGTCTTCAAGCTGACCCAGTCCTTCGGCATCGGCGCCCAGTTCGGCGGCAAGTACTTCTGCCACGACGTCCGGGTCGTGCGGCTCCCCCGCCACGGTGCCTCCTGTCCGGTGGCGATCGCGGTGTCCTGCTCGGCCGACCGCCAGGCGCTGGGCAAGATCACCAGCGAGGGCGTCTTCCTCGAGCAGCTCGAGATGGACCCCGCGCAGTACATGCCCGACGCCGGCGTGGCCGAGGACATCACGGGCGGCGAGGTCGTCGAGGTCGACCTCAACCAGCCGATGAGCGAGATCCTCGCCCAGCTCTCGCAGTACCCCGTCAAGACGCGGCTCTCCCTCACCGGACCGCTCGTGGTCGCCCGGGACATCGCGCACGCGAAGATCCAGGAGCGCCTCGACGCCGGCGAGGAGATGCCGGAGTACCTCAAGAACCACCCGGTCTACTACGCCGGACCGGCCAAGACCCCCGAGGGCATGGCGTCCGGGTCGTTCGGGCCGACCACCGCCGGCCGGATGGACTCCTACGTCAAGACCTTCCAGGCTGCCGGCGGCTCGATGGTGATGCTCGCCAAGGGCAACCGCAGCAAGCAGGTCACCGAGGCGTGCGGCGAGTACGGCGGCTTCTACCTCGGCTCGATCGGCGGACCTGCCGCCCGTCTGGCCCAGGACTGCATCCGGAGCCAGGAGGTCATCGAGTACCCCGAGCTCGGCATGGAGGCGGTCTGGAAGATCGAGGTCGAGAACTTCCCCGCGTTCATCGTCGTGGACGACAAGGGCAACGACTTCTTCACCGATCCGGGTGGGACCGTCACCGTCCCGCTGAGCTCGATCGTGGGGCAGGGACTCCGGGTGCGCTCCGCGGAGTGAGCCGGCCGGCGCGCCGGTCGGCGTCGGGACGTCATACGAAGTGGTCCCCCAAGCAGCCAGATCGCATGACATCCACCGGATGCTGACCGAACCCCACGGGAACCCGCAGCCACCGTGGTCCGTTCTCCAGTCATGCGTTGTCCTGTGGACGAGACCACCCTCGTGATGAGTGACCGGAACGGCATCGAGATCGACTACTGCCCGCAGTGCCGGGGCGTGTGGCTCGACCGTGGCGAGCTCGACAAGATCATCGACCGCTCGGTCGGTCAGGCTCCGCCTGCGCCGCAGGCGCCCCAGGCTCCCCAGCAGGGCTATGACCGGTACGACGGTGGGCGCCGCGACGACCGAGGCGGCCACGACCGCGATCGCGACCACTACAAGAAGCGTCGCAAGGAGAGCTGGCTCTCCGAGCTGTTCGACTGACCGGGCGCCACGATGGACCTCGGCGACGTCCCCTGGGGCGTGGCCGTCGTCAGCGGCGGCGAGATCACCACGTCGAGCCACCGCCTGCCCGATGACGGCGACGTGGAGATCGGCTCGGTCTCCAAGGGCGTGACCGGGCTCGTGTACTGCGATGCCCTCACGCGGGGCAGCGTGTCGCCCGAGGACCGGCTCGCACTGCACCTGCCCCTCGACGGCTGCCCGGCCGGCGAAGTGACCCTGGGCGCGCTGGCCCAGCACCGCTCGGGGCTGCCCCGGCTGCCGGCGGTGCCCGACATGGCACGCCGGTCGTGGGGACTGTGGCGCCACCGGGCGAACCCGTACGGCGACACGCTCGCCGAGCTGCTGGAGCAGACGCGCGCGACGAAGCTGGGGCGGCCCCGGGCTTCGTACTCGAATCTGGGGTTCGAGCTGCTCGGCCATGCGGTCGCGGCGGCCGAGGGCACCACCTATGCCGACCTCGTGCGCACGCGGATCGCGGACCCGCTCGGCCTGGACAGCTGGTACGTCCCCGCCTCAGCAGCCGAGCTGTCCCCCCGTGCGGTCGCCGGGACCGCACGAGGCCGGGGCGCCGAGGCCTGGACAGGGGAAGCCCTGGGTCCTGCGGGTGGGATCAGGTCGACCCTGGCCGACCTGGGCACCTTCGCTGCCGCGCTCCTCGACGGGACGGTCCCGGGGAGTGACGCCCTGGAGCCGACCACGAGCTTCGCCGGGCCGGCCGTGAGGATCGGCGCCGCCTGGCTCACCACCGAGGTCCGCGGGCACGTCCTCACCTGGCACAACGGCGGCACCGGTGGCTGGCGCTCCTGGCTGGGAGTGGACCGCGAAGCCGCCCGGGCCGCCGTCGTGGTCCGGGCCACCACGCGATCCGTCGACCGGATCGGCGTCGACCTGCTCACCCGGTGATGTCGCGCCCGATCAGTCGGCGCGCGACGATCCACTGCTGCAGCTCGTTGGCGCCCTCGAAGATCTCCAGGATCTTCGCGTCGCGGTACATCTCCTCCAGCCGCACCGACTCGCCCGTCTCCCCCACCTGGCGGGAGAAGCCGAGCGCGCCGTGGACCTGGATCGCCTCGCGCACCAGGTCGTTGGCCAGCCGGGTGCCGTAGGCCTTGGCCATCGCAGCCTCCGGCTCGGCTGTCTGGTCGCCGCGGTCGAGCAGCATCGCTGCCTTCTGGTAGAGGCTGCGCGCGCACTCGATCTCGGTGGCCCGATGCGCCATCACGAACTGCCAGTGCTGCATCGCACCGAGCGGACGACCGAACACCTCGCGGGTCTGCAGCCGGTGGACGGCCAGGTCGAGGGCGGCCTGGGCCACCCCCACGCCGGCGGCGCCGATCCCGATCCGGCCGCGCACCAGTGCGGTGAGGGCGACGGCCATGCCCCGGCCCTGCTCGCCGAGCAGGTTCTCGCGGGGAACGTGCACGTCCTCCAGGATGATGTCGGCGGTGATCTGGCCGCGGTGGCCCATCTTGAGGTCAGGAGTGCCGATCCGGACCCCCGGGCTGCTCAGGTCGATCAGCAGCATGTGCGCGCGGTCGCCGTCGCGACCGGCCCGCACCAGGATCGAGACCCAGCCGGCGACGACGCTGTTGGTGATCCAGCGCTTGCGGCCGTTGACCACGAAGCCGTCGGGCGTCTCCTCCGCCCACGTCTGCAGGCGCGAGGCCGTCAGGTCCGAACTGGTCTCCGGCTCGGTGGTCGCGAAGGCGAAGGCCTGCTCCCCGCTCACCAGGTCCGGGACCAACCGGTCACGGAGTGCGGGCTGCGCGAAGGCGAGCGTCGCGGGCACGAGGATGCACTGGCCGTCGTACACGCCGGCCATCGAGGAGGACTCGTAGGCGATCTCCTCCGCGACCGTGCAGACGCCGAGCATCGGGTGCTCGACGCCCTCGAACGGCACCGCGAAGAGGCCCTCGGAGGCCAGGCCGCGGAACGCCTGCCACGGGAAGCTGTCCGCCGACTCCTCCCGGGCGCCGATCTCGCGGGCCACCGGTGCGAGATGGGTCGCGACCGCCGCCCGCGCCCGCTGGCGCAGGGCGATGGTCTCCTCCGGCAGGAAGATGTCGTGGGTCATCCGGTCCTGGGTGCGCGGGACGGTCATGGCGGTCTCCTCGTAATCTGACAATCGTACGATTCTAGAATAATCGTACGGACGTCAGTTTCGCTAGGGTGGCGTCGTGGAGATCGGTGAGACCAAGGCGGCGCGGACCCGCCGACGCATCCTGGAGGCGTCCGCACACGAGTTCGCGCTGCACGGGTACGGCGGCGCCAGCCTCCGCCGGATCGCCGATGCCGCCGACCTCAAGGTCGGCAGCCTCGCCTTCCACTTCCCCAGCAAGGACGACCTCGTCGCCGCCACGCTGGCCGAGGGCGTCGACTCGGCGCGCGCCGCCCTCGAGGAGGCGATCGCCGCCGTACCCGACGACGCCTCCCCCGCCGATCACCTGCGTGCCGCGGTGATCGGCCACCTGGCAGCCCTGCACGCCAGCGACGACCGCGCCGCTGCCGTCGTCCGGATGGTGGAGACGCTGCCGCCGCACCTCCGAGCCGCCCACGTGGAGCACGAGCGAGGCTTCGGGCGCGTCTGGCTCTCCGTGCTCGAGCGCGGACGCGAGGCCGGCGTCGTGCGCGGCGACGTCGACCTGCGGGTGCTGCGCAACCTGGTCGTCGGTGCCCTCAACAGCACCTCGACCACCAGCCCGGCAGCCGCGCCGGACCTCGAGGCCGTCACCGGGGCCCTCGTCGTGCTCCTCGCGCCGCGCTAACGTCGATGTCGTGAGCAGCGACGACTTCCGTATCGAGCACGACTCCATGGGCGAGGTCCGGGTGCCCGCCGATGCGTTGTGGCAGGCCCAGACCCAACGCGCGGTCGAGAACTTCCCGATCAGCGGCACCCCGATCGAGCCCGCCCTGGTCCACGCCCTGGGCGCGGTGAAGGCGGCGGCAGCACGCGCCAACAGTGAGCTCGGCGTCCTCCCGGCCGAGCTGGCCGCGGCCGTGTCGAGCGCGGCAGCCGCCGTGGCCGGCGGGGAGCACGACGCCGAGTTCCCCATCGACGTGTTCCAGACCGGTTCCGGCACCAGCTCCAACATGAACGCCAACGAGGTGATCGCCTCGCTGGCCGCCCGCGCCGGCGTCACCGTGCACCCCAACGACCACGTCAACGCGAGCCAGTCGAGCAACGACGTCTTCCCGACCGCGATCCACGTCGCGGCCACGTCCTCCGTCGTCAACGACCTGCTGCCCGCCCTCGACGTCCTGGCGGCCTCGCTGGAGGCGAAGTCGGTCGAGTTCGCCGACCTGGTGAAATCCGGTCGCACGCACCTGATGGACGCCACCCCGGTGACCCTGGGCCAGGAGTTCGGCGGGTACGCCGCCACCGTGCGCTACGGCGCCGAGCGACTCGAGTCCGTGCTGCCGCGGGTCCGGGAGCTGCCGCTGGGCGGCACCGCCGTCGGCACGGGCATCAACACCCCGCCCGGGTTCGCCGCGGCGGCCATCACCGCCCTCTCCGAGGCCTCCGGCCAGCCGTTCACCGAGGCCCGCAACCACTTCGAGGCGCAGGGCACCCGCGACTCCCTGGTCGAGCTGAGCGGCGTGCTGCGCACCATCGCCGTCGGACTCACCAAGATCTGCAACGACCTGCGCTGGATGGGGTCGGGACCCACGACCGGCCTGGCCGAGATCCACCTGCCCGACCTGCAGCCCGGCTCCTCGATCATGCCCGGCAAGGTGAACCCGGTCCTGCCCGAGGCGACGCTGATGGTCTGCATGCAGGTGATCGGCAACGATGCCGCGGTCACCGTCGCCGGGGCGAGTGGCTCCTTCGAGCTCAACGTCGCGATGCCGGTGATCGCGCGCAACCTGCTCGAGTCGGTCCGACTGCTCTCGACGGCGTCCACGACGCTGGCTCGCCGCTGCGTCGACGGCATCAGCGCCGATGCCGAGCGGATGCTGCGCTACGCCGCGTCCTCACCGTCGGTGGTGACGCCGCTGAACAAGTACCTCGGCTACGAAGCCGCGGCCAAGGTCGCCAAGCAGGCGCTCGCCGACGGAGCGACGATCCGCGAGACCGTGCTGGAGATGGGGTACGTCGAGCGCGGCGAGCTCACCCTCGACCAGCTCGACGCGGCGCTGGACCTGGCCTCGATGACCCGGCCCTGAGGACTACTTCTTCTTGCCGGCGATCCCCTCGGCGACGGGGATCAGCACGATCGCGGCGATCACGGCGACCACGAAGCCCAGGAAGTCCAGCTCGTCGAGGCTGCCCGTGCCGAGCAGCGTGGCCACGATGCCCCCGACGAGCGCGGCGACCAGGCCCACGCCGACCGTCGCGCCCATGCTGAGCCCTGACCGGCCGGGACGGAGCACACGCGCGAGGACACCGATGACGACGCCGATGAGGAGGAAGCCCAGGATCTGGATCATGTCCCCATCACACACCCGGCCGGGGGCAGTGTCCATCGCGCCGCGCCGCTCCGCGACGATGGTGTCCGACGGCACCCCCGGACCACCAGGCAGGCCATGACCGAGCTCCTCACCTCCCTCGTCGACGGGCAGGGTCGCCCCGTCACCGTCGACGGCACCACCCTGGCCTCCGCCGACCTGCTGGGCGCCGCGGCCGCGCTGGCCGCCCCGCTCGCCGGACGGACCCGGGTCGCCGTCCACGCGACGGCCACGATGGAGACCGTCGTGGCGATCGTGGGGGCACTCCTGGCGGGCACGACCGTCGTCCCGGTGCCACCGGACTCCGGGGCCGCCGAGCTGCGCCACCTGCTCGACGACAGCTCGCCTGACTGCTGGCTGGGACCGCAACCTCCGGCCACCCACGGCCTCGAGCACCTCGCCGTGGACCTGGGCGCGCGGGCGTCGTACACACCGGCGGAGATCGCGCCGGACGACCTCGCCTTCGTCCTCTACACCTCCGGCACGACCGGCCTGCCCAAGGGCGTCCTGGTGCCGCACGCTGCTCTCGCCGCCGACCTGGACGGTCTCGCGGACGCGTGGGACTGGACGGCCGACGACGTGCTCGCCCACGGCCTGCCGCTCTTCCACGTGCACGGCCTCGTGCTCGGCGTCCTCGGTCCGCTCCGCGTCGGCAGCGGACTCCACCACGTGGGCCGACCGAGCCCCGAGGCGTACGCCGCCGCCGCCCACGCCGGCGCCACCCTGTTCTTCGGCGTCCCCACCGTGTGGAGCCGGATCGCGGAGTCCCCCGAGCACGCCGCGGCGCTGCGCGATGCCCGCCTGCTCGTCTCGGGCAGCGCCGCCCTCCCGGTCCCGGTCTTCAACCGTCTGCGGGACCTGACGGGCCGTGAGGTGGCCGAGCGCTACGGCATGAGCGAGTCCCTGATCACCGTCGCGACCCGCGCGGACGGGCGCCGCGAAGCCGGCTGGGTCGGCGTGCCGATCGCCGGCACCCAGACCCGGCTGCGCGACGAGCACGACCAGCCCGTGCCCCACGACGGCGAGACCGTCGGCCAGCTGGAGGTGCGCGGTCCGACCCTCTTCGCGGGCTACCTGAACCGGCCCGAGGCGACCGCCGAGGTCTGGACCCCTGACGGCTGGTTCCGCACCGGTGACGTCGCCTGCATCGCCGCCGACGGGCGCCACCGGATCGTCGGACGCGCCTCGATCGACCTGATCAAGTCCGGCGGCTACCGGATCGGGGCCGGTGAGGTCGAGTCCACCCTCCTGGGCCACCCCGCGGTCGCCGAGTGCGCCGTCGTCCCTCGCCCCGACGACGACCTCGGCCAGCGGATCGTGGCCTACGTCGTGCTTCGCGCCGACCGCCCCGACGGCCCCGACGGCCCCGACGGCATGGACGAGCCGTCCCTCGCCGAGGACCTCACGACGTACGTCAGCACGGAGCTCGCCGCCCACAAGCGCCCCCGCGAGGTCCGCTTCGTCGCCTCGCTGCCCCGCAACGAGATGGGCAAGGTCCAGAAGTCCCGGCTGCTCGAGTAGCGGCCCGAGCTCAGTACCAGTTGTGGGACTCGGAGTGTCCCCACGCAGCACACGGGCTGCCGTACCGCGCCTGGATGTAGCCCAGGCCCCAGCGGATCTGCGTGGCGGGGTTGGTGGCCCAGTCGGCGCCGGCCGACGACATCTTGGAGCCGGGCAGGGCCTGCGGGATGCCGTAGGCGCTGGAGGTGGGGTTGTCGGCGTTCCAGCGCCAGTTCGACTCGCGGGTCCACAGCGAGTCGAGGCAGCCGAACTGGCTCGCGGAGAAGCCGAACTCGCTGAACAGCGCCTTGGCGATGTCCTTGGGGTCGGAGTCGGAGAGCTTGCGCTGGTCGGTCATCGCGGCGCTGGCGGTCTCGTCGAGGCCGGCGGTCTTGGCGGGGTCGGCCTCAGGGCGCCGGTCTGCTCGGGACACGACGGCGTCGCGCTCGGCGGTGACCTGCGGGTCGAGCTGCCCGGCGGCGGCCAGGGTCTCGGCGTCGACGCTGGCGGCAGGCGGGGTCGTGTCGTTGCCGAGGATGCCGGCGGCCACCGACACTCCGGTCACGGCGACAGCGACCGAGGACAGGACCACGACGTTGCGGGCGGCCCGACGGGGCGCCTCGGCGATGTGGGCGTGCTTCGGGGCTCCGCGGTGCTTCGGCGCAGGCTTCGCGTGCTTCGACAAGGGCTCGTTTCCGGGCTCGACTGCGGTGGGCGTGGTCGCCTCCCAACCGGGCCCGACGCCGTTGTCATCACCTCTGGCGACCAGGTTCCACCATGCCTGACCCATTCGCACCGTGCAAACCGAACCGCCAGATTGGTCGCCACCTTCCGATCACTTCTGTCACACCCACACCACGGGTTGCATGCGCCACGCGCTCCGGGATTCCGTCCCGACCTAGGGTGGGCCCATGAGCCGGATCTTCACCAGCAGTGTCGCCTCCGTCCACGTGCACTACGTGAACAAGGTGGAGCGCAAGGGACGGACCCGGGCCGAGCTCGACGAGGCGATCTGCTGGCTGACCGGGTACGACGCCGCCGAGCTCGAGCAGCACCTCGCCGCGGAGACGACCTTCGAGGACTTCTTCGCCCGGGCGCGACTCAACCCGCACGCCACGCTGATCACCGGGGTGGTCTGCGGCGTGCGGGTCGAGGATGTCGAGGATCCGCTGATGCAGAAGATCCGCTACCTGGACAAGCTCGTCGACGAGCTCGCCCGGGGCAAGGCACTGACCAAGGTGCTGCGCACCCCGGCCTGAGCCTCACACGACGACGCTCTCCAGCATCTCGGTCACCAGCGCCGCGATGGGCGAGCGCTCGGACCGGGTGAGGGTGACGTGAGCGAACAGCGGGTGCCCCTTGAGCTTCTCGACGACCGCGACCACGCCGTCGTGGCGGCCGACGCGCAGGTTGTCGCGCTGGGCCACGTCGTGGGTGAGCACGACCTTGGAGTTGGCGCCGATGCGGGAGAGCACGGTCAGCAGGACGTTGCGCTCGAGGGACTGGGCCTCGTCGACGATCACGAACGAGTCGTGGAGCGAGCGTCCCCGGATGTGGGTGAGCGGCAGGACCTCCAGCATGCCCCGGGCGAGGATCTCCTCGACCACCTCGCGCGAGGTCAGGGCGCCGAGGGTGTCGAAGACGGCCTGTCCCCAGGGCGACATCTTCTCCGACTCCGAGCCGGGGAGGTAGCCGAGCTCTTGGCCACCGACGGCGAACAGGGGCCGGAAGACGACGACCTTCTTGTGCTGCTGACGCTCCATGACGGCTTCGAGGCCGGCACACAGGGCGAGGGCCGACTTGCCGGTGCCCGCGCGCCCGCCGAGGGAGACGATGCCGACCTCGGGGTCGAGGAGCAGCTCGAGCGCGATCCGCTGCTCGGCGCTGCGTCCGTGGATGCCGAACGCCTCCCGGTCACCCCGCACCAGGTGGACCTGCTTGTCCGGTCCGACCCGGCCCAGCCCCGTACCGCGCTCGGACAGCATCACCAGGCCCGTGTGACAGGGCAGGTCGCGGGCCTCGGCGAGGTCGAGCGTGCCGTCGTCGTACAGCTCGTCCAGGTGGTCCGCGGAGACGTCGATCTCGGTCATCCCGGAGTAGCCGGTGTCGGAGTCGCTGATGGACTCACCGCGGTAGTCCTCGGCCGCGAGTCCGACGGCGGAGGCCTTGATCCGCATCGGGAGGTCCTTGGACACCAGCGTGACGTCGTGCATCTCGTCGGCCAGGTTGCGTGCCACGGCCAGGATCCGGGTGTCGTTGTCGCCCAGACGGAAGCCGGAGGGCAGCGAGGATGCGTCGGTGTGGTTCAGCTCGACGCGGACGCTGCCGCCCTCGTCCCCGACGGGCACGGGGGTGTCGAGGCGGCCGTGGCTGACCCGCATCTCGTCCAGCGCGCGCAGCGCACTGCGGGCGAAGTAGCCGAGCTCCGGGTGGTGCCGCTTGGCCTCGAGCTCGGTGATCACGACCACCGGCAGGACGACCTCGTGCTCGGCGAAGCGCCGCAGAGCCCCGGGATCGGCCAGGAGCACGCTGGTGTCCAGGACGTAGGTACGACGCTGCGTGCTGGGCTGGTCCTTGGTGTTCGACACGATTCACCTCACCGGACCGCACGCGCCCCAAGGGGCCGCCCGGCCCTATCCCTTGGAGTAGTGGACCGGGGTGCTCATTCGCGACTGCATCACGTCGGGCCTCCCGATGTGGCCGGCTTCCCCACCTGCCACTGATCGGAAAGTACGCCTCCCCGGGGTCTCGGAAGGAGGACACGCCCGAACGCGTGTGTGAACTTCACATTGCCGTCACACGCGGCGGTACAGCAGGTCGGCGATGGTGCGGTCCTTGGCCAGGCCCTTGCGCTCGAACTTGGTGACCGGCCGCTCCGCCCAGCGCTCGACCGCTCCCCCCTCGAGCAGGGGCTCGGCGTCGAGCACCTCGACGATCTGCTCCGCGTAGTGCTCCCAGTCGGTCGCGAGGCGCCACGCCGCGCCCGGCGCGAGCCGGGAGGCGATCAGGCGGGCGTTCTCCTCGTTGACCAGGCGCCGCTTGTGGTGGCGGGTCTTGTGCCACGGGTCGGGGAAGAAGGTCCAGAGCTCGGCGAGGGCCTGCTCGGCGACGAGGTGCTCGAGGGTCCAGACCGCGTCCACGCTGCAGAAGCGCACGTTGGTCGCACCGGCCTCACCGACGCGCCACATGCCCTCTGCGACGCCCGGCACCCAGACCTCCAGCGACAGCACGTTGACCTCGGGCCGCGCAGCGGCCAGGGCTGCGGTGGCCTCACCGACCCCGCCGCCGATCTCGACCACCATCGGTGCCTCCCGGCCGAACCAGTCGGCCCACGCGAACCCGGGGGCGTCGACCGCCTCGTCGGGGATGACCCACTGCTCGGCGTACGCCTCCCAGCCGCGCTGCTGGCGCGGGGTGTTCAACCGGCTGCCCCGACGGGCGTAGGTCAGCACCTCACGCACCGTGCGACCGTCGTCGTTGAGGTTCTGGTGGGGGCGTGCGGGGCGGACACCCTCGTGCTGCTGGTCGTTCACCCGGCCATTCTCCCGACGGATCGCGTCGACCCAAAAAGCAGGAAGCCCCGCGGCCCGAAGGCTGCGGGGCTACCCGATGAAGCAGGTCAGATCACTTGGTGATCTTGGTGACCCGGCCGGCGCCGACGGTGCGGCCACCCTCACGGATCGCGAACTTCAGACCCTCGTCCATGGCGATGGGCTGGATCAGCTCAACGGCCATGTCCGTGTTGTCGCCCGGCATGACCATCTCCGTGCCCTCGGGGAGGGTGACGACGCCGGTGACGTCGGTCGTACGGAAGTAGAACTGCGGGCGGTAGTTGTTGAAGAACGGCGTGTGACGGCCGCCCTCCTCCTTCGACAGGATGTAGACCGAGGCGTCGAAGTTCGTGTGCGGGGTGGTGGTGCCCGGCTTCACGACGACCATGCCGCGCTCGACGTCCTCGCGCTTGGTTCCACGCAGGAGCAGACCGACGTTCTCGCCAGCCTGGCCCTCGTCGAGGAGCTTGCGGAACATCTCGACACCGGTGACCGTCGACTTGAGCGAGGTCTCGCGGATGCCGATGATCTCGACCTCCTCGTTGACCTTGACGATGCCGCGCTCGATACGACCGGTGATGACGGTTCCACGACCGGTGATCGTGAAGACGTCCTCGACGGGCATGAGGAACGGCTTGTCGACCTCACGCTCGGGCTGCGGGATGCTCTCGTCAACGGCGTCGAGCAGCTCGAGAACCGAGTTGCCCCACTTCTCGTCGCCCTGCAGCGCCGGGAAGGCGGCAACGCGGACGACCGGGATGTCGTCGCCCGGGTAGTCGTACTCGGAGAGGAGCTCGCGCACCTCCATCTCGACGAGCTCGATGAGCTCCTCGTCGTCGACCATGTCGCACTTGTTGAGCGCCACGACCAGGGCCGGCACGCCGACCTGGCGGGCGAGCAGCACGTGCTCGCGGGTCTGCGGCATCGGACCGTCGGTCGCGGCAACCACCAGGATCGCGCCGTCCATCTGCGCAGCACCGGTGATCATGTTCTTGATGTAGTCCGCGTGACCGGGGCAGTCGACGTGCGCGTAGTGGCGCGCCTCGGTCTGGTACTCGATGTGCGCGATCGAGATCGTGATACCGCGCTGACGCTCTTCGGGGGCCTTGTCGATCTGGTCGAACGCCGAGGCCTCGTTGAGGTTGGGGTACTTGTCGTGCAGGACCTTCGAGATCGCCGCGGTCAGCGTGGTCTTGCCGTGGTCGATGTGACCGATGGTGCCGATGTTGACGTGCGGCTTGGTCCGCTCGAACTTGGCCTTAGCCATTGCTGGCTCCTCCTGGGATTGTTACTTGACTCGTACTGGGTTGGGTGGTGCGCCGAGGGCGGCGGAAAGCAGTCGGAAGACTACTCGCCACGAACCTTCTTGATGATCTCGTCGGCGATGTTCGTGGGAACCTCGGCGTACGAGTCAAACTCCATCGAGTACGAAGCCTGGCCAGAGGTCTTGGACCTCAGGTCACCAACGTACCCGAACATCTCGGACAGCGGCACGAGGGCTGCCACGACGATGTCGCCGTGACGCTCCTCCTGTGCACGGATCTGGCCGCGACGGCTGTTGATGTCTCCGATCACCGTACCGAGGAAGCCCTCGGGGGTGGTGACCTCGACGGCGAACATCGGCTCGAGCAGGCACGGCTTCGCCTTGCGAGCGGCCTCCTTGAACGACTGGATGCCGGCGATCTTGAACGCGAGCTCGGACGAGTCGACGTCGTGGTAGGCGCCGTCCTCGAGGGAGAACTTCACGTCGACCATCGGGTAGCCGGCGAGGACGCCGAACTCCATGGCCTCCTGGCCGCCGTTGTCGACGGACGGGATGTACTCGCGGGGAACGCGTCCACCCGAGACGTTGTTGGCGAACTCGTAGCCTGCGCCGAGGCCGGTCTCCGGGTCGATGTTCGGCTCGAGGGAGATGACGACCTTCGCGAACTGGCCCGACCCACCGGTCTGCTTCTTGTGGGTGTAGCTGTGGTTCATGACGGCCGCGCGGATGGTCTCGCGGTAGGCGACCTGCGGCTTGCCGACGGTGGCCTCGACCTTGAACTCGCGCTTCATGCGGTCCACGAGGATCTCCAGGTGGAGCTCGCCCATGCCGGAGATGATGGTCTGGCCGGTCTCCTCGTCGGTCTTGACGACGAAGGTCGGGTCCTCCTCGGCGAGACGCCCGATGGCGACGCCGAGCTTCTCCTGGTCAGCCTTGGTCTTCGGCTCGATGGCCACCGAGATCACGGGCGCCGGGAAGGTCATCGACTCGAGCACGACCTGCTTGGACGAGTCCGAGAGGGTGTGACCGGTGCGGGTGTCCTTGAGGCCCATGACGGCCACGATCTGGCCAGCACCGACCGAGGCGATCTCCTCACGCTTGTTGGCGTGCATCTGGTAGACCTTGCCGATCCGCTCCTTGCGGCCGTTGCTCGTGTTGAGCACGGTGCCACCGGCCTCGAGCTTGCCCGAGTAGACGCGGACGAAGGTCAGCTTGCCGAGGTGCGGGTCAGCGGCGATCTTGAACGCAAGCGCGGCGAGGGGCTCCTCGGACGACGGCTTGCGGACGATCTCGTTCTCGGGGGTCTCCTCGGAGTTCGGCTTGTGGCCGACGATGCCGTCCACGTCGAGCGGCGAGGGGAGGTAGTCGACGATCGCGTCGAGCAGGGGCTGCACGCCCTTGTTCTTGAACGCGGTGCCGGTGAGGATCGGGTTGACCTTGTCGGCCAGGGTCGCGCGACGGATGGCGGCCTTGAGGGTCGGCACGTCGAAGACGTCGCCGTCCTCGAGGTAGACCTCCATGATCTCGTCGTCGGCCTCGGCGAGGGTCTCGACGAACTTCTCGCGGTACTCGGCGGCCTTGTCGGCCATGTCCGCGGGAATCTCCTCGACGACGTAGTCCTCGCCCTGCTCGGTCTCGCCACGCCACACCTTGGCGTTCATCTCGACCAGGTCGACGATGCCGATGAAGTCACCCTCGGCGCCGATCGGGAGCTGGAGCACCAGCGGGGTGGAGTTGAGCTTGGCGACGATGGAGTCGACGACGCGGTAGAAGTCGGCGCCGGTCCGGTCGAGCTTGTTGACGAAGCACATGCGCGGCACGGAGTACTTGTTGGCCTGGCGCCACACGGTCATGGTCTGCGGCTCGACGCCGGCCACGCCGTCGAACACCGCGACGGCACCGTCGAGGACGCGCAGCGAGCGCTCGACCTCGACCGTGAAGTCGACGTGTCCGGGGGTGTCGATGATGTTGATCTGGTGCTTCTTCCACCAGCAGGTCGTCGCGGCCGACGTGATCGTGATGCCGCGCTCCTGCTCCTGCTCCATCCAGTCCATCGTGGCGCCGCCATCGTGGACTTCACCGATCTTGTACGTGATGCCGGTGTAGAACAGGATGCGCTCGGTGGTGGTGGTCTTGCCGGCGTCGATGTGCGCCATGATGCCGATGTTGCGGACGGCGTTGAGGTCCGTCGTGATGTCGACTGCCACGTGAGTCAGCGTTCCTTAGGTATTGGGGATGGAACCGGTGGAGCCGGAGCGGGCAACCGCGCAGTGCGGAGCCCGCCCCGACGAGATCACCAGCGGTAGTGGGCGAAGGCCTTGTTCGACTCGGCCATCTTGTGGGTGTCCTCGCGCTTCTTCACCGCGGCACCGAGGCCGTTGGCAGCGTCGAGGAGCTCGTTCTGGAGGCGCTCGGCCATCGTCTTCTCGCGACGGTCCGAGGCGTAGCCGACGAGCCAGCGCAGCGCGAGCGTGGTGCCACGCGTGCCCTTGACCTCGATCGGGACCTGGTAGGTCGCGCCACCGACGCGGCGGGACTTGACCTCGATGGCGGGCCGGATGTTGTCCAGCGCGCGCTTGAGGGTGATCACCGGGTCGGTGCCGGTCTTCTCACGGGTGCCTTCGAGCGCGGAGTAGACGATGCGCTGCGCAACCTGCTTCTTGCCATCCTGCAGCACCTTCGACACGAGCTGGCTGACCAGCTGGGATCCGTAGACCGGGTCCATGTCGATGGGGCGCTTCGGAGCGGGGCCCTTGCGCGGCATGTCAGCTCTTCTCCTTCTTGGCACCGTAGCGGCTGCGAGCCTGCTTACGGTTCTTCACGGCCTGGGTGTCCAGAGCGCCGCGGATGACCTTGTAACGAACACCGGGGAGGTCCTTCACACGACCGCCACGGACGAGCACGATGGAGTGCTCCTGCAGGTTGTGACCCTCACCCGGGATGTAGGCGGTGACCTCGACGCCACTGGACAGGCGCACGCGAGCGACCTTGCGCAGGGCGGAGTTCGGCTTCTTCGGGGTGGTGGTGTAGACGCGGGTGCAGACACCGCGACGCTGGGGCGAACCCTTCAGGGCAGGCGTCTTGCTCTTGGACACCTTGTCCTGGCGGCCCTTGCGGACCAACTGATTGATGGTGGGCACCTGGTGGTTCCCTTTCCTGTTACTCACACGGCTCGGCAACCTGCCGGGCTCGGGATGTTGCTCACTGCTGTAGTGCCGGACGTGCCACCCCTCGTGGGGCACCGGATCAGGACTCAGGGTCCGGAGAATGGTTCCGGGCATGCTCGACGTGTCGGGTCTCCCCAGACACAAGAATCGAGATTACCGGCCGCTCCATGCAGGGTCAAAATGCGGAATCCCGCCTGAAATCGGCTCAGCCGACGTGGAGAACCCGTTCCGATCCCGCACGCGGCCCCGAGGACTCCCCGCGACGCTCCTCGACCAGTGCCCGCACCAGCACCGCGAGGGCCACGCCGACCAGCACGAGCGCCCCGCCGACCACGAGTGTCCACCGGGCACCCCACTGCTCGCCGATCCACCCGATCAGGGGCGCGCCGAGCGGCGTACCGCCCATCACGATGGTCATGTAGATCGCCATCACGCGCCCGCGCATGGCCGGGTCCGACTCGATCTGCAGCATCGCGTTGCAGGAGTTCATCACGGTGATCACCGAGAAGCCGAGGAGCGGGCACAGCAGCACGAACACGGGGTACGACGGCGCCAGGCCCGCCACGATCTCGAGGACCCCGAAGCAGATCGCCGCCCCGAAGGCGAGGCGCAACCGGACCCGGGTGCGTCCGGCAGCGACGAGCGCACCGGCCAGCGAACCGATCGCGAGCACGGAGCCGAGCACGCCGTACTCGGTCGCGCCCTTGCCGAACTCCTCGGTCGCCATCAGGGCGGAGGTGATCTGGAAGTTCATCCCGAAGGTGCCGACGAAGAAGACCATCACGAGGATCATCAGCATCTTCGGTTGGCCACGCACGTAGGCCAGGCCCGCCCGCAGCATCCCGGGGGTGCGCGCCGTCAGCCGCGGCGAATGGAGCGTGTCGGGATCCATCCGGCGCAGCTGTCCGATGACCGCGAGGTAGGACACGGCGTTGACGAGGATCACCCAGCCGGTCGCCCGCATCCCTCCGCCGCCGAGGCCGATCAGCAGTCCGGCGAGGCCGGGGCCGACCAGGCGAGCGGTGTTGAAGGCGGCCGAGTTGAGGCTGACGGCGTTCACGACGTCGTCGGCGCCGACCAGCTCGGAGACGAATGCCTGGCGCGCGGGGGCGTCGAACGCCGCACCGAGGCCGAACACGAAGGCGAGCAGGTAGACGTGCCAGGTCTGGGCCACCCCGAGCGCGGCGATGACACCGAGCACCAGCGCGGAGAGGGCCATGACGGTCTGGGTGACCTGCAGCAGGCGCCGCTTGTCGAAGCGGTCGGCCACCACGCCGGCGTACGGCGAGAGCAGGAGGACGGGCAGGAACTGCAGGCCGGTGGTGATGCCGAGCGCCGCTCCCCCGTTGCCGGGGATGGTCAGGACCAGCCAGTCCTGGGCGACGCGCTGCATCCAGGTGCCGGTGTTGGACACGATGCTGCCGGCGAAGTACAGGCGGTAGTTCGGGTGGGCCAGGGATCGGAATCGGGGACTCGTGGGGGCTCCTTCGGTCGTGGGTCAGTCGGCAGCGGCCAGGCGCTGCAGGATCGGTGCGGCTCGGCGCAGGACGTCGCGCTCGTCGGGCGAGAGCTCCTCGAGTCGCCGCGAGAGCCACTTGTCGCGGCGGGCTGCGTCGGCCTGGACCACCGTCCGGCCGGCGTCGGTGAGGCGGACGACCACCTGCCGACCGTCGTCGGGATGGGACTCGCGCACGACGAGGCCGGACTCCGCCAGGCCGTTGACGGTGCGGGTCATGCTGGGCGGCTGGACCTGCTCGCGCGAGGCCAGCGTCCCGATCGAGGCCTCCCCCAACCGGTGCAGGCCCCAGAGGACGGCCATCGCGGGCAGGCTCAGGTCGTTGGCGGGGTGGCGCTCGCGCACCAGCCGGCGACGCAGGCGCATCACCGAGAAGCGCAGCTCGGTCGCGAGCCCCGCGTTCGTCCGTACGTGCAGGTCCTGGCTCATGTCCTTAGCCTAAGTCATTACCCGAGGTAAGTATTCCCGCGAGCGGTAGGATCGGTGCGTGGAACTCCGCGACGATCAGCCGACCCAGCACGAGTTCGGCCGTCGGACCTATCTCATCGCTCCCGTCGAGCCACTCGACGTCGACGGCGTGCGGACCGTGCAGGTCGGCACGGCGCTGTTCGCGCTCGCCTTCCTCGCGCTGCTGCCGTTCTACGGCCGGCTCGAGGAGGAGGACCGGACCTGGCTGCTGTGGATGTGCCTGACGGGCGTCGGCCTCGGGCTGCTCGGCATGGAGCACTGCAAGCGGCGGCGCCAGATCCGCGCCGAGCGCACCCACGAGGAATGAGCCCGCTCCGATGAGTCCGGTGGACCCCGCCGTCCCGGCGAGCGACCTGCCGCCCACCCGCTGGGCGCTGAGCGGACCGAAGACCGTCGGCTACGGCGCCCGGTTCGCCGAGATGATCGAGCGCGGCGACGACGTCGTCGGGGAGGCCCGACTGGCCGACACCCTCGTCGGTCGCGACGCCCGGATCCTCGACGCCGGTGCCGGGATGGGCCGGGTCGGTGCCCACCTGCAGGCCTCCGGCCACCAGGTCGTCGCCGCCGAGCCCGACCTCGCGCTCGTCGAGCAGGCGCGCGCGACGTACCCGGAGCTCACCGTGGTCCCGCTCGAGATCCTCGCCCTGACCTCGGAGGCGCTCACCGCCGCCGGTGGGCCCGGCGAGTTCGACCTGGTCGTGTGCGTCGGCAACGTGCTGACCTTCCTCGCCGAGGGCACCGAGGTCGCCGTGCTCGCACGGCTCGGTTCGCTGCTCGCGCCCGGTGGCCGGATCCTGGCCGGCTTCCACCTCTCCGGCGGACCCGCGACCGCCCGCTCCTACCCGCCCGAGGAGTTCGTCACCGACGCCACTGCGGCAGGGCTGGGCATCGTGCACCGGTTCGGCGGCTACGACCTGCGCCCGGTCGACGACGAGTACGCCGTGTGGATCCTGGCCGCGAGCTGACCCGCCCCACCAGCGCCGGTCGAGCTAGAAGACTTCGAGGTCGTCGAGCGAGATCGTGTCGATGACCGGCGGCGCGGGCGGCTGGGCCTGCTGACGCTTGGTCAGCCGCACCTCCGAGTGCGCGCCGCAGCCGTGCTGGTGGGCGACGACCCTGGCGTCGTCGTTCGCGTCGCCGTTGGCGCACACACCGAACATCTCGGAGAGCGGCCCCGCGAGGCGAACGAGGAAGCCGCACGAGTGGCAGGAGTGGGGCGCCGACTTGGCGATCGCGGCCTCGGGGCCGGCGTCGCCGTCGTACCAGCGCTCGGCGGCGCGGTCGCGACCCTCGGGCGAGAGCGTGCGGACCCGGCCCAGGCCGAGGTCCTTGGCGACCTCGCGGACCTGGGTCTTCTCGTCGGTGTCGAGCGGGTCGTCACCGAAGGAGTACGTCGGGACGAGGCGGGCGTCGTCGTCGTCGACCGGCAGCAGGTCGCCGGGCGACATGTCGCCGGGCTGCAGGCGCTCGCGGTAGGGAACCCAGGCGGGAGCGATGATCGCCTCGTCGCCGGGCAGCAGCACGACCTCGACGACGGTGACCTTGCGCTGACGCGAGGCCCGGGTCAGGGTGACCGCCCACTGCCAGCCGCGGTAACCCTTGCGGGCGCAGTCGAAGTGGTGCGTCACGACACGCAGGCCGTCGATCTCGTGGCCGAGGTAGTCGCCCACGTCGTTGGCGCCGACCTCGTCGAGCAGAGCGGTGCGGGCATCGTCGACGGCGTCGGCCGTGACGGCGTCAGTCAGCTTGCGCTCGAGGGTGGACACGGGCACAGCATTCACCATTCCGGCGACGATCGTCACCTCGGGGCCGAATCGCGGGCGTCCTGAGGGGCCTCCGGACGTGTGTCGTCGGCCCCGACGGGCAAGATAGGGACGTGAGCACCGACGGAGCAGGCCCCCGCGCACCCGGTGACCACCCGCGGCCCGACGCCGCCGGCCACCCGCCGCCTCCGCCGCCGCCTCCGGGCGCACCCGCGAACGAGGTGCACGGCGAGGCCGGCTCGGTGCGTGCAGCCCGCGCGGCCGCTCGTGGCGTGAAGGGCGTCGCCCGGGTCACGGGCCGGGCGAGCCGCTCGACGGTGCGGACGGCGCGCAAGGCCGCGGGCGCCCAGGGCGCCGAGCGGTCGGGGCTCAAGCGACTGATCGAGCTGCACGCGTTCAACGCCGCCGGTGACTCCGCCTTCGCCATCGCTCTCGCCGGCACGGTGTTCTTCGCCGGCGCGACCAGCGGCCAGCGTGGCCCGGTGCTGCTGTTCCTCGGCCTGACGATGGTGCCCTTCGCCATCGTGGCACCGCTGATCGGTCCCTTCCTCGACCGCTTCAGCCACGGTCGCCGCTGGGCGATCGGCGCGACCTTCGCCTTCCGGGCCTTCCTGTGCTGGGTCCTGGCCGGCACGCTCGCGAGCGGCTCGCCCTGGTTCTACGTCGCGGCGCTGGGTGTCCTGGTCTCCGGCAAGGCCTACGGCGTCGCGAAGGCCTCGGCCGTGCCTCGCCTGCTCCCCCACGAGATCACCCTGGTGAAGGCCAACGGTCGCGTCGCCCTCGCCGGCGTGGTCGGGGCGTGTGCCTCGGCACCGCTCGCCGGGGCGGCGTACTGGATCGGACCCGAGTGGGCCTGCCGCTACGCCTTCCTCGTCTTCATCGTCGGCACCGTCGCCGCGATCCTCCTGCCCAGCCAGGTCGACTCCTCGACCGGCGAGGAGTCGATCGACGCCCCGCGCGTCACGGCGACCGGCGCCCGTCGCGGCACCGGACTCCCGCCGCGCGTCGCCTTCGCACTCCGCGCCAACTGCGGTCCGCGCCTGCTGTCGGGCTTCCTCACCATGTTCATGACGTTCGTGCTGGCGACCGAGCCGCTCGACGGCTGGGAGACGAAGACCAAGTCGACCCTGCTCGTCGGCCTCGTGATCGGTGCGGCCGGTCTCGGCAACACGATCGGGATCGTCGTGGCGTCGGTCGCGCGCAAGATCAACCCGGCCGTGATGGTCGTGGTGGCGCTGCTGGCCGACATCGTGGCGCTGGTGTTCGCGACCCTGTTCTACGGCCTGTTCCTGCTGGTCGTGCTGGGCCTGACCGTCGGCCTGATGCAGTACCTCGCCAAGGTCTCCCTCGACTCCACGATCCAGACCGGCGTGCCGGTGCGGTCGCACGCGA
Organism: Nocardioides sp. Root190; assembly: GCF_001428565.1. Classification (GTDB taxonomy): domain Bacteria; phylum Actinomycetota; class Actinomycetes; order Propionibacteriales; family Nocardioidaceae; genus Nocardioides. The sequence goes on along the minus strand of NZ_LMIA01000008.1, from coordinate 229,079 downwards.
GTGCGTTCGCCAAGGGGGACACCACCCTGCAGCTCGCCTGGGTGATCGGCGGCTTCCTCGGGGTGATCCTGTCCTACCCCGCCGTCAACGACTTCGGGCTCGCCTTCGCCGCCGTCCTGCTGGGCAGCTGGGCGGTCTTCGTGCTGCGCTCAGCGCCGACCCGGCGGCGGCGCGACGACGCGCCCGAACCCGTCGCCACCGTCACGCAGTAGCAGCTGCGGCGCGCTGGCGCCGTTGTTCAGAGCTCGAGCTCGTCGGCCAGCGCGCGCAGGACCTTGGCGACCGGCTGGGCCGCACGACGGTCGGGGTGACGTCCGTGGCGGTAGGCCTCGCCGACGCCGTCGAGCAGACGGATCAGGTCCTCGACGATCGGGACCATCTCCTCCGGCGTCTTGCGCTTGGCCTGCTGCTGGTTGCGGGAGACGGAGGCGGGCGCGTCGATGAGCTTGACCTGCAGCGCCTGGTCGCCGCGGCGACCCTGGGCGATGCCGAACTCGACCTTGGTGCCGGCCTTGAGCGTGGCGACGCCCTCGGGCAGCGCGTCGGAGCGGACGTAGACGTCCGGACCGTCGGTCTGGGAGAGGAAGCCGAAGCCCTTCTCCGTGTCGTACCACTTCACCTTGCCAGTCGGCACGGACTCGACCTTCCTCGTCTGCTCGTCAGCACTCGCGCACCGTTGTGGCGCGCGACGGCACATCGTAGGACATCGGTTCGACCGTACCGAAAGCACTTTCGCCCGGCCCCCGGATGCGTCCTAGTCTCAGGCCATGGGTTCCGAGCCGACACTGCCGCCGCCCCTCCTCCCCGTGGCCACCGAACGCCTCCTGCTGCGCACGGTCGTGCCGGGTGACCGGGACGCGATCGGCAGGTACTGCAGTGATCCCGAGGTCACGCGCTACCTCCCGTTCGCGGCACTGGACCAGGACGGCCTGACCCACCGGATGGAGCGTCTGGTCGGCGGGACCGCACCCCAGGCGGTGGGCGAGCACCTGACCCTAGCGGTCGAGCACGAGGGCGTGCTGGTCGGCGACCTGATGCTGCGGTTCACCGCCCAGCACGGCCCCGACGACCTCCCCTCGATCGCCGAGCTGGGCTGGGTCTTCGCCCCCGAGCACGCCGGCCGGGGATTCGCGACCGAGGCGGCCCGGGCGCTGGTGGACCTGGCCTTCACGCACTACCCGCTGCACAGGCTCGTGGCCCAGCTGGACCCGCGCAACCTGGCGTCGGCACGGTTGTGCGAGCGGCTCGGCATGAGGCACGAGGCCCACACCCGCCAGGACTACCCCGACCGCGACGGCAGCTGGAGCGACACGTCGGTCTACGGGCTGCTGCGCAGCGAGTGGTCGCAAGCCTGAGGGACGGCCTCAGCCGCGCTCGACGCGCATGGTGCGGTCACCGAAGCGCACCTCGTCGCCGGCCAGCAGGGTGCTGGGCCGACCGGGCACCAGCGCCTTCGACAGGCCGCCCCGGATGACGTAGGACCCGTTGGTCGAGCCCCGGTCCATCACGACCAGCGCACCGTCGGGAGCGACCTGGAACTGCGCGTGGGTCTTGGACAACGACATGTCCGAGCTGCGCAGGGGGACGACGTGGCGCACGGGCTCCTCGGGACGGGGCTCGGGACGACGGCCCACGACGGCCAGGCCCTCGACGGCGAACGCCTCGCCGGTGTCGAAGGCGACCCGCCAGCGCACCACCGGCGCCGGCGGCGGGGTCGGTGGGGTCGGCGCAACGGGGGGCAGGGCCACCGGATCGGCCCCGCGGACCCGGGTCTGCTCGTCCAGGGGACGCGGCGAAGCCGCCGATGCGACCGGGACGGGCGCCGGGGGCTGGGCCGGGGGCTGGGCCGGGGGCTGGGCCGGTGCCGGGATCGGCGCGGGCGCCCGGACCGGCGGCGGGCTCGACGGCGGATTCGACGGCGGGACGGGGGCCGGCGCGGGAGCGGGAGCGGGTGCCGGCCGGTTCGGGACCGGTGTCGGGATGGGCACGGGCGGTTGGGCCGGATCCACGACGGGCACCGGCATCAACCGCAGCGCGGTCAGGTTCACGATCTGCTGCGGGCGGGCGTCGTCGTCGTCGTCGGTGGCACTGACCGGTACCGGTCGCACGTCGATCACGACGGCCTCGCCGAACTTGTCGTGCAGGCCCAGACGCTGCCGGCTGGGGTCGGCGGCCGCCGTCCAGGCCAGCGTCGCCAGCCCCATTCCGATGGTGGGCAGTCCGGCCACCCCGAGCACGATCGTGCGCCCGATCGCCGGAAGGACCCCGATCGGTCGACCGTCCGGGCGTCGTACGACGCGCAGGCCCACCGCCGCCTTGCCGGGCGTCAGGCCGGTCGTGCCGATGAGGACCGCGTTCACCAGGCCGAGCAGGACGGCGCACCCGACCCCGCTGAGGATGGCGGTGGCGACGCTCGTGTCGACAAAGCGCCACACGGCGTAGCCGACGGCGGCCGAGACCCCCCACCCGATCAGGCGGTCGATCACGAACGCCGAGAAACGGCGGTCGAGCTCGGCCGGCGGGAACATCACCGGCTCCGCCGTCGGCGGTGGTGCGAGGGTCATGGGCAGGCGCTCCGAGTAGCGGTGGCCCGTCAGGGCCGGGTGACCTGGATGGTGACGCCGTCACCGAGGTTGACGATCGCGCCGGGGATCAGCTGCACGGCGATCCCGGGCTTGAGGTCCTCCGGACCGAGGCCCGGCTGGACCAGGACGGTGCCGTTGGTCGAGCCCATGTCCGTGACGACCGCAGAACCGTGGTCGGCTCCGGTGCCGGGACGCACCTCGACGTGCGTCGAGGAGATCTCGTGCAGACGGCTGGGCACGGTCACGAGGGTCGGCTGCTCGGTCGAGGTGAAGCGGCGCGCCTCGGGGGCGCGACCGATCAGCACCGCGCGGTCGACGACGATCGTCTGGCCGTCGGAGATCAGGAGCTTGGCGACGGGCTGAGTGATCGCCGGCGCCGGCGGCTGTCCCGGGATCCCGGGCATCGGCGCGGCGGCGGCAGCGCTGGCGCCGGACACGGTCTGACCGTCGTGGTCGGCGTCGAACGGCGCCGCCTCCTGGGCTCCCGGCGGCGGCGGAACCGCGCCGCCGATGGGCTCCCAGGAGCCGATCGGGAGCGGCGGCGCATCGCTGGACGGGGACGCCCCGGGCGGCGGGGGCGGCACCCAGCCTGCGGGAGCGATCTCGGTCTCTCCCCCCATCGGGGGCAGCGGCGCCGACGGGACGGCAGGGGTGTCGGGGTCGACGAGGGCATCCATCTGGTCCTCGTCGGCCTCCACCGCGGGCTCGACCGGGGGCTCGACCGGGGGCGAGTCCCACGGGGTGACCCAGCCGTCCGGGGCGGGCTGGTCGGGCTGGGCGGGTTGCTCGGGCAGCGGGTCGCTCAACGGGTCGACCGCGGCGATCGGCTCGTTGGCGGTGTCGTCGAGGAGGTCGGCGTCGACCTGGTCCATCAGCTCGGTCGCGGGGCCCTCGTCGAACGGCGAGGGCTCCTCGACGGGCTCCTCGACCAGCTCCTCCGCGAGCTCCTCCGCGGGCTCCTCGACGGGCCCGTCGAGCGCGTCAGGCGTGTGATTGGCCAGCGCGATCGGCAGGGTCAACGGGTCGGCGGCCAGGTGGGCACCGCCGACGATCGGGACACCGGGCGGGGGCAGGGCCGGCACCTCGTCCAGGGCGGAGCTCTCGTCCGGGACGGGGCTCTCCTCGACCACCGGCAGGTCGGCGACCTCGGGCTCCTCGACCATGGCTGGGGGCGCGGGCACCTCGGCTGCGGCAGCCGGCGCCGCGACCGGGAGGACGGCGGGCCGGTCGATGCGACCGACGCGTACCAGTCCGGTGGCGACCGGAAGGTCCGCGGTGCTCGCCTCGACGCCGTCCTCGGCAGGCACGGTGACGGTCAGTGCGGTGACCCGCTCGACGGTCCGCTCGACCCACGTGTGACTGGCCGCGCCGTCCAGGACGACGTCCGCGCCGTCGGCGGTGAGCGTCGCGTGGACATCCTCGCCGCGCAGCAGCACGCGCGTGGCGGCCTCGCCGGAACTGACCAGCACGAAGCCGGGAAGCCGGCTGAGACCGGAGGCGAGCAGCCCGTCGAGCACCTCGTCGAACCCGGCACCACCGTCGACCAGGCCCCAGATCCCGATGACCTGGTCCTTCTGCGAGGCGGGCAGGAGAACCGTCGCGTTCGTTCCGAACACGGCGAACCACGCGCCGGTGCGATAGGACCAGGCGGCTTCTGCGCCCGTGGCGTTCTCGCTCATGGGAGTGCCCCCAACTTCTGCTCCAGACTCATCCGCGAAGCGGCTGAGTCGTGCGGCTCTGAATGGACCAATCCCACCACATCCACCACGACGGCGGTCGCGTTGTCGTGCCCGCCCGCCTCGACGGCAGCAGCCACGACCTGGTCCGCGGCGTCGCGCGGGTCCTCCCAGAGGTCCAGGATCGAGCGGATCTGCTCGTGGTCGAGCATGCCACTCACGCCGTCGGAGCAGAGCAGGAGTCGCTCGGCCGCGGCGAGGGGCAGGAGGAAGTAGTCGGCTTCGCCGCTCACCCCGCCCGGCAACGCCGATCCTCCGAGGGCGCGGGTGATCACGTTGCGGCTCGGGTGGACCGCGGCCGCCGCGGCGGTGATCTGTCCGGAGTCGACGAGCTCCTGCACGACGCTGTGGTCGACGGAGACCTGCTCGAGCTCGCCGTCGGAGAACCGGTAGGCGCGCGAGTCCCCCACGTTGGCCAGCAGCCAGACCGGGCCCGACTCGGAGCCGACCAGCAGCGCGACGACGGCGGTGGTCCCGGCGGAGAAGCTGTCATCGGCTCCCCCGGCGCGCTGCTCGGCGTCAAAGGCCAGGATCCGGTCCTGGACGGCCTGCAGGGTGGCGGCCACTGCCTCGGCACCGCGCTGGGCGTCGTACCCGTCGACAGCGAGGCGGGCGAACTCCTCCACCACGATCCGGCTGGCGACGTCGCCGCGGTCGTGACCGCCCATGCCGTCGGCGACGACGAAGACCGGCGGGTCGGCGAGATAGGCGTCCTCGTTCGCCTCGCGGACCCTCCCGACGTCGGTCGCTGCGCCATGGTGCAGCTCGACCTGCTGGACGTCGTTCATGCGGTCATGGCCTGCGCCGGTAGTTTGGGCGTCGTGGGAGCAGGACCGTCCGGGCACCGGTCGTTGGCCGACCAGTTGCGGTCGTGGCCCGACGAGCGGATCGAACGTCTGCTCTCGCAACGTCTGGACCTGGCCACCCCTGCCCCTCACGACTTCGGTCAACTGGCGTCCCGCGCCGCGGTGAGGAACTCGATCGCTCGTGCGCTCGACGGCCTCACCCGAGGCGAACTTTCGGTACTCGATGCCCTCGTCGTCGCCGGCCAAACCACCGAATCGGAACTCGTGACGATGGTCCACGCCCCGGCGGACCACGTGGTCGCGACCCTACGCCGCCTGCTCGACCTCGCGCTCGCCTGGGAGTCGCCCGAGGGACTGCGCCCGCTGAGCATCGTCGGCGACTGCCTCATCGGCGGGGTCGAGGCAGGCGTCAGCGGGCTGCGTCCCCGCTCCCCGCACCCCCGGCCGGCCACCGAGCTGCTCGCCGTGATCGAGACGCTGACGCCTGCCGCCCGCGCCCTGCTCGACCACGTCATCGACGGTGGCGGGTCGGCGAAGTCCGGCTCGGCCCGGGTCGGCCTGCGGGTCGAGGACGCCGAGACGCCCGCCGAGCTCCTGATCGCCCACCGCCTGCTGGTGCCGGCCGGATCCCTCCAGCCGGGTCTGCTGGTGGTCCCCGGCGAGGTCGGCCTGGCGCTGCGCTCCGGGAGGACCACCGTGCACCCGGTGGACGAACCGCCCGCCCTCGCCACCGCACCCCGACCGGCCCGGTTGACGAGCAGCGCGTCCGTGGGTGCGGCGACCGACGTCGTACGACGCACCGGGCTGCTGCTCGAGTGGTGGGGCACCCGGCCGGCCAGCGCCCTGCGAACGACCGGTCTGGGCGTGCGTGAGCTCAAGGCCACCGCGGCCCACCTCGGCATCAGCGAGCAGGAGGCTGCGCTCGTCATCGAGGTCGCCTCCGAGGCCGGGCTGGCCGCGACCCGGGCCGACGCGGACGGCAACCCGGTGTGGGTGCCCACCGACGAGTTCGACCGGTGGCGCGACCGCCCGGTCGCCGAGCAGTGGACGGTCCTGGCCCGGGCCTGGCTCGCGAGCCCGCGGCTGCCGTCCCTCGTCGGCGAGCGGGGCCCGGACCAGAAGCCGTGGAACGTGCTGACGCCCGAGCTGTCCGCCTCCGGCATGCCCGAGGCCAAGACCATGGTCCTGGAGCTCCTCGCCGGCCTCCCCGACGGCGAAGGACTGGCGGCCGGCACCGGGCTGCCCTCGCTGGTCGCCCGGATCGCGTGGGAGCGGCCGCGCCGCCCCCGGACCCGTCCGGACCTGGTGGCCTGGGCGGTCGCCGAGGCCGCCGTCCTGGGTCTGGTCGGCGCCGACGTCCTCGCTCCCTACGCGCGTGCGCTCGTCGCCGGGGAGGACCCGACCCCCGTGCTGGCCGCGCTCCTGCCGCCACCCGTCGACCACGTGCTGCTCCAGGCCGACCTGACCGCAGTGGCGCCCGGACCGCTGGAGCCCGACCTGGCCCGGCGCCTGGAGCAGGTGGCCGACGTGGAGTCGCATGGCGCCGCGACCGTCTACCGCTTCACGGCCGGCTCGGTCCGGCGCGCGCTCGACGCCGGCTGGACGGTCGCCGAGATCCACGCGTTCGTCCTGGCCGCGTCCAGGACGCCCGTGCCCCAACCGCTGACCTACCTCGTGGAGGACGTCGCCCGCAGCTTCGGACGGCTCCGGGTCGGCGCCGCGGCGGCCTTCATCCGCTCCGACGACGAGGCCGCACTGGTCGGGCTGCTCAACCACCAGCGCGCCTCGACGCTGGGCCTGCAGCGGATCGCGCCGACGGTGCTGATCTCCTCGGTCCCGATCGAGGTCCTCCTGCCGCGGCTGCGTGAGATCGGCGCCGCGCCCGTCGTCGAGGGTCCCGACGGTGTGGTGCGAGTCGGCGCCGTCGACGGACTCCGGGCACGCACCCCGCGGACCCGCGAAGCAGCCGATGCGGCCCGAGCGGCGGCCCGGCACGCGGCCCACGTGACCTCGGCGGTGCGCAGTGTCCGGGAGGGCGACGAGGAGGCCCGGTCGCGCCCGGCGTCGGCGTCCGCGCCGGGTGGCGGCGTGCTCTCCGCCCTGCGCGAGGCCGTCGAGCGACGGGGCGCGGTCATCATCGGTTTCACCGACAACCAGGGTGTCGTCGCGGAGCGTACGGTCCGTCCGCTGGTCGTCGAGGGCGGGCAGCTCCTCGCCCGCGACGAGGACGCTGCGGACGACGACCCCGACGCCGAGCGGCGCTACGCCGTGCACCGGATCAGTCGCGTCGTACCCGTGGGATGAGGGCGGCTGCGGCACCACCACCTAGAATCGTGCGGTGAGTGACGGACCCCTGATCGTGCAGTCGGACAAGTCGCTGCTGCTGGAGGTCGATCACGAGCTGGCAGCGGAGTGCCGCAAGGCCATCGCTCCCTTCGCGGAGCTGGAGCGCTCCCCCGAACACATCCACACCTACCGGTTGACGCCGCTGGGCCTGTGGAACGCACGGGCTGCCGGCCACGACGCCGAGCAGGTCGTGGACACGTTGCTGACCTACTCGCGCTACCCGGTTCCGCACGCGTTGCTCGTCGACGTCGCGGAGACGATGTCGCGCTTCGGCCGGCTCCGTCTGGAGAAGCACCCGACCCACGGCCTGGTGCTGACCTCGACCGACCGCCCGGTGCTGGAGGAGGTGCTGCGCGCGAAGAAGGTCGCCGGCATGCTCGGCGCGCGCCTCGACCCCGACACGGTCGTCGTCCACGCCTCCGAGCGCGGCAACCTGAAGCAGGCGCTGCTCAAGATCGGCTGGCCTGCCGAGGACTACGCCGGGTACGTCGACGGGGAGGCCCACGCGATCGCGTTGGCCCAGGACGGCTGGACGTTGCGCAGCTACCAGGCGGAGGCGGCGGAGTCCTTCTGGCACGGCGGGTCCGGCGTCGTCGTACTCCCCTGTGGCGCCGGCAAGACCATCGTCGGCGCCGCCGCCATGGCCGAGGCCCAGGCGACCACCCTGATCCTGGTGACCAACACCGTCAGCGCCCGGCAGTGGAAGGACGAGCTGATCCGTCGTACCTCCCTCACTGCGGAGGAGATCGGCGAGTACTCCGGGACCGTGAAGGAGATCCGACCGGTCACCATCGCGACGTACCAGGTCGTCACGACGAAGCGGAAGGGCGTCTACCCGCACCTCGAGCTGTTCGACGCCCGCGACTGGGGCCTGATCGTGTACGACGAGGTCCACCTGCTGCCCGCACCGATCTTCCGGATGACCGCCGACCTCCAGGCCCGTCGCCGGCTCGGCCTCACCGCCACGCTCGTGCGCGAGGACGGCCGCGAGGGCGACGTCTTCTCCCTCATCGGACCGAAGAGGTACGACGCCCCCTGGAAGGACATCGAGGCCCAGGGCTGGATCGCGCCGGCGGACTGCATCGAGGTGCGGGTGTCGCTGCCCCACGTCTCACGCATGGTCTACGCGACCGCCGAGCCGGAGGAGAGGTACCGGCTCGCCGCCTGCACCCCCGAGAAGCTGGGCGTCGTCCGCGAGCTCGTCGCCAAGCACGCGGGCCAGCCGACGCTCGTCATCGGGCAGTACCTCGAACAGCTCGACGAGCTGGCCACCGCACTCGACGCCCCCGTCATCACCGGGCAGACCCCGGTCAAGGAACGCCAACGTCTCTTCGAGGGGTTCCGGTCCGGCGAGATCGGGCTGCTGGTCGTCTCGAAGGTCGCGAACTTCTCCATCGACCTGCCCTCGGCCGAGGTCGCGATCCAGGTGTCCGGCTCGTTCGGGTCCCGCCAGGAGGAGGCCCAGCGACTCGGGCGCCTGCTGCGCCCCGGGGAGCCCGGCCCTGACGGGGAGCGCAAGGTCGCGCACTTCTACACGATCGTCTCGCGCGACACCGTCGACGCGGAGTTCGCCCAGAACCGACAGCGCTTCCTGGCCGAGCAGGGCTATGCGTACCGGATCATCGATGCGGAGGATCTGGGGTCGACGCCGTCGGCGGATCAGGTGTGAGTGGGCGGGTGGGTGGCAGTTTCACCGCCTAAGCGGTGAAACTGCCTCTGAGCACATGAAACTCCGTGTGCTCAGAGGCAGTTTTCTGTGCCAGGTTCGGCAGTTTCACCACCTAAGCGGTGAAACTGCCCCACCCCGCCCCGATCAGGCCGCGACGACCTGTTCCTGCGCCACCACCAACGCACGCTCGAGGATCTCGGTCACCACACCGACGGGCGTCACGGTCAGCGACTCCAGGATCTCGGCCGGGACGTCGTCGAGGTCGGGACGGTTGCGCTCGGGGATGAACACCTCGGCGACACCGGCCCGCTGGGCGGCGAGCAGCTTCTGCTTGACCCCGCCGATCGGCAGCACCCGACCCGACAGCGTGACCTCCCCGGTCATCGCGATGTCGGAGCGCACCGGGCGACCGGTCAGCAGCGAGACGAGGGCGGTCACCATGGTGACACCGGCCGACGGCCCGTCCTTGGGTACGGCGCCGGCGGGGAAGTGCACGTGCAGCGACTGCTCGAAGGCGCTGGCCGGGATGCCGAGCTCGTCCGCGTGCGAGCGCACCCACGACAGCGCGATCCGCGCTGATTCCTTCATCACGTCGCCGAGCTGTCCGGTCACGGTCAGACCGGTCTCACCCTCGGCGGACGACGTCTCGACGTACAGGACGTCCCCACCCATCCCCGTCACGGCGAGGCCGGTGGCGACACCGGGGACGGACGTGCGCTCCTCGAGGTCCGGCGTGAAGCGCGGGCGGCCGATCAGGTCGATCAGGCCGTCCACCCCGATGTCGACCCGGTCGACCTCGCCGGAGGCCAGGCGTGCCGTGGCCTTGCGGAAGGCCTTCGCCAGCAGCCGCTCGACCTGACGTACGCCGGCCTCGCGGGTGTAGTTGGCGGCGATCTCGCGCAGGGCCTCGTCGCTGATGCTCACCTCGTCGGGGGTGAGGGCGGCTCGCTCCAGCTGGCGCGGGACGAGGAAGTTGCGGGCGATCGCGACCTTGTCCTCCTCGGTGTAGCCGTCGATCGAGACGAGCTCCATCCGGTCCAGCAGGGCCGCGGGGATGGCCCCGATGTCGTTGGCCGTGGCGATGAACAGGACGTCGGACAGGTCGAGGTCGAGATCGAGGTAGTGGTCGCGGAAGGTGTGGTTCTGCGCAGGGTCCAGGACCTCGAGCAGCGCCGCGGCCGGGTCGCCGCGGTAGTCGGCACCGACCTTGTCGACCTCATCGAGCAGCACGACCGGGTTCATCGAACCGGCCTCCTTGATGGCCCGCACGATGCGGCCGGGCAGCGCGCCGACGTACGTCCGGCGGTGACCGCGGATCTCGGCCTCGTCGCGCACGCCACCGAGCGCGACGCGGACGAACGAGCGTCCCAGCGCCGTGGCGACGGACTCGCCGAGCGAGGTCTTGCCGACACCGGGAGGTCCGGCGAGCAGGACGACCGCGCCGGAACCACGCCCGCCGACGACGTCGAGTCCGCGCTCGGCGCGACGTGCGCGGACGGCGAGGTACTCCGTGATCCGGTCCTTCACCTCGTCGAGGCCGTGGTGATCGGCGTCGAGCACGGCACGGGCGGCCACGATGTCGGTGTCGTCCTCGGTGCGCACCGACCAGGGCAGGTCGAGCACCGTGTCGAGCCAGGTGCGGATCCACCCGGCCTCGGGGTTCTGGTCGCTGGAGCGTTCCAGCTTGTCGAGCTCGCGCAGCAGCGCCTCGCGGACGTGGTCGGGCACGTCGGCGGCCTCGATCCGGGACCGGTGGTCGTCGCCGTCCTCCTGCCCCTCACCGAGCTCCTTGCGGATCGCGCTGAGCTGCTGGCGGAGGAGGAACTCCCGCTGGGACTTCTCCAGCGACTCCCGGACATCGGTCTCGATCTTCTCGCTGACCTCGGACTCGGCGACGAAGTCGCGGGTCCACTCCACGAGCAGACGCAGGCGGTCGCCCACCTCGGGCGTCTCCAACAGCTCGCGCTTGCGGTCGTCGGAGAGGTAGGGCGCGTAGCCGGCGGTGTCGGACAGCGCCGCCGGGTCCTCGATGCGGGTCACCGTGTCGGCGACCTGCCAGGCCTCGCGCCGGTGCAGGAGACCGACCACGAGCTGGCGGTACTCCTCGGCCAGGGCCCGCACGTCGTCGTCGACCACGCCTGCCTCGACCTCCTCGACCTCGACCCACAGGGCTGCGCCGGGGCCGGAGACACCACTGCCGATGCGGGCACGCACGTCGGCCTTCAGGACCGCTGCCGGCTCGCCGCCGGCGAACCGGCCGACCTTCTCGACCGTGGCCACGACGCCGTACGACGCGTAGCGGTCCTCGAGGCGCGGGGCGAGCAGGACGCGGGCGACACCGCCGGGCTCACTGGATTCGTCGGACTCGCGGGCCGCCGCCTGGGCGGCGTCGATGGCGGCACGGGCGGGCTCGTCGAGCTCGACCCGGACCACCATCCCGGGAAGCACCACCACGTCGGAGAGGAAGAGCACCGGAAGCTGGATCGGGTTCGTCATGCCCTCCTCAAGGCACGGCGGCAGCGCCCTGTTCCGGCGTTCGCCGCTGGCGAACTCGGGAACGAAATGGCGCTTGCGGTGGGCCCGGGTGGGCGCGCACCAGATCCGGCCCGCAGGCTCAGGCCTCCTCGGCCTCGGCGAACTGCTCGTGGTTGCGGATGACCTCGCCGATGATCACGGTGAGGATCTTCTCCGCGAAGTGCGGGTCCAGTCCGGAGCTCTCCGCCATCGAGCGCAGCCGCGCGATCTGGACGGACTCGCGAGCCGGGTCGGCCGGGGGCATCCCGGACCGGGCCTTGAGCCGACCGACCTGCTCGGTGCACTTGAACCGCTCGGCCAACAGGTGCACGAGGGCGGCGTCGAGGTTGTCGATGCTCGACCGCAGTCGGTGGAGCTCGGCCCGGGCGTCGTCAGCACTCACGCGGCCCATCCTGCCCTACGATCCGGGCCACCCGCCGACCCCCACCGAAGGACGAGAAGGCCCCTACGGCCCGGGAAACACGGTGCGCAACGTATTTCTGTGGCCGTAGCGTCCTCCGTCGGCACGCCATCGCGGCAGGCCACGACACGAGAAGGGCCACGACACAGGAACCATCGATGGAGAAGATCACCCCGAAGCTGCTCAACTGGGCTTCCATCCTCGAGCAGGGCACGCGCGACCAGGCGGTGACGACGGCGAGCATGCCGTTCATCCACCCGCACCTCGCGCTGATGCCCGACGCCCACCTGGGCCTGGGCGCGACGGTGGGTTCGGTCATCCCGACCCGCGGCGCGATCATCCCGGCAGCGGTCGGCGTCGACATCGGCTGCGGCATGATCGCCGTGCGCACCCAGTTCACCGCCGACCAGCTGCCCGCCGACCGGCGCGTGCTGCGGGAGGCCATCGAGCGGGCCGTCCCGCTCTCGGCCGGCGCGGCGAACAAGAAGATCTCCCGCGAGCACACCGAGCGCCGTCTCGAGCAGCTCACCCGGGCCGCGGGCGAAGCGGGCTTCGCGCCGAGCCGGTACGCCGGGCGGTGGGAGCTGCAGCTGGGGACGCTCGGGTCGGGCAACCACTTCATCGAGGTGACCGTCGACGAGGTCGACCGGGTCTGGCTGTTCCTCCACTCCGGTTCACGGGGCGTGGGCAACCGCATCGCCCAGCACCACATCAGGATCGCCCGCGACCTGTGCGAGAAGTGGTGGATCCAGCTCCCTGACAAGGATCTCGCCTACCTCGCCGAGGGCACCGACGAGTTCTGGGCCTACATCCGCGAGATGCGGTGGGCGCAGACCTACGCGCTGCTCAACCGCGAGGAGATGATGGACCGGGTCGTGCGGCAGTTCGCCGAGTGGGTGGGGCTCGGCTCGGCCGACGAGGTCGAGCGCGCCGAGGAGATCAACTGCCACCACAACTACACCGAGCAGGAGAAGCACTTCGGCACGACCGTCTGGCTCTCCCGCAAGGGTGCGATCAATGCGGAGCTGGGACGCCCGGGCCTCATCCCGGGGTCGATGGGGACGGCGTCGTACGTCGTCAGCGGGCTCGGCAACCCGGTCGCGCTCAACTCCGCGCCGCACGGTGCGGGGCGGGAGTACTCGCGGTCGCGGGCACGGCGCACGTTCACCCGTGACCAGCTGCGGGAGGCGATGACCGGGATCGAGTACCGCGACACCGACGCGTTCATCGACGAGATCCCGGCGGCGTACAAGGACATCGACCAGGTGATGGCCGACGCCGCCGACCTGGTCGAGATCCGGCACACGCTGCGTCAGATCGTGAACGTCAAGGGCGACTGAGCCCGGGTGTGACACGGCTGGGGCGGTCGGTTTGAATGGTCCGATGGAGGACGATCATCCCGACCTGCCCTGGCCGCTCACGGGCGCCGAGGGTCTGCGTGCCGAGCTGCTGGCGGCGTACGACGAACCATCGCGCGGCTATCACAACGTGCGGCACCTGAGCGAGGTCCTCACCCGGCTGGAGGAGCTCGCTGCACAGGGCACGGCCTTCGACCGCACGGAGGTCCTGCTCGCCGCGTGGTTCCACGACGCCGTGTACGACGGGGAGCGCGATGCCGAGGAGCGCTCCGCGTCCTGGGCTGAGGAGGCCCTGGCCGACATCACCTCGGCGGCCACGGTCGCCGAGGTCGCCCGCCTGGTGAGGTTGACCGAGCACCACCGGCCCGAGGCCGGGGACGCCAACGGGTGCGCGCTGTCCGACGCCGACCTCGCGATCCTCGCCACCCCTCCGGACCGCTACGCGGAGTACGTCGCGGCAGTGCGGCGGGAGTACGCCCACCTGCCCGACGAGGTCTTCGAGGCAGGCCGTGCCGAGGTGCTGCGGGCGCTCGCCGCCAAGACCCACCTCTTCCACACGACGTACGCCGCCGCGACGTGGGAGACGTCCGCGCGTGCGAACATCGCGGCCGAGCTGGAGAAGTTCCGCCCGCCTGCCTGAGGCCCGTCCGGGTGGCCGAGTTGGGCAACCCGCGCACAATGGTGACGTGGACGACAGCGTGATCTATCAGGCGCGAGCGAACGTCCTGGCCGATCTCGCGGCCCGGGCGCTCGACACCCCGGCATCGGTGACCCTCCTCGAGGAGGCCTGCTCCGAGCGACGATGGTGGCTCGAGCAGTGGGTCGACGGCGAGCCCTACATCGCGGGCCTGATCGCCCAGGACGTGCAGGACGCGTTGGCCGACCAGTTCGGCCGCCACGAGCGCGACGGTCTCTGGCCCGTGTGCACCCGTTGCGACGGAGGTCCGGTCCACGCGCTGCACGTCGATCCCGACCTCGGGGGGCCCGACCCCCAGTGGGTGTGCGAGGAGAGCGGTCAGCTCGTCGCGCCGCTGGGCAGGCTCGCCACCACCTGAGCCTCCGGCACGCCCAGCCGCTCAGCCGCTCAGCTGCTCAGCTGCAGGCTGAACGTGTGCTCGTTGCCCCGGTAGACCGATCGCGACACCTCGACGACGGTCTCGCCCCAGAGCGCGCGGCGGCAGTGACGGAGCACGACGTCGCCGGGCACCATGTCGAGCAGCGCCGCCTCCTCCGCCGAGGACGTGGCTGCGGAGATCCCGTCCTCGGCCCAGCCGGGACGGCGGCCTCGGGCGGCCAGCTCGTCGTACAGGCTGGCGGGCGGGTGGTCGACGAGACCGTGCACGAGGATCTCGGGCAGGAAGGTGTCGGACAGGCACACCGCGCGGCCGTCGACCAGGCGCAGGCGACGCCAGTGCACGACGGGCTCTCCGGGCTGGATCCGCAGCGCGGTGGAGATCGTCTCCCGGGCGGGGACGCACTCGATGAGGATCGTGCGGGTCTCGGTGGCCAGGCCGCGACGGCTCATCTCCTCGGTGAAGCTTGAGACGCCCGTCGGCACCCGACGGGGTCCGGCGACGAAGGTGCCGCGGCCGGGTACGCGTTCGAGCACGCCTTCGACGACGAGCGCGTCGAGCGCCTGACGCACGGTCATCCGCGCGACGCCGAAGCGATCCACCAGGTCGCGCTCCGACGGCGCCGCGGCGCCGGGCGGGCTGTCACGAACGAGGTCGCGGACGTATTCACGAATCGCGACGTGCTTCAACGACCGACCGGTCGGTCCCCCCTGGACGAGTGCCACGTGACGAGGCTAGGGACGGCGACGGGCCCCCGTCAGCCGAATCGGGAATCCTTTGCCGGCCCCGACGGCACGCTTGCGATGTGCGAACATCTGTTCGAACGAGGGCGTAGGCTGGATCTGTGAGCGTGGACTTCCAGAGCACCCTGTTCAGCGCGCCGGTCCCCGACCAGGAAGTGCGGATCGAGCGCCGCGAGCTCAGCGGCGGCGCGTGGGTCGACGTCGCGCGCGACTGGCTCCCCGAGGCCGACGAGGTGTTCGCGGCACTGGTGCGCGAGGTGCCGTGGCGGGCCGAGCGGCGCGCGATGTACGACCGCGTGGTCGACGTCCCGCGCCTGGTCCACACCTACATGATCGGCGAGGACCTGCCCCACCCACGGCTCACCGAGGCGCGCGAGCACCTCAGCGCCCGGTACGCCGATGAGCTCGGCGAGCCGTTCCGCACCGCCGGCTGCTGCTACTACCGCGACGGTCGCGACAGCGTCGCCTGGCACGGCGACACCATCGGCCGCGGCTCGACGCACGACACGATGGTCGCGATCGTGTCGGTCGGCGACCCCCGCAGGCTGCACCTGCGGCCGCGCGACCCCGAGGCCCGCGACGAGGCGTTCGCCGTCGAGATGGGTCACGGCGACCTCGTCGTGATGGGCGGCTCCTGCCAGCGCACCTGGGAGCACGCCGTCCCGAAGGTCGCCTCCGCCGGACCCCGGATCTCGATCCAGTTCCGGCCCTTCGGCGTCTTCTGAGCGTCCCTGCGGGGGCCGAGCGAGTCTGCGGCGCTGCTACTCGCCGCGCTCCGCGTCCGAGCGCAGGATGCAGAACTCGTTGCCCTCGGGGTCGGCGAGGGTGACCCACCCGGTGCCGTCGTTGCGGATCTCGCGATGGTCGGCGACCTGGGTGGCGCCGTGCTCCAGCAGCCAGGCGACCTCCTCGTCGCGGGTCCGCTCACGCGGGCGGAGGTCGAAGTGGAGGCGGTTCTTGACGGCCTTGGCGTCGGGCACCTCGATGAACAGCACCTGGTGGCCGGACGCCGGGTCGCGGACCATGCACTCCTCGTGCCCGGGCAGGTTGGGATCGCCGTCGATGTCGACGTAGCCCAGGACCGGCTTCCACCACTCCGAGAGCTCGTAGGCGTTCGCGCAGTCGACGGTGGTGTGGGAGAGGTACGACGTCATGGCGCCACTCTCGCCGAGGCGGCCGGGACGGACAACCCGGTTCCGGGTGCCGTCGGGTCGATCGGTCGCGCCGGTCAGTCGGTGCCGTGGGCCGCGATGAACGCGAGGATGCGCTCGGACAGCTCCGGGCGGCACACGATCAAGTCGGGCAGGTAGACGTCGGCCTGGTTGTAGACCAGCTCGCTGCCGTCGACCCGGGACGTGAACAGTCCCGCGGCGCGGGCAACCGCGACCGGAGCCGCGGAGTCCCACTCGTACTGACCGCCCGCGTGGACATACGCGTCCGCCACGTCCCGCACGACGGACATCATCTTCACGCCGGCCGAACCCATCGGGACGAGCTCGGCGTCCAGCTCGGCGGCCAGTGCCTGCACGAAGGCGGGCGGGCGGGTGCGCGAGACCGCGATCCGCGGACGCTGCGACGTACGCGCCGGGACGACCGGCGGCTGTCCGGTGGTGAAGGTCTCGCCGAGGACGGGCTGGGCGACGGCGCCGGCGATGAGGTCGCCGTCCTGCCACAGCGCGACGTGCACGGCCCAGTCGTCACGGGGCGGCTCGGAGAACTCGCGGGTGCCGTCGAGCGGGTCGATGATCCAGACCTTCGACGCGGTGAGCCGGGCGTCCTTGTCGGCGGCGCTCTCCAGGGCCTCCTCGGACAGGACGGCGTCGTCGGGCCGGTGGGCCGCGAGCAGGTCCATGAGGAGCAGGTGCGCAGCACGGTCGCCCGCGTCCTTGAGCTCCTTGCCCTCCAGGCCCTCGGCACGGACCTCCAGCAGCCGTTGTCCGGCGGCCTCGGCCAACCATGCGGCGAACTGGTGGTCGTCGGCGACGACCTCGGGGGTGGGGGTACCGGGCTCGAAGGTCACGGGCGACACCCTAGTGGGGCGCCCGCGCGCGGCGGTGCGGCGCCCAGCGGCAGCACCGCGGGGCGTGTCCTAGGAGTTGAACCTCTGCTGAGTCTTCTCGAGGCCGTCGGCGATGAGCGACTCCACGGCGTCGGCAGCGGAGTCCACCTGGAAGGGGATCTCCTTGCGCTCGACACCTGAGTAGTTCGACAGCACGAAGTCCGCGACCTCCTGGCGACCGGGCGGGCGTCCGATGCCCGCCCGGACCCGGAAGAACTCGCCGGTGCCCAGGGAGGAGCGCATCGACTTGAGGCCGTTGTGGCCGTTGTCGCCACCGCCGCGCTTGATCCGCAGGGTGCCGAAGTCGATGTCGAGCTCGTCGTGGATCGCGATCACCCGCTCGGCGGGGACCTTGTAGAAGGTGGCGAGCGCCTTGACGGGTCCACCGGACTCGTTCATGAACGAACGGGCCTTGGCCAGCACCACGCGCGGCGCACCACTGCCGGGCGCGCCGAGACGGCCCTCGACGACGTCGGCGCGGCCGGTCTTGTGGGCGCGGAACCCGCTGCCCATGCGCGTCGCGAGCTCGTCGACGACCAGGTAACCGATGTTGTGCCGGTGGCCGGCGTACGTCGGTCCGGGGTTGCCCAGGCCGACGACCAGCCAGACCTCGGCGCCGGTCTCGTCACTCACGGCGGTCTCCTCGACGTCCGGTGAAACGGAACTCCCCGGCACGAAGGATCGCGCCGGGGAGATCAGTCGACCCAGAAACCACCTGAGTCGGCTGAAGGTCACTCGCTGGTGCCGGCGCTCTCGGCCTCGGGCGCCTCGGCGCTCTCGGCGGCGGGCTCCTCGGCGACCTGGTCGGTCACGTTGACCACGAGGGTCTCCGGGTCGGTCAGCAGGATGGTGCCCTTCGGCAGCTCCAGCTGGCCAGCGAGGAACTGGGTACCGGCCTCCGCGCCCTCGATGTTGACCTCGAAGGACTCGGGGATGTGGGTGGCCTCGGCCTCGACCTGCACCGAGGTGTTCTCGGTGACGACCAGCGTGCCGCGGAGGGCCTCGCCCACGATGATGACCTGCACGTCGACGGTGACCTTCTCGCCACTGCGCACGGCGACGAAGTCGATGTGCTCGAGGACGCGGCGGACCGGGTCGACCTGGACGGCCTTGCTCAGCACGAGCTGCGGCGTGCCGGCGATGTCGAGCTCGAGGAGCGCGTTGGCGCCACCGTGGCGCAGGGCCATCGTGGTGGCGTGGCCCGGGAGGGACACGTGGATCGGGTCGTTGCCGTGGCCGTAGATGACGGCGGGGATCTTGCCCTCACGACGGGTACGACGGGCGGCGCCCTTGCCGAACTCGGTGCGGACCTCGGCCTGGATCTTCTCGGTGCTCATGGGGATCTCCTGGATCGGAAGGGGCGGTGTGCATTCACGCCGGCGAAACAGGAAACGCCGCGCTTCCCTGGCCCGATGATCGGCAGGCGCGCGGCGTCGTACAACTCGAGCCGGCCCAGTCGATCACGGAGTCACAGAAGCGGGAGCTCCCTCGCCGAGGCAACCGGAGAAGATTACCCAGCCTCGCTGCCCGGCGCGAAATCCACAGCGCCGACTCCGGGCGCCCCCGGCGTGGAGCCCGTGACCGCCGGCCGATACCGGTTTATACTCGGGCGAAGTATAAAGAGGTATCACGTCCCGGGAGACATCATGCCGAGCAACCCCTACACCCCCGGCCAGGTGCCGCGGATCCTCGCCGGACGCACTGCCGAGATGCGCCGGATCGAGGGCCTCCTCGCCCGGGTCGTCACGTTCGGCGAGCTCGGTGGCCCGCTGCTCGTCTTCCACGCCCCGCGCGGCATCGGCAAGACGTCCCTGCTGCGGGCGGGTCAGCGGCGTGCCACCGAATCGGGCTTCGTGACCGCCTGGGTCGCCTGCTCGCGCCAGCAGCCGGTGCTCGCGGAGATCGCCCACAGCATCGGCCGCGCGCTCGAGCGGGCCGACGCCGTACCCGCCGGCGCCGCAGGCAACCGCTGGCGCGGCCAGCTCGAGCGACTCACGGTCGAGGTCGGCCTGCCGGGCGCCAAGGTCCAGGCCGAGGTCGCCCGCCGGGAGTCCTCCACGCCGCCGCACGCCGCGATCGGCGTCCTCGAGTCCCTCCTGCACGACGCCGCCGCCGCGGTCCGCAAACGCGGGGGCGCCGGCCTGCTCCTGCTCCTCGACGAGCTGCACGCCGCGTCCGCCGACGAGATGGCCGTCATCCTCAACACCCTGCAGAACCTCGACGGCGAGCGCGCCGACAACCCGCTCACCACCGTCGCCGCCGGCCTCCCCGTCACCCCGGAGGCACTCACCCGCGCCGCGACCTTCGGCGAGCGCAGCACCTTCGTCTCCCTCGAGGTCCTCTCCGACGACGACGCCCGCGCCGCACTGGTGGACCCGGCCGCCGCCGAAGGGATCACCTGGGCGCCCGATGCCCTCGACGCGATCATCGAGGAGTCGAACGGCTACCCCTACCTGTTGCAGCTGCTCGGCAGCACCACCTGGGAGGCAGCCGAGCCCGCCGACGGTGACCAGCTCGGCCTCGACGCCGTCACGCGCGGCCTCCCGGTCGCCCGCGACCAGCTCGCCGCGATGCACCGCGCCCGGTGGGGAGCGGCCTCACGTCTGGAGAAGCAGTTCCTCGCGGCGATGGCCGCCGTGGGCGACGGCAACATCACCCGCGCCGCGATCGCCGCCGGGATGGGCGTGGACTCCCGTGCGATCAGCGTCCCGCGGGAGCGGTTGATCGACAAGGGCGTGATCGAACCCGTTGGTCACGGGCTGGTGCGGTTCACGCTGCCGGGGTTCGGTGCGTTCGTGCGGGGACTGGACGAGGCCTGATCTCGACAGCACCGTTTGGTCACGAACCGCACGCCCGAGCCCCGAATTGTTGCGGTTTGGTCCCAAACCGCAACAAATACGGAACCACCATTCCGCCCTCAGGCGTGCCCGTCGAACATCGAGGTGACCGAGCCGTCCTCGAAGACCTCACGGATCGCCCGGGCCACGAGGGGCGCGATCGACAGCGTGGTCAGCTTGTCGAACTGCTTCTCCGGCGGGACGGGAAGCGTGTTGGTGATGACGATCTCGGTGGCCGTGCTGTTCTTCAGCCGGTCGACCGCGGGGTCGGACAGGATCGCGTGGGTGGCGGCGATGATGACGCCGGCCGCGCCCTCGGCCATCAGTGCCTCGGCGGCCTTCACGATCGTGCCGCCGGTGTCGATCATGTCGTCGGTGAGGACGCAGATCTTGCCCTTCACGTCACCGACGACGCGGTTGGCGACGACCTCGTTGGCGACGTCGGTACGACGGGTCTTGTGGATGAACGCGAGCGGGGCACCACCGAGGCGGGCGGCCCAGCGCTCGGCGACCTTGATCCGGCCGGCATCCGGGGAGACGACGGCGAGCTCCTGGTCGCCGTACTTCTCCTTGATGTAGTCGGTCAGCAGCGGCAGCGCCATCAGGTGGTCGACGGGGCCGTCGAAGAAGCCCTGGAGCTGGTCGGCGTGCAGGTCGACGGTGATGATCCGGTCGGCACCCGCAGTCTTGAACAGGTCGGCCATCAGGCGGGCCGAGATGGGCTCACGTCCGCGGTGCTTCTTGTCCTGGCGGCTGTAGCCCCAGAACGGCATCACGACGGTGATCCGCTTGGCCGAGGCGCGCTTCAGCGCGTCGACCATGATCAGGTGCTCCATGATCCACTCGTTGATCGGAGCGGTGTGGCTCTGCAGCACGAAGGCATCGCAGCCCCGGACCGACTCCTCGTAACGGACGTAGATCTCGCCGTTGGCGAACTCCCGCGCCTCCGTCGGCACGGACTGCTGCCCGAGGATCTCGGCAACCTCCTCCGCCAGCTCGGGATGTGCCCGACCGGAGAAGACCATGAGGTTCTTCTCCGTCGTCTTCTTCAAGCCGCTCACGCCTGACTCCCCTGGTCGCCTGAGGTGGTGATCAGGATTCTGCCTGCTCGGAAGGGTCCGTCCCAAGTCCCCGTCCGTTTTCGGACTGTTCACCGGCCGCGTCAGCCTGCGCCGTGCCCGCGCGCCGGTTGCTGACCCACCCGGGCAGGTTGCGCTGCGGGCCGCCGCTGACGGCCAGTGCACCGGCCGGGACGTCGCGCCGTACGACGGTTCCACCACCGGTGGAGGCGCCGTCACCGATGTCGACGGGGGCCACGAAGGTGTTGTTGGACCCGGTCTTGGCGTGCCGCCCGACCCGGGTCCGGTGCTTGTTGACGCCGTCGTAGTTGGCGAAGATCGTGCCGGCGCCGATGTTCGCGCCCTCGCCGATCTCGGCGTCGCCGACGTAGGACAGGTGCGGGACCTTCGCACCGTCGGCGATCGTGGCGTTCTTGGTCTCGACGAAGGTGCCGATCTTGCCGCCGGCGCCGAGCAGGGTGCCGGGCCGGAGGTAGGCGAACGGGCCGACGTTCGCACCTGCGCCGATCACCGCGAGCTGGCCGTGGGTGCGCACGACCCGCGCACCGGCGCCGATCTCGCAGTCCTCGAGCGTGGTGTCCGGACCGACGACGGCGTCCTCGGCGACGACGGTCGCTCCGAGGAGCTGGGTGCCGGGCAGGATCGTGACGTCCTGCGCGAGCACGACGTCCGCGTCGATCCAGGTCGTCGCCGGATCCATCACGGTGACGCCCTCGCTCATCCAGCGCGTGACGGTGCGCCGGTTGAGCTCGCGGCCGAGCTCGGCCAGCTGGACCCGGTCGTTGGCGCCCTCGGTCTGCAGCGCGTCGTCGACCGCGTGGGCGGCGACCGTGAGGTCGGCGGTCCGGGCCAGGCCGATCGCGTCGGTGAGGTAGTACTCGCCCTTCGCGTTGTCGTTGCCGATCCGCCCGATCGCGTCGGCGAGGAAGGCGGCGTCGAAGGCCAGGATCCCGGAGTTGATCTCCCGGATCGTGCGCTGCTCCGGCGACGCGTCCTTCTCCTCCACGATCGCCTGGACGATCCCGGCCTCGTCCCGCACGATCCGGCCGTAGCCGTGCGGGTTGGCGACGATGCCGCTGAGGATGCTCACAGCGGCGTCCGCGGCACGGTGCGACGCGGCGAACGCGCGGAGGGTCTCGCCCGCCAGGAGCGGGGTGTCGCCGTACGCGATGAGGACGGTGCCGGCGGTCGGCGGGCCCTCGAGCGCCTCGAGGGCGATGCGGACGGCGTGACCGGTGCCGAGCTGGTCCTCCTGCACGGCCAGCACGGCCTCGGGGAGCAGCTCGCTGACGTGCGGCGCGACGAGCTCGCGCTGATGCCCCACGACGGTCACGACGCGGGTCGGCTCCAGGGTGCCGACGGCCGCGAGGACGTGGCCGATCATGCTGCGCCCACCGATCCGGTGCAGCACCTTCGGGGTCTTGGACTTCATGCGCGTACCGCCACCGGCGGCCAGGACGATGACGGTCAGCTGTTCACTCACCTGAACAACATTAGGGCGTGACGGCCTACGCTCACACCATGACCTCAGCCTCCCGGTCCGAGCGCCTCCTCGACGCCCAGGTGGCCTGGTTCGTGGGGCGCCTCACGGGTGAGGAGCTCCCCGCACTGGTCGAGCGCGACCTGGCTGCACTGCTGGACCTCGAGTCGCGGATCACCCTCGCCGACCTCGTCGACGTCGACACCGCCAAGGCAGCGGTGCGGGCCGCCCTGCTCACCGTCCCGCCCAGCGCGGGGGCGAGCACGATCGTCACGATGGTGGCCGACGTCGCCCACGACGGTCCGGAGGCGTCGTACACGCTGGCCGACCTGGTGGACCGGGACGACCTGGAGCGGCTGACCGACGGGGCGCTGGCCCGGACCGACCTGCTGGCCGCACTGCTCGACGACCTCAGCGCGAGCCCCGTCGTCACCACCCTCGCCTCCCGTTTCGTCTCGCGGCTGGTGAGCGAGGTGCTGCAGTCCAACAAGGCCGTCGCCGACAAGATCCCCGGAGTGGGCGCCCTGTTCGCGCTCGGCATGGGGGCCGCCGGAGTCGTCGCCGGCGCGGCCGACAAGCAGTTCGAGGGCGTCCTGGGCGTGGGCGCTGCCTTCGCCACCCGCCGGCTCAACAAGGTCGTCGTCGACACCCTCGCCGACCCGGCCGCCCGCGCCGCGGTCCTCGAGGTCTACGACCTGTACGCCGACCGTCCGATCCCCCACCTGCGCGACGCCGCGAAGCGCGAGGACGTGCACCGGGCCGCCGGACTGCTGCAGGACATGGCGATCTCGGCGGCCGCCGGCGAACCCGCCCAGGCGCTGGCCGACGCGGTCGTCGACGCCTTCTGGGGGATCTACGGCGAGCACCCCGTGTCCGCCTTCGCCATCGACCTCGGCATCGAACGCCCCGTCGTCCTCGAGCACGCGACGCGCATCGCCGCGATCGCCATCGGCGTGGCCCACGGGAACGGCGATCTGGAGCGCCTCCTCCGCGAGCGCCTCGCGCCGTTCTACGCCTCCCCCGAGGTCGCGGCGATCCTCGGAGACTGAGGTCCCACGTAGGCTCGGCGCATGGACGAACCGAGCACGGTCCTGGTCACCGGGGCGACCGGCTTCATCGGCCGCCGCCTGGCCACCGAACTCACCGACCGGGGTGTCGAGGTCCGTGCGATGACACGTCGCCCGGACGACTACGACGGCCCGGGCCAGCCCGTCGGTGCCGATGTCGCCGACGAGGACTCCCTCGACCGCGCGCTCGAGGGCGTGGACGTCGCGGTCTACCTCGTCCACTCCCTCGACCACGCCGACTTCGAGGAGCGCGACGCCGCGGCAGCACGACGGTTCGGCCGCGCAGCCGCCAGGGCCGGACTGCGCCAGATCGTCTACATGGGCGGTCTCGGCGAGGACGGCGAGGACCTCTCGCCGCACCTGCGCTCGCGCCGGGAGGTCGAGGGCCTGCTCGGCGAGGGCGGTGTGCCCGTCACGGTCCTGCGCGCGGCGATCGTGGTCGGCCACGGCGGCATCTCCTGGGAGCTCACCCGGCAGCTGGTCAAGAACCTGCCGGCGATGGTCGTGCCCCGCTGGACCTCGACCCGGACCCAGCCCGTCGCCGTCGACGACGTGGTCCGCTACCTCGCGGGCGTCATCGACAACGAGGCGGCGATCGGCGAGGTGTTCGAGGTCGGCGGCCCCGAGGCCATGACCTACCTCGACATGCTCCGCATCGCCTCGGAGGTGACGTCGGGACGCGGCGTCCCGATCGTTCCGCTCCCGGTGCTGACGCCGCGCCTGTCGTCGTACTGGCTGGCGCTGGTGACCGATGTCGACGTCACGACCGGGCGCAACCTGATCGACTCGATGAGCACCGAGGTGGTCGTCACCGACCACCGGATCCGGGACATCGTGCCGGGCGAGCCCGTCTCCTATCGCGAGGCCGTACGACGCGCGCTCGCCGAACGCCTCGCCGAGGGCGACCAGATCTGAACCGCGGGCCAAGCGCCCGTCACTGGCCGAAGAGCAGGGGCAGCGCGAAGAGCATCGTCAGCGACCAGGTGCAGTGGGTGAGGACCGGCCCGAGGATCCCGCCCGACGCCCGGCGCTCGAGCCCGACGACGACGCCGAGCAGGATCGCCGCGAAGGCGAGCATCACGTTGCCGGTCGCGAGGGTGGCGATCACGTAGGCGACGGTGGTCCAGCCGACCGGGTGGCGGGGCACGGCGGCATAGGCGGCGCCACGGAAGAAGACCTCCTCGGCGACCCCGTTCACCGCGGTGATCAGGACCAGCAGCGGGAGCGAGCCCTGGTCCGCGAAGTCGAGGACCGATCGCACCTGGCGATCCAGCCAGGGGATCTCCCGCACCACCAGCGCGCCGACGACGAACACCCCCGCGAGCCCGAGGCCGAGCAGGACCGGGGCGAGGACCGGCCGCACCAGCCGGTCGTCGTCCCGCAACGAGGCGATCCGCCCCAGGTGCAACGGTCCGGAGGCGAAGGCGCCGATCGTCCACACGACCGCCAGGGCGAAGGTCGCGGGGTAGAACCAGCCGCTTCCCGGTTCGATCCGCAGCGAGATCCCCAGGACCACTGCCCCGAGCAGGACGAAGGCGATCGTCACCGCCTGCCGGCGCCGCAGCGCTCCGGAGGTGTCGCGGTGGTCGCGCGGCACGACGTCCCACAGCGAGCGACTCACCCAGCGCGGCATCGACGGACGGCTCGGCGCCATCTCAGCGCGGCCTTCCGCTGGCCCAGGCGACGCCGAGCTCGAGCATCGTGCCCGCGCCGAAGTGCGACATCGCCTCGGAGATCCGCCGGCGACCGGTGCGCTCGGAGATGCCCAGCGCCCGGGACGCCGCCTCGAGGGTGGCGCCCGCACTCATCAGGTCCAGGAGCGGGTGCCAGGCAGCAGCCTCGGTGCGGACGGGTACGGCGCGCTCCCACATCCGCTCGAACAGCCAACCGGCCATCCCGGCGACCGCACGGTCGCGGATCGCGAGCACCGACGTCGGCCAGTGCTCACCCCACACCAACGGCAGGGCGACGGTCGTCTCGTCGGTCACCCAGAACCAGCTCGGGGGTGCATCGAGCAGCCTGATCTGGACGCCGCCGGCGAGCTCCTCGGCCACGCGGTCCTGCGCGGCGGGATGGGTGGCGTCGGCGATGGAGGCGATCACGCGGGCATGGCGGCCCTCCCCACGGCTGGCGTCGTGCCAGACCTCCTGCATCGCAGGGTCGGCGACGTAGAGCCGCGAGGCGTCCGGCAGGACCACGTCGGTGCGCATCGAGGGCTCCCTGGCGTTGCGTGCGTGCCACAGGTCGACCACCGCCTCGGGTCCGTGGAAGACCTCGGCCCGACCCGCGCGCAGTCCCTCGCTGGCCCACTCGCCGGTGAGGCCCGGGAGAGCGCCGACCGCCCGGGTCAGGTCGGCGAGCCCCTGGGACAGGTCGGCCTCGAGCGCAGCCGCGCGCCGTCGTACCGTCGCAGCGACGACGTCGACCGGATCGGCGTAGCGCACGTGCTCGCCGTCGACGGCGACGTAGCCCTCGGCGACCAGGGTCCGGAGGTCGCGACGCACCTCGTCCTCGTCCCGCACGGCGAGCGCCGCCAGCTGCGCGACCGTCCCCGCGCGGGTGCGCAGACCCACGGCGAGGAGGTCGGCAGGCGTGCCGATCAGGTCCGAGGCCATGGACCGATCGTGGCACGGCCGTGGGTGACCGGTCGCGCCCGGATCGGTCCGTCCGGTTCCTGCCATGGCCGGAAAAAGCCACACATCGAGGCCCTGACGGCCGACAGGCTCTTCGGACGGGCCCGACAATCGCGCCCCTTGGAAGGACGACTGACGACATGCACGCACCTCGGCCGCACGCGCCGCTCCCCCGACGACTGGGCGCCGGCATCGCTGCCGCGGCCGTCCTCACCGCTGGACTCGCCTGCCTCGGAACGGCCCACGCCGCCGAGCTCGCGGACTTCCCGCAGGACCTGACGTTCTCCCCCACCGACCTGGTCGCGACCGCCGATGACGTGTACGCCGTCGGCTACGTCGGCGTCGACACCGACGAGGACTACGTGTTCGACGAGATCGACGGTTACGTCGAGGCCGTCGGCGCCGGGGTCAAGGTCCACCTGGGCAACGGCTCGTGGCCGTCCGCCGTGGCCGCGAGCCCCGACGGTGCGACCCTCCGGGTGATCGGCACGCAGGTGGACGAGGAGTACCCCGAGAACGGAACGGGCAACTACGTCTGGACAATCGACACCGAGACGATGACGGTGAGCTCGAGGGTGAGCGAGGGCTTCTCCAGCCTCTACGACATCGCCACGGGCGCGGGCGGCACGTGGTTGTCCTCCACGGACGACGGCGCCGCGAAGGTCCGTCGCATCGGCAGCGCGACCGTCAACCTCGGCTACAACATCGCCCCCACGAAGCTCGCCCTGCTCCCGAACGGCGAGTCGACCGACGTCGTCGTCGCCGGCACCGACTACCTCGAGGAGGGCAACCAGGCCTCCCTGCGCATCATCAGCGGCGAGGAGGTGGGCGAGAAGGTCGTCCTCGGACCGGACGGTTCCTCCGACGACAGCGTCATCGACGTGGACGTCGACGAGGTGAACGGGCTGATCTACGCGACGAGCTTCCGCAACGTCGAGGACGGCCCGCAGGAGTACGGCCTGAACGTCATCGGCGGCGAGACCGACCTCTACATCCCCATCGACTACCCGGTGTTCTCGGTGGCTGTCTCGCCCGACGGCGAGACCGTCTACCTCCCCGGCACCGGCGTCTCCGCGTACGACGCCGACCAGCTCGCGTCCTACACCGAGGAGGAGCCTGCCCCGGCCGCCGACCTCGGCGGCTCGGGCTTCATCGGGCTCGCCACCCTCGACCCCAGCGGCCGGCTCTACGCGACCATGGACCACGACGTGCTCGACCCGGTGTCCGAGGAGCCCACCGGCGAGGAGGTCACCCGCGTGCACGCCCTCGAGGCACCCAGCGCGCCGACCGGCCTCACCGCGCTCACCTCGGAATGGGACAGCTCCACGCTGAGTGCCACGTGGTCCGCGCCCTCGTCGTCCGGCGGCGCCTCCGACGGCTCGTTGTCCTACCGGCTCACGCTGCAGGACGACGCCGGCGGCGAGGCCATCACGGCCGAGAGCTTCATGACCGACCACGAGTTCACCAACCTCCTCGCCGGCCACACCTACACGCTGAGCGTGACGAGCACCAACGGTGCCTTCACCGGTGCGCCTGCCACCGCTTCGTGGACCGCTCCCTCGACGCTGGCGAAGCCGGGCGCCGTCGCAGTGACCGGCAAGGCATCCGTCGCCTCCCGGCTCTCGGTGGCGACCACGGGTAGCTGGCCCGAGGGCACGGCGCTCACCTACGAGTGGCGCAACAACGCCGGCACCGTGCTCAGCCGGTCCGCCACGATGGTCGTCAGCGCCACCCAGGTCGCCCGTCGGATCCGGGTCCACGTCACCGGCACCCTCGCGGGCTTCACCCCCGCCACGGTGGTGAGTCCGTACAGCGCCCAGGTCGCGCAGGGAACGCTCGTCGCCCCGACGCCGAAGATCTCGGGCACCGCGAAGGTCGGTCGCACGCTGACCGCCACCCCCGGCTCCTGGACGTCCGGCACCCGCCTGACCTACCGCTGGACCTCGAACGGCACCACCATCCGCGGCGCCACCAGCCGGACCTTCAAGCCGACCCGCGCGCAGGTCGGCAAGCGGATCCGGGTGGTCGTCACCGGCACCAAGTCCGGCTACCGCACGGTCGCGAAGACCAGCGGTGTGACGGCTGCGGTCAAGCGGTAGCACCCACGGCGCCGGGTACGGCGTCGACGAGGTCGTGATCCATGGCGTTCTCCGCCTTGAGGCGTGCCAGCTCGCGTTCGCGAGCGGCACAGCCTCGGGGCGGAGACGCGCTCACGACCCAGGACCAGCAGACGCGCCTGGTCGGCCGCGAGCAGGACGGGACGCAGCGCGCGGAGCACGTGCTTCGCCGTCCCGTCCGGGATGGCGAGGACGTCGGCCGCCTCACCTGCCTCCTCGAGCGGCTTGAGCGTCTCGTCGACGCCGATCAGATGGCCGACGTACCAGCCCCGTGACGGGTCACCGCGACGTCGGTGTTCGGCAGCGCGGACGGCGCCGGGCGGCTCATGCGCCGACCTCCTTCAGGCCCGCCGCGGCGCAGCCCTCGACCAGTGCGTCGAGCCCGAAGGCGCCCACCGGGCCGAGCCCGCCGGTCGAGAGCAACCGGCCCGAGGCTGCTGCGATGGCGCCCCACGCGAGCATGTCGGCGGTGTAGTCGTAGGGATCGGGCCCCTCGAGCGTCGAGGTCGCCAGCACGCTGCCGTCGGCGGCGCGGGCCACGGCGACGATGCTGACCGAGGCGTTGGCCCGCTGCTGCGCGGACGGTCCGCCGGTCGAGCCCTTCACCAGCCGTCCGGCAGCAGCCAGGGCGAGGGACTTCAGCGGCCGCACGCTCCGGACCGGCGTCGAGGCGAGCGTGGCGAGGGCCATGCCGCGCGCGAGGGCCGGTGGGACGCCCAGGAAGGAACCGACGTCGCGCAGCTGCGGGTACGCCGCCGGCAACGCCAGGTGCTCGGCTCCCGGGACCGATGCGGCTGTCAGCGTGCGACCGCCGACCTCGAACCGCTCGACGCGTCGCCCTGCGCGCTCGGGCCGCAGGGCACCGTCCCGGAAGGCGAAGCCCTGCTCGAGCATCATCCCCGCGACCGAGGCCCGGGTCCCGCCGCTGGTCCCGAAGTTGCGCACGAAGTAGCCGACGTCGACCCGGGTGGCCGCCGCGCCTGCCTTCTCGACGGCGAGCGCACCGGCCAGGCTGCCGGGCACGAAGTCGAAGCCGAACGCTGAGAGCAGCGCCGCACCGTTGGCGTCGGCGACCGGCCCCCACCGCTCGAAGACGCTGCGCAGGAACGGCCCCTCCCCCGTCGAGTCGAGGTAGTGGGCGCCCTTCTCGGCCGCGACCTGAACTGCGGCTTCGCCGTACCTCAGGAACGGCCCCACCGTGCTGATCAGGACGTCCCCGGCCCGTACGACGCCCGCGAGTGCGGTCGCGTCCCCCGCGTCGGCCACGGCGTGCTCCAGACCACCCAGCTCCGTCGCGAGCGCCGTGACGCGTTCGGCGGAGCGGGCGACGAGGACCGGCCGCACGCCCTGGCGGACCAGGCTCCGGGCCGTGAGCTCACCGGTGTACCCGGTGGCACCGAAGACGAGGATGCGCGCAGAAGGCTCCATGGACGGCAACGTAGCCGAGATCCGTCCACAATGACAGCACTACTGTCACAGTCCGGCTGTCACACGTGCGCGGCAGCGGTTCACCGTTCCGGGGTCACGCCAGCGACCAGGCCACCCCCGTGCGCTCCTCGGACACCGACCACAGACGCCGGGCCGCATCGGCGTCCCGGGCCTCCTTCGAGCGCTGGTTGATGCCCGGCGCGCCGCGGAGCCCACGGAAACCCGACGGCCCGACGTAGCTGTCCGGGGGGAGGTCTGCGGTGATCGCGTGGAAGGTCGGTCGGGCGCCGAACTCGGCACTCGTCGCGACCACCTTGTTGCCGACCCACATCAGCTTGTTCATCAGCGGGTTCGCGTGGTGGCTCTGGAGGTTGGTCGCGGAGTAGCCCGGATGGCATCCGTGCGCGACGACCGCCGATCCTGCCGCCGTCAGCCGGCGCTGCAGCTCGGAGGTGAAGAGGAGGTTGGACAGCTTGGACTGCTGGTAGGCACGGGTCGGGCCGTACTCCCCCACCAGGTCGAGGTTGTCGAAGTTGACCTGCCGTCCGCGGTGCAGGTCCGAGGACACCGACACGACCCGCTCCTCGATGAGCGGCAGCAGCAGGTTGGTCAGGGCGAAGTGGCCCAGGTGGTTGGTCCCGAGCTGCAGCTCGAAGCCGTCCGCCGTCCGCCCCTCGGCGACCATCATGATGCCGGCGTTGTTGACCAGCGTCGTGATCGGAGCGGTCCAGCCGGCAGCGAAGGCACGCACGGAGTTGAGGTCGCCGAGGTCCAGCGCGCGGACCTCCCAGGTCCCCGGTCCGGACAGGGCGGCAGCGGCCGCCTCGCCCTTCGCCACATCGCGACAGGCCAGGACGACGTGCCCACCTGCAGCCGTCAGCTTCTTCGCCACCTCGAGACCCAGGCCGGAGTTGGCACCGGTCACGACATACGTCTTGCCGCTCAGATCAGGGATTGTCGTCATACCCGCAGTATGGCGGCCCGGTGCTTGCTGTCGCGAGGACGGCGTCGCGGGCTCGAACGGGCCCGCAACGCCTCGACGCCATCGCGAGCGTGGCTCCCCGGGTTGGAATCGAACCAACGACAACCAGATTCAAAGTCTGGGCGCCCATGCCAGCAGAGCAACCGGGGAAGGTGTGGCCAAGCCTAGACGGATGGGGACGCGCCGGGGGACGGGACCTGACCAGCGAGGCCGGCTGGCGCTCCCCGAGCACCGGACGGTCAGCCGTTGTCGACCAGGCACAACAGGACGTCACGCGTGGCGTACTCCAGCGGTTGGCCCGGCACGGCGCAGGTGTCGCCGGCGTTGCCGACGCTGGCAACCTTCAGCGAGGTGCCCTTCGTGGCAGCGCAGTCGACCTTCTCCTCGGTGCTGACACCAAGGCTGAGGCAGTCCCCCTCGTCCGCGTTGAGGATCAGGCAGAGGTCGGCGACATTGCCGGTGTTGCCGGTGCCGAGCGAGATCACGTAGGTGGTCTCGTTCTCGTCGCAGTCACCGTCATCGGAGGTGACCTCGTAGGTGGCGTCGAGCTCATCGCAGTCGTGCGTCTCGTGTTCGGCGTTGATCGTGCCGGTGACGCTGAGGCATTCGCCGACCTCGGGCGCGTCGACCCGCTCGTCGGCAATGTCGTCGACAGCTTCCTTGACCGCGTCGCTGCCGATCACCACGAGCGCCACGGCACCGCCGCCGCACAGGAGCAGCAGGCCGAGCAGGACGGCTCCCAGGATGATCCAGAGCTTCTTCCCGCTCCCGCCCGAGGACGGGGTCGGGGGCGGCGCGTACGGATTCATCGGCTGCCCGGAGGGCGGCGGGAGGTTCGGGGAGCTGTACGGGTCGGTCATGGCCTCATTCTCCTGAGAAACAGCCCCGGCCGGGCTCCCTTGCGGGATCCCGGCCGGAACAGGTGCGGTGCGAGGTCAGGCGTTCTCGACCAGGCAGTACAGCAGGTCGCGCTTCGTGTACTCGAGCGGCTGACCGGGGCTGGCGCAGGTGTCGCCCGACTTGCCGACGGAGGCGACCTTCAGCGAGGTGCCCTTCGTGGCAGCGCAGTCGACCTTCTCCTCGGTGCTGGCACCGAGGCTCAGGCAGTCGCCCTCGTTCGCGTTGAGCGCGAGGCACAGGTCGGCCACGTTGGCGCTGTTGCCGGAGCCGAGCGAGATCTTGTAGGTGGTCTCGTTCTCGTCGCAGTCACCGTTGTCCGCGGTGACCTTGTAGGTCGCCGCGAGGTCGGCACACTTCTGCTCCTCGTGCTTGGCGTTGATCGTGCCGGTCACGCTCAGGCACTGACCGACCTCAGGCGCGTTGGCCTCGGCGATCTTCTCCTGGCCCTTGTTCTGAACGAAGTAGAAGACGACCGCGACGATGATCGCGATGCCGACGCCGCCGAGCTTGGCGATGAGGCTCTTTCCCATGGGGGGATCCCTTTCCGAGTGAAGGGCGGCCCGAGACACCCTCAGCGAATTTTCAGGATCACCTTAGGGGAACCTTCTCCAAATGCGTCATCGCCAGACCGCGTCGTGATCGGATCCGACGCGGAGCGATCCGACGTCAGTAGAGGAGCTCGACGTACTCGTCGACGTCGTAGCGGCCGTTGGTCTGCAGGGTGACCGACTGGATTCCCACCGGACGGCCCTCGCGGTAGGTGATCAGCGCAACGCTGGCGGCCCGTCGCAGCTTGCTGCCGATGGCGATCGCGTACGCCGCGCCGCCGGTCGTCCCGGCGGTGTAGCGATAGCCGATCCGGCCGTCCTCCGCCGTCACCGGGGTGGGTCCGGACTGGACGTGGACGTGGCCGCCGATCACCAGGTCGACGCATCCCTCGGCGAGTGCTCCCCTGCCCATGTTGGCGTCGTGCAGCAGGAGGGTCGCCACCCGGTCGTCGGCCTCGTCCGCGGCGCAGGCGGTCTCGGTGACGCGGTCGGAGACCTCGCTGAAGCTCAGCCCGGTCTCGTCGCGCCAGTTGCCCAGACCGCTGGCCCGGGGGTCGTCGACGCCGAGGATCCGCGAGCCACCGGGCCCCTCGATCACCTCACCGTCGAAGTAGGTCCAGCCCAGGTCCTCCATGTGCGAGCGCACGAAGGTCCCGTTGTCGTGGTTGCCGGCCACGGCCCACCGGCCGTCGTAGTCCTCGAAGGCCGCCGAGACCGAGTCGAGCGAGAAGGCTTCCCAGCGCTCCCCGGTCGAGGTGTCGTCGCCGGCGTCGAACGCCACCGTGGCGCCTGCCCGGTCGCCGATCGCCCGCGCGACCTTGTCCATGCCGACGTTGAGGTGACGGTCCGAGACCAGGACCGCGACGGTCTCGCCGTCCTCCGGCTCACGCAACTCGAGCCCGGCGGCGTCCTCGGCCGCCTTGGTGTAGAACTCCAGGCCCTGGTCATAGCTGCTGACCGCGCTGGAGATCAGCCGACGGGTCTCCTCGGTCGTGGCGTCGCCCATGATCTCCACGTCCCGGGCCTGGGCCGGGAGCGGGATCTCGTCACCGATGAACTCCCCCAGCGTGCTCCACTCCTGCGCAGCAGGGTCCTGGCGGCCCCAGCCGACTGGCGCCGCCAGCGCCACCACGAGGAGTACGACGAGCAGGCCGGTCGCGACGCCGCCCACGCTCGGGAGCCGGGTGAGCAGCACCCGTCGGCGTTCGCGTCCCACGGCCACCCACACCAGGAACGGGAGCACCGCCAGGGCAGCCCCCTGGACGGCGGCGGCGACCGCCATCGTGCGGACCGCGCGGCTCACCACCGCGATCTGGCCCTCGGGCTGGGAGGCGATGGCGGCGTACCGCGCCGTCAGCTCCTGCAGCGAGGTCGTGTCGGTCTTGCCGAGCTCGATCTCCACACCGACCCGGGAGCCCGACGGCGCCCGCAGGTCGGGCAGGATCGGGCCGCTGCGCAGCACCACGTCGCCCGAGAAGTCCGGGCTGACGGTGGCCTCGTGGCTCGCGAGGTCGACCGTGCGCTCGCTGCCGACGAAGATCGTCGACGCGACGACCGCGGCGAGGAGCGCCCACGCGCCGACCCCGCCGAGGACCTTCAGCACCCGGAGAAGTGTCGGCACGGCAGGCCCAGCTCCTACCGGGACCGGGCCTCGGCGATGGCGTAGAGCGCGACCGAGGCCGCGACGCCCGCGTTGAGGGACTCCAGCGCGCTGGACATCGGGATCGACATCAGCCGGTCGCAGCTCTCGGCGACCAGGCGGGAGAGGCCCTCGCCCTCGGAACCGACGACGATGACGAGGTGGTCGGAGACCAGGTCTGCGTCCGCGACGAGCTCGGGCAGCGAGAGGTCACCGTCGGCAGCGAGGCCGATGACGAAGCAGCCCGCCTCCTGGTAGGCCTTGATCTGGCGGGTCAGGTTGACCGTCTGCGCGACGGGGCACCGCGCCGCAGCACCGGCCGAGGTCTTCCAGGCCGAGGCCGTCATCGACGCCGCGCGACGCTCCGGGATGACCACGCCGTGCGCACCGAACCCGGCGGCGCTCCGCACGATCGCGCCCAGGTTGCGCGGGTCGGTGATCGAGTCGAGCATGACGACGAGCGCCTTCTCCTTGGCCTCGTCGGCGGCGTCGAGCAGGTCCTCCGGGTGGGCGTACTCGTACGCCGGGATCCGTGCGGCGAGGCCCTGGTGGACGGCTCCGTCGGTGAGTCGGTCCAGCTCGTTGCGGCTCACCTCGAGCAGGCCGATGCCGCCCTCGGCGGCGATCCGGAAGACCTCACGCAGGCGGTTGTCGCGCTCGGCGCCCTCGGCGACGTACACCGCGGTCACCGGCACCTTCTCGCGCAGCGCCTCGACGACCGGGTTGCGCCCGGCGATCCACTCGGCGTCCCCGCTCTTGCGCCGACCCCGCGGGCCGCCGGTGCTGCCGCGCTTCTCGGCACGCTTCTTGGCCTCGGCCACCTTGTGCGCCTTGTGGTACTCGCGCTCGGTCGCCTTCGGCGTCGGGCCGCGGCCCTCGAGGCCGCGGCGCACCTTGCCGCCGGAGCCGACGCTCGCCTTCTTGTTCGTCTTGCGGATCGCGCCCTTGCGGCTCGAGTTCCCAGCCATGTCAGTTCACCGTCCAGGTAGGTCCATCAGGGGTGTCGGTGACCTCGATGCCGGCCGACTTGATCCGGTCGCGGATGGCGTCCGCACGTGCCCAGTCCTTGTCGACCCGCGCCTGCGCACGCTCGTCGAGCAGACCTGCCACCAGTGCGTCCACCGCCGCGGTGAGGCGTTCCTCGGTGTCCGAGCCGCCGCTGCCGGCCCAGGCCGGGTCGGCCGGGTGCACGCCCAGGACGTCGAGCATGGCCGCGACCGAGGCGGCACTCGAGGTCACGTCCTCGCCCGCTGCCAGCTGGCGGTTGCCCTCACGCACCGTGTCGTGCAGGACGGCCACCGCTGCAGGGGTCCCGAGGTCCTCGTCCATCGCAGCCGCGAAGGCGTCGGGGACGGCACCGGCGTCGAGCGCCGGCGACCCGGCCCGCTCGAGGAAGGCCTCGATCCGGCGGTAGCCCACCGCGGCCTCGTCGAGGGCCTCGAAGGAGAACTCGACGTGGGAGCGGTAGTGCGCCGCGACAACGTAGTAGCGCAGCTCGGCGCCGCGGTAGCGCTCGAGGATCGCCGGGATCGAGAGGGTGTTGCCGAGCGACTTGCTCATCTTCTCGCCGGCGGTGGTGATCCAGGCGTTGTGCATCCAGTACGACGCGAAGGCACCGCCCGCAGCGCGTGACTGCGCCTGCTCGTTCTCGTGGTGCGGGAAGCGCAGGTCGACGCCGCCGCCGTGGATGTCGAAGGCGTCGCCGAGGTACTTGCCGGCCATCGCCGAGCACTCGATGTGCCAGCCCGGTCGGCCCGGCCCCCACGGGCTCGGCCAGGACGCGGTCGCCGGCTCGGACTCCTTGCGGCCCTTCCAGAGGGCGAAGTCACGGGGGTCGCGCTTGCCGCGCGGATCGGCGTCGGCAGCCGGCTCCATGTCCTCGATGCCCTGGTGGGTCAGCTCGCCGTACTGCTGCCACGACCGGACGTCGAAGTAGACGTCGCCGGAGGAGTCCGCTGCGGCGTACGCGTGACCGCGCTCGATCAGCCGCTCGATCAGCACGATCATCTCGGGGATGTGGCCGGTGGCCGCGGGTTCGTACGTCGGCGGGGCGACGTTGAGCGCGGCGTACGCCTTGTCGAGCTCGATCTTCATCGCGTAGGCGAGGTTGTACCAGGGACGTCCCTGCTCGGCCGACTTGGTGAGGATCTTGTCGTCGATGTCGGTGATGTTGCGGATGAAGGTGACCTCGAAGCCGCGGTGGCGCAACCAGCGCTGCAGCACGTCGAAGTTGACCCCGGAGCGGACGTGCCCGACGTGGGGCTCGCTCTGCACCGTCAGACCACACACGTACAGACCCGCCCTGCCCTCCTGGAGGGGCACGAAGTCACGGACCTCGCGGGTCGCGGTGTCGTAGAGCCTGATCGTCACCCGCCCAGTCTAGGGATGGTGGTCGACGGGTCGCTCATCCGCGCGCTAGCAGCCATACCCGCCGTCGACGTCGAGCTTCTGGCCGGTGATGAACCCGGCGCGGGCGGAGGCGAGGAAGCAGACGGCCTCGGCGATGTCGGCGGCGCTCCCGAAGGTCCGCAGCGGGATGTTGCCGCGCGTCACCTCGAGGGCGTGGTCGTCGAGCTCACCGCTGCTGATCAGTCGCTCGGCCATGCCGTCGGTGAGCATGCCGGGACCGACCGCGTTGACGCGCACGCCGAACCGGCCCTCCTCGACGGCCAGTCCGCGCACCAGCGCCTCGACGGCGGCCTTGGGCGCAGACGACAGCCCGTCGCGGACCGGGAAGCGGGCGGTGGCTGCGGTCGTGACGGCCGTCAGCGAGCCCTTCGACTCGCGCAGGAAGGGCAGCGCCGCGTGGGCGACCGCGAAGAAGCCGCCGGTGTCGACGGCGAGCTGGGCGGCCAGGTCGGCAGGAGGCACCCGCGAGAGGTGCACCATCGGGACGTGGGGGCCGGCGGCGTGGACGACCGTGTGCAGTCCCCCGAGCTCGGCAGCCGCGTGGTTGAGGACCCGCGGGACCTCGGACACGTCCGCGAGGTCCAGGCCGTACGACCCCACGCCGATGTCGACCGGACGGGAGCGGTGGGTGACCGCGACCTTCGCGCCACGCTCGATGAGCAGCTCGGCGATCGCACGGCCGAGGCCGCCCGAGCCGCCGACCACGAGCGCGCCACCGGGCAGGGTCGAGAAGTCGTCCACGTGTGCTCAGGCCTTCGCGTTGATCTCGATGGTGTGCCAGCCGGTGGCACCGTCGGGCAGGACGTCGGCGATGGCGCCCGTCTGGACGTCGTCCTCGAGGTCGATGGCCCGCACCCGGAGCTGGCGGCTGCCCTCCTCCACGTCGAGGCTGACCCGCCACTGGACCCAGGTGTCGACGTTGGGCGTGGTGGCGAGCTCGGCCCGCTGCCAACGGCCGCCGTCGACCTGCACCTCGACCGCGGAGATTCCGGTGTGCTGCAACCAGGCCACGCCGGCGACCACGAGCTCGCCCGCGGGCACGTCGTCGCCGTTGCGCGGCACGTCGATGCGGGAGGCGATCTTGACCGGGCCGAGCTCGGACCAACCCTTGTCGGTCCAGTACGCCGTGATGTCGTCGAAGCGGGTGACCTCCATGTCGACGACCCACTTGGTGGCCGACACGTAGCCGTAGAGGCCCGGGACGATGGTGCGGACCGGGAAGCCGTGCTCGATCGGGAGCGGCTCGCCGTTCATCGCCACGGCGAGCATGGCGTTGCGCTCGTCCATCAGGGCGGCGAGCGGCGTACCGCAGTTCCAGCCGTCGTCCGAGGTCTGCAGGACGGCGTTGGCCTCGGGCAGGGGCCCGGCCTCGGCGAGGATCGAGGCCAGCCGCACGCCGCTCCACCAGGCGTTGCCGATCAGGTCGCCGCCGACGGTGTTCGAGACGCAGTTGAGCGTGATCCAGTCCTGGGTGATCTCGCGCGCGACGAGGTCGCGGTAGGAGAGCGTGATCTCCTTCTCGACCATTCCGTGGATGCGCAGCGACCAGTCGGCCGGCGCGATGGTCGGCTTGATGAAGGCCGTGTCGATCAGGTAGAAGTCGTCGCTCGGCGTCTCCCACGTGCTGACGCCGGGGATCTCGAAGCTCACCCCGTCCGGGACGTCCGGGGCGGTGACGCCCTCGATCCGCAGCAGACGGCGGCTCTCCTCGGCGCGACGACGTGCCGACCCGGCCACGCGGCCGAGCAGGCCCGCGGCACCAGCGAACGCGGTCGCGCCGCCGACGGCGAGGAAGAAGTGCCGACGTGTGTGCATCGGCTCGGCCCGCGGGTCCTCGCTCTCCGCGACGAGCTCCCAGCGGCGCAACCACTCGGCGAGCACCGCGAGCGTCACGATCCAGAACAGGAAGCCGACGACGGTCGGGGCGAAGTCGATGACCGACGGATTGGGCTTGGTCGCCACGGCGACGACAGCGATGCCCGCGAGGACGACGTACCCGGTCACGGCCGCCCACCACCGGCGTCGGGCCAGGCGCCCGAGCAGCGCGAAGGCGACGAGGAGGAACAGGATGATCCCGACGACCAGGACCTTCTTGTCGTCCTTGTCGAAGGTGTTGATCGCCCATTTCACGACCGGTCCGGGCGTCAGGGAGGCGAATCCTTCCGCCACCACGGCGACCGGGGACTCCCGCACGTGGAGCAGCGCGGCAGCGGCATAGCTGAGCGCCAGGCCGACGACGCCGGCGACGAGGCCGGAGAGCGCCCACCAGCCACGGGATGTCTTCACCCGGTGATTGTCCCTCAGGCATGATCAGCGCGTGAACCCAACCGCTGGCGGAGTGTCGAAATGACGGGCGCAGGTCTGCGGATCGGCATCGGCACCGATGTGCACCGGCTCGTGCCGCGAGCACCGGAGGACCCCCCGCTCGCGCTCGGCGGGCTGCTGTGGCCCGAGGAGGACGTCCGTCTCGACGGGCACTCCGACGCCGACGTCGCGGCCCACGCCGCGTGCGACGCACTGCTCTCCGCGGCCGGCCTGGGCGACCTGGGCAGCAACTTCGGTACGTCGCAGCCACAGTGGGCCGGCGCCAGCGGCGCCGCGCTGCTCGGCGAGACGCTCAACCGGGTCCGGGCGGCCGGTTTCACCGTCGTCAACGTCGCGGTGCAGGTCATCGGCAACCGTCCGCGGATCGGCCCCCGCCGGGCCGAGGCCGAAGCCGCGCTGTCCGCCGTCGTCGGTGCTCCCGTCTCGCTCTCGGCGACCACCACGGACGGCCTCGGCCTCACCGGACGGGGCGAGGGCGTCGCCGCGATGGCGACGGCGCTGCTGAGCTCCTGAGGCGGCGCGACGTCGTACCACGGTCCGTGCGACACGCTGTCGCAGATGGCCTCCGGCGTGGCAGGGTGGCTCGCGACATCGACGTCGAGGAGGCCCCATGAGCGAGCACAACGTGATCAGCGAGGACGGCCTCCGGATCCACGTGACGGTCCGCGGTCGTGACGATGCACCACTGACGGTGCTCCTGTCCCACTGCTGGACGGCCGACGAGTCCGACTGGCACTACCAGGTCACCGACCTGCTCGCGCGCTACGGCCACGACGTCCGGAACATCACGTGGGACCACCGCGGCCACGGCCGCTCCGACCGCGCGAGCGAGGCCGCGTGCACGATCCCGCACCTCGCGCGCGACCTCGGCCTGGTCGTCGACACCTACGCGCCCGAGGGGCCGCTCGTGATCGCCGGGCACTCCGTCGGCGGCATGACGATCACCGCCCTGCCCGAGGAGCGATCCGACCTGGTGCCGCGCATCGCCGGTGCGATGTTCGTCAGCACCACGAGCGGCGAGCTCGGCAAGGTGACCCTCGGCCTGCCGGCGGTGGCCGGGCCGCTCCTGCGCGACCGCCTGCCGTTCATCCTCGCCAACAGGTCACGGATGCTGAGCCTGAGCCGTCGCGAACGGTTCCCCGTGATCGAGCGACAGATCGCCTCGAGGTTCCTGTTCGGCACCCCGGCCCGTCCCCGCGACGTCGGACACGTCGTCGACCAGCTGATCCACGCCTGGCCCGAGACGATGTCGGGCTTCTTCAAGGACATGATGGCGCACGACCGGATCGGCAACCTGGCAGCGTTCGACGACGTCCCCACGACCGTCCTGGTCGGCGGCCGCGACCTGCTGACCCCACCCGAGCATGCCGGCAAGATCGCCCAGGGCATCCGCGGCGCCCGTCTGCTGGTGGCGCCCGGCGCCGGCCACTACCTCCCGTTCGAGCGGCGCGAGCTGGTCAGCACCGAGCTCTGCGCGCTCGTGGACCGCGCCCTGGCCCGGGTCGCCGACCAACCCTCGGGCGAGCGTCCGGCCTCCCGCCTGCGACCCCGGCACCGCGCACGCACCTGAATCTCCCCGATCAGGTATCTCTGGGGCCAGGGAGCTCTGCGGTCAGGCCGCCTGGACCTTGCGGTGGCCGATCAGCACGACGCCCTCGACCACCTTGACGTCGTACGCCGGGACGGTGACGTGCAGGTCGTCCAGGCACCGTCCGGTCCGCAGGTCGAACGCGTGCCGATGCGCGGGCGAGGCGACGAAGGGCGTCTCACCGCGCCGTCCCACGATCCCCTTCGAGATGCCCCCGACGGCGTGCCGGGCGAACGGGTCGTGGTTGCCC
The DNA here is from genome assembly GCF_001428565.1 of Nocardioides sp. Root190. Classification (GTDB taxonomy): domain Bacteria; phylum Actinomycetota; class Actinomycetes; order Propionibacteriales; family Nocardioidaceae; genus Nocardioides. Next base: position 188,487 of record NZ_LMIA01000008.1, on the reverse strand, counting down.
AACGCGTAGACCGCGTCGTCCCCGGTGCGGAAGATCGCGACGGCCTGACCGTGCACGAGCGCAGTCACCCCACGATCGACCTCGAGTTCGACCATTCGGCAGACCGGCTGCCATTCCTCCACGGTCCCGCGACCTGTCATGCAGCCGAACGTAGGCGCGCGCTGTTCTCGGGGTTGTTTCGCTTTGTAACGAGCATGAAAACCCTTCCGCTCGGACGAACAGCCGTGAGCGCTAACCTGCCGAGGTGTCCAGCGCAGCCATCGTCGTCCTCGCCGCCGGTAGCGGCACCCGGGTCGGAGCCGAGATCAACAAGGTCCTGCTGCCGCTGCACGACCTGCCGATCCTGGCCCGATCGGTCCGCACCGCCCTCGCGGTGCCCGGCGTCGACCCCGTCGTCGTCGTGTGTCGGCCCGGCGAACGCTCCGCCGTCGGCGCGGTCCTCGCGCCGGTCATCGGCGAGCACGAGGTCCTCCTCATCGACGGTGGCGCGACCCGCCAGGCCTCCGAGCAGGCGGCGCTCGACCTGCTCGCGCCCCGCGTGGCCGAACGCAGCATCGACGTGATCGCGATCCACGACGGCGCCCGGCCGCTGGCCACCGTGGAGCTGTACGAGCGCACGATCGCCACCGCACGGGAGTACGGCGGCGCCGTACCCACGACCGAGCTGGCGGGCCTGCTGCCGCGCGACGGCGCCGACCACCCGGCACCGGGCGGTCCGGGCAGCCGCCTGGTGGGCGTGCAGACGCCGCAGGCGTTCCGGGCGGCGCCACTGCTCGCGGCCTACGCCGCCGCCTCGACAGCAGGGTTCGAGGGCACCGACACCGCCGCGGCGTTCACCGAGTTCGCTCCGGGCCCCGACCTGACCGTCCGGTCCGTCGCCTCCGGTCCGGGCAACCTCAAGATCACCTTCGCCGAGGACATCCCGGTCGCCGAGCGCCTGCTGGACCGGAGCCTCAGCCGGGGGCAGTGAGCGCGGCGAGCACGGCGAGGTCCTCCTCCGAGGCAACCCGACGTGCCTGCGCAGGTGCCGGGGCGAGCTCGATGCGCGCCTCGCCGTACCTCGCCCGGAGGATCGCGACGAGCTCGACGAAGTCCGTCGACGGCAGCGACGCCCCCTCGGCGAACAGGTCGCGCACGACCGCAGGCGGCAGCACGACCGGCGAGCAGACGCTCACCAGTGCGTCGCGGTCGACGCTGGCGCCGAGGACCTCGCCACCCGGCGCCGGGTGGGCCTGCTTGACCGTGTCGGTGACCGGTCGGACCCCGACCACGACGACGTCCTCGACGGCGGCCCGCTCCGCACACCGCGCCAGGAACTCCGGCGGGGTCATCGGACAGAGGGCGTCGTGCAGGAGCAGGGTGTCGCCCTCCTCGGCGAGGTGCGACCAGGGCACGGTCTGGTCGAGGAGGTCCACACCCGACTCGCCGGCCGCCCAGGCGGCCGCGGCCACCAGCGACTCCCCGTGGATCAGGCGGTAGGGCAGCGACCCGCGGTCCTCGTCCAGCACCACCGCACGGGCGGGCACGGAGATGTCGAAGGCGTCATACGGATGGGGGTTCATCAGAACCCCACCGTATGACGCCTTCGATCAACTGTTTGAGTTGGAGCCGAACAACGGACCCGAAGGTCCGGATCGACTAGGAGGCCAGCACCTCGTCGAGGATGGTCTCGGCCTTGTCCTCGTTGGTGTTCTCGCAGAGCGCGAGCTCGGAGACCAGGATCTGGCGGGCCTTGGCGAGCATGCGCTTCTCGCCGGCCGACAGTCCACGGTCACGCTCCCGGCGCCAGAGGTCACGAACGACCTCCGCCACCTTCATGACGTCGCCACTGTGGAGCTTCTCGAGGTTGGCCTTGTAGCGCCTCGACCAGTTGGTCGGTTCCTCGACGTGCTCAGCCCGCAGCACACCGAAGACCTTGTCCAGCCCGTCCTTGTCCACGACATCCCGAACACCCACGAGATCCAGGTTGTCTGCAGGGACCCTGACAACCAGGTCCTGCTGAGCGACAATCCGGAGCACGAGGTACTGCCGTTCCAGGCCCTTGATCGTCCGCATCTCGATGTTCTCGATGACAGCGGCCCCGTGATTGGGGTACACGACCGTTTCGCCAACGGTGAAAGTCATATGAGCAAAACCCCTTCCTAGGGTCACCTATCCTACCACGTCCAGCGCCCACCTCAGAATGCGTTTGCGCAGGTCAGCGCGGCATTCGGTGGCTTGACAACCCGAACGAGGTGTGATGGCGACCCCTTGCTGACCTGTGGGCCACGTCACCCGCCACAGGGGGACCGGGTGCCCCGGGGGCTCCGGTCGGGGGGCCGTGTGGGAGTGCAGGGGCACCACAGATCGGCGGGCCCGCGCACGCACCGGCCCGCTGTGGTCAATACTGCTCGCCATGGCAAAGAAGCAGCGCTGGCGGCGCAGTCGCTCTGCCGGGGAGGGAACTGTCCCGGGCGTGGACGTCGTGGAGGACGACGTCGACCCGACGCTCGCGGACGACACCGGTGTCGATGAGGACATCGAGGACGACACCACGGCCGAGGCCGACGTCGAGCCCGCTCCGGACGAGGAACTCCTCGACCCGGTCGACCCGGTCGACCCGGTCGACCCGGTCGACCCGGTCGACCCGGTCGACCCGGTCGACCCGGTCGAGCAGACCGAGCAGACCTCCGTGATCGAGGAGCTCGAGGTCGACGAGGAGATCGAGGTCGAGCTCGACCCCGATCACGAGAGCGACCTGGACCCCGACGACGAACCCGACGACTCCGACGACCTCGACGACCTCGACGACGAAGAGGACGAAGAGGACGAAGAGGACGACGAAGAGGACGAGGACGACTTCCCCGCCGCCGTACCCGCGCGCCGGGGTGGCCTGGCCGGAGCCCTGCTCGGCGGTCGGCGCCCCCAGGACGTCGCGGCGATCCAGCTCCTGCAGGCGGCGCACGCCAAGCAGGCCATCGGCACCGCCCTGGCCATGGGACTGGTGGCCGCCGTGGCCGGCCGGCCCGCCCGCGAGGCCGGCGTGGTCCTGCTGACCGTCCTGGTCGGCCAGACCATCCTCGGCTGGCACAACGACATCGTCGACCGGCAGCGCGACCAGGCGCACGGCCTGACCGGCAAGCCGCTCGCGATGGGTCGGATCAGCTCCGAGACCGTCTGGTACGCCATCATCGTGGCCACCCTGCTGCTGGTGCCGCTCGCGATCACCACCGGCATCCAGGCCGGCTGTCTCTACCTTGCCGCGGTCGCGGTCGGCATGCTCGGCAACGTCCTGCTCCGCACCGGGATCTTCTCGTGGTGGTCCTGGGCCGTGTCCTTCGCCCTCCTGCCGGCGTACCTCTCGTACGGCGGCTGGGGAGGTCAGGCGGTCGGCAGCGCTCCCGAGACCGTCATCGTCGCGCTCACCGCGCTGCTCGGCATCGGCATCCACTTCACCCGCGCGGTCTGGGGCCTGGTGGCCGATCACGAGGACGGCTGGACCTACCTGCCGCTGAAGCTGGGACTCAAGCTGGGTGCCACCCGACTCCTGGCCCTGTCGACGCTCTTCACCGTCCTGGTCGTCATCGCGCTGGCCGTGATGGGCGCCAAGGTGGGCCTCAGCCGCTGAGGGTCCACCTGGGACCGCTAGAGTGTGGCCGCTCCCGTGGCGTCCGCGCCCCGGGTGCGTCCACCCGGTTCCACCGGCCGCTCGACGGCCGACAACGACAGACCAGCGGAGGCCTGCCGACATGCCCCACCTGCGCCCGACTGCGATCCGACAGCACCTCCGCGCGAGCGCCCTGCTGCTGGCCCTGGTTCCGGCCGCCGCGACGCTCACGTCCTGCGGCTTCGACTACCCGACCGACCGGGTGAACACCATTGCCGGTGGCGAGAACAACCGCGACCACTCCGTCGACGCACTCGGCATCCGCGTGCTCGCGACCGAGAAGGGCGAGGGCCGCCTGATCGGCGCCCTCGCGAACAACCTCGACGACGCGGCGTCCCTGGACACCGTCACCTCGCCCGACGGCCGGTTCCAGGCTGCCGAGTTCGAGCCCGTCGAGGTCGAGGGCCGTGCCGGTGTCAACCTCACCAACGAGCCCGTCATCGCGCTGAGCGGCGACTTCACCGCCGGCCAGGTCCTCGCGGTGGAGCTCACCTTCAGCACCGGCGAGACCGCCAGCCTGAACGTCCCCGTCGTCAAGGCGTGCTTCCAGTACACCGACGTCCCCACCCCTGAGGCCGAGGAGAGCCCCGCCGAGGGCGAGTCGGACACCCAGGGCGAGGCTGCCGACGCCGCCGCCGAGGAAGAGGTCGACGCAGCCGAGCAGGACGAGGCCGGGCACGACGAGGCCGGGCACGACGAGGAGGGCGGCGACGCCACCTTCAACTGCGCCGACGAGGCGCCGTCCCCCGAGAGCGCCCACTGATGAGCTTCCCGCTGGTCCTGCTCCGGCACGGCGAGAGCGAGTGGAACGCCAAGAACCTCTTCACCGGCTGGGTCGACGTGGCCCTGACCGAGAAGGGTCGCGGCGAGGCGGTCCGGGGCGGCGAGCTCCTCAAGGAGTCCGGCCTGCTGCCGGACGTCGTCCACACCTCGCTCCAGCGTCGCGCGATCAACACCGCCGCGCTCGCGCTCGACGCCGCCGACCGGCACTGGATCCCCGTCCGTCGTTCGTGGCGCCTCAACGAGCGCCACTACGGCGCACTGCAGGGCAAGGACAAGAAGCAGACGCTCGCGGAGTACGGCGAGGAGCAGTTCATGCTCTGGCGGCGCTCCTTCGACGTCCCTCCCCCGCCGCTGGACGACGCCGACGAGTTCTCACAGTCGGCCGACCCCCGCTACGCCGACCTCGGTGACGAGCTGCCCCGCACGGAGTGCCTCAAGGACGTCATCGCCCGCCTGACGCCGTACTGGGACGCGGCGATCGTGCCGGACCTCCGCGCGGGACACACGGTGCTGATCGCCGCCCACGGCAACAGCCTGCGCGCGATCGTCAAGCACCTCGACCAGGTCAGCGACACCGACATCGCCGGGCTCAACATCCCCACCGGCATGCCCCTGCTCTACGAGCTGGACGAGGACACCCTCGCCCCGACGGTCCCCGGTGGTCGCTACCTCGACCCCGAGGCCGCTGCTGCCGCGGCCGCAGCCGTCGCCAACCAGGGTCGCTGACCGCTTCGCCGCTTCGGGTCGTGTGCCTGTGACCCCGGATTCCCGGGGTCTCAGGCACACGACCCGATCTGCGTGACGGGGGCTGTGGACAACCGCGACCGGACGTTCGCCGACCTCTCCGGCGGGGCACGCGGCCCGGATGCCGATCGACCTCTCCCGCCGCACCTCCTCCCTGGCCGCACAGCAGAGCGGGATGCTCGCCCGCCGTCAGCTCACTGCGCTCGGCATCGGCTGGGATCACGTCGAGCGGCAGGTCCGCGCAGGTCGCTGGGCGCTGCGCACCCCCCGCGTCGTCAGTACGACGACCGGCGAGCTCACCGTGGCCCAACGCCGCTGGCTCGGGGTCCTGCACGCCGGGCCGCGCAGTCTGCTCGGCGGGTTGAGCGCAGCCGAGCACCTCGGCCTGCGTGGCTGGGAGCGCGAGACGGTGACGGTGCTCGTCGACGACGAGCTGAGCTTCGAACCCGTCGGCGGCATCGACTTCTTCCGCTCACGCCGCCCGTTCACGCTCCTGGCCGGCGCTCGCCCCGGGATCCCGTGTGCGGCGCTGGAACCAGCAGTGCTGCTCTGGGCGGGGTACGACGCGACACTGCGCGCCGCGCACGGCGTCCTCGCGGCGACGGTTCAGCAGCGGCTGACGACGCCGGCCCGCCTCGGCCAGACCCTGGACCACCTGCGGCCGCTGCGACGTGGCGCCGGGTTCCGGGCGATGCTCGCCGACGTCGAGGGCGGGGTGCACTCGGGTGCGGAGCGCGACGTACGACGGATGTGTCGCCGCCACGACCTTCCCCTGCCGGTGCGCCAGCGGTCCCGCCTCGACAGCGCCGCTCGGCGCCGGTGGACCGATTGCGAGTGGCGGCTGGCGGACGGGCGAACCCTGGTCCTGGAAGTCGACGGCGCCTTCCACATGGAAGCCTCGCAGTGGCAGGACGACCTGCGCCGGGCGCGACGGCTCACCTCGGTGGACCGCATCGTCGTGCGCGCCACGGCCTTCGAGCTTCGTCACGAGTGCGCGGAGGTCGCTGCCGACCTGGTCGCGCTGGGGGTCGTCCCCCTCACGCTGCGGTCGTGTGCCTGAGACCCCGGGATTCCGCGGCCTCAGGCACACGACCCCGAAGCGACATGCGCAACCGTCAGGCGGCGGGAGCCGGGTTGTGGCCGGTGACCACGAAGATCACGCGGTTGGCGACCGACACGGCGTGGTCGGCGATGCGCTCGTAGTAGCGGCCGAGCAGGGCGATGTCGACCGCTGCCTCGACGCCGTGGTTCCAGTCGTCGCCGAGGAGCTCGGTGAAGCTCGTACGACGCAGCTGGTCCATCTCCTCGTCGTCACGGCCCAGGGCGATGGCGGCCTCGACGTCGCGACCCGCGATCACGTCGGTGACGCGGGCGACCATGTCCTCGGCGACCGTGGCCATCCGCTCCATCGTCGGGCGGATCTCGTCGGGCACGGCGATGTCCGGCACCCGCAGGCGGGCGACCTTGGCGACGTGGACGGACAGGTCGCCCATCCGCTCGAGCTCGGCGACCATCCGCAGCGCGGCGACGATGGTGCGCAGGTCGCCGGCGACGGGCTGCTGCAGGGAGAGCAGGTTGAAGGCGTTGTCCTCGACGGCCTCACGGGCCCGGTCGATCAGGACGTCGTCGCTGATCACCTGCTCGGCCAGCGCGGAGTCGCCGGTGAGCAGGGCAGCCGTGGCCAGGCCGACGGCGGTCTGGACCCGGCGGCTGATCCCGGCGAGGTCGTCGAAGATCGCATCGAGCTGGTCGGTGTACGCATCACGCATGGATCCGAGAGTACGGAGCCGAGGTGACCGGAGAGCGGTGCCCGGTGAACGCAGGATGAACATCGCGAAGCCCGGCTTCGGCGATTCCGGGACCGAGACGCGCGTCGCCGTACGATCACAGTGTGGAACCGACGACGCAAGCCTTCCTGGCTGCGCTCCTCGGCGCCCTCGTTGCGGGTGGCGCCATGCTGGCATGGCACCTCAGCGACCGCCAGCAGGGCCGCTACACCCAGCCCGAGGAACCCATCCTGCCTCCCGGCGTCGCCGCCGTCCTGTCCGTGCTGCGCAGCAGCGCCGTGGTGGTCGACGAGTCCGACGTGGTGCTCAAGGCCTCGGCACCGGCCTTCGCGATGGGCTTCGTCCGCGGCTCGACGCTGCTCTCCGAGGAGCTCGGCGACCTGATCCGCCAGGTGCGTCGTGACGGCCAGATCCGCGAGACCGAGCTGATCGTCCCCCGCTCGAGCGGCAGCCCGCGCCACGTCACCGCCCGCGTCGCCCCGCTCGGCTCCCGGCTGGTGCTGGCCCTGGTCGAGGACCGCACCCGTGAGCGCCAGCTCGACGCCGTACGACGTGACTTCGTCGCCAACGTGAGCCATGAGCTCAAGACCCCGATCGGCGCGATCCGGCTGCTCTCCGAGGCCGTCCAGGACGCCTCCGACGACCCGGCCGCCGTCTACCGCTTCGCCTCGCGCATGCTCACCGAGAGCGACCGGCTCTCCCGTCTGATCCAGCAGATCATCGAGCTCTCCCGCCTCCAGGGCGACGAGCCGCTCGAGTCCCCCACACCCGTCTCGATCGACGACGTGGTGGCCTCGGCCGTCGACTTCGTCGACATGAACGCCGGCGCGAAGGACATCACCCTGATCGCCGAGGGCGAGGAGGGACTGAAGGTGCTCGGCAGCGAGAAGCAGGTCGGCGCCGCGGTCTCCAACCTCGTCGCGAACGCCGTGGCCTACTCGGAGCCCAACTCCCGCGTGGTGGTCACCCGCAAGCGGGTCGGGACCACTGTCGAGATCTCGGTGATCGACCAGGGCATCGGCATCCCCGAGGCCGAGGTCGAGCGCATCTTCGAGCGGTTCTACCGCGTCGACCCGGCCCGGCACCGTTCGACCGGCGGGACCGGACTGGGCCTGTCCATCGTCAAGCACGTCGCCGCCACCCACGGCGGCGAGGTGCGGGTCTGGTCCGTCGAGGGCCAGGGATCGACGTTCACGATCTCGCTGCCCCAGCACCCTCTCCATCACGAGGGGTCGGCCTTCCAGGGGCTGGCCTCCCTCGCCTCCGGCGCCGACTCGGCCAGGCACCGCCCCGATCCCACGAACATCCAGCACGACCAGGAAGACCAGGAGGAACGCCCGTGACACGGGTTCTCGTCGTCGAAGACGAAGAAAGCTACAGCGACGCCCTTGCCTACCTACTCCGCAAGGAGGGGTTCGAGGTGGCGATCGCGGCTGACGGCAACGATGCGCTCAAGGAGTTCGACCGCAACGGCGCCGACATCGTGCTGCTCGACCTGATGCTGCCGGGCATCCCGGGAACCGAGGTGTGCCGCACCATCCGGCAGACCTCCAACGTCCCGGTCATCATGGTCAGCGCCAAGGACGACGAGGTCGACAAGGTCGTCGGCCTCGAGCTCGGTGCCGACGACTACGTCACCAAGCCGTACTCCCCCCGCGAACTGGTCGCCCGGATCCGCGCCGTCCTGCGCCGCGGCATCGGCGACGAGCTGCTCCCCGACACGCTCGAGGCCGGTCCGGTGCGGATGGACGTCGAGCGTCACGTGGTGACCGTCGACGGCGTCGAGCAGCGGCTCCCGCTCAAGGAGTTCGAGCTCCTCGAGATGTTCCTGCGCAACCCGGGCCGGGTCTTGACCCGCGGTCAGCTGATCGACCGGGTCTGGGGATCGGACTACGTCGGCGACACCAAGACCCTCGACGTGCACGTGAAGCGGCTGCGCGCCAAGCTCGAGCCCGAGCCCAGCGAGCCGAAGTACCTCGTGACGGTTCGCGGCCTCGGCTACAAGCTGGAGGTCTGAACGCGTCTCGACACCGGGTACGACGGTCCACCGGGGCCAGCGGTCTCGAGACGGTCGCTGCGCGACCTCCTCGACCAGCGCGAGCACCAGGGCCGGCTGCCGACACCGATCACTCGGTCGGGGAGGGATCGGCTTCCAGCCAGCCGCGGAACGCATCGAGGTTGGCGGTCGACTCGCCCCGCTCGATGCGCCAGGCCCATTCCTTGCGGATCGAGGACTCGAAGCCGAGCTCGAGAATCGTGTTGAAGGACGAGTCGGCATAGCTGAGCACCGACCCGAACAGGCGGTCGAGGTCGTCGGTCGTGACCGAGGACAGCGGCAGCCGGGCGTCGAGGTAGATGTCGCCGTGGTGGTCGATGCCGAACGCGACGGCGTACATCTTCATGTTGCGCTCGAGGAGCCAGCGGTAGACCCGCTCGAACTCCTCGTCGGGGCGGCGGCACACGAACGCGTGCACGCCCAGCGAGTGCGGCCCGAGGTCGACCCGCACGGGCGTCTGGAGCTTCTTCTCGCCGGGGAGCGCGAAGGTGAAGACCCCCTCGGCCGTCTCCTCGAACTCGAGCTCGTTGGCCTCCAGCCAGGCGCGTACGACGGCCCCCGGTCCTGTCGGCGAGGCTCCGGTGTCGGTCACGACAGTGCTCCCGCTTCCTTGCGCATCAGCGACCGTGCGCGTTCGTAGACGGCGAGGGTCTGGGCGGCGGTGGCCTCCCAGGAGAACTGCTCGGCCTGGACCAGCGCGCCCGCGGCGAGGCGGTCGCGCAGGGCCGGGTCCGTGACGACCCGCTCGAGGGCACTCGCCCACTCGCTCGGGTCGTGGGTGTCGAGGAGGAGTCCGCTGCGACCGTCGCGGACCACGGTCGTCAGTCCGCCGACAGCCGCGGCGACCACGGGCGCGCCGCTGGCCTGGGCCTCCGCAGCCACCAGGCCGAAGGACTCGTTGTAGGAGGGCACGGCGACCAGGGTGGCCGAGGAGTACCAGCCGGCGAGCTGGTCCTGGGGCACCGGCGGCACGAAACGGACGACGTCGTCGATGCGGAGCTCAGCCGCGAGGTTGGCGAGCGCGGTGGGGCGCTCCAGGCCGCTGCCCGACGGGCCGCCGACGACGGGGACGACCAGCCTGCCGCGCAGGTCGGGGCGGCGGTTCACGAGCTCGGCGACCGCGCGCAGCAGCACGTCGGGGGCCTTGAGCGGCTGGATCCGGCCGGCGAAGAGGAGCACGAGCGCGTCCTGCGGCAGGTCCCGCTCGCGACGGGCACGGGCCCGGTCCTGGGCCGAGAGTGGGCGGAACACCTCGGTGTCCACGCCGGGGTGCACGACCTCGACGCGACCCGGGTCGGCGTCGTACAGGTTGATCAGCTGCTTGGCCTCGAGGTCGGTGTTGGCGAGGAGTACGTCGGCGGCCTCGACCACCTGCTCCTCGCCGATCTCGCGGGCCAGCGGCTCGGGGGTGTCGCCCTCGGCGAGCGCGGCGTTCTTGACCTTGGCCATGGTGTGCATCGAGTGGACCAGCGGCACGCCCCAGCGGTCGCGGGCAAGGGCCCCGACCTGCCCGGAGAGCCAGTAGTGCGAGTGCACGATGTCGAAGTGGCCGGCCGGGTGGGCGGCCTCGGTGCGCAGCACGTCACGGGCGAAGACGCACAGCTGACCGGGCAGCTGCTCCTTGCTGAGCCCCTCGAACGGGCCGGCGTGCACGTGGTGGACCGTCACGCCGTCCTCGGTGTGCACCACGGGGTCCAGGGAGGAGCTGGTGGCCCGGGTGAAGACGTCGACCTCGATGCCGCGGGCGACCAGCCGACGGGCCACCTCGAGGACGTAGACGTTCATCCCGCCGGCGTCGCCGGTGCCCGGCTGGTCGAGCGGGGACGTGTGCAGGCTGACCATGGCGACCCGCCCGATCGCAGTCTCCTCCATGCCACCTCCTGGCGTCGTGAACGTCCGGAGACGCGCGCGCCCCGGCGATCGCCTCAACCCTCCCAGTGTGCCCGGCATTCCCTTGCAGCAAGAATGGTGGTCATGGCCTCCCCCCTCGCCGTCGTCACCGGAGCTTCCAGCGGCATCGGCGCCGCCACTGCCCGTCACCTCGCCCGCGCGGGGTACGAGGTCGTCTGTGCCGCTCGGCGTACCGACCGGATCGAGGCGCTGGCCGCCGAGATCGGCGGTCGTGCGGTGCCGTGCGACGTCACCGACGCCGACTCGGTCGCCGCTCTCGCCGCTGCCGTCGGGCCCCGCCTGGACGTGCTCGTCAACAACGCCGGTGGCGCGTTCGGTCTCTCGCCCGTAGCGGAGGCGGACCCCGACGAGTGGCGCCGGATGTACGACGTCAACGTGATCGGACTGATGCAGGTGACCCGGGCGCTGCTCCCCGCCCTGGTGGCCAGCGGCGCCGGGGTGATCGTCAACGTCGGCTCGACCGCCGGTCGGCTGACCTACGAGGGCGGCGCGGGCTACACCGCCGCCAAGCACGGCACCAGGGCCGTCACCCAGACGCTGCGCCTGGAGCTGTTCGACCAGCCGGTGCGGATCAGCGAGGTGGCGCCCGGCATGGTCCGGACCGACGAGTTCTCGCTGGTGCGCTTCGAGGGTGACCAGGAGCGGGCGGACGCGGTCTACGCCGGCGTGCCGGACCCGCTGGTCGCCGACGACGTCGCGGATGCGATCACCTGGGTCGCGACGCGACCGCCGCACGTGAACATCGACGAGCTGGTCATCAAGCCGCGGGCCCAGGCGGCCCAGCACAAGGTCCACCGCATCTGACCCGCCGGGGCCGGGGGCGCCTGACAGGCCCGGAGACAGGCCCGGGAGTCCGACCGGGGCTCAGGCCAGGGCGCGGTCGAGCGCCGCCGCGACGTGCAGGCTGGTGCACCCGAAGACGGGGATCTCGGAGTCGGCCTGGCGGATGAGGAGCTCCAGCTCGGAGCACCCGAGGATCACGCCGCCGGCGCCGGCGTCCCACAGCTCGCTGATCACGCCGACGACCGAGCGGCGGGAGTCGTCGAGGACCTTCCCGTGCACGAGCTCGTCGTAGATGATCCGGTTGAGCTCGTCGTGGTGGCCGGCATCGGGCACCAGGACCTCCAGGCCGTGGCTGGCGATCCGGTCGGTGAAGAACGTGCGCGACATCGCGAACCGGGTGCCCAGGAGGGCGACGGACTCCACGCCCTGCTCCTTGCAGGACTCCGCGACGACGTCGCCGAGATGCAGCAGCGGGATCGAGACGGCGTCCTGGACCTGGTCGGCGACGCGGTGGAAGGTCGTGGTGCAGAGCATCAGGAAGTCGGCGCCGGCACGCTCGACGGACTCCGCCGCGCCACGCAGGATGGTGGCCACACCGTCCCAGTCCTCGGCGTCGCCGAGGGCGGTGACCTCCGCGAAGTCGACCGACGCCAGGACGGTCTTGGCTGAGTGGAAGCCACCCAGGCTCTTCTCCACGCCCTGGTTCAGGGCCACGTAGTAGGCCGCGCTGCTCTCCCAGGACATACCGCCGATGAGGCCGATCGTCTGCATGGGCCGAGTCTAGATGAGCAAGTCCACGGGGTCGCACGCTGCGCGAGGATGCGAGTCGAGAGGTCCGCCCCGAGTAGGCTGGACCCTCGTGTCCCAGACTCGTCGTTCCGATCTCCGCAATGTCGCCATCGTCGCCCACGTCGACCATGGCAAGACGACCCTCGTCGACGCGATGCTCCACCAGGCCGGCGCCTTCAGTGCGCACCAGGCCGAGGGTGTTGCCGATCGCGTGATGGACTCGGGTGACCTCGAGCGCGAGAAGGGCATCACGATCCTCGCGAAGAACACCGCGGTGCACTACCGCGGTCCTTCCGCCCAGGAGATGGCCAATGGCGACATGGTCATCAACATCATCGACACCCCCGGTCACGCCGACTTCGGTGGCGAGGTCGAGCGCGGCCTGTCGATGGTCGACGGCATCGTGCTGCTGGTCGACGCCTCCGAGGGTCCGCTGCCGCAGACCCGCTTCGTGCTGCGCAAGGCGCTCAACGCCGACATGCCGGTGATCCTGGTCGTCAACAAGACCGACCGCGGCGACGCACGCATCGACGAGGTCGTCGACGAGACGTACGAGCTCTTCATGGACCTGCTCGACGAGACCCACGCCCAGGACGCCCTGGACTTCCCCGTCGTGTTCGCCTCCGGCAAGGCCGGCATCGCCTCGCTGACCAAGCCCGAGAACGGCACGCTGCCCGAGGGCAGCGACCTCGAGCCGCTGTTCCGCACGATCCTCGAGAACATCCCCGCCCCCGTGTACGACGAGGGCGCGCCCCTCCAGGCGCACGTGACCAACCTCGACGCCTCGCCGTTCCTGGGTCGTCTGGCGCTGCTCCGCATCAAGCAGGGCACCCTGAAGAAGGGCCAGACGGTCGCCTGGATCCAGCGCGACGGTGCGATCAAGAACGTCAAGATCACCGAGCTCCTCATCACCGAGGGCCTCGAGCGCAAGCCCGGCGAGAAGGCCGGCCCCGGCGACATCGTCGCCGTCGCGGGCATCCCGGACATCACCATCGGCGAGACCCTGGCCGACCCGGAGAACCCGATCGCGCTGCCGCTCATCCACGTCGACGAGCCGGCCATCTCGATGACCATCGGCACCAACACGTCCCCGCTGGTCGGCAAGGGCGGCAAGGGCCACAAGGTCACCGCCCGCCTGGTCAAGGACCGCCTCGACGCCGAGCTCATCGGCAACGTGTCGCTCCGCGTCCTGCCGACCGAGCGTCCCGACGCCTGGGAGGTGCAGGGCCGCGGCGAGCTGGCGCTGGCCATCCTCGTCGAGCAGATGCGTCGCGAGGGCTACGAGCTCACCGTCGGCAAGCCGCAGGTGGTCACCAAGGAGGTCAACGGCAAGGTCCACGAGCCGTTCGAGCGCCTGACCATCGACGCCCCCGAGGAGTTCCTCGGCACGATCACCGAGCTGCTGGCCGGCCGCAAGGGCCGCATGGAGGGCATGACCAACCACGGCACCGGCTGGGTCCGGATGGAGTTCGTCGTCCCGGCCCGTGGCCTGATCGGCTTCCGCACCGAGTTCCTCACCGATACCCGCGGTACCGGCATCGCGCACTCGATCTCCGAGGGCTACTTCCCGTGGGCCGGCGAGATCCGCTCGCGCCAGTCGGGCTCGCTGGTCGCCGACCGTGCGGGTGCCACGACGGCGTACGCCATGACGTCGCTGCAGGAGCGGGGCACGATGTTCCTCGACCCCGCCACCGAGGTCTACGAGGGCATGATTGTCGGCGAGAACTCCCGCGCCGACGACATGGACGTCAACATCACCAAGGAGAAGCAGCAGACCAACATCCGGTCCGCCACCTCCGACAACTTCGAGAAGCTCATCCCGCCGAAGAAGCTGTCCCTCGAGCAGTGCCTGGAGTTCTGCCGCGAGGACGAGTGCGTGGAGATCACCCCGGAGACGGTCCGGATCCGCAAGGTCGTGCTCTCGGCCAACGAGCGCGCCAAGGTCACCAGCCGCGCCAAGAAGGCCAACAAGTAGTTCAGGACGAGGTCTCGGCCGCTTCGGCGGCCGGGACCTCCTTGATTTTGCCGGGCGTCCCGGCCTCCCGGGCCGCTGCTGCCGCCCGGCGCATCTCGGGCGCCAGCACGAGCAGGCTGAGCAGCGGCAGCACCGCCAGCACGATCAGGCTGCCGGACTCGTCGACGAACTCGCTGAGCCCACCGACGACGGCGGAGCCGATCGAGCCGCCGGTCATGAAGACCAGGGTCGCGATGCCGAGGGCGACACCACGCACGTGGTCGTCGACCGCTGCCCCGACCGCCGCGCCCAGCGCCGGCTGACCGATCCCGAAGGCGGCGCACACCACCAACAGGGACAGCGCGAGCAGGGTCGGGTTCGCCAGCTCGGCGCCCAGGGCACAGATCAGCATCGCCACGGACGCCACCGCAGCGGCGATCCCGATCGCCCGGACCGGGCCGAAGGCGGCGATCACGGCGCCCGCGATCCGGGGCAGGACGACCGACAGCGCCACGCTCGGAAGCAGCAGCAGGCCGACCTGGTAGGGCTCCCAGCCGTGGTCCAGCAGGACGGCCGGCATCGCGATCAGCGAGGCGAACCAGGCCGCCGGCAGCGACGCCGCGGACAACGCGCTGCGCACGACCGTCTGGTTGCGCACCACGTCGAGCGGCAGGAAGCCGTCGGGGCGGCGGCGTGTCCAGAAGGTCACGGCCGGGATCCCGGTCAGCAGCAGGACCGCGCCGGTCACGGCGATCACCGCCCCCGTCGACGGGGACTGGATGAGCAGCACGGCGCCCGCTGCGGTCAACGCGACCAGCACGGCACCGAAGATGTCGAGCGCGGCTCCGGTGCCCTCGGCCGTCAGCGCCTTCCAGATGAACGGCACGACGAGCAGGGCGAGGACGGGCAGCGCGAGCACCGCCCGCCAGCCGAAGCCCGCCTCGACCAGGCCTCCCGCGAGCGGGCCGAGCGAGGTGACGGCCGCGGCCATCGCGGCCAGGCGTCCGAGGGCCAGACCGCGGATCTCGCCGTCGTACCGGGCGCTCACGGCGACCACCCCGAGGGTGGGTACGGCGGCGGCACCCGCGCCCTGGATCAGGCGCGCCACGAGGAGGACGTCGAAGGTGGGCGCAAAGGCCGCGATCAGCGCGCCTGCCGTCATCAGGGAGATTCCGATGACGAGGGGGATCCTGATGCCGATGAGGTCGGCGAGGCGACCGTAGGTCGCGGTGGTGACGGCGAGCGCGAGGATGTAGACGGTGATCGTCCACGTCGCAGCTCCGGTGGAGACCTCCAGATCGGCGCCCAGGAGCGGCACGGCGATCGCAGCAGAAGCAGAGCCCATGCCGGTCAGACCGAAGAGCAGGCCCAGCAGCAGCGAGATCCGACGCGAGTCATTGGGCACCCGGCCACAACGCTCGGGGCCGCCGGGGTATTCCCCGCAGCCACCGTCAGACTGTGGGGCGTGACAGCGAACGGACACCGACGCGACGGCTGGCTCTTCGCGACGCTCGCCGCCGTCACCGTGGTCACCGCGATCGTCAGCAGCCTCGGCGCGCCCCTGGTCCCCAGCATCGCCGCCGACCACGGCGTCTCGCTGGCCACCGCCCAGTGGGCCCTGACCTCGACCCTCATCGCCGCGGCCGCCGCCACGCCTGCGCTCGGCCGCTGGGGCAGCGGCCGACTGCGGCGCCCCGTCGTCCTCAGTGGCCTCGGCGTCGTACTCCTCGGATGCCTGCTCGCCGCCGTCGCCGAACAGGTCTCCGGGATGGGTGTCCTGATCGCGGGTCGGGCGCTCCAGGGTGTGGGCCTCGCGATTCCGCCGCTCGCCCTGGCCGTGGCCCGCGACGCGTGGTCCGGTGAGCGACTGGTGAGCCGCCTCTCGCTGCTGTCCGTCGCCACCGTCGCGGGTGCCGGGCTCGGCTATCCCGTGGCCGGCGTGCTCGCCGAGGTCTCGGGCGTCGCCGGCGCCTACCTCGCCGGTGCCGCCATGGTGACGATCGCCCTCGCGCTCGGGTGGCGCCACCTGCCCCACGACGCCGAGGGTGAGCCCCAGGCCGTCGACCTGTGGGGCGTGGGACTGGTCGGGCTCGGTCTGGTCGGCGCGCTCCTCGCGGTCAGCCAGGGCTCCGCCTGGGGCTGGACGTCGGCGCCGGTCCTGGGCCTGGCCGGCGGTGGCGTCGCCCTCCTGCTGTGGTGGGGCGCACGCAGCATCCGGCTGACCCGCCGCGGCCGCCAACCCCTCGTGGACCTCGTGCTCGCCGCCCGACCGGCTCTCCTGCGCATCCATCTGTTCACCGTGATGATCGCGACGGCGATGTACACCCTGTTGACGCTGGTCGTGCTCCTCGTGCGGGGCAACGGCGACGCCGGTTGGGGCCTGGACCGCGGCGCGACGTCCGCCGGTCTCGTGCTGGTGCCCTACGCACTCCTCAGCATCGCAGGCAGCCGGGTCGCGCTGCGGATCGCGCGCCGTTCCGGTCCACGCGTGCTGCTCCCCCTCGGTGGCGCGGTGTTCGCCTCCTCGCTCGTGCTGCTCGCCCTCGCCCACGGCACCTTCTGGCAGGCACTGGTGGTGATGGCGATCGGCGGGATCGGCAGTGGCTTCACCTTCTCCTCGCTGCCGATGCTGATGGTCCCGCACGTGCCGCGGTCCGAGACCGGCAGCGCCCTGGGCTTCAACCAGCTGATGCGCTACACCGGTTTCGCCATCGGCTCGGCGATCACCATCGCCCTGGTGGAGGCGTACGGCGGCGACGAAGCCGCCTTCCGCTGGACCGCCCTCACGCTGGCGGCGCTGTGTCTCGCGTCCGCCGTCGCCGTGACCACCGGTGGGAGCGAGCGGGTCAGCCGCCAACGGACGTGACCACACCCTCGAGGTGCGGCGTCAGCCCGAGCAGTGTCGCGCGCTGGCGCACCGCGTCGGCGTACTCCTCCACGTTGGCGAGCTTGACCTCCTCATAGCCTCGTACGCCGTCAGCGAGCTCGAGCAGCGCGACGAGCTCGTCACGACCCACCCGATCCACCGCGGCACCGGCTGAGCGGGCCAGCGAGACGTAGTGCTCGACGAGCGCGCGCTCCACGCGGCGCACCCGGCCGATCCCGAAGACGTCGAGCCGCGTGCCCCGCAGGAACTTCAGCCACGCCAGGAGCGCGAAGGCGGGGCGGAACCACGGACCGACGACGATCTTGCGGTCGATGCCGAGTGCCTTGAGGATCGGCGGGTGGAGGTAGAAGGACACCTTGGCGCCGACCCCGAACTCCTCCTCGACCCGCTCCCGGGCGGACTCGAGCAGGTGCAGGCGGGACACCTCGTACTCGTCCTTGTAGGCCATCAGCCGGTGGGCCTGGAAGGCGACGGCCTCGGTGAGCCGGCCGACCTCGCCGTGCTGCCCGAGCTCGTCCTGGGCCACCTGCTGCACCAGCTCGACGTAGCGCTTCGCGAGACGCTCGGACTGGAAGGCCACGAGCTCGGGCACCCGGACCTCGAGCAGGTCACGCGTCCGGGAGCCGGCCGGCAGCGCATCGATCGCCGAGGCCAGCTCGGGCGAGATGGTCGCCGCGGGCACGTGCCTCTTCGCCTGCACGAGTGCAGCGACCGTCTCCGGCTCGGCGACGGCGGCACGGCCCCAGCGGAAGGCATTGATGTTGGCCTCGGCCGCGGCGCCGTTGGCGCGCAACGCCGCCTCGATCGAGGCAGCCGAGATCGGGAGCGCACCGGCCTGGAAGGCCGCACCGACGAGCACTGTGTTGGTCATCAGGTGGTTGCCGAAGATCGCCTCGGCGATCGCGTTCGGGTCGACGGCGACGTTGTCCGCGGCGCGTGACACCTCGCCGAGCTCGGCGAGCAGCAGACCGGCGTCGGGGTAGGCGATGCTCGGGTCGACCGCCATGTCGGCAGTCGGCGTGATCGAGGTCGACGCCACGATGACGGTGCGACCGGGCGAGGCGAGGGCGACGTTCCTGGGCGCCATCGAGGTCAGCAGGTCGAAGGCGAGGAACAGGTCGGTCTCGCCCTCGGCGATCTGCGCC
Organism: Nocardioides sp. Root190; assembly: GCF_001428565.1. Taxonomy (GTDB): domain Bacteria; phylum Actinomycetota; class Actinomycetes; order Propionibacteriales; family Nocardioidaceae; genus Nocardioides. The sequence continues at coordinate 170,002 of NZ_LMIA01000008.1, read as the reverse complement.
GCGGGCTCGGCGGACGGGTCGGTGAAGACCTGCAGCTGGGAGACGACGGGGCCGGCCTTCTGGCTGGACCCGGTCAGGTCGAGGTTGCGGACCAGCTTGCCGTCGATCGCGGCCGCGGTCGCGAGCACCTGGCTCATCGTGACGACGCCGGTGCCCCCGATCCCGGTCATGGCGATGTTGAAGCGCTGCTGGTCGACGAGCTGCGGCGGCTCGGGGACGGCCGGCGCCTCGGCGACGTCGCGCTTGCGGCGTACGGCGTCCTTGGTCTCGACCTTGAGGAAGGACGGGCAGTTGCCGTCGGCGCAGGAGTAGTCGAAGTTGCAGGACGACTGGTGGATCGTGGTCTTGCGGCCGAACTCGGTCTCGAGGGGCTGCACCGAGAGGCACTGGGACTTGGCGTTGCAGTCGCCGCAGCCCTCGCACACCCGCTCGTTGACGCCGATGCGCTGGGTGGGGGTGGCCATCTGCTTGCGCTTGCGCAGTCGCCTCTTCTCGGCAGCGCAGTACTGGTCGTGCAGCAACACCGTCACACCGGGGACGGTGGCGAGCACCTCCTGGGCCTCGATCAGCCGGTCGCGGTGCCACACGTCGACGCCCGGCGCGAGCCTGACCCGGCGGTACTTCTTCGGGTCGTCGGTGGTGATGATCGTGCGTCGCACGCCCTCGGCCTCGAACAGCTTGGTGAGGGCGGGGACGCTCATGCCACCAGCGACCTCCTGCCCGCCGGTCATGCCGACGGCGCTGTTGTAGAGCAGCTTGTAGGTGATGTTGACGTCGGCCGCGACCGCCGAGCGCAGGGCCAGGCTCGCGCTGTGGTGGAAGGTGCCGTCGCCGACGTTCTGGAAGATGTGCGGGGTCGCGGTGAACGGCGCCATCCCCACCCACTGCGAGCCCTCGCCGCCCATCTGCGTGTAGCCCGCCATCTCGCCGTACTCCTCGCGCGGCACGACGAGCTCCAGGATGTGGCAGCCGATGCCGGCAGCCACGGTCGCGCCCTCCGGCGCGATGAGCGAGCGGTTGTGGGGGCAGCCGGAGCAGAAGAACGGCTTGCGCGAGGTGACCAGCGGGAGCATGGTCCGCGGCCGGACCACCTCGGGGAGCAGGACGTCGGGACCGAGCAGGTCCCGCAGCACCGGACCCACGCGGCGGGTGAGGATGTCGCTGGTGAGGGCGCCGTGCTCGGGCAGCACGGAGCGACCGTCGGGACCTCGCTTGCCGATGACCTGGGGGGCGTCGGCCCGGCCGTACAAGGACTCCTTGATGAACCGCTCGAGCAGGGGCTTCTTCTCCTCCACGACGACCACGTGCGCCAGGCCGTCGGCGAACTCCTGCCACTCGCCGTCGCTGACCGGCCACAGCGCGCCGACCCGCTTGAGTCGCACACCGAGCCGGTGGAGCACGGTCTCGTCGAGACCCATCTCCGCGAGCGACTTGAGGAGGTCGTAGTACGTCTTGCCTGCCGCCACGATGCCGACCCGGGCGCCCTGCGGGTCCACGGTGATCGGGTTGAGCCGGTTGAGCCGGATGTACTCCTCGGCGATGGTCCTGCGCTCCTCGACGAGGTCGCGCTCGGCCTCCCGCATCGGTCCGCCCGGGGTGTTGACCCGCAGCACCGGCTGGAACGGCTGACCGTCGCTGCCGGCCACGTCCGGACGCACGAACGTCAGCCGGTCGGGATCGACGTCGGCCGAACCGGAGGCGTCAGCGGTCTCGGTGACCATCTTGAAGCCGATCCACAGTCCGCTGAGGCGCGAGAGCTCGTAGCCGTGCGCGCCGAGGTCGAGGATCTCCTGCACGTTGCCGGGGAACAGCAGCGGCATCCCCCAGTCGATGAACATGCCGTTGCTGTCGGTCGGGAAGTTCGTCGACGCCGCATCGGGGTCGTCGCCCGCGACGACGAGGACGCCGCCGTGGCGACCCGCCCCCCGGATGTTGCCGTGCCGCAGCGCGTCGGCCGCCCGGTCCACGCCCGGCGCCTTGCCGAACCACATCCCGAACACACCGTCGACCGTCGCGCCCGGCAGCTCGGTCACCGTCTGCGCACCCCACAGCGCGGTGGCCGCGAGCTCCTCGTTGAGCCCGGGACGGTGGACCACCCGGTGCTCGGTGAGCAGTGCGGACTGCTTGGCCATCTCACCGTCGACACCACCCAGCGGCGACCCCGGATAGCCCGAGACCAGTCCCCCGGTGTCGAGCCCGTGCGCGACATCACGGCGTCGCTGGTCGAGCAGGATCCGGACCAGTGCCTGGATGGCCGTCAGGTACGTCTGGTCCTGCTGGCTCCCGAAGCGGTCCGCCAGGGTGAATTGTCCCTCCGGGCGGCTGGTGAGCGTCATCGTCGGACCTTTCTGGGTGGTTGAGGGCGCGCTCGTCCGCGCCCGCAGCCGAGTGGGTGGAATACGGGGGTACGGCGGTCAGGCCGCCGGGCAGTTCAGGGAGGTGGGGCGGGCTCAGAGCTCGGCGATCTTGTACTTCTCCACGTAGTCCCAGTCGATCTTCAGGCCGAGTCCGGGGCCCTCAGGAGCGACGGCGTAGCCCTGGCTGTCGACCTGCACGGTCTGCTCGACCGCGAAGTCGAAGGTGTGGGTGGGCACGAGCTGTTCGAAGAACTCGGTGTTCGGCAGCGACAGCGCGACGTGCAGCGCGGCGGCGTCCATCATCGGGTTCGGGTTGGTGTGGATCTCGAGGTTCTTGCCGAAGGCCTCGGCCAGCGCACCGATCTTGCGGGTGTGGCCGATGCCGTAGGTGAAGGACGGGTCCGCCCGGATGATGTCGCAGGCGTTGGAGGCGGCCCACTCGGCGCGCGCCATCAGGCCGCCCTCGTTGGTCTCCGTGCCGGCGATCGCGATGTCGAGACGCTCGGTGAGCATCCGGTAGCCGGCGAGGTCGTAGTCGCGCAGCGGCTCCTCGAACCAGTGGTAGCCCAGGTCCTGCAACGCGTATCCGACCTTGAGCGCACCCGCGTGGTCGTACGCCGACACGGCGTCGACCATCAGCTTGAAGTCGTCCCGCGTCGCTGCGCGCACGGCCTTGCAGCACTCGATGTCGAAGTCCGGGTCACCCAGGACGTGCAGCTTGTACCCGTGGTAGTTGAGGTCCTGGAACTGCACTGCCTCCTCGACGAACGCCTCGACGGTGGTGTGCGTCATCGAGCTGGCGTAGGTCGGGATTCTCGTCCGGAAGGTACCGAGGACCTCGTGGATGGGCGCATTGCGGATCTTGCCGTACAGGTCCCACAGGGCGACGTCGGCGGTGCCCACCATGAAGAGCGGGCTGAACCAGAGCCGGTTCAGGTCCCACATCTCCTTCGAGTTGGCCTCGCGCTCGAGCGGGTTCCGCCCGAGCAGGAACGGCCTGATGGACGAGGCGAGGTAGTGGCCCATGCCCATGCCACCGCCGAGGCTCAGGGTCTCTCCCACGTGCCCCGAGTCACTGATGACCTGGAGGGCGACGATGTCGCTCGTCAGGTGCTGCATGGACTGGCCCTTGATCTTGGTTCCGTCGCCGGGGCGGCGGAACACGGTGATCTTGACGTCTTCGATCTTCATGACTTCTCCGTGGTGAGGGTGAGGTCGGCAGCCCGGTCAGGGGCTCCCGCGAGGGCGAGCTCGGGGGCGGTGAGGTGGCAGGCCACCGCGCCCCCGGACGTGAGGGGGGTGGGTATCGGTGGCACCGAGGTGCACGCGTCGGTGACGTCGCGGCAACGGCTGGCGAAGATGCAGCCCTTCGGCTTCGCGAACTGGTCGGGCGCCTCACCGGAGATCAGCACCCGGGCCCGCAGGTCGCGCTTGCTCGGGTCGGCGATGGGCATCGCGGCGATGAGGGCCTTGGTGTACGGGTGCTCCGGAGAGGTGTGGACCCGCTCCGTGGGTCCGCGCTCGACGACGTGACCCATGTACATCACCAGCGTCTCGTCTGCGATCCACCGCACGACACCGAGGTTGTGGGAGATGAAGACGTACGCCAGTCCGTAGCGGGCCTGGAGGTCGTTGAGCAGGACGAGGATCTGGTTCTGCGTCGACACGTCGAGGGCGCTCACGGCCTCGTCGAGCAGCAGCACCTTCGGGTGGGTCGCGATGGCTCGCGCGATGGCGATCCGCTGGCGCTGGCCGCCCGAGAACTCGTGCGGGTAGCGACGGGCGGAGTCGCGTGGGAGGCCCACGTCGTCGAGCAGCTCGGCGATCCGGCGGGAACGGTCGACCCGCGACATCCTCTCGTGCACGATGAGCGGCTCGGCGAGCGAGCTCCCCACCGACGACGACGGGTCGAGGGAGGAGAACGGGTCCTGGAAGACCATCTGGATGTTGCGCCGCTGCGCCCGGCTCGGCCGCGCGAAGGTCTCGCCCAACAGGCTCACCCGTCCGGAGTGCAGCGGCACGAGTCCGGCCATCGCCCTGGCGACGGTGGACTTGCCCGAGCCCGACTCCCCCACGATCGCGAGGGTCTTGCCGGGCTCGACGGCCAGGCTCACGTCGGAGACCGCACGCAGGCGTCGGCGGCCGCGCCCGAACTCGACGCTCACGCCCTCGGCGACGAGGGCAGGGACCTGGTCAGACATGGATGCTCCCTTCGAGGGCGAGCGTGAGCTCGGTGGTCCGTGCACACCGGGCCTCGTGGCGGATGCCGACCTCCAGCAGCGCCTGCGGCTCGGCGCACACGTCGGTGGCGAAGTCGCAGCGCGGCGCGAACCGGCAGCCGGCGGGGAAGTCGGCGGGACGCGGCGGCGCGCCCGGGATGGAGAAGATCGGCTCGCCACCGTGACGTGGCCCGGTGGGCATCGAGCGCAGCAGGCCTGCGGTGTACGGGTGCCGGGGATCAGCGAACAACGGGCCCACGGCTGCCTGCTCGATGATGTTGCCGGCGTACATCACGGCGACCCGGTCGGCGACCTCCGCGACCACCCCGAGGTCGTGGGTCACGAAGATCATCGCCATCCCGCGCTCCTCCTGGAGCCCACGCAGCAGGTCGAGGATCTGGGCCTGGATCGTCACGTCGAGCGCCGTGGTCGGCTCGTCGGCGATCAGCAGTCGCGGCTCGCAGCTCAGCGCCATCGCGATCATCACCCGCTGGCGCATGCCACCCGAGAACTCGTGCGGGTAGGACCGGGAACGCTGCTCGGCGTTGGGGATCCCGACGGCCTTCATCGCCTCGATGGCGGTGGCCATCGCTGCCCGCCTCTTGAGCCCGAGGTGGCGGCGGACGGCCTCGGCGATCTGCTCACCGACGGTGAAGGCCGGGTTCAGGCTGGTCATCGGCTCCTGGAAGATCATCGCGATCCCGGCGCCCTTGACCTGGTCGAGGTCGCGCTTGCGCAGCGTCAGCAGGTCACGTCCCTCGAACTCGATCCGTCCGGTGACCCGCGACTGGCGGGGCGGCAGCAGACCGAGCAGGGACATCGAGGTGACCGTCTTGCCCGAGCCGGACTCGCCCACGATGGCGAGCGTCTCGCCGGCGTCGACGGACAGGTCGACACCGGTCACGACGCCGGTCCAGTCCCCGCCGATGCGGAACTCGACGGTGAGGTCCTCCACGGACAGGACGGTGCGGCCCTTCGCGGTGGCGGCCGAGCTGGTGGCGAGGGTCTCGGTCATCGGTCGTTCCCGTCCCCGCTCACGCGGCCGATCGAGTCGCGGAGTCCGTCTCCGACGAGGTTGAGCGCGAGCACCGCGAGGGCCAGCACCACGCCGGGGACGATCACCAGCGAGGACTGCTGGTACAGGAAGTTGTAGCCCTGGGAGATCATCAGGCCCCAGCTGGCCTGGGGCGGTGCCACACCGAGACCCAGCAGGCTGAGGCTGGCCTCGGCGATGAGCGCCATGCCGGTGACGATGGAGGCCTGCACGAGCACCGGCGGCAGCGCGTTGGGCGCGATCCGGGTCAGCACCAGGCGCAGGGTCGGCGTACCGATGCTGCGGCTCGCCTCGATGTAGGTCTCGCTCAGGATCTCCATCACCGCGGCCCGCACGATGCGCAGGAAGGCAGGCGAGAAGACGACCCCGATGACGACCATGGCGTTGGTCAGGCCGGGCCCGATCGCACCGAGCAGCGCGATCGCGAGCATCAGCGGCGGCAGGCTCTGCAGTGCGTCGGTCAGCCTCATCACGATGAGGTCCACCCACTTGCCGCCCATGGCGGCGACGAAGCCGAGCGGGATGCCGATCAGCATCGACACCGTCACCGCGGTGGCGGCAGCGCGGAGCGCGACGCGGTCGGCCGCGATGATCCGGGAGAGCACGTCGCGGCCCAGGTTGTCCGTGCCGAGCAGGTGCGCGCCCTGCGTGAAGGGGGCGACGAAGGTGTTGTCGAGGTCCTGCTGGTTCGGCGGGTGCGGCAGGATCCACGGCTCCAGGACGGCCGCGAGGACCAGGACGAGGAGGAACACCAGCCCGATCAGAGCCGGGACGTTGCGCAGGAAACGCCGTACGGACCGGTTCTGGGTCACGGCCCGCAGGAGGCTGGCCCGCGGAGCGACGGCGCCGGACGCGCCGATCGATGAGCTGCTCATGCTGCCCTCAGCTTCGGGTTGAGCCATCCGTACATGACGTCCACGCCGAGGTTGATCACCTGGACGGCGACGGCACAGACGAGCACGACGCCCTGGATCACCGGGATGTCCTGCTGGAGCGCGGCGTTGTAGGCGAGTGCCCCGAGCCCCTGGATCCCGAAGATCTGCTCGATCAGGACGGTGCTGCCGATGACCACGGCCATCTGGGTCCCCAGTGCGGTCACGCCCGGGACGGCGGCGTTCTTGAGGGCGTGCTTGAGCAGGACCGTGCGGCGGGGAAGTCCCTTCGCCGTCGCGGTGCGGGTGTAGTCCTGGGCCAGGACGCCGATCAGCGCACTGCGGAGCTGGCGGGCCAGGATCGCCGCCGGCACCAGGCCCAGCGCGATCGACGGGAGGACCAGGTGTCGGGCCCATTCCCCGACACCGGCGCTCAGGTCGACGTACCCGGTCGGCGGGAACCACTGCAGCCGGTTGGCGAGGAAGACGATGAGGACCAGGCCGACGACATAGCTCGGGGCCGAGAGGGCCACGGCCGTGATCACGCTGGCGATCCGGTCGGCGATGCGTCCGTGGTGGGCGCCGGCGATGACGCCGAGCGGCACCCCCAGCAGCACGGCCGTCACCAGAGCGCCGAGCACCAGGTACAGCGTGACGGGCAGCCGCTGGTTGATCGCGTCGAGGACCGGCTGCGCGCTGAAGAGCGAGGTCCCGAGGTCACCGCTCAGGACGGACCCCAGCCAGGAGAAGTACTGGCCGAAGAGGGACTGGTTGAGGCCGAGCTGGTCTCGGATCGCCGCGATCTGGGCGTCGGTCGGCGAGTCACCGGCGAGGGTCACGGCCGGGTCACCGGGGACCAGCTGGACCAGCGAGAACGCCAGGATCGACACGAGGAAGAGGACCGGAACGGTCGCGGCGAGCCGTCGGAGGAGGAGCCTGCGCACGTTCGTCTCCTTTCGGTGCTGTCGGACGGGAGCCTGGTCGGGGCAGCGGGATCGCCGCTGCCCCGACCGGGGTGGTTACTTCAGGGTGATGCCGCGGGTCGGGGCGTAGGCACCGACGTACGACGGGGTGTAGCTCGAGACGGTGTCCGCGTTGACGGCGAACAGCACCTCGGGCTGGATGAGCGGCACGTTGAGCACCTGCTCGGCCGCGATCAGGCTGGCGGCCTGGGAGTAGGTCTCCCGGTCCGCCTGCTCGGTGGCCCCGCGGAGCTGGGCGATGACCGCGTCCAGCCCACCGGGCGCGTCACCGCTGGGGTTCAGCGTGCTGCCCGACTCGAACTCCTTCTGCAGCGACTGGCCCGGATCGGCGACCTGTCCGCCGCCACCGAGCATCGCGTCGGCGTTCTTCTCGGTGAAGTAGATCGGCGACAGCTGGTTGATGTCGACCGGCTTCAGGTTGAGCGTGATCCCCGCCTCGGCGAGCTGGCTCTTCAGCAGCTCGGCGAACTGCGGGTACGGGTCGGCACCGGCAGCGAAGAGCATGGTGAACTCGAAGCCGTCGGGCAGACCTGCGTCGGCCAGCAGCGCCTTCGACTTGGCGATGTCGTGGGCGAAGTAGTCCGGGGTGACCTCGGGCGAGGCGCCCCACGAGTCGCTCGCGAAGATCGACGACGTCGCCTGGCAGTGGTCGAAGTAGACCGCCTTGCAGATGGCGTCGCGGTCGATCGCGTGGGCGACCGCTTGGCGCACCTTCACGTCGCTGAGCTTGCTGCGCTGACGGTTCGTGAAGATGTTGATGAACCACGTCCCGGCCTTGGCCTCGACCTCCAGACCAGCGGCGGCAGCGGCGTCGTACTGCGACGGCGTCAGGTAGGTGATGTCGTACTTCTTCGACGTCGCGCCGTTGAGTCGCGCCTGGCCGTCACCGACCGCGTCGATCTCGATGCGCTCGGTGCCGGCGGCGGCCTCGTCCCAGTAGCCGTCGAACTTCTCGTAGACGGCCTTCTCGCCGACCTTGTACTCGGTCAGCTCGTACGGGCCGGAGCCCGCCTCGGCGTTGGCCAGGTCGGTGCCGGCCTCGATCGCCTTGGGGCTGACCATCAGGCCACCCCGGTCGGCGAGCGCGGCGGGCAGGGACGAGTCGACCTCGTTCAGCAGGAGGCTAGCGGTGTGGTCACCGGTGACCTCGACGCCCTTGACCGCCCGGAACATGCTGGAGACCGGGGACTCCTTGGCCGCGAGCAGACGCTCGATGTTGACCTTGAACGCCTCGGCGTTGAACGGGGTGCCGTCGTGGAAGGTGACGTCCTCCCGGAAGGTCAGGTCGAGCGTGGTGTCCGTGAACGCCCACTCGGTGGCCAGCATCGGCTGGACCAGGCCGTCGGTGTCGATGCGGGTGACGCCGTCGTACATCGGCTCGGTGTACGTCGTCAGCTGCCAGATCGGGATCTCGAGCGGATCGAGCGACCCCGGAGCCAGGTGGTAGGCGACGTTCAACGTGTCGTCGCCGTCACCGGAGCCCGAGGATGATCCCCCGCATGCCGCCATGGTGACGAGGAGGACACCCGATGCGAGGGCGGCAATGCCCTTGCGTACCTTCATTCCTGCAGTTCCTTTCGGGAGTTGCCGTTCCGTCGACCGGACCCGGTGCGATGCGTGACCGGTCGGCGGATGGCGATGGGTTCCGAGATCGGGGCCGAGATCAGAGCTCGGCGACCTTGTGCGCCTTGATGTAGTCCCAGTCCAGGGGGCGCCCGATGCCGGGGCCCTCCGGGAGGTGGACGAAGCCTTCGGCGTCGATGGACGTGGGCTCACAGGCGGGGAAGTGGAAGAACCGCTCCGGGACGAGCTGCTCGAAGAACTCGCTGTTGTTCATCGCCGCGATGCAGTGCAGGTGCGCGGTGTCGATGTGGCTGTTGGCGTTGGTGTGGACCTCCATGTTGAGTCCGAACGCCTCGGCGAGGTGGGCGGTCTTCATGACCTGGCCGACGCCGCCGGTGAAGGAGATGTCACCGCGCACGATGTCGACGGCCCGCTCGACGATGTACTCCGGCTTGGAGTAGACCGCGCCGGGGATGACCTCGAGCGCCATGACCGGGATGTCGAGCTTGTCGGCGAGCATCTTGTAGCCGTGGATGTCGAAGTCGCGCAGCGGCTCCTCGTACCAGTGGAAGTCGAGCTCCTCGAGCGCCCGGCCCACGCGCAGCGCCTGGGTCTGGTTGTAGGCACCGGCCGGGTCGATCATCAGGGTGTAGTCGGGACCGACCGCCTCGCGCACCGCGGCGCAGGCCTCGATGTCCTCCTTCCACTCCCCCTTCACGTGCAGCTTGTAGCCCTGGTAGCCGGCTTCCTTGTACTTGAGGGCGTCCTCGGCGAACCCGGCGGGCGTCGGCAGGGTCATGCCGCTCGCGTAGGCCGGCACCTTGTCCCGGACACCGCCGAGCACGCGGTAGAGCGGCTCGTTGATCGACTTGCAGTAGAGGTCCCAGATCGCCAGGTCGACGGTGCCGATCGCGAACTGGGTCGTGTAGAGCAGGCGGTCGAGGGTCCACAGCTCCTGCCAGATGGCCTCCCGCATGCCCGGGTCCTTGCCGATGAGGAACGGCCGGATCCGGTCGGCGATGGAGTGGCCGAGGCTGAGCCCGCCGTAGGGGCTGATCGCCTCGCCGACGAGGCCCTCGTCGGAGACGACCTCCACGGCCAGGAAGTCGGTCACGTAGGGGGCGATCGACTGGCCCTTGATCATGACCTCCTCGAGCCCGCCCGGAAGCGGGATGCGGAAGGAGGTCAGCCTGACGTCCTGAATCTTCACTGTTTCAGCCTCACTGTTTGTCGTGGTTCGAAGTTGACACTCGTATCAATTTGATGTGCGCGTCAAGTGTGGGCCCCGTCACTCACCAGGTCAAGCCCTGAGCCGGGGAGACTTCAGTTGTTCCCCGCGGCGGCGGGGCCGGTTCCGATCTGCTCGAACCACAGCTCGGCCATGGCACGGATCGCCTCGTCCTTGCCCGCGGGCATGCCGCGCAGGATCCACAGGAAGCAGAAGCGCTCATGCTGCACCGTGAGCAGCGCAGCGCGCCCCAGGGCGACGTCGTCCGGGTCGCCGAGCTCGGCACGCACCAACGGCGCGACCATCCTGGCGAGCTCGGTCACCCGCTCGCCGTACGCAAGCGCGAGAGACTCCTCAACGGCGATCGCTTCGTGAATTGCCAGCAGACGCTGACGATTCTCGGCATAGAAGGCGTAGGTACGGTCCAACCACTCGGTCAGGTCGACCAGCCCCCGAGACTCCATCCGGACCAGGTCGCGGTAGAGCACCAGGAGAGATCGACGCACCACGTCCCACATGTTCTCGACCAGTTCCGCCTTGCCGACGAAGTGGACGTAGAACGTGGCCCGACTGGTCCCCGCGCGCTTGGCGATGTCCTCGATCTTGCACTGGACGTAGCCGCGCTCCTCGAACTCCGCGATGGCCGACTCGGCCAGTCGCTGACGAGTCTGCGCCTTGTACTGGCTGCGCATGGTGCCGCGACCCGGACCACCCGAGCCGGCTGGCTCACGATAGTTCGCCATCATCCACCCCTGAATCTCGCTGACACACCGTCACTGAATGACAGTGAGCCACATCACCAGCCGAATCGTCAAGGGGATCCGGGAAATGTCCCCGAGGGGTCGCGCGGTGATCCGCTCAGGAGCGGGTGGGCGCGAGCGCCTGGACCCAGATGTCCGACAGCGTGGCGACGAGGCGCTCCTCGTCGAACTCACGGCCGAGCGAGAACCAGACGTAGCAGGTGTACTCGAGCATCGCCCCGAGAGCTTCGGCGGTGTACTCGACGTCGATCTCCGGGCGGGTCACGCCGGCGTCGACCAACCGGGCGATGCCGCGCTGGGTCCGACGGACGAAAGTCTCCCGCAGGTCCAGACGCAGGTCGCGCAGCTCGGTGGAGAACGTGCCGACCTGCTCGATCAGCCCGATCATCCGGGCGTTCGGCCGATAGGCGTGCAGGAAGCGACGGACCGAGTCGGTGATCCGGTCGTGGAACTCGGCCTCCGGGACGGGCGGTGCCATCGACAGCAGCATCGAGTCGATGACTCCACGGGCGACGTCGGTGAAGATCGCGTCCTTGGTGTCGAAGTAGGTGTAGAAGGTGCCCTGCGAGACCTTCGCCTCGCGGACGATGTCGCTCACCCGGGTGTCGACGAAGCCCTGGCGCTCGAAGACCACGCGCGCAGCCGCGAGCAGCGTCTCGCGACGCTGCACTCCGCGGTCGGTCAGCGGACCCTGGTCACGCCGGGCCTGCTGGGGTTCGACACCACTCACTTGTTCCTCCTCGTCGACCACAGAAATATCACCCCGGCGCGGGGCTCAGCGCATCCAGGAGCGCCGTGACGGTCCGGGCCACGGGCACGTCGATGCCATGACGCTCGCCCTCACGGACGACGACGCCACTGATCGCGTCGTGCTCGAAGGGACGACCAGCCTGGCGGTCCTGCCACATCGAGGAGTGGAGGGCGTCCGGGAAGTCGGCGAAGGAATCGACCATCCGGCGGAACCGGTCGGGATCCAGGTCGGCGCCGACCTGCCGGCCGACCAGGCAGCACTCGAGGATCAGGTCATCGGCGATCCGCCGCAGCGCGGGCCGGCGGGCCACCTCCTGCACTGCGACGTCGGCGAGGGTGGTGAGCGAGTTGCTGACCAGGTTGAGGACCAGCTTCGACCACAACGCGGTCACGAAGTCGTCGACGACCTCGACCTCCAGGCTCGAGCCGCGCGCCAGCGCCGCGAAGTCCTCACCGAGACTGCCCGCCGGGACCCGCACGAGGCCCGCCAGCGTCTGCAGCACCTCGCCCGGCGCGGGGCGCTCGGCGCCGTAGGTGACGATCGCGGGTACGACGCGGGCGGGATCGACGAAGCGGGCGATCCGCTCCACCTGGTCGACGCCGTTCTGCGCGACGGCGAAGCGGGCGCCGGCGCAGCACGGGGCACCCAGCCACCGGCCGAGCCCGGTGGCGTCGTATGCCTTGGTCGCCACGACCACCCAGTCCGCGGGCGGGACACCATCGGGGTCGAGCGCGATCCGCACGTCGACCGGATCGGGTCCGGCTTCGGAGAACCGGAGACCGGGCAGTGGCGACCGGGAGCCGAGGGTCACCGAGAGACGGGGATTCTCGGCCAGTCGAGCGGCGACCAGACCACCGATGGCACCGGCGCCGATGACGAGGACGTGGCGGGGCGGAGCCATGACTCACCTTCCCACATGAGTTGACGGAGGCGTCACAATTCTCTAACTTGACACCTATGTCAACTATCTTCCACACCCGCTTCACCGAGGCCTTCGGCGTCGAGCACCCGATCGTGCAGGGCGGGATGCAGTGGGTCGGCACGGCGGACCTGGTCGCCGCCGTCGCCGAGGCCGGCGCCCTCGGCATGCTGACCGCGCTCACCTTCCCCGATCCCGAGGCCCTGGCCGCCGAGATCGCCAAGGTCCACGAGCGGACCGACAAGCCCTTCGGCGTGAACCTCACGATCCTGCCGTCGATGCGCACCGTGAACCACGACGAGCTCCGCGCTGCCGTCGTCGAGTCCGGCGTGAAGGCCATCGAGACGGCAGGCGCGAACCCGGCGCCGTACATGGACTACTTCCGCGCACACGGCGTGAAGGTCATCCACAAGTGCACGAGCGTGCGCCACGCCCTCAAGGCGCAGGCGGCCGGCGTCGCCGCGGTCAGCATCGACGGATTCGAGTGCGCGGGCCACCCCGGCGAGGAGGACATCCCCGGACTGGTGCTGATCCCCGCGGCCGCAGCACGGCTCGACATCCCCGTGCTCGCCGCCGGCGGCATCGCGGATGCCCGCGGCCTGGTCGCGGCCCTGGCCCTCGGCGCCGAGGGCGTCACGATGGGCACCCGGTTCCTGTGCACCGCCGAGGCCCCGATCCACCACCGTGTCAAGGAGGCGATGGTCGCCGCCACCGAGCGCGACACCGAGCTCCTGTTCCGCCCGCTGGGCAACACCTCCCGGGTGCACAGCAACGCCGTGGCGCGCGAGGCCGTCGGGATCCTCGCGGCAGGCGGGGAGTTCGCCGACGTGCAGCACCTCGTCAACGGCATCCGCGGCCGGACCGTCTACGAGCTCGGGGACCCGGAGGCGGGGGTGTGGTCGGTCGGGCTGGCCCAGGGACTCATCGAGGACATCCCGACCTGCGCCGAGCTGGTCGAACGGATGATGTCCGGGGCCGCCGCCCTGATCGACCAGCGCTTCGCGGCCATGAGGTCCTACGCGACGGTCTGACCCGTCGGGCGAGGGTCAGTCATCACCGAAGGTGACCTCGACGCTGCCCAGTCCGGTGAAGCCGGCGACGTAGGTCCCGCGCTCGGCGCGCACCGGCGCGGTGAGCGTGCCGGTCGCCACGACCCGTCCGGCCGGGAGTCCACCGAGGGCCTCGACCAGCCAGGCCAGCGCACGCATCGGATCACCCATCACCGCTGATCCGATGCCCCGCTGCTGCGTGCCGTCGGGCCCGGTCAGCACGACCTCGACCGCCGCCAGGTCCCGACCGGCCGCCGGCACCCAGGTGTCGCCGACGACGAGGTGCGCGGCCAGGCAGGCGTCGGCGATGAACTCGGGCCGGTCGAGTCGCGGACCGCCGCCCTCGGGCCACCACGAACGGAAGCGGGAGACAGGGACCTCGATCCCGGGCGCCACGTCGACCCGCGCCGCGAGGGCCGCCAGGTCGAGGTCGGGCGTGAGATCGGCACGGACCCGCATCACGATCTCGCACTCGACGAGCGGCTCGCCACCCAGCCTGATGGGCGCGGCACCGGGCCTGCCTGCGCGGACCTGACCGGACACGAAGGGGCCGTACGCCGGCGCCCGGCCGAGCCCGGTCGGCGGCGGGTCGGCCGTCGTGAAGCTCAGCTTGTGGCCCACCACCGGGCCGAGCCCCTGCGCGACAGCGGCCTGGACGGCGTACCCCTGCTCCTCGTCGATCAGCCCGGGGAGCTGCTCGATGGCGTCGGCACCGGCGTGGACCGCCAGCAGGGAGGCCGCCCAGGAATCGATGTCGTCCATGCCCACGTCCTTCGTCGCCCCGGTCGTCGCGCACCGTCGGTGGACGCGATTGACGCACTCGGGACTCCATCGTATCGTTTACCGAACGAACGTTTAGTTATCGACGAAGGAGCCGGCCGTGAAGCGCCACCTCTACAACGCCGACCACGACGAGTTCCGCTCGATCGTGCGCGAGTTCGTCGACCGTGAGGTCGTCGAGAACATCGAGCGCTGGGAGGACGAGCGGCTCATCGACCGCGACGTCTGGCTCGCAGCGGGCAAGCAGGGCCTGCTCGGCCTCGGCGCCCCCGTGGAGTACGGCGGCGCCGGACAGTTCCGCGACTACCGCTTCCGCAACGTGGTGCTCGAGGAGCTCGCCCGGGTGCACGCGACGTCGCTGTCCTCCAGCTTCTCGCTGCAGGACGACATCGCGATCCCCTACATCGCCAGCATCGGCAGTGACGAGCAGAAGCAGCGGTGGCTGCCCCCGATGATCGCCGGCGAGACGATCGGTGCGATCGCCATGACCGAGCCGGGCACGGGCAGCGACCTGCGCGGCATCCGTACCTCCGGCACCCGCGTCGACGGCGGCTGGGTCGTGAACGGCGCGAAGACCTTCATCACCAACGGCATCCACGCCGACCTCGTCATCGCGGTCGTGCGCACCGATCCCGACGGCGGCTCCCGCGGCTTCTCGCTGATGGTCATCGAGCGTGGCATGACCGGGTTCAGCCGCGGCCGCAAGCTCAAGAAGGTCGGCCTGCACGGCCAGGACACCGCCGAGCTCGTCTTCGAGGACGTCTTCGTCCCGGACGAGAACGTGCTCGGCGACATCGGCGGCGGCTTCGGCCAGCTCGTCCACCACCTGCCCCTGGAGCGGCTCTCGATCGCCGCCCACGCCGTCGCCGCAGCGAGCTCGGTGCTGACATCGACCGTGCAGTACACCGACAGCCGGACCGCCTTCGGCCAGCCGGTCGCCGACTTCCAGAACACCCGGTTCCAGCTCGCTGACGTGGTCACCGAGATCGACGTCACCCGCGCCTTCGTGGACGCCGCGATCCTCGCCTGGAACGCCGACGAGCTCACCGTCGTCGACGCCGCGAAGGCCAAGATGTGGGCCTCCGAGATGCAGAACCGTGTCGTGGACCGCTGCCTGCAGCTGCACGGCGGCTACGGCTACATGATCGAGTACCCGGTCGGTCGGGCCTACCAGGACGCCCGGATCCAGCGGATCTTCGGCGGCACCAACGAGATCATGCGCCAGATCATCGGCCAGGACCTGTTCGGTCGCCGCTGACGGCGTACGCAGCTCGCCGCCCGCCCCGCCCCACGCTCCAGGAGAACCCATGTCCCACCCCGAACTCGCGGACGTCATCGCCCGCACCCGCACCCTGATCCGCGACACCGTCATCCCGCTCGACGACCAGTACGACGGTGACATCGAGGCCGCCGGCGGCGACGACCTGCGCCGCACGATGCAGGAAGCCGCCCGCAAGGCCGGTGTCTTCGCACCCCACGCACCCGTCGACCTCGGTGGCCTGGGCCTCAACATGGTCGACCGCGCACCTGTCTTCGAGGAGGCGGGCTACTCGCTCTTCGGCCCGCTCGCCGTCAACATCGCCGCTCCCGACGAGGGCAACGTGCACATGCTCGACCACCTCGCGGTCGGCAGCCAGCGTGAGCGCTTCCTCGGACCGCTCGCCCGTGGCGAGGTCCGCTCCGCCTTCGCGATGACCGAGCCCTCCCCGGGCGCCGGTTCCGACCCGACGGCGCTCGCCACCGCAGCGACCAAGGTCGACGGCGGCTGGGTGGTCAACGGCCGCAAGTGGTTCATCACCGGCGCCGACGGCGCGGCCTTCTTCGTCACCATGGCCCGCACCGGCGGGGCGATCGGTGACCCCGGCGGGGCCACGATGTTCCTGATGCCGGCCGACACCGAGGGCATCAAGGTCGAGCGCCACCTGCGCAGCCTCGACACCTCCATGATCGGTGGGCACTGCGAGGTCTCCTTCACCGACGCCTTCTGCGCCGACGAGGACGTGCTCGGCGACGTCGGCCAGGGCTTCGCCGGCGCGCAGATCCGGCTCGGTCCGGCCCGGATGACCCACGTGATGCGCTGGCTCGGCGCCGCCCGCCGCGCGCACGAGGTCGCCGTCACCCACGTCGCCGGCCGCCAGGCCTTCGGCACCCGACTCGCCGACCTGGGCATGGTCCAGCAGATGATCGCCGACAACGAGATCGACATCGCGGCCACCCGCGCCCTGCTGATGGAGGCCTGCCGCGTCCTCGACGACGGCGGCCGCGCCGCCAAGGAGACCTCGATCGCGAAGACCTTCGCCGGCGAGGCGCTCCACCGCATCGCCGACCGCTCCGTCCAGCTGTGCGGTGGTCTCGGCACCACCCACGAGCTGCCGGTCGCGAAGATCGCCCGCGAGATCCGCCCGTTCCGGATCTACGACGGCCCGTCCGAGGTGCACCGCTGGGCCCTGGCCCGCCGCGCCGTCAAGGAGATCACCCGATGAGCGAGCTCACCCCCACCGAGCTGGCCGGCATCACCGCCGTGATGGCCCGGGCCGGCACCGTCCCGGTCGGTCCGCTGCGCGGTCGACTCCTCACCGCCGGTCGGTCCAACCTGACCTACCGGCTGGACGACGACCAGACCTCGTGGGTGATGCGGACCCCGCCGCGTGCCGGCCGCACCCCCTCGGCGCACGACGTCGCCCGTGAGTTCCGCGCCATCCAGGCTGTCGGGCGCACCGCCGTACCCGTGCCCCCGGCCGTCGTCCTCCACGAGGACGAGGAGCTCCTCGGCGCACCGTTCGCGATCTCCGGCTTCGTCGACGGTCGCACCATCCAGACCCAGGAGCAGCTGGCGGACCTCGACGACACGCAGGTCGCGTCAGCGATCGACGCGCTGAGCGCCGCCCTCGCCGCGCTGCACGCCGTCGACCACGTCGCGATCGGTCTCGAGCGGTTCGGTCGCCCCGACGCGTACGCCGCCCGGCAGCACAAGCGCTGGTCGGGCCAGTGGGAGATCCTCGGCGACGGCTTCTCGCCCGAGGTCGGCAAGCTCGCCACGGCTCTCTCCACCGCCCTCGCCGACCGCCTGCCCGTGCAGGCCGAGACCGGCATCGTGCACGGTGACTACCGTCTCGACAACACGCTGGTGCGCGTCGAGGGCCCCTCCGTCAGCATCGCCGCGATCGTCGACTGGGAGCTGTCCACCATCGGCGACCCCGTGGCCGACGTCGCCAACATGTGCGTCTACCGCGACCCGACCTTCGACCTGATCGTCGGCGAGCCCGCCGCCTGGACCAGCGACCGGATGCCGTCGGTGGAAGACCTCGCGACGTCGTACGAGAAGGCAGGTGGCGTGCCGCTCCGCGACTTCGACGAGCACCTCGCGCTGGCCTACTTCAAGCTGGCCGTGATCGCCGCCGGAATCGACCACCGCTACCGTGCAGGCGCGACACACGGAGAGGGTTTCGACACCTCCGGCGACGCCGTACCCCTGCTGCTGCAGAGTGGTCTCGACCGACTGTGAGGATGGACCGATGAACTTCGACGAGCTGATGGCGAACCGGTGGAGCTGCCGCGAGTACCTCCCCGAGCCGCTGCCCGAGGACGTGCTCACCGAGCTGTTCACGACGGCCCAGCGCACGGCCTCCTGGTGCAACACCCAGTCCTGGCAGGTGCACCTCCTGTCGGGTGATGCCACCGAGTGGCTGGGCAAGGAGCTCCACGCCCACGTCCTGTCCGGAGCGGCCGGCGTGGCCGACATGCCCATCCCGGCGTCCTACAGCGGCGTCTACAACGAGCGTCGGCGCGAGGCCGGCTTCTCGCTCTACGAGAGCCTCGGCATCGAGCGGTCCGACTTCGAGGCCCGCACCGAGCAGATGCTGAAGAACTTCACGTTCTTCGGTGCTCCCCACGCCGCGATCATCACGACCGACCGCGAGCACGGCACGTACGGCGCGATCGACGCAGGCGGCTACGTCGCCAACCTGATGAACGCCGCGCTGGACCTCGGGATCGGCTCCATCGCCCAGGGTGCGATCGCGATGCACTCCGACAAGATCCGGAGCCTGCTCGACCTGCCCGAGGACCGCGTCGTGGTCTGCGGCGTGTCCTTCGGTCGGCCCGCGACCGAGCACCCCGTCAACGCGTTCCGCACCTCCCGCGCCGAGCTCGAGGACCTGGTGATCCGGGTCGAACGTCCGTGACCGTCCTCGAGGTCACCCGCGAGGGCGGGGTGCTGCTGCTGACCCTCAACCGACCCGCACAGCGCAACGCCCTCGACCGTGAGCTCACCGACGCCCTGTCCGCGGCACTGGACGAGCTCGACGACGACCCGAGCCTGCACGTCGGCATCCTCGCCGGCAACGGTCCGGCGTTCTGCGCGGGCACCGACCTGCACGAAGGCGTGAGCCCGGCGACGGACCGCGGCGGCGAGTACGGCGTCGTACGGCGTCGTCGTACCCGGCCCCTGATCGCGGCGGTCGAAGGGGCCGCTCTCGGCGGTGGCATGGAGGTCGTGCTGTCCTGCGACCTCGTCGTCGCCGGCCGCGAGGCCCGCTTCGGACTGCCCGAGGTCGCCCGCGGCCTGGTCGCGACCTGCGGCGGCCTGTTCCGCGCCGCCGACCGGATCCCGCCGGCGATCGCCGCCGAGCTCCTGCTGACCGGCGACCCCATCGGCGCCGAGCGCGCCCACCAGGTCGGACTCGTCAACGTGCTGACCGACGCAGGCGGAGCACTCGACGGCGCCCGCGCCCTCGCTGCGCGGATCACCCGCAACTCCCCCGACGCCGTCGCCGCCTCGCTGCGGGCCCTGCACGACTCCCGTGGCCCCGCCGAGGCCATCGGCTGGACCGCCACCGACAAGGCGATCGCCACGTTGGCGAGCTCGCCGGATCCTGCTGAGGGGATTGCTGCGTTTTTTGAGAAGCGTGCGCCGCGGTGGGGTGGTGGCAGTTTCACCGCTTAGGCGGTGAAACTGCCGGACTGGGCGCACGAATCTCCCTCTGGGCACACGGAGTTTCATGTGCTCAGGGGGAGTTTCACCGCCTAAGCGGTGAAACTGCCGAATCCGCGCCCTCAGACCCACCCAGCAGATCCCGAGCTATGCCGGCTTCGGGGCACTGACCTTCTTCGCCGCAGTCTTCGCAGCGGAAGCCTTCTTCGCCGGACCCCTCACCGAGGCCTTCGCCGCCACCTTCTTCACCGGCTTCCCCGCCGACGCTGCAGCCAGCGACACGTCCCCGACCGTCCCCCGCGCCAGCTCCCGGTAGCGCACCGACATCTCCTCGGGGCTCAGCTCGCCGCCGATGCGGTACCAGGACGACACGGAGTAGCCCATCTCGATGATCGCCCGGGCGGCTTCGCGCGGGTAGTTCGTCGCGAACGCCCCGCTGCTGACGCCGTCCTCGATGATCGAGCGGAACAGCGCCTCCTGCTCGTCGCGGTAGCCGACGACGACGGTGCGTCCGGCCTCGTCGAGGCTGCGGATCTCCGAGGCGCCGATGAGGGCGTCGGCCTGGCGGGTGGTGTGGAAGATCATCCAGGCGTCCACCAGGGCCTCGAGCCGCTCGGTCGGGGAGGTGCGGCCGTCGGCCGTGGCCTCGTCGACAGCGCGTCGGGTGGCGCCGAGGACGTCGGTGATCGTGGTGATCATGACGTGCTGCAGGATCTCCTGCTTCGAGGCGAAGTGGTGGTAGATGCTGGCGACCGTGACGCCCGCGGTGCGCGCGACGTCCCGCATCGACGTGCCGTGGTAGCCGAGCGTGGTGAAGTTCTCCACCGCTGCGGCAACCAGCACCTCACGGCTGTTGCGCGACTGCCCTCTGGGCCGGGCCACGGCACTCCCCCTTCGTCTCGACCTGCTCCACGACGAGCGTCAGTCTGGCATCCCTGCGGTCCGGGTTCAGGAAACGACGGACTCCGACACGATCTGCTCGGCCGCCCACGGACGCAGTTCGCGCTTCAGGAGCTTGGCGTTGGCATTGCGGGGAAGCCGCTCGGTGCGCACGATCGTGCGGCGCGGCCTCTTGTACGACGCGAGGTGCTCCGCGCACTCGACGTCGACCTGGCTGACGTCGAAGTCGGGGTCGTCAGTCACCACGATCGCGACGGCGGTCTCGCCGAAGCGCTTGTGCGGGATGCCCACGACGGCGGTCTCGACGACGCCGGGGATCCGGGCGATGACGTCCTCGATCTCCTTGGGGTACACGTTGAGCCCACCGGAGATGATCATGTCCTTCGTGCGTCCGACCACCGTCATGAAGCCCTCCGCGTCGAGCTCGACGAGGTCGCCCGTGTGCAACCAGCCGTCACGGAACGCCTCGGCGGTCTGCTCAGGACGCTCGTGGTAACCGGCCATCGTGGCCAGCGAGCGGACGAGCAGCTCGCCCGTGCCCTCGCGTCGGATGACGCCCTCGGAGTCGCGGACCGCGAGGTCGGTGTGCGGCAGCGCGCGACCGGCGGACCCCTCGTGGTCGAAGACCTCGTCGGCCATCAGCACGGTGGTGATCGTGGGGAACTCCGAGAGGCCGTAGCCCTGGCACACGTCCACGCCGGGGATGCCGCGGCAGACGCCCTCGATGACCGTGACGGGCACCGGCTCGGCGCCGGTGACGATCCAGGTCAGCGGGCTGTCGGAGAGTCGCTTCATCAGGTCGGGTCGGCCGACCAGCTCGCGGAGCAGGCTGGGCACCAGCATCACGTGGGTGATCGCGTGCTCCTCGACCATCTCCACGATGCTCTCCATCGACGCACCGCCGGTGGGGCGCACCTGCGAGTAGCCGCCGATCCAGACCAGCGCGATGACGAGGTTGTGGAAGCCGGCCGCCCACGAGAACGACGGGATGACGGCGTACCTGTTCTCCTTCTGGAGCCCGAGGCCCTGCACCTGGCCGAACGCGTTCCACAGCACGCCGTTGTGGGTGTGCACGGCGGCCTTCGGCAGACCGGTGGTGCCGGAGCTGTAGTAGAGGATGAAGGGGTCGTCGAGCCCGGGACCGACGTGGTCGTCCGGCAGGCCGCCGGCGGCGACCAGGTCGTCGTACGACGTCGCGGCGGCACCCTGTGGAGCGGCGGCGGAGCCGACGGTGACCACCAGGTCGAAGGTGACGTCGAGGCGGGCCGTGCTCTGCACGCCGATCTCGTCGACGACGAGCGTGCGGGCACCGCTGTCGCGGCACACGTGCTCGATCTCGGGACCGGTGAGGAGCACGTTGACCGGGACGCACACGGCACCGAGCGCGGAGAGGCCGAAGAAGACCTCGATCCACTCGAACCGGTTGCCCATCATCACGGCGACCTTGTCGCCGGGGCGGATGCCTGCGCGGGCGAGTCCGCCAGCCACTTGGAGGGCTCGGTCGCGGACCTCGACGAAGGTGCGCTGCTCGCCCTCGAAGCCGAAGGCGGGCTGGTCGCCGTACCTGCTGCTGGCGGATCGATCGAGGATGCCGTAGACGTTGCGGGCCAGACTCATGAGCTTCTCCTCGGCCGGTTGCGGGCGTGGCGTGCATCACCTAGCCTAGCGAACGTTCGGTTTAAAGCAAATGCCTGAAACAACCCGAGGAGGCGGCATGACCGCGACCCCCCGCTGGGGCACCACGATCCCGCTCGAGGGCGTCCCCCTGCCCCAGCAGGCCGACGTCTGCCGTGAGCTCGAGGCGCTGGGCTACACCGACCTCTGGACCGCCGAGGGCATGGGAACCGACGGCTTCACGCCGCTCGGCATCGCTGCGGGCGCCACCACGCACGCCCACCTCGGCATCGCGATCGCCTCCGCCTTCACCCGCGGCCCGGCCCTGCTCGCGCAGACCGCCGCGACCCTTGCCGCCACGGCACCCGGGCGGTTCACGCTCGGGCTCGGCGCGTCCTCCAACGTGCTCGTCCAGCAGTGGAACGGGATCGAGTTCGACCGCCCGCTCTCCCGCACCCGCGACCTGGTCCGCTTCCTGCGGACCGCCCTCGACGGCGAGCGGGTCGAGGCGGCGTACGACACCTTCGCCCTGAAGGGCGTACGGATCGACGTGCTCGGCGACGCGCCCCGACCCTCGATCGTCGTGGCGGCGCTGCGCGGCAAGATGCTCGCGCTGGCCGGCGAGGAGGCCGACGGCGCGGTCATCAACTGGCTCTCCGCCGGCGACGTCGCCCGGGTCGCCCCGATCATCACCGCACCCGGGGCGCGCGAGGTCGTCGCGCGGGTCCTCGTCGCCCCCACCGACGACGCCGAGGTCGCCCGCGCCATCGGACGCCGCCTGATCGCGACCTACCTCAATGTGCCGGTCTACCGCGCCTTCCACGAGTGGCTGGGACGCGACGACCTCGAGCCGATGTGGAAGCTGTGGGCCGCCGGTGAACGTCGCGAGGCCTCCGCCGCCATCCCCGACCACGTCGTCGACGAGCTGGTCCTGCACGGCAGCCCCGACCAGATCCGCGCCGGCATCCAGGCCTACGTGGACCACGGCGTCACCGTGCCGGTGAGCAACCTGCTCCCGGTGCCCGGCATCGACCCGCGCCAGGCCGCCCGCGACCTCGCACCCCGCTGACCACCCCCACGAGCCCCACCCTTCGAGGAGAACCGATGAATTCCGCAACCGAACCCAACGAGCTCGCCGGCAAGGTCGTCCTGGTCACCGGGGGCAGCCGCGGCATGGGCCGGGAGATGGTCCACGCCTTCGCCGCCCGCGGCGCCCACGTCGTGATCGCCAGCCGCAAGCTCGACGCGTGCGAGGAGGTCGCCACCGAGGTGCGCGAGGCGTACGGCGTCCGCGCCCTGCCGGTCGCCTTCAACGTCAGCTCATGGGAGGACTGCGACCGCCTCGTCGAGACGGTCTACGCGGAGCTCGGCCAGGTCGACGTCCTGATCAACAACGCCGGCCTCTCCCCGCTCTACCCCAGCCTGTCCGAGGTCTCCGAGTCCCTCTTCGACAAGGTCATCGGCGTCAACCTGCGTGGCCCGTTCCGGCTGACCGCCGTGATCGGCGAGCGAATGGCCGCGGCCGACGGCGGCTCGATCATCAACATCGGCTCCATCGAGGCGATCCGCGTGCAGACCCACGCCCTGCCCTACGCGGCGGCGAAGGCCGGGCTGCACATCCTCACCGAGGGCTTCGCGCAGGCCTACGGCCCGAAGGTCAGGGTCAACACCATCCAGGCGGGCGCCTTCCTCACCGACATCTCCAGCAACTGGCCCGAGGGCCTGCAGGAGGAGATGGAGAAGAAGATCGCGCTGGGCCGCTGTGCCACTCCCGACGAGGTCGTCGGTGCCGTCCTCTTCTTCGCGACCGGCGCGTCGTCGTACGCCACCGGGGCGCTGCTGCGGCTCGACGGCGGCTGGCAGTAGGCCGAGCGCCCTTGTAACTACGTGTTCATGTCACGAGGGTCACGTCAGAGCACCCGGGCAGGTGCCACAGCACCCGGGTAGCTCTGTGCGCACCACCACGGACTCGACCATCGCTGTACGGCGGCGCCTGACACCGGCAACGCCGATGGGCCGCGGCGATCCGCGGCCCATCGGCGTCATCCACCTCGGCGCTGTGGCACCTACCCGGGTGCTGTGACAGGGCGGGGTCAACACGAACACGTAGTTACAAGCGCGGTGTGGCCCGCTGCCCCTCTGGGCCCGGCTCAGAGGCGGGTCAGATGCGCCAGGTGCGCAGCGACCCCGTGCGGCGCCGGCGTGACGGCGTCCTCGTGGCGACGCAGCTCGGTGCGCGCCACGGCGCGACGGTGCACCTCGTCGGGACCGTCGGCCATCCGCACGATCCGGGTCTCGGCGTACATCCGGGCCAGCGGGTAGTCCTGGCTGAGCCCGGCGCCACCGAAGGTCTGGATGGCGCGGTCGATGACGCGCGAGGCCATGTTGGGTACGGCGACCTTGATGCCGGAGATCTCGCTGGCGGCGGCCTTGTTGCCCACCGTGTCCATCAGGTGTGCGGTGTAGAGCGTGTAGAGACGCGCCTGGTCGATCTCGATCCGCGAGTCCGCGATCCACTCGCGCACGACGCCACGGTCCGACAGCGGCGAACCGAAGGTGCTGCGCACCTTGGCCCGCGCGATCATCAGCTCGAGCGCGCGCTCCGCAGCCCCGATCATCCGCATGCAGTGGTGGATCCGGCCGGGGCCGAGACGCGCCTGGGACATCGCGAAGCCCGCGCCGGGGTCGCCGAGCAGGCTCGTCGCCGGCACCCTGACGTTGTCGAAGACCATCTCGACATGCGACTCGAACGGGTCGTAGCCGAGGACGGTGAGGTCCCGCTCGATCGTGACGCCGGGGGTGTCCTTCGGGATCAGGACCATGCTGTGGCGGGCGTGCCGGGGCGCGTCTCCGTCGGGGTCGGTGACACCCATCAGGATGAGGAGCTCGCACTGCGGGCGCGCGGCGGCGGAGATCCACCACTTGCGGCCGTTGATGACCCACTCGTCGCCGTCGCGCTCGACGGTCGTCTCGATGTTGCTGGCGTCGCTGGAGGCGACGAGCGGCTCGGTCATGACGTACGCCGACCGGATGGTCCCCTCCATGAGGGGCTGGAGCCACCGCTCCTTCTGCTCGGGCGTGCCGAACATCGACAACAGCTCCATGTTGCCGGTGTCGGGCGCCGAGCAGTTCATCGACTCCGGCGCGAGGTGCAGGCTGCGGCCGGAGAGCTCGGCGATGCGGGCGTAGTCGAGGTTGCTGAGCGGCTCGTGGCCGGGCTCGGCGTGCGGGAGGAAGAGGTTCCACAGGCCGAGCTCGCGCGAGGTCTTCTTGAGCTGCTCCAGCACGGGAGGCTGCTCCCGGCCGGGGCCGGCAGCGCGGACCTGTGCCTCGAACTCCTCCTCGGAGGGGTAGACGTGCTCCGCCAGGAAGGACGTCATGGTCTCGATCAGCGCGGCACCGCGCGGGGTCGGGTCGAACACGTCAGTCCTCTCAGGCCACGCCGAGATAGGCGCGGCGGATCTCGTCGGAGGCACGCAGCGTCGCGGCGTCACCCTCCATGGCGACCTTGCCGTGCTCGAGCACGTAGGCACGGTCCGAGGCAGCGAGTGCCTGGTCGGCCATCTGCTCCACCAGCAGGATCCCGGCACCGGTGCGCTCGCGCACCAGCTCGATCAGCTGGAACACCTCGAGCGTCTTCAGCGGGCTCAGGCCCAGGGACGGCTCGTCGAGCAGGAGGTAGCGCGGACGGGCCGCGACGGCGCGGACCAACGCCACCATCTGCTGCTCGCCGCCGGAGAGCAGGCTGGCCTGCTGTCCCCACCGCTCGCGCAGGATCGTGAACGTGTCGAGCAGCGCGTCGACGGGGTCCTCCCCCGACGTACGTCCCCTGCCCGCGCGGCGACCCATGGCGATGTTCTCGCCGACGGTGAGTTGCGGGAAGAGCTTGCGGCCCTCGGGCACCATCACCACGCCACGGCGGGCGCGGCGCTCAGGGGCGAGCTTGGTGATCGCGACGTCATCGACGGTGATGGCGCCGGAACGCACGGCCAGCAGGCCGCTGATGGTGCGGACGAGAGTGGACTTGCCGGCGCCGTTGGAACCGACGACGGCGACCATCTCGCCCGGGTCCACCCGCAGGCTGACGCCGGTGAGGATGGGGGCCCGGTCGTAGCCGGACTCGATGGTGTCGACGACGAGGCTCATCAGTGGCCCCCTTCCGTTCCAGTCTCGTGTGGCTTGCCGAGGTAGGCCGCGACCACGCGTTCGTCCGCGAGGACCTCGGCCGCAGTGCCCCGGGCCAGCAGACGGCCCTGGTCCATGCAGGTGACTACGTCGGCCACGCGGGACACGAGGTCCATGTGGTGCTCGACGACGACCATCGCGTAGCCCTGCGCCCGCAGGGACAGGAGCAGGTCACCCAGACCTGCGGTCTCGGTGGCGATCAGGCCGGCAGCCGGCTCGTCCAGGACGATCAGCTCGGGCTGACCGGCCAGTGCCCGGGCGATCTCGAGCGCACGCTGCTTGCCGTACGGCAGCTCGCTCGCTCGCAGGTCGGCCACGTCGGACAGCCCGACGAGGGCCATCAGGCGGTCGGCCTCGACCCGCATCTCGGCGTCGCGGCGGTAGCGCCCCGGCGTCTTGAGGGCGGCGGACCACAGCGGCGTACGACCCGTGTCGGGGAAGCCCGCGAGCACGTTGTCGCGCACCGTTGCGTCGTGGAAGAGCTGCGGCGTCTGGAAGGTACGGCCGACCCCGGCGCGTACCACCTTGTGCGGCGGCTGCCCGGTGATGTCGCGACCGGCCAGCGTCGCCGTACCCGCGCTGGGCTTGTAGACGCCCGTGACGAGGTTGGCGAGGGTCGACTTGCCGGCACCGTTCGGACCGATGATCGCGTGGACCTGGCCGGGGGCGACCACGAGGTCCATCTCGGCCACGGCCTGGAGGCCGCCGAAGTTCTTGCTCATCCCGGTGAGGGCGAGCAGGGCACCGGTGGTGTCGACGGGCTCTGCCGTGGGCACCAGCTCCTCGTCCGTGTGCTCGAGGCCACCGGAGGCGTCCGCTGCGTCGATCTCGCGGGCACGCAGGCGGGCCGTGATCAGCCGACCGATGCTGCCGACGATGCCGCGCGGCATCAGGAACAGGGTGAGGATGAACAGCACGCCGAGCAGGCCGTGCGAGGAGAGGAACCACGCGTCGGAGAGCGTGTCCTGCTGCCACTGCGAGACGGAGTTCAGGGCGTCGGACTGCTCGAGCCAGACGATCGCGATGGCACCGACGACCGGGCCGAGGATCGTGCCGCTGCCGCCGAACACGACGGCCAGCACGATCGTGATGGTCAAGAAGATGTCGAAGGTCTCCGGCTGGAGGTGACCGAACGCCTGCACGGCGATCACGCCACCCAGGCCACCGAGCACGGAGGCGAGGACGAACACCGCCACCTTGCGGCGTACGACGTCGACGCCGAGGTGGGAGGCGAGCATCTCGCTCTCACCGATCGCGCTGAGCGAGGCGCCCCACGGGGAGCGGGCGATGTTGCGCGACAGGATCACGACGATCGCGGTGATGATGACGATCGGCACCATGACGGTGGCGACCTCGCCGGCGATCATCGGCGGCAACAGCTCGACGCCGAACACCGTCATCGGCTTCATCACCGTGGTGTCGTGCTGGGCGAAGTTCGGGTAGCCGGCGAGCCGACCGAAGGCGTTGCCCTCGTTGAGGATCCGCTCGATGAGCACGGCGAGGATCAGGGTGATGACCGAGAACTGCGGTCCACGCATCCGCATCGTCGCCATCGCGGCAACGGCACCGACGACGGCGCAGAAGGTCAGCGCGCCGACGATGGCGAGGACCGGGTTCCAGCCCTTGTCGAGCGCCAGGTAGGCGCTGCCGTAGGCGCCGAGGGCGTAGAAGCCGCCCTGACCCAGGGACACGAGACGGGTGTAGCCGACCAGCAGGTTGAGGCCGACGGCGGCGACGATCATCGCCGACATGCTCGCGATGAGCTGCATGGTCGAGATGGAGGTGCCCTCGCCGCTGCGGCCGGGCAGGATCGCGACGACGGCGATCAGGATCGCCAGACCGGCGAAGACCAGGTCGCGACGAATCGCGTTGCGCACGTGGCGTCGGCCCTCGCCGCCGGACGGCGACCTCCCGGCGTGACGACCCGGTCCGTCCCCGGCGTCCGCGGTCACGGGCTCGTGCTCGATGGTGCTCACAGCTTGACCTCCGTACGACGGCCGAGGAGTCCCTCGGGCTTCCACACCAGGACGGCGATCACCAGGAGCAGACCAGCGGTCTCGCCCCAGATCGTTCCCCACTGGTAGCTGGCGAACTGGCTCAGGACGCCGTACAAAGCACCGCCGAGGAGCGGGCCCCACAGTGAGCCGAGGCCACCGACGATGGCGACGGCGATCGAGGCGACCAGCAGCGGTTCACCCATGACGGGCGAGGCACCGACGGTGGCGGCGTAGAGCACACCGGCGAGGCCGGCGAGGCCCATCGCAGCGGCGTACGCACCCATGCCGACGCGGCGCGGGGAGACACCCATGAGGGAGGCGGTCTCGGGGTCCTGGGACACCGCGCGCATGACCAGGCCCATCGGCGTGCGCTTGGTGACCAGGAT
Source organism: Nocardioides sp. Root190 (assembly GCF_001428565.1). GTDB lineage: Bacteria > Actinomycetota > Actinomycetes > Propionibacteriales > Nocardioidaceae > Nocardioides. Next base: position 141,451 of record NZ_LMIA01000008.1, on the reverse strand, counting down.
CAGCAGGAGCGAGATCACGACGGCGAGGGTCGCGAGCAGCAGCTGCTGCTTGCTGACGCCGGTGCCGAAGAGGTCGACGGTGCCACTGACCCGCGCGGTGTCGCTGCGCTGGGGCGAGGGGCCCTCGACGTTGGTGATCAGGTCGAGCAGCACGAAAGAGACGGCGACCGACGACAGCAGCCAGCGCACGTCGTGCTCGCCCTGCGTGGTGAAGGGAAGGATGAGGAAGCGGTGCACGAAGGCACCGACCACGCCCGCCACGAGGACGCCGACGACGACCTTGCCGACGTCGGGCAACCAGCCCCACGACGCCACCGCGAGGGTGGCGAACGCGCCGAGGGCGACGAACTCGCCGAGGGCGAAGTTGAGGGTCCTGGTGGTGATGAACGTCAGCACGAACGACTGGGCGAGGAGGGCGTAGAGCCCTCCGAGCACGAGCCCGATGATCACGGGTTCCATGGGTGCTACCTCCGGTGGCACGAATGGTGCGACGGCGAACCGTCAGGGACTGGAGTACCGGCGGGCGGAAGAGAAGTGGGATCCGCCCGCCGGTGTCCGGGGAAAGAGGTCCGTGAGGACCGTGACTGCGTCAGCAGCCCTTGTCAGCACACTCCTGGGCAGTGCCCTTGAGGACGAGGTTGAAGTCCTTGTCGAAGCCGTAGGTGAACCAGGTCGACAGGTCGTCGGTGTAGAGGCGGTGGTCGTCGGCAGCGAACGGGCTGTCGATGGTGAGCGTCTCGCCGATGTGGACGGTCTCGATGTCCTCCATCGCCTTGCGCACGGCCTCCTTCTCGTTGGCGTCGCCGACCTCCTTCACGGCCTGCGCGTAGATGTCGAGCATCGCGTAGGTCGAGATGTTGTTGGTCGGGATCGCCGGAGCGTCACCGGTGGCCTCCTGGACCGCGTCGAGGACCTCCTTGTCGCCGCCCTCGAGGAAGTTGCGGGGGTCGACGATCTGGATGTTCGCCCACTGCTCGGGCTCGGCGAGGTCCTTGTAGTTGGTCAGGATCGTGCCCGTGGTCATGATCGTGGCCGGGTCGAAACCGGCCTGGGCGATCGCCCGGGTCACGGTCGCGGTGTCGGCGCCCTGGGTGATGCCCATGAAGACCGACTCGACGCCGGAGCTCTTCATCCGCTGGATGATCGCGTTGGCGTCGGCGGCACCGGGCTGGATGCTCTCCTCGACGGTGACCTCGTGGCCGTTCTCCTTGGCCCACGACTTCAGGTGGTCCACGTTGGACTGGCCGAAGCCGTCCGCGGAGAAGACGATGCCGACCTTGGCGTCGTTGGCGAACAGACGCTGGCCGAGGACCTCCATGATCTGCTGGTTCGTGAAGTTGGTCTGGAAGGCCCAGTTCGGCTGCTGGTCGTAGTTGATGATCTCGTCGGCATTCGGGCCGGCGAGCAGCCACGGGACCTTGCTGCGCTGGATGGTCTCGGCGACCTGGAGCGCGTTGCCGGACAGCGGCGGGCCGAGGATCGCGTGCACGCCCTCGTCGTTGATCAGGGTGCTGACCGCGCGTGCGGTCTCCTCCGGCGAGGCCTTGTCGTCCTCGGCGATGACCTCGAAGCGAACGCCGTACTTCTCCTCGAAGTCGTCCGAGAACGTCTCGAAGGTCTGGTCCATGTACTGGTAGTAGAGCGAGGCGGGGCCCGTCTTGGGGCCGACGACGCCGAGCTTGACGGTGATGACGCCGTCGGCGTCGGCCTTGCCCGTGGCGTCGCTGTCGTCGCTGCCGCCACATGCCGTCAGCGAGAGGAGCGCGACCGCGGCGATGCTGGCCAGCAGCGGCTTGCGGGGTGAGGACCAGTTGAACATGTGAGGACCTTCCTGGGTGGTGCGGCGCCTGGCGCCGGCTTGCAAGTGATGGAGAGACCTTGTGATGCGCGTCGCATCCCCGAGCTGTCGTCGTGACCCTAGCCACATTAAGTCACTTGCCACAACCCCTGAGCCAAATACTTGAAACATTTGTTCGCGCGCTTTGATTGTTCAGGCTTAGACTGCGCTGCCATGAGCACACCTGCCCCCGTTCGACCGCGCACTTCAGGGCGCCGGGAGGGCAGCGACGCCCCCAGCGAGCTGATCACGGCGGCCGAGCGCCTCTTCGCCGAGCGCGGCATCGACGGGGTGTCGCTCCGCGAGATCACCCGCGAGGCCAACCAGCGCAACACCACCGCGCTGCAGTACCACTTCGGCGACCGCGACGGCCTCGTCCGGGCGATCGTGCTCAAGCACATGGAGACCGTCGCCGTACGCCGCGAGGCACTCCTCGAGATGGTCGCCGGCCGCGACAACCTGACCCTGCGCGACGGCGCGACCATGCTGGTCCAGCCCCTCATCGCCAAGCTCACCTCGGATGACGGCGGCCCGGAGTTCCTCCAGATCGCCGCCGAGCTGCTCCACCGCACCGATCGCTGGATCAACGTCGAGGAGCCCGTCGGGCCGGTCATCTACGACCACCTCTCCACCCTGGACCGCTGGTCGGAGATGTTCGAGGCCCTCATGCCCGAGGGCTCCACCGGCGCCCCGCTCCACCGCCGCTTCGCCGTCATCCGGTTCACCCACATCGAGGTCGGTCGACGTGCCCGCGTCGGCGAGCCCATCGACGTACCCCTCTTCACTGCACAGCTGGTCGACATGGTCACCGGGCTCCTCGGCGCCGAGCTCGCCGAGGAGACGAAGAAGCTGCTCAGCGCGCGCACCGACGGTCACTGAGTCGCGCCGATCGGCCCGACTCGTGGTGCAGGTTCGTCACGGGTGCGGGTGAGTCGCCCCGCGCACCTCGCAGGAGAAAACCACACACTTCGCGGGAGAAGACGCCGCACTTCGCGACCTACGAGATCCACCCCGCGAGCACCTTGTCCAGCGTGCCGACCTCGGCGAGCCCGGCCGGTCCGGTGGAGCCGGCGGAGAGGAACGGCGCGGCGCCGGGGACGACCTCCTCGCCCTCCCCGGCCACCAGCGCACGGCGGGCGGCGACCTGGGGATGGGCGGGGGCTTCGGTGAAGCTGAGGACGGGGGTGACGCACGCGTCGGTGCCGTCGTACACCTGCTCCCAGTGGGCGCGGGGCTGCGTCGCGAAGATGTCCGCGAACTGCTCGCTGAGCACCGGCCAGTTCGACTTCTCGTCGCGGCTCGGAAGCTCGGCGGGGTCGAGGCCGAGGCCGCGGACGAGCAGGTCGTAGAACTGGGGCTCGACGGCACCCGCGGCCATGAAGCCGCCGTCGGAGCACCGATAGGTCCGGTAGAACGGGGCCGCACCATCGAGGATGTTGTCGAAGCGGGTGTCGGTCCACATGCCCATCGGGCGCAGCTCCAGGATGCCGGCGAGCAGCATGCCGACGCCGTCGACCATCGCGGCGTCGACCACCTGGCCGACGCCGGTGCTCGCCCGCTGGACGAGCGCGGCGAGGATCCCGTTGACGAGCAGCATGGAGCCGCCGCCGAAGTCGCCGACGAGGTTCAGCGGCGGGAGCGGCTGATCGGCCGGACCGATCGCGTGGAGCGCGCCGGTCAGCGAGATGTAGTTGATGTCGTGCCCGGCCGTCGTGGCGAGCGGGCCGGTCTGGCCCCACCCGGTCATCCGTCCGTAGACCAACCGCGGGTTGCTGGCGTGCACGACGTCCGGCCCGAGGCCCAACCTCTCGGCCACCCCGGGTCGGTATCCCTCGACGAGCACGTCGGCGCGAGCCAGCAGCTCGAGCACGCGGTCCCGGTCGGACGGGTCCTTCAGGTCGGCTTCGACGATCGTGCGGCCGCGCAGCGTGTACGGCGTGGGCGGCTCCTGGACGCCGGGGCGCACGACCCGCACCACCTCGGCCCCCAGGTCGGCCAGCATCATGCAGGCGTGCGGACCGGGACCGATCCCGGCGAGCTCGACGACGCGGATGCCGGAGAGCGGCTGGTTCATGGATTCCTCCAGGGAAGGGTCGTCAGAGTCCGGCGGCCTCGCGCGCGCGGCGGAGCAGCACGAGCGTTGCGGCGTGCTGGCTCTCGCCGATCTCGCGGGGGGCGAGGCCGGCCAGGGAACGGGCGTAGGTGCCCTCGAGAACGATGCCGAGCTTGAAGCCCGCCATCGCGACGTACCAGTCGATCGCCGTCACGTCGCGCACCGAGTGGGCGGCGTACTCCGCCACGAGCTCCTCCGGCGTCGGGATCCCACCGGCGCGGGCGAGTGCAGCGTCGACGACCTCGGTCTCCTCGCCGCGGTACCACGTGACGAGCAGGGCACCGAGGTCCATCAGCGGGTCGCCGACGGTGCACATCTCCCAGTCGACGATGGCCGCGACGTCGCCGCCCTCGGGCGCGAGCATCACGTTGGCGAGGTGGTAGTCGCCGTGGATCAGGCCCGGCGACCACTCCGCGGGCCGGTTGGCCTCCAGCCAGTCACCGAGCTCCTCGATGCCGGGCAGCTGCGGTCCGTCGTACCCCTCGTGCCCTGAGTACGACGCCAGCTCGGCCCGCCACCGCGGCACCTGTCGTTCGAGGAAGCCCTCCGGGCGGCCCAGGTCGCCCAGGCCGACGGCCACGTGGTCGACCGCACCGAGCCCGGCCAGCGCGCGGGCCACGGCCAGTCCGGCCCGGTGCCGCAGCGCCGGGTCGGTGTCGTACGGGGCAGGGACCTCGACGGCCGGGTTGAAGCCCGTGACGGGCTCCATCACGTAGAAGACCGCGCCACCGAAGCCTTCGACGTCCGCCTCGGCGGACGCGATCGCCCGCGGGTGCGGGACATCGGTGGCGTCGAGCGCCACGAGCACCTTCAGCTCCCGGCGCAGTGCATCGTTGGACCGGGGCCGCAGGTGACGCGGGCCGCGACGGAACACCAGGTCCCGCTCGCCGCGCCGCAGCCGCAGCATCACGTTCTGCGTGCCACCCCCCAGAGGTCGCACGTCCGTGAGCGGCCCCGAACCGATGCCCTCGTCGTCGAGCCAGGCCGTCAGGCGGTCCAGGTCGACGCCGAGATCACTCCGCCCCGTCATGCCCCTAGGCCTCGACGCCGTACAGCGAGCGCGCGTGCCGCTCCTGCTCGTGGCGGATGTAGCTGGGGAACATCGCTTCCTCTGCCTTGTAGTCCTTGAGCACCTCGCGTGCGACCACCATCTTGTGCACCTCGGTGGGGCCGTCGGCAAGGCCGACGTGGAAGGAGTTGATCACCCACTCCGCGAAGGGCAGGTCATGCGTGAGGCCCAGGGAGCCGTGCAGGTGCAGGGCGCGCGAGGAGATGTCGTTCAGGACGCCGGGCATGATCGCCTTGACCGCGGAGACGTTCTTGCGGATCGCCTTCCAGTCGTTGCCCTGGTCGGCGAGCCACGCGGTCTCGAGGACGAGCAGCCGGAACTGGCGCAGCTGGACCCACGAGTCGGCGATCTTCTCCTGGACCATCTGCTTCCGGGCGAGCAGCTCGCCCTTGGTGCTGCGCGAGACGACGCGCTCGCAGGTCATCTCGAAGGCGCGGGTGGCCTGCGCGAGAGTGCGCATCGCGTGGTGCATCCGGCCGCCACCGAGGCGGGTCTGTGCGATGGCGAAGGCGGCGCCGGGCTCGCCGAGGATCGCGCTGTGCGGCACCCGGACGTCGGTGAGGCGGAGGTGGGCGTGGGTCGGCTCGACCTCGCCGTAGAAGCCGTAGTTGCGGACGATCTCGATGCCCGGGGTGTCGGTGTCGATGAGGAACATCGTGGCCCTGCGGTACGGGTCGGAGTTCTCGGGGTCGGTGACGACCATCATGATGTAGAACGCCGCGGCCTCGGCCTCGGAGGCGAACCACTTCTCGCCGTTGATGACCCACTCGTCACCGTCGCGCACGGCGAGGGTCTTGAACAGCAGCGGGTCGGCGCCGCCCTGCGGCTCGGTCATCGAGAAGCAGGACACGATGTCGTTGGCCAGGAGCGGCTCGAGGTACTTCTTCTTCTGCTCCGGCGTGCCGAAGTGGGCGAGGATCTCGGAGTTGCCGGTGTCGGGCGCCTGCGCGCCGAACACGATCGGGCCGAACCGGGACATGCCGAACTTCTCGTTCATCAGCGCCAGCTTGAGCTGGCCGTAGCCGGGGCCGCCGAGCTCGGGGCCGAGGTGGCAGGCCCACAGGCCGCGCTCCTTGACCTCGGCCTGCAGGGGACGGACGAGGCGCTGGAACTCGGGCGCGTGGATGTCCCACTGGCTGCCGAGGAGGTAGTCGAGCGGCTGCACCTTCTCCCTGACGAACGTGTCGATCCAGTCCAGCTCGGGCTGGAAGTCCGGGTCGTTCTCGAAGCTCCACACGTCAGGTTGCCGCCTCTCTCGTCGCAGCGCGTCCGTCACGCCGACCGCGGCCCACCTTGCAACACAATCGCCCTATTCGTCAATGCATTCCCCTGATAGTTTCAGTCATATGCCTTATCCCACCTATGACGACGTCCTCGCGGCCGGCGCGATCCTGCCGGCGTACGAGCGCCGGACCGTGCCCCCGGACTTCGAGGACCACAACGGGCACATGAACGTCGCGCACTACCTCACGATGGCCTCCTGGGGCGCCCAGAACGCGCTGCACGACTGGGGTGTGCCCGTGGACTGGGTCGAGCGCGAGAAGCTCGGGACCTTCAGCGCCGAGCACCACCTGCGCTACTTCCACGAGGTCCACGTCGGCGCAGAGGTCTCCACGCGGGTGCGCGCCGTCGCGCGTTCGGAGCGCGGGCTGCTGCTGCACGTGCTGCTGCTCAACGACACCGAGCGCACCATCGCCTACTCGATGGAGCTGCTCACCGTGCACGTCGACCTCAGCGCGCGCCGTACCTCTGCCTGGCCCGACGACGTGGCCGCGGGGATCGATGCGGCCATCGCCGCGCACGCCGATGTCGACTGGCCGCTCAGCGGCTGCCTGACCGTGCGCTGAGCCGCAACCGGTCAGCGGTGGGTCTGGCCGTCGTCGACCTTGACGATCGTGCCGGTGACGGCGTCGGAGGCGGGCGAGGACAGGTAGAGCAGGGTGCTCTCGAGCTGCTCCGGCACGCCGATCCGGCGGCGCGGGAACCCGGCGGCGATGTCACCCATCCGCTCGAGCATCCCGTCCATCATCTCGCTGGCGAAGGCGCCGGGCGCGATGGCGTTGACGTTGATGCCGTAGCGGGCCCACTCCACGGCGAGGGTCTCTGTCATCCGGTTCACCGCAGCCTTGGTGGTGCAGTACAGCGCCGCGCCCTCGCCGGAGTAGTGGTAGGCGGACATCGAGGAGATGTTGATGATCCGGCCCGGTCGTCCTGCATCGATGAGACGGCGGGCGACCTCGGTGGAGAGCAACCACGGGCCGCGCAGGTTGGTCGCGAGGACCGCGTCCACCAGCTCCAGCGGCATCTTGTGGGCGCGTTGCGCATCGGGCATGCCCGCGTTGTTGACCAGGATCGTCGGCGTACCCAGGGCCTCGGCGACCAGGTCGACGGCGTTCGTGATCGCGACCGGGTCGGTCACGTCGAGGGCGACCGGCACAGCACGGCCGCCAGCGGCCTCGATCTCGGCGACCAGGTCGGCCAGTCGTTCGGTGCGGCGCGCGGCCACCGCGACGGCGGCCCCCGCGCGGGCCAGGGTCAGGGCGAAGTGCCGACCCAGGCCCGCGCTGGCACCGGTCACGAGCGCGACCTCGCCCGAGAGTGGGAGGACGCCCGGCGGGAGGTCGCGGGGAGTGGGGCTGTCGGGACCAGTGCTCACCGGGCTACGATACCGAACGATCGCTCGTTTAGGAACGGAGAAGGTCCATGGACTCGCTGCTGGTCACCCACCCGATCGAGGGCGTCACGCTGCTGACGCTCAACCGACCGGACCGGCTCAACGCGCTCGACGCCGATCTCGTCCGCGCCCTCTCGACGGAGCTCGACCGGATCGCCAGCGACCGGACCTGCCGCGTGGTCGTGCTGACCGGCGCCGGCCGGGCGTTCTGTGCCGGCCTCGACCTGCAGGGGTACGACGACGGCTCGTTCACTGACGCCGACCCGCTGGCCATCCTCGACCGCCAGCGCGACATCGCCGCCCTGAGCACCAAGCTCCACACCCTCCCCCAGCCCGTGATCGCGGCCGTCAACGGCGCTGCCGCGGGCGGTGGGCTCGCGCTCGTCTGCGCGGCCGACATCCGGATCGCCGCGCCCCCTGCGATCTTCAAGGTCTCCTTCATCACCGCGGGCTACTCCGCCTGCGACATCGGCGTCTCCTGGCTGCTCCCCCGCATCGTCGGCGCCGGCAACGCCCACGAGCTGATGCTGACCGGCCGCCGCTTCGACGCCGAGGAGGCAGCCCGGATCGGGCTCCTCGTCCGGATCACCGGGCCCGACGACCTGCTCGACTCGGCCCTGCAGACGGCGGAGCTGATCCTCGGCAACGGCCCCGGCCAGGTCGAGCTCACCAAGCAGGGCATGTGGCTGGCACTCGAGCTCCCGAGCCTGCGCGCCGGGATCGAGTTCGAGAACCGCCAGCAGGTCATCACCGCGATGACGCGGGACCAGAAGGAGGCGACCGCCGCCTTCCTCGAGAAGCGCACGCCCTCCTTCGAGCGCCGCTGAGCGGCGCGCCAGCCAGCCCCTGCAACACGCTGTTGGCGTCGTCCAGACCGCGCTGGGACGGCGTGTTGCCGACGGGAACCGTCGGGCAGTCGGGTGGACAGCGTGTTACAGCCCCGCCACACCCGACCCGCCAGAACCCGCCCGCGTCGCCGCGACGGACCGAGCCAGGTCAGCAGGATCGAACTCCGGCGCGGGGAATCCGGCGAGCACGTCGGGTACGTCGCGCGGCACCTCGTCGACGAACACGGGGTCGCGCTTCTCGAGGAAGGCCGCGATCCCGTCGTGGGCGTCGCGGCTGACACCGCGCAGGTTGATCCCGACCGTCTCCGCCGTGTGGGCCACCACGGGGTGCGGGGCTCCGAGCATCCGCCACATCATCCGGCGGGCGAGCGTGGTGGAGACCGGCGCGGTGTTGTCGGCGATCTCGCGGGCCAGTGCGTACGCCGCCGGCAGGAGCTCGTCCTCGGCGTACACGTCGCGCACCAGGCCCTTCGCCAGGGCTTCCTCGGCGCCGAAGACGCGGCCCGTGTAGACCCACTCGAGGGCGGTCTGCATCGGCACCACCCGCGGGAGGAACCACGTCGAGCAGGACTCGGGAACGAACCCGCGGCGGTTGAAGACGAAGCCGAAGCGAGCCCGCTCCGAGGCGAGCCGGACGTCGCAGGGCAACGTGATGGTCGCGCCGACCCCGACCGCGGGGCCGTTGATCGCTGCGATGATCGGCTTGTCGAGGTCGAAGAGCCGCAGCACCACGCGGCCGCCGCCGTCGCGTCGCATCGGCAGGTCCTCTCCTTCGACGTCGAAGACGGTGCCGTCGGGCGCGGTGTCCGAGGTGCGCCAGAGCGTGAAGGCGTCGGAGGAGTCGGAGAGGTCCATGCCGGCACAGAAGGCACGGCCCTCGCCGGTGAGGACGACGACCTTGACTGCGGGGTCCGCATCGATCCGGTCGAGGGCCTCGATCAGCTCGACCTCCATCGTGTCGGTGAAGGCGTTGAGCCGGTCGGGACGGGCGAAGCGCAGGGTCGCGATGCCGTCCTCGACGTCGAGGGCGATGTGTTCCACGGCGGACTCCTCAAATAATCAAACGAGCGTTCACTCAGCACCCTGAGGGTAGACGTGGACCTGCTCCCGGTCAACGCGCCCCGGACCGGCAACCGAACCTCTGAGCGTCGTCTGCCTGGGGCGCGCACCAAGCGTTCTCGGGGTGAAATCGCGCGATCAGGCCCGAATTCGCTTGGTGCGCGCCCCACCCCGGACCCGGATCTGCTGGGATGGGCCCATGCTCCTCGATCTCCAGCTCGACGCCCGCCCGGACCACGCGCTCGAGCGTGCGCGGGAGCTCCGCGAGACGGGGGCGGCCGGTCTGTTCACCTTCGAGGGTCCGCACGACGTGTTCCTCCCGCTCGCCGCGATCGCCGGCCAGGTCGACGCCGACCTGATGACCAATGTCGCGATCGCGATGCCGCGCTCGCCGATGCACCTGGCACACACCGCCTGGGACCTGCAGCTGATGTCGCGTGGCCGGTTCCGGCTCGGGCTGGGCTCGCAGATCCAGCCGCACATCGAGAAGAGGTACGGCGCCCGGTGGTCCCCGCCGGCCGCCCGGATGGCCGAGATCGTCGCCGCCGTCCGCGCCATCCTCACCTCCTGGCAGGACGGCACCCGCCTCGAGTTCCGCGGCGAGCACACCACCCACACCCTGATGCCGCCGACCTTCGTGCCCGGCCCGAACCCGTACGGACCGCCGCCGCTGCTGCTCGGTGCGCTCGGTCCGGTGATGACCCGCACCGCCGCCCAGGCGGCCGACGGGCTCCTGGTGATGCCCTTCCACACCCACCAGCACTTCCTCCAGCGCACCCTGCCCGCCGTCGCCGAGGGCCTGGCCCGCCGCGAGCTCACGGACACGCCCTTCGCCGTCTTCCCCCAGACGATCGTGGCGATGGGACGCACCGACGCCGAGGTCGAGGCAGCCCGCACCGGCGTACGCCGCCTCCTCGCGTTCTACGGATCGACGCCGGCCTATCGCCCGGTCCTCGACGTCGAGGGCTGGGGAGACCTCCAACCCGAGCTCAACCGGCTCTCGAAGACCGGCGACGTCGCCTCGATGTTCGCCCTCGTCGACGACACCATGCTCGACACGATCGCCGTGGCCGGCACCCCCGAGGAGTGCGCGGCCGAGATCCGCCACCGGTTCGAGGGCCAACCGCACGTCGCCGACCGGATCGGCTGCTACTTCCCCGGGTACGAGCCGCCCGCGGACCAGATCGCCGCTCTGGCGTCGAGCCTGCGCTGACGGTGCCGATCAGCGTCCGAAGACAGGCTTCTCCTTGGCAAGGAAGGCACGAAGGCCCTCATTGAAGTCGGGTCCGGTGTAGACCTCGCGCAGCAGCGCCTCCTCGCCGTCGATCGACGCCTCGGCCGGGCGGGCACGGGTGAGGAGCTGGTGCTTGGTCGTCTCGATGGTGACCCGCGAGGCCTGCAGGATGCCGCCGACCAGCGAGCCGATCTCGGCGTCGAGCGCCGCCGCATCCGCGACGACGGCCGTGAGCGCGCCGACGGCGTACGCCCGATCGGCGTCAACCAGGCGCGACGCAAGAAGCATCTCCCGGGTCAGCGGCTCACCGAAGATCGCCTGGCAGCGGTAGAGGACCGTGCCCGAGAGCGCGTTGCCGAGGGTCCGCGCGATCGGGTAGCCGAAGCGCGATCCCGCGGTCGCGACGCGCAGGTCGCAGTGGGTCGCGACCGCCAGGCCGCCGCCGACGCAGACCCCGTCCACGGCCGCGATGGTGACCTGCGGGAGCGACCAGAGGCGGTCGAACATCTCGCGGATCCAGTTCTCGTACTCGACGGCATCGGCCTCGACGAAGTCGCTGATCTCGTTGCCCGCTGCGAAGGCCTTCCCGCCCGCGCCGCGCAGCACGACGACGCGGACCGAGGGGTCCTGCGCGGTCTGCTCCCACAGCCGGCCCAGCTCGTCGTACATCGCCTTGGTGAACGCGTTGCGGCGCTCGGGCCGGTTGAACGTCACCTCGAGCACCCCGGATCCGAGGCGGTCACGGTCGATCAGCAGGTCGTCAGTCACGGCCCGAGGGTACGGCGCGCAGCAGCACGTCCCGCACCGGAGTCCGACTGGTGAGGAGACCCAGCCCCACGCCAGCGGCGTTGGCGATCGCGTCGCGCCAGTCCATCATCCGGTCGTCGGTCAGCGTGCCCTGGGCGACCTCGAGCCCGATCCCGACGACGACCAACGCCACGGCAGCCCGCAGCACCGGCTCCCCCGGGAGGAACACCTGGACGGCGAGCGCCGCCAGCACGAAGTACGCCGTGAGGTGCTGCCACTTGTCACCGGCCGGGACGCCCGGCGACTCCGGCGGGGAACCCAGGGAGAGCACGACGACGACACCGATGAGCAGCACCCAGAGGCCGACCCAGAGGGCCGGCCAGCGCAGGTCCTTCACCGGATGCCGGAGCGGGTGCCCGCGCGAGCACCCGAGCGGAACGGCCGGCGCTCACTCACGAGCACCGCGGCCAGCACCCCCGCGACGGCACCGAACAGGTGGCCCTGCCACGAGACGCCCGGCTGGCCCGGGAGCACGCCCCACAGGACGCTGCCGTAGACCAGCAGGACGACCACGCCGATCACGATCTCCCAGGGCTTGCGGTCCACGAAGCCCTGGACGACGAGGTAGGTGATCCAGCCGAAGACCAGGCCGGATGCACCGATGTGCACCGAGTTGCCGCCGGCGAGCAGCCAGACGGCCAGGCCACCGGCCACCCAGATGATCGCGGTCGCGGCCAGTCCGCGGGCGAGGCCGGTGACGAGGGTGAGAAAGCCGAGCACCAGCGCCGGGACGGTGTTGGCCACGAGGTGGTCCCAGCCGCCGTGCAGGAGCGGTGCCGCGAGGATCCCGAACAGGCCCTCGCCGCTGCGGGGCTGGATGCCCCAGCCGTCGAGCCGGTGCGACGCGGCGACGTCGACGACCTCGATCACCCAGAGCAGGGCGACGAAGCCGGCCGTCGCTGCGGCAGCCACCTGCCAGGCGGGACGCTGGGCACCGTTGAGAGCCATGCGCCCAGTGTGGCCGATCAGCCCCAGACGGCGACCCAGTACTGCACACCGAAGGGCGCGTCGTCGTACACGACCTCGGCCTCGGCGAGCGACGGGAGCCCGCCCAGTCGGTCGGCGTCGGCCCACAGGTCGGCGGCGAGTGCCGCGTCGATCCCGTCGAAGGAGACGCGCAGGGCGGCGTCGAAGTCCGCCGCGCGCTCGTCGAGGTGGCCGGGCGCCTTCTCGGTGCGGGTGGCCGAGCCGTTGCCGACCACCAGCACCCCGGTCTCGCCGTCCTCGACGACGACGGCGCCGACCGCCGCGACCAGGGCGGCCCCGACCTTCGCGCCGGATCCGCCGGTGGCTCCCGAGGCGACCACCCGGATCCGCGGCCCGAGCCGGGCGACGGCGTCGAGACAGGCCGAGCGGAGCGCGGCGACCGGGTCCTCGAGCGAGGAGTACGACGGAAGCAGGGCCAGCACGCCCGGCACCAGTGCGGTACGCACGCCGCTCACTGGAGGCCCCGAATCGCGCGCAGCGGCGGGCGTCGGCCTGCGATGGACCACACCATGTCGACGGTCTGCCGCGTCTCCACCACCTGGTGGACGCGGTAGATGCGGGCGCCGGCGAGGGCGCAGACCGAGGTGGCGGCGAGGGTACCGACGAGTCGCTCACCCACCTCGAGGCCGAGAGTCTCGCCGACGAAGTCCTTGTTGGACAGCGACACCAGGACCGGCCACCCGGTCGCGACCATCTCCCCGATCCGGCGGGTCACCTCGAGGGAGTGGAAGGTGTTCTTGCCGAAGTCGTGGGCCGGGTCGATCACGATCGACTCCCGTGCGACACCTGCTGCCAGCGCCCGCTCCGCGTAGGCGAGCGTGTCGGTGATCGCGGCCGCGACCACGCCGCCCTGGTCGTCGTAGTCGATCCGGTAGGGACGGGTGCGGGGCGTGACGCCGCCGGTGTGGGTGCAGATGATCGCGGCGCCACGGGCCGCGGCCACGTCCACCAGCTCCGGGTCCGCGCCGCCCCAGGCGTCGTTGAGGACGTCGGCGCCGACAGCGCACACGGCATCGCCCACCTCGGCCCGCCAGGTGTCGACGGAGATCACCAGCGCCGGCCAGGTCTCGCGGACCCGGGCGACGAAGTCGACGACGCGCGACTTCTCCTCGGCGGCCGAGATCTCGACCCCGGGCGCTGCCTTGATCCCGCCGATGTCGACGATCTCGGCGCCCTGCTCGACGACCTCGGCGACGCGGGCGAAGGCCGCGTCCTCGGCCCAGGTGGCGCCCTTGTCGAAGAAGGAGTCGGGCGTGCGGTTGACGATGGCCATCATCAGCGCCTCGTCGTCGCCGAACGAGTGCCGGCCGAGTTCCAGGGTCACAGCCAGGCCTCCGCAGGCGGTCGTTCGATCACGGGTACGACGCGCTCGACGGGCTCGAGTCCGCGCAGGTACTGCCGCAGCACGGTCTCACGAGCGGCTCCCCCACCTGCGGCGTGCTCCACCCCCACCCGGGTGAGTGCGGCCGCGAGGATCTGGGTCGCCATCCCCCCGAGGTCGCGCAACGCCTGGTGCCGGTGCGCCCGGGCGCCGAGGTCGACCTGTGCGATCGCGTCGGGTCCGCCGGCCCGGACCGTGTCGACGAGCGCGGCCAGCTCCACGGCGTACCCGGTCGGCACGGACAGGCCTGCGAACCAGGACCTCCGCACGGCCCACTCCCCGGCGAGCGGCTGGACGAGCGGCGCCAGCTCAGGAAAGAGGAGGGAGATGAGGGGCCGGGCGACGAGCTCGGTGACGCGGCCGCCCTCGAGCGGGCCGTCGGCGCCGGGGCGGTCGTAGAACCCCTTGACCAGCTGCACGTCCGGGTCGGACAGGAGCGGACCGAGCAGCCCGGGCACGAAGTGGGTGTCCCAGTCGTGCAGGTCGGCGTCCATGAAGACGACGAGGTCTCCGGAGGTCACGAAGAGCGACTTCCACATCGCCTCGCCCTTGCCCGGGTGAGTGCCCAGGTCCGGACGGATCTCGGCGGAGCGATGCACCCGCGCTCCGGCCGAGGCGGCGACGGCGAAGGTGTCGTCCTCGGAGTCGCTGTCGATGACGACGACCTCGTCGACCAGCGCGACGGTGTCCATCAGGGCCTCGCGGACCCGCTCGACGACCGCGCCGACGGTCGCGGCCTCGTTGCGGGCCGGGACGACGAGGCTGACGCGTTGCCCCAACGACCTCTTCGTCCCCAGCAGTCCCTCGAGGGTCCAGTCGTCCCAGTGGGCGGCGCGGATACCCATGTCCGTCAACCTACCCGCCGGAAATCTCCCGTACTTGCCAAGGGTTCTTTACCCACCAGTAGCGAATCCGGTGCTACGGTCGAAAGGTCTCGGGAATTCTGTGGGCGCTCCCACCCTCTGGAGTTCGAATGACTGTCAAACGTTGGCGACGCAAGGTCCGTTGCCTGCTCAAGCACGGGCCGCGTCGATGCCCTCACATCGAACGGCACAGCCGGCGCCGCAAGCGTCGGAAGCGACCGCTCAGTGCGGCTCCGCTGATGCCGGCCGCGCTCACCGAGCAGCGGCCGATGTCGAACGGACGGCACACGTTGCCGTTCGGTTGACGCTGCGCAGAGGTGCGTGGCTCAGGCCCGCAGGTAGGCGCGCACGGCGGCCGCGATCGCTCGCGCGTACCTCCGCTGCCCCGCCGCGCTCTCCATCACCGCTGCCTCGTCGCCGTCGCGCATGTTGCCGAGCTCGGCCATCACCGCCGGGACGTCGGACAGGTTGAGCGTCCCCAGGTCGCGGCGTACGTCGATGCCGCGCTCACCGCGGTAGGTCGCCGGGCCGAAGCCCTCCGCGACCAGGGCATCGCGCAGCACCCGCGCCAGGCGCCGTGAGGGCCGCTCGATGTCGTCGGTCCACCCGACGAGCTCGCCCGGCCGGATCACGTGGAAACCGACCGCCCCGTCAGCGAGGACACCGTCGGCATGGATGCTGATCCGCAGGTCGGCAGCCGGTCCGGGCTCCGTGGGGTTGCCCATCCGGCCACGCTCGTCCACGCACGGCCCCCACTCGTCGTCGGAGTTCGAGCTCCGGGTGAGCAGCACCCGCGCGCCCAGCCGCCGCAGGATCCGACGGGTGGCCTCGGCGACCCGCCAGGTGAAGGTCGCCTCCGGGTAGCCCGACGACGTCGCGGTGCCGGTGGTGTTGCACTCCTTGTCGAAGCCGCCCGCATCGACCGGCGCCCCGATCTCGGCGCCGTGGCGCCGGTTGCCCAGCTGGTGACCGGGGTCCAGCACGACCACCTTGCCGGCCAGGGGCAGCGCGGCCGCGCTGACCGACGGGCTCGGCTGCGGCACGGACGAGGAGGTGGGCTCGCCGGGACCGGCCGCCTCACCGCCACCGTCGCTCGAGCAGCCCGCCGCGAGAGCGGCCAGCGCCACGAGTGCGACCGCGCGCGGTGAGCTCACTCGTACCCCAGGACGGCCTTCCGCTTCTCCCCCCACGCCAGGGCGGAGGCGATGGCCTCGTCGAGGGTCAGCTCGGTGCGCCAGTTCAGCAGCTCGGCGGCCTTGTCGGCGTTCGCGAAGGCACCGGCGGCGTCCCCCGGACGCGGCGGCGCCTCGGTGACCGGCACCGGCTTGCCGACGACCCGCTCGACCGCGGCGAGGAGCTCGCGCACGGTCACGCCGTCGCCGCCGCCGAGGTTGATGTAGGTGTACGGCTCGCCGACCTTGGACAGCACCGAGTCGAACTCCTCCACCGCACGGACGTGGGCGCGGGCGAGGTCCCAGACGTGGATGTAGTCGCGGATGCCCGTGCCGTCCCGGGTCGGGTGGTCGGTGCCGGTGATGGTGAAGGTGTCGCGGAAGCCCAACGCCGTCTGCGCCATGAGGGGGACGACGTGCGTCGCGTCGCGCAGGTGGTAGCCGGACGCCAGGTCCGGGTCGGCACCGATCGGGTTGAAGTAGCGCAGGATCACGGCGCGCAGGTCGCTCGCGCGAGCCAGGTCCTCCAGCACCATCTCCATCATCCGCTTGGTGCGGGCGTACGGCGACGTCGGCTCCACCGGGTCGCCCTCGGACACCTCGAAGTCCGGCTTCAGCGCGTAGAGCGAGGCGGTGGAGGAGAAGATGATCCGCGGCTTGCCGAGCGCGGTGAGCTCGTCGAACATCTCCAGCGACTTCGTGACGTTGTCGCGGTAGTAGCCGTAGGGCTGCTCGACCGACTCGGGCACCACGATCCGCGCCGCCATGTGGATCGTGGCGTGCAGGTCCGGGTGCTCCGCGACGATGCGCTGCAGCAGCTCCCGGTCGGCGATGTCGCCCTCGTAGAAGATCCGGCCGGCGGCGTACTGCCGCGGGCCGACCAGCAGCGAGTCGAGGATGACCGGCGTGTGGCCGGCCTGCTCGAGCGCCTTCGCGGTGATCGAACCGAGATAGCCGGCACCGCCGGTGACGAGGACCTTCATGGCCCCGACCCTACCGACCGCGCCGCCGTCCGCCGAGCGCGCGCAGCGCCGTCAACCGCCGTGCTTCTCGTCGAGCAGGCCCAGCAGGTAGCGCCCGTAGCCGCTCTTCAGCAGGCCCTGGGCCAGCTCGGCGAGACGGGTGTCGTCGATGTAGCCGAGTCGCCACGCCACCTCCTCCGGCGCACCGACCTTGGTCCCCTGCCGCGCCTCGAGCGCCCGGACGTAATTGCTCGCGTCGTTCAGGTCGTCGAAGGTCCCGGTGTCGAGCCAGGCCGATCCGCGCGGGAGCACCTCCACCTGGAGCCGCCCCTCCTCGAGGTACTTCCGGTTCAGGTCGGTGATCTCCAGCTCGCCACGCTCGGAGGGCTTCAGCGCCCGGGCCTTCTCCACGACGTCCGCGCCGTAGAAGTAGAGGCCCGGCACCGCGAACTGGCTGCGCGGCTTCGCCGGCTTCTCCTCCAGGGAGAGCGCGCGTCCCTCCGGGTCGAACTCCACCACGCCGTACGCCGTGGGGTCGGCCACCCGGTAGCCGAAGACCGCGGCACCGTCGAGGTCGCCGAACCGGCGCAGCCGCGTGCCGAGACCCGCGCCGTAGAAGATGTTGTCGCCGAGGACCAGGCCGGCGCCACCGCCGGCGAGGTGCTCCTCGCCGATCAGGAACGCCTGCGCGAGCCCGTCCGGGGACGGCTGCACGGCATAGGTGATCTCGATGCCGAATCCCGAGCCGTCACCCAGCAACCGCCGGAACTGCTCCGCCTCGTGCGGGGTGGTGATGACCAGCACCTCGCGGATCCCGGCGAGCATCAGCGTCGACAGCGGGTAGTAGATCATCGGCTTGTCGTAGATCGGCATCAGCTGCTTGCTGATGGCATGGGTGATCGGGTGCAGGCGGCTGCCCGTACCGCCCGCCAGGATGATCCCGCGCATCTCGTCCCTGCTCTCGAACCTGCTATTCGGCTGACGCGCCGATTGTCCTCCATAGACTCCTCCCTGTGCAGCGCATTCTCGTGACCGGCGGGGCCGGCTTCATCGGCTCCAACTTCGTCCACCACCTCCTCCGCCACACCGACGCGACGGTGACCGTCCTCGACAAGCTGACCTATGCCGCGTCCCGCGAGTCCCTCGCGGGCCTCCCGGCCGACCGGGTCCAGCTCGTCGTGGGTGATGTCGCCGACGCCGAGGTAGTGGCCCCGCTCGTCGACCGTCACGACGCCGTCGTGCACTTCGCAGCGGAGTCCCACAACGACAACTCCCTGGACGACCCCTCGCCGTTCATCAGGACCAACCTGATCGGGACGTTCACGCTCCTCGAGGCGGTCCGCAGGTCCGGGGTCCGCTACCACCACGTCTCGACCGACGAGGTGTACGGCGACCTGGAGCTCGACGACCCGCAGCGGTTCACCGAGCAGACGCCGTACCAGCCGTCGTCGCCGTACTCCGCCTCCAAGGCCGGCTCGGACCACCTCGTGCGCGCCTGGGTGCGCAGCTTCGGCGTGCAGGCCACCATCTCGAACTGCTCGAACAACTACGGCCCGTGGCAGCACGTCGAGAAGTTCATCCCGCGCCAGATCACCGAGCTGATCGAGGGACGCCGCCCGAAGCTCTACGGCTCGGGCGAGAACGTCCGCGACTGGATCCACACCGAGGACCACTCCTCCGCGGTCCTCACCATCCTCGAGCAGGGCCGGATCGGCGAGACCTACCTCGTCGGCGCCGACGGTGAGCGCTCCAACCTCGAGGTCGTGCGCCTGGTCCTGACCCTGATGGGCCGCGACGCCGACGACTTCGAGCACGTGAGGGACCGCGCCGGGCACGACATGCGCTACGCCATCGACTCCACCAAGCTGCGCACCGAGCTGGGCTGGAAGCCGGTGTACGACGACTTCGAGGCCGGCCTCGAGCAGACGGTCCGGTGGTACCAGGGCGCCCAGGACTGGTGGGGACCGCACAAGCACGCCACCGAGGCGGCCTACACCGCGAAGGGGCAGTGACCACCGTGAACGGCGTCGAGACGACCCCCGTCCCGGGGATGCTGGTGCTGCGCCTGGACGTGCACCGCGACGACCGGGGCTGGTTCAAGGAGAACTGGCAGCGCGCCCGGATGGTCGAGGCCGGTCTGCCCGACTTCGGGCCGGTCCAGAACAACATGAGCCTCAACGCCCAGCGCGGCGTCACCCGGGGCATCCACGCCGAGCCGTGGGACAAGCTCGTGTCCGTGGCGATCGGCAAGGTGTTCGCCGCGTGGGTCGACCTGCGCCCGGGTGAGCACTTCGGTGCGACGTACTGGACCGAGATCGACGAGAACGTCGCGGTCTTCGTGCCCCGCGGCGTCGGCAACGCCTACCAGGCCCTGGTCGACGGCACCGTCTACTCCTACCTCGTCAACGACCACTACTCGCCCGGCACGACCTACCCCGCGCTCGACCTCGCCGACGAGACCGTGGCGATCCCGTGGCCGATCCCGCTCGCGGAGGCCGAGACGTCGGAGAAGGACCTGACCAACCCCTCGCTCGCCGAGGTCACCCCGATGCCGCCGAAGCGCACCCTGATCACCGGGTGCCGCGGCCAGCTCGGCCAGGCCCTCGCCCGCGAGTTCCCCGACGCGACCCTGGTCGACCTCGACGAGCTCGACCTGACCGACCCGAAGGCGCTCGAGGCCTGGCCCTGGCAGGAGTACGGCGTCGTGCTCAACGCGGCCGCTTACACCGCCGTCGACCGGGCCGAGACCCCCGAGGGCCGGGCCGACGCCTGGGCGGCCAACGCTGCCGCACCCGCAGCGCTCGCGAGGATCGCGGCCCGGCGCGGCCTGACCCTGGTGCACTACTCGACCGACTACGTCTTCGACGGCTCCGAGGTGCCCGGAGGGCACGCAGAGGACGAGCCGTTCGCCCCGTTGGGGGTCTACGGCCAGACCAAGGCCGCCGGCGACATCGCCGTCGCCACCGCGCCCCGCCACTACGTCCTGCGCACCTCGTGGGTCATCGGCGAGGGCCACAACTTCGTGCGCACCATGCAGAAGCTGGCGGCGGACGGGGTCGACCCGGCCGTGGTCGACGACCAGGTCGGCCGCCTCACCTTCACCGACGAGCTCGCCCGCGCCACTCGCCACCTGCTCGACACCGGTGCCGCCCACGGCACCTACAACGTCACCAACAGTGGCGTCCCACGCTCCTGGGCGGACTACGCCCGGTGCGTCTTCGAGCTGACCGGCCACGACCCCGCGCGGGTCAGCACCGTGACGAGCGAGGAGTACGCCGCCGGCAAGTCGCTCTCGCCGCGACCGCTCCACAGCACCCTCTGTCTCGACAAGCTGGCAGCGACGGGCTTCGTCAGCAGGGATGCCGAAGTCGCCCTCGCCGACTACACCACCCCTCTAGGCTGACCGACGTGCTCGCCCTCAGCTGCCCCACCCAGTCCTACGACTGGGGGTCCACCCACGCCATTCCCGGCTTCCAGCGTCAGGAGTCGGACGGTCGCCGGGTCGCCGAGGTATGGATCGGTACGCATCCACTGGGTACGGCGCGAGTCGTCGACGGCACGGAAGAGGGACGGTCACTGACCGAGGTGGCCGGCGAGCTCGGCTTCATGCTGAAGGTGCTGGCCGCGGACCGGCCGCTGTCGATCCAGGTCCACCCCGATGCCGACCGGGCGGCTGCCGGCTTCGCCGACGAGGAGGCCGCGGGCGTGCCGCTCGGCGCCCCGCACCGCGTGTTCAAGGACCCGCACCCCAAGCCGGAGATGGTCTATGCCCTCTCCACCTTCGACACCCTCGTCGGCCTGCGCCGCACCTCCGAGATCATGCGGATCCTCGAGGCGCTCGAGACCCCGCTGACCGACGAGCTGATGGCGAGCCTGATCGACAACACCGGCTTCGGCGGCATCGTGACGCTGATCGGCGGCCTGCTGGCCGACCCGCCGCCCGCCGACGTCGTGGACGGCGTCGCCGCGGCCTGCCAGAAGGCGCTCGACGGGGGCCGCGACGTGAAGCGTGCCTACGAGACGGCCGTGGAGCTCGCCGAGTCCTCCCCCGGCGACGTGGGCGTGATCATCTCGCTGCTCCTGAACCGCCTCACGCTGCAGCCCGGCGAGGCGGCGTACCTCGACACGGGGATCATCCACGCCCACCTCCGCGGCCTGTGCCTGGAGGTGATGGTGTCCTCCGACAACGTGCTCCGTGCCGGCCTGACCACCAAGCACATCGACGCCCCGGGCTTGGTCCGCTGCCTGGCCGAGGGCACCTCGCGCGCCGCCCGCGTCGAGCCCCTCGTCTTCAACTACTCCACCGACGTGTTCAGCCCGGGCGGCGACTTCGCCCTGTCGGTCACCCAGAGCTCCCCGGCCGACCCCGCCGGCGTCGTCCTGCCCGCCACCGGCCCGCGCCTGCTGGTCTGCACCGGCGGCGAGGTCGCCCTGGTCAACCGCCGCGACCAGGTCCTGCGCCTGGGCCGCGGGGACGCGGCGTACGCCGACGACACCGACGGCGAGCTGCGCGTCGCCGGCACCGGCGAGATCGCGCAGGCGTTCGTGCCGGGCACCGGCGCCCGCGGTCAGCTCTTCGACCTGCTCTGAGGGGCCACCACGAACAACGCGAGGCCGTTGGTCGAGTAGCCCGCGAGGAACGAGCGGGCGTATCGAGACCCCACCCGCCGCCGACAGCGGCGCCRTTGGTCGGAGGCCGTTGGTCGAGTAGCCCGCGAGGAACGAGCGGGCGTATCGAGACCCCACCCGCCGCCGACAGCGGGCCTGTGGATGACCGGAGCAGGCGGTGCCGGAATCCGGCACCGTCGAGCCATGGCCTACGTCTACCTCCTGCGCTGCGGCGACGGCTCATACTACGTCGGCAGCACCCGCAGCCTCGAGCACCGCATCCACCAGCACCACGTCGGCGCCGGAGCCGAGTACACCCGTCGTCGACGTCCGGTCGAGCTGGTGTGGGTCGGCGAGTACTCGAACATCGGAGACGCCTTCTTCTGGGAGAAACGAATCCAGGGGTGGTCGCGCGCCAAGCGCGAGGCGCTCATCCGCGGCGACTATGACGCCCTGCCCGGACTCTCACGCAAGGACTTCAGCCGGTCACGAGCCGGCGAGCACGGGGAGGGTCTCGATACGCCCTCGCCCAGGGGCTCGGACTACTCGACCAACGACCACCCATCCCCGCCGCCGTTGGTCGAGTAGACCGCGAGGAACGAGCGGGCGCATCGAGACCCACCCAGGGGCTCGGACCACTCGACCAACGACGACCCATCCCCGCCGCCGTTGGTCGAGTAGCCCGCGAGGAACGAGCGGGCGTATCGAGACCCACCCAGGGGCTCGGACCACTCGACCAACGACGACTGGGAACGACGCGTCAGCGCCGGCGCAGACCTGCCAGCGCGGGCCGCACGTCAGCGAGGTAGACGGCCGCGGCGACCGTCATCGCGAGGTTCACGATCGAGAAGTCGATGCCGAGCCACAGGAAGAGCTGCAGGCCGGCACCGACACCGAGCAGCGCGCACCAGGTGACCTTGGTCAGCTTGTCGGCGGCGGAGTAGGACTCTGCGGAGTAGAGCAACGCGCTGACCAGCGCGAAGATCTTGAGCACGAGCAGCGCGAACGCGATACCGAGATTGATGTACATCTCGGCGTCCGACACTGCCGGCACGAATCCCCCACCCATGACGGCGATGGTAGTGGGTCATGACGAAAACGACCGCGACCCCGGGGCCGGAGCCTCGGGGTCGCGGTGCTGACGAGCGTGCGCTCAGTTGGCAGCAGCCTTCTTCGCGGGAGCCTTCTTGGCCGGAGCCTTCTTGGCCGGGGCCTTCTTGGCGGCGGCCTTCTTGGCCGGAGCCTTCTTCGCGGGAGCCTTCGTGGCCGGAGCCTTGGGGGCCTCGCCGCTGCGCAGCTTCACGACGACACCCTCGCCGCGCTTGGCGAGGTCGGCGTACAGAGCGGTCGCGGTGGCGACGTTCTCGTCGTACGCGCCCTTGACGGAGGTCTGGACCTTGGACGGCAGGGCCTTCGCGTCAGCCTGGAAGCCGGCGATGCGGGCCTCGGCCTGGGTACGACGACCGGCGAAGGACGCGGTGGCCTTGCCCTGGAGGGACTTGGCCTCGGGGAACTCGAAGCCCTTGACGGTGCTCTGCACGTCGGCGACGCGAGCGGTCACCTTGGCCTGCACGTCGGCGACGTAGGTCTTGACCTTCTCGACAGCCAGGTCGGTCGCGCCGACACCGGCGTAGATCGGCTTGGCGGCGACCGGGGGGAGCTCCGGCAGGTCGATCGACTTGAGGTCGATCGCGGGGATCTCGATCTTGGGCAGGTCGATCTTGGGCAGGTCGATCTTCGGGAGGTCGATCTTGGGGAGGTCGATCTTGGGGATCTCGAGCTTCGGCATGTTCATTACCCTTCGTTGATGACGCGGTCGTTGTCGCTGTCAGGATTGATCTCGGTCTGGACCGGCAGGTCGTCCTCGACCCCCGTGCCACTGTCGGACTCCTCGGCACCCGCAGGTGCGTCGGCGGCGTTCAGTGCGAGGAACGAGGCGTAGACGTCGAGCAGCGACTGCTTCTGCCGCTCGGTCAGGCCGGCATCGCCGAGGATGGCGAGCTCGACCGATCCGCCCACGCCGTCATCCGGGCTGAGGATCCCGGCCCGGATGTAGAGCTGCTCCGCAGAGATCCGAAGAGCCTTGGCGATCTGCTGGAGCACCTCGGCCGACGGCTTGCGAAGCCCCCGCTCGATCTGGCTGAGATAGGGGTTCGAGACACCCGCCTGCTCGGCGAGCTGCCGCAACGAGAGCCGGGACGAGACCCGCTGCTCCTTGAGGTAGTCCCCGAGCGACCCGACGGTCTTCCCGACCTTTCCTTTAGCCATGTCCCCATGGTGCTAGCAAGAGTTAGCACTTTGCAAGCACCCAGCTTGTGAAGTCCTTCACATGAGCACGCTTACGGCGTCCGGCGCTTCCGGGCGTGCGCGGTGACAGGTTTCGCCTGTCAGTCTTCAAATGGGATCAACTCACTCGACTCTGTACGATCGCCACCGTGTCGAGTCCGTCCGTGCCCCAGCACTGCCCCACCCCGCTGGAGCTCGACGACCTCGAGCTGCTGACCTCCGGCGCCGCGGGACCGATCGTCGGGTTCAACGAGCCCGGCAGCCCGATCACGCTGGCGCTGCCCGAGGCCCTGGAGTCCCACCTCGAGGAGGGTCACGAGGTCGAGCTCGTCGACCCCGAGGGCCTCCCCCTGGCCCGGGTCGCACGGACCCTGCGCGGGTTGAGCGTCGAGCCCCTCACCCACGCGCAGTTCGGCGCCTTCCGCGAGCTCCACCTGCCCCCCGAGCGGGCGCGCGAGCTGTACGCCGGGCGCACCGTCGTCCCGGTCACCGACCTGGTCACCGACACCCAGCTGTCCCAGCTGCGCGAGCTCGGCCCCGTGCTGCTCGCCGCCCTCGTCGGTGTCGGCAGCCCCGCCGTGAGCCCGGTCGGCCTGCTCCGCGCCACCGTCCGTGTCGCCGACCTCCTGGACGCCGAGGTGGTCGCGATCCCGCTGACCGACCACGGCACCAAGGCCGACGCGACCCTGCGCAAGTCCGTGCTGGCGTGGTACGCCGGCGCCGACTCGATCGTCGAGCTCGAGCCCGGCGGCAGCCCGCTGGCCGAGCTGGGTGACATCGCCCGCCGCGAGCACCCGTCCCCCGACGAGCAGGGCCTGGTCCTGTTCTTCACCGGCCTCTCGGGCAGCGGCAAGTCGACGCTGGCCCGCGCGTTGATGGATCGCGTGCTGGAGCAGGGCACCCGCACGATCACCAGCCTCGACGGCGACGTCGTACGCCGCAACCTGTCGGCAGGCCTGAGCTTCTCCAAGGCGGACCGCGAGACCAACATCCGCCGCATCGGCTGGGTGGCGGCCGAGATCGCCCGCCACGGCGGCATCGCGATCTGCAGCCCGATCGCTCCCTTCGACGAGACGCGTCAGCAGGTGCGGGCGATGGTCGACCAGGCCCGCGGCCGCTTCTTCCTCGTCCACGTCTCCACCCCCCTCGAGGAGTGCGAGCGACGCGACCGCAAGGGGCTCTACGCGAAGGCCCGCCGCGGCGAGATCCCCGAGTTCACCGGCATCTCCTCGCCCTACGAGGAGCCCGCGGACGCCGACGTCCGCGTGGACACCACCGGTCGCACCATCGAGGCAGCGCTGGACGAGGTGATCTCCGCGCTCGCCGACTCGGGCCTGCTCGACCTCGCGATCCCGGAGCCGCCCGTCGAGCTGCGCTCGCCGGCGGTCGTCGCCGAGCCGGTCGCCGAGCCCACCGCCTCGACCTCGGACCGCGTGTCCTCCCGCCTGATCGGCGCGCGCAGCTCTGCCGCCTCCGGCGAGCCCGTGCGGGTGCTGTTCATCTGCACGGCCAACATCTGCCGCTCCCCCTACATGGAGCTGCGGGCCCGGTCCCTGCTCGCCGGGCGCGAGGACGTGCTGTTCTCCAGTGCGGGCACCCATGGCTTCCGCTCCCACAAGGTCGACCCGACGATGGCCGCCGTCCTCGCCGACCGCGGCGTGGGCGAGGACCTCCTCGGCGGCTTCGCCAGCCGGCGGCTGACCCGCGACCTGATCAACGAGGCCGACCTCGTCCTGACCGCGGAGTCCTCGCACCGGGCGTTCGTGCTCGAGGACGTCCCGGGCGCGTTCCGCAAGGCGTTCACGCTCGGCCAGTTCGCCGACTCCATCGACCGGGTGGACACAGCCCTCACCGGCGCGGCCCTGGTGACCGCCGCCGGCCACCGTCGCGCGGGCGCGATCGACGCGCACGACATCCGCGACCCCTATCGACGCGGCCGCGCGGCCGCCGACGTCTCGGCAGACCAGATCGATTCGCTGCTCCAGGCGGTTCTCCCCCGCCTCAGCCCTTCCGAGACAGGCACCTCATGACCGAGTGGATCACCCTCACGGCGCTCTCGATCGTCGCCGCCGGCTTCCTGGTCGGCATCGTGGTCGGCCTGACCGGCATGGGCGGTGGCGCCCTGATGACGCCGGCACTCATCTTCCTCGGCGTCGGCCACACCTCCGCGATCGTCACCGCGGACCTGACCGCGGCCGCGATCTACAAGACCGGCGGAGCGATCACCCACGCCCGCGAGGGCAGTCCGAACCTGCGCCTGGCTGCCTGGCTGATCGCCGGGTCGGTCCCGATGGCGTTCGTCGGTCCCTGGCTGGTCAACTGGTTCACCGACGACCCGGCCGAGCTGGAGAAGACCCTCAAGCTCTGCATCGGCATCGCGCTGCTGTTCGCCGCGTCGACGTACGCACTGCGGCTCTACATCAACCTGCGTCTGGTCCGCAGCGGAGGAGTGCTGCCCGACGACAACCCGCGCATCAGGCCGGTGCCGACCTTCCTGGTCGGCATGCTCGGCGGCCTCCTGGTCGGCATCACCAGTGTCGGGTCCGGCTCGGTGATCATGATCGCGCTGCTGATGCTCTACCCCGGGCTCTCGGCCGTGCGCCTGGTCGGCACCGACCTCGTGCAGGCCGTCCCGCTGGTGCTGAGCGCCGCGCTGGCCAACATCGCGATCCACGGTCTCGACTGGGAGCTGCTCATCCCGCTGGTGATCGGCTCGGTCCCCGGGACCCTGCTCGGCGCGAGGCTCGCGCCCCGCGTCCCGCAGTCGTTCATCCGCCGCGGCATCGTCATCGTGCTGACGATGTCGGGGGTCGCGCTGCTCTTCAAGGCGGGCATCCACCCGTTCGGCGAGGGCCACGAGACGCTCGAGGCGATCCTCGTCGCGGTGGTCGGCCTCGTGATGCTGCTGCTCGTCCCTCTGGTGTGGGGCGTGCTGCGCCGCCAGCAGGGGCTGCCGATGTTCGGCGCCCCGACGGTCAGCGAGATCGAACGGCTCGGCGCCGCTGCCGGCCAGCAGGACCGGCAGGGTACGACGGACGAGCGCTGACGCCTCGGCGAGCGGTCGGTCTAGCGACTCAGCAAGCGGTCGGTGTCGAGCCGGAACGGCTCGTCGTGGGCTGCTGCACCAGCAAGACCCCAGGTGACCAGTGCGGCTGCTGCAGTCCAGAGCACACCAAGTCCGAGCAATGTCTCCATGTCACGACCTCCTGTCTCCAACGCTAGACAGGTACCCACAGTGGCCGAGACCACACATCGGTCGGATCGAGCTGGTCCGAACGGATCAGGTCGGCGGCCCGGCGACGGGACGTCGTCCCGCCGCTCCGGGCATCAGTCCCGACCGTAGATGTCGCGGGTGTAGACCTTGCCGGCCACGTCGTCGAGGACGTCGGTGTGGCGGTTCGCGATGATCACGTCGGCGCGCTTCTTGAACTCGTCCAGGTCGCGCACCACCTCGGAGTTGAAGAAGGTGTCCTCCTCCAGCTCCGGCTCGTAGACGATGACCGGGACGCCCTTGGCCTTGATCCGCTTCATCACGCCCTGGATCGAGGACATCCTGAAGTTGTCGGAGCCCGACTTCATCGTGAGCCGGTAGACGCCGACCACGCGCGGGCGGCGGTAGAGGATGTCGGCCGCGATGAAGTCCTTGCGGGTCGTGTTGGCATCGACGATGGCGCTGATCAGGTTCTGCGGGACGTGGCGGTAGTTGGCCTGCAGCTGCTTGGTGTCCTTGGGCAGGCAGTAGCCGCCGTACCCGAAGGACGGGTTGTTGTAGTGCGTACCGATCCGCGGGTCGAGCCCGACGCCCTCGATGATCTCCGGCGCCGACAGGTCGTGCATGGCAGCGTAGGTGTCGAGCTCGTTGAAGTACGCGACGCGTAGCGCGAGGTAGGTGTTGGCGAACAGCTTGATCGCCTCGGCCTCCGTGGCGCCGGTGAAGCGGATCGGGATGTCGGTGGCGAGGGCACCCTCGCGGAGGAGATCGGCGAACTGGCGGCCGGCGGCGGTGTCGGACCCGACGATGATCCGCGACGGGTGCAGGTTGTCGTGCAGGGCCCGGCCCTCCCGGAGGAACTCGGGACTGAAGATGATCGAGGAGCCGAGGTGGCGCTCACGCAGCTTGGCGGTGAACCCGACCGGCACCGTCGACTTGATCACCACCGTGGTCGACGGGTTGTGCGCGAGGGCCTCGGCCGTGACGAGCTCCACCGAGGAGGTGTCGAAGTAGTTGCTGACCGGGTCGTAGTCGGTCGGGGTCGCGACCACCACGAAGGACGCGTCGGCGTAGGCCTTCTCCTTCTCCAGGGTGGCCGTCAGGTTGAGGGGGCGCGAGGAGAGGTAGTCCTCGAGCTCGACATCGATGATCGGCGACTCGCGCCGGTTGATCGCATCGACGCGGTCGGCGTCCACGTCGAGCGCCCAGACCTCGTTGTTCTGGGCGAGGATGACAGCGTTCGACAGTCCGACGTAGCCGGTTCCCACCACAGCGATCTTCACGGTGTGACCCTACGGCCGGATCCGGTCCGACGTCCTGATCTTCGGCCGGGTCCACTGGATGTACGCGACAAGTTCATCCCTCCCACAGCGTCGCGATGGGCAGGCTCCACAGACGAGGCCCGTAGACGTGACCCGTCGCGGCCGTGTTGAGCACGATCCCGCCCCGGAAGCGGCCGCCCGCCCGAGTCCGGAGCGCGCGCAGGCCGTCGAACTGGTGCGGTCGCAGGCTGGCCGCGGTGCGGACCTCGATGCCGTACAACGTGTCGTCCGGGAGCTCGACGACCAGGTCGACGGCGAGCCCGTTGCGCTCGCGCAGGTGGCTGATCCGGTAGCCCGCGGCACTTTCCGCCTGCTGGCGGAGCAGCTCGGCCGCGACGAGGTTGCGCAACAGCGGCGACAGCAGTCGACGACCGCTGAACGCGACCAGGTCCGGCGCGGGGCAGCCCGCGAGGTGGCGCGCCACGGCGACGTCGGTGAAGACGACCCGGGGCCTCCCGATCGCTCGCCTCGCCACCGGGGAACGACACCCCGGCACGAGGGCCACGACGCCCAGCTGGACCAGCAGGTCGACGTACGGCGGCAGGGTGGTCGGGGGGACGCCGGCCGCTGCGCCCAGCCGGACCCGGTTGAACTCGGCACCGGGGGGATCGGCAAGTGCCCTCGCCAGCGCCCGGACCCGCACCGGGTCCAGCCGGCCGAACGACCGGGAGCGGCCGCCGAGCAGGTCGTCCAGCTCCTGTGGGACGCCCGGGCGCACCATCAGCTCGACGTAGTCGGCGATCTCCCGACCGGTCCGCTCGTCGCCGGGCACCATAGCCCGCGACCCGAGCCGGGTGATCAGGTCGAGGGGCATCCGGCCACTCTAGGCGACGAACTCGTCGATTTGTCTGTAGGGCTCGCTGGAATGTCCCGGTGCAAGGCGCGGCATGGCACGATGCCCGGGTGACACAGACCCAGAGCGACTACCGCCTGAGCCAGCTGGACCAGCTGGAGGCGGAGTCCATCCACATTTTCCGCGAGGTCGCGGCCGAGTTCGAGAAGCCGGTCCTGATGTTCTCGGGCGGCAAGGACTCCATCGTCATGCTCCGCCTGGCGGAGAAGGCGTTCTACCCCGCGAAGATCCCGTTCTCGATCCTGCAGGTCGACACCGGCCTCGACTTCCCCGAGGTCATGGAGACGCGCGACCGCTGGGTCGCCCGCCTCGGTGTCAACCTCGTGGTCGCGAGCATCGACGACGCGATCAAGAACGGGATCATCCCGGACGCCGCGAAGATCAGCCGCAACCGCCTGCAGATCCCGACGCTGCTCAACGCGATCGAGGAGAACGGCTTCACCGCCGCCTTCGGTGGCGGTCGCCGCGACGAGGAGAAGGCCCGAGCCAAGGAGCGCGTCTACTCCCACCGTGACGAGTTCGGCCAGTGGGACCCCAAGAACCAGCGCCCCGAGCTCTGGAGCCTCTACAACGGCCGCCTGCACGAGGGCGAGCACATGCGGATCTTCCCGATCTCGAACTGGACCGAGCTGGACGTCTGGGACTACATCGGCCGCGAGGGCATCGAGATCCCCGACATCTACTTCAGCCACCAGCGACGCGTCTTCGAGCGCGACGGGATGCTGATGAGCGAGACCCCGCTCAACCCGCTGCGCGACGGGGAGGTCGTGTCCGAACGGACCGTCCGCTTCCGCACCTGCGGTGACATCACCCTCACCGGCTGCGTGGAGAGCACCGCGTCCACGATCGACGAGATCATCGACGAGGTGGCCGTCGCCCGCAAGACCGAGCGCGGCGCCACCCGCGGTGACGACAGGTTCTCCGAGGCTGCCATGGAGGACCGCAAGAAGGAGGGCTACTTCTGATGGCCACCACTGACATGGATCTGCTCCGCTTCGCCACCGCCGGCTCCGTCGACGACGGCAAGTCGACCCTCATCGGTCGCCTGCTGCTCGACTCGAAGGCGATCTTCGAGGACCAGCTCGAGGCCGTCGAGGCCACCAGCGTCTCGAAGGGCTACGACTACACCGACCTGGCCCTGCTGACCGACGGTCTGCGCTCCGAGCGCGAGCAGGGCATCACGATCGACGTGGCGTACCGGTACTTCGCGACCCCGAGCCGCAAGTTCATCATCGCCGACACCCCGGGCCACGTGCAGTACACCCGCAACATGGTCACCGGCGCCTCGACCGCCGACCTCGGCCTGGTCCTGGTCGACGCCCGCCAGGGCCTCACCGAGCAGTCGCGCCGCCACGCGGTGATCCTGTCCCTGCTCCGGGTCCCGCACCTCGTCCTCGCCGTCAACAAGATGGACCTGGTCGACTTCGACCAGGAGGTCTTCGACAAGATCCACCGCGAGTTCACGCAGTTCGCCACCAAGCTGAACGTCCCGGACCTCGAGGTCATCCCGATCTCGGCGCTCCAGGGCGACAACGTGGTCAACCGCTCCGAGCACATGCCGTGGTACTCCGGCCCGACGCTGATGCACCACCTCGAGCACGTCCACGTCGCCTCCGACCGCGACCTGATCGATGCCCGCTTCCCGGTGCAGTTCGTCGTACGCCCCAAGTCCGACGAGTTCCACGACTACCGCGGGTACGCCGGCCAGGTCGCCGGCGGCATCCTCAAGCCCGGTGACGAGATCGTCGTCCTCCCGTCCGGGATGACCTCGAAGATCTCGAAGATCGACCTGTTCGACAAGGAGATCACCGAGGCCTTCCCGCCGATGAGCGTGACGGTCCACCTCGAGGACGACGTCGACGTCTCCCGCGGCGACATGATCGCCCGGGTCAACAACGCGCCGACCCCGAGCCAGGACATCGACGCGATGGTCTGCTGGATGACCAACACGCCGCTGCAGCCCCGGCAGAAGCTGGCGATCAAGCACACGACCCGCACGGGTCGCGCGCTGGTCAAGGACATCGCCTACCGCCTGGACGTGAACACGCTGCACCGCGACCAGGAGACCAAGGAGCTCGGCGTCAACGAGATCGGTCGGGTCACGCTGCGCACGACCGTCCCGCTGCTCGTGGACCCGTACTCCAAGAACCGGACCACCGGCTCGTTCATCCTGATCGACGAGGCGACCGGCGTGACCGTCGGCGCGGGCATGATCAACGGCTGACGCAGTCACCACCAGCCACGGGCGTCCTCCTCCGGGAGGGCGCCCGTGCTGCGTTCGGGGCCGGTCAGTCGAGCGCGAAGTGCGCCATTCTCTCCGCCGAAGTGCGTGGTTTTCTCCATCGAGGTGCGCGAGGTTTCGTCGCGGACGGGAACGTCAGGACACCTCGGTGGAGAAACCGGCGCACTTCGCGGGAGAAAACCACGCACTTCGCGGGGGACGGGATCAGCGCTGGGGGCGGAAGTGCAGTCCCACCTCGGGATCCACGAGGACCTCCTGGGCGGCAGGGATCCCGTCGACCACGAGCGGGGCGGCGACGTCGGTGTTGCGCTTCAGCACGGCCAGCGCGATCGGGCCGAGCTCGTGGTGGCGGGCCGAGGAGCCGACGAAGCCGACGGCGCGGCCACCGCCGTCGGGCAGCACCTCGGTGCCCGGCGCGGGCAGCCTGTTCTCGGATCCGTCCAGGTGCAGCAGGGTGAGTCGGCGCGGCGGACGTCCCAGGTTGTGCACGCGCGCGACGGTCTCCTGGCCGCGGTAGCACCCCTTGTCCATGTGGACGGCGCCCGCCCAGGCCGGCGCCTGGTCGATGGCCAGCCAGCCGACCTCGTTGGGGATGGTGCGGTCGTCGGTGTCGAGGCCCAGGCGCGGCTCGCCGCGTTCGATCCGCAGCGCCTCGAACGCCCACAGGCCGGCGGCCGGACCGGCAGCCTCGGCGTACGCCGTCAGCTGGTCCCGGGGCACGAGGTCGTACCTCGTCGGGCGCCAGGCAACCGCGAGGTCGGCGGTCACGTCGGTGATCTCGACGCGCATCATGAACTTCATCCGCTCGAGGAACCCGATCAGCGCGGCGGCGCGGCCGGGCTCGGTGTGGGCGGTGAACGCCTCGCCGTCGTCGACGCCGGTGAAGGCGTGCTCGACGTGTCCCTGCGGGCTCAGGATGAGCGCGGTGATCCAGCGGCCCGGCTCGAGGCCCTCGAAGAACTGGGTGGTCAGCGAGTGCAGCCACGACAGCCGGTCGGGGCCGGCGACGCGGAGCACGTCACGGTGGGAGAGGTCGACGAAGCCCTCGCCGGAGACGAGGGCGTACTGCTCACCGAACAGGCTGCCGTAGTGCGCGGCGACACCGGCGTCGATGCCGTCGCCTCCCACGGCGCCGGGCAGGGAGAGGAGCGGACTGGCAGGTGTGGCGGTCATGTGAGGTCCCGGTAGTGCTCGAGGAGGCGGGTGAGGGTTCCGAGCGCGGTCTGCATCTCCTCGATGTGGGCCGGGTCGAGGGTGCGGAGCATCTCCTTGATCTCCGTGCTCGAGACCCCCGAGGTACGAGGCAGGTAGCGCACTTCACAAACGTCGGCGAGGTCGTCGAACTTCCCGGTCCAGTCGTCGCCCATCACGAAGAGGTCGACGCCGTGCTCGACGATGTCGGCCCGCTTCTGCTCCCAGGACCCCTCGGGCACGACCAGGTCGACCCCGCGGATCGCCGCGACGATGGCCGCCCGGTCGTCGTACGACACGACGGACCGCTTGCCCTTGCCAGCGTTGAACTCGTCGGTGGAGACGCCCACGACCAGCCGGTCGCCCATCGCGGCGAGGCGCTCGATCAATCGGAGGTGACCGATGTGGAAGAGGTCGAAGGTGCCATAGGTCAGCACGGTGCGGCCCTGGGTCATCAGGACACTCCTTCGCAGTTGGCGCAGCGTCCGAAGACGGTGAGGTGGCCGAGGTCGGGGACGAAACCCTTCGCCCCCAGCACCTCGATGAACGGAGCCGCCTCGGCGGCAGCGACCGAGGTCACTGCGTGACAGGCGCGGCAGACGAGGTGGAAGTGCTCGTGGCCGCGCACCGAGTGGTACGTCGGGGCCCGGTCGGTGAGATGGGCATGCCGGACCAGGCCGAGCTCCTCCAGCACCTCGAGCGTGCGGTAGACCGTCGAGGCGTTGACGGTGCTGGCCGTCTCCTGCACCTTCGCCAGGACCTCGTCCGGCGTCGCGTGGCCGAGGCTGTCGACCGCCGCGAGGATCAGCTCGCGCTGCGGCGTGAGCCGGTAGCCCTTCTCCCGCAGGGCCGATCGCCAGTCGACGGCCTCGACCTCAGGGCCGTGGTCATGGTGGTGGCCATGGCCGTGGTCAGGGCCGTGGTCAGGGCCGTGGTGGTCGCCGGCAGGGGCACGGTCAGGCACGCTTGAGCCTCGCCCACAGGTGCGGTTGCAGGGCCTGGCCGGTCGCCGCCATGTCGAAGGCGTAGAGGAGGTCGCCCTCGACGTTGCCGTAGAGGCGCTTGCCGGCGGCGTACTCCTTGGCGGTCTCGGTGCGGGCGACGGCGTCGGTCGTCCACTCGAACTTCCCGCTGGCCGCCTCGCCGTGCCAGATCTCGGCGATCCCGGTGTTGTGGGTCAGCAGGATCTCGAACCTGCCGTCGCCGACCGCCCGGATGAAACCGGTCTCGATGGCGGCGTCGCGCACCTTCTCGCCCTCGTCGTCGATGATCCAGGCCCGTGCCATGTAGTGGAAGAACGGACGCCCGTCGTGGGTGAAGATCAGCTCCTGCCCGAACTGGAAGGGCTCGATCGTCGGGTAGTCACCGTGCCCGTTGCCGCGCCACGTGCCGAGCATCCAGGCGATCGGACCACAGTTGGGGTGCAGGTTGTCGGGGAGTTCGAAGGCCACGACCGATCATCCTAGTTCGGTGCGTAGGCTGCGGCACATGTCGCGTGCGCTGGTCGTGAAGATCACCTGCGGGCTCGACGAGCCCGAACGGTGCAACCAGGGCTTCACGGTGGCCGCCACGGCGGCTGCGTCGGGGGTCCAGGTGTCGCTCTGGCTGACCGGTGAGGCTGCCTGGCTGGCTGTTCCCGGGCGGGCAGAGGCGCTCGACCTCCCGCTCGCCACGCCGTTGACGGACCTGCTGGACACCGTGCTCGCCGCCGGCAGCGTCACGGTCTGCGCCCAGTGCGCGGCACGACGCTCACTGACCACCGAGGACCTGCTTCCCGGCGTACGGATCGCCGGCGCACCCGCGTTCGTCGAGGAAGTCGTCGCCGACGGGGTCCAGGCGCTCGTCTACTGACGCCCGGCATCTGGATCAGAAACTCCACCATCGTGGCCGCCGCAGAATAGGGTGTCCTCACGCTGCCACGCACCCCCTTCCTATGCCGTGGCGGCCGGAGGAATCGCTGTCGATGTCTGTCCTTGCATGCCCTGCCTGCGGTTCGCAGCAACTGAAGAACTACCGACCCTCGCGCAAGAGCGGGCGACGTAACTTCAAGTGCCGCTCCTGCGGACTGGTCGGTTGGTCGGATCGTGCCGACCTCGTCCTCCCCGACACCGTGAGCCTCGACGACATCAGTGTCGAGCAACGCGCTGCCTGGGTCGCCAGCAAGCGCGACACCGGCGCCGTCAAGGCGCAGGCGGAGGTCCTCGACCGTCTCGGCGCGCGGCTCAAGGGTTCGGCCGGTCGCCACCTGTACGACATCGGCACCGGCGACGCCCAGTTCCTCACCGTGGCCAGCGACCGTGGCTACGAGGTCCGCGGCAACGACCTGATCGAGGCCAACGTCCACCTCGCGGCCGCCAACGGTGTGACCGTCGACCTCGGCGACCTGTCCGTGCTCTCCGTGCCGCAGCACGACGCCGTCACCATGTGGTGCGTCCTGGCGCACGTCGAGGACACCGCCGGGATGATCAAGAGCTCGTTCGACCTGCTCAAGCCCGGTGGCACGCTGTTCCTCCAGACGCCGCGGCGGACCCGCATCGACACCGCCGCGATGGCCATGACGGCTGCCACCCGGGGCCGGATGTCGCGGTGGATCGACCGCCGGATCGCGCCGCACCACTGGCAGCTGCACACCGCGGAGAGCATCACCGCCGCCCTGAGCGCCGCCGGCTTCGTCGACGTCGAGGTCATCCCGGTGGTGCGGTACTCCCTGAAGTCGGGCACCTACCTCCAGTCGATGGGCGTGCCGGCCGGAGCCGCCCGCGCCGTCGGCGGCACCGTCGACCGCTTCATCGACCGCGGCTGGGCGCCCCGCATCGTGCTCGAGGCCTACGCCAGCAAGCCGGGCTCCCTCGCCTCGGCCGGCGCCGGTCCCGCGACGGACGGCGCCACCGCGGCCGGCTGATCGCATGCGCGCCGTCCTGCAGCGGGTGAGCTCGGCCTCGGTCGTCGTGGACGGCGCCGTCGTCGGCGCCATCGCCGCACCGGGCCTGCTGGTCTATCTCGGCGTCACCCACGACGACGGACCCACCGAGGTGGCGTGGATGGCCCGAAAGATCCGGGACCTGCGCATCCTCGACGGCGAACGCTCGCTCGCCGAGATCGACGGGCCCGCCCTGGTCGTCTCGCAGTTCACGCTCTACGGCGAGGCCCAGAAGGGGCGCCGCCCGACGTGGAGCGCGGCCGCACCGGGACCCGTGAGCGAACCGTTGTACGACGCCGTGTGCGATGCCCTCGCGCAGGCGGGCACCCACGTCGAGCGTGGCGTGTTCGGCGCCGACATGGCGGTCGCCTCGGTCAACGACGGCCCGTTCACCGTGCTGCTCGAGACGCCGTAGCGCCGAGCCGCCCTCGGCTCAGGCGGTGCGTCGGGTGAGCCGCAGGCCGAGCAGGTACATCTCGCAGCCCAGGCAGAACGCGAAGACCGCATTGAGGAAGGCCGCGACGACGGCGAAGCCGGCGAAGACCTGGCCGAGCACGACCGCGCCGGTCGCGAAGCCGATCGTGGCGACCACGGCGAAGACGAGGCCGACCGCCTGGGCGAAGCGCGGCGGCGTCGGGTCCTCGAGGTCGGCGGGCGGCGTGAGCCGCGGACGGATCACCGAGCGGAACAACAGACCGGTGGGCGTCCACTGGACTCCGAGGCCGGCTCCCACGGCGAAGAACAGGGCCTGCACGCCGGTGAGCACGGCGGCTGCCTCCGGGGAGGGACCGGACAGGAGGAGCGCGAGGACGAAGATCGCCAGGGTCACCGACGCGGTGAAGCGCGGGCCCCGCGGGTCGATCCCGGTCACGGCGGGTCGGTTCACTGCGGTGTCGGTCATGTCGTCTCCTGGGAGCTGGAGGGGAGCGCCGCGAGGACCTGCTCGCGGCGGGGAGCGCCGGCGGCGCGGGTGAGCTCGTTGCCGATGCCGTCGAGGATCAGCGTGGTCGGCGTACGACGGATGTCGAGCTCGCGCACCAGCGAGAGGTGTTCCTCGGCGTCGATCTCGACGTGGGCGACCCCGTCGGTCCGGGTCGCCACGTCGTCGAGCAGCACGCGGGTGGTGCGGCACGGCGCGCAGAACGCACTGGAGAACTGCACGAAGGTCGCCCGCTCGCCGAGTGCGGCACCGGGGACGGCTGAGGCGATGGCGTCCCAGACCGCCAGGTCAGCAGCGCGGTCGGCAGGATCCTCGGCGGTCGGGGTCGGCGCGAGGTCCACCTCTCGCATCGTCGGGGAGAAACGGCCGTCGACGCGCTGGCGGTACAGACCGAAGGCGAGCGCCGCCACCAGCGCAACACCCAGGATCACCAGACCCGTCATGACTCGTCCTCTCGTCCGTCCTGCAGTCCAACGCAAGCGGCGGCTCCCGGATTCCGGAAGCCGCCACTCGCGTTCGAGGCTTTCGCCCCCACCGTGAAAGGTCAGATCGAGATCAGGACCTCGGCGACCGAGCCGGTCTGCGCCTGGACGGCGCGGTCGACCGGGTCGGCCTTGGGTGCGAGGGTGCGCAGGGTCCACTGGCCGTCACCGGCGAAGAACCGGAAGTGACCGGTGGCCGAGGTGGGCACCTCAGCGGTGAACTCGCCGCCCTTGTCGAGCAGACGGACGTACGCACCGGAGACCGGCGTCGCGTCGTCGCCGGAGCCACGCACGACCTGGCCCTGGATGACGGCTTCCTTGGCGACGTTGACTCCTTCGAGGGAGAGACCGCCGACGGTGGCGCCGCACATCAGGCGTCACCGGGCTCGTCGCCGAGGGCCACCGGAACGCCCACGAGGGAGCCGTACTCGGTCCAGGAGCCGTCGTAGTTCTTGACGTTCTTCTTGCCGAGGAGCTCCTGGAGCACGAACCAGGTGAGCGAGGAGCGCTCACCGATGCGGCACAGGGCGATGGTGTCCTTGGTCTCGTCGAAGCCGACCTCGGCGTACAGCGCCTCCAGGTCGGCGTCGGACTTGAAGGTGCCGTCGTCGTTGGCGTTCTTGCTCCAGGGCACGTTGACCGAGGTCGGGACGTGGCCGGCGCGCTGGGCCTGTTCCTGCGGGAGGTGGGCCGGGGCGAGGAGGCGACCGGCGTACTCGTCGGGGCTGCGGACGTCGACCAGGTTCTGGGTGCCGATCGCGGCAACGACCTCGTCGCGGAACGCTCGGATGGCGGTGTCCTGCTCCTGGGCCACGTAGGTGGTCGCGGCGCGGGTCGGCAGCTCGTCGGTCAGCTCACGGCTGTCGAGCTCCCACTTCTTGCGGCCGCCGTCGAGCAGGGTGACGTCCTGGTGGCCGTAGAGCTTGAAGTACCAGAAGGCGTAGGCGGCGAACCAGTTGTTGTTGCCGCCGTAGAGCACGACCTTGTCGTCGTTGCTCACGCCGCGCTCGGACAGGAGCGCCTCGAACTGCGCCTTGTTGACGAAGTCGCGACGAACCGGGTCCTGCAGGTCCGTGGTCCAGTCGAGCTTGATGGCGCCCTTGATGTGGCCCTTGTCGTAGGCCGTGGTGTCCTCGTCGACCTCGATGAGGACGACGTTCGGGGTGTCCAGGTTGTCCTCGGCCCACTGGGCGGAGACGAGCGAGTTCTCGCGGCTCATGATGATTCCTTCGATGGTGGTTGCGTTGCGGCAGGAACGACGGTGCTGATGACGGCACACGCACGCACAGGACTGCGCCTGGCGCAGGAGCGCCTGGGAGGCGACGGGAGATCGGCAGAAGGCCGGTTGATCAAGAACCCGTCAGCAGGGTCGACACAGCGCCGAGCTGACGCGGCAGTTGTCCACCGCGCGCCGCTTGGTCAGCAGCAGAGTCGTCGACATGTGACCAGAGTAGGTGGCCTCCATCGGATCCCCGAAATCGAGATCTCATTCATTGAGACGCCTGCCCGAATAATGAGACACGCCGACCGGCGGGACCACCACGGTCCCGCCGGTCGACGTGTCAGGGCGTCGTCAGCGACGGCGCTTGCGGAAGGTGAAGGCTGCCGTGTCGGCCGTGAAGGCGGCGTCCCCGGCGTAGGTCGCCCGGACCTTGTGGGTCCCGGCGCGCAGCGTCCTCGTGGTCGAACAGGTCGCGCGACCCGACCGGATGGGGGCCACGCACAGGGTGCGACCCCCACTGGTGAAGACCACCGTGCCCCTCGCCCTGGTCGACAGCGTCGCGCGCAGGACCGCTGCCCGGCGAGCCGGCACGGTCGTGGACGCGGCCCACGCCTTCAGCCTCGGGTCGGTCTTGGCCTTGGGCCGCACGGTCAGCACGAACGTCTTCTGCGACGGCTGGTGCCCAGCGTCGCCGTCGTACGACGCCGTGACGACGTAGGAGCCCGGCGGCGGCAGGGTCCGCACCGAACAGGTGGCGCTGCCCCTGGCCACGCTCGCCTCGCACAGGACCTCCTCACCGCTGAGGAAACGGACCTTGCCCCCCGCGGCCGCCGGCGTGACCCCGGCGCGGAGCTTGAGCGTCGACCCGAACTGCGCCGTCGTGCTCGCGACCTGGACCGTGGTGGTGGCCCGGCTGTCGACGGGCTCGACGACGGTGACCACCCGGGGCGACACGACCTGGTTGCCGTTGGTGTCGGCGACGACGTAGGTGAGGGCGTAGCTGCCCGGCACCTCGACGTCGACCTGGCCGATCACCTCGATCCGCGCGCTGACGTCACCATCGGTGTTGTCCGTCGCCGTCACGCCGGCCAGTGGGTCGAAGCCCTCCCCCACCGTGATCCGGGTACTGGCGGGGAAGTCGATCGTCGGCGCCGTGCGGTCGGTCCCTGCGGCACTCGTCCGGAACACCGTGCCGAACTGGCGCACCGCGCCGATCCGCTCGCCACCCGTGGTGCGGCTCTCCGCAGTCCACGCGTAGACCTCGCCCTCGGCGAGACCTGCCCACTCGACCGTCGCGGGCCACCCGGAGCGTGCGGTCTCCTCGCCGATCACCGTGGTGGTCGGCGTGACGACGGTCAGCCCGTCGGTCGCGAACGACGTGGTGCGGGTGGTCAGGTCGACCGGCAGCACCAGGTTGTCCTCGGCGCCGTTGTAGCGCTTGCGGTCGTCGTACTCGGTCGCACCGAAGTCGTCGAAGTGCGGCGAGTAGGTGTCGATGCTGACCTCGGACCGCTCGACGTCGAACTGCAGGAGACGCAGCCAGCTGGCGCCGAACTGGAGCAGGTCGGTGCCCTTGTGGTCCACGACCCCGTCACCGTTCAGGTCGATGTTGCCGGCGCCGTCCACCTTGTCGGGCCACAGCTCGGAGGCCGGGACCTTGTAGAACTGGTAGTCGGCGAGCAGCTCGACGACGTTGTGGTGCACGGTCGCGCCGACACCGGTCTTGAGGTTGGTCCCCACACCGTGCTCGTGGCCCGCGAGGACCAGGAACACGTTGGGGTTGGCCTCGACCACCTCGTCGTAGAGCTTCGAGCCGTCGCCGGAGAACGTCGCGCCACGACCGTCCGCCGCACTCGACGGCGCGATGTAGGCGTGGGTCAGCAGGATGCCGTTGCGGTCGGGGTGGCGTTCGAAGACCTCGCTCGCCCAGTCCGCCTCGGCCTGGGTGACGCCGTACGACAGTCCGACCGCGATGAAGTCGAGCCCCCCTGCGGAGAACAGGACGTAGTTGTTCTGGTTGTCCTGACCGCGGGTGGTCGTCGCACCTTGGGCGTCGCTCGTCTCGTCCCAGGCGTGGTACGACGCACCGGCCGGCCACGACGCCGCGGCGTCGTAGTACCGCTCGGGGCCGTAGTACTGGTTGAACCGTGACGTCGGACCGGTCTCCTGACCGAGCTGGTTGTCGTGATTGCCCGCGATCACCTGGTTCACGATGCCCGCGTCGTCGAGCGTGGCCTGGGCGTTCGAGGTGAACTCGAACTCCCGGGTCACCTGGGCGTCCAGGCCCGGGTAGAGAAGGCCGCCGACCCCGTTGGTCGCGAGCGGGTTGTAGTAGTCGTTCTCGATGATGTCGCCGGTGTGACCTGCGTAGGCGATCTTGCGCGGGCCCGCCTGCTCGGCGATCCAGCGGGTGCTGGCGTTGTACGCCGCCGCCCAGATCGCGCGCTCCTCCTCGGCCATCACGTCGCTCGGCTCGGCAACGCCGTCCCAGTCGTCGTAGGTGCCGCCGGCAGCGCCCTCCGCGAGGTACTGCGTGTCGGTGAAGTGGGCGAGCGCGAAGTCGTAGTCGGCCGGGTCCTCGAAGCGGTCCTTGTCCGCGGCCGCCGACGCATCGCGCGGCGCGAGGTCGTCGGCGAACGGGTCGGTGCCCAGCACCAGCAGGTGCACGGTGCCGTCGTCGACCATCGGGGTGCGGACGGTCCCGTTCAGCACGGTCGCGCCCTCACGGACACCGCGTGCCGTGGCGAGCTCGACCCACTGCGACGTCGCAGTGCTCCATGCCCGCAGGCTGACCGACCGCTCGGGGTCGACGGTTCCCTTCCAGACGACCTGCTGGCCCTGGACGGCGGCGCCGACCTCGACGTCGAAGCGCTGGAACGGGAGGTCGCCGCTGGACGGGCTCCGCGTGGACGCCTCGTCGTCCGGGGTCTGGGGCCCCTCGAGGGTCTCCCCGTCGGCGTACTCGAACTCGAGGGAGGTGGGCGGAGCCGTCACCACACCCTGCACGCCTCCGTCGGCGATGTTCGCCGTGGCCTCGCGGAAGGTGGTGGTCACGTCGCTGCCGTCGGGGCTGGTGGCGATGGCGGAGAGCTGGACGACGCCCTTGCCCTCGCCCTGGTCGGTTCCCCCGCCGGTCGGGATCGCGTCCGAGGTGAAGGCGATCTCGAAGGAGATCTCCTTGCCGAACACGTCCGTGGCGGTCGCGGTCACCAGGTGGTCACCGGCGGCGAGTCCGGGGCCGACGAGCTGGCCGGGCGCGACGGGTTCGCCGTCGAGCCGGTAGGTCCAGCCGGTGGCGTTGTCCTCGTTGGCGACGACGACCTCGAGCTCGACCGGCTCGGAGAGGTGGGCGCCGGGTGCGGGGACCGACGAGGTCAACGACACCCCGGCGTCCGGGTGCTCGCCGAGGGCGTTGATGTCGAGGGCGCGCACCTCGTCCGCCGTGAGCGCACGGCTGTAGAGGCGGGCGTTCGCCAGCTTGGCCGCGGTGTAGAACTGCGCTCCCGCGTTGGGCGAGGAGTCGGCTCCGAGCGTCCAGGCGCGAGCGGTGGACGACGGCAGGGTCAGGGCGCCGGTCGCGGGCGTCGTCGCGGTGAGCTCACCGTTGACGTAGAGCTTGATGTTCGTGCCGTCCCAGGTGCCGACGACGTGGTACCACCGGTTGGCGACGATCTCCGAGCGGGCGGTCTTGTAACCGCCGCCGATGTGCGCCATGAGGCCGAACTTGTCCTCGTTGATGTAGATCGAGTAACCACCGCCCTCCTTGCCGGAGCAGACATCCGCCTCGGCACTCGGCGGGATCTGACCGAGGTAGCGGAAGGTGCACTCGATGGTCACCGCGCTGGAGATCTGGCCCCAGTGCGGCGTGAGCGGGTACCCGTAGGCGTCATTGCCGTCGAAGGTCACGACATCGCGGTCGAGCGCGTTGTCGCGCGCGATCGTCGGGCTGCCGAAGGTCTTCACGTCGAGGCCCCGGACGTGGTCGACCGGGGTGCCGTCGGCGAAGTCCACGTCGAGGACGTCTGCCGCGGGCACCGGAAGAGAGGTGTCCCACCTCGCTGCGAGCGCCTGGGCCTCCTCGCCGGTGACCGCGCGGCTGAAGACGGATGAGTGCGCGAACGTCGTCGGCGGGGCCATCTGGCCCACTCCCGTCGGGCTGGCGTCAGCACCGACGACGAAGCGCCGCGACGTGGCGGCCGGGAGCTGGAGGGCGCCCGAGGCTGCGGTGGTCTGGGCCAGGGCGCCGTTGACGTAGAGCCGCACCTGGCTGCCGTCCCAGGTGGCCACGACGTGGTACCACCGGTTGCCGTCGATCGGGGTCAGGGCGCTCTTGTAGCCACCACCGATGTGCGCCATGAAGCCGAGGTTGGCGCCGTTGACGTAGACCGAGATGCCACCGGCCTCCTTGTCGGAGCACAGGTCCTTCTCCCCCACGACCGGCATCGCGGTGTCGATGCGGAAGACGCACTCGACGCTGAGCCCGGAGGTGAGCTTGCTCCACTGGTCCTCGAACGGGAACGCGACGGCGTCGTCGACACCGTCGACGCTCATCGTCGGCCCCTGGTCGGCATCGGTGCCGTAGGCCGGCGCACCGTAGGTGGTCGGCGCGAGCGACTGCGCCGCGTCGACGGGCTGGCCGCCGGCGAAGTCGACGTCGAGGACGTCCGCGGCAGGAGCGCTGGCCGCGGGTGCGGCAGCCACGGGCCCGATCGTCAGCGGTACGTCGGGAAGAGTTGCCTGGGCGGGCGCGGCCATCAGGCCGCTCGCGGCCACGGTGAGGCCGAGCGCCGAGAAGGCGAGGCTACGGAGCCTGCGCCGGGTCGGTCGTGCGGGCACGACGTTCTCCTTCGGTGGTGGTGGTGGGGGGAGGTGG
The DNA here is from genome assembly GCF_001428565.1 of Nocardioides sp. Root190. GTDB lineage: Bacteria > Actinomycetota > Actinomycetes > Propionibacteriales > Nocardioidaceae > Nocardioides. The sequence continues at coordinate 98,295 of NZ_LMIA01000008.1, read as the reverse complement.
GGTCGTTCGGCGTCGACGACGGGCCAGGAACACACCCGCGACGACGAGAAGGAGGACGGCGGCCAGGACGCCGCCGATCTGGAGGGCGGCGCTCTCGCCCGCGCCGAGGGAGTCCCCGGTGGCGGCGCTGCCCGAGGTGCTGGGGGCCGCGGAGGCAGCTGAGCCGGGCGGTCCGGTGACGGGCAGGGCCCAGTCGTGGGCCGGGTCGTCGGCGGAGTAGACGGCGTGCTGGCCGCCGGGGCCGGTCGCCAGGGTCCGGTACGCCGGGTGGAGGTCTGTCAGCGTCGTCACCTCGATCGCCGCGGAGGCGACCGGAGCAGGACACGTGAACACCAGCTCGGCGCCCTCGGCGACCAGGTCCCCGACCTCCGCGACCGTGCCCCGGCACTGGTCCCCAGTGACCTCGACCTGCAGGTGGTCGAGCGCGTAGTCCGCCAGCGCGGTCGAGCCCGCGACGAGGGCGGCGTCCCCGGCGTCGTACGAGATGGCGCCGTCGAGCATCACCCGGTCCTCGGGCAACACCCCGAGGTGGATGCCGAGCAGCGTGAGGTCGTCGGCCGCACCGACCTTCCAGGTCAGGTGGACGAGGGCGGGGCCCGTGGGGTCCGTGGCGACCTCGACCGTCTGGGGGTCGCCGAACGGATGGGCCGCGATCATGCCGGCCCCACCAGCTGGCCGACGGCCATCGAGGTGAGCACGCACCCGATCACGGTGATGCTGGTCGCGGCCAGTACCGGCGCCACGCGGGTCGCGACGGAGAGCAGCGCTCGTGACTCCGCGGCGCGCACGACCAGACCGCGCCCGGCAAGGGCCAGCAGTCCCACCGCGAAGAGCACCGCGGCCAGGCCGACACCGAAGGTCATCACGAGCAGCAGCGCGAAACCGGACCGCCCGGTGAACAGCCCCGTGACGAGCACGAGGAAGGCCGCAGGCGAGGGGGTGAGCCCGCCCGACATCCCCAGCAGGACCAGCCCGGGGCGACTCGGCCGGTGACCGTGGCCATGGCCATGGCCGTGGCCATGACCGTGCCCGTGCCCGTGACCATGGCCATGCCCGTCACGGCCGGTGAGGTGGCGTCGGAAGAGCCACACGCCGATCGCGACGACCATCAGTCCGCCGACGAGCTGCAGCCCGCTGGTCAGGCTCTCCAGACGGACCAGGTCGGAGAGGGAGAAGAACGTCCACGCGACGGCGACCACCAGGACCGACACGGTGTGCATCGCCGCCACCGACAACCCCAGCCAGGCGGCATCGCGGACCGATCCGTCGGATCCCACCAGGTACGCCGCGGCCAGCGACTTCCCATGGCCGGGTCCGACCGCGTGCGCCGCGCCGGCGACGAACGCCAGGGCAAAGGCGGCAGGGACGAAACCGGGTGACTGGACGACACCGACCAGACGATCACCGAGCGAGGTCGCTCCGAGCACGCCTGCAGCCAGTGCCGCCGTGGAAGTGGCGGGCACGAACAACAACCCTCACGACACCGATCGACGTGACCACCGCCGATCGGCGGCCACCCGGCGACCGGCAGGTGAAGAAACGGACAACCCCGCCGGGTCACCTGATCCGGCAGGCGGTCCCGATCGTGGCGTTGGGGCTGCCCGCGAAGGCTCCCGGCGTCACCGAGAGCTTGGTGTCGCCCTCCTGCCCGGGTCCGCTGCGCATCACGAACTCGATCCGGTGCCGTGCCTGGGGCTCCAGCTCGATGCCCACCCGCGCGAGCTGTCGACCCGCCAGCGCCTCGATGACCGGGCGCGCGACGCGCTGGCCGTCGATGGAGAGCTCGACGATCTCGCCGGCGACCGGCGAGGTGACGTAGACGACGAGCAACTGGTCCCCCGGCTCGACGCGGAGACCCGGATAGCCCTTGCCGGTGATGGCGGGCGGCAGCGATCTCGCGTCACGCGGGGTGTCGCTGTGGAACTCGATGGACCCCGCCAGCTCCTGGCGGTCCTCCAGGCACGAGCGCGCGAAGACCTTGGCCGAGTACCGCAGGTAGTACTGCATCTTGGTCGGCCCGCCGTCGTTGATGTAGATGCCGACCTGCGGGTCGTTGCTCGCCTCGTCCGAGAACTCGCCCGCGATCTGGGTGCCGGCGATCTCCTCCTGGTTCTCGGGCTCGAAGCTGTGCATCCGGATCCGGCCCTCGGCCACCCCGGCGACCAGGCCGCGGATCGACTCGGCCGTGTCACCACGGCCGCCGGAGAAGGCGTTGAAGACAGCCTTGGCGACGGCTTGCTGGTAGTCGCTGTGGATCTCACGGTCGTCGGTGAGACGGTAGATCTCGTTCTCCACGGCCTGCACCACGGTGCCGGTGTTGACCGGCACGTAGCCGGGCACGTCGACCGGGCCGGTCCCCCGCATCAGATAGGACACCGCGACCGGATCGATGAAGAACATCCCGTCCAGCCGGCCGCCGATGGCCCGCTCCCAGCGCGCACGGATGATCTCGGCCGAGCGCTCGAAGTCCGGGGTCAGGGTGGCGTCGACGGCTGCGAGTCCGAGGATCCGCCCGAAGATCCGGTTCTCCTCGTCCGTCAGGGTGACCACGGGGTCGGTGTTCTTGGCGATGTCGGACATGTCGGTCTGCTCGACGATGTCGATCTTGCCGTCCTTCATCCGGACCAGGGACAGGGCTCCCGGGAGCCCGCCACCGCTGCGCAGCTCGGCATTGTTCTGCAGCACCATCAGGAAGTAGCGGGGACGGTCGGTGCCCATCATCCGGGGGATGATCCGGGCCGCACGGTACGTCGAGGAGAGCGTCGAGCGGGACTCGGTGACCAGCTTGCTGAGCTGGTCGTACTGACGGTGGACCGGACCGACGAAGCTGCTCGAGTCGACGTCCTCCAGGGCCGTCGCGGCGGCCTCGAAGGCCCTCTCGCTCTGGCGCGCGGGCTCGACCATGGCCTCGATCCGGTCAACCGGGAAGGCCCCGTCGACCGGCTGGAAGGACTCAGCCGTGACCATGTCGGCGGCGTCGATGATCGGCGGCAGCCCGTCGCGGCCGATGTCGGCGAGCACCGCGGACACGGCGGCGACCCCCTCGGCGTCGTCACCGAGGATCGGCACCGCCTCGAGCACCGACCAGGTGAGGCCGGAGGTCCGCGACTCGGCCGACTCCGCGGCCTCCTGGTAGTTCGCCATCGCGTCGCGGGCGCCGTCGGCGTCCGCACGGATCAGCGCGGCGCGCATCACTGCGGCCTGCTCGCGCAGGTCGGAGAGGTCGCGGGTGGTCGACCACAGCACGAAGGCCGACCAGACGACCCACAGGAGCGCCAGGCAACCGATGCCGCCGAGCACCACCAGCCGGGGCCGTTCGCGCCACAGTCGCTTGATCCTGCGAACCAGCCGGCGGCGCGGGGTGGAACGACGGCGGCGCCGCGCCGGGGTCTCCACCTCCGGCGTGGCCTCAGGCATCTGTGCCCCGAGCGATCCGGCGACACGCCCTGACCACCGCATACTTCGTGCTGTTGACTAGGATCACCTCACTTGTCCGTGGCACACGGTACCGACAGCAAGGGTTGGGTCTTGGACTTCAAGCAGTTTCTCGTCGTTCTGCGGCGTCGTTGGGTGAGCGTCCTGCTCCTCATCGCGCTCGCACTCGGCGTCGCCGCGGGCATCACCTTCACCCGGACGCCCATGTACGAGTCGAAGTCCCAGGTCTTCCTGAGCATCGACGTCCGCAACACCACCGATGCCTACGCCGCCTCGCTGTTCGCCTCCAACCGGGCCGCCTCCTACGCCAAGCTCGCCAAGAGCACGGCGCTGAGCGAGCGGGTGATCGAGCAGCTCAACCTCGACATGACCCCGGAGAAGCTGGCCGACCGCATCGATGCCGAGGTCGTCGAGCTGACCTCGCTGATCGAGATCAAGGTCAAGGACGAGAACGCCCGGGACGCGCAGAAGATCGGCGACGTCGTGACCGAGGAGTTCACGAAGTTCGTCCCCGGCCTCGAGACCGCCGGTGGCCAGTCCGAGTCCCAGATCAACGCGCAGATCACCGACGAGGCGTCCTACGAGCCCGACCAGGTCAGCCCGACCGTGCTGCTGAACATGATCGTCGCCGCGCTGATCGGCCTCGTCCTCGGCATCGGCCTGGCCGTGGCGCGCGAGCTCCTCGACCGCACGATCCGCACCGCGGACCACGTGGCCGAGCTCACCGACTCCCCGGTGCTCGCGAGCATCGGCTTCGACAACGACATCCGCTCGGCGCCACTGCTGACCGACCTCGGAGGGTTCGCCGCCCGCACCGAGGCGTTCCGGTTGCTGCGGACCAACCTCCAGTTCATCGACCTCGACCACCAGCCGCGCTGCCTGGTCATCACCAGCGCCGTCCCGGGCGAGGGCAAGACGATGACCTCGACCAACCTCGCGGTCGCGCTGGCCCAGACCGGCCGCAACACTCTGATCATCGACGCCGACCTCCGTCGGCCCCGGGTCGCGACGACACTCGGCCTCGACCCGGCGATCGGCCTGACCACCGCGCTGGTGGGCAAGACCGAGATCCACGACGCGATCCAGGTCCACGAGGCGAGCGGCCTGCACGTCCTCGCCAGCGGCGCGAAGCCGCCGAACCCGACCGAGATCCTGCAGTCGAAGATCACTCAGGACCTCATCCGGCGGCTGCGCTCGTCGTACGACATGGTCATCATCGACGCCCCGCCGCTGCTGCCCGTCGCCGACGCGTCGGTGCTGGCGAAGCTGGCCGACGGCGTGATCATCGTGGCCCGCCACGGCAAGACCACCAAGGACCAGGTCAACGAGGCGATCAACCGCCTCAACCAGGTCGGCGCCCGCCTGTACGGCGTCGTGGTCAACATGGTCGCCAAGCGCGCCATCGGCTCGTACTACTACTACTACTACGAGGAGTCGGGCCCCTCCGGCCGCGGCTCCGGCAAGTCCTCCTCGGGCAAGAGCGGACGTCGCCGGGCCTGAGACCCGGGCCTCCGGGCGGGTGAACCCGGGGCAGAAACGGCACTGTTACGCAGTGTCTTCCGGACTCTGCAAAAACAGTGGGGAACGACTGCTATCTTCGCCCGGTGACGACGATCGACGCAGACCTGCGAGAGCTCTACCTGGACCTGATGAAGCGCACCCTGACCGGTGCGCTGATGGAGGACAACGACTCCATCCTCGGGGGTGTCCGGACCCAGGGATCACCGTCCCGCAAGAAGCAGGCCGCCAACGCGGTCGGCAGCCTGGCCCAGAAGTACGGCTTCGAGATCTCCTACAAGAAGCCCTACGACCCGGCCCTGCGCGAGACCGGCAGCGACTGGCCGTCCCGCTCGGAGTCGATGATCGGTCTCAAGCGGATGCAGAACATCCAGGACTCGATCGCGGCGATCATCGAGGACGACGTCCCCGGCGACTTCATCGAGACCGGCGTGTGGCGCGGCGGCGCGTGCATCTTCATGCGCGCCAACCTGCGGGCCTGGGGCGACACCAAGCGCACCGTGTGGCTTGCTGACTCCTTCCAGGGACTGCCTGCCCCCAACGTCAAGGACTTCCCGGCCGACCAGGGCGACACCTTCTACCTGCAGACCGGCCTCTCCGTCGGCGAGGCCGCGGTCCGCCACAACTTCGAGCGCTACAACCTGCTCGACGACCAGGTGAAGTTCCTCGTCGGCTGGTTCAAGGACACCCTGCCGACCGCTCCGGCCGAGCAGTACGCTCTGATCCGCCTCGACGGCGACCTCTACGAGTCGACCATCCAGGCCCTCGACGCGCTGTACCCGAAGCTCTCCTCCGGCGGGTTCTGCATCATCGACGACTACGGCACCCTTCCCGACCAGGCCGGCCGCGCGGTGCACGACTACCGCAAGCAGCACGGCATCACCGAAGAGATCATCGACATCGACGGCAACGGCGCCTACTGGCGCAAGTCCTGACCGAAGGGATCGACGTGCCTGCCCTCCGCAGCACCTCCCACCTCTCCAAGCGAATCCGGCAGACGCCGGGCCTGTTCCGCAACTTCCCGACGGTCTTCTGGGACCTCGGGACGCAGCGGACCCGCTTCGCCCGCGACGAGATGACCCTGCGCCTGCGCAACGGGGTCCAGGTCACCATCCCCAACGCCGATGGTGCCCGCTACCCGATCTACGAGATCTTCGCCGACGACGCCTACGGCATGGCTGAGCTCACGACCGGGATCGACGGCGACGCCGCCGTGCTCGACATCGGTGGCCAGGTGGGCTGTTTCGCACTCGCTGCAGCCGGGGCCCTCCCCCGCGCCGCCGTGCACGTCTACGAGGCATCGCCGACCAGTGCGTCGTACGCCCAGCGCAACGTCGACGACAACGGTCTCAGCGACCGCGTCACCGTCCACGCTGCCGCACTCGCGGGCGAGGCCGGGGAGTTCTCCCTCATCGACAACGGCAACGCCAGCGTGCTCAACGGCATCACGGCGCCCGGTGGCCGCGAGGTCGTCGTGCCCGCGGTCGCCTTCGACGAGGCGGTGGCCCGGGTCCGGGCGACCGGTCGTGAGGTGCAGATCGTGAAGATGGACGTCGAGGGCGCGGAGTACGACGTCGTCCTGGCGAGCTCGCCGGACTCCTGGTCGGACGTGCGGACCGTCGCACTGGAGTACCACCCCGTCGCCGGTCACGACCTCGACGAGCTGATGGCCTTCCTCTCGCCGCTGGGCTTCGAGGTCTACCACCAGGAGGACGGCTCCGAGCCGGGCCTCGGGATGGTCTGGCTGCGACGGGCATGACCGGACCACGGCAGAGGAGTCCGCGATGAGTCGACTCCCCAGCCAGCTCCAGCCGTTGTGGCCGTTGGTCAAGCGCGGCCACCGCACCGGCGCGCTCGCGATCGGCGCGCTCACGCGACCCACGACCGCGCGCCTGCGCGACGGTGTCCGCACCGGACGTACGACGTCGCGCGAGACGGTGGCCGCTGATCCGTCGACCGCGACGATCCACCCGGTGCGACCGGCACTCACGCTGGACCGGCCGCTGGCGGCGGGCGCCCCGGCCGGTCTGAGGTTCCTGTCCGAGCGCCGCCGGGCGGTCATTCCCGAGACCTACGTCCTGGAGCTCGTCGGAGGTCGGCTGATCAGCCGGCACGGCGCGGTCGTCACGGCCGACGGCATCCTCGACCACGAGACCAGCCACTACTTCGGCATCGAGTCCTGGCGCGAGCACCCGGTGTTCTGGAACCCCTGGCCCTCGCGGCCCGAGGTCGTCGACGGCACCGTCGCCGTTCTCTCGGCGCGCGGCACCGGCCACAACTTCTACCACTTCGTGACCGACGAGCTCCCCCGCATCGGACTGCTGCGCGAGGCCTTCGGCGAGGTCGCGCCCGACGCGTGGGTGCTCGACCGGCACACGGGCTACCAGAAGCAGCTGCTGTCGATGCTGGGCGTCGAGCCCGAGCGCGTCATCACCCCGGCTCCCGGTCTGCACCTGCAGGCCAAGCGACTGCTCGTCCCCTCCCTGCCCAACGCGGTGATGGACGCCCCGCCGGAGTCCCAGCGGTGGCTGCGCAAGCACCTCCCTCCGGTGACCACCACCGGACTGCCCGAGAAGATCTACGTCACCCGGGGCACCACGCCGAACACCCGCCGCATGGTCGAGGAGGAGGCGGTGTGGGGAATGCTCGAGAAGCGCGGCTTCGCCCGCGTCGATCCCGGATCGCTCTCGGTCCAGGAGCAGATCGACCACTTCGCTGCGGCCCGGGTGATCGTGGCGCCGCACGGCGCAGCCCTGACCAACCTGGCCTTCTGCCGCGACGGCGTGCGGCTCCTCGAGCTGTTCGCCCCCGGTTACACGGTGCACTGCTACTGGGCGATGACCTCCAACATCACCGACTCGCGGTACCGCTACCTGGTCGCCCCCACGCCCGTTCGCACTGGCGACAACGAGCTGATGCAGGACATCGAGCTCGGCGCCACCGCGGTCAGCGACGCACTCGACGCGCTGCTCGCGGACTGACGCGGCGATCGCGACGATGACCTCGACCGCGCCATGACACCGAACGGACCGACGGTCCTGGTCACCGGTGCCGCCGGACAGGACGGCATCTACCTCGCCCGGCAGCTGCTCGCCGAGGGGTGTCGCGTGGTGGGGACGGTCTCCCCCGGTCGCAGCCGCGATCGACGCGTCCTCGTCCACCTCTCCGGGGTGGAGATCGTCGAGCACGACCTCGCCGACGCCGACGGCACCCGGGAGATCGTGCTCGCCCGACGCCCCCGGGAGATCTACAACCTCGCCGCCCAGAGCTCGGTCGCTCAGAGCTGGCAGGATCCCGAACGGACCGAGGCGGTCAACGCCGGAGCCGTGCACCGCCTGCTCGACGCTGCGACGGAGCTGACCCGGCAGGGCACGCCCGTCCGCTTCTTCCAGGCCTCCTCGGCCGAGGTCGGCGGCGCCGCCGGGGACAGCCCCTACGCGCAGTCCAAGGCCCGGGCCGAGGCCGCCGTCCACGCTGCCCGGGAGGACGGCATGCACGCCGTGTGTGCCCGGCTGCACGGCCACGAGAGCCCGATCCGCCCCCTGCGGTTCGTGACCCGCAAGATCACCCGTGGCGCCGCGGAGATCGCCCTCGGACGCCGCGAGACGCTCACCCTCGGCAATCTCGACGTCCACCGGGACTGGGGCTTCGCCGGGGAGTACGTCGACGCGTTCATCCGGCTGCTCCGGCACGACCGACCTGTCGACGTACCCCTCGGAACGGGACGCAGCCACAGCCTGGCCGAGCTGGTCGAGACCGCCTTCGACGCGGCCGGCGTCGCGGACCCGTGGTCACGGATCGAGCGGGATCCCGCCCTCCTTCGCCCGTCGGACTCGCCGTTGCTGCTCGCCGACCCGGAGCCGGCCGCGACGTTGATCGGGTGGCGGGCCACGACGTCCTTCGCCGACCTGATCGCCCGGATGGTCGAGGTCGACCTGCGCCGGTTGACCAGTGGCGTCGAGGAGTCCGTCGACCACCTCTGAACCGGCGTGGATCAGTCGGTGACCGCGGGGGGCGCGCCGATGCCCCAGTCGCCGGGGCGCGACATCATCAGGTAGGACTCGTCGAGCTGGCGCCACGGCTCGGCCGGGTTGCCGCGGTAGAGCATGTAGGGCTGGTCGAGGTCGCGCGGGACGACCGAGTTCGCGGACACGACGACCGCCGGGGCCAGGGTGACGCCGACCATGATCGTCGAGCCGTTGAGGACGAGTGCGTGGTGCTCGAAGCGCACCGGCGCCACCCGCCAGTTGTTGGCCTTGATGTCGATGCTGTGGGTCAGCACCACGCACCCGAAGCCGCCGAGCACCGCGTGGTGCTCGAGCTCGAAGGTGTCGGAGCAGTCGATCTCGTGCCCGACGGTGATCCCGGCGTAGTCGTGCAGGATCAGCGCGGAGCGGCGATCGGGGTGGTCGGGGTAGATCGGGAAGCCGGCCGGGAAGCCGCCGATGGTGTTGCGCCCGCCGATCGAGGCGGCCTCGCCGAGGACCAGCTCCTCCAGACCGCGGATGATGTTGCGCGGCCCGATCGAGGAGCGCGGCCCCATCCGGACGTGCTTCACCACGATCAGGCTCCGCCCCAGCCGCGCCGTCGGATGGATGTCCCAGCCGAGCACCCGGCGGGCCAGGACCATCCGGAGCCCGGAGGGGAGCCACGGCAGGAGGTGGCACACCAGTTTTCGCATCGTCACCCCAGAGATTCGGATCAAGCGATTCAGGATCCTAACGATCCTCGCCCTCCAGGAGTGACGCTGCCCAGCACCCGGAGCGACCTGCTCGCGCTGATTTGCCCCGTGACGGCGCAATGCCTGTGAAGATGGCGGCCGTGATCAAGATTCTGACCAACGCCCGGGCGTTGGTCCGCAACATCGTGTGGCTGGTACGCCCCCGACTCCCCTGGCCGATCGCCCGCCGGGTGCTGGCACGCCGTACCCGCTCCGCCCTGGAGTCGCCCTACCGTCAGGCAGTCGCCAAGGAACAGATGGCCGACCTGCTCGCCGACGTGGCGAGCGCTGACGAGATCGAGGCAGCCGCCCGCCGCTACATCGAGTTCTCCCTGCTCGAGGAGGAGCTGCGCTGGCACCCGCGTCGGTCGACCGACCTCCGGGTCGAGGGAGGCGAGCACCTGCTCGCGGCGCTCGCCGAGGGCCGCGGCGCGCTCCTCCACTTCGCCCACCACGGCCGCTACAGCGGCATGTTCGCCGCGGTCCGTCGGGCGACCGGCGTGAAGATCGGTGTCCTGGTGCGGCCCGGCGCGCTGGGCTGGAACGTCTCCCCGACGATCCGGCAGCACATGCTCGTGGCCCGTCGCGGCGGCTCCCTCATCTACGCCGGGAGCACGGAGGGTGGCAGCCTCACCGAACGCCTCGCCCGCGGCGAGGTCGTGGCAATGGCCTCCGATGCCCCCGGCAGCAGCACGGTCGACTTCGCCGGTCACACCGTGACGTGCTCCTCGGGTGCCGTGTGGACCGCCCGGGAGGCGAACACGCCCATCCTCGTCGTGGACACCCACCAGGACGGCAAGGACTCCGTCATCCGCATCTCGGCCCCCGTCCTCCCGGCCGACCACGAGGACCCGAAGGCGCTCCTGCAGCTCCTGGTGAGCCGGCACGAGGAGGCGATCCTGGCGTGGCCCGAGGCGACCTTCGCACCCACCCTGGCCTGGCCGCGGACCGAGCCGCGCTCGACCGTCCTCGACGTCTCTGCCGTGATCCCCAAGCCCTTCGTGAAGTCACTCGTCCACAACATCAAGTGGCTCGTGCACCCCCGTCTCCCCTGGCCGATCGCGCACCGCGCCCTGACCAAGCGGATCGACCAGGCCCTGGCGGCCGGGACGTACGACGCGATGGCGAGCGAACAGATGAGCCACCTCCTGGACAAGGTCGCCACCCCGGAGGAGATCGAGCAGGCCCGGGACCGCTACACCGAGTTCATGCTGAAGGAGGCCGAGCTCCGCTGGCACCCGCGCCGCGCGACCGACCAGCGGGTCGAGGGCATCGAGCACCTCCGCGCGGCCCAGGACCTCGGCCGCGGCGTCGTGGTGAGCTTCGTGCACCACGGCTACTACGCCGGGATGTTCGGCGCGATCAGGCGGGCCGGGATCAGGCACACCCTGATCGTCCGCGCGGGTGCGCTGGGCTGGAACGCCGGCCCCGGCCAGCGTCAGGACATCCGCGTGATGAAGCGGGGCGCCCGCCTGGTCGACGTCCGGGTGGGCACGGCCGGCATCGTCGAGCGGCTGGGCCGCGGCGAGGTGGTGATGATGGCCCTCGACGTCCCGGGGTCCAGTGTCGTCACCTTCGCCGGACGGGAGGTGCGGTGCACGTCGGGGACGGTGCACGCCGCACGCCCGGGCAACACACCGGTCGTGCTGGCCACCTGGAGCCACGGGGAGGACGGAGCCGTCGTACGGCTGGGTCCCGCCCTGTTCCCCGACGACTTCGAGACCCCCAAGGACATGCTCCAGCACCTCGTCGGCAAGCACGAGGAGGCCGTCCTCGGCTGGCCCGAGGCGGTCCTGATGCCGACCTACAACTGGGTCCACGCGTAACCACCCCGTCCGGCGCGGTCGCCTTCTCGCATCGCGACGCCCTGCTACCTCTAGGCTCACGACCCATGAAACGCGCACTGATCACGGGCATCACGGGACAGGACGGCTCCTACCTCGCCGAGCTTCTCCTGGACAAGGGCTACGAGGTCCACGGCCTGGTCCGTCGCGCGTCGACGCTCAACCGGAGCCGGATCGACCACCTGCACGGGACCGCCGACCTGCACCTGCACTACGGCGACCTGACCGACGGCGTGAGCCTCAGCAACCAGATCCGCGACATCGCTCCTCACGAGGTCTACAACCTCGGCGCGCAGAGCCACGTGAAGGTGTCCTTCGAGCTCCCGGAGTACACCGCCTCGACGGACGCCGTCGGGACCCTGCGCCTGCTGGAGGCGATCCGCGCGGCCCGCATCGAGTGCCGCTTCTACCAGGCGTCCACCTCGGAGATGTTCGGCGCGACACCCCCACCCCAGAGCGAGACGACGGCCTTCTACCCGCGCTCGCCCTACGGCGCCGCCAAGCTCTACTCGCACTGGGTGACGATCAACTACCGCGAGGCCTACGACCTGTTCGCGGTCTCGGGCATCCTGTTCAACCACGAGTCCCCCCGTCGCGGCGAGAGCTTCGTGACGCGCAAGATCACCCTCGGGGTCGCCTCCATCAAGCTCGGCATCGCCGACCACCTGGACCTCGGCAACCTCGACGCCGTGCGGGACTGGGGCTACGCCCCCGAGTACGTCGAGGGCATGTGGCGGATGCTGCAGCAGGACGAGCCGCAGGACTTCGTCCTGGCCACCGGCATCGGTACGACGGTCCGCGAGTTCTGCCGGGCAGCGTTCGCGCACGCCGGCCTCGACTGGGAGGACCACGTCCGCTACGACAAGTCCTACGAGCGGCCCACCGAGGTCGATGCGCTCGTCGGCGACGCGTCCAAGGCGCGTGAGGTGCTGGGCTGGGAGGCGCGCACCAACGCGACCGACCTGGCGGCGTTGATGGTCGACGCCGACATCGAGCAGCTCAGCCGCCTGGTCAGGAACCGGGCCGACTCCTGACCAGCGTCTCGAGGAAGGCGCCGGTCTGCGCAGCGCAGCGCTGCCAGGTGAACTCCTCGGCATGACGCTGCGCGGCGTCGAGCGCGTCGGGGCCGGCATCCAGCGCACGTCGTACGGCGACCGCGAGCGCCTCGGGCTGCCACGCGTCCATGACGCTGGCGTGTCCCCCGGCCACCTCGAGCATCGCCGGCTCCGGGCCGATGACGACCGGGATCCCCCGGACCATCGCCTCGACGACCGGCAGGCCGAAGCCCTCGAAGTCCGAGGACATCACCACCAGGCCCGCTGAGCCGACCAGCTCCTGGAACTGCTCGTCGGGGAGCCACCCCTCCACCCTGATCAGGTCGGCGACGCCGAGCTCCCGGGCACGCGCCTCCAGGACCTCCCGCTGCCCACCGCCGCCGAGCACGACGAGCTCGGGCAGCTCCCCACCGAGCCGGCGAGCGGCCGCCCAGCCGTCGATGACGAGGTCGGAGTTCTTGTTCGAGTGGTGGGCGAAGGTGACCGCGGGCCCGGTGCGCGGCCGGCCCGGCCAGGCGAGGGCGTGGTCGGCACCGTGGTGGGCCACGACGGACGGGCGACCGGCCAGCCGGGGATGCCGGGTGACCAGGTCGTTGCGGGTCCGCTCGGAGACACTCACGAAGCCGTCGGCCAGCTGGTAGGTCCGGCCGTACGACGCCTTGCGGATCAGCCGCCGTGACCTCGAGAACTGGTGGGGCAGGATCTCGTGGCGCAGGTCGTGCACCACCACACCGAGCGGGACCCCGGTGGCGAGCAGGCTGGTGACCGGATGGGTGGCCAGGACGACGTCGGCCTCGAAGGAGCGCACGAGCGAACGGGTGGCGCGGGTCTGCGCGAGGGGGCGGGCCAGGATGCCCGGTCGGCCGATGTCCAGCTGCACGGTGCGCAGGTCTCCGGTGTACAGGTCGTGGCTGCGATCGGCGAGGACGAGGAGCTCGTCCTCGGGCCGCACCAGCGGCCAGGCGTCGAGGAGATGCTCGACATAGGTCCGAATTCCACCGAATTTCGCCCCAAGGGCCTCAACGAGCACGCGCACGCGCACAGCGTGCCAGACTGCAGCCGTGGACAGCACGGAGAACGTGATCAACGCCCAGAACGAAGGGCATCTCGACAATCACGACTACGAAAAGGGGTCGCCGCACCTGCGGCATGCCCGCCTTCGCGGACAGGTCGAGGACCGCCTCCGCCAGTTGGTTGCGGACGCGATCGCCCGCACCGGTGGTTGCCGGGTCCTGGAGATCGGCGCCGGCCACGGCACCTTCACCCAGGTCCTCGTGGACGCCGGCGCGCAGGTGACCGTCACCGAGGCCAGCCGCGCGAGCGCGGACCACCTCAGCGAGACCTACGCCGACGACGACCGGGTCGAGGTCGTCTTCGACGAGACCGGTGACTCGGTCCTCTCCCGCGAGGAGTCGTGGGACCTCGCCGTCCTGATCAGCGTGGTCCACCACATCCCGGAGTACCTCCCCGCGCTCGAGGCCATCGCCGGACGCCTGGTCGAGGGCGGCGCCCTCTTCACGGTGCAGGACCCGCTGTACTACCCACGCCGCTCGCGCCTCTCGCACGTCGCGAGCCGCGGCACCTACTTCGCGTGGCGGGTCGGCCAGGGCAACCTGGCCCGTGGCCTGGGCAGCCGCTGGCGGCGCCTGCGTGGCGTGTACGACGACACCAACCCCTCGGACCTGATCGAGTACCACGTCGTGCGCCAGGGCTGTGACGAGGTCGCGATCGCCGAGTGCCTCGGCGCGCTCTTCGAGGACGTCGACGTGTTCACCTACTGGTCCACGCAGAGCCCGCTGTTCCAGCGGATGCTGGAGAACACCTCGCTGCGTTCGGACTTCGGCGTCGCAGCGACGCGGCGCCTCCCGGCCTGACGGATCGAGCTGGCCGCCCCGGCCTCAGCCGGCCGGCCCGCTCGGCCGACCCGGCTGGCCGCGACGCTCAGGCAGCTCCGCCTGCGCGGACCACGATCCCGACCGAGGTCAGGGTGTAGGGGCCGACGGCGAAGCGCAGCACCGGCTCCTCCTCCGAATAGGGGGGTACGTCGACGTACGCGTCGAGGATGCCGATCCCGGTGTGGAAGTCGAAGGCTGCCACCTCGTGCCCCTTGGCCTCCATCCGCTCCTTGAACGCGAGCAGGTCGCGGCGTCGGTAGACGACGGTGGGACCGGTCTCGAGGGTGTCGTCGTCGGAGTGGACGTTGAACTCCGTGGTGTGGACGGCGATGCCGCCGGGACGAAGGGTGTCGACGGAGCGCTCCACGAACTCCAGGCCCGCCTCCAGGGAGCCGAGGTGCTCGAAGGCGCACGCGGACCAGCAGAAGTCGTAGCCCTTCAGGTCGCTCGGGATGGCACGCATGTCGGTGGGCCGCCACTCGACGAGGCGACGGAACTCGTCGGGGTCGCACAGGTCGGGGTAGAGCAGGCCCTCGACGTTGGAGGCGTGCTGGTCCGAGCGGACCCAGCCGGTCGCCTCGCGGGACTCCCCGTCGAGGTCGGTGGCAGTGATCTCGGCACCCCGTGCGGCGAAGCCGGCCACGAGGCGCTCGCGCCCGACGCCGAAGCCCAGGCCGCGTCGACCCGGCTCGAGCTTGCCCGTCTCGGCCAGCATCTGGGCGATGTAGGCGAACTCCCAGGTCTTGCGGTGCGCCGTCGGGGGCACGCCGAGTGCCTCACACCAGGCGCCGAACCAGGGCTGCTCCATCTCCGCCTGCGTGCACAGGCGGGACTGGACGGAGTCGGGGAAGCGCGGATCCAGCACGGGGACGTGGTCGTCGACCGCGATGCCCAGCTGCTTCTCGACAGCGGCGAGCCGGAGCGCCAGCATGCGCTGGTTCTCCTTGATCTGCATGATGCCCCGGAACTCCGAGCGCTTCGTGCTCAGGTCCTCGCGCACCTGGTCCGGCAGGCCTTCGTACGCGCGACGAGCCCAGTTCCTGGCGACGTGCTTTGCACCCATGGCGGGTCCCCCTTCGATCACAAGTCCACCTCACATGACGCTGCCTTCGACGCCGAGGTCACATGGCGTAGCCGAGGCGCTCGATCAGGCCCGGTGCGACCCGCTCGATCGCGGCGTAGTGGACGTCCGAGAACACATCCTCGTGCCCTGACTGGTTCACACGGTAGTGGGACTCGCCGTCCTTGCGACGCGCGAGGTCCTTGCTCTGCAGGGTGCCGCGATCGACGTCGCGCAGCACCTGCTCGAGATCGGTGTCGGACAGCGTGACGCCGGTGTGGGCCAGCATCCCGAGCACGACCGGGCGCTGGTCCTTGGCGACGTCCTCGAGCTTGAAACGGGCGACCCGCTCGTCCTCGACGCCCACCCAGGTGTCCATGTCGCGGAAGAGCTGGGCCGCGGAGTCGATGATCGCGAGCAGCCCGTCCTCGTAGGAGGCCGTACGGATCCGCTCGCGCAGCTTCTCGACCTCGGGCAGGTGACCGACGCGGTGAGTCTTCACCGCGGACCAGTACCCCGACACGACCATGTCACGCGGGTCGCGCGAGAGGTAGACCAGACGCAGGGGGTGCGGCTTGGCGAGGGCCTCGAACTCGGGGTAGCTGAGGTAGACCCCGGGCACGAAGGTCCCCGCGGGGAACCCCTTGGCCGGAGGCGCGAGCTGGTAGTCCAGCTGCGGCAGGGTCATCAAACCGGTGTGGGCACGCACCAGCGGGTGGTCGAAGAGTGCCTTGAGCCACTGGCTGCCGGCCTTCTGCGGACCGGCGGCGAGGATGTTGCCGATCTCGGGCACCGCTCCGCGGCGCTCGAGCGAGCGTCCGCGCGCGCGTGCCATGCCGTGGACGGCGTACTTCGTGCCGTTGCGCAACGGCGCCCACTGGAGCCGGGCAGTCGCCCACTCGCGTACTGCACTCATCGTTCGCCGTTCCTGTCGATTCGATTGGCCGGACGTCGTTCAGCCCCACATGCCGCTGCCACGACCCACCACCTTCGAACGCACACCCGAGACGATGGCGGGGAATCGGTCCTTGATGTGCCCGAACTCCTCGGGCAGGGCCATCCGCGCGCTCTTGACGGCGTCGCCGGCCATCTCGCGGCTGACCGTGCTCCAGGCGCGATGCCGCCAGGCGTCGTACGCCTCGGCATGCTCGGGCAGGAACGGTGAGGGCGGCCGGTCGCCGGCCTTGGCCTGGACCCGCCACGCGCGGCGGAGGCGCCGGGTGATCCGGCGTCCACGGGTGTCGTGGTGATAGCGGTACGACGGAGCCGGGGGCAGGGCCTGCTCGTGCCGGATGACGGCGGCGGCGTACTCGCGGCACAGCCCGACGACCTCGGGGGTCTCGGCGGCGGCGTTCTCGCTCTCGAGCTCGCGGCGAGCGGAGAGCTCGTCGGGACGGCTCGTGTCGAAGGCGTGGAAGTGGAACAGGCGGAGCCGTTCGTCGGTGCTCGCGATGAGGAGCCCGTCCTCGTCCAGGCCGATCGGACGCTCGTGGAGGTTCAGCACCCCGACGTTGTAGCCGGCATGACGCAGGCTCCGGGCCTGGAACAGGTCCGCGCCGATGTCCATCCACTTCTGGTCGACGAACAGGCCGCTCAGGTAGTCGAACAGGCAGTCCCACTCCAGCCGCGCCCACCACCAGTCGAGCGCGGGCAGTGCACGGCGGTCGAAGCCGCAGAAGCCGAGGTTGAAGACACCGACGGTCAGCAGGTGTCCCTCGTTGACCGGCGCGTCGGCCGGCAGCGGGTGCAGGAAGTGGGGCGTCAGCACGATGCCGCCCGCACTCGCGCTCAGCTCTCCCGCGAGCTCCTCCATCGGCGAGCTCACCCAGGTGTCCGGGTCGAGGTAGAAGACCTGCTCGGCGTCGGCCAGGAGGCGACGGAACAGGAGCGGCTTGATCGCGGTCGCGAACTCGACGAGGTCGTAGTAGGTCGCCAGGGCCAGCACGTCCTCCCTGGCCAGGCCGAGGAAGTCGGTGCCGATGATCCGCACGCCGGGGAGGTCGGGCAGCTGGTGGTCCGCGCCGTGCTCCGCGTCGATCAGCAGCACGACGAGCTCGGCGTCGTGGTGACGCTGGACGCTCTCCGCGAGAGCGAGGGCCTTGGGGAGGTAGTTCGTGGCCAGGACGGTGCAGTAGGTCGTGGTGGGCATGTGGGGGTCCGTCCTCACCGCTCGGCGGAGGTGGCGCTCGGGGCGCGCGGCCCGAAGCGCTCACGGGCGTAGGCGATGAAGCGGTCGATGTCGTCGCTGACGATGTAGTCGAGGGAGTCGATCACGTCCTCCTTCGACCAGTCCCACCACTTGATCTCCTGGAGCGCCTCGATCTGCTCGGGGGTGGCGCGGTACCTGATGACCCGCGCCGGGTT
Source organism: Nocardioides sp. Root190 (assembly GCF_001428565.1). Classification (GTDB taxonomy): domain Bacteria; phylum Actinomycetota; class Actinomycetes; order Propionibacteriales; family Nocardioidaceae; genus Nocardioides. The sequence continues at coordinate 80,404 of NZ_LMIA01000008.1, read as the reverse complement.
GCCTCCGACGATGGCGTACGGCGGGACGTCCTTGGTGATGTTGGCGTTCGACCCGATCAGGGCACCGTCGCCGATCGTCACGCCGCTGCGCACGAAGACGCGCTGGTTGATGATCACGTCGTTGCCGATGACGGTGTCGGAGCCCGGCTCCGGGTTGCCGTCCTCACCGGCTCCCGGCAGGCCCCAGTTGATCCGGAAGGGGTACTGCGACACGTGGTTGATCGGGTGCTGGCCGCCCAGCATGATCAGCGCGGTCTCGGAGAGCGAGCAGTACTTCCCGATCGTCAGCTTCGACTCGTCGTGGTCGTAGATGTTGACGATGGGGACGCCGTACGTGTGCTCCCCGACCGTGATCCGTCCGGCCTTCACCAGTCGACGGAATTGGGGCAGGTTGCCGCCGATCAACGAGTCCAGAACTCGACGAATCGTGTACTTCAGCCAGCGGAGGAAGAGAGGCACGTGAACCTTCCAGGTCAGGGGGTCGAGCGGACAGTATCCCGGGAGACATGGGTGCGCAGGGCGGTCCACCAGATCGCTGCGGCCATCGCGTTTCCGGCGGCCACCCCCCAGCAGGCTCCCAGCGCGCCGTCCCAGACGGCGCCGACGATGCCGACGGCGAAGATGAGGACGGTGCTGATCAGGTCGATGCGGACGGTGGTGTTGATCGCCTTGCGTCCCAGGAGGTAGGACCGCGGTCCGACGATCAGCGCCAGGCACAGGATCTGCAGGCAGGCCGGCGCGAGCAGCTCCTTCGCCGCGTCCCAGGTGTCGGACAGGATCGCGCGGCCGACCCAGTCGGGCATCAGCAGGAGGATCGCGATGTTGACCAGGCCGACGACCAGGGCGACCGTCGAGGTACGACGCCGGTGTCGGCGCGCCGTCACCGCCTCCTGCTCGTTGGAGACCTCCGAGACCCCCGCGGCGACGGCGGCGGTCTGGAACGTCATGTAGGGGCGGATCAGGATCAGCACTCCCCGCACGGCACCGAGCGCGCGGGCGCCGGCCATCGCGGCGACGACGACCAGGAAGGCCATCGAGACGCCCTGCAGCGCGGTGAACGACAGCAGGAAGCGCCACGAGTAGGACCACCGCTCCCGCAGCCAGGTCGCTCCACCGCGGGTCGGCGGTCCGTGCTGCGCGAACACGAGCAGCGCGGCGGCCGAGCCGCTCCCGGCCCAGGCCAGCAGGAACCAGGTGAGGGTCGTGCGGTCGGTGACGATCACCGCGACCATCGCTGCGACGAGCAGGACGAGCCACACGGTGTCGAGGGTGAGCGAGCGCACCGGGCGTTGGGTGGCGAAGCCGAGGTAGCGGCCGAGGTCGTGGACGAGGAGGCCGGGCAGCCCGGCGGCGAGGATCAACAGCTCCCGGGCCAGTGGCAGGTCCACCGCGTGAAGGACGGCGGCGATGACGACCAGGACTGCTGACAGTCCGAGGGCGATCATCAGCACCGCGGCGACCGGTTGCCCCGGGCGTTCGCGGGCATCGTCGGGGTGCACCATCACCGGATCGCCGATCAGCGAGCGGGACACGCCCATGGCCGCGGCGACGATGACGAGGAGCAGTCCGAAGTAGCCGAACGCCTCGACCCCGAGCAGGTGGGCGGACAGCAACGCCACGCCGAGGTTCGACAGCCCCGACATGATCTGGTCGAGGGTGATGACACTGAGCCGTCGGCCCGCGCCCTCCGTGCTCACTCGTTCTCCTCTCGGCATCGACACCCCCGGGACATCGCCGACCCGACAACCCGGGATAGTAACGACAGTGGGGAGGCCGAGGTTCCGGCCCTCCGTCACGAAGATCGGTCCGGACGGGATCGTCCGAACTCAGGACCGCGTGACCCTGTTCATGTTGTACTCGTTGGGAGTACGACGTCGGGGGGCGTTGTCTACATTCGAAGCCGTACTTATGAGGAGATGACACGATGAACGCGCCCGTGGACGTCCTGGTCGCCGGTGGCGGCGGATTCATCGGAGGCCACCTGGTCGCCGATCTGCTTGCCCAGGGCAAGACCGTCCGCTCCGTCGACGTCAAGCCGATCGAGGAGTGGTACCAGGTCCACCCGGACGCGCAGAACAGCGTCGCCGACCTCTCCCTCCTGACCGATGCCGAGACCGCCACCGAAGGTGCCCGCGAGGTCTACATGCTCGCCGCCGACATGGGTGGCATGGGCTTCATCGAGAACAACAAGGCCCTGTGCATGCTGACGGTGCTGACCAGCACCCACATGCTCCAGGCGGCGCAGAAGTTCGACGTCGAGCGCTACTTCTACTCCTCGTCCGCCTGTGTGTACGCCGCGGACAAGCAGACCGACCCGTCGGTGACCGCCCTCAAGGAGTCCGACGCCTACCCGGCGATGCCGGAGGACGGCTACGGCTGGGAGAAGCTCTTCAGCGAGCGGATGGCGCGCCACTTCCGCGAGGACTACGACCTCACCACCCGGATGGCCCGCTACCACAACGTCTACGGGCCCGAGGGCACCTGGACGGGCGGTCGCGAGAAGGCTCCCGCTGCGGTGTGCCGCAAGATCGCCGAGGCGGTCATCTCCGGCAAGCACGAGCTCGAGATCTGGGGCGACGGCGAGCAGACCCGCTCCTTCATGTACATCGACGACTGCGTGAAGGGCTCGCAGATGATCCTCGCGAGCGATCACCTCGAGCCGATCAACCTCGGTTCGGCCGAGCTGGTCTCCATCAACCAGCTCTACACGATCGTCGAGGAGATCGCGGGCATCAAGTGCGAGCGGAAGTACGACCTCACCGCTCCGCAGGGCGTGCGCGGTCGCAACTCCGACAACACCGAGATCAACGAGGTCTTCGGCTGGGAGCCGTCGATCACCCTCGCCGACGGCCTGGCCAAGACCTATGCCTGGGTCTTCGACCAGGTCAAGCGTGCCCAGGGCTGAGGACCGCCGAGCAACTGTGCGCATTCTCGTCCACGACTACGCGGGCCACCCGTTCCAGGTCGAGCTGAGCCGCGAGCTGGCCCGGCGCGGCCACGAGGTGACCCATTCCTTCTGCCCCGGCTGGACCTCGGGCAAGGGACAACTGGTCGCCGAGCCCGGCGAGACGCTCGTGTTCGACCCCGTGGGTCCGACCGAGCCGATCGCCAAGGACCGCTTCGCCCGGCGGGTGCTCGTCGAGGCTCGGGTCGGCTGGGAGCTGCTGCGCCAGGTCCGTCGTACCCGTGCCCAGACCGCGATGCTGTCCAACGCACAGATCCCCACCCTGGTGGTGTTCGCGCTGGGCATGGCCCTGCTGCGCCGCCCGTGGGTGCTCTGGCACCAGGACGTCTACGCGATCGCGGTGAAGTCCTTCGCCGGCGACAAGCTCGGCCGCAAGTTCCGCGCCGTGGCCGGCGTCTTCGCCGTCGCCGAGCGATGGGTCTCACGCCGGTCCGCTGCCATCGTGGTCATCGCCCCCTCCTTCGTGCCTGTCCACGAGGAGTGGGGAACCGCCCACAAGACGACGGTGATCCCGAACTGGGCGCCGCTCGACGAGATCCGCCCGGTCGAGCGCAAGAACGACTGGGCCGCCGAGCACGAGCTGGACGACACCTCGACGCTGCTCTACTCGGGCACGCTGGGCCTCAAGCACAACCCGACCCTCCTCGTGGGCCTCGCGCGCCGCGTGATCGACGCCGGCCGGCCGATGCGCCTGGTCGTGGTCAACGAGGGCCCTGCCGTCGAGGTGATCCGCGCCGAGGCGGAGCGGCTCGACGTCCCGGTGACCCTCCTGCCCTTCCAGCCCTACGAGCGGCTCTCGGAGGTGCTCGGCACCGGCGACATCCTCGTGGTGCTCCTCGAGCAGCAGGCCGGTGCCTTCTCGGTGCCGTCCAAGACATTGTCCTACCTCTGCGCAGGACGCCCTGTCCTGGGCATGATGCCGTCGGAGAACCTCGCCTCGGCCCTGGTCAACCGCGCCGGCGGCCTCGTGGTCCCGCCCACCGAGGACTCGCTGGACCAGGCAGCCGCCTGGGCCGCCGAGATGTTGGGCAACGCCGAGACCCGCGACGAGCTCGGCGAGGCCTCCCGTGACCTGGCCGAGGAGGAGTTCGCCCTCACCGGCTGCGCCGACCGCTTCGAGACGATCCTCCGGGCAGCCAGCCGATGACGGCCACCGTCCTGATCGGGCCCCGCACGCGTCTGGGCCGCGAGGTGCTGCGCCGGACCAAGGGCACCGACGTCCTGGCGCTGGCCCGCCACGCCGAGGACGCTGCGCTGGTCAGCGCCCTGCCCGAGCTCGGGGCCGCCGCGGTGGCCGACGGTTCCTCGACGGACCTCCGTGCCTGCGTCGCCGGCCTCGGCACCGGCCCGGTCCGGGTCGTCGTGGCCGCCCTCGGCCCGGTCCACCCCGAGACGCCCCGCGCCGCCGTCGACGCACCGGCGGTGCTGCGTGACCTCGCCTTCGTCGAACAGGTGCTCGACGCGGGCCGACCCGTCCGGGTCGTCCTGGTCTCCACCGTGCTCGCCCTCGCCCCGGGCGAGGACCGTCGCTACTACGGCGGCTGGAAGGCGGTCGTCGAGCAGCAGCTCCAGCAACTCGTCGACGACCGTACGGCGGCGGGCGGCGACGCCTCGCTGTCCGTGGTGTACCCCGGGCGGCTGCTCGACGCGGCCGAGCGGAAGGGCCGCCTGAAGCTCCACACGAGCTATTCGACGCTGGCCCGGATCGTCCTGACGAAGCTCGACGGAGCCCCTTCGGGACGTCCCGTCGGAATCGACAGCAGATTTTGGTTGTTGGTGAACAGTATCTCTTTAGCACTCCGATCGTTGACGCCTTCAACGAGACGATCGATTCCGCCGCCCCCCAGCATTGGCGTGAACGGTCCTGGACATTCCGGGGAAAGTGGGTAGTCAATGCGAACGAAGCGCGCATTCGACCTGTTCGTCGCCATTGCGGCAGGCATCGTGTGGGTACCGGTGCTGCTCGGCTCGGCCCTCATGGTCCTCGTGATGTCCGGCCGGCCGGTGTTCTACCGGTCGAACCGGTGGGTCCGCACGGGCACGATGGTCCGCACCATCAAGTTCCGCACGATGGTGAAGAACGCCGACAAGCTCGTCAACCGGACCACCGTCCCGGTCGAGGGCGTCCGGTTCCTCAACATCCCGCCGGACTCGCCGCTCTACACCCGTCCCGGCCGGATCCTCGAGGCCCTCGGCCTCACCGAGATCCCGCAGCTGATCCACGTGCTGCGCGGCGAGATGAGCATCGTCGGCAACCGGCCGCTGCCCGACAACGTCATGAGCTGCCTGCGCGCCGAGTACTCCTACGCCGACGACCGGTTCCTGACCTCGGCCGGGCTCACCGGTCCGGTCCAGCTCGTCGGGCGTGACTCGCTCTCCGACTCCGAGCGCCTGCGGATCGAGGGCGCGTACTGCCACGCCGTCGTCCACGGCTACCGCCTCCGCCTGGACTTCACGGTCCTGCTGTCCACCGTGCTGATCGTGGCCCACATCAAGGCCCCGCTGGACTACCAGGGCGTCATGGACCTCATCGACCGCCACACGCGGCCGACCCGGGTTCGTCGCACCGGCGGCACGGTGTCGGTCGTCGAGGACGCGCTGACCCAGTCGGACGTCGCCTGACGCATCCGCTCGACGTACGACGACCAATGGCCGCCCCGAGGGGCGGCCGTTGTCGTTGGAGCGTGACCTCCAGGAGGCTCAGCGAGCCAGCCGGTGGCGGAAGTAGTCGATGGTCTCGCGCAGACCGTCCTCCAGGGCGACGGACGGCTCCCAGTCGAGCTCCTTGCGCGCCATGCTGATGTCGGGGCGACGCTGCCGCGGGTCGTCGGAGGGCAGCGGACGGTACTCGATCTTCGAGGTGCCGCCGACCAGCCGGATGACGGCCTCGGCCAGCTCCAGCATGGTGTTCTCGGTCGGGTTGCCGACGTTGACCGGACCGGTGAACTCGGGCGGGCTCTCCATCAGCCGCCACATGCCCTCGATCAGGTCGTCGACGTAGCAGAAGCTGCGGGTCTGCTGGCCGTCGCCGTAGATCGTGATCGGCTCGCCGCGCAGCGCCTGCACGATGAAGTTGCTGACCACGCGACCGTCGTCGGGATCCATCCGCGGACCGTAGGTGTTGAAGATCCGCATGACCTTGATCTCGAGGTCGTGCTGGCGCCAGTAGTCGAAGAAGAGCGTCTCGGCTGCCCGCTTGCCCTCGTCGTAGCAGCTGCGGATGCCGATCGGGTTGACCTTGCCCCAGTACTCCTCCACCTGCGGGTGGACCTCGGGGTCGCCGTACACCTCGCTGGTGCTGGCCTGGAGGATCCGGGCCCGGACCCGCTTGGCGAGCCCGAGCATGTTGATCGCGCCGTGCACGCTCGTCTTGGTCGTCTGGACCGGGTCACGCTGGTAGTGGATCGGCGACGCCGGGCAGGCGAGGTTGTAGATCCGGTCCACCTCGACGTACAGGGGGAACGTCACGTCGTGCCGCATCAGCTCGAAGTGGTGGTTGCCGAGCAGGCCGGCGATGTTGTCCTTGGTGCCCGTGTAGTAGTTGTCGACGCAGAGGACGTCGTGGCCCTCGGCGATCAGCCGGTCGCAGAGGTGGGAGCCGAGGAAACCGGCACCTCCAGTCACCAGAACGCGCATGTCAGGTCCTCGCCGTCGTCGTCGTGAGTGCGGCCGTCTCTTCGGCCGCCGGTTCCTTGTCGTCGTCCTCCGAGAGACTGCCCGCCCAGCAGATCGCAGCCAGGCACATCGGCACCCAGAGCGTGCGGTCGTACAGGCTGGGGATCAGCAGACCCCAGCCGAGGTAGGCCCAGATCGTGTAGCAGAGCCGGCGGTGCGGCGAGTCCCCGAAGAGCGGCCGGGCGAGTGCGAAGAGCACGAGGAGGAAGCCGACGAGACCGAAGATCCCGATCCCGACGGCCACCTCGAGCATGTTGTTGTGGATGTCGAAGAGGTCGATCAGGCCGTCGCCGAAGAACGGACTGGCCCAGAACCGGTCCCAGGCGGTCTCCAGACCGGCGGAACGGGCGGTGTCGGACCCCGACGACGTGCCGCCGCCGAGCAACCGGTCGATCGCTGAGGTGTTACCGGTGATGTCGAGCAGGAAGGGCGCAGCCGCGACCACGAGGGCGCCGCCGAGGGCGTACAGGAAGCCGGTGATCGCTGAACGCTCCACGATCGGGATCATCACGACCATCACCGCGACGACCAGCGTCGCACCACGGCTGCCGCTGAGCAGGACCGAGACCCCGACGACGCCCGCGGCACCCATGGTGATGGTGCGGGCCAGCCAGGTCCGGTGCTCGAAGAAGAGGTAGATCAGCAACGCGATGGCCATGATCCCGGCCTCGGCGAAGTAGTTGGGGTGGTTCGTCATGCCGAAATGACGGCCGCCGGTGATCTTGCCGGTCGCGATCCCGCCCGCCCAGCTGCCCAGGTGGCCGACGACGTAGGTCCAGGCCAGCAGCTGGATCACCCGAGGCGAGGGGCGCCACAGCAGCACCGCGACCGGCAGCGCGGTCATCACGACCAGCCAGAACGCCAGGGCGATGAAGCTCTCGAGCGATCGGTCGGACAGGACGGTGGCGATCATCCCGAAGGAGAACACGACGATGATGCCGATGACGTAGGGCAGCGGGACCCGCAGCTTGCCCTTGAACATGACGGGGAGCAGCAGGGCGAACCCGAGCACCAGGAGACCGTCGGTCGGCGTCACCGGGTCCGCCGCCGGGAGCAGGCCCTTGTACGACGGCGCGGTGGCGAAGGCGCCCATCAGCGTGATGACGCCGACGCGGGTCGCGCCCAGGGTGGCGAGCAGGGTGAGGTAGACCGCCACGCCGACCGCGGCGATCGACTCGATCACGCCTCCGGTCGTGGCCAGCAGCACCAGAGCGGCGGCGAGCAGCATCACGACCAGGGTCACGACCGCCGACGAACCGGGAGGCGCAGCGCCGCCGGTGACCCCTCTCGCGGGGCGCGCGGTGGTTTCGCTCGGCACTGCTCTCCTCTGCACGGACGGCCACAGCCGTCATCGAGGACGGCCCCGACGGAGTCTAGAGGGTCACCACTCCGGGTGTGTTCAACCTCCGGCGAATGGCGGAAGGAACTCGACGGTGTCACCCGGCTCGACCAGCACGGAGCCCGGGTCCGAGGAGGACACCGGGCGGTCGCCGATGACCACCGAGCAGACCTTGATCACGTCGGCGAGGCGGTCGCTCTCGGGGTGGCGCCGGACCAGGTCGGCACGCAGGTCGGCCAGCGTGACCGGCCCCGGGACGTCGACGTCCTCCTCGGCCACTCCGGCCGCAGATCTTGCGGCCGCCCAGTAGTGGACCCGGATGACCTGCATCTCATTCACCACCGGTTTCCTTCCCTGTTGCACCGTTGTTTCGGTATCCTTCCCTACAGGGAAACCGGCCGGGGCCCAGCGTTGCGTTTCGGTCTCGACACGGCGTTCGCCACGCGGCGCCAGTGAGGAGACCACGAGTGAGCACTCTTCTGCTCCTGACCAGCGCACTGCAGCCTTCGGCAGAGGTCCTGCCCGGGCTCGCCCTGCTGGGTCACCACGTCAAGATCCTCCCCGCGGAGGGCAGCGCCCTCCTGGAGGCGCCGGAGTCCGACCTCCTGCTCGTCGACGGTCGTCACGACCTGGCGAGCTCGCGCGACCTGTGCCGCCTGATCCGCACCACCGGGACCGACGTCCCCGTCATCCTCGTCGCCACCGAGGGCGGCCTCGCCGTCGTCAACCACGACTGGGGCATGGACGACGTCGTGCTCCACACGTGCGGCCCGGCCGAGCTCGAGGCGCGGATCAAGCTGGCGATCGGCCGGCTCGCCGCCGCCCGCGACGCAGCCGACCCCGAGGCGCACGTCATCCGCTCGGGCGAGGTCGTCGTCGACGACGCGACCTACACCGCGAAGGTCGGTGGCCGGGTCCTCGACCTCACCTTCAAGGAGTTCGAGCTCCTCAAGTTCCTCGCCCAGCACCCGGGTCGCGTGTTCAGCCGCCAGCAGCTGCTGCAGGAGGTGTGGGGCTACGACTACTTCGGAGGCACCCGCACCGTCGACGTCCACGTGCGCCGCCTGCGCGCCAAGCTCGGTCCCGAGAACGAGACGCTGATCGGAACCGTGCGCAACGTCGGCTACCGGTTCGTGCTGCCGTCCAAGGACGCCGCCGCCGAGGCCGACGCCGCGCGGGTCGGCGAGCGGAGCTCGCTCGACGCCTGAGGTCGCGCGGTCTCCCGGCGCGCGGGCGTCAGCGACCCTCGGTCTGCTCGCCCCGCTCGTCGAAGTGGTCGCTCGGGTGCATCAGGCGCAGGATCTCGGCCTGCAGGTCCGGGCCGAGCTCGCCCCACCCGTCCTTGTAGCCGTAGACGGACGCGAGCGAGCGGGCGTCGTAGTCGCCCCTGAAGATGTCGACGTCGCCGCAGGTGATCAGCGCGGGGTGCGCGACGCCGACCGCGGCGGAGACCCGGGTCAGCTCCTTGCGGAGGGTGCGCAGGTAGACGGCGCAGCGATCCGCCTTGGAGACCGGGTCGAGGCCGTGCACGAGCCAGGGGTTCTGGGTGGCGACGCCGGTCGGGCAGTGGTCGGTGTGGCACTTCTGCGCCTGGATGCACCCGATCGACATCATCACCTCGCGCGCCACGTTGATCATGTCGGCGCCCAGCGCGAACGCGACCACGGCGTTGTCGGGCAGGCCGAGCTTGGCCGAGCCGATGAACGTCACCTGGTCGGTCAGCCCCAGCTCGGCGAACGTGCCGTAGACCCGCGAGAAGCCCATCCGGTACGGCAGCGAGACCGAGTCGGCGAAGATCAACGGCGCCGCACCGGTGCCGCCCTCCCCGCCGTCCAGGGTGATGAAGTCGACGCCCCGCGCCCCCGGTGACATCAACCGGGCCAGCTCCTCCCAGAAGTCCATGGCGCCCACGGCTGACTTGATGCCGACGGGCAGACCGGTCTCCTCGGCCAGCATCTCGACGAAGTCGAGCATCGAGTCCACGTCGTGGAAGGCGGTGTGCCGCGAGGGCGAGGAGCAGTCCTTGCCCTCGGGAATGCCGCGGATCTCGGCGATCTCCCGCGTCACCTTCGGCGCCGGGAGCAGCCCACCCAGGCCCGGCTTGGCTCCCTGGCTGAGCTTGATCTCGAGGGCGCTGACCGGCGCGGAGGCGATCATCTCCTTGAGCCGGGGAAGCGAGAAGTTGCCGTGCTCGTCGCGGCAGCCGAAGTAGGCGGTGCCGATCTGGACGACGAGGTCGGCGCCGTTGCGGTGGTACGGCGAGATCGCACCCTCGCCGGTGTTGTGCAGGCAGCCCGCGGCGGCGGCTCCCTTGTTGATCGCGGTGATTGCGTTCGACGAGAGCGATCCGAAGCTCATCGCCGACACGTTGACGACCGACGCGGGCCGGAACGCCTTGCGCCGTCCGCGCGGCCCGCCGAGGATCTTGGCGCTCGGCAAGGTCCAGTTGTGGTCCTGGTCGCTCGGCAGCGTGTCCGCGAAGGTCCGCTGCTTGATGTAGGCGTGCCCCTGCGTGTGCTCGACGTCCAGGTCGGTCCCGAACCCGAAGTAGCTGTTCTGCTCCTTGCTGGAGGCGTAGATCCAGGTGCGCTGGTCACGGCTGAAGGGCCGCTCCTCGTCGTTGCCGGTGACGATGTACTGGCGCAGCTCGGGTCCGACCCTCTCGAGGAGGTACCTCGCGTGGCCCAGGACCGGGAAGTTCCTCTGGAGCGCGTGCTTCTTCTGGACGAGGTCACGCACGGCGACCGCCCCGAGGGCCGCAGCCGCCCCACCCACCGCGTGGCTGAGTTTCATGAGGCCAGTCCTACAGCGTCGTCGCGTCACGTGTAAACGGCGGGGCGGGGACTCCCGCTGGCCGCAGGGTGGGGGCGATGGCCCGGAGCGCCCGCGATAGCGTCGAGGCGTGTCCACCGCGGAGTTCCTGACCGGCGGCGATGCCCTCGAACGGATCGAGGACGTCGCCCGAGCGGCACGTGAGCACGACGGTGCCGACCCGCTCGACGAGGCCGTCCGGCTACGGCTGCGACACCACGGCCTCGACGACACCGACGCCTGGGTCACGGCGGACGGATTCGCCCTGCGCCGCGGCACCGACCTGGACGTCGTGGTCGCCCCGGCCGCACGGGGACGCGGTCTCGGAGGTCGGCTCGCGGCCCTGGCCGGCGCCGAGGCGGGCGAGCTCGCCGCCTGGTCCCACGGGGACCTCCCCGCGGCCCGGGCCATCGCTGCCCGTCTCGACTTCTCCCGCGCCCGGGAGCTGTGGGTGATGAGGCGCCCGACCGTGCAGCCGCTTCCCGCCACCGAGGTGCCGAACGGCGTACTCCTGCGCGACTTCGGGGAGGGCGACGCGGACGCGCTCCTCGAGGTCAACGCAGCTGCCTTCGCCCACCACCCCGAGCAGGGTGGCCTCGACGCCGTCGGTCTGGCCGAGCGCAGGGCCGAGCCGTGGTTCGACCCGGCGGGTCTGCTGATGGCCGTCGACAGTGACGGGGCACTCCTCGGTTTCCACTGGACCAAGCAGCACGACGCACACACCGGCGAGGTCTACGTGCTCGGCATCAGCCCGGCGGCGCAGGGGCGCGGTCTGGGCAAGGTGCTGACCATCGCCGGTCTCCACCACCTCGCCTCGCGCGGCGTCGCGGAGGTGCTGTTGTACGTCGAGGCCGACAACACCGCGGCGCGTCGGCTGTACGCCGGCCTCGGGTTCGGGCACGCTCCGCAGGACACCCACGTGCAGTACCGGCGTGCGGAGGTTCTGGAACAATCCCCGAAACCCGCCACGCCTGAGTAGATTTAGGTTTCATGAGCTCTGTCACCGACGACGAGCCGGAGTCCGAGGACTCCGGTCTCGACGAGTCGCGTCCTGGACGCGGCAAGGGGCGGAGGGGACGGCTCTGGCGTCGCGGGGACAAGGACCTCCCCGCCGTGGGCGAGCTCGACGCCGACGACGTGCAGGAGCTCCTGCGCCGCAGCCACACCGCCGGCGTCATCGCGACCGAGGAGTCCCACGAGCCGACGGCTGCCGCGACCCATGATCCGGACAGCGAGTCGTTGGCCGAGGACGACCCCGACAACATCGCGGCCCGGGTCGGCCACCGGGCCTCCGGCATCCCCGGTGTCGCCGAATCGCTGATCGACGACGGTGCGGACCTCGCCGAGGAGACGGAGGTCGACCCCGACGCTGCCGAGGAGACCGCTGACGAGTCGGCCGCCGATGAGGCCGTCAGCGAGATCGACAGCGAGGTCGAGGACGCTCCCGAGGACGCTCCCGAGGACTCCTCCGCGCCCGCGAGCGAGGACACCGGCCCCGACATCGAGGACCAGACCGGCCCCGGGGCCCCGGTCGAGGACCGACAGGCAGCGCCCACCCGCGACGAGCCGGCAGCCGACGAGCCGGCAGCCGACGACTGGGCTGCGGTCATCGACCGCGCCGTCGGGCACGACACCGCTCCCTCCGCACTGGCCGCCCGGATGGCCGAGCAACGCCTCCAGCGCGCAGCCGAACCGACCGGCGAGGCCACCGAGCGGCGCATCCCCGAGCCGATCGAGGAGCCGGACCAGGGCCCGATCGAGCCCGGCGACTGGTCCGCGATCATCTCCCGCGCCACCCGCCGTCCCCTGAGCGACCCGCTGAGCGACCCCCTCGGCTCCCCCGCCGGCGACGCCCCGGACGACGAGTCGGACCCGCTGACCTCCCAGACCTGGCTCATCGACGTGCCCGTCGAGACGGCCGACGACGTGACCGGCGTGCCAGCCGATGGGCCAGCTGACGTGGTCGAGGAGCAGTTCGTTCCCGACGAGATCGAGGACGAGACCGAGGACGAGCCGGTCCCGAGCGCGGAGACCGACCACGACGCCGAGCAGACTCCCGAACTCGAGCCTGCCCCGGAGGCGGCCCCGGAGCCCGTGCCGGAGCCTGCCTCCGAGGCCCGGCCCCAGCACCGCGCCACGGACGAGGAGGCCGGCCAGTGGGTGATCGCGGCCGCGGTCGACGGCGGATTCGCCGAACCGTTCCCGGCACCCGCGCCGAAGGGCCTCGCGCGCCTGCGCCGCCGCGGCTCGGCCAGCGCCGCGCCGAAGCCGGACGCCCGGCCGCTGGCTGACTTCGTCGAGCCGCCGCTGCTCGAGGAGCCCATCCCGAACATCGACCGGCCCCACGACGTACCCCGTCGGCCCTCCGAGGTCCTGGCCCATGCGCGGGCCGAGATCGAGGCCGAGCTCGCCCCGATCCTGGAGGCGGAGGCCGAGGCCGCCGCCGAGAGCGACGGCGAGGTTCCGGAGCCGTCCGCCAACGCCGAGGTCGTCGCCGCCCTGGCAGCGCGTCTTCGTCGGGACGCCGAGATGGCCGCCGCCGAGCAGGCCGCCGAGCGCCTCGTCGCCGAGGAGGCCGCCCAGCGGGCCAACGAGGCACGCGCCGAGGCGGACCGCCTGGCCCAGGCGCAGGCCGAGACCGCCGAGATCGCCCACCGCGCCCGCACGGAGGCCGAGGACCTGGCCCGTGCCGAGTTCGAGGCCCGCGAAGCGGCCGAACGGGCTGCCCGCGAGCGCGCCGAGCTGGCGGGCGCCGAGTCGGCTCGCCGCGAGGACGCCGAGCGCCACGCCGTCGAGCAGGCCGAGCACGCCGCTGCCGCGCACGCCGCACGCGAGGCCGCCGAGGAGCGGGCCCGCGAGCAGGCCGACCTGGCGGCTGCTGCCGCCACCGCACGCCACGAGGCCGAAGCCTCCGCCAGCAGCTACGCCGACGCCGCGCGCCAGGCCCACGAGGACCGCGCAGCCGCCGAGAACTACGCCCGGGTGATGGCGGAAGCCGCTGCCACCAGCGCTGCCGAGCACGCCGAGTTCGCCCGGCGGATGCTCGAGGAGCGCGAGGCCGCCGAGCGCACGTCCACCGAGATCGCCCAGGCCCGCGCGCTCGCCGAGGACGCCGCCCGCCAGCAGGCCGCCCTGGCACAGGACGCCCATCGCGCCGCCGAAGCAGCAGAGGAACGCGCTCGACTGCTCGCCGAGCAGGCTGCCGCGAGTGCCGAGGAGCACGGTGCACTGGCCCGCCAGGCCGTGGACGAGCGCGCCGCCGCCGAGCAGGCCGCCGCCGAGCACGCCCGACTCGCCCGCGAGGCCCACGAGGCACGCCAGGCCGCCGAGCACGCCGCCCTGGAGCAGGCCGACCTCGCCCGGATCGCGCTCGAGACCGCAGAAGCCGCCGAGCAGCGTGCCGAGGACGCCGCGTCGCGCGCCGAGGAGCAGGCTGTCGCGCGGGTCGCCGCCGACGAGTCCGCCGCCCAGCAGGCCCACCGTGCCGAGGAGGCGCACGAGGCCCGACGTCTGGCCGAGGTCGCCGCCCGCGAGCAGCTCGAGCTCGCCAGCGAGGCCCAGGCAGCAGCAGCGGCCGCCCACCGCTCCGCCGCAGCACTTGCCGAGGAGAAGAAGGCCGCCACCGAGGCGCTCGCGCTGGCTGCGGAGTTCGCTGCCGAGGCGACCCACGCACGTACCGAGGCCGAGGCCCGCGCCACCAGCGCGCTCGCCGAGCTGGAGAAGGCCGCCGAGACCCACACCGTGGCGCTGGACGCCCTCCACACCGACCTCGTCCAGGCCAGGGAGACCGCGCTCGAGCACGCCCGCGCCCGCGCCGAGGCCGAGGCCGCTGCGACCGAGCAGGCCAGGGCCCGCGCCGACGCCGAGGTCCGGGCAGCCGAGCAGGCCGAGGCCCGCGCCGCTGCGGAGTCCCGGGCAGCCGAGATGGCCCGTGAACGCGAGGACGCCCTCGCCGAGGCCGCCCAGGCCCGCGCCGACGCCGAGCTCCGCGCCGCCGAGCAGACCGTCGCCCGCGTCGCGGCCGAGTCCCGTGCCAGCGAGCTGGCCCGCGAACGCGAGGACGCGCTGGCTGAAGCCGCCGAGGCCCGCGCCGCGGCGGAGCTCACCGCCGCCGAGCAGGCCGAGGCCACGGTGGCCGCCCAGTCACTCGCCGGAGACCTCGCCCGCGAACGCGAGGACGCCCTCGCCCAGGCCGCCCAGGCCCGCGCCGAGGCGGAGACCCGCGCCGCCGAGCTGGCCGAGGCCCGCGCCGCGGCCGAGACCCGCGCCGAGGAGATGGCGCGCGAGCGCGAGGAAGCACTCGCCCAGGCCGCCCGGGCCCGCGCCGACGCCGAGACCCATGCTGCCGAGCTGGCCGAAGCCCGTGCCGCGGCCGAGACCCGCTCCGCAGAGCTGGCCCGCGAGCGCGAGGAAGCACTCGCCGAGGCCGCCCAGGCCCGCGCCGACGCCGAGACCCGCGCTGTCGAGCAGGCCGCCGCCACCGCCGCCGCGGCAGCCGCCGCCGAGGCCCGCGCCGCCGAGATGGCGCGCGAGCGCGAGGAAGCACTCGCCGAAGCCGCCCAGGCCCGCGCCGATGCCGAGGCTCGCGCCGCCGAGCAGGCCGACGCCAGCGCCCTGGCCACCGCCGCGGCGATCGCAACTGCCGAGGCACGTGCCGCCGACCTCGCCCGCGAACGCGAGGACGCGCTCGCCGAGGCCGCCCAGGCCCGCGCCGACGCCGAGACCCGCGCCACCGAGCAGGCCGACGCCAGTGCTGCCGCGACGGCAGCAGCCATCGCCGCCACCGAAGCCGCGGCCGAGGCACGTGCTGCCGAGCTCGCCCGCGAGCGCGAGGAAGCCCTCGCCGAGGCCGCCCGGGCCCGCGCCGACGCCGACGCCCTGGCTGCCGAGCAAGCAGCGGCGACCGCCGCCGCCGAGGAACGTGCCGCCGAGCTGGCCCGCGAGCGCGAGGAAGCCCTCGCCGAGGCCGCCCAGGCCCGCGCCGACGCCGAGGCAGCTGCCGAGGCCGGTCGCGTGCAGGCTCTTCTCGACCAGGCCGCCGCCGACCAGGCCGCCGCCGAACAAGCCGCCGCCGAGCTCGAAGCAGCCCAGCTCGAGGCAGCAGCGGGCGAGGAAGCGCACTACCTCCTCTCGTCCTCCGAGGACGACACTGATGACGCTGCCGAGGAGGAGCCGGTCGCGTCCGTCCCCGACTTCGAGCGTGCCCCGACCCTCGTGGAGCAGTGGCGGGCGACGTCGGCTCCCGTGGAGGACGCGAGCGACCACTCCGCCGACGAGGACGCCGCTGATGTCCCTGTCGCCGCCCCCCGGACGCCGACGACCGCAGCCAGCCTGCTCGAGCAGTGGGGTGCCTCGTCCGACGCGTCGAACGAGGTCGCCTCGGCGTTCGACGATCCGGTCGCGGAACCCGAGCCCGAGGTGGAGCCGGCCGTCGAGCCGGAGATCGAGCCGGCACCGGAGCCCGAGGTGGAGCCCGAGCCCGAGCCCGAGGTCGAGCCCGAGCCCGAGGTCGAGCCCGAGCCCGAGGTCGAGCCCGCACCGGAGCCCGAGGTCGAGCCCGAGCCCGAGCCCGTCCGGTCCGACACCTCGATCGCCGCTGCCGTGGTCGCGGCCGTGTCCGAGCCCAAGCGCGTCCCGTTCCACTCCAAGCGTGGCAACGACAGCCTGGCGCCGATCGCGATCCTGGTGGCGCTGGCCTGTGCCGCCGTGGTGGGCCGGATGGCCTGGAAGGGCACCGTCCAGGACGACATCGGCCTGAGCGCAACGCTCTCCGTCGTCACGGCCTTCCTGCTGATCTATGCGCTGCGGATGAGCAACACGTCCCGCACCGTCGCCATCGACGAGCACGGCATCATGAAGGTCACGGTGGGCGACTTCAACAGCCAGTTCGACCTGACCAGCCCCAACACCAAGATCGAGCAGACCGGGACCCCCGGGCACCGCAACTGGCAGATCAACATCCTGCGCCGGAGCATGTCCCCCGTCGCGATCGACAACCGGATGGTCGACTCCCACACCTTCCTGGAGGCGCTGCGGCAATGGCGACCGGACCTCTAGAGATCGACCCGGCGGTGGCCCTCCGGACCGAGCGCGACGCGCTCGTGCGTCGGTGTGCGGCCGCCGAGGCCCAGGTCGCGGACCTGACCGCCGATCTCGCCGAGGCCCACGCCCGCCTGGCCGCCTACCAGGCGGCCCAGGAAGCGCAGGACGCCGCCGACAGCGGTTCGCTCTCGTTCTTCGACGGAAGCACGACCTCCGTGGACCGGCTCACCGGTGACGGCAGCGACCCACGGGTGCTCTCGATGGTGCTCGGCTCGACCGCGGTGGTGGCCGGGATGGTCACCCTGCTCACCCTCCTGAACGGCAAGCTCGCGAGTCCGTTCGGCCTGATCATGATCGCGCTCACCATCGGCCTCGCATGGGGAGCGGCGAACGCCCGGGTCGTGCCCGTCGAGATCAGCGTCGTTCGCGGGATGGTCTACATCCAGCAGGGCGAGTCGTCCTACCGCTTCGACCTCCGCAAGCCGGAGACCGCCGTGGACCTGGTCGGACGACCCGGTGACGCCAACTGGACGGTCCACTTCGGGCGCCGTGGCCTCGACCCGTTCGTCGTCGACGCATCAATGGTCGATGCGGTGGAGTTCACGCGCCAGCTGCGCGAGCACCGCCCCGATCTCTGATCGACTGGCTGATCGACTGGAGCGAACGCCCCGTCCGGGTCGACCTCAGCCCAGCGCCGCCCGGAGCCGGCCGGCGATCTCCAGCACGGCGGCTCGACTGCTGCGGCCGGCGCCCACGATGTTGAGGAACCCGTGGATCTGGTCGACGTAGCGACGCATCTCGACCTCGTGCCCGGCATCTGCGAGCCGGCGCGCGTAGGCCTCCCCCTCGTCACGGAGCGGGTCGAACCCGGCCGTCACGACGTACGCCGGCGCCAGGCCTGACGGGAGGTCGACGTCGAGCAGGTTGACCCGCTCGTCGGCGCGTGCCTGGGCCGTCGGCAGGTAGATGTCGTTGAACATCTCCATCGACTCGGCCGTGAGGTACAGGCCCTCGCCGAACAGGCGCAGGCTGTCGGTCTGGCGGTCGGGGTCGGTGCACGGGTAGACGAGGAGCTGGAAGGCCAGCGGCACGCCCTCCCGGGCCGACGCGATGGCTGCCCACGCAGCGATGTTGCCTCCGGCCGAGTCGCCTGCGACGCCGATCCGTGCCGGGTCGGCGCCCAGTTCGTCGGCGTGCTCGACGACCCAGCGCACCGCCGCGACGGCGTCGTCGAAGCCCTGGGGGAACGCGGCCTCCGGACCGAGGCCGTAGTCGATGGCGAGGACGGGTACGCCGGAGGTCTCGGCCAGCACCCGGCAGGGGGCGTCGTGGGAGTCGAGATCGCCGTACAGGAACCCGCCACCGTGGAAGAAGACCAGCAGTCCCTGGGCGGACGAGGCCGGGCGCGCGCCGTGGGGCAGGTAGTGCCGGGCCGGCAGACCGGCGACGGTGAGCTCGCGGATGGCGCCGATCGGCTGGTCGCCGCCGACGATGCCGGCG
This sequence comes from Nocardioides sp. Root190, assembly GCF_001428565.1. Classification (GTDB taxonomy): domain Bacteria; phylum Actinomycetota; class Actinomycetes; order Propionibacteriales; family Nocardioidaceae; genus Nocardioides. Next base: position 62,072 of record NZ_LMIA01000008.1, on the reverse strand, counting down.
TTGGTCCGCATCGCGGCGCGTCCCCGGTCGAGGTCGTCGGCCCCGAGCTCACCCTTGCGCGCGAGCTTCTGGAGCAACAGCATCAGCTGGAGGTCAGCAGCCAGCGTCTGACCGTCGAGGACGAGGGGCCGCCCACCGAGTCGGCGCTGGACTCGCTCGGGGAGGCCCAGCAGGGTCCGCAACAGGGTGGTCTCGGCCGACGTACGCAGGTTCACGACGGCCAACTTACTGGTGAGTAGGTGACATCGGGTAGGAGCGAGGTCACCTTCCGTTCACCCACAACTGCCACACTCGCGACATGTCCACCGAGCAGCACCCGTCCCTGGTTCAGAACGAGTCCGTCCCCGCTCTCGCGGTGGCGGCGGAGCCCTCCGACGACGGGACCGAGCTGGACCGCTACGCGCCTTCTCCCGAGCTCCTCGCGCACATCGAGTCGTTCGACAACCGCTTCGTGGACCGGGAGCTGTCCTGGCTGCGGTTCAACGAGCGGGTCCTCGAGCTCGCCGAGGACGAGAGCCTCCCGCTGCTCGAGCGCACCCGCTTCCTGGCGATCTTCACCAGCAACCTCGACGAGTTCTTCATGGTCCGGGTGGCCGGCCTCAAGCGCCGGATCGCGACCGGACTGGCTGTTCGGGCGGCGAGCGGACTGATGCCGCTCGAGGTGCTCCGGGCGATCTGGACCCGCGCCGACGAGCTGAGCCAGCGCCACGCCGCCACCTTCCAGATGCAGATCATTCCGGCGCTGCGCGACGAGGGCATCGAGATCGTGCGCTGGGCCGACCTGGAGCGCGACGAGCAGAAGTTCTGCAAGAAGCTCTTCAAGGAGCGGGTCTACCCGGTCCTCACGCCGCTGGCGGTCGACCCGGCCCACCCGTTCCCCTACATCTCGGGCCTCTCGCTCAACCTCGCCGTGCTCATCCGGAACCCGAAGGCCGGCAAGGAGCACTTCGCCCGGGTCAAGGTGCCCTCCAACTTCGAGCGCTTCGTCTCGCTCGGCAACGCCCGCTTCGTCCCGCTCGAGGACGTGATCGGAGCCCACCTCGGTCGCCTCTTCCCCGGGATGGAGGTGCTCGAGGTCCACACCTTCCGCGTGACGCGCAACGAGGACCTGGAGGTCGAGGAGGACGACGCCGAGAACCTCCTCGCCGCCCTCGAGAAGGAGCTGCTGCGCCGCAAGTTCGGCCCGCCCGTGCGCCTGGAGGTCGAGGAGTCCATCTCACCGTCGGTCCTGGAGCTGCTCACCTCCGAGCTGGACGTCCGCGAGGAGGAGGTGTTCCGGCTGCCCGGACCGCTCGACCTCCGCGGCCTCCACTCCATCGCCGACCAGCCGCGCGACGACCTGAAGTACCCCTCCTTCGTGCCAACCACGCACCCGTGGCTGGCGGAGGTTGAGTCAGCGGCACCCGTCGACGTGTTCAAGGCCATCCGCCGTCGCGACGTACTCGTGCACCACCCCTACGACTCGTTCGCGACCTCCGTGCAGCGCTTCATCGAGCAGGCTGCGGCCGACCCGCACGTGCTGGCGATCAAGCAGACGTTGTACCGGACCTCCGGCGACTCCCCCATCATCGACGCCCTGATCGACGCGGCCGAAGCCGGCAAGCAGGTCCTGGTGCTGGTCGAGATCAAGGCGCGTTTCGACGAGCAGGCCAACATCCGCTGGGCACGCAAGCTGGAGCAGGCGGGCTGCCACGTCGTGTACGGCCTGGTCGGCCTCAAGACCCACTGCAAGCTCGCGATGGTGGTGCGTGACGAGCCCGAGGGCATCCGCCGCTACACCCACATCGGGACGGGCAACTACAACCCGAAGACCTCCCGGATGTACGAGGACCTCGGCCTGCTCACGACCGACGTGACCATCGGCGAGGACGTCGCGCACCTGTTCAACAACCTCTCCGGCTGGTCCCGCAAGGCGACCTACGAGCAGCTCCTGGTGGCACCGGACTCGGTGCGCTCAGGCCTGGTCGACCAGATCCACGGCGAGATCGAGCACCACCGTGCGGGCCGGCCCGCCGGCATCAGGATCAAGGCCAACTCCATCGTCGACGAGCCCGTCATCGACGCGCTCTACCTCGCCTCCTGCGAGGGCGTGCCCGTCGAGCTGCTCGTGCGGGGCATCAGTGCCCTGCGCCCGGGCGTCCCGGGGCTCAGCGAGAACGTGAAGGTGCGCTCGGTGCTGGGCCGCTTCCTGGAGCACAGCCGGATCTTCTCCTTCGAGGGTGGCGGTGAGCCGGTCACGTGGATCGGCTCGGCCGACATGATGCACCGCAACCTCGACCGTCGCGTCGAGGTCCTGGTGCGCCTGCCCGACCAGAGCCGGGACGAGGTACGCCGTCTGCTGGACCTCGCCTTCGCCTCGACCACGCAGGCGTGGGAGCTCGGCAGCGATGCGCACTGGACGCGCAATTCCGGCGAGGAACACCTCCAGGAGACCCTCATCGAGCGCCAGCGAAGGCGTCGTCTGAACTCCTGATGTGCCAGGCACCTGGCACCTGACCTGCGACAACGCGTCACGAACCGGATCCGCCACGCGGAGAACGCGGACAGGGATTGCGTTCACCTCCTCGTGACCCCCTAGCATGAGTCCGTTCCTCTCCGCCTCAACGGGAGTCCATGTGGGTCTGCGTCTGCGTCCGGTCGATACCTCTTTCTACGACCTCTTCACCAAGTCGGCCCAGCACCTCGTTGCTGGCGCCGAGCTGTTGGCAGAGATGCTCTCCGATTCCTCGGACAAGGCTGATGTCGCCGAGCGCATGCGCGCGGCGGAACATGCTGCCGACGACACGACCCACGAGATCGTGAAGAAGGTCAACAGCGTCTTCGTCACGCCCTTCGACCGCGAGGACATCTACGCACTGGGCTCCGGCCTGGACGACGTGATGGACATGATGGACGAAGCGGTCGACCTGATCCTGCTGTACGAGGTCAAGACCCTGCCGCCCGAGCTCTCCGAGCAGGTCGAGGTCCTTCAGCGGTGCGCCGAGCTCACTGCGGCAGCGATGCCGCGGCTGCAGTCGATGCAGTCGCTCGACGACTACTGGATCGAGATCAACCGTCTCGAGAACACCGGCGACCGCAACCACCGTCGCACGCTGGCGAAGCTGTTCTCGGGCGAGTTCAAGACCATCGAGGTCCTCAAGCTGAAGGACATCGTGGAGTCCCTCGAAGGGGCCATCGACGCGTTCGAGAAGGTTGCGAACATCGTCGAGCAGATCGCCGTCAAGGAAGGCTGAGGGACCCCGGTCGTGACCCTCACCCTGGCGATCGTGATCGCCGTGGTCGTCATCGCGCTCGCGTTCGACTACACCAACGGCTTCCACGATGCGGCGAACGCGATCGCGACCTCGGTCTCGACCCGCGCGCTGACCCCGCGCATCGCGCTGACCCTCGCCGCCATCATGAACTTCATCGGCGCGCTGCTGGGTCAGGAGGTCGCGAAGACCGTCGCCGACGTCATCAAGATCGAGGACGACTCAGGTCAGCTCCTGGTCGACAACGCCCACGTCGGCCTGGTCATCGTGATGGCCGGCCTGCTCGGCGCGATCATCTGGAACCTCATCACCTGGTACTACGGCCTCCCGTCGTCGTCCTCGCACGCCCTCATCGGCGGCCTGGTCGGTGCCGCGATCGCCGGGGGCGTCTCGGTCAAGTGGGACACCATCGTGCAGAAGGTGCTGATCCCGATGGTGCTCTCGCCGCTGTTCGGCTTCTGCGCCGCCTTCATCGTGATGACCGCGATCCTGTGGATCTTCCGCAAGGCCAACCCGCACAAGGTCAACCGCGGCTTCCGCGGCATGCAGACCATCTCCGCCGCAGCCCTGGCCCTGGGCCACGGCCTGCAGGACGCCCAGAAGACGATGGGCGTGATCCTGCTGGCGCTGGTGATCGCCTACCCGCAGGACTACGACATCGAGACGCTGCCCCTGTGGGTCGTGCTCGCTGCGGCCGGTGCGATCTCGGCCGGCACCTATGCCGGTGGCTGGCGGATCATGCGCACCCTCGGTCGCAAGATCATCCACCTCGACCCGCCCCGTGGCTTCGCTGCCGAGTCGGTCGGCGCCGGTGTGCTCTACACGACGGCCTTCGTCTTCCACGCCCCGATCTCGACGACCCACACCATCACCTCGGCGGTGATGGGCGCGGGTGCCACCAAGCGGCTCTCGGCCGTGCGGTGGGGCATGGCCCGCACGATCCTGGCTGCGTGGATCTCCACGTTCCCCGCGGCTGCGCTCGCTGCCTGGGGTTGCTTCGAGATCCTCAAGCTCATCCTGCTCTGAGCCGTCTCACGCCCCGTCGACGGACAGGCTGTAGCCGCGACCGCGGATCCGGCGTACCACCGCGACGTCCCCCAGCCGTGAGCGCAACCGGGTCACGTGCATCGCGATCGAGTTGCCGCCGGGGCGTCGATCGTGGGTGCCCCACAACGCATCACCCAGATCGTCATCGCTGACCAGGCCGGGCGAGCTCAGCATCAGCGCGCGGAGCAGCTCGAACTCCTTCAGCGGGAGGTCGGAGATCCGTTCGCCGTTGACCCGCACCGTGAACGCGGTCGCGTCGAGCTCGATCGGGCCGACCTCGACCCGGGCGTGCTCGGAGACCGACCGCGGGCCGTGCGACATCACCTCCCAGAGGTTCTGGGCGGCGTACGGGCGCAGCACGACCGCCGAGGCACCGGCCAGCATCAACGAACCGACGCTGCCCAGGGCTGCACTGCTCGCGGCGCCGAGGTCGTTCAGGTCCTCCGCGCCCGCGATGACGTACGGCGTGCCGTGGCGCCTGATCAGCCCCACGAACTCGTCGGCAGGGATGCCCGGGGCTGCCGGCGTCACCAGGACGGCGTGCGGGTCGGTGCGCCCGAACTCGACGAGTCCGTCGAGGGTGGAACCCACCCAGGTCACGTGGACGCCGTGCCCTGCCATTGCCTCTGCGAGCGCGCCCTCGTCCGGTTCCGGGTCGACCACCAGGAGCTGGGCCCCGGTGGTCTCGGCCCAACGATGCAGATAGGCGCGCACGGACTGGCGACGGGCGTCCGAGCGCCCGTCCCACTTGCCCACGTCCTGCTCCGATCGATACGTCTGATCAGCCGAATCGACCGGAGATGTAGGCCTCGGTCGCCGGGTCGTCGGGGTTCGCGAACATCTTCTTCGTCGGGTTGAACTCGACCAGCCGTCCGGGCTCGCCGGTGGCCTTCAGGTTGAAGAAACCGGTGTCGTCGGACACGCGGGCGGCCTGCTGCATGTTGTGGGTGACGATGACGATCGTGTAGTCATTCTTCAGCTCGTGGATCAGGTCCTCGATGGCCGAGGTCGAGATCGGGTCGAGCGCGGAGCACGGCTCGTCCATCAGGAGCACCTGCGGCTCGACGGCGATCGCCCGGGCGATGCAGAGGCGCTGCTGCTGGCCACCGGACAGGCCCATGCCGGGCTTGTTGAGGCGATCCTTGACCTCGTTCCAGAGGTTGGCGCCGCGCAGCGACTTCTCGACGACCGCCTCGGCCTCGGACTTCTTCATCTTGCCCGAGTTGAGCTTGAGACCCGCGAGCACGTTGTCGAAGATCGACATCGTCGGGAACGGGTTGGGCCGCTGGAAGACCATGCCCACCTGGCGGCGCACGGCGACCGGGTCCACGCTCGACTCGTACAGGTCCTGGCCGTCGACGACGATCTTGCCCTCGACACGTGCGCCGGGGATGACCTCGTGCATGCGGTTCAGCGAGCGGAGGAAGGTCGACTTGCCGCAGCCCGAGGGGCCGATGAAGGCGGTGACCGCTCCCGCGCGGATCGTCATGTTGACGCCCTGCACGGCGAGGAAGTCGCTGTAGTAGATGTTGACGTCGGAGACGTCGATGCTCTTGGCCATTGCGTGTTCAGTTCCCTCTCAGAGCCCTGCGGGTCAATTTTTCTTGGGGGCGAAGATCTTGCCGACGATGCGGGCTACGAGGTTGAGCACCATCACGATGAGGATCAGGACGAAGGCGGCGCCCCAGGCGATCGCCTCGGCGGCTTCGTCGCCGCGGAGGTTCTGCCCGTAGATGAGCACCGGGAGGGTGGTCATCGCGCCGTCGAACAGGTTCATGTTGGTGCGGTCGGTGGCACCCGCGATGAGCAGCAGCGGCGCGGTCTCGCCGATGACGCGCGAGGTGGCGAGCGTGATGCCCGTCAGGATGCCGCCGAGCGAGGTGGGCACGACGATCTTGACGATCGTCTTCCACTTCGGCGTGCCGAGGGCGTACGCCGCCTCGCGCAGGTCGTCGGGAACCAGTCGCAGCATCTCCTCGGTGGCTCGTACGACGATCGGGATCATCAGCAGCGACAGTGCCACCGATCCACCGAACCCTGACACGTAGGCAGGTCCGAAGATCAGCGTGAACAGCGCGAACGCGAACAGACCGGCGACGATGGAGGGAATGCCGGTCATCACGTCGACGAGGAAGGTGATCGCCTTCGCGAGCTTGTTCTTCTTGCCGTACTCCACCAGGTAGATCGCGGCCATCACGCCGATCGGGACCGAGATCACCGCTGCCCCCAACGTGACCAGCAGGGTCCCGATGATCGCGTGGTAGATGCCGACCGGCTGGTCGATCTGGGTCTTGAAGAAGGAGTAGCTGAGGAAGGTGCCGTCGATCCGGCCGGCTCCCTTCGCGATCACCCGCCACAGCAGCGAGACCAGCGGCACGAGGGCGATGAAGAAGGTCGTCCAGATCAGGCTGGTCATCAACCGGTCGGTGGCACCACGACGGCCCTCGATGAAGAAGGACCACAGGGGCAACGCGACGAGGAAGACCAGTGCCCCGATGAGGACGGCGGGGACCAGGCCCGTGCCCAGCACGAGCAGCAGGAGACCGAGGGCGGCGGCGATGCCGGCGATGATCAGCGCAGCGAACTGCGGCAGCCGCGGCTGGATGAGGGAGATGTGAACCCGGTCGGGGCTCTCCTGGAGCATGGTCATCGTGCCATCCGCCTCTCGCTGCGGCCGATGATCCATCGGGCCACGAAGTTCACCAGGAAGGTCACCAGGAAGAGCACCAGTCCGGTGGCGACGAGCACGTTGAGCATGTCGGCGCTGCGCTCCTTGTACTTGAGAGCGATGTTGGCCGCGATCGAGGTCGGGCTGGATGTCGCGATGATGTTCCACGACAGGTCGAAGCCGACCGAGAGGACCATCGTCACCGCCATGGTCTCGCCGAGGGCGCGACCCAGGCCGAGCATGACCGCCGAGACCATGCCGGACTTCGCGTAGGGGAACACCGTCATCCGGATCATCTCCCACCGCGTGGCACCGAGAGCCAGAGCAGCCTCCTCGTGAAGGCGGGGCGTGCGGGAGAAGACTTCACGGGTGATCGCGGTGATGATCGGCAGGATCATGATCGCCAGCACGATGCCGGCGGTCAGGACCGAGCGGCCGGCGGGGTTCGGCTCACCGAAGAGCGCACCGAGGACCGGCCAGGAGCCGAAGGTGTCGTGCAGCCAGACGTGCATCGGCACGAGCTGCTTGGCCAGGAAGAACGCCCCCCAGAGTCCGTAGACGACCGAGGGCACAGCGGCGAGCAGGTCGATCACGTAGGCGACCGGCGTCGCGATCCAGCGCGGCGCGTAGTGGCTGATCACCAGCGCGATGCCGAAGGCCATCGGCACGGCGATGATCAGCGCGATGATCGAGGCGGTGAAGGTGCCGACGAGGAGCGGGAAGACGTAGCCCAGGAAGCTCTCGGCGTGCGGGCCGTAGACCTCCGACGGCTTGCTGAAGCCGCTGGCACCCTTGATCGCGAGGAAGACGAAGACGCCGGCCAGGGCGGCCAGGATCACGCACCCGGCGCCGAGCGCCAGGCCGTAGAAGATGCGGTCACCGACGCCACCGCGGACGCTCGCCCAGTCGGCGGGCTCGTCCTCGATCTCGGTGGTAGGGGCAGTCACTGTGTCACCTCGGGGTCAGGGGTTCTCGAAGGCTGTGCACGTGGGTCGGGGACCCACGGGTCGAGGGGTGGGAACGGGTTGGACCCCGTTCCCACCCCTCCCGTGGTCACTTCGCGGAGATGCCCGCGACGATCTCCTGGGCCTTGACGGCCGTGTCCTCGGCGAGCTTGGCCGAGCCTGCCTCCTTGGCCGACTCCTCCTGACCCTCGTCGGAGACGATGTACTCGAGGTAGCCCTTGACCAGGTCGGCCTCCTCCTGGTCCTCGTACGTCTCGCACGCGATCAGGTAGGACAGCAGGATGACCGGGTAGGCACCGGACTCGGTCGTGGTGCGGTCGACATCGACGGCGATGTCGGTCGCGTCGCGACCCTCGACGACCGGCGAGACGGCGACGGTCTTGGCCGCACCCTCCGGCGACGGGGCGACGAACTCCTCGCCGACCTTGACCGAGACGGTCTTCAGGTCGCCGGTCTGGCTGGCGTCGGCGTAGCCGATGGCACCCTCGGTGTCACCGATCTGCTTGACGACACCCGAGGTGCCCTCGGCGGAGAGGCCGCCGGAGACCGGGAACGCGTCCTCGGCCTCGTGGGGCCACTCGGCCTCGGCGGTCTTGCCGAGGTAGTCGGTGAAGTTCTTGGTGGTGCCGGAGTCGTCGGCACGGTGCACCGGAGCGATCTTGGTGGAGGGCAGCTCGACACCCTCGTTGAGCGCCGTGATGGCCGCGTCGTTCCACGTCGTGATCTCACCGGCGAAGATCTTCGCGAGGGTCGCGGAGTCGAGCTTCAGCTCGTCGACACCAGGCAGGTTGTAGGCGATGGCGATCGAGGAGATGTAGGCCGGGACCTCGATGACGTTGCCGTCGCAACGCTCCTTGGCGGCAGCGAGCTCCTCGTCCTTGATGTAGGAGTCGGAGCCGGCGAAGGAGAGCGCCTTGCTGATGAACTGGCTGCGACCATCGGTCGAGCCGAGCAGGGAGTAGTCGATGACCAGACCGTCGTTCTTGCCCTGGAAGGCGACCTTCCAGGCTTCCTGGGCCTTCTCCTGCGAGGTGGCGCCGCCACCCTTGAGGTTGCCGCTCAGGCCGCCGGCCTCGGCGTCGCCGCCGTCCTCGTTGGACGCGCCACAAGCGCTCATCAGCAGGGCGAGGGCCGCAATGCCGGGCACCGCTGCGCGGCGGATGGAGTTGACGTTCAAGGAACTGCCTCTCGATGTGAGGGGCTCGGCTTCAGCGCCCCTCGATTCGTACTCGGACACCGTGAACGTAGGCAGTGTCGGTAACGCAACCCACCGGCCGACCTGAACGGGCGGTGAACAGTGGCAGTCCGGGTGGCGGCAGTCGGTGTCCTGCGTTACACCACGGGTACCGACGACGCCGGAATCAGCGCAGGGACGGGCGCGGCTGGTGCCGCTCGACGGCCACCACGACGCCCTTGCGCATGTGCAGGACGAGCATCTCCGCGGGCTCCTGGGGCTGCTCGGAGGAGCGCGGATCGAGGCCGAGTGCGTCGTACACGAGCGGCAGCACGGGACGGTGGGTGCACACGACCGCGCCGGCATCGGCGTCCAGCAGGTCCTCGACGACCCCGGTGACGGCCCGGGCCGTCACGTGCTCCTCACTCAGGCGCGGCCGGAGGTCGAGCGTGAGGCCGACGGTCTCGGCGTACGGCTGGACCGTCTGGACGCACCGCAGGCTGGTCGAGGTGAGCACCGTGGTGACGTCGTAGGCGGCGAGGAGCGGGATCAGCCGGTCTGCCTCCAGCTCGCCCGGACGCAGGAGGGGTCGGGCCGCGTCCTCCCCGCGCCACGCGCTGCGGGAGCGGGCCCGCGCGTGCCGCAGGACGACCACCGCGCGGGTCCTGCGCCGTACCTTCAGCGCTTCGACGAGCGTCGCGCGGTCGTGGTCGTAGGTCAGTCGGGCCGGTGCGTCCTCGAAGGGCACCCAGGCGACGGCATCGATCTCGTCGTTGGGGAGGTACGACGACACGTCGTCGTCGCCGACGACACGGCCCGTCCAGTAGTGGACCGTCTTCATCCGGCGGGCGACCGGGTAGCGCTGGGAGGTCAGCGGCGGGCCCAGGCGCACGTGGACACCGGTCTCCTCGGCGACCTCGCGCACTGCGGCGGCGACTGCGTGCTCGCCGCGATCCAGCTTCCCCTTGGGGAACGACCAGTCGTCGTACTTGGGGCGGTGCACGAGGAGGACCTCACGACCGGGACGGAACGCGACCACGCCGGCGGCGAGAATGTCGGGCACACGCCTAGGGTAGGGGCCATCGCGTCGTCCCAGCGTCAGGAGAGCCCGTTGTCCCGAGCAGGCGGGCGCCTGACCCGGCGCCGCTCGATCATTCTCGTCGTGGCCGTGGCCCTGGTCGCGGGCGCAGGGATCGTGGCGTGGCGGATCGTGCGCGACGGCGACGACACCCGCCTCACCCGGGCGATGGCGCTCGCGCCGGAGTCGACCGTCCGGTTCAGCTGGACCGACTGGGCCGCCGTACGCGAGGAGCTCGGGGTGGACCTGTCGGGCACCTCACCCGCGTCCGACGTGGAGGACTTCCTGCTGGAGGCCTTCGACCGCGACCTCACCGCCTCGACCGCGCTCGACGAGTCCGCCGCGACCATCCACACCGAGCTCGGCTTCTCCCCCGCCACCATCGACTGGGAGCTGTTCGCCCAGGGCGAGGACGGCGCGGTCGTGATCATGGGCCTGCCCGAGGACGTCGACGTCCCCGCACTGGAGGACCAGCTGCGCACGGCCGGCTTCACCCAGCCCGACGAGCAGGACGGCGTCTGGCAGGGCGGGGTCGATCTCCTGGAGACCCTGAGCGGCCCGGTGACCCCCGAGCTCGCCGCCCTCCAGATCGACGCCGAGGCCGGCGTCCTCTACGGCAGCGACGACCCCCGCTACCTCGCCGAGCGGGCCGACGTCGCCCGCGACGACCTCGAGGACGGTGTGGCGGAGGCCGCGGCCGCCGCGGGTACGCCGCTGGCCGCATCCGCCTACACCGGCGAGCACACCTGCGCCGAGCTCTCCATGGCCGAGGCCGACCCCGCCGACCGGACCCGCGCCTCCGAGCTGATCGCGGAGGCCGGCGAGGTCCACCCGCTCACCGGCTTCGCGATCGCGGCGCAGCCGGGTGGCGACGTACGCGTCGCGCTCGCACTCGACTCCGAGGACCAGGCCCGCACCGACGCCGACAGCCGCTCCCGGCTCGCTGCCGGGCCGGCGCCCGGCCAGGGCGGCGCCTTCCCCGAGAAGTTCACCCTCGGCAAGGTCACCGCCGTCGGGAACGTGGTCACCATGGACCTCGCCCCCGTCGACGGCTGGTTGGTGCTCTCCGACTTCAACCACGGCCCGGTGCTGTTCGCGACCTGCTGAGCCCGCCCCACCCGGGTCAGCGGAAGCGACGCAACCGCAGGCTGTTGCTGACCACGAAGACGCTCGAGAACGCCATCGCCGCCCCGGCGAGCATCGGGTTGAGCAGCCCGGCCGCGGCCAGCGGGAGCGCCGCGACGTTGTAGGCGAACGCCCAGAACAAATTGCCCTTGATCGTGGCGAGCGTGCGCCGGGAGAGCCGGATGGCGTCGGCGGCGACCTGGAGGTCCCCCCGCACGAGCGTGAGGTCACTGGCCTCGATCGCCACGTCGGTCCCGGTGCCCATCGCCAGGCCGAGGTCGGCCTGGGCGAGCGCAGCGGCGTCGTTGACGCCGTCCCCGACCATCGCGACGACCTTGCCCTCGCCCTGCAGCCTCTTGACGACCTCGACCTTGTCGGACGGGAGCACGTCGGCGATCACGTCCGCCTCGTCGATCCCGACCTCGGCGGCGACGGTCCGGGCCACGGCGGCGTTGTCACCGGTGAGCAGGACCGGCCGCAGGCCGAGGGCGCGCAGCTGGGTGATCGCAGCGGCCGAGGTCGGCTTGATCGCGTCGGCGACCACGACGACTCCCCTCGCCTGTCCGTCCCAGCCGACAGCGACGGCGGTGCCACCCGTCGCCTGGGCCTTCTCGAGCGCCTCCTGGAGGGCCGGGGTCAGGCGCTGGGACCACTCGGCGAGCAGCTGCGGTCTCCCCACGAGCACGGCATGGCTCGCGTCGCCGTCCAGCAGGACACCCTGGACCCCGAGGCCCTCGAGGTTGGCGAAGTCCTCGACGACCGGGAGCGTGCCGTGCTGCTCGCGCGCCGCGGCGGCGATCGCCCGGGCGATGGGGTGCTCGGAGGAGTCCTCCAGCGCGCCGGCGTACAGAAGCACCTCGGCGGCGTCCTGGCCCTCGGCGGCGATCACCTCGCGCAGCGTCATGGTGCCGGTCGTGACCGTGCCGGTCTTGTCGAGGACGACGGTGTCGACCGCGCGGGTCGACTCGAGGACCTCGGGACCCTTGATCAGGATGCCGAGCTGCGCGCCACGTCCGGTGCCCACCATCAGTGCGGTCGGCGTGGCCAGGCCGAGGGCGCACGGGCAGGCGATGATCAGGACGGCGACCGCAGCGGTGAACGCCGCCGCGAGGCCGTTGCCGGTCCCGAGCCAGAACCCGAGGGTTCCGGTCGCGAGCAGGATGACGATCGGCACGAAGACGCCGGAGATCCGGTCGGCCAGGCGTTGCACCTCGGCCTTGCCGTTCTGGGCGTCCTCGACGAGCCGCGCCATCTGCGCGAGCTGGGTGTCGGCGCCGATCCGGGTGGCGCGCACGACGAGCCGGCCGCCCACGTTGACGCAGGACCCGACGACGGTGTCGCCGATCGCGACCTCGACGGGCACGGACTCCCCGGTCAGCATCGACGCGTCGACCGCGGACCTGCCGCGCTCGACGACACCGTCGGTGGCGATCTTCTCCCCGGGGCGTACGACGAAGAGGTCGCCCACCGCGAGCCGGTCGACCGGCACGGTCGTCTCGGTGACGCCGTCGGCTCCGAGGACGGCGACCTCCTTGGCGCCGAGCTCCAGGAGCGCGTTCAGCGCTGCACCGGCACGTCGCTTCGAGCGCTGTTCGAAGTAGCGCCCGGCGAGGATGAAGGTGGTGACACCGGCCGCGGCCTCGAGGTAGATGTTGCCGCTGCCGTCACTGCGCTCGATGGTGAGCTCGAACGGGTGGGTCATGCCGGGCTCCCCGGCCCTCCCCCAGAACAGTGCGTAGAGCGACCAGCCGAGCGCCGCGAGGGTGCCGAGCGAGATCAGCGTGTCCATGGTGGAGGTGCCGTGACGCAGGTTGGTCCAGGCAGCGCGGTGAAACGGCCACGCTCCCCACACGACGACCGGCGCGGCCAGGGTCAGCGACAACCACTGCCAGTTGGTGAACTGCAACGCCGGCACCATCGCCATCGCGATGACGGGCACCGACAGCACGACGGAGACCAGCAGGCGCTGGCGGAGCACGGCGGTCGGGTCGATCGCGTCGGCGGTGTCGACCCCGCCGGCGGCTGGCGGCCGGGGCAGGGCGGCTCCGTAGCCGGCCTGCTCGACGGCGGCGACCAGGTCCTCGGGGGTGACGCCCTCGGCGAAGCTCACCTTCGCCTTCTCGGTCGCGTAGTTCACCGTCGCGCTCACGCCGTCGAGCTTGTTGAGCTTGCGCTCGATCCGGTTGGCGCAGGAGGCGCAGGTCATCCCGGTCAGGGCCAGCTCCACCTGCTGCTGCGGGCTCGTGGGCTCCGCGTGGGTGGCGTCAGTGGGCGTGGCCATCGCTCTTCTCCTCTCCGCTCGGGGTCGGCTGTTCGGGGGTCTCGCCACCAGCGGTGACGGTGAAGGCCGCGGTGCGGACGACGCCGTCGTGCTGGAAGTCGAGGTACAGGTGATAGGTCCCCGCACTCGGCACGGCGGTGTGGAACACGACGTCCGGGCCGGGCTCCGTCGTACCGTCACCGGGCTCGCCGTCGGGGTGGACGTGCAGGTAGGCCAGGTCGCCGGAACGCAGCGCGACCAGGTGTCCGTAGGCGCCGAGGTAGGGCTGCAGGTCGGTGACGGGCACCCCGTCCTTGCTGACGCCCAGGGTCAGTTCCGCGTCGGCGCCGGGGCGGAGGTCGCCCGTGAGGGTCACGTCGTAGCCGTCGACACTCGCCGTGCGGTTCTCCAGCACCGCCGGGGCGGCGACCTGCTCGCCCCCGACCGCCAGGTCGGCGCCGAGGGTGAGCGCCTCGCCACCGGTCGCCTTGAAGTCGGCGAACACCCGCCACGCGCCCGGGGTCAGCGCCAGGTCGGTGGACCACACGCCGTCGCTGAGCGTCGGGTGGACGTGCTGGAAGCCGCTGAAGTCGCGTCGTACGACGATCAGGTGCAGCTTCTTCTCGTGCTGCACGTCGTACGCCGTGACCAGCTCCCCGTCGGGACCGGTGATGGTGAAGCTGACGGGCACCTCGGTGCCGGGCTCGGCGCGGTCGTCGACGAGGGCGAGGGTGTAGCCGTCCTGCGACACCATCAGGCCGCCCGGGATCTTCGCGGCCCGGGGCGCGGACTCGTCCGCCTCGTGGCTGGCGTCGTGGACGGTGTCGTGGGCGGCGGCGTCCGTGTCGACCGGACCGATCGCCCGGCCCAGGAGCAGGGCGATCCCGAACACGGCCGCAGCGGCGACGGCGAAGCCGGCCAGCCGCGTCGGGGTGTTCATGCGAGGTGGTAGCCGGCTTCCTCGACGGCGGCCTGGACGGCTGTCTCGTCGAGGGGCACGGCGCTCGTGATGGTGACGGCACCGGTGGGCAGGTCGACCGCGACGTCCTCGACGCCGGTGATCTCCTGCACCTCCTCGGTGACGGAGGCGACGCAGTGGCCGCAGGTCATGCCGGTGACGGTGAAGGTCTGGGTGCTGCTCATGGGAGGTTCCTCTCGCAGGGCGGTGGATTCAGTGGGGTCGCGACGATCAGGAGCGGACCAGGCGGGCGATGGCGTCGGAGGCCTCCTTGAGCTTGATCGCGGCCTCCTCACCTCCCTCCTGGGCGGCGTTCACGACGCAGTGCGCCATGTGCTCGTCGAGCAGGCCGAGGGCGACGGACTGGAGCGCCTTCGTCATTGCGGAGACCTGGGTGAGGATGTCGATGCAGTACTGCTCCTCCTCCACCATCCGCTGCAGTCCCCGCGCCTGGCCCTCGATGCGGCGCAGGCGCTTGAGGTAGTCGTCCTTGGTGCGGTTCGCGATGTAGCTGTGCTGGTGTCCGTCGCTCATACCTAAACCATACCCCCCTACCCTATGCAGATCAAGACAAGAAGAAACCGCCCGACCGGAACGGTGGGCGGCTTCAGGGGGCGTGATGAGGAACGGTCTCAGGTGGAGCGTCCGCCCACACCCAGGATGCGATCGATCTCGGCGAGCGGAAGACGCTCGTCGGATGCGCTGGCCGCGATGATCAGGTTGGTGGTCATCTCGACCTCGACGAGCAGGTCCCCGTCTTCCAGGGTCACGTCGAACTGGTCAGCCATCAGCCCTCCCTCGAGATGATTGCAGCACGGTCCTGTGACGCCATTGTCCCCCCAATGCGGGGCAGCAAACCCAAGAGTTCGGGAAAAATTCACAAGGCCCCGCCCGGGGGCGGGGCCTTGCATGAAGACTCGACATCTCCTCGTCAGGCCGCTGGAAGCAGCGAAGCCCGATCAGAGGGGACGGACGTTCTCCGCCTGGGGGCCCTTGGGGCCCTGGGTGACGTCGAACTCGACCTTCTGGTTGTCCTCCAGCGACTTGTAGCCGTTGGACTGGATGGCCGAGAAGTGAACGAAGACGTCGTCTCCGCCACCCTCCTGCTCGATGAAGCCGAAGCCCTTCTCGGCGCTGAACCACTTCACGGTGCCCTGAGCCATTGTGCTCGTTACTCCTTG
Organism: Nocardioides sp. Root190; assembly: GCF_001428565.1. Classification (GTDB taxonomy): domain Bacteria; phylum Actinomycetota; class Actinomycetes; order Propionibacteriales; family Nocardioidaceae; genus Nocardioides. Next base: position 46,365 of record NZ_LMIA01000008.1, on the reverse strand, counting down.
TGTCGGGGCGAGAGCCGCCACCTCGGCGACCCGCAGCGGAGGCGATGACACGTCGCTCCGACCCGTGATGGGACACCACAAACCAGAAACGCCGTCGGCCACAGATCTCCGCAGGCGTTGAACCTTCCAGAACTGCATCCGCTGCAAACCCGACACTATCAAGCGGAGCGGACAACGGAAGGGGCCCGCCGCAACGTTCTCGCGATCTGCCATGAAGGTTCTGCTACGCACGCGTGACGGCGCTGCTAACAATCCCAGGAGTAGGCCGTGTCGGGCTCGAACCGACGACCCTCGGATTAAAAGTCCGGTGCTCTACCAACTGAGCTAACGGCCCGGGGGATCTGGGGTTTAATCGGGAGAACCCTCGGGATAACTCCCGTGTAGTTCCGGCCCCACCGCGCCCTGATCGGGCCCAAGTATGCCGCGTGCGTTGATCCACGGGGTCCGGGGCCTTCTCGATGACCTTGCGCCGGACTCGTTCTGTCGGCTGCTCGTGGGAGATTCGTCGGCTGGCCGGATGGTCCGTTCAGCAGGAGGTCTGCCATGTCGGCCCACGATGCACCGTCCGTCACTAGGGTTAAGGACGTGATCACGGGAGAGTTGAAGAGCAAGATCGACCGGGTGTGGGACGCGTTCTGGTCCGGCGGCATTTCCAACCCGCTCGAGGTGATCGAACAGATCACCTACCTGCTCTTCATCCGTCGCCTCGATGACCTGCAGATCCTGGCTGAGAAGAAGGCCCGCGTCACTGGAGGCGTGATCGAGGCCCCGGTGTTCCTCCCTGATCAACAACACCTTCGGTGGAGCCGCCTCAAGAACGACGGTCCCGACGTGATGCACCAGGTCATGGCTGACGAGGTCTTCCCGTTCCTGCGCACCGTCGGTGGCGACGAGTCGACATACAGCGACCACATGAAGGACGCCCGGTTCACGATTCCGACGTCGGCCTTGCTGAGCAAGGTTGTCGACATGCTCGATGACATCCCGATGGCCGACCGGGACACCAACGGAGACCTGTACGAGTACCTGCTGTCGAAGATCGCGGCAGCCGGGGTCAACGGCCAGTTCCGTACGCCGCGCCACATCATCGACTTGATGGTCCAGATGACGGCACCGACGCCCGGCGACGAGATCTGTGACCCGGCCTGCGGTACGGCGGGGTTTCTTGTCGCGGCCAGCGAGTACGTCCGCGACGCCCATCCGGCGACGCTCACCGATGCCACGCAGCGCTCGCACTTCCACAATTCAATGTTCCATGGCTACGACTTCGACTCCACCATGCTGCGCATCGGCAGCATGAACATGCTGCTCCATGGCATCGAGGCACCGGACATCCGGTACCGGGACTCCCTCTCCGAGGGTGCCAGTGACGACGCAGAAAAATACAGCCTGATCCTGGCCAATCCACCTTTTGCTGGGTCCCTCGACCACGAGGCGACGTCGAAGGACCTGCAGCGGGTGGTGAAGACCAGGAAGACCGAACTCCTCTTCCTCGCGCTCTTCCTCAAGCTGCTCAAGCCGGGCGGCCGGGCGGCAGTCATCGTGCCCGACGGCGTGTTGTTCGGTTCGTCCACTGCGCACAAGGCGTTGCGTCGGATCCTGGTTGAGGACCAGAAGCTCGACGCGGTGGTCAAACTCCCGTCCGGTGTCTTCCGTCCATACGCCGGTGTCTCCACCGCGATCTTGTTCTTCACCAAGACCAATTCCGGCGGTACGGATGACGTCTGGTTCTACGATGTCCAGGCGGATGGCTTCTCGCTAGACGACAAGCGCAACCCGGTCGAGGCCAACGACTTCGTCGACGTCCTAGCCCGGTGGCGGGACCGCGACGCCGAGAAGAATCGCGGACGCGCTGAACGGTCGTTCCTCGTCTCCAAGGCCGACATCATCGCGGAGGGCTACGACCTCTCGTTGAGTCGCTACAAGGAGATCGTCCGCGACGAGATCGAGCACCGCGCTCCGCTCGACATCATCGGCGACATCGAGGCCCTCGAGGACGAGATAGCCAAGGACCTCGCAGAACTTAAGGCAATGCTTTCGTGACAGCGACGCTCGCAGACGTATGCAAAATTACGATGGGCCAAGCTCCCACTGGGGACTCCTACAACGACCGAGGCGAGGGCCTGCCCCTAATCGCTGGCGCTGGGGACTTCAAGGGAGGGACGCTCTCGCCCAATAAGTTTACGACGAAGCCTGGAAAGGTCTCCAAGGCAGACGACATCGTCCTCAGCATCCGTGCTTCCATTGGAGCGAAGGTCTGGTCCGACGGCGAGTACTGTCTGGGCCGTGGCGTCGCGGCGCTACGACCGGGGCCCCAACTCGACAACCAGTATCTGTGGCATTGGCTTTCACGGTACGAGCGTGAACTGGCTTCAAAGGGACGTGGCGCGACCTTTCTCCAGGTAAACAAGACGGACATCGGCGAGATGCCAATCGAACTCCCCTCCCTCCCGGAGCAACGTCGCGTGGCCGCGATCCTTAACTACGCCGACGCCCTCCGAGGCAAGCGCATCCAAGTCTTGGCTCACCTCGACATACTTGGCCAGTCGATCTTCCAAGAGATGTTCGCCTTCGGCGATGGCTGGGCGTCGGTCCCCATCGGCGAACTCGGCCAGGTAACGACAGGTAAGACGCCTCCGACTGCAGCCGACGGGATGTTTGGTGGCCCCATCCCCTTCGTGACGCCAGGTGACCTGGGATCACGACAGGCTGTCGTCCGAAGCGTGACCAAAGCGGGCGCCGCCGCAAGTCGAGTGGTTCGGAGGGGCTCGACCTTCGTCTGCTGCATCGGTGCGACCATCGGCAAGGTCGGCGCTGCCACCGAACCTTCTGCGTTCAATCAGCAAATCAACGCGGTCGACTGGGGCGACCAGATCGATGATGCCTACGGCTTCGCGGCTTTGAAGATGTTGAAGCCGCTAATCATTGCGAGAGGTGCTTCCACCACCATGCCGCTATTGCCTAAGGGACAGTTCGTCAAGATTGAGGTGCCCGTGCCCCCCATCGATCTGCAGCGGGCATTCGCAGAGCGGGTCAGAGCGATTGCTGGACAGCGCGAACTTGTGTTCACCGCCTCCGAATCGGACGAGGCACTCTTCGCTTCGCTCCAGTCCCGCGCCTTCCGAGGGGAGTTGTGATCAGTGCCTGTTGAGATGAGGATGTGGCGCATCGACGGTGACGAGCCACGGCCGCTGAAGGCCACGGTGCTTCCGGCCGAGAAAGAACTCCACCAGTTCTTGCTGCGCGACCCGTCTCTGCTCGGCGTGCGCCTGCTGGTGATCGGCAGCGAGGTGGCGACGCCATACGGCAAGCGCCTCGACCTGTTGGCCATCGACACCGACGGCAACCTTCACGTCCTGGAACTCAAGCGCGACCGGACGCCGCGAGAGGTCGTCGCGCAGATTCTCGACTACGGCTCGTGGGTGTCGACGCTCTCGCGCGATGAAGTCATCGACATCGCCGACAAGCACCTCGACCAACCGTTCGAAGCGGCTTTCGAGGATGTCTTCGGCAGCGCTCCGCCCGACGAGCTCAACGGCGAGCTCCAGTTGACAGTCGTCGCTTCAGATCTCGACAACAGCTCCGAGCGCATCGTCAACTACCTGCGCAGTTTCGGTGTCCCGGTCAACGCGGTCTTCTTCTCCTACTTGGAGGACGAGAACCGCAAGTACCTCGCCCGGTCTTGGCTCGCGGCTTCCGACGAAGGCACTCCGGCGGCAACATCTTCGGCGAAGAAGGGCAAGCGGGCCGCGTGGAACGGGCTGGACTGGTACGTCTCGTATGGCGGTAACCGGCCCTGGCAGGACGCCCAGAAGTTTGGCTTCATCGCCGCCGGAGGCGGGAAGTTCTACTCGCAGACGATGAGGACCCTCCCCGAGGGTGCTCGCGTATGGGTCAACGTTCCCGGTACCGGCTACGTCGCTGTTGGCAAGACGCTCGCCCCCGCACGCCGGTGGGTAGAAGCCCTCGTCAAGGTCGGCGACGACTGGGTGAAGCTGTCTGAGCAGGATCTTGTCGGCACGCCGCACCCGCACTTCGATGACGCCGACGATGACATGGCTGAGTGGGTCGTTCCGGTTGAGTGGCTGGATGCCCATCCCGAGACAGAGGCCTACTGGCAGAAGGGCATGTTCGCTAGCCAGCACAGCGCCTGCAAACTGCGCCAGGAGTTCACCCTGGAACGCCTCGCCGACCACTTCGGCATCGAGAACAAGGGCGAGTGACCGGCCACCATGGGCAACTTCGACTTCGTCCGGCATGCATTGCCGTCATTGCACGACGACTGTGCCCGGGCCGAGTCCTACCTGGCGTCTGATCCCCGCTCGGCATGCTTCTACAGCCGTCGCGCGGTCGAGGAACTCGTCGGACACTTGTACGACGTCCTCGCGCTGCCGGTGCCATACCAGCCGGACCTGGCGGCTCGGATCAACGCCGCCGAGTTCAAGGCCCGGACCGGGAACGGGATCCGCCAGAAGCTGAACCTGATCCGCAAACTGGGCAACACCGCTGTCCACGAAGTTCGCCCGATCCCACCTCAGGTCGCGCTCCAGGTCCTCCGCGAACTGCACCACGTGGTGGTGTGGGCGACGTTCCACCACTCAGCCGACCCCGGTGCCGTACCGACGAAGGCCGCGTTCGACCCAGCCCTCGCGGCGAAGGCGGCGCCGCTGTCGCGTGATGACCTGGTGAAGCTCGCCGCGAAGTTCAAGGCACAGGACGAGGCTCTCGCGAAGGCGCTGGCAGACAAGTACGAACTCGCCGCCGCCAAGGACGCCGAGATCGCCCAACTGCGCGAACAGATCAAGGCCGCGCAGGCCGCGAAGACGACGGTCGATGACCACGAGTACTCCGAGGCCGACACCCGCGACCTGTTCATCGACGTCCTCCTCGGCGAAGCCGGCTGGGCGTTGGCCGAACCCCGCGACCGCGAGTTCGAAGTGACTGGGATGCCCAACAACCAGGGCACCGGGTTTGTCGACTACGTCCTGTGGGGCGAGGACGGACTGCCGTTGGCGGTGGTGGAGGCCAAGCGCACCACCCGCTCGGCCCAGGAGGGCCAGCAGCAAGCCAAGTTGTACGCCGATTGCCTTGAGCAGCAGTTCGGCCGCCGCCCGGTCATCTTTTACACGAATGGCTACGAGCACTGGCTGTGGGACGACGCCGCCGGGTACCCGCCGCGCGAGGTGCAGGGCTTCTACACCCGGGCCGAACTCGAGCTGCTCCTCCAGCGGCGCCACACCCGACTGTCGCTGGCCTCGGTCGGGATCGACACCGAGATCGCCGGGCGCCACTACCAGCAGCGTGCCATCCGGGCGATCGATGAGGCGTTCACGAAGAAGCAGCGCGAGACGCTGCTGGTGATGGCGACCGGGTCCGGGAAGACCCGCATGACGATCGCGCTCGTCGACCAGCTGATGAAGGCCAACTGGGCCAAGCGCGTGCTGTTTCTGGCCGACCGCACCGCGCTGGTCACCCAGGCCACCAATGCCTTCAAGGCCCACCTGCCCGCAGCCACGACCGTGAACCTGTTGACCGACAAGGTCGCCGATGGGCGGGTGTACGTCTCGACGTACCCGACGATGATGAACCTCATCGGCGACACCGACGGTGGCCTGGGCAAGTTCGGTCCCGGCTACTTCGACCTCATCGTGATCGACGAGGCCCACCGGTCGGTCTACCAGAAGTACGGCGCGATCTTCTCCTGGTTCGACTCCCTCCTCGTCGGGCTCACTGCCACACCCAAGGACGAGGTCGACCACAACACCTACCGCCTCTTCCACCTCGAGGACGGCGTACCCACCGACGCCTACACCCTCGACGAGGCAGTGAGCGAGGGCTTCCTCGTCCCACCGGTCGGAGTCTCGGTCGGCACCAAGTTCCTGCGCCACGGCATCAAGTACGCCGACCTGAGCGAGGACGAGAAGGACGAGTGGGACAGCCTCGACTGGGGCGAGGACGGCCCACCGGACGCGGTTGATTCAGAGGAACTCAACCGGTTCCTCTTCAACATCGACACGGTCGACAAGGTCCTGGCCACGGTGATGGACAAGGGCTACAAGGTCGCCGGAGGCGATCGACTGGCCAAGACCATCATCTTCGCCAAGAACCGCGACCACGCCCAGTTCATCGCTGACCGGTTCGACGCCCAGTACCCCGAAAAGGCCGGCCACTTCGCCCGCGTCATCACCCACGGCATGTCGTACGCCCAGTCCCTGATCGACGACTTCTCAGTCGCCGAGAAGGATCCGAACATCGCGATCAGCGTCGACATGCTCGACACCGGCATCGACGTCCCCGAAGTCGCCAACCTCGTGTTCTTCAAGATGGTCCGCTCGAAGTCGAAGTTCTGGCAGATGATCGGCCGCGGCACCCGACTGGCCCCGGACCTGTTCGGCCCCGGCGAGGACAAGAAGAACTTCCTGGTCTTCGACTTCTGCGGCAACCTCGAATACTTCAGCCAGGACCTCCCCGGCTCCGAGGGGTCGAACCAGAAGTCGCTCAACCAGCGCCTCTTCGAAACCCGCCTCGCCCTGGTCGCCGCCCTGGACCACGTCGACCAGGAACCCGAACTTCGCCACTCGACCGCCAACACGCTGCACGAGTACGTCGCGGGCATGAACCTCGAGAACTTCCTCGTCCGCCCCCACCGACGCTGGGTCGAGAAGTACGCCGACCAGAAGGCCTGGGGCTCCCTCACTCCCGAGGCAGCCGTGGAGGTCCTCGAACACCTCGCGGGCCTGCCCTCCACCGTCAAGGACGACGAAGAGACCGCCAAACGCTTCGACGTACTGGTCCTGCGGCGCCAACTCGCCCAGCTCGAGGGCGACGCCCTCACCGCTGAACGGATCCGCGCCACCATTCAGGACATCGCGCACGGCCTGCTCACCAAGACCGCCATCCCTTCGGTCGCGGCCCAAGCCGAACGCCTCGAAGAGGTCGCCAGCGATGAGTGGTGGGTCGATGTCACCCTGCCGATGCTGGAACTGGTCCGCCTTCGCCTCCGGGGCCTGGTCCAGTTCCTCGACAAGGCCCAGAAGACGACCGTCTACACCGACTTCAAGGACGAACTCGGCGAAGAGATCTACGTCGACCTGCCCGGTGCGACACCGGGCACCAACATGGAACGCTTCCGCGCCAAGGCCGCGGCGTACCTCAAGGACCACGAGGACCACGTCGCGCTGCACCGTCTGCGTCGTAACAAGCAACTCACCCCCGACGACCTCCAGGCGCTGGAGGAGATGCTGCTGGCCAGCGGTGCCGGAGCAAAGGTCGACATCGTCTGGGCCTCCGAGCAGTCCGGCGGCCTTGGACTGTTCATCCGCGGACTCGTCGGCCTGGACCGTGCCGCGGCCGCCGAAGCGTTCGGCGCCTACCTCGAGGAGGGGAAGGCCACTGCCGACCAGATCCGCTTCATCACGTTGATCATCGACGAGCTCGCCACCAACGGTGTGGTCGAACCGGGCCGGCTGTACGAGTCGCCCTACATCGACCACGCCCCGACCGGCCCTGACTTCGTCTTCCCTGAAGCCGACGTGGACGTCATCGTCGACATCCTCCGCGGCGTCAAGGGCCACGCCGTACCGACCGAGGTCGCCTGACGAGGAAGCGCGAACCGCACCTTGTCCTCGCGGGTGAGCGGATGAATCCCGTGGCCCGGTGGTTTGCACCTCCTTTCGTGGGCCCGGAGAGTTGGCGACCGTGTCGTCCTCAGCGCCGGGAGTTTCCTTTGGAGTTGTCAAAGTTCTTGTCCGCGGCCGCCATCGCGTTGGCTCCGGGTCGGCGGGGACGTCGCCATGGGTCCACCCGTGGCGATGGGTCAGGCCGGGATCGAGAAGGTCTCGCCGTCGGCGAGCAGGTCGTCGGCCGACGGCACCCGGTAACTGCCGATGGCCTGGATCATCCGTGCGTGGCTTTCTCGTCCGCTGATCATCAAAGCCATCTCGACGTCATCGGACTGAAGGGCGCTCGCGATGCGCCAGTGCGCGATGCTGCTTGCGGTGATGCCCACTTTGCAGAGTCCGATCTTGGCAAGGAACTTGTCGATGCTGCGCTGTGCGGACGCGGTCCGGGAGGCGGCCACTTGGCTGTCGCCGCGGTCCGACCAGGAAACGGTCCGGGAGGCCTTGTAGGAGAGGTGCTCGTCGACGGGCTTGTCGGCGTCGAGCCATGCCGCGTTGAAACGGCCGAGGATCATGGCAGCGAAGGGTTCGAGCGGAAGGTAGCGAGCGTCGATCGTGCTGTTGCCGACTGCGAAGACGTGCTCGGGGTCCAGCGGGCTGGTGAAGGGGTCTGCTGCACGAGGTGGTGACAGATCCTGCAACCGCATAGCGCATCGGCGTGTGGCGCGCCGCCCTTTGGCGGTTTCTGGGTGTCCCCAAAATCGCTGACGCGACGGTCATTTCCGGCGTCACTACGCTAGGCCCGCCTTCTCTGTGGAGGTTGGAATTGCCACATCGAGGACGCGTGGGGGTCCGCACCATGATCATGTTGAATTCGAAGCGACGCCGGCGGAAGCTCGTCGACGGCACCGCGACCACGATGGTTGCGCTCACGCTCACTTTCTCGGCCACGCAGGTGCCCGCCGCGTTTGCCAGCGATGCTGTCAAAGCAACCGCCCAAGCGAGTTCCGTCCCCGCAGCGGCCTCCGGCTCCGCGCTGACGGCCGCGAACCTGCCCGAGGTTCGGATGGTCTGCGCTGAGGGGCAAACGAACATCAACCTCGCCCCAGTCAACGAGCTCGCCGGCGCGCTGAAGGTGGATGTGCCTGTTGCTGAGCGCGTCGTGACGTGGCGACCGTTCCTGCAGGTCAGTGACCTATCCGTCGTTGAGGGGATCGGCCCGGGCAGATTGGCTGCGATCATCGCGAGCTCGAAGGCGTGCGCGACCCCGACCATGTTCCCGCCGCCGGCGCCGAATGTGTGCAATGCCAACGGGAAGATCGACCTTGCCGTTTCGCCGGTCGCCGACCTCGCTGCGCGGCTGAAGATCTCCAAGCCCGTAGCGCAGCGCCTGGTCGACGCCCGTCCGTACGCATCCTTGAGGCATGTCACCCCCGAACGAGTCGGAGGTGTCGGAAAGGGCACCCTGGAAGCGGTGATCGCCAAGTCGTGCCTCACCCCGGCCCCGATTCGATCCGCGGCCAGCAGTTGGCGCTGGACCTACCCGGGCCAGACCATCACGGTCTCCCGGGATCTGTACGGACTGACGGTCCCCGCCGGAGTCGTGGACGCTGCAAGCGGGGCATGGGCGTCGATCGAGCCGGGCGACCAGCCGACAAAGATGCCGGAGCCGTACATCCCGAACGCCGACATGCACATCTGGGGCCCGTGGGCCGACGGCGAACAGACAGTGACTGTCACCCTGCCGAGCAACCGTGCTGACTTCCCCGACGACGACTCCGACACCTACTACGACCCCTACATCCTGCACAGCTTCGCGGATACGTCGAACGGTCCGGGCGGCGAGAGCCTCACCGCGTCCCTCGTCGGCAACGGAACGCAGCTGTCAGCGCCGGTGCACTCGCTGAGCAACGTCGCCACCGCCTGGATCGGGAAGTCCTACACCTTGCTGTCAATGGGTGCCGAAGTGACCGGTGGCATCTTGTTTGGCGACCGGTTCTTCGCCCCAGCCTGCTCGACACCTTGGGCCCAGCGTGCCGGAACTTCAATCTTTGACCCTCCCAGCCCGCAGAAGACATGGGTCGACATCCACGACGCGTTCTTCAACCTGCCCGGCAACATCCGGCCAGTCAACGGGTTCTTGTTCAAGCACTGCGTCGGTGCCGGTGCGCCCGTCCCCCCGGCAACCCAGGGCAGCGGACAGGATGCAGCGCGCACCGTGGTCCGAAATAACAGTTCCACCATCGTGAGATGGCGGGAGAACGCCGGCGCGAACGCGTTCGAGGTCAAGCGCGTTCTGCCTGACACCGACCTCACCGCGTACGCCATCCGCGCCTTCGCCGGCGCTGGCGACAGCTCAGGTCTGATCACCTTTCCTGGAGACGACATCGCAATCGACGTTCGCCCCGGCACAACCGGTACCGCGGACCACCGAGGCGAAATGGGCTACACCTTCGCGAAATTTGGACTCGACTCCGCACTGAGCGAACTCAACGCCGTGTTCTCAAAGTTGAACATCGGAACCAACTCTGACCTGTTCCAGACCGTCATTGACGGCATCAGTTGTGCTCTCCCGGTGTTGGCAAGCGTCTCGGCGCCTGACGTGCCCACCGCTCTGGTTCGTTTCTCCAGTGAACTCCACGCCTGCCTCGAGGACTCCGTTATCACCATCCTGGACAGTGCCCTACGCATCGGTGTCGCCCAGGGCCGCTCAGTTGGTGAGCTCGACGATCTGCACAAGCGCCTCACGGCATTCCGTGACAAGGTTCGGTACTTGAAGTACGCCGGCATCATTCGCGTCGCAGCCGAAGGACTATCTACTGGATTCAATACCATCCAGTTCCGCGCCGATCACTACAGGCCCGCTCCGACGGTCGATGGCCGCGGCCGCACCGTCCAAGGGCACTGCATCGTACGAGCCGGTTCCGTGAATCCGGGAGTGGATGAGGCCTGCCAGGACGACTACTACAGCGACCTGTTCAAGCCCGTGACCGGGGGCGGCGGAGACACTGGACTTCCGGCCGGATACATCCTGCAGGACCCGAATGAGCACTCCTACTTCGTATCGACCGTCGACGGCACTATTCGTAGCATCCCGACACCGGGTGACTACGTGTGTATCGCCCAGGCCGGCTACCCAGTCCGCTTCAACACCTATCCCAAAGACCTCCTCGGGCTCACCCAAAGCGACGCCCCATTCACGTGCCCCTCAAACGCGACGGACTACATCGTCACCCGACAGAAGTTGGACGAGCTGATGTTCAACAACGACGGCTCCTCCGCCAACACACTTCGACTGCTGCGCGCGGCGGACGGAACGGTCTACATCTACATCGGTGATGGCGTCCTCGCGAACGTTCCCACCTCTGAGCAGTTCAACTGCTGGACCACCGGGACACACCGGTACATGGCGTTTGACTACATCGACCGGGCGTCCGATTTGGGCGGCCTCACCATCCGGAACGACTTGTTGGAGCATTGCATTCGCTGAGCTCCTTGGTTACAACGAGACCCGCCTGCCTGAGCCGGGAAGGTGGGTCTCGTTGTGCAAGGCTAGGTCTGTTCGAGCTCTGTGCAACTTGCCCGGCCCGCCCTCGATACGCCAGCCCGCGGGGCGGGAATCGCCGTGACGTGACATGGTTCGCGGTATGTCGAGCGAGACCCTGTTTGACTTCGGCGACCCAACGCCGCAAGGAGGGGACCTCCGAACTGCCGCCGGGCTTCAAGCGTTGATGACGTTGCGCGGGGTTGGTTCTGGTCGCGCCGTCAAGCTCGCGTCTGCCTTCGGCAGTTCTGAGGCCTTCAACGCCGCCTCGCCCGAAGCGCGCCGCAGGGCTGCTGGCACGGCGGTCGAAGGCACCGTGACCGTCGTCGACGTGATCTGGCCCGATACACAGATCGCTGTGGGCTACTTCGACGACACCTACCCGGTTGCCCTCCGTTCGATCAGCGACCCTCCTGCCGTCGTGACCATTCGAGGCAGCCTTCCTGCAACGCGGTCGGTGGCCGTGGTCGGCACGCGCACTCCGACGCCGTGGGGTGCGGAGATGGCGTCCGCGATCGCGCGCGACGCCGTCGAGGCAGGGCTGAGCGTCGTTTCGGGTCTAGCCCTTGGCGTGGACATCGCCGCGCATCGAGCCGCGGTGAAAGCGGGTGGCATCACGGTCGCAGTCCTCGGCAGTGGCCTGGATGCGATCTCGCCGCGACAACATCTCCGTGACGCCGAAGAGATCGTCTCCTCAGGGGGTTGTCTGGTCACCGAGCAGAGTCCGGGGACCACGGCATCTGCTCGAACGTTGGTGGCTCGAAACCGTCTCCAGACGGCATTGTCGCTCGGCACGGTCGTGGTGCAGTGCGGTGCTACATCGGGAACCATGTCAACTGCTGAGTACGCCTTGAAGCAGGGGCGCCAGCTGGCCGTACCTGTTCCTCCCGAGGCGGAGCGAAGCAGGCCAGAGTGTTCGGGCTCTGAGTCGTTGACTGGACGAGGCGTAAGACGGCTGGCGAACCGTGCTGATCTTCAGGAGTTTCTTGCCGGCCTGTGAACCAGGTGGTCAGCAGATGTTGTCGCTGTCGGCGTAGACGACCTCGCCGATGTAGGTGATGAAAGGCAGCGCGTTCCGGGCGGTGTCGTTTGTCGCGAAGCCTTCCATATCCGACTCGTACTCGGACTGCGAGCGCCCTTCGGCGATGTAGTCGCTGCAGACGTACTCGATGCCTTCCGCGATGGGACCGCGCGGTACCCCCGCCATGTCATACCGGGTGGCGTTGGATTCGATCAGGTCGATTGCCGCCTTCCGGTTGGGGGAGCTGTCGCGGACAGGGTCCTCCTGGGACTCGGTTTGATTGGTGTTGGGCGTTGAGACGGTCGACTGGTCGATGTATATCGCTACGGAGACCACCGCGAACACTCCGATCCCGATCCACTTCAGGCCGCGCTTGATCAGTCCGGGCCCAGCAGGCACGGGCGCCGGGACGACGGCGCTTGTGGACGTCTGGACCGGGGGCGACGGGGATCGCTGCGGCCGAGGGGTCGCGACCGGCGGGTCCGCGGTCCACCGCTGCGGGTCCTCTGGCCACCCTTGACGGTCGGGAGGCTCTTCTTCGTCGCTGTAGGCGCCTTGACCCTGTGGGTTTCCCACGCTGGTGGGCAGGGTGCGGTGCCGGCCGATGCTCTGGCGACACTCCGGGCAGAACTCGCCGGTCGCCATGCGTCGCTGGACCCGATCCCAGTATTCCCCTGACCCCCAATCGCGCGCGGCGTGTCGGCCGATGACGACGATGGAGACGTGGCTTGCGCCAGCTGACAGTAGAGTGCGTGCTGCGCTGAACGACGTCGCGCCAGTGGTGAAGGTGTCATCCAGCAGGAGGACATGGCCCTGGACTGAGCGGCACCCAAACCGGTTGGGGTCAGCGGTGTGAGTGGCCTTGTCGTAGTCGTTGACTTCCAGAAGTGACATGATGAGGTTCCTCTGGCCCCATGTCGTGTTCGCGAAGAGGTCGCGGACACTATCGGACCCAGATTGCCTCCCTGGAACGAAAGTGACCGCGTGATACCGGGGGAAGTGAGTTGCTATTCGCGGAAGGCGATCGTTGATCGCATCCTGCAGGTCATCGGTTGCTGTGGCGCGCACAGCAACAGTGTCTGCCCGTTTGTATCGCCACAGAGCGTTCGCCAAGGCACCACCCTTGACCGCCAGACCAAGCGGGTAGAGCGACATGTCGTCGAGGTCGAGTCCGAGGGCACGGGTGTTCTTCCGGCAGCTGTGGCAAAGATTGGCATCGCCGCTGTCGGCGCAGCAGAGGTCGCAGACTCCGTCCACGTCTCGGTGGGGGACCGGGTCGATGAGCACGACACGAGCATCTCAGCCGATAACGTCTGACGGGTCCGTTTCGCCGACCTGAAAGCAACGTACGACTTGTGGAGCGAACCACCCACCCGTGCGCCGGTGTCATCGCGTCGAGGGGCCCAGGTAGCTGCGCCAGCACGTCTCAGTTCAGGTCGGAAAGGATCTCGGCACAACCTTCGATGATCTCGCTGTCGGAGACATTGCGGATGAATCCGAAGTACAGACAATGCTGGGTCTGGCTGATGGTCTCGTTCTCAAGCGCACCGTCGACGTCGGCGATGAGGTCGTCCTCTTCGGCTCCGAAGAGAAGCTCCTGTTTGATTTGTGCACGACTACGCACGTTGGCGGGACGGTTGATCTCATTCCGCAACTCGGTCTCGAGCTTGGAGGGCGTGTCGTTCTTGTGCAGCTTTGAGACGGTGACCTGCTCTTCTTTAGTGGTGGTCAACTGGATGAGGGTGAGCTTGCCGAACACCGCCTCGCCCGCAGCCCTGTCCTTGGTCGCAGGCGTGAGTCGAATGTCGTGCGCTTGTCCATTGCACAGCGTCCAGGCCGCCTGAGTCATCGCACTCCTGTCGACGACGTCGCATGCCTTGGAGTACTCCTGCTTCATCAGTCGTACGCACTCGCGCCCGGTAATTTTCGAGCAATAGTTCTCGTTGTTGGCGTAGACCGTGGCTAGCGCTGCACTGGCCTCGGCCGCGATCGTCCCTGTCACCTCGGCATCCTTGTCGCACTCGCCCACGAATCCCAGATAGCAGACCGCTTCGTGTGTCCTCGCTGGTTTGGGCTCGACGGTCAAGGTCCGTGTCACATCGAGCAGCGCGTACTTGGTCAGAAGGCCGTAGTAGCCGAGGGAACTGACGTAGTCGTCCGGACCGCTGTCCGCGTTCCGCATCTCGTCAATCATCTTGCCGTAGCCGTCGCAGTAGTCCTGCGCCTCAGCTGCGAGCTTCACGCCTTGACAGGCCGCGGCGTGTGACTTGACGTACACCTTGACGCAGGCGTTCCAGTCCTGTCCGATCGAGCATGGGGGAGTGAGGTCATCCAGAACCTCGTACTCCCCGGTCTCATGCTCGGCGGTGCTGTAGACCGCGGGCTGAGCCGGCGCGTCGACTGCAGTCCATCGGTCGGCCGTCGCGACCGCCACGACCAGCAGCACGACTGCGCTGAGACCGATGCCGCTCACGACCATCACCCAGATTGGGAAACGTCGCTTCGTGGTGGGCGTTTCGGGTATCCAGGTCGTCGCGCCAGCAAGCGCTTCGGAGTCGGCCACGACAGGTGAGGTTAATGCCTTCAGCGCGCCTTCGGACCCGTTCCAAAATCCTTGCACTTAGCCCTGCAGCACGCCCGGTGGAGCAAGCGCCGCCAGGGCCCCGCGGCTCTGCCGCGCTACCGGCCCCTCGTCTCGACCGGTTCCAGGTGGTAGAGGCACTTCTCTTCGTCGTACTCGCCGAGGATGGCGGTCACGTGCAGTTCGGTCGCGAGCCCGATTTCGTCGGGGGCGTTCTTCCCGGTCACGTTGAGTTCGCCGAAGTTGACGTTGGTGAATCGGAAGTTCGGTCCGATCGCGGTCGTTTCGCTGTAGTCGCCGACCGAGATCAGGATGTCCCACCGGGTGTCGTAGCTTTCGTGGTTCTGGATGGCGCCGACGTTCCCGTTGAACGCGATCGTGTTGCCTTCGTACTTCTTCGCGAACCGGGTGATCTTGGCGCTGCAGTCGTCCTTGGTCGCCAGCAGTGCTTTGAGGTCCTTGTTGTTCTTGGCCGTGAGGATGGCCGGTAGCGCTGGTTCGGTCGGTTTGGCCGGTTCTGTCGATGACGGTGGGTCAGTGGGCTCGGCCGACTCGGTGACCTCGGCCTGGGTGGGTTCGTCGGAGGGGGTGTTGTTGTCGGCGACTTCGGAGGCCTTGTCCTGGTCCGGTTCGTCGTCCTGGGTGAGCGCTACGGCGCCGAGCGCGACGGCGCAGACGACGAAGAGGGCAGCGAGCCCCGCGAGGATCGGGATGAGCGGCAACTTCTTCCCGACTTTGCGGAAGTGCAGTTCTGTCCGCAGGGTGCCCTTGTCCTGGGAGACGAGTTCCCAGCCGTCGGCTTCCCACTTCTTGATGGCCTTGCCCTCGGTGCCGCGCAGCGCCTTCACGCTCATGGTGTCGTAGTGCACCGCTTCGAACGGTGCAGGTGCCGTAGTAGGTGTGGGCGTCGGGCCCGGCGGAGGAGGCGGAGGTGCGGCGTTGCCCGGGGGAGGCGGCGGAGGAGGAGTGGCGCCGGGCGGTGGAACCTGCTCCCCGGAGGGTGGCGGGGGCGGGAGGTCGCTCATTCGGCGGAGTCTAGATAGAGCCAGCGACTCAACCGAGCGTAATGGAGAAGTCGGTTGCGCTCCGGCCATCGAGCCGGACATTCCGAGAAGCGCCCATCGGCGTTCCCGCGGAACCGCACTTCACCAAGGCGTTTGTCCACAACCTGCAGGTCGGAGCTAAACCACAGACCCCCCAACGGCCCGGGGGAACTCTAGTTGCCCGGCGCCGCAGCGGTGCAGTCGGCACACAGCCCGACCAGCTCGACGGTGTGCGCGACGTCGGTGAAGCCGTGCTCGTCGGCCACGCTGTGCGCCCACTTCTCGACCGCGGAACCGGTGATCTCGACCGTGCGCCCGCACGAGCGGCAGACCAGGTGGTGGTGGTGCGACTCGCTGCAGCGTCGGTACGACGCCTCGCCGGCGGGACCGTGACGCACGTCCACCTCGCCGGAGTCGGCCATCGCCTGCAGTGTCCGGTAGACGGTCGCGAGACCGACCTTGTCACCGCTCTGACGCAGGGCGTCGTGGATCTCCTGGGCGCTCTGGAAGTCGACGGCTGACCGGAGGGCCGCGTTGATCGCGAGCCGCTGCCGGGTCGGGCGCAGCGCCGTGGGGCGCTCGTCGGTGTCGGTCACCGTGACCTCCGCTGGTTGGGAATCGATCTCAATTTACCCGCCTTCCGGCCCCGGGCCGACCATGGCCCGTTCGGAGCAGGTCGCATGGCCCGTCCTGACCAGGGTCGGGAGTCCTTCGAACCGGGGACGGCACCCTGCCGCGCGGAGTATTCTCGAGGGTGGCGAGGGGAAGGGAGGACTCTGTCATGGGGAGCAATGACGAGTTCGGTCCGGACACGGAGACCATCCGTGCCTGGTTGAACAAGCGCGCCACCTACGCGAAGGACGCCCGGGTCATCGGGGCACCTCGCGGCGGGTCGGCGACTGCTCCGGCGACGGCGGCTCCCGCTGCCCGTACGACGTCGCTCCCCTCGGCGTCGCCGTCCTCCCCCTCCCCCGTCGAGGACAGCGCACCGGCCGACACCCCCGCGCGCTCGAGCGTGCCGCGTCCCGACACCAACGACGCCGGTCGCTCGGTGCTCGCCGCCCTCGGCAACGACGAGCCCGCACCGGCTGCACCGGCTGCACCGGCCGCACGGACCAGCTCGAACGCCACAGCTGCCGGGCGCTCCGTCGTCGAGGCCCTGCGCGCGGACCCGCCGCCGAGCGAGACGCGCTCGCGAGCACGGACACCGCGCAGCGAGCCGACCCCACCGACCCGTCGCCCTGCGCCCGCCCCCGAGCCGCCGTCGCGGGCACCGGTGGCCCGCACCGAGAACGGCGTGCGGATCAGCGCCCCGGCTTCGCGCTCGACGTACGAGGCATCGAACCGACCGCCGCCCGAGGTCGTGACACGTCCGCAGGTCCAGCGCGGACGCTGGACCGAGCCCGAGGAGAACCTCACCGCGAGCCAGGCCAGCACCGACGTGGACTTCCCGGTCCGCGGGGGCGTGCGCCGCGCGCTCTCACTCGTCCTGCTCGCCTCGCTCGCGGCGACCGGCGTGATGTCCTACGTCGCCTCGCAGGACCGCGCGCCCAGCTCGATCGGGATCGCCGGCGTCCTGGGTTTCCTCACCCTCACCGTGTGGGCCGTGCGCGCCGGGTGCGTGACCACGGAGCTCTCGCTGCGACGCGGTCAGCTCACCATCAAGCGGGCCGGGCGCTCCGAGGTCGTCGACATCGGCAGCCCGCACACCCCTGTCGCGATCGTCGGCGAGCCGGGCCACCGCCGCTGGACGGTCCTGCTCGAGCGCCCGGGCCTCCCGCTGATCGTCGTCAACGCCAGCATCGTCGACCCGCACTGGTTCACCAGCGCGATCTACCGGCTCCGCCCGGAGCTGCGTCCCGGTTACGACGGCGCCGACGACTACGCCGACAGCGTCAGCTGATCCAGTAGCGGCGCTTGCCGGAGCGGACGTCCTCCTGGACGCCGCCGTTCGCCTCGATCGTGCGTCGCGAGGGTTCGTTGTCCTCGTCGCAGGTCACCAGCACCCGGTCGATCCCGAGCCCGGCAGCCTCGCGCAGCGCCAGGCCGAGCGCCGCCGACGCGTGGCCCCGGCGTCGCGCCGAGGGCCGCACCGAGTAGCCGATGTGGCCACCCTCCTCGAGCAGGAAGTCGTTGAGCGTGTGGCGCAGGTTCAAGAACCCGATCACCTCGTCGTCGGGCCCACCGTCGCCTGCGGTGATCCAGAAGTACGACGATGCAACGCGCGTGCCGTCGAGGTCACCGGGCGCGGTCACCTCGGTCATGGCGACGAAGTCGGCGCACCCCGCCTCGGTCGCGACGGGATCGCCGGAGAGGTTCCAGTGGCCCGAGCCGTGCATCTCCTCAGTGCCGCCGAAGTCCTCGACCATCGCCACCCAGCTCGGCCACCGGGCGACATCGGGATCCACGAGAGCAGTCATGGCCCCCATGGTGCCCGAGCCCGGGTGGGAGTTGCCCTCCAATAAAACGAGAACCTGTTCTACTCTGGCCACCATGAACTGGCACCTCCCCACCGATCTCCCCTCCGACGAGGCCGCCGTCGTCGAACGGGAGGCGCAGGTGTGGCGGCCGCTGGCGGACGCGGCCCGCGAGCTCGTGGACCTGTGCGTCATGTCGGACGTCGAGGAGGACGAGGTACGCGCGGCGCACGCCGACGTCGAGACCGCCGTGGCGCGGCTGCGCAAGGTCCGCCGTACCCAGACCCTCGGCCAGGAGCACCTGACCGGTGGCCGGCGACGGCCGTGGGGCAACCCCGTGATCGGGTTGCGCAATCCCATCGCCCCGCCGCTGGCGGTCCGCAGTGACCCGAGCGGCCGCGCCGAGACCGACTTCCACTGCGGTGCGCCGTACGAGGGACCGCCCGGACTGGTCCACGGCGGCGTGGTCTCACTGCTGCTCGACCAGGTGCTCGGGCACGCGGTCGGCGCAGCCGGACGGCCCGGCATGACCGGGACGCTGACGATCGTCTACCGCCAGGGCACCCCGCTGGGTGACTTGCGGATCGAGGCGTGGATCGACCGCGAGGAAGGCATCAAGACGTGGGCGAAGGCCCACGTCATCGGCCCCAACGGCGTCACCGCCGAGGCCGAGGGCGTGTTCATCCTGCCCCGAGCAGTCCGGGAGCAGCAGACTTCCTGACGTGTCCTGCCGCTTCGATCAGACCTTGACGCCGCGCTTGTTCTCGTCGCTGAGCCGGGCCTCTTCGGCCGCCTGCGCCTCGAGCTCCTCACGGCGCCGCTCGGCGTCGTGCTCACCCGGCTCGGAGACCAGGTCGGTCGCGCCGCGCGCGAGGCGCTGGAGCGCGACCCGGGCGAAGATCTGCTGCTCGGTCGAGGTGCGCTCCGAGCGGCCGGTGCCGATGAAGGACACAGCCCAGCGGAGCACGGCAGTCAGGCGGTTCTTGAAGCCGGTGAGGTAGACGAGGTGCACGACGAGCCACATCAGCCAGGCGACGACGCCGGTGATCCGCAGCTTGCCGACCATCGCGACCGCGCGGAAGCGGCTGATGATGGCCATCGAGCCCTTGTCGAAGTAGCGGAACGGCGGCTGCGAGGGCTTGCCCTCGAGGCGTCCCTCGATCTCCTTGGCGGCGTACTTCGCGCCCTGGATCGCGACCTGCGCGACACCGGGGAGGTTGTCGAGCGAGATCATGTCGCCGACCACGAACACCTCGGGGTAGCCCGGGAGGGTGAGGTCGGGGTTGACCGAGATCCGGCCGGCGCGGTCGAGGGGGGCGCCGGTCTGCTCGGCGAGCTGCTTGCCGAGCGGGTTGGCCTGCACACCGGCGGCCCAGACCTTCGCGACGGCCTCGACGCGCTGCGAGCTGCCGTCCTTGTACTTCACGACGAGACCACGCTCGTCGACCTCGGACACCAGCGCACCGAGCATGACCTCGACGCCGAGCTTCTCGAGCTTCTCCTGGGTCCACTTGCCGAGCTTGGCGCCGAACGGCGGCAGCACCTGCGGCGCGGCGTCGACGAGGATGACGCGGGCCTGGCGGGTGCTGATCGCACGGAAGTCGCGGGTCAGCGTGCGGTGGGCGAGCTCGGCGATCTGGCCGGCCATCTCCACACCGGTCGGACCGGCACCCACGACCACGAAGGTCAGCAGGTGGTCGACGTTCTCACCACGGGCGGCGCCGAGCTCGGCCATCTCGAAGGCGCCGAAGATCCGGCCGCGCAGCTCGAGGGCGTCATCGATGCTCTTCATGCCCGGAGCGAACTCCGCGAAGTGGTCGTTGCCGAAGTACGACTGCCCGGCGCCGGCAGCGACGATGAGGGAGTCGTACGGCGTCACGAGCTCGCGTCCCAGCACGTGGGAGGTGATCAGGCGGTTGTCCAGGTCGATCCCGGTGACCTGGCCGAGCAGGACCTGGGCGTTCTTCTGGTTCGCGAGGACCTCACGCGTCGGCGGGGCGATCTCGCCCTCCGAGAGGATCCCGGTCGCCACTTGGTAGAGCAGCGGCTGGAAGAGGTGGTGGGTCGTCTTCGCGATCATCGTCACGTCGACGTCGGCCCGGCGCAGGGCCTTGGTCCCGAACAGACCACCGAAGCCCGAGCCGATGACGACCACCTGGTGTCGGTCGGAGCGGGGGACGATCGCACGATCGGACGGATCCGGCTGGATGTCGCCTGCTGCCATGACTTCCTCCTGGCCCATGATGGGCGGTGTCGAGTGACGCTACGCGTCATTCTTCCGCCTCCAGCCCGCCGCCCCCAAGCCGCCGCTGCGGTCTGGTCGGTCACATTCGGTCCGCGACCCGCCCGACCGTCACCAAATCGGCCCTGATCGGTTGGTTTAGTTGCAAGTTCAAGGGGGTATCGGATCCGGGATCAGGCCTCACCGAACGACCGACCACCTGACCAGCTCCGCCTCGGGCACGAGACGTGAAAGGCTCACCGTGCAGGACCGGCAGACCCTGGAATTGGCCCCTGGGCCGCGCAGCGTGCACGACGCACGCCGCTGGGTCGTCCGCACCTGCCACGAGCTGGGACGCGCGGACCTCGCCGACTGTGCCGAGCTGGCCGCCTCCGAGCTGGTCACCAACGCCGTCCTGCACGGCGAGGCCCCGATCCACCTGCAGCTGCACGGCACGGCCGAGCACCCCCGGTTCGAAGTCCACGACAGCTCCACGATCGCGCCGCAGCCCGCGACCCAGGCGGGCGGTTTCGACCTGGACGCCTTCGACCTCGAGACCTTCGACTCACTCGACGAGGAGCAGCTGCTCGCTCTCACCACCGTCGGCCGCGGTCTCGACATCGTCTCGCGGGCCTCGATCGCCTGGGGCGCCGAGATCGACGTCGACGGCAAGGCGGTCTGGTTCGAGCCGGCCACCGAGCTCTCCGAGATCGCCGGCGCGCCGTACCAGCTCACCCACAGCAGCAACCCGTTCGCACAGGACCACACGCGGGTCGGCGAGGTGGCGGTCCAGGTCAACGGCGTCCCGGTGGTGGCCTTCGGCCGCTTCCAGCGCCACTACCGCGACCTGCGCCGCGAGATCCGGCTGCTCGCGCTCGCCCACGAGGACGACTACCCGTTGGCCCGGGTGCTCTCGGACCACTTCGACGCGCTCGAGCGGCCGCTGCGCTCCAACATGGGCCGCGAGCAGGTCGACGACGCAGCCGGCGCCGGCCACCACTCGGTCGACCTGCGGCTGCGGATGCCGCGCGAGACCGCTCGGCTGATCGGCGGTCTGATCGACCTCCTCGACGCATCCGACGAGTTCAGTCGGGCCCAACGGCTGCTGACCGCGCCCCGCACCCCCGACCAGCGCGCGTTCCAGATCTGGTTCCTCGGCGAGTTCCGCCGGCAGTCGGCCGGCGCACCGCCGGTTGCGTGGCAGGGCAGTGCCGGCTCCGGCGCGCCCTCGCGCGCGCTGTAGTCCTCCCCGGCGTGACACCCTGTCCGCCGTGACCCCCTCGCCCCGGCTCCTGGCCGCCGTCGCCGCGGGCGGTGCCGTCGGCGCCGTGCTGAGGTACGCCGCCGGGGAGGCCGTCACCGACGGCACCGGCTTCGCCTGGACGACCTTCGCGATCAACGTCAGCGGCGCCACCCTGCTCGCCGGCCTCCTGCTCCTCCCGCTGGCCCGGCGCTCGCCTGTCTGGGCAGCCGGGCTCGGCCCTGGTCTGCTGGGTGGCTTCACCACCTTCTCCGCGACCTCTGAGCAGGCCCGCGCTCTGCTCGACGACGGGCGCACCGGACTCGCAGCGGCCTACGTCCTCGGCACGCTGGCCGCCTGCCTGCTCGCGGTCAACCTGGTCGGCGCGCTCGCCCCACGCATGGGCGAGGAGGCTGAGCAGTGAGCGTCCTGCTGGTCGCCCTCGGCGGCGCCCTCGGCTCGGTCCTGCGCTACTCGCTCAGCCACCGGTACGACGGCCGCTGGCACCTCGGCACCCTCTCGGCCAACACCGTGGCCAGCCTGCTGCTGGGCGCCTGCGTCGGCTGGTCCCTGGACGGCGTCGCGCTCGCCCTCGTCGGCACCGGCCTGTGCGGCGGCCTGTCGACGTACTCCTCGCTCGCCGTCCAGACCCGCGACCTCGGCCCGCGGAGAGGCACGGCGTACGCGATCGCGACGATCCTGCTCGGCCTCGCGGCCTGCGCCCTGGGCTTCCACCTCACCGCCTCGGCACGGTAGTCCCGGGTCAAAAGCACCGGAAGTCGGCGTGTCGCGGTGCTTTTGACCCGGGACTATCGCAGGCGGAGCGATCAGGTCAGGCGTAGCCGAGTTCGTGGAGGCGGTCGTCGTCGATGCCGAAGTGGTGGGCGACCTCGTGGACCACGGTGATCCGGATCTCCTCGGCCAGGTCCTCGGCGTCCTCGCACATGTCGAGGAGCGGGCCACGGAAGAGGAAGATCCGGTCGGGCAGCTGGGGCATCAGCCCTCCGTCGCGCTCGGTGAGCGCGACGCCGTCGTACAACCCGAGCAGGTCGTCGGGCTCGCCCTCCGGCGGCTCGTCCTCGACCAGGACGACCACGTTGCTCACCAGCCGCGCGAGCGCCTCGGGGATCTGGTCCAGGGCGGTGTCGACGAGCGCGTCGAAGTCCTCGGGGCTCATCTCGACCGGCACGCCCGCCATTCTTGCCGACGGGGGAAGTGGCGGTGACAGGATGCAGCCATGTCTGAGAACCCTCCCGGCCCGTACGAGCCCTTCCCGGGCGCGCCTGCCTACGGCTCCGACCCCTACGCCAAGCAGCCCCCGCCCGACCCCAGCCCGTACGGCGCCCCCAACCCGTACGGCGCACCGAACCCGTACGGCGGTCCCGGGTACGGCGCTCCCGGCTACGGCCAGGTCTCGCCCTACTCCCCCGAGGCACACCTCGGTCTGCCGCCGGGCGTCCTCATCGCCTCGCAGGGGCGCCGGGTCGGCGCCTACTTCCTCACCATCCCGCTGGTCTTCGTCACGCTCGGCATCGGCTACATCGTCTGGGGCCTGATCGTGTGGGGCAAGGGGACCAGCCCGGCACTGCAGGTGCTCGGCATGAAGGCGTGGAAGGAAGACCGTCGGGCACGCGCCGAGTGGGGCGACATGGCCCTGCGCAACATCGTCGACTACCTGATCTCGTTCATCACCTGCGGCATCTCGAGCATCGTGTCGTTCGTGCTGTTCCTCAGCGACGAGCCGCGGCACCGCACCCTCGCCGACCGGATCGGCGGCACGGTGATCGTCCACGACCCGAACAACCAGCTCGGCTGAGGCGCCCCCAGCGACGACCACCAAAACGAGGAGAACCGCTCCGGGATCCGGAGCGGTTCTCTTCTTCTGCGACCCTGACGAGACTCGAACTCGCGACCTCCGCCGTGACAGGGCGGCGCGCTAACCAACTGCGCTACAGGGCCAGGTTTGCTCCCACCGATCGAACTGGTGAAGCGGATGGAACTCTAACCCATGGGCCTCCGCTGCTCCCAATCGGGACCGATTCAGCCACACCGGCGCACCCCCAACCGGATTCGAACCGGCGTACCCGCCGTGAAAGGGCGGTGTCCTGGGCCGCTAGACGATGGGGGCCCACTGCAGCGGGACGGACCTGCCACAGCGTGGTCAGCATAGTGGGCAGGGCACCCGGTACGCCCATCGACGCCACACTCCGGATCCCGCAGGGTGCCGCCGCTTTCGTGCCACGGCCCGGGCTCCGGTAAGGTGTGCGACTGCCCGGCCAGGTAGCTCAGTTGGTACGAGCGACCGACTGAAAATCGGTAGGTCGGCGGTTCGACCCCGCCCCTGGCCACGCGCAGTCGAAGGGCCCCACCAGCAGGTGGGGCCCTTCGTGCGTCCCGTGGACCGCCCGGCAGGATGGGCGGGTGACCTCCCTCGCCGCCCCGTTCCCCCTGCTGCACGGCTCCGAGCTGGCCAACCGCTTCGCGCTGGCGCCGCTGACCAACGTGCAGAGCAACCCCGACGGAACGCTGTCCGACGACGAGTACGCGTGGCTCGTCGCCCGGGGACGCGGTGGCTTCGGCCTCACCACCACGTGCGCCGCCTTCGTCTCTCCCGCCGGCCAGGCGTGGGCCGGCCAGCTCGGCGCGAGCGGGGACGAGCACTTGCCCGGACTGCGTCGCCTGGCCGAGGGCCTACGGGCGACGGGCACGCGCTCCTCGGTCCAGCTGCACCACGGCGGACGTCGGGCCGACCCAGCCGTGAGCGGCGTGCCGACCCAGTGCCCGTGGGACGAGCCCGAGCGCGGCGCGGTCGCACTGACGACCTCCGGCGTCGAGCAGGTCGTCGAGGACTTCGTCGCCGCCGCGGTCCGCGTCGAGCGGGCCGGCTTCGACGGTGTCGAGCTGCACGGCGCCCACGGCTACCTGCTCGGACAGTTCCTCGACGCACGCCACAACCAGCGCGAGGACAGGTACGGCGGCTCCCTCGACAACCGGGTGCGGGTCCTGCTCGAGGCCCTGGCCGCGATCCGTTCCGCGACCGGACCCGACTTCCAGCTCGGCCTGCGGCTCACCCCGGAGGGCAACGGCATCAGCCTGCCCGAGGGCCGCGAGATCGCCCGGCAGGTGCTCGCCTCCGGCCACCTTGACCGCCTCGACATGTCGCTGTGGGACGTGTTCATGCAGCCGCGCGGCGAGGGCCACGGCGGCCTGCTGATCGAGCACTTCACCGATCTTCCGCGCCACGGCGCAGCACTGTCGGTCGCCGGCCGGGTGCTGTCGGCCGAGGACGCCCGGTGGTGCCTGGCGAAGGGCGCCGACCTGGTGACCGTCGGCACCGGCGCGATCCTGCACCACGACTTCGCGGCACGCGCGCTCGCCGACCCGACCTTCGAGGCACGGGCACGTCCGGTGAGTCGGGCCACGCTGGCCGACGAGCACGTCGGCACTGCGTTCATCGACTACCTCGCGGCCGGCTGGAAGGACCTGGTGGCCTGAGCCGTCAGGCGTCGCGGACGCAGCGGAAGCCGAGGTGCCCGGTGCTGCTGTCCATCGCCTGGCCCTGCCGGGCACTGGCCCGGTAGCGGCGGCAGTACGACGACGCGCACAGGTGGGAGCCGCCCTTGGTGACACCGCGCGACTCCTCGGCGGACACGGTCGGTGCGCAGCAGCTGGCGACGACCTGGAGCGGCGCCGGACCGTGGTCGTCGGTCCAGGAGGAGGCCGTCCACTCCCAGACGTTGCCGATCATGTCGACCAGGCCGTGGCCGTTGGGCCGGAAGGTCCCGACCGGCGTGGTGCCCGCACCTGACGGGCTCTCGTGGCGCCACGGGAAGTCACCGCGGAACGTGTTGGCCATCGGCCGCCCGCGGGGCTCGAGCTCCTCTCCCCACGGGTACGTCGACGTCGTACCCCCGCGCGCGGCGTGCTCCCACTCGGCCTCGCTCGCCAGCCGCTTGCCGGCCCACGCGGCGTAGGCCTCGGCGTCGCTGCGCGCGACGTGGACGACCGGGTGCTTGTCGCGGCCGGAGAGGTCCGTGCCGGGACCGCCGGGGTGGCGCCAGTCGGCACCGGGCAGCCACGACCACCAGCGCCGCCAGTCATCGAGCGGCACCGGCCCCGGAGGTGGGGTGAAGACCAGCGAGCCGGGCACGAGGTCCTCGGCCCGCTCGCCGGGCGCGGGCCGGGGTCCCTGCTCGGCGAGAGTGAGATGGCCGGTGTCCGCCACGAACCTGCGGAACTCCGCAACGGTCACGGGGTGCTCGTCGACCCAGAGGTCGGCGACCTCGACCGCGCGCACCGGGCGCTCCTCGGGGTAGTGCTCCTCGCTGCCGATCTGCGTGCGCCCGCCGCGGACGAGCAGTCCGCGAGCGGTCCGCTTCGTCGCCTCCTGTCCCACCTGGACACCTCTCCCTCACCGGAACCAAAGACTCTAGTATTTCGACAATCTTAGTTGCCTACGCCTGAGCGGTGAGGTCGCGCGGCCACCACGGTGGCACCAGGCGCACGTAGACGTCGAGGACCTCCTCGACCGAGACGCCGGGGCGCTGCAGCCACGCCGCGATCACACCGACGGTGCCGTCGGCGATGAACTGCGCAGCAGCGTCGGCGACGAAGTCGTGCGGCTGCCCCGGGACGTCGACCGTCACGCCGGAGCCGGCACCAGCCTGCAACAGCCGTCCGCTCTCACGGAAGTGGCGCCCGAGCATGGCGCGCAGCCCGTGGTCCGCGCCGCCCTCGGCCAGGCCGGCGCGGTAGATCCCGTCGTGGCGCGCGACGTGCTCGAGCACGCCCCGGGTCACCGCTGTCACGGCCCGGTCCACCTCGTCGGGGCCGGCCCCCGCCTCGGGGAGGCCCCGGCGGAGCTCGTCGAGCTCGGCGCCGAGTGCCGCCCGCAGCAGCTCCTCGACCGAGCCTGCGTGGTCGTAGACGGTCGAGCGGTGCACCCCGGCCTCGGCCGCCACCGCGGTGATCGAGATGTCCGCGACGGCCCGCTCGGAGGCCAGCCGCAGCACCGCCTCGTGGAGAGCGGCACGACTGCGCTGCTGGCGGGGGTCCATCCGCGGAATGTTATCCGACAGATGTCGGTTATGGTTTCTAACCGACATCTGTCGGATAGATCCCAGGGGTTGCGAGGCGCAGCCCGGAACCGGAGGAAGACATGGCCACCTACGACGTAGCAGGACGCTCCGCGATCGTCACCGGAGCAGGCTCCGGCATCGGGCGCGCCGTCGCCGAGCTGCTGGCCGCGAACGGCGCCGCCGTGCTGGTCGCCGACATCGACGAGACCGCTGCCGCGACGGTCGTCGAGGCGATCACCACCGCCGGCGGCACGGCCGCCGCCTTCGTCGGCGACGTCGGCGACCCCGAGGTCGCGACCGCGATGGTCACCGCCGCCGAGGCCCTCGCGCCGCTGCGGATCGCCGTCAACAACGCCGGCATCGGTGGCGCCGACGCGCCGATCGGCGAGTACCCCGTCGACTCCTGGCGCAGGGTCATCGACATCAACCTCAATGCCGTCTTCTACGGCGTACGGGCCCAGGTCGCCGCCATCGCGGCCAACGGTGGCGGCGCCATCGTCAACATGGGATCCGTGCTCGGCTCGGTCGGCATCGCCGGCTCGTCGGCGTACGTCACCTCCAAGCACGCACTGGTCGGCCTGACCAAGAACGCCGCGCTCGAGCACAGTGGCCAGGGCGTGCGGGTCACCGCCGTCGGCCCCGGCTTCATCACCACGCCGCTGCTCGAGGCCAACCTCGACGCCGAGACCCAGCAGGCACTCGCCGAGAAGCACGCCACCGGCCGGCTCGGCACGTCCGAGGAGGTCGCCGCACTGGTCGCCTTCCTCGCATCCGACGCCGCCACCTTCATCACCGGCAGCTACCACCTCGTGGACGGCGGCTACGCCGCCTCCTGATCCTCAGAGGCTGCGCATCTCCCCGAGCACCGCGTCGCGGTCCTCGGGGAGCACGAAGCCGGCGGCGATCGCAGCGTCGGCGGCTGCGGCGTACGCCGTCGCGTAGTCCTCGTGGGAGCGCCATCGGCCGCGGAGCACCTCGGCCGGCAGGGCCAGGGTGCGCCCGAACAGCCCACAGATCACCGACGCCCCCGGAGCGTCGCCCGCCAGGACCTCGACGGCGGCGTCGACCACGGGCGTCCGCACGCCGCCGCGCACGTTGCCGACCTCGTCGCGCACGAAGGCGCCGTCGCGGATCTCGAGCGGCTTCGCCGACGGCGCTGCGGGGCCACCACCCGCCCACGCGACGAGGTGACGCAGGGCGGCCCGCACGACGTAGACCTGCTGGCCCCGGTTGACCGGGTCCGCGCAGCCCAGGAACGCCTCGAAGTCACCGATCTGGAACAGGTCGGCATGGGCCGCACCGGCGACCTCCCAGACCCGCAGCAACGGCCCGTCGGGCTGGCGGGCCGCGACGTAGTTCATCCGGCCGAGCAGGTCCCCCTCGGTCTCGAGCACGACCACCGGCACGTCGAGGTCGTCGCGGATCGGCGTCGGGACACCGGAGGCACGAGCTGCCACCAGGTCGATCCCGCAGCCGGCCTCCCCCGCCGGCGCCGCGACGTCGCCGCGGCTGTGGATCAGGAAGCCGTCGAAGAAGGACTCCTGCTGGTGGACCTCGTTGACGTACGTCGTGAGGAGGTACGCCGACTGCGACTCCCCGATCGCGAGGACCTGTCCAGCCCCCACCAGCGCCGCCACCGCCCGCGCGGCGTGGGTGAAGACGTCGTGGGCAAAGGCGTCCCCGGGGTGCGCGAGCGCGCCGTAGCGCTCCGGGTCGAGGCCCTTGAGCCCCTGCGCCGCGGCGCCCTCCACGGCGACCAGCGCGGCACCACCTTCCACGCCGTTGAACTGCGCGGACACGCCGGCCCAGGCGTGCCCCTGCCGGACCAGCTCGTCGGCGAGATAGGTCCAGTCGGGCGCCGCGTCCGACCCGGAGCTCACGTTGAGCCACTCGACGACGAGGGTGCCGCTGAACGGTGCCGACTCCGGTCGCCGGACCACCACGCGGGTCGTGAAGGGCACGGGCGAGGTGCCGCTGGCGGCGTACTCGACCTCGGACCAGCCGGCCGCCGCGAGGTCGGGACCGGGCCGGGCAGAGACCAGCGCGATGCCGTTGCCGCCGGCGAGGGGCGTGAGGGTGACGGGCATGGCGCGGAACCTACCGCCCCGAGGCGAAGTCCGGCATGGGATCCTCAGGCCGTGCTGCCCCGCATGAAGATCACGGCCCGCCACCGTCCGGTCGCCGTCGTCGGATCGGCGGCCATCACCGAGTCGTACGTCGCGACATCGGGTCCGCAGTCGAGCACGGGGACCATCCCGCTGCTGGCGCCCTTCGGCGCCGTGGAGATCGCCCTCGCACCACAGCGCCCTGACGGAGCCACCCGCGCCTGGCTGCTGGGACCCGACGGGACCGAGCTCGCGGTCGAGCTCACCGACGGCCGGGTCTCGTTGTCGATCACCACTCCCGCGGGCACGGAGCGACGCCGGAGCCGACGCCGGGGGCGACCGCGGTGCGCACCGACGCGGCTCGCGCTCTCACTGACCGGGACCCACGTCGCCGCGCTGACCTGCGAGGACGGCGCCTGGGTGGTCCGCGGCAGGGTCGACCTCGCGGACGGCTCGCTGCCGGGCGCGCCGGACGTGCGCGACGCCGACTGGCTCGCGGGACTGAGCGCCGGCTGGGCCTCGGGCCGCGGCACGGTGTCCGGCTGGACGGCCGGCTCGTTCGGCCAGCTCGGGCTGCGCGACACCCGGCTGGTGTCGCACGCCGACGGATCGGCGTACCGACTCCCGGACGGCTCGGTGTTGTTCTCGGCGACCAGCGCGGGACCAGGCTTCTTCGGCACGGCGCACACCTCCCTGTGGGAACTCGACGTACAAGGGGAGGTACGGCACCGTGCCGCGCTGTACTTCCAACGACCGGACGCGCCGGGAGGCTACGGCGACCACGCCACGCACGTCGTGCGCGACGGCGAGCGCTGGCTCGTCGCGACCAGCACCTGGTCGGACTTCCCGTCGGCCAGGCGCGAGCGCGAACACGCCACGGTCGCGATCACCTTGGCCGAGACGAAGGCCGACATCACCCGCGGGGAGCACCTGCTCGGGACCCGCACCCTCGACCTGCCCACCGACGGCCCCAGCGTCGGCGTCTGGGACCCGCACCTGGCGCGCGAGGAGGACGGCTCCTGGCTGGTCGGCTACGTCAGCGCGCGCCGGTTCTTCGACTTCCACCCGCTGCTCGCCCGCGGGCCGTCGCTGGAGGAGCTCACCCTGCTGGGCGCTGCCACGGACCGTCGCGCGAGCGAGGGGACGACCCTGCTGCGCACCGACGCAGGCTGGCGGGTGCTGGCCAGCGACGGGCGCGACAACACCCGCAGGGTCCGCGAACGGTTCCCGGTCTTCGACCTCGCCATGCGCGAGATCGAAACCCTCGAGGCGCCGTACCCGACCAACATCCCGTGGCCGAGCGTCATCGCGCCCAACCCGGCAGTGCCGGGAGACGAGTGGCGGATGGTGACGTTCGACGGTACGCCGTCAGGTGGTGCGCTCGCGGGCTACGGCACCCACGGCGACGTGATCGTCATGGGTGAGTGCCGGGACTGACTCACGAGGAGTCGGGCGTCAGTCCTTGCGCTCGGAGTAGTCCGACCACTTCTCCAGCACTTCCGGGTCGACCTCCTCTTCACGGTCAACCGGCTCGCCATGGAGCTCGCGCGCCAAGGCGCCAAGATCCGTGTCGTGGTTGCGGTACTTCAGGTCGCGAGCGACCTTCGTCTGCTTGGCTTTCGCACGGCCGCGGCCCATAGGGTCCAGCCCCCTCGCACACTTGGCCGGGAACCCTCCGGGCCCCGGACTGCTGAATCAGAGTCTCGTGGGAACAACGTTACATGCCCGATGGCTGTTCCCCCACACCAGCCCTCCCGAAACGCGGGTCGGGAGATGCAGGTCACCAGCCGGCGTGCTGTCCGACCAGCTCGACGGAGCCCTCGAGCTCGGGGTCGACGCCGACCTCGCCGGCCACCCAGGCCGACACGCCGAAGTCGCCCAGCCGGGCGATCGCGGCGTCGACGGAGTCAGGTGCGACGAGGGCGACCATGCCGACGCCACAGTTGAGGGTGGCCTCAAGATCGGCCTGCGGGACCTCCCCGAGCGTGCGCACGACGTCGAAGACGGCGCCGGGGGTCCAGGTCGAGCGGTCGAGGGTCGCCTTGAGCTCGGGCGGCATCACCCGGGCCAGGTTGTTCGCGAGGCCGCCACCGGTGACGTGGGCCATCGCGTGCGTCTCGGTCTCGCGGGCGATCGCCAGCGACGGCTTCGTGTAGAGCCGGGTCGGCTCGAGCAGCTCCTCGCCGAGGGTGCGGCCGAACTCCTCGACGTGACGGTCCACGCTCCACCCGGCCTGGGTGAAGAACACGTGGCGCGCCAGGGAGTAGCCGTTGGAGTGCAGGCCGCTGGCCGCCATGGCGATCACGACGTCGCCGGGGCGCACCCGGCCGGGGCCGAGCAGCGCGCCCGCCTCGACCACGCCGGTCGTGGCGCCCGCGACGTCGTACTCGTCGGGCGCGAGCAGGCCCGGGTGCTCCGCGGTCTCGCCGCCCACGAGGGCGCAGCCGGCCTCCAGGCACGCCTCGGCGATGCCCTTGACGATCGCCGCGATGCGCTCCGGGACGACCTTGCCGGTGGCGATGTAGTCGGTCATGAACAGCGGCTCGGCACCGCAGACGACGAGGTCGTCCACGACCATGCCGACCAGGTCGAAGCCGATCGTGTCGTGCTTGTCCATCATCTGCGCGACGGCGACCTTCGTGCCGACACCGTCGGTGGAGGTCGCGAGCAGGGGGCGCTTGTACGACAGCAGTGCCGAGGCGTCGAAGAGGCCGGCGAACCCGCCGAGCCCACCCAGCATCTCGGGGCGACGCGCCTTCTCGATCCATTCCTTCATCAGGTCGATGGCGCGGTCAGCGGCCTCGATGTCGACCCCGGCGCGGGCGTAGGCGTTGTCGTTGCTCATGGTTCTCCGTCAGGGATTGTTGAAGACGGGCAGTGCCTCGCCGTGGGTGCTCGGCTCGAGCGTGGCCTCGAGGAGGTGCTTGCCGAGCAGGCTCTCGTCGGGCAGCTCGATGGGGTACTTCCCGGTGAAGCACGCGGTGCAGAGGGTCGGCTCCGGCTGGCGGGTGGCCTCGATCATGCCCTCGAGCGAGATGTAGCCGACGCTGTCGGCACCGACGCTGGCGGCGATCTCGTCGGGGGTCAGGCCGTTGGCGATCAGCTCGGCGCGCGTGGCGAAGTCGATGCCGTAGAAGCAGGGCCACTTCACCGGCGGGCTGGAGATCCTCACGTGGACCTCGGCCGCGCCGGCCTCGCGGAGCATCCGGACCTGGGCACGCTGGGTGTTGCCACGCACGATCGAGTCGTCGACCACGACGATCCGCTTGCCGCGGATCATGTGCTCCAGCGCGTTCAGCTTGAGCCGGATGCCGAGCTGGCGCAGGGTCTGGCTGGGCTGGATGAAGGTACGTCCGACATAGGCGTTCTTGACGAAGCCCTGGCCGAACGGGATGCCGCTCTCCAGTGCGTAGCCGGCAGCGGCAGGCGTGCCCGACTCCGGGACCGGGATCACCAGGTCGGCGTCGACAGGGAACTCGCGGGCCAGCTGGCGGCCCATCTCGACCCGTGCCTCGTGCACGCTGCGGCCGGCGATGGTGGCGTCGGGACGGGCGAGGTAGACGTACTCGAACACGCAGCCCTTGCGGCGCGGCTCGGCGAACTTGTGGGAGCGCAGGCCGTCCTCGTCGATGACGAGCAGCTCGCCGGGCTCGACCTCGCGCACGACACTCGCGCCGATCGTGGCCAGCGCCGCGTCCTCGCTCGCCACGACCCAGCCGCGGTCGAGCCGGCCGAGCATGAGCGGGCGGATGCCCTCGGGGTCGCGGGCGGCGTACAGGGTGTTCTCGTTCATGAAGACGAACGAGAAGGCGCCCCGGACCTGCGGGAGGAGCTCGAGCGCGCGGGTCTCGAGCGACTGGTCGGGGTGGTGCGCCAGCAGCGCGGTGACCAGGCTGGTGTCGTTGGTGGCGGCCTCGAGGTTGCGCGCGTGGATGTCCAGCTCGCCCTCGTCGCTCGGCAGCGCCGAGACCATGTCGGCGAGCTCGGCGGTGTTGATCAGGTTGCCGTTGTGGCCGAGCGCGATCGAGCCGTGCTCGGTCGGACGGAAGGTCGGCTGCGCGTTCTGCCAGGTGCTCGCACCGGTGGTGGAGTAGCGGCAGTGACCGACGGCCAGGTGGCCGCGGAACGACGCGAGGGTGTTCTCGTCGAAGACCTGGGAAACGAGTCCCATGTCCTTGTAGACCAGGATCTGTCGCCCGTTGCTGACCGAGATGCCCGCGGACTCCTGCCCGCGGTGCTGCAACGAGTAGAGACCGAAGTAGGTCAGCTTGGCGACATCTTCACCCGGGGCCCATACGCCGAAGACTCCGCACACGTCGTGAAGCCTACCGGCGATCGGCTCGTGAGCTCAGTTCGCGAGGCTCCGGCGAGACGTGCGTTCCACCACTGCGGCAGCGACCTGCGCTGCCTGCGCGCGGATCTCGGGGATCGCGGTCGACTCCCACAGCGTGCCCTTGCGCGGCGGGCCGACGACGTAGGCGCCGTCGACCACCCGGCCGTCGGCACCGCGCAGGCGTCCGTCGTCGGTCGCGTCGAGGCCGAGCGCGAGCGGGTCCGGGCCGGCGGCGCCCCTCGCGAGCAACGAACGCAGCAGCGGGTCCTGGCTCTCCCGGACGTCGGCGAGGGGGCCGGTGCAGTTCACGATCGCGTCGACGTCGTACACCCCTGCGGGGTCGGTGGTGACCTGACACCGCTGCCCGCGGTCCACGACGTCGGCGAGGGTGCCGGCACGGATCGCGAGGCGACCCTCGTAGCGGTAGCGCTGCAGGCGCAGCGCGACGTCCGGCGCCATCCGGTGCCGGCGGACCTCCCACTCACGGGCGTGCACCTGGAGGAAGCGGACCCGCTCCGCGTGCGGAAGGCGTCGCCACAGGTCCTGGGTCGCCGGGCGGAGGCCGTCGACGACGGCCCGCCAGCCGACCCCGCGCTCGGCGGCGGCCCGGCACTCATCGGCCACCGCCTCGGCCAGCCCGTCGGCGCTCAGCGGACCCTCGGGAACCTTCGTCACCCACGCCGTGTGCGCCTGGCCGACGTGCGGCTTGGGGAGCCGGCCGCGACGGCTGAGCATGGTGACCTTCCGCTCGGCGCTGTCCTCGAGCAGGGTGATGACGGTGTCGACGGCGGTCAGGCCGGTGCCGACGACGACCACGGACGCATCGGCCGGCAGGGCCCGGAGCCGGCTCAGCTCCCACGGGTTCGCGACGTGCCACGGTGCGTCCGGCAGGTCCTGACCCTCGACCCGGAGGGGCCGGGGTGGCTGGTTGCCGTGACAGAGCACGACCGCCGCCGCCGTGGAGCGGGAGCGCTCGGTGACGATCTCGAAGCCGTTCGCGGTCGCGACGATGTCCTGGACCCGGCCGGCCCGGACCCGGAGCCGGTCGTCAGCGACGTCGGCCAGACGGTCCTGGAGGTAGATCGCGAAGTCCGCCCTCGGCAGGAAGCCCTGCGGGTCGCTGCTGCGGCCGGTGCGCAGGGCCCAGTCGAGCAGGTCGGAGGGCGAGTCGGGGAAGGCGCTCATGTGCCGGGCGCGCACGTTGAGCAGGTGGCGCTGGTCGTTGGTGCCGTACGCGATGCCGCGACCGACGATGCCGCTCGCCTCGTGGATGACCACCTCGAGCGAGGGATCGTCGGAGCGCACCAGCAGGTTGATCGCCGTCAGCACCCCGCTCGCACCGCCGCCGATGACAGCCACGCGCTGGCTGGTCGCGGTCGGTCCGGAGGTGCTGAGAGGGGTGTCGGTGGCGGTCACCCGACTAACTCTACTGAATCAGTCTACTTTTGTCCCGCGGGGCCCCGTCAGCCCGCGAGGTTGCGGAGCAGCAGTGTCTCGGCGAGCAGGACCTTCTCGAACTCGGCCAGGTGCAGGCCCTCGTTCGGGCCGTGGGCGCGGGTGTCGGGGTCCTCCACGCCGGTGACGAGCACGGACGCCTGCGGGAACGTCTCGAGGAACTCGGCGATGAACGGGATCGAGCCACCGACGCCCATGTCGACCGGGGCGGTGCCGTCCCAGGCCTCCTGGAACGCCGACCGGGCGGCGTCGTACGCCGGACCGGTCGCATCGATCTGGGTGGCCTCACCGGTGTCGACGACCGTGGTGGTCAGGGTGGCACCCCAGGCGACGTTGGCCTCGAGATGGCGCTGCAGGCAGGCGAGCGCGTTGGCGGTGGTGTCCCCGGGCGCGATGCGCAGGGAGATCTTGGCGCGCGCAGCGGGGACCAGGGTGTTGGACGCGCCGTCGACCTTGGGGGCGTCCAGTCCGGTGATGCTGAGCGCCGGCTTGGTCCACAGCCGCTCGACCGCCGAGCCCTCGCCGATCCACTCGATGCCGGCCGCGGCACCGGACTCGGCGCGGAGCCGGTCCTCGGGGTAGTCGACGTCGGCCGCAGGACCGGAGTGCAGGCCCTCGATGGCGACGTTGCCGCGGTCGTCGTGGAGGGTCGAGATGAGGCGCGACAGGGTGATCAGGGCGTCCGGGACCAGACCGCCCCACATGCCGGAGTGCACGGCGTGGGTGAGGGTGCGGACCTCGACGTCGACGCGGACCAGTCCGCGAAGCGAGGTGGTCAGGGCAGGCACGCCGATGTCCCAGTTGCCGGAGTCGGCGATCACGATGACGTCGGCGGCCAGGCGGTCCTGATAGGTCTCGAGAAGTGCGGGGAGGGTGTCGGAACCGACCTCCTCCTCCCCCTCGATGAACACCTTCACCGACACCGGGAGCTCGTCGCCGAACGCGCGCAGGGCGGCCACGTGCGTGACGATGCCGGCCTTGTCGTCGGCCGCGCCGCGGGCGTAGAGACGGCCGTCGCGCTCGGTCGGCTCCCACGGCGGGCTGTCCCACTCGGCGTGGTCGTTCTCGGGCTGGACGTCGTGGTGGGCGTAGAGCAGCACGGTGGGCGCACCCTCGGGACCTGCGCGGTGGCCGATCACGGCCGGCGGGGCGCCGTCGAAGGCACGCACGATCTCGACGTCCACGCCCTCGGCCGCGAACAGGTCCGCGGTGGCACGGGCACTCAGCTCGACCTGGTCGAGACGGGCAGGGTCAGCGCTGACCGACGGGATGCGGACGAGCGCCTCGAGGTCCGATCGGACACCCGGGAGGAGCTCGGCGAGACGCGTACGCAGGTCAGAGGTGGAGACAGGTCCGGTCATGGGAGCCAACCTATGTGACCCGACCAGCGCTACTCCAACGGCAGGTACGCCGTCAGGTCGGTGCGCTCGCCGCTGGCGTGGACCTGGCCGCTTCCCACCGCGGCGGACCACTCCAGCGCACCCGACGCGAGCGCGATCCAGGTGGCCGCGACCATCTCGACGACGGCCGGAGGAGTACCCCGCGTGTGGCGTACTCCCTCGATGACCTGGACGGCGGCGTACGGCGGCACCCGGACCTCCACCGAGCGGCCGGGAGCGCGGGTCTCGAGGACCGCGAGGTAGTGCTTGGTGAGCAGGCGCAGGTCGGCGCGCTGGGGCTCGTCGGCCCCGTCGGCAGCTGCCGCGACCCGGGCCAGGGCAGCGGCCACCTCCGCGGGATCCGCGGGGCGCAGGCGAGCGGGCATCAGCCCTCCTCCGCCGGCAGGTCGGGGTAGGGCTGGATGAGCTGGAAGACCGAGTAGGTCTCGCGGCCGGCGTCGATGCCGCCCTCGCGACCGACGGCACGGTAGCGCTCGATGACCTCGGTCAGGTCCTCCATCAGCTGCTCGGCCTCGTCGGGGCTCATCAGCACCGACCACTCCGAGACGCTCTTGCGGTCGGTGTGGCCGTCCTCGTGCGCGAGCGCCCGCTCGACGAGGTGGCGGCCCCACTCGACGGTGTTGCGCTTGAAGACGGCGAACGCCGCGCGGCCGCCCGGCTGGGCGAGCATGTCGGAGGTGCGGAACCGGATCCCGTCGGCGTCGACCAGGCGCCACATCCGGTCGCGGCGGTCGCGCCCGCCGTCGGGGTCCTCCTCCACGAGGCCGTACTTCGCGAGCTGGCGCAGGTGGAAGCTCGCCTGGTTGGCGGGCACCTCGATGCGGCGGGCGACGTCGGCCGCACGCAAAGACCCGGCGGCGGAGAGCTCGTGCAGGACCCGGTTGCGGGTGGGGTGGGCGATCGCGCGCAGGATCCGCGGGTCGTCGTACATGACCATGGCGACAGCGTAGCGACATGCGCACCACAAGTTGCGCAACACATCTTGCGCATTGATTGTTGCGCACCATATGGTGCGGACATGCCCTCCTTCCGCTCACTCGCCCGGAACCGCGACTTCACCGCGCTCTGGGTCGGCGCCACGGTGTCCGAGCTCGGCTCGCGCGTCACGACCTTCGCGATGCCCCTGGTCGCCTACTCGATGACCGGATCGGCCCTGTGGGCCGCTGCGGCCGAAGCGGTCTTCCTGCTCGGGATGGTCGCGATGCTGCTGCCGGCCGGGGTCCTGGCCGACCGCTGGCACCGGCTGCGCCTGATGCGCTTCTCCCTCGGCGCCGGCGTGGTCCTCTACGGGACGCTCGTGGTCGCCGGCATCACCGGCACGCTGACCATGGCGCACCTGCTCCTCGTCGCGCTGACCACTGGCGTCGCGACCGGGCTCTTCAGCCCGGCGGAGTACTCCGCCATCCGCAGCATCGTCAGTCGCGAGGAGCTGCCAACCGCGCTGAGCCAGCAGCAGGCCCGCCAGCACGTCGCGGCCCTGCTCGGCGGTCCGCTCGGCGGAGCGCTCTTCACCCTCGCCCGATGGGCACCCTTCGCCGCCGACGTCATCACCTACGCCGTGGGCTGGCTCCTGCTCGGCAGGGTCCGGGCCGACCTCTCCCCGCGTCCCGGCACCGGCACCTCCCGGCCGCTGCGGGACCTCGGGGAAGGTCTGCGCTTCCTCTGGGCGCGACCGTTCCTGCGCGTCCTGCTGGTGTGGTCGCCCGCGGCGAACCTCGCGGTCAACGCACTCTTCTTCGTCTCGCTCCTGCGACTGATCGAGGCCGGCTTCCCCGCGTGGCAGATCGGCCTGGTCGAGGCCGCGATCGGCGGCTTCGGGATCCTCGGCGCCCTGGCCGCGCCGTGGCTGATCGACCGCTTCGCGACCGGCCGCCTCACCGTCCTCGTGGCGTGGAGCTTCGTCCCGCTCTCCCTGCCCCTCGCACTGTGGAACCACCCCTGGGCGATGGCCCTCGCCGCGTCGGCGGGCATGTTCCTCAACCCGGCGGGCAACGCGGGCATCGGCTCGTACCGGATGGCGATCACCCCGCCCGAGCTGATCGGACGGGTCCAGTCGACGATGCAGTTCACCTCGATGCTCTCGATGCCGCTGGCGCCCGCACTCGCAGGCCTCCTGCTGTCCGTGCTGGGCGGCGGCCAGGCCGTGCTCGTCCTGTCGGCGATCACCGCCGTGGTCGCCCTGATCCCCACCCTCTCCCGGTCCGTGCGGACGGTCCCGCGGCCCGCCGAGTGGCCGCGCATCCCGGAACCGGCTCCGGCCGTCGCGATCTGACTGTCACAATGGCGCTCATGCGCCTCCGCCGACCCGCTGCAGCCGTCCTCGGCCTGCTCGCCGTCATGCCCGCCCTCGCCGCCTGCGGTGGCGACGACGGCGTGACCGTCGGCGACATCATCGGAGCCCGCCAGGACGACCAGTTCATCCAGGACGGGCAGAAGTCGAGCATCGCGCTCCCCATCGGTCGCCTCGAGGTCAGCATGGGCGAGGCGAGCACCGAGCTCGACGCCAACGACACCCGCCAGCTCGAGCCGGTCACCGCACCCGAGAACAGTGCGTTCGTGCCGATCACCTGGCAGTACGACGCCGGCACGTTCGGCGACTACGCCGACTACCTCGACACCGACACCCGCCCGGTCATCGACCTGGTCGCCGACGGCGCGAAGTACCGCCTGCCCTCCCCCGAGTCGACCGGCGAGGGCGCCGAGTCCTTCTACGTCCTGGTCACCGGGGACCTTGCGGACGCGAAGGAGGCAACCCTCTCCGTCGAGTTCGACGACGTCATCCAGACCGTCGACCTGGCCACCGGGGACCGCGAGGCCGGACTGGCCGCCCCGCTCTACGAGCTCAAGCCCCGCAAGGAGCGCACCGCCTCCTGCACCAACCAGGCCGAGTTCGACCTCCCCAAGCTGGCCCGCCTGGGCGACTTCTCCTGCAACATCACCCGCAGCGCCGACATCCCGTACGCCGGCGGCGCCT
Source organism: Nocardioides sp. Root190 (assembly GCF_001428565.1). Lineage (GTDB taxonomy): Bacteria > Actinomycetota > Actinomycetes > Propionibacteriales > Nocardioidaceae > Nocardioides. Next base: position 7,334 of record NZ_LMIA01000008.1, on the reverse strand, counting down.
GGGCCCCCGAGGGCACCGCATGGCGGGTCGTCACGATCAGCACCGTGGCCCGTCGCTACGACGTGATCGCCGCCGACCTCCGTTCCGGCGCGATCTACGTGGCGTCCGCCGTCGAGTCGACCTTCCGGCTGGGCAAGGAGAAGCCCACGAAGGTGATCGAGGACCGTGAGTTCTCAGCGTGCCCCGACCCCGAGCGGGGTGGCTGCACCTCGGTCTACCACCTGATCTTCGAGGCCGACGAGGACACGTCCGAGCGGCTCCGGGTCGACCAGGGCTACGAGCTCACCCTGAGCTCCCTGTGGGGTGGCGGCGAGGGCAAGCGCACCGTCGAGATCGAGGGCACGATCAGCGTCAAGCTGCGCTGATCGACCACCGTGGCGCTCGGTCAGGAACCGAGCGCAGCGGGCAGGGTCGCGCTCCAGGCCGTGCGCAGCTCGGTCAGGTCGAGGTCGAACTGACCCTCGACCGCGAGGCTGTCGCCGCCGGTGACACCGATCTCGGTGAGCGGCACGCCGTGGCGCTCGGCCAGCGTGCGGAGCTCGGCGAGCGCGGCAGTCGGGACGGTCACGATCGCGCGGGCCGTGGACTCGGCGAACAGGCCGAGGAACGCGTCGCCCTCGAGGCTGACGGTCGCACCGATCCCGCTGACCATGGCCGCCTCCGCGAGGGACTGGGCCAGACCGCCGTCGGACAGGTCGTGGGCGCTCGTCGCGACGCCGACCAGGTCCTTGAGGAGCCGCGCGAGGTCACGCTCGGCGCCCAGGTCGACCGCCGGAGGGAGACCGCCGAGGTGGCCGTGGACGACGTTCGCCCACTCCGAGCCGGACAGCTCCTCGCGGGTGGTGCCGAGCAGGACGACCTGCTCACCGGCCGCCTGGAAGACCGACGGGGTACGGCGACGCACGTCCTCGATCACACCGAGGACGGCCACCACCGGCGTCGGCAGGATGGCCGTCTCGCCGGTCTGGTTGTAGAGGCTGACGTTGCCGCCGGTGACCGGGATGCCGAGCTCGAGGCAGGCGTCCTTCAGGCCACGGCAGGCCTCGGCGAACTGCCACATCACGTCGGAGTCCTCGGGCGAGCCGAAGTTGAGGCAGTCGCTGACCGCGAGCGGCAGGGCGCCGCCGGTGGCGACGTTGCGGTAGGCCTCGGCCAACGCGAGCTGCGCGCCGGCGTACGGGTCGAGCTTGGCGAAGCGACCGTTGCAGTCGGTGGCGAGGGAGACGCCCAGGTGGGTCTCCTCGTCGACGCGGACCATGCCGCTGTCGGACGGCTGCGACAGGACGGTGTTGCCCTGGACGTAGCGGTCGTACTGGTCGGTGATCCACGACTTGTCGCAGAGGTTGGGGCTGGCGACCAGCTGCAGGAGCGTGGCGCGGAGCTCGGCGCCGGTGGTGGGCCGGGCGAGCTTCTCGGCGCCGTCGGCCTGCAGGGCGTCCTGCCACTGCGGTCGGGCGAAGGGCCGCTCGTAGACGGGGCCGTCGTGGGCGACGGTGCGCGGCGGGACGTCGACGACGGTCTCGCCGTGCCAGTCGATGAGCAGGCGGCCGGTCTCGGTGACCTCGCCGATGACCGCGGCCTCGACGTCCCACTTGGTGGTGATCGCGAGGAACGCGTCGATGTCGGCGGGCTCAACGACCGCCATCATCCGCTCCTGGCTCTCGCTCATGAGGATCTCCTCCGGCGAGAGGGTCGAGTCGCGCAGCGGCACCTTGTCGAGGTGGACGTGCATGCCACCGTCACCGGCCGACGCGAGCTCGGAGGTCGCGCAGGACAGACCGGCACCGCCGAGGTCCTGGATGCCGGCGACGACGCCGGCCCGGAACAGCTCGAGGGTGCACTCGATGAGCAGCTTCTCCATGAAGGGGTCGCCGACCTGGACGCTCGGGCGCTTGGCCGGACCGTCCTCGTCGAACGTCTCCGAGGCGAGCACCGAGACGCCGCCGATGCCGTCGCCACCCGTGCGGGCGCCGTACAGGACGACGAGGTTGCCCTCGCCGGACGCCTTGGCGAGGTGCAGGTCCTCGTGGCGCATCACGCCGACGCAGAGCGCGTTGACGAGCGGGTTGCCGAGGTAGGTCTCGTCGAAGACGGCCTCGCCGCCGATGTTGGGCAGACCCAGGCAGTTGCCGTAGCCACCGACGCCGGCCACGATCCCGGGCAGCACACGGTGGGTGTCGTCGGCGTCGAGCGGGCCGAAGCGCAGCGGGTCCATCACCGCGACCGGGCGGGCGCCCATCGCGATGATGTCGCGGACGATGCCGCCGATGCCGGTCGCGGCGCCCTGGTAGGGCTCGACGTACGACGGGTGGTTGTGGCTCTCGACCTTGAAGCTGACGGCGTAGCCCTGGCCGATGTCGAGGACGCCGGCGTTCTCGCCGATGCCGGCGAGCATCGGGCCGATGGGCGTCACCTGGGGGATCTCGCCGAACTGCTTGAGGTGGACCTTGGAGGACTTGTAGGAGCAGTGCTCGCTCCACATGACGGAGTACATCGCGAGCTCGGCGCCGGTGGGTCGACGGCCGAGGATCTGCTTGATCCGGTCGTACTCGTCGCTCTTCAGACCGAGCTCGGACCACGGCTGGTCGCGACCGGGATCGGCGGCCGCAACGGCCACGGTGTCGAGCGTCGTACGGGTCGGTCCAGAAGCAGTGTCGGCCACGGGTCAAATCTATCGGCCTCAGCGCCCGGGCCCTCCGCCCGCTCCCCCATGAGATGGGTCACCGGGCTCGGCCCGGCGAATTACAGGCCTGTAGTTCACGCCGATGCCTGTTACTTGTGTGACTGTTGAGGTTATCGTGACGTGGCTCCCGACGGCTCGACCCCTACTTCCCCTGGAGTTACCCGCCATGCCAGCCCGGTTCACCTTCCTCTGCGCGTTGCTCGCCGCCGTGCTCGGCCTCGCCCTGCTCGCGCCCCTGCGCAGCGACGACGACCGGCCGGCCGCCGACCTGGCCGCAGCGAGCACCAACAAGCCGACCCCGGGCAACTTCTCGGGCTACGGGTTCGACCAGTGCCTGACGCCGACCCAGGCCAAGATGGACGCCTGGATGGAGCACTCGCCGTTCATGTCGGTGGGCATCTACATCTCGGGCAACTCCCGTGCCTGCCGCAGCCAGCCGAACCTCACGCCCGCCTGGGTCACCCAGCAGCTGGCCCGCGGCTGGCGGCTGCTGCCCATCACGCTCGGCCCCCAGGCCAGTTGCTCCGCGCGCTACCCGAAGTACAAGGACGACCCGACGATCAACCCGGACCCGACCGACGGCTACGCCAAGGCCGTCGCGCAGGGACGCCTCGAGGCCGACCGAGCGGTCGCCGCCGCCACGAAGCTCGGCATCGTTCCCAAGAGCACCCTGTTCTACGACCTCGAAGCCTTCGACATCGGGAACTCGCGCTGCAAGAACTCCGCCATCCGCTTCGTGCACGCCTGGACCCAGCGCCTCCACCAGCGCGGCTACCTGTCCGGCTTCTACTCCAGCGCCGGCTCGGGCATCAAGATGCTCGACGACCTCCGCCGCAACAACAGCGCCGGCTTCCTGCTGCCCGACACGCTGTGGATCGCTCGCTGGGACGGCAAGCCCGGCGTGGCCGTCTCGACGCAGTACCTCGCGTCCAGCGCCTGGATGCCGGGCCGTCGGGTCAAGCAGTACCAGGGCGGGCACAACGAGACCTGGGGCGGCGTGACGATCAACATCGACCGCAACTACCTCGACCTCGGCCCCGGCCGGGTCCCGCAGCTGGACGAGCGCTGCCGCGGCTACAAGATCGACCTCGCCCGCTACGGCGCCCTGCGCGCGCCCAGCGCGACGTACACCCCCTCGATCGCGCAGACCCGTGCCCTGCAGTGCCTGCTGGCCGTGCGCGGCTTCCACCGCGGCGAGATCACCGGCGTCTTCGACGCCGCGACACTGGCGGCCACGACCCGCTGGCAGAACGTCCGCGGCTATCCCCGCAGCGCCACGTGGAGCGTGCGCGACTGGATGATCCTGCTCTCGATCGGCAGCCGTCCGGTCCTCAAGCCCGGGTCGACGGGTGTCTACGTGCGCCGCGCGCAGCGCGCACTGCAGGCCGCGATGCCGTCGGTGAAGATCCAGGTCAACGGCGTGTACGACGGCGCGATGTCCGGCTACGTCAAGACCTACCGGTCGCGGGTCGGCCTGCCCTCCGGCAGTGTCCTGAACACCGACACCTGGGTGCGGATCCAGGCCGGTCGACACTGACCGGCCGGATCCGGCGGGTCAGGCGAAGCTCGCCTCGACCAGCGAGGTGAAGAAGCCGAGGCCGTCGAGGCCGCTGCCGGTGAGCTCCTCGACCGCGTGCTCGGGGTGCGGCATCAGCCCGACCACGTTGCCGCGCTCGTTGGTGATCCCGGCGATCTCGTTCATCGAACCGTTGGGGTTCATCTCGAGGTAGCGCGCCACGACCTGGCCCTCGCCCTCGAGCCGCTCCAGGGTCGGCGCGTCGGCGACGAAGCCGCCCTCGCCGTTCTTCAGCACGATGCGGATCTCCTGGCCGGCGTCGTACGCCGAGGTCCAGGGAGTGCGGTTGTTCTCGATGCGCAGCAGCTGGTCACGGCACACGAACTTGCGGTGATCGTTGCGGATCAGCGCACCGGGCAGCAGGTGGGACTCGCAGAGGATCTGGAAGCCGTTGCAGATGCCGAGCACCGGCATGCCGGCGCCTGCCGCCTCGACGACCTTGTCCATGACCGGGGCGAAGCGCGAGATGGCACCGCAGCGGAGGTAGTCGCCGTACGAGAAGCCGCCGGGCAGGATGACGGCGTCGACACCCTTGAGGTCGGCGTCACCGTGCCACAGGGCCACGGCCTCGTTGCCGCCGATGCGGACCGCGCGCTGCGCGTCCACGTCGTCGAGCGAGCCCGGGAAGGTGACGACCCCGACCTTCACGCGGAGGCCTCGACCGTGACGGCGTAGTCCTCGATGACCGGGTTCGAGAGCAGCGTCTCGGCCATCTTGTTCACCTCGGCGAGGACGGCGTCGGTGACGTCACCCTCGATCTCGATCTCGAAGCGCTTTCCCTGACGGACCTCGCTCACGCCGGCGAAGCCGAGGCGGGGCAGAGCGCCCAGCACCGCCTTCCCCTGCGGGTCGAGGATCTCGGGCTTCGGCATGACAGCTACGACGACTCGGGCCACGGCCGTGAGTCTAGTGGTGGTGGAGCCGCGCACCGATTCCGCGGCCAGCCGACGGACGCGGGGCACACTGGGAGCATGAGCAATCCCACTCGCCCGCCCCTGGGCGCCGGCTCGCCCCTCAAGCTGGAGTTCCCCCAGTCCCTCGCGGTGTACGACGACTACGCCGCCGCGCAGCGCACCGTCGACTTCCTCGCCGACGAGAAGTTCCCCGTCGAGCAGTGCATGATCGTCGGCACCGACCTCAAGCGGATCGAGCGGATCACCGGTCGCCTCACCACCGGTCGCGTCGCTGCCGGAGGGGTCATGTCCGGGATCTGGCTCGGCCTGTTCATCGGACTGGTCTTCAGCATCTTCACCGACGAGAACACCCTCGCGGTGATCGGCTCGACCATGCTGCTCGGCGCCGGCTTCGGCGTGATCATGGCCCTGGTCGGCTACGCGATGTCCCGCGGCCAGCGCGACTTCTCCTCCGTCAGCGCCGTCGTCGCGACCCGCTACGAGGTGCTCGTCGAGCACAAGGGCGCCGCGCAGGCCCGGGAGCTCCTCGCGAAGCTCCCCGGCGCACTGCCCGACCCGTTCGCCGGCTGACCGCCGCCTCGTCGTTGGTCGAGGAGGCCGCCCGCGGCCGTCTCGAGACCCGGTGACGGCCCGTTGGTCGAGGAGGCCGCCCGCGGCCGTCTCGAGACCTGGTGACGGCCCGTTGGTCGAGGAGGCCGCCCGCGGCCGTCTCGAGACTGTGAGGCTTGGCATGCAGCCTTGGTGGTGATGGGCTGTGGTCGGTGACCACGGGCGTGACTNCGTTGGTCGAGGAGGCCGCCCGCGGCCGTCTCGAGACTGTGAGGCTTGGCATGCAGCCTTGGTGGTGATGGGCTGTGGTCGGTGACCACGGGCGTGACTCATCTCGAGACTGGCTTCGTGCCTTGCAGCGGACTTGTCCGCTCGGGGTTGCCGGCCCCGGCCCGGGTGGAGCGACTGGCCTGATCAGGAGCTTGACCGACCGGCGTTCACGCGCCTGTCGTGTCTCATCACAGTCCTGCCGAGTCTCCGCCCGGACCGGATTCCGCATCCACTTCCGGCAAGGAGAGACGCAATGCCCAGTCTGACCGATCCCTGCGATCTACGCGAGGTCATCGACATCGTGATCGGTGTCGACACCCACGTCGCAACGCACTCAGCAGCCCTGATCGATGCCCGCACCGGCGGGGTGCTCGAGGAGATCACCATCGAGGCCACCGCCGAGGGCTACGCCGAGCTGGTCGAGTTCGCCGATGCTCACGCTGTGTTGCGGATGTGGGCCATCGAGGGCACCAGCAGCCACGGCGCTGGCCTGGCGCGCCACCTGCTCGAAGGCGAGGAAGTCGTGATCGAGCTCGACCGCCCCGAACGGGCCAAGCGCCGCAACGGCGCGAAGTCGGACCCCCTCGACGCGATCCGCGCCGCCCGGGAAGCCTTGGCACGTCCCCGCCTCGGCACACCCCGCACAGGCCCCGAACGCCAAGCCCTCTCGGTGTTGCTGGCCGCACGACGCTCCGCAGTCCAGGCCGCAGGCGATGCTCAACGACAACTGTTCAGCCTGGTCATGACCGCACCCGAGGCGATCCGTGCCCGGTTCCGTGACGCCAACGGCACCGGGCTGGTCAAGATCGCAGCCGCGCTGCGCAGGCGTGCCACAGCTGACCTGGAGACCACCACGACCATCACAGTCCTGCGGACCCTGGCCCGCAGGATTCAAACCCTCACCGCGGAGGCCACCAGCCACGAGAAGGCCATCGCGAACATCGTGCGTGGCTGGCGTCCGGACCTGCTCGAACAACGCGGTGTCGGCCCGATCACCGCAGCCGTGGTCCTGTGCGCGTGGTCGCACCCCGGACGGATCCATTCCGAAGCAGCGTTCGCGATGCTCGCCGGCGTCGCACCCATCGCGGCAAACAGCGGGCAGACCACCACCCGSTACCGGCTCAATCGCTACGGCGACCGACAACTCAACCGCGCCCTGCACACCATCGCGCTCTCACGGATCCGCTACGAAGACCGCTCCCGCGCCTACATCGAACGCCGCACCACCCAAGGCAAGACCATCCGCGAAGCACGACGCTGCCTCAAGCGCTACATCGCTCGCGACCTCTACCGACAACTCGAAAACCCCACCCCGACCACTTGACGAACCATAGGAGCGTCC
>NZ_LMIA01000007.1 GCF_001428565.1 Nocardioides sp. Root190 | reverse complement strand
CGAAGCGACCCGGGAGCTCACCGAGGCCCAGGCCGCGTGGGTCGATGGCGAGGTCCACGAGATCGCCGACGGGCGCCTGGCGTGGTCCCGGTTCCTTGCGGTCCTGGACGGCAAGGTCGCCGCCGCGTCCCCTGCGCTCGCCCAGACCAAAGAGCGTGCCGCGGCGTTGGAGCGTGGGATCCGGATGAGCCGGATCAACAAGCACGGGGTCGCGACCCTGACCATCCGCGACCACATCACGACCCTGATGGCCACCGACATCGCCATCGCTGCAGTCGCCAAGGACCTCGAGACCCGGATGCCCGAGGCCGGCACCACCGAACGCAAGCTCGCCGCGTTCGCGATCATGACGAACCCCGAAGCACATGTCGACCTCGGCGTGGGACCGATCAAACCCAAGGTCAGGATCGACCTGCACCTGACGCCCGACTCCGAGATCGTCCGGATGGAGGACCACGGGCCCGTCACCGTCGCGTGGGCGAGGCAGATGATCGCCCACGTCGCCGGGGCCGTGACTGTCCTGCCGGTGATCAACCTCGCCAACCAGGCACCCGTCGATGCCTACGAGATCCCCAACGCGATGCGCCAAGCAGTGCACCTGATCCACGGCGGCGACATCTTCCCCTACGCACCGAACACCGGCCGCCGGGTCGACCTCGACCACAACATCCCCTACTCCGAGGGTGGGAAGACCGAGCCCGGGAACCTCGGACCGATGACCCGCACCCACCACCGGATCAATACACACCACCACGARGACGGCCAACGSTGGGAGTGTCGACAACCCTTCCCCGGGATCATCMTCTGGCGAGATCCCCACGGGGCCCACTACCTGGTCGACAACACCGGAACCCGCAAGCTCACGACACCAMCCCGYGAGCCATTCCGACCACGCCCCGACATCTACTTCACCGACGTCGAACTGATCCACGACGCCGCCTGACACCGGTGGGCGAGAATCGCGGCGTGGGCCTCGACCTTCAACTCCTCATCTATGGGCCGCGGGACAAGCGGACCCGCCGGCGCAGCTTGCAGCGCCTTGGCTTCTACGTCGACGAGGACCGAGCCTTCGAGAGCGCTGTCGACCGAGAGCGCGAACTGGCCCGTACCTCCACCCGCCTTCCGATGATCACGCGGCTTGACCTCTACGGCTCAACGGTCTTGCGTTCCGCGGACATGGAGCAGTTCGCTGCCGAAGTACAAGGCCTGGCTGGCGATGCCCATCCGACGTACCTGGAGCCGATCCTCGCCCTGGCGACGCTGTGTGCGAGTACGTCCTCGTCGGAGCTACACATCGACGGCGACTGAGAGCCACGACTCCGTCGCGCAGTCCCGCCCCGGCCGCTGTTGGTCCGCGCTGGAGCAGGCGTCCGACGAGATCGCCGGGGCCACGACCGGAACCATCGGGAACACGAGAGCCCCGTGATGATGACGGCACGGGCCAGGTCAGCTCAGCTCGCGCTTGAGGATCTTGCCGGTGGCGGTCATGGGGAGTGCGTCGACGATCTCCACCACGCGCGGGTACTTGTACGCCGCCATCTGCTCCTTGCCCCAGGCGACGATCTCCTCGGGGGTGGCGGAGGCGCCGGGCTTGAGGATCACGACGGCCTTGATCTCCTCGCCGTGGCTCTCGTGCGGGACGCCGATGACGGCGGCGAGCGAGATGGCGGGGTGGGTGAGGAGGACCTCCTCGATCTCACGGGGGTACACGTTGAAGCCGCCGCGGATGATCATGTCCTTGGACCGGTCGACGATGTAGTACCAGCCGTCGGCGTCCTTCTTGCCGAGGTCGCCCGAGCGGAACCATCCGTCCTCGCTGATCGAGGCGGCGGTGGCGTCGGGGCGCTGGTAGTAGCCCTTCATGATGTTGTGGCCCTTGATCGCGATCTCGCCGATCCCGTCGGGGTCGGTGACCTCGTCCCAGGACTCGCCGTCGAGGAGCTTCATCTCGACACCGGGGATCGGGATGCCGATCGACCCGACCCGGACCGGCTGACCCAGCCGCGAGAAGCTGGCGACGGGCGAGGTCTCGGAGAGGCCGTAGCCCTCGAGGATGGTCACGCCGAAGCGCTCCTCGAACTGGTGGTGCACCTCGACCGGCAGCGCGGCGCCACCGGCGACGGCGACGCGGAGGTTGGCGGCGAGCGCCTTGACGTCGACGGTCTCGTCGAGGGCGTTGAGCAGGCCCCAGTACATCGTCGGGACGCCGGCGAAGAAGGTGACGGACTCCTTCTGCATCAGGCCGATCGCGGGGGCGGCCTCGAAGCGGGGCAGCATCACGACGGTGCCGCCGTACGCGAAGCCACCGTTCTGGATGACGGTCTGGCCGAAGGAGTGGAAGAGCGGCAGCACGCACAGGTAGGTGTCGGGCTTGGCGGCGTCCGCGCCGAAGAGTGCCTCGCCGGCGAGCGCGTTGTCGCGCATGTTGCGGTGCCGGAGCTCGGCACCCTTGGGCTGGCCGGTGGTGCCGGAGGTGTAGAGGATGACGGCCGTGTCGTCGTCGTCGACGTCGACCGTGTCGAAGGTCGGCGGCTGGCCGGCGACGCCCTGGGCGAAGGTCTCGGTGCCCTCGATCGGGGACGGCGCGGTCGGGTCGGCGGTGATGACGAAGAACTGCTCGCAGCCCTCGGTCGCCTCGAAGCCCTCGTGGCACTCGGCGCCGATCGCGAGGTCGGGGGTGCCCTGGAAGGCGAAGAGGGCCTTCGCGTCGGAGTCGGCGAGGTGGTAGGCCACCTCGCGGCCCTTCAGCAGCACGTTGAGGGGGACGACGGTCGCGCCGGCCTTGAGGATGCCGTAGTAGATGATCGTGAAGTAGGGCAGGTTCGGGCAGCTGAGCGCGACCTTGTCGCCGGGCTTGATGCCTCGCGAGACCAGCAGGTTCGCGACCTGGTTCGCGGCGCCGTTCACCTGCGGGTAGGACAGGCGGGTCTCCCCGAAGACGATGGCGGTGCGATCGGGGTGGGCCTGGGCGCTGTTCTCGAGGAAGCCGGCGAGGTTCGTCATGGCGACAACCTACTGGCGGGGGTGAGGACGGTCACTGGTCGTCAGACCAGCGCAGGCACCTCTGCCCTTGTGCGGGAGCCCAATCCGGACGTGCCGGCGGGTCAGAACTTCGTGCCGGTGAGGCGCTCGTACGCCTCGATGTAGCGGGCCCTGGTGTGCTCGACCACGGACTCGGGCAGGGCGGGCGGCGCCTGCCCCGAGGCCTTGTCCCAGCCACTGTCCGCCGACAGCGCCCAGTTGCGCACGATCTGCTTGTCGTACGACGGCTGGGTGCGGCCCGGCTGCCAGTCGTCGGCCGGCCAGTAGCGGGAGGAGTCGGGGGTGAGGACCTCGTCGGCGAGGATGATCCGGTCCCCGTCGGCCCCGTCAGCCCCGCCGCCGGTGACGCCGAACTCGAACTTGGTGTCGGCCAGGATGATGCCCTGCTCCCGCGCGATCTCCTCGGCGCGACCGTAGACCCGGAGCGTGAGGTCGCGCAGCGCGCCGGCGGTGTCGGCACCGACAGTGCGGGCGACCGCGTCGAAGGAGACGTTCTCGTCGTGGTCGCCGAGGTCGGCCTTCGTGGCGGGCGTGAAGATCGGCTCGGGGAGCCGGCTGCCGTCCTCGAGGCCGGCGGGCAGCGCGACGCCGCACACCTCGCCGGTGGCCCGGTAGTCCAGCAGGCCGGATCCAGTGAGGTAGCCACGGGCGACGCACTCGACGGGGAACATCTCGAGCCGTTCGCAGATGACGGCGCGGCCACGCACTGCGTCGGGGACCTCAGCCGACACGACGTGGTTCGGCACCAGGTCGGCGAGCTGCTCGAACCACCACAGCGACATCCGGGTGAGGATCTCGCCCTTGTCGGGGATCGTCGTCGCGAGCACGAAGTCGAAGATCGAGAGCCGGTCACTGGCCACCATCAGCAGCTTGCCGGCGTGGGTGCCCTCGGTGACGTCGTACAGGTCACGCACCTTGCCGGAGTGGAGGTGGCGGGCCCCGGGGACCTCGGGGGCGGGCGGGATGTTCGCGAGCGTCACGGGGCACAGCCTATTGAGTCGCGGCACCGGGCGCGGACGGCACTCGCGTCGGCGTACAGAAGTAACTAGACTGACATACATGACTTCACGGGAGCCGCAGCCCGACTTCCTGCTGGTCGGCGCGCCCAAGGCCGGCACCAGCGCGCTGCACCTCGCCCTGGCCGCGCACCCCGACGTCTTCGTCACGACGCCGAAGGAGCCGAAGTACTGGATGTGCGAGAACGCTCCCCCGCCGCACTGGAACGGCCCCGGCGACCGGCACTCGCAGCAGGAGTGGGTCTGGCAGGAGCAGGCGTACGCCGACCTGTTCCGTTCCGCGCCCGCCGGCTCCCTGCGCGGCGAGTCGACGCCGTTCTACCTCTGGCACCGCGGCGCGCAGCGCCGGATCGCCGACGCCCTGCCCGAGGTACGGATCGTTGCGGTCGTGCGCGATCCGATCGACCGCGCCTACAGCAACTGGATGCACCTGTGGTCCGACGGTCTCGAGCCGGAGGCCGACTTCGAGGTGGCCTTCGCCCAGCAGGACCGGCGCATCGCCGAGGGCCACGCACCGTTCTGGCGCTACCGCGACCTGGGGCTGTACGGCGAGCAGCTCCGCGACCTGTTCAAGCTGGTCGACCCCGCCCGGGTGCTGGTCGTCCGCTACCGCGACATCGTCGACCACCCCGCCGAGACCGTCGACCGGACCTGCCGCTTCCTCGGCATCGCCGAGGGCCGGGTCGGCGAGATCCCGCGCGACAACTCGCGTCCCTACGTCGCCCCCGGCTGGCGACCGACCGTCTTCGGCCCGGCCGTGCGAGCGGGCGCGCGCGCCGGACAGTTCGTGCCGCCCGAGGCGTGGCGCCGGCTCAGCGTGCCGCTCGTCGCGCGCCTGCAGACCTCGGACGCCCACCGGCCGTCGCTCACTCCGGCGCAACGCGAGCGCCTGCTGCCGTCCTTCGCCGACGACATCGCACTCCTGTCCGACATCACCGGCGAGGACTACTCCGACTGGCTCTCGACCCGCGATCGCGGCTCGTTCGCCCAGCGAGCGCTCAGCGGACCAGCGTGACGAGGTCGTGCGCCCCGTCGGGCCGGGCCGCCTCGACGTAGAACCGGGTCCGACCCCCGGGCAGCGCTACCGCACTCGCGTAGCGCCACGCCCCGTCGCCGTACGGCGAGGAGATCGGCGGACCGGGGGCGGCGACCAGGCGCGTCCCGTCCCAGGTGGCGACGCCGGTCGTCTCGAACCAGTTGGACGCGGCGTCGCGACGGCCGTCGTACAGGACGGTCAGCGGCGCGCCCTCGCGCCGCGGCAGCACCGCGGTCACCCGCGCGCCGCGTGCATCCCACTCCCCCGGACGTCCCGCGAGGACCTCACCGTGGTCGACCCACGCGAGGCCGTCGAGGCTGCGCAGCAGGCGCGAGGTCATCCGGTCCTCGTGGCCCACCTCGTCGAGGGGGTGGCAGCAGAGCCACATCTCCCAGCCGTCCGGGCCGTGGGTGACGACAGGGTCCTTGACGGCGACCGTGCTGTCGCCCGGCAGCACCACGCGTCGTACGCCGTGGGGCAGCTCCTCGGGGGTCGCGGCCGTCAGGCTGTCGACCCACCAGTGCTTGGAGTCGGGCGTCGCGCAGGAGAGGTAGAGGCGCCAGCCGCCCTCGGGCAGGGGTACCAGCACGGGGCGTTCGAAGGACTCGCTGCCGAAGGCCGCGCGGTCCACGACGGCTGCGGTCTCGAAGACCTCGCCGTCCTCCGAGCGCGCGACCACGACACTCACCCCTCGCCCGTCGGTCAGCGGCCGACGGACCCGGTAGGTGAGCCAGTAGGTCCCCTCGACCAGGACCGCGCTGGCCGCGCCCGCCCAGTTGCCGGGACCGGCATCGGGGGCGGGAACGACGACGCGGGCGCCCTCGTGGGTCGGGACGGACAGCGCATCCAGGGTCATGGGCCGATGATACTCGACCAAACGACTCCAGTTTGGGGGTCGATGCGGGACACGCGATCGCCGAATGGCACAGTGTCGCCATGACGGAGTCCCCGCAGACCCCCGACAGCACGCTCGCCCACGGACCCGTGGTCTGGGAGGACGAGATCTGGATCCTCGCCCGCCACGACGCCGGCGACGTGCTCGGTCTGACCCTGCACCACCGCGAGAACGAAGGCCTGGGCCAGCTCTCCGACGAGCACGCCTCCCAGATGGGGCGGATCGGCAACCGCCTGATCCGCATCGTCGAGCACCTCCCCGGCGCGGGCGCCGTGGACCTCGGCCGGGTTGCGGGCAGCGGACACGTGCAGCTCACCTTCGAGGCCGCCGGCGTCACCGCCGAGCAGCTCCACGAGGTCGCCGTGAAGCTCGCCAACTGGGGCGGCGAAGCGCGGGTCTGATGGCTCGGGAGACGCGGCTGGCACTGCCGGCAGGGGTCCGCGAAAGGGGACGCCCATGCCGGGAACGACCCCCGATCTCCTGATCCGTCCGCGCCTCCACGCGCGACTCGACGCCGACGAGCCACGGCTCGCGGTGCTCTCGGCACCGAGCGGATCCGGCAAGACCAGCCTGGTCCGCTGCTGGCTCGGCGCACGCGAGCCCGGCCCCGTCATCTGGGTGACCCTGGAGACCGACCACGTTCCCCGCACCAACTTCTGGCAGGCGGCGCTGACCAACGCCGGCCGGCTGGGTGTGCTGACGCCCGACGAGGCCACCGGCCTGGTCGGCGACATCGAGCGCAGCGCCGACCTCGCGGAGCTCGTGGCGCACGCCCTGGCCGAGCGCGGACCGCTGGTCCTCGTGGTCGACGCGCACGAGCGGCTGCGCGACGACGCCGCCGCGGTCGAGGCCGACCTGGTCCGCCTGGTCCGCGCCTGCCCCGATCTCCGGGTCGTGCTCACCACCCGCACCACCACCGGCATCGCCAGTCCGGGCCGGACCCTGCGCGGAGAGGTGGAGCTGCTGACCGGCGCCGACCTCGCCTTCACCATCGAGGAGACCCGCGACCTGCTGGTCACCTTCGGCGATCCCCGGACGACCGACCAGGCCGCTGCACGAGCCGCCGAGCTGCACGACGCCACCGACGGGTTCCCGCTCGCGGTCCGCGCCGCCATGCTGTCGCTGGCCCGGTCCGCCGCCGACCCGTCCACTCCCGACTGGCAGTCGCTCGTCGCGGAGGACCTGAGGGTGCAGCTCGGCGACGGCGCGGCGTACGAGCTCGTCCTCGCGACCTGCCTGCCGCCGTACTTCGACATCGACCTCGCGATCGAGCTGACGGGCACGAGCGAGGTGAAGGAGACCCTGGCCGAGCTGGAGTGGAACGGCTTCGGGCGGTGGATCCCGTTCGCGCCCGGCCGCCAGGTCTTCCAGTACGTCGAGTCGCTGCGGACCGCGGTCCTCGCCGACGTCGCCCGCATGCCCGCGGGACGGCAGGCGCGCGCCGCCCGATTGGCCGCCACGTGGCTGCACCGCAACGGCAACTACGAGACGGCCTTCGAGGTCGCGGTCGGCGCCCGGGACTACGACATCGCCGGTCGCGTGTTCGCCGCCCTCGTCGCGAGCAACCCCGAGGCGATCAGCTCGGCCCGCTTCGACCGGCACCTCGCCAGCATCCCGAGCCGCGCGCTGACCCAGTACCCCGCGCTGGCGCTCGGCCGCGGCCTGGCCTGTCACCGCAACCCGGCGCTGCTCGGCGCCGCGGCGGAGTTCTTCCGGATCCCCGCGGCCTGGACCGGTCCGCGCCTCGCGGAGATGCCGCCTGGCGAGGTCCTCATGGGCCACATCGCGAAGGTGGCGAGCCTGCGCGTGCTCGGTCGCTTCGACGACTCCGCCCGTGCGGCCCACCACGCGCTGGCCTTCTTCGAGGAGATGCCGGAGGGCGAGCAGCAGCACGTCGCCGACCTCGGTGCGACCGCCCTGCGCCACCTGTCGTACTCACTGTGCCAGGACGGACAGGTCGACGCGGCGCGCGCCGCCGTGCTGCGTGCGATCACGATGAGCACCCGACCGGAGTCGCTCAACCACACGGCGGTGTACGCCGTCGGCCTGAACGCGATCGACGGTCGCTGCGACGAGGCCCGCGCCGCGCAGGAGCACGTCGACCCGACGGCCTGGCGCCCCGGGCAGACCCACACCTACGTCAACGCGCTCGGCCGGATCGGCCAGGCGACCCTCCTGCTCGACGACTTCGACCTCGACGCCTCGATCGCCGAGTACGACGGGTGCTCGTTCGTCAGCACGTCCGAGTTCTGGCCGTTCGTGACCTGGACCCTGATGCACGCACGACTCGGCCTGGGCCACGCCGCCACCGAGGCCCACCGCGTCGAGGCCGCCCTCGCCCGCACGCCGGCCCCCCCGGGCTCAGCCGACAGCCTCGGCTCCGCCGCCGTCCGCGGCACCCTGGCCGTGCTCTGGCTGGCGGCCGGCAACCGCACCAAGGCGGGACCGCTGCTGCGCACCCGGACGAGGTACGCCGGCCAGCTGGCCCCCGCCGTCATGCTCGCCCACCTCGTCGCCGGACGCACGGCGGAGGCCCTGGCTGCCCTGTCCGGGCTCGAGGCCCGCGACGGCCACACCGCCCGGTCGCGTGCGGCGACACTGACGCTGGGCGGCGCGGTCGCGCTGCGCTCGCACCGGCCCGAGGTGGCGGCGGCACTGCTGGACCGGGTCCTCGCGCTCGTGGGTCCGACCGGGGGGCGTGCCCACCTGATGTACCTCCCCGCCGAGGACATCGCAGCGCTGCGCGAGCTGGCCGCGACCCAGGGCGACGACGCCCTGCGCACCTACCTCGCGGGGACCGTGCCCCCGTGCATCGTCACGGACATCGCAGCCGCGTCGCTGACGCCGCAGGAGCGAGCCGTCATCGTGGCCCTGTCGCGGCACCCCACCCGGGCCACGGCGGCTGCCGCCCTGCACGTCACGGAGAACACCGTGAAGACCCACCTGCAGCGGATCTACCGCAAGCTCGGGGTCAACTCCCGTGACGCCGTCATCGAGAAGGCGATCGAGCTGGACCTGCTGGCACCTCGCTGATCCCCTCACCAGCTCGCTCGCTGGCCCGCGAGGTGAACGCGAGCACGGCGGCGGCGAGCAGCCCCGAGACGGCGCAGATCGACCAGACCGCGTGGTAGCCCGCGAGGCCGCCGCCCAGGCAGAGGGCGAAGACCGAGGACGCCAGACCACCGCCGATGGTCTTGGCCGCGTTGGTGAGGCCCGTGGCCGAGCCGACGCGACCGGGCGGTGCGACCGCAGCGGCCGCGGCAGGGATCGCAGCCACCAGCACCCCGGTGCCGAGGCCGATCACTCCCATCACGCCCCAGGCCGCACCGGGGCTGGCGTGGAGGGGCAGCCAGGCGGCGTACCCGACGGCGTAGGTGAGGCAGCCGGTCACCATCGCGCCGCGCGCGCCGAGCAGCCGGCTGAGGGCGCCGAGGCCCAGCGCGCCGACAGCGAGGCAGGCGACGTAGAGCGCGACGCGGGCCGAGCCCTCTGCCGCGGTGAGGCCGAACCCGAAGCCGTGCACGTCGGGGTCGCTGCGGAAGTACGTCGACAGCGGCACCTGCGCACCGAGGAGCGAGATCCCCACCAGGAACGCCGTGAGCTGGACGCTCCACTGCGCCGGCTGGGCCAGCAGGCGCACGTCGACGAGCGGATCGTGGTGGCGTGCCTCGTGGCGCCACCACGGCACCAGCAACGCCAGGCCGGCCACGAGCAGCAGCCAGGCCGGGGCCGAGGACAGGCCCCCGACCCGGACCAGCACGAGCCCACCCAGCACGGCGAGGACCGCGAGCGCCAGCCGGGCCAGCCCGCCCCAGTCGAAGCGGGGGAACCCGTCGGGGCGGCCGCCCTCGACGGGGACCTCCTCGAGCAGCCAGAGCAGTGGGAGGCACAGGGTGACCGCCACGGCGGGCAGCATCAGCATCGTGGTGAGCGACACCCGGTCCGCGAGCTGGCCCGCAAGCACCGCGGCGACGATCACGGACAGCTCGAGGGTCGCGACCAGGACCGCCGCCGTACGCCGGGTGACGCGCCCCTGGTCGGGCCGACCGGCCGAGCGACGGTGGATGATCGCGACCTCGATCGGGAGCCAGACGACATAGGTCCCCTGCAGCGTCCAGGCCACCAGCATCAGCGGGAAGCTCGGCGCGAACGCGATCCCCCACGTGGCCGCGGCCGTCACCGCGGTCGCCAGGACCAGCACGCGCCGGTGGCCGACGAGGTCGCCGAGGCGAGCGAGCGCCGGCACGACGAGCGCCGAGAAGATGAGCTGGGCGGCCTCGAGCCAGTTGAGGTCGGCGTACGACACGTCCAGCTCGTGGGCGATGTCGACCATGACCGGGCCGTAGTAGCCCTGGATGACGCCACTGGCCACCTCGACGGCCGCGAGCAGGGCGATGACGGCGCCGAGCGGGTGACCCGCCGGGCGACATCCGCGACGGAGCATTGTCACGGAGCCAATGGTGAGGGTTCGCTGGATCCGCCGGTGCGTCGTCCGCACCTCGGAACGAAGGATGCTCCCCACCTTGCGCGCTTCTCGGTTCGCTCGCGCCTGCGCAGCGACGGCGGTCCTGCTCGGCACCGCTGCGTGCGCGAACGCCCCGGCACCGGACGACGCCGACCTCGCCGCGCCCCCTGATCGTCCCGCCGAGGCGGCCAGCGACCAGGCCAGCGAACCGGCACCCGAGTTCAGCGGGGTGCAGCACCGGATCCCGTCGGGCACCGCGCTGCGCAACGACCCCGAGCTCTACCAGCACGTGGCCCTGACCGGGTGCGATCCGACGGCGGACGGCTGGCGGGCCGTCGGGACCGCGCACAACCCGGGCTCCGGCGAGCTGACGTTCGACGTGCTCGTGTTCTTCACCGACGCCCAGGCCCGGATCGTCGACTCGGCGACCACCACGGTGACCGTCTCCGCCGGGTCGACGACGACCTGGACGGCGCGGCGCCGGTTCGAGACCACCCCCGGGACGGCGTGTGTCGTGCGCGCCGTCAGCCGGGGCGATTGATGGAGACAGGACCAGACATGGGACCCAGGAAGACTGCGCGGGTGGCCCTGGCGGGCCTCGTCGCGATGACCGGCGCGGTGATCGTCACCGGCGCTGGAACGACGGTGGCTCCGGCCGCCGTGGCCGCGGCGGCGTCGTGTGGGGCGACGCCGTCGTCGGGCTACCGGCAGTCCACGATCGCCACCGGCCTCGACACGCCGCGAGGCATCGACGTGGACGCCGCCGGCGTCGTGTACGTCGGCGGCAGTGGCGCCAGCCCGGAGGTCGTGAGGCTCATCCCGAACGGGACCGACTACGACCAGGAGCCCGTCGACGGCACCTCCGCACCCCACGGCCTGGCCGTGGGGAACGACGGCGCCGTCTACCTCACCGACGCCGACCAGGGCACCGTGCGAAAGCTGACCCCGAGCGGTGGGGGCTACGTCGAGGGTGACGTCGTCGCGGGACTCGACCAGCCGAAGGCGGTTGCCGTCGACCCGTCCGGCGTCGTCTTCGTCGGCGACGCGGCCAACCAGCGGGTCATCAAGCTGACGCCGAGCGGTGGAGGCTACGTGTCGTCCGCGGTGCAGTCGGGCCCGGTGGGCGCGGTCGACGGGCTGACCGTCCAGGGGTCGACCCTGTTGCTCACGACCGCCGACACCGTGCGGGCACTGAACATCCCCGGGGGCGTGGTGGGCTCCGTCATCCCGTCGACCGGGCTGTCCTCCGCGGGCGGACTGGACGTCGACGGGTCGGGCGACGTGGGGGCCATCGTCGTCGCAGACGCGGGCAACGACCGGATCGTGCGCCTCGCCGTCGAGTCCACGGCCTACGTGCAGTCCCTGATCTCGACCTCGGGCCTGGAGGCACCCGAGGACGTCGCGGTCGACGCCGACGGCAACATCTTCGTCGCCGACACCGGCAACGACCGCGTCGTGAGGCTCACCCCGGTCTCCGTCGACGCAGAGGCCGACACCGCCAGCACGACGGCCGGCGCCGCCGTGACGACCGACGTCGCCGACAACGACACCGCCACGGGCGTCACCCTCGCCGACCCGACGATCGCCAAGGACCCCGCGCACGGGACCGCGACCGTCAACGACAACGGCACGATCACCTACACCCCGGACGCCGGCTTCTCCGGCACCGACTCCTACCGCTACGCCGTCCGCGACGGCGGCGACCCGGCGGTGGTCTGCGACGTGGCCACGGTGACGGTCACTGTCGGCCAGGACAACTCCTGCGGCACCACCGGCACCACCGGCGGCCTCACCCGCTCGCTCATCCCCTCCGGCATCGACTACCCGCGCCACCTGGTGGAGGACGCCGATGGCGCCCTGCTCGTCCCCGACCCCGACACCGACGAGCTGGTCCGCATCGTCCCGTCCGGCGTGGGCGGGACGCGGACGGTGGTCGCCACCGGGCTCGACAACCCGGGCGACATCGCGATCGACGACGCCGGCGTGCTGTACGTCCTCTCGTGGTCGTCCTCCTCCGTGACCAGGCTGACGCCGTCCGGCCCCGGCTGGACCAGCACGGTCATCGCGTCCGGAGGCCTGCTCGAGGGTGTGTCGGGCATCGCCGTCGGGCCCGACGGCGACCTGTTCGTGACCGCCGGCGCGTCGACCGGCGACCAGGGTCGAGTGCTGCGTCTGGCCGCCGACTCGGGGTACTCCCCCGAGACCATCGCCACCGGGCTGTACTACGTCGACGACGTCGCGGTCGACAGCGAGGGCGTCGTCTACGCGACCACCGCAACCGGCGTGATCGAGCTCGTCGACACCGGCTCCGGGTGGACACAGTCCGACGTGCTGACCGGCGGCCAGGAGGGCTTCGGCATCACCGTCGACGACGAGGGAGCGGTCTGGGTCGGCGACCCGGACGGCGACGGGCTGCTGCGGCTGACCCGCGCGGACGACGGCTGGACCGAGTCGCCCAACCCCGCCTGGGACGGCGGCAGCCCGACGTCGATCGTGGTCACGGAGGGCGGCGTCGTGTTCGGGCTCGACGGCTACGACGAGATCATCCGGATGGGACCAGCCTTCCTCGAGGCCACCGACGACGTCGCCGCGGTGGAGGCCGGCGGCGCCCTCACGATCGACGTGCGCGCCAACGACGTCACGAACGCGGCACTCGCCGCCCCCAGCCTGGTGAGCGCGCCGGCGAACGGCGCCGTGGTCGTCCAGCCGGACGGCACGATGACCTACACGCCCACGCCGTCCTGGACGGGCACCGACACCTTCCGCTACGAGATCCGTGACGCGGGCTCGCAGGTCTGTTCCGTCGGCACGGTCAGGGTCACGGTGACCTCGGCGGGGGGCTGCCCGACCCTTGCCTCGACGGCCGATGCCTTCCGCATCGAGGGCACCCATGACCTCGCCGAGCCCACCGGCATCGCCGTCGACGCCAACCGGATCATCTACATCTCCGACGTCGGCCAGCAGCGCGTCATCGGCTGGGGACCGGGCAGCGGCCCGGCCTGGATCGACGGCCGGGACGGGCTGGACCCGCAGGGCATCGCGGTCGACGCCGACCGCAACGTCTACTACGCCGACGAGGACGAGCACGAGATCGTCAAGATGACCTGGTCGGAGGACGACGGCTACACCCGCTCGGTCCTCGCGACCAGCCTCCAGCGGCCGTCCGGAGTCGCCGTGGACGCCGGGGGAAGGGTCTTCTTCGCCGAGAACTCCAGCGGCCACGTGCACGTGCTGACGCCCTCGGGCGAGGACTACACGTCATCGCTGGTCACATCCGGCCTCGATCGACCGCGCGGTCTGGCGATCGACGGCGACGGCAACCTCTACGTCGCCGACAGCACCAACGACCGGATCGTGCAGCTCACCCCCACCGGTTCGGGCTGGACGACCTCGACCGTCTCGACCAGCGTCGACGACCCGACCGGTGTCGCGGTCGACCCGTCGGGGGCCGTCATCGTCGGCGACACCGGCAACAACCGGGTGTTGCGGCTGACACCGAGCCCCACCGGCCACACCCAGTCGACGATCACGATCTGGGGCGACCACACGCCGACCTGGGTGGCCGCCTTCGAGGGCGCGGTCCTCGTCGTCGACCACGACACGGGCGAGGTCGTCATCATCGGCTCGGCCGGCATCAACGCGGTCGACGACACCGCCGGCAGCACGCCGGTCGGCACCCCCGTCACCACCGACGTGCGCGACAACGACACCACGTCCCCGGAGGGTGGTGCACTCGACCTGCCGAGTGTCGTCGACGCGCCTGACGGCGGGTCCACGACCGTGAACGACGACGGCACGATCACCTACACCCCGGACGCCGGCTTCTCGGGAGCCGATTCCTACCGCTACGAGGTGCGGGACGACCAGGACCCCGCCACTGTCTGCGACGCGGCCACGGTGCGCGTGATCGTGCAGAACGTGTTCAGCGGCGAGGGCCAGGCGAGCACGCCGTACAACACGCCCGTGACGCTGGCGCTCGCCGACATCGTCACCACCACCGGGAAGCCGCTCGACCCGGCGCGGACCACCCTGGCGCGGGCCGCGGGCGACGGGGGCGTCGTCATCGACGCCGCCACCGGGGACGTGACCTACACGCCCGATGCCGGCTTCAGCGGCGAGGACACCTTCGCGATCCAGGTCTGCGACACCTCCGAGCCCGTGCAGTGCCACGAGGCCGAGGTCCGGGTCACGGTGGCCGCGAGGTCGGGGCCGTCGTCCACGCCGCGGATCGTCACGAAGGCGGCCGAGCGCGTCGCCCTGCGGGTCGCCAGCACCGGACGCCCCGCGTCGGTGCGGCTGTCGGACCGGGTCACGATCTCCGGCTTCGTCCCGGGTGGTGCGTCCACCGGTCGGGCCACCCTCTACGGCCCGGTCCCCAAGGTCACCTCGGCGACCTGCACCCCGGCACGCGCCGTACGCACCGTGACCTTCACCCCGCGCAACGGGACCTTCCAGACGCCGTCGGTCCCGGTCAACCGGCCCGGTCGCTACACATGGGTGGTCTCGACCGGCGCGGACGAGAACAACCTCGCCGCGACGCATGCCTGCGGCCTCGCCGCGGAGACGACCCTCGTGCACCGACCGGCCGTCGGGAACCTCGCCGTCGAGGCGGGCTACTCCGGCACCACCCGTGGCCGGCTCCGCGCCCAGCCGGCCAGCATCGCGGTCCCGGCGATCGGCATGAAGGCTCCGATCACGGCGGTCGGGGCACGTCGCGGCACGATGTTGATCCCCGCGAGCATGACCCGCGGCGGGTGGTACGCCGGCTCGGCGGCGCCCGGCGAGGCGATCGGGTCCACGGTGATCGCGGGCCACGTGTCGGACCGCCGGGACCGGCCCGGGGTGTTCGGCAAGCTCCGCCGAGCCCGCGTGGGCCAGGTCGTCACCGTCCGCGCGGTGGACGGCACGGTGCAGAGGTACCGGATCACGTCGGTGCGCTCACAGTCCCGCTCCCGTGGCATCAGCGGCGCGGCCGTGTCCACCACCGGCTCGCACCGGCTGACCCTGGTGACCTGCACGGGCAAGGTGACCTACCGCAACGGCCGGTTCCACTACACGAAGAACCTCGTCGTGACGGCGGTGCCGATCCCGTGACGGCGCCATGACGGGTGACATGACGGGCGACATCGGCAACCGGCCGTTGCCACGCCCCGGTCGGGCCCAGTTGGCTTGACCCGCAGACCGGTGCTGCCCGGACGGACATCCCCCCAGATCCGTCCGGGCCGCACCTTCTGCCCGGCGCTAGGGTTCGGACCATGTCCGTCGTGAAGATCAACGCCATCCAGGTCCCTGCCGGGGCCGGGGCCGAGCTCGAGAAGCGCTTTGCCGCGCGAGCCGGAGCCGTCGAGGGATCGCCGGGGTTCCTCGGCTTCCAGCTCCTGCGCCCCACCGCGGGCGAGGAGCGCTACTTCGTCGTGACCCAGTGGGCCGACGAGGAGTCCTTCGCCGCCTGGCGCGACGGCCAGGGCAGGGCGGCCCATGCCGACAAGACGGGCGAGGCACCCAAGAAGCCCGTCGCCTCCGGCGCGGACCTGCTGGAGTTCGAGGTCGTCATGGACGTGCGCCCGTCCTGAGGCCCCTGTCGTCAGTCGAGCTCCGCGTGGGGCGCGAGCAATCTCGCGCCCCACGCGGGCCGGTCACTTCTGCAGGTAGCAGGGTTCGGTGAACTCGTACGACTCCGCCGTCTTGCCGGTGAACGGCTCGACCGCGACGGAGATCTTCGAGGACGCCTTCGGGTCCACGGAGTTCAGCTGCGTCACCCGCACCGCGTCCTCGTTGGCGTCGCCGGCCCAGTTGGCCGTGCCCTCGGGCAGCGTGCCCTCGCTCTCGATGCCGGTCAGGCTGTTCGCGACGTCGACCATGCCCTCGCGGTCCAGCTTGTCGTCATCGATCGCCTTCTCGAGGATCGCCTTCATCACGTAGCCGCTGCTGTAGCCGATGGAGAACCAGTCGTTCGGCGCCGTGTCACCGGCGGCCGCACGCATCTTCTCCATGCCGGGGGTGTCGGCGTCCCAGGTCGGGAAGGACGTCGCCTGCTGGTAGAGCGCCGTGATCGCCGGACCTGCCGGCGAGGCGAGGACCGCGGAGTTCCAGCTCGGGATCGAGCCGACGAAGCGGCCCTTGAAGCCCTGCTGCGCGGTGCCACCGACGACCGAGGCCATCTCCTTGGGGCTCGTCGCGATCACGACGTAGTCGGGCTTGGCCTTGAGCACGGCGGCGACCGCAGCGGACTGGTCGTCACCACCGTCGACGGTGCCGGTGGTGATGTCGGTGAAGGTCAGGCCCCGCTCCTCGGCCGCGATCCGCGCACCGACCATGGCGTCGTCGCCGTAGTCACCGGGGAAGTGGACGACCGCGACCGACTTGGCGCCCTGGTCCGCGGCGTGGTCGACGACGTTCATCGCCTCGGTGCAGTAGCTCGAACCGACCTCGATCGAGATGTCGTCGAAGATCCAGTTGGACCCGAGGGAGGCCGGGCCGATCAGGATCGACTCGTTGGTGGCGTCCTTGAGGATCGCGTTGGTGTGGGCCGTGCCCAGCGACTGCGAGACGGCGAGGATGTCGTCCTTGATCTCGTTGAACAGCTCGGCGTGCTTCTCCGGGTCGTAGCCACTGTCCTTGACGTACTTGGTGACGTCGATCTCGTAGTCCCCGATGCCGCCCGCCTTGTTGACCTCGTCCCAGAAGGCCTTCTGGCCCGCGGTGAACGGCTCACCGACACCCTTGAACACAGCCGTGAGGTCGGTGATCGTGCCGAGGTAGATGCACCCCTTGTCCTTGTCGATCGCGTTCGGACACGGGTCCTCGGAGACGCCCGGTGCAGCGCCACCGCCCGAGTCGTCGTCGCGGCCACACCCCGCGACAGCCATGGTGACGGTCAGGGCAGTCGCAACGACCCCCAACGTTCTCGACCTACGGTTCACGGTTCCTCCTGTTGTTGTGGTGGTGCATCCCGGGGCGGGCGGTGCGGGTCAGTACGAGAAGGGGAAGCTCTTCCAGTAGGTACGCAGGCGATGCCAGATGCCGAAGAGCCCGCGTGGCTCGAACAGCAGGAAGGCGACGATCAGCACGCCGTACATGATCTGCTCGAACTCGAAGATGTTCGGGTGCTCGCTCGCGGAGCTCGACAGGAAGGGCAACAGCGACGGGAGCTCGCTCGCGATCCGCGGCAGCAACGCGATCAGCATCGCGCCCATGATCGTCCCGGAGATCGTGGCGACCCCGCCGATCAGCACGATCGCGATGAACTGGACCGACATCAGCAGGCTGAAGGACTCCGGCGTGAAGTGTCCGCTCGCGGAGAACATCAGCGAACCGGCGATCCCTGCGTAGAAGGAGGAGATCGTGAAGGCGATGATCTTGTAGCGGGTGAGGTTGACCCCCATCACGCCGGCGGCGACGTCACGGTCGCGGATGGCCTGGAAGGCCCGGCCGATGCGGGACCTGGCGATGTTGCGGGCCACGACCGCGGCGATGACGAGCACGGCGAGGAAGAGCCAGTAGAGCTTCTGCTCCTCGGTCCACCCACCCTTGAACCCGTTGTCGACGGTGAACTCGATGCCGAACAGGTGGGGCTCGGCGGCCTCGCGGCCGACCTGCGGGCCGCCGCTCATCTCGTTCCACTCGAAGAAGAAGTACTGGCCGATGAAGACCAGGCCGAGGGTCACGATGGCGAGGTAGAGCCCCCGCAGCCGGGTCGCCAGCGGAGCGACGAGCGCACCGCAGAGGGCGGCGATCAGACCGGCGCCCAGCATCCACGCCGGCATGAAGTCGATGCCGAAGCCGAGGTAGCGGCCGTCGGGGTCGCCGGAGAGGACGGCCGCGGCGTACGCCCCGACACCGACGAAGAAGGCGTGGCCCAGCGACACCTGACCGGCGTAGCCGGTGACGAGGTTGAGGCCGATCGCACCGATCGCCAGGACGAGGCCGCCGCCGAGCAGGATCAGCAGGTCGTCGGAGATCAGCATCGGCAGCAGCGCCGCGACGACCAGCACGACGGCCGCACCGAGCGCCTTGGAGCGGGTGTTGAGCAGCGCCATGTCCTGGCGATAGCTCGTGTAGAGCTCGGGACGACCCCAGGGAGTGCCGCGGGTGCGCAGGGGCGTGCTCATACGCGTTCGACCTCTCTGGTGCCGAAGAGTCCATAGGGCCGTACGAGCAGCACCACCAACATCACGAGGTAGGGGGTGATCGAACCGATGTTGGTGTCCAGGCCGGGGAACCAGTCGCGGTGGTACGACGTCACGATCTGTTGGGTCACCCCGATGATCAGCCCGCCCAGCACCGCACCCCCGAGCGAGTCGAGCCCGCCCAGGATGATGACGGGCAGCGCCAGCAGCGCGATGTGCCAGTGGTTCTGGTCGACCGTGCGCCCTGCTGCGGCGAAGACCCCGGCCACCGTCGCGAGCGCTCCGGCCAGTCCCCACGACACCGCGAAGACGGTGCCGACGCTGACGCCCTGTGCCATGGCGGCTTCCTGGTCGAGCGCCGAGGCCCGCATGGCCAGCCCGATCGGTGTCCACCGGAAGAAGGCGAACAGCGCGAGCACCAGGACCGTGGTGACCGCGAAGGCGGCGAGGTCGCGGTGCTCGATGTAGACGCCGCCGACCTTCCACGTGTCCAGGCCCCACGGGTCGCCGACGTTGCGCTGGTCGGATCCGACGAACATTCCGGCCACGATCCGCACGATGATGTCGATGCCGATGGTGATGATCGCGATCACGAAGACCGCCTTGCCGACCATGGGCCGGATCGCGACGCGCTCCACCACGAGGGCCACGCCGGCGATCGCGATCGCACCGACCAGCACGGCGAGGAAGAAGCCCAGCTCGGGCGACAGGTAGGTCACCAGGACCGTGCCCGCCAGCAGGAAGGCCGGTTGGGCGAAGCTGATCACGCCCATCGACTTGTAGATGATCACGAAGCCGAGGGCCAGCAACGCGTAGATCGACCCGAGGCCGACCCCGCCGGCGACCGCTCCGAGCAGCTGGGTCATGCCGGACCTCCCTGGGACGCGTACATCTCTTCGACGAGGTCGTGGAACATCGCGTCGATCGAGGATCGTTTGACCTTCTGCGTGGCGGTGAGCTCGCCGTCCTCGTGGTCGAGCTCCTTCGGCAGCATCCGGAAGTGCTTGACCTGCTCCACCGGGTTGTGGCGCTCGTTGACCTCGTCGACGACGCCCTGGACCAGGGCCCGGACCTCTGGCTTCTCGGCGAGGTCGCGATAGGTCGTGAAGCCGAGGTTGCGCTGCTGCGCCCAGGCACCGACGGTGTCGAGCTCGATCCCGATCAGCGCCGTCAGGAAGCGGCGGCCGTCGCCGATCACGATGGCCTCCTTGATGAACGGCGAGGCCTTGAGGGAGTTCTCGATCTCGGACGGTGCGACGTTCTTGCCGCCAGCGGTGATGATGATGTCCTTCATCCGGTCGGTGATGCGCAGGTGCGTGCCGTCGACCCATTCACCGACGTCGCCGGTGTGCAGCCAGCCGTCCTCGCTGACCGTGGCCGCCGTCGCCTCCGGGTCCTGCCAGTAGCCGGCGAAGACCGCCGGGTGCCGGGTGAGGATCTCGCCGGAGGTGTCGTCGACGCGCACCTCGATGCCTTCGTGCGCCTCGCCGACGGTGCCCAGGCGCACCCGGCCCGGCCGGTTGGCGGTGGCGATCGCGGCGTTCTCGGTCATGCCGTAGAGCTCGTGCATCGGGACGCCGATGCCCATGAAGAACTGCAGCACCTCCGGTGCGACCGGCGCCGCCCCGCAGCTCGCGTGCCGCACCCGGCGCAGACCCAGCCGGTCGCGCAGTGCACGGAAGAAGAGGACCCAGCCCACGGCGTACACGACCCGGGTGGCGAGGGTGTGCTGCCCACCGTTGGCGGCGAGCGTCGCGCCCAGCTTGTCGGCGCGCGCCAGCCAGAACCTGGCCCAGCGTCGCTTGGCCCAGGTCGCGGAGTCCAGCTTGATCCGCGCGGTGGCGAGGAGCTTCTCCCAGATCCGGGGCACCGCGAAGAACAGCGTCGGCTGCACCTCGCGCAGGTTCTGCGGGACCGTCTCGATGGACTCGGCGAAGTTCACCTGGGTGCCGGCCCCGGCGTTGTACCAGGTGGTCAGCACCCGCTCGGCGACGTGGCAGAGCGGGAGGTAGGACAGCGTCAGGTCCTTCGGGCCGGGCGCCGGCCGGGTGAACGGGCTCTTCTCGAGCACGGTCTCCAGCGCGAACTCGGCGTTGCCGATGGTCAGCATCGCGCCCTTCGGCGGACCGGTGGTGCCGGAGGTGTAGACGAGCGTCATCACGTCGGAGGACTCGGCCGCGTCGACGAGCGACTCGACCGCACCGGGGTGGGCGGCGCGGTGCTCGCGGCCCATCGCGACCAGTGCCTCCCAGGCGAGCAGTCGCGGGTCGTCGTACGACGCCAGGCCGCGCGACTCGACGTGCACGATCCGGCGCAGGTGCGGCAGATCGCCGGACTCGAGGGCCTTGTCGACCTGCTCCTGGTCCTCGGCGAGGTGGATGCTGGCACCGCTGTGCCCGAGGAGGTACGCCGTCTCCGCGGTCGGGTTCGTTGGGTAGAGCCCGACCGTGGTCGCCCGGACGGCCACCGTGGCCATGTCGAGGACCAGCCACTCGGGCCGGTTCTCGCTCTGCACCGCGACCCGGTCGCCGGGCTCCACGCCCAGCGCCAGCAGGGCGTGGGCCACGTCGAGGACGGACTCCCAGTAGGACGCCCAGGTGATCTCGTGCCAGATCCCGAGGCGCTTCTCGCGCATGGCGACACCCTTGGGCGAGGTCGCGGCGCGGTCCCGGATCCGGGTGACGACGGTGCGCGTCATGCCGGCGTCGCCTCGCCGCCGAGGTAGGCCCGGATCACGTCGGGGTTGCTCTGGATCTCGGCCGGCGTGCCGGTGGCGACGGGCGTCCCGAAGTCGATGACCATGATCCGGTCCGCGATGTCCATGACCAGGCCCATGTCGTGCTCGACCATGATCATCGGGATCCGGAGCTCGTCGCGGATGTCGAGAATGTAGCGGGCCATGTCCTCGGTCTCCTCGAGGTTCATGCCGGCGACCGGCTCGTCGAGGAGCAGCAGCCGCGGCTCCATCGCCAGGGCCCGTCCGAGCTCGACGCGCTTCTGCACGCCGTAGGGCAGCAGCCCGACCGGCATCTTGCGCCACTGCTCGAGCTCGAGGAAGTCGACGATCTCCTCGACCCGCACCCGGTGCCGGAGCTCCTCGTTGCGGGCCCTGCCCCACCAGGCCATCGCCGCGAGGGTGCCGTAGCGCAGGTGCTGGTGGCGGCCCAGCATGAGGTTGTCGAGCACCGTGAGGTTCGCGAAGAGCTCGATGTTCTGGAAGGTGCGGGCCATGCCGAGCCGCGCGATCGCCGGCGGACGCATGCCCAGGAGCGAGTGGCCCTCCAGCTGGACGCTGCCCCTCTGAGGGCGGTAGACGCCGGACAGGACGTTGAAGATGCTCGTCTTCCCGGCGCCGTTGGGGCCGATGACGGCGAACAGCTCGTCGGCGCCGACGGTGAAGCTGACGTCGTTGACGGCCTTGACCGCGCCGAAGGAGAGGTGGACGTCGGTGAACTCCAGCACCGCACCGGTCGTCGGGGTGCTCACGAGGCCCACCTCTTCCTGCGCCGGTAGTGCTTGACGGTGCGGAACGACTTCGCGGCCTCGCCCTCGGCCCCCAGGCCGAGGTAGAACTCCCGGACGTCGGCGTCGTCGCGCAGCTGCTCGGCGCTGCGGTCCATCACGACCCGGCCGTTCTCCAGCACGTAGCCGTGGTGGGCGATCGACAGCGCCATCGTGGCGTTCTGCTCGACGAGCAGGATCCCGGTGCCCTGGCTGTTGATCTCCACGATGATGTCGCGGATCTGCTCGACCACCTTCGGTGCGAGGCCCAGGGACGGCTCGTCGAGGAGCAGGTAGCGCGGGTCGGACATCAGGGCCCGCCCGATCGCCAGCATCTGCTGCTCGCCACCGGACAGCAGACCGGCCTGCCCGTCGCGTCGGTCCCGCAGGATCGGGAAGAGGCCGTAGACCCGGTCCAGGTTGGTCTTCAGGTTGCGCCGGTCGGCGTAGGCGCCGACCCGGAGGTTCTCCTCGGCCGTGAGCTCCTTGAAGACCCGCCGGCCCTCCAGCACGTGCTTGATGCCGCGCCGGGCCAGGGCCGAGGGCTTGAGCTGACCGACGGACTGGCCGTCGAGGGTCACCGCGCCCTTGCGGATCTCCCCGTCGTGGATGTCCAGCAACCCGGACAGCGAGCGCAGCAGGGTCGACTTCCCGCCACCGTTGGCGCCGAGCATGGCCACGATCCGACCGTCCGGCACCTCGAGGCTGACGCCCCGCAGCGCGAGGACGACGTCGTCGTACACGACCTCGAGATTCTGTACGGCGAGCACCCGACTCCCTCCGTTGTGATGAGCATCACAAGTTCGGAGGAATGTAGCGGTCTGGACCGGTTGGCGAAACTGTTACTGACCAGTAGTTCCGTCCTTGACACCAAACCGTGACGAGAGGGCCGCTTCCGGCATCGGGCGAGGGCCGGTCGCCGAGGCCGACCGCACGACGAGTGCGAAGACGAGGAGAACCGGCCCGGCGGCACCGAGCATCTGTCCGGCGAGGAAGCCGTCGACGACGCCGTACACGCTGGAGGCGAGGACGACCGAGGCGGCCGTGGCCGGGGTGGCCCAGGCAACACCCCAGGCGAAGTGACGCCACTGCGCCTCGCGGATCCCGCGGCCGGACCGGCCCGCCCGCGCAGCGCCCACCAGGCAGGTCGCGAGGAGCACCCAGGCCGGGAGGAGGTGCCCGAGGACCAGCATCGAGCCCGGCGCCCGGTCGGGCATCCGGCCGAACAGGTCCGCGAGCCAGAGTGCGCCGGCCGCGGACACGAGCACGGCGGCGGCGTACTGCCGCGCGGCGGTGGTCGACACCGGGCTGGTCCGCCCCGCCCGTTGCGTCAGCATGAAGGCGAGCGCCGCGGCGCCGGGAGCGATCACGCCGAGGGCCGACGAGCCGACGTCCAGGCTCATCATCAGTTCGAGGTCGTCGTCGATGCGGCCGAGTGCCACCCACAGCACCCGCAGGAGCGGGGCGGTCAGCATCAGCGAGATGTTGAGCATGCTCCAGGCGCGGTGGCCGGTGAGGTCACGTCGACGGATGGCGAGGAACGCCATCGCCGCCGAACCCGTCGTGGTCGTCGCCAGGCCCCAGAGCTGCAGGTCGAAGGCGGTGCCGCCGAAGTAGTCGATCGGGTCGCTGAGCAGCAGGAACGAGTATGCCGCCAGCATGCTCGTCGTCATCAGCGCCAGGTAGACGCGGCCGACCCAGCGGTGGAGGGCCGGGCGGGTGGCGCGCAGCCGTGCGGAGAACTGGATCGTCGCGAGGGCCAGCGCCGCCGCGCCCGTCGTGGTGTGCACCAGCATCACGACCCGGTGGGCGGCGTAGTCCTCGGCGCGCAGCTGGACCACGGACCCGTGCCCGAAGGCGAAGTCGTGACCGACCACCGCTCCTTGCAGCTCGTCCTGCAGGATCGGGGCCCCCGGCACGAAGAAGTGCCAGAAGTAGGTGAAGGCCAGGGGGAAGTAGGCGAGCGCCGTGAGCGCGACCACCCAGAACCCCACCCGGCTCAGACTCCACGAGCGGGTGCGCGTCGTCTCCGCCATCAGGCTCGGTGGCTGAGTGCCCGACCGGCGCGGCGGAGGTCGGCGGCGACCGCTCCCCGACTCCCCCAGGTGAGGGGGGCACCGACACCGACGCCCCGGACGTCGAAGTCCGCGACAACCAGGCAACCGTCCCCGTCCGGGGTGATGACGAGCTCGAGCCGGGCACGGAACGGCCCGAAGGCGCCGTCCTCGATCCAGCGGTGCGGCGGCTCGGAGGTCGTGGTCCGCATCCGCGGGCGGACGCCCGGCACCACCGTCACGTCCGTCCAGGTCGTCCCTGCAGCCGTGACGTCACCGTCGACCAGCACCACGTCGGTGACCTTGCGCAGGCTGGACTGCCACTCCGGACGGTTCCGCGGGTCCGCGAGATAGGCGAACGCCCGGTCCGCGGGGACCGGGAAGCGGACCGTGATCCGGGTCAGGAGAGCACCCCGGTCACAGGATCGAGCCCGGCTGGTACGCCGCTGCCGCGGGGTGCACGGCGACGACGGCGGCGACCTGGCGGCAGACCGCCTGGGTCTGGGCGACCGCGGCACCGGTGAAGGTGATCGGCTCGGCCACCAGCGACAGCAGCTGCTCGGAGGTCAGGCCGAGACGGTCGTCGGCGGCGAGCTTGGCGAAGACGTCGTTGACGGGCTGGCCCTGGCGCATCGCGAGCGCGGTCCCGACGGCCGCCTCCTTGATGGCCTCGTGCGCGGCCTCGCGGCCCACACCGTTGCGCACCGCAGCCATCAGCACCTTCGTGGTGGCGAGGTAGGGCAGGTAGCGGTCCAGCTCGCGCTGGATGACCGCCGGGAAGGCACCGAACTCGTCGAGCACCGTGAGGAACGTCTGGAACAGCCCGTCGACGGCGAAGAACGCGTCGGGGAGCGCCACCCGTCGTACGACGGAGCAGGAGACGTCACCCTCGTTCCACTGGTCGCCGGCGAGCTCGCCGACCATGGAGAGGTAGCCGCGGGTGACGACGGCGAGGCCGTTGACCCGCTCGCAGGAGCGGGTGTTCATCTTGTGGGGCATCGCGGACGAGCCGACCTGGCCCTCCTTGAAGCCCTCGGTGACGATCTCGTTGCCGGCCATCAGGCGGATCGTGGTCGCCAGGTTGGACGGCGCCGCGGTCAGCTGGACCAGGGCGGAGAGGACGTCGAAGTCGAGGGAGCGCGGGTAGACCTGGCCGACGCTGGTGAGCACCCGCTCGAAGCCGAGGTGCGCAGCAACCCGCTGCTCCAGGTCGGCGAGCTTGTCGGCGTCGCCGCCGAGCAGGTCGAGCATGTCCTGGGCGGTGCCCATCGGGCCCTTGATGCCGCGCAGCGGGTAGCGCGGGAGCAGCTGCTCGATCCGCTCGACACTGATCAGCAGCTCGTCGGCCACCGTCGCGAAGCGCTTGCCGAGCGTGGTGGCCTGGGCGGCGACGTTGTGCGAACGACCGGCCATGACGGTGGTCTCGTGCTCGGCGGCCAGCCGCGCGAGACGCGCGAGGGTCGCGATGGCACGGTCCCTCAGCAGCTCGAGGGACTGCTTGACCTGGAGCTGCTCGACGTTCTCGGTGAGGTCGCGCGAGGTCATCCCCTTGTGGATGTGCTCGTGACCGGCGAGCGCGGCGAACTCCTCGATCCGCGCCTTCACGTCGTGGCGGGTGATCCGCTCCCGCGCCGCGATGCTCGCCAGGTCGACACCCTGCTCGCCCAGGTCGACGACCTTCTCGTAGGCCTCGACGACACCGTCCGGCACCTCGATCCCGAGGTCCTTCTGGGCCTTCAGGACGGCGATCCACAGCTGCCGCTCGAGGACGATCTTGTGCTCGGGCGACCAGATCTGAGCGAGGTCGGCGGCGGCGTAGCGGGTGGCCAAGACATTGGGCACGACGTTCGAAGCGGTCACGGGCAACCATTCTCCCATGCCCGCGACGGCGCGAGGAACGAGCGCCGTCACGCCTTCATCGCAGCGCGCGCACCATCACCATCTCGCCGTCCTCGGTGGTGCCGCGAAGGCCGGTGAAGCCGGCCTTGGCGGCCACCCGCAGGCTCGCCGCGTTGCTCGGCGAGATCGACGCCCGGACCCGCACCCGGGCCGCATCGGCCCGTTCGAGCAGGGCGCCGAGCGCCTCGGTCGCGAGGCCGTACCCGCGAGCCGCCGGCACCAGGCCGTAGCCCACCTCGACCTCGGGGACGTCGTCGGCGGCGGGCTCGGGCGGGCCGAAGAAGCCGATCGAGCCGATCACGAGCCGCTGCTTCAGGGACACGATCGAGCGCGGTCCCCAGGGGTCACCGTCGCGCCACAGGGTCGCGGCGTCCTCGTCGTCGCGCCGCGGGAAGTCGGCGTGCCAGCCGGGCTGGTGCTGGCCCTGGCGGATCGCGGTCACGGTCGGCTCGTCCCAGAGGACCAGTGCCAGGCGGGCCGTGACGACCCCGCCGGGTGCCGCGCCGGGCCGGGTGTCGGGCCGGGTGTCGGGCCGGGCGTCGGGCTCAGTCATCGGTGAGCACCGCCCGGCCGTCGTACGACGCCAGCGCCTGCGCCACGGCGAGGAGATCGGCACGCCACACGTCCTCTGGGCCCGGCGGCAGGATGTCGTCCCAGTCCACGGCGAAGGAGCCACGGATCGACGGCAGGCCGGCGGTGCGCGCCATGAACCAGATGTGCAGGTGCTCCGCGCCGTCACCGATGCGGGAAACGTGGCAGCGCGCGATGTTCGGGAGGCCCTCGACGATGCGCGCGATCCGGACGGCGAGCAGCCCGTACTCGGCGGCCATCGCGTCGTCGAGGTCGTCGAGGTCGAGGTGCTCGACGGGCTCCAGGATGATGACCAGCGGCAGTCCGCTGCGCTCGGAGAGGTGCTTGAGCCGCCACCGGTCGTTGACCCAGAGGACACCGGCGGGCTCGGTCGAGCAGATGCCGCAGCCCTCGCCGTCCTCGCCCTCACGCGGCGACTCGGCGGCTGGGTCGGCGAGGCGCTTGCTGGCCAGCGCGCCGTCGACCACCTCCCACGGGAACACGTCCCACGCTGCCACCGACGGCAGCGGCACCCGGCCGTGCTCGTCGGCCACAGCCATCACCCGGGCATGGACCTGTTCGGCGGACTCAGCCATGGCGCCACTGTGCCAGCACCGACGTGCTCAACCGTCGAGCAGGTCCAGCAGGTCGATGTGCGCGGTGCCGTGGTCACCGATCGCGAGGTCGCCGGAGGGGGTGGCGTCGTCGAGGCGGACGAGCAGCTCCCACCGACCCTCGACCGAGCGGTGCACCTCGAGCGTGCGGTGCTCGGGATCGACGATCCAGAACTGCTCGATGCCCGCGGCGGCGTACTCCGGCGGCTTGCGCAGCAGGTCCTCCGAGCGCGTGCTGGCCGAGAGGACCTCCACGACGAGGACCGGCTGATCGACGAAAAGGCCCTCGGGCTTGGTGGTTGCGTAGGCGTCAGGGATGCGGACCCGGTTGCCGGGCAGCCTGATGTTGCCGGAGGTCGACCCGAACAGGCCCGGAACTGCGTCGAAGGCGTTGGCCAGCTTGCGCGCGGTGCGCTGGTGGCGCCAGACGGGGTCGGGGTTCACGACGACCACCCCGTCCACCCACTCGTGGCGCGGGTGCTCGGGTGTCGCGAGGTACTCCTCCCACGACATGGGGATCCGCTGCAGGGCCTCCACGGCACCTCCTGGGAACAGCGTGGACACATCCGGACTCCTTCCATTCTGCGCTCCGGGTCGGAGCGAAGGAAGGAGTGCCACCGCCGGCACGCCGCGAACCTTCCGAACCCGGTCATCCACAGGCGGCCACCGGTTCAGTCGGTTCAGTCGGCGGTCAGCATCCGTTGCCACCACACGACGTCGATCCAGCGGTCGAACTTGCGCCCGACCTCGCGCAGCACGCCCTGGCGCTCGAAGCCGCAGGCGCGGTGCAGGCCCTCGCTGGCGTCGTTGGGCAGCGAGATGCAGGCCAGCGCGGTGCGGACGCCGCTGGCGGCCATCCGGACCAGGAGCTCGTCGTACAGGAACCGGCCGAGGCCGCGTCCGCCCGCCGACGGATCGAGGTAGATCGTGACCTCGCGGGTGCCGTCGTAGGCACCCTTGGGGCGGAACTCCGAGGAGTAGGCGAAGCCGAGGACGTCGGTCCCGTCGGCGGTGACGAGGAAGTGGTCTCCCGGGTGCGGCGAGGCCAGCAGGCCCTCCCACTTGGCCCGCGGCGGCGGGACGAGGTCGAAGGTGGCGATGCCCTCGCGGACCTCACGGGCATAGATCGCGGCGACGGCGTCGAGGTCGGCCTCGGTGGCCGGTCGGATGACGGGGTCCACTCAGTCGTCCTTGAGGGATGCGCCCTCGATGACCCCGAGCGGCTCGGCGGCGATGTCCGAGCGACGCTGCTGGCCGTCGAAGGAGATCAGGTCGGCGGCGGCGTAGGCCCGGGCGCGGGCGTCGGCGACGTCGTACCCGATCGCACGGACCGCGAGCACCCGGCCGCCGGCGGTCACGAGCTGCTGGCCGGAACCGTCGGGGTCCTCGACGAGTGCGGTGCCGGCGTGGATCACGTCGACGTCGGTGACGCCGTTGGCGACGCCGACGCCGGTGATGACGTCGCCCTTGGAGGAGGACTCGGGGTAGCCGGCCGAGGCGAGCACCACGGTCACCGAGGCGGCGTCGCGGAAGGTCGGTGCGGCGATCCCGGCGAGGCGGCCCTCGGCGGCACCGTGCAGGAGCTCGCCGAGCGGCGACTCGAGGACGGCCAGCACCGGCTGGATGTCGGGGTCACCGAAGCGGCAGTTGAACTCGATGACCCGGGGGCCGGCATCGGTCAGCGCGAGGCCGACGTAGAGGCAGCCGACGAACGGCGCGCCACGGCGGACCATCTCGTCCAGGGTCGGCTGCACGACGGTGGCGAGAACGGTGGTGGCGAGGTCGACAGGCGCCCACGCGAGCGGGGAGTAGGAGCCCATCCCGCCGGTGTTCGGGCCGCGGCCGCCGTCGAAGATGCGCTTGAAGTCCTGGGCCGGCTGCAGTGCGTGCGCGGTCGTGCCGTCGCACACGGCGAACAGGGAGACCTCGGGACCGTCGAGGAACTCCTCGATCACGACTGTCCCGCAGGCCGCCGCGTGGGCCACGGCCTCGTCCCGGTCGCGGGTGACCACGACGCCCTTGCCTGCCGCGAGGGCGTCGTCCTTGACGACGTACGGCGCCCCGAACTCGTCGAGTGCGGCAGCGACCTGATCGGGGGTGGTGCAGGTGCGCGAACCCGCGGTGGGTACGCCGGCCGCAGCCATGACCTCCTTGGAGAAGGCCTTGGACCCCTCGAGCCGGGCGGCCGCGGCGGACGGTCCGAAGACCGGGATCCCCACGGCGCGAACTGCGTCGGCGACACCCGCGACCAGCGGTGCCTCGGGGCCGACGATGACGAGGTCGGCACCGATCTCCCGGGCCAGCTCGGCGATCGCCGCGCCGTCCATCACCTCGACGTCGTGCAAGCTCGCGAAGGCTCCGATGCCCGGGTTGCCCGGGGCCGCGTGCACCTCCGTCACGGACGGGTCGCGGGAGAGCGCGAGCGCGAGCGCGTGCTCGCGGCCACCGGTGCCGATCACGAGGGTCTTCACGGGAGTCGATCCTATTCGTCCGGCTCGGTGGCTCAGGCGCCGAGTCCGTTGCGTCCCAGGAACTCCAGCGCCACGTCGGCGACCTCGCGCCAGTGGCTGTCGATGACCAGCGAGTGGCCGACGCCGGCGATCTCGACGATCTCGGTGGCGTGGTGCTTGTTCCTGCGCTGCAGCTTGTAGGCCGCGTTGGCCATCGCGAACGGGACGATGTGGTCGTTCTCGCCGGTCACGACGAGCAACGGGCCACGGTCGGCGTTCTTCTTGACGGCCTTGGTCTTCGCCCAGGGGTTGAGGTTCGCGGTCGCCGCCTGGAAGAGCGGGCGGCCGGGGGCGGGGGTGTGGGCAGCGGCGTAGAGCTCGCGGGCCTCCTCCTCCGAGACAGCGTTGGCGAAGCCGTAGCGGAACTGGTCGAAGGTCAGCGTGACCGTGCGGCCGTGGTTGAGCGGGTTGCCCAGGACCGGGAAGGATGCCTTGAGCGCGGAGAGCGGCAGCGGCAGGACTCCCTTGCTGGGGGCGGGGTCGATCGCGACCGTGCCGGCGGCGATGCCGCGTCCGGCGATGATCTGGACGAGCAGCCCGCCGAAGGAGTGGCCGATCACGACCGGCTTGCGGTCCAGGCCGGCGATGACGGCCTCGACGTGATCGGCGACGTCGACGACCGAGGTGCCGGCGAGCGAGTCGGCGTCGGCGCGGGCTGCCGCGACGTCGGCGGCGTCATCGGGCCAGTCGACCGAGACGGCGGCGTACCCCTGCTCCTCGACGTAGGTCTTCCAGGCGTCCCAGCTGCTGTGCAGCAGCCAGAGGCCGTGGACGAAGACAACGGGCTGGCGGCCCGACGCGTTGGCTGCGGCGACCTCGGCGGCCTCGCGGGTGGTGACGGTGCTGGCGGCGGTGGTGGTGGTCATGGCTTTCTCCTTGGGTGAGGTCCTATCCTTGAGAGATAGAACGTTCGTTCTTGTTGTCTGGCTCAACTGTGGAGGTCCGCGATGCATTCCGTCAAGGGGCAAGTTTTTTCGGCGCCTAGGATCAGGGCCGTGCCCGATGCCCCGCCGCCGCGGACCGACAAGGTCTCCGAACCCCGTGAGCGACTGCTGCGTACGGCGACGCGGCTCTTCTACGCCGAGGGCATCAACGGTGTCGGCGTCGACCGCGTCCTCGCCGAGGCGGGCGTCACCCGGGCCACGATGTACCGCCACTTCCCCGGCAAGGAGGCGCTCGTCGTCGCCTACCTCGAGCACGAGGACGCGACGATCCGGGGACTCTTCGCCGCGGCCGCCGACGCAGCGGCCACAGCCGACCTCGGGCCGCGCGACCTGCTCGGGCTGGTCATCGACGGCGTCGCCGACGACGCGACCCGCCTGCACACCCGCGGGTGCCCGTTCATCAACGCCAGCGCGGAGTTCCCCGACGCCGACGGCCCGGTGCGTCAGGTCGTGCGCCAGCACCGGGACTGGTTCCGCGCCACCCTGACGGCCATCGCCACGGGCGCGGAGGTCGCCGACCCGGCCGCCACCGCGGCCGCACTCGTCCTGCTGCGCGACGCCATGCTCGTCGGCAGCTACCTGGACGGCCGCGACGTGGCCACCGACTTCCGTACGACGGCCCGGCAGGTCGCCGGTCTGGACTGATCAGGCACACTGGCGCCCTGTTGTCCCCCACGATCTCGGGAGTCCCCATGCGCGTCCCCCAGGTGGGCGAGGAGCTCGGCCGCTACCGCCTCGACCGCGTCCTCGGCCAGGGCGGGATGGGCATCGTCTTCGCCGCGACCGACCAACGCCTGAACCGCACCGTCGCCATCAAGGTGATCACCGGCGTGCTCGCCCAGTCGCCGGAGTTCCGGGCCAGGTTCCAGGCCGAGGCCGCGGCGCTCGCCCTGCTGGACTCACCCCACGTGATCGCGATCCACGACCACGACGAGGTCGACGGGACGCCGTACATCGTCACCCAGTACGTCGACGGAACGGACCTGACTGCCGAGATCGCCGCCCACGGCGCGATGCCCGCACGGCGCGCCCTCGAGGTGTGCGCCCAGGTCACCCGAGGACTCGGCGACGCGCACCGCGTGGGGGTCATCCACCGCGACGTGAAGCCCGGCAACGTCCTGCTGCGCCGCGGCGAGGGAGCCGACATCCACGCCTACCTCTGCGACTTCGGCATCGCCCGGTCCGAGGGCGTCGAGGGCCCGGCGCCGACGGCGGCCGGCATGGTCGCGGGCACGTGGTCCTACTTGTCCCCCGAGCGCACCGCAGGCCTGCCGGCGACGCCGGCCAGCGACCTGTACGCCGTCGGGGTCCTCCTGTGGACCTGCCTGACCGGGCGGGAGCCGTTCCAGGGCACGGACGTCCAGGTGGCGCTCGCCCACCAGCAGGCACCGATCCCGCGGCTCCCCGGCGCGGGGCCGTTCATCGAGGAGCTCAACGCCGTCATCGAGCGGGCCCTCGCCAAGGACCCCGCCGAGAGGTACACCCACGCCTCCGACCTGCGCGCCGACCTCGAGCGACTCGCCGCGCGGGCCCCCGACGCGACGGTCCAGGGCCCGGCCTCCGCACCCGACGCGACGACCGTCGTCCGTGACGCGCCTCCGCCACCGCCTCCCCCGCCCGGCCCTCCTGCTGCGCAGAAGTCCGGCCGTGGCCGGTGGGCGCCCGTGCTGGTCGGCGTCGCCGCGCTCGCACTCGTCGGTGGCGGGATCGCCACCTGGGCGATCGCTCGCGGTGACGACGCCACCGGAGGCGAGGACCGTCGGTCCGAGCCGGCCGTGGCCGGCGACATCGACGGCGACGGCCGCGGCGACGTGCTCCTGCGCCAGTTCCGGCTCGGCGAGACGATCAGCCCGCTGCCGCTCTGGCGGGTGTCCTCCACCGGCAAGCAGTTCGGCTCACCGGTGCCCGGTCCCGGAGAGGACACCTTCCCGATCGTCGGCGACACCGACGGGGACGGCGGTCCCGAGGTCCTGTGGCTCGACGAGGACGACGGTGAGCTGCGCGTGCACGTCGTCCCGACCGACAACAGCAGCCCCGACTCGACGATCGACCTGGTCCTCGACCCGGTGTTCGACATCAAGCGCCACAACATCAAGACCGGCGACGTCGACGGCGACGGGAGCGACGACCTGGTCATGCTCGGCGAGCCCGACGAGGGCGGCAACAGCATCCACGTCGCGCTCGCCGAGGACGGCGGCTTCGCCGAGCCCGAGCAGTGGTTCCGCTCCGACCTCCCCGACGGGCAGATCTGGACCGGGGACTTCGACGGGGACGGCACCGACGAGATCCTCTACTGGACCGAGGGCGACACCTCCGGAGGCACCGCGACCGTGCTCACGGCCCAGGACGGCGAGCTGTCCGCGACCACCAGCCAGGACCTGGTCGACCCGGTGGTGAGCCCGATCCTGGCCAGCTGGTCGATCGGCGACGTCGACGGCGACGGCGCCGACGAGATCGGCATCCTCAGCTCCACCCAGGCGCGCTACTTCGTCTACGAGGTCGAGGGCGACGCCATCGCCGAGCGCACCGTCTGGTGGCAGGTGGCCGAGGCCATCGGCAAGGACGAGGCGCTGGACAACGCCCTCAGCGGAGACGTCCGCAGCGTCGCCCTCAGCGACGTCGACGGGGACGGCGACGCCGACCTCGTCCAGGTCCGTGACGGCGAGGACGACTCGATCGAGCTCATGGTCCACCTCTCCGACGGCACGTCCTTCGCCGAGGGCCAGTCGTGGGGATCGCTCCCCTGCGGGGACGAGTGCACCGACGGCTTCGTGACGGTGTCCTGACCTGCCGGGCCCGGTGGCTCAGCGCAGCGGGTGCCGCACGACCGCCTGCTCGCGCTCCGGACCCACGCCGATGACCGAGATCTTCGCGCCGGAGCGCGCCTCGACGTACTCGACGTAGTCCCGCGCGTTCTTCGGGAGATCCTCGAACGAGCGGCACTCGGTGAGGTCCTCGAACCAGCCGGGGAGGTACTCGTAGATCGGCACCGCGTGGTGGAAGTCGGTCTGGTTGACCGGCATCTCCTCGTGACGCACGCCGTCGACGTCGTACGCGACGCAGACCGGCACCTGCTCGAGTCCAGTGAGGACGTCGAGCTTGGTGAGGACGAAGTCCGTGACGCCGTTGATGCGCGCGGCGTAGCGGGCGATGACGGTGTCGTACCAGCCACAGCGGCGCGGGCGGCCGGTCGTGGTGCCGTACTCCCAGCCGGCCTTGCGCAGGAACTCGCCCTTGTCGTCGTGCAGCTCGGTGGGGAACGGGCCCTCGCCGACGCGCGTGGTGTAGGCCTTCACGATCGCGATGACCTGGTCGATGCGGGTCGGCGGGATGCCGGAGCCGGTGCAGGCGCCGCCGGCGGTGGCGCTGCTGGAGGTGACGAACGGGTAGGTGCCGTGGTCGACGTCGAGCAGCGTGGCCTGGCCGGCCTCGAGCAGCACGACCTCGTCGCGGTCCAGCGCCTCGCCGAGCAGGAGCGCCGTGTCGCAGACGTACGGCGCGAGCCGTTCCGCGTGGCTGCGCAGCTCCTCGACGGTCTGCTCGACCGACGGGCCGCGGCGGTTGTAGATCTTGGTGAGGACCTGGCCCTTGAGCTCGAGCGCGCCCTCGACCTTCTGGGTCAGGATCTTCTCGTCGAAGAGGTCCTGGATCCGGATGCCGATGCGGTTCATCTTGTCGGCGTACGTCGGGCCGATGCCGCGACCGGTTGTCCCGATCCGGCGGCTGCCGAGGAAGCGCTCGTTGACCTTGTCGACCTGCCGGTTGTAGTCGGCGATGACGTGCGCGTTGGCGCTGAGCTTGAGGGAGGAGGTGTCGATGCCGCGCGCCTCGAGACCGTCGATCTCCTGGAACAACACGTCGATGTCGACGACGACGCCGTTGCCGATGACCGGCGTGCAGCCGGGCGTGAGGATGCCGCTCGGCAGGAGGTGCAGGGCGAACTTCTGGTCGCCGATGACGACCGTGTGCCCGGCGTTGTTGCCGCCGTTGAACTTCACGACGTAGTCGACCTGCCTGCCCAGGTGGTCGGTCGCCTTGCCCTTGCCTTCGTCGCCCCACTGGGCGCCGACGATCACGATTGCGGGCATGCTCGCTCCTTCGCTACGACACGGAGTCCCTCCGTCCGAGGGGACGGCTGCTCAACGCACCACTTCTTGGTTGCTGGTGTCCTGACGTGCGAGGAGCCCCGGCAAGGACCGGGGCTCTTGCGGCGTCACGTTACCAAAATGCGACCTTCACGCTAGATTCGGCACAACGAGAACACGTTCTAGTTTCTCGCCCACTCAAGGAGATGCCGTGGCCGCCAGCAG
Organism: Nocardioides sp. Root190; assembly: GCF_001428565.1. Lineage (GTDB taxonomy): Bacteria > Actinomycetota > Actinomycetes > Propionibacteriales > Nocardioidaceae > Nocardioides. The sequence continues at coordinate 428,160 of NZ_LMIA01000007.1, read as the reverse complement.
GGAGACGATCCTCGAGATCGTCCAGAAGTACGTCGACCTCGTCGCCACCGGCGCCTCGGCCGATGTGGTCGCGTTGTACGCCGACGGCGCCACCGTCGAGGACCCGGTCGGCTCCGAGGTCCGCACCACCCGCGAGTCCATCGCCGAGTTCTACGGCGCCCTCGACGGCCTCGAGCAGTCCGCGAAGCTGCTCCACGTGCGCGTCGCCGGCAACGAGGCGGCCTTCGCCTTCGAGCTCGTCACCACGGCCGGCGACCAGACCTACACCCTCGCCCCGATCGACGTGATGACCTTCGACGACGAGGGTCGGATCACCAGAATGCGCGCGTTCTGGAGCGGCGAGGACATGTCGGTCGCTGACGCCTGAGCGAAGCGAAGGCGTCAACAGCGACCGAGGTTGAGGAGCGCCCGCGAGCGAGGAACGAGCTCGCGACGGCGCGTCTCGAAACCCGTTCCGGTGGCGAGGCGCGAGCACCCGGAGAGTTCCGGCACCGGCTCACCGGCTCACCGGGTTTCGAGGCTCGGCGCTGGCGCGCCTCACACCTCAACCAACGACGGACAACCTCGCCGCGACCTCCGCGACCACCGCTCGCGCGAGGGTCTCCGGCGTGTCCCCGTCGAGCTCGGGGATCACGCCGTGCACGTCGCCGCTGGCGAGCAGGTCCAGCGCGCCGACCTTCTGCAACGCCGCCATCTCCGCGGCGTGGCTGGTGTCGCCGTGCACGATCACGCTCGCCCCCTCGGGCGGCAGCGGCGAGAGCCAGCCGCGCTCGGTGGCCAGGACGGTCCGGGCGGGCAGCATCGCGAGCGCACCGCCGCCGCAGCCCTGGCCGAGGATCACCGACACGGTCGGCACCGTCATCGTCACGAGGCCGGCGATGCAGCGAGCGATCTCGCCGGCCATCGCGCCCTCCTCGGCAGCCTGTGACAGCTCGGCGCCCGGGGTGTCGACCACGGTGACGAGCGGCAGCCGCAGCTCCTCGGCGAGCTCCATCGCGCGACGCGCCTCACGCAGGGCACCCGGGCCCAGCGGTGTCGCGTCACTCTGGCGGGACCGGTCCTGCCCGACGAGCACGCACGGCTGGCCGTCGAGGCGGGTCAGCGCGACCAGGACGGCGTCGTCGCGCTCGCCCTCGTCGGTGCCCTTGAGGCGCAGGGTGCTGGTCGCGCCGTACCTCAGCAGGTCGCGCACCCCCACCCGCCCCTGGGCCCGGGTGGCCTCGATGTCCTCCCAGACCGGGTGGTCGAGCGTGGTGCCGACGGTGACGGGAGTACGACGCGGCAGGGTCCGCTCCACCGGCGGGTCGACCAGGGCGCCGAGCGCATGGTCGACGAGCGCCGGAAGGTCCTCGGCCGCAACGACGGCATCGATCACCCCCTTGGCGGCGAGGTTCTCGGCGAGCTGCACGCCCTCGGGGAACGGCTCACCGTTGAGGGCCTCGTAGACCTTCGGCCCGAGGAAGCCCACCAGCGCGCCGGGCTCGGCGACGGTCACGTGGCCCAGCGAGCCCCACGACGCGTAGACGCCGCCGGTCGTGGGATGCCGCAGGTGGACGAGGTACGGCAGGCCCGCAGCGCGGTGCTCCATCAGCGCACGGGAGATCTCGACCATCTGCACGAACGCGCGCGTGCCCTCCTGCATGCGGGTCCCGCCGGACGCAGTACTCGCCAGGACGGGGAGCCCTTCGGCACTCGCACGGCGGACGGCGGCCGCGATCCGGTCCGCCGCCGCGATGCCGATCGAGCCGGCCAGGAAGGCGAACTCGTTGACGACGAAGGCGACCGGACGACCGCTGACGGTGCCGCGGCCGGTCAGCACCGACTCGTCGGTTCCGGCCTTCTCCGCAGCCCGCTCGAGCGCCACGCGGTAGTCGTCCGGGTGCCCGCTGATGTCGATCGGAGCATCCCAGGACTCGTAGGAACCGTCGTCGAGGACGAGCTCGATCAGTTCACGTGCGGTCCAGCGTCGCGAGGTCCCCATGCCCGGAAGCCTAGGGTTGCCTCGTGCCCGACGCCCGCCAGATCCTCGCCATCACCAATTCCGATGCTGGTACGGCGGACCAGGAGGCCCTCGACGCGGCGCTCGCCGTGCTGCGCGAGCACGCCGAGGTCGAGGTCCGGGCGACCTCCTCGCCCGAGGAGCTCGACGACGCCCTCGCCGATCTCGGGGATCGCCGGCTCGTCGTCGTCGGCGGGGACGGCAGCATCCACGCGGTCATCGGTGCGCTGCGCCGGACCGGCCACCTCGGCGGAGCGGTCGTGGCCGTCGTGCCGCTCGGGACCGGCAACGACTTCGCCCGCACCCTGGGTCTCCCCCTCGACGCCGCCGAGGCGGCACTGGTCGCCGCGACCGGCGAGCTCCACCCGGCGGACCTGATCGTCGACGAGCGCGGCGAGATCACCGTCAACAGCGTCCACCTCGGTGCGGGTGCCGATGCCGGGGCGAAGGGTGCCCGCTGGAAGTCGCGCCTGGGATCGGTCGGTGTCGGCAAGGTCAACCTCGGCAAGCTGGGCTACCCGATCGGGGCCCTCCAGACCGCGCTCAAGCCGCCCACGCTCCGCCTTCGGGTGGAGGTCGACGGCGAGGTCGTCATCGACATCGACGAGCGCACCCTGATGGTGGCCGTCGGCAACGGCGCCACCGTCGGCGGTGGAACGGCGCTCACCCCGGACGCGGACCCGCACGACGGCCTGGTCGACGTGCTGCTCGCCACCCCCGTCGGGCGGCTCTCCCGGCTGGGCTACGCGATGAGGTTGCCCTTCGGCCGGCACGAGGAGCATGCCGACGTCCGGATCGTGCGCGGCCGCGAGGTCCGGGTCACCGGCAGCCCGTTCGACTGCAACAGCGACGGCGAGATCGACGGGCCCGTGCGCGAGCGGACCTGGCGGATGCTGTCGTCGGCGTACACGATCGTCCGGCCACCCCGTGAGGATGCAGCCCGGGACGAATCGGGACCGGACGGCACCGACAACTAGGGTTCGGTCCGTGGCACGTGGACAGAAGGACCAGCAGCAGGCTCCCAGCGACTGGGTGACCCGGACGGCCGACATCGCGCTCAGGCACGCCGAGTCCGTCAACGGCGGCACCCTGCCCGACGTGGTCACCTGCGCCTCCGGCATCAGCCCGTCCGGCCCGATCCACCTCGGCAACCTGCGCGAGTTCCTCACCGTGCACTTCGTCGTCGAGGAGATCCGGCGCCGCGGCATCGCCGTACGCCACCTGCACAGCTGGGACGACTACGACCGGTTCCGCAAGGTGCCGGCCGGCGTCGACCCGTCCTGGAGCGAGCACATCGGCCGCCCCCTGTCGGCCGTGCCCGACCCGACGGGCGAGTTCCCGAGCTGGGCCGAGCGCTTCAAGGCCCCCCTGCGCGCCGCCCTGGCCGACCTCGGTTGCGAGATGGTCGAGGTCGACCAGACCGAGATGTACGCCGCCGGCACCTACCGCGAGCAGGTGCTGACCGCGATCGCGAAGCGCGGCGAGATCGAGACCGTGATGTCCCGCTTCCGCACCAGGAAGGGTGCCGAGGAGACAGCAGACACCGAGGGTGTCGAGGACTCGGTCGCCGAGGACGAGTCCGGCCACGGCGCCACCGAGGACCTGGCCCGGTTCCCCTACAAGCCCTACTGCCGCGGATGCGGTCGCGACACGGTCACCCTGACGTCGTACGACGACGACACGACCGACCTCGCCTACACCTGCGACACCTGCGGCGAGTCCTTCGTCACCAACGTCGCGACCCAGAACGAGGGCAAGCTCGTCTGGAAGGTCGACTGGCCGATGCGCTGGACCTTCGAGGGAGTGCACTTCGAGCCCGGTGGCGTGGACCACGCGACCCCCGGGTCGTCGTACACCGTGGGCAAGGAGATCGTCGGTCCCGTCTTCGGCGGCTCGGCCCCGAGCTTCGTCGGCTACTCCTTCGTCGGTGTCGCCGGCATGGCGAAGATGTCGTCCTCCAAGGGCGGCGTCCCGACCGCGGCGGAGGCGCTGCGGATCCTCGAGGCGCCGATCCTGCGCTGGCTCTACGTCCGTCGCCAGCCGAAGCAGGCGTTCAACGTCGACTTCGGCGCCGAGGTGCTGCGCTTGTACGACGAGTGGGACGCCCTGACGAAGAAGGCTGCGATCCCGGAGAAGCGCGACGCTGCCGTGCTCGCCTGGGAGCGGGCCTCCGCGACCTCCACCGCAGGATCGCTGCCGACCCCCGCGGTCGTCGTACCGTTCCGGATGCTCTCGTCGGTCGCCGACGTCACCGCCGGCTCCCGCGAGATCACCGCGCGCACCGTCGGTGCGTCCGAGGCCGACCTCGAGCCGCGTCTGGCGAAGGCCGCGACCTGGATCACCGACTACGTCGACCCCGACGACCGCACCACGGTCCGCGGGTCCGCCGACACCGAGCGGCTCGGCTCGCTGACGGAGCAGGAGACCGCCTGGCTGGGCCTGCTGGTCAAGCGCCTCGCCTCCGCCTACGGCGCCGCCGACCCGGTCGACGCCCTGACCACGCTGGTCTACGGCGTGCCGAAGCTCGGCCGCGGGCTCACGCTGGCCGACGCTCCCACCGACGAGGTGAAGGCCGACCAGAAGGCGTTCTTCAAGCTGCTCTACGAGCTCCTGGTCGCCGCCGAGCGCGGGCCGCGCCTGCCGACGCTCTTCGCCGCGCTCGGGCACGACAAGGTGCGCTCCCTGCTCCTGCCGCCGGCCTAGCCCGGACGTCGCATTGAAGGAGCGGCGGGTCTGACGGCGGCCCTGCCGGGTAACAACTCGGGCGAGGGTCTCGAAATCGCGTGATGAACGAGCCCCTGGTCCGTCCGGACTGATGAATGCCTCGGACAGGAGTTGCCATGGGAACGACCCCGCTGCCCCACAAGCACCGCGCGACGGAGCCGGTGCCCAGCACCGACCGTCCCGCCGGGACCCGTGCGCACCGCGCCGGACGGGCGGGTGAGCTGCCGATCGTCGCGATGGTCGGCGTACTGCTGCTCGTCCTGGCCGCATGTCTCGCGGTGGCGCTCTGACATGCAGCTGTGGTTGCCCTCGCTGGCCGCGGCCCTGGGAGCGCTCGTGATCGGCCCCCTGCGCAGGACCGTCCGTCCGGCGCCGACCAGGGGACCAGACGCCCCCGGTCAGCCGGACCGTCAGCCCTGAGCGGTCAGCCCAGCAGCTCCTCGGCTGCGGTCGCGCTCGAGTCCCGGAGGAAGACCGAGCAGCGCTCCCACTCGTCGCTCTCGCCGATGGCGCGGGCCGCGAGGGCGAGCAGGGCGAGCGCCCGCAGGAAGCCGCGGTTGGGCTCGTGCTCCCACGGGACCGGACCGTTGCCCTTCCAGCCGTTGCGGCGCAGCATGTCGAGCGAGCGGTGGTAGCCGACGCGGGCGTAGGCGTAGACGGTCACGTCGTCGGCGCCGGCGTCGCGGGCCTCCTCCGCGAACGTCGCCCAGGCCAGCGGCGAGGCGGGCAGGCGTCGTACGACGTCAGCCGGCGCCTGCCCGGCGGCGAGGAGGGCCGCAGCGGGGTCGACGGGCAGGTGGGTGGGAGGGGGGCCGGCCATCAGGTCGGCGCCAGGGGTGATGCTCATGGAGCCCATTGTGGCCGCCGCCCGAAACCCGCCGGGTACCGCTCTCGACTGCGGCTGCGGGAATGATGTCGGCGAGAGGGTGTTGACTCCTCTCGTGACCCAGAGCGAAACCCCCTCGACCGGCGTGGCACCGGCCCAGGTCAGCAACCCCTGGCCGGCCCTGTGGGCCCTCGTGCTCGGCTTCTTCATGATCATGGTCGACACGACGATCGTGACCGTCGCGACGCCGGCGATCATCGAGGACCTCGATGCCGAGGTGAACAGCGTCGTGTGGGTCACCAGCGCCTACCTGCTGGCCTACGCCGTCCCGGTGATGATCACCGGGCGCCTGGGTGACCGCTTCGGTCCCAAGAACCTCTACCTGGCCGGCCTGGTCGTCTTCACCCTCGCCAGCCTGTGGTGCGGCATGACCTCGACCGTCGAGGGCCTGATCGTGGCCCGGGTCGTCCAGGGTCTCGGCGCGAGCATGATCACGCCGCAGACGATGGCGATCATCACCCGGATCTTCCCGGCCGACCGCCGCGGCCAGGCGATGGCGCTGTGGGGCGCGACGGCCGGTGTCGCAATGCTGGTCGGTCCGCTGCTCGGCGGCGTCCTCGTCGACGCCTTCTCCTGGGAGTGGATCTTCTTCATCAACGTGCCCGTCGGGATCGTCGGGATCGCCCTCGCCGTGCGCAACGTCCCGCGGCTGCCCACCCACCGCCACCGCTTCGACTGGCTCGGCGTCGTGCTCAGCGGGGTCGGCATGTTCCTGCTCGTCTTCGGCATCCAGGAGGGCCACCAGTACGACTGGGGCACCGTCACCGGGTTCATCACGGTGCCGCTGCTCATCGGAGGCGGGGTCGTCGTGCTCACGGCGTTCGTGCTGTGGCAGCACTTCAACCGCCAGGAGCCGCTCGTGCCGTTGCGGCTCTTCCGCGACCGCAACTACTCGCTGGCCAACGTCGCGATCGCCACGATCAGCTTCACGTTCACGGCGCTGGGCTTCCCGCTGATGCTCTACGCCCAGCTCGTCCGGGGCTACTCCCCCACCGAGTCGGCGCTGCTGATGGTGCCGATGGCCGTGCTGTCCATCGTGCTCGCACCGGGCGTCGGCAAGCTGACCGACCGCGTGCACCCGCGCTACCTCACCGGCGTCGGCTTCACCACGGTCGCGGTCTCGTTGTTCTGGCTCTCCGCCGTGACCACCCCGGACTCGGCCGTGTGGGAGCTCGCGCTGCCGATGGCGCTGATGGGCGCCGGGAGCTCGGCGATCTGGGCACCGCTGACCGCCACCGCCACGCGCAACCTGCCGCTGGAGATGGCCGGAGCCGGATCAGGTGTCTACAACGCCAACCGCCAGATCGGTGCCGTGCTCGGCTCGGCCGCGATCGCGCTGCTGATGGACAGTCGCCTGTCGGCCAACGGCCTCACCTTCGATCCCGCTGCCGCGCCGGAGGGTGCTGCGGGTGGCGCCGCATTGCCGGAGCAGGCCCTGGCGCCGTTCAGCTCGGCGATGTCGGAGTCGATCCTGATCGCGCCCGCCGTCGTGCTCCTCGGGCTCGCTGCCGTCCTGTTCTTCACCAAGCCGAAGGCTCCTGTCGCCCGCGCGGCGAACTCCGAGGAGGACCCAGAGGTGGTCGCGGCCGAGCAGTGAGGGCGCTCAGTCGAGGATGAAGCCGAACAGCGGGCTGTCCGGTGCCACCTTCTCGACGCGCAACCGCGACTCCTCCATCCGGGCCATCAGCCCGATCAGGTCGTCGCGGTGCTGCATCTCGATGCCGACCAGGGCCGGTCCGAACTCGCGGTTGTTGCGCTTGGTGTACTCGAAGAGCGTGATGTCGTCGTCCGGGCCGAGCACCTCGTCGAGGAAGCGGCGCAGCGCGCCCGGCTCCTGCGGGAAGTCGATCAGGAAGTAGTGCTTCAGGCCCTCGTGGACCAGCGCCCGCTCCACGATGTCGGCGTAACGCGACACGTCGTTGTTGCCGCCGGAGACGACCGCCACGACGCGGCTTCCGGGCGTGATCGAGGCCGGGAGCGAGTCCAGCCGCAGCGCGGCCGGCGCCAGCGCCCCGGCGGGCTCGGCGATGATGCCGTCGGACTGGTAGAGGTCGAGCATCTCGACGCAGATCAGGCCCTCGGGCACCGCGACCAGCGACAGGTCCACCGACGACCTCGCCCCGGCCACGGCGGCGTAGGTCAGGTCACCCACGCGGCGTACGGACGCACCGTCGACGAACGGGTCGACGTTCTCCAGCTCGACCGGACCGCCTGCGGCGAGCGCGGCGGCGAGGGAGGCGGCACCCGACGGCTCGGCCGCGATCACCGTGACGCCGGGCAGGCGCTCGGCCAGGACCCGGAGGCACCCGGCGATCAGTCCGGCGCCACCGACGGGGAGGACGAGCGCGTCCGGCTGCCAGCCGAGGGCAGCGGACTGGGCGAGGATCTCGGCGGCGACGGTGCCCTGGCCGGCGATGATCCCGGGGTGATCGAAGGCAGGGATGGAGGTCGCCCCGGACGCGGCGGCGAAGTCGGCGGCCGCGACGGCCGCGTCGTCGTACGCCTCCCCGGCGATGACGACCTCGACCTGGTCCCCACCGAGGGCGGCGACGCGGTCGCGCTTCTGGCGGGGCGTGGTGCGCGGCAGGAAGATCGTGGCGTGCACGCCGGCGCGCGCGCACGCGAAGGCGACGCCCTGTGCGTGGTTGCCGGCGCTCGCACAGGTCACCCCGCGCGAGCGCTCCTCGTCGGTGAGGCCGGCCAGCACCGTGTAGGCACCGCGGGCCTTGTACGAACGGACAGGCGTGAGGTCCTCACGCTTGAGCCAGACGTCGAGTCCGGTGAGCGCCGAGAGCCGGTCCGCGCGCTGGAGCGGCGTCGGTGGGATCACCGGCGCCAGCAGCTCCGCGGCGCGATCGACCTCGGCGGCCGCGGGAAGGGCGACCTCGTCCGCCATCGGGTCCTCAGCCGACAGTCGTGCCGGCCGAGCGCAGGTCCTGGCAGGCCACGACGACGCGAGCGGCCATGCCCGCCTCGCCGGCCTTGCCCCAGGCGCGCGGGTCGTAGGACTTCTTGTTGCCGACCTCTCCGTCGACCTTGAGCACGCCGTCGTAGTTCTGCAGCATGTGGCCGGCGACAGGGCGGGTGAAGGCGTACTGCGTGTCGGTGTCGACGTTCATCTTCACGACGCCGAAGTCGACGGCCGCGCCGATCTCCTCGGCACTCGAGCCGGAGCCACCGTGGAAGACGAGGTCGAAGGGCTTGGAACCGGCCGGGAGTCCGAGCTCGGCGACGACTGCCGCCTGGGCATCACGCAGGATCTCGGGGCGCAGCTTGACGTTGCCCGGCTTGTAGACGCCGTGGACGTTGCCGAAGGTGAGCGCGGTCAGGTAGCGGCCCTGCTCGCCGATGCCGAGGGCGCGGATCGTCGCCAGCGCGTCCTCGGGGGTCGTGTAGAGGTGCTCGCCCATGCCGCCCTCGACACCGTCCTCCTCGCCGCCCACGACGCCGACCTCGATCTCGAGGATGATCCGGGCGGCCGCCGCCTTGGCGAGGAGCTCCTCGGCGATGACGAGGTTCTCGTCGAGGGGTACGGCGGAGCCGTCCCACATGTGCGACTGGAACAGCGGCGCCTCGCCCCGGGCGACGCGCTCGGCCGAGATGTCGAGGAGCGGGCGCACGAAGCCGTCCAGCTTGTCCTTCGGACAGTGGTCGGTGTGCAGCGCGATGTTGACCGGGTAGCTCCTGGCGACCTCGGCGGCGTACGCCGCGAAGGCGACCGAGCCGGTGACCATGTTCTTGATCGTCGGCCCGGAGAGGTACTCGGCCCCGCCCGTCGAGATCTGGATGATCCCGTCCGAACCGGCGTCCGCGAAGCCCTGCAGGGCAGCGTTGAGTGTCTGGGAGGAGGAGACGTTGATCGCGGGGAACGCGAAGGCACCGGCCTTCGCGGCGTCGAGCATCTCGGCGTACTTCTCGGGAGTGGCGATGGGCATGCTGGCTGGCTCCTGCGCGGGTGTGCGGTGACGACTTCCTCAACCTACCGTGACAACCGATCTGCGCTCGGCCGCGTATCCCCCGTTGAGTGAGTATCGATCACGACAACCGGAGGCGATCACCATGCAGGACCTCGTCGACAGGCTCCACGCGGAGCTCGCGGGAGCCCCCGGGGCGACCTTCGCGGTCGCCGACACCATGGCTGCCGGGCGTCGCGCCGTACGACGCCGCCGGATCGCCGCGGGCACGGCGGCCCTCGCGATCGCGGTCGCCGTCGGGGGTGCGGCCTGGGCGGTGGCACCGGGTGGCGACGGCTCGTCCCGGGGACAGGCGGCGGTCGATCCGTCGCCCACACCCACGCCCACCGCCACGGCTCCACCGACGGCCGACACCGGGTGGGAGCCGGACGAGGTACTCCGCACGGACGACGCAGGCCGGGTGAGCCTCAACCCCGCCGCCGAGGAGATCGACCGCCACTCGTTCCTCGAGGGCGGCACGGCCTACCACGTCGCGCTGGGCGGCGAGGAGTACTACGCCCTGGCCTCGGTGGACGACAGCATCTCGACGCAGCGCCTCCCCGCCCAGGGAATGAGCCTCGTGGAGTGGGCGAACGCCCAGGCGGTCCTCGGCAGCGGCGACGACGACGGAGCCTTCGGGTCCAACGGGGCGGACGGGTCGGGCTGGGTCACGATCGACGAGTCCTCGCGGCTGGACGCGGTTCCCGGCGCGCGGATCGTCGAGCAGCGCGCCGACCCCGGTCTCGGCGACAGCTTCGCCGCACCCGGTGACCCGACGGCGCTCGCCGAGGTGGTCGTCGACGGGACGACCTACTTCCTCGCCGTCCGATCGATCGACGGGGCAACCGACGCGATCCCGTACCGACGCGACGACGTCGTGACCACGCTGGACGCATTCCTCTCGTACTGCCTGGAGCGGTACGCCACGAACGATGACGGCGGCAGCGAGGGGCTGCGATGAAGCGGGCGGAGCGGGAGGCGGCGTACGTCGAGTTCGCCACCAGCCGACGCGACCAGCTGCGCCGGATCGCCTACGGGATGTGTGGCGACTGGCACCGTGCCGACGACCTGGTGCAGACCGCGCTGGTGAAGCTGTACGTCGCGTGGCCCCGGGTCGCGCACGGCGGGGCGCAGGACGCCTACGTCCGCAAGATCCTGCTCAATGCCGCGATCGATGCGTCCCGTCGCCCGGCGAGCCGGGAGACGCCGACCGACCAGCTGCCCGAGACCCCGGCACCGGCCGACACGAGCACCGAGGACCGCGCCTCGTTGGTCGCGGCCATGCAGCTCCTCCCGGCGCAGCAGCGGGCCACGGTCCTGTTGCGTCACTGGCTGGGCCTGTCGGTCGTCGAGACGGCGGCCGCGCTCGGCATCGCCGAGGGCACGGTCAAGAGCCACACCTCGCGCGGTCTCGCCGCGCTGAGGGAGGTGCTGACCGCTGCCGACGCGTGAGCCGGGCCTACCAGTCCCGGCGGTCAGCCCCGCCAGGCCCCGTCGCTGCCCAGGTCGGCGTGCTGACGCACCCACGCGTGCATCGCGATGGCGGCCGCCGCCGAGGCGTTGATGGAACGCGTCGAGCCGAACTGGGCGATCGAGAAGGTCCCGTCGCACGCCTCGCGGGCGCCGTCGGAGAGGCCGGGGCCCTCCTGGCCGAAGAGGAAGCAGACGCGCTCCGGGATCTCCATCGTCTCCAGGTGCGCCGAACCGGGGAGGTTGTCGATGCCGAGGAGCGGCACGGTGCCGGACGCCTCGAGGTGGGCCCGCAGGTCCTCGATCGTCGGGTGGTGGTGCACGTGCTGGTAGCGGTCGGTGACCATCGCACCGCGCCGGTTCCACCGCCGATTGCCGACGATGTGGACCTCCGCGGCGAGGAAGGCGTTGGCCGAGCGGACGATGGTGCCGATGTTGAAGTCGTGCTGCCAGTTCTCGATCGCGACGTGGAACCCGTGACGTCGCCGGTCGAGGTCCGCGACGATCGCCTCCATGGACCAGTAGCGGTAGCGGTCGACGACATTTCGCCGGTCGCCGTCGCGGAGCAGTGCGGCGTCGTACACCTCGCTCCCGGGTCCCTCGGGCCACGCTCCGGCCCACGGACCGAGCCCGACCTCGGGCTGTCCGTGCGGCATCGGGTCGTACGGCGCCCGGACCTCCTCTTCCACGAACCCGACCCTATCGACCACACCGTTGGGCGAAGGCAGGTAGCGTGACCGCGTGAACTCGCTGGTGGCCACCCCCCTCGTGGTGCCGATGTTGTTGGGTATCAAGTGGCTGGACCCCGAGTGGCTCCAGCACGAGTACGGCAACACCTTCATCTGGATCGCCGTCGCGATCGTCTTCGTCGAGTGCGGGCTGTTCTTCCCGTTCCTCCCCGGCGACACCCTCCTCTTCGCGCTGGGCCTGTTCATCGCGGGCAGCAACACGACGGGCTACTCCGTCATCGGGATCTCCAACGAACCCGTCGAGCTGGTCATCGCGATGGGGCTGCTGATCGTCGCCGCCTTCGCGGGCAACGTGGCGGGCTACGAGATCGGCCGCAAGGTGGGCCCGCCGATGTACGAGCGGGACGGCAGGATCCTCAAGCGCAAGTACTTCGACCAGACCGGCGCCTTCTTCGAGAAGCACGGCAACAAGGCCCTGGTCATCGGCCGGTTCGTGCCCTTCGTGCGCACCTACATCACCGTCGTCGCCGGCGTGACCCTGATGGAGCGTCGTCGCTTCTTCGTGTGGAGCGCGATCGGTGCCGTGCTGTGGGTCGTCTCGATCACGCTGCTCGGCTACTTCCTCGGTGCCGCCATCCCGGCACTGGGCGAGAACATCGACTACGTCACCCTCGCGATCCTCGCGTTCTCCGCGGTGCCGCTGGCGTGGGAGTGGTGGCGCCACCGCCGTACGTCGAGCCGCGAGGCCGACGACAACGACGGCGACGGGGTCCCCGACCGCGACATCGCGGGCATGGACACCACCCACAACGGCGTCAACATCGCAAAGCCCGCGAACGACTGATCATCCTTCCCATGTCCCCGGCGAGCCCCGGACCCAGCAGGTCAGCATCAGTGGCGACGACGACGCCACGCTGCGCGGCTGGTGGGACGGACTCTCCGACGGCGCGACCATCCTCGCGCCGCTCGAGCAGGCTCCCTGGGGCGACAGCTTCGGGATGCTGAGCGACAAGTACGGCGTGGACTGGATGGTCAACATCGCCGGGGCCTCCGCCGCGGAGTGACCTCGGGCCTCAGGCCTGCGCAGCCGCCCGGGCAGCGTCCAGCTCGGCCTTGGTGAGCACCGCACGGATCTCGAGGCCCACGTCCGCCAGCGGGTTGGCCTCGCCCGGGCTCCGGTCGATCGCGCAGACGACGGTGGCGACACTCGCGCCCCGCTCGCGCAGGGCGTTGGTGGCATCGCGCACGGCGCCGCCCGTGGTGATGACGTCCTCGATCAGCACGATCCGCTTGCGGTCGACCTCAGGCCCCTCGGCGAGCTTGGCCGTGCCGTACTTCTTGGCCTCCTTGCGCACGAACACCACCGGGATCCCGACGAGCTGGCTGACGGCGGTCGCGATCGGGATGCCGCCCATCTCCAGGCCGCCGAGCAGGTCGGCCTCGGCGGGCAGCAGCTGGGCGACCTCGCGGGCCACACGGGCGAGCAGGCCGGGGTCCGCCTCGAAGAGGTACTTGTCGAAGTACTCGTTGCTCACCTGGCCGGACCGGAGGGTGAACTCACCCGTCAGGCGGCAGGTGGCGTCGATGTCGGCAGCGAGAGCAGAGTCCGTGGTCGTCACCCCGCAAGGCTATCGGTGTCGGTAGGTTCGAGATCGTGCACTCCGCAGCCCGACGCGTCGCCGGCATGGGCGAGACGATCTTCGCCGAGATGTCGGCCCTCGCCGTCCGCACTGGATCGGTCAACCTCGGCCAGGGCTTCCCCGACACCGACGGCCCGACCTCGATCCTCGACGCCGCCAGCGCGGCGCTGCACGGCGGCGCCAACCAGTACGCCCCTGGCATCGGCATCCCCGCGCTGCGCCACGCGATCGCGCGCCACCAGCAGCGCCACTACGCCATCGACCTCGACCCGGACCGCCAGGTCGTCGTGACGACCGGCTGCACCGAGGCGATCGCCGGCGCGCTGCTCGGCCTGGTCGACCCGGGCGACGAGGTCGTCGTGCTGGAGCCGTACTACGACTCCTACACCGCGATGATCGACTTCGCCGGCGGGGTACGACGCCCGGTGACCCTGCGGGCGCCGGACTTCCGACTGGACCCGGCCGAGCTGGAGGCTGCGGTCTCGCCGCGGACGAAGCTGATCCTGCTCAACACGCCCCACAACCCCACCGGTCGGGTCCTCGATGCCGACGAGCTCGCGGCCGTCGCGCGGGTCGCACTCGAGCACGACCTGCTCGTCGTGACGGACGAGGTCTACGAGCACCTCACCTTCGACGGGCGTCCCCACGTCCCGATCGCCACCCTGCCCGGCATGGCGGAGCGGACCCTCACGCTCTCGAGCGCCGGCAAGTCCTGGTCGGTCACCGGCTGGAAGGTCGGCTGGGCGACCGGCCCCGCCGAGCTCGTCGCCGCCGTGACGGCCGCGAAGCAGTGGCTGACCTTCACGTCGGGCGCGCCTCTGCAGCCTGCGGTCGCCGCCGCTCTCGACGCCGAGGCGGAGTTCCCCGCCCGACTCGCACTCGACCTGCACGCCCGCCGCGACCAGCTGGTCGCCGGTCTGGGCGAGGCCGGCCTGACGGCGTACACACCGGAGGGGACGTACTTCGCGACCACCGACGTCAGCTCGCTCGGCTGGGCAAGTGGCGGCGACTTCTGTCGCGCGCTGCCCGAACGAGCCGGTGTGGTGGCGATCCCCTCGGAGGTCTTCTACGACGACCCGGATGCGCCCGGAGCCGGACGGCAGCTGGTCCGCTGGGCCTTCTGCAAGAAGCCGGACGTGATCGCCGAGGCGGTCAGCCGGCTCGCGGGAGCCGACCTCACCTGCTGATCAGCCCGTGGCGGTCTGGTCGAAGTAGGACAGGATCTTGCCGCCGTCGCCCTCGCGGACGTCGTTCTCGATGTCCCAGCCGTACCCGGCGACCGTCGTCGGCGCGCACGCGCTGCCACCGATGATCCCGCTCGTCCCGGCAGAGTCGCTGGATGCCTCCTGCTCACCGGTGGCCTTGTCGAGCAGCGCGATCTGACCGTTCGCGGCCACGGCGACCTGGTCGTCGCTGACGGCACACACTCCCTCGACGTTGGGCGCCGACCAGAGCTTCTTCGACAGGTCCGCGGAGTAGGCGGTGGCACCCTCGTCCTCGAGCCAGATGACGATGTCCTGCGACGGCTCGGCATAAGCACCGGCCAGCACCTGGCCCTCGCCCGCACCGGTGACCTGACCCGTCGCCAGGTCCAGGCGCAGGTACTCGTCCTCCTCGAACCTGTAGGCCACCCCGCTCCCGGCGTCGGCGAACGCACCGGCACCACCTGAGAGCGCGACGTCCAGCACCTCCTCCACCAGCCGGTACATCGGGTCCTCCTCGGTGTAGGTGTGCAGCGGCTCCGTCAGGTCTGCCGGGTCCAGGACGGTGATCCCGGCAGGGTCGCGACGCAGCAGGTGCGTGCCGAACGCCGCGATGGTCACGGTCGGCCGGGCACCGTCTGCCTCCTCCTCGGACAGGACGTAGTCGGACAGACGCGACGGCTCACCCGTCGCCGTGTCGACGAGGTACCACCCCGAGTTGGCACCGACGACGACGTACTTCCCGTCCGTCGTCGCGCTGGTCGGGCAGGACTGTGCGTTCTGCTCCCAGCTCGCGTCTGCCTCGTCGAGCGGGCCGGTCTCGAGTTCGACGACCGACCTGTCCTGCAGCAGGTCGTCGAAGCTGACCAGTGAGTACGTCGTGGTCGCGTCGTTGATCCCCTCGGCGTCGGTCTGGTTGACCACGACGGACCAGATGCGCGGGTCCTCACCGGGGCTGATGACCGCGTCGCAGTAGCCACCCACCTCACTGAGCTCGGTGCTGGCGATCGTTCGACCGTCGACGGCGTACGTCGTGAGGCGGCCACCCAACGAGGAGCCGAGCGACACGTCCTCGGTCCCGCGACCCAGGACGAGGGAGTCAGTCGAACTCACCACGCCGCCGAGGTACTCGAGACCGGTCAGGGCGAAGGCATCGTGGTTGCGTGGCCTGCTCTCCCCGTCGCCGTCGGTCGTGGCGCTCTCGATCGCGGAGGGCGACGCATCGGACGGCGCCGCCGGCGACGAGCCGTCACCCTTCTGGGCATCGTCGCCGCAGCCCGTGAGCCCGAGCGAGAGAACGCCGGCAACGGCGAGGGCATTGAGGACACGGGGACGCATGGGCACTCCTGGGGATGGTTCGGATCGGTGCTTCAACCCTGACCGCAGCGAGAGGCCGCGACACGAGGGAGGACGACCCCATCTAGGTGGGTGGTCGCTCCCGCACGGGGCGAAACGGCTGTTCGGAGTTGTTCGGAGTGCGTCCTCGGTCGGGACACCCACCGGATCGGGGTCGTTCAACCCCTGTGGACGGGCCGCCGTCCGCAGCAGGCTGTGGGGGTTGCTGCGGACAGCGCCGCCGGAGGAGGACACATGGAGAAGATCGGCGACTACCCGATCCAGGGAGTCATCGGAGCCGGCGGGTTCGGGACGGTCTATCTCGCGACCGATCCGACATCCGGCGAAGCGGTGGCCGTCAAGGTTCTCGACTGGCCCGAGGAGGGCTGGCGTCGACAGATGTTCCGGGACGAGGCAGCGGCCCTGCTGTCCGTGCAGCACCCGAACGTGGTGCGCGTGCGCGCCGTGATCGACGAGCCGGGACTGGCCGCGATCGTGACCGACTACGTCGCCGGAGCCTCACTTCGCGAGGTCGTCCGCAAGGCCGGGCCACTGGACGGACCGCAGGCCCTGAGTGTGCTCTGGGGAGCACTGAACGGACTGGCAGCTGTTCACGCCGCCGGGCTCGTCCATGCCGACCTGAAGCCGGAGAACATCCTGCTGGACGAGACCGGCACGTCGCGCCTGATCGACTTCGGCCTCACCTCACCTCCCCGACAGCTCGACGGGCCGGACACCTGGATCGGTACGCCGGCCTACATCGCGCCCGAGATCGTCCTCGGCTCCCACATCGACCACCGCTCAGACATCTACGCCACGGCGATCATCCTGTTCGAGCTCCTGTGCGGGCGCGCGCCGTACCTCGGACCCAATCCGGTGATGACGGCGCTGCTGCACGTGCAGTCCGACATCCCGGACCCGCGCGGCCTCCGGCCCGAGCTCGGCGAGCCGCTCGCGCGGCTGTGCACGGGCAACCTCGCCAAGGACCCAGCGGCGCGCCATCAGCACACTCCGGCCTTCATGGAGGCCCTCGACCGGGCTGCGACCACTGCGTACGGACGTCGGTGGGCTGCAGCGGGAAGCAGCCTGGGTGCCCTGGTCGGCGCCGTTCTCGTCGGACTCCCCGGCGGCGCGGGCGCGGGTCTCGGTCTGCTCGGCGGCGCCCCTGTCGCCGCTGCGGGGGCGGCCGCACTCGGTGTGGGCGCTGCCGGTACGGCGGCAACGGGAACCGTCGGCTCAGGTGCCCTCGCCGCCATCGGCGGAGCCAAGGCCGTGGCCGCGGCCGCGAGCGTGCTCGCCCTGGTCGTGGTCGGCACCGTGGCTGCAGTCGTGCTCTCCGCGAAGGACGAGGCCGGCTCCACTGCGGCCGCGGCGGGAACCACCGACACGGGTCCGCGGATCGCCTATCTCGGGGCCAACGGCACCCACACCGTCCGGCCGGACGGCACCGACGACATTGCGCTGGGCGCCGGCAACGGCGACTCCCGCTGGTCTCCCGACGGCCGCCAGCTGGCCTTCAGCTCGGGCGGGGGCATCCACGTCGTCGACGCCGACGGCACGGACCCCACCCTGGTGACACCTGCAGCCGTCGACGGGGCAGCCGGGCCGGTCTGGTCACCGGATGGCGAGTACCTCGCCTTCACCGAGCTCAGCGCCGAGGGGCGGCCGGAAGGAGTGTTCGTCATCGGCGCCGACGGGACCCGTCTGCACCAGGTGGACGCGAACACCCACCGCCCGCAATGGGTCGGCAGCGACCGGCTCCTGGTGTCCACCAGCCCGGATCCCGACGCGCTCGAGCCTCCACCGGTCGCCGCCAAGCTGGTCCGCGCCGACGGCAGTGGCGGTCAACGCCTCTTCACCGGGGGCACCAGCGCGAGGGACCACAAGACCTGGTTCACGGTGTCGCCCCGTGCCGATCAGGTGGCCTACATCGGTGATCCGGACCCCGCCGGCCGAGGTGACGAGATCCGGGTGCTGGACCTCGCCAGCCAGACCTCCACCGTCCTGTCCCGGGTCCCCGACAGGGCGGAGCAGATCGCCTGGTCACCCGACGGGGAGAGTCTCGCTGTCGTCGGGACGGACCTGAACGCCCCGGACGTCGTCGAGGACCTGGAGCACTACCTCGGCATCATCCCTGTCGCCGACGGGCGTCTGCTGGACGTCGACAGCGACCACCAGGTCCTGGACATCGTCTGGTCACCGGACGGAACCCGGATCGCCTTCACCGGCGGCACGACGACCTGGAAGACCGACGACGGGTCGACGTCGAGCACGACAACCGCCCAGGGCATCTGGACCGTCGCCGCCGACGGCACCGACGAGCAGCGGGTGGTGGCGGGCTACGCCTATGCGCCCGACTGGCGCGCGCCCGAGGGCGATGTCGAACCGGTGTCCCTCCCGTCGGCCCCTTCCGTGATCCCCGATCCCACACCGACGACCTTCAACCCTCCCGCCTCGGTCGACGGCACGGGCGACGTCAGCGCGATCGCGGTGCTCCCCCTGGACTTCCAGACCTTCGTCGCCGAGGAGGCGCGGGCGCGCTATGCCGACGTCGGGGACGCCGGCGGTCCGGGCTGCGGCAGGTCAGCCTCCTGGGTCCAGATCGAGGTCTACGACCCACGTGGCTTCGCCCGCGGCGGCATCGACGCCTGCGGGGGATCGGTCGTGTACTGGGTCCGTGGCGAGGACGGGTGGACCCAGGCATGGGCCGGGAACGGTGTGCCGCTCTGCTCGGAGTTCGACGGAACCCAGCTCCCTGTCTCCGTGCTTCCCGAGGGGACGTGGGGCTGCTACACGGCAGACGGCGAGTTCGTCCGGCTGCCGAGCAAGGCCTGACACCCGGCCCGGATCATCCCCCGGCAAGGGAGGCGAACAGGACCCATCCGGCCGCCACGACGCACAACGCCACCACGAATCCCACGGCGAACCACCCGACGCCGCGGGCCCGCCGTCGGCGTACGACAGGCAGATGGACAGGGAGGTCGATCTGCCGGTCAGCGGCGAGCCGTGAGTCGGACGACGGCACCGTGCGCGAACCCGGCGCGTCGATCGTCGCGTCGTCGTCACCGTGGGCGGCCATGTCAGGCCACACCGTGATCGATCGCGTAACGCAGGAGCTCCGGACGCCGACGGCAGCCGGTCTTGTCCCTCATCCTGTCCAGGTGCGACTGAACGGTCTTGATGCTCACGAAGAGCGTCGTGGCGATCTCGGCGTCCGTGTGGCCAGCGGCCACCAGACGCAGGACCTCGACCTCGCGCGCGGAGAGACCCGTCAACAACTGGAGTCGCCCACTCGCTCCCTCGTTCGCGTCTGCGGTCTCGAGCAGGGCGTCGTCGTCCGACTGCACGACCAGGACGTACGGGCCCACCCGGATCCGGTCTGACGGGGCCAGCGACCGGGAGGCACCCAGCTGGACACCGTTGACCCACGTGCCGTTCCGGCTCCCGGCATCGCTCAGGACCAACTGGTCACCGAGCCGCTCCAGCACTGCATGGATCCGGGAGACGGTGGGATCGCTGGGCAGCTGGACCTCGCACTCCGGCGAGCGACCGATCCTGGCGCAGGCAGCGTCGACCACCACCGCCTGACGACGGCTCCCGTCCTGCACGTTCAACCGGATCATGATGCGCCCATGATTCCAGTCCGGTGCCGTCGACGGGCGAGGACAGGACAAGTCGACGACGCCGGCCTCCGAACCCCTAGGATCTCCCGCGGACGTCACGCTCGGGAGCGCGACCGACGGTCCTGCGGCACTCGGGCAACCCTGGACACGACCTGGTGGACCTGACTGCGATGGGGGCGACGTGAC
Source organism: Nocardioides sp. Root190 (assembly GCF_001428565.1). Taxonomy (GTDB): domain Bacteria; phylum Actinomycetota; class Actinomycetes; order Propionibacteriales; family Nocardioidaceae; genus Nocardioides. The sequence continues at coordinate 408,453 of NZ_LMIA01000007.1, read as the reverse complement.
GGACCTGGTCCCAACCGCGGAGTCCTCCGCCTTCGATCCGATCACCAAGGACCTCCAGCAGCTCAGGATCGACGCCGGGCTGCCGTCGTACAACGAGATCGTCCTGCGCATCACCCGCGTCCGAGAGGGTCGCGGGGTCGATTCCGCGGCGGCCAGGCCCGCGCGGACCACCGTCTACGACGCGTTCCGAACCGGCCGACGCCGGATGGATCCCCTGCTGGTGGGCGACATCGTTCGTGCCTTGGGCGTGCCCGAGGGCGAGGTGGCGGCGTGGCAGGAACGGGTCCGGATCGCGCGGCTCGAGGTCGAGACCAGCCCGGCCGCCGTCCCGGAGGAACACCCTGCCGCGGCCGAAGTGACTCAGCGGCGGACCACACGCCGGTTGCTGATCTCACTGCTCGCTGCCTGTGTCGCCCTCAACCTCTTGGGTCGGGTCACCGTCGACTACCTCGACCTGCCGATCTATCTCGACATGGTCGGGACCGCCGTGTCCGCGGTCGTTCTCGGCCCGTGGTGGGGGGCGCTCGTCGGGCTCGTCTCCAATCTCGCCGGCACCGCCATCAGCGGTCCTGCCTCACTGCCCTTTGCGCTCGTGAACGTCGGGGGTGCCCTGGTCTGGGGCTACGGCGTCCGTCACCGGCGCTTCAACAGCAGCCTGCCGCGGTACTTCACGCTCAACCTGATCGTTGCCTTTGCCTGTACGGCGATCGCCGCGCCGATCATCGTGGCGCTCGGAGGCGAGGCCCATCACCGCAGCGATGACCTGGTGGCCCAGATCCAGGCGGTGACGAGGCAGTTCGTGGCCTCGGTGCTCGCCATCAACCTGCTGATGTCGATGATCGACAAGGTGATGAGCGGCTTCGTCGCCCTTGTCGTCGCTGATGTGCTCGACCGGCCTGTCGCGCCGCCACCTGCGCCTCAGGTGCGGGGCGGGGACTGAAGGGTCAGCGGCGGAACCAGGCCGAGACCTCGGGACGCACCAGCAGCCAGCCACCCGTGGTGAGCAGCAGGACCATCACCACCAGCGGCGGCGCGGCCAGGCACATCACCAGGGTCACCAGGGCGGCGCACGCTGCGGACACGACGAGCGTGATCCGCGCCCAGTTGTGGCCGACGAAGGTGAGCCCGGCCAGGACGATGGCAGCGAGCGCCCACAGCACCAGCCCGCCGAGCACGACGTAGACCGACCAGACGAGGTCGCTCTCGCTGAACCCGGAGGACTTCATCAGCTCCGGGCGCTGGCTCTGCATCTCGGCGTAGAGATCGTCGCTCTGCTGGGCGACCACGAGGGCGGTCAGCGCGAGGCCGGCGACCACGGCGGTCGAGGTCACCCAGGCCAGGATGCAGGCGGCCATCAGCCCTGCGGGTCGCGGCGCGAGGCGGCGGGCGCGCGGTGCGGGGGCGAGCTGCTGTCCGGCGGGGTGCGGCGCCGGAGGGACAGGGGACGTGGGGACTGCGGGCTGCGTAGGCGGCGTGGCGAACGGGTCCGGCGCCGGCGTACCGTCCGTCGGCACCGTCGGGCTGCTCGAGCGCATTGCGGCGAGTCGCGCCGCGCGACGCTCCTCGTAACGCTGCACCCACGGCCGGCCGGCGTACCAGTCGCGCGTCGGCTGCAGCCAGAGCAGCACGATGCCGGCGAGGACCATCGGGGCGAGGAACTGCTCGGTGGCCAGGCCACCGACGAACAGCAGCGGGGACAACCCCGTGAGCACGAGGCGGGCGCTGGTCGAGCGGCGGAAGACCTGGAAGCCGAGGATCGTCGACGCCGTGGCGGCACCCGCGCCGACCAGGCACAGGATCCGCAGCGTGGTCGCCATGCCGTCGACGGTCAGGCCGTAGTCGCCGTCCCCGAGCATGCGGGAGATCTGCTCCTGCGCCTCGATCGTGTGCAGCGTCGCGATCCGCTGCCATGCCGCGAGCACGACGAAGACCGAACCGCCGATGATCAGCACGCCCGCGAGCGTGGCCTGTCCCGGACGGGGCTGCTGATCCTTGCTCATGGCTCCATTCCACCAGACCGCACCACGCGTCACACCGGCCGGGCGGCTCATGCGCCGCCGCTCACACCTCCAGCACCAACCCGTCCTCACCACGGTCGACGGCGACCCGCCCACCGTCGCTCACCCCGCCACCGATGAGCAGGCGGGCGAGCGGGTCACCGATCGCGGTCTGGACCAGCCGGCGCAGCGGCCGGGCGCCGTACGCCGGGTCGTAGCCCGTCTCCGCGAGCCACTGCTGCGCGGCGGGGGTGACCTCGAGCGCGATCCGTCGACCGGCGAGCCGGTTCTCGAGCAGCCGCAGCTGCAGTCCCACGATGACGGCGAGGTCGTCGCGGCTGAGGGCGTCGAAGGTGACGATCTCGTCGAGCCGGTTGAGGAACTCGGGCTTGAAGGCCGCCCGGACCATGCCCAGCACGGACTCCCTCTGCTGCTCCGGCTTCAGCATCGGGTCGACCAGGAACTGGGAGCCCAGGTTGGAGGTCAGGATCAGCAGGGTGTTGCGGAAGTCGACCGTGCGGCCCTGGCCATCGGTGAGGCGGCCGTCGTCGAGCACCTGTAGCAGGATGTCGAAGACCTCGGGGTGGGCCTTCTCGACCTCGTCGAGCAGGACGACGGAGTACGGCCGCCGGCGCACCGCCTCGGTGAGCTGGCCGCCCTCGTCGTAGCCGACGTAGCCGGGAGGGGCACCGACGAGCCGCGCGACCGAGTGCTTCTCGGCGTACTCGCTCATGTCGATGCGCACGATCGCCCGCTCGTCGTCGAACAGGAAGTCGGCGAGCGACTTGGCGAGCTCGGTCTTGCCGACGCCCGTGGGGCCGAGGAACAGGAACGAGCCGGTCGGGCGGTTCGGGTCGGAGATACCGGCGCGGGCACGTCGTACGGCGTCACTGACGGCGCGTACGGCGTCCGCCTGGCCGATCAACCGGGAGCCGATCACCTGCTCCATCTCCAGCAGCTTGGCACTCTCGCCCTGCAGGAGACGGCCGGTGGGGATGCCGGTCCAGGCCTCGACGACCTCGGCGACCTGGGCCGCTCCGACCTCCTCGCCGACCAGCTTCTCGCCGGGCGCGATCGTGCCCTCGGTGGCCTCGACGGCCCTGATCTGCTCCTCCAGCGCGGGGATCTGGCCGTAGAGGATCTCGCTGGCCCGCCCGAGGTCGCCCTCGCGCTGCAGCCGCTCGGCGTCGATGCGCAGGTGGTCCAGCTGACGCCGCAGCGCACCCTCGCCCTCCAGCTCGGACTTCTCGCGGGCCCAGCGGGCCTCGAGTCCGCGCAGCTCCTCCTCCTTGTCGGCGAGGTCGGCGCGCAGGACGTCGAGCCGCTCGACGGAGGCGTCATCCCCCGCCGATGACACGTCCTTGGTGAGCGCGAACTCCTCCATCTTCAGCCGGTCGACCTGGCGGCGGAGCTGGTCGACCTCCTCCGGCGAGGACTCGATCTCCATGCGCAGCCGCGACGCGGCCTCGTCGACGAGGTCGATCGCCTTGTCGGGCAGCTGACGTCCGGAGATGTAGCGGTCGGACAGCGTCGCGGCGGCGACCAGCGCGGCGTCGGTGATCCGGACGCCGTGGTGGGCTTCGTACTTCTCCTGGATGCCCCGCAGGATCTGGATCGTGTCCTCGACCGACGGCTCGCCCACGAAGACCTGCTGGAAGCGGCGCTCCAGTGCGGGGTCCTTCTCGATCGAGGTGCGGTACTCGTCGAGCGTGGTGGCGCCGATCATGTGCAGCTCACCGCGCGCCAGCATCGGCTTGAGCATGTTGCCGGCGTCCATCTGCGAGTCACCGCCGGCACCCGCACCGACGACCGTGTGCAGCTCGTCGATGAACGTGATGACCTGGCCCTCGGACTGCTTGATCTCGTCGAGGACCGACTTGAGGCGCTCCTCGAACTCGCCGCGGTACTTCGCGCCGGCGACCATGCCCATCAGGTCCAGGCTGAGCACCCGACGGCCCTTGAGCGAGTCGGGGACGTCGCCCGCGACCACGCGCTGCGCCAGTCCCTCGACGACGGCGGTCTTGCCGACGCCGGGATCGCCGATCAGCACGGGGTTGTTCTTGGTCCGGCGCGACAGGACCTGGATGACCCGGCGGATCTCCTGGTCGCGTCCGATCACCGGGTCGAGCTTGCCCTCCTCCGCCGCCGCGGTGAGGTCGACGGAGTACTTCTCCAGTGCCTCGTACGTCGCCTCGGCGTCCTGCGAGGTGACGCGGCGGTTGCCGCGGACGGCCGTGATCGACTCCCGCAGGCCGTCGGCGTCCAGGCCTGCATCGCCCAGGACCGTGCGGGCCGACGACTCGACGGTGGCCAGCGCGATCAGCAGGTGCTCGGTGGCGACGTAGTCGTCCTTCATGGACTGTGCGAGGTCGAGCGCGGCGGCCAGGACACGCGTCAGCGCGGCGGAACCGGCCGGCTGCTTGACGGTGGCCCCGCTGGCGCTGGGCAGGGTGTCGCGCTCGGTCGCGGCGGCATGGACGAGACCGGAGACGTCCACGCCGGCCTTGGCCACGAGGTTGGCCGCCGTGCCGTCCTGCTGGAGGAGCAGCGCGACGAGCAGGTGGATCGGCTCGACGGTGGAGTTGCCCGCCGAGGTGGCGGCGAGCTGGGCGGCCTCGATCGCCTCGCGGCTGCGCGTGGTGAACTTGTCGGCTCCGAACTGGCTCATGGGCCCGATTCTCCTGTGGGTGGGTGGACGATGTCACTCACCCCAACGTCGGCAAAGTTGAGTCTGTTCCACTCAACTTTGAAATCTCCGCATCAATCCGCGTCGATCTCCGGCGGCGCCTCGTGCTCGGGCAGGTCGACACTCGTCGCGGTGGCCTCGTCGACCAGCGCGAGCTTGCAGAACTCCTCGCCGAACGGCGTGAGGTGGATGCTGCGCCGCACGACCTTGGCGAATTTGACCGAGTGCATCGCCGCCATCACGTCGGGCTGGGCCTCGAGCACCTGGTAGTCCTGGTGGTCCTCGACCGACTCCCGCGAGAACCAGACCAGGCCGAGCCGGAACAGGTTGTTGAGGTACGACGGCACCTGCTCGAGGTAGCGCAGGCCGGCCCGCGCACCGACCATGTTGAGGCCCGGCGCGATGAGCTGGCTGCTCACCATCCCGATCGGGCCACCCGTGCGGATGTCGACACTCGGCTGGGGGCCCTCACGCAGCAGCATCACCAGGACCCGCGCCTCGTCGGGCGCGAGCTCGTCGAGGATCCGGTCGAAGGCCGGGTGCCGGTCGTCGGTGCTCCACACGTCGCGGGACTTCTCGAGCAGGTCGTTGCCTCGCTCGCGCAGGCTCTGCGGTCGGTTGCCGACGACACGGCCGTCCACGACGGGAGCAGCGATCGGCACGGCGCGGTCGGGAGCGGCCCCGAGGGACTCCCCTGCCCGCATCAGTGCCGTTGCGACAGGTACGCCGCCGGAGACCTGCCGGGCGACCTCGCCCAGCGCGCCGACGTACGACCCGACGTCGCGGATCAGCGCGGACGCCTCCTCGCGGTTGGTGACAGCCTTGCCGACCCGCATCCAGTTGCGGGTGGTGGCGCGCATGCCCCAGCCAGCGGTGTGCAGCGCAGCCGAGCCGGCGACCCGGGCCAGGCCAGGCAGCGACTCCGCGACCGCGGGTCCGGTGAGTGCAGGCAGACGGGGCAGCCCGTCCCTGTCGACGTCCTCAGTCATCACAACCACTTTCCACTTGCCGATCTCACGGGGGGAATCCGGGGATCCAGCCCCAGTTGAAGATGCCCAGGTGCAGGAAGCCTCCGGCGGCACCCATGATCGCGCCATGGGCGTAGAGCATCCACTCGTCCTCCTTGATGGCCGAGCGCATCATCTCCACGAAGTCCCGCGGCGGGAGCTCCTTGGTACGACGCGCGATCAGCACCCGGATCTTCTCGGACTGCTTGCGGCTGAACTCCGCGTCCCGGAACGGAGTGATCGTCCGGCCGACGGCCTCCTGGGCGAAGGAGTCCTTGATGCTGTCGTAGCGCTTGCCGCCCATCGCGACGTTGACCGCACCGCGCAAGGGGCCGGCGGCCTTGTCGATCGCGGGACGCATCGCGGTGGCGATCATCTGGCGGGTGCGGTCCCCCCGGGGACCGTCCATCAGGAAGTCGCCGATCCGCTCCAGCGTGATGACGTCGTCGGCGATGATCCGGGCGTAGACCTCGGCGCACTCGTCCTGGCGGCGCAGGAACAGTCCCTGGACCTTGATGCCCAGGATCCGCTTCGCCTCCGGCGGGTCGAAGATCAGCCACATGCCGAGCAGGTTGGTCGTCCAACCGACGAAGACGCCCAGGAGCGGGAGCAGCCACCAGATGTGCCAGGTCTGGTCGACGATCGCGACCGGGATGCCGAGCAGGAAGCCGAAGATGAACCCGAAGGCGACCATCAGGTTGAGCTCGCGCTGGCCGACGTCCTTGAACACCCGCACCACCAGCTCGGGGTTCTTGCGGAAGTGGTCGATGACCATGATCTTCGGGTCGAGCAGCTGGTCGATGTGCACGCCGATCTCGTCGGTGATCGTCTTGACCACCGCCGGCAGCTGCGCCTGGACACGGTCCACGACGGCCTGGCGCACCGGGCGCGGCAGGTCGCGCCACAGCCGCGGGTGCTCGCGCATCATCACGTTGTCGACGAGCTCGGGCAGGTCGGGGCGGAAGACGTTGACGATGTGCTCGGCGATCTGGTCGGGCTCGAGCTGGGCGTAGAACTCCGCCGGCGTGCCGAGCTTGGCAATCACCTTGTCGACGGCGATGCTGCCCATCTTGGCCGCGCGCGCGGGGACGATGCCCTGCCAGCCGAGGCCGCCGTCCATCCAGCCCGGGATCTCCTGGACCTTGCGGGGCAGGACCCCGGCGATCTCCTTGAGTCCCGGGACCTGGAAGCCGTGGAAGGCGACCGGCTTGAAGAGCATCCACAGCCCGGACCAGTTGATCAGCCAGCCGATGATTCCGGTGAAGAACGGGATCGACACGAAGGCGAACCAGTCGACATGGTCGACCCAGTCCCTGAGCCACTCCAGTACTGCGTCCACTCGTACCTCTCGTCCCGCGGCACCGTGAGCGCCCCATTGCCACTGCAACGGTCCCGACGGGCTGAGGTTAGTGCCTGGAGTGGCGAACAGCACAGGGATCTCAGGTCACGGTGTCGCAGGTACCCCGCCCTGGTCGACCTCCACGGCGCCGAGGTAGGTCCGCGCGAGGTCGGTCCCCGCGGCCCGGGCCCGGTCCAGCGCGCGCTCGGCGTCGCCGTCGGTACCCGACAGCGTCACCTGCACGACGAGCACGAGGTTGTCGACGCGCACCACGAGCCGCGCGCTGCCACGGTAGGAGCCCCGCGCATCGCTGGTCAGCCATGCCTCGTCCCACGGACCGCGGACCTTCTCGGCCAGTGCCGAGCGGTCGTCGGCGGTGACCACGGCCTTCGCCTCGTCCTCGGCACCGGCTCCACTGAGGGCGTTGGGCCCCACGGCGTACGCCGTCGCCTGCACCAGGTCGCCGTACTGGCGCGGGTGCCAGCGACAACCCCGCAGCCGGTCCTCCCCGGGCTCGGTGACGTCGGTCGGCGAGGCCCGGGGCAGCAGCGGGCGAACCGCACGGGCCAGCACCCGGCACGGGTCCGGCACCGTCGTGATCGGGCCGTCCGGCCCGGCGCTCGGGTCGGCATCCTCGGTGTCGTCATCCGGCCGGTCCCAGGCGGACAGCGCGTCCTGCACGGCGGCGCGCACGCCCTCCTGCACCCGGGCACCCGCGATCGGCAGGGGGCGGGGCGGCCCCGGCGGAAGCCCGTCGCCCTGGGCGAAGGACGCGCTCACCACGACATTGGTCGCGCGCACGAGCAGGTCGGCACCGGTGAAGGTCTCGCCCGGGATCTCGTCGTAGTCGCTCGCACCGACCGACGCCGTGCTGGAGTGCCACACCTCGTCGCCCAGCGCGGGATCCTCGACCTCCTGGTAGCTCGACGACGAGTGCAGGTCCGTGGTGCGCTGGCGCGCCACCTCGACCCCGGTGTCGTCCTCGCCGGCGGAGTGCACGGTCACGTCGACCGCCAGGATGCGGTCGCCCTCGACCCACCGGCAGTCGAGGGGTGCGGGCCGGTCGGCTGCCTCGACGAAGCCGAGGGTGCGCAGGGTCTCGGGCGTCACGCCGGCACACGGGTCAACCAGGGGATCCGAGCGCAGGTCGCCCCGGGACCACCTGGGGTCGCCGTAGCGGTCCCTGCCCTCGGGGATCGGCAGGTCCTCGGCCTCGTCCGGAAGGCGGTACGCCGTCGTCGGCTGGCCGTAGCTGCCGCCGACGAGGAGCAGGTCGCCGACCCGTCTCATCTCGAGGACCTGGTCGTTGATCCAGCCGACGGTCCTCGGCTCACTGTCACCGGCAGCCCAGCGCATGACCCAGTACGCGTAGCCGTCGCCGCCCTCGCGCTCGGTGATGGACCGGCCGAGGTAGAACCCGGCGGCGTCGGCACCGAGGTAGTCATCGCCGATGGAGGAGCGCTGCCAGCGCTGCTGGCCGGTCGCGGCGTCCCAGGCGCGCACGACGGACCCGTACGACGGGTCGAACCCGCCTGCCGGGTCGTGGTAGGCGCCGATCACGGCGTCGCCGACGGGGTCGGCGATCGCGACGCCGGAGCCGATCACGGGAAGCGGCCGGCCGACGATCGGACCCAGCTCACCGGTGGTGGGATCGATCGTCCGGACTGCTCGCACGTCGTCGAGCCCGACGTCCACCAGCAGCGGGTCGGTCGCGTGGATCCGGTGGACCGCGGCCACCCTGCCCGGCTGGCGCCAGAGCTCCTTGCCCGAGTCGGCGTCGTAGCCGACCAGGCCCGTGCTGTCGGCGACGATCGCGAGGTCACCGGTGGTGGCCGAGGGACGGCAGTAGTCGTTGTCGCCCTTCACCTTCACCGCCATCCGACCGCGGAACGTGCCGTCGGCCAGCGACCACCGCTCGATCCCGCAGTGGGTCGCCACGGTGACCGTCTCCTCGCCGATGCCGAGGCTGAGCCCCCGGTCCGACGGATGGGTCTTGACCGGGAAGCGCACCGGGGCGCTCCAGCGTTCCTGGCCCGACGCCACGTCGATGACGCTCAGCTCGGCGCACGACGAGCCCGACTGCACGGCCAGCAGACCTGCGTCGTCGATCGAGGAGAACGCACAGATCTCGCCGATCGGGGCGGTCCACTCGATCGTGCCGTCGTCCAGACCCACCCCGACGAGCGCCGAGGCCTCGTGACTGCGGTAGACCCAGATGTCGTCGTTGGCCGCCGACAGCGTGCGGTAGGCGTCCCAGCCCTCCGCCTGCGAGGTCCAGGCGACCTCGAGCGCCGGAGCGTCGTCGCGCGGGTCGTCGCCGCTGCAGGCGACCAGCAGCGCAGCACTCAGCAGCCCCACGGGGACGAGGGACCAGCGGCCGGACAACAGGGTTCGCATGACTCTCATGCTGCGCCGATCCACGCGCGTCAAACGCGACGCGCGTCTCCGATCAGGATCCGCGTCGCCACACGACGATGGACTGCCCCACGGGCGGCTGCGGCAGCGCGGGGAGGTTGCTGGTGGGCGCCGGTCGCGCGGCGAGCGCCTGGCGCAGCGCCTCGCGGAGTGCGTCGACCTCGCCGACGAGCTCCGCATTGCGCGCGCCCAGGGCGGTCACGGCGTTCTCGAGGTCGACGATCCGGCGCACCCCCTCGATCCCGATGCCGGAGGCGGTGAGCTCCGCGATCTCGCGGAGCCGTTCGATGTCGCGGTAGGAGTAGCGCCGCCCTCCGCCACCGGTGCGACCGGGGGTGATCAGCCCGACCCGCTCGTAGGTGCGCAGGGTCTGCGGGTGCAGGCCGCTCAGCTGGGCCGCCACGCTGATGACGAACACCGAGTCGTCGTCAGCGGGCGGACCCTGCGGAGCACGCGCGGCCATCACGGAGTGCCTTCGAACAGGCCCGCCCGCAGGGACGTGCTGCTGGCCGCCGTGGCGGCTGCATAGGCCTCGAGTGCCTCGCGGGCCTTCGGGTCGAGCGAGGCCGGCACCTGGACCTCGACCGTGGCGAGCAGGTCGCCGCGGTTGCCGTCGGCCCCGGCCGCTCCCTTGCCGCGGACCCGGAAGGTCCGGCCACTGGGGGTGCCCGCAGGCACCTTGAGCGTGACCGGCGCACCGCCGAGGGTGGGCACCTTGATCTCCGCGCCGAGCGCGAGCTCGGCGAAGGAGACGGGGACGTCCACCGTGAGGTTCTCGCCCTTGCGGCCGAAGACGCGGTGCTGGGTCACCTTGACGGTGACGTAGAGATCGCCGGCCGGGCCGCCGTGCTCGCCCGGGGCACCCTTGCCGCGCAACCGGATCCGCTGGCCGTCCTTGACCCCGGACGGGATCCGGGCCTGGATCGTGCGGGTCGCCTGGCCCAGGCCCGAGCCGTGGCAGGTCGGGCACGTCTCGTCGTACACGAGCTGGCGGCCACCGCAGGCCGGGCAGGTCTCGTTCATCGAGAACGCCCCGCCGACCGACCCGGTGACCATGCCCGTGCCCTCGCACACGCCACAGGCGTGGGGCCTGGTGCCGGGCTTGCCACCCGTGCCCCGGCAGGTGACGCAGGCGCCCTCGGAGCTGATCCGCAGGGAGACCGTCACGCCCTCGAGCGACTCGGTGAAGCCGATCGTCGCCGTGGTCTCCAGGTCGTTGCCGCGGGCGGCACGCGGCGCCCGCCGGCCGGCACTGAAGCCGCCGCCGAACAGGTCGCCGAAGAGATCGCCGAAGCCACCGCCGCCGGCACCCCGCTCGCGCAGGAGGTCCTCGACGTTGACACCTCCGCCGCCGAAGCCGCCACCCCCGCCGGGGTGGCCACCCCGGCTGAAGAGGTGACGCGCCTCGTCGTACTTCTTGCGCTTGTCGGCGTCACCGATCACGTCGTACGCCTCGGCCACGGCCTTGAACCGGTCGTGCTTGACGGTGTCGTCGGGATGCGAGTCCGGGTGGTTGGCGCGCGCCAGCCTGCGATAGGCCTTCTTGATCTCGTCGGCCGTTGCGGTCCTCGCGACCCCGAGCTCCTTGTAGAAGTCCTTGGTCGCCCAGTCCGACCGGATCTGGTCGTCACTCATCGCGCACCCCCTTCCTTCGCTTCTCGAACACTCGTGATCAGCCCTCGACCGGGTCCACGACGAGCACCTGGGCCGCACGAACGACCCGATCCCCGATCTTGTAGCCGGCCTTGGCCACGATCTTGCACGTGGTGACCTCGACCTCGGGGTCGTTCCCGATGTGCGAGAGGGCCTCGTGCACCGTCGGGTCGAAGGCGTCGCCGGCCTCGCCGAACTTCACCAGGCCCAGCCCGGCCACGGTGCGCTCCAGCTGCTCGGCGACGGCCTTGAAGCCACCCTCGAGCGGCTCGTGCTCCCGCGCGCGGTCGATGTTGTCCAGGACGTCGACGATCGGGGCCAACGCGGAGTACGTCGCGTTCTCCCGCAACAGGTCCCGGTCGCGCTCGACGCGGCGCTTGTAGTTGAGGTACTCCGCCTGCAGGCGCTGCAGGTCGAGGGTCCGCTCCTCCAGCGCCATCGTCGCCAGGGTCAGCTCGTCGGCCTCGGGCGCGGCCCCACCCTCGACGGGCGCAGCCTCCGGCACGAGGTCGCCCTCCGGCGAGGGAGCAGCCGTCTCGGGCTGCTCCCCCTCCGGAACCGAGTCCTGCTCGGTCACTTGTCGCCCTCGTCGTCGACGATCTCGGCCTCGACCACGTCGTCGTCGGACTCGCCGGTCGCACCGGTGGAGCCACCGGCGGCGGCGGCGTCCGCCTCGGCAGCGGCGTACATCGCGGCGCCCATCTTCTGGCTGGACTCACCGAGCTTGGTGATCGCAGCGGTCAGGGCGTCGGCCTCGGCCTCCGCGTCGGCGAGCACGGTCTTGAGCTCCTCGACGTCAGCAGCGACCTCGGCGTTGACCTCGTCCGGGAGCTTGTCGCCGTTGTCGGCCAGGAACTTCTCGGTCGTGTAGACGAGCTGCTCGCCCTGGTTGCGGACCTCGACGGCCTCGCGACGCTTGGCGTCCTCCTCGGCGTACTGCTCGGCCTCCTTGACCATGCGGTCGATGTCGTCCTTGGACAGCGCGCTGCCGCCGGAGATCGTCATCGACTGCTCGCGACCGGACGCCTGGTCCTTGGCGGAGACGTGCACGATGCCGTTGGCGTCGATGTCGAAGGTGACCTCGATCTTCGGGACCCCGCGCGGAGCCGGCGGGAGGCCGGTCAGCTCGAAGTTGCCCAGGCCCTGGTTCTGCGACCACATCTGGCGCTCGCCCTGGGCGACCTTGATCTCGACCGACGGCTGGTTGTCGTCGGCGGTGGTGAAGATCTCCGAACGCTTGGTCGGGATCGTGGTGTTGCGCTCGATCAGGGTGGTCATGACGCCGCCCTTGGTCTCGATGCCGAGGGAGAGCGGGGTGACGTCGAGGAGCAGCACGTCCTTGACCTCACCGGCGAGGACACCGGCCTGCAGGGCTGCGCCGACGGCGACGACCTCGTCCGGGTTGACGCCCTTGTTGGGCTCCTTGCCGCCGAGCATCTCCTTGACCAGCTCGGTGACGGCCGGCATGCGGGTCGAGCCGCCGACGAGGACCACGTGGTCGATCGCGGAGAGGGCCATCCCGCCGTCCTTGAGGACGTTCTGGAAGGGCGCCTTGGTGCGCTCGAGCAGGCTCGCGGTCAGCCGCTGGAACTCCGAACGGGTCAGCCGCTCCTCGAAGTGCAGCGGGCCGTTCTCGCCGTGGGTGATGTAGGGCAGGTGCACCGTGGTGTCGCTGGAGGACGACAGCTCGATCTTCGCCTTCTCCGCGGCCTCCTGGAGGCGCTGGGCGGCGATCTTGTCGGCGGCCAGGTCGACGCCGTTGGCGTCCTTGAACTTCTTGACCATCCACTCGACGACGGCGTTGTCCCAGTCGTCGCCACCGAGGTGGTTGTCACCGCTGGTGGCCTTGACCTCGACGACACCCTCGCCGATCTCGAGCAGGGACACGTCGAACGTGCCGCCACCGAGGTCGTAGACGAGGATCGTCTGGTCGTCGCCCTTGTCGAGGCCGTAGGCCAGCGCGGCGGCGGTCGGCTCGTTGACGATCCGGTCGACCTTCAGGCCGGCGATCTCGCCCGCCTCCTTGGTCGCCTGACGCTGCGCGTCGGAGAAGTACGCCGGGACGGTGATCACCGCGTTGGTGACCGTCTCGCCGAGGTAGGCCTCCGCGTCGCGCTTGAGCTTCTGCAGGATGAACGCCGAGATCTGCTGCGGCGTGAAGTCCTTGTCGACGGGGTCGCCGACGTGCTGGGTCCAGTCGGTGCCCATGTGGCGCTTGACGGACCGGATGGTGCGATCGACGTTGGTGACGGCCTGGCGCTTGGCGACCTCACCGACGAGCACCTCACCGCTCTTCGCGAAGGCGACGACGGACGGCGTGGTCCGGGCCCCTTCCGCGTTGGCGATGACCGTGGGCTCGCCGCCCTCGAGGACCGCGACGACGCTGTTCGTCGTACCGAGGTCGATGCCGACAGCTCGTGCCATGTGTATTTCCTCCGTGTTGATTGCTGTGCTCAGCTCGGCTGTGCTCAGGTGGTGGTTCAAGTTAGTTGAGCCGGATGGGCTCAAGTCTGACACAGGACACAACGGCAACGGCCCACCGGGTGTTCCCGGTGGGCCGAAGGAAGTTCTGGTGGAGCCGGATCAGCCGACCTGGACCCGGATCTCGTTGCTGACCGTGCCACTGTCGCGGTCGATCACCCGGAACCGGTTGACCCCGCTGACGCCGGTGAAGACGTAGCTGCTGAAGGTGCCGTTGGTGACGCCGACACTGGCCGGGAAGTCCGCCCACGCACCGTCCTGCCAGCGCTGGAGCCAGAGGATCGCGCCCTCGCCACCCGGGTAGACGCCGCTGAAGTAGATCCGCTCGCCGGAGCTCACCGACGAGTCGACGGCCTGGAGGGAGATGTCCCCCGCGTCCGGCGACTCGCTCTCCTCCGGGTCCTCCGACTCCTCCGACTCCTCGTCACTGGCGTCGTCGCTGGCGCCGTCGCTCGCGTCGGTGCTCTCGGCGTCCGGGTCCTCGGTGTTCAGCGTGATGAGCGGACCGCTGGACACCGCGGTCTCGACCGGGGTCGGCAGCACCATCGAGTCGCGCACGGTCGCCTCACCCGCAGCCGAACCCTCGGAGTCACCGAACCCGAGGACCTTGGATCCCATCAACGCCACGACCGCGAGGATCAGTCCGACACCGAGCCCCACGCCCACGAGCGCGACCAGACCGTTGAGAACGGGGCGTTCGGGCCGGGGGGCGTTGGGGTCACTCACCCCGCCATTGTCCTCCGAGGGGTGGGCAAATCAGAAACCGCGTGTCCAGACGACCTCTTCGTGCAGCTTGCGCGAGCGCCAGCCGGCGTCCGTGCGCACGAACGAGTGACGGTAGCGGCCACCGACCTCCACGATCCGCTCGCCGCCCTTGCCGTCCGCGATCCGCATCGGGTTGTCGAAGTACGCCGTCACCTCGGCCGCGTCGCCGCCCTCGGCGAACTCGAAGGCGACCTGGCCCACGGAGTGGAGCCGGTGCTGCGAGAACCCGGGAAGCGCCTCGGCCAGCCAGGCCTTGACGACCGGGTAGGTGTCGACGACTCCCCCGCTCTCGGTGTAGTCGATGTGCGCGTCGGGGGTGAAGACGGTGTCGAGACGGTCGAAGTCCCCCTCGTCGACGGCGAGGGTGTAGCGGGTGATCGCGTCGGTGATCTCGGCGCGGTCGCTCAGCTCCTGCAGGTCCATGTGTGCTCCTCAGCGGGGTTCCAGGACGACGACCGGGATCTCGCGGTCGGTCCAGGACTGGTAGTTGTCGAAGTCGGCGTAGAGCTCGACCAGGCGCGGCCAGAGCGCGGCGCGCTCCGTGGCATCGGCGATCCGGGCCCGCACGGCACGGCCGCGCTCACGCGGCAGGTCGACGGAGGTGTCGGGGTGCGCGACGAGGTTGTGGAACCACTGCGGGTTCTTCGGCAGACCGCCCTGCGAGGCGACGACCACCAGGCGTGGACCGTCCGGCAGGTAGAGCAGCGGCGTCGTGAACTCCTGGCCGCTCTTGCGCCCGACATGGTCGAGGAGCAGCACCGGCACGGGCTTCTTCCACCCGGCGCCGATCCGCCACTTCGCGCCGATCCGGCCGTTGGTCAGCTTGAAGAGCCGCACGTTCGCCTTGGCGCCGTACTTGATGATCTTCGCGACGATCGGCTTGTCGAGCCCCTCGGGCTTCTCCTTGGGAAGTGCGGCCATGGGACACACTCTGGCAGAAACCTAGAACACGTTCTAGTGTTGCGGGATGCGCTTCTCCTTCGCCGAGGGCATGACCCACGCCGACTACTACGCCCCCCTTGCCCAGGCCTGCGAGGCCACGGGCTACACCTCGATGACGATCGCGGACAGCCTGATCTATCCGCAGGAGTCCGACTCGAAGTACCCCTACACCGACACCGGGGACCGTGAGTTCCTGCTCGGCAAGGAGTTCATCGAGACGTTCATCATGTGCGCGCACCTGTTCGCGGTGACCTCGACGCTCCGGCTCACGCCGTTCGTGCTCAAGCTGCCGGTGCGTCCGCCGGTGCTCGTGGCCAAGCAGGCCTCGTCCCTCGCGTTCCTCTCCGGCAACCGGCTGGGGCTCGGCGTGGGCCTCTCGCCCTGGCCCGAGGACTTCGCCGCGCTGGGCGTGCCGTGGGAGAAGCGCGGCAAGCGGATGGATGAGTGCATGGACATCCTCAGCGGCCTGACCCAGCCGGGCGAGGAGCCGACCTTCTTCGGCTACCAGGGCGAGTTCTTCCAGATCGAGCCGCTCCAGCAGTGCCCCGCGCCGACCGAGAAGATCCCGCTGCTCGTCGGCGGCCACTCGGACGCCGCACTGCGGCGCGCCGTACGCAAGGGCGACGGCTGGATGCACGCCGGTGGCGACGGCGAGGAGCTCGACCGGCTGCTGACCCGCCTCGCCGAGATCCGCGCCGAGGAGGGGGACACCCGCGACGACTTCGAGGTGCACGTGATCTCGTACGACGCCTACACGACCGACGGCATCAAGCGGCTCGAGGACAAGGGCGTCACCGACTGCATCGTCGGCTTCCGCGTCCCCTACATCAAGGGTCCGGACACCGAGCCGCTCGAGACCAAGATCAAGCACATCGAGCAGTACGCCGAGAGCATCATCGCGAAGGTCAACGGCTGATGTCGGAGTCGCTCGGCCTCACCAAGCCGCTCCAGGACGCCATCGCAGAGGCGGAGGAGCTGATCGCCAACGCTCCGTTCATCCGGACCGAGGCAGACCGCCTGGAGGGCTACGACTACCTCTCCGGCCGGATCCGGATGGCGCTGCAGACGGCGTTCGACTACGACCTCGAGCAGCCGCTCTTCATCAACCCGACGCACCAGTTCTCGCGCCAGGGCCTCGACAACCCGGACGCCGTCTACTTCCACGCCTACCTGCGCGAGGGCGTCGAGTACGTCGTCCGCGGGCGCCGCGGCACGTCGGCGGACCTGTCCTTCCAGGTGATGGGCGGGACCTACAGTGCCGACTCGGCGGCGACCTCGCTGATGGCCTTCGACGAGCGCGAGCTGTCGGTCGATGCCGACGGTCACTTCGAGTTCACCTACGTCGCCGAGCCGGGCGCGAAGACCCTGATCGTGCGCGAGGTCTTCAACGACTGGGACACCGAGCTGCGCGGCACGCTGAGCATCGAGCGCACCGACACGATCGGCAAGGCCCGCCGGCCGTTGTCGGCCGAGACCCTGCGGAAGAAGTACGACGTCGCCGCCCGGTCGCTGACCGGATCGATCCAGACCTGGTTCGCCTTCCCCCAGTTCTTCCAGTACAAGGAACCGGTCAACACCCTGACCGCTCCCGCTTCCACCCCCGGGGGACTCTCCTCGCAGTTCTCCTCGATCGGGCACTACGAGCTCGGCGAGGACGAGGCGATGGTCGTCACCGTCCCGCGCTGCGACGACGCGACCTACCAGGCGATCCAGATCGGCTCGGACTGGTACGCCTCGACCGACTACGAGACCCACCAGACCTCGCTCACCAAGGCCCAGGCGAGCACCGACGACGACGGCCTCATGCGCTTCGTCATCTCCGAGCGCCCGCCCGGCCCCGACGGTGCTCCCGTCGCCAACTGGCTGGAGACCACGGGGCACCGCACCGGGCCGATCATGCTGCGCTGGCAGCAGCTCACCCGCGACCTCACCGCGGCCGACGGGCCGGTCCTCGAGATCGTCCCGGTCGCCGAGGTCGCCTCCCGCGTGCCGGGGCTGGTCGGGCTCACCGAGGAGCAGTACGCCGAGCGGATCGCTGCGCGCCAGCGGGCGGTCGCGCGCCGGATGATCTCCTGAACGAGTTGTCCACAGGCCACGGGTGCTCGGATCCGCGATCGGCCCTTCGGGGGTGATGCTTGGTCCATGTCTCGGGCCGGTGACACACTCGACGAATGGAGGCTGACGCGATGGCGACACTCTTGGAAGCGCACACCGGGGAATGGACCTCGGCGGACCTCGACCTGCTGCCCGACCACTGGAAGGTCGAGCTGCTCGACGGGACGCTCATCGTGAACGCCCAGGCGATGCCCGGCCACATCGTCGCGGCTCGCCGCCTCGTCCGGCTCCTCGAGGACTCGCTGGGCGAGGACCACGAGCTGCTGCCCGAGGTGATGGTCGATCTCGCAGGGGCCCACTTCGCCCCTGACATCGCCGTTGCCCACCGCGACCGCATCGACTGGAACGCGACGGAGCAGGATCCCGCCACCTTTGCGCTGGTCGTCGAGGTCGCCTCCCCCAGCACCGCTGCGTTCGATCGCACCATCAAGGCCGAGCGGTACGCCGCCGCGGGCATCCCCGGGTACTGGCGTGTCGAGCTCGACCCGATCACCGTGATCGCCCACGCCCTGCGCGGGCGCACCTACGCCGAGCTCGGCCGGTGGGGCGCGGGCGAGACGGTCGAGGTCGACGAGCCGGTGCGTGTCTCGTTCGACCCCGCCGTCCTGCTGCCCTGAGAGACGGCCTGTCTCAGGCGGGGATCCAGTCGAAGGAGTCCGGGTTCGGACCCTGGCGACCGTCCTCGCCCTTGTCGAGTGCAGCCAGGGTGGCGACCTCGTCGGCGCCGAGCGCGAAGTCGAAGACGTCGAAGTTCTCGGCAAGCCGCGCCTTGCTCAGCGACTTCGGGAAGACGATGTCGCCCCGGTCCAGCGCCCAGCGCAGGAGCACCTGGGCAGGTGTCCTGCCGTGGCGCTCCGCGAGCGCGACGACAGCGGGATCGGTCAGCTCGCCGCCGCCCTGCCCCAGCGGCGACCACGCCTCGACCACCGCGCCGTGGCGGACGGTCGCGGCCCGGGCCGCCTCGTTGGCGAAGTAGGGGTGCGCCTCGATCTGGTTGACCGCCGGTACGACACCGGTCGCCGCGACGACCCGGTCGATGTGCTCCGGCTGGAAGTTGGAGACGCCGACCGAGGTGGCCAGGCCCTCCTCGCGCAGCTCGAGCAGCGCCTCCCAGGTCGCGACGAAGTCGCCGTCGTACTGCGTGGGCAGCGGCCAGTGGATGAGGAGCAGGTCGACCCGGTCGAGCCCCAGCTTGTCGAGCGAGACCCGCGCGGAGTCCTTGGCGTCGGCGGGGCGGTGCCGGTTGTTGTTGACCTTCGTGGTCACGTAGAGGTCCCCGCGAGCGAGTCCGGAGGCAGCGATGGCCGCGCCGACGCCCTCCTCGTTGCCGTACATCTGGGCGGTGTCGACGTGGCGGTAGCCGATCTCGAAGGCCTCGGACACCACGCGCTCGGTGTCACCGGCCGGGACCTGCCAGACCCCGAGGCCGAACTGGGGGATGGTCGTCGCGTCGTTGAGGTCGATCGTGGGAGTGCTCATGAGCAATTGCAACGACCTCGGACGCTGACTATTCCGTGATCCCCACAACGGGAGGGAACCGACGGCGCCCTGTCCACCGTCGTAGGGTCATGCGGATCGTTGCGTGCACCATCCTCGCCCTCGTCCTGACCGCGTGCGGCCACGACGACAGCAGCGCCCCGGACGGCGACCCGGACCCGTCGGCGGCCGAGGCGTCGGTGACCGCGACGACATCGCACGGCAGCACGTGGAAGGGCGGGCCGCCGCCGTTCCGGATCCAGTACGACGGCAAGGAGCTCGAGCTCTCCGCGTACACCTACTGCTACGGCAACGCCTGTGTCGACGGCGTCATCCAGGAGCCCATCGACATCGGGTCGGCGGCCGAGCTGCGCGTGTTCGTACCAGTGCCGGAGTTCGACCTCTCCGTGCACCTGCGCGAAGCATCCGGATCGACCGCCGACCCGTGCCACGGGCGGGGCTTCGCCGCGCCTGTCGAGGACCTGGGCGGCGGTTGGTACCTCCTGCGACCGTTCGGCCCGGCCGGCTCGTACGACGTCGACCTCTTCGCAAGCGGCGGTGGCGACATGGCGGGCATCCTGCGCTGGACCACTCCCGTCGACGGCCCCCACCCGACCCCGTCGGCCCGACTGGCCCTGATCGCCGACCACGACGGACAGCCCGACAGCTACGGGCTCGAGCTCTCGATCGACGACCTCGAGTCCGCGCCGGCCAACGCGACGGCGAGCATCGAGGTGATCGCGGGCAACGGCCGCTCGCTGAGGATCGCCACCAAGCGAGCGCAGGACGGCTGCCAGCCAGCCGACTCGGTGCGCTTCGACGGCCCCGAGTCAATGGCGAAGCAGGCATCGAGACTGGGCGACTTCCCGTTCCGGACCACGGTGACCCTGATCCTGGACGGCGTCGTGCACACCGCCACGGCCATCTACCCCGACGACGAGATCGCGGGCAGCGAGCCGAGCGTGAGCCTCGACTTCCAGCCGGCGCTACCGGCTTGGGAATGACCGGATTCAGACAGACCCTTCCCCAAAACTGAAACACGTTCTAGTCTGTCCGGCATGGTGGATCTGCTGACCGACAAGGTCGTCGTGCTCTCCGGTGTCGGACCCGGCCTCGGCCGCTCCCTGGGCGAGGAGGCCGCCAAGATGGGCGCCGACCTGGTGCTCGTGAGCCGCACCCCGAAGCGGCTGGAGAAGATGGCCGAGGTCGTGCGCTCCCACGGGCGCCGCGCCCTCGTCGTCCCCATGGACATCACCGACGAGGACCAGCGCAAGGCACTGGTCGAGACCGCGCTCGCGGAGTTCGGCAAGGTCGACTGCCTGATCAACAACGCCTTCGGCATCCCGCCGATGGACCCGATCAGCACCCTCGAGCTCGAGGGCCTGCGCGCAGCCAACGAGACCAACGTCTTCGCCCCGCTGCGGCTCTCGGCGCTCTTCGCCGACGCCCTCGCCGAGACCGCTGACAAGCCCGGCGGCTCGATCATCATGGTCAACTCCTGCGTCGTCTACAGCAGCCAGCCGGAGTACTCCGGCTACAAGCTCTCCAAGGGCACCCTCAAGCACCTCGCCTCCTCGCTCGCCACCGAGCTCGGCCCGCGCGGCATCCGGGTCAACAGCGTCGCGCCGTCCTACATCTACGAGGACGTCAACAAGGCGTACTTCGACTGGATCGCCAGCGAGTCGGGTCGCACGCACGAGGAGGTGTACGCCGAGAAGGCGGCGCCGACCGACCTCAAGCGCCTCGCCACCCCCGAGGAGGTCGCCCGGGCGACCCTGTTCCTCGCCTCCGACCTCGCGGGGGTCGTGACCGGTCAGATGCTCAACGTCGACTGCGGCGAGTTCCATGTCGACTGAGCGGGAGCGCGCCGACGTCGGCACCTTCGAGGACATCTGCGCCGCCGCGACGCGCACCACGGGCCTGACCGACTTCGGCTTCGCCGACGCGCCCGGCAACGAGGAGGCCTTCCGGATCCTCGTGCAGGACCTCGGGTCCGCCGAGGCCGGCCTGACCGGTGTCGGCAACTACTTCATGCGCTCCCAGGTCAAGAGCGCCCTCGTCGCGCGGCTGCTGACCCAGGCGCGCTTCACCGAGTTCCCGCAGCACGCCGACGTCGTCATCGAGCGGCCGATCTTCGTGCTCGGCCTCCCCCGCACGGGCACCACGGCACTGAGCCGGCTCCTGTGCGCGGACCCGGCCAACCAGGGCCTGGAGATGTGGCTGACCGAGTTCCCGCAGCCCCGCCCGCCGCGCGCGACGTGGGAGGACGACCCGATCTTCAACGCGATGCAGGCGGCCTTCCGCGAGCACCACGTCACGAACCCCGAGTTCATGGGCATCCACTACTCCGACGCGACCGAGCCCGAGGAGTGCTGGCGCGTCCTGCGCCAGACCGGCAAGTCGATCGGCTTCGAGTCGCTCGCCCACCTGCCGGCGTACTCCAGCTGGCTGGCCACCCAGGGCTGGACCGACGCCTACGAACGGCACCGGCAGAACCTGCAGCTGATCGGGCTCAACGACACCGACCGCCGCTGGGTCCTCAAGAACCCGTCGCACCTGATCGCGCTCGACGCGCTCATGGAGGTCTATCCCGACGCGCTCGTGGTGATGACCCAGCGCGAGCCGGTCACCTCGGTCGCGTCCGCCTGTTCCCTGTCCGCCGAGGCCACCGCCGGCCACTCCACGACCTTCGTCGGCGAGACCCTGGGCCGCGACCAGCTCGGACACCTGACCCGGCAGTGGCACGCGTTCTGGCAGGCGCGGGAGAAGTACGACGCCAGCCAGTTCTTCGACGTCGACTATCGCGACTTCGTCACGAACCCGGTCGGCACCGTCGGCTCGATCTACGACGCCTTCGGCATCGACTGGAGCCAGCAGGCGCAGGACGCCGTGCACCACCTCGACGACGAGTCACGCAAGGGACCGCGTCGACCGTCGCACTCCTACGACCTGTCCGACTACGGCATCACCGAGGCGCAGGTCCACGAAGCGTTCGCGCGCTGACGGGAACCTCGCGAGGCCCTACGCGGGGGCGTCGGCAAGACAGAGGCAGAACGGGTGGCCCGCGGGGTCGAGGAACACCCGGAAGGACGTGCCCGGCTGGTGCTCGTGACGGGTGGCACCGAGGGCGATGACAGCGGCCTCTCCCTCGTCCAGGTCGTCCACGTCGACGTCGAGGTGCAGCTGCTGCGGGACGTCCTGCCCGGGCCACTCGGGTGCGCGGTAGTCGTCGATGCGCTGGAAGTGGAGGTAGTGGTCTCCCGAGAAGACGGTGGCCCAGGTGCCGTCGGGATCGGACTTCGCCGTCCAGCCGAGGAGTGCGGCGTAGAACTCCGCCATCCGGGTCGTGTCGGGGCAGTCGAAGACGAACTGGGGATTGCGTGCGATGGCCATGACCCGACGCTAGACGGCACCACCGACAGTCCTGCCGACCTCGATCCAGCGGTTCAGTGCCGCCACCATCTCGCGCGGCTCGTCCGCCCAGATCGACAGCGACGTTGCCTCGACCGGGCCCTTGCTCGTGCTGACCGTGAGCGGGTGCGTGAGCCGGACGAGCACGTTGACCCGGTCGTTGACCGGCATCTGCACGTCGATGCCGTCCGCGGTCGTCCGGGGCTGGAGCGAGCGCAGTCCCCCGTCGACATCACGGTTGTCGGTGCGGGCCGAGGCGATCTGGTCGCGTGGGACGTCGAGCCGGGCGAACTTCCCGAACCGCAGCACCAGCTCCTGGTCGCCGACGAGGTGGGGGTAGACCTTGATGCTGGCCAGCAGGCCGAGCATCCAGACCAGTCCCCAGATGCCGATCACGAGCAGGGCGATGCGTACCCCGTGCCACGGCACCAGCACGTGGGCGAGCGGGAGCTCGCACACCGACCCGAAGATCCACAGCCAGAGGACGGGGGTGACGAGCCGGCTGTAGCCCCAGGCGTCAGCACCCTCCGGCACCGCCGGTCGGCGTCCGACCCAGCGCCCGAGGGCGATGTAGAGCTGCACCTCGAGCACGACGAAGCGCCACCCGAGGCGGGCCGAGCGACGTACCACGCTCACCCCCACTCCTCCTCGAGGCGGCGGCGCAGGCGGTCGACGACACCGTCGAGCGTGCGGCGGAAGTCGCGCAGCTGTCGCTCGGAGAGTCCGCCGAACAGGACGTCGTGCATCTCGGCGTGACCGGCCACCATGGTGGCGAGCAGGGCCGCGCCCGCATCAGTGAGGGTGACCAGGACCGCGCGGCGATCCGTCGGGTGCGGGGCCCGGGCCACGTGCCCGCTCGCGACCAGGCCGTCGACCAGGCCGGTCACGTTGCGAGGCGTCACCGCGAGCGCGTCCGCGAGCACCCGCTGCGTCACCGGCCCACCACGCAGGACCCACAGCAGGTGAGCACGCGCCTCGGTCAGGCCGTCGCGCTCGAAGGACACCTGCATGTCGCGGTTCAGCAGGCTCACCAGCTCGAGGACACGGTCGAGGGCCGTGGGCTCACCGGTCTGCGCATCCGTCATGTCGTGAACATACTTCACAATGTTGTCACTTCTCGATATCGATCGTGCTCCGCACGAACGTGCAGGCGATCGAGGCGGCCGTCCACAGGCCGATGAGCCCGTTGTTTCAGACGTCGGCGACCGCACACGCTGCGGACATGACCTCAGCCGAGAACCCCGTCGACCAGCCGCTGCTCCCCACCCACGACCTCACCGTCGTCGTCCCACGCCAGTGGGTCACCCGGCGGGCTCCCGAGCGCGGCATCGCGGTCACCGCCCGCGCCCGGACCGTCCCCGCGAGCGGTTTCCCACCCGGCCTCGTGCTCCAGACGGCACCCCGTGCCGACGACCCGGTCGAGACCCTCCGCTCGCAGCTCACCGACCTGGAGGTGGAGGACTCCGACGCCTTCGACCTCGAAGGACGCCCGGTCACCTACCTCCGGTTCTCCCACCGGGTCGGCGTGAGCGACGTGATGTGCGAGCAGTGGCGCTGGGTCGTGGACGGAGCGGCGGTGACCCTCACCGCGTCGATGGCGCGCGACGACTACGCCGACTACTGCGACGTGTTCGAGGAGGTCGCGGCGAGTGTCGAGTTCAGGCCCGTACGACGCGCCGCGTGACCCGGACCCGGGCGCCCCGACGCGGGACGCTGGTGATGTTGCGGACCCGCGGCACGTCCGAGCCGACCGACGCGACGTCGTACCTGCTGAAGACCTGGCGCAGCACCTCGACGCCCTCCATCAGCGAGAAGCCGGCACCGATGCAGCGCCGGACCCCGCCGCCGAAGGGGATCCACACGTTCAGCGCCGGCACGTCGCCCGAGGAGGCGAGGAAGCGCTCCGGCCGGAAGACGTCCGGGTCGGGGAAGTTGTCCTCCTGCTGGTGGCTCAGGATGATCGAGGGCCCCACGGTGGCACCGACGGGAAGGTCCCAGCCGCCGACCGTGGTCGGCTCCATCAGCGTGCGCACCACCATCGGGATGATCGGGTGCAGACGCATCGACTCCTTGAACACCGCCTCCAGCCACGCGTCGTCGCCCTCGTCCACCGCCCGCTGCGTGCGGGCGAGCAGGTCAGGGCTGCGACCGATCTCGATCAGGGCCCAGGACAGTGCCGAGGCGGTCGTCTCGTGACCGGCCAGCAACAGGGTGACCAGCTGGTCGCGCAGCTCGGTGTCGTCCAGGCCGCTGTCCGGGTCCTCCGGGTCGGTCGCAGCGAGCAGCCGGGACAGGACGTCGGTGCGGCTTTCCAGGTCGGTCGCCGCCCGGCGCTCGCGGATCTCGGCGTACATCAGGCGGTCCAGGTCCACCTGGTTCTCGACGGTACGACGCCAGGGACCCATCTTCTGCAGGCGCGGGTACGCCCAGCCCAGCAGGATCGCGGGGTTGATGTCGACCGTGTGGTTGACGGCCGGACGCAGCCGGGCCAGGCGCTCCTCGTCGGTCACGCCGAAGACGACCCGGAGGATCACCTCCAGGGTGAGCGCGTTCATCCGCTCGAGCGAGCGGAAGGTCTCCCCCGCGCGCCAGCCCTCGACCTCGGCGCCGGCGACGTCGCCGACCAGCACCCGGTAGCCACGCAGGGCATGGCCGAGGAAGGCCGGCATCAACAGCTTGCGGGCGCGGTGGTGCTCACCACCGTCCTGCAGCAGCAGCGAGTGCTCGCCCATGATCGGCCCCAGGATCGCGTTGCCCTTGCCCGCGTGGAAGACAGCGGGGTCGCCCGCGAAGATCTCCTTGGTCACCTCGGGGCGGGCGAAGAGGACCAGCGGACGGTTGCCCGGGATCAGGTTGACCGTGAAGGCGTCGCCGTAGCGACGCTGCAGCCACGGGTGGAACTGGTGGCGGAACCTCATCAACGCCACGGTCTGCAGCAGCGCGGGCCACTTCGGCCCCGGCGGCAACGAGTCCATCGGGATGGGCGGCAGGCCACGACCGCCGAGCACGCTGGAGTTCCGGAACCTGCGCAGGGTGAGGTCGCGGGTGTCAGCCACCCGGTCCGCTTCGATGGTCACGACCCCGACGCTACGCCTCGCCCGAGCCCGCGACAGCCTCCCAGGGTAGGAGATCGGCGGGCCCGGTCCCGGCCCTCACCGACCTCACCCCTGGGGCAGGAGGTCGTCGCGGTGCGCGATCGCCGCCGCCTCGGTCCGACTCGCGGCACCGAGCTTCCCGAGGATGTTCGAGACGTGGACGCTGACCGTCTTGGTGCTGATGAACAGCTGCTTGCCGATCTCGCCGTTGGAGCGCCCCTCGGCGACGAGGGTCAGGATCTCGACCTCGCGAGCGGTCAACGCCGCAGCGCCTGCCTCAGCGGGCGCCCCGTGCCGCGACGACGCCGGGCGGACCTCCGGGACGCGGGGGTCGAGGGCGTCGAGGAGGACCAGGGCCGGCGCAGCGAGGCGGTCAGCGATCGCGCGTGCCGCATCGGCCTCCTCCCGGGCCCGGGCCGGATCGCCGGTGAGCCGCAGGATCTGGGAGTGCGCAGCGCGCACCCGCGCCTCCTCGGGGACGTGCCCGAACTTCGTGGCGGCATCGACCGTCGTCGCCCAGGCCGCGAGCAGCTCCTCCCGGTCGTTCGCGCCGGTGCCGGCGAGCCAGCGCACCCGCAGGTGCTCAGCGGTGAGCCGGACGTCCCAGAACCGACCCTCCGGACCCCACGGTCCGCCGTTCTCGCGGAACCACGCGACCACGGTGTCCCCGTCGGCCCGCAGTCGCTCGGCGCGCTCGGCCAACGACCTGCGCTCAGCAGCGCTCGCGGCCGGCAGCGCCCGGGCGATCGCGCCGAGGGTCTGGGCGGCGAGGCGGATCCGCGCCGCGAAGCGCTCCTGCCAGATCCGGGAGACCACCTCGACGACGTCGTCGTAGACCGCGATCGCCGCGGTCGCCTCACCCCGCGCGCCCAGGAGCTCGATCTCGACACCGGCGCTGTGGACGGCCACACCGCCCTCGTCGGCCCAGAGGGTCCGCAGACGGCGTACCCGGTCGATCACGTCCTCGCCGCGCGCTCCGAGCACCGCGAGGCGGACCGGCTCGACGATGCCGCGCGGGATGACCGGGCCGGACACGTCGTCGACGACGTCGGTCAGCCGGAGCACGTCGTCCCACTCGCCGAGGAGGTGCTGCACCAGGGTGAGCTGCCAGCGGGACTCGATGATGTACGGCGCCCACGGGAGCCCCGCGCGCTGCCCGCAGTCGACGCTGGAGCGGAACCAGCGGGTCGCGGCCTCCCACTCCCCCGAGTCCTGGTGCGAGCGGCCCAGCAGGAACCGGCCCCGGACCTCGGCCTGGAAGGCGCCCGCTTCCGCGGCCCGCTCGACGGCTGTCTCCAGGGCTGCGCGCAGGGCTTCCTGCTCGGAGCCGTCGACCCGCTTGACCCGCAGGCTGCTCAACGTGGTGACGACCTCGGAGACGAGCACCGGCATCGCCAGCCGCTCCGCCAGTCCGAGGGCCTCGGTGGCGAACCCCTCGGCCTCGTCCTCACGACTCAGGTTGGCCAGGACCCGGGCATGGGTGGCGAGGACCTTCGCCCGCAGCGGGCTCTCCCCCTCGGGCGCCAGCGCCACTGCCTCCGCCGACACCGCACCGGGGTCGAGGTCGGTCTCGATGATGCAGAGGAGGTAGGCGTGCTCGCTCAGCAGGCGGGCCCGTGCCGTTGCCGGGGCATCCGCCGGCAGCCTGTCGACCTGGTGGGCGAGCAGGTGGGCGGCGCGCAGGGTGTCGCCGCCAGTGGTCAACGCAGTCGCCGCCTTCACGACCAGCTTGGCGTGGTCGAGACCGAGACGTTGCGCCCGCTCGGGGTCCTCGAGCAGCTCCAGGGCCTGCTCGTAGTGGTGCGCGGCTTCGTCGGGTCCACCGACGGCCATCGCCTCGTCGCCCGCCTCGACGCTGGCCGACAGGGCACGATCGAGGTCGTTGCCGCGCCGGGCGTGGTAGGCGAGCTCGGCGGCCGTGCCGAGCGCCGAACCGTCGAGCAGGGCCGCGACGAACCGCGCGTGGAGCCGCACCCGCTCGCCGGGCAGGAGGTCGTCGTACACCGCCTCGCCGAGCAACGCATGACGGAAGGCATAGCGGTGTCCGCTGGCCTCGAGCACGTTCATCTCGATGGCCTGGCGCACCCCGGCCTCGAACTCGTCGACGGGCAGGTCCGCGGTCGCGGCGAGCAGGTCGTGGGAGATCCGCCGGCCCGCGACGCAGCCGACGCGCACCACGTGCCGAGCGTGGTCGGAGAGCCGGTCCAGGCGCACCAGCAGGAGGTCGGCGAGGTCGCCGGGCACGTCGTCGTCGGCCCCCGGGTCGGAGGCGACGAGCTCCTCGACGAAGAAGGCATTGCCCTCCGCGCGGCTGACGATCCGGTTGACGGAGCGCTCGTCGAGGGCGTCCGGGGACAGCTCGTCGACCAGGGCGCGCACCGCTGCCTCCTGGAGAGGTCCGAGCGCGAGCCGACCGACCTGGGGCAGCCGGGACCACTCGGCGACCTGGCGCCGCAACGGGTGGCGCCGGTGGAGGTCGTCGGAGCGGTAGGACCCCACGATGGCCACCGGCCGCGCGAAGGCCCGGGTGAACAGGAACCCGAGCATCTCGCGGGTCGACTGGTCGGCCCAGTGCAGGTCCTCGACGATCAGCAGGACCGGCGCCTCGGTCGCGGCCGTCTCGAGCAGCGCGTGGACCGCGACGAAGGTGTCGCCCCGATCGGTCGCGTGGCCGGGTTCGCCGGAGCCGTCGTCGCCGACGAGGCGGGTACGCCGTCCGGGCTGCAGCCGGGTCAGGGCCGGGTGGACCGCCGCGACGGCCTCGACGAGCTCCGGGTGCTCGTTGCCCAGCCGGCCGAGCACCTCGCTGAAGGGGAGATAGGGCAGTGCGCTGTCCCCGAAGTCGAGACAGTGGCCGGCGAGCACCTGCCAGCCCTCGGCGAGGGCGTGGTCGCGCAACGCACGCAGCAGGCGGGTCTTGCCCACGCCGGCGTCGCCCGAGAGCAGGACCGAGCGGTGGGCCGTGCCGGACCCCGCCGCGCTGATGGCGTCGGCGAGCACGGAGGTCGCCTCGGCGAGCTCGGTGTCGCGCCCGACCATGGTCAGGCTGCTGTGTGCGGGCACGGGCACCATCATGGCGCCCCGCGCCGACAGGGTGGTCACGTCCGAGGGGTCGGTCAGCGCGCGTGCCGCTCGATGGTCGGGTCGGCAGCGGCGAGCCGACGCAGCCAGGACGCCCTGGTGCGGCCCGCCCGGCTGGCGGCGATGCCGAGCATGGCGCGCTGACGACGGTAGGAGTTCTCTGCGTTGAAGAAGTAGTCATTGCTCATGACGTCGAGACTCGTCGTCTGAGGTAGGCACCCACATCGGGCAGCTGCCCTAGGTCGACCCCCCGCCTACCTCATTCCCCCGTCGGCACCGGGTGGAATGATCGCGGGGTGGAGTTCGCCGAGGTCGTCCGTCGCCGCCGGATGACGCGCGCCTACACGGCCGACCCCGTGGACCCCGCCGTGATCGAGCAGGCGCTCGACCTGGCGACCCGGGCGCCGAGCGCCGGCCACTCGCAGGGCTGGGCGTTCCTCGTGCTCGACACCCCCGAGAGCGTCCGCGGTTTCTGGACGGCCCAGAGCGACGCCGCCGCCGAGGGCGGCTCCCCGGACCGCTGGCTGGCGGGGATGATGAGCGCCCCCGTGGTGATCGTCCCGTGCAGCCGCCGCGCGGCCTACCTCGACCGCTACGCCGAGCCCGACAAGACCCGCGCCGGCCTCACCGACCACGACGCCTCCCGGTGGGCGATGCCCTACTGGCACCTCGACACCGCGATGGCCTCCCTGCTGATCCTGCAGTCGGTCACCGACGCGGGCCTCGGTGGCTGCTTCTTCGGACTCGTCCCCGGCAGGGTCGACGCCGTGAAGGCCGTCCTCGGACTGGTCGACTCCGCGACCGACGAGGCGCCCCACCCGATCGGCGCGATCACGGTCGGCCACCCGGCGCCCCGTTCCGAGGGAGCCCGCGGATCGGCGAGCCGCCGGCGTCGTACTCCGTGGGAAGAGGTGGCCCACCGGGGTCACTGGGGCGCGGGCTGGTCCGGCACCGACTCGTCCGGCACGGGCGGGGAGGTCTGACCGGATGCGGCCGAGCTCCACCATCACCCACCTGTCCCCCGACGAGCTGCGCGGCAACCAGGAGGTCCTGCCCCGCGTCGCTCTCCTGTTGCGGCCCTACCGCAGCAAGATCGCACTGGTGCTCGTGGCCGTCGTGGCGGCCGCGGCGCTGCAGTCCGTCGTCCCGTTCCTGACCCGCGCGGTCTTCGACGACGCGCTGTTCCCGCTCGACGGCGGCGACCCGCGCCTGCACCTCTTGGCCTGGCTGGTCGCCGGGATGTGCCTGATCCCCGTCGTCACCGCGCTGATCGGGATCGGCCAGAACTGGCTGACCTCCACGGTCGGGAACTCCGCGATGGCCGACCTTCGTGGCGATCTCTTCGAGCACCTGCAGAAGATGGAGCTCGCGTTCTTCACCGCGACCAAGACCGGTGCGATCCAGTCGCGGCTGGCCAACGACGTCGCGGGCGTGCGCACGGTCCTGACCGACACGGCGACCTCGATGGTGCAGAACTCCGTCACCGTGGCCGCCGCGTTCGTCTCGATGCTCGTGCTGTCGTGGCAGCTGACGATCCTGACCCTGATCGTGATGCCGCTGTTCGTCTTCCTCCAGCTGCGGGTCGGCCGACGTCGCCAGCGTCTGGCGCGGCGCACCCAGGAGTCGCTGTCGGAGATGACGGCGATCACCGAGGAAGCCCTGTCGGTGAGCGGGATCCTGCTCGCCAAGGTGTTCAACCGGTCCGAGTCGGAGGTCGAGCGCTACCGCCGGGCCAACGTCCGCCAGACCCGGCTCCAGGTCGAGCAGGCGATGACCGGCCGGACCTTCTTCGCCGTCGTGCAGACGTTCTTCGCGATCACGCCTGCCCTGATCTACCTCGTCGCCGGCTGGATCATCACCGGCTCGGCGCCGGTCGGGGAGGACGCCCTGACCGCGGGCACCCTGGTCGCGTTCACCACCCTGCAGGGCCGGCTCCAGATGCCGCTGCTCCAGCTGATGCGGGTGTCCCTCGACGTGCAGACCTCGCTCGCGCTGTTCCGCCGGATCTTCGAGTACCTCGACCTCGAGCCCGCGATCACCGAGCGACCCGGCGCCGTCGCCCTCGACGCCGACGGGCTGCGCGGCCGGGTGGAGTTCCGCGACGTCCGGTTCCGCTACCCCGAGCTGCGCTCGCTGTCCGGCGCGGCCGACCGGGACCGCTTCGGTGAGTCCGGCGTGCGCATCGACGACCCCGACGGCGCGGAGCGCACCCTGGGGCCGACCTGGGCACTCGACGGCGTCTCCCTCGTGGTCGAGCCCGGTCAGCTCGCCGCGATCGTGGGGCCCTCGGGCAGCGGGAAGACGACGGCGACGTACCTCGTCCCGCGCTTCTACGACGTCACCGAGGGCGCCGTCCTCATCGACGGGCACGACGTACGCGACCTGACGCAGTCATCGCTGGCCGACGCGGTCGGCATGGTCACCCAGGAGCCCTACCTCTTCCACGGGACGATCCGCGACAACATCGCCTACGCCCGGCCCGACGCGACCGCCGAGCAGATCGAGCAGGCCGCCCGCGACGCCAACATCCACGATCGGATCATGGGCTTTCCCGAGGGCTACGAGACGATCACCGGCGAGCGTGGCTACCGCCTCTCCGGCGGCGAGAAGCAGCGGCTCGCGATCGCCCGGGTGCTGCTGAAGGACCCCCCGATCCTGATCCTCGACGAGGCCACCTCGGCCCTCGACAACGAGACCGAGCGCCTGGTCCAGGAGGCCCTCGAGCGTGCCACCCGTGCCCGCACCACCATCGCGATCGCGCACCGTCTCTCCACGATCCGCTCCGCCGACGTCATCTTCGGCCTCGAGGACGGACGCCTCGTCGAGCACGGCACCCATGACGACCTGATCCGCGCCGGCGGCCTCTACAAGCGTTTGTACGACGAGCAGTTCTCCCGCGAGCCCCACGGCCGCCCCCACTGCGACGACCGCCGGGCCGACGTCCCCCTCTGACCCCGATGTGCGGTAGTCCCGGGTCAAAAGCACCGGGACACGCCGGTTGAGGGTGCTTTTGACCCGGGACTACCGCAAACCGGACCGCAACCAGGCGGACTGATCACCCGATCCGATACCTCAGGAACCTCTGTCGTTGGAGCTCGGACAACCCGCGCCGGGCGACGACGGTTCCCGTCGAGACCCACCAGCGCGGCGGCTCCACGACCCAGGAGCGAGGGCCAGCACGAAGCGCAGCCCGCTGATGGGCGGCGTACAGCCGGGCGAGGAAGTCGCCGGGCCGGTCCCCCGACAGCCAGCGCACCATCTCCACACCGTGGTCGGCGAAGACCTCGTCGCGCGTACGGTCGGCGCGCCGTTGATCCCGGCCGAGATGGACCACCCCGTCGTAGTCGGCCGCGACCCCGGCCGCCACGTCGATCAGGTCAGGGGTGCCGAGGTGCCGGCCCTCGTGGTCGAACAGCGGGAGGTTGCACCGCGGCCGGGCACCCTCGATCCCGGCCTGCCACAGGAGACGCATCGAGACCTCGCGGGGCGACCAGGCGTTCTCGTCGGCCAGCGCGAGCGCCTCCCGTGCCTGCGGCACCCCCGTCCACGAGGACTGGTGCGAGATGACCTCGCTGACCTCGGCGATGGACACCAGATCGGAGTACGCCGCCATGTCGAGCGCCACGACCGCCTCCCGCAACGAGTCGGCGCGCCGCATCAGGAAGGCGACCGTCCATGCCGGCACCGTCACGGGCACTCCGTCGACGACCGCGATGTTGTCGGGATGGGTCCCCTCGCCGCAGACGACGAACCCCGGCTGCGCCTTGACGTCCCGGGTGCTGATCAGGAGCTCGACCGGAAGCGCATTGCCTGCCGCATCCACGCCGCCGAACCACGCCCCGCCCCACCAGTGCAGTGCAGCCCAGCCGGTGATGGCCTGTCCCTCGGGCACGACGACCGAGGCCTCGACGATGCGTTGGTCTGCAGACTCACCGTCCACCGAGGTCGGCGTGTAGAAGCCGAAGCTCGACCGCCGGTAGTTCCGGCGGTTCCGGGCCGCGCTCCTGGTCGGGCCGTGCTGCCCCGTCGGGTCCAGACGGGCTGGTCGCACCAGCCCCGGTCTCGGCTCCTCCCACTGCACCATGCCCGGAAGGTTGCGTCGGACCGGTCACTCCTCG
The DNA here is from genome assembly GCF_001428565.1 of Nocardioides sp. Root190. Taxonomy (GTDB): domain Bacteria; phylum Actinomycetota; class Actinomycetes; order Propionibacteriales; family Nocardioidaceae; genus Nocardioides. Next base: position 375,872 of record NZ_LMIA01000007.1, on the reverse strand, counting down.
ACACCCACCGAGAAACCGCCTGTGCAAGGACCACGTCGTCCACAGCCTTGGCGCACTCAGGTGGCTCCGCCCGCGGTAGTCCCGGGTCAAAAGCACCCGGAAACCGCGTGTCGCGGTGCTTTTGACCCGGGACTACCGCAGACGGTCAGGGTTCGATGAGTCCCGCGCGGATGGCATAACGGGTCAGCTGGGTGCGGTCGCTCATGCCGAGGCGGGCGAGGATGTTGGCGCGGTGGCTCTCGACGGTCTTGAGGCTGATCGACAGCAGCCGGGCGATCTCCTTGGACGAGCGGCCCTCGGCAATGAGCTTGAGCACCTCGTCCTCGCGGGGGGTCAGTACGGCGGGTGGGAGCCTCTCGCCCCGCGCGAGTCGGTCGAGGTAGTCGCGCACGAGCGCCCCCATCGCCCCCGGGTAGGCGAAGGCCTCGCCGCGCATGGCCGCCCGGCAGGCCTCGACGAGGTCCTCGTCGACGACGGACTTCAGTACGTAGCCGCTCGCGCCGAGCTTGAGGGCCTCGAAGAAGTACTGCTCGTTGTCGTACATCGACAGCATCAGGATCCGCGGTGGGTCGCGGCGGCGGTTGATCTCGCGCGCCGCCTGGAGCCCGGTCAGCACCGGCATCGCGATGTCGAGCACGACCAGGTCCACCTCGGTCTCGCGCAGCAGCGCCACCGCCTCCGCACCGTCGGCGGCCTCGGCGACGACCTGGAGGTCGGGTTGCTGCTCGAGGATCAGGCGGACCCCGCGTCGTACGAGCGCATGGTCGTCGGCCAGCAGGATCCGGATCACGCGCCCAGCCCCTGCCCGGGCAGGCCCGTCGGCACCCGCAGTCGTACGACGGTGCCGTGACCGCCCGACGAGACGATCTCGACCGAACCGCCCACGAGACCGGCCCGGTCTCGCATCCCGCTCACCCCGGCACCGGCCCGCACGGCTCCGTCGAACCCGATCCCGTCGTCCTCGATCTCCAGCTGCAGCTCGCCGCCCACGCGGAGGAGCGACAGGCCGACGCGGGTGGCGCGGGCATGCCGCACGACGTTCGTCAGCGCCTCCTGGGCGACCCGGTAGACCACGAGCTCCGTGTCGTGCGGCAGCTCGGGCAGCCCCGGCGCGAAGGTGCGCCGGACCACGGGTCCGCCATGGGCGGCCACGTCGGTCGCGAGTGCCGCGAGCGCGGCCTGCAGGCCGAGGTCGTCGAGGACTCCGGGACGCAGCTCGCGGGCGACCCGTCGTACGTCGTCCAGACCGGCACGGGCGCTCTCTCGCAACAGGTCGAGCTCGGCCGCGAGCTCGGCGGGCGCACGGTCGGCGACCTGCTTCAGCCCGAGCAGCACCACCGTCAGGCTCTGGCCCACCTGGTCGTGCAGCTCCCGCGCGATCCGGTGCCGCTCGGCCTCCTGCGCCGCGAGGGCCTTGGCGTTGCTCGTCGACCGCTCCGTCTCCAGCCGGTCGATCATCGCGTGATAGCTCCGGACCAGCCTGCTCCCCGCCCCGTCGCCGCCCGGGTCGCCGTCGCCGAGCCGGGCGACGGTGCCGTCGATCGGCGCGGTTCCCATCGCCCGGATCACCCGGTCGACGGGCGCGAGCGCGGTGTGGAGCAGGAAGGCGTTGGCGGCGAGGACGACGGCCAGCCCCACGACGAGGACGAGCACTTCGGACACCACGACCCTGGCGGAGATCCGCGCCGGGGACAGCACGAGGACGAGCGTGCCCGCCAGCAGGACGGCCCCGTTGATGAGGCAGACCTTCCAGTACAGGGAGGAGGTGGACAGGCGCACCCCCACACCTTCCCCGACCGGGGGCGCCGGGACCAGCGAACAGGCCCCGTCCGGCCACAAATGGGTGGAGGACCCCATACGCCCGCGGCGGGGCAGCGCCTTGACTTGAGGCATGCCCCGATGGACCGAACTGCGCCGCGCACTGGCCCGTGCCGTGACGACCGGAGGGACCCACGGCCACGTCACCGAGGCCGTGACGGTTCCCCTGGCCGTCCGCGGTCGTACGACGGACGGCGCCGACCTCCGCCTGCTGGTGGACGTGACCCTCGCACCGGATGCGCCCGCCGCCGGGCCCGATCTCGAGCGCATCGCGCAGGCACTCGTGCCTCCCGCCGTACGACGCTGGGTCGGCCAGCACGAGCTCGACCGCCTGCAGGCCGCACTGCCCACGGCGCGTGCCGGGCTCGAGGCCTCGGTGCAGCCCGAGATCGAGGCCCTCGGCGCGCGCCTCCTGCGGCTCGACGTCGTCGCCGTCGAGCACCTCCTCACCTCGCCCTCCGCCGAGCCGGACCACGGTGATGCGGAGTGAGCGACAACGGAATCCTCGAGGTGGCGGTGTCCGCCGGGATGATCTGCGCGGCCATCGGCTTCGCCGTCGGACTCGCGATCGGCCGCGGCCGCCAGCCCCGCTGGGCCGAGAAGGGCTCCTTCGTCCACAAGGTCTCGATCGGGTTCGCGACCCTCGACCGGATGGACGCCGTCCTGCTCCGCTTCGAGGTGGAGGAGGACTCGCGCCTGGCCGGTGTCGAGATCGGCGAGCTCCGGATGCCTCCCGGATCCGCGGTGTCGCTGGTGACACGCGGTCCGGTGGCTTTGGTCCCCGAGGAGCGCACCACGCTGCGTGTCGGCGACCAGGTCCTGGCCGTCGCCGCGCGTGGTCAGGTCGGAGAGGTCGAGGACCGCCTGCGGTCGGTGAGCCTGCACGGCCGCCTCGCCGGCTGGTACGAGCGACTCGACCCGGGCACCGCCGCCGAGACCCACCTCCCCCAGCGGAGGGCCGGGTGATCCTCACCTCCGCAGCCCTCTCGGTCTTCATCGTCAGCTACGCACTGATCGCGACCGAGCGGATCCACCGGGTCGCGGCCGCCCTCGGCGGTGTGGCCGCGATGGTCGTGATCGGCCTGGTCGATGCGAAGTCCGCCTTCTTCGACCACCACACCGGCATCGACTGGAACGTCATCTTCCTGCTGTTCGGGATGATGATCATCGTCGGCGTCCTCAAGCAGACCGGGCTCTTCGAGTTCCTCGCCCTCTGGGCGGCCCTCAAGTCCGGCGGAGATCCCTACCGCCTGCTGGTACTGCTGGTCCTGATCAGTGCGACGGTGGCGCCGATCCTCGACAACGTCACCTGCGTCCTGCTCGTCGCACCGGTCACCCTCTCGGTCTGCCGCCAGCTGGGACTGCCCTCGGCGCCGTACCTCATCTCGCTGATCCTCGCCTCCAACATCGGCGGTACCGCGACGCTCATCGGCGACCCGCCCAACATCATCATCGGCAGCCGGGCCAACCTGAGCTTCACCGACTTCCTCGTGCACTCGCTGCCGCTCACCGTGATCCTGCTGGCGCTGTTCGTGGTGATGGCGCGGTGGCTGTTCCGCAAGGACCTGACCGGTTCGATCGACGTCGGCAACACCCTCGGCGACCTGCGCCCGGTCGATGCGATCACGAACATGCGGATGCTGGTGCGCTGCCTGATCGTGCTCGGCCTGGTGATGGTCGCCTTCAGCCTCCACACCGTGCTCCACATCGATCCGTCGATGGTCGCGATGATGGGCGCCGGCGCGACGGTGCTGGTCTCACGCACCGAGCCGGAGGAGTTCCTGGAGGAGGTCGAGTGGGGCACCCTCGCCTTCTTCATGGCGTTGTTCGTGCTCGTCGGCGCACTGGTCCAGGTCGGGGTGATCGGCAAGATCGGCGAGGTCGCGGCCGAGGCCCTCGGCGATCGGGAGTTCCTCGCCTCGACGGTGCTGCTGTTCGGCTCCGGACTCGTCGGCGCCTTCGTCGACAACATCCCCTACACGACGGCGACCGTGCCGGTCGTGGAGGAGATGGTCGCGGCCAGCTCGTCCAGCGGCGCCGACAGTCCCCTGTGGTGGTCGTTCGTCTTCGGCGCCGACCTCGGCGGCAACGCGACAGCAGTCGCCGCCGGTGCCAACGTGGTCGTGCTCGGCATCGCGGCCAAGGCCGGCGAGCCGATCAGCTTCTGGCAGTTCACCAAGTACGGCGTCGTGGTCACCATCGCGACCCTGCTCGTCGCCTGGGGCTACGTCTACCTCCGCTACTTCGGCCTGTCCTGATCGCTCCCGGCCCCGGCAACCGGGCAACTGGGCGTCCCGGGCGTCAGCCCAGCCCGAGGATCCGGACGCACTCCAGCGCGACGTACAGCTCGGCGGCGTCGACCGGCCGCGCGAGGTCGCGACCGGTGACCTCCTCCAGCCGGCGTACGCGGTAGCGCACCGTGTTGCGGTGCACGTGGAGGGCCTGGGCGGCGGTCGAGGTCGAGCCACCCGCGGCGAGCCAGGCCCGCGCGGTGTCGATCATCACCACGCGGTCCTCGGGCGGCAGCGCCAGGACCGGCCCGAGCACGGCGTGCACGAGCACCCGCGCCTGGTCCGGGCTGCTCGCGAGGAGCACGGCGAGCGGGTCGGCGCCGAACCGACCGACCGCGACCGCGCTCGGTGACAGCGCGACACAGGCCACGCGAGCCTGCCGGAGCGCCTCCTGGATCTCGTCGAGCCGCGGGACGACGGCGCTCACCCCGACCCGCGCCCTGGCCAGCCCGGCCAGGACCTCGACGAGCTGGTCGACCCCGAAGCCGAGCCGCATCGCGACGACACCCTCCTGGTGGTCGTGGTCCAGGCGCCAGGCCGAGCGGACATTGGTACGCCGGAGCACGCGTTCGACGTCGGCGAGCCCCTCGGTGCCGGGCGTCGGCGACTCGGCCGACACCACGACGTACTCCGTCGCGCGCCCGAGGTCGAGCATCCCGGCGGCCTCGCCGACATGGGCGGTCGCGTCGGCGTCGCCGTCGAGCAGCGCGCCCACGAGCACCGCTCGCATCTGGCCGTCGCGGCGCACCCGATCGGCGAGCGCACGTCGGTAGGCGTCGGTCACGTCGGCGGCGAGCTGGTCGCTCACCGCCCAGATGTCGGCGGCCGCAAGGAGGAGGACGTCCCGGGCCTCGGGCTCGGCGCGCTCGACCAGCACCTCCCAGATGAAGCGGGACCCGACCCGGAACGCCTGGAGCACGGTCGCGTAGGGAACGCCCTGCTCGGCGCGGGCCGTGCCGGTCTCGGTCGGGGTGTCGCCGGCCTGCACGTCACCGGCCAGGGTCCCGAGGATGTAGCGGGCGTTGACGGTGCAGGAGGCGATGAGGTCCTCGAAGCTGACGAGGTCACCCTCGTCGTACCCCGGGATCTCCGAGCGGATCCGCGTGGCCATCGCGGCACCGAGCTGCCCGGCCTCGGGCAACAGCCGCGCGCTGAGCTTGCGCACCTCGGCGGCGACGTCGGGACCCTCCACGTCCTGCAGGGTATCGGCGGACGGACATCCTCTGTCCGCCAGCGGATCGCGCACTGGGCTGCGTGCCAGAATCGATGGATGGCGCAGTCCGAGGAGGAGCCGGAACGGCCCACGCCTGAGCAGGAGCGGGCAGCCGCGCGCGCCCGGATCGAGCACCAGCAGACCTGGGTCGACCTGCAGGTCCGCCAGGCGATGGAGCGGGGCGAGTTCGACAACCTCGCGGGCGCCGGCCAACCGATCGAGGGGCTCGGCGGGACCCACGACCCGGACTGGTGGCTGAAGCGCCTGGTCGAGCGCGAGCGGATCGCCGTGCTCCCGCCGGCGCTCCAGCTCCGCAAGGACGACGCCCAGCTCGACGAGCACCTCGACACCCTGGTCTCCGAACGCGAGGCCCGCGCGTTCGTCGAGGACTTCAACGCCCGCGTCATCCGCGCCCGCTACACACCGGTGGACGGGCCGCCCCTGATCACCATGCCGCGCGACGTCGAGGCCAGCATCCGGGCCTGGCGCGAACGGCAGGCCGCGCGGCGCGCGAGCAGACGGATCGCCGCGACCGACGCGGCCCGCGCGGCCGATTCCGGGACGCCCGTACGACGTCGCTGGTGGCGCCGCGCCCGCTGAGACGTCTCGGCGAGACATCCGTCATACCGAAGCACGTGACTCGCCGGTAAGTTGTCGGGACGTGAGCCACAAGAGCGCCAAGGACTTCTTCCGCCCGCTGGCCGTGGGCGCGCCCGCCCCGGTCCGTGAGATCCCCGCCCGGCCGAGCCGCGCGATCCACTTCTTCGATCCGAGCAACGAGAAGATGGCGGCCAAGATCCCCGCCATGATCGGCACGGTCGACGTGCTCCTCGGCAACCTCGAGGACGCCGTCAAGGCCGACAACAAGGTCGCCGCCCGCGAGGGCCTGGTGCGGATCGCCCAGTCGACGGACTTCGGCCCCACGCAGCTGTGGACGCGGATCAACTCGCTCGACAGCCCGTGGGTGCTCGACGACCTCACCACGCTGGTGCCGGCGATCGGCGACAAGCTCGACGTCATCATGGTGCCGAAGGTGCAGGGCGCCGAGGACATCCACTACATCGACCGACTGCTCGCCCAGCTCGAGGCGAAGGCCGGCATCACCAAGCCGATCCTCGTCCACGCGATCCTGGAGACCGCTCGTGGCGTGGCCAACGTGGAGGAGATCTGCGGTGCGTCGCCGCGCATGCAGGGCCTCTCGCTCGGCCCGGCCGACCTCGCGGCCGACCGCAAGATGAAGACGACGCGCGTCGGCGGCGGCCACCCCGGCTACCTCGTGCGCCAGGACCCGCCCCGCGACGCGGAGGGCAACAGCCAGATCGACGCCCAGCGCGCGATCTTCCAGCAGGACCTGTGGCACTACACGATCGCCAAGATGGTCGACGCCTGCGCGACGCACGGGATCTACCCGTACTACGGCCCGTTCGGCGACATCGCCGACGTCGTCGCGTGCGAGGACCAGTTCCGCAACGCGTTCCTGCTCGGCTGCGTCGGCACCTGGTCGCTGCACCCGAAGCAGATCGCTATCGCCAACCGGGTCTTCTCCCCCAGCGTCGAGGACATCGCCCACGCACGCCGGGTCGTGGCCGCGATGGGCGACGGAACGGGCGCGGTCATGATCGACGGGAAGATGGAGGACGACGCCTCCCTGAAGCAGTGCCTCGTGCTCGTCGCCCTCGCCGAGCAGCTCGCGGCGATCGACCCCGAGCTCAAGGCCACCTACGACGCCATCGAGACCCAGGAGGCCTGAGCCATGTCCACCGAGAGCACCTTCAAGCCCCTGCGCTCCGTCCTCTACATGCCCAGCTCCAACGAGCGGGCGCTGGAGAAGGCGAAGACGATCGCGGCCGACGCGATCATCTTCGACCTCGAGGACGCCGTCGCACCCGACGCGAAGCCCGCCGCCCGGGCCGCCGCCGCTGCCGCCGTCGAGTCCGGTGAGTACGGCAACCGCCACCTCATCATCCGGACCAACGGCATCGGCACCGAGTGGCACGACGCCGACATCGCCGCCGCGGCCGCCGCCGGCCCCGACGTCGTACTCGTCCCCAAGGTCAACTCCGCCGAGGAGGTCCTCCAGCTGGTCGCGGCCCTGGAGGCCGCTGGCGCACCCGAGAAGACCACCCTCTGGGCGATGGTCGAGACCCCGATCGGCATGCTCAACGCCCTGTCGATCGCCACCGCCTCGCCGCGCCTGACCGGCTTCGTGATGGGCACCAACGACCTCGTCAAGGAGCTGTACGCCGAGCACGTCCCCGGCCGCCAGCCCGTGCTCACCGGCCTGGGCCTCGCCCTGCTCGCCGCCCGCGCGGCCGGGATCGTGATCATCGACGGCGTCTACAACGACGTGAAGAACATCGACGGCTTCCTCGCAGAGGTCGAGCAGGGCCGCCAGATGGGCTTCGACGGCAAGACCCTGATCCACCCCGGCCAGGTCGAGGGAGCCAACGAGGGCTTCGCGCCCGACGAGTCGGCGGTCCAGGACGCCCGCGGCCTGATCCAGGCCTGGGAGGACGGCAAGGGCTCCGGCGTGGTGACCTACAACAACAAGATGGTCGAGAGCCTCCACGTCGAGTCCGCGGAGCGCACCCTGGCGATCCACGAGGCCATCCAGGGGTTGCAGGGCTGAGGGAGTGTCGTGGTCCGGGCAGCCCGCCTGAGACGATGAGCGGTGTGGACAGCGACACCCGCACCTACCGCACCGGCGACCGCGAGGTCGTGCTCGACCTGACCCGGGACGCGGCGGCGTACGTCGCCGAGCGGGGCGACGGGTTGCTGCACGTCTTCGTCCCGCACGCCACCGCCGGCATCGCGATCCTCGAGACCGGCGCAGGAAGTGACGACGACCTGCTGGCCGCGCTCGCCGACCTGCTTCCGGCCGACGACCGGTGGCGGCACCGCCACGGCAGCCCGGGCCACGGCCGTTCCCACGTGATGCCGGCCCTGGTGCCGCCGTACGCCACCGTGCCCGTGCTCGACGGTCGCCTTGCCCTCGGCACCTGGCAGAGCATCTGCCTGGTCGACCTGAACGTCGACAACGACGTGCGTGAGGTGCGGTTCAGCTTCCTCGCCGGCTGATCCGCTGCGCCTACTGGCCGTCCGCCCGGTCCGGCGTCTGGCCGCTCTCCCGTCGGGTGCCCTCCGGGTCGTCGACCCGCTCGTCGGACTCCTCGAGGATGGCCTCGGCCTGCGCCTCGGGATCGGCGCTGCCCGCCGCGACCTCCTCGGGCAACAGCCCGGCCCGCTCCGCGACCCGGTCGTCCTGCGGTGTCTCGCTCATGGGTACGCCGTACCCGCGGCCGGGGCGCTCAGACCTCGCCCTCGCCCCGGTGGGACGGGCAGTCGGGGTTGGTGCAGGTGCGCGCGTCGACGGTCGGGTCACCGCCCCCGACGACGCCGCCCTCGGGCCCGACGGGCGAGCCCCCCTCGTCGATCGACTCGGCCCAGCGCGCCTCGAGTCGCACCTCGGCCCCACAGGTCCGGCAGGGCTTGTCGTCGAAGTACATGTCGGCCTCCTTCGCCTCGCGTCGGCAGTACCCCGCGGCCACCCCGGGAGCCCCCTTCGCCGAGCCCGGGGTCCGCTCGCGTCCAACGACTGACGGGGGCCGCCCCTCAGCCGCGCCGGCGTGGTGCGCGCACCACGCCGGCGAGGATGTCCACGGCGTCACGGTCACGCACCCCGAGCGCGCGCACGCGCTCGACGTACTCGATCGCAGCCTCTCGCGCCGCCCGCTCCACCCCGGACCCGGTGACGAAGCTGCCCGCGCGACCGCGGGTCTCGATCAGACCCGTCGCCTCGAGCTCGCGGTAGGCACGGGCGGCGGTATTCACGGCGACACCGAGGTCCTGGGCGAGGCGCCGGACGGTCGGGAGCCGGTCGCCCGCCCTGAGCTCATTGCGGTCGATCTGTGCGGCGAGCTGGGAGCGGATCTGCTCGTACGGCGGCGCGGGCGCCTGCGGGTCGAGGACGATCATCGGGCTGCAGCGGCGGGCATGGCGCCGCCCACTTCGACCCACTCGTCGCGGGTCAGGTCGGGCCAGAGCCTGCGCCTGAAGTGCAGGCGACCCGCGTGAGTCACGACGATCGCGATGATCGGCGTGAAGGTCAGGGGCAGCAACCACAACGAGACGGAATCGGCGACCGGTAGCAACCCGTGCGCATAGGAGAGAAGGAAGGCAAGGGCCATTGACTGGAACTGCACCATCTGCCGAAGGCGCTCGACACGCCACGCATCCTGCAGGTAGAGGTGCGCGGCGTCGGATGCGGGCAACGGACGCGGGATGATGGCAACGGAAAAGACCGGGAGGAGCAGGCCAAGCGCGAGGCCTGCCGAGCCCGCGCCGAACACGAACCAAGCTCTCTCGATGTCGCCGACATCTCGCCGGACCGCATCCGCGCCGATGACCGCCGCGCCGAGCGCCAGCACAGGTCCGGCACCGAGGACGACCAGGCCTGTGGCGGACAGGTAGTCGCGAAGTCGGACCGTCCTGCTCCGCGCGACAGCTAGGGTCTCAGGAGGGGGCGTGAAGTCACGACCCGCCTGTCTTACTCGCAGTGCGGCGGCAACACCTGTGACGACGGAGATTGATGCCCACGACACCGTGAGGGCATCGGCGAAGAGTCGCGCAACCGCGTACGCCACCACACCTACGGTGAGCGCCGCAACACCAACGCGATAGTCCGCACGATGGGCGCGATTCACCGCCTCGACCTCGGCAGGCGCGATCCAGAGTCGGTAATCGCGAGCGAACCGGTTCCCGGACGCCACCAGACGACGCTTCGACGGCGCATCGGCCATCACGAAGAACGTCACGAAGAGAGTCACACACGTGACCTCGAACCAGATCTGCCCCATGCGCAAGATGCTACATAAATTAATTGTGTCGCAACCCAAAAGTCCTCAACGCAAGGCCACTGTCGGCGCTCTCCCCCACCATGTCCCCATGGACCCGCGGCACCGACTCGAGCAGCAACGCGACCAGACCCTGCGCCGCCTGGCCGACCTGACCGACGACTTCGACGCGGTGGTCGCGGCCTCCCGCGACACCAACGCCGACGACGAGCACGATCCCGAGGGCGCGACCATCGCCTTCGAGCGCTCGCAGGTCGACGCGTTGGTCCGCCAGGCCCGCCACCACCTCACCGAGATCGATGATGCGTTGGCCCGCCTCGAGGCGGGGACCTACGGGACCTGTGAGTCCTGCGGGCAGCCGATCGCGGCGGCGCGCCTGGAGGCCCGGCCAGCGGCCCGCACGTGCGTTCCCTGCACGACTACACGGCGCGCCTGAGACCTACTTCCTGTCCGATGCCTGCGCTGGCTCAGCCCACGAGCGTCTCGAGTGCGTCCGCCACGGCGACCTGGTGGGCGGCGTACGGGTGCAGTGGCGCGCCGGGCTCCTCGGGTTGCACGCCGGCGACCCACGGGTCGGCGGCGCAGGCGTCGTGTCCCTCGCTCGCGGCCCACATGTCGACGTACTCCACGCCTGCTGTGACAGCCCCGCGCCGCAGCGCGTCGGCCAGACGTCGGTTGACGTCGTGGACGAACACGACCTCGGCCCTGCTCATCGGGAGGCGGTCGCAGGTCCCTGCAGCCGGCACCAGCTGGGGGTAGCCGACAACGATCACCTGCGCCTTCGGTGCGCGCTTGCGGATCGCGGCCACCGAGCGCTCCGTCTGTACGGCGAGGGCGTCGAACCCACGCACCAGGCGGTCCTCGGCGAAGCGACCCTGCGCGAGGCAGAGCTGGTCGGTGGCGATCCCCGCGAACCCCGCACAGCTGCGGACCAGCGACCCGAAGAGCCCGTCGTCGTTGGCACCGATGCTCAGCGTCACCAGCCCGGTCCGGGCGTCGATCGCGTCGAGCTGCGGCGGCAGGCCGCGGTCCGGCGAGCCCTGGACCGCCCTCAGGTCGGCACTGGTCGCTCCCACGCAGCTCACGTCGACCAGGTCGAGGTCGAGCCGTTCGGCCAGCAGGTGCGGGTAGTTGCCGTCGGTGCGCAGGCAGTCCGCCGGGCCGCTGGCCTCGCCGACGCCGGGGGCTGCGGTGAACGAGTCCCCCAGCGCGACGTAGCGCGGCCCCGATGGCGGCGCCGGCTCGGAGGAAGGAGCGGCCGGGTCCGTCGTACCCACCGACTCAGCTGGTACGACGCCCGGCGACCCGTCCGACGAGGAGCACCCGGCCATGGCCACCAGCGCCACCAGGCCGGTCACGAGACGACGTACCGGCCTCCTCATTCAGGAGCCCAGAGAAGCGCCCGGGGCCGACACCAGCGCCTGCAGCTCCTCGACGACGGCCTCCTGGCCCGCGGCGTACGGGTGGTAGGCGATCCCGGCCTCCTGCGGCCTCACGCCCGCCACCCAGGGGTCCTCGCTGCAGATGTCGTGGCCCTCGGTGGCCGTCCACATGTCGAGGAACTCGGCCTTGGCCTCCTTGGCGGCCTCGGCCTGTGCCTTGTCGAACTGCTCCATCACGCCACGAGCGAAGGGATAGTCACCCTCGCCCAGGGGAAGGGCAGCGCAGGCACCGTCGGCGGGGATGATCTGGGGGTAGCCGATCACGACGATGCGGGCCTTCGGCGCCTTGTCGAGGACCGCGGCGACCGTCGCGACGATCGCGTCGGTCACGCCGTCGAAGACCTTCTTGAGCGCCGTGGGGTGCTTGCGGGCGAGGTCGGAGCACGGCGCACCGGTCGGGTCCTTGGCCCCGAGACGCACGCAGTTGAGGACCAGGCTCCCGTACACGTCACCGTCGTTGCCGCCGATGCTCAGCGTGACCAGGGCAGTGTCCTTGCGGATCGCGTCGAGCTGCGGAGGAACCTTGTCGCCGAGGGCGGTCTGCTCCTCGGTCATGTTCTCGGTCTTCGCGCCGCCGCAGCTCACGTCGACCAGGTCGAGGTCCATCTCCTCGGCCAGCAGGTGCGGGTAGTTGCCGATCGTCTGCTGACAGCCGGGCACGAAGGTGGGCGTGCCGAGTCCGGGACCCGAGGTGTTCGAGTCGCCGAGCGCGACGTAGGTGTCACCGGTCTCGATGACCCGGTCGCGGTTGGAGCTGGCGTCGGCCTTGATCTGCTTCTTCGTGCTGCAGCTGCCGGCCACCACCAGCAGCACGAGCAGGGCCAGGGACAGAGCGGTCACCGAACGCCACGTCTTCATCCGGATTCCTCCTCCACACCGAGCGCAAGGGTCAGGGCGAGGACGCTATCGGGGTCGTCCAAACGATCGCCGAACAGGTCCCGAAGTTGAGTCATCCTGTAGCGGACGGTCTGCGGGTGGACGAACAGCGCCGCGGCCATGTCGTCGCGCCGACCCTGGTGGAGCAGCCATGCCCGCAGGGTCTGGCGCAGCTTCGCAGCCGTCGCGGGCCGCAGCTCGTCGAGCGGCGCCAGCACGACCGACCGCAGGTCGGCGAGCGCGTCGGGGTCGGCAGTCAGCACCAGCCGCGGAAGGTGGAGCTCGGTGTCGCCGCTCAGGCCCAGCGCACGGGCCCGCAGCGCACGGTCGTACGACGCCCGCACGTCGAGCCACGGACGGGCCGGGCCGACGAGGGCATCACGGTCGCGCACCGCCCGCAGCAGCGTCGCTCGGCGCCGGTCGTGTGCGTCGGGCACCATCATCAGCGCCGCGCCGTCGAGCTCCGGGACGTCGGTCGTCAGCAGGGTGCCCCGGCGCAGGGTCTGCAGGACCGTGCCGGCCTGGTACTCCGGAACGATGACCACGGTGAGGGTGGTCGGGGGCGACCACTCGGCGCGCTCGGCCGAGGCGAGCACGGTCGCCTCGGGGGCGCCGGCGAGCAGGTGACGCGCGAGTCGCTCCGACATCCGCTGCCGGATCCGGCCCTCGCTGGCCGATTCGTCGCGGTGTCCCGCGACGCTCGCCGCGGAGAGCTCGTCGATGTAGGCGAAGACGAGCTCGGCGAAGGAGGCCATCGTCGCCGGATCGATGCCCTGCTCGACGGCCTTGGCCGACAGGTGCTGCCAGGAGACCCGCGCGCCGATCCGGTACGCCGAGAGCAGTGCGTCGGTCGTACGGCCGCTGCGGACCTCCCCGCGCCCCAGCTGGTAGGCGCCGTCGACGGCAGAAGCCCGCGGCGCCAGTGCGTCCGGTCCGCGGCGATCGCTGACGAGGGAGAGGAATCCACCGAGCGCGACCTGCACGGCGCCCCGGATGGTGCGGCCCATGGGGCCGCTGAAGGCGTCCTCGTACGGCGGGACCTCGCGAATGATCTGGTCGACCACGTCATCGGCGACGGCAGCCAGCTCCCCGCGGATCGCAGCGACCGTCGCGGGCGGCAGCAGGGCACTGCCCACCGACTGCGACCGCCTCGTGTCCCGACCCGACATGGCTCTCTTTTACTCTCTGCGAACAAAAACACCTGGAAGATTCACCGACTGTGGTCATGAGTTTAGCGCGCGATGTTGGGAGTCTTGATGGTGTGAGCACGACGACCGAAACGCCCCGCACAGGAGCCCGCAGCGGCCGCCTGACCTCGGGGCTGCGCAACCTCCTCGACTCCGCGGTCACCCCCCTGACCGTTGACGACCTGCTCGACCACTTCGCCCCGCTGCGCACCGGGGCGGCAGCCGGCCTGCAGGGCCGGATCGTGTCGGTCGAGTCCGAGACCGCTGACGCGGCGACCATCGTCATCAAGCCGGGCCGCGACTGGGCCGGTCACATCCCCGGCCAGTACGTCCGGGTCGGTGTCGACGTCAACGGCATCCGCCTGTGGCGCACCTACTCGCTGACCCACGGCCCGCGCCGCGACGGCCGGATCTCCATCACCGTGAAGGCGATCCCCGGCGGCGCCGTCTCACAGCACCTCGTGCGCAACGCGCGCGCCGGTCAGATGCTGCACCTCGCGCAGGCCGAGGGCGACTTCGTGCTGACGCCGGCCCGGGCGGGCCGCCGACAGAAGCTGCTGCTGGTCACCGCCGGCTCCGGCATCACGCCCGTCATCGGCATGCTGCGCAACCTCTACTCCCGCAACGAGTCCGCCCGTGATGCAGCCGTCGCCGCCTTCGACATCGTGCTCGTGCACTCGGCGATGAAGCGTGACGAGGTCATCTTCGGCGCCGAGCTCCGCGCCCACGCCGAGGCGGGGCGCCTGCGCCTCGTCGAGCGGCACACCGACACCGACGGCCTCCTCACGATCGCCGACCTCGAGGCCGAGGTCGCCGACCTGGCCGAGCGCACGGCGTACGCCTGCGGTCCGGCAGGCCTGCTCGACACCCTCGAGGAGTTCTACGCCGAGCGGCGCCTGACCCTGCACACCGAGCGCTTCCGCGCCGCCGTCGTCGACGTGGAGGCCGAGGGTGGCACGCTGACCTTCGGCGGCCCGAGCGACCGGGTCGTGGAGACCGACGGCTCCGTGCCCATCCTCGACGCCGCCGAGTCGGCGGGCGTCCTGATGCCGAGCGGCTGCCGGATGGGCATCTGCATGGGTTGCGTGCTGCCGATGACCTCAGGCGCCGTCCGCGACCTGCGCACCGGCGACCTCACCGTCGCCGTCCCCGGTGAGACCAACCCGGGCGGCGTACCCATCCAGACCTGCATCAGCGCCGCTGCCGGCGACTGCCACATCGACCACTGACCCTCCTCGACCGCCCCCTCGACGAAAGGCTGACGATGACCACGATCACGAAGAAGCCCGCGAACCCGATCGCCCACCTGAGCCCCGAGCAGATCGAGGCGCTCGGCGCCGAGCTCGACGCCATCCGCGACGAGGTCATCGAGACCCGCGGCGACCGCGACGCGGCCTACATCCGCAAGGTCGTCGACGTGCAGCGCAAGCTGGAGCTCGGCAGCCGCGCCGTGCTGCTGGCCAGCATCTTCCCGCCCGCCTGGATCCTGGGCACCGCCGGCCTGAGCGTCGCGAAGATCCTCGAGAACATGGAAATCGGGCACAACGTCATGCACGGCCAGTGGGACTGGATGCGCGACCCGAAGATCCACTCGACGACCTGGGAGTGGGACAACGCCACCCCCTCGGAGGCCTGGAAGCACTCGCACAACCAGGTGCACCACACGCACACCAACATCATCGGCAAGGACAACGACCTCGGCTACGGCATCATGCGCGTCGACGAGGAGCAGCGCTGGTACCCCCTCTACCTCGCCCAGCCGCTGTGGAACTTCATCAACGCCTGCCTCTTCGAGTACGGCATCGCGGCCTACGACCTCGAGCTCGGACGCAACCTGTCCAAGCCGAAGGACAAGCGCCCCGAGTCCTTCACGAAGGGCGTGAAGGACACGCTGAAGAAGATCCGCAAGCAGGCCACGAAGGACTACCTCGTCAACCCGGCGCTGTCGATCCCGACCGGCTCCTTCCTCCCGACCCTTGCCGCCAACGTCACGGCCAACGTCGTCCGCAACCTCTGGTCGCACTCGGTCATCATGTGCGGCCACTTCCCCGAGGGCGTCGAGACCTTCGAGCTGAAGTCGATCCCCGACAACGAGACCCGCGGTGAGTGGTACCTGCGCCAGATGCTCGGCTCGGCCAACTTCTCCGGGTCGACCGCACTGCACATCATGAGCGGCAACCTGTCCCACCAGATCGAGCACCACCTCTTCCCCGACCTCCCGAGCAACCGCTACGCCGAGGTCGCGCCGAAGGTGAAGGCCGTCTTCGACAAGTACGAGCTCACCTACCTGACCCGCCCCTTCGTCCCGCAGGTGGCCAGTGCCTGGCACAAGGTGATCCGCCTGTCCTTCCCCAACGGCTGGCTCGAGACCACCACGCCCACGAACCTGCCGACCCAGCTGGTCGCGCTCTACAAGATCACCACCGCCGACAAGCGCAAGCGTCGCGTGATGCTGAAGCTGCTCGAGCGCAAGGCCAAGCAGGAGTACGCCGAGGCTGCCTGATCCGGGCCGAGCTCGACTGAGCGGGGCTGAACCATCCCGCGGGATGTCATGCGATGCGGCTGCCCCGGCAGCCAGATCGCATGACATCCGACGGTTACCGACGGGTAGCATGCTCCCCATGAGCAACGTGACCTGCACGATCACCGACGGCATCGCCCACGTCCAGCTGGTCCGGCCGGACAAGCTCAACGCGCTGACGCTGGACGTCCTCGACGACCTGGTCGCGACGGCGAACCGGCTGCGCAGGGACAAGTCCCTGCGCGCGGTGATCATCAGCGGCCAGGGGGACGCGTTCTGCGCGGGCCTCGACTTCGCGTCGGTCATGCGCAACCCGGGTGGACTGGTGAAGGCGTTCGTCCCGCGTCCGCTCCGGGGCACCAACACCTTCCAGGAAGCCCCGTGGGCCTTCCGCCGGATCCCGGTGCCGGTGATCGCGGCCGTGCACGGGCACTGCCTGGGCGGCGGACTCCAGATCGCACTGGCCGCTGACTTCCGGATCGCGACGCCGGACTCGCGGTGGTCGGTGCTCGAGGGCAAGTGGGGCCTGATCCCCGACATGTCGGGCGTCCAGGCGCTCAAGGAGCTCGTCGGGATCGACCAGGCGAAGCTGCTGACGATGAGCGCCGAGGTGTTCGACGGCTCCCGCGCCAAGGAGCTCGGCCTGGTCACCCGCCTCGACAACGACCCGCTCACCGGTGCCCTCGCGCTGGCCAACGAGCTGTCGCGCAAGTCCCCCGACGCCGTCGCGGCGGCGAAGCGCCTCTTCAACGACACGTGGAACGCCTCCCCGCGCAGGACCTTCGCGCGCGAGCGGATCGAGCAGGCCCACCTGCTCGTCGCGCGCAACACGAAGGCGGCCCGCGAGGCGGCGTTCAAGAAGGCCGAAGCGGTGTACGGCCCGCGGGGCCGCTAGCCGGACCGGCGTCCGAAGAAACGGGACCACCAGCCGCCCGTTTGGTGCGGCGGGTACGCCGAGTGCGGCGGGTACGGCGACGACCCGCGCAGCAGGCCCTCGGGGTCACGCGCGATCCGGACGAATTCCTTGAGGAACGTGTCGACCTGCGCGATCGCGTAGCCCTCGCGGAGTCGGACCACCGGCAGATGGCTCTCCGCGACGGCCTTCTGCACGTCGCCGCCACTCGCCCCGATCACCACGAGGGAGTCCAGGAGGTCGTCGACGGCTGCCATGTCATAGCCCTCGCGGATGCGTACGGGAGTGAACCGGACCGCGGAGACATGGGCGTTGAAGGCGGCGAAGACAGCGGGGTCCATGGCGCCGACCCTACGGCTCACGACGGAAAGCCTCACCAGAATTCTCCTCCGGGGTCGTATCTGGCCGATCTGGTTCGTGGTCCCAGTGACGACACACCACGAGCCGACGAGGAGACCGGGCCATGTGGACCACCACCCCGAACCAGCACCACCTCAGCCACGACCTGCCGTGCCCGGCGTGCGGCCACGCGGTGCACACCTTCCTGGCGTGCAGCGACACCTGCGACTGCGAGCCCACCGTGATGCCGGGGACCTTCGCCGCCTGACGTGCGGAACGGCGAGCCTCAGAGGGTCTCCAGCGCATGCCGCATCAGCGTGAGCGCGATGACCAGTGCCACGGCTGCGCCGGCGCCGGTGATGGCGGCCGCCAGCTTCGGCCGACGCGCGTGGAGGTAGTCGCGCAGCGTCGCGACGGTCCCGATCCCGACCCAGCACAGGCCGAGGAACTCCTCGTGCCGCACCAGGTAGACCAGTCCGAGCAGCACCGAGGACGCGGGCACGAACCACAGCCACGACTCCGTCTTGCGCACCACTGCCATGGCGTCACGGTAGGGACCAACGTCCGCGGTGACCCGGGATCGGCGCGGGAGTGTCCGATCGGTCAGCGCCGATCCTCAGAATCAACCGGTCCGACCTGACCGTCCGTCTGTTCCGGAGGCGCACTCGCCTCGTCCTGGTGCTGACGGCGCCGCCTGATCTCGGCACGCGCGAGCACGAACGCGACCACGACCGGCACGACGTACTTCGCGGAGTCGGCGAGCGGCTCCACCCACCCCGGCAGCGCCACGTCCGGCCACGGGATGTCCGGCCAGGGGATGCTCGGCCACGGGATGCTCGGCAGGTCGGGCCACGGAATGCGCGGCAGGTCCGGCCACGGGATCCGGTCGGCCAGGCGCACGAGCAGGGCGATCAGGACGATGGGTACGACGACGCCGGCCGCGGCACCGCCGGTCTGCAGCATCGTGTGGCGCGTCGGGTGGGCCACCGCGGCGTCGAGATGGCGGGCCGCCGGCGAACCAGGTTCCGGCATCAGCTCGGTGCCGCCCAGGAGCTCGTCCTCGCCGAGCAGGTTCGCCCGGCGCGGAGCACCGAACCAGGAGGTCCGTACGACGACCCGGCCGAGGCCTTCGGCACTCAGTGACGCCTTCTGGTCGGCGACCTTGGCGGTCGCGACCTCCTCGCCGTCGACGTACCAGGTCGCCCTCGGAAGGAGGCCGGCGCTCAGCTCCACCCGGTGGGCGCGCTCCTCGACCCGCCCTTCCCACACCTGGACCGGCGGCTTCGTCTCTGGCATGCCTCCACGTTAGGAAGCCGGACCCGTCACGGCATCCTGCCCGGGTAGCGACTCCCCCGACCTTGGTAGGGGTCCTCAGGGGTACCGCAGGTCGACGGTCTCCTCGCTGATCTCCCACAGCACGCGAGAGGCGTTCTCGTCACGGGCCAGCTTGCTGCGCCCGACGATGCGCGGCGAACCGGACATCTGACCCGGCCCGCTGGGGCCGACGAAGGTGTTGCCGGGCAGGTCGTCGGTCGCGGCCATCAGGGAGGGCCAGGCGCCGGCCGCCGCAGACTGGGACACCGCCCTGACCCCGGCATCGAGGATCGTGGCGATGCCGCCTGCCGAGCGGCCGTACTGCCCGTTAGCGGCGAGGTGCGTGCCCGCGAACCCGGGGTGCGCGGCGAGGGCGTGCACCGGCAGGTTCGCCACCCGCAGGCGACGGTCGAGCTCGGCGGTGAAGTACAGGTTGGCCAGCTTCGACTGCCCGTAGACCTTCCACTTGCTGTAGCGGCCGTGCTGCTCGCGCGGGTCGCCGAGCGGCGCCTTGCCGGCGAAGTTGTGGAAGATCGACGACACGTTCACGACCCGCCCGCCATCGCTCTTCGCCAGTTGCGGCAGCAGCAGGCCGGTCAGCAGGAACGGCCCGAAGTGGTTCGTCGCCATCTGCAGGTCGAGGCCGTCGGCCGTGCGGGAGTACGACGTGCCCATCACCCCGGCGTTGTTGATCAGGACGTCGATCGGCCCGATCTGCTCGGCAGCCGTGGCGGCCGAGCGCACTGACGCGAGACTGGCCAGGTCGAGGTGCAGCGCCTCGAGCGCGGCACCCGGCACCTCGGCGCGGATCGCCCCGACGGTCTCCTCGACCTTCGCCGGGGTGCGCCCGGCCAGGACGACCCGGGCACCGTGGCGAGCGAGCTCGAGGGCGGTGTGGTGGCCGAGTCCGCCGAGCGTCGGACCGGTGAGCACGATCGTGCGGCCGGTCTGGTCCGGCAGGTCGGCGACGTTCCACTTCTCGGACATCAGGATCCCCTACGGAGCTACGGAGTGGTGGCGAGCTGGTCGACGATGCGGCGACCGAGGTCCTCGTCGCCCGAGACGACGACGGCGCCCGGCGCGGCCGCGCGGCGGCCGCCGGCGAGGACGATGAAGCTCTCGCGGTCCATCGCGACGCGCACGGTCGGGTCACTCGGCGTGACCTCGGCCCGACGGCCGCGACCGTCCGGTCCGATCTCGACCGTGATCGGGGGGCTGCCCTCGACCTCCAGGACGGCGGTCGTGCCCGCAGGCGGGCCGACCTTCTTGCCGACCACGAACCCGAACGCCTCCACGAGGTAGTCGGCCGTGTGTCGGGCACCCGGGGAGTCCAGGCCACCCGGCCGGTCCACCGCGCGCCGGATGTCCTGCTCGTGCATCCACACGTCGAGCGGACGGTTGCGCAACAGGGTGCGGGTGTTCCAGCCGATCATGCCGAACAGCCCGGGCGCGGGGGCCGCACCGTCGGTCGGCGGGTCCGCCTGCAGGGCGGCGTACCGCCGGGCGGTGACCTCGCGGATCTCCTCGACGATCGAGGCGGGCTCGCGCTCGCGCCGGGTGATCACGCCGATCTCGGTGAACTGACCCATCGGACTGGTGATGTGCGGGGCCTCGCCGACCTCGGCCGACTCGTCCGGGCCTCCGGCCAGCAGCGACTCGAGGTGGGCGGTGTGCGAGGCGACTGCCTTCACGTCCCAGCCCGCGAGGTCGGTGGGCCTGGCCCAGTCCTCCGGGGCGAGGTCCTCGAGCAGGACGAGGAAGTCCTGGATCGAGGTCCACCACGCGTCGACGTACCCGCTCAGCAGCTCACTGTCGCTCACCCGGCCGATGCTAGCGATCCTGGCCCGCTCGCGTGGGAGTCCTACGAGGCGGACACCTCGATGTGGTCGTAGGTCGCGGTGATCTCGTCGTAGCCGCGGCACTCGAGGTCCTCGGAGTTGCCGTTGCTGATGCTGCCGTCGCTGTAGCAGCTGATCTCGGCGACCTCCACGTCGTCGGCGGCGACGAAGGTGAAGGACAGGGAGACGTACTTGCTCGACCCGTCCTCGCGCTCGTTGGTCGCCGTCAGTCCGGTCACCGAGTGGCCGCTGTAGTTGTCGGCCGGCGGCTGGACGGACCAGCCCTCGGCGTACTCCACGCCGTCGATCTCGAACGCCTCGCCCATCTCCACGGTGATCGGGTTGTCGCGTCCACCGACCCGGTCGGCGTCCCACTCGTTGACCGAGTCCTCGACATTGCCGGCGATCCAGAAGATCAGCGCGATGATGCCGCCGCAGAACAGCAGCACCACCAGGATGATCGCCGCGACGATGATGGCGATCGCCTTGCCCGCGCCGCCACTGCTCGGCGGCTGCTGGAACGGCGGCTGGTAGGGCTGCTGACCGTAGGGCTGGCCGTACGGCGGCTGCTGCTGGTACGGCGCGCCGGACCCGCTGGCGTAGGGGTTCGGCGGCTGGGCAACCGGCGGCTGGGCGACCGGCCACTGCTGACCCTGCGGCTGCTGGGGAGGAACCGGCGGCCGCTGCGGGGCGTGCTGGGTGGGCTGCTGGTCGGGCGGTGGCTGCGTCACGGCACCTTCCTACCCCGTGCGGCCGGGCGTGAACCAGTCGCCGCTGCTGCCGGAAAGGCCGAACGGCCGCCCCGCGTGCGGGACGGCCGTTCGGGTCGCTCGGGACGACTCAGCTCGAGGAGCTCAGAAGGACGCCTCGTCGAGGTCCATGATCGCGAGGTTGGTGCCCTCGGCGATCCGGAGCTCGGCGGAGAGGCGCGGCAGGTTGAGCTGCGCGAACCACTGCGCAGCAGCGACCTTGCCCTCGTAGTAGGCCTTGTCCGCACCCGCGTCGCCGGCCAGCTTGCCCAGCGCCACCTCGGCGCCGCGGAGCAGCAGCCAGGAGCAGACCACGTCGCCGAGCGCCATGAGCACACGGGAGGTGTTGAGTCCGACCTTGTAGATGTTGCGGATGTCGTCCTGTGCCGACATGAGGTCGTTGATCATCAGGCCGACCAGCGCCTCGGCGTCGGCGAGGGCCGTTGCGAGGAGCTCACGCTCGGTCTTGAGCCGGCCGTTGCCGGCCTCGGACTCGATGAACGACTTGATCTCGGTCGCGATCTGGCCCAGTGCCTTGCCCTGGTCCTTGACGATCTTGCGGAAGAAGAAGTCCTGGCCCTGGATCGCGGTCGTGCCTTCGTACAGGGTGTCGATCTTGGCGTCGCGGACGTACTGCTCGATCGGGTACTCCTGCAGGAAGCCCGAACCACCGAAGGTCTGCAGCGACTCCGTGCCCAGCAGCACCCACGAACGCTCCGAGCCGTAGCCCTTGACGATCGGGAGCAGCAGGTCGTTGACCGCCTCGGCCAGCTCGTCGCGCTCGCCGGCGGCCTTCGCGATCTGGATCTTGTCCTGCCAGGTGGAGGTGTAGATGACCAGCGACCGCATCGCCTCGGCGAACGACTTCTGGGTCATCAGCGAGCGACGCACGTCGGGGTGGTGCGTGATCGTCACGCGCGGCGCGGCCTTGTCACCGGACTGGGTGAGGTCGGCACCCTGGACCCGCTCCTTGGCGTAGTCGAGCGCGTTGAGGTAGCCGGTCGACAGCGTCGCGATGGCCTTCGTGCCGACCATCATGCGGGCGTTCTCGATGACGTCGAACATCTGGCGGATGCCGTCGTGGACCTCGCCGAGCAGCCAGCCCTGGGCGGCCTCGCCGCCACCGACCTGGGAGTCGCCGAAGGTGAGCTCGCAGGTGTTGGACACCTTGATGCCCATCTTGTGCTCGACGTTGGTGACGTAGACGCCGTTGCGCGCGCCGGTCAGCTCACCGCTCTGGTGGTCGAAGTGGAACTTCGGGACGAGGAAGAGCGAGAGGCCCTTCGTGCCCGGACCACCGATGCCCTCGACGCCCTTCGGGCGGGCGAGGACCAGGTGCATGATGTTCTCCTGCAGGTCCGACTCGGCGCTGGTGATGAAGCGCTTGACGCCGGTGATGTTCCAGGAGCCGTCCTCGTTGGGCGTGGCGAACGTCTTGCCCGCGCCCACGTCGGAGCCCGCGTCGGGCTCGGTGAGGACCATCGTGGCGCCCCACATGCGCTCGACCATGATCTCGGCGATGCGGACGTCGCGCTCCACGCCGTTGGCGTTCTTGAACACGACCGAGCCCATCGACGGACCGGTGCAGTACATCCAGATCGGCGCCTGCGCGCCGAGCACCATCTCGCCGGTGGACCACACGAGGGACGGCGGCGCGGTGGTGCCACCGATCTCCTCGGGCAGGCCGAGTCCCCAGAAGCCGGACTCCATCCAGGCGTCGTAGGACTTCTTGAAGGACGCCGGAACCGGCGCCGTGTTCGTCGCGGGGTCGAAGACCGGCGGGTTCCGGTCGGCGTCGACGTACGACGCCGCCAGGTCCTCGCGGGCGATGCGTTCGATCTCGGAGAGGACCTCGCGGGCGGTGTCCGCGTCCATCTCCTCGTAGAGACCCGTACCCAGGTAGTCCTGCACGTTGAAGAGCTCGAAGAGGTTGAACTCGATGTCGCGCAGGTTGCTCTTGTAGTGGCTCACTGTCCCAACCGTTCTCGTCCGGGTGAAGTGACAAGGGTTACTTGTCAGTAACTTAATCGTACGGGGTGCGCTAGCAGCCTGCAAGCAGAACCCGACAACGAATGCCTCACACCTCCCCGTGGCACCGCGCCCGGCAACGCGGATCACGTCCATGACGGGTAGGTCGAGTGATTCGATCGAACTATCTGAGACACTTGCGACATGCGCGTCTCCGCGAAGTCCGACTACGCCCTGCGCGCCCTCATCGCGATGACTGGGCGCTCCGACGGCCGCGCCGTGAGCGCCGAGGAGCTCGGCCGGCTCCAGGACATCCCGCACGGCTTCCTCCAGGCGATCCTCGCCGACCTGCGCCGAGCCGGGATCGTGATGTCCCAGCGCGGCCAGTCCGGCGGATGGCGGATGGCCCGCGAGGCCGAGACCGTGTCGGTCGCCGACGTGATCCGCGCCGTCGACGGCCCGCTCGTCTCCGTCTACGGCCTGCGCCCCGAGGCCGTCGCCTACAACGAGTCCGCCGAGGTCCTCCAGCACGTCTGGATCGCCGCCCGCCGCGCCCTGCGCGAGGTCTTCGAGGACGTGACCATCCAGCAGCTGGCCGACGGCAAGCTCCCCGAGGCCGTCACCTCCCGCACCGCCGACGAAGACGCCTGGCAGCCTCACTGAGCTCCACGGTGCGAGCGCGCCGACCGTCTGGGACCCCCGCCTGACTTCGGGTGGACAGCTCAGACACGCACTGAGCGCACCGATCCACGGGACAACGGCCGTGCACCCCATCGGGGTGCGTTGGCGCAGGATGCGCCGGAGGCCTTGTTGCCAGGGAAGGTGACGTCGTGGCAGTTCGCCGTGTGGTCGTTGCGCTCGCACTCGGGGTCGCGGTCGTCGTACCGTCCGCGATGACGCAGTTCTCCGACGCTCCCGTCCAGGAGGAGCGCTGCCCCACCGGCGACACCCTGGGCTGGGTGCTGCCGGGGGCCTGCGAACACGTGGACGAGGCGCCGGCGGGGGTCGATCCCACCGAGCCGGTCACCACCGCCGAGCTCCGCTCGCGCGACGGCGGCAGTGCCGGGGCCTGGGCGGCCGCTGAGGACCTCGGCGTCCCCGCACCGGTCCAGGCAGCCGTCGCCAGCCCGGCCGTGGCCTGCGACGGCGACGGCACGTCGGGCTTCCGCACCCAGGCGATGTACGTCGTCGAGGCGGGCAGGACCAACCGGTTCGCCGCCCTGCAGTCGAGCTTCCAGCTGTGGGCCGCCGGCGTCGACGACGTCGTCAACCGGTCCGCTGCGCTCACCGGGGGCGTACGACGGGTCCGCTACGTCACCGACACGGCGGGCGGGAGCTGCGTGGCCAAGGTCCTCAACGTGACCGTGCCGGCGGGCTCGATGTCGTCCTTCAACGCCACCATCTCTGCCGTCCAGGCCCTCGGCCACACGGCAGCAAACCGCAAGTACCTCATGTGGACCGACGCGAGCGTGCTGTGCGGCATCGCGTCGATGTACCCCAACGACGGGCAGAGCCAGGGCAACCCGAACAACGGCAGCTACGCGCAGTACGCCCGGATCGACAGCGGGTGCTGGGGATTCGGCGACGGTGCCGCGCAGCACTCGGTCGAGGCGCACGAGCTGGTGCACACCTTCGGCGGGGTGATGAGCACGGCGCCGCACGGAACCCGCGCCGGTCACTGCTGGGACGAGTCGGACACCATGTGCTACGCCGACGGCGGCGGCTTCGCGATGCAGCAGATCTGCGTGCCACAGCGGGAGTACCTGCTCGACTGCAACAACGACGACTACTTCTCGACCTACCCCGACCCGGGCAGCTGGCTCGACGGCCACTGGAACGCGGCGGACTCGCGCTTCCTGATCGGTGGCGGCGACGGCTCCGGCGGGGGCAGCCTCGGCACACCGACCGTCCTCGGCGCCACGATCGCGGTCAACAATCCGGCCGTGCCGGGCCTGGCCACCCAGGCCTCCGTCGCACCGTCCCTGCCGTCGGGACGCACCGTCACCACCGTGGCGTGGAAGAGCGCCCGCAAGGACTGTTCCTTCTCCGCTCCCACGCAGCTGCAGACCGACGTCGTCTGCAATGCCGGCGCGGCGACTGCCACCACGGTCACCGTGACCCTGACCGACTCGACCGGGGCGACCCGCTCGGTGACCAGTCCGCTGACCTTCGCCACGGGCACGGCCCGAGCGGTGAGCATCAGCCTCGGCGCAGCCGGCCAGTCGCCGGCCGACGGAGGTACGGCGGCCGTCTGCACGGGCGCGTCCTTCCCGCTGACCGCGACGGTCGTGGACTCCGCCAGCGGCCAGCCCGTCAAGGGACTGACGACCTCCCTGACCAAGCAGACAGCGACGATGACCGCCCCGGCGAGCGCCGGCTCGGCCGTGACCGCGACGAGCGGCGTCGCGACCGTGTCACAGACGGCGACGACCAGCACGACGTACCGCGCCCGGACCGCCGCCGGCACGGTCTATGCCGCCGCAGGCCCTGTCGCCCTCGTGGCCGCACCGTCGAGGTGCACCACCTCGGTGGGCGCCGGGGTCAACCTCGACGAGCTCTACCACGCCGACCCGGTGACGGTGTCGGGCACCCTCTCCGCCACGATCGGCGCGACGACGGTCGTCCCGGCCGGCGTGAGCCTCGCGGTCCGCCTCACCACCCCGGCGGGCAAGGTGCTCACCCTGGGCTCGACGAAGACCACCGCCGACGGCAGCTACAGCGTGGTCGTGAAGCCGACCGCGAGCGGAACCGTCACCGTCGTGCTGGCCGCCGGCACGGCGTACACCGGAGCAACGGCGTCGGCCGGCGCGATCACGGTCGCCGTCCCCGCGACGCTGATCACTGGAGCCGTCGACAGGACCGCCGTGGCCCACGGACAGACCGTCGTGGTGAGCGGCACCCTTCGCCGGGACGCCGGCGGAAATGTCACGCCACTGGGCAGCAGGTCCGTGGCCCTCACGGTGACACCGGCAGGTGGCACAGCAGTGCGCGTGGGGTCCGCCACCACCAAGGCGGACGGGACGTTCAGCGCCTCCGTGGCACTGAAGGTGAGCGGCACCCTCGCCGTTGCGTACGCCGGGACGACTGGCCAACCGGCCGCCCGCACCGACGTCGGAGCCGTCACCGCGGCGACATGGAGCACGGCCGTGACGGCCTCGGCCTCCACCTCGAGCGTGGCCCCGGGCGGCTTCGTCACCCTCACCGGCTCCGCGACGCGGACCTGGAACGGGAGCACCGTTCCCGCGGCCGGCCTGCGGCTCAAGGTCACCTTCCGCGCGACCGGCAGCAGCACCACGGCCGTCGTCTCCTCGGCCACGACCACCACCAGCGGGACGTTCACCGCGCGGGTCTACCCGAAGGCGAGCGGCACCTGGACCGTCACGCTCAGCGACATCGCCGGGTACGCGCCCGCGTCGTCGGCGGCACTCCCGGTGTCCGTCAGCTGAGCCCCGGGACGGCCGCTGCTGTCAGGCAGCTGCGCCGAGCTTGCGCTTGAGCTTGCGGCGCTTGCGGTCGAGCTCCTCGAGGCGCACCTCGAGGGAGGCGTTGCGGCGAGCCAGGCGCTCCAGCTCACGCAGCGCGTCCGGCAGGGACTGGAAGACCGCGGCCGACTGGGGGACGTCGTCGAGGCGCAGCGACGACGTACCGAAGCCGACGAGCTTGCCGAACGCCTTCCATGCGTCCCGCGGCTCCATGCCGTCGGACTGCAGGACGTGCAGCCGCTCGGGCTTGCGGACGGCTGCGGACCAGCGGGCGATCGTGTCGGTCTCGTCATCGAGCCCGGTCGTGATCACCACGTTGACCTGATGGCCGACGAGGGCGTCGACCAGGAGCGCGATCTGCTCGGGGCTGGCGGAGGCGAGCAGGGGCTGGCTGAACACCAGGTCAGCCTTCGCCTTCTGCGCACGGCGGACCATGCGGGTCCACTGGCCCTCGACGTCGGAGCGCTTGATCCCCCAGTCCTTGTGGCTGCGCGTCATCTCCACGGCCGCACGGAAGCTCTCCGCCGAGGTCTGCGCGATGGAGGAGACACCGAGCTCGACCAGCGCCTGATGGTGATGGGCGAGCGCGGGCTCGATCACGTCGGCCACGCCCGCCATGCCGACGTGGATCCACACCTTGTGCTTCTTGGCCATGGCACGACGGTCGCAGCCTCGGGTGAGCGGAGCATGAACGCCCGGCGACGGGGCTTGTAACTACGTGTTCGTGTACCTACCCGGGTGCTGTGACCTGTGGACATCGACATGGACACGTAGTTACATGTTCGGGCTAGAACGTGTTCTAGATTTGGCCTACGCTGACCGCATGATCTCCTCCGACGCGATCGTGTGGAACGCCGCGAACGACCCGCACCCGGCCCGCGCCGCCTCCCAGCGCTCCTACTCCGCCGTCGCCAAGGGCGACCTCGCCGAGTGGCTCACGGTGTACGCCGAGGACGCGCTCCTCGAGGACCCGGTCGGCCCGTCGATGTTCGACCCGGAGGGCAAGGGCCACCGCGGCCACGCAGGGATCTCCGCGTTCTGGGAGAAGGCGATCGCACCCATCGGCACCTTCGAGTTCACCATCACCGACTCGTTCGCGAACCCCGGCAGCAACACCTGCGCCAACATCGGCCGGATCCGCACCGCCTTCGCGGACGGCTCGCACACCACCACCGACCTGATCATGGTCTACGTCGTCGATGACGAGGGCCGCGTGACGTCGATGAAGGCGTTCTGGGAGCCGGACCGGACCATGGCGAGCTTCACCTCGGCCTCCTGAGCCGCCCTACGCTGAGCCGTCCTACGC
This sequence comes from Nocardioides sp. Root190, assembly GCF_001428565.1. GTDB lineage: Bacteria > Actinomycetota > Actinomycetes > Propionibacteriales > Nocardioidaceae > Nocardioides. The sequence continues at coordinate 347,762 of NZ_LMIA01000007.1, read as the reverse complement.
TGGGCCGATGACCGCCCTGCGCGAGGAGTACGTCGCCACCCCGCTCGGGCGGATCCGCCTGCAGGTCGGCGGCACCGGCCCGGTGATGGTGTTCTGGCCGAGCCTGCTGATGACCGGCGACCTCTGGTCCGGCCAGGCCCGACACTTCGCCCCGACCCACCGGGTGGTCCTCGTCGACCCGCCCGGCCACGGCGGCAGTGAGCGACTCGTCGCGCCCTTCACCTTCCGCGACTGCGCGGACACGATCGCCGCGATCCTCGACGCACTCGACGCGCCGGATGCCGACATCGTCGGGAACTCCTGGGGCGGCATGATCGGCGCGACCTTCGCTGCGTCGTACCCCGAACGGGTGCGGCACGCGATCCTGATGAACGCGACCGCGTCGCCGGCCGGTCGACGGCAACGCCTCGAGTTCGGCGCCCTGCTCGCCCTCGCGAAACTGCGCGGTGGCGTCCGTCCGCCCCTGACCTCGCGCGTGCTCGCGGCGTTCCTCGGTCCGACCACCTTCGCCAACCGCCCTGAGGTCGTGGCATCCGTGCGTCGCAGCGTCGAGTCCGTCGACATCTCCTCGGGCGCGCACGCTGTGCGCAGCGTCGTCCCCCGCCGCCCCGACCAGAGGGCCCTGCTCGCCCGGGTGAGCGCGCCGACACTCGTCGTCGCGGGCCGTGAGGACGCGACCTTCCCGGTGGCCGAGACGCGCGCGATGGCGGAGGCGATCCCGGGCGCGGAGCTCGTGGTCCTCGAAGGCGTCGCCCACCTCGCAGCGATGGAGGACCCGGCGCAGGTGAACGCGTTGATCGCCGACTTCATCAGCTGATCGCCGAAAAGGACTGGCGCCGGTTCGTAGGGTTGATCGACGTGGAACCCCTCACCGAAGCGCAGGTACGCGCGTCCTTCGTCAACTGCTCCAAGGGCGAGGCGAAAAGGCTCACCGTGCCCCGCGAGCTCGCGAACCACCCCTGGGACGATCTCGACTTCCTCGGCTGGCGTGACCCACAGTCGAAGGTCCGCGGCTACCTCGTCGCGATCCGCGACGGTGCGCCGTACGGCATCGTGCTGCGCGCCACCGACGGGTCTTCCGGAACGCCGCGCAAGAACCTCTGCACCCTCTGCCTCACCCCGCACGGTCCGGGCGGCGTGGCCCTGCTGGTCGCACCGCGCGCCGGCAAGGCCGGCCAGAACGGCGACTCCGTCGGCACCTACCTCTGCGCGGACCTGCAGTGCTCGTCGTACGTCCGGGGCAAGCGGGTCTCGGACGCAGGCCGGCTGCCCGAGTCCCTCAGTACCGAGCAGCGGATCGAGCGGCTGGCGACGAACCTCGCGACCTTCCTGGCGCGCGTGGGCTGAACCGGTCCGCGCGGCTGCCAGGATCAGGACGTCGCGTTGTTGATCCAGTTGACCAACGGGCGCAGCCGCCGCCAGTCCTCGCGGATCTCGCCGAGCAGGTCAGCGGTGTGCACGACCGGCTCGAAGCCGTAGGACCGCATGCCCAGCACCGTCTTCATCCGCAGGAGCTCGATCCGCGGGTGCTCCTTGTCGTAGCCGCGCGGCACGGTCTTGAGCCGCTCCCCCGCGATCTCGAACCCGCCCCGCTCCAGGTCGCGCAGGATCCGCTGCAGCGCCTTGCCCGTCTTCTCCTCGGCCATCGCCTCACGCATCGCTGCCAGGCGTTCGCCGCTGGCCTCGTAGACGCCAGCACCGACGCGCACGCCGGGCGCCGCCACCTCGACGTACCACCCCGTCGCCGGGCCGAGACCGACGAAGGCACCCTGGTGCGTCTTGTACGGCGTCTTGTCCTTGGCGAAGCGGACGTCGCGGTACGGGCGGAACACCTTCGCAGCGCCGAACTCCGGGGCGAGCGCATCGGTCAGCGCCACCATCGGCGCCTTCACGTGCTCGTCGTAGGTGGCCTTGTTGGCGTCCCAGAAGGACTTGGTGTTGTCCATCTCGAGGTCGTCATAGAAGTCGAGGGCGGCGACAGGAAACCCGGTGAACTCCACCAGAGGAGCCTACGGCGGGCGCATACTGCCGAGATGGACGGACCACCCGACGCCGACTTCTGGGCCGCGATGTTCGATGCCGTCGCGGACGACTACGACCAGTCGGGCGTCCCCTTCTTCGCCACCATCGCCGAAGGCCTGGTGGAGCGCCTGGCACCGACCCCCGGCGAGCACGTCCTCGACGTGGGCTCGGGGCGCGGCGCTGCCACGCTGCGTCTCGCCGAGCGGGTCGGACCGTCGGGCCGCGTGCGCGCGGTCGACGTGTCGAGCCGGATGGTCGCGCTGCTGCAGGAGGTCACCGCCGATCGCGGCCTGGCGCACGTCACCGTGTCGCGCGGCGATGCCGCGGCACCACCCGAAGGCCCCTACGACGTCGTCTGCGCCTCGCTGCTGCTGTTCTTCCTGCCCGACCCGGTCCAGGGCCTGGCCGCCTGGCGTGCGCAGCTGACGTCCGGTGGGCGGATCGGCATCTCTTCGTTCGCCCCGTGGCCGGCAGGGCTGGAGTCCGTCACCGACGTGCTCGACTCGTACCGGCCGACGGACGTCCCCAGCACGGCGCAGATGCCGCCCGCCTTCGCGACCGACGAAGCCGTCGAGGGCCTCTTCCGCTCGGCCGGGTTGTCCGGGGTGCGCACCGAGCGCGCGACGTACGACGTCCCGTTCACCGACGTGCACCAGTGGCGGGCGTGGTCGATGGGGACGGCACTTCGTGGACTGTGGATGCACGTGCCGCCCGCGAAGGTCGGCGAGGCACTCGAACGGGTCGACGCCGTCCTCACCGCCGCGGACCACCGCCTACCTGTCGACATCCGCTACACGCTCGCCGACACCTGAGGCACCGAAGCGAAGACCCGCTCGCGCCCCGACCACCACAGCCGTCTTGCCGCCAGACCAACCAGCCCCACACCCAAGCCAACCGCGGCGCGGCAGCGCACTCCAGATCGAGAGCGGATGACGAGATTCGAACTCGCGACATTCAGCTTGGGAAGCTGACGCTCTACCAACTGAGCTACATCCGCATGCCCGGTCTCCCGAGCGTGGAGGATGCTACCCGATGGGCGCGAGGGTCGGACGCTTCGGCTCCACCCCGTCCCCGGAGGAGCGGCCGGTGACGCGGCGGTGCACCCAGGGCGCGAGGTGGGCGCGGGCCCAGGCCAGGTCTGCGGCGCGTTGTTCGCGTGCCGAGAGCACTGGCGCAGCCACCGGATCGATGGGCTGGAGATCGTGGGCGACGCCGAGGGCGTCGAGGGCGGCGATCGCGATCGACTGGTGGCCGACGGCGTTGAGATGGAGTCGGTCCTCGTCCATGACCTCGGCGACCTTCCAGCCGCGCATCCGCCACATGTCGACGAGGGTCGCGCCGCGCTTCTCGGCAATCTCGCGAGCCCATTCGTTGAAGATCGCGGTCCGCCCGCGGATGACCTTCATGACGCCGCTGTCGCCGGTGTCGGCGATCGTGAACATCACCACGTGGGCGCCGCTGTCGGCCAGGCGGCCGATCGCCTCGTCGTACGACGCGGCGAGGGCGTCGAGATCGACCTTCGGGCGCAGCACGTCGTTGCCGCCGCCGTGGATGGACACGAGGTCGGGGGCGAGAGCCAGTGCCGCATCGACCTGCTGGTCGATGATGGCGGGCAGCTTGCGGCCCCGGATCGCGAGGTTGGCGTAGCCGAAGTCGTGGCCGGCGGCGCGTGCATCGACCGCGAGACCCTCCGCCGCCCGGTCAGCCCATCCCCGCAGGCCGCCCGGACGTGCGAGGTCGGGGTCACCGACCCCTTCGGTGAACGAGTCGCCCAGGGCGACGTACTTGCTGAAGGTCATTGCCTCATTGTGCGCCCGTGATCCGGGCCACGCAGTGCCGGGAGGCAGGACTGCGGCTAGGGTGCCGGACGTGCTGCTGAGCGACAGGGACATCACCGCCGAGATCGACGCCGGACGAATTGCCCTCGACCCCTATGACGGGTCGATGCTCCAGCCGTCGTCGGTGGACGTGCGACTCGACCGGTTCTTCCGGGTGTTCGACAACCACAAGTACCCGTCGATCGATCCGGCTGCGGACCAGTCCGACCTGACCCGCGTGGTGGAGCCGGAGGGCGACGAGCCCTTCATCCTGCACCCGGGCGAGTTCGTGCTCGGGTCGACGTACGAGGTCGTCAGCCTGCCCGACGACATCGCCGCTCGTGTCGAGGGCAAGTCGTCACTGGGTCGCCTCGGCCTGCTCACCCACGCCACGGCCGGCTTCGTGGACCCGGGGTTCTCGGGGCACGTCACGCTGGAGCTCGCCAATGTCGCGACGCTGCCGATCAAGCTGTACCCCGGCATGAAGATCGGCCAGTTCTGCTTCTTCCGCCTGTCCTCGCCGAGCGAGCACCCGTACGGCTCGGAGAAGTACGGCTCGCGCTACCAGGGCCAGCGGGGACCGACGCCGTCGCGCTCGTTCCAGAACTTCCACCGCACCGACATCTGACTAGTCAGGCTCTTCCTGCGCTTGTTCATTAGGTTAGCCTGACCTCATGACCGTCGAGCAGAACGAGTACATCGCGGCGCTTCCCATGATCCTCAGCGAGGTCGAGGTCGCGTCGGTGGCGCGGGTCTCCCCCTCCTTCGTGCGGATCGAGCTCAGCGGCCCGGTGCTGGCCGAGTTCGGCACGCCGGGTCCGGTGTTCGACCAGCGGATCAAGATCGTCTTCCCGAACGCCTCCGGCACCCTGCCGTCGTTCGCCGACGCGGACGAGTCCTGGTGGACCACCTGGATCGAGATCCCCGAGGACGAGCGCGGCTCGATGCGGACCTACACGGTGCGCGACGTCGTCGGCGAGGGGACCGACACCCGCCTGGTCGTCGACATCGTGGTCCACGAGTCCGACCCCCACCACACCGACGACACCGACCCGCTCGACGGCGCGGGCAACCGCTGGGCGCTCCAGGCCCAGGTCGGACAGCGCCTGATCGTCATGGCACCCCGCCGCGGCCACGAGTACGGCGGCATCGAGTGGGCACCCGGCCCGGCCAGTCGACTGCTCCTCGTCGGCGACGAGACCGCTGCGCCCGCGATCCGCGGCGTCCTGCGCGACCTCCCGGCGGACGCGACCGGCGCAGCCTTCCTCGAGGTGCCGCTCGACGCGGACGTGCTGGACGACGTCGCCGTACCTCCCGGCGTGGAACTGACCTGGCTGCCCCGCAACGGCGGCGCCCGCGGCGAGGACCTCCACGCCGCCGTCCTCGCGCACCTCACCGGCACCGTCCCGACGGAGAAGATCTCCGTGGCCGACGACGAGATCGACCCCGACCTGTGGGAGACGCCGGTCTACTCCTCCTCCGGCGAGGACCTCGCCGAGGCGACGGACGTGCCGACCGAGGGCGCACCGTACGCCGGCCTCTACGCCTGGATCGCCGGTGAGTCCAAGGTCGTGACCGGCCTGCGACGCAAGCTGGTCAACGACCTCGGCCTGGACCGCAAGCAGGTCGCGTTCATGGGGTACTGGCGCGAGGGCGTCTCGATGCGCTCGTAGCCGCGCCCTCCGCGCCCCACTCCAGCTCGGCTGGCCCGCTCAGAGGTGGTCGGTGGGACGTCGACCCGGACGCGCGGCCTTGACGCGCGCGACGAGGCGGCGACGGCTGGCGCGGCGGATGCGGTCATCGACGTCCTGGCGCACGCGTTGCTCACTCAGCATCTCGAACATGGCTCCTCCTCTCGCTCTCTGATGGCTCTCTGTCGGCCTCAGGCCGGGGCGAGCGCGATGTCACCCGAGACCGTGGTGACCCGCAGTTCGACGTGGTCGGCACCCGGCTCGGGCTGGCCGACGGATGGCAGGGTCGAGGAGACCCGGCCGGTCACGGTGGAGATGTCGGTCCACACCGCGATGCCGGCGGGGACGCCGACGATCACGTTGCCGGAGGCACCCTTGGCGCTGATCCGTCCGCGCCGTGCGCGCCGCACGGCCACCGAACCGGAGCCGGAGGTGCTGGCGACGTCGTCCTCGGACTCGAGGATCTCCAGGTCGCCGGAGCCCGTCTTCACCACGACCGGCCGGGCGGCGTACCCGATCCGGACGCTGCCGGAGCCGGTCGAGATCGACGCGGCACCCGATGAGGACTGCACCGAGACCGCCCCCGAGCCGCTGCGGATCCGCAGGTCGCCCGCGACCGCGCCGAGGGCCACGTCGCCGGAACCGGTGTCGATCACGGCACTGTCCCCGACCCGCTCGACACGCACGCCGGCGGAACCGCACTTGACCCGGACGGTTGCGACCTGACCGACGACGTCGACGTCGGCGCTGCCGGACTTGAGGACGAGGTGGCTGCCGTCGGGCACCTCGACCTCGATGTCGAGGGACTGGTTGCCCCCGAAGAAGCCGGTGCGCCACTTGGGCGCGATCACGCTGATCCGCTCACCGTCCTGGACGACCGTGACCTCCTCGGCGCGCGCGCCGGAGACCCGGACGGTGGTGGTGGCGCCTGCCGTGGCAGGAGCGGTGGCCGTGACGGCGATCCGGCCGGAGCCGTTCTCGACGTACAGGTGGACCGGAGCAGGCGTCGCGAAGGAGCGGCCCTGCGGATCGATGATGGTGGTGCGGCCCGTGCTGTCGGGGTCGGTCTCGTGGTTCATGTCGCGCTCCTCGCGGGGGTGGGTTCAGAGCCAGCCGGTCATGCGGCGGTTGCCGCGCTTGCCGCCGAACGGGAAGTCGCCGCCGAACGGGATGCTCGAGAGGTCGACGTCGATGTGGATGGCCTGGTCGCTCGTCGCGCTGCGGATCAGGTTGACCAGCCAGGTGTTGAGCGACTGACCGGCCTGCGCGGCCGCGTCGTCGGCGCGCGTCTTGAGCGACTCGGGCAGTCGCAGGCTGACCCGCGAGACACCCTCGTCCTCCTCGGCGGGCGGCGCCGGCGGCAGCGGTGGCGCAGGCGGGCTGGGCGGGTGCGGCGGCGCCGGCATGCCCACGTCGACGACGAAGGCCAGGTCGCGTCCGTCGAGCCGGACGTCCACGCCACCCGTCGCCATGGCCGCAGTGATCTCGGCAGCCGCTTGGCTGATCGCCTCCATGACAGCGAGCCGGACCGAGGGGTCCAGCGCGTAGCCGAGCCGGTCCGCGACCTGGCGGGCCTCGGGGCCGGCACTGTCCGCGGCGGCCAGGAGGTCGCGGCGGAGGCTGTCGACGTACGGCGTGATGTCCATGTGCATCACGATGACATCATCGTGATGTCAAATCAACCCCGCGTGGCGTCATTGCGACGCCAGAGCCACCAGCCGCGCCGCGTAGATCGTCCCGGTCTCGTCGATCCACAACTCCACGACCGCACCGTCCCCGCACCCGGTGACCCCCTCGACCTGGAGGCGTACGACATCGTCGGCAACGTCGAAGCGAGCCGGCAACGCCCGTTCGGCGGCGCTCGTCCACGCGCAGACGACCGCGCCCGCTGCCGCCACCATCGGCCGCTTCTCCTGGAGAACCGCGGCGACCGGGTCGATCCCGCAATCAGGGAAACCGAGGCCCGAACAGCCTGACCACCCGCTCCGGCTCGACGGGTTCTCGTTCCAGGGCGGGGCGAAGCCGGGCACGAAGTTGCGGACGCGGTCGGCGAAGTCCGGCGGCGTCGAACCGGTGCGAGCCCAATCCAGAAACCGCTCGGCCGACGCCCGCCGGGCGGGGGTGGGCGCGACCTGCGGCACGGGCACGTCGCCGGCGTCCTCGTGCAGGCTCATCGCGATGGCATCGATCAGCCCCCGTTCGTCGACCGACCACCAGAGCCCCACCCCCGGACAGGCCGTCACGCCGGCCCCGACCGTCATGACGTTCCCGCCCTGCACTCCGCCGCAGTCCACAGCCGACGAGCTCAGCACACGCGCGCCGACGACCTGACCGTCGAGGCGCCACGTGCGGGTCGCGAGCTCGCGCAGCAGCGCAGGAGCGGCATGGCACTCCTCGTCGCAGACCGTCCAGGCATCCGCCTCCGGGTCAGCCAGTGCGGACCCGTCCGTGCTGACCCTGGGTCCGCCGGCGATCGACAGCTCCACCCGGGCGGCCAGCGGCGGCGGCGCACCGAGGCCGCGGGCGAACCGGAGGAGCTCCCACGACTGCGTGCGGTGGCCGACGGCGCACAACCCAGCAGGCGGTGCGGTGGTCACCAGGATCGTGGCCGGCTGGTCGGACGGCAGGGGCGCGCCGGGCGCCGGGTCGGTCATCGCGACCAGCCCGGGCGGCGCGCAGGACGGCTCCGCCTCGATGGCGACGTGCTCGATGCGGCGGGCGTCGAGGTCGGCCTTCGCAGCCGCCCGATCGAGGCCGAGGTACGACGGCATCTGGTCCTGTGCGAACACGTGCTCCTGCTCGACCGGATCGCCGGCGGGCCGCGGCGCAGGCGCGGGCGTCTGCCCTGCCTGGCGGGAGAGCGCCCAGGCCGAACCGGCGACGATCAGCACCAGCACCGCTGCCACCACGGCGAGCCAGCGCGCAGCGGTCGGGCCGTCCGGCTCGGGCAGTCCGGTGAGTCGGAGCGGAGCGTCGTCGGCGACCTCGATCGTCGCCCCCGCGAGGCCCAACAGCCGGCGCGCCTCGGTCTCCACGATGCCCTCGATGTCCTCGCTCATGACGTCTCCTCCGCGGCGACCAGGGGCGCCAGTGCCTGCAAGGCGCGAGACGTCCGCGACTTCACCGTCCCGGGCGCCACGCCCAGGACCCGCGCGGTCTCCCGCTCACCCAGGTCGGCGAAGTAGCGCAGCACGAGCACCTCCCGGTGGTCCGGGCTCATCGTGGCGAGCGCACGGCGCACGGCCACGCCCTCGACCCAGGCCGCTTCGACTCCGGCCACCTCGACTCCGACCCCCTCGGGCAGGTCGTCGGTCGGCAGCTCGCCGTTCCAGCGACGCTTGCGGGCGTCGTACAGCGTCGTCACGAGGACCCGGTGCACGTAGGCGTCGGGCTCGTCGGCCGCGCTCACCCGGCGCCAGGACCGGTAGCACTTCAGCAGCGCGCTCTGGACGATGTCCTCGGCGTCGGCCGCAGGACAGCCCAGCAGGACGACGGTCCGCACCAGACGCGGACGCCGCTGGGCGACGTACGTGCTGAAGTCCATCGGGCTCCTCGGTTCGGTCTCACCCAGTGTGACCGGCGAGGGGCGCCGAAAGGTTCCGATCACGCCAGGCCGAGGACCTCCGTCGAGCGCTCCCGCATCTCGATCTTGCGGATCTTGCCCGTCACCGTCATCGGGAACTCCTCCACGATCATCACGTAGCGGGGGATCTTGTAGTGCGCGAGCCGGCCGTCGGCGAACTCCTTGACCCTCACCGCGTCGAGCGGTGCCGCGCCTGCGCGCATCCGGATCCAGGCGCACAGCTCCTCGCCGTACTTCGGGTCCGGCACGCCGACGACCTGGACGTCCTCGACGTCGGGGTGGGCGTAGAGGAACTCCTCGATCTCGCGGGGGTAGATGTTCTCCCCGCCCCGGATGACCATGTCCTTGATGCGGCCCACGACGAGGCAGTAGCCGTCGTCCCGCATCACCGCGAGGTCGCCGGTGTGCATCCAGCCGTCGCCGTCGACGGCCTCGGCCGTCTTCTCGGGGTCCGACCAGTAGCCGAGCATCACCGAGTAGCCACGCGTGCAGAACTCCCCCGTCACACCGCGCGGCAGGGTCTCGCCCGTCAGCGGGTCAACGATCTTGATCTCGACGTGCGGCGCGGCCCGACCGATGGTCGCAGTGCGGCGGTCGAGGTCGTCGTCGGCCCGCGTCTGGCAGCTCACCGGACTGGTCTCGGTCATGCCGTAGGCGATCGACACCTCGCCCATGTGCATGTCGTCCACGCACCTCTTCATCACCTCGACCGGGCAGATCGACCCGGCCATGATCCCGGTGCGCAGGGTGGAGAGGTCGTACGACGCGAAGTCGGCCGCGCTCTGCATCGCGATGAACATGGTCGGCACGCCGTACACCGCCGTGCAGCGCTCCTCCTGGACCGCGCGGAGCGTGATCGACGGATCGAAGCCGGGCGCGGGGATGACCATCGTGGCGCCGTGGGTGACGCACCCGAGGTTGGCCATCACCATCCCGAAGCAGTGGTAGAAGGGCACCGGGATGCAGAGCCGGTCGGTCTCGGAGAAGCCGATCAGCTCGGTCACGAAGAAGCCGTTGTTCAAGATGTTGCGGTGGCTCAGCGTCGCGCCCTTGGGGAAGCCGGTGGTGCCACTCGTGTACTGGATGTTGATCGGGTCCTCGGGCTCCAACGTCGCCTGTCGCTCGCCGAGGGCGTCCTCCGCAAGACCTGCACCCGCCTCGATCAGTGCCGCCCAGTCGGAGCTGTCGACGTAGACAGTGCGTTCGAGACCGGGCACCTCTCCGGCAGCGACGACCTCCTCGACCATCGCGCGGTAGTCGCTGGTCCTGAACCGGGTGGCGGCGAGCAGGAGGCGCAGACCCGACTGGTTCACGGCGTAGGCCAGCTCGTGGGTGCGGTACGACGGATTGACGTTGACCAGGACAGCGCCGGCCTTGGCTGCGGCAAACTGCACGATCGTCCACTCGGCACAGTTCGGCGCCCACATGCCGACCCGGTCCCCCGCAGCGATGCCGGCGGCGATCAGGCCGCGGGCGACGTCATCGACCGCGCGGTCGAACTCGCGCCAGGTCCATCGCCGCCCACTGGCGACCTCGACCAACGCCTCGCGCTCGGGCCAGCGCGCGACCGTGCGTTCCAGGTTGGCACCGATGGTCTCGTCCAGCAGTGGCGTGGTGGTCTCGCCCGCGGCGTAGGACAGCTCCGTCATGGGTCCATCGTGCCTCGCGGGTGAGCGGGGTCACAGCCCCCTTAAGGAGGGGGCGGGAAGCGCAGGAAGCCCCCTCCGCCGTGACGGAAGGGGCTCCTGCGGTGACGCGACTCAGAGGTCGAAGAGGGACTCCGCGGCGTTGATGTCCACGTCGGTGCTCGGCTGGTGGGCCTCGCCCGAGTACGACGCGGGAGCGGCCGCCTTCGCGGGCGCCTCCGGCTCGGGCTCGGCAGCAGGCTCAGGCTCGGGCTCGGCGGCTGCATCCGGCTCCGCAGCAGGCTCCGGCTCCGCAGCAGGCTCCGCAGCCTCGGGCTCCGGCGTGGCAGCCTCAGGCTCCGCGGCAGCAGGCGCAGCAGCGGGGCGCTCGACCGCGGCCGACTCCGGGGCGGCGAGGTCGAACAGCGAGCCCATCGCATTGATGTCGACGTCCGTGTGCGGCGCGCTTGCGGCACCCGACGCGGCGGAAGCGGCGGGCTCGGCCGACTCCGTCGCCTCGGCAGGCTCCGCCGGCTCGGCCGACTCGCTCTCGGCCACGGGCTCGGGAGCAGGCTCCTGCGCCGGCGCCGAGGCGTCGGCGAGCTTGGCGGCCTCATCGGCCACCCTGGCAGCCTCCTCGGCGACCTTGGCAGCGTCGTCGGCCACCTTCTTCGCCTCGGCGGCGACCGCGCTGGCGTCATCGTTCGACGCGGCGGGCCCGGGCTCCGGTGCAGCCTCGGGGGCAGCCTTCGGAGCGGGGGCAGGTGCCTCTGGCGCAGCCAGGTCGAAGAGGGATCCGCCCGCGTTCAGGTCCACCGCAGGCCGCCTTCGGGGCCTCCGCCTTCGGGGCCTCCGCCTTCGGGGCCTCCGCCTTCGGGGCCTCCGCCTTCGGGGCCTCCGCCTTCGGGGCCTCCGCCTTCGGGGCCTCCGCGGGTGCCTCGAGGTCGAACAGCGACCCACCGCCGCTCAGGTCCGCCGTCGGCGCGGGCGCAGCGGGCTCGGCCTTCGCCGCCGGCTCTTCCGCAGGCTTCTCCGCTGCAGGCTCCTCGGCTGCCTTCGCGGCAGGCTTCGGCGCCTCGGGGGCCGGGGTGTCGAACAGCGAGCCGCCGCCATCGAACAGCGAGCCACCCGACGTGTCCGGCTTCTCCGCAGCCTTCTCAGCCGGCTTCTCCGCCGACTTCTCGGCAGGCGCCGGGGAGTCGAAGAGCGAGCTGGAGTCGTCGAAGAGCGAGCCACCCTCGGCCGGCGCCGCCTTGGACTCCGCCGCCCCGGACTCCGCCGGCTCGGCCTTCTCCGCAGGAGCAGCCTTCGCCTCGGTCGGGCTGTCGAACATGGAGCCGGGGTCGTCGAACATCGAGGAGCCGCCCGAGGCCTTGGCGGCCGGACCGGCGTCCTCGGTCGCGACGACGGTGTCCTCGGTGATCGTGACGTCGCCCTGCTCGGGCTCGGCCTTCGTCTCGACGGACTGCTTCGCAGCGTCCTTCGCGGCGGGCGCGGCCTTCTTCGCCTGCGCGGGCGCTCCGGCACCGGGGGCCAGCTTGGTGGCCTGCACGCCCTTGACCGAGGCGAGCAGCATCTGCGCGACGTCGAGGACCTCGACCTCCTCGCGGGCGTCGCCGTCGGCCTGCATCTTGGTGAGGCCGTCGGAGAGCATCACCCGGCAGAACGGGCAGCCGACCGCGATCTGGTCGGCCTCGGTGCCGACCGCTTCCGCGGTGCGGTTGAGGTTGATCCGCTCACCGATGTTCTCCTCCATCCACATGCGTGCGCCACCGGCGCCGCAGCAGAAGGACTTCTCCTTGTTGCGCTCCATCTCGGCGAACTCGGCGCCGGGAAGGATCTCCAGGAGGTCGCGCGGCGGCGTGTAGACCTGGTTGTGACGACCGAGGAAGCACGGGTCGTGGTAGGTCACCTTGCGCGCGTGGGCGCCGGCACCCTGGTCGACCGGGGTCAGCTTTCCCTCCCGCACGAGGCGGTTCAGGAGCTGCGTGTGGTGGATGACCTCGAGCTCGATACCGAGGTCGCGGTACTCGTTGCGCAGGGTGTTCATGCAGTGCGGGCAGGTGGAGACGACCTTCTTGGCCTTCGCCTCGGTCAGGGTCTCGATGTTCTGCTGGGCCAGGCCCTGGAAGACGAACTCGTTGCCCGCCCGGCGAGCGGAGTCACCGGTGCAGGTCTCGCCGTTGCCGAGCACACCGAAGGAGACGCCGGCCAGGTCGAGCAGCTCGGCGACCGCGCGGGTGGTCTTCTTCGCACGGTCCTCGTAGGCACCGGCGCAGCCGACCCAGAACAGCCAGTCGACGGACTCGAGGTCCTCGATCTGGTCACCGACGACCTTGACCTCGAAGGGCAGGTCCTTGGCCCAGTCGAGCCGCGCCGTGGCGGACATGTTCCACGGGTTGCCCTTGTTCTCCAGGCCCTTGAACAGGCCGTTGAGCTCGGAGGGGAAGTTCGACTCGACCAGCACCTGGTAGCGGCGCATGTCGACGAAGTGGTCGACGTGCTCGATGTCGACGGGGCACTGCTGGACGCACGCACCGCAGTTCGTGCAACCCCACAGGGCGTCCTCGTCGATGACGAAGTCGGCGCCCTCCGGGTTGTAGAAGTAGTCGAGCACCCCGTCGGACTGGTCGTGCTCGGTCTTGCCGACCAGGGCGCGCGGCTCGGCGCCACCGGCGACGGCGAAAGCCTCTTCGCGCAGCGCCATCATCATCAGCTTGGGCGAGAGCGGCTTCTCGGTGTTCCAGGCGGGGCACTGGGACTGGCAGCGACCGCACTCGGTGCAGGTGGTGAAGTCGAGCAGGTCCTTCCAGGAGAAGTCCCAGATGGAGCCGGCGCCGAGGACGGCGTCCTCGTCGAGGTCGTCGATGTCGTCGAGGGTGATCGGCTTGCCACCGGAGGTCAGCGGCTTGACGGCGCCGAGCGCAGTGCCGCCGTCCTCCTCGCGCTTGAACCAGATGTTGAACCAGGCAGTGAAGCGGTGCCAGGCAACGCCCATGGTGAGGTTGCTGGAGATCACCATCAGCCAGATCATCGCCGAGGTGATCTTGATCATCGCGATGAAGAAGATGATGTTCTCGAGGGTCCCGATCGAGTCCTCGCCCGTCGGGAAGAGGCGGGCGAAGAACTGCGAGACGGGGAAGTGGAAGGCGTCGGCGTGCTCGGCGGCCTCGCCGCCGTGGGCCTTGGCGAGGTTGTACTCCGCACCGCGGATGAAGAGGATCGCGGAGCTCTCCAGGAGGACCATGCCCTCGACGAAGTACGCCTGCCACATGGTCGATCCGAAGAACCGGCTCTGGCGACCGTTGGCGGAGGGACGGTTCCGGACCCGGTAGATGATCAGCGGGATGATCGCGATCGTGCCGAGCAGGCCGAGCAGCTCGGCGACCCACTCGTAGATCCACCACTTCCCGAGGACCGGGATCGTCCACTCGGGGTCGAAGAGCTGCGGGAACGCGGCCGCGACGGCGGTGGAGAGTGCGATGAACGCAGCGAAGGCGAACCAGTGCAGGATGCCGACCCAGGTCCACTGGAGCATGCGCGTGTGGAGGAACGTCTCCTTGAGCATCGTCACCGTGCGACCCACCGGGTTGCCGGTGCGGCCGGGCGCCGGCTGCCCCTTCCGGAAGACGCCGAGCATCGCGACGACAGCGCGAGCGGTGAGGGCGATGGCGATGACCGAGATGGTCAGCGAAACCACGATCGCAACGATCTGCATTGGCGACATCTCCACTCGTCTGCAGGTTCAGGGTGCGCACACACGAATGCGCGGGCCGAGCCTAGGGCCAAGGTCCGGGTCAGCGAACCAAAGGCAAGCCTTACCGATTCCTGGACCAGAGGTCCGACTCCGTGAGCCTACCGGCAGGTAACTTCGATTGGGGGGTGATCAATCCCTCAGCCGATGCCCGTCTCAGGAGATGCGCAGTGCCGTGACCTTGCCCGCCGCGTTGAACGTGACCCGCACCGGAACCCTGGTCCGGGTCGAGGTCTTCGCACAGAACGTGTACGACGTCCCGAGCCGCTCGTAGGGCTGGCCCACCGCCCGCAGCACGGCCTGGGTGCTCATGCCGGTCCGGATGAGCCCGGTCACCGTCGAGGTGGCCTTGCGCAGCTTGGGGTTGCGGCACGAGTCGGCCTTGACGCCGTACGAGCGCTCCCACATCTGCAGGTAGGCCTCGGCGCCACGCGCCATGTCCTCGACGATCCGGACACCGTCGCCCTTGCGCTGGGCCTCGGCGACCTTGCGCAGGTCCTCGACCCAGTCGGGGTAGAGGCCGTACTGCGCGACGCCGTCGACGTTGATGTCCCAGGTGCGCTGCCCGGCCTTCTGCCTGTCGATGCGGACGCCGCCGAGGCCCGTGAAGGGGTACCTGACCGGGTTCGCGACGTCGGCTCCGCGCGGGTTGCCCTGGGCGCCGAGGCCGTTGATGTCGGCGCCGAAACCGAAGCCGAAGTAGTAGCGCGGGTCGGCCCAGCCCAGGTGGCGACGCCACTTCTGGACGAAACCGGTCGAGTCGCCGGCGTACGGCGTGATGAAGCCACCCGCCTGGTAGATCCGCGGATAGGTGTCGGGCGTGGACCAGGAGTGGCTCGAGATGACGCCGGGGTAGCGCAGGTCCTCGATGACGTCCATCGACGCAGCCCGGGCCTTCACCGACAGGTGGTCGGGGTCGAAGACCATGTTGCGCTCGGCGAGGGCTTCGATCGTGTGCACGCCGAGCTCGGTGAGTCCGCGGCGGTTGCAGTGGGCGGGCGGGCCGTAGAGGGGGACCGCCGGCAGCAGGCCGAGCACCTTGCCGATCGCGCCGAAGAGCGCGTCCTGCTGGCCCGCACCGAGATCGGGCAGCACCGCGAGCTGCGGGTTGTCGGCGGACTCGCCGTCGGCCGGCTCGCAGTGCTCCATCGCCCAGAAGGAGCCCGTCTCCAGGAAGTTCGCAGCGTTGACCAGCGGGCCGATCGCACCCGAGTCACCGGCGACACCGGCCAGCGCGTTGTCGAACTTGTTGACCAGCTCCATCTGACGCACGCCGAGCGCGTGCATCTCGTCGAGGTTGGCGTCGATCTCCGCCTTGGTGCAGGCGGGATAGTCCTTGCCGAGCAGCTTCTTGTACGTGCAGCCGAACGGGATCGAGGTCTCGATCCCCATCACCACGGCCATCTTGCCGCTGTTGATCACGCGTCGCGCCTCGAACGGATCCTCCACGATCCGGTAGAAACCCTTGCCCGGGCCACCGAACTGCGCGTCGATGTAGTCCTGCATCACCCGCATGTCCTTGGCCTGCAGCCGGATCGAGTCCATGTCGTCGCAGGAGTTCCGCTTGAGCGGATAGATCTGGCAGAGCTTGTTGTTCTCGACCAACAGGTTCACGAACAGGCGCTGGCCACCACGCCATGCGCGCTCCAGCCACCGGTAGTAGGTGCCCTCGTGGGTCAGCGACTCGGGAGCCGGCCAGTCCTTGAAGGTCGGCCAGCCGACCGGGTCGTGCGAAGCCTCGCCCGACAGGGCTGCCTCGAGCAGCGCTCCCTTGCCCTGGGTGAACGTGTGGTCGGGGCAGTCGACGAGCGCGTACGGCGCGCCGTACGCGTGCCACGGCCGGCCGCAGTGGACGCTGCCACCGAGGAACTCGAAGGCCATGCCGTGGGTGTGGGCGTCGACGAAGCCACGCACCTCCTGGTAGGTCGTCTCGCCGGCGAACGGGTCGCCGGTGACGTTGACCTGGGCCTCGGGGTACGACGGGCAGCCGGTCGCGACGCGCAGGGCGAAGGTCGTCCCGGCTCCCTTGACGAGCTTGCCGCCGACGACGGTCAACGCCTTGCCGGACCCGACGTCGAACCGGAAGCCGCCCGTGGCGACCCGCGCCGTCCAGTCCGCAGCAGCACTCGCCCTGGCGACGGCCTTGACCGTGCCGTTGCCCTGGAGGGCGAGCTGACCCTCGGGCGTGTGCAGGAGGTAGCCGCCCAGCCGGGTCGCCTTGAAGTAGTAGGGACCGAAGGCCCCGGTCGGCGCCTTCAGCGTGTAGCAACCGCCCGCCATCGCGTAGCGGTGGGCGGGGACGGACGTACGGACTGGATAGGGGCGCGCGGTGCGCAGGGGCGGGTCGGCCAGCGCCCGCTGCGAGTTCACGTAGCTCTCGGAGGCAGTGCGCTGCACCGCCGAGGTGGGGTCGACGACGTCGTCACCGACGGCGAGTCCGCGGGAGACGTCGTTCTTGGTGGCGGGGTCGTTGTGGTCGTGCGGCGGGAGCAGTGAGTCGTCGTGCGGGAGACCGCGGTCGGCCTTCTGCTGTTCCGCGGCCGCAGCCAGGCTCGGCGTACCAGCGCCGGCGCCACCACCCGGAAGGAGCGCGGCCACGCCGAGGATCGACAGGGCCGTGACGACGGCCAGCCCGATCCGTCGCGAGGTCCCGGTGTCCTGCAGTCTCTCCACGCCAACCTCCAGAGCAAGTGATCCCGGTCACTCAACGAGCGAGTCGGGCGAGGGTAACACCGGAAAGTGAGCAGTGTTCACATTCGTTCGCCGGGCATGATGACCGCACACCCCGGGAAGGAACCGACGATGACCCGCACCACTCGCGCACCCCGCCTCCTGACGGCGGCCGGAAGTGCCGCCCTCGCCCTGGCGCTGGCCGCGTGCGGCAACGACGGCGACCCCCGGTCCGACCGCGACGACGAGCCGACCCCGACGCCCACGGTGACCAGCACCCCGACCACCCCTGCCGACGGCGGGGAGTACGCCCTCGCCCGCAGCGAGACCCGTGAGGACTCGGTCTACCCGCAGATCGGCGACCCGCTCGTCGACGCCCTGCACTACGACCTCGACCTGACCTGGGACCCCGAGAAGGACGAGCTGACCGGCCGGCAGACGCTGACGTTCCGGGCCACGGGCGACGCCACCGCGATCCCGCTGGACTTCAACGAGCAGCTCGCCATCTCCGAGCTGACGGTCGACGGCGCCGAGGCCGGCCACCAGATCGACGGCACCCAGTTGAGCATCGCGCACCCGATCACGAAGGACCGTGAGTACGAGCTCGCGATCACCTACGCCGGAACCCCGGCGCCCGCGCCCGCCCCGAGCACCCGCTCGGACTTCACCCAGGGCGTCGGCTGGAGCATCACCGACGAGCACGAGACCTGGACCTTGCAGGAGCCCTACGGCGCGTTCACGTGGTACGCCGTCAACGACCAGCCCGCCGACAAGGCGTTCTACGACTTCGCCCTCACCGTCCCCTCCCCCTGGTCCGGCGTGGCCAACGGCCAGCTCACCGACACCACGGAGAAGGCCGGCTCGACGACGACCACCTGGCACCTCGCGGAGCCCGCGTCGTCGTACCTCGTCACGGTGGCCTTCGGGGACTTCCAGCACACGGACCTGGAGTCCAGCAGCGGCGTCCCGCTGCAGGTGTGGACCGACGCCGACGGCGGCGCGCTGCCCGGCCAGACGAACTACCTGCCCGAGGCCGTCGACTGGGTCGAGAACGTGCTCGGGCCCTACCCGTTCGACTCGCTGGGCATCCTCGTCGTCGACAACGACAGCGGCATGGAGACCCAGACCATGATCACCCTCGGCAACACGTCCTACAGCCTCTCGGCCGGGACGATCGTGCACGAGGTCGCGCACCACTGGTACGGCGACACCGTCACCCCCGCCGACTGGTCCGACGTGTGGATGAACGAAGGAATGGCGATGTACCTCCAGGGCATGTGGGAGGCCGAGCAGGAGGGCATCGAGGTCGCGGAGAAGATGGACCAGTGGGCCTCCTTCGAGACCCAGCTGCGGGCCGGCGCGGGTCCGCCCGCGACCTTCGACCCGAAGCAGTTCGGCGACGGCAACATCTACTACGGCCCCGCCCTGATGTGGCAGGAGCTGCGGGAGAAGCTCGGCGACGACGACTTCTTCAAGGTGCTGCGCGAGTGGCCGGCCTCGCAGGAGAACGGCACCGCCGACCGCACCGAGTACTGGGACTGGATCGAGAAGACCACCGGCGCGGAGCTCTCCCAGTTCTTCGACGCCTGGCTGCTGGGCAAGGAGACGCCCGCACGCTGAGCGACTTTGCCGAGCACCCCTTCCGCCGAGAATGAAACACGTTCTACTCTCGTCGGATGCGTCTCCGCTCCCTGGCCGCCGTCGCGGCTGCCGGCGTCCTCACCCTGACCCTTGGCACCGCGACGCCGACGGTCGCGGCCGACGACGGCGACTCCAGCAGCACCGGCACCACCAGCGGCTTCGCGCTGCCCGGCCTGCCCGCACTGCCGACCGTCCCGGGACTCCCGATCCCGCCGTTGCCGACCGACCTGCTGGTGCCCCGGTTCACCGGAGCCGCGGTCACGCCCCAACCCCTGCCCGCGCCGCCCGTGCCGCAGAACCCGTTCCTGGCGCCGAACGGCCGCAGCAGCATGCACAACGACGCCTACAGCACCGATGCGTACGCCGTCTCCGGCCCGACCGGTCGCGCACTGACGATGCGCACGGCGTCGTACGGCATCCGGGAGTGCGCCACGATGGCGTTCGACTCCCGCGGCCGGATCGTCGGACTGTGCGGCGGTCTCGAGGGCTTCACGATGATGGTCATCGACCCGGTGACGCTGCGCGCACTCTCCCAGCTCCAGCTGTCGGCGCGTGACTTCAGCAAGTCCGCCAACCCGTTCACCGACATCTGCGGTGGCACCTACTTCTTCCTCGACGGCCAGGACCGTGCCTACGCGACGACCACGGAGTCGGCCATTGCCGAGGTCCAGGTCACCTCTGACGGCAAGCTCGCGAAGGGGCGCACCTGGCCGCTCGCCTCGCACCTCGCCGACGGCGACTGCCTCGTCGCGACGGGTGTGGACTGGTCGGGCCGGCTCTGGTGGTTCAGCCAGCAGGGCACCGTCGGCACCCTCGACCGGGCGAGCGGGACGGTGCACGCCCTCGACCTCCCGGAGGGCGAGGGCATCTTCAACTCGGTCTCCACCGACGAGACCGGTGGCGTCTACTTCGTCTCGACCCACCAGTCCTACCGGCTCGACGCCGCCGCCGACGGCACCCCCGAGATCACCTGGGCGATCCCCTACGACCGCGGGACCGGGGTCAAGCCCGGGATGCTCTCGCAGGGCTCCGGCACGTCCCCGACCCTGATCGGCGAGCGCTGGATCGGGATCGCCGACAACGCCGAGCCGCAGAGCCACGTCATCGTCTACGACCGGCGCAAGGGCGTGCCCGACGCCGAGCGCGAGCACTGCTCGGTGCCGGTCCTGCGGAGTGGCGCGAGCACCACGGAGAACAGCCTCGTCGCCGCCGGCAACTCGCTGATCATCGAGAACAACCACGGGTACGCCGGCGTCCAGTCGACCCTGCTCGGCAGGTCGACGACGCCCGGCGTCTCGCGGGTGATGATCGAGCCCGACGGGTGCCACGTGGCGTGGACCAACCCGACCGTCGCACCGACCTCGGTACCGAAGGCCTCGCTCGGCAACGGGCTCGTCTACGTGTACTCCAAGCCGCCGCGCAAGGACCTCCTCGACGCCTGGTACGTCACCGCGATCGACATCCGCACCGGCGAGACCGCGTGGAGCCGTCTCACCGGGACCGGCATCCAGTGGAACAACCACTACGCGGCGATCTACCTCGGTCCGGACGGTTCCTTGTACGTCGCCACGATCCTCGGACTGATCCGGCTCGCCGACGGCTGAGGCCACCAGAGACAGGCAGCAACGGCGGCGAGGACGTCGTCGCGGTGCTCCGGACGGCGCCACCCCTCGACGCCGTGACGCTCGACGATCCGGTGCGCCGCGCAGGTGGCGCTCGTGTCGTCGAGGCCGGCCTGCTGCTGCAACGCTCGCGCCACCCGCGCCTCCGGACCGAGGTCGTCGGACGCCCCGCCGCCGGCCAGCACGCCCCCGACGCCCACGACGACGACGGCCGCCACCGCGACGCCCGCGACCAGGCGCCGACGACCCCGACGGCCCCCAGGTGGGACCGACCGGCGCCCGGTCCCCCACGAGCGCAGCCCGTCGCGGAGCTCGTCGGCCGACCTCGCAGCACCCACCACAGCGGCGAGCTCCCGGCCGACGCCGTCGGCCAGCACCGAACCGAGCAGCCGACCGAGAGCAACGACGTCCGCGGCCATCTCACCGGCGCTCCAGGCGTCCGCGATCCCGAAGTCGGCGAGCTGGGCGACGGTGTCGGTGCCGCGGTGGCGGAGCAGCACGTTGGACGCCTTGATGTCGCGATGCACCAGACCCGCGCGGTGCGCCGCGGCCAGCCCGTCCGCGACCTGCGCGACGAGGTCGGCGGCGAACCCCGGCTCGAGCGGGCCGTGGCGCCGCACGAACCGGCCCAGGTCGCCGTCGGGCACGAGCTGGGTGACGATGTGGAGTCGGCCGTCCACCTCGCCGTGCGAGAAGACCTGGACGACGTGCGGCGAGTCGAGCGACGCCTGCGCCCGGGCCTCGCGGACGAACCGCTCGCGCATCTGCGGGTCGTCGGCGAGCGCGGGCGTGATCACCTTGAGCGCGACGTGGCGATCGAGCGTGGTGTCGACGGCGTCGTACACGGCGCCCATGCCGCCCTGCCCGAGGCGACGCACGATCCGGTAGGGACCGAGCAGGTCGCCCGGTGCGGGCGGGTCACGACGATCTGGGGCGGGCACGTCCTCGTTTGTACCCGCAGCGCGCCGAGCCCGGGAGGTCTGTCCCCAGCCCGCTCAGAACAGCAGGGCCGAGCCCGGGTCGCTCACGATGCCCGCGACGTCGGTGAGGAACTGCGAGCCCGTCGCACCGTCGATGTGACGGTGGTCGAAGGACAGCGACAGCGTCATCACCTGGCGCGGGACGACCTGGTCCCCCACCACCCACGGCTGCGACTTGATCGCGCCCAGGCAGAGGATTGCCGACTCCCCCGGGTTGATGATCGGGGCGCCGCCGTCGACGCCGAGCACGCCGATGTTGGTGATCGTGAACGAGCCGCCGCTGAGGTCTGCGGGCTGCGTGCGGCCCACGCGGGCGGTGTCGGCGAGGGTCTCCAGCGCCTGGGCCAGCTCGACCAGGGAGAGGTCGTGGGCTCCCTTGATGTTCGGGACGATCAGGCCGCGGGGGGTCGCGGCCGCGATGCCGAGGTTGACGTAGTGCTTGACCACGACCTCCTGGGCCGCCTCGTCCCAGGTCGAGTTGACGAGGGGAGTACGCCGCATCGCGAGAACGCAGGCCCTCGCCACGACGAGCAGCGGGCTCACCTTGATCCCGGCGAACTCCCGCCGCTCCTTGAAGCGGGCGACCAGCTCCACGGTGGCCGTCGCGTCGACGGTCAGCCACTCGCTGACATGGGGCGCCGTGCTCATCGAGGCGACCATCGCGGCCGCCATCTGCTTGCGCACGCCCCTGATCGGCTCGCGGGTCTCCAGCTCGCCCGCCCGCGGCGCGGCCACGGGGGCGGTCCGCTCGATGATCGGGGAGGCGGCAGCGAGCACGTCGTCGCGGCTGACCGTCCCGTCCGGCCCGGTCGGGATCACGCTCGCCAGGTCGATCCCGAGGTCGCGGGCCAGACGGCGGACCAAGGGCTTGGCGAGGGCGCGACCGACCCGGGGGTCCGGGAAGGGCTGCCGCGCGGCCGGCTGGACCGGCGGTGCCAGCGGCGCCGACCGGACCTCGCCCTTGCGGGTCCGCCGCCGCAGGGTGCGCTGCTTGGGGCCGTAGCCGACCAGCGTCGCCTGGCCGGTGGGCGGGATGTTGGTGTCGATGATCTCCGGGCCGGTCCGCGGGGCGTCCGCGTCGTCGACCGGCTCGACCGGCTCGATGGGCGCTGCGGGCGCTGCGGGCGCGGTGGCGCCGGCGTCACCGATCCGAATGATCGGCGTGCCGACCTGGACCGTGTCACCTTCGGCGACGAGGAGCGCGAGGACCTCACCGGCGTACGGCGAGGGCAGCTCGACGATCGACTTGGCGGTCTCGATCTCGACGATGACGTCGTTGACGGCGACCGCATCGCCCACCGCGACCCGCCAGGCCACGATGTCGGCCTCGGTCAGGCCTTCGCCCGCGTCGGGGAGCTTGAACTCGTTGGCAGTCTGCACTGTCATGGCGGTGCTCCTCAGAACCCGACGGTCCGGTCGACGGCGTCCAGCACCCGGTCCAGGTCGGGGAGGTAGGCCTCCTCGATCCGGGAGGGCGGATAGGGGGTGTCGTAGCCGCCGACGCGGAGCACCGGGGCCTCGAGCGAGTGGAAGCACTCCTCGGTGACCCGGGCAGCGATCTCGGCGCCCATGCCCAGCGTCATGTGGGCCTCGTGCACGACGACGAGGCGACCGGTGCGACGTACGGACTCGTGGACGGGGCCGAGGTCGAGCGGCGAGAGGGTGCGCAGGTCGATCACCTCGATCGAACGCCCCTCCTCGGCTGCGACCGCAGCAGCGTCCAGGCAGGTCGAGACCGTGGGTCCGTAGCCGACCAGGGTGGCGTCGGACCCGGTGCGGACGACCTGCGACTTCCACAGCGGCGGGGGTGTCGCAGCCTCGTCGACGTCGGCCTTGGCCGAGTAGTAGAGCCGCTTGGGCTCGAGGAAGATCACCGGGTCGTCGGAGGCGATGGCCTGCTGGATCATCGTGTAGGCATCGGCAGGGTTGGAGCACGCGACGACCTTGAGGCCGGGCGTGTGGACGAACTGCGCCTCGGGCGACTCGCTGTGGTGCTCGACCGCGCCGATGCCGCCACCGAACGGAATCCGGATGACGATCGGCATCTTGATCCGGCCCTGGCTGCGGAAGTGCAGCTTGGCGACCTGGCACACGATCTGGTCGTAGGCGGGGTAGACGAAACCGTCGAACTGGATCTCCACGACCGGCCGGTAGCCACGCATCGCCAGACCCACGGCGGTGCCGACGATGCCGGACTCCGCGAGCGGGGTGTCGATGACGCGGTCGTCGCCGAAGTCCTTCTGCAGACCGTCGGTGATCCGGAAGACACCGCCGAGCGTGCCGACGTCCTCCCCCATCACCAGGACCTTGTCGTCGTCCTCCATCGCCCGGCGCAGGCCGTTGTTGAGCGCCTTGGCCATCGTCATGGTGGTCATCAGTGGACCTCCTCGAACGACGCGACGTGGGCGTCGTACGACGCCTGCTGGGCCACGAGCTCTTCGGTCTGCTCGGCGTGGACGAGATCGAAGATTCCACGGGGTTGCGGATCGGGCAGCGCCTTGCACTCGCGTCGCATCCGCTCGCCGAGCTCGTCGGCCTCCGCAGCGACCTCCTCGAAGAACGCCTCGTCGGCCAGGCCCTCGCGACGCAGGTGGGCCTCCACCCGCGTGATCGGGTCCTTGAGGCGCCACTGCTCGACCTCTTCGGCGTGCCGGTAGCGGGTCGGGTCGTCGGTGGTCGTGTGCGCGCCCATCCGGTAGGTGAACGCCTCCACGAGGATGGGCCCCTGGCCCTCGCGAGCATGCCTGAGGGCCGCCTGCATGACGGAGTACGTCGCCAGCACGTCGTTGCCGTCGACGCGGACGCCCGGGAAGCCGAAGCCCTGCGAACGTCGGTAGAGCGGGATCCGCGACTGGCGCTCGATCGGCTCCGAGATCGCCCACTGGTTGTTCTGGCAGAAGAACACGACCGGCGCGTTGTAGGACGCCGCGAACACGAAGGCCTCGCTGACGTCGCCCTGCGAGGAGGCACCGTCCCCGAAGTGCGCGACGACGGCGGTGTCGCGGGTCGGGTCGCCGGTGCCGACGGCACCGTCGCGCTGGACCCCCATGGCGTAGCCGGTGGCGTGCAGCGTCTGCGCGCCGATCACCACCGTGTAGAGGTTGAAGTTGTGCTCGGCCGGGTCCCAGCCACCATGGTCGACGCCGCGGTACATGCTGAGCAGCTGCACCGGATCGATGTCGCGGCACCAGGCGACCCCGTGCTCGCGATAGGTCGGGAAGACATAGTCCTGCGGCAGGAGCGCGCGACCCGCACCGATCTGCGCCGCCTCCTGCCCCAGCGACTGGACCCACAGGCCGAGCTCGCCGTGACGCTGCAGCGCGGTCGCCTCGATGTCGAGGCGTCGCACGAGGGTCATGTCGCGGTAGAAGCCGCGGACCTGCTCGGCGGAGAACTCGAGGTCGAAGCCCGGGTGGTGGACCCGCTCCCCCTCGGGGGTCAACAGCTGGACGAGCTCCGGATCGGCGTCGAGATCAGGAGCAGGGCCGAAAACGGGGTCAGTCATTGCCACTCCTAGGTCCGTGGCGACAGGGTCGCCGTGCCACGGGTCGGGGGTAGGTCGGCGGCCCGACTGTAACCACAAGGATGGGTGGCGTCAGGCGGAACGACGATTCCCTTCACGATACGCGTCACAGCGTCCGTGTGACGAGGACTTCGCCCCCCGCGGCTCACTCCGCGTAGGCACCGTGATCCTCGTCGTGGACGTACTCGCGACGCGGCCAGAAGGACCCGGCGAGGAGCACCAGACCGACCGGGAGAGCCAGCAGGAATCCCCGGGAGTACGGCGCCAACGACCCGAGCACCGCATCGAGCATGATCCGCACGAGCTCCTGGTTGGCCACCTCCGCGCGGTCCGCGGCCGCCTCGGCGAGCGGATCCGCGGCCAGCAGCAGGACGCCGCCTGCCAGGGCCACACCGAGCATCGCCAGACCGGCGGTGCGGACCCGGCCTCGCCACCCGACGGCGATCAGCAGCGCCAGGGCGACCAGGCCGGCCCAGACGACCGGCAGCCACTGCGCCACCTCGTGGGCGGAGCGGTAGGTCGGTCCGGCCTCGACGATCTTCGCTCGCTCGACGACCGGGACCTGGAGCGGGATCCGCGGCAGCAGACCCACGGGGATGCCTCGGTCCTCGAGCTCGAGGAGGATCTGGGCGACCAGCGGGCTGGCGTCCACGGTGAGCGAGCCGTCGGTGGGTGCGTCAGGGTCCTCCAGCAGCGCGAGGGCGTCACGGTGGACGTCCTCGTTGGCCTGACGCCAGAAGGTCGGGAACTCGGGGCTCTCGACGACCTGGGTGGCCGCGAGCTGCGCCCAGTCCGACACGGCACTGGGCAGCCCCACCGGGGAGTACCTCTCGAGCGCGGTCACCGACGCCGCTGCGGCGGCGTCGGCCATGACCTGTCGCACCCCCGCGTCGTCCGCGAGCGGAGCGATCGCGTCGAGGTACTCCTGCCGGTCATCGACACGGCCGGTGAGCCACGTCGTCCCGATGGCGAAGGGGGCGAGGATCGTGGCGACGATGACCAGCAGGAGTGCGGAGGACGACCTCACCGGCCGAGGGTCACTCGTCGCCGCCGGTGAACTCGACCTTCCAGTCGCCGTCCTCCTTGACGAGGTCCAGGGTGCCCTCGTCGGTGTTCTCGACGTCGCTGTCGTCACCGTCGCAGTCGGTGATGACGTCCTTGTCGCCGGTGAACTTGGTGGTGACCTCGTAGTCGGCGGTCGCCGTGTCGCCGTCCTCCTTGACGTCCTTCACCTCGACCTCGTAGTCGAAGTCGCCCTTCACGTCGTCGAAGGTCTTGTCGCACGAGTCGTTGTCGGACAGCTTGTCGTCCGTCTCGTCGTCGTACTCCTTCTGCTGCTCGTCGGCGTAGGCGTCGCAGTCCTTCGCGTCGGCGTTCTCCAGCAGCGACTCCCGCGAGTCCTTGGCGAGCAGCTCGCACTGCGCACTGAAGTCGGGGTCGAAGAAGTTCTGGGCCGCGAGGTACTCCTTGGCGACCGCCTCGGGGCTGTTGCCGCCCACGACCTTGAGCAGCACCACGACCAGGATCACCGCGATGATCACGACGGCGAGCAGGCCACCGATGATCGCGAACAGCTTGCCCTTGCCCTTGCCGCCGCCCGAGCCCGAGCCCTGACCGCCGTACGGCGGCTGGCCGTAGCCGCCACCCCCGCCGTAGGGCTGCTGCTGGCCGTAGCCCGGCTGTCCGGCCGGCTGGCCGTAGACGGGCTGGCCTGCGGGCTGACCCCACCCCTGCTGGCCCGGCTGTTGACCCGGCTGCTGCTGCGGCTGGCCGCCCTGAGGCTGGCCGCCCTGAGGCTGGCCGTAACCAGCCTGCGCGCCACCGGGGTTGAAGTCGGCCGCACGGTTCGGGGCGACGACCGTCGCCTGGTCACCGGGCACCGGCGAGGCCGGGGCTGCCGGGGCTGCCGGGGTTCCGCCGGCCGGGGGCTGGGTGTGCTCGGTCCACTGCGTGCCGTCCCACCAGCGCTGACCTCCCTGGCCGTCGGGGTACCACCCGGGAGGGGTCGTGGGCTGGTTCGGGTCAGACATGGGCAACTCCCTGGTCGCGCGAGTGGACTTCTCGTTCCGGAATGGCCCGCATCATTCCACGCTGGGCACGTTTCATGCCTCGGTGGCGCAGGTTGTGCGGCGCATCGTCAACCAGCGCCAACCAGCGTCAACCGGCGTCGACGCCGGCGACGCGCCAGGCGCCGTCGACGTCGACGAGCTCCACGGTTCCGCGGTCGAGTGCCCCACCGCCCTGCCAGAGCGCGTCGAAGCCCTCTCGGTCCGGGCCGTCGTACCTGAACTCGATGAGGTACTCCACCCGGGCACGCCCGTCGTCGTCGTTGACCGTCTGGACGGTGATGTCGATGTCGGTGTCGTCGGCGAAGTCGAGGAAGCCACCCTCACCGCTGGCCTCCTCGGCCGCGTCGGCGAAGGCCGCGCAGTCCGCGAACGGGTACCCGGCGAAGAGGTCGGCCCGCCGCCACTCCTTGGTGGCGAGGTCGCACTCCGTTCGCCAGTCGCCGTTCCAGCTCGACGCGAGGTAGTCCTCCGCGACCTCTGCCGGACCGGGGGCGCGCAAGGAGAGGACGGAGACCACGGCAGCGACCAGTGCCGTCAGCACGCCCAGCAGGACGGCTCCGACCAGCCATCGGCGACCGGGCCCGCTCACCTCAACCTCTCCGGGCCAGCCCGGCCACGAAGTCGAGCTTGTCGAGCACGGGATCAGGGATCACGAACGGGTAGACGTCGGCCTTGCCCATCGAACGGTTGATCTGGTTGAGCGCGACCGACAGCGGGACCCACACGGCGAGGACCAGGTCGCGGAACACGCTGAACGCCGACACGTCGACCGTGCCCAGGCCGTAGGCCGACGCGGTCTCACACGTGTCGCTGATGTGGAGGTAGTGCGCGAAGGTCTCCGCGAAGTCCTCGAACGGGTGCATCGTCGCGTAGGTCGTGATGTAGGAGTCCTCCCACCCCGACGGCGGCCCCTGCGAGTAGTGGCGGTCGATCTCGGCCTGGTAGTCGGCCGTCTCGTCGCCGAAGAGCTCCCGGCAGCGCGCGAGCAGGTCGGGGTCGGCCGGGGTGACCAGCTGGGACTGCAGGTAGTGCCCGACCTCGTGCCGGAGGTGGCCGAGCAGCGTCCGGTACGGCTCGCCGAGCTCCTGGCGGATCCGCTCGCGTCGCGCGTCGTCGGTCTCGGCGAGGTCGATCGTGATCACCCCGTCGGCGTGGCCGATCACGACGTCCTCACCGGCGGCCTCGCTGCTCGAGCGCATGTCGAAGACCAGTCCGGTGATGTCGAACCCGAGGGTGTCCAGCTCCACGACCAGGTGCCGCTTGGCCGATTCGGCCGCGGGGAACTGCGCCATGCCCACCAGGTCGGTCGCCGCCGGGCGGATCCGGGTGAGGTCGCACGCCTCGCACTGCTCGCCCTCGATGGCCGCGAGCCAGGTGCAGCCCGAGAGGTTGAGGTTGACGCAGACGTGCCACACCAGACCGGCGAGGTCGACGTACTGGCCCTCGGGGTCGACGGGAACGATGTCGCGCTCACCCCGCGAGAAACCGAGGGCGGTGCCACAGGAAACGCAGAGGGAGTTGTCGAAGAACAGGGGGCTGTCGCACAGGCGACAGGAGAAGGAACGCACCGAGTCGGACCGGCCCGCTCAGTTGTTCGCCGTGATGAGCCACACGAGCACGACGACCGCGATCAGCGCGAACGTCGTGATCAGGCCCATGACCAGACCGATGGTCCGGGTGGCCGACGCCGGGGGCGGCGGCAGGCCCGGTCCGCGGAAGCCGCCTCCCGGAGCGCCGTACTGCGGCGGGCCGCCGGGAACCGGTCCGGGAGCGCCACCCCCGAGGTAGGCGGGCGGAGGAGCAGCCTGCCCGTAGGGCGGCGGCTGCTGAGGCGGGACACCGTACGGCGGCTGGCTCATGGGCCCAGCCTAGGAGCCGAGGGGGTACGGCGTCGACAGATCCGTCACGGAGGTCGGGGCGACCCCCGATGGATGAGGTGCGAGGTCGCGCAGCGACCGAGCCTCGAAACCTCTGTCCCCGGTGCAACCACCTGCCGTCCCCAACGCCCCGCTGCGGCCCGTTCCTCCACAACCCGCTCGCATCGTAGGTCGTTGTGTCGGCCCTCCGTGATCCAATACGGGTATGAACAGGGGCGTGCTCGACGACATGACCAGGACCGACGTCCTGGCCTACGTCGAGACCTGCCACACCACGAGGTTGCAGGCCGAGCGGGACCTGCTCGCTGCCGCCCACCGGTGGGCCGTGCTGCACCACCCCGATCGCCACCAGAACCTGTCCCTGCGCGCCCGGGAGCGTGCCGTGCCCGCAGGAGCACCCGGGACCCCGCCGATCACCGAGTACGCCCCATCCGCATTCGGCGCCCGGATCCAGACCTCCCCCTACGGTGCGAAACGCCTGATCGCCGACGCCGTCGACATCCATCACCGCCTCCCACGACTGGCCGAGGGGTTGAAGGCCGGCACCACCCGGGCCGGACACGCGAGGCATGTTGCCGAAGCGACCCGCGAGCTCAGTGCCGACGAGGCCGCGTGGGTCGATGCCGAGGTCGTCGAGTCCGCCGACGGCCGCCTGGCGTGGAAACGCTTCGAAGCCCTCGTCGAGGGCAAGGTCGCCGCGGCAGCCCCCGAGCTCGCCAAGGCCAAGGAGAAGGCCTCGGCGCTCGAGTGCGGGATCCGGATGCGCCGGGTCAACAAGCACGGCATCGGCACCCTCATCATCCGTGAGCACATCGCATCCCTGCTCGGCTCCATCGGTGGCATCGATGCCGTCGCCCGGGCCTTGGAGGCCACGATGCCGGGTGTCGGCAAGGCCGAACGACAACTGGCCGCGTTCGCCCTGTTGACCAACCCCGACGCCCACCCCGATCTTCACGAACACGTGGACCTCGACGCCGGCCCCGTGAAGCCGAAGGTCAAGTTCACCCTGCACCTCACCCCCGACTCCCAGATCGCGCGGATGGAGGGCCACGGGCCCGTGAGCATCGCGTGGGTGAAGCACCTCATCGAACACATCGCCGGACAGGTCAAGGTCGCCCCCGTCATCAACCCCGCCAACCACGCGCCGGTGGATGCCTACGAGATCCCCGCCGCGATGCGCGAAGCCGTGCACGTGATGCACGGCGGCGACGTGTTCCCCTACGCCGCGAACACCACCCGCAAGGTCGATCTGGACCACACCATCGCCTACGCCCAGGGCGGACCCACCGCGGTCGGGAACCTCGCCCCGATGACCAGGGCCCATCACCGGATCAAGACCCACCACACCGAGGAAGACCGACAAGGCCAACGAACCGGCTGGGAGCTTCGACAACCCTTCCCCGGGATCCTCGTCTGGCGAGATCCCTACGGGGCCCACTACCTCATCGATCACAGCGGCACCCGACAGCTCACCAGCAACATGACCCCGTCCGGCGGCCACGAGCTCTCACCCGCAGAGATCTACACCACCCAGTTCAT
This sequence comes from Nocardioides sp. Root190, assembly GCF_001428565.1. GTDB lineage: Bacteria > Actinomycetota > Actinomycetes > Propionibacteriales > Nocardioidaceae > Nocardioides. The sequence goes on along the minus strand of NZ_LMIA01000007.1, from coordinate 317,349 downwards.
CGTCAAGTACCTCGCCGCCTGAACCCGCGGGCCGCCGAGCGTCAATGCGCGCTGACATGCCGATTGGCGCGCGGTCGAGCTGATGAGTCCTGGTCAGGGATCACGCGGGGCGTGCCCGTGCGGACGGACTGGCTCGCCGACACACTGCAGCGACCATTCGTCGGACCTGTCGGCGCTGCTCAGTAGCCAGAAGCGTTGAATCAAGCCCTCGGCAACGGTCACGGCGTCGGTGAATGCGTCGTCATCACGCGACTTCTGCACCGTGATGTAGCAGTCGGACGTCGGTAACTCGTTTCCACTTCCAGACCCGGCCAAAACTGACTCGACCAAACAGCCCGACCGGCCGATAGTGAACCCATGAACTCCGCGCCCACCTTCCCAGAGCAACGTCTCTATGACGTCGCCTCCCGGTGGATTTCCAACAGCGCCGCAGTCCTTCGCGTGTCCGACGGCACCACCGTCACGGCGACAGCCGAACTCATTGAAGTCGCCACCCATTGCCTCGTCGCCGGACTCGACAGCCCCACCCTCCGGGTACTTGCCGGACTCGACCCCGAACTCCGCAACGACGAGATCCGGCCAATCCTCGACTCGGCACTGTCCGAACTCGCCATACCGACCCCGAACTCCATCGAGCCATGGCGACAATTGGCAAGCGGTGGCCAGACCTACTCACGTCAGCCCACCGACACCATCCGTTTCGAGATCCAACCTGCCGACGGATCCGTCGGCGGACATGAGGTTCTCGTCCATGTCAACGACACCGAGATGACCTCCATGGGTGCCGGGATGGGCATGGATCCATTCGAGATCCTGATCCCAACCAACCGACTTGTGGCTATGGCCGAACCGACCCGGACGCCGATTGCGCGCTGCGACTGCGGGGTCTACGGATGCGGTTCCACCGACGTCACGATCGTCCGTGTCGGCGATGTCGTTCACTGGGAATGGCACATCGAGGTCCCAATGGGCCACGGCGTCACCTTTCCGGCAGACCTCTACGACGCCGAGGTCGCACGAATCGCAGCCGACCACTCGTGGGAACGACCTGAAGACACCACCGCACGAACGATCCTCGAAGCCATCAACCACGCCGCTCTGGCCGAACACGGACTCAAGGTCAGCTGGGCAGCCAGGCACCACGAGAACCACGACCTCTTCGGCATTGCCCTCTGGTACGGCAGTGGGGAGTACCCGAATGACGTCGGCTACCAGATCTTCCTGCGAGTTCCATGGCAGAACCGCAGCGCCCAACAAGTCGCCGAGGACGTGGCAGGCATCTTCGCGCTCCCACCCGAGAAATGGCCGGTCACCTTCCACAGCACCAAGCCGGGCATCACGACACCCCCGCCCATGGCTGGCGGTCGGTGGAAACGAGAGGTTCTCTAGTACATGCCGCTGTCGGAGCGGAATCCCCGACCATGCCGCTGGCGGGGCGGAGCGCCCGACTCTGCCGCGGAGCGCGCGGTCCATGCCGACCTTCGGGCTTCGGCCGCCGTACCGGTCACGGCTGGTAGACGAACCGGAAGCGATGGTCGGTGTGCTCGGCGAGAGCACGGACCAGACGGGCGGCCTCGGCGTCGAGCTCGGGGCTCTGCAGTCCGTCAGAGGACGTGCGACCCCACCGGACGATGTCAGCGGCGAGATCCTCGCTGATGCCCCACTCCGCGACGAGCTCGTCACCGTCGTTGAAGATCAGGCCGTCGGGACCCCACAGGGGGACGTCGACCGAGATCTCGGCCATGAAGCGGATCAAGGAGCCGTCGCGCGGACCTTCCCAGGACGCGTCGTCGTCGTCCGGTCGCGACCCGTCCGGCGGGAAGGCGAACCAGCCGCCCGTCTGGCCGTCGGGCGACAGCATCCGGTCCGGGAGGTCTTCGCTCATGACGTCATTCCATCACTGCCGCGACGGCCCGCACCTCACCCAGCGACGATCGGCGCGACGTCGACAGAGACGTCGAGGAGCGAGGTCTTCGCCTCGGTGAAGATGACGCCCTTCAGCGGCGGGACGTCGCCGTAGTCACGACCCCAGGCGAGGGTGACGTAGCGGTCGTTCTGCCACTGGTCGTTGGTCGGGTCGAGAGCGAGCCACTCCTCGCCCCCGAGCCAGACCGCCACCCAGGCGTGGGAGGCGTCGGCACCGACCACGCGCTCCTTGCCCGGCGGCGGCTCGGTCGCGAGGTAGCCGCTGACGTAGCGCGCGGCCAGCCCGTGGCCGCGCAGCGCGGACAACGTGAAGTGGGCGAAGTCCTGGCAGACCCCCGCACGCTTGGCGAGGATCTCCGGCACCGTGGAGGTGACCGTGGTGGCCGTGGCGTCGTAGTCGAAGTCCGCGTGGATGCGGTGCATCAGGTCGGTCACGGCCTCGCCGACCGGGCGGCCGGGAGTGAGGGAGCCGGCGGCGTAGTCGCGCGCTCCGCCGTGGAGCGGGACCGCCGCGCTGGCCAGGGCGAAGTCCGAGGCCCGCCAGGCGCCGGGAGCGCCGGGATGGACGAGCGGACGGACGTCCTCCCACGGGCGGGCCGCCGCCGTCTCGTCGATCGTCGGGAGGACGACGTCGACCTCGCCACCCCCGACCACGACGAGCTCGGTGTGGGGCGCGGTCACCTGGAAGTAGGTGACCGTGTTGCCGTAGTAGTCCTCGTCCCGGGTCAGGTCGCCGGGCGTCGGGGTCACCGCGACGTCGTACCCCGTCACCTGCTGCCACGGCAGCGCGCGCGGGACGAGGTGGCCGATGCCGAGGCTGTCGGTGACGTCGTCGTCATAGGTGTACGTCGTGCGGTGCTCCACCCGGTAGCGCGTCACAGCGACATCTCCGGCTCCGTGACGCTCGGCAGCACGCCGAAGCTGCGCGGGCGCGGTCCCGTCGCGAAGTGCTGCGCCCGGATCGCCTCGGCGAGCCGTTCGAGCTGAGCCCCGACGTCGTCGAGGAAGGCCATCAGGTGGGGGCGTTCCACGCCGCCGATGGCGACCAGGACCGACACGTCGGTCGCCTCGACCTCGGCGACCAGGTCGTCGAGGAGCCGCTCGGGGCGGGTCGATCCGGTCGACCCCTGCTGGGCCGCGAGGTGCTCGCGCAGCCGGTGCAGGCTGAACACGAGGGAGCGCGGGTTCTCGGGGTCCTTGAGGAGCAGGTCGAGAACGCCGGCGGGGCGCACGTAGTCGCGGTAGCGGCGGCGGTGGGTCACCGAGCTCTCGGCGGCGGTCAGGACCGCGGCGAGGACGTCCCGGTCGACGTCGAGCCCGCGACGCTCGCCGGTCAGCCGGAGCAGGTGGCAGACCTGGAGGCTCCGCTCGAGGTGCCGCCCGGCACCGGCCATGTGCCAGCCCGCGTCGCGGATCATGCTCGCCGTGACGCCCTGGAGCGCGAGGATGCCGGTGAGCATCCGCCCCGCGGACTCGGCGATCTGATGACTGTGGCTCGACTGCTCGAGCACCGCCGTCGCTCGCTCGACCGAGCCCATCGCACGCCACACGTCGGCGGACAGCTGGTCCCGGACCCCGGTCAGGGCATCGCGCAGACCGGCCATCGAGTGAGCCGCCGAACCGGTCCGGTCCTCGTCGAGCAGCACCGAGCGCAGGTCGAGGTCGTCGTCGTCCTCGGCACGCCCCGCGAGGCGGTGGACCGCCGACATCAGCACCTCGAGGCTGACGCCACCCGTGGAGCCGGGGCGGGAGCGGTAGTCGGTCACCAGGACGTGGGCCGTGAGGACCAGGCGCAGCATGTCCTCGGCACGCTCGGCGTAGCGGCCGAACCAGAACATGTCGTCCAGGACGCGCGGCACCGTCGCCGGCAGCGAGCGCACGGCCGTCATCGGCATCACGTCGTGGAGGCCCTGGTCGGGCTGCGACGCATCGTCCTTGAGGACCCACACGTCCTTGCTGGCCAGGGTCCGGTCACCCTCGCGGACGCTCGCGAGACCACCGAGGAGGGGCCGGTACGCCGACCCGTAGCGCAGGGTGAAGGTCCGCAGCGACACGTCGGCCGGTCGGGCCGTGCGTCCGCGCCACGTGGGCGACTGGGACAGCACGATCCGCTGCTGGCCGACGAAGGCGTGCGGGCGGGCCCGCACGGTCAGCCGGATCCGTTCGGGCGAGGCACCGGCGAGGGTGAGGTCGGACCCGTCGATCGAGCGCACCACCAGCTCGTCGAGGTGAGAGAGGACGTGGTCGAGGCTGTCGGGATCCCCGCACCACCAGGTCGACACCGAGGGCAGCCGCAGCGGCTCGCCGAGCAGGTGCTCGCAGGCAGCGGGCAGGAAGGGCATCAGGCCGGGGTTCTCGAGCACGGCGGCGCCGAGTCCGTTGACCACCCGGACCCGTCCACGGCGTACGGCCTCGGCGAGACCGGCCACGCCCAGCTGGGAGTCGCCGCGCAGCTCGAGCGGATCACTCCAGGCCGCGTCGACCCGGCGGAGGATGACGTCGACACGCTCCAGCCGCTGGGGTGTCTTCATCAGCACCCAGCCGTCGCGCACGGTCAGGTCGCTGCCCTGCACCAGCGGGAAGCCGAGGTTGCTGGCGATCGCCGCCTGGTCGTAGTAGGTCTCCGAGTGCAGACCCGGGCTGAGGACGACGACCCGCGGGTCCGGCAGGTCGCCGGTCGCGGACTGGAGGAGCGCGGAGCGCAGCGCCCAGAGGTACGGCGCCATCCGGTGCAGGTCGGCCTCGCGGTACAGCTCCGGCATCACCCGGCTCAGCACGCGCCGGTTCTCCAGCGCGTAGCCGAGCCCGGAGGGGGCCTGGGTGCGGTCGCCCAGGACCTTCCAGGAGCCGTCGGCGTCACGACCGAGGTCGGTGGCCGACAGCACCAGCGGGCGCGGGTCGGTCGCGGACGTACGGGCCACGATCCGCGCGAACCCCTTGTGCCCCAGGACCACCGGCGGCGGCACGATGCCCTCGGCGAGCAGGGTCTGCTCGCCGTACAGGTCGGCGAGCACGGCGTTGAGGAGCTCTGCGCGCTGGGCGAGACCGACCTCGAGGTGCTTCCAGGACGCGGCGTCGACGACCAGGGGCACCGGGTCGAGGCGCCAGCGACCGGGCCGTTCACCGGGACGCGAGTAGGTGACGCCGTCGTCCTCGAGGAAACGGGCGATCTCATCGGCCACCCGCCGCATGTCGTCGGCATCGATCCGGGTGGCGACCTCGGCGAGCCGCTTCCAGGGCGCGCGCAGCGAACCGTCCGGACCGACCACCTCGTCGTACCGGCTCGCGACGTCGTCGTCACCACCGCCGTCCCCGGTGCCAGCCGTCAGCGTCGGCTGGTTGAGTCCTGCGGCATAGTCCCGCAGCACCGTCACGGGCCGCTCCGGTGAACCCGGCGCAGGTCGAGGGTGTGCGGGTACTCGGTGGAGGCCAGCTCGCGGGCCGCCACCCGCAGGGCCGCGACGTCGACGGTTCCGGCGGTGTTCCGGCCGGACTCGAAGCGCGCCGCGCGGCGGGCCTCGGCCGCCTGGGCGTTGACGGGCGGGTGGTCGTAGCTGCGGCCACCGGGGTGGACGACGTGGTACGTCGCACCGCCCAGGCTCACACCCGAGGCGAGATCGACGACGTCGAAGGTGAGCGGCGAGTCGACCGGGATCGACGGGTGCAACCCCGACCACGGCTGCCAGGCCTTGTAGCGCACTCCGCCGTAGAAGGCGTCGGACGCCGGACCGGCGTCGAGGGCGGTGAGAGGCACGGGAACACCTTGGCACGTGACGAGGTGGCGGGCCGGGTCGATTCCACGGACCGTCACCTGGATCCGCTCGACCGACGAGTCGACGTACCGTGCCGTGCCGCTGCCGGTCGCCTCCTCGCCGAGGACGTGCCACGGCTCGACGCCCTGGCGCAGCTCCATGCTGATCCCGCGGCCCGCGCCCGGGCCGTCGGCGATCTGGGCGAAGCCGATCCGCGGGAACCGGAACTCGGTGAACGGCGCCAGCCAGGCGGCGTCGAAGTCGATGCCGGCGTCCTGGAGGTCGGCGACCACGGCCTCGATGTCGGCGATCGTTCCCTGGGGCAGCAGGAAGTCCTCGTGCAACCGGGTGCCCCAGCGGACCAGGGGCGCGGTCGACGGGTCGATCGGGTTCTCCCAGAACATCGCGACCAGGCTGCGGACCAGCAGGGCCTGCACCAGCGCCATCTGCGGGTGCGGCGGCATCTCGAAGCCGCGCAGCTCGAGCAGGCCGAGCCGGCCGCGGGTGGAGTCGGGGCTGTAGAGCTTGTCGATGCAGAACTCGGCGCGGTGGGTGTTGCCGGTCAGGTCGGTCAGCAGGTGCCGGAGCGCACGGTCCACCAGCCACGGGCGGGGCTCGTCGCCGTCGGCGACAAGCCTGGCCACCTCCGCGCACGCGATCTCCATCTCGTAGACCGCCTCCGGGCGGCCCTCGTCGAAGCGCGGCGCCTGGCTGGTGGGGCCGATGAACCGACCGGAGAAGAGGTAGGACAACGACGGGTGCCGCTGCCAGTAGGTGATCAGGCTGACCAGGAGGTCGGGCCGCCGCAGCATCGGGCTGTCGATCGGCTGACGACCACCGAGCGTGAGGTGGTTGCCGCCGCCCGTTCCCGTGTGGAGGCCGTCCAGGTCGAACTTCTCCGTCGAGAGCTGGGCGTGCCGCGCCTCGGAGTGGAGGGTGGTGGTGAGCTCGCGCAGCTCGGACCACGAGCCGCTGGGCTGGACGTTGACCTCGATCACGCCCGGATCCGGCGTCACGGAGAGCTGGACCAGACGCGGGTCCGGCGGCGGCTGGTAGCCCTCGAGCACGACGGGGACGCCGACGGCGGCCGCCGCGGTCTCGACGAGGTACAGCAGGTCGACGTAGTCCTCGAACCGGGTCGTGGGCGGCAGGAAGACGTGGACGTGGCCGTCCCGCTCCTCGAAGGCGAGCGCCGTGCGGTCCTGCTCCTCGGGGTCCACGAGGCTGACCGGAGGGATGCCGGGAGTGGCCGGCTCGCCCGCCTCGAGGTACGACGGCTGGGCGGGCGCCGCCGCGTCGACCCAGGCGATCGAGTCGAGCGGCAGGCGCAGGCCGACCGCACTGGTTCCGGGCGTCAGCACCAGCCGTCCCCGACGCAGGGACCACACCGGGCTGGTCCAGCCCTCCTCACCGGTGGTGAGCGGCAGCACCCAGCCGGTCGGGGTGAGGACCTCGGCGTCAAGGCGTGCGACGAGGGCCTCGTCAGGCTCTCCGGTCTCCTCGCTGCCCGGACGCCTCCCCGACGGCTTGCGGATGCGGTCCGCCAGGGCGGCGAAGGAGTCCTCGTAGGCGGCGCGGAGCTGGTCGGCGGGCAGGCCCAGCAGTCGGGTGGTCTCGGCGCCGAGCGCCTCGGCCCGCCGACCTGTCGTCTCGTCCGCCGGGCCGTCAGCAGTGGCCCACGGGTCGGCCAGCAGCGCGGGGTCCCGCCACAGCGCCTCCTTGTCGGCACGCCACTGCAACGAGATCGCCCACCTGGGCAGCGGTTCGCCCGGGTACCACTTGCCCTGGCCCCGGTGCACGACCCCGCCGTCGGCGTACAACACGCGCAGCCGGTCGGCGAGGACCGTCGCCAGCGCCCTCTTCTCCTCGCCGTCCGCGTCGGTGTTCCACTGCGGGGTGGAGGCGTCCTCGCGGGACACGAAGGTCGGCTCGCCACCCATCGTCAGCCGCACGTCGCCGGCCTCGAGCAGCTTGTCGACCGCCTCCCCCACCTCGTCGATGTGCGCCCACTGCGTCGGCGTGTAGGGCGCGGTCACCCGGGGGTCCTCGTGGACGCGGGTCACGGAGTTGCTGAAGCCGAAGGTGACCTCGACCGGCTCGGTCGCGCCCTCGATCGGCGCCGCCGAGCTCGGGTGCGGGGTGGCGGAGAGCGGGATGTGTCCCTCGCCCGCGAACAACGCGCTGGTCGGGTCCATCCCCACCCAGCCGGCGCCGGGCAGGAACACCTCGGTCCAGGCGTGCAGGTCGGTGAAGTCCTCGGTCGGCCCGGTGGGACCGGCGACGCCCTCGGTCGCATAGGCGTCCGGGGCCAGCTGGACGAGGTAGCCGGAGACGAACCGCGCCGCGAGTCCGTACTGGCGCAGCAGGCTCACCAGCAGCCACGCCGAGTCGCGGCAGGACCCGATGCCGAGAGCGAGCGTCTGGTCCGGCGTCTGCACGCCCGGCTCCATCCGGACCGAGTAGGCGACGTCGCGGTGGACGGCGCTGTTGAGGTCCGCGAGGAAGTCGACCGTGGGTACGCCGTCGGCCGGCAGCGCCGGCAGTGCCTGACGCCAGGTCGCGGCGGCAGCGGAGTCGTCGACGGGACGCAGGTAGGGCGACAGGTCGGCCGCGACCTGTGCGTCGTACGCGAACGGCACCCGCTCGGCGTACTCCTCGATGAAGAAGTCGAAGGGGTTGATGACCATCAGGTCGGCGACCAGACCGACCGTGATGTCGAGCCTGGTCACCTTCTCCGGGAACACCAGGCGGGCCAGCCAGTTGCCGAACGGGTCCTGCTGCCAGTTGACGAAGTGGTTCGCCGGCTCGACCGTCAGCGAGTAGGCCTCGATCGGTGTTCGGCAGTGCGGCGCAGGTCGAAGTCGTACGACGTGCGGGCCGACCGCGACCGGCTCGGCGAAGTCGTACGTCGTGCGGTGCTCCAGTGCAACCTTGATCGACATGCCGCCAGCCTAGAGAGCGGTCGTTTCGAGGAGGTCACACCGCGTGGTCGGCGGCTCTCACTCGGTGCCGTTGATGCGCCAGGTTCCGTCTTCCTTGACCAGCGTGAACGTGCCGTCCTCGGTGGAGCCGGCGACGGTGATCTCGACCGGGACGACGGCGGTGCCGGCGGCCTCGTCGATGTCGGGGGTGCCCACCTCGTAGGTCAGCTCGCTCGCGAACGGGGTCACCTCCGCCGGGTCGCAGTTGCCCTCCTCGGCGATGTAGGCCTCCGTCACCAGGTCCTCCGCCGTGGCGCAGTCACCGTTGACGAAGGACTCCATGAAGGCCTCGGTCACCGACTTCGGGTCGTTCGCGACCGCGTCGGCAGTGCTGGAGCCGCCCGGCGAGGGCACGTCGGTCGATCCGGTGCTGGGGGCGTCCGTCGTGGCGTCCGTCGGGAGGTCGGTCGCGCTCGGCTCGGAGGAGGCGTCGTGGTCGATGGCGTACGACGCCACCAGCCAGGCGCCGTCGACCTGCTCGAGGTTGAAGACGTAGTCCTCGCCGGTGCCCTGGTTGTCGAAGCGCACGGGGACGGTCGCCTCGGCGCCGTCGACGCTGGGGTCGCCGACCTCGGCGTCCACGTCACCGGTCGACAGGAGGCGGAACTCCGCCGACGAGCACGGGTCGGCGGCCTGGGCCGCGTCGGTCATGAACGTCTTGGCCTTGTCGCAGTCGTCGTCCTCGGCCGCGTCGATCAAGCCCTCGACGACCTCGTCGGGCGCGGCGCCGCTGGCGCTGGTGCCCGGGTCGTCGGCGTCCTTGTCGCCGTCCTCGTCGTCGCCGCCGGTCAGCACCAGCACGAGTCCGACGATGATGCCGACGAGCGCGAGCACGCCGGCGATGCCCAGGCCGATCCACAGGCCCTTGCCCTTGCCATCGGGGCCACCGGGGCCACCGACAGGCGTGCCGTACGGCGGGGTTCCGGGGGGACCGGACGGCGGCGCGCCCGGGGGCGGGAAGCCCGGCGGGCCGGGCGGCGGACCGGGCGGGGGCGGGAAGTTCGGCGGGACGGAGCCGTAGGGCTGGTTCGGGTCACTCATGGCTGCACCTCTTCGATGGAGTCGGAGAACCAGGCGTCCCAGCCGGCGGAGTCCGAGGGGAACTCCGAGGGAACACCGTCGCTCGGGAACGAGGTCGGGAACTCCGTGACGGACGACGGGAGGTCGGGCATCGTCGGCAGGTCGGTCGACGTCGGGAAGTCGGACGGGTCGACGGTGGGAACCTCGAGGGACGACTCGGGCGTGCTCGGTGTCGGGGCGTCCGACGGGCTGGTGGTCTCCTCGGTGGCGCCCTTCGTGGGCTCCTCCTCGTCGCTGCCGCCGGTCAGGACCAGGACGCCGGCGACGACGACCCCGATCAGCAGGAGCACGCCGACGACGGCGATCGCGATCCGCAGGCCCTTGCCGCCGCCGACCTTCAGCTGCGACTCGCCGGGGTCCGACGATGGGGTCGCTGGCTGGTCGGGGGTGGGACCGGACACCGGGTCTCCTGGGGAACGTGCGGGCGGGGATCGCGCCTACCGTAGCCGCTGACCGGCACCCTCGAGGGCACGGCCGCCGGATGGGTCAGGCAGCCGCCGTACCTGGAGCCACGACCAGGCCGCCGGACAGCACGTCGAGGTCACGACCGACCGTCAGGTCGAGGGGGTTGGTCAGGCAGCGGATCGAGCCGCCGCCCAGGTGGAACTCGGACACCTCGACCAGCACGACGTCGAAGCCGAGGGCGTCGAGCCAGTTCCGGACGCGACGCGGGCAGTCGGGCATCACGACGGTCCGGCCGACCACGACCGAGTTCGCGCACCAGCTGCCCAGGGCCTCCTCCTCGCTGAGGATCACCGGCTGCGGAACCAGGTCGAGCAGCGCCGTCGCTGACTCGTCGTCGAAGGCCGACGGGCAGACCAGCGCGTGGTCGTCGTCGAGCGGGCAGAAGGCCAGGTCGAGGTGGTACATCCCGGGATGCACGATCCGCAGCCCCCGCACCTGCACGCCGAGGTCGTCGGCGAGGTGCTTGAGGGCGAGCTCGTCGGTGCGCGGACCGTGGCCGACCACCAGGTCCCCACGGAAGGGGAAGGCGTCCCCGGCCTCGAAGTGCGCGCCGATCCCGTCGCGGCCGACGTACGACGGCGCGAAGCCCTGACCCTCGAACCAGGCTCGGGCGGCCGGGGTCTCGATCCGGCGCTGGGGGTAGCGCATGTGGGACAGCAGGACCGAGCGCCGGCCGGGTCCGGTCCACTCGGGTCGGAGCGCGACCAGCCCGAGGTTCATCGCGTAGACCATGTCGGGGGCGTCCGGCAGGGCCGGGATGACCTCCACGGTGGCACCGAGGCCCACCAGCGTGCCTCGCAGGGTCTCCCACTGGTCCCGGGCCCGCGCGGGGTCCGGCTGCACCGCGGGATCCATGTGGGGATTGATGGCGTAGTCGATCCGGTACGCCGACGGGTCCACCATCGCGTAGCGCCATCCCCACTCCAGCGTGCCCTGCACCATCGGCCCCTCCGTCGTCCACCGTCGCACGTCCCGATCGGCTGATTGTCAGACAATCTGACAGTGTCGAGAATAGCGGGTGGTCCGCTCGCGGTCACCCCGGGCGGCAGAATGGGCCCATGCCCGCCACCCCGACCGGCCCCAAGGCCCGCTTCGCCACGCTCAGCGTCGAGCACGCCTCGACCGTGTCGCGGGTGGCCGCCGAGCTGCGGCGGGCCGTCTTCGAGGGCGAGCTGGAGAGCGGCACCCCCCTGCGCGAACTGGCCCTCGCCGAGTCGCTCGGCGTCTCACGACCCACGGTGCGCGAGGCGCTGACCGTGCTGGTCGCCGAGGGCCTGGCGACCCGCGAGCCCAATCGTGGGGTCAGCGTCGCGACCCCCCGAGCGGACTCCGTGCGCGACGTCTGCCGGGCACGGTGGGTCCTCGAGGGCGCCGGCGTGCAGGCATGGACCGCCGCCGACGACGTACGACGCCAGCGGGTCCGCGCCACGCTCGAGGCCTACACGGAGGCGGTCCGCGGCGGCAAGGCGTCCTACGAGGAGCTCAACGAGCGGCACCTCGCCTTCCACGTCTCCCTCGTCGAGCTGACCGGCAGTGCCCGGCTGGTCCACATGGCCGAGGCCCTGATGGACGAGCTCAAGCTGGCGCTCGCCCAGGTCGACCGGCTCAGCCGCAACGCGCACGACGAGGCCGAGGCCCACGAAGGCCTGGTCGCCCTGCTCGAGGCGGGCGAGATCGACGGCCGCCACGGCGCCTACACGTTCCTGCGCAGGCACATCGACGACGCCGAGATCGAGATCATCGAGGCCCTCGGCCTGGAGTGACTGCCCGGGTGACGGATCGGCGCAGTCGTGCCGTGACCTGCCAGACTGAGCGCATGCTGGCCTTCCTCTCCCGCTGGGGCATCACCGCGGCCGCGCTGGCCGTGGCCGCGCAACTGATCGACGGCATCCGTTTCGAGGGCGTCAGGGACGGCGCCGCCGAGATCCAGGACAAGTTCATCCCGCTGATGCTGGTGGCGCTCATCTCGTGCGCGATCACGGCGTTCGTGAAGCCGATCCTGACGTTGCTCTCGATCCCCTTCATCCTGGTCACCCTCGGCCTGTTCCTGCTGGTGCTCAACGCACTGCTGCTGCGGCTCACCGCGTGGCTCGCCGATGGCGTCGACCTCGGATTCCACGTCGACGGGTTCTGGCCGGCCGTCGGGGGCGCGATCATCATCAGTGTCACGACCTGGATCCTCGACGCCTTCGTCGGCGTCGAGGACGAGTGACGACAGCACCCGCACCCCGCACGCCGGGGCGCTACCGGGTCGCCGTCGTCTGCCTCGGCAACATCTGCCGCTCCCCGATGGCCGACGTGGTGCTCAACGCCAGCGTCGCCGACGCCGGTCTCGACGACGTCGTCACGGTCGTGAGTGCGGGGACCGGCGGCTGGCACGCCGGCGACGGGATGGATCCTCGGGCGGCCCGCCTGCTGAGCGACGAGGGGTACGACGCCAGCCGGCACCGCGCCCAACAGGTGCAGGCGACCTGGCTCGAGGAGTACGACCTCGTGCTCGCCATGGACCGGGAGAACCTCCGCGACCTGCGGGAGCTCGGCGCGGCGGATCCGGAGCGGCTGCGGCTGTTCCGGGACTTCGATCCGGAGTCGCCCGGCGACGTACCCGACCCCTACTACGGCGGGGACGCAGGCTTCCGCGACGTCCTCGACATGGTCGAGCGCACCTCGTCCGCGCTGGTCGACCAGATCGCCCCTCTCGTCAGTTCCTGACAACGCCGGGCCGCCTTCTTTGTGAGGGCAGACGTGGCCCGCCGCGCGGGGGCGGCCTAGATTTACTAGGACGTCCTACTAATCTGGAGGGACGAGCAACGACGGGAGAGCGCAATGACGGACATCGCACGCGTGGGCGTGGTCGGCGGCGGACTGATGGGATCGGGCATCGCAGAGGTCTGCGCGCGCGCCGGCAAGGACGTGATCGTCGCGGAGTCCTCCGCAGCGGCAGCCGAAGCAGCACGCCATCGGCTCGAGGCCTCCCTCAAGCGCGCCGAGAGCCGCGGCAAGATCGATTCCGCCGAGGAGGTGCTGGCCCGGATCCGGGTCGTCGACGACCTCACCGCCCTCGCCGACCGCGACCTGGTCGTCGAGGCCATCCTGGAGGACGAGGACGCCAAGACCGCACTGTTCCGTCAGCTCGACCAGATCGTCACGAGCCCGGACGCGATCCTCGCCTCCAACACGTCCTCGATCCCGATCATGAAGCTCGCCGTCGCCACCCAGCGGCCCAGCCACGTGCTCGGCATCCACTTCTTCAACCCGGTGCCGGTGCTCAAGCTGGTCGAGCTCGTCCCGTCCCTGATGACCGCCGACGCGACCACCGAGCGCTCGCGCAGCTTCGTCCAGGACGACCTCGGCAAGCACGCGATCGACTGCCAGGACCGCGCCGGCTTCGTCGTGAACGCCCTGCTGATCCCGTTCATCCTCTCCGCGATCCGGATGCTCGAGTCCGGCTTCGCCACCGCCGAGGACATCGACCAGGGCTTCGTGCTCGGCGCCGCCCACCCGCAGGGCCCGCTCGCGCTCGCCGACCTGATCGGTCTCGACACCACCCGCGCGATCGCGGAGTCGCTCTACGAAGAATTCAAGGAGCCGCTGTACACCGCTCCCCCGCTACTCAACCGTATGGTCGAGGCCGGCCTGCTCGGCCGCAAGACCGGGCGCGGGTTCCACACCTACGCCTGACCGGGTCGCCCCGGCTCGCCCCGGGCTGGGCGCGAGCTCAGTCCGGGAAGTCGCCCGATGCCTTGCGCACGTTGCGCAGCAGGTCGTAGGTCTCGGCCTGCTGCCCGTCGTCGAGGCCGGTGATCGCGAAGTCGATCGCCGCGACCGCCTTGGTCGCCTTGCGCACCGTGGAGCGTCCGGCCGGCGTCAGCCGGGCGAGGGTACGACGACGGTCCTCCTCGTCGGCCACCCGCTCGACGAATCCCTGCGCCTCCAGTCGGTCGATGGCACTGGTGACCGAGGTGGGGTGGACCATCAGTCGCTCGCCGATCTTGCTCAGCGGCAGCGAGCCGCGCTTGCTGAAGAGCAGCAGCACGAGGACCTCGTAGCGCGAGAAGGTCAGGGCGAAGGGCTTCAGGGCGCCGTCGAGAGCTCCGATCATGAGCTGCTGGACACGCATCACCGAGGTGGCCAGACGCATCGACGTGGCGTCGCCGAAGTGTTCCTCCCAGTGGTCGCCGGCGCGCTCGATCGGGTCGAACGGCAAGCGGGGGGCGGGCATGGGGAGGACCCTACCGCTTCCCATATTTACTAGGACGTCCTATTATCGGAAGTCCGAAGACCATGGAAGGCCATCGCATGTCCGACAGCACCTTGCACGTTCCGCAGCACCCGGTCCGCTTCGTGACCGCGTCCAGCCTGTTCGACGGGCACGACGCGTCGATCAACATCATGCGGCGGATCCTGCAGAGCCAGGGCGCCGAGGTCATCCACCTCGGCCACAACCGCTCCGTCCAGGAGGTCGTCGACGCGGCGATCGAGGAGGACGTGCAGGGCGTGGCGGTGTCGTCGTACCAGGGCGGCCACGTGGAGTACTTCGAGTACCTCGTCGAGTCGCTCCGCGAGCGCGGCGCCGGGCACATCAAGGTGTACGGCGGCGGTGGCGGCGTGATCGTCCACGAGGAGATCGAGCGCCTCGCCACGAGCGGCGTCAAGATCTTCTCGCCCGAGGACGGCGTCGAGCTCGGCCTCGTCGGCATGATCAACTCGATGATCCAGGCGTGCGACGTCGACCCGTGGTCGCTCGGCAGCGTCGAGGCCGACGCCGTCGTGTCCGGCGACCGGTTCTCGCTCGCCCGTGCGATCAGCGGCGCCGAGTCCGGTCAGCTGCCCGCCGCGATGATGGCCCGCATCAAGGAGGTCGCGACCGGCCGCACCGTTCCGGTGCTCGGCATCACCGGCACCGGTGGCTCCGGCAAGTCGAGCCTCACCGACGAGCTGGTCCGCCGCTTCCGCATCGACCAGTCCGACAAGCTCCGTGTGGCCGTCATCGCGGTCGACCCGACCCGTCGCCGCGGTGGTGGCGCACTGCTCGGCGACCGGATCCGGATGAACTCCCTCGACGGCGACCGTGCGTTCTTCCGCAGCCTGGCCACCCGCGGCGCCCACGAGCTGCCCGAGCACCTGACCGACGTCATCGACGTCGTCAAGGCGGCCGGGTTCGACCTGGTCATCGTGGAGACCCCCGGCATCGGCCAGGGCGACGCGGCGATCGTGCCCTTCGTCGACGTGAGCATGTACGTCATGACGCCGGAGTTCGGCGCGGCCTCCCAGCTCGAGAAGATCGACATGCTCGACTTCGCCGACCTGGTCGCGATCAACAAGTTCGAGCGCCGCGGCGCGATGGACGCCCTGCGTGACGTCGGGCGCCAGATGGTGCGCAACCGCGAGGCGTTCGGCAAGAAGCCCGAGGACATGCCGGTCTTCGGCACCTCGGCCGCCCACTTCAACGACGACGGCGTGACTGCTCTCTACCAGGAGCTCGCCACGCAGCTCACCGCTCGCGGACTGGTGATGGACGAGGGCGCTCTTCCCCGGGTCGAGGTGCGCCACTCGACCGAGGCCGGCCACATCGTGCCGCCCAACCGGGTCCGCTACCTCGCCGAGATCGCCGACGCCGTCCGCACCTACCACCAGGACACCGACCGCCTCTCCGAGGCAGCGGTCCGTCTGCAGCGCCTCGAGTACGTCCAGGGCGAGGTCGTCTCCTCGGACCTCGACGAGCTGGTGCAGGGCGCCCGTGCAGCGCTCCCGACCGAGGTCGTCGACCAGATCGAGCGCTGGCCCGACGTGGTCGCGTCCTACGAGGGCGACGAGCAGGTCGTCACCGTGCGCGACCGCGAGATCCACACGGCCCTGACGCGGGAGTCGCTCTCCGGCAACAAGATCCGCCGCGTCGCGCTGCCGCGCTACACCGACCACGGCGAGCTCGTGAAGTACTGGCGCAACGAGAACCTGCCCGGCTACTTCCCCTTCACCGCAGGCGTGTTCCCGTTCAAGCGTGACGGAGAGGACCCGGCCCGGATGTTCGCCGGGGAGGGCGACCCGTTCCGCACCAACCGACGTTTCAAGGTGCTCTCCGAGCACGCCGACGCGACCCGTCTCTCGACGGCGTTCGACTCGGTCACGCTCTACGGCCGCGACCCGGACCCGCGCCCCGACATCTACGGCAAGGTCGGCACCTCCGGTGTGTCCGTCGCGACGCTGGACGACATGAAGGCGCTGTTCGACGGCTTCGACCTGGTCGCCCCGTCGACGTCGGTGTCCCTGACGATCAACGGCCCGGCCCCGACTGTGCTCGCGTTCTTCCTCAACACCGCGATCGACCAGCAGGTCGAGGCGTTCGTCGAGCGCGAGGACCGCCAGCCCTCGGTCTCCGAGCTCAACGAGATCAAGGCATTCGCGCTCGCCAACGTCCGCGGCACCGTGCAGGCCGACATCCTCAAGGAGGACCAGGGCCAGAACACCGCCCTGTTCTCCACGGAGTTCTCGCTGCGGATGATGGGCGACATCCAGCAGTACTTCATCGACAATGCGGTGCAGAACTTCTACTCGGTGTCGATCTCCGGCTATCACATCGCCGAGGCCGGGGCGAACCCCATCAGCCAGCTCGCCTTCACCCTGAGCAACGGCTTCACCTACGTCGAGTCGTACCTCGCGCGTGGCATGGACATCAACGAGTTCGCACCCAACCTGTCGTTCTTCTTCTCCAACGGCATGGACCCGGAGTACTCCGTGCTCGGCCGCGTCGCCCGCCGCATCTGGGCGATCACGATGCGCGACAAGTACGGCGCCAACGAGCGTTCGCAGAAGCTGAAGTACCACGTCCAGACCTCCGGACGGTCCCTGCACGCGCAGGAGATGGACTTCAACGACATCCGCACCACGCTCCAGGCGCTCATCGCGATCTACGACAACGCGAACTCGCTGCACACCAACGCGTACGACGAAGCGGTCACCACCCCGACCGAGGAGTCGGTGCGCCGGGCGCTCGCGATCCAGCTGATCATCAACCGCGAGTGGGGTCTCGCGATGAACGAGAACCCCCTGCAGGGCTCCTACATCATCGACGAGCTCACGGACATGGTCGAGGCGGCCGTGCTCACCGAGTTCGACCGGATCTCGGAGCGCGGCGGGGTGCTCGGCGCGATGGAGACCGGCTACCAGCGCGGCCGGATCCAGGACGAGTCGATGCTCTACGAGCACCGCAAGCACGACGGCTCGCTGCCCATCATCGGCGTCAACACCTTCCGCAAGCCTGCCGTCGAGGACGAGGAGCCGCAGTCGATCGAGCTCGCCCGGGCGACCGAGAGCGAGAAGGAGTCGCAGCTGACGCGGGTCCGTGACTACCAGGTGGACCACCAGAACGACGCGACCCGGGCGATCGCTGCGCTCAAGGACGCGGCCGTTCACGGCGAGAACGTCTTCGCCGTCCTGATGGACGCCGCCCGGGTCTGCTCGCTGGGCCAGATCACCGAGGCCTTCTTCGAGGTCGGCGGCCAGTACCGGAGAAATGTCTGAGATCGATGTCGAAGACCGGTCCGCCCGTTCGACGTAGGTTCGGAACCACTCACCTACAAGAACGAGAAGGACTGATCGAGATGCCGCGTTTCATGGGATTCGTACGCATGGAAGAGGGACAGGGCAACCCGCCGCAGGCGCTCTTCGACGCCATGGACAACTACATCGGGGAGCAGGCGCAGAACGGCCACTTCCTCGACGGAGGCGGACTGTTCGGCCTCGAGGACGCCGTGAACTTCGTGGTCCGCAAGGGCGAGGTCACCCGCGTCGACGGCCCCTACGCCGAGGCCAGGGAGGCCGTCGGCGGCTGGGCGCTGCTGCAGTACGACACCCTCGAGGAGGCGATCGCCGGCCAGCAGGAGTTCGCCGACCTCCACGCCAAGCACTGGCCCGAGTGCTCCATGGTCGCCAGCCTGCGCCAGGTCCCCGACGAGGGTCCCACCCCAGCCGACTCCTGACCGCGCGCGAAGTGCGCGGGTTTCTCCGCCGAAGTGGCAGGATTTCTCCGTCGAGGTGCGGCAGATGTCCCGCCCCCGAGGAGCATCCTGCGCACCTCGATGGAGAAAACCTCGCACTTCGCGCCCCCTAGGCTTGGCCGCATGGCCGATGTCACGACCGCCGACGCGATCACCGCCACCTGGCGGCTCGAGTCGGCCCGCCTCGTCGGAGCCCTGGCCCGGATGACCCGGGACGTGGAGCTCGCCGAGGACCTCGCGCAGGACGCGCTGGTCGCCGCCCTGGAGAGCTGGCCGACCAGCGGCGTGCCCGGGAACCCGGGCGCCTGGCTGATGACGACCGCCAAGCGCCGCGCCGTCGACACGTTCCGCCGCGCCGCGACGCTGCGGCGCAAGACCGAGGAGCTCGGCCACGCCGCGGAGGAGGTGAGCGCGATGCCCGACCTGGACTCGCAGGTCGACCACATCGAGGACGACGTCCTGCGGCTGGTCTTCCTCTGCTGCCACCCGGCCCTGACGCCGGAGTCGCGCGCCGCCCTCACCCTGCGCCTGGTCGGGGGCCTGACCACACCCGAGATCGCACGCGGCTTCCTGGTGCCCGACGCCACCATGGGACAGCGGATCTCACGGGCCAAGCGCACCCTCGTCGACGCCGGGGCCCAGCTGGAGCTCCCGACGGGCGAGGAGCGCACGCAGCGGCTCGACGACGTGATGGCGGTGGTCTACCTCGTCTTCACGGAGGGGTACGTCGCCACGGCGGGTGACGACTGGAGTCGACCCGACCTCGCGATGGAGGCCATCCGGCTCGCCCGGCTGCTGGCCGACGTCGCCCCCGACGAGCCGGAGGTCCACGGCCTCCAGGCGCTGCTCGAGCTGCAGGCCTCCCGCCTGCCCGCGCGCACCGACGCCGACGGCGAACCGGTCCTGCTCGACGACCAGGACCGCTCCCGCTGGGACGCCCTGCTCATCCGGAGGGGGCTCGCAGCGCTGACGCGGGCCGAGGAGCTCGCCCGCAGGGGCCTCCCGGTGGGTCGGTACTACCTGCAGGCGGCGATCGCGGCGGAGCACGCACGGTCCGCGAGCGCGGCGGCCACCGACTGGACCCGCATCGCGCGCTGGTACGACGTCCTCGCGACCGCTGCTCCCGGCCCCGTGGTGGAGGTCAACCGTGCCGTGGCCCACGGCCGGGCCGGAGGACCGGAGGCGGGCCTGGCAGTCCTCGACGCGATCGAGCCCGGCGCGCTGCGCGACTCACCGCTGGTGCCGAGCGTCCGTGGTGACCTGCTCGAGCGGGCGGGGCGCCACGAGGCGGCCGCGGATCAGTTCCGGACGGCCGCGGCTCGCTCACGCAACGCCAGCGAGGTCCGCCTCCTCGAGCGACGGGCTGCCGACAACCTGCGTCGCGACGGGTGAGAGCACCCAGTTGACGACGCCGGCGGCCAGCACGACCACAGCGGCACCGAACGGGACGAGGAGAGCCGCTCCGGTCCCGAACCGGTCCGCCAGCGTGCCGGTGACCACGGAGGCCGCTGCCTGCCCCACGATGACGGCCGAGCCGAGCATCGTCATGACCGTGGCGGAGCGACCGAACGGGCTGCGCATCGCGCCGAGGCTGTACTGGGTGACCATCGTGGGCCCGACGCCGATCCCGATCACGAGCAGCAGCGCGCACATCCCGGCCACGGAGTCGACCAGCGGGAGCACGGCGGTGCCGACGACCAGGACGCCGGCGAAGACCAGCCAGCGGGCCCGGAGGCTGAAGGCCGAGGGGAAGAACGCGACGCCCAGGGCGAAGGCGGCCGAGCCGATGCCCATCACGCCGTACACGAGGCCTGCACCCTCGGGGTTGCCGTGCCCACCCATGAAGGCGGTGAGCGAGGTCAGCATCGACCCGAAGAACAGGCCGACGCCGAGGATCCCCGCCACCACGACGACCAGCGCCGGGCGGCCGAGGTCCCGTACGGGTGCCGGCGCGAGCGCCTGGCCCCGGACGGAGCGCACGGCGACGGCGGTGGGGTGCAGGGCGAAGGCCGAGACGAACACGAGGGTGACGACTGCCGCGGCGGCCACGGGCGCCCACGGGTCCACGGCGGTGCCGAGGAGGCCGACGATGAACGGGCCGATGATGAACACCATCTCGTCGGCAGCCGACTCGTAGGCCATCGTCGCGTCGAAGGTGCGCTCGCGGCGGGCCGGGGAGATCCGGGCGGCGATGATCTCGACCAGGCGACTGCGCGACATGGGCGCGATCTGCGGCGCCGTGGCGCCGACCAGGAAGGCCACGGCGAGCACCGCGGCGGTCGGCAGCGGGCTGTAGACGACCCAGGCCATCAGGCCGAGGGCCGAGGTGGACGCGACGCCGGCGACCAGCAGCACCGGCCGCTGGCCGAACCGGTCGGCGGCCGCACCCAGCAGCGGCCCGAAGCAGGCGGCGCCGAGACCGACCATCGCGGAGTTGAGGCCACCCAGCGCCAGCGAGTCGCGCGCGGCCACGACGAGGGTGAGCACGCCCACGACCATCATCGCGTAGGGCAGTCGCGCCACCAGCGCGATGGGGAAGTACGTCGGTCCGGTCGCGTGCCGCAGTGTCGGCGCGTGGTCGGGCGCGTGAGCGATCAGCTGATCAGCCATGTCCTCGGTCCAGGGGTCAGGTGCCGCCTTGGACCACCGGTGGATCGACCGGCGCGAGGTAGTTGCACAGAAGCAATTCGTCGCCTCCATCGTACGACGCACGGACGGCACCGAACCAATTGCTGCCGACTGTCGATACCCTCCCAGCCATGAGCACGCAGCCGACGTACGACCAGCTCGCCACCCTCCCCGCCTTCGCGGTCCAGCCGGTGCCGACCGCGTTCGAGGACAGCAACGGCTTCCTCAACGTCCGGCACTACCTGGGCATCGGCAGCGAGGGACTCGACGAGTCCCTGCACGACATCGGCATCCCCTTCAACTGGCCGATCGTCAGTGGCTTCGCCTGCCTGTCCGCCGAGCACCACCTGACCTACCTGCACGAGCTGCGGACCGGCGACCAGATGTCGGTCCGGGTCCGCCTGGTCGGGCTGTCCGACCGCGCAGCCCACGCGGTGGTCTACGTCCTGGACGACACCAACCAGCGGATCGCCTGCGTCTTCGAGGAGATCTTCCTCTGCGTGAAGCTCGAGGACCGCAAGACCGCTCCGTGGCCCGCCGACGTGGCCGGTGGCCTGGAGCGACGCGTCGCCGAGCACGACGCGCTCGACTGGAAGCCCGCACTCTCCGGGAGCCTCGCGCTCCGCTGAGCGAGACGGTCGCGCGCTCCCGGGCCGGGCTCACTCCCGCTCGACGAGGATCCTGATGCTCGGGAGCAGCGCAAGGCCGTTGACGACGACGGAGAACACCAGCAGGGCCACCGCCCATGTCTCGTGGCCGGCGTCGGCCAGCGCGAGGACGGCGAGCGCGAAGACAGCGACTTTCGCCACCTCACGCACGGGCGTGCTCCCGTAGCGCGCCTTCGGTGAGGCGAACAGGAACCACACCGTCATCGCGACCACCGGCAGCAGCCACACCAGCAACCACCGGGGGTCGTGCTGCCACCCCCACACACCGAACGCCGCCATCGCCAGCAGCTCGTCGACGAACACCAGAGCAAGTACGCACCACCCGAAGATCGCGTTCACCGGTCCGATCATGCCGGTCCGACCCGGGCGTGGCTACGGTGTCGCCATGGCGCTGCACGACGATCTCGGCGATCCGGTCCCCCTGACGGCGCCTCCCCGGCGGATCGTCTCGCTGGTGCCCTCGATCACCGAGGCGCTCGCCACCGACGTCGCCGACCGGCTCGTCGGCGCGACCGACTGGTGCACCCACCCGGCCGGTCTGGACGTCGCGCGCGTGCGCGGCACCAAGAACCCCGACCTCGCTGCGCTGCGGGCCCTGGCGCCGGACCTGGTGGTCGCCAACAAGGAGGAGAACCGCTCGCTCGACGTACGCCGCCTGCGCGAGTCGGGCGTCGCGGTCTGGGTCACCGACATCGAGACGGTCCCCCAGTCCCTCGACTCCCTCGACCGCTTGTACGCCGTCGCCCTCGAACACCCGCAGCCCGGCTGGCTCGCCCGGGCCCGGGAGCGGTGGTCCGGCCCGCCGGCACAGGAGCGCGGCCGCGTCGCCGTCCCCATCTGGCGCGACCCGTGGATGGTCGTCGGCCCGCGGACCTACACCGGCGACCTGCTGCGCCGACTGGGCTGGGTCAACGCCCACGACCACGGCGAGGACCGCTACCCCGCGGTCGACCTCGCCGACCTGGACCGCAGCGACCTCGACCTGGTGCTGCTGCCCGACGAGCCGTACGTCTTCACCGCCGACGACGGCCCCGAGGCCTTCACCCGGGTCCCGACGCGACTCGTGTCCGGACGGCTGCTGACCTGGTACGGCCCGGCGATGGTCGAGGCGTACGACGTCCTGTCATCCTGACCGCATCAGTTCCTGAGCACCTCGCCAGACGCTGCCTCGCACGGTGTCGTGCGAGTCACACGCCGCGACACCGATCTGTAACCACTCAGCAGGATTGTCGAAACCTCACCACCTCACAGTTGAGTCATGAAGAAGACGACCTCTCCTGAGACCCAGACCGGCCGTCACCTCACGTCCGTCGACACCCACCGTGTCGCCGCCGTCGAGGATGCCGCCGCTCTCGCCATCGCCCGCCGTGCCGCTCTCCGTGACCGACACGCCCAGAGCCTGACCCGGCTCATGCACCAGCGCAGTGACCTGCGCGGCGTGAACTCGCTCGCTGACTTCGTCGACGACTCCGTCCGCTGGACGGCCTGACCCCCCAGAAAGGCAAACGGTTGCTCCCGGATCCCCGGGAGCAACCGTTTCGCTGTCGTGGGGCTACTTGCGACGGCGGGCCGTCCCGAACATTCCCCGGGCGATCTCGGCGGCCGCGGTGCGCATGAACTGCTTGAACGCCGAGGACTTCACGACGTCGCTGACCACACCACCGACACCGCCACCGTCGTCCTTGCGGACCCCGGAACCGGACGACTTCGGGCCGGACCGGGGCTTCTCGGCCGCCTTCGTCCCGGCCGCCTCGGCGTCGGCCCTGGCGCCCTCCTCGAGCTTCTTGGCCAACATCTCCCGGGCGGACTCGCGGTCGACGACCTCGGAGTAGGTCGCATGGCGGGGGCTGGCCTTGACGGTCGCCTCCATCGACTCGGGACTGCTCGGGGCCATCAACGACTCGGGAGCCCGCAGCCGGGTCCACGCGACCGGGGTGGGCGCGCCCTTCTCCCCCATCACCGTCACGATCGCCTCGCCGATGCCGAGCGTCGTGATGACCTCGCCGAGGTCGTCGTACGCGCTCTTGGGGTAGGTGTTCACAGTGGCCTTGAGGGCCTTGGCGTCGTTCGGGGTGTGGGCGCGCAGCTGGTGCTGGATGCGGGAGCCGAGCTGCGCCAGGACGGCGTCGGGTACGTCGGTCGGGCTCTGCGTCACGAAGAAGACGCCGACGCCCTTGGAGCGGATCAGCCGGACCGTCTGGGCGATCTGGTCCAGGAACGGCTTGGACGCGTCGTTGAAGAGCAGGTGCGCCTCGTCGAAGAAGAAGACCAGCTTCGGCTTGTCGACGTCGCCGATCTCCGGCAGGTCGTGGAACAGGTCCGCGAGCAGCCACATCAGGAAGGTCGAGAAGATCGCCGGGCGGTCCTGCAGGTTCGGCAGCTCGACGAGGTTGATCAGCCCCCGGCCGTCCGCCGCGAGCTGGAGCAGGTCGGCGGAGTTGAACTCGGGCTCGCCGAAGAACGCGTCGGCACCCTGGTCGGAGAACGCGATGAGCTCGCGCAGGATCACGCCCGCGGTGGCGGCCGACAGGCCACCGAGCTCCTTGAGCTCCGGCTTGCCCTCGTCGCTCGTGAGGTGCTGGACGACGGCACGGAGGTCGGGCAGGTCGAGCAGCGGCAGGCCGTGCTTGTCGGCGTAGTGGAACACCAGGCCCAGGCTCGACTCCTGGGTGTCGTTGAGCCCGAGCACCCGGCTGAGCAGGACCGGCCCGAAGGACGTCACGGTCACCCGGATCGGGATGCCGATGCCCTCGCCCCCGAGGGCGTAGTACTCGACGGGGAAGGCCGTCGCGGTCCAGGCCTGGCCCACGGACTTCGTCCGGGCGAGCAACTTGTCGCTGGCCTCGCCCGCCGTTGCCAGCCCGGACAGGTCGCCCTTGATGTCGGCGGCGAAGACCGGGACTCCGGCGGCGCTCAGCTGCTCGGCGAGGAGCTGGAGGGTCTTGGTCTTGCCGGTGCCGGTCGCTCCGGCGACGAGGCCGTGCCGGTTGAGCATGCCCAACGGGATCCGGATCGTGCTGCCGGTCAGGCTGTCCGGGCCGGCCATCAGTCCGCCCAGCTCGAGCGCGGCTCCCTCGAAGGCGTAGCCGGGAGCGATGGCCTGCTCGATGGGGTTGGGGGCTTCGGGGGTCTCGGCGGCCTCGGGGGCGGGCGTCTCCGGTGCGGGCGTCGGCTCCTGCGTCATGTCAGGAACTCTAAGCGGAACGCGGCGACGCACGTCAGACCCGTAGACTCCGAAGCCGTGATCTTCAAGCGTGTGGGGGTCGGGCGTCCCTACCCCGACCACGGCCTCACCTCCCGGGGGTGGGCAGCCGTGCCCCCACGCCAGGTCAGGCTCGACGACCTGGTCACGACCAAGGACACCCTGCAGCTCTCCTCACTGCTCGACGAGGACTCGACCTTCTTCGGTGACCTCTTCGCCCACGTGGTGTTGTGGAGAGACGACTACTACCTGGAGGACGGGCTGCACCGCGCCCTGCGCGCGGCCCTGCAGCAACGCAACGTCCTCCATGCCCGCGTGATCCGGATGGAAGGCTGACCTGCAGTGGAGCTCGACGTCAGGCAAGGCGGGCGCTCGGCGATGACCCTCGCCGTGCTCGCAGTGATCTTCCTCGCCGGCATCACCTGGGCGTGGTCGCGGGTGACCGAGCCCTTCCCCGAGAAGGTCGAGGCGGCCCCCTGCACGGACACGCTGATCCGGGAGGGTGAGGACGTCGCCCCGCCGCAGGTGATGGTCACCGTCCTCAACGCCGGCGGCGCCAACGGCCTGGCCAGCAAGACGATGGACCAGCTCGTCGGCTTCGGGTTCGGCGAGGGCGACACCGGCAACGGGCCCGCCAACTCCGGACCGGTCTCCGCCCAGGTCTGGGCGAAGGACCCCGGTGACCCGGCGGCGATCCTGCTGGCGTCCTACCTCGGCACGGACGTGGACATCGTCGACCAGGGCTCGGGCTACCCCGGCGTCACCATCGTCGTCGGCAAGCGCTTCAAGGGTGCGGTCGAGGGTCGCGAGACGGTCACCTCGCAGACGGACAGCTACGTCTGCACCCCGCCGCTCAGCAGCACCCCCGACGACCTGGGCTGAGCCCACGACCCGAGCAGACCACCCGAGCCGGGTCAGCCCGACGTGTCCTCGCCGAGCCACTGCGCGAGCCGGCCGCCCGCACTGACCTGGCGCAACCGCTGCTCGGTGGCCTCGCGGTGCTTGCGGGGCGTGACGATGATCAGGTCGTCGCCGTGGCGCAGGACGGTACGACGCTCGGGCACCTTGGCCTGGCCGTCCCGCACGATCATCGACACGTTCGCGCCCGGCGGCAGTCGGAGCTCGCCAACCTCCACGCCGTGCATCTGGGACGCCGGGCTGATGGTGATCTGCAGCAGGTCGGCGGCGACCCGCTCGAGCGGGGCCGCCTCGACCTCGATCCCCCGGGGTTCGGAGCGCCGGGCCACCCGCAGCACCCGGGCTGCGAAGGGCAGCGTCGGACCGGTGAGCAGGGTGTCGAGCACGACGAGCACGAAGACGATGTCGAACAGGCGCCCGGCCCCGTCGACACCCTCTGCCAGCGGGATGGTGGCGAGCACGATGGGGACCGCCCCGCGCAGCCCGGCCCACGAGAGGAAGCCGAGCTCGTTCCACGGCATGGGTCTGACCACCGAGCTGATCACAACCGACAGCGGTCGGGCGACGATGGTGAGCAGGCAGCCGGCGGCGATCGCGATCCCGACGGTCGCCCAGTCCAGCCGGCCGGGCGAGAGCAGCAGGCCGAGCATGACGAACAGCCCGATCTGGGCCAGCCAGGCCAGTCCCTCCACGAACGAGCGGGTGGTGGCGCGGTGCGGGAGGTCGGCGTTGCCCAGGATCAGCGCGGCGACGTAGACCGCGGCGAACCCGCTGCCGTGCACGGCCGCGGCGCCGCCGTACGCGATCAGGGTCAGGCAGAGGACCGCGATGGGGTACAGGCCGGACGAGGGCAGTGCGACGCGGCGCATGACCCAGGCACCGCCGAGACCCGCCGCGAAGCCGAAGGCGATGCCGACGACCAGCTCGTAGACGACGATGCCGGTGGTGCCGAGGAAGCCGTGCTCGCCGACGGCGCCCGAGGCGACGAGCGTGACCAGGACGACGGTGGGCGCGTCGTTGAGACCGGATTCGGCCTCGAGGGCGCCGGTGACACGTTTCGGCAGCGGGACGACCCGCAGGACCGAGAAGACGGCGGCGGCATCGGTGGGCGAGCAGATCGCGCCGAGGAGGATCGCCAGCTCCCACGACAGCCCGAGCAGGTAGTGCCCGCCGACGGCCATGACGGCCACCGAGACGACCACGCCGACGGTCGCCAGCGAGACCCCCATCCGCATCGCCGGACGCGCGTCGCGCCAGTTCGTCGTGAGCCCACCCTCGGCCAGGATGATCGCGAGCGCGCCGAACCCGATGGCGTGGGCCAGCTCCGCGTCGTCGAAGCCGATGCCGAACCCGGACTCGCCGAGCACGACCCCCATGAGCAGGTAGACCAGCAGGCTGGGGAGGCCGACGCCGGACGACAGACGCACCGCGAGGACGGCGAGAAATGTGACTGCGGCGCCGATCAGCAGGAAGGAATCGAGCTGGTGGACGTCGAAGGTCAAAGGTCACTCGGCTTTCGTCGGGTGGCGGGTACGTAGTCTATCGGTAGAACATGTTCTAAATTGATTCCATGAGTTCAACGCCCCAGGCCGGTCTGACCATTCCCGACGTGCTGCCGGCCAGCGCCCTGACGCCCGACACGGAGCACTTCGACGTCGTCGTCGCCGGCTTCGGGATCGCCGGCGGATGCGCCGCCCTCGAGGCCGCCCGCGCGGGTGCCCGGGTCCTGCTGCTCGAGCGGGCTGCCGTCCACGGCGGCACCTCCTCGATGTCCGGAGGTCACTTCTACCTCGGCGGAGGCACCGCGGTGCAGACCGCCACCGGGCACGAGGACTCGGTCGAGGCGATGGTCGGCTACCTGATGGCCAGCACCAAGGAGCCCGACGAGGTGAAGATCCGCGCCTACTGCGAGGGCTCGGTCGCCCACTTCGACTGGCTCGAGGAGCTCGGCTTCGAGTTCGAGCGGTCCTACTTCCCGGGCAAGGCCGTGATCCAGCCCGGCACCGAGGGCCTGATGTTCACCGGCAACGAGAAGGTCTGGCCCTTCCGCGACGAGGTCGCCCCCGCGCCGCGCGGTCACAAGGTGCCCGTCCCCGGCGACACCGAGGGCACCCGGATCGTGATGGACCTGCTTCGCGAGCAGGTCGAGAAGGCCGGCGTCGAGGTGCGCTACGAGACAGGCATGACCAACCTCGTCGTCGACGCCGACGCAGGGTCCGGGCGGGTCGTGGGCGTCGCGTGGAAGTCCTTCGAGAAGACCGGACTGGTCCGCACCGACGGTGTCGTCATCGCCGCGGGCGGCTTCGTGATGAACGCCGACATGGTCGAGCGCTACACCCCGGCACTGGGCGACAAGCAGCTCTTCACCCTCGGCTCGACCTATGACGACGGCCTGGGCATCCGCCTCGGCGAGTCCGTCGGAGCGGCCCTGGAGCACATGGACGAGCCGTTCATCACGGCGCCGTTCTACCCGCCGTCCTCGCGGTGCAAGGGGATCATCGTCAACAAGGACGGTCAGCGCTTCGTGGCCGAGGACAGCTACCACGCACGGACGTCGTACGAGGTCCTGCGCCAGGCCGACTCGACGGCGTACCTCATCGTCGACAGCGAGCACCTCGGCGAGGACCACATGCCGCTCGTGCCCCTCAAGGACGGCTACGAGACGATCGAGGAGATGGAGGCCGGTCTCGGCGTGCCCGCCGGATCACTGGTCGCCACCGTCGGGCGCTACAACGAGTACGCCGCCCGCGGCGAGGACCCCGACCTCCACAAGCACCCCGACTGGATCGCCCCGCAGGACCAGGGGCCGTGGGCCGTGCTGGACCTCTCGCTCGGCGTCGCGATCTATGCCGGGTTCACGATCGGCGGCATGGCGACCACCGTCGACGGCGAGGTCAGGCGCGAGGACGGCACCGTCGTCCCCGGCCTGTACGCCGCCGGCGCGTGCGCCTCCAACATCGCCCAGGACGGCGCGGGCTACTGCTCGGGCACCCAGCTCGGCGAGGGCTCGTTCTTCGGCCGCCGGGCCGGGCTCCACGCCGCTGCGCACGCCGCTGCCCACGCCGCTGGCTGACAGGATGGGCGCGTGATCGACCGCTTCGCCGCCGCGTCCCGCGCAGACGTCCCACCGTTCCACGTGATGGACCTGCTGGCGGGCGCGGCGGAGCGGCAGCGGACCCACGGCGACCTGCTCAACCTCGTCGCCGGACAGCCCAGCACGGGCGCTCCGGCTACGGTGACGGCTGAGGCGATCCGGCTGCTGGGCTCCGGGGACCCGCTCGGCTACACGACCTCGATCGGCATCGTCGAGCTGCGTGAGGCCATCGCTGGCCACTACCGCCGGTGGTACGACATCGAGGTGTCGGCTGCCGACGTCGTCGTCACGACCGGCTCCAGCGGAGGGTTCCTGCTGGCCTTCCTGGCCGCCTTCGACGCGGGCGCCCGGGTGGCGATCGCGCGCCCCGGCTACCCCTGCTACCGCAACGTCCTGGCGGCCCTCGGCTGCGAGGTCGTGGAGATCGCGACCGGCCCGGACGCCCGCTTCCAGCCGACGGTCGACCAGCTCACGGAGGCCCACGCCCGCTCCCCGATCGACGGCCTCGTGGTCGCGAGCCCGGCCAACCCGACCGGCACGATGCTCTCGCCCGAGGAGCTGGCCGCGATCGCGCGATGGTGCGAGGAGAACGGCGTCCAGCTGGTCTCCGACGAGATCTACCACGGCATCCAGTACGCCGGCGCCCGCGCCAGCAGCGCCTGGGAGACCTCGCGGGAGGCGGTCGTGTTCGGGTCCTTCTCGAAGTACTTCTCGATGACCGGCTGGCGCCTGGGCTGGATGCTCGCCCCCGAGCGGCTCCGGCGCCCGGTCGACGTGCTGACCGGCAACTTCAGCATCTGCCCGCCCGTGCTCGCCCAGCACGCCGCGATCGCAGCCTTCGACGACACCGCCTACGCCGAGCTCGACGCGCACGTCGAGCGCTACGCCCTCAACCGCAGCCTGCTGCTGGAGGGGCTCCCCCGGCTGGGGATCACCCGGCTCGCGCCCGCCGACGGCGCGTTCTACGCGTACGCCGACGTCGCGCACCTGACCAGTGACTCGATGGCCTTCGCCCGGGACCTGCTGGCACGCACCGGCGTCGCCGTGGCCACCGGCATCGACTTCGACACCGAGGACGGCGGCCACTTCGTGCGGTTCAGCTTCGCGGGCGCGACCGAGGACATCGTGCGCGCCCTCGACCGCCTCGACGGCGCGCTCTGACCTCGACGGGTCGCCGGACTCCCGGCTACTGCAGTCCGGCCGGGCAGGTCGTCGGCGGCGTCGCGGTGTAGGCGCACGCCGAGAAGCTGGGTAGCGCCGGCAGGACCTCGGGGAGCCGCACCTGCAGCCGTGGGTCGTCGAGCACGGCGAGCTGCGCGTCCACGGAGAGATCGCTCAACCCGATGAGCACCTCGGCGTCGGGATCGTCGTCGAGGCCGTTGACCGACTCCCCGATGCTGATGTCCGGACGGCCGGTCGCCGCGTCCCCCGGGATCCAGACGTAGTGCGTCCCCCCGCCGTCGTAGGTGTAGACCTGTTCGTAGGCCGTCTGCCCGGACGGGGTCGTGAGGACCTCGCAGAAGTCGGTCGAGGACACGTCGCAGGCCGGGGGCGTACGGACGGCCTCGTAGTCCGGAGCGACGTGCTCGACGTAGACCCAGTAGCTGTGGTCGCCGCTGGTGCTCCGCACCTCCCACTGGGTGGCGCCGAGGCGGTCGGGGCCGACGAGGTCGCGAGGCTGGTCGGCGGCCAGGTTGCCGGGCTCCACACTCCAGCTGTGGGCCAGGACGGGGCTGAGCGTCGCGCCGCTCGGGAACAGGTCGGTGGCCACGGCGACGAGGTCGGCATCGACCTGGTCCGGGTCGAGCGAGGCCGACACGTCCTCGCTGGGCGAGGACGACCCGCTCGACGAGGACGACCCGGAGGGATCCGCGGCAGCGTCGGACCCGTCGGGCTCGTCGTCGCTGCCGGCGAGCAGCAGGGCGGTGAGCCCACCACCCACCAGGACGGCCAGGGCCACGACGACGGCGACCGCGACCGCGATGGTGCGGCCGCTCCCGCCGCCCGACGTGGGCGGCTGGCCGTAGGGCGCCTGGGGTGGGTACTGCGGCGGGCACTGCTGCCCGTACTGCCCCGGTTGCGGGTACCGCGGCGGGGCCACCGGCGGCGGGACGTACGGCGGCGGGGCCGCCGCGGGAGGCGGTGGGCCCATCATCGTCGGTACAGCTGACGCGGGCGGCGGACCGTTCCCGTCCGGAGCGAGCGGCCGACCCTGCGGGGCCATCTGCGTGAGGTCCGGTTCGCCGGACTCGGCGGGCTCGACGGGGTCGGTCGGCTCAGGCATGGCCGATCATGGCACGCTGGACGTGGAGGACTCACGGGTTTGCAGGTTTGGACCGTCCACATCGGGGAAGGGCGCGAGACATGTACGGCGACACCGAACTGATCCGGCGCCGTGTCTCGGAGCTGCGGGACCAGGGTGCCGACGTCCGCGCCCTCGCCGACCAGCTGGTGGCGCGGGTCGAGGGCCTGGGCTGGGCCGGCCGGGCAGGCGAGGCGATGCAGGAGCGGGTCAGCGCACGGGCCGGCCACCTCCGCACGGCCGCCGACCAGCACGTCGCGGCCGCCGACGCACTCGCCGACCACGCCGAGGCCGTCGACGGCGCCGTCGAGGAGATCGCAGCGATCGAGGGACGGACCACCGCACGGATCGCCGACGCGCGCACCCGGGTCCGCGCGATCGAGGCGCGCAACGAAGGCGCCGACGGGGTGCAGGTCACCCCCGACCCGGCGGACGAGGCGCTCCTCGCCTTCGTCCCGCCGCCACCGGCCCACCGTGACTGGCTGACCGTCGAGATCCCCGGACCGGAGCGCTGATCGCACCGTGCCCCTCGTCGACCTCACCGCCGTCGCCGTGCGCTCCGCCGCCGCGGCAGCGCCCCGTGCCCCGCTCGACGCCGCGCCCCGCAGGATCGGGCTGACCCTGTCCGAGCTGCAGCACGCCGCCGCACTCGTCGGGAACGCCCCGCTGCCGTTCGACATCGCCCCGCCCGCGGCCACCGATGCCCTGCAGTCGCGGCTCGGCACCAGTCCCGCCACCACGGAGGACCAGGCCTACCGCGCCGTCATCGCCGCCCTGCACGATCCCGCCGACGCGCTCGAGCGCCGCGGACTGGTCGTCGACGGCGTCCTCGACGCCGGTCTCGCCGGCGCCGTCGGCCTGCTGGCCTCACCCCGGACCGCCCTGGACGTCGACGTCCGCATGGATGGCGTGCAGGCCAAGGTGTGGCACCGCCACGACGGTGGCGCGGTCGCCTCCCTCTCCACCGTCGACGGCATCGTCTTCGAGCTGGGCTGGTTCGCCGTGGATGCCTGGGCCGGGGAGCTCGCCCGCCTCGCCGCTCCGTCCGAGGACGTCACCCTCGGCACCTCCGCCGTGCCGTCGTACGTCGACCTGCCCTTCGAGCTCGCCGACACCGCGGCCGAGGCCAACCGCGTCGGCCGTGGCGACCTCCTGCCCGTCCTGGCCTCTCGGCACTCCGGCGCCGTCCGCGGCGCGCAGGGCGTCCTGTCCGACGACGCCGTCGCCCGGGTGCTGACCGCGCTGTCGGGCGAGGCCCAGGGCCGGTTGCGCGCACTGGTCGCCGACGTGTCCGGCGCGAGCGTCGACACCGTCGGCGTCGTCTCGTGGACGCTGCTCGCCGACGGCTGGCGGGTGCTGCGGCCCCACGACGAGGACGGCGTGCTGCGCCTGGAGATCCGCGCAGTGACGCCCGCCGACCTCGCCGCCGCACTCGCCCCGGTCCTGGAGGGGGCCCGATGAGCACCGGGGAAGGCACCGGGGACAGCACCGGGGACAGCGCCGACGAGGTGGTGGCCGCGGCCGCCGCCGAGCGACGCGAGCTGCCGGCGACGGCGGTCCAGGCCGCCGACATCGCCGACAAGTACGACCAGATGCTGCGCCTGGCCGACCTCTTCGACGACGCCGGTGCGCAGATGCGGGAGTGGGCCACACTGGGCCGCGACGTGCTGACCGACCCGGAGGTGGTCGCCTCCACGCCGCTCTCCGCGACGACCTGGGCCACCGCCGAGGAGGAGCTGCGCGGCCTCACGACCGGCCGCGACGGTCTGCTCAACCGGTCGATCGAGCTCGATGCCGATGCCCTCGTGCTGCGCGCGACGGTGCTCACCTACCGCTGGATCGACGAGCTGCAGGCTGCGGCGTACCAGACCCTCGGCACGATCGCCGGCAAGGCGATCGGCTACCTCGCACCCCAGGTCAGCCTCGGTGGCGCGATCGTCGCTGCCGGCCTGATCGAGACCGACAGCCTGGACCGCGACGGCGTCGCGGCCTACCTGGGCGAGCTCGCCGAGGCGAACCCTGACCTGATGGAGCACGTCACCACCGGTGGCGGACTGCTCGACAGCCTGCAGATGCGCGGCCTGCTGACGGCCGGCGTGCTCTCCGGCGACGGCGGCCACGCGGCGCGGGCCGGTGGCCTGAGGGCCGCGGGCATCACCCCCCTCGGCGACGACTGGGGAGCGGCCCTGCGCGACGTCGCGGTCGACCTGCCCGGCCCCACCGCCGCCCGGGAACCCACCCCGCCAGGCGTGCGCGAGCAGGCCGATGCCCCGTCTGGGCTCGGCGACCTGATGGAGATCCTCACCGCCGACGCGCGGGAGCCCGTGCGGGTCCTGCGGGTCGCGCCGGGCCGGCTCCTCGCGTTCCTCACCGGCGTCGCCACACCCGCCCCGGCGACCGGCCGGCTCCGGCTGGTGTCCGGCGATCCGTCGGCCCACGCCGCCGTCGTGGTCCGCGCGCTCGAGGCGGCCGTTGCCGCCGAGGGCGAACCGGACACCCGGGTGATGCTCATCGGACGCGGCCACGGCGGAGCGGCCGCCATCGAGATCGCCGGCCGGTCCGACCTGCAGGGCTTCGTCGTGGACCAGGTCGTGACCGCCCATGCGCCGTCCGCCCAGGTGCCCGTGCTGCCCGCGCACGTCCAGGTGCTCTCGCTGGAGGACCGCAGCGACCCGGTCGCGCTGCTCGGCTCCCTGATCAACGCGACCACCCTCAACCGCCTCACCGTCGTGTACGACGCCGGGGCGGATCCGGGACTCCACTCCCTCGTCGCCGGCGGTCGCACGGCGGACGTGGCCGACCACCCCGACCTGGTGGCGGCACTGGCCCGCTGGCAGGAGCTGGGCTACCTGCGCGCGTCGGCCTGATCGCGCTCGGCCCCCGGGAGACCGGAGAGCCGGACGACGCCGCCGAGGACGCACGCTGCGATCGGGACGAGCGGGAGGTACCAGAGGATCACGCCGTCGCGCGCGATCCCGAGGTAGGCGAGCGCACCCAGACCGGCGCACACACCGACCATCGCGAGCACCGGGCGCACCGCTGACGGAGCGGGCCGCGGGTCGGGAGCCGGCGACTCGAAGCGGCCGACGACCGCCACCGCGCCGGCGGTCAGCAGGGCGAGCACGAGGACGTACACCGGTCGGGTCGCCCACCACCCGGCGGTGTCCGGCACCGGGTGCAGGCCGAAGCCGTCGAGCGCCATCGAGCCTGCGACGAGGACGCCGAGCATGGTCAGGTGCCACAGGTAGATGCTCATGATCCGGGCGTTGACGAGCACCGTGGCGATCCAAATCCGGCGTCGGGCGACGAGCCGCTGGAGCAGCGGCTCGAGGGTGAGCACGACACCGGCCTGCATCAGCCCGAGGAACCCCTGGGTGACCCGGGTCGGGAACGCGTTGTCGATCTCGTCGGTACTGACGCCGACCATCGAGACGGCGTACGGACCACGCACCGTCAGCAGGTAGAGCGCACCGAGACCGACGACGAACAGGGCGACCCGACGCGCCACCGGAGCCAGCTGTCCGTCGAGCCAGGCGTAGCCGAGCATGTGCACGGTGCTCCACACGACGAGGTAGTTCAGGAAGCCGACCACCACGAGGTCCCGGCTGACGCTGACCCAGTCGACCAGGCCGCCGAGGGCGAGACCGGCGCCGATCGAGGTCCAGCCGAAGCGCTCCCACGCACGCAGGGTGAGCGGGGCGAGGGCCACCACGACGACGTACGCCGCCATGAACCACGTGGGAACGAGCGAGGCGCGGCTGGCGATGCGGAGCAGGTCGGAGTCGACACCGGCGGCGTGTGCCGTGGGCGCGAGGACGGCCCAGAACACCATCAGCGGGAGCACCGGCAGCACGAGTCGGCGCAGGCGCGCCCGCAGCCAGCCGCCGTACTCCTCACCGCGACGGCGCGCCGAGCGCCACGACAGAGCGTTGGAGTAGCCGCCCACGAGGAAGAAGACCGGCATCACCTGCAGCACCCACGTCAGCGGCTGGGTCCACGACGCCAGGTCGAGCAGGTCGCCGCGGTGCAGCGCGCCGTCGCCGTCGATGTGGACGGCCGCCATCAGCCAGTGGCCGAGGACCACGACCAGGATCGCGCTCGCCCGCAGCAGGTCGACGACCCGGTTGCGCTCGGCCGGGGTGTCATCGGCGAGGGAGGTGGCGCGGGGCAGCAGGCCGGCAGTGGAGCTCATGCAAGCGATCCTCGTCACTCATGAGGCGGCGTACCCGGGTGCACGTACTCAGATCTGTCGGGATTTGCTTGACAAAAGGGGGGTCAATGTATGCAACATGTTGTTGCGCTAACAAAGCGCATGCTCCGAATTTCGATGATGAAACGGATCGAGGACCCCATGACCGCCACCGCAGACCGCACCGCCGAGACCTTCCCGGAGACCCTTCCGGAGACCAGTGGGCTCAGCTACCAGGACACCCTGCGGGTGCTGTCGGAGGCCTCGGTGCACCAGCACTTCGACGCATTCCTCGACATCGCCTGGGACAGCCCCGAGTTCGAGGTCGTGCCGAACGACCCGCGCTGGGTGCTCCCGTCGATCGACTCCCTCGGCGGCACCGACTGGTACCAGTCGCTGCCCGTGGAGCGCCAGATCGAGATCGGCCAGTACCGCCTCGCCAACATCATGAAGGTCGGCCTCCAGTTCGAGCAGGTGCTGATCGGCGGCATCATGAGCCACCTCATCGGGATGGGCAACAACCGTGCCGAGTTCCGCTACTCGACGCACGAGGTCACCGAGGAGTGCCACCACACCCAGATGTTCCAGGAGGGTGTGAACCGGATCGGCGTGGACGTCAAGGGCGGCCCGAAGTGGTTCGTGAAGATCGCTCCCCTGCTCTGCCTGGCCGGCGGCCCGCTCCCCAACGTCTTCTTCTTCGGCATCCTCGCCGGCGAGGAGCCGATCGACTACCTGCAGAAGTCCGTGCTCCGCTCGGGCCACGACATGCACCCGATCATCGAGCGCGTGATGCAGATCCACGTCGCCGAGGAGGCGCGCCACATCGGCTTCGCGCACTCCTACCTGATCGAGCGCTCCAAGGACTACGGCCGGATCCAGCGCTTCGGCCTGTCGCTGGCCTTCCCCGTCATCATGCGCGCGCTGTGCGACGTGATCATGAAGCCCAGCCGCGAGATGCAGAAGGACCTGGGCATCCCGCGGTCCGTCATGCGCGAGGTCTACTGGAAGAGCCCGCAGTCGCAGAAGCTGCTGCGCGACACCTTCGGTGACGTGCGCATGCTGGCCGACGAGCTCGGCCTGATGAACAAGGTCTCGCGCCGGATCTGGCGCGCGCTCGGCATCGACGGCACCGCGTCGCGGTTCCGCAGCGAGCCGAAGTCCGCCGCGGTCTGACGACCGCGCGACCTCACCGATCCCATGGCCTACGTCGTCACGCAGTCCTGCTGCGCCGACGCCTCGTGCGTCGTCGCCTGTCCGGTCAACTGCATCCACCCCGCGCCGGGCGAGCCCGGCTTCGGCACCACCGAGATGGTCTACGTCGACGCCAACTCGTGCGTCGGTTGTGGTGCGTGCGCGACGGCCTGCCCGGTCGGCGCGATGGTGCCCGACGCGGCCCTGACCACCCGGCAGCTGCCGTTCGTGGAGCTGAACGCGTCCTACTACGACGCCTTCCCGCACGCCGACCGCACGCCCGTCGCCCTCGTGCCCGAGCAGCGCCGGCTGACCCGCCCCGGTCCGTTCCGGGTCGCGGTCATCGGCGCCGGCCCGGCCGGCCTCTACACGGCCGACGAGCTGCTCAAGCACCCCGAGGTCGCGGCGGTCGACGTCTACGACCGGCTCCGCACGCCGTACGGCCTGGTCCGGCACGGCGTCGCTCCGGACCACGCGTCGACCAAGCTGGTCACCCGGCTCTTCGAGGCGATCGAACGGCAGCCACGCTTCCGCTACTTCCTCGGCGCGAAGGTCGGCAGCGACGTGGCCGGCGAGGTGAGCCTCGCCGACCTCCGCGCCGGCTACCACGCCGTCGTGTACGCCGTGGGTGCGTCCTCGGACCGCTCGCTCGACATCCCCGGCGAGGACCTCGGTGGCTCGGTCGCAGCGACGGCACTCGTCGGTTGGTACAACGGCCACCCCGACCAGCAGGAGCTCGACGTCCCGCTCCAGCACGAGCGCGCGGTCGTCGTCGGCAACGGCAACGTCGCCCTCGACGTGGCCCGGATCCTGACCCGACCCCTCGACGTCCTCGAGCGCACGGACCTCGCGCCCGGCCCGCTCGAAGCGCTCCGCTCCAGCACCCTGCGCGAGGTGGTCGTCCTCGGCCGCCGCGGACCCGCCCAGGCAGCCTTCACCGTCCCCGAGCTCATCGGCCTGGCGGCGCTCGACGACGTCGACGTGGTCGTCGAGGCCGACCCGGAGCACCTCACCGGCACCGACCAGCGCACGCAGCTCCTGCGCGAGATCGCCGAGCGCCCTGCGTCCGGGGACCCGAGCCGTCGCCGGATCGTGCTCAGCTTCGCCGTCTCCCCCGTCGAGGTGCTCGGTGTCGACGGTCGGGTCAGCGGCGTGCGGGTCGCGCGCAACCGACTGGTCGAGACCGACGGTCAGATCCGCGCCGAGGCCACCGACGAAGTCTTCACCCTCGATGCCGGCCTGGTCATCCGCTCCATCGGCCACCGCGGCCTGCCCGTCGCGGACCTGCCCTTCGACGAGCGGACCGGCACCGTCCCCCACCACGAGGGTCGGGTCGAGCCCGGCGTGTACGTCGTGGGCTGGATCAAGCGCGGCCCGGTCGGTTTCATCGGCACCAACAAGACCTGTGCGCAGGAGACCGTCGAGACCCTCCTCGACGACCTCGACGCCGGCCTGCCCGAGCCCACCGACACGGCCGACGCGGCGGCCCGGCTGGTTCGCAGCCGCTGCCCGGAGGTCACCGACCTGTCGGGCTGGCAACGCCTCGACGCCGCGGAGCGCGAGCAGGGCGCGGCCCTGGGACGACCGCGCGCGAAGATCACCGACCCGGCGACCCAGCTGGCGGTCTCCACGACGCCGGTGAGCCCCCGCCGACGTGGTCTGCTTCGGCGTACGGTGTCGCTGACGTCGTGACGATCCGAGGGGGTTTGGCCATGGTGGCACCGAAGGGTGAGAGCACCGACGGCCGGAAACGGCGCTGGCAGCAGCACAACGCGGAGCGTCGCCAGTCGGTGATCGATGCCGCCCTCGTCGTCCTCACCCGCGACCTGGCACCCGGCGACGAGCTCAGCGTCCAGCAGATCGCCGACGAGGCCTCCGTGCACCGGACCGTGCTCTACCGCTACTTCGAGGACCGCACTGACCTCGACCTCGCCATCCAGCGCGAGATCTGCCAGCAGGCCGGTGAGGTCCTCCTCGCGACCGTGACCCTGGAGGGCACGCCGCGCCAGATCGTGGAGCGCGTGATCCGCGCCTACGTCGGCTGGGCGGTCGACAACATCGCCCTGATGCGCTTCGCCGAGCGCGACGTCGCAGGTGCTCCGACCAAGCCGCTGGACGACGCCATCGGTCAGATCGCCGAGCAGATCGAGCTCGTGATCGGCGGGTTCCTGGCGATCCTCGAGGCCGAGGTCACCGACGACGACCGCGACAGCCTGACCCCGTGGGTGTTCCTGCTCGTCGGAGGCGCGATGGCCGCCGTACGCAACTGGAGCTCGCGCACTCCCCTGCGGCCCGCTGCACCCGTCTTCACCCAGCTCCTCGCCGACGTCACCTGGCACCAGGTCGAGGGACTCGCCGCCACCCGCAACATCGAGGTGCCCGACCTGCCGGTCGAGCAGCTCCTGAACCTGAAGGAAGCACCATGAGCGACGCCACCAACGCGACCCCCGAGCACCTCGACCTGCTGGTCATCGGCGCCGGGCTCTCGGGCATCGACGCCGCCTACCACTTCTCCAAGGCCTTCCCGCAGAAGTCGTACGCCGTCCTCGAGATGCGCGGCTCCCTCGGCGGGACCTGGGACCTGTTCCGCTACCCCGGCATCCGCTCGGACTCCGACATGCACACGCTCGGCTTCGGCTGGAAGCCGTGGAAGGGCGCGAAGGCGATCGTCGACGGGCCCGACATCCTCGACTACCTCAAGGAAGCGGCCGCCGAGAACGGCATCGACCGCCACATCCGCCACCACCACAAGCTGGTGCACGCCGCGTTCTCCACCGAGGACGCCCGCTGGACGGTGACCGTCGAGCGCACCGACACCGGTGAGACGACCGAGCTCACGGCGAGCTTCCTCTGGTCGACCTCCGGCTACTACCGCTACGACGAGGGCTTCACCCCCGACTTCCCGGGCGTCGCCGACTACGAGGGCCAGCTGGTCCACCCGCAGCACTGGCCCGAGGACCTCGACTACGAGGGCAAGCGCGTCGTGGTCATCGGCTCCGGTGCCACCGCCGTCACCCTGATCCCCGCGCTCGCCAGCTCCGGCGCCGGTCACGTCACGATGCTGCAGCGCACGCCGTCGTACATCATCAGCCAGCCGACGTACGACAAGATCTCGGCGCGGATGTACCAGACGATGCCGGACAAGCTCGCGCAGAAGATCGTGCGCACCCGCTACCTGACGAGCCGGATCGCGTTCTACGAGTTCTGCCAGGCACGGCCGAAGGAGTCGCGCGCGCTGCTGCGCAAGCTGCTCGAGCGCCAGCTGCCGAAGGACGTGAAGTTCGACGACCACTTCAAGCCGCCGTACGACCCGTGGGACCAGCGACTGTGCGCCGTCCCCGGCGGCGACCTCTTCAAGGCCCTGCGCCACCACACCGTCGACATCGTGACCGACCACATCGACCGGTTCACCCCCAAGGGCATCCTGCTGACGTCCGGCCAGGAGCTCGAGGCCGACATCGTCGTCACCGCGACCGGGCTCAACCTGCAGATCTTCGGCGGCGCGACGCTGTCGGTCGACGGTGTCGAGAAGGCGCCGGCCGACACGATGGCCTACAAGGGCCTGATGCTCAGCGACATCCCGAACTTCGCGTTCATCATCGGCTACACGAACGCGTCCTGGACGCTGAAGGCCGACCTGGTGTGCGAGTACGTGGTGAAGCTGATCGCGCACATGGACCGCACCGGCACCCGGACCGTCGTCCCCCGCCGCGACCCCGCCATCACCGAGGAGCCCTTCCTCGACTTCGAGGCCGGCTACGTCATGCGCTCGATCAACGCACTGCCCAAGCAGGGCTCAGAGTTCCCGTGGCGGCTGAAGATGAACTACTTCAAGGACGTGCTGGTGTTCCGCAAGCCGGTCGAGGACAAGGCGTTGGAGTTCAGCAAGTAGGCCGTCCCGCCCGTTGGTCGAGGAGGCCGCCCGCGGCCGTCTCGTCCGTTGGTCGAGGAGGCCGCCCGCGGCCGTCTCGAGACCCGGCAGGAAGGTGCACCGGAGCCGGACGTCTCGAGACGGTCGCTGCGCGACCTCCTCGACGAACGAAGGGCTCACCACGCAAGGTCGTGCACGAACTCGCTCAGCTGCGTCAGGTTCCGACACTCGATCATCTGCACGATCTGGCTGTACGTCGGCGCAGCGGAGTCGCCGGTGCCCCAGTTGCGCTCGTGCTCGGGGTTGAGCCAGAACGCCCTCTTCACCGAACCCGCCAGCTGGCGCAGGGTGTCGTCGTGGAGGTCGCTGTAGTTCGAGCGCGCGTCGCCGAGGATCAGCAGCGTGGTCTTCGGGGTGAGGGCGTCGGCGTGGAGGTCGGCGAACTTCGTGAAGGCCCGGCCGTAGTTGGTGCGTCCCCACAGGGCGGCGTGCGAGGTGGAGGCGGCGAGGTCGGCGAGCACGTCGACGGGGTCGGCGCCGGGACGGAAGTGGCCGGTCACCTCGTGGACGTGGTCGATGAAGGTGAAGGCCCGCATGCTCTGGAAGACCTCGCGCAACGCGAAGACGAGGAGCAAGGTGAACTGGGCGAAGTTGGCGACCGAGCCACTCACGTCGCAGAGCACGACCAGGTCGGTGCGGTGCGGCCGCTTGGGGCGGTGATGGGTGGTCATGGGGACTCCGCCGGTCGCCATGGAGGCGCGGACGGTACGCCGGAAGTCGAGCGGCGCCGTGCGCGCGTGGCGTGAGTGCTGCTCCTTCGCCAGCCGGGTCGCGAGGCGACGGGCGAGCGGGAAGATCTCCTTGCGCATCTCGTCGAGGTCGGTACGACGCGCGGACATGAAGGCGAGCTTGTCGATACTGGGCCGGATCGCGACGTCGGCGACGTGGTCGGGCCCCTTCTCCTCGGCGATGCGGCGACGGGCGTCGTCCTCGACCATCGTGGTGAAGCCGCCGATGCGGCGGTTGGCCATCCGGCGGGCGTCCTCCTCCTCGACGCCCTCGGACATCAGCCCGGCGACGAGCCGGTCGATGAGCTCCTGGGGCGCGACCCGCTGCAGGGCGGTGTAGGCCGACCAGGACGACAGTCCGGGGCCGCGGCCGGGCATCGCACCGAAGACGCCGACCATCTCGGCGGCCAACCGGCGCAGCTCGGCGTCGTCCATCTCCTGCGCCTCGAGCATCTCGGCCAGGCGGTCACGGAAGTCCGACAGGGCGGCGGCGTTGTCGCGGACGTGCTCGCCCCCACCGTCAGCGGCACCCTCAGCCGCACCGTCCAGCCCCAGCGCCCGGGTGCCGTCGCCCACCATCGGCGGGAAGTAGACGTCGAAGAGCGAGTTGAACGTCGTACGCTGCGCCTGCTTCTTGACCATCGTCGCCGCGAACACGTCGCGCACGGTGGCGCGATCGCCCCACTGCACCGCACCGAGGGCGGCGAGCGAGTCGATGTCCTCGGCGAGCGACACCGACAGGCCGGCCCCGCGCAGCGCCTCGACGAACGCGAGGTGGCGGTCCAGCAGGCCGGAGCGGTCGATGTCATTCATCGAGGTCTCAAGCCCGGGCGAGCTTGAGCTCCTTGATCGCTCGCTCGTGGTCGGACTGGTGCTTGAGCACGGCACCGAGGGTACGAGCGATCGCGACCTCGTCGAGGTCGCGGATCTCGAGCGCGATCAGGGTGCGTGCCCAGTCGACGGACTCCGCGATCGACGGCGCCTTCTTCAGCTCCAGCTCGCGCATCCGGGCGACGGTCGTGACGACCTGCTCGGCGATGCGGTCGTCCAGACCGGGCACCTGCTGCTGGAGGATCTGGCGCTCGCGGTGCGCGTCCGGGTAGTCGAGGTGGAGGTAGAGGCAGCGTCGCTTGACGGCCTCGGAGAGCTCACGGCTGGCGTTGGAGGTGAGGACGACGAAGGGACGCCGGGTCGCCTCGACGGTGCCGAGCTCGGGGATCGTCACCTGGAAGTCGCTGAGCACCTCGAGGAGCAGGCCCTCGACCTCGATGTCGGTCTTGTCGACCTCGTCGATCAGCAGCACCGTGGGCTCGTCGCGACGGATCGCCGTGAGGAGCGGCCGGGTCAGCAGGAACTCCTCGGTGAAGATGTCGTCGTGGGTGGCGTTCCAGTCCTGACCACCGTTGTTGGCGGCGTTCGACGCCTGGATGCGCAGCAGCTGCTTCTTGTAGTTCCACTCGTACAACGCGCGGGCCTCGTCGAGACCCTCGTAGCACTGGAGCCGCACCAGCTCGGCACCCGTGGACCGGGCGACGGCCTTGGCGAGCTCGGTCTTGCCGACACCGGCCGGGCCCTCCAGCAGCAGCGGCTTCTCGAGCGCGCCGGCGAGATAGGTGGTGGTCGCCGTCGGGCTGTCCGTGAGGTAGCCCGTCGCGCCGAGGCGGGTCGCGACGTCGGCAGGTGAGTCGAACCAGGTCATGGCCCGATTGTGCCGGTACACCGCTCGGAAGGCGTCGGCCGGGCGTGGATCACATCCTCTGGTCGTGACCCCGGCGGCGTCCGGTCGTTGAGTTCGACAACGGGCACTGTCCGACCAACCGCACCATTCGACGCACCTGGGGGGCTGCTCATGACTGATCTCGCTGCGCCTCCGCGGTGGCTCCGGGTGGCCGTCCAGTCCGTTCGTACGGCGACCACGGTCGGTGCGCTGACCCTCCTGGTCGGCTTCGGCGCGGTCAACATGATCGCCGCACCCCAGCCGCCCGCCAGCGCCGACCGACTCGGCATGTCCTCGGGACCGCTCGATGCGATGATGCAGCAGAACCGCTGCTCGCTGACCGGGTTCGACCGCACGGTGATCCCGAGCACGGCCATCGTCCGCACCCCTGAGGGTGCCACCGAGCTGGTCTCCTTCGACCGCGGCTGGGCCGTCTTCAGCGGCGAGGTCGCCGGTGAGCTGGTCGCCGTCTGCCTCGGCCCGGAGAAGACGCACACCGTCTCCGCACCCTGAGCCTGCGGCTCAGCCCTCGAGCACGTCCGCCGGCGCGGTGGCCGCGACGAGCATCCGACGCAGCACCTTGCCCGTGGCATTGCGCGGCAGGTCCTCGACGAGCCACACCTCGCGCGGAACCTCGTGGCGTGCCAGCTGGTCGCGGACCAGTGACCTGAGCTCCTCCGGGTCCGGGCTCGCCCCGGGACGGGGCACGACGACGGCCCGCAGGCGCTGACCGAACTCCTCGTCCGGCACACCCACGACCACCACCTCGTCGACTCCGGCGTGGGTGGCGAGCACGTCCTCGACCCGCGACGGCACGACGTTCTCGCCCCCGGAGACGATCATGTCGTCCTCGCGACCGACCACGTGGAGCAGGCCGTGCTGGTCGACGTGCCCGATGTCGCCGGTGGAGACGTAGCCGTCCACGACCTCCTTGCCGGAGCCGTCGGAATAGCCCGTGAAGCTGAGCGCGCTGCGCACGAACAGCACGCCGTCCTCGCCCGGGCGCACCCGACGGCGGTCCGCGTCGAGCACCCGGACCCTCGTCGCGACCGGCGGACGGCCGACGCAGCCGGGCGCGAGCGCCAGGTCGGCCGGACTCGCCACCGCTGCCACCCCGACCTCGGTCGAGCCGTAGAGGTTGTGGAGGACGTCGCCGACCCGGTCACGGGTACGACGGCACAGGTCCGCGGACAGCGCCGCTCCGCCGACGTACACCCGACGTAGGCTGGCGAGGTCCTCGTCGTCGCTCTCCACGGCGAGGATCCGGTGCAGCATCGTCGGGACGAGGACCAGCACCTCGGCACGGGTGTCGCGGATGACCTGCACGACGCGGGCGGCGTCGAAGCGACCGGGGAGCACGATCCGGCAGCCGGCGGACAGGGCGAGACAGATCTGCGAGAGTCCCGTGCCGTG
Organism: Nocardioides sp. Root190; assembly: GCF_001428565.1. Classification (GTDB taxonomy): domain Bacteria; phylum Actinomycetota; class Actinomycetes; order Propionibacteriales; family Nocardioidaceae; genus Nocardioides. The sequence continues at coordinate 273,167 of NZ_LMIA01000007.1, read as the reverse complement.
GAAGAAGGGCGCTGCCATCAGCACGGTCGCCCGGCGCGGGAACGGCAGGCGGTCGATCACCTGCGCGGTCTGCAGCGGGCTGACCCGTGGTCGCGGCGCGCCTTTCGGCACTCCGGTGGTGCCGCTGGTCAGCACCACGAGGCCACCCGACTTCTCGGGGAACGGCGGTGCATGGCGCGGTCCCTCCGCCACCCACCGGACCAGTGAGGTGGTGGCGCCGTCGAGGTCGTCCGCCGGGTCGAGCGCGTCGGCGAGCACGCGGGTGAGCGCTGCCCGCTCGGCAACCGGGACCGCCAGGGCAGCTGCGACGACGGGGCCGAACTCACGGTCGTGCACCACCACGTCGACCCCCTCGCGCTCCAGCACCGCGCCGAGCTGGGGGGCGGCGGAGCCGGTGTTGAGCAGCACCGCGCGGGCGCCGGCGTACCCGCACGCCGCCAGGGCCTGGACCGCCTGGGCGTGGTCACGGCAGAGCAGTCCGACGACCAGGGTGCCCCGGACACCGGGGCGGGCGGCGGCGAGGCGGCGCAGCCCGTGCGCCTGTGCCGCAGCACCGTCGTCGAGCTGGCGATAGGTCATCTCGCCGAGCACGTCCTGGATGGCGACCGCGTCAGGAGTACGACGCCGCGCGATCCGGATCGCAGCGGTCACCGGCCCGAAGCGCAGGGTCTCGCGGCTCGCACGCAGGGCACGGTCGGGCCGGGTCAGCTCGACCAGTCCCTCCCGGTGCAGCACCCGCAGCGCGCCGACGACGTCCCCCACAGCACCGACAGCGCCGACGGCACCCACAGCGCCCCTGGCGCCCAGCCGGGCGATCATCGACCGCTCCACTGGGGGGTGCGCTTCTCGGCGAAGGCGGCGACGCCTTCGCGGGCATCGTCGGAGAGGACGACGGGGCTGGCCAGCTCGCTCTGTCGGGCGAAGCCCTCCTCGAGCGTCCAGCCCGGGGCGGCCTCGACGATCTGCTTGCCGACCGCCACCGAGAGTGGGGCGTTCGCGGCGATCCGGCGGGCGAGGTCGAGCGCGGCGTCGAGCGTCGCGCCGGGCGCGACGACCGCATTGACGAGACCGAGCTCGGCGAGCCGGGTGGCCGGAAGCGGGTCCGCGACGAGCGCGAGCTCCAGCGCGATCGGGCGCGGCAGGCGGGTGGCGGTCCGCCACAGTCCACCGGCCGCGGCGAGCAACCCACGCTTGGCCTCGGGCAGCCCGAAGACGGCATCGTCCGCAGCGACGACGAGGTCGGCGCAGAGGACGAGCTCGAAGCCGCCCGCGAGAGCGGCGCCCTCCACCGCGGCGATCGTCGGCTTCGTCGGCGGCTCGGCCGTGAGGCCGAGCGGACCGCGCCGGTCCGTTACCGGGATCTCGCCGCGGTGCGCGCCGGAGAGGTCCATGCCGGAGCAGAACGTCCCACCCGCCCCGGTGAGCACGATGACGCGGACGGTCGGGTCTGCCTCGGCGTCGTCGATCGCCCGCTCCAGGGCCAGGGCCGTGGGCCGGTCGATCGCGTTGCGCACGTGCGGCCGGTCGAGGGTCACGACGAGGATGTCGCTTCCGTCGCGGTGGGTGCGCACGGTCGCCGACGGCGGGGCGGGCAGCGCAAGCGGCCCCTCCCCGGCATCGGGTACGACGACGAGTCGCTCACCGTCCAGACGCACCCGGCGTCGTACGGGATCGGAGGCGGTGAGCGCGGTGATCTCGTCGGCGTCCTCCCTGCGCAGCAGCACCCGGTGCCCGTCGTCGGTGAGCACGAAGAGCAGCAGGGCCTCGGGGTCACCGTGGCGGTCGTAGGGCACGGTGAAGGCCTCGACCACTCCCTCGCCGTGCAGGGCCGTGCCGACCGGGCGGCCGGGGGGTCGGTCGAAGGCCGGCTTGAGGTGGGCGAAGGGCCGCGTCGGCGGAGTCGCGGAGTAGACGCCGAGGGCGTGCTTGGTGGCGTACCAGCCGAGCGAGCTGGACAGCCCGTACTCCTCGGGTCGCTCGCGCAGCTGCTCGACCACGGTGGCGACGGCGTGCAGGCCGTAGTTGTTGCCCGGGCCGCCCGCGGAGGTCAGCCCACCGGTGACGGACAGCGGACGCTCGGGGTCCTGCCAGGGCAGCCCGAGCGCCTGCGCACCGAGCTGGACGGCGGCGGGGAAGCAGGAGTAGAGGTCGATCGGCCCCAGGTCGGCCGTCGTGATCCCCGCATGGTCGAGGACGGCCGCGCCGGCGGCGGCGATGGCGGGCGAGCTCGCCAGGTCGGCACGCTCGGAGACGAACCACTCGTCGGTCGCGGCGGCGCCGGCGTGCAGGAACACCCACTTGTCCTGCGGCACTCCGGCGGCGTGCGCGGCGGCGACACTGGTCACGATCACGCCGGCGGCGAGGTCGACCTGGAGGTTGGCGCACATCAGCTTCGTGTACGGCTCGCTCACCCGCCGGTTCTCGGGCGTCGGCGTCGCGATCTCCCCGGAGGTGCGTGCGGTCGGGTCCCAGGCGTACGGGTTCTCGGCCGCGACGGCCGAGCTGCGCGCCCACAGGTCCGCGATCGCGGCGCCGTGCTCGACGATCTCACGCCCGGACGCGGCCCGCAGTGCCGACTCGAGCAGGGCGTAGACGTAGATCGGCGCACCCAGCCCGATGCTGGTCTCCGCCTCGTTGTTGGCCGGGCGGTCCACGCCGATCACCCGGTCGGGCACGGCGTCGTCGGCCTGCCGGGTCCACTCCGGCTCCCGGCCGACCCGCTGGAGGGCGGCGACGGTGGAGCCCGCCTCGGCGCCGCTGACCAGCACCACCTGGGCGGCACCATCGGCGACCTGCTGGGCGGCCTCGTTGACGGCGAGCTGGGCGCCGTCGCCGCCGTACGGCGAGGTCTGCAGGGTGCTCGCCGCGGAGGCACCGACGAGCTCGGCGACCGCACCGGCCTGGTCGCCGTAGGTCCACGAGGCGCTCGGTACGGCGGCGACGAGGTCGGCGACAGCCAGCAGGTCGAGGGTCCCGCCGGCATCCGCGGCGGCCTCACGGAGTGCCTGCGCGGCCAGCCGCGCGGGCTCGGCGGGGTCGGTCAGGTCGGGGTCGCGCACGACGACCTGGCCGACACCGACGACGACCGGCGTGGAGGGCGCCAGCAGGACCCCGGTGCGCTCGTGGAGGACCGGCTCGTCCGGGACCCGCAGGCGCGTGGCTCCGCCGGTGCCCTCGAGCAGTGCGGCCAGGGAGGCGAGGGACTCGGTGAGTGCGATCTGGACGCTGCGGACGGCGGTCAGACCGATCGGTCCGCGAACAGGCGCCCCGTCGAGCGCGCCGTCGAGGCGCACGGCCGTGCCGCCGACGGTCGGCTGGAGGGTGCACCACAGGCCGACGGTGATGCCCATCGGCCCGGTGCCGCGCAGCTCGAAGCCGTCCGGCCCGGCCGCGACGACGGTCCAGCGCGCCTGGGCGGGGATGTCCATGAGGCTGATCTGCTGGACGAACTCCGCGCCGGCCTCGATCCGCTCGGGCCGCTCCCCGCGCCAGGACAGGTGCAGGCTCAGCCACTCGTGGGTGCGTCCGAGATCGAGCACCAGGTCGGCGACCGCCGCGGGGTCGGCGGCCAGCAGTCGCTGTCCGCTGACGTGGCGCGGGTAGCCGGCGACGCCGGACGGGACGGGGAGGTCCACGTCGGCGGGCGCGGCCTCCGGGCCGGGTCGCAGGCGTCGTACGGCGTCCTGGGCGGTGACCTGCGCCGTTCGGGCGAGCACCGGGGCCAGCGTGCGGGCGGTACGGACGGTGCGCTGGAGGCGGGAGGTCGGCATCGGAACTACTTTCCGTCTGATCGGACTGTTTTGTCCAGCATGGCTCATCACCTTCGGCCGCGCAAGCGATCGGCGCCCGGCCGGGCCCTAGGGTGACGCCATGCCCGGGCCCCGACGTACGCAGCAGGAACGGTCCTCGACGACCCGCGCCCTGCTGCTCGAGGCCGCGTTCGCCTGCCTGCTCGACGGCGGCTACTCCGCGACCACGGTGGGCGCGGTCCAGCAACGGGCCGGGGTGGCCCGCGGGACGTTGCTGCACCACTTCCCCACCCGCAGCTCGCTGATGGCCGGCGTGGTCGAGGACGTCGTCGAGCGACGCCTCGGCCTGCTGACCGCGAGCACGACGGACGCCGCCGTGCCGTGGGACGACCTGGTCGACCGCATCTGGCTGGAGCTGCAGGGGCCGGCCTACGCCGTGACCCTCGAGCTCTGGGTCGCCGCCCGCACCGACGACGACCTGCGTCAGGCCCTGTTGCCGCTCCAGGACCGGATCTTCCTCACGGTGCACCGCGGTGTGACCGCCCTGGTCGGCGAGGACAACCCCCGCGCGCCGCTGCTCGTCCAATTCACGATCGACCTGCTGACCGGCGCCCACCTGGCGGGCCTCCTGCAACGACGTGCCGGCACCGACCTGGTCGTGGATGCGTGGAAGCAGGCGTTGCGGTCGCTCGCGCAGGGGTGAACGTCGGCGGCTGGGTGGTCTCCGCGCCGGGCTGGTCCGCTGCAACACGCTGTCCACCCGACTACCTGACACCTGCCGTCGCCAGACCCGTGCTGCAACGGCGTGGTGGATACGCCAACCGGCGGGTGGTCGGGCGAACAGCGTGTTGCATCACCGCTCGGCGAGCCGATCTCAGCTCGCGAGCGCCTCGCCGAGGAACCTCAGCACGCCCGGCGCGATCCGGCGCCAGTAGCCGCTGTCGTGGTCGCCGAGCTCGAGACGCCCGGCCGGGCGACGTGCGAATCCCTCGACGTAGTCGCGGCACGTCGCGAAGAACGGGTCGCCCTTGCCGCAGTCGACCCGCACCGCGATCCCGTCGAGCTCGTCCTGTCGGCCCAGGACGGTGACCTGCTCGAAGTCGGAGGCGTCGTCGTAGGCGCCGGGCGCGGTGTCGGCGTACCGGTGCCACAGCGCGGGTGACATCGCCGCCACCGCGGCGACCCGGTCCGGGCCGAGCCGCGAGGCGAGGTGGAGGGCACCGAAGCCGCCCATCGACCAGCCCGTGAACGCGACCCGACTGGTGTCGAGCCCGCTCTCCTCCAGGCGCGGCAGGAGCTCGTCCACGACCATCGTCGCGGCCCGGTCACCGTCGGAGCGGTCGTGCCAGTACGACTCGTCGCCGTCGACGCTCGCGATCGCGAACGGCGGCACCCCGCGCGCCACGGCATCGGCGAGGAAGCGGTCGAGTGCGAGACGGGTACGTCGGAAGGCGGCCGTGTGGTCCTGGCCCCGACCGTGCAGGACGACCACGACGGGCAGGCCCGCGGGGGCGCCGGCGGGTCGGGCGAGCGCCCAGCCCACCCGCCGGCCCCGCGCCTGGGACCGGAAGGCCCGCCACTCGACGGTGGCGGGCTCCACGTCGGGCGCCTCGGCCTCGCCGCCGTCGAGCCCGAGGTGGTGGTAGGCGGACGACCGGCCCGGCAACACCTCGAGCTGGATGCCTGTGGCGACTGCGCCGCCCGCGGCCGCCGTACCTCCGCCCGCCCACAGCAGCGCGCGCCGGGACATCTTCTTCATGCAGCGATCCTCTCGTCCCCGGTGGGACGCGCGAGGGGCGGCCGAGGTTGTCAGCCCTGGGGAACGCCGCAGGTCCGGTCGATCTCGTCGGCCGCGTCCCGCACCTCGGCCATCAGGTCCTCGCTGCTGACGTAGGTCGTGACGTCGTCGAGGAAGTCGACCAGCTGGCCCGCCGGGTCGGAGAGCTCCGGTGCACCCTCGGAGACGACCTGGAACAGGCCCTGCTGGGTGGCCTCACGCTCGGCAACGGCGATGGCGTCCGTGCCGTCGGCGTGTGCGAGCGCCTGATCGACCAGACCGTCCTCACCGACGAGCAGCGCACAGTCCTTGGCCAGCGGATCGGAGTCGGCTGAGACCTCGTCGCGAGCAGGCTCCTCCTCGCTTCCACAACCCGTGGCGGCGAGCGCGATGCCCAGCACGAGCAGGGCACCCGCACCCTTCGTCGACGACCGCTTGGCAACCCGAAGAGCATTGCGCACCATGTGAATCAGTCCCATCCGTGAGTACGGCCAGCGGCAAGGGGGCCTGCTGGCCGGGAACCTCGAGGCTGTCAGCCGACGGGGGCGCGGCCGAGAGCACCGCTACTCAGCTCGGGCGGTGAGAACGCGGAAGCCCCCGCCGGGCTTGCGCTCGGCGGGGGCTCTCACGTTCAGCTGGCGGTGGCGGAGGGATTTGAACCCTCGGTGGACTTGCGCCCACAAACGCTTTCGAGGCGTTCTCCTTAGGCCGCTCGGACACGCCACCGCCGGGAACCTTACCGGAGCGGCGCGAGCCGCCGAAATCCGGCGCAGGCCCCGGTGGTGACGCTCGCCGGACGCCTGTGATCAGCCGTTGTTGCGCGGGTGGACCGGGCGCACGAGCGGCTCGTAGGCCAGGCCGCTGGTGACACCGGTGGCCGTGTAGATCGCGGTGATCTCGCCGCCGTACAGGAACGACCCGCCGCCGGCCTCGGCAACGACGACCTCGACCTTGTGGGTGCCCTTCGGGGCAGGGAAGGTCGCGGTGACCGCGCCCGACTCTCCTTCGCCGCTGCCGACGTAGCTCAGGCTCCGGCCGGCCACGTCGAGGATCTTGCCGTCGACGCTGGCAGCCAGCGCCCCCTCTCCGTCGCAGAACCGGTGAACCTTTACCGTTAGCGAGCGAGGCGAGCGTGCCGGCCCGGCGCCACGAGCGTTGCGTTGGTGCTGCCGGCGGCCGTCCACACCATGGAGAGCTCGGCGCCGTAGAGGACGAAGTCGAAGTCCCCGAGCTCGGCGGCATTGACGGCGTACAACTCCACCTTGTGGGCGCCGGCAGCGACCGGGACGACGGTGGTGAGGGCGCCGTTGGCGCTGGACCCGGAGGTCAGGTCGAGGGCGTGGACGATGTCGACCCGCTTGTCGTCGACGAAGAGCGCGAACAGCAGGTCGTCGACACCGGCGATCTCTGCGTCGTCTCCCGCATCGATGGTCGCGTTGATCTGCAGGAAGCCCTTGCCCGTCGTGACGGAGCGGGCGACGGCGGTGGTGGCGTTGGTGAAGCCGTAGGCGTCGTTCTCCACGGCAGCCCACATCCGGGCCTCGTCGGCGATGTCGGCTCCGGTGATGCCGGCCGTCCTGACGTCGGCACCGGTGATCGTTCCAGTGGCGATGTCGGCACCCGTGATGGTGCCGTCCTTGATCTGCTTGCCGGTGATCAGGGCGCCGGCGACGGCGCCGCCGGTCGTCCCCAGCAGGACGACGAGGACCAGGAGCGCGAGGCTGAGGGGGTTGATGGCGCCGGCGAACCGGCGGTTGTGCGTGGTGGACAAGGGGTTCCCTTCGAAGACGAGCAAAGCCCGAACCGTAGTTGTGGTCCGCCGACTTGTCAGAGGGTTCACCGAAAACTGTCCGATCGACCGAAGGTCGATGGAGACGCCGGCGATGCAACGTCGTTGCAACGTTGCGCGAGCATCGTCGGAGGACACGAGACGCTGGTCACACGGGGGACGACGTTGTCTACTGGACTCATGACGTACGAGCCCGCATCGATGCGGGCGGAGGTTGCCGCCTCCTGGGAGCGATCGGCAGCAGCTGGCGTTGACGTCGCTCAGACCGAGACACCTCTTGCCCTCGACGTCCCCGACCTGCGCGGGCAGCGCGAGGCCCACCCGTTGGCGCGGGTCTTCCCGCTGCTGGACGACGTGCTCGGCCGCGAGGTGCGCGACTGCGACGCGGTCATGGCGCTCGCGGATGCCGAGGGCACGCTGCTCTGGGTGTGCGGCAACACCGACAACCTTCGTCGCGCGGAGAGGATCGGCTTCGTCGAGGGCAGCAACTGGGACGAGCGCCTGGCCGGCACCAACGCGCCCGGTCTCGCCCTCGCCACCGGCCGCGACGCGTTCATCACCCGTGACGAGCACTTCCGCTCCTCGGTGCGCTCGTGGAGCTGTGCGGCGACGCCGATCCACGACCCCGGCACCAGCCAGATCCTCGGCGTCCTGGACGTCACCGGGGGCGACTCGCTCGTCGTACCCCAGACAATGGCGATGGTCCGCGCCGCAGCGCGCCTCGCCGAGGCGGAACTGGCCCGCCTGACCCCACCCCCGCAGCCGACCGGCGACCGGGCCACCGGTCTCCGGCTGCTGCTGGAGCTGCTCGGCCACAACGAAGCCCTGATCACCATCGACGACGGGCGCGGCAGGCTCAGCCGACTGCGACTGTCGCGACGCCACAGCGAGATCGTCGCGCTGCTCGCCTCCTCCCCGGGTGGGCTGACCGGCGACGAGCTCGCCGTCCTGCTCTACGAGGAGGACGGCGGAACGTCCACGCTGCGAGCCGAGCTCAACCGCCTGCGCGGCCTGCTCGGCGAGGAGCTGCTCGCGTCGCGGCCCTACCGGCTCACCGCCCCCGTCACCGGCGACTGGCTCGCCGTCGAGGCCCAGCTCGCAGCCGGGGACGTGCGTTCGGCGATGCGGGGGTACGGCGGACCGGTGCTGCCCAGGTCCACGGCACCCGGCGTCACCCGGCTCCGCGAATCGCTCGCCGCATCGATCCGGCAGGCGCTGCTGCGCTCCGGCGCGGCCGAGCTGATGTCGGCCTGGACCCGGTCGGGCTGGGGCCGCGACGACTACGACATGTGGTTGGCCCAGCAGGCCGTCGTACCCGTGTCGTCGCCGATGCGGGCGCTCGTGGACGGGCAGATCGCCCGGCTCGACGCGGAGCTGGCGTAGGGCACAAGCGCACAAGGTGTTGCGGTTTGGGACCAAACCGCAACATTTTGGCCCGCGCACGTGCGGTTTGTGACCAAACCGCATGGCTGGGGACTCGCGCAACCAACCTGCAACGTCTCGCTTCGTAGCGTCGTGATCGCCGTCACATCGCGGCGTCCACGACAAGCACTGGAGCACTCATGACCGTCTACGCAGCACCGGGACAGCCCGACTCCCTCGTCACCGTCGACAGCCGCTACGGCCACTACATCGGAGGCCAGTGGGTCGCACCGGTCAAGGGCGACTACTTCGAGAACATCTCGCCGATCAACGGCAAGCCGTTCACCGAGATCGCCCGCGGCACCGAGGAGGACGTCGAGGCTGCCCTCGACGCCGCCCACGCTGCCGCTCCGTCGTGGGGCAAGACCTCCACGACGGAGCGGTCCAACATCCTGCTCAAGATCGCCGACGTGATGGAGGCGAACCTCACCGCGATCGCCGTGGCCGAGACGTGGGAGAACGGCAAGCCGGTCCGCGAGACCCTGGCCGCCGACATCCCCCTCGCCATCGACCACTTCCGCTACTTCGCCGGCGCGCTGCGTGCCCAGGAGGGCTCGATCGGCGAGATCGACGAGAACACCATCGCCTACCACTTCCACGAGCCGCTGGGTGTCGTCGCGCAGATCATCCCGTGGAACTTCCCGATCCTGATGGCCGTGTGGAAGCTCGCTCCGGCCCTGGCCGCTGGCAACGCGGTCGTGCTCAAACCCGCCGAGCAGACCCCGTGGTCGATCCTCAAGCTCATCGAGCTGATCGGCGACCTGCTCCCCGCCGGCGTACTCAACATCGTCAACGGCTTCGGAGTGGAGGCGGGCAAGCCCCTCGCCTCGTCCTCACGGATCGCGAAGGTCGCCTTCACCGGTGAGACCACCACCGGCCGCCTGATCATGCAGTACGCCAGCCAGAACATCATCCCGGTCACCCTGGAACTCGGCGGCAAGAGCCCGAACATCTTCTTCGAGTCCGTCGCCAACGAGCGCGACGCGTTCTACGACAAGTCCCTCGAGGGCTTCGCGATGTTCGCCCTCAACCAGGGCGAGGTCTGCACCTGCCCGTCGCGTGCCCTCGTGCAGCGCAGCATCTACTCCGAGTTCGTGCACGACGCCGTTGCACGGGTGGAGGCGATCAAGCAGGGCAACCCGCTCGACGACACCACGATGATCGGCGCTCAGGCCTCCAACGACCAGCTCGAGAAGATCCTGTCCTACATCGAGATCGGCAAGGCCGAGGGCGCCAAGGTACTCACCGGTGGCGAGCGCGCGATCCTCGAGGGCGACCTCGCAGGCGGGTACTACGTGCAGCCGACCGTCTTCGAGGGCGACAACTCGATGCGGATCTTCCAGGAGGAGATCTTCGGACCCGTCGTCTCGCTGACCGCCTTCGACGACGAGGCCGACGCCCTCAAGATCGCCAACGACACGCTCTACGGCCTGGGCGCCGGTGTGTGGTCGCGCGACGGGTCGCAGGCCTTCCGCGCCGGCAAGGAGATCCAGGCCGGACGGGTGTGGACGAACAACTATCACGCCTACCCCGCGCACGCCGCGTTCGGCGGCTACAAGCAGTCGGGCATCGGCCGCGAGAACCACAAGATGATGCTCGACCACTACCAGCAGACCAAGAACCTGCTGGTCTCCTACAGCCCCGACGCACTCGGGTTCTTCTGAGCCGTGGAAGGGGCGCATCGAGCGCCAGTACGTCGAATGGCGAGCAACGATCCAGGAGATGCGATGAACGACGTACCGGCCCGGGTCGAGGTGACCGGTGAGGCCGCGGAACTGATCCGCGGCCTCACCGAGGCACACGGCCCGGTCATGTTCCACCAGTCCGGCGGGTGCTGCGACGGGTCCGCGCCGATGTGCTACCCGGACGGCGAGTTCCTGCTCGGTGGCGCCGACGTCCACCTGGGTGACCTCGACGTCGGGCTCGAGCGCGACGTACCCGTGTGGATGTCGAAGGCGCAGTTCGAGTACTGGTCGCACACCCACCTCACCATCGACGTGGTGAAGGGCCGCGGTGCGGGCTTCTCGCTCGAGGCGCCGCACGGCGTACGGTTCCTGATCCGCTCGCGCCTGTTCACCGACGACGAGGCCGCGGCCGTCGCGCCGGTGACCACCGGATGATCGCCCGGGAGCTGGCGATGCTCGTACGGGACGTGACGTCGTGGGCGGTACGACGGTCCTCCGTACGGCGGACCTCGGTCCGGCACGATTCGGGCGCGGCGGGCAGCGGCGCAGCAGCGATGTAACACGCTGTTCGCGGCACCACCCGACCGTTGCCGTCTGTCACACGCCGTCCCAGCGCCTGATTTCGTACGGGAACCGTCAGGTGGTCAGGTGGACAGCGTGTTGCAGCGCGCTCACGCAACCACCTACCGCTGGCCGATCTCGTGGATCCACAACGCATTGGTCGAGCCGGGCACTCCGGGCGGGCTGCCGGCGACGATCACCACGAGGTCGCCCTCGAGCACCCGGCCGCTGCGGAGCAGCTCGTGGTCGACCTGGGTGACCATGTCGTCGGTGTCGACGGGGGGTGCGGTCGTGTAGGCCTCGACGCCCCAGCTCAGCGCGAGCTGGGAGCGGACCTGCGGGTCGGGGGTGAAGGCGAGGGTGGGGATCCGGCTGCGCAGGCGCGCGACCCGGCGGGCCGAGTCGCCGGACTGGGTGAAGGCGACGACGTACTTCGCGCCGACCCGGGCGGCGACCTCCTCGGCGGCCTTGGTGATCACGCCACCGCGGGTGTGCGGGTCCCAGGTGATGCGGCCGAAACGGCCGAAGGTGTCGTCGACGAGGGCGTTGTGCTCGGTCGAGGCGATGATCCGCGCCATCGTCTCGACGGTCGTGATCGGGTGGGCGCCGACGCTGGTCTCGCCGGACAGCATCACGGCGTCCGCGCCGTCGAGGACGGCGTTGGCGACGTCGCTGGTCTCGGCGCGGGTCGGCGCCGGGTTGGTGATCATCGACTCGAGCATCTGGGTGGCCACGATGACCGGGCGGGCGGCGCGGCGGGCGGCGACGATGATCTGCTTCTGCAGGAACGGCACCTCCTCCAGCGGGCACTCCACGCCGAGGTCGCCGCGCGCGACCATCACGCCGTCGAACGCCTCGACGATGGCGTCGAGGTTGGCGATCGCCTGGGGCTTCTCGATCTTCGCGATGACCGGGACCGAGATCCCCTCCTCACGCATGATCGCGCGCACGTCCTCCGCGTCGGCGGCGTCGCGCACGAAGCTGAGCGCCACGACGTCGACGCCGAGGTGCAGCGCGAAGCGCAGGTCCGCGGCGTCCTTCTCGGACAGTGCGGGCACGGACACGGCCACGCCGGGCAGGTTGATGCCCTTGTGGTCGCTGACCGGTCCGCCGACGAGCACCTCGGTGATCACGTCGGTCTCGCTCACCTCGACGACGCGCAGGCGCACCTTGCCGTCGTCGATGAGCACGGGGTCGCCGGTCCTCACGTCGCCCGGGAGGCCGACGTACGACGTCGCGCAGGCCTCGCCGTCGCCGCTGATGTCGCGGGTGGTGATCGTCCACCGCTGCCCGCGGCGCAGGACGACGGGGCCGTCGGCGAAGCGGCGCAGCCGGATCTTCGGGCCCTGCAGGTCGGCCAGCACGGCGACCGCGTGACCGCTGGCCTCGGCGGCGTCACGGACGCGGCGGTAGACCTCGGCATGGTCGTCCTGGGTGCCGTGGCTCATGTTGAGACGGGCGACGTCCATGCCGGCGTCGACCAGGGCCTGGATCTTGGCCTCGGACGCGGTCGCAGGCCCGAGCGTGCACACCACCTTCGCGCGGCGCCCGCGCGGGAGCGCCGTGCGCTCGATGATCGGGTCGGGACGGTTGAGCAGGCCAGTCATGGGCGGGGCTCCTGGATGCGCAGCGTGGCGGACGAAGTGATGCGGAACACTCTATTGGATCGATCCAATAGAACTGAATCGCCACTCGATCCGATGGCGATAGGTCTCCCCCGGCCGCAGTACGGCGCTCGGCCAGCCGGGATGGTGAGGCGAGTCCGGGTGGAGCTGCGGCTCCAGCGCGATCCCCGCACAGCGCCCGAGCGGCACCCCGTCCCGGTCGACCTCCGAGCCGTCGAAACCGTCCGCGGTGAAGACCTGCAGGCCCGGCTGGTCGCTCCATATCTCGACCCGGGTCCGCGTGCCCGGAGCCTCCAGCGTCACGTGCCGCTGCCACCCCGAGCCGTCGGGGGCGAAGTCGTGGTCGAGGCCGCCGATGTCCCCGACCCGGACCGGCGTACGGAGGTCGAAGCGAGTGCCCTCGACGGACGCGAGGTCGCCGGTCGGGATCGCCACCTCGTCGACCGGAAGGTAGGAGCCGGCGGGCACCTGCACGACGTGGTCGTCGACCGGGCCGGCGCCGTGCAGGTTGAGGTAGACGTGGCTGGTCAGGTTGACGAGCGTCGGAGCGGTCGTGGTCGCGGTGAGCTCGAGGACGACGCAGTGCTCCGCGACGTCGTACGACGCTCGCGCGGTCACCTCCCCCGGGTAGCCCGCGTCCCCCGCCGGGCTGACCAGCTCGAAGGTCGCCGACGTCGCGGTGCGCTCGACCAGGGTCCAGGCACGCGTGTGGAACCCCTCGGGACCACCGTGGAGGTGGTGGCCGCGGTCGTTGAGCGGCAGCTCGTGCTCGATCCCGTCGAGCTCGAAGCGGCCGCGCGCGATCCGGTTGGCGTAGCGCCCGACGACGCTGCCGACGTACAGGCGCGACGCCCGGACGGCGGCACCGTCGGCCAGACCGAGCGCGACGTCCCGCCGCACGCCGTCGCCACCGGTCACGACGAGGCGCTGGACCGTCGCCCCCACCTCGAGCAGGTGCAGCTCCGGCCCCGGCGCACCGCCGAGGACGATCGCTCCGGGATCGGTCACCAGCGTGGGTGGATCGCGTCCCGCAGGCTGCGGTCGTAGATCGCGCGCACTCCGTCGAGGAACTCCTCGGGGAGCGGCGCGAGGACCCCGGCCGCGGCGTTCGCGGTGGCCTGGTCGACGTTGCGGGCACCGGGGATGACCGTCGTGACGCCGGACTGCTGCCAGCACCACGCGATCGCTGCCGCGGCGGGCGGGACCGAGCCGCCGAGGGTGTCGCGCACCAGCGCGGTGAACTCCGCAGCGGCGGCGACGCCGGTGCCGTAGTCCACACCCGAGAAGGTCTCGCCGACGTCGAAGGCGCTGCCGTCGCGGTTGTAGTTGCGGTGGTCGTCGGCCGCGAAGACGGTCGACTCGTCGTACCTCCCGGAGAGCAGGCCCGACGCCAGCGGGACGCGCGCGATGATGGCGACGTCGGCGGCCGCTGCCGCGGGGAGCACGTCGTCCAGCGGCTTGAGCCGGAAGCCGTTGAGGATGATCTGCACGGACTGCACGCCCGGTCGGCTGATCGCCGACAGCGCCTGTGCGCAGGTCTCGACGCTGACGCCGTACGCAGCGATGACGCCGTCGGCAACGAGCCCGTCGAGCGCGTCGTAGGTAGCGTCCGCGTCGATCACGTCCGAGGGCGGACAGTGGAGCTGGACCAGGTCGATCCGGTCGACGCCGAGGTTGCTGCGGGAGCGGTCCAGCCAGCTGCGGAAGTTGGCGGGCGAGTAGTTGGCGGCGACCTGGTCCAGTCGGCGACCCATCTTGGTCGCGACCGTGAACCCCGCGTCGGGATGGGCGGCGAGGAAGCCGCCGACGATCTGCTCGCTGCGGCCGTCGCCGTAGACGTCGGCGGTGTCGTAGAAGGTCACACCGCCTTCCGCCGAGGCCTCGAGGACGGCGCGCGCGTCCGACTCACTGACCGCCCCCCAGTCGGCGCCGAGCTGCCAGGTGCCGAGTCCGACGACGGAGACGTCACGACCGGTGGTGCCGAAGCTGCGCTGTTCCATGGGGGTCCTTCCGGGGATGCGGGTGGTTGTCAGGTGCGCGAGCGCGCCAGGCGCGCGTCGATCGCGGCGGGGCTGAGGACCTGGTCGAGCGCGTGGGTCGCGCAACCGACCAGACCGGCGCGGTCGCCGTACGTCGCGGGCAGGAACTGCAGCTCGCGGGTGGCCAGCGCGGATGCGCGCGCATAGACGGCCTCGCGTACGCCGGCGGCGTACACGTCGTAGGCAGCGGCCATGTCCCCGCCCAGGACGACGGCCTGGGGGTTGAGCAGGTTGATCGCGACGGCGAGCAGCTCGCCGACCTGACGTCCGCTCTCGCGCAACAGCTGCTTGGCCTCGGCGTCGCCGACGAGTGCCTGCGCGACGAGGTCGCGGATGTGCTCGACGGTGCGCCCCTCCTCACGCAGCCGCGCGACCAGGGCCCATCCGGCGGCGAGCGTCTCGAGGCAACCGACGTCGCCGCAGCGGCAGGGGCGACCGACCGCCTCCGGGACCTTGGTGTGCCCCAGGTCCCCGGCGCCACCCCGGGAGCCGCTGATGATCCGGCCGTCGGCGATGACGCCCAGGCCGATGCCGGTGGAGGCCTTGACCACGAGGACGTCGCGCACCGAGGACGCGTGACCGAGGAACTCCGAGCGGGCCATGGCGTCGGCGTCGTTGGCGAGGAAGAGGGGGGCCGCAGCGATCCCGTCGAGGTACGGCGCGAGGGGCACGCCGTCCCAGCCGGCCATCACCGGCGTGTCGACACTGACGCCCCGCTCGGGGTCCACGACGCCCGGCAACGAGACGCCGATGCCCAACACCGGCGGCAGGTCGGGGGTCAGCAACGTGCGCAGGTGCTCGGCGACGCCGGGCATGACGTCGTCGGGTCCGGCGCCGATCTCGTGGTCGACCGCCGACGCCGACAGCTCCGTGCCGCCGAGGTCGTAGATCGCGACCTGCGACCGCGATCGTCCGATGGCCGCCGTGAGCACGATCCCGGCCAGGTGGTTGACGACCAGGCTGCCCGCCGGTCGGCCACCCGTGGACGCGAGCTCGGCCCCGAGCAGGACCAGTCCGGACTCGGCAAGGGCATTGACCCGGGCGACCACGGCGGTGCGGGAAAGACCCGTGACGGCGCGCAGGTCGGAGCGGGTCGCGGCCCGGCCGGACCGGAGCAGCGCGAGCAGGTCACCGGCGGTGGCGGACTCCCGCACCACGGGCGGAACACGCACCTCGGCCATGGTCGGGGATCATAACTCCTTCGACTTCGATCTCAAAAAGACCTAAGTAGTGCTTCCGGTGAGCATCATTCCGCACTATCCTCGGGGAACGTGACCGCATCTCCGCCCGACCTCGCCCTCCCGGCCTGTGACTTCACCGTCTTCGGCGGCACCGGTGACCTGGCCCTCCGCAAGCTCCTGCCCGGGCTCTACCAGCGCGAGCGGCAGCGTCAGCTGCACCAGGACACCCGGATCATCGGCGTCTCCCGGCACGACCTCGACGACGCGGGCTACCGCCACCTGGTCACCGAGGCGCTCTTCGACCACGTCCCCGAGGACCACCTCGAGGCGGGTGCGGTCCACCGGCTCACCAGCCGCCTGCACCACGTCTCGCTCGACGCACACTCCCCCGAGGACTGGGACCTGCTGCACGGGTTGCTCAAGGAGCAACGGGGCGAGACCCGCGAGAGCGGCGAGGACGCCACCCGGATCTTCTACCTCGCCGTCGCCTCCGACCTGTTCGGACCGATCTGCGACCGTCTCGACGAGCTCGGCCTCGTCACGGCCGACAGCCGGGTGGTCCTCGAGAAGCCCATCGGGTCCGACCTCGCGTCCTCGCGGGTCGTCAACGACGCGGTCGGGCAGGTGTTCGAGGAGGGCCAGATCTTCCGGATCGACCACTACCTCGGCAAGGAGAGCGTGCAGAACCTCCTCGTCACCCGCTTCGCGAACATCTTCCTCGAGCCGATCTGGAACTCCCGCTGGGTCGACCACGTCCAGATCACCGTCTCCGAGACCCTCGGCGTCGCCGGCCGTGGGGAGTACTACGACCGGGCCGGCGCGATGCGCGACATGATCCAGAACCACCTGCTCCAGATGCTCTGCCTCGTCGCGATGGAACCGCCGACCTATGTCGGCGGTGACCCCGTCCGCGACGAGAAGCTCAAGGTCCTGCGCGCACTGACCCCGCTCACCGGCGTCGACGTCGACCGCAACACCGTGCGCGGCCAGTACACGACGTACGGCGAGGAGGTCGGGCACCCGAGCACGACCGAGACCTACGTCGCGCTCCGCGCCGAGGTGCAGAACTGGCGGTGGGCGGGCGTGCCGTTCTACCTGCGCACCGGCAAGCGGATGGCCCGCCAGGAGTCGACGATCGAGATCGTCTTCAAGGAGCCGCCCCACGCGATGTTCCCGCACAGCGAGGGCATCACCACCCCCAACCGGCTGACCGTGCGGATGCAGCCCGACGAGGGCATGCAGCTGCACCTGACCGCCAAGCACCCCGGCCCCGGTGGCATCCGGCTGCACCCCGCCTCGCTCGACCTCAGCTATGCCGACGCGTTCGACGAGCGCAGCCCCGACCCCTACGAGCGCCTGCTGATGGACGTCATGCGCGGCATCCCGACGCTGTTCATGCGCCGCGACGAGGTCGAGGCCGCCTGGACCTGGGTCGAGCCCATCCTCGAGCGGTGGCGCGACACCGGCATGGAACCGGTCCGTTACCACCCCGGCACCCACGGGCCCGCCGCAGCGACGAGGCTGCTGGCCAGGGATCGCCGCACCTGGCAGGAGAACGCCTGATGACCACCACTCCACTCCATCCGGTGCTGGCCGACGTCACCCGTCGACTCACCGAGCGCAGCGCCGCCACCCGCACGGCGTACCTCACGCGCACCCGGGCGGCCGCGGTGCGTGGACCCGCCCGCGGCCGCCTGGCGTGCGCCAACCTCGCGCACGGCTTCGCCGCCTCCGAGGGCAGCGAGAAGGCCGAGCTCGCGCGCGGCCAGAAGCCCAACATCGCGATCGTGACGAGCTACAACGACATGCTCTCCGCGCACCAGCCGTACGTCGACTACCCGCCCGTCCTCAAGGACACGGTCATCCGCACGGGCGGACTCGCCCAGGTCGCGGGCGGCGTGCCCGCGATGTGCGACGGCGTCACGCAGGGCCGCGACGGCATGCAGCTCTCGCTCTACAGCCGCGACGTGATCGCGATGTCGACGGCAATCGCGCTCTCCCACGACATGTTCGACGGCGCCCTGCTGCTGGGTGTCTGCGACAAGATCGTGCCCGGCCTGCTGATCGGCGCCCTGTC
This sequence comes from Nocardioides sp. Root190, assembly GCF_001428565.1. Lineage (GTDB taxonomy): Bacteria > Actinomycetota > Actinomycetes > Propionibacteriales > Nocardioidaceae > Nocardioides. The sequence continues at coordinate 255,262 of NZ_LMIA01000007.1, read as the reverse complement.
CTTCGGTCACCTGCCGTCGGTCTGGGTGCCCGCCGGCCCGATGGAGTCCGGCCTGCCGAACAAGGAGAAGGCCCGGGTCCGGCAGCTGTTCGCCGAGGGCAAGGTCGGTCGCGAGGAGCTGCTCGAGGCCGAGTCGGCGTCGTACCACTCGCGCGGCACGTGCACCTTCTACGGCACCGCCAACTCCAACCAGCTGCTGATGGAGGTGCTCGGCCTCCACCTCCCGGGCTCGTCCTTCGTCAACCCCGGGACGCCGCTGCGCGACGCCCTCACCCGCGAGGCAGCTGCTGTCGCCGTACGCCGCACGACGCAGTACGACGACGCGCCGGGCCTCGGCGAGATGGTCGACGAGAAGGCGATCCTCAACGCGTGCGTGGCGCTGCTCGCCAGCGGCGGCTCCACCAACCACACCCTCCACCTCGTCGCGATCGCCCGTGCCGCGGGCATCCTGCTCACCTGGGACGACCTCGCGGAGCTCTCCGCCGTCGTCCCGCTGATCGCCCGGATCTACCCCAACGGCGCGGCCGACGTGAACCATTTCCACGCCGCCGGTGGCATCGGGTTCCTGATCCGCACGCTCCTGGACTCCGGGCTGCTGCACGAGGACGTCGAGACGATCCTCGGGCACGGCCTGCGCCGCTACACCGAGGAGCCCGTGCTGGTGGACGGTGCCGTGACCTGGCGTCCCGGCACGCCGAGCAGCCTGGACCTCGACGTGCTCCGGCCGGCGACCGATCCGTTCTCCACCGACGGCGGCCTCAAGGTCGTCCGGGGCCTGCTCGGCATCGGCGTCGTGAAGACCTCGGCCGTCGCCGTGGAGCACCGCACCGTCTCCGCACCGGCCCGGGTCTTCGACGACCAGCACGACTTCCTGGCCGCCTTCGCAGCCGGCGAGCTCGACGGCATCGACCTGGTCGCGGTCATCCGCTACCAGGGCCCGGCGGCCAACGGCATGCCCGAGCTCCACAAGCTCACCCCTGCACTGGGCGTCCTGCAGGACCGCGGCCAGAAGGTCGCGATCGTCACCGACGGGCGGATGTCCGGTGCCTCCGGCAAGGTCCCAGCCGCCATCCACGTCACGCCGGAGGCCGCCCTCGGCGGACCGCTCTCCCGCGTCCGCGACGGCGACCTGATCACCCTCGACGCCGATGCCGGGACACTCGAGATCGAGGCCGACCTGGCGCACCGTACGCCGACGGGCGCAGCCCCCTCGGGCCAGGACTTCGCCGGCACCGGACGCGAGCTCTTCGCGGCCTTCCGCGCCACCGTCGGTCCTGCCGACGAGGGCGCCTCGATCTTCCCCGTACTCACCCCGACCGACGCGGAGACCTCCCTTGTCCACACCTGAGTCCCCGTCCCGGTTCGACAGCGTCCTCGACGCGGTCCCGGTCATGCCCGTCGTCGTCATCGACGACCTCACCACCGCCGTCCCGGTCGCCCGGGCACTGGTCGACGGCGGCCTGCCCGCCATCGAGCTGACGCTGCGCACCCCGGTCGCCCTCGACGCGTTGCGGGCCATCGCGGAGGAGGTCCCGGAGATCCTGCTCGGCGCCGGCACCATCACCACCCCGGCGCAGGCCGAGGCAGCCGTCGAGGCAGGTGCCCGGTTCCTCGTCTCCCCGGGCGCCACCCCGAGCCTGCTCGCCGCGATGGCCGGGACGGGTGTGCCCTTCCTGGCCGGCACCTCGACGGTCTCGGAGGTGCTCGCGGTGCTCGAGGCGGGGTTGACCGAGATGAAGTTCTTCCCGGCGGAGGCGGCCGGCGGGGCGCCGTACCTCAGGTCCGTGGCCGGCCCGCTCCCCCAGGCCCGCTTCTGCCCGACCGGCGGGATCACGCCGCAGTCCGCCCCCGGCTACCTCGCCCTGCCCAACGTGGGCTGCGTCGGCGGCTCGTGGCTCACGCCCGCCGATGCCCTCGCGGCCGGCGACTGGGAGCGGGTCACCAAGCTGGCGGCGGAGGCCGCCGCGCTGCGCTGATCCCTCAGCAGGCAGCCGTCAGCCGCGACGGCCGAGCAGGGCCAGCAGCTCCACCAGTGGTGCCCCAACTCATCGGCCCCGCGCGCGGTAGTCCCGGGTCAAAAGCACCGCGACACGCCGGTGAGCGGGTGCTTTTGACCCGGGACTATCCCCGCTGGGAGGTGAAGAAGGAGTCGAGGAGGGCGGCGGACTCCTCGGCCAGGATCCCGGCGACGACCTCGGGACGGTGGTTGAGGCGACGGTCACGGACGACGTCCCACAGCGAGCCGACGGCACCGGCCTTCTCGTCCCAGGCGCCGAAGACGACCCGCTCGACGCGCGACAGCACCGCGGCGCCGGCGCACATGGTGCACGGCTCGAGGGTGACGACGAGGGTGCAGCCGGCCAGGCGCCACTCACCGCGGGCCGTGGCCGCGGCGCGCAGCGCGACGACCTCCGCATGTCCTGTCGGATCTCCGTCACGCTCGCGGACGTTGCGGCCCGTACCGATGACGGTGCCGTCGGGATCGAGGACCACCGCGCCGATCGGTACGTCGCCCGTCCCCAACGCAGCGCGCGCCTCGTCCAGCGCGGCCCGCATCGGGCCGAGCCAGTCGGTCGCTCCGCTCACGCCGAGGTGAGACCGACGACGTCGTCGAAGAGCTCGCCGAAGCCCAGTCCGCGCGCGACCTCGGACAGCATCTCGTCGGGGTACAACTCGTCGTCGTCCATGATCTCGGCGAGGGACATCGCGTCGACGCCGAGGTCGCTGAGCAGCTCCAGGTCGCCGCCGGGCTCGGCGTCGTCCTCGTCCTCCACGCCGGGCAGACCGAGGTGCTCCACGACCGAGGCCGCGATCTCCCACTCGGTCGCCGCGCTCACGTCGGACAGCATCACCCTGGTCTGCTGGCCCGAGACCCGGACCACGACGAAGAAGTCCTCCTCCACCGCGACCAGGCCGACCGCGCCGCCGTCGCCGGGGAAACGGCGCAGCGCCGTGGCGAGCGTCTCGACGTCCACCGCGTGGTCGGGGGTGAGCTCCGCGACCTGCCAGACGCCCTCCTCGCGGTAGGCGGCCAGAGCGAAGTCGACTGATTCGATGGCAGGGCTGACCGCGGACATGCAGCAAGCGTGACACGCCTTGCCCCGTGGGGCCAGCGCATAAGGTTCTCCCATGCAGACGCTCGTCGTGGACCACCCGCTCGTCGCCCACAAGCTCACCGTGCTGAGGGACGAGAACACCGACTCCCCGACGTTCCGATCCCTCACCGACGAGCTGGTCACCCTCCTCGCCTACGAGGCCACCCGCGACGTCCGGGTCGAGCCCTGCGACATCGTCACCCCCGTCGCGCCCACCACCGGGATCCGGCTCGCGTCGCCCCGCCCGCTGGTCGTCCCGATCCTGCGCGCCGGGCTCGGCATGCTCGACGGGATGATGCGTCTGCTCCCGACCGCCGAGGTCGGCTTCCTGGGGATGGTCCGCAACGAGGAGACCCTCGAGGCGTCGACGTACGCCGAGCGGTTGCCCGACGACCTGTCCGGGCGCCAGTGCTACGTGCTGGACCCGATGCTCGCGACCGGTGGCACGCTCGCCGCGGCGATCCGCTTCCTCGTCGACCGGGGCGCCGACCACATCACCGCCGTCTGCCTGCTGGCCGCACCGGAGGGTTGCGCGCGGCTGGCCGAGGAGCTCTCCGACCTCGCCATCCCGGTCACGATCGTGACCGCTGCGATGGACGAGCGGCTCAACGAGCAGGGCTACATCGTCCCCGGCCTGGGCGACGCGGGCGACCGCCTGTACGGCATCGCGGGCTGAGCACCAGCCCGAGTCAAGGCCGACCCCGGCCCCACCCTGGCCCCACCCCGGCCCGAATTGGATCGATCGATCTTGGGCTACGCCCGCCCAGTAGACGTAGGTCACACGTAAGACGAGGCCGTGAAGCGGTGAGGTCTGTGTAGTTTGACCAGCGCTGTGCCCACGCTGGGCACTTGTTCACGAACGGCTGGAGGCTCCGTGCTCATCGGTATCCCCCGCGAGTCCAAAACGGGTGAAACGCTCGTTGCGGCGACCGCCAAGACGGTATCCCAACTGACCAATCTCGGCTACGACGTCATCGTCGAGTCCGGTGCCGGCGTCCACGCCGACCAGCCGGACCAGGTGTTCGTCGATGCCGGGGTCCGGGTGGGGTCGAGCGAGGAGGTGTGGGCCGCTGACGTCGTCGTCAAGGTCAACGCCCCCTCCGAGGAGGAGATCGGCCGGCTCCGCCAGGGCGCCACGATCATCTCCATGATGGCTCCCGGGCGCAGCCCCGAGCTGCTCGAGAAGCTCGAGGGCGCCGGTGTCACGGCGCTCGCCATGGACGCGGTGCCGCGGATCTCGCGCGCCCAGTCGATGGACGTGCTGTCCTCGATGGCCAACGTCGCGGGCTACCGCGCCGTGGTCGAGTCGGCGCACGAGTTCGGCCGCATGTTCACCGGGCAGGTGACCGCGGCCGGCAAGATCCCCCCGGCACGAGTGTTCGTCGTGGGTGCCGGTGTCGCCGGCCTCGCCGCGATCGGTGCGGCGTCCGCGATGGGTGCGGTCGTGCGCGCCTTCGACGTACGCCCCGAGGTCGCCGAGCAGGTCGAGTCGATGGGCGCCCAGTTCGTGCACGTCGAGATGGAGCAGGAGGTCTCCTCCGACGGCTACGCCAAGGAGATGTCCGAGGCCCAGGTCGCCGCGACCGCCGCGATGTACGACGAGGAGGCGCGTGCCGCCGACATCGTCATCACCACCGCGCTGATCCCCGGACGCCCGGCACCGAAGCTGCTGTCCGCCGAGACCGTCGCGGGCATGGCGAACGGCTCGGTCATCGTCGACATGGCAGCGGCCAACGGCGGCAACGCCGCCGGCACCGTCACCGACGAGAGGATCGTGACCGACAACGGTGTCACGATCCTCGGCTACACCGACCTCGCCGGCCGCCTCGCGGCCCAGACGTCGCAGCTCTACGGCACCAACATCGTCAACCTGCTCAAGCTGCTGACCCCCGAGAAGGACGGCAACCTCGCCCTGGACTTCGACGACGTCGTCCAGCGCGGCATCACCGTCGTCAAGGACGGGGAGTCGACCTGGCCGCCGCCCGCCGTGCAGGTCTCGGCCGCTCCCGCCGCGGCTGCGCCGGCTGCTGCCCCCGTCGCGGAGCCGAAGGCCCCGATGACCGCCGGAACGAAGGTCGGCCTCGTGCTCGGCGCGATCGGCCTGTTCTGGCTGGTCAACGCCCTCGCCCCGACCGACGACCTGCGCCGTCACTTCACGGTCCTGATGCTGTCGATCGTGATCGGCTACTACGTCATCGGCAAGGTCGCGCACGCGCTGCACACGCCGCTGATGTCGGTGACGAACGCGATCTCCGGAGTGGTGGTCGTGGGTGCACTGGTCCAGGTCGCCAGCGACGACAAGCTCATCGTCGGCCTGTCCGCGGCGGCGATCCTGCTCGCGTCCATCAACATCTTCGGTGGCTTCGCGGTCACCCGGCGCATGCTCGCCATGTTCAGCAAGGGAGCCTGAGCCATGGACATCATCTCCATCACCGGTGCGGCGTACATCGTCGCCGCGCTGCTGTTCATCCTGTCGCTGGCCGGACTGTCCCGGCACGAGTCGGCCAAGAGCGGCCTGACCTACGGCATGGTCGGCATGGGCGTGGCCCTCGTCGCGACCATCGCCCAGACCGTCGACGTCAGTGAGTACGTCGAGGACCGCAGCATGATCATCGCCCTGCTGCTCCTCGCCGTCTTCGCCGGAGCGGCGATCGGCCTGTGGCGCGCCCGGATCGTCGAGATGACCGGGATGCCCGAGCTCATCGCGCTGCTGCACTCGTTCGTGGGTCTGGCCGCCGTCCTGATCGGCGTCAACGGTCACCTCGCGGGCTCGCACTACTCGCTCGACAGCCTCAACAACATCCACGAGGCCGAGGTCTCGATCGGCATCTTCATCGGTGCGGTCACCTTCACCGGCTCGATCGTTGCCAACCTCAAGCTGTCCGCGAAGATCAGCTCCTCCCCGCTGATGCTGCCGGGCAAGAACCTCATCAACGTCGGTTCGCTGGTGCTGTTCGTGATCCTCACCGTCGTGTACGTCGCGGTCGACCCCGGCACCGGCCAGGACATCGTCCTCGCGATCCTGACCCTGCTGGCGCTCGCGCTCGGTTGGCACCTCGTCGCCTCCATCGGTGGCGGCGACATGCCGGTCGTGGTGTCGATGCTCAACAGCTACTCCGGTTGGGCCGCGGCCGCCTCGGGCTTCCTGCTCGGCAACGACCTGCTCATCGTCACCGGTGCGCTCGTCGGTTCCTCGGGTGCCTACCTGTCCTACATCATGTGCAAGGCGATGAACCGTTCGTTCATCTCCGTCATCGCGGGCGGGTTCGGCATCGCTGCCCCTGCCGGCGAGGACAAGGACTACGGCGAGCACCGCGAGATCCAGGCCGACGCCGTGGCCGAGCTCCTCGCGGGCGCGTCCTCGGTCATCATCACGCCGGGCTACGGCATGGCCGTCGCGCAGGCGCAGTACCCCGTCGCCGACCTCACCGCGAAGCTGCGCGCCAAGGGTGTCGAGGTCCGCTTCGGCATCCACCCCGTCGCGGGTCGCCTCCCGGGCCACATGAACGTCCTGCTCGCCGAGGCCAAGCTGCCCTACGACATCGTGCTCGAGATGGACGAGATCAACGACGACTTCGCCTCCACCGACGTCGTCCTGGTCATCGGCGCCAACGACACCGTCAACCCCGCCGCCAACGATGACCCCAGCTCCCCGATCGCCGGCATGCCGGTGCTCGAGGTCTGGAACGCCAAGGACGTCATCGTGTTCAAGCGCTCCATGGCGGCCGGCTACGCCGGTGTCCAGAACCCGCTGTTCTTCCGGGAGAACAGCCAGATGCTGTTCGGCGACGCGAAGGACCGCGTCGAGGACATCGTCCGAGCCCTGGGCTGAGCGAGGAACGAGCTCAGGCCAGGACCAGCGAGGAGGTTGAGGAGGCCCGCGGCTGAGGTACGAAGCCGCGACGGCCGTCTCGAAACCTACGAGCCCTGGGCTGAGCGAGGAACGAGCTCAACCGGAGCCCTGGGCTGAGCGAGGAACGAGCTCAACCGGAGCCCTGGGCTGAGCGAGGAACGAGCTCAACCGGAGCCCTGGGCTGAGCGAGGAACGTCATACGACGGAGGGCCGGGACCGCTGCGGCGGGACCGGCCTTTCGTCGTACAGGGCGAGACGGCAACGTCGCCGCAGCGTCCTCGCACCTACCGTCAAGGCAACCGCACCCGACTCGCGAAGGAACCACCCATGCGTCTCCTCCTGATGGGCCCGCCCGGCGCCGGCAAGGGCACCCAGTCCGCCGCACTCGCCGCCCGCTTCGACATCCCGGCGATCGCGACGGGTGACATCTTCCGCGCACAGGTCGCCGCGCAGACGCCGCTCGGCATCACGGCGCAGGGCTACATGGACCGCGGCGAGTACGTCGCCGACGAGGTCACCAACGCCATGGTCGCGGTGCGTCTGGCCGAGCCCGACTGCGCCGACGGCTTCCTGCTCGACGGCTACCCGCGCACGGTCGAGCAGGTCGCCGAGCTCGACACCATGCTCGCGACGGCCGATTCCACGCTCGACTCCGTCGTGGTGCTCACCGTCGACACCGACGAGCTGGTCGGACGACTCCTGCGCCGCGCCGAGATCGAGGGCCGTGCCGACGACACCGAGCCGGTGATCCGTCGCCGCCAGGAGGTGTACGCCGAGCAGACCGCTCCGCTCGTCGAGCTGTACGACGCCCGCAGCCTGGTCCGCGAGGTCGACGGCACGGGCACGGTCGAGGAGATCGGTGCGCGGATCGACGAGGTCCTCTCGCGCCCGGTCGTCTGAACCGACCTGTCCCTCAGAGGACCACGGACGCCAGCGTCTCGTACCTGGGCGTACGACGGGCGCCCTCACCCAGGTGCGAGGCGATGACCTCGACCGACTCGATCGTCCACTCCGGTCCGGTGTAGCCGTCGAAGAGCCGCACCCAGCTGGTCATCTCCACGAATCGGCCTCCCGTGCGGGCAACGGTCACGTGCGGGCGGAAGCGCTGGCCGTCGACCTCGATGCCACTGGCGACGGCGGCGTTGCGCGAGCGCAGCGCCAGCGTCTCGAGCAGGTCGACGCCCTCGCCGACGACCCCCGCAGCGAGCACACGCGCCTCGGCGACGTTGGGGAACACCAGGGATCCCGCCAGCGCCAGCGTGGCCGGGGCCAGTCCGTCGAAGGACTCGGCCAGCCGGTCGACGTACCCGTCGATCCGGCCGGAGGCCGCCGAGCCCATGAAGGCCAGGGTGAGGTGGAGGTGCTCGGGACGGGTCCAGCGGAACTCGGCGGAGTCCCGGCGCGGCTCGAGGAACGTCTCGAGGTGCTCGACGGCGTCCGGGGACGGGACGACGGCAGCGAAGACCCGCATCAGACCCGGGACCCGACCAGCTGGCCGATGCCGTGGGTGACCGCCATGGCGAGCAGTCCACCGAGGACGTTGCGCACGACCGCGAGCCGGGCCGACGCATAGCCGAACCTCGCGCTCCCCCAGCCGGTCACCACCAGCGCCAGGACCACGGCGAGCACCGTGACCGGCACGCGGAGGTCCGCCGTCACCAGCAGGATCGTGAGCAGCGGCAGGGCCGCGCCGAGGGTGAAGGAGATCATCGAGGCGAAGGCGGCGTTCCACGGGTTGGTGAGGTCGTCGGGGTCGATGCCCAGCTCGACCTCGGCGTGTGCCGCGAGGGCGTCCTTCTCGGTGAGCTGCCGGGCGACCTCGAGCGCGAGGTCGGGCTCGAGCCCCTTGTCGACGTACAGGCCGGCGAGCTCGGCGAGCTCGTCCTCGGGGTCCTCGCGCAGCTCGCGCCGCTCCTTGGCGAGCAACGCCTCCTCGGAGTCGCGTTGGGTGCTGACCGAGACGTACTCGCCTGCGCCCATGCTCATCGCGCCTGCAGCCAGTCCGGCGACACCGGCGATCAGGATCGCCGTGCGATCGGTGGTCGCGCCGGCGACACCGAGCACGATGCCGGCGGTCGAGACGATGCCGTCGTTGGCGCCGAGGACACCGGCCCTCAGCCAGTTCAGTCGATCGTTGAATCCCTGCTGGTGGGGCTCGTCGTCGTGGGGTCCCAGCTCCCCGATGGAATCGTCCTGCTGTGCGTTCACTTCAGCCACAGGGACGATGATCCCCGAGTCCGGGGCCGCGCGCGAGCGTGATTCACCGGCTCGGCGCCGAACCCACCACGATCACGTACAGGTGCCGCGGGCCGTGCACGCCCTCGACCCGGTCCAGCTCGATGTCACTGGTCGCACTCGGTCCACTGATCCAGGTCAGTGGGCGCACGGGATCCAGCAACGGGAAGGCGTCCGGGACGTCGGGGACGACCTGGTCGGCGCGCACGACGCAGACGTGGAGGTCCGGCACGAGGGTGATCGCGCGACGCCCCTGGTCGGGCTCGTGGTCGAGCACGATCGTGCCGGTCTCGGCGATGCCGACCCGGGCGCAGGTGACGACCGCGTCGACCAGGTCGAGCTCGGAAGCGGTCAGCCCGTCGTCGCGGACCGGGTGCGTGATCCCGGCGAGCACGGCCTCCGGCAGACCTGCGGGTACGACGACGCGGGAGCCGACCGGCAGCGCGGCGGCCACGGCGGTGGCGAGGCCGTCGGGCGCGCAGTGCACGACGGTGGCGCGGTAGTCGGCGACCCGTTCGGCGAAGTGGTCGATCAGTCCCAGTGCCTCCGGCACCCGGGCTCCGGGCGGGGAGAGCACCGGTTCCGCGTCCGGCTCGACGTCGCGCAGCGCGGTGCGGATGCGCCCGAGGATCTCGTCGCGGGCGCTAGCCATCGGCCTTGCCTCCATCGGTGCGATTCCACCACTCGCGGAAGGACTCGGTCGGTGGGGCCGGCAGGTCGCGGGCGTCGGTCCAGGCAGCACCGGGACCGGGGATGCGTCCGACGACCGGGCTGCGGCGGCGCAGGACCTTGCCCGCCACTCCGGAGAGCTTCTCGAGGCGGCCGAGGCGACGCTCGTCGGCGAAGGCCCAGGCTGCGCCCCGGAAGGCGATCGCCTCCGGCTTCGGGATCCGGTCCTCACGGTGCGAGTCGACGACCTTGGAGCGCAGGTGGACCAGCACCTCGGGGATGTCGATGCGCACCGGGCAGGCCTCGAAGCAGGCGCCGCACAACGAGGACGCGTAGGGCAGGGAGTCGGTCTGCGGGTCGCCCGTGCCCTTGAGCAGCGGGTTGAGGATCGCGCCGATCGGGCCGGGGTAGACCGAGCCGTAGGCGTGACCTCCGGTGCGCTCGTAGACGGGACACACGTTGAGGCAGGCCGAGCAGCGGATGCAGCGCAGCGCCTGGCGACCGACGTCGTCGGCCAGCGCACGGGTGCGGCCGTTGTCGAGCAGGACGACGTGCACCTCCTGCGGTCCGTCGCCCGGCGAGATGCCGGTCCACGTGGACGTGTAGGGGTTCATCCGCTCCCCGGTCGAGGAGCGCGGCAGCAGCCGGATCAGCGGGTCGAGCTCGGCCCAGCTGGGCACGACCTTCTCGATGCCCACGATGCTGACCAGCACCTCGGGCAGGGTCAGGCACATCCGGCCGTTGCCCTCCGACTCGACGACGACGAGGGTGCCCGTGTCGGCGATCGCGAAGTTGGCGCCGGAGACGGCCATGCGGGCGCGCAGGAACTTCTCGCGCAGGTGCTCGCGCGCGGCACCGGCCAGCACGGCCGGCTCGTCGGTGAGGTCGTCCGGAGCAGGCCGCCCCACCTCGCCCATGCGGCGGAGGAAGATCTCGCGGATCTCCGCACGATTGCGGTGGATGGCCGGGACCAGGATGTGGCTGGGCAGGTCACCGCCGAGCTGGACGATGAGCTCGGCGAGGTCGGTCTCCCAGGCGGCCACGCCGGCCGCCTCGAGGGCCTCGTTGAGGCCGATCTCCTGGGTGACCATCGACTTCACCTTGACGACCTCGTCGACGGCGTGGGCCCGGGCCACGTCGATCACGATGCGGTTGGCCTCCTCGGCGTCCCGCGCCCAGTGCACGACGGCACCCCGGGCGGTCAGGGACTCCTCGAGCCGCACCAGCTGCTCGTCGAGGTCGCGCAGGGCACGGTCCTTGACCGCGGCACCGGCGAGGCGCAGGTCCTCCCAGTTCTCGACCTCACCCACCACGGCGGCCCGCTTGCCCCGGATCACGCCGGTGGCGTGGGCGAGGTTGTGCCGCAGCTGGGTGTCGGCCAGGGCCTCGCGGGCAGCGGTGGGGAAGGCGGGCATGCCGACGAAGGTGCCAGTCATCGGGCGACCTCCGCGGGCTGGTCCTCGGTCGCGGCCAGGATCTCGGCAAGGTGCATGACCCGCACCCCGGCCCGGCCCCGACCGAGCATCCCGCCGATGTGCATCAGGCAGGAGTTGTCGCCGGCGACCAGCACCTCGGCGTCGGTGGAGCGCACGTGACGGGCCTTGTCGGTGCCCATCGCCACGGACGTGTCGGAGTTCTTCAACGCGAACGTGCCGCCGAACCCGCAGCACTCCTCGGCCTTGGGCAGGTCGACGAGACGCAGCCCGCGCACGGCCTGGAGCAGCCGGGTCGGCCGGTCGGCCACACCGAGCATCCGCAGCGAGTGACAGGTCGGGTGGTAGGTGACCGAGTGCGGGAAGTAGGCACCCACGTCGGTCACGCCGAGTACGTCGACGAGGAACTCGGTGAGCTCGTAGGTGCGCGGCGAGGTCTCCGCCACGGCCGCCACCAGACCCACGTCACCCGACCGCTTCGCGACGATCTGGTGCTGGTGTCGCGCGGACCCGGCACACGATCCCGACGGGGTGACGATGGCGTCGTACCCCTCGAAGGCGCGGGTGAAGGCGCGCACCGCCGGCACCGCCTCGTCGAGATAGCCGGTGTTGACCATCGGCTGCCCGCAGCAGGTCTGCGCCTGCGGGAAGTCGACCTCGACACCGAGACGGCGCAGCAGCCGGACGACCGCCTGCCCCGTTCCCGGGAACATGGCGTCGTTGACGCACGTGACCATCAGCGCGACGCGCACCGCTGACCTCTTCTCCTCATCCGCGGGGTCTCCCCCTGACACCCATCCTGCCCCCTCGTGGGGCCGGTCGGCCTCAGCCGGGGATCACCTTGTCGACGTACGGCACCAGGCGCACCGGTCCGACGAGTCCGTAGTTCTGACGGGCCGCGACGCCGTACACCGCGGGGGTGACGACGCGGAGCCGGTTGAGCAGTGTCGAGGCGACCTCCACCTCGATGACGTTCTTGCCGGGCCGGAGCCGGTGACCGAGGTCGACCGACGGGTCCATCGGGTCGCACGGGGGCAGCAGGGCACCGTTGACGCGCACCCGGAAGGTGTCGTTGACCTCGCCCAGCTCGAGGACGGCGCCGTCGTGGCCGGTCCAGTCCTTGCCGAGGTCGACGGTGGTCCGGTAGCGGCCGATCCCGGAGACGTCCTCGAAGCCGGCGACCTTCGACCACGAGTCCAGCGTGGTCAGTGCCGTGGCCTTGTGGGCCTGCTTCGTCGTGCGCAGGTCCTTCGGGTTCGCGGTGTTGGTCGGCTTCCAGTCCTCGAGCGCGAGGGTCCACGCGGTCGGCGTGATCGGCTCGCGGACCCGGGCCACCGTGACGGTGACCTTCTTGCCGCCCTTGCGGGTGATCTCGGTCGCCCCGGCGGTCGTGGTCCGCAGCGCGGCGTTGCTGCCCTGGAGCACGATCTCCTGGCCGGCACCGGAGACCGGCAGGACCGAGCGGTCCTGGGACAGTCCACGCGGCGCGAGGGCCACGATCATCGACTGGCCGGGCAGGAGGTCGACGCGGACCCGGATCCGGTCGCCGACCCGCTCGTGGGCGGGGATGCGTGCAGTGGTGCCGCCCCAGGCGTCGAGGAGCCACGGGACCGACGTCTTGTCGGTCGCGGTGAGCCAGACGTCCTGGGTCGCGCGGTTGAGACGACGGTTCTCGGCGTGCCGCGCGTTGGCGAGGTAGTAGAGGTCGACCTTGCCGCTGACCCGGCGCACGTGCATGACCGTGGAGTCGGCGTGCTCGACGTCGCGGACGACACCGAGGGCCGTGAGGGCGTTGCCGACCTCCGCCTCGGGCACCGTGCGGGTCGTTCCGAGGGCCGCCACCTGGCCCATCAGGCTGCGCACCTCGGCGAGCTCGGCCTCGTCGTACCGGCCGATGGGCGTCACCGCCGACCAGTCCCCGATGAGGACGATCGGCAGCCCGGCCCTGCCCAGCTTGAGGATCCGCCGCGCGCCGTCGAGGTCCATCGTGACGGCGTTGCTGCGCAGCGAGTCCGGGCCGACGACGAGCGCCTTGTACGCCGGACCGTCGGGTGCCAGGCGGCCGCCGCGCACCTTCTGGGCAGCAGGCAGGGCCAGGAGCGAGGCGCTGACGAACGAGTGCGACCAGCCGAACTTCGTGCCGTTGTTGGTGATCCACTGCGGACCGATCCCGGTCGACGCCCAGCCCTTGTGCCGCCAGAAGGCGATGTCGTACTTCGCCGCACCGCTCTGCAGCACCAGCTGGTTGCGCGACAGGTAGGCCGCGATGCCGGGGATGTGCTCCCACTGCGGCGTACGCGGACCCCATGCCTCGCCGTAGCCGATCGCGCCGTTGTAGTACGGCGAGAAGGCCGCGAAGCCGGGCCAGGTGACGTCCGGCGCCTGGGCGTAGGGGAAACCGTGGATCATCAGCTGGTTCACGCCGGCCGCGAAGATGCTGTTGATCGTGAACAGCGCCTGGTTCTGGGCGGTGACGCTGACGCTGTTGGCGCCCCAGGTCGTGTTGTAGGCCGCGCCGTTGTAGCAGATCGCCTCGCAGGACAGCACCGTGTGACCGGCCATGTCGCGCCCGGCCGCCATCACGCGGTAGTCGTCGAGGTTCTTGAAGCCCAGCGACTCCGTCTCGGGGACGTCGACCACCGCGGAGTGCTCCATGGTGTCGGTCTCGAGGCCGTACGGCTGGATCCGGATGCCCATGCCGAGCGTCCGGGCGAAGTCCTGGATCGGGCGCAGGTGCTCGTCGCGGTACAGGTCGGAGAGGACCTGGTTGTAGTCGTCGCGGACCTCGTTGGTGCGCAGCGTGTCGGCGGTCGCCGGGTCGGCAGCAGCCATCACGAACTGGTACTTCTCGTCCTTCTCGAGCACGAGCGGCAGCCACGGACGCAGGTCGTAGCCGCGCGACTTCTGGAAGATCGCGAGGAAGTCGCGGGTCCAGATCGTCGCCTCGGTCTCGATCTCGAGGGAGTCCTCGAAGAGGTAGCCGCCGGCCTTCTTGAGCAGTCGCCGCATCTCGGCGTCGAGGATGCGCGACTTCCACAGGTCGATGACGGCCTGCGCACCGCGCTTGCTGAAGTGGTCGACGACGTAGGAACGCGGCGTGGTGTGCGGGCCTGCCTCGGGCTCCTGGCCGGAGCCACGCTGCCAGGTGGCGAGGACGATCCAGCTGCCGCCGGCCGGCTCGGCCGGGGCCGTCCAGGTGAGGTGCTCGCCGGTGACGGAGCCGGTCAGGTCGAGGTGTGAGGTCGGGTCGAGGATCGTGCTGGTGACGACACCGTTGCGGTCCTTCACGGTCCCGGTGATCCGGTGCGCCTGGACGGTCACGAGCGTGGAGGTGATGACCCCGCTCGCGGCCTCGACGACCGGCTCGGGCAGCGCGGCGTCGTACGACGCTCCGGCCGCGACGACCGCCTGACCGTGCACCAGCTCGGTGCAGGCCGCGTCGTCGTCGGGCGTGATCGTCGGGACGGCTGCAGGCCAGGACGGCCCGACCGTGATGTCGACACGGACGTCGCGCTTGGCCGCCTGGGCCAGCGCGGCCTTCACACCGGCCACCCACGCAGGGGTTCCCCATCCGTGCTTCGAGGTGTCGATGTCGATGTTGCGGGCGCGCAGACTGTGCGTCACGTCGGCGACCTCGAGCACGCCGAACCCTGCGGCGGCGACCTGGTCGACCTCGCGGGCGATCTCCTTCGGGTCGACCAGACCGTGCGGCCACCACCAGCGGAAACCGGCCGCGGTGGCGGTTCCCGGCTTGCGGAAGGCCCGCTCCAGCTGGGCCGGGAGTGCGCCGGTCAGGGTGGCCGAGGCGGGCGCCGGGACGAGGGCGTCGGTGGCGGCAGCACCGACCGCGGCAGCGCCGACGGTGGCGGCAGCTGCGCCGAAGAGCGAGCGGCGGTTGAGGCGGGCGCCGGGAGTGGGGTCGGTCATCGTGCAGCCTTCCGGGAGGGGGAGAGGGGAGCGATCAGACGGGGAGCAGTACGGCGGTGCAGTGGGGTGTGCAGCGGCTGGGATCAGCGCCGGGCGCGGGCCTCGGCGCCGTCCCAGTCGAGTCCGTCGCGCGGTTCGAAGCGGCGGACGTCGTACGAGCGGGCGACCAGGTCACGCATGGCGGCGAGGTCGGGCAGGTCGGCGCCGAGGGCGCGGCCCTGGACGAGGACGTTGCCGAGGGCAGCGGCCTCGACCGGACCGGCGAGCACGGGCAGGCCGCAGGCGTCCGCCGTGAGCTGGCAGAGCACCTCGTTCTGGGAACCACCACCGACCACGTGGACGACCTCGAGAGGGACGTTCGCCAGGGCGGCCGCGGTGCGGACGTGGCGGCGGTACGCGACGGCGAGGCTGTCGACGATCGTGCGGGTGATCGCGACCGGGGAGTGCGGCACCTGCTCGCCGGCCTCGGCGGCCAGCGCAGCGACCCGCTCGGGCATGGGATCGGCCGCGGTGCTGGGGAAGAGCAGGCGCGGGTCGTTGATGTCGATGATCGTGCGCAGCGGCTCGAAGTTTTCGGCGGCACCGATCAGCGAGCGGAGCTCGACGTCCTTGTAGCGACGCTCGCTCCACGACCGCAGGCACTCCGAGAGCACCCACAGGCCCATGACGTTCTTGAGGAAGCGCACCGTGCCGTCGACGCCGAGCTCGTTGGTGAAGTCGGCGAGCCGGGCCTCCTCGCTCAGCACCGGCTGGTCGAGCTCGAGCCCGACGAGCGACCAGGTGCCGGAGGAGATGTAGGCGAAGTTCTTGGTCGACGCAGGGACGCCGACCACGGCCGAGGCCGTGTCGTGCGAGCCGACCGCGACCACCGGGACGTCGCCACCGACACCGAGGTCCTGGGCGACCTCGGGCAGCAGGTTGCCGAGCACCGAGCCAGGCTCGCGCAGCGGCGGGAGGACCGACCACGGCAGCTCGAGCTCGCGGCACAGGTCGCGGGCCCACTCCCCCGAGCGGATGTCGAGCAGCTGGGTGGTGGAGGCGTTCGTGCGCTCTGCGCCGACGACACCGGTCAGCCAGTAGCCGAGCAGGTCGGGCAGCAGCAGCAGGGACTCCGCCGACTCCAGCGCAGCGGTGCCACGCGCGGCGACCAGCTGGTAGAGCGTGTTGAACGGGAGCTGCTGGATGCCGGTCGTCGCGTAGAGCTCGGCGGCACCGATCTCGGCGACGACCTTCTCCGCGATCCCGTCGACGCGCGTGTCACGGTGGCTGAAGACCTGACCGAGCAGCTGGCCGTCGCGGTCCAGGAGGCCGTGGTCGATCGCCCATGAGTCGATGCCGATGCCGTGCAAGGGACCCGTCCGGGCGACCTCGCGGATACCGACCAGGCTCTCCCGGTGGATCCCGAGGACGTCCCAGAAGAGTGAACCCCGCGCCCGCACCGCCCCGTTGGGGAAACGGTGCATCTCGTTGATCTCGATGCGCTCGCTCGAGATCCGGCCGGACATGACCCGGCCCGAGGTGGCGCCGAGGTCGACCGCAGCGACCCGGACGTTGTTCATCGCAGCCTCATCGCAGGAAGGCGGCAGCCACCCCGGCGTCGACCGGGATGTGCAGGCCAGTGGTGTGCGAGAGCTCGGCGCTGCAGAGGACGAACACCGCGTTGGCGATGTTCTCCGGCAGCACCTCGCGCTTGAGGATCGTGCGCTGGGCGTAGAACTTGCCCAGGTCCTTCTCCTCGACGCCGTAGACCGCGGCGCGGTTGGCGCCCCAGCCACTGGCGAAGATGCCCGATCCGGCGACGACCCCGTCGGGGTTGACGCCGTTGACCTTGATGCCGTGCTCACCGAGCTCGGCCGCGAGCAGCCGGACCTGGTGGGCCTGGTCGGCCTTGGCGGCGCCGTACGCGACGTTGTTGGGGCCGGCGAAGATCGAGTTCTTGCTGGAGATGTAGACGATGTCGCCGCCCATCTGCTGCTCGATCATGACCTTCGCGCTCGCCTTGGCGACCAGGAACGAGCCCTTCGCCATGACGTCGTGCTGGAGGTCCCAGTCCTTCTCGGTGGTCTCCAGCAGCGAGCGGGAGAGCGAGAGGCCGGCGTTGTTGACGATGAGGTCGAGACCACCGAAGGCCAGGACCGCAGCGTCGATCGCGGCCTGCACGGCCGCCTCGTTGCTGACGTCGACCTGGACGCCGACGGCGACATCGCTGCCCCCTCCCACGGATCGAGCAATGTCGGCGGCCGTCTCCTGCGCCTTCTCCAGCGACAGGTCGGCGATGACGACGCAGGCGCCCTCGGCGGCGAGCTTGGCCGCGGTGGCCTTGCCGATGCCGGAGGCGGAGCCGGTCACGAAGGCGACACGCGTGGCGAGGGGCTTCGGCTTCGGCATCCGCTGGAGCTTGGCCTCCTCGAGCGCCCAGTACTCGATGCGGAACTTCTCCGCCTCGTCGATGGGGGCGTACGTCGACAGGCCCTCGGCACCGCGCATCACGTTGATGGCGTTGACGTAGAACTCACCGGCCACGCGGGCGGTCTGCTTGTCCTTGCCGAAGCTGAACATGCCGACGCCGGGGACCAGCACGATGAGCGGGTCCTTGCCACGGATCGCCGGCGACTCCGGGGTGGCGTTGCGGTCGTAGTAGCCCTGGTAGTCCTCGCGGTAGGAGACGGCGAGCTCGCCGAGACGCGCGATGCTCTCCTCGATCGTGGCGGCCGGGGGCAGGTCGAGCACGAGCGGCTTGACCTTCGTGCGCAGGAAGTGGTCCGGGCAGGACGTGCCCAGCGCGGACAGGCGCGGGTGCTCGCTGCTGGCGAGGAACTCGAGGACGACGTCGGCGTCGGTGAAGTGGCCGACCATGGGGCGATCGGCGCTCGCGATGCCGCGGATGGTCGGGGCCAGTGCAGCGGCGCGGGCCCGACGCTCGTCGGCAGGCAGGGCGGCGTACCCGTCCAGTGCGGGGCCGAACGGCTCCGCCTTGGTGTTGGCCTCGATGTACGACGCAGCAGTGTCGATGATCCAGAGTGAGTTGGCCTCGGCCTCCTCGCTGGTGTCACCCCACGCGGTGATGCCGTGGCCGCCGAGGATGCAGCCGATGGACTGCGGGTTCTGCTCCTTGATCGCGGCGATGTCGAGGCCCAGCTGGAAGCCGGGACGACGCCACGGGACCCACACGACCTTGTCGCCGTAGATCTTGGAGGTCAGCGCCTCGCCGTCGGCGGCGGTCGCGATGGCGATGCCGGAGTCGGGGTGCAGGTGGTCGACGTGCGCGGCGTCGACGAGCCCGTGCATCGCAGTGTCGATCGACGGTGCAGCACCGCCCTTGCCGTGCAGGCAGTAGTCGAACGCCGCGACCATCTCGTCCTCGCGGTCCAGACCGGGGTAGACGTCGACGAGGCTGCGCATCCGGTCGAGGCGGATGACGGCCAGGCCGGCCTCCTTGAGGGTGCCGAGGTCGCCACCGGATCCCTTGACCCAGAGCAGCTCGACGGGCTCACCGGTGACCGGGTCGGTCTCGGTGCCCTTGGCGGAGGTGTTGCCACCGGCGTAGTTGGTGTTCCTGGGGTCGGCGCCGAGGCGGTTGGAACGCGCGATCAGCGCGGCGGCTGCGGGGTTCGTCATCGTCTCTCTCAATTCCACGAAAGCTGGGTGCCGCCGACACGGGCGGCTTCGATCTCGGACTGGTGGCCGGACTCGGCGTAGGCACGCATCGGCTCAGCCGGCAGGCCTCGCTCCTCGCGCCATCCGGCCAGGTCGGCCCGGACGTCGGTGTAGAACGCGTCCATCAGGATGCCGTTGGCACCGAGCACGTCACCGGCCGTCTGCGCCGCGTCGAGCGCGTCGCGGTCGACCAGCAGTGCGCGTGCGGTCATCTCCTGCACGTTGAGCACGGAGCGGATCTGGCCGGGGATCTTGTCCTCGACGTTGTGGCACTGGTCGAGCATGAACGCGACCTCGCTGTGCCCGTCGGGGTTCGCCGGTCCGTAGCCGCCGCCGCGGATCACCTCGAAGAGGATGCGGAAGAGCTGGAAGGGGTCCGCCGAGCCGACGATCAGGTCGTCGTCGGCGTAGAAGCGGGAGTTGAAGTCGAAGGAGCCGAGCTTCCCGAGGCGCAGGAGCTGCATCACGATGAACTCGATGTTGGTGCCGGGCGCGTGGTGGCCCGTGTCGAGGCAGACCGTCGCGCGCTCGCCGAGGGCGCTGACCTGGGCGTACGACGTGCCCCAGTCCGGGACATCGGTGTGGTAGAACGCCGGCTCGAAGAACTTGTACTCGAGCACGAGGCGCTGCTCCTCGCCGATCCGCTCGTAGATCGCGGCGAGGGACTCGGCGAGCCGGTCCTGGCGACCGCGGAGGTCGGCCTGGCCGGGGTAGTTGCTGCCGTCGGCGAGCCAGATCTTCAGGTCGCGCGACCCGGTCGCGTCCATCACGTCGATGCACTCGAAGTGGTGGTCCACCGCCTTCTGGCGGATCTTCGGGTCGACGTGGGCGAGCGAGCCGAACTTGTAGTCGTCGTCCTGGAAGGTGTTGGAGTTGATCGTGCCGAGCGCGACGCCGAGACCCTCGGCGTGGGTGCGCAACGCGGCGTAGTCGTCGACCTTGTCCCACGGGATGTGCAGCGCCACCTTGGGCGCGAGGCCGGTGAACCGGTGCACGGTCGCGGCGTCGGCGATCTTCTCCTCGATCGAGCGCGGGGTCCCCGCGCTGCCGAAGACCTTGAACCGGGTGCCGGAGTTGCCGAACGCCCAGGAGGGGAGCTCGATGGCCTGGCCGTCGAGCTTGGCCGCGATGGCGGCGAAGTCGTTCATCAGAGGTTGCCTTCGAGAGAATCCGGCACGCCTGAGCGCGCCGAGGTGAGCTGGGTGATCTGGTCGTCAAGGTTGAAGACCTCGCGGAGCGGGACGTTGCCCTCGTCGGGGGCGCCCTCGAGCTGGGTGAAGTACGGCGCCATGTCGGCCTGCCACCGGGCGTTGACCTCGGTGGCGGCCATGGCTGCCTGGGCTGCGACCAGGTCGTCGGACTCGACGTACCCGATCAACAGCCCGTCCTCCCGCAGGAACAGGGAGTAGTTGCGCCAGCCCGTCTCCTCGAGTGCGGCGAGCATCTCCGGCCAGACGGCGCGGTGTCGCTCGACGTACTCGTCCATCCGGTCGGGACGGACCTGGAGACTGAAGCAGTAGCGGGGCATGGGTGACCCTCCTCCCTGTTCCTGCGGTGCGGATGTGCGTTGCTAAAGGTCGATCAACAGGCGGGTTCGACTCAGAAGTCGAAGTCGCCGATGTTGTCCTTGTTGAAGCGGTACGGGTCGCCCAGCAGGACGGTGCCGTTCTCGCCGACCGTGAACTCGCCCAGGTCACCGGCGGTGAACGTGTCACCCTCCTTGCCGGTGATGTCGCCGTCAGCCAGCGCCTTGCCGGCGTAGGCGGACAGGAAGCCGAGGTCCTCGGGGTTCCAGAGGGCGAACTCGGTGACGGTGCCGTCCTCGATGTAGTCACGCATCTGGTTCGGGGTGCCGAGACCGGTCAGCGCGACCTTGCCCTTGGCGCTGGAGGTGGAGAGGTAGCGCGCGGCGGCGGAGATGCCGACCGTGGTGGGCGAGATGATGCCCTTCAGGTTCGGGTGGTCGGCCAGCAGGGCAGCCGTCTTGTCGAACGAGGTCTGGTCGTCGTCGTCGCCGTACACGGTGTCGACGAGCTCGATGTTCGGGTGGCTCGCCTCGAGCTCCGCCTTCATCATGTCGATCCAGGCGTTCTGGTTGGTCGCGTTGGCCGCGGCCGACAGGATCGCGACCTCGCCCTCGTCGCCGATCTGCTCGGCGATCATCTCGACCTGGACCTTGGCGATGCCCTCGGCGGTGGCCTGGTTGATGAACAGGTCGCGGCACTCGGGGTCGGTGTCGGAGTCGAAGGTGACGACCTTGGTGCCGGCCTCACGAGCAGCGTTGAGCGAGTCGCACAGCGCCGTCGGGTCGTTGGCGGACACGATGAGGGCGTTGACGCCCTGCGCCGCGGCGGTGTCGATGTAGGTCACCTGGGCGTCGGGACCGGCCGTGTCGGGGCCGACCTCGTCGTAGGTGCCACCGAACTCCTTGACGGCCTTCTCGCCGCCGGCGTCGCTGGTCTCGAAGTACGGGTTGCCCAGGTTCTTGGGCAGGAAGGTGACCGTGGTGGCGTCGCTGTCGCTACCGCCGCCGCCGTTGTCGTCGCTTCCGCAGGCTGCGAGGCCGAGCGAGGCGACCATGGCCAGCGCTGCCCCGGCGGCGAACCGCTTGGTGTGGATCTTCATTGAAACTACCTTTCGGATGACTCGCCGGCGCCCGGCGTCTGAGGTGTGACCGATGGGGGTGCGTCGATCACTTTCCGCCGCGGCAGCAGGGCCCGGACCCGCGGCAGGAAGTTGGAGGCGATCACGGAACCGACCAGCAGGAGGCCGATGATGATCTGGATGACCTCGGAGCCCTGCCCGTCGAGCTGGAGCGCCGAGTTGAGGACGGCGATGAGGAGCACACCGGCGACGACGCCGTGCAGGGCTCCGCGCCCGCCGAAGATGGAGACCCCGCCGAGCAGGACACCGGCGATGACCTTGAGCTCGAAGCCCGTGCCGGTGTCGGTCGCCACGGAGTTGGCCTTCAGCGCGACGTAGACGCCGGCGAAGGCGGCGACCGCACCGCTGAGGACGAACAGGATCATCTTGGTGCGAGCGACGTTGACGCCGGAGAAGTGCGCCGACTCGTCGCTGAGGCCGATCTCGAAGATGCCGCGCCCGAAGCGGGTGAAGTGCAGCAGCACGCCGAAGGCGACGATGAGGACCGCGGTCGGGATCAGGATGTTGGGGTACTGCGTGTCACCGATCCGCTCGGTGGGCCAGTCCTGCCAGCCCTCCGGGAACCCGGAGATCCGCTTGGCCTGGATCAGGCCCTCGGCGAGACCCCGGTAGAGCGCGAGGCTTCCGATGGTCACGGCCAGCGACGGCAGTCCGACGTAGGCGATGAAGAAGCCGTTGAGCGCTCCGAGCAGGGAGCCGACGACGATCGCGATGATGGCGGCGACCGGGACGGAGACGTCGTGCTCGACCACCAGGACACCGGTGACCGCGGCGCTCGCACCGAGGGTGCTCGCGACCGAGAGGTCGATCTCGCCGGTGATGATGATCAGCGTCATCGGCAGCGCCATCAGCAGGATCGGCGCGTACTCCTTGCTGAGGTTGAAGATCGTCAGCGGGCCGTCGAAGAACGGGATGTTGCCCATCGAGTAGATGAACACGACGACCAGGGCGAGGATGACGGCCGCTTCGCGGGTCAGCAGGGCGCGGGCGAGCGGGTTGCGCGAGTACGCCGGGTAGGTGCGCTCGGCGCCGTCGGGCTTCGTGAGCGTCGGGGTGCTCATGCGTGATCCCTCGCTTCGATCAGCTTGTGGGTTCGTCGGATGCTGAGCACCCGGTCGAGGACGATCGAGCCGATGATCAGTGCGCCGACCACGGCGCCCTGCCAGAACTCGCTGATGCCGAGGATCGGCAGCGCGCGGTTGATCGTGACGAGCAGGAAGGCGCCGATGGCGGCTCCCCAGACGGTGCCGCTGCCACCGAAGATGGCGACACCGCCGATGACGACGGCCGCGACGGCCTGGAGCTCGATGCCCGACCCGGTGCCGGAGAAGGCGGTGGCGTAGCGGGCGGCGGAGAAGACACCGGCCAGGCCGGCGAGGGCACCGCAGAGGACGAAGGCGCCGAAGACACGACGAGCGGAGGGCAGGCCGTACAGGTCGGCCGCGTCCGGGTCGGAACCGATCGCGTAGAGCTCGCGGCCACCCCGTGCGGTGTGCAGGTAGTAGCCGACGGCCGCGACGACGACGAGGGCGATGATCGTCAGCACCGGGATCGTGAGGACCTGCTG
Organism: Nocardioides sp. Root190; assembly: GCF_001428565.1. Taxonomy (GTDB): domain Bacteria; phylum Actinomycetota; class Actinomycetes; order Propionibacteriales; family Nocardioidaceae; genus Nocardioides. The sequence continues at coordinate 232,162 of NZ_LMIA01000007.1, read as the reverse complement.
GGTGCCGAGCTTCTCGAAGTGTGCGGGGAAGTCCTGGGCGTTCATCCGCTCGCTGCCGACCTCATGGGTCAGCGCGCCGCGCAGGACGTACATCGTGCCGAGGGTGATCACGAGCGCCGGGACCCTGAACACCGTCACCAGCAGTCCGTTGAGGGCGCCGACCACGGCGCCGACGCCCAGACCGGCCAGGAACACCACGATCACGGGGGTGTCGGGGTTCGCGACGAAGATCTTGCCGGTCACGTACGCCGCGATGCCGAGCGTCGAGCCGACCGACAGGTCGACGTTGCGGGTGACCACGACGACCATCTGGCCGACGGCGAGCAGCAGGAGGATCGAGGGTGCGAGCAGGGTGTCGCGCCAGCCGTCAGCGCTGAGCAGGAACGAGCTACGCCGGGTCGTGGCGACGAGGACGATGAGGGCGAGGACGATCACGATCGCCAGCTCGCGCGAACGCAGCAGGTTGCGCGCGACGCGGGTGGCCGTGCTCTCCGCCAAGGGGGCGAGGGTGGACGCGCTCATCGGACGGGCTCCTTCTCGGAGTCACGCTGGGCGGACCGGGTCGCGGCCGCCATGACGTTCTCGGGGGTGGCCTCGGCGCGGGAGAGCTCGGCCGTCAGCCGGCCCTCGCACACGACCAGGACGCGGTCGGCCATGCCGAGCACCTCGGGCAGCTCGGAGGAGATCATCAGGATCGCGAGACCCTGGCCGGCGAGGTCGGACAGCAGGCGGTGGACCTCGGCCTTGGTGCCGACGTCGATGCCACGGGTGGGCTCGTCGATGATCAGCAGCGACGGGTTGGTCGCGAGCCACTTGGCGATGACGACCTTCTGCTGGTTGCCACCGCTCATGGTGGCGGCACGCATGTCGAGCGCGCTGGTCTTGACCTGCAGCTTGGCGGCCCAGGGTCCGGCGGCCTTGTTCTCGGCGCCGGCGGTCAGCAGACCGAGGCGGCTGAGCCGGCCCCGGATCACGGAGGCGACGTTCTTGGCGACCGAGCCCTCGATGACCAGGCCCTGCTGGCGGCGGTCCTCCGGGACGAAGGCCATGCCGGCGCGGATGGCGCGGCTGGGCTTGCCCTGGCGAACGGGTACGCCGCCGAGGGTGACCGATCCGGCGTCGTACTTGTCGACACCGAAGACGGCGCGTGCGATCTCGCTGCGGCCCGCTCCGACGAGGCCGGCCAGACCGACGATCTCACCGGCGCGCACCTGGAAGGAGATGTCGTGGAACTCGCCGGTCGAGTTGAGGCCCTGCACGTCGAGGACCACGTCGCCGATCGGTGCGACGGTCTTCGGGAAGAGCTCGGCGACCTCGCGGCCGACCATCTTCGAGACGATCTCGGACTCGCTGGTCTCGGCGATGAGGTGGGTGGAGACGTAGGCGCCGTCGCGCATCACGGTGACGACGTCGCAGAGGTCGAAGACCTCGTCGAAGCGGTGGGAGATGAACACCAGCGCCCGGCCCTCGTCGCGCAGGCTGCGGGCGACCGCGAACAGGCGAGCGACCTCGTTGCCGCTGAGCGCCGCGGTGGGCTCGTCCATCACGAGGAGCTTGGCCTCGAGCGAGATCGCCTTGGCGATCTCGATGAGCTGCTGGTCGGCGATCGAGAGGCCGTTGGCGGTGCGCCGGGGGTCGATGTCGACGCCGAGCCGGGCGAACAGCGCCTCGGACTCCGCGAACATCCGGGTCCGGTCGATCCGGCGGCCGGCACCGAGGGGGTGGCGGCCCATGAAGATGTTCTCGGCGACCGAGAGGTCGGGGAAGAGCGTCGGCTCCTGGTAGATCACGGCGACGCCGGCCGCCTTGGACTCGGCGGTGGACCCGAAGTCGACGGGTTCGCCGGCGAGCTCGAAGTAGCCGGTGTCGCGGCGGTGGACGCCCGCGACGATCTTGACCAGCGTGGACTTGCCGGCGCCGTTCTCACCCACGAGTGCGTGGATGGATCCGGGCGCCACCTCGAGGGTGCCGGACTTCAGTGCCTGGACGGCGCCGAAGGACTTCGCGACACCGCGCAACGCCAGGGTCAGCGGCTGTGCCGCGGCCTGGTGGGCTGCTGTCGACATCTCACTCCTTGTACTCGATCGCCGATTGAAAGGTTTCAATCGGCGAATGTCTGGACAGTAGGTGACCGCCATCACAGCAGTCAAGAGCACGGACGAAACTTTATTGAAACGAATCAAAACAGGTGCGGGGGCACCTCGTGGTCCTAGGGTGACCCCACAACGAAAGAAGGAACAGTGACCACCAGTGACACCGCACGCACCGGCGAGCCCGGCCGGAGCGTCTCGGTCAAGGACGTCGCGTCCACTGCCGGCGTCTCCGTCGGCACGGTGTCCAACGTCCTCAACCGCCCCGAGAAGGTCTCCCCGGCGACCCTCGAGCACGTCCAGCGGACGATCGAGCAGATGGGATTCATCCGCAACGACGCGGCCCGTCAGCTGCGAGCCGGCACCAACCGTGCCGTGGGCATGGTCGTGCTCGACGTCCGCAACCCCTTCTTCACCGACGTCGCCCGCGGCGTCGAGCTGCGCCTTGGCACCCGTGGCCGACCGCTGATCCTGGGCAGCTCGGGCCAGGACGCGGAGCGCGAGTCGACGTACCTCGACCTCTTCGAGGAGCAGCGCGTCAGCGGTCTGCTCATCACGCCCGTCGGCAAGGTCCTGCCGCGGCTGCGCCGCCTGCGCGAGCGCGGGACCGCCGTCGTGGTGGTCGACCGCCGCACCGGCAGTCGCGAGTTCTCCTCCGTCGCCGTCGACGACGTGCGTGGCGGTCGCCTCGGCGCGGCCCACCTCGTCGAGTCGGGGCGCCAGCGGATCGCCTTCATCGGCGGACCACGCGGCCTGACCCAGATCCGGCACCGCCTGCGCGGCATCGAGGAGGTCATCGAGGCCCATCCCGGGCACAGCGTCCAGCTGGTGGAGACCGCCACCATGGACGCCAGCGCCGGACGGCTCGCCGCGGAGGAGCTGCTCGCCCTGCCCCGCAAGGCCCGCCCCGACGCGATCTTCGCCGCCAACGACCTCGTCGCCCTCGGCGTCCTGCAGGCCCTCACCTTCGCTGGCGTCCGCGTCCCTGACGACGTCGCCATCCTCGGCTACGACGACATCGACTTCGCCGCCTCCGCCGCCATCCCGCTCAGCTCCATCCGCCAGCCCCGTGAGGAGATGGGCGAGGTCGCCACCGACCTCCTGCTGGCCGCGATCGAGGACCCCACCGCGGGCGTGCGTGACATCGTGCTCGAGCCCGAGCTCGTCGTACGGCGCTCGACGGGGGGCTGAGCCGCCCCGCGCGCTTGTAACTACGTGTTCATGCGCGAAAACCGGCCCCACACCGCCCGGGTAGCTGCCACAACACCCGGGTAGGTGGGCCGGTCGGCCCTCACCACCTGTCGCACCGAGGGGCTGCGATGGCAGCCCCTCCACGATGAGCCGGCGGTCGCCCGAACCGCACTACCCGGGTGCTGTGGCAGCTACCCGGGCGCTGTGACGCGCAAAATCGTGCACGAACACGTAGTTACAAGCGCGGCGCGGGAGGGGGTTACAGCCCCAGGTCGCGCCCGATCAGCTCCTTCATGATCTCGTTGGAGCCGGCCCAGATCTTGGTGACCCGGGCATCACGCCACGCACGAGCCACGCGGTACTCGTTCATGAAGCCGTAGCCACCGTGGATCTGGACGCAGTGGTCGAGGACCTCGGACTGCACCTGCGAGGAGAACCACTTCGCCTTGGCGGCGTCGATCGCGGTGAGCTGCTTCTGGCTGTGGTTGAGCACGCACTTGTCGATGTACGCCTCGGCGGCCTCGATGCGCGTCACCAGGTCGGCGAGCAGGAACTTGTTGTGCTGGAAGGTGCCGATCGGGACACCGAACGCGTGCCGGTCCTTGGCGTACTGGATCGTCTCCACGAGGATCTGCTTGGCGTGCGCGATGTTGGCGACGGCGCACCCCAGGCGCTCCTGCGGGAGCTTCTGCATCATGTGGATGAAGCCCATGTTGAGCTCGCCGATGACCTCGGCGTCGGTGAGCCGGACGTTCTCGAAGAAGAGCTCGGCGGTGTCGGACTCCTCCATGCCGACCTTGTCGAGCTTGCGGCCGCGGGAGAAGCCCTCCGCGGTCGCCTCGATGCCGAACAGGGTGATCCCCTTGGGGCCCTTCTCGGGGTCGGTGCGCACAGCGGTGACGAACAGGTCGCCGGAGTAGCCGTTGGTGATGAAGGTCTTGGAGCCGTTGATGACCCACGAGTCGCCGTCACGCACGGCGGTGGTCTTGAGCGCCGCGAGGTCGGAGCCGCCGGAGGGCTCGGTCATGCCGATACCGAGCAGGATCTCGCCGGAGGCGACGCCGGGCAGCCAGCGCTCCTTCTGCTCGTCGGTACCGAGCTCGACGATGTACGGCGCCGTGATGTCGGCGTGGATGCCGTGGCAGGTGGGGTACGCCGCACCGACCTTCGCGAGCTCCTCCTGCAGGACCGCGTTGAACCGGAAGTCGCCGGCCTCGGCGCCGCCGTACTGCTCCGGCACCTCGAGGCCGAGCAGGCCCTGCTTGCCGGCCTCGATCCAGAACTCGCGCGGCAGCGCCTTCGCGGCGATGTGCTCCTCGGCATGAGGCAGGACCGACCGGTCCACGAACTCCTTCACGGACGTCCGGAATGCCTCGTGGTCCTCGTCATAGATCTCACGCTTCATGGGTCCATGCTACTCACCGGTCACATAGCGCGTCGTTGTCGTCGAGCACAACGATTCCGGCCACCGAGTTGGTCAGTCGGCACCTGGCTCGATGCGCTTCGGCATGACCAGACCGGCCACCACCAGGGCGATCGAGGTGACCGCGACGGCGACGAAGACGGCGTGCAGCGCCGGGTCGAGTACGTCGATCGGCAGGTTCTCGAGGTCGACGTCACCTGCCCGCTGTCCCCCTCCGAGACGAGCGGCGACGACCCCGTTGGCGATCGCACCGAAGATCGCGACACCGACAGCACTGCCGAGCGAGCGGGAGAACATGTTCGCTCCGGTCGCCACGCCGCGGTCGCGCCACGCCACCGCCGACTGCGCGGCGACGATGCCGGGACTGGCGACGTACCCGAGTCCCAGCCCCAGGACCAGGCAGCCCAGCGCCAGCACCCAGACCGGCGTGCCGGGTCCGACGGTGGCGACGATCGTGGTCCCCACGACCCCGAACGCCGCGCCGGCGAGCAGGCAGGGCCGGAAGCCGTGGCGGAGGTAGAACCGGCCGGCGGTGCTGGCTGCGATCGGCCAGCCGATGGCGAGGGCGGCGACGGACAGGCCGGCCGTGACCGCTCCCGCACCCAGCACCTGCTGGGCGTAGACGGGCACGTAGGACGTGACGCCGAGCATCGCCATCCCCACCACGAAGGCGCCGAGCATGGCCGAGGTGAGCACCCGGTTGCGGAACACCCACAGCGGCAGCACGGGGTCGGGCACCCGGCGCTCGACGAGGACGAACCCGACCAGGAGGGCGAGCGCAGCCGCGAAGATCCCCACGCCGGCTGGCGACCACCACGCCCAGCGCAGGCCGCCCTCGAGCAGTCCGAGCAGCAGGAGTCCGGCAGCACCGGCGAGGAGCAGCGCGCCACCGATGTCCAGGGAGCGGCGTTCCTCGCGGGCTGCCTTGCCGGCCGTCTCGTGGAAGCGGCGGGCGAGCACGACCGCGGCCAGCAGGCCCAGCGGCACGTTGATCCAGAAGATCCACCGCCACGACGCGTGATCGGACAGCAACCCGCCGAGGCTCGGCCCCACGACCGCGGACACCGCCCACACCCCGGCGACGTAGCTCTGCGCCACGGCGCGCTCCGCCATCGAGTAGATGTCGCCCATGATCGTGATGCCGGCGGGCTGGATCGCGCCCGCGCCCAGGCCCTGGACGGCGCGGAAGACGATCAGTGCGGTCATGCTCCAGGCCACGGCGCACAGCACCGATCCGAGCACGAACAGGCCGATCCCCAGCAGCATCAGCGGCTTGCGGCCGAACACGTCGGCGAGCTTGCCGTAGATCGGCGTGGTCACCGCCTGGGCGAGCAGGTACGCGGAGAACAGCCACGGGAACTGCGTGAACCCGCCGAGGTCGTCCACGATCGCCGGGACGGCCGTCGCCAGGATGGTGGTGTCGATGGCGACGAGCGCGGTGCTGAGCATCACCGACGCGAGGATCGGTCCCCGCTCGCTGCGCAGACCGACGCTGGCGCGCGGGACGGGAGCGGCGGACTGGGTCACGTCAGGCGGCAACCACCCGGCACCGCCAGGCATTCCTCCGCGCGCGCCCACCGATGACTTCCCGGTCCTCAGGCAGTCTGTCCGGGCGTGCCGCACACGCACGGCACGGGCCACAACGACACGGGGAGACGCACCGATGATCGAAGCACGAGGACTCGTGCAGACCTTCCACACCGGGCGGGGCAAGCAGAAGCGAGAGGTCCACGCCGTCAGCGGAGTGGACCTCGAGGTCGCCGAGGGTGAGGTCGTGGGCTTCCTCGGCCCCAACGGCGCGGGCAAGACCACCACCTTGCGCATCCTGACGACGCTGCTGCAGCCGACGGCCGGCACGGCGAGGGTCGCGGGGTACGACGTCGCGACCCAGTCCGTCGACGTACGGCGCAGCATCGGCTACTGCTCCCAGACGGGCTCGACCTTCTCGAGCGCCTACGCAGGTGACGAGGTCGTCGACCACGGGATGCTCTACGGGATGTCGAAGGCGGCGGCCGTCGCCAAGGGCCGCGAGCTGTTCGACCAGCTCCAGCTCGAGGGGCTGTGGCGTCGGATGCCGAAGAACATGTCGGGTGGCCAGAAGCGCCGTCTGGACATCGCGATGGCGCTGATCCACTCGCCGTCCCTGGTCTTCCTCGACGAGCCGACGACCGGTCTCGACCCCCAGGCGCGGATCAACCTGTGGCAGCACATCGCCGACCTCCGTACCCGCGAGGGAGCCACGGTCTTCCTCACCACGCACTACCTCGACGAGGCCGATGCCCTCGCCGACCGGATCGTGATCATCGACCGCGGCCGGATCGTCGCCAGCGACACCGCCGACAACCTGAAGGCCGCCGTGTCGGGCGATCTGGTCGACCTCGAGGTGGCCACCGACGAGCAGGTGACGATCGCCCGCGACAAGCTCGGCTCGATCAGCAGCGACCTCACGATCGAGGGTCACCACGTCCGCGGCCGCGTCCCCCGGGCCGGCAGGGCCGTCCCCGGCCTCCTGCGCGACCTGGAGAACGCCGGCGTCCAGCTCGAGTCGGTCGAGGTCGTCCGGCCCACCCTCGACGACGTCTTCCTCACCCTCACCGGCCGCTCGTTGCGGGACGCCGAGGCGGCCGCCGGGACAACTGACTCCGCTGCCCCGACCGAGGAGGTCCTGTCATGACGTTGTTCCTGCGTGAGTCCTGGATCGTGTTCAACCGTCAGCTGCGGATGAACCTGCGCAACCCCGCCTGGGTGATCATCGGCATGCTCCAGCCAGTGCTCTACCTGCTCCTCTTCGGCCCGCTGCTCAGGCCGGTGATCGAGCAGCTCGGCGGCAACCAGTACACGTGGTTCGTGCCGGGAATGCTGGTCCAGCTGGGCATCTTCGGAGCCTTCTTCGCCGGGTTCTCACTGATCGGCGAGTGGCGCGAGGGCGTGATCGAGGCGGAACGGGTGACTCCTGCGCACCGCTCGGCACTGCTGTTCGGGCGGCTCTACCGTGATCTGCTCCAGCTGCTCGTCCAGGCGGTGATCCTCGTGGGGCTGGGCCTGTCCCTCGGGATGGACGCGTCCGTCGGCGGGATCGTGGTCGGCGTCGTCCTCACCCTGTTCCTCGGTGGCGCCTGCGCGGCTGCCTCGAACGCTCTCGCCCTGACCACCAAGAGCGAGGACGTGATGGCGCCGATCATCAACGTCGTGATGATGCCGGTGCTGCTGCTCAGCGGGATCCTGCTCCCGATGAGCTTCGGTGCGGGCTGGCTGGAGCGGCTGAGCGACTTCATGCCGATCCGCCACGTCGTCGACGCCGTTCGTGGGGCGTTCTTCGGCGACTTCGACAGCTCCATGCTGTGGGGGGTCGGCTGGACCTTCACGCTCTTCGGCCTCGCCGTGTGGTGGGGCACGGCCGTCTTCCGCAAGGAGAACTCCTGACCGCCCCCGCCTGACCCGAATGCCCCGCGAAGTGCGCGGGTTTCTCCGCCGAAGTGCGCGGGTTTCTCCGCCGAAGTGCGCGGGTTTCTCCGCCGAAGTGTCCCAGCGGCTCCAAGGGGGAGCGGCACACGGCGTACCTCGGCGGAGAGAACCACGCACTTCGCAGGAGAAAACCGCGCACTTCGCGGCCAAAACGAACGTCACTCCGAGGGGGGCTCCTCGGCTCCCGGGAGTGCACCGAGAGCCTTCCCGATCGTGTCGAGGTACTCCCTGAGCGGTACGACGTCGCCGTCCGCGGGGGCCTTGATGTCGACGTCTGCGTCGAAGTCGGAGAACTCGAAGCGGTCCTCACCGGTCTCCTCGACGGCCAGCAGGTAGTGGGGTTCGGCGACCCGGACGTCGAGGACCTCGCGCTGCGATCCATCGGTCTGCTCGATGCGGACGGTCTCCTGGCCGCCGACCTCGCCCGCGCCGAGGTCCGTGGACTCAGCGTCCTCGCGACCGTCGCGCTCGAGGAACTCGTCGAGGTCGCAGAAGGCCTCGGTGCTCTCGAGCAGGCTGTTCTCGATGACCCAGCTGTCACCCAGGACGGCCAGGATGATGGTCGTGGTGTCGGGGTCGCCGGAGGCGTTCCAGAACTTGCGGTCGGCGCGCAGGTAGACGTTGTCGTCGACCCGTAGCACCTCGGCCGTGCCGCCTGACTTCCCCGACTTCATCGTGCCCGTGCAGTCGCCGCTGCTCGTGGCGACGACGTCGACCGTGATCGTGTCGCCGGCGTCGTCGGAGAACTGGCCCTTGATCCGGGCGTTGTCGAGGACCGCCATGTCCTTCTCGGCGGCCTTCACGATCGCCTTCGGGTCGAGGGCGAGGAAGTCGTCGCTGTCGGGCTCGTCCTCTCCGCCGCTCGCCAGCGCCGCCACGACACCCGCGACCAGCGCGAGCGCCGCGGCGGACCCGCCGACGATCCACCAGCGCCGCGCCGTACGACCCGGACCTGCGGGGGCACCCGGGCCACCCATCGGGGGCGCGCCCGGCGGCCGGGTGAGGAAGGCCGGCGGGGGCGGGGCGGAGACAGCAGGTGTGTACGCCGTCGCCGGCGCCGGGCGCGAGGACGGCGGGACCGGCGCGACGGGACGCCCCGAGGGCGCGGGCGTCGGAGTGGGCGTCGGAGTGGGCGTCGGGGTGGGGATCGGCGTCGGCGTCGGCCCAGCGGTCGGGCGCAGGGCCGGACGCAGCGCCGTACCCCCCTTGACCTCGGGTACCGCGGAGCCGGGCGTCAGCGGCAGCCGGAGCGCGGCCTGCAGGTCCGAGCCCATCTCGCGCGCGCTCTGGTAGCGCTCGGTCGCGTCCTTGGCCATCGCGGTCCGCAGGATCCGGTTGGTGGCGTTGATCATCGGGCTCGCGCCCGCCAGCTGCGGCACCGGCTCACGGACGTGCGCCGCGACGAGCTGGTACTCCGAGACGCCGCGGTAGGGCGGCACGCCGGTCAACGCGACCCAGAGCAGGCATCCGAGGGCGTAGATGTCGGTGGACGGGCTGGCCTTCGCGCCGCCGTGCAGCTCGGGAGCCATGTAGGAGGGCGTGCCGGCCGTGGAGGAGCTGAAGCGGGTGGCGTCGGCGTTCATCCGCCGCGCGATCCCGAAGTCGGCGAGGTAGGCGCGGATCGAACCCGGTCGACGGCGCACGAGCACGTTGCCGGGCTTGATGTCGCGGTGGACCAGCCCTGCCTCGTGGGCATCGTCGAGACCGCTGGCCACCTGCTCGATGATCTCCAGCGCCTCGACCAGCGCGGGCGTGCCCTCCGTGCGGATCAGGTGCCCGAGATCGCCTCCCGGGATCAGCTGGCTGGCGATGTAGAGGTAGCCGTCCTCCTCGCCGTGGGCATGCACGGCCACGACGTGGGCGGACTCCAGCGATGCCTGGGCCCGCGCCTCGCGGATGAACCGCTCGCGGAACTCCGGGTCGTGCGCGAACAACGGCGCGATCACCTTCAGCGCGACCTCGCGACCGAGGTTCTCCTCCATGGCCCGGTAGACCACGCCCATGCCGCCCTGCCCGAGCTGCTCGACGATCCGGAAGCGCCCGATGCGGGAGCCGGGCACCGGATCGGGCGGGGAGGACGACGGGGACACAGGTCTGTTCTACCCGACGCGCGTGACGATCATGTCCTCCCGGGCGGCGAACCCGGGACTGGAAGAGAGAGGTGCGCCGCGCCCGGCCACCGGGTCTAACCCCCCAGGCCGTCCCCGGTGTGCGGTCGTCGTCAAAGCGGCAGACATCAGGCGCGGCACGCCTCTCAACGGACCACTCCCCCACGGCGCGGTCCGAGCCGAATTCTGACGGTCCCGGCGCTCGGGCGAAACCAGAGGATCAGAGGACAGTCCCCGAAGGGCCCCGCCGAGGCCACACGGGCGGCTAGCGTGACCCGAATGGGGGCCCGAGCTCGTCACGACCGACCGGCGACGCGACCCTTCGGCGTCTCCGTCGAGCGTGGCCTGCGGCTGGCCATCGGGATCCTCCTCCTGGCCAGGACGGTGGACTTCGCCTTCCAGTTCGTCACGACGGGCGCCACCGAAGAGGTCGCGGTCGGGTTCGGCGCGATCGTCGTGATCTGCACCGCCGCGGTGGCGATCCGCTGCCTGGCTGGCACGCCCAGCGGCTTCGACGTCGTGCTCTGCACCCTGGCACTCGTCGCCGGGGCGCTCAGTCCCCGCTCCGAGGTGCCCCTCGCCGGCGCCGCGGACTCACCGGTGGTGCACCTGATCGAGCCGATGCTGCTGGTGATTGCCGTCCGACGACGGCAGGCCGTCGTACCCATCCTCGCGCTGGCGGCACTCCACGTCGCGCTGCGCTGGACGACCGGCGACCTCGAGGGCCTGCGCTTCGGCGTCCAGGAAGCGGTGTTCGCGACGGGTACGGCGTTCGGGGCGCTGTTCCTGGTGACCCAGATGCGACGGGCCTCTGCGCGGGCCGAGACCGTGATCGCCGGTCAGCGTGCGGCTCGCGACGAACAGATGTCCGCGGCCGAGGTGACGAGCACCGCCTTCCTGCACGACGAGCTCATCCCGACCCTGCTGTCGATGGACAGCATCCCCGACGCACCACAGACGCGCACTGCCGCGAAGGCGGCGCTGGCGCGGATCACGGGACCGGACGCCACCGACGACACCACCGACATCGTCGGCTCGATCCGCGCCGTCGGAGTCCGGGAGGACCTCGACCTGGAGGTGGTCGTCAGCGGTCCCCGCACCCCGGTGCCCGACGCCGTGCTCGATGCCCTGGTGGGAGCGACCGCTGAGGCACTGCGCAATGTCGCACGGCACAGCGGTCAGCGACGTGCCACCGTGAGCGTCGTACGACGCCCGACGGGCCTGCGCATCACCATCGAGGACCCGGGCAAGGGCTTCAACGGCACCCCCGGGGTCGGCATGCGGGTCGCCATCATGGGCCGGGTCGAGGCCGTCGGCGCGACCGCCCGCATCGGTGCCGCTCCCGGCAACGGGACCGTCGTCTCCCTGGTGTGGCGCGCGCGATGGGCGGCCCGGGTCCTGGGGATCGCTCCGGACCACGACCGACTCATCCGGGCGGCCGTCCTCGTCCCGGGTCGGATCGCCCGCCAGGCCTGCGGCGTGCTGGCGGTCGGGTACCTCGGCACCGCCGTGCTGATCGGCCTGGACGCACCCCAACCGGCGTCCTACGCGGGGGCCGCAGCGATCACCGTCCTCGTCCTGGCCGTCACGATGGCGATGAGCCGTGGCCCGATGCCGCCGCTCCTGCTCGGCGCGATCGCCGCCGTGCCCGCGGTGGTGCTGTGGTTCGCGCTGCCGACCCTGTCCCGCGAAGGGATCGGTGGCGTGGAGTCGTGGCTGATCGAGTTCAGCGCGCTCCCGGCGCTGGCCATCGCCTGGGTGGTGTCCGTGCGAGCCGTGCTGGCGGTGCTCGTCCCCAACGCGGTGGTGATCCTGGTCGCGGCCCGTGACCTCGGCATCGCGGGGAGCGACCTCCCGCACCTGCTGCTCTCCCAGCCGGCGACGGCACTCTTCGTCGCCGTGATCGTGTCGGTCTGCCGACGGGCCGGGAGTGTCATGTCGGAGCCGGTCGGCACACAGGACTCGGCTCGCACGAAGACCCTCGAGGACTCCCTGGCCGCGACCCTCGAGCCGGTCGTCGCCGCACTCCGCGCAGCGAGCGAGCCGGGCGGGGCCAGGGACCACGCGCCGCGGGAGCTCGCCCTCGCGGTGCGCGACTGTCTCTACCTGCCGGGTCCGAACCACGCGCCGTTGCGGGCCGAGCTGGACGAGCTGCGGCGCGTCGGCACGCGGGTCGTGACCATCCTCCCGGATCCCCCGAGCGCGAGCCGGACGCTGGCCACCAGCATCGGGACCCTGCGGTTCCACAGTCCGGCCCAGGTCACGCTGTCGGCCAACATCGAGGAGGCGACGCTGGTCGTCGTCCCCGGCCTGACCGAGGATCAGACGGCGCTGATCAAGCGCGCACTACCCGTCGCGTGGAAGGTCGAAGGCGACGAGGACGCCTCGATCCTGACCGGCCCGACGGACCTGGCCACCCTCATTCGTCGAGGTGGCCGTCGGCACGTGCCCGGCTGATCAACCCGTGCACGTTGCCGATGTCCACACCGTCGTCGCGGTAGGAACGGGCCGCGCGGGCCAGGTGCTCGCGGACCGTGACCTCGCTGATGCCGAGCTGGCGGGCGACGAGCCGGTACGGCAGGCCGGTGCTGACGGACTGCAGGATCTCGATCTGCCGGTGTGAGAGGCGCGCGCCGATCGTGTCGTCGGTGAGCAACGCCGCCGCGAGCTGTCCCGAGCAGGCCAGGTCGCCGTTGACGGCGTCCCGGATCGCCTGCGCGATCGTGTCGACCGGGTCCACCTTGAGCACCAGTCCCGCCGCGCCGGCAGCGACACCGCGACGCACCGGGACGGGGCGGTCCTCGGCGGTGAAGAGCAGGACGACGACGCCCAGCGCCACCAGGCGGGCCACCGTCTCCTCGACGGGCGGCTGGCCGGGCATGTGCACGTCGAGCAGGACCGCGTCGACCCCGTCGGGTGCTGCGGCCAGCAGGTCGTCGAGCGACTCGGCGATCGCCACGAGGGCGAGGTCGGTCGCCGACTGTGCCAGGGCGGCACCCACACCGGCCAGGACGATCGGATGGTTGTCGATCGCGCCGACTCGAATCACACGGCTCACCTCTGCAGTATGGCGAGATCGATCGGCAACCCGTGGGTTTTCCGGCAAGTCGCCGCCTCAGACCGGGGTCGTGACCCTGTCCCCCTCGGCGGGCTCCGGGGCGTCGTACTCCTCCCGGAAGCCGTGGCGATCCCACCAGCGGGCGAGCGGAGCCGGCGCCCACCAGTTCCAGCGACCGAGGAGCTTCATCGTCGCCGGGACCAGCAGCGCCCGGACGATGGTCGCGTCCACCAGGATTGCGACGAGCATCCCGATGCCCATCATCTTCATGAACACCACCCCGCTCAGGCTGAAGGCACCGATGACCACGGCCAGCAGCAACGCGGCGCTGGTGATGATCCGGCCCGTCTTCTGCACGCCCGTCTCGACCGCGAGGTCGTTGTCACCGGTCGCGTCCCACTGCTCGCGCACCCGGGAGAGCAGGAAGACCTCGTAGTCCATCGAGAGCCCGAACAGGACGGCCAGCATCACGATCGGGTTGGTGAGGTCCAGGAATCCCTGCGGGGTGAAGCCGAGCAGGTCGGCGAGGTGGCCGTCGCTGAAGATCCAGGTCACCACACCGAAGGATGCCGTGATCGACAGCGCGTTCATCGCCACGGCCTTGAACGGCAGCACCACCGAGCCGAAGGCGAGGAACAGCAGCACCAGCATCACGCTGATCACGATCAGGCCCATCAGGGGCAGGTGGTCACCGATCGACTCGGCGAGGTCGACGGTCTCGGCGGTGAGACCGCCGACGAGTGCGTCCGCGCCGTCCGGGCTCGCGACGTCGCGCAGGTCGTGCAGGACCTCCTGGGAGGCCTCGCTCTGGCTGTTGCCCTCCCACGAGACCCGCAGCAACGTCGCGTCGCCCTCGTTCGCGACCGTCTGGACGTCGACGACCCCGTCGACGCCCTCGACGCCCCGGACGTACGACGCCACGCCGGCCTCGTCGCTGCCGGTGACCATCACGTTGGCACTCGAGCGCTCCGGGCCGAAGTCGGTGTTGAGGCGTTCGGAGGCCATGTGCGAGTCGGTGTCGGCCGGGAGCACGCGGTAGTCGACGCTGCCCCACTTCACGCCGAGGAACGGCGAGGCCACGAGCAGCAGCAGGGCGACCACGGCCGCCGCGACGACGACGGGGCGGCGCATCACGGCCCGGGCCAGCCGGGCCCAGGCGCCGTGGTCGCTCTCGATCGGCGTGGGCCGCTGCAGGAACGGGATCCGCAGCGCGTCGATCCGGGTGCCCAGCAGTGCCAGCGTGGCGGGCAGGACGGTCAGCGCCGCGAGCATCGCGATCAGCACGGCCGCGATGCCGCCGTACCCGATCGACTTGAGGAAGGTCTGCGGGAAGACGAGGAGGGAGCTCATCGCCGCAGCGACGGTGAGGGCCGAGAAGGCCACGGTCCGACCCGCGGTCGCCATCGTGCGGACCAGCGCCCGGCTGGTGTCGTCCGGAGTGCGCGCGATCTCCTCGCGGAAGCGGGACACGACGAAGAGGGCGTAGTCGATCGCCAGCCCCAGGCCGAGCAGCGTGATGATGTTGGGGGCGAAGATCGACACCTCGACGATCTCGTTGAGCCCGGCGACGGTGGCCCGGGCGCCGAGCACGGCGGCGAGACCGACCAGGACCGGCATCAGGGCCGCCACCACGCTGCGGAAGATGATCAGCGACAGGATCAGCACGATCGGCAGCGAGACGATCTCGGCCCGCAGCAGGTCGGACTTCGTCTCCTCGTTGACGTCGGTGTACACGGCGTAGGCGCCCGCGAACTCGGTGTCGAGCGAGCTCTCCTCGATCACCGGCCGGAAGGCCTCGAAGGAGTCGCTGAAGTCGTTCTGGGTCTCGCCGACCAGCGACACGTAGACGGCGGTCGCCCGGCCGTCCTTGCTGAGCATCGAGGGGTCCTGGGTGTCGTACCAGGTCGAGGACGACACGACGATGCCGTCGGGGACCGAGGCCAGCGCGCGGTCGACCTCGGCCTGGAACTCCGGCGCGGAGGCCGCCCGGTCGTCGCTGGAGAAGATCACGATGGCGTCGATCGAGCGGTTGCCGAAGGTCTCCCGCTCGACCACCAGCTCCCGCGCCGAGTCCGTGCCCGGGTCGTCGAAGCCACCGGCGCCGAGCTTGTCCTCCAGGCCGATGCCGGCCATCGCGGCAGCCGCGAGGATGCCGAGGCCGACCAGCAGCACTGCGACTGCGCGGCGCACGACCAGTGCGCCCCATCGCTCGATCATGGTGACTCCTCCGGGAGGCGGGGGTGAAACTCCATCAGTTTCGTTAACACCATTAACGGTAAACGGTGTAAACTTTCCTCGTCAAGTGTTCACCGCATGTCATCTCGAGGAGTCCCGTGGCCCAGCTCCGCGTCCCCGTCACCCGACGCGAACGACAGCGCGAGGCGACGTACGACGAGATCGTGGCCGTCGCCGCTGCGCTGCTCGACGAGGGCGCCGACCTGTCCCTGCGCGCCGTCGCGGCCCGGATGGGGATGACCGCGCCGGCGCTCTACCGCTACGTCGCCAACTACCAGCAGCTCGTCGACCTGGTGGCCTTCGAGCTCGACCGCGAGGCCACCGCCGAGTGGGCCGAGGCGGCCGAACGGTTCGCCGAGGACGACCCGGCCGCACGACTCGTGGTGGCCTGCGTCCGGTTCCGCCAGTGGGCGGTGTCCAAGCCGCGTCGCTTCGCCCTCGTCTTCGCGAACCCGATCGCCGAGGAGGACACCGAGCGCCGTGAGCTGCTCACCGTCTCGACGTCGGGCCACTACTTCACCGACCTGCTCTGGGAGGTCTGGGACCGTTACCGGTTCCCCTTCCCGACCCTCGACGAGCTCGACCCGGTCATCCGCGAAGCCTGCCTCGATCCACTGATCCCCGCCAAGGCCGAGCGCATCGCCCACGAGGACCGCGGACTGATGTGGATCTACATGCGCTCCTGGTCCGCCCTGTACGGCGTCGTGACCCTCGAGTCGACCGGCCACTGCGACCCGCGCGTGATCGAGTCCGGCCAGCTCTTCCGGGCCACGCTGCTCGACTGGATCGGCCCGCTCGGGCTCGAGGCCGAGCGCCAACGTCTCACCGGGATCCTCGACGAGGAGCTGGCGCGGCGCTGAGCGTCGTACGCGGCGACTGCGGGCCGGCGGGCTGCACGGCCGGGCGGCGCTGTGACACGCCGTCCACCCGACTACCGGGCACTTGTCGTCTGCAACACGCCGTCCCAGCACGGCATTTGCGACGGCAACGGCCGAGTAGTCGGGTGGACGGCGTGTTGCAGCGGAGCCCCGGCGACCGACCCGGCAACCAGACCGGCGTACCCGCTCAGTGCCAGAGCATCTCGCGGGTCCACACAGGCACGAGGTCACCGGCGCGGCCCTGGCGCGACTCGTGGAAGAAGTGCGAGCCCTCGCTCGGATCGAGGTTGAGCTCCAAGGTGCGTGCGCCGTGGCGACGGGCGTGCTGCACGAACCCGGCGGCGGGATAGACGGCGCCCGACGTTCCGATCGACACGAAGTGGGTGGCATCGGCGAGGGCGTCGGTGATGCGGTCCATCTCGTAGGGCACCTCTCCGAACCAGACCACGTCCGGACGCAGCTCGTGCACACCGCAGAGCGGGCAGGCCGGCTCATCGAGGAGGGTCGAGTCCCAAGTGGATGCGCTGCCGCACGACTGGCACAACGCCTTGAGCAGCTCGCCGTGCATGTGGATCACGTTGCGGGAGCCGGCCCGTTCGTGCAGGTCGTCGATGTTCTGGGTGACGATCAGCAGGGCCTCGCCCATGGTCTGCTCGAGCTCGGCCAGGGCCAGGTGGGCCGGGTTGGGCTCGACGTTCAGCAGGGCGGCGCGGCGCTCGTCGTAGAAGCGCTGCACCATCGACCGGTCCCGCGCGAAGCCTTCGGGCGTCGCGACGTCCTCGACGTGGTGGCCCTCCCAGAGGCCGTCGGCGTCCCGGAAGGTCGGCACCCCGCTCTCGGCGGAGATGCCGGCACCGGTGAGGACGACGATCTGGGGCACGAGCGGAGGCTACCCGTCGAGCCGGTGACCGTCGTCACCCGTCCACGTCGCTGGCTGCCAGTCCCTGCTCGCACCACGTGACGTTCGCGCGCAGCCGCTCGTCGTCGGGCCGGGCTGCCACCGCCCGTCGGGCGGCGACGAGGCCCTCCGCGAAGCGGCCGGTCCAGTAGCAGCTGACGGCGACCTCGTCCCAGGCCCGCCACGAGTAGGTGGCGGCGTCGACGAACAGTCCCCTGCCGTCGGGCAGTGGCAACGCTGCAGCGGTCCTGGCATAGAGGAGCGCCACCTCGTAGCGCTCGCGCGAGCGCTCGATCCGCGCCGCCTCGACCAGGGGCTCGGCCCGCCACGGGCAGTGCTGGTACGCCGCCAGATGGGCGTCGAGCACGTCCTCGACCGGACGACCGAGGCGCTCCAGCAGGCGCGCGGTCTGGAACCTCGCCTGCCACCGCTCCTGGTCCCACCCCGCAGGGTTGGCGATCCGGACGGCGTACGCCGCCAGCGCCCGGTCGTGCTCGCCGGCGTCGCGCAGGGACTGGGCCAGGTAGAACTGCAGTCGGGGGTCGTCCGGGTCCGCGACGAGGGCGCGCTCGATCAGCGCGGCGTCCTTGCGATAGGTGTCGGGGTCGCTCGAGCGGGCGCCGTCGTGGGTGACCAGGACGGTCGGCGCCTCGAGGGAGCCGAGGCTCGCTCCGGGGAGGTCGAGGTACTCGTGGATCGGGCCGCGCCAGCGCCAGGCGTCGGCGAGCCGGACCAGGCACAGCCGGGCGTAGCGGGTCTCGCCGTACTCCACCTGGAGGTGGTAGCCCGATGCCACCAGGTCGGGGCGCTCCCGGGGCAGCGAGCGGAGCTGCTCGTCGGCGTCGATCCACAGCGCATGGTCGTCGGCGCCGCGGTGGGCGGAGGCGCGCGCCAGGTCGAGCACCTCCTGGCGGTTGTGGCCGAAGTCCACCCAGGGGCGCTCAACGAGCTCGCCCGGCAGTCCGGCGAGGGCCTCGCGGACCAGGTCCTGGGTGCCGTCGCTCGACCCGGTGTCGGCAATGACCCACCAGTCGACGAAGGGGCGGACGCTGTCCAGGCAGCGCCGGATCACGTGCGCCTCGTCCTTGACGATCATCATCAGGCCGATGCCGGGCACGGTGGTCCTCTCCTCGGGGTGGTCAACGCATTCTGGCGGGGAGGATCGCTCCTCCCCGCCAGGACGCTACGTGCTGTGGTGCGCGGCTGAGATCAGCCAACCCGGAGGACGGAGAGCGAGGCTCCCGCGCCACCGTCGAGGGTGAGCACCCCGAGCAGGCCGTAGGCCTCGAGGTCCAGCACGTCACCGGCCGCCAGGGAGACCGTCGCCGTCGCCGACCAACCGGTGGTCGACACCCCGGCGAAGTCGTCGAGCAGCGAGTTCGGGGCACCGTTGACCCCGACGCGCACGCCCATCAGCAGTCCTACCGTGGACTGCACCTGGAACGAGACTTCGTAGACGCCGGTCGTGTCGACCGTGAACTGGGTGTTGCCGCCGTTCGCGGTGACGCCCGAGGTGGCTCCGACCGCGGGCAGCGCGATGTCGGTGCCGCCGAGGACGACAGCGACGAGCGCGCCGCTGTTGTTGGCGAAGGAGCCGTACGCCGGAGCGACACCGGCGCCGTCCGCGCCCGTCGCACCCGTGGCGCCGGTCGCGCCGGTCGCACCCGTCGGGCCCGTGGCGCCGGTGGCGCCGATCGCGCCGTCCGAGCCGTCGGACCCGTTCGAGCCGGTGGCACCGTCGGAACCGTTGGAGCCGTCCGAGCCCGTCGCGCCCGTCGCGCCGGTCGCACCCGTGGGGCCGGCCGGGCCAGTCGCGCCGATCGCGCCATCAGCGCCGTCGAGACCGCTGGCACCCGTCGCGCCGGTGGCACCGGTGGCGCCCGTGGCACCGTCGGCGCCGTCGAGACCGCTTGCGCCGGTGGCACCGGTGGCGCCCGTCGCGCCGTCGGCACCGTCCGCACCGCTGGCACCCGTCGCACCCGTGGCGCCGTCAGCGCCGGCAGTGCCGTTCGTACCCGCGGCGCCGGTCGCGCCCTTGGCGCCCGTCGCGCCACGATCACCCTTCACACCCTGGAGACCGACGATCGACCCGCCCATGCTCCAGCGGATCCGGCGCTCGCCCGTCGCGCAGGTGCGCTGACCGGCCGGGACCAGCCAGACGTTGCCCCGCGAGACCAGGCGGAGCTCGCCGCTCGAGCGGTCGTAGCAGCCGACGAGGCTGGTGCCCTTCGCCTTGGCCGCGACGTCCGGGGCCGCGGTGGCCGGGACCTGCGGGAGAAGGGTGGCCGCGGTCGTGGCCATCACCGACACGGAGTAGAGACCGACCTGGCGCCATTTCTTGTTCATGTGCATCCATTCCTCGACGAAGCGGGCACGGATCCGGCCCGGGGGGTGTGGCCAGCACGTGCTGGCATCGTTCTCCCGTTTCGGTCGGCAG
The DNA here is from genome assembly GCF_001428565.1 of Nocardioides sp. Root190. Taxonomy (GTDB): domain Bacteria; phylum Actinomycetota; class Actinomycetes; order Propionibacteriales; family Nocardioidaceae; genus Nocardioides. The sequence continues at coordinate 212,379 of NZ_LMIA01000007.1, read as the reverse complement.
CGCACGCTCCTGAGGAGTCCGGAAGCACTCAGGACGGGGTCCCGGTGACCGATGGGTACGACGATCACCCACCTCGTCGCCCCCGAAGGACGCTCTCGTGCACCGACGCCCCGCCTTGCCCCGCCGTCTCCCGCTCCGCCTGGTCGCCCTGGCGCTCGGTGGCGCCGTCCTCCTCGGAGGGTGCGGCGGTGGCGAGGACGAGCCGACAGCCGAGCCGAGTGCCAGCCAGTCGACCAGCGCCGTCGACCAGCTCGTCTCCGACGGGCTCGCGCAGCTCGAGGCAGGAGACCTGGACAAGGCCGGACGGACCTTCGAGGCAGTGCTCCTCATCGAGCCCGACAACGCCTACGCGCACTACAACCTGGGCTTCCTGGCACAGCAACGTGGCGACAAGGCAACGGCGATCGGTGAGTACACCGACGCCATCTCGTCCGACCCCGAGATGGCACCTGCGCTCTACAACCTCGGCCTGCTGACCGAGAACGCCGATCTCGACGCCTCCGTCGACCTCTACCGTCGGGTGCTCGCGGTCAAGCCGGACGACGCCGCGACCCACATGCGCCTGGGCTTCGCCCTGCGGCACCTGGGCCACGAGGCCGAGGCGAAGGAGTCCCTGGCGAAGGGCGTTGACCTCGACCCCGCGATGGCGGACGTGACGCCCCCGACGTACGCCGGCTGAGTACCGTCACTCAGGCGCGGGTACTCACCCCGCTGGGACGGTGGAGCCATGAAGTCGACACTGCTGCTCGCCGCCGTCCTGTGCTCCACGATCCCGCTGGCTGCCTGTGCCAACCAGAGCCGGGCGAGCGAGGCCGACGAGCTGCGTGAGCACCTCGCCTCGCTGCCGGGCGTCGCCTCGGCCGACCTCGACTACACCGAGCCGGTGACCCTCGACTCCGGCAAGCTCACCCTCACCGTGGCGCTCGAGCCGGAGGCCACGGCCGACGACTTCGTCACCGTCGTCGAGGTGACGTACGACGCCTTTGCCGACGTCCACCGGGGCGAGGAGGGCGACCTCGAGATCACGTGGGGTGACGACAGCGCCCACCTGCGCAGCTTCGAGCCCGACGCCGACACTGCTGCGGTCGCCGCCGCGGCCGAGGCGGCGGTGCCGGTGCTGACCGAGGCCGTCACCCGCGCCGAGATCAACACCCAGGACGTCGCCGCCAAGCCCCACGTCGAGACCCGGTTCACCGTCACGGTCGCGGAACCCGGCATCGAGGGCGTCCTGGCGGCGCTGCCGGACCTCGACCGGCGCTTCGGCTCGATCGAGCACGCCGGGTGGACGGTGCAGACCGCCGCCGAGAACAGCTGGGCCCTCAACTCCTCCGACGGCCTCCCCGACGCCGCCCAGCTGGACCTCCTGGCCGAGCTCCGTCAGGGCCTGCCGAAGGGCGCCGCGCTCTGGCTCGGCGACGACGCGTCGATGTCCGTCTTCCTCGCTGCCGGTACGACGCCGGACGACGCCTCCGCGATGGTCGGACGCCACCTCGCGATCCTCGGTGGCGCGGGCAAGGCGTTCTACGACATCCAGCAGGAGTGGGATTTCGTCGGCTCGATCATCAACGGTGAGTGCTACTTCGACTCCGGCGAGCTCGGCGCCCGCATCGAGAAGGACCACGCCGACGGGTGCACGAAGGTCGACCACGACGTGGAGACGAGCTGAGTCACCCCCCCGGGACGTGGCGTCCGAGGAACTCGACGTAGTCGGCGACCGCACGTTCGAACGCGTCGCCGACGTAGATCTCGAAGTGCCCCACCGGGTAGGTCCGGACCTCGGCCCGTGGCGCGCGTCGTACCTGTCGCTCGGCGGTCCTGCTCGGAGCGACCGTGTCCGGGCCGCACAGTGCGACGAAGAGCGGAACGGCGATGCGACGGGTACGCCGGCCGGGCGCGTAGCGCAGGACGTCGAGCGCCGAGCGGGCGGTGAGCCGGTTGTCCGACGCAGTGGCACCGAGAGCCATCAGGCCCGGGAGCGCGTCGGGGGAGGTCATGAAGGCCGGCGTCCCCGGAGCGGCGGCGTTGGGGAGGTAGATCGGCTCCCGACCGCGCAGTCCCCTGATCTTGTCGCGCAGCGCCGCGACGGTGACCCGGGCGCTGGTGACGGTGTCGACGGCCAGTGCTGAGGCGATGCCGTCGGTGAACGGGCACTGCGCGATCGCTGCCGCCAGGCGCGGGTCACGGGCCGCCATCGTGAGGGCGTGGCCTCCCCCGAAGCTGGTGCCCCACACCACCACCCGGTCGGGATCGACGCCCTCGAGCGTGCGGGCGTGGGCGATCGCCGCCTCCCAGTCCGCGACCTGCTCGCGCACGGAGAGGAGCTGGCGGGGCTCGCCGCCGCTGTCGCCGAAGTGTCGGTAGTCGAAGACCAGGCAGGCATACCCCGCCGCCGCGAAGCGCTCCGCGAAGGCATCCAGCCGCATGGTCCTCGTGCCCCCGAGGCCATGGGCCATCACGATGACCGGGACGGAGATCGCGAGGTCGGGTTCCTGCTCGGGGCGGTACAACCAGGCGGCGCAGCGAGTGCCCCCGCTGAGGAACTCGACGTCCTGACGTCCCATGGGCACTCACATCCTGGTCGCGGTGGCTGGCCGTCCAGCGTGACAGACGGCCGGACCCGACCGTCAGTGGAACACCCGACTCGTCACCGTGGCGGTCGCCACCAGCCGCTCCTCGGCGTCACGGACCTCGACCTCGGCATGGGTGCCCGACCTGGTGCGGTGCCGCACCGTCGCAGCAACCGTGAGGCTCGACGTCGCCGGCGCGAGGTAGGCGACCGACAGGTGCGAGGTCGCGCCGCCGGTCGCTCCGTCCCCGGCCGTCAGGCCCGACGCGGACGCGGACGCTCCTGCGACGTCGATCAGCGTCGCGACCACCCCGCCGTGCAGGACGCCTGGCACGGTCGTGAGGTCGTCACGGAACGCCAGTCCCAGGCGCACCCGATCGACCCGCACCTCCAGGACCTCGATCCCGAGGCTCCGCGCCACGGGCGAACCAGCCAGCACTCCCTCGATCCAGTCGCGGGCGACGCCATCCGGTGCTGCGGACTCGCTGACAGACATGGGGACCTCCTCGGGCAGACGTCAGTGACGGGTCCGATCCTGTCCGCCCGAGTGCTCGCCGTCGATGACCCCGGAGGTCATGCACAGCGACCCGGGACTTCAGACGTGGCCGCTCAGCTGGGCCAGCCGGACCGCCAGTGCATCCACCAGCACCGCGCTCCGCTTCGCCGACACGGCCGCGTTGCGGTCGCCGCCCTGGCTGCTCACGGGCAGCACGTCGACGGAGAGGCGGGCACCGCCGGCCAAGGCGCGCAGCTCGTCGAGCTTCGCCCCGAAGGGCGACCCGCTGCCGGGTGAGTAGTAGTGCACGGCGGCGTCGATGTCGTCGGGGTAGAGATCGACCTTCGACACCGCGATCACCAGCCAGACCGGCTTGTCCCGACGCACCGCCATGCTCGCGACCCGATGGGCCGTGATGGCGAAGTCCTCCAGCTCGGCCGCGAGCTGCTGCTCCCTCGTGGCGGAGCCTGCGCCCGTCGTGCCCGCGGCGCGTCGGGCGGTCGCGTACCCGTTGGCGACCACGTGCAGGACACCGTCGACGGGCTCGTCGTGGAAGACCTCGTCGAGCGCGCCGAGCCGGGTCGCAGCGTTGTCGCCCGGCACGACGAGGAAACGGAAGCCGTGCAGGCCGCTGGTACGACGGGTCCGGCGCTCCATCACCGCCGATCCGACATCGGCGGTCGTGCTGCCCGGCGATCGGCCGGCCAGGCGGTCGGCCAGCTGGCTCTTGCCGACGCCGGTCATGCCCGTCACCGCGACGGTCGGGTAGCGACGGCGGAAGAACTGCGACACGCGTTCGGGCGCGGTGGCGGCCGCACTCAGCAGACCGCCCGCCACGGTGGCGCCGAGCGCCGCGCGGCCGGTGCGGCCCCGGGGCAGTGAGCGCGGGAACCGGTGGGACGTCCTGGCCATGACACCTCCTGGTAGCGACCGCGGGCTCGCGACCGCACGCCTCCCACCCTAGGTCGGCGGTCGGCGCCCGGACTCTCGCCGGTCAGTGAGGAACCTCATCGGCCGGGCACTACTGAGGGTCGGCGTCCCCCGCGTCGGTGTCGGTCGCCGGGCCGTCGCTGGTCGCGCCACCTTCGTCCGTCCAGTCGGAGGCGCCGTCGTCCTTGGCCGGGTCCGACTCCTCGTCCGGCCGCGGCGCGTCGCTGTTGTGGACGACGTCGTCCGGCCCGTTCATCAGGTCGTCGACGTTGAAGGGCTTCTCCGGGCTGGGCTCCGATGCGTCAGCTGCTGCGGCGGCCTGGGACTGCGTGTCGCTGGGTTCCGGGGTGTTCTCGCTCATCGATCTCTCCATTCATCGGGATCGGTCGACCCGAACGCGGGCCATGGCAGAGCCGTACCCGCAAGCTGCCTGTGCACTCGGCCGAACGCGCAGAACCCGGTGCCGGACGACACGGACCTGCGAACACACAGGGCAGTGCGGCGGATCTCGGGCGTCAGGCAGCACGTCGCGTCACTTGCGCCACGCGCATCGCCTCCAACTGTCCACAGGTCCGCTCCTGCACGTCCTCCGAGCCCGCGCCTGTGGACAGGAAAGTCGATCTGTCGGGACCGCCGCCGAGCCTGAGTTCCCCCCGACGAAACGAGGAACTCATGTGCTGGAAGTGCGCCAACCCCGAGGCAACCGAGGCGGACTACCTCAATCTGATCCGGAGGAAGATCGCCACCCACGGCTGGTTCATCCAGTACGTCACGAAGGACCGCTTGCGCCCTTCGTTCGCCTACACGGTCGGTCTCACTCCGACCGGACATCCAGAGCTCCTCGTGACAGGACTGTCCGCCCGCAGGTCCGCTCACTTCCTCAACTGGATCGCCGACCAGCTCGCCCTCGGAGCTGAGGCCTACGCCGCTGGCCAGGTCCATGTGTGGCCCGACCAGGTTGCGGCCGAGGTCGTGGACGTCGCCGAGCCGACCGTTCACCTGGTCATGGCGACAGCGATCTACGGCCCCCACGTGCGTGCCGTGCAGCTCGTCTACACCGACGACCGGGGGCGATGGCCGTGGCAGGTGGGCTTCCGCGGCGATCAGCCGGTTCTGGGCACGAGCGAGGTGCCCTGGACCAACCGATGACGCTGGAAATGTGGGCTCGACGACGTGGCAGGCCCAGCCCCTCAGGGCCCATCCTTCGTCACCTCGGTCGCTCACCTGCCGGGGCGTGGCCTGTTCGTGCGTGCGGTGGCAGGTGCGCTCCGGGGATCCTCCGGCCAGGCGTGCTTGGGATAGCGGCCACGCAGATCGGCGCGTACGCCCGGATAGCCGTTGTCCCAGAAGGACTCCAGGTCTGCGGTCACAGCTGCGGGGCGTCGCGCGGGTGAGAGCAGGTGCAGCAGGAGGGGGACGCGTCCGCCGGCAAGGGCCGGTGCTGCGGTCCAGCCGAAGACCTCCTGCAGTCGCACGGCGAGCACGGGTTGCTCCGCGGAGTAGTCGATCCGCACGATCGACCCGCTGGGGACCTCCACCCGCTCGGGCGCCAGCTCGTCGAGCCTGCCTGCCTGCGGCCATGGCAGCAGAGCCCGCAGCGCGGCGACCACGTCGATGCGGCGCAGGTCCTGGGCCGTGCGGACCCGCGCCAGCTGCGGACCGAGCCAGGACTGGAGGTCCTGCGTGAGGGCCAGGTCGCTCACGTCGGGCCACGGGTCACCGAGCGCGCGGTGCAGGAAGTCGAGACGAGCGCGGAGCGCCGTGGCCGCCTCCGACCAGGTGAGCAGGGCGATCCCCTCGCTCGCGACGGCCTCCCGGATCGCGTCGGCCACGGCCTGCGCCGGTGGATCGCTGATCGGGACGGAGCTGAGCTCGATCGCCCCCAGGAGGGTACGACGGCGGGCCAGCACCCGCCCTCCGGTCCAGCTGACCTCGTCCACCTCGGTCCACCGGGAACCTGCCGCCTCCAGGGCGAGGTCCTCGGTCAGGGGCGCCGCTGCCCGGATCCGGGCTTCACGTTGGCCCGGCCGCCGCTCCGCGTCACCGACCGCCAGCCACTCCAGGCCCGCCAGGGGTCCGGGGTCGCGCGGATCGAGGCTCGCGCCCGTCCCGGACGTCATCAGGTAGGTGGAGGAGCCGGGGCGCTTGCGCGCAATGCGGTCAGGGTGTGCCAGGGCCACGACCAGCCCCACCGCCACGTCATCGGTGAGTGCTCGCGCGTGGTCCGACGAGCCACGTCTCTCGACCATCCCCTCCAGCCGGGTGACCTGGGTTCGCCACGAGCCAGCCCCCTGGCCGGCACGCAGGGAGCGCAGCGCGGCAACCAGGTCTCCTCCGGGAGCCCGCACGCCCTCACTCAGCATCGCGACCACCTCTGCGGCACGCCGAGGCCCGACGAGCTCGGCTCCGTCGATGAGGGCCCGTGCCAGCCGAGGATCCGTCGGCACCGCGGCGATCGCCCGGCCCCGCGGGGTGATCGTCGGGGTGGCCCGCCCGTCGTCGGTCATCGCCCCCAGGTCCACCAGCACTGCGGTGGCCGCCGTCAGCGCGTGCGCCGGTGGTTGGTCGAGCAACGCCAGGTCGCGCACGTCGTGAGTCCCCCAGCACGCCAGCTCCAGGGCGAAGGCCGTCAGGTCGGCGGTGGCGATCTCGGGCTCGGGATGAGCGGCCAGGTGTGCGTGCTCCGCCTCCGACCAGCAGCGCAGCACAGCGCCCGGCCCCAGCCGTCCGGCCCGTCCCGCCCGCTGGTCGGCCGCCGCCCGGCTCACCGCGACGGTGACCAGCGAAGCCAGTCCGCGACGGTGGTCGGTACGAGGCTCACGCGAGAACCCGGCATCCACGACGACCCGCACCCCGGGCACCGTCAGCGATGACTCAGCGACCGCGGTCGAGACGATCACTCGTCGCCGCGGGCCCTCGCTGAGCGCACGATCCTGCTCGGCGCCGGGCAGCCGACCGTGCAGGGCGTGCACGGCCGCATCGACACCGGCGAGACGGCGTACGGTCCCCTCGACCTCCGCCACGCCCGGCACGAAGACGAGGACGTCACCCTCGTGCTCGGCGAGGGCCCGACGGACCGTTGCTGCGACGTGGTCGTGGAAGGCCGGGGTGATCCCCCGGTCGTCGGTACGACGTACCCCCGCGGACGGCGGGCACCAGACGGTCTCGACCGGATGCAGGGCACCCGGGACGCGGACCACCGGCGCATCGCCGAGCAGGGCTGCCGTGCGTTCGGCCTCCACGGTGGCCGACATCGCCACGAGCGACAGGTCCTCACGCAGGTTGGTCCTGATGTCGACGAGCAGCGCCAGGGTCAGGTCCGCGTCGAGGTGGCGCTCGTGCACCTCGTCGAGCACCACCGCCCCGACGCCGGCCAGCTCGGGATCGTGCTGGATCCGCCGGAGCAGCAGGCCGGTCGTGACGATCTCGACCCGCGTACGTCGACTGGTGCGCCGATCACCGCGGACGGAGTAGCCGACCGTCTCCCCCACCGGTTCGCCGAGCAGGTGCGCCAGCCGACGGGCAGCCGCACGGGCCGCGATCCGACTGGGCTGCGTGACCACGACCCGTCCGGTGACGACCACCGCGACCGCGGGCGGGACCAGCGTCGTCTTGCCGGTGCCGGGCGGTGCGTGGACCACCGCGACTCCGCGTGAGCGAAGGGCCTCGTCCAGCGCGGCCAGTCCCGCGGTGACCGGGAGGTCGGGCGGCGCGGCGAGCAGGCTGCGCAGCGGGTCGGACACTCCTGCAGTGTGCCCGACGACACGAGTGGGGACCGACGCTCAGCACGTCGGCCCCCGCCTCGGTCGGTCTCGATCTAGTCGAGGTCCTTGACGTTCCCGAACAGCTGGAGCACACCGGTGGCGGCGAGGTAGTCGTTGCCGACTGTCTTCTCACCGAACACCGTCTCCCCGGGTGCGACGGGCACCAGCGGCGGGAGCTGGAAGGCGTCCTTCTCCCCGGCCCGGTAGTAGTCGGTCACCGGCGCCACGATCGACTCAGCCACCGCGAAGTCCTTGGTGAGGACAGCCTCGGGTGCCAGCGTCTGGAACGGGAGCTCGACGCCCTTCTCGACGGCAGCAGCCATCGCCATCAGGTACTGGCCCCAGTGCCCGATGAACATGTCGCCCTGGGCCACCCAGCTCGGGTTGGACCGCAGTTCCTCCAGTGCCTCAGGCGACCCCCCGAGGCCGGCCGTCAGGGTCGCCTCTGCCCGACCCGACTGCTCCACGGCCTGCCACGCCCCGAGCGTGGAGTCGTCGGCCACCGAGTACACGACGAGGTTGCGGTCCTCGGGGATGCCGGAGAGTGCGCGGCGGACAGCGTCGTACGACGGCCCCCGCTGGGCCTGGCCGTCCACCTGGACCATCGAGTCACCGAGCGTGGAGGTGGTGGTGGTCAGGTCGTCCACGTCGTCGATGGTCTCGAGCCCGGGGATCCACTGGGCGATCTCCTTGTAGAAGTAGGCGTTGCAGTTGTTGATCTGCTCGCCGAAGCTGGCCGCATTCACCAACAGCACCGTGGTGTCCTCCCCTGTCCACCCCCGCTCCCTGGCAACCGTGCCGACGGCCTTGGCGGTGTCGGTGCACAGCTCTGGATTGCTCAGGTTGAACCACTGGCAGTGGTCCTTGCCGGGGGTGTTCACCGCGATGCAGGGGACACCCGCCCTCTCATAGATCCGCTCGATGGAGCCGTAGACGCCCTCGACCGGGTTGTAGGAGAGCACGAAGTCGGGCTTGCTCTGGGCGATGAGGGTCGCGTTCTGCGACACCGTGGCCGCGTCCAGCTTGTTGTCGTAGGTCTCGAGCGCGACTCCGGTCGTCTTCGCGGCGGCCTTCACCCCGTCCCGCATCGTCACGTACAACGGTGCTGCATCGGTGGCGTTGGTGTAGGCCATCGTCGTGCCCGCCAGGAGGCCTTCCCCCGAGCCGCTCTCGTCCGGGTCCGATGCGCAGCCGGCGGCGGCGACTGCGACAACGAGCAGCGTCGCTGTCGCGATCCGGCGCCTTCGGGTCCCGCGTGGACCGGTCGTCATGGATGGGATGTGCATTCGTCCTCCAGGGTTGGTCCGCGGCAGGGTGCCGTCGGAAGTCATCGCACGCCACCGCTGACGGCACCCCGGAGCTGGCTGAAGCCGACAGCCACGAGGAGCACCACCCCGGTGGCGATCTGTTGGTAGAAGGTCGACACGTGCATCAGGGTCAGCCCGTTCGCGAGCGTGCCGAGCACGAGCACACCGGCGGCTGTCCCCAGCGCTCCGCCGGCCCCACCGAGCAGCGACCCGCCGCCGAGGACCACGGCGGCGACCGAGAGGAGCGCCGCGTCCTTGCCGAGGTTCCCGTCGCCGGCGAGCAACTGGCTGGCCAGGATCACCCCGCCCAGCGCGGCGAAGGTGCCACTGGCGACGTAGGTGCTGATCGCGAGCGCGTCGGTCCGCATTCCCGCCAGTCGTGCGGCCTCCTTGTTGCCACCCAGTGCGTAGAGCGAGCGGCCGTACACGGTGAAACGCAGGACGAAGGCGAGTGCGAGCGCGGCAAGCGCGAAGAGCCAGACCTGGTTGGGCACCCACAGCAGATCCGTCTCTGCCATGAAGCCTGCGGAGAAGTTCTCGATGGGAACGCTCTGCCCGTCGACGAGCGTGAAGGCGACGCCACCCGAGACGGACAGCATGCCGAGTGTGGTGATCAGCGGGTTGATCCCGCCCTTCGTGACGATCAGGCCGTTGACCGTCCCCACGATGGCGCCGGCGACCAGCGCCAGCAGGAGAGCGACCACGACAGCACGGCCGTCGTTGACCTGCTGTGCGAACACGACCGCCGACAGCGGAGCCACACCAGCAACCGAGAGGTCGAACCCCCCACCGACGATCACCACGGTCTGACCGAGGGCGACGACCCCGATGAACGCGACGCTGGCGAGGATCCCCGCCAGGTTGTCCCCGGTCAGGAATCTCGGTGTCGAGGCCGAGAACACCAGGACCAGCACCAGCAGGAAGCCGGCGATCCCCAGCGACTGGACGGCTCCTGCTCTCAGCGCTGCCGCGTGCGATGCCCGCGCGGGGCTGGACGACGGCGCGAGATCGTCGTGATCGGGCGCGGCGGACTTGTGGATCTCTGTGGTCACGTCTTCTCCTATGCGGCCGCGTGGCGTACGGCGTTGTCCTGGGTGATGTGTTCGCCGATCAGCTCGCCGACGATCCGGCCGTCACGGATGACGAGCACGCGATCGCTGACGTCGACGACCTCCTCGACGTCCGAGGTGACGACGAGGACCGCAGTCCCCGCGTCGGAGAGGGCCCGCAGCGCGTCGTGGATCTCGCGGCGTGCTCCGACGTCGACGCCACGGGTCGGCTCGTGCGCGACGAGCACTCGGGGGTCGGTGGCGAGCCTGCTCGTCAGCAGTACCTTCTGCTGGTTCCCTCCGGAGAGCTGGCCGACCGGCTGGTCCAACGAGGAGTGCCGCAACCGAAAGCGTCCGGCGCTGGCGCCTGCGACCGCCCGCTCCGCACTGGCGCTCAGCAGGCCCCATCGGGAGATCCGGCCCAGCACCAGCATCGCGGCAGCAGTGCGGATCGGCTGGGAGAGGACCAGTCCGTCACGTTTGCGGTCCGCAGGCACGTAGGAGATGCCCGCCCGGATGGCTGCACGCGGGCTCGCCATGGCGGGCCGGCTCCGACCAGAGATGGTCACCGTTCCGTGGACGTCTCGCCGACGTCCTCCGAGCCCCTCGGCGAGCGCAACGACGCCGGATCCACGGAGGCCGTAGACCCCGACGACCTCGCCCTGCCGCACGTTGATCGACACGTCCCGCAGTCCAGAGCGGCCTGGGGTCGACCAGCCGGTGACGTCGAGGATCGAGGGTCCGGGGCTCCCCGTACGGCGGGCCGGACCCGCGTCCTCGACGCCCGGACCCAGCATGTGCGCGATGAGCTCCGCCGGGCCGGCCGCGGACGGCGGGCCACTGAACACCCGGGCACCGTCGCGAAAGACGTCGATCCGGTCCACGAACCGTCTCACCTGGTCGAGGTGGTGGGAGACCACGACGATGCCGATGCCTTGGGCACGCTGCTCGCCCAGAAGGCGGTAGAGCTGGGCCGCCTCATCCTCGGTCAGCGCAGCGGTCGGCTCATCCAGGATGAGCAGCCGGGACTCGCGACCGAGAGCCTTCACGATCTCGACGATCTGCTGGTCCGAGACCCCGAGCCGTGCCATCGGCGTACTCGGGTCGACCCAGAGGCCGAGCCGTTCCATCAGGGCCGCAGCTGCGGCCACGACTGCGCGACGAGACGTCAACCCATGACGTCCCGGGAGCCGGTTGAGCATGACGTTCTCGGCGACCGTGAGCTGAGGGACGTAGGCGAGCTCCTGAGGGATGAGCGCGATACCCCGGAGCAGCGAGTCGCGAGGCGAACCGGGCGCGATCTCGCGCCCAGCGACGCTGACGGTGCCGCAGTCGGGCCTCGTGGCCCCTGTGAGGATCTTGGCGAGGGTCGACTTGCCGGCGCCGTTCTCACCGAGCACGGCGACCGCCTCCCCGGGCCCCACGCTGAAGTCGGTGGGCGCGAGGGCCACGTTGGCGCCGTAGCTCTTCGTGATGCCCTCTGCGACCAGTAGAGGTACGGGACCACCCGCCTGGTCGTTCACAGCGACCCACCCCGACGTCCCACGAAGGCGCGGATCACGTTCTCCGTCATCCGGGACACCCCGTTGTCGCCGTCGGCGTGGAGGAGTGAGCCCGACCAGGCGATCGATCCGGTCGAGAAGACCTCGCCGCCCCCCGGCGTCCGGAAGTACACGATGTCCGCGTGGACCTCCGGGTCCTGCTCGCCGCCCCCGTGGTTCGGGAGGTTCATGGCGATCTCCTCCACCACCCGCTGGTAGAAATTCGAGTGCCCTCGAGACGAGGCCAGCACGACTGCCCCGGGCGGGGTACCCAAGGAGACGTCCGCGCGGTCGATCTCGTCGCCGGCCGCTCCGCCCATCACGGCGCCGTAGGCACCGATCGGGTCCTCGTCGACGCCGTCCATCAGCCAGGCCATCTCGGGATCCTTGGCGGCCTCGGTCGGGTGATAGGGCTCCGACCTTCCCCAGCCCTGTGCTGCGAACCCGACCCCTGCCAGCTGCTGCGGCGCCCGCCCACGGTGACGCCACAGGCCGCCCGGAAGGCCGGTGGACATGAGCGTGACCTCGCCGGGAAGCGACTCCCAGCACCGCACTCCTGCCTGACCGCGCCTGATCTCGACGACCAGCGGCTGGTCGCTGAGGACGCCGGTCACCCAGTACCACCCGTTGCCCCCCAGGTAGAGCAGGCCACCGCCGCCGTCGCGGTACGCCGTCAGCGCGTCGAGCATCTCCTCGGAGGTGTACTCAGGATGCGAGCCCGAGATCACGGCGGCGTACGGCTGCAGGTAGTCCGCGCCCCGGAGGTGCAGCTCGTGGTCGGTGATCACGTCGACGTCGATGCCGCGGCGGGCGAGCCACTCCAGCAGGTACATGTCGGAGGAGAACGCCCGACCCGCGTCGACGATCCACATCCGGTATCCGCGGCGCATGTTGACGATCTGGCGGCGAGCGGCCGAGAGCATCACGCCACTGCCATCGAGATGGTGGTCGTACATCGACAGCCCGTAGGACCCGTCACCGACGTGGGCGAGGTCCTCCTCGGCGACCACGACCTCCTGGTCGGTCATGGCCGAGGCGTCGAGGCCGTTGAAGAGTGCCTCGTTGGCGTAAGCGAGATAGGTGAAGGTGGGAAGCACCACCGCCACCCTCCTTCGCGGGTCGGTGTCCCTGGGGACGACGGTGATGGGGACGACGTCCTCGCCTTCCGCGTTCGAGACCACGACGCCGTAGACACCGCTGGGCAGGTCCTCCGGAAGCGGCGCCGTGACGACGGCGTCCCACCTGGCGTCGAGCAGATCCGTGGCATGGAAGTGGGTGGCGGCGTACTCGTCCGGGACCTGGGTGAAGTCGAGCGAGCGTCCCGTGAAGAGCCGGCCGGTGACCCCCCGTGCGGGACCGTTCGCCAGCACACCCGCCGGCTGGCCCTGGGCGAGCGGCCGGGCAGCAGTCGGATCGTCGCCGTGCTGGAAGGCGAGGTCCCATCCCGCGACGAGGTCGCGGACGTCCGCGCCTCCGAGGGCAAGCTCGTCGAGCTCGGCCCGGGACAGGCAGACGCGGGCCACGAAGGGCATCTCGACCTTCCCGGTGAAGTGCGCGTCGGCGAGGCCGCACGTCCCCTCGTCGATGGTCTCGACCGAGCGACCGTGCCGCGCCGCGACGGTCACGGCCCCGGTCAGGTCGACCTCGCGCCCGCCGGTGTCCTGCGTCGCGGACCCAGCGGTCCCGCGGATCGGGTCGACCGGCACCACCTCGACCCTGACGGCGGAGCCGTCCACGATCCCCGCCACGAGGTGCCACTGATGACCCTCCAGCCGGAGCTCCGACTCGACCAGGATCTGATCGCCGTCAACGAGCGCAGGACGGCCGTCGATCAGTTGCAGGGCCAGTCCGTCCTCGAGAGCAACGAGGGTCTGGACTCGTGAGGCCGCGACATTGCCCGACCACAGGAAGGCCCCGAGGGTGACCTGTTGCGAGCCGGGAACGCCGAGGAGACCCGGCTCGCCCCACAGGAAGGAGCCAACGCAGGTCGCTCGGGTGCCGACGTCGTAGGTGCCGGCGGCCGACCAGTCGATGTCGAGGTCCAGCGAGGTGTCCTCGGCCGAGGAGCTGAGCAGGCGCACGAGCCGCAGGTCGACCGAACGGGCCGCCTGGACGTGCACGCTGACCTGGTCGCCGCGCTCGTACGAGAGCTGGTCGGTGTAGGCGCGAACGGGCATCGTCGTCATGGTCATCCTTCTGGGGGTCAGATCGGTCCGGCGGCGAGGTAGCCGCCGTCGACGGGCAGGTTGACGCCGTGGACGTAGTCCGCGAGCGGGGAGGAGAGGAACAGCACCGCGTCCGCGATCTGTTCGGGCGTGGCCCACACCCGGGCGGGAATGGCAGCGGCGATCGTGGCCTTGGCCTCGTCGTCGTAGAGGTCGGCCAGCTCGGTGCTGGTGAAGCCGGGGAGGACCGAGTTGACGTTGATCCCTCGGGCAGCACAGTCCAGCGCCATCTGACGAACGAGATTGGCCCACAGGCCCTTGGACGCGCAGTAGGCGGCGAAGCCGGCGTTGCCGACGATGCCGGACACCGATCCGATGACGACGATCTTGCCCCCGCCTCCGCGCGCCGCCATCGCACGCACTGCCGCGCGGGCACAGGCGAAGATTCCGTCCACGTTGACATCCATGTGGCGACGCCAGAGGTCGTCGTCACAGTTCTCGACCGAGGCCGGCTCGATCACTGCGGAGCTGAGGACGACGATGTCCAGACCGCCATCGGCCACCAGCTCTGCGAAGACCCGTTCCACGTCGTCCCGCCTGGAGATGTCGAGGGCGCGGTGGGTGATCCGGTCGGCCACCTCCGCGGGCCCCTCGATCCCTGCAGATCGATCGCGGCGCGAGAGCGTCACCACCTCGGCACCTGCGTGGGCGAGTGCGTAGGCACTCGCTCGCCCGATCCCCGTTGCTCCTCCGACGACGACTGCGCGTCGCCCCTCCAGCTCGATCGTCCGCACCCTGTACTCCTTCGTCTCGTCCGGTGATCGGTGAGCGTAGGTAGCCGGGACGGGTGCGCGACATCGGCCGATCTACGTATCCGGGCCGAGCGAGATTCGAGAGAGAACGGGAAGATTTGTCACACAGGGGACTAACGGTCGAAACATTAGTCCTATAGGTTGGGTGACGTGGATCACGCGACGTCGAGCCCCCTGGAGTCCGCACTGGAGGTACGTGCCAGCGAGCGCTGCCGACTGCTCGCAGAGACGCTCGTTCGGCGCACCGGGGCTCACGCAGTCGGGTTGATGGGCATCTCGGCCGAGGACGGAACCCATCTGGTCCTGCTCAACGTCGACTACGCACCCGAGACCCTCGACCACCACGCCACTCGTCACTACACGGTGCACACCCCTGGCGTACGACAGATCCTGCAACGTCCGGGCGCACTCCACTCCTGGGACGACATCGCGGATTTTCGCAGGACCCCGCTCGCCCAAGCCGTCTACGAGCCCGCCGGATTCCGCAACGGAATGTCAGTCGCGCTGGCCACGCCGGGCCGTCCGGCCATCGGCATGCTGCACGTCAGCACCCGGGAGGACCGGATGGATCCCGACACCCTCAACCTCGTCGAGCGCTCGAGCCACGTCCTGGCGGAGTGGGTCGACGCGATGACCCGCTTCCGGCTGGCCCGGCTGAGCGAGCGTCAGGCCCAGATCCTCTGCCGGGTTCGCGAGGGGCTCTCCAACGCGGAGATCGCCACGGAGCTGGTGATCTCGCCCCGGACCGTGACCACCCACGTCGAGCACATCCTGCGCAAACTGGGCGTCGCCAACCGCACGCAGGCGGCCGTGCTCGCCGAGCGCTACGGCCTGGTGGCCCCCGCGCTCATCGACGCGTGACCGGCGCCCCGGCAGGAGCATCGGCACCGACATCGGTCCACGCGTGGGCCGGGGTCGCGGCCGGGTCCTTGTAGATGGACCACGTGCAGGTCGCACGCCCTGGCGCGCGCCCCGTCGCCCGCACAGGGGGCTCGATGACACGCAGCGGGAATCCGAGGGCCTGGATCGGCGCTCGCTGCTGGAGCTGGCAGCAGTGTGCGCAGTACAGGCACACGCCTTCCGTCCGCCAGGCCCAGTCGTGCTTGCCCTGGGTGAACTCGCGCGGGTCCCGCTCCCCAGCGGTCGACCCCGGATAGGTCCGGCCTCCCGAGCCGCAGGGGGCGAACTCGAGCACCCATCGGTCCGGCTCCTCGCGGACGGCGAACGAACCGTCGCGCAGGGGACCCGTCAGGTGACCGCGGACCGCCTCGAAGATGTCGAGGCCCAGGCGCTCGACCGACCTCGACCACGGCACCGTGGCGGGGTCGTACTTCTCGGACACCGCGTCGTAGTAGTCGACGAGCAAGGCATCCCACAGCCGTCCCACGACGGCCTCGCCGATCGTGTCCGCGGCCAGGGCCAGCAGGCCGGCCAGGCGGTCGGTGGCCGGGTCGTGGGCGGCGAGCCAGCTCGACCGCGCGTCCTCGAGCAGGCCACGCGCCACGGGTGCGTCCTCGGCCCGTTGGGCGAAGAGCTCGATCAGCTCAACGTAGCGGTTCCAGCCGACCTCCAGCCCCTCCGCCACCTGCGCGGTGGCCAGCGACGACTCGGCCAACGCGTGCTCGGGCACGCCGAGATCGACCATCAACGCCGGCAACCGCCCCAGCCACGACCGGTAGAGGTCATGGGCCTCCTGCGCCTCCTGGACCGTCATCCGGGCCAGTGCGACCGCGTCGTCCACTCGCCCCTGCTCCAGGGCCTGCGTCGCCAGACCGTACGACGACCTACCCTGCTCAGGCCACGGATCCGATCGGACGTCGTGACCCAGCAGGTCGCTGGCCCGGGTGGCCGGTCCGCTGATCATGCACGCTCGAAGAGCCGGCGCTTCTCCCAGTCGGTCACCGTCTCGGTGAGGAACGCCAGCTCCTCCTCGCGCCCGAGGGTGAGCAGGTGTCGGTGGACCTCCTCGCCCAGGCCCTCCCGGAGGCTGCTGCTCTCCGCGAAGAGCTCGAGCGCCACCGGCAAGGAAGTCGCGAGCGTCGGGATGTCGGTCCGGTCGTACATGTTGCCGGTCTCCAGCGGCGGCATGGACAGGCCCGCCGCGATGCCGTTGGCACCGGACGCGGCCATCGCCCCGAGGGCGACGTAGGGATTCACGTCTGCCCCGGGAACGCGGTTCTCGACACGACGCGTCGCTCCACCACCGACCAGACGGAGGGAGCAGGTGCGGTTCTCGTCACCGACCGCGATCACCGTCGGGGCGAAGGAGTGAGCCTGGAAGCGCCGATAGGAGTTCAGGTTGGGTGCATACATGAGGGTGGCGTCAGCCATTCCGGCGGCGACGCCTGCGACGTACCCGTCGAACTCGCGCCCGTCGCCCATCGCCATGGTCCCGGTGACGTCCCAGAGACTGGTGTGGATGTGACACGAGCTGCCATCACCGTCGATCGCCCACTTGGCCATGAACGTCGCCGAGACCCCCGTGCGAGCCGCGATGCTCTTGACGCCGAACTTGTAGAGGAAGTGCCGGTCAGCCATCTCGAGCGCGCCGGCGTGCGACAGGTTGATCTCCTGCTGGCCGAAGCCGTACTCGTGCGCGTAGCCCTCGGTCGCGATCCCCGCGAGGTCCATCTGGCGGATCACCTCGTTGACGAACGGCTCTGCCTTGATCGCCGCGATGGCGTCGTAGGCCGCGTGGTAGCGGCTCGCAGCAGTGAGGCCCTTGTGGTCGGAGTTCCAGGCCGCCTCGTAGGACTCGTCGAAGAGGTAGAACTCCAGCTCCGTCGCGGCCTGGATCGTGACGCCGAGGGCGTTGAGCCGCTCGAGCTGGCGCTTGAGGATCTGCCGAGGAGCGAACGGCAGCGGCGTGCCGTCATGCAGGAAGGGATCGCAGATCACGATCGGCGTGCCCGGGAGCCAGGGCAGTCGGCGGATCGTCGTCAGGTCCGGGAACAACGGTACGTCGGGCACCCCACCGCCCATTCCCCCCACGTGGTCGAGACCGGCGCGGACGTTCTGCTCGATGTCGACTCCCCACAGCATCAGCGGGACCTTGAAGGCGCCGAGCTCGTCGTGGTGGGCGAGGAAACGCTCGGTCGGGACCCTCTCGGCGAGGCACCTGCCACTGTTGTCCGGGGTGACGAGCATGATCGCGTCGACCAGGCCGGCATTGGCCTCCGCGCGCAGCTGGTCCAGCGACATCGGGCCGTACGTCAGGCCCGGTACCGCGACCGGACCGGCGATCGACGAGGACGTGAGTGTCATGGGTGCTCCTCAGCAGTGTGCGGACTCGCATGTTTGGTCCAGCAAGTAGACCTAAACGGTAGGTCGCTCGCACTCCGGTGTCAACGGGTGGGCAAGAGATTGTCGCCAATTGGTCGACTAACCTGATCTTTAGTCCTAATCTGTCGGAGTCGCGGCACAGCTCGGCCGCCAGCAGACGAGGGCCACCCATGACGCCATCACCACACCTGGGGCCGGTGCGACAGATCGCCGCCCACGAGCTCGTTGTCGACGAGCTGCGCCGCTCACTGGACCAGGGGCAGTTCCGGCCCGGCGACCGCCTGCCCTCGGAGCGGGAACTGGCCGAGATCCTGTGCGTCTCCAGGACGACCGTCCGCTCGGCCGTGTCCGTGCTCGAGGCAGAGCGGAGACTCTCCGTGCGCCGGGGACGCGGCGGCGGGTTCACCGTCCTCGCCCCGCCACACGACCAGCGCGCGACGGGCGAGCGGGCTCAGACCGGACTTCGCGCTCTTCGCGACCTGTTCGACCTTCGCCTGGTCGTCGAGACCGGAGCAGTGCAGCTCGCCGCAGCGCGTCGTACCGCGGAGGACCTGACCGACCTCGAGAACCTCCTCGGCCGGATGCAGCAGGTGATCCGCGAGGAGCGCCGTCGGCCGAGCACCGCGCTCGTCTACGAGTTCCAGGCCCTGGACAACAGATTCCACCTCGATCTCGCTCGATGCTCACGCAACGCGCACCTCGTGGCACAGGTGGCGGCGGCCCGCGGTGCGATGTGGGGACCCGTGGGCTCGGTCTTCCGCAACCTCGAGCCGAACGCGAATGACCTCCACGCCGACATCCTCGCCGCAGTGCGCACCGGGGCTGGCGAACGCGCGTCCTCGCTGATGGCCGACCACATCGACGACACACACAGGACCCTCGCGTCCTGGCTCACCGACTCTTGACAGACCACCCTAAAGGCTTGAAGATCAAACCAATAGGTCTATTGGGTGTCGGACGGCTCACACCCACTGCCTGGTCCCCGGTTCTGGCCGCTCGGGCGGACGACCATCCACCGACTCCGCACGGAGCAGGATCAAGGAGAGAACAACGACATGTCCGCAACAAGAGGCCACCAGGCGCCGGTCGATCCATCGATCGGCAAGGCAGAACTTCTCCACCGCGGGCTGGGAGTCGGCTCGGTCGTCTTCATGGTCGTCGCCGCCGTGGCACCCCTCGGCGCCGCCTGCGCCGTCATTCCGCTCGTCTTCGCCCTCAGCGGCAACACCGCAGCCCCGCTCTACTTCGTGGGTGCGGCCGTCGTACTGTCGGTCTTCGCGGTCGGCTTCACCCTGATGAGCCGGCACGTCCGCAACGCCGGTGCCTTCTACTCCTACGTCCAGGCAGGACTGGGGAAGGTCCCGGGCGCGGGTACTGCTTCGCTGGCACTGGCGTCGTACGTCGTCCTCCTGATCGCGCTCTACGCACTCCTCGGCGTGTCCACCTCGGCAGCCGTCGAGCAGTACCTCGGGATGGAGGTGTCGTGGTGGCTGTGCGCGTTCGCCTTCCTCGCCGTCATCTCACTTCTCGGCTATCGCGACATCGAGGTGAGCGCCAAGGTGCTCGGGGTCGCGCTCGTGCTCGAAGGGCTGGTCGTGATCGTCGTCGACCTGGCCATCCTGTTCCAGGGTGGCGACGACGGGCTCTCGGCAGAGCCGCTGAATCCGGGCAACCTGTTCGATGGAGCTCCCGGACTCGGCCTCATGTTCGCCTTCTTCGCCTTCGTCGGCTTCGAGGCCACCGCCGTCTTCCGCAGCGAGGCCAAGGACCCTGAGCGGACCATCCCGCGCGCGACCTACATCGCGATCGCCATCATCGGCACGCTCTACGCCTTCACCTCGTTCGCGATGGCGAACGGATTGGGCGCCGGCAAGGCGGCGGCCGCGGCAGGTGCCGACCCGTCGAACGTCATGCAGGGCCTCGCCAACCGGTACGCCGGCACCGTCGTCGAGGACGCCGTCATCATCCTGCTGGTCACCAGCGTGTTCGCGTGCTGCCTCTCCTTCCACAACGTGGTCGCCCGCTACCAGTTCAACCTGGCGAACGGCCGCGTGCTGCCAGCCGCACTCGGCGAGGTCCACCCGGCACATCGCGCACCCTCACGCTCGTCCGTGGTCGTCAGCGCGATGACCGCCGGGATCCTCGGAGCGCTCGCCGCCGCAGGCCTCGACCCGATCCTGGAGATCTACACCTGGCTGTCCGGCGCCGCGACGCTCGGCATCCTGATGCTCATGCTCCTGACCAGCGTCGCGGTGGTCGCCTTCCACCAGCGAGGTGACGGCACGGACCCCATCTGGAACTCGGTGATCGCGCCGATCCTGTCGTTCACGGCACTGGCCTTCGTCGTCTACATGGTCCTGGACAACCTGGACCTCCTCGTCGGAGGCCAGACCGCCGCCAACTGGGTGTGCATCGGTCTGGCGATCGCCTTCGCCGTCGGCGCGGGCACCGCCGCCCTGGCTCGGGGGACGTCACCGCAACGGTATGCCGAGATCCTCGAGGACTGAGTTCCGTCGTACGTGAGGGGCCGGATCGCCACAGGCGGTCCGGCCCTTCTCGCGTCAGCCCGGTGAACGGTTCAGCGAAGAACGCATCGAGCTCACCCGGACGAAGCCGGTCAGCAGGTCCAGGGAGCTCTGCTCGGTGGACCAGAGGATCTCCGGATGCCACTGCACCCCGACCAGCAGGCGTCCTCGGAGTTCCACCGCCTCGACGAGGCCGTCTGGCGAGTGGGCGACGGCACGCAGCCCCGGCGCGAGCACGTCCAACCCCTGGTGGTGCTCGCTGTTGACCGCGATCCGACCTTGCCGACCCATCCAGGCCGACAACAGCGTGTCAGCCTCGACGTCGACGCCGTGGCAGGATCGGTCGAGCAGTTCCTTGCCCGGGCGGTGCACCACCTCACTCGGACGGTCCCGGGCGAGGTCGGCATGGAGAGTCCCGCCGAGAGCGACGTTCACGAACTGCATGCCACGACAAATGGCCAGCACAGGGACCGTTCCGTCGATGGCGGCCTGGAGCGCCACCTCCTCGATGGCATCCCTCGACGGATTCACACCCCACAGCAGCTCGTCGGCGACGGCACCGCCGTACCGAGCGGGGTCGACGTCACCACCTCCTCCTACCACCAGTCCGTCCAACCGACCGACCACGGAGGCGATCAGTGGCTGGTCGACGGCGCAGTCGATACCCACTGGGGTGGCGCCGGCTGCGACGAAGCCGTGGAACATGTGGCGCCACAGTCCGAACTCCTCGAGATCCTTCGAGGAGTAGGTGATCCCGATGACGGGGCGGTCGAGATGGTGGTTCACGGGCTTCTCCTGAGTGGATGGCTAGAAGACGGACCAGCCGGACGTCCGCGCGAAGTGCTCGAGCGCCGCCACGCCTCCGACCGAGTTCCCCTCGAGATCGAGAGGCGGACTCCAGGCACAGACGGTGCCGACGCCGGGCAGAGCCGCGAGGATTCCCCCGCCGACACCGCTCTTGGCGGGCAACCCGATCCGGTAGGCGATGTCTCCGGCCGCTCCGTACATGCCCGAGGTCAGCAGCACCGCATTGATCCGGCGGATGTTGTCGGAATCGAGTACGAGGCGATGCAGTCGACGGTCGGCGAGGAAGCGGGCGCCCCGGGCCAGACCGAGGACCGAGCCGGTGATCGCGCATTGCGCGTAGTACTCCCCAAGCACGTCCTCCACCGGGTTGAGGAGTCGGCCGTGCTCGGCGAGTACGTGGGCCAGCGCCCGGTTGCGGTGGTCCGCCGCGGCCTCTGACGCCGCCACCGCCGCGTCGGAGTGCGTGGCACTGTCGCCTGAGAGCTCGCGGAGGAGGGTGCTCACCCTCCCGACCGCCGAGCCAGTGTGCCGCAGCAGCCGGTCGGTGACGATCAGGGCACCGGCGTTCACGAAGGGGTTGCGTGGTCGACCCGCGGCGCGCTCGAGCTCGGTCACCGAGCCGTAGCCGAGCTCGGTCGGCGCCCAGCCGACGTGCTCCCAGGCCGTGGGCTCGATCTGGAGCAACGCGACCAGGGCGAACAGCTTCGTGATGCTCTGCAGGGAGAACTGGACATCACTGTCCCCGACCCCGAGCTCGGTCCCCTCGACAGTCGCGACGGAGAACCCGAAGGCGCCGGCGTCGACCTTGGCCAGCTCCGGGATCTTGGCCGTCACGGCTCCCGTGCGGGCCACCGACCGTCCCAGCTCCGCGGCGCGCTCGGCGTGACGCATCAGAGCGGGGCCGGTGAGGTCCCGGGTTGCCGCCGGTCCGTCGATCGTCGGCGTTGTCACGAGGAACACCGTACTAAGGGTCAAAGGTCTATGCAATACACCATTATTTGCGAGGCCCTCGACGCCAGTTGAACGAGCGCCGCTGGACTAATGGTCGAGAGATTAGACCTTGAGGTACAGTGACGTCATGACACCACACCTGAACCGCCGGCTGCTGCTGGGGCGCCGGCCCACCTGGACCGCCACACTCGACGACTTCGTCCTCGACGAGTTGCCCTCCCCGAGTCCCGTCGAGGGCGAGGTGCTGGTTCGCGTCCTGTGGGTCGCCTTCGACCCGGCGATGCGCGGTTGGATGAACGACGGCCCTTCCTACGCGCCGCCCGTTCCGCTGGGAGCGGTGATGCGTGGTCACGGCGTCGGCGAGGTGGTGGCCTCCGGCGTCGACTCCGTGGCCGTCGGCACCCTCGTCACCGGCAACTTCGGGTGGCAGACCCACGCCGTCGCCCGCTTCGAGGAGGGCACTCACAGCCACCTCGAGCACGTCAGCGATCCGAGCGCGAGCCGTCCGGTCGCCCGGCGGGTCCCTGACGGAGTGCCGCCGACCTCGGTGCTGGGCGTCCTCGGAACCACCGGCCTCACCGCGTACTTCGGCATGCTGGAGCTCGGGGCACCGCGCCCGGGCGACGTCGTTCTCGTCTCCGGAGCGGCGGGAGCCACTGGCTCGGTCGCGGGTCAGCTGGCCAAGCTCGCCGGCGCGACGGTCATCGGCATTGCCGGCGGTGCCGAGAAGGGCACCTGGCTGAAGGAGGTGGCGGGCTTCGACCACGTCGTCGACTACAAGTCCGAGGACGTTGGTGCGCGACTTGCCGAGCTGGCGCCCACTGGCGTCGACGTCTTCTTCGACAACGTCGCCGGCAAGGTCCTGGAGGCCGGCATCAGCAACATCGCGCAGCGGGGAACCGTGGTGCTCTGCGGAGGCATCTCCAGCGGCTACTCCGACGAGGCCGTGGCCTACGGGCCGACGAACCTGTCGACGATCACGGTGCGGAGCTGCACGGTGAAGGGCTTCATCGTCACCGACTTCGCCGACCAGTTCGACGAGGCGACACAGCGTCTTTCGCGTTGGGTCCAGGACGGCTCCCTGGTGTGGGCCGACGACATCGTCGAGGGCGAGGTCACCGACGCCGTGGCCACCATGAATCGCCTCTTCGACGGGAAGAACCTCGGCAAGCAGATCCTCCAGCTGTCACCACCATCGGCCTGAACGCGAGAGGCAATGACGAAGGGCCCGACCGCCGTGGCGGTCGGGCCCTTCCTTGTCGCTGCTGCGCCGTGGGCTTGTCGCTGCCCTAGTCCTCAGGGGTGACATAGGCAGCGGAGATGCCACCATCGACGACCAGCTCGAATCCGTTGACGAAGCTCGAGGCATCACTGAGCAGGAACAGCGCCGCCTCCGCCATCTCGGCTGCGGTCCCGAACCGTCCGGCGGGCACATGCACCATCCGACGAGCAACCTCGTCGGCGCTGAACAGCCCCTCGAGCATCGGGGACTGCACAGGCCCCGGGCTCAGGCTGTTGACCCTGATGCCCTTTCTCGCGAGCTCGACCCCCATCTCGCGGGACATGGCGACCACGGCGCCCTTCGAGGCCGTGTAACCGATCTGGGACACGGCCGAGCCCATCCGCGCCACCAACGAGGCCGTGTTGACGACCGAACCACCACCCCCGGCGATCAGGTGCGGGATCCCGTACTTGCAGCACAGCAGCACGCTCTCGACGTTGATTGCCATGGTCCGGGCGAAGACCGAAAGGTCGGCGTCCAGGGTCGAGCTGTCGGCGGGGAGCGCCACACCCGCGTTGTTGAACAGGGCGTCGATGCGACCGAGGCGACGGACGACGCCGTCGTAGAGGTCCTTCACCTGCGCCTCGACGGTGAGGTCGCAGGCGACGAAGGAGTCCGCGCCGGTGTCGTCGACGTCGCGCAGGTCGACTCCGACCACCGTGGCGCCCTCACGTCGCAGGACCGTGACGGCGGCACGACCGATCGAACCTGCCGCCCCGGTCACCACGACCACCTTGCCGTCCATCGAGCCGCTCACTTGGCATCGACCCCGAACCAGCGGGCCAGGCGCAGTCCCACGATGTACGACGTCGGGCTGAACGGCCACTGACTGATGACCTTGCCGCTCGTGCCCTGGAAGTAGTTGGCGACCTCGCCCCACACGGTCTTGTCGAGGCGGCGCTGGAGTCGGCGGTTGTAGAAGTCGTGGACGTAGGACTTGACGGTGATCTTGCTGGCCCTGCCATCAGCGAGACGCTTGGCGGTCTTGGCGGCGAACCTCGCCTGCGCCTCGTAGTAGGTCACGAGCGGGATCCCGCTCGTGTTGGGGCCGAAGATCATGAAGAAGTTGGGGAAGTTCGGCGTCATGACACCGAGGAACGCCTCCGCGCCACCCTCCCACTGGTCGCGGAGGACCACGCCGTTCTCGCCGGTGGTGCGGTAGGTGCTGATGAAGTTCGCGGCGTCGAAGCCCGTGGCGAGCACGATCATGTCCAGCTCGTGCTTCTCTCCCGTGGCATCGACGACCCCCGTCGGCGTCACGTCGGCGACAGCATGGGGAACGAGCTCGACCTTCGGCGACCTCAGGCTCCGGTAGTAGGTGTCGCTGACGACGGTCCGTCGGGCCTCGACCGAGAACTCCGGCGTCAGCAGCCTCTCCAGGTCGGGCTGCGATCCCATCTCCCGATGCAGGTACTCACGCGCGGCCACCAGGCGCTGCTTGTTGACCCGGCCGCCCACCCGTGCGTGACTGGCGCGGTACTGGCGCAGGTCGTAGTCGAGGTAGAGGCGATACCGGCGGAAGTAGTAGACCGGCTTCAGCTTGTTCCAGCGTCGCTCACTCGGCGTGAAGTCGCGTGCCCCCTTCGGGAGCAGCCAGTTCGGTTCGATCTGGAAGACCTTGACCGAGCTGCCCTGCCGCTCCGCCTCGGTCACGACCTGGACCGCGGAGGACCCTGTGCCCAGCACCCCGACGGCCTTGCCTTCGAGAGTCAGCTCGTCGCGCCAGGTGGAGGTGTGGCAGAGGTCCCCCTCGAACACGGTGTCGCCGCGCAGGAACGGCGGGACCAACGGCGTGTTGAGGAAGCCGACCGCAGAGATCACGGCCTTGAAGGGTCCATGGGACCGACCGGCCTCGTCCTCGATGGTCCAGGTCTTCGACGGCTCGTCCCAGGTGACCTCAGCGACCCCGGTGCCGAGCAGCGTCCGCTCGTAGAGCCCCCACTTGCGCGCGACGCCCTGGAGGTAGGCGAGGAGCTCGCGCCAGTCCGCGTGCGTCCGCGTCCAGTCGTGGGGCTCGAAGGAGAAGGAGTAGATGTGCGACTCGAGGTCGACCTCCGCTCCGGGGTACCGGTTCACCAGCCAGGTTCCACCGATGTCCTCAGAGCGTTCGAACATGACGAAGTCACGGACGCCCTCCTTGAGCAGGGCGGTGGCTGCGGCGATTCCGCTGAATCCCGATCCGATGATCGCCACGTCGTGCGGTCCGGCAAGGGGTGCAGAGGTCGGGGTGGGTGGCTTCACTGTGGACACCGTCTCGTCGTAGTTGGTTGTTTGGTCTAGTCTTTCGACCTTATGAGAAGTTGTCAACACCCTCAGCGGAAACCGAGGTGTCGCTGGAGCTCGAACTCGGTGATGTGGGTGCTCATCCACGCCTCGTACCGGGCCAGCTCGGAGCGCCGCGTCGCGGAGAAGGCCTCCGCAAAGCGGCGCGGAAGCAGGTCGTCGATGAGGGGAGACCCCTCGAACTCGGTGATCGCCTCGGCGAGGGAGGCCGGCACCGTACGACCCCCGGGGCTGCGCGGCGGCGGCAGACGTGCGCCGCGCTCGATCCCCCAGATCCCGCCCGCGAGGACCGCTGCGCCGCTCACGTAGGGATTCGCATCGGCTCCGCCGCGGCGGTGCTCGACCCGGGCGAGCGCCCGCGCCGACGTCACCACACGACAGGCCGAGCGCCGGTCGTCGTACCCCCAGGACGCACGCGTCGGCACCCACTGCCGCGGGTCGATGCGCTTGAACGAGTTCACGTGCGGGTTGAACATCAACGTGAGCTCGGGCAGTGACTGCACCAGGCCCGCGACGAAACAGGCACCGACGGCGCTCAGGCCACCGTCGCCTGCGAAGACATTCACTCCGTCCCGCTCGAGACTCGCGTGAACGTGCCCACCGGCTCCTTCCCGGTCGCCGTAGGGCTTGGCCATGAAGGAGGCGACGAGACCGTGCTCGGCACACAGGTCGATGAGGCACTGCCGAGCACGAGCCGCGCCGTCCGCTGCCCGCAGTGCGGGGGCGGGTGCGATGGAGAACTCGACATAGCCGGCCCCGCCGTCGCAGCGCACGGCCTCGAGTGGGTGTCCGATCGAGGCCGTGCGTCGCGCGAGCTCCGACATCAGCGAGGCCACCGTTCCCGGTGGTGCGAGCCGGCCAGGGCCGGCATTGCCGACAACGTCGGCGGCGGCAGCCTCGAAGACCCACGCCTCGTACTCGAAGCCCAGCACCGGGACCAGTCCCGATCTGGCGAAACGGCCCACGAGATGGGCGACCATTCCCCGGGGCGAGGCCCCGAACGGGTCTCCGTTGGTGTCGACGAGGTCCCCAATGACCGACTCGATGCCACGCCACGGCAGCTCGACCCGGGTGGACTCGTCGAGCTCGACAGGCGCATCGGGATAACCGTTGCCGGCGTGGCTCAACGCCGTGTCCGTCAGGTCGTCAACGAGCGAGAGTCCGTACAGGCTGGTTCCGTGGGCGGCTCGGGAACCCGGACGGAGCCTGTCCGCGCTGACCAGCTTGTGGCGCAGCCCGAGGTCGAGGTCAGGAATCTCCAGGCGCACCAGGGAGGGCGCCACCGTCAGGCCGATGTCTCGAGCGCAGCGAGGGCCAGCTCGAAGCACTCCCGTGGTGCCCGGATGATGCCCGCACCGATCTGGCCGCCGTCGCGACCGGCGAGACCGACGTCCATGACGGGGGTGATGCCCGTCGCCAGGACCTTGCGCGCGTCCACGGCGGTCGGCGTCCCGCGGAAGTCGAAGAGCGGGATCCGGTAGCTGGAGCTCTCGCCGTGGGTGATCGCGTACATCTGGAGATTGCGCTCGATCATCACCTCGGCCGAGCCGCCCTGGTACTCCTGGAGGGTGAGGGCACAGGCCTGCGCAAAGCCGCCGAGGCCCACCGTCTCGGTGATCGGCGACTCCCCACCCATCCAGGTGATCTCGTCCTCGGTGTGGCCCGCGAAGAGCTTGCCCTCGTGGATAGGCGGCGGCCCCTCGAACCACCGTCCGCCGAGTCCGGCGAGCCTGATCGCGAAGCCCCGGCAGCTGAAGGCCATGGCGGACACCAGCGTCGATCCAGGGACGACCATCGCATCGGCAGAGACCTTCGCGGCCGCCATGGAGAGCCGGAGGAAGAAGTAGTCGTTCTCGGCGAGGTGCACCATCGTCTCGCGGACGCCGGGGACGTCGTCGTGCACCATGTCCAGGACGGCCGGGAGGATCTCGCGGTTGAAGAGCATCGACGCCGCCGCGTTGCGGCTGTGCACCTCGTCGCCCATTCGAAGGGCGCGGGCGATCAGCGACTTCAGCGGGATGCCGCCCCGACGTCGGATCGCCTCCCCCACCACGGGAGCGAGCACCGTGTTGACGTGCAGCAGACGCTCGTGGACGCCCTCGTCGTAGCAGCCGTAGTTGAGCCGCCGCGGCTCCTTGCCCTCGTAGAAGTTGCAGAAACCGACATTGCCCAGGTCCCGGTTCTCCACCACGAACACGGGCATCGATGCTGTGTAGATCCCAGCCAGTGAGCCGACGGCGTCGTAGTCGTGGCACGCGCCGATCCGGATCGCACCGGAGGCGAAGCCCGCGATCGCCTCCTCGCGGGTCTCAGCGAGTCCCTCGAACAGGGCACCGCCGATGAGCGCCTCCCGCTGTCCACCGACGTACTCCTCCCAGGCCATCGGGGCGCCTGAAGTGAGGACGAGGTTGGCGTCGTACCCGGGAATCACGTCGCGGGCCGGCGCCACGTCGACCACCCAGGGGTCGGCCGCGTCCAGTCGCCGGAAGGACTCGGCATTGGCCTCCTCCACCGTGGTCGCCGTTTCGGTCGCGGTCGCGGTCACCATGCGACGACGCCACCGTCGACCAGCAGGGTCTGGCCCGTCACGAAGGAGGAGCGGGGAGAGACGAAGAACTCGACGACCTCCGCGACCTCATGAGGCTCGCCGATCCGCTTGAGCATGGCGTGGGCCGCCGAGGCCTCCTCACCACCTGAGACCCTGGCCATGGAGGGACTCATGGGGGCACGGATGACACCGGGCGCGACGTTGTTGACGCGGATACCGCGGGGAGCCAGCTCGGCGGCGAGGTAGCGGGTGTACGCCGCGATGCCTGCCTTCGTGGCGCCGTACACCGATGCTCCGGTGAAGCGGCCGAAATGCCCGGTCAGGGACCCGACATTGACGATCGAGCCGCCCACACGAATCAGGTCCGCGGTCGCCTCCACCACCCTGGCCATCCCGGCGATGTTCACCTGGAACATCAGATCGAGCTTCGCCTCATCGAGCTCACCGACGAAGGAGTCGCGCAGGATTCCGGCGCAGTTCACGACCCCGGCGATGGTCTCGTCTTCACGCACCACCGCCGCGACGGCGGCGCGGATCGACTCGGTCGAGGTGACGTCCATGACGACGAAGTCGTGCTCGAAGGACGAGGCGCTCTCGGGCACTGCTGCCTCGAGATCGGCGGCGACGGGCGTGTAGCCACTCCCCGCGAGTCGCGCGCAGATGGCGCGGCCGATGACCCCGCCGCCGCCGGTGACGATGACTGTGCCAGTCACTGTGGTGCCTTTCTGTAGAGTGATGCCGTCGGGCATAGGTCTGTTGACTCGTTCAACAGACCTTTTTCGCGCTGCCGCTCCGCCACAGCTCGACGAGCAGTTCGACGGAGGCTGAGTGCCTTGGGGGACGAGAGCCCTAGTTGACTTGCCTGTCCCGATCGCTCCAGAAGTCCTGGCGCAGCTTGAACTTCTGCAGCTTTCCGGTGGCGGTCCGCGCCAGCTCGGCCCGGAAGTCGATGCGCTTCGGCGTCTTGTAGCCGGCGAGCCGCGCCCTGCAGTGCGCGATGAGCTCTTCCTCGCTCACGTCAGCGGTGGTGACGACCAACGCGGTGACGAGCTCGCCCCACTTCTCGTCCGGGATCCCGATGACGGCCGCCTCCGCCACCGCCGGGTGGCTGGCGAGGACGTCCTCGACCTCGATCGACGACACGTTCTCGCCGCCCGTCACGATGACGTCCTTCTTGCGGTCCTTGATCGTCAGACAGCCGTCAGCGAACGATCCGCCGTCACCGGTGTGGAAGACGCCACCCTCCTGGGCCCGCTCCGTCTCCTCGGGGTTCTGCCAGTAGGCCTCGAGGTTGTGGTTGCTGGCCACGAGGACCTCGCCGTCGCCTGCGATGGCGACGCGTACGCCGATCGCAGGCGCTCCCGCACGGCCGAGGAGACGCGCCTGCTCCTCGCCCGGCAGTGGCCGCCACTCCTCACGCATGCGCGACATCGTGAGAAAGGGCGAGGTCTCGGTGAGACCGTAGATCTGGATGAACTCCCACCCGAGATCGTTCCGGATCCGTTCGATCAGGCGCGTCGGAGGCGGCGCCCCTGCGACGACGACGCGGACGCGTTGGCGTCCGGGGATCTCGCCCTCCCAGCCGCGTGCTGCCTCGAGCACGGCGGAGAGCACTGCCGGAGCCGCGCACATCAGGGTCACGCCGTGCTCGGCGACCCGGCGGAGGATCTCCGCACCGTCGACCTGGCGGAGGACGACGTGGGTGCCGCCGAAGCCGGTGATGGCGTACGGCATTCCCCAACCGTTGGCGTGGAACATGGGGAGCGTGTGGAGGTAGACCTCGGACTCGGCGACACCCAGGTGCCATCCGAAGGTGACGGCATTGAGCCAGAGGTTGCGATGAGTGAGCTGGACGCCCTTGGGCCGCGCCGTGGTGCCTGACGTGTAGTTGATCGTCGCCGTGGCCGACTCGTCGCCGTCCCACGGCCGGGGCGCGTCTGTACGCGTCCACAGCTGTTCGTCGTCCTCGCCGAACACGAACGTGTGGCGGCAGCCGACCTGCTCGGCGACGTCACGCAGCGAGGGGTCGACGAGGAGCACCTCGGCGCCGCTGTGCTCGACGATGTACCTGACCTCGGCAGCCGTGAGCCTGAAGTTCACGGGCACCAGGACCCGCCCGAAACCGCTCACGCCGTAGAAGCTGGTCAACAGGCGCGACGAGTTCTGGGACAGAACGGCCACCCTCGCCCCGACCGGAAGCCCCAGTGCGTCCAACGAAGCAGCAAGGGAACGTGCACGCTCCGCGACCTGGCGGTAGGTGAGCGGCTCCCAGCCGACCGGAGCCAGCGGGTCGTCGTGGACCGCCGTGCGGTCAGGGAAGACCGTGACCGCACGATCGATGAAGTCATTGATCGTCAGTGGATAGAACATCGCATCTCCGCGGGGCCGATTCGAACCTTGCTGGTCTGACGCTACGGAGTTATTGGACTAAAGACAAGACCCATAGACCTTATTCGCAACAGACGCCCGCAGAGGCGCAGCCCGAGACCTCTCATGCAGTAGCCTGCGCATGACGAGGAGGTGTCAGTGTCCGAGCACCCGAACCTGGGGCCGATCCGGCAGATCGCCGCGCACGAGCTGGTCCTGGACCAGATCAGGCGTTCCATGGACTCCGGGCAGTTCCGCCCCGGCGATCGGCTGCCCGCCGAGCGGGACCTCGCCGAGATGCTCGATGTCTCGCGCACCACGGTGCGCGCTGCCATCGCCGTACTCGAGCGCGAAGGCCGCATCTCGGTGCGCCGCGGCCGGGGTGGCGGGTTCCTGGTCCTCGAACCCACCTACAACGCCGCCGAGGCCCGCCTGGAGCTGAAGCGCAACAAGGTGGCCGTGCGGGACGCGTTCGACTACCGGGTCATCGTCGAGACGGGCGCCGCCAAGCTCGCCGCCGAGCGTCGCAAGGCGGCGGACCTGCCGAAGCTGGCCGACCTCGTCACCCGGATGGACGACGCCATCAAGGCGGGGCGCGAGGACGAGTCGACGGGCCACGTCACGGAGTTCCAGCTGCTCGACTCCGCGTTCCACCTCGGCATCGCCGAGGCCTCGGGGAACCAGCAGTTGCTGGAGGCCGTCGCCCAGGGCCGGCAGCGGATGTGGCTGCCCGTCGGCGCGATCTTCGGCCACATCGAGGACAACGCCAACGACCACCACGCCGAGATCCTGAGCGCGGTTCGCGCCAAGGACGCCGACGCTGCCGCCTCAGCCATGGCCGCGCACATCAACGAGACGCGACACACGATCGAGTCGTGGCTGAGTCGCTGACAGCGTCGCAACTCGCCCATCCGTCGGGACCCAGACCCTCATCCCATGTTGGTGAGCCAGCCGCCGTCAACAACGAGGTCGGTGCCCGTCACGAATGAGGCGCCGTCCGACAGCAGGTAGCGGACCGCCGAGCACACGTCGGCCGTCGTACCCACCCGCCGAAGGGGCACGCGGGACGCCATCGAGGCCTCCCGTCCGGGATCGTTCTCATACATTCCGGCGATCATGGGCGTCACGATGGCCCCGGGGCACACCGTGTTCGAGCGAATGCCGTCGGGACCGTACTGCGCGGCCAGCGCCCGGGAAAGACTGATCAACCCGGCCTTCGAGACCTGGTAGGCATCGAGTGAGCCGTCAGCGAGGCGGAGACCCGCGATGCTCGCGATGTGGACCATGACGCCAGAACCATGAGCGCGCATCACCGGTAGAGCGGCTCGTGCCATGAGCATCGAGCCCGTCAGGTTGATGTCCAGCACGCGCTTCCACGCCTCAGGAGTGATGTCGGCGATGGACCCGTCTGCCAGGGGCGGCGGCGGGAGACCGGGATCCGTGAACCAGGCCACGCCTGCAGCGTTGACGAGCATGTCGACCGTGCCATCGAGCGACGCCTCCTGCGCGATGGCCACGGCCCGCGGGCCCGCCGTCGGATCAGAGATGTCGGCCTGGACATAGGTCACGGCATGCGGAAGCCCGGCCGGCGGCTCCTTCACGTCAACCGCCACCACGTGGGCACCCAGACCAGCCAGGTCCTGCGCGATGGCGAGACCCATCCCTCCGCCTGCGCCCGTGACAACGGCGGTTCGCCCCGCGAACTCGTTCATCGGCCACCGCCGAGGTGACGACGCAGGTGGTCTGCGATGCCGGACACCGCCGTGGAAGCATCGTCGAACAGTTGAGGGAACTGGATGAAGCCGTGGATCATCCCCTCGAAGTGCTGGTGCCCCGTGAGCACTCCGTGCGCCTCGAGCCGATCCACCAGGGCGGTCCCCGATGCAGCCAAGGGGTCGTAGCCAGCGGTGATCACGAGAGTCGGTGGCAGTCCGGCCAGGTCTGCGTCGAGCGGTGACGCATAGTCGGACGCGGCGTCCTCGGGAGTGACGAAGTAGGCGTCCTTGTGCCACTGGACCTCGTCACGGAAGAGGACGTAGCCCTCCAGATCCAGATCGAACCCGCGTTCCAGGTCGAAGGTCGTCGCCGGATAGATGAGCGCCTGGCAGGCGAGCCGCGGACCGTCGTCGTCCCGAGCCAGCAGGCTGACGGCGGCCGCGAGGTTGCCGCCTGCACTGTCACCGGCGACGGCGATCCTGGAGCCGTCAACCCGGAGCTCGTCGGCGTGCGCGACGGCCCAGGTCAACGCCGAGTAGCAGTCGTGGGGGGCGACGGGGAACTTGAACTCCGGCGGGCGACGGTAGGCGACACTGAGCACCGCACACCCCGCGGCATTGGCGATCGCCCGGCACAGTCCGTCGTGGGAGTCGATGCTTCCCATCTGCCAGCCTCCGCCGTGGAGGTAGACGAGGATCGGCAGCAGGCCATCGACCTGCGGCCGGTAGAGACGCACCGGGATCTCATGGTCACCTGACACAGCGAGGTGGTCCTCCACCGAAGCGATGGCCTCGACGGGGAGCGCGGCGAAGAGCCGTTCGAAGTTCTCGCGCGCCACCTCGATGGGAAGAAGGTGACTGTTGGGCTGGTCGCTCGACGCAGACTCATCGAGGAGCTGACGGGCGGTGGGGTGGAGCGGCATGCGAACCTCAATCACTGCGAGACCTTGAAGCCTGTTGGTCCAGACTATAGACCATTGGCCTGAGTTCGGCGACCCCGCCCGTCGCACCCTCAGCGGGCTCGCCGGATGTGCAGCCCTCGGAGAAGTCTTCTTCCTCGTCTCCTGGAATCGTCTGCGCGACAACGCCTCCGGAACTCGGAATCGGTAGCGCCAGGCGGTTCTGCGGACTTTGCGTGGACTGAATCCTCCTGTCCAACCACTCATCGGCCCCAGCCGAGGTCAGACGGCTTCGCCCTCCTCGCACGCGGTGCAGTCCCACCACTGGACCAGCAGTCCTCCTTGCCGGTCGTGGGTGACCCTGCCCTTGACGTGGACGGTCGCGGAGCCGCACGAGAGACACTCGACCGTGCGGGTCACGACGCCTGGGTCCGAAAACGCACGGGAGCGCTGGGGCATCGCTTCGGGGGTGGGGCTGTCCCGTCTGTCCATGGTGATCGGCACTTCCACGATGGCCTGGCCGGTGGCGACCGTGGTCGACATCGGCGCGACAGGGGGCCGGCGTGGCGTGCACACCGGCCCCCTGCACGTCCGGCCTCAGGCCTCGATGGCCTCCCGAGAGGCGAGGTTGCCGCCGACCTCGATCTTGCGGGGCTTGGCCCTCTCGGCCACGGGGATCACCAGGCGCAGCACGCCGTTGTCGTAGGCGGCCTCGATCCGCTCGAGGTCGAGGTTGTCGCCCAGGACGAGCTGGCGGGTGAACTGGCCATGGGTGCGCTCCGAAGCCAGGCACTGCCAGTCACCGTTGCCGGCGACTCGCTCGGCCCTCACGGTGAGCACGTTGCGCTCGACATCGATGTCGATGCTTTCCCTGCTCGCACCCGGCAGGTCGAGCTCCACGACGAACTCGTCGCCCTGGCGCCAGGCATCCATCGGCATCACGGCGGGACGGTTGGTCGTCCCCGACCCGGCGCCCAGGAGCTGGCTGGCGAGCCGGTCGAAGTCGCGGAACGGATCGGTGGTACGCAGCAACATGACATTTCCTCCTCTGGATCGCCGGCCATCGGCCGGTCGTACTGGATCTGCAATGAATGTTATAGATAATCTGATCCCATGAATCAAGTCCCGAGCGACAAGGATTTTCGTCGCGGCGTCTTCGCGATCTCGGTCGCGGCCGACATGACGGCACTGCAGATCCAGAACATCCGCGTCTACGAGCGACGCGGACTCCTCGAGCCGGACCGCAGTGCCGGAGGAACCCGCCTCTACAGCCGCGCCGACATCGAGACGCTCCTGCGCATCCGCGACCTCCTGGCCGAAGGCCTCAACATCGCCGGCATCGCGCGGGTCATCGCGCTCGAGGCAGAGGTGACGCGCCTTCGGAGAGAGATCGACCTGAACCCACCGACACGGCGACGCGGGCCTCAGGGTGCGAGTCAGCGTTGACGACGCCGTAGCTGGTCAGGCGGCGGCCGCGACCCCGCGGCGCCGAGATCCGCGTCGCGGCGTCGAGGACACCGTCGACTCCTTCGGCACGGGACGACCGGCGGACTTCTCGACGAACGGGAGGACTAGTGCAGCGAAGTCGTCGGGGCACTCGATCTGCGGCATGTGGCCGATTCCGGCGAACATCTCGGCCTCGGCGTGCGGGAACAACCGTCGTGCCGCGTCGAGATGGTGCGGCGGCAGCACGCGGTCCCGGTCGCCCCAGATCACCAACGTCGGCCGAGTGTGCTCGGCCGCTGCAGTCGTCAATCGCCGGCGCCATCCCGACTTGATCCGGCGGGGAGTGGCCAGCGCACGCACGGTCTCCAGCAGGACGGCGCCCGTGTCGGGTTGAGCAGCGATCGCCAGGGCGTGATCGATGCGCGCAGTCGTTGCCAGGCTCGGGTCAGCGAAGCTGAGGCGTTCGGCCATCCGTGCGCTGCCACGCGTGGTGTGCCGCACGGCCAGGTCACCGAGCACCGGGACCGCCAGGAGACGAAGCGGCAGGGCGACCTCGGCCCCGAGCCCTGCGCTGTTGACCAGCACCAGGCTGGCCACCCGCTCCGGCGCCGCGATGAGCAACTGCAGCGCCACGGCACCGCCGAGGGAATTCCCGATGACCTGCGCGGGGCGTCGTTCGCCGAGCACGTCGAGAGTGGCGAGCACCTCGCGGGCCAGCACCTCCAATGTGGTCGACTCGGGGGCGCGGGCCGAGAAGCCCGAGCCCGGGAGGTCCAGCGCGATCACCCGGTGGGCCCCTCGCAGCCTCGAGAACTGGGGGCCCAGTCCTCGAGGCTGCGACCGATCCCGTGCAACAGCAGCAGCGGTGGGTTCGCCGGGTCGCCCTCGATCCGCACCCAGGTACGGCGACCGGCGACGGTGACGTAGCTCGGCGTGCTCATCGGGCGCTGCTCGCAGCGAGCGGGGCGAGGTCAGCGACGGCGGCGATCCCCGGGCGAGGCTCGGCGAACACCAGCGCGGAGTCCTCGATCGGGCCACCTGTGGCCGACGGCGGAGGACCGGACGCGAGCGGCCGCAGCGGATCTCATGAGGGACTCGCTGATGACGTGAGGTTCAATTCGTCGATCGGATCGGCTCCGCAAGGCCGCGAGTGAGCGCCTGGATGATCTCCAGTCGACGAGGCAGTGGGTGCGTCCTTTGGGAAGCAGCGGGGATCACGAAGTTCTGGACCAGCATCTCCATGTTGCCCGGCCAACGTCCGAGCAGTTCGGCGAGCCGCACAGGCCCGATGAGATCGGCGACGTCGGCGCCCAGCAGGCGGGCCGCTGCACGCGGGACATCGGCTTCCTCGGCAATGAGGAGCTGCTGGCCCGCAGGCGTCTCGTAGAGCCGGTTGTCGAGCTCCGGCGACTCTGCGTACCAGTACGTGCTCAAGGCGAGGTCGTTGGCGTCCTTCGCCTCGCGCCATTCCGATCGGTCCAGCCAAGCGGCCAACTTCGCTGCCGTGTAACCGGGCACCGTCGGGCATCGGATCGTCAGGGAAGGATGGAGCACCAGGGACTGCGAACTGTCGAAGATTTCCGTGAATGCCCAGACCGGGATGCCGTCGTCCCGCTGTGGCGGACGGACGACTCCCTCGGGATCTTCCAGTTCGCCGAAGGGGAGCAGGTCGACCACCAGCCCCGCGATCCGAAAAGCCACGCCAGTGTCTGCCGCGGCCGGGAAGACCGCTGCGAGGCGTTCGTAGACCTTCCAATTCGAGAGGGCCAGCGCGAGGTCGACATCGCGTGTCGCTCGGGTGTCGAAGTCATGTCCGAGAGCAGCGTGCAGGGTGTCACGGCACCAGGCGCCCACCAGCATGACCTGACCTGGGTCCAGGTCCGGGGCCTGCTCAAGCATCTGCTCGACCACGCGGATGATCGGATCGAGGAATCCCTCAGCGATCAGATTCGTGTCGATCAAGACGTCCCCTCCACTCTGGAGCCACGCCACGAACGCGGGGATCGTCGCTTGCCATGAGGTCGGCGTACACCAGGACGGCTGGTGCATTGCGCAGACCCGTGAGCGGGCCGTCGTGGTCCTGCGACTCGTGGGGTGGCGTCGTCCAGAACCTGCGTCGCACGGTGATGTTGCCATCGCCGTCCGAGCGCCAACGGTTCTTCACGGGCAGCATCGGGTCGAGCCCCGCCACGTAGATCGTCAGCGAAGCGGGTCGAAGCAAGTCGTCGGCGGCAAGTTCCCCGGACAGCGCAGGACCTCCGAGGAAGACTGGATCCTCCGCGTCGACCTTCCTGAACTCGTCGACCGAGCCACGGTAGGTGGCGAGCGTGAGCTTTTGGCCCAGTCCCTGCGGGAACGACGCGACCCAGAGGTCCAAGAGTTCGGAGTCGCTTCTGTTCCCCCCCGGCCCGAATCCGGACTGACGAAACATCCTGAGGGCGTCATTGGCTTGGCCGAGTGAGACGCCGGCAGCCTCGGCGATCTCGCGCTGCGGCCTCTTCCACAACCTCGGCCACTGAAGCAACGCGAAGGCGACCTGGGAGCGCGCCGTGCTGAAGAGGTTGCCGCCTCTCTCGCGCTCGGGGTGCGGGGGCTCGATGTCAGCGCGACGACCCCGAACGTCGATGAGCACATCACCGAAGCGGATCGAGGCGTTGCCTGCCGCATCGATGAACTGGATCCCTGCGCGCCTGAAATTGTCGGCAGAACGCGCCGAGACTGAGGTCGCTCCGACCAGCAGAGGGACCGATCCGCTCCCATGCGTGCGAAGCGGAGCGAGGTTGGAGAGCGTCGGGCGAGCTTTGAGCTGCATCGCAAACGCTTGGTGTGCGCCGCCTCGTGACAACACCAGGTCCAAGTCGTAGCCGGCATCGTGCATGCGCGGCTGGTGGGCGTCGACGCGGAGTCCGTACTCCTCGAATCGAGGCGCAAGTTCGGCCAGCAGGTCATTCACGAGGCGCTCCGTTCAGTTCTGGCTGACGTTCAGGTTACTCGAACAGTTCCAAAAACTGAACAGCATGAGCGTTTGGCTCGCGCCTCAGTGTCAGACAAGGTGGCCGGCTGTCTGTTTGTCTCTTAATAAGGGACAAACAGACACGTCGTTCCCGCGCGCCCGAAGAGGACGAAGAGGACGAAGAGGAGCAGCAAGCAGAGCAGCCGCATCGTCCGCGAGAGTGACCCCCCGGGGCTTAACCCCAGAAGATCGGGTCGCCCGAGTCCTCGATGTGGTCGAGCAGGGCCTGGGTGTTCTTCGTTGGGCGCTTCCGCTTGTACTCGTGGAACTTCAGGTTCCGGTCGCGCCAGTAAATCGCCCACAGGCCCGTCGTCTTGGTGTAGCGCAGCCTGGCGATCGGGAAGCGCGTGGGCTCCCCGACGCCGTCCCACGGCGGCCGGACCTCGACGATGTCGACGTGCCGATCAGCAACGTCCGCCTCGACCTTGAGCTCGTCCCAGAGGTGCTCCGGCACGCGCCCGCGCGCCCAGAGGCGGATCCGGTGAAGGTCGGTCTCAGGAAGCACGATCAACCCCGGGTCTGGATGGCTGCGGTCGGATTCTTGCGGACTGGATGCGGACTGTTCGCCTCTAAACCCCGTCTGACCTGCGGAAACTCTTCGGATCAGTAGTACCAGGGGTACGGCGACCAGTCCGGCTCACGCTTCTCGAGGAACTGGTCGCGCCCCTCCTGCGCCTCGTCGGTCATGTAGGCCAGGCGCGTGGTCTCGCCGGCGAAGAGCTGCTGGCCGACGAGGCCGTCGTCGAGGAGGTTGAAGGAGTACTTCAGCATCCGCTGGGCGGTCGGGCTCTTGCCGTTGATGATCCGGCCCCACTCCAGCGCGGTCGCCTCGAGCTCGGCGTGGGGGACGGCGCGGTTGACGGTGCCCATCCGCATGCCGTCCTCGGCGCTGTACTCCTCGGCGAGGAAGAAGATCTCGCGGGCGAACTTCTGACCCACCTGGCGGGCGAGGTACGCCGACCCGTACCCACCGTCGAACGAGCCCACGTCGGCGTCGGTCTGCTTGAAGCGGGCGTGCTCCTTGCTGGCCAGCGTCAGGTCGGCGACGACGTGCAGGCTGTGCCCGCCGCCGGCGGCCCAGCCGGGGACGACGCAGACGACGATCTTCGGCATGAACCGGATCAACCGCTGGCACTCCAGGATGTGGAGACGCGCCATCCGGGCCTTGTCGATCGGGCTCGGCTGCTCGGCGCCGGTGTCAGCGGAGCCGATCTCCTTGTCCTCGTACTGGTAGCCGGCCTTGCCGCGGATCCGCTGGTCACCGCCGGTGCAGAAGGCCCACTTGCCGTTCTTGGCGCTCGGGCCGTTGCCGGTGAGGATGACGCAGCCGACGTCGCCCTGGGTGCGCGCGTGCTCGAGGGTGCGCAGCAGCTCGTCGACGGTGTGCGGTCGGAAGGCGTTGAGCACGTCGGGGCGGTCGAAGGCGATCCGGACCGTGCCGTGGCCCTTGGCGCGGTGGTAGGTCAGGTCGGTCAGGTCGTCGAACCCGGGGACGACGTCCCACTGGCTCGCGTCGAACGTCTCGCTCACACCTTCGATCGCACTCATGCACCGAACGGTAGTGGCACTGGAATATCGCCGGGCGGCGTGGTCTTGTGGAGGACATGACTCTTCAAGGCGAGTACGAGCCCAGCAGCCAGAAGTGGGTCCGCGACCAGGTGGCGGCGTACGAGGCGTCGGGCGGTCGCGAGGCCAACACCCTCCAGGGCGGCAAGGACCCGATCGTGGTGATCACCTCGGTCGGCGCCAAGTCCGGCAAGCTCCGCAAGAACCCGGTGATGCGCGTCGAGAAGGACGGCACCTACGTTGCGATCGCGTCCAAGGGCGGCGCCCCCGACAACCCCAGCTGGTACGACAACTTCGTGAAGCACCCCGTCGTCGACCTGCAGGACGGCCCGGAGCCGAAGGCCTACCAGGCGCGCATCGCCGAGGGCGACGAGCGCAGCAAGTGGTGGGCGCACGCCGTCGCGACGTGGCCGACCTATGCGTCCTACCAGGAGAAGACGGACCGGGAGATCCCGGTGTTCATCCTGGAGCCGGTCACCGCCTGAGCAGACGCTCGCTCAGGCGTTCGCGATGGTGATCGCCAATCCGCAGAGGTGCCCGAGCCGGGCGATCTCTGACTCGGCGAACTCCGGTCCGCCACGACGACCGATGACCACGATCTCGTTGCCGTCGAGGCGGGCCGCCGCGAAGAGGGTGACCTCGTCCTCGGGCGACTCCAGGCGGCTCGGCGCCTCGATCTCGACGAACTCGAACTCCTCCGGCGCTGCGCTCGTGCGTTGTACGACGCCCTTCGCCCGGTGCACACGCGCAGCCCAGTCGACGCGGAAGGTCGCCGGCAGCAGGCCGATCAGCCGGTCGATGGCCTCCGCGGGCGAGGCGGTCAGCTCCTCGACCGCCTCGAGATCCATGACCAGGTTGCCGCCGGCCGGGTAGCGGCTGATCCACACGACCTCGACGCCGTCGAGCAGGTTGCAGGCCGACACGACTGAGTCGGGCATCATCCCCTGCTCGAGCTCGAGCAGGACGTCGTCGACGACCGTGCCGTCGTCGCGCTTCTCGACGATCTCGATCGCCTCGATGTCGCCGCCCGCCATACCGATGGCCGTCGCGACGCGACCCAGCGAACCGGGCACGTCAGGGAGCAGCACACGCAGCAGGAACGGCATGATCTCGACACTAACCCGAGCGCGTTTCACCCTCGTTGCAGGCCCACCGGTTGAGCCAGGCGCTGGCGCAGGCCCGTCGCGCGCTGCGCGGTGGTGTCGACGGCCGCGCGGACCGCTGCCTCGGAGCCGACCACGAGCACGCTCTCCTCGGCGCGGGTGACGGCGGTGTAGAACAGCTCGCGCGTGAGCAGGCGTGAGTCGGCGGCCGGCAGCAGCACGGCGATCCGCTTCGCCTGGCTGCCCTGGCTCTTGTGGATCGTCATCGCGTGCATGGTCTCGACGGCGCCCAGGCGGGCGGGCGCGAAGGGCCGCGGTCGACCTGCGCCGGCGATCCACGCGCGCGGCCGGCCGGAGGCTTCGGGCACGACGACGCCGGTCTCCCCGTTGTAGACGTCGAGCGCGTAGTCGTTGCTGGTCACCAGGAGCGGACGGCCGGCGTACCAGCCCGAGCCGAGGGGTGTGCCGAGCGCGGCGGACAGCCACTGCTCGGTGTGGTGGTTCCATGCGCGCACGCCGTGCGGGCCTTCGCGGTGCGCACACAGCAACCGGAACCGGTCCATCGCCTCGATCGCGGCGTCCGCGCCCGAGGAGACCGCCGCCTCCCGGACGGCCAGCGCGGCCAGGGTGCAGGCCTCGCGCAGCGCGACCACGGGGTCGTCGGTCTCGACGTACTCGACCTCGCCGGTGCCGGCGCGCAGCACCTCCAGCACCCGGTCGGCCGCCTCCGGTCCGTCGTCACGCAGGGCGGCGGCCAGCGCCTTGATCTCCTCGGTGGAGCGGTGGTTCTCGGTCAGGGCGACGACCGGCGAGTCGTCGTGGTCGGCGAACCCGGCGACGAGGTCGGAGAGCACGGCACCGGCGCCGACGGACGTGAGCTGGCGAGGGTCGCCGACCAGCACCAGTCGGGTCTCGGGGCGCACGGCGTCGAGCAGTCGCGCCATCATCGTGAGGTCCACCATGGACGCCTCGTCGACCACGACGAGGTCGTACTTGAGCCGATTGGTGCGGCCGTGCCGGAAGCGCGTGGTGGTGTCCGGCCGCCAGCCGAGCAGACGGTGCAGGGTCATCGACTCGGGCGCGGGAACCTGTCCGGGGCCGCTGCCCAACGCGCCGAGCGCACCCAGCTCCTGGGTCACCGCCTCCTGCAGCCGGGTGGCGGCCTTGCCGGTCGGCGCGGCCAGCGCGATCGACATCGGACGCTGGTGGGCGAGCGCGAACTGGTCGGCGACGGCGAGCACCAGGCGGGCGACCGTGGTGGTCTTGCCGGTGCCGGGCCCGCCGGTCAGGACCGTGGTGTGGTGCTGCACGGCGTGGACGACGGCCCGCGCCTGCTCGTCGCTGAGGTGCGATCCGCGGACCCGGTCCAGGGTCGCCCCGAGGACGGCCGCGTCGGCGTCCGGTGGGGCGAGCGCGATGCGTTCGGCCAGGTCGTCGGCGACCTGGCACTCGAGGCGGTGGTAGCGGTCGAGGTAGACGAGATCGTGCTCGAGGTGGAGCACGCCGGCCGCGAGGAGGGCGGAGCCGCGCAGCGCTGCGGTCCACTCGGTCAGCTCGGGCCAGGCGAGGTCGTCGAGGTGGGGCAGGGCGTCGAGGTCGAGCCCGACAGATCCGCCACGCACCGAGCGCGACGCCAGTGCCACGGCCAGCAGCACCCGCTCGTCGGTCTCCTCGCCCAGCGCACCCACGCGCTGCGCGACCTGCACGTCGGCCGCGTCGACGACCCCCGCGAGGTTGAAGTCGGCGAGCAGTCCGGTGGCCCCGCGGGCCAGGCGCGCGTCGTGCGGTGAGGTCGGGACGAAGAGATCCATCAGGCGCGTCCGTCCAGCAGGTCGGAGAGGTCGGTGACGAGCGCGGCGGGCGGCTGCCACGTGAAGACGCCGCTGGGCGAGCCGTCGACGACCGGGCTGTCCGGGCCGCACATCCCGCGCAGGTAGAGGTAGGCGACGCCGCCGAAGTGCCGCTTCGGGTCGTAGCCCGGCTGGCGCCACCGCAGGAAACGGTGCAGCACCACGGCGTACAACAGCGCCTGGAGCGGGTAGTCGGAGTGGCCCATGGCGTCCACGAGCGCCGTGCGGTCGTACGACGCCGCGGTCAACGGCTCCTCACGGGAGCCGAGCCAGTTGGTCTTGTAGTCGACGATGACGTAGCGAGGATCCGCCTCGCCGGCGCCGCGGACCCGCAGCACCACGTCGACCGATCCGGTGAGGTAGCCGCGCAGCACCTGGCCGCCGAGCAGCGGGTTGTCGAGTGCGTCGGCGTAGGCCCGGACCGGATCCCCGTCGGGCAGGTGGCGACGCAGCAGTGCGGAGATGTCGCCGAGCAGGACGGTGTCGTCGGCGCCGCCGGCGCGGTCCCCACCGGCGAGCGGCAGCTCGAAGTCGAGCTCGCAGAGCCGGTCGCGGGTGCCGACCCGGCGCAGGGTCGCATCGTCCATCAGCGGACCGAGCGGCGAGTCGAGGACGGCCACGAGCGCCGTGGCGAGCTGGTCGCGGTCGAGCTCGACCGGCCACCAGGTCAGCTGTTCGTCGATGTGCGCGGCGAGCTCGGCGTGCAGGTCCTCGACCGTCGGGTCGGCGTGCTCCAGCACGGCGTGGACCAGCGAGCCGAAGGTCGCGCCGACCGGGAGGTCCGCCATCGGCGAGGCCATCGAGTCGGGCCGGGTGCCGGTCGCTCCCCCGGCCTGGTCGTCGAGGACCGCCTCGATCACCTCGTCGTCCTTGACCTCCACCTCGGGCTCGCTCACCACGCCGGGCTGCCCGGCCGCGAGGTCGACCTTGCTGAGGGCGGAGTACGACGTGCGCCGCCACTCGGTGTCGACCGTGCGCGTGAAGCTGCGGGCTCCCAGCACGGCAGGGACGGCGGGAGGCAAGGGTTCCGACGCCTCGGCGGGCACGGCCACCTCCGGGGCGGGACCGCCGCGGTCGCGCCAGGTCGCGAAGAGCGCGGTGACGGCGTCCTCGTCAGGAAGGGGCGGCGCCGGCGGCACCTCCGGGCGCAGCCCGGAGCCGTCCGGGGTCGCGCCGCGCAGCAGCAGCCGGTGAAGCGGCGAGGCCTCGGCATTGCGGGTCGGCGCCCACCACGTGACGACCTGGCTCTGGGCCCGGGTCAGGGCGACGTAGAGCAGCCGCAGCCACTCGCCGGCCTCCTCGTCGGCCCAGCGTCGGCAGTGGTCGGCCCAGTCCGGACCGGAACCGCCGACGTCGACACAGCGCTCGCCGTCAGCATCGTGGAACAGCGGACGCTTCGGCTTGCCGACGTGCCGGTCGGCGAGGGCGGGGAGGTAGACGACGGGGTACTGCAGGCCCTTGCTCGCGTGGATGGTCACGAGCTGCACCGCCGCGGCGTCGGAGTCGAGCCGGCGGGTGCGCTCGGCACCACGGCCGTCGCGGGCCTCGACGACCTGCTGGCGCAGCCAGGCCAGGAGCGCGACGGCTCCCATCTGCTCGCGCTGCGCCGTCTCGTGCAGCACCTCGCCGATGTGGCGGATGTCGGTCAGCAGGCGCTCGCCGCCGACCCGGGCCAGCATCCGGGCGGGCATGCCGGCGGAGACCGCAGCCTCCACGACCGCGGCGACCCCGCGCCGCGCCAGCGCCTCGGACCAGGAGCGCAGCCGGTCGCCGAGCTCGTCGGAGAGGTCGTCCCCGCCGGCGTCGAGCGCGGCCGCGTCGTGGCCGACGAAGCAGGTCAGGGCCGCGGCGCGGACCCGCTGGGTGCGGTGCGGCTGTTCGAGCGCCTCCAGGAGGGAGAGCCATTCGACGGCAGCGGGCGTCGCGAAGACACTTCCGCCACCGGCGATCACGGCCGGCACGCCCACCTCGGCCAGCGCGGCCCGTGCGATCGCGAGGTCGTTGTGGCGCGGGCAGATGACGGCGACGTCGCTGGGCTCGAGGCGACGTCCCTCGAAGGTCGGCTCGCTCGCGATCAGCGCCCTGATGTCGTGGGCGAGGTCCTCGGCGATCCGGGGGCGGACCTTGCCGATCGGGACCGCGCTCGAGCCCCGCTTGCCGAAGGACTCCCGCCGCACGACCCGCACCCGGAACGGCGCGGGCTTCGGCGCCCCGACCAGCCGCGACTCCTGGTGGTGCGCGGTGACGTCGTGCACCACGATCCGCGGGTCACCCAGCTCGGCACCACCGAGGAGCGCCTGGAACCCCGCGAGCAGACCCGCGTCACTGCGCCGGTTGACCCCGAGCGTCTGCTGGGTGGTGGCGGTCCTCGCGGCGGTGAGGTACGTCGTCACGTCGCCCCCGCGGAAGGCGTAGATCGCCTGCTTCGGGTCCCCGATCAGCACCATCGTCGCGTGGCCCGAGAATGCCCGGTCGAAGACCTGCCACTGCACCGGGTCGGTGTCCTGGAACTCGTCGACGAGCACGATGCGCCACCTCGAGCGCATCCGCAGCCGGGCTGGGGAGTCCTCCGGCTCGAGTGCCGTGGCGAGCTGGCTCAGCAGGTCGTCGTACGACAGGACGCCGAGGCGGCGCTTGCGCCGGTCGAGCTCGGCGCGGACCGCGGTCGCGAAGGCGACCCGACGACCGGCTG
This sequence comes from Nocardioides sp. Root190, assembly GCF_001428565.1. Classification (GTDB taxonomy): domain Bacteria; phylum Actinomycetota; class Actinomycetes; order Propionibacteriales; family Nocardioidaceae; genus Nocardioides. The sequence goes on along the minus strand of NZ_LMIA01000007.1, from coordinate 167,420 downwards.
CGTGCTCGCGCGGCAACCCGGTCGGCTCGAGCCGGGCCTGCGCGTCACCGACGGCCGTGCGCGCGATCGCGAGCGCCTCGTCGTAGGAGAAGGTCGGCGCCATGCCGTCCCCGCCCGAGGCGAAGGCACGCAGGTAGAGGTCGTCGACGACCTCGACCAGCAGGTCGTCGAGGTCCTCGACCAGCCGGGCCCGGGCATCGGTGTCGCCGGCGACGCCGAGCGAGTCGAGCACCAGCGAGCAGAACTGGTGGATGGTCGCGATCGTGGCAGCGTCGAAGTCGGCGAGAGCCTGGACCACCCGGCGGTGCCGCTTGACCCGCTCGGTCGCATCGCAGTCGAGGACCTGCTCGATGACCTCGGTGCGCTCGAGGGGGTCGACGTCCGCGCCCTCGGCCAGGGCCCGCTCCGCCTCCACCAGCTGACGACGGACCTGCTCCCGCAGCTCCTGACTGGCCGCACGACCGAAGGTCACCACGAGGAGCTGCTCGAGGGGGATCCCCTCCTCGGCGACGTAGCGGGTGACCAGGGCGCCGATGGTCCAGGTCTTGCCGGTGCCGGCGGAGGCCTCCAGGAGGGTGGTCCCGGTGGGGAGCGCGGCGCGGATGTCGAAGGGAGTCACAGGGGGGCGATCCTCTCGGCTCCGGCGAGCAGCGGCTCCCACAGCTGCCAGGCGAGCTCGGGCAGGCCGGCCGCGACCAGCACCTCGACCGGAGCGCTGGGTCCGTGGATGCGGCGGTGCACGGGGTCGTCGTCCTCGCCCTTGATGCCCCAGTCGTTGAAGGGGTCGGTCTCCCACGCCCGGCGCGCGGCCTCGACCGGGTCGATGTCCATGCCGCGCAGCTCCTTGGCGCGCGCGTCGGCCCACGCCGCCGCGGTCTCGAGCGGCATCGCCAACGGCTCGACCTGACCACGGTCGTGGAGGTCGACCAGCGAGCGGAGCCACTCACCGGAGCGGTGGTCGACCGGACCGACCAGGGCGCGCTGGGGCCCGGCCTTGCTGCGGGCGACGGCGTGCCCGGTCCAGTTCTCGTCGGGGTGGGTCGCGCTGAGGGCGAGGACGTCGAGCCACGAGGCCAGGCGCTGCTTGGGCTTGAGCCGGGAGTAGCTCACCGAGACGACCTGGTTGCCGTAGACCCGCGGCACGGTGCCGGTCAGCCGCCGACCGTCGCCGAGGTCGACGTCCACGTCGATGGTGCGGATCGGTCCGGTCCGCAGGGCCGCGCTCTGCTGCAGCAGCCCCTGGCAGGTGGTCACGACGTCCTGGAGCACGGAGAACCCGAGGCCGAACGGAGGAAGGGTCCCGCGCAGCTGCTCCGCCAGCATCACGGCCTCGCCGGTCGCGGCCGGGGAGTCGGAGGCCAGCACCTCACGCAGCAGGCGGTCGCCGATCTGCCACTTCTCGAGTCCGTCGAGGGTCACCGGGATCGCGTCGGCCACCTGGTCGGGCTGGAACGGGGTGGTCACGTCGAGGCGTCCCCGCAGGAACGTCCGCGCGGGGCGGTGCAGGAAGTCGCGCAGGTCGGCGAGCGTGATGTCGCCGGGTGTCGCCGGCGGGAGCGCGGCCGTGAGGAAGGGGGCGACCGGGAGCCGTTCGCGCACCGATGCCCGTGCCCCGGCGAGGGCCGCGCGGTCGAAGCTGAACGGTGTCGGACCCGCGAGGGCGCCGGCCTCGTGGTTGCGGGTGTCGTAGGCCTGCAGGGGGTGGCGTACGACGACGGCCTCACGCACCGGCACGGAGGCCGTGCGGTCGAGGGCATCGACCAGCTCGCCGAGCGGCACGGCCGGCGGTCGCTCGGCACCGGTGTGCTCGGTGGCGCCGGTGTAGGTGATGACGAGGCGCTCGCCCGCCGCCAGGACGGCGTCGAGCAGGAGCTGCCGGTCCTCCCCGCGCAGGTCGCGCTCGCCGACGAGCGGCCCCCGGGCGAGGACGTCGTCGCCGTCGACGCCGGTGGAGCGGGGGAAGACGCCGTCGTCGAGCCCGACCAGGCAGACCACGCGGTGCGGCACCGAGCGCATCGGCACCATCGTGCAGACGGTGAGGGTGCCGGTGCGGAAGTTGGCACGCGTCGGCCGTCCGGCGAGGCGGGCCTGGAGGAGGGCCCGGACGTCGGCGAGGCGGAGGGGTACGTCGGGGCCCGTCGCCTCGGCACTCGCCTGGACCCGGGCCAGCTCGCGCTCGAACTGGGGCAGCTGCCAGGCGTCGTCGGTCTCGACCTCGCAGAGGTCGCGCACACCGTCGGCGAGGGTGCCGAACCAGTCCTGCGCCGTCCGGGCGCGTGACAGCGACTCGAGGCAGGCGCCGAGTCGTCCGACGGCCTCGCCGAGCCGCCCGACCAGCTCGATCTCGCCGCTCGCGACGTCGTCGACGGGAAGTCCGCGGCCGAGGTGGCGATGCTCGTCGCCGCTCATCGCGACGCCGAGGAGGAGGCGGTCCAGGCCGGCCCGCCAGGTGTTGTGGGCGAACGAGTCCATCGCGTAGGACGCCCGTTGGGTCCCGTCGATCCCCCACCGCACGCCCGATTCGGCGACCCAGCGGCTGATCCGGGCGAGGTCGTCGTCACCGAACCCAAACCGTCGGCGGCACACGGCGCGGGACAGCAGGTCGATCACCTCCGAGGCCGTGGCCCGTCCGCCCGCGAGCTCGATGAGCACGACCGCGACGCCCAGCAGGGGGTTCGTGCTGCTCGCGGCCCGGTCGGCGAGCCGGACCCGGAGCCGGTGTGCCGGGTGCAGGTCGACGTCGACCGCGGTCTCCCCGATCAGCTCACCCAGTCCGAAGCCGGCGGAGATCAGCGGCGCGTAGGTCTCGATGTCGGGGCACATCACGACGATGTCGCGCGGCTCCAGGGTCGGGTCGTCCTCGAGCAGGCCGACCAGCACCTCGCGCAGGACGTCGACCTGACGGGCCGCCCCGTGGCAGGCATGCACCTGCACGCTGCGGTCCTCGGCCCCGAGCACCCGGCCCTCCCGGGTCGCGGGGTCCGGGACGGCGTTGGCGCGCAGGTCGGACTGCAACCAGCCGAGCAGGGTGTCGGGGGCCGGGGGCTCCTCGACGGAACCAGCATCGACGGCCGCGCCGCTCGCCAGCCGGGCGGACAGGACGGTCGCGAGCTCGCGCGCGTCCCGTCCCAACGACGCCAGCAGCGGGTGGGCGGCCAGGTCGGTGGCGGCCGCATCGGCTCGCGGCCGAACCGACGGGCCGGCTGCCGCGACGGCGTCCCACAGGGCCGCCGACGGCTGGGCCAGCCACAGGTGGACGTCGCGGTGGACGCCCAGGGCGGCGAGCAGGTCGATCTCGGTCTGTGGCAGCCGGGTGTGCCCGAACAGGGACAGCCGGTCGGGCAGGTCGAGTCCGCTCACCTCACCCGCGAGGAGCGCCGCGCAGACGCGCTCGTGGCGCACGTCGGGCGGCTCGGTGTGGCCGGCTGCCGCCATCCGGGCGAGCAGCTGCCGCCACAGCTCGGCCTCCCAGGCCAGGTCGGCCGGCAGCTCGCCACCGGCACCATCGGTGTCGCGGCCCTCGCGCCAGTCGGTCACCAGCGTCGGCCGCTGGACGGCGTACGACGCGAACCGCTCCGCCAGCCGGCGCGCCACCGACCACCGGCGACTGCGCCGCAGCTCGCCCTCCTCGCCGTCGAGGCCGTGCCCGAGGTGGGTGGCCAGGGTCGCGCACCACGGCTGCCCGAGGCTGTCGTCGATCGTGGCGAGCACCGGCCACACCAGCCGGTCGGGATGCCACGGGTCGTCGGCGTCACGCCCCAGCAGCATCGAGACGAGCGACGCCGGCTGCAGGAAGTCGACGCCGGCGCACACGCCGTCACCGCCGCCCGGTCCCGTGCCAAGGCGGTGGGAAAGGCGCTGGGTCAGCCACCGCTCCACGCCCCTCGCCGGGACGACCACGACCTCGGTCGCGAACGGGTCGTCCGGCGGCACGGCGAGCAGCGCACCGAGCTCGTCGGCGAGCAGGTCGGTGCGCGCAGCGCGGTGGAGGTGGAGGGTCATGTCGGACCCGAGGTTAGTGGTGGGGTCCGAGCCATGCCTGCACGGTCGCCCGGCCGATCTCGATCGCCTCGGCGATGGACTCGAGGTCGCTGCTCAGCCGACCCACGTCGTGCGAGCCCAGCGGCGGGCGCACCTCGACGAGGGTCGCGACCGGTGCGCCGCTCGCCTCCGCGAGGTGGAGGTCGTCGGCGGCGTACGTCGCGTGGCGGCCGAGGTGCGCGCGACCGGCCCGCCGCCCGTGGCGCAGGAAGTACGGCGCGAGCAGGGCCCGCTCGATCCGGGACGGCGGCGCGGCGCGCTGGTCCGTGCGTCGGGTCCGCAGGACCAGCACGTGGGTCGCGCCGTCCGCGAGGGCACTGCGATAGGGCACGCCCTCCGAGAGACCACCGTCGACGTACGTGCGCCCGCCCAGACGGACCGGTCGTCCCGCGAGCAACGGCAGGCAGGAGCTCGCGCGCAGCGCGGTCTGCAGGCTGCTCCGGTCGACGACGAGCGGCCCGAGGTCCATCGCCCCGCCGGTGCGGGCGTCGGTCGCCATCGGGTGGAAGCCGATCGGGTTGGCGAGGATCGCCTCGAAGTCCATCGGCGTGATCGCCTCGTAGACGTGGTGCACCAGGCGGCCCAGGTCGATGAGCGGTCCACCCCGCAGCATCCGGCGCGGGTCGGTGATCCGCGCCGCAGCCACCTCCGGCCACGCCCAGCTGCGCATCCATCGCCGGGCCTCGCCGGTCAGCAGCCAGGCGGCGTTGAGCGCACCGCCCGAAGTGCCGTAGACGTCGTCGAAGGCGTCGGTGAGGCCCGCCTCGTCGAGGGCGAGCGCCATGCCGGCGGAGTACGCCGCCCGGTTTCCGCCGCCCTCGATCGCCAGCGCGATGCGGAGGCCGTCGGTGCGCTCGCCGGGACGGCTCCCGGCGAGCTGCCGCTCCCGGAGGGCGTGCAGGAGCCCGACGCCGGGCTCAGTCAAGGTCGCGCACGACCCGCGCCGGGTTCCCGACGGCCAGGACGCCGGCGGGCAGGTCCTTGGTCACGACCGCGCCGGCTCCGACGACGGTGTTCGCGCCGATCGTCACGCCGGGACACACGATCACGCCGCCGCCGAGCCAGACGTTGTCGCCGATGGTGATCGGCTTGGCCGACTCCCACTTGGCGCGGCGGAGCTCGGCCCCGAGCGGGTGGATCGGCGTCAGCAGCTGGACGTTGGGGCCGATCTGCACGTCGTCGCCGATGGTGATCGCGACGACGTCGAGCGCGATCAGACCGAAGTTGATGAAGGTGCGCGCCCCGATCTCGATCTGGGTGCCGTAGTCGACCTGGAGCGGCGGACGGATGACCGTGTCCTCACCGAAGGCGCCGAGCAGGTCGCTGAGCAGGGAGCGGCGACGCTCCTCCTCCCGTGCCGTCGTGGAGTTGAACTCCGCGGTCAGGTCGCTGGCACGGTGGTAGGCGTCGACGATCTCGGGGTCGTCGGCGAGGTAGAAGTCGCCGTCGAGCATCCGCTGGTGCATCGATCGCGCGTCGTCGGGATCCCTCGGGTCAACTGACTCCACCGTCACTCCTCGTCCTTGCGACGCCGCTCCTCGGTGCGGTGGCGCATCCGCTCGCGCTGCTCCTCGGCCTCGTCGTCGGCCTCGTGGATCCGGCCCTCCAGCGCCGCACGCGCCTCGGGCTTGCCGTGGAAGCGTCGGTAGGAGTAGACGAGCAGTCCGAGCGCGATCAGGCACGAGATCACCAGGGTCACGCCGGTCCAGGGCCCACCGAAGAGCCACCACTTGTCGGCGACGGGCCACCACGACGGCGCATCAGGACCGACGATCCACAGCGCGCCGAACGCCCCCAGCGCGAGCCCACCGATGGTCGAGGCGATGATCCGCGGCCACGTCTCCACGCCCTCCGCCGCAGCACGCAGCGCCCGCAGCAGCACGGGGTCGAGGAGCCGCTCGGCCCAGGTGTACTGCTGGGAGAGCACCGCGAGGCCCGCCGCGATCAGCAGCAGACCCGGTCCGGGGAGCACGATCGCGGCGATGCCCGCGAGCAGCAGCAGCCAGCCGAGGACCTCCAGCAGGAGGCGCTTGGCAGCGCCGGTCATCGACCGCCGCCGAACTTGTCGAGCCACACGAGGACGTCCTCGTCGGCATTGCCGTGGGCCGCCGCGATCTTCGCCCACTTCAACGCGAGGGCGTGGAACCGGAGCGGGTTGTAGACGTCCTCCTCGCGCGAGAAGAGTCCGTCGCCGGCGTACGTCATGATCGTGATGTTCGGCTCCGTGAGCATCGTCCCGTCGCCCGGGTCCGGCATCGGGTTGAGCACCTCGCACACCAGTCGGGCCTGCTCCGCGTCGACCACCTGCCAGGAGATGGGAAAGCCCGTCATCACGCGGCCGGGGTACGACGTCATCGTGCGCACCGACCAGGCTCGGATCTCCTCGCGACCGGTGAACGTGCCCATCGCGTGCTCGACGTAGACGGCGTCGGGGGTGAACAGGTCGGCGTACCCCTCCCACTCGCCGGACGCCGCGAACACCGCGACCTTCTCGTGGAAGGCGGAGTACGCGTCGGTGATCTCCGCAGCGGAGAAGGCGACGGTGGGGGAACCGGTCATGCCGCCGATCCAACCATGGTGGTGGGAGCCACCACTACGCTTCGCCCATGCCGAAGCCGACCGCCGCCTCGCGGCGCAGCCCCTTCGGCTCCCGTCTGCTCGGGCCGCGAGACCAGCCGCCCCGCCGGATGCGGATCCGGATCCAGGTGCTGCTGACCGTGCTGCTCGTGTCGACGAACCTGATCGGCGCCTTCGTCGTCTTCGTCGTCAACACCTGGGCGATCCCCTCACCGCCCCCGAACCGCTCGATGGTGATCGCGCTGGCCATCGGGATCCCCACCTATGTCCTCGCGGCCGCCGCGGTCGGTGCCACCTGGGGCACCTTCACCTCGCTGCGCGCCCTGCGCTGGGCCACCCAGCCCGACATCGACCCGGACCGCAGCCAGCGCGCTCGGGCGCTGCGGGTGCCCTTCGCCCTGACCACGATGCAACTGCTGCTGTGGGTCGTCGGGACGGTGCTGTTCACCCTGCTGACCGTCCTGCTCCAGCCCTCGCGGGCCCTCGGCACCGGGCTGACCGTCGGCATCGGTGCCGTCGTGGTGGCCGGCATCTCCTACCTGCTCACCGAGTTCTCCCTGCGCCCCATCGCGGCCCGCGCCCTGTCCGACGTCCGCGTCACGGGCCGGTTGCGCGGGGTCGGCGTCGGCCCACGGATGGCGATCTTCTGGACCCTCGGGACCGGCGCCCCGATCGTCGGACTCATGATCGCCGCGATCCTCGCGCTCACCCCGAGCGGCGACGACGCCACCCTGCAGGACCTCGCGATCGTCACGATCATCGTCTGCAGCATCGTGCTGGTCTTCGGCTTCCTGCTCACCGACCTCAACGCCCGCTCCGTCGTCGCGCCCCTGCTGTCGGTGCGCGACGCGATGCGCGCCGTCGAGTCCGGCCACCTCGAGGCCGACATCGTCGTGTACGACGGCACCGAGCTCGGCCAGCTCCAGAGCGGCTTCAACGACATGGTCACCGGGTTGCAGGAACGCGAGCTGATCCGCGACCTCTTCGGCCGCCACGTCGGGCAGGAGGTCGCCGCCGCGGCGGCCGCGCTCGGCGCGGGCGAGATCGAGCTCGGCGGGGAGGCCCGCGAGTGCTCGGTGCTCTTCGTCGACCTGGTGGGCTCCACGACGTACGCCACCGAGCACGGGCCGACCGAGGTCGTCGCGGTGCTCAACCGGTTCTTCGGCGTCGTCGTCGACGAGGTCGACCGGCACCGCGGACTGGTCAACAAGTTCATGGGCGACGCCGTGCTGGCGATCTTCGGTGCGCCCGTCGAGCACCCCGACCACGCCGCCGCCGCACTCGCCGCGGCCCGGGCGATGGCGGACCGACTGGCGGTCGAGGTGCCGGAGGTGGGCGCAGGCATCGGCATCGCGACCGGGCAGGTGGTGGCCGGCAACGTCGGGCACGAGCAGCGCTTCGAGTACACCGTCATCGGCGACGCCGTGAACTCCGCCTCCCGGCTCACCGACCTCGCCAAGGACGTCCCCGGCTGCGTGCTGGCGTCGTGGCTCTCGGTCGAGGCCGCGCGCGCGACGGCTTCTCCCGAGGCCGAGCACTGGGTCCGTCACGGTGAGACGATGTTGCGGGGCCGCTCCACTCCGACGCCCCTGGCTGTCCCAGGAGAGGCGATTCGGTGATGCGTCGTGTGATGGGTGTGTGTCTGGCCGGGCTGGCGATGGTGGCCTCGGTGCTGGTTGCGGGTCCGGCGCGGGCGGATGTGCCGGTGGTCGGTCTGATCACTGTCGATCCGCTCAACATCGATCACTGGGGGACGCTGACAGCCACGCTCTCCGGCAACGACTCCTGTGCGCAGCCGGTCACCTATGACTGGGACTTCGACGGCGACGGCTCCTACGACGACCTGGTCGGCACCACGTCGAACAGCGCCGAGTGGCCCGCCGCCCAGTGGTCCAGCGGACCTGGGACGTACGAGGTCGGCGTCCGGGCCAACGTCTGCGGCGCCACCTTCCCGGCGTCCGCTGACGTCACGGTCCCGGGACTCGCCGGTTCCTTCTACGTCACCCTCTCCGGCGCCGTCACGGAGGTGGGAATCCCCGCGCCCCTGTTCGTGACGATCCAGAACCGGCCGGCACCCGACGACTTCGGCTACTCCTGGGACCTCGACGGGGACGGCGCCTTCGACGACTCCTCCGCCACCTATGGCACGTTCGAGCCGACCGCGATCGGCACCTTCCAGGCCCGGGTCCGGGTGCTCCACAAGCCGTCGGGGAGCTTCGCGATCGCCACCTCGACGATCCGCGTCGAGGCGCCGCCGGAGCCCGTGACCCTGGCCCCGGCCGTGGTCACCGGAACGCCGAAGGTCAGCTACGTCCTGGTCGCCTCCGGCGCCACCCCGACCCCCGGCAACGCCGTGCGCACCGTCAAGTGGCTGCGCGACGGCGTCCCGATCACCGGAGCCACGCTGGCGACGTACCGGCTGACCACCGCCGACGCCGGTCGTCGGGTCAGGATCGAGGTCCGCGCGACCCTGTCCGGCTACGCCGACTCCGCGCCCGTCCTGAGCAACTCGGTCGCGGTCGCTGCCCACAACTCGGTGCGCCCCACCTTCTCCGGCACGCTGCGGGTCGGTCGCAAGCTGACGGGCACCCGCGGCACCTGGTACGCACCGAACCACACCTACACCTACCGCTGGCTGCGCGACGGCAAGGCGATCAGCGGCGCGACCGCGCTGACCTACGTCACCAAGTCGACCGACCGGGGCAAGCGGATCTCGCTGCGGGTCACCCGCCAGCGCGCCGGCTTCCCGACCGTCCACGCCTACAGCGTCGCCCGCACCATCAGCCGCTGACCCCGACCCGCGCTTGTAACTACGTGTCCATGCACTGAATTGCCCGTCAGAACGCCCGGGTAGGTGCCACAGCACCCGGGTGGATGTCCGCGACGGAACGACTGCCCCGGCGATCCTCGACCGCGCGCCCGACTCCCGGCCGAGGAACTCCCGTCGCAACTACCCGGGCGCTGCGGCACCTACCCGGGTTCTGTGACCGGCCGAAACCAACACGAACACGTAGTTACAAGCGCGCTGGCCCTCAGGCGAGCGCGTCGAGCGCCCGCGCCACCCGCCCGAGCAGCTGACCGAGGTCGGCCTCGGGCAACAGCTCGGTGAGCTGCGCGTCGCGCTGGAGCACAGCGAGGCCGTGGACGGTCGCCCAGCCGGTGGCCGCCAGCTCCTCGGCGGGGACGGCGACGCCCCAGCCCTGCGCCTGGGCGGCCGTGATGATCTGGACGAGCAGGTCGCGGTGGAGGCGTCGTACGTCGAGCAGGCGCGGGTCCTGCGCGTGCAGCAGCTCCGGGCGGAACATCACGTCGAACATGGTCGGGTGCTGGATCGCGAAGCCGACGTAGGCAGCCCCGGAGGCAGCGACCTGCGCACCCGACGCGATGTCGTCCTCACCGGTGGCATCGACCGCGGCGGTGGTCTTCTCCAGCAGCAGCTCGAAGCCCTCGACGGCGAGCGCGGTGAACAGCCCCGCACGGTCCTCGAAGTGATGGGCGGTGGCCTGGTGCGACACACCGACGCGACGGGCGATCGCGCGCAGGCTCGCCTTCGCCGGCCCACAGGTGGCGATCTCCTGCTCCGCTGCGCGCAGGATGCGCTGGCGCAGGTCGACGTGCCTCATGCGTCCGATCCTGCCTCCACCACGGCGGGCCTCGGCTTCTGGGGCCACCACAGTCGCTCGCCCAGCAGCGTGGCGAGGGCGGGGACGAGCAGGGACCGGACCACGAACGTGTCGAGCAGCAGTCCCACGGCGATCGTGAACCCGACCTGGCCGATGGTCGTGACCCGGCCGGCGAGCAGCGCCATCATGCTGACCGCGAAGATCACGCCGGCCGAGGTGATCACGCCGCCGGTGGCAGCGGTCGCCCGCGCGATCCCGGACGCCGATCCATCGGGCGCCTCCTCGTGCATCCGTTTGGTCAGCAGCAGGTTGTAGTCGGCGCCGACGGCCACGAGGATCACGAACGCGATCGCGGCGACCGTCCAGTCGAGCTGGATGCCGAGCCCGTACTGCCAGACCAGCGTCGAGAGGCCGATCGCAGCGCCGTACGACAGCACGACCGTGGCCATCAGCGCGAACGCCGCGACGAGGCTGCGCAGCAGCAGGAGCAGGACGAGGAACACCGCGATCAACGCGCAGAGCGCGATCACCTCGAGGTCGGAGACGGAGTAGTCGCGCAGGTCGTTGTTGGTCGCGGCCATGCCCGTGACGGACACCGTGGCGTCGGCGAGCCCGGTGTCGTTGAGGGAGGTGTCGATGATCTCCAGGACCTCGTTCGACCGCTTCGAGGCCTCGGGGCCGAAGGCGTCGGTGTTGCCGAGCACGGCGATGCGGGCGGTCCGGCCGTCCTCCGACACGAACAGGCTGCTGGCGCTGGCGAAGGACTGGTCGGCGAACGCGGTCGGCGGCAGGTAGAAGCCCCCACTGGCGAGGCCGTCGGCCTCGTCGCGGGTCTTCTTGAGGTGGCGTACGGCGGCGGCGAGTCCCTTCTCGAGCTCGGGCAGCGACGCGGCGACCTGTTCGGTCCCGCCCCGCAGCTTCTCGGTGCCGGTGGCGAGCTCGTCCACGCCGCCCGAGAGCTCGTCGAGCCGGTCGGCGAAGGTCTTCTGCCCCGCGGCGAGCTGGCGGGTGCCGGTGCGCGCCTGGTCGAGACCGCCGCGGAGCTGGCTCAACCCGGTCCGGAGGTCACCGGTGCCGGCGGCGAGGGTGCGGGCGCCCTTGGCCGCCGCGCGCAGGCCGGGCAGCAGCTGGTCCCGCTCGGCCTCCCAGATCTTCTTGAGGCCGGCGCGGGCCTGGCGGCAGGCCGGATCGAGGCCGCAGGTCAGGCTCTTGGTGGCCAGGGCGTCGTACACGAGTCCGAGGCTCTCGACCGCGACCTGCACCTGGTCGGCTGCGGTGTCGAGGCCGTCGGCGAGGGAGGTCGCCCCCGTGCGCAGCTCGCCGGTGCCCTCGACCGCAGCTTCGGCACCGTCGAGCAGCTTGTCCATGCCGCGGGAGAGCCGGGCGCTGGCGGTGGCGATGCGCTCGGCACCGTCGACGGCCTGGCCGGCGCCGTCCGCGAGCTGGGTGACGCCGTCGTCGAGCTGGCCGGCACCCTCGGCGAGGCGTTCGGCCCCACCGGCACCTTCGGTGACCTTGTCCTTGGCCTCGCCGAGCTCGTCGCCGACCAGACCCGACTGGTAGGCGACCGACGCCTCCGTGATCGGCTCCCCGAGCGGGCGGGTGATGGTGCGGACCAGCGCGACGCCCTCGTGCTGGGCCGCCGCGGCGGACGCACGCTCGATCAGCGCGAGGTCCTTGGTGTTGCGCAGGTCGTGGTCGGCCTGGATGAGGACGTAGTCGGGCAGCACCTCGTTGACCGGGAAGTGCCGCGCCAGCAGGGCGTAGCCGCGGTTGGACTCGGCCTCCTCGGGCAGCGGGTCGCGGATGTCGTACGACAGGTCCGTGAACGGGAAGACAGCGGCGAGCAGCGCCAATGGCACCAGGGACGCGGTGAGCATCCTGACGGGGTGTGCGACCACGGTGTTCGCGATCCGCTCCCACACGCCTGCGGCCCGCGACTCGCGCGGCTCCGCCCAGCCCCGGCTGCCGGCGAGGGCCAGCAGCGCGGGGACAAGGGTCAGGCTGAGGACCAGGTTGACGGCGATGCTGACGGCCACCGCAGGGCCGGTGGTGTTGAAGAAGCCGAGGTCGGCCAGCGCCATGCAGAGGGTCGCGAGGATGACGGTCACCGCGGAGCCCGCGATCACGCCGCCGATGCGCGACGCCGCGATCGCGGCAGCCTGGGCCGGCTCGATGCCGAGGCGGCGCTGCTCGTGGTAGCGGGCGACGAGGAAGACGGCGTAGTCGGTACCCGCACCCAGGACGATCGCCGTCAGGAACGACCCGCTGAAGGTCGACACCGCGAACAGGTCCTGCATCCCGCACCACGCCACGACGGCGCGGCCCACCGCGAGCCCGATACCGACTGCGGTCAGGATGATGACGGGGACCGCGATCGAGCGGTAGATCAGCAGCAGGATCAGGGCGATCAGCCCGATCGTGACGATGGTGATGCGGACGACGCTGTGCTCGGTCTCGGTGGTCAGGTCGACCACCGTCGCGGTCGGTCCGGTGACCTCGACCGTCAGGCCGTCGGGGGCGTGCTCGCGGGCGATGTCGCGAACGGCACCGACCTGCCGCAGGGACGAGGGGGCACCGGTCGCGCCGGTGATCCCGACCAGGACGTAGCGCGCCTGACCGTCCGGACTCGTGAGCGCCTTGAGGAGCTCGGGCTTGCGCACGTCCTGGACGAAGGCGACGTCCTCCTTGTCCTGCGAGAGCTCGGTGACCAGCAGCTCGGCGTAGGCCTGGTCGGCCTTCGTGAGTCCCGCGGTCCGCTCCATCGCGACGACGATGAAGCTCTCGCTGCCGCCGTTCCCGAACGCCTCGTCCATCGCCTCGACGGCGACCATCGAGGGCGCGTCGCCGGGCACCATCGGTGAGGAGTCCTGGCCGGCGATCACCTCCAGCTGCGGGACCGCCACGTTCATCACCACGGTGAAGGCCAGCCACGCGCCGACGACCCACCCGGCCCGTCGTACGGCGAAACGGGCGAAGCCCGCCACCTTGCCCGCGCTCGTGTCCGCCGCGTTCGTCCCACTGGCCATCCGAGGAAACTAGAACGCGTTCCTTGCCAGTGGCAAGGATGTGTGGCGGGCGCCACGTGCGGCACCGGTCCGACGGTGCACGGCGCCCCGGTGGCGGTGGGGCCCGTGTGGCAGGCTCGCGCCGTGACCCAGCCCGTGAGCGAGTACGCCGTCGACCCCACCTTCGCCCCCGACGTGATCGTCGTCGGCGCCGGCCTCGCCGGCCTGGTGGCGACGTACGAGGCGACCCGCACCGGCAAGAAGGTGCTGGTCCTCGAGCAGGAGAACCGCGCCAACCTCGGCGGGCAGGCGTTCTGGTCGCTCGGCGGGCTGTTCTTCATCGACTCCCCCGAGCAGCGCCGGATGGGGATCAAGGACTCCCGCGAGCTCGCCTGGCAGGACTGGCAGGGCTCCGCGGCCTTCGACCGGATCGGCGAGGGCGACGGGCCCGAGCGCGGCGAGGACCACTGGGGCAGCCGGTGGGCCGAGGCGTACGTCGACTTCGCGGCCACCGAGAAGCGGGACTACCTGCGCGGGCTCGGCCTCAAGTCCCTCACCTTCGTGGGGTGGGCAGAGCGCGGCGACGGGTCCGCGAGCGGGCACGGCAACTCGGTCCCCCGCTTCCACCTGACCTGGGGAACCGGCCCCGAGGTCGTCCGCGTCTTCCTGGAGCCGGTCGAGGCCGCGGAGGCCGCTGGTCTGGTGCGCTTCGGCTTCCGGCACCGCGTCGACGACCTCGTCGTCGAGGACGGCGCCTGCGTCGGCGTACGCGGCTCGGTGCTGGCGGCCGACGACGCCCTGCCGCGCGGCGTGGCGTCCTCGCGCGAGGTGGCGGCGGAGTTCGAGCTCGGCGCTCCGGCGGTGATCGTGACCTCCGGCGGCATCGGCCACAACTTCGAACTGATGCGTGCGAACTGGCCCACCGAGCGGGTCGGTCCCGCACCCGAGCACATGATCGCCGGCGTCCCCGCGCACGTGGACGGACGCATGCTCGCCATCACCGAGGCCGCCGGCGCCAACCTGGTCAACAAGGACCGGATGTGGGCCTACGTCGAGGGCATCCACAACTGGGACCCGGTCTGGCCGAACCACGCGATCCGGATCCTGCCCGGTCCCTCGTCGATGTGGTTCGACGCCGACGGGCACCGGCTGACCGGCATGTCCGGCGTCCCCGGCGCCGACTCGATCGGCTCGATGAAGCAGGTCCTCGCGACCGGCGCCGACTACTCGTGGTTCGTGCTGACCCAGTCGATCATCGAGAAGGAGTTCGCCCTCTCCGGCTCCGAGCAGAACCCCGACTGGACCGACAAGGACCTGCGGCTGATGCTGAAGGAGCGTCTCGCCAAGGGTGCGACCAGCCCCGTCGAGGCGTTCAAGGAGCACGGCGAGGACTTCGTCGTCGCGACCGACTTCGACGAGCTGGTGGCCGGCATGAACCGGATCGCCCGCGGCGGCCGCGTGCTCGACGCCGACCTGCTGCGCCGCCAGATCGAGGAGCGCGACCGCCAGATCGACAACCCGTTCGGCAAGGACGCCCAGGTCATGGCGATCCACAACGCCCGTCGCGACCGCACCGGCAAGCTGATGCGGGTGGCCAAGCCGCACAAGATCCTCGACCCCGCCCACGGCCCCCTCATCGCCGTACGACTCAACATCCTGAGCCGCAAGACCCTCGGCGGCATCGAGACCAACCTCGACAGCCAGGTGATCCGACCCGACGGCACGCCGTTCCCCGGCCTGTACGCCGCCGGCGAGGTCGCCGGCTTCGGGGGCGGCGGCGTCCACGGCCACAACGCGCTCGAGGGAACGTTCCTCGGTGGGTGCATCTTCTCGGGACGTGCTGCGGGCCGGTCCGTCGCCCGCTGAGTTGTTGGTCTTCGCCCGTCGAGTTGTCAGCGTGACGGGTCGATCAGGATCTTCGCGTGCTGCTCGGGGTCCGCGAGATCGGTGAACGCCCCGACGACGCCGTCGAGCCCGACGGTCCCCGTGATGAGCGGACGTACGTCGACCTTGCCCGACGCGATCCACTGCAGGGTCTGGTGGAACTCGCTCGGGTCGTAGGCGAACACGAACCGCAGATCGATCTCCTTGTTGATCGCCATCGACGGCCGGAACGTGTCGGCACCCATGCAGACGCCGACCACCACGACCCGGGTGAGCAACGGCGCCGAGGAGACGATGTGCTCGATCATCCCGGGGACGCCGACGCACTCGAACACCACCGGACCCCGCGGCGTCGCGCCGACCTTCTCTGCCGCGCGCATCACGTGCGCCCACGGCAGCAGGGGTACGGCGCGCAGCTTGTCCATCGCGTCCAGGCCCACCTCTGCCAGCGCGATCGCCTCGGTGAGGTACCGCGACTCGGCGAACGAGCTCCACGGCGACTCGTCCGCCGGATCCACCACGACATCGGCGCCCATCTGCTCGGCCAACGCACGCCGACCCGGTGAGAAGTCGCTCGCGATCACGTGGCGCACGCCGGTGGCCTTGAGCATCGCGATGACCGCCAGCCCGATCGGACCGCACCCGATCACGACCGCCGTGTCCTTCGCGCCGACCTGTCCACGTCGTACGGCGTGGAGAGCGACCGCCATCGGCTCGGTCAGCGCCGCCGCCTCGGCGTCCAGCCCGTCCGGAACGCGCATGGTCATCGCGGCATCGACGAGCACCCGCTCGGCGTACCCACCCGTCACCTGGGCGGTCAGCCCGGTCAGGTGGACACCGCCGTCGGTGCGCAGCACGGGCAGCGACACGACGCGAGTGCCGACCGGCCAGGACTTCTTGGTGCCGGGGCCGTAGTCGAGCACGGTCCCGACGAACTCGTGCCCCATCACGACCTTGTCCGTGGAGCGCATGAAGTCGTCGTACCCCAGCTCGGCGACGTCCGCCGCCGTCTCGTCGCAGTGGGTACGGGCGTGCAGGTCGGACCCGCAGATTCCACACCTCTCCACCTCGACCAGGACCTGACCGCGCGAGGGCGTCGGGTCGGGCACGGTCTCGACGGTGAGCTCGGACTGGTGGCAGACGACAGCGCGCATGGGTTGCATCATCCTCGTCCGGCCCGCTCCTGGGGTGGAGGGCTCGGTGAGCGGGCGTGCGGCGGGCGGCAGTTTCACCGCCTAACATACGAAACTGCCTCTGGGCACACGGAGTTTCATGCGCCCAGGGGCAGTTTCACCGCCTAAGCGGTGAAACTGCCACCCGCCAAAACCCGCACCACCCCGACTCCACAGAGCCGGGGTGGTGCGAAACGAAACGGTCGGATCAGGCGTTGTCGAGCGCCTCGGCGACCCGGCGGTGGGCCGTCCAGATCTCCTCCGACAGGCCATCGAACTGCGCCAGGTGCTTCTCACGGAAGCCCATCTCCTGCTGCCAGCGCGGCACGTCGATGGTGAGGAGCGTGTCGAGGTCGGCGAGCGCCTGCTCGTCCATGCCCTCGAGGTTGAGCTCCTCGCGCTTCGGCAGGACACCGACGGGCGTCTGGACGCCCTCGACCTCGCCGTTGAGGAACTCCATCAGCCAGTTCAGCGGGCGCAGGTTCTCGCGGTAGCCGGGCCACAGGAAGCGGCCGTCGTCCCCACGCTGGAACCAGTTGACGTGCGCGAAGATCGGCTTGGTCGTCGCGCGGCCGATGACCTCGAGCCAGTGCGCGGCGTAGTCGGCCTCGGAGTACGACATGAACGGACGCATCGACATGGGGTCGTAACGGAGCACGCCCTCCAGGCCGTCGGCCGCGGCGGTCGCCTCGGCACCCAGCGTCAGACCGTCGTACACACCCTCGGCAACGTCCCTGATCGCACGGATCAGGGGCTCGCGGTCGCGGGTACGGCCACCGAAGATGATGCCGTGGATCTCGACGCCCTGCGGGTCCTCGAAGTCCTTCGCGACGTTGGGCACGTTGGCCAGCGTCGTGGTGAACCGGCTGTTCGGGTGCGCCCACGGGGCGTCGGCTTCCTCCGGGGACCGGTCGGCGATGATGTCGCCCTTCCAGTCCTCCCAGCCGTCGAGGTCGGTGGGCTTGTCGCTCTTGCCCTCCCACCAGACTTCCTGGGTCTTGGAGTTGTAGGCAACGTTCGTGAAGATCGCGCCGGTGCCGGGAACGATCGAGTCGATCGCGGTCGGGTTGGTCTTCTCGTTGGTGTCCTTGGCGACACCGAAGACACCGTTCTCCGGGTTCATGCCGTAGAGCTTGCCGTCGTCGCCGACCCAGATCCACGCGATGTCGTCGCCGTAGAACTCGACGTAGTAGCGGTCACCGAGGGCGTCGGGAGCCAGCGTCATCGCGAGGTTCGTCTTGCCGGAGGCCGACGGGAAACCACCGCAGATGTTGTACTTCTTGCCGGTCTCCTTGTCGGTGATGCCCAGCAGCATGAACTGCTCCACGAGGAAGCCGTTCTTCCAGCCGTCGTAGGCACCCTGGCGCAGACCGTGGGCGATCTTGCCCAGGAGCGCGTTGCCGCCGTACGACGAACCGAAGTGCAGGATCGTGCGCTCGTCGGCGACGGTCACGAAGTAGCGCTTGTCGTCGGGCGTGCCCTGGCCGAGGTTCTCCAGGTCACCGGTGACGTGCACGGCCTTGACGAACGAGTCGCCCAGGTCGTTGATGTACTCCACGCCGACCCGCGACATGCGGATCATCTGGAGCACGACGTTGCGGTTGTCGGTGAGCTCGACGCCGGCCGCGAAGTTCTGCAGCGGCGAGTCCTTCGGAGCCATCAGGTAGGGGATGACGTACATCGTCTTGCCCACCGAGGCGCCGGTCATCAGCTCGACGAGCTTCGGCTTCATCTCCGAGGAGGGGCGCCAGTTGTTGTAGATGCCCTTGTCCGCCTCGTCGCTCGTGGCGACGATGGTGCGCTCCTCGGCGCGAGCGGTGTCCTTGTAGTAGGACCGGGAGTAGTAGAGGCCCTCACCTGCGGGGAGCAACTCACCCGCATCGAGGGACTCCTGCACGAGGCGAGCGTCGTCGGCCGCAGACACGACCTCGATCCGCTCGGCACCCGTGATGTTGGCCCAGTGTGCGACGTACTCGCGAACGTGGGGGTTGGTCAAACCCGCCTCGTCGAGCGTCAGCTCCACATCAACCATGCTTCTCGCCAGCCTTTCGGTCCTTGTCAAGGTGTGGGCACGCTACCCCACAGCCCACCCGGTAATTTCCGGGGTTCGAATCACCAGATCCGGGGACACCGTCGTCCGCGTGACAGTCACCATGACACCGCTTTGCCGCGAGCGCACATCGGCGCCGACCAGCGAGATCCGGGTCACTTCCGGCCGTTCTGGATTGGATCGATCGAATCCAGAAGCGCCTCCGACCTGGCCGGATTGGCGCGACCGGGCGCGGGGTAGGAAGGGGCCATGAGCCAGCCGCCCCTGCCGCCGTCCGGTCCGCCGCCTGCCGGCCCGCCTGCCGGCCCGCCTCCCGGCTGGGGCCCGCCGCCCGGCTGGGGCCACCCCTCCGGTCCTCCGCAGGGCTCCCCCCAGGGATCGCCCCAGGGACCGCCTCCTCCCGGGTGGGGTCCGCCCGGACATTCGCCGTACGACGGCGGCAAGCCGCGCCGCAATGTCGGCCTCGTCGTCGCGCTGGTCACCGTGGTGGTGCTGCTCATCGGCGGCATCGCCACCACCGCGATCCTGCTCGCCAACGGTGACGACGACGGCGACCGCAAGGCCGGCACCGACCCCACCTCCGACACGACCGGCAGCACCGACTCGACCGGGAGCACCGACGCCTCGAGCGCCACCCCCGGGGCACCCTCCACCCTCGAGGTCCCCCCGCCCGTCACCTCGCCGACGACACCTGCGACGCCGTACTCCCCGACGGACGACACCGGCGACGACATCCACGGCGACGTGAAGACCACCGACTTCCCCGGCGACTGGAACTTCAAGCTCGGCGACGTCGAGCACAACGCCACCTTGCGCCAGTCCTGGGACTACGACAGCTGCGGCCCCGTCGAGGAGGCCTCGGTCCTGACCCAGCAGCGCTGCGAGTACTCCGTGCAGTGGACCTACTCCGCCCTCGGCGGGAAGGCGCGCATCACCCACGTGTTCATCGTGTTCGACACCGAGCGTCACGCCAAGGCCGCGGAGAGCAAGCTCAAGGACACCGACTTCGACCTTCGCGACGAGGCCGTGTTCCCCGACTTCGTCCAGGGCAAGTGGAACAAGAGCGTCTACGGCAACATCATCGGCGTCACCATCGGCACCACGAAGGCGAAGGTGCCGGAGAAGGAGCTCCAGTCGCTGGTCAACTACATGAACACCGACTACCGGCTCGCACTCCTGTTCAAGAGCTGAGCCGGACCGGTGCGGGCGGGTCCGACGAACTGGTTGAGGATTTTACTTTCGACCTGCTGACAACCAGTCCGGTCCCGTGTCATCCTTCTGTCGCCGCCGCAGGAGACCCGAGACTCTTGCGGCGGCACTTTTTTTCCCGCGCGCGAGCTCCCTGCGCACTTCGCAGGAGAAAACCTCGCACTTCGGCGGAGAGAACCACGCACTTCGTGACCCCTCAGCGGTACGCCGGAGCCCGCCGGCTCGGCGCGACGTCCGCACTGGCGAGCAGCGGCAGCACCCGGGGCGCGATCAGGACCGACAGGACCATGACGCTGGTCGAGCGCACCACCGAGGAGGACTGGTCGATCCGGACGAGGGTCGCCTGGAGCTCGGGGTGGGAGCGGGTGGCGACGCGGCACAGCACGTCGTAGGACCCGGTCGTGACGTAGGCCTCGAGGACCTGCGGGATGGCGGCGAGGTCGCGGGCGACCTCGTCCAGCGCGCCCTGGGAGATCTCGAGGGTGACGTAGGCCTGGACCTCGAAGCCGGCGGCGGCGACGTCGAGCGTGGGGTCCCAGTCGGCGATCACGCCGGCCTCGGTGAGGCGACGCAACCGGCTCTGGACGGTGGCCCGGGCGACCTGGGTCAGGCGGGACAGCTCGAGGTCGCCGGCACGCGGGTGCTCGGTGAGCGCCGTGAGGAGGGCGAGGTCGATCTGGTCCAGGGTCAGCGGCGTACCAGGCATGCAGCCAAACTAGTCGTTCTGCCCAGTCCAGAGCCACGGTGCCGAGCAGAAGTGGCCGGTTTGCCTACCTCCAGATGAGCAGGTTGTGATGCCCACCTGCGACATGTTGTCCTCCTCACATGTCCCTCCAGGAGACCCTGACCAGCGAGGAGCGGCTCGCCGAGCTCGACCTCGACACCTTGAAGCAGCTCGTCGGCCTCGTCGAGTACGACGACCGGCAGGACCCCTTCCCGGTCACCGGCTGGGACGCGGCGGTCTGGGTCGTCGGCAACGCCACGCAGTCGGCCCACTTCTTCATCTCGGCCTTCGGCATGGAGCTCGTCGCCTACTCCGGCCCCGAGACCGGCAACCGCGACCACGTCGCGTTCGTGCTGAGGAGCGGCGCCGTGCGGTTCGTGTTCACGGGCGGCGTCGACCCGGCCAGCTCCCTGCACGACCACCACCGCAAGCACGGCGACGGCATCATCGACATCGCGCTCGAGGTGCCCGACGTCGACAAGTGCATCGCGCACGCCCGCTCGGTGGGCGCGACGGTCCTGACCGAGCCGCACGACCTCAGCGACGAGCACGGCACCGTGCGCACCGCGACCATCGCGACGTACGGCGACACCCGGCACACGCTGGTCCAGCGCACGGTCGACGGCCGGACCTACGACGGCCCCTACCTGCCCGGGTACGTCGCCCGGACCTCACCGTTCGTCCGGCGCGAAGGTGCGCCGAAGCGACTCTTCCAGGCGCTCGACCACATCGTCGGCAACGTCGAGCTCGGCAAGATGGATGGCTGGGTCGACTTCTACCGCGGGGTCATGGGCTTCACCAACATGGCCGAGTTCATCGGCGATGACATCGCCACCGACTACTCGGCGCTGATGTCGAAGGTCGTGGCCAACGGCAACCACCGGGTGAAGTTCCCGCTGAACGAGCCGGCGATCGCGAAGAAGAAGTCGCAGATCGACGAGTACCTCGAGTTCTACGGCGGCCCCGGCGCCCAGCACCTGGCGCTGGCCACCAACGACATCCTCGACACCGTCGACCGGCTGCGGGCCGAGGGCATCGAGTTCCTCGCCACCCCGGACTCCTACTACGAGGACCCCGAGCTGCGTTCGCGCATCGGCGAGGTCCGGGTGCCCGTCGAGGAGCTGCAGAAGCGCGGCATCCTCGTCGACCGCGACGAGGACGGTTACCTCCTCCAGATCTTCACCAAGCCGCTCGGCGACCGACCGACGGTGTTCTTCGAGTTCATCGAGCGGCACGGCTCGCTCGGCTTCGGCAAGGGCAACTTCAAGGCGCTCTTCGAGGCGATCGAGCGCGAGCAGGAGCGACGGGGCAACTTCTGATGGCCCACTACCAACGGATCGGCGAGGTCCCCGCGAAGCGGCACACACAGCACCGCGCCCCCGACGGGACGCTCTACTTCGAGGAGCTGATGGGCGAGGAGGGGTTCTCCTCGGACTCCTCACTGCTCTACCACCGGCACATCCCCTCGGCCGTCGTCGAGGCGCGGGTCTGGGACCTGCCCGACCTGGCGACGACGCCCAACCACCCGCTGATCCCCCGCCACCTGCGGCTGCACGACCTGTTCACCGGCGACGACTGGACGTCCCTCGACGCCGTCACCGGCCGCCGGCTGGTGCTCGGCAACGGCGACGTGCGCATCTCGTACGCCGTGTGCGGGGCACCGTCGCCGTACTACCGCAACGGCATCGGGGACGAGTGCGTGTACGTCGAGGCCGGCACCGCCGTCGTCGAGACCGTGTTCGGCAGCCTCGAGGCCGGCGAGGGTGACTACGTCGTCCTCCCCCGCGCCACGACGCACCGCTGGGTGCCGACCGGCCGCGAGCCGCTGCGGCTCTACGCCATCGAGGCCCACAGCCACATCGGCCCCCCGAAGCGCTACCTGTCGCGCTTCGGACAGTTGCTCGAGCACGCGCCGTACTGCGAGCGCGACCTGCGCACGCCGGCGGACGTGCTCCTGGCGGACGCGGATGCCGATGTCGCGACCGAGGTCTTCATCAAGCACCGTGGCGCCGGACCGGGCGGCATCGCCGGGACCGTGCACGTGCTGCCGCACCACCCCTTCGACGTCGTGGGCTGGGACGGCTGCCTGTACCCCTACGCCTTCAACATCGCCGACTTCGAGCCGATCACCGGACGCGTGCACCAACCACCGCCGGTCCACCAGGTCTTCGAGGGCCACAACTTCGTGATCTGCAACTTCGTGCCCCGCAAGGTCGACTACCACCCGCTGTCGATCCCGGTGCCGTACTACCACTCGAACGTCGACTCCGACGAGGTGATGTTCTACGTCGCCGGCGACTACGAGGCACGCAAGGGATCGGGGATCGGCAAGGGCTCGATCAGCCTGCACCCGGGCGGTCATCCGCACGGACCGCAGCCCGGCGCCTACGAGAAGTCGATCGGCGTGGAGTTCTTCGACGAGCTCGCGGTCATGGTCGACACGTTCCGTCCGCTCGAGCTGGGCGAGGCCGGTCGGGCCGTGGACGACGGCGTCTACGTGACGTCGTGGGTGCGTGGCCAGTGACGCGATCTCCAGCCGGCTTCGACGGACTGCTCGACGACGCCGCCGTCTTCCCACCGGGCAACCTTCCGCTCGGCCAGGCCGTGCACGCACACCTGACCCACGAGCTGGGAGCCCACGGCGACCTCGTCGGACCGCTGGTGGTGGCACAGGCCGACCTGCCGGCACTCGCCGAGCTCACCGGCGACCTGCCCGTCGACAGCCTCCCGTTGACGATCACCGTGGCGTCCCCGGACACGGCCGACCTCGCACTGGAGCGAGCCCGGTCGATCAACGCCGTACGACTCGTCGCGCTCGAGGTCGCCGTCCCCGAAGGCCTCGCCGCCCGCGACGTGGTCCCGACACTGATGGCCGCGGTCGGCAACCCCGTCGGCGTCGCCGTGTACGTCGAGCTCCCGCGCGACGAGCGACGCGACACCCTCCTCGCCGAGCTGGCCACGACGCCGTACCTCGCGAAGCTGCGCACCGGCGGCGTCCGGGCCGACCTGTACCCGGACGAGTCCGAGCTGGCTGGCGCGATCCTCGCCCTCACCGGCGCCGGGGTGGGCTTCAAGGCCACCGCCGGCCTGCACCACGCGATCCGCAACACCGACCCGGAGACCGGCTTCGAGCAGCACGGCTTCCTCAACCTGATCGTCGCGACCGACGTCGCACTCGGCGGGGCAGACCGCGACGAGGTCGCCAAATGGCTCGCCGAGCGGGACGGGCGCCGCCTCGCGGACCGGGTCGCAGCGACGTCCCCCGCCACCCGGCAGGCCTTCCGCTCGTTCGGCACCTGCAGCATCGACGAGCCGGTGGCCGAGCTGGCCGCCCTCGGGCTCCTCGGGGAGGTGGCCCGGTGAACGAGCTCTTCGGGATCACCAACCTGCCGTACGGCGTCTACTCGGTCGACGGGTCCGCCCCGCGCGTCGGCACCCGCTTCGGCGACCACGTCGTCGACCTCGCCACGCTGCTCGACGAGCCGGTCTTCGCGCAGCCCAGCCTCAACGCGTTCCTGGCTGAAGGGAAACAACGCTGGGACGACACCCGCGCCCGCCTGACCGAGGCGCTGGGCGGCGCGTTTCCCTCCTCCTGTGCCCACCCGGTCGACGCGGTGCGGCTGCACCTGCCGTTCGAGGTCGCCGACTACGTCGACTTCTACGCCTCCGAGCACCACGCCTCGAACCTCGGCCGCCTGTTCCGGCCGGACAACCCGAACCCACTGCTCCCCAACTGGAAGCACCTGCCGGTGAGCTACACCGGCCGCGCCGGGTCGGTCGTCGTCTCGGGCACCGAGGTGGTCCGTCCCTGCGGACAGCGGATGCCCCCCGGCGCCGAGACACCGGTGTTCGGTCCCTCGACCCGCCTCGACATCGAGGCCGAGCTCGGCTTCGTCGTCGGTGTGGGCAACCCGATGGGCACCCCGATCGGTGTCGGCGACGCGGACCAGCACCTGTTCGGTGCCGTGCTCTTCAACGACTGGTCGGCACGCGACATCCAGGCGTGGGAGTACGTCCCGCTCGGGCCGCACCTCGGCAAGTCGTTCGCCTCCACGATCTCCCCGTGGGTCGTGCCGATGGCCGCGCTCGGGGCCGCCCGGGTCAACACCCCCGCCCAGGACCCGGCCGTGCTGCCCTACCTCGCCCTCGACCGACCCTGGGGCCTGGACATCGAGGTCGAGGTCGAGTGGAACGGCGAGGTGATCAGCCGGCCGCCGTACGCCTCGATGTACTGGTCGCCCGCCCAGATGCTCGCCCACCTGACCGTCAACGGCGCACCCACCCGCACCGGCGACCTGTTCGCCTCCGGCACCATCTCCGGCCCGGATCCCGACCAGGTCGGCTCGCTCATCGAACGCGGCGGCGGCTTCCTCGAGGACGGCGACGAGATCGTCCTGCGCGCCAGCGCCCCCGGCGCCGACGGCACCCGGATCGGCTTCGGCGAGTGCCGCGGCCGGATCAGCAAGGCCCACGCATGACCACGACGACGCAAGGAACCGAGATGAAGAACCTCCTCGACCGCTTCGAGGCCACGGCGCCCGAGATCGTCTTCGAGTGGCACGACGCCGAGACCGAGGCGAAGGGCTGGGCCGTGATCAACTCGCTGCGCGGCGGCGCGGCCGGCGGCGGCACCCGGATGCGGGCCGGCCTGGACCGCAGCGAGGTCGAGGCGCTGGCCAAGACCATGGAGGTCAAGTTCACCGTCTCCGGCCCGGCCATCGGCGGGGCCAAGTCGGGCATCGACTTCGACCCGAACGACCCGCGCCGCGAGGGCGTGCTCGCGCGGTGGTTCAAGGCGGTCTCCCCGCTCCTCAAGACCTACTACGGCACCGGCGGCGACCTCAACGTCGACGAGGTGCACGACGTCATCCCGCTGACCGAGCGCTACGGCCTGTGGCACCCGCAGCAGGGCATCGTCAACGGCCACTTCGCCGCCGACGAGCGCGAGCTGGTGCAGCGGGTGGGCATGCTGCGGCTCGGCGTCTCCAAGGTCGTCGAGGACCCGCGCTACACCCCCGACCGCGAGGCGAAGTACACGATCGCCGACATGGTCACCGGCTGGGGAGTGGCCGAGTCCGTCGTGCACTACTACGCGACGTACGGCGCAGCGCAGGGCCAGAGCCTCGCCGGCAAGCGGGTCATCGTGCAGGGCTGGGGCAACGTCGGCTCCGCCGCCGCCTTCTACCTCGCCCAGGCGGGCGCGCGCGTCGTCGGCATCATCGACCGCGACGGCGGCCTGATGAACCCCGACGGCTTCACTCCCGAGGAGGTCCGCGCGCTGTTCGTCGGCAAGCAGGGCAACGCGCTGCGGGCCGAGTCCCTGATCGGCTTCGCCGAGCTGGACGACACGATCTGGGACATGGGAGCGGAGATCTTCCTGCCCTGCGCGGCGTCGCGACTGGTCACCGTCGAGCACGTCAAACGGCTCGTCTCCGCAGGTCTCGAGCTGATCTCCGCCGGAGCCAACGTCCCCTTCGCGGATCCCGAGATCTTCTACGGCCCGACGTACGAGTTCGCCGACCAGCACGTGGCCGTGATCCCCGACTTCATCGCCAACTGCGGGATGGCGCGGACCTTCACCCTGCTGATGGAGGGCATCGGCGAGGTGTCCGACGAGATGATCCTCGGCGACGTGTCGCGGACCATCCGCACGGCGCTCGCGGCCTGCCACGAGCGCTCACCCCACCCGACGCTGGTGGCGGCGACGGCCCTGGAGATCGCGCTCGACCAGCTGGTGTGACGCGGGCGCCCGGGCCGGTCCCGCGGGCGACCTCCCCTTCACTGGCGACGGTGAATGTGAAAGTCTGCCTGCGGATCGCGCCCGGCTCTCGCGGGACGGCGACCGGACCCGAGGGGAACACGATGGACACGGTGGGGGACATGTCGGGGGACAACGGACGCGGACCGGGGGACGACGACGGCCAGCCCGTCGACCACCTCGGCGAACGCCGCAGCACCCAGCCCGTCGACCACCTCGGTGATCGTCTCGACGAGCACCTCGACCACCGCGACCACGACTCCGACCCGCTCGGCGCGCCGCACCCGCCCGAGACCCCGACCTCCTCGCGTCCTGTCCCCGACGCCCCGGAGCCGGGTCTGACGGCCCTCGACATCCCGTCCGGCACGATTCCCGCGCCGTCCGCACCCGCCTCCGAGCCTGCTCCGGCAGCGCCGTCCGCCCAGGCCGGCCCGCCGGCGGCCGAGCCCGCCGCCGAGGCGGTCGAGTCGTCGGTGCTCCCCTCCGCCCAGCACTTCCAGGACGTGATCGCCCTGCGCCGCGAGGCCGAGGACGCTGCCGCCGCCGCACTGAGCGAGCGCCGCGAGGCCACCAGCCAGGCCTCCCGGATCATCGAGGAGGCCATGCGGGCCGCCGAGACCCTCCGGGCCGAGGCCGAGCAGATCCTCGAGCAGCGCCGCTCCATCGCGGAGGCCGAGGCCGCCACGATCGTCGACCGCGCGCGCAACGACGCCGCCGAGATCGTCCGTGCCGGCGAGCACGACGTGATGGAGGCCCAGCGCCTCCGCCGTGACGCCGCCGCGGAGCGCGACCACCTCAACACCGAGCTCGAGCGGATCCGTCGTACGGCTCAGGAAGAGCTGTTCGCCGAGGCCAACCGGCACGCCTCGCGGATGGACGAGATCCGCACCCGCGTGCTCCACGGCGTCGAGGCGGTGACCGGAGGCGTCCGCGGACCCCTGCAGGCACCCGTCGCCCAGATCGAGGGCCAGGTCGCCGAGCCCACTCCTCGCCACACGTACGCCGCCACCTCCACCGCCGCACCGCCGGAGCCGGTCCAGCCCGAACCGGCCCAGCCCGAGCCGTTCGCGCCGCCGACCCATGCCGCACCGGTGGTCGAGTCGTTCGCGCCGGCGCCAGTGGCCGAGTCCGTCGAGCCCTTCGCTCGCGAGCCCTTCGCTCGCGAGCCCTTCGGCCAGGAGCCGTTCGGCCGGGACCCCTTCGCTCCCGAGCCGACTGCCGAGCCCGGCACCGCAGAGCCTGCCGAGCAGGAGTCGACTCCCCCGATGACGTCGAGGGAGTTCTCCGCGCCGATCCCGCCGCCGAACCCCAACCCGCCTGCCGACGCGCCGGACCGCCGCCGCGGCTGGCGCAGCCGTCGGTCCTGACCCGGCGCGACGCTCTCCCGGCAGCCCGGGAACCGGTTGCCAGAACTGATACCGGTCGGCCACGCTGCCGTGCAACCGAGCCCTTCACCTGCTTAAGGTCCTGATCGGACGCCGGTTCTCCGGCTCCTCGCAGGACGACCGGGCATGGGGATCCGGTCCCTGCCAGCAGAAGAACAGGGCACGACTGATGCGGGGGATCGTTGCGCGTTTCGAGGAACGCGCTGCTGATGGCGAGGCCGTCCGACAGTCCTGGGAGGCCGCCCGGGAGGCCATGCGGGCGGCCGACGACCAGGTCAGGACGGTGCGGCTCGCAGTGCTCGCGAACGCACTGACGTTGGTCCACTTCGACACCGACCAGGACGTCGTCGACCTGTCGCGGATCACCGAGGAGATCACCCGGGACGAGCTCGCCGACCTCCAGGACGAGTTGCTCGCGCCGGTCGACACCGGCCGGGCCCGACCGATCACGACGAGCCTGGTCCGCACCCTCGGCGCGCGGGCATGGGGCCAGGACTCCCGGACCCCCGGATGCCTCACCCACGACGAGGACCTGCTGCGCGAGCTGTGCGGCGAGACCGCACTGCGCCTGCTGATGGTCGACCACGACGGCGCCGGCGACCTGCCGCAGCTGACCTCGGCGGACGACGTGCTCGAGGTGTTCCGGTCCGGCGACCTCCTCGTGTGGCGACGCCTGGCGAGGGCTGCGTTGACCGACCCGTGGTCAGGTCGCAACGACACGCCCCTCGCGCTGCTCGACCCGGACCGCCAGCCGTGCGAGTTCGGCGGGGTCAAGGCACTGGTGGAGCTGACCCGACGTCGCGCGGAGGAGGACGAGCGGAGGGCCGTCGCCGACCACATCCGCCGCACCATCACCTCCACCGGCCTGACCCAGCGGGAGTTCGCCAGCCTGGTCGGTACGTCGCCGTCGCGCCTGTCGACGTACGTCACCGGATCCGTGACGCCGTCGGCGGCGATGATGCTGCGGATCAACCGCACTGCGAAGCGCGCCCTGCGCGCACCCCGCCCGCCCCGCCCGAACGACTCGGCCTGACGCTCCCGGACCGAGTCAGCCGGGGAACGGTGCGGAGGAGATCTCCACCCCGTCGGAGTACAACGTGACGGTGCCCGTGGGAGGCGTGATCGTCAGCAGCCCGTCCCACACCCGCAGCGTCAGGCGCGGCGGCTGGCCGGACGTCGCCTCGAAGAGGCAGCTGAGGGGCAGGACGGGATCGGTGGGATCCAGGCCGGGTTGGTCGGTGTCGCCGAGCAGGCGCCCGCCGGCGTCGCGGCAGGTCCAGCCGGCCCCGTGCATCTCGACCGCCTCCACGGCTGAGCCCTCCTCGAACGTGAACCTGACCTCGAGCGAGCGGGCCCGGTCACCCTCGACCTCGGTGGTGACGTCGATGTCCCACGGTCCCAGGATCGGCAGCACCGCAGGGCCTGCACTCACGTCCACCAGGCGGGCACAGGTGCGGTGGGTGCCGAGGTCGCCCTCGAAGGTGCGGGTCGATCCGGACCGGAGCACGAAGCCGTCCCGCGCCGTCGCCTCGACGGTCCAGGCGCCGGAGCGGCCGTCGCCCGCCGTCCGTTCGTA
Source organism: Nocardioides sp. Root190 (assembly GCF_001428565.1). Lineage (GTDB taxonomy): Bacteria > Actinomycetota > Actinomycetes > Propionibacteriales > Nocardioidaceae > Nocardioides. The sequence goes on along the minus strand of NZ_LMIA01000007.1, from coordinate 138,413 downwards.
GCGCACCCCACGGGTGGTCGGCAGCGTCAGGTTGCCCCAGGTGTCGCAGGTGTCGATCAGGTCGGCGACCGGAGCGACCGCGGCCACGACGACCGGACCCGCGGCGGGTGTGGCGGGCGGGTCGCTCGGCTCCGGGTCCGACGGCACGCGCGACGGCTCCAGCTCCACGGGCTGCGCCGGCTGCGCCTCGTCGGTGGGCGGCGGCTCGGGCGTGGTCGGTCGATCGGCGGGCTGGTCCGGCTCATCGGCACCGGCAGGTCCCTCGACTCCGGCGACGGTGTCGCTCGCCAGTGCCTCGGCCCCCGACGCGGCGGGCTCGGCGTCCTGGGTCTTGACCAGGGCCATGCCGCCCACGGCGACAGCAGCTGCGGCGGCCACGGCAGCCGCCGCAGCAGCGACGGTGCCGACCCCGGTGACCCCGCTCCCGCCACTGGCGGCACCCGTGGCGCCGGAGGTCGCCCCTGGCGCCGTCGCACCTCCGGCCAGACCGGTGAGCCCGGCCAGCCACAGGATCCCCGTGCCGCCCGCAGGCAGCGCGCCCAGCAGGACGACGGGGAAGAGGTACGCCGCCAGCTTGCGGTTGACCCGCTCGACCTGGAGGTACGCCGCCAGGCAGGCCTCGCACTCACCGAGGTGGGAGGCGACCTTCTCCTCGGCACGCGGGCTGAGGTCGCTGCGGACGTACTGGCTCAGACGGCTCCGGCTCCACCCGCAGTCGGCGACCGCGACCTGGGCGACGACGTGCTGGTCGAGGTAGGCGCGGCGCAGTCCCTCGCGGGCCCGGTGGGCGAGCGAGGAGACCGCGCGGGCGCGCATCCCGAGGAGGTCGGCGACCTCACCGGGCTTGCGACCCTCGACCTCGACGTGCCAGAGCACCTGCTGCCAGGTCTCGGGCAGCGTGGCGAAGGCACTGGCAGCGGTGTCCGGTGCGAGGTCCTCCAGGAGCTCCTCGACCGAGGGCTGGGCGTCGTCGAGCAACCAGGGCTGGTCGGAGACGGGAGCCTCGCGGGTGGCCCGCAACGAGTCGCGGAACCCGTTGCGGATGGTGACGTGGAGGTAGGAGCGGAAGTTCGTGATCGGGCCGCGCCCGGCCCGCAGCTGCGCGAGCACCCGGGCGAAGGACTCCGCGACGAGCTCCTCGGCGTGCTCGGCCCCGACCAGGATCGTGGCGAGCCGGCGGGCGTCGTCGACATGGGTCCGGTAGAGGTGGTCGAAGTCGTCGTCGGACAGCTCCCCCGGGGGCGGCGCTCCGATGGGCAGCACGGAGTCCGTGCCGCCCTGCGGCGCTCCCTCGACTGTCAACGCATCCCCTCGTCGTCTTCCCTGGGGCCTTCGCCCCGAAGAAATGTGCCTCGCTGATCGTACGGGCAGGCGTGCGGGAGGGCACGCAGAGAAAAAAGTGGGATCAAATGTGAAAACGGCGTGATGTTCCGACGCGCACCCCGTCTGGGTAGGTGCAGGTGCCGCTCGACGGCCCTGCGCGGAGTCCGAACCGAGTCACGAGGAGCCACGACGCCATGCCCCACACGCGTACGCTCGCCCACCGTTCACCCCTGGACCTCAGGGACCAGTTCGCCAGCCACCCGGTGCCGGTGAAGTCGGGAGCTGCCCTCCAGGAGGTCCTGCTCCGCGTCCTGGACCGCGCCGGGACGGTGGCGCCCGAGCACGCTCCGATGTGGGAGGCGTTCCTCACCATCCTCGAGCAGAACCAGAGCGACCCCCGCTCGACCGCGCGCTGTGCGGTCCTGGCCAACCTGGTCGCACTCGTCGCCTTCGACGAGACGTCCGACTACGTCGCGACCTCGCACCTCGTCGATCACCTCGGGGAGCGACGGCTCGCGCGACTCCAGCACCGGGCTTCGATCGCGCTCGACACGTCGACGTCGCTGCCGTGGGCGAGCGCAGCGGCACGGCGGTTGCTCGCCCCCGACCTGCAGGCGCGTCTCGCCGCAGATCCGGCGACGACCCACGAGGCGGCACCCCTCGCGACCACCTGCGCATCCGTGGCGCGGGCGCTGGTGTTCGAGGACCTCGACACCGAACAGGCCACTGCGCCGATCACCTCGGTCGACGCGCTCGTCGACCTGCTCGACACCGGCACGCTCCCGGAGTGGCGCATCCACCTGGGCATGATCGCGGCGAGCCCGTGGGGGTCGTACGCCGACCTGCTGGTCACGCTCGCCAAGGAGTCCGGGCGCCCGGTCCTGCTGGCGTCCACCGAGTCGTCGGTCGAGCAGTGCCGTGAGTGGTGCCGCGACCAGGAGCGCGACCAGGTCGCTCGGGAGATCCGCCACCTCGTCGCGTTGAGCGGTACCTCCCAGCGCGAGTTCTCCAGCCGGATCGGCACCTCGCCGTCACGGCTGTCCACCTACGTCCGCGGCACGGTGACCCCGTCCGCAGCGATGCTGCTGCGGATCCAGCGGGCTTCTCGCACGATGCAGCGCCAGTCCACCCAGCCGACGCACCAGGCGGTCGCGCTGAGTCACTGATCCACCGCGGGAGCGGGGGAGGGAAACGGACCGGGTTCGGCGGCTGGGGGGCTGCCGAACCCGGTCCGGCCGTCTGCGGCCACGCGCACCGGCCGGCCGGACCGGCCGGCCGGACTGGGTCGTACGCCGCGACCCTCAGCTCGGGCGATGAGGTCCGGCGTCAGCCACCAACCGTTGCCGCGACACGCTCACGTGCAGGCGATCGAGCGTGCGCAGGTGTTCATCGGCCCGCTCGAGCAGCCGGTCGAGCGCGTACGGGTCGAGACGCGGTTCGTCGTCCGCCGCAGCGCGGAGCACCTCGAAGCCCGCGCGCCGACCGGCCGTGGCCAGGCGCAGGGCCTCGAGCTCCACGACGTCGGTCAGTGGCGAGCGCGACAGCACCCGTCCGTTGGGCTTGAGGCGACCGAGCGCCTCCGCCAGGCGAGCCACGACCGTACCGATCGTGCTCGGGGCCACGTCGACGGAGATCATCAGTCCGCGCAGCGTCTCCCGGTCCGCTGCCACATCCACTGCCAGGTCCCGGACCTCGGCAGCAGCGTCCGGGTCCGCGTGGGTCCGTCCGACGCGGCGGAACAGGGCCACGCCGGCGGTCGAGCCCACCCAGTGGTGCTGGAGATAGTCCTTCAACACCTCTTCGTTCACGAGGATCACACCCCTCGGCTCGTTGGGCTCTGCAGGTACCCCGCGATCCGGGGCTCAGACACGGATCCCGGATCGGCGAGCCACCGGTGTTCACGGCGGCGGCATCGGGTACCGCGCTCGGAAAGCAACGACGAGGAGGCGACATGAGAGCAGTGACCTGGCAAGGACCGCGAGACATGCGGGTGGAGGACGTGCCCGATCCGCGGATCGAGGAACCCACCGATGCGATCATCCGCGTGACCAGCAGCGGGCTGTGCGGCTCGGACCTCCACCTCTACGAACCGCTGGGGCCGTTCATGACCCCGGGCGACGTGGTCGGGCACGAGCCGATGGGCGTCGTGGTCGAGGTGGGCCCGGACGTGACCCGGTTGGCGGTCGGCGACCGGGTGGTCGTCCCCTTCAACATCAGCTGCGGTGACTGCTGGACATGCAGTCGCGGCCTGCACAGCCAGTGCGAGACGACCCAGAACCGGGAGACGGGCACCGGCGCCAGCCTGCTCGGCTACAGCCGGCTCTACGGCTCGGTCCCAGGTGGCCAGGCTGAGTTCCTGCGCGTGCAGTTCGCCGACTTCCTCCCGATCAAGGTCCCCGAAGGTCCCCCGGACGACCGTTTCCTGTTCCTCTCCGACGTCATCCCCACGGCCTGGCAGGCGGTGCGCTACGCAGGGCTGGCCGAGGACGACGTCCTTCTCGTCATGGGCGCCGGTCCGATCGGTGACATGGCAGCGCGCATCGGACTGCACGAGGGGCATCGGGTGATCGTGGCCGACCGGGTCCCGGAGCGCCTGGCCCGCGTCGCGGCGCTGGGAGCCGAGACCCTGGACATCGACGCGGTCGACGACCTCGCCACCGAGGTCCGTGACCGCACCTCGGGCCGCGGCGCGGACTCCGTCATCGACGCGGTGGGCATGGAGGCCCACGGCAACCCCGTCGCGGAGAAGGCGATCAAGGCCATCGGGCTGCTCCCCGACGCGGTCGCGCGCAAGCTGATGGTCAATGTCGGGTTCGACCGGGTGGCGGCGCTGCACGGTGCGATCGACGCCGTACGACGCGGCGGGACGGTCTCCATCGTCGGTGTCTACGGCGGCGCCACCGAGCCGATGCCGATGATGCAGATGTTCGACAAGCAGATCCAGATGCGCATGGGTCAGGCCAACGTCCGCCGCTGGAGCGACGACATCCTGCCGCTGCTGCTGGACGACGCCGACCCGTTGGGCACCGAGTCGTTCGCCACCCACCGGTTGCCGCTCGAGGAGGCTCCGGAGGCGTACGCGAAGTTCCGGGACAAGCAGGACGGCATGATCAAGGTCGTCTTCACGCCGTGACGGCTCTCGGGACGGTCGATGCCGTCGTCATCGGCGCCGGGCCCAACGGCCTGGTGGCCGCCAATGCGCTGGTCGACGCGGGGTGGGACGTCCTGCTCGTCGAGGCCAACGAGGTGGTCGGCGGCGCTGTGCGGAGCGCGGAGGTGACCGAGCCGGGGTTCTGCAACGACCTGTTCAGTGCGTTCTACCCCCTGGCCGCCGCGTCGCCGGTGATCCGAGGACTGGACCTGCACCACCACGGTCTGTCGTGGACCCAGGCCCCCAACGTGCTGGCCCACGTGCTGCCGGACGACCGGTGCGCCGTACTGCACCGTCGCGCAGAGGACACGGCGGCCGGCCTGGAGGAGTTCGCATCGGGGGACGGCGAGGCGTGGCTCGAGCTGTGTGCCCAGTGGGACCGGGTGCGCGACCCGTTGCTGGACGCACTCTTCACGCCCTTCCCACCGGTCCGCTCCGCGCTGCGTCTCCTGCGCTCGCTCGGCACCGCCGACGCACTGGAGATGCTGCGGCAGGCGGTCCTCCCCGTCCACCGCCTGGCCGACGAGCGGTTCCGGGGCGAGGGCGCGGCCGTGTTGCTGACCGGCAACGCCATGCACTCCGACGTCGGTCCCGACGCGGCGGGCAGCGGGCTGTTCGGCTGGTTGCTGTGCATGCTCGGCCAGGACGTCGGGTTCCCCGTCCCGGTGGGCGGGGCACAGCGTCTCGCGGACGCGCTCGCTGCGAGGTACGCCGCGGCGGGCGGCTCGTTGCGCACGGGCACGCGGGTCGAACGGATCGATGTCGAGGGCGGCCGGGCGACCGGCGTACGACTGGCGGACGGAACGCACGTCCGGGCCCGACGTGCGGTCCTGGCCGACGTCGATGCGCCCACGCTCTACGACCGGCTGGTCGGGCGCGAGCACCTGCCGGCCCGGATGGGGGCCGCGCTGGACCGGTTCCACTGGGACAACCCGACGCTGAAGTTCAACTGGGCCCTCCGTGAGCAGGTCCCGTGGACGGCGAGCGGCGCCCATGGTGCCGGCACCGTCCATCTCGGCGTCGACGAGGCCGGCTTCGTCGACTTCGCGGCAGACCTGTCGACCCAGCGCACTCCTCGTCACCCGTTCGTCCTGCTCGGGCAGATGACGACCGCGGACCCGTCCCGGTCCCCGGTCGGCACCGAGAGCGCCTGGGCCTACACCCACGTCCCCCACGCGATCGCGGACGACGACGACAGGTTGCGCGAGGTCGCCGACCGGGTCCGGGCGTCGATCGAGCGGCACGCGCCGGGGTTCTCCGACCTCGTGCTCGCCGAGCACGTCCAGTGGCCGCGTGACATCGAGGGCGCGGACTCGAACCTCGTCGACGGCGCGATCAACGCGGGCACCTCCGGCATCCACCAGCAGCTGGTGTTCCGTCCCGTCCCCGGCCTGGGTCGGCCCGAGACACCCGTCGAGGGCCTCTACCTCGCCGGAGCATCCGCGCATCCCGGCGGTGGCGTGCACGGCGCGTGTGGCTGGAACGCTGCGCGTGCTGCCCTCGGGAGCGGGGGCGTCGTTCGCAGGAGGCTGCTGGGCACCGCCTGGTCGCGCCTGCTGGAGCACTCACCGGGAGGCGCCTGACCCGCGACGCGGGGGTGGCGGTTTCGAGCCGGTGCGGCTGGGAGAGCATGTCACCTGTGATCAAGCGTCTGTTGACCCTCGTCGTCGCCGTCCTCCTCACCCTGGCCGTCGGGGTCGCACCCGCGACGGCGGCCGCCTCGACCGGGGACCCGGCCGGTGACCAGACGCGCCTGACGTACTGGTCCAAGGCGACCACGACGCTGCGCAACATGTCCGACCTCCGCGGCGTCCGGCTGTGGAAGGACGCCGGCACGCGGCGGCTCGTGGTGCGCATCCGAACGGCCGAGGTCGCCGGACACTCCTCGTCGCGGTGGCACGACCTCCGGGCCGTCGGCACCGTCGGCAGCACCCGCGTGACCTTCCAGGCGCGGCAGGAGGCCAGCGGCCACTGGTACCGCACCGTCTACGCCGGCAGCGGCCGCGAGCTCTGCTTCGACCGCCAGCGGCTGAGCGTCAACTACGCCGACAACTACGTGCAGATGTCGATCCCGATCTCGTGCCTGCCTTCTGGCCGCAGCTTCACGGGTGTCCGCGCGTCGTCGTACTCCGCGATCTTCTCCTCGGGCGGGCTGGGTCCGGTCGGCAAGGACACCTCGGCACTCGTCGCCGTGCGGGTGCGCTGAGGCGCTACCGGCCCTCGGCGAGGTAGGCCAACCGCCGCAACGCCTCGCGGTTGCGGGGCACGATCGCGGCCTGGCGGACCGGTCGGGGCACCAGTGCGCCCGGCCCCTTGACGGCGTCCTCCCGGATCGTCACGAGCGAGCCGGCGCCGTCGGGCTCGATCTCGACGAGGACCTCCGCCGCGCCCGCGGGCCAGCCGTGCGCCTGGAGCCGCAGCAGCCGCGGGGGCGCCGACTCGAGGACCTCGGACTTGTCGTCGAGCAGGAACGGCCAGTTGCCCACCGAGTGGTGCAACCGGGCGCCCTGCGCCGGCCAGGACTCGTCGACGTCGCGCATCCGCGCGGCGCCCACCACCCAGCTCGGGTAGAGCCAGCCGTCCGCCAGGACGGCCCAGACGTCGGTGGGCGAGGCGTCGACGGTGCGCCGGACGGGGATCGCGTGCTTCTCGAGGGTGCTCATCGGCGGTCCTTCGCTGGTACGGGCTCGGGCTGGGACTGGAAGAGGTTGCCGGGATGGTCCGCCACCGGCTCGTCGCCCAGCGCCAAGCGGGTGACGAGCGGCGCGACGATCCGGTCGTAGACGCCGGGGAACAGGCGGAACCCGGCCGAGATGACGGGGTTGAAGACCCCGACCGGCAGCTCCCGACGCGGGCGGTCGATGAGGCGCACCGTGGCGGCGGCGACGCGCTCGGCGCCGTACACGGGCGGAGGTGGCTTGCCCTGGACGCCGAGGTAGCTGGCGGCCTTGTCGTAGATGGTCGTCGACACGCCGCCCGGCTCGACCAGGCTGACGTCGACAGGTCCTCGGGCGCGCTCGGCCTGGAGCGTGCGCGCCAGGCCGTGCACGGCCCACTTGCTCGTCACGTAGGGCGAGAGGAAGGGCGTCCCGATCTTGCCGACCAGCGATCCGAAGAGGACGAGGTGGCCGCGCTGCCGGTCGTCGAAGTGGCGCAACGACGTGCGTGCGACGTTGGCCGTGCCGCGGACGTTGACCTCCTGCACCCGGTCGAAGACCTCACCCGGGATCTCGTCGAACCGTCCGTACGCCGCCACCGCGGCCGCATGGACCACCACGTCGATGCGCCCCAGCTCGCCCAGGCCCTCGGCGAAGGCATCCGTCCAGGCCTCGTCGTCGGCCACGTCCGCCGGTGCGACCACCACGGTGCTGGCACCGAGCAGCCGGCAGCGGACGGCGAGGTCCTCCAGCTCGGCGTGGCGGCGAGCGACCAGCACCAGTGCGTCCCCCCGCTCTGCCAGCGCCAGTGCCACCTCGCGGCCGATGCCGCTCGAGGCTCCGGTGACCAGGACGTTTCGTGGGCCGCCCGCCGAGATCGTGCTCATGTCGCTCCTCGCCCTCCGCTGCTCTGGATTGCTCTCTGGGTTGCTTCTTCGCTCCGGAGCCACGGCAGTACCCGACCGCTGCCCGGGCAAGCCCCACACCCGAGCACGTATCGATCTCTCCCGAGCGGGTACGACTCCCTCGGCCCCGATCCACCGCGGCATCCCGCGGACGGAGCCGAACCACGACGTCCAGCAACCGGCGTCTCGTCCGTCGTCGCACAGGCCCCGGGTCCCCGGGCACGTCGACCCGCAGACAGCTTGGTGACCGCCGTGCCCGTCCCACCTCCCTCCCTCCTCCCGACCGTCGAGCCGACTGCTCCCGGACGCCTTGCCGCGGAGACCGACGCAGGCGTCGTCCACCTCCGCGACGACATCGACGACCGCGACCCGGCGGAGCTCGCCGAGCTGGTCGCCGAGCTGCGGCGTCGTGGCACGCCGCTGGTCGTCACCGTCCGACACCTCCGCCACCCGCACCACGAGCGGCCCGACGAGCACGACCGACGGCTGGACGTGCTCGTCCCGGCAGCCGACGTGGTGGTGACGCTCACCCCCGGCGCCGCTGCGCAGATCGAAGAGCGCTGGGGTCGGCCGGCTCGCGTCATCCCTCACCCGCACGTCGTTCCGCTCGACCGCATGGCGGCGCGGGGCGCGGTCCGTTCCCGCCGTCCCGGCGGGGAGTTCCGGGTCGGTCTGCACCTGCGGAGCCTGCGTCCGAGCATGGACCCGATGGCGATCCTGCCGTGCCTCGTGGAGACGGTTGCCGCGCTGCGCGGCGCGGTGCTGCAGGTCAACGGCCACAGGGATGCCCTCGTGCCCGGTGGTCACCGCGTGGACCCGAGGCTCTCCTGCTACCTGCGCAGCAGCGCCGAGCGCGGGCTGGTCGACCTCCGGGTGCACGACCCCCTGCCCGATGCGCAGCTGTGGGACCACATCGAAGAGCTCGACGTGTCAGTCCTTCCCGACCACTTCGGCACACACTCGCGGTGGTTGGAGGCCTGTCGGGACCTGGGGACCACGGTCATCGCACCGACCTGCGGTTTCCACGCACAGCAGGGACCGGTGCTCTCCTACCTCCACGACGAGGCCCGCTTCGTCCCGGAGTCCCTCGTCGACGCCGTCCGAGGTGCCTACGAAGAGCGCCCCGACCTGTCCTGCTCGGTGGCCGAACGGCGTGAGCAGCAGGCAACGGTGACGAGGCTCCATGAACACCTCTACCGCGACCTGGTCGGTCACCCGCCCCGGCACGCAGCAGGTGGGTGAGCGGGGATGGACCGGCGTGGCGCGGGTACCAACTGGTCTCCGCGTCCAGCAACGGCGTGGTGCACCCAGCGCGCCAGCGCGCGCATCCTCCAGGAGAGTCGGCATGACTCAGCACGTTCAGGGTCCCGGCGACGGTGACCGGGCGATGGTCCACCACTTCATCCGTCAAGTGGGCCGAGCGCCCACCGATGACGAGCTCGTCCACCTCCGGGGAGTTCCCACCTGGTTGCCGACGGGTCTCGGCGCGCGGGTACGACGCCGAGCGGCGCGGTTGATCGGACGGTGGTGACCGTCCGACCCGCGACTCAACGAACCCGGAAGCCCGTCGTCGCCGTACTGGTCCCCAGGATCCTGCTGCCGAGGTAGCGCACAGTCACCTTCTGCGTCCCGCGGACCGTCGCCTTCACCGTGAACTTCACCCGACCACTGGCCAGGGTCTTGGTGACCGTGCGGCCCGCGATCGTCACCTGCACCCGCCCCGACGGCGATGCGGTCGCACTGGAGACCACGACCAGGACGGTCATCGTCCCGCCCTTGGACACGACCGTCGGAGCGACCTTCACCGCGGTGCGGCTGAGCGCCTTGGCCACCACCGGCGACGCGGCCGAGGTGGCAGTGCCGCTCGGTCGCCCGGGCGCGCTCGCCGTGACCCGCACCGAGAGGCGCGCGCCGAGGTCGAGCAGTGCGAGGCGGTACGACGATCCCGTCGCGCCCGCGATCGGCGTGCCGTTGCGCAGCCACTGCACCGCGGTCGTGACGCTCTGGTCCCAGCTGCCGGCCGTCGCGCTGAGACGCTCCCCGTAGCGGGCCGTCCCGGTGACCACCGGCGCGTTCACCAGCACAGGCGCGATCCCCGCGAGCGAGACCTGGCCGACGGTGGATGTGTTGCCGGCCACGTCGGTCGCGCGGAAGGCCACCACGTGCGCGCCGTCGTCGAGCACGAGTGCCGCGGTGTAGGGGGTCCACGCGCCACCGTCGACGCGCACCTCCGTGGAGGCGACACCGGAGGCGTCGTCCGCGCCCGGGTCCGTCGCGGTGACCGTGACCTGTCGGCCGTTCACCTCAGCGGCAGCGGTCGGGACGGTGGCGTCCGCCTTCACCGACGTGGAGTCCTCCTCCACGACGTCCTCGCCCTGGAGCAGGCGCCAGGACACGTCGTACCGACCCTCGGGCAGCGGCACCGGTGCGGCGTACGACGTCCAGGCACCCTCGCCGATCCGGTACTCCGCATCGGGGTCGCCCGAGCCGGTCACGGTGAGCGTGAGGCGAGAGCCGGCCAGGGACCAGCCGTCCTCACCCTCGACGTCGACCGTGGCACTGATGGCCGGGGCGGTGCCGATGCCGAAGCTGAACGTCACCGGGTCGCCGACGTTGCCGGCGAGGTCGAAGGGCGTGACGACCAGGACGTGCCAACCGGGCGTCGGCTGGAAGACGAGCTCGCGATCACCGGCGGAGCTCGCGCCCAGCGTGGCCTCCACGCCGTCGTAGTCGATGTCGAAGCCACCCGTGCCCGGAGGGCTGTCGAGCAGGATCGTCACGGCCTCCGGGACGTCCGCGGTCCAGGTGCCGTCGCTGACCTGCGCCGAGCTGATCGCCACTGTCGGGGCGATCGTGTCGACCGCGACGATCCTGGTGACCGGGTCCGCGCTGCTCATGCCGTACGGGTCCACGCCACGTGCGGCGACGGTGTAGATCTTGCCGTCCTCGAGCACTCCGGCCGGTACGACGATCGTCGCGGCCTCGCCGGACGCGACCGTGGTGCTGGTCCCCGTCCAGACCGTCTGGATCCCGCTGGTGATCTCGAAGCGGCCGGCGACCTCGCCGCCGTCGGGGTCGCTCACGACCGCCGAGAGCGTGGGGGTCGCCGAGGTCACGTAGTCACCGGTCCTCGGCGTGATGACGAGATCCGTGGGGGTCGCCGGCGGGCGGCTGATGACGACGGTGAGCTTGGGCGCGGCAGCGGGGGCCGCCGCCTCCAGGGAGCGGTACTTGCGCCAGCTCGCGTTGGCGCCCTCCTTGTCCGCCTTCAGCTGCAGTCCGTGGTTGTCGATCCCGGCGGCCCAGGACGCGACGATCGGGGTGGCGTCGAACTCGACGGTGCCCTCCGTCGCGCAGCCATTGGCTCCGTGGGCCGTGGCGTTGATGCTCGAGCCCGTCGCGGTGGTCGCGGGCTGGGTCGCCCACGTGATGCCGGCCTCCGTCCACGCCGAGGTCACTCGGGAGAGTCGGATCGGCGATCCCGAGCAGGAGCCCGCGGTGAAGTTCGACAGCTCCACGCTGGCATCGACGATCCATCCCGGCTCCGCGTCGAGCGCGGAGGTGTCGAAGCTGAGGTAGGACCGAGCCTTGGTGATGCCGATGTTGGTGGTGCCCACCCGCAGCTCCGGCGACGTGTGCTGGCTGGCCTGCGGATTCGCGCTCTGCACCCAGGTGTCCCCGCTGGCCGGCCCACCCGAGTAGGCCTCGAAGGTCAGGGTGCCGTCGGGATTGGCGAAGGTCGCGCTCGACGACGTCCGAGCGGACTCGATCTCCACCCGAGTGCCCGTGGCGGCCGCCTCGGCCACAGCGGCACTTCGGTCCGAGCGCTGCTCGCTCGCCGTCGTACCGTCATCGGCCTGCGAGGAAGCCGGCACCTGCAGGACCGCTGCGACGGCCAGCACCACGGCGCTGCGCAGCACGGTCTCGGACCTCGTCGAGGTGGTACGTCGGGCGCGGTGCGTGCTGGAACTCATGGGGAAGCCACTTCTCGTCGACGGGAGCCCCCCGCCGGCACCTGCCGACCCCCCGTGCCCGGAAGGATAGGGACAAAGTCCCGGCGCCGGACGGTTTTGGTGAAATCACTCCAAGAGGTCGCGCGGCGTGCCGACGGGACCAGTCGGCGCCCGAGTGGCTACCGGCGCGTCGTGGCCTTCGACTGATTGCCGGTGCGCTTCCGACAGGAATCGAACTGCCGACCTGTGACTACTGACAACGGCCGTACTCATGCGGTGATCAGGTCACGTCGAGCGATGTAGATCCCGCGCTCGGCCAGCCACTCAGGCGTCGCCTCACGGATGGCGGTCTCATCGAGCAACAGGTTGGGCAGGACCCACTCGTGCACCGCACGAAACGCAGTCCACGCCGGCGGCGTCCGACCCGACTCCGCGAACTCGTGTGCAATGAGGGCCGCGAGCAGCCCGTCCCACCTCTCCTCGCCCGTGGACGAGGGTCGGGTCTCCCACGCAGCGACAGGCTCACCCGGACCGGCCAGCATTGCGCGAACCTGGTCGCGGGCCTGGGTGACGACCTTGAAGGCCCATCGATCATCGCCCTGCGCGATCGCTTCCTTCAGCGTCTGCCGGGTGCTCTGCGGTGTCATCCACCCGCGCGCATCTGCCTCGCCCAGCGCGGCACCTTGGCGTAGTGCTCGAAGGAAGAACGCGGCAGACGGGCTGGCGGTGCCCTTCAGGCACGACGACAGGCGGGAATGTGAGGTGCCCAGGGCTGCGGCGAAACCGCGCAGACTGAGCCCACTGCGACACAGGGCCGCGCGCAGCTGCCGAGCGACATCCTTGGCGTCCGTGTCCGAGTCCATGGGACCTCCCTTGGCGGGAAATGGTACCTGATCAGACACCACACATCCCTCGCGCTCGGAGCGGGCATGTCGTCGGTGCTGTCCGGCGTCTCGCCCGCGGTAAGGCGACGATTGCTCGAAAACGACGAAAGCCCACGTCAACGGCGAGGATGACGTGAGCTTTTGCCTTGTGCGCCTGTAGGGATTCGAACCCCAAACCTTCTGATCCGTAGTCAGATGCTCTATCCGTTGAGCTACAGGCGCGCGTCGCTGTGCGACCGGACGAGAATAGCCGAGGGGGCGCCGTGATGCCGAATCACGGACGCCGGCGGGTGTGGAACCATGGCGCCATGGCCGGCTACCAGCCCGAGGATCGGGAGCTGTTCGAGCGGGAGGCAACCGGGCTCTACGAGCAGGTCCTCGCCGAGGCCGGTCTGTCCGCTGACGATCCCCGGATCGCCGAGAACTCCCCCACCCGCCGAGCGTTCGACCTCCTCGTGGAGCTGGGGCTGCTGCAGCTCGACGGGGGTCGTACGACGTGGCGTCCCCTCGAGCCGAGCCATGCCCAGTCCCGGGTGGTCACGCCGCTCGGCACCGAGGGCGCGCGGCTGATCGAGGAGTCCGCGCGCTGGGCGAGCGCGTTCGCCGGGCTCAACCAGAGCTGGCGTCGTTCGCCGGCTGCCACCGACTCGGGGCCGTTCCTCTACCTGCACGGCGAGGCGATCAACCCCTACCTCACGACACTGGTCGCCGAGGCGCAGGAGGAGCTGCTCACCGCGCAGCCCCAGACCCGCCGCAACGCCAAGGCCGTCACCGAGGCTGCCGAGCGCGACGTGGCGGCGCTCAAGCGCGGCCTCGCGATGCGCACGCTCTACCAGCACAGCGCCCGCCGACACCCGGCCACGCACACCTACGTCGCGGAGGTGACCCGGCACGGCGCCGAGGTCCGCACGCTCGACGAGTTCTTCAACCGGATGATCCTGGTCGACCGGCGGGTCGCACTGATCCCGGCGGCCGACAACCAGGCCACGGCGGTCGTCGTACGAGAGCCGGCGATCGTGGCGTACCTCGTCGACGTGTTCGAGCGGGCCTTCGCCCGTGGGCGGCCGTTCGCGAGCGGTGAGCAGCGGGTGATGAAGGAGATCGCCTCGGAGCAGCGCGCGATGACGATCCGCATGCTGATCGAGGGGCACGCGGACGCGGTCAGCGCGAAACGTCTCGGCGTCAGCCCGCGCACGTACGCCGGCTACGTCGCCGAGCTCAAGGACGAGTACGACGCCGAGACGCGGTTCCAGCTCGGCTACACGATGGGCCAGCTGGGTATTGCCGGACAGGACACCGACCAGTCCTGAGTCCGCAGCTGCGGACCCAGGACGGCGACGTCAGCGTCCGGTGGTCTGGGAGTACTTCGGGTTGACGCGCAGCGGCCAACCGGTGTCGGCATCAGCCGCCGTCGGGAGGGACACCACACCCACCGAAGTGATCACGGCTGCGGCCGCAAAGGCGACCCGACGGGTGAACTTCTTCATTTCTGGCTCCTGTCCGTCGGGGTCCACAAAGGACCCCGAATCCACGCTCCTGCAACCAGCGTGCTGCAACATCTCGCCGGTGGCAAGCCGATCAGTACCCCGTTGCCACAACCGAAACCCCCGGCGAGATGACTCACCGGGGGTCTCGTGCTGGTGGCGGAGGCGGAGGGATTTGAACCCTCGATGGGGTTGTAGCCCCAAACCCGCTTAGCAGGCGGGCGCCATAGACCGGACTAGGCGACGCCTCCTCCGCTCACCGGCCCCGAGGGACCAGCCAGCGGAGCAAGGTTACAAGCAGCCCCGTGCGACCACCAATCGGCCCCGGGGCTCAGCGCGTGGCGCGCTTGAGGTGGTCGCGTACGTCGCGAGCGAAGTCGTCCTTGTCAGCGGCGAGCAGGGCGACCGGGATCGTCGTGGAGCGGCCGTCACGCAGGCGCAGCACCAGGCACTCGATGCCTCGCGGCGTCGCCGCCACCGCATCCTCGATGTCGCTCCAGCGGCCCTCGTTGAGGCCCGCCGCACGCACCATCCGCACCCGGTAGCCCGACTCCGTGAGGCGTACGACGACCAGGCGGCTCCGCAGCCACCAGGCCAGCGCGATCAGGCCGAGCACCCCGACGCCCAGCACCAGCACGAGCAGGTCGGCGTTGAGGTCGAGGGCGACCGCGGCCGCGGTCGTGCCGAGCAGCACGATGGCGAGCAGCACCAGGTAGGCACCGACCAGGCGCGCCATGACGGGAGGCGCGAGCCGGTAGTCGGTCACCTGGGGGACGTGCGGGCTGCTCATGGACTGAATTCAACAAGAGCCGGTCCGCGGTGCAAGCGGCGGGGTCACGCCCTAGACTCTGGACCTGTCCGGTCGACGTTTCGCGTCGCCCGGCGAGGAGGGGTGCCGGAGCGGCCTATCGGAACCGCCTTGAAAGCGGTCGTAGGGAGACCTACCGCGGGTTCAAATCCCGCCCCCTCTGCCCCGTCGGCGCGAGCGGCACCGGCTCAGAGCAGCGGCGCGAAGCGTCCGGGCTCCGGGCGGACCGCGGCTGCCTGCTCGGCCACCCGGCTCCGTCGACCCCGGTTGCCCGTGAGGGCGAGGTCCAGGCGGATCAGCACCCAGCCGATGACCAGGCCGATGACCAGGCCGTAGACCACCGACAACGTGGCCTCCGTGACCGTGACGGCCGGGTTCGCGAGGGCCGTCGCCGTCGGCGAGGTGGCGGCGACGCCGAAGGCGCAGACCCACCAGCCCTGGCGCCGGCGGGCGCGCATGTGGACGCCGTACGCGAGCGCCGGGACACCGAGGACGGTCTCGATCGGACGTGGGAAGGCGCCGAGGTTCTCGCGGCTCCAGCGGACCTGGTCGAGCAGCTGGTCCACCAAGCCCGAGGAGCCGTAGCGGCGCAGCATCTCGGCGTAGAGCAGCGTCGCGGCGAGGACCACGCCGCCGATCGCGACCATCGCCAGACCGCGCCGTCCGAGACCGTGGAAGCCGGCACCGAGGCGGTAGACGAGGACGAGCGCGCCGACCAGGGCGAGCCCCAGGCCGACGTACTCGAATCGCGCCGTCTCGATCGCCGGCTCGAAGCCGATCGTGGCCATCGCGCCGATCCCGGCGACGACCAGGGCCACCACACACTCGCGCACCGAGCGCAGGAACCCTGCGGCCGGGATCGTGATCATCACGCCGAGCACCGCCGCCAACGCCGAGGTGGCGACGGCCGCACCGGTCAGCAGCAGGTCATGGTCACCGATGATCGCCACAAGACCGCAGGTGAGCGCCAGCGCGCCGAACACGAACGGGCGACCGCCGGTCCGTGCGGCCAACGCCCAGGTGTACGTCGTCGCGATCACCAGCGAGCCGACCACACCCAACCATTCGGGGCCGATCGGGACCATCGCGCAGACGAGCGCAGCGGCGCCGCCCAGGACCAGCACGGCCCAGATCAGGAACGGAGTCCGCGAGGCGCCGAACTCGCCGAGACGCTGCTCGATCGGGGCCCGGGAAGGGACACGGGAAGCGGCGCGGGACACGGGTGTTGAGACTACCGCCCTGCCCGAGGAGCGCTCGGCCAGATCAACGCAGGCGTCGGTTCAGCAGCGACGGGTTGACCCGGCGGGCCTCGTCGAGGACGTCCCGCTTGGCCGTCGCGCGCACCAGCTCGGGCTCCTGGGGGCTGCCCGGTCCGGCCTCCGCGAGGATCTCGCCGAACGGGTCGACGACCAGCGAGTGACCGCAGTAGCGCGGCGCCGGCTGGCCGACCGCGGCGACGTACACGGTGTTCTCGATGGCGCGCGCGGTGAGCAGGGTGCGCCAGTGATGGACCTTGCGGGGGCCGGCGACCCACGCCGCCGGCACCACGATCACCTCGGCACCGCGGTCGACCAGCGACCGCGCCAGCTCCGGGAAGCGC
Organism: Nocardioides sp. Root190; assembly: GCF_001428565.1. Classification (GTDB taxonomy): domain Bacteria; phylum Actinomycetota; class Actinomycetes; order Propionibacteriales; family Nocardioidaceae; genus Nocardioides. The sequence continues at coordinate 121,648 of NZ_LMIA01000007.1, read as the reverse complement.
AGGTCGTAACAGGTCATCAGCCCGACCTTCCAGCCCTGGACGTCGACCACGACCGGCTCCAGCGCGCCGGGGGTGAGGCGGTCGGACTCGCGGTAGCCGAAGGAGTCGTACAGGTGCATCTTGCGGTACGACGCCCGGTCGGCCCCGCGCACCACGAGGGTGTTGTAGGGCCGCTCCGGCACGGGGCCCTGCTCGAACATGCCCGCCACGACGGTGGTCACCGCGCCACGCGCCGCCGCCTCCACCGCACCGGCGAAGGGTCCGTCGAGGTCCTCGGCCGCACCGCTCACGTCGGAACCGGCCTCCCCGAAGTCGCGCGCGAAGGCCTCGGGGAACACCAGCAGGTCCGATCCCGGGCCGTGCTCGGCGGCGAGGGCGGTCAACCGGTCACGGTTCTCGGCGGGGTCGAGGGTCGAGGCGACCTGGGCCAGGGCGATCCGGAGCGTGGGGAGGGTCACGGAGCCAGCCTAGGCACGCGCCGTCAGGCTTTGGGAGACTCGGCAGATGATCGAGCTGGGACTGTCCGGATTCGCTGCCATCGTGCTCGCCGGCGGGCAGGCCTCACGCCTGGGCGGCGTGGACAAGGCCACCATCGAGCTCGGCGGACGAACGCTGCTCGACCGGGCCCTCGACGCGGTCGTGGACGCCGGCGAGGTCGTCGTGGTCGGCGACCAGGTCCCCACCGAGCGCCCCGCCACCTTCGTCCGCGAGGACCCACGCCACGGCGGTCCCGCCGCGGGACTGCTCACCGGACGCGACTCGCTGCTGCGCCGCTTCCCAGCGCTGCTCGTGCTCGCGGTCGACATGCCCCACCTGACGTCGTGGACCGTGCGCCGACTGCAGGAGGCCGCCGTCGGCCACGAGGGTGCGGTGCTGACCGGGCCGGACGGGCGCTCACAGCTCGCGTTCGTGGTCGAGACCGCTCGCCTCGACGCCGTACGACCGGACCGTGAGGCGCAGCACGGTCTCGCGATCCACACGCTGCTCGCCCCCCTCGACCTGGTGCCCGTGCCCTCCCTCGGCGACGAGGCCCGCGACGTCGACACGTGGAGCGACCTGCGCGACCTCGCCTCCGAGGCCGAGCGGCGCTGAGGAGCAGTCGGCGACGGAGTACGCCGGCGGGCCTTGTCAGTTCCGGATCGAAGGATCACTCTGGACGGGTGAACCTCCACGACTGGATCGACGAGTTGTGCGATGTCCTGGACATCGACGCCGAGGCCGACGAGGCCCTGCTGGCGGACCTCGCCGGGATCACCCGCGACAACGTCCATCCCGCTGCCGGACCGGTGACGGCGTTCCTGCTCGGCTTCGCGGCCGGTGAGCAGGAGGCCGATCCGGACGCGGTCGAGAAGCTCGCCGCGAAGGCGCAGGGGCTCGCGGAGTCGTGGGACCGGCCGGCGGGTGCGCCTGCGGCCGAGGACGAGGACGTCGAGATCGAGGAGATCGACGAGCTCGCCGACGCGGCGTACGGCGACGCCGACTCGCTCGCGTAGGCGGCCGGGTCGCGCGGCCACGCGACCAACGGGTGCCTGACAGACTGGCGGCATGCGCGCCGTCACCCAGACCAGCCCCGGTGGCCCCGAGACCCTCGTCGTCAGCGAGGTGCCGGACCCGGTCGCCGGGCCCGGAGAGGTCCTGATCGAGGTCGCCGCGACGGCGGTGAACCGGGCCGACCTGCTCCAGCGGCAGGGGTTCTACCCACCGCCGCCGGGTGCGTCCGAGGTGATCGGGCTCGAGTGCAGTGGCACGATCGCCGCCGTCGGCGCGGGCGTCACCTCGTGGGCCGTCGGCGATCAGGTCTGCGCGCTGCTGGCGGGCGGCGGCTACGCCAGTCTCGTCGCGGTCCCGGCGGGTCAGGTCATGCCGATCCCCGACGGGATCGACCTGGTCACCGCCGCCGGGATCCCCGAGGTGGCCTGCACCGTGTGGTCGAACGTCTTCATGGTCGCCGGGCTGCGGCCCGAGGAGGTCGTGGTGGTCCACGGCGGCGCCGGTGGCATCGGTACCTTCGCGATCCAGCTGGCCGCGCGGTCCGGCGCCCGCGTGTTCACCACCGCCGGGAGCGCCGACAAGCTCGAGCGCTGCCGCGAGCTCGGTGCCGAGACCGCGATCAACTACCGCGACGAGGACTTCGTCGAGGTCGTCCGGGCCGCGACCGACGGCCGCGGTGCTGACGTGGTCCTGGACAACATGGGCGGCAAGTACCTCGCCCGCAACGTCGACGTACTCGCCGACGAGGGACGCCTGGTCATCATCGGCCTCCAGGGCGGCGCGAAGGCCGAGCTCAACATCGGCCAGCTCCTCGCCAAGCGCGGCGCGGTCATCGCGACCTCGCTGCGTGGGCGGCCGGCCGACAGCAAGGCCAGCATCTGCGCATCGGTCGTCGAGCACGTCTGGCCGCTGATCGCCGACGGGTCGATCACCCCGGTCGTCTCGGCGGTCCTGCCCCTGGACCAGGTCGGCGACGCCCACCGGCTGCTGGAGTCGGGCGACAACGTCGGCAAGGTCCTGCTGACCCCCTGATCGGGCCGTTGGCTAGGTTGGAGGACATGAACGAGAACGCCGACGAGCAGGTCGTGGTCGTGGGACCCGACGGAGCGCCGGTGGGCGCCGCCCCCGTGGACCACGACGAGGAGCCGGAGCGCGGGCTGACCGACCTGGTCGAGCAGCCGGCGAAGGTGATGCGGATCGGCAGCATGATCCGCCAGCTCCTCGAGGAGGTGAAGGCGGCGCCTCTCGACGAGGCGAGCCGCAGCCGTCTTGCCGCGATCCACCGTTCCTCGATCGCCGAGCTCGAGCAGGGCCTGGCCCCGGAACTGGTCGAGGAGCTCGAGCGCCTCTCGCTGCCGTTCTCCGAGGACGTCACGCCCTCCGAGGCGGAGCTGCGCATCGCGCAGGCCCAGCTGGTCGGTTGGCTGGAGGGCCTGTTCCACGGCATCCAGACCGCGATCTACGCCCAGCAGATGGCCGCGCGTGCCCAGTTCGAGCAGATCCGCAAGGCGCTGCCGCCGGGGATGCCGATGGGTCCGGGTGGCCCCGCTGGCCAGGGTGGCCAGGGTGGCCCCGGGATGGCGCCGGAGCAGGAGGGCTCTGAGGAGCCCCGCTCGGGCGGGATGTACCTCTGACCTGCTGACTGCGGGTCAGCGGCGCTGGCGACCCACGCGGGAGATCAGCACCAGTCCGAGCACGCCGATGAGGGTGATCGCAGCGCCCGGTGCGAGCAGGCGACCCAGCTCGGGCGGGTCGTCGGACCCACCCTCCGGCTCGGAGAGTACGACGCCCGGGGGTTCCTCCACGGGCGCCAGCGCCTCGCGGAGCTCCTCGACCCGGGTCGCGTCGAGCAGGCGGGCCGAGGCGAAGCCGTTGCAGCCGTCGGACTGCAGCGCGCCGGCCTCGCCGCGCGTGAAGAAGAGATAGGTCTGGTTGACCCGCAGCTGGGTCGGCTCCGCACCGGCGGCGGTGAAGATGATCCGGACCGGCTCGCCGGGGCGCAGGTCGCCGGTCAGGGCGTCCTCGACCAGCACTCCGTGTGCGATCGGCTCGGCCGGGGTGCCTGCCGGCGCCAGCTCGACCACCCGACCGATGAAGACGTCATCGGTGTCAGCAGCGTTCGCGACGACGGCGTCGTCGTCCTCGAGGTCGAGCATCCCGCAGGCAGCGGGGATCGAGCTCGTCCGGACCGGCGTACCGCCAGGACCGGTCGTCGCAGCCGACGCGGCCGTGGTCGTGGCCGCAGCCACGGGCAGCGACAGCATCGCCGCAGCCGCCACGAGGGCGGCGAGCGCGACCGGACGACGACGGGGAGCAGGCCTCACCCGTCCATCCCACCAGATCCGGGCGCCGGGAACCAGCGGCCGAGCTCCACGGCGGCGCCGTCCTCGTCGACCGAGGCGGTCACGTCGTCGGCGACGGCCTTGACCTCGTCGACCGACTGACCCATCGCGACGCCACGTCCGGCCCACTCCAGCATCTCGATGTCGTTGCGTCCGTCACCGATGGCCAGCACGTCCGCCCGGTCGATGCCGAGCTGCTGGGCGACGTACTCGAGCCCGGAGGCCTTGGACACGCCCACCGGCGCCAGGTCGAGCCACGCGGTCCAGCCGACGATGTAGTCGGTGCCGTGCAGGCCCAGGCGGCTGGCCAGGTCGACGAAGTCCTCGGCGGTGGCATCGGGGTCGCGGATGATCACGCGGCTGACCGGCTGACCGACCATGTCGGCGACCTCGGCGATGGTGGTCGTCCCGCCGAGCTCACCGTCGGGGAAGGGCGCGGAGACGAGGTAGCCGACACCGCGCTCCTCGACGGCGACGAGGGCGTTGGGGTGCTCGGCGAGGACGGCCGCGACGGCGGGGGCCGCGTCGAACGTCACCTCGTGGACGACCTCGGCGGGCGGGTAGCGCAGGACGACCGCACCGTTCGCGGCGACGATCCAGATCTGGTCGCCGTGGCCGTGCAGGTCGAGCATGTCGGCGACGCTGGTCATGTTGTGCATCGCCCGACCCGAGGACAGCACCACGTGGGCGCCGGCGTCGAGGACCCGCTGGACGGCGTCGTGGACGGCCGGGGTCACCTCCTCGTGGCTCATGCCGAGGCCGGTGACCCAGCGGAGCAGGGTGCCGTCGATGTCGAGCGCGACCAGGCGCGGCGGCCGTTCGGGCGTCATGGGCTGGGCGGACACCTCAGGCGCCGATCGGCTTCAGGAACTCCAGGCCGCCGAGGTACGGCTGCAGCGCAGCCGGGACCCGGATCGAGCCGTCGGCCTGCTGGTGGGTCTCGAGCAGCGCCACGATCGTGCGGGTGATCGCGGTCAGCGTGCCGTTGAGCGTGGCGACCGGACGGATCTCCCCCTGGCCCGAGCCCGTCGCGGAGCCCGTCGCAGGGAACCGGCCGCGGGTGTCGAGGCGCCGGGTCTGGAAGTCGGTGCAGTTGGAGGTCGAGGTGAGCTCGCGGTACTTGCCCTGGGTCGGGATCCACGCCTCGCAGTCGAACTTGCGGATCGCGCTGGCCCCGAGGTCACCAGCGGCGATGTCGACGACGCGGTAGGCGAGCTCGAGCTTGCCGAGGAACTCCTTCTCCCACCCGAGCAGGCGTTCGTGCTCGGCGGCGGCGTCCTCGAGCGTGGTGTAGACGAACATCTCCACCTTGTCGAACCAGTGGACCCGGATGATGCCCTTGGTGTCCTTGCCGTGCGAGCCGGCCTCCTTGCGGAAGCACGGGCTGAACGAGGCGTACCGGCGGGGCAACGAGGCGCCGTCGAGGATCTCCTTGGAGTGGTACGCCGCCATCGGCACCTCGGAGGTCCCGACGAGGTACATCTCCTCGCCCTCGATCCGGTAGATGTCCTCGCCGCCACCCTGGTCGAGGTAGCCGGTGCCCTCCATCGCCTCGCGGCGGACCAGCGACGGCGCGATGACCTGCGTGAACCCCGCCGTGCGGGCCTGGTCCATCGCGAGGTTGACCAGCGCCAGCTCCAGCTGGGCGCCGATCCCGGTGAGGAAGTAGAAACGGCTGCCGCTGACCTTCGCGCCGCGCTCCAGGTCGATCGCGCCGAGCATCCGTCCGAGCTCGATGTGGTCGCGGGGCTCGAAGCCCTCGGCCGCGAAGTCGCGCGGGGTGCCGACCTCCTCCAGCACGACGAAGTCGTCCTCGCCGCCGGGCGGGGTCTGCTCGGCGACCACGTTGGGGATCGCCTTGAGCGAGGCGGTCCACTCCTCGTCGGAGGCCGTCTGCGCGGCCTCCAGCTCCTTGACCTGGGCCGAGAGCTCCTTGACCTGCGCGAGCAGGGCCTGCTTCTCCTCGCCGGAGGCCTGCGCGACCTGCTTGCCGAAGACCTTCTGGGCGGCGCGCTTCTCCTCGAACGTGGAGATGGCGGCCCGTCGTACGGCGTCGGCCTCCAGCGCCCGGTCGACCACGTCGGCAGACGCACCGCGCTTGGCCTGCGAGGCGCGGATGCGGTCGGGCTCGTCACGGAGGATGCGCGGGTCGATCATGTCGCTCAGGCTATCCGGCGAGGGGTGGCCGGCGCGCATCGGTTTGGTCGTGCCCGGGTGCATGGATCCCCCATGCACTCCCTCAGAACGGGGAGATCGGCTCCGGCGCCGGGAAGATCCGGTCCAGCTCGGCCAGGTCCTCGGCGCTCGGCACCCACGCGTCGGCAGCGGCATTGGCAGCGACCTGCTCCACGGAGGTGGCGCCGGCGATGACGGAGGTGACGGGCTGCTGCGCGAGGAGCCAGCCGATCGCGACGCTCACCTCCGAGACACCGCGGGAGCGGGCGAAGGAGGAGTAGGCCTGCAGCGGCGCGGACACGGCGTCCTCGAGCAGGTGCTGGCGCGAGCGGGTGAGGCGGGAGCCCTCGGGGGCCACGCCGGTGGCGTACTTGCCGGTGAGCAGGCCGTTGGCGAGGGGGAAGTACGGCAGGACACCGAGGTCGTAGGCGCGAGCGGCGGGCAGGACCTCGAGCTCGGCGAGCCGGTCGGTGAGGTTGTAGTGGTTCTGGGCAGAGATGAACCGCTCGGTCCCGAGCGCGCGGGCGACGTACTCCGCCTCGGCGATCTGCCAGCCCGCCCGGTTCGAGTGCCCGACGTAGCGCACCTTGCCCTCGCGGATCAGGTCGTCGAGGGCGGAGAGGGTCTCCTCGATCGGGGTGGCCGGGTCGGGGGTGTGGAACTGGTAGAGGTCGATCCAGTCGGTGCCGAGGCGACGCAGCGACGCCTCGACGGCGGTGCGGACGTAGCGGCGCGAGCCGCGGGCACCGAAGTCGGGGCCGTTCACGCCGCCCATGTCCATGCCGAACTTCGTGGCGAGCACGATGTCGCTGCGCCGTGAGCCGAGCGCCTTGCCGAGCCGCTCCTCCGCGAGGCCGGGGGTGGCGCCGTAGGTGTCGGCGACGTCGAAGAGCGTGATCCCCGCGTCGAGGGCTGCCGCGACGACGCGGTCGCTGCCCTCCTGGGACTCGGTCGCGGCCCCGGGCCGCCCGAGGTTGTTGCAGCCGAGGCCGATCGCGGAGACGACGAGACCGGAGCGGCCGAGGCGGCGCGGCGCGGGCGTGGAGGTCGGTGCAGCCATGACTCGACGGTAGCGAGGGCCACCAGCGCCCGCGCGCAGTGCCGCACCTGCGACACGGTGTCCTATTCTCCATTGGTGCTCGACCGACCTCGCCGGACTCCGCTGCTGGCCTCGCTGATCCTCCTCGCGCTGTTCGGCGCGGTGGCCTCCGCCGTCGCCGCCGACTGGTCGTGGGTGATCGATCTCGACCGCGAAGGCGCCGACGCCCGGGCCTGGGCCGCCGACCAGGGCGGCTGGCTCGAACACCCCCTCCGCGCGATCGAGCTGGTCTTCGGCACGATCGGCATGACCGCGATCACGGCTGTCTTCGCGGTCGTGATGTACGTCAAGGGCCACCGCCGCGCGGCCTTCCTCGTCGTCGGCGTCATGGCCGCCACCTCGCTCCTGACCTACCTCACCAAGGTGCTGGTCGGCCGCGGCCGGCCGGTCTGGCAGGACCCGGAGTACTTCCTGCACTCCAACGCCTTCCCCTCCGGCCACACCTCGGCCGTCGCGGCATTCAGCGGCCTGGTGATCCTGCTCGTGATGATGCTGGTACGCCGTTCCGGCATCCGCCGCCTGATCGGGACGGCCGCGGTGCTGGTCTTCCTCCTCGTCGCCGCCGACCGGATCCTGCTCGGGCGCCACTACCCCAGCGACGTCGTCGGAGGCTTCCTGCTCGGCGTCGGCGTCCTGCTCCTCGGCATCGCCGTCTACAACCCGCTGCCCCGCAGCCACGCCCTCAAGTCGGATCCCCTGCCCGAGCCGTACGGGTCACGCCGCGACCTCGCGGTCGTGCTCAACCCGATCAAGGTCGAGTCGGTCGAGCAGTTCCAGGCGATGGTGTCGACGATGGCCGCCGAGTCCGGCTGGAACGAGCCGCGCTGGCACCTCACCACCGTCGAGGACTCCGGCACCGGCCAGGCCTACCAGGCGGCCGTCGACGGGGCGGACCTCGTCATCGTCTGCGGCGGCGACGGCACCGTGCGCGAGGTGTGCGCCGAGCTCGCGGGCACGGGGATCCCGGTCGGCGTCGTACCCGCCGGCACGGGCAACCTGCTCGCCCGCAACCTCGAGATCCCGCTGTTCATCCGGGCGGCGATCGACATCGCGCTGACCGGGCAGGACCGAGCCATCGACATCGTCTCCGCCGAGGGCGACGGCCTCGAGCCGACCCACTTCCTGGTCATGGCCGGGATGGGCTTCGATGCCGCGATCATGGAGGGCGTCAACGAGGACATCAAGAAGAAGGTCGGCTGGCTGGCCTACGTCCTGTCCGGCCTCAAGGCGCTGATGTTCCCGGCGATGAAGCTCGAGATCTCGATCGACGACATGCCCTTCACCAAGCACCGCGCGCGGACCTGCGTGATCGGCAACGTGGGCAGCCTGCAGGGCGGCATGGTGCTGCTCCCCGACGCCGCGATCGACGACGGCCAGCTCGACGTCGTGCTGCTCTACCCGCGCCGTTTCGTCAGCTGGATCCCGCTCGTCCTGCGTGTGGTGACGCGCCGGGAGAACAACGCCGGCGAGTCGGTGACCCGGATGACGGGCCGCAAGGTCGTCGTACGCGCGTCGGGCGATGTGCCCCGCCAGCTGGACGGCGACACGATCGGCCCCGGCACCGGGTTGTCGATGGAGTGCATCCACGGCCGCGTGCTGGTGCGGGTGCCGCGGACGGCCTGATCCCGCCTCCGGCTCGGCGCGCACCAAGCGAATTCGGGGCAGAATCGCCAAGTGCGACCCGAATCCGCTTGGTGCGCGCCGGCCCTGATCCAGCCAGCCGCCCGCCTCAGGTGCGTGCGAGCCGCGCGTGCGCGACGGCCTCGGACTCCTCGGGTGACAGCTCCTGCTCCCCGGCCCAGTCGCTGATCGACTTGGCATAGGTGCGGGCCTCGTTGCGGCCGCGGATCGAGGTGAGGACGACGCCGTTGCCGGCGTCGTCGAGCAGCGCGAGGGACCAGGAGAGGCGTCCTCCCATCTCGTCGAAGGCGTCGTAGCGGACCACTGCCAGGTGGCGCAGCGCACCGGCCGCCTCGGCGCGCAGGGCAGCGACCTCGCGCCGCAGTCCGGCGGCGTCGGCGGGCAGGTCGTCACTCGCCGACCGGGAGCGGTCTGCGCCGGAGCGGAGCGCCACCACGAGGGCGGCCACGGCCACGAGCAGGGCGAGGAGCGCGAGAGCGATGGCCATGCGTCGACACTAGATCAGCAACGGCCCGTCCGGCCCGCACGCGCCGCACGCGCCGCACGCGCCGGGGTCTAGCCTTGCGCCATGGCCCGCATCGCGTACCAGGGGGAACCCGGCGCCAACTCGCACATCGTGTGCAAACAGAACTACCCCGATGCCGAGGCCGTGCCGTGCGCGTCCTTCGAGGACGTCTTCGCAGCGGTGGCCAGTGGCGACTGCGATCTCGCGCTGATCCCGATCGACAACTCGATCGCCGGACGCGTGGCCGACATCCACCACTTCCTGCCCGACTCGGGACTGCACATCATCGCCGAGCACTTCCTGCGCATCCAGTTCCACCTGATGGTCAACCCGGGCGCGAGCGTCGACACGATCCGCACGGTCCACAGCCACGTCCACGCGCTGGGCCAGTGCCGCAAGGTGATCCGCGAGCTCGGCCTCACCCCACTGATCTCCGGCGACACCGCGGGCGCTGCCCGGGAGGTCGCCGAGGCCGGCGACCCGACGCAGGCCGCGATCGCGCCGCCGCTGGCCGCCGAGATCTACGGCCTGGAGATCCTCCGCGAGGACATCGAGGACGAGGACCACAACACCACCCGGTTCGTGCTGCTCTCCCCCGACTTCGTCGCCGCACCCCAGGGCAACGGCCCGGTCGTGACGAGCTTCGTCTTCAACGTGCGCAACCTCCCGGCCGCGCTCTACAAGGCGCTCGGCGGCTTCGCCACCAACGGCATCAACATGACCAAGCTGGAGAGCTACATGGTCGGCGGCCACTTCACCGCGACCCAGTTCCTCGCCGAGGTCGACGGCCACCCCGACGACCCGGACCTCAAGCGGGCGCTGGAGGAGCTGACCTTCTTCACCACCGACATCAAGGTGCTCGGCGTCTACCCCGCGGACCCCTTCCGGGGCTGATGCGGTCGCCGTACGACGCCTAGGGTGTCGTCATGGCGGCCCACCCTGCGACGCACCCGGCTCCCCACGGCGCGGACAGCGAGGTCGGGCGGCTGCGCTCGGTGCTCCTGCACCGGCCCGGACCCGAGCTCCAGCGGCTCACCCCGCGCAACAACGACCGGCTGCTCTTCGACGGCATCCCGTGGGTCGCCCGGGCGCAGGAGGAGCACGACGCCTTTGCCGCGGCGCTCCGCGAGCGCGACGTCGAGGTGCTCTACCTGACCGAGCTGCTCACCGAGACCCTCGAGCAACCCGTCGCGCGGGCCGCGATCACGGACTCAACGCTGACCGGGATGAGCGGCCGCGACCTCGGCGACCCGGTGCGGGCCCACCTCCGCTCGATGTTCGCCGCGGCCACGCCCGACGAGCTCACCTACCTGCTGACCGCGGGCGTGCGCAACGACGAGGTCCGGGCCGGGCTGGCGACCGGCACCCTGGTCACCTCGCTGCTGGCTGACGAGACCTTCCTCGTCGCGCCCCTCCCCAACCTGCTCTTCACGCGGGACTCGTCGTTCTGGCTGCGCGACCGCGTCGCGATCACCTCGCTCGCGATGCCCGCGCGCCGCCGGGAGACCCAGCTGACCGAGCTGATCTACCACTTCCACCCGCGCTTCACCGGGATCGGCCGGCTGCACGGGCACCACCTGGAGCACGTCGAGGGCGGCGACGTCCTGCTCCTCGGGCCGGGCGTGATGGCCGTCGGGGTCGGGGAGCGTACGACGCCCGCCGGCGCCGAGCGGCTCGCCCGCCAGGTGTTCGCGGCCGGGCTGGCCACGACCGTGCTGGCGGTGCCGATCGCCCAGGAGCGGGCGACCATGCACCTCGACACCGTCTGCACCATGGTCGACGTCGACAAGGTCGTGATGTACCCCAACGTCGCGGACACGCTGACGGCGTACGCCGTGACGGCCCGCGAACCCGGCTCCCCCGACCTGGTGGTCGCGCCGCCCGAGCCCTTCCTGGTGGCGGCGGCGAAGGCGATGCAGATCGACACCCTGCACCTCATCGACACCGGCCTCGACCCGGTCACCGCCGAGCGCGAGCAGTGGGACGACGGCAACAACACCCTGGCCATCGCACCCCGGGTCGCGGTCGCCTACGAGCGCAACGACGGGACCAACGCACGGCTCGAGGAGGAGGGCATCGAGGTGATCCGGATCGCCGGCTCGGAGCTCGGCTCCGGACGCGGAGGCCCCCGCTGCATGAGCTGTCCGGTCTCGCGCGATCCGCTCTGAGCGGCCTGCGGATAACCCGGCTAATCCGGACACGTTGTAACGGTTGTCGCGCCAGACGTTCCCGCGGGCGCGGCAGGCCGACTAGGGTCGGCACAAGCATGGGGAGTCGACAGCCGTCGGCACAGCGAAAGGGTCAGCATGGCAACGTTCTTCGAGCACTTCACGCCTCAGGAGATCGCGCGGATCAGCGCGACGGGGCGCCGTGTGAGGCTCCCCGAGGGCTGGTCCCCGATCTGGGAGGACACCCCGGCCGACAAGGCCTACATCCTGCTCGAGGGAACGGTGTCGGTGCGCAAGGACGGCGCCGAGATCGCCCAGCTCGGCCCGGGCGACATCGTCGGCGAGGCCGCGATCGTCGGCCAGCGCCTGCGCACCGCGACCATCGTCGCGCTCACCCCGCTCGACACGATCCACCTCACCGACGAGATCCTCCGCGACCTCGACGCCGAGTGGCCGACCTTCCACCAGGCTCTCCTCGAGGTGGCGCAGTCCCGCTTCGGCACCGACAGCTGACATCGGGTGAACCAGCCCGTGGACCCCGCCGGTGACGGCGGGGTCATCGGTGCGCTCGAGCAGCACCTGCTCGGCGAGGCTCCCCACCTGACCCAGCAGCAGGTCGCCGACCGGGCCGGCGTCTCGGTCGACATGGCCAACGAGCTGTGGCACCTGCTCGGCTTCGCTCGCGTCCCCGACGACGCCGCCGCCTTCACGACCTCCGACGTGCGAGCCCTCGAGCTCGCCAGCGACCTGATCCGGCTCGGCGTGCTCAGCGCCGAACGCCAGGAGGGCCTGGTCCGCACGTGGGGCCGCAGCTTCGCCCGACTCGCCGACTGGCAGGTCGCGCTGCTCGCCGACGTCGCCCGCGAGATGGGCGCCGATCCCACCGTCGGCCTGCTCGCGATCTCCGACGAGATCATGCCGCGGGTCGAGGAGCTCCAGTCCTACGCCTGGCGCCGCCACCTGCTGAGCGCCGGTTCCCGGATGCTCGCCGAGTCGTCGTCGGGGGCAGCGACCACGCTGGCCGTCTGCTTCGTCGACATCGTCGGCTACACCTCCCGCTCCCGCACCCTCTCGGACCGTGAGCTGGTCGCATGGCTCGAGTCGTTCGAGGCCGCTGTCCTGCAGCTCACCGTCGACCGGGGCGGTCGGATCATCAAGAACATCGGTGACGAGCTGCTCATCGTCGCCGACTCCCCCGAGGCCATGGCCGAGATCGCCCTCGAGCTCACCCGCCGCGGCGCCGACCCCGCCGACCCGTTCCCCGCCGTGCGCGCCGGAGTCGCGTACGGCGACGTCGTCACCCGACTCGGGGACGTCTTCGGTCCGGTGGTCAACATCGCCGCCCGGCTGACCTCCGTGGCCCGCCCGAGCTCGGTGCTCATCGACCTCGGGATGTACGACGCGCTCTCCGGCCGCTCCGGGGAGGCGGATGACGAGCACGCCAACGACGACACCAGCGGCACGGCGTACCGCTTCCGGCGCCTGCGCCGCGTGTCCGTCAAGGGCTACTCACGACTGAAGGTCTGGGTCCTGCAGCTGTCCTGAGTGGCGCGCGAAGTGCGTGGTCTTCTCCCGCGAAGTGCGCGGGTTTCTCCGTCCAGGTGCGCGGCTTTCTCCTCCGGGGAGGAGCAGACAGCGCATCTCGGCGGAGAGGAGTCCGCACTTCGCAGGAGAAAACCACGCACTTCGGCGGAGAGAACCACGCACTTCGTCAGCGAATGGTGACCTGGCGGTTGGCGAGGCCGCTGCGCGCGGAGCGCTGCTCGGTGGTGAGCTCGGAGGTGTCGGCGAGCGCGGCGTCGAGCTTGGCCTTGAACGTCGTCGCGGCCTCCTCGAGCGGCTCAGGGCCGGTGCCGACGGGGAGGTCCCAGACCGGGGCGAGCAGGCCGTGGGCGCGGAACATGCCGACGAGGCGGGCCTCGGGGACGATCACGTCGTCGCCGGAGACGTGCAGGCGGGCGAGGGCGTCGAGCAGCACGTCCTCGGGCTCGGGCATCACCCAGCGCAGGTGCTCCTTGGAGCCCATCGCGGTCCAGTAGGCGGCGGTGACCTCGGTCAGGCGGGCGGTCGGAGCGGCAGCGCCGTCGGCAGCCTCCAGCGCCTGGGCGAGCTCGGAGCTGGCGTCCATGTCGGAGACCCAGAAGTCGAAGCCCTCGTGCACCTCGACGGCGAGCGGGCCGTCGGCGACGAGGTCCTGCAGACGCGGGCCCGTGCCGGGCGTGCTGGTCAGGCCGATCATCCCGGCACCCGGCTCGGCGGCGAGCGCCTCGAGGAGCACGGCACCCAGGTCGCGGGCGGGGTCACCGAACGCGTGCTGGACCTGCAGGCCCAGCCACACCTCGCCGGACTCGCGCACCAGTGCGGGCGCGGCCATCGGGAGGAGGGTGCAGAGCTTGACCACGCGGTCGGCGTACTCACCCGTGAGCGGGAGTACGGCGGTCGCCGCGGGAACGAGCTCGCGCAGCGCGACGATGTCGCACTCGGAGGCGAGGCCCTCGAAGGGCCGCTTGACGAAGACGTCGCCGCCGCCGGGGGCGCCGTGACAGGCCTTGTAGCGCTTGCCGGAGCCACAGGGGCAGGGCTGGCGCGGGCCGACCTCGCCGGGGGCGGTGTCAGCAGGGGCCTTGGTGCGGTTCTTCTTCGCCATGCGCGAAACCTACTCGCCGCCGCCGAAGCGTTCGTCGAGCAGGTCCAGCATGAAGCGGGGCCGGTCGCTGATCACGGCCTTCACCCCGAGCTCGAGGCAGACGTCGAGGTCCTTCTCCTTGTTGACCGTCCACACGTGGATGTCGCGTCCGCTGCGGACCAGGCTCTCGCGCAACCGGGGGTGCTGGCGCAGGATCTTGATGCCCGGGCCCACGGTCCAGTCGCGACCGATCACGCGTCGCAGCATCGGCCACTGGTTGGGCTTGTCGAACAGCTGCACCAGCTGCACCTCGGGGGCCAACCGCTCGACGCGCTGCAACGCGGTGAACGAGAAGCTCATGATCCGCACGGGCGCACCCGCCTGGTCCCAGCCGAAGTCGCGCAGCATCTCGACCAGCCGTTTCTCCACGAGGCCGCCGTACCTCGTCGGGTGCTTGGTCTCGATCGCCACCTCGACGCGGCGGTCGTAGTCCGCGACCGTCTCGAGCAGCTTGCGCAGGGTGAGCACTCCGCGCAGGTCCTCGTCCTCGTCAGGCGCCTCGTCGTCGAGGTCGGCCCACGGGTTCTTCCACGCTGCGAAGTCCAGCTCGGACAGGTCGGCGAGCTCCATGTTGGACACGACGCCCCTGTTGGCGGCCGTACGGCGCAGGTCGCGGTCGTGCACGCAGACGAGGTGCCCGTCGGCGGTGAGCCGCACGTCGCACTCGAGGCCACCGGCGCCCGTGTCGAGCGCTGCACGGTAGGCCGAGAGCGTGTGCTCGGCGAGCTCGTGACTGGCGCCGCGGTGGGCGACGACCTGGGGCCGCATGGTCCAAGCATGGCAGGCCGGGATCAGGGTCGGCACGCCCACCACCGGGGGCGAGATCAGTGCCGTCTCAGGGACCAACCGGGGTCGATCCCCGATGTGTGGCCCGCGCTGGCGAGGCACCGTTGAGTCATGAGCAACTACGACAACTACTCCTCGCCCGGTTCCACCACCACCACCGGCCGCCGGCTCACCCGCCGCAGCAACAACCGCATGGTCGCGGGGGTCTGCGGCGGCATCGCCGACCACCTCGGCATCGACGCCACCATCGTGCGGCTGCTGCTGGTCGCCGCCGTCGTGTTCGGCTTCGGCGCGGGCATCGTGCTGTACGTCGCAGGGTGGTGGCTGATGCCGGAGGCCTGATCCCGGGATCCAAATCTGACAGGCTGCTCCGGTGCCCACCCTCGTCGAACGCCTGCGCACCGCGGGCTGCGTGTTCGCCGAGGAGGAGGCCGCGGTGCTGGAGGAGACCGCGACCGGTCCCCGGCTCGAGGAGCTGGTGCTGCGCAGGATCGCCGGAGAGCCCCTCGAGTACGTCGTCGGCTGGGTCGCCTTCGACGGCGACCGGGTCGCGATCGATCCGGGCGTCTTCGTGCCGCGACAGCGCACGGCGTACCTCGTCGAGGTCGCCCACTCCCTGCTCTCCACCCGTGCCGACGAGCGGGCCGGCATCGTCCTCGACCTGTGCTGCGGGAGCGGCGCCCTCGGTCTGGCCCTCGCCCGGCGCCGCCCCGGCCTCCTGCTGCACGCCACCGACATCGACCCGGCGGCCGCCGCCTGCGCCGCCCGCAACCTCGCACCCGTGCGGGGCATCGCCCACCTGGGCGACCTCGCCGGTCCCGTGCCCACGGACCTTCGAGGGCAGGTCGACATGATCCTCGCGAACGTCCCCTACGTCCCCAGCGCCGCCGTGGCCCTGATGCCGCCGGAGTCCCGTGACCACGAGCCACTCGCCACGGTCGACGGAGGGGCGGACGGCCTGGACCTGCTGCGCCGGGTCGCCGCACTCGCGCCGTACTGGCTGAGGACCGGCGGCTCGGTGGTGTGCGAGGTGTCGGAGGCGCAGGTCGTCGCAGCGCTCGACACGTTCGGCGCCGCAGGACTGCACGCCCGGGTCCACCGCGACGAGCTCCGGGACGCCACCGTCGTCAGCGGCCTGGCCGCGGCAGATCGACGTCCGGAATCCGTCACCCGTTTCGACGCCGTTCCCTCGACCGACCCGCGCCGGCCGCGATAACCTCCTAGCTTGCGGGGCAGCGCGCTGTCCGCCATGGGGCCCGCACGACGAAGGGCACGAGAGAGTGACGGCGACAGCGCCACGGAGAACGCCTGCCATCGCAGAGCGGACCTGGATCCACGCCCTGCGCGGCGCCGCCGCCGGAGCCGTCGGGATGGTCCTCGTCGCGACCCTCACCTCCGGCTCGGGACGCATCGATCCCGAGGCCGCTCCGATCGCCACCCCGCCCCTGAGGCCCGCACCGATCCTCACCCCCGGACGGGGCCCCACCGCCGACCCCGCCCTGCCGACGGTCAGCGCCGGGGACACCAGCGCCCTCCCCCTCCAGGGGTACGTCGGCCTGCCGGCCTTCGCGCTCGGACCCGGCTCGGTCCTGCCCGCACAGGTCGCCGGGTCGCACGTCAGTGACATCCCCGCCGACGCACTGACGGCCTACCAGCGCGCCGCACTGATCCTGCAGAGCGCGCAGGACGACTGCGCCATCGAGTGGACGCTCCTCGCCGCGATCGGGCTGCTCGCCAGCGACCACGGCCGGGACGCACCGACCGCCCTCGGACCGGGCGTGCGCGTGCTGGCCGGTCCGCCCCTGACCTCGGCCGACGGGACACCGGTCGCCGACACCGACGGCGGCCGACTCGACGGCGACCCGCTCCACGACCGTGCCACCGGGCCGATGATGATCCCGCCGGCGACCTGGTCGGTCGTCGGGGTCGACGCCGACGACGACGGGAAGCGGGACCCCCAGGACCTCGACGACGCCACCCTCGCCGCCGCCGTCCTGCTCTGCAGCCCGGCCCCTGCGGCCACGGCCCGTCCCGATGCCCGCGCCGAGGGCGTCGTCCGGGCGATCGCGGAGCGCTTCGCCGGCGAGGAGCCCCCGGGCGGCCTGCTCACCATCGGGGACGCCCCGGTCGTCGTACCCGTCGGCAGCCTCGGGGACGGGTCCCCGGACGTCCGGCCCACCCGCGCCCGGAACAAGGGCCGCGGCCCCGGCACGGCACCCGAGCCGCGCCCGGAGCCGCACGCCACGGCCCGACCCGCACCGGTGCCCACGCCCCAGGCACCGCGTCCGTCCGGACCGGGCGACGACGAGGGACGCGGTCCGTGGACCTGCCCGACGCAACCCGATGACCCGACCGACCCGACCGAACCCGCTGACCCGACCGACCCGACCGAACCCGCTGACCCGACCGAACCCGCTGACCCGACGGAGCCGACCGGCGAGCCGCTCGATCCCGACGGCACCGGTCCGCTCGAGCCCACCTGCCCGGTCCCGCCCGGGACCGAGCCCACCACCGAGCCCACCACCGAGCCCACCACCGAGCCCGGGACCGACGTCAGCGTTCCTTCGCAGCCCTGACCAGCGCGCCACCGATGATCAGCCGCTGGATCTCGCTGGTGCCTTCGTACAACCGCAGCAACCGCACGTCGCGGTAGATCCGCTCGACCGCGACCCCGCGCAGGTAGCCCGAACCGCCGTGCACCTGGACCGCGAGATCCGCACACCGTCCGGCCATCTCGGTGCAGAAGACCTTCGCGGCACTGGGCCCGACCCGCCTGTCCTCCCCGGTGACGTAGCGACGCGCAGTGTCCCGCACGAGCGATCGTCCGGCCTCCAGGCCGATGAGCTGGTCGGCCAGCATCGCTTGCACGAGCTGGAAGTCGCCGATGACCGTGCCGCCCTGCGTGGCGCTCGCCGCGTGCGCCACCGACTCGTCCAGTGCGCGCTGCGCACAGCCGACCGCCAGGGCCGCGATGTGCACGCGGCCCCTGGCCAGGGAGGTGAGCGCGGCGCGGTACCCGGCCTCGGCGTCCCCGCCGACCAGCGCCTCCGGACCGACCCGCACGCCCCTGAAGGTGACCTCGGCGGTGCCCGAACCCTCGTGACCCATCTTGGCGTCCTTCGGGCCGACCTCCACCCCTGCGCTGTCGGCCGGCACGAGGAAGACCGCGATGCCGACGCCCTGCGCCGGCGCGGGGCGGAGCCGCGCGAAGACGACGAAGAGTCCGGCATCCGGGGCGTTGGTGATGAACTGCTTGCCACCCTCGATCACCCAGCCCTCGCCGTCAGCCGTGGCCGTCGTTCGCAGGCCCGCCGGGTTGGAGCCGGCTCCCGGCTCGGTCAGCGCGAACGAGGCAACCACCTCACCCGAGGCGAGCTCGGGCAGCCAGCGCCTCCGCTGCTCGTCGGTACCGAAGCCGACCAGCACCTGGCCGGCGATCCCGTTGTTCGTCCCGAACATCGACCGCACCGCCAGCGAGGTGTAGCCGAGCTCCATCGCGAGCTCGACGTCCTGGACGAGGTCGAGGCCGAGTCCGCCCCACTCCTGCGGGATGGCGTAGCCGAACATCCCCATCGCCGCGAGCTGGTCGCGCAGGTCGGAGGGGACCGCATCGGCGTCCATGATCTCCCGCTCCCGCGGGACGACCCGGGTGCGCACGAAGTCGGCCACCTGACCGCGGATGTCGGCGAAGACGTCGTCGGGGACGTCCGGGTTGCCGGGGTAGGTCATCGATCCTCCTGTGCGCTCTGTCGGATCAGCGGACGTAGGCCGTCACTCCGTAGGCCACACCGAAGGTGAGGGCCAGGACCAGCAGCGACAGCAGCAGCACCGGCAGCAGGCGTGCCCCGGCGGCACGACCGGGCCCGGCGTGACTGGGCCCTGCGTGACTGCGCCCGGCGGTCCGCACTGGTCCGGCGACCGAGGCAGCGTCCCGTTCGGCCGCGCGCAACGCGTCGACGAACGTGGGTACGTCGGGCCACCGGTCCTCCGGCGCCGGAGCGAGCGAGCGGAGCAGGACCTCATCGAAGGCCGGCGCCACGGCGGCCACCGTCGACGGCGCGGGCGGCAGACTCGGGACGGCGAGCGAACCGATCCCGCCGTCGCGCACGAGTCGACCGGTCATCAGGTGGTAGCCGACCGCGCCGAGCGCGTGGACGTCGGCGCGGAGGTCGAGGCCGATCCCGATCGCCTGCTCGGGCGCCATGTACGCCGGGGTGCCGACCACCTGGGTGAGGCCGCTCGCGTGCAGCATCGCCTTCGCGACCCCGAGGTCGGCGACCATCACCCGCTCCCCACCGTCGGGGGTGGAGCGGATCAGCAGGTTCTGCGGCTTCACGTCGCGATGGATCACGCCGTGGCGGTGCAGCACGGCGAGCCCGTCACCGGCCTGGGCGAGCAGGTCGACCGCCCGGGCCGCGGGGAGCGGGACGCCGGGCTCCAGCAGGTCTGCGAGCGAGCCGCGGTCGGCGTACGACATGACGAAGTAGGGGGTGCCGTCGACGGCACCGATGTCGTAGACCCGCACGACGTGGTCGGAGTCCGCGCGCCGCAGGATCCGGGCCTCCTCGAGGAAGCGCTCACAGACGTCCTCGCGCTGCGCCCAGTTGTCGGCGAGGGCCTTCACCGCGACGGGCGAGTCGAGCTCGTCGTCGTGGTAGAGCCAGACGGTCGCGAAACCACCGGCTCCGATCCGGTCCACCCGGCGAAGCCTCCCGAGACGTTCCGGCAGGGACACGCTGCGTATTGTGCCTGACGGGCGGCCGGCCACCGGGTCGACGTGCCCGACCTCGTCGCCCTCGGGAGGACCGCGATGGACACGCTCGACGCCGACCAGCTGGACGCCCTCGCCCTGCGGGCCGCCGCTGGCGACCGCGATGCGCTCGAGGACCTGCTCGCCGCGATCCAGCCGCGGGTACGCCGCATCTGCGGGCGGATGCTGCTCCACCCGCAGGACGCCGAGGAGGCGACGCAGGACGCGCTGCTCCTGGTCGCGACCAAGATCGGCACCTTCGCCGGTCGGAGCAGGTTCACCACGTGGCTGCACGCCGTGGCCTCCAACAGCGCCCGGTCGACGTACCGCTCCTTGAAGCGGCGCGCCTCCGAGGTCGCCGTCGACGAGCTGCCGGTGCACGCCGATCCGCGCACGACCAGCGTGATCGCCGGCAGTCGCCTCGATCTGCTCGAGGCGCTGGAGGTGCTCGCCGCCAGCAGTCCCGACCTGGTCGAGCCGCTCGTCCTGCGCGACATCCAGGAGCTCGACTACAACGAGATCGCCCGGCTGCTCGACACCCCGCTCGGCACCATCAAGTCCCGCATCCACCACGCCCGACAGGCGATCCGGCCACTCCTGCGCGTCCAGGACTGACCGATCTGCCTGCCTAGGAGACGGAACCGAGGACGACATTGCCCTCGACCTCGGCCACCTTCGCGCAGGCGCCGGTCGTGACGTCGCACCGGCTGATCGACTGCGTGTTGGAGTTGTCCTCGGCGGTCAGGGTGAACACCGTGTCGGCCTGCTCGGCCCACTCGGCACCGATCAGGTAGTTGCCCGGGTCGAACTCGTGCACCAGGTTGCCGGTGGTCGCGTCGATCACCTCGAGCCCCGAGGGTGCCGGACCGTCCGTGACGGTGCGGCCGACGAGGACCTGCTCGCCGTCCGGTGAGTACGGCGCCGCCGAGGCCGGGCCGGTCTCGCAGTGGGTCCACCAGAGGTCGACCGCATCCATCCGCCCGCCCGTCAGGCAACCGGCGCCCGGCACCTCCGACGACGGCTCGGTGTCGTCGTAGGTCGCGATCGCGAACCGTCCGTCGGCCGAGGTCAGCGGCACCTGGACCGTGCGCGGCAGGACGAGGAGCTCGTGCGACCACTGGTCGGTCTCGGTCTGGACGATCAGCGTCTCACCGTTGGACCGCCATCCCGTGAGCACGCCCCTCGCGGTGATCGCGATGCCCGGCTCGATGTCGGGCCTGGTCATGAACTCCAGCTCCTCACCGGGCCCGTCGACCACGTCCAGCGGGGTGGCCTTGCGGGTGGCGAACTCGGCGGCCTTCCAGTTCACCCCGTTGCCGTAGAGGACCCGGTCACGCTCGGCGGTGAGGTCGAAGCTCCCCCGCCACTCGCCGATGCGCCACGCGGAGCCCTTCTCGGGCACGAAGGTCCCGGTGAAGAGCGGGTCGCCGCTGCTGTCAGTGCCGTTCTCCACGACCAGCCAGCCGCCGTCGACCCGGGCCAGCTCGAGGACGTCGGAGTCCGCGATCCCGGTGGGGACCGGAACGTTCTGGCTGCCGTCGTGGATCGCACCGTCGGCGTAGTAGAACAGCGCGTCGGCGGGGTCCTTCGATTCACCGGAGCTCTCCTCGCCGGTCGGCGTCGCCGGCGTGGAGCCCGAAGCCGCCGGGCGCTTGTCCTCCTGCGTCCCGACGGTGGTGACGGCCAGGGCGATGCCGCCCGTGGTGCCGACGACAGCGGCAACAGCAAGGGCGACGACAGTGGTGCGGCTCATGACAAGTTCCTCCCGGAGTTGATCGTGCCCGGTGTGATGCACGGGAACCGCGATTGGTTCTCCGCGATCGGCCTCAACTCTGGAGGAACCCGGGCGCGAGAGCGGCACCCAGGGCCGTCAGGTGCTCGACGAGCGCGTCGGCATCCGCCTCGACCAGTCCCGAGCGCCAGGCGAGCATGGTCTCGACGAAGCCGCCGATGCCCATCAGGACGTTGACCCGGAAGGCCACCTCGTCGATGTCGTCGCGCAGGTGCGGGCGGGCCAGCTCGATCAGCAGCGCGACGGCCATCTGGATCGTCTCGCGGCGCCGCTGTTCGAGCACCGCACTGCCGGCGTGGTCCCCGAACACGATCTGCGCTCGCTGGGGCTCGTCGCCGACATGGTGGACGACGGCGAACAGCGCGGCCCGCAGCTGGTCGAGGGGCCCCTGGTCGGCGTACGGCGTGATGGCGTCGAGCAGCATCTGCAGGGTCTCGTCGCGCATCTGGTCCCAGAGCGTGGCCAGGAGGGCGTCGCGGTCGGCGAAGTTCTCGTAGAAGTACCGGTCCGTCAGCGTGGCGCGCGCGCAGACGCCGCGCATCGTGACGGCCGCCCAGCCGCTCTCCTGCCAGATGTCGAGCGCGGCCGTGACCAGGGCGTCGCGACGTTCGCGGCGGCGCTGGTCGGCCGTCTTGCCGGCATACCGGCGGCGCGGGGCGGGTGCGGAACTTTCCACCCGAACATCTTGACGGCATGTGCCCTCAGAATGCAATGTGAGGGCATGCGCCTTCAGAATTCGGGTCCGCACCGGGGCTCGGTCCGCAGCCGACTCGCTGCCGAGACCACCTCGCGCACGCTGCGTCCGCTCACGGCCTTCATCCCGGCCAACCGGCGAGGGGTGCGCTTCGCGCGCCACCTCGTCGCCCACAGCCTCGCCGTCTTCGGGCCGCCGCTGCGCGGTAGCCGCGTGGTGCGGGTCGCGCCACCGCTCGGCACCGGCCCGACGCCCCGCGGCGAGTGGGTCCGTGGACCCGGCGCCGAGCGCGAGGACGGCGTGATCCTCTACGTCCACGGCAGCGCCTTCACGATCTGCTCGGCCCGCACCCACCGCGGGATCACGACCCGGCTGTCGGCGAAGACCGGCCTCCCGGTGTTCGCCTGCGACTACCGACTCGCGCCCGGGCACCGCTTCCCCGCCGCGGCCGACGACGTCCGTGCGGCCTACGAGTGGCTGATCGGCGAGGGCCACGACCCGGCCCGGATCGTGCTCGCCGGCGACTCGGCCGGCGGTCACCTCGCGGTCGACCTCGCCCTCGAGCTGATCCGGGAGGACCGCACTCCCCCGGCGGCACTCATCGCGTTCTCCCCCGTGCTCGACCTGTCGATGTCACTGGCAGCGGCTCGCGAACGGATGCGACCCGACCCGATGATCTCCGCCGCCCGTGCGGCCCGCCTGCTCGACCTCTACATCGACGGCCACGACCGCACGGCACCGCGACTGAGCTTCTCCTTCTCCGGCGCCGACCGGTTCCCCGCGACGCTCGTGCAGGCCGGGGGCCGGGAGATGCTCGCGGCCGACGCGATCGAGCTCGCTCGCGGCCTGGAGTCCGCCGGAGCGAGTTGTCAGCTCGAGGTCTGGCCCGACCAGATGCACGTCTTCCAGGCACTGACGCGGGTGGTTCCCGAGGCCGACCGGGCACTGGACACCGCCGCCGGGTTCATCGACGACCAGCTCGAGGTCCAGCGCCGTCGCAGCGCGTTGACCCTCGTCCCCACCGCTCAGGAGGCGTGATGGCACGACGTACGAAGAATGCGGACGCAGTGGTGACCGGCGCGGGGAGCGGCATCGGCCGCGCCGTCGCCCGCGAGATCGCTCGTCGCGGTGGCCGGGTCGTGGTGGCCGACGTCGACGACGTGGGCGCCAAGGAGACCGTCGCCGCGATCGAGGCTGCCGGCGGCGAGGCACTGGCCGTCGACTGCGATGTCGCCGACCTCGCCCAGGTCCAGGCCCTGCACGACACCGCGCTCGACTGGCTCGACCGGCCACCCCACCTGGTCGTGAACAACGCCGGGATCGGTGCCGGCGGCAAGGTCGTCGGCGAGGCGCCGATGTCCGAGTGGCAGCGCACCCTCGGCATCAACCTGTGGGGCGTGATCAACGGCTGCCACGTGTTCGTGCCGACGCTGCGGGCAGCCGGACGTGGCGGCATCATCAACGTCGCCTCCGCCGCGGGGTTCACCGCAGCACCACGGATGGCGGCCTACAACGTCAGCAAGGCCGGCGTGGTCAGCCTCTCCGAGACCCTCGCCGCCGAGCTCACCGGCACCGGCGTCGCAGTGACGGTGCTCTGCCCGACCTTCGTGAAGACGAACATCTTCGACGGCGACCTGATCGACCCCGGCGCGGCCGGTCTCGCCCGCCGGATCGCCGGCATCGCGGGCTTCTCGGCCGACCGGGTCGCCCGCACGACCCTCGACGCCCACGACAAGGGCCGTCTGTACGTCGTCCCGCAGCTCGACGCGCAGCTGCTGTGGCGCACCAAGCGGCTCCTGCCTGCGCCGTACACCCGCGCAGCCGGCCTGCTGGGACGGTTCGTCCCCGACGCCGAACCGACCACACCGGCACACCAGACCGACCAGACAGACCAGACCGACCAGACAGGGGCGACCCGATGAGCACCACCTTCGACTACGACTTCGACGCGATGCTGCAGACCATCAAGGACAAGCAGTGGTCGCTCGCCGACATCGACTGGGACGCTCCCGGCGCCGAGACCATGACCGACGAGCTGCGCGCCAAGATGCAGCCCTTCATGGCCGACCTGGTGTGGATCGAGCACGTCGGGGCGCGCGGGTTCGCCTCCCTGGCGAAGAAGGCACCGACCCCCACGATCAAGCGGATCTACGAGTACTTCCACGCCGAGGAGCAGAAGCACGCCAACGCCGAGCTCGCGCTGATGAAGCGCTGGGGCATGCTCGGCGAGGACGGCAAGGCACCCGAGCCGAACATCAACGTCAAGCTCGCCATCAAGGTCCTCGACGACTACGGCGACACGCTGCCGCTGACGGGACTGGCCACCCTGATCCCCCTGCTGGAGTGCGCCCTCGACGGTGCGCTGGTGAAGTTCCTGCTCGACGAGGTCTCCGATCCCGTCTGCCACGAGGTGTTCCGCCACATCAACTCCGACGAGGCACGCCACATCACCGTCGACTTCAAGGTGCTCGAGCTGATCGGTGCGGGCCCGCTGCACAAGCTGCTCATCGAGTCGATCGCGCTGCTCCAGCCGCAGGTCGTGCTCGGCCTGATCGTCGTGTTCACCCCGTTGATCAACAAGATGCGCGACAACATCGTGGCGATGGGGCTGCCCGAGCAGAAGCTCTACAACGCGGTGAAGCGCTTCACGACGATCGGTTCACGCGGCGACTACACCAGCCGCATCCCGGCCTACCACGTGCTCCGGGCACAGGCAGCGATGGTGATCGACCGGACCTCGCCGTACCACCGTCTCCTCGCCGACCCGATGGTCAGGCTGACCTCGTTCATCCCGGCCAAGGTGCTCGGCAAGCCGCAGGCCTGGGTCGAGGAACTGACGCACGAGCCGATCGCGTCATGACCGGAACCGAGGAGTACGCCGGGCTGCTGCTGCGCGCCGACGAGTGGCGGGGCCGCGCCTTCACCGGCATGAGCGTCGCGGTGCTCGCCCCCGGCCGTGAGGCGGCCGTGATCGTGCCGGAGGTCGCCCGGACCGCGCGCGAGGTCAAGGTGTTCCAGGAGGAGCCGGACTGGCTGGTGCCGTGGCCGGTGCCGCTGCCCGGACCGCTGCGCCGACCGGCCGCCCGGCTGCACCTGCGTCTCGCGGTGAAGGACCCGTGGATCCGGCGCCGGCTCACCCCCGACGGCCGCTTCAACACCCGGCGGCCACGCGTCGACGGCCGCTACTACGCCGCGCTCCAGCAGGACGGCTGCACGCTGATCTCGTGGCCGATCTATGCGTTCGTGCCCGAGGGCGTTCGCAGCGCCGAAGGCATCGAGCACCACGTCGACTGCGTGATCCTCGGCGCCGCTTCCGTGCACGCCGCCCCCTCCATCCCCGCCCAGCGAGAGGAATCCTGCGCATGAGCAGCCCGACCGAAGCGACCGAACTGGTCAGCGCCCCCGAACAGCCGCACCACGAGGTCGTCATCATCGGCGGAGGCTTCTCCGGGATCGGCGCCGCGATCCTGCTCGACCGCGCCGGCTTCACCGACTACCTCCTGCTCGAGGCCGGCGACGGCCTCGGCGGCGCCTGGCACTGGAACACCTATCCCGGCGTGGCCGTCGACATCCCGTCCTTCAGCTACCAGTTCTCCTTCGAGCAGGTCGCCGGCTGGTCGCGTGTCTACGCGCCCGGCCGCGAGCTCAAGGCCTACGCCGAGCACTGCGTCGACAAGTACGACGTACGCCGCCGCACCCGGTTGCGCACCACCGTCACCGGCGCTGCCTTCGACGACGTCGCGCACCTGTGGCGCCTGGAGATCGACGGCAGCGACCCGATCACCGCCCGCCACGTCGTCAGCGCGACGGGTGTCCTCACCCAGCCGAAGCTGCCCGACATCGACGGCCTGCCCGACTACACCGGCACCGTGATGCACACCGCGCGCTGGGACCACACCGTCGACCTCACCGGGCGCCGGGTCGCGATCATCGGAACCGGCGCCTCAGCGGTGCAGGCGATCCCGCACCTCGCGCGCACCGCCGAGCACCTCACCGTCTTCCAGCGCACCCCGATCTGGTGCCTGCCGAAGCCCGACGCTCCCCTGCCCGGTCTCGCCCGGGCCGCGCTGCGGTCCGTCCCCGGCGCCCGCCGCGTCTCGCGTCTGGCGAGCCAGGCCTTCGTCGAGCTGACCTTCCCGGTCGCCGCCCACTTCGCCGGCCTGGTGCCCGTGGCGGCCGTGGGCGAGCGCATCGGGCACACCCACCTGCGCCAGGCCGTGAAGGACCCCCGCACGCGGGCGAAGCTCACGCCGGCGTACGCCCTGGGCTGCAAGCGTCCGAGCTTCTCCAACGCCTACCTGCCGACCTTCAACCGCGACGACGTGACCCTGGAGACCACCTCGATCTCGGAGGTCACCCCCACCGGGGTCCGCACCGTCGACGGCACCGAGCACACCGCTGACGTGCTGGTGCTCGCGACCGGCTTCAAGGTGTTCGAGAAGGGCAACATGCCGCCGTTCACCGTGCGCGGCGCGAACGGGCTCGACCTGGAGAAGTGGTGGGAGGAGAACCGCTTCCAGGCCTACCAGGGCGTCAGCGTCCCGGGGTTCCCGAACTTCTTCACGATCCTGGGGCCGTACGGCTACAACGGCTCGTCGTACTTCAACCTGATCGAGACCCAGAGCGCCCACATCGTGCGGGCGCTGCGCAAGGCGCGCAAGGACGGCGCCACCCGCGTCGAGGTCACCGCCGAGGCGAACGCCGACTACCTCGCCTCCGCGCTCGGTCGCCGCGGCAACCAGGTGTTCTTCCAGGAGTCGTGCGGAGTGGCCAACAGCTACTACTTCGACGTCAACGGCGACGTACCGTTCCGGCCCGCGACGACGCTGGAGACCATGTGGGCCGCCAGGCGCTACCCGCTCGACGCCTACGAGTTCACCGCCTGAACGGCTCCGGGCCCCAGCACGCTTGTAACTACGTGTTCGTGTTGGTTTCGCCCTGTCGCAGCACCCGGGTAGGTGCAACAGCACCCGGGTAGGTGATCGGGTCACGTCGGCACATGACGCTGCCGTGGCGCGTGGACCTGCGCAACCGACACGGGCGGATTCGGCCGACCTCGCGGCCGCTACCCGGGTGCTGTTGCAGCTACCCGGGTGCTGTGACACGTGTTTCTGCGCACGAACACGTAGTTACAAGCCAGGTCCGAGGCCGAGCGCCAGCGCGGAGCCGTCCCACCGCCGCCGGAGCCAGCGGTCGTGGGAGGCGACGACGACCGTCCCGGCGCTGCGGCCGATCGCCTCCTCGAGCTCGCCGACCAGGGCCAGCGAGAGGTGGTTGGTCGGCTCGTCGAGGAGCAGCAGGTCGGGGGCGGTCGCGACCGCGACGGCCAGGGCGAGGCGGCGGCGTTGGCCCACGGAGAGGAGTACGACGGGCTTGGCGTGCTCGCGCGGGTGGAGCAGACCCAGGCTGCGCAGCGGTCGCTGCTCGGCGAGCTCGGCACCGACCAGCGCCGCATAGGTTGCCGCGGCCGGAGCGGTCAGGTCGGGGAACACCGGGTCCTGGGTCAGTTCGACCACCCGGCGGGCACCGACCTGCACGGTCCCCGAGGTCGGCACGAGCCGGCCGGACAGGACGCCGAGCAGCGTCGACTTTCCCGAACCGTTGGGGCCGGTCACCAGCAGGTGGCCACCCGCCTCGAGGTCGAGCGCGGGCACCGCCAGGCGAGACTCGACGACCAGGTCGCGCACGGTGACCGCACGCCCGAGGCCGAGCGACGCGGCCCCGGCCCCGGTCACCTCGGTCGAGAGCCGCAGCGGGGTCGGGGGCTTGGGCACCTGGGTGCGCTCGGCCTCGTCGAGGCGCCGCTCGGCGTCCCGCTTGCGGCGGGCCAGGGTGCGGTCGACGTTCTGCCCCTTGAAGGCGTGGATGAACTTGTCGTTGTCGCGGGGACCGCGGCCCGGTGCGATCGCGCTCTTCTCGATCCGGGTCGCGGCGCGCAGGCGGTCCAGCTCCTCCTGCTGCACGACCCAGGTCTCCTCCCACCGGCGCCGCGCGGCATCCCGCTCGGCGCTGTAGGCGGTCCATCCGCCGCCGTACCGCCGACCGCCGCGGCCGTCGGTGCCGCCACCCACCGGGTCGAGGTCGACCAGGTCGGTGCAGACCTCGTCGAGGAACACGCGGTCGTGACTGGTGAGGAGTACGACGCCCGGCAGGTCGCGCAGGAAGGCGACCAGCAGCGCGACGGCACCGTCGTCCAGGTGGTTGGTGGGCTCGTCGAGCAGCAGGCAGGTCGGTCGCCGGGTCATCAGGGTGGCGAGCGCCAGCCTGGTCCGCTGGCCGCCCGACAGGCTGCCGACGGGGCGGGTCGGTTCGAGGCCGTCCAGCCCGAGCTGCTCGGCGGCGAGGAGCGCGCGGCGGTCCGCATCCCACGCGTCGTGGGCCAGGGCGTGTTCCAGCGCACGGGCGTAGTCGTCGGCCACGACCGGGTCGCCGAGCCGGTCCGCCAACGACTCGACCGCGCCGACCGCCGCCCGGAGCGGGGCCAGCGTGGTGGCGAGGACGTCGGCGATCGTGTCGCCGTCCGCGAACGGCGGCTCCTGCGTGAGGAACGCTCGATCCGCCGGGGCATCGATCGAGCCGGTGACGTGGGCCGTGCGCGGCAGGGAGCCGTCGACCGCGCGGAGCAGCGACGACTTCCCGGCGCCGTTCTCGCCGATCAGGCCGATCCGGCGCCCCGGCTGGGCGATGAGGTCGACGCCGTCCAGGACGGTACGGCGGCCGAAGGCGAGGGTGAGGTCGCGGACGACGACCGGGGAGAACGCTGCTGACATGACGAGACCTTCGACGGAGGCGGTGGACTCGCCGGGCACGACGTCACGAGGACGGCCACGGGCGCGAGTCGGGTTCAGGCGTCGATCAGCATGATGGGACCAGCGTACGTCGCTGACTCGGGTCGGCGCGAACGATTTCCGCCGGCAGCTGCCCGGGCCGTCAGCAGCGGTCAGCAGCGGTGGGCGTCAGAGCCCGTCGAGGATGCGGGCCCGCGTCTCGTCGTACTCCTCGCGACTGAGCAGGTCGCGGTGCAGCAGGTCGTCGAGCTCGGCCAGCCGCTCGGCGGACGAGCGCTGGTCGGCAGGAGGTGCGAGCGTGGACGGCGTGGCGAGCTTCGCCGAGTCCCAGTCGATCTCCCACTCCATCGTCTCGGGGTCGATCAGGACGGGGAGCTCGCCCGCGTGCAGCAGCGGGATCCGGACGTTGGAGACCGCCTGGCGGGCCTGGACCTCGAAGGGCGTGAAGTCACCGCCGTGCAGGCGCATCTGGATGACGAGAACCGGCTGGTCGTTGATCTGCACGCCCGTCTCCTCGAAGGAGAGCACCTGCGCCCGGGCCGGACGACCGACCGCACGCAGCTGGTGCATCCTGGCCTTGGCACGGTAGCGACCACGGCCCACGAGAAAGCCGATCAGGACGTCCAGGACCGTGATCCCCAGGCCCGTCGGCAGCAACCACCCGGTGTCGGGTTCGTCGACGACGAAGCCCATCACCAGGAAGATCGGCCCGACGACTCCCGCCACGAGCATGAACAGGATCGCCGGCAGCACGCTGCCAACGTACGACGGCGGGCTCGACTCGGCCCTGGAGCTGACGGTCACGGGCACAGCGTAGTCACGCCTGCGACCGGAGGTACCTCCCGAAGTGCGGCACGGTGAACGCGATCCGACCCCGCTCGCCGGAGTAGATCAGCCCCTTCTTGAGCAACGAGTCGCGGGCCGGGGAGAGCGACTGGGGCTTCTTGCCGAGGACGAGGGCGACGTCGGAGGTCGCGACCGACCCCACGGCGTCCTCGGTGTCATCGCCCGCCGCATCGGCCATCGCCCGCAGGTAGTCGCGCTCCGCCGGCGTGGCCCGCTCGTAGCGGGAGCCGAAGAACCCGACGGCGAGCTCGCGCTCGGCCTCCGGACCGGCGACGGCCACGTCGTCGGCGGTGATCGGGGCATGGGGTGCGACGTCCCACACGGAGCGCCCGTAGGCCTGGATGAAGTAGGGGTAGCCGCGCGTGGCGTCGTACATCGCGTCGAGGGCCTCGGCGGTGAACTCGGCCTCCTCCTCGGCAGCGGGCGCGACGAGGGCGCGGTCGGCGGCGTCCCGGGCGAGGCGATCGATGCGCTGGTAGGAGAAGAGCCGCTCGGAGTAGGACTTGCTGGCCGACAGCACGGCCGGCAGGTGCGGCAGTCCGGCGCCGACGACGATGACCGGAAGGCCGTTCTGGCTGAGCTCGTGGCAGGCGGCGCAGAGTGCGGAGATGTCGTCGGCACCGAGGTCCTGCATCTCGTCGATGAAGATGCCGACGCCCTTGCCGACGTCGGCCGCCAGCCCGCCGACGTCGGTGAGCAGCTCGACCAGGTCGATCTCGACGTCACCGGAGTCGGCGCGTCCGCGCACCAGCGGGGCGTCGATGCCCGGGCTCCAGCGGTCGCGCAGCTTGGCGTCGGCGCCCGCATCGCGTTGCGCGAAGGAGCGGATCACGCCGAGCACGTGGTCGGTCTCGGCCGTCTCGGGGTGCGCGAGCTCGCGGACGGCCTGGTGCAGGGCGGAGGACAGCGGTCGCCGCAACGACTGGTCCGGGCGTGCCTCGAGCTTGCCGGTCCCCCAGCCCTTGCGCACCGCGGCGGAGCGCAGTGCGTTGAGCAGCACCGTCTTGCCCACGCCGCGCAGCCCGGTCAGGACCAGCGAACGCTCCGGGCGGCCGCGGGACACCCGCTCGAGCACGACGTCGAACGCCGCGAGCTGCTCGTCACGACCGGCGAGCTCCGGCGGGCGCTGGCCGGCACCGGGTGCGTACGGGTTGCGGATCGGGTCCATGATCCGACGATATCCGGCTCTCTAGCCTCGATCCTAGATTGTCCTAGCGTGTCGCATCGAGTCGGTTCACGAGGCGGGGAGGACGTCCTTGGCGGGCGGCGCCTCGATCCGCACGCCGCTGTCGTGCTCGACCAGGGTGAGCGTGCTCTCGCCGTTGTCGCTCGACACCTCCATCACCAGCGGCTCGCCGTCGGTCGCGATCGACACGGTGAGCTCGCCGGCCGCCGTGGTACCAGTCAGCGTGCGGACCGGGACGCCCTCGACCTCGCCGGTGCCGGCGTCCTCGAAGGAGTCGTACTCGGCGGCGTCGGGGAGCAGCTCGCTGAGATCGCAGTCACGACCCTGCATGCGCGAGGTCGACTGCCACTTGCCCTTGAGTTCGGCGACCTTCGCCGGGTCGTAGCGCAGCGCGCGGCGCATCAGCGCGGCGTCCGCGAAGACGTAGGTGGTCTCGCCGATCGCTCGGCTGATCAGGCGGCCCTGGCGCTCGTGCGTGAAGGACGACTGGCAGCGGTCGTCCGAGGTCACGATCAGCTCGCCGACCCCCTTGAGCCGCACCGCCTGGCTGGCCACGAGGGTCCGGCCGCGATAGGTCACGTCGTCCAGCTCGAGCATCGCCGCACGCGCAGCGACCAGTGCCTGGGTCGGATCCAGGTCCGCGACCTCACTGGTCGACGGCGCCTCCGGCTCGTCCTCGCCGCACGCCGTCACACCGGTGGCGAGAACGGCGACCACCGCCGCCGTCACGCACCGACCCGTCCACCGCTCCATCTGCACACCTCCTGGTCAGGACGAAGGTACTGGTCCAGGGGGTACGCCGCGCGCTGTGGCCGGAGGAGGTCAGCAGATCGGGGTCAGTTGATCGGGTCAGTTGAGCGGGGCGCTCGAGCGACGGACCAGGCCGGCACCGGCCAGCAGGCTCACCGCGCCGAGGGCCAGCAGCCAGGGCTCGACACCGTTGCCGGTGGCCGGCAGCACCTCGCCCACGGCAGCGGTGGGCACGACGCCCGAGTTGTTCGCGATCCCGGCGACCTCGCCCTCCACGGACGGGTCGTCGATGTCGTCGACGATCAGGCCGTCCTCGCCGTCGGTGTCCTCGCCGTCGGTGTCCTCACCGTCCGTGTCCTCGCCGTCGGTGTCCTCGCCGTCGGTGTCCTCACCGTCGACAGGGGAAGCGCAGGCCTCGGTCGCCGGCACCTCGGGGGTGACCAGCACGTCCTCGACCCAGGCCTCCTGCTCGACGCGCTCGTGGGCCTCCTCGTCGACGACACTCACGCCGGATCCGGCGACCTGTGTCCAACCGACCCCTGCAGGGGCCTCGGCGGACGTGCCGGGCGAGAGCTCCTCGACCGGAGCGCCCGGGCGGGTGGCGCCCGTGGCGTCGTACCCAGCGGGCGCGACGGCTCCGGCGGCAACCCACACGAGCTCCTGGTGGGACAGCTCGGTCACCTCGGCGACGGCGGGACTGTCGATGACCCAGACCTGCTCGGTGACGGCCGCTGACTTCTCCACCTCGCGGGTCACGCCCGTCGGGGACCAGCCCTTGCCGTTCTCACCGGCGTTCCAGCCCGGCGCCTCCCAGCGGGTGCGGCCGGTCTGGTGCTGGACGTACTCCCACTCGGTCGTCAGGACCGCGGGCGTCACGACGCGGGTCTCGTGGTGACCCTGCTCGGCGACGGCCGGCACGTGCGCCCGGTCGATGACCGTCCGGGCGTGCTCGGTCTCCACGCTCGCCACGTCGCGGCGCCAGGTCCACTCCAGGTGCGTCACGGCCGGGACGGTGGTGAGGACGGCGGGGTGCTCGACGCTCTCGAACACGGCGGGGACCGCCGGCTGGCCGCACTCGGCAGCCTGGGCGCTGCCCATCGGCCCGAAACCGATGACGGCGGCAGCAGCGAGCGCGACCGGGGCGAGGACGAGGCGGGGAAGGATCGGGGAGTTCATGCCCGACCAACCGCTGTGGTCGACCCGGGTCATCGGCGTGGGCCGGAATCAGGACGAAGTCCCACGTCGGTCCGTTGTTCTAGGCTGTCCCCGTGCCCGAGCTGCCCGAGGTCGAGGCGCTGGCCCTGGACCTGCGGGGTCGGCTCGACGGCCGTGCCATCACCCGGATCCATGTCGCCACCTTCAGCGCGCTCAAGACCTACGACCCGCCTCTGGCTGCGATCGAGGGAGCCCTCGTCGACGACGTACGACGTCACGGCAAGTACCTCGACATCGAGGCCAGCGGGCTGCACCTGGTGATGCACCTCGCCCGCGCCGGCTGGATCCGGTGGAAGGACGACGTCCCCGCGCTGCCCCCGCGCCCGAGCAACAAGTCCCCGCTCGCGGTCCGGATCGTCCTCGACGAGCAGGACGGCGCCACCCCCGGTCTCGACATCACCGAGGCCGGCACGAAGAAGTCCCTCGCCCTCCACCTGGTCCGCGACCCCCTCGACGTCCCCGGGCTCGCCAGCCTCGGCCCTGACCCGCTGACCGAGGACTTCACCCAGGAGCGCCTCGCCGGCATCCTCCGCGACGCCGGTCGCAAGCAGCTCAAGGGCGTCCTGCGCCACCAGGGCACCATCGCCGGGATCGGCAACGCCTACTCCGACGAGATCCTCCACGCCGCACGGATGTCGCCGTACAAGCCCGCCGACAGCCTCACCGACGAGGAACTCACGACGTTGTACGCCGCCGTCCGCACCACCCTCGGCGAGGCGGTCGAGCGCTCCAGCGGGCTGGCCGCGAGCGAGCTGAAGGCCGAGAAGAAGTCGAACCTCGCCGTGCACGGTCAGACCGGCCAGCCCTGCCCGGTCTGCGGCGACACGGTGCGCGAGGTGTCCTTTGCGGACTCGAGCCTGCAGTACTGCCCCACCTGCCAGACGGGCGGCAAACTGCTCGCCGATCGACGAATGAGCAAGCTGCTGAAGTGACCGTCCCATGCCGGACCGAGGAACGAGGTCCGGCATGGACCAGCCGGGCAGGTCGAGTAGTGCCGCGAGCGAGGAACGAGGTCGCGACGCACGTATCGAGACCGGGCGAGTGGTCTCGATAGGCGCTCGCCCAGGGGCTCGCACCACTCGACCAACGACAGGGGCACCACTCGACCAACGACCGGCTCGTGCGGTGGAGCAGACTGGTGCCATGATCCCGACGATTGAGATCGATGCCGTCCCCGACCCGCTCCCCGAGGGGCTGGTGGTCCTCGACGTGCGCGAGGACGACGAGTGGGCAGCCGCCCACATCGACGGTGCGGTGCACATCCCACTGATGGAGCTGCCCGCGCGCCTCGGCGAGTTCGTCGAGCTCGAGGCGACGCAGACGCTGGTGGTCTGCAAGGCGGGGGGTCGATCGGCCCGGGCGGCGGCGTACCTCGCACAACAGGGCTACGACGTCGTCAACCTGATCGACGGGATGATCGGCTGGGAGCGGGCCGGCCGGGCCATGGTGTCCGACACCGGCCGACCCGCAGAGGTCATCTGAGCGAGGAGCTCAGAGCACCATCACTCAGCTGCGGCGCTCTCGCTGAGCTCGGCGAGCTCGGACTCGAGGCGCTCGAGGTCCTCGGGGCTGAGCGAGGGGATGTCCGTCGGGATCTCGGTCGGGATGTCGGTCGAGAGGTCCGTCGGGACGTCGGACGGGAGATCCGTCGGGACCTCGGGCTCCGAGTCGTCGTCCGAGTCCGAGCCGTTGTCGCCCTGGTCGGCACAGGTCTCGGACTGGTACTTGTCGAAGGCCTCGACCTTCTCCTTGTCCTCGGAGGACAGGTCGGCCTCGAACGGGTTCGACTCGTCGCTGTTGAAGGCCTTCTCGACGTCGTCGGCGCTCAGGTCGCCGGACTTGTCGACCTGGATCTCGAAGCCCTCACGGGCGTCGTCGGAGATGTCCTTCGGCGTCCCGACCTCCTCGAGCTCGGCGATCTGCTCCTTGATCAGGTCGGTGACCTCGTCCCAGTCCTCGTCGGCGAAGGCCTTGCCGAGAGCCTCGTTGTTCACGTCGCCCTGGTAGGCCTCACAGAAGTCCTCGACGGATGCGTCGGCGGGGGCACCGCCGCCGCAGGCGGTGAGGGAGAGCGCGAGCAGGACGGCAGCGCCGGCTCCGGCCAGCGGTCGCTTGAGGGAGGTCATGGTGGTGGTTCCTTTCCTGGGGGGCACGGCACACCGTTCGGTGTCCGCGCGGACAGGGTGACAGTCGTGGACCGCCGGCCCACGGGCACCCTGCCCGGTGAGCGGCAGACTATTCACACTCGGGGAAAACGTCAGATGGCCGGTGGGTGACCGGCCATCTGCACAGGTGGTGCTGCCGGAGGTGACCGGCGGGACCAGGTCGTCAGATCACTCGGCGGCGTCGTCGGTGAGCTGCTTGGTGATCTCTTCCTCGCAGTTCTTCGTGGCGTAGGCGGAGAACTTGTCGACGTCCTTCTCCTCGTCCTTCGAGACGCCGGGGATGGAGTCCGAGCCGTCCTCGTCGCCGAAGGACTTCTTGGCCTCGTCGTAGTCCAGGCCCTCGATCGCCTCGACGGTGACCTCGAAGCCGTTGCGCTCGGCCTCGCCGATGCCCTCGGGGGTGCCGATGTCGCCCAGGTCGGCGTACGCCTCCTGGATCGTGGTCCACTCCTTCTCGTCGGGCTCCTCGCCCGAGATCGCGGTGCTCGCGGCGACGACGTCGGCCAGCCCACCGCAGAAGTCCTTCTTGGAGGCGTCCGTCGGAGCCCCACCGCCGCAGGCGCTCAGCGAGAGGGCGAGCAGCGCGGTCGCACCGGCCGCGGCGAGGGGCCGCTTGATGAAGGTCATGGAGGGTCCTTTCGGTGACGATCCCGGGACGGATCGACTCACCCTATGCGCCGCCGAACATCGCAGGACGCGGCACGTCCAGCAACGCGGGAAGCCCGGCGAGGTACGACGACCGTGGGACCGGGCGGACGCCGAGGCTGCTCAGGTGGGGGGTCGACCACTGCACGTCGACCAGTCGGCGTCCGGCTGCACCGTCCGCGTCGGAGCGCAGGCCCTCGACGAGACCGAGCAGCGCGACCTTCGACGCGTCCGTCTCGTGGTGGAACATCGACTCCCCGGCGAACAGCCCGCCGATCGCGATGCCGTACAGGCCACCCACGAGGCGGTCGTCGCGCCATGTCTCGACGGAGTGCGCCCAGCCGAGACGGTGCAGCTCGGTGTAGGCACGGGTGATCCGGCGATCGATCCAGCCGTGCGGCCGACGCGGGTCGGCACAGGCGGCGAGGACCTCCGAGAAGGCCGTGTCCACGCGGATCTCGAAGCGGCGGGCCGAGCGGCGCAGGGACCGCGAGACCTGCATCTCGTCGAGCCGCAGGACGCCGCGGTGCGCCGGGCACCACCAGCCGACGGAGCGGCGCTCGGGCATGGGGAACAATCCGGTCCGGTACGCCGCCAGGACGGTTCCCGGCTCGAGGTCCGCGCCGACCGCGACGAGGTCGCTGGCGTCGTACGCGCTCTCCTCGTCGTCCGCATCACCGGGCTGCTCGTCGGCGGCGACCGGGAGCGCCGCCAGCTCCGCGAGGCCCGGGAGGACCCACGGAGTCGGCGGCGGCTCGACCGGGGCTGGTGTCACTCGGCGGGTGCGCCGCCGCCGAGCTCGGGGCACGCGGTGCCGGCCCAGGCGAAGAACTTCTCGGCCTTGTCGTTGTCCTCCGGCGAGACGCCGGGGATGTCGCCGCTGCCGTCCGCGTCACCGAAGGCCTTCTCCGCCTCGGCGTAGCTCAGCGAGGTGACCGCCTCGACGGCGATCTCGAAACCCTGCTTCTCCGTGGCGGGGATGTCGTCCGGCGGGCCGGCCTCGCCGAGGTCGGCGTACGCCTCCTGGATCTTCTTCCACTCGGACTCGTTGGGCTGCTCGCCGGTGACCGAGCCCGAGACCTCGATGATGTTGGTGATCTCGGCGCAGAACTCGACGGTCGAGGCGTCGCCCGCACCGCCGGTGGGGGCGCCGGTCGAGGCCTCGCCGGACGCGTCGGTCCCGTCGGTGGCATCCGAGGACGCGTCGTCCGAGGGGGTGCTCTCCGAGGACTTGTCGTCGCTCGCCTTGTCGTCGCCGTCACCGCACGCGGCGAAGGACAACGCCAGCAGGACGGCGGCGCTGGTGGCGACGATGGGACGCTTGATGGAACGCATGTATTTCCTCACGAAGGGGGCAGTGGAGCCACCAGCCTACGATTCACCCATGGCTCCCCGTCTCAAGAAGGGTCTCGCCGTCGAAGCGGCGCGACAGCTCGCTCCTCGGATCACCCAGATGGCACCGGGGCTGACGCAGTCCTTCGTGCGGGAGGCGCTGCACCGCGCCATCGTCGGGATCGGACCGCTGCCGGCCGCGGCGAAGGCCGCCGACGAGCAGCTGCGCGAGCAGGACGGCAACGTCGACAAGGCCATCCGCGAGGTGATCCAGAACCACGTCACCTACGCCGGGATCGAGGGCCTGGCGACCAACCTCGGAGGGATCGTCACCGCCGCCATCGTCGCCCCCGCCAACATCGCCGGCCTGGCGCTGATCCAGTGCCGGATGGTCGCCGGGATCGCGCACCTGCGCGGCTACGACCTCGACGACCCGCGGGTGCGCAACGCGATCCTCGTGGCCCTGCTCGGCCAGGACGCGATCGTGAAGATGGTCAGGAAGCAACAGCTCCCCGCTCCTCCGATGGCGATCGCCACCGCACCCCACCACGACCCGGCGCTGGACCAGTCGGTGTCCACGCTGCTCGCGACCGAGCTGATCAGTCGCGTGATCGGCAAGCGGATCGCCACCACGGTCGGCAAGCGGGTCCCCGTCGTCGGCGGTGCGGTCGGTCTGGTGACCGACGGCTGGAGCACCTGGCGGGTCGGGCGCTACGCCGACAGGGAGTTCCTGCCCCGCACCCTGCGGTAGGCGCCGAGGGCACGTCGGCCCTGGCTGCTGTTCTCGAGCCGGCCGACGGTCCACTCCATCGAGCGCATCAGCCGCGGTGTGCGCGCGCGGATCAGCTCGCGACGCGCCTCCTCGAGCTTGGCCCGGAGCCGGTCGGCCTCGGCCTCGCGGGCGCCGGACTCCAGCAGGAGCGCCCGGATCGCCTCCAGCGCGGCCTGGGAGACCTGCGCCTCCGACGGCTTGTCGGGGTCGGCCCAGGTGTCCTCGCTCGGCGCGACACCGCGCAGGTCGGCCAGGTCGCCCACGACGTCGTACCCGCGCTCGGTGAGCTCGGCGATCCACGACTCGGTGAGCTCGGCGACCCAGGGGTACTGGTCGGGCGGGAGGCTCAGACGCGGTGAGTCGGTGCGCCGGGACAGGGTCTGGTGGGCCAGCAGCTCGCGCACGAGTGGCCGGTAGTGCACCGGCGGGAGGTCGCGGGCGGCGGCGCGATTGATCCGGCGCACCAGCGCGGACTCCGGGACGCCGAGACTGACGTTGGCGCGCTCGGTGGTCAGCTCGAGCTCGAGTCCGTCGAGCCCGAAGGCCGAGCTGAACCGTTGCCAGAGCAGGTCGCGTGGACCGCCCGGCGCGGGGACGGTGACGATGTGGATCCGCTCGGGCGGCAGGGTCGCGCCCCACCGGGCCAGGATGTCGGGGATCTCCTGCACGCCCCAGAACCACGAACCCACGCGGTGGCTGCGCTCCGGGTCGCGGATCAGCTCGAGGAAGCGGGCGTAACGGAAGGTCGCGCGGTGCTTGACGTTCTCCTGCCACTCGGCGGGGATCTGGCGGACCAGGTCGCGCACGGAGACGATCAGGTGGATCTCGGTCCCGCTGCCGTCCGGCTCGTGGCCGAGGGAGGCGAGCGCGCGCTCCACCTGACGGCGCGACGCCGTCGCGAGGATCTCGTGGCTGACGATGGAGGTGCCGTCGTGGTCGCGGACCTCCTTGGCGAGCTTGTCCCACGCTCCGACGGCCTCCCGCTCGAGGCCGCCCCAGCGCAGGCGCATCAGGTCGAGCGCCGCGAGGAAGTGCCCGTCGAAGCGGTCGGCGGGATAGCTCAGTCCCTGCTTCAGGAGCAGGGCACGGTTCTGGAACAGCACGTCCTGCAGGTAGGACGTGCCGGTCTTGGGGGTTCCGACGTGGAGAAGGACCCGCTTGCTCATGCGGTGGTCTCCTTCGGCGGGTCGATCGGGTCGAGCAGCAGTCCGAGCGCGAGGTCCAGGACCTCGGCGTCGACCGGCACGACGGGCTCGGACGGCAGGGATCCGGCCAGCAGGAGGTCGAGATCGCCGAGCACAGGGTAGCCAGCGGCGGCGAGCTCGTGGTGGGTGCGCTCGGCCTGCGAGCTCAGCCACGACTGCCAGCGCGGCGGCACCGACGGCAGCGGACCGCCGTGTCCGTCGAGGCGCGCGGCGAGGGTGGAGCGGAGCAGCTCGGGGCGCCTGGCGGCGTCCACGAGGAGGCCCAACGGTTCGCCGACCCGGCGCACGAGGTCGATCGCATGGGCGCCGAGCTGCGGCGGCCCCTGCAGCGAACGCACGCCGAGGAGAGTGGCCAGGACGCTCGGGTCGAGAACGACCACGACACGCCCGGCGCCGTACTTGTGGGCGGCCGAGCGCGCCATCCGCGGCAGGTCGGCGCGCGGCGGGAGGTGGCCGAAGCTCGCGGAGTTGCGCACGAAGTCCGACCAGGTCGGACCGCCCTGGTCGAAGGCGCGGGCGGCCCAGGCGTGGGCGAGGACGGTGCCCAGGTCGTCGGCGAGGAGGTACGCCGTGGGGCGGCGTCCGCCCGGGCGGTGGCCGTGCGCGACGAGGCCCGCACGGGCCGGCTCGGCACGCCACTGCACGCCGAGCACGAGGAAGGACGCCACCCAGGGGCGGCGGAGCTGGCGGGCCCGCTCCAGGAGGGACCGGTCCGGCTCGGGGTCGCCGTCGTGGGCGGCGACGTCATCGGCGATCAGGCCGGCCGCGACCCGGAGCAGCTCGTCGTCGGACAGCGCAGCAGGATCGACCGGCGGGGCACCGAAGCGTCCGGCCTCGGCGGCACCGACGAGAGCCAGCTCGCCGCGACCGCGCCCGGAGACGCCGGCGGCGAGGACCCGGTCGGCCGTCGCGAGGGGAACCGTGCGGCCTGCTGCCTGCGCGACCTCGTTCAGGCGGCGCAACAGGGCGAGCTGTTGCGCGCCGGGCAGGCTGGTCGAGAGCGGGGCGCCCTCACCGGAGCTGTCCGCAGGCCAGTCCATCCACGGCGTCGTCGCGCCATCGCGCAACGCGGCCGCCCAACCCCAGGCCCGCCGTTGTCCGTCCATGGGCCCACGGTAGTCAGGGGTCAGGAACCAGCCGAGCCGAGGGCCCTGACGACGGCGGACGGACTGGGGCGGCCGAGCTCACCGGCCATCCACACGCTCGTCTCCACCACGGAGGCGAGGTCGACGCCGTGCTCGATCCCGAGCCCGGTGAGGAACCAGACGAGATCCTCGGTCGCGAGGTTGCCGGTGGCGCTCTTCGCGTAGGGACACCCGCCGAGCCCGCCCGCGGACGCGTCGTACGTCGTGACGCCCGACTGCAGGCCGGCGTGGACGTTGGTGAGGGCCTGGCCGTAGGTGTCGTGGAAGTGCAGGGCCAGGCGCTCGACCGGCACGCCGGCGGCGACGAATCCGGCGACCAGCGCCCGGACATGGCCCGCCGTCGCGACCCCGATGGTGTCGCCGAGGCTGAGCTGGCCCACGCCCAGGTCGAGCAGCCGGGTGCCCGCGGCGACGACCTGGTCGACCGGGACCGGGCCCTCCCACGGGTCGCCGAAGCACATCGAGAGGTAGCCCCGGACGTCCATGCCCTCGGCCAGCGCCCGGGTGATCGTGGGCGCGAACATCTCGAACTGGGTGTCGAGCGAGCGGTTGAGGTTCTTCTGCGCGAAGGTCTCCGTCGACGAGGCGAACACCGCGACGTGACGCAGACCCAGCTCCACGGCCCGGTCCAGCCCGCGCTCATTGGGCACGAGGACCGGGAGGTTGCGGGCGGACTCACCGAGATCGGCGGTGAGGGCACCCATCAGCTCGGCGGCGTCGGCGAGCTGTGGCACCCAGCGCGGGTGGACGAAGCTGGTCGCCTCGACGACGGGCAGGCCGGCACCGATCAGCCGCTTCACGAAGGCGGCCTTGGTCGCCGTCGGGACTGCCTCCTTCTCGTTCTGCAGGCCGTCGCGCGGCCCGACCTCGTAGATCGTCACGGCCCCGGGCAGGCCCGGCTCGGGCACCACCATCGGCAGCGTGCTCATCCGTCGTTCTCCTCGATCACGAACAGCACCGCACCCAGGGCCACCTGCTGGCCGGCCGCGGCTCCGACGGTGGTCACGACGCCGTCGTACGGCGCCTTGAGCGCGAGCTCCATCTTCATCGCCTCCACGACACCGACGACCTGGCCCGCCGTGACGGCGTCGCCCTCGGCGACCCGGACGTCGAGGACGGTGCCGGGCATCGGCGCGAGCAGGGTGCCGTCGCCCGCCACTGCTGCGTGGTCGGTGCTCGCGTCGGGGCGGAGGAAGACGTGGCGCTGGCCGTGGTGGGCGAGCTCGACGCCGTGCGCCGTGACCCGGGATGTCATGCGAACTGGCTGCTCGGACGACCACTTCGCATGACTTCCGCGGGCGGGCGTCAGCGTGACCGAGCCGTCGGCGAACTCCACCAGCACCGGCGCCGGGGCGGCACCCATGCGGAAGCCGTCACCGGCGAACGGCCCGGTCTGCTCGCTGTGCGCGTCGAGCCAGAGCCGTGCGGCGATCGCCCGTGCCGGGGCGGGATCGGGTGTGGGGACGGCGTTGCGGTCCAGCCAGGCGGTGTCGATGCCGCCGGGCTCGGTGAACTCCGCGCTCGCGGCGAGCTGGCGCAGGAAGCCGGTGTTGGTGGTGAGGCCGAGGATCGCGGTGTCGTCGAGGGCTGCGACCAGGGCACGTCGGGCGGACTCGCGATCGGGGCCGCTCACGATCACCTTGCCGAGCATCGGGTCGTACGACGTGCTCACGACCTGGCCGCTCTCGAGCGCGTGATCGACACGGGCACGCGCTGGCCACGACACCACCGTCGCCGTACCCGCCTGTGGGAGGAAGCCCCCGAAGGCGTCCTCGGCATAGATCCGCGCCTCGATGGCGTGGTCGGCGAACTGCAGTCCGGCCTGGTCGAAGGGCAGCGGATCACCCGCGGCGACGGCGATCTGGGCCAGGACGAGGTCGACGCCCGCGTGCAGCTCGCTCACCGGGTGCTCGACCTGGAGACGGGTGTTCATCTCGAGGAAGTAGAAGTCGCCGGTGGCGGCGTCGAGGAGGTACTCGATCGTGCCCGCGTTGACGTAGCCGACGGACGCCGACAGTGCGACCGCAGAGGCGTGGATCCGCTCGCGCAGGTCGTCCTCGAGCGCCGGGGCCGGCGCCTCCTCGATGACCTTCTGGTGGCGGCGTTGCACCGAGCACTCGCGGGTGCCGAGGTGGACCACGTGCCCATGGGTGTCGCCGAGCACCTGGACCTCGAT
Organism: Nocardioides sp. Root190; assembly: GCF_001428565.1. GTDB lineage: Bacteria > Actinomycetota > Actinomycetes > Propionibacteriales > Nocardioidaceae > Nocardioides. Next base: position 79,294 of record NZ_LMIA01000007.1, on the reverse strand, counting down.
GTGGCGGCCGCGCTCGACGTACTTCTCGATCAGGATCGTGTCGTCACCGAAAGCCGTGGCGGCCTCGCGCTTCGCGGACGCGATGCCCTCGGGCAGCTCGGCGGCCGAGCGCACGACACGCATGCCCTTGCCACCGCCGCCGGCTGCGGCCTTGACCAGCACGGGATAGACGAACGACGCCGGGTCCTCGTCGAGCCGGTACGACGGCACCACAGGCACGCCCGCGGCGAGGGCCAGGTCGCGAGCCGCGTCCTTGCGGCCCATCTGCTCGATCACCTCGGGGGTGGGCCCGATCCAGGCCAGGCCGGCACCCGTGACGGCGCGGGCGAAGGCGGCGTTCTCGGACAGGAAGCCGTAGCCGGGGTGGATCGCGTCGGCACCGGCCTCCTTCGCGGCGGCCAGGACGGCGTCCGCGTCGAGGTAGGACGTGACGTGCACGGCGACGTCGGCATCGCGCACGTGGAGCGCGTCGGCGTCCACGTCGGTGTGCACCGCGACCGTGCGGATGCCGAGGTCGCGGCAGGTCCGGAAGACGCGGCGGGCGATCTCGCCGCGGTTGGCGACGAGGACGGTGGTGATCATCGGGGAGTTCCTCTGCGTTTGTTGGGTGGGTTTCGACGCGCTCGTCGCGACCTCGTTCCTCGGCCGCGGAGCTTGCTCAACCTCGTCTCGCTGCGCGCCGCGCTCGTTCCTCGCACGCCGCTGCTCGCTTGATCACATCCTGAAGATTCCGTAGGAGGGATCTGCCACCGGCACCGCGGTGGTGATCTCGAGCGCCATGCCGAGGATCCGGCGGGTGTCGGCGGGGTCGATCACGCCGTCGTCCCACAGGCGGGCGCTGGCGTAGTAGGGCGAGCCCTGAGCCTCGTACTGCTCGCGGATCGGGCGCTTGAACTCGTCGTCGTCCTCACGGCCGGCGACGGTCGCGAGCACGTTGGCCGCCTGGTCGCCGCCCATCACCGAGATCCGGGCGTTCGGCCACATCCACAGGAAGCGCGGATCGTAGGCGCGCCCGCACATGCCGTAGTTGCCGGCGCCGAAGCTGCCGCCGATCACGACCGTCAGTTTGGGCACCACCGAGCAGGCGACGGCCGTGACGAGCTTGGCGCCGTCGCGGGCGATGCCGCGGTTCTCGTACTCGCGACCGACCATGAAGCCGGTGATGTTCTGCAGGAACAGCAGCGGGATCCCGCGCTGGTTGCAGAGCTCGACGAAGTGCGCGCCCTTGAGCGCCGACTCACTGAACAGGATGCCGTTGTTGGCCACGATGCCGACCTGGTGGCCGTGGATGCGGGCGAACGCACAGACCAGGGTCTCGCCGTACAGCTGCTTGAACTCCTGGAAGCGGCTGCCGTCGACCAGGCGCCGGATCACCTCGCGGACGTCGTACGGCGTGCGCGTGCTCGACGGCACGACGTCGTACAGCGTCTCGGGGGCCTCGAGGGGCTCCTCGACGTCGGACGCGGCCGACGGGACGGGCGCGGGCAGGGTGTCGACGATGCCGCGGAGGATCCGGAGGGCGTGGGCGTCGTCGTCGGCGAGGTGGTCCACCACACCGGACTTGCGCGCGTGGACGTCGCCGCCGCCGAGGTCCTCGGCGCTGACGACCTCACCGGTCGCGGCCTTCACGAGCGGCGGGCCGCCGAGGAAGATCGTGCCCTGCTCCTTGACGATCACGGTCTCGTCCGACATCGCCGGGACGTAGGCGCCGCCGGCGGTGCAGGAACCCATCACGGCGGCGAGCTGCGGGATGCCGCGGGCCGACATGTTGGCCTGGTTGAAGAAGATCCGGCCGAAGTGCTCCTTGTCGGGGAACACCTCGTCCTGCATCGGCAGGAAGGCGCCGCCGGAGTCGACGAGGTAGATGCACGGGAGGTTGTTCTCGGCGGCGATCGTCTGCGCGCGGAGATGCTTCTTGACTGAGATCGGGTAGTACGTGCCGCCCTTGACGGTCGCGTCGTTGGCCACGACCAGGCAGTTGCGGCCCTGGACCCGGCCGATGCCGGCGATCACGCCCGCTGCCGGGACCGCGTGGTCGTCGGCGTCGGCGCCCGGCTTGCCGTACATCCCGTACGCCGCCAGCGGGGCCACCTCGAGGAACGGGCTGCCCGGGTCGAGCAGGCCGTCGACGCGGTCGCGTGGCAGGAGCTTGCCGCGGTCGGTGTGCTTGGTGCGGGCGGCTTCGCTTCCGCCCTGACGCACCCGGGCGAGGCGCTCGCGCAGCTCGGCGCTCAGCTCCCGGAGGGTGGGTTCGCTTCCAGTGGTCTCGGACACGAGAACAGGTTAACGATCATTAACCTGTTCTGCAAAGGCCGTGTCGCTCAGTGGACCACCGGACGTTGGGAGCGGCCGACGACGATCGCACCGGCGAACACCAGGACGAGCCCGAACCCACCCAGGAGCCAGTTCGGTCCACCGGTGTTGGGCAGACCCGCGCCGGCACCCTCGACGCCACCCGGGTCGTCGACGCTGCTGCCGACCGGCAGGAGCGTCACGTCGACCGAGCGCACCACGACGGCCTTGCGCACTGCCCGTCGTTCCTCACTCACCTTCGCCAACGTCTCGCGCGCGAAGGTGACCGTCGCGGTCGCCGTGGCGGTCTCGGTCGTCTCGGTGGCCTCGCTGAACGTCACGGTCTCGGTCGCCGTGGCGGTGGCGGTGGCCGTCACGGTCTCGGTCTCCTCCGGGTCCGGCTCGTCGTCCTCGTAGGTGCACGTGGCGGAGACCGACTGCTCCGTGACCACGTCCACCGGCTCGGTCTCGATCGTGAAGGAGACGCTCTGGCCGCTGTCCTCGATCGGCAGGCTGGTGCTCGTGTCGCCGTCGTAGGAGATGGACCAGTCGCAGGGCAGGTCGGAGGTGACCTCACCCTCGATCGCATTGCCGCCGATCACCTGGGGCGTGGCGGAGAGGCTGAGGACCGGCGGGTCGACGGCGTTCGCGATGCCGGGGGCGACCTGCAGGAGCAGTGCCCCACCGGACAGGGAGAGAAGGAGGCCGGCTGCCGTGGTGCGGCGCGGGTGCTGAGCGAGCATGGGGGCTCCCGGGGGGTGGGGGACCTGACGTCGCGACGGTGCTGTGGCTCAGCCCTGCTCACGACTCGGTGCAGATCACGCGCAGCGTAGTTGAGCGCCGCAGCGGCCGGGAGCCCCTCGACGGTAAAGAATCGAGCCAGCGCCCGGCGACGACGGCCGGCCGCTAACCTCCTCGGGTGGCTGAATCCCGACGCGAGCAGATCCTGGCCACCGCGGCCGAGCTGTTCGCGGCCCGCGGCTTCCACGGGGTGTCCGTCGCCGACCTGGGCGCCGCCTGCGGCATCTCCGGACCGGCGCTCTACAAGCACTTCTCCTCCAAGCAGGCGATGCTGGCCGAGATGCTGACCTCGATCAGCGAGCGCCTGCTCGAGGTGGGCCGCGAGCGCGTCGACGCCGGCGGGGACGACCCGGCCGCGGCGCTGGCCGGGCTGGTCGACTGGCACGTCGACTTCGCCACCTCGCACCGCCCGCTGATCGTCGTCCAGGACCGGGACTGGGAGTCGCTGCCCGAGGACGCCCGGGCACAGGTCCGTCGCCTGCAGCGCTCCTACATCGACCTGTGGGCCGACCAGCTCCGCGCGCTGCGCCCCGAGCTCGACCGGGCCCGGTCCCACGCCGCCGCCCAGGCCGCCTTCGGCCTGCTCAACTCCACCCCCCGCGCCGGTCACGGGATCCCGGATCCCGACCTCCGCGAGCTCCTCGGCTCCATGGCGCTCGCCGCCCTCGGAGTCCCTCCCGCGCGGTAGTCCCGGGTCAAAAGCACCCTACGTACGGCGTGTCGCGGTGCTTTTGACCCGGGACTACCGCAGCGGATGCCTCAGAAGGTGGTCTCGGTGCGGGCCAGGATCGGGGCGAGGTCCAGGCCGGCGGGCAGGGTGCCGAAGGCGCTGCCCCAGTCCCGCGCCAGGCGAGTGGCGCAGAACGCGTCGGCGACGGCGCTCGGCGCGTGGCGCAGCAGAAGTCCGGCCTGGAAGACGACGGCGATCTGCTCGACCAGCCGACGGGCCCGCAGCTCGATGTCGTCGAAGTTCGTGAGCTCCTTCTTCAGCGAGGTCACCGCGTCGTCGTACCTCGCATCGGCGCCTGCGGCCAGGTCGGCCTCGGCGAAGAAGGCGTCGAGGGACTCGGGCTCGCGACCGATCGCGCGCAGCGCGTCCAGCGCCGCGACATTGCCGGAGCCCTCCCAGATCGAGAGCAGCGGGAGCTCGCGGTAGACCCGCGCCAGGTCGAAGTCCTCGACGTAGCCGTTGCCGCCGAGGCACTCGAGCGCCTCGTTGGCCAGGACCGGACCGCGCTTGCAGACGTAGTACTTCGTCGCGGCCAGCGCGAGCCGGCGCAGCGCGGCCTCACCGGTGTCGCCGTGGATGGCACGGTCGTTCGCGCCGGCGAGGCGCATCATCGCGGTGGTGGCGGCCTCGGACTCGACGGCCAGGTCGGCGAGCACGTTGCGCATCAGCGGCTGGTCGATGAGCGGCTTGCCGAAGGCCGAGCGGTGACGCGCGTGGTGGGCGGCGTGGGTCAGCGCGAGCCGCATGCCCGACGCGCTGCCGATCACGCAGTCGAGCCGGGTCATGTTGACCATCTCCACGATGGTCTTGACCCCCTTGCCCTCCTCGCCGACCAGCCAGCCGATGGCGTTGTCGTACTCGATCTCCGAGGACGCGTTGGACCGGTTGCCGAGCTTGTCCTTGAGCCGCTGGAAACGGATCGGGTTGGCCTCGCCGCCGGGCAGCACCCGCGGCAGGAGGAAGCAGGACAGCCCGCCCGGCGCCTGCGCGAGGGTGAGGAACATGTCGGACATCGGCGCCGAGGTGAACCACTTGTGGCCGACGACGCGGTACGAGCCGTCGGACTGGCCTGCGATCGGGGTCGCAGCGGTCGTGTTGGCGCGGACGTCCGAGCCACCCTGCTTCTCGGTCATCGACATGCCTGCGATCAGGCCGCGCTTGGTCGCGGGGTCGCGCAGGCCGAAGTCGTACTCGCGGTTGGTGAGCAGGGGCTCGAACTGCGCCGCCAGGGCCGGGTTGGCGCGCAACGCGGGGACGACGGCGTACGTCATCGAGATCGGGCAACCGTGACCGGCGTCGACGTTCCACGCATAGAACTTCGCGGCCCGCGCGACGTGCGCGCCCGGCCGGTCCTCAGCCCACGGCGCCGCGTGGATGCCGTGGCCGATCGCGGTCTCCATGAGCTGGTGGTACGCCGGGACGTAGTCGACCTCGTCGACGCGGTTGCCGTAGCGGTCGTGGGTCAGCAGTCGCGGCGGGACCCGCTCGGCGAGCCGTCCCCAGTCGCGGGCCTCGGCGGTGCCGGCGAGCCGGCCGACCTCCTGGATCTCCGGCAGCGCCCAGCCCGCACCTTCGCGTTCCACCCCCTCGAGCAGCGCCGGGTCGGCGGACGTGTCGTGGCCCACGAGCGGCGGGACCTGGTTGAACACCTCATGGGTCGTCATGTCGATCAGTCCCTGCTCTCGCGGTTGGTCACGTTGCTGGTGGCGGGTCCGCCGTCGTCGTACGGCGCGCCGTCGCGCTCGCGCACCGCCTGGCGGAAGCCGACGTCGGCGGCCCGCTGCTGGAAGCCGTAGCCCTCGCGGGTGTGGCGGGAGATGCCGTCGAAGACGGTCGAGATCATCTGGCTGTTCTGCACGCCCTGCGCGAGGAGGGCGGAGTTGAGGGCGAGCTTGACCATCATCAGCTGGTTGAGCGGCATGGCCGCGATCCGCTGGACGAGGTTCTCGGTGCGCGCGTCGAGCTCGTCGGCGGGCGGCGCCTCGATCGCCAGTCCCCAGGCGGCCGCCTCGGCGCCGGTGAGGGTGTCCCCCGTCAGCAGCAGCCGTTTGGCGCGCTGGTCGCCGAGCCGGTGCGCCCACAGGCCCGCGGACGGGACACCCCAGACGCGGGTCGGCGGGTAGCCGATCTTGGCGTCGTCGGCGATCACGATCTGGTCGCAGTGCAGCGCGATGTCCGTGCCCCCGGCAACACAGAAGCCGTGGATCTTCGCGACGGTCGGCTTGTTCGCGTGCAGCAGGCTCGCGAACCCGCGGGTGAAGCGGCTCATCATCGCGAAGTCGACCATCGGGTCCCAGGTCCCCGCGGGGTCGTGGTTGGTCATCTGGACGACGGGATCCAGGACGGTGCCCTCGTGGGGCAGCGCACCCGCCATGTCGCCGTCCATCAGCCGCTCCGCCGAGGCGGCGAGGTCGTAGCCACCACAGAACCCCTTGCCCCGACCGCTCAGCACGATCACGTGCACCCGCGGGTCGAGATCGGCGCGCTCGACCGCGTGGGCCAGCTCGACCGGGGTGTCGGGGGTGATCGAGTTGCCCTGCTCGGGGCGGTTGAAGGTGAGGCGCGCGACGCGGCCGTCGACCTCGTAGGTCAACGTGCGATAGGCCGGGCCGTCGGGGCGCGGGGCGCTGGCGTGCTGGTACGGCGAGTCGTCACCTTCGCTCGCGGAGCGACGCCAGGAGGCCGGTTCGGTCATGACTCGACATTACGTTGATGACAACAGTTGTGTCCAGCATCGTAATAGTGAAGGCTGGTCGTGTGCCCGTCGACCAGACCCCGCTGGCCGCGCGATCCGTCGCGCTGAGCCTCCTGCTGGGCTCCCACCCGGAACGGATGAGCGCCGCGGCGCTCGTGCGGGCCGGCGAGCACTTCGCGATCCCGGCAGCCACCCTGCGCGTCGCGCTGACCCGGGCCGTGGCCGCCGGCGACCTGCACCGCGACACCGGTCCGGGCTCGGGGCAGGCAGCGGACTACGTGCTCGGCGAGCGGCTCGTGCGACGCCAGCGCCGTCAGGACGAGGCCGTGCTCGACGCCGAGACCCCGTGGGACGGCAGCTGGGAGGTCGCCGTCGTCGTGGTGACCGGTCGTTCCGGGCCGGAGCGGGCGGCGCTGCGGGAGCGCCTGGCGTCGTACCGGCTGGCGGAGCTGCGCGAGGGGGTGTGGACCCGCCCGGCCAACCTGCGCCGGACGCGTGACTACGCGGACGACGCGGTCCTCAGCACCTTCACCGCCACCCCCGACGAGGATCCGCGAGCACTCGCGGGCGGCCTGTGGGACCTGCAGGCATGGGCGAGGACCGGGCGTGAGCTGCTCGACGCGCTGGCCGCCACCACGGAGCCCGCCCCCCGCCTCGCCGTCGCCGCGCAGGTCGTGCGGCACCTCACGAGCGACCCGCTGCTGCCGGCGACCCTGCTGCCGTCCGGCTGGCCGGCCGCGTCGATGCGGAGCGCGTACGCCGACTACCAGGCCGAGCTGCGCGCCCTCGCCATCGGCTGAGGCCCGCCGCTTCCGCCTTCGTCCTCTTCACCTCTGGCAGGTCTGGCGGGTCTGGCGGGTCTGGCGGGTCTGGCGGGTCGGGCGGGTCTGGCGGGTCGGGCGGGTCGGGCGGGTCTGGCAGTTTCACCGCCTAACACACGAAACTGCCTCTGAGCACACGGAGTTTCATGTGCCCAGAGGCAGTTTCACCGCCTAAGCGGTGAAACTGCCACCGCCTCAGCCGACGTCCGCAGCGATCACGCCTCGAAGTCGGCGCCCGCCTCGAAGAGGTCCGCGATCCGGCGAGCCCGCAACGCCGCGTCGACCGCGAGCTCGACGTCGTCGGCCAGCTCGCCGACCACAGGGCCCGCAGATCGCCCGTGACCCGCCGCCCGGGCGTGGAGGGCGGCGAGCAAGTCCTCGCGGTCGAGCCCGCGGACCGCGAACAGCACCAACGGGTCGTCGTCGACCAGCCAGCCGACCTGGGTGAGCACGGCGATCGCATGGGCACAGGGGTCGAGGTAGTGCTCGCAGGTGCAGGTCGCGGCCAGCTCCCCGCCGTACGGCAACAGCTCGACGCCGAGCTCCTCCGCGTGCTCGACGAGGTCGTGCGGCAACGCGCCGGCCAGCAGGTCCGCGATCCTGCCGGACTCGGCGGCCACCACCTCGACCAGTGCCTGCGCCATGTCCGGCTCGAGGGTCGGGACGACGACCTCGACCGTCCACGCGTCGTCGCCGTCACGGACCGCAGCCAGCAGCGACCCGGAGTCGACGCTGATCCCACCGACGTCCCCGCGCCGCGCCGCTGCCCTCCCGGGACGGAGCTCGGCCTCGGAGTAGGCCGCCTCCTCGACCGCGCGCTGCCACGCCTTGCCCCACCAGGAGTGGACGGTGCGGGGCGCCTGGGTGCGCCGGGCGAAGGTGGCGCGCATCAGCGCTCCCCGGACGTCGCGGGCGCAGACTCGGTGAGCAGGGCCGCGCGGCGCTGGTCCTTGCGCAGCGCGACCAGGTCGCGCAGCTCCTCGTTGCTGAGCTCGGTCAGGGCCGCGTCACCGCGGGCCAGGACGGCGTCCGCGAGCTGCAGCTTCCGGTCGAGCAGCTGGGCGACCCGCTCCTCGATGGTGCCGCGGGTGACCATGCGGTGCACCTGGACCGGCTTGGTCTGGCCGATCCGGTACGCCCGGTCGGTGGCCTGCTCCTCGACGGCGGGGTTCCACCAGCGGTCGACGTGGATGACGTGATCGGCCCTGGTCAGGTTGAGGCCGGTGCCGCCCGCCTTGAGCGACAGCAGGAAGACCGGCACCCCCTGCTCGTCGCCCTCGGCCTGGAAGCGCCGCACCATCCGCTCGCGCTCGGCGACCGGGGTGCCGCCGTGCAGGAACTGGTGCGGGACCCCCATCGCGGTGAGGTGCTGCTCGATCAGGCGCGCCATGGCGACGTACTGCGTGAAGACGAGCACCGCACCGTCCTCGGCGAGCACCGTGGCGACCAGCTCGTCGAGGAGCTCGAGCTTCTCCGAACGGCCCAACAGCCGCACCGCGCCGGACTGCTTGAGGAACTGTGCGGGGTGGTTGCAGATCTGCTTCAACCCGGTGAGCAGGGCCAGCACCAGGCCGCGGCGGGTCTCCGGGTCGGCGCGTTCGATCCGCTCCATCGAGTCCTTCACGAACGCCTCGTAGAGCACGACCTGCTCGCGGGTGAGACCGAGCAGGTGGTCGGTCTCGGTCTTCGGCGGGAGCTCGGGCGCGATGCCGGGATCGGACTTGCGACGGCGCAGCAGGAAGGGCCCGATCAGGTCCGCGAACTGACGCGCCTTGGTGGGCTCGGCCCCCGACTCGATCGGCGCACCCCACACCCGTCGGAACGCCTGCCGGCTGCCGAGCAGGCCGGGCACGCACCAGTCGAGGATCGACCAGAGCTCGGTCAGGTCGTTCTCCACGGGCGTGCCGGTCAGCGCCACCCGCGCGCGGCTCGGGAGCTGCCGCAGGGCGCGGGCGGTCGACGTACGCGAGTTCTTCACGTGCTGTGCCTCGTCGGCGACCACGAGGTCCCACTCGAGCGCTGCCAGGGCAGCGGGGTTGCTGCGCAGGGTGCCGTACGTCGTCAGCACGAACCCGGCGTTGTGCTGGGCGTCCGGGGCGGACTCCGCAGAGGGCAGGGAGCGGGCCGCGCCGTGGAACCTGCGGACCGGCAGTCCCGGCGCGAACCGCTCGATCTCGCTCTCCCAGTTGCCGAGCAGGCTGGCCGGGCAGACCACGAGCGTCGGGCCGCCGCGCGAGGCACCCGACTCGAGCCGGTGCAGGTGCAGCGCGATCAGCGTGATCGTCTTGCCCAGGCCCATGTCGTCGGCCAGACAGGCGCCCAGCCCCAGTCCGGTGAGGTCGGCGAGCCAGGTCAGGCCGTGACGCTGGTAGTCGCGCAGGGTCGCCTCGAGGCCCTCCGGCTCGGGCATCGGGTCTCGGGTGGCGGCGGCGAGGACCTGCTCGCGCACCCGCAGGAGGCTGGCACCGACGATGACCTGGGCCGTCTCCGGCGTGCCGTCGGCCGTGGTGGGCAGGTCGGTCGTGCCGGTGAGGGCAGCGGCGAGCGCCTGCGGTCCGGTCGCCTTGCGGATCAGGCGCTTGCGAGCACGCTGCGCGGTGGTCGGGTCGACGACGGTCCACGCACCGCGGAGCTTGATGATCGGGCTCGCCGCTCCGGCGAGGGTCGCCATCTCCTCCTCGGTCAGCGGCTCGCCGTGCAGGGCGACCTGCCACGAGAACGAGAACAGGCCCTCTGCCGAGAACGGGCTGTCCTGGAGCGGGAGCTCGGCGTTGCGCGGTTCCTTCTCGCGCTTGCGGTCGAGCACCGCCCGGGTGGTCAGCTCCGGGCCGAGCGAGCGCGGCCAGTGCACGTCGACCCCGACGCTTCGCAGGTCGCCGACCCGGGCGAGCAGGCCCGAGATCTCCTCGCCGTCGAGAGTCAGCTCGTCGGGCACCGACAGCGCCAGGAACCGGTCCAGGCTCTGCCACACGTCGGCTGCGGAGCGCAGGGCGATGCTCGCGTGCACCCGGGCGCGCTCACCGAAGCCGTGGGTCTCCTCGCCCGTGGTCCACAGCAGCGCGGCATCGCAGACGTGCAGCGGGTCCCGCTCGTCGTGGACCTGGAGGATGACGCGCACCGCGCCGGCGATCAGCTCCTCCTCGTCCGCCTCGACCCGCAACGAGATCCGGACCAGCTCGGGGAGCTCGGTCACGGACGGTCGGGTGCGGCGCGCGGCGGCCTCCTCGGCGGCCGTCCGCTCCGCCAGCCGGCGGCGGACCCGCGCGGCGAAGTCGTCGGGAGCGCGGGGGACGTCTCCCCCGGTGGCACCATCGCTCGGCCCGGACGGCCGGGTCCGTACCGCGGGCGTGGCCCGGGGCATGGTGTCCGCGACCGCGTCGAGCACCAGGCGGACCACCTCGGCGGCCTGCTCCGGAGTCTGACCGTCGTGCGCACGCGCGATGGCGAGGCGTCGTACGGCGTCGTGGTCGCGCTCGTCGAGCCCCTCCACCCGCCACCCGGCGGCGCCGTCGCGGGCGGGCGCGACCTTGCCCGCAGCGACCAGACGCAGCCCGAGCAGGGCGGCACCACTGAGCAACGCGACGCTCGGATGGGCGTCGTCGCGGGTGTGGGCGCGGCTCAGGACGGGCAGCGCGGCCCGCACCGGGAGCGAGATCGTGCGGGCGCCGGCATCACCGGAGGTGAACTCGATGAGCGCCGGGTCGCCGGAGGTGAAGGTCGCCGGGCCGGTGACGGGAACGAAGCTCACACAGGGACGTTAACGGGTGGGTGCGACACCGGATGCCGGAGCGCTCGGGCGCGTGCGCGAACACCACGCGATCACGCACACCCAGACGTAGCCCGGCCACAGCGCGAGCCGCTCGAAGGCCCCGGAACCGCTGTCGGAGTGGAGCAGCAGCAGGAACCCGACCGAGCCGACAAGGCTGAGGGCGCCGACGGCGACGGTGGTGCCGCCGAACCGGGGGTACGCCGCGCGCAGGCCCAGTCCGAGGAGCACGAGCGCCAGCGGCTGGGCACCGAAGACCCAGACCGCGACGGCGGCGTGCAGGTCGGGATGGCGGTCGAGTGGCGTCAGGCCGACCGCCACCGAGCTCACCCCGGCGAGGATCCAGAGGACGAGGGAAGCCGTCGCAGCCCGGCCCGGCGGTCGGACCCGCCGCAGCTGCCAGGCGCCCAGCGCCAGCGAGACACCGAAGACGACGAAGACGGCGTTCATCGCGCCATGCCACGGCGAGCACAGGACCGCGCCGCCGTCGACGGCCCGGCAGGTCGTCGAACCCAGCTCGCTGATGGTGTGGTCGACGAAGCTGTAGCCGCCGGAGGCCCGCAGCCCGATCACGATCTCGGCGACGACGTACGACGCCTGCAGCGCCCACGTCGTCGCCGGGATCGAGCGAGGGGTGATCACACCTCCCGCGCGACCGACTTGCCTCGCAGGCGGGCCAGCGCGACCCCACCGAGCAGGAGTACGCCGCCGCTCGCCGCGAGTGCGGCGGACCACCAGGTCGGGTGCTCGGCCGCGAGGGCCAGCGAGGCGAGCGGCACCAGGATCGACGGCGCAGCGATTGCGAGGATCGTGAAGCCGGAGTTGTTGGAGATCGCTGCGGCGAGCGCCCAGAGCACGGTCAGGGCCGCGGCGAAGGCGAGGACCCACCAGACGTCGGCCTCATGGAAGCCCGGGCCGCTGAGCGGCATGCCGAAGCCCTCCGGGTCCATCTCGCCCTCGAGACCGAACATGGACCCGAAGAACTCGCCGATGTAGCGCGCCACGACGAATGTCGCCATCATCACGACGAACCCGACCAGGCCGAACACTCCGACCACGACGCCGGTCACCGCGCGGCTCGGCAGCACCCAGCCGAGCAGGGTGACCACCACGACGAAGAGCGCAACGACCACGGCGGCCACGACCTGGGGATGCCCGCCATCGAGGCCGTCGGCGACGAAGTCGTCGAACGCGACGCCGTAGACCAGGGCGAGGCCGGCGATCGCGACCACGGCGAACGCCGCCCGTCGCGCAGCGGCGTAGCCGATCACCGAGAGCACGAACAGCACCCCGCCGACGAGGTAGATGACCCAGTTGTCGTCGTCCTCGATCGCCGTCACGATCATCACGGCGGTGCCGAGGATGCCGACCACACCCGGCCACGTGACGATCTCCTCGCGGGCACGCCCACCCACCTTGCGTCCCGCGAGCGAGCCGAGGACGGCGATCACGAGGAGGACGGCGGTGGCGCCGAGCCCGACACCGAAGTTGGACCAGTCGAGCTCGCCGTCCGAGCGGCTGCGCAGCGCAGCGATGACGACGGCAGCACCGAGGAGGCCCGCGCCGACCGCGGTGACGGCGCCCGTCGTACCCGCCTTGGAGACGCGGGTCGGGAACTCCGGGTCGCCCGGTGCCGGCGGTTCGCCGTCGAACCCGCCGGGGAACGGCGGCTGGACCGCGGTGTCGTGCGGCTGGGCGGCGGGGGCGGCGTGGGCGCCAGCGGCGGCATGGGCGCCCGGGGCGGGGCTCACCGGTGCGGCCGGGACGGGCGGTGCGGGCGGGCCGTCGCCGTCGTTGATCGCGCCAGCGGGCGGCTCGGGATCGCGCGGACGCATCACCGTCCTGTCCGGCTCGAGGGCGGGCGGCGGGGGCGGCGCGCCCCCGTCGGCCGGCTGGCCGGGGGTGGTGCTGGACGAGGAGTCGTCGGTCATGTGGTCAATCTAGGCTCGTACGGCTCCGGATCGGGGGACCCGGCGGGGTTGCGTGAATCCCCGGATGTCGGGGCTTCACGCAACCGGGATCCGCCCCGTGATCGGCGGGAGATCAGCAAGCGTCGCGATGCCGGGCGCAGCGGCGACGACGTACGGGATGGCATTGGTCACCGGCAGGGCGGTGTAGATCATGCCGAGCCCCATGAAGCCGGGCTCGGTCCACTCCTCCGGCGGCAGGCAGTGCATCACGGTGCGCATGTTGGGCATGCCGAAGACCTGGATGACGTGCCCGTGGGCGAGCGGCTTCGGCGGGTCCACGTGGCTGCCCATGGTCCAGTTGAAGCCGACGCTGACGACGTTGCGATCACCGACCCAGCCGCGGTGGTAGCCCATCACGCCGCCGACGGTGCCGGCCGGGATGGTCATGAAGCCGAGGTCGGAGTCGCCGGTGGCGGCGGTGAAGGTGACGTCGAAGGTCAACCGGTCGAGCTGTACGCCGAGCGCGTCGGCCATCATCGCCGCCGACTCGGCGAACACCTCGCTCTCCTGGCGTACCGACTCGGCGAGGCCGGGGGTCGCGGGGTCCTTCGAGAAACCCATCGCGATCTGGGTGTCGGCCGACTCGTAGGTCGAGCAGTCGACGGACTCGGTGATCCGGATCTCGTCGACCCGTTCACAGGACCCGCTGAGCACCATCGCGACCATGTTGGTCATCCCCGGGTGGGCGCCGCTGCCGAAGATCGTGGTCCCGCCCTGGTGGCAGGCCTTCTCGATCCGGGCCCGGTCCTCGGGCGACTGCTTGCCTCCGGTGATCCAGGCCGCGCTGGTGCAGACGTTGACACCGCTCTCGAGCAGTCGCACCAGGTGGTCGACGTCGGGCCACAGCGGGTTGTAGCAACAGGCGTCGGCGCCGAGGGCGAGCAGCTCGTCGATGTCGTCCGTCGCGATCACCCCGGTGGGCTCGGGCCAGTCGCACAGCTCGGCGGCATCGCGTCCGATCTTGTCGGCGCCGTGGGCGAAGACCCCGACCAGCTCCAGGTCGGGACGGGTCAGGATCGCGTGGGCGGACCGACGTCCGATGTTGCCGGTCGTCCACTGGATGACGCGGAGGGGACGGTCAAACCGGGGTGCGCTCATGCGAGCGAGAGTAGAACGTGTTCTACATCGTGTCGAGCCTCAGCCCGAGACCGCCAGGACGAGCGGCAGGACGGTCGCGGCCCCCGCGTCGTGGAGCGCACGGGCGGCCAGGGTCAGCGTCCACCCGGTCACCGTGCGGTCGTCGACCAGGAGCACCCGGGCGTCGCGCACCGCGGCAGCGTCGTCGAGCTGCAGTGCCGAGCGGCGGGAGACCGCGGCGACCCGCTGGGCGGAGTTCGTCGCCCCGCGGTCGGGGCCGACATCGAGGTCGACCACCGCCCAGCGGCCGATCACCGGGACCTGGAGGAAGCGCGCCAGCCCGGCCGCGAGGTCGGTGACCAGCTGCGGTCGCCGCTCCGAGTCGACCACGACGATCGCGTCGACCTCCGGCTGCCAGTCCTGCAGCATCGTGACCATGGCGCGGGCGAGCGGGACCGGCACCGGACCGTCGCTCGCGCGACCGTCCTGGTCGACGGCGAACAGCCCCCGCAGGGCCGCGCCGTGACCGAGGTCGGTGAGCCGGGCGATGGCCCGGCCCTCCCCCGCCGGCTGCCTGATCCGGCCCGACAGGTCGACCCCGATCGCCGCGAGGCCGCTCGGCCACAGCTTGCGGGGCTCGATCGGCACGCCCGGGCGCGAGATCCGGTCCGCCGCCTGCGCCACCGCGGTCTCCGACACCGAGGTCGACAGCGTCAGGCCGCCGCAGTTGTCACAGCGTCCGCAGGTCCACGACGGGTCGGCGACGACGTCGGGGTCGTCGAGCTGCTGACGCAGGAAGGCCATGCGGCACCGGTCGGTCGTCAGGTAGTCGAGCATCGCCTGTTGCTCGGCCTCCCGGGCCGCGGCCACCCGTGCGTAGCGCTCGGCGTCGTACGACCACGCCTGGCCGGTGGACTCCCACCCGCCCTTGACCCGCTTCACGGCGCCGTCCACGTCGAGCACCTTGAGCATGGTCTCGAGCCGATTGCGCGACAGGTCGACCTGCGGCTCGATCGAGGGTGTGCCGAGCGGACGACCCGCCTCGGCAAGCACGGCGAGGGTCTCGCGCACCTGCTCCTCACGCGGGAAAGCCAGCGAGGCGAAGTACGCCCAGATGTCACGGTCCTCCGTCGCCGGCAGCAGGACCACCGATGCGCCCTCGGGCGGCAGGTTGCCGCCACGGCCCGCACGTCCGACCTGCTGGTAGTAGGCGACCGGGCTGTTCGGCGCCCCCAGGTTGACCACGAACCCGAGCGAGGCGTCGAAGCCCATGCCGAGCGCGCTCGTCGCGACGAGCGCCTTGACCCGTCCCTCGATCAGCGCCTGCTCGAGGGCCAGCCGCTCGGTCTGCTCCGTCTGACCGGAGTAGGCGGCCACGTCGTGGCCGCGGCTGCGCAGGTAGTCGGCGACCTCCTGGGTCGCCGCGACCGTGAGGCAGTAGATGATCCCGCTGCCCGGCTGCTCCGCCAGGTGGTCGGCCAGCCACGCCAGCCGCTGCTCGGCCGTCGTCAGCCGCACCACGCCCAGGCGCAGGGACGCGCGGTCCAGGCTGCCGCGCAGCACCAGGGTGTCGGCCCCGAGCTGCTCGGCGACGTCGGCGGTGACCCGTTCGTTGGCGGTGGCCGTCGTCGCCAGCACCGGGATGCCGGTCGGCAGGTCCTGCAGCAGGGTGCGGATGCGGCGGTAGTCGGGTCGGAAGTCGTGCCCCCAGTCGGAGATGCAGTGCGCCTCGTCGACCACCAGGAGCCCGCACGTCGCCGCGAGCCGGGGCAGCACCTCGTCACGGAAGCCCGGGTTGTTCAACCGCTCCGGGCTCACCAGCAGCACGTCGACCTCACCCGCGCGGATCGCGTCGTGGATCTTGTCCCACTGCTCGACATTGGTGGAGTTGACCGTCATGGCCCGGATGCCGGCCCGCTCCGCGGCGGCGATCTGGTTGCGCATCAGCGCGAGGAGCGGCGAGATGATCACCGTCGGGCCGCTGCCCTGCTCACGCAGGAGCAGGGTCGCCACGAAGTAGACCGCCGACTTGCCCCACCCGGTGCGCTGCACCACCAGGGACCGACGCCGCTCCACGACCAGGGCCGAGATCGCGGCCCACTGGTCGTCGTACAAACGGGCGTCGGGACTCCCGACCAGCGCCTGCAGATGCTCCTCGGCCCGCTCGCGGGTGACGGTGGTGGCAGCTCCTGCGGTCATGCGTCGTGTCTACCAGCACCGCCCGACAGCCCGACGCCGGTCTCCACAGGAACGAGTTCCAGGAAAACTTCGCGAATCCCGGGACAGCCCGGTCCGAGGCCCCCTAGAGTTCTTCGTGCAGCCGCTGGAGACCCGAGACTCCGGCGGCTGCACCTTTTTTCCTGCGCACCTCGAAGGAGAAAACCGCGCACTTCGCCGGAGAGAAGGGCGCACTTCGCGCCTCACCCGGCAGGAGCAGGCCGTACGTCGTCGGAGTCCCACCACACCCGGGCGATCTCGAACCTCGAGCGCACGCCCCAGCGGGCGAGCACGTCGCCGACGTGCTTCTCCACGCCCTTGACCGAGATGCCGAACTCAGCGGCGATCTGCTGGTTGGACGCGCCGAGGGCGATCCGGCGGGCGACCTCGCCCTGACGGGGGCTGAGGGGCGCCGGGGCGGGGCGGGGGATGTCGCGGGGCGGGGTACCGACCGCGGCCAGCAGGCCGATCCGGGTCGGGACACCGAAGGCGCACAGGACCCGGGAGATGTGGGTGCGCACGGTGGCCGGTGAGAGGAACAGCAGGGCCGCGATGTGATCGACCTCGTGGCCCTCGAGCACGTGGCGGGCGACCTCTCGTTCGCGCTCCGAGAGCGCCTCCCAGCCACCACCGGCGACCGGGGGCAGGCGGCGGCGGGCGGGTTGGAGGGTCGAGCTCGCCGACCGTCGTACGGCGCGATGGCCGCTCGCGTCGGTGGCGTTGACCAGCGCGCGGAGGTCCCGGCTGGCCCCGGCGACGTCCCGGCCGGCGATCCGGGCGCGCGCCAGGGCGATCTCGCCCTCCGCGGCCTCCACGAGGCGGCCGGCGGCGCGGCAGGCCTCGATGCTCGCCGTCGCGGCCGCAACGGCGCCCTCGACCTCGCCGAGGGCGAGCAGGACCCGGCTGCGGGCACGTTCGACGGTGGGTCCCGGCGAGGGGTGGATGGCGAGGGGCAGCATCGCGGCGAACCACGCCTCGGCGGACGCGAGGTCCTCCTCGGTGAGGGCGGCGACCAGCAGGAGCTCGAGCCCCAGTGCGCGGTCGATGAGGGTGCAGGAGCTCAGGTCGCCGTCGTCCCCGGCGCGCAGGATCATCCCGCCCGCGGTCACGACGTCGCCGACCGCGATCGCACCGAAGGCGAGGAGCAGCAGGACGCCGCGGTCCAGGAAGTCCCGTTCGCTGTCACGTACGGCGTCGGCGACCTCCAGGCTGCGGGCGACGCCGCCGGCGTCATCGGCGTTGCCGTGGACCAGGCCGGCGACCGAGTCGGTGAGGGTCTCCAGGCGGGACCCGGTGACCACCGCTGCCTTCATCGGATCGAGCAGTTCCTGGGCGCGAGCCACGTCGCCGCCGAAGAGCGCGGTCCGTACCGAGCACGCAGCCATCACCGCCGCGAAGGGATGGCCAGCCCAGGCCGACCCGCCCATGGGTCCGGTCGCCACGACGCTCGCCGCGTCGGCGACCCGAGCATCCACGAGGGCCGCCTCGGCGAGGAGGTAGCGCACGGCGCTCCACCAGGCGGAGTCCGGCTCGTCCGCCGTCACCAACAGGTCGAGCCCGGCCGCCCAGTCCGGACGTCCGTCCACCTCGAGGTCGCCGCCGGCCGCCAGGGCCGCGGCCGCGTGGGCCAGCGCCCGGGCCCCGTCGTCCGTGGCGGCTTCGACCGCCAGCCGCGCCCACTGCGAGCCCGCGACGAACTCGCCGAGCCAGAACTGGGTCACCGCAGCCAGCGCCGCCGCCACCGGATCGGCGTCCCGCTCCCACCGCGCCGCGCAGTCCTGCGCCGCGCCGCACGCCTCGCCGTTCGCCAGGGCGGCGAAGACCGAGGCGACCAGGTCCGAGCGCTCCATGACTCCGAAACTAGTGCCCCGGACGCCGGATCACCGCGATTACGCCGATTCCCTACTTCCGCGGGAGAGCTGGTTCCGCGAGATTCGGGATTCCATGTCTGCAAGGGAGAACAGATGACCCGCGCCCTGATCACCGCACTCCTTCTCGTGGGGGCGCTGGCGTCCGGATGTGGGGACGGCGACGACGGCTCCGACGCGCAGACCCCGTCGTCCACACCGGACAACGACGACAACGGCACCGACTCCGGCGACGACTCGGGAGACTCGGGCGACGACGCTCCCGAGGCCGGCGAGCTCCCGAAGTTCTGCGAGCTCCTCACCGCCGAGCAGGTGACCGAGGCCGTGGGGGCCCCGGTCACCCTGGAGTCGGCGCCGTTCGACTCGTGCGAGTTCGACCAGGAGGATCCGCGTGCCGTCAGCGGCTCCCTCGGCGTGGTCGAGGTCGGGGTCGACGCCGGAGGCTTCGAGAGCTACCGCTCGGGCAGCAGCGGCGCCCTCACGAACGGTGTCGACCACCCGGTGGACGGCCTCGGCAACGAGGCGTTCGTCGCGACCGGCACCATCGGGGGCGGCGAGAGCCTCCAGGCCGGCGGCGGCGTGCTGACCGACGGCGGTGTCGTCTACACGGTGAACCTGACCCAGGCCAGCGGGGTCAGCGAGGACGACCTCGTCGCCATCAGCACCCGCCTCCTCGAGCTCCTGGTCGAGGTCGGCTGAGACTCACCCGCGCCATCACCCGAGGATCCCGGCGGATCGGGCGACGACCCGGGCGAGGATGATCGCGTCGTGGACCGACGCGACGACCCCCGGTGGCTGGTGTGGCCGGCGCGCGCCATCGCGCTCGGGATCGTGCTGCCGGTACGCCTGCTGTGGGAGGCGGTCACCGGCGCCGGACGCGCCGCCGGACGCGGGATCGAGCGGCTGCTGACCCTCCTCGGCCGTGCCCTCGCCGCCGTGCTCCGCGCGATGCTCGCGGTGCTCCTCGTGCCGGTCCACCTGCTCGGACGATGGGTCCTCGGGCCGCTCTTCTCACTCCTCCACAGGTACGTCGGGCAGCCGGTCCTGCGCGTCGTGGCAGCCGTCCTGTCCGCGGTGGCCGGAATGCTCGGGGTCGTCCTGGAGGCCGTGGCGGCCGTCCTGTCCGCGTTGGCCGGGATTCTCGGGGTCGTCCTGGGCGCCGTGGCCCGCGTCCTCGGCGCGGTCCTCGGCTCGATCCTCGCCGCGGTGACGACCGCTGCGCGCGCGGTCGGACGCGCGCTGCGCACCGCGGTGCTCGCCGTGGCCCGCCTGGTCGGCGCAGTCCTCGGGGCGCTCGGCGCGCTGCTCCACCTCATCGTCGTGCGCCCCGTGACCGCGCTGGCGCGCTGGATCGTCGCGGCGTGGCGGGTGCTCGCCGCCGGGCTGGCCTCGCTGGCGCGGCTCCTCGGTCGTGCACTCGCGCTGCTGGCGGGCCTGGTCGTCGTACCGTTCGTGCTCCTGTGGCGCCACGTGCTGCGCCCGGTGCTCGTCGGCATCGCGATCGCCGCCGTTGCCGTGGTCATGGCCGGGTGGCGGTTCCTCGTCCTCCCGGTGGCGCGGGCGATCGGGGCCGTGCTCCGAGCGGTCGGCGCCGCAGCCCGCGCCGTATGGGGTTTCGTGGCGAGCACCCTCGCGTGGTCCTGGCGGACCGCAGGCCTGCTGCTGGCGGCCCTCGGCCGGGCCCTCGCCCTGCCGTTCGTGTGGACCTACCGGCAGGTCCTCACGCCGCTCGGCCACGCGATCCGCGCGGCGTGGCGGGCCGTCGTCCGACCGGTTCGCGCCGCGCTCGAGACCGTCGGTCGCGCCGTTCGGCTGACGACGGGCACCGTCGGGGCGGCCGTGCGGTCGACGAGTGCCCAGGTCCGCCACCAGCTCTCGGTGCTGCTCGGCCGCCCTCGCTGACCGGACGCCGCTGCGGTCAGTGCGGACGCGGGGGTACGCCGAGCGTGGCGCACGCGGCGTCGTACAACGCCACCACCTCGCGCCGGATCTCCGCGCGCTCGGTGATCGGACCGCCCGGCCACCGGATCCGACGCTCGCCGACCGGACCCTCGGGCCCGATCACGGTCCACGTCCCGGCGTCGCCGTCGGCGTCACTCATCGACGCGGCGGTCGCCTCCGGCACGCCGTGGGCGCGCACGATCAGCAGGTTGTCCTCGATGTGGTCGCCGTTCATGTGGGCGACGACGGCGTCGACGACGGGGGGTTCGAAGGTGTGGGGCATCTGGCTTCCATCTCAGTCGATTTCGAGACGCGTCGCGTCCCGCCTTGCTCCGCAGCGGCGGCACGCCGACGCTCCTCAATCTCCCGGCGTGATCCGCGGCTTCGCAAGCTCCACCGCGGCGCCGTGATCACCAGATCCGCACCCGGTCGGAGGGGTCGAGCCACAGGCCGTCACCGGGCTGCGTGCCGAACACCTCGTGGAACTCGTCCAGGTTGCGCACGATGTTGGCGCGGAACTCCGGCGGGCTGTGCGGGTCGATGGTGAGGTACTGCTGCTCCTGCTCCAGACGACGCTTGGTGCGCCACACGTAGGCCCAGTTGAAGAACAGCTTGGCGCGGTCCTCGTCGGACGCGGTGCCGCCCTGGGCGATGAGGTACGCCGTGTGGGCGATCGTGAGGCCGCCCAGGTCGCCGATGTTCTCGCCCACCGTGAGCTGGCCGTTGACGTTCTCGCCGGGGATGTTGCGGGGCGCGAACCCGTCGTACTGCGCGACGAGTGCGGAGGACTTCACCTCGAAGGCGGCCTTGTCGTCCGGGGTCCACCAGTCGTTGAGGTTGCCCTCGCCGTCGTACTGCGCGCCCTGGTCGTCGAACCCGTGGCCGACCTCGTGACCGATGACGGCGCCGATGCCGCCGTAGTTCTCGGCGGGCAGGGCGTCCGGGCTGAAGAACGGCTTCTGCAGGATTCCGGCCGGGAAGCAGATCTCGTTGGTGCCGGGGTTGTAGTAGGCGTTGACGGTCTGCGGCAGCATGAACCACTCGTCGCGGTCGACCGGTGCGCCGATCTTGGCGAGCTGGCGGTCGGTCTCGAAGCCGGCCGCGGCCTGGGCGTTGGCGACCAGGTCGTCCGGCACCACGACGAGCGCGCTGTAGTCACGGAACCGCTCCGGGTAGCCGATCTTGGGACGGAAGGTCGCGAGCTTCTCGTAGGCCCGCTCCTTGGTCTCCTCGGTCATCCAGTCGAGCTTGCTGATCGACTGGCGGTAGGCCGCGAGCAGGTTGGCGACCAGGTCGTCCATCATCGCCTTGGACGCAGGCGGGAAGTGCCGGGTGACGTAGACCTTGCCCACGGCCTCGCCCATCGAGCCCTCGACGAAGGACACCGCGCGCTTCCACCGCGCCCGCAGCTCGGGCGTGCCCGACAGGGTGCGTCCGTAGAAGTCGAAGTTGGTCTGGACGAAGGCCTCGGAGAGGTACGGCGCCGAGGAGCGCAGCACGCGCGAGAGGAACCAGTCGCGCCAGCTCTCGACGGGCACCTTCTCGAGCACCGTCGAGAGGTGCTCGAGGTACGACGGCTGCCGGACCACGACCTCGGCGATCGTGGCCTGGGGCCCGCTGAGCCGCCCGCCCAGGTTGGTGACGTAGGCGTCCCAGTCGAAGGCCGGGCAGAGGGCCTTGAGCTCGTCGGCGGTGAGCCGGTTGTAGGTCTTCTGGACGTCGCGCGTCTCGGCGCGCTCCCAGTGACCCCTGGCGAGCTCGGCGTCGAGCTCGAGGATCCGCTGGGCGGCGGCCTCGGGCTCGGCGTGGCCGCCCAGGGTCAGCAGCGTGGCGAGGTAGGCGACGTACGCCTCGCGGATGTCCGCGAACTTCTCCTCGCGGTAGTAGGACTCGTCGGGGAGACCGAGCCCTCCCTGCACCAGGTGGAAGAGGTAGCGGTCGGACTGCCGGTCGTCGGTGTCGACGTAGGAGCCGAACAGGCCGTAGCCGCCGACCCGCTCGAACTCGCCGAGGAAGGCGGCCACGTCGCGCACGTCGCGCAGGCCGGCGACGGCGTCGACGAGGGGCTGCACCGGCGCGATCCCGGCGGCCTCGACCCGGTCGGTGTCCATGAAGGAGTTGAAGAGGTCGGCGATCTTGCGGGCGTCGACGTCGGCCCCGCCGTCACCGGCAGCCGTGGCGGCGAGCTCGGTGATGATCTCGCGGACGTCCTCCTCGGCCTGGTCGGCGAGCTGGACGAAGGGTCCCCAGCTGGACCGGTCCGAGGGGATCTCCGCGTCGCGCAGCCACGTGCCGTTGACGTGGCCGAAGAGGTCGTCCTGGGGGCGGATGTCCAGGTCCATGCCCGGACGGGCGTCGTCGAGAATGCTCACGCGCCGAGCCTAGAACAAGCACCGTGACCGACCCCGGGACCAGGGTCCCCAATTCGGGGTGGTCGACTCAGGGGCGGGGTGCCGGACCCGATCAGGGCGTCATGGCCAAGCTCATCGCAATCGTGCCCAGCGTCGTCCTGGGCCTCGTGCTCGGCGCCGCCGCACCCACCGGTGCCGCGCCCGCCGCAACCCAGCTCCACAGTGTCCGGACGGCGCCGACCTTCGGCGGACCGCAGGACACGATGCCCACCCGTCTGCTGATCCAGAGCCTGTTGGAGAACCAGGTCATCTCGCTGACCAACGTCCAGCGCCGTGCCCACGGCTGCCCTGCGCTGAAGTCGAACGCCTACCTGCGCAAGTCGGCCCGCGGACACACCGTGACCATGGCGGCGAAGAACAAGATGTCCCACCAGCTGCCCGGCGAGCCGCGCTTCACGGTGCGGATCACCCGCGCCGGCTACACCAACTGGAACCTGGTCGCCGAGAACGTCGCCCGCGGCTTCAGCGGACCCAGTGCCGTCCTGCGGGCGTGGATGGCCAGCCCCGGTCACCGCCGCAACATCCTCAACTGCAAGCTGCGCCACATCGGCGTCGGCGTCGCCCTCCAGGGCGGGCAGCTGTGGTGGACCCAGAACTTCGGCCGCCGCTGAATCGATCCGAGGCGATTCGTCGCCGTGTCACCGGTTCCGGCGACGAGGCCACGCGAAGTGGTCGGACGGGACGAAACACTGGTCAATTCTGACCAGATCACGCCGGTTCATGTAGCGATGCGGGGGCCCGCACTGCTGGCTGAGGATCGACACATGAACCGGGGGATCCGCAATTTCGTCATCGGCGCGCTCGTCGTCGCCGCCGCCATCGCGCCGACGGCCGTGTCGCCGGCCGGAGCAGCGACAGAGGCGGCCACCGTCACGTCGGTACGGACGGTGTCGGCCTCGACGACCTATGTCGTCAACTCGGTCCTCGAGAACGCTGTGGTCGCGCTGGTCAACACCCGTCGCGTGCTCGCCGGTTGCCCCGTGCTCAAGTCCAACTCGTACCTGCGCGCGTCCTCGCGCAAGCACTCGCGCTACATGGCGGTCTACAACACCATGTCGCACCGGCTGCCGGGTGAGCCGACGCTGGGCCGGCGCATCACCGCCGCGGGCTACACCAACTGGAACAGGATCGCCGAGAACGTCGCCGCCGGCTTCACCACCGCGCAGCAGACGATGCGCGCGTGGATGGGCAGCACCGGCCACCGTCGCAACATCCTGGACTGCTCGCTGCGCCACATCGGCGTGGGCGTCGTCTTCAAGGGCCTGAAGCCGTACTGGACCCAGAACTTCGGTCGCCGGAGCTGATCACATCGGGCGCGGGCAGCATGGTTGACAGGTCCACCATGATGTTGCCCGTGCGCGCTCTCCTCGGACTGCTTCCCGGTGCCCTGCTGGTCGGCCTGTTGACCGCACCGCCTGCTGCGGCAGCGGTCGCTCCCACCGTCAGGGCCGTCCCGGTCGCGGCGACCACCGTGCCGGAGCGGGCGGTCAGCACCCAGGTGCTGCTCGAGACCGGGGTCATCAAGGCGATCAACACGATGCGGGTGCGCAGGGGCTGCCGGGCGCTGACCAACGTCAGCACCCTGCACCTCGCGGCGCGCCGCCACAGCAACCTGATGGCGAGCCGGAAGCAGCTGCGTCACCAGCTCGCCGGGGAGGCGACCCTGTCCACCAGGGTGCGCAGAGCGGGCTACACCGGCGCCACGATGCTCGGCGAGGTGCTCGCCACCGGCGCCCGGCAGCCCGCCGACGCCCTGCGCATGTGGATGAACAGCCCCCGGCACCGCGCGCTGCTGGTCGACTGCCGGTTCCGGCACGTCGGGACCGGCGTCACCGCCAACAGCGACGGGCGTCGCTGGTGGACCGTGGACCTGGCCCGACGCTGAGGCTCAGTCGCGGATCCGTACGACGGACTTGCCGAGCGCGGCACGCTCGTCCATGTCGATGAGGGCCTGGCCGAACTCCTCGATCGGGTAGACCTTGCCGACCGGCGGCTTCACGATGCCGGCCTCGATCATCGGGACGAGCTGCGCCCATTGCTGCTGCATGTAGCCCGGGTGGGAGAAGGCGTACTCGCCCCAGCCGACACCGCGGACGTCGGTGTTGTTGAGCAGCAGGCGGTTGACCTTGACCTCGGGGATGCCCTCGCCGGAGGCGAAGCCCACCACGAGCACCCGGCCCTGGCTGCCGAGCGAGCGCAGCGAGTCGGTGAAGAGTGAGCCGCCGACGACGTCCAGGACGATGTCGACACCCTTGCCGCCGGTGAGCTCGCGGGCGGCGTCCTTGAAGCCCTCGATGGCGATGGCCTCGTCGGCACCCGCGTCGAGAGCGAACTGGCGCTTCTCCTCGGTGCTGGCCACCGCGATGGTGCGCGCGCCGAGGGCCTTGGCGACCTGGATGGTCGCGGTCCCGACGCCACCGGCGGCACCGTGGATCAGCACGGTCTCGCCCTCGCGCAGACTGCCGCGCTCGTCGAGCGCGAAGAGAGCGGTGAGGTAGTTCATCGGCAGCGCGACGGCCTCGTCGAAGCTGATCGCATCGGGCAGCGCGAAGACCGACTCCGGAGAGCCGATGGCGAGCTCCGCGCCGCCGCCGTACGCACCGACGGCCGTGACCCGCTGGCCCGGCGCGAAGCCGGGCCCGGACACCACGACGCCGGCGAAGTCGACGCCCAGCGTGAAGGGCGGCTCGGGGCGGAGCTGGTACTGGCCCTTGCTGAGCAGCAGGTCCGGGAACGAGATCCCGACGCTGTGCACCTCGATGAGGAGGTCGTCCGGACCGGCGACCGGGTCCGCCACCTCCGCCACGACGATGTCGGAGGGACCGGTGGTGGTGAGGACCTGGACGGCACGCATTCCCCGAGGTTAAGGCATCTGCCCCACGGTGCGGTGCCGGGCCACCAGGTCGGCGTACCAGTCGAAGGAGCGCTTGGGGGTGCGCACCTGGGTCTCGTAGTCGACGTGGACGAAGCCGAACCGCTGCGTGTAGCCCTCGGACCACTCGAA
The DNA here is from genome assembly GCF_001428565.1 of Nocardioides sp. Root190. Classification (GTDB taxonomy): domain Bacteria; phylum Actinomycetota; class Actinomycetes; order Propionibacteriales; family Nocardioidaceae; genus Nocardioides. Next base: position 53,701 of record NZ_LMIA01000007.1, on the reverse strand, counting down.
GTTGTCCATCAGCGACCACGCGTAGTAACCGCGTACGTCGACGCCGCGCTCGATCGCCTCGGCGACGGCCGCGAGGTGGGCGGCGTGGTAGTCGATCCGCGCCTGGTCGTCGACGACGCCGTCCGCGTCCGGGCCGTTGTTGTAGGCGCAGCCGGACTCGGTGATCACGATCGGCGGGATGGCCGCACGGAGGCGGGCGCGGAACATGATCAGCCACTCGCGCAGGGCCTCGGGGACCACGGGCCAGCCGAAGTCGGTGACCGGGTGGCCCAGGACCTCGCGGAACTCGAAGGGGAGCTCGGCGTCGTCGTCACCCGCGCCGATCCGCATCGGGTTGTAGTAGTTGATGCCGTAGAAGTCGAGCGGTTGACGCATCGTCGCGAAGTCGCCGTCGCGGACGTGGTCCTCCAGGAGCATCTCCAGGTCGGCGGAGTAGCGGCCCAGGAGCATGCCCTCGAGGTAGTGGCCGTTCCAGATCGAGTCGAAGAGCTTGGCCGCACCCACGTCGGCGGGGTCGTCGCTCGCCGGCCAGATCGGCGCGTGGTTGTTGGCGCAGCCCACGCTGGTCGCGCCGGCGGCCCGCAGCTCGATCGCCGCCCGGCCGTGGGCCACGAGCAGGTGGTGGCCGACGGGGAGCGCGTCGAACATCAGCGCCTTGCCCGGCGCGTGCATCGCGACCGCGTGGCCCATCAGGGTCACCACATTGGGCTCGTTGACCGGCACCCAGTCGGCGACCCGGTCCCCGAGCCGCTTGCCCATGATCGCGGCGTAGTCGGCGAACCTCTCGATGCTCACCCGGTTGAGCCAGCCGCCGTCGTCCTCCAGCGCCTGCGGGAGGTCCCAGTGGAACAAGGTGGCCATCGGCCGGATCCCGGCCTCGAGCAGGCCGTCGACCAGCCGGTCGTAGAAGTCGAGGCCCTTCTGGTTCGCCGGACCGGAGCCGGTGGGCTGGATCCGCGACCAGGCGATCGAGAACCGGTAGCCGGGCGCCCCCAACCGGGCCATCAGGGCGATGTCCTCGCGGTAGCGGTGGTAGTGGTCGCAGGCGACCGCTCCGCTCGAGCCGTCGACGACGCGTCCCGGCGTGGCCGTGTAGGTGTCCCACACGGAGGGGCCGCGGCCGTCCTCCGTGACCGCTCCCTCGATCTGGTACGCCGCCGTACTGGTCCCGAAGACGAAGTCCTCGGGCAGCCTGACGGCGAGGTCCCTCTCCCTGTCCCTCACCGGAGAAGACTGGCACGCCGGTGGCCCTCAGGTCAGCCGATCGCCCGATCCTCGCGGTGCGCCGCAACCAGATCCGAGTACCACTCGAACGACCGCTTGGGTCGGCGCTCCTGCGTCGCGTGGTCGACGTGGACGAGTCCGTAGCGCGGAAGGAAGCCGTCACTCCACTCCCAGGTGTCGAGCAGGCTCCAGACGTGGAAGCCCTGGACGTCCACACCGGCGGCGATCGCGTTGGCCACGGCCTCGAGGTGGGAGGTCAGGTAGTCGATGCGGGCCTGGTCCTCGATCACGCCGTCAGCACCGACCGAACCGGCCAGCGCGGCACCGGCCTCGGTGATCACGAACGGCGGCAGCGCGGCGCGGTAGCGGGCCCGCGTCATGATCAGCCACTCCTGCAGCGCCTCGGGAACGATGGCCCAGCCGTTGTCGGTGCGCTCGTGGCCGAGCACGTCGAGGAAGCGGAACATCGAGTCACCGTCCGCGTCGCCCTCCGGGACCGCCGCGACCCGGACCGGGCTGTAGTAGTTGATGCCGTAGTAGTCGAGCGGCTGCCGGATCGTGGCCAGGTCGCCCGGCTGCACGACGTCCTCGAGCAGCGGCGCCAGGTCGGCCGGGTAGCGGCCGAGGAGGACGGGCTCGAGGAACAGACCGTTCCACAGCGCGTCGAAGACCTTGGTCGCACCCACGTCGGCCGGGTCATCGGTCGCCGGCCACATCGGCGCGTGGTTGTTCGCGCAGCCCACCCGGCGGACGCCGGCCGCGCGCAGGGCGCTCACGGCCAGGCCGTGGCCGAGCAGCGCGTGGTGGGCGGCCCACAGCGCGTCGAACAGCAGGCGGCGACCGGGCGCCCGGTCGCCCCAGCCGTAGCCGCGCATGATCGTCACCGCGGGCTCGCTCATCGGCACCCAGTCCGGCACCCGGTCGGCCAGTCGGGCACCGACCACGGCGGCGTACTCGCCGAAGCGGTGGGCCGTGTCGGGGTTGATCCAGCCCCCCTCGTCCTCGAGGGCCTGCGGCAGGTCGGCGTGCAGGAGGGTCACCGCCGGCTCGATGCCCGCCGCCAGCAGCTCGTCGACCAGTCGGTCGTAGAAGCCGAGGCCGGCAGCGTTCACCGGCCCGCAGCCCGTCGGCTGCACCCGCGACCACGACACGCTGAACCGGTACGACGGCGCGCCGAGCCTGGCGAGCAGGGCCACGTCCTCGGCGTACCTCCGCACGTGGTCGCACGCCACCGACGGGGACGATCCGTCGACGATCCGCCCGGGCACGGCGGCCCAGGTGTCCCACACGCTCGGGCCGCGGCCGTCGAGATCGGCGGCTCCCTCGACCTGCGGCGCGGAGGTCACGGTGCCGAACCGGAAGCCGGCGGGGAACCGCCTGGCGAGTGCGGCGACGGTCACGGGCACAATCTGACAGGTGACAGTCGAGATTCGCAGGGGTTCGAGCAGGTTCACCGAGCGCGAGGCCGGGCGGCTGAGCCACCACAGCTTCTCCTTCGGGGCGCACTACGACCCCGAGCGGCTGTCCTTCGGACCGATCGTGTGTCACGACGACCACCTGCTCGGGCGCGGCAACGGCTTCGCGGAGCATGCCCACGAGGGCCTGGAGATCGTGACGTGGGTCGTGTCGGGATCCGTCGTGCACACCGACGGCACCGGAGCGAGCGCCGTGCTGGGCACGGGTGAGTGCGGGGTGCTGAGCGCCGGGGCGGGCGTCCGCCACACCGAGCTCGCCGGACCCGACGGGCCGGCGCGCTTCGTCCAGGTCTGGCTGACCCCCGATGACGCCTCCGGCGAACCCACCCACGCGACGGCGGGCGTCGAGGCCGTCCCCGGCGCCGGACTGGTCCGGGTCGTGGGACCGGGCGGGCCGCTGTCCGTCGGCGTGGAGGGGGCGGCCTTCGAGGTCGCCCGGCTCGGCGCCGGAGAGGTCCTCACGCTGCCTGCCGCCGAGCGCGCCCACGTCTACCTCACCACCGGGGCGCTGCTGCGCTTCTCCCTCGCCGAGCCCCTCGCCGCGGGCGACGCGATCTGCCTCACCGACGAGCCGTCGTACGACGTCACCGCGTCGGTGCCGACGGAGATCCTCGTCTGGCGCTTCTGAGCGTCCCGACGAACTCTTCGGGAAAGTTCCCGGGAAAACTGCAAGGTCCTCTGGGCGGGCTGCTCCTACCACCAACAAGAGCAGCCACCGGGCACCACCGCCCGATCACCCCAGGAGACCATCATGAAGAACACCACCCGCACCGCCCTCCGCCTGATCATCGCCACGCCCCTCGCGGCCAGCGCGATCGCCCTCGGCGGGTTCACCGACCTGGCCCACGCCGAGACCCCCGGCTTCGAGCCGGACACCGGCGGCACCATCGCCGTCCCCGGTGACGACGAGGACCCACGCCCCGAGGGCCCCGGCGACATCGGCATCCCCGAGGACGACGAGGACCCGCAGCCCGACGGCCCCGGCGACATCGGCATCCCCGAGGACGACGAGGACCCGCAGCCCGACGGCCCGGACGACCTGGCCATCCCGGAGCCGGGTGACGGCCCCGAGGACGTGCCCGGTGACGACGTCCCGGCCGACAAGGGCGGCGACAAGGGCGACAAGGGCGACAAGTCCGACAAGGGCGGGAAGAACGGCGGCAACGCCGGCGACGTCAACGGCATCCTCGACGTCCAGGTCCCGAACCGCATCGACGCCGGTGTCGGCCCGGTCGCCTCGGCCGACGAGCAGGAGCTCACCCTGACCTGGGTGCTGGCCGGTGGAGGTCTCGTCGTCGCGGCGGGCTCGCTCCTGGCCCGCCAGCGGGTCGCCAGCCGTACCCGCTGACCAGCGGCGCTGCACCCAGCAACAGGACGGCCGTCCGGGGATCCCCCGGGCGGCCGTCCTGCTTGTCCGTCGGCGCCGGGACCCCGTCTCAGGTGTCGGCGGCGGAGCGGAACACCATGTCGTCGGGGACGACGAGGCCGTACTGCGCGAGGGTGCCGACCAGGACCGCGCTCACCTGGCGGGTGAGCCGGTCGACGAGCTGCTCCTGCGACTCGTCGTGGTGGTCGAACCACCAGATGATGCTCGCGTCGACCATCCCCATCACGCCGACCAGGACGCCTTCGGGCGGGTCCGCGGAGAGCGGTGTCTCGCTGAGGTAGGCGCGGGCGGCCTCGACGATCTCGCTGAGGAGCCGGGTCCGGCCGAGCCGGGCGCGGTGCAGGGCCTTGGTCTGCTGCTGGGCGGCCAGGAAGCGGAACAGGTGCGGGTGCTCGGCGGCCCACGCGACGCACGGGGCGATCAGGCCGCGGACGACCTCGACCGGGGTGCCGGAGCGGGCGAAGCTCGGGCGTACCCGACGGATCAGCTCGGTCGCCGCAAACCGGGCGACCTCCGCGTCGAGCTGTTCCTTGCTCGCGAAGTGGCGGTAGACGTTGGGGCGAGGGATGCCGACGCGTTCGGCGATCTGGCCCATGCCGACGCCGACGCCGCCCTCCTCGATCGCGTCGACGGCCGCCTGGACGACCTGCGCCCGGCGGGCGTCGTCGTCGCCCGACGCGTTCGCCGTACGGCGTCGCACCGTCGAGTCGACCCACTTCGCCACGTCCACCACGTCCGTCACGCTATCGCGCCGGAGACCACTGGGTACATCTTGTATCCAGTGGCGAAATCGTGATACACCCTGTACCCATGACCTCGCTGACCCGACGCTCGCCGTGGATGGACACCGACCTCGACGACTTCCGCGACCTCGCCCGCACCTTCTGTGAGAAGGAGATCAAGCCCAACGTCGACCGCTTCATCGAGAACAAGCAGGTCGACCGCGAGCTGTGGACCAAGGCCGGCGACGTCGGCCTGCTCTGCCTCTCCATCCCCGAGGAGTACGGCGGCGGTGGCGGCACCTTCGCGCACGAGGCCATCCTGATCGAGGAGCAGTCCCGCGCCGGCGACAGCTCGTGGGGCGCCTCGCTCCACAACGGCATCGTGGCCCACTACATCCTCAGGTACGGCACCGAGGAGCAGAAGCACGAGTGGCTGCCCAAGATGGCCAGCGGAGAGGTCGTCAGCGCCATCGCGATGACCGAGCCCGGCACCGGCTCGGACCTGCAGAACATCAAGACCAAGGCGATCCGCGACGGCGAGGAGTACGTCGTCAACGGCTCCAAGACGTTCATCACCAACGGCGCCCAGGCCGACATGGTCGTGGTGGTCGCCAAGACCAACCCGGAGGAGGCGGCGTCCGGCATCTCGCTGGTCATCGTGCCCACCGACACGCCCGGCTTCGCCCGCGGCCGCGTGCTCGACAAGATCGGCATGAAGGGCCAGGACACCTCCGAGCTCAGCTTCACCGACGTACGGGTCCCGGTCACCAACCTGCTCGGCACCGACGAGGGCCAGGGCTTCATCCAGCTGATGGAGCAGCTCCCCCAGGAGCGCCTCATCGTCGCCGTCTCGAACGTCGCGGCGATGGAGTTCTGCCTCGAGGAGACCCTGCGCTACGTCCACGACCGGCACGCCTTCAACAAGCCGATCTGGGGTTTCCAGAACACCAAGTTCAAGATGGCCGAGGTCGCCACCGAGGCACGCGTGGCCCGCTCCTTCGTCGACGAGTGCATCACCCTGCACCTGGTCGGCGAGCTCGACATCCCCACCGTCGCGATGGCCAAGCTGTGGTGCTCCGAGCGCGCCCAGAAGGTCGCCGACAAGTGCCTCCAGCTCCACGGCGGCTACGGCTACATGAACGAGTACCCGATCGCGCGCGCCTGGGCCGACCTGCGCGTCTCGCAGATCTACGCCGGGACGAGCGAGATCATGAAGGAGATCATCAGCCGGTCGCTGCCCGCGCCGGTGTGAGTGGGTTGTCGGGGTGGGGCAGTTTCACCGCCTAACCCACGAAACTGCCTCTGAGCACACGGAATTTCATGTGCCCAGAGGCAGTTTCACCGCCTAAGCGGTGAAACTGCCGCCGCTTCACGCAAGGATCCGCACCGCCCCCGCCACCAACGCGACCACGAGCGGAGCAGCGGGATCCCCCGGCAGTGCGCCGAGCGCCTCGCCGTCCGCACCGACCGGCACAGCGCCACCGCCGCGATAGGTGCCGGACAGCGTCACCCGGTGCCCGGTCAGCACCTTCACCTCGTCGAGCGCGACGTGCTGGCCGTCGTACACCTTCGGCAGAGCGCGGATCAGGTCGAGCCGGCCGGCGGCCTCGATCACGATGACGTCGAGCAGCCCGTCGGAGACGGACGCGTCGGGCGCGATGGCCATGCCCTTGCCGTAGTAGCGGGAGTTCGCGACGACGACCGTGGCGGCCTGGTGCTCCGAGCGCACGCCGTCGACCTCGAGCACGCAGTGCACGGGCCGGTACGTCGCCAGGGCGCGGACCGCGGCGACCGGGTACTGCAGCCTCGAGGGCAGCCAGTGCGAGCGGTCGACGATCTCGGCGGCACGGGCGTCCACGCCGGCGTACACCGATCCGGCCACGACCGAGGTCGTCGCGTCGCCGCGCGTCGCGCACAACAGGTCGATCCTGCGCTCCTCCCCGGCAAGCAGCAGCGCCGCCTGTCCGGCGGTGTCGTGGGGGATCTCGAGCATGCGGGCGAAGTCGTTGCCGCGACCGGCGGGGATGACGGCGAGCACGCCGTCGCGTTCGGAGACCGCACCGGCGACCGAGGAGAGCATCCCGTCGCCGCCGACGGACACCACGACGGCACCTGCGGCGACGGCGGTGGCCACCAGGTCCGGCGTCTCGGCGGGCGAGGTCGTGTAGCTGACGTCGACCGCAGCACCCGCCTCCCGCAGCGCGCGGGCGAGCGGTACGACGACCTTGGTTGCTGCTCCCCCACCCGAGTTGGGGTTGACGAGGAAGGCGAAGCGGCGTCCCGACGGCGCTGTCACGGGATCAGCACCCCGGGGTTGAGGATGCCGACGGGGTCGACGGCCCTCTTGACCGCGCGCAGGACCTCCACCCCCACCTCGCCGATCTCGGCACCCAGATAGGGCTTGTGGTCGGTGCCGACGGCGTGGTGGTGGGTGATCGAGGCACCGGCGGCGACGATGGCCTCGCAGGCGGCAGCCTTGGCGGGCAGCCACGTCGCGAGCGGGTCCTCGCCACCCGGAGCGGCGACGGTGAAGTAGAGCGAGCAGCCGGTCGCGTAGACGTGCGAGACGTGGCAGAGCACCATCGCGCCCTCGCCGAGGGTCTCGGTCAGGGCCGTCCTCACCCGGTCGTACAGGTTCTGGCGGTTGCCCCAGAAGGTCACCGTCTCGAGGGTCTCGACCAGGACGCCGACGTCGAGCAGGTTGTCGCGGAGGTACGGCGCGTTGAACCGCCCTTCGGCCCAGGCCTCGCCCGGTGCGCTGCCCTGCGGACGGCCGCCGAGTCCGGTGAGCGTGGTGGTGACCGCGGCCTTCTTCGCAGCGACGGCCGACGGCGTGCCCTCGTAGCCGACGATCATCAGGCAACCCGCGCTGCCCTCGCCACCAATGCTCTCGGGGTCGGCGAGGTTGATCGCGGTCTCGTTCTCGTCGGAGAGCCGCAGCACGGTGGGGAGCAGGTCGCCCTGGGCGAGCACGCGCATGGCGTCGGCGCCCTCGGCGAAGGACGGCCAGCGCCAGCCTTCGTACTCCTTGACCTCCGGCAGCGGCCGGACCCGGACGGTGACCTCGGTGATCACACCGAAGGCCCCCTCCGAACCGAGGAAGAGCTCGCGCAGGTCGGGACCGGAGGCGTTGGCCGGGGAGGCGCCGAGGCGGACCTCGCCGGCCGGGGTGGCCACGCGGAGCGCGACGACCATCGAGTCGAAGCGGCCGTAGCCTGCGCTCGACTGGCCGCTGGAACGGGTGGCGGCGAAGCCACCGATGGAGGCGTACTCGAACGACTGCGGGAGGTGTCCGAGCATCAGGCCGTGCTCGCCGAGCAGTGCTTCGGCCTCGGGTCCGCGGAGTCCCGGCTCCAGCGTGGCGGTCGAGGAGACCGGGTCGAGGGCGAGCAGGCCGCGCATCCGACCGAGGTCGAGCGAGATCACGCCGGTGAGTCCGGCAGACGCGGGGTCGGCGACGAGACCACCGGTGACGGCCGTGCCGCCACCGAAGGGCACGACCGCGACCCGCTGCTCGACCGCCCACGCGAGGACGGCGGCGACGTCGTCGTGCCCGCCGGGTCGTACGACGACATCGGGCGCGTCGCCGAGGTCGCCGGTGCGCTGCCGGAGCAGGTCGGGCGTCGACTTCCCGCGGGTGCGCAGGCGGCGCAGCGCGTCCTCGGTGACGACGTGCTCGGCGCCGAGCAGGCCCTGCAGTGCGGCGATCTGGCCGTCGGTGAGACGTGTGGCCGGGAGCGCGACCTCGGTCGCGGCGGGGGTGTGGCGGAGCTCGAAGACCATCCCGACGAGGTCGCGGACGCCGTCCGGCAGGCCGATGGCGTGGTCCGGGTCGCCCCACCGCGTGGCGGGCATCTCGGGCTGCAGGGCGGTGGGGCGCTCGATCGTCATGTGTTACAGTGTTACACATGACGTCACATCGTCACAACCAGCAGGCCGAGCCGAATCCGCGCGACGGCTACCTCGACGCCGCACGCGACTGCATCCTCGACGTCGGCTGGCGTCGTACGACGCTGACCGAGGTCGCCCGCCGCGCGGGCGTCTCGCGCATGACGATCTACCGGGCGTGGTCCGACATGCCCGCGCTGCTCGGCGACCTGATGACCCGGGAGTGGGGCACCCTCGTCACCGGCCAGGTCGACCTCACCGGCGCGCCGACGCCGGAGGGACTGGCTGACGCGATGAGCGCCACGGTCGACGCCCTGCGCCAGAACGAGCTCTTCACCCGCATCGTCGAGCTCGACCCGGAGCTGATCCTCCCCTACCTGCTGGCCCGCCGCGGTCGCTCGCAGGAGCTCATCCTCGGCATCCTGGCCGCGGCCATCACCGAGGGGCAGCGGCAGGGGACGATGCGCGCCGGTGCGCCGATCGCGATCGCCCGCAGCCTGGTCCTCGCTGCGCACGGGTTCGTCCTCTCGGCCCACACCATGCTCGACGACGAGGTGGACGCGGCCGCTCTCGACGCCGAGCTCCGAACCCTGATCGTCCGGAGCCTGACGCCATGACCGCTGCCCGACGGATCACCGCCGGCCTGGCAGGAGCGCCCACCGACGTCGACCTGGTCGTGATCGGCCTCGGCGTCACCGGCGCCGGCGTCGCGCTCGACGCGATCTCCCGTGGCCTCACCGTGCTCGCGGTCGACGCCCACGACCTGGCCTTCGGCACCTCGCGGTTCTCCTCCAAGCTCGTCCACGGCGGACTGCGCTACCTCGCGTCCGGCCAGGTCGCCATCGCCCACGAGAGTGCGGTCGAGCGCGGCATCCTGATGGACGTCACCGCTCCCCACCTCACCCGCCCGATGCCGTCGCTCATCCCGCTCGCGGGCGGCGTCAGCAAGCCGATGGGCTTCCTGGCGGGCGCCGGGTTCCTCGGTGGCGACCTGCTGCGCCGTGCTGCCGGCACCAGCGCCGACACGTTGCCGCGCCCCCGCCGCCTGACCGCCGCCGAGACCCGCCGGCTCGCGCCCCCGCTGCGCACCGAAGGTCTGCGTGGCGGCCTGCTCGGCTGGGACGGCCAGCTCGAGGACGACGCCCGCCTGGTCACCACCATCGCCCGCACCGCGGCCGAGCGCGGCGCCGCCGTGCACACCCACGCCCGGGTGCTCGCCGCCACCGGGCACTCGGTCGAGCTGCGCGACGAGCTGACCGGCGCGGGACACGAGGTCCGCTGCCGCGCCGTCGTCAACGCCGCCGGCGTGTGGGCGGGCGACCTGGTCGACGACGTACGCCTGCGCCCCTCGCGCGGCACCCACCTCGTCCTTCGCGCCGAGGCCCTGCCGCGCCTCTCCGTCGCCGTCTTCGCCCCGATCCCCGGCGAGACCAACCGTTTCGTGCTCGTGCTCCCCCAGCCCGACGGCCAGTTCTACGTCGGCCTGACCGACGAGCCCGTCGACGGACCGGTCCCCGACGTCGCCGAACCCACCGAGGTCGAGATCGGCTTCCTGCTCGACGTCGTGGCCGCATCCTTCGCCCGGCCGCTGCGCCGCTCCGACGTCGTCGGCGCCTTCGCCGGACTGCGCCCCCTGCTCGACAGCGGCGACGACTCGACCGCCGACCTGTCCCGCAAGCACGCCGTGCTGACCTCGTCCTCCGGCGTGATCACGATCGTCGGCGGCAAGCTCACGACGTACCGCCGGATGGCCGAGGACGCCGTCGACGCCGCGGTCACCGCCTCCGGACTCACCGCCGGCCCGTGCGTCACCGCCTCCCTGCCCCTCGCGGGCGCGGCGTCCCGCGAGTCACTCGCCGAGGAGTCCGCGCGCGTCGGCCACCCGGGGCGCGCGCGCCTGATCCGCAGGTACGGCGCCGACGCCGACCTCGCGCTCTCCGCCGCGGTCCGGGCCTCCGGCTGGACCGAGGACGAGGTGCTCGCCCCGATCGCGCCCGACCACCCGCACATCGCGACGGTGTGGGCGGAGCTCTTCTTCGGCATCACCCACGAGGGCGCCGCTGACGTGGCGGACCTGCTCGACCGACGTACCCGGATCGGGCTGGTGCCCGCCGATCGTGAGGTCGCCGTGGGCGCGGCCGAGCGGGTGCTGGCGGCGTGCAGGAATCCCCGCTGAAGCGGGGAACTGTCAGCCGCGATGAGTTTTCGACCTCGCCCCGGTCCATCACATCAGGCACACTGGCGCGACACAGGGGCAGCGATGGGAATCACGGTGACCGAGCAGGCAACAGGGCAGGCAGCACCCGTTCCGGGGAGCGATGAGCTCGCCGACTTCGACACCCTCACCGGGCGCTACCAGCGTGAGCTGATGGCGCACTGCTACCGGATGAGCGGGTCGGTCCACGAGGCCGAGGACCTCGTCCAGGAGACGTTCCTGCGCGCGTGGAAGGCCTCGGCCAACTTCCAGGGACGCTCCTCGGTGCGCACCTGGCTCTACAAGATCGCGACGAACGTCTGCCTCACCAACCTCGAGAGCAAGCCGCGGCGCCCCCTGCCGACCGGCCTGGGTACGGCGGACTCGGCTCCTGCCGACGAGCTGCTCGAGGACCATGAGGTCCCGTGGCTCGAGCCGATCCCGGACGCTGCGGTCGAGGTGGCCGAGCGTGACACGATCCGGCTCGCCTTCGTGGCGGCCCTCCAGCACCTGCCCGCGCGCCAGCGGGCGGTGCTGATCCTGCGCGACGTGCTGCGCTGGTCGGCGGCCGAGACAGCCACCGCGCTCGACACGACGACGGCCGCGGTGAACTCGGCACTCCAGCGGGCCCACGCCCAGCTGGCCGAACGTGGTCTGACGCCGGACACCGTCGAACCCGACCTCGACGACTCCCAGCGGCGGTTGCTGGACGCCTACCTCGAGGCGTTCTGGCGCAAGGACATCGACCGGATCGTGCAGCTCCTGACCTTCGACGCGACCTGGGACATGCCGCCGTTCCTCAACCACTACAGCGGCCCGGCCCACATCGCGGAGCTCATCGGCACGAAGTGTCCCGGCGGCGTCAACGACATGCCGATGGTGGCGACGACCGCCAACGGCCAGCCGGCTTTCGGGCTCTACATGCGCCAGCCGGAGGGACACTTCGAGCCGTTCCACCTGCAGGTCCTGCAGATGACAGGGGCCGGCGAGGAGCTCCGCGTCGAGCACGTCACGGCGTTCTTCGACGCCCGGCTCTTCGCGCGCTTCGGCCTCCCGGACCGGCTGCCAGCCGACTACGTCCCGGTGTGAGCGCCATGTCCGCCGCCACTGCGCCGGACGGGATGGTCGCGGGCCTGGACCTGCTGCAGCGCGCCCTGGACTACACGAGCAGCGCGCTCGGGACCATCACCTGCGACGACGTCGACCGGCCCACCCCCTGCGCGGGCTGGACCCTCGCCGACCTGCTCGCGCACATGGAGGACGCCCTCGACGCGTTCGCCGAGGCCGCCGACGGGACGGTGGGGCTCCACAGCGGAGCCCCCACTGCCCTCGACGTGCGCGTCCGGACCCTGCAGGAGAAGGCGTGCGACCTGCTGACGGCGTGGATGAGTGCCTCCTCGCCGTACGTCGACGTGGGCGGGCACCCGCTCCCCGTCGACACCATCGCCCGGATCGCAGCCCTCGAGATAACGGTCCACGGCTGGGACGTGCGGCAGGCGACCGGTCAGCCGCAGCCATTGCCCGAGCCGCTCGCCGCGGCACTGCTGCCCTCCGCGTTGCAGGTGGCACTCAGTGGGGACGACCGCTTCGCGCCGCCGGTGCCGGTCGACATCGAGGCGGCGGCCGGTCGGCACGTGCTGGGCCTGCTGGGGCGTCGCCCGGCCTCCTAGACTGCCCCGCATGTCCGACGCGCAGAGCACCGTCCGCCACCGCCGCCGCCGGATGGGGGGCCGCGACCCGCACGAGGTCCACCGCGCCGCGACCCCGCTGGAGCTGCTCTTCGACCTGGCCTTCGTCGTCGCGTTCGGCACTGCCGCCAACGAGCTCGCGCACGCGCTGGCCGAGGACCACGTCGGCGCCGGGGTCGTCGCGTTCTGCTTCGCCACCTTCGGCGTCTCGTGGGCCTGGATCAACTTCACCTGGTTCGCGTCGGCGTACGACACCGACGACTGGGTCTACCGGCTGACCACGATGCTGCAGATGGTCGGGGTGCTCGTCTTCGCCCTCGGGCTGAAGCCGATGTTCATCTCGGTGGCCGAGCACGCGGACACCCTCGACCTCGACGTCATGGTGTGGGGCTATGTCGTGATGCGGGCGGCGATGATGCTGCAGTGGTGGCGGGCCGGTCGCCATGACGCGTCGCGTCGCCCCGCCTGCCGCACCTACATCGTCTCGATCGGCATCGCCCAGGTGTTGTGGTGCGTGCTGGCCGTCACCGACTTCCCGGTCGGCACCACGTTCGCGCTGCTGGCGATCCCGTTCCTGGTCGAGATCGGCGGCCCGTTCCTCGCAGAGACCCGTCGGGGCGGCACGCCGTGGCACGCCCACCACGTCGCCGAGCGCTACGGCCTCATGGTCATCATCTGCCTCGGCGAGGGGATGATCGGCACGATGGTCACCCTCTCGGCCCTGTCCGCAGAGGGTCTGACGTGGGACGTCGGCCTGCTCGCGCTCTCGGGCACCGCGCTCACCTTCGGCATCTGGTGGTCCTACTTCGCGGTGCCGACCGGCCCGATCCTGCACGCACGGCGGGAGCGGTCCTTCGGGTTCGGCTACGGCCACATGGCGGTCTTCGGCAGCATCGTCGCGATCGGCGCCGGCCTCCACGTCGCGGGCTACTACCTCGAGCACCACTCGGAGCTGGGCCTGGTCGGCTCCGTCGTCTCCGTGGTCATCCCGGTCGCGGCGTTCGTCGTCGTGTTCTACGCCGGCTACGCGATCCTGACCCGCAGCTTCGACGTCTTCCACCTCGTGCTCGTCATCCTGTCCGCTGTGACGATCGTCGTCCCGGTCCTCATGGCCGCCGCGGAGGTCGACCTGACCTGGTGCCTGCTGGTGCTGTCCCTCACCCCGTGGGTGACCGTCGTCGGCTACGAGACCGTCGGCTGGAAGCACAACAGCGAGGTCCTCGAGGCACTCGACGACTAGAGCGGGTGCGCCAGCTCGTCGGCCGGCAGCTTGGCCAGGACGACGGCGGCGACCGCAACGGCGCCGGGGACCAGCGCCGCGATCGCGAAGGTCGCCTCCAGCCCGATCAGCTCGGCGACCGGACCCGCGAGCGCCATCGAGATCGGCATCAGGCTGATCGAGACGAAGAAGTCGAGTGAGGCGACCCGGCCCAGCAGCTCGGGCGGCACCCGTCGCTGCAGGAGCGTCCCCCAGATCACCATCGGTGCGGAGAACAGCGCGCCGAGCACGAAGGCCGCGGCCACGACCTGCCAGATGGCCGTCGCGAAGCCGATCACCAGGAACGGCAGGCAGCCGGCGCCCCACATCAGGTTCATCCAGGTGAGGTAGCGCTTGGGCATCGGGAGCGAGCCGGTCACCATCGAGCCGACCGCCCCGCCGATGCCGAACCCGGCCATCACCAGCGCGTGATCGCCCGGTCCGCCACCGAGCTGGTCCTTGATCAGGAACGGCACCAGGACCTCGAGCGGCCCCATCATCACCAGCACCATCACCGAGGCGAACAGCAGCGTGGCCAGGAGCCAGGGCGTGCGCACCATGTAGACGAAGCCCTCGCGGATGTCGGCGAGCGCGGTCGCGACCGCGTGCGCCGCTCCACCGGCGTCCCCGGCAGCCTCCTCGGAGGTGGGCAGCTCACGTCGTACGGCGGTCATCGGCACCAGCAGCAGGACGAGGAGTCCCGCGAGGTAGCCGAGTGCCGCCACCGAGATCGCCGCCGAGGACGACGCTGCGCCGACCACCATGCCGGCGACGGCCGGGCCGAGCGCCTGCCCGATCGTGGGCCGCACCATGCCCTCGAACCCGTTGACCGCGAGGAGGTCCTCCTCGGGCACGAGCGCCGGCAGCCAGGCGGAGTAGGCGGGGTAGTAGAAGGCCATCGCCATGCCGGCCGTGAAGGCGACCGCCGCGAGGTGCCAGAGCTGGGTGAGGTCGGCGAAGGACAGCACCGCGATCAGCGTCATCCCGGCGAGCTCCACCGAGGTCGTCACGACCAGGATGAGCTTCTGCGGGACCCGGTCCGCGACCACGCCACCGAGCAGTGCCGGCAGCAGGACGCCCAGCGCCGCCGCCGTGGAGACCACCGACAGCGCGCTCGCGCTGCCCCCGATCCGGATGACCTCCCAGACCAGCGCCACCACCCAGACGCCGCCACCGAAGCTGGTGAACACGATCGCGGCACCGAGCCGTCGGTAGGCCGGGTGCCGGAACGGCGTGAGCGCCCGGGGCAGGCGGCTCACCGGGGGTGCCGGAACGCCCGGACCCGGTCCGTCGGGGGTCGGTGAGATGGGCGTGAGCTGGTCAGTCATGGTCGTCCTCCAGTCTGCAGGGGACGACCGACAACGGCCATCGATTTCATCGCAGCGCGGTTCGTCACCTGCCGAGTGGACAACCTCGAGCGAGGTTGAGGTCAAGCCCCGAGGCGCGTCCTCAGCCGGCGGGCAGCGCGACGTACGTCGTGTCGAGGTACTCCTCGATGCCCTCGAAGCCGCCCTCGCGACCGAATCCGCTGGCCTTCACGCCACCGAACGGAGCCGCCGGGTTGGAGACCAGCCCGGTGTTGATGCCGAGCATGCCCGTCTCGAGACGCTCGGCCAGCCGGATGGTGCGGGCCAGGTCGCGCGTGTAGGCGTAGGCCGCCAGGCCGTACTCCGTCGCGTTGGCCAGCCGGATCGCCTCGTCCTCCTCGGTGAAGGTCGTGATCGGCGCGACCGGACCGAAGGTCTCGGCGGTGACGGCGTCCGCGTCGACGGGTACGTCGGCCAGCACCGTCGGCGTGAAGAAGTAGCCGTCACCCTCGGGCGCCTGACCGCCGGTCAGCAGCCGCGCGCCGCGGGCGACAGCGTCCTCGACGCTCGCCTTCACCGAGGCGACGACCTTGGCGTCGATGAGCGGTCCCACCTGCACGCCGACGTCCTGGCCGCGACCGACGCGCAGTGCGCCCATCCGCTCGGCCAGCTTCGTCGCGAACTCCTCGGCCACCGGCGCCTCGACGAGGAACCTGTTCGCGGACGTGCACGCCTCGCCCATGTTGCGCATCTTGGCCAGCATCGCGCCGTCGACGGCGGCGTCGACGTCCGCGTCCGCGAAGACGAGGAAGGGCGCGTTGCCGCCGAGCTCCATCGAGACCCGCTGCAGCTGGTCGGCGGACTGCTCGACGATCTTCTTGCCGACCGAGGTGGAGCCGGTGAAGCTCACCTTCCGCAGTCGGGCGTCGGCCTGCAGGGTGCTGCTCAGGGCGCCGGAGTCGCTGGTGGTGACCACGTTGAGCACGCCGGCCGGCAGGCCCGCCTCGGCGAGGAGGCCCGCGAGCATCAGCATCGTCAGCGGCGTCTGGGCTGCCGGCTTGACCACCATCGTGCAGCCGGCCGCGATCGCCGGACCGATCTTGCGGGTGCCCATCGCGAGCGGGAAGTTCCACGGGGTGATGAACAGGCACGGTCCGACCGGTTTGCGCACGGTCAGCAACCGGCTCCCCCCGGCGGGGTTGTGCATCCAGCGCCCGTGGATGCGCACCGCCTCCTCGGAGAACCAGCGCAGGAACTCGGCCCCGTAGGTGACCTCGCCCTTCGCCTCCGCGATCGGCTTGCCCATCTCCAGGCTCATCACCAGCGCCAGGTCGTCGGCGTGCGCCGTCACCAGGCCGAACGCCCGGCGCAGGATCTCCCCGCGCTCCCGCGGCGCCGTCGCCGCCCAGTCCGCCTGGGCCGCGGCCGCCGCGTCGAGCGCCGCCCGCGCGTCGTCGAGGGTGCCGTCCGCGACGTCGGTGAGCACCGAGCCGTCCGCCGGGTCGATGACGTCGATGCGTCCCCCCGCGCTCCCCGGCACCCACCGACCGCCGACGTACAGCTGGCGGTGTGACTCCGGGAGCAGGTGGCCGAGGCGTTCGCGGAAGGTCATGGGATCACTCTGGCACGGAGTGGTGTGCCCGGGATTGCGGGCGGCCGGGCAAAAATGGAGCGAGCCCCTCATTGCATGGGGTCAACGAGGGGCTCTGTCGCTTTCGGTGCTCCCTCCGAGTACGACGCCTTCACTGTAGCGCGGCCCCGGTCACGGTCAAGGGCGGTTTTCCGAGATTCCTGCGGTCTGCCACCAGGACTCAGGACTTTGGTCCCGGGTCAGCGTGCGCCGCGCAGGAACTCCTCCAGCAGGGGACCGGCGGTGCGCGAGCCCGACTCGCCGGTCTGCACGAAGACGGCGACGGCGAGGTCGCCCTGGGCGGCGATCATCCAGGCGTGGGTCCGCACGGCGCCGCCGGCGGCGTACTCGGCCGTTCCGGTCTTGGCGATGACGGGGCCGCCGGGCAGGTCGGCGAGTCCGCGGCCGCTCCCGTCGGTGACCACGCGGCGCAGCATCGCCTTGAGGGCGCTCGCCTCGGCCTTGGTGAGCGGCGCCGCAGCATCGGATACGTCGACCGCCACGTCCTCGACGAGCCGGGGCACCACGGTCCGACCGGCCTGGACGCTGGCGATGACCGTGGCCATCGCCATGGGCGAGGCGAGCACCTTGCCCTGGCCGATGAGGTCGGCGGCGGCCTCGGTGTCACTGGCGGGGTCGGGGACCTCGCCGAAGAAGGCGGGGAAGCCGAGGTCGTGGTCGATCCCGAGGCCGAGGCTCGCGGCGGCGTCGGCGAGGTCCGTGGCGCCGAGCTCGTCGCGGGCATCGATGAGCGCGGTGTTGCACGACTGCGCGATGGCCTCCTGCAGCGCGATGGTGCCGAGCGAGGAGGACGGGTAGTCGGAGTAGTTCTTGAAGCTCTTGCCGTTGACGGTGACGGTCGGGGTGCACCGCACGGTGGAGCGCGGGGTGAGGCCGGCGCGCAGCAGGGCCAGCGAGGTGACGGCCTTGAAGGTCGAGCCGGGGGCGAACTGGCCGAAGGTGGCGTGGTTCTGGCCACCGGTCCCGGCCCCGTTGGCGGCGGCGAGGACGGAGCCGTCGCTGGGCCGGATCGCGACGATGGCGCTGGCCGGCCTGACCCCGGCGAGGACCTGCTCGGCGAGGGTCTGGAGTCGGCGGTCGAGGGTCAGCGCGAGCGGCTTCCCGGCGACGGCCTCCTGGGCGTAGAGCTCCCGGTCGTCGGCCCCCTGGTCGGCGGGTACGACGAGCACGGCCCTCCCGGGGGTGCCGCGCAGCTGCTCGTCGTAGCGGGCCTGGAGCCCGGAGATCCCCGCGACGTCACCGGGCCGGTAGGCGTCCGGGTCCTTCTCGACCATCTCGGCGGTGACCGGCCCGACCCGGCCCAGGATCGGCGCCGCGAAGTCGCGGGTCGGGGCGAGGGCGAGCTCGCCGTCGACCTGGCGGGCACCGGCGATGTCGGTGATCGCGGACGCGACGGCGGGCGGGATGTCGTCGGCGCGGTAGGTGATCGCCTCGACGAACGCCTTGGGTCCGGCGGCCGCGACCGTCCTGGCGTAGGCCGCGGCGTCGATGTCGACGAGCTGTGCGAGCTCACGGGCCGACGCGGCTGCCCGGGCGGCGGGGACCTTCGTGCGGTCGATGCCGACCCGGACCACGGGGCGCTCGGTGACGATCTCCTCGCCCCCGGCGCCAGTGATGCCGGCCCTCTCGGTGGTCTCGGTGACCGTCTCGAGGACGTCGCCCTCGGCGAGGCTCGGCTCGACGAGTGACGGCGACCAGCCGACGGTCCACTTCTCCTCGCCACCACCCAGCGCGACCGTGGTCTCGTAGGTCCAGGGGTCGATGCCCTCCACGACCGGCCAGGACCAGGCGAGCGTCGCGGTCGGCTCTTCCGCACCGGCGTCGACCTCCTCGACCGTGACGGTGGGCGCGATGCCACCCATCCCGTCGACGATGGCGGCGTACTCCTCGGCCGCCACCGCGGCGTCCCCGCTCCATGCGACTTCGGCGAAGGCGGCGGCTGCCGCCCCGTCCTCGGAATCCGGGGCTGCCGCGGTTGTCAGTGCGGTGGCGAGCCGGTCGGCCTCGCTGCGCGCCGCGTCCTCCCCGTCGTCACCGGAGCAGGCGCTGAGCGCGCTGGTCGCGAGCAGGAGAACGGGCAGGGCCACCGAGGATCGCCGCATGCGGCTGTTCTACCAGCAGCACCCGACGGACCCACAGGATCTGACGACTCCTGGAGGAGTGACTGAAAAAGTAAAACGTCGTTGAACACAACACTCGGGGGTCCGGCACGACATCGTCCGGGCGTCACATGACGCCTCAACCCATGGGAGATCCTGTGAAAGTTCGACCCACCCATCGCAAGCCCACCCGCCATCGTTCAAAGCTCACCGCCGTTGCGGCGATCGCCTTGGCCGGCGGCTTCCTCGCCACGCCCTCTTCCCAGGCGTGGGACAACGACCCGAACGTCACCGTCCAAGGTGGCGGCGGGTGCCAGAAGCTGTTCTTCAAGGCCACCTCGGTCAGCTTCGCCCTCGACAACGGCGAGACGGCCACCAGCGCCTTCTCCGGCCGCTCCTACAAGGTGAACTTCACCAACATCTCGGGCGCTCCGCTGAACGGCAACGCGGGCTACGCGCTCGTGGAGTGCACGAACGTGCTCAACCCGGCACAGAAGTACTACTGGCAGCGCGGGGTCTCGGTCCAGCGCCCCCGGTTCGGCAAGATCCAGACGTTCAACCTCGGCGGCGGCTGAGCCTCGGTCCGACGTTCAGGATCAACGCATCGGGTGCGGCTGCTTCCCAGCCGCACCCGGTGCCTTTTTTCGACAGCGAACCGCGCCTCAGCCGACGAGCAGCCCGGCCACGAGCGACTTGTAGCCCGACGAGTGACCCAGGCGGTTGGGGTGGTAGCTCTCGCTGACCGGGCTGGAGAAGCCGTTGAGCCACTCGACGTCGTCGCAGACCGCATGGCCGACGAAGCGTGAGGTCGGGTTGGCCCACTTGAAGCCCTTCGCGCTCGCGGCGCTCGCCAGCTTGCTGTTGAGCAGGTCGGCCGTCGAGTTGAGCCGGGTCTCCTCGGCGGGCGAGAAGAAGGTCGCGGCGTTGCAGTCCTCGCCCATGAACAGGCGCGGGTAGCCGACGACGACCACGACAGCGTTGGGCGCCCTGGACTTGATGGACGCGAAGAGCGTGTTGAGGCGGGCCGGCAACGTGTTGGCGATGAAGCTGCGCGCGGTGTCGATCCGGCCGTCGCAGTTGGACATCCAGCCGGGCTGGGCGCACTCGGTGAGCACGCTGGTGAACCCGGCGTCGTTGCCGCCGACGGAGATCGTGACGTAGTCGGTGCCCGTCCCGAGCGCGCTGAGCTGACCGCTGGTGACCGTACCGGTGGTCGCGCCCGAGCACGCCTTGAAGGTCAGGGCGTAGGCCTTCTGGGTCGCGACGAGCTTGGGGAAGGCGTAGTTCGAACGCTGACAGCTGGTGCCGTCGGCGAGGTAGCTGCGAGTGCCGACGCCCGAGGAGTACGAGTCCCCCAGGGCGACGTACGACGGGGCAGCGGCCTGGGCGGGCGGGACGCCGACCAGGGCGACCAGGACCGCGGCGAGTGAGGTGCCGAGGGTGAGGAGCAGGCGGAGCGACCGAGACATGGAGCCACCTCTGGGGAGCGGGAGTGAGCCGATGTGATCTGGATCACTACATCACGTCCGCACGAACGGCGCCACGACCTCTCCGTCGGTCGAGGAGGCCGCCCGCGGCCGTCTCGAGACCTCCGGCTCCGGTGCACCCACCCACTAGGTGCCTTGAGCCCCAGCACCGGCTCACCAGGTCTCGAGACGGTCGCTGCGCGACCTCCTCGACCTACGACGGAGCTCGCGTGGCGACGTCGAAGCTCACGTCCACACCGTCGTCGACCGGCCCGACCAGCCCGCCCAGCGCACCGACGAGCACCGCGATCGCGACCAGTC
Organism: Nocardioides sp. Root190; assembly: GCF_001428565.1. Classification (GTDB taxonomy): domain Bacteria; phylum Actinomycetota; class Actinomycetes; order Propionibacteriales; family Nocardioidaceae; genus Nocardioides. The sequence continues at coordinate 33,021 of NZ_LMIA01000007.1, read as the reverse complement.
CCCTGATCGAGGCTCCGTCCTGGGCTGGCGGCTTCGTTCGCTGCCAGGCGAACCACTCCGTCCGGCTGAACTTCGCCAGGGCGGTGAGCAGCACGACCGACGTGACGAGCAGGAGGGCGTACAGGGCGACATCTGCGGGCTCGTCCGCCGTGAGGAGGCCGAGGAGCTCGGCGATCGAGCTCAGGACCAGCACGACCCACACGAGCACGAGCCGCACCGTGCGCGCGCGGACGACGCCGGCCGAGATGTAGCCGATGACCAGCGCGCCGAGGACGACGGACACGGCGAGGGACAGCCCGTCGTCGTGCCGGACGCCCCGCCGGACCAGTGGCACCAGCTGGCTCGCGACAGAGGCCCCGGCGATCACCCAGATCGACGTCGGCAGAGGTGGCGGAGTCCGGTGGGTCGTCATCACGACCTCCGGTGCCCGGTCAACAACGGCAGCCCCTTCGCCGTCCCCTCGACGATGTCGGCCACGTGCGCCTGGAAGCCGGGGCAGGTGGTGATGTCGTGGGCCCGGCACTCCAGCGCGTGCTGGGTGAGGTGGCGCGAGCGCTCGAGGTCGGCCTGCCGGCGCTCGAGCTCGACGAGGTGCTCGCGCAGCGCCTCGCGGCGCCCGTCGGTCGAGGCGTCGACCAGCGTGCGGATCTGCTCCAGGCTCATCCCCGACGCCTTGCTCGCGATGATGGTCGCGACCCGGTAGGCGTCGTCCTCGCCGTAGACCCGGCGCCCGGCCGAGTCCCGCGCGGGCAGCAGCAGGCCCTTGTCCTCCCAGTGCCGCAGCACGTGCGGCTCGAGGTCGAAGCGGTCGGCGAGCTCGCCCACCGACCAGCGGATGTCCTTGCGACTTGACTTCATGTGAACATGAAGTCACACGCTGGGCCCATGGACAAGTCAAACGTGTACGACGTCGCCGTGATCGGCGCCGGATCAGCAGGCCTCCAGGCCGCCCAGACCCTCGGTCGGATGCACCGCTCGAGCGTGGTGTTCTCCACCGACCGCTATCGCAACGACCCGACCGGGCACATGCACAACTTCCTCGGCCACGACGGTGCCCCGCCCGCCGAGCTCCGCACCGCCGCGCGCAAGGACGCCGAGGCCTACGCCGACGTCACCTTCCGGGAGGCCGGTGTCACCCGGATCTCCGGTGAGCTCGACGACTTCGTGATCGAGGTCGCCGGTGAGGAGCCCGTCCGCGCCCGCCGGGTGCTGCTCGCGACCGGCGTGCGCGACACCCTGCCCGACGTGCCGGGCATCGAGGAGAATTTCGGGGACCTGGTCGCGCACTGCCCGTTCTGCCACGGCCACGAGTACGCCGGCACCCGGGTCGGCATCCTCGGCTCCGCACCCCACGTCGCCGCCATGGCGTCGATGCTCGGTCCGATCGCCGCCGAGATCGTCGTCCTCAGCAACGGGGAGGACCTTGACGAGGCGACCGTGGCCAACCTCGAGCGCCTCGGCGTCCCCGTCGCCGCCCAGCCCGTTCGCGTCGTACGACGGGAGGGCGACGGCCTGGTCGTCGAGCTGGACGGCGCGGAGCCGATCGCGCTCGGCGGGATGCTGGTGAAGACCGACTGGGAGCAGTCCACCCCGTTCGCCGACCAGCTCGACCTCGAGCGCTCCGCGATGGACGCCGTCATCGTCGATGCGTTCGGCCGCACGAGCGTCCCCGGCGTCTACGCCGCCGGCGACATGGCCCAGGGCCCCGGCCTGCCGATGCCGATGGCCTCGGTCCTCGCCGCCGCCGCGGCCGGGATGATGGCAGCCGCCGCGTGCGTGCAGGACGCCGCACTGGAGCGGATCACGCTGTAGCCCCGTTGGTCGAGGAGGCCGCCCGCGGCCGTCTCGAGACCGCCCGCCACGGTGCAGTCGACCCCACCGGCCGGGTGGGTGCACCGGGTCACCGGGTCTCGAGACGGTCGCTGCGCGACCTCCTCGACCACCGGGGCGACGGTCGCTGCGCGACCTCCTCGACCAACGGGGCGACGGTCGCTGCGCGACCTCCTCGAGCTGCGAGGGGTCAGTACCAACCCACGCGCTCGGAGTGCTCCCAGGCCTTCTGCGCGTTGCCGTAGCGCGCGGCGATGTAGGCCAGGCCCCAGCGGATCTGGGTCTCGGGGTTGGTGCGCCAGTCGCTGCCGACGACAGCCATCTTGGAGCCGGGCAGCGACTGGGGGATGCCGTAGGCGCTGGAGGTCGGGTTGTCGGCGAGGTGGTTCCAGCCGGACTCACGGTGCCACAGCGCGTCGAGGTAGGCTCACTGGTTCGCCGGCAGGCCGAACTCGATCATCAGCTGGTAGCCCAGCGCGCGGTTGGAGCCGCGGTCGACGTCGGCCGGGATGGGCGCCTGCGGGAGGTTCTTGGCGATCCGCTCGGCCCGGCGGGCGAGCTGGGCCATGATCTCGATGTCCGGGACGTCGGCGCGGGCACCCGAGCGCGACAGGTCCTCGGGACGCTCGCTCGAGGTCGCCGAGGCGGAGGCCGAGGGTGAGCCCGAGGTCGCCGGATCCGGATCCGCGGCAGGTCCGGTCGACGCCGCGCATCCGCTCACCACGAGGGCGATCGCCGCCACAGGTGCAGCGAGCACCCTCCGACGTCCCCCCATGGCGTGCGGAACCACGTCAGTCGCGCGGGGGCCGCGCGCCCTTCGGCGGACCGAAGTCCTTGGCGAGCTCGATGAGCTTGCCGCTGATCCGGGTGGCCTTGAGCTTCTCCCAGGCCTCGGGCGGGAGGTTCGCCGGGAGCTCCACGATCGAGTAGTCCGGGCGGATGGTGATCTTGCCGAAGTCGCTGCGGCTCAGGCCACCCTCGTTGGCGAGCGCGCCGACGATCTGGCGGGGCTCGACCTGGTGGCGCTTGCCGACCTGGATCTTGTACGACGCCAGGTTGCCCCCGGTGCGCGGACCACGGTCACGCGAGCCCCGGTCGCCCCGGTCGCCGCCGTCGCGCCTGCCGCGGTCACCGCGGTCGCCGCGGTCGGGGCGCTCGTCGAAGCGCGGCTGGCGCGGCTCGGCCTTGGGGTCGAGCAGGAGCGGGGTGTCGCCCTGCATGGCGATCGCGAGTGCGGCCGCCACGTCGACCTCGGGCACGTCGTGCTCGCGGATGTAGTGGCTGACGACGTCGCGGAAGAAGTCGATGCTCGGGGACTCGAGCGCGGCGGTGATCTGGTCGTCGAAGCGGGCCAGGCGGGTCTCGTTGACCGCGTCCACGCTCGGCAGCTGCATCTGGTCGAGGGTCGAGCGGGTCGCCTTCTCGATGTGCTTGAGCAGGTAGCGCTCGCGCGGGGTGATGAAGGAGATCGCGTCTCCGCTGCGGCCGGCGCGGCCGGTGCGGCCGATCCGGTGGACGTAGGCCTCGGTGTCGGTGGGGATGTCGTAGTTGACGACGTGGCTGATCCGCTCGACGTCGAGGCCGCGGGCGGCGACGTCGGTGGCGACGAGGATGTCGAGCTTGCCGGACTTGAGCTGGTTGACGGTGCGCTCGCGCTGCGCCTGCTGCACGTCACCGCTGATCGCGGCGGCGCTGTAGCCGCGGGCGCGCAGCTTCTCGGCGAGGAGCTCGGTCTCGCTCTTGGTGCGGACGAACACGATCATGCCCTCGAAGTTCTCGACCTCGAGGATGCGGGTCAGCGCGTCGACCTTCTGCGGGTAGCTGACGATCATGTAGCGCTGGGTGATGTTGTCCGCGGTGCGCGTCTTGCGCTCGATCGCGATCGACACCGGGTTGTTGAGGTACTTCGACGACAGGCTCTTGATCTGCTTCGGCATCGTGGCCGAGAACAGCGCGACCTGCTTGTCGGAGGGGGTGTCGGCGAGGATCGTCTCGACGTCCTCCGCGAAGCCCATGTTGAGCATCTCGTCGGCCTCGTCGAGGACGAGGAAGCGCAGCTCGGAGAGGTCGAGCGTGCCCTTCTCGAGGTGGTCCATGATCCGGCCGGGGGTACCGACGACGATGTGGACGCCGCGCCGCAGGGCGGAGAGCTGGACGCCGTAGCCCTGGCCGCCGTACACGGGCAGGACCTTCACGCCGCGCATGGTGTTGGCGTACTTCTCGAACGCCTCGCACACCTGGAGCGCGAGCTCGCGGGTCGGCGCGAGCACCAGCGCCTGCGGGGTCTTCTGGGTCAGGTCGAGGCGGTCCAGGATCGGCAGCGCGAACGCCGCGGTCTTCCCGGTGCCGGTCTGCGCGAGGCCCATCACGTCCCGACCTTCGAGCAGGTGCGGGATGGTCTGGGCCTGGATCGCGGACGGCGACTCGTAGCCGACGTCCGACAGCGACTTCAGGATCCGTTCGCCGAGTCCGAGGTCGGCAAACGTCACGGTCTCGGTCTCAGCGGTCTCACTCACCCGACAAGGGTAGTGGCGTGAGCCATTTCACGCCCGATCGTCGGCGCGGTGCGCTGCGTCACCCTCATTCCACGGTGACCGACTTGGCGAGGTTGCGGGGCTTGTCGATGTCGTGACCGAGGGTCAGCGCTGCGTGGTAGGACAGCACCTGGAGCGGGATGGTCAGCAGGATCGGGTCGAGCTCGCGCTCGTTCCTGGGTACGTCGATCCGCTCAACCTTGCCGGCGAGGTCGCCGAGGTCGACCGAGGCATGGGTGATGACGGTCAGCGGGCCGCCGCGGGCCGCGATCTCGTGCAGGGCCGCGACGTTGCGCTCGACGAGCTCGTCGTCGGGGACGATCGCGACGGTCGGGACCTCGGTCGAGATCAGCGCGAGCGGGCCGTGCTTGAGCTCGCTGGTCTGGTAGGCCTCCGCGTGGCGGTAGGTGATCTCCTTGAACTTCTGCGCACCTTCGCGGGCCACCGGGAAACCACGCACGCGCCCGATGAAGAAGAGGCTCTCCGCCTGCGCCAGCTGCTTGGCAACCACGGCCAGCTGCGGCTCGGTCGCGAGGACCTCCTCGATCTGACCGGGGATCGCGGTCAGGCCGGCGATGAGCCTCTTGCCGTCCGAGATGGACAGGTCGCGCACCCGGCCGAGCTGCACGGCGAGCATCGCGAAGGCGAGGTACATGTTGGTCAGCGCCTTGGTGGAGGCGACCGCGACCTCGGGTCCGGAGTGCAGGTAGATGCCGCCGTCGACCTCGCGGGCGATGGCGGAGCCGACGACGTTGACCAGGCCGATGCAGCGCCCGCCCTTGCGATGGACCTCCTGCACGGCGAGGAGGGTGTCGATGGTCTCGCCGGACTGGCTCACGGCGATGTAGAGGGTGTCGGGCTCGATGATCGGGTTGCGGTAGCGGAACTCGCTCGCCGCCTCCGCGTCCGCGGGGATCCGCGCCAGCTCCTCGATCAGCGAGGCACCCATCTGGCCGACGTAGTACGCCGAGCCGCAGCCGAGGATCTTGACCCGGCGGATCGCACGCAGCTCGCGGGCGTCGAGGTTGAGGCCACCGAGGTGGCCGGTGCCGAACCGCTCGTCGAGGCGACCACGGAGCACGGCCTCCGCGCGAGCGGGCTGCTCGAGCAGCTCCTTGTGCATGAACGACTCGTGGTCGCCGGCGTCGTAGGCCGCGGGGTCGATGTCGACCTTGTTCGCGCGGCGGTCGGTCGCGGCCAGGCCGGTCGACTCGATCCGGTACGTCGTGAACCCGCTCGCCGTCACGGTGGCCATCTCGCCGTCGTCGAGGTGCGCGACCGTGGTCGTGTAGCGGACCACGGCCGCGAGGTCGGAGGCGACGTACATCTCGTGGTCGCCCACGCCGACGATCAGCGGGCTGCCGTTGCGGGCCACCACGATGCGGTCGGCGAAGTCGGCGTGGACCACGGCGATGCCGTAGGTGCCCTCGACCCGGGCGAGCGCCTCGGCGACCCGCTTCTCCAGGGTGTTCGCGGACGAGGCGCCGATCAGGTGGGCGAGCACCTCGGTGTCGGTGTCGGAGGCGAGGGTCACGCCGGCGTCGGCAAGCTCGGCGCGCAGCGCGGAGGCGTTGTCGATGATCCCGTTGTGCACGACGGCGACCTGGCCGGCCTCGTCGGTGTGCGGGTGCGCGTTGACGTCATTGGCCGGACCGTGGGTCGCCCAGCGGGTGTGGCCGATCCCGATCTTGCCGCCGAAGCGCTTGGGCAGTCCCTCGGACAGGTCGCGCACCCGGCCGGCCTTCTTGGCGAGCTTCACCCCGGAGCCGCCGACGACAGCGACCCCCGCGGAGTCGTAGCCGCGGTGCTCGAGCCGGGTCAGGCCCTCGAGGAGGAGGGGAGCTGCCTGCTGGGTGCCGATGTATCCGACGATGCCGCACATTCGAATCTGTTCCTATCCGTAGATCATCCGGCGCAGCTGGCGCTCGGACAGTTCGGGTGCGGCCACGACGTGGCCGCGCAGCTCCTCGCGGAGCCTGGGGAAGATCTCGACGTTCTTCTCCCCGTAGGTCTTCAGCTCTGCGTGCCGACGCCGGACCCAGTCCTCGAGGGTCTCGTCGTGGAAGGCGAGCACGTCCTCCACCAGGCGCCGGGCCTCGGTGGGGCTCAGGCCACTGCTCTCCTCCACGTGGCGGAGGAGCTGCGGGTCGACGTGCACGTCAAGCAGCGTGCATCTCCGGCGTCCGGAACTCAAGTTCCTGCCCGATTCCGGGCAGATTTTGCCGACTCTGGTGGGAGCCGCTTCAGTGGATGCGCGGAAGTGGAGCGCGAGGTGGGGACCGAGCGCGCAGGGACCGGTGCAGGTGGAGCGTGGGTCGCGCGAAAACCACGATTCAGCCACCCCAGGTGGGGGATGTGCTAGATTGGTGAACACAAGGTGAACAGGAGGTGTCCCATGACCAACACCGAGATGTCGAACCGGCTCGAGATGCGCTGGGTCCCCGTGACGGACGACAACGGCCGCACCCGCATGGAAGCGGTGTGGATCGAGGTCGGCCAACCGGCGATCGCGCACGCTGCCGCCTGACGGCACGCAACTTCCAGGAAGCCGCCCCCGGCAACGGGGGCGGCTTCCTGCGTTCGCGGGCTCCTGGCCGTTCACTGCGGGTTCATCGATGTGACCCAGACCACCCCTTGCGTCGGAATGGTTGACATGTCACCATTGGTTAAGGTCGTTGACGTTTCAACAAACCTTCCGATTCCAAGGAGCACCCCATGACCGAGAACGCAGCCCTCACCGACATCGCCGGCGACTACACCCTGGACGTCTCGCACAGCCGTCTGGGCTTCGTGGCCCGCCACGCGGTCGTCACCAAGGTCCGCGGCCAGTTCGCCGACTGGACCGCGACCGCCCACATCGACACCGCGAACCCGGCCGCCTCCTCGGTGAGCGTGACGATCAACCCCGCCAGCGTCAGCACCGGCAGCGCCGACCGCGACGGCCACCTCACCAGCGGCGACTTCTTCGACGTCGAGACCTTCCCCGAGTGGAAGTTCGTCTCCACCGAGGTCGCCCGCGACGGCGACGACTGGAACATCACCGGCGACCTGACCATCAAGGACGTCACCAAGTCCGTCACGATCGAGTTCGAGGAGAGCGGCTCCGCGAAGGACCCGTTCGGCAACATCCGCGTCGGTTTCGAGGGTGCCGTCACCATCAACCGCAAGGACTGGGGCCTCAGCTGGAACGCCGCGCTCGAGACCGGTGGCGTGCTCGTCTCCGAGAAGATCAAGCTCGAGTTCGACATCTCCGCCATCAAGAACGCCTGACCAACCGAACACCTGACCAGCCGCTCAGCCCCGACGCCCGGGTGGATCCGCGAGGATCCGCCCGGGCGCGGTCGTTCTCCCCACAGGTGGGAGAGAATCCGCGAGTGCGCCTGCTGCAGCTGACCGGGGCGATCGCCGACTTCCACGCACGCCCCCTGCCCGACGACCTCGCCGAGGCCGAGACCTGGTCCTTCCAGCCGTCCCACCGCGGACTCGTCCTCGGGAGCGCCCAGCAGGAGGAGGTCGCCGACCTGGCCGCCGCCGAACGGGCGGGGATCGAGGTCGCCCGCCGCAGGAGCGGAGGCGGAGCCGTGTACGTCGACCCGGCCCACTGCGTGTGGCTGGACGTCGTCCTGCCCCGGCACGACGAGCGCTGGAGCGACGACGTGCGCGAGGCGACGTACTGGCTCGGCGAGGCGTGGCAACGCGCCCTGGCCAGCATCGACCTGGACACGCGGCTGTACCGCGGCGGCCTCGAGCAGACCCCGTGGGGACGTCTGGTGTGCTTCGCGGCGCTCGGCCCCGGCGAGGTGCTGGTGGGCGACCGCAAGGTCGTCGGCATCTCCCAGCGCCGGACGCGGGCCGGTGCCCGCTTCCAGTGCATCGCCTACGAGCGGTGGGCACCCGACGACCTGCTCGACCTGCTGGACCTCTCCGCCGACGACCGGCAGGAGGCCGCGGCGGACCTGGCCGGACGGGCGACCGGGGTCGGTCCCCGGCTGGAGGAGCTGCGGAGCGCCGTGATCGCCGAGCTGACGGCGTCCTGACCCGACTGCCTGACCCGACTGCCTGACCCGACTGCCGACGCCACTGGCGAGGCGACTCATGCACTGACAGCATGGGCGGATGGACCTGGAGACCATTCGCGCATTCATCGAGGTCGCCGGCGGGCTCACCGTCACCGAGACCGCCGAACGCACGCACCGGACCCAGCCCGCGGTCTCCCGGGCCCTGGCACGCCTCGAGCGCGAGGTCGGGACGCCGCTCTTCCAGCGGGTCGGCCGCGGACTCGTGCTGACGCCCGCGGGTCGCGAGCTCGTCCGGCACGCCCACGACACCCTCGAGGCCTACGAGCGCGGCATCCGGTCCGTCCAGGACTCGACGACCCCCGACGGGGGCTTCGTGCCCCTCGCCTTCCTCCACACGCTCGGGACCTGGCTGGTGCCCGAGCTGATCCGGGACTTCCGCGCCGAACGACCCCACGTGCGCTTCGACCTGCGCCAGCACGGCGACGCCGGCCTGGTCGAGGACCTGATGGGAGGCGTCGTCGACCTCGCCGTCACCGGCGACCGTCCCCGCCTGGCGGCAGTGGAGAGCCGACGACTCTTCCTGGAGCCGCTGCGCCTCGTCGTCCCCCCGGACCACCGGCTGGCCACGCGCCGCACGGCCCGGCTCGCCGATGTGGCCGACGAGCAGTTCATCGTGCTCAAGCCGGGCTTCAGCCTGCGCGTGGTCACCGAGGAGCTCTGCGCGCAGGTGGGCTTCGCGCCACGGATCGGGTTCGAGGGCGAGGAGGTCGAGACCCTGCGCGGCCTGGTCTCGGCCGGTCTCGGCGTCGCGCTGCTCCCCGAGCCACGCGGCAGCGCCGCCCCCATCGCGCCATCGCTCAAGGTCACCGACGTCCGGGCCTCCCGCGAGATCGGGCTGGCCTGGATCAAGGACCGCCGCCTTCCCCCCGCCTCGGAGCACTTCCGTGAGCACGCGCTGCGCACCAGCCGGAAGATCCATGTCACGGACGCATGAATTGGCCCGTATCTAGGCATTGGACGCATTCGGTTTCGTCGTTGACGATGGTGATGCCCATCACGAACGACCGGAGGAAACGGATGCCCGACATCGACCCTGCCGAGACGCAGGAGTGGCGCGAGGCCCTCGCAGCCGTCCTGGAGTTCGAGGGCGAGGAGCGCACGAAGTTCCTGCTCGACGAGGTCCTCGAGGAGGCGCAGCGACTCGGCTCGCGCGTGCCCCACGTCGCGACCACGCCGTACGTCAACACCGTCGCTCCGGCCGACGAGCCCCAGCACCCGGGTGACCGCGAGATCGAGCACCGCATCCGGTCGGTGATCCGCTGGAACGCACTGGCGATGGTGCTGCGCGCCAACAAGGACTCCACCGAGCTCGGCGGTCACCTGTCCAGCTTCCAGTCCGCCGCGACCCTGTACGACGTCGGCTTCCAGCACTTCTGGCACGCGGCGTCCGAGGAGCCGGGCAAGGAGCACGGCGGCGACCTCGTCTACGTCCAGGGCCACCTCTCGCCGGGCATCTACGCCCGCGCCTTCGTCGAGGGCCGGCTCACCGAGGCCCAGCTCGACAACTTCCGCCAGGAGACCGGCGGCGCGGGCCTGTCGTCGTACCCGCACCCGTGGCTGATGCCCGACTTCTGGCAGTTCCCGACCGTCTCGATGGGCCTGGGTCCGCTGATGGCGATCTACCAGGCGCGCTTCCTGAAGTACCTCCACGCCCGCGGCCTCGCCAGCACGGCCGGCCGCAAGGTGTGGGCCTTCCTCGGTGACGGCGAGACCGACGAGCCCGAGTCGCTCGGCGCGATCTCGATGGCGGCGCGGGAGAAGCTCGACAACCTCGTCTTCGTCGTCAACTGCAACCTGCAGCGGCTCGACGGACCGGTGCGCGGCAACGGCAAGATCATCCAGGAGCTCGAGGGCGTCTTCCGCGGCGCGGGCTGGAACGTCGTCAAGCTGGTCTGGGGCTCGGGCTGGGACCAGCTCCTCGCCCAGGACACCTCCGGTGCGCTCAAGCGCCGGATGATGGAGTGCGTCGACGGCCAGTACCAGACCTTCAAGTCCAAGGACGGCGCCTACGTCCGCGAGCACTTCTTCGGCACCGATCCCGAGCTGAAGGCCATGGTCGCCAACTGGAGCGACGACGAGATCTGGCGGCTCACCCGAGGGGGCCACGACCCGCAGAAGGTCTACGCCGCCTACGCCGCGGCCAACGCCCACACCGGATCCCCGACCGTCGTGCTCGCCAAGACCGTCAAGGGCTACGGCCTCGGCGCTGCCGGCGAGGCGCAGAACATCAGCCACCAGGCCAAGAAGGTCGCCGACCCCGCGCTGCGCGCCTTCCGCGACCGGTTCTCGATCCCGGTCGCCGACGAGCAGCTCGCGGACCTGCCCTACCTCTCGTTCGCGGAGGGATCGGCGGAGCACACCTACCTCCACGCCCGACGCAAGGAGCTCGGCGGCTACCTGCCCGCCCGTCGTCGTACGTCGAGCGCACTCGCCGTGCCCGGGGTCGAGTCCTTCGGCCAGACCGCCGGCTCCAACGGTCGGGAGATCTCGACCACCATGGCCTTCGTCCAGATCCTCACCAAGCTGCTCCGGGACAAGGAGATCGGCCAGCGCGTCGTCCCGATCGTCCCTGACGAGGCCCGCACCTTCGGGATGGAGGGCCTGTTCCGCCAGGTCGGGATCTTCTCGCAGTCGGGCCAGCTCTACACGCCCGAGGACGCCGACCAGCTGATGTTCTACAAGGAGGACGCCAGCGGGCAGATCCTCCAGGAGGGCATCAACGAGGCCGGCGCCATGTCCTCGTGGATCGCCGCGGCGACGTCGTACTCCAGCAACGACACCCCGATGATCCCCTTCTACATCTACTACTCGATGTTCGGGTTCCAGCGCATCGGCGACCTCGCGTGGGCCGCCGGCGACATGCGCGCCCGCGGCTTCCTGCTCGGCGGCACCGCCGGCCGGACCACGCTCAACGGCGAGGGCCTGCAGCACGAGGACGGCCACAGCCACCTGCAGGCCGCGATGATCCCCAACTGCGTCGCCTACGACCCGACCTACGCCTACGAGCTGGCGGTCATCGTCGCCGACGGCCTGCGCCGGATGTACGCCGAGCAGGAGGACGTCTTCTACTACCTGACGCTGATGAACGAGAACTACGAGCACCCGCCGATGCCCGAGGGCGTCACCGAGGGCATCCTCAAGGGCCTCTACCTGCTGCAGCCCGGCAAGGGCCGTGGCAACGCGAAGGTCAACCTGGTCGGGTCCGGGACGATCCTGCGCGAGGTGATCGCGGCCGCCGAACTGCTCGCGACGGACTTCAAGATCAAGGCCGACGTGTGGAGCGCACCCAGCTTCACCGAGCTGCGCCGCGACGGCCTCGCGACCGAGCGCTGGAACATGCTCCACCCGCTCGAGGAGCAGCGCACGTCGTACGTCGCCGCGAGCCTCGCCGACCGTCCGGGCAGCACCATCCCGACGATCGCGGCCACCGACTACATGAAGTCGTACGCCGACCAGATCCGCCCGTTCGTGCCCGGCAGCTACACCGCGCTCGGCACCGACGGCTACGGCCGCTCGGACTACCGCCGCAACCTCCGCCGCCACTTCGAGGTGGACCGGCACCACATCGCCGTCGCCGCCCTGAGCAGCCTCGCCGCCGAGGGGACCGTCCCTGCCGACGTCGTCGCCCAGGCCATCGAGAAGTACGGCATCGACCCCGACCGGGCCGACCCGGCCCACGCGTGAGGACAGCAACGATGGAGAGCACCGTGGAGATCCGCGTCCCCGACATCGGCGACTTCGCCGACGTACCCGTCATCGAACTGCTGGTCACCCCCGGCACCGTGGTCCGCGCCGAGGACCCGCTCATCACCCTGGAGACCGACAAGGCGACGATGGAGATCCCCTCCCCCGTCGACGGCACCATCGTGTCGCTGTCGGTCGCGATCGGCGACCGGGTCGGCCAGGGCAGCGTGATCGCGATCGCCGAGGTGGCCGCGGAGACCGCCCCCGAGCCGGCCGCGCCGGTCGCCGCCGCTCCTGCCGAGGCCGCACCCGCTCCGGCGGCACCCGCCGAGCCGGCCGAGCCAGCTGCGTCAGCGGAACCCGCCCCGGCCGAGGGCCTGCGCGCCACCCCGCTGGTCCGACGCCTGGCCCGCGACCTCGACGTGGACCTGAGCGGCGTCGCCGGCACCGGGCCGAAGGGACGCATCACCAAGCAGGACCTGCTCACCCACTACGACGGCGCGATCGCCCCGTCAGGTGCCGCAGGCGGCACGGGCGGCGCGGGCGGCGCGGGCATCCCGCCGATCCCGGAGGTGGACTTCGCGAAGTTCGGACCCGTCCGCACGGTGCCGCTCACCCGCATCAGGCGCATCTCCGGCCCGCACCTGCACCGGTCCTGGCTCAACGTCCCGCACGTGACCCACAGCGACGAGGCCGACATCACCGACCTCGACACCTACCGTCGTGAGCTCGACGCGACCGCGAAGGGCGAGGGCTACCGGATCACCCTGCTCAGCTTCCTGCTCAAGGCGTCGGCGGCCGCTCTGCGCCAGCACCCCGAGGTGAACAGCTCGCTGGCCGGCGAGAACCTCGTGCTCAAGGACTACGTCAACATCGGCGTCGCCGTCGACACCCCCGACGGCCTGGTCGTCCCGGTCGTGCACGACGTCGACCGCAAGGGCATCCTCGAGCTCAGCCGCGACCTGGCCGACCTCTCGGCCAAGGCACGCGACGGCAAGCTCACGGCCGGCGACATGCAGGGAGCCACCTTCACCATCAGCAGCCTCGGCGGAATCGGGGGCACGCACTTCACCCCGATCGTCAATGCACCCGAGGTCGCCATCCTCGGCGTCGTACGCTCGAAGACAGCGCCGGTCTGGGACGGGGAGGCGTTCGTCCCGCGGCTGATGCTGCCGCTCTGCCTGTCCTACGACCACCGGGTGATCGACGGCGCCCTCGCCGCTCGCTTCACCGCACACCTGGCCCACCTCACCGCTGACGTACGCCGCCTGTCCTTGTGACGCAGGCGCCGGGAGACACAGGAGTTCCGATGTTCGAGAAGGTCCTTGTCGCCAATCGTGGCGAGATCGCTGTCCGCGCCTTCCGCGCGGCCCACGAGATCGGCGCCCGCACGGTGGCCGTCTTCCCGCACGAGGACCGGTGGAGCGAGCACCGGCTCCGCGCCGACGAGGCCTACGAGATCGGCGAGCGCGGCCACCCGGTCCGGGCCTACCTCGACCCCGACGCGATCGTCGCCGCAGCGCTGGCCTGCGGCGCCGATGCGATCTACCCCGGCTACGGCTTCCTGTCCGAGAACCCCGCGCTCGCCGAGGCGTGTACGGCGGCCGGCATCACGTTCGTCGGTCCGGGCGCCTCGGTCCTGGAGCTGACCGGCAACAAGGCCCGCGCGATCGCTGCGGCCAAGGCGGCCGGCGTACCCACCCTGCGCAGCGTCGACCCGTCCACCGACGTCGAGGCCCTGGTCGAGGCGGCGAAGGCCATCCCGGCTCCGCTGTTCGTCAAGGCCGTCGCCGGTGGCGGCGGCCGCGGCATGCGCCGCGTCGACGACCCCGGCACCGACGGGGCGCAGCTGCGCGAGGCGATCGAGACCTGCATGCGCGAGGCGGAGGGTGCCTTCGGCGACCCGACCGTCTTCATCGAGCAGGCGGTCGTGGACCCGCGCCACATCGAGGTGCAGATCCTCGCGGACAGCACCGGCGAGGTCATCCACCTCTTCGAGCGTGACTGCTCGGTGCAGCGACGCCACCAGAAGGTCGTCGAGATCGCGCCCGCCCCCAACCTCGACCCCGCGCTCCGGGACCGGATGTGCGCCGACGCGGTGCGCTTCGCGAAGGAGATCGGCTACACCTGCGCGGGCACGGTGGAGTTCCTGCTGGACCGTGAGGGCAACTACGTCTTCATCGAGATGAACCCCCGCATCCAGGTCGAGCACACGGTGACCGAGGAGGTCACCGACGTCGACCTGGTCCAGTCCCAACTGCGGATCGCGGCCGGCGAGACGCTCGCCGACCTCGGCCTGGCCCAGGACACCGTGCGGCTGCGCGGCGCCGCGCTGCAGTGCCGGATCACCACCGAGGACCCCGCCAACGGGTTCCGTCCGGACACCGGCAAGATCACGACGTACCGCTCGCCCGGCGGTCCGGGTGTCCGCCTCGACGGCGGCACGACCTACACCGGCGCCGAGGTCTCGGCCCACTTCGACTCGATGCTGGCCAAGCTCACCTGTCGCGGCCGGACCTTCGACAAGGCCGTCGAGAAGGCCCAACGCGCGCTGGCGGAGTTCAAGATCAGCGGTGTCTCCACCAACATCGCCTTCCTCGAGGCCGTGCTGCGCGACCCCGACTTCGAGGCCGGTCGGGTCACGACCTCCTTCATCGAGACCCACCCCTGGCTGCTGGCCACCCGGTCCTCCGGCGACCGCGGCAGCAAGCTGCTGAACTTCCTCGCGGACGTGACGGTCAACCAGCCGCACGGTCCGGCGCGGGCCTCCGGCGACGACTGGGTCGACCCGGCCTCGAAGCTGCCGGAGCTCGACGTGAGCGTCGCGGTGCCGGACGGCTCGCGCCAGCAGCTCCTCGCCGTCGGCCCGGAGGCCTTCGCCGCCGAGCTGCGCGCCCGCACGGGCGTGGCGGTCACCGACACCACCTTCCGCGACGCCCACCAGTCACTGCTCGCGACGCGGGTGCGGACCATCGACCTGCTGCGGGTCAGCGACCACGTCGCCCGGCTCACCCCACAGCTCTGGTCGCTGGAGTGCTGGGGCGGTGCGACGTACGACGTCGGGCTGCGCTTCCTCGCCGAGGACCCCTGGGAGCGGCTCGCCGCCCTGCGCGCCTCGGTCCCGAACATCGCGCTGCAGATGCTGCTGCGCGGACGCAACACCGTCGGCTACACGCCGTACCCGACGGCGGTGACGCAGGCGTTCGTGCAGGAGGCCGCCGAGACCGGCATCGACGTGTTCCGGATCTTCGACGCGCTCAACGACGTCGACCAGATGCGGCCTGCGATCCAGGCCGTGCGCGAGACCGGCACGACCGTCGCCGAGGTCGCCCTCTGCTACACGGGCGACCTGTCCTCGCCCGACGAGAAGCTCTACACGCTCGACTACTACCTCCGCCTCGCCGAGGAGATCGTCGAGGCCGGCGCGCACGTGCTCGCGATCAAGGACATGGCCGGCCTGCTCCGCGCTCCGGCCGCGCGCACCCTCGTGACCGCGCTGCGCGAGCGGTTCGACCTGCCCGTGCACCTGCACACCCACGACACCCCCGGTGGCCAGCTCGCCACCCTGCTGGCCGCGATCGACGCCGGCGTGGACGCGGTCGACGCGGCCTGCGCCGCGATGTCGGGCACGACCTCGCAGCCCGCACTGTCCGCGCTCGTCGCGACCACCGACCACCACCACATTCCGGGGCGCGAGACCGGCCTCAGCCTCGACGGCGTCAACGCGCTCGAGCCCTACTGGGAGGCGACCCGGCGGTTGTACGCCCCGTTCGAGTCGGGCCTGCCCGCACCGACCGGACGCGTCTACACCCATGAGATCCCCGGTGGTCAGCTCTCCAACCTGCGCCAGCAGGCGATCGCGCTCGGCCTCGGCGAGAAGTTCGAGCAGGTCGAGGACATGTACGCCGCCGCCAACCGGATCCTCGGCAACGTCCCCAAGGTGACCCCGTCCTCCAAGGTGATCGGCGACCTCGCCCTCGCCCTGGTCGGAGCGGGCGCCACCCCCGCGGCCTTCGAGGAGGACCCCTCGAAGTTCGACATCCCCGACTCGGTCATCGGCTTCCTCTCCGGCGAGCTCGGCGACCCGCCGGGCGGCTGGCCCGAGCCGTTCCGCACCAAGGCGCTCGCCGGGCGGAGCTGGAAGGCGACCGAGCCGACGCTCACCTTCGCCCAGGAGGACGCGCTCGCCACCGACCGCCGACGCGCCCTCAACGAGCTGCTGTTCCCCGGCCCCACCAAGGCCTTCGACGACTCCCGGCAGGCGTACGGCGACGTGTCGGTCGTCCCCACCCGCGACTACCTCTACGGCCTGACCCAGGGCGAGGAGCACGAGGTCGTGCTCGGTGAGGGCGTCACGCTGCTGCTCGGCGTGGAGGCCGTCGGCGAGCCCGACGAGCGCGGCTTCCGGACCGTCATGTGCACCATCAACGGCCAGCTGCGGCCGGTCTCGGTGCGCGACCGCTCGGTGGCTTCCGAGGTCACTGCCGCCGAGAAGGCCGACCCTGCCCAGCCCGGTCAGGTCGCCGCCCCCTTCCAGGGCGCGGTCACCCCGGTCGTCGCCGTCGGGGACCGGGTCGAGGCCGGCGAGGTCCTCGCCACCATCGAGGCCATGAAGATGGAGGCCTCGATCACCGCCCCCATCGCGGGTGTCGTCAAGCGCCTCGCCTTCACCGGCACCAAGCCCGTCGACGGCGGTGACCTGGTCATCGAGCTGGGATGAGCCGGGCCTGCGGATAGGCTCGCCCCATGGGTGAGGTCTTCGCGGGACGCTACGAGCTGCTCGATCCCATCGCCACCGGTGGGATGGGCACGGTGTGGCGCGTGCTGGACCGCACCGCGGGGGACGTGAAGGCCGCCAAGATGCTGCGCCAGGCGGACGCCGCCATGCTGCTGCGGTTCGTGCGCGAGCAGTCGGTGCGCATCGACCACACCCACGTCGTGACGCCGCAGTCGTGGGCCGGGGTCGACGACCGGGTGCTGTTCACGATGCCGCTGGTTCGCGGTGGTGCGGTCTCCGGCCTGATGAAGCGCAACGGCGGACGCCTGCCGCCGCGCTGGATCGCCGTCCTCGCCGACCAGACCCTGCAGGCGCTCGAGGCGGTCCACTCCGCCGGCATCGTGCACCGCGACATCAAGCCCGGCAACCTGCTCCTCGAGCCGACCGGTCCGATGCGCCCGCACCTGCGGCTCACCGACTTCGGCATCGCGGTCCCCAGTGACGAGCCGCGGCTCACCCACGTCGCGATGGTGATCGGCACGCCCGGCTACATGCCCGCCGAGCAGTACCGCGGCGCTGACCCCGACGCGAGCGCCGACATCTACGCCCTCGGGATCGTGCTCCTGGAGATGCTCACCGGACGCCGGCCGAGCAGCGAGGGCGCCCCCGACCCCGTCGACACCGCAGCCCTGCGCAACGGCAACGCCGAGCACGACGCCATCCTGGAGATCGTGGCCGCCGCGACGGCGTACGACCCGGCGCACCGGCCGAGCGCCGCTGCCCTGCGCACCCACCCTGCACTGCGCTCGCTCGTGGCCCGCTGGGACGACCCGGCGCTCGCCGACGACCTGACGGTGTACGACGAGTACCCGCCGCAGCCCGACGACCCGGCCACCGCCCCGACGGCCCTGGGCCCGTCGAGCCCGCCGCCGACGCCGCCGCTCGGCACGAACCTGCTGCCGCCTCCGCCGCCGGCCGGGCCGACCCGCGTCGACGTACCCGCTCCCGCAGGCACGCGCCGGGCACCGGTCGATGCCTACGTCCTGCTCGGCGCCGGCGTGATCGCGTTGCTGGTCGCGTTGTTCCTGCTGCTGGGCTGAGACACCTCAGCGCCGTGCGCGCAGCCTGACCACGCCGGCCGCGAGGCAGACCACGCTCAGCGCACCCACGCCGAGACCCGCCACCCGACGGCCGGACAACCACGCGTCGTCCTCGTCCCCGACGACCGGGTTGCCCGAGGCGACGGCGGAGAAGGTGCCGTCGGCCACCAGGAAGGGCTTGTCGGGGGAGTAGCCCTCAGGGCCGGCGGAGTCGTCGGGCGAGACGACGACGTTGGGGTACGACGGCTCGCCGCCGGGCTGTCCGGAGACCGCCACCGTGACCTCGACGGGCACCTCGATGGGCGGCCCCTCGGCGTCCTCGGCCGCGGGCGAGGCGGAGACGGCGACCCAGAACTCGCCGGGGACGTCCGGGACGACGCTGTTGAAGCGGTTGCGGTAGAGCACCGGCCGGGAGCCGGCGACCAGGTCGGCGGCCTCACCCTCGTCATAGGCGCCGTCGGCGCTCTGGCCCTCGACGTCGGTGTTGAGGGCGAACACGTCGCGGGTCGGCCCGATCAGCCGCACCTTGAGCTGGACGCCGCCGTACACGCCCTCGAGCTCGGCCTCGTCGGCCTGCGGCGCCGTGGCGCGAACGACGACCTGCTGACCCCACTGGACGCCGACCCGCCAGAGCTGCTCGTCGCCCTGGGCCAGCTCGGTCGCCAGGGTGGTGCCGCCGGCGACGGGGTCGAGCTGGGGAGCGTCCTGGAACGAGGTCGCGCCGGGCAGGTCCTTGGCCTCGCCGGCGTCCGGGACCTCGAAGGCCACCTCGTCCTCGGGCTCGGGCAGCGACGTCGCGCCGGAGACGGGCGCCTCCTCGACGACCTTGATCGCGATCGGCAGCTCAGCGACGTTGCTGACGTAGCGGCTGACGGCGATCTGGATGGTGTCGGCGCGCAGGCACACCGGACGGTCCGTGGCGTCGGCTGCGCTCGGGCCCACCGCGATCGCGGCACCGAGCAGCGCCTGCGGGAAGGCGAAGCCGGTCGAGTCGTAGTCGGTGCCGCACGTCGCGACGGATCCGGAGTCGTCCACGACACCCGCGTCGACCTTGATGCCGTCGGTGTCGGCGGTGGCCGGTGCCCCGACCACGCCGATGTGGACGGTGCTGTCCTTGATCCGGCGCTGGTAGGTGAAGTGGTGCAGGTTGCGGGCCTCGGAGCCGCCGAGCGTGTCCGCCCACAGACCGGGGCCGATCGCGGTCGGCTGGTCGGGGGTGGTGCTGCCCGTCCCGCCCGGCAGGGCTGCGCCGCCGAGGTCACTCGCGTCGTGCGACTCGGCCGCCGCGACCCCGGTCGTCAGCACGAGCCAGACCAGGGCGACGGCTCCGACGAGGGAGGCAGGGCGACGGCTCACGCGCTGCAGCCTATCCACGCGGCCGCCCGGGGAATCCTCGCGCCGTTGGCTGACTCGGTCCCGGGAGAAGGGAAACGCGGACCGAACTGGCTCTGGTGGCCGCCGCGGCTCGACGTTTCCCTTCGTTCGTGCACGCCTGCTCCGGCTGCCTCAGCCCTCGTCGGCCGAGGCGGCAGGGCCGTCGGCGAGGATGCCGTAGAGACTGCGGCGTGCCTCGACGAGGACGTCGACGGCGGCCCGGCGCTGGCCCTCGGAGCCGGCGCTGACGATCTGCCAGACGGCTCCCATCACCTGGCCGATCTCGGACTTGATGTCGGCGCCGGCCTCTCCCTTGTCCTCGCCGGCCTCGGCGTGCCGGTCGAAGGGAGCCCACAGCGCGGCGAGCTCGTCGGCGTGCTCGGCACACCAGGTCGCTCCCGTGGCGGTGAGGCGCAGGGCACGGCGGCCCTCGGCGTCGTCCAGCTCGACGAGCTGCTCGTCCTGGAGCTGCTGGACGGTCGGGTAGACCGAGCCGGGGCTCGGCTTCCAGGCGCCGCCGCTGCGCTCGGTGATCTGCTGGATCACCTGGTAGCCGTTGGGGGTCTCGTCCCGCTCGGCTGCACTGCGCAGCACGTCGAGGATCGCGGAGCGGACGTCGCCGCGGCGCACCCGGGGACCGCGGCCGCCCTCAGGGCGACCCATCCCGAAGAGACCGGCGACCCACGGCGGGGGCATGCCCGGACCGCCGGGTCCGCCGCGGTGGCCGCGGCCGGCCTCGCCCCACTGGCTCCAGCCGCCCGGGCCGGGGCCGAAGCCCCCGCGCTGGCGGAACGGACGGGGACGGTCGTACTGCTCGAAGTTCGTGTGGTGGTGTCCCATGGCGGGACCTCCTTCGTGATGTCCCGGGCTTCGTGGGCCCGGTGAGTGTTCGTGACTACCGCGTGATGGTTCGTGACCCTGTCGCGATATATCGCAATGGTACGCCGGCGACAGTCACTCCGCAACCCCCTGTGGTGCGCGGGTGTCAGGGCCGGTCAGCGGGCCAGCCAGGCGGCGTACGCCTCGAACGACGACGGGCGGCCCAGGAAGTCGGCGACCAGGTCCGCGGCGTCGGCCGCACCGCCCGGCACGAGGATCCGGTCGCGGTAGCGGTGGGCCACCTCTGGAGCGAACAGGTCGGTGTCGTCGAAGGCGCTGAACATGTCCTTGGCGATCACCAGCGACCACATGTAGGTGTAGTAGGCCGAGCTGTAGCCGCCGAGGTGGCCGAAGCTGGCGAACATGTGGGTGCCCGGGAGGTAGGGCAGCGCGCCGTACCTGTCCTGCAGCTCGACCATCCGGCTGGTCAGGTCGGGGGCCTGCTCGGTGGCCCGGTCGGCGTGGAACCAGTAGGACATCGCCGCGTAGAACATCTGGGTCCGGGTCTGGATGCCCTTGCCGTAGTCGTCGGCCGCGCGCATCGCGGCCACCAGCTCGGCCGGGATCGCCTCACCCGACGCGTCGCGCGCGAAGGTGCGCAGCACGTCCGCGTGCCAGGCCCACTCCTCCAGCATCTGGCTCGGCGCCTCCACGAAGTCCCACTCGGTGGCGACACCAGCGAAGCGGAACCAGTCGCCGTGGCCGGCGAGGACGTGGTGCAGCAGGTGGCCGAACTCGTGGAAGAGGGTCACGACGTGGTCGTGCTCCATCAGCCCGCGGGAGAAGTTGCAGACCAGCACCCCCTCGGGAACCTGCACGCCGCGCACACCGTCGGCGAGGGTGAACTGCGCAGCGTGCTTGTACTTCCCCTCGCGCGGGTGGAGGTCGAGGTAGATCCGGCCGAGCGATGCGCCGTCGCTCCCTGCCGCGGTCGACACGACGTCGTACGCCGTCACCTCGTCGTGCCACACGGGGACCTCGACCGCGTCGTAGCGCAGCTCGAAGAGTCGACCGGTGACGTCGAGCAGGCCCTGGCGGACCAGTCCGAAGTCGAAGTAGGTGCGCACCCGCTGGGCGTCGACCTCGTACTGCTCGGCGCGCACCAGCTCGGCGTAGTACTGGTAGTCGAAGCCCGGCACCGTCTCGGCGTCCGGGTGGTCGCGGCGGTAGCGCTCGAGCACCTGGGCGAGGTCGCGCTCCATCGGTCCGGTCGCCACGGCCGTGATCCGGTCGATGAACTCCGGGATCGCCGGGCCCTCGCCGATCATCTTCACGTCGGCGTCGTACGACGGCCAGTCGGCGTGACCAAGGGTGGTGGCCAGCTCGTGACGCAGGTCGAACAGCTCGGTCAGCAGGCCCTCGGTCGCGGGCCACCCGCGCTCGAGGAAGGCGATCGTGATGTCGCGGCGGACGTCCTGGTCGCGGGCGAACATCCGCACCGGCACGGAGTCGGGGTAGTCGGTGGTGACGGTGACCAGGCCCTCGTCGTCGGCGGGGTGCGCGGCCAGCCAGTCCTCGGGCATCCCGGCCAGCTGCTCGGGGGTCACCCGGATCGTGCGGACGTCGTCGCGGGTGACCCGACTGAACTCCTGGTCGAGCTCGGTGATCCGCTCCCGGATGGTCGTGATCCGGGCCCGGGTCGTCTCGTCCTTGTCGACCCCGGAGCGCCGGAAGTCCGCCCGGACCTTGGCCAGGATGCGCGCGGCGAGGGGGTCCGCAGCGACAGCGGCGTCGTCGATGGCCGCGAACACGTCGTACAGGTCGCGGTCCAGGGACCACTGCGTCGCGACTCGTGACGCCTCCTGCTCGGCCTCGTCGGCCACGTCGCGCGCGGCCTCGGAGGGGTGCACGTTGCCGAACAGCGAGCCCACGGCGGCCACGTTGCCGAGGTGACCGGCGGCGCGGTCCCACTGCTGCAGGACGGCGTGCGGGTCCGCCGGCGGGGCCGAGCGCAGACCCTCGACCAGCTCGCGCGCACGGTCGAGCTCGGCGGTGGCGCGCTCGGAGACCCAGGCGGGCCAGGCGTCGAGCGAGGTCGGGAGGGCGAGGGGAGCGAGCGTCATGGACCCCAGCCTAGGAGCGGACGTGGCGTCGTGTGGAGAAGCCGTGGACCGGCGTTGCCACCTGTGGAACGAACGGGGAGCCGTGGGGGAAGTCGTGTCGATCCCCCGTGGCCCGCGGATTGCGAGAGTTCTTCCATCGGGACAACCACCCCGCCGAAGTCCACATCACACAGGAGAAACACCGTCATGCAGCTGTCCAAGAAGGTTCTCGTCCCGCTCGCCACGCTCACCGCCGCCGGCGCCATCGCGGTCGGCTCGGGTGCCACGTTCACCTCCGAGTCGAACAACACCATCAGCGCCGTGACCGCGGGCACCCTGCAGCAGCTCAACTCGAAGGACGGCGGCGCGATCTTCGACCTGTCGAACCTCAAGCCGGGCGACACCCTCAACGGCAGCCTGACCCTGACGAACACCGGCTCCCTGCCGGCCACGTTCAGCCTGACCGAGACGTCCTCCACCAACACCTTCAGCGGCAGCAACCTGTCCCTGACCATCACCAACACCACCACCGGCACCCCGGTCTACAACGGCACCTTCGGCGGCCTCGTCGACGGCTCCAAGAACGACCTCGGCGTCGTCCAGGCCGGTGTCGCGAACAACTACACGTTCACCGTGAAGCTCGCCACCGGCGCCGGCAACGAGGACCAGGGCAAGGCCGCCTCGGCCGTCTACAAGTGGGACTCGGTCCAGCTCTCCGGCACGACCTACAACCAGTGATCCGTCGCTGAACCCCGCACCACTCCGCTGAACCCGACCGACCCGACCGACCCGAGGAGCGCACCATGGCCGCCCACCGCCGTCCTGCACGAACCCGCCGCCTGGCGGGGTACGCCGCAAACGTCGGCCTGGTCGTGGTGACGCTGCTCGCCGTCGCGTACGTCGTGCCCTCGCTGCTCGGACACGAGCGCTACGTCATCACCGGCGGCTCGATGGCCGGGACGCACGACAAGGGCTCGATCGTGTTCGAGCGGGCAACGGCGGCCGACGAGCTCGAGGTCGGTGACGTCATCACCTACCAGCCGCCGGCCTCCTCGGGCGTGACCACGCTCGTGACCCACCGCATCATCGCGATCGGCCAGGACGACAACGGACGTCAGGTCCTGCGCACCCAGGGCGACGCCAACCCGGACCCCGACCCGTGGCGCTTCTCGCTGACGTCGGAAGAACAACCGGTCGTCGCCTACTCGGTGCCGTACGCCGGCTGGGCGCTCATCGCGCTCGCCGACCGCGAGACCCGGATGCTCATCGTGGGCATTCCGGCCGCACTCATCGCGCTGCTCAGCCTCGGACAGCTGGCAGGCGCGCTCCGATCCCGTCCCGATCCGCACCTGGGGGGGCGGATCGGGACTGCGGGATCCTCCTGAGGCCTGCGGCCGCCTCGTCTGCGTGGGGCAGGCGGGGCGGTCGCAGCCCGTTCCCGACAACCCTCTGAGGGCCAGCGTTCCATTTTGTGGAGAGCGCGTGGCCTGCTCGTCGACCGGCCGTGGGGGCCGGATCCCTAGCGTTGGACCCATCACCGGACAAGGAAAGGAACGACCATGCGACGCACCTCGGCCCTGCTGCTCCTGGCGTTCCTCCTGCTGATCGGCACCCGCCTCGCCGGAACGACCGGCTTCTCCGACGCCACCTTCACCAGCTCCAGCGCGAGCTCCGGCACCGTCCGCGCCGCCGCGGACTGGACGCCCCCCACCGCGGTGCTGACCAACCCCGGCAGCCCGCTGCAGGGCACCGTGACCCTCACCGCCACCGCGAGCGACGCCCAGTCGGCGATCACCTCGGTCGTCTTCCAGTACCTCGCCCCGGGCTCCTCGACCTGGACCACGCTCTGCACGAGCGCGACGGCGCCGTACTCCTGCGCGTGGAACACCAAGGCCGTGACCGACGGCATCCACGACCTGCGCGTGCGGGCCACCAACAGCGCCGGCTACGCCACCACCTCCGAGGAGGTGCGCACCACCGTCGCCAACAACGTCCTGGTCGTCCTGGGCGACCCGGGCGACATCGTCCGCGGCTCGGTGCCGCTGACCAGCACCGTCCACAACGGCGGTCTCCTCCCGTGGATCGTCACCGTGCAGTACGCACCGGCCGGCACCACCACGTGGAAGACGCTCTGCACCGGCCTCAGCTCGCCCTTCAGCTGCACCTGGAACACGACCGGCTTCGCGAGCGACTACTACGACCTCCGCACGATGGCCACGTCCGGCTTCACCACGGTCTACTCCGCCGTGATCACCGACGTCCTGGTCGACAACACCGCGCCGACCGTGACGATGACCGACCCCGGCACGCCACTGCGGGGCACGGTGACCTTCGGCGCCAACGCGGCCGACGAGGACTCGGGCATCAACCAGGTCGTCCTGCAGTACTCCCGCGCCGGTGGCGCCTACCAGACCCTGTGCACCATCGCGACCGACCCGTTCACGTGCCGGTTCGCCACCACCGCTCTCGCTGACGGGACCTACGCCTTCCGCGCGGTCGCCACCGACGCCGCGGGCAACACCACGACCTCGTCGGCCGTCACCAACCGCGTGGTCGACAACACCGTCGCGTCCGTCTCGGTGGACGACCCGGGTGCCTGGCTCACCGGCACCGTCACGATCAGCGCCCAGGCCAGCTCCTCGGCCGGGATCGCCTCGGTCCGCATCCAGCGCGCACCCACCGGCACCAGCACCTGGACCGACCTCTGCACCGATGCCAGCGCGCCGTACTCCTGCACCTGGGCCACCACCACCGTCGGCGACGGGAGCTACGACCTGCGCGCCGTGCTCCTCGACTCCCGCGGCGTCTCGACGACCTCGGCCATCGTCTCCGCACGACGTGTCGACAACAGCCCGCTGCGCGGCGTGGACGTCCAGACGACCAATGGCACCGGCACGGCCGGCCGCATAGACGCCGGGGACACGATCACGCTGACCTACAGCCGCCCGGTGGCGACCACCAGCATCACCTCCGGCTGGACCGGAGCAGCCCTCCCGGTGAGCGTCCGCCTCCGTGACGGCAACCTGCTCGGGCTCGGCAGCAAGGGCGACACCGTCGACGTGCAGCGCAACGGCTCCACCATCGCGCTCGGCTCGATCCTGCTCCGCGAGAACTACATCAAGGCCAGCAAGACCCTCGTCCTCAACGCCACGATGACCGCGACCACGGTCACCGTCGACGGAGTCGAGCGCACCGTGGTGACCCTGGTGCTCGGCACCGTGGCGAGCGGCAGCGGTCAGCGCACCGCCAGCGCGGCCACCGCCATCACCTGGACACCCTCGGCGAGCGCGACCAGCCCGACCGGCACCGCCTGCTCGACGTCCCCGGTCACCGAGTCCGGCAACGCGGACCGGGAGTTCTGATGAGTCGGCACACCCACCCGTCCCGCGCTGCCGCCGCCGTCACCGCCGTCCTCGCGCTGCTGCAGGCGTGGTGGGCCTGGGGCGCCGACGGCGATGCGGCGTCCACCTCGGCGGTGCTGGCACCGATCACGTTGATCGCCGCGGCCGCCCTGGCCCGGGTGAACTGCCTGGAGACGCGGCTGGTCGTCGTGCTCGCTGCGTTCGCCCAGCTCGGCCTGATCGGACTCGCGCTGCTGCTGGGTCTTCCCGGGCAGCCCCGACACTCCGTCGACACGCAGGCCGTGGCCGCGCTCGTGGTTCCCTTCGTCGTCCTCGTCCTGATCGACCTCGACCGACAGACCCGTCGGGCTCGCCGCAAGGGTTCCGCCGACCCCAAGGAGTCCTCCCCCTATGCTCGATGAGTGTCCGTGCGCCTGTTGATCGTCGAGGACGATGACGCCATCGCTGCACCTCTCCTGCGCGCCGTCCAGCGCGAGGGCTACGAGGTCACCCGCGTCGCAGCGGGCCAGCCGGCCCTCGAGCACGTCGCCGCCGGAGGCGTGGACCTGGTCCTGCTGGACCTCGGTCTGCCCGACATGGACGGCCTCGACGTGTGCCGCCAGCTCCGCGCGAACGGGTTCGAGGGAGGCATCGTGATCCTCACCGCCCGCGCCGGCGAGCTCGACCGGGTGGTCGGTCTCGACGTCGGCGCCGACGACTACCTCGCCAAGCCGTTCAGTCTCTCCGAGCTGCTGGCCCGGGTCCGCGCGCTGTTGCGCCGCTCCGGCCGCCCGGCGGCGGAGGGCGAGCCCGAGCCGTCCGCACCTGCGTCCGACACTGCACCGACACCGGCCGCTGCCACCCACGGGTTCCGCGTTGACCGGGCGGCCCGCCGCGCGTGGGTCGACTCCGTGGAGCTCTCGCTGACCGCCAAGGAATTCGACGTCCTCGCCCTGCTCGACGACCAGCACGGCGCGGTCGTCAGCCGCGAGACGCTGATGTCCGAGGTCTGGGACGAGAACTGGTTCGGCTCCACCAAGACCCTCGACGCGACGGTCGGCCGACTGCGGCAGAAGCTGCAGGACGGCGGCGCTCCCGTCGTGCTCGGCACGGTCCGCGGCGTCGGCTTCCGCCTGGAGGGCGCAGCGGGCGATGCGTGAGCGCCTGGTCATCGCCTTCGTGGGCCTGACCCTCGCTGTCATCGGCCTCTACGGCATCCCGCGCGCCTACTTCCTCGCCGACCTCGTCCGGGAACGCGAGACGACCACGCTCGAGGACACC
The DNA here is from genome assembly GCF_001428565.1 of Nocardioides sp. Root190. Lineage (GTDB taxonomy): Bacteria > Actinomycetota > Actinomycetes > Propionibacteriales > Nocardioidaceae > Nocardioides. The sequence continues at coordinate 6,160 of NZ_LMIA01000007.1, read as the reverse complement.
GCCTCGATGATCACTGCGCTCGTCGAGGAACGCGTCGACGGCGGCGGCAGCATCGACTCGGACCTGCTGGTCAACGGCCTCAGCGGCGCCGAGCACATCGTCTACCGGCCCTCCGACGGCGGTCCGACGGTCCAGGCCGGAAGCGGCCGGATGGACGACGACGGCGGCCTCGAGGTCACCAGGAACGTCCCCGGCGGGCGGGTCGAGCTCAGCCTCTCCGGGGACACCGTCAGCAAGGGCGTTCGCGACGCGATCACACCGCTGGTGCTGCTCGGGCTCGCCCTGGGCCTGGGCTCCGCGATCTTCGGCCTGGTCCTCGCGCGGCGTCTCTCCCAGCCCTTCCAGGAGCTCGCCGAGCACTCCAGCGAGCTCGGCCACGGCCGGTTCGACCTCGACATCCCGACGTACGCCGTCCCGGAGGCCGAGGCGATCGGCGCCTCGTTGCGCGGCGCGGCCGCCCGGCTCGACGACCTGGTCCGCCGCGAACGCGAGTTCGCCGCCAACGCCTCCCACCAGCTCCGCACGCCGATCACGGCCCTGCGACTGAGCCTGGAGGACCTGACCCTCTGGCCGGAGACGCCGGCCGAGGTCAGCCAGGAGATCCAGCACGGCCTCGGGGAGCTGGACCGGTTGAGCACCGCCATCGACGAGCTGCTCGCCCTGGCCCGGGGCCGCCGCATCGCCGCAGAGGAGCAGGTCGACCTCGTCGCGATCGTGCACGCGAGCGCCGAGCGCTGGACCCAGCGACTGACCAGGGAGTCCCGCGAGCTGCAGGTCCGGCGGTCCGGGCGGCGATCGCGCACCCAGGTCCCGGTGGGGCCGCTGGAGCAGGTCCTCGACGTGCTGATCGACAACGCCCGCAAGCACGGCGAGGGCACGATCACCATCGAGGTGCGCGACGCCGACACCCACCTGGAGATCGTGGTGAGCGACGAGGGCTCCCCCCAGCTCGGGCCGGAGGTCTTCCACCGCGGGGTCAGCTCGCACACCGAGGGTTCCGAGGGCATCGGCCTGGCGCTGGCCTCCGAGCTCGTCGAGGTGTGCGGCGGGCACCTGTCGCTGGACGCGACCTCGCCCACGACCCGCTTCGTGGTGTGGCTCCCGCCGCGGGACCGCCCGGTCAGCTGACCAGCTCGCCGCGCCTGCGGGTCAGGTAGGCCCGCTCGGCGGTGTTGTCGCACACGCCCAGCGCGGCGTCGTACGCCTCCCGGCTCTCCGCGGAGCGCCCCAGTCGGCGGAGCAGCTCGGCCCGCGTGACGTGCCAGGCGTGGTAACCCTCGAGCGGCAGGCGCTCGACGATCGCCAGGGCCACCTCGGGTCCGTCGAGCTCGGCCACCGCGACGGCGCGGTTGAGCGCGACGATCGGCGAGGAGTCGATCCGGGCGAGCTGGTCGTAGAGCGCGACGACCTGGGACCAGTCGGTCGCGGCCGCCGTCGGGGCGTCGGTGTGGACGGCGTTGACCGCAGCGAGGATCTGGTAGCGGCCGGGACGGTTCGCCGCCAGGCACTGGCGCACCAGGCCGTGGCCCTCGGCGATGAGGGTGCGGTCCCACCCGCCACGGTCCTGCTCGTCGAGCGGCACCAGGACGCCCTCGCGCACCCGGGCGGCGCGGCGCGACTCGGTCAGCAGCAGCAACGCCAGCAGGCCGGTGGCCTCGAGGTCCTCGGGCATCAGCTCGTGCAGGGTGCGCGCCAGCCGGATCGCCTCGCCGGTGAGCTCGGTGCGGACGGGTTCGCCGTCGGCGGCCGACAGGTAGCCCTCGTTGAAGATCAGCAGCAGGACCGCCAGCACCGCTCCGACCCGCGCCGGCAGGTCCTCGGGGCCGGGCACGCGGTAGGGGATGTTCGCGCCCTTGATCTTCGACTTCGCGCGGGTGATCCGCTGCGCCATCGTCGTCTCCTGGACGAGGAAGGCGGCGGCGATCTCCGCGACGGTGAGGCCGCCGAGCAGGCGCAGGGTCAGGGCGATCCGGGTCTCGGGCGCCAACGCCGGGTGGCAGCAGGTGAAGACCAGGCGGAGCCGGTCGTCGGCGATGACGCCGGTCGGCTCGTGGGGTGAGTCGTCGTGGATCATGGCAGCCGCCTCGTGCTTGCCCTCGCGCACCTTCTCGCGACGGAGCCGGTCGATGGCCCGGCGGACGGCTGTCGTGGTCAGCCAGCCACCGGGGTTGGGGGGCACGCCCGTCTCGGGCCACTTCTCGAGGGCGACCAGCAGCGCCTCCCCGGCCGCCTCCTCGGCGACGTCGATGTCGCCGAAGCGGCGGACCAGGGAAGCGATCAGTCGGCCGTACTCCTCGCGGAAGATCCGCTCGACGGCTGTGCCCGTGTCGGGGTCGGTCACCGGTCGGGATCGGTCACGCGTCGGTCGGCGGCTCGGCCTGGAACGGCCGGACCTCGACCTTGCCCCGGCATGCCTTCGACCCGCTGGCGGCGTAGGCGAGAGCGGCGTCCAGGTCCGGGACGTCGAGGATCCAGAAGCCGCCGATGTGCTCCTTGGTCTCGAGGTAGGGGCCGTCGGTGAAGACGGGCTCGTCGCCCTGGCCGTCGACGACGGTGGCCGTCTCCGCACCCTCGAGTCCGCCGGCGAACACCCAGACCCCGTCGGCCTGGAGCTTCTGGTTGAAGGCCTCGACGGCCGCGAAAAGCTCGGGCCACTCCGACTCGGGGACCGCGGCGTTCTCTTCCTCGCTGCCGTGCACGGTGAGCAGGTACTGCGTCATGGGTTTCTCCTGAGTTCCCGAGGCGGTCCCGATGACCGCCTCACATCATCACCACGAAGGGGTTCGCACCGATACGACAGGCTGCCACAGAACTTTTCATCGATTTCTTCCGCAGCCTCGGTCTCCCGCCCGACAACCCTTGCCCGGACGGCCACGACGGGAGGACTCTCGTCAGGTGTTCAAGAAGCTGAAGCAGTTCGGTCAGGCGTTCAGTCCGGAGAATTTCCGCCAGGGACTCGAGAACAGCCGCGCCGCCATCGCCAACGGTGGTCGGCTCACCGAGGAACAGCTCGCGGCCATGACCCCCGAGCAGCGCGCAACCTACGACGAGGCGATGGCGCGGGCGGCGCTCGCCGTCGAGGAGTCGATCGCCGGGGAGCGCGCCCGCCGGGTGCTGCTCGGTCCTGCGGGCGATCACCTCTACGGGACCATGCCGGACCGGGAACAACTGACGACGATCGACCTCGGCGCCCAGCTCAGCCAGGCTGCCGACGGCTTCCGCCAGGCACTCCGCAGCACCGTGAAGGGCAAGCCCCCGCCGCTCCCGCCGAGACCGCCGGTCAGTGCCGATCCCGCCGAGCAGTCCGCCCACGAGCGGGCCTGGCGCGAGGAGTCCCGGACGCCGTACCTCGCCGACGGGCGCAGCCCGGTCGTGTTCACGCGCATCGCCACCGACCGCAAGCGACCGCTCGAGGAGCTCGCTGCGTGGCTCGGCACCTCCGGTCTCGCGGGTCGTCCCGACCTCGTGTACGGCGTCGCCCGGGTCCCCGACCACGTGCCGGGCGGCCTCGGGATCCGCAAGGCGTCGATCATCGAGTGGGAGATCGTGCACGCAGCACAGGCGGCGCTGGCCCCGGCTCCCCCGGCAGGCTTCGCGGAGTTCGACGCCCGCGAGACGTGGGTCGCGCGCCGGGCCGGCGAGCCGTCGATCCTCGACGAGGACCTGGGCGTGGAGCACCTCGCCCGGGCCGGCCTCGGCCCCGAACAGAGCCTCGGCATCGCCCGCAGGGTCGGCGTCGACGCCTCCTCCGGGGGCGACGAGAGCTCGAACCCCTACGTCCTGGTCGGCGTGACGGGCGTGATCGTCCTCCACCCGGCCGGCATGGCGGTCGGCGCCGTGGGGAGGATGCGCGCGGCCCGTCCCCTCGCCCTTGCCCCGCGCGAGGACGTGCACGTCGCCGTCCTGAACTGGCTGGAGATCCGCAAGGTCGTGATGCCCCGCACCGACCGGCGACCGGTCGTTCCGTCGCCGTTCCCCTACCTGCCCAGCACCCCGCAGGAGCTGCTGCAGGCCTACCTCGCGATCGTGGGTCTGCGCCCCCGGGACTGCTACAGCGCCCAGGTCACCCAGGACCAGCCCGGCAACATCCTCGGCGGCACGGCGCACGTCACCACCACCAGCGCGGAGAAGGAGCCCGCCGCCGACGGCGAGATGCGCAAGAGGTTCCGCGGCGGCAGTCGGGTGGTCGTGGCCTACCGCGACGCACCGGAGTACGCCGAGGGGCGGGCTCGTTGGGCGGCGTACGAACGGGACGTCCTGCAGGCCCAGCTGTGGGTCGGCACCGCCGTACGCGCGCCGCTCGACGCGCAGAGCGCCTTCGACCGCGGTGCTCTCGGGGCGCTCGTGCGCACGGCCGAGGTGGTCGGCGACGTCGTCAGCGGCAACGGGTGGGACTCGACCGAGTTCGACAGGATCCCGCGGCACCGCTACTGCTGGCCGCCGGTGCAGTAGGGCCTCGATGGTCGAGGATCCTCAGGCCAGTCGCTCGACCAGGTGGATCTCGACTCCGACAGCGGCAGGGTTGGGCGGTCTACCTACCGTTCGCGCACGACGATGCCGCGCTCTGCTGCCAGGGCGGGCGCCAGGTCATGGAGCTGTCGCGGGCTGATGACGACCCCGCGCAGACTGTCCAGGCCGTCGATCTCGGCGATGTCCGCGCCGCGTAGGTCGACGTGCTCGAAGGTCCCTTGCTGGGCGGTCAACCTCGACAGGCGGGTCTCGCTGAAGCGAACGCGACGGGCGGTGGTCTGAACGAAGTCGAGCTCTTCGATGATGCAACCGGTGAAGGCGACGTCGAGCAATTCGGCTCCACGCAGGTTGATGTAGCCGAGCTTGCAGTCGACGAAGTGCACCGAGGACCAGCGGGCTTCGTAGGCCTCGACCGATCCGAGTCGGGAGTCACGCACGTGCAGGTCGCGCCACTCGGTCCGTGCCGCCTTCATCACGGGTGAGTCCATTCGAGTCACTGTGGTCTCGCGCAGGCGGGTGGCGTTCCAGTCGGTCTCGCGTGTGGAGATGCCTTCGAGTCGGCACATGTCGAGGGTCGCCGCACGCATCGCGAGAGTCGAGGTGGCCACATCGGTGAAGACTGCGGCGTGCAGGTCAGCGTTGGGGACGAGCTGATCGGGTTGGCCGACCTCGAGTTGGCCGTGGCGGATCGGGTCGATCTTGGGTGCGTGGACGCGGTGGTGGCGTGGCTCGGGCATAGCGGTTCCTGTCATCCGGGCGAGGTGTGTGGTCTGAACGTGCGTTTGACCACTGCCTAGTTGAAGACCGAGCGCCCCATGATCGCGATCTGGTGAAACTTCGCCTGCTCAGAGGCGGGGCCGATGCACATGCGCCAGGTGAGGGCGGGAGATGCGGCCGAGGACATGACTGAAATCCTAACGAAGAGGAAGAGCGGCCGCTCAGACGCACCAGCACCATGGGACGGACTGTCGGCATGGCCGGGCGGAATCACAATGCCGCTGCGGTCGACGAGCAGACTCGTCAGAATCAGGTCGTCGACGACCTGTGTCCCCAAGCGTGGAAGTAGCCATGTCTCCGCAGTTCGCACCTCGGCCGCCCGACGATCAGATCCGCGCGATCCTGGGATGGGACACGTTCAGGTGGGCCGTCGATCACCTGCCGGCCGGCGTCTCGATTGACGATGTCAGATTCGTGGACCTGATCTCGGTGACACGGGAGGACGTCGACCGGTGGGTCGAGCGGCATGGTTTCGCCACGACGTCCGTCCGGGACGACCGCTACGACGGGGCCGAGGCCCTCTACCTGCTCCCGGAGGACGACGGTTGGGTGGTCTTCTACTCGGAGCGAGGCCAGCGAAGCTTCGCGCACCACTTCGCCGTCCGGGCAGAAGCCCGACGCTGGGTCGTCGACCATCTCTACGACTCCGCCCGCACGTCGCTCAACCATCGGTGGTGGCATGCCCATCCCGACGCGCGGCCGTCGAGCATCGGCACCATGCCGTGAACTGAGGAGGGTCAGGCGGCGTCGTGGATCAGTTCGACGTCGGTGAAGTAGATGTCGGGGCGTGGTCGGAATGGCTCACGGGTTGGTGTCGTGAGCTTGCGGGTTCCGGTGTTGTCGACCAGGTAGTGGGCCCCGTGGGGATCTCGCCAGAGGATGATCCCGGGGAAGGGTTGTCGACACTCCCACC
>NZ_LMIA01000006.1 GCF_001428565.1 Nocardioides sp. Root190 | reverse complement strand
AGCGTGGGCAGCCGCAATCAGAGCGACGGACCGGGCGCCTGGACCGAGCCTTGCCAGACACCGGTCCTGAGGTCAATGAAACAAGTAGCCGCTGTCGGAGCGGAACGCCCGACCATGCCGCTGTCGGAGCGGAACGCCCGACCATGCCGCTGTCGGGGCGGAGCGCCCGACCATGCCGCTGGCGGGGCGGAACGCCCAACTCATGCCTGACGGTGCAGCTTGTTCCGCAGCTCGGCTGTGTTGGTGATCAGACGGTGGGCAGCGTCGGCCAAAACCGTCGCCGCCGCTCGGACGGGGTCTCGACCCACTCGATCTCGGTTGATTCGACTTCGAGGTCGCCGTTCCCCGTGACGAGATGCTTCGGGATCTCGAACTCATCGCAGAACGCCCCAACCTCAGCACCGTCGAGCAGATCCTTCAACCGCTGAAGGTGCAGCTCGCTCCCGGAGAGCGTGTCGTAACTGAAGTGCAGGACAGGGAAGGAGTCGCTTCGGCGATACACGACGATGTCGCAAAAGCGGCGCGGGTCGTACTCGCCCAGACTGAACCCCAAGGTCAACACAGCCCGACCACATTGCCTGAAAAATTCCAACACGCGACGCGACGGAGTCTGCACCTCTACCTCGGCCTGGAGTCCGAACCAGCGGCCCGCAGCAGTTTGGTCCACGAGTAGACCTTGCCATGCGTGAGATCGGGTGTCCTGCAGAGTCTCGCTTCATCATCCGCCGTCGACTACCAGGTGCCCGCCAACGCCACGGAGCGGTCTTGCCGAGAGTCGGGCGGCTGGGATTGAGCATTGGGCCCCCATCCATCCGACGTGGAGGATGGGGCCATGACGGAGCGAACCGTGACGGTCGAAGAGGCGGTGGTCGGAGCCATCAACCACCTTCACTTTAAGCGGCGCGTAGATGTCGATGGTTTATTGCTCGAACTCGTGCTTCTTGTACACCCAGACGGTTGGCGGCCTTTGCGAGCCCACTGGTGGACCGGGAAGGAGGCGTACATCATCGGGGCAGACATCGCCGGCAACTTTCTACTCCGTCTCAAAGACGGTTCGGTCGGTCTCTGGAATCACGACGACACGGAGGTATCCGCCGTCGCCCGAAGCGTCCGTGAATTTGTCGCGTTGATCAACTGACCGAACTCGGCTGGCGGCGTGCCGCTCCCGGAGCCGAACGCCCGACCATGGCGCCCCTCTGTGTCAAGAAGCAGCCGGAAGATTTGTTCTAGGCTGTGTGGTGGCGGGTCCGGGAAGTGACTTGTCCGAAGAGCCG
>NZ_LMIA01000005.1 GCF_001428565.1 Nocardioides sp. Root190 | reverse complement strand
GGACAGCGTGGGCAGCCGCAATCAGAGCGACGGACCGGGCGCCTGGACCGAGCCTTGCCAGACACCGGTCCTGAGGTCAATGAAACAAGTAGCCGCTGTCGGGACGGAACGCCCGACCATGCCGCTGTCGGAGCGAACGCCCGACCATGCCGCTGTCGCTCTAGGTCGGGAGGGCCCAGATTCTGACGGCGCAGATCGGGCAGTCGCTCGGAGAGCTACCTGTGAAGAGGTGCCGGTACATCACAACCTCCGCAGCGGGAATTCCGCAAAGGGTGGGTTGATCACCGCCGGGCTGCGCATGCTCTTGGCAGTCGGTGTCGTCATCCTTGCGGTATGCCGCAGGACAGGCAGGAGGTTCGTCGGCGGATCCTTCGCGTTCGCCGAACAGGATGTCGCCCGCTCGAAGTGCCATGTCCGGTGGTCCTTCGACGACGATTGTGCGTCCGCCGAATCGGGTGATCCGGACAGTTCTCAGATCCTCCGTGCGCTCGTCTTGATGAAAGACGCCGTCGAAGGTGTCATCCGGCGCCAGAGGTCCGAGCCCGAACTCGCCAGCCAACCGCCAGGAGTCGCCCTGCCGTTAGGCCGCCGACACGAAGAAGGTGATCCGGCGAGTCATGGTCTGACCATATGTACCGGGCCGACAATCCGTACGTACAAGTCGCCGGCGGAGCCTCGTGCCGACGTCGACCGCTTGGATCAAGGGTGAGGATGCGAGCATGAGTCCATGGCCCAGGCTCCTAGCGAATCCGGCGAGATCGTCGTGGGCACCATCTATGAGGACTGTGCGTACCACCCGGTGCTCTGCACCGCCGTTCACGACGATGGATCGGTCAGCGGCATCTCCCTCATTGACGCCTCGGAGCCCAGGAACTGCGCGCCGGACGGCTGTGGCGCAGTCCCACTCGCTGTCGACGACATCGTCCTGGCTCTGCGGAACTTCGAGGCCTACGTGGCTCGCCGTACTGAGGAGCTCAGGGCCGAGGCGGAGTAGGGGGCACGGCCGCCGGACGCTCCTGCCGCCGTCAGGGCCGAACCACAACCCCGCCACTAGGCCCCGCAAACGATGACTGTTGCGCTGCGATCCGGCCGTTCATTGCTCGCCGGCAGCTACGAGGTGGCCCTGCACTCGGACAGCTCCGTCATCAGCGGTCTCTGAACCCAACGTCGCATCGATCTTGAACTCCAGCGTCTCGGGGGCGCATGACGCACGCAGCAACTCGAGGGTGCCCGACGACTCTTCCTCCGCGCTCGACGCCTCGACGTCGGGGGGAGCTCCGATAAACACGCTGATGTTCTCGGCCCCCGACTCGTAGTCACCGGCGTCAATAGGCAGATCGAAGGACCTAGCCTCGTCCGTCGGGACGGCCTGAATGTGAAGACGGGCACCCGGGAGGTCAGCGAAAATCTCTAGGACCTCCACATCAGGGTCCTCCTCGCTAGGGACACACTGAACCGCGGTGGGGTTCAGCGTCACCCGGCTGTTGTCCGGCAGCGTCGCGACCAAACCGTCCGCCTTCCTCGCCGGACTATCCGGTCCGCCCTGGCCGGAGTCCTCGTCACCGCACGAGGTGAGGACGACAAGGGCTGCGACGGTCACGTACACGGCGAGTCGGGGCCTGCTGGGACGTCTGCTGCTCATGGGGGCGCGCACGCGTGCAGCCTATGGCTGGCTCAGGGGCGACGGTGGACTATCGGCTGGGTCCACCTGGGCCTCCGGAGCAGGACGCCCGACCGTGCCGCTGTCGGACGGGACGCCCGACCATGCCGCTGTCGGAGCGGAAGACGCTGAGCTGTGCGGAAGAGTCTGAGTCGTGGTTCCTTGCCAGGGTTCCTGTAGGCGCCGGGGGTCGCTAGCGTCGACGCATGACCGGCAACTCGGTGAGGCAGGCAGCGCAGGAGAAGGTGGCGTTCTACCACAAAACACAGCTGGCGGAGCTCGTCCAACGCGTAGCCGCGGGGGTCGACCGGTTTCGCGCTGGCGAGCTAGATGCTTTCGGCGTCGACCAGGTGATCTTTCAGTACAGCCGAGCTGCGAAAGAGCTCTGGAAGTTCTGCAACCTCGACGATGTCGAGTTCACAGTAAGCCTGATTGATGATCAGCCGTTGCGCGACTGGTGGAAGCGGGGCGAGCCGAAGCGTCGATGACCGGGCCGACGACGCACGCCCTGTCATGGACGCCGGCATCCGCGGGGCCCCTCGAGCATGTTGGTTCCTTCAGGTCGCGGAGGCCATGAAGGCGGCGAGGATGTAGTTCGGGTGACGATCCAGGTTCTTTCGGGCTCGGTCGTAGCGCATGGTCGTTCGGGGGTCTGCGTGCCTGGCTGCGATCTGCACGTCGCGAAGGTCGACCCCGGCGTCGAGCATCGTGGTGACGAAGGTGTGTCGGAGCATGTGGGGGTGCATCCGGGCGGTGGCGACCCCGGCTCCCTTCGCCAGGGCGCGGAGTCGTCGGGTGGCGCAGTGACGGTCCATGCGGTTGCCTGTGCGGCTACGGAGAATCGCTCCTCCGGTGCGGTCCTCGACGGCCCGGTCTATCGCACGCCCAACAGCCGGCGGTAGCGGGACGAGCGCGATCTTGTCGCCCTTGCCATGTACGCGCAGGACGCGGTGGCCATGAACTTCTTCGAGTGCTTCGATGTTGGCTGCGGTTGCCTCGAAGATCCGCAGGCCGAGAAGCCCGAGCATCGACACAAGTGCGAAGTCATTGACGTTCGCAGAGGTACGGCCGGCGCTCAACATCGCTTCGAACTGCAGGTGGTTCAGACCCAGTGTGGGTGATTCGCTGGGCACCCTGGGGCGGCGGACGTACTCGGCGGGCGAGGCTGGAAGGACGGCGTCGATGACGCAGATCCGGTAGAAGCCGGTCAGTATCGACAGCCGCCGTGACACTGTCGAGGGCTTGTAGTGGGCAACTTCCTGCATCCAGCGCAAGTAGAGCTCGATGTGGGGACGGCGGGCCTCGAGAGGGTCGAGGTTCTGCCGCTGGCACCATGCGAGGAACGCGCGGAGGTCGGAATCGGCGTGGGTCCGCGTTTGCCCCTTGAACCGGGCAAGGTAGGCAACGGTGGCGATCTTCAGCGATGCGTTCGCTGAGTCGGTAGATGTGACGAGTGCAGTGTCCATCCCATTACTGGCACACCCATGCCAGCGGACGTCAAGACGCCATCGGCTCGTCACGCTCCGACAGCGGCCACGGCTGGGCTCCCGGATCGGCCACTACAGTCGGCGCATGTCCAACGAGCGACGTCCGGAAGGACCCAAAGCTCTGCACTTCGTCGGCGTCGTCATTGCGTTTCTCTGTGGCGCAGCCTTTGCGGGCTTGGCCGAGTTGCTAGACGCGCCCGCCTGGGGAGTCCTGATTGCCTGGGCGGTTGGCATCGTCGTGGGATTGCAGATTGCGTCAAGGGCGAACCGACGGCTCTTTCTCTCATAGTCGATGCGCCGGGCGGCTCCGACAGCGGCAGCGGCATGGTCGGGCGGATGTTCATTTGCGTGGGCCTAGTCGACCGTTTCCGTGAGCGCCGTGGAGGTCGCCCGACGCGGGATGGTCGATCGCGATTGCGGATCGATGCGAGCTCAACGGCGCTGTTGTGCCCGACCACGCAGCATGGTCTGGTCGCTGTCAGTCGTTGACGATCTTGTATTCGGTGAAGTCGCCGGCGGCTTCGCGACGCCGGTCGTCGGCGATGGCTCTCTCTCGCTCCGCAGTGGTGAGCGGCGCGGGAAGGCCTGCTAGGTGCTGTGCCCAGGTCGGTGAGTCATCCCGAGCCATGGCTGTGAGGGCGTTCACCACTGCCGCTGTTCGTGCAGCGGTCGGATCATGTGTTTCGACTAATCGCCCTCCCCGCTCGTCCTCTACAAGCTGCTCGCCGCGCTCGAGCTTTGCGCAACTTGCCGCCACGATCGCGGAGTTGCAGCAGGCCAACGCGGCCGACAACGGGTTCGTGTTCGTCGATTGTCGAATCGCGTTCACCGCCCACGCCTGTTGGAAGACGTGATAAAGCTCGATGCAGCCGTAGACGCCCGTGTCGATCTCCCTCAAGCTGAGCTCGTCTGAGCGTCGGGCGATGGCTCCATCCAGGAGCCCGACGCCTGGGTTGGAGCCCGGCACCGCGAGGCGGTCAAAGTCGTCGAGTACCTCCGCTATCGACGGCTCTGCGCTCATTCCGGCCTCTGCGACCGCTATACGCGTGGCTGCCTTCGAGATGACACGCTGACGTTCGGGGTCCAGCGCGAGCAGGAGGTCGACCAAGTCCGGGTAGTCCTTCAGATGAGACGGAAGATAGTCAGCGTCGTACGGGTCTAGGTCGTCCGGAAGCGGCGTGATCTCCCGAATCTCACCGGAACCCAGGACCCCCGGGTCGACGCAGATTCCGGTGAACTCCTCGACCATGGCTAGAGCGATGGCCTCAGGGTCGACGTCATCCCCGGACGCCCGCACCAGACGCTTCAACGCCCTGGGAAGTCCTTCTCCTGCGTCCTCGTCTTCTGGGTCGATCGTCGACAAGTTGATCGAAGCGACGACTTTGCCCTTGCGCGCGCAAACGAAGATGACCATGCCATTGACGTTCCAGAAGGCGCTGGCCGCCTTGCCGGCCGCGCTTGCTTTCGATGCCGCGCGAATCACTTCTGGTCGCGAGCCTTGATACCCGTTGTGCTCAACGACAAGGGCCGCATCCGCAGGTTCGGATGAGCGAGCAAACCACGCCCAGTAGGACGAGTCGGGCCAATTGGAAGAGTCGATCCAGGCATCCCCGACTGATCCGCCGTTCAGCGCCGTCGCGGACCAAACCTCGCGGCTCGCGCCAAAAGCTCTGAGCACTTCATCTTCGCGGCTTGAGGACACGACCGTGATGCAGGCTGCTTCCGCCAACACCGAGGAACGTAACCATCGATACGAATCAGGCGAAGCTGGCACGAAGGGAACCGTACCTTCGCGCCGACTCAGCCCGCCGCCTTTCCCGGCACAAGCAGGCGCCGCCGATGCTCGGAGTCCGTCATGGGTCCAACGATACCGCGCTCGCTCATCGAAGCGACCGATCGGCGGCATGGTCGGGCGTTCCGCTCCGACAGCGGCATGGTCGGGCGAGGTGGCCGCGCCCGTATCCGACTCTGGCGCTCGATATCTAGGGAGGGCGGTCCGCTCTGCAAGGATCCAGTATGTGAATCCCAACGGCTTTCGAGCATTGGCGAGCCGGCACCTGAGGCTGATGTTGACGGTGGGCTTGGTGGCAATCGGGACGGGGCTCCTGCTCGTGAATCTGGCTGTCGATCTCGCTGGTGAGGATCTGACGCCTCGGGGCCGCGGTGTTGGGGTTGCGGCTCGCCTGCTCTTCGTGCCGGTCGGCAGGGTCGAGTCCATGGAAACGCTCTGGGCCGCGCGCAGCTTGGTATTGCTTGGCGGATTCCTGGTCGCCGGTAGTGCACTGCTGCGTGCAACCAGGAACCGTCACCGCCGCGCCCGTCGCAGCAGTGGTGACCCCCGCCGCCGGTCATAGCTGCAACCCGCGAAACCCGTTCCGCCTCTTCGAAGATCCTGCTCCGACAGCGGCTACTTGTCGGGCTTTTTCGCAGGGCTCAGCGTTGAGGTAGCGGATACAGAGCGGTCAGTTCGACCACCGCATCGCGCGGGATCGCTACGCCAGTAAAGGTCTCTGCCATGGCGAGGCCGGTAGGCCACGGTGATTCGTCAACTTCGGCAGCTTGAATACAGAGAGCGCGTAGAGCAGCGGGTAGAGCGAGGTCATTGAGTACGTCGGCGTCGTCAGCGTCGAGGAAGTCGTACATGTCGACGTCGACCACGACCGCTCCGTCGCGAACGGCGACGAAGGAATTGTCATCGTTGACGTTCCAGAACACGCTTGCTGCCACGCTGTTGCCCGCTACACGAAGGAGAACGTCCTCGCGAGAGCCCTGGAAGCCATTCGGCTCGACTGCCACGACCCCACCCGGCGCCGCGGCCACTGAAATGGACCATCCGTACGCCTCAGCATCGTCGGCTTCGACACTCGGATCCAGTGGCCTCGACGTGTCAGCTCCGAACCGTCGCAACGCCTCGTCAGAATCGATTCCAGCTACAACGGTGATGCAGCAGGCTACGCCCACCGCGTCTTCGAGAACCCACCCGTAGGTTGATCGGTCTGCCATGAGGTCAGCCTTTCACGGCATAAACGAAGGTGCCGTCGATTTGGGGCACTCGAGCATTGGTTCGCCCCCGCAGCCGCCACTGTCGCTCCGTTCGACAGCGGCATGAGCGCGCACGCAGTCAGAGCCGTACTCTGCCGACATGGAGCCGTTGAGCACCCTGGCGATCGGCATAGACCTCGATTTCGTCTCCACTGCCGAAGGTGGGCGGACGACACCGCTGTTGGGTGGAGCTGATCCGGAGAACCGATTCACCTACCGGCCAAACTGGGGCCTCCCAGGTTGGCCTGACGGCGACCAGACCGGAGCTCCTGTCTTGGGTTTCGCCAAGGCCGACGTCGAGCCTGGGGAATCGACTCGGGCAGTGATCGTACCTATGTTCTTCGAGCAGGTCCCAGCGTGGCTCGACGTGCAACCCGGCGACGTACTCCGCATGTACGAGGGATCACGCATCTGCGGTCGCGCAACCGTCCGCTGGATCGAGCAGGCCACCTGGCGCATGCCTGAAGCCGAACAAGAACGCTTCGCCCGCTGGCTCCTTGCCCCCGAGGTCTGACAGCACCGTCAGCGGCATGGTCGGGCGCTGGGCCAATCACCCAGGGCCGACACAGCGCGAGCCATCGCCCGTTGGGTGTGGTCGCCCTCAGCGGCGGTTGGACGGCCTCACGTTGGTCTCGGCCTGATACGTCTCCATCGAGATCGCAAACGGCTCCCAGTCCTCGGCGGGAACAAGCGGTTCTGTCGTCATGAATCCAAACTCGTCTTCCGGGTGGTACCGGTCATACGCCAGAGTCATTCCCCTCGCGTAGCGCTCGATTTGCTGCTCAACCACGCCGTCCAGAGTCCAGAAGTAGTAGACGCAGGTGCCCCAGTCGGAGTGAGAGTCACCGCGAACCTCGCTCCAGGGCCGCCGAAAGAAGCGAGGGGTCTTCCGCGCCACGGTCGACAAGGCAGCTTCTGCGACTTGGTCCCACATTTCAGCCTTGGTCGCTTCGCCAGTCTTCGTCTGGCAGACCATGACGTTTCCGTCCGGTGTTCCTGGTAACCACTTGGCGGGGAAGCGCAACAGCCTGGTCGCGTCGCCGGGGCTCAGCTGGCGAAAGCGAGGGTCCTCAGCGTCGGCAACGGTGCGCTGCCACCACTCAGGAGCGCCCAGTGCGTCCGCGTGGCCTTGGTCCACCACGAGCGTAAGCCAGTCTTCCGAGTACCAAGCGTCGAGGACGCACGCGCAGTCAGTGGGACTCCATGGGCCGTGGTGAACATTGCCGCTTGGCAGTAGGTCCGTGCTGCCCATCGGGAACTCGAAGAGCGAACTGCCTTCCAGCACCAGCAACTGCATCTGGCTGAAGAAGTCGTTGTCGTCGCTCACGTCACACATTGTCTCCCTGTTGCCTACTTCAAGGGGTGCCCTTTTCACGTGAGTGGCGTGACGCTCGACTCTCGGCAGGTCCCGGCGTATTGAACAGCGAGTCGGCAAGCGCCTCTGGAACCCAGGGGAAGTGCTCCCCGTTCAATATCTCCTAGGCGAGTGACAGCCCGCGGTTCTACATTGAGATTGGAGTTGGGGCGCGGCCTCGGCGAACAGCTGGGGATACGGCCCCACTCCTGGAACCGGGTAGCCCCCACTTCACCGCTGGGATAGGCGCCCGGTTCCTTCTCATCCGAAGGGAAACGCAGCATGGACGACGACCAGCTCGCTCAGCGACTGTTCGCGGTGGTGCGCGATCAGGCTGCCACTGATGCGCGGGGGCTGGCCATGATGCAGTCGGCTTTCGACTCTGGCGGCGACCCGTTCTATGTGATCGCGGACGCTGTGAGTTACCTCGACCCCGCGACGATGCCGACTGACGTCCGGGCGGCATATGGCGCCTACCGTGCTGCCGTGACGGACCCCAACTGGCTGACAGTGTTGCCGGAGCCAACCCGAAAAAGTGCGGGCTGAAGAACGAGGACTTCTCGGCGTCAAAGTAGGTGCCGGCGGCCCACGTCGGTACACCGGCGCGGCGCAGTCCTGTTGTTGAGGACAGTCAGTGCGTTTGGACGCGCGACTCCTGCACCCGTCGATACGTTGCGGGGGTGCCTCTTGCTTGGATCGAGTTCAGTCGTGGCGCTGTTGCGGCGGTGACGGCGATTGCAGCGGTCTCGGGTTGTGGTTCAGAAGACGGGGATCCGGCGGTATCGGAGACGCCCCCGAGCGACGTCGAACAGATCGCGGACGCCTACACGCAATGGAAATCCGCTGTGGGCGAGGCTCGATTCGAGGATGCCTGCGCGCTCCAGAGCCGGGCCCTGCAGGATCAGATGACTGAGGGGGCCAGACACATTCTGGATGGCAGCGCTGGCCCAGATCCCGAACTCGCCGAACTGCGTCCCAGTTGCGCCTTGTAGCTTGAAGGAGCTGTAACGATGGGGTCTCCTTATATCGACATTGCCATCGAGTCGATCAAGGTGAATGGCGGGAAGGCGACCGCGACGGTTGGCTTCAATACCTGGCGGTTCGTCCAGGAATCGAGTGCTTGGCGAATCTCTTACCTGGACTGAGCCTTCTTCTTCCTTGATACGCCGTCTAGGCCGAGACTTACCGACATCGTCGTAATGGTCGGGCGTTCCGCTCCGACAGCGGCAAGGGGGGTGCTGGAGTCTTGGCACCGAGCACGCTGGGTGCCGACTTCACCCGGCTCTATGCGACAGCAGCGCCTCGGGCCTGCTCGCGCAACTTGCGCACAGTTCGGTGGAGAACCAGACGGGGTCCCGTTGCATACAGCAGAACACCGAGAAGGCTCAGCAGCATCACCAGGACAACCCAGAGCGGACGGCTTTGCCGGGCCTTTGCCCAGGTCGCCGGCCGAAAGCGGAACATGTCAGCGATCGCCAGCAAGGGCAGCCCGTAGGTGAGCAGCAAGATCTTCAACCAGTCATCCATCCTTGCCCCCGGCTCTCCGTCGTCGCTTACCCGCTCGACCCTAGTGCCTCGACACTTCACAACTATGTGCGTGGCGCGCGGTCCTGCTCCGACAGCGGCATGAGCGAGCGGCGGCCGTGTGCTACTCCACCTCGGCCCTGAGATCCTCAGTACGGCGAGCCACGTAGGCCTCGAAGTCCCGCAGAGCGAGGACGATGTCGTCGACTGAGAGTGGAAATGCGCCGCAGCCGACCGGCGCGCAGTTCCTGGGCTCGGAGGAGTCGATGAGGGAGATGCCGCTGACCGATCCATCGTCGTGAACGGCAGTGCAGAGGACTGGGTGGTACGCACAGTCCTCATAGATGGTGCCCACGAAGATCTCGCCGGATTCGCCAGGTGCATGGGCCATGGACTCAATGGTCGCACCTCACCCTTGATTCAGCGGCCGACCGTCGAGACGATCCGCGAGCTCAACGGCATGGTCGGGCGTTCCGCTCCGACAGCGGCATGGTCGGTCGTCCCGCCCCGACAGCGAGCGGATCCGGGCGCACCGTTCGGTGGAACAGGCAGACAGCTTCAGGGGCGCGGTGATGCCGGTTACGGCTCGAGAGGGGTCAGGGCTGACCCGAGGCCTGGCTGCCCCTCGTATGCGCTCCAGTGCCGCCTGTAGACGCTCATGTGCCACCAGCCGTCCCACTCAGGACCAGTGACGCCTACGGTCGTCTCGAGTGACACCTTGGGTCTCGGAACTACGTGGTCAAGCATCTCCTCGAGCTCGAGACGGATGGCTTCAAGGTCGGCGTCTGTCGCCGCACCCTCTTTCAAGACACATACGTGAAGAACGAGGCGAGTGTTCTCGACCTCGATACTGAGCGCGTCGACGTTGGGCCCGATCCGACAGATGCTGGCTTGGGACGCGCAATCTCGGGCGAACAGGTCCCACGCTTGAGAGCCAGAGAACGAGATGCGGCGAGACCAGCGACTACCTGGGTACCGGAACCGTGGACGGCGAGCCATAGAAAGAGAATGTCATGTCACTTCCGCATGGCCGACGTGGCGAACGCTGAGGGTCGTCCGGTCAGCGGCTACTTGTTTCATTGACCTCAGGACCGGTGTCTGGCAAGGCTCGGTCCAGGCGCCCGGTCCGTCGCTCTGATTGCGGCTGCCCACGCTGTCC
>NZ_LMIA01000004.1:17475-17844 GCF_001428565.1 Nocardioides sp. Root190 | reverse complement strand
GCAAGGAACCGGGACCACGCCAGGCGCCCGTCGGCGATCTCGTGGACCTCGCCATCGACCCACGCGGCCTGGGCCTCGGTGAGCTCCCGGGTCGCTTCAGCGACGCGGCGGGCGTGCCCGGCCCGGGTGGTCCCAGCCTTCAAGCCCGCAGCCAACCTGGGGAGGCGGTGGTGGATGTCCACGGCGTCCGCGATCAGCTTCCTCGCCCCGTACGGAGACGTCTGGATCCGGGCGGCGAACGCTGAGGCGGCGTACTCCGTGACCAACGGCGTCCCGGCCGCACCCGCCGGGATTGCACGGTCCCGGACCCGCCTCGAGACCGACGCCGACCTGTCGGGGTGGTGCAACAGCGCCCACTGGTACGCGGCC
>NZ_LMIA01000004.1:0-17407 GCF_001428565.1 Nocardioides sp. Root190 | reverse complement strand
AGGGGCACCAACGAACAGGGCTGTGGAAAGCGCCCGCCCCAGGGCCCGTTGTGGATGGGGAGTGGCTGGTTCCGGCACCGGGTCACCCGGTCTCGAGACGGCCGCGGGCGGCCTCCTCGACCAACGGGCCGTCACGGGGTCTCGAGACGGCCGCGGGCGGCCTCCTCGACCAACGGTGGTCACCGGGTCTGGAGAACCCTCCGTAGCCTTGGGGGGTGAGTCTGCGCGAACGGATGGGCGGGATGCTGGCCGACACCCGGCCGCTGCAGAACCCGCACTTCCGCCGCCTCTGGACGGCGAACATCATCACCGTCATCGGCGCGCAGCTGACCGTGGTCGCGGTGCCGGCCCAGATCTACGCCGAGACCGGCTCGTCGGCGTACGTCGGCCTGACCGGGGTGTTCGGGCTGGTGCCCCTCGTCGTGTTCGGCCTGTGGGGCGGGGCCCTCGCCGATCACTTCGACCGCCGGGCGCTGCTGATGATCACGACGGTCGGACTGATAGGGACGGCGGTGCTGTTCTGGGTCCAGGCGGCAGCCGGGGTCGGGAACGTCTGGCTTCTCCTGTCGCTGTTCTCGGTCCAGCAGGCCTTCTTCGCCATCAATCAGCCCACCCGGTCCGCGATCCTGCCGCGCCTGCTGGACGCCGAGGTGCTGCCGGCCGCCAATTCACTCAACATGACCGTGATGCAGGCCGGGGCCATCGGCGGGCCGCTGATCGCCGGCGTCCTGATCCCCTTCACCGGCTTCGCGTGGCTCTACCTCGCCGACGCGGTCTGCCTGTTCGCGACGTTGTTCGCCGTGGTGCGCCTGCCGCGTCTGCCGGTCGAGGGGATGACCGGAACGCCGGGACTGCGCTCGGTCATCGAGGGCATCACCTACCTGCGTACCCAGCCCGTGCTGATGATGTCCTTCCTGGTCGACATCATCGCGATGGTCTTCGGGATGCCGCGGGCGCTCTTCCCGGAGATCGCGCACGAGAGCTTCCTCGGCCCCGAGGAGGGCGGGCTGGCCTTCGCGCTCCTCTTCGCCGGCATCCCGATCGGCGCCGTCATCGGCGGGGTGTTCTCCGGCTGGGTCTCCCGCGTCTCCGCGCAGGGACGGGCCGTCATCTGGTGCATCGTCGTGTGGGGACTGGCCATGATCGGCTTCGGGCTGGCCGTCCTGGGCGCCGACGCGCTCCCGGGTTCGGCGCGACTCTGGCTGGTCGTCGCCGTCCTGATGCTGGTGATCGGTGGCGCCGCCGACATGGCCTCGGCCGCCTTCCGGTCCTCGATGCTGCAGACCGCCGCGGCTGATGAGGTCCGCGGCCGGCTCCAGGGGATCTTCATCGTCGTGGTCGCCGGCGGTCCCCGCATCGCGGACGTCGCGCACGGAGCCAGCGCTGCCGTCGTGGGTACGGCGGCAGCGGCCGCCGGCGGAGGGGTGCTGGTCGTCGTCCTCGTGGTCGTCGCAGCCCTCGCCGTCCCGTCGTTCGTCCGCTACCGGATCACGACCGGTACGACGAACCGCTCGACCAGCTGACGTTCCTCGGCGGCATCCCCGCCGGGCACGGTGAGCAGCGAGACGATCACCCGCACCAGCCAGCGGGCCGTGTCGGGATCGGCGCTCATGCTCAGGCCGAGCGCCTCGACGACCTCCGAGCCCTGGGCCAGGTCAGCGGTGCGGGCGGCGTCGCGGTCGCCGAACCACGCGAGCAGCGCGGGCGCAGCCCGCACGTGGCGCAGTGCCGCGAGCACGCCCTCGGTCAGCGCCTCCGCACCGCGGTCAGGAGTGGTCAGGGCAGCGAGGTCGGCCACGACCAGGGCACCCACCCGCACGGCCTCCCGCTGGACGAACGCGAGCTGCAGCGCCGACCGGTCGGGGAAGTAGCGGTAGAGGGTCGCCCGCGAACAGCCGGCTGCGACCGCGATCTCGCCCATCGCGACCGACTCCACGCCGCGCTCGGCGAAGAGCCCGCCCGCGGCGTCCAGGATCCGCTCGACCGCAGGGGCGCGCCGATCCACCCACGCGCTCACGCCACCACCAGCGGCAGGGTCAGCGGTCGTCGTACGTAGGGACCGGGCGCCCAGGTGACGCCGGACTCGTCCACGTCGAAGTCGGGGATCCGGCGGAGCAGCTCCTGCAGCGCGACCGTGATCTGCAGACGGGCGGCCGCTGCGCCCAGGCAGTGGTGGTGCCCTTGGCTGAAGCTGAGGATCTGGGTGGGGCGTCGGCGCACGTCGAGGTCGTCGGCGTCGGGTCCGTACCTGCGCGGGTCACGGTTGCCGGCGGCGTACAGGAGCAGCACCTTGCGGCCCGCCGGGATGCGCACGTCGTGCAGGGTGACCTCGCGGGTGGTCGTGCGGGCCAGGCCCTGCACTGGCGAGGTGAGCCGCAGGAACTCCTCGACCGCGTCCGCGACGAGGTCCGGCCCGGCGACGAGCAGGGAGCGCTGCGCGGGGTCGGCGGCCAGCAGCTGGACCGCGCCACCGAGCGCGCCGGTCGTCGTGTCGTTGCCGCCGGCGACCATGGTGAACACGAAGGCCAGCACCGACAGGAGTCCGGCGTCGTCGTCCGCGGTCCCGGCGCTGACCAGCTGGGAGACGGTGTCCTCACCGGGCTCCCTGCGCCGGCGCTCGACGAGCTCGGTGAAGTAGCCCATCAGCTCGATGGTCGCGGAGGTCGCGTCCTGGGCGCCCACGATCGCGGCGCTCCAGTCGTCGAACCTCTCGCGGTCCTCCTCGGGCACGCCGAGGTAGTGCGCCACGACCAGGCTCGGGAGCGGCTTGAACAGCTCGGCGACCGCGTCGCCGCCGCCCGCGGACCGCAGCCGCTCGATGCGCTCGACCGCGAAGGCACGCACCACCGGCTCGAGCTCGGTCACCTGTCGGGGCGTGAAGCCGCGGGCGACGAGCCTGCGGAAGGCCGTGTGGACCGGCGGGTCGGTCATCACGAAGGGCGGGTTGTCGACGAGACCGATCTGCTCGAGCTCGTCGTACTCCACCGTCAGCCCGCGCGCGCTGGAGAAGGTCTCGACGTCGACCGCGGCGGCCAGCACGTCCGCGTGGCGGGACAGGACGTAGTGGTCGGTGTCCGGGCGGGAAGTGGGCACCACGTGATGGACCGGGTCGTGGTCGCGCAGCAGCGCGTACGACGCCCACGGGTCCCGCCACGCGGTGCCACCGCGGGGCCGGTACTCGACCGGCGCGCGTGGAGACAGATCACTTGACATGTCCCCAGCATGAGACAGATCGATCGATCTGTCCAGACCGTCAGGCGATGATCGCCTCGGGGACCGAGGTCTCGGGCTCCCGGCGCTCGGCGTCGGTCAGCCAGGCGAGCTGCTCGAGGCGCTCGATGATGCCGTGCAGGAGGTCGGCAGTGGTGGGGTCAGCCGCGTCCACGTCGTCGTGGATCTCGCGCGCGGTGCCCGTGACGGCGTAGATCGAGGCCACGATCGCATCGATCGCATCGCCCGTCCGGACCTCGCCACCGGGAAAGGCGGGCAGGCTCGACTGGGCCGCCGTGCGGGCGGAGGTGCCGTCCGGCACGACGTACACGGCGCGCATCCGCTCGGCGACGTCGTCGGTGAACGTGCGGGCGGCGTCGACGATCTCGTCGAGCTGGAGGTGGAGGTCGCGGAAGTTCGGACCCACGGCGTTCCAGTGGGCCTGCTTGCCCTGGAGCGCGAGGTCGTTGAGGTCGACCAGGAGTCGCTGCAGGTGGCCGGCGAACTGTGCGTCGGCGCGGAAGGCCGGGTGCGAGACGTGGTCGGTCCTGCTGTGCCGGCTGGCGTTGGAGGTGGTGGTGGCGGTGGCCATGGTGATGCTCCCTTCGCTCGGTGAACCTCCACCATGCCACCTTTTCTTGAACTGTTCCAGAAAGGCAAGGCTCACCGATGAATCCGGATGTCGGTGCCGGTCTCTAGGGTCTGGAGCACCCCCCGACCGAACCTGAGGATGCAATGAGCGGCAACGAAGCGATGATCCGCGCGACCGGACTGGTCAAGCGCTACAAGGACGTCGAGGCCCTGGCCGGCCTCGACCTGACCGTTCCCGAGGGCAAGGTCCTCGCCCTGCTGGGCCCCAACGGCGCCGGCAAGACCACCGCGGTGCGCTGCCTGACCACGCTCCTCAAGCCCGACGCGGGATCGGTGAGCGTCGCCGGTGTCGACGTCGTCAACGACCCGGCCGCCGCGAAGGCGAAGATCGGCCTGTCCGGGCAGTACGCCGCCGTCGACGAGCACCTCACGGCGTACGAGAACCTCGTCATGATCGGCCGGCTCTACCACCTCGGCCGCCAGCCCGCCCGGGACCGTGCGAGCGAGCTGCTGGAGCGCTTCGACCTCACCGAGTTCGCCAACCGGCCGACCAAGACCTACTCCGGTGGCCAGCGGCGTCGCCTCGACCTCGCCTGCGCACTGGTCGCCGCGCCGCCGGTGATCGTGCTCGACGAGCCGACCACCGGGCTCGACGTCCGCAGCCGCCAGCTGATGTGGGACGTCATCCGCGAGCTCGTGCGCGACGGAGCGACCCTGCTCCTCACCACGCAGTACCTCGAGGAGGCCGACGTGCTCGCCGACGACATCGTCGTGATCGACCACGGCCGCCAGATCGCGCACGGCACCGCCGACGAGCTGAAGTCCCAGACCGGTGGCCAACGCATCGAGGTGGTGCTCGCCAGCGCCGCCGACAGCGACGCCGCCGCCCGGATCCTCAACGAGGTCGCCGTGGGCGAGGTCCAGGTCAGCGACGGCGGGCGCGAGCTCCAGGCCGCCGCCGGCCAGGAGGCCGCCACCGACCTGCTCCGGGTGCTGCAGGGCTTCGAGCGCGACGCCGTCAAGGTGCTCGACGTCGGCCTGCGCCGCCCGACCCTCGACGACGTCTTCCTCAGCCTGACCGGCCACGCGGCGGAGGCCGCCGCCACCACCACCGACGCCACGGAGGCATCCCAGTGAGCACCGCAGTCCAGGCCCTCGGCGACGGCTGGGTCGTCGCGCAGCGCAACCTGATCAAGATCGTCCGGGTCCCCGAGATCCTGGTGTTCGTCCTGATCAGCCCGATCATGTTCGTGCTGCTCTTCGCCTACGTCTTCGGCGGCGCCATCGACACGCCCGGCGTCAACTACCGCGAGTGGCTGATCGCCGGCATCTTCGGCCAGACCATCGTGTTCGGCGCCACCTTCACGGGCGCCGGGCTCGCCGAGGACATGCAGAAGGGCATCATCGACCGGTTCCGGTCGCTGCCGATGTCCAACTCCGCCGTGCTCGTCGGGCGCACCGCCTCCGACGTCGTCTACAACGTGCTGTCGCTGGTCATCATGGCGCTCACCGGCTTCATCGTCGGCTGGCGGATCAACGAGGGCGTCTTCAAGGCGCTGGCAGGCTTCGCCCTGCTGCTGCTCTTCGGCTACGCGATCAGCTGGGTGATGGCACTGGTCGGGCTCATGGTCCCGAGCGTGGAGGTCATCAACAACGCCTCGTTCATCGTGATCATGCCGCTGACGTTCATCTCCAACGCGTTCGTCCCGACGCAGGAGTTCAACAAGGTCCTCAAGCCGGTGGTGGAGTGGAACCCCGTCTCCGCGGTCACCCAGGCCAGCCGCGACCTGTTCGGCAACACCGGCCTCGGGCCGGGATCGGACGCGTGGTCGATGCAGAACCCGGTGACCTACACGCTGATCTGGATCGTCGGGATCGTCGTGGTGTTCGCGCCGCTGGCCGTGCGCCAGTACCGCAAGGCCGCCTCGAAGTAGTCGTCGCAGCGCCGAGCGGTCAGATCCGCTCGGCGAGGCGGCGCGCGGCGATCTGGAGGGCATCCCAGGCCGTCGCGAACGGCGGCGCGTAGGACAGGTCCATCCCGGCGAGGTCGTCCACGCTCATCGCGCCCCACAGGGCAGCCGCCGCGGCATCGATCCTCTTGCCGGCCCCCGGGCCGCCCACGACCTGCACACCGAGCAGGGCGCGGGTGGTCCGGTCGGCGATGACCTTGGTCGCGATCGGCGCCGCGTCCGGCATGTAGCCACTGATGGTGGAGCCCTCGGTGACCAGCGCGACCACGTCGTGGCCCGCCTCGTCCGCCTCCCGGCTCGACAGGCCGGTGCGGGAGATCTCGACGTGGACCTCGTCCACGACGAAGCGGGTGATGGCGGTGCCGAGGGCACCGCCGAAGCGGCGATCGCCCCCGAGCAGGTTGTCGCCGACCACCCGGCCGAGCTTGTTCGCGTGCGTGCCGAGCGGGAGGAAGGCGGGTTGCCCGGTCAGCCGGTGCTCGACCTCGCAGCAGTCGCCGGCCGCCCATACGCCCGCCGCGATCCGCCCTCCGGCGTCGGGCAGGTAGCCGCCCGCCTCACCGACCGGCAACCCGGCGTCACTGCCCAGCGCCGTGGCCGGTTCGACACCGATCGCGAGCACGACCACGTCGGCGGGAAGCACGTCACCGTCGGCCGTCACGACGCCGCTCACCCTTCCCTCGCTCGTCTCCAGTCGCTTGACGGTGGTCTCCGTGCGCAGGTCGACGCCCGCCTCGCGGATCCCCGCGGCAACCCGGTCCCCCATGTCGTCGTCGAGCCCGCCCATCACCCGTCCGCGGGTGAGCAGGGTCGTGGACAGCCCGCGCCGGAGCAGGGCCTCGGCCATCTCGACACCGATGTAGCCCGCGCCGACCACGACGGCGCGGCGGGGCTCGGCCGACAACTGCTCGATCCAGGCCTCGCCGTCGTCGAGGTCCTTCACCGGGTGCACGCCCGGGACCAGCGCGCCGCCCGCAGCCCTCGCCCAGTCGGGGACGATCGCTGTTGCGCCGGTCGCGAGCACGAGCTCGTCGTACTCCACCTCGCCGGGCGTCTCGCCCTCGCAGGTCAGCACGCGTCGGGACACGTCGAGCCCGACCGCGCGCGTGCCCAGGCGCAGGTCGATGCCCGCGTCCCGGTGCTGCTGGGCGGTCCGGGCGACCAGGTCGTCGCCGCTCGACACGTCCCCGGCGATCCAGTACGGGATCCCGCAGGCGGAGTACGACGTGTGGCCACTCGCCTCGACAGCGGTGACCCGGACGCCGCGACCCGCGGACCGCGCCGCGCGCAGCACCGTGTGGGCCGCGCTCATGCCCGCGGCGTTGGCTCCGACGACGACGATCCGCACGGTGGTCATGGCCTCACGCCGGAGCCGCGACCCGTCCGCCGTGGGTGAGGACGGGGAGTGCCTCCACGCCGTACACCGCCGAGAGCTTGCGGAACTCCAGGTCGGAGATGTCCGCGGCCATCGCCAGGTCGGGGAAGCGCTCGGCGAGCATCCGCAGCGCGGTGCGCAGCTCCATCCGGGCCAGCTCGGCACCGACGCAGCGGTGCATGCCCCAGCCGAAGGCCAGGTGGCGGGTGGGATCGCGGTCCGGGTCGAAGTCGCCCAGGTCCTCGCCGAGGACCGGGTCGCGGTTGGCGGCCAGCAGCGAGACGCCCACGGCGTCGCCCTCCTTGATCAGCACCCCGCCGATCTCGACGTCGGTCCTGGCGAAGCGCAGGAACGCCAGCTGGACGACGCACAGGTGGCGGAGCAGCTCCTCGACGACCTTGTTGACCTGCTCGGCGTCCTCCGAGCGCAGCATCTCGCCGGCCTTCGGGGTGGTCGCGATCAGGTAGGCACCGAGGGCGAGCATGCTCGCCGACGTCTCGTAGCCGCCGAGGAAGACGCCGTCGGCGATCCCGCCGAGGGTGACGTCGTCGAGCTCGTCGCCGTGCTCGGTCAGCAGCGCACCGATCAGGCCGTCGCCCGGGTTGCCGCGCTGCTCGCGCACGGCGTTGATGAGGAACTCACGGGTGTGGGCGGCCGCGCCGAATGCACCGGCGCCACCGCCGGTGAGGTCGAAGCGGGCGACGCCGAGCTCGAGGAAACGGGCCCGGTCGTCCACCGGGAGGCCCAGCAGGTCGCAGATCACGTCGAAGGGGACGGCGAAGGCGAACTCCTCGACCATGTCGACGGCGCGCCCGTCGCGGCCCGCCGCCTCCATCGCGTCGAGACGCTGGGAGACGATCGTCTCGATGCCCGGCTGCAGGCGTGCGAGGCGCCGCATCGTGAACTCGGGCGTGAGGTACCTGCGCAGCTGGGTGTGCAGCGGGGGGTCGGTCATCCCGAGGCCACCGATCTGCTCCTCGTCGGAGCGGCCCTCCTGGGAGACGAACTGGCCGAGGTCGTTGGACCACACCTCCGCGGGTCCGGCGAGGACCTCGCGGGACTCCTCGTAGCCGCTGACCAGCCACACCCCCTTGCCGAACAGGTCGGCCAGCTTCTTGACCGGCTCCGCGGCCTGGGCGTCCATCATCGCCGGCAGCGGGTCCAACCCGTCGCGCTTCAACGGGAGGGTGACCGACTCGGGCAGGAACCGGAGCTTGCGCAGGTCGATGCCGTTGCGCATGGTCCGGTTGAGGAGCCACACGCCGACTCGCTGCTTGACCGGGCCGAGCACCGGATCGAGCACAGGTCCGATGACGGGACCGATGAGGGGGATCCGCATGGGCGCTATTCCACCAGAAGTGGGACCCCTTGGCAGATCGGTGAGGCCCCTGAACCGACCCCGAGGTCCGGCGGGAGCCGTTCACACGGAGGTAACCGGGCGGCATCGAGGTCCCGGCTAGCCTGACCGGGTGGCTGAGAACACAGCGCGGAACCGCGGGGAGAGCACAGTGGACTGGAGCGAGTACGACGCCGTGCTCTTCGACCTCGACGGCGTCGTGACGCCGACCGCCGAGGTGCACATGCACGCGTGGGCGGCGATGTTCAACGACTTCCTCGAGGCGCGGTCCGCCGCGGAGGGGACCGACCTCGCGCCGTACACGGACCAGGACTACTTCGACCACGTCGACGGCAAGCCGAGGTACGACGGCGTGCGCGCCTTCCTCGCCTCCCGCGACATCACGCTTCCGGAGGGTTCACCGGACGACCCGCCGACGGCGGAGACGGTCGGCGGCCTGGGCAACCGCAAGAACGCGGCGTTCGCCCAGATCCTCGAGACCGAGGGCGTCGTCGCCTACCCCGGCTCGGTCGCGCTGCTCGACGTCCTGCGGGACCGGGGGATGCCGATGGCCGTCGTGTCGTCCTCGCGCAACGCGCCCGCGGTCATCGCGGCCGCCGGTCTCGAGGACTACTTCGCCTTCGTCATGCACGGCGGGTTGGCCGCCGAGCTCGGGCTGGCCGGCAAGCCGGCACCCGACACGTTCTCCCACGCCGCGCAGGTCCTCGGCGCGTCCGACGAGCGATCCGTCGTGCTCGAGGACGCCCTGAGCGGCGTCGCGGCGGGGCACGCCGGTGGGTTCGGCCTCGTGATCGGGGTGGACCGCGGTGCCGGCGAGGCCGCCCTGCGCGGTGCGGGGGCCGACGTCGTCGTCCCCGACCTCGCCGACCTCGTGGACGGGGGCGTCGCGTGAACGCCCACGACGGCCCCGGGCCCTCGCACAAGGCCCCGCCCGCCGCGGACCCGCTGGACCGCACCCGCTTCCCGATTGACGAGTGGCGCCTGGTCGAGACCCGCTTCGACGGCGACGACCTGGGCACCACCGAATCGCTCTTCACCGTCGGCAACGGCTACCTCGGCCTGCGCGGCAACTACTCCGAGAGCCGCGACGCCCACGTCGACGGCACCTTCATCAACGGCTTCCACGAGACCTGGCCGATCTCGCACGCCGAGGAGGCCTACGGCTTCGCCCGGATCGGCCAGACCATCGTCAACGTCCCGGACCCCAAGGTGATCCGGTTGTACGTCGACGACGAGCCCCTGCAGGTGTCGGCGGCGGACCTCCTCGACTATGAGCGCTCCCTGGACTTCCGCACCGGGGTCCTGACCCGTGAGCTGCTGTGGCGCACCCCCGGCGGCAAGCGGGTGCAGATCCGCAGCACCCGGATGGTCCCCCTCGAGCAGCGTCACCTCGCGATCCTGACCTTCGAGGTCACCCTGCTGGACCAGCGGGCGTCACTGGCGATCTCCTCGCAGCTGATCAACCGCCAGGACGTGGAGCGGGAGGCCCCCAACGGCTCCGGTGGCGGGGGTGGCGAGGCCGGGGCGGACCCGCGCAAGGCAGAGATGTTCGACCGTCGCGTCCTCGTGCCGCGCCTGCACGGCGCCGATCCCGACACGGGTCGGATCAAGCTCGGCTACCGCACCGCCGAGAGCGGCATGACCCTCGGCGTCGTGGCCGACCACACCCTCGAGACGACCGCCCACCACACCATGGACGTCCACTCCGAGGACGACATGGCCAAGGTGATGTACCGGATCTCGGCCGAGCCCGGCGTCCCGGTGAAGCTCACCAAGATCGTGGCCTTCCACACGGCGCAGACCGTGCCCCCGCGCGAGCTGATCGACCGGTGCGAGCGCACCGTCGACCGCACCCACGAGGAGGGCATCGCCCGGCAGTACTCCTCACAGGAGGCGTGGCTGAAGGACTTCTGGGAGCGGGCCGACGTCCAGGTGGCCGACCAACCGGCCCTGCAGCAGGCCATCCGGTGGAACCTCTTCTCGATCCTGCAGGCCTCGGCCCGCGCCGAGGGCCAGGGCATCGCAGCCAAGGGGGTGAGCGGCTCCGGCTACGGCGGCCACTACTTCTGGGACACCGAGATCTACGTGATGCCGTTCCTGACCTACACGCTGCCGTCGGTGGCCCGCAACGCCCTGCGGTTCCGCTACAACCTGCTCGACAACGCCCGCCACCGCGCGCGGGAGCTGTCGCAGAAGGGCGCGCTCTTCCCGTGGCGCACCATCAACGGCCACGAGGCGTCCGCCTACTACGCAGCCGGCACGGCGCAGTACCACATCGATGCGGACATCGCGTACGCCCTGAGCCAGTACGTCGGCGCCACCGGCGACGAGGAGTTCCTGGCCCGGGAGGCGGTCGACATCTTCGTCGAGACCGCCCGGCTGTGGGCCGACCTCGGCTTCTGGCGTGACGAGGGCGATGGGGGCGACAACGGACGCACCTTCCACATCCACGGTGTCACCGGGCCCGACGAGTACACGACCGTCGTCAACGACAACCTCTACACGAACGTGCTCGCGCGCTTCAACCTCCGTCGCGCCGCCCGCGCGGTGTGGGAGCTGGAGCGCGACGACCCGGCGGCGTACGACGGCCTCGTGCGCCGCACCGGGCTCACCGTCGACGAGCCCCAGGAGTGGGCCGACGCGGCGCAGGCCATGGCGATCACCTACGACGACTTCCTCGGGATCCACCCGCAGGACGCGCACTTCCTCGAGCGCGAGATGTGGGACCTCGAGAACACCCCGCTCGACAAGCGCCCGCTGCTGCTGAACTACCACCCGCTGGTGATCTACCGCTTCCAGGTCCTCAAGCAGGCCGACGTGGTGCTCGCGCTGTTCCTGCAGGGCGAGGAGTTCACGCCCGAGCAGAAGAAGGCGGACTTCGACTACTACGACCCGATCACCACCGGCGACTCGACGCTCTCGGCGGTGATGCAGTCGATCATGGCGGCGGAGGTGGGCTACCACGAGCTCGCGGTGAGGTACTTCGTCTCCGCGCTGTTCGTCGACCTGGCCGACCGGCACAACAACACCGCCGACGGGCTCCACGTCGCCTCGACCGGCGGCGTGTGGAGCGCCCTGGTCTCCGGCTTCGGCGGCTTCCGCGACATCGGCTCGGCCGCCGGCGACGAGCAGTGGCAGATCGACCCGCGCCTGCCCGACGGCTGGCCGTCACTGACCTACCGGGTCACCCTGCACGGCGCCCGGCTGAGGGTGATCGTGCGGCCGGACGAGCTCGAGCTGGCGCTGGAGCACGACCCCGGCAGCGGCCCGATCACCGTGTCGGTACGCGGTCAGCAGGTCGTCGTGGCCGACGGGGCCCCGGTCACCGTGCCGCTCGAGCACCAGGGACCGCGACTCGAGGGCGAGCCGCCGTACCCGGCCGGGATCCAGCGGGCCGACGGAACGGTGATCTCGGCGATCGTGCCGAGCGGCGACTGATCCGCCCGGCGCAGGAGTGCGGCTACTCGTCGTTCTTGCCGCACTCCCCGAACCCGTAGTCCAGGGCGATCTGGTTGGCCGTGACGAGCGGGTCGTCGTCGCCGCTGCCCTCACCCGCCGCGTCGAGCGCCGCATCCAGCGCGTCGAGCATCTCCTCGATCGTGGCCACGTCCCCGTCCGGCGGCGTGAGCTCACGCAACGCCTTCGCCTGCGCGGACAGCTCCGGCAGCACGACCTCCTCGAGGTGCTGGAAGGCATCAGCGGGCTCCGGGGAGTCCCCGAGCGCCTCTCCGGCCTCCTGGATCCGCTCGTTGGTCGCCCGGCAGATCGCGTCGGCCTGCTCGATGAACTCGGCCTTGGCCAGCGCCGACGAGCCGTCGGCCTCCGGCTCCTCGGGGGCCGCCTTGTCGTCACTGCAGCCGGAGAGCATGCTCACGACCACCGCGGCAGCGAGGAGCAGGGAGGGGACCTTCACCGGGCGAAGGTAGCCGACGTGGGTGGCCGCCGTCCGCCGAAGCCGGAGACCGAACTCACAGCCGACAGGGCGAGACCGCCGGGTCCGGCGGCGGTCCGGAGGAGTTGACTGGTCGGGTGACCACGACCGCCCGCTCCGCTGCGGAGGTCTCCGTGCCGCGACGGTGGGCGATGCTCGCAGTCGGCACCTTCGGGCAGGCGGCCTCGGCCGCGATGGTGGTCGCCCCGTCCTTCCTGATCCCCCAGCTGCACCGACCGGTCTCCGAGGGTGGCCACGGCATGAGCCTGGCCGAGGCAGGGCTGGTCGCCTCGGCCGCGATGGCCGGGACGATGTGCACCCTGGTGCTGTGGGGCATCGTGGTCGACCGGCGCGGTGAGCGCTTCGCGCTGCTGACCGGACTGTCGCTGACCGCGGTCGGGGGTGCTGCCGCCACCACGATGGGCGACCCGTGGGCGATGGCCGCGGTGCTCTGCATTGCGGGGATCGGTGCGGCGGCCACGAACTCCGCCTCCGGTCGGGTCGTCGTCGGCTGGTTCCCGCCGGAGCGTCGCGGCTTCGCGATGGGCATCCGGCAGACCGGGCAGCCGCTGGGCGTGGGACTCGCCGCCGCGACGGTCGCGGCGATCGCGCACGCGCACGGCACCGGACCTGCGCTCTGGGTCCCGACCGGCGCTGCCGCACTGGCCACCCTGCTCGTCGCCCTCGTCGTGCTGGACCCGCCCCGCCCGCCCGCACCCGCGACCGGCTCCGTCGCGAACCCCTACCGGACCGATGGCTTCCTCGCCCGAGTCCACGGCGCCTCCGTGCTGCTCGTCGTCCCGCAGTTCCTGGTCTGGACCTTCGGCCTGACCTGGCTGGTCGAGGACCTGGACTGGTCCCCCGGCGTGGCCGGCCTCGTCATCGCCGGCACGCAGGTGGCCGGTGCGGCCGCGCGGATCGGTGCCGGGTGGATCTCGGACCGGGTGGGCAGCCGGATGCGGCCGATGCGTTCGGTCGCCGTCCTCGCCTCCGCGACGATGGTCCTGCTCGGGCTGACGGCCGGCGTCGCCGAGCAGTCCGACCTGCTGACCCTGCTCGCCGTCCTGCTGCTCGTGCTCGCCTCGGCCGTCACCGTCGCGGACAACGGTCTCGCCTTCACCGCCGTCGCGGAGCGCGCCGGACCGTTCTGGTCGGGGCGCGCGCTCGGGATCCAGAACACCGCCCAGCACGTCGCGGCCGTCGCCGTCCCGCCGCTGGCCGGCCTCACCATCACCGCGTGGAGCTACGGCGCGGCGTTCGCCCTCGCCGGACTGTTCCCGCTGCTCGCCGTGGCGCTGGTCCCGGTCGGCCGGGAGCACACGGTCAGCTGAGGTCAGCTGAGGTCGTAGTCGACGACCACGGGCGCGTGGTCGCTGAGCCGGGTGCCGCGGTGCTCGCGGTCGACCACGGCGGCGCTGGCCCTCCGCGCCAGGCCCGGCGTCGCGAGGTGGTAGTCGATGCGCCAGCCGGCGTCCTTCTCGTAGGCGCGACCGAGCCAGCTCCACCAGGAGTACGGGCCCTCGACCTCGGGGTGCAGGCGGCGCACCACGTCAACCAGGGTGCGCGGCGACAGCTGGCTGTCCAGCCACTCCCGCTCCTCGGGCAGGAAGCCCTCGACCTGGTTGCTGCGCCGCCAGTTCGCGACGTCGAGGCGGGTGTGCGCGACGTTGAGGTCCCCGGTGAGCAGGAACTCCCGACCGGCGGCCGCAGCGGTACGGCGCGCGCTGGTCAGGTGCCGCGCGAAGCCTGCCAGGAAGGCCATCTTTCGTTCGTACTTCGCGCCGCCGTCGGGCGCCTCCCGCATCCGCTTCGGGTCCTGGAGGTGGGCGGGCAGACCGCCCTTGGGCAGGTAGAGGCTCGCCACGGTGATCGGGGCGTCCGCCAGGTCGACCTCGACGTAACGGCCCTCGGTCGCATGCGTCCGCAGCGCCCTCGGCAGGGGATGGGCAGGGTCCGGCGTCGCCCAGGTCCGCACCGCTGCGGGTGGGACGCGAGTCAGGACCGCGACGCCGTTGCGCCCCGCGATCTCCCCGGCGTCGTACGCGGCGTGGAAGTCGCCGAAGGCGTCCTCGGGCAACGCCTCCACCGGGCACCGCACCTCCTGGAGGGTGACGACGTCACACCCGCGGGTGGCGAGCCAGTCGCCGAAGCCACGACGGTGGGCGGCACGGATGCCGTTGATGTTGACGGTCGCGACACGGAGCACGGGGCGAGGCTAGGGGGTCGCCCGGACGTGCGCTCGGCCGGCGACCACAACGACCACAACCTGTGCCCCGGACGTGACCTGGGTCACTGTGCAGGCATGAGCAACAGGAGCACGTGGCGGGCGTGGGCAGCGGCAGGCGTCGGGCTCTGCCTGGCCGCGTCGCTCGGCACGACCGGCACCCCCACAGCTGCCGCAACCGCCGCCACCCCCTCCCTCGACGCGACGCCCTGTCCACCCTCGCTGCCAGCGGACACGTCCTGCTACGCCGGGCAGCAGCCGTCCGGGGCCCACTACCTGATCGCGGTCCCCGAGGGCTGGGACGGGGACCTCGTCGTCCACGCCCACGGCGGACCGGACCTCGGCGCGGCCACACCGGAGCGGGTGGCCGAGGACCTCGACCGCTGGTCGGTGATGGTCGCCGAGGGCTACGCCTGGGTCGGGTCGTCGTACCGCCGTGGCGGCTACGGCACCCGGATGGCCGCGGCGGACACCGAGGAGGTGCGGCGGCTCTTCGTCGACGCTGTCGGCGAGCCGGGCACGACCCTGCTCCACGGGCAGTCCTGGGGCGGCCTGGTCGCCGCCAAGACCGCCGAGGTGTACGGCGGCAGGCGCGGTCCGTACGACGGTGTGCTGCTCACCAACGGCGTACTGGCCGGCGCGACCCGCGGGTACGACTACCGGCTGGACCTGCGCGTGGTCTATCAGCACTACTGCGGCAACCACCCCCGGCCGAGCGAGCCGTCCTACGAGCTGTGGCGCGGGCTGCCGGCCGGGTCGACCATGACCGCGGCCGAGCTGCGCCGCCGCGCCCAGGAGTGCACCGGCTACCAGTCGCCGCCCGAGCAGCGCACTCCCCAGCAGCGCGCCCGGTTGGCCGACATCCTCGCGGTGACGCAGATCCCCGAGCGGTCCTTCTACTCGCACCTCAGCTTCGCCACCTTCACCTTCCGCGACATCGTCCACACCCGGCTGCACGACCGGAACCCGTTCACGAACCTCGGTGTCGCCTACCGCGGCTCCAGCGACGACCGGTCGCTGAACCGTGGCGTCCTGCGCTACCGCGCCGACGCCGGTGCGCGCCGCGACCTCTCCTTCGACAGCGACCTGACCGGGGAGATCGCCGTGCCGGTGCTGACGCTCCACGCGATCGACGACCCGACGGCCTTCGTCGAGCACGAGTCGGCCTTCCGCCGGACCCTCGACGCGGCCGGCAACGCCCACCGGCTCGTCCAGACCTTCACCCGGGAGTCCGAGCACAGCGCGCTGAGCGACTCCGGGTACGCGACCGCGATCGGCGCCCTGCACGACTGGGTCACGCTCGGCAGGCGCCCGAGCAGCCGATCGATCGAGCGGGCCTGCGCCCGGCACGACCTGGATCACGGACAGGGCTGCTTCTTCGACGCCGGCTACCGGCCGGGCTCCTACTTCGACCGGGTGCACCCACGCCCCGGCCACACCCGCTGGCCCGCGCTCGACGCCCGCGACGCCGCCCGGTGGGAGCGGATCGGCGGGATCGGGATCGACTACTGACCGGGCTGCTGGCCCGACTGCTGGCCCGACTGCTGGTCCGACTGCCGATCCCGCCAGCGCGCGATCAGCTCGGCCTCACGCTCCCGGGTGATGCCACCGATCCGAGCGGCCGGGTCCGACTCCAGCCACACCCGGGTGTCGCTGGCGGTGTCCGCGACCGGGCGGACCGAGAGCCCGGCGTCGAGGGCCGGTTGCGCGTCGTGGGCCAGCATCCCGTCGTACTCGGGGCGCGGGAGCCAGACCGGGATGCTGCCAGGCCCCGTCCAGGGCGCCACGCCCTCGGCCTCGAGGAACTCCTGGCTGGCCCACACGAGCGTGGCGTCGGGCAGGCACGCTCGCAGGAGCTCCTCGAACGGGACGGCCGGACCGACCGCGTCGAGCACGCCGGTCGTGGTGCCCTCGGCGAGCGTGACGATCCAGGCCGCGAGGTCGCGTACGTCGATGACCTGCACGAGCGCGTCCGGCTCCCCCGGTGCGAGCACCTCGCCGTCGTCGGCGGAGCGGCGCGCCCAGTGCGCGAACCGGCCGCTCGGGTCCCCCGGCCCCACGATCAGGCCCGGGCGCACGACCACCGCCGCCGCGGTCCGGTCGAGCACCAGGCGCTCGCACGCGACCTTGAGCCCCCCGTAGGCCTCAGGGTCATCGGAGTCCTTCTCCACCGCGTCCTTCAACCGGCCGACGCCGGGACCGGCCGGGTCGGAGTCGTCGGCATAGACCGAGATCGTGGACACGAACACCCAGCGCGCGTCCGGTACGGCGGCCAGCGCGTTGCGGACGTGGGACGGCTGGCGCGCGACGTCGACCACGGCGTCGTACGGCCCAGCGTCGAGCAGCTGCTCCGGCGCCGCCTCGGCCCGGTCCCACACCACCGACGTGGCGCCCGGCGGCGCTGCCCCCGTCTGTCCGCGGTTGGCACACACGACGTCGTGCCCGCGGCGCGCTGCTTCCGCGGCGACCTCCCTGGAGAGGAACTGGGTGCCGCCGAGAACCAGGAGCTTCATCGGGCCATCCCACCCCTGCGCGGCCCCGAGAGCAAGGTCTCGCCGTGCGGGATCTCGGCAACCGTCTCGAGAGGTGGTGTGTCGCTGCCGGTATTCGACCTCGGGCGGGCGGGTGCACCACGGCCAGGGGTCTCGAGACGGCCGCGGGCGGCCTCCTCGACCAACGGAGGTCGACAGCGCGACCCAGGCGTGGGCAGGAGGGGTACCCCGGAACGGGTCCTCGTTGGTCGAGGAGG
>NZ_LMIA01000003.1 GCF_001428565.1 Nocardioides sp. Root190 | reverse complement strand
CTGGTCCGCCCACGCGACGATGGCGATCCATTCGCGGATCTCGAGCTGGTGTCGGCCCTTCACATTGGCGCTGAGCTCGGTCAACAGCTCACCGACCGAACAGCCGTCGTAGCGGCCGATCAGTGCGGTGGAAGCGGTCCCGAGATCCATACCCATATTGGATCATGACCCACCGACACAACCACCGGCAGGCGGAAGCCCGGTGGTCGAGGAGGTCGCGCAGCGACCGTCCCGAGACCAGGCAACCCGGTGCCGGAACTGGCCCGTGGACACCCGGGTGCATCGGAGCGGGTGGTCTCGAGACGGCCGCGGGCGGCCTCCTCGACCAACGGTGGCCGTCCGCCGTATCCATTCGTCGTTGTCGGCGGCGTCCCCGGTGGTCGAGGAGGTCGCGCAGCGACCGTCTCGAGACCTGGCAACCCGGTGCCGGAACTGGCCCGTGGACACCAGGGTGCACCGTGGCGGGTGGTCTCGAGACGGCCGCGGGCGGCCTCCTCGACCAACGGTGGTCGAGCAGCTCGTTGGTCGAGGAGGTCGCGCAGCGACCGTCTCGAGACCTGGTGAGCCGATTCGGGAACCCAGGCATGGGGAGGCGGGTGCACCGTGGCGGGTGGTCTCGAGACGGCCGCGGGCGGCCTCCTCGACCAACGGGTCACGACAGCGCGACCCGGCCGTCCGTCGTACCCATTCGTTGTAGTCGGCGGCTCCCCGGTGGTCGAGACGGCCGCGGGCGGCCTCCTCGACCGACGAGGGGCAGGCTGGGGTCGACGAGTCCCGCGATGATTGAGCGGGCCCGGAATCCCGCTTGTAAGGTGGGACACGTCATGCGCGGGAGATCCCGCCGTAGCGCAGATGCGCCGCAGGACGACGACACTCGAACCTCGAGGATCACTTTTCATGGACTACAAGGTTGCTGACCTGAGCCTGGCCGAGTTCGGCCGCAAGGAGCTCACCCTCGCCGAGCACGAGATGCCCGGTCTCGTCTCCCTCCGCACGTCGTACGGCGACGCCCAGCCCCTCAAGGGTGCCCGGATCGCCGGATCGCTGCACATGACCATCCAGACCGGTGTTCTCATCGAGACCCTGGTCGCCCTCGGCGCCGACGTGCGCTGGGCCACCTGCAACATCTTCTCCACCCAGGACCACGCCGCTGCCGCGGTCGTCGTCGGTCCGCCGAGCACCGGCGGCACCGTCGAGGACCCCAAGGGCACCCCCGTCTTCGCCTGGAAGGGCGAGTCGCTGGCGGAGTACTGGGACGAGGCCGAGAAGGTCTTCGACTTCAAGGACGAGGCCGGCAACGTGATCGGCCCGAACATGCTCCTCGACGACGGTGGCGACATCACCATGCTCGTCCACCTCGGTGTCGAGTTCGAGAAGGCCGGCGCGGTTCCCGGCCAGGACTCCACCGAGAACGAGGAGTTCAAGGAGGTGCTGCGCGTCCTGGCCCGGTCCCTCGAGACCAGCTCCACGCGTTGGACCAACATCGCCAACAACATCAAGGGCGTCTCCGAGGAGACCACCACCGGTGTGCTGCGCCTGTACGACCGCTTCAAGGAGGGTTCGCTCCTCTTCCCGGCGATCAACGTCAACGACTCGGTCACCAAGTCGAAGTTCGACAACAAGTACGGCTGCCGCCACTCGCTCATCGACGGCCTCAACCGTGGCACCGACGTCATGATCGGCGGCAAGGTCGCGGTCGTGTGCGGCTACGGCGACGTGGGCAAGGGCTCGGCCGAGTCGCTCCGCGGCCAGGGCGCGCGCGTCATCGTCACCGAGATCGACCCGATCTGCGCGCTCCAGGCGGCCATGGACGGCTACGAGGTCAAGCGCCTCGAGACCGTCGTCGACTACGCCGACATCTTCATCACCACCACCGGCAACTTCGACATCATCACCGTCGAGCACTTCAAGAAGATGAAGCACCAGGCGATCGTCGGCAACATCGGCCACTTCGACAACGAGATCAACATGGCCGGCCTGGCCAAGATCCCGGGCATCGTCAAGGACGAGATCAAGCCCCAGGTCCACCAGTGGATCTTCGAGGACGGCAAGAAGGTCATCGTGCTGTCCGAGGGTCGTCTGCTGAACCTCGGCAACGCGACCGGCCACCCGTCGTTCGTGATGTCGAACTCGTTCACGAACCAGGTGCTCGCCCAGATCGAGCTCTTCACCAAGGTCGAGGAGTACCCGGTCGGCGTCTACGTCCTGCCGAAGCACCTCGACGAGGAGGTCGCCCGCCTGCACCTCGACGCCCTCGGTGTCGAGCTGACCGTGCTCACCCAGGAGCAGGCCGACTACCTCGGCGTGCCCGTCGAGGGCCCGTTCAAGTCGGACGCCTACCGGTACTGAGTCGGTCCTGCACTGACGCACAGGCGAACGCGGAGCCCCTGCACCCTCGTGGTGCGGGGGCTCCGCGCTTCTCCGGCCTAGAATGGGTGACATGACTCCTTCCGGCGGCTCGTCGGCGTTCCCCACCCGTGGGCGCGTCCTCGTCGTCGACGACGACGCCCCCCTGGCCGAGATGCTCGGCATCGTGCTCGGGCAGGAAGGCTTCGAGAGCCGGGTCTGCCCGCGCGGGGACATCGCCCTCGCCGAGTTCCGTGACTACCGGCCCGACCTCGTCCTGCTCGACCTGATGCTGCCGGGCAAGGACGGCATCGACGTCTGCAAGGAGATCCGCGCCGAGTCCGGCGTCCCGATCGTGATGCTGACCGCCAAGGGCGACACCGTCGACGTGGTCGTCGGCCTCGAGTCCGGCGCCGACGACTACGTCGTCAAGCCGTTCAAGCCGAAGGAGCTCGTCGCCCGGATCCGGGCCCGGGTCCGTCGTACCGAACCGGTCGCCCCGGAGACCCTGACCATCCGCGACCTCGAGATCGACGTCGCCGGCCACTCCGTGACCCGCGACAACGCCGAGATCTCGCTGACGCCGCTGGAGTTCGACCTCCTGCTCTGCCTGGCCCGCAACCCCGGTCAGGTGCTGACCCGCCAGGTGCTCCTCGAGGACGTGTGGGGCTACCACCACGCCGCCGACACCCGCCTGGTCAACGTGCACGTCCAGCGCCTGCGCTCGAAGGTGGAGCACGACCCCGAGCACCCCGAGATCGTCCTGACGGTGCGCGGCATCGGCTACAAGGCCGGCTCGGCGTAGGCCGTGGTCATCGTGCGCGACCTCTGGGCGCGCGCTGCTCCGGCGGTACGACGTGGGCTGACCTTCTGGCGGCGCTCGATCCAGGCCCGGGTGGTCGCGAGCACCATCGTGCTGTCCGCTGTCGTCGTGAGCGCGGTCGGCTGGATCCTGCTCCAGCAGACCCGGCAGGGGCTCCTCGAGCACCGCGTCGACGTCGTCAGCGGCGAGGTCGACGCCGAGATGGTCGACGCCCGGGACCGGCTCGCTGCCGCCTCGGGCACCGAGGTCAACGCCGGTCGCCAGCAGCGCGACCTGGTCGACCCGATCATCGACCGCGGCGCGAGCCGCGGCTACAGCGTCGTGCTCGCCGGACCCGAGGGTGAGGACGTGCCGCTGCGGGACGGCGGCGGTGAGTACACCAGCGGGCTCGACCTGGTGAGCGTGCCCGAGGACCTCGAGGCGCACTTCGACGGCGCCGGCCGGACCACGGCCTGGACCTACACCGAGATCGTGCACCGCGACCCCGACAGCGCCGAGACCTCCTCGGTCCCCGGCATCATCGTCGGCTCGCAGGTCCAGATGCCGTCCGACGGCAAGACCTACACGCTCTACTACCTCTTCCCGCTCACCGAGGAGCAGGAGACGCTGGGGCTGGTCACCCGCGCCCTGCTGACCGCGGCCGGACTGCTGATGGCGCTGGTCGCGGGCCTGACCTGGCTGGTCACCCGCCAGGTCGTCACCCCGATCCGGATGGCCCGCCGTGTCGCCGAGCGGCTCGCCGCAGGCCGCCTCCAGGAGCGCCTGCAGGTCAGGGGCGAGGACGACATCGCGCGCCTGGCCTACTCCTTCAACCAGATGGCGACCAACCTGCAGCGACAGATCCGCCAGCTGGAGGAGCTCAGCTGGGTGCAGCGCCGGTTCGTCTCCGACGTGTCCCACGAGCTCCGCACACCCCTCACGACCGTGCGGATGGCCTCCGACGTCCTCCACGACGCCCGGGCCGACTTCGACCCGAGCACCGCCCGCTCCGCCGAGCTCCTGCAGGCCGAGGTGGACCGCTTCGAGAACCTCCTCGTCGACCTCCTCGAGATCAGCCGCTTCGACGCCGGTGCCGCCGTGCTCGCTCCCGAGGACGTCAACCTCGACGACGTCGTCCAGCGGGTCGTGTCGGCCGTCCAGCCGCTGGCCGACCAGCGCGGCGTGCGGGTCGTCGTCGCCCATCCCTCGGCGCCGGTGCGGGCCGAGATCGACGTACGCCGCGTGGAGCGGATCCTGCGCAACCTGGTCACCAACGCGATCGACCACGCGCTGGCCGAGGACCCCACGGAGGCCGTGATCGTGCGGATCGCCTCCGACGCGGAGGCGGTCGCGATCACGGTGCGTGACCACGGTGTCGGGCTGGCGCCGGGCGAGGCCGCGATGGTGTTCAACCGGTTCTGGCGCTCGGACCCCGCCCGCGCGCGCACCAGCGGCGGCACCGGTCTGGGCCTGGCCATCGCCCAGGAGGACGCCCACCTGCACGGCGGCTGGCTGCAGGCGTGGGGCAGGACCGGCCAGGGCGCCCAGTTCCGGCTCACCCTGCCCCGGCATGCTGGAGAGACCCTGCGGCACAGCCCGCTCTCGCTCGTGCCCGAGGATGCCGCGTCGACCGACGCGGCC
This sequence comes from Nocardioides sp. Root190, assembly GCF_001428565.1. GTDB lineage: Bacteria > Actinomycetota > Actinomycetes > Propionibacteriales > Nocardioidaceae > Nocardioides. The sequence continues at coordinate 56,824 of NZ_LMIA01000003.1, read as the reverse complement.
GTCGTGCCCGGGCCCGGCGTCGTCGTACGGACCCAGGAGGTCGAGCAGCGATGAGGGACCCACGCCGCATCCTGCCGCTCGCGCTCGTGCTGGTCGCACTTCTGCTCGGGGGATGCGTCTCGCTCCCCACGGACGGCCCGGTGGTCGACGGCCGGGTGAGCGACGCCGACGACACCCGGCGGGCCAGTGACATCGACGCCCGCCCGCCGGCCAGCGGCGCGTCCCGCACCGAGGTCGTCACCGGCTTCCTCGACGCCATGACGGCCTGGCCGATCCAGACCAACGTCGCCAAGAAGTACCTCACCGACGAAGCAGCCGCCGGCTGGAACCCCGAGCAGGAGACGGTCGTCTACAGCGACTCCCTGCCCGCCCGGGAGTCCGGAGGATCGGTCGACGTGCAGCTCAACGGCGCCGACAGCCTCGACGCCGTCGGGGGCTGGCGCGGATCCGTCCCGGGCGACGAGCTCGTCATGTCCTTCCGGGTCACCGTCGAGGACGGCGAGTACCGCATCACCGACCCCCGCGACGCCCTGGTCGTGCCCGCCACCTGGTTCCAGCAGCGCTACCGCCAGGTCTCGCTCTACTACTTCGACCCGATCGCGCAGATCCTCGTGCCCGAGCCGGTCTTCGTGCCCCAGGGCGACCAGCTCGCCACCAGCCTGGTCTCCAGCCTGCTGGCCGGGCCTCCTCCCCGGGCCAGCGGCGTGGTCCGCTCCTTCATCCCGCCGGGGTTGTCGGTCGGCCTGTCCGTCCCGGTCAACGACGCCGGTGTCGCCGACGTCGACCTGGTCGGCGACGCGCCACGCCTGACGGCCGAGGAGGCCGAGCTGATGCTCGCGCAGCTGGCGTGGACGCTGCGCCAGGACGGCAGCATCACTGCCATCCGCGTGACCGTCGGCGGTGCCGACCTCCCGATCCCGGGCGGGGCCTCCCAGTACCCCGTCGAGGCGGCCCAGGAGTTCGACCCCGCGGGCGACAAGACGACGACCCTCCTCTTCGGACTCAGCGCCGGGCGCCTGGTGTGGGGCGGTCCGGGCAAGCTCGTGGCGGCCTCCGGAGCGTTCGGCGCCCCGGACGCGGGCCTCGAGGCGGTCGCGGCCCGGCCCGACGCCGAGCTTGTCGCCGCCGTCGACCGCGACGGCGGGCGGGTCCGGATCGGACCGATCCGGGACGATCCCGACGCGGACCCGACGCCGCGCACGGTTCTCAGCGGGGGCAGCTATGCCCGACCCACCTGGGACGTCGCCGGGCGGCTGTGGGTGCTCGAGCGACGTACGGCGGGAGCGCGGGTCTGGTTGGTCGAGGGGGAGCAGGTCCGGGAGATCGAGGTCCCCGGGATCAGCGGCACGGGCGCCCAGCAACTGGTCGTGTCCCGCGACGGGACCCGCCTGGTGGCCGTCGTCCGCACGATCGCGGGTGACGAGGTCCTCGGCGCCCGGGTCGCGATCAACGGCCGCGGCCGGGTCGACCAGGTGCGTGCGCCGTTCCTCGTCCGTGCGGCCGAGGCCGCCCGCATCGACGACATCGTGTGGACCAGCCCCATCCGGATCGGCATCCTCACCCCGACCGCACCCGGCAAGCTGTACGAGGTGGACGTCGTGGCCGCCGACGGCGCCTCCTTCGGCATCGACGTGCTGTCCACGATCGTGACCGGTCGCCTGGTCGGGCTCGCCGCCGCCCCGACCGCTGAGTCACCGATGTTCGCCGTGTACGCCGACCACTACGTCGACCTCGTCGACCAGCGCGAGTACCGCAGCGGCACCACGGTCCTGACCCAGCTGCACTTCGCCGGCTGATTCCGGCTGGCTGATTCACTGCGGGTTCTCCACAGCCCCGGTCCCGACCGTTGCGTCGGGCAGCCCGGGTTGCTGGAGTGGAGCGGTGCCCCTGCTCGCCGACCTCGCCGACGGCTTCGTCGACCTCGTGCTCGGCTCCTCCTGCGTCGTGTGCGGACGTCCGGGCCGGGCGCTGTGCGTCCGGTGCTGCCACGAGCTGCCTGTCGAGGCCGGGCTGCGTCGACCGACGCCGTGCCCGCCGGGCCTCGCGCCGTCGTACTCCGCCGGGCCGTACGATGGGGTGCTGCGCGCCCTCGTCCTGGCCCACAAGGAGCACGGGGTGCACGCGCTGGCCGGCCCCCTCGGCACGGTCCTCGCCGTCGTGGCGGACGCCGCCCTGAGCGGGGCCGGGATCGGCCCGGACGAGGCGGTCGTGCTCGTCCCCGTGCCCTCCCGACCCGCCGCCGTCCGCGCCCGGGGACACGACCCGACCACCGCCATGACCCGCGCCGCCGCGTCCGGGCTGCGCAGTCGCGGCCACCCGGTCGGGGTCGCCGGCCTGCTCCGGGTGCGGCCCGGTGTCGTGGACCAGGCCGGGCTCGACGCCGCCAGCCGGGCCGCCAACCTCGCCGGTTCGATGGCGACCTCGACGAGCGCCGTACGCCGCCTGGCGCGCCGCCGTCCCACCGCCCACGTCCTGCTCTGCGACGACGTCCTGACCACCGGAGCGACCCTGCGGGAGGCGCAGCGCGCCCTCGAGTCCGTCGGCATCCGGGTGCTCGCCGCAGCCACCGTGGCCGCGACCCGGCGCAAGATCGACCCGCCGAACTTGGGATGAAGGCTTTCGTCGTCACCGGCGACGGACTAACGTCTCTGCATGGAGTCCGCCCGGGTCCGTGGTTGCGCTGTACAGGCTGGGCAGAAGCCCGGCCAGGTGCGGCAAGCCGATGCCAGTCGCAGGCGAAACGGTCCACGTAAGTCGACCTCCGGGTCGACGATCACGGTGCGGCTTAGTCGTCAGTCCTGCCTCGAACCGGACGTCAGATGCGTCCGACTTCGGGAGAAGGTCAGTAGTGGCACCAAGCTGCGGGAGCCTCAGCAGGCGGGTGTGGGGGAGAAGACCAGGTCGGCCGGGCGGATTCCACCCTTCCACGGCGGCCGTAGGTCGAGGAGGTCGCGCAGCGACCGTCTCGAGACCTCGGCACCCGCGCACCCACCGTTCCCTGCTGGTCGAGCAACGTGCCAGCCCCAGACGTCCCGCCTCGCGCGGGAGAACCCATCACCGAAACCCCTTGGAGGTAACTGATGGATGTTGTGGTCACCGGACGGCACTGCGAGATCTCGGACAGGTTCCGAGAGCACGCCACCGAGAAGCTCGCGAAGCTGGAGAAGCACGATCACCACATCATGCGTGTGCATGTGGAGGTCGATTCCGAACCCAATCCGCGCCAGCACGACCAGGGCGTCCACGTCGAGCTCACCGCCTACTCCAAGGGCCCGGTGATCCGCGCCGAGGCCGCGGCCGGCGACAAGATGGGCGCGCTCGACCTCGCTCTCGACAAGATGGCCTCCCAGATGCGCAAGGCCGCTGACCGGCGGCGCGTGCACCGCGGCCGCCGTGCCCCCGTGTCCGTCGGACGTGCGCTCTCCGACATCCCCCTCGACGACCTCGAGACGCCCACCGAGCAGGAGGAGTCGATCGAGCGCAAGGTCGGTCCGATCACGGTGACCGGCGACGGCCCGCTCGTCGTACGCGAGAAGACGCACCCGGCCAGCCCGATGACCCTCGACCAGGCCCTCTACGAGATGGAGCTGGTCGGCCACGACTTCTACCTGTACGTCGACAAGGAGAGCGAGCGCCCTGCGGTCGTCTACCGCCGCCGTGGCTACGACTACGGCGTCATCTCGCTCGACGTCGACACCCAGGGAGGGTGAGGACCTGATGGGTGGGCAGCCGCTCGGGCGGCTGGCCGACACCACCGGCATCTGGTCGCTGCCGACACTCCGACCTCGGGCCATGCCATGATGCGCATGTGGCGACTGGGAATTCGCCGGCGGCCGCAGGGACTGGACAGCCTGTGAGCGAACCGGTTCGTGTGGTGGTGGTCGATGACCAGGAGCTCTTTCGACGCGGCATGACGATGCTGCTCGGGATCGAGCAGGGCATCGAGGTCGTCGGTGAGGCGAGCAACGGCGCCGAGGGCGTCGACCTCGTCGTCAGCGCCGCCCCCGACGTCGTCCTCCTCGACGTGCGGATGCCGAAGCAGTCCGGCATCGAGGCCTGCGTCGCGATCAAGGAAGCGGTCCCGACCACCAAGATCATCATGCTGACCGTCTCCGACGACGAGGCCGACCTGTACGAAGCGGTCAAGAGCGGCGCCTCGGGCTACCTCCTCAAGGACTCCTCCATCGAGGAGGTGGCCCAGGGCATCCGCGTCGTCGCCGACGGGCAGTCGCTGATCAGTCCGTCGATGGCGGCCAAGCTGATCGACGAGTTCAAGACGATGTCGAAGCCGGACCGCAACTCGGGGACGGCGCTCAAGTTGACCGAGCGCGAGCTCGAGGTCCTGCGCCTCGTCGCGCGCGGCCTCAGCAACCGTGACGTCGCCGGCCACCTCGCGATCAGCGAGAACACGGTGAAGAACCACGTCCGCAACATCCTGGAGAAGCTGCAGCTGCACTCCCGGATGGAAGCGGTGATGTACGCCGTGCGCGCCAAGCTCGTGCAGCTCGACTGATCGGTGGTCGAGGAGGTCGCCCAGCGACCGTCTCGAGACCCGGTGCGACGGTGCCGGAACTGTCCGTGGAGAGTCCCGGCACCGGAGCGGGAGGTCTCGAGACGGCCGCGGACGGCCCTCCTCGACCAACGGCGTGTCGGTCCGGGTGTCTAGCCTGACGGCGTGAGCAGCACCCAGACCCTGTCGCGCGCCCAGGCACGCCGGATCGCGCTGGCGGCCCAGGGCTTCCTGGACCCGGTGCACGCCGTCCCGACGCTGCGCACCTTCGACCGCACGCTGGCGCGCACCGGACTGCTCCAGGTCGACAGCGTCAACGTGCTCCAGCGCGCCCACTACATGCCGCTCTACTCGCGCATGGGTGCCTACGACGTCGACCTGCTCCGGCGGGCGTCCGCGGGGCGCCAGCGACGCGTGGTGGAGTACTGGGCGCACGTCCAGGCGTTCATGCCGGTTGAGCTGTGGCCGGCGATGAGGCACCGGATGGACCACCACCGCAGCCGCCGCGGCAAGTGGTTCAGCGTGGCCGAGGACGATGCCCTGGAGGCCGCTCTGCTGGCGGAGATCGCCGACCGCGGGCCGAGCACGGCCCGTGAGCTGGACGACGGCCTGCCCAGGTCCAGGGACCACTGGGGCTGGAACTGGTCGCGGACGCGGCAGATGCTCGACTTCCTCTTCACGACAGGTGACCTGGCGATCGAGGGGCGCAACAGCCAGTTCGAGATCCGGTACGACCTGGCCGAGCGGGTGGTGGGCAGCGAGCTCGCCCATGCCCCGGCGCTGTCCGCGACCGATGCCCACGTCGAGCTGGTGCGCCGGGCCGCCCGTTCCCACGGTGTCGCCAGCGCCCACTGCCTGGCCGACTACTACCGCCTCAACATCCACCAGGCCCGAACGGCGATCGAGGTGCTCCTCGAGGCGGGCGAGCTCGAACCGGTCCAGGTGGAGGGATGGGCACGCCCGGCCTACCTGCACCACGAGGCGCGGGTGCCACGCCGGGTCGCGGCCCGGACGTTGCTGAGCCCGTTCGACCCGGTCGTGTGGGAGCGTGCCCGTGCGGAGGCGATCTTCGACTTCCGCTACCGCATCGAGATCTACGTCCCGGCGGCGCAGCGGGTGCACGGCTACTACGTGCTGCCGTTCCTGCTGGGAGACCGGATCGTGGCGCGGGTCGACCTCAAGGCCGACCGTCCCACCCGACGGCTGCTCGTGCAGGGAGTCTTCGCCGAGCCCGGCGCACCTGCCGCGACGGCGGCGGAGCTCGCCGTGGAGCTGTGGCGGCTCGCCGGCTGGCTGGGCCTGGACGAGATCGAGGTCGCCCCGAAGGGCGACCTCGCTCCCGCGTTGGTGGCCGAGATCAGCGCACGCGCAGCTTCCTGAGCAGCTTCAGCTGGGCGTTGCCGAGTCCGACGAACTTCTCCAGCGCCATCCCGGACGGCGGTCCGAGCGGCACCAGGCGCTGCGTCGCGACGGTCTGGGACTCGGTGTACTTCCGCATCCCCTCCGCACCGTGGCGCCGGCCGAGACCGCTGTCGCCCATGCCGCCCATGCCGGCCTCGATGGAGCCGGCCGCGGCTGCGGCGCCGTCGTTGATGTTGACCGAGCCCGCCCGGACCTGCTGGGCGAGCGCCTCGGCGGCGCGGGTGTTGCGGGACCACACGCTCGCCGACAGGCCGTAGCGACCTTCGTTGGCCTTCGCGACGGCTTCGCTCTCGGAGCCCACCTTGTAGAGCGAGATCACCGGACCGAAGGTCTCCTCGAGGCAGACCGGCATGTCGGCGTCCACGCCCTCCAGGACGGTCGGCTCGTAGACGAGCGGCCCGAGGTCGGGGCGGTGCCGTCCACCGGCGAGCACCGTTGCGCCGCGGGCGACCGCGTCGTCCACGTGGCTGCGAACGGTCTCCAGCTGTGACTCGGAGGCGAGCGACCCGACGTCGACGGAGTAGTCGAACGTCTGGCCCAGCGTGAGCGCCTCGGTCGCTGCCACCACGGCATCCCGGAAGGCGTCGTACACGTCCTCGTGCACGATCACCCGCTCGATGTGGATGCACATCTGACCGGTGTTCGCGAACGCGGCGGCGACGCAGCCGGCGGCCGCCTTCGACACGTCGGCGTCGTCGAGCACGACGAGCGGGTTCTTGCCGCCGAGCTCCAGGGAGGCCGCGATGAGCATCTCGCCGGCACGACGGCCGACGCTGCGGCCGGTGGGCGTCGAGCCGGTGAAGCAGATGTGGTCGACACCCGGGCCGCCGTCGACGGACCCGATCAGGGCGTCGCCGATGATCGCGCCGGGACCGACCACGACGTGCCAGATGTCCGTGGGCAGCCCGGCCTCGGCCATCAGCTCACGCGTCCAGAGCAGCGTCAGCGGAGTCTGCGAGTCGGCCTTGCTGACCACGCCGTTGCCGGCGAGCAGCGCCGGGATCACGTCGCCGACCGCAAGGTAGAGCGGATAGTTCCACGGCGAGATCATCCCGATCACACCCTTGGGGACGCGCACCTCGCGCACCTTGGTGAGGCCGGGCATCGCGCCGCGGACCTTGTTGTCGCCGACGTAGTGGCGACCGTGGCGGGCGTAGTGGCGCGCGATCGTGGCGACCTGCAGGATCTCCTGCCAGGCACTGAACCGGGCCTTGCCCATCTCCCACTGGATCAGGTCGATGACCTCGTCCTGGCGCTCCACCAGCAGGTCGTGGAAGCGCAGGACCATCGCGGAGCGCGTTGCCCACGGCAGCAGCGCCCAGGTGACCTGTGCCGTGCGGGCGCGGGCGATCGCGTCGACGACGTCGCTCGCGCTGCTGACCGGCACGCTGGCCGTCGCGAGTCCGTCGTACGGCGCGGTCGCGGTGCTCGTCTCCGTGCTGGTCGCCGTGCCGGCCGGGTCGCGGGCGACCCAGCCGCTCCAGGCGGCGATCCGCTCGGCGGTGACCCAGGCGGGCTGGACGCTGTTCGTGGTGGTGGTCGTGGCGGTCACGAGTAGAGCCTCTCCAGGACGTCGGCGTACTTGGCGTGGACGACGCGGCGCTTCAGCTTCAGCGTCGGCGTGAGCTCCTCGGACTCGGCGGTCCACTCGACCGGGAGGAGCTCCCACGACTTCACCTGCTCGGGCCGCGAGAGCCGCTCGTTGGCGGCGTCGACGGACTGCTGGGCGACCGCGAGCATCGCCGGGTGCTGGGCCAGCTCCGCGAGCGAGGTCCCGGCGGGGATGCCCAGCTGCTGCGCCACGAGGGGAGCGATCTCCGCGTCGAGGGTGAGCACCGCGACGACGTACGGCTTGCCCTCGCCGAACACCAGGGCGTGCCCGACGATCGGGCTCTCCTTGAGGTAGTTCTCGATGTTGGACGGGGCGATGTTCTTGCCCGAGGAGGTGATGATCATTTCCTTCTTGCGGTCCACGACCTTGAGGAAGCCGTCCTCGTCGAGCTCACCGATGTCGCCGGTGTGGACCCAGCCGTCGACGTCGATCAGCTCGGCGGTCGCCTCGTCCTGCTTGTAGTAGCCCTGCGAGGTGACGGGACCGCGCGCGAGGATCTCCCCGTCCTCGGCGAGCGCGATCTCGATGCCCGGCAGCGCACGCCCGACGGTGCCGAGCCGGAACTGCTCGGGTCCGCAGGCGGTGACGGCCGCGCAGGTCTCGGTCATGCCGTAGACGTCGTAGATCCGCATGCCGAGGCCGGCGAAGAACTTCGCGACCTCCAGCGGCATCGGCGCGGCGGCCGAGGCGGCCCACTCGCAGCGGTCGAGGCCGAGCAGTGCGCGGAGGAAGGAGAGCAGTCCGGCGTCGGCCGCCTGGTACCTCGCCTCGAGCTCGGGGGAGACGGTGCCGCCCTGCTGCAGCGCCTCGACGTACTCCAGGCCGATGGCGAAGGCACCCTCGATCTGGGCCTTCTTCTCGGGGTCGGTCTCGGCGGAGAGCTTGGCGGTGATGCCGGTCTTGATCTTCTCCCAGACCCGCGGCACACCGAAGAAGCGCGTCGGGTGGACCTCGCCGAGAGCGCCGAGGAGCAGCGAGGGATCGGCGATGAGGTGGATGTGGGCACCGTTGACCTGCGGGATGTACATGCCGAGCGTGCGTTCGGCGATGTGGGCGAACGGCAGGTAGGAGATGAAGTCGTTGTGCAGTGTGGGCGCGGAGACCCGCAGCGAGCAGGCGCACTCGTAGAGCACGGCGTGGTGGGTCAGGACCACGCCCTTCGGGTTCCCGGTGGTGCCGGACGTGTAGAGGATGGTCAGCGGGTCCTCGGGGGTGACCTCCGCGGTCCGGCCCTCGAGCTCGGCACCGTGGCCGGCACGCCAGGCGGCACCGGCGGCGAGGAAGGCGTCCCAGGTGATGAAGCGGTCGTCACCCTCGGGGGCGGTCGCGTCGATCAGGACGACCTGGCGGATCGTGTCGCTCTCGGCGAGGGCCTTGGCCCACCGCGCGAGGTGGTCGGCGGACTCCAGGATGACGACGGCCGGCTCGGCATGCCCGGCGACGTAGGCGACCTGCTCGGCCGACAGGGTGTTGTAGACCGACATCGAGACCCCTGCGGCGTGGACGACACCGAGGTCGGCCACGACGTGCTCGATGCGGTTGCTGGCCATCAGCGCGACGCGGTCGCCGTGCACAACGCCGGCCTCGACCAGGGCACCGGCGGCGTCGAGGGCACGCTCGCGCAGGTCGGTCCAGGAGACGGTGCGCCAGCCGGCCGCATAGCCGGCCGACAGGTCGATGCCGACCTTGTCCGAGTACGCCGGCTTGTCGGCCTCGGACGCAACGGTGCGGGCGAAGGCGATCGGCAGGGTCAGCCCGGCGATCTCGGCCTCGATCTCGGCGCGTACGGCCAGGGTGTCGGTGCTCATGGGGACATTCCTTTCGGGGGATGGGTCATGCGGGGAGGAGGTCTGGTGCGACCGGGGCGATCGGCCGGGTCACTGCCGGGTCACTGCCGGTCACTGCTGCGGGACGGTGGCGGAGCCACGTCCCTGGGTGCCGGCCGGCGGGTCGATGCAGCGGACGTCGGTCACCGGAGTGCGGGCCTCGAGGTCCTGGATGTCGCGCTGGACCGACTTGTCGTAGACGCAGTTCTTGAGGATGCGGGGCACGAGGAGCACCCGTCCGCTGCCCTCGCGGGTGCTCCCGGCCATCACGTCGGCCTGGAGGGGGACCCAGTCGAGCCAGTGGTGCAGCCCGCGGAGGTGACCGGCCGCCATCTCGGTGAGAGGGACGCCCGAGCGGAGCAGGCTCCTCAGCTCGGGGGCGAGCTCACGCCACCACCGATCGAGCCGGGGGAGCAGGTCGAGCGAGGTCGTGACCGCGCGCCGGATGTCGGGTGTCGCCTTCGCGAGGGATCGGGCGATCGCCTCCAGGTCGCCGGACATGCTGCGCAGCTGCGGGGCGAGGTCGTCGATCGTCGTCAATGGCGTCTCGGCCGTGGTGACCAGGCGGGTGAGGGTCGGCTCCAGGCGGCGCAGCATGGCGAAGGCGGTCTCCATCTCGATCGCCAGCGCCCGGAGGTCGACGTCCTCGTCGGCGTTGCCGAAGATGGTCGCCGTCTCGTCGGCGATGGTCGCGATGTCGTCGACGTCCAGGGAGGACATCAGTCCCTGCGCATGGGCCAGGACCTCGGGCACGGTGAGCGGGATCGTGGTCTCCGAGACCGGGACGGTGGCGCCGTCGGCCAGGTAGGGGCCGTCGGCCACGCGCGGGCGGATGTCGAGGTACTGCTCGCCGACGGCGGAGAGGTTGCGGACCTCCATCGCGCTGTCGACCGGGATCTCGACGTGCTCCTCGATCTCGAGCTCGGCCAGGGCACCGACCCCGGCCTCGTCGCCCAGCCGGACGTCGATGACCTCGCCGACCCGCTGGCCGCGGTAGGTCACGACGGATCCCACGTGGAGCCCGCCGGCCTGGGGGAGCTGCACCGTGAGGTGGTACGGATCGCGGAACAGCGAGCCCCCGACCACGGTGTCGGTGACGTAGACGACCCCACCGATGAGGATGAGGATGATCAGAGCCTGCGCGGTGCGGATCCGTCGCCGCCACACCTGCGCGCTCGACTCCGTGTTGAAGGGGACCTGGTCCCCGGTCTCCGTCGTCATTCGAGTCCCACTCCCAGCTCGGGAAGGTCCTGCACGTCGTCGTCCGGTCCCTCGAAGTTGAGCAGTGCCTCCGGGTCGAGCAGGAACGTCAGGTCGAAGTTGGCGTAGTCGCCGGGAGCGGCCTCGTCGCTGCCGCCGGCGAAGTCGATCAGGCCCTGCATGACACCGTCGACGTTCGCCCGCTCGTCGAGCAGCGTGCGTACGACGGGACGCATGTCCTTGAGCTGTTCGAGGAGGTCGTCGCGCACCGTCCGGGTCAGCGGCGTCGCGACGGCGTCGAACTGGGTGAGCGACTCCATCGCCAGCACGAGGTCCGAGCGCTGCCGGTCCAGGCTGGTCACCAGGTCGGTCAGGTCCGTGAGCGAGTCGGTGATCTCCGGCAGGTCGTCGACCAGGCGGGTGGTCAGGGTGTCCAGCGCTGCAGTGAGCCTGTCGATCCTGGGGAACTGGCTGTTCAGGTCGGTCACGGCGGTGTCCAGCCTGGCGAACAGGCGTCGTACGTCGCCGGAGTTGCCGGTCAGCGCGACGTTGAGCTGCTTGATGATCGTCGAGATGTCACCGAAGGTGCCGCCGGTCACGACGGTGGACAGGGAGGACAGCAGGTCGGTGACGTCAGGGGCAGTGCCCGTCGCGGCGACCGGCAGCATGCCGCCCTCCGCCAGGAGCTCGCCCTTGCCCCCGGGGAAGAGCTGGACGAACGCGGTGCCCATCGGCGAGGTGAGCCGGATCTCGGCACGCGAGGTGGCGGGCAGCTCGACGGTCGTCGAGAGGGCCAGGTGCACCTCGGCCACGTAGTCGCCCGGCTCGACGGCCGTCACCTGTCCCACGGTCGCGCCCTCGAGCTTGACCGGGGCGTCGACGGGGAGGTTGAGGGCGTCGGTGAACTCGATCGTCACGGCGTACGTCTCACCGTCCACCAGGCTCGGCATGGGGATGTCCTCGAGCTGGAGTCCGCACCCCGAGCCGGCGACCAGGGTGCCCAGTGAGAAGGCCAGGCCTGCAGCAGCGCGCCTCAGCGTGCGCGACCCGGCCGTCACGGGAAGCCTCCGGGCAGGCCGTCGTAGATGCCGTCGAAGAGGCCGTCGAGGGCGCCGGTGCCCTCGGAGTTGAACAGCGCGCCGCAGAGCTTGCCGCCCATCTCGCCGGCCAGGGACTCGGCGAGCACCCGGCAGGTGTGGTCGCGGAACGCCGAGGAGAAGGGGCCGACCGAGAAGGCGAACTGGACCCGCAGCCGGCCGAGCTTCCAGTCGTAGGCGCGGGCGAAGTTCTCGGCCATGGTCGGCATCACGTCGAAGGCCTCCTCGAGCGAGTCCTGGTGGCCGCGGATCACGCCGACGACATCGGCGAGACCCTTGAGGTCATCACCGATCACCTCACCGTTGTCCTTGAGGAACTGGTTGGTCAGGCCGGTCAGCTCGTCCAGGCCCTCCAGCGCGGCGACGAGCTCGTCGCGCTGGTCGTCGATCACGGCGGTGGTGTCGGCGGCCGCGTCGGTGAAGGTCCGGATCCGCCGGTCCCGGGTCGCCAGCACCTTAGTGAGCGTGAGCAGGTTGTCGGTCACAGCCGTGATGTCGGCGTCCTTGGAGTTGATCATCGCGAGGGCGTCGCGGCTCTCGGCGAGCGCCCGGCGCAGGTGGGGGCCGTTGCCGTCGAGGGTTCGCGCGGTGACCTCGAGTGCCTCGCCGAGACCCTTGCGGCCATCGGCGCCACCGAGGTCGGCGTCGAGTGCCAGGACGAGGTCGTCGATGGAGCGCGCGATCTCGTCGACGGTCGCGGGGGAGCGGGTGTGGTCGGCGGCGATGTTCGCCCCGTCGCGGAGCCGGGGACCGCCGGTGTAGGCGGGACCGACCTCGACGAAGCGGTCGGTCACGAGCGAGCCCTGGAGGATCTGGGCGCCGGCGTCCTCGGGGAGCTCGGTGTCCCCTTCCAGCTGCATGACGATCCGCATGGTCGTGCCGTGTGGCTCGACCTCCACGATCTCGCCGACCTTGACGCCGAGATAGGTGACGTCGTTGCCGACGTACACCCCGGTCGTGTCGGCGAAGTCCGCGGTGACGACCAGCGCGTCGTCGTCCTCACCGCCGAGCCAACCGAGCAGACGAACGCCGGAGACGGCCAGGACCAGGGCCAGCACACCGACTGCCGCGAGGACGAGATGGCGGCGGTTCATCGGCACTTCTCCGGGGTGATCGAGCAGAAGAGGTCATCGGGGAGGATCGCCCACGGTGCGTTGACACCGAGCCACGGACCGTCGCCGGTGGCGTTGGTGAACACCCGCATGGTCGGTCCGGCGAGGCGCATCGTCTCGTCGAGGTCGTCCTGGTGGTCGTTGAGGGTCCGGAGCACCGCGCGCAGGTCGCGCAGGGCAGGCTTGAGCTGGGGTGCCGTGGTCCGCACCAGCCCGGTGAGCCCGGTGACGAATCGCTCCGCGTTGACGAGCAGCGAGCGGAGGGTCTCCTTGCGCTGCTGGACCATCGTCATCACCAGCGTGCCGTTGGACATGACCTCGTCGATCTTGTCGGTCTGGCTGAGCACGAGGTCGGTGACCTGCCGGGTGGCGGTCAGCAGGGAGTCGATCTGCTGCTCGCGGTCGTTCGCGATCGCCGAGACACCAGCGATGCCGTCGAGGGCGTCGCGCAGCTGTTCGGGTGCGATGGCCAGGTCGGTGGCGAGCACGTCCACGGCTCCCTGGATCTTCTCCAGGTCGAGGGCCTGCACCTGGGGCGTGGCCTCCAGCCAGAAGCGCTCGATGGTGTACGAGTCACGTGAGTGCTCGACGCCGATGGTCGCGCCGCTCGCGAGGGTCTTCCCGCGGCCGGGAGTGAGGGACAGGAAGCGCTGCCCGAGGATCGAGAGGATCTTGACCTCGGCCGGGCTGTCCGCGGTGAGGCCGAGCTCCTCGGGCGCCTGGTCGAGAGTGAAGGCGACGTCGACCTCGTCGCGGTCCGCCTCCACGCTGGTGACCTTGCCGACCTTGAGACCGGCCACCCGGACGTCGTCACCGGCCTTGATGCCGGCTGCGTGCCGCAGCCGGGCGTGGTACGACGAGTCGCCACTGATCGTCTGGAGGCCGATCACGACCATCCCGACCAGCAGGGCGCCGATCACGACCCGCAGCGGCCAGGCCAGACGTCGCCAGGTGCCCGTCACGGTGCCCATCAGCGACACCTCTCCGTGTGCTTGTTGCCGGTCACGCCGAGGTCGACCTTGGCCGGGACGCCCTTGAACTGGCCGTAGAGGTTGCAGACGTAGACGTTGAGGTAGCTGCCGTAGCCCAGGGTGCGGAGATAGACGCGCAGCTGCTGGGGCAGCGCGGCGCCGGTGTCGGCGAGCAGGTCGGTGCGCGAGCCGAGGTACCTCAGCCACGGCTGGCTCAGGGCCGACACGTCCTCGACGAGGGGACGAGCGTCCTCGACCAGGTCGGCGGTCGTGCGGCTCAACCGGTCGATCCCGTCCAGGCTGGTGGCGATCCGGTCGCGGTCCTTGGCCAGTCCTCTGGTGAGCGAGTCCAGGCCGTCCACGAGGGCGGTGACCTCGTCGCGGTGCTCGTTGGTGGTGTCCATCACGAGCGTCACGTTCTCGACGACGCGGGTGAGGGTGTCCTCGCGATCGACCAGGCCTGAGGTCAGCTCGGCGGTCTGGTCGAGCAGGTGGCGGATGGTCGGTCCCTGGCCCTGCAGGACCTGCACGATGTTGCTCGCGAGCTGGTTGACGTCGCCCGGCTCGAGCAGGTCGAAGATCGGCTCGAAGGCGTTGAACATGGCCGTCAGGTCGAGCGCCGAGCGGGTCCGGGCGAGCGGGATCCGGGCGCCGTCGGCGAGGTCGCCCGCCTCGGCCGCGCGGTCGGGGCGCGAGATGGCGACGTACCGCTGGCCCATGAGGTTGAGGTAGTCCACCGAGGCGGTGATGTCGTCGTGGAGACCCTGGTCGCGGTCGACCCGGAGGGTGACGACGGCGAGCCCGGCGTCCTTGCCCTGGCCCACGTGGGTCTCACCGACCCGACCGATGCGGACCCCGGCAAGGCGTACGTCGTCGCCGGGCCGCAGGCCCGTGGCGTCGCGGAAGACGGCGGTGACGGTGATGGTGTCCGCGCCCGAGCTGCGGGAGAGGGTGCCGGCGACCATCGAGGTCAGGAGGATGGCGACGAGGCTGAACACGGCGACCCCGAGCACGGCGCCCTTGTTGCGGCGCAGCTCGCTGAGCTGGCGACTCATCGGCCACCTCCGGTGCAACGGCCCGTGGCGCCGTAGTACTCGGGGCAGTCCTGCGGGCCGTACTCGCCCACGAAGGTCGGCCCGAGGACACCTTCCATCTGGATGTTGCCGCCCTGGACGGCCTTGGCGCCGTTGCGGAGCAGCTGCGGGACCTTCTGGAGCACGCGGGCGAAGGAGGGGTACCGCGCGGCGAAGACCTCGAGGTTGGCGGCGGTCGCGTTGAGCAGGCGAGCGGTCTCGTCGCCGTGCTCGAGGAGGAACGGGATGACGCCCTCCTTGCCCTCGAGGAGCGTGGTGATCCCCCGGAGCAGGGTGGTCGTGCCCTCCTGCTGCCGCACGAGGGTGCGGGCCAGGGGGCGGGTGTCCCGGAGGGTGCGGACGAGCTGCGGCTCGATGTCGGCGAGCAGGTCGGCGTTGGCCGTCAGCAGGTCGACGTCGCGGCGTACGGTCGGTTGCAGGTCCTCCCACCGACCGAGCACGCCGTTGGCGTCAGCGACCATCGTGGCGATCGTCGCGCCGCGTCCGTCGAGCGAGTCGGCGAGCTGGGAGAGCGCGACGTCCCACTGGGCGGGGTCGATCGAGACGAGCAGGCGCTGGGTGGCCGAGAGCGTGTCCATCAGGCGCAGGGTCTGCTCGGAGGTGTCGGCCTCCACCACGTCGCCGTCGGCGAGGTGGCCGCCGGCCGCGGAGACGGTGGTGCTGGCGGCGGCCGTGGTCTCGGCCTGCCCGGGGCTCGTGGCTGCGACCAGGTCGACGAAGTCGTTGCCGAACAGGGTGCCCGGCAGGACCCGGGCCCGGACGGAGGCCGGGATCAGCTCGGCGTGCTCGGTCTCGACGAGCACGGTCGCCGTCGGACCGTCCCAGCCGGTCTCGGCGGCGCGGACGACCGGGTCGACCTCGATCACGCGACCGACCCGCAGGCCGTTGTACTTCACGTCGGAGTTGATCGCGAGCGTGTCGCCGACGGTCGGGAGCTGGACGGTCACCCGCGCCGCGTCGCTGAGGACACCGAGCGTCTGCAGCCCGAGGACGCCGAGGACGGCAGCGACCATGAGGCCGCCGGCCAGGCCGATCGCGGCCAGACGCAGGCGCAGGGTCCGCGGATCGACCTTGCTGTGCGGGAAGAGGAACTCGCTCATCGGCTCACCCTGAGATCTGGACCTGTGCATCGGCGCCCCAGAGGAGCAGCGTCAAGATGATGTCGACGATCGTGAGCGAGATGATGCTGGCCCGGATCGCGCGGCCCGTCGCGCGGCCCACGCCTTCGGGGCCGCCGCTCGCGGTGAAACCGTGGTAGCAGTGGATCAGGGTGACGACGGTCGTCAGGACCACGACCTTGATCGCGGAGTAGAAGACGTCGATCGGGGCGACGAAGGTGCGGAAGTAGTGGTCGTAGGTGCCGGCGGACTGACCGTAGAACGTCGTCACCATGAAGTCGGTGGCGACGTAGGTGCCGACCAGGCCGATCAGGAACAGCGGCAGGACGATGATCCACGAGGCCACCAGACGGGTGCTGATGAGGTACGGGATCGGGCGGATCGCCATCGCCTCGAGGGCGTCGATCTCCTCGCTGATCCGCATCGCGCCGATCCGTGAGGTGAAGCCGCAGCCGATCCGGGCCGCGAAGCCCAGGGCTGCCACCATCGGGGCGAGCTCGCGGGTGTTGGCGTAGCCGGAGATGAAGCCGGTCAGGGGAGCGAGACCGATGACGTCGAGTCCCTGGTAGCCCTCGAGGCCCACCTCGGTGCCGGTCAGTGTCGAGAGGAGCAGCACGACCCCCACCACGCCGCCGCCGACGAGGAAGATGCCGGAGCCGAGGGTCACCTCCGCGAGGATGCGCGCGATCTCGCCGCGGTAGCGGGTCACGGCGATCGGGAGACCGGCGACGGCACGCCAGGCGAGCACGATCTGCAGGCCGACACCGGCCCACGGACCGACGACGGCACGGTCGACGATCTCGATGGGGTCGATGGCCGAGGAGGACTGGCTCATCCGATCGGCCCCCCGGCGAACGTGCTGTGGATCTGGGAGATCGCGAAGTTGGCGGCGAAGAGGAGGACGAAGTTGGTGACGACCGCGCTGGTGACGGCCTCGCCGACCCCGGTCGGGCCGCGCGCGGCGCCCAGGCCCTTGTACGACGCCACCACCGCGCAGATGATCGCGAAGACCGCGGCCTTGGTGAGCGAGAGCCACAGGTCCGAGACCTGGGCGAGCGTGGTCACCGAGGCGAGGTAGCTGCCGGGCGGGAGGTCCTGGAGCACGACGCTGATCGAGAGGGTGGTCATGATCGTGAAGAACATGACGATGCCGTTGAGGAACACCGCGACGACGACGATCGCGATCAGCCGCGGCACCACCAGTCGCTCCATGACCGAGATCCCCATGACCTCCATCGCGTCGATCTCCTCGCGGATCTTGCGGGAGCCGAGGTCCGCACAGATCGCCGATCCGGCGACGCCGGAGAGCATGAGGGCGGTGATGATGGGCGATGCCTGACGCACGACGGCGAGCGTGTTGCCCGCGCCGGTGAACGCGACGGCGCCGACCTCCTGGGCCAGCACGCCGACCTGCAGCGCGAGGATGATCCCGAACGGGATCGACACGGCGAGCGCCGGCAGTGTGCAGACCCGGATGGCGTACCAGGTCTGGACGACGGCCTCGGCCAGCGGGAAGCGTCGTGCACTGAGGGACCGGCCCATCGCGACGAAGACGCGTCGACCGAAGTCGAGGGTCGCCAGCGTCTCGGCGATCGGTCGGCGCAGAGCCGGCAGGACGCTGCTCGACGCCATCGGCCCTCCTGCGGTCAGTGGTGTCGTGCTGGCACGACGATTTGAGAATGACAGTGACACTGTCACACCCGTACTGTCCACTCACGTGTGACGTACGTCAAGCCCGAACTTCGACGGGCTCGCGACGGCGGCCCATTCCAGCCTGAGATCGGGTGATGCCCCGGCGTTGCGTGATCGAGATGACAGTCGTACTGTGACAGTCATGACCGCCGCAGTGGGAGTTGATCCGGGCAACGATGCTGAAGGCGAGACCCTTCGCACGGTCGACGAGCTCGCCTCGGCGGCGGGGCTGACCGTTCGCACCACGCGCTACTACGCCAGCCTCGGGCTGCTGCCGCCGCCGGCGCGCCGTGGGCGGATGGCGTGGTACGACGACACGCACCTGGCCCGGCTGGAGATGATCCGCGCCCTGCAGGAGCACGGCTTCACCCTGCAGGCCATCGAGAAGTACCTCGCCTCGGTCCCGGTCGACGCGGGCGTCGAGGACCTCGCGGTGCAGCGCGCGATGCTCACCTCGTGGACCGTCGGCGAGCCGCAGGAGCTCACCCGGCGCCAGCTCGACCAGCACGCAGGTCGCAAGCTCACCGACGACGAGGTCACGCTCATCGAGGACTTCGGCCTGCTGCGCCGCGCCGAGGGTGAGGGCGGCGGCGTCCGCTACACGCCCGTCCACGGTTTCGACGTCGCCGTCGAGCTGCTGCAGGTCGACATCCCGGTCGAGGGCATGCGCGCCGCGGGCGAGGCGATCGAGCGTCACATGGCCGCACTCGCCGAGGAGCTCACCCGGGTGCTGCACCACGAGGTCGTCGAGCCGTGGCGCCGTGATCGAAGCCACGGCCGCGAGGACGCCGCCCAGCTGGAGGTCACGATCGGCACCCTGCGCCGGCTCACCCTCGAGGCGATCGTGCGCGGCTTCCAGCGCTCCGCCAACAAGGTCATCACCCGCTCGCTCGACCGCGGCTGACCCGGCGCGGACGGGCCGATAGGGTCAGTCGCGTGACCCAACGCACTCTCGTCCTGCTCAAGCCCGACGCGGTCCGCCGTGGCCTGGTCGGCAACGTGCTCGCCCGGTTCGAGGCGAAGGGGCTGAGCATCGTCGCCCTGGAGCACCGCCACATCGACGGCGCCCAGGCCGACGCGCACTACGCCGAGCACGTCGAGCGCGACTTCTACCCGCCGCTGCGTGCCTTCGTGACCAGCGGTCCGCTCGTCGCGCTCGTCCTCGAGGGCGACGAGGCGATCGAGGTCGTCCGCGCGATCAACGGCTCCACCGACGGTCGCAAGGCCGCCCCCGGCACCATTCGCGGTGACCTGTCGCTCTCCAACCGCGAGAACCTCGTGCACGGCTCCGACTCCCCGGAGTCGGCCGCGCGGGAGATCGCGTTGTGGTTCCCCGCGCTGGGCTGAGCGCAGGAACCACCCTCCGCTGTGACGGATGTGACTGCTGAGGCGCGCCGTACCGGCGTGCCTGCGCGGTTGAGCGACGATTTCTCCTTACGCTCGCAAGCGGAGGTCGTCGGATCGTGCGCCCGGTGGTCTCCCCGACGCACTCCCTGCAGGTAGGGGGAGCGGGTCGGCTTCCCCGATGCGTACGAACGGAGCGGCCGTCAGGCTCTCCGGCGACGCGTTGCGAGGAAGCGTGAGGGCGAACTCCATCATCGGCCGCGACATGGCCGTCGACCTCGGCACCGCCAACACCCTCGTCTACGTGCGCCGTCGAGGGGTGTTGCTGGACGAGCCGAGCGTCGTCGCGCTCAACGACACGACCGGCGAGGTCATCGCCGTCGGCCACCAGGCCAAGCAGATGCTGGGCCGTACGCCGGACAACATCACCGCCCTGCGCCCGCTGCGCGACGGTGTGATCGCCGACTTCGAGGCGACCGAGCAGATGCTGCGCCACTTCATCGCGCGGGTGCACCGGCGCCGCTACTTCGCCAAGCCCCGCATGGTCATCTGCGTCCCGAGCTCCATCACTCCGGTCGAGCAGCGCGCCGTCAAGGAGGCCGGCTACCAGGCCGGTGCCCGACGTGTGTACGTCGTGGAGGAGCCGATGGCGGCCGCGATCGGTGCCGGCCTGCCCGTCCACGAGGCCACGGGCAACATGATCGTCGACGTCGGGGGTGGCACCACCGAGGTCGCCGTGATCTCGCTCGGCGGCATCGTGACCTCGCTGTCGGTGCGCACCGCGGGCGACGACCTCGACACCGCGATCATCGCCTGGATGAAGAAGGAACACGGCGTGATGCTCGGTGAGCGCACGGCCGAGGAGGTCAAGATCGCGCTCGGTTCCGCCTTCCCACGCCCCGGCGAGCCGGAGGGGGAGGTCCGGGGTCGCGACATGGTCACCGGACTGCCCCGCACCATCACCGTGACCAGTGCCGACATCAGGCACGCGCTCGAGGAGCCGCTGCACGCGATCGTCGACGCGGTGCGGGTGACCCTCGACCAGACCCCGCCCGAGCTCGCCGGCGACATCATGGACCGCGGCATCGTGCTGACCGGCGGGGGAGCGCTGATGCGTGGCCTCGACGAGCGGATCCGGCACGAGACCGGGATGCCCGTCCACGTCGCCGACCAGCCGCTGGTGTCGGTCGCCATGGGCGCCGGTCGTTGCGTGGAGGAGTTCGAAGCACTCCAGCAGGTCCTCGTCTCCAACCCGCGGCGGTTCTGAGCGCAGATGGCCATCGACACCCGTCCGGTCCGCTCCCCGAAGCCGGCCTCCACCACGCGTCGTACGCCCGTGCGCCGCGACGGCGACGACCCCGGCGGGCGCCCGCCGAGGGCGCTGGTGGTCGCGCTCGTGCTGGCCTGCGCCTCGCTGATGGTCCTCGACAAGGCCGGCGGCGAGAGCTCCCCGATCGAGCCGGTCCGCCAGGTGATCGGCGAGGTCGTCGGTCCGATCCAGGCCGGTGTGGCCGCCGTCGTACGCCCCGTCGCCGACCTGCCGGGTGCCCTGCGCACCAACGACGCGCTCCGCGACGACATCACGGCGCTCGAGGACGAGAACTCCCGCCTGCGGGCACTCGCCGACAACAACGGGTACGACGCCGCGCGGCTCGAGCAGCTCGACGGACTTCGCCGCGTGGCCGGTGACATCGGCTACGCCCTGCTGCCGGCCCGGGTGATCGCGATCGGCTCCGCCCAGACGTTCTCCAGCACGGTGACCCTGGACGCGGGCTCCGACGACGGCCTCCACGCCGACATGACCGTCGTCGCCGCCGACGGACTGGTCGGCCGGATCACCTCCGTCACCGCGCACACCGCCACCGTCCTGCTGATCGTCGACGAGACCTCGGCGGTCGGTGGCCGCATCGGTGACAGCCTCGAGCTCGGATTCGTCCGCGGCCACGGCACCCTCGGCTCCGACGACCGGCTGGAGATGGAGCTCGCCGACCGCAACGTCGTGCCCAAGGTCGGCCAGCAGATCGTGACGTGGGGCAGCGACAACGGGGTGCCCTACCTCGCGGGCGTGCCGATCGGCAAGGTCGCCAAGGTCTACGAGTCGCTGCGCGAGACCACCTACCGCGCGGTGATCACGCCCGCCGTCGACTTCACCCGGCTCGACCTGGTCGGTGTCGCCATTCCATCGGGCAGCAGCTCGCGCGCCATCGAGGCCGACGGGAGCGTGATCGTGCCGTGAGGACCAGCTCCAGTGGCCGTCTGGTCACCGTGTTCATCGCCGTGCTCACCGCGCTGCTCCTCCAGGTGACCGTCCTGCCGCACTTCGCGTGGCGGGTCGGTGGGCTCGGTGTCGTCCCCGACCTCGTGCTGCTCGTCGTGGTGGCGACGGCGCTGGTGACCGACACCCGCTACGGCATGCTGACCGGTTTCTTCGCCGGTCTCCTGCTCGACCTCGCGCCCCCGGCCGACCACGTCGCCGGTCGCTGGGCGCTGGCGCTGATGGCCGTCGGCTACGTCATCGGGCGCCTCGCGCACGACAACACCGCCGACGTCGGACGGCTCGAACCCGATGGCGTACGACGCCCGCCGATCGGGCTCGTGCTCGTCGCGGCCGCCGGCGGATCCTTCGTCGGGACCTCGGTCTTCGCGCTCAGCGGGATCTTCCTCGCCGACTCCGCGGCCTCGGTGGGCGAGCTGCTGCCGGTCGCACTGATCGCGCTCCTCCTCGACACGGTGGCCGCCCTGGTCGTCGTACCCGCCTCGTTGTGGGTCTTCCGCCGCGTCGGCGGCGAACGCACTCCGCAGGGCCTGTGGGCGCGCACGTGACGGCCGCTGCCTCGCACCGCAGCCGGTTGCGGCTGATCGTCATCCAGACGCTGGTCTTCTCCCTGCTCGCGACGCTCGGTGCGCGGCTCTACTACCTGCAGGTCGTCTCCGGCGAGCAGTACCAGGGCCAGGCGGCCTCCCAGTCGGTCCGCGAGATCGTCGTGCAGCCGCAACGAGGCCTCATCGTCGACGCGATGGGGCGCCCGCTCGTCACCAACCGGCTCACCTGGGTGGTCTCGCTGGACCGCACCCTGCTCGGCAAGATGGCTCCCGAGGTCCGCGCCGAGGTGCTTGCGCGCACCAGCGCGGCGATCGGGATGAAGGTCCCCGCGATCGAGGCGAAGCTGCTGCTGTGCGGCGATGCCGACGCCGTGGCAGGGGAGTGCTGGAACGGCTCGCCCTACCAGGCCGTGCCGGTCGCACTCGACGTCGAGGAGGCAGCCGCGCTGCGCATCCTCGAGCAGCCCGAGGACTACCCCGGCCTGGTCGTGGACCGGCAGAGCGTGCGGCAGTACCCCTCGCCGTACGGCATCAACGCGGCCCACCTGCTCGGCTACCTCAGCCCGATCACCTCCGAGGAGCTCGAGGACGCCGAGGGTTCGGGCGACAGCTCGGTCAACGGTGCCTCGGTCGTCGGGCGCGCCGGCGTGGAGAAGCAGTACGACGAGTGGTTGCGCGGGCAGCCCGGCTACCAGCAGGTCGCGGTGGACTCGAAGGGTCGGGTCCGCCAGGACGTCTCGGACCTCGCGGCGCAGCCGGGCGACACGCTGGTCACCTCGATCGACGCGCGGGTGCAGGGCGTGGTCGAGGCGCAGCTGGCCAGGATGATCAGGACCCAGCGCGCGACGCGGGACCCGGTCACCAAGCGCAACTTCGAGGCGGACTCCGGAGCCGCCGTGGTGCTCGAGGCGAAGACCGGCCGGATCATCGCGATGGCCAGCCAGCCGACGTACGACCCCTCGGTCTGGGTGGGCGGCATCACCGACAAGCAGCTCGACCGGCTCTACTCGGAGGCTGCCGGCACGCCGCTGCTCGCGCGCTCCTTCCAGGGACAGTTCGCACCGGGATCGACGTGGAAGCCGTTCATGACGGCGGGCGCGCTCACCCACGGCTACTCGCGGGACACGATCCTCAGCTGCCCCTCGGCCGTGCAGATCGGCAACCGCCCCTTCCGCAACCACGAGTCCGGCGCCTACGGCTCGATCGGGTTCGCCCGTGCCCTCGAGGTCTCCTGCAACACCTTCTTCTTCCAGGTGGGGATGCACTTCTGGCAGAAGTCGGGCTCGGACGCCGACGACGTCAACGCCAAGGACCCGCTCGTCGAGGAGGCCGAGGCCTTCGGCTTCGGCGACCAGACCGGCGTCGACCTGCCGGGCGAGGCCTCGGGCCGGGTGGCGGACCGCAAGTGGAAGCTCGACTACTACGAGTCGATGAAGGACTACTACTGCGGCATCGCCGACAAGCCGCAGGACAAGAAGACCTCCGACTTCGTCTACAAGTTCTCCCGCGAGTTCTGCATCGAGGGCTGGAAGTACAAGATCTCGGACGCTGCGAACTTCTCCATCGGGCAGGGCGACACGATCGTCACGCCGCTGCAGCTCGCCCGCGCCTACGGCGCGATCGCCAACGGCGGCACCTTGTGGGAGCCGCGGGTGGGCAAGGCGATCGTGTCTCCCGACGGCGAGGTGATCCGCGAGATCGAGCCGACCGTGGGCAGCGAGCTGACGCTGCCCGCGAAGGTGCTGCGCTACATCGACGAGGCACTCCAGGGCGTCGCCTCGCGCGGCACGATGGCCTGGAAGCTCGGCGGGTTCCCGATCGAGGACGTCCGGATCCGGGCGAAGACCGGCTCGGCCGAGGTCTACGGCAAGCAGTCGACCGGCTGGGTCGCGTCGTACACCAAGGACTACGTGGTCGTGATGATGATGAGCCAGGGCGGCACCGGATCCGGCTCGACCGGTGACGGCGTCCGGGCGATCTGGGAGTCGTTGTACGGCGTGGACGGCGACAAGGTTCGTCCTGCCAGGGCCGCGATCCCCGGCATCACCCCGCCCGCGTCGTTGCCGAGCTTCGGCGACGACGGATCGATCCTGCCGCCCGCCCGCGAGGAGTGATGAGCCGATGAGCAACCGGATCCAGGCGTCGCGCGTCACCCGCCGCACGACCGCGTCCCGACGGGTCTCGCTGCTCCACTGGGGCGACATCGACCGGATCCTGCTGGCCGCCGTCGTGGCGCTCTCGCTGATCGGATGCGTCCTGATCTGGTCGGCCACCCTCGAGCGCGATGACCTCACCGGCGGCGACGACCGCGCGTTCCTCGTCAAGCAGGTCATCAACCTGGTGATCGGGCTGGGCCTGATGGCGATGGTGGTGATGACCGATCACCGCTGGGTGCGGATCCTCGCGCCGGTCGCCTACCTGATGGCGATCGGCGGGCTGGTGCTCGTGCTCGTGATGGGCTCCACGATCAACGGCTCCCGCTCGTGGTTGATCATCGGCGGAATGTCCTTCCAGCCCTCCGAGCTGGCCAAGCTCGCCGTCGTCGTCGGCATGGCCCTGGTGGTCGCCGAACGGAGCGAGGGCCGCTGGCGTGACCGGGTGGGCACCACCGACGTGCTCCTGATGCTGGTCGTGGCCGCCGTGCCCGCCGTCCTGATCCTGACCCAGCCGGACCTCGGCACGATGCTCGTCCTGACCGCCACCGTCTTCGGCGTGATCGCGGCCTCGGGCGCCGATCGCCGCTGGCTGGGGCTGCTCGCTGGAGGAGGCGTCTCGCTCGCGGTGTTCGCCGTGGTCAGCGGCTTCCTCAAGGAGTACCAGGTCGATCGCTTCCTCGCGTTCACCAACCCCGACCTCGACCCGAAGGGTGCCGGCTACAACGTCGAGCAGGCCAGGATCGCGGTCGGCAACGGCGGCATCTTCGGGCAGGGGCTCTTCGAGGGATCCCAGACCCAGTCCGGCTTCGTGCCCGAGCAGCACACCGACTTCGTGTTCACCGTCGCCGGCGAGGAGCTGGGTCTGGCCGGCGCGGCGCTGGTCGTCGCCCTGCTCGGCATCGTCCTGTGGCGGACGCTGCTGATCGCGACCCGCACCGATGACGTCTTCGGCCGCATCGCCGCCGCCGGCATCGCCTGCTGGTTCGGCTTCCAGGCCTTCCAGAACATCGGCATGTGCCTGGGCATCATGCCCGTCACCGGCGTCCCGCTGCCGTTCGTGTCGTACGGCGGTTCGTCGATGTTCGCCGGCATGCTCGCCGTCGGACTCCTGCAGAACATCCACCTGCGCACGCTCTCGGCGCCTGCGTCCCGGCTGGCCCCGCAGAAGCGGGTCCTGGTCCGCGGGTGAGCGAGGACTTCCGGCGCGACCGGGTCGGCTCGGCGCTCGCCGGGACCAACCCGACGGTGCTGCGTCGACTGGACGCCGGGTTCGCCGTGATCGGCGACGTGCAGCACCTGCCCGGCTACTGCGTCCTCATCACCGACGACCCGGATGCCGATCAGTTGATCGATCTCCCGACGGAGCGCCAGGAGGCGTTCCTCTCGGACATGGCCCTGCTCGGCCGTGCTGTCGCGGCGGTCTGCGCCCGCCGCGACCCGGCCTTCCGTCGGATCAACCTGGAGATCCAGGGCAACACCGACGCCTTCCTGCACGCCCACGTCACGCCCCGCTACCAGTGGGAACCCGACGACCTCGTCCGATGGCCGGCGGCACTGCACCACTGGGAGCAGCGCGTGGACCTCGCCCGGCACGGGCTCGGCCCCTCCCACGAGGAGCTCCGCGCCGATCTCGTCGCCGAGATCGACCGCGAGGTCGCTATGCGGGCTTCTGGTTGACGGCCAGGATCTGGCCGAGGTCGTCCGGCGAGATCCCCGCAGCGGCGAGGATCCGCTGGAGGACGTCGTTCTTGCCCTCGATGTAGTCCTCGATGCCGTCGAGCTCCTGCGTCGCGAGGTCGAGCTTCACTGCGGCGTAGGCGTCGCGCAGCTGCGCGTCGCCGCGCAGGGTGTCCCTCACGGCGAGGTGGTTGCGCAGCGACAGGGCGCCGTCGACGCAGACGTACACGTGGCGGGTCGCCTCGGCGAGGTCGTCGTCAGGGGAGTGGCGCAGGAAGTGCCGGTCGGGCACGCCCTTGTCGCCCTCGTGGGTGTAGCCGGCGGAGACCAGCGCTGCGATGGCGTCCCCGAGGTGCTCGCGTTGCACCACGACGTCGACGTCGAGGACCGGCTTGGCTGCCAGGCCCGGCACCGACGTGCTGCCGACGTGCTCGATCGCCAGGTGGGGGACGGCGCTGGCGTCGAGCGCGTGGGCGAGGTGGGTCCGGATGGACTCGAAGGTCCGCGGCCACTGGGGGTCGTAGGGCAGGACGGTCACGCGCATGAGCTCATCCTCTCGCGCGTCGTGGGTGCTCCTCGCGCCCGACCGGCGAGGGTGCGGGCGATATCGGCTTGAGTCCACCAGCGGTCGCGCGCGAGGATCGATCATGAGCAGTGAGTACGACGTCTGGTTCACCGACGACGCAGGCGCGTTCCTCGCCGTGGCGGGGGAGCGGCTCGGGGCCGACCCGGTGACGGGCACCGTCGTGGCGACGCTGGCCCGCAGGGCGGCGACGAGCGGGATGCCCGAGGGGGTGCCGGATCCGTGGTTCGCGGTCGTGCGCGACAGTGCCGGGGAGGTCGCGGGCATCGCGATGCGGACCGCGCCGTTCGAGCCGTGGCCGCCGTACCTGCTGGCGATGCCGGACGCGGCCGCGCGGGCACTGGCCGACGCGGTGATCGCGCGGGGGGCGGCCGTCGGTGGCGTCAACGGACTTCGCCCGGCGACGGACGTGTTCGCCGCGACGCTCTCGGCCGCGACGGGACAGGAGGCCGATGTGCAGCTGCACCTGCGCCTGTTCGAGCTCGGCACCCTCGTCGACCCGCGCCCCGTGCCCGGCCGGCTGCGCGCCGTACGTCCTGAGGAGGCGAGGACCGCGCTGGCCTGGATTCGGCAGTTCTTCCTCGACGCCGACGAGCAGGCCGGCCGCGAGGCCGGTCACCTCGACCAGGGCGCCGCCTTCACGCTGCTCGACGTGCAGCGCAAGGTGGAGGAGGGGGTCCTGTGGTTCTGGGTCGACCGGGACGACCGCCCGGTCCACCTGACGGGAGCGAACCCACCGGCGTTCGGCGTGACGCGCATCGGTCCCGTCTACACGCCGAAGCACGAGCGGGGCAACGGATGGGCCGGGGCGGCAGTCGCGGAGGTGTCGCGCCTGCTGCAGGCCCGTGGCGAGCGGGCGATCCTGTTCACCGACCAGGCCAACCCGACGTCCAACGCGCTCTACGTCGCGTTGGGCTACGAACCGGTCGTCGACACGGTGCAGCTCTCCATCTCCTAGGGTTCACGCATGGCGCTCCACCCCCAGGCCCGTCGTGCCCTCGCGAATGCGGCCAAGGCGATGGCGGTCACCGACCCCGAGTTCGACATCGCTGCCACGCGCGCAGCGGACCGCGTGCGTGCGGCCGCGCAGCCGAAGGTGCCGGTCGCCGAGGTCCTCGACGTCGACGCGTACGGCGTGCCGGCGCGGCTCTACCTGCCGGAGGGGTACGACGCCGTCGTGCTCCACGCCCATGGGGGCGGGTTCGTCCTCAACGACGTCGAGGTGCACGACGCCGCCGTGCGGCAGTTCGCCACGATCGCCGGAGCGGCCGTGCTCAGCGTCGACTACCGGCGCCCGCCCGAGCACCGGTTCCCCGCAGCGCCCGACGACATGACCACGGCGACCCGCTGGCTGGGCGACCAGCCGCAGCTGGCCGAGCTCCCCACCTTCGCGCACGGCGACAGTGCCGGTGGCAACCTGGCGCTGGTCACCGCGCTGCGGCACCCGGGCCGGTTCGCCGGGGTGGTGTTGCTCTATCCGTTCCTGGACCCGACGGCGGCGTACGACTCCTACCGGACGGCCGCCGAGGGCTTCGACCTGAGCGAGGCCGCCTGGTACTGGGAGCAGTACGCCGCGACACCGGCCGACCTCGAGCACCCGGACCTCGCCCCGCTGCGTTCGGACCGGCTCGCGACACTGCCGGCGACGCTGGTGACGACGGCCGAGAACGACCCGTTGCGCGACGAGGGGGAGCACCTCGTCGAGCTGCTGGCCGAGGCCGGCGTCGAGGTCGTCGGCACCCGCTACGTCGGTCAGATCCACGGCTACTGGCGGCACGCGTCGGTGTTCGACGCCGCGGAGCCGACCATGCGGCAGGTCGCGGGCTGGATGCGGATGATCGTCGAGCGTCCGCGCCCCTGACCTCAGCCGGGGTCGACGACCTCGAGGGTGCCGTCCTCGCGCTGCCACAGGCCGGCGACGTGCAGGCGGCGCAGGTGACCGACCCGGTCCCATGCGTGGTAGATCAAGCGCAGTGAGGAGCCGTCGACGAAGGCGGTCGCGCCACCGGGGCCGGGATGTCCCGTCGAGGCGGTGGTGAGGAACGGGGCACCGCGGTTCTGGCGCACGCACGGGCCGGTGGGGCCGGCGCAGATCGCGTAGCCGGTCGCGTAGCTCGCGTTCTCCCAGGAGTTGCCGGAGAAGAAGAGGTAGGTGACGCCGCGGAACTGGACCATGCTGGGGTTCTCGATGGTGTCGCCCTCCCAGCTCTCGGCGAGGGTCAGCAGCTCGCGCGTCTCCGAGCCGTCGGCGAACCCGTCGCCGTTGCGGCTGAGCTGCCGGATGAACACGCCGGCCGGCCTCCGGTTCACGACTCCCGAGAACTTCCACAGCAGCCACGGGACGCCCGCGTCGTCGACGAACACGTCGGGATCGATCACGCCGAGCTGGGCCTGGCCGTAGCAGAGCGGCTCACCGACGGGCCGGAACGGACCCGCCGGTGACGCGCCACGGGACAGGCCGATGCAGTTGTGTCGCTCCCCGCCACTCGTGCCGGCCGGAGCGGAGTACGCCGCCGTCCAGCCGTCGCCGACCTTCGCGACCCCGGGGGCCCAGAGGTTCTGGCCACCGCCGCGACCCTGCACCCAGCCCGCGGGCTGGAGCGGGTCGACCTTGCGGCCGGTGCCGTCGGTGAGGGGGGTCCAGGTCCGCAGGTCGCGGGAGACCAGCGTGGGCAGCCGCAGGTGCGAGGTGTTGGTCGCGTAGGCGTACCAGCGCCCGCCGTGGCGCACGATGTCCGGATCGGCGAAGTAGCCGCGGTACGCCGCACCGACCTGCCACTGCTCGCTGCCCGGTGCGACGGCGATCGGCGTCGGTCGGCGTTGAGCGGGCAGCTCCTGGGAGAGGCGCTCGGCGAGCTTGGCGAGGTCCTGCATCTCGCCGGCGAGGACGTCGCTGGGCAACGCGGTGGGGAGCTCGGTCTCCTCGGGAATCAGTGGCGCCGCCGAGGTGGCCACCGCATCGGGCGCGGGCTCCTCGCCACTGCTGCCACTGCCGCCGCCGCTGCAGGCCGACGTCGCGAGCGCCAGCGCAGCAACAGCGCCCATCCAGGCGCGCCACCGTCGTCCCCGAGTCATGTCCGTGTCCCCTCCTGCCCTGAACTCTAGGAGGGTCCGCTCTCTCAGGAGGGTGGGTTCCGACCTCCGGATCAAGGGCGATAGGTTCGCTGTTGCAAGTCATTCGCAACAAGACGGAAGGGGTGACATGGTCACGGTCGCCCCTGAGGTCCGTGCCGAGCGCCCCCGATCGGGAGACGGGGCGGCGCAGGCCCGAGCTCGCCGCTGGATCGCTGGGCTGCTGGTCGGCCTGCTCGTCTCCCTGCTCGCCGGGATCGCCCTCGGCGCCGTCCACGTGCCCCTCGACAGCATCGTGGAGGTCCTCGGGCACCACCTCTTCCTCGTCCCGGGCGAGCAGACGTGGACCGGGCCTCGGGACGCCATCGTCTGGAAGGTCCGGCTGCCGCGTGTGCTGCTGGCCGCACTCGTCGGCGCCGGTCTTGCCGTCTGCGGAATGGCACTGCAGGCGATGGTGCGCAACCTGCTGGCCGACCCCTACCTGCTCGGCGTGAACTCGGGTGCCTCCACCGGTGCTGCTGCCGCGATCCTGTTCGGGGTCACGTTCGGACTCGGCGAGCACGCCCTGTCGGGCAGCGCCTTCCTCGGCGCGGTCGCCGCATCGCTCCTCGTGTACGCCGTCGCCCGCTCTGCCGGTCGAGTCACCTCGACCCGCCTCCTGCTGGCCGGCGTGGCGGTCGGCTACGCGCTCCAGGCGGTCACCAGCTTCCTCATCTTCGCCTCGGACTCCGCGGAGGGCGCCCGGTCGGTGATGTTCTGGCTGCTCGGCTCGCTGGCCCTCGCCGAGTGGGGCCAGCCGCTGGCCCTCGCCGCGGTCGTCGTCCTCCTGACGATCACCGTGCTCGCCGTGCTCGGCCGTCAGCTCGATGCGCTCGCGGTCGGCGACGAGACGGCCCTGGCCCTCGGCGTGCGGCCGGAGCGGCTCCGCACCGCCCTGCTGGTGCTCGTCGCCCTGTGCGTCGCGGTCCTCGTCTCGGCGGCGGGCAGCATCGGCTTCGTCGGTCTCGTCGTCCCCCACCTGGCCCGCCGCGCGGTGGGCGCGGCCCACGTGCGCGCAGTCCCGGTCGCGGCCCTGATGGGCGCGATCCTGCTCGTCTGGGCCGACGTCCTCGCCCGCGTCGTCCTCGCGCCCCAGGAGATCCCGATCGGGATCATCACCTCCGTGGTCGGCGCCCCGTTCCTGCTCGTCCTCGTTCGCCGGCTCCAGGCCGGCGCAGCCTGACCCTCACCGCGAAAGGCCTCCGATGCCCCACGTCCTCTTCCGTCCGATCGCCGCGTCCGGCGTCCTGGCCACCCTGGCTCTCGCCTCCTGCGGCCTTGCGGCCCAGGAGGGCGAGAGCTCCGGTCAGTCCCGTGGCGCCTACCCGCTGACGATCACGAACTGTGGCGCCGAGGTGAGGTTCGACGCTGCGCCCGAGGACGTCGTCCTGCTCAAGAGCTCGGCCGTTCCGTTCCTCGCGACGCTCGGCGTCCTGGACCGGGTGAGCGCCCGGGCCGGCGAGTACCCCCGCGCCTACTACGACGACGCGACCTGGGAGACGCTGGAGAAGATCCCCGCGCTGACTGGCAGGACGGACACCTCCGGTCACCTGCTGATCTCCAAGGAGGTCGTGATCAACCAGGAGCCGGACCTGGTGCTGGGCGAGGTCGACAACCTCAGCCGCGACACCCTCGACGGCGTGGACATCCCGCTCATCGAGGAGCCGGCGATGTGTGCCGAGGGCCTCGACGAGCCCGGCTTCGACGACATCGAGGACCAGCTGACGGCGTACGGCGAGGTCTTCGACCGCCGCGACGAGGCGGCGGCGGCCGTGACGGCCCTCCGGGAGCGGGAGGCCGGGCTCACGGCGACGCCCACCGGCAGGAAGCGCACCGCTGCGGTGCTCTACCCGACCGTCGGCGGTGGCGTGACCTATGCCTACGGCACCCGCAGCATGGCGCACCCGCTCCTGGAGGCGGCCGGCTTCGAGAACGTCTTCGCCGACACCGACGAGCGGGTCTTCGAGGTCACCGCGGAGACCCTGCTGGGCCGCGATCCCGACGTCCTCGTGCTGCTGTACGGCTCGGGTGACACGGAGGCGATCGTCGACGCCGTCGCGTCCCTGCCCGGTGCCGAGACGCTGACCGCGTTGAAGGATGACAACGTGCTGCCCCTGCTCTTCAATTATGTCGAGCCGCCGACGCCGCTGGCGCTCGACGGACTGGAGCAGATCCGTGAGCGTTTCGGGGACGGATCGTGATCGTCGCGGAGGGTCTCCACTTCGGGTACGGCGACCAGTCGGTCCTGCGTGGTCTGGACCTGACGGCGCGACCGGGCCGCGTGCTGGGGTTGCTCGGTCCGAACGGCAGCGGCAAGACCACGGCGCTGCGGATGCTCTACGGCTCGCTGCGCCCGCACGCGGGTCGGGTCAGTCTCGACGGGCGTCCCCTGGCGAGCCTGGGCCCGCGCCAGGTCTCCCGGCGCGTCGCGGTGGTGGTCCAGGAGAACGACGCGGACTCCCTGCTCACGGTGCGCGAGATGGTGACCCTGGGCCGCCTCCCGCGGCTCTCGACCTTCCAGCGCACCGGCGTCGCCGACCATCGGGCCGTCGACCTCGCCCTCGAACGGGTCGGTGCGAGTCACCTGGTCCGGCGCCGCTTCGCCGAGCTGTCCGGAGGCGAGCGGCAGCGGGTGCTCGTGGCCCGTGCGCTCGCCCAGGAGTCCGACTTCCTGCTGCTCGACGAACCGACCAACCACCTCGACGTCCGCTACCAGCACGAGGTGCTCGACCTCGTGCGCACCGTCGCGGGCAGCGCGGTGATCGTGCTGCACGACCTGAACCTGGCCGCCCGCTACTGCGACGACCTGGTGCTGCTCGACCAGGGACGGGTCGTGCGCGCCGGCTCACCCGACCACGTCCTCGACCCGGCGACGGTCGAGTCCGTCTACGGCATCGGTGTCAGCCGCACCGAGCTCGCCGGCCCTCCGCAGCTGCTCTTCCACCCCCTCGCCCCCGCCCGCACCACCGAAAGGCTGCCCGCATGAGCACGACCTCCTCCCCGGTCCAGCGCAACATCGACACCTACTGGACGGGCCGTGCGCCGGAGTACGACGCCTACCAGCAGCGCCCGGAGCGCTTCGCCGCCGACCAGCAGGTGTGGGGCGAGGCCTTCTCCGCCGCCCTGCCGGCCGCCCCTGCCGCTGTGCTCGACGTCGGAACGGGGCCGGGCTACATCGCCCTCCTGCTCGCCTCCCTGGGGTACGACGTCACCGCGACCGACCTCTCCGAGGGCATGCTCGAGCGGGCCCGCGAGCACGCCCGCCAGCACGCCAGCCAGGTTGCCTCACCCCATCCGCCGCCGCGGTTCGAGCTCGGCGACGCCGTTGCTCCCGACGTCGCTCCGGAGTCCTTCGACGCGATCACCAACCGCTACCTCATGTGGACCCTGCGCGAACCGCACCAGGCCCTGTCGGCCTGGCGCAGGACGCTCCGTCCCGGCGGGGTCCTCGCCGTCGTCGACTCGACCTGGTTCCCCGGCGGCCTGGACCGCGACACCTCCACCGACTTCGTCGAGCTGTACGACGACGACGTCCGCCGGGCGCTCCCGCTCGCTGCTGCGGCCTCGATCGAGGCGACCCGGGACCTGGTCGTCGCTGCCGGCTTCGAGGACGTCTCGGTCACCGCACTCACTGGCGTGCTGGAGCTGGATCGTCTCCATGGCGTCGCACCGGACCACGAGGTCCAGCTCCAGTTCCTGGTCCGTGGCGTGCGTCCGGGCTCCTGATTCATCCACGGCCGCACGGGTCCGTAGACTCGGGGAGCCATGAATGAACCCGCAGCGCGCCCTGCCGAGTCCTACGCCGAGGTCGAGGACGCCCTCCTGTCCCGGTGGCCCGAGACCCGTCTGGAGCCGTCGCTGGACCGGATCCTGGCCTTCACCGAGCTCCTCGGTGATCCGCAGCGGTCCTTCCGGTCGATCCACCTGACCGGGACCAACGGCAAGACCTCCACCTCGCGGATGATCGACGCGCTGCTGCGCGCCCTCGACCTGCGCACGGGCCGCTTCACCAGCCCGCACGTGGAGAAGATGAGCGAGCGGATCAGCATCGACAACGAACCCCTCGACGACGAGGCGTTCGTCCGGGCGTTCAACGAGATCGCGCCGTACACCCACCTCGTCGACAGCGCCGAGGCCCACCCGCTGAGCTTCTTCGAGACGGTCGTCGGCATGGCCTACGCGGCGTTCGCGGACGCGCCCGTCGACGTCGCGGTCGTCGAGGTCGGGATGGGTGGCTCGTGGGACGCCACCAACGTCATCGACGCCGACGTCGCCGTGCTCACCCCCATCGCGGTCGACCACGCCTCCTTCCTGGGGACGACGGCTGCCGAGATCGCCCGCGAGAAGGTCGGCATCATCAAGCCCGGTGCCGTCGTGGTCGTGGCGCAGCAGAGCGTCGAGGTCGCCGCGGTGATCCTCGAGCGGGCCAGCGAGGTCGGCGCCACCATCGTGCGCGAGGGCCTCGAGTTCGGTGTCATCACCCGGGCTCCGGCGATCGGCGGCCAGATGCTGGACCTGCAGGGCCTGCGCGGGCGCTACGACGAGATCTTCCTGCCCCTGTACGGCGCCCACCAGGCCCAGAACGCCGTCGCCGCGCTCGCCGCGGTGGAGGCCTTCCTCGGCGGGGAGACGCCGTTGGGCGACGACGTGGTGCGCGCGGCCTTCGCCGAGATCACCTCGCCCGGTCGCCTCGAGATCGTGCGCCGCAGTCCCACAATCGTGCTCGACGCGGCCCACAACCCGCACGGTGCCGAAGCTGTCGCCACCGCGCTGGACGACTCGTTCCAGTTCGACCCCCTCATCGGTGTCATCGGGCTGATGGGGGACAAGGACGCCGAAGGGCTCCTGTCCGCGCTGGAGCCGCACCTCGCCCACGTCGTGATCACCCAGAACTCCACCGCCCGTGCCATGCCCGCCCAGGACCTGGCCGTCACCGCCCGTGAGGTCTTCGGTGAGGACCGCGTCTCGGTGGTCACCTCCCTGGCCGACGCCATCGACGAGGCCGCCGGGCGCGCCGAGTCCGCCGGTTCCGACGCGCTCAGCTCGGGCGCCGTGCTGGTCACCGGGTCGGTCGTGACCGTCGGCGAGGCACGATCCCTGCTGGGGGGCCGCAAGTGACCGATCAGCCCGACCAGCTCGACCAGCTCGATCCCGAGCGCGGCAGGTCACCGCGGCGCGCGATGTGCGCCGCCGTCCTGTCGCTGGAGGCGATCACCCTCGGCCTGACCACGCCGGTCATGATCACGATGTCCGACATCCGGCCGGCCGTTGCCCTGTCCGTGGGCCTGGGGCTCGCCGCGGCCTGCATCCTTCTCGCCGGGATGCTCCGCAAGGAGTCGGCCTACTTCCTGGGCCACCTCATCCAGGTCGCCGCCGTCCTCCTCGGCCTGGTGGTGCCGGTGATGTGGGCCCTCGGGGCGATCTTCGCCCTGTTGTGGGCCACTGCCTACGGCCTCGGACGCAAGATCGAGCGGGAGCGCGAAGCCGCCTTTGCCGACTTCGACCGCCGCCGCGAATCGGGCGCCTAGATCCCGCTGGGTAGAGTGGCGCCGTGCCAGTGATCATCGACAAGCTCCTCCGCATCGGAGAGGGCAAGATCCTCCGCCAGCTCGAGACGATCGCGAAGGCCGTCAACGCCATCGAGGACGACTTCAAGGCGATGTCCGACGACGAGCTGCGGGGCATGACGGACGAGTTCCGCACCCGCCTCACCGAGGGCGAGGACCTCGACGACATCATGCCCGAGGCGTTCGCCACGGTGCGTGAGGCCGCTCGACGCGTTCTCGGCCAGCGCCACTTCGACGTCCAAATCATGGGTGGTGCCGCGCTCCACCTCGGCAACATCGCCGAGATGAAGACCGGTGAGGGCAAGACCCTCGTCTCGACGCTGCCGGCCTACCTCAACGCCCTCGAGGGCAAGGGCGTCCACGTCGTCACGGTCAACGACTACCTCGCCAAGTTCCAGTCCGAGATGATGGGCCGGGTCCACCACTTCCTCGGTCTGTCGGTGGGCGTGATCATGCCGTCCATGCGTCCCGCGGAGCGGCGTGTCGCCTACAACTGCGACATCACCTACGCGACGAACAACGAGCTCGGCTTCGACTACCTGCGCGACAACATGGCCTCCTCGCTCGAGGAGTGCGTCCAGCGCGGTCACAACTACTGCGTGGTCGACGAGGTCGACTCGATCCTCATCGACGAGGCGCGGACCCCGCTGATCATCAGCGGTCCGACCCAGGACGAGGTCAAGTGGTACGGCGAGTTCGCCAAGATCGCCCAGAAGCTGACCAAGGACACCGACTACGAGGTCGATGAGAAGAAGCGCACGATCTCGGTCCTCGAGGCCGGCATCACGCGGGTCGAGGACCACCTCGGCATCGAGAACCTCTACGAGTCGGCGAACACCCCGCTGATCTCGTTCCTGCACAACTCGATCAAGGCCAAGGAGCTCTTCCGCAACGACAAGGAGTACGTCGTCATGGAGGGCGAGGTGCTCATCGTCGACGAGCACACCGGCCGCATGCTCGCGGGACGTCGCTACAACGACGGCCTGCACCAGGCGATCGAGGCCAAGGAAGGAGTGAAGGTCCGCGAGGAGTACCAGACGCTCGCCACCGTCACCCTCCAGAACTACTTCCGCCTCTACTCCAAGCTGTCCGGCATGACCGGTACGGCCATGACCGAGGCCTCCGAGTTCGACAAGATCTACAAGCTCGGCGTGACCCCGATCCCGACGAACAAGCCGATGCTCCGCAAGGACCAGGCCGACCTCGTCTACCGGACCGAAGAGGCGAAGTACGACGCCGTGGTCGAGGACATCGTCGAGCGCAACAAGCTGGGCCAGCCGGTCCTCGTCGGCACCGTCTCGGTCGAGAAGTCCGAGTACCTCTCCAAGGCGCTGACCAAGAAGGGCGTCCCCCACTCCGTCCTCAACGCGAAGGTCCACGCCGAAGAGGCCAAGATCGTCGCGATGGCGGGCCACAAGGGCGCTGTCACCGTCGCCACCAACATGGCCGGTCGAGGCACCGACATCATGCTCGGTGGCTCGGTCGAGTTCCTCGCCGACGCCGAGCTGCGCAAGCAGGGTCTCGAGCCCACCGGTGAGACGGCCGAGGAGTACGACGCCGCCTGGCCCGCGATGGTCGAGCGCTTCAAGGCCGAGGTCACCAAGGAGCACGACGAGGTCCGCGACCTCGGCGGCCTCTACGTCATCGGCACCGAGCGTCACGAGTCGCGACGCATCGACAACCAGCTCCGCGGTCGTTCCGGCCGCCAGGGCGACCCGGGCGAGAGCCGCTTCTACCTCTCCCTGCAGGACGAGCTCATGCGGCTCTTCAAGTCCGACTGGGTCGACCGTGTCCTCCTGCTGCTCAAGATCCCGGACGACGTCCCGATCGAGAACAAGCGGGTCACCAGCGCGATCGCCAACGCCCAGGGCCAGGTCGAGTCGCAGAACTTCGAGTCCCGCAAGAACGTCCTCAAGTACGACGACGTGATGGACCGGCAGCGCAAGGTCATCTACGGCGAGCGGCGCGAGGTCCTCGAGGGCGTCGACCTCGAGGAGCAGGTCCGCACCTTCATCGACGACGTCGTCACCGGCTTCGTCGGCGGATCCCTCGACGAGTTCTCCGAGGAGTGGGACCTCGAGCAGCTGTGGACCGACCTCAAGCAGTTCTGGCCGGTGTCGCTGTCCTGGAAGGACCTCGTCGAGGAGGCCGGCTCCCAGGCGGCCATCGAGAAGTCCGAGCTCATCGAGAAGCTCAAGGAGGACGCCAACAGCGCCTACGACCGCCGCGAGGAGGAGGTCGGCGAGGAGGTCGCCCGCGAGCTCGAGCGTCGCGTGCTCCTCTCCGTGCTCGACCGCAAGTGGCGCGAGCACCTCTACGAGATGGACTACCTCCGCGAGGGCATCTACCTGCGGGCCTACTCCCAGCGCGACCCGCTGGTCGAGTACCAGCGCGAGGGCTTCGACATGTTCGCCGCCATGATGGACGGCATCAAGGAGGAGACGGTCGGCTTCCTGTTCAACCTGGAGGTCCAGGTCGAGGAGGAGCAGGAGTTCCACTACCACGCTGACGGCACCCGTCACGCCGGCCCGATGCACGAGGGTGCACTGGCCGAGCCGCCGGTGGGCGTCGTCCAGGGCGGTCTGAGCCTCGACAAGATCTCGAGCGAGCTGAAGGCGAGCACGCCCAAGGTGACCGCGAAGGGCCTGGACGCTCCCAAGCAGCCGCAGAACCTGTCCTACTCCGCGCCGGACGAGACCGGTCACGAAGAGGTCCGGGGACCGGGCGCCGCCTCCAGCCGCGACGACGAGTTCGCCGGCACCGGTCGCAACTCCCTGTGCCCCTGCGGCTCGGGCGAGAAGTACAAGCGCTGCCACGGCGCGCCCGGCGGCCCGACCGGAGTCGCGCTGCGCGGCTGAGCCCGCACGACACCACGACGCCCCTCCCGGGATGGCCGATCCGGGAGGGGCGTCGTCGTCGTTCGAGGTCAGTGCCGCGTCACTGGAGCGTCATCCGGGGCTCGCCACCGATCAGGCCGGTGCCGGTGCGCACGCAGGCGCCCCCGCGCGGCACCCCGCCGTTCCAGGCCTGGCGCACGCAGTTGCGGACGGCGAGCTGGCCCCAGTGGTTCGGGTGCAGGGACTCCTGGATGTAGTACGGGCTGTCGCCGGCGGTCGTGACGGTGCGGATCTGGTTGACCCACTCGGTGCGGTCGACGGCACCGGCGGAGGTCCAGTTGGCGATCCCGACCTCCTCGTAGAGCCCGACGCCCGTCTCGCAGAGGCGGCGGCCGTTGAAGGAGCTGGCGAGGTTGAGCACCTTGCTGTTGGTGATCCCGGCCTGGGTGATCGCTCCGGTCACCGTGCTGTTGATGGTCGGCAGGGCGGAGTTGTTGGCCCAGTCGGCGTCGGCGTTCCAGAATCCACAGCCGCCCGTGTTCTGGCGGGTGTAGCCGCTCTGGCTGTAGCGGAAGCCGGAGCCTCCGGGGACCGGCGAGGGGTAGGTCTGCACCAGCATCGTCCACTGGCCGTCGGCATAGCCGGCGTTGCGCATCGCGGTGCGGACGTTGGTGAGTGCACCTGCGATCCGCGACTTCACGGCGGCGACGTTGCCGGAGGTGAAGTTGCTGGTCACGCTGCTGTCGTCGTAGCAGTAGTCCTTCCACCACGACGGTGACAGCAGGAAGTCCTGGACGCACTGCTGGACGACACCGGCGAAGTTGAAGTCGTTGCCGCCGATCGAGACCACGACCATCCGGACGTTGCGGGTGCCGGCGAAGTTCTGGAGTGCTCGGGCCTGACCCACACCCTGGCTCCCGCTGTAGAAGTCGAGACCCGGCTTGAACTCCGACCCGGTCGCCGTGGCGGCCTTGGCGCCCGAGCAGGCCAGGTTGAGGCTGCTCACGCCGCCGCCGATGTGGATCTCGGCGCTCTTGGACCGGTGGCAGCGGTTGATCGCCTCCCCGTTGCCCGCGGCGTTGTCGAAGTAGGCGCTCCCGCCGAGGGCATCGGCGCGGGCGCTGCTGCTGTTGGAGGAGCCGGCCCACCGGCCAGCCTCTCCCGAGATGTAGGAGTCGCCGACCGAGACCACCCATGGCGTCCCGGAGCCCGGACCGTCGGCGTACGCGGGGGCAGCGGAGAGGG
Organism: Nocardioides sp. Root190; assembly: GCF_001428565.1. GTDB lineage: Bacteria > Actinomycetota > Actinomycetes > Propionibacteriales > Nocardioidaceae > Nocardioides. Next base: position 17,827 of record NZ_LMIA01000003.1, on the reverse strand, counting down.
GAGCGACCAGGGTCGCGCTGACGACGGCGAGGCTCGCCGCGAGTGCTCGGATCATGAAGGCAACGTAGTGACCTGCGTCACAGATGAACAGGGGTCAGGTTCAGGCGAAGTCCAGGGCCGTGCAGATCCAGCGCTGGCCGCGCCGCTCGAAGCGCACCGCCACGGCCCGCGAACGCTCGCCGTGGCGCACGTGCACGCCGCACTCGACGACCTGCTCGGTGACGAAGCACGCATGCACGCTCAGCACGCGGGGGCGAACCGGCTGCACCCGGGCCAGTCCCGGCTGGTGCCCGCCGGCACGAGCCACCAGGTGGGCACGGAGCCGGAGGTCGGCGTACACGTCCGGCGAGGTCCAGCGGACCAGCTGGGTCACCGGCCGGTCGCCGCCCACGATCTCGACGGCGGCCTGGGTGAAGCGGTGGGTCCACTCCTCGATCGTGCGGCGCAGTCGACGATCGATCGGCACGACCGCGGCGCCCGGCCGGGTCGCTCCCGACGAGCGGGGCGGGGTGGCGGGCGGACCCTGTCGGGGGAGCAGGGCCAGGGCGAGGGTGCCCTGGGTGGGTGCGACCGGGACGGACAGGCGCAGGCCGACGAGCTCGGGCGATGAGGCGGACATGGTGGCTCCTGCGGGGTGTGGGTGGGGTGTGGGTGGGGGTGGCTCAGCTCGGTGGCAGCCGGATCAGCTGGCCGGGACGGATCAGGTCGGGGTCCGCGCCGGGGGTGGCGGTGTGGAGTGCCACGACGCGGCGCCAGTACGCCGTCAGGTCGGCCTCGCCGGCGTCCTCGCCCACCGCCGTGGCGGCGATCGACCAGAGGTTGTCGCCCTCCCGAGCGCGCACCACGGCCGTCGTGCGGGAGGGAGCAGGAGCGCCGTCGGCGCGGTCGGGCAACGGCAGTCCGTCGAGGGCGTGGCGGACCTCGGTGCCGGTGGGCGGCTCGTGGCCGTCCGGGGAGGCGGCCAGGGCGGGGGAGGTGCTGGTGAGCACTGCGACGCCGCAGGCGGCCAGCAGCAGGCTCCTGAGGGGTCCTGCAGGCCCGGTCCGTCGAGCCGGCCGTGCCGGGGATCGCCACGCGCCGAGGGCGACCTCGGTGGTCGTGAGCCACAGCAGTGCCGTCGCGGCGAGGGCGGCCGCGGCGCAGCAGGCCACCAACAGGTCGTCGAAGGTCGTGGCCGGGGCGCTCGACCCGGGGCCGGCCAGGGGCGCGAGGAACGGCGCGGCGAGCGTGAGCAGCGTGCCGGCGGCCGCGCTGACGGCCAGCCAGAGCAGTGCTGCGCGTGAGCGGACGGCAGCAGAAGGAGCGTGATTCATCCCGAGAACCTTTGCGTTTGCTTCTGTTTGCCTCAGGATGATGCCGTTCGGGACCGTAGTCAACCGTTTCTCCCCAGGGCGTCGACCGGGACCTGCCCGCTGGCGGGCGCGGCCGGTGAGCGTGCGAGGGTGGAGCCATGGGCTGGGAGCACGACCTGTTTGCGCTGTTCGACGATCTCGAGGGTCAGGCCAGTGCGCTCCACGCGGCGGAGCGGACGGCCGAGGTGGCCGACCGCAGCCGGGCGGAGTACCAGCAGGTCACCCTGGCCGGTCGGCTGATGGCCTCGACCGGCACGACGGTGACGCTCACGATCCGTGGCATCGGACCGGTGGCAGGCGTCATCGAGCGCGTCGCGGACGGCTGGTTGCTCCTCGCGAGCGGTGAGCACGACTGGGTGGTCAGCCTCGGTGCGGTGACGACCGCCGAGGGGGCCTCGATCCGTTCGGTGCCCGAGGTGGCGTGGTCACCGCTGACCCGCCTGGGCCTGGCCTCGGCCCTGCGACGCATCGCCGAGGCCGGCGAGGAGTGCGTCGTGCACCTGGTCGACGGCAGCCGTCACGACGGCGCCCTGCGCCGGGTCGGGGCCGACTTCTGCGAGCTGGTGGAGGGTGAGGACCGGCGCACCGTGCTGATCGCGTTCAGCGCCCTGGCGGCCGCGCAGTCGCGCTCCTAGGGAGCGACGCTCCTCCCCAGGGCTGTCTCGAGCGGGTCAGGTCGCGTCGACGTCGTACGGCGGGCGCTCGCCCAGCTCCAGCGGCTTCTGGGCGGCCGGCTCCGGCACGTCGCCGCGGATGGTGTCCTCGAGCTCGTCCAGCTCGGCCATCGCCTCGGCGATGTGCTTGCGCACGATGGCTCGCGGGTCGAGGTCGGCGAGCTCCAGGTCGGCGAACTCCGGCCCGAGCTCGGAGCGCAGCTCGTCGCGGGCGTTCAGGGCGAACCGGCGCAGCTGACGCACGAAGCGTCCGGCCTGCTGGGCGAGCTCGGGCAGGCGATCGGGCCCGAAGACGAGCACGGCGAGGAAGGCGATGACCACCAGCTCGCCGAAGCCGATCCCGAACACGTCGTCTCCTGCCCGGCGCCTAGAACTTGTTGCTGGGGGTGAGGCCGAGCTGCAGGCCGGCCAGGCCGCGTCCCCGGCCGTCGAGCCGGTCGGCGATGGACGAGAGGGCCTGGGCCGAGAGCGACGTCGGGTCGGACTCGACGATCGGCTTCCCTGCGTCGCCGCCCTCGCGCAGGGACACGTCGAGCGGGATCCGGCCCAGGATCGGGACGTCGTACCCGAACCGCTGGGAGAGCGTCTGGGCGACCCGGTCGCCGCCGCCCGACCCGAAGACCTCGATGCGGTGGTCCTTGCCCTCGGGAGTGCAGTGCGGGCAGGGGAGGTAGCTCATGTTCTCCACGACGCCGACGACGCGCTGGTGCATCATCGAGGCCATCGTGCCGGCGCGCTCGGCGACCTCGGCGGCCGCCTCCTGCGGCGTGGTCACGACAACGACCTCGGCGCCCGGGAGGTGCTGGCCCATCGAGATGGCGACGTCACCGGTGCCCGGCGGCAGGTCGAGCAGGAGGACGTCCAGGTCGCCCCAGTAGACGTCGGCGAGCATCTGGACCAGCGCTCGGTCGAGCATCGGTCCACGCCAGGCCACGACCTGGTCGCGACGGGGCTTGAGCATGCCGATCGAGATGACCGAGACGCCGGAGGCGGTCGGCACCGGCATGATCAGGTCCTCGACCTGGGTCGGCCGGGAGTCGGCGACGCCCAGCATGGCGGGCACGGAGTGGCCGTAGACGTCGGCGTCGACCAGGCCGACCTTGCGGCCCGCCCTGGCCAGCGCGATCGCCAGGTTGACGGTCACCGAGGACTTGCCCACGCCGCCCTTGCCGGAGGCGATCGCGAAGACCTTGGTGAGCGAACCGGGCTGCGCGAACGGGATCTCCCGCTGCGCCTGACCGCCGCGCAGGGTCTCGTGGAGGCCGCCACGCTGCTCGGCCGACATCACGCCGAGCTCGACCTCGACCTGGGTGACGCCGGCCAGGGCGACCACGGCGGCCGTCACGTCGCGGGTGATGGTCTCCTTGAGCGGACAACCGGCCACGGTCAGCAGTGCCTTCACCGTCACGACGGATCCACCGTCGCCGGGAGCGATCACCACTTCGTCGACCATGCCGAGCTCGGTGATGGGGCGCTTGATCTCCGGGTCGTTGACCCGGCTCAGAGCCGTCATGACCTGCTCGACGGACGGGGCCTGCTGCGTACTGCTCACAACAGATGAGTCTAGGCAGTGCCCGGTCGCTCGCCGTCGTCGCCGTCCGCGTGAGACGTCGCACGTCCCTCGGACCACTCCTCGGCGCGGTCGTCCAGCTCGGACAACAGGGTCCGCAGCTCGGAGCGGAGGTAGTCGCGGGTCGCGACCTCGCCGACGGCCATCCGCAGCGATGCCATCTCCCGGGCGAGGAACTCCATGTCGGCGTGGGCCCGGGCATCGGCCTGCCGGTCCTGCTCCGCGATGACGCGGTCGCGTGCCTCCTGACGGTTCTGCGCGAGCAGGATCAGGGGCGCGGCGTACGACGCCTGGAGGCTCAGGATCAGGGTCAGGAAGATGAACGGGTAGTCGTCCCAGCGGGAGCTGTCCGGAGCCAGCAGGTTCCAGCCGATCCACACCAGGACGAACAGCGTCATGTAGATCAGGAAGGTCGCGGTGCCCATGAACCGGGCGAACTGCTCGGCGAAGACACCGAACGCGTCCTTGTTGAGGGTGGGGCGTCGGACCAGCTGGCGTCGCTCCTCGCGCGGGGAGTCGAGGCGGTCGCGGGTGCGCCGGGTGTCGCTCATCGCGGTTCCCCGCCCCGGGCCGCCCGGGCGACGTCACGCCAGTTGGAGGGCAGCATGTGGTCGAGCAGGTCGTCGACGGTGACCGCGCCGAGCAGCCGGCGGTCCTCGTCCACGACCGGAGCGGCGACCAGGTTGTAGGTGGCCAGGTGCGCGGCGACCTCGTCGATGGACGCCTCGGGCCGCAACGGCTCCAGCGAGTCGTCCAGCGCGCCGGCGACCAGTGTCGAGGGCGGCTCCCGCAGCAGGCGCTGGATGTGGGCGACGCCGATGAGCTTCCCGGTCGGTGCCTCGAGCGGAGGGCGGCAGATGTAGACCAGTGCTGCCAGCGCGGGGGTCAGGTCGGGGTTGCGGACGTGCGCGAGGGCGTCGGCGATGGTGGCGTCGGTGCCCAGGATGACCGGCTCGGGCGTCATCATGGCGCCGGCGGTGTCCTCGACGTAGTTGAGGAGTCGCCGCACGTCCTCGGCCTCGTCGGGCTCCATCAGGTCGAGCAGGATCTCGGCGGTCTCGGGCGGGAGGTCGCGCACCAGGTCGGCGGCGTCGTCCGGCGACATCTCCTCGAGCACGTCCGCCGCGCGCTCCGAGTCCAGGCCCTTGAGGATCTCGACCTGGTCGCTGTCGGGCATCTCCTCGAGCACGTCGGCCAGGCGCTCGTCGTCGAGGGCCAGTGCGACGGCGGCCCGTCGGTCGGGCGGCAGGTCGTGGAGCAGGTTGGCCGCATCGGCCGGGCGCATCTCGTTGATCGCCGCGATCAGGTGGGCGGCGCCCTGGGTCTCGTCGCGCCGGGACAGGCCGATCACGTCGCGCCACTCCACGACATGGGTCTGGCCGCGGCGGCGGAAGCCCTTGGAGGCCTCGCGGATGGCGACCCGGCTCAGCACCCAGTCGCGGTTGCGCGCCGGCTCCATGGCGACGTCGTACACGGAGCCGGTGACGTCGGAGCCCGTGATGGTGACGGTGCGGTCGAGCATCTGGCCGATGACGAGGGTCTCGGTCGAGCGCTGCTCGAAGCGGCGCATGTTGAGCAGCCCGGTCGTGTAGACGTGGGCGCTGTCGATGTTGGTCACCCGGGTCATCGGTACGAAGATCCGGCGTCGTCCGAACACCTCGGCGACCATGCCGAGGACCCGGGGCTGGGTGCCTTCGATGCGCATCGCCACGACCAGGTCGCGGACCTTCCCGACCTGATCGCCCTGCGGGTCGAAGATCGGGAGCCCGACCAGCCTGGCCGCGAACACGCGGGACGGGGTGGAGCTCACGATGGGCAACGCTACCGCCGTACGGCTGCCCCGGCCCTCCGACGCCCCGCTGGCACGCCGCCGATCGCAGGACCCGGGGGACCGCGCGGGCCTATCATGACCGCATGAGCCCTCGAAGCCTCCTCGCGCTCGGTGCGCCGGTCCTGTCCGTCGTGCTGCTCGCCGGGTGCGGGTCGGACTCCGGCGACACGGCCGCCGACGACACCGACACCAGCTCGTCCACCTCGACTCCGACGGCCGAGGAGTCCTACGACGGTGGCTTCCCCACCTGCGAGGAGGTCTGGCAGGAGGGCGAGACGCTCGCCGAGGACTACCTGGGGTGCATGGACGGTGCCACGCCCGTGGACCTCGACGGCATCGAGTGCGAGTCGGGCCAGTTCATCATCACCTTCGACGACCGCTTCTGGGCCGTCGCGGACGGCCCGATCGCGGAGGCCGATGGTGCACTGCTGGACGACGCGGACTACCAGGACGTGCTCGCCAGCTGCCGCGGCTGACCGGGCGTCTCGGCGCCACTGACAGGTCCCACCTGTCGCTGATGACGGAATCGACGGGTTCGGTATGTAAAGTGTCCGGACGTCGTGGGGGCCGGTCCGCCCTCGTGGCCGTGGCGAAGACGCCGCTCGGACCCGATCGGACCGAAGGGGTTGTTCTGCCGTGCGTCGAATCCTGCTCTTCCTGCTGGCGCTCGTGTGCTCGCTGTCGGTGTCACAGGTCGTTCCTGCGACCGCCACTGCGCCCGCACCCGCACCCGCGCTCGCCTCGGCCGAGGTGAGGGTCCAGCACTCGGTGCGCTCCGCCGCGCCGCTCAGCTGCTGGCTGTCCTCGAAGCCGACGTGCCGCCTGTCGAACGCCATCACGTTCAACTCCGCCTACGGCTCCAAGGCCGACAAGTTCCGCATCGTCAACAAGATCGTCGGCGCGATCAAGCGGACGCCCCGCGGCGCCCTGATCCAGATCATGTCGTGGAACCTCATGTCCCGCGGCGCGGTCACCGCGCTGCTCGAGGCCCAGCGTCGCGGCGTGAAGATCTACGTCCTCATGGACGCCACCAACCAGAGCCGTGAGGTGCCCAACCCCCACTTCGCGCGCCTGCTCACCGGCCTGAAGCGCTACAACAAGGTGCTGCCGTCGGCCAAGCGCAGCTACGCCAAGAAGTGCCAGGGCGCCTGCCGCCGCGGCAACTCGGCCTCCGCGCACGCCAAGTTCTTCCTGTTTTCCCAGGTCGGCGCGTCCAAGAACGTCGTCATCCAGGGCTCGGCCAACCTGACCCAGGCCTCCGCCGGCAACCAGTGGAACGACATCTACACCTACGTCGACAAGCCGGGCCTCTACAACTTCGCCCGCGGCATCTACACCCAGATGTGGCAGGACAAGGCGGCCTACCCGACCTGGCGCAGCTATGTCGCGCCGACCTACGAGCTCCACTTCTCGCCGCGCATCGCGAACCCGTACGACGCCCACCCGGCGACTCCCAAGGACCCGCTCCTGGAGACGCTGAAGAAGGTCGAGTGCAAGGACCCGACGAACACCTGGACCGGTCGCACCGTGATCCGCTCGGCTCCCGACGTGATCCGTGGCGCGTGGGGCGATGACGTCGCCGTCTGGCTCAAGAGGCTCTGGGACCAGGGCTGCGACATCAAGATGGGCTACACCATCCTCGGTGCCAGCACGGGCGCGATCCTCAAGCGCAAGTCCGGTCGCGGACCGATGCCGGTGCGCCAGCTCGCCGCCGACGTCGACGGCGACAAGGTGCTCGACAAGTACTTCCACCTCAAGGCCTGGACGATCAACGGCATGATCGACGGCAAGCGGTCGTACTGGATGATGAACGGCTCCTCCAACATCTCCGACCTCTCCCGCGTCTCGGACGAGAACATCGGGATCTTCAAGTGGTCGACGCCGGTCCTCGCCTACCAGCGCCACATCGACTACTGGTTCCGCAACCCGCCGCGCAGCCGCGCCGTGGTCCCGAGCCTGGTCCCGAAGAACCTCGACCCCTACGCCAACATGGAGAAGGACTACTGACGGTGGCGGGTGTGGCCTTGCGGGCCGTTGGCGCGGCTCGCTGGGTCTCCGCTCGGATGGGTCGCACGCGGGTCGTGTCCGTGGACGACCGCCAGATCCACCTCATCGTGCACGGCGAGGACCGGGTCGTCGACGTCCTGTTCGACGGTCGCCGGATCTGGTCGTTCTGGTTGATGCGTGACACCGAGCGGGTTCCGCGCCGTCTGGACCACCGCACCGTCGCCTGGCCGGACCGGATGCGGCCCTACTTCAAGGGACGCACCGAGCTGGTCCTCCGCGAGCACGTCGCCGACCGGGACCTGCACCGCGAGGAACGCCAGTTCGGTGAGGCGACCTCCCGGGTCGCCTTCGTCAATGCGCAGGGCCTGGAGATCAGCCTCGACAAGTCCGGCCGGTTCAGCCCGACCTTCGGTGGTCGCACCGAGGAGCAGCTGACCCCGCTCCTCGACGCGATGGATGCCGTGATCGCGATGATGGCCGAGCTCGGGGTCGACGCCTTCCCGGCGTACGGCACGCTGCTCGGCGCGGTCCGTGAGGGCCAGTTCCTCGGGCACGACTCCGACGCCGACCTCGGCTACGTGTCGCGCCACACCACGCCGGCCGACGTGATCACCGAGTCCTACCGGCTCCAGCGGGCCGTCATCGCGCGCGGTTTCGAGACCTACCGCTACAGCGGCGCCGCCTTCCGCATCGACGTGCGTGAGAGCGACGGCTCGGTGCGGGGCCTCGACCTGTTCGGCGGCTTCCTCGACCAGGGCCGCCTCTACCTCATGGGTGAGGTCGGCACGGAGTACGACGAGGCCTGGCTCTTCCCGTTCACGACCTGCACCCTCGCCGGCCGGGAGTACCCCGCCCCGGCGCGCCCCGAGAAGCTGCTCGAGGCGATGTACGGCGCGTCGTGGAAGGTGCCGGACCCGGCCTTCAAGTTCGAGACGCCCAGGTCGACCACCCGGCGCCTCAACGACTGGTTCCGCGGCATGACGGTCTACCGACGCGACTGGGAGCGCCGCCTGATCGGCATGGGTGGGCGCACCCCCAAGGGCGGCCCCTCCGACCTCGCCCGACGTGTCGCTGCCGAGGTGCCCGCGGACGCAGCCGTCCTCGACGTCGGCGCGGGCATCGGCGGGGACTCCCTGTGGCTCGCGGGGGAGGGGCGGGCGGTCATCGCCTACGACTACGTGCCGCGCGGGAGCAGGGGAGCCCTCGCCGCCGCCAGCAAGCGCGGCCTCGACCTGGAGTCGCGCCCGCTGAACCTGACCGACCTGCGCTCTGTGCTCTCCGAGGGTGCCCGTGTCGTGCGGCAGCCGGGGGACCGGGTGATCCTCGCGCGCCACGTCTTCGACGCCACCAACCGCACCGGACGCGAGGGGCTGCTGAGGTTCGCCTCCCTCGCGCTGCGTGGCGGGGGAACGCTCTATGCTGACGTCTGGACGGGCGGCTCCAAGCCGCCCTTCGGCGTTCGGCCACTCGCCGTCGACCGGCTGGTCGAGCTCACCGAACGCCACGGCGGGACCATCCTGTCCGTGGAGGCCGTCGAGGGTGGCGGTCCGGACCAACAGATCCAACGAATGGTGGCGCAGTGGGCATGAGGGGCAACCGGGCGAGTGCGGAGCTCCGGGAGCTGCGCGAGCAGGTCGAGGGCATCGAGGCCTCCATCGCGGAGCTGCGACGTCATCACCTGCGTCTCGCGGAGCTGGCCGACCTGGTCCAGGAGCTGCTCGTGCCGATGGCAGAGCGTGACGAGGACCGGGTCGCCGAGGCGATCACCAAGTTCCAGCACGGTCTCTGAGCCGGGTCCCAGCGATGGCACGCCGGGTCTTCCTCCACATCGGTCTGCCCAAGACCGCGACCAGCTATCTCCAGACCATCCTGTGGTCCTCCCGCGACCAGCTGCGCGCCGAGGGCCTGCTGGTCCCGGGCAGCGAGCGCCGCGACCACCTCTGGGCGAGCCGCGTGGTCCGCGAGGGCGAGGCGATCCTCAAGCGTCCCGAGCGTGAGCAGACCTCGTGGGACCGGATCCGTGCCGAGCTCGCGGACTGGGACGGCGACGGCCTGATCAGCCACGAGTTCTTCGCGGCCGCCAGCAGCGAGCAGGCAGCGGAGATGATCGCGGCCCTGGCCCCTGCCCGGGTCGAGGTGATCGTGACCGCCCGCGAGCCCCTCGGGCTGTTCACCGCGAGCTGGCAGGAGAGCCTGAAGAACAAGGCGACCGCGCCGATGGCCGACTACTCGCGCTCGGTCTCCACCAGCCCCACCTCCATCTGGAACTGGCGCACGCTCGACCTGCGCCTCGTGCTGGAGCGCTGGTCCCGGGCCGTGCCCCACGACCAGATCCACGTGCTCCCGCTCGACCGGACCGCACCCCGAGACGAGATCTGGCACCGGTTCGGCGGTCTGCTCGGCATCACGCCGTCGGCCTACGACCTCTCGCAGTCGTTCCCGAACGAGTCCATGGGTGTGGTGGAGGCCGAGCTGCTGCGCCGCGTCAACGCCCATCTCGGCTCGTTCTCCAAGGCGTTCGACCGGGGCGTCTACATCCGCACCTTCCTGGCCGACGAGCGGCTGGTCCCGCGTCGCGGCGAGCCGTTCTGGCCCTATCCCGACCAGGTCGAGGACTGCCGCGAGCGGTCCCGTGCGGCGATCGAGTACGTCGCCGAGCACGGCGTCGACGTCATCGGCGACATCGAGCACCTCCGGGTGCCCGACGAGCTGCCCGAGCGTCGTACGCCGGACTCCGTGACCGACAGCGAGGTGGCGGCCGCCGCCACCGAGCTGGTCGCCGTGCTCCTGGGCGACGTGCGTGAGCTCCGCCAGAAGGCCGCCGGCAACGGCGGCAGGGGTGGCGGGGTCAGCGGGTCGCGCGGATGGTCGCGGTTGCTGCGACGAAGTGGTGGTCGCTGACCTTGCGCGACACCGGCGACTTGTCGTTGACGAAGTTGCTGAAGTCGATCTGCGAGGTCCCGACGACCCAGTCGACGGGCATGCCGCCCGGCGGACGGCAGCCGCCCGCGGTCGATCCACCGACGGCGGCGACCATGCCGGTCGGCGGCATCACCCGGCAGAAGAACGCTTCGCGGTCGTTCATGTCACCGGTCAGGAAGATCGGGATGCCGTCCTTCTTGAGACGGTTGACCGTCGCCACGGCCGTGTTGTGCCCGGCGGCCCGGCTGCCGGCGTACTTCCCGCCGCCTGCGGACGCGTGCATGTTGAGGAAGTAGAACTCGAGCTTCGTGGCCTTGTGCCGAAGCCGCAGGATCGTCTGCGGACGGACGGAGTTCATGAAGGTGATGTGGAAGGAGTCGCCGGAGACGAAGTCGAAGACCTTCGGGTCCCAGATGATCGAGTTGTCCGGGTCGCCACCACCGGGCCAGGCGCGGAAGCCGGTGCCGGCCGTGATGCCGCTCAGCTGTCCGGACTTCACCTCCTGCAACCCGACCACGTCGACGTCGTGGTTGCGGATGTAGCCGACGGTCTGCGGCGTGCGCCAGCCCGAGCTGGGCCAGGAGCCGTGCTGGCCACCGGCGTCGGTGTGCTGGCTGGCCAGGACGTTGAAGGTCGCCACACGGAACGTCACCTTCGACACCCGGGTGGTCGTGGTCTCGGCTGCGGCACGCAGCTCCGGGTCGACGCCCTGGGTGTCCTGGTCCGCCGACTCGGAGAGCGGCTCGATGATCTCGCCGCTCACCTCGCGCTCGTCCGCGTCGTGGCGCGGACGCGAGGAGTCGCTGGCCTGCTGGATGCTCGTACCGGCCTTGGTGGGGTCGCTCGCAGCCTCGGGGACGCCGCCGTCCCACAGCGTCGCGACGCCCAGCAGGATGGCGCCGAGCACGATCACGGCGATGACCGGAAGGAAGTCCGACCGCGAGGTCCGAAGGGACGTCGCCCCCGCGGCGTGCCGGCGGCGGCCGGAGTGGTCGGACATGGCGGGTATCGTACGCGACGCCCGGGCACCCGCCCGGATCGACGCAGCAGTGGACAGCAGTGGGCAGGAGGAGGATCGCCGGTGGGTGAACCGCGATCCTTCCGCTCCGACATCCAGGGGCTGCGAGCCCTCGCCGTGGGCCTGGTGATCCTGGCGCACGCCGGGTTCCGGACCGCCTCGGGCGGCTTCGTCGGCGTCGACGTCTTCTTCGTGATCTCCGGGTTCCTGATCATCGGACTGCTCCTGCGCGAGGCAGGCGAGACCCGGCGGATCTCGATCCTCGACTTCTACGCCCGCCGCGCCCGCAGGGTCATCCCGGCAGCGACCGTGGTCCTCGTCGTGACGGCGGTCGCCGCCGCGTGGATCCTCCCGCTGGTGCGTGGGGTCGAGGTCATCAAGGACTCGGTCTGGGCCGCGTTCTTCGCCGCCAACATCCGCTTCAGCCTCGTCGAGACCGACTACTTCTCCCAGGGCGAGCCACCCTCGCCGGTGCAGCACTACTGGTCGCTGTCGGTCGAGGAGCAGTTCTACATCGTCATCCCGCTGGTCCTGCTCGCCATCGCGCTGCTGGTGCGTCGCCGGGCACCCTCCGCCGAGGCGCAGGAACGCCAGCGTGCCCTGCGCTCAGCGGTGCTGATCGCGCTCGGCGCGATCACGCTGGCCTCGCTCGCGTGGTCGATCCACGTCACGGTCACGAGCCCGACCGGCGCCTACTTCTCGACCGCGGCACGCGCGTGGGAGCTCGGGATCGGTGGACTCGCCGCGACGCTCGTCTGGGGTCGAGCGCCCCGGCTGGGCCGGTGGGCGACCGAGGCCGCGCTGGCCGTCGGCCTCGCGCTGATCGCCTGGGCGACGTTCCGTTTCGACGAGCAGACCGCGATCCCGGGCAGCCTGGCACTGGTGCCGGTGCTGGGTGCTGCGCTGATGCTCGGTGCGGGCAGCTCGGCGGCCGCGCCGTCGACGTACCTCTACCGGCTGTTCTCCCTCCGCCCGGCGCGAGTGGTGGGGGACTGGTCCTACTCGCTCTACCTCTGGCACTTCCCGGTGTTCCGACTGTGCCAGGAGTACTGGGACGAGCCGCGCCTGTCGCGTCCGCACCTGCTGTTCGCCCTGGTGCTCGTGTTCGTGCTGAGCGCCGCCACCTACCACCTGGTCGAGCAGCCGTTCCGCAAGGGAGTCCGGTGGCGTCCCCGGGCGCGTGCCATCGCGCTCTACCCCGCCAGCCTGGCCCTGGTCGTCGTCACCGCGGTCGGGGCGCACGCCTGGGTGGACGGCCAGCTCGCCGCGCTGGAGGACAACCCGGACATCTCCGTGTCGGACTACGCCGGCGACGACCTCAGCAACGATCCGACCGTCGCCCTCGTGCAGGCCTCCGTGCTGGCCGCCGAGCGGGGCCGCCCCGTGCCCGGTGGCCTGGAGCCGGCGCTGGGCTCGGTCAGGGAGTCGGTGGCGCCCCTGGGGGACTGCGACTACCGGACCGGGACCACCGAGCTGTGCCCCTTCGGTGACCCGGACGCCCAACGCTCCATCGTGATCATGGGGGACTCCCACGCGCGACACTGGAGCGCGGCCGTCTCCGAGATCGGCGAGCGCTACGGCTATGCCGTCTATGTCTTCGTCTACAGCGGATGTCCCGCGATCACCGCGACCCGGGCGACCGACAGCGGCCGTGAGTGGAGCGAGTGCGCCGACTTCAAGGCGTGGGCCATGGACCAGGTCCGCGAGCTCCACCCCGACCTGGTGCTGGTCGCCAACAACGCCTACCGCTCGCCGTTCATGAAGGCCAACCAGGTCCCCGGCCTCAAGGCACAGCTGGAGCTGCTCGCTCCGCTGGCCGGCCGGGTGGCGATGATCGGGAACAGCCCCAAGCTCCCACGCGCCCCCGGCACCTGCCTGTCCTCGCGCGGGGTCGACCTCGGTGACTGCCTCCAGCGTGCCGAGGCGCCCGACGAGCGGATCCAGGGGGAGTTCCGCGACACCGTGGAGTCCCTGGACATGACCTTCGTCGACGTCCAGCGGTGGTTCTGCGCCGCCGGCGGTTGCCCGGCGGTGATCGGCAAGATCGTGCCGTTGCGCGACCGTGAGCACGTGACGGTGGAGTACGCCCGGGCGCTCGCCGACCCGATCGCCACCGCGCTCGGGCTCACTCGCTGAAGGCTGCTCTGCTCAGTTCTGTCGCTGTCGTGCCGATCGGCACGACGGATATTCCTCTGCGCTGAATTCTGCATTGTGAATGACACCGTTGTGATTATCGAATTACACCTTTGTAGTTAATGGAAAGGCCTTGTGTGGCCTCGAGTTACTGATGAGAATCATGTGACTTTTGTTGTTGAAGGTGAATGTGTCGCGAGGGGAAACAACATGACCGACGGGTCGATCAACGGTTCTGGCCGAGTGGGGGTCAGGAGGTTGCGGCGACTCGTGTCGGGCATCGCGCTGGCCGGACTGGTGCTGGCCGTGGCGCCTGCACTCGAGGTCGGTGAGGGCGAGGTTCACCTGGCCGCTGCGGCGACCTGTCCGACGACGCGACCGGTCCAGATGGTCGAGGCCAACATCAAGTCGGGGATGACGAAGTCGCAGACCGCGGCCGACCTGGCCAAGGTGTTCCTCGACCGCCCGGACTTCGTGGCCTTCAACGAGGTCGCAGCTCGCGCCGACAGCGTGCTCGCGCCCAAGGGCTACGCCATCTGGCGCACTCCCGGGCGCTACACCGGGGCCAACCCGGTGGTGTGGCGCACGGACCGCTGGAACGCCGTCGCGCAGGGCACGATGTACGTCTCCAACCAGCCGGGCAAGACCGCGACGCAGACCACCGAGCTCGGCCTCCGGTACGCGAACTGGGTGACCCTGCGCTCGGTCGACGGATGCCAGCGGATCTCGGTCGTCTCCTACCACGTGGCGCCGAAGACGACGCTGACGGCGAACCTCCTGCTCCCCTCCGTGAAGCGCCTGGGCGCCCTGGCGACCTCGCTCGCGGCCGACGGCCCCGTGCTGCTGGCCGGTGACCTCAACCGGCACTACCGGTCCAAGGAGTATCCGCGGAGCACGCTGGCGGCGTACGGCATGACGCCCACCTGGGACATGACCGGCACGATGCTGCCGACCGGGGACCACCAGGGTGCGACGATCGACTTCATCTTCGTGCGCAATGCCGCACAGTTCAGCGTGACCAAGCAGGTGACCCGTGAGCTGAACTCCGACCACGACGCCGTCGTGGCGAACCTCCGGTTCGACACCCGGGTCGCCGTACCCCGCACCGCGGTCTCGTTCGTGCGGGGCCACGTCGTGAACCTCCCGGTCTCACGTCTGTCGGAGGGCCGTCGGGCCGTGATGGGACGGATCATCAAGGCCGTCCAGCTCGCTCCGAAGGGCTCGACGATGCTGATCGGCACCGCCCGGCTCGCGGACGAGACACTGCTCAAGGCACTCGTCGACGCCCACCGGCGCGGGGTCAACGTGCGGGTGGTGTCGTGGAGCGCGAAGCGGTCCTTCCCCGAGAAGGCCCTGATGCAGGCGATCGGCATGAACACCGCGAACCGGTCCTGGGCGATCCGTCGCCCGTACTCGAAGGCCGGCGCACTGCCCCCGAGCGCGCTGGTGTTCAGCACGTCCGCGGGCGTCAAGCTGCTCGCGATCCAGGTGGACCAGCCGCTCGACTACCGGATGGTCGAGCGTCCGGGACGCGGTCAGGTGACCCTGGAAGAGGCGGACTTCGTCCGGCTCCGTACCGGCATCAGCCGCCAGATCCGGTAGACATGCCTGCGTGACGCGGGTCTACCTCCACATCGGTCTCCAGAAGACGGGCACGTCCTACCTCCAGAACATCTGCTGGGGATCGGTCGACCGGCTGCGCGAGCGGGGGGTGACGCTCGTCCCGGAAGGTCGCATCGAGACCTTCTGGCTGGCGCTGGACGTGCGCGAGCGCGTCGACCCGGCGCACGACGGTGACCGGGTGGCACGCTCCCTCTCCTTGTTGCCCGGGCAGCTCGAGGCGGTCACGACGCCCCACGCCCTGATCAGCCACGAGACCCTCGCCCAGGCGAGCTCCGAACAGATCGAACGACTGCTGCAGGCCTGCGCGGGCCACGAGGTCCACGTGGTGCTGACCGTCCGCGACCTCGCCCGACAGGTGCCCTCGCTGTGGCAGGAGGCACTCAAGGCGGGACGCTCCGAGCGCCTCGACGAGTACGTCGGTGCGCTGCGGGCGGCGACCAGACGCACGGACATGGACTGGAAGCGGCTCGACCTCTCGGCGGTGCTGCACCGCTGGGCGCGCCACGTCGCACCCGAGCGGATCCACGTCGTGACCGTCCCGGGCGGCGGCGGGCCGCGCTCTGCTCTCCTCGAGCGGTACTGCGCGGTCCTGGACGTGGCCACCGACGATCTCGAGGAGGCCAGCGGTCCGGGCAACCCGGCCCTGGGCGTCGCCGAGGCCGAGGTGCTGCGCCGGGTCAACGACCTGCTGCCGCAGGCCCACCGCCGACGGGTGCCCTACGGCGAGGTCGGCAAGCGCTACTTCGCGATGGGCATCCTCGCGCGCAGCGACAGCGGGAACGCCCGCCTGGCCCGGGAGCACGCGGAGTGGTGCCGGGAGGTAGCCGAGGAGTCGGTCCGCACGATCGAGGAGCTGGGCTGCAGCGTCTCCGGCGATGTCGCCGACCTGGTTCCCGGACCTGACTCCTTCGGGGAGACGGCCCGCGTCGACGACGCCGCCGCGCTCGAGGTCGCGACCCGTGCCCTCGCGACCATGCTCGAGGAGCGGATGGTCCACCGGCTCGAGGTGCGGGCGCAGGGGAGCACTGATGGGCCGGCCGAGGTTCCCGGCGCGTGGAGGCGCGCTGTGGGTCGGATCAGGAAGGCGTTGCGGCGCGCTGGGTGAGGCCCTTGCCGGCGGCGACGCCGCGCTTGACGGCGGCGGAGGCGACCAGGCCCGCGACCTGACTGGCCGCCTTGATCTGGTCGCCCACCTGCTGCGTCGCGGCGAGCGGCGCCAGCAGTCCCTCGGCCCGACCGAGCAGGCCGTCGGCGCGACCGACGACGGTGTCGAAGTCGGTCACGGTGCCGTTGAAGCCGGCGATGTTGGCGTTGAACTGGTGCAGCGCGACAGTGAAGTCGGCCAGCAGCGCGCCGAGGGTGTCGAGCGTCTCGACGAGCCGGTCGGCGGTGGCGTCCAGGGTGGCGGGGGTCTGGGCGGCGGCCGGGGTGGCGTCGTACACGGAGGTCATGGCGCGATCGTGGCACACGACCCCGGGTGACATGTCTCACGTCCGGGTCCTGCCCCTGTCCGTGGGCCTCTGTCGATGGCTACTCACGGGTAGAGTGCCGCCGGGTACCACCAGCTCGGTACCACTTGCCGAAGGGGAGAAATCGATGTCGCGCCTGTGCCAGACCGAGGGACTCAACGAGGACCAGGTCGAGATCCTCAAGGCTGTTCGTCAGTTCACCGACGAGCAGATCATTCCGGCTGCTCAGGAGCTCGAGCACGCCGATGAGTACCCGACTGAGATCATCGAGGGTCTCAAGGAGCTCGGTGTGTTCGGGCTGACGATCCCTGTGCCAGACCGAGGGACTCAACGAGGACCAGGTCGAGATCCTCAAGGCTGTTCGTCAGTTCACCGACGAGCAGATCATTCCGGCTGCTCAGGAGCTCGAGCACGCCGATGAGTACCCGACYGAGATCATCGAGGGTCTCAAGGAGCTCGGTGTGTTCGGGCTGACGATCCCTGAGGAGTTCGGTGGGCTGGGTGAGTCGTTGCTGACCTACGCCCTGGTCGTGGAGGAGATCGCCCGCGGCTGGATGAGCGTCTCGGGTGTGATCAACACCCACTTCATCGTGGCGTACCTGTTGATGCAGCACGGCACGGACGAGCAGAAGGCCAAGTACCTCCCGCGGATGGCGACCGGTGAGGTCCGGGGCGCGTTCTCGATGTCCGAGCCCGGTCTGGGNATGCAGCACGGCACGGACGAGCAGAAGGCCAAGTACCTCCCGCGGATGGCGACCGGTGAGGTCCGGGGCGCGTTCTCGATGTCCGAGCCCGGTCTGGGTTCCGATGTCTCCGCGGTCTCCACGAAGGCCACCAAGCTCGAGGACGGTTCGTACTCCATCACGGGCCAGAAGATGTGGCTGACCAACGGTGGCACCTCGACCCTGGTCGCGACCCTGGTGAAAAACGGCGAGGGCATGGAGCAGTCAGGGAGCGTGTACAAGAACATGACGACGTTCCTGGTCGAGAAGGAGCCCGGGTTCGGCGAGACCGCCCAGGGCGTCACGGTGCCCGGCAAGATCGACAAGATGGGCTACAAGGGCGTCGAGACGACCGAGCTCATCCTCGAGGRCCACCTCATCGGTGCCGACCAGATCCTGGGTGGGGTGCCGGGCAAGGGCTTCTTCCAGATGATGGACGGTGTCGAGGTCGGCCGGGTGAACGTCGCGGCCCGTGCGTGTGGTCTGGCGTGGCRGATCGGAAGAGC
>NZ_LMIA01000002.1:115537-116178 GCF_001428565.1 Nocardioides sp. Root190 | reverse complement strand
CTGGCGCCTCCCGTCGGTCTTCGCCTCCGTCATCGCGGGCCGGATACCGCCCTACAAGGCCCACCGCATCGCCGACCAGACCAGGTCACTGACACCAGATGCGGCAGCGTTCGTCGACCGCCAGCTCGCAGCCGTCGGTGGCGTGAGCTGGGCGCAGCTCGACCGACTCATCACCGAAGCCATCATCCGGTTCGACCCCGAACGCGCCGAGGCCGAGCGCCAGAAGGCGCAGGAACACCGGTTCTGCGAGATCTCCGAGGCCGACGAGCACGGCAACGCCCTCATCACCGCCATCGTCGACGTCGCCGACGGACATGACTTCAACCAGGCCATCGCCCGCGAAGCAGAAGTCCGGGGACGCCTCGGTGACGAAGGATCCCTCGACGCCCGACGAGCACAAGCAGTCGGCGCCATCGCCCGACGCGACCTCGCCCTGGACCTCCTCACCACCGACGAACACACCGGTGAGATCACCGTCCGCTCCGCCGGCCGCAAGGTCGTCATGGACCTCCACATCACCGACACCACCCTCACCGGCGAGAACCCCGTCGGCAGGTGGGGAGACAAACCCGTCACCACCGCACAGATCAAGCAATGGCTCCGCTCCCGCGAAACCACCAGCATCATCATCCGCCCGGTCA
>NZ_LMIA01000002.1:0-115512 GCF_001428565.1 Nocardioides sp. Root190 | reverse complement strand
AGCTTCCCCAACTGCACGACACCCGCCGCCAAGTGCGACATCGACCACGAGATCCCACATCGCAAGGGCGGACCCACCTGCCCCTGCAACCTCCACCCACTCTGCAGACGACATCACAGAGCCAAGACCTTCAGCGAGTGGCGCTACCTGAGCCTCACACCCGGGCACTTCCTCTGGACCAGCCCCCACGGCCGGCTCTTCCTCGTCGGCCCCGGCGGCACGAGGGCACTCGACCCACCCCGGGCCACCGAGCCCTGATCACGACGGCTGAGCGCCCGTGCTCATGACGGACGGCGCGGTGTCGCCGAGCATTCGTCCATGCCCTCCGCCCTCGTACGACGTCCTGCTGGCGCCGCCGAGGCCAGCGCCTCCATCGCCGCGATCCTGCTGACCTTCGCCGTCGCGTGGCACGGGTTCGGGGTCTACTTCTGCCTCGGCGCGCACTGCTCGGGACCGAGCGACCAGGAGATCCTCACCTACCGACTGCTCGCCGGGGCGCTGGGTGTTGCGGTGCTGGCGAGCCTGGCTCTCGCGGCGCGACGGCGGGCGACGCTGGCGTTCGTGTGGCACCTCGCGGTGACGGCGCTGGCCGCGGCGGTGGCCTTGCTGTTCGCGGTGCCGCAGATCGACTTCCGGGAGCTGACCGAGCCCGAGCCGCCGGCCGAGAACCCCTCCTACGTTCCCTGCCACTCCGGCTCGAACGACTGCGTCGGCGGCTGAGTCGGTCCTAGTCTTCGAGCATGTCCTCAGCCCCGGTCTCCACCCGCGGCGTCCGCGCCCTCGGCGCCGTCCGCTTCGCCGTCGGGGTCGCCCTTCTGGCGGCCCCGCGCATCATCGGACGCAGTGACGACCCGTCGTTCCAGCTCCTGATGCGCACGATCGGCGTCCGCGACAGCGTCCTCGGCGCTGGCGCAGTCCTTGCGCCGGAGCGGTCCGCGTCGCACTGGGGAGGCGCGGGCCTCGCGAGCGACAGCCTCGACGTGCTGGTGGGCGCCGCCTCGATCCGGTCCGTCGGCCGGGGCGGCGGACTCGTGGCGACCCTCCTGCCGGTTCCCTTCGCGGCGGCCGGCGCGTGGACGCTACGGCGCGCACGGCGCTGAGCCGTCAGGGCGCTGAGTCGTCCTTCACCGCAGTCCCGGCGGCCCCGTCGGCCCCACCGGCGGCGTGGTGCTCCACCGGGTCCTTGGCGCCCTTGGACGGGAGCACCTGGATGATCGCGACCACGACAGCTCCGACGACCAGGCCGATCACCGCGGAGATGCCGGTGTTGGCGAGCCAGGCCAGCGTGCTGCCGAGGAAACCACTCACGGCGTGCTCGATGTCGTGCTCGACGTCGTGGACCCACTCGTAGGGGGCGTGCCACCAGCCGACGTCGTGGATGTTGACGAGCAGGATGTGCCCGCCGACCCAGAGCATCGCGACGGTGCCGACGATGGAGATGAAGGACAGCAGCTTCGGCATCGCGGCGACCATGCTGTGGCCGACCTTCTGCGCGAACGCCGAGGAGCGCTGGGAGAGGCTCAGGCCGGCGTCGTCCATCTTCACGATCAACGCCACCACGCCGTACACGACCACGGTGATGACGAAGGCGACCACGACGAGGATCGCCAGGCGAGCCCAGAAGCTCTCGTCCGCGACCTCGTCCAGGGCGATCACCATGATCTCCGCCGACAGGATCAGGTCGGTGCGCACGGCGCCCGCGACCATCGCCTTCTCCGCCTCCGGACCGACCTCGGTCGCCGGAGTGGCGTGGTCGTCGTGGTGCGTGAACAGGTGCCAGACCTTGTGCGCGCCCTCGTAGGCGAGGAACGTGCCACCGGCCATCAGGATGACCGGCAGGAGGTCCGGGAGGAACTCGCTGAGCAGCAGGGCGGCCGGCAGGATCAGCAGCAGCTTGTTGCGGATCGAGCCGATCGCGATCTGCTTGATGATCGGGAGCTCGCGCTCCGCGGCCAGGCCCTGGACGTACTGCGGCGTCACGGCGGTGTCGTCGACCACCACGCCGGCAGCCTTGGCAGTGGCGCGGCCGGCGGCAGCGCCGACGTCGTCGATGGAGGCGGCGGCGAGCTTGGCGATGGCGGCGACGTCGTCGAGCAGGCCGAACAGGCCGGCGCTCATGGACGGGCTCCGGTGAGGGGCATGGGGCGAAGGCTACCGGCCGCTGGGAGCCGGCTCGTCCGCCTCCTCCTGTTCGCGTACGACGACCGCGAGATCCACCGCTTCGCGGACCCGGCGCTGAGCCGTGCTGAACGGGTCGGCCAGGTGCCCGAGCAGGCGTCGCACTGGGGGCGAGGCCAGGCCCAGGGCGACGGCTGCACCGAAGCCGGTCGCGGCGAGAGCCCCGAACCACGGGTGGCCCTCGAAGAGGGCCGGCGCACCGGCGTACTCGGCGCCCTTCATCGCAAACCCGTGGAACAGGTAGACGACCATCGTCGCCGAACCCATCCGCGCGAACCAGCCGTCGAGGCGGGGCACCAGCGCCAGCCACGCGAAGGTGCCGAGCAGACCCGCACCCACCACCATCAGCCGCGTCAGCACAGCGGTCGTGGTGGAGTCGTCCGTGCCCTCGAAGGGCCGGTAGTAGAGGTAGGAACGGCCTGCCCAGTCGTCGAGGCGCACTGCGAGCAGCGCGAGGAGGGCGAAGGACGCCACGCCGAGCACCGCCGGGAACCGGCCCCGCACCCAGGCGAGACGCTCAGGGGTGGTGGCCACCCCGAGCACGAAGAAGGGCAGGAAGCCGAGGATGCGCGGCAGGTCCATCAGCTCGGTCCACTCCCCGCCGAGGAAGCCGCTGGCCACGCACACGCCGAGGGCGACCAGCGCCGCACCCGGCAGCGGGCGCAGGACGGGGGTCAGCAGGCGCCACACGACCAGCGCGAGGAGGTACCACATCGGGAAGTGCGGATCGGCCCACAGGTCGTCGAGCTGCTCTCCCCCGACGTGCAGCCGGAACAGGGCCAGCGCGCCCTCGAAGAGGACGTAGGGCACGAGCAGCGTGGTGACGAGCTGCCACATCCGCTCGGGGGCGTAGGTGAAGCTGCGCGAGAGGTAGCCGGAGAGGAACACGAACGCCGGCATGTGCCACAGGTACACGAAGTCGTACAGGTGACCGCTCGGGCCGTCGAACGGGAGCAGCGCCCAGGTGTGGCCGACCACCACGAGGACGATCAGACCCATCTTGGCGTTGTCGAGCCACGGATCACGCGAGGACGGCATTGGGGAGTGGTACCCGGCCGGGGCCGGAGGAGACCCGTGACCCAGGTCTCACCGACCGTCAGGGACTGTCAGTCGTCGACGAGACCCAGGCGGAGGTACTCCGCCGCGTAGGTGCCGTTGAGCAGCAGCGAGGCGTAGCGGCTGACGTTGCCGACCGCCTCGGAGGAGACGTGCTCGATGCGCACGTCGTGTCCCAGCGCGGCCTGTTCGAGCCGGATCCGCTGGTCGCGCACGACCGGGTCGTCGACCCCGTCGTCGAGGATCACGAGCACCGGACGCCGCTCCCCCGACTCGTCCGCGAACGGGTCGGCGAAGACGTTGCGCGGCCGGGCGGCCTCGACGACCGGCAGGAGGTGCTCGGCGTCGCCCGCGAGGGCGGTGCGGCCGGAGGTACGACGGATCGACTCGGCGACCCGGCGGGCCGCGCGGGCCGCGAGCACGGAGCCGCCCCACACCAGCGGGCTGGCGTCGGCGAGCGAGATGGCGAGCATCTTGGCGGGGTTGATCGAGATGTCGCGGTTCGGGGACGAGGCGATGGCGACGACGTCGAGCGCCTCAGCGACGGCCTCCGGGTCCGCGGTCGGGCCCAGCTGGACCTGGTCGAGGAAGGACAACATCGCGACCGCGGTCGCGAGCTGGTCACCGGTCCGGGTCGGCAGCAACGTCGTCCACCGACCGGTGGCGTGCTCCGCGACGAGCGAGTCCGGTGGTGCCGCCACGACCAGCTGGCAGCCCCGACGTGCTGCTTCGGCCACCGCGAGTGCGGTGCCGGGGTCGCCGCCCTCGGGGGCGAGGACCACGACGAGGTCCAGGCTCCCGGCCCAGCCGGGCAGCGCCGGTGCGGGCCAGGCCACGAACGGGACGGGGCAGAACGGCTCGAGGACCGCTCGCAGGAGCCGTGAGTCCGGACCTGCCGCGATGACCGCGCGGGGCCGACTCTCGCCCACCCGGCCCACCGCCTCGGCGATCGCCTCGGCCGACTCACCGACCTCGCGGCGTACCCGCGCACCGGCCTCGGCAAGGCTGCGCAGGCGCAGGTCGGCCGTGGCGAGCGCACGCTCGTCGTCCAGGCGGGATTCGTCGAACCAGACCATGGCGAGGCCTCTCAGACCGGCTTGCGGGCCTCGTCGACGAGCAGCACCGGGATGCCGTCGCGCACGGGGTAGGCCAGGCCGCAGCCACCGCAGACCAGCTCGGTCCCGGCGTCGGCCGCCGTCACGATGAGGTCGCCGTGGCAGGCGGGGCAGACGATGATCGCCAGCAGCTCGGGCGAGATCTCGGGGGTGCTCACTTGCCACCCCGGATGATCGCAAGGGCTTCGTCGCGGACTCGGGCCATGGTGGGCTCGTCCTTTCCTTCGGCGTTGAGCCGCAGCAGCGGCTCGGTGTTGGAGGCACGGACGTTGAACGCCCAGTCGGCATGGCTGATGCTCAGCCCGTCGAGCTTGTCGATCGAGACGCCGTCGCGGCCGCCGTAGGTGTCCTCCAGCGTCGCCAGCACGGCGCCCTGGTTCTCGACCGTGCTGTTGATCTCGCCGCTCAGCGGGTAGCGCTCGTAGCTCTCCAGCAGCGCGGAGAGCGGCACGTCGGCCTCGGCCAGCGCCGCCATCGCGTGCAGCGCGGCGAGCATCCCGGAGTCGGCACGCCAGAAGTCTCGGAAGTAGAAGTGACCACTGTGCTCGCCACCGAAGATGGCGTCGGTCTCGGCCATCGTCGCCTTGATGTAGGAGTGACCGACCCGGGTCCGCACGGGCTTGCCACCGAGCTCGGTGACGATCTCGGGCACCGCCCGCGAGGTGATCAGGTTGTGGATGATCGTCGAGCCCGGCTCCTTGGCCAGCTCGCGGGCCGCGATCAGCGCCGTCAGCGTGGACGGCGAGACCAGCTCGCCGCGCTCGTCGACGAGGAAGCAGCGGTCGGCGTCGCCGTCGAAGGCCAGACCGATGTCGGCGCGCTCGGCGATGACCCGCTTCTGGAGGTCGACCAGGTTGGCGGGCTCGATCGGGTTGGCCTCGTGGTTGGGGAAGGTGCCGTCCAGCTCGAAGTACATCGGCACCATCTCGACCTGTCCCGCCAGCCGGTCGAAGACGGCGGGAGCCGTGTGCCCCGCCATGCCGTTGCCGGCGTCGACGACGACCTTGAGCGTGCGGCCGGTCACCGGAGCGAGGGCCAGCAGGTGGGCGGCGTACGCCTGCAGCACGTCATGGGAACCGATCGAACCGGTCCGCCCGTTCGTCGCACCGTTGCCGGCGGCGGAGGTCTCCGAAGCGGCGATCCGGTCGCGGATCTCGGCCAGGCCGCTCTCCACGCCGACCGGCTGGGCGAACGCACGACACATCTTGATGCCGTTGTAGGCAGCCGGATTGTGGCTGGCGGTGAACATCGCGCCCGGCAGCTCGAGGTGGCCCGAGGCGAAGTACAGCTGGTCGGTCGAGGCGAGCCCGATCATCGTGACGTCAGCGCCCGCATTGGTCGCACCGTCCGCGAAGGCACCGGCCAGGGCCGGCGAGCTCGGCCGCATGTCGTAGCCGACGACGATCGCGTCGACGCCGAGGACCTCGACGTAGGCCGCACCCGCCGCGCGGGCGAGGTCCTCGTCGAGTTGCTCACCGACGATGCCACGCACGTCGTAGGCCTTGAAGACCTTGCTCAGGTTGTCCGGGGAGGTCGTGGCGCTGGCCATGGGCCTGACACTAGTGGACGCCCGTCCACCGGTCGCTGCCGGTCAGTCGTCAGAGGTGAGCATGCGCAGATGACCCTTGCGGGCCGTCTCGCGGCCGGTCTCGCGCGGCTGCTCGACCGGCGGGCGCACGGGGCGTGCTGCTTCCCGGACCGCGTCGGCGAGGGCGAGCAGGTCGTCACCGCTCGGGCCGGACTGCTGGGTGCCCAGGGCGAGCCGGAGCACCTCCCACCCACGCGGGGCCGAGAGACGCTCGCTGTGCTGGTCGCACAGGTCGTAGGCGTGCGGCTCGGCGAAGGTCGCCAGCGGGCCGAGGACGGCCGTCGAGTCGGCGTACACGTAGGTCAGGGTCGCCACTGCTCGACGCGCACACGCAGTGCGCGAGCAGGTTCGCAGCCCCTGCGCTGCCGGAATCGCGCTCACGCGGCAGACGGTACCCGTCCGGCGCCCCCGCGCTGGATAGGCTCGCTGATCGTGACCGAGGATCAGGGGGACGCCGAGCCGACTGGGCTGGCCGGGCGAACCGGGCCCCCGCGACGTGACCGTCGCGGGCGTGGGATGCGCGGACCGGCCGTGCTGCCGCTGACCTGGCCCTCGCGCGAGCACACCCCGCCCCGACCGCGCAGCCGCCGCGAGGTGTTCGACCGGATCATGCTCGACGTGGTCACCGAGATCGATGCCCGGTGGTCCGAGCACCTCGGCCTGGTCGAGTACGCCGTGGAGGACACCCCGCAGCTGCCCGACGACTGGGACTCGGGGCGGGTCCCCCTGTCGTCCCTCGTGCGCGGCAGCGGCGCGACCCCGTCGCGGCTGGTCGTCTTCCGCCGCCCGCTCGAGCACCGGGCCACCGACCGCGCCGACCTCGAGGCGATCATCCTGACCGTCGTGGTCGAGCAGGTCGCCGAGCTGCTCGGCGTCGACCCGGGCGAGGTCGACCCGCGCTACTCGGCCGACGACGACTGACCCACGCCCTCAGGGGTCCTACTCCGGCACGACGACGGGGATCTGCGCGCGCAGCTCGGCCGGACGGACCCGGACGGTCGCGAGGCCCGGGGTCCTGCCGCCGGTCGCGATGCTGACCACGGCGTGGATCCGGGTGTTGCGGGCCTCGACCGTGACCGAGACCGCGCCCGGCGGCAGCGCGAGGCTGTCGGCCCGACCGGCGCCGGTCTCGACCCGCTCGTCGGCGAGGACGGTGCCGCGGGCGTCGTACGACACGACGTGGACGACGCCGGTGCGGGTGGCTCCGCCGAGCAGGAGGGTCTTCGCGCCCCGCGGCAGCACCGTCGCGGCCGGGTCACTCAGCTCGGGCGCCGGAGCGAGCAGGACGAGGTCGCCACGGACCAGGCCCATCGCGGACGACACCACGGGCCCCGTGGAGTCGACCTGGATCCCGACCACGCCCTTCGCGACGTCGCCGGACAGGACCTCGGTGAGATCGACGGAGACCATCGAGTGCGGCGCGACGTCGACCTCCTCCGCACCGGTCGGCGTGAAGACGGCCTCGCCTGACACGAGGCGCGTGGTCACCCGGACCTCGTCGTCCCCGGGGTTGGCGAGGTGGAGCATCAGCTGGGTGGGTGCCGCCGGCACGCCGAGGATCAGGCTGTCGGTGGCGGCCTCGGTGTCGGCCGGGAGGAAGTCCGTGGTGACGCGTCCCCGACCGAGCGGGTCCGAGGTGTTGCGCGCCGTCGCCGTCACCCGGCCGCGGACGACGGTGAGGTGCGCGGCCGTGGTCTCGGTACGCGGCGCGACGGCGGCCAGGTCGACCTGCCGTGTGCTGTTCGCGGGCACCTCGAGGCCGCGCAGGGCGGGCTCCTCGATCGGTCCGTCCTCACCCTGCAGCGCCAGGTCGACGACCGCGTCGCTGTCGTCGGGGTTCACCAGCTCGATCGTCGTGGCGTAACGGGCGGACGCGCCGACACCGACCAGCCACTCGTCGTACGACGGCGCCCGGCACTCGGGAACGGCGAGCGGCTCGTCGCGGCCCGCGGCGATGCCGGGGGCGGCCCGGCCCTGGCCGTCGAGGACGACCGGACCGTCCGGTGCGGGTACGGCGACGCTGGCGCCTGCCTCGACGGTGATCGTGTCGTCGCCGACGCTCAGCTCACCGCCGGGGACCTCGGGAACGCGGGTCACCCGGACGCTCCCGCCGCTCGTCACGCCACTGGGGCACACGACCGTGGCCGAGGTGAGGGCCGCCGTGGTCGGCAGCCGGGGTCCACCGAACGGGTCGTCCTCGGAGCCGATCAGACCGACGCTGACGGCCACGAGGGCGGGCAGCAGGATCGCCAGGCCGACGAGCACGTCGACACGGCGCTCCCGGCCGGTCGAGGCGCGGCGTCCGCCGCTCGCGGTCTCACTCATCGCGACTCCTTCGCAGCGGGGGCAGGGCGAGCACGACGAGCACCGGGATCGCTGCGCCCTGGGCGATCAGCAGGATCCCGCGGGCCCACGAGGAGTGCTCGGGGAGGGGCTCGGGGCCGGGATCGACCTGCCAGGCGCGGGTGCCCCGCGCGGAGCTCGCCTGCACGAGGCCGGAGGTCGCATCGAGGCTGGCCGAGATCTCCCCGTCGACCGGCTGGGCCTGGACGACGTACAGGATGCCGCGGCGGGCGAGCTCCCCAGCAGCGTCGGGGTCCGGCGAGGTCACCAGGCCACGGATGACCGCGGTGGCGTCCTCGTCCTCGGAGGTGAGGGCGGCGATCTCGTCCTCGCCGAGGGTCGGGCCGTCACCGCGGTGCACCTCGTAGCGCAGGCCTTCGTCGATGCTGCCGCGCAGGACGAGGACGCCGTCCTGGTCGGCCTGCTCGGCCCGTTGCGCCATGTAGACGGGGACGTCGGAGGGCTGGTCGTCGGCGAGGTCCTCGCCTCCCCAACCGGCGAACCAGACCAGTCCCACGAGCGGTGCCAGCACGCCGACCAGGCCGACGAGCGCGAGCCCCGCCTGGACCGGACGACGCTGGTCGCCGAGGTGGTGCAGGGACAGCCCGCCGAGCAGCGCAGCGGTGAGCCACGACGCCTGCAGCAGCAGGAGGACGATCCCGACACCGGGCTGCTGGGAGCCGGCGCCGACCAGGCCCACCGAGGTCACGGCCAGCGGGATCGCGACGACCGCGGTCACGGCAGCGACCACCCAGCAGACCAGCACCGGGATCCGGGTCGCCTTGGGGATCAGGGCGAGCACGGCGAGCACGGGCAGCGCGAAGCCGACGACGGTGGGGGCGCCGAGGTCACCGAGCCGACCGGCGAGCAGGTCCCAGCCGGAGGTCGCGGCCACCGGCCAGCGGCCGACGTCCAGGACCGTCGTCAGCACGGCTCCCTCGAGGAGCGCGGGCAGCCACCAGGGCACCAGCACGAGCAGCGGGACGGCGATCGCGGCCACGGGTGGCCCCCAGACCGATCGCTCCCCCACCTCGTTGGGGACCAGGCGGACCGCGAACCCCAGCAGGATGCCGATCAGGACCGCGAACACGAGCCAGGCCGAGGGCGCGACCGCGGTGAGCAGGGCGAGCGCCAGACCGGTGCGCCAGCCGGCGCGCCAGCGGTGGGCGGCGTCGGGGTCGGCGAAACCGAGGGCGGCATGGGCGAGCCACGGCAGGACGGCCGCAGCGACCACCACGCCCCACCGGCCGCCACCCCACGCGCCGGACGCGAGCGGCACGAGGGCCCAGGTGACCGATCCCCACAGCAGCAACCAGCGGGGGGCGCCGTACGGCGTGACGAGCCGGCCGACCACCCGCAGGAAGCGCCACGCACCCCAGAGCGCGACGGGTGCGGCGAGGGCCATCAGGAGGGACACGAGCAGGGAGGGCCCAGCGAGGGTGCCGAGCACGGCCAGCGGCAGGACGTACGCCGGCGCCGGGACCTCCGAGCCGAAGCCGATCGGGTGCCAGCCCTCCAGGTGGAGGCGCCACCAGTCGCCCGCCGAGCCCGGGGTCGGCGACAGCGCTCCACCGCTCACGCCACCGACGACGTCGCGGACGCCGACCAGCAGCGCGATCACCACGACCGCCGTGGCGAGTGCGGTCGGGCTGGTGAAGAAGCGCACCGCCCACCCGGTGTCGGCGAAGTCCTCGTCGTCGTCGCGGTGGCGGGCGGCAGGTGCAGCGGTGGCGGCGTCCCGCTCGGCCGCAGCCGCGCGACGCCGGTCCGCGACGTCGGCGGCCTGGCTGGTCGCCGCGTCGACGAGGTCGCCGAAGAAGTCGAGCCCGTGACGGTAGGGCAGCCACCAGGGCGCCAGCAGTCGTCGTACCCGTGTCTGGTCGGCGCCGTCGGCGCCTCGCAGCCTCGCGACCGCCTCGGCACGCGTGCGACGGGCGGCACGGACGTCACCGGGGTGACGCAGCACCGAGATCAGCGCGGCGACCTCGTCGAGCCCCTCGCCCACGGCGCGCACGCAGAACAGTCCCAGGACCCGCAGCAGCGTGCCCATCGCCAGGCGCAGCACCTGGAAGGGCAGCGTGGCGCTGCGGCAGTTCGCGAGCAGCGTGAAGAGTGCCGCGCGACGCTCCTGGAAGTGGGTGTGGCGGCCGGTGAGCGGAGTCCGACGGATCCCGCGATGGGCGGCCTCGGCGTGGAACACGACGGCCCGCGGGACGATCAGCGTCGTGCGACCGGCCGCGGCAGCCCGCCACCCGAGATCGATGTCGTTGCCGAAGATCGACAGCGCCCGGTCGAAGCCGCCGAGCTCGGTCAGGACGCGGCGGCGCACCAGCATCCCGGCGGTGTTGACCGCGAGCACCTCGTGGACGTCGTCGTGCTGGCCCTGGTCGTACTCACCGCGCTCGAGGCCGGTCTCGCGCCGACCCGTGCCGCTGATGGTCACGCCGAGCTCGAGCAGGCGCCGCAGCGACGGCCACTCGCGCAGCTTCGGGCCGAGGATGTCCGCCTCCGCGTGCGCGAGGCTGGCGGCCAGCAGCTCGGCGAGGGCACTCGGAGCGGGTCGGGCGTCGTCGTGGAGGATCCAGATCCACTCCGGATCCCGGCCCGCGGCCCTCAGGGCGAGCAGACCGTCGTCGATGGCCTCGGGGAAGCCGGTGGACCCGGGCAGGTCACGGACCGCGAGGGGGACGCGGCCGTCGAGGGCGGCACGGATCAGGCCCGGGCTGTCGTCCTTGCTCGCGGTGTCGATCGCGACGACGGCGCTGATCGGCGCCGTCTGCGCGAGCAACCCCTCGAGGACAGCCGGCAGCCAGGAGGCGCCGTCGTGGCTGACCAGGAGGACAGCGACCTCGGGTTGTTGCGACACGAGGTCAGACCTTACGTCTGACGGTCCGAAGGGGGCGAACCGTCAGCAGGAAGGTCTGACACGCGTCACACGGCGCGCTTCTTGAGCTTGCGTCGCTCCCGCTCGGAGAGTCCGCCCCAGATCCCGAACCGCTCGTCCTTGCCCAGAGCTGCCTCCAGGCACTCCACGCGAACCTCGCAGGTCTGGCAGACCTTCTTGGCCTCGCGCGTCGATCCACCCTTCTCAGGGAAGAACGCCTCAGGGTCGGTCTGAGCGCACAGAGCGCGCTCCTGCCAACCAAGTTCCTCTGACTCTGCCTCGACCAGGAAGAGTTCTCTCACGTTTTCGCCCCTTTACAACTCGACCCGTGCCCGAACGACACATGTGGAATTACATACGTGTCATACCCAAAGAGTCAAGGCCGAATCTGCTATACGCGGCCCGCCGGGACCAAGGTCGCGGGCACTTGGCACAGTTGACCCTCGTGGAAGAGACACCAGATGCGAAACCGCAGCACCTCACCGTCCTCTCGGGCGGCATGGGTGGCGCGAAGTTCCTCCAGGGACTTTTGTACGCCATTCGCACGGGAGCGCTGCCGGGGGTGGGCACCGACGCCCACGTGAAGGTGATCGCCAACACGTGCGACGACTGGTGGGTCCACGGCCTCAAGGTCTGTCCCGATCTCGACACCGTGATGTACACCCTCGGCGACGGGATCGACCTCGAGCGCGGGTGGGGACGGCGCGAGGAGTCCTGGAGCGCGAAGGCCGAGCTCGAGGCGTACGGCGTCGAGCCGACCTGGTTCGGCCTCGGCGACCGCGACATCGCGACCCACTTGGTGCGCACCCAGATGCTCGACGCCGGATTCCCGCTGTCCAGCGTCACCCAGGCGTTGTGCCGACGCTGGCTCGAGCCGGTGTACGGCGAGCAGGTGACCCTGCTCCCGATGACCGACGACCGGGTCGAGACCCACGTCGCCGTCGCCGACGCCGAGGCGGCGAGCGGCAAGCGCGTCATGCACTTCCAGGAGTACTGGGTCCGCCTGCGCGCGCAGGTGCCGGCCGAGAACGTCGTCTTCGTCGGCCTCGACTCCTCGACCCCGGCGCCCGGCGTCCTCGGCGCCATCACCGGCGCCGACGTCGTGATCCTCCCGCCGTCCAACCCCGTCGTCTCCGTCGGCACGATCCTCGGCGTCCCCGGCGTCCGCGAGGCGATCCGGGCCACGTCCGCACGCGTCGTCGGCCTCTCCCCGATCGTCGGCGCCTCGCACGTGCGCGGCATGGCGGAGCAGATGCTCAACGCGATCGGCGTCGAGGTCAGCGCCGCCGGGGTGGGCCTCAACTACGGCGCCCGGGCCAACGGCGGGGTCCTCGACGGCTGGCTCGTCGACACGCGCGATGCCGACCAGCTCGACCGCCTCCGCGCCGCAGGGATCGACGCCGCAGCGGTCCCCCTGATGATGACCGACCACGACGCGACCGCAGCGATGGCTGCCGCCGCCCTCGACCTGGTGAGCGGCCGCTGATGCCCGGCGCACTGAGCGTCATCGCCCCTGACGGCGTACCCGAGATCGAGGCGGGCACCGACCTCGCTGCGGCCCTGCTCGAGGCCCTCGGCGCGGGCACGGTCGTCGACGGCGACATCCTCGTGGTGACCAGCAAGGTCGTCAGCAAGGCCGAGGGACGCGTCGTCCGGGGCGATCGCGAGTCGTGGATCGACGCGGAGAGCGTCCGCCTGGTCGCCCACCGCGGCCCCACCCGGATCGTGCGCAACCGGCTCGGCCTGATCATGGCTGCCGCCGGCATCGACGCCTCCAACGTGGAGGTCGGCTCCATCGTGCTGCTCCCGGAGGACCCCGACGCCTCGGCCCGCCACCTCCGTCGGGCCGTCGCCGAGCGGACCGGCGCGAACGTCGGCGTGATCGTGACCGACACCGCCGGGCGGGCCTGGCGCGAAGGCCAGACCGACATCGCGATCGGTGCCGCCGGCCTGCGGGTCCTGGAGTCGTTCGCCGGTCGCCTCGACGCCCACGGCAACGAGCTCGCCGTGACCGCACCCGCCGTCGCCGACGAGATCGCCGGCGCCGCCGAGCTCGCCCAGAGCAAGCTCGGCGCCCGCCCCTGCGCCCTGGTCCGGGGTCGTGGCGACCTCGTGCTGCCTCCCGGCGAGGACGGGTCCGGTGCCGCCGTACTCATCCGGGCCGAGGGCGCCGACCTGTTCGGGTACGGCGCCCGGGAGGCCGTCGTACGCGCTGTCGCCGGCGACGCCTCGGGGCAGGCCCCCTTCGGCTCGCCCGTCGACTCCCACGACCTCGCCGGAGCCCTCGGGCGAGCCGGAATCACTGCCGCGGTGGACCCGTCGGGAGAGGTCATCTGCCCCTCCGAGAAGCGCGCAGCGGTCGACATCGTCGCCTTCGCCCACGGCTGGTCAGTGGTCGATGACGACACCGACCTGCGCCTTCGCCCACGGACTCCGTAGACTCACCGCGTTCCGCCGCACCCACCCAGACGAGGTAGCCCCGCACCGTGGCCAAGTCAAGCAAGTCCGAGAAGTCGGACCGTCGCCAAGTCATCGACGACATCAGGCGCAAGCAGAAGAGCGCCGAGAAGCGTCAGGGCAGGGCCATCGTCGGTATCTGCGTGCTCGTCGCCTTCCTGATCGTGGGCGCTGCGGCGTTCAATCCGATCAAGACCGCGATCGAGAAGCAGCGCTACGCGGGCAAGGACCTGGCCGACATCGGCGCCAGCGCCGACGCCTGCGGTGAGATCACCGAGAAGGAGGCCACGGGCAGCGGCGACCACGTCGACAAGGACCAGCAGGTCACCTACGAGGAAGCTCCCCCGGCCTTCGGCGCGCACTGGAACGAGGCCGGCCTCGCGCCCGCCCCGATCACCGACCGGTACTACACGGCCGACACCCGCCCCGAGCTCGAGTCACTCGTGCACAACCTCGAGCACGGCTACACGATCCTCTGGTACGACGCCACCGCCGCCAAGAACTCCGGGGAGATCGCCGCGATCAAGGCGATGGCCGCGACCCTCGACGCCAACGACACGAACCAGCGCCTGAAGTTCAAGGCCGCCCCGTGGACGTCCGACGACGCCAAGGAGACCGGCAAGGGCTTCCCCAAGGGTCAGCACATCGCCTTCACCCACTGGCGCAACGACGCCGCCAACGAGAAGTCGTTCGGCGCGTGGCAGTACTGCACCGACGCCAGCGGCGAGGCCCTGAAGAGCTTCATGAAGAAGTACCCCTTCACCGACGCGCCCGAGCCCTTCGTTCCGTAGTTCTGCGCGAGCGCGTCTCCGCTGCGGCGGGGGCAGCAAGCTGCCGGAGCTTCGCTCCCGACGCGCTGCCGCGCGCGCAGTTGGCTCCGGTAGGTGGCTGGGAACGCCTGGCGGCACGCCGAGCGTATGAACCACGGCGCGAGCGCGGGGCCTTCGGCGGAGAAGACCAGCCACTTCGGTGGAGAGAACCACGCACTTCGCGGCCAGCGGGGCCACCCGTCAGGTCAGGTCCGTACGACCCTGGTCCTTGAGGGCAGCCACGATGTTCTTGACCTCCTGCGCACGCGCGCGGGTGGTCACCAGGAGGGCGTCGGGGGTGTCCACGACGACCACGTCGTCCAGGCCGATCACGGCCACGACCCGTCCTGAGCCGGGCACCACGATGCCGGTGGCGCCGATCAGGTGGGTCAGGGACTCCTCGCCGAGGACCGTGCACTTCTCGTCGGCGCCCAGCAGCGTGGCGAGGGAGTCGAAGTCGCCGACGTCGTCCCAACCGAAGCCGCCGGGGACCGTGGCCACCTTGCCCGCCGTGGCGGCAGGCTCGGCCACGGCGTGGTCGATCGCGATCCGCGGGAGGGTGTCCCAGAGCTCGGCGAGGCGGTCCGGCTCGGCGGCGATCGCGCGCAGCGTGGCCGCGAAGGCGGGATCCTGCTCGGCGAGCAGGTCGAGCAGCACGGTGGGGCGTACGACGAACATCCCGGCGTTCCACCGGTAGCGGCCGGTGGCGAGGTACTCCTCGGCAACGGGCACCGACGGCTTCTCGACGAACTCCACGACCCGGCGCACACCGGGGTGGCCCTCCAGCGCATCGCCCTGGTGGATGTAGCCGAACGCCGAGGACGCGAAGGTCGGCTCGATCCCGATCGTGACCAGCCAGCCCTCGCGGGCGGCGGCAACGGCGTCCGCCACCGTCCGGCTGAAGGCCTCGACGTCGCCGATCACGTGGTCGGCGGCGAAGGAGCCCATCACCTCGGCCTCGCGGCGCTCCAGGACGGCCGCAGCCAACCCGATCGCCGCCATCGAGTCGCGGGCCGACGGCTCGGCGAGGACGGCGTCCTCGGGCAACGTGTGCAGCTGGGCGCGGACGGCGTCACGGTGGGCCTCGCCGGTCACCACCAGCACCCGGTCCCCCACCAGCGGCGAGAGGCGATCAGCGGTCTGCTCGAGCAGCGTGCGACCAGAACCGGTGAGGTCGTGGAGGAACTTCGGCGAGCGGGAACGGGACAGCGGCCAGAGCCGGGTGCCGGCTCCGCCCGCGGGGACCACGGCCCAGAAGCCGGGGATCTCGTCAGCGACCATGCGCGGCACCCTATCCTCGACACAGTGACGACCGGGAGCGCGACCACCTTCGCCGACGTACTGACCAGACGACTCCGCAACGACCCCGGGCAGCCGCTGGTCACCTTCTACGACCACGACACCGGCGAACGCGTGGAGCTCTCGGTGACCACGTGGGCCAACTGGGTCGCCAAGGCCAGCTCCCTGCTGGTCGACGAACTCGGCCTCGAGCGCGGTGACCGGATCGGGATCGACCTGCCGCCGCACTGGCTCGGGACCGTCTTCGTCGGCGCGGCCTGGAACGCCGGACTGGTCGTCGTCCCCCTGCCGGACCCGGCCGACCCGGCCACCGACCTGTCCGCCGTGGTCTGCGGCCCCGACGCCGTCGAGGGGTGGGCAGCCCACGGTCCCGACGTCGAGGTGCTCGCCTGCGCACTGCTGCCGATGGGCGTGCGGTTCAAGGACCCGCTGCCGGCCGGCGTACGCGACGTCGGGGTGGAGATCTGGTCCCAGCCCGACGCCTTCACACCGTGGGACCCGCCCGGTCCCGAGGACATCGCGCTCTCCTCCCCCGCCGGCGAGGTCACCCACGCCACGCTGTGGGGAGAGGCAGCCGCCGGCACGCTGGTGGGCGGCGGCCGCCTCCTCTCGGTCGCGAATCCCCTCTCGGAGCCCGCGACCTTCAGTGAACCGCTCACCCAGGGCGGTTCACTCGTCCTGGTCGCCAAGGCCGTTCAGGGCCTGCTCGAGGCGGCGTACGCCGCCGAGCGTGCCACTGCCCGCTTCCCTGCCTAGACGACCAGGACAAGCCGTTCGTGGTGGCGCCGGTCAGCCGGCCATGTCGTAACCCGTCGCCCGCGCCACGATCACCGGCGTACCGAAGCCGGCCGTCGTCACCGGGATGAAGTAGACGTTGTTGTTGCGCTTGTCCCTCGCAATGATGTCCGTGTGCCCCTCGGGGTCCACCGACGCCACCGGGACGTACCAGTCGTAGTTGGTCGCCGTGCCCTTGAGCGTCTTGGCCGAGGTCCAACCACCGGGCCCGTTGCCCAGGTAGAGCGTCAGGACGTTGCCGCGACGCACGATGCTGTCGGGCGCCCCGTCGGTGTTCCAGCGGCCCACCGCGAGGTGCTCGCCGTCCCCGATCGCGGCGTACGCCGGATAGCTGGTCTTGAAGCCGGACAGGCCGTTGCCCGGGTAGATCCGCATCGCGGCCCCGGCCTTCGACTGGGCCATCAGGTCCGGCCAGCCGTCGCCGGTGACGTCACCCACCGGCGCCACCAGGCGCCAGGCGGTGATCGGACCGCTGAGGACCACACCGGTGGCGAGCTTGCCGCCGCCGAGGCCCCGGTACAACAGCAGGCGCTTGTCGGAGCGACGGACGCCGATCACGTCGACCTCGCCGTCCCGGTCCCAGTCGCCCGCCTTCCAGAACTTGGTGAGACCCGTGAAGTTGCGGCCGGTGCTGATCGGGGCGTCGAAGATGTAGCGCCCACCGCTCGGCCGGATCGGCAACACCATGCCGCGACCGTCCGACGCACGACGCACGATCAGGTCCGGCTGGCTCGCGCCGGCCATGTTCGACTCGAGCTCACGACCGCTCCACGACTTCTGCAGCGCCCGCGCCTTCGTGCGGATCGCCGGGATCTGCGCATAGAGGTAGCGCCCCGGACACGCAGTGCTCCCTGCGTCGCGGTGACCGTTGATCGCCCTGAACGACTTCGACCCGACCCGCTGGCTGGTGCTGCTGGCCGAGACGCCGTGCAGGGAGAGCTTCCAGGCGAAGACCTGGGCGTACGCCGTGATCATCGCGGACGTCGGCTGCGCGGTCTCGTAGTTGCCGATGGCCGACATCGCAAAGGAGTACTGGTTGTAGCCCTGGGTGTGCGCGCCGACCACAGGGCGGTCCACGCCGCCCGCGCGGCCCTCCCAGATCCGGCCGTACTTGTCGACCAGGAAGTTGTAGCCGATGTCGCTCCAGCCGCGCGTCTTGACGTGGTAGTTGTAGATGCTCCGGATGATCCCGGGCACCTCCGCCGACGTGTAGTTGTTGGCGTTGACCGTGTGGTGCACGAAGCCTGCGTGCACCTCGTAGTAGCTCAGTGACGACGCATCCCGGATCGACTCGTCGGCCCCCCACTGGGCCCGGGAGTAGATCTTGGGCTTCGGTGTCACCACGCCGGCCTGCATCGCCAGGTCACCGTCGCTCGAGGGCTGCTCGGTCAGCGGGGTGTCGCTCGCGGGGTCCCCGGTCGTGCCGTCGTCCACCGACGCGCTGGAGGACAGACGCGACGTGTCGATCGCGGGCCTCTCCTTCGCGGTCGAGGCGGCGTCGCCCGGGTCGACGACGGCGAGCTTCATGTCGGTCGGCGCGCCGTCCTGGGTCGTCACCTTCACCTGGACGGCGTCGACGTGGCCGACCAGCAGTGCGTCTGTCCCGGGACGGGCGTTGCGGCCCTCCGCCGTACGGGGGTCGGGGCCGTGCTCGTCGTGGTACTCCGCGTCCGTCCAGCCCGACCAGGAGTCCCCGGTCTTCGTGCGGACCTGGATCCCGATCGCGTCGTCGGAGACCTCGTTGGCGCGATCCCACGTCACGCCGACCGTGCCGTACCCCTCGACCGGCACCACGTCGCTGTTGATGACTTCCCCGCCATCGGCAGTGAGCTTCTCGCTCGCGTGCACCTCAGAGCTCGCTCCGGAGCCGCCAGCGTCGTCCTGGGGCGTCAGGGCGTACTCCTCGACCTCGGCCTCGACCGGCGCGGTGGGCACCTCGGTGGGCGCCGCCTGGAGCGCGACGTCGCTCGGCGACAGGTCGAGCGGGTGGGTCGGACGAACGTCCATCGTCACCGTACGGGCGGCGGGCGTGAGCACCGCGACCACGACCGCGAGCGCCAGCATCTGCTGGCAAAGGGTCACGAACTTGATCCGATGAGCCCGCTGCGGGCCCTCCAGGACGTGCTTCGACATGGCTGCTGCTCCAGACCTGTGTGCCGGGGAAGGTGTCACACGAGTAGCAACTTTCACATGCGTCACAGGAGTTGTGAAGAGGCGGTGAGTAACTACACGGCTGTAATTTCCAGTCGACACGCCGACAACGTGCAGATTTCTCGATCGGCGGGTGGTGGCCGGGCCTGAGGGGGTCGGCTGCGCCGTGGTGCGCGAAGTGCGCGGTTCTCTCCGGCCAGGGGTCGCGTTTTCTCCGCCCAGGTACGACGGCGGGGGTGCACGAGACGCACTTGGATGGAGAAAACCACGCACTTCGCGGCGGCCGATGGACCACGAGGGACACTCATCCGCCGAGCCGTTGACGAGCGAGAGCGACTGTCTTGCCGTCAGACCGACTGGGCGAGTCACTCGATGAGCGACACGCTCGGCCCATCCAACTCAGATGTCGTTGCCCATCTCGTCGTCGGTGATCTCGTTGTCACTGTCGGGGGTGTCGTACTCGAGGTAGTGGATGCCGGCCTTGGGCTCGCCGTCGAAGCCGAGGCGGCCCTTCTCGAGGACGATGACGCGGCTGCACATCTTCTCGACCGAGGCGGGTGAGTGGCTGACGTAGACGAGGGTGCGGCCGCTGTCGCGGATCTCCATCATCTTCTTCATGCACTTCGCGCGGAAGGGCTTGTCGCCGACGGCGAGGACCTCGTCGGCGAGGAAGATGTCGGAGTCGACGTGGACGGCGACGGCGAAGCCGAGGCGCGCGCGCTGGCCGGACGAGTAGTGGCCGACGGGTGCCTCGAGGGTGCGGCCGAGGTCGGCGAAGGCGACGATGTCGTCGTACTTCCGCTTGAGCTCACGCTCGGACATGCCGAGGATGGCGGCGTTGAGGACGAGGTTCTCCTCACCGCTGAGCTGGGGGTGGAAGCCGGCTCCGGTGGCGATCAGGCCGGCGATGCGGCCGCGGGTCAGCAGGGTGCCGTTGTCGGGGCGCATGACGCCGTTGATCATCTTCAGCAGGGTCGACTTGCCGGAGCCGTTGAGGCCCATCAGACCGATCGACTCGCCCGCCTCGACCTTGAAGGACACGTCCTCGAGGGCGTTGAACCGGTCGCTGGTCTTGACCCCGCGGGCCTTGGCGACCGTGACCTCCTTGAAGGTCCGGTGGTAGCGGAGGGTGAACTCCTTGGTGACGTTCTCCAGGAGGATCGAGGTCGTCATCAGAGGCGCTCCGGGATCTTGTTCTCAAGCCGGCTGAACACCCACTGGGAGAAGGCGAGCAGGACGAGGCAGAAGGCGAGGGCCACGAAGCCGTGGGTGAGCAGGTTGTCCGGCATGATCACGTCTCCCCTGGCCTCGAGCTCAGCCATCTCGGCGTCGCTGATGGTTGGCACCCAGAAGGCGCGCTGGAAGAGCACGACAGCGTCGGCCAGCGGGTTGAGCAGGTAGTAGTCGGCGAAGCGGCCGAACCGGTCGTGCACCATCGCGTAGGGGTACATCATCGGGACGCCGAAGCGGACGAAGTTCGTCAGCACGTTGACGATGTTGCCGAAGTCGCGGAAGAAGACGTTCGCGGCACTGAAGAGCAGCGCCCCGGACAGGCCGATCGCAGCAATGATCAGCAGCGCCAGGACCAGGCAGACCACGGCGACGGCGTCGGGGGTCCAGCCGCTCAGGACGCAGGCGATCACGAGCACGACGACCTGCGGGACCACGTGGTAGAGCGAGACCAGCATGGTCGCCACGGGGAACATCTCGCGTGGCATCGCCATCTTCACGACGAGCGCCTTGTTGCGCATGATCGACCGGGTGCCCGCGCCGAAGGTCTCGTTGAAGAAGTGGACCAGGATCAGCGCCGAGAACAGGTGGATCGGGAAGTTCGGCAGGTCCTTGTGGAGCTGGAACAGGAACCCGATGACGAACCAGTAGATGAAGAACTGGGTCAGCGGGTTGATGTAGGACCACATCAGGCCGAGGAAGGAGCCCTGGTAGCGGGCGCTGATCTCGCGCTGCACCAGCAGCCGGAGCAGGTAGTGACGCTGGAAGACCGCGAAGAGCCCGTTGTCCGCGGACGGCGGCTTGAGCGGGATGTCCTCGGGGTTGCGCGACAGGTCGTCGGTCGCGATGTCAGTCATCGCTCGCCCCCTCGGTCCAGGGGGCGAAGGTCTTCTCCCACGTCTCCGGCGAGGTGATGTCGCCCAGCGCGGCGCGGTACTCGGCCGCGATGTCGTCCCAGTCGCGGCGGAACCGGCGGTGGAGCTCGATGGTACGGCGCACGAGCGCCTTGTAGCGGTCGCGGTCGCGCACGTAGAGCGCCGCGGAGGTGCCGTCGTTCATGGAGACGACCGCTGAGTCGAAGCTGGCGATGCGGTACCACTTGGCGTCCATCGCGCGGACCTCCACCTCGGGGAACTCCTTCGCGAGGTCGCGGGGCTCCTTGAGCTGGCGGATCGGGGCGAGGCCGGCGGTGATGACCTTCGAGAGCCGGCCGGGGACCTCGGTCATGTCCTTGCCCTTGCGCGGCGGCTTCTGCCGGCGTACGGGCGGGAAGTCGTCCGGGTCGGCGTGCAGCTGCGCGTCGGTGAACTCCTTGCGGAACGCGTTGACCTCACCGAGGCGGGTGGCCAGCATCCCGTGCAGCCCGTGCGGACCGGCGAGGACGTCCTCGAGGGCCTGGAGGCGGAGCTCGACGGTGGAGTACTGCATCGAGACCAGGTGGGCCAGGTCGAAGGCGATGCTCTCCGGGAGCAGGCGGCCACCGCGGGGGTAGCCGGAGTGCAGCAGCGCCGCGACGTAGCGGTTGCGCTGGTGGAAGTAGGCCTGCCAGTCCAGCGCGTCGTTCTTGTCGGTCCACGGCACGTGCCAGACCGCGGCACCGGGGAAGGTGACCGTCGGGAAGCCCGCAGCCTTGGCGCGCAGGCCGTACTCGGAGTCGTCCCACTTGATGAAGAGCGGGAGCGACAGGCCGATCTCCTCGAGCACCTTGCGCGGGATCAGGCACATGAACCAGCCGTTGAAGTCGACGTCCTGGCGCTTGTGCAGCCACCGCGCGGACCTCAGGTTGCGGGCACCGAAGTCCCAGTCGTTGTAGCCGTCGCGCGGCGACATCCACCAGAAGCGGTACGGCTGGATGATCTCACCGAAGCTGTGCAGGCGGCTCTTGGCGTAGAGGCTGAACATGTGGCCGCCGACGATGGTCGAACGGCGGGCGAGGTCACCGAAGGTGACCGCGCGGATGATGCCCTCGGGCTCGCAGACGACGTCGTCGTCCATCATCATCGCGTAGGTCGCGGTGCCCTTGCGGACGGACTCGAGCTGGCCGCGGGCATAGCCGCCGGAGCCACCGAGGTTGCCCTGCTCGATGACCCGGAGCTTCTCGCCCAGGCCGGCCCGGGCTGCGGGGAAGGTCGGGCTGTCGGTGACGAGCTTGGTGCCCTGCTCCATGACGAAGACGGAGTCGAGGTAGGGCAGGAGTTCGGGGGTGCCGAGCTGGACGAGCAGCTCGGCGCAGAAGTCCGGGCGGTTCATGGTGGTGATGGCCAGGTCGACGGTGCCGTGCTCGGCACGGTCGGCCGGGACGTCGGCGGACCACTCGGCGGACTCGACGGTCACGTCACCGTGGCCGGCCAGGACGTCGTACCAGTACCAGCCGCCGTCGATGAACGGACCGAGCGGCAGGTCGAAGGTGAGGGTGGTCGAGCCCTCGGCGTCGGTCACGCCGCTGGCGACCTTCTGCTGGCGGCCGTTGGCCATCGACTTGTTCACGATGAGGGTGGCGCCGGCACCACGGATGGTCACGCTGAGGGTGACCGCGGTGACGAGGGTCCAGCGGCGCCAGTAGCTCGCCGGGAACGCGTTGAAGTACGTTCCGAAGGAGAGCTTCTCCCCCGTCGGGATGTGGACGGCGGTGCGGGAGAGCACCTGGTCGGGGCGCACCGTGCGTCCGGTCGAGGTCTTCTGCCGGATCGAGGCGGCGTTGAGCTCCTTGGCGCCCCGCGAACCGCCGACGACGTACTTGTCCTCGTCGAGGTTGGACTCCTCGGGGTCGAGATAGAGCGGCAGGACGTCGACGTCGCTGTCCAGCGGCAGGATCTGTCGCTGGAGGACGCGCTTCACGGTCGCCGCGGCGCCCGGGTCCGTCGTCGTGGTCATGCGTCCACCCCACCACTCTTGAGCTCGGCACCGTCAGCGAAGTGCGGCCGGAGCTTGTTGTCGAACATGGAGAGCGCCGCAGCGATCGCCATGTGCATGTCGAGGTACTTGTAGGTGCCGAGTCGACCACCGAAGAGCACCATCGGCTCCTTGGCGGCCAGGTCGCGGTACTTCAGGAGCTTCGCGCGGTCCTCGGCGGTGTTGATCGGGTAGTACGGCTCGTCGTCGTCCTCGGCGAAGCGGCTGTACTCGTGCACGACGACCGACTTGCCGGGCAGGTAGGTGCGCTCGGGGTGGAGGTGCTTGAACTCGAGCACGCGGGTCCACGCGACGTCCTGGTCGTTGGCGTTCACCACGCCGGTGCCCTGGTAGTCGTCGACGTCGACGACCTCGGACTCGAGGTCGACCGTGCGCCAGGAAAGGCGGCCCTCGGAGTTGCCGAAGTACTCGTCGACGGGACCGGTGTAGACGATCGGGACCTTGCCCTTGAACTCCTCGGCCACGTCGAAGAAGTCGGTGTCGACGCGGACCTCGATGTTCGGGTGGTCGGCCATCCGCTCGAGCCAGGCGGTGTAGCCGTCGACCGGGAGGCCTTCGTACTTGTCGTTGAAGTAGCGATTGTCGAAGTTGTAGCGGACCGGGAGGCGCGTGATGATCTCGGCGCTGAGCTCGGTGGGGTCCGTCTGCCACTGCTTGGCGGTGTAGCCCTTGATGAACGCCTCGTAGAGCGGGCGCCCGATCAGGCTGATCGCCTTCTCCTCGAGGTTCTTCGCGTCCTTGGTGTCGATCTCGCTGGCCTGCTCGGCGATCAGCGCCCGCGCCTCGTCCGGCGTGTGGCTCCTGCCGAAGAAGCTGTTGATCAGCGCGAGGTTCATCGGCAGGGAGTAGACCTGTCCCTGGTACTTGCCGAACACCTTGTGCTGGTAGTTCGTGAACGCGGTGAACCGGTTGACGTACTCCCACACCCGCTCGTTGCTGGTGTGGAAGAGGTGGGTGCCGTACTTGTGCACCTCGATCCCCGTCTCGGGCTCGAACTCGCTGTAGGCGTTGCCGCCGAGGTGGTAGCGCCGCTCGAGGACGAGCACCTTGAGGTCGAGGTCGGTGGCGCAGCGCTCAGCGATGGTGAGACCGAAGAAGCCGGAACCGACAACGACGAGATCGGGCAGACCGGGGGTCGACGAAGTAGGTGACACGATGGGTCAGTCTACGGATCGGGACGGTAGGGACCGCATCCGACGCGCGTCACGTACACCACGGGTGACGTTGCGCACCTCGGCGCGGCCCCCACGCAGCGGGCTCAGGAGGACCACGACGAGCGCGATCAGCCACGGCTTGAGGCGGACCAGGACGTTCTCGCCGTAGCGGAAGTGCACCGCGAACAGGTTGCGGTACATGTAGTAGCCCTTCCAGCCCGCGAGGTCGTGCTGCTGGTCGAAGTCGAGCTGGCGGACCAGGACGGCGTCACGCACCGCGAGGATCGCGAACCCGGCACGACGGGCCCGGATCGCGAAGTCCACGTCGTCGTAGAAGATGAAGTACGACGGGTCGGGCAGCCCGATCGTCTCGACCACCGTGCGGCGCACGAAGAACCCCTCGAAGGCGACGTTCTCCACCTCGACGGTGGCCGGCATCGAGGCCCGGTCCGGGTACGTCGAGTCGATGCTCGCCGTCTTGGGCCGGATCGCGAGCGGGTTGGCCAGGTCGAAGCGGAGCGCGGCCTTCTCGACCAGCGCACCGCTGCGGTCCTCGCGGACGGCGATCAGGCACGGCCCGTCGACCTCGAGCAGCCGGGTGAGGCAGTCGGGAGCGGGGACGACGTCGTCGTCCATCAGCCAGAACGCGTCGTTGCCGTCGTCGTACGCCGCCTTGAGACCGGCGTGGAACCCGCCGGCGCCGCCGATGTTCTCGGGCGAGGTGATCGGGACCAGGCGGGGCAGCATCCCGGAGGCCACGGCCTCGGCCAGCACCTCGGCGGTGTGGTCGGTGCTCGCGTTGTCGACGACGAAGACCACCTCGGGCGCCCGATCGAGGCCAGCCAGGCCCTCGAGCATGCCGCGGAGCAGGTCGGCGCGGTTGTAGGTCACCACGACGACGGCGACCTTCTCGGTGCCCTTCTCGGTGTCCTTGTCGGTGCCGGTCATCGCAGGAACCTCCGGTGACCCGTGAAGTCGCCGCGCAGGCCGGCCACGGCCGCGCGGGCGCTCAACGGGATCCGGCCGGGCTGGCGACGGGTGACGAGGTAGAACCACACGGTCTTGAGCCAGAACAGCAGGACGTGGACCCACCCGCGGTAGGCGCGCAGGTTCAGCGTGTTGTTGCGCGCCATGCAGTAGTGCTTGAGGTCGCTCGGGGTGTGGTTGTACGTCGTACGGCCCCACATCATCGGCGTCCCGAGGTCGTCGGTGGCGGGGTGGTGGAAGTGCGCGTCGACGACCGTCGCGATCCGGGCACCCGCGCGCTCGGCCCGCCAGAGGTACTCCACGTCGTCGCCCCAGATGAAGAACTCCTCGCGGGGCAGCCCGATCCGCTCGACCAGGTCCCGCGTCACGAGCACGCCGTTGAACGGGATCACGACGCCGTCGATCAGGCCCTCCCTGGCCGCCCCCTCGACCGCGGCCACCTCGTGGACGACCTTGGTGCCACCTGGCAGGCGGATCGGGAAGCAGAGTCGCGACGGGTCGTGCTCGGCGAGCACCGCGGGACCGCAGAACTCCAGGCCGTCGCGCTCGACGCGGGCCAGGAGCAGGTCGAGGCAGTCCGGTGCGGGCATCCCGTCGTCGTCCATCAACCAGACCAGGTCGGCGCCCTCGCGGACCGCCCAGCCGAGTCCGTGGTGGAAGCCGCCGGCGCCACCGGTGTTGGTGGGGAGCGTCTCGTGGCGCACGACCGGGGACTGCAGACCTGCCAGCCACTCCCCCGTGCCGTCGGTCGAGGCGTTGTCGACCACGAGGACCTGCTCCAGACCGTCGGTCTCGAGCAGCCGCGGGATCAGTCGCTGCAGCATGGGCAATCGGTTGAAGGTCACCACGACCGCCTGCACGCGCACGGCCGTCACCCTACTGCTCGCTCACCAGACCATCAGGATCGAGACGGGGCGGGAGCGCGGCCAGCGCAGCCTGGACGAGCGCGGTCCGCGCCTTGACCACCACGGCGCGCTTGACCCGGCCGAGGCCGTCACCGGCGAGTCGGGCGACGACCTCGCTGATCTCGCTGTCCGTGTACGACGGCCGGGCGCCTGCGGCCACCTCGACGTCGGGCAGCGCCACGAGCACCGGGAGGATCTGGTCGCCGAGTGCGTCGAGGACCTTGAAGCGCTGGAAGCGGTCCATCTCGGCCCACACGGTGTCGATG
This sequence comes from Nocardioides sp. Root190, assembly GCF_001428565.1. Classification (GTDB taxonomy): domain Bacteria; phylum Actinomycetota; class Actinomycetes; order Propionibacteriales; family Nocardioidaceae; genus Nocardioides. Next base: position 89,382 of record NZ_LMIA01000002.1, on the reverse strand, counting down.
TCGACGCCCTTGCGGCGCAGCTTGCGGTTCGACGCCACCACGAGCTTGCCCGCTCCGGCGAGCGCGACGGTCAGCTCGTGCTCGGTGAATCGCATGTGACCAGCATGACGGACGACGAATCACGACTGGCGCCCCGGCCGCACTACCGTGGAGGTGTGGACACCGACTCCGTGCTGGCCCTGCTCAAGGACGTGGCGGACGAGGTGATCAACCCGCGCTTCCGGGCGTTGGCCGACCACCAGGTGTCCGAGAAGAACCCCGGCGACCTGGTGACGATCGCGGACCACGAGTCCGAGGCGCTCATCACGGCCGCCCTCAACGCTGCCTACCCCGACGCCGTGATCCTTGGCGAGGAGGCGATGGCGTCCGATCCGGCCCTGCTGCAGCGCTTCGACGCGGCCGAGCACGGCTTCACCGTCGACCCCGTCGACGGCACCAAGAACTTCGTCAACGGCTCTCCCGACCACGCCGTCATGGTCGCCGAGGTCGTCGGCAACGAGGTGACCCGCGGCTGGATCTGGCAGCCCCAGCACGGCAAGGCGTACGTCGCCGAGCGTGGCTCCGGCGCCACGCTCAACGGCGAGCCGCTGGTCGTCACGACCGGCACCGGTGCGCCGTACCGCACTGCACGTCGCCAGTGGGTCGGTCGCGAGCTCGCCGACCTCGGCACGATGGAGCTCACCTGGGCCTGCTGCGGTGTCGACTACCCGCGCCTGATGGCCGGCGACGCCGCCGCGCTGGTCTACAGCCGCAGCATGCCGTGGGACCACCTGCCAGGCAGCCTGATCCTCACCGAGGCCGGCGGCGTGATCGGCGGCCACGACGGTCAGCCGCTCTCACCGCGCGGCCTCCAGGGCGGCATCGTCGCGGCTCCCGACCGGGCGACGTACGACGCCGTGGTCGCTGCGCTGGCCTGAGGGCCCGGCAGCAGCGATCAGCAGGCGGCAGCGACGTCGTCGGTCTCGTTGGCGGCGTAGCCGTCGCTGCGCGAGCCGATCGATCCGCCGGTGACCTTGCCGTCGCCGGTCTTCTTCTTGCCGGCCTTGACCTTGCCCTCGGCACGGTCGATGGCGCCGGCCACCATGGCCTGCACCTTCTCGATGTCCGGCTTCGCCGTGTTGACCTGCGGCGGCACGAGCGAGACCGTCGACACCTTCTCCTCGCGCGCTCGCAGGGCGAGCTCGACGAAGTCGGTGAGCGCCCCACCGGGGATGTCGGTCTGGATCATCGCGCTCGATGCCTGCGCGATCTCCTGGAAGTTCGTGAGCGCCTGGGCGGGACTGATCTGGGTCAGCAGCCCGGTCATCACGCACTTCTGCCGGGCCATGCGTGAGTAGTCGTCGCTGCCCTCGCGCGAGCGGGCGAACCAGAGCGCCTCGAAGCCGTTGAGCTTGCGCTCGCCCGGCTCGATGTAGCCGGTGACGTCCTTGCCGAGGCCACCCACCGGGATCCGCTGGCGGACGTTGAGCGAGACCCCACCGAAGGCGTCGACGAGTCGCTTGAAGCCCTTCATGTTGACCATGACCCAGTAGTTCATCTCCAGGCCGGTGATGCCCTCGATGGCCTGGACCGTGGCATCGATGCCCGGCGTGTCGGAGTCGAAGAGCTCGGTGTGGTCCTCGGCCCAGGTGCTGACCCCGTTGAGGTAGCAGCCGTCGCAGTTGAAGCCCTCGGGGAACTGCTTGTCCATGACCGAGCCCTCGCGGAACGTGAAGTTCTGCATGTTGCGGGGCAGTCCGACCATGACGGTGCGACCGCTCTGGGCGTCGATCGAGGCCACCGTCATCGAGTCGGGACGCAAGCCCCAGCGGTCGGCCCCGGAGTCGCCGCCGAGCAGGAGGATGTTGTAGCGGCCGGCGTGCGAGCCGCCGATGTCCCCGTCGACGAACATCGTCAGCCAGTCGCGCTGGACGGCAGCGAGGTGCGCGGCGAACAGCATGGTGCCGGCGACGGAGAAGCAGAGGATGCCGTTGATGCCGACGACGGCCCGACGGTGCGGAAGGCGCAGGCTGAGCGGCTGACCGATCCGCCACGCGTCGACGAACAGTGCGGCCCAGGCGATGGCGCCTGCGATGAGGTACAGCCGCAGCACGAGCAGGAAGGTCGGACTGAGCGCCAGGTGCAGGGCGTAGGAACGGTCGATGAGGAGCCGGACTCCGAGGAAGCCGAGCACCAGCAGCGTGGCGACCCAGATGCGCACCGCGATCCGGCCGACGCGGTGGTTGCCGGCGAGGAGCTGGGCGGACCCCGGGACGACCAGGGTGAACGCCATCAGGGTCAGGGCCCGGCGAAAACGGACCCGGGCAGCACGCTCATCGACGGCTCCGGGCTCACGCACCCGCCCAGTATCACCAGTCCCACCCGCCACACGGGTGGCGACGCGCCGCGCTGCGACAGGTCCGGCTCAGGCTGCGGCCAGGCGAGCGATCTCGTCCGCCGAGGCGTTCGCCCCGGTGCACATCACCGCGACCAGGCCGCGGGCACCGGGCCCGGACGCGATCAGGCCGGCCAGGGCCGCGGCGCCGGCGCCCTCGGCGAGGGTGTGCGCACGGCTGGCCAGCAGCCGGGCCGCCGTGTCGATGTCGTCGTCGGTGACCAGCAGGAAGTCGTCGAGCCGGCCGCGCAGCAGGCGCTGGGTCAGCTCGTAACCGGTGGTGGTCGCCAGCCCCGAGGCCCGGGTGGTGGAGGGGGCCTGCTCGATCCGGCCGCTGCGCCAGGACTGCCAGCCGGCGGGAGCCGCGGCCGACTGGACGCCGATGATCCGGCAGCCGGGCGCGAGCGCGTCGCGGACCAGGCAGGCGCCGGCGGCACCCGTGCCGCTGCCGATGGGCACCAGGACCGCGTCGAGCGGGGTGCCGGCGGCGGCCGCCTGGCCGAACAGTTCGCCGTACGCCGTGGCGTGCCCGAGCACGATGCGCGGGTCCGTCGGACAGATGAACGACCCACCAGAGCTCGCCGCGTGGGCGCGGGCCGCCTCGGCTGCCTCTCCCAGGCTCGCTCCGCGCACGAGCACCTCGGCGCCGAGGGCAGCCACGGCGTCGCGCTTGACGGCGGGCGCCGTGCCGGGCATCACGACCGTGGCGCGTACGCCGGCCAACCGGGCGCCGTACGCCACCGACTGGGCGTGATTGCCCGTGGAGCAGGTGACCAGTCCGTGGGCGCGCTCGGGCTCGGTCAGGGTCGCGGCGAGGTGCACCCCACCGCGGACCTTGAAGGAGCCGGTCGGCAGGACGTGCTCGTGCTTGATCACCACGTCGGCCGCGATCCCTCGCTCGCGCAGGGCCAGGTCGAGCAACGGGTGTGCCTGCAACGGAGTGGCCGGGAGCTCACGCGCGACCACCTCGGCGGCGCGGGTGATGTCCACGTAGGTCAGCTCGATGCTCACGGCCCCATCGTCGCGCGCCGACGACTCATCGGTCCAATAGTTCCTGTCAGCCGGATCAATCGACGGCATCGATCTATTGTGGTCGGGTGATCGACCTTCGCCGCCTCGAAGCCCTCGTCGCCGTCCACCGCACCGGGTCCGTGTCGGGCGCCGCGGCGCTGCTCCACTACGGACAGCCGACCATCTCCCACCACCTGCGACGGCTCGAGGCCGAGACGGGCAGCGTCCTGCTCCAGCGGGCGGGGCGGGGCATCCGGCTCACCCCCGACGGTGAGCGGCTGGCCCGGCGCGGCGAGGAGGTCCTGGGACTCATGGCCCGCGCCGAGGCCGAGCTGGCCGCAGCGACCAGCCTCCAGGCGGGCCGGGTGCGCCTGGCCGCCTTCCCCTCCGGTGCCGCGACGCTGGTCCCTGCGGCCCTCTCGCTGCTCGCCGGCCGCCACCCCGGCATCGAGCTGGAGCTCACCGAGGCGGAGCCACCGGAGGCGCACGAGATGCTGCGCGCCGGGACCGTGGACCTGGCGCTCACGTTCGCCTATCCCGACCAGGCCGAGCCGGAACAGATCTCCTCCACGCCGTTGCTGGACGACCCGCTCCACCTGGTCGAGCCCGTGGCGGACGGCCCGGGCCGGGACCGGGGTGGTGCGGTCGACCTGGCTGCCTACGCGACGCGTTCCTGGGTCACGGGCTGCGAGCGCTGTCGCCGCGAGCTCCTTGCCCTGTGCGAGGAAGCGGGCTTCGCCCCGGCGATCGCCTTCGCCAGCGACGACTACGTCGCCGTGCAGTCCCTGGTCGCAGCAGGCCTCGGTGTGACCGTGCTGCCGGGGCTGGCACTGCGCGCCCACCAGCACCCCGACGTCCTCGCCCGAGCGCTGACCGCGCACCGGAGGATCCAGCTGTCGACGTACGGCGCCCCACCACGGCCCGCCACGGTCGACGCCGTGGCGGCCGCCCTGACCGAGGTGGCAGCCGGGCTCAGATGAGCCGGGCGGCCTCGATCTCCTGACGCTTCGCCAGGCGGTGCGCCCGGCGGATCTCGGCCTCCCGCATGCGGCGGAGGTCGTCCTCGCTCTCGGCGTCGAGCGTCGGCACAGGTCGCGCAGCGCCGGCACCGTCGATCGCGACGAAGACGAAGTAGGCGGACCCGACGTGACGCCACTCGGTCGTGGCGTCCCACGGCTGGGTCTCGATCCGCACGCCGATCTCCATCGACGAGGACCCGACCCAGTTGATCTGCCCGGAGGTCCGCACGATGTCACCGACCCGCACCGGCTCGAGGAACGCCATCTCGTCCAGCGCAGCCGTCACGGAGGGCCCGCCGCTGTGCCGCTGCGCCACGACACCGGCCGTCGAATCGGCGAGCTTGACGATCTCGCCGCCATGGATGTTGCCCAGCAGGTTGGCCTGCGCACGGGACGTGACGCTCGCCAGCTCGATGCGCGAGTACGACGGCGTGCGTGCCGCGACGATTTCACTCACGGGCTGACGGTAGCGTCCCTGTCATGGCTGGGCGTGGGAACAACGGCGGGGACGCCGGCAACGGAGGTCCGGGGGACGACCCGGAGTTCGACTGGATCTACGGGTCGTCGGGTGATCCCGAGCCGACCCGACGGATTCCCGTCCAGCCGCGCCCGGGGGTCTCGCCCCCGCGCCAGCCCGACCACCTGCCGCCCCCGCAGCAGTACGGCGCCACACCGGAGCCCTACGGCAAGCAGCCCCCACCCACCTGGGCTCCCCGGCGCAACCCCTGGTCGCGCCCGCGCACCTGGATCCGCCTGGTGCTGGCCCTGCTGCTCGTGTGGATCGCCTTCATCGTGGCCGTCCCGATCTTCACCTGGACCAAGGTGGACAAGGTCGACTACGAGCCCGAGGGCGATCGGCCCGCGGACCAGCCAGGGACGACCTACCTCCTGGTCGGCAGCGACTCGCGAGCCGGCCTGAGCGCGGAGGAGCGCAAGAAGCTCCACACCGGTGACGCCGAGAGCGAGCTCACCGACACGATCATGCTGCTGCACACCGGCGACGGACCCACCACGCTGATCTCGGTGCCCCGCGACTCGCCGCTGAAGATCCCCGGCCACGGCGTCGGAAAGGTCAACTCCGCGTTCGCCAAGGGCGGCACTCCCCTGCTGGTGCAGACCCTGGAGCAGGCCACCGGCATCCGGATCGACGGCTACGTCGAGATCGGCTTCGGCGGTCTGGTCGGCGTCGTCGACGCCGTCGGCGGCATCGAGCTCTGCCCCGAGAAGCGGATCCGCGACCGCGACTCGGGCCTGAACATCAAGAAGGGCTGCCAGAGGGTCGACGGGATCACCGCACTGGCCTACTCGCGTGCCCGCAAGCACAGCCCGATCTCGGACCTCGCCCGCGTGCAGCAGCAGCGCGAGGTGGTGGCGGCCGTCGGCTCGAAGGTCCTCTCGGCGTGGTCGGTGCTCAATCCCGTCCGCTACTGGAAGCTCAACGCCGCCGTGCCCGACTTCTTCCGCTTCGGCGAGGGCATGGGTCCCGTCGACGCAGGCCAGTGGGCACTGGCGATGACCGACACCGGCAAGTCCTGCACGGTCCCGCTCGCCGGCGCCGACGCGACCTGGGCCCGGAAGCGGGCCGCGCAGCTCTTCGACACCGTCATCGAGGACCGCACCGATGACATCACGACCGCACTCTGCACGCCCAGCGGTCTCGCCGAGTAGCGGCGAGCCCTCCCACCCGAAGGAACCACCGTGTACGAAACCCTCACGTGGGAGGTCGACGCCGACGGCGTCGCCACCCTCACCCTGCACCGTCCCGACGCGCTCAACGCGTTCGACCTGACCATGGCCCGCGAGCTGCAACAGGTGTTCCTCACCGACGCTCGCGACGACGCCGTGCGTGCCGTGGTGGTCACCGGTTCGGGCCGGGCGTTCTGCGCGGGGATGGACCTCAGCGCCGAGGGCAACGTCTTCGGGCTCGACGAGTCACTGTCCCCCACGCCGGAGGAGTTCCGGGCCGCCTACGACCAGGAGCCCTACGACACCGGGATCCGCGACACCGGCGGCAAGGTGACCCTGGCGATCCACGCACTGCCGAAGCCGGTGATCGCGGCGATCAACGGCCCGGCCGTCGGCATCGGCGCGACCATGACCCTGGCGATGGACATCCGGCTCGCTTCCGAGAAGGCACGCATCGGCTTCGTCTTCGGCCGGCTCGGCATCGTGCCGGAGGCGTGCTCCAGCTGGTTCCTGCCCCGCATCGTGGGCATCCAGCAGGCGCTCGAGTGGGTCTACTCGGCCGAGATCCTCACCGCCGAGCAGGCGCTCGCGGGACGACTGGTCCGCAGCGTCCATGCTCCCGAGGACCTGCTGCCGGCCGCCCAGGAGCTGGCGCGCTCCTTCGTCGTCGACCGTTCGCCGGTGGCGCTCGGGCTGGCCAAGCAGATGCTGTACCGCAACGGCGCAGCGGCCGATCCCCTCGAGGCGCACCTGAGCGACTCGCTGGCGATGTACTGGACCTCGCTCGCGGACGGCAAGGAAGGCGTCGCCGCCTTCCTGGACAAGCGCGCTCCCCGGTTCACCGGGAAGGCCTCCGAGCTCCCGCCGATCCGCTGATCAGCGGGCGGTGTGACCTCTGGTCACATCGCCATCATCAGGATCTCGTCGCGCGAGTACTCCCGTCCGGGGTGCTCGGCGGCGAGGTGCTCCTGCACCTTCTCGACCAGCTCGTCGTCGTTCTCACCACGAAGGGTGACGGCACAGGGGCAGCGGAGCGAGGGCATGAGGACCTCCGGTGGTTCGGGACGGGGTACGGATCCGAGCCTAGGCCGTTGCGGTACGGAGCGCGGGGACGGGCCGAAATCACAACCGGCCGCCCCTGTCGGGACGGCCGGTTGCGGATGTTTCTCGAGCGATGTCAGGCGGTTGTGACCTCGCGACGACGGCCGAAGCCGACACCACCGGCACCGGCGGCCAGCAGGCCCGTGCCCAGGAGCAGCCACATGACGTTGGGGCCACCGGTGTTCGGCAGGCCACCGTTGTCGTTGTCGTCCTCGTCACCCGGGCCGCCGCCGAGGCGGATGCGGAACGCGGTGGTGTCGTCGGACGGCAGGAACAGACCGCTGTTGTCGGGCGTCAGCGCGGCGCTCGCGATGTAGCGACCCCGCGGCAGGACCGGACCGGTCACCCGGACTGCGTCGTCGACGAAGTGGACGGTGGTGGTGAACAGCGGCGCCGCAGCAACGGCGCGCGCTCCACGGGCCGTGCTCGACGCAGCAGAGATCTGGACCTCGATGTCACCCTCGGGCGGCGTCGGGTAGTTGGCGCTCGCGCTGACATCCAGGAGGACGGGCTTGCCCGGCTCCGCACGAACGACCTCGATCTGGGTCTGCGTGGGGATCAGCGGCGTGTACGGCTCGGCTACTGCCGTTCCGGCAGGCACTGCTACCAACGCAGCGGACAGCGCTCCGAGCGCGATCAGCTTCCTCAACACAACATCCTCCTAGAGCCTCTCCCCATGCGACGACCCGGCTCGTCATTAAGTGACGGGAAGCGCTTTCGCGATGATCCTAGTGGGTCATTGCCCATTCGTGGGAGTTGTCTCGACCAAGTGTCCGAAAAGGACCGATCGATTGTCGGTGTGGAAGATCTCCGAACACGTCAGCAAGGTGATGATGTGGTCGTTCGGCTGGCCGTCGATGTCGGCAGGCGGCTGGGTGCCTCCCTCGCGCGGATTGACCGGCGACTTGTCGAGGACCCACGTCTGCGTGAACGGGATGATCAGGTCCTCACCGCCGGTGTCGAGCACGTAGGTGTAGGTCGCCGCGCGGGTCTCGACGAGGATCTCGTCGCCCGGCTCGAGGTCAGGGAGGTCGGCGAAGGGCTCACCGTGGGTGACCCGGTGACCGGCGAGGACGTAGTTGCCCTCACCACCGGCCTCGGTGTCCTGCATGTGACCGACACCTGCCGCCAGGACCTCGTCGGAGGATCCCTCCAGGACCGGCACGACGTAGTCGTCACCGAAGCGGGGGATGCGCAGGATGGCGCTCGCGTTGCCGAAGTCGGTGCGTACGACGTCGTTGCCGTCGGCCCAGCCGTCGAGCAGGGCGCGACGTACGTCGCCCTGACGCCGCTCGGACTGCCAGTTGGTGCCCCAGAACTGCCAGGCGACCCAGGCCAGGATGGCCAGGCCGGCCGCGATCAGGCCGAGACCGGTCCAGAAGGAGAGCCGGCGCCGGGTCGACACGGAGGCCTTGGCGTCGTCGGCGACGGGGCGCGTGCGGCGACGGCGTTGGCGCGAACCGTCGGTCGTCGCGTCGGTGCCGTCGTTCCCGGTGGCCTCGTCGACGACGGGCTCATCGGTGTGTGACATGGGTGTCCCTCCCTCTGCCGGTCCCCGTCCCGGGGCCGGCGCCACCATCCAACGCTACGCGATCCTCCGCGTCACGCGATTGCGCCGACTCTCCGCCAGAACGCCACCGCCGCCGGCCAGGAGGGCCAGCCCGATGAGGAGCAGCGAGAGGTGCGGACCGCCGGTGTTGGGGAGGTTGCCGTTGTCGTCGGGCTCCTCGTCGACCGAGCCGCCGCCACCGACCCGGAAGTTGGCCGCGTTGCGGCAACCGATGAACTCGCCGCTGTCCGGCGTGAACTCCATGGTCACGCGATAGCGACCGCGGGGGAGCTTCGGTCCGACGACCTCGATGGGGGAACCCTCGTAGCGCACGGTCCTGGTCCACACGACGCCCTTGGCCGCGAGACGCGACGTGCGGGCAGCGCGGGCCGAGCCGACCGTCGAGATCGCGAGGTCCACCGAACCGACCTCGGGCAGGTTGCTGTTGGAGGAGACCTCGATCTCCAACACGACGCGCTTGCCGACCTTGACCGTCGGGGCGGCGACGTTGCAGCTCGTGGGCACCTCAGGCGCGTAGCTGTCGTCGGCCTGCGCGGGCGTGCCCCCGAGTCCGACCGGCGCCATCGCCACAGCGGCGGCGAACACCGATACCAAAAGTCGACGCATGCTGACCTCATCCCCCCGGATTGGCGGACATCTCTGATGGAGACGCGCCTCCGAGTGGCGTGCCCTACAGACTCAACAGCCTCACTGGTCGTGAGTTATGCCACGGGAGGGACATTTCGCGAACCGAATTCGGGTTGCGGTCCGCGGGCAGCCCGCTGAGGCCGCCCGCCTTGCTAGCGGTTCGTCTCCCGGGCGACTCGCGCACTCAACGCAGCCACGACCTGATCGGCCGCGGCCGAGATCTCGAGGCGCACCGCCGCTTCAGGCACGCCGTCGCCCGCCATCCAGGTCCCGTCGCGCAGCAGGACGACCGACAGGCACTTCTTGGTGCGGCGCAGCCGGACGCCGTACTCACCGAACCATTCGAGGTGAGCAGGCAGGTGGTACTCGACCGAGAGCTCGACGGGCAGACCGTCGAGCCACTTGTCGATGCCCGCTTCGCCCGAGCCGATCCGGTCGAACAGCTCGAGCTCGATGAGCTCGGAGAAGTAGGTGCCGTCGACGTCCGGGACCAGCCAGGCCGAGAGCTCGACACCGAAGCCCATGGACAGCTCGATCCCGGGTGTCTTGTCCTCGACGTGGGATCCGTACGGCGCCAGCACGATCGCAGGTGTCTCGACAGCGGCCTCCCCCGCATGTCCCCGGTCGGCGGACGACTCCGGATGGATCTCGCCGAGGTCCGGGTCGAGCCCGATCACGACCTCTCCGTGCGGCGATCCGGTCCTCGGGACGAACTGGACGCTCCGCCTGGCCCAGCGCAGCGTCTTCGCACTCGCCCTGAAGTTGACCAGGGCGTTGTAGGCGAGCGCCGGCGCCGACCGTGCAATCAGCTCATCGGTTCTCCGGTCACGCACTTCGACCTGCGCCCGGCCGCGTCCGTCGTCATCGACCCGGAACACGACCCGTGCGGCCATCGACCGGTCAGGGCTGGACTTCCAGGGTGAGGCCCAGGAGAACTCCAGATCCTGGGCGAGCACCCGATCCCGCACCCGCTCGATCGCCTCCAGCGACCAGCCGCGGTGCGGCGCCAGCTCGACGACAGCGTGGTGGATCAGGTCGAGGACGAGGAGCGCGCGGTCGTGTGCAGAGAGCTCGGCGACGGCCTCGGGGACGAAAACGGCGCCGGACGTCCAGCCTGTGCGGTCATCGTCCGTGTCGACCTGGAGCTCGACCCGATCGTCGTCGTGCAGGTGGGAGGAGAACTGCAAGCTCCCCCAGGGACCTTCCAGACGCTCGTCCCCCAACGCCTCGGCATAGGCCCCCGACACCCGGCACGCCGACTTCACCAGCGCATCGGTCGCAGGATCGTCGGTCCATGGCTGGTCCTCCCGTCCGGACGAGGGCCAGAAGTCGATCCAGCTGAACACTGCCAACGCGAACCCTCCTCGAGCGGTACCAGCGCGATCGACCGCGCCGTCGCGCGTCAGCGTGGCACAGGAGTACCCAGCGGGAGCTGCGCCGTCAGCTCAGAGCTCGCTCTGGACTCCTGCCAGGAGCTGGCGAGCCATCACGATGCGCTGCACCTGGTTGGTGCCCTCGTAGATCTGGGTGATCTTGGCGTCGCGCATCATCCGCTCGACCGGGTAGTCGCGGGTGTAGCCGTAGCCGCCGAGGACCTGGACGGCGTTCGTGGTGACCTCCATCGCGACGTCGGAGGCGAAGCACTTGGCTGCGGCACCGAAGAAGGTGAGGTCGGCGTCGCCGCGCTCGGAGCGTCCGGCGGCGGCGTACGTCAGCTGCCGGGCTGCCTCGATCTTCATGCCCATCTCGGCGAGCATGAACTGGAGGCCCTGGAACTCGGCGATCGACTTGCCGAACTGCTGGCGCTCCTTGGCGTAGCCGAGCGCGTAGTCGAGCGCACCCTGGGCGACACCGACGGCCTGCGCGGCGATGGTGACGCGGGTGTGGTCGAGGGTCTTCATGGCGTACTCGAAGCCCTTGCCCTCCTCGCCGATGATCCGGTCGCCGGGGATGCGGACGTTGTCGAGGTAGACCTCGCGGGTGGGCGAGCCCTTGATGCCGAGCTTCTTCTCCGGCGCACCGAAGGAGACGCCCTCGTCGGACTTCTCCACGACGAAGGCGGAGATGCCGCGGGTGCGGGCGTCGGGGTCGGTCATCGCCAGCACGGTGTAGAACTCCGACTCCCCTGCGTTGGAGATCCAGCGCTTGGTTCCGTTGAGCACCCAGTCGTCACCGTCGCGCACGGCGCGGGTCTTCTGGTTGCCGGCGTCCGAGCCGGCGTCGGGCTCGGAGAGGCAGTAGGAGAAGCCGCCGTCACCGGAGGCGAGGCGACTGAGGTAGTTCTTCTTCAGCTGCTCGCTGCCGCCGATCATCAGGGGCAGCGAACCCAGCTTGTTGACCGCGGGGATCAGCGAGGCGGACACGTCGGCCCGGGCGACCTCCTCGATCACGATGACCGTCGCGAGGGCGTCGGCGCCGGCGCCGCCGTACTCCTCGGGGACGTGCGGGGCGTGGAAGTCGGAGGCGAGGAGCGCGTCGTGGGCCTCCTGCGGATAGCGGGCCTGCTCGTCGACGTCCGCAGCGAACGGGGCGACCTTCGCGTCGCAGACCGCGCGCACGGCCTCGCGGATCGCCTGGTGCTCCTCGGAGAGGGCGTACATGGGGTGATCGCTCACGGGACTGCTCCTGGTGTCGCGGGTGACGAGCTCGACTCGACTGACACTCAGTATCATAACTGTGAGACTCCGTTCCGTCGAGTTAGCCTGAGCACGTGGCCACCACTACTCGCGACCGTCTCGTCGCCGCCGCCTTCGAGCTCTTCGCGCAACGGGGGTACGACGCCACGACGGTCGACGAGATCGCGACCCTCGCCGGGACCGGACGCAGCACCTTCTTCCGCCACTTCCGGGGCAAGGAGGACGTGGTCCTCCCCGACCACGAGGCCCTGCTCGGCCGCGTCGCCGGTCGCCTCGCCACCGGGACCGCCAGCGGCATGCAGATCGCGCTCCGCGAGGCCGCCGGCATCGTCCTCGAGCAGTACCTCGACGAGGGCGGCACCGCCCGGGCGCGCTATCGCCTCGCCAGCACCGTTCCCGCCATCCGCGACCGGGAGATCGCGAGTGTCCAGCGCTACGTGCGGCTGTTCGCCCAGCACATCCACCGGTGGCTCGCCCCCGAGAGCGACGGACCGTTGCGCGCCGAGCTGGTCGCGGCCTCCGTGGTCATCGCCCACAACCACGTGCTCAGGCAGTGGCTGCGCGGCGAGGTCGACGGCGCGGACCAGACCCGCACGCTGCTCGACCAGTCGCTCTCGCTCGGGCTGTCCCTGCTGCGCAGCCAGGCGTCGTCGGCGGCCTCGACGATCGTCATCACCGGCGCCCACCCCGACGTCGACCAGGTCCTGCGTCAGGTGCGGGAGGCGCTCACTCCCCCGGCGTCGGGGAAGATCCCGGACGCTCCGGGCATTGAGACGTCATGAGCACCGACCACCTCGAACCGGCTGCGATCGACCTCATGCTCGACGACTGCACCACCTGGGCCGTCGTGGGCCTGTCCGGTGACCCCGGCCGCACCGCGTTCGAGATCGCCCGACTCCTGCAGTCCCGCGGCAAGCGGGTCGTCCCGATCCACCCGCGCTTCGCCACCGATGACGACACGGTCCTCGGCGAGAAGGGCTACGCGACCCTGGCCGAGGTCCCCTTCGCCGTGGACGTCGTCGACGTGTTCCGGCGGTCCTCGGAGGCCGGTCGGTTCGCCGACGAGGCAGTGGCGATCGGCGCGCGGGGCGTGTGGTTCCAGCTGGGCGTGGTCGACAGTGCCGCGTTCGAGCGCACGGTCGCGGCCGGCGTGCCGATGGTCATGGACACGTGCCCGGCGATCGAGTGGCGCCGGCGCGGCTGAGCCGACGCCCCGGCCAGCCCACGGCCCACTCCAGCGGGCCACGCCATCCCCCGAGCGAGAACACCGCACCGAGCCCCAGGACCACGGCGAGATGCCAACCGAAGCTGTCCGGCTGCTCGTCGGGCCACACCGTCGAGGTCCGCATCAGCACGTGCAGCGTGTAGAGCGTCAACGGAATCGTGCCGGCTCCGGCGAGCAGCACCAGCACCCTGCGTCCGGGCCGAGGGAGGATCGCTGCGGCGCCGAGCGCCAGGCCGAGGACCACCATCGCGCTGCCGATCGTCTGGACCAGGTCGAAGGGCGTCGCCGAGTGCGGCGAGACCACCAGCAGCCACTGCCATGCGCCGCCCGTCGGCGTCGCGCCGTGCTGGCTGTCGGCGAGGATCACGAGCAGCTCGTCGTGGGTGGTCACCCGGAACGGAATCAGCGCGCTCCTCACCTCCAGGAGCGAGGTGAGCAGGCGTGAGATCGCCGTCGCGATCACGGCCAGCAGGAGGCCGGCGCCGACCAGGCGGTACGGGACCCGCGCGCCGCGCAGGTCGATGCGTCCCAGGGCCATCCCGGCCAAGAGGTAGGCGAGCCACGGAAGGGCCGGGTAGAAGCCGGTCAGCAGCAGGTCCGCCAGGAGCGGACCCGGCTCCGTGAGGTGCGCGAGCTCGGGGCTCTCGAACCGGCGCTCGGGCAGCTCCGGGCGCACCAGGTGGGACAGCACGGGCACCACCAGGATCCACCCCGCCGCCAGGATCGCCAGCGCGGTCGCCTGCAGCCGCAGGAACGGCAGGACGAGCAGGAAGAGCACGCCGTAGTAGGCCAGGATGATGGCCAGCCCGGTGTCGAGCATGCCGAGCAGGAGGCCGATCGCAGCGACCAGCACCGCGCGCGCCGCGAGCCCCGTCGTCGTACGACGCAGGGCGCGGCCGCGCAGCGGCTCGGACCCACCGCTGACGAGCGCGATGCTCACCCCCGCCAGGACGGCGAAGAGCGCCGAGGCCCGTCCCCCGGCGATCTCCTGGACGACCGTGAGCTCACCGGCGCTGTTGCGTCCGTCGAGGACGTGGGTGGCGATCATCCCGACCAGCGCGATCGTGCGGGCGAGGTCGACACCCACCAGACGTCCCGCGCCCACAGGGCTCATGACTGGCCCCGGACCACCGCACCCTTCGCGTGGGCCGCCGCCTTGAGCTCGGCCTGGAAGGCAGTCATCCGCTCCTGCAGGTCGGGGTCCGTCGCTGCGAGGATGCGGACGGCGAGCAGGCCAGCGTTGCGCGCGCCGCCGATCGCCACCGTCGCGACCGGCACACCGGCGGGCATCTGCACGATGGACAGCAGGGAGTCCATGCCGTCGAGGTACTTCAGCGGCACCGGGACCCCGATGACGGGGAGGGGCGTCACGGCCGCCAGCATCCCGGGCAGGTGGGCGGCACCACCGGCGCCGGCGATGATGACCGACAGGCCACGGCCCGCGGCGTCCTTGCCGTAGGCGAGCATCTCCTCGGGCATCCGGTGCGCGGAGACCACGTCCGCCTCGAACTCGATGTCGAACTCCGCCAGCGCCTCGGCGGCGAGTTGCATCACCGGCCAGTCGGAGTCGGAGCCCATCACGATGCCCACACGTGCAGTCATGGGCGCGAGCCTATTGTCTGGCCCGCCGCGGACGTCACTCGCTCTCGTTGCCGAGATCGCCGCGGAACCAGGCCGCCGCGTGACGCCCCCGCTCCAGGCAGTCCTCGAGGTCGTCCCCGAAGACGTTGACGTGACCGACCTTGCGGCCCGGCCGCAGGTCCTTGCCGTACAGGTGGACCCGGAGGCCGGGGTCGCGGGCCAGCGCGTGCGGGTAGCCGTCGTACAAGCGCCCGACGGAGCTGTCCTCGCCGCCGAGGATGTTGACCATCACCGTCCATCGGGCGCGGGGCTCGGGCGATCCGAGCGGCAGGTCGAGCGCCGCGCGCAGGTGGTTCTCGAACTGGCTGGTGACCGCGCCGTCCTGGGTCCAGTGACCGGTGTTGTGCGGCCTCATCGCGAGCTCGTTGACCAGCACCCGGGTCGACCCGTCGGCGGCGACCGCCTCGAAGAGCTCGACCGCCAGGATGCCGGTCACGCCGAGCTCCCCGGCGATGCGCAGCGCGAGCTGCTGGGCCGAGGTCGCGAGCGCCGGGTCGAGGTCGGGTGCCGGTGCGATGACCTCGCGGCAGACGCCGTCGACCTGGAGCGAGGCGACGACCGGGTACGCCGCGGCCTGACCGCTGGGCGAGCGGGCGACCAGCGCCGAGAGCTCGCGGCGGAACTCGATCAGCTCCTCGGCCAGGATCCGGACGCCGGCCTGTTCGGCGACGGCGAGCGCCTCGGCGGCGTCCTGGGCCGTCCGGACGAACCAGACGCCCTTGCCGTCGTACCCGCCACGACTGGTCTTGAGCACGCACGGGAGGCCGAACTTCTCGGCCTCCGCGACCGACGACACCACGGCCCACCGGGGCTGGGGAGCGCCGAGGCGGGTCATCGCCTCGCGCATCACGATCTTGTCCTGCGCGTGCACCAGCGCCTCGGGGCCGGGATGGGCGATCACGCCGTCCGAAGCGAGCGCGCGCAGGTGCTCGGTCGGCACGTGCTCGTGGTCGAAGGTCACGACGGTGCAGCCCTCGGTCACCGAGCGGAGTGCGGCGAGGTCGCGGTGGTCGCCGACCTGCTGGTCCACGATGACCTGGGCGGCGGAGACCCCCTCGGCCTCGGCGAGCAGGCGCAGCGGCACACCGAGCGCGATCGCCGGCTGGGCCATCATCCGCGCGAGCTGGCCGCCACCGATGACAGCGATGCGTGGCGCCCGCTCCGGGCTGGCGGTGGGATCGGTCAGGGGCACGGCCGAACCCTACGCAACGCGGCGGATCCTGAGGAAACCAGCCGAGCGACCCGGACCGTGACTACGCGGAGCCGGTCAGGTCGGCGGGGAGACCGGGCTCGAAGCGGAGGCCCTGGCCGCGGATCGTCGTGATCAGGTGCGGCTGCCGGGTGTCGTCCCCGAGCTTGCGGCGCACCCAGCCGAGGTGGACGTCGATGGTCTTCGACGACGTCCAGAAGGTGACCCCCCAGACCTCGCGCATGAGCTCCTCGCGGGTCACGACCGAGCCGGCCCGGGAGATCAGGGCGTGGACGAGGTCGAATTCCTTGCGCGACAGGACGACCTCGCGGTCCCCCCGCCATGCGCGTCGGGTCGAGGGATCGACCCGTACGTCCTGCACCTCGATCACGAGAGCAAAGGTAAATACCGCATTGCCGTGTCCGAGGGGAAACGCTGAGAATTTTGCCTACCCCGGCCCCTCGGATCCGAGGGGCGGCGGACGGGTCGGGCAGGTCAGGCGCGTCGTACGGCGACCGGCTCGACGACCCCGAAGCCGCGGACCGGCCGCGGCGGGAGCGGACGGGACTCGATCTGGTCGGCCGGGAGGAGGTCCGCGGTCGCGTGGTCGACGATGATCCGGTTGCGTCGCGCCACCTGGGTGAGGCGGGCGGCGAGGTTGACCGGCGGCCCGAAGACGTCACCGAGCCGGAGGACGACACCACCGGTCGCCAGGCCCACCCGGACGTCGGGCATCCGCGGGTCCCGGCCGATGACGTTGATGATCCCCTCGGCGGTCGCGAAGGCAGCCATGGGGTCGTCGTTCACGAACAGGACCGCGTCACCCATGCTCTTGATGAGCCGGCCCTGCTCGCGGGCGATCACGTCGCCGCAGCGGCCCTCGAAGATGTCGACCAGCTCGCCGATGCGTTCGCGGGTGACCTCGTTGGACAGTGCGGTGAAGCCGACGATGTCGGCGAAACCGACGCTGAGGTCGGTGATGTTCGGGTCGGCGTCGATGGCCCGCATCGACTGCATCCGCACGACGGCGGCCTCCAGGTGACGGCGCCAGGCGTAGATCAGGAGCTCCTCGAAGCGCCCGCCGAACCGGTCGAGCACCCACGCGGTGGCGTCCTCGTCCCTGCCCCCGCCCTGCTCGATGAAGACCTCGTCAACGCGATGGACGAGCTCGCCGACCTCCCAGTCGGCGAGCCGGGCCATCGTGAGCCCGACGCCGCGGGCGACGTTGAGCGCGACGTCGTAGTTGATGACGCCCTGGTTGAGCAGGTCGCCCATCAGCTGCAGGGCGCCCACGTCGGACTGGGTGTAGGCGCGCTCGTCACCGTGCTCGGGGAAGCCGAGGGTGCGCCACAGCCGTCGCGCCTTCTCGAGCGGTAGACCCGCACGTTCGGCGACGTCGGCGGCAGTGAGCTGTGGCTCCTCGGCGGCGAGGGGGGTCAGCTCGGAATCGCTGTCAGACACCTTCGTCGCGGCGCACGCCGGGGCCCTGGTGGAGCTCGTGCAGCAGCTCGTTGAGCTGGCGCTGCGCAGCCTCGACGTGGGGGATGTCGTTGAGCCGGACCAGACCGTGGGTCGAGGCGTCGGCGATGAGCAGGCTCCCGCACCCGAAGGGGCGGTCGATCAGGTTGATCTCGATGGAGATGTCGCTGACCCGCGCGAGCGGGATGTCGTGTCCGCGGCGGGTGATGATGCCGTAGCGGGTGATCAGGCGCCGGTCGGTGAACGCGTGCACCGTGGTGAGCCACACGAAGAACGGCCGCACCGAGAACCAGAGGATCCCCAGGATCGCCACCACCCACACGATGTAGCCCAGGACCTGCTGGATGCCGGAGTCCTCGAGCGTGACCTGTGCGGCCACGGCGACGGCGAGCAGCACGACCAGCACCAGGATCGGAAGGAACAGTGCCTTCGGGTGCTGGCGGGTGCTGATGATCAGTCGCTCGCCCGGGTTGAGCAGCTTCTTGGAGATGGCCACGGGTGGATCATCCCACGTGCGTCAGTCGGTCGGGCGCACATGGACCACGTCGCCGGCGCCGACCCGCTCCTGGCCGTTCGCGGTCTCGACCACCAGGCGGCCGTCGGCGTCGACGTCGACCGCTCGCCCGGTCAGCTCGCCGCCGCCCGGCAGGTCGACCCGGACCTCGCGGCCCAGGGTCGCGCAGTGGGAGCGGTACGACGTCGCGAGGCGCGCCGTACCGAGCTCTCCGCCGGCCTGCCAGATGTCGTAGCCCTCACGGATCGCGCTGACGGCCTCGATCAGGACCTCGTGACGGTCCGGTGCCCCCGGCGCCGAGATCGCGAGACTGGTCGCCGTCGGCACGGGCAGCTCCTCGGCGGTCGTCGCCACGTTGATGCCCACGCCGACGATGGCCGCCGGGCCGTCGGGGGTGTCCACCCGCTCGACGAGGATCCCGGCCACCTTGAGGTCGCCGTCGAGAAGCACGTCGTTGGGCCACTTCACCCGGGCGTCGTACCCACGCGAGGTGAGGCTCTTGGCGACGTTGTGGCCGACCAGGAGTGGCAGCCAGGGCCAGGACGCCGCAGGGACGCTCGGCCGCAGGACCAGCGAGAAGGTCACCGCCGTGCCGGGAGGCGTCGACCACACCCGGTCGAGACGACCGCGCCCCGCCTGCTGGTGGTCGGCGACGACGACCAGCCCTTCGGCCGCTCCCGCGCGGGCGCGCTCCGCGGCGACCTCGTTGGTCGACGGCGCTGCAGGGAGGAGCTCGAGGGTGAGGCCGGGCGTCAGCGCGAAGGCACCGTCGATCCGATCACGGTCGAGGGGTCCACGGTCCGGGTGCTGGGGCGAGCCGAGAGTCACGGGCACTACCCTGTCGCAGCAGGCGCCTCATGGAAACCCCGGGGGCGTCGAAGAACCAGGAGGCCCACGTTGACCGCCCAGCCGCAGCCGGCAGACATCGACATCCACACCACGGCAGGAAAGCTCGCCGACCTGGAGCGTCGTACCGACGAGGCAGTGCATGCCCCCGCCGCCAAGGCGCAGGAGAAGCAGCACGCCAAGGGCCGCAAGACGGCCCGTGAGCGCATCGCGATGCTCTTCGACGAGGGTTCCTTCGTCGAGCTCGACGAGTACGCCCGGCACCGCTCGACCGCCTTCGGTCTCGAGAAGACCCGCCCCTACGGCGACGGCGTCATCACTGGCTACGGCACCGTCGACGGCCGCCAGGTCTGCGTGTTCTCCCAGGACTTCACCGTCTTCGGTGGCTCCCTGGGCGAGGTCTACGGCGAGAAGATCACCAAGGTCATGGACCTGGCGATGAAGGCCGGGTGCCCGATCATCGGCATCAACGAGGGCGCCGGCGCCCGCATCCAGGAGGGTGTGGTCTCCCTCGGCCTCTACGGCGAGATCTTCCGTCGCAACGTGCACGCCTCCGGCGTGATCCCCCAGATCAGCATGATCATGGGCAACTGCGCCGGCGGCCACGTCTACTCCCCCGCGGTCACCGACTTCAACATCATGGTCGACGGCACCTCGGCGATGTTCATCACCGGACCCGACGTCATCAAGACGGTCACCGGCGAGGACGTCTCGATGGAGGAGCTGGGCGGCGCCCGCACGCACAACACCAAGTCCGGCAACGCGCACTACATGGCCTCCGACGAGGAGGACGCCTTCGAGTACGTCAAGGCGCTGCTGTCGTTCCTGCCGCAGAACAACCTGGACGAGGCCCCGTCCTTCGACGAGGTGTCCGACCTGGTGCCGTCCGAGGAGGACCTCGCCCTCGACACGCTGATCCCGGACAGCCCGAACCAGCCGTACGACATGCACGACGTCATCACGACCATCCTCGACGACCAGGACTTCCTCGAGGTCCAGGCACTGTTCGCGCCGAACATCATCGTCGGCTACGGCCGGATCGAGGGTCGTCCCGTCGGCGTCGTGGCCAACCAGCCGATGCAGTTCGCCGGCTGCCTCGACATCGACGCGTCCGAGAAGGCCGCGCGCTTCATCCGCACCTGCGACGCGTTCAACATCCCGGTGCTGACCTTCGTCGACGTGCCCGGCTTCCTGCCCGGCACCGACCAGGAGTGGAACGGCATCATCCGCCGTGGGGCCAAGCTGATCTACGCCTACGCCGAGGCCACCGTCCCGCTGGTCACCGTCATCACCCGCAAGGCCTACGGCGGCGCGTACGACGTCATGGGGTCCAAGCACCTCGGTGCCGACATCAACCTGTCGTGGCCGACCGGTCAGATCGCGGTCATGGGCGCCCAGGGTGCGGCGAACATCATCCACCGCAAGGAGCTCGCCGCGGTCGAGTCGGCCGGCGGCGACGTCGAGGCCCGACGCGCCGAGCTGATCGACGAGTACGAGACCACCCTGGCCAACCCGTTCATCGCGGCCGAGCGTGGCTACATCGACGGCGTGATCATGCCGCACGAGACCCGCGCCGAGGTCGTCAAGGCACTGCGTCTGCTCCGCACCAAGCGCGAGACGCTGCCGCCGAAGAAGCACGGGAACATTCCGCTCTAGCCGACTCGCGTCGAAACCAGAGGACTGAGATGACGAACGAGATCGACACCGAGCCGGTGGTCGAGGCAGCCCCGCTGCTCCGGATCATCACGCCGGACACCACCCCTGAGGAGGTCGCCGCGATCGTCGCGGTGCTCTCCGCCCTGGGTGGAGAGACACCGGCGGAGGAGCCGGTCCCGTCGGAGTGGGCCTCGCCGGCCCGCGCCGTGCGTACCTATCCCGGGCGGCCCGCGGCCCATGGCCGTGGCGCCTGGCGCTCCAGCAGCCTGCCGCGCTGAACGACACCCGGATGATCTGACTGATCGGCGGCGATGACCTCGGAGGTCATCGCCGCCGATCGTCGTTGTCGGGGAGCATGAACGGATGAACCCCCTCATCGCGATCGGCGCCGCGTCGTACGCCGGCCTCGGACTCGCCTCGTTCCTCAAGCCCGGTCTGGTGCCGGCCGTGATCGGCAGCACCGCACCGGACGCAGACTCGCGGACCGAGATCCGGGCCGTGTACGGCGGCCTCCCGCTCGCCTTCGCGGCGACGTTGGCCGCGAGTCCCTCCTCGGGCACGAGCATCGGACTGGCGACCCTCGGCATGGCTGCGGGACGCGCGGCATCCGCGCTCTTCGAGGGTGCCCCGAGCCCGAAGATGGGTGGTTTCATCGTGCTCGAGACGCTGGTCGGCGGTGCACTGCTGGTGGGCGCACGCCGCAGTGCCCGGGCGACCTGAGGCCGACCGGGCACTGACGACGGGTGCGGGTCAGGCGAAGAACGCCCGAAGGTCGCCCACCACGTCCTGCGGGACCTCCATCGCGGCGAAGTGCCCGCCGCTCGGGAACCGCGACCAGTGCTGGATGTTCGCGTTGTCGCGCTCGGCGAGCGAGCGGATGGTCTGGAAGTCGTCCTTGAAGACCGCCACACCGATCCGGCCCTGGCTGACCACCTGCTCGGCACCGGAGTGCTGCTCCTCGTAGTGGTAGCGCGCCGCAGAGCCATAGGTGTTGGTCAGCCAGTAGAGCGTCGCCTGGGCGAGGACCTGCTCCGGCGTCACCAGGCTGGTGCCGTTGCCGAAGCTCTCGAACAGCTCGCTGTAGGCGAGCACCGCGACCGGGGAGTCGGCCAGGCCGGCGGCGACCGTCTGCGGCCGGGTGCCGTTCATCGAGTTGTAGCCGCCGACCGACTGGAACCACTGCATGTGCTCGAGCGCGGCGTACTCCTCGGGGCCGAAGCCCTCGAACTCCGACGGGTCGCCGGACGGGAACGAGAACAGGTGCAGGACGTGGGCGCCGAGGAAGCCCTCGGGGTTCAGCACGGCCAGCTCGCGGCCGACCATCGCGCCGCCGTCGCTGCCGTGGACGCCGTACGCGTCGTAGCCCAGGCGCCGCATCAACACGTCGTACGCCGCCGCGACCCTCTTCATCGTCCAGCCGGTGTCGACCACCGGGGTGGACCAGCCGAACCCGGGCATCGACGGCACGACGACGTGGAACGCGTCCTCGGCCCTCCCGCCGTGGGCGACCGGGTCGACCAGCGGGCCGATCATGTCGAGGAAGTCGATGATCGAGCCGGGGTAGGTGTGCGCGAGCAGGAGCGGCGTCGCGCCCTCGACCTCGGAGCGGACGTGAAGGAAGTGGATCCGCTGACCGTCGATCTCGGTGACGTGGCCGGCGTGCTCGTTGATCCGCGCCTCGGTGGCACGCCAGTCGTAGGACTTCCACTGCTCGACCATGTCGCGCAGGTAGGACTCCGGCGTGCCGTACTCCCAGGAGTCGCCGGGAACGGCCGGGGCGAAGCGGGTGCGCTCGAGCCGGGCCTGCAGGTCGTCGAGGTCGGCCTGGGGAACGTCGATCTTGAAGGGGGTGATCTGCGCGGTCATCGTCGTGCCTCTCGGTTGTGGTGGGCCTTGGTGGGGTGGCCCTTCCTCTTGAAACCGACGTTATGAGGCAATCCGGAACCCTTCGTTCCTGTTAGATCACCGATGTGAAGAAGACTTCAGGACGGGTCCTGGAACTCCTCGGGCTGCTCCAGACGCGCGCCGAATGGACTGCCCCCGAGCTCGCCGCGCGCCTGGGCGTGACCGACCGGACCGTGCGCAACGACATGGGTCGGTTGCGCGAGCTCGGCTATCCGATCGAGGCCGAACGCGGTCGCGCCGGCCACTACCGGCTGGGAACCGGCGCGAAGCTGCCGCCCCTGCTGCTCGACGACGAGGAAGCCGTGGCCGTCGCCGTCGGGCTGCGCACGGTGACCGGCGTCGCGGGGTTCGAGGACAGCGGCGGCAGGGCCCTGATCAAGCTCGAGCACGTTCTCCCCGACCGGCTGCGGCGGCACATCGCGAGCCTGCGCGACGCCACCGAGGCCGGGCCGGCCAACACCGACTCCAACGTCGAGGACCCGGCGGTCGACCCCGGGGTCCTCACCGAGATCGCCGCCGCGATCCGAGACCGCCGCGGGCTCCGGGCCTTCCTGCGCCACGACGAGGTCGACGAGCGGGTCGAGTTCGAGCCCTATCGACTGGTGGCGTGGCAACGGCGCTGGTTCGTGGTCGGCCGCGATGCCGCGACCGACACCTGGGCGCCGTACCGCGTGGACTGGCTGACCCTGCGCCTTCCCGGCGGCCGCTCCTTCACCCCGTCCGCTCCCCCGGGCGAGCTGACCGAGCTCGTGGTCCGGGAGGTCGCCCGGACCGGCTGGGCGGTGCACGCCCGGCTGGTGATCGACGCACCCGCCGAGGAGGTGCTGGCCCGGATCAATCCCGCGGTCGGTGTCGTCGAGACGCGCTCCGAGGGTCGGTGCGTGCTGGTGACCGGTGGCGACAGCCTGGAGGTCGTCGCCGTGTGGATCGGGATGCTCGGGCTCGACTTCACGGTCGAGTCGCCCCCCGCGCTGGTCGACCACCTGCGGGTGCTGGCGGAGCGATACTCCCGTGCCCTTGTCGGCGAGGAGACCTAGGGTGGCGGCCATGACGCGACTCGTGGACGTGCGCAGCGAACAGCTCGTCGAGGACCTGGCGGCCCTCGACCCCCTCACCGCCACCTTCGCCGGGATCCCCGGCCACGACGACGCCCTGCCCGACCTCTCGCCCAACGGGTTCGCGGCCCGCGAGGAGCTGCACCGGGTCGCCCTCGGCGAGGTGGCCGGACTCGCCGTCGCCGACGAGCGCGAGCAGGTCGCCAAGGACGCCTTCCTCGAGCGCGTCGGCCTCACCGTCGAACGCACCGAGGCCGGCGTCGAGCGCAGCGAGTTCTCCGTGATCAGCAGCGCGATCCACGCGATCCGCGAGGTCTTCGACCTGATGCCGACCGAGACACCGGAGCACTGGGACGCGATCGGCTCCCGGCTCTCCGCGATCCCGACCGCCCTCGACGGCTACCGCACGACGCTCCTCGAGGAGGCCGCCGCTGGTCGGATCTCCGCCCGTCGTCAGTACGCCGAGGTGGCCGCCCAGGTGCGCGGCTGGACCGGCCAGGAGGGTGCGGCCGGCGACTACTTCGAGCGGGCGGTCGCCGATGCCCCCGACGCGCTGGGCGACCGGCTCCGCGCAGCCGCCGGGCAGGCGTCTGCGGCGTACGCCGACTTCGGCCGCTTCATCGAGACCGACCTCCAGCCCCGCGGTCGCGAGGTCGACGGGGTCGGTCGCGAGACCTACGCCCTCGCGTCGCGCTACTTCCTCGGTGCGAGCGTCGACCTCGAGGAGACCTACCAGTGGGGTTGGGAGGAGCTCAAGCGGATCGAGGACGACATGGCTGCGACCGCGCGCCGCATCGTCCCCGGCGGGTCCGTCGCCGACGCGGTGGCCGCCCTCGACGCCGACCCGGCCCGCGACTGCGGCAGCCGCGACGCCTTCCAGGCCTGGATGCAGGAGAAGTCCGACTCGGTCCTCGCCGCCTTCGACGGAGTGCACTTCGACATCGCCGACCCGCTGCGGACCCTGCAGTGCAAGGTGGCCCCGATCAACGACGGCGGCGCGTGGTACTCCCCTCCCTCGGAGGACTTCTCCCGTCCCGGGACGATGTGGTTCTCCTTCACCGACGACCACGAGAAGTACTCCACGTGGCGTGAGACGACCACCGTCTTCCACGAGGGCGTGCCCGGTCACCACCTCCAGTGCGCCCAGGCCGTCCACCAGGCGGGCCTGCTCAACCGCTGGCAGCGACTGCTCTGCTGGGTGAGTGGTCACGGCGAGGGATGGGCGCTCTACGCCGAGCGCCTGATGGACGAGCTCGGCCACCTCGACGACCCCGGCGACCGGCTCGGGTTCCTCGACATGCAGGGCTTCCGCGCGGCCCGGGTCATCGTCGACATCGGTGTGCACCTGGGCCTCACCATCCCGGCCGACAACCCCTTCGGCTGGCGCCCCGGCGAGGTCTGGGACGCCGACCGGGTCTTCGAGTTCATGCGCGCGCACTCGCGGATGGACGACGGCTCGCTGCGCTTCGAGGTCAACCGCTACCTCGGCTGGCCGGGCCAGGCGCCGTCGTACAAGGTCGGCGAGCGGATCTGGCTCGACGCCCGCGCCGACGCGCAGGCACGGCACGGCAGCGCCTTCGACCTGAAGGCGTTCCACACGGCCGCGCTCGACCTCGGCTCACTGGGGCTCGACCCGCTGAAGGCGGCCCTCGGGCGCCTCTGAGGACACCACCGTGCTCACCCTCGATCGCCAGCAGGCTCGCCAGATCGCCGTACGAGCCCAGCTGCTCGATGCCTGGCACCCGGAATCGCTGGTGGCGATGGTCGATCACCTCACCCTGCTCCAGATCGACCCGACGACGGCGATCATCCGCAGCCCCGACCTGGTGGCGTGGTCACGCCTGGGCGAGGCCTACGACCCCTCCGACCTGGTGTTCGCGCTCGAGACCGAGCGCTCCCTGACCGAGCACGTCACCTTCATCCGGACCATGGACGACATCGGCATCCACCTCTCGGTCGCCGACGAGTGGGTGCACCCGAGCACCCGCGCCTGGATCGAGGCCAACGCCCGCTATCGCCGCCGGGTGCTCGACCACCTGCGCGAGGAAGGTCCTGTCGTCGCTGCGGCGCTGCCCAACGACCCCGAGGTCCCCTACGAATCGACCGGGTGGAACGACGACAAGAACGCCAACCGGATGCTCGAGGCACTGTGCCTCACCGGCGAGGTCGCGATCGCGGGCCGGGAGGGCCGCAGCCGGCGGTGGGACCTCGCCGAGCGCGTCCACCCGGCCGACCTGTTCCGACCCCCACCT
Organism: Nocardioides sp. Root190; assembly: GCF_001428565.1. Classification (GTDB taxonomy): domain Bacteria; phylum Actinomycetota; class Actinomycetes; order Propionibacteriales; family Nocardioidaceae; genus Nocardioides. Next base: position 63,596 of record NZ_LMIA01000002.1, on the reverse strand, counting down.
GCCGAAGCCCGTCGACTGCGCGACCAGCGACGCCTCGCCTCGCTCGGCATCAGTCGCGCGAAGCCCCTGCGCTCCCCCGGTGAGCCGTCGCCGATCGGCGACCTCGGCGAGCAGGTGCAGGTCGACGGCGTGTCCGGCACCTGGCAGGTGGACCCGGACGCGCTGGTCGCGTCCGAGGAGCCCTTCGAGGGCCGCTGCACCTTCCTCTCCCCCTTCGACCGCCTGGTGTACGACCGCGACCGGGCCCTGGACCTGTTCGACTTCGAGTACGTCCTGGAGATGTACAAGCCGGCCGCGAAGCGGCGCTGGGGCTACTTCGCCCTGCCGATCGTGTACGCCGACCGCCTGGTCGGGAAGCTCGACGCGAAGGCCGACCGCAAGGCCGGCGTCCTGCGCGTCCACGCGATCCACGAGGACCATCCCTGGGAGCCCGAGATCGGCGACGCCGTCGACGCCCGGATCGATGCGCTCGCCGGATGGCTCGGGCTGGAGCGCGAACGCCCTCGTTAGGGTGAGGTCGTGCCGAACCTCGTCCTCGCCTCTGCCTCCCCCGCCCGTCTGGCGACCCTGCGGAGCGCCGGGTTCGCGCCGCAGGTGATCGTGTCCGGCGTCGACGAGTCCCAGGTCAGTGGCATCCCCCCGGCCGAGCTGGCGCTGCGCCTGGCCGAGCTGAAGTGCGCTGCCGTCGCGGACGGCTCTGCCCTGCCGGAACAGGCGCTGGTCCTCGGGTGCGACTCGGTCCTCGAGCTCGACGGCGAGGCCCTCGGCAAGCCGGACGACGCCGAGGACGCGGTCCGGCGGTGGCAGGCGATGCGCGGCCGGTCCGGCGTGCTGCACACCGGCCACTGCCTGCGTGATGTCGCGAAGGGACAGCAAGCGGCGGCCACTGCCTCGACCACCGTCCACTTCGCCGACGTGAGCGACGAGGAGATCGCCGCCTACGTCGCGACCGGCGAGCCCCTCCATGTCGCCGGGGCCTTCACGGTGGACGGTCTGGGTGGCGGTTTCGTGACCGGCATCGAGGGCGACCACCACAACGTGGTCGGGGTGAGCCTGCCCCTGCTGCGCGGGCTCGTCGGCGAGCTCGGGCACCGGTGGACCGACCTGTGGGCCCGCTGACCCGCCCGCTGCCCCGCCCGCTGCTCGGCTGCTTCGCGGCGTTCCTCGCCGCAACCGTCCTGCCGGTGTCCTCCGTGGCTGCCCGCACGGACGAGGACCCTGGACCGGCCCTCGCCGGCACACCCGTCGTCGGAGCGAGCGATCCGGAGGAGGCGCCGCCGCTGAGGACCGGTCGCTACCTCGACCGACTCCCCGCCGACGGCCCGCTGCACTACCGGTTGCCCCGCACCGAGGACGGCACCACCTTCCACGTCGCCGCGTTGTTCGTGGGGGCGGGCGACTCGGTGGGCGAAGGGCTCCGCCTCGAGATCGGTACGACGCCCGGCAGTCAGGGGTGCGGCAGCAGCGGGGTGTTCCGGCCGACCCCGGGCGAGCCGGCGCCGCTGCTCTTCACCGCCGTCTCGACGTGGACCGACGTGACCGATCACGAGTGCGCCGTCGCCGAGGACCTGCATCTCGCGCTGGGCGTCCCGGGAGACAGGGCCGACGTCGGCCGCGAGGTCGAGCTCCTCGTCTTCGAGGAACCTCCGCTGTCGCAGTACTCCTTCGACCTGTTGCCCGAGCCGGACCTGCCCACCTGGACCCCGGTGGAGCCGGCCACCCCTGCCCGCCGGATCCCTGCCGGGACCACGCCGACCAATGCTCCCGTCGTCGGCGACGGCACCTACACCGTGACGCTGCGACCGGGCCGCACGGCAGTCCTGGCGGTCCCTCTCAACTGGGACCAGTCGCTGCAGGCCCAGCTCGACACGCGACTGCCCGACGGCGCTCCGCACCCCGACGGCATCGCCGTCGAGATCGTCGGTCCGATGCTCGGCACGAGCCAGGTGGCCTTCGGCGCCCGCGCGCCGGACGACTGGACGGTCCGTCCGCGAGCCGGCGCCCGGTTGCGGACCGGCGCACAGTCCCATGTGGTGTCCTACCCGAACCGCGACTCCTACGACGCGACGATCAACACCGAGTCACTCGCCGGCATCCACTACGTGCTGGTGCGCTGGGGCGGCACGAACGAGATCGAGGGAGGCACCGCCGCCGAGGACCTCGCGGTTCGCGCGAGACTCACCCTCGCCACGACGGGCGCCGCGGCGCAGGGAATCCCGGACTACACACCGATCGAGTCGATGATCGGTCCCCAGGCGGGCTCCCGACTGGTCGACGGCACGCTGCAGGCCGCGCCCGAGGTCGGGCCGGAGGACCGGCCCGACGACCGCGACGACGACAGCGGGTTCGACCGCCGGGACGTGGCCGCCGTGGTGGGCGTCGCCGTGGTCTGCCTGATCGGGTTCGCGGTGGCGCGGCGACGCCGGGCCCGACAGGGGCCTACTCGACGGGCAGGCCGAGCCCGCGGGCGATGAGCATCCGCTGGATCTCCGAGGTGCCCTCGCCGATCTCCAGGATCTTCGCGTCGCGGTAGAAACGCGCGACGGCGTACTCCTCCATGAAGCCGTAGCCGCCGAAGACCTGGGTGGCGATGCGGGTGGCGGTGACCGCCGACTCGCTGGAGTAGAGCTTGGCGACCGAGGCAGCCTGCTTGAACTCCTTCATGCTCGGTCCGCCCCCGCCGAGCATGGCGTCCTTCATCGCGGCGGCGCGGTGGGTGAGCAGCCGCGACGCGTGCAGCATCACCTCGAGGTCGGCGATCTGGAAGGCCACCCCCTGCTTGCGTCCGATCGGCCCGCCCATGGTCTGGCGGTCCAGGGAGTACTCGACGCAGAGGTCGACGCAGGCCTGGAGGAGGCCGACCGCCAGCGCGGCGATGGCCACCCGGCCGTCGTCGAGCGTGGCGAGGAACTGGGCATAGCCGCGGCCGCGCTCCCCGAGGAGGTTCTCCGCGGGGACCCTGCAGTCGGTGAAGGACAGCGGATGGGTGTCGGAGATGTGCCACCCGAGCTTGTCGTAGCCCGGCTCGGCGACGAAGCCCGGAGTGCCGGCCGGCACCATGATCGCGGAGATCTCGGGCTTGCCCGAGTCCGAGATGCCCGTGCGCGCGGTGACGCTCACGACGGAGGTGATCGAGGAGCCGGAGTTGGTGATGAACTGCTTGCCGCCGTTGATGGTCCACTCGCCCGAGGACGGGTCCTGCTCGGCGCGGGTCTTCGTCGCGCCGGCGTCCGAGCCGGCGCCCGGCTCGGTGAGGCCGAACCCGGCCAGGCGCTGGCCCGCGACGAGGTCGGGCAGCCACGTCTTCTTCTGCTCGTCCGAGCCGAAGGTGAGGATCGGGTTGATCCCGAGGCCGACGCCGGCCTCGAGCGTGACGCCCATCGACTGGTCCACGCGGCCCAGCTCCTCGATCGCGATGCAGAGCGAGGTGAAGGGACCGTCGGCCGGGTCGATGCCGGCGCCGCCGTACTCCTCAGGGGCCGTCAGGCCGAAGAGGCCGAGGTCGCCCATCTTCTGGACCACGTCGGTCGGGAAGTGGTGTGACTTGTCCCACTCGGCGACGTGCGGACGGATGGTGGCTTCGGCGAAGTCCCGGACGGTCCGGCGGAACTCCTCGTGCTCGCGGGACAGCTCGAACTGGCTCATGGGGTCCATCGTAGGCGAGAAGGTTAACGATTGCTAACCGAGTTGGCGGGTGGGCAGCCGAACCGGGTGTTACTGACCGGTTCGCGGGACGCGGTCCGGGGACGGGTCCCGGGTGGTCCTAGACTCCGTCGTTGGCGTGCGATCCATCGCCCCCATCGCTCGACAGGAGTAACCGTGACCCAGTCCGTGCAGCCGCTGCGCAAGGTCCTCATCGCCAACCGTGGAGAGATCGCCGTCCGTGTGATCCGTGCCGCGAAGGATGCCGGCATCGGCAGCGTCGCGATCTACGCCGAGCCCGACGCCGACGCACTCTTCGTACGTCTGGCCGACGAGGCCCACTCGCTCAACGGATCCACTCCGGGCGACTCCTACCTGGTGATCGAGAAGATCATCGACATCGCGAAGAAGTCCGGCGCCGACTCGGTGCACCCGGGCTACGGCTTCCTCGCCGAGAACGCCCAGTTCGCCCAGGCCGTCATCGACGCCGGGCTGATCTGGATCGGCCCCTCCCCCGAGGCCATCGAGGGCCTCGGCGACAAGGCCAAGGCCAAGCAGATCGCCCTCGCGGCCGGCGCGCCGCTGGCCCCCGGCCTCAAGGACGCGGTCAAGGACGCCGACGAGATCGTCGGCTTCGCCAAGGAGCACGGCCTCCCGGTCGCCATCAAGGCGGTCTTCGGCGGCGGTGGCCGTGGCCTCAAGGTCGCGCGCACCCTCGAGGAGATCCCCGAGCTGTACGAGTCGGCCGTCCGCGAGGCCGTGTCGGCCTTCGGCCGCGGCGAGTGCCTCGTCGAGAAGTTCCTCGACAAGCCGCGCCACGTCGAGACCCAGTGCCTGGCCGACAAGTTCGGCAACGTCGTGGTGATCTCCACCCGCGACTGCTCGCTGCAGCGCCGGCACCAGAAGCTCGTCGAGGAGGCGCCCGCGCCGTTCCTCACCGAGGACCAGAACAAGCGCCTGTACGAGTCGTCCAAGGCGATCCTGCGCGAGGCCAAGTACGTCGGCGCGGGCACCTGCGAGTTCCTCGTCGCCGCCGACGGCACCATCTCCTTCCTCGAGGTCAACACCCGCCTCCAGGTCGAGCACTGCGTGTCCGAGGAGGTCACCGGCATCGACCTGGTCCGCGAGATGTTCCGCATCGCGGCCGGCGAGGAGCTGGGCTACGACGACCCCGAGATCCGCGGCCACTCGATCGAGTACCGGATCAACGCCGAGGACGGCGGCAACAACTTCATGCCCGCGCCCGGCACGCTCACCGCGTGGAACCCGCCGCAGGGTCCCGGTGTCCGCGTCGACGGCGGCTACGAGAAGGGCGAGACCGTCCCCGGGGCGTTCGACTCCCTCGTCGCCAAGTTGATCGTCACCGGCCGCGACCGGACCCAGGCGATCGAGCGTTCGCGGCGCGCGCTCTCCGAGTTCGAGGTCGACGGCATGCCGACCGCGATCACCTTCCACGAGGTCATCACCCGCGACCCGGCCTGGGTGGCGGCGTCCAACCCGACCGGCGAGGGCTCCTTCGACGTCTACACGACGTGGATCGAGACCGACTTCGACAACAAGATCGAGCCCTACCAGGGCACCGCCGGCGAGGCGGACGAGCCGACCGAGAAGCAGAGGGTCGTCGTCGAGGTCGGCGGCAAGCGCGTCGAGGTCGTCCTGCCCGCAGGCCTCGGTGGCCTGTCGGTCGGCGGCGGCGCTGCCGCGAAGAAGCCGAAGCGGGCCGGCGGCAAGAAGGCCGGCGCCGCGGCGTCCGGTGACTCCGTCGCCTCCCCGATGCAGGGCACCATCGTCAAGGTCGCCGTCGAGGAGGGCCAGCAGGTCGCCGAGGGCGACGTCGTCGTCGTCCTGGAGGCGATGAAGATGGAGCAGCCGCTGAAGGCCCACAAGGCCGGCACCGTCACCGGCCTCACCGCCGAGGTCGGCGCCACGGTCGGCAACGGCGAGGTCATCTGCGAACTCAAGGACTGAGCTCCCCACCACGGCACGATGCCGCCGCGACCTCTGGTCGCGGCGGCATCGTCGTTCTCGGGGGCTGTCCGGCGCCCGGCGTCACCGCGCGATGCGCGCCCGACCGCCGGCCTTCGCCCGGTAGAGGGCGGCGTCGGCTCGCGCGATGAGGTCATCGACGTCCTCGCCCGGTCCCCCGCCGACCGCGATGCCGAAGCTGACCGTCGGCAGGGGCTCCCCGCCGCCGTACTCCCGTCCGATCGCGGCCGCGACCTCCTCGGGATCCTCCGCCGGGGTGAGCAGCACGAACTCGTCGCCCCCCAGCCGACCGGCCAGTCCGCGAGCACCGACGACTGCCTCGCACGCCTCGGCGAAGGCGCTCAACGCACGGTCGCCGGCCGCGTGGCCCGCCGAGTCGTTGAGGCTCTTGAACCGGTCGAGGTCCGCCACCAGCACCGCGACGCCCGCCCCGGCCCGGCTGCGGTCGATCTCGCGCTGGGCCGCACGACAGAACTCGGCGCGGTTGAGCAGCCCGGTGAGCGGGTCCCGGGTCGCGCGGACCCGCAGCTCGGTCGTCTGCTGGGCGTGGCCGAGGGTGGCCATGCTGAAGGTCACCACCACCAGCAGGACCAGGGTCAGCAGGGTGGTCGGCGGCGGCCCGAAGCCGCGGACGAACAGGTCGCTGCCGGGACCCGCCATCACGAACACCAGGGCGCGCGCGAGGTAGAAGGCCGCGATCGTCCCCGAGGTGATCGCCATCGCCCTGATGGCGAAGTCGACCGACTCCTGGGCGAGGTCCGGGATGCGTCCGGCGAGGTGGCAGCACAGCTCCCACGAGGACAGGCCGATGAGCAAGGCCATGGCGGCCAGGTAGATCGCCCCGCCCGACCACACGTCGTTCGCCGGGTCGTCGAGCAGCGCTGCCGCGAGGACGACGGCCGGGGCGATCGCCAGCTGCCAGGTCGGCATCGCCCGGCCGCGCAGGGAGGCGGCGGCCGCCCAGACACCACCCGCCCCACTCACGCCGATGGCGTTGCCCAGCGGGTTGGCGACCACCTGGAGCGGGGTGCCGTTGAAGAGGTAGAGCAGCGCACCACCCACGAAGCAGGCGAGCGAGACGCACCACCAGCCGCTGTAGGCCGACCGGGTCGAGCGGTAGGTCGCGACGTAGAAGAGCACGAGCACGCAGGACGCGATCAGCCCGAAGGCGACGCGCAACGTGAAGGTGTCCAGCACCCCGTCAGGCTAGGCACAAACACCGATCGGGACCCCACCAACGGCCCACCTCTGACCGGACTTCGTCCGCCGGGTGGTCCCGCCTAGTCATCCCGGACTGCACCGCTCGCACGATGACAGGGACGATGGTCCCGGCCTGTGCGCTCCCCGTAGGCTCGGCGCGTGAACCAGCTGCGTGACCCCGCCCATCGAGTCAGCCCCCGGGCCCGGACGATGTGGCAGCTCGAGATCGGACTCGAGGCGGCCGCCGTGGCCGTGGGGGCCAGCATCGCGGCCGTCGTCTGGGTGGCGGACCCGTGGCGGTGGCTGCTGGCCGGCGGCGCGATCCTGGCCTGCGTGACGGTCGCGGTCGTCGTACCCGTGTGGCGCTACCGGGTGCACCGGTGGGAGGTCTCCGCCACCGCGGTCTACACCCAGCGCGGCTGGTGGGCGCGGGAACGACGGATCGCCCCGATGTCGCGGGTGCAGACCGTCGACTTCGCCCAGGGCGTGCTGGCGCGCGTGTTCGGGCTCGCGACGGTCACCGTGACGACGGCCTCCGCTGCCGGACCGCTGCAGATCGAGGGCCTGGACCGCACCACCGCCCTCGCCCTGGTCGATGAGCTCACCCGCAAGGCCGACCTGGTCGAGGGCGACGCCACGTGACGCCCTGGCAGCGCCTGGACCCGCGGATGCTGCTGGTCCACCCGATCACCGAGCTGGTGAAGTTCCTCCCCGTGCTGATCGGTCTGCTCATCGCCGGCGGCGCGTCCGGCACCGGCCCGTGGGCCCTGCTCGGCGTCGGCCTGCCCGTCGGCCTCGGTGTCGTGCGCTACCTCACGACGACCTACCGGGTGAGCGAGGCGCGGGTCGAGCTCAAGCGCGGCCTGCTCCAGCGCCACACCCTCTCGACCCCGCTGGACCGGGTCCGCACCGTCGACCTCTCCGCCTCCCTGATCCACCGGCTCCTGGGGCTGGCCACGGTCGTGATCGGCACCGGAAGCGTGGCGACCGACTCCGACGAACGCCTCGAGCTCGACGCCCTGCCCCGGGAACACGCCACCGCACTGCGCGAGCACCTGCTGCAGCGGCGCGGCGGTGCGACCGACCCTGCGGCCGTGGGCGGGAATCCCGAGGTCGTCGTCGTGACGTTCACCCCGCGCTGGCTCTGGTACGCCCCCTTCAGCGGCGCGGTGCTGGTCGCTGCCGGCGCCGTGGCCGCAGCCGCTGGCCAGCTCGCCGAGTTCGTCGACATCCGGATCACCGAGGACGACATCGCCGGCATCGGCCCGGGCTTCGTGCTCGCCGTCGCCGTCGGGGCGCTGGTCCTGGCGGTGGCCCTGGCCCTCGCCGGCTACCTCCTGACCAACGCCGGCTTCGCGCTGTCCCGGCAGGGTGCGGCCTGGCACGTACGACGCGGCCTGCTCACCCGCCGCGAGACGAGCATCGACGTGACGCGTCTCGCCGGCGTCACGATCGGCGAACCGGCGGCCCTCCGCCTGGCCCGCGGGCGCAAGGTCGGTGCGATCGTCACCGGGCTCGGCTCCGACCGCGCCGGATCTGCCGTGCTGCTCCCGCCCGCCCCCGCACGCACCGCGGCCGAGGTCACGCGGGCCGTCCTGGGCACCGCCGCCCCTGCCTCGGGTCCGCTGGTTCGCCACGGCCGCGCAGCCACCACGCGCCGCTTCACCCGTGCCCTGCTCGGGGCCGCCCTCGTCGTCGTACCCGTGGGCGTGGGGCTGGCACTCGGCGGACCCACCTGGCTGGCCGCGATCGCCGCCGCTGCGCTCGTGGTCGCCCTGGCCCTGGCGACCGACCGTGCCCGCAGCCTCGGGCACGCCCACCTCGACGGGTACGTCGTGACGAGGTCGGGCTCGGTGCTGCGGAGCCGCGATGCGCTCGGCTCCGAGCACGTGATCGGCTGGAACCTGCGTGCCACGTGGTTCCAGCGCCGCGCCGGCCTGGTGAGCGTCGCCGCGACGACCGCGGGCGGCAAGGGGCGCGTCGAGGTTGCCGACGTCCCGGTGGAGGCCGCGCTCGTCCTGGCCTCCGCTGCCACCCCCGGACTGGTGGACCAGTTCCTCGACGTGGCCCACGACCGAGCGCGCGAGGTGGTCCGATGAGCGACGACGTTCCCGACGGGACCTGGGCTCCGGTGGCCGACGGTCGTCCCGACCCGGGCGAGGTGGTCTGGGCGTGGGTGCCCTACGAGGACGACCCGCAACAGGGCAAGGACCGGCCGGTCCTCGTCATCGGGATCGTCCGCGAGCCCGCCGGCGACGTCCTGCGCTGCCTGGTGATGACCAGCAAGGACCACGACCGCGACGAGGCCCAGGAGGCCGCGGCGGGCCGGTTCTGGATGGATGTCGGCACCGGCAGCTGGGACCCCCGTGGCCGGCCCAGCGAGGTCCGCCTCAACCGTCTGGTCGAGATCCCCGCCCACGGCGTACGCCGTGAGGGAGCCGCACTCCCGGCCGAGCTCTATGCCGCGGTGATCGCGGCGCGGGCGCCGTTCGCAGGTCCGCTCAGCGGATGAGGAAGGACGCCCGCCAGGTCCGCCGCTGCGAGGCAGCGACCATGCCGTTCTCCTCGAGGAACGGGACGACCTTCTCCCCCATCCAGGCGATCGTCTCGCGGTAGTTCTCGTTGCCGAGCGCCTGTCGGCGGGCCTCCTCGGGGTCGAGCCCCACGGCGGCGTACACGTCGGGGTGGACCAGCGAGCGCATCGTGACGTAGGCGACCTGGGCGGTCAGGGCCTGGTGCCAGGCGAGCCGGGTGCGTTTCATGCCCCGCACCGCCCTGACCAGCTCGTCGCGCGCGAACGTGACGTGGCGCGCCTCCTCGGTCACGTGGATCCGCGAGACCATCCGCATCAGCGGTTGGACGCGCTCGTCGCGGGCGAGCTCACGCTGCCACCGGTCCACGGGCTCCTCGCCGATCAGGATCGAGGCATAGGCGCCGGGGCCGCGCAGGGCGACCGGGCCGAGCCGGCCGATCCGGCGGATGTGGGGACGCGGGCCGTACGCCGGCACCCCCATCGCGTCGATGGCGCGCCCGAACATCACCGTGTGCCGCGTCTCGTCGCCGACCTCGGTGAGCGCGAACTGGGTGCGCGCTGAGGTGGGGTCCGCGACGTAGGCATCACGCAGCAGGAGCTGCATCAGCACGATCTCGAACCAGATCCCGACGCTGGCGATGCTCGCCACCTCGTGGGCGGACAGCGCGATCCGCTGCTCCTCGTCGAGCCGGTCCCACATCTTCGTGCCGTACAACGACATCCGCTCCGGCTGCATCCACCACAGGCCGGGCACCGGCGGCGCGTCCCAGTCGAGGTCGACGTCGGGATCGTAGGACTGGCGGGCCGCCGAGCGCATCAGTCGCGCGGCGAGCGCCTCGGAAGCGACCTCTGCAGTCGGGTCGAGAAGCGTCATCGAGGACCTTCCTGAAACTAGATATGACTGTCAGTAACATCTAACGGTACTCTGCTGTCCATGGCATCGAACGTCAAGGCCGACGGCCGCGCGACCCGCTGGGACGACCACCGGGCCCAGCGCAAGGAGGAGTTCGTCCGGGCAGCGGTGCGTGCGATCGACTCGCTAGGACCTGATGTGTCGGTGTCCGACATCGCCACCGAGGCCGGCGTGAGCAAGCCGGTGCTCTACCGCTACTTCGCCGACAAGGCCGAGTTGCACGCCGCGGTCGGGGCCTGGGGAACGGCCCTGGTCCTCGACCGGGTGATCACGGCGGTCCTGCTCCCGGCACCCACCCGGGACCGGGTGACCGCAGGAGTTGCGGCGTACCTCGACACGATCGCCGAGCACCCCCAGGCCTTCCTGCTGCTGACCCGTCAGCACGCCGGCGGTGACCCGCTTGCCGCGGGCAAGGACCAGATCGCGGCCAAGCTGGCCCGCCTCCTCGGTGACGCCCTGCGCCAGCTCGGCGGCGACGCCGGGGCCGCCGAGCCGTGGGCGCACGCGGTCGTCGGGCTGGGCAGCTCGGTCGGCCAGTGGTGGCTGGAGCGGCGCACGATGTCGCGCGCCGCGGCCGCGGGCTACCTCGGCGACTTCATCTGGCACGCCCTCTCGGGCGCGGCCGCCGAGCACGGCGTCCAGCTCACGGCCCTGGACCCGATGGCCGGGGACGCCACCGTCCGTCCGCTGCGCAAGGGCACCGACGGGTGAGTCGCCACGACCCCCGCGAGGCGTACGACGGCCCGGCGATCGTCCGCACGCCCGACGCGGAGCACGAGGTCGCCGTGACCCTGCGAGGCGCCTTCTCCCCGCTCGACGGACACTTCCACTGGTACGGCCGGGTGAGCGACAGCGGCGCCCTCGCCGCCGTCCGCAGCGGAGCGACGGTCACCGTGCGCACCGAGCACGGCGAGGCCGCTGCCCGGCTCTCCGACAAGGATCCGTGGGGCCGCTTCCGGGTCGCCGGAACGGGCACTCCTCCCTTCTGACACTCCCCCAGCCCCTACGAAGTGCGCGGTTCTCTCCGCCGAAGTGCGGGGTTTTCTCCATCCAGATGCGCGGGTTGCTCCGTCGACGTACGCCGTCTTGCTCGAGCGGTACGACGAAGGACGCACCTCGGCGGAGAAAGGCCCGCACTTCGCAGGAGAAAACGGCGCACTTCGGCGGAGCAACCTACGCACTTCGGCGGAGGAACTGCCACACTTCGTGACGCGCGGAAGGGAGGCGAGGTGTCAGAAGAGAGTTCCCACGGTCCGGTGATGGCTGGTGTCGTCACGGCGGTGGTCGGCTTCAGCAGCTCGTTCGTCGTCGTCCTCGCGGGGCTGACCGCTGTCGGTGCGTCCCCCAGCCAGGCGGCCTCCGGGCTGCTGGTCCTCCTGGTGACCCAGGCCCTCGGCATGCTCTGGCTCTCCGTGCGGCACCGGACTCCCCTGATCCTGGCGTGGTCGACACCGGGCGCCGCCCTGCTCGCATCGACCGCCGGCGTCGCCGGTGGGTGGAGTGCCGCCGTCGGCGCGTTCATCGTCACGGGCGTGCTGATCGTGCTGACCGCCCTCGTTCCCCGGCTCGGCGACCTCGTGGCGGCCATCCCGCAGAGCCTGGCGCGCGCGATGCTCGCCGGCGTGCTGCTCCCGTTGTGCCTGGCGCCGGTCACGGCACTGGTCGACGCGCCCCTGGTGATCGCACCGGTCATCGTGACCTGGCTGGTGCTGCTCCGCCTGGCTCCACGGTGGGCGGTGCCCGCCGCCCTCGCCGTGGCGCTCGGGACGGTCCTTGCCACGGCGCACGTCGACACCGGTGCCCTCGCGCCGAGCCTGACCTGGACGACCCCCCACTGGACGGTCTCGGCCCTGGTGGGCGTGGCCCTTCCCCTGTACGTCGTCACGATGGCCTCGCAGAACGTGCCGGGCGTCGCGGTGACCCGCAGCTTCGGCTACCAGGTGCCGTGGCGCGAATCCCTCGCCGTGACCGGCATCGGCACGATCGTCGGGGCCCCCGCAGGCGGGCACGCGATCAACCTGGCCGCGATCAGCGCGGCCCTGGCGGCCGGTCCGGCCGCGGGCCCTGACCGCTCACGGCGGTGGATCGCAGCGGTCTCCGCCTCGATCACCTACCTGGTACTGGCGGTGGCCAGCTCCGCACTGGCAGCCATGGTGGCTGCCGCCGAGGACGGCCTGATGCAGGCGGCCGCCGGCCTCGCCCTGCTCGGCACCCTGGGTGCGTCACTGGCTGAAGCCCTGGCCGATCCGGTGGAGCGCGAGGCAGCCGCCGCCACGCTCGTCGTGGCCGCCTCCGGCGTCACCGTGCTCGGCATCGGTGCCGCGTTCTGGGCACTGGTCGTGGGGCTGGTCTGCCGGGCGGTCCTGCACCGTCCCGCGGCGGCCCAGTCCCCCTGAGCCAGTCCCCCTGAGCCAGTCCCCTGACTCAGCGCCTGCCGCCGATCTCGCAACCGCGCCGGACCTCGGCCCCGCAGATGTCGGCGCCGCTGCCGCCGTTGGCGTAGTCACGTCCGGTGCCACCGTCGAGGATGTCGGTCCCGGCCAGCCCGTAGAGCTGGTCGCGGCCGGCGCCACCGTTGAGCAGGTCGTTGAAGCGGGACCCGTAGATGATGTCGTTGTAGCTCGAGCCATAGGCGAGGTTGATCGATCGGAGCTCGATCAGCCCGACCCGGTCCCAGCGCGCCTCGCCGCGGCCCAGGTTGATCCGGGCCCGGCGATCGAAGCCGTGGAAGCTCACCTGGTCGTCGCCCGCGCCACCACTGGCATAGGGACGGGCGTGACGGGTGCGCACGGTGAACGTGTCGTCCCCGGCCTCACCGAAGGCAGTGGTCTTGCCGGCGCCCAGACGGAAGAAGTCGTTGTCCGCTCCGCCGTACGCACGGGCGTCGGTCGAGAGCTGGAGCACGTCGGTCCCGGCCCCGCCGCGCGCGATGCCGCGCTTCACGACCAGCAGGTCCGCACCGTCGCCGCCGTCGGCCGTCCCGCCGTCGGACTCGAGGGTGTCGTTGCCGCCATTGCCCGTGATGGTGTCGGCGCCGGCGACGCCCACGAAGTGATCCGGGCCGGGGCCGCCAGTCATGACGTCCGCGTCGGCCGTGCCCTGCACGGTCTCGACCTGGACATAGACGTCGTGCCCCTGTCCGTCGATGACACCCGCAGCACCGTCGACCGTGATCGGGTGCAGCGCACTGCGGTAGCTCACGACGTCCTTGTCACGGCCGCCGTTGAAACGATCGTCGCCGTCCTCGCCCGACATGGCGTCGGCGCCCGTGCTGCCGAGGAGGTAGTCGTTGTCCGGGCCGCCGGCGATCCGGTCGTCGCCACTGCCGCCGTTGATCGTGTCGTTGCCGTAGCCACCCGTGATGGTGTCGCGGCCCCCCTCACCGCAGATGACGTCGTTGCCGGCCCGACCCTGGAATCGGTCGTTGCCCGCCCCCAGCGCCACGACGTCCGGACCGAGGGTTCCGGTCAGGTCGTCGGCGCCCGAGGTGCCCACGATCGTGGCGGTCAGACCACGACAGGTGGCCGGGGCGGCCGCATCAGCAGGCGTCACCGACGCTGCCACGAGACCGACGACGACCAAGGGTGCCCCGCCCAGCAGGGTCAGCAACTTCTCACGCATAACCGATACCTGTCATGGACCTCATGGTCCGTTACATCGATGACGATTTCAGTTGAAACGGAAAAGGGTGGAGCGCAGGCCGAGGGCCGAGCGGAAGGCGCTTCCGGTGACGTCGATGGTGGTCGTCGTACCAGCGATCCGCACGACCGTGGCCCGCCCGCCGTGGGCCCCGTTGCCGTCCCGTTGGCGCACCTGCACCGCGCGAACGGCGCCGACCTTGGGCCACGCGGCACGGATCTCGGCGGCGGTGACGGTGTCGGTCCACGTGCGCACCGGGTCGTAGGAGTCGGCGCGGGCCCGCAGGTAGGGCCGCGAACCGGCAACGGTCCAGCCGCCGTTGCTGGAGGAGAACTGGGTGAAGGCGGCCTCGCCCTCGTGCGTGCGGATCTCGCCGCGGGTGGCCAGGATCGCGTCGTTGGTGGTCCTCGCCTCCACCCCGGCTCCGCGGTAGACCTGCGAGCGGGTCGTGTCGTAGACGTCGAAGTGCCCGCGATCGGTCGTGTCCCGCTCGTGCACCGCATAGGTCCGTGCCGCGACCGCCTGCGCCCGCAGGGCTGCGGGCCGCCACAGGGCAGGCATCTCGATGGGTACGACGCCACGCAGGTAGACGTCGAGAGCGACGACGTTGACGACGTCACGACCGTCCTCGGAGACGGCCGATCGGAGGTTGCCGCGGTAGACGAGCGATCCCGTCGGCAGGTGCAGGCGCAGCGAGGTGGACACGAACTCCGCCTCCCCCGGGATGTTGCGCACCAGCTGCCAGCTCGTCGTGTAGACCCAGACCCGACTGATGGAGTTGTCGGCCGACGGCGTGATCCGCCACAGCTTCGCGCCGGTCCGGCTCAGCGGCCAGGACGTACCGGCATCCACCGAGCGCACCGAGAGACCGGGGCGCGGCGAGATCACCAGGGCGGTCCGGGTCTCGGCAGTGATCAGCACCCGGACGCTGCCGTTCGCCGTACCGACAGCCGTCCCCGGGTAGTAGAAGTCGAGGATCTGCCGGTGGCTCCGGCCCTTGCCGGCAGCTCCCTGGGCGCCGTACTGGGACATCCCGACACCGTGGCCGTAGCCCGCCCCCTGCAGGGAGTACGACGTCGGCGCGGCAGCAGCCGCGACCTGCGGGCCGGCCGCCGGGGCCGGCGGGACGACCAGGAGTCCTCCGAGAGCAGCCACGAGGACCGCCACGAGGGCAGCGAGGGGTGCGACCAGGGCGGTACGGACCGACGAGCGCATCGTTGGAGAATAGCCCGCGGTTAAAGGCCCGGGGGCCGTGCGAACTAGGATTCAGGACCATGAGCGACAGCCAGCAGACCCCGGACCAGACCAGCGCACCGACTCGCGCACTGGTCGTACCGGACAAGCCGGCCCTCGAGGGGCTCGAGGAGAAGTGGTCCACGCAGTGGAAGGCGGACAACACGTTCGGCTTCGACCGGACGCAGCCGCGCGAGAACGTCTACGCGATCGACACCCCGCCGCCGACCGTGAGCGGGAGCCTGCACGTCGGGCACGTCTTCTCCTACACCCACACCGACCTGATCGCCCGCTTCCAGCGGATGCAGGGCAAGTCCGTCTTCTACCCGATGGGCTGGGACGACAACGGCCTGCCCACCGAGCGACGCGTGCAGAACTACTTCGGCGTCCGTTGCGACCCGTCGCTGCCCTTCGACCCGGACTTCACCCCGCCGGAGAAGCCGGACCCGAAGCGCCAGGTCCCGATCAGCCGACCCAACTTCATCGCCCTGTGCGAGCAGCTGGTCGAGGAGGACGAGAAGGTCTTCGAGACCCTCTGGCGCACCCTCGGCCTCAGTGTCGACTGGAACATCACCTACACGACGATCGGCGCGAAGGCGCAGACCGTCAGCCAGCGCGCCTTCCTGCGCAACCTCGCCCGCAGCGAGGCCTACCTCCAGGAGGCACCCACGCTCTGGGACGTCACGTTCCAGACCGCGGTGGCGCAGGCCGAGCTCGAGGCGCGTGACTACGCCGGCGCCTACCACCGTGTGTCCTTCCACCGTGCCGACGGTTCGCCGGTCTTCATCGAGACGACCCGTCCCGAGCTGATCCCGTCGGCGGTCGCGCTGATCGCGCACCCCGACGACGAGCGCTACCAGGACCTCTTCGGCCAGATGGTCACCTCGCCCGTCTTCGGCGTCGAGATCCCGGTCCTGGCCCACCCGGCCGCCGAGAAGGACAAGGGTGCGGGCATCGCGATGTGCTGCACCTTCGGTGACCTCACCGACGTCACCTGGTGGCGCGAGCTGCAGCTGCCCGTCCGCACGGTCATCGGTCGCGACGGCCGGTTCACCCGGGAGACGCCCGAGTGGCTCTCCTCGGAGACCGCCAGCGCGGCGTACGAGGACCTGATGGGCAAGACCGTCCACTCCTCCCGTGAGGCGATGGTCGCCAAGCTCCGCGAGAGCGGCGACCTCGACGGTGACCCCAAGCCGACCCAGCGGATGGCGAACTTCTACGAGAAGGGCGACAAGCCCCTCGAGATCGTCTCCACCCGCCAGTGGTACATCCGCAACGGCGGCCGCGACGCCGCGGTCCGCGACCGGATGATCGCGCGCGGCGCGGAGATCGAGTGGCTCCCGCCCCACATGAAGCACCGGTACGACAACTGGGTCGGCGGCCTGAACGGCGACTGGCTGATCTCGCGCCAGCGCTTCTTCGGCATCCCGTTCCCGGTCTGGTACCCCCTCGACGCCGAGGGCGAACCTGACTACGCACGGCTGCTCCTTCCCACCGAGGCCGAGCTCCCGATCGACCCCTCGACGCAGGCACCGACCGGCTACACCGAGGACCAGCGCGGCGAGCCCGGCGGGTTCATCGGCGACCCCGACGTCATGGACACCTGGGCGACCTCCTCCCTCACCCCGCACATCGCGGGCGGCTGGGAGTCCGACCCGGATCTCTGGTCGCGGGTCTTCCCGATGGACCTGGCCACCCAGGCCCACGACATCATCCGCACCTGGCTGTTCTCGCGGGTCGTGCGCGCCCACTTCGAGAACGACGCCGCGCCCTGGTCGCACGCGATGATCTCGGGCTTCATCGTCGATCCCGACCGCAAGAAGATGTCCAAGTCGAAGGGCAATGTCGTCGTCCCCGACGAGATCCTCGGCAAGTACGGCGCCGACGCGGTCCGCTGGCGCGCCGCCATCGCCCGCCCCGGCCTGGACTCGCCGTTCGACGAGACCCAGATGAAGGTCGGGCGCCGACTGGCCATGAAGGTCCTCAACGCGTCGAAGTTCGTGCTCGGCAGTGTCGGCGCGACCGAGTTCAGCTCGGCACTGGTCAGCCAGCCCGTCGACACGGCGCTGCTGGGGCGCCTGGCCGGCGTCGTCCGCAGGGCGACCGAGGCCTTCGAGGCCTACGACTACACGACCGCGCTCGAGGTCAGCGAGAAGTTCTTCTGGGAGTTCTGCGACGACTACCTCGAGCTGGTGAAGGAGCGTGCGTACGCCGACAGCGGCGATGCCTCCGACTCCGCCCGGGCCACCCTCGCGTGCGCCCTGCAGGTGCAGCTGCGTCTGCTCGCGCCGTTCCTGCCCTATGTCACCGAAGAGGTCTGGTCCTGGTGGCAGGAGGGCTCGGTCCACCTCGCCGCCTGGCCCACCGTCACCGAGCTCGGCTCCGCGGCGGCCTCCGACGGCACCGTCATCGACGCCGTCTCGGCCGCCCTCGGCGGGATCCGCGGCGCGAAGTCGCAGGCGAAGGTCAACATGAAGACGCCGCTCTCGCGCGTCGAGGTCACCGGCCCCGAGAGGGCTGTGCGCGACGCCGAGGTCGCCACCAGCGACCTGGTCGCCGCCGGCAAGATCTCCGGCGACCTGGTCTTCACGGTCGACGCCGACGCCAACGAGATCACGGTCACCGCCGAGATCGCCGACGACCAGACCTGACACTCGGGCGTCACGGCTTCATCACGGGATGTAGGCGAGTCCGGGTGGCTTCATCACGGGATGTAGCCGAGTCCGGGTGGCTTCATCACGGGATGTAGGCGAGTCCGGGTGGCTTCATCACGGGATGTAGGCGAGTCCGGGTGGCTTCATCACGGGATGTAGCCGAGTCCGCACTTCCCGCGCGGAACTCCGCCACGGAAGCGCCCCTTCGGCTACATCCCGTGATGAAGCGTCAGCAACCGCACCCGGCCGCGCATCACCCCGTGCCGGGATCAGGCCCGCATCAGGCCGCGGAGAAGCGAGTGCGCGGAAGCCACCGGTCGAGCCGGGCTCCGAGGGCAGC
The DNA here is from genome assembly GCF_001428565.1 of Nocardioides sp. Root190. Lineage (GTDB taxonomy): Bacteria > Actinomycetota > Actinomycetes > Propionibacteriales > Nocardioidaceae > Nocardioides. The sequence continues at coordinate 45,456 of NZ_LMIA01000002.1, read as the reverse complement.
GGGATGCTCGTAGTCCCGCCAGGTCAGACGGACCATGGCGAACTGGGTCTCCTCACGCAACAGGTCCTCTCGGATCTTCTCGTCGTGGACCGCGTCTCCCGCGGACTGCCCCGGACGCAGGAGGCGCCCGTACTTCACCTTGCCGTCGAACTCGCCCAGCAGCTTGTGCTCGGGCCAGGCCCAGTCGCATGTCCCGAGCAGATTCCCACGGGCATCGCGAACCTCCCACTGCAATTGTGGCGCGGGGAACCCGAGGAGACGGAACAACCAACGCCCGCGCGACTCCCCCACCGATCCAGAACGTCCGTCCGCCATCCTGACCGGCAGGTGGAGGTGGCGCATGAATGGCCACTGGAGCATCTGCGCGTGGCGCCTCATCAACGCCTGCTCGTCGAACAGCTGTGACCGCAGCCCCGCGTCCAGCAGGCACAGCGCCGTCTCGTTGTCGTGGCGCGACGCCGCCTCGACGACGCAACGATCTGCGACGAGCACCCGGCCGAACGCGGTCTCCATCACATCCTCTGCGACCGAGACGCCCTCGTGGTGGACGACATCACCCTCCACCCGTCCTTGCGCACCGTCGAGGCGCGTGACGTGGACCTTGCTGAGGTCGAGTCCCCACGCATCGATCTCATGGTCGACCACGCCCGACCCGTGACTCAGCGCCACGGCGGGACCGAGCGAACGCTGAACGGCAGCGCACCTCACCCGATGGCGCCTGATCGCGTCGGCCCCCTGCCACTCGTCCGCGAAGACGTAGTAGCCCCGACGAATACGGATCCACACACCGACACGCACCATCTGCGTGATCTGCTTGTCCTGGTAGCCAGCTCCCAGGGCCTCCTGGCGAGTGAAGAAGCCGCACGTGCTCGTGAGAATGCGCAAAGGATCCATGCCTGGATCCTCGGCCGATCAACCGGGGTCAACCACGACCTCAACCGCCACCTGTGGACAACCGATCACGTCCGGGGCGTTGTGGACGGGGAGTGGTCTCGGATCGCCCATCTCCGCAGGTCGGCTTCATCACGGGATGTAGCCGAGTCCGCACTTCCCGCGCGGAACTCCGCCACGGAAGCGCCCTCTCACCTACATACCGTGATGAAGCGTCCGCGCACACCCACCCGCCGTCACCACGACGAAGGGCAGCGGCTCACGCAGACTTCTTCTTCGGCTTGGTCTCGCGGAGGACCAGGGTCGGCGCGACGTCGTTGAGCACGACGTCGCCGTTGACGATGACCTTCTCCACGTCGCCGCGGCTCGGGACGTCGTACATCACGTAGAGCAGGACCTCTTCGATGATCGCGCGCAGCCCACGGGCACCGGTGCCCCGCTCGAGCGCCTTGTCGGCGATCGCGGCGATGGCGTCCTCGGTGAACTCGAGCTCGACACCGTCGATGTCGAAGAGCTTCTTGTACTGCTTGACCAGGGCGTTGCGCGGCTCGGTCAGGATCTGCACGAGGGCAGCCTGGTCGAGGGGGCTGACGCTCGCGATCAGCGGCAGACGGCCGATGAACTCGGGGATCAGGCCGAACTTGGTCAGGTCCTCGGGGCGCACCTGCGCGAGCAGGTCTTCAGCGGCCCGCTCGGCCTGGCCGCGCGGCTCGGCGGTGAAGCCCAGGGACTTCTTGCCGACCCGCTGCTCGATGATGTGCTCGAGACCCGCAAAGGCACCGCCGACGACGAACAGGATGTTCGTGGTGTCGATCTGGATGAACTCCTGGTGCGGGTGCTTGCGACCACCCTGCGGCGGCACCGAGGCGGTGGTGCCCTCGATGATCTTCAGCAGTGCCTGCTGCACGCCCTCACCCGAGACGTCGCGCGTGATCGACGGGTTCTCCGCCTTGCGGGCGACCTTGTCGATCTCGTCGATGTAGATGATGCCGGTCTCGGCCTTCTTGACGTCGTAGTCAGCGGCCTGGATCAGCTTGAGGAGAATGTTCTCGACGTCCTCACCGACGTAGCCGGCCTCGGTCAGCGCCGTGGCGTCGGCGATCGCGAAGGGGACGTTGAGCATCCGGGCGAGCGTCTGCGCGAGGTAGGTCTTGCCACACCCGGTCGGACCGATGACCAGGATGTTGGACTTCGCGACCTCGACGACCTCGTCCTTGGCGTGCTTGCCGCGGGCGTCGGGGCCGACACCGGGCTGCACGCCGGCCTGGACCCGCTTGTAGTGGTTGTAGACCGCGACCGCGAGGGACTTCTTCGCCTGCTCCTGCCCGATGACGTAGGAGTTCAGGAACTCGAAGATCTCCTTGGGCTTGGGGAGCTCGGCCAGGTCGACCTCGGAGCCCTCGGCGAGCTCCTCCTCGATGATCTCGTTGCAGAGATCGATGCACTCGTCACAGATGTAGACACCCGGACCAGCGATGAGCTTCTTGACCTGCTTCTGGCTCTTTCCACAGAACGAGCACTTCAACAGGTCGCCACCGTCACCGATGCGTGCCACGGGTCCTCCTCAGATGTGAACTCCCCGACGGTACTCCCTGCCACGCCCCGACGGGGGCGTGACACGAGGTGTACGTCGAGGAGCTCATCGGGTCCTTCTCGATCAGGCGATTGCGGGGGTGGTCTTCAGCGACTCGAGGATCGAGTCGATCAGGCCGTACTCGATGGCTCCCTGGGCCGTGAGGATCTTGTCGCGCTCGATGTCGCGGCTCACCTCTTCGATCGGCCGGCCCGAGTGATCGCTGATCATCTTCTCGAGGAGCTCGCGCATGCGCAGGATCTCGTTGGCCTGGATCTCCAGGTCGGAGATCTGTCCGCCCTGGCCCTCGGTGTAGGGCTGGTGGATCAGGATCCGGCTGTTGGGCAGCGCCAACCGCTTGCCCTTGGCACCGGCGGCGAGCAGGATCGCCGCGGCCGAGGCCGCCTGACCGATGCACACCGTCTGCACGTCCGGCTTGATGAACTTGATCGTGTCGTAGATCGCCGTCAGCGCGGTGAACGAGCCACCGGGCGAGTTGATGTAGATGCTGATGTCCTGGTCGGGGTTCATCGACTGCAGGCACAGCAGCTGGGCGATGACGGCGTTGGCGACGTCGTCGGAGATCGGCGTGCCGAGGTAGATGATGCGGTCCTCGAAGAGCTTGGTGTAGGGGTCGATCCGGCGCACGCCGTACGAGGTTCGCTCTTCCCACTGGGGAATGTAGTAGTTCATGATCAGTCCTTCTTGTGGGCAGGGCGGCCCTCGGCGGTGGTCTCGCGAGCGTTGGTGATCACCTTGTCGATCAGGCCGTACTCGAGGGCCTGGTGCGGGGTGAACCACCGGTCGCGGTCGGAGTCGGTCTCGATCTCCTCGACGGAGCGGCCGGTGTGGAACGCGATCAGCTCGCCGAGCTGCTTCTTCAGCAGCAGGCTCTGCTGCGCCTGGATCCGGATGTCGGAGGCGGAGCCGCCGATGCCGCCCGAGGGCTGGTGCATCATGATCCGGGCGTGGGGCAGGGCGTAGCGCTTGCCCGCGGTGCCCGCGCACAGCAGGAACTGGCCCATCGAGGCAGCCAGGCCCATGCCGACGGTGGCGACGTCGTTGGGGATGTAGTTCATCGTGTCGTAGATCGCCATGCCGGCGTCCACGGAGCCACCGGGGCTGTTGATGTGCAGGAAGATGTCGGCCTCGGGGTCCTCGGCCGACAGCAGCAGGAGCTGGGCGCAGATCGCGTTGGCGTTCTGGTCGCGGACCTCGGAGCCGAGGAACACGATCCGCTCGCGCAGCAACCGGCTGTAGATGTTGTCGTCGAGGAAGCTGATCCCCGCGCCGCCGTTCATCTCATGGCCGTTCACCGGGCCACCGGGAAGATTCTGAGTCACGCGAGCGACACTAGCCGTCCGCAGAGGCAGAACCACGCGATAACCGCCGCTGTTCGCCGACAGCAGATTTCGGGTCACTCCCGCCGACGGCGCGGCCGATCAGAACCAGGGAACGACGAGCCAGAGGTAGAGCATCGCCGGTCCCGCTGCGACGACCAGCGCGGCGATGGCCAGGCCGAGGCCCGCCGTACGACGGGCGAGGAGCCAGCCCAGGGCGGCGAGGACCACGCCGAGCATCCCCGGCGCCGCGAGCGCGATCGCGAAGACGTAGCCGATCCCGACCAGCGGGTCGTCCGAGGTGTCGACCGAGGTGAGGTACCAGAACACGACGCCGGCAGCGATCTCCAGCAGGCCGACCGCGAGGGCGATGGCGCTGCACACCACCGCGGCGCGGCGGGTCGGGGCGTCAGGAGCAGCAGGGGCGTCGGTCGAGCGCATCTCGGTCATGGCTCCAGCCTCGCGGGCACGGGGCCGCGGGAGGTGAGTAGTGAGGCTCAGCCGTGGTGACCCGATCGGGTGCTCACGAGGCGGCTTCCAGCTCACGGGCGCTCAGCCAGCGCGACAGCGCCTGGTGGACCTCGGGGTGGTTGAGCAGGCCGAAGTGGTTGGTGTGGCTCAGGTGCAGCACGTCGGCACCGGGGAAGAGCGACCTGCCGTGGCGGTCGCGGCCGACCGCGGAGTGCGGGGTGACGAGCAGGTCGCCGATCGCGCGCGCCAGCGGATGCTGGGGCGAGCGGGTCAGGGTGGCCGAGACCAGCCGGTAGCGGGCGTGCGGCAGCGGCGGGACGTCCTCGGCGAGCCCTTCGATGAGGTCGTGGATCCCGGGGGCCTGGCGGTCGATGATTCGGCCGAACGCGGCCACCTCGGGCGCGCGGGCCAGGTTCCGGCTGGCGTGGTCGGCGCCGACTGCGAACCACGAGCCGAGGTGGGGGGTGCCCAGGGTGATGACGTCGCTGACCATCTCGGTCCAGGCAGCAGGCGCGTCGCCACGGGCCACGACGGCGGAGGAGGCCCTCAGCACGAGGCCGCCGAGGGAGTGTCCGACGAGCGCGATCCGGGTGACACCGACCGGCCAGGCATCGACCAGCTGCTGCATCAGCGAGGCCAGGATGACGCCGTTCTCGCGCAACGGGAGGCCGGTGTTGGCCCGCAGGTAGACCGGGGTCCACCCCTGGCCGGCCAGCATCTCGCCGTACGTCGAACCGATCCGGTCGCGGTGGCGGCGCCAGTAGTCCTCGGTCTCGCACAGTCCGTGCAGGAAGACGACGAGCTGGGAGGTCGGTTCGGGGAAGGCCGCGGCCAGCCCGTCGGGGGTCAGCTCGACGTCGCGGCCCCGGTGGCGCACGCCCATCTCGATCGACAGGCGCGGACGCTCGCGGCGCAGCTCCTCGCCGATCAGGCCGTTGACGGCCGAGCTGACGAAGCGGCCGCGCGGTCCCGCCTCCAGCTCTGGCCCGATGCCCACCTCGGCGAGGTGGCCCAGACCGGCCTCGGCCGCGCGCAGGGTCAGTCCCACGGAGCCGTAGACGACCTTCGCGATCCCGCGGTGGAGCGCCTCGGCCGGCCGGGCGGCGGGCCCGGCACCGAGGCGGACCGCGTCGTGGGCGCGCTTCGAGATCGCGGTGTGCGTGTCGCGTGCGGTCGCGAGCAGCAGGTCGTCGGCCACACCCACCGCCAGCGCGAGCGCCTCGACGAGCGCAGGTCCCTTCTTCATGAAAAGCACACTACCCGCTTGAGTGCACGACTGTGCACTCAAGCGGGTAGTTGTCGAGGCACTCAGGCCTCGGTGGTCTCCTCGGCGTCCTCGGGAGCCTCGTCGGCCGACTCCTCGAGCTCGGCCTCAGGGGCTTCGGGCTCGTCCTCACCGATGCTGCCGTCGCCACGGAGGTTCTTCAGCTCCACGACGTTGCCGGACTCGTCCTTGACCTCAGCACCCTCGACGAGGAGCTGGAGTGCCTTGCCGCGGCGGATCTCCTGGACCATGTCGGGCACGTGGTTGTGCTCGAACATGTGGTTCACGAACTCCTGCGGGTCCTGACCGGACTGCTGCGCACGGCGAATCATGTGCTGGGTCAGCTCGCCCTGGTCGACGCCCATCTCTTCCTTGTCGGCGATCTCGTCCAGGATGAACTGGGCGGCGACCGCGTCCCGGACCCGGCGCTCGAGGTCGGCCTCGAACTCCTCCAGGGTCTGGCTCTCGTCCTCGAGGTACTTCTCGAGCGTGACGCCGGACATCTGCAGCTGCTGCTCCAGGTTGGCGCGACGCGCGTTGAGCTCCTCGGTGACCATGGCCTCGGGAAGCGGGATCTCGACCTGCTCCAGCAGCGTCTCGAGCACGGCGTCGCGGGCAGCCGCTGCCTGCTCGAGCCGCTTGCCGCGGGTCAGCCGCTCGCGGACGTCCTCGCGGAGCTCCTCGAGGGTGTCGAACTCGGACGCCTCCTGGGCGAAGTCGTCGTCCAGCTCGGGGAGCTCCTGCTCCTGGACCTGGGTGACCTTGACCTTGACCTCCACGTCCTGGCCGACCAGGTCGCCCGCGACGAGCTGCGTGGTGAAGGTCTTCTCCTCGTCGACGCCGGCGCCGACCAGAGCGGCGTCGAGGCCCTCGATCATGCCGCCGCTGCCGACCTTGTAGGAGAAGCCGGCGATCTCGGCGCCGTCGACGACCTCGCCGTCGTTGGTCGCGACCAGGTCGATGACCACGAAGTCGCCGTCCTGCGCCGCGCGCTCGACGTCGATGAGGGTGCCGAAGCGCTCACGAAGGGCGTCGACCTGCTCGGTCACGTCCTCGTCGCTGACCGCGAGGTCCTCGACGCTGGCCGCAAGCGCGTCGTACGCCGGGAGCTCGATCTCGGGCTTGACGTCCACCTCGGCGGTGAACTCCAGCGCCTCGTTGTCCTCGAACTTGGTGACCTCGATGTCCGGCTGCGCCAGCGGGGTCAGGTTGTTCTCGGTGAGGGCCTCGACGTACGCCTTGGGCAGCATCTCGTTGATGGCCTCGTCCAGGACCACGCCGCGACCGACCTGGCGGTCGATCACCTGCGGCGGGACCTTGCCGCGGCGGAAGCCGGGGACGTTGATCTGCTTTGCGATCTTCTGGTACGCCGCGTCGAGGCTCGGCTTGAGCTCCTCGAAGGGCACCTCGACGGTCAGCTTGGCCCGGGTCGGGCTCAAGGTCTCGACGGCGCTCTTCACAGGTGTTCTCCTACTGGTCAGGTGGGTGGTGCACGGGCCGGGGGCCCGCTGGTGCGATCAGGATGATCGGGTCGGGGCGACAGGACTCGAACCTGCGGTCTCCTGCTCCCAAAGCAGGCGCGCTAGCCACTACGCTACGCCCCGTCGAGCAGCCGGAGCCCACGTCACCATGGGCACAGACCGCACTTCGAGGGGATGACGGGAATCGAACCCGCGTAATCAGTTTGGAAGACTGAGGCTCTACCATTGAGCTACATCCCCGGCTCCTGCCGCCGTGCTCACGCGCGTCGAAAGGCACGGCAATCGTGCCACATGGCAGCACGCCCGCCCCAACCGAGGGGCCCTCGCGGACAGCCCCTACGAGCGACGGTGGATGAGGAGCAGGGCCCGGTCGTCGTCCGGGGAGCCCACCAGGTCGACCAACCGCTCGGCGAGGCCGTCCCAGGATCGGCGCAGCAGCGACTCCGCCTCACCCATCATGTGGTCGATGCCGAGCTCGATGTCGCGACGCGGTTCCTCGACCATGCCGTCGGTGTAGAGCAGGAGCGCGTCGCCCGGCGCGAGCCGTCCGCGCAGCCCGACGAACTCGACGTCCTCGACCACCCCGAGCACGGGACCCTCGGCGCCCAGCACCTCCCAGCGGCCCGAACCGGCGTGCCGCTGCAGGGCTGGGGGGTGGCCGGCGCTGCGGAGCTCGAAGATGCCCGTGGCCAGGTCGACCGAGAGGTGCACCGCGGTGGCGAAGCCCTCCTCCCAAGAGCGCTGGAGGAGGTAGTCGTTCGCGGCGGGGAGGAACCGGTGGGCCGGGAGCGCACCCACCAGGCCACCCATCGCACCGGAGAGCTGCAGGGCCCTGGTGCCGGCAGCCTCACCCTTGCCGGACACGTCCACCACCACGAGCTCGATGCGTTGACCGCGCTCGCTGGTGGTCGCCACGAAGAAGTCGCCGGCGAAGGGCGAGCCACCCGCCGAGGACAGCGCGGACTGGACCAGCCAGCCGTCCGGGAGGGTCGGGATCTCGCCCTGGGCGAGGATGCGGTCCCGCAGGTCCACCAGCATCGACTGGCCGCGCAGCGGGCCCACGGCGAGCTGCCCGCGCTGGACGGTCAGGTAGATGACCAGGATCGCGACGCTGAGCATCACTGCCAGCGCGACCACGATCCGGGGCGTGAACTCCTCCTGGAAGAACGCCGCCGCGCACAGCGCGAGGATGACGTACGCCGCGAACCAGGGCAGGACCCGGCTGCTCAGGAACAGGATGCCGAGGACCAGCGGCAGGAAGACCATGTTCATCGGGACCTTCTCGGGCATCACTGCGATGCCGACCACGACCCCGGCGAGGGCGAGGGCCAGGACCGAGGCGATGCCCGCGTCGGACCGGGCCCAGCGACGACCGACCGCGATCATCGGGCCGCTCGCGACCGGAAGACCGGCTGGCATCGGGGGCACCAGAACAGGTTGCGTCCGCCGAGGACCTGGGTCCGTACGACCGCACCGCAGACGTGACAGGCACGCTGGTCGCGCCGGTAGACGTAGACCTCGCCGCCGTGGTCGTCGACCCGCGGCGGGCGCCCCATGGCCTCGGGCAGGTGCTCGGGCCGGACGGTGTCGATCCGCCCGGTCATCACGCCCTCCCCCATCAGCACGACCAGATCGTCCCAGATCGCACGCCACTGCGAGACCCGAAGCGTGCGACCGGGTCGAAGTGGATGGATCCGGTGCCGGAACAGGACCTCGGCGCGGTAGACGTTGCCGACCCCCGCCAGGACCGACTGATCCATCAGCAGGGTGCCGATCGGCGCCGAGCTGCGTCCGATTCGCGCCCAGGCACGATCCGGGTCGCCGTCGGCGCGCAGCGGGTCCGGACCGATCCTGGCGAGGACCGCGGCACGCTCCTCGGCCGTGACCAGGGCGCAGGTGGTGGCACCGCGCAGGTCGGCGTACGCCGCCCGCCGCTCCGCGCGAGCCGGGCGGACCAGGCGCAGCCGCACCTGACCGATCGGCGCCGGCACCTCCTCGACGTCTCCGGAGACCTCAAAGGTGCCGTACAGGCCGAGGTGCACGTGGACGAAGCGGTCGCCGTCGAAACGGATGAACAGCTGCTTGCCCCAGGACTCGGCGTCGACGAGCAGGGTGCCGTCGACCTGCGCGGAACCGGCCGCGAAGCGGCCCTGCGGGCTGCCTGCGTGGACGACGGCGCCGCCGAAGGTCGAGGTGAGGGCACCGGCAAGGCGGTGGAGGGTGTGCCCCTCAGGCATCGCCGGGCCCGGGCTGCCCCTGTCCGAGGGCAGATGCGGGCAGCGGCGGCAGGTCGCCGGTGGTCTCGTAGGAGGTCATCTGCGCGATTCGGCGCACGTGGCGCTCGTCGCCGGGAAACGGCGTGGAGAGGAAGACCTCGACCAGGCGCGTCATCTCGTCCAGGGTGTGCATCCGGCCGCCGACAGCGACCACCCAGGCGTCGTTGTGCTCGCGGGCGAGGCTGGCGGTGTCCTCGGACCAGGCCAGCGCGGCCCGGATGCCCGGCACCTTGTTGGCCGCGATCTGCTCGCCGTTGCCGGAGCCACCGATCACGACGCCCAGGCTGTCCAGGCCCGCCTCACGGTCGGCGCGCACACCTTCGGCGGCGCGCAGGCAGAAGACGGGGTAGTCGTCGAGGGCGTCGTAGACGAAGGGGCCGTGGTCGACCGGCTCGTAGCCGTGCTCGGTCAACCAGTCGGTGAGGTGGGACTTGAGCTCGAGGCCGGCATGGTCGCAACCGAGGTGCACGCGCATGGCTGCATTCTCGCAGGGCTCAGGTCTGGTGGAGTCGGCGGGCGGCCTCGGCGATCGAGCCGCTGATCGAGGGATAGACCGTGAACGTCAGCGCCACCTGATCGGCGGTCAGCCGCTCGGTCACCGCGAGCGCCACCGGGTGGATCAGCTCGGAGGCCCGCGGGCCCACGACCACGCCGCCGAGCAGGCTGCGCGAGCCCGGCGCGACGAAGAGCTTCACGAAGCCGTCGGTGATCCCCTGCATCTTGGCGCGGGCGTTGGTCGCCAGGGGCTGCATGACCACCTCGGCCAGCACCTCCCCCGCGTCGACCTGCTTCTGGGTGACCCCGACGGTGGCGATCTCCGGCGCGGTGAACACGTTGGAGGCGACGACCGACAGGTCCAGCGGCTGCACCGCATCGCCCAGGACGTGCGCCATCGCGATCCGACCCTGCATGGCCGCGACGGAGGCGAGCATGAAGACACCGGTGCAGTCACCGGCGGCGTAGACACCGCGGGCAGAGGTGCGCGAGACCCGATCGACGCTGACGAAACCGCCCTCGTCGAGGAGGACACCTGCTTCGGCCAGGCCGAGTCCCTCGGTGTTCGGGACCGACCCGAGGGCCAGGATGCAGTGGGAGCCAGTGACCTGGCGGCCGTCGGCGAGGGTCACCGTGACCACGTCGCCGGAGCGGGACACCGACTGCATCCGGGACTGCCCGAGCACGGTCATGCCGCGACGGGTGGAGACGTCCTCGAGCACCTGCGCGGCGTCGGGGTCCTCCCCCGGCAGCACCCGCTCACGCGAGGAGACGAGGGTGACCGGGATGCCCAGCGCCTGGTAGGCACTGGCGAACTCCGCGCCGGTGACACCCGAGCCGACCACGATCATGTGCTCGGGGACGGCGTCGAGGTCGTAGACCTGCTCCCAGGTCAGGATCCGCTCGCCGTCCGGCTGGGCGGAAGGCAGCACGCGGGGCGAGGCGCCGGTCGCGATCAGGATCGCGTCGGCGTCGTACGACGCCTCGGAGCCGTCCTCGAGGGTGGCGACCACCCGCGCGGGACCGTCCAGGCGTCCCCTGCCGCTGACGACCGTGACGCCCTCGCGGGCCAGGCGGCTGCCGATGTCGGCGGACTGCGCGAGCGCGAGCGCCTTCACCCGGGCGTTGACCTTCGCGAGGTCGACCCGTGGCGAGGCGACCTCGATCCCGAGCTCGCCGGCCTCCTCGAGCTCGCTCATCACCTCGGCGGTGGCGATCAGGGTCTTGCTGGGCACGCAGTCGGTCAGCACGGCCGAGCCGCCCACACCGTCGGAGTCGACGACGACCACCTCGGCACCGAGGTGCGCGGCCACCAGCGCCGACTCGTAGCCGCCGGGGCCGCCGCCGAGGATCACCACACGGGTCATGGCGCGGAGCTCAGAGGTTGATCATGTGGCCGGCGATCCCGTGGATCGCCTCCTTGACCGCCTCGGAGAGCGTCGGGTGGGCGAACACGTTGCGTCCGACCTCGTCGGCGGTCAGGTCCCACTTCTGCGCGAGCGTGAGCGCGGGCAGGAGCTCGGTGACGTTGGAGCCGATCATGTGGGCACCGAGGATCTCGTTGTACTCGGCGTCCGCGACGATCTTGACGAAGCCGACGGCCTCGCCCAGGCCCTGGGCCTTGCCGTTGGCCGAGAACGGGAAGGTGGCCGTCTTGACGTCGTACCCCTTGTCCTTGGCCTGCTGCTCGCTGTAGCCGAAGGAGCCGATCTGCGGGTGGCAGTAGGTCGCCCGGGGGACGAAGTCGTACTCGACCGGCATCGTCTCGGCACCGGCCATCGTCTCGGCCGCCACGATGCCCTGGGCCTCTGCGACGTGGGCCAGCATCATCTTCGCGGTCACGTCACCGATGGCGTAGACGCCCTCGACGTTGGTGCGGCAGAAGTCGTCGATCGCGATCGCGCCGCGCTCGGTCAGCTCGACGCCGGCGGCCTCGAGGCCGTAGCCGTCGGTGCGGGGCGCGAAGCCGAAGGCTGCGAGGAACTTGTCGGCCTCCAGGACCTGCTCCTCACCGCCAGCAGCGGGCGCGATGCGGACCTTGACGCCCGAGCCGGTGTCCTCGACGCCCTTGACCGCCGTCGAGGTCAGCACCTTCACGCCGAGCTTCTTGTAGTGCTTGGCCAGCTCCTTGGACACGTCGGCGTCCTCGGTCGGGACCATCCGGTCGAGGAACTCCACGATGGTCACGTCCACGCCGAAGTTCTTCATGACGTAGGCGAACTCGACGCCGATCGCACCCGAGCCGCCGATGATCATCGAGGACGGGATGTTCTCGTCGAGGATCTGCTCCTCGTAGCTGACGATGTTCTTGCCGTTGACCTCGACACCCGGGACCGTGCGCACGGTGGCGCCGGTCGCGATGATCAGGTTGTCGCAGGTGTAGTCGGCACTCGAACCGTCCTCGAGCTTGACGGTGACGGACTTCGGTCCGGTCAGCGTGCCCCAGCCGTCGATCTCGGTGACCTTGTTCTTCTTCATCAGGAAGTGGACACCCTTGACGATGCCGGCACTCACCTGGCGCGAGCGCGCGTGCGTCGGGCCGTAGGCCATCGTCGCGTCACCCTCGATGCCGAACTTGGCCTTGTCGTGGGTCAGCGTGTGCGCGAGCTCGGCGTTCTTCAACAACGCCTTGGAGGGGATGCAGCCGACATTGAGGCACACACCGCCCCAGTACTTCTTCTCGATCACGGCAACGGACTTGCCGAGCTGTGAAGCGCGGATCGCGGCGACATATCCGCCGGGGCCGGCACCGAGGACGAGGACATCGAAGTGGGTCACGGGACCAGCCTAGTAGGGCAGGTGCTTGTGTCCGGCATCACGCTCAGGGCAAAGTGCCCCTACTCATTGGTACGGCGGCACGGGGTCGTCGTCCACGAAGAGGAAGCAGCTCCCTCATGTCTCGGATTCTCGGAATCATCGCCGCCTGTGCACTCGCACTCGCCGGCCTCGTCTCACTCCCCCCGGCGGCCGCCCTGGCTGCTCCGGCAGCTCCGGTCGACCAGGCTCCCGCGCGGGCCGCTGGTCTGCTGGACGTCATCGTCACCCTCCAGCCCGGCGCCGATGTGCGCGCCACGGCGAACACCCTGGTCGCGCGCCAGGGCGGTCGGGTCAACCACGTCTACTCGAACGTCCTCCACGGCTTCGCCGCGACCCTGACCGACTCGCTGCTGTCCCTGCTGAGGGCAGACACCCGGGTCAAGGCCGTCGAGCTCGACCGGACGGTGCGCGCGAGCGACACCCAGTCGCCGACGCCGAGCTGGGGCCAGGACCGCGTCGACCAGCGCAACCTGCCGCTCGACAACTCCTACACCTTCACGAGCACCGGAAGCGGCGTCGACGTGTACGTCGTCGACACCGGCATCCTCACCACGCACCCCGACTTCGGCGGCCGCGCCGTGTCCGGGAGGGACACGATCGACAACGACGCCGACGCCACGGACTGCAACGGTCACGGCACCCATGTCGCCGGGACCATCGGTGGCACGGACAACGGTCTCGCCAAGCAGGCTCGCCTGATCGGTGTCCGGGTGCTCGACTGCGGCGGCTCGGGGTCCAACTCCGCCGTCATCGCGGGCCTCGACTGGGTGGTCGCCCACCACCAGGCCGGCCAGCCCGCCGCCGCCAACATGAGCCTCGGTGGCAGCGCGTCGACCGCACTCGACGCGGCCGTCCAGCGCGTCATCGACGACGGCGTGACGATGGCCGTCGCCGCCGGCAACGAGAACACCGACGCGTGCACGAAGTCGCCCGCCCGGGTGCCGGCCGCCCTGACCGTCGCGGCCAGCGGCCGGACCGACGCCCGCGCCAGCTTCTCCAACCGCGGCACCTGCGTCGACCTGTTCGCACCCGGCGTCGACATCACCTCGACGTGGCTGGCCAACGGCACCAACACCATCAGCGGCACCTCGATGGCCTCGCCGCATGTCGCGGCCGCGGCGGCGCTCTACCTCCAGACGCACCCGGCGGCCTCGCCGAGTGCGGTCAGCTCCGCGATCCTGGCCGCCACCACCAAGGGCAGGATCAGCGGAACCGCCCGCTCGTGCGTGCTGCTGATCATCTGCTCACCGGCCACCCCGGCCAACCACCTGCTCCACACGGGTTCCTGACCGGTGCGGGTACGACGTCACGGGCCTGACGGCACTAGCCTGTGCCCGTGACGTCGTACGCCGCCTACGGGACCAACCTCGACCCGGTGCGGATGGGCGAGCGATGCCCCCATTCCCCGCTGCAGACCACCGGCTGGCTGGGCGGGTGGCGCCTGACCTTCGGCGGCGAGGAACACGGCTGGGACGGTGCGCTCGCGACGATCGTCCAGGACCCCTTCGAGCAGGTCTTCGTCGCCGTGTACGACGTCAGCCCGCTCGACGAGCCCAACCTCGACCAGTGGGAGTCCGCGGACTCCGGGCTGTACCGCCGCACCAAGGTGCGGATCTCGACCATGGCCGGCGAGGTCGTGGCATGGACCTACGTGCTGGACGCCTTCGAGGGCGGGCTCCCCTCGGCGTCGTACCTCGGCGTGCTCGCGAATGCCGCCGAGGCCGCCGACGCGCCCGACGACTACGTCAGCGCACTGCGGCGCCGCGACTGCCGCTCCACCGGCCTGTAACAGGTTCTCATCCTGCGGTCGGACGACCGTGACCCGGAGCAAATGTGAAACGTTGTCACATTATGCGCAGGTCCTCCCGCCTCCACCGTGCCCTCACGACCACTGCCGGCCTCCTCGCCGCCGCGACCCTCGTCGCCTGCGGCACCTCCGCCGCGCCGGAGGAGGTGGTGCCCGAGAAGGACGCGGCGCTGGACCTCCCGATCGCGCTGCGGCCCGCCGAGAGCGGCCTCCGCTCCGTCATGTGGGTCGGCAACAACTGGGAGGGCACGGCGAGCATCGTCGACGCCCGCTCCCTCGAGGTGCTCAAGCGCGGGGTCAACCTGATTCCCGACAAGGCCGAGGAGACGCAGCGGATCCTGCGCAGCCCCCTCGCGACGGTCTTCTACCTCGCGATCAACGCCGGTCCCGGACAGGGACACAACCAGTACGTCGACGACATGTTCACCACCGTCGACGGCAAGTACCTCGCGGTCTCGCGGCCGAGCTTCGCCGACGTGGTGTGGATCGACATCGCGAAGGCGACCGCCGGACGGACCGACTCGATCGTGCGTGAGCAGCAGATGGACGGCTACCGGACCGACCACATGCAGGTCTCGAACGACGGCTCCCGCCTGCTCGTCTCCGACTCGACCGAGCGCCAGGTCATCGAGTACTCGATGGTCGACGAGACGTTGCCCAACGGCACGAAGATCCGCGTCGGCGACCGGCTCCGGACCTTCCCGTCGGGCGAGACCCCCCACGAGAGCAACTACACCGAGGACGGCGAGCGGATCCTGCACGCCTCGATCGGCCGGGTCTACACACCGGCCGACGACCTCGACCCGGCCGACGGTTCTCTGCTGGGCCTGCCTCTCAACAAGCTCGGCCTGAGCACGCTCGGCCTCGACAAGCTGCTCGCCAGGCTGCCGTGGTCGGCGCTCGACGAGGCCGTGAAGGCCGACCGGTGGCTGCAGTACGTCGACGCGGACTCCTTCGAGGTCCTGGACCGCTGGAACATCGGCAAGGAGCTGGCCGAGGCCGGACACCCGGGGATGAGCAGCGCCGTGCGCCCCGTCGCCGTGCACCCCAACGGTCGACTGCTCTACCTGCAGGTCTCCTTCCTGCACGGCTACGTCGTCTTCGACACCGAGGCGGCCGACCTCAACGGCACCTCCGACTACACGCTCGGCGGCGAGCCCGAGCCCGCCACGGGCGCCGTCGTCGACGTCGTCGACCTGGAGAACCGGGTCCCGACCATGCTGCGGGAGGCCTACGTCAACGACTCGGCGCACCACGGCATCGCGATCAGCGGCGACGGCGAGACGCTGTGCGTGGCGGGAACGATGGACGACTACGCCGCCCTCGTCGACGTCGCGACCGGCGAGGCGACCTACTTCGACGAGGAGACCACCGGCCACCGCTACGGCAAGCCGTACTGGTCCACCGAGGGCCTGGACGAGACCTGCTGGGTGTCGCTCTCCGACGACGACGCCGTGGCAGTGCTGTCGACCCGCACGGGCGATGAGGTCGCCTACCTGCAGGTCGGCAACCACCCGCAGCGCGTGCGTCACGGATACGTGCCGGAAGCCGTCGTCGCGACCTGGTGAGCAGTAGTCTCGCCTGCGTGAACGACTCCCCCTCGCCGTACGCCCTGGCCGACGCGGCCGCCGTCCGCCTCGCCGAGCTGACCGGCGTCGCTCGTCACGACGTCGCGCTCGTGCTCGGCTCCGGCTGGCTGCCGGCCGCCGAGGCACTGGACCCGACCGGCGAGAACACGACCGAGATCCAGGTGACCGACCTGCCCGGCTTCGCGGCGTCCGCGGTCGCCGGCCACTCGGGGAAGATCCGCTCGATCCGGCTGCCCGGGCTCGACGGGGCGCCGGACCGGCACCTGCTGGCCTTCCTCAGCCGGACCCACTACTACGAGGGCCGCGGCGTTCCTGCGGTCGTGCACGGCGTGCGGACGGCTGCGGCCGCCGGTTGCCGGGCCATCGTGCTGACCAACGGCTGCGGCGGTCTCAAGGAGACGTGGACGCCCGGGACCCCGGTGCTGATCAGCGACCACATCAACCTGACCGGGGAGTCCCCCATCGTCGGCGCGAACTTCGTCGACCTCACCGACCTCTACTCCTCGCGACTGCGCGACCTGTGCCGCACCGTGGAGCCGACGCTCGACGAGGGCGTCTACGTCCAGTTCACCGGCCCCCACTACGAGACCCCTGCCGAGGTCCGCATGGCCGGCATCCTCGGCGGCCACCTGGTCGGGATGAGCACGACGCTCGAGGCGATCGCCGCCCGCGAGGCAGGCATGGAGATCCTCGGCATCAGCCTGGTCACCAACCTGGCGGCCGGCCTGAGCGGCGAGCCGCTCAACCACGCCGAGGTGCTCGAGGCCGGGCGCGCCGCGGCCACCCGGATGGGGGCACTGCTCGGCGAGGTCGTCCCCCGGATCTGACTCCCCCGGATCTGACTCCCCCGGACCCCGTCGCCCGGATCGGGCCGGTCAGCCCCGATCAGCCGTCGACCAGCGCGCGCGCCTGGGCGTCGATCGTCCGTCCGGTGAGCAGGTCGGTCACCGTGTAGTCGTCGGCGGTGTCCTTGAGCGAGTTCCCGATCCGGTCCCCGGCAGCGGCCAGGTCCACCAGGTCGCCGCGGTCCTCGTCCAGGCGGGTGTCGAGGGCCGTGCTCAGCGCGTCGGCCCCGGACACCTCCGGCAACAGGCTCGCCGGCAGGTGCAGTCCGAGCAGTGCGGTGCGAGCGACATCGAGGGCGTCGCTGCACCGCCACAGCTCCCGGGCGCCGTCCTCGAGCGAGATGGGGTCGACGTAGAAGCCGTCGGCCCCCGGGCCGTCGAGCGCCTCGAGCGGGATCGAGTGCAGGTGGGTCTGCGCCCAGAAGTCCTCGGCCGCGGTGTTCTCGGACCCTCCGGTGTCCTTCACCCCGTCGTCACCGGCGCCGTCGCGACCGTCCTCGTCCCAGGGGGCGTAGTCGTCGGCGCCGGCCTCGTTGGCCACGACGAGCTGGCCGTCGACGAGGACGAGCTCCTCGGGGAGGTTGCCGATCTCGATCGTGTGGTCCGCGTCCAGCCCGCCGGGCGAGGGGTGGTTGTCGACGACCAGCTCGCCGGGTGCTCCCCGCCCTGCGTTGACGGAGTAGACGTGACTGCCGTCCGGCAGGACGGCGATGCCGTTGGTGCCGTCCGGGGTCGTGTAGGTCGTCCCGCCGTCGAGATCGGGGCGTCCGTCCCCGTCGAGCGGGTGCGAGGTCACCTCGCTGCCGCCGTAGTTGCCGAGGTAGAGGTTGCCGTTGGCGACGGTGACGTACGACGTCGCGCCACCGATGTCATCAGGCGTCCTCACCGGCGTGACCGCACCACCGGGCCCGGCCTCCCGGATCTCGGCCATGGAGTACTCGTAGAGCTTGCCGCCGCCGACGACGAAGACGCGGTCGCCGTTGATCGCCACGCCGCCGGAGTGCTGCGGGGGCACCGCCCCGCCCCAGCCGTTGAGCTGCACCTGGCTGACCACCTCGCCCGTCCGGTCGTCGATCACCGACAGCTGGCTGTCGTCCACGTCGTCATCGGGGTTGCCGAGCTCGCCCGCGTCGGTCCGGTAGGACGTCGTGACGAAGTGGCCGTCACCGTCGTGGGCCAGACCCTGCGGGGTCCAGCCGTTGCCGTCCCCGTTGGCCACGGTGTCCGGGATCCGCGGACCCCGGTGGCCGCCGTACTTCACCCCGACGTCGTAGTCCTTGCCCGCGCCGTTGCGGAGCCACTCGACGATCTCGGCGTCGAAGGTCGTGAGCTCGGTGGCGGCCGACTGCAGCCGGACGCTGGCGTACGCCGCGTAGACGGCGAGGTAGAGGCTCACCGATGCCCGCAACGTCTCCACCTGCGCAGCGTCGAGTGCGGGGTCGCGCCGTCGCCAGAACTGGATGCCCCGCAGCGCCCAGTCCTCCAGGTCCACGAGGTCGCCCGCCAGGGCGTCGAGCACGCTCGATGCCCGGTGCAGCCGCCAGGACACGAGCGTTCCGTCGACGTAGATCATCCTGCCGGCGAGTGCGGCCGGTGCGCTGGCCAGGCCGCCGGTCCAGCGCGTCGCACCGATGCCGTCGCTCACGTGGTCGAGAGCGGTGATGACGGCCGGGTCCTGGGCGCCGATGTCGGCGGCGATCTCCCGGATCCGGGAGGGCTCGCCGGCAACGAGCTGCGCGTACTGCTGCTCCGGGTCGGCCACCTGGTCCTGATCCCCCGCCACGGCCCCCACGAAACGCGACGAAGTGGTGTCGATGACCTCCCGCAGGGTAGGACCGGTCCATGTCCTCGTTCGACCGCGTCCGCACGGCGGTGCTCACCCTGACCGTGTCCGCGGCGCTGGTGGCCTGCGACGGCGGTGACCGCGACCGCTCCGGCGGCGCCGAGGAGGACCTGGCGGGCCTGCCGGGCGTCGCCTCCGCCGAGGTGGGCGAACAGCTCGTGGACCAGGACGAGTCCGGGACCGTGGTCGTGGTCGACGTCGAGCAGGACATCACTGTCGAGCAGCTGACCGAGGTGTTCGTCGCCGTCGACGGCCTCGCCCCGCACGACTGGATCCTCTCCGTGGACTGCGGTCCTGCGAGCTGGGAGGACACCCGCGAGCGCGACGACTGCGACATCGCCACGGGGGCCGCCGCCACCGCGTCCGGGACGCCGGAGCAGGGTGCCGAGGTCCTGCTGGCTGCGGCCCGGGCGCTGCCGGAGGCGTCGGTGAGCGTGGCGTGGCGACGAGAGGTCCGCCTCCAGCTGGACGATCCCGGGCCCGATGCGGTCGCTGCGGCACTCGGCGTCGTGCTGTCCGACCCGGTGCTGCGGACCACCGGAGGGATCACCGTCGCGGCCGCCGCCGGCAGCGACGAGCCGGGCTTCCTGGTCACCTCCGACGGACTGACGTCAGCGCGCACCCTCGCGCTGTGGCGCAGCCTCCGCCCGAGCCTGGACGAGCTTCCGGCGGCGACACCCGGCGCCTACACCGTGGCCGTCGACGAGCTGGAACGGGAGACGGTCACCGCCCTGGTCCAGCTGCCCGGAGTGGTCCTGCCGGAGGACCTGACCCCGGTGGCGTACGGCGCTGCGCTCTGGCCCTACCTGCACGCCCAGCTGGACGTGCTGGACGACCGTGCGGACGAGGCTCCGGACGGCGTGCGGTACGCCGCCCGCAACGCCTATCGACCTGTCCTCGACGCCCGGCCTGCCGGGAACGACCCCTTCCTGACCCTCACCCTCGGACAGCCGGGGAAGGCCGACGCGCTCGGCCGGCCCTGGGGCACCGAGGCCTCCGAGTACGTCGCACGTCGCCAGGGCGGCCCAGCCGATCACTGAGGGTTGCCCCACCTCGAAGAATGTGGCGTTCTCATTAGGTAAGGCAACCCTCAGTGACCCCGACTCTACCGGCGCGCCGCCCCACGGTCAACGGGAGGCGTCGGCGCTCTCCTTGACAGGTCGTCAGCCGCCCGCGACCGCCGTCAGCAAGCGATTCGGTGTGGCAATCGCGCTCAATTCTGTCTGCGGATTAGGTATGCCTTAGGTACGTGTTAGGGTCACCTTTGCCTGCACTTCCTGACACTCTGACAGCAAAGAGTCGCCTGTATGCCCTCGCACCGCACCCCCCGTCGTACCGCTCGCATCGCCACCCTCGGTCTGCTCCTGGTGGCCGTCGTCGGGTGCGGACCGGTCCTCGACGGCGCCGGCGGGCACGGCACGGACGGGCCGGTCACCGAGGTCCCCTCGATCGCCGACGTCACACCGCTGGCCGACCCACGGTCGTGGAAGGGCGCGGTCGACATCAACCTGCCCGAGCCCGACATCCGCCCGATCGAGGAGAACCCGGTCCCCCAGCTGCCGGCGAGCGTCACCGACGCGCAGGGCACGCAGGTGAGGGTCACCGACGTCAGCCGGATCCTGGCGCTCGACATCTACGGCACGCTCTCGCAGACCGTCTTCGAGCTCGGCCTCGGCGAGAACATCATCGGCCGCGACGTCTCCTCCGCCTACGAGGAGATCGAGGACCGTCCGCTGGTGACCCAGAACGGCCACGAGCTCAACGCCGAGGCCATCCTCGAGCTCGACCCGACGGTCCTGGTCACCGACACCTCCCTCGGGCCGTGGAGCGTCGTCCTGCAGATCCGCGAGGCCGGGATCCCTGTGGTGGTGGTCGACGCCGAGCGCAACCTGGACAACCTCTCCACGCTGACCTCCGAGGTCGCCGAGGCGCTCGGTGTGCCGGAGCAGGGCCGTGAGCTCGGCAAGCGGATCGAGGCCGAGGCCGCCGCCGTCCAGGCAGAGATCGCAAAGGTCGCTCCAGCCGATGTCACCGGCAAGCTGCGCATGGTCTTCCTCTACGTGCGCGGGCAGGCCAACGTCTACTACATGTTCGGCCGTGGTTCCGGGGCCGACGCCCTGGTCACCGCCGCCGGCGGCTACGACGTCAGCAGCGAGATCGGCTGGGACGGCATGAAGCCGGTCAACGACGAGGGCCTGATCCAGGCCCAGCCGGACGCCATCTTGATGATGAACAAGGGCCTCGACTCCGTGGGCGGCGTGGACGGGCTGCTCGACCAGTTCCCCGCGCTCGCGCAGACCCCGGCCGGCGAGAACGAGCGCATCATCGCGATGGACGACGACCAGGTCCTGAGCTACGGCCCGCGAACCGCCGACGTGCTCAACGCCCTCGCGGTCGCGCTCTACGCCCCCGACAGCCTCCCGGACGCCTCATGACGGCCGTCCTGTCCGCCGCGCCCGTCGCGCCGACCGTCGCCCCGACGCTCGACCGCAAGCGCCGGCGGCGTGTCGTGCTGTTGTACGTCTTCCTCGTGGCCGCACTGGTCGTCGCGACCCTGGTCGCCTGCGGTTCGGGCCAGTTGAAGATCCCCCTGCAGGAGATCCTCGGCTCGATCGCCCACCGGGTCGGGCTCGACATCGGCCCGCTCCCCAGCCACCCCCGCGGCGAGTACACCCTGTGGAACGTCCGGTTCTCGCGGATCGCGATGGCCGTGATCGTCGGCGGTTCGCTCGCTGTGGCGGGTGCCGCCATGCAGGGCGTGTTCGGCAATCCGCTCGCCGAGCCGAGCGTCGTCGGCGTCTCCTCGGGGGCAGCCGTCGCCGCCGGCGCCGCCATCGTGTTCGGTCTCCGCTTCGCCGGCGACTGGTCGATCCCGGTCTGCGCCTTCCTCGGTGGCCTGGTCACCACACTGCTCGTCTACGCACTCTCGCGCTCCGACGGACGCACCGAGGTCGTGACCCTGGTCCTCACGGGCATCGCGGTCAACGCCGTGGCCGGCGCACTCCTCGCGATGCTGATGTTCCTGGGCGACACCCAGGCCCGCGAATCGATCGTCTTCTGGCAGCTGGGCAGCCTCAACGGCAGCCGCTGGAGCTACGTCGTGGTCGTCGCCCCACTCGCCGCGCTCGGCGTGACCATCGCCCTCGCCTGCTCGCGCAGCCTCGACCTGCTGGCCCTCGGCGAGCGTTCTGCCCGCCACCTCGGGGTCAACGTCGAAGGGCTGCGGATCCTGCTGATCGTCGTGGTCGCCATGCTCACCGCCGCCGCCGTCAGCTTCTGCGGCATCGTCGCCTTCGTCGGCCTGGTGGTGCCCCACCTGGTGCGGATGATCACCGGGCCGGGCCACCGCACCCTGCTGATCGCCTCCTTGCTGGCGGGCGCGCTCGTCCTGATCTGCGCCGACACCGTGGCCCGCACGGCCATCGCCTACACCGACCTGCCCCTCGGGATGCTGACCTCGCTGGTCGGCGGCCCCTTCTTCTTCTGGCTGTTGCGCCGCACCCGCCGCACCGCGGGAGGCTGGGCATGAGCCTGTCCGGCACCGCCGCCCTGACGGCCCACGGCATCAGCCTCAGCTACGGCCACCGACCGATCCTCGACTCCGTCGACCTGGAGGTACGCCGTCGCGAGGTCCTCGCGCTGGTCGGACCCAACGGTGCCGGCAAGTCGACGCTGCTCTCGGTCCTCGCCGGCGACGTCACCCCCGACGACGGCGAGGTGCGACTCGACGGCCGCCCACTCGGCGAGTGGAAGCTGCGCCAGATGGCGCGCGAACGCTCCGTGCTCACCCAGGAGCACCGGATCTCCTTCCCGTTCCCCGCAGGTGACGTCGTCCGGATGGGCCGCGCTCCGTGGCGCGGTCACCCCGAGGAGGACGACGACGACCGCGTGGTCGCCGAGGCGATGGAGAGCACCGATGTGGAGCGTCTCGCCGGCCAGTCCTTCAGCCTGCTCTCCGGTGGCGAGAAGGGTCGCACCTCCTTCGCGCGGGTGCTCGCCCAGCGCACCGGCATCCTGCTCCTCGACGAACCGACCGCCGCACTCGACATCGGCCACCAGGAGGCCGTGCTGAGCCGGGCTCGCGCCGAGGCGGCCACCGGTGCGGCTGTGGTGGTGGTGCTCCACGACCTGTCCCTCGCGGCGGCATGGGCCGACCGCGTCGCGCTTCTCCACCACGGCCGGGTCACCGCCGAGGGTCCGCCCGCCTCGGTCTTCACCGCTCCGCTGCTGAGCCTCGTCTACGACCACCCGATCGATGTCCTCGCCCACCCGGCGACCGGTGAGCTGCTCGTGCTCCCGGACCGCCGTACGTCCCTTTCCCGGGAGGAGACCGCATGACCTTCCTCGCGCGGGCCGCTGCCCGCTCCCTCAGCGTCGCCCTGCTGGCCGGACTGTTCGCCACCGGCCTCACCGCCAGCACCACCGCACCGGCCCACGCGGCCGCCCGGATCACGGTCACCAATGACCGCGGCGGCGCGACCGCCGACCTGACCTACCGCACGGCGCTGACCATCAAGGGCCGCGGCTTCCAGTCCGTCCAGGGCGGCTTCGGTGGCGTCTACCTGATGTTCGGCTGGGTCGACGACCCGCGCGGAGGCTCCTGGAAGCCGTCCCGCGGCGGCGTGACCGGCAGCGACTACCGCTACATCCCCGACTCGGAGAACGCCGCCGACAACCAGGGCTACCTGAAGTTCATCGCCTTCCCCGGCAGTTCCACCGCCTCCGAGGCCAACGCCGTGCTCGGCAAGGGCGGCAGCTTCAGCATGAAGCTCACCGTGCCCGGTCCGACCTTCCAGAGCGTCGACCGCAACGGGAAGATCGTCTCGGTCGACTGCCGCAAGGTCACCTGTGGCGTGATCACCATCGGCGCCCACGGCGTGAAGAACGCCGCCAACGAGACCTTCACACCGGTCCGGTTCGCCAGCGTGTACGACGCCGCGCCGGCCGGGCAGCAGGAGCAGTCCGCGACGCCGCAGGACGCGACGACGACCGGCGAGTCGGTGGCCACCGGCGACACGCCCGCGAACGGCACCGCTTCGGGCGCCCAGCAGGCGACCGGCAAGCCCAAGGTCCTCACCGACCGGCTGACCGCCAAGGTCGGCAACACCCTCGCCTTCACCGGGACCGGCTTCCGTCCGGGCGAGCAGGTGATCGGCGTGCTCGACGACGGCGCCGCCGGCATCGGGCCGCTGGTGGCCGGACCGTCGGGCGAGGTCGCCGGCATCCTGCCGCTGCCGGCGACCCTGGCGGCCGGGACCCATGAGCTGCGCCTCTCCGGTGCCGCCTCGGGCAGCCGGGCCAGCGAGCGGTTCGCCGTGCGCGCGGCGGACGAGCCCGCCGTCGTCCCCGCTGCGGCCGACGCCTCCGACGACGGGCTGAGCGACTCACGGATCTTCCTGATCGCCGCAGGAGCCCTGTTCGCGATCGCCGTCCTCGTCGTGGCGCTGCGGCTGCTGCTGCGCCGCCGCGGTCCGCGGACCCCGCTCGGGGTCGCGTGATGACACGCCGACTGGTCCCCCTCGTCCTCGCCCTCGCGGCCGCGCTCTGCCTGCTCCTCACCTCGCTCGCCCCCGCGACCGCCGACGACCCGGCCCCCACCGAGGCGAGCACGACCTCGAGCGAGCAGCCCACCGAGCAGCCGACCGAGCAGGCCCAGCAGGCCGAGCAGGCCGTCTCCTCGGCTGCGAGCGACGAGCCGTCGGACGAACCGGCCGACGAACCGGCCGACGAGGGCACCGATCCCGCAGGCCCCGCAGCGTTCACCGTCGACGACGCGGTCCTGCGCTGGGGCGTCAACGACGAGAGCAACAACAACGCCTTCGCGCCCGGCACCTTCAACTTCCTCTCCGCCGGAAAGGCGCCCGACCCGGGCAGCGGTGGGCAGGTCATCGATGCCCGCGCGAAGTGGCCCGGCACCGGCGCCACCGCCTGGCGCGCGACGAGCGGCAGGGTCCGGATCGAGAAGAACACCTCGGCCGGTCCCGTGCTCGCGACCTTCGAAGGGCTGAAGACCGGTCCCGACGGCCAGTCCCTCGGCGGTCCGAGCGTCGCGATCTTCAGCAACCACCAGGTCGTCATCACCGGCGGCACGGGCGAGGTCGACCCCGATGCGGGCACCGCGACGATCCGCTGGAAGGGCTCCTTCACCGTCTTCTACTACTCCGGCATGAGCTTCTACACGGTGACCGATCCGGTCCTCGAGGTCACCCCGGACGGCGCCCGCATCACCGCCTCCGGCTCCGGCTACTCCAGCTCGATGGAGGACACCTCGGTCTGGGCGCCCGTCCCCGCGACGCCGGTCACGCTGGCAGACCTGGAGGGCGTCGGTGTCGAGGAGCTCGCAGCGGACGAGGGGTTCACCGCCCCGACGAAGTACCTCGGCGTCCGCTACGACGCGCCCGCCGGCGCCGTCGCCCAGGTCCGGACCGGCGCCAGCTGGGGCGCGGTGCCGGGGGCGATGCTGGCCTTCCTCGAGAAGGTCGGCATGGGCGCCTACTGGTACTCCTCCGGAGGCAGCGGCGACCGCTTCAAGCCGACCAAGCCACTCACCGTCAGCTGGGACGCCGGGACGGCCATCGAGCCCGAGGCACCGCCCCTCACCCCGACCACGCCGACCGAGCAGCCCGAGAACCCCACCGGCCAGGCACCGCCGATCACCCAGCCCCGGGGCCCGGCCCTGCCGACGAGCACCTTCCAGCCTCCCGGCCCGGTCCTGCCCGTCCGGCCCTTCGACCCGGCCGCCGCCGTCGCGGCCTCGACCCCGGCGTCGTACCAGCCGCCGGTGGCCTATGCACTCGCCTCCTCCCCGACCACCCCGGACCGCCCGATCGGCGTGAACCGGGGCTGGGAGTGGGCCCTCGGATTCCTGCTGCTGCTCGGAGCGGGCGGAATCACCCTGTTGAACCCCCAGCTCAACCCCCTGATGAACCGCCTGAGAGGAAACCGATGAGAACCGTACGTCGGGGCATCGCCGGCATTGCTGCCGCAGCCCTCACCGCCACAGGACTCGCCGTCCTGGGGGCCGCCACGGCCCCTGCCGCCCACGCCGCCACCGTCAGCGTCGACGACGCCGTCCTCCGTTGGGGCATCAATGTCGAGTCCGGCAGTGCTGCCTTCGCCCCCGGCACGTGGAACCTGATGTCCGCGGGCAAGGTCGGCAACCCCGGCAAGAGCCAGGCGCTCAAGACCGCCGACGAGGGCGCCACCTGGACCGACGGCGCCGCCGCCGGGTGGAAGAACACCGACGGCAACGTCACCATCGAGGACCTCCAGACCGGTGGCGGCTACGCCCCGACCACCTTCGTCGGCACCCGGCAGAACGCCGCCGGGACGACGGGCACGACCGGCAACGGGATCAGCGGGGAGAACCAGCTGGTCTTCCGCAACGGCACCGGTGAGGTCGACGTCGCCGCGAACACCGCCTCGATCCAGTGGGACGGCGACGCCACGATCCTCTACTACTCCGGCATGACGTTCTTCTACCTCTCCGACCCGGAGCTGACGGTCGACGCCGACGGCACCGGCGAGGTCACCGCCACCGTCGACGGCTACGCCGCCGACATGGCGAACCCTGCGGTGTGGAACGACCTCGCCGACCAGGAGGTCACCCTCGCCACGCTGAGCGGCGTCGACGTCGCCACCCTGGGCTTCACCTCGACCCCGGCCTACACCGAGGTCGAGTACACCGCGCCCGCCTCCAGCAGCCCCCAGGTCCGCACCGGCGGCAGCTGGGGCTCCTTCCCGTCGAGCTTCGTCGACTTCCAGCAGCTCACCGGCGGCGGCCCCTACTGGTACTCCACCGGCGGCGGCGCCGACGCGCGCAAGCCCACCCTCCCGCTCGAGGTGTCGTTCGACGCCACGCCGCCCCCGCCGGCCGTGGAGGTCAGCGACGTCGAGCTGCTGCCGAACGGCGCGCACGAGGTCACGGTGACCGGCACCGGGTTCGATCCCGCGCTGGCCACCGGCACCCGCCAGCCACTGTCCGGCAAGCCCGCCGGCGCGTACGTCGTCTTCGGCAAGTTCCCGGAGGTGTGGAAGCCGTCGGCCTCGGTCGCCAGCTCGCTGCGCAAGGTGAGCTCCCAGCAGTGGGCCGTCCTCGCGGCTGACATGGGCACCGTCGGAGGTCCCAACGCCGGCGCCATCGAGCTCGCCCCCGACGGCTCCTTCACCGCCACCCTGACGGTCGACAAGGCGGCGGCCGACACCGCGGCCGCCTCGGTCGCCACCGCGGTCAACTACGGGATCTACACCTACCCGGGCTCCGGTGCCACCCAGCCGCTCTACGAGACCTACACGCCGATCACCTTCGCCGCCGCGCCGGGCACCGCCACCGCGACCGTCGACACCGTTCCGACCCGCACCGCCAGCGGCGCAGCGACGATCTCGGTCGAGGACGCCGACGGCGGGGCCGCAACCGGCAACGCCAGCTACACGATCACCGACGCGGCCGACAACGTCGTCGTCACCGCCCCGTCCGCCCTCACCGCCGGTGAGGCGACGATCACCCTGCCCGCCGGCAGCGCGGGCGACTACACCCTCACCGCGTCGTACGACGGGGCAGCCAACAGCAACGCCAACATCACGACGGCGACGGCCTCGACGGACTTCACGATCGCCAGGGCGACCTCCACCACGGCCGTGCAGGTCACCAAGGTGCCGACGCCGCTCGCGGCCGGCTCCGTCAAGGTGACCGTCGACCCCTCCGAGGACGGCGTCGTCCCCACGGGCGACGTGCTGGTGCAGCTCAAGAGCTCGACGGGCTCGACCTCGTCGGCGTCGGCGGCACTCGACGCCGACGGTGTGGCCACAGTGGCCCTCGCCAAGCGGGTCGTCGGCACCTACACGGTGATCGCGACGTACGCCGGTGACGCGAACGTCGCGGGCTCGACGAAGAGCACGACGGTCAAGATCGCGAAGGTGGCCTCCAAGGTGAGCGGTGCCTGGTCGCCCCGCAAGCCGACCGGCGCCAAGGCCGGTGGCATCCGGATCACCGTGAAGGCCGGCGTGAAGCCGACCGGCGCGGTGACGATCGCGGTCAAGAACGCCAAGGGCAAGACCGTGAAGTCGGCCAAGGCCAACGTGACGTCGGCCGGCACGGTCACCTTCGCGCTGCCGAAGCTGGCCAAGGGGACCTACGTGCTGACGGCGTCGTACGCCGGGAGCAGCCAGGTCAACGCCGGCAAGTACACGCTGAAGTTCGCCACGGCGAAGCGCTGACCACGGCTCCCTGATGGACAGGCGCGCGCAGTCGACGGTCCCCCGACCGTCGCCTGCGCGCGTCGTCCACCGTCTCCCGACCGCTCCCGACCCTAGAATCGACATCGTGCCGAAGATCGCTGCCGACACCGTCCACGCCCACCGCGACCTGGTGCGGCGCAAGATCTTCGACGCCTTCGCCGAGCTGATGGACGAGCGCAGCTTCGACGCCATCACGATGGCCCAGATCGCAGCGCGGGCCGACATCGGCCGCACCGCGATCTACCACCACTTCAACAACAAGGAAGCGGTGGTGGTCGCGTTCGCGACCGAGGAGACCCAGCACTACCTGGCCGACCTCCGGCGCGACCTGGACCTGGTGCCCGACCCGGTCGCAAGGATCCGGGTCTACCTGCGCCACCAGCTGCGCGCGGGGCAGCAGTTCCACACCGGCATGGGCGGGATCCTCTACCACCTCCTCTCGGAGGAGGCGATGGAGAAGATCCACGACCACGTCGCGGCCGTCGAGGAGGTGCTCGAGCAGATCCTCGACGAGGGGATCGCGAGCGGAGCCTTCCGGGTCAGTGACCGGAAGGCAGCGATGTCGCTGCTCCATGCCGCCCTGGCGACCCGCCAGCTGCCCGTGGGCGCGGTCGAGGAGTTCGTTCTCCGCGGCCTCGGCCACATGAGTTAGGCAAACCTAAGAATTTTGGCCTCGCGGTCTTGACATCGCCGGCGCTTTTTCCTGACACTTAGTCAACAACCTGTCGACGCCGTCGTACGACGCCCCCAACGACTCCCCGAGGAGTTCCCCCATGTCCGTGGCCACCACCGTCCGCGACGAGGCCGTGACGCTGTCCGCCGCGATGCGCGAGGGCTCCCGCGCCGAGCACGAGGCCGCCGAGGGGTCGACCTTCATGTCCGAGCTGCTCGAGGGCAAGCTCGACATCCAGGCACACACCGACCTCCTGCTGCGCCTGCGCCGCGTGTACGCCGCCCTCGAGACGGCCATCGCGCGCCACTCCTCCGACCCGCTGATCGCGCCGATCCACGACTCGGCACTCGAGCGGCTCGCCGCCATCGATGCCGACCTCGCCCACTGGGCGCCCGGCGTGGACCCGGCCGGGGTCGACTCACCCGCAGCGGCGGCGTACGTCGCCCAGATCGAGCAGGCCGACTGGGCCGGGCTGCTGCTCGCGCACCACTACACCCGCTACCTCGGCGACCTGTCGGGCGGCCAGATCATCGGCCGCATCCTCCGGCGCACCTACGACGTGCCCGAGGACCGCGGCACGGCGTTCTACGAGTTCACCGAGATCCCGAAGCCGAAGCTGTTCAAGGACTCCTACCGTGCCGCGCTCGACGGCCTCGGCCTGTCCCCCGAGCAGGTCGGCCGCGTCGTCGACGAGGTCCGGGTCGTGTTCGGCCTCAACCAGGCGCTCTTCGACGAGCTCGGCGGACAGATCGAGCGCTACCGCGCGGCCTGAGCCCGCAGGAACCTCCCGGTCCGTCGCACCCCGACCGTCTCGGTCGGGACGCCCTGGTCCACCACGAGCTCGCCACCGACCAGCACTGCCGTCACGGTGGCGTCGTTGCGGTTGACCATGCGTGACAGGTTGCCGTAGGCCGCCACCGGCGCCTCGGCATAGGCGTCGAGGGAGTCGTCGAGCCGCTCCGGGTCGATCACGACCAGATCGGCGGGGTCGCCCTCGCGCAGGTGGCCGGCCTCGATGCCGTACCACTCCCCCAGCTCGCCGGTCAGCCGGTGCACGGCCTGCTCGAGGCTCATGAAGGGCGAACCGGCGCGCTCCGCGTCGCGGACCCGGCGCAGCAGGCGCAGGCCGAAGTTGTAGAACGCCATGTTGCGCAAGTGCGCGCCCGCGTCGGAGAAGCCGAGCTGCACACCGGGATCGGCGCTCAGCATGTCGAGGACCTTCGGGCGGTGGTTGGAGATCGTGGTGCGCCACCGGACCTTGTCGCCGTGCTCCACGACGAGGTCGAGGAAGGCGTCGACCGGGTGCAGGCCGCCACGATCGACGCCCACCTGGCCGAAGGTCTTCCCGACGACGGACGCGTCCGGGCACTCGGTGATCTGGGCGTCGAAGAAGTCGCGGTGCCAGACCCGGGGGCCGTACTTGGCGTCGTAGTCCTTGCGGAACCGGCGGCGGTACTCCTCGTCCTGCAGCAACGCACGCTGCTCCTCGATCCGGTCGGAGAGGTGCAGGGCCGCGGCACCAGAACCGAACTCCTCGAAGATGACCAGCGCGATGCCGTCGGCGTACACCTCGAAGGGCACCGGGAGGTGCTGGAAGCGCAGGTCTCCGCCGCAACGGTTGACGGTGCGAGCCAGGAACGGGAAGAGGTACGCCACGAACGGGATCGCCTTGATGTCGGCCGCCGAGAGCAGGCTGACCTTGAGCGCCGGCTTGCGGCCGTAGCCCGCGCTGCTGAACGCCATCTGCACCAGGCTGTGCGGGCGCCCGACGTCGGGTCCACCCTGCAGGGCACGGCCACGGGCGCGGAGCACCCGGTTCAGACGGCGCCGCTCCTTGCCCTTCGCGTACGTCGACGGCAGGGTCCGCGACCGGCAGGTCTCGCCGTCGAGCTTGTCGAACATCAGCTGCTGCGAGGACATCCCGATGAAGCCCTCGTCGAGGGCGTCGACCAGGTCGGCCTCCATCCGGTTCAGCTCGGCGCTGGTCGGACGCACCGAGGAGTCGGTCGATCGCTCCAGGCCCATCCGGGTGGCGCGGATGTCGGAGTGGCCGATGAACGCGGCGATGTTGGGGCCGAGCGGCAGCTTCTCGAGGGCTTCGACGTACTCGCCCGCCGTGGTCCAGGTCCGGTCCTTCAGCGCCTCGACGACGTGCGGTCGCGGGATCGCCTCGACCCGGCCGAACAGGTCGCCGGCGTCGGACGCGCTCGAGTGCACCGTCGAGAGCGAGCAGGAGCCGAGGAAGGTCGTGGTGACGCCGTGCCGCAGCGACTCCTCCAGGCCCGACTGGACCAGGACCTCGACGTCGTAGTGCGTGTGGATGTCGACCAGGCCCGGGAGCACCCACTTGCCGGCGGCATCGATCACCCGCGGGCAGTCGGTGGTGTCGAGCGCCTCTGCGCTCACGGTGACGACGCGGCCGTCACGGATGCCGAGATGGCGCACGGCCGAGGGCGCTCCGGTGCCGTCGAACCAACGGCCGTTGCTCACGACGACGTCGTACATGCCTGCTCCTCGATGTTCTCCGGGGTGTTCTCCGGGGTGTTCTCCGGAGTGAGGTCCGGGAACTGCCGGACCAGGAAGTGAACAGCATGGCGTACTGCGGGCTCGTGGAACGGCTTCCCGGCGAACAGGTCGAAGTGGTCGCCCGGGTAGTGCCGCACCTCGGCGCGCCCGGCGAAGGCCGCCTTCATCGCCGCCTGCAGCGGCGCGCTGCGGTCGAAGTCCGCGACCTGCACCAGCCACGGGACCTCCAGGTCGGCCGCAGCCTTCGCCGGCGCCCGGGTGCCGAGCTCCATCACGACGTCCGCCGCGATCTCGTTGCGCCAGGTCGGGCCGGCGACCGCGAGGTAGTCCTCGTAGGCGCCGCTGACGGTGAGCGCACCGATCTCGCCGGGACGCGCGACGACCGGGATCATCGAGGGACCACGGCCCGCCCGACGGCGTACGGCGCTGGCGATGCCGCGACCGGTGGACGCGAGCAGCTGGCCCGGGGTGTGGTGCTTGGCCGCGAGCCGGGCGGCGGCGAGGCCGTCGACCAGGGGGACGACCGAGACGACGGCCGCGATGTCGGAGCGCTCCGTCGCGACGCTGACGACGTGGCCGCCACCGAGCGAGATCCCCCACAGCACCATCCGTTCCGGATCCACGCCGGGCAGCCGCTTCGCCGCGTCGACGGCCGCATGGAGGTCGGCGATCTGGGCGGCGAGCGAGACGACCTGGCGTTCGGCACC
The DNA here is from genome assembly GCF_001428565.1 of Nocardioides sp. Root190. Taxonomy (GTDB): domain Bacteria; phylum Actinomycetota; class Actinomycetes; order Propionibacteriales; family Nocardioidaceae; genus Nocardioides. Next base: position 13,621 of record NZ_LMIA01000002.1, on the reverse strand, counting down.
GCCGCTGGCGCCGAAGCCGCGGTAGTCGAAGGTGACCGCGTGCAGGCCCGCTGCCCCGAAGGCCTCGGCGAAGGGCCACATGCCGGCGTCCTGCGTGCCGGCGAGTCCGTGCGCCAGCACGACGACGGGTGCGCCGTCGCGGCCCGCGACATGGGAGGCGGCGCAGGTGACGCCACCGGAGGTGAAGGTGAAGGGGGTCATGAGGTGCTCCCGTAGACGGCGTTGATCCAGAGGTGGGTGAGCGCGTCGATGTGCTGCTCGCGGCCGGGACCGGTGCCCCGGGCGTGCCGCTCGACGGAGTGGTCGTTGAGGTCGAGCAGCACCGCGGCGAGGGTCGCGGCGTCCGGGACGCCGGGGCCGTCGCTCGCACGGCCGGCGGCCCGCTCCCGGGTGATCATCTCGGCGACCATCGAGGCGAACTCCGCACGTCCGGCGTCCCAGAGGTCCTGGACCGACGGGCTGCTCGCGCGCGCCTCCAGCAGCGCCCGGTAGGTGTGCGGTGTGCGGTCGACCGAGTCGAAGAGGGTGGTGATGACGGCACGGATCCGCTCGCGCGGGTCCCCCTCGGCCTTGACCAGCAGGTCGGTCGCGTCCGACGCGTCGTCGTACAACGCGGCCATCAGGGCGAGCACCGCGACGGCCTTGCTCTCGAAGTAGAAGTAGAACGCCGACCGGGTGACCCCTGCGCGCCGGGAGATCTCCGCGACGTTGACCTCGTCGAGGGTCTGCTCACGGAGCAGCTCGTCGAAGGCGTTCAACAGCGCCTCGCGACGTACGTCGCCACGGTTGACGCTGCGCCGGTCGACGAGCCGCGCCCAGGCGCGTTCCTCGCTCACCGGGTGCCTGCCCGGGCCAGTCCGGCGGGGATCTCCTTCACCCGGAGGTCGTGCTCGTACAGGAAGTAGTCGAGCTGCTGGGTGTGCCGCGGCCGCTGGACCATGTGGGCGGTGTACTTCTGCTGGTCCTCGTCGATCACCCGCTCCATCTCGGCCTCCGCCGGCGGGGCGTAGCGCCCGACCAGCCAGGCCGCGACCATGCGGGTCTGGCACTCGACGAACGGGAACAGGGTCGGTGTGGCCTGGGCGAAGCCGACGAACGCGATGTCGTCCATGCCCGGCTTGAAGACCCGCTTGTAGAGGCGGATCTCGTTCTCCGGCGCGCTGATCAGGTCCTCGTCGAAGAACGGGAAGGTGATGTTGTACCCCGTCGCGTGGACCACCACGTCGAAGTCCTCGGAGGTGCCGTCGACGAAGTGCACGGTCTGCCCGTCGAAGCGCTCGATGTCGCCTTTTGCCCGCAGGTCCCCGGATCCCATGCGCAGCGGCAGCTCGACCGACTGCGTCGGGTGGGCCTCGAAGAACTTGTGGTTGGGCGCGGGCAGGCCCATGTCGGTCGGGCGTCCCATCATCGGCTGCATGGTCTGGAGGACCTTGCGCTGCCAGGCCACGGGGATGTGCGGAGAGGTCCGGTAGTACTTGTCGGCGGGCGTGCCGCCGTAGTACTTCGGCACGATGTAGGCGCTCGACCTCGTCGAGATGACGACCTCGTTGTCGAGGGTCCTGCTGGACAGCTCGACCGCGATGTCGGCGGCGCTGTTGCCCAGGCCGATGATCAGGATCCGCTTGCCGGTGAGGTCGTGCGGCGAGCGCGGGTCGATGTAGGCGTGCGAGTGCATCGTCAGGCCGGTGAACTCGCCCGGCTTCACGGCGAAGCGCGGGTCCCAGTGGTGGCCGTTGGCGACGAGCAGCACGTCGAAGTGCCGGGTGCCGGTGCGCTGGGTGTCGAGGTCCCACCCTCCCTCCGGGGAGCGGCGCGCGTGGACCACGCCGTTCTCGAACTCGATGTGCCGGCGGATGTCGAACGCGTCGGCATAGGCGTCGAGGTAGTCCTTGATCTGCGTGTGGTGCGGGAAGTCGGGGTACTCCTCGGGCATCGGGAAGTCCTTGAAGGACAGCTGGTGCTTCGAGGTGTCGATGTGCAGCGACTTGTAGGCGCTGCTGTGCCCGTTGGGGTTGCCGAACGCCCAGTTGCCACCGACCCGGTCCGAGGACTCGAAGGTCGCGAACTCCAGGCCGTAGTCGGCCAGCATCTTGCTCATGGTCAGGCCGCTGATCCCGGCCCCGATCACGGCGACGCGTGGTCCGCCCATGACTTCCTCCTCGCCCCCGCCGTTCCCGGAGAGACCTGTTCCTTGCTTGACAACACTGGGTGACGGGCGTCACGTTAAGCCGGTGAGTTGACACGTGTCAATCACCACCGACGAGCGTCAGGAGTTTCCATGCAGGTGACAGTCGTGATCGGCGGCGCATCCGGGATCGGCCGTGCGACGGCACAGGTGCTCGACGCCTCCGACCACCGGGTGGTCGTGGCGGACCTGCCGGGCACCGAGGCCGACGTCGAGGTCGACGTGACCGACGAGGCCTCGGTCGCCGCCCTCTTCGACCACGTCCTCGCCGAGCACGGCGCCTTCCAGGGCGTCGTGAACTGCGCCGGCGTCAGCACCCTCGCGCGGGTCGTCGACCACGACGCCGCCGAGTGGCGCCGGGTCGTGGACGTCTGCCTGACCGGCTCCTTCCTCGTCCTCAAGCACGCCGGACAGCGGGTCGCCGACGGAGGTTCGCTGGTCTCGCTGTCCTCGCTCAACGCCCGCCAGCCCGGCGCCGGCCTCGCGGCGTACTGCGCCTCGAAGGCAGGCCTGGTCGCCCTCACCGAGGTCACCGCCCTCGAGCTCGGCAGCCGCGGGGTGCGGGTCAACGCCGTCGCCCCCGGTCTCGTCATCACCCCGCTCACCGCTCCGGCGATGGACATCCCCGGGGTGCGCGATGAGTACGTCGACAACACCGCCCTCGGTCGTCCGGGCGAGCCGGGCGAGATCGCCGCCGCGATCCGGTTCCTGCTCTCGCCGGACTCCGCCTGGATCACCGGCGAGACCCTCGACATCAACGGGGGCGCCCACCTCAAGCGCTACCCCGACCTCGTCGGGCTCGTCGAGAAGGCGTTCGGGTGAGCCGCACGGACCGGACCGGCCTCGCGGGCCGCACGGCCCTGGTCACCGGTGGCGGCTCCGGCATCGGGGCCGCCCTCACCCGGACCCTCGTGCGCGACGGCGCGCACGTGCTGTGCGCCGATCTCGACCTCGCCGCGGCCACCTCCGTGGCCGCCGGCGTGAGCGGCCCGGGCACGGCGACCGCGCGACGGGTCGACGTCACCTCCGCCGAGGACGTCGAAGGTGCCGTCGACGCGCTGGTCGCGGCACACGGCCGGATCGACCTGGTCTTCAACAACGCCGGCATCACCTTCCTCGGCAACACCGAGGACCTCTCGCTCGAGCAGTGGAACGCGATCATCGACGTCAACGTGCGCGGCGTCGTGCACGGCGTCCACGCGGCGTACCCGCGGATGATCGCGCAGGGCTCGGGCCACATCGTCAACACCGCCTCGATGGGCGGCCTGATGGCGGCGGGCCTGATGACCTCCTATGTCACCACCAAGCACGCCGTCGTCGGCCTGTCCCTCGCGCTGCGCACCGAGGCGGCGGCGCACGGCGTCGGCGTCACCGTGGTCTGCCCGGCGGCCGTCGACACCCCGATCCTCGACAAGGGCGAGATCGGTCGTTTCCGCGGCCGCGACTTCTACCTCGAGGGCCAGGGCATCAAGCATCCGGTCGATCCCGACGTGCTGGCACGACGGGTGCTGGAGGCGATCGCTGCCGACGAGGCCTACGTCGTCGAGCCGCGTCAGGCCCGGTTCGCCTGGCGGCTCGGTCGCCTGTCCCCCACCTTCGTCAACAAGATGGCCACGAAGTTCATCGCCCGACAGCGCGCACAGGCGTTGGGTGGGGGCCGATAGCCTCTTGCCCCATGGTCGAGTTCGGCGGCACGGGCGTGATGCTGCTCGGGGTCACCGCCTCGGCGGTCGTCTTCGGGCTGCTCGGCCTGCTCCTGGCCCGTTCCCTGGGCTGGGTCTCCGCGATCTCGATCGCCGGCTTCGGCTGGTCGCTCGCCGTGATCGGACTGGTCACCCTGGTCCCGACCTCCGCGCACACCGGCATCGTCGCCGCCGAGACCCGGATGGCCACGTGCTCCTGGGACATCGGCGGCCCGGCCCCTGAGGGCTTCTGGATCTTCGAGTCCGGGCAGCGCACCCTCAACACGGTGCTCTTCGTGCCGGCGGGAGCCCTGCTGCTGCTGGCGGTCGCTCGCTGGCGTTCGGGCTGGCTGCTGGCCCCACTGGGCCTGATCGGCCTCGCGGGCTACTCCGCGCTGATCGAGAAGACCCAGCTCGAGCTCGCCCGGATCGACCGTGCCTGCGACGTCACCGACGTGGTCGACAACGTCACCGGCGCCCTGGTCGGCGCTGCCATCGGGCTCGTCCTCGTCGTGGTCCTCCAACCGTGGCGGCACCGTCACCGCAGGTCGTCAGCCCGCAACGGCTGAGGCGAGGCCCTCGCGACAGCCGGCCATCATCCGGCGGTGGTTCCAGCTCAGCACCGGCCGGCCGACGTACGACGCCAGGGCCAGCAGCCCCGTGACGGTGACCGCCTGCGCGAAGTCCAGCCGGGTCCCGCCGTCCGTCGGGGTCAGCGTGAAGCGGGCGAATCCCTCGAGGTCACCACCGAGCGCGACCTCGACGACCGGCGGTGTGCGCGTGACGGCGTCCAGCACGAGGTCGAGCGTGTAGGGCAGCGCGGAGCGGCAGCACACCCAGGCGGTGTCCGGCCCGAGCTTGGCGACCGCACGGACCTGCGGCCACCAGCGCGGATAGTGCTCGAGGTCGGTGAGCGCGGTCGCGACGGCGTCGACCGGAGCAGCGACGTCCCAGGCATCGGTGAACTCGAACCTGGCCTCCATGCCGCCATCATGCCGCGGCCGCACGGACCGGCCACTTGACCTGGAGTGCACTCCAGGGAGGAAGATCGGCAGATGACCGGAGTGAGCATCGCCGCAGCCGCCGACGAGCTCGGCCTGAGCGCCGACACGCTGCGCTACTACGAGAAGGACGGCCTCCTCCTGCGTGCGGTCCCCCGCACCAGCAGCGGCCACCGGACCTATGCCGAGGCCGACCTGCGCTGGATCACGCTGGTGACCCGGTTGCGCGCCACGGGCATGCCGATCCGGGACGTCCGGAGGTACGCCGACCTCGTGCGTGCCGGCGAGGGCAACGAGGAGGAGCGACTGGCCCTGCTCCAGGCCCACCGCGAGGACGTGCTGCGGCAACTGGCCGAGGTGACCGCCCACCTCGGGGCGATCGACCACAAGATCGGCATCTACGAGCACACCCTGGAGAAACTCTCGGCCAGCGCTTGACCTGGAGCGCACTCCAAGGGGTTTGCTGGTGGTCATGACGATCTCCACCCGCACTCTCGGAACCACCTCCCCCCTCACCGTCTCCGGCCTGGGACTCGGCTGCATGGGCATGTCCGACTTCTACGGCGCCCCGGACGAGGCCGGCGGCATCGCGACCATCCACCGCGCGCTCGACCTCGGCGTCACCTTCCTCGACACCGCTGACATGTACGGCCCCTGGACCAACGAGCAGCTCGTCGGCAAGGCGGTCGCCGGACGTCGCGACGAGGTGCAGCTCGCCACCAAGTTCGGCATCGACCGCGGTCCCGACGGCGCTCGCCGCGGCATCCAGGGCAGCCCCGACTACGTCCGCGCCGCGTGCGACGCCTCGCTGCAGCGCCTCGGTGTCGACCACATCGATCTCTACTACCAGCACCGCGTCGACCCGACCGTCCCGATCGAGGACACCGTCGGTGCGATGAAGGAGCTCGTCGAGGCCGGGAAGGTGCGCCACCTCGGCCTCTCGGAGGCATCGGCCGAGACCGTCCGCCGCGCCCACGCGACCCACCCGATCACCGCGCTGCAGACGGAGTACTCGCTGTTCACCCGCGACCTCGAGGACGAGATCCTCCCCGTCCTGCGTGAGCTCGGCATCGGGCTGGTTCCCTACTCGCCCCTCGGCCGCGGACTCCTGACCGGTGCCATGACCGCCACCCCTGCTGAGGGCGACAGCCGCTCGACGGCCTACTTCCCTCGTTTCCAGGGCGAGAACCTCGCCACCAACCTCACCCTCGTCGAGCAGATCGCCGCGCTGGCCGGCACCCACGGCTGCACGCCCGGCCAGCTGGCCCTCGCCTGGGTGCTCGCGCAGGGCGAGGACGTCGTGCCGATCCCCGGCACCAAGCGGGTGCGCTACCTCGAGGAGAACGTCGGTGCCGCGGACGTCACGCTCACGGCCGCCGACCTCGCCGCACTGGAGGTCGCGGTGCCCCGCGACGCAGTCGCCGGGGACCGGTACGGCGACCTGAGCAGCATCGACGCCTGACCGGGGCTAACGTGGCCCGGTGACCACGCCCGACACCGACGTCCTGATCACCCGCGCGCAGGCCTGGCTCGCCGAGGATCCGGACGAGCAGACCCGCGACGAGCTGACCCGGGTGATCGCCGCGGTCGAGGCCGGCGACGCCGATGCGCGCGTCGACCTCGCCGACCGGTTCCGCGGCACGCTCGAGTTCGGCACGGCGGGCCTGCGCGGCGCGCTCGGTGCCGGGCCGAACCGGATGAACCGGATCGTGGTCATCCGCGCGGCATCCGGCCTCGCGTCGTACCTCATCGCGGGCGGGACCGAGCCGGGCACGCCCGTCGTGATCGGGTACGACGCCCGCCACAACTCCGACGTCTTCGCACGTGACACGGCGGAGGTGATGGCGGGCGCCGGCCTGAAGCCGCTGCTGCTGCCGCGGCCGCTGCCCACCCCGTTGCTGGCCTACGCGATCCGCGAGCTCGGCTGCGCGGCCGGCGTGATGGTCACCGCGAGCCACAACCCGCCGCAGGACAACGGCTACAAGGTCTACCTCGGCGACGGCAGCCAGATCGTGCCGCCCGCCGACACCGGGATCGCCGAGCACATCGCTGCGGTGGGTTCGCTCCGCGCCGTGGCGCGCGAGCCGCTCGAGTCGACCGGCGGACGGGTCCTCGACGAGGGCATCGTCGACGCCTACCTCGACACCGCGGCGTCGATCGCGGGCGACGGCCCGCGCGACCTGGCGATCGTCTACACGCCACTGCACGGCGTGGGCGGCGGCGCGCTCCCGGCCGTGCTGGAGACCGCCGGGTTCACCGAGCCGCAGATCGTGGCCGAGCAGGAGCACCCCGACGCGGACTTCCCGACCGTCTCCTTCCCCAACCCGGAGGAGCCCGGTGCGATCGACCTCGCCGTGGCGCTCGCCGAGCGCAACGGTGCCGACATCGTGATCGCCAACGACCCCGACGCGGACCGCTGCGCGGCCGCCGTGCCGGACCCGGACGGCGGCTGGCGGATGCTGCGCGGCGACGAGGTGGGCGCCCTCCTCGCCGACCACCTGCTGCGGGCCGGACGCACCGGCGTCTACGCCACCTCGATCGTCTCGTCCTCCCTGCTCGGCACGATGGCCGCCGCGCACGGGCAGCGCTACGCGGAGACCCTCACCGGCTTCAAGTGGATCGGTCGCCTCCCGGACCTGGTGTTCGGCTACGAGGAGGCGCTCGGCTACTGCGTCGACCCCGTCAACGTCGCCGACAAGGACGGCGTCACCGCCGCACTCCTGCTCTGCGAGATCGCCGCCGAGGCCAAGGACGCCGGTCGCTCGCTGCTCGACCTGCTCGACGACATCGCGGTCGCGCACGGGTTGCACGCCACCGACCAGCTCTCGGTGCGGGTCACCGACCTCGGGCAGATCGCGACCGCCATGGAGCGTCTGCGCGCCACCCCGCCGACCTCGCTGGGCGGCTCGGCCGTCACGTCCGCCGAGGACCTGACCGTCGGATCCGCCGACCTCCCGCCGACCGACGGCCTGCGCTACCGGACCGACGACGGCAGCCGGGTCGTCGTACGACCGAGCGGCACGGAGCCGAAGCTCAAGTGCTACCTCGAGGTCGTGGTGCCGGTCGCTGACGGCGACGTGGCCGCTGCGCGCGCCGACGCGGCGACCCGATTGGCCGGGCTGCGCGCCGACATCGCCGCTGCGGCGGGGATCTGACCGCTCGGGCAGGTCAGCGCAGGACAGAGGCGAGCAGGGTCGCGACCACCAGCACGGCACCGGCACCGAGCTCCGCCGCCGCCCAGGTGCGGCGGACCGGTGCCACCTCGGCGCCCTCGACGGCCGTCCGCTTCGCCTCGGTGGCGCGACGGTTGATCCGTTCCTCGACCAGGTGGCCCAGCGAGTGCTGACCGAGCTTGGCGTCCGGGGCCACCCGCGCGTCCTTGCGGATGGTGCCGCGGCTGCGCCCGAAGCCGCCCGCGACGTAGGTCCGCTCCGGAGTGTGCACCCGGGTGACCTGGTTGATCTCGACCTCGCGGATGCGCTGGTACGGGATGCGCAGGGTGTGCGAGACGTTGCGCACCTCCAGCTCCTCGACGTGCAGGACCACGGCCGGGCGGATCAGCACCGACCACACGATGACGGCGAGCAGCAGCGTCGCGGACCAGGTCAGGGGGTCGAACCCGACGACCGCGGTGCTGTAGACGAGCACGACCGCCGCGGCCACCAGGCCGATGGCCCCGACCACGATCCCGCCCGACCTGAACAGCTCCGACTTCTCGACACCTTCGTTCCGCACGATTGCAACCCTATGCTGAGGGGATGCCGACCACCGCCCCCAGCGATCCCGTCCAGGGACTCGCGGCGTACTCCGAAGTGACGGCCAGCGAGGCCTCGCTCCGCCGCTTCCTCCACGGCCTTCCCGGCGTCGACCAGGTCGGCGCGGAGGCGCGCGCCACCGGACTCGGGACCCGCTCCATCAAGACCACCTCGAAGGCGTGGGCACTCGACCTCGCCATCCGGATGGTCGACCTCACCACGCTCGAGGGCCAGGACACGCCCGGCAAGGTGCGCGCGCTGGCCAGCAAGGCCCTGCGCCCCGACCCCGCCGACCCGGGCTGCCCCTCGGTCGCGGCCGTCTGCGTGTACGGCGACATGGTCGGCGAGGTGAAGGCGGTCGTCGGCGACCGGGTCAACGTCGCCGCCGTCGCCACCGCCTTCCCCAGCGGTCGTGCGTCGATGGCGATCAAGCTCGCCGACACCCGCGACGCGGTCGCGGCCGGCGCCGACGAGATCGACATGGTGATCGACCGGGGCGCCTTCCTCGCCGGCCACTACCTCCAGGTGTTCGAGGAGATCGTCGCGGTCCGCGACGCCTGCGCCCGTCCCGACGGATCGCACGCCCACCTCAAGGTGATCTTCGAGACCGGCGAGCTGCAGACCTACGACAACGTCCGCCGCGCCTCGTGGCTGGCGATGCTCGCGGGCAGCGACTTCATCAAGACCTCCACCGGCAAGGTCCAGCCGGCCGCCACGCTGCCGGTGACCCTGGTGATGCTCGAGGCCGTCCGCGACTTCCGCGAGGCCACCGGCGTGCAGATCGGCGTGAAGCCGGCGGGCGGCATCCGCACCGCCAAGGACGCCATCAAGTACCTCGTCATGGTCAACGAGATCGCCGGCGACGACTGGCTCGACCCGGACTGGTTCCGCTTCGGCGCCTCGACGCTGCTCAACGACCTGCTGATGCAGCGCACGAAGATGACCACCGGCCGCTACAGCGGTCCCGACTACTTCACCCTGGACTGACACATGGCCTTCGAGTACGCACCAGCACCCGAGTCGCGCAGCATCGTCGACATCAAGGCGTCCTACGGGCTGTTCATCGACGGTGACTTCGTCGATGGCCACGGTTCGTCGTTCAAGACGATCAACCCCGCCACCGAGGAGACCCTCGCCGAGATCGCCGAAGCGTCCGACGCGGACGTCGACCTGGCCGTGAAGGCCGCTCGTCGGGCGTTCCGCGGCTGGTCGCGGATGTCCGGCAAGGAGCGCGCGAAGTACCTCTTCCGGATCGCCCGGATCATCCAGGAGCGCGGCCGCGAGCTGGCCGTCCTGGAGTCGATCGACAACGGCAAGCCGATCAAGGAGAGCCGCGACGTCGACGTACCCATCGTCGCCGCGCACTTCTTCTACTACGCCGGCTGGGCCGACAAGCTGGAGCACGCCGGCCTCGGCGCGAACCCGCAGCCGCTCGGCGTCGCCGGCCAGGTGATCCCCTGGAACTTCCCGCTGCTGATGCTGGCCTGGAAGATCGCCCCCGCCCTGGCGTGCGGCAACACCGTCGTCCTCAAGCCGGCCGAGACCACTCCCCTGACGGCGCTGCTGTTCGCGGAGATCTGCCAGCAGGCCGACCTCCCGCCGGGCGTCGTCAACATCGTCACGGGCGCCGGCTCGACCGGCCAGGCCCTCGTCGGACACTCCGACGTCGACAAGGTCGCCTTCACCGGCTCCACCGGCGTCGGCAAGGCCATCGCCCGCGCGATCGCGGGCACCGACAAGAAGGCGACACTGGAGCTCGGCGGCAAGGCCGCCAACATCGTCTTCGACGACGCCCCCATCGACCAGGCCATCGAGGGCATCGTCGGCGGCATCTTCTTCAACCAGGGCCACGTCTGCTGCGCCGGGTCCCGCCTCCTCGTGCAGGAGTCGGTCGCCGACGAGGTGCTGTCCCGGCTCAAGCGCCGGATGGGAACGCTGCGCGTCGGCGACCCGCTCGACAAGAACACCGACATCGGTGCCATCAACTCCCGCGAGCAGCTCGACCGGATCCGCGAGCTCGCCGGCATCGGCGAGGAGGAGGGCGCCGAGCGCTGGGCGCCGGAGTGCGACCTGCCCTCGAGCGGCTTCTGGTTCCCGCCGACGATCTTCACCGGCGTCACCCAGGCCCACCGGATCGCGCGGGAGGAGGTCTTCGGACCGGTCCTGTCGGTCCTGACCTTCCGGACGCCCGCCGAGGCCGTCGAGAAGGCCAACAACACGCCGTACGGCCTCTCGGCCGGGGTGTGGACCGAGAAGGGCTCGCTGATCCTGCACATGGCCAACGAGTTGCGGGCCGGCGTGGTCTGGGCCAACACGTTCAACAAGTTCGACCCGGCCAGCCCGTTCGGCGGCTACAAGGAATCCGGCTACGGCCGTGAGGGCGGCCGCCAGGGCCTGGCGGCCTACCTGAAGGCGGAGGAGGCCTGATGGCGCGCATCGACGTCCGCAAGACCTACAAGCTCTACATCGGCGGGGCCTTCCCCCGCTCGGAGTCGGGCCACTCCTACGAGGTCACCGACAGTTTGGGGAAGTTCGTGGCCAACGCCGCCCTCGCCTCGCGCAAGGACGTGCGGGACGCCGTCGTCGCGGCCCGCAAGGCCTTCGGCGGCTGGTCCGCGCGCACCGCCTACAACCGCGGCCAGGTCCTCTACCGGATCGCCGAGGTCATGGAGGACCGTCGCCCGCAGTTCGAGGAGGCCGTCAAGCAGTCCGAGGGTGGCACCGCCGCCGCGGCGCGCGCGCAGGTGGACGCCGCCGTCGACCGACTGGTCTGGTACGCCGGCTGGGCGGACAAGCTCGCCCAGGTGGTCGGCAACGCCAACCCCGTGGCCGGGCCGTTCTTCAACCACTCCGCTCCCGAGCCGACCGGCCTCGTGGGCGTCCTGGCGCCGCAGTCGTCCTCGCTGCTCGGCCTGGTCTCCGTGGTCGCGCCCGTCGTGGTCACCGGCAACACGGCAGTCGTCGTGTCGTCGTACGACCGCCCGTTGCCGGCCGTCACCTTCGCCGAGGTGCTCGCCACCTCCGACGTCCCCGGCGGCGTGATCAACATCCTCACCGGTGACGCCGCCGCGCTCGGCCCCTGGCTGGCCGCGCACATGGACGTCAACGCCATCGACCTGGCCGGTGTCGCCGGCTCGACCGAGCTCGCCACCTCGCTCGAGGTCGCTGCCGCCGACAACCTCAAGCGGGTCCGCCGCGCCCCCGCTGCCGAACCGGACTGGTCCGCCGACCCCGGCATCGGTGCGATGACCGCCTTCGTGGAGACGAAGACGGTCTGGCACCCGATCGGGATCTAGGAGTGGTGCCGCCCGGTCTCAGCTACGACGCGGTGACGCAGACGCAGATCCACGAGCGCACCTGGGACCGGCGGCCGGACGGCTACCGACGCTTCGAGAGCTCGGTGGTGATCGGACGCGGCGACGCCGCCTGGGCCTCCGCCGCCGACGTGTTGCAGTGGGGAGTGAAGACCCGCAGCGGCTTCGACGTACGGCCTTCTGCCGCCTCGGCCTCCGACGACCTCCACGTCGTCCCCGACCGCGACTACACCCTGGTCGCCAGGATCGGCCCGGTGCGCCTGCAGGAACCGGTCCGGGTGGTCGACGTCGTGGATCTTCCGGACCGCCGTGGCTTCGCCTACGGCACCCGACCCGGCCATCCCGTGTCCGGCGAGGAGGCGTTCATCGTCCACCGCGCGACGGACGGAACCGTGTGGTTGACCCTCCGGTCACTGACCCGCGCATCGGGCGGGTGGCGACGGCTCCTGTTCCCTGCCGCACTGCTCGCCCAGCCCTTCTACCGGCGGCGCTACCAGGCAGCGCTGCGACAGCCCGCCTGAGCTCGTCCGGACTGCACTCGGGGGGCCGGTCTCCGTTGGTCGAGGAGGTCGCGCAGCGACCATCTCGAGACCCGGCAACCCGGTGCCGCACCCGGGCACGAGCAGACGGGGTACATCGGAGCGGACCCCCGTTGGTCGAGGAGGTCGCGCAGCGACCATCTCGAGACCTGGCAACCCGGTACCGGAACTCGCCCACGGGCAGGTGGGTGCACCGGGACCGACCCCCTGTTGGTCGAGGAGGTCGCGCAGCGACCATCTCGAGACCCGGCAACCCGGTGCCGGAACTCGCCCACGTTGGTCGAGGAGGTCGCGCAGCGACCATCTCGAGACCCGGCAACCCGGTGCCGGAACTCGCCCACGGGCAGGTGGGTGCACCGGGACCGACCCCCGTTGGTCGAGGAGGTCGCGCAGCGACCATCTCGAGACCTGGTGACCCGGTGCCGGAACTCGCCCACGGGCAGGTGGGTGCACCGTGGCGGGTGGTCTCGAGACGGCCGCGGGCGGCCTCCTCGACCACCGGCGGCCGCGGGTGGCCTCCTCGACCGACGATGAAGGCGTGCCTGTACCCCGCCGATGGTGCTCACTCGGCGGGGTTGAGGCGGTCTGTCAGGGCTCGATCGCCTTGGGTGGGTCGAGGGCTCTCGTGCCGCCGGGTCCGACGAGGAAGAGCCGCCCGTGCGGGCTGGTCCAGAGGAAGTGGCCGGGTGCGAGGCTCAGGTAGCGCCACTCACTGAAGGTCTTGGCGCGGTGATGTCGTCTGCAGAGCGGGTGGAGGTTGCACGGACACGTCGGTCCGCCCTCGCGATGTGGGATCTCGTGGTCGATGTCGCACTTCACGGCGGGTGTGGTGCAGTTCGGGAAGCTGCAGGTGTGGCGAAGTGAGCGGACGCGGTGCTTGTGGCGGTCGGGGATCTCGTAGGAGTCGACCGGGATGCAGTCGGCCAGGTTGATGACGGGCCTGACGATGATGCTGGTGGTCTCGCGGGAGCGGAGCCATTGCTTGATCTGTGCGGTGGTGACCGGCTTGTCTCCCCACCTGCCGACGGGGTTCTCACCTCGCAGCGTGCCGTCGGTGATGTGGAGGTCCATCACGACCTTCCGACCGGCGGAACGGACAGTGACCTCACCGGTGTCCTCGTCGGTGGTCAGCAGGTCCAGGGCCA
>NZ_LMIA01000001.1 GCF_001428565.1 Nocardioides sp. Root190 | reverse complement strand
GACCAGGGCGTAGGTCAGCAACGACTCACCCAGCCCACCGAACTCCTCAGGGATCGTCAGCCCGAACACACCGAGCTCCTTGAGACCCTCGATGATCTCGGTCGGGTACTCATCGGCGTGCTCGAGCTCCTGAGCAGCCGGAATGATCTGCTCGTCGGTGAACTGACGAACAGCCTTGAGGATCTCGACCTGGTCCTCGTTGAGTCCCTCGGTCTGGCACAGCTGGGGCACAGGTGTCTCCATGGTCGAACACGTGAATGGTCTAACCATTATGCACTAGGATGGGTGTCCATCCGCGGCGTCCGAGATGCGGTCGCCGTGAAGGAGTGGGAGGAACCATGGGTCCGAACCCGAGCGAGACCACTGTCGCCGTACTTGGAGGGACCGGTCCCCAGGGGCGAGGTCTCGCCCGTCGTTTCGCCGCCGGCGGCGTCGACGTGATTCTCGGCAGCCGCGACGCAGCACGGGCCGAGGCGACCGCCAAGGAGCTGCGTGCCGACGGGCTGCGGGTGGTCGGCGTGGACAACCGGTCGGCTGCGGCTGCAGCGGGCATCGTCGTAGTGGCGGTTCCGTGGGACGGGCACGGTGCGTTGCTGACCTCGCTTCGCGACGAGCTGAGCGGGAAGGTCGTCATCGACTGCGTCAACCCTCTGGGGTTCGACAAGCGAGGGCCGTACGCGCTGCCCGTCCTCGAGGGGTCGGCGACGGAGCAGGCGGCGGCGATCCTCCCGGGGAGTCGCGTCGTCGGGGCATTCCACCACCTGAGCGCCACCCTGCTGGAGGATCCTGCAGTGACGAGTCTCGACACGGACGTCCTGGTCGTCGGCGACGACGTTGAGGCGGTCGACGTCGCCGTGGCGCTGGCGGCGGTACTACCGGGTGTTCGTGGCATCTTCGGTGGCCGCCTCCGCAATGCCCACCAGGTCGAGGCGCTGACGGCCAACCTGATCGCGATCAACAAGCGCTACCGGGCGCACGCCGGCCTCCGGGTCACCGACGTCTGAGTCACCCGCCGTACCTACCGGAAGAGAGAGGGATCTCCCCTCAGCGCCGGATGTGTGACGGCGCTCACTCGGCCTAGCGTCGAGGCATGATCCCTGCTCCCTCTCATCGCCGCGAGTCGACCGGAACCCGGGCGCGACGCCTGGCGATGCTCCTTCCCCTGGGAGTGGTGTCGGTGTCGTGGACCCTCGCCGTGGCGGGCGCCGGACTGGCGCCGGTCACCGCCGCGGGTGGTGCCACCGCGGGGCAGCCCGAGATGGCCGTTCCCGAGAGCGCGGTCGAGTCACCGGCCAGCCTCAGCGAGAGTGTCGAGGCCATGGCGAGGCCGGTCGGTCTGGTCCAGCTCACGCAGTCGACCACGGCATTGATCCCGACCGTCGCCCTGGCCGCCTACCAGCGGGCGGAGACGATCATCGGCGGCGCCGACGAGGGGTGCGGGCTCGACTGGTCCCTCCTGGCCGCGATCGGCAAGGTCGAGTCGTCACACGGCAGCGCGAACGGGAGTCGACTGGACGACGACGGCCGTGCCGTCCCCGGAATCGTCGGCATCCCTCTCGACGGAACCCGCTCCACGGCGAGCATCTCCGACACCGACGGCGGTCGACTCGACGGCGATCGATCCTGGGATCGTGCCGTCGGGCCCCTGCAGTTCATTCCGAGCACCTGGGCCGTGGTCGGCGTCGATGCGGACGACGACGGAGAGCGCAACCCCCAGGACATCGACGACGCGGCCCTCGCGGCAGCCGTCTATCTCTGCTCCGGTAACGACGACCTGTCGTCGGCCGAGGGGCGCCGGGCCGCCGTTCTCCGCTACAACCATTCGCAGGCCTATGCCGATCTCGTCCTGGACACGGCCCGTTCGTACGCCGCGGGCGGCGCCCGGGTCGCTGCCGCCGGCCGGGTCGTCCCGCAGTCGGAGAACGGCGTCGTCGCACGCTCGGTGGACCGGGCGCAGGGCGGCCGTTCGTCGGCGAAGACGCTTCCGGCTCCGCCGCAGCAGAGGAACGACGGCTCGGCGGCCGAGCCCGGTGCCCCCGCCAAGGGCCCGAGACCTGGTGGCACGCCCGGTGGCCCTACACCTGACCCGGCCCCATCCCCGGCGCCCGCTCCCGTGAATCCGCCCGCCGTTGTCACGGCCGTCCTGACGACGACGCAGGCGATCCTCGCCTGCACCCTCAGTGGACTGAGCCAGCTCCTGGAGCCTGCCCGTTTCCGCGAGTGCGTGGCGTCGCGCACGTCGTGACGCTCAGCGTGCCGTTGGCCGGAACACGGGCTCCCTGACGACTGCCCGGCTGTCGAGAGTGGTGCCATGACGGAGCTGACCCAGGAATCCACGATGATCCGCAGCGCTGCGGACCGCCTCGCTGTCGCAGCGCAGACCGGCGTGCCCTGTCCGCCAGTCCGCGATCTGATCGGGGCGGTCGACATCGACGCCGCCTATGCTGTGCAGCAGGAGAACAACCGCGCGCGCGTCGAGGCAGGTGGCCGGGTCGTTGGTCGCAAGATCGGCCTGACCTCTGCTGCGGTTCAGGCGCAGTTGGGAGTCGACCAGCCAGATCTCGGCGTTCTCTTCGCCGACATGCAGTACGACGTCGAGGCCCCGGTGCCGGTCGACGGGCTCCTGCAGCCCAGGGTGGAGGCCGAGATCGCCTTCGTCCTCGGCAAGGATCTGGTCGACGGTGAGCTCGACCTCGGACAGGTCATCGACGCCGTCCACCATGCCGTGCCGGCCATCGAGATCTGCGCCAGCCGGATCGCCGGCTGGGACATCAGCTTTGCCGACACGGTGGCCGACAACGCGTCCGCGGGCGGCTTCGTGCTCGGCAAGGAGCCGGTCTCGCTGGAGGCATTCGTCCCCTCCGAGGTGACGATGACGATGACGGTCACCGGGCAAGACGATTCGACGGGCCAGGGCCGGGACTGCCTCGGCGACCCGTTGCTCGCTCTGCAATGGTTGGCGAGGACCGCCCGAGATCTCGGGGACCCGCTGCTGGCAGGTCAGGTCGTCCTGTCCGGCGCCCTCGGGCCGATGAGGCCTGCTGCGGCGGGCGCCGAGGTCAGCGTGACCATCAGCGGTCTCGGCTCCCTGGACATCACGTTCGCCGGCGCGCCGCGATGAGCGCGACCTCGAGGACCAAGGTCGCCATCATCGGCTCCGGCAACATCGGAACCGACCTGATGATCAAGGTGTTGCGCACCGCGCAGCACCTCGAGATGGGGGCGATGGTCGGCATCGACCCGGCCAGCGACGGGCTCGCCCGGGCCCGGGACCTCGGTGTGCCGACCGTCCACGACGGCGTCGATGGCTTGGTTGCGATGCCCGGGTTCGAGGACATCGAGATCGTCTTCGA
This sequence comes from Nocardioides sp. Root190, assembly GCF_001428565.1. Lineage (GTDB taxonomy): Bacteria > Actinomycetota > Actinomycetes > Propionibacteriales > Nocardioidaceae > Nocardioides. The sequence goes on along the minus strand of NZ_LMIA01000001.1, from coordinate 694,089 downwards.
CGCCACCTCCGCCAAGGCGCACCATCACAACGCGGCACTCCTCGAGCCACTCGGGAAGCGGTTGATCGACCTGACGCCTGCGGCGATCGGTCCGTACGTGATTCCCGCGGTCAACATCGACCGCCACCTGGACGCCCCGAACGTCAACATGGTCACCTGCGGCGGACAGGCCACCATCCCCGTCGTCGCCGCGATCTCACAGGTCGTGCCTGTCGCCTATGCCGAGATCATCGCGTCGATCGCCTCGAAGTCCGCCGGGCCGGGGACCCGGGCCAACATCGACGAGTTCACCGAGACGACCTCGGCCGCCATCGTCGAGGTCGGTGGCGCGCAGAGCGGTAAGGCCATCATCATCCTGAACCCCGCCGAGCCGCCCCTGATGATGCGGGACACCGTTCTGGCGCTGGTCCAAGCGCCCAACGAGGCCACGCGGCGGGCCATCAGGGCGTCGATCGAGGCGATCGTGGGCACGGTGGCGTCGTACGTGCCGGGATATCGACTCGTGCAGGACGTCCAGATCACCGCGATTCCCGACGACCAGCCGGTCCGGACCCTCATCCCGGGCGGCGGCGAACGACCGACGCATCAGGTGTCGGTGTTCCTCGAGGTGACCGGAGCCGGTCACTACCTACCGGCGTATGCCGGCAACCTCGACATCATGACCTCGGCGGCGCTCCAGGTCGCCGAGCGCATCGCAGCTCGCAACCACGACAGGGCGGCCCTCGCATGACCACCGTGCCGAAGATCCCGATCTACATCCAGGACGTCACTCTCCGTGACGGCATGCACGCCGTGCGCCACCGGATCGAGCCCGAGGACGTGAAACGCATCGTGCTGGCCCTCGATGCCGCGGGTGTCGACGCGATCGAGGTCGCCCACGGCGACGGACTCGCGGGCGGATCGCTGAACTACGGCCCGGGCTCCCACACTGACTGGGAGTGGATCGAGGCTGCGGCATCGGTGCTCAAGAACGCCCGTCTGACCACACTCCTCCTCCCGGGCGTCGGAACCGTGCACGAGCTGAAGCGGGCGCATGACCTCGGCGTGCGTTCCGTGCGCATCGCCACGCACTGCACGGAGGCAGACGTCTCGGCCCAGCACATCCAGGCCGCCCGCGAGCTGGACATGGACGTCTCCGGATTCCTGATGCTCTCGCACAGGGCAGCACCGGAGGAGCTCGCCGCTCAGGCGAAGCTGATGGAGTCCTACGGCGCCCACTGCGTCTACGTCACGGACTCCGGGGGTCGGTTGACGATGGACGACGTAGCGGCCCGGGTCCGTGCCTACCGCGACGTGCTGGACGACGCGACCGAGATCGGCATCCACGCGCACGAGAACCTCTCGCTGTCGGTCGCGAACTCTGTGGTCGCCGTGCAGAGCGGGGTCCACCGGGTCGATGCGTCGCTCGCCGGACACGGCGCCGGCGCAGGCAACTGCCCACTGGAGGCCTTCATCGCCGTGGCCGATCTGTCCGGCTTCGAGCACCGTTGCAAGCTGTTCCCACTGCAGGATGCGGCCGACGACATCGTGCGCCCGCTCCAGGACAGGCCGGTACGAGTGGACCGGGAGACCCTCACCCTCGGGTACGCCGGCGTCTACTCGTCCTTCCTGCGCCATGCCGAACGCGCCGCGGAGCAGTACGACGTCGACGTGCGCGACATCCTCATGGAGTGCGGCCGACGAGGACTCGTCGGTGGTCAGGAAGACATGATCGTCGACATCGCGCTGGGCATGGTGGCGGCCTGACGGTGGAGGTGGCGCCCCTCGCCCCACCTCCGGCCCCACGACGCGTCCGGTCGTTCTCGAGCGAGCACCAGCTAGCTGGTGAAGCTGCCAGTGGGGAGCCATTCGGCGTGAGATGGCTAGGGCCTCGTATCTCCCGATTGCCCCACACGTGGGTGTCCAGGGATTCGGCTCAACGCGCGATCGGTGTCGTTCGTTCGTGTCAGACAAAGAACTGGTCGAGTGTTGACCGAAGGTCGGGCGCGACAAGTCGCTTGCCGACGTAGTGGCGGAAGGTGACCGACGGGTCTCGGTGGCCGAGCTGGTCGCGGGCTGCGTCGAGGGACACCTCGTGCGCGATGAGGGTGCCGACAGTCCGGCGCAGGGTGTGCAGGGTCGTTCCTGCCAGCGCCTGGTCGGACGGGTTGGGCAGTTCGGAACTCCGGCTGAGGGCTGACCGTAGACGGGTGCGCAAGTTGGCGGGGGAGATCCAGTTCCCGGTGCCGGTTGCGAAGATCGGTGACTCGGGCGTGTTGGGCGGGTCTCTTCGCATCCGTTCTCGCAGCATCGCAGCGACGGCGTCGGGCAGGATCAGTCGGCGGTCATCGCCCGTCTTCGTCCGGTTCTGTCGGTGGAGATGGTCGACGAACCCTTTGCGTGGCTCGACGACGGTGCCGCAGATGTGCAGCGTGGGCACGGGCCCGTCGAGGTCGCGGAGGTCGACTGGTCGGATGGCGAGGCCTTCGCCCTCGCGACACCCGGTGCCGAGGAGAAGGTCGATGAACTCCTCGAGGTCGTGGTTCGGCATGCGCTGGTCGGGGACACGGATGGCTGTGCGACTCACGCGTGTGCGCAGGTGTCGTGCCTGGTCGACGGTGAGGTACTTGACTTCCGGATTGGGTTGGCGGGATGGCTGGGAGACGTCCCGGATCGGATTGGCGGGCAGCGCTCCGTGGGCGACGGCGAGGGCGAGCATTCCGCCGAGGACCACTCGGAGCTGGCGTGTGGAGCGGCCTCCAGGTCTAGCTGGGTAGTTGCCGTGCTTGCGCCCGTGCTCCACGTCGGCGAAGAGACGGTCGAGGAGGGGGATGGTTGCCTCGCGAACTCTGACCTGGCCGATGGCGGGGATGATCACCTGCTTGATGTCGTACTGGTAGGTCGCCAAGGTCTGGGGTGCGAGCAGTCCCTTGGTCTTGACCTTGCCGTGGTCCTTGCGGTGTTGCAACCACAGCGCGGAGAGGTCTTCGAAGGTGGTGTCACCGGTGATGCCGGCGATCGACGGATCGACGCGCTCCCTCAGGCGGCGTTCGACGAGGCGGGTGGCGGAGCTCTTGGTCTTCTCGGTTGCGCGAACTGAGCGGATGCGGCCGTCGATGTCGCGGACCTGGACGCGGGCGGACCATCGGCCGTCTGCCAGTTGCCTGGCCACGATGTCGCCGTGGCCGCCACGGGGAATTCGGATCTGCGGCATGGCTCAGGACGCCATCCAGGCTGCGGCCTCGCGGTCCTTGGCGTCGAGCCAGGCTTCGACCGCGGAGCGGCGGTAGCGGACGTGCCGGCCGATGTGGAGGGCAACGGGTCCCGTGCGCTGAGTTCGCCACCGCTTCAAGGTCGCCTCGGGGACGCCACCGAGCATGTGGGAGACGTCCTCCGGCGTGAGGAGCGGGTCGGTGGCGGTGGTCGGGTTACCGGTGGTGGCGGGTGTCTTGCTCTCATTCATCGAAGTGATCCCTTCCGTACGCGCGCGGCGCCCTGCCGCATGCTGTTCTCCTAAGTGCGGTGGAGGGTCGGGAGCGATCAGAAATCGGGATATCGTGGGGAGCAGTGGGGTGCGAGCGGGGCCCAACAGGTCCCGGACGCAGAACGCAGAGGCGCAGCAGCGGTCGAGCGGTGGCCACTCGAAAGTGCGAGAGCAACGGCGAAGTGACACGTTTCGCCGCGCTTCTCCGATCCGGACCAGACCGGCGGGCATCCGGATGCGCCCGTTCTATGGCTTGAATACGCCCTTTCAGGCCACGATGGCTCTTCATGACCTGCACCTCCAGCGGTGACTAGGTCGTCAGTTCGATTCTGACAGGCGGCTCTGACGAAGAGGCCCCGCCGGCAGTGATGCCGGCGAGGGCCTCTCGTCGTTCCCGGGCTTCTCAGGCCCGCGCGGTCAGCTGCGCCCGGGTCGGGACGAACGGCTCGAACCGGAGCCGCATCCCGGCCTCCCGCGGCGTGCGGTTCCCCTTGCGGTGGTTGCACGGCTCGCAGGCGGCGACGCAGTTCAGCCACGACCACTCGCCTCCGCGCGAGCGGGGGAGGACGTGGTCGATGGTGGTCGCCTTCGCGCCGCAGTAGGCACAGCGGTGCCCGTCGCGGATGAAGACGCCGCCGCGGTGCCAGCCGGCCGGGCGGTAGAGCCACTTCGGGCTGATGTAGCGCAGCAGCCGGATGACCCGCGGCCACGGCCACGGTCCGGCCATCCGGCCCTCGACGGCCTCCTCGACGGCGGCCACCTTGCGGGCCACCATCTTGATGGCCTGCTGGAAGGACACCTTGCCGAGCGGCTCGTAGGAGGCGTTGAGCAGCAGCACGGCGCTGCCGTACGACGTACTGGTGGACATGGTCGTGCGCACCGCTGCCACCTCCTTCCTGTCTCGTCGGGTGTGCGATTCGCGTTGGGGTGACCGGTGGGAGTCGAACCCACTGCGCCCTCGCGGGCCCAGGACCACAACCTGGTGGACTGCCGTTGTCCATCGGTCACAGCGCCCTCGCCAGGAATCGAACCTGGATCCCCGGCTTCGTAGGCCGGTGTCGTGTCCGTTGGACCACGAAGGCAGGGCTGCTGGGTCGCCCCTCGGCCATCTCGCGATGGCCCCGCGCGCAGCCGGCGCGGTCGTTGCTCAGGCCGCCGAGACCTTCCTCGGGCGGCCCATCCTGCGGGGCTGGTCGACGGGCTTGCCGCCCTCCAGGAGGACGCCACCCCAGACGCCCCACTCGCCGCGGCGGACGCCGAGGTCGAGGCAGAGGTCCTTGGTCTCGCACCCGCCGCAGAAGTCCCGGGCGGCCGTGAGGGTCTCGTCGTCGGTCGGGTCGAAGAGCTCCGGCGCCCCGTGGTCCGCGCAGCGCCACCTGATGCTCGCGTCGCGCGGCGTCGGGTGGTCGTACGCCGCCGACACCGCCTTGGTGGTGAGGATGCTGTCGGCCTCGTCGTCGATCGATGCCCGGGTCGCCTTCGTGGTGGCGGGGCGTACTCGTCCGTTCCTGGTCTCCATGTGCTCCTCACCTCCTTCCGGTCTCGTCGAGCAGCACGTGGCGGTGCTCCGCCTGGGACTCGAACCCAGATTCATGCCCGGTTAAGAGCCGGGTGCACGGCCGATTGTGCGAGCGGAGCGGGGTCCCGAGGGGGACCGGTAGCGGGGCCACGAGTCGAACGTGGACCGGCGGGCTTATGAGACCCGAGGCGTCTCCCGACACCCGCTTGGTACGACGCACGGCCAGTGCGCCGTCGAGCTCCCCGACCAGGGCTCGAACCTGGAACCTCGCGGGTAACAACCGCGCGCGCTGCCATTGCGCCATCGAGGACTGCCCGCCCGGAGGCGGACGTGGTGCCCGCCCCCGGAGTCGAACCGGGATGCCCCGAAGGGCACGGCGTCCTGAACGCCGCGCGTCTACCTGTTGCGCCAGGCGGGCGTGGTGCTCACCGCGGGAGTCGAACCCGCACGTCCCGAAGGACACCGCGCCCTCAACGCGGTCCGTCTACCGATTCCGGCAGGTGAGCTCGGCGGCGAGCCGCTCCCTGTCGGGTTCGGCCGCTGCCTGATGTGTCCACTGTCGAGTTGGCCCCCGCTCCCCGTCGTACGACGGGGTCCGAGTCGGGAGAGGTGGTCCACGGCCGCGTGATGCGTGAGCCCGGTGCCGCTGCGCTGGTGGTCTCTCGACCAGTGCGCGGGTCCGGTGCCCGTGGGGCCTTCCGCGATGAAGTTGTCCGGTGAAGTCCGGTTGAGGTTGTCCGGGAACGACGAAGGGCCGCTCCGCGAGGCGTCTGCCTCGGCTGGAGCGGCCCTTCCCGTCATGGGTCTGGGTGCGTGAGCACTCAGGTCAGGGGCGGCTCCAGGGATGCGAGCAGCAGCGAGTCGTGGCTGCCGAGCACGATGCGCTTGGCGCCGTGCTCGATGCCGTGCTCGGTGCCGGCGAACGGTCGCTGGGGCATCACGAGGGCAGCACACATCGCACGATCCGCGTTCCCGCGCATCGTGGTGCTCTGGCTGCGATTCGTGCTCACCGTGCTCGTCCTTCGACTCCGCCGGCCCCCTCGTGGGCCCGTGCAGGAAGAACCGTAGGGGGAGGTGTCGGTCCCGGCCAAGCGACTTTCCGCGCTGGCCGTTGCGCAGCGGTGGTGGGCGGCGGCCATCGGTGCGGTGGCGGCCCGGCTTCTTCGGTCTCGCGGCGCGATTCCGGAACTGCGCAGGCATCAAGTCGGGCCGATTGGATACCTCACGACCCACACGATCAGCAGGGGCTGAGGAAGGGGGGGGACCCGGATGGCGACTGACTACGACGCACCGCGTCGCGGCGCGGAGGACGAGGATGCCGAATCCATCGAGGAGGTGAAGGCAGCCGCGGCGACCAAGAAGTCCCAGTCGCCCGAGGTCGACGAGGACGAGACCCTCGTCGCCGAGACGTTCGAGCTGCCCGGCGCCGACCTCTCCCACGAGAGCCTCGACATCACCGTCATCCCGCAGCAGCCCGACGAGTTCGTCTGCTCGAGCTGCTTCCTGGTCCACCACCATGCGGCCGCCGTGCAACCCGGCGCCACGGTGTGCCGCGACTGCGCCTGAGCCTGTCGACGAAGCGAGGGTCGAGGTCGCCGGAGGCCGTTGCTAACCTCGCCGGATGTCGAGCTATCGCGACCACGACGCTGTCGGCCTCGCCGGCCTGGTCCGCACCGGACAGACCACGCCCGAGGAGCTGCTGACCGAGGCCCGCAAGCGCGCCGCCGAGGTCGAGCCGCACATCAACGCGATCGTCCGGATGATCGACCCGCCCTCGCCGCACGCCGATGCGCCGGCCGGCGGGCGGCCGTTCGAGGGCGTGCCCTTCCTCGTCAAGGACCTGCACCAGGACATCGCGGGTGTGCCGACGAGCAGCGGCAGCCGTGCGCTGAAGGACGTCCCCGCCGCCGAGACGTCGACGGTCGCCGAGCGCTTCGTCGAGGCCGGGCTGGTCGTGTTCGGCCGGACCAGCAGCCCGGAGTTCGGGGCGAAGGGGGTCACCGAGCCGCACGCCTTCGGCGCCACCCGCAACCCGTGGGACCTCGACCACACGCCGGGCGGTTCCTCCGGTGGGAGCGCTGCCGCGGTCGCCGCGGGCGTCGTCCCGGCGGCCGCCGCGAGCGACGGCGGCGGGTCGATCCGGATCCCGGCCTCGGCCTGCGGGCTGTTCGGCCTCAAGTCGAGCCGCGGGCTGGTCCCGCACGGACCGGCCCACGGCGAGTCGATGGGCGGCATCGCGACGGACGGCGTCGTGTCCCGCAGTGTCCGGGACTCCGCCGCGCTGCTCGACGTCCTCGCCGGCCCGACCGACGTGTCGCCGTACCTCCCCGGCGGGCTGCCCGACGGGGGCTTCGCCGCCCAGCTCGAGCGCGAGCCGGGCCGGCTGCGGATCGGCCTGACCAGCGACAGCGCCGTCAACGCCGACCCGCACCCCGAGGCGCGTGCCGCCGTACGCCGCGCGGCGGACCTCTTGAGCGACCTGGGTCACGAGGTGGTGGAGGTCGCGATGCCCGTCGACGACGCCAGGCTGGCGCAGGACTTCCTCACTGCGTGGTTCGTGCACGCGGCGGTGTCGGTGCAGGAAGCACGTGAGGCCAGCGGAGCGGGGGAGTCGGCCTTCGAGCCCGACACCCGCGTGATGGCCGCGCTCGGCCGGGCGACGAGCGCCGTCGACTACGTCCGGGCGGTCGACGGCCGTCACGCCCACGTCCGGCGCCTGGCCGCGTTCCACGCGACGTACGACCTCCTGCTCACCCCCACCACGGCCACGCCCCCGCCGCGGATCGGGGCGCTCGACGTCCCGGGTCCGGTGGCGCTCGCGCAGAAGCTCCTGCTGACCGCCCGCGCCAGCGGCGTCCTGCGGTTCACCCCGATCGTCGAGCAGATGATCCACGAGAACCTCGGCTGGGTGCCCTACACCCAGATCGCCAACCTCACCGGCCGCCCGGCCATGAGCGTGCCGCTGCACTGGACGCCCGAGGGCCTGCCCATGGGCGTGCAGCTCGTCGGTGCTCTCGGCTCCGACGCCCTGCTGCTCCGGCTGGCGGCGCAGCTCGAGCGTGCCGCGCCGTGGTGGGACCGCCGCCCGCCCCTCTGATCCGGCGCGTGTCGGGTCAGCCCCGGCGCGCCGGGGACCGTACGGCGCGCTACCGGATCGCAGGCGCGAGCGCGCCGGCCAGTGATCCGAGGGCGTCGGGCGCGACGCGGTAGTAGGCCCACTTGCCGCGCTGCTCGCGGGTGGCCAGACCGGCGTCGACGAGCAGCTTCATGTGGTGCGACACCGTGGGCTGGCTGAGGCCGACGGGCTCGGTCATGTCGCAGATGCAGGCCTCGCCGTCCGCTGACGCGGCGATCAGCGAGAGCAGCTTGACCCGGGTCGGATCGCCGAGCGCCTTGAACATCCGGGCCAGGGTCTGCGCAGCCTCGTCGCTGACCAGTCCTCCGGTGACCGGGGAGCAGCAGGCCGCGAGGTCGTCGGGCTGGATCACCGGGAGCGGAGTGCGCATGCCGACCATTCTGCCGGACGCATTGACATTTGTCGATGCGTCCATAAGGTGGTCACATCGACGAACGTCGATGCAAGATGCGATCGAGACGAGGAGCGACTGATGAACGAGCTGGCCGACGCGGCACGTGGAGACCTGCCCGTGGTGGTGATCGGTGCCGGGCCCCAGGGCCTGGCCGCCGCCGCCCACCTGCTGGAGCGCGGACTGGTGCCGCTCGTGCTGGAGGCCGGCACGGGTCCGGCGTCGGCGGTCGCGGAGTGGGGCCACGTCCGGCTCTTCTCCGGCTGGCCCGAGCTCGTCGACCCCGCGTCCGCCCGGCTGCTGGAGCCGACTGGATGGGCCGCGCCCACCTCGGGCTACCCGACCGGCGCGGAGTGGATCGACGGCTACCTGGCCCCGTTGGCCGCGGTGCTCGGCGACCGCGTGCGGTACGACGCCCGCGTGATCGCCGTGTCCCGCAAGGGTCGCGACCGGCTGGTCGACGCCGACCGGGCAGGCGCCCCGTTCACCGTCCACGTGGCCGATGCCGGGGGCAACGAGTCCCGTCTCGAGGCCCGCGCGGTCATCGACGCCTCGGGAACCTGGCGGCTGCCGAGCCCGGCGGGTGCCGACGGCGTCCCCGCCCTCGGCGAGCGCGGCGCCGCCGACCTGCTCGCCTACCAGGTGCCGAATCGCGCCGAGCCGGCGCGCTACGCCGGCCGGCACGTCGTGGTGGTCGGCTCCGGTGACTCAGCCTTCAATGCCGTGCACGAGCTCGTGCAGATCGCCGAGCAGCACCCAGGCACCCGGATCACCTGGGCGATCCGCCGCGTCGTCGGCGATGGCACCTTCGGCGGCGGAGCCGCTGACGAGCTGCCGGAGCGCGGTGCCCTCGGGCAGCGGGCCAAGCGCGCTGTCGAGTCCGGGGTGGTCGAGCTGGTCACCGGCTTCCGCACCGCGCAGGTCCGTCGCGAGGACGGTCGTGCGGTGCTGGTGGGCGAGGACGGCAGGGAGCTCGCCCCCGCCGACTCCGTGGTCGTGCTGACCGGCTTCCGGCCCGACCTCTCGTTCCTGTCCGAGATGCGCCTCGACCTCGACCCGACGCTGGAGGCGCCGCGTCGGATCGCCGCCGAGATCGACCCCAACCTCCACTCCTGCGGCTCGGTGCAGGCGACCGGTGCGGCCGACCTCGCCCAGCCGGAGCCCGACCTCTACCTCGTCGGCATGAAGTCCTACGGACGCGCGCCGACCTTCCTCGCGCTCACCGGCTACGAGCAGGTGCGCAGTGTCGTCGCCGAGCTGGCCGGCGACCACGAGGCGGCCGCACGGGTCGAGCTGGTCCTGCCCGACACCGGAGTCTGTGGTGGCGCGGGCGTGTTCGACGACCCGGAGAGCTCCGGCGGCGGCTGCTGCGGTCCGGCGTCCCCCGCCCCGGACGTCGAGCTGGTGCAGATCGGCCGGTCACCGGTCGGCGCCTGACGGCCTGCCCGGTCCCGGGCTTGGTCGGGCTTGGTCTGAGACCGCTGGTCAGCGGCTCAGCACGCCCGGCACCGCGCGGCGCGACACCGAGGGGTCGCGCACCAGCATCGACTGGAGGCCGAGGTCAGCGAGCACCTTCGTGACGGTGGGGCTGGGATCCACCACGCCGAGGGCGGTGCCCTGGTGCAACGCGCGGTCGCGCGCCGCGATCAGGGTGGCGACGCCGGCGTAGCAGAGCGCGGTCACGTCCTTCATGTCGATCGCGAGGGCGTCCGGCACCTCGGCGAGGCAGGTGCCGATGGCCGACTCGAACGACGTGGCCGTGCCGTGCTCGACAGGGCCGGCGACGGCGACGGTCGTGAGGTGGGAGGCCGACCTGGTCGCGAGGCGCAAGGAGGCGGAGCGGGTGGCGGACCGGGAGCGGGAGGCCGAGGAAGGTGGCATGGCGGCGGTTCCGAACGTGATCTGATCGGCCAGGGCTGGTCAGCCGCCGTTGCTTGACGAGACCCGAGAGTCCATGGCCGCCCCTGACGCTACGCCGCCGCGCAGGCCTTGTCGAGAGCGGGATCCGCTCATTCGGAAGCTGCGCCGAGCTCGTCGAGGAGGGCCAACACGCGCCGCTCGATCTCGTCGCGCACGGGGCGCACGCCGTCGACGTCCATGCCGGCCGGGTCCTCGAGCTTCCAGTCCTCGTACCGCTTGCCGGGGAAGTAGGGGCACGCGTCGCCGCAGCCCATGGTGACCACGACATCGGCGCCGCGGACGATCTCGTCGGTCCACGGCTTGGGGAACTCGCGGGCGATGTCGATCCCGCGCTCCGCCATCGCCGCGACCGCGGAGGGGTTCACCTGATCGGCCGGCTCGGACCCGCCCGAGCGGGCGATCGCCCGACCGGCGGCGTGGTGGTTGAAGAAGCCCAGCGCCATCTGCGAGCGCCCGGCGTTGTGGACGCACAGGAACAGGACGACGGGTACGTCGGGAGTTGAGTCAGGAGTCGGGTCGGCGGCCATGGGAGGTCTCCTCAGGTGACGGGGATGGTCAGGACGCGCGGGCAAGCAGGGGGGTGAGCCGTGCGACGCGTGCGGCGAGGTCGTCGTGGGCCCGGTCGAAGCCGGCGCGTCCCCGGACGGCGACCGGGTCCGGGACGGACCAGTGGAGCCGGGCCGAGCTGCCGATCTCCTCGTGGGCGCGGTCGCACACGGTGACGACGAGGTCGTCGGCGCCGAGGGCCGGGGCCAGGTCGGCCAGGTGCTGGGGTACGACCTCGGGCAGGTCGAGGTCGTGGCGCCGGGCGACGGCCAGGGCACCGGGCGCGATGGCGCGCGCGGGGTGGGTGCCTGCCGAGGTCGCGGGGATGGGACTCGCCTGCCGCCACAGGGCGGCAGCGAGGTGGGAGCGAGCCGAGTTCGCAGTGCAGACGAACACCACGCGCCCCGGGACCGGCAGGGTCGGAGCGCCGAGGTCGTCGAGGGCGTGCTCGACCAGCCGCCAGTAGCTCCGCCGGCCGTCGCCCTCCGAGCGGTGCCGGGCGATGACGCCTGCCGACTCGAGGATCCCGAGGTGGTGGGCCAGCAGGTTGGACGCCGTCCCGAGCAGGGCCGAGAGCTCCGAGGAGGCTGCGTCTCCCAGGCCCAGCAGGTCGACGACCTGCAGCCGCGTTGGATCGGCGAGCGCCGCGAAGACTGCCGTCCTGCGGGTCAGCTCGTCACCCGTGCCCGAAACTCTCTCAATGTTCATTGAGTCAAGTTTGACTGAGCGACCCCCGGGACGTCAAGATGTGCGACGTGAGCACGCCCGCCCCCTCCCCGTTGCCGCGCCGCCTGCTCGCCGAGCTCCTCGGGACCTGCCTGCTGGTCGCCGTGGTCGTCGGCTCCGGCATCGCCGCGCAGACCCTCTCGCCCGACGACGTCGGTCTCCAGCTGCTGGAGAACTCGATGGCGACCGTCTTCGGACTGACCGTCCTGATCCTCTGGCTCGGTCCCGTCTCGGGGGCGCACTTCAACCCTGTCGTCTCGCTCGCGGACTGGTTCCTCGGGCGTCGTACGCGTGCGGGGTTGAGCCTGCCGGAGGTCGGTGCGTACGCCGTGGCGCAGGCCACCGGCGGCATCGCCGGAGCGGTGCTGGCCAATGTCATGTTCGAGGTCGACCTGGCGCTCTCGACCAAGGACCGTCTCGGCAGCGGCCACCTCGTCGCCGAGGTCGTCGCCACCGCCGGGCTCGTGGCGATCATCTTCGCCCTGGCCAGGACCGGTCGCGGCCTGCTCGCGGCGCCGGTCGTCGGAGCGTGGATCGGCGCGGCCTACTGGTTCACCAGCTCGACGTCCTTCGCCAACCCGGCCGTGACCCTCGGCAGGGTGTTCACCGACACCTTCGCCGGAATCGCCCCGGGCTCGGCGCCGGCCTTCGTCGGCATGCAGGTGGTCGGGCTCGTGGTCGGGATCGCGCTGACCCTGGCGTTGTACCCCGACGCCGGCGAGCACGCCGACGACGTGGTCGTCCCGCACAGCCGCTGACCGGCCGGAGAACGTCGCTCAGCCGATGCCGTCGAGGATCTCCAGCTGCCGCGTCCACGCGGCGGAGGTGGGGTCGATGACGACGAAGTGGTCACCGCTGACCTCGACCAGCTCGGCGGTGGCTCCGGCGGCGATCGCGCGCTCGACGTACGTCGCGGACTGTCGGAACGGCACGTTGCCGTCGATGGTCCCGTGCACGCACCAGACGGGTACGTCGAGAGGGAGCTGTTGCGCCGGGTCGTAGCGGGCGTCGGCCTCGGTCGCGGGGTGGCCCAGCAGCGCCTGGACGGCGCCGCCGCCGAGGCTCTCGGCATCGGCGGCGCGGAGGTCGAGGACGCCTGCCTGGCTGATCACGTGGGTCACCGGGACCGTGTTGGCCCAGCCGGACTCGCCGCGCCCCGCGGCCCAGGCGCCGAGGTGGCCGCCGGCGCTGTGGCCGAGGGTGACCACCGTCGACAGGTCGAGGTCGAGCTCGGCCAGCAGGTCGATCCCGGCGGCGACGTCGTCGAAGGTGGTGGGGGTCCCGCCGCCACCACCCTGGCCGTCGCCGACGCGGCGGTACTCCAGGTTCCACGCGGCCCAGCCCTCGGCGGCAAGGGCCTCGGCCAGCGGCGTACCGAGGTCCTGTGCGTTGTACTCCGACCTCCAGAAGCCGCCGTGGATGACGACCACGACGCCGCGCGGATCGCCCTCGGGCCGGTGGAGGTCGGCGTACTGGCTCGGGTCCTCGCCGTAGGTGTGACGGGTGGGCTCGGGCATCGCGCTGTCCTTCCGGGTGGGCTCGGGCGTGGGTTCGTCCTTCCCGGTCGGCTCGGGCTCGTCGCCGCAGGCCGTCAACGTGGTGAGGGCGCCGAGGCCGGTCAGGAGGCCGGCACCACCCAGGAATGTCCGACGGTTCATGTCCCGAAGCCTGTCACGGCGGGTGTCGGCAGGCGGGTCATCCGGAGGACGCGCGGTTCCACTCCTCCAGGATGACCAGCGTCCGGGTGCTCATCGCGGGACCTTCCGAGCGCAGCCGCGCGACCACCCGCCGCAGGTGCTCGACGCCGTCGACGCGCAGGCGCAGCAGGGCGTCGGGGTCGCCGGCGAGGGTGAGGATCTCCTCGACCTCCGGGATGCCCGAGACGAAGTCCATGATCGTGGCGATGTCGTGCGGGCCCTGGAAGCGCAGCTCGGCGATGGCCTCGATGCCGGTGGCGATCCGGCCGTGGTTGATCCGCACCGTGTAGCGCTCGATCACCCCCAGCTTCTCCAGGCGCGCGATCCGGCGTTGCACGGGCGCGACGGTGAGGCCCACGGCATCGGCGATCTCGCGCAGCGGTCGCCGCGAGTTCTCGCGCAGCAGGTCGAGGATCGCGCGGTCGGTGGGGTCCAGGGTGGCCGGTTCGCTCACGCAATGAACAGTACGTCGTTCCTCCACTTTGTTGCGCGAGTCGGCGCTGGTTCGTCGTGAGGGTTGCGAATCGTCGCTCAACCGGACGTCGAGCATTGTGACCCGGCGCACTGAGGGAGGATGCTCGTGCGCGTGACCGAGTTGCTTCACCGCCCCGCGTCCGAGCCCACCGCGCCGTACGACCTCGACGACCGTTTCCGGGTCGGCGCGGCGCCGACCCTGCTGACCGGTGTGCAGGCCATCGCCCGCCTGCTGGTCGAGCACCGCGCCCTCGACCGGCGCCGCGGACTCCACACGGCTTCCTTCGTCTCGGGCTACCAGGGCAGCCCGCTCGGTGGCCTGGACAAGATGCTCGGCGACATGCGCGACGTCCTCGACGCCAACGACATCCGCTTCGTCCCCGGCCTCAACGAGGAGCTCGCCGCGACGGCGGTCTGGGGCAGCCAGATCGACCTCCCCGCAGCCAACGCGACCCACGACGGCGTCACCGGCTTCTGGTACGGCAAGGGGCCGGGCGTCGACCGCGCCACCGACGCGCTGCGCCACGCCAACATGTACGGCGTCAACCGCCGTGGCGGCGCCGTTCTCCTCGTCGGCGACGACCCGGCATCGAAGTCCTCCACCGTGCCGGCCGTCAGCGAGCGCTCGCTCGCCGCGCTGGGGATCCCGGTGCTGTTCCCGCGCAACGCCACCGAGGTCGTGACGCTCGGGCTCCACGCGATCGAGATGTCGCGCGCCACGGGGTGCGTCGTCGCCCTCAAGATCGTCGCCGACGTCGCCGACGGTGCCTGGGTCGTCGACAGTGCCGACCTCGACCTCACCCCCGTGCACCCGGCCATCGACTGGAACGGCCAGCCCTACGCCTACACCCAGAGCCCGATCGTGCTGCGCCCGGCGATGATCGTCGGCGCCGAGGCGGAGCTCGTCGGACCGCGGACGGCGCTGGTGCACGAGTACTCCGCCCGCAACGGCCTCAACGTCACCGAGATCGACCCGCCGGACGCGCGGCTCGGACTGGTCGCCTCCGGCAGCTGCTTCGACTCCCTGCGCCAGGGGCTCAGCGACCTCGGCGTCAGCGACGACGCGCTCGCCGCGGCAGGCGTCCGCCTCCTGCGGATGGGCATGATGAGCCCCGTCGAGCCGGAGGCGATCCACCGGTTCGCCGACGGCCTCGAGGAGATCCTCGTCATCGAGGACAAGACCTCCTTCATGGAGATGCAGATCCGCGACCTCCTCTACGGCACCGACGCCGCCCCCCGGATCATCGGCAAGAAGGACGCCGCGGGCCAGCTGCTGGTCCCCGCCGACGGCGAGCTCACCGCCGGACGCCTGCTCGCGCCGCTGCGCCACGCGCTCGGCGACCGGCTCACCTTCACGCCGCCGCAGCGTCCGCGCACGGTCCTGCCGCTGCTCTCGGCCAGCCGGTCGGCGTACTTCTGCTCCGGCTGCCCGCACAACCGCTCGACCGTGCTCCCCGAGGGCTCGATGGGCGGCGGCGGCATCGGCTGCCATGTCATGGTGACCATCTCCGACCGCGCCGAGAGCGCGGTGACCGGCGTCACCCAGATGGGTGGCGAGGGCGCGCAGTGGATCGGCCAGTCGTGGTTCACCGACGCCGACCACATCTTCCAGAACGTCGGCGACGGCACCTTCTTCCACTCCGCCCAGCTCGCCGTCCAGGCGTGCATCGCGGCGGGGGTGAACATCACCTACAAGGTGCTCTACAACGACGTCGTCGCGATGACCGGCGCGCAGGACGCCGAGGGCGCGCTCGGCGTCCCCGCGCTCACCCACAAGCTGCACACCGAGGGCGTCAAGAAGATCATCATCTGCGCCGACGAGCCCGACCGGCACCGCAAGCGCGACCTGGCCCCCGGCACGCTGCTGTGGGACCGCGACCGCCTCGACGAGGCCCAGCGGCTGCTGCGCGACGTGCCCGGAGTGACCGTGCTGATCTACGACCAGCACTGCGCCGCCGACGCCCGCCGCCAGCGCAAGCGGGGCTCGCTGCCGTCGCGCACCAAGCGCGTCGTCATCAACGAGGCCGTCTGCGAGGGCTGCGGCGACTGCGGAGCGAAGAGCAACTGCCTCTCGGTGCAGCCGGTCGACACGGAGTACGGCCGCAAGACCCGCATCGAGCAGACCTCCTGCAACACCGACTACAGCTGCCTCGACGGCGACTGCCCGTCCTTCGTCACCGTGGAGACCGCGCCGAGTGCGCGTCGTGCACGCAAGGCGGGCAGGGCTGGCAAGGCGGGCAAGGCGGGCACGACTGCCGGACGGAAGAAGCCGTCCTACCCGACCCCGCCGAGCGTGGTCGCGAGCAGCGCCGACGAGCGGGTCGCCACGACCCAGAACGTCTACATGGTGGGCATCGGCGGCACCGGCATCGTCACGGTCAACCAGGTCCTGGCGACGGCCGCGCTGCGCGCGGGGTACGCCGTGGAGTCGCTCGACCAGACGGGCATGAGCCAGAAGGCGGGGCCCGTCACCGCGCACCTGCGGTTCGCGGCCGGTGACCTCGAGCCGGCGAACCGACTCACCCCCGGGTCGGCCGACTGCTTCCTCGGCTTCGACCTGCTGGCCCTGGCCGAGGACCGCAACCTCGCCTTCGGCAACGCGGCGCTGACCCGCACGGTCGTCTCGACCAGTCGGACCGCCACCGGTGCCATGGTCGAGGACCACACGGTCCTGCACCCCGACGAGTCCGGTCTGCTGGACCGGGTGCGCACGGCGAGCCTCGAGCTCTTCGACTTCGACGCCCTCGAGGCGGCGGAGCGGATCTTCGGCAACACCGTCGCCGCCAACTTCCTGCTCGTCGGTGCCGCCCACCAGACCGGAGCCCTGCGGCTCCCGGCCGCCGCGATCGAGGAGGCCATCGCGATCAACGGCACCGCCGTGGCGGCCAACGTCGCCGCCTTCCGCTGGGGTCGCGTCGCCATCACCGATCCGGCCGCGTTCCGTGCCGCCAACGAGCGGGTGGTGACGGTCCGCGAGCGTCACGTGCCGGCCTCGGTCGCCGCGTCCGGTCTCCAGGGCGAGGTCCTGCGGCTGGTCGAGCAGCGTGCTGCCGACCTGGTCGACTACCAGGACGAGAAGCTCGCCGACGCCTACGTCGCCGCGGTCGTCGACGTCGTCGCCTCCGAGCGCGCCGTCACCACCGACACCCGGCTGGGCGAGGCCTTTGCGCGTCACCTGTTCAAGCTCACGGCGTACAAGGACGAGTACGAGGTGGCCCGCCTGCTCACCGATCCGGCGTTCCTCGCCGAGACCGGTGGCGCCTTCCCCGCCGGCACGATCTCCTTCCAGCTGCACCCGCCGGTGCTGAAGGCGATGGGGCGCACGAAGAAGATCGCCTTCGGCCCACGCTCCCACGGCTCGCTGCGGACCCTGGCCCGGATGAAGCGCCTGCGCGGCACGGCGGCCGACCCGTTCGGTCGGGCGCACGTGCGTCGCGTCGAGCGGGCGCTGCGGGATCACTACCGAGACCTGGTCACCGACCTCGCCCGCGACCTGGCGCCCGGGTCCTACGACCGGGCGGTCGCGATCGCGGAGCTGCCCGACATGGTCCGTGGCTACGAGGGCGTCAAGCTGCGCAACGTGGAGGCGTACGTCGCGAGCCTCGTCGCGCTGGGTGCGGAGCCGCCGGTCCTGCCGTGACACGCGCTGCGGTGGGGTGCCGCAGGTCACCTTTGACTTCAAGTACTTGAAGTTCCTACGCTCGATGAAGTGAGTGCACGAGCCGACACCCGGACCTTCTCGATCAAGGAAGCATCGGCGCTGACGGGACTCCCGGCCAGCACGCTGCGCTACTACGAGTCGATCGGGGTCGTCCGCCCGCCGAGCCGATCGGCGAGCAGCGGCCACCGCGTCTACGACGAGGACGACCTCGACGTGCTGATGTGGGTGGCCTGCCTGAGCGCGACGGGCATGTCGGTCAACGACATGCGCCAGTACGTCGCGAACAGCGTGCTCGGCCCTGCTGCCGCCGGGCTCCAGGTGGAGCTGCTCGCCGCCCAGGGAAGGCGCCTGGAGCGGGAGGCCGAGCTGCTCGCCGTACGACGTCGGTACGTCCAGCTCAAGGTGGACTACTGGAAGGCGGTCGTGGCCGGCGACGAGGAGGGTGCGGCGACGTGGTCGGCCTCCGCCGCAGAGCTCGCAGACGAGCTGAGGAAGGCCAAGTGAACTCCGCAATGAACGCAGCAATGAACTCCGCAATGAACGCAGTCGATGAGGAGAAGAGTCCCATGAGCTACACCCGCACCGAGGTCATCGCCCACGCCGCACCGGCGAGCGGCGAGCCGTTGGTCCGCACCACGATCGAGCGCCGCGAGGTCGGCGCCAACGACGTGCTGATCTCCATCGAGTACGCCGGCATCTGCCACTCCGACATCCACACGGTCCGAGGTGACTGGGGTCCCCAGCCCTACCCGGTCGTCCCCGGTCACGAGATCGTCGGCATCGTCACCGAGGTCGGCTCGGCCGTGACCCGGCACGAGGTCGGCCAGCGCGTCGGCGTCGGCTGCCTCGTCAACGCCTGCCGTGAGTGCGTTGCCTGCCTCGGCGGCGACGAGCAGTTCTGCCTGAACGGCTCCGTCGGCACCTACGCCGCGCGGGACCGCGACGGCAGCACCACCCAGGGCGGCTACTCCACGCACGTCGTCGTCGACGAGCACTTCGTGCTCTCGGTGCCCGAGGGCCTCGACCCCGCGGCGGCCGCACCGCTGCTGTGCGCCGGCATCACGACGTACTCCCCGCTGCGCCACTGGGGCGCAGGTCCCGGCAAGAAGGTCGCCGTCGTCGGCCTCGGCGGCCTGGGCCACATGGGCGTCAAGATCGCCCACGCCCTCGGCGCCGAGGTGACCGTGCTGTCGCAGTCGCTGAAGAAGCAGGAGGACGCGGAGCGCCTGGGCGCCGACGACTACCACGCGACCAGCGACCCGGCGACCTTCGAGGTGCTCGCCGGCCGGTTCGACATCATCATCAACACGGTCAGCGCGAGCATCGACGCCAACGCCTACCTCGGCCTGCTCGCCGTCGGTGGCGCGATGGTCAACGTCGGGGCCCCTCCGTCGGCGTTCGAGGTGTCGCCGATGGCGCTCATCTACGGCCGCAAGTCGTTCTCGGGTTCGATGATCGGCGGTATCGCCGAGACCCAGGAGATGCTCGACTTCTGCGCCGAGCACGGCATCGGCTCCGAGATCGAGGTCATCGCTGCCGACGCGATCAACGAGGCGTACGAGCGGGTCCTCGCCTCGGACGTGCGCTACCGGTTCGTGATCGACGCGAGCACGATCGTCTGACCCGCACGCCGCTTGTAACTACGTGTTCGTGTCGCGTTCCGCGTGTCACAGCGCCCGGGTAGGTGCCACAGCACGGCGGTAGCCGGATGGGCAGGTGGGGGGCGTTGCGCCGGATGTGCCGGGCCGGAGTGCGTCGTACCGCGCTCTCGGCCTCGGCACTCCCGTCAACTCCGGTCATCTTCCCGGGCGCTGTTGCACCTACCCGGGTGCTGTGAGGCGGTTTTTCGAGCACGAACACGTAGTTACAAGCCCGCTCGCCACGACGACGGCGGGTAGCGCTCGGCGCAGAAGCCCGCCAGGCGCGCGGCGATCGCGGCCAGCTCGGTCGCGGCGTGGTGCTGGGGGTCCCAGGCGGCGACCAGCCTGAGGCTGAGGGGGGTGCCGGAGGCGTCGAGGACCAGGGCTCGCTCGAGGTCGAAACGCGGGTCGTCGGACACCACGGCGACGCCGCGGCGGGCAGCAGCGAGGGCCTGGGCGACCTGCGGGTTGGAGCACTCCGCGACCTCGCGGGGTGCGATCGTGGCGCGCAGGAGGGCCTCGTCGAGGAGCGTCCGGGGGCGGGAGCCGGGGTCGAGGACCAGGAGGCGCTGGTCGGCGAGCTCGGCGACGGGTACGGCGTCGCGGCCGGCGTACGGATGATCGGCGTGGACGTAGGCCCACACCGGGAGCTCGGCGACCGTCGCGCTCGCGAGGTGGCGTGGCGGCGGGATGGTCAGCACGGCCAGGTCGAGGTGGTCCAGGAGACCGTCGACGGCCTGCGCCGAGTGCGCCTCCTGCACCGTGATCAGTGGATCCTCGGGCCCGAGTGTGGCCAGGAAGGGCGCGACCACGTCGGTGAGGGTCGTGGTGGGCGCGGCGGCGCGGACCCGCTCCAGGCGTCCGGCGGCGAGCGCCTCGGCCAGTGACCGGGCGGCCTCCGAGCTGGTCAGCACGTCGCGTGCGGCCGCCAGGAAGGTGTGGCCGGCCGCGGTCAGGCTCAGCCGCCGGTGGTGCCGGTGGAAGAGGCTGACGCCGACCTGGCGCTCGAGCTGCTGGACCTGCCGCGACAGGGCGGGCTGGGTGACGTGGAGCGCGGCCGCCGCTGCGCTCACCGATCCCAGGTCGGCGACGGTGCTGAAGGTGGTCAGGAGGCGCAGGTCCATGCATCGAGAATATGCCGTGAGGACATGCAAATCCGAACCAACTGGCATTGGACGACATGCAAGGGCGCGGCGCACCATGAAGAGGTGACCGAGACGTCTGCCCCCGCGCCCGCGCCCACCGCCCAGCCGGAGCTCGACCGAGCCCGTCGCCTGGTCACCGAGATCCCGGGCCCCCGCTCGATCGCGCTGATGGCCCGCAAGACCGCAGCCGTCGCGTCGGGCGTCGGCACGACGATGCCCGTGTTCGCGGCGCACGCCGGCGGCGGACTGGTCGAGGACGTCGACGGCAACGTGCTGATCGACCTCGGCTCCGGCATCGCGGTCACCACCGTCGGTTCCAGTGCGCCCCGCGTCGTCGCAGCCGTCCAGGAGCAGGCCGCCGCGTTCACGCACACCTGCTTCATGGTCACGCCCTACGAGGGGTACGTCGCCGTTGCCGAGCAGCTGAACCGGCTCACCCCGGGCGACCACGACAAGCGCTCGGTGCTCTTCAATTCCGGCGCCGAGGCCGTCGAGAACGCGGTCAAGATCGCCCGCCACCACACCGGTCGCCAGGCCGTCGTCGTCTTCGACCACGCCTATCACGGCCGCACCAACCTGACGATGGCGATGACCGCCAAGTCGATGCCCTACAAGCACGGGTTCGGGCCGTTCGCCGCCGAGGTCTACCGGGCGCCGCTGTCCTACCCCTACCGCGACGGGGATCTCGACGGTGCGGACGCCGCCGCACGAGCCATCGACGTCATCGAGAAGCAGGTCGGTGCCGCCAACCTGGCCGCTGTCGTGATCGAGCCGATCCAGGGGGAGGGCGGCTTCATCGTCCCCGCCGAGGGCTTCCTCGCCGGGCTGGTCGACTGGTGCCGGGCCAACGGCGTGGTGTTCGTCGCCGACGAGGTGCAGAGCGGTTTCGCCCGCACCGGCGCGATGTTCGCGTGCGACCACGAGGACGTCGTACCCGACCTGATCGTGACGGCCAAGGGCATCGCGGGCGGCCTTCCGCTGTCCGCCGTCACCGGTCGCGCCGAGATGATGGACGCCGTCCACGCGGGCGGACTGGGCGGGACGTACGGCGGCAACCCGCTCGCCTGCGCCGCGGCGCTCGCGGTCATCGAGACCATCGAGGCCGACGGCCTGGTGGCGCGGGCCGGCGCGATCGAGGACCTGGTGGTCGCGCGGCTCGGGACGATCGCTGCCCGGGACAGCCGGATCGGGGAGATCCGGGGGCGTGGCGCGATGCTCGCCGTCGAGCTCGTCGTGGCCGACACCGACGCCCCGGACCCCGCACTGGCCAGGGAGATCGCCGCGCGGTGCCACGCCGAGGGGGTCATCGTCCTCACCTGCGGCACCTACGGCAACGTCCTGCGCTTCCTGCCTCCGCTCTCGATCACCGACGCCCAGCTGCACGAGGCCTTCGACGTCGTCGAGGCAGCGCTCGCCGGGATCGCCCGATGAGCACGGTCGCGACGGCGACCTCGCTCGAGGAGATCCTCGCCCGGCTCGCGCCGGCACACGGGGTGCACATCGGCGGAGCCTGGCTGCGCGGCGACCTCGGGACCTACGACGTCGACGACCCCGCCGACAAGGCGGTCCTCGCCGCGGTCGGCAATGCCGGCGCCGACCAGGCCACGGCAGCGGTCGACGCCGCCGCGGCGGCCGCCGCGGGCTGGGCCGCGACCCCGCCGCGTCGTCGCTCGGAGATCCTGCACCGGGCCTTCGAGCTGATGCGACGCGACGCCGACGAGCTCGCCACCCTGATCTGCGCCGAGAACGGCAAGTCGGTCGCCGACGCCCGTGCCGAGGTCGCCTACGCGGGGGAGTTCTTCCGCTGGTTCGCCGAGGAGGCGGTGCGCATCGACGGCTCCTTCGGGTCGGCGCCCGCGGGCGGCGTCCGCTCGGTCGTGACCCGTCGCCCGGTCGGGATCGCTGCCCTGGTGACGCCGTGGAACTTCCCGGCGGCGATGGCGACCCGCAAGATCGCCCCCGCGCTGGCCGCGGGGTGCACGGTCGTGCTCAAGCCCGCAGCCGAGACGCCCCTGACGGCGTTCGCCGTCGCCCGCCTGCTCGCCGAGGCCGGGGTGCCCGCGGGAGTCGTCAACGTCGTACCCACCACCGAACCGGACGACGTCGTCGGCACCTGGCTGGCCGACCCGCGGGTCCGCAAGATCTCCTTCACCGGCTCGACCGGCGTCGGGCGCCACCTGCTGCGCCAGGCCGCCGACCGGGTCCTCAATGCCTCGATGGAGCTCGGCGGCAACGCACCCTTCGTCGTCACCGAGGACGCCGACGTGGTCGCCGCCGTCGACGGGGCGATGGTCGCGAAGTTCCGCGGTGGCGGCCAGGCCTGCACCGCCGCGAACCGGCTCTACGTGCACGTCGCCGTGGCCGAGGAGTTCACCGCGCTCCTCGCCCAGCGGGTGTCCGCGCTGGTGGTCGGCCGCGGCGCGGAGCCGGGCACCGAGATCGGACCCCTCATCAACGCCCGCGCGGTCGACCGGGTCAACGGGCTGCTCGACGACGCGCTGGCCGGCGGCGCGCGGGTGGTCGCCCGCGCCGAGGTGCCCGACGGTCTCAGCGGCTACTTCCTCGCACCGACCGTCGTTGCCGACGTCGCCCCCGACGCACGGCTCGTGCAGGAGGAGATCTTCGCCCCGGTCGCGCCGATCGTGACCTGGGACGACGAGGACACACTGGTCGAGCTGGTCAACGACAGCGAGATGGGCCTGGCGGCGTACGTCTTCGCCGGGGACCTCAAGCGCGCGCTGCAGCTCGCCGAGCGGATCGACGCCGGCATGGTCGGGATCAACCGGGGCCTGGTCTCCGACCCGTCGGCGCCCTTCGGTGGCCTCAAACAGAGCGGCCTCGGCCGCGAGGGTGCCCATGAAGGGCTCGAGGAGTACCAGGAGACCCAGTACTTCAGCGTGGACTGGAGCTGATCCGTCGCGCGGGGTGCTCGCGTGCGGGCCGACGTCCGCTGCAACACGCTGTTGGCGTTGCGGGCGCCGAGTTGCGCTGCAACACGCTGTCCACCTCACTACCCGACAGTTCCCGTCTCGAAAGCCGTGCTGGGACGGCGTGGAAGAGACGACAACCCTTGGGTGGTCAGGTGGACAGCGTGTTGCAGCCCAGGCCGGCCCGCGACCAGGCCGCCGCCCGCGTCACAGCGTGAACCACGTGACCAGCAGGCCTCCCGTGCAGTGCTGACAGCTGGCGACGGTGCCGCCCTCGTGCTTGATGTGCGCGAGCAGGCCGTCGAGGTCTGCCTTCGTCGTGGTCGTGGTGTGCCAGGTCATGACCGGCCTCCGTTCGATGGGTGCTCGTCGTTGAGCTCCCATCGATGGTGCGCCTGTCGACCCCGCTCGCGCGCCCTCCGCTGGGGGGAGAGTCCTAGGCCCAACGGGCCATTCGTCCTGGCCATCCGGAGGGGTACGACGAGTCCGGCTCAACCCTCGACGGCGGCGACGATCTTCGTCAGGATCCGGCGCAGGTCCGCCACGTCGGTGGCGCTGAGCTGGTCGAACACCAGCCGTCGCACGGTGGCGACGTGGCCGGGGGCGACCTCGTCGAGCAGTGCCTGGCCGGCGGGGGTGAGGGCGGCGTACTGCATGCGCTTGTCCTCGGTGCACTGGCTGCGCTCGACCCATCCGCGCTGCTCGAGCCCGGCGACCGCGTGGGAGAGGCGTGACGGGCTGGTCGCCGTCTGGTGAGCCAGGGCGCTCATTGACAGGGTGCGGTCCGGCTGCGCGGAGAGCATCGCGAGGATCCCGTAGTGGGCGTGGTTGATGCCGGCCGTCTCGCGGAGCTGCCGGTCCAGTGCGTGGGGCAGCTGGACGAACGTCCGCATGAACGGCAGCCAGGCCGCCATCTGCTCGTCGGTGAGCCAGAGGTCGTCGGGTACGTCGTCGGACATGGCTCCTCCTTCGGCTCGCTTGCCTGTCGGGGCGACCGCTGAGCGGTCCGGGGTGCTCGTACGCATCAGGCTAGAGGCTCAACGTGTGCGAGGTGTGGTCCCGCTTCGCGGTCAGGTAGCGGGCGTTGGCGTCGGTGAGGTGGACGCCCGTGGGCACGCGCTCGGTGACCACGATGCCGAGGTCCTCGAGCTGGATCGCCTTGTCGGGATTGTTGCTCAGGAGCCGGATCCGGTCGGCTCCGACGGCGAGCAGCATCTGCGCGGCGGCCGTGTAGTCGCGCTCGTCCTCGCCGCGACCGAGCGCGGTGTTGGCCTCGTAGGTGTCGAGCCCGGCGTCCTGGAGCGCGTAGGCGTCGAGCTTGGCGTAGAGGCCGATCCCGCGGCCCTCCTGGCGTAGGTACAGCAGGAACCCGCCGGTCTCGGTGATCCGCTCGACGGCCTCGCGCAGCTGCGGTCCGCAGTCGCACCTCTCGGAGCCGAAGACGTCGCCGGTCAGGCACTCGCTGTGCGGCCGGACCAGGGGAGCGGTGCCGCCGAGGGCCGCACGGCGCAGTGCGCCCTGCCAGTCGCCCAGCCCGAGCAGGAGGTGCTCCCGGCCGTCGGCCAGGTCGGCGAAGGTGCTCACGGTCGCCGTGGTCGCGTAGCCGTCGGGGAAGCGCAACGGCACGCTCACGCTGGTCCGGACGGTCGCGGCGGGCAGCGTGGGGGTGGTGCCGTGGTGCAGCAGCTCGGCGGCCATCGGCCCTCCTGATTACTTGAAGTCTCAAACGTTGTCATCGGCTCCAAGATGCTTGAGTCTTCAAATATTCCGGCTGCCGCAGATTTCTGCCGTCCGTACGATGTCCGCGTGACGCAGATGCTGGCCCGGGGCGGCAATGTCGGAGTGACTCAGGCGGGCCTGCCCGCCACCGTGGTGGTGACGCTGACCTGGACCACCACGTCCGGGGCCGACGCCGACCTCTCCGCGTTCCTGTGTACGACGTCCGGTCGGGTCCGCTCCGACGAGGACTTCGTCTTCTACAACCAGCCGACGGGTGCGGGTGGTGCGGTGACCCACCTCGGCAAGTCGACGCGCGGCACCGGCACCGTCGACCAGGTCCGCATCGACATGGCGGCCCTCCCGGTCGACATCGACAAGGTCGTCATCGGCGCGTCCATCGACGCCGCCGCGACGACCTTCGGCGGACTGGGCGGTCTCGGGGTCGAGGTCGCCGCGGACCCGACCGCGCCGGCCGCGGTGCGCTGCGAGATCCCGGCCACGACCGAGACGGCGATGGTCTTCGCCGAGGTCTACCGCCGCGCCGGGGAGTGGAAGGTCCGCGCCGTCGGGCAGGGCTACACCGACGGTCTGGCCGGGCTGGCGGGCGACTTCGGGGTGCAGGTCGAGAGCGAGCCGGCCCCGGCTGCGTCCCCGCCGCCCCCGCCGCCCCCGCCTCCGCCGCCCCCTGCCCCCACTCCGAGCGTCAGCCTCGAGAAGAAGCGCGTCGTCGACCTCGAGAAGAAGCTGAGCGGCAGCGGTGACACGGCGATGCTCTCGCTGGTCAAGACCGCCGGTGTCTCGCTGGAGAAGAAGGGCCTCGGCGAGCACACCGCCCGCGTCGCGCTCGTGCTCGACATCTCCGGGTCCATGTCCTCGCGCTACTCCAAGGGCCTGGTCCAGAAGCTCGCGGAGCGGGTGCTGGCCCTGGGCCTGCGCTTCGACGACGACGGGGAGGTCGACGTCTTCCTCTTCGGGGAGAAGGTCCACCAGCCCGACGGGTTGTCCCTGGACGGCTACCAGCAGTACATCAAGAAGCTGGTCAAGGCCCACCCGCTCGAGTACAACACCAGGTACGGCGCCGCGATGGCCGCGATCCGCAAGCAGTACTTCGGCACGTCGGGTGAGCGTGGCGAGCCGGTTCCCGCAGCGACCCCGGTCTACGTCATGTTCATCACCGATGGCGCGCCCACCGACAAGGCCGTCGCCACCAAGCAGATCCGCTCGGCGTCGTACGAGCCGATCTTCTGGCAGTTCCTCGGGATCGGGTCGGACCGGTTCGAGTACCTCCAGCGCCTCGACGACCTCGACGGACGCTTCACCGACAACGCCGACTTCTTCGCCGTCACCGACGACGAGCTGATCGGCAAGCAGCCGATCAGCGACGACGCGCTGTTCGAACGGCTGATGACGGAGTACCCCGACTGGCTGCGCCGGGCCCGGAGCACCGGGATGCTCACGCCCTGACGGCAGCCGAGCGCAATTGCGCCGCTCGCAGGACGGCCGCAGCGACGGCGAGCCCGGAGAGCACCAGCAACGGCGTCAGCGTGCCGACCGGCCCGCGCAGTGCCTCGAGCAGCACCGGCAGGCCGAAGCCCAGGTAGGTGCAGACGTAGTAGATGCCGATCGTGATGCCGCGGTGCGCCGGCGGTGTCAGGTTCTCCACGTCCACCAGCCCCGAGCGCAGGCACAGGCCGTACGCCGACCCGAGCACCACCGCGACGACGACGAAGAGCGCGACGTCGGCCGAGGCGTCGACGACAGCAGCCAGGGAGAAGCCGACCGCCGCGAGCAGGGCGCCCGCGATGCCGGCCCGGGGACCCCACTCGGCCCGGCGCGCGATGACCTGGGCGGCCACGCCGGTGCCGAGCGCGAGCGCCGCGGCGACGCCCGGCAGCCACGGCCCGTTGTGCTCTCCGCCGACGCGGCCGGCGAGGACGATGAGCGGGACCGTCACGGTCGAGAAGACCCACAGGGCCATCGGCACGGAACGGGCCAGGGCCCGTCCCACGCTGCGTTGCTCGCCCGGCGTCGAGGTGGTCGCGGGAGCCCCGGCGGGCGCGGTGGCGCGCGTCGGCGGGGTCAGTCGTAGGGCCGCGAGGATCGCGCCCACGGACAGGGCGATCGTGATCAGGAAGGGCGCGGCCAGGTCCACCGAGGAGGGGACGACCTGCGCGACCAGGCCGGTGGCGAGCGGGCCGCAGGCGAACCCGGCGGTCAGCACGGTGCCTGCGATCGTCGTACCCCTGCGACCGCCGAGGTCGGCCGCCCAGGCCGTGCCGGCACTCATCGCGAGCCCGACGCCGACCCCCACGACCAGGCGGCCGGTGTAGATCCCGGCGGCCGGGTGCCAGCAGAGCATCAGGAGGTTGCCGGCCGCGGCGACCGTGCTGCCGACGAGGACGACGGGTCGGCGACCCACCCGGTCCGACAGCGCGCCGCCGCCGAGCAGGCCCGGCAGGAGGCCCAGCGCGTAGACGCCGAAGGCGCCCGCCAGCACCGTGGCCGAGAGCCCCTCGCGATAGCGGAGCACGGGGATGATCGCGGCGAAGTGGTTGGTCGCCCAGCCCGCCACGAAGAGCAGGAGCACGACGACGGGGAGGGCGCCGGTGCGGGTGGGGCGGGGCACTGTCGGAGACTACGCCGACGCTCGTGGCCGACGCTCGTGGCCGACCGGGGGCGCCGTCTGCGGGTTCGGCAGACGCGCGAGGGTGGTGGCGGTTACCTTGTCCGTTCGTCGTGTGGCTGAGGGGGAGCTGGCAGTGCTTCGGAGGGAACTCGCGCGCCGCGAGGCGGGCGTATCGCTGCGACGACCCCACCGCCTCCGTGAGCCGGTCACCATCATCTGCATCGCCGGTCTGCTCCTGACCGTCCTCGGTGCCTGGGCCGCCGAACGGGTGGACGACAGCACGGAGCGCCGACTGCTCGAGACGCAGAGCCGGCAGGCGGCGGGTGTGCTGACGTCGGCGGTGTTGGTGATCGAGCAGCCCCTGCGGGCTGCCCTCGCCGGCCAGGCCTCGGCGGGCCCGAACGGCGCCCCCACCGCGTTCCGACGCGGGATGACGAGCAGCGTCGGGGACGGGCTGGTCTTCGACACCGCGTCGTTGTGGCGCGACGACGGCGCGACCCTGGAGCGTCGCGTGACGATGGGCGCGCAGCCGGGCCTCGACCCTCGTGGACCGGAGGTCCAGGAGCTGCTCCGGCGGGCGTTGAGGAGCCCGACGTCGGTCGTGGAACGGATCGAGGTGGGTGACCGGACGCGCATCGTCTACGCGGTCGGCGACGACACCACCGGCTTCGTGGCCTACGGGGAGCGTCCGATCCCGAAGGACCGTCGGACGCCCTTCGACCGCGACTCCGCCTTCGAGCAGCTCCACTACGCGCTCTACGTGGGGGAGCGGACCACCCTCGCGAACCTCGCGGCCACCGACGTCGACCCCGCCGACCTCCCGATGGACGGCGACACCGCCCAGGTGCAGATCCCCTTCGGGGACACGGTCCTGACGCTGGTCACCCGGTC
This sequence comes from Nocardioides sp. Root190, assembly GCF_001428565.1. GTDB lineage: Bacteria > Actinomycetota > Actinomycetes > Propionibacteriales > Nocardioidaceae > Nocardioides. The sequence goes on along the minus strand of NZ_LMIA01000001.1, from coordinate 665,608 downwards.
GAGGGAGCACCTCGGCGGAGCGCTCAGCAGGTGGCTGACGCTCATCGCGTCGGTGGGCGGCCTGCTGCTGACCCTGGCGAGCGCATTGGTCGCCCGCCAGCTCGTCGGCGCCCGGGTGCGAGCCGAGGACAGCGCCGACACGATCCGGGGGCTCTACCGCACGGTCGACGGGCTCTACGAGGAGCAACGCGAGCTCTCCCTCCGGCTGCAGCGAGCCCTCCTCCCCGCGGTCCTCCCGCGCCTCTCCAGGCTCGAGGTCGCCTCTGAGTACGTCGCCGCTGCGCAGGGCATCGAGATCGGTGGTGACTGGTACAGCCTGGTCGAGGTCGGCGAGCACCACTTCGGCTTCGTCGTCGGCGACGTCTCGGGCCACGGCATCGATGCGGTGGCGGTGATGGCGCGCGCCCGCTTCACCCTGCGTGCCTACCTCCTGGACGGCGACGGCCCGGCAGCGGCGCTGGAGAAGTGCTCCTCGCAGTTCGACATCACCGTCGACGACCACATGGCCACCGTCCTCGTCGGCGTCGGTGACCTGCGCACGGGCGAGGTGGTCCTCGCGAACGCCGGCCACCCGGCTCCCGTGATCAGCGGCCCCGGCAGCACCGAGCTGGTCGAGGTCGCCACTGGCCCGCCGCTCGGGCTGGGCCCGACGTCGTACGAGACCACGACGGTCGTGATCCCCGTCGGAGCCGCCCTCGTCGCCTACACCGACGGCCTCGTCGAGCGCCGTGAGGAGCACATCGACACCGGTACGGCCCGGCTCGTCACGGCCCTCCGGGAGCTCGAGGGCGAGCCGCTGGCCGACCTCGTGCCCCGGCTCCTCGCTGCCTGTGGCGAAGAGCGCGCGGACGACATCGCTGTCCTGGCGCTGCGCCGGATCAACCCGTGACGATCACGACCTACAGCAGGACGGCGTGCGCGATCCGCTTCAGCCGCTCGACGTGCCGACGGCTGGGTTCCTCGCGAGGGTCGAACGAGGTGGTCAATGCCATGCCGCGCAGGCTGGTGAAGATCACTTCGCGCAGGTCGTCGTAGCCCGACCTGGCGGTGATCTCGGGGCCGAAGAACCCGTCCATCGCGATCCGGATCGCCCGGGCGATCTCGCGCTCGCCGGGCAGCAGGGCATCGCGGATCTCGTCGTGGGTGCGCGCTGCCACCCACAGCTCGGTGGCGGCCCAGAAGTAGCCCTGGGTGAAGGTGAGTGCCATCCGATCGATGACGGCATCGATGCGCTCGCGCGCGTCCGAGGGCCACTCGTGGTCGTTGGGCAGCTCGCCGACGCGGGCCCGGGCCAGGTGTTGGGCGGCGGCGACGAGCAGGGCGTCGCGGGAGGGGAAGTGGTGCAGGAGGCGACCTCGTGAGACGCCCGCGCGCTCCTGGATCTGCACGGTGGAGGCACCGGCGTACCCGTGCTCGAGCATCACCTCGACGGCGGCGTCGAGGATGCGCCGCTGCACGTCGATGGTCCGGCTCTGCACGGCGCGCTTCGGCGTCGTGGCGTCGGCAGGGGCGACGGGCTGGTCGGTCACGGCGAGTTCCTCCTCACGTGGATCGCCGGATGACATCCGGGCGCGGACAGGCTACAGTCAGTTAACCAGTCAGGACTGACTGTTTAACAGTCCCGGCTCCTCGGAGGATCCAGATGCCCACTCCCGTCATCGTCGACGTCGTACGCCTCGCCTCCGGCAAGGGCAAGATGGGCGGTGCCCTCTCCGGCACCCACCCGACCTCGATGCTCGTGCACGTCCTGAAGTCCATCGTCGAGCGCAACGGCCTCGACCCCGCCCTCGTCGACGACGTGATCACCGGCTGCGTCATGCAGGCCGGCGAGCAGGCCCTCAACATCGGCCGCACCGCCGTGCTCGGCGCGGGCTTCCCCGAGTCAGTCCCCGCGACGACGATCGACCGCGCGTGCGGCTCCAGCCAGCAGGCCGTCCACTTCGCCGCGCAGGGCATCGCCGCCGGTGCCTACGACATCGTCATCGCGGCCGGCGTCGAGTCGATGAGCCGCGTCCCGATGGGCGTCACCACCATGGGCAAGGACACGTTCGGTCCCGAGCTGCACGCCCGCTACCCCGAGGGCCTGGTCAACCAGGGCGTCTCGGCCGAGCTGGTCGCCAACAAGTGGAAGCTCGACCGCGCCGCCCTCGACGGCTACGCGGCCGAGTCGCACCGCCGTGCCGCCGAGGCCATCGAGACCGGCTTCTTCGACAAGGAGATCGTCCCGATCACCGTGCAGACGCCCGATGGCGCGAGGATCGAGCACACGGTCGACGAGACCGTGCGGGCCAGCACCACCGCCGAGGGCCTGAGCGGCCTGCGTCCCGCCTTCCGCACCGACGAGTTCGCCGCGCGCTTCCCCGAGGTCGAGTGGCAGATCCACCCGGGCAACTCCTCGCCGTTCACCGACGGCGCGTCCGCCGCGCTGATCATGAGCGAGGAGATGGCCAGCAAGCTCGGGCTCACCCCCCGCGCCCGGTTCGTGTCGTACGCCGTCGTCGGCTCCGACCCGTTGCTGATGCTCACCGCACCGATCCCCGCCACCCAGAAGGCGCTCGCCAGGGCCGGTCTCGGCATCGACGACATCGACGCCTACGAGGTCAACGAGGCCTTCGCCTCCGTCCCGCTCGCCTGGGCCCACGACCTCGGCGCCGACCCTGCCAAGCTCAACCCCCGCGGTGGCGCGATCGCCCTGGGCCACGCCCTCGGCTCCTCCGGCACTCGCCTGCTCACCACCCTCGTCAACCAGCTCGAGGCCACTGGTGGTCGCTACGGCATCCAGACCATGTGCGAGGCACAGGGCATGGCCAACGCGACGATCATCGAACGCCTCTGACCTGACCCGTGGGTCGAGGAGGCCGCCCGCGGCCGTCTCGAGACCTCCGGGGCCGGTGCCACCAGGGTTCCTGCACCATGGCCCGGGGTCTCGAGACGGTCGCTGCGCGACCTCCTCGACCACCGGCCACCACCACCCATCACCACTGAAGGAACTCACCACCATGCAGATCAACAACACCGTCGCCCTCGTCACCGGCGGCGCCTCCGGCCTGGGCCGCGCCACCGTCGAGGCCCTTCTGGCCAAGGGCGGCAAGGCCGTCATCCTCGACCTCCCGGGGGGTCCCGGTGAGGTCGCCGCCAAGGAGCTGGGCGACGCCGTCCGCTTCGTGCCCGGCGACGTGCGCAGCGAGGACGACGTGCTTGCCGCGATCGCCGCTGCCGCCGAGCTCGGTGAGCTGCGCGTCGTGGTCAACTGTGCCGGCACCGGCGACGCGATCAAGACCGTCGGCCGCGACAACACGCCCTACCCGTACGAGAAGTTCCAGCGGATCATCGAGATCAACCTGCTGGGCACCTTCAACGTGATCCGCCTCGCCGCGGCCCACATCGCCGGCCTCGAGCTGGACGGCGAGGAGCGCGGCGTCATCATCAACACCGCCTCCGTTGCGGCCTTCGACGGCCAGATCGGCCAGGCGGCGTACTCCGCGTCCAAGGGTGGCGTGGTCGGCATGACCCTGCCGATCGCCCGTGACCTGTCGACGATCGGCATCCGCGTCGTCACCATCGCGCCCGGCCTCTTCGACACCCCGCTGCTCGCCTCGCTCCCCGAGGACGCCCGCAAGAGCCTCGGCCAGCAGGTCCCGCACCCGTCGCGGCTCGGCGACCCCAAGGAGTACGGCGCCCTGGCCGCCCACGTGGTCGAGAACCCGATGCTCAACGGCGAGACCATCCGCCTCGACGGCGCCATCCGGATGGCCCCGCGATGAGCCAGTCCGGGGGAAGGCAGCCGTCGCTCAACCTGCGCGGGGGTTTCTACACCGAGGACCACGAGGCCTACCGTGCCTCCGTCCGGGAGTTCGTGCGTCGCGAGGTCGAGCCGCACCACCTCGACTGGGAGGAGGAGCGCCTCGTTCCCCGCAGCGCGTGGCAGGCGGCCGGCCGCAACGGCATCATCGGCCTGGCCGTGCCCGAGGAGTTCGGCGGCGGCGGGGAGCCCGACTTCCGCTACCCGATGATCGTGGCCGAGGAGCTCGCGGCGATCGGCGCCTCGTCGTACTGCCTGGGTCTTCGCCTGCAGGACGACATCGTGCTGCCCTACCTGCTCGACCTGTGCACCGACGAGCAGAAGCAGCGCTGGCTGCCGGGTGCCGTCTCCGGTGACCTCGTGCTCGCGATCGCGATGACCGAGCCGGGCGCCGGGAGCGACCTGCAGGGCATTCGGGCGACCGCGGTGCGCGACGGCGACAGCTGGGTGCTGAACGGGCAGAAGACGTTCATCACCAACGGCATCAACGCCGACCTGGTGATCGTCTTCGCCAAGACCGACCCCGACGCCGGTTCGCGCGGCTACAGCCTGTTCGTGGTCGAGCGGGACGACCCGGGCTTCTCCCGCGGCCGCAAGCTCGACAAGGTCGGCCTCGCCGGCCAGGACACCGCGGAGCTGGTGTTCGAGGACGTGCGGGTCCGCCCGGAGAACGTGCTGGGCGAGATCGGCCAGGGCCTGATCTACCTCATGCAGCGGCTGCCCAAGGAGCGGCTCTCGCTGGCCGCCCAGGCGCTCGCGGGTGCCGAGGCAGCGCTCGCCTGGACCGAGGACTACGTCTTCGACCGCGAGGCGTTCGGCAAGCGGATCGGTGACCTCCAGGCCACCCGGTTCGAGCTGGCCGACATCGAGACCGAGGTCGAGATGACCCGCGCCTACATCCAGAACGCGGCGCTGGCGCTCAACGAGCACACGCTCACCACGGCGGAGGCCTCCAAGGCGAAGCTCTGGGCGACCGAGATGCAGGTCCGCGTGACCTCGCGCTGCCTGCAGCTCTTCGGGGGCTACGGCTTCATGAACGAGTACCCGATCGGCCGGGCCTACCGCGACTGCCGCGTGCAGACGATCTACGGCGGCACCAGCCAGATCATGAAGGAGATCATCGGCCGCGACATCGCCGGCCGCTACGCGAAGGACGCCACTCGATGAACGCCCCGACGACCGCCCCGATGAACGCCCCGACGAACGCACCGATCAAGCTCGGCATGGTCATCGACTACGCCGGCGGCTTCGACGAGACCGTCGAGCTGCTGCTCGCCTACGAGCAGGCGGGCCTCGAGCTCGCGGCCGTCCCCGAGGCGTACTCCTTCGACGGCGTCAGCCAGCTCGGCTACCTGGCGGCCAAGTCGGAGAAGCTCGAGCTGATGTCGGCGATCTTCCAGATCTACTCCCGCACCCCCTCCGCGCTCGCGATGACCGCGGCCGGTCTCGACTACGTCTCCGGCGGCCGGTTCACGCTGGGCCTGGGTGCCAGCGGCCCGCAGGTGGTCGAGGGCTTCCACGGCGTCAGGTACGACGCCCAACTGGGTCGCACGCGCGAGGTCGTCGACATCTGCCGCCAGGTCTGGCGCCGCGAGCCGGTCAACCACCGGGGCAAGCACTACACGGTGCCGTTGACCAAGGAGGACGGTGGCTCGGGCCTGGGCAAGCCGTTGAAGATCATCAACCACCCGGTCCGCAACGAGATCCCGATCTCGATCGCCGCGCTCGGGGAGAAGAACGTCGCACTCGTGGCGGAGATCTCCCAGGGCTGGCAGCCGCTGTTCTTCCACCCGTTGAAGGCGCAGCAGGCCTGGGGCGACGCGCTCGCCGCCGGCTTCGAGAAGCGTGACCCTGCGCTCGGCGAGCTGGACATCCAGCTGCAGCTCAACTTCCACGTCGGCGAGCCGCCGGCGGAGGTCGTGCAGAAGGTCCGCGACCAGCTGGCCCTCTACATCGGTGGCATGGGCGCGCGGGACAAGAACTTCTACAACCAGCTCGCCTGCCGTTACGGCTACGAGACCGAGGCCAAGGAGATCCAGGACCTCTACCTCGCCGGCCAGAAGGCCGAGGCGGCGACCGCCGTACCCACCGAGCTCGTCGAGGCCGTCACCCTGATGGGTGACGAGGCGTCGATCGCTCGCCAGGTCGAGGAGTTCCGTGCCGCCGGCGTGCGCACCTTCCTGCTCAACCCGATGGCCGTGGACCCGGCCGACCGGGTCGAGCACGTCCGCACCCTCGCGCGGATCACCGCCGTCTGAGCGGGCCTGCCCCCGGAGTGGAACAAGTTCTACTCTGGGGGCATGAACGCTCCCGTCCGTCGTGCCGTCGTGACCGGCGCCAGCCCCGGCTCGATCGGCCGGGCCGTCGCCGATGTCCTGGACGCCCGCGGCTGGGACATCGTCGTCACCACCCGCCGCGACCCGGTGCAGGACCACTCCTGGCACCCGCTCGACCTGGCCGACCGGACCTCCGTCGCCCGCTTCGCCGAGTGGTACGGCGACCGGGCGGACCGGCTCGACCTGCTGGTCAACAGCGCCGGGATCCACCTCGACCTCGGCTCGCGCTGGACCAGCCCGCAGCTGCTCGACGGGCACGAGGTCCACTGGCGCACGAACTACCTCGGCACCGTCGACCTGACCACCGCCCTGCTGCCCGCCCTGCTCGTCGCCGCCGACGCGACCGGTGACGCCCGGGTGCTGCACGTCGTGTCCAAGCTGCACGAGCGCGGCACGGTCGACGCGATGCTCGGCCGCCCGGTCGACTACGACTCCTGGGCGGCGTACGGCACCTCCAAGCTCGCCCTGGTGCACCACGCCGCGTCGCTGGACCAGCTCCACTCCGAGCGCGGCCTGCGCGCCTTCTCCGCCCATCCCGGCGCGGTGTCCACGGGCATCGCCGACCGCGGGCTGGAGACCCGACCGGTGCTCCGGCGGCTGCGGCGCATCGCGCAACCCCTGGAACGTCGGATGCTGATGTCGCCCGCGGAGTCGGCCGACCACCTGGTGCGGCTGGCGACCGATCCCGACACCGCCGCGGGCTACCACCACAAGAGCCGGCCCACGCCGCCCGCGCCCGCAGCGCGCGACCGGGATGCCCGCGCACGGCTGGCCGAGGCGACCGCCGACTGGCTCGCCGGGTGACCCGCGAAGTGCGTGGTCCTCTCCGCCGAAGTGCGCGGGTTTCTCCACCGAGGTGCGCCCGCCGCTAGCGTGACGCCCGTGTTTGCCTACGAGTTCGAGGGTCGCGCGCCCCAGGTCCACCCCGAGGCGTTCGTCGCCCCCACCGCCACCCTGATCGGCGACGTGAGGATCGAGAAGGGCGCGAGCGTCTGGTACGGCGCCGTCCTGCGTGCCGACATCTGCACGATCATCGTCCGCGAGGGTGCCAACGTGCAGGACAACTCGGTCGTCCACGGCGCCCCTGACGTCGTCGTCGAGCTCGGCGCGAACTCCACCGTCGCCCACGCCTGCGTCTTCCACGGCGACACCCTCGGCGCCAAGGCGCTGCTCGGCAACGACAGCACCGTCCTCGACGGCGCCACCATCGGAGCGGGCACGCTGGTCGCCGCCGGCTCCCTGGTCACCCCCGGCACGGCCATCCCGGCCGGCGTCCTCGCCGCTGGCAGCCCCGCCGAGGTCAAGCGCCCGATCGAGGGCACCGGCGCGGCGTTCTGGATCGAGACCAATGCGCCGTACTACGCGGAGCTGGCGCGCCGGCACGCCGCCGGGATCCGGCCGATCGACGCCTGAGCCCTGCGCAGCGGACATCGACAGGGGTCCGGTCACGCAGGTCGATCGAATCCCTGTCGATCAGTGGCACTGCAGGACGGGCAGGGCGTCGTACGCCCGTGCCATCCGCGCAGCTGGAGGACCCGTCCCACCTTGGCCGCGGTCGAGCACGGTCGGTCGAAGACCTGTCCGTAGCCGAGCCGCAGGGTGTCGGCGCCGTCCAGCGCGGCGTCGAGATCACGCTCCAGGTCGCGGTCCCGGTCCTGGGTCGAGTCGTGTCCCAGCCGGCCGTCGAGCTCCACGATCTGGCGCCAGTGGCCGCCCGGCCCGGAGTAGACCACGTCGCGATACATACGTCGGCCGCCGCCGTCGCGTGCCTCGACCTGGCGCAGGCCGCGCGGGAGTCCGTGGGAGCGTTCGACCCGGGTCAGGTACCCGTGCTCGAGGACGGAGCAGGTGCCGGACTCGACGTCGGCGAGCACCGCTGACAGGAGCGCGCGTCGGGAGAGGCGGGCCCGCTGGCCGACCCGCTCCAGGAGACGGGCCGCCGTCGTACGACGTCCGCCGCATGCGTCAGCGAGGATGCCGATCGCAGCGACCTCATCGGTGGCCCGGTCCGCGAGGTCCAGGATCGCGTCGTCGTACCTCTGGCGTGGAGGACTCAGGCCGAGCTGGACGGACTCGTCGAACGAGCGGGACTCGCGCGCCCGCACCCCGGCGAGCGCGGGCGGTCGCCGACCTTGGTGCACCACGACCTCGATGTCGTCGCTCCCGGGTGGTCGACGGCGCCCGGGCCCCTCGTGTGCGCGGAGCGCCGACCATCCGGCGAGGGCTGCCGGCCAGCAGGCGAGGACGGCGGCCCACGCCCGCTGCCGCCACGTGAGCGGCCCGGTGTGGTCGACGTAGACGCCGGGATGGACGGCGACCCACTCCCTGCGCCTCAGCTTGCGCGCGACGAGTGCCGCCGTACCACCGCAGGCGAGCACCTGCCGGCGTGCGATCACACCGTCCTGGTGTCGGAGCAGGTCGTCGATCGTGTCCATGACGGTGTTGTCACCGTCCGGAGACACCGCCACACCTGCCGGTCGCTGGCCTGTGGACAACCAGGAGTACGCGGATCGACAGGGATCCGGTCACGCAGGTCGATCGATTCCCTGTCGATCTGCCTGACCAGGCCAGCAGATCAGGCCAGCAGATCAGGCCAGCAGCTCCGCCACCAGCTCGACCTGGCGCGGGTCCTCGCTCGTCGGGATCAGCTGGACCTCGTCGGCGCCGATTGCGGCGAAGCGCGCGAGCAGGTCCCGCAGCTCGGCGAGCGTCCCGGCGAACCCGGCGGTCGGGGCGAGGGCGTCGACGAAGGACTCCGGGATCCAGTTCATGTAGTGGCGCAGGTGCTGGTGCACCTGGGCGCGGGGGTCCTCGGAGGTCTCGGTGAGCGCGAACCAGAAGGACGTCGTCAGCCGCGGCGCCTCCCGACCGCCCTCGGCCCAGGCCTCACGCGCGACGTCGAAGAGTGCGGCCGTGCCGGCCACGTCGGCGTCCAGGGTCATCCCGGCGAGACCGTCCGCCCAGCGGGCCGCGTGCCGCACGGTCTTGTGGCCGAGGGTGCCGACGAGGAGCTCGGGTCCCGGGGCGCGGTGGGGCGGCGGACCGACCGGGCGGGTGGCGCCGGTGAGGTTCTCGCCGGCCCAGACCCGACGCAGTACGCCGGCCCGTTCGGCCATGTCGGCCATCGTCCGGGTCGCGTGATCGGCGCCGACGGCCTCGTAGTCCTCCTCGCGCCCGCCGACGCCGAGGCCGACCGAGAGCCGGCCGCCCGACAGCCGGTCGCCGGTGGCGAGGGCCTTGGCCAGCATCACCGGGTCGTGCAGCTGGGGCACGATCACCGTGGTGACGACGCGCACCCGCCGGGTCCACGCGGCCACCGCGCCGAGGAGGGTGAGGGCATCGGGGTTGTCGAAGGCGATCCGCTCACCGAAGGCCAGGGAGGAGTACGGCGCCGCGTCGATCAGCTCGGCCCATTCCTGCAGGCGTTCGGGCCCGATGTGCGGCTCCATCACGGGCAGCGTCATGCCGACGCCCATCCCGTCGACCCCGGCGGTGCTCACCAGACCACACCGCGGTCGACGACCAGGTTTGCGCCGGTGACCGACCGGGCGACGTCGGAGGCGAGGTAGAGCAGGGCCTCGGCGACGTCCTCGGGCGGCATGAAGCCGGGGATGACGGACTGGCTCTTGGCGATCAGGTCCCAGTTGACGTCGGCGGGGAGGCCCGCTGCGGCGGCCTCGATCATCGGCGTCTCGATGCCGCCGGGGGACACGCAGTTGACGCGTACGCCGAGGGTGCCGAGCTCGACGGCCAGCGAGCGCATCCCCAGCAGCAGTGCGGCCTTCGAGGCGCAGTACTGCGCGTTGTAGGGCTGGCCCATCACGGCCGAGATCGACGCGACCGAGACGACATTGCCCTTGCTGGCGACGAGCGCCTCGGAGAAGGACTGGGCCAGCATCAGCGGTGCCAGCGCGTTGACGTCGAAGTGCCGACGCAGGCCCGCGGGCGTCAGCTTGCCGAGCTCGGCGAACTGCTGGATCCCGGCGACGTTGCAGAGCACGTCGAGGCCCCCGAGCTCGGCCAGCGCCGTGGCGACGAAGGCGTCGCGGGCCGCGTCGTCGGAGAGGTCGCACGCCACGACCCGCTCGGCCTCGGCCACGTCGGTTCCGACGACCCGGGCTCCCTCGGCACGGAACAGGTCGGCGACGACCCTGCCGACGCCACCGGCGGCTCCGGTCACGACGACACGACGGTCGGTGAAGCGCTGGGCGCGCGCAACGGTCACGGGTTCCTCCTGGAGCGGGTCGCGGCGAGGCTCGCCACGGTCAGGGGGACAGCGTAGAACGTGTTCTAGTTTCTGTCGCCTGTGTCGCTCAAACGCGGGCGGAGAGTCCCAGCTCGCGCGCCCCGAGCGGTGCAAAGTACGCCGCCACCGCGTCCGCGCCGACCTCCGCCAGCCGGGCCGGAGCCCACTGCGGGTTGCGGTCCTTGTCGACCACCTGCGCCCGCACGCCCTCGACGAAGTCGTGCGAGGTGTGGAAGCGCAGGGCGAGGCGGTACTCCAGGTCCAGTGCCGGCGCCAGGGTCGTCATCGCCCCCGCCTCACGCAGCGCACGCAGGGTGACGTGGATCGAGGTGGGGGACTTGGCCTCGATCGCCGTGGCGGCCCGATCGGCCTCCTCGTGGCCGAGCGCCCGCAGCCGCTCCACGATCGCGACGGGGTCGCTGCCGGCGTACGCCGGGTCCAGCCAGGACCGCGCCTCGGCGAGTGGGGACGGTGGTGGTGCCAGCTCGGTCTCGGCGAGGACCTCGTCGGCATCGCCGTCGGCCAGGTCGGCGAGCAGGCCGGCGATCCGGTCGGTGGGGACGTAGTGGTCGGCGAAGCCGGTGGCGATCGCGTCGCCGGGACCGATCGAGCCGGCGGTCAGCGCCAGGTGGGTGCCCGTCTCGCCGGGAGCGTGGGAGAGCAGGAAGGTCCCGCCGACATCCGGCAGGAAACCGATCCCCGTCTCCGGCATGCCGATCTTCGAGCGCTCGGTGACGACGCGCTGGCCGGCGTGCGCCGACAGGCCGATGCCACCGCCGAGGACGATCCCGTCCATGATCGCGACGTAGGGCTTGGGGTAGGTGGCGATGAGGGCGTTGAGCTGGTACTCGTCGGCCCAGAAGGACGCGTTCTCCGAGCCACCGGCCTTCGCGTCGCGCCACATCGCGACGATGTCGCCGCCCGCGCAGAGCCCGCGCTCGCCCGCCCCGGTCAGGACGACGGTGCGGACCGAGTCATCGCCCGCCCACTCGGTCAGCGCCGTGGTGATCAGGCCGACCATCTCGTGGGTGAGCGCGTTGATCGCGCGGGGGCGGTTGAGGACGACATGCGCAGCGTGGCCCTCTCGCCGCAACAGGACCGGGGCCTCGGCGGTGCTCGTCATGACCACCATTGTCCTCGTGCGTCCCGCCCCGGCTGGCCGTGCCCCTCGGTGGGCGCCGGATGAGAGCCTGTCCCCGTGCGCATCCGTACGTCGGTCCCCGCCCTGCTGCTGGCAGTCGTGGTCGGCACCGCGGGCTGCGGCGACACGTCCGCCGAGCCCCCGCCGGACAGCGGTACGACGGCGACAGCGGGCGAGCGCACCGGGACCACCGACGCCCCACGCCGGAGGTTCTTCCACGAGAACAAGCCCTACCGGCTGCAGAACTCCGTGCGTGGGCTGCGCCGGGCGGTCGAGCTCGACCTCGAGTGGATCGACATCGACTCCAACTACTGCCGCGAGGTCGAGGGCGGGGCACTCGTCGCGCTGGCGACCCACTGGGCGCGGATCCGGGGTGACCACTTCCGCGACCCGTCCGGGAGTGTCCCCGAGGACGCCCGGTGGTCGGACCTCACGCTGGCGCAGGTACGCCGGCTCCGGAGCGACGACGCCGATCCCACCGCGTCCTGACGATGGTCGAGATCGTGCGCGCCGCCGCCCGCATCGGCCTGACGGGGATCGAGTGGGAGGTCAAGGGCGGCGCCGGTTTCGAGAAGCCTGCCGTCTACCGCGAGGTGCTGGCCGTGGCCGAGGAGGTCGGGCTCGAGATCGTCGTCAAGACCCTGCGCAACGTCGGCGGCGAGGCCGCTGCGCTCCGACGGCTGGCCGCTGCGAAGCGCGCCGGGGCGACCACCATGCTGCTCAACCACGGGAACGGGCCGGTGCGCATCGACGCCGACCGGTCGTCGTACGTCGACCAGGTGCGCGGGGAGTGGGTCCGGGCAGCCTGAGGGTGGGGTGGGTGCTGGGTCGGTCGTCGCGGCGGCTTCATCACGGGATGTAGGCGAAGGGGGCCGGGGTGGTCCGCTTCATCACGGGATGTTGTCGAGCAGTCGGTTCTGTAGCGGAACTCCGCTACAGATGTTCCGATCCACCTACATCCCGTGATGAAGCCCCCGCCCCGACGGACTCAGCCCCCCGACCCCGCCAACAGCTCGGCGAGGTGCAGCGGCTTCGCGTCCGGTGCGAGCTCGTCGAGCTGGGTGCGGCAGGAGAACCCGTCGGCGAGCACGACCCGTCGACCGTCTCCGGCAGGCCGTCGTACGGCGGGCAGGAGGTTCTGCTCCGCCACGGCGAGCGAGACCTCGTAGTGGCCCTGCTCGACGCCGAAGTTGCCCGCCATGCCGCAGCAGCCGGCGACGGCCTCGACCCGGGCGCCGGCCCGCTCCAGCAGGGACTTGTCGGTCTCCCAGCCCATCACCGCGTGGTGGTGGCAGTGCGGCTGCGCGACGATCGAGATGTCGCTGAGGTCGGGCGGCGTCCAGTCCGGCGTCGCCGCGAGCAGCTCGGCCAGGGTGCGGGTCGCCGCGGCGACGGCACGGGCCTCGTCGGTCGGCACCAGCTCGGTGAGCTCGTGGCGCAGGACCGCCGTGCAGGACGGCTCGATGCCGATGATCGGGAGGCCGGCCAGGGCGTCTGAGGACAGGGCGTCGACCATCGAGCGCAACCGCCGGGCCGCGCCGTCCAGCTGACCGGTGCTGATCCACGGCAGTCCGCAGCACTCCTGGTGGCGGGTGATCTTCGGGTCGAAACCGGCCTCGCGCAGCACGGCGACGGCGGCGTCCGCGACCTGGGGCGCGAAGTGGTTGGTGAAGGAGTCGACGAACAGCACCACGGGCGTCCCGGTCGCGGCGACCTCGCCGGCCCTGCGGAAGGAACGACGGAAGGTGCGCCGTGCGAAGGCAGGCATCTGTCGGCGGGTGTCCACGCCGGCGACCTTGAGGGCCACCTTGCGCAGCGGCGTGAGGCCCATCGAGGAGTTGGCCAGGCGGGGCATCGCCGAGCCCGCCTTGGCCCAGCGGGGCAGCCAGCCGACGGAGTAGTGGGTGCGCGGCCGGATCTTGCGCTTGTAGGTCTGGTGCAGCACCTCGGCCTTGTAGCTCGCCATGTCGGTGCCGGTCGGGCAGTCCGAGGCACAGCCCTTGCAGGACAGGCAGAGGTCGAGGGCGTCGTGCACCTCGGGGGATCCCCACGAGATGTCGCTGTCGCCGTTGACGATCTCCTGCAACAGGCGGGCACGTCCGCGCGTCGAGTGGATCTCCTCGCGGGTGGCCTGGAAGGACGGGCACATCACGCCGCCCGAGCCGCTGTTGTCGGCCCGGCACTTGCCGACGCCGGTGCAGCGGTGCACGGCCTGGCCGAAGTCCCCGCCGTCGCTGGCGTAGGCCATCGCCAGGCCCTTGGTGAGGCGCGAGGTCGATCCGTAGCGCAGGTCGGCCGTCATCGGCGCGGGGTCGACGAGGATGCCCGGGTTGAGCAGGCCCTCGGGGTCGAACGCGTGCTTGACGGCGGCCATCAGCTCGAGCGCGCGCGGGGAGTACATCCGCGGCAGCATCTCGCTGCGGGCCCGCCCGTCGCCGTGCTCGCCGGACAGCGAGCCGCCCAGCGAGGCGACCAGGTCGGAGGCCTCCTCGATGAAGGCGCGGTAGCGGTCGGGACCGTCCGGTGCGTCGAAGGCGAAGTCCAGCCGGACGTGCACGCAGCCCTCACCGAAGTGGCCGAAGGGCATCGCGGTCAGGCCGTGGCGCTCCAGCAGGACGTCGAAGGCGGTGAGGTAGGTGCCGAGCTTCTCCGGCGGGACCGCCGCGTCCTCCCAGCCGGCCCAGGCAGGGCGGCCGGAGGGTGCGCGGCCCGCGAGGCCGGCGCCGTCGGCGCGGATCCGCCAGAGCCGGTCGGCCGCGACGGAGTCCTCGACCAGACGGGCCGAGACGCCGAGCCCGGCGTCGACCAGGCGTACGGCCCGGGCGCGCACCTCGTCGGCGTCCTCGCCGGCGATCTCGACGAACATCCAGGCATTGCCCTCCGGCAGGGGAGGTACGGCGTCAGGGCCGCGGCGCTCGGTGATCACCTCGATCAGGCGGCGGTCGATGCCCTCGCAGGCGGACGGCTCGAAGGTGAGGACCTGGGGCGTCGCGTGTCCGGCGGTCGGGAAGTCGTCGAAGCCGAGGACCACCATCAGCTTGGCCGCGGGCGTGCGGACGAGCCGGACCGTGGCCTCGGTGAGAACGGCCAGGGTGCCCTCGGAGCCGACGAGCGCGCGGGTCAGGTCGAAGCCGCGCTCGGGCAGCAGGTGGTCCAGTGCGATGCCGGAGACGTGTCGGCCGAAGGTGCCGAACTCGGTGCGCGCCGTCGCGAGATCGCCGGCGATCAGCTCGCGGACCCGGTCCAGCACGCCGGAGGAGTCGGCGGCCTCGGGGGCGCCGGCTGCCGAGCGGGTGGTGACGATCTCGCTGCCGTCGGCGAGCAGCGCGCGCAGGCCGACCACGTTGTGGGAGGTGCGGCCGTAGGCCAGCGACCGGGCGCCGCACGCGTCGTTGCCGATCATCCCGCCGATGGTGCAGCGGGTGCTGGTCGAGGGGTCCGGGCCGAACCGCAGGCCGTACGCCGCCGCGGCGGTCTGGAGGACCGACTGGACCACGCCCGGCTGCACCGTCGCCGTACCCGCGTCGGGGTCGATGGAGAGGACCTGGTTCATGTGGCGGCTGAAGTCGATGACGATGCCCGGACCGATCGCGTTGCCTGCGACGGAGGTCCCCGCACCGCGGGCGGTCACGGGCAGTCCGAGCGCACGGGCAGCGGCCAGCGTCGCGCGCACGTCGTCGGCGTCGTGGGGGAAGACGACCGCAGCGGGCGGGACGCGGTAGAGCGAGGCGTCGGAGGAGTAGGCACCCAGGACCGCGCCGTCATCGCTGACGTCGGACGCCCCGTAGCGCCGGACCTCATGAGCGATTCCGGTCACGGGAGCAAATCTATCGGCACGCCGTTCCTCTACTCTCGCCGCATGACAGAGAAGCGGTTCACCGTCACCCACGACGGACACGTCGCCACCGTCGAGCTGGCCGGTTCCGGCGGCAAGGCCGTCATGGACGAGGCCTTCTTCGTCGAGCTCGAGGAGACCTTCACCTCGCTCGATGCCGACCCCGAGGTGCGTGCGATCGTCGTGACGGGTTCCGGTGCCCACTTCTCCTTCGGCCTCGACCTGCAGGAGGCCGCCCGGACCTTCGTGCCCCTGCGGACGGCGACCGACGCCGGCGGGCGTCAGCACCTCCTCGCGCTGATCCGGCGCTGGCAGGGCGCTCTGGACGCCGTCGCCAACACGCGTACGCCGACGGTGGCCGCCGTCACCGGCTGGTGCATCGGTGGCGGGGTGGACCTCGCGGTCGCCTGTGACGTGCGCGTCGCCTCCGCCGATGCCGTCTTCAGCGTCCGCGAGGCCAAGGTCGGCATCGTGGCCGACCTCGGCAGCCTCCAGCGCCTCGTCGGTGTGATCGGTGACGGCCACCTGCGCGAGCTCGCCCTCACCGGTGACGACATCGACGCCGAGCGGGCAGCCGCCATCGGCCTGGTCAACCACGTCCACCCGGACGCGGCTGCCGCCCGGACTGCCGCGCGGGAGCTGGCGGGCCGGATCGCCGCCAACTCTCCGCTGGTGCTGCACGGCATCAAGGACGTCCTCGACGTCGAGCGCGGACCCCGCGTCGAGGCCGGTCTGCGCTACACCGCCGTGTGGAACGCCGCGTTCCTGCTGAGCAACGACCTCGACGAGGCGATGTCGTCCTTCGCCGAGAAGCGTCCGCCGGAGTTCACCGGCCGCTGAGCGCCTCGTACCTCAACCTCCGGCAGGGTTCGCCGCTCGCTTCGCACGGGTCAGTGCGGCGACGGCGCGCCCGTAGGTGATCGGCGTCGCGCCGAGCTCGAGCGCCCGCTGCCGCATGGGCTCGCGCAGGTCGAAGTGCTCGGTGGCGGTGCCCTCGTTCTGGATCCACCGGGCCTCCATGCCGAGACGTTCGGCGAAGGCGACCAGCTCGCGCTGACCGGCCTCGCCGGGCAGGTCGGAGAGCAGGTGGGACCACACGCCCTCGACCGGGCCGACCCGGGCGGAGAGCTGCATGTCGTCGACGTAGATCGTCACGTCACCAGCATCGCGCACCGGACGCAGCAACCGCCGGTGCCCCACTCCGGGGGACCGGCGGTCGCTGCTCTCCGCGGGGTGCCTGTCTCAGCGCACCCGGCCGTAGAAGACCGAGTTGCTCCAGATCCGGGCCTTCTGGACCGGCGTTCCGGGCCGCGAGGCGTGCCACAGCTGGTGACGACCGGCGTAGATGCCGACGTGGTAGACGTTGCCGCCGTTGTGGAAGAACACCAGGTCGCCCCGGCGCGGGTGCTTCACACGGCGTACGGCGCCGGCCTGGGCGTCGGAGGTACGGGGGAGCCGCTTGCCGAGCTTCTTGTAGACCCACTGGGTCAGGCCGGAGCAGTCGAAGGCGCGCGGACCGGTGCCGCCGTAGCGGTAGGCCGAGCCGGCGCGGCTCCGGGCCACCGAGACGGCGCGGTTGCCGAAGCGCTTGCGCTGGGCGATGCGCTCCGCACGGCGCTCGGCGCGCGTGGCGGTCCCGGTCTGGACCTGGGTGCGCACGTCGGTGGCGGTGGTGGTGCTGACGACGGCGGTCCGGGTGGCGGCGTGCGACGAGGGCGCCGGCGCCGCGAGGAAGACGGACGTGGTGAGTGGGATGACGAGCAGGCGCGCGCCAACTCGCGTGAAAGTGGTGGACATCGGAGTGTCTCCGCAGCGACGCCTTCGAGAGGTGACCTGTCGGGCTTGGGCTGCTGTTGCCCAGGACTGGAATCCTTCGCCCCGAGCCGTCCCTCCCCCAGGGGGTGGTCCGGCGTACTGCTGGTTCTCCCGTGCCCGCGACTACTTCATCGTCATTCGATGTCGCTCCACGTCGTCGCGGGCCTCGGCGCGCGTGGGCGGCCTCCCCGGGTCGGGAAGGTCTCAACTTCCCCATGGTGACCTGCTTGCAATAGTTAGCGCAGTGGCGGCCGTCACGTTCCGGGCGTGGCACTCCTCACGCCGGCGCAGCCGTGACTCGCACCGTGATCGGTACTCCCTGGACCCCCTCAGAGCCCCCTCAGAGGGGTGCGACGGGATGCCTCCGGGGCGTGAACGTCTGCATCAGTCGGTGTCGCGGCAGGGTCGCCAGGAGGTCGGCGAGCCAGGCCCGCGTCTCGCTCGGACGGATCACGGCGTCGTACCCGAAGCCCTCGGCGCCGCGCACCGCCCCGAGCTTGTCGCGGAACTGCTCGGCCAGCTCGAGCCGGCGCGCGGCAGGGTCGGCAGCGCTCGCGAGATCGCGCCCGAAGACCAGCTCGATCGCGGTGTCCACGGCCATCACGGCCGTCTCCGCGTGCGGCCAGGCCACGACCAGCTCGGGGTGGAAGGTCCGGCCGCCGGACATGATCACGTAGCCGCCGCCGTACCCCTTGCGGACGACGACGGTGAAGGTCGGGACCGTCGCGGAGCCGAGCTCCAGCGACAGGCGGGCGCTGGAGCGCGCCAGACCGGACTTCTCGGCATCGGCGCCGACGGCCAGGCCCGGCAGGTCGATGAGCACCAGGATCGGGATGCCGAAGGCGTCGCACAGGGAGACCAGGTGCGCGGCCTTGTCGGCCGCCGCCGCGTCGAGCATCCCGGCGCGGGCCAGCGGCTGGTTGGCAATGATGCCGATCGGGCGCCCCTCGATCCGTGCCAGCGTGGTGATCAGGTTGGGGGCGTACGACGACTTGAGCTCGACCTCGCTGTCCTCGTCGACCATGCCGGCGATCACCTCGGCCATGTCGTAGGCCTGGCGCAGGTTGGCCGGGACGTTGGTGTCGATCGCCGCGAGGGCCGCGGCCCGGGGGAGTGCGCTGACCTCGCGCGGGAGCTCGGCCTCGGCGTTCGAGGGGAGCAGGTCGAGGTACCACCGCAGTGCGTCGAGGGCCTCGCCCTCGGTGTCGACAGCGAGGTCGATCGAGCCGTACGACGCCTGCACGTCGGCCCCGTTGAGGGCTTCGGCGTCGGTGTTCTCCCCGGTGGCGGCCCGGACGAGTGCCGGTGGGGCCATGCCGATGGTCGCGGTGCCGCGGACGGCCACGACGTAGTCGCACATCGAGGCGCCGAGGGTGGGCTGGCCGTAGCCCGGCCCGAGGATCGCTGCCACCATCGGGACCCAGCCGCTGAGCCGGGTCTGCATCTCCTGGATGTCGAACCCGCCGGCGAAGTCGCGGGCGTCCAGGCCTTCGTGGATCCGGTGCCCGCCGCCGTCGAGGAGCATCACCAGCGGGATCCCGCGGGTGGCGGCGATCTCGCTGCACCGGCGCCACTTCTCGTTGCCGACCAGTCCGTTGCTGCCGCCGGCGACGCTGTGGTCGGTCGAGGTGAGCACGACCGGCCGGCCGTCGATGCGGGCGGTCCCGGTCACGACGCCGTCGCCGAGCAGCGGCTCACCCCGAGGTCCGGGTTCCTCGGGTCGGGCCAGTGCGCCGATCTCCCGGAAGCTGCCGTCGTCGACGAGCATCGCGATCCGCTCGCGAGCAGTGCGCTTGCCGCGTTCGTGCTGACGGCGGACGGCATCGGGACGTGCGTCGTCCTGCAGCGCGCGAACGGCTGCTTCGTGCGGGAGTTCGGCCATGACTCAGCTCTTGCTGATCCGATCGTTGTACGCCGCGCGGCCGGCCTGGTCGATGTCCAGGAAGGTGCTGTAGGCGCCCAGCTTGTTGTTGAGGAAGTCGCGCATCCGGCGCCCGGTGAGGGACTGGGTGAAGGTGATCTGCCGCAGCGACTTCGGCAGGTAGACGTCCTTGTGCTTGTGCTCGATGGCGTCGGCGATCCCCTTGGCGACGTCCTCCGGCTCCACGTTCTTGAGGAACTTGGTGCCCTTGGTGCCGGCGATGAGGTCGGTGTTGGTGAAGGACGGCATCACACAGGTGAAGTCGATGCCGCGGCCGCCGAACTCGAGGCGGGCGCCCTCGGTCAGCGCGATCACGCCGGCCTTGTGGGAGCAGTAGTACAGGCCGCCGGGAACGGCGGCCTTGCCGGCGACGGACGCCACGTTGACGATGTGGCCCCGGCCCTCCGCGAGCATGTCGGGCAGGGCGGCGCGCATGCCCAGGGTGGGGCCGAGCAGGTTGATCTCGGTGGCCCGGCGCACTGTGTCCTCGCTGATGTCGAGGAAGTGCCCGATCGGCATGACGCCGGCGTTGTTGATCAGCACGTCCAGGCCGCCCATCGCCTGCTTGGCGTCGGCGAGGAAGGCCGCGAAGGACTCGCTGTCGGTCACGTCGATGTGGTGGGCGCTGACGTCGCCGCCGATGGCGGTCGCGGCGTCCTTGGCCGAATCGGTGTCGATGTCGCCGATCGCGACGAGGGCACCACGGCGGTGCAGCTCCTCTGCGGTGGCGCGGCCGATACCGCGGCCTGCACCGGTGATTGCAATGCGCTTGCCGCTCAGGGTGCGGGCTCCGGTCGATGCGGTCATGGTCGCCTCCAAGGTCTTTTTTAAAAGAGAATCAGAAAACCCGCAATGTGACAAGGCGGGCTCTGGACGTCCAGCATAACTCAGGTTACGGTAGTTTGTGACGCCCCGCACATGTCTGATTTCTCGGGGAGATCGGACCAGGTCGGCGTCCTCACCCCCAACGAGCAACACGAACCGGAAGGTGCACGATGTATCCAGGAGCCCACGCAGCGACCAACCCCGACCACCCGGCCGTCGTGATGACGGGCTCGGGACGAGTCGTCACCTACGGCCAGCTCGACGACAACTCCGCGGCCCTGGCGAGCGCGTTGCACGGTCTGGGACTGCGCAAGGGCGACGTCGTCGCGATGCTGTCCGACAACGCTGCCGAGTGCTTCGAGATCTACTGGGCGTGCATGCGCTCGGGTCTCTACATCACCCCGGTCAACCGCAACCTCAACGCCGACGAGATCGCCTACATCGTCAGCGACAGCGGCGCCAAGGCCTTGATCGCCTCGGCCGGCGTCTCGGGCGCGGCCGCGGTCCGCGAGCTGTCCGCCCAGGTCGAGCACGCGTTCGTCTTCGGTGGCCAGGTCGAGGGCTACACGTCGTACGACGACCTGCTCGCCAGCGCCGGCGAGCGCCTCGTCGACCAGCCCCGTGGCTCCGACATGATGTACTCCTCCGGCACCACCGGCCGCCCGAAGGGCGTCAAGCAGGCCATGCTGCCGATCCAGGTCGACCAGCCCGGCGACCCGATCACCGGACTCCTCGGCGGACCCTTCAAGGTCGGTCCGGGTGACGTCTACCTGCAGCCCGCGCCGGTCTACCACGCAGCGCCGCTCAAGTGGAGCGGCGCCGTCCAGGCCCTCGGCGGCACGGTCGTGATGATGGAGAAGTTCGACGCCGAGGGTGCCCTGGCCGCGATCGAGAAGTACGGCGTCACCACCGCGCAGTTCGTGCCCACCATGTTCGTGCGGATGCTCCAGCTCCCCGAGGAGACGCGGGCCAGGTACGCCCACGGCACCCTCCGTCTCGCCGTCCACGCTGCTGCCCCGTGTCCGCCCGACGTCAAGCAGGCGATGATCGACTGGTGGGGGCCGGTCGTCTTCGAGTACTACGGCTCGACCGAGCAGAACGGCATCACCTTCGTCTCGTCGCCGGAGTGGCTCAGCAAGCGCGGCACCGTCGGCAAGGCGATGATCGGCATCACCCACATCTGCGACGAGGACGGCGTCGAGCTGCCCGCCGGTCAGGTCGGCACCGTCTACTTCGAGCGCGAGACCCGCCCGTTCGAGTACCACAACGACCCGGCCAAGACGGCCGAGGCGACCCACCCGCAGCACCAGTCGTGGACCGCCGTCGGCGACCTCGGCTACCTAGACGAGGACGGCTACCTGTTCCTCACCGACCGCAAGGCGTTCACGATCATCTCCGGCGGCGTGAACATCTACCCGGCCGAGGTCGAGGCCGTGCTCACCCTGCACCCGGCGATCTACGACGTCGCCGTGATCGGCGTCCCGGACGACGAGATGGGCCAGCAGGTCAAGGCAGTGGTCCAGCTCAAGGACCCCGCGGCGGCCTCGGACGAGCTCGCGCAGGAGCTCATCGACTACACCCGTGAGCGGATCGCCCACTTCAAGGCGCCCCGGACCGTCGACTTCATCGGCGAGATCCCGCGCCTGCCCACCGGCAAGCTCGTCAAGCGCGAGCTCGAGAAGCTGTACGTCCCGACGGGAGTCTGACCATGACCATGATCGAGAACGACCTCGACACTGCTGCCGTGACCGTGCCCCGCACGCTCCACGAGCACAGCATCTCGGAGGTCTCGTTCTGGGCGAAGACCGCCGAGGAGCGCGAGGTCACCTTCGCCAAGCTCCGCGCCGACTCACCGATCAGCTGGCACCGTCCGATCGAGGGCGCCCTCATCCCCTCGGAGAACGAAGGCGTGTGGGTGGTCACGAGCCATGCGCTCATCCAGGAGGTCAGCAAGCGGACCGACCTGTTCTGCTCGGGCCAGGGCTTCCAGATGGAGGAGGTGCCGGAGGACATCAACGAGGCCGCCGGCAGCTTCCTCGGGATGGATGCGCCGCGCCACCCGGTGATCCGCCGCCTGGTCAGCTCGGCGTTCACGCCCAAGCGGGTGAAGGCGATCGAGGACCAGATCAAGCGCCAGGCCCACGACATCGTCACCAACCTCCTCGAGAACCCTGAGGGCGACTTCGTCGACGTCGTCTCCAAGCGGCTCCCGATGTGGACGATCTACGAGATGATCGGGCTGACCGACGACGACAAGCGTCTCGAGGCCGCGCACCACGCCGACGGCATGGTGTCCTGGGCCGACGAGGAGGTTGCCGCCGGGCGCGAGCCGGGCGAGGTCCTCAACGAGTCGCTCGTCGGCCTGCTGATGATGGGCATGGAGCTCGCCGAGGAGCGTCGCAACAACCCCCAGGACGACCTGATGACCGGTCTGGTCAACGCCGAGGTCGAGGGCCAGAAGCTCACCGACGACGAGATCGGTGCCTTCTTCGTGCTGCTCTCGGTCGCAGGCAACGACACCACCCGCAACTCGATCAGCCTCGCGATGCGTGCGCTCCAGCAGTACCCGGAGCAGAAGGCGCTGCTGCTCGAGGACTACCAGGGCCGCATCGGTACGGCGATCGAGGAGTTCGTCCGCTGGGTGTCCCCGGTGATGACCTTCCGTCGTACCGCCACCCAGGACACGGTGCTCGGCGGCGCGCAGATCAGGGAAGGCGACTGGATCGCGATGATGTACTCGTCGGGCAACCGCGACGAGAACGTCTTCGAGAACGCCCACGAGTTCGACATCCTGCGCGACCCCAACCCGCACGTCGGCTTCGGCGGCGGCGGCCCGCACTTCTGCATGGGCAACTTCGTCGCCAAGATCCAGCTCCGCGAGATCTTCGACAACCTGCTGCACCGCGCACCCAACCTGGTGCTCGGCGAGCCGGAGTACCTCGTCGGCAACTTCGTCCGCGCCGTCAAGCGCATGCCGTACACGCTGACCTGAGCCGACCTGAGCTGACTGGAGAATCACGATGACTGCCACCTCTGCCGACCAGAGCAGCACGACCGGGCTCGGGGACCTCCTCGGCCGGCTCCGTACGACGTACAAGAGCGGCCGTACCCGGCCCTACGAGTGGCGCAAGGCGCAGCTCGAGGGCCTGGTGCGCTTCCTCGCCGAGCGCGAGACCGACATCGCCGAGGCGCTCGCCGCCGACCTGGGGCGCAGCCCGTTCGAGTCCTGGTTCGGCGACATCGCGCCGCCGAAGGGCGAGGCCGAGCAGGCGATCAAGCACCTGCGCCGGTGGATGCGTCCGCAGCGTCGTCGGGTGCCGTTGGCCCAGATGCCCGCGAGTGCGCGCATCCAGTACGAGCCGCTCGGCGTCGCGCTGGTGATCGGGCCGTGGAACTACCCGATCAACCTGTCGCTCGGTCCGATGGTCGCTGCGTTCGCCGCCGGCAACTGCGTCGTCCTCAAGCCGTCAGAGGTGGCCTCGGCGACGTCGCGGCTGATGGCCGAGGCGCTGCCCGACTACCTCGACAAGGACGCGTTCGCGGTCGTCGAGGGCGACGGCATCGTCACCCAGGAGCTGCTGTCCCTCGGGTTCGACCACGCCTTCTTCACCGGAGGCACCGAGATCGGCCGCAAGATCATGGCCGGCGCAGCGAACACCCTGACGCCGGTCATCCTCGAGCTCGGTGGAAAGAGCCCCGCGATCGTCACCGCGGACGCCGACCTCGACGTCGTCGCCCGCCGGATCGCGTGGGTGAAGCTGATGAACTCCGGCCAGACCTGCATCGCACCCGACTACGTCCTCGTGCACGAGTCGGTCAAGGAGCAGCTGGTCGCCAGGATCCGCGAGACCGTCGCGCAGTTCACCGCGGAGGAGGGCCCGAAGCGGATCGTCAACCAGCGCCAGTTCGACCGCCTCGCGAGCTACCTGGAGCTGACCAAGGGCACGGTCGTGGCCGGCGGCGGACTGGACGCGAAGGCACTCACGATCGAGCCGACCATCCTGGTCGACCCCGACGTGGACGAGCCGTCGATGACCGAGGAGATCTTCGGTCCGATCCTGCCCGTGCGCAGCTTCACCTCCGTCGACGAGGTGATCGAGTTCGTCAACGATCGCCCCAAGCCCCTGGGCCTCTACGTCTTCAGTCGCAACAAGAAGACGGCCGAGCGGCTCGTGGCGGAGATCCCGGCCGGTGGGGCCGTGGTCAACCACTGCGCCATCCACTACCTGATCCCGAGCCTGCCCTTCGGCGGCGTCGGGGCCAGCGGCATGGGGGCCTACCACGGCGAGTGGGGCTTCCAGGCCCTCAGCCACCGCAAGTCGGTCGCGATGAAGGGCTTCAAGCCCGACCCGTCGATCGTCTACCCGCCGTACGGCCCGACGGCCCGTGCGTTGATGCGCAAGCTGTTCTGATCTGGCCCGCCGCCCGCCGCCCGCCGCCCGCTGCCCGACGTTGCGTGCGTGCGGCGGGTCGCGGGGCTGTAACACGCCGTTCACCGGGCTTCCACGCCGTTGGCGTCGCGACACGCGCGCTGCAGCGGCGTGGTTGATACGTGGACAGCGTGTTACAGCGCTGCTGCCGCCGTCCGAGATACGACCAGTACGGCGAGTACGACGGCGTCGGGCGGGATCAGGCGCCGTTGCGGGCGTCGGCGAGGATGCTCTCCAGCGACCAGAGCAGGTGTTCGCGGCCGTGCTGGTCGGCGATCATCTCGTAGCCGATCAGGGTGCTGAGACCCCAGACGGCGTACTGCTCGGCGCGCACGGGGCCGACGATCTGGGCCATGGCCTCGAGGACGACCTGGTAGCGACCTTCGTCGACCTTGCGCTGCACGGTCCCGACGCGCTCGTCGACCCCGGCCCACACGCGGATCGCGGCCTCGGTCTGGTGCAGCAGCTCGGCGCTGGCCTGGGCGAGCATCAGGAGGCGTTCGACGGCGTCGTCGTGCTGGCGCACGATGGTGACCGTCTGCTCGGTGCGCTCGCGCAGCCAGTTCTCGAGCAGGGAGTCGGTGAAGTCCTGCCAGTTGTCGAACGAGTGGTAGAAGGACCCCGTCGTCACGCCGAGGCGCTTGCAGAGAGCCGCGAGCTTGAGGGCGCCGTAGCCCTCGGTCGCGAGGATCTGGTTGGCACCCTCGAACCACGTGTCGCGCAGCGCTTCGTTGCGGCGTACCTGACGCTCGGTCATCGGGGAGCTCCTCTGAGGTTGCGACCTCCATCGTAGGGCGCGAGCCCACCGCACCGCTGGGCGGGCGGCTCCACTTTCCATCATAACCTAACTTATGTTACGGTCCGTCGTGTGACGGAGCGCACGTCCGGTGGCTCCAGGGAAGAGGAGTCCAGCGATGGCTTTCAAGAATGCTGACGAGGTCCGCCACTACATCGGCGGCGTGTTCCAGGCCGGATTCGACGACCCGGAGGTCGGGCCGAAGATGGTCGCGACCGGCATCGTCGTGAAGTTCGAGTTCACCGAGCCCGAGACCAGCCTGGTCATCGACATGGGCAAGCAGGCCATCGGAGACGGCGTCGGCATGGCCGATCCCGCTGCGACCATGAAGATGACCGCCGACCTCGGCAGCGCCTACTGGCAGGGCAAGGTCAACCTGCCGCTGTCGATGGCGCGCGGCAAGATCAAGGTCGACGGCAATGTCGCCAGCCTGCTGAAGCTCGCGCCGCTCGGCAAGAAGCTCTTCCCGAAGTACATCGCCTCCCTCGAGGCGGCCGGCCGTCAGGACCTCGTCGTCTCCTGACCCGTCGTACCCGACCACGGACCGTTGCCTCCTCCCAGGCGGCGGTCCGTTGTTGTATTCTAATCTCGATTAAATCTTTCGAGTGCAAGGAGCTGTCGGCATGGCCGGAGTCGAAGGTCGCGTAGTCATCGTCACGGGAGCGGGCGGCGGGCTCGGACGGGAGTACGCCCTGTTCCTGGCCAGCGTCGGCGCCAAGGTGGTCGTCAACGACCTCGGCGGGTCGCGCGACGGCAGCGGAGCGGGTACGTCGATGGCCGACGCGGTCGTCGAGGAGATCCGCGAAGCCGGCGGCGAGGCCGTCGCCAACTACGACAGCGTCGCGACCGAGGAGGGTGCGACCGCGATCGTCGCCACCGCGATCGACACCTTCGGGGCCGTGCACGGACTGGTCAACAACGCCGGCATCCTGCGCGACACCTCCTTCTCCAAGATGGACACCGACGCCTGGAAGCTCGTCCAGGCAGTCCACCTCGATGGTGGCTACTTCATGAGCAAGGCCGTGTGGCCGCACTTCCGCGAGCAGGGCTTCGGTCGGATCGTGATGGCCACCTCGACCAGCGGCCTGTTCGGCAACTTCGGTCAGGCCAACTACGGCGCCGCGAAGGCCGGCCTGGTGGGCCTGCTCAACACGTTGACCATCGAGGGCGCCCGCGACGGCATCCAGGTCAACGCGATCGCGCCGATGGCAGCCACTCGGATGACGGCCGACATCGCGCCGCAGGAACTGCTCGACAAGCTCCCGCCGTCCTACGTCTCCCCGGTCGTCACCTACCTCCTCTCCGAGGAGTCCACCGACGCGGGTGCAGTGTTCGTCGCGGGTGGCGGTCAGGTCTACCGGGTCGCCCAGTTCCAGAACAAGGGTGCGGTCTTCTCGGCGCCGCCGTCGCTGCGCGAGGTCTCCGAGCGCTGGAGCGAGATCGCGAGCCTGGACGACGTGACGTTCGGCAAGAACCCTGTCGGCTGACCGACCGCTCAGGCGCCGAGCATCCAGTCGGCCAGCTGGTCGGCGACCTGCTCCCAGCCGGTGTCGAGCATCAGGTCGTGGCCGATGTCCTCGATCGTGGAGAGCGGCGCGTGCCAGGCCCGCGCCGTGGCGGTGGCATCGGCGGCGCTGAAGATCGGGTCCTTGCCGGCCGCGATCACCAGCACCCGCTCGCGACCGGGTCGCGGGCGCGGCCGGTCGAGCGCGAGCATGTCGAGGAAACCGAGGTAGGACTCCGACTGCAGGCGCTGCGTCGTGCGTCGTACGACGTCACCGGGTGTGGCGGCGGTGAAGAACATCGCTCGCACGTCCTCCTCCTCGCGCACCAGGTGGCCGAGGTCCAGCCGGGCGTTGGCGGCGAGGAAGTCGCGGGTGCGGTGCAGGGCCATGTCGCGAGTCACCCGCCAGACGCCGGCCGGGGGCATCGACGCCAGCAGCGCCGCGCTCGCGACCTCCGGCCGATCGGGACGGGCCAGGAACATCTGGACGACGCCACCGCCCATCGAGTGCCCGGCGACGTGCACGGCGGTGTCGGCCGTGGCGACGACGGCGTCGATGACGGCGGTCAGGTCGTCGGTGTAGTGCCGCATCCGGGCGGCGTTGAGACGGTGGCTGCCCGCAGACCCGGCGTGGGCGCGCAGGCTCGGCGCCACGGTCGAGATGCCGCGCGCTGCCAGTCGCTCGGTGAAGCCGTCCTGCCAGCACCACGCGCCGTGCCAGGCGCCGTGGCAGAGGACGAGCGTCGCGCGGGGTTCCGGAGCGTCCACCCGCACGATTTCTGCGGGCAGGGGCGTGGAGCCGGGACCGCGGGGCGTCGACATGGCCGCAGCCTAGGACAAGGAGGCTGTTGCTCCGGACGCTTGCGATGATTCGTCCATGGCTCTCACCATCATCACCGGCGGAACCCGCGGCATCGGCGCAGCGGTGGCGCGACGGCTCGCCGAGGACGGCCATGACCTCGTCCTCGGCTACCGCAGCGACGAGACGAGCGCGGCCGCGACCGTCGCCGAGCTGACCGCGCTCGGGGTGCGGTGCGTGGCGGTCGCGGGTGACCTCGGCACCGATGCCGGTATCGACGCGCTCTTCGCCGCCGCAGCGGACCTCGGCGAGCTGACCGGCGTCGTCAACAACGCGGGCGCGACCTACCGGTTCGCGCCGCTGGACCAGACGCCGGCCGAGGAGATCCGCCGCACCATCGAGGTGAACCTGACGGCGCCGATCCTCGTGGCCCGCGCGGCCGTTGCCGTGCTCGGTCGCGGCGGGGTCGTCGTCAACATCACCTCGGGAGCCGCGACCATCGGGTCACCGGGGGAGTACGTCCACTACGCCGCTGCGAAGGCAGGGCTGGACCTGGCCACCCGCGGTCTCGGTCTGGAGGTCGCCGACCGCGGCATCCGGGTCGTCGCCGTCGCGCCGGGCCTGATCGACACCGACCTGCACGCGACGACCGGAGATGCGGAGCGCGTTGCACGGATGGCGCCGCAGATCCCGCTCGGACGCGCCGGGCAGCCCGAGGAGATCGCGGATGCGGTCGCCTGGCTGATGAGCGATGCGGCGTCGTACGTCACTGCGACGACGTTGCGGGTCGCCGGCGGCCGCTGAGCGGAGTGCTCAGGGGCGCTCAGGAGTTCTCACAGGCCGGGCTCGCCCGGACCGCGCTCGCGCAGGGCGATCGAGACCAGGCTGAGGACGGTCTGCGGGGGCGTGGCCTTGTCGAGGACCGCGCTGGCGCCCATGGCCAGCGCATCCGCGGCGCCGTCGACCTCGTAGGTGTAGACGTAGACCAGCGCGTCCGGTACGAGACGGCAGATCTCGCCGAGCGTGACGAAGCCGTCGGCGCCGCTGCTGCCGGGGGCGATGTCGATCACGACGGCGTCGGGTGGATCCTCCTCCACCGCTGCCAGGGCGCGCGCGAGTGAGGTGGCTCCCGTCAGTTCGAGATTGTCGTTCGGGTCGACGTACACGCTCACCGTGAAACGCCACTCTGCGTCGTCGTCGACGACGAGAACCCGCCATGGTGCTGCCATCGGTGTCCCCAGTGTCAGGAGGCTTCGGCGAAGGGCCTCACTCGTCCAACGAGCGCCGGGCGCTGTGGTCACACGGCAAAGACGTCCGTGCCGTTGGTGGTGGCTCTGGTGAGCCTCGCTGCCTTCTCCAGCACGACGAGGTGGGCCGCGACCTCGAGGACGGCGGTCATCCGGTGCGTGATCTCCAGATCCTCGAGCCGGCGCTCGTGGCGCGTCCAGGTCATCGCCCGGGCGACCTCGAAGGAGGTGGCGTGACCCTGCTCGACGAGCCCCCGGACGACTGCCAGCCGCTCCTCGTGGTGCGCGATCAGCTCGCTCGCACGCTGGGCGGCTCGGCCCCCGATCGCGCCGTGGGCGGGGAGCATCCGGTGGTCGGGGAGGGCGGCGACGAGTCCCAGCGATCCGAGGTACGACGTGAGGGAGTCCGGCGACGGCTCGCGCTCGTAGGCGATGGACGGCGTGATGCGCGGCAGGACGTGATCGCCGGTGAGCAGCAGATGCTCCTCGACGACCTCGAAGCACACGTGGCCGCGGGTGTGGCCGGGGGTCGCGAGGGCGCGCACGGTGAGGTTGCCGAGATCGATCTGGTCCCCGTCGTCCAGCCAGGCGGCGGGCAGGTCGAAGTCCATGCCCTGCTCGTGGATCTCGACCGGGAGAGCGGCGACCTCGGCGGCCAGCTCCCGCGCCCCGGCAGCCTGCAGCAGGCCGACCTGGCGCGGGAAGGCGCCCTCGAGGTCGCGCCAGGCGTGGATGCTGTGGTCGTCGCCGCGACCGAGATGGACCGCGATGTCGTGCTTCCGCTGCCAGGTCAGGCCCTGCGTGTAGTGGTCCCAGTGGTGGTGCGTGGTCAGTGTCCGGCTGATGTCGCCCGGCGCGAGGCCGAGCGCGTCCAGGCCGTCGAGCAGGGCCCGCTCGGTCTCTGGCGAGGACCAGCCCGGGTCGACAAGCACGGTCTCCCGGTCGCCACGAAGGACGTAGCAGTTGACGCTCGTCAGGCCCTCCAGTGGCAGGGGAAGGGCGATGGCCGCGACCCGGTCGGTGACGCGGGTGGGCTCGGACATGTGGTCCTCCTCGGGCCGCACGTTCCGGCGGCGTCGCTCGATCGGTGAACGGCGCCGACAGGCGCCGCCGGGGTCAGTCCTCCAGGGTGGCGAGGGTTCCGTGGTCGTCGACGAACTGCGCGATCCGGCCGATCGCCGCGAGCGTGTAGGCGCGTGGCTGGAGCTCGGGCTCGAAGCGGGTGCCGCCGAGGGTGAAGAGGCCGAAGGCGAACGCGTGCATCGGCTGCTGCCGATAGGCGAGCCAGGCGGCGTCGTACGACGGAGGGGCGACTCCTGCGTCGGCGAGCTGCTCGAGGTAACGGCGCAGGAGGCCCTCCTCCCACTCGCGACGGTCGGCGGGCTCGAGGGCGCCCGCCATCGCGTAGGAGTAGTCGAGTGCCCAGTTGCCACGGGCCACGCACTGCCAGTCGTAGAGCCCCATCCGACCGTCGGCGTCGCGCAGCCAGTTGCCGAGGTGCAGGTCCTGGTGGAGCAGGGTCTGCGGTCCCTGCTCGTGCAACGACAGCGCCCGGTGGAAGGACGGGTAGACGTCGGCACGCCGCGCGAGGATCCCGGCCGGCAGCACCTCCGCCGCGCGATCGAAGCCCCGCAACGTCCGTGACCGGAAGCCGACCCGACCGTCGAGGTCCTCCTGCCAGCGCGCAGCGCCCTTGAGCCCGCTGAGGTCGCGGAGGAATCGTGGACTGTCCCAGAGCCCGGAGTGGTAGGCCGCGAGCTGGTCGACCATGTCCTCGGCGTCGGTGCGCGTGACGGGGTTGGACTGGGGATCCGGAAAGGTCCACCCGGTCGTCGAGAGGTCTTCGAGCAGGACGAGTGAGCGCCGCGTGCGCGGATCGAACCCGGCGTAGTGGGCACGGGGACTGCGCAGCTCGAGGGTCGGCCGCGCGTGGTTGTAGAAGAGGGACTCGCCCTCGGCGATGTCGGTGAGCCCGAGCAGCAGTCGGGAGAAGAGCCCGGCGGCTGCCTTGCTGAAGAGCCTGGTCGGCAACCCCGCTGCGGTTCCGGCAGCGTTCCACTCGATGCTCAGCGCCCGTCGCGAGGACGTGCCGTCACTGCCGCCGGTGATCTCGATCGCCGTGACCTCGGCACCGGCGACGTCGCTGGCGAGGGCCCTGGTCAGCCAGGCGGCGGTGATCGCCTCCGCGTTCGGGGGTACGACGCCCGGGCGGTCGAGCCGCGGACCGGGTCCGACCCGCTCGAGGGCCACCGTTGCCGCGACCTGCCCGGCCATCGCGATGACCGAGAGGGTGTCCTTGAGCGCCATGGTGCCTCCAGTTGAATTTCGATTAAGGGGTGAAGTCCGAGAGAGGCCCGCGCCTCGACGGTGGTCGGTGGGCGCGGGCGTACGTCGTACGACGGGTTTCGCGAGGTGGTGCCGCGGCCGCTGAGGGGTGCTTCCTGGCCTCTCCCTGCGCTTCCCGGCCGTTGCAGTGGGCAGGAAGCGCAGGGATCCCCTCTGGGGAGGGGATCCCTGCAGCGTCAGCGCCCCCCGGCGATGTCCCGCCCGATGATCTCCTTCATGATCTCGGTCGTGCCGCCGTAGATCGTCTGGATCCGGGTGTCGATGTAGGCCTTGCCGACGGGGTACTCGCGCATGAAGCCGTAGCCACCGTGGAGCTGCAGGCAGCGGTCGACGATGCGCTTCATCAGCTCGCTGATGTACCACTTGCCCTTGGCCGCCTCGACCGGCGTCAGCCTGCCGTCGTTGAAGGCGACGACCGCGGTGTCCATCCACGCCTGGGCCATGTCGAGCTCGGTCTCCATCTCGGCGAGCTCGAAGCGGGTGTTCTGGAAGTCGATCAGTCGCTTGCCGAAGGCCGTGCGGTCCTTCAGGTAGGCGATGGTCTGGTCCAGGGTCGCCTGAGCGGTGGTGATGGACTGGGCGCAGACCCCGAGCCGCTCGCGCGGGAGGTGGCTCATCAGGTACTTCAGGCCCTGGCCCTCCTCGCCGAGGAGGTTCGCGACAGGGACGCGGGCGTCGGTGAAGTAGAGCTCGGCCGTGTCCTGGGCGGGCAGGCCGATCTTGTCGAGCTTGCGGCCGCGCTCGAAGCCGGGCGTGGAGTCCGCCTCGACCATCAGCAGGCTGAACCCGTTGGAGCCACCCTCGGGGTCGGTCCGCACGGCCAGGACGATCAGGTCGGCCATGATGCCCGAGGAGATGAACGTCTTCTGGCCGTTGACGACGTAGTGGTCACCGTCGAGGCGGGCCGTGGTGCGGATGCCCTGCAGGTCCGAGCCGGTGCCCGGCTCGGTCATCGCGAGCGCGCCGATCAGCTCGCCCGCGGCGAAGCCGGGGAGCCAGCGCTTCTTCTGCTCCTCGTCGGCCCTCCCGAGCAGGTAGGCCAGGAAGAGGTCGTCCTGCAGGCCCAGCGTGACACCGAAGGAGATCGCATTGGCGTTCGCGACCTCCTCGCTCACGACCAGGCGGTAGCGGTAGTCGTCGACGCCGCTGCCGCCGTGCTCCTCGGGGACCTGCAGGCCGTAGAGACCTGCCTCGGCGGCGGCCTTGAACACCTCGCGGGGGATCCACTTGTCGTCGTCCCACTGGTCCTTGTGCGGGATGACCTCGCGGGCCAGGAACTCCCGCACGGTCTCGCGGTAGGACTGGTGGTCGTCGTCGTAGAGGGTGCGTTCCATCGTCGTGCTCAGCCGAGCCGCTCGATGATGGTGACGTTGGCCTGGCCGCCGCCCTCGCACATGGTCTGCAGGCCGTAGCGGCCGCCGGTGCGCTCGAGCTCGTGGAGCATCGAGGTCATCAGGCGGGCACCGGTGGCGCCGATCGGGTGGCCGAGCGCGATCGCGCCGCCGTTGGGGTTGACCTTGGCGGGGTCGGCGTTGAGCTCGATGTTCCACGCGAGCACGACGGGCGCGAAGGCCTCGTTGATCTCGATGACGTCGATGTCGTCGATCGTCAGACCGGCCTTCTTGAGGGCGTACTGCGTGGCGGAGATCGGCGCCGACAGCATCATCACCGGGTCGTCCCCGCGCACCGAGGCGTGGTGGATCCGTGCCCGAGGGGTGAGTCCGTGCTCCTTGACGGCGGCCTCGGAGGCGATCAGCAGGGCGGCGGAGGCGTCCGAGATCTGGGAGGCGACGCCGGCGGTGAGGACACCGGTCGGAACCAGGGTCTGCAGCGTCGCCATCTTCTCGCGGGTGGTGTCGCGGCGCGGGCCCTCGTCGACGCTCACGCCGGCGAAGGGGCTGATCTCGCGGTCGAAGTACCCGGCGTCGATCGCGGCGAGCGCGCGCTGGTGGCTCTGGTAGGCCCACGCCTCGCAGTCGTCGCGGGTGAGCTTCCAGTGCGCGGCCATCATCTCGGCGCCGCGGAACTGGGAGATCTCCTCGCCCGGGTAGCGCGCCTGCCAGCCCTCGCACCCGGTCCACGGGTCGGTGGAGCCGAACTCGGCACCGGCGCCGAAGGCGGAGAGGATGGGGAACTGGGTCATCTTCTGCACGCCGCCGGCGACGACCAGGTCCTGCATGCCGCTCTTGACGCCCATGGCGGCGAAGCTCACGGCCTGCTGGGCCGATCCGCACTGGCGGTCGATGGTGACGCCGGGGACGGTCTCGGGGAACCCGGCGGCGAGCGCCGACGTCCGGGCGATGTCGCCTGCCTGGGCGCCGATGTTGTCGAGGCAGCCGAGGACGACGTCCTCGATCGCGGCGGGGTCGACGCCGGCGCGGCTGACGAGCTCCTTGAGGGAGTGGGCTGCGAGGTCGGCGGGGTGGACCTCGGCGAAGCCTCCCTTGCGGCGACCGACGGGCGTGCGCACCGCTTCAACGATGTAGGCCTCGGACATGTGGGTTCCTCCTGCGTGACGTTCTGGCGCTGCATTGCACTTTTCAAGTCCAGACTATAATTTAGTTTTGATTCAAAATCTACGTCGACCGGACGGGTGTGACTGCAGTGAAGGTGTACGACGGGGTCGCGGGCTTCGCGAACGCAACCGGAGACGTGCTCGGCACCTCCGACTGGCTGGAGGTCGACCAGGCACGGATCGACCAGTTCGCTGACGCGACCGGGGACCACCAGTGGATCCACGTGGATCCGGAGCGCTCGAAGGACGGCCCGTTCGGCGCCACCATCGCGCACGGCTTCCTGACCCTGTCGCTGCTCCCGCCGCTGCTCAACCAGCTCTACCGGGTCGACAACGTGCGGATGGCCGTCAACTATGGCCTCGACAAGGTGCGCTTCATGGCGCCGGTCCGGGTCGGCAGCAAGATCCGCCTGACCGCCACCGTCCTGTCCGTGACGCCCCTGGACGGCGCCGTCCAGGCGATCTTCGAGAGCACCTTCGAGATCGACGGCTCGGACAAGCCGGCTGCCGTCGTCCACTCGATCGTGAGGTACATCGCATGAGCGCGAGGAGCCCCCGCGGAGGTACGCCGAGCGCCAGCGAGGTGTGCCGGAGCGAGGCACCGCAGGGCTCAGGCAAGGAATGTGCAGCATGAGCGACCTGCTGGACGGCCGTACCGCCGTCGTCACCGGCGCGGCGCAGGGGATCGGGCTGGCCATCGCCACAGTCCTCGCCGACCACGGCGCCCGCGTGACCATCGCCGACCTCGACGGTGACAAGGCCGCGGCGGCGGCCGCCGGCATCGGTGAGAACGCCCGCGGAGTCGCGTGCGACGTGACCGACGAAGCCAGCGTCGCCGCCCTCGTGCGTGACGCCGTCGACGCGTACGGCGGTCTCGACGTGCTGGTCAACAACGCCGGGATCACCCGCGACGCGTCGCTGAAGAAGATGACCCTCGAGAACTTCCAGGCCGTCATCACCGTGCACCTGCAGGGCACCTGGCTCGGCATCCGTGCCGCCAGCGAGGTCATGCGCGAGGCCAGGCGCGGCAGCATCATCAACATCTCCTCGATGTCGGGCAAGGTCGGCAACCCGGGTCAGACCAACTACAGCGCCGCCAAGGCGGGCATCGTCGGCATGACCAAGGCCGCGGCCAAGGAGCTCGCCCACCACGGCGTCCGGGTCAACGCGATCCAGCCGGGCCTGATCCGCACCCCGATGACCGAGGCCATGTCGGCCGAGGCGTACGCCGCCACCGAGGCGACCATCCCGATGCGCCGGGCCGGTGAGCCGGACGAGATCGCGAACGTCGTCGCGTTCCTGGCCTCCGACCTGTCCAGCTACATGACCGGCGCCGTGCTCGAGGTCTCCGGCGGGAGGGGCATGTGAACGCCTCCGCTCCGGCCTGGGTCGCGCCCGTCAGCCTGAAGATCGCCGAGGGCGTCGCCACGATCACGCTCGACCGACCGGACGCGATGAACGCGGTCACCACCGCCCTCGCCGCGGCGCTCGAGCAGGCACTGCGCTCTGCGGGTGCCGACCCTGATGTGCGGGTGGTCGTGATCCGCGGCTCGGGTGGCAATTTCTGTGCTGGCGGTGACTTCGAGGAGGTCCAGCGCCTGCGGGCCGACGGCCCCGACTCGCTCCGTACTCTCTTCGCCGCCTTCCGCGCCGCCTGCGCGGCGGTGGGGGAGATCGAGCAGCCCGTCATCGCCGCGGTCGAGGGTGTCGCGATGGCCGGTGGTTTCGAGCTCATGCAGGCCTGCGACATCGTCCTGGTGCGCCACGACGCCCGCATCTCCGACAACCACGTGAACTTCGGCATGGTCCCCGGCGGCGGCAGCTCCCAGCGGCTCCCGCGCATCGCCGGACGGCAGCGGGCCCTGGGCCTCCTGCTCTCCGGCGACCGGATCACCGGTGTCGACGCGGTCGAGTGGGGCATCGCCTACCGGTCGTTCGCCGCTGACTCGTTCGACCACGACGTCGACGCCTTCGCGTCGCGGCTCGCGGGACGTCGTACCGACGCGGTGCGCAGCATCAAGCGACTGGTCCGCGAGGGCCTCGCGACCGATCTCGAGTCCGGTCTCGACCTCGAGATGGACGCCGTCGTCGCCCACATCTCCGGCGACGCCGGTGGTGCCAGTGTCACGGCCTTCGCTGGCCGCAAGGAGGAGAAGTAGATGAGCGCATCCACCGCAGTCATCAGCGAAGGCCTGGTCCTGCTCGACATCGCTGACGGGATCGCCCGGATCCGCCTCAACCGCCCGGAGGCCGCCAACGCAGTCGACGCCGACCTGCTCCGCGAGCTGCACTCCGCGGTGCTGCGGGTCCACGCCGACCCGACGGTGCGCGTCGCCGTCCTCAGCGGCGAGGGCCGCCACTTCTGCGCCGGCGGTGACGTCAAGACCTTCCTCGGCAAGGGTGACGGTCTTCCCGACTACCTGCGCGAGGCCACCGCCTGGCTCCAGCTCGCGACCGCGGCGCTGATCCAGCTCAAGGTCCCCGTGATCGCGCAGATCCAGGGATTCGCTGCCGGCGGGGCCGGGTTCGGGTTCGCGTGCGCGGTCGACCTCGTGGTCGCCGCCGAGTCGGCGAAGTTCTTCTCCGGCGCAGTCCGGGTCGGGATGGCGCCCGACGGCGGCACCACGGTCACGCTCGCCCGGATCGTCGGTGTGCGCAAGGCGCTGGACATCCTGCTGACGAACCCGACGTTGACCGCGGCCGAGGCACACGACCTCGGCATCGTGAGCCGGGTGGTTCCCGACGCCGAGCTGGCCGACGCGGTGAACGCCCTCGCCGCCGACCTGGCCGCGCAGCCGCCGCTCGGCCTGTCCGCCACCAAGCGTCTCGTGTGGGACGGCCTGGGTTCCACCGTCGTCGAACGGATGCCGGAGGAGGCGCGTGTCGTGTCCGAGCTCTCCGGCACTGCGGACAGCCTCGAGGCGCTCGCCGCCGTCATCGAGCGCCGTCCCGGCGTCTACGAGGGTCGCTGAGATGAGCACGCCCCAGGTGGAGGCCGACCTGATCCTGGTCGAGGACCGGGGCGCGGTGCGGATCATCACGCTCAACCGGCCGCAGGTGAAGAACGCCATCAACCTGCCGCTGCGCTACGCGCTCGCCGACGCGGTCGAGGCCGCGGACGCAGCGCCCGAGGTACGGGTGATCGTGCTGACCGGCGCGGACGGGGCCTTCTGCTCGGGCGGCGACATCTCCACCATGAGGCGCCAGCCCCGGCACGAGACGACCGCGCGCGCCCAGGCGGCCCAACGCATCATCCGTGCCCTCTGGCACACGCCCAAGCCCGTGGTCGCAGCTGTCGAGGGTCCAGCGTTCGGCGCGGGAACGGCCCTCGCCTTGGCATGTGACCGGGTGGTGTCGGCGGACGACGCCACCTTCGCCACGACGTTCACCGGCGTCGGACTGGCCGGCGACATGGGGATCTTCGCCTCGCTGCCCGCACGGGTCGGCACCTCTCGTGCCCGCCAGATGCTGATGCTCGGCACCCGGGTCAAGGGTGCGGAGGCTGGTTCGATCGGCCTCGTGGACCGGGTCGTCGCGCGCGGCGAGGCGCTGACGGCAGCCCTCGAGGACGCCGCCACGCTGGCATCAGGGCCTCCGCTGGCCCTCGGCGTCATCAAGCAGATGCTCTCCGGTGAGCCCCGCCACCCCCTCGCCGTCCTCGACCTCGAGGTCCGCAACCAGACGATGCTCTGGGACACCGACGACTTCGCCGAGGGCGTGTCCGCCTTCGCCGAGAAGCGACGCCCCCGGTTCGGAGCCGCACCCGGAGTGACCGTCTCCGAGGAGAGCTGATGAGCCTCACCACGTCGTACCTGCCGGCGGACAGGTCCGTCGACCTGATCGACCTGACCGTTCCCGCGCTGCTGGCGGAGCGCGCGGCCGAGTTCCCCGACCGGCTCGCCCTCGTCGGGAACCGGCACGGGGATGGCGCAGAGGTGCGACTGACCTACGCCGAGCTCCATGCCGAGGCACAGCTCATCGCGACAGGGATCCGCCGGGTGGCGAAGCCCGGCGACCACGTCGCCCTGTGGGCGCCGAACGTCGTGGAGTGGGTCCTGGTCCAGCACGGCGCGGCGTTGGCCGGGGTCGTGCTCGTGGCGCTGAACCCGGTGTTGCGCGGCGCCGAGCTGGAGTACGCCGTCGACCACTCCGGTTGCACGGTGCTGCTGCACGCCGACCGCAGCCGCGACTACGACATGGCGTCCGTCGCCGCGGAGGTGGCGGCAGATCGCCCGCACCTGCGGCTGATCAGCCTCTCCGACCGTGACGAGTGGCGCGCCCGAGCCGTGGACCCCACAGTCCTCGCCGAGGCGCCGACCGACCCCGACCTCCCGGTGATGCTGCAGTACACCTCCGGCACGACCGGCAACCCCAAGGGCGTTCTGCTGCGCCACCGTTCGCTGGTCAATGTCGCGCGGCTCACCATGGAGTACGTCGACATGCCGGCCGGTGCGGTGACGATCAACCCGCTGCCGATGTTCCACACCGCGGCCTGCGTGATCGGGACCCTCGGGCCGCTGTGGCTCGGTGGCACCGAGGTGCTGGTGGAACAGTTCGCTCCCGGGCCGGTGCTGGACACCATGCGGCGCGAGGGCGTCGAGGTCCTCTTCTTCGTCCCGGCCGTGCTCGGTGCGCTGCTGGAGGCGCAGCGGGTCTCCGACGAGGCTGCGCCGCAGGTGAAGGTCGCGCTGGGCGGCGCCTCCAACGTCCCGGCGGCGATGATCGAGGCGACCGAGCAGGTCTTCGGCGCCGCGGTGACCAACGTCTTCGGACAGACCGAGCTCTCCCCGGTGCTGACGGCGACCCGTCCCGGCGATGCCCGTGAGGACAAGCTGAGGACGGTCGGTCACCCGCTGCCGCAGGTCGACGTGAAGATCGTCGACCCGGGCACCGGCAAGGTGGTCGCGCTGGGGGAGCCGGGCGAGATCTGCGCCCGCGGTTACCAGCAGCTGGTCGAGTACCTCCACGATCCGGTCGCCACGGCCGCCACCGTCGATGCCGACGGCTTCGTCCACCTGGGCGACCTCGGTGCGATGGACGAGCGTGGCTACATCACGCTGACCGGGCGGCTCAAGGAGCTGATCATCCGCGGTGGCGAGAACATCGCACCTGCGGGCATCGAGTCCTGCCTGGCCGAGCATCCTTCGGTCCTGTCCGCCACGGTGTTCGGCCTGCCGGACGAGCGGATGGGCGAGATCGTCGCCGCCGCGGTGCACCTGCGCGAGCCGGGCGAAACGGACGATCCTGCGGCCCTGCGGGCGTCGCTGGTCGCGCACTGCCGGGAGCGGCTGTCGCCGTACAAGCTGCCCAGCCGGTGGTTCCTCGCCGGCGACCTGCCGGTCACGCCCACCGGCAAGGTCCAGAAGTTCAGGCTCGTGGACCTGGTCGGCACCGAGGCGTTGCGTGAACTTCCCGAATAATCTAATCTAGATTAAAGAAAGGAGGGTGTCGTGAACGTTCTCGTCACCGAGCGGCGCGCCGCACTGGCCGACCGCTTCCCCACGTGGGTGCCGCGCACCCTGGACACCTGGCTCGACACGTGTGCCGAGCAGTTCGGCGAGCGCGAGCTCGTCGTGACCGACGAGCGGGTCCTGACGTACGCCGACGTGGCCGCCGAGTCGCGACGCCTGGCCGACGGTCTGGCGAGTCTCGGTGTCCGCCGCGGCGACCGGGTCGGCCTCCTGATGGCCAACCACGCCGAGTTCGTCACGCTGAAGTTCGCCATCGCGCGCGCCGGCGCCGTCGCGATCCCTTTCAACTTCCTCTACCGCACCGACGAGCTGCGCTACGTGCTCGAGCAGTCCGACTGCAAGGTGCTGCTCACCAACGACCACTTCCAGACCCTCGACCACGCCGGCATGCTCGATGAGATCGTGCCCGGCTGGGACGCTCCCGGCTTCGCCGACCGTGCGGTCGCCGGTGGGGGTGCACCCGACGGCCTCCGTCACGTGGTGCTCGTCGAGCGGCCGGGTGACAGCTCCCGTCCCGGTGCCTTCACCGGCGGCGACCTCGCGGCCCTCGGCGCGGACAACCCGGGAGCGGCCGACGGCGCGGGTCACGGCCCTGACGACATCGCCGACCTGCTCTACACCTCCGGCAGCACCGGATCGCCGAAGGGCGTCCAGGTCACCCACGACGCGGTGCTGCGCACGGCGTACGCCTCAGCGCTGACCCGGGCCTACGAGGACGGCCGGCGGATCCTCTTCTCGCTGCCCTGCTACCACATGTTCGGCTACGTCGAGGGCCTGCTGTCGGCGACCTTCGTGGGCGGTGCGGTCATCATGCTGCCGTCGTTCAGTGCCGAGGCCTACCTCACCGCGATCGAGAAGCACCGCGCCACCGACATGCTCTGCGTGCCCACGATGGCCGTCGCGCTGGTCGAGTCGCCGCTGCGTCACGAGGCCGACCTGACCAGCCTGACCGCGATCCTCTGCGGCTCGGCGCCTGCGCCCGTGTGGCTCTGGGAGCAGGTGGAGCGCGAGTTCGGCGTGAGCGAGATCGTCACCGGCTACGGCATGACCGAGTGCGGCGGCGCGATGACGCTGACGCTGCCCGAGGACGACCTGGTGCTGACCTCGACCACCGTCGGGCGGCCCAAGCTCGCCGGCGTGGCCGGCGTCGGCGCCGATGCGGCCCTCTGCGTCTACCGGACCGTCGACCCCGTGACCGGCGAGGTGCTGGCTGACGGCGCGGTCGGCGAGCTGACGTCGTACGGCCCGACCACGATGCTCGGCTACCACGCGAAGCCCGAGGAGACCGCCGCCGCGCTGCACACCTCCGCCGACGGCACCGTCTGGCTCCACTCCGGCGACCTCGGCCTGGTCCGGGAGGACGGCTACCTCGTCCTCACCGGTCGCAGCAAGGAGGTCTACAAGTCCGGCGGCGAGCTGGTCATGCCCAAGGAGGTCGAGGAGGTCCTCGGCGCCCACGCCGGCATCAGCCAGGTCTACGCCGTCGGAGTCGTGGACGACCGCTGGGGCGAGATCGGGTGTGCCGTCATCGTCCGCGCGCCCGGTGCCGAGGGGGAGGCCCTCACCGCCGATGACGTCATCGCCCACGCGCGCGAGCACCTCGCCCGCTTCAAGGTCCCCAAGCGGGTCGAGTTCCTCGACGCCACCGCACTGCCCACCACCGCCACCGGCAAGGTCCAGAAGTTCCGGCTCGTCGAGCTGGTCGCCCAGCAAGGAGAAACGTCATGACCGCTGTGGTCCCGTCCGCGTCCGAGGTCGAGGAGGGAGGGAGCCGCTACGACCGGTTGATCCAGCCCGCCCGGGTTCACGGCACGCTCTACACGGACCCCTCGATCTTCGCCGAGGAGCTGCGCAAGATCTGGCACAGGACGTGGGTCTTCGTGGGTCACGAGAGCGAGGTCCCGCAGGTCAACGACTACGTCCGCAAGCAGCTCGCCGACCAGGACGTCGTGATGACCCGCGACAAGGAGGGGGAGGTCCACCTCCTCATCAACCGTTGCGCGCACCGCGGCCTGCAGGTCTGTGACGACAAGTCGGGCAACTCGAGCTCGTTCCGGTGCCCGTACCACGGCTGGACCTACCGCAACACGGGCGAGCTGCTCGGCTACCCCTACAACAAGGGGTACGGCGGCAAGAAGCAGCTGCCGCTCGGCATGGGCAAGGTCGCCCGCGTTGCGTCGTACCAGGGCTTCGTCTTCGGCAGCCTCGCCGAGGAGGGGCCCAGCCTCGAGGAGCACCTCGGTGCCGCGAAGGGCGAGATCGACCGTCTGGTCGGGCTCGCGCCGGCGGGCAAGGTGTCGTTGGATGCCGGGTGGCTGCGCCACAAGACCCGCTCCAACTGGAAGTTCCTCGCCGAGAACGAGACCGACGGCTACCACCCGCAGTTCGTCCACGGCTCGATCTTCGGCGTCACGGGCAGCCCGATCGGCGAGCTCTACAGCGACAACTCGACCGCCGTCACCCGCAGCCTGGGTGATGGCCACAGCGAGAACGACCTGCGTCCTGAGTTCCGCGGCTTCGCCGAGCCGATGCGCTGGTTCGGGACGACTCCGGACCGGGTGCCCAACTATGTGGCAGCGATGAAGGAGGCGCACGGTGAGGACGCCGATCGCCTGATGATCGAGGGCGCGCCCCACGTGATGATCTTCCCCAACCTGTTCATCGCCGAGATCCAGGTCTTCAACATCCAGCCCGTCGGGGTCGGCGAGTGCGTGCAGTACTCCACCGCCGTTCAGTTCGACGGCGGCCACGAGCTCAACATGCGGATGGTGTCGCAGTCGATCGGCTCGGTCGGTCCGGCGGGCATGCTGCTCGCCGACGACACCGAGATGTACGAGCGCAACCAGCGCGGGGTGGCGATGGCCGACCCCGAGTGGCTCGACGTACGACGGGGCCTGCACCGCGAGAGCGTGGACGAGAACGGCTTCACCATCGGCACCGCGACCGACGAGACCGGCATGCGCGGCTTCTGGAACCACTACAAGACGCTGATGACCGCACCCGATGAAGGGCAGGACGACTGATGGTGACCGTGAACGCGCTGACCGAGCTCCCTCCCCGCCCCGACACGGCCGGAGAGCTGGTCGACATCCCGCACGGGTGGGAGGTGCGGGATGTCGAGCAGTTCCTCTACAAGGAGGCGCGGCTGGCCGACGAGAACGACTACGACGGCTGGGAGGCGCTGTGGACCGATGACGCGATCTACTGGGTGCCCGTGGACGGTGAGGGAGACCACCCCCGGACGACCGTGTCGATCATCTTCGACAACCGCAGCCGCATCTCGACGCGGATGAAGCAGGTGAAGACCGGCAAGCGCTACGCGCAGGCTCCGCCGTCC
This sequence comes from Nocardioides sp. Root190, assembly GCF_001428565.1. Taxonomy (GTDB): domain Bacteria; phylum Actinomycetota; class Actinomycetes; order Propionibacteriales; family Nocardioidaceae; genus Nocardioides. The sequence continues at coordinate 623,242 of NZ_LMIA01000001.1, read as the reverse complement.
AACCTGCGCCGGATCATCGGCAACGTCGAGCTCCTCGGCGGACGTGCGAACGCCGCCGGCGAGATCGACCTCGAGATCGGTGCCAACTTCATGGTGCTCGAGTCCCGGGACCGTGGCAACACGCTGTGGGGCGGCCGTACGACGTACCGGTTGCGGCGCATCGACGGCCAGATCAGGCTGGCGTACAAGAAGGTCGTCCTGGTCGACAACGAGCAGGCCGTGCCGACGCTCGGCTTCCTGATCTGAGGGGACAGTGGACATGGACGCACAGCCTGCGGAGGGCCCTCGGCACGAGATCGTGATCGAGGACGGGGACGACGACGTCACGATCGCGCAGGGCAAGGTGGTGGAGAGCGAGTTCGCCTCCATGGCCGTGCGTCTGGACACCGAGGGCAACTCGGTCCGCCTGCGGATCGAGGACCTGAGGACCGGGCGGGTGCGCCACCTGGACGCGCTCGAGCTGGAGTCGATCGTGTGGCTCGGCGACGGTCACCTGACCCAGCTCCTGGATCCCTCGCACGATCGGTGGCGTGGGTGAGGATCGACCCGGCCATCGATCTGGCGCAGCACATCCGGCCCGGCGACACGATCACCTGGGGCCAGACGTGCGCCGAGCCCGCGACGCTCGTCGAGGAGCTGGTGGCGCAGGCCGAGGGGATCGGCGACCTGCGCTGCTTCGTCGGGATCCCGGCGCAGAGCGCGCTCACCCTCGACACCGTGCCGGCGTCGGGCCTGACGGTGCACTCCTACTGCGGGGCCGGCACGAACGCCGCGCTCCACGGCGCCGAGCGCCTGGAGATCTGGCCGGTCCACTACTCGACGCTGCCTGCGCTGCTCTCGGGTGGTGACTTCCACGCTGACGTGGTGCTGGTCCAGGTCTCCCCACCGGACGAGCACGGACGGCACAGCCTCGGGCTCGGCGACGACTACTTCTCGGCGGCGATCGACACCGCCCGCGTAGTGATCGCCGAGATCAACGACCAGGTCCCGTTCACCCTCGGTGCGCGCACCCTGGGTGCGGACCAGATCACCGCGGCCGTGCAGGTGTCCCGCATCCCCGGTGAGGTCCCGACGCCCGCCGTCGGCGACGACTCCCTGGCCGTGGCCCGCCGGGTGGCCGAGCTCGTGCCCGACGGCGCGACCCTGCAGTTCGGCATCGGCGCACTGCCGGAGGCCGTGCTCGCCGAGCTCTTCGAGCACCGTGACCTCGGCATCCACTCCGGGATCATCAACGACACCGCGATGCGCCTGGTGGAGGCGGGGGTCGCCAACGGAACCCGCAAGACCAACGACCCGGGCGTGGCGATCGGCGGCCTCTTCGGCGGCACCCGCGACCTGTTCGCCTGGGCGCACCGCAATCCAGCCGTCGAGCTGCGCCCCACGGCCTACACGCACGACCCGCAGGTGCTCGCGACGTCGTACCAGCTCGTCGCGATCAACGCCGCCATCGAGGTCGACCTCACCGGCCAGGTCAACTCCGAGCTCGCCGGTGGACGGTACGTCGGCGCGGTCGGCGGTGCTGTCGACTTCCTCCGTGGCGCAGGCCGATCCGCAGGAGGCGTGCCGATCGTCGCGCTCCCCTCCACTGCCCGCAGCCGCAGCGGTCCCGTGCAACGGATCGTGAGCCGACTGTCCGGGCCGACCTCGACACCCCGCTCCGAGGGGATCGTCGTGGTCACCGAGCATGGCGTCGCGGACCTGCGCGGCGCCACCCTGAACCAACGGGTCGAGCGGATGATCGCCGTCGCCGACCCGGCCCACCGAGCAGAGCTCGACGCCCGCGCTGACCGCGTGCTGGCGTCGGTGTGAAGGAGTCCCCGTGACTGGCACCAGCCTGAGGCGCGTCGCCATCGTCGGTCCTGTCCGGACCGCTGTCGGAGCCTTCGGCGGCACGCTGCTGCCGGTCCGGGCAGAGCAGCTCGCCGCCGACGTCATCCGTGCGCTCGTGGAGCGCACCGGTGTCGACCCCACCGTCATCGAGGACGTGGCCTTCGCCCAGTCCTACGCGAACTCCGAGGCGCCCTGCATCGGCCGCTGGGCGGCCCTCGCCGCAGGCCTGCCGATCGAGGTCCCGGGCTTCCAGGTCGACCGTCGATGTGGGGGTGGCCTGCAGGCCGTCATCACGGCGGCCATGACCGTGCAGACAGGTGCCGCCGACGTGGTCATCGCAGGTGGTGTGGAGTCGATGAGCAACATCGAGCACTACACGACCACCGCGCGCTGGGGCTCGCGCTCGGGCAACCAGACCCTCTACGACCGGCTGGACCGTGGGCGCGAGCGCTCGCAGCCCGAGGAGCGTTTCGGCCGGATCAGCGGAATGATCGAGACCGCGGAGAACCTCGCCACGCAGTTCGGGATCGGCCGCGACGAGGCCGACGCCTTCTCGGCCCGCAGCCACCAGAGGGCCGCTGCGGCCTGGGAGTCCGGCGTCTTCGCCGACGAGGTCGTGCCGGTCTCGGTGCCGCAGCGTCGCGGTGACGCCGTCATCTTCGACCGCGACGAGGGGGTGCGTCCGGACTCCTCGATGGACACGCTGGGCAAGCTGCGCACGATCACGCCCGGCGGGACCGTGACGGCCGGCAACGCCGCCCAGCAGAACGACGCCGCAGCCGCCTGCCTGGTCGTCGCCGAGGACCGGCTCGAGGAGCTCGGCCTCGAGCCCATCGCCTGGTTCGAGGGCTGGGCCGCCGCCGGCGTCGACCCCTCGATCATGGGCATCGGCCCGGTCTCCGCCGTGCAGCGGCTCTTCGCCCGCACCGGCGTCTGCTTCGACGACCTCGACCTGATCGAGGTCAACGAGGCCTTCGCCGTCCAGGTGCTCGCCGTGCTCGCCGGTTGGGGCGTGAAGCTCGACGAGGTCGAGGACCGTCTCAACGTCAACGGCTCCGGCATCTCCCTCGGCCATCCCATCGGTGCCACCGGCGTACGGATCCTCACGACGATGCTGCACGAGCTCGACCGGCGTCGTGGCGGTCTGGCGCTGGAGACGATGTGCATCGGCGGCGGCCAGGGCATCGCTGCCCTGTTCCGGGGAGTCTCGTCGTGACGAGCGGACCGATGGGCCTGCTCGGCTACGGCGCCTACGTGCCGGCGTACCGGCTCGGGAGCGAGAGCGGAGTCCGTGGCACCCGGGTGGTCGCCTCGTTCGACGAGGACGCAACGACCATGGCGGTCGAGGCCGCGCGCGGGCTGACCGGCCACGCACCGGGTTCGCTCTGGTGGGCGAGCACGTCGCCGCCGTACCTCGACAAGACGAACGCCGCCGCCGTCCACGCTGCCTTGCGGCTTCCGTCGACCGTTCCGGCCGCCGACCTGATCGGCTCGGCTCGCTCGACCTTTGCCGGGATGCGGGCCGCGGTCGCCTCCGGCGGCCTCGTCGTCGCTGCAGATGTCCGGGTCGGCAAGCCCGGTTCCGCTGACGAGAAGGCCGGCGGTGACGGCGCCGCAGCTCTGCTGTTCGGTGACGGCGACGCGATCGCCGAGGTGCTCGGCATGGCCAGCGAGACCCTCGAAGTGCTCGACCGCTGGCGCGACCCGCAACGCACGACGGGGGAGCAGTGGGAGGAGCGCTTCGGCTTCGAGCAGTACGCCGACCTGGTCCGTGGCGTGGCCGCGCGACTGCTCGACGAGGCTGGTCTCACGGAGGCCGACCATGTCGTCGTTACTAGCGGGAACTCGGGAATCACCAAGCGGGCGGGGGCTCTCGTCAAGGGAGCGCTCTCCTCGAGCAGCTCGCCGATCGGTTTCTCCGGTGCCGTGGATCCGCTGCTCGGTCTGGCTGCGGTGCTCGACGTCGCTGGTCCGGGCGAGACCGTCCTCGTGCTCTCGGCGGTCGATGGCTGCGACGGACTGTTGTTGCGCACCACCGATCTGCTCGCCTCACGTCGCGCTGCGCGGTCGGTCGCCGACCAACTGGCGGGCGGACGCCCGATTCCCCATCTGACGTACCTCTCCTGGCGCGGCCTGGTCGAGCGCGAGCTGCCTCGACGCCCGGAGCCGGATCGCCCTGCGGGACCGCCGTCGGCACGCGCCGGTACCTGGAAGTTCGGCTTCGCCGGCTCCCGCTGCACCGCGTGCGGCTTCGTCCACGTGCCGCCGTTGCGGGTGTGCCGGTCGTGCAGCGCTGTCGATGCGATGGAAACGGTCTCGTTGGCTGACCAGACCGGAACGGTGGCGACGTTCACGATCGACCGACTGGCCTTCTCGCCCTCGCCGCCCGTGATCGACGTCGTCGTCGACTTCGACGGGGGTGGCCGGACGACGCTCGAGATCGCCGATGCCGACCCGGAGCGGGTCGACGTGGGCGCGGAGGTGTCGCTGGTCTTCCGCCGGCTGTTCACGGCTGGCAACGTCCACAACTACTTCTGGAAGGCCAAGGTGCTCTGAGTGGCCAGCAAGGGCATCAAGGACGCCGTCGCCATCGTCGGCATGGGCTGCACCCGGTTCGGCGAGCGCTGGGAGTCGTCGACCGACGACCTGCTGCTCGACGCAGTGGGCGAGGCCCTCGGATCCGCGGGCGTCCAGCGCGACGACGTCGACGCCTACTGGCTCGGAACGCTGGCCTCTGGCCAGTCCGGCCTGACGCTGAGCCGTCCGTTGGGGATCGACTACAAGCCGGTCACCCGCGTCGAGAACTACTGCGCGACGGGCTCGGAAGCCTTCCGCAACGCCTGCTACGCCGTTGCGTCCGGTGCCTATGACCGGGTCATGGCCGTGGGTGTCGAGAAGCTCAAGGACTCCGGCTTCTCGGGCCTCCTGAGGGCAGACCCGCCCTCTGATGGCACGGCCGCAGAGCTCTCGCTGACCGCTCCGGCGGCGTTCTCGCTGCTCGACCCGGCCTACACCTCGAAGTACGGCGTCGACCCCATCGCGATGCGGGAGGCGATGACCCACGTGGCGTGGAAGAACCACGTCAACGGGGCGCGCAACCCGAAGGCGCAGTTCCGCAAGGAGGTGTCCCGCGAGACGATCGAGGGGGCCCCGAAGGTCGCCGGCCGACTCGGCATCTTCGACTGCTCCGGTGTCTCCGACGGCGCCGCTGCGGCGCTGATCGTGCGGGCCGAGGATGCCTACGACTACACCGACCGACCGATCTTCGTGAAGGCCCTGTCACTCGCGGCCGGTCCGATGCGCGGCGGCCTCGATCCGGCGTACGACTTCACGACGTTCCCGGAGGTCGTGCACTCGGCTGCCGACGCCTACGCCCAGGCCGGCATCACCGACCCGCGCTCGGAGCTCTCGCTCGCCGAGGTCCACGACTGCTTCACGCCCACCGAGATCGTGCTGATGGAGGATCTCGGCTTCGCCGATCGCGGCCAGGCCTGGACGGACGTCCTCGGCGGCGACTTCGATGCCGACGGCCGGCTCGCGGTCAACGTGGACGGGGGTCTGAAGTCCTTCGGCCACCCGGTCGGTGCGAGCGGTCTGCGGATGCTCTACGAGGCCTGGCTGCAGCTGCGTGGCGACGCAGGTCCGCGCCAGCTCGCCGATCCGCGGTTGGCGCTGACCCACAACCTCGGCGGCCGTCCCGGCGGATGCGTGTCCTTCGTGTCCGTGGTGGGCAACGAGCGCGGCTGACCGTCTGTTTCGGGCTTTGTCCGGTCGCGTGGCGGCGGTTCATCACGGGATGTAGGCGAATGGGTGCCGGTTCATCACGGTATGCAGGCGAGCGCGCACTTCTGTAGCGGAGCTCCACCCGGGAAGTGCCCCTTCGCCTACATCCCGTGATGAAGCCGACCCGGCCACACCTTGCCGTCTGCACATTCTTTAATCTATATTCAATTAGGTGAGCGAAATCGTTGGATCGGCCCGTGTCCTTCTCGAGGGCTTGTACGACGCCCTCGCGGCGGGCGACCGTGACCGGATCACCTCCGCACTCACCGACGACTTCGTCGCGCGCCTCACCCCCGGCCTCCCGTTCGGGATCGGCGGCGAGCACGTCGGCGCCGAGGCGATGATCCGCGACGGGTGGTTCCGGATCGGGAGCCACTGGCGCGTCCGCACCGAGCCAGCGTCGTACCAGCTGCTCGAGGACGGTCGGCTGCAGGTGCAGGGCACCTACCGCGGCAAGGGCCGCGAGAGCGGACTCCCCTTCGAGGCGTGGTTCCTGCACCAGTGGGAGATCCGGGACGGGCGGATCAGCGCCCTGACCCAGCTCACCGATTCCGCTGCCTTCGTCGCCGCCCTCGGTGACAGCGGGTCGGGCGGCGGCGCGCACCAAGCGAATCCGGGGCGATTGCAGCCGAATCGGCCCGAAAACGCTTGGTACGCGCCCGCGCCCGACCTCGCCACCATCGACCTGACCGTCGCCGAAGGCGTGGCGACGCTCTGCCTGAGCAGGCCCGAGGCCCGCAACGCCATCGACCAGCGCCTGGCCGACGAGCTGCTCGTCGCGGCCGTCCGGATCGCCGGTGACCCGAGCGTGCGAGCCGTGCTGATCTGCGGCGAGGGCCCGGACCTGACCGTCGGCGGCGACATCGGTCACTTCACCGAGCATGCCGGCGACGACCTCGGTGCGCTCCTGCGACAGATGACCACGCCCTTCCACCTCGCCTTCCAGGTGCTCGCCACCCTCGGTGCGCCGATCGTGACGGTCGCCCAGGGTGCCGTCGCCGGCGGCGGCCTGGGACTCGTGTACGCCGCCGACCTGGTCGTGGCCGCCGACGACGCCCGCTTCGTGACGGCCTTCGCGGCCATCGGGCTGAGCGGTGACGGAGGCGGCACCTGGCACCTGCCTCGCCGGATCGGCCCGGCCCGGGCCGCGCGTGCCTACCTCCTCAACGAGCCGATCACCGCGGCCCAGGCCGTCGAGTGGGGCCTGGTGGCCGAAGCCGTCCCGGCTGACGAGGCCCGTGCGCGCGGCGAGGAGATCGCCCGCCGCCTCGCCTCCGGGCCGACCCGCGCGTTCGCCGGGATGCGGGCGCTGCTCCGGGAGTCGTGGGACCGCAGCCTGCCCGACCAGCTCAACGCCGAGGTCGAGGCGCTCGTGGCCGCGGCCCGTACCGACGACGCGAAGGCGGCGGTCGCCGCCTTCGCCGCCAAGCAGCGCCCCGCCTTCCAGGGCCACTGAGCACAGGAGACACCTTGAAGAAGCTTGCCGACTACGCGGCGTTGACCGGACCTCTCGCGGTGCTCGTCACGCTGATCGGGTGGCTGGTGGCCGGGATGCTGCCGCTGCCCATGGGCCCCTCGGAGTCGACGGCGGATGTCGTCGCCTTCTTCCTCGATGATGCCAGCAGGGTGCGGGCCGGCTTCGTGCTGTCCTCGCTCGGGGTGGTGCTGATGATCCCGCTCCTGGCGCTGATCTCGGTGCACCTGTACCGGATGGACAAGGGCTTCCCGCTGCTCGCCTTCGTGCAGCTGATCGCCGCAGCGACGACGGTGCTGATCAACTTCTTCCCGCAGCTGATCTTCGCCCTCGCGGCCTTCCGTGGCGACCGCGACCACAGCGACATCGTGCTCCTCAACGACGCGGCCTTCCTGTTCCTGTTCACCGGGATCATGCCGTTCATGGTCCAGAACGTCGCCGTGGGCGTGGCGATCCTGCGTGACCGATCCGGACTCTTCCCGCGCTGGGTCGCCTTCCTGAACTTCTTCGTCGCCCTCTCGTTCATCCCCGACGTCCTGGCCTGGTTCTTCAAGACCGGCCCGTTCGCGTGGAACGGCCTGTTCGTCTTCTGGCTCGCCCTGACGACGTACTGCGTCTTCCTGTTCGTCATGGCGTGGGCCTGCACGCAGGCGAACAAGACCCTCGACCCCACCCCGCAAGGAGCCTGAACATGCCCGGACTCATCCGCGACACCGACGAGCACCGCGCCATCCGCGAGACCGTCGCCAAGATCTGTGCGCGCTACGACCAGAAGTACTTCCTCGAGCGCTCGCACGCCGGCGAGGACGTCACCGAGCTGTGGGCCGAGCTCGGTCAGGCCGGCCTGCTCGGTGTCCACCTGCCCGAGGAGTACGGCGGCGGTGGCGGCGGCATGCAGGAGGCCGTGGTCGTCGTGGAGGAGCTCTCGGCGCACGGCATGCCGATGCTGGTGTGGGTGATCTCCCCGGCGATGATCGGCTCGCTGCTGGCCGCGCACGGTTCCGAGGACCAGAAGCAGGAGTGGCTCACCGGCATCGCCGCTGGCACGCGCAAGGTGGCCTTCGGGCTCACCGAGCCCGACGCCGGCTCCAACAGCCACGAGGTCTCCACCACGGCGTCCCGCGACGGCGACGGCTGGCGGATCAGCGGGTCGAAGTACTACATCTCCGCGATCGACCAGTGCGACGCCATCCTGGTCGTCACCCGCGATGCGGAGCTGTCGACGCCGGAGAAGAAGAGGCTCTCGATCTTCCTCGTGCCCACCGATGCCCCGGGCCTGAGCTTCCAGAGGATCCCGACCTCGATCGTGTCGCCGGACAAGCAGTTCAGTGTCTTCTTCGACGACGTGCGCGTCGAGCCCGAGTGGCTGGTGGGTGAGGCCGGAAACGGCCTCCGCCAGGTCTTCGCCGCCCTCAACCCCGAGCGGATCATGGTCGGCGCGATCACCTCGGGCGTCGGTCGCTACGCCGTGGAGAAGGCCGCCGACTACGCCAAGACCCGCCAGGTCTGGTCGGTCCCGATCGGGCAGCACCAGGGCGTCGCCCACCCGCTCGCCGCTGCCCACATCGACGTCGAAGTCGCCCGGCTGGCCACCCAGCACGCCGCCGTCCTCTACGACGAGGGCGACTCCGGTGCCGCGGAGGCGGCCAACATCGCCAAGTACGTCGGCGCGGAGGCTGCGCTGAAGGCCCTCGACCAGGCGATCCAGACCCACGGTGGCAACGGCCTCTCCCACGAGTACGGCCTGTCCGAGCTCTGGTTCGTCACCCGCCTCATGCGCACCGCCCCGGTCAGCCGGGAGATGGTCCTCAACTTCGTCGCGCAGACCTCGCTCGGCCTGCCGCGCTCTTACTGATCAGGAGAATGCAATGACCACGACCCATTCGTCGTACGACGCCATCGTCATCGGAGCGGGTGCGGGCGGACTCTTCACCGCCGCCCGCCTGCAGCACCAGGGCTACCGCACGCTCGTCGTCGAGCGCCTCGACAAGGTCGGCGGGCGCGCATCGACGACTGACGTCGACGGCTTCAAGGTCAACGACGGCGCCATCGTCATCGAGGTCGGTGGTGTCACCGAGCGCACCTGCCGCGAGGTCGGCGCGCCCTTCGACATCCGCGAGCCGAGCCCGCCGATCCTCTACCGGATCAAGGGCAAGGACGTCGACGTCACCGGCGGCGGCTGGGGCTTCCTGCTGCAGAAGCTGACCCGGCAGGGCGCCAAGCTCGTCGGAGGCATCGGCGCCGCGCGCAAGGACGACGGGCTGCCCGAGGACGAGGTGACGCTGCAGGAATGGGTGTCGAAGTACACCAAGAACGAGGGCGTCCACGGCATCTTCCGCAACATGGCCGCCTCGGTCTTCGCCGTCGGTTCCGAGGACCTGCCGGCCCGCGTGTTCCTCACCTACTTCACCCGCAAGAGCGCGTTCAAGCGCTTCGGCTTCCACCCCGAGGGCACGATCGGCCTCTGGAAGGGCCTGGCCGAGACGATCGAGCGCGACGGCGGCGAGATCCGACTCTCGACCGAGGTCGAGCAGATCCTCCTCGACGGCGACACGGTCACCGGCGTCGTCCTCGCCGGCGGCGAGACCATCAGCGCGCCGATCGTGATCAGCAACGTCGGTCCCGCGGCGACCCTCGGGCTGCTCGGCGAGGGCAATGTCCCGGCCGACTACCAGGAGACCGTGAAGCGTGCGGACCGCCCGACCGCGATGATCACCGTCAACTTCGCCAGCCAGGAGCGTCTGATCGATGCCCCGGGCATGTTGAGCTTCGCGTCCTCGCGGCGCCTGGCCTACATCGCGAACTACACCGACATCTGTCCGGAGATGGCTCCCGAGGGCTGGAACCTCTATGTCGGCACGGCTGTGCCGAAGCCGTCGGTCGGTGACTTCGACGAGGCCGCGGAGTACGAGCTGCTCATGGAGGACCTGCGCGACACGATTCCCGGCTTCGACGAGCGGGCGCGGATCCTCAGCACGGTCACCACGCGCGACGGCTGGCCGCCGCAGCGTGCGGTTGCCGGTTTCGACATGTCCCACGACACCCCGTTCGTGGGTCTGTGGAACGTCGGTGACGCGGTGAAGGAGTACGCCAACGGTGGCACGACCGCCTGCGCCGAGACCGCGGAGATCGTCGTCGGCAAGATCGTCGCGGCCTTCCAGCCCGTCGCTTCTTGACAAAAATCTAATCCAGATAAGAAAATCTCTGTCGCAGGCTCGCCAATGAGCATAACTCAAGTTATGATCGAGGGAACCGGCGGAGCCGCCGACCTGAGAACGGAGAAGACGATGAAGTGTGTGACGGTCGATTTCGACAAGTGCACGGGCCTGGGGATCTGCGAGTCACTCGCGCCCGACTTCTTCGAGGTCAACGACGACGGCGAGCTGATCGTGCTCAAGGAGACGATCAGCGACGGCGAGCTGCAGGAGGTCGAGGAGGCCGTCGCCGGCTGCCCGACCGAGGCGCTGAAGATCGTCGACGCATGAGCCAGGCCGACGTCGACCCGCGTCGACTGGTCGTCGTCGGGGCCTCGCTCGCGGGCCTGCGTGCGGTCGAGGCCGCACGCAAGACCGGGTTCACCGGTGAGATCGTCCTGATCGGCGCCGAGGACCACCTGCCCTACGACCGCCCCCCGCTCTCGAAGGCGTTCCTCGCGGCGGCCGACGACAGCGGTGAGCTGCCGGAGGTCCCGTGGTTCCGGACCGAGGAGACGATGCGCGAGGAGCTGGGCGTCGACGTACGCCTCGGCCAGCCCGCCACGGCCCTCGACACCGAGGCACGCACGGTGACGGTCGGCGACGAGCAGATCCCCTACGACCTGCTCGTCATCGCCACCGGCGCGCATGCCCGGCTGCTGCCCGGGGCCGAGGGCCTCGACGGCGTCCACCCGTTGCGCACGCTCGACGACTCGCTCGCGGTGCGCGACAAGCTCGAGGCCGGAGCCCGGACCGTCGTCATCGGCGCCGGCTTCATCGGCTCCGAGCTCGCCTCGACGGCGCGCAAGCGCGGTCTCGAGGCCACCATCGTCGAAGCGCTCCCGACCCCGCTCGTGCGGGCGACGGGACACGAGATGGGCGCAGCGATCGCATCCCTGCACGAGCTCAACGGGACCACGCTGCGCTGTGGCGTCGGCGTCGCCTCCATCGAGGGCGACGGCAAGGTCGAGCGCGTCGTCCTCGCCGACGGCACCACGATCGAGGCCGACCTGGTCGTCGTCGGCATCGGCGTCATCCCGTCGGTCGGCTGGCTCGAGGGCTCCGGGCTGATGATCGACAGCACCATCGGCGGCATCGTCTGTGACGAGAACCTGTGGACCGGCGTTCCCGGCGTGTACGCCGCCGGCGACGTCGCCAGCTGGATGAACCCGACCCTCGGCGAGCGTCAGCGGATGGAGAACTGGACCGCTGCGGCCGAGCAGGGCGCGGCCGCCGCACGGAACGCGCTCGACCCCGAGAACGCCAAGGCCTACGGCACGGTTCCGTACTTCTGGTCCGACTGGTACGACGTGCGGATCCAGTTCGTCGGCTCGCCTGATGCCGACGAGGTGCTCCTGGTCGACGGCGACCCCGCCGCCGGTGGCCGCTGGGTCGCCCTCTACCGCCGCGGTGACCGTCTGATCGGTGCGCTCACCGTCAACGGCCAGACCGAGATCATGAAGTACCGCGTCCAGATCATGAAGGGCGGCTCGTGGGACGACGCCCTGGCCTTCGCCGAGAAGCGCCGGATCGCCCACGCGGAGAAGTTCGCCGCCTCCGTCTGAGAGTGCGGCGTCCCTTCACCTTTCGATCAGATCAGGAGTCCAGGCAATGTCGAACAACACCACGCCCTCGCCGGCACGGACCGCGGCACGGGCCCTGGGCCGAATGGCCAGCACCGGTGGTTGCCGACTGGCGGAGGTGGTCCCCGGGTCGCGTCGGTTGCGCTCGGTGCCCGCTTCGGTGGGCGACCTCACCGAGGAGTGGCTGACCGGTGCCCTCTGTGGGGAGGTTCCCGGTGCTCGCGTGCTCGGCTTCACCGCCGATGGCGCGACGAGCCAGACGACGTCGCGCGCGACCCTGGATCTCACCTACAACGACGCCGGCCAGGCTGCAGGACTACCTGACCGGGTGTTCGCCAAGCTGACGACGACCTTCCAGCAACGGCTTTTCATGGGCCTGATCCGCTGCATCGACGGCGAGCCGCTCTTCTACTGCCATCTGCGTGGCGGTCTCACCGTGGCTGGACCGCAGGGCTACTTCGGCGACGTGGACCCCGTGTCCTGGCGATCGATCGTGTTGATGGAGGACGTCGCCACCACCCAGGCCGCGACCTTCCTGCACTCGACCAGCCAGGTCTCCCGGTCCGACATCGAGAGCCTCCTGCTCGGCATGGCGAGCTTCCACGGGTCCATGTCCAACGCGCAGGCCCTGACGGACCATGCCTGGCTCAAGCGACCGATCGACCACTTCCACAACACGAGCGCGTTCCTCAACATGAAGCGTCGCGTGGAGGTCGGGGTGGAGCGCTCGGCAGACGTGGTCCCCGACGTCGTGCAGCGCAACCTCGGCCACCTCTGGACCAACCTGCTGAGCTCGATGTCGGCCAGCAGCGAGGGCGACCTGACCCTGCTGCACGGGGATCCGCACGTCGGCAACACCTATCGGACCGGCGACGGAACGGTCACCCTGCTGGACTGGCAGGTCTGCATGAAGGGTTCGTGGGCCTTCGACGTCGCCTATGCCATTGGCTCCGCGCTCACCGTCGAGGACCGCCGGGCGTGGGAGGACGACCTGCTGGCGATGTACCTCGACGCCTTCGGTGCGGCCGGGGGAGTCGTCCCCGACCTGGACACCGCCCGGCGGCTCTACCGCGAGAACCTGATGTACCCGTTCCACACCTGGACGACGGTGCTGGGCCGCAGCGCGCTTCAGCCTCGGATGCAGGAGGACGACGTCAGCCGCCTCATCATCGAGCGACTGGCGCATGCGATCGCTGACCACGGGTCGTACGTCGCGGCACCCTAGCCGGACAGGTGGCCCTTGATCAGGACCGCGAGGCTGCGGCGGAACTGGTCGTCCCTGCCGGCGGTGGCCAGCACGCGGGCGCGAAGGGCGAGCTCGGCCGCGGGTGCCGTCCCGGTCGGCTCGTCCTCGGGGTGCTGGTCGGCCGCGTAGCCGCCAGGATGGCGAGACGCCCGGTGCAGGCCGCTGCCGAGAGTCAGCCAGAACGCCGCGACGACCATCTCGGCGGCGCGGTCCAGGTCGTGGCAGATCCCTTCAGCGATCTCGCTGAGGGCCAACGCGGCACGCCCTGCCTGGGGGCCGACGATCCGCCGTCCGGCGGTGGCCTGCGCCAGTGACGGGTGCTCGATCAGCAGGTCGTGCAGGCGGAGGAACCAGTCGAGGATCACCGCCTCCGGGTCGTCCCCGGGATCGCCAACGCCCAGCTGGCCGATCGACTCGTCGAGCACCAGGTCGAGCAGCTCCTCCTTGCCGCTGACGTGGTTGTACGTCGCCATCGGGGTCACGCCGAGCTCGGCCGAGAGCCGTCGCATCGTCAACTTGTCGAGGCCGTCACGGTCGGCGATCGCGATGGCCGCCTTGACGATGCCGGGGACGTCTAGCCCTGCGATCCGCGCCATGGCTTTCCTCCGCTGTCGTGGTGCTCGTCACAATTCCCTCTTGCCAAGGCTGAGTGTACAACGTACATTCGTTTTTAGATCCCATTAAAAACGAAGGACGATCGCATGCCGCACCACTCCACCGACGAGGACGGGACAGTCCTCCACGCGACCGCTCCCGCAGGCTCGTCCTGGTCCTCGATCAATCTCGCCGAGGCAGTGCCCGGCGTGATGACCCCGCTGACAGCGAGCGCCTGGGTGCCGGCGAGCGAGACCGGTCTGCGGCTGCCGTTCCACGCGATGGGCGTTCTTGCGACGGACCGCATGCAGATCCCCGCCGATCCGGCAGAACGCATCACGAACGCCTTCTTCGGCCGCATGGCGGTGCGGGTGGACTTCCTCTGCGAGATCGGCGACCTCGTCCCCGGTCAGAGCGGGGAAGCGCTGGCCCGCGACTTCTTCGGCTTCGTGCCACCCGACCACGTCGCTCGACCCTCGTTGCGCCGGGTCCCCTTCATCCTCGCCCGCTACCCCCGCAGCTTCGCCGGCATCGCCCATCGGATCGAGGACCTCCGGGCGCGCACGGACGCCTGGTGGCGCACCGAGGTCGCCCGCATCGACTCGCTCGACCTGGCGTCGCTCCAGCGCCTCGCGGCCGAGGCGGACCGGCGCTTCGCCGAGAACCTCGCGGCCCAGGCGCTGATCAGCGCGGCCGCCATCCAGCCCGTCCAGGAGCAGCTCGACAAGCTGGCCGATCGGGCCGGGGTCGATGCCTCCGCGCTGCTGCGCGGGACCCCGCACGAGGAGAACGTCGTCCTGCTCGACCTGTGGCACGTCTCGCGCGGCACCCTGCCGCTCGGGGAGTTCCTGCGCCGGCACGGCTACCACGGTCCCGGCGAGGGCGAGGTCGACACCCGCGTCTGGCGCGAGGACCCCGAGGCGGTGCGGCGCATCGTCGCGCAGTACGCCGTCAAGGCCGACTCCGAGGCACCAGATGCCCGCGACGCCGAGCACCTCGCCGAGCGGCAACGTGCCGAGGCCGCCCTGATGGCCTCGCTCGGCCCGGTGGGTCGGCAGAAGGCGAGGGTCGTGCTCCGTCTGGCCCGTCGCTTCATTCCGCTGCGCGGCGTGGGCAAGGTGTCCTACCTGCAGAGCCTCGACGTCCTGCGTGCCGCGTCGCGTCGGATCGGCGCCGAGCTGGTCGCCATCGGACGGATCGACGGTGCGGACGACGCGTCGTACCTCACCGTCGCGGAGCTGTCCGACCACCTGCTGCGCCACCGCGACGACCTGCGGGGCGTCGTGGCCCGCCGTCGGGCGCAGCGCGAGGAGTACCAGTCGCTGAGGGTCCCGTCGGCCTGGACCGGTCAGCCGGAGCCACTGCCCTTCGTGCCGGTCGCGGACGGCGAGGTGACCCTGCTCCAGGGCCTCGGCGCCTGCCCCGGCACGGTCGAGGGTCGCGTCGTCGTGGCGCTCGACCCGTCGAGCGCCGAGGTCGAGGACGGCGACATCCTCGTCGCCCACACGACCGACCCCGCGTGGGTCTCCCTGATGTTCCTGTCCGGCGCACTGGTCGTCGACATCGGCGGGCTGATGAGCCACGCCGCCGTCGTCGCCCGGGAGCTCGACATCCCCTGCGTCATGAACACCGGCACCGGCACCCAGGTCCTGCGCGACGGCGACCTCGTCCGCGTCGACGGCAGGGCCGGGACCGTCGAGGTCCTCGAACGAGCGAATCCAATCCAGCACCCCGCCCAGCACCCCACCCAGCCTGAAGGAGTCACCGCATGACCGCGACCACTGAGCCCACCACGACCGGCACCGACCTCTGGGGGCCGCTGGCCGAACCCATCCACAACGACGAGGCGGGTCCGGGTGACCCGGTCTGGAAGGACAACGCCTACCTGTCCTTCTGGGACGTCGAGCGTCAGGTCTTCGGCACCTTCCACCTCTCCACCTCACCCAACGGCACCGGTGCCCGACGCGCGCGCTGCTCGGTCCTGCTCGGCGGCGGCGAGGTCGTCGAGGTCATCGAGGAGCTCGAGCCCGGCTCCTTCGAGAGCACCAGCATCTCCTTCGGCCTGGACGGCACCATCACGGTCGACCACCCCGACCTGGTCGCACGACTCACCAACTCCCCGGTGCACCAGCCGGCCGACTACTCGCTGAACGACCTGATCCCGGCCCTCGTTCCGGGCAAGCCGTTGCAGCACTTCCAGCAGGCCTGCCGCCTGGTCGGCACCTTCGAGGTCGACGGGGCGCGCTACGAGATCGACGGCTTCGGGATGCGCGACCGCACTTGGGGATTCCGCGACGAGTCGGCCCAATGGGCCGAGTACGCCGGACTGGTCGGTGTCTTCGCCGATGCCGACGGCACCCCCGGACAGGTCTTCGTCACCGCGATGAAGTTCCTCGGCACCAACGGGGTGCTCAAGGCGGACGGCTTCGTGATCGACGCCGCCGGGTCGCACTCGATCAAGGAGATCGGCTTCCGTCGTACGGCGGCCGCGCAGTTCCTCGCCACCACGCTGACCCTCGACGACGGGTCGGTCCGGGTGGTCACCCTCACCGATCGCCTCGCCGGCTTCTTCGTGCCCATGGGCGCGGAGACCGACGGTCCGGCCTTCGGCACCTATGACGACTTCATGCAGCTCGAGCTCGACGGGAAGCCCGGCGCGGGCTTCTTCGAGCAGGGCATCGTCCACCGCGTCCACTGAGGAGACCCGCCATGACGAACGAACGACTCCGCCTCTTCCAGGCCGTGCGGCTCAAGGGCCGCGCCAAGGCCGACGACCTCGCTGCGGCCGCCGGCCTTTCCGGTGACGCCGCTGCGCCGATCCTGCGCGACCTGCAGGCGGCCGGTCACATCGAGGAGGCGCGCGAGCGCCTCAAGCTCACCCCGGTCGGGCGCATCGCGCTGGAGGCCGAGCTCGCCGAGGAGCGGGACACCGTCGACCGGGCAGCCCTGGTGGCCGCCTATCACGAGTTCGACGACCACAACAACGTGCTCAAGGCGCTGATGACGCGCTGGCAGCTCAAGGACGAGTCGACGCCCAACGACCACACGGACGCGACCTACGACGGCGCGGTGATCGACGACCTCGGTGTCCTCGACGTGGCCTTTGCCCCACTGCTGCAGCGATTCGTCGACCTCGCACCCCGGCTCGGCCACTACCCGGCGAAGTTCGCACGGGCCCTCCAGCTGATCCGCGAGGGCGACCACAGCTGGTTCGCCCGCCCGCTCGCGGACAGCTATCACACGGTGTGGTTCGAGCTGCACGAAGAGCTGATCGGACTCGCCGGACTGACCCGGGCCGACGAGGCCGCCGCAGGACGGGCGCTGTGAGCACGGTCGTCTCGACGGGTTCCGTCGTGGCGCTGGCCGGCGACGGCGGCCACAGCCGCGAGGAGATCGGCGGCAAGGCGTGGAGCATCCAGCAGATGCTCGGACTCGGCATCCCGGTGCCGCCCGCGTTCGTCGTGACCACGGACGTCTGCCGTGCCTACCACCGGGCCGGCGGCACGCTGCCCGACGAGATCTGGCAGGAGGTCGTCGCGGCCGTCGCAGGCATCGAGCAGGCCGTCGATCGCTGCTTCGGCGGGGAGCGGCCCTTGCTGGTCTCGGTCCGGTCGGGTGCGTCCACCAGCATGCCCGGGATGATGGACACGGTTCTCAACCTCGGGATCAACGCCGCCAGCCAGGAGCGTCTCGCCCAGGAGACCGGCAGCACGGCGTACGCCGCCGACACCCGGGTCCGCTTCGAGGAGCAGTTCGCCAAGGTCGTCGGCGCCCCGGCTCCGGAGGACCCGTGGGAGCAGCTCTACCTCGCGGTCTGTGCCGTGCTCGAGAGCTGGTTCTCGAAGCGGGCGATCGCCTATCGCGCCGCGCGCGGCATCCCCGACGACGGCGGAACCGCCGTGACTGTGCAGGCCATGGTGTTCGGCAACCTCGACGACGACTCCGGCACCGGCGTCCTGTTCTCCCGGGACCCGTTGACCGGCGGTGGCTCCGTGTACGGCGAGTGGTTGGCCCGCGGGCAGGGTGAGGACGTCGTCTCGGGCCGGGCCGACGCCCTCCCGCTCGACACACTCGCCCAGGCCCAGCCGCAGGTCCACGCCGAGCTGATGGAGGCGACCCGCACCCTGGAACGCGAAGGCCGCGACGTGATGGACATCGAGTTCACCGTGCAGTCCGGCACCCTGTGGCTCCTGCAGTCCCGTCCCGCGAAGCGGGCACCGGAAGCCGCGGTCCGCTCGGCGATCCACCTCGCGGAGGCCGGCGTGATCGACCGCGATGAGGCGATCGCCCGGATCCGCCCCGACGACGTCCGCGCACTGCTGCGACCGCGGCTCGCGGCCGCGGACGTGGCCGCGTCGCCCGCCGTCGCCACCGGCAAGCCGGCCTGCCCGGGCATCGCCGTCGGCGTGGTCGTGACCGACGCCGATGAGGCCGAGGACCGTGCCGACGACGGCGAATCGGTCGTCCTGGTGCGGCCGACCACGGATCCCGACGACGTGGCCGGCATGGCCGCGTCGGTGGCCGTGGTGACCGAGATCGGGGGCTCCACGTCCCATGCCGCCGTGGTCTGCCGAGAGCTCGGCCTGCCCTGCGTGGTCGGCACCGGCACGGACACCCTGATGGCGCTCGCCGGTCAGGTCGTCACCGTCGACGGAGGCAGCGGCACGGTCCACCTCGGTGCGCTGGCCGTCGAACCCGCCGCCACCGCGGACGATCCGGCCCTGGCGACGCTGCGGGAGTGGCTCGGGATCGAGGACAGCGATCCGGCTTCGGTGGTGGCGAGGCTCGCCGCTGGCGCTCCTGGCACCTCGACCAGCGAGGAGGGGCGATGACCACCGTCGAGGAGATGTTCGACCTGATCGACACCCCGTCACCGCGCGCGGAGACGACCTGGACGACGGGCAATGTCGCCGAGGCCTTCCCCGGCGTCTTCACCGCCTTCGGGATCAGCTTCGTCTTCGCTCCCATGGAGCGGGCGTTCCGTCGCATGTTCCGCGACCTCGGCGTCTACACGGATGCCGACGTGCACGTCCCCACCCAGGCGGACGACTGCTTCTGGGCGGTCTTCGCCGGACGCGGTGCCGGCAACATCGACATGTTCCGGGAGATCGCGAACGTGATGCCCGGGACGTCGGCCACAGCGGTCGAGAAGCAGCTGTTCGGCTACGCGCGGCCCGAGACGGTCGATGCGAACTCCATGAAGCGGCTTCCCGCCATCCTCGTCCGAGCGCCGCGGTGGCTGATCGGTGTGCCGAAGCGGCACGACGCGATGTTCGCCGAGCTGCGCCGGTGGCGTCTGGAGCAGCTGCCGCGGATCCCGGACCTCGACGAGGCCGGCTGTCTCGCCGTACTCGCTGATGCGCGGGCACGGTTCGAGGAGATCATGTCGATCCACATGGGCGTCGCGATGATCAGCTCGAGCTTCGCGGACAAGGTTGCCGAGGCAGCTGCCGCCGTCGGGTTCGACGGGCTCGAGGCCCAGCTGCTCTCGGGTGTCGGCTCGGACGAGAACGAGGTCGCACACGACCTGTGGGCCCTGGCGCACGGGGAGATCGCGATGCCGGAGTTCTCCGACCGGCACGGCTACCACGGTCCCGGTGAGGGCCAGCTGCACGGATCGGTGTGGCGCGAGGACCCGTCGCCGATCCTGGCGCGGCTCGGTGACTACCGGGCGATCGAGCCGGGCTCGCCCCGCTCGCCCAAGGCACGGAGCGCTGCCCAGGTCGCGGTGCGGGCCGAGGCGATCACCACCCTCCTTGCTGCGACCCCGCGCCTCCGACGGCGTCCGACCGCGTTCCTGCTCCGGACCGCCTCGCGCTTCCTCGCCCTGCGAGAACAGGGCAAGGCGGGCTACCTGCTGACCTTCGACGTGGCCCGCGCCGCAGCACGTCGGCTCGGTGAGCTGCTCGTCGAGGCCGACGTGATCGCGGAGCGCGACGACGTCTTCCACCTGCGCCACGACCAGGTCGTGGCCGGTGTCCGCACAGACCAGCGCGTGCTGGTGGCCCGTCGTACCCAGGAGCTGCGGACCCGGCAGGAACTGCGTCTGCCCATGTCGTGGTCCGGAGTGCCCGACGTCGTCAAGGCCGGTGACGGAGCCGGCGCGGCCGCGCAGGTCGGCGATGTCGTGACCGGTGTGGCTGCCAGCGGCGGTGTCGTGGAGGGTCGTGCTCGGGTGGTCCGCGATCCCGCAGAGGTGGAGCTCGACGACGGCGACATCCTCGTCTGCGAGACCACTGACCCGAGCTGGGTGTCGCTGTTCCTCGTCGCCGGGGGAGTGGTCACCGACCACGGTGGCCTCCTCAGCCACGGGCCGATCGTCGCCCGCGAGCTCGGCATCCCCTGCGTGTGCGGCACGGAGACCGGCAGCCACCGGATCCAGGACGGACAACTGCTCCGTCTCGACGGCGACAAGGGAACCGTGGAGGTCCTCGCATGAGAACCCAGCACCCCGATCTCAGTGCCTACGTCGTGGCGGGTCGCGTCGCGTCCCGGCTGCCCGACGACGTACCCAACGAGACGGCAGTCCGTACGCCGCGGCAGGGACTGGCCGACGCGGTCGAGGCCGAACAGCTCGGATTCAGGCGGATCTTCTTCTCCGAGCGTTGGAACCTCAAGGAGGCGGGCGTCTTCCTCGGCGCCGTCGGAGCGCGCACCGAACACCTCGGTCTGGCCACCGGTCTGGTCTCGCCGGCCCGTCGACACCTGCTCCACATGGCTGCGTTCGGCGCCACCATGCAGGCGATGTTCGGGGAGCGGTTCGTGCTCGGTCTCGGCCGTGGTGACCACGGCTACCTCAAGCACGAAGGCCTCCGGACCGCCGGCTACGACGGGATCGTCGACTACGTGCAGCTCCTGCACCGGCTGTGGGCCGGCGAGGTCGTGACGCACGACGGGCCGGCCGGTCGGTACGAGTCGATCAAGCTCGGTGACGTCCACCAGGGGGCGCCGCCGGAGGTGTGGTCGGGATCGTTCGCCCTGCCCCGGGCAGCGGCCGCTGCGGCCACTGCCTTCGACGGAGTGATCCTGCCGCCGCTCTTCACGCCTGATGCGGTGGCCGCCGCCGTGGCCCGCCTGCGGGAGGCCTGCGAGCGGATCGACCGCGACCCCGCCAGCCTCCGGGTGGTGGCGTGCGTGATCACCGCCCCCGACCTCGCCCAGGACGAGGCGCGTGCGCTCGCGCACGCCCGGGCCGTGACCTACCTCCAGGCCAAGGAGTACGGCGACGCCACGGTCCGCGCCAACGGCTGGGATCCCGAGCCGGTGCAGCGGCTCCGTGCCCACCAGCAGCTGACCAGTGGGGAGATGGCCGACACCGCCTTCCACCGCATCGAGCTGCTGGAGCCCGCGCGTCTGGTCCCGGACTCGTGGATCGAGGAGTCCTGCGCACTCGGGAGCACCGCCGATGTCGTCGCCCGGTTGCAGGACTACCGCGCCGCCGGTGCCGACGAGGTCGCGACCTATGGCAGCACGCCGGGCCAGAACGCCGCAGTGGCGGCCGCCTGGCGCACCCCCGTCCCTGTCGGAGCACGCTGATGAGCGCGGTCACCACCGGCGCCGTCCGGGTCCTCGTCGGGGCCAACCCGTTCGGGGTCGATCCGGACGATGACATGCTCCATGCCATCCCGGCGGACGTGCCGGGTTGGAGCGAAACGATGTTCTTCCACGTCTGGTCACCGGGTGCGGACGGCGGCGAGGGCGTCGGCGCGTTCATCCACTGCGGTCGCTGGCCAGAGGACCCAGAGCTGTGGTGGGCGCAGGTGATCGCGCTCCTGCCCGACGGTCGGCTGCTGGTCGACCGGTCCTGGGGAAGGGCGCCCGACGACCGGGGCCCTGCGACCGGCAACCTCCGGATCACCTGCGTGGAGCCACTGACGCGCTGGCGCCTGGAGTTCGACGGTGCCGGAGAGATGACTGACCTGGCCGCCATGTCGCAGGGGCCGATCGGAGCGGGGCCGGCGCGTCCGTTCACCTTCGCCCTCGACCTCGAGGCCGTCGCTCCGGTGTGGGACATGCACGCTGCGCTGGGGATCGACGGTCTGCAGTGGGCGGCCTTCCACCACACCCAGGGCTTCCGGGCGACTGGTCGGCTCACGGCAGGGGCCGGCGTGGCCGGCGAGGCATGGGACGTCGACGGCACCGCGATCCGCGACCACTCCAGCGGCCCCCGGGACGTCAGTCGCCTCGGCGGCCTGCACTTCTGCGTGTTCGTCTTCCCGGGCTCGGGGCGAGTGGTCAACGGACTGGTCAACTGGAACACCGAGGGTGCCGTCGACCACCGCACCCAGGCGATCTTCGAGGGCGGCCCGACCGAGGACGGCACCGTGGAGATCGGCGCGTCGATCCGGTTCACCGGGCTCGCGGACGTCCGCACCCACCAGCCCCGCGAGCTCGTCGTCGGCTTCGAGCGGGCCGACGGGTCGTCGTACCAGCTGGGGGCGAGGTGGCTGCACGGCTACACGCTGACCTTCCTCGCGCCCAACGAGAACATCAACGGACTCGACCTGCGCACCGAGCCCGACGCCCTGGCCATCACCCAGAGCACCGTCCGGGTCGTCGCGCCCGACGGTGAGGTCGGGTACGGCGTCATCGAGCGTGACTACCGCCCGTCCCAGTTGCCGTCCCCCGAGGAGCGTTGAGATGCCACCGAAGACTCGTACCCGGCGCACGACGAAGCCGACCCCCGTCCCGAGCGCACCCGTGGCCGACCTGCTGCGCAGCCCCGTCCACGCCCCGGGGCGCCGGCTGCGGTGGACGACCGCCAACGTCGACGAAGGTCTGCCCGGCACGGTCACGCCGCTGACCTGGTCGCTGTACTTCCCGCCGACCGAGTCGACGATGCGCGACTGCTGGGTGGATCTCGGCGTCATGCCGGAGTCCGAGCGCGCGCTGCCGGACGACGTCGACGCGCGGTTCATCTCGGTCTCCCACGGTCATGCGATCGCCAACGTCGACCTGATGGGCCAGATGGCTGCCCGGGTGCCCGGCGGGTCCGCAGCGATGATGGAGGAGCAGCTCTTCGGCTCCGTCCAGGGTGGCGGACTTCCCGAGCCGACCGGACTGCGCAAGATGCGGCGCTACCCGTTCGTCGCCGTGAAGTTCCCACGCACGCTGCGTCGCGCGATGCGCGAGCTGGACCCGACGGCCCGCGAGATCGCCGAGTGGTGGCGCCATGCCGCCTTCGCCGCGGACGACCTCGACCTCGCCGGTGCCACCGCACTGCTGGTCGAGGCGCGTGCCCAGTTCGAGCGCGTCCTGATGATCCACATGGTCCTCTCGATGGCGTGCCAGGGTGTGATGGGCCAGGTCGAGACGCTGGCGGCGAAGGCCGGGATGCCCGAGCTCGGCCACCAGCTGGTGAAGAGCGAGCAGGGAACCGCCGAGTTCGAGCTGGTGCGGGACCTGTGGCGCCTCTCCGCCGATGAGATCGACATCGACACCTTCCTGCAGCGCCACGGTTACCACGGTCCGCGCGAAGGCCTGGTCGAGTCGGTGTCCTGGCGCGAGGACCCGTCGATGGTGATCGCCCTCGCCGAGCGCTACCGCAGCCGTACCGGGGACATGGATGCGCTCGTCGTGCGTCGCACCGAGGAGCACGCGGTCGCCGTACGACGACTGGAAGAGGCGCTCGGTCGCTGGCGGGCCGTCCCGGCCCGGGCACTGCTGCGCTTCGCCGCCCACGCCCCGGACTGGCGCGAGACCGGCCGGGCCAACATCCTGCGCTGCGTCGACGTGACCCGTGCTGCCGCGCGCACCGCAGGCCGTCGCCTGGTCGAGGAGGGTCTGCTCGCGGACCCCGCCGACGTGCGCTTCCTGGCCATCGACGAGCTCCACCGGATCAATCGCGCGACGGACCGCTCCGCTCTGGTCATCGATGGCGGTTCGTTGGCCGAGACCGTGGCCCGTCGTCGCAGTGACCACGACGCCTACGACCTGATGCGCCTGCCCCACGTGTGGCACGGACTCGCCCCGGTCACCTCACTCCCGGTGACCGAGGCCGCCGACACGGGACCTCTCAAGGCTCCGGGGGCGCCGCACGACGGACTCGTCGTGACCGGCATCGGCGTCAGCGCCGGCGTCGCCGAGGGCATCGTGAAGGTCGTCACCGACCTCGACGAGGCCGACTTCGACGACGGCACCGTGATGGTCTGCAAGGCGACGGACCCCGGCTGGGCCTCGCTCTTCCCGCTCGCCGAGGCGGTCGTCACCGACGTCGGCTCGGCGATGAGCCACGCCGCCATCGTGTGCCGCGAGCTGGGACTGCCCTGTGTCGCCAACACCCGCACAGGTACCGTCGATCTACGTGATGGCATGCGAGTTCGGGTCGACGGCAACGCCGGAACGGTCGAGGTGATCGGGTGAGCGAATCCGTGATCGTGGGACCGGTCAACGTCCGTGACGTCGGGGGTCTTCCGCTCGACGGCGGCGGGCAGACCAGCTTCGGCGTCCTCCTGCGCGGGGATGCCTTGTACGACGGCGACGGGCCGCCCACCGGCGTGTCCTGGCCTCCCGCCGCAGTCATCGACCTGCGCTCGGACAAGGAGCGCGCCCGCTCGCCGTACCGCTGGCCCGCCAGCACCACCTTCGTCGCCAGGCAGCTCTTCGATGCCGCGGACCTCGCCCAGATGACGCGCCGCGACTCACTGGTCAGCGTCTACCGCGACATGGTCACCCACTCCGGCCCCGCCATCGCGAGCCTGCTCGACCTGATGCCCGACGACGGTGCGACCTACATCCACTGTGCCGCGGGCAAGGACCGCACGGGGGCGTCGATCGCCGCCCTGCTCCTGCTGGCGGGCGTGCCCGTGGAGGCCGTGGTCGCCGACTACCAGGCGACGAACGCCAACATCGACGGCGTACTCACGCGGCTGTTCGCCCGCGGTGCCATGAGTGCTGACTGGGACCCGACCTGGGCGGAGACGCCGCTCGAGGCGATCACCCTCATCATCGACGAGATCACGTCGCACTCGCAGGGCGCGCGCGGCTGGTTCCTCCATCACGGCGCGGCCGAGGACACGATCGAGCGCTACCAGGAGCGGATGCGTTCCTGAGCGCTCGGGTACCACCGGACGAGGCTGATGAACGCCACGGCGAAGACGGCCGCGACGAGGAGCAGCGCCACGGTCCACCCGGCACCGACGGCCGACTCGAGGACGTCGAGATAGCGGACGGCGTCGGGGTGACCGGGGACCTGCCCGGCCCGCGGGGGATCGGCGACAGCATCTTCGCGTTGTGGTGCGGGACGGTCTACCAGACCGGCCCGCCCGAGCCCCGCCTGACCGGCACACACCGGCCAGCGGCAGACAGATCGGCAGGGATCCGATCAAGCAGGTTGATCGGATCCCTGCCGATGTTGTTGAAGCTCAGGCGAACCGCTTCCTCAGCCGCGTGAGCGCCCCGTCGCGACCGGCTCGGATCATCGCCTCGGCGGCGTTCTTGCCCGGCAGGCCGGAGATGCCGCCGGTGGGGTGGGTCCCCGCGCCGGTGATCCACAGGCCGGGGACCGGCGTCTCGTAGCCACCGAACCCCTGCGCAGGACGCAGTCCTCCGAAGCGCATGCCGACCGGTTCGACGTGATAGACGTTCCCGTCCGGCACGTTGAAGCGCTCCTCGAGCTCGGGCGCGGACATCACCCGGCGGTTGATCTCCATGCTGTCCAGGCCCTCGTAGTACAGGGAGGACTCGGCGAGCACCTTGTCGCCGATCTGGTCGCGCATCTGGTCCCACCCGACGGTGGGGTTGCGCGGGAAGATGCCCGACCAGGCCCAGAAGGTGTCCTGGCCATCAGGTGCCTGGGTGGGGTCCAGGCGCGACGGGACGATGCCGATGAAGCACTCGTTCTTCGGGTAGGTCCGCTGCACGGCGCTGTTCCACGCGTCGATGTGGTCCTCGTAGGTCTGCCAGCTGACGATCGGCTCGGTCAGGTCGAGGCCGTCCTTGCGCCACTTCGTGTGCCGCGGCATCGAGAGCCGACCTGACACGGCGACGTCGATCTTGAGGGTCGTCGTCTCCAGCACGTTGGTCGGGATCGCCCTGGCGCGCCGCTCCAGGTGGTCGGGCATCATCCCTGCCGGCAGGAGCTGGGCCAGCGTCGCCTTCGGGCTGCAGGACGCCAGCGTCGTGGTGGCGTGGAGGTCCGTGCCGTCCTCGAGGCGTACGCCCGTGACCTCGGTGCCACGCGTCAGCAGCTCGGTCACGCGGCTGTTGACGCGGACCTTGCCGCCGTACTCCAGCAGGCACTGGGTCAGGGCGTTGGTCAGACCGCCGGTGCCGCCCTGGAAGCGGGCGGAGTTCGTGCGGTGGCACATCGCGATGTAGATCAGCGCCCAGGCCGTGCCGTCCTGCGTCATCCAGCAGAAGGGGGGCATCGAGGCCAGCGCGGCCCGCAGGAGCGGGGTGTCGAAGCGCTCCTCGATGAACTCCTTGTGCGAGGTCGTCAGGAAGGTCGTCAGCGGCAGCAGCTCCTTGCGCTTCCTCAGCGCCTTCGGCAGCTCCCGCATCAGCTCCGAGCTCGGGCGCAGCGGGTGGCCGTTCATGTAGGGAATCGCCAGGTCCATCGCGGCATCGAGCGAGCGGGCGAAGGCCTCGTAGGCGCGGGCGTCCTTGGGGGAGAAGTATTTGAGCTCCTCCACGGTCTTCGCCGGGTCGTGCCAGAACGCGAGGGAGGGACCCTCGGGGTCGAGGTGGACGTGGAACGGGTCGGCGATGATCTGCTTGAAGCCGTACTTGCGCAGGTTCAGGTGCTCCTCGATGCCGGAGGACCGGAACAACGACGCCTGGATGCCACCTTCGTTGATCAGGTGGTCCGGGGCCTCGGGGAAGATCGGGTTGGTCGAGATCATCCCGCCGATCGTGGGTGAGGCCTCGACGACCTCGACGCTGAACCCTGCCTTGGCGAGGTAGCAGGCGGCGACCAGGCCGTTGTGGCCGGCGCCGATGACGAGGACGTCGGTCGTGGTCTTGTCGGGAACGGTCATGTCAGGACTCCTTGAGGGCAGGGAGGGCAGCACGGAGCTCGGCCGCCTCGGATGCGATGGCACGCAGCAGGACCTGGGTCATGACGAGGTACCAGGTGCCGAAGACGGCGGCGGGGATCCAGAACCCGACCAGGCCCGTCCACGCGAAGATGCCGGTGCGGAAGAAGATGATGAAGGAGGCGGGCAGCAGCAGGAAGGCCACCCAGAAGCTGTAGCCGGCGACCCAGCGCGGGAACACCCGGCCGCGGTCGATCAGCACCGCGACGCCGATCGCGACGAGCTGACCGATGATCGGGGGCCACGGCAGGATCAGCAGGATGTAGTTGATGTCGTTGAGTGTCTGGGTGACCTCGGCGGGCCGTTCGGGCCGGAAGGCCGTGGCGATGAACAGCAGCATCGGGATGGTCAGGACCACGCAGATGATGAGTCCGGAGCTGAGCTGCAGGATCGCCAGCGAGGGGAATCTCCCCTCCATCCGGCGCAGCTGCAGGCTGATCACGATGAAGTAGGGCACCGTCGTGAAGCAGCCGATCAGCCCCAGCAGGAGGCCGACCTTCTGCAGCGTCGGGTGGGCGTCGTACGCCGCTGCCACGGCGGAGGGGGCATCGCCGGCGGAGATCAGCGGGATCATCCCGCCGAGCAGGCCCCAGCCGCCGAACAGCAGCACGACGAACGCCGGACCGCACCAGGCCATGGCGACCTGGATGCGGCGGTGGAGCTCGATCTCACGATCGTCCATCGCTGGCTGGGTCGAGGCCATCAGCGGTTCCCGATGAACGACTGCGCGTCACCGCCCGGGGCGGGGGCGCCGATGAGTCGGGCGAGGAGCTGGCTGGCGGGGTTGTTGAACTTCATCGGGGCATCCGGCGGAAGGAGTCCGATCTCGATCATCAGGTTGCCCGCGCGGTGCATGATGATCGAGAGCCGTACGGCCGCCCACACCTCGTGGAAGTCGAGGTGCTCTAGCGAGCGTCCGGCGGCCTTCTCGTACGTCGCCACGACCTCCTCGCGCGACGGGAAGCCTTCTGGGACAGGGAATCCGATGCCCTCGGTGTGGTGGCGCAGGATGAACAGCCACCAGGCGATGTCGGCCTCGGGCTGGCCGAGGCCGACCATCTCCCAGTCGAGGATCGCGCTGACCGCGAGGTCCTCACCGAAGAGCATGTTGCCGATCCGGGCGTCGCCCCACAGCAGCACGGGGTCGCGGTCGTCGACCGGGCGGTGCTTGGTGAGCCACGCGAAGCCGGCCTCGACGGTGGCGTTGGTGTCGCCGGCGCGCGCCCAGTCGTAGAAGCCCAGCCAGTGCTCCAGATCGGCGTCGTGGACCGAGGTTGCGTCGGAGCCCGCCGGGGGTGCGAGCGAGGCGAGGCCGAGTGCGCGCCAGTCGGCGGAGTGGATCGCGGCGATCCCCTCGAGCGAGTTGCGGCACATCTCGCCACGCTGCTCGGGCGACAGGTCGTCGAGGACCCAGCCGGCGGCGGTGAAGGGCGGGTCGTCGCCGGGGACGCGGCCGAAGGCACGTTCCATCACCAGGAAGGGCGAGCCGAGGACGTCGGGGGAGAGCTCGACCCAGCGCACCACCGGGGCGGGCAGGCCGACGGAGGCCAGGGCGTTCATGACCGCGGCCTCGCGCTCGAAGTCGTATCCGGGGAAGACCGAGGGGCCCGAGGGGGCCACGCGTGCGACGTACTTCCCGAGCTCGGCGCCGTCGGCTCCGTTGGCGGTGAAGAGGATCGTCAGGTTCGACATCCCGCTCGCGGCGGGCACGTCGCAGTCACTGATCGTCGCGCCGGGCAGGCGCTCGCCGAGCCACGACTCGAGAGCGCCGCGGATCTCCTCGGGGTTGGTGTTGGCGAGGGCCATCAGTTCGTTCCTTCCTGGACGATGGAGGTGGAGCCGGAGGCGCGGGCGACCATGGCCCGCTGGTACTTGTCGAACCAGATCTCCTGGTAGGTCGCGTGGGCGACGCGGCCCTCCTCGTCGGTCCAGCGGAAGACGCTGTCGTGGAAGGAGACGTTGGGCCAGGCGGGGATCGTCGCGGTCGCGATCGCCTCGCCGGTGAAGCGCCACACCCGTCCGTCCTCGTCGGTGGCCTCGACCTCCTGGCGCAGGGTCGCGAAGGTGATCGGCTGGCGCTCCAGCACGTTGCGCCGGATCCGGGTGACCTGCCGCGTCTCGCCCTTGTGGATCAGCCAGGCGAAGTGGTGGGTGGGCGCTCCCTCGGGGAGGTCGAACAGTCCGGTCCACTCGGGGTCGGTGTCGGGGGCCTCGAAGCTGATCTGGTTGAAGATCAGGTCGTCCTGTCCGTCCGGCGAGGCGAAGTACATCGGCGACCAGCCGACGGGCGGGACGGGCACGCCGCCCTGGTCCTCGGTGCGGACCTGGCGCCAGGAGCGGTCCCGCGGCGCGAAGCAGTCGACGGCGTACTCCGTGCCATCGAGCGTGAGGGTGCCGACGCAGTGCATGAACTGCTCGCTGCCGCCGGTGATGCGACCGGGATCGCCGTGGTGGTCGTCCTCGCCGGGCATGACGTGGCCGCGCGCGAGCAACGGGGTCACCGCGGTCTGGGTGACGTCGAACGACGTACGACCGTCCTTGCTGGCGTAGCTGACCCGGGCGACCCGGCCCGGCTCGGTGAACTCGATCCGCAGACCGTTGGCCGTCGTGATGACCTGACCGTCGACCTCGGGCCACGGCATCGTGATCTCGTAGTCCAGGTGGGCGATGTCGATGACGTTGACGTTCTCGAGGCCCTGGAACAGCGCGACGCCGCCCTGGCACAGGGGAAACGTCGGCTGGTAGCGGATGTAGAGGAACGCGCCGATCGCGGCCTCGGGCACGGAGAACCCGAAGTAGTGGGTGTGGATCGTGTGGTGGTCCCAGTCCTCGCCCTCGGGGAGCGGGAGGAGGAGGTCGGTCTCGGGCGGGTGCACGGCGTGGCTCATGCGGAGGCTCCTGAGGTGGTCCCGGACTGGCTCCGGGAGTGGTGGCGGTGCGTGACGGCCACCACGTTCGCAGAAACTGAAGATGTTTTCAATATTGAAATCTACATCACATTAGATTTATGGTGTCGCCCATGCTCGCTGCTGCCCGAGAGATACCAGCCCACCCGACCACCGAGATGCCCTTCGGACCCGAGATCGCCTTCACGGTCTTCCTCGGAATCCCCGTCGCGATCGGGGTGTTCTTCGCGATCAAGCACCTGGTGACCGGCCGCGGCCCCTTGCTCCTGGTGTGCCTGATCGGCGGGGGACTGGCCTGCCTGTTCGAGCCGATCGTCGACACGCTCGGCCTCTGCTACATCCGCGAGGACGCCTACCTGACGACGTTCACGTCGATGGGACGGGACTTCCCGCTCTTCATCAACTTCGTCTACATCTGGTACGTCGGCGGGCTGGCCTACCTCGCCTACCGGGTGTTCTCCAACGGGGTCACCGTGAAGGGCCTGTTCCAGCTCTACGTCATGGACGTCTTCATCAACATCTTCCTCGAGAGTCCCGGCGTGCTGATGGGTGCCTACGAGTACTACGGCCCGCAACCCGTGAACTTCTGGGGGCTGCCGCTCTGGTGGGTCTTCGTCAACCCGATCATGCCGCTGACCGCAGGTGCCCTGATCTACCGGATGAAGCCCTACCTCCCGGGCTGGCGCATCCTGCTGGTCATCCCGTTCATCCCGATGGCCGACGGCATCGGCAACGGCGCCACCGCCTGGCCGGTGTGGACGGCACTGAACCTCGATGCACCGCTGTGGATCAGTCACGTGGCCTGGCTGATGACCGTGGGTCTCGCGCTCACCTGCGTGTGGCTGCTGTCCTTCGTGGTCTGCCGGCCGGACGAGGAGGTCGCCGTCCAGGGCAAGCTCGCGATCGTCAAGGCCGCCGTCTTCGGCGTACCCGAGGGCGACGTGCCCCCGCCGGTGATCACGATCGGGTCGGGGCCGCGGGAGGCCGCCCCGACCCGGGAAGGCCGGACTCAGACGGTCTGAGGTGACCGCGTTCCAGGCGTGAAGGAGACCGGGACCTTCTTCATCCAGTGGAAGGAGTTGTTGGGCACGCGCTCTGCCTCGCCCGCGAGCGCCAGGTCGGGCATGCGCTGAAGGAGCTCCAGGATGCAGATCCGCAGCTCCAGGCGGGCGAGCTGGTTGCCGAGGCAGTAGTGCGGGCCACCGCTGAAGGTGAAGTGCTTGTTGTTGCGCCGATCGATCAGGAAGCGATCGGCGTCATCGAACACGGAGGCATCGCGATTGGACGACGAACGCCACATTGCGACGCGCTCACCCTCGGAGATCTTGGTCCCGGCGATCTCGACGTCCCGTGTTGCCGTGCGAGCGTTGTGCATGATCGGCGTGTGCCAGCGGAGGATCTCCTCGACCGCACTGTTGATGAGTCCCGGGTCGTTCCTCAGTGCCTGCAGCTGATCAGGGTTCTCGAGCAGGGCGAGCACCCCGCCCGAGAACGCGTTGCGGGTGGTCTCGTTGCCTCCAGCCATGAGCTGCGCGAAGTGGAGGATCACCTCCATGTCG
Organism: Nocardioides sp. Root190; assembly: GCF_001428565.1. Classification (GTDB taxonomy): domain Bacteria; phylum Actinomycetota; class Actinomycetes; order Propionibacteriales; family Nocardioidaceae; genus Nocardioides. The sequence goes on along the minus strand of NZ_LMIA01000001.1, from coordinate 592,039 downwards.
TCGAGCTTGCGGCCTTCGACATCGGCCTCGAGCAGCCGTGACAACAGATCGTCGGTGGGGTTCGTCCGCTTCTCGGCGATGAGGCTCACCAGGTACGCCGCCAGCTCGCCCATCATCGTCATGCCCTCTTCGGGCGTGCCGTGGGTGTCGGCCATCGTGTTGGTCCACTTGAACAGCAGGTGCTGGTCCGACTCGGGAACCCCGAGCATGTCCGAGATGACGGCCAGCGGGAACCTGACGCCGATGTCGTCGACGAGGTCGCAGCTGCCCCTGTCGATGATCTGATCGACCGCGCTGTTGAACACGGCACGGATGTGGGGCTCGCGCGCCATCACGGCCTTGGGGGTGAAGACCTTCGCCAGGATGCCACGCTGCTTCCCGTGGTCCGGTGGGTCCATCATGCTGAAGACGTTGCTGGTGAACTCCTTCGGCAGGATGCCTTCCTCGCGTAGGAAGATGCCACGGCGAGCCGAGGAGAAGGTCTCCCAGTCGCTCGTGACGGCGACGTCGTCGGCATGGCGCGACAGCGACCAGAACCCGTCATTGTCATGAGTCGGCCTGTTCCACAGGACCGGCGCCTCGGCGCGCATGCGAGCGAAGATCACGTGCGGCGGACCGCTCTCGAAGAACGACAGGTCGTTGAAGTCGACCTCGTCGAGCGGGATGTCGTGCTGGGTCTCGGTGTCCATGAAGGCTCCTGTGGGCGTGGATGTTCAACGGCAGATGGAGGGCATCGGCATTCGCCGGCGCGCTTGGAGGGCGGGGCGCGAGTGCCCCGTCGTCGTTCACCGCCGCCTGGACCGTGGTCGGGTCAAGATGTTTGGGTGAAGCAGTTGGACACGCTATCCAACCTGTGTAGATGCGTCAACGCTATAGTTCGGCCCACCATGACTTCACGCGGCGAACGGCAGGAGCAGCGCCGGACTGAGCGCAAGGAAGCACTCGTCCTCCGGCTGTTGCGGCCAGTCGAGTCCCTCCTGCGGGAGGGCCGGCGCTGGGCGGACCTCACGGTGGACGAGATCATCGAGCGCGCCGACGTCCCGCGATCGACCTTCTACTACAACTTCCGGGTCAAGGACGAGCTGCTGATCGCCATCACCCAGCCCGCCATGCAGGAGATCATCGACTCGGCAGCCGACCTCTACCGGCTCGGCCCCCGGGCCACGCGGTCGGAGTTCGAGCACCAGGTGCGACGCACCGTCGATGTCTGGACGCCGCACGTCTGCCTGATCGACGCACTCTACGAGGCGGGAGCCGTGAACCCGCGAGCCCGCGAGCAGTTCAAGACGGGGTGGTCGGGCGCGTACCAGGGCGCCATCGACTACATCCGCGCCGGCCAGGCCGACGGCACCATCCGCCCCGAGATCGATCCGGTCAACCATGCTGCCTGGCTCACCTGGATGGCCGAGCGTGGCATCTCGCAACTGGTGGAACCGGCGGCGCCCGAACAGCGCGACGCCGTGTGCGCTGCACTCGCGGACATCATCTGGAGCGTCCTCTACGCACCGTCCGGCAACGGATAGGGCACCGGCGTGTCTCCCAAGATCCCGCCTGCTGCGGGCGAGAGCCGCTACGACCGGCGGCGTGCGCGTACCCGCGGCGTCCTGCTCGCCGCCGGCCGCCATCTCATCGCTGCCAACGGTGTCGCCAGCCTCAAGATCCAGGACATCACCGAGCAGGCCGACGTCGGCCTCGGCTCCTTCTACAACCACTTCGCCAACAAGGAAGAGCTCGTCGAGGCCGTCGTCGAGGACTCGCTCGCCGAGATGGCATCGACGGCCGGCATCAACGAGTCCAATCGCCATCAGGATCCTGCTGTCACCACGGGTCTCGCGGTCCTCCGCATCGTCGGCATGGCCTTCGATGACCCTGATCTGGCACGGGTCCTGGTGCATCTCGACCACTCCGACCTCGTCTACTCCCGCGCGATGGGCCCCCAGGCCACGGCGGTCGTCGAAGCCGGGGTGGAGGCCGGTCGGTTCGTCGTTCCTGACGTCGACGTCGTGGTCCACAACGTCGTCGCCGGATCCCTCGCCCTGATCCGCCGGATCCTCGACGGCGAGCACGACGAGTCGGTCATCGCGGTCCAGGCCGAGCTGTCCCTGCGGCTTTTGGGACTCGGAGTCGCTGAGGCCGCCGAGATCGCCGCGCGTTGCGTGGAGATCAGCAGGTCGGAAACCGCTGGCTGACGGTCCACTGCCATCAGGGAATGGAACCCGGGACCAAGGTCCTGGGTTCCTTTATTTTTTACGACCCTATTGAAAATAAATTGAATCGGGCTTAGATTTTTGGGAAGTTCTCGCTCGGGAGGACGAGTCGCTCTGGAGGGGAGCGGCGAGTAATCCTGATCGGAGCTCCACGTGGGTGAACTCGTGCCCTTCGTCATCGCTGGACTGGTGACGGGGTCGATCTACGGGCTGGCGGCAGTGGGTCTCGTCCTGACCTACAAGACGTCCGGCATCTTCAACTTCGCGCACGGCGCGATGGCCACGGTGAGTGCCTACGGGTTCTACACGTTGTACGTCGACCAGGGACTCCCGTGGTTCTGGTCCGCCCTGGTCTGCGTCCTGATCATCGGCCCGCTCATGGGGCTGGTGCTCGAGGCGCTGACCCGGATGGTCGCCCGCGCCACGCTGGAGCTCCAGATCGCGGCGACCATCGGCGTCCTGCTGCTCGTCCAGGGTGGCGTGACGCTGGTCTACGGACAGATCGAGGTCCGCACCGTTCCGGTGTTCCTGTCGGACTCCACCTTCACCATCGGCGACACGGTGGTGCAGTGGTCCGACGCGATCACCTTCCTCGTCGCCGTGGTCGTGACCGTGCTGCTGTCGCTCGGACTGACCCTGTTGCGTCGCGGTGTCGCGATGCGCGCGGTCGTCGACGACCCCGACCTGCTGGACCTGACCGGCACCAGCGCAGCGGCGACCCGCCGCCTCGCCTGGAGCGTGGGTGCGGGACTGGCCTCGCTCTCCGGTGTCCTCTTCGCGCCCCTGCTGCCGCTCGACCCGCTGCAGCTGACGCTGTTGGTGGTGCAGGCCTTCGGTGCTGCCGCGATCGGCCGCTTCACCAGCCTTCCCGCCACCTTCGTCGGTGGACTGGTGATCGGGGTGGCCGCCTCGCTCGCGACCCGGGAGTTCACCGAGGGGCTCTGGGCCGGCATTCCCGCGGCGATGCCGTTCCTCGCGCTCTTCCTGGTCCTGCTGCTGATGCCGCGCCGGTTCCTCGCCACCCGCGAGCGGCCAGCCGCCCGGACCCGCCCGTCCTGGCGTGCGCCCGGTTCGCTGCAGATCGTCTTCGGCCTCGGTGTCGTCGGCTTCCTGACCACCGTGCCGTCCTTCGCCGACATCCACCTGACCGACTGGACCGTCGCGCTGGCGATGACGATCGTCTTCCTGTCGCTCGGACTCCTCGTGCGCACGTCCGGACAGGCCTCGCTGTGCCACGTGGGGTTCACCGCGATCGGTGCGTCGGCGTTCGCCCGGCTCACCGTCGACCAGGGACTGCCGTGGTTCCTCGCCCTGCTCGTGGCCGGCCTCGTCGCCGTACCCATCGGGGCGGTGCTGGCGATCCCCGCGATCCGGTTGAGCCCGCTCTACCTGGCGCTGGCGACGTTCGGCTTCGGGATCGTGCTCCAGGTCATGTTCTACACACAGGATTTCATGTTCGGTGACACCGGCGCGGGCCTGACCGTTCCCCGCCCGTCGGTGTTCGGTGCGGAGGAGGACGCGGGCTACTACCGGCTCGTCCTGGTCATCACCGTCGCCGTAGCGTTGCTCGTCGTCGCCCTCAACCGGGGCCGGATGGGCCGCCTCCTGCGCGGGGTCGCGGAGTCCCCGACGGCGCTGACGACCGCGGGCGTCTCGCTCGAGGTCACCCGCGTGCTGGTCTTCTGCCTGTCCGCCTTCCTGGCCGCCGTCGGCGGTGCCCTCGCCGGCGCCGCATCGACCAATGTGTCCGCCGACAGCTACCAGCCGCTGCTGTCCATCACGTGGTTCGCGCTGATCGTGATCGTCGTCGGTCACGAGCCGTGGTACGCCCTGCTCGCCGCCGGTGTGATGATCCTGCTGCCGTCGTACAGCGGTGACCCGGAGATCGCCTTCCGGATGCAGGTCGCCTTCGGTGTGCTCGCCATCGTCGTCGCGGCACTGACCGGCAAGCTCCAGGTGCCGCGGGTCGTCCGTGACCTGCTGGACCGACTCGTGTGGAAGCGCCGTGGTGTCGACGGTGTGGCCGTCGAGCGCGAGCCGGTCACGCCGATGGCTCTCGAGGCGGACGCGCTGACCGTGAGGTACGGCGGCGTGGTCGCCGTCGACGGCCTCACCCTGACCGCACCCACCGGACGCATCACCGGCCTGATCGGGCCGAACGGTGCGGGCAAGACCACGACCTTCAACGCGTGCTCGGGCCTGGTGCGTGCCAGCAGCGGCCGGATCCGGGTCGCCGACCACACGGCGACGCGGTGGTCGGTCGCCCGACGTGCCCGGCACGGCCTGGGGCGCACCTTCCAGAGAATGGAGCTGTTCGACTCGCTCTCGGTCCGTCAGAACGTCGCCATCGGTGCCGAGGGCGTCCTCGCCGGGGGCAACCCGCTGCGTCAGCTCTTCGCGTTCCCGGGCGAGAACCGCAAGGTGGCCACGGCGACGCGCTCGGCGCTGGAGCTCTGCGGCATCGCGGACCTGGCCGACCGGACCGCGGGATCGCTGTCGACCGGGCAGCGACGCCTCGTCGAGCTCGCCCGCTGCCTGGCCGGGCCGTCGTCGGTGCTGCTGCTGGACGAGCCGAGCTCGGGCCTGGACCACACGGAGAGCCGTCGTTTCGGCGAGATCCTGAAGACGGTGGTTCGCGAACGTGGCGTCGGGATCCTGATCGTCGAGCACGACATGGCGCTCGTGCTGGACGTCTGCGACCACATCCATGTCCTCGACTTCGGCAAGCCCCTCTTCGAGGGAACACCGGACGAGGTCCGAAGCTCTGACCTGGTCCAGGCGGCCTACCTCGGCTCGCCGGACGTCGAGACCGCCACGGCAGGTGCGTGATGACGAACGACACTCTCCGGATCGACGGACTCCACGTGGGCTACCGGGGCGCCCGGGTGCTGCACGACATCTCGATCGCCATCCCTCCCGGGACGGTGACCGCATTGCTCGGTCCCAACGGCGCGGGCAAGACCACGCTGCTCCGTGCGGCGGCCGGCCTGCTGCGCCCCACGGCCGGTTCCTTGCGCCTGGCCGGTGCGGACGTGACCCGGTGGAGCGCAGCACGCCGGGCGCGGCACGGCCTGTGCCTCATCCCCGAGGGGCGGGGCGTCTTCGGCGCGCTGACGGTCAGGGAGAACCTGCGGATGATGCTCCCGGCCCGCGCGCCGCGCAGCCGCATCGACGAGGTGCTCGACGTGTTCCCCGACCTGCGCTCGCGCACGGGCCAGGCGGCCGGCAGCATGTCGGGTGGCCAGCAACAGATGCTCGCACTGGCGAGGGCCTGGCTGACCGGTCCGAAGATCGTGCTGCTGGACGAGGTCTCGATGGGCCTGGCGCCCCTCGTCGTCGACGAGATCTTCGTGGCCCTCGACGCGTTGCGCTCGACCGGCGTCTCGCTGCTGCTCGTGGAGCAGTACGTCGACCGGGCGCTCGCGATGGCCGACACCGTCCATCTGCTCGACCGGGGCCGGATCACCTTCGGTGGCCCCGCCGCGGAGATCGACCGGGACGGCCTGCTCGCCAGCTATCTCGGTGCCCCCACCCACTGACCCTTCTCGCCCACCCCAAAAGAAAGTGGAAACACTGATGAAGAAAAGACTGCTGCGCGCCGGCCTCATCGCCGCTGTGCTCGCACTCCTCGCCGGTCTGCTGGCCGCCTGCGGCTCGGATGACTCCAAGGACAGCAAGCTCGACGTCGAATCGGGCGGCCTGACCGGCGACCCGATCCGGATCGGCACCCTGTGCAGCTGTACGGGCCCGCTGGCGGCGTCGCTCGGACAGAGCCTGGACGTGCTCAAGGCCTGGGCCAGCACCACCAACGAGGCCGGCGGCATCAACGGTCACCCGGTCGAGGTCATCGCGTACGACGACGGCCAGAACCCCGCAACGGGCCTGGCCAAGGCCAAGCAGCTCGTCGAGAAGGACAAGGTCATGGCCATCGTCGGCACCATGAGCCTGGTCTCCGACCAGTGGGCGTCGTACGTCTCCGAGAAGGGCATCCCCGTCGTCGGCGGTCAGCCGGTCGACACGTCGTTCTTCACCGACCCGAACTTCTACGCCTCGGGTTCCACCCTGCCGCTGCTGCTGCTCGGCGAGGTAACCGTGGCCGCCAAGTCCGGCGCCAAGGAGCTCGGCCTCATGTACTGCTCCGAGACCCCGGTCTGCGCACAGCTCCCGGCGATCGTGAAGCCGCTCGCGGCCCAGGCCGGCATGACCGTCGTCGAGGCCAAGGTCTCCCAGTCGGCACCGAAGTACCTCGCCGAGTGCCAGTCCTTCAAGGACAAGGGTGTCGACGCGATGTTCAACGCCGTGAACTCCGACGTCGTCCCGCGGATCGCGGAGTCGTGCGAGCAGGCCGGCTTCAAGCCGATCCAGATTGCCTCCTCGGCAACCACCCAGAAGAGCTGGACGACGGACGAGAACCTCGACGGATCGCTCATCGTGGCGACCAACGCCGTCTACACCGACGAGACCGTTCCCGGCGTGAAGGGCTTCCTCGACGGCCTGGAGAAGCACGCCCCGAAGGTGCTCGAGAGCCCCCAGTTCAGCTTCCCGTTGATCTACCCGTGGGCCGGTGGCGAGCTGTTCAAGGCTGCTGCCGAGGCCGGCGGCATCTCGCCGACCTCCACCGGCGCGGACGTCGTGAAGGGTCTGCGCCTGCTGGAGGACGAGACCCTCGACGGCATCGCGCCGCCGCTGAACTTCCCGGAGGGGCAGCCGTCGTTCCCGCTGTGCTACTTCACCGCGAAGCTGACCGAGGGGGAGTTCCGCTCCGACGCCGAGCCGACGACCTGCATCGACCAGGCCACGGCGACCGCGATGCTGACGGCTCTGCAGCAGGGCTGACCGCACCCGCGAGTTGTTGGTTTCTTCCCCTCGAGTTGGCGGTTGGTGCACACCAACGGACAACTCGAGGGGCGGGAACCGCCAACTCGGCGAGGGGGTCAGGCGGGGGTGATGCGGAGCTCGAGCCGTCCGCCCAGGTCCACCTCGAGCGTCGCCCGCCCGGCGCCGTCGGCGACCAGGCTCTGCTCGCGGCCCCCGCGCACGTCGTACGACGCCCCGGGGCGCAGCTGCGCGAGGGTGAGCCGGGTGCGGACCGGGCCCTCGCCGGGCGCCAGCACGAGGTCGAGGGCCGTGCCGTCGGAGACCGCCTTCGCGACGAGCACGTCGGGGTAGGCCGCCTCGTCGAGGACCGGGCCGTCGCGCCACTCGGCCGGCGGGCCGAAGGCGACCAGGTCGCGCAGTCCACTGCGACGCCCGAAGCGACCGAGGTTGAGGTAGGAGTTCGCCAGCCCGCTGGCGTTGCCGACGCGTTCGGCGCCGTGGGCCTGCTCGAGATGCTCGCGCTCGACGAGGGTGGCCTCGGCGGCCAGAGCCGTCTCCTCGTCGCCGATCTCTCGCGCGGCCATCGTCGTGACGGCGAGGGTGAAGGTGTCGGTCCCGAGCTTGTAGTTGCCGGGGTCGAGCCTGCTGACCACGCTGCGGGGAGTGCTGACCCGGCCGCCCTCGACCCGCAGCCATCCGTCGCGGATCAGCCACCACGTGCGCTGCGCGAGGTCGGGCATGCCGGGGTTGAGCCAGTACGTCGTCGCGAGCTGCACCGACGGACTGGCCCAGAAGTTCCACGAGAGACCGAGGTGCGACGACCGCACTCCGACGATGCGGCCGTCGGGGCGCAGGAACTCCGACTCGTAGGACCGGCGCAACAGCGCGCGGACCTCGTCGGCGTTGCCGCCCGGCTGGCGCTGCTCGCTGGAGAGCACGGTGTTGAGGCCGAAGGTGTTGCAGATCGTGTAGATCCAGTTCGGCTCGCACGGGTAGAGCCCGAACCGCGAGCCGCGCACGCTGTCGCTGACGTTGCTGGCCAGACCGGGAAGGTCGTGGGGGTAGGCCCTCGACTCGTCCCAGCGGAAGCTCAGCGAGCCGGGCCGGGTGTAGCGATCGTCGTTGAGGGAGGAGTACAACCCCACCTGGAGGCCGAAGAAGCCGGTCAGCATGACGTTGGAACCGACCGGGATCGGGTCCTTGTCCAGGCGCAGGTGTCCCCACGAGTTCTCCAGCGGCCAGTAGCCCCAGACCTTGCGCTGCAGCACCTTCTCGATCGTGTTGCGCTGCGCCTCGGCGAGGTAGCCGCGGAACGCGGGCGTGCGGGTGAACTGTGACATCGACAGTCCGTAGGACAGTGCGTTGAGCTGGTAGCGCAGCGCGCCCTCACGGAACTGGTCGATGTGCGTGAAGCCCTCGTAGGAGTCGAGCGGCTGCAGCGCTAGGTCGATCGACGCGCGGAGGCGCCTCAGGTCGGTGTCGCTGTGCTCGACGACCGTGAAGTCCTGCGGGTACGACGGCGCGCCGGTCACCCGGAACTCCACCGTCGCCAGCCGCTCGTTCAGCACGGCACCGCGCCGCTGCTGGGTGGCATGACGAACCGCGTGGACTGCCGCCGCGAGGGCCACGAGCAACGGGATGGTGGCGAGGACGGCGATGGCGCCGCCGGTCGATCCCTGCGGCGCGTCGAGGGTCAGTGCCGGGACCGCCGCCGTCGCGAGCCATGCCACCGGTGGCAGCACCGTCGGACCGGCCGCCCACCAGATGAACACCGCGAGCACGACGGAGACCAGGGCCACCACCCCCCAGGTCGCGTGGCCGGCGTGGAAGAGCCCGCCGCCCGGCAGGGCCAGACCCAGCGCGAAGGTGGTCGTGCGGGGACCGGCGTCGAGGAGCAGAGCGGCGGCGCCGCAGAGCCACAGGACGGCGTACCCGGCCAGCGAGCGGAGCATCGAGTGGCGGGTCGCCGGCGGGAACATCGCGATGTCGGTCGGCAGCAGGACGGTGGTCGCCTCCTCCGGACGGGTGTCGACGGCGGTCATGCGGTGCTCGCTCTCGGTGAGGTGCGGGTGGACGTCAGGTGCGGGGCGGCGGCGAGGAGCAGGACCAGGCCGCCGCCGTGGAGGAGGAGGTCGAGGGGCAGGGCGGCGACGCGGAACTCGAAGAGTCCGAGCAGGTGCATGTCGACCAGGCCCAGCTCGGTCCACGCGGCGCCGGCGCCGACGAGGACCGCGGGTCGCGAGGTGGGGCTGGTGCTGGTGCGCAGTGCGAGGGAGCCGGTGAGGGCGAGCGCGGCGAGGACGACGAGCGCGATGTCGCGAGCGAGCCACGCCCCCTCGAGGGTGCGCACCAGAGGAGTCGCGCGGGCAAGGGAGATGGCGACGGCGTACGCCGCGACACCGAAGGTGACGCCGAGCAGGAGGCTGCCGACGAGGCGTGGCCGCCTCGTGGGCTGCTGCCGCGGCGGTGGGGCAGAGGCCGTTGCGGCCGGGGGAGACAGCGGCAGGCCGTCGGCCGAGCGACGGGCCGGCGGCGCGAAGCCGGGCTCGGGCGGACGGCGGCCGGGGAACAGGCGGAACCAGACGGCGCGGAGCGCACCGAGGACGACAGCGAGTGCTGCACAGCAGGCCATGGTGGGCTCCTTCCTCTGCTCACCGTCAATCTGTCACGGCGCCGTAACAGAAATTACGACCGACGTCGCCCCCTGTCAATGGGTGGGGCAGGATGGCGTCATGGCGGGACGTTCGTACGGCGGCGTGAGTGCGGCCGATCGCGTGGCCACCCGCCGGGCGAGCCTGCTCGAGAGCTGCCGCGCCGTGATCGGTCGCGAAGGCGTCGGTGCGGTCACCGTCGAGGCGGTCTGCGCCGACAGCGCCCTGGGCAAGCGGTACTTCTACGAGAGCTTCCCGACCCGTGACGACCTCCTCCTCGCCGTTGCCGACGAGTTCTACACCGGTCTGCTCGACCGGATGCGCGCCACCATCGACGGCGTCGCCGAGGCCGAGCGTGCGCCGCTCGTCGTCGAGGCGCTGGTCGAGTCACTGCGCAGCGACGAGCGCCTGGCCCGCCTCTACGTCGAGAGTCCGGCGACGCCGGTCCTGGCGGCACGACGCCATCTCGCCATCGACGAGTACACCCGCTTCGTGGCAGCCGAGGTGCTCCCGGGCGCACCACGGGGCCGGCGCGCGAAGGCGCGCCGCCTGCTCGCCACGCGCCTGCTCGTCGCCGGCACGACCGAGCTCGTCGCGGACTGGCTTGCCGGCGAGGTCGAGGGTGACGTCACCGACGTGATCGCGGCGATCGGTGCCCTCGGGGCTGCTGCCGCGATCGCCTGACGTCTCGGGCCCGGAGTCTCAGGCGGAGCGTCAGGCGCGGAGTGTCAGGCGCGCTGCAACACGCTGTTCGCGTGACTACCTGTCGGTTGTCGTACCTTCCACGCCGTCCCAGCGTGGCCTTCGTGACGGGAACTGTCGGGTAGTCCGATGGACAGCGTGTTGCATTCCCAGCCGGCCAGCAGGTGCGCTGCAACACGCTGTTCGCGTGACTACCTGTCGGTTGCCGTATCTTCCACGCGGTCCCAGCGTGGCCTTCGTGACGGGAACTGTCGGGTAGTCCGATGGACAGCGTGTTGCATCCCCGGCCAGCCAGCCAGCCAGCCAGCCAGCCAGGCAGCCCCACGCCGACATCCCAACGACGAAGCCCGGCGCCTCCGACGACAGGGCCCGGCGAACGAGCGTCAGCTCGCAGGCGAGAGTGCTGCCCGCACGTAGGACTGCGCGTTCGCGACGACCCGGTCGATCGTGGCGCGGTTGGGCTGCCACCACTCGGCGGTCCAGTTGATCGTGCCCATCACGAGCATCTGGGCGAGGTAGGGGTCGAGGTCCTCGCGGAGCTCGCCGGTCTCGGCCGCCGCCTTGAAGAGGTCGCGCCAGAGGGCGCCGTACTTCTTCTCCTCGGCGTCGTGGCGGTCGCGGATGTTGTCCGGGAGCTGGCCGGCATTGCGGATCGCTGCGGTGGTGTAGTCGGAGATCTCCAGCTCGTGACGCAGGTGCGTCTCGACGGCGATCAGGATCCGCTCCATCGCGCCCGCGTCGGCGGGCGCCACCTCGAGGGCCTTGGTGAGGAACTCGCGCATGTCGGCCAGACCGACCCACATGACTTCCTCGATGAGGTCGTCGCGGGACGGGAAGTAGTAGTAGATCGCGGGCGCCTGGAGCTCGGCGACCTCGGCGACGTCGCTGAGCCGCATCCCGGCGTACCCCTTGGCGCTCAGCACCTGGGCTGCCGCATCGAGGATCCGTACCCGCGTGCGTGCGGACTTCTTGTCGAGGGGCTTGCCCTCGCTCTCCGCTGCCACGGTGGGGCTCCCGGACTTCTTGGCCATGGACGGATTCTAATGGGGCTTCACATGTTCACGTGCCCGGGGCGCGCCGCACGTCGTACGACAGATGGCGCGCCCCCGGGCACGTGTCAGCGACCGAGCCCGCCGCGCTTGACCAGCTGCGCCGCGATCACGTTCTGCTGGATCTCGTTGGTGCCCTCGCCGACGATCATCAGCGGGGCATCGCGGAAGTAGCGCTCGACGTCGTACTCGGTCGAATAGCCGTAGCCGCCGTGGATGCGGACGGCGTTGAGGGCGATCTCCATGCCGATCTCGGAGGCGTAGAGCTTGGCCATGCCTGCCTCCATGTCGCAGCGCTCGCCGGCGTCGTACTTCTCTGCGGCGAACAGCACGAGCTGGCGGGCGGCCGTCAGCTTGGTGGCCATGTCGGCGAGGTAGTTGCCGATCGACTGGTGCTTCCAGATCGGCTTGCCCATGGACTCGCGGACCTGCGCGTAGGCCAGGGAGTCGTCGAACGCCGCCTGGGCGACGCCGATCGCCCGCGAGGCGACCTGCAGGCGACCAGTCTCCAGGCCGCGCATCATCTGCGAGAAGCCCTCGCCCTCCGCCTCGCCGAGCAGCGAGCTGGCGGGGGAGCGGAAGTCGTCGAAGGACAGCTCGCAGGTCTCCACGCCCTTGTAGCCCAGCTTGGGCAGGTCGCGGGAGACGTTGAGGCCGGGACCGTGCTCGACGAGCAGGATCGAGATGCCCTTGTGGCGCGGCTCTGCGGTGGGATCGGTCTTGCAGAGCAGAGCGATCAGGCCGGAGCGGCGAGCGTTGCTGATCCACGTCTTCGAGCCGTTCACGACGTAGTCGTCGCCGTCCTTGCGAGCCACGGTCTTCATGGCCTGCAGGTCCGAGCCGCCGCCGGGCTCGGTGAGCGCCATGGTCGCGCGCAGCTCGCCGGTCGCCATGCGAGGCAGGTAGTTCTGCTTCTGCTCCTCGGTCCCGTAGTCGAGGATCAGCTTCGAGACGACGGTGTGCCCGCCCATCGCGCCGGCCAGGCTCATCCAGCCGCGGGCGAGCTCGGCGGTCACCTCGACGTAGCAGGGCATGGAGACGGCGACCTCGCCGTACGGCTCCGGGATCGCGAGCCCGTAGATGCCGAGCTGCTTCATCTGCTCGATCCACTTCTCGGGGTACTCGTTGGCGTGCTCGAGCTCCTGGACGTTGCCGCGGACCTCGCGGTCGACCCAGTCGCGCACGAGGGCGACGACTTCCTGCTCTTCCGCTGACAGCCTGGCCATGGTGTGCTCGTCCTCCGTCGTCGTCGCGGTCGCGATTGCCCGCGCATCAGAGTTTAATGTAGATTAAAAGAATGCCCGTGGTCAACGTTGCGCAGGTCACCCGACGCTCGTCACTGTGCGTCCCCGCCGGAGATGATCGCAAGATCCTCAAGGCCCTCGAGTCCGGTGTGGACGAGGTGGTCGTCGACCTCGAGGACGCCGTCGCGTACGACGACAAGGCGAGCGCGCGAGCGCAGCTGGCCGCGTTCGCGTGGCCCGAGCAGCACCCGCGCGTCGTCGTGAGGGTCAATGCCGTCGGGACGCGGTGGTGCCACCGCGACCTCGAGGTGGCGGCAGGCCTGGCCGCGGTGTCCGGAGTCGTGGTGCCGAAGGTCGAGTCACGCGCGGACGTGGGGTTCGCGGAGCGACTGCTGGAGGGACTCGAGGCCGAGGTGGGGAGGGCGGTGCCGTTGGCCGTGCAGGCACTGGTGGAGACCGCGACCGGGGTGCTCGCGCTGGGGGACATCGTCAGTGAGGTCCGTCGGCTCGAGGCGGTGATCGTCGGGTACGCCGACCTGGCGGCCTCGATCGGCCGCGAGCGCGGCGTCGACCCGGCCACGTGGCGCGGGGTGCAGGACGCGATCGTGCTCAACGCGCGACGTGCGGGCATCTCGGCGATCGACGGTCCGTTCCTCGGCGTCGGTGACGGCGAGGACTTCGTCGCGTCCGTCGACGCGGCCGCAGCGATGGGCTTCGACGCGAAGTGGGTGATCCACCCGCGTCAGGTCGCGGGCGTCAACGACCGCTTCACCCCGTCGGCAGACCGGGTCGACCACGCCCGCCGGGTGCTCGCCACCCTCGAGGAAGCGGCCTCCGCGAGTCGCGGCGCCGCCGTGGTCGACGGTGCGCTGGTGGACGAGGCGATGGCGCGTGACGCCCGCCGGATCCTCGCGAAGGTGGTGGACCGGTGACACTCGTCGGCGGACCGTTCTTCGACGACCTCGCCCTCGGCCAGGTCTTCGACACCGCGCCCGGGTGCACCCTGACCGAGGGCCGCGCGGCGCAGCACCAGGCGATCGTGGGCGACCGCTGGCGGCTCGCGCTCGACGACCACCTCGCCCGCGCGGTGGCCGGAGGGCCGGTCGCGAGCCCGTCCTTCGTCACGAACGCCGCGATCGGCCAGACCACGCTGGTCACCCAGCGGGTCCGGGCCAACCTCTTCTACCGGCGCTTCGCGCTCCTGCGGCAGCCGCTGATCGGCGACACCCTGCGCACCACTACGACCGTCGTCGGCCTGCGCGAGAACGCCCGCCGTGAAGGACGTCCGCCCACCGGTCTGGCCGCGCTGCACATGCAGACCGCCGACCAGGAGGGGCACCCGGTCGTCGACTTCTTCCGGTGCGCGATGCTCCCGTTGAGCCAGGGCGCCGCGCCGACCGGCCACGCCGACGATCTCGACGCCGTCGGCGGCGACCTGCCTCCGGTCGACGTGAGCCGGCTGATCCCCGCCTGGGACCGTGACGCGTACGTCGCCGGCCGCACCCTCGGCGTACTCCCGGCCGCGGGGGAGGTGCTCGAGCTCGCCACCGGCGACGTCGTCTCCAGCGCCCCCGAGCTCGCGAGGCTCACCCTCAACGTCGCCGCCGTCCACCACGACCGGTTCGCCGGCGGCGGTCAGCGGCTCGTGTACGGCGGCCACACGATCGCGCTCGCGGCCTCCCAGCTCACCCGGGCCCTGCCCGACCTCGCCACGATCCTGGCGTGGACGTCCTGCGACCACGTCGGCCCGGTCCACGAGGGTGACACCCTGACCACCCGGATCACCGTCGAGCAGGTCACGCCGGTCGACGGGTGGCAGGTCCTGGACCTGCGCGCCGAGGTCCTCGCCGACCGCGACGGAACAGGGGAGCCCGAGGGCGGCCGGCCGGTGCTGGACTGGACGTTCTCCGCCCTCGCCCCCTGACCTGCGCTGCGCTCGGTGGTGCGCGAAGTGCGTGTTTCTCTCCGCCGAAGTGCGAGGTTTTCTCCATCGAGGTGCGCGAGAAACTCCCGCACCTCGATGGAGAAAACCTCGCACTTCGCGGGAGAAGAGCCCGCACTTCGTGCCCGCATCACGGCATCGTGTAGCCGCCACTGACGCTGAAGAGCTGCCCGGTGACCTGGCGTGACATCCGCTCGGACGCGAGGAACAGCACCGAGGCGGCGACGTCCTCGGCGGAGGTGAGCCGGTTCATCGGGGTGTCCTTGAGCAGGTAGGCGGCCTGGTCGTCGTTGAAGACGTTGTCCTTGCCCACCGACCACAGGCTCTGGGCGCCGACGGCGTCGGGACCGTCGGGGACGACCAGGCCCGGGCAGACGATGTTGGAGCGGATCCCGTGGCGGCCGTGCTCGCGCGCTGTGGTGCGGGCCAACGCAACGACGGCGGCCTTGGTGGCGCCGTACACGCCCTGGCGGATCTGGCCGAAGGCCGACTCGCTGGCGATGAAGACGATCGAGCCCTGGCCCTGCTCGCGCATGGCGGGCAGGACGGCCTGGGTGGCGGAGATCGCGGTGAAGAAGTTGATCTCGACGGTCTTCTGCCAGTTGGCGCGGTCGGTGTTCTTGGCGATGAAGCCCGGCACGCTCCAGCCGGCGTTGTTGACCAGTACGTCGACTCCGCCCCACGTCTCGACGGAGCGGTCGGCCGCGCGCTGGGCCTCGTGCTCGTCGGTCAGGTCGCCGACGACGACCTCGACGGCGGACGCCCCACGGTCGAGGGCTTCCTGACCGACCTTCTCGGCCTGGGCGGCGTCGATGTCGGAGAGGACGATCCGGCTGCCTTCGGCGGCGAACGCGTGCACGATGCCGCGCCCGATGTTCGAGGCGCCGCCGGTGATCAGTACGCGTGCGTCCTTCAGTCCCAGGTCCATGGGCACTCCTTCGTGCGCGGTGAGGTGCGAGAGGTGCGTGAGATGCAGAGGGCAGTGGTGAACAGCGTGACGCTTGACACACGGCGCAACCACCCATAGCGTTCCATAAGTAGAGTTACCTTAATCCAGATTCAATTTTCGCGGAAGGCTTCGGGGCCTCCGAACCCGTCCTTGGCAGGGGGATCCGATGGCGTCAGCAGTCGAGGCTGCGGCAAAGCCGACACGTGTGCTGGGTGACGTGCTGGCGATGGCGCTGGACGCCTTCATCATCATGTTCACGAGGCGGTTCTCGTGGCGCGAGGCCGTGCAGCAGGCGTGGTTCATCGCCCGGGTCTCGCTGGTGCCGACGCTGCTGGTGATGCTCGGCTTCACTCTCCTGGTGATCTTCGAGGTCAACCTCCTGCTCAAGGACCTGGGCGCCCTTGACCTCTCCGGAGGCATCGCCGGCATCGCCTCGGTCCAGCAGATCGGCCCGTTCGTGACGGTCGTGGTGGTCGCCGGAGCGGGGGGTACGGCGATGTGTGCCGACCTGGCCGCACGCACGATCCGCGAGGAGATCGCGGCCATGCAGGTGCTCGGGATCGACCCGATCCAGCGCCTGGTGGTGCCGCGCATCGTGGCGGCTGTCTTCGTGACCCTCGTCCTCAACGTCCTCATCTGCGCCGGCGGCCTGGTCGGCGGCTACTTCTTCTCGGTCTACCTCCAGGACGTCAACCCGGGCGCCTACGTCGCCAGCATCCCGCTCTTCACCGGCATCCCCGAGCTGATGTTCAGCATGTTCAAGGCGTTCGTCTTCGGCCTGATCGCCGCGGTCATCGCCTGCTACCGCGGCCTGAACGTGGCCGGCGGCTCCAAGGGCGTCGGCGACGCCGTCAACCAGGCCGTGGTGATCACCGTCGCGGTGCTCGTCCCGGTCAGCCTGACCATCAGCCTCATCCAGTTCGCGATCCTCTGAGGTCCCCGATGTCTGCTCTCACGCCCAAGCTCGCAGCAGCACGCCGTGCGCCGCTGCGCGCCCTCGACTCCATCGGCGCCCACGGGCTCTTCTACGCCCGCGTCCTCGTCGGCATCCCGCGCGCCCTGCGCCGGCACCCCGGTGAGATCGTCAAGCTCATCGCCGAGCTCGGCACCGGTACCGGCGCGCTCGCCCTGGTCGGCGGCTCGATCGTCATCGTCGCCTCGATCACCTTCTTCGCCGGCGCCGTGGCCGCGGCGCAGGGGTTCGAATCGTCGTCGAGCCTCGGTGTGGGATCACTCAGCCCGTTACTCGCGGCCTTCTTCACCGCCCGGCTCTCCACGCCCCTGCTCGCCGGTGTCGCGCTCGCGGTGACCCTCGGCGCCGCGACCACCTCCCAGCTGGGCGCGATGCGGATCAGCGAGGAGATCGACGCCATCGAGGTCATGGCGATCCCGTCGCTGCCGTACCTCGTCACGACCCGCGTCACCGCCGGGATGATCGTGATCACCCCGCTCTACATCTTCGCCACGCTCGGCGGTTTCCTCGCCGACTACCTCCTGCTCGTCTTCTTCTACGACGTCGGGGCCGGCAATTTCGCGCACTACTTCTTCCTCTACCTGCACCCGATGGACATCGTCTTCTCCTATGTCCAGGTGGTCGGGATGGTCATCGTCGTGATGCTGATCCACACGTTCTACGGCTACAACGCCTCCGGTGGTCCCGCCGGGGTCGGCGAGGCGGTCGGCCGGTCGGTGCGGGCCTCGCTGAGCGGCGTGATGATCGTCAACCTCCTCATCGCGATGGCCATCTACTCGAACTTCAACACGTTCCACCTGGGGGGTTGAGCTGATGAGCAGGGACACGACCGCGCGCAGCGTGCGGCTCGCAGGGATCGGCCTGATCCTGACAGCGGTCGCCGCGGTGGGGCTCACCACGGCGCTGTACACGCGCGCCTTCGCCGATCCGGCAGAGATCACGCTGGAGACGTCGCGGGCCGGTCTGGTCATGGACCCGGGCGGCAAGGTCAAGATGCGCGGCGTCGAGATCGGCCGGATCGGCGAGGTCCGCGCGGTCGGCGACGGCGTCCAGATCACCCTCGAGATCGACCGTGACGAGCTCGACGGGATCCCCGCCGACGTCGTCGCGGAGATCCGGGCCACCACCGTCTTCGGCGCCAAGTACGTCGAGCTGGTCGCCCCGGCGGAGGCCGGCCCGGGCCGCCTCGCTGACGGCGGCACGATCCAGGCCTCTGGTGTCACCACCGAGATCAACACCGTCTTCGACGGGCTCGACCGGGTGCTCAGCGGGATCGACATCGCCAGCCTCAACGGCACCCTGTCCGTGCTGGCCTCGACGCTCTCGGGACGCGGTGACGACATCGCTGCGGTCGCGGCGAAGGCCGACGCCTACCTGACGAAGTTCGAGCCGTTGCTCCCGCAGCTGCGCAAGGACCTGCAGGAGGTCGCCCGGTTCGCGCGGCTCGGTGTCGAGGTGTCGCCCGCGCTGCTGGCGATCCTGGACAACGCGACCGTCACGGCCGGGACGGTCAGCGACGAGCAGAAGGCGCTGGACCGCCTGCTCGTCGACCTGTCGCTCCTCGGCGGCCGCGCTGAGGAGCTCCTAGGGGAGAACGGCGACGAGCTGGCCACGCTGCTGGAGTCGGCGCGACCGACGGCGGCGACCCTGCGGGCCTACTCGACAGAGCTGCCCTGCTTCCTCAAGGGCCTCGACGAGACGCGCAAGATCATGGCCGACGTCATCGGTGGCACCGACGCCTCGCTCCGTGCACTGGTCAGCGTCAGGTCCCAGGTCTCCCACTACACCTTCCCGAAGTCCCTCCCCGGCTACCCCGTGGGGCGTGGACCCGACTGCCACGGCCTGCCGCGTCTCAAGGGCAGCCAGATCCCGCTCCCGGAGAGGGGTACGCCGCAGTGAACATCCGCGCCGATGCGTTGCGCCTGGCCGTGTTCGGGACGGTCGGGCTGCTGATCCTCGCCCTGCTCCACCTCACCCTCGGCGAGACCAGGGTGGGCCCGACGAAGAGCTTCCGGGTCGTGATGGCCGACGTCAGCGGCCTCGAGACGGGCGACGTCGTACGCATCGCCGGTGTGCGGGTCGGCCAGGTCGACGGCCTCGACGTCGGCGACGGCAACCGGGTGGAAGTGGCCTTCCACGTCGATGACGACCAGGTCCTCACCGACGCGACCGAGGTGCTGGTCCGGTACGAGAACCTCCTCGGCGACCGTTACCTCGAGCTCCAGCAGCCGCCCGAGGTCGGCACGCCACTCGCGGCGGGCGCGACCATTCCCCTGGACCGCACCACCCCGGCACTGGACCTCGATGTCCTGCTCAACGGCTTCCGCCCGCTGTTCCGCGGACTCGAGCCGTCCGAGGTCAACGAGCTCGCGACCAACCTGATCGCCACCCTGCAGGGTCGCGGCGGCACGGTGGAGTCGCTGCTGGCGAGGACGTCGAGCCTGACCAATGGTCTTGCTGACGACAGCACGGCGATCACCTCGCTCATCGACAACCTCGACGTGCTCCTGGGCAGCCTCGACACCCGCGACCTCCAGCTGCGCCAGACGATCGGTCAGTTCCAGGAACTGGTGTCCGGCCTGGCGAAGGACAAGGACCCGATCGCCGGATCCATCACCTCGATCAACCAGATGGCGGCCGCGCTGGCGGACCTGTTCACCGATGGGCGCGAGCCTTTCAAGCGGACGCTGATCGCGGTCAAGGACCTCGCCGAGCTGTTGAACACCAACACGAAGACGCTCAACAAGGTCCTGAAGTCGTTGCCCGGCGCCTACGAGGTGCTCGACCGGATCGGTTCGCACGGCAACACCTTCAACTTCTACCTGTGCGCCGTCCAGGTCGTCATCAGCGGCCCCGGAGGCAAGCCGATCAAGACCCCGATGGTGCGTAGCCAGACAGAGCGGTGCCAGTCATGAAGATGTTCCGCGAACGCAACTCGCTTCCCCTCGGGGTGGTGGTCGTCGTCTGGCTGGCCGTCATGGTCCTCGTGGTGCTCAACATCAACGGCATCGTGGGCATGTTCGGCAGCAAGTACAGCGTGCTGCTGCCGGAGGCGGCCGGCATCAAGCAGGGTGACCCGGTCCGCGTCAGCGGCCTCACGGTCGGTCGCGTCGGCAACGTCACGCTCGAGGGCAAGGGCGTGCTCGTCGAGTTCGCGGTGACCGACACCGGCATCGAGCTCGGCAGCGAGACGGCTGCGGCGGTCAGTGTCGAGACGGTGCTCGGCGACAAGGCGCTGGTGCTGACGTCGCGCGGCACGGGATCCCTCGCCGACGGCGCCCGGATCCCGATGGAGCGAGCGACGGTGCCGTACGACGTCAACGACGCCCTCACGGACCTCCAGCAGGAGACCGAGGAGATCGACGTCGACACGGTCGCGACGGCGCTGGAGACGGTGGCGAGCACCCTCGAGGGGGCGACCCCCGAGCTGAGCGGCGCGATCACGGGCATGAGCCGGCTGTCGAAGACGATCAGCAGTCGCGACGACTCGTTGCGCAGCCTGCTCGACAACGCCGAGGGGTTCAGCGACGTGCTCGCCGACCGCAGCGGTGACCTGACCGCGTTGATGAAGGACGGCAACGTCCTGTTCACCGAGCTGCTGAAGCGTCGCGAGGACATCACCGCGCTGCTGACGAATCTCTCCGCGATGGCCACCGAGCTGCGCGGCCTGGTGGCCGACAACAAGGACACGATCGGTCCGGCCCTCGAGGAGCTCAACACCGTGATCGGCACGCTGCAGGCCAACAAGTCCAACATCAGCAAGACGCTCAGCGGGATGGCGGTCTACGCGACCGGCCTGGGCGAGGTCGTCTCGAGCGGCGAGTTCTTCTCCGCCTACCTCCAGAACCTGCTGCCCGGCAACCTGCTCCAGCCCGACCTGAAGGAGCTCGGCCTCGGTCTCGACCTGACCGACCTGCTCGGCGGAGGTGCCCGATGACCGGCAACAACGCGATCAAGCACGTGCTCGCCTCACCGCGGATGCGCATCCTGCTGGTCCTGGCGATCCTCGCGGTGCTGGTCCTGACCGTGGGCTTCCGCGACAAGGGCCGCACCGACCTGGTCGCCTGGTTCCCCAGCACCGACGGCATCTACGCCGGCGACGAGGTGCGGGTGCTCGGCGTACCCGTCGGCAAGATCGACGACATCGAGCCCGAGGGCACCCGCGTGCGGGTCGCCTTCCACGTCGACGGCGACGTCAAGATCCCCGCCGATGCGAAGGCGATCATCGTGGCACCCTCCCTGGTCAGCAGCCGCTACCTCCAGCTCACGCCGAGGTACGACGGCGGGGCGGTCATGGCCGACGGCGCCACGATCCAGCTCGAGGACACCGCCGTACCCGTGGAGTGGGACGAGATCAAGGAACAGCTCAACGGTCTCGCCGAAGCGCTCGGCCCGCGCGGTGCCAACGAGAACGGCGCCCTGTCCGACCTGGTGGACGCCGGTGCGACGGCCCTCGACGGTCAGGGCGCGACGATCAACCAGACGATCAAGGACCTGTCGAACGCGGTGGGCGTCCTGGACAGCGGCGGCGACGATGCCTTCGGCGTGGTCCGCAACCTCCAGGTCTTCGTCGAGGCCCTCGCCGAGAGCGACGGCCAGATGAAGAAGTTCATCCGCAACCTCGATGCGGTCTCGGCCGTCCTGGTGGACGACAAGCTGCTGGTCCGCAGCGCGCTGCGCAACCTCAGCGGTGCCGTGGTCGACGTCGAAGCCTTCATCAAGGGCAACCGGAAGGGCCTGGACACGGCGGTGACGCGTCTGTCCGACCTGGTCCAGGTGGTCAACAAGCAACAGGGTGACCTCGCCCAGATCCTCCACGTCGCGCCCAATGCGCTGGCGAACCTGACCGAGTCGTACCACGAGGGCCAGAACGCGGTCGCCGTCAACCTCAACGCCGCGAACATCCACTCACCGGGGTCGCTGATCTGTGGCGCGGTCGGTGGGGTCGCGGGCGCCGACGAGGCCGGAGCGGAGAAGCTGTGCAACAACCTCCTCGGAGACCTGCTCGGCCAGGTCGTCGACAACCCGCAGTCGCAGAAGCTGCTCGATGCGCTGCTCCTGCTGATCGCCGGGGGTGCGTCATGAGTGCCGTCGCTGGCGCGGGCGTCCGCCGTACGGCGCTCCTGCTCGCGGTCGCACTGCTCGTCCTGCTCTCGGGCTGCCGCTTCGACGGCATCGACTCGATGACGTTGCCGGGTGGCAAGGGCACGGGCGACGACGGGTTGAAGCTCACCGTCGAGCTCCCCGACGTCGGCACCCTGACGACCAACGCGCAGGTGAAGGTGGACGACATCACGGTCGGCACGGTCACCGAGGTCCGGGCCGAGAAGTGGCACGCCGTCGCCGAGCTCAGCCTCGAGCCGGACGTCGAGCTGCCTGCCAACGCCGTCGCGAAGGTCGGGGTCAACACCCTGCTCGGCGCCGCGTTCGTCGAGCTCATCTCCCCGGTGAAGGCCGAGGGTGAACTCCGCAGCGGCGACCGGATCCCGCTGGAGCGTGGCCAGGCGTATCCGTCGACGGAGCAGGTGCTGTCAGCGGCCTCGCTCGCGCTGAACGGCGGTGGTCTCGAGCAGCTGGCGACGATCACCACCGAGCTCAACCGGGTGCTGGGCGGCAACGACCGCGCGGTGGCGGCGCTGCTGCCCCGACTGGACTCGTTCGTCGGGACCCTGGACGGCCAGCGTGAGGACATCCTCGCCGCGGTCAACGACGTCGCCCGCCTCTCCGAGCGCTTCGCCAAGGACCGCAACGTCCTGACCGGTGCCCTCGACGAGCTCGGCCCGGCCCTCGAGGTCCTGGCGCGGAACCGGCCCGATCTCACCAAGGCGCTCACCGCGCTGACCCGGCTCAGCGATGTCGCGACGCCGCTCGTCGGACGGGTGAAGGAGGATCTCCTCGCCAACCTGCGCGACGTCGCGCCGGTGCTCGAGTCGATCAAGGCTGCCGGCAACTCGGCGGTCTCCGCGCTCGGCTTCGCCGTGACCTTCCCGTTCGCGCCGGAGACGGTGAAGAACGCGTGCCGCAGCTCCTACTGCAACCTCACGCTGATGCTGGACCTCACGAACTCCGCGCTGCTCAACGGATTCATCAGGCCCGACGGCTCGATCGGGATCCCCGGGCTGCCCGGGATCCCCGACCTGGGCAAGCTGCTCGGAGGGCTGCTGCCCGGTGTCACCGGCCTGCTCAACGGTCTGCTCGGCGGCGTCAAGGCGGGCGCCACCAACTCTGGCTCCGCCGAGCCCGGGGGCACGAGATCCGGAGCCGCCAAGGGCGCCCCAGGAGGCGCCGACAAGGTCCCCGGTAGCAGCGGCGACATCGGCAAGGGCCTCGAGGGCCTCCTCGGCGGACTTCTGGGAGGCGGACGATGATCCTCAAGGGCGCTGCACCGATCATCAGGAAGCAGCTGATCGCCTTCTCCATCGCGGCCGTGATCGGCGCCGTGGTCCTGGCGGTCTCCTTCCTGCGCGTTCCCGAGCAGCTCGGGATCGGTCGCCACACCGTGGCCGTGGAGTTCGAGCAGGGCGCCGGCCTCTATCCCGGTGCCGAGGTGACCTACCTCGGCCACCCGGTGGGCAAGGTCAAGGGCATGGAGCTCGCCGGCGACAGGCTGGTCGCGACACTGAGCCTGGTCGACGACGTCGACGTGCCCTCCACGGTCACCGCCGAGATCCACAGCCGTTCCGCGGTGGGGGAGCAGTACGTCTCCCTCGTGCCCTCAGGCGTCGACGACGGGGACGGGCCGCTGGCGGACGGCGACCGGATCGGGACCGACCGGACGTCGTACCCCGTGGAGATCGGGCCGGTGCTCGACAACGTCCAGTCGCTCGTCTCCAGCCTCGACGAGGAGAAGCTGTCTGCCCTGATCGACGAGGGTGGTCAGGCCTTCGCCGGCCGGGCCGGCGACCTGCAGGCTCTGCTGGACAGCGGCTCTGACCTCATCGACACCGCGGACGCGAACTTCGAGCCGACCGCCGACCTGGTGCGCGACATCGGACCGGTGCTCGGCACGATCAACGGCGAGGCCGACGCCATCACCCGGCTGACCCACAACCTCGACCAGGTCACGGCCGAGCTCCGGGCCGGCGACGGCGACCTGCGTGCGCTGCTCGCCGCGGGGCCGGGGTTCAGCGACGAGACGCTGGCGTTCATCGACGACCTGTCCGTCTCACTGCCTGTCCTGCTGGCCCGCACCAACCCGGTCGTGGGGGTGCTCCGCACCTACGACAGCTATCTCGCACAGATCCTCAGCGACTACCCGCTCGCCGTCGCCACGGTCCAGTCGGCCACGATCCCGGCGATCGACATGAACGCCGTACGGCTCACCCTGGCCAACGCCGACAAGCCACCGGAGTGCGTCAAGGGTTTCGTGCCCGCCAAGCAGTGGGCCTCGCCGTTCGACTTCTCGACACGCACCTCACCGCTGGTGTTCTGCAAGGAGTCCGCCAGCGACCCCCGCGGTGTGCGCGGAGCCCGCAACATCCCCTGCCCGGCCGACCCGAGCCGCCGCGAGGGCGACGCCACCAAGTGCTGATCCCCGACCCCGAACCGAGGAGGAGCGATGACGCTCACTGATCACCGCGGCACCGTCGACGCCGACCCCGCGAGCATCCGCGGCGACTACGTGACGCTGCGCGTCGCGCTCCTGCTCGTGGGGAGCTACGTGGTCTTCGGCCTGCTCGGCTTCGCCGTGTTCGCAGGCTTCTGGCCGCCGCCGGGCGAGGACTGGACCGCCAACGAGATCCACGCGTACTTCGTCGACCACCAGACCGGACTCACCCTCGGCATGGTGATGATGGCCTTCGCCGGCCCGTTCTACGTCACGTGGAGTGTTGCGATCTCCAAGGTGATCGGTCGGATCGAGGGTCCGATGGGTCCGCTCGCCGGGATCCAGGTGATCGGCGGACTGCTGACCGGACTGGTCACGTTCGTCCCCGCCACCATCTGGATCACCGCGTCCTTCCGGGTCGAGGAGCGCTCCCCGGAGATGGTCCAGACGTTGTACGACTTCGGCTGGATGTTCTTCGACACGACCTTCGTCTGCTCGGCCCTGCAGAGCGTGGCGATCGGCGTCGCGATCCTGCGTGACCGTCGTACGGTCTCACTCTATCCGCGCTGGTTCGCCTACCTCTCCTTCTTCACGGCGTTCTGCTACGTCCCGCTGACGGTGATGCCGTTCGTCAAGACCGGCTTGTTCGCCTGGCACGGTGGGATCAGCTTCTGGGTGGTGTTCGTCGAGTTCTTCGTCTTCACGGCCCTGGGCACGTGGTTCACCTGGAAGGCGCTGCACCGCCTCGAGGCCGAGGACCTCGCCGTTGCTGCAGGATGAACACCACCACCACCCTGACAACAGAGAAGGACGCAGCATGCGCCTCGGAATGATCATCGACTACTCGGGCGGCTTCGCGGAGACCGTGGAGCTGCTCCAGGAGTACGAGCGCAACGGTCTGGACCTGGTCGCCGTCGCCGAGGCCTACTCCTTCGACGCGGTCAGCCAGCTCGGCTACATCGCGGCCAAGACCGAGAAGCTCGAGCTGATGTCGAGCATCTTCCAGATCTACACGCGCACCCCGTCGCTGACGGCGATGACCGCCGCTGGTCTGGACTTCGTCTCCGACGGCCGCTTCAACCTCGGCCTCGGCGCCTCCGGGCCGCAGGTCATCGAGGGCTTCCACGGCGTGAAGTACGACGCCCCGCTCGGCCGCACCCGCGAGGTGATCGAGGTCTGCCGGCAGGTGTGGCAGCGCCAGCCGGTCGAGTTCCGCGGCAAGCACTACACGGTGCCGCTCACCAAGGAGGACGGCGGTTCGGGCCTCGGCAAGCCGCTGAAGCTGATCAACCACCCGGTGCGCCCGGAGATCCCGATCTCGGTCGCGGCCCTCGGCCCGAAGAACGTCGCGCTCGTCGCCGAGCTCGCCAACGGGTGGCAGCCGCTCTTCTTCCACCCGTCCAAGGCGAAGCAGGCGTGGGGCGACGCGCTCGAGGAGGGCTTCGCCAAGCGCGACGCGTCCCTCGGCGAGCTCGACATCCAGCTCCAGGTCCACTACCACCTCGACGAGGCCCCGCCGGAGGCGATCCAGTCCGTCCGCAACCAGCTCGCCCTCTACATCGGTGGCATGGGCGCGCGCGACAAGAACTTCTACAACCAGCTCGCCTGCCGCTACGGCTACGAGACCGAGGCCAAGGAGATCCAGGACCTCTACCTCGCCGGCAAGAAGTCCGAGGCCGCTGCCGCCGTACCCGCCGAGCTCGTGGAGGCCATCACCCTGATCGGTGACGACGACTCGGTGCGCCGCCAGCTCCAGGAGTTCTGGGACGGTGGGGTGCGCACCCTGCTCCTCAACTCGCTGGCCGCTGCGCCCGAGGACCGGGTCGCCCAGCTCGGTCGCCTCTCCGCGCTGGCCGCCGAGGTCCGCTGACCCGCATCACCGCGAAGTGCGTGGTTCTCTCTCGCGAAGTGCGTGGTTTTCTCCATCGAGGAGTCCGGTCTTCTCGGTACGACCGAATCTCGGCGGAGAGACCCACGCACTTCGGTGGAGAAAACCTGACACTTCGCGCTTCACCGAGGAGTGGCTGAGTCGGTGATCAAGCGGGCCACCAGGGACGCGTCGTCCAGCATCGGCAGGTGCCCCACGTCGGGTACGTCGATCTCGTCGGCCCGCAGGTGACGGAAGCCCTCGCGCGCCCACTTGCCCGACAGCACCTTGTCCTCACCGGACCAGGCGATCGTGGTGGGGGCGCCGACGCGGAGGATCGCATCCAGTTGGCGTGCTTCGACATGGCCGATCGCGGCGCGGAGGGCCTGGCAGTCGGCGAGGTCGCGCACGAAGGTGACGGCGTCGGCGTAGGAGACGCCGGACGGGTCGTGTGCGACGGGGGAGATGACGGCCCGGCGGAGCCCGGCGGACCGGAGCAGCCTCGGCGTGCGGTCCAGGCGCTTGCAGAGCCGGTGTCCCATGACGAAGCGGGACACGATCAGGCGTTCGCCGAGCGAGCCCGGTCGCCAGCCGCCGGCGGGGGCGAGGCACAGGACGCTGAGGGCTCGGCCGCGTTCGGAGAGGCGCAGTGCGAGCCAGCCGCCGAGGGAGTTGCCCACGACGTGGATCCGGGCGATGCCCAGCTCGTCGAGCTGGCGCTCGAGGTCGTCGACCATCTGCTCGGGTGCGGTGCGGTCGGCCCGGCGCTCCAGGCGGGTGCCGTTGCGGTGGCCCGCGATCGTGGCGACCACGGGTGTGAGGTGCCCGGGCAATGCGGCGGTGACGCCACGCCACACCCACGGACTGCATCCCATCCCGTGCAGCAGCAGCACGTGGTCGCGTGCATCGATTCCTCGAAGTGGTTGCCCCTGCACAAGTTTCTACTCTAAACTAAAAAGCGAAGTTATGTTGCACCCGCCGTCCGGCGGACGGAGTCAAGGAGGACCCCGATGATGTCGCGGCCTGTTCAGATCGCCTGTGCCAGTTGTGGGTTCATGCTCGTGATCCTCCTGTTCGGAGGACTGCTCGCTGCGGGGTGGGTGCCGCCGCTCTCGCCGGCCGACACGGCCGACGAGATCGCGCAGATGTACGCCGACAACGCGAACGGCATCCGGCTGGGCGCCGTCCTCATGCTCTTCGGTGCGGGTTTCACCGTGCCGCTCGGAGCCCTGATCGCCTGCCACATCAAGCAGATCGAGGGCGACTTCTCGCCTCTGGCCAACATCCAGGTCATCGGCGCTGCCGGCGGGCTCTTCGCCATCTCGATGCCGGTGCTGATCTTCGGTGCCGCAGCCTTCCGGCCTGAGCGCGACCCCGACCTTCTCCAGCTGCTCACCGACCTGGCCTGGGTGCCCTTCATCATGAACGGCCCGCCGGCCATCCTCCAGGCGGTCTCGTTCGGCGTCGCGATCCTGGGTGACGACCGCGAGAAGCCGCCGTTCCCGCGCTGGTTCGGCTACTTCAACTTCTGGGCCGCCTTCTGCTTCCTGCCGGCGTTCCTGCTGGTCTTCTTCAAGACCGGCCCGTTCGCCTGGAACGGGCTCCTGTCCTTCTGGCTCGCGGCGGCCCTCTTCGGTGGCTGGTTCCTGCTGACCTCGATCATGCTGCTGCGCGCGGTCCCCCCGGCGGACAGCGCAGCGCCGGACGCCCCTGCCGTCCCGCGCGAGGCCGTGGGCGCCCCGTGAGCATCGAGACGGCACCGGTCGACGACGCCCCCCGCGAGGGGACGCGTGCGGCGCCCGCTCCGCGAGCCGACGGCAAGCGGATCCCGGGGGAGGAGGGCCTCTGGGTCTTCATCCTCGGCGACATGGCGGTGTTCGCCCTGTTCTTCGGCACGATCCTGGTCACCCGCGGCGAGGATCCCGCGATGTTCGCGTCGGCGCAGCACGAGCTGCACCCGTGGCTGGGCATCGTCAACACCGCACTGCTGCTCACCGGATCGCTCTTCGTCATCCACGGCCTGCGCCGGCTCGGCGACGGCACGCCGGCGGCCAGCCGCCTCTTCGGGCTCACCCTGCTCACCGCGTTCGGCTTCGTCGCGATCAAGGCGACGGAGTACACCCTGCTCGTCGACGAGGGCTTCAACGGCGGCACGAACGACTTCTTCATGTACTACTTCGTGTTCACCGGCATCCACCTCGCGCACCTCGTCATCGGCGCGATCATCGTGGTGTTCCTGATCCGCACTGCGCGCCGACCGAAGCTGACCCCCGGCCAGCGCAAGTTCGCCGAGTGTGGCGCCATCTACTGGCACATGGTCGACCTGCTGTGGCTCGTCCTCTTCCCGCTGCTCTACCTGATCAGGTGATCGCGATGCTCTCCCGCTTCCCCGTCGACCGCCAGACCGCGGTCTGGATGTTCCTCGTCGCTGCGACCGTCCTCACGGCCGTCGTCGGCCTCGAGCAGCACGGCGACACCGCGGCCGTCGGCCTGCTCCTCCTCGCCATCGCGTTCGTCAAGATCCGGCTGGTGGCGTTGCACTTCATGGAGATCCGTGAGGCACCGCTGCCGTTGCGCCTGCTCGTCGAGGCCTATGTCGGCGTCACCTTCGTCGCCCTCGTCGTGATCTACCTCGTCGCCTGAGACACCCCTCGCCAGACGCCCCGCCCCTCACCGGGCGGGGCGTCTGCCGCGTCGTACGTATGCAGGTAGGTATTCGTTCGGATCCTGTGCGGCCTGCCGGACGGAATCATCTGCGATGGACAGGAAGGTGGTGCGACGTGACGATCCGTGAGGCCGATGTGGCTGCGATGCGTGGCCGCGCCCTGCTGTCCGCGGACGGTGATCCCGGCCTGGACCACGTGACGCTCACCGGCCGATCGATCCTGCTCGCCTCGTTGCTGGCTGGTCACGGCCTGGCCCGCGGCGACGTGGTGGCTGTGCTGGCCGAGGAGTCGACCCGGGTCTACGAGCTGCTCGTCGGGGTACGCCGTGCCGGGCTCGTGCTGATGGTCGTCGATCCGTCCCACACGCTCGAGCAGAGCGCCTTCGCGATCAACACCAGCGGCGCGAAGGTGGTGGTCGCGGCTCACGCCCAGGCCGACCTCGCCCAGGCCCTGGTGCCCCTGACGCCGTACATCCGCGCGCGGTTCGGCCTCGACGTGGAGTTCCCCGAACATCGCAGCCTCCAGCTCGCCCGGAGCTCGGCGCCGGTGCGGGTCTCCGACGGTGCTGCGTCGGGAACCCTTCACCACATCATCGGCCCGTCGGGCCGACCGATCGAGCTGCGGTTGCCGGATCCTGTCGACGACGAGGTCGGCCGCAGCCAGGCCGAGGAGCTGACCGGTGAGCACGTCGTCGGTGTCGCGACGGTGCTCGTCGAGTCGGCGCCGATGCTGACGCCGGTCGCGGCGCAGATCGGGACGATGGTGCTGGCCGCCGGGGGAACTGTTGCCGTGCCGCGGACCGCGACGGGGGTGGAGGTGCTGCGCACCGCCTTCGCCGTGGACGCGACGTTGCTCCACCTGACCGCCGACGCAGCAGCCGAGATCGCCGATCTGCCGCCGGATCGTGTGCTCCGGTTGACGCCACCGGACCTCGCGGGTGTCGTGGTGGACGGCGACGGTTGCGCGCTGGGTGTGCGCAGCGCGTTGGCCGGACTCTGGGGGTCGCGCGTGCGGGTCGTCGAGCCGGGCTACCTGGTGCCGGTCGATCCCTTCGCGCCGGCCGATTCCGACTGTTCGGTGACCCACGCGGAGATCTGACCGCGGTTGGTGAAGCCGAGCTTGGTCAGGATGTGCTCGACGTGCGTCTCGGCGGTCCGCTTGGAGATCACCAGCGTGCTGGCGATGTCCTTGTTGGTCGCACCCGTCGCCACGAGCTCGGCGATCTGGCGCTCGCGGGGGGTCAGCTCGCCCGAGGTGCTCGAGCGGCGCGTGGTGCGCCGGGGCGCACCCGGGGCCTTGCGGAGAGTCCGTGACGTCGACTCCTCCAGGGCCAGGTCGATCGCGGCATCGGGGGACAGGCTGCGGCCCCGCTCGAAGGCTTCGTCGAAGGCAGCGGGCTCCAGCTGCGCTCGCACGGTCGATTCGCACCGGACGTGCAAGGCGTGAAGGCCGGGCAGCGCCGCGGTCGAGGTCTCGATGCGCGACCAGATCGCCGCCGCCGCGCCGAGCAGCTCGGCGGCGCGGGCGGGCTCGCTCTCCGCGCAGGAGTAGGCGACGGCCTCGACGGACGTGCCGATGCCGAGGTTGTCGCGCGTGGACCTCTTCATCTGCAGGCTCTCGCGCTGGGCCGCCTTGCCCTCGTCGGTGCGGCCGGCCACGACAAGGGCCATGCCGATGATCCACAGCGAGTAGGAGCGGTACCAGAGCTCGCCGGCAGGTTCGGTGATCGCGACGCAGCGGTCGTGGGCGGCGATGGCGGCCGTGAGGTCGCCGCGGATCACGTGGTTGAGCGCCGAGAGGGCCAACGTGTGGGCCTCCTGGCCCAGGTCGTCGTACTTCTGGAAGCCGACGATGGAGTCGTCGAACAGGCGCCCCGCGCTCTCGGTGTCACCGGCGAACATCGCGACGAACGCGGTGGCCTGGGTCAGCAGGACGTCGGTGTGGCCGCCGAACTCCTGGGCGATGCTGCGACCCTCCTCGAGGAGGCTGCCGGCGCGGTCGAGGTCGCCTTGCATCGCCGCGAACCATGCGGCCGCGCGCAGGGCGCGGGCGCGGACCTCGGTGCGATCGGGGTCGATCGCGAAGAGCCGGTCGAACCAGATCCGGCTGTCGCGGTAGACGCCGTCGGCCTCGCCGTACTCCAGCAGGCAGGCGCCGATCTCCAGTCCCGGCTGGGCTTCTCCCGGGGTGGCGGTGCAGAACTCGATGGCCGCGGTCAGGTTGGGACGCTCCCGGCGCAGTCGCTCCAGATGGGCGACCTGTGCGCTGCTGGGCCATTCGGCGGCGACCTTGCGGGCGTAGGAGGTGTACCAGTCGCGGTGCCGGCGACGGAGGTCGTCGAGCTCGCCGTGCTCTCCCAGGTGGGTGCGTCCACGGTGCCGGATCGGCGGCAGCATCCGGAACGTGGTGCGTGCCGACCCTGCGATCGGGATCACGAGGGACTTGTCGACGAGATCGAGGAGTACGTCGTCGAAGGGCTCGTCGATGGGGCTGCAGACCTCGCGTGCGGCGTCGATGCCGAAGCCGTCGGCGAAGACGGACAGCCGGGCCCACAGGTCGCGCTCCGTGGGCGTGCACAGGTCGAAGCTCCACTCGATGCAGGCCGCCATCGTGCGCTGGCGCTGGGGAGCGGTGCGGCTGCCGCGGCTGACCAGCTCCCACCGCTCGGTGAGGTCGCGCTCCATCTCCTGCGGTGTCATCGCCCGCAGTCGACCGGCAGCGAGCTCGATGGCGAGCGGGATCCCTTCGAGACGGGTCACGATGGTCGCGATCGCCTCACGGTTCTCGGGCGTCACCTCGATGTCGGGCACGAGGGCGCGGGCGCGTTCGAGGAAGAGCTCGACCGCTTCGTACTGCTGCAGAGGAGCGGCGTCGCCACGACGCGGTGCGCTGAGGGGTTGGACGGCGTGCACGGCTTCGCCCTGGATCCGCAGCGGCTCGCGGCTGGTCGCGAGGATGCGCAGGTCGGGACAGGTGCGCAGCAACGTGTCGGCGAGGATCGCGACCGCGTCGACGACGTGCTCGCAGTTGTCGAGCAGGAGCAGGACCGCCCGGTCCTTGAGGTACTCCACGGTCACGGCTGCGGCGGCGCGGGTCGAACGGCCCTCCAGGCCGAGGGATGCGGCGATGGTGTTCGCCAGCAGCTCCGGCTCGCTCAGGGAGGCGAGGGGCACGAAGACGACGCCGTCCTTGAAGGCGCGGCGCACCTCGGAGGCGACCTTGAGGGCGAGGCGGGTCTTGCCGATGCCGCCGAACCCGGTGAGTGTCACCAGGCGGCTGCTGGCGAGGAGCTCGCGGATGTCGGTCCGTTCGGCGCGGCGACCGACGAACGAGGTGACCTCGACCGGGAGCTGACTGGTCTCCGGACCTGTGTCCGTCGCCGTACTCATCCCGGTCCCTCGTCTCACCAAGCTGTTGTCCGGACCTCCCGCCCGAACCCCCTCCGCGTGGTCAACGAGCGACAGCCGTCGATGTGACGGAGCGCTGTGACCTGGGTCTCGCCACGATAGCGCGCTGTCCGGGGCCTTTCGGCGGCTGTCCGCGTGCCCGGATGTGACGGAGCGCATACGTATCGAAATACGTATGTGACCGGGCACGCGAACACGGTGTTCGGCGCAGGCTGTGATCGTCGAGCAGTCCTGCTCGCCTGAGATTCGGAGGTCAGCATGTTTCTCACCGGTTCCGACGACGACGACGTCGTCAGCTACATCGGCTCCACCATCCAGGGCACCTTGCGGGACCCGTCCTACCTCGCGGCGCACGCGGCGCCTGTCGGCCGGTTCCGGTTGGGCCTGATCGACCCCGACTGTGTGCTGCTCGTGGACTGCGGGACCGCTGAGGTACGTGTGGGGCGGCGGAGCGAGCCGGGCGTGACGGGTGTCGTGGCGATGGCCGGTGAGACCGCGTTGGCCGCGTGTCGGGGGCAGGTGGACCTGCGGGCAGCAGTTGCCTCCGGCCAGATCGTCGTCGACGGCGCGGGCGAGGTGCTGCTCGACCTGTTCGCCGAGAGGCGACTCGCGAACGTGGGTTGATCTACGTCACGTTTCTAATGTATCTTCGATTTTAAGATCTGTTAAAAACCGGAGGAGTGAAGGTGAGCCAGGAGCTGGAGATGGAGGCGACCGTCTACGACGGACCGCCCATCGAGCCCGACGGCCCGTACGGGAGCAAGCTCTCGGCGACCGTTGCCAAGGTGCCCGGACCCATCCGGAACGTGACCTCCGAGGCCGGCGGCATGACCCTGCTGCTCGGCAAGGTCCTCTGGAGTGCGGTCCGCCACCCGCGGGGGTACTGGAACGACGTGCTGGACGAGATGCACTTCACGATCAAGCGGTCGTGGATCGCCATCTCGGTGGCGCTCTTCGGGTTCCTCCTGGCGCTGTCGGTGCCCTCGATGCAGTTCGTGGCCCTCGCCGGCGTGGGTGAGCTCTACGGCCCGCTGCTGCTCGTGCAGTCCACGCGCACCTTCACGGTCTGGGTCGCGACGCTGCTCGTCGCCGGCGTCGTCGGTGCTGCCATGACCGCCGAGCTCGGCTCCCGCAAGGTGCGCGAGGAGCTCGACGCGATGGAGGTCATGGGCATCGACCCGATCCGGACGCTCGTGCTGCCCCGCATCGTGTCGGTCACCCTCATCACGACGCTGCTGGCCATCCCCGCCGCGCTCATCACCGTCGTCTCCTCGCAGTTCGGTTCCTGGTTCATCGGCGGCATCCCTCGCGCGGACTTCTACGGCGCCTTCCTCTGGACGAGCCTGAGCACCGTCGAGGTCGTGGCGCTGATGTTCAACTGCTTCCTCGCGGGCCTGCTCATCGGTGCGGTCTGCTGCTACAAGGGCCTCTCGGCCGCGGGCGGCGCCATGGGCCTGGGCAAGGCGGTCAACCAGGCCGTGGTGATCGCCTTCCTCGCCCTCTTCATCATGCAGCTGGGCTACAACGCCGTCATTCTCGGCTTCTTCCCTGGTCTGGGGGCCTTCAAGTGACCGACACCATCGATCGTCCGGCCGAGCCGGCCGAGGGTCCGGAGCAGCCCACCACCCGCGCCGAGCGCACCGCAGCCCGCATCAAGGACACCGGCAAGATCCGTGCCCCCTTCGAGGACGCCGGCGAGCTGGTTGCCTTCGCGCTGCGCGTCATCAAGGAGCTGCCGGTCTGCGTCCGGCTCTACCCCGGCGAGATCCTGCGCCAGTGCGCCTACCTGATCCGGTCCAACGCACTGGTCATCCTGTTCATGCTGTTCATGCTCGGGGCGCTGCTGGGCATCACCGGCACCTTCCTCTTCGAGGGCATCGGTCTCGAGAGCTACGTCGCTGCCATTCCGGCCGTCCCGCTCATGCGCGGCGTCGTTGAGATCGTGTTCGGCTGGGTGCTGGCGGCCAAGTACGGCTGCGGCATCGTGGCCGAGCTCGGCGCGATGCGGATCAGCGAGGAGATCGACGCGATGGACGTCATGGGAGTCCGTTCGCTGCCGTATCTCGTCGGCTGCCGCGTGATCGCCTCGATGCTGGTGCTGCCGGCGCTCTTCGTGACGTCGCTCGGCGTCTTCTTCGTCGCGAGCAAGCTCTTCTTCGTCGACCTGCTGAGCTCGGTCTCCAGTGGTGGCTTCACCTACGTGCTCTTCCTGCTGCAGAGTCCCCGGGACTTCTTCATCGCCGTTCTGTGGGGAACGGTCAGCGGCTTCGTGATCACCGTGGTTGCCTGCTTCTACGGCTACAACGCCTCCGGTGGCCCGGTCGGCGTGGGGCGCAACACCGCGCAGGGCATGTTGGTCAACCTCGTGCTGATCAGCGTGATCGCCATGATCATGGCCCAGATCTTCTACGCCAACGTCCTCACCGAGGCCTTCGGCACCTGACGTCGCTTCGCCGTCCACACTCCGCTCCCTCCGAACCGACTGCATCCAGGAGAGATCCATGACCGCCGTGCTCCCGCTCGACGCCCAGGTCGCCCATGTCGACTCCGCTCCCGAGCACACCATCGAGATTCGCGACGTCTACAAGAGCTTCGGCTCGTCCCACATCCTCAACGGGCTGTCGGTGGACTTCAAGGACGACGCGATCACCACAGTTCTCGGCCCGTCCGGCACCGGCAAGTCCGTGCTGCTCAAGCACATCGTCGGCCTGCTCGAGCCTGACGCCGGTCAGGTGAAGGTGTTCGGCACCGACATCTGGAGGGTCCCGGAGGAGGAGCGCTTCGAGCTGCGCAAGCGCTTCGGTGTGCTGTTCCAGGACGGCGCGCTCTTCGGCTCCATGAACCTGTACGACAACGTGGCCTTCCCGCTGCGTCGTCACACGGACATGTCCGAGAAGGACATCCGCGAGATCGTCATGGCGAACATGATCGAGGTCGGCCTCGAGCAGGCGATCGACAAGGCACCCAACGAGATCTCCGGCGGCATGCGCAAGCGCGCGGGTTTCGCCCGGGCGCTGGTGCTCAAGCCCGACGTCGTGCTCTTCGACGAGCCGGACTCCGGCCTCGACCCGGTGCGCACGAAGCTGCTGTCACACCTCATCTCCAAGGTGCACGCCGAGCACGGCGGCACCTACATCGTCATCACGCACGACATCCCGACCGCACGCACCGTGAGTGACTACGTCGCGGTGATCTGGAAGGGAAAGATGGTGCACTACGGCGACGCCGACGGAGCCTTCGGCTCCGACAACCCGTTCGTCCGTCAGTTCCTGGCC
This sequence comes from Nocardioides sp. Root190, assembly GCF_001428565.1. Taxonomy (GTDB): domain Bacteria; phylum Actinomycetota; class Actinomycetes; order Propionibacteriales; family Nocardioidaceae; genus Nocardioides. The sequence goes on along the minus strand of NZ_LMIA01000001.1, from coordinate 556,743 downwards.
GGTGCCGCCGAGGGCCCCTTGGGGATGGACTGAGACGTGTCGCGAACTTCTGCAATGAGCAACGCCCGACCCTGGGTGATCGGTGCCGTCGTCGCACTGGTCGCCGTGGCCGGGTTCAAGATGGTGTCCGGGGAGGATCCCTACGTCCTCGACGTCGTGACTCCCGCTGCCGACGGTCTCGTCAAGGGCAGCCAGGTCCGCATCGGCGGCCAGGATGTCGGCAAGGTCGGCGAGATCACCGTCGAGGGTGACCAGGCCCGGATCTCGCTGGAGATCAACCCGGACAGTGCCCCGCTGCACGCCGGCACGACCGTGAACGTCCGCTGGAACTCCGTGGTCGGCCGCCGGTACGTCGACCTCGCGCCGGGGCCTGAGTCCAACCCGGTCCTGCCCGAGGGCAAGCTCCTCGAGGCGAAGACCGAGCGGGTCGAGCTCGACGACATCGTCAAGGCGCTCGACGAGCCCACCCGGGCCAAGGTCAAGACCCTGGTCGGCCAGCTGGACACGACCCTCAACCGGTCCGATGCCGACCTCAACGCGACCCTCGAGGAGGCCGGCCCGTTCGTGGAGGCCCTCGGTGAGGTGCTCGAAGGTGTCGGCAAGGACGGGGAGGCGATCTCCGGTCTGGTGACCAACCTGCACCAGGTCACCCAGGCACTGTCCTCGCGCGACGCCGACCTGGCCGGAACCGTCCAGGACCTCCGTGCCCTCGTCGGCGTGGCCGTGCGCCAGGCCGACCAGGTGCGGGTCGCCCTGGACGAGGTTCCCGCCACGCTGCGGACCGCGAAGGCGTTCTTCGGGAAGGTCCCCGGTGCCGTCGACCAGGCCGTACCTCTGCTCGAGGACCTCCAGCCGGCCATCGCCAAGCTGCCGTCGGTGGCCAAGCGTCTCGATCCGGTCCTCCAGGACCTGCGTCCGGTCGTCGCCGAGCTGCGTCCGACGTTGACCGCAGCCGACGAGCTCCTCCAGCAGACCCCCGGCCTGCTGACCATCGCGACGCAGACCGTCCCGGACCTGGAGACGGCGCTGACCCAGCTCCAGCCCGCGGTGAGCTTCCTGCGGCCGTACACGCCCGAGATCGTCGGCTTCCTCACCAACTGGGCCTCGCTCTTCTCGGCGAAGAACGCAGCCGGCCACTTCGGGCGCGCGATGATCCCGGCCTCGGTGTCGTCCTTCAACAGCAACCCCGGCATCCTGCCGCCCTTCATGTTCCAGGCGCAGGAGCCCGAGCCCGGCTCGCTCATCGAGCAGCCGTGGACCGATGCGAACGGAGATGGTGTCCGATGAGTGCCACCCAGTTCGTCCGTCGCGGTGCGATCGGTGTGGTGGCGATCGCGGTCGTCGCCGTCGGATTCACCGTGGTGGACAGCGGCGAGGACAAGGGCCAGATCACCACAACCCTTGCCGACGCCGGCCAGCTGGAGAACGGCGCCGAGGTCCGGGCGTCCGGCGTCCGCGTCGGCGAGGTCTCCGAGATCGTCCTGATCGACGGCAAGGCCAGGCTGACGATCGACGTCGCCGACGGAGTGCTCCCGCTCCACGACGACGCGACGCTCACCATGCGCCCCGTCAACGTCCTCGGTGAGAACTACATCGACCTCGACCCGGGTTCCGACAAGGCGCCCTTCACCGACTCCTCGGTGATCCCCGAGGAGCGCACCACCACCGCCGTCACCCTGCAGGACGTCCTCAACACCTTCGAGGACCCGACGGCTGCTGGACTCGCGAGCCTGGTCACCACCCTCGGCGAAGGTCTCGACGACAACGGCGCCGAGCTCGCCAAGGCGTTGAAGCTCCTCACTCCTGCGATGCAGGACACCGGCCGTCTCGGCGGGATCCTCTCGGAGCAGAACGACGTGCTGGCCAGCCTGGTCAAGGCCACCGATCCGGTGGTGGCGGCTCTCGCGGCCGACGACGGCAAGACCCTCGACTCGCTGGTGGAGTCGACCAGGGACACGCTCGCCGCGCTGGGCAACCAACAGACTGCTCTCGAGCAGACCTTGATCGAGCTGCCCGGCACCTTGGTCTCCGCCCAGCGCACCCTCGCCCGGTTCGGGGCGACGGCCAAGGCAGGCACGCCGACCCTCAAGGCACTCCGGCCCCTGACCGGCGACCTCGACGAGGTGGTCGACGAGCTGCGCAACTTCGCCGACTCGGCCGACCCGGCGCTCGCGTCGCTCAAGCCCGTGCTGGACGAGGCGGATGCACTCCTCGATGTCGCTGCTCCCGTCGTCGCCGAGCTGCGCCAGGCCGGACCTGACCTGGCCACCACGGCCGCCTCGTTGAAGCCGGTCAGCCGCGCACTCCTGGACAACCAGCTCAACGGGGTCATGGAGTTCGTCCGCAAGTGGGCGCTGAGCACCAACGGTCGCGACGGCCTGTCCCACTACTTCCGCGGCGTCATCTACGTCACGCCCTCGACGCTGTCCCAGCTGGCACAGTCGCTGATCCCCGCGGGGATCCTGCCTGCGGGCTCGCAGCCCAAGGTCAAGGCCAAGGCGCCCAATGTGCTTCCGGGACTGCCCGACGTCGGCAAGACCGTCGGCGACCTGCTCACCTCGCTGAACCTCAACGGCCTGCTCGGGCTCCTCGGCAAGCAGCCGGCCAAGGCGTCCAAGCAGTCGGCAACTGACCCGTCGAGTGCCCTCGGCCTCACCGCCCAGCAGGAAGAGAACCTGCTCGGCCAGCTCCTGGGAGGACGCAAGTGAGCCCTCGTCCCGTCCACCGCGACGTCGCCAAGAAGGTCGTCGTCGGCGTGGTCATGATCGTGGCCCTCGTCCTCGTCGGCTGGGTCGGCGGCATCGTGCAGACCGGCGGCGCACTGCCGGGCAGGAGCTACACCTATGTCACCGCGCAGTTCGACGACGTCGGCATCCTCAAGACCGGCAAGGACGTCAAGCAGGACGGCCTGCGGGTCGGCACGGTCAGCAAGATCGAGTACGTCGACGGCCTGGCCCAGGTGACGATGCGCATCGACGGCAAGGTGGACGTCTACAAGGACGCCACGGCCTTCGTGGGCAACACCTCCGCGCTCGGCAAGAAGTACGTCGGGTTCGACCCGGGCACCCCGGACGCCGGTGACCTCGGTGAGGAGATCCTCGCGGTCGAGTCCACCAGGGGATCCACTTCTCTGGAGGACGTCCTTTCCGCGCTCGACCCGAAGACGCGCGCCTCCCTGCAGAAGGCGATCGGTTCGCTCGCGGTCGGCACCGCCGGTCACAGCGAGGACCTCAACGCGGTGCTGGCTGCAGCACCCGAGCTGCTCACCGACCTCGAGACGGTGATGGAGGCGGCCGGCAGTGACCAGGCCGACATCGCCTCCCTCCTGATCAGTGCCGATGAGCTCGTCAACCGGTTCAACGGACGCGCGGGCGAGATCGAGAAGCTCGTCGAGAACGTCGACCGCACCGTGCAGGCACTCGGTGTCGACGACGGGAAACCGCTCGAGGACACCGTCGCCCAGCTGCCCGAGACCCTGCGCACGGTGGAGACGGCTCTCGACGACCTGTACGAGCCGCTCGGTGACGCCGAGGTCGCACTGCGCGACCTCGAGCCCGGCGCACGCGCCCTGGGTGCGGCCACACCGGACCTGCGGGCCTTCCTGCGGGACTCGCCCGTCCCGCTCGACAAGGTGCCCGGTGTCGCGGACGACGCCGTCCCTGCCGTGTCCTCGCTGACCGAGACACTCGACGACGCCCGTCCGCTCCTCGACCCGCTCAAGTCGTCCGTGGACAGCCTCGCGAAGCTGCTGTACCGGTTCGCGCCGTATGCCGGTGACGCCGAGAGGTTCTTCTCGCAGCACGACCTGCTGTCCGGAATCCTCGACGGCGACGACAGCAAGCACTACTTCGCGGCCCAGCTCACCGGCGTCGGTCTGTTCAGTGTCAACGGCTTGCCCGACCCGCTGTACCGATCCGAGTTCTACCCGTGTCCGGGGACCGCGTGGACCCACGCGACGGCGACCGACTGCAGCGGAGGGGCCAACTGATGTCCAGGAGTCATCGCAAGGACGAGGTCTTCGGTGCTGTCGCCAAGGCCGAGCAGGCGAGGTCGCGCAACTTCCGCCTCGGCGTCCAGTTCTACGTCATGCTGGTCCTGGTGCTCGGACTGCTCGCGGCCAAGTCCGAGATCACGTCGTACTTCGCCGGCGGTCGCACGATCACCGCGGAGTTCGCGGACACCTACAAGCTGAGGGCTCACGACTCGTCGGTGAAGATCTCCGGCCTGACCGTCGGCACCGTGACCAGCATCGACCGGACCGACGACGGCACCTCGATCGTGACCATGAAGGTCGACGAGGACGCGCTGGAGACGGTCGGGGGAGAGCCCCTTGCCAAGATCGAGCCGCGCACGCTGCTCGGCGGCCGCTATGCCGTCGAGCTGCACGCCGGCGGCTCGGGTGACGACTTCAGTGGCGAGATCCCCTTGGCCCGCACCTCGGCCCCGGTCGAGCTCGACCGGGTCGCCGAGGCGCTGCCCGCAACCGCCCGTGAGGCCCTCCGGGGCCTGGCGGGGACCGGGGGGAAGACTCTCGCGGATTCCGACGACGAGCTCAACGCCCTGCTCGACACGGCGCCGGAGATCCTGGCCCCGGGTGCGGATGTCGTCGAGGCGGTCCGGGGCACCCGGCCCAAGGCCGACCTCCCCGCCCTGGTCAGGGACCTCGACACGACGGCCGACGTCGCGACGCGCCGCAAGGGTCAGCTCCGTGGGATCGCGGTCAACCTCAACACCGCCAGCAGCGTCCTCGCCGAGCGCCGCGGTGAGCTCGCCGAGACCCTGGCGCGTCTGCCCGAGACGATCCACAGCACCCGGGTCGGTCTCGACGGTCTCACCGAGACGGTCACCGAGCTGGAGGCCACGGCTGCGGACCTGCGGCCCTCCGCTCCGAAGATCGTCGACCTCATCGATGACCTCGACCCGCTCCTCGACGAGGCCCGGCCGCTCATGGCCGACCTCAAGCCGGCACTGCGCGACCTGCGCCCCGCCGTCCAGGAGCTGGTGCCCACCGCGAGCCGGGCGACCGGGGTGCTCAAGAATCTGCACGGTCCGGTCCTCGACCGGGTGAACGGTCCGGTCTCGAAGTTCATCCTCAACCCGTGGAAGGGCACCGGCCCCTACGAGGGGGGTGCGGGCGGCTACATGGCCGACCACAAGTTCTACGAGGAGCTCGCCTACATGGCGACCAACATCGACCGGGCCTCCATGTCGCAGGACCAGCGCGGATCGACCCTGTCCTTCCAGGCCGGTGTCGGACTCAACTCGCTCTCCGGGCTGCCCTTCGACCTCGACAGCCTCGTGACTCTCGCCCTCGACCAGGCGGGCATCACCGGGGCCCTCCGATCGTCCATCTTCGAGAACCTGGGGCTCGTGCCGTGAGCAAGCTGGAGACCGCCGTCGAGCGGATGAAGAACACCCCGGGCCTGGGGCGCGACGTGACCCTTCTCGTGTCGCTCCTGGCCGCAGGAGTGATCGTGACGACGTACATCTTCGGGCAGTACCACGTCATCAAGCCGTGGGACGACAAGTTCGAGTTCGCTGCGGAGTTCGACGAGGCCCCGGCGATCCAGCTGGCCAGTCGCCAGGAGGTCCGGATCGCAGGGGTGTCGGTCGGCCGGATCACCGACGGCGAGCCCACCGACGGTGGCAACGCGAAGCTCACCCTGACCATCGACGAGGGACACGAGGTCTACAAGAACGCTTCGCTCGTGCTGCGTTCCAAGACTCCGTTGAACGTCATGTACATCATGCTCGACCCGGGCGACCCGTCCGCGGGAGCGCTGCCCGAGGGCGGGGTCATCCCGGTGACCCAGACCGAGCGGGTCCTGCAGCCGTACGAGCTGCTGGACGAGCTCGACGACCGGGCCCGCGCCGCGCTCACCGACCTGGTCACCCAGGCCGATGTCGCCCTCGCTTCGGCGCCGACCGACCTGGCGCCGGGACTGAAGGCCACGGACAAGGCGGCGACCAGCTTCCAGGACGTCGTCGATGCCCTGCAGGCCCGGCGGGGCAACCTCCGTCACCTGATCACCTCCGTCTCGCAGATCGCCACGGCGGCCGGCAAGGACGACGAGCGTCTCGACGAGCTCGTGAACGCGTTGAGCGACACGCTCGAGGTCGTCAGCAATCGCGAGGCCGAGCTCAGCACCTCACTCGCCAAGCTGCCCGGCGTCACCACGACCCTTCGCAACGCGATGGGCGACGCCAAGACGCTCACCGACGAGCTCAGCCCCGTGCTGCGCAAGCTGCACGACTCGGCCAGCGAGCTGCCCGGCACCATCTCCGACCTGGCGGGCACGGTCAGCAGTGCCAAGGACCTGGTGGCCAAGGCACGCCCGGTCATCCGCGAAGCGCTCCCGGTGATCGCCGACCTGCGGCCGCTCACCGGTGACCTCCGCTCCGCCGTCACCGATCTGGCTCCTGTTGCAGCGAACCTGCCCCAAGCCACCAAGCGCCTCGTGCCCTGGCTCGACGACCTCGGTGGCTTCGTCTACAACACCTCGTCGTCCTTCAGCCTCGGTGACGTCAACGGCGGCCTCGGACGCGCCAACCTCGTCGTCAAGCTCACCGATCCCCTCGGAGGTCTGTCGTGAACGCCACCGCAGCGGTCAAGGGCAGTGCCCGCGCCGTACTCACGGATGCCCGCCTGCGCACGGTCGTGCTGTTCACGCTCGCGTGCGCCGTCGGCTTCGGACTGCTCTGGGTCAAGGCCGGTGGCCAGATCCCGGTGATCGCCGACCGCGGCGGCTACCAGGTGTCCTTCCAGTCCTCCGACATCAAGAACCTCAAGGAGTTCGGCGAGGTCCGGATCGCCGGCGTCCGTGTCGGCCGGGTCGAGTCGACCGAGCGCGACGGCGACACCGTTCGCGTCACGCTCAGCATCGAGGAGAACGCAGCGCCACTGCACGACGGAGTCAACGTCCGGATCGGCGTGAAGTCGCTCGTCGGGTCCTCCTTCGTCGAGGTGGTCGACGGTGAGGGTGCCGAGCTCGAGGACGGCACCCGCATCGAGGGCGCCTCCGTCACTCCGTCGGTCGATGTCGACGAACTGCTCGACACCCTCGACGAGCCCACCCGCGTGCACCTCAGCGGGGCCGTCCAGGCGCTCGACCAGGCCACCCGCGGCCGGGGCACCGACATCGACGCCGTCATGACCGGTCTGGGCCAGGTCGGGAACGAGGGCAGGACCGTGCTCGACGCCATCGCGGCGCAGAGCGAGGACCTGAAGGAGCTGAGCGTCGAGGCACGGCTCCTGCTCGACGCGCTCGACACCGGGCAGGGCCAGATCGTCGGGCTGGTCAGCGATGCGCAGAAGCTCACCCAGGTCACGGCCGACAACCAGGCCAAGATCGAGGAGACCGTTCGCCTGCTGCCCTCCGTCGTGGGCAACGTGAACACCGCTGCCGGCAAGCTGAGCGAGCTCAGCGAGCCGCTCACCCCGATCGCCGCGGACCTGCGGGCTGCCTCGCCCTACCTCTCGCGGGCACTGACGAACCTCAAGCCGGTCTCGCGAGACCTCCGGGCCCTGCTGCCCGACCTCGACGGCGTGCTCGACCAGGCCCCGGCGACGCTGACCAAGGTCAAGCCTCTCGCCAGGACCGTGAGCTCCCTGGTGCCGGACGCCCAGCGGACGCTGGCCGATGTCCAGCCGATGCTGAGCTACCTGGCGCCGTACGGCCTGGACCTGGGCGTGCTGTTCGCCAACTTCGGTGGCTCCTTCGACGTGCCGGCCGAGGACGGCATCATCCCGATCCGACTGACCGCGACCGCCGAGGGTCTGGGCACTGTGCGCGGCAACCCGGTCAAGCTGGTGCACTCCGACAAGGGTGGCCTGCTCTGGAACAACCCGTACCCGCTGCCGGGCAACGTGAACAACCCGCAGCCGTACGGGACGAGCGACTACCCGCGCATCGAGCGCAAGAAGTAGCCTCCGATGGGACGAGCACCAGACCTCACCACCCAGCAGCGTCGCCTGACGGCGCTGCTGGGGGTGCTGGTGCTCGCCGCCTTCACCGTCGCCGGCCTGCTCAAGGTCGAGATCGACACCAGCACCGCGTCATTCCTGCCGTCAGGGGATCCGGCCCAGGAGGCGTTGGAGGCCAAGGCAGACGACTTCGGCGGCGACCCGGTCATCGTCGTGCTGGAGACGAAGGAGGAGCGCTCGCTCTTCAACGACCCGGATGCCCTGGTGCGTCTGGTCGGGCTCGAGGGCGAGCTGGCTGCGCTGCCCGACGTCGCCGCGGTCTACGGCCCCGGCACGGTGCTCAACCAGACCGCGGGCGCGGCGCAGGACATGCTCGCGCAGATCTCCGGCCGGCGTGACGGCTACCGCCAGGAGGTGATGGCGACCGCCCGTGCCAAGGGTGTCGCCGAGGACAAGGTCAAGGCCCTCGGCGAGGCTGCTGTGCAGCGCTTCGACGAGCGGTACGGCGCCCTCATGGTGCAGGGACTCCCTGCCGGACTGCCCACCCTGAAGAACCCCCGCTTCGTGCAGACCGTCCTCTTCGACGAGGAGACCCTCGACGCACGTCCTCAGTGGCGCTATCTCGTGCCCTCGCCGAACAGTGCGGCAGTGCTGGTCCGGCCGCGGGCGAACCTCGACGCCGACGGGACCGCCCGACTGGTCGACGGTGTGCGCAAGGCTGTCGACGGCGCGGACCTCGACCTGACCCGTACGACGGTCACCGGTGCGCCGGCGATCGCCGCAGGACTGGCCGATCGTGGCCGGTCCGAGCTGCCGGTGCTGGGGGCCATCGCCATCGGCGCGGTGGGCCTGATCTTCCTGCTCGTCGGCTGGACCCGGCGCCGGTGGTCGCGACTGCGCCCGACCGCCGCCGCCCTCGTGGGTACGGCGACGACGCTGGCCTGCTTCGGCTGGGCCGGCCAGTCGGTGTCCCTCGGTGTGGTGGCGTTCCTCCCGATCCTGCTCGGCATCGGCAGCGACTTTCCGCTCTACCTCTCGCGCGGCAAGTGGGACCGGGCCGTGCTCGTGACGGCGGTGGCCGCCATGCTCGGCTTCGGGTCACTGGTGCTCTCGCCGCTGCCCTTCGTCAAGGAGCTCGGCGTCGCCCTCGCCGTCGGAGTCGGGCTGACCGTCGCCGCCGCCCTGGTGATCCGCTGGTTCCTCGGCCCCGTGGCCCCTCCGGCCACCGCGTCCCCGGCTCGTCGCGCTGCCGCCCCGAGCGGCGCGGTCCGTGCCACTGCCGGTGTGGTCCTCGTCGTCAGCGCGACCTTCGGCTGGATCGCGATGTCGGGTCTCGATGTCGAGGCCCAGCCCGACGAGCTCGCCGCCGGTCTCCCCGAGCTCGAGGACGCCCAGCACGCCGAGGACCTGCTCGGCTCCTCCGGCGAGGTGAGCATCGTCGTCCGCGCCGACGACGTCACCGCGCCCGAGGTGCTGGCCTGGAGCCAGCAGGCCCAGACCAGGATCGTCACCGAGCTCGGCGACCGGGTGCACCCGGTGCTCAGCGTCGCCGACCTGCTCGGCTTCCTCGGCGACGACCCGACCCCCGAGCAGGTGGCGGCGGCGATCGAGGTGATGCCGCGTTACCTCACCTCGTCCGTGCTCCGCTCGGACCGCTCCGAAGGACTGGTCGTGCTGGCCGTCGAGTTCGACGACGTCGCCGGACTCGGTGACCTCCTCGGCGAGCTCCGCACGGCCATCGGTGCGGCACCGGACGGCACCGAGGTCGACGTGGTCGGCCTGCCCGTCTCGGCCGTGCGCGGACTCGACCTCGTCGACGACGGACGCCTGTTGATCAACCTCGCCGGGATCGGCCTCGCCGGTCTCGCGATCCTGATCGGCCTGCGTTCGCGCGACGACGCCCTGCGCGCCGTCCTGACCGTCGTGGTCTCCACCGGGTGGGTGGCGCTCCTGGCCGCTGCCACCACCGGTGCGCTCAACCCGCTGACCATCGCGCTCGGTTCGCTGGTCACCGCCACGGGGTGCGAGTTCTCGGTCATGCTGCGCCGCGGCTCCGAGCTCCGGACCGTCGCGACCGCTGCCCTCGCCGGCACCACCGGCTACCTCGTCCTGGCGCTCTCCGAGCTCGCCGTCCTGCGCGACTTCGGTCTGCTGCTCGCCGGCGGCGTGGTGTGCTCGTTCGTCGCGGCAATGGTGGTCGACCGGATCATCCTGCCCGCACCCCGGGAGGTACCTGTCGTCGTACCCTCCCTCGAGGACCTGGAGGACACTGCGCCGTCGGTGACCCTGGTCAAGGAGGTCGTGTCGTGATCGAGGCGTTGAAGCACCTGCTGGAGGGCACCCGGGGCAAGGCCGTCGCGGCGGTCCTCGCGCTGCTCGTCGTGGGCGGTGTCGTCGCCGTCGTGGTGAGCCGCGCCGGCGCGCTGCCCGACGACGCTGCCTTCCGCTACGACGACCGCGTGGTCACCGCGAAGCAGCTCGACGACCGGGTCGAGGTCCTCGGCGCGTTGTACGGCGTCCAGCGGCCCGACGACGACTCGAAGAGCGACGACTTCAACCGTGACGCCGCGAAGTCGATGGTCGTCAGCCTCGTCCTGGCCGCCGAGGCAGCGGACCGCGACATCGAGATCTCCGACAAGGAGGCGCAGACCGAGCTCGACAAGCTGATCGACCAGCAGCTGACCGGCGGCCGCGACGCCTTCGTCCAGTTCCTCGGCGACAGTGGCATCTCCGAGCGCGACGTGCTCGACGAGATCCGCGCCCAGCTCGCGACCTCCCGCCTCGTCGAGGAGGTGACCGCCGAGGTCCCCGCCGCCACCGAGGCCGAGGCCCGCGCGACCTACGACGAGTTCCGGGACGAGATGGTCACCCCCGAGGGCCGCCGCCTGGTCAACATCGTCGTCGAGTCGAAGTCCGACGCCGACCGCGTCGCCCGGCTCGCCACCAGCAGCGGCGAGCTCGCCCCGCTGGCCACGACCTGGTCCCTGGACGGCAGCACCCGCGACTCCGGTGGCGACCTGGGCCTGATCACCCGCGACCAGCTGGAGAAGGCCTACGGCGATGCCGCCTACGCCGCCACGAAGGACGCGATCTTCGGCCCGGTCAAGACCTCCTACGGCTGGAACGTCGGCCAGGTCACCGAGATCGTCGCCGCCCGCCCCGTCAGCTTCGACGACGTGAAGGCCGAGATCATCGAGCGGCTCACCGCCGAGGACAAGCTCGAGGTCTGGCGCGACTTCATGGCCGACGTGCTTGCCGACGCCGAGGTGGAGTACGCCGACGCCTATCTCCCCGAGGATCCCGACGGCCCGCCTGCCGACGTCACGCCCTCTGCTCCGGTCTCGACACCGGGAGCGCCTGCTCCTTCCTCGCCTGCTCCTTCCTCGCCGGTTGAGTAGGGCCTGGCGGTCGGGTCCCGGCTGGGCTGTCACACGCTGTTCCCGTCGTGGTGGGCGGTGGTGCGCTGCAACACGCTGTCCGGCTGACTCCTACGCCGTTGGCGTCGTCAGACCGGTGCTGCAACGGCGTGGAAGGTACGGCAACGGTCGGGTAGTCGGGTGGACAGCGTGTTGCAGCGCTTCTCGGAGCCGACGCCCCAGCCCATCCTCACGGCATCCACCGCGGCAGGAGAGGCTCCTGTCGTACGGCGGGCCGCGGCCGTGCCCGACGCGGACGGAACTGCGCGAGGTCACTGATGTCGGTGCCGAACCTGGAGCAGGTGTCGAGGTACTCCCGTCGGCACCGATCCAGTGCGAGGTGGCGCTGACGTCCGAAGAAGTCCTCCCACGTCAGGTGGGAGACACCCGTCTTGAAGCTCGTCACGAAGTCCTGCCGCAGTTTCGCGGACTTCAGTACTTCGTCGGGTGGTGCTGTGGCCACGCCTCCGCGCTCGAACGGCAGCAGCTTGATGAAGCCGTCGATCTCGAAGAAGTGTCGCCCCAGCCGCAGGTCGCACCAGGCCGTCTGTCCGTCTGCCGTCAGTCCGAACTGCAGCTGGGGCCGCCCGTAGCCCAGATCTTCGACGAGGTCGCGACCGAGCGTCTCCGCCACCGAGTCCGCGTGTGCCGACATGGAGGCGATGATGTCGCGCAGGACAGTGGAGTACGGCCAGCACCACATCTCGAACAGGGCGGACTCGAAGTCCGCGCGCGTCGCGCCCATCCGCAGGGCGGAGTCGGCCGCCACCAGGCCTTGGAGGTAGCCGCACTCGCGCCCGATGTCGAGTGCGGTCCGCGGACCGTCTAGCACCGGAACTCCGCCCACGATGAGCACCTGGTCAGGCCGATGCGGTGCGAGGTGGTGCTTGACGCCATGGCGAAGATGGGACCCGACGATGCCCGGCCGGGTGATGTGGGTCGTCGGATCACGCTCGTGCAGCACGCCGAGTCGGAGCACGTGGGCCGCCGAATGATGGCTCATCGTATGGGGTGCGGCGACCCGCAGGCTTGCCGCGCGGTCGGCCAGGAGCCGTCGCTGATGGTGGGTGGTGAGGAGCGCGACGTACGAGCTCTCGGCGTACACGCCTCGTCGTACCGCCACCCAGAAGCCGGTTCGGACCCACCGGTCGATCGTGTGGTCGCTCAGACCGGCCTCGCGAGCCTGGGTGCGGGTGATCAGTCCCCACTGGGCGCTCATCCGCGCCATCACGTGTGCGTTCATGCCGCACAGGTTGCGTGCCCGGACGGCCGTCTCGCTGCGCTGTCACGGATCCCTGTGGATGGCCCGCCGGAGCACCAGGACTGTGGATCTCAGGTGGCCGACTTCGGAACTCGGCGGAGCGGTGATGCAACACGCTGTCCGCCCGACTCCCACGCCCTTGCCGTCGTCAGACCCGTGCTGCAGCGGCGTGGGAGGTACGTCGACCGCCGGGTAGTCGGGTGGACAGCGTGTTACAGCCCAGCCCAGCCCAGCACGACGGCACCAGCGTGTGACAGCGCGCCTCAGCGCCCGCCCAACCCCCGCCGCAACAGGAACCGGGTCTGCTCCACGACCTTGGTGATCGAGGTCCGCCCCGGCGACCACCAGTCCAGTGCGCTGTTCAGGGCGCCCAGCGCGAGATGGCGGGCGACGGCGAGGTCGACCGACGCATCGATCAGCCCCTGCTGCTGGGCATCGCGCAGCAGCCCGGACCAGGTGCGGTGGTAGCGCTGCAGGATCGCGACGTGGCGCAACGGCGGGTCGGCGGGGAACTGCTCCTGGTTGCGGAGCACCACGCGGGCGATGTCCGGGGAGGTCATCGTGAACCTGATGTGGGCCTCCGCGACGGCGTCGATGCGGTCGAGTGGGCCGGCATCGGCGGGGAGCGCGTCCGTGGCTGCCGTCGTCTCGTCGAGCAGTGACTGCGCGCCGGTGGCGGCGACCTCCTCGATCAGCTCCTCGCGGCTCGCGAAGTAGTAGTAGATCGCGGGTGCCTGGACCTCGGCCTCCTTGGCGACGTCGGTCAGCCGGGTCCCGGAGTAGCCCTCGCGCGCGAGGACCCGGGCCGCTGCGTCGAGCACCCTCGCGCGGGTCGCCTCGGACTTCGCCGTCGCCGTACGGTCTGCCCGACTGCCTCCCCTGCTCACCACAGGGGTGAGTCTAGGAGTCAGTTCGTCGCGGCGGCGGCGGTATCCGGCTCGTGACGTCCGAGCGTGCCCGCGGTTCGGGCATGGTGGGCGGTGACGGTGACCTGACCGATGGTGCGCACGGTCAGGGCGATGCCGCCGACCACGGTGAGAGCGGCCAGGTGGACCAGCCACATCGGCGGGTCCTCGAAGCCGTGACGGACCGAGAGGTAGAGGATCCCGGTGCCGAACAGTCCCATCCCGAATGCGCTCGGCACGACCGTGATGAGGCTGGCCTGCTCGAGCGGCGTACGCAGGACCGGCACCAGGCCGAAGGCGACGAGGCCTCCGACGAGGGCCGACATGGCGTTGGTGAAGGCGAGGAAGACCGGGTAGCCGCCGAGCACGAACGGCTGGTGGTCCTGGTAGCTGTAGACCTCGAGGAACGTCACGTAGCTCAGCTCGGCGGCCAGCGCCATGACGACGATCGTGCCGTACATCGACCAGACGTTGCGCATGGTGGGTCGCTTCATCATCGAGCGGGCGACGAAGACCGCGGCGCCGCCGTAGAACGCGAGGTACGCCGCCGGCACCCAGACCGGCTGGGCGCTGCCGAAGGTCGTGTAGAGGTGGGCCTGGCCCTCCTCGTAGAACCACAGGCCGTACAAGTGGTCGTAGAGCGGCTCCATCAGCGCGGTGAGCCCGCCGCTGACGAGCAGGAAGAACTGCCAGACCGTGCCCTCGCGGCGCCACAGCACGAAGCAGTACGCGATGGCCGCAGCGGCCAGGCCGAAGGTCAGCACGATCGAGATCAGCTGCCCGATCTCGTTGACGGGTTGGTCGATGCCGAAGGTGTCGACGGGTGCCATCAGACCGTCCTCCTCGTGGTGGTGGGTGGGTGGAAGAGGCCGTCGACCAGTCGGAGCGCGGCTCCGGCGACCTGGTCGACGACGAGGTCGTCGTGCCACCACTCGGGAACCCAGTTCAGGGCGCCCAGCAGCAGCATCCGGGTGATCGCAGGATCGAGTCCCTCACGCAGCTCGCCGTCGGCAGCAGCCTCGTCGAGGACCGACTGCCACACGTCGTACAAACGGCTGGTCTCGGTGACGAGGGCCGCCCGGATGCGCGGTGGGACCTGGCCGGCGTTGCGGGTCACGGCGGTTGCGAAGTCGCTGAGCTCGAGCGCGACCCTGAGGTGAGCCGTGGTCAGGGCAGCAGCCCTGTCGCGGGCGCTCGTGTCGGCGGGCAGTGCGTCGAGCGCGGCGAGCAGGTGGGCGCCCACGGTTCGCTGTCCCTGGGTCAGGACCGCCGTGATCAGCGCGGCACGCGAGGGGAAGTAGTGGTAGATCGCCGGCGCCTGTACGGCGGCGCGCTCGCCGATCTCGGCCAGGTGGGTCTTGGCGTAGCCGCGTGCCCGCAGGGTCGCGGCGGTCGCGGCGAGGATCCGGTCGCGCGTCTCGACCGGCCGCAACACGGGAGGCAGGTCGGCCGGGGGCGCCGGCACCGGGACCTCGGCATCGCTGAGCAGGCCGAAGCGGACCAGGATCCGTGCGTGGGCGATCAGGTCCTCGAGGGGGACCCGGGCGGGGTCCCACCACTCGACGGCCCAGTTCAGGGCACCGATCGTGAGCATCAGGTGCAGGCGCCGGTCGCTGTCCTCGGCGAGTCCGTTCTCGGTGGCGGCCTGCTCGAGGAGTCGCAACCACAGCGCGCGGTAGGCACGGAACTGCTGGCGCTGCCGTTCGCGGATCTGCGGCGGGACCTGTCCGGCGTTGCGGATCGAGGCCTGGGTGTAGTCGGAGATCGCCAGCTCGTGCCGGAGGTGTTCCTCGACGGCGGTCAGCAGTCGCTCGGTCGCGCTCTGGTGCTCACTCGCTGCGACGGCGTCCTCGACATGGCGACGTAGCCGAGACATGCCAGACCACAGCACCTCCTCCACGACGGCGTCGCGGGACTCGAAGTAGTAGTAGATCGCGGCGGGTCGTACGTCGGCGGCCTTCGCGACGTCCTGGATCCGCAGTCCGGCGTACCCACGCTCGGCGAGGAGGTGGGCGGCGGCATCCAGGATCCGCTCCGCGGTGCCGCGGCTCTCGGGGGAGTCCCCGGTGGGCGCGCCACTGTCCCCGGCCTGCCGTGGGAGCGGCGGACCGGGGAGCAGGGCGAGCGGTGCGGACAGGGTCAGACACCGACCTTCTCGGGAGCTGGTGGTGAGTCAGGAGCTGCGGCAGGTCGCTCGACCCACCGGACCGGCGGCCACTCCGATGACGGCGGCTCGATGTCTGCATTCCAGCCGATGCTCTCGATGTAGCGGTGGCGGGCGGCGGGGGTCATGAAGCGCGACTTGAAGAGTCCCCAGAAGGTCCAGTTCAGCGACGACTCGGTGCACACGAGATCACCGAGCTTGCTGATCCAGAAGACCGAGAGTGCGAGCGAGCCGGAACCGATGACCCACTGCAGCCAGGTCGGGATGTCGGCGTTGATCGCCAGGAACACCGGGAAGCCGGTGCCGAACTCGGCGGCCGTCGTGGCGACGATGCCGATCGGGACGACCCAGAGCATCTTGAGGCCCTTGCCCTGGACCCGCGGCCACACGTAGTGCAAGACGACGGCGATCGAGCAGATGGCGGCACCGTTGATGAAGGACCAGTAGAACGGGAACTTGTAGAACTCGAACGGCTGCTGGCCGTAGTACTCGTAGACACCCATGATCACGCCCGGGTGCTCCATGATCGCGTCACTGATGCCGACCGCGGCGAACATCAGGAAGAACGCCCGCTTGTTGATGCCCTTCTGGATGACCGACCAGATCCAATAGGCCTCCAGGCCCATGAACAGCGCGTAGCAGGGCGGAATCAGCAGTGGGACGGGGATCCCGAAGTTGGTGAAGGCGGGCCCGTGGATGTTCTCGGACCAGCGCAGGTGGCCGACCAGGTCGAGCATCGGCTCGCCGAGGGAGGTGCCGAAGCCGGCGAGCAGCATCAGCCAGGGCAGCGGGTCCTTGTGCTTGAACAACCGGATCGTGGCCCACGGAACGGCCAGGCCGACGACGAGCAGCCCGGCCCAGAACAGGAAGAACCAGGCGTCGAAGTCGCTCGCGATGATCGGCGAGGGATGGGGGAGCAGGTTGCCGTAGCCATCGATGGGCGTGTACCCGGGCTCGAACCCGGGGGGCACAGGGGCCGGATCGGTGATGGTGTCGGTGCCGAAGAGCAACATGTGCGTCCTTCAGGAAAGGTCGCCATCGGGCGATACGAACAGAATGTACTCTGATCGTACATAGTGTTTGATTTTAATGCCAGATAAAAATCAAGTGGATCGAACCGCTCAGGAGGCGCTCGCCCGGTCGAGGGAGTCGAGGGTCTCCAGATCGACCATCGCCTGCCCGATCCTGCTGATCAGGGCTCGGACGTGGGCCTCCGGCTGCAGCGGCGCGAGCTTGCCGACCATGAACGTGTAGGTCCAGAAGACGAACCCGTGCAGCATCTGCTGGCGGTAGGCGTGGAAGGCGTCCTCAGCGCTCGGCGGCTTGCCGCCGGCCTTGGCCAGCAGGTCGCAGTAGAGCTCGATCAGGTCCCGCTCCCAGGCCCTCCTGTCCTCGATGGTCAGGGCCGCGCTCAGCGCATAGGCGACATCGAGGGCCCAGCTGCCCCGGCCGATGCTCTGCCAGTCGTAGAGGTGCAGGGTCCCGTCCGGGACCTGGAACCAGTTGGCAGGGTGGACGTCCTGGTGGAGCAGGGTCTCGGGGCCTCGTACGGCGTGCTCCAGCGAGCGCATCAATCCGCCACGGATCTCGCTCTTGCGGCGGTGCAGCTCCTCGGGGATCTCCTCCTCGGCAAGACGCATCCCGATCAGGGCGCCCCTGTCGAACTTGATGAGGTTGTTGAACATCCGCTGCCACTCGTGGGCGTCCTGGAGTGCCCAGTCGCGTGCGAGGCGCGGGTCCTCCCACATGGCCCCGTGGTAGCTCGCCATCTCGGCCACCATCGACTCGGCTGCGGCGCGGTCGACGTACATCGTCGACGCATCACGAAACACGGCGCCGCGCGCAGTGGCGATGTCCTCGGTGACGACCATCGAGCGGCAGGTTCGCGGGTCCCAGGCTCCGTGATGTCCGTGAGGTGCGCCGATCCCGGGCAGGTGCGGCCGGATCGAGGAGTAGAAGAGTGCTTCCGCGCCCGCTGCGCCGGTGACGCCGACGAGGAGACGGTTGAGAAGGGTCGGGGTCGACTTCGTGTAGAGGTGGGCGGGCAGCCCGCCGGCGACACCTGCCTCGTTCCACTCGACGGTGATCCCACGACGGGAGCTCGTGCCGTCGGAGCCCTCGCGAAGGTCGACGGAGCGCGCGATCGCTCCGGACACGGCGGCGCCGACCGTCCCGGTGATCCACTCGGGGGTGAGTTGGTCCACGCTGCTCGGCACCACCGCGGGATCAGTGACCGGGGCGAGGCCGCGGAGCCGCTCGCGGGTCCGCACCCCGCTCACACGCAACACCGAGGTCAGGAAATCGAGCTGTTCGCCCATTGGGGGCCTCTTTCGTCGTTCGGGATGAGAGTCTGCCGGTGTGAGCCGCCGGGCCGCGGCGCGGGCACCGTCGATCCTGTCGTGAATGGACACGACCCGGTCCGCTGGGGCAGCAGCGAACCGGGTCGTGTGGTTGTCGACAGGCAGGTCAGGGCCTCTCAACAGGCCTCGGGGTCAGGAGCTCATCGACCCGGGAAGGGGTCGTCCTGGCCCGAGGTGTACGGGTTCGCCTTGTTGCGGTCGCGGGCGAGCTTGTCCTTGAGCTGGCCGATCCGGCCGCCCTTGTCCTCGAGGCCGAACTGCTTGAGCATCGTGCGCGCGGCGTTCTGGCCGGGCATCCCGCTGATGCCGGCGACGGGGTGGGTGCCGGACCCGGTGAGGAACAGGCCGTCGACGGGGGTCTTGTAGCCAGCGAGGCCGGCGACGGGCTTGTTGGGTCCGAAGCGGCTCAAGGTCGGGTCGACGTGGTAGACGGAGCCGTCGATGGCCCAGAACCGCTCTTCGATGTCGGGCATCACGAGCGGGTGGACGGCGACCTGCATCTCCTCGACGCCCTTGTAGAAGCCGTCGGCG
The DNA here is from genome assembly GCF_001428565.1 of Nocardioides sp. Root190. Taxonomy (GTDB): domain Bacteria; phylum Actinomycetota; class Actinomycetes; order Propionibacteriales; family Nocardioidaceae; genus Nocardioides. Next base: position 538,182 of record NZ_LMIA01000001.1, on the reverse strand, counting down.
TCGCGGATGACCGAGTCGGTGATCTGCTTGCGGGCCACGTCCCAGCCGTCCTCGGGGATCGAGGGAGCCAGCCCGGACCAGAACCACCACAGGTCCTTGCCCTCGGGTGACATGGACGGGTCGAACGCGTTGGTGACCTGTGCCAGACCGGGGATCGCCTCGGGTACCTGGCCGCGAACGCACGAGCGCGCGGCGGCGAGCGCCTGCTCGTAGGTGTGGTAGCAGTTGCAGGCGATCCGGAGGTCGATGCCGTCGCCGCGCCACTTCTCGTGCTTGCTCATGTCGATCCTGCCCGAGAGGGCGACGTTGACCTTGAGGTCGGAGATGCCGCGCTTCTTGGTCGGGATGTGGTCGGCGGCGTTCTGAATCTTGGGCTCCAGGACGCCCCGAGGGAGCAGCCGGGTGAGGGTGGTCTTGGGGCTGCAGGCCGTGAGGACCGCGCGGCGGGCCTTGATCTCGGTGCCGTCGGCGATGCGGACACCGGTGGCGCGGTTGTTCGCGACCAGGATCTCCTCGACCGGCGAGGAGGTGATCACGTCGCCGCCGTTGTCGCGGATGACCTTGATCAGAGCCTTGGGCAGCGACCCGGTGCCGCCGTGGAACATCGCGACGCCGTACTTGCTCAGCACGCCGAGGTAGATCAGCGACCAGCCGGAGAGGTCGGCGTCGAACGGCATGAACGGCAGCGAGGTCAGCAGGGGAGCACGGATCATGTCGTGCTCGAAGGACTCCTCGATGGCCTCGGCCTGAGAGGAGGTCATCCAGCGACCCAGGGCGGCCATCTGCTTGCGGTTCTTGACCAGGCCCTTGGCCGACTTCAGCACGTTCATGATCTCGGGCTTGGTGGGGCTGGTCTGCATCATCGGCAGACCGAGCTCGACCGCGGCGTCGATCACTTCGTAGAGCTCGAGCAGGGCCCGGGCGTCCTTCTTGGAGAAGTACTCCAGCTCGGCCGCGGTCTTGCGCGGGTCACGCCACAGGCCCAGTGACGAGCCGTCGGCGGCGAGCTGGAAGTGTGCCGGGTCGATCACGGTCTGGCGCAGGCCGTAGCGCGACGACAGCTCCAGGTCCTTGTCGATCGTGGTCGTACGGAACAGCGAGGCCTGGATCGAGGCCTCGTTCATCGTGTACTCCGGCGCGCCGGGGAAGGGGTTGGTCGACGTCATGCCACCGGCGGTGGGCGACGCCTCGACCACCAGCACGTCCAGCCCGGCCTTGGCCAGGTAGGCGGCGGCGACGAGGCCGTTGTGACCGGAGCCGACAACGACGACGTCGGCCTCTCGGGGGGTCTGATCGTTCTGCGACATGGCGGTTCCTCGGGGCCGGAGGTGAAACATTTTCTATTCCAGATTAGAGAATGATCGGCGTTTGCGCCAGTTCAAATTTACAGGTTCTTAAAATCTCCTCCTTGGGCGAGGCTTCGTCAAGGGATCTCCTGGCCCCTCTGCTCCGCCTGGCGTTCGCTTGCCGACCCTATTTTTCTAAGATAGATTCAAAGATGATCCGGGGTGAGTGTGACCCCGGCGTACGCGGAGGTCTGCGTCCTTGAACAACATCGCGATCAGTGACGCCATGTTCCTGCTCGGTGAGGCGGCCGGAAGGCCCGCGCAGGTGATCACCCTCCAGCTCTACCGACCGCCCGAGGGCGCCGATACCGCCGAGTGGGTGGGCGACTACTTCCAACAGCTGCTCGCCAGCGACGACCTCAAGCCGGTGTTCCGCCGGCGCCCCTCGCGAAGCCTGCGCTCCCCGTCGTCGCTGCGGTGGGTCGACCACGAGGCCGTCGAGCTCGACACCCATGTGCGTCACTCCGCGCTGCCCGGACAGGGCCGGGTTCGTGAGCTGCTGGAAGCGGTCTCCGTGCAGCACGGCGTCCAACTCGACCGGCGCCGGCCCTTGTGGGAGTTCCACGTGTTCGAGCGACTCGAGGGCGGCCGTTTCGCGACGGCCTTCAAGACCCATCACGCCATCGCCGACGGCATGTCCCTGGCCCGGCACGTCCTGGGCAGCTTGTCCACGGACCCGGACGACCGCACCCTGCGGCCGCCGTGGGCGGCCGATCCCGACCACGTGCGCCGTACCGGCACCAAGCCCGGGGTGAGCCTGGTGCCCAGCCTGGCGCCACTCCTGCGGAGCGCGAACGCGGTGCGGTCCCTGGTCGACATGGCGCGCGACGAGGCGGCCCGGGTGCCCTTCGTGGCGCCGCCCTCCCCGCTGAACGTCAAGGTCGGTGGCGCCCGCCGGTTCGCTGGTGACCAGTGGCCGCTGGAGCGACTGAAGGCCGTCGCCACCGCGTCCGGCGCGACCGTCAACGACGTCGGCCTGGCCATGGCCGGCAGCGCGCTCCGTTCCTATCTCGACGAGCTGGGGACCTTGCCGGACAAGTCGCTGATCGCGATGGTGCCGGTGTCCGTACGACGTGAGGGCTCCGGCTTCTCCGAGGGCGAGGGCAATGCCTTCGGTGCGATGCTCTGCGACCTCGCGACGGACCAGGCCGACCCCGCCCGCCGCCTGGAGGTCATCCGGGACCAGACCCGTGCGGCCAAGGTGCGCTTCGCCGCCATGAGCCCGGCCGAGGTGCTCGCGGTCAGCAAGCTGATCATGGGTGGTGCCGTGATCTCGGGGATGACCGGCATCACGGCACTGCCGCGACACCCGTTCAACCTGATCATCTCGAACGTGCCGGCCGCCAACCAGCCGCTCTACTACAACGGCGCGCAGATGACCGACATCTACCCGGTCTCGATGATCTCGGAGGCCCAGGCCCTCAACATCACGCTGACCCGGTACGACAGCCAGATGACCTTCGGGCTGGTCGGCGATCGGCGCGCACTGCCCCACCTGCAGCGGATGCTCATCCATCTCGACGACGCCCTCGGAGCGCTCGAGAAGACTGTCCTGGCCTGACGCGGTGGCTGCTGTCGACGACCTGCGTCCGCTCGTGGACGCCTCCAGTGCCGTGCTCCGGGTGACCACCGAGCTGGCGGGCCTCGGTGCTCGCCGGCTGCTGCGCGGTTCGGTGGGGCTCGTTCCGGCGGCGGTGTCAGCACGTCCGCAGGACGCGGAGCCAGGGCCCGGGGAGGCCAGGGATCCGAGCCGAGCGGCGCTCCTGCTCGGTGAGCTGCTCGAGGCTTCCCTGGTCCAGTCCTCCCGCGAGGCGGAGGACGTCCTGATCGCGAAGCTCGTGGACACCCTCGTACCGGACGAGGCGCGGATCATCGCCGCCCTCGCGACGCGGGAGTGGACGCCGATGGTGCACGTCGAGGCTCGTCGTGACGGCGAGGAGCACCTCGGTCTGCGCAACGCCTCGCTGATCGGACGCCAAGCGGGCGTTGCGCTGGTCCGTCGTACGCCGACATATGTCGGTCGGTTGCTCACCGTCGGGTTGGTCGCCGCCACCCCGGAACGGGACGACCGGAGTGAGGAGTACGAGGTCCTGCTCGCCGAGCCCGACGTGCTGGATGCGATCCGTCGCGCCGGCCGCGGTCCGGTCGGCCCCCGGATCCGTCGGGGCGGCCTGGTGTTGTCCGACCTGGGCACCCAGCTGTGGGCGGCTCGCCGGGCGAGCGGCGCGGGGGCGGAGTGACGCCGTACGTCATCGCAGGAGTCCAGACCTGGGCGGAGATCCGCGCCGATGTCAGCGAGTACTGGTACATCTACGCGTCGATGCCGGTGATCGCGGCGATCATCGGCTACGCCACCAAGATCGTCGCGATCGAGATGCTCTACCGGCCGATGAAGTTCGTCGGGATCGGCCCGTTCGGCTGGCAGGGCCTGGTGCCCCGGCGTGCCGGCAAGGTCGCGGCGGTGACGATCCGGCTGCTGACCGAGAACCTGCTCCGCGCCGAGGACCTGCTGGCCCGGATCGACGGGGCCGATGCCGTGCGCGAGCTGCGCGTACCGCTGTCCCACGCGGTCGACGAGGTCGCCCGGGAGGTCGTCGACCAGGTCGCGCCCGGCGGCTGGGACGCCCTCCCCGATCCGGTGCGCCGCCTCGTGCGTGCACGGGTCCAGCAGGAGGCGCCGGGCATCGTGGACCGGCTGCTGTTGGAGGTCCGTTCCGACGTCGACCAGTTCGTCGACCTGCACTACCTGACCGTGACGACGCTGGTGCGCAACAAGCACCGGCTCAACGACATGATGCGCCAGACGGCCGGCAGCTCGATGCTGTTCCTGCGGCGCACCGGTCTGGTGTTCGGCTTCGCGATCGGGCTGGTGCAGGTGGTCGCGTGGGCCGTGTGGCACAACGTGTGGATCATGCCGGCGTTCGGCTTCGCCACGGGCTTCCTCAGCGACTGGATCGCGCTCACGCTGCTCTTCCGTCCCCAGGAGCCGCGCCGCTTCCTGGGCAAGCGGATGCACGGCGTGCTGCACGCCAGCCGGGACCAGATCACCCGTGACTACGCGCGGATCATGGCGGCCGACCTGTTCCAGCCCTCGGCGTTGCTGGAGGCGGTGCTCACCGGCGGTGGGGCCGATCGGCTCTTCGCGATGGTGCACCGCGAGGTCGATGACGTCGTCGCCCGATCCCTCGGCCCGACGAAGACGCTCGTGGCCGTCGGCATCGGCACCGAGCGCTACGAGGCGGCCAAGGCGACCGTCGTACGACGGGTCCTGGCCCTGCTGCCCGAGATGCCCGAGGTGGAGGACTACGCCGCCCGCGTGCTCGACGTGGAGAACGTGCTCGCCGAGAAGATGGAGCAGCTCACGACCGAGCAGTTCGAGGGCATCATGCGCCCGATCTTCAAGGACGACGAGTGGCTGATGATCAGCGTCGGTGCCTTCCTCGGGTTCCTCGTCGGCGAACTGCAGGTCGAGCTGGTGACCCATCTTGGCGGAGCCTGACGGCTTCCTCGAACAATGTGTTCGATGACTGGACAAGGTGTTCGCTTGTGTCTATGGTCACTTTCTAACGACCCATAGATTCGCGGCGCGTGCGCGCTGTGCGAGAAGGAGGCGACCGTGCTGGGCGACCTGATCCTGACCCTGTCCGTCAAGACGGACAGCTGGTGGAACGACAACAACCCGCTGCTCGGCGAGGAGGGCTACCCGCCCAACGTCATCCCGTCGAACAAGCCGACCCTGGACGACGCGAGTGCTGGAGCGGAGATCGCGTTCTTCTTCATCGCCGGCGCGGCTGCGGTGATCTTCGCGCTGCCGTGGGCGGTCCGCGCGGTGAGCAAGCACCGCAACTGGGTGCCCCTCATCGTGCTCGCGGGCGGCCTGATCTGCTCCCTCGAGGAAGCGATGCTCGACATGCTGGGCCACCTGCACTGGGCGCCCAACCTGCAGATGGTCTACACCAACTTCGGCGTCTCGGTGCCCGCACTGATCCCGCTCTGCTACGTCGCCTTCCTCGGGATGATGTCGTACTTCTGCTACTTCGTGATCCGCAACGGCGCCAAGCTGCAGCACTACTTCATGCTGCTCGCGATGGGCGGCATCCTCGACGCCGTGATGGAGACGATCGGCATCAACCTCGGCGTCTACAAGTACTACGGCGTCCAGCCCTTCGAGTTCCTCAACTTCCCGTACTGGTGGGCATTCATCAACAGCGCCTCGTTCGTCGCGGTCGGCGCCCTGCTGGCGTACTTCGTCCCGCGCCTGACCGGCTGGCGGAAGATCGCCGTGATCATGGCGCCGTCGTACGGCATGGCCGGCACCTACTTCACCGTCGGCTGGATCCACCTCATCGCGCACAACTCGGCCCTGCCGGAGTGGGCGCGCTGGGTCGCGGCTGCCGCGATGATGGTCGAGGCCTGCTTCTTCATGGTGATCCTCCACCACCTCCAGGGCCGCAAGGCCGACGAGCCGGCGCTGGCCTGGACCCTGGGCCGGATGTTCCGCTACGTCCTGGTTCCCGGGAAGTCGCGCGACGCCCTGTGGGCGCAGATGGAGCGCGAGGGCGGCCTGGTCATCGACCGCGACCGCCAGGTGCGCGAGCTCGTCGCCTGCTGATCGCTCACGCCGTACGACGCGAGGGCCGGGATCCGAGAGGATCCCGGCCCTCGCGTCGTCTGTTCAGCCTGCGTAGAGAATGCGCCAGGTGAGCTCGACGACGGTGTCGAGCTGGAGCTCGGTCTCCTCGTCGCTCGCCGGCGCCACGATCTGGTAGAGCCCGCGCTCGAGCATCCACGCCAGCCAGGTCGCCGCCCGGTGCGCATCGAGGCGACGGCCTCCGCCGGTGCCGATGGTGCCCAGATGACCCTCGAGTCCCGCCACGGCGCGCTCGACGAGCGAGGCATGCAGGGTGCGCATGCCCGCGTCGTAGGACGCCGACTCGGTGATCGCGCGGAGCAGGAGCTGGTGGCGGCGGTAGGTCGCGAAGAGTGGCTCGAGAGCGGTGCGCAGGTCGGCCCGGTCGGCCGGCGACTCCAGCTGGAACCACGCCGAACCCGCTTCGGCCAGGTCGATGGTGATGTCCTCGCCCATCGCCCGCAGCAGGTCGGACTTGTCGTCGAAGTACGAGTAGAACGTCGAGCGCGAGATGCCGACCTGCGTGATCATCCGGGCGACGCTGACATCGGCGTACGTCTCGCCCGCCGCCAGCATCGGCGTCACCGCATCGATGAAGTAGCGGCCCAGCTCCAGCCTGCGCTCCTCGCGCGTCGGCTGCAGGGGCTTGGCGGGACGTGAGGTCGATACGGCCCGTTCCATGGGGTCAGCATAGAGAGTCGGTGTACGGCCGGCGAACAGGGTGTTCGTGGGTGGGTGGCGGCAGTTTCACCGCCTAAGCGGTGAAACTGCCTCTGGGCACATGAAACTCCGTGTGCTCAGAGGCAGTTTCCTGCGTTCAGTCGGAAAGTTTCACCACCTAAGCGGTGAAACTGCCGAAAGGTCAGGCGCGCGGCAGCGTGGCGTACTCGACGCCCGAGATGTACTGCACGGTGCGCAGCACCTGGCAGGAGTAGCCGAACTCGTTGTCGTACCAGACGTAGAGGATCACGCTGTCGCCGTCGACGATCGACGCGCCGCCGTCGACGATCGACGCCGCACGGGCGCCGATGAAGTCGGTCGACACCGCGTCGGTGGCGGTCGTGTAGTCGAGGTTGCGGGCCAGCGGGCCGACCAGCGAGGCCTGGCGCAGGTGGTCGTTGACCTCCTCGCGGGTGGTCTCCCGCTTGAGCTGCAGGCTCAGGATGGCGATCGAGACGTTCGGCGTGGGCACGCGGATCGAGTTGCCCGTGATCCGTGCGTCGAGATCGGGGAGGACCTTCGCCACGGCGGAGGCCGCGCCGGTCTCGGTGATCACCAGGTTGAGCGGCGCGGAGCGGCCGCGCCGGTCGGCCTTGTGGTAGTTGTCGAGCAGGTTCTGGTCGTTGGTGAAGGAGTGCACCGTCTCGACGTGCCCGCGGGTGATGCCGAAGGCGTCCTCCATCGCCTTCAGCGGCGGGACGATCGCGTTGGTGGTGCAGGAGGCGCAGGACAGCACCTTCTCGTCGGCGTCCACGCTGAGGTGGTTGACGCCGTGCACGATGTTCGGGACGTCGCCCTTGCCCGGCGCGGTGAGCAGGACCTTGGCGATGCCCGGGCGCAGGTGCTGCGAGAGGCCCTCGCGGTCGCGCCAGATGCCTGTGTTGTCGATGAGGATCGCGTCCTCGATGCCGTACTCGGTGTAGTCGACCTCCTCGGGGGAGTTCGAGTAGATCACCTGGATCACGTTGCCGTTGGCGATGATCTGGTTCTTCTCCTCGTCGACCGTGATCGACCCGTTGAAGGAACCGTGGATCGAGTCGCGGCGCAGCAGCGAGGCCCGCTTCTTGAGGTCGTCGCCCTTGGCCTTGCGGACCACGACGGCCCGCAGACGGAGGCCGTTGCCCGAGCCGGACTTCTCGACGAGGAGGCGGGCGACCAGGCGGCCAATCCGGCCGAAGCCGTAGAGGACGACGTCCTGGGAGCCGGGCCCGGGCGTCTTGTTCTCACCCGTCGCGTCGGCCAGCGCCTGGGCGGTGAACTCCGGGATGGTCGTCGTCGCGCCCGAGGCGCGGTAGGCGCGGATCAGCAGCGCGAGGTCGATCTTGGCGGCGCCCAGGTCGAGCCCGGCGATCGTCTCGAGGAAGGGGAAGCTGTCGGAGACGGACAGCTCGACGCCGTCGATCTGGCGCGCGTAGCGGTGCGTCTTGAGGATGTCGATCACCGACTTGTTCACCAGCGAGCGGCTGTGGAGCAGGATCGTGACGTCCTTCTCGCGGTGCAGCTTGCCGACGATCGGGATCATCGCCTCCGCGAGCTCCTCGTGGTGCTTCCAGCGGTCGAACTTGTCCTCGATGACGCTCAACGAATTCCCCTAAAGCAGTCGACAAAACCGCTCGATCGTAGGCCGGGGGACAGGGGTGGGGGGTAATCGGGCCGGTCCGTGGAACGAGTGGAACTGGTCACAGCGCGGCCGTGGGGCAGTTCCGCGAAGTCGTGGATGTGTCAACATTCTCCGTTAGACTGGCGGTGATGAGTACGACGACGCGGTGGCTCGGTGACGAGGAGCAGCAGGCCTGGCGGGGCTGGCTCGAGCTCCACACCCAGTTGTCCGCGCGCCTGAACCGGGACCTGCAGGCCGCGAGCGGACTCTCCCTGTCGGACTACGAGATCCTCGTCGCCCTCACCGACCCCGACGTCGCCGACTGCTCGCTGCGCATGTTCGAGCTCGGTGAGCGGCTCCAGTGGGAGAAGAGCCGCGTCTCCAAGCAGGTCTCGCGGATGGAGGCCCGCGGTCTCCTCGCGCGACGCAACTGCCCTGACGACCGTCGGGGTGCCTTCGTCGACCTGACCGAGGAGGGCATGGCGGCGATCGCTGCGGCCGCCCCCGGCCACGTGCAGCTCGTGCGCGAGCTGTTCTTCGAGGGCCTGAGCGACCAGCAGGTGCGCGACCTCGCCGAGTTCAGCCAGGGCGTGCTCGCCCGGCTCTCCGCCGCCGAGAACGCCGCGGACTGACTCCTCTGGTCCTGCCCGATTCCGGGCGGAGCCCCATGAGACCTCTCTCATGGCGCGCTCATCGTCGGCTCATCGACTCGCCCGAGGCTCGTTGCCGACCCCGCGGGACCGCGGGGAGAGCGAGAGGACGATGGTCATGAAGCGCGCGACGACGTGGATGAAGGCGGCACTGGTGGTGCCGGTGATGGCGGCGGGCATGGTGGTCGGCACCGGAGCCACCTCCCAGGCGGACGACGACGTCGTCTGCCGGGGAACGATCGGCACGCGGGTGATCGACGGCAATGTCGTCGTACCGAGGAACGCGACGTGCCGGCTGGTCCGAATGGTCGTGGACGGCGACGTGAAGGCCGGCTCCGGCGCCGTGCTCAAGGTCGAGGGTGCCCGCATCGACGGCAACATCCAGACCTCGGGTGCGCGCCAGGTCTTCATCGCGGGCAACCACGGCGTCGGCACCCGGGTCGACGGCAACATCCAGCTCAAGAACGGCACCCGGGGCGGCTACGTGCGCCTCGCGGTCGTCAAGGGCGACATCCAGCTCTTCTCCAACAGGGGCAGGTTCGACGTCCGTCGCAACATCGTCGACGGCAACCTGCAGTGCAAGGGCAACAAGCCCGCACCCACGGGCGCCAAGAACCGGGTCGACGGCAACAAGGAGAACCAGTGTCGCAGGTTCTGACGGGCCCGACCGGCTGACCGGAGGTGGTGGATCGGGCCCGACCGGGGGCGGGCCCGGTCACCCAGCCCGGTCACCCAGCCCGGCGGATCAGCCCTCCAGCATGTCCGCCACGGCGAGCGAGGCGAACGTCATCGCCGCGCCGAGCGGGGCGCCGGGGCCGGGATAGGCCGAGCCGAAGACCGACGCGGTCGAGTTGCTGGCGGCGTACAGGCCGGGCAGCGGGACGCCGGCCTCGTCGAGCACCCGACCGGTGGCGTCGGTGACCAGGCCGCCCTTGGTGCCGAGGTCGGAGAGCACGAACTTCGCGGCGAAGTACGGCGCCACCTCCAACGGGACCAGTGCCTTGTTCAGGCCGCCGGCCGGGGCGAAGAACGTGTCGTACTCGTCCTCGCCGCGACCGAAGTCCTCGTCGACGCCGCTCACGGCGAAGGAGTTGAAGCGCTCCACGGTCGCAGTGAGTACGCCGGCATCGAGCCCGGTCGCGTCGGCGAGCTCGGCGATCGTCGCGGCCTGCACCCAGGTGCCGGCAGCGAGGTGATCGGCCGGATCGCCCTCGGGCATGGCGATCGCCGGCAGGCGGCCGCCCTCGCGGGAGTCGAAGACGAACCACGACGGAGTGCGGTCCTCGGCCTGGGCCATCACGCGCCCGAACCGGTCGTAGGGCAGGCACTCGTTGCCGTACCGGCGCCCGCCCTGGTCGACCATCAGGCCGCTGCGGAAGCCGAGGGTGAAGGTGCCGCTGCCGTCGGGCTGCAGGAGTCCGGGGCAGAACCAGCCCTCGCCGGACCAGTCGGTGGCCGCACCGAGGGCCGCGGCGGCGTCGATGACCTCGCCGGTGTTGGTGCCGCGCGGCGCCATGGTCCACTCGGCCCGACCCGGGGTGCCGTGGGCTGCGCGCCGTTCAGGGCTGCCCTCGAAGCCGCCGGCGGCGACCAGGATGCCGCGGGTCGCGCTGATCTCGACGGTGCCGGAGGAGGTCTCGGCGAGCACGCCGGTGACCCGCCCCTCGTCGTCGCGGACGAACCCGGTGACGTGGTGGCCGGTCTGGATCGTGCCGCCGTCGCGCAGCACCATCGCAGCGAGCCGTCCGATCAGCGCCTGCCCGCCGGACAGGTTCGAGCGGCCACGCCCGCCGACCCGGTCGCGCTCGACGGGCGGCCGCAGCAGCTCGCCGACGCGGGGGTCGAGCTCGTCGCGCCGGATCGACTTCGGCTGCACCGAGCGGCCCATCGGGACGCGGCCGGGGGCGTCGTAGTACTCCGAGAACGGAATCCACTCGAACTCCATGAGCGGGTCCGACTCGAGGGCAGCGACCAGGCGCGGTGCCTCGGCGAGCAGGGCCTCGACGCGGACGGTGTCGGGGTCCTCGAGCACGGCGCCCAGGTAGGCGCGGGCGCCCTCGGTCGAGTCCGGCAGTCCGGCGCGCTGCTGGACCTCGCTGCCGGGCAGCCAGCAGGCGCCACCGGAGTACGCCGACGTGCCGCCGATCAACGCCGTCCGCTCCAGGACCAGGGTGCGCAGACCGGCCCGGGCGGCCAGGGCCGCTCCGGTCAGGGCGCCGCCGCCGGATCCGACCACCACGACGTCGTACTCAGGGGTGTCGCTCATGGCCGAAACGATAACGTGTTCTAGTTCCCGTGGGGAGGGTTCACTCACTCAGCAGGCGGTGCCGCCGCAGGCGCCGCAGTCCGGCCGGGTCCGGACGTCCGGTGGGGGCCAGCGCCGTCTCGAGCGCGCGCCGCGCGACCTCCGGGTCGAGGTCCAGGCCGATGGCCACCAGCGTGCTCGATGCGGGTGGCGGGCAGGACGCGACATGGACCTGACGGCCGACCACGTGCACGACGTACCCCTGGAGCCGTCGGCCAGCAGCAACCGCGACCGTCCCCTTGATCCGGTAGGCGCCCGCCGGGGGTGACTCGAGGAGGTCGGCCAGGGCACCGGGGCCCACCGTGCCGACGGTGCTCGCCGTGGCCGACGCGGTGTGCGTGTGGCCGTGGGCGGCGGGCTGCTCGGCCCGCAGCAGGGCGGCGATGGGGAGCTCGTCCTCCGGCTCCTCGAGGGAGGCGACGTCGTACACGAGCTCCGGATCGACCCGCCCCAGGCTGGTGCGTACGACGTGGACGTGCGGATTGATCTCACGGATCCGCCGCTCGATCCGCGCGAGGACCTCCTCGCGCTCGGCGTCCGGGAGGAGGTCGCACTTGTTGATCACGACCAGGCTCGCGACGGCAAACCGTGCGGGCGGGAGCCCGCCGCCGTCGACGGTGGCGAAGTACTCCACCGCGTCGACGACATCGACGACGCCGCCGGGTCGCACCCCCGTCGCGCCGCTGAACCTGATCATCTGCGCCAGTGCGCCCGGCTCGGCGATGCCGCTCGCCTCGACGACGACAACGTCGAGGGCCCGCGAGGGGTGGGCCAGCTTCTCGAGCGCGTCGTCGAGCCCGCCGGCGTCCTCCAGGCAGCACACGCAGCCGCCTGCGATCGAGGCGGGCTCGTCGATCTGTCCGCTCACCAGCCCGGCGTCCACGTTGATCTCGCCGAAGTCGTTGACCACGACGCCGACCCGGGCGCCGGGCTGGCGTAGCAGGTGGTTGAGCACGGTGGTCTTGCCCGCGCCGAGGTGGCCGGTGAGCGCGACGACGGGCACGGTGCGGGACACCGGGTGATCGTAGTGAGGGGCCGGGAACTCGCCGGTGGTCAGCCCTGACGCCCCTTCATCCGCGGGTTCTGCTTGTTGATCACGAAGACCCGCCCGCGTCGTCGTACGACCTGTGCGCCCGGCTGGTTCTTCAGGGATCGGATCGAGTTGCGGACCTTCATCGGGTGCTCCTTCGGGTGGGTCGTCCGGTCCGCGGGTCGACGAGTCCGGCCATGACGGCGTGGACCAGTCGTCGTGGCACGCGGTGTTGCTGTCCTTCGATGCGCACGGGTACGAGGTCCGGGACGCTTGCCTTCCACTGCGACCGGCGGTGGCGGGTGTTGCTGCGCGACGTCCTCCGTTTGGGCACCGCCATCAGGCCACGTCCCTGATCGTCCCGAGCCACGGCTCGAAGCCGTCCTCGCCGACGGAGCGCACGAGGGGTGCGCCGGGCGTTGCGAGCAGCTCGTCGAAGGCAGGCGAGAGGTGCGCGGGTGCCGCGCCGACGCCGGTGAGGACGATCCGGGTGAAGGGCGAGCGGCCGTTCCAGACGCCGTGGTCGCCGATGCTCAGCTGGCCGCCGGCGCCGTCCCACTCGATCACCCGACCGGGGCGGGTCGGCAGCCAGAAGCACCCTCGTGAGCGGTGGGGTCCGGCGCCGAGGCGTTCGAGCGAGTCCAGCAACCGCTCCGGGTCGAAGGGGCGCAGCGACTGCAGGTCGAGCCGCCAGATGCCCTCACCGTGGAGCTCGGGCAGTGCGTCGGTGCGGGTGGGGGCGATCCATGCGTCGGTCGGGCCGTGCTGGTGGAGACTGCCGACCAGCGAGGCCCCGTCCAGGACGTGGCCGCCCTGCAGGACGGGGATGCCGGGACGGGCCAGGGCGCTGACGAGTCCGGTGGCCACCGGATCCGCGTCGTCGTCGAAGACCGCCACGTCGGCGTACTCGATCATCGCCGCGAGAACCTCGCCGACGCCGCGCCGGTCGTCGTGGGAGCAGTGCACGCCGCGGTCGGCGAGCAGGTCGTCCCCGAGCAGGTCGCGGACCGGGTGACGGGTGCCGAGCGCCGTGACGACGGCGGAGATCCGCAGGAACCTGGCCAGCCGGGTGTCCCAGGTCAGCACCGAGCAGAGGTGGGCGGGCTCGGCGCTGACCGGCAGGTGCGCCACGATGCTGTGCCAGCGGCCGTCGCGGGCCAGCCGTTCGAGGGTGGGAACGATGTCCTCGCGGATCGCGCAGCTCACGCAGGCGTGCTCGAGCAGTGTCTCGTGGGTCTCGATCACCCCGGTCAGGTCGCTCACGGTCCGCGTCAGCACGCCCCGCTCGACATCGATCGTGTGCCGGCACGCGACCGCTCCCGGGAGGTCGAACTGGAGGCCGATGGTGGTCGCGGCCATCGCCTGCGCGTCGATGCCGCAGACGAGCACGACGGGGGTCCTCATCGTCGTCCTGGCGGCACGGGATGGATTCCTGACTTCACGGTGTTGCCCTCCTGTGTGGATAGAATGAGAATCGTTCTCAATCATGACACACCATCGACGAGAGGGGAAAGCAATGTCACGCAGGTGTCAGGTCACCGGCGTCGGGCCGAGGTTCGGCAACCACGTGTCGCACTCGCACCGGCGAACCCGCCGGCGCTTCGACGCGAACATCCAGCGCAAGCGCTACTGGGTGCCGTCCGAAGGACGGCACGTGACGCTGCGGGTCAGTGCCCGCGGCATCAAGACCATCGACCAGCGGGGGATCGAGGCCGTCGTGGCCGAGCTCCGCACGAGAAGGGAGATCTGAGATGGCGAAGAGGGGCAGCGACGTCCGGCCAATCGTGAAGCTGAGGTCCACTGCTGGAACCGGCTACACCTACGTCACCCGCAAGAACCGGCGCAACGACCCCGACCGGATGGGTCTGCGGAAGTACGACCCGGTCGTCCGACGCCACGTCGACTTCCGCGAGGAGCGCTGACACGTGGCGAAGCAGAGCAGGATCGCCGCGGACGCGAGGCGCCGCGCTGTCGTCGAGAGGTACGCCGTACGACGGGCCGCGCTCAAGGAGCAGGTCCGCCGCGCCGAACCAGGCACGGCGGACCTGGCCGGGGCGGTGCAGGCGCTGGCCCGGTTGCCCCGGGACTCCTCCCCGGTGCGGTTGCGCAACCGGGACCAGGTCGACGGCCGGCCCCGGGGGTACCTCCGCAAGGCCGGCCTCTCCCGGATCCGCTTCCGCGAGCTGGCCCACCGGGGCGAGCTGCCGGGGATCACGAAGTCCAGCTGGTGACCTGAGAGGCTGGGGCCATGGGTCACGGCCACTCCCACCGCGCATCCAGCAGCAGCGACGACCAGATCAGCATCGGCACCACTGCCCGGACGGTGCTGCTCGCCGGTCTCGGCGTCGCGCTGCTCCTCACCGTCGCCGGGCTCGTTGCGTGGTGGCCGCCGGGTGACACCATCGACCGCGCCGTCGAGGCCGGCGGTGCGGCGGCGGAGTTCTCGGCGCCGGGCGTCACCTTCCCGACCGGTGAGATCGTGGAGGTTGCGCCGAAGTGTCCCGGCCAGGGCCTGCCCGACGGCTCGGGCTGCAGCACCCTGGGGGTCCAGGTCGAGGGGGAGGCCGACCCGGTCGAGATCGCCGTACCGCCCGACGTCCTGAACTCCGGCATCGGCGTGGGCGACCGGGTCGAGCTGCTCCGCACGCCGACCCCGGAGGCGGAGGACGGCGCGGAGGCGTCGTACTCGTACTTCGCGACGGAGCGGGGCGGGACCCTGCTCTGGTTGGTCGCCTTCTTCGTGGTGGTGGTGGTCGCGATCGCCCGGTTGCGCGGGGTGTTCGCACTTCTCGGGCTGGTCTTCGGCGGTGTCGTCGTGTGGTGGTGGATGCTCCCTGCCCTGCTCGACGGCGCGCCCGGCGTCGGCGTCGCGCTGACCAGCGCCGCCGCGATCATGTTCGTGGTCCTCTACACGACCCACGGCTTCTCGCTCCGGACCAGCACTGCCCTGGCAGGCACGATCCTGGGGATCGTGCTGACCGCAGGCATCGGCGTGGTCGCGATCGGCGACGCCCGGTTGACCGGCGTCAGCGATGAGGGTGGTCAGATCCTCGCGACCTTCGGCGTGCTCGACTTCCAGGCCCTGCTGGGCTGCGCCCTGGTCATCGCCGGTCTCGGCGTCCTCAACGACGTCACCATCACCCAGGCGTCGGCGGTCTGGGAGCTGCGGGCCGTGTCACCGACCGCGAGCCGTTCCGAGGTGTTCGCCAGCGCGATGCGGATCGGTCGCGACCACATCGCCTCGACCATCTACACGATCGTCTTCGCCTACGTCGGCACCGCACTGATCCTGCTCATGGTGCTGCGGGTCTACGACCGTCCGCTCCTCGAGCTCCTGAACACCGAGCAACTCGCCGAGGAGATCGTGCGCACCCTCGTCACCTCGATCGGCCTGGTCCTCGCCGTCCCTGTCACCACTGCGATCGCTGCCCTCGTCGCCGCTCCCGTTGGCCCGCGAAGTGCGAGGGTTTCTCCGCCGAAGTGACTGGTTTTCTCCGTCGAGGTGCGGGGAAAGCAACGCACCTCGACGGAGAAAACCTCGCACTTCGCAGGAGAGAAGGTCGCACTTCGGGCGGAATCAGAGCGCGGGGTCGGTCCAGGCGAGCTGCACGACCTCCGCGCCGCGGTCCCTGGTGACCATCCGGCCACGGCCCGGCTGGGCCGGACCCGGACGCAGGTTGCCGATCAGCACACCTTCGTCGCGGTTGCCCGCGAGCAGGATGCCGGGCATCGCCAGGTCGCGCAGGGTCTGGATGACCGGCTCGTAGAGCGCGCGCGACGCACCACCGGAGCGTCGAGCCAGCACGATGTGAAGGCCGACGTCGCGTGCCTGGGCCATGAGGGGCTGCAGCATCGCGATCGGCGAGCTCTGCTGGGTGGCGACGAGGTCGTAGTCGTCGACCACGACGAACACCTCGGCGCCGGACCACCACGAGCGGTTGCGCAGCTGGTCGGGGGTGACGTCGGGGCCGGGCAACCTGTTCTGCAGGTACGTCGCCAGGTCGTTCATCGTCGGCTGGGCCTGGGTCGCGGACGTCAGGTAGTTGAGGAGGTAGTCCTCGGGGACCTCGCCGAGCAGCGAGCGGCGGTAGTCCACGACCACGATCTGCGCCTCGGCCGGCGTCCGGGTCCGCATGATCTCCTGGCAGTAGGTGCGCAGGAGGGTGGACTTCCCGGACTTCCCGTCGCCGAAGAGCAACAGGTGCGGCTCGGCGTCGACGTCGAGCGCGACGGGGGCCAGTTCCTTCTCGTTGATGGCGAGGAGCAGCTGGCGGGCCGGCGGCGTCCCGGCGAGGGCGCGTACGTCGTCGAGCGCGATCCGGTCGGGGAGCAGGCGCAGCTTCGGCCCGACGGGACCGCGCCAGGCCTTGGCGACGGCGGAGATCAGGTCGTCGACACCGTCGCCCAGGGTCGCGGAGGTCTGGTCGCCGTCGATGCGCGGGAGTCCACCGAGGAAGTGCAGCTTGCCGGGCACCAGGCCGCGGCCGGCGCGGTTGACCGGCACGAGTGCAGCGACCTTGCGGTCGATCTCGGAGTCGATCGGGTCGCCGAGACGGAGCTCGAGCCGGGTGCCGAGCAGGTCGCGCATCGCCGCGCGGAAGTCGGGCCACCGGGTCGAGGCGGTGATGACGTGCAGACCGAAGGTCAGTCCGCGACCGGCGAGGTTCTGCACCTCGAGCTCGAGGTCGTCGAAGTCGGAGCGCAGCGTGCCCCAGCCGTCGATGACGAGGAACACGTCGCCGTACCCGTCGTCCGCGCGCCCCTGGGCCCGTCGGGTCCGGTAGGTCTCGATCGAGTCGATGCCCTGGGTGCGGAAGTAGGCCTCGCGGCGGTCGACGATGCCCCGCACCTCGGCGATGATCCGGCGCACGACCTCGGGCTCGGAGCGCGACCCGATGCCCGCGACGTGGGGCAGCGCGGTCATCGGGGCGAAGGTGCCGCCGCCGAAGTCCAGGACGTAGAACTGCGACTCCAGCGGGGTCGAGGTGAGCGACAGGCTGGTGACGATGGTGCGCAGCAGGGTGCTCTTGCCGCTGCGCGGCCCGCCGACGACGGCGACGTGACCGGCCGCGCCGCTGAGGCTGATGGTGAGGGTGTCGCGGCGCTGTTCGCGGGGCCGGTCGACGGTGCCGAGCGGCACCGTGAGGTTGCCGACCTGGCGCCACTGCATCGACACCAGGCCGAGCTCCGGGTGCGGAGCGAGGTCGGGCATCAGTGCGTCGAGGGTGTCCGGCTCGTCGAGGGGCGGCAGCCACACCGCGTGCGCGGACGGGCCGTGACCGTCCATGCGTCGTACGGCGATGTCGAGCAGTGAGGTCGAGTCGCCGGCCGTCGGCGCCACGTCCGGTGTCGGCTGGTCATCGTTCGCGGGGTCGTCGAACGTCTGCACCTCGGAGATGGTGAACGGCAGGATGCCGCGCAGCTTGCCGCCCTCGCCCGTCACGCGGCGGCGGCCCGTCTCCGGCGGACCCGAGACGTAGGCGGCCTTGAAGCGGGTGAGCTGGGTCGGGTCGGGCTTGAGGTAACCGAGGCCGGGCACGGCCGGGAGCTCGTAGGCATCGGGCACGCCGAGCACCGCACGGGACTCCTGCGAGCTGAAGGTGCGCAGGCCGATCCGGTACGACAGGTGCGACTCCAGGCCCCGCAGCCGACCCTCCTCGAGCCGCTGCGAGGCGAGCAGGAGGTGCAGCCCGAGCGAGCGACCGAGCCGCCCGATCGCGACGAACAGGTCGATGAACTCGGGCTTGGCGGAGAGCATCTCGGAGAACTCGTCGACGACGATGAACAACGACGGGAGCGGCGGCAACCCGACGCCGGCGGGGTCACCGGAGGTCCGGGCCTTCTCGTAGTCACGGATCGAGGCGAAGTTCCCGGCCTCGCGCAGCATCTCCTGACGACGCACCATCTCGCCGGACAGGGCGTCCTGCATGCGGTCGACGAGGGTGAGCTCCTGGGCGAGGTTGGTGATCACCGCTGAGACGTGGGGCATCTCGGACATCCCGGCGAAGGTCGCGCCGCCCTTGAAGTCGACGAGCACCATGTTGAGCTGCTCGGGCGAGTGCGTCATCGCGAGCCCGAGCACGAGGGTGCGCAGGAACTCGGACTTCCCGGATCCAGTGGCACCGATCACCAGCCCGTGCGGGCCCATGCCCTGCTGGGCGGACTCCTTGATGTCCAGGTGCACGGGGGCAGTGGCGTCGCCGACGCCGATCGGCACCCGCAGCCGGTCGCGCGAGGGGCGCGAGCGCCAGGCCGCGGCCGGGTCGAAGGTGAAGACGTCGCCGAGCCCGAGCAGGTCCATGAAGTCGGTCGGTGCGCTGATGTCGGCCGCGTCGTCGCCGACGGCAGCACCGGCACTCGGCGTGAACAGCGGGGTGAGCCGTCGGGCCAGGGCCTCTGCGTTGGCGATGCTGCAGAGGTCGCCCTTGGCTCGGACCGGCTCGGTGCGCAGACGTACGGCGACGAGGGGCACCGTCGTCTCCGGGAAGGCGGGACGGACGGCCTGCTCCTCGAGCTCGAGACGGAGCGCCGTGGAGCTGTCGAGCTCCCCCCAGCGGACGGGGAGGTCGATCACGGTGAGGCCGTGCAGGCCGTCGGAGGGGATGAGGTGGTTGCCCGGGGGCAGCTCGGCGCCGTCGGTGATCAGCACGACGTGGGGGATCGCGGGTCGCTCGTCGGCGCCGAAACGGGGCCGTTCGCCGAGGTCAGGAGGCAGCATCGCGGCCAGGTCGGTGAGCGAGGTCGTGACCATGCGGGCCGGCCCGACGGCGTCGTTCTGGTGCTGGCTGTGGGCGTGCGGGAGCCACTTCACCCAGTCCCAGTTGGCCAGGGTCGCGTCGGTCGCGAGGACGGCGACCTGGAGGTTCTCGGGGGAGGCGAAGGTCGCGGCCGAGCACAGCAGGGCCCGCGCCATCGAGCGCGCGTCCTCCTCGGCACCGCAGACCTCGATCCGGTCGAAGGCGCGCAGGTCGATCGAGGCCGGCAGGTCGGGCTGGAGCCGGTGGACGACGAGGAGACGGTGCAGGGCGGAGGCCGAGGCAGGGTCGACGTCGTCGATCGGCGCGCCCTCCGGGGGGACCAGGTCGAGGGCGAGCGGCTGCGCGCAGACGCCGTACCTCACCTGCAGGAATGCCGGATCGGCGGACGAACGCTCCCAGACCCGGGTCCGGTCCTCGGCCAGTGCCGGCAGCGCGGCGGGCTCGGGGTGGATCCAGCTCAGCGCGCGGCGTTGCTGGTCGGCGGCGTCACGGGCGACGGTGCGGACGGTCGAGAGGTAGCGGAGGTACTCGGTGCGTGAGCCCGTCACCTGCTGCTGGCGCTGCTTCCGCTGCCGGTCGATCTGGACGACGATGAAGCCGAGGGTCGCGAACAGGAACATGCCGGCCGCGATGAAGCGCAGCGCCTGGTTGTCGCTGCGGCCGCCGAGTCCGGCGACGAGCACGATCGAGCCCAGGCTGCCGAGCATGGGGATCGCGTTCATCGCGACGCCGGCAGCGCCCTCGCTCGGCTGGATCTGCGGCGGGGGCTGGACCTGCAACTGGCCGCTGGGCATCTCGGGGCGCTCGCCGCGTCCCCCGCGATGGGTCAGACTTCCGGGCGCGCTCGCCCGTCGTCTGCCCTGTGTGCTGCCCTGGGTCACCGTCACGCCCTCACCTCATCGTCACGCCCGATCATGCGACGGGCTCGATGATAGGACCCCGCCATGGCGGGTAGGGACGAGCGCATGACGCTGAGGACTACCCTTCCGGAAGCACCATCAATCCCGGGAGGCCAGATGGCGGGTACGACGTCCCGGCCCCCTGCGGCCGGCGCGGTCACCGCGCTGACCGTTCACGGCCCCCGCGGAGTCCTCGATCTCACCGTCCCGACGGACGCCACACTGGCCGACGTCGCGCGGGCGTACGCCGAAGGGGCGGGCCTGCCTGCCCCGCTGCCGTTCGTGACCCCGCGCGGCGAGCCGCTGCAGATGACGACGGAGGTGGGTGCAGCGGGGCTGGTGTCCGGGTCCCTCCTCGTCGCGGTCGATCCCGCCGCCCGACCTGCGCCGCCACGCCGTGGCGCCGGCCCCGCGATGTCGGGCCCGGCCCTGGTGCCCGGTGCCGCGTCCGGCACCTGGCTCACCATCGCGGTGGCGGTCGCCGTACTGGCGGGCTGGAGCACCTCACGCCTGCCCGAGGCCGATCGTTGGCCTGCCGTCGCGGTGCTCGTGGCCGCCGCACTGCTCGGATGTCTTCCGTTCGGCGCCCTCGCCGTCCAGCGGGTGATCGCCGCTCCGGCCTTCGCTGCTGCGGCCGCCTTCGCCGTCGTGTGGAGCCCCCAGGCCGAGCGGCTGCCCACCGTGCTCGGGACGGCCGCGCTCGCCGGGGCGATCGCCGCCGCGGTCGGCCGCGCGCTCATCGAGCCGGGCAGTGCCGCCGAGGAGGCGTTGCGCACCTGGCTCGTGGTGGGTGCCGGCTGTTTCGTCGTCGCCAGCGTCGGTGCGCTCACCAGCACCTCCCCGCAGGTGGTGTGGGCGGTCCTGTTCCTGGTCGCCGTGCTCGGGGCCCGGTTCGTGCCCGAGTTCGCGGTCGACGTACCCGACCAGTACCTCCTGGACCTGGAGCGCCTCGCCGTCACGGCCTGGTCCGCGCGGGAGCGGCCGACAGGCCGACGCGGGCGGGTGGTGGTGCCGGAGCACGCGATCAACGCGGTCGCGGCACGAGGGACACGCACCATCCGTGCGGCCGCCGTGGCCATCTTCGTGGTGGTGCTCGTCGCTGCACCGCTGCTGCTCTGGAGCGCGGACCTGCCCCTGGACCGCACCGGCGCCCGCTGCCTGGTCGGATTCGGCGGTGCCTCGCTCCTGTTCGCCGCCCGCAGCTATCGCCACGTCGTCGCGCGCCGCTTCCTGCGCCTGTCCGGCGTCGTGGCCCTCGGGCTGGTCGCCGCTGCCGTGCTCGGGCTGCTGCCCGGCGTCACCGGCGTCGGCATCGACCGGCCCGGCGTGGTGGCCCCCGTGGCCATCGGCATTGCCGCTGTCCTCGTCCTCGTCGCGGTCCTGGTCGGCCGCGGCTGGCGCTCTGCCTGGTGGTCGCGCCGGGCCGAGGTCGGCGAATCCCTGAGCGGTGCCTTCACCGTCGCGTCACTGGTCGTGGCGGTCGGATTCTTCCGTTACCTGTGGGAACTCACGAGTTGATGTTTAGGCCCTGCGGGGTCACGGGTAGCAAGCACGGCATCGGCTTCTTGGCATCACTCGGGGAGCCAACCGCAGGAAGAGTTCCCGGGCAGCACCGCCCATGACCAAGGAGCAGAAGCATGTCGCAATCGAACATCGAGTTCGGCCACGCAGAGGGCGCGCTCAAGCAGATCGCTGAGCGCGTCATCCAGGCCAAGCAGGAGTTCCACCAGCAGTCCCAGATCCTCGACGGCCAGATCGCCGAGCTTCGCGGCAAGTGGAACGGCGCCGGCGGCCAGGCCTTCACCACGCTGCACATCGCATGGACCGAGAAGCAGAAGGTCGTCGCGACCGCGCTGGACAAGTTCCACGCCGCACTGACCGAGACCGAGGCGGACAACGTCGCCGTCGACGCCCAGGCCGGAGACGGCATGAACGCCCTCATCAACAAGCTCGGCTCGATCTGAGCTGTCCGGACTACTAGGAGATCTGAATCATGAGTGAACTCGACGGACTGCGCGTCAACCACACGGCGCTCGAGACGGCCGCCCAGAACATGTACAACACCGTGAAGAAGATGGACGATTCCCTCGACAGCCTCGAGAACGACATCGCCCTCAAGGTCGCCAGCTGGTCCGGTGACCAGCAGGAGGCGTACCGCGTCTCGAAGGCCGCCTGGGACTGGGCCATGAAGGAGATGCGCGACCTCCTCGACAAGAGCCAGCAGACGGTCTACAGCTCGAACAACGACTACATGGCCGCCGACAAGCGCGGCGCCGGTCGCTTCGAGTTCTGAGCGGACGGTCCGGCAGCACGCTGCCGGCCGGATCTGACCAGCGAAGGGACCGACACCCTGTTTCTCGGGGGTGCCGGTCCCTTCAGTCATGTCCCCCGCCGATCGGGCGGGGGCGTCGTGCCACGATGGGCCCCCTCGGTCTCTCGGAAGGGTTGAGCTGATGACACAAGGTGGCCGCACCCAGGGTGCGGTGGCGTCCGGACTCGTCCGGGTGACCGTCACCTCCGGCACCCGCCGCGTCGACCTCGTCCTCCCGGGCGCGGTCCCGGTGGCCGAGCTCCTCCCCGAGCTGGCCCGCAGCGTCGGTCTCCTCGACCCCGCGACCGTGCACGGCGGCTACCGCGTCGGCACTGCGGACGGTCGACGCCTCGTGCCCGATGCCGGACTCACTCTCCAGGGCATCGAGGACGGTGGCCTGCTCACTGTCACCGCGGGCGTCGACGACCCGCCGCCGCGGGTCTACGACGACGTCGTCGAGGCCATGTCCGACGTCGTCGAGCACGACCTCCTTCCCTGGCAGGCGGCCTCCGGTCGTCGTACGGCCCTGATGGCCGCAGGCCTGTTCCTCATCCTCGGTGCCGCGGCACTGCTCGTGCAGCGCGGCTCGGACCTCGCTGCCGCTGCGACGGCGGTCGTCGCGTTGGCCCTGTGCGCGGGCGCGATCGTGCTCTCGCGTGCACAGCGCGAGCCCGAGGCCGCGGTCGGTGTCGCCTGGCTCGGTTCCGGGTACGCCGCGGCTGCCGGCGTGATGTTCACGCCCACGGACCCCACCCTGTTCGGCGAGCTGCTGGCCTTCGCCGGCGCGGGTGCCCTGGTCGCCGGGCTGGTGTGCGTCATCGGCCTCGGTCCCGGACGGACCCTCGTCTTCCCGCCGGTCGTGGTCGGCGCGCTCGCCGTCGCGGTCGGTCTCTACCTGCGCTCCGCGGGCGGCGACGGCTTCGAGCCGGCGCCGCTGCTGACCACGGTGCTCGCCCTGATCGTCCTGGTCGGGAGCGTGTTCCCCTGGCTGGCGCTCGGAGCGACCTCGACCCGCATCGACCAGCTCTACTCGCCCTCCGACATCACCGCCGATCCCGATGACATCGAGCCGATGCAGGTGGCGGCCGACGCCCGGATCGCCCACGAGATCCTGCTCGCGATCTCCGGAACCGTGGGCCTCCTGCTCGTCCTGATCGTGCCGGTGGCCGTGGGTCTCGGTGCGGCCGGCACGCTGCTGGCCGTCGACGCCTGCCTCATCGTGATGCTGCGCACCCGTCAGTACCGCACGGGCAGCGAGGTCCTGGTCGGCCTGGTCGCCGGCATCGCCGGGCTGGCCACCGCCGCGGTCGCCGTCCTCACCCTGCACCCTGACTGGCGCCCGACGATGGCCGTGCTGCTGGCCGTGGCCGGTGCCGTCCTGCTGGCCGCGACGCTGACCCCCTCGGTCCCCTCGGTGCGTCGCGGTCGCTTCGGCGACGTCCTCGAGTCGATCGCGCTGATCACCCTCCTTCCGCTGCTGGTGGTGGCGATCGGGCTGTTCTCCGATGTCCGCCAGGCAGTGGGCTAGGCCCGCGGATGGCCACCAAGAAGGACCTCGTCGAGGCCTACTCATTCAGCCGGCGCCGGCTCGTCACGGCATTCGTCTCCGGAGCGCCCGGTGGGCGTGAGGTCGAGCCCGCGCGCCCGGGCCGGATGATCGTGGGCGGGGTCGCCCTGGCGATCCTGCTCATCGCCGGTGCTGCCGTGGCGGGCGCCCTCACCAAGCGCCAGAAGGTCGACTGGGACGACCCCGGTCTGGTGACCGACGACCACGGTGCCCTCTACGTCATCCTCGACAAGGAGGCCTCCGGCGGCGATCCGGTGCTGCGGCCGGTCATCAACGTGACCTCGGCGCAGCTGATCCTCGGCGCCGGTGAGAAGACCCAGAGCGTGCCCGACGACGTCCTCGCGCCCCGCGAGAAGGGCCCCTCGATCGGCATCCTCGATGCGCCGCCCACGGTGCCCGCGGCCGACAAGCTGCTCAACAGTGGCTGGATCGCCTGCACGGCCGACGGGTACGGCATCCAGGCCGAGGTCCGCCCCGATGCCGAGGTGGACCGGACCCCCGACCTCGGGTTCGTGGTCAAGGCGGCCCGCACCGACAAGCGCTACCTGATCGCCGAGGCCGCCGTGCCGGGGCACCCGCAACGTGCCTACAGCTACGAGATGCCGGCCAGCAACGACGGCCTCGACGCCGACCTCGGAGTGGCCACCACCGACGAGATCGTCGTGCCGGACGCCTGGCTCTCCCTGTTCCCCCGGGGCGAGGCGCTGACCACCGCCGGCCTCGGGATGGCCGGCTGGGGAACGCCCGCCGGGCTCGACGGCTACACCGCTGGTGCGCGGGTGGGTGACTACTTCCTCCGGGCCGGCGACACCTTCGCCGTGACCCGGGACGGCTTCGTCCGGCTGACCCCGTTCGCCGCGGCTGTCCTGCGCAACACCCCCGCCGCGGGCGGTGCGCGACCCCGCGAGATCCGGGCGACGAGCACGAATGCCCCGTTCCGGGCGGCTCCCTCGATCCCGTACGCCGACGCGAACTGGCCGGACGAGCCGGTGGCCGACTCCGCAGCTCCCTCGGACAAGATCTGCGGGGTCCTCGAGACCGGTGAGGACGAGCAGCCTGCCGTGCGACTGGCGAGGTTCCCACCCGGATCGGCGATGCTCGAGCAGGTCGCCGCGGGCGATCGACGGGTCACCGTCGAGGCCGGGTACGGCGCGCTCGTCCGGGCCGCGGACTGGGACACCTCCAGCGGCGGCATCACCTACCTCGTCGACGACCGCGGCCGTTCCTACTCGGTGGCCGGTGCCGCCGAGGTGACCAACCTCGGCTACGGCGGGGTGCCCTCGGTGATCGTGCCCGACTCCTGGACCCGGCTGTTCATGCCCGGCCCGGACCTGTCGATCCTCGACGCGCTGTGCCCGCCACGGGCGACGGATCCGGGTGCCGGGACCACCCCCGGGCCGTCGTGCTCGTGAGCCCGCTGCCCGGCCGGTCCCGGCTACGCCTCCTGGGGCCGGCCCTGCTGGGGGCTATCGCCGTGTCCCTCGGGTTCGCCGCGCCGGCCCCGTCGGCCGCCCCGGCCCCAGCCGCGCCGGCCCAGGCCGCGGTCCAGGCCCGTGCTGCGGAGGGTCCCAGCTGTGACCAGACGGGCTCCGAGGGGGCGCGCACGGTGACCGGCGAGAACGACGCGAGCAACGTGCTCCAGGTCCCGGCGGCCACCTCCCTCGCCGCGGCGGCAGGAACCAAGCCGGGTGCCGGTGTCAGTGTGGTCGTCGTCGACAGTCCGTTCGCGGGTCTCGATCCGAGCCGGTTCGAGCCGCTCGAGACCGAGCACGGCGTGGTCGTGGCCGGCATCATCGGAGCGCGCGACCAGCAGGAGCCCGTGCGTGTCGCTGCGGGCATCGCGCCCAGTGCCCGTCTCGTCGAGCGGCCCTTCTACGTCGCTCCTCGTGGCTCCAGCGACGGCAAGGTCGTCCCGACCTCGGAGGGTCTGGCCACGGTGCTCACCGACGTCGCGGCGCAGGTACGCCGCGGCGACCTGGGTCCGCGCGTCGTCGTACTCGTGCCGATGGAGGTGCCGAGTTCCTCGGCCCTGGTCGCGGCGCTGAAGCGGCTGCGGGCCAGTGGTGCGCTGGTCATCGCCGCGGCCGGTGACCGGACCGAGGGAACCGGGTTCCTCGATGACTTCGTGGGCGGACCGCGGCCCGGCGAGGACGCCGTCCGCGCCGTGTGGCCGGCGGCGGATCCCGGTGTCGTCTCCGTCGGTGTGTCCGCGTCGGACGCGACGGGTGCGGTGCTCCGCAACTCGGGTGTCGACCTCGCCGCTCCCGGCGTCGGATCGGTGTCGGTGGGCCTGAACGGTGGCTGGTGTGTGGTCGCCTCGACCTCCTCGCACTGGGCCGCGGCCCAGGTGGCCGGCGTAGCCGCGTTGGTCTGGTCCGTGCACGCCGAGGACGATGCCCAGCAGCTGCGCTCGCGGCTGGAGGGCACGGCGAGCGGCGACGGTGCCCAGGCCAGTCCGCTGACCGGGTTCGGCAGGGTCCAGGCGGTCGAGGCGCTGCAGCGCCTGGTCGAGGGGATGGACCAGAGCGCTGCGGGCGCGGAGGAGGTCCCTCGCGGCAAGGTGCCGGCGGCCCGGGCCGATGCCTTTGCCGGTGCGCGCCACGACGCGGTCTGGTGGGGTCTGGCCGGCGGGGGAGCGGTGGCGGTGCTGCTGGTGCTGCGACCGGTGCTGGCCCGGCGCCGTCGCTGATTCGGTACGACCGGGAGCAAATACTACGCTCGTGTAGCATTTTGCCTCCGCTGCCGTCCTGAAGGATCCGTCATGGCTTCTGACCTGCTCTCCGCGCGCGACCTCGACTTCCTGCTGCACGACTGGCTCGACGTCTCGGCGCTGTCCACCCGGGAGCGGTTCGCCGACCACTCCCGCGAGTCGTACGACGCATTGCTCGAGCTGTGCGAGCAGATCGCGACCGACCACTTCGCCCCCCACTTCCGCAAGAGCGACGAGCAGGAGCCGACGTTCGACGGCACCAAGGTCGAGCTGATCCCTGAGATCGGCGAGGCACTGCGCCGGTTCGCCGAGATGGACGGCTTCGCCCTCGGCGCGGACGCCGAGGTCGGTGGGCTGCAGCTGCCGGCCACCGTCGGCACCGCCGCCGCGACCTGGTTCACCGCCGCCAACATCGGCACCATCTGCTACGCGTTCCTGACCCAGGCCAACGCGGCGCTCCTGCAGGCCCACGCCAGCGAGGACGTCCGCCAGCGCTTCGTCCGTCCGATGCTCGAGGGCCGCTGGTTCGGGACGATGGCGATGTCCGAGGCCCACGCCGGCAGCTCGCTCGGAGACGTCACGACCAGGGCGGTTCCCCAGGCGGACGGGACCTTCCGGGTCTTCGGCTCGAAGATGTGGATCTCCGGTGGCGACCACGAGATGGCCGACAACATCGTCCACCTCGTGCTGGCGCGGCTGCCGGAGGCGCCGGCCGGGAGCCGGGGCATCTCGCTCTTCGTGGTCCCGAAGTACCTCGTGGCCGAGGACGGATCACTGGGGGAGCGCAACGACGTCGTGGTGGCCGGGATCAACCACAAGCTCGGCTCGCGCGGGACCGTCAACACGGCCCCCGTGTTCGGGGACGGTGCGCACACGCCCGGCGGGCTGCCAGGCGCCGTCGGCCACCTCGTCGGCGAGCCCCACAAGGGCCTGCGCTACATGTTCCACATGATGAACGCCGCCCGGCTCGCTGTCGGGACCGCGGCCACCGGGACGGCGTACGCCGCGTACCTGAAGTCCCTCGACTATGCCCGCGAGCGCCCTCAGGGCCGGGCGGTCGCCGAGAGCGACCAGGCGACCCCGCAGGTGCCGATCATCGAGCACACCGACGTCCGCCGGATGCTGCTGGCGCAGAAGGCGTACGTCGAGGGCGCTCTCGCGCTGACGCTCTACTGCTCCCGTCTGCTCGACGACGAGCGCACCGCCACGGACGAGGCGGAGCGCGCGGAGGCCTCGCAGGTCCTCGGTGTGCTGACCCCGATCGTGAAGTCGTGGCCCTCGCAGTGGGGACAGGAGAGCACGTCGCTGGCGATCCAGGTCCTCGGCGGCGCCGGCTACACCCGCGACCACGACGTCGAGCAGCACTGGCGCGACCAGCGGCTCAACCCGATCCACGAGGGCACCCACGGCATCCAGGCGCTCGACCTGCTCGGCCGCAAGGTGCTGATGGACGGCGGCGCCGGGCTGATGGCGCTCGCGGCGCGGATGGAGACGAGCATCGCCCGGGCGCGCGAGCTCGGCGGAGCGCCCGCTCGGCAGGCCGACCAGCTCAAGGCACAGCTCGACCGGTTCGGCGAGGTGACGCTGGGGCTCGGTGGTCTCGGGGAGCCGGAGAGGATCATGGCCAACGCCACGGCGTACCTCGAGGCGGCAGGGCACCTCGTCGTCGCCTGGCTGTGGCTGGAGCAGGGGTGCGTCGCGCACGCAGGGACCGAGGACTTCCACGCGGGCAAGCGGCAGGCCGCGGCCTACTTCTTCGCCACCGAGCTGCCGAAGATCGGCCCCGCGCTCGACCTGCTCGCTGTCGGCGACCTGACGTCGTACGACATGCAGGACGCCTGGTTCTGAGGTCGCCGTGGTGGGCTCGGGAAAACCGCGAACGGCGCCGACTTCGCAGTCGGCGCCGTTCGGCTGGCGGAGGTACGGGGATTCGAACCCCGGAGGGCGTTAACCCAACTCGCTTTCCAAGCGAGCGCCATAGGCCACTAGGCGATACCTCCGCGGAGGAGATTACCGGTCGTCACGGGGCGGCAGGAAATCGCCTCGCTCCCGGCCGTGCGTCCAGTCCCTCGACAACCCGGGCGTCGGTGCCGGACACTGTGCCGCGGAGCGTCGTCCTGGGGAGGGTTCACGATGGCTGGTCGACAGTGCACGGTTGTGGGTGCAGTGCGCAGTGTGGTGCTGGGTGTGGTGCTGGTGGTGGCGGGTCTGACCGCCCTGCCCGCAGCGTCAGGAGCCGCCGCGACGAGTGGGCCGACGGTGGCCACGCCCGTTGCCAGGGCGGCCGCTGCGCCGACGACGCTGACCCGCACGGTGGTCCGCGACGGACGGAGCCTGACCGTCCGCCTGCGCCGGGTCAGCACCCGTGCGCCCGGCTTCGCGGTGCTGGTCCAGCAGGCGAACGGCTCGCTCACCCCGGTCGCGGCCCCGGCGGAGCGCTCCTACCTCGGCACCGTCGACGGCGTCCCCGGCGCCAGTGCGGGTGCGGTGCTGCGCTCGGACGGCAAGGTCGAGGGCCTCGTGGTCTTCGACCGAGGCGGGACCTGGCACTTCCTCGACGGCGCGGTGGTCGGCACCCGCGGGCTCACCCAGCCCGCCTCCCACGTCTGGCCGTCGGCCGACGACGCCGCCCGCAACGTCACGGTGACCCCCGGCCAGGTCGGCTCGAAGACCTACCGGTGGAGCATCGGGTACGACCTCGCGAACCGCTGGTTCTCCCACGCCGGCACCATCGACAGCTCGGTGGCGAAGGCGCTCGACGCCGTCGAGCTCACCACCGTGATGCTCCAGCTCGCCTACGAGACCGACGCACGGCTCCGCCCGGCGACAGGACGGGTGGTCGTGCGAGGTTCCGCCACCGCCGAGCCCTACGCCGGCTACGAGGACCTGCTCGGCAAGGTCCGCGAGGAGTGGCGCACCACGCAGGCCGACTCCGGCGTCGACGCCGTGGCGCTCTGGCACGGGTCGTCCGGTGGAGGCGGCGTCGCCTACGTCAGCACGATCGCGGGCGACTACGCGGTCAGCTCCAACGGGGGCACCGGAACGCCCTGGGTCGTGACTCGTCACGAGCTGGGCCACGTGTGGGGCGCCCACGACAACCACACCAACGGCCCCGAGGGCGCGACCATCGAGTCGGGCAACCAGTTCCACCGCTTCGACGGCACCGAGCTCAGCGCGATCCTCCGCCTGCGCAACGACCGGCTGGCGCGCGCGACCTCGCCCCTCGAGGTGGTGGCGACGCAGACGGCCCCGCTGCCGCCGTACGCCGCGCTCGACCTGGTCACCCACCAGGTCAGCGGATCGGCGTTCTCGTTCCGTCCCACGTCCAACGACCACGACGCCAACGGACAGCGGGTGTCGCTGCGCTCGGTGGGGACACGCAGCCACCTCGGCGGCTGGATCACCCGCTCGGGCGACGTGGTGACCTATGTGCCGCCGAGCGTCACGACGCGCACCACCGACGTCGTCCGCTACGTCGCCACCGACTCGACCGGTCGGACCGCGACCGGGGTCGTGCTGTTCCAGGTCGATCCGCGTCCGGCCGCGACCCCTGTCAGTGCGTGGCCCGACGTCTCCCTCGCCCCGGCGAGCGGCTACGCGGTCGTCAACGTCCAGTCGGGGCTGCACGCCTCGCGCGACCCCGGCGGCCCGGCCGTCCAGCGCACCGCCTCGACCGTCTCCGGCCCGCTGAGCGTGCGGCGGACCTCGTCGGGCAACGAGTTCCGCCGCGGCCAGGACTGCCTGACCGCGCGCGCCGACGCCCGCGTCCGGTTCCAGCCCTGCACCGGCGTCGCCGCCCAGCGCTTCCGCGTCGTCCAGCACCCCGTCAAGGGCAGCGCGATCGTCAGTCGCGCGTACCGGACCTGCGTCCGCCCGGCCGGCGCATCGATGTCCTCCGGTGCCGCGCTGGTGCACGGCACCTGCGGCCTGGGCCTGTCGATGGGCTGGACGTTGCGAGCGCCGGCCGTCACGACCTGGCGGGCAGCGGCGGTGCCGACCGGCCCCCGGTCGCTGGTCCAGCTCGGCTCCGGCCGACCTGCCGGCGTCCCCGCCGGCGCCACCGGCAACTCCACCCTCGCGGTGATCGAGCCCGCGGGTACGGCGACCCAGGTCACCTTCCTGCGCAACGACGACGGCACCTACCGGATCCGCAACGCGCGCACCGAGCGGTGCTTCGACGCCTACGGATCCGACCTCGGCGGCGAGGTCGGCACCTGGTCGTGCGGCGTGCAGGACAACCAGCGCTGGCGGATCCTCACCAACCCCGCCGGTGGGGTCTCGCTCCGGCTCGTGCGGGGCGGGCTGTGTCTCGGCGTGGCCGATCGCTTGGTCGACACCGGGCTCACCCTGCGCGCCTGCAACCTCGCCGTCGCCGTGCGCTGGAGGATCGGCGCATAGGTGTACCCGGGGGTGTGTCTCCCAAGTCCCCGCCTGCTCCCTCTGCGCCCCACTTCGCGAGGTCCCACCCGCTCTGCCGACCCGCGGATGCTGTCGTCTAGAGTGGTGCCAACCCCCCGTGTGGCGGCATCTCACCCAACTCCCCCAGGGCCGGAAGGCAGCAAGGGTAAGTGGGCTCTGTCGGGTACACGGGGGGCCTCTGCTTTTCCCCGCGGCCGCGCGGCATAGTGTCGTTCGACATGGCAGCCGGCTCGACGATCCACACCTTCACGGTGCAATGGGCCGACATGGACCGTGGCGTCTACGAGGACTTCGTCCTCCGCCTGGCCAGGCATCCCTCCGAGACCGACGCCCACATGCTCACGCGCCTGCTGGCCTACTGCATGGAGTACGAGGAGGGCATCGCGTTCAGCGAGGGCATCTCCTCGACCCAGGAGCCTGCGGTGGTCGTGCGCGATCTCACCGGCCGGATCCTCGCGTGGATCGAGGTGGGCGCGCCGGACGCCGAGCGCCTGCACCACGGCAGCAAGTCGGCGGACCGGGTGGCGGTCTACACGCATCGGGACCCGGCCCGGTTGCTGACCAGCTGGTCGGGCAAGCGCATCCATCGCGCCGGGGACGTCGTCGTACGCAGCTTCGATCCCGGTTTCATCGACGCCGCGGTCGCCGCCGTCGAACGCCGCAACGTCGTGACGCTGTCGCTCACCGAGAGCGAGCTCTACCTCGATCTGAACCGGACGACGCTGCAGTCGACCGTCCACGAGAACCGGCTGGAGTGACCGCGCTCCGGTCCACTCCGGCACGGCCCTCTGGTGCTGTCGGCAGGGCTGGTTAGTGTTCAGGGGTGGACTCCCCGCTCGCGCTCTACCGCCGCTACCGGCCCGAGACCTTCGCCGAGGTGATCGGGCAGGAGCACGTCACCGAGCCACTGCGGTCGGCCCTCGCCGGCAACCGGGTCAACCACGCCTATCTCTTCTCCGGCCCCCGTGGCTGTGGCAAGACGACGAGTGCCCGGATCCTGGCCCGCGCGCTCAACTGTGAGCAGGCGCCGATCGCTGACCCGTGCGGCGAGTGCGACAGCTGTCGCGACCTGGCCCGCAACGGTCCCGGATCGATCGACGTGATCGAGATCGACGCTGCCTCCCACGGTGGTGTGGACGACGCCCGCGACCTGCGCGAGAAGGCGTTCTTCGCGCCGGTCCGCAGCCGCTACAAGGTCTACATCATCGACGAGGCGCACATGGTGACCACGCAGGGCTTCAACGCCCTGCTCAAGCTGGTCGAGGAGCCCCCGCCCCACCTGCGCTTCATCTTCGCCACGACCGAGCCGGAGAAGGTCATCCCGACCATCCGCTCGCGCACCCACCACTACCCGTTCCGGCTGATCCCGCCGCGGCTGCTGACGTCCTACCTGACCGAGCTGTGCGATCGCGAGGGCGTGTCCATCGAGCCGGCCGCGCTGCCGCTCGTCGTACGTGCCGGCGCCGGGTCCGCGCGGGACACCCTCTCCGTGCTGGACCAGCTGCTGGGCGGCTCCGGTCCCCAGGGCGTGACCTACGACCTGGCGAGCGGCCTGCTCGGCTACACCCCCGACACGCTGCTGGACGACGTCGTGTCGGCCTTTGCGAGTGGCGACGGCTCGGCGGTGTTCGGGGTGGTCGACAAGGTGGTCGAGACCGGCCAGGACCCTCGCCGCTTCACCGAGGACCTGCTGCGCCGACTGCGGGACCTGGTCATCATCTCCGCCGTCCCCGATGCCGCCGCCTCGGGCCTGCTCGACGTCTCCGGTGACCAGGCCGACCGGCTGACGGTGCAGGCGACCTCCTTCGGGCGTGCCGAGCTCACCCGGGCCGCGGACCTCGTCGCCGCCGGTCTCACCGACATGCGGGGAGCCACCGCACCCCGCCTGCTCCTCGAGCTGATCTGCGCGCGGATCCTGCTGCCGGGCGCCGATCACACCACCGAGGGCGTGCTGGCCCGGCTGGACCGGCTCGAGCGCCGCGCCGCGATCAGCGGTACGACGTCCGCGGAGTCCGCCCCGGCGCCGGCTCCCGCCGCCGCCCCTGCGCAGGACCGTCCGGCCCCCTCGCGGGCCGAGCGGGCCGCACCCGAGCGGATCGAGGACGCGCCGGCGGCGCGTCGCGCGGAGCCCGAGCCGCAGCGTGAGCCGGTCAGCCAGCCGGTTGCCCCGGTCGAGCAGCCGGCCCCGGTCCACCAGCCGGCCCCGGTTGCGGAGGCGCCGCAGCCCGTCGCGCCCGCGCCTGTGGCCGTGGCGCCCGTCGTCGAGCCGGTTGCCCCCCAACCGGTGGCGGCCCAACCGGTGGCGGCCCAACCGGCCGCTGCTTCCTCCGCTCCTGCCGGTGGTGGACTCAACCTGGTCGACCTGCGTCGGCTCTGGCCCTCGGTCATCGACCGGGTCAAGGGCGTCAAGCGGGTCACCTGGATCCACCTGACCCAGAACTCGCAGGTCGTCGGCTTCGACAACGGCGTCCTCGCGCTCGGCTTCCAGACCGACGGCCCGCGCCGCTCCTTCGAGTCCGGCGGTCACGCCGACATCGTGCAGCAGGCGGTGATCGACGAGATCGGCGTGAAGGTGCGCATCGACGCGATCATCGATCCGTCGGCCGACCCCTCGGCCCGTCCTCCGGCCTCGCCCGACCAGGACCAGCCTGCCCCGCAGGCCCCGTCCGCCGCCGCACCGGCTCCGGTCGCTGCGGCCGCCCAGCAGGCGCCGGCACAGGGGAACGCCGAGCAGTCCGTCGACGACGCCCCGCCGTGGGCCGTGGACGGCGAGGGCCAGCCGGGCGAGCAGGAGCAGTCGCGACGCTCGCGGATGGCCGACATCCAGGCCCAGGAGAACGCCCGGGCCGACGGTCCGCCGGAGGACCCCGACGCGCACGTCGACTTCGACGACGCCGAGGTCGACGCGGAGTCCAGTGCCGAGCTGCTGGCCCGGGAGCTCGGCGCCCAGGTGATCGAGGAGATCCCCCGCGGCGACTGACGCCGCGCCACCCGCATGCCTGACCGGATCGACGAGAAGATCGACGAGAAGAGAGACACCATGAGCGAGAACCCGTTCGACGCCCTGACCGGCGGCGCCCCGACTGGAGGACCCGGCGGCCTCGACCTGGGCGCCCTGTTCCAGCAGGCGCAGCAGATGCAGGAGCAGTTCCAGCAGGCGCAGCAGCGTCTCGCCGAGGCCACCGTCGACGGTTCGGTCGCCGGTGGTGCGGTCACCGTGACAGTGTCCGGTGCGGGCGAGCTGACGGCCGTCACCATCGCGCCGGAGGCGCTGGGCGGTGACGTCGATGCCGAGGCACTGGCCGACCTCGGCGACCTGGTCGTCGCGGCCTTCCGCGACGCCCGCTCGAAGGTCGACGAGCTCGCCGAGCAGATCCTCGGTCCACTGGCCGGTGGCCTCCCCGACATGGGTGGACTGCCCGGTCTGGGCGGCATGGGCGGCCAGGGCGGGCCGGGCCAGACGCCCGGACCGCTCGGGTTCTGACGGGGGCCGAGGCGTGTACGAAGGTGTCGTCCAGGACCTGATCGACGAGCTCGGTCGGTTGCCGGGGGTCGGGCCCAAGAGTGCCCAGCGGATCGCCTTCCACCTCCTGCAGGCCGATCCCGTCGACGTACGACGCCTCGCCGACGTCCTCATCGAGGTCAAGGACAAGGTGAAGTTCTGCAGCATCTGCTTCAACGTCGCCGAGGACGACCAGTGCCGGATCTGTCGTGACGCGCGTCGTGACGTGACGGTGCTGTGCGTCGTCGAGGAGTACAAGGACGTCGTCGCGATCGAGCGGACCCGTGAGTTCCGGGGGCGCTACCACGTGCTCGGCGGCGCGATCTCGCCGATCGACGGCATCGGTCCCGAGCAGCTCCACATCCGCGAGCTGCTCACCCGGCTGGCCGACGGGGCGGTCACCGAGGTGATCCTGGCGACCGATCCGAACCTCGAGGGTGAGGCCACCGCGACGTACCTCACGAGGTTGCTCGGCCCTCTGGGGTTGCGC
Organism: Nocardioides sp. Root190; assembly: GCF_001428565.1. Classification (GTDB taxonomy): domain Bacteria; phylum Actinomycetota; class Actinomycetes; order Propionibacteriales; family Nocardioidaceae; genus Nocardioides. The sequence goes on along the minus strand of NZ_LMIA01000001.1, from coordinate 503,245 downwards.
GTGACGCGTTTGGCCAGTGGACTTCCGGTGGGAGGAGACCTCGAGTACGCCGACGAGGTCACTCTCGGACGAGCATTCGTGGGAAGACAGACAGCGACGTGAGCGGGAACGCGAGCGGGAACGAGGGCGGGACCATGAGTGAAACCAGCACGACCGAGAAGCTGCCGGGCCTGGCGGCGCTGGAGGCGTTGATCGCCGTCGAGACCGAGACCGTGCGTCTCGCCGACGACATCGCGGCCTCGGTGCGCTCGTTCCTGGACGGTCTGCGTGTGGTCGCTGCCGAGGCGACCGGCGGGCAGGCCGTGTCCTTGCTGCTCCTGCAGATCAGCCAGATCGCCCTGACCGGCGCGCGGCTCGGTGTGCACCGCGACTTCGCGCCCCGTGACGAGTTCCAGCCCGACGACGGCCCCGACGCCGACGTCGAGGACCTCCGTCTCCAGCTGGCGAGCCTCCTCGGCGACCTCGACACCTACAGCTATGTCTTCGACCCCTACCAGCCCGAGGTCGTGGTGGGCCTGCTCTCCGACGACCTTGCGAGCATCGCCGCCGACCTCGCGATCGGCGTGCGCCACTACGACGCCGGGGACGTCGAGGAGGCGCTGTGGTGGTGGCAGTTCTCCTACGTCTCGGCGTGGGGGACGCTGGCCGGTTCGTCGATGAAGGCGCTGCTCTCCGTGGTCGCCCACGACCGGCTCGACGTCGATCTCGACACCACCCAGGAGATCGCGCTCGTGCAGGCGGCGGCCGCGGTGCTGGACAGCGGCGAAAAGGGCTAGCGACCTCTCGGTAGAATCGGGCCCGGTTCCGATGTGGCAGGGACCGTTTCCCTTCCCCGTCAGCCAGGAGTGAGGCCCTCGTGGGCATTGTGGTGCAGAAGTACGGCGGTTCGTCGGTCGCCGACGCCGCAGGCGTCAAGCGTGTCGCGCAACGCATCGTCAACACCAAGAAGGCCGGTCACCAGGTCGTCGTCGTGGTCTCGGCGATGGGTGACACGACCGATGAGCTGATCGACCTCGCCAACGAGGTCTCGCCGCTCCCACCGGCCCGCGAGCTCGACATGCTGCTCACGGCGGGGGAGCGGATCTCCATGGCCGTGCTGGCGATGGCGATCCAGAACCTCGGCCACGAGGCGCGCTCGTTCACCGGCTCCCAGGCAGGCGTGATCACCGACGCCGCCCACGGGCGGGCCAAGATCATCGACGTGACCCCGGGCCGGATCCAGGCCGCCATCGACGAGGGCGCGATCGCGATCGTCGCCGGGTTCCAGGGCGTCTCGCAGACCACCAAGGACATCACCACGCTGGGTCGCGGCGGCTCGGACACGACCGCCGTCGCCCTCGCGGTGGCGCTCGAGGCCGACGTCTGCGAGATCTACTCCGACGTGGACGGCATCTTCACCGCCGACCCGCGCATCGAGCCCACCGCCCGCAAGGTCCCGCGGATCTCCTACGAGGAGACCCTGGAGATGGCTGCGCAGGGCGCCAAGATCCTGCACCTGCGGTGCGTCGAGTACGCCCGCCGCTACGACATGCCCATCCACGTCCGCTCGTCCTTCTCCGAGAAGGAGGGCACCTGGGTCGTCAGGGCCGCCGATGTCACCGTTGTTGCTCAAGAGGAGTCGAAGCCCATGGAAGCCGCCATCATCACCGGCGTCGCGCACGACCGCAGCCAGGCCAAGATCACGGTGGTGGGCGTTCCCGACAAGCCCGGCGAGGCGGCCGCGATCTTCCGCGCCGTCGCCGAGGCCGAGATCAACATCGACATGATCGTGCAGAACGTCTCCGCTGCGGCGACCAGCCTGACCGACATCTCCTTCACCCTCCCGCGGGGCGAGGGCCAGACGGCGATGACGGCCCTGTCGCGCCTGCAGGAGTCGGTGGGCTTCGACAGCCTCCAGTACGACGACAGCGTCGGCAAGGTCTCCATCGTCGGCGCCGGCATGAGCTCCTCGCCGGGCATCTCGGCGCGCTTCTTCGAGGCGCTCTCCGAGGCCGGCGTGAACATCGAGATGATCTCCACCTCGGAGATCCGCGTCTCGGTCGTCGTGGCCGAGACCCAGGTGGAGTCCGCCGTCAACGCCGCCCACGCGGCGTTCGACCTCGGCTCCGACGAGATCGAGGCCGTGGTCTACGGCGGAACGGGGCGTTGAGCGCCATGGGTGTCAGCATCGGAGTGGTCGGGGCCACCGGCCAGGTCGGCGTCGCCATGCGCCAGATCCTTCTCGAGCGGAACTTCCCGGTCGACCAGATCCGCTTCTTCTCCTCAGCCCGCTCGGCCGGCAAGGTGCTCGCCTTCGGTGACCGCGAGGTCGTCGTCGAGGACGCCGAGACCGCGGACCCGACCGGTCTCGACATCGCGCTCTTCTCGGCCGGCGCCACGGCGTCGCGGGCCCTGGTGCCCCGCTTCGTCGACGCCGGCGTGATCGTCGTCGACAACTCCTCGGCCTTCCGCAAGGACCCGGCCATCCCGCTCGTCGTCTCCGAGGTCAACCCGGAGGCTGCGGCCGAGGTGATCGCCGCGGGCCGGGGCATCATCGCCAACCCGAACTGCACCACCATGGCGGCCATGCCCGTGCTCAAGCCCCTCCACGAGGAGGCCGGCCTCGTCCGGCTGATCGCGTCGACGTACCAGGCCGTCTCCGGCTCCGGCGTCGCCGGTGTGGAGGAGCTCGCCACCGGCGTCGCCGCCGCCGGCGACAAGGCCAGGGAGCTCGCCTACGACGGCGAGGCCGTGGCCTTCCCTGAGCCGGGCGTCTACCAGCGCACGATCGCCTACAACGTGCTCCCGCTCGCGGGCAGCCTCGTCGACGACGGCCTCAACGAGACCGACGAGGAGCAGAAGCTCCGCAACGAGTCCCGCAAGATCCTGGGCCTGCCGGACCTGCGCGTCTCGGGCCTGTGCGTGCGGGTGCCCGTCTTCACCGGCCACTCGCTGGCGATCAATGCCGAGTTCGAGCGCCCGCTGTCCGCCGAGCGGGCCCGCGAGCTGCTGGCCTCCGCCCCGGGCGTCGAGCTCTCCGACATCCCCAACCCGCTGCAGGCAGCCGGCAAGGACCCGTCGTACGTCGGCCGGATCCGCCAGGACCCGGGCGTCGAGCACAACCGTGGCCTCGCGCTGTTCGTCTCGAACGACAACCTGCGCAAGGGTGCGGCGCTGAACACGGTGCAGATTGCTGAGCTGATCGCGGCGGCGCGCTGAGGAAGTTTCACCGCTTAGGCGGTGAAACTGCCCTTGGGCACACGGAATTCCGTGTGCCCAGGGGCAGTTTTGTGCGCTCAGTGGGCCGATGCGTCAGGCGTCGGCGGGTTCGACGAAGGTCTTGGTGACCCAGACCGAGGCGAGATAGGCCCCGATGCTGAGCACCGGGATGATCACCAGCATCGACCAGTTGTCGAGGAAGTCGATCAGGAACAGCAGCGCGACCACGGCGACCAGACCGACCGCGAGGAAGCTGCTGCTGCCCGGGTCGGGGATCAGGAAGGCCTTGAGCAGGGCGCTGCCGAGCAGGACGCAGACCGCGAAGGTCGCGATGAGCAGGATGAAGCCGGGGCCGCCGCCGCAGGAGGACGTGTCGCGTACGGCCTCGCAGCCGCGCAGGGACAGCCAGGTGAGGACCACCATCGCCGCGCCGACGACGAGGCCGGTGAGGGCAGCGGCGCGGTACGCCGTCAGGAGGGGTCCCTGGTCGGCGAGGACCGTGTCTGCGGCGTCACCCGACGAGGCCTCGACCTTGGCCGGCTTGGGGGCCTTCGCGGGCTTGGCGGGCTTCGCCGCTTTGGCCGGCTTCGTGGCGGTTGCGGTGGTGGCCGCGGGCTTCGTCGCGGCCGGCTTCGTCGCCACCGGCTTGGCAGCTGCCGGTTTGGTGGCGGCGGGCTTGGTATCAGCAGCCTTCGCAGCAGCCGGCTTGGTGAGATCGGGCTTCGCCGCCGGTGCCGTGACGGCCGGTTCGGGCTCGATGACGGGCACGGGCTCCGGCTCGACGACAGGCTCCGGCTCGACGACGGGCACCGGCTCGACCACGGGGTCGGGTTCAGGTACGACGACGGGCTCGGGCTCCGTCTCGACGGCCTCTGGAACCTCGACCGCAACAGGCTCAGGATCGGGCTCCGCGGCCACCGGCTCGATCACAGCGGTGTCCTCAGCGGTGTCCTCTGCAGGCCCATCAACGGCGTCCAGGACGACCGTCGGCTCCTCGACAGACTCCTCGACAGACTCCTCGGCAGGTTCCTCGACGGGTGCCTCAGGAGCGCCGGCAGCATCGTCCTGAGCCGCGGCAGGCGCAGGCTCGGAGGGGCTGGCCGCACTGGCCGGCTTCTTCTTCCGCCCGAACAGCTTGGGCGGCTCCAAGCTGAGCTTCAGCTTGTCCTGCTCGTCTGACATGAAAGGCAGTCTGTCACGACCCAGCCCGGGATCGGGGCGTGGTCGGGTGCTGGAAATGACCACAGGCGGATCCGATAACCGGATCCGCCTGCTGTGTGGTCGGGCTGACAGGATTTGAACCTGCGGCCTCCTCGTCCCGAACGAGGCGCGCTACCAAGCTGCGCCACAGCCCGCCGATCACACACCCCGAAACGGGGTCTGCTCACAAGCAGGGGAGCATAGCGGAATCGCGGACCGGGCTCCGAATCGGGACCGGTCGGGCTCACCCGCGCGGCAGCAGGGTCAGCACCACGGCCTCGGGTCGACAGGCGATCCGGATCGGCGTGTAGGGGTTGCCGCCGATCCCGGCCGAGACGTGCAGCCACGAGGAGCCCGGCTCGTCGGGACGGGAGTCCGCCGGATGCCGGTGCAGCCCGCGGGCGCGGGCGGGCTCGAGGTCGCAGTTGGTGGCGTAGGCGCGGGAGCCGCCGGGGAGTGGGAGGCGGACCTGACCGCCGTGGGTGTGGCCGGCGATGATCGCGTCGTAGCCGTCGGCGGCGTACTGGTCCAGGACGCGCAGGTACGGCGCGTGGGCGACCGCGAGCCGGAGGTGGGCATCGGGGTCCGCTGGCCCCGCGACGGCCGCCAGGTCGTCGTAGTCGAGGTGCGGGTCGTCGACGCCTGCGAAGGCCAGTGTCGTCTCGCCCACGGTGAGCTGGGCCCGGCGGTTGGTGAGGTCCAGCCAGCCGGCGCCCGCCATCCCGGCGCTGAGCTCGCCCCAGGGCAGCTGGGGGGTGCCGGTGTAGCGCCGCCCGCGGTCCGGCAGCAGGTAGCCGATCGGGTTGCGCAGGCCGGGCTCGAAGTAGTCGTTGGAGCCGTGCACGAAGATGCCGGGCACCTCGAGCAGGCTCCCGAGACTGTCCAGGACCACGGGGACCGAGTCGCGGTGCGCGAGGTTGTCGCCGGTGTCGATGACCAGGTCGGGCGAGAGGGCAGCCAGGGAGCGCAGCCACTCCTGCTTGCGGGTCTGGCCGGGCGTCATGTGGATGTCGCTGAGGTGCAGCACCCGGAGCGGTCGCATTCCGGCCGGGAGCACCCGGACGTCGTACCTGCGCACGGTGAACTGCTGCGTCTCCCAGAGGGCGTACGACGTCACGGCGGCGCCCAGCACCCCGCCGGCTCCGGCGGCGCGCAGGAGAGCTCCGGCGAATCCCATTCGGCAACCCTCACACACGGCAGGCACAATCGGGGACATGAGCACCCTCAAGGAGCGCCTCCGCACGGACCTGACCACCGCGATCAAGGCGCGTGACGACATCCGCTCCTCGACCCTGCGGATGGTCCTCACCGCCGTCACGAACGCGGAGGTGGCCGGCAAGACCGCCAAGGAGCTGACCGACGACGAGGTGCTCACCGTGCTCTCCAGCGAGGCCAAGAAGCGGCGCGAGGCGGCCGTGGCCTTCGAGGAGGGCGGACGGCCGGAGCAGGCCGCCAAGGAGCGTGCGGAGACCGCTGTGCTGCAGGACTACCTGCCCGAGCAGCTCGGCCCGGAGGAGATCGCCGCGGTCGTCGCCGCAGCGGTCGAGAAGCTCGGTGCCGCCGGCTCCGGTCCCAAGGCGATGGGCCAGGTGATGGGCATCGTCACGCCGCAGGTGAAGGGTCGTGCCGACGGTGCCGCCGTGGCGGCCGAGGTACGCCGCCAGCTCGGCTGAGATCGTCACGACCTCGGGTCGTGTGCCTGAGAGCCGGGAATCGCGGGGTCTCAGGCACACGACCCGAGGTGGTGGTCAGTCGTCGTTGCCGCGTCCGTTGTTGCCGTCGCCGTTGTCCCCGCTGTTGCCGGGGCGGTCGTCGTCATCGTTGTTGTTGTTGCGCTTGCGGGGTCCGCTCGAGATGTAGAGCGTGATCGTGTCCCCGGCTCCGGCGGAGTCGCTGGGGAAGGCGTAGGCGACCAGGCCGCGCCTGACCCGTGAGGCCCGGCTCGAACCGCGTACCGCGGTGAAGCCGGCCGCCTCGATCCGGTCCTTGGCCTCCTCGTAGGCCAGGCCGCCCACCGACGGGACCGGGATCAGCAGACCCTGGATGTCGGTGGAGGAGGGACGCACGAAGTCGTCGTCGGGTAGCCACTGTGCGATCGCCTTGAAGGTGTCGCCCCAGATCGGACCTGCAGTCGTCGAGCCGGAGGTCGAGCCGCGGACGTAGCCGCCGATGGACTTGAAGTCGAGGGTGTCCTGGTTGCCGTTGGCCTTGACCCCGGCGACGGTGGCCGCTCCGGCCAGCGTCGGCGTGTAGCCGGCGAACCACACCGAGAGGTTGTCGTTGGTCGTCCCGGTCTTGCCGGCCGCGGGCTGGCCCGGGTTGAGGGCCGAGGCGAAGCCGCCGTTGATCACCCCGCGCAGCACGTCGTTGACGGCGTCGGCGACGGGGCCGCTCAGCACCTGCTTGCACGACTTGTCGTACTTCTTGAGCACGTTGCCGTCGACGTCCTGGATCTGCGTCACCGGGCGGGCGTCGCAGTGCAGGCCGCGGCCGGCGAAGGTGGCGTAGGCCTGCGCCATGTCGAGCGGGCTCACGTTGGCCACGCCGAGGGTGAAGGAGGGGATCTGTGCGCTCTCGTCGAGGTCGATGCCCATGTCACGGGCGAGCGTCCACGGCTCGCAGATCCCGGTCTCGAGCTCGAGGTTCACGAAGAAGGTGTTGACCGAGTTGCGGGTGCCCTCGTAGAGGTTCGGGTTGCGGGAGGAGCTGGTCGAGTTGCCGGGCTCCCAGGTGCCGCTGCTCTGGTAGTTGCCGTCGCAGGTCTCGAACTCGCTCAGCGTGAACCGGCCCGGGTTGGGCGCGGGGAAGGTGCGGGTCAGCGGGACGCCCTGCTTGATGGCTGCCGCGAGGACGAAGGCCTTGAACGTCGAGCCGGGCTGGAAGCCGTTGGCGTCGCCGTAGGCCTTCGGCACCGTGTAGTTGAGGAAGGTCTGCCCCTTCTTCTTGCCCATCGGCCGCGACTGGGCCAGTGCCCGGACGTTGCCCGTCCGTGGCTCGACGAGGGCCAGGGCACCGACCGCGAGGTCGTCCTTGTAGACGTGCCTGCGCACGGACTCGTTGGCCGCCCGCTGGAAGCCCATGTCGATGGTCGTGCGGATGGTCAGGCCGCCGTTGAAGATCAGCGCCTCGCGCTCCTCGGGCGTCTCGCCGAGGGCCGGGTCGGTCTTGAGCCAGCGCACGACGTAGTCGCAGAAGAACTGGGCGTTGGAGTTCACGCAGCCGTTGGGCTGCTCCTGGACCTTCAGGCCGAGCTTCATCTCCGACGCCTCGTCAGCCTGGGCCTGCGTGATCACGCTGAGCCCCGCCATCCGGTCGAGCACGACGTCGCGGCGCACCTTGGCCTGGGCAGCATGGCGGGTCGGGTTGTAGGCCTCGGGGCTCTGGACCAGGCCTGCCAGCAGCGCCGCCTGACGCAGGTTGAGGTCCTTGGCGTTGGTGCTGAAGTAGTGCTGGGCGGCCGCCTGGACGCCGTACGCGCCGTCACCGAAGTAGGCGGTGTTGAGGTAGCGCTCGAGGATCCAGTCCTTGGTGTGGCGCTTCTCGAGGGCGATGGCGTAGCGGAGCTCCTTGAGCTTGCGCCCGTAGGTGTCGTCCGTCGCGGCCTTGCGCTCCTCGTCGGTGTCGGCCTGGTTGAGCAGGGTCAGCTTGACGAGCTGCTGGGTGATCGAGGATCCACCCTGGGTCACGCCGCCGGCGGCCTGGTTGGTGAAGAGCGCCCGCACGGTGCCCTTCAGGTCCAGCGCGCCGTGCTGGTAGAAGCGGTAGTCCTCGATGGCGACGATCGACTCGACCATCGTGCGCGAGATCTGGCGCAGCGGGACGTTGACGCGGTTCTGGTCGTACAACGTGGCGATGGTCCGCCCCGCCTTGTCCTGGATCTCGGTGCGCTGCGGCAGCTGCTCGGTCTCGAGCTCCTGGGGCAGCTCGTCGACGGTGTCGGCGACGTTGCGGGCCGAGAAGCCGAGAACACCGGCGAAGGGGATCGCGAGGCCGGAGACGACGACGCCGAGGACGACGGAGACCAGCAGCATCACGCCGAGGTGGGAAACGACCTTGCCGGGCGGCAGGCCGTCGAACCGGGTGCGGGACATGGTCGCCAGAGTACGGGACCCACCTGTGCGCGTCCGAGTCGTCGCACGGCACCGACGGGCGATCGGGAGCGGGGGTGCAGCGCCCGGGCCCCGAACCTGTCTAGTCAGATGTGACTAGACAGGCTGGGCCCAACGAGCGGTGGTCAGGCTCGCCTGCTTCCTTTACTTTGGTCACGACGGAAAGACCGAGCGCTGTGGGGGTGCTGGCTTTCCGGTGTGGGAACCACAAGGGGACAAATATGTGGGTTGACGACTGGGCGCCTCGTGCCGCCTGCCGGGACGAGCAGCCGGACCAGCTCTTCGTGAGGGGCGCCGAGCAGAACAAGGCCAAGCAGGTCTGTTCTGGTTGCGCCGTTCGCACCGAGTGCCTCGCCGAGGCACTGGACAACCAGATCGAGTGGGGTGTCTGGGGCGGAATGACGGAGCGGGAGCGTCGTGCTCTCCTGCGTCGCCGCCCGAGTGCCTCGTGGCGCAAGGTCCTCAAGGACGCGCGCGACCGCGAAGGCGTTCCGGCGATCTGATCGACGGCTGATCGACGGCTGATCACGGCCGGCCGGTCTGCGACGTACGAGCAGACCGGCACGCCAGTTGACGGCGGTCGCTGCTACGCGCCGCCGCCGGCGAGCAGTTCGCCGACCCGGCGCAGGCCGTCGAGGTCGTGCACGTCGCCGGCGAGCGCCGGGACGACGGCCGTCGACACCTGCGGGTGCGCGGTCGAGAACCGCTGACGCAACAGGCCCTCGCGCTCGACCATCCGCACCCGGTCGGCGTGCAGACGCAGCAGGCTCGCTGCCACCGAGGTGGCGTCCTGGGTGCGCAGTCGCTCGGCCGCGGTCGTGGCCTCCTCGGCCGACAGGGCACCCGAGGGCGAGGGACTGGCCCGGTTGACGACCAGGCCGGCCAGCGGCATGCCGTCCTCGCTGAGCCGCTCGACGAAGTACTCCGCCTCGCGCATGGCGTCGGGCTCGGGTGCTGCCACGACGAGGAACGCCGTCCCGTCGGCCTGGAGCAGCGAGTAGGTCTGCTGCGCCCGCTGCCGGAACCCGCCGAAGACGGTGTCGAGGGCGGTGACGAACGTCTGCAGGTCCTTGAGGAACTGCGCGCCCAGGATCTTGGTCATCGCGTTCACGATGAGGCTGAACCCGGCCGACATCAGCTTCGCCGGGCCCCTGGCCGGCGCCATCATCAGTCGGATGAACCTGCCGTCGAGAAAGCTGGAGAGGCGCTCGGGGGCATCGAGGAAGTCGAGTGCCGAGCGGGACGGCGGGGTGTCCACGACGATCAGGTCGTAGGTGCCGGCGGCCTGCGACTCGCGGTGGAGCTGGCCGAGCTTCTCCATCGCCATGTACTCCTGCGTGCCCGCGAACGAACTCGACAGGGCGATGTAGAACGGGTTGGCGAGGATCTGCTGCGCCTTCTCCGGGCTCGCCTGGGCCATGACCACCTCGTCGAAGGTGCGCTTCATGTCGAGCATCATCGCGTCGAGGGTGCCGGTGCCGTCCACGCCGGTGACCGGGCGCGGGGTGTTGTCCAGCGCCTCGATGCCCATCGACTGCGCGAGGCGCCGGGCCGGGTCGATGGTCAGCACGACGACCTTGCGGCCTCGCTCGGCGGCGCGCAGGGCCAGCGCGGCGCTGGTGGTGGTCTTGCCGACGCCGCCGGAGCCGCAGCACACGATGATCCCGGTCGTCGGGTCGTCGAGCAGGGCGTCGATGTCGAGCGGCCCGGACTGCGTGGTGGTCGTCGGACCGACCCGGGTCGGGCGCTGGGTGCTGCTCCTGGCCACTGCTACGCCATCCCTTGGGCTCGGAGGAGTCCGGCGAGCTCATAGAGCCCGCCGATGTCGATGCCGCCGGCGATCCGCGGCAGCTCGTAGGAGGGGACATCCATCTTGGCGACGAGGGTGCGCTGGGAGTCCTCGAGTGCACGCCGCTCGGCGTGGTCGGCGGCCTCGGAGAGCAGTCCGTCCACCAGGTCCGGCACGACCTCGATGCCACCGGCCCGCAGGTCGTCCTCGAGGGCGGCGCGGTCCAGCTCGCCGGACCGGGCTGCGGCCAGGTCGGCGGCCGAGAGGTCCTGGGGGCGGACCTGGTTGACCACGATCCCGCCGACGGGCAGCTGGACCGAGCGCAGGTCGGCGATCCCGTCCGCCGTCTCCTGCACGGGCATCTCCTCGAGGACCGTGACGAGGTGGACGGCGGTCCTGGGGGAGCGGAAGAGGGTCATCATCGTGTCGGACTGCGACTTGATGGGCCCGACCTTGGCCAGCCCGGCGAGCTCGTTGCTCACGTTGAGGAACTGGGTGATCCGTCCGGTCGGCGGGGCGTCGAGCACGACCGCGTCGTACTCGATGGCGCCCTTGTTGCGGGCGTTGCGCTGGACGGCCTCGTAGACCTTGCCGGTCAGGAGCACGTCGCGCACGCCCGGCGCGATGGTGGTGGCGAACTCGATCACGCCGAACTTGTCGAGCGCGCGACCGGCGCGGCCGAGGCGGTAGTACATCGAGAGGTACTCGAGCAGCGCGGACTCGGCATCGACGTGCAGCGCGTGCACGATGCCGCGACCGCCGTCCGCGTCGGGCAGCCCGGTCGTGAGGCGCCGCTCCTGGTAGGGGAGCGGGTCGACGTCGAACATCCGGGCGATGCCCTGGCGGCCCTCGACCTCGCAGAGCAGGACGTGCTTGCCCTTCGTCGCGAGCGCGAGCGCCAGCGCGGACGCCACGGTCGACTTGCCCGTGCCACCCTTGCCGGTGACCACGTGCAGACGGACCTTCCCCCAGTCGCTCACCGGGGCAGCGTAGCGAGCGACCGGGGACGCCGCGCCCTTCACTCCACGGCGAGGCCCGCGGCGGGAGCGATCCGTGAGGCGCGCCGGGCCGGCAGTACGGCGGCCACCAGGCCGGCCGCGGCGGCCGCCACGACCACCAGGCCCAGCTGTGCCCAGGGCAGGACGAGCCCGGCACCGTCGATCGCGGGGACGACCAGCGCCTGGACCCCGGCCCAGGCGAACACCGTGCCCAGCCCGGTCCCCACGACCGTGGCGACCCCGGCGAGCAGTACCGCCTCGGTGGCGAGCATCCGCCGCAGCTGACGGCGGGTGAGGCCCAGGGCGCGCAGCAGGGCGTGCTCGCGACCGCGCTCGAGCACCGACAGTCCGAGGGTGTTCGCGATGCCGACCAGCGCGATCACCACGGAGATCGCGAGCAGGCCCACGACACCGCCGGTGAGGACGTCGAGCTGCTGGTCGACGTACGACCGCCGGGCGAGACCGTTCTCGAGGCCGGCGTCGAGGGGGACGGCGATCGCCTCGAGCGACCCGGCGAGGTCCTCGGCATCCGCGCCCTCCTCGGCACGCACCCAGACGGCCTGGACCCGCGCGGTGGGTGCGAGCCGCTCGAGCGTGGCGTTGCTGACCAGCGCCGCCGTGCCCCAGCCCTCGCCCCCGGCGACCCGGAGCCGCACGCGGCGCTCGCCCACCGTCACCGTCACCATGTCGCCGACCTCGACCCCGTCGCCGAGGACGTCCCACGGGAGGAGCACCTGGCGGCGGCCGGGCGCTGGCAGCGGGGAGTGCACGACGCCGTCGGCGGCCTCGCCCGGTGCGGCGATCACGGGGATCGGGTCGAGCCCGCTCACCTCGGCCGACGCCCCGATGACGGTCGTCGTGCCGTCGACACCGTCGACGGCGGCGATCCGCTCGACCGCATCGGCCGGGATCGTGTCCGCGCCCGTGAGGGCGATGTCGATCGGGTGCTGCTCGTCCATCTCGGCGCTCAGCGCGGTCCGGGAGCTCGCCATGCCGGTCAGGACGGCGGTGGTGAGGGTGACGCCGATCAGCAGGGACGCCGCCGTCGCGGCCGTACGACGCGGGTTGCGCACGGCGTTGCCCGCTGCGAGGCGCCCGGCCGGGCCGAGTGCCCGGGCCGCGACCCGCCCCGCCGACCGGATCATCGCGGGCACGAGCACGGGTCCCAGCAGGAGGACGCCCACGAAGGCGGTGGCCCCGCCGGCCACCAGGGCCGGTGGGGCGGCCGTCGCGATCGCCACCGCCAGACCGGCTGCCCCGGCCAGGACCATGGCTGCGCCGAGCGCGATCCGCACACGACCGGTGCGGGTACGGACCTGCGTGCTGTCGTCGGGGCGGAGCGCCGCCAGCGGGCTGACCGCCAGGACGCGGCGGGTGGGCAGCCACGCCGCGACCATCGTCACCCCGAGCCCCACGGCGGTGGCGGCGAGGATCCAGCCGGCGCTGACCGACGCCTCGCCCAGTCGGGCCCCGGGCCACTGCGAGCGGATGAGGGCGACCAGCCCGTGGCCGAGACCGAGTCCGCCGGCCACGCCGATCACGCTGGCGAGCACACCCAGGACCAGCGACTCGGCCCGGACCGAGCGCACGACCTGGCGCCGGGTCGCGCCGACGCAGCGCAGCAGCGCGAAGTCGCGGGAGCGCTGGGCGAACAGGATCGTGAACGTGTTGTTGATGACCAGGACGGCAACGAGCAGGGCGATCGCGGCGAAGACGAGCACGATGATCGCCACCACGTCGACCCCCTGGTTGACCTCGGTCTGGACGCGCTGGACGAAGCGGTCGACGGACAGGACCTCTGCGGCGGGGACCACCTCGCGGATCGCGGTCGCCGCTTCACCGCCACCGCCGGGACCGGCCCAGGCGACGCTGCTGACGTAGAGGCTGTCGGCCCACCGGGACAGGTCCGACCACAACAGGTAGACCGACGCCACGGAGAACGCCGAGGGGGAGTCGGCCAGGCCGACCACCTCGACGTCGAGGCCGGCGGGGCCGGACCCGATCCGGAGCGTGTCGCCCACCTCGAGCTTCGCGACCTTGGCGGCATTGACGTCGACCAGGGCCTCGCCCGCCGCCGCGGGGAACCGACCCTCCTCGAGCTCCTGCCACTGGTGGTCCGGCCGGTCCGGTACCTGGCCGATGTCGGTGCTGGAGCGGACCACTCGACCGTCGTGGGCCACCTGCTGGAGGGTCCAGCCGACCAACCAGGCGTCGGCGTCCGCCGCGGGCGCCGAGGCCACCAGCCGGACGGCGTCCTCGGTCGACGGCTGGTCGAGCACGGCGTCCGCGCCGTCGTACGGAGCGGAGAGCCCGGCCGTCAGGCCGGTGCGGACGGCGGAGGAGAGCGCGGCGGTGACCACGATGAACACCACTCCGACGACGATCGCGAGCAGCGCGGCGCCGTACCGGCGGGTGTGGGTGCGCAGGGAAGCGAGCAGGACCGTGCGCATCAGGCCGCCCGCTCCGCCAGCGCTGCGACGAGCGCGTCACGGCTCGGTGCCGCGAGGTGGTGGGTGACCAGGCCGTCGGCGAGCACGACCACGTCGTCGGCGTAGGCGGCGGCGTCGAGCTCGTGGGTGACCATGACGACGGTCTGGCCCAGCTCGCGGACCGACCCGCGCAGGAGGGACAGCACCTCGGCCGAGGACGTGCTGTCGAGGTTGCCGGTCGGCTCGTCGGCGAAGACGATCGCCGGGCCGGTGAGCAGGGCGCGGGCGATCGCGACCCGCTGCTGCTGGCCTCCGGACAGCTCGGAGGGCCGGTGGGTGAGCCGCCCGGTCAGGCCGAGGGTCTCCACGACGTGGTCGAAGCGGTCCTGCAGCGCAGGTCGGGGGCGGCCGGCGAGCTCGGTCGGCAGCCAGATGTTCTGCTCGGCGGTGAGCATCGGCAGGAGGTTGAACGCCTGGAACACGAATCCGACGTGGTCGCGCCGGAAACGGGTCAGCGCGTCGTCACTCATCCCTTCGAGCGACTGTCCGGCGACGCTGATGCTGCCCTCCGTCGGCTGGTCGAGGCCCGCGAGGCAGTGCATCAGCGTCGACTTGCCCGACCCGGAGGGGCCCATGATCGCCGTGAAGCGGCCGCTGGGCAGGTCCAGGTCGACACCTCGGAGCGCGGTGACCAGCGTGTCGCCCTGGCCGTAGGTGCGCAGGAGGCCCCGGGCGCTGGCAGCGGGGGTGGGTGGGGACGGCTGTGGGGGCGTGGCGGTCTGCAGGGAGGTCATGGGTCGAGCCTCGTCGTCGACGGCCTCGACGTCGTCCGGCTGGGGGGTGATCCGGTTGTCCGCCCCGGGGTGGACCCGCCGCAGCTGCAGGTCGTTCAGGCGCCGGGGGCGAGCCCGGTCTCGTGGGCGAGCACCACCAGCCGGACCCGGTCGCGCGACCCCGTCTTGGCGAGCAGGCGCCCGACGTGGGTCTTGACGGTCGCCTCGGACACGACGAACTCGGAGGCGATCTCGGTGTTCGAGAGCCCGCGGCCCACGAGGACCAGGGTCTCGCGCTCGCGCTCGGTCAGGGAGACGAGCCGCTGGTCCGGCGAGGGTCCCGCGGGGTCGGGCAGGGCGCTGGCGAAGTGCTCGAGCAGGCGGCGGGTCGTGCTCGGCGCCACGACGGACTCGCCCTCGTGGACGGTGCGCACGGCGCCGAGGAGCACCTCGGGGGTGGCGTCCTTGAGCAGGAAGGCCGCCGCGCCGGCGCGGATCGCGGCGAAGGCGTACTCGTCGAGGTCGAAGGTGGTCAGCACGATGACCTGCGGTGCACCGGGTCGCTCCAGCAGGCGCCGGGTCGCCTCGACGCCGTCGACCCGGGGCATGCGCACGTCCATGAGCACGACGTCGCAGGCCGTGACGGCCAGTCGCTCCAGGGCCTCGGCGCCGTCCCCGGCCTCACCGACGACCGACAGGTCGGGTTGGGCGTCGACGAGCATCCGGAACCCGGCGCGGACCAGCTCCTGGTCGTCGACGAGGAACACCCGGATCGGGGCGCGGGGCGCGGGACTGGTCATCGGGGGATCCTCGCGCACACCCGGAAGCCGCCGCCCGGGGCCGGACCGGCGTGCAGGTCGCCGCCGTGGGAGCCGACCCGCTCGCGCATGCCGGTCAGACCGAGGCCGCTGCCGTCGCCGGATGATGCCGCGCCCCGACCGTCGTCGAGGACCTCGAGCTCCACCGCGTCGTTCGCGAACCGGAGCCTGACCCGGGCCCGGGCTCCGCGCCCGGCGTGCTTGCGGACGTTGGTGAGCGACTCCTGCACGACGCGGTACGCCGTCAGCGCCACGCCGTCGGACAACGGCTCGTCGGGATCCGGCAGGTCGAGGTCGACGGGCGTTCCGGCGCTGCGGACCTCGTCCACGAGTGTGGCGAGGTCGGCCAGACGTGGCTGCGGAGTCGTGGCGGCCTCCTCGGCTCGCAGCAGGCCGAGCATCCGCCTCATCTCCGCCATCGCCTCCCGTCCGGTCGACGCGATCGTGGCGAGGGTGGGTACGACGAGCGCGGGGTCGTGCGTGGCAGCGGCCCTGGCTCCTTCCGCCTGCACCACGATGGTGGTGAGCCCGTGGGCGACCACGTCGTGCATCTCGCGGGCGATCCGCTGGCGCTCCTCGAGCGCCGCGAGTGCGGCCTGTTGCACCGCCTCGTGCTGGAGCCGCTCCCCGCGCTCGACGAGCGCGTCGACGTACGCCTGCCGGACGCGGCCGAGCGTGCCCAGCGCCCAGGCGACCAGCACGAACAGCGAGACAGGCACGAAGTAGGCCGAGAAGGTCATGAACGTGAGCTCCTCGACGTCGAAGCCCCGCAACCAGACGACCGCCGCGACGGCGGCTGCGACGAGTCCGGTGCCGAGGGCGGCTGCACTCCATGCGGTGGTGCTGAACCTGGCCACCGAGTAGGTCGCGATCGGGAACGCCAGCTGGGACCACAGCGGCTCGTCGTGCAGCAGGGCCTGCGCGGCGCTCGCGGCGGCGACGACGGCGAACACCGCGATCGGGTGGCGACGCCGCGCGGCGAGCGGCGCGATCTGGACGAGCATGAGCGCGGCCGGGAGCAGGTCGCCGTACAGGGCGAACACCGGGACGGGCAGCAGCAGGAAACCGGTGAGGCCGAGGTCGAACCAGCGCTCAGCGCGGGGACCCAGGCGCAGGGGTTGCCGGTCCGGTCGAGCCATCCCACCACCGTAGAGGGGATGAGGACGGCACACGTCAGACCACGGGTGGACGCCGATCAGACCCCGGGCGGACGGAGAGCGGCGTAGGCTCGAGGGGTCGGAAGGAGTCGCCATGGCCGAGCAGCCTCGCGGCGCGCAGTTCAGGCACCTGCCCCCGCCGGTGGACCCCGCCACGCTGCGCACCTCGCAGGACGTCGATCCGCCGCCGCCGGAGTACGACGACGACTACCGCGAGCTGTTGTGGGTCGTGAACAGGTACGGCTGAGCGCCGGTCGGTTCAGCCCGAGATCTTCTCGGCGAGCACGACCCAGGTGAAGAAGCCGACCCCGAGCAGCATCCCGACGTGCCCGAGGATCGACAGGGAGGGCCCTTCGCCCCAGCTGTCGCCGGTCGTGGCGGTGGCGTGCCTGCCCGAACCGGACATCCACCGGAGCAGGATCAAGATCCCCAGCGCGACCTCGATCCACCACAGGCCCAGGGCGGTGGCGCCGAGCGTGCCGCCCGGTGAGGTGAGGTAGGCGATCCAGACGCCCAGAGCGCCCACGCCGACGATGCTGTGGGCGTTGACGACGGCGTGGGGGACGAGCGCATGGCCCGCCTGGGACTGTTCCGAGGACAGTCGCATCCTGGTCAGGAGGATGACGACCGCGGCCAGTCCGGTCAGTAGCCAGACGGCGTTGTCGAGACTCACGTCGGGCATCGTCGCACAACCTGTGACCCAGGCCACACGGCCAGGACCCGGGGGCGGTCCTCGGCGTGGCTGAGTAGGGTGCCGGTATGACCAAGTGGGAGTACCAGGTGGCGCCCGTCCTCAACCATGTCGCGGCGCAGATCCTCAACAACTTCGGGCAGGACGGCTGGGAGCTCGTCACCCTGATCCCGGGCCAGAGCGGCAACGACATCGCCTACTTCAAGCGTCCGGTCGAGGCCTGATTAGATGGCCACCCCGGAGCAGCGGCTGGCCGAGCTCGGACTGAGCGTCCCGGACGTCGTACCCCCGGTGGCGGCCTACGTTCCCGCGGTCCGCAGTGGCGCGATGGTCTACACCGCGGGCCAGATCCCCATGCGCGAGGGCAGCCTCGTCGCGACGGGGAAGGTCGGCGACACCGCCACGCCCGAACAGGCGACGGAGTGTGCGCGCCAGTGCGCGCTCAACGCGATCGCCGCGATCCGTTCGGTCACCGGCACGCTCGAGGGTGTCCGCATCCTGAAGGTCGTCGTCTTCGTGGCCTCCACCCCTGACTTCACCGGCCAGCCCGCGGTCGCCAACGGCGCCTCGGAGCTCCTCGGTCAGGTCTTCGGCGAGGCCGGCGTCCACGCCCGCTCCGCCGTCGGTGTCGCGGCGCTGCCGCTGGACGCGACCGTCGAGGTCGAGGTCGTCGCCGAGGTCGTCGGGACGGCGTCGTGAGGATCCCGTTGCCCCCCGTGGCGCTGCCGGACCACCTGGCCGAGGTGGCCCGCGAGTACGCCGACGGCACCCGGACGGCCGCCGAGCCCCGCGATGCGGCGACCGTCGTCCTGCAACGGCCCGGTGTCGACGGAGCGCCCGAGGTCTACCTCCTGCGCCGCCAGGTCACCATGGACTTCGCCGGGGGCATGTGCGTGTTCCCGGGCGGCGGGGTCGATCCCCGCGACTACGACCACGAGGTCGCCTGGGCCGGTCCGACGCCGGCCGAGTGGGCGGCCCGGCTCGGCACCACCGAGGACGTCGCCCGCGCACTCGTCTGCGCCGCCGTGCGCGAGACCTTCGAGGAGTCGGGGGTGCTGCTCGCCGGCACCTCGGTCGACGACGTCGTCGCGGACACGACGGCCGAGGACTGGGAGACCGACCGGGTCGCACTCGAGTCGCGTGAGCTCGCGCTGACCGACTTCCTCGACCGCCGCGGCCTCGTGCTGCGCACCGACCTGCTCGGCATCTGGAGCGGCTGGCTGACACCGGTCTTCGAGCCGAAGCGCTACCGGACCTGGTTCTTCGTGGCCCGTTTGCCCGAGGGCCAGATCACCCGCGACGTGTCGACCGAGTCCTCCGAGGTCGTCTGGCTCCGGGCGATCGACGCTGCGGACCAGGCCGACCTCGGCGACCTCGCGATGCTCCCGCCGACGTACCTCACCTGCCTCGAGATCGGCACCATCGGTGACGTCGACGCCGTCCTCGACGCTGCTGCGGACCGGACCGTGGACATGTTCACGCCCGAGGTCGAGCCGCTCGGCGACGGCTTCACGCTGTCGATGCCGGAGGGCCTGCGGCCCCTGGTGGCGGCCCGGAGGTCCTGATGACCACCGCGTGGCACGGCGGGGCGTACGGCGCTCGCGGCCGCTGCGTGCTCGCGCCCAACCCCGGGATCATGACGCTCGACGGGACGAACACCTGGATCCTGCGGGAGCCCGGGTCGGGTCGCTCGATCGTGGTGGATCCCGGTCCCCTGCACGACGACCACCTCGATGCCGTGGCTGCCGTTGCCGGTGAGGTCGACCAGGTCGTGGTCACCCATCACCACCACGACCACACCGAGGCGGCGACGTCCTTCGCGGAGCGGATGGGCTGCGGCGTGCGCGGCCTCGATCCCGCACAGTGCTGGCGCGCGGACCCGTTGACCGACGGTGAGCTGCTGTCCGTGGGCGGCCTCGAGGTCGAGGTGGTCGCGACGCCGGGCCACACGACGGACTCGGTGTCCTTCCTCGTCGAGGCAGACCGGGCCCTGCTCACGGGCGACATGGTGCTCGGTCGCGGGACGACCGTCATCGTCCACCCCGACGGCGAGCTCGGCTCCTACTTCGACTCGATCGCACGGATGCGCTCCCTGGTCACCGAGGGCCGCGCACAGACCCTGTGGCCGGCGCACGGCCCGGTCCTCGAGGACGGCGCCGCCGTCCTCGACCACTACGTCGTGCACCGTCGCGAGCGCCTCGCCCAGGTGGAGGCCGCGCTCGGCCGGCTGGGTCTGACGCCGACGCAGCTGCGCCCCGACGTCGCGGAGGACCCCGAGCTGGCACGCAAGGTGGTCGAGGTCGTGTACGCCGACGTCGACGAGTCGTTGTGGGGTGCGGCCGAGTGGTCGGTGCGCGCCCAGCTCGCCTACCTCGCCGTCCGCTGATCCGAGGGTTGTCTTTTCTGGTAAAGACTGTGCCGTTCTCCAGATTTTTGGCGAGGGTTCTGGTCCAGTGGACGGATGCTCCCCCCCATCCGAAAATTCCGTACCTCGACCGCCCTGGCGGCGGCAGCCTTCGTGCTGCTCGGCGCCCTGACTCCCAGCACCGCACTCGCTGACGACGCCGGAACCGGCGCGCCCGTCGAGTCCACGCCGGCTCCCGAGCCGGAGCCCGCCCCCGAGCCGGCTCCCGAGCCGGAGCCCGCCCCCGCCCCGGAGCCGGAGCCGGCCCCCGCGCCCGAGCCCGCCCCGGCCGAGGACGAGTCGGCCCCGCAGGAGCAGGAAGCCGCTCCCGAGGAGGACGACGCCGAGGCCCCCGTCGAGGACGAGGTGGCCCCGCCGACTGAGCCCGGTCGCCCCGACGGCCCGCAGACTGCTGCCGGCCCGGTCGTCGTGTCCGGCAACTCCACGATCGTCGAGGAGGCCACCAGCGCCGCCGGCGCCGACGTGCCGATCGAGTTCTCCATCAG
This sequence comes from Nocardioides sp. Root190, assembly GCF_001428565.1. Taxonomy (GTDB): domain Bacteria; phylum Actinomycetota; class Actinomycetes; order Propionibacteriales; family Nocardioidaceae; genus Nocardioides. The sequence continues at coordinate 483,173 of NZ_LMIA01000001.1, read as the reverse complement.
TGGAGGCTGGAGCGACGCCCCGGTCGTCGTGGGCGCCTGCGCGATCAGCGACGTGTACGTCGACTCGGTCTTCCAGTTCGGTGAGCTGGACTTCGTCGGCTACACCCTCGGCACGTCCCTCTCGGTCACCGAGGAGCTGCCGGTCGGGTCCTACTTCGGAGCCTGCCTCTGGGCGCCGTTCTCCCTGGCGAACATCTTCAGCTTCAAGTTCCACCGCTTCACCATCGAGGTCACCGACCCGCTGCCCGTCGTGACGGTCCCCGCTGACATCACCGAGGTCGCCGTCGACGCCTCCGGCGCGCCGGCCACCTTCGCGGTCAGCGGCACCGACGTCATCGACGGCGTGCTGCCGGTGTCGTGCACCAAGCCGGGCGACGTCGCCGTGGCCTCCGGGGACGTCTTCCCCATCGGCACCACGACCGTGACCTGCGAGGTCGAGAACTCCCGCGACGTCGTTGCGAGTGACAGCTTCGACGTCACCGTCACCGCGCCGTTGCCCACCGTGGTCGCGCCTGCTGACATCGTGCTCGAAGCCACCGGCCCCACGGGTGCTCCGGTCGACTTCGTCGCGACGGGTTCTGACTTCGTCGGCACCCCGCTGCTGCCGGTCTGCCGCCTGTGGGACGGCGAGCTCGGCGCGCCCGTGACCTCGGGTTCGACCCTGCCGCTGGGTGAGCACGAGCTCCGTTGCGAGGTCGTCGACAGCTGGGACGGCGCGGCCACCGACACCTTCCTGGTCTCGGTCGTCGACACCACCGGACCGATCCTGGACCTGCCCGACGACATCGTCGTCGACGCGACCGACACCGACGGTGCCGCCGTCGAGTTCGAGGCCACGGCGTTCGACCTGGTTGCCGGACCCGTTCCGGTGACCTGCTCGCCGGCATCGGGGAGCACCTTCCCGATCGGCGTCACCGAGGTCACCTGCAGCGCAACGGACGAGATCATCGTCCTGCGTGGACTGCGGGCCGCGGTCAGCACCGACTCGTTCACCGTCACGGTGAACGAGCTGAGTGAGGTCGGCGGCGAGGACGAGGGCGCCGGCGGCCAGGGCGGGGACAGCGTTCCCGAGGCCCTGCCGGACACCGGTGCGCCGTCCCTGATGGCTCCGTTCCTGCTCGCCAGCCTCCTGCTGGCGGCTGGCGCAGCGCTGGTGCTGCGGCGTCGCGCCTGACCCCACCAGGTTCCACGCAGTGGCACTGCACTCGCTCTGAGCGAGGGCCGCAGGGACATGACCTCGGAGGTCATGTCCCTGCGGTGCTTCCATCGCTAGTTTGGCCAACGTGAACACGACCGCCGGAGTCCTGATCCGCGAGTGGCGACAGCGCCGCCACCTCTCCCAGCTCGAGCTGGCCGGCCGCGCCGACGTCTCGACGCGGCACCTGAGCTGGATCGAGACAGGTCGCTCCCGGCCCACCAGCACCATGGTGATGCGCCTGTGCGACCACCTGGAGGTGCCGCTGCGGGAGCAGAACCAGCTGCTGCTCGCCGCGGGCCACGCCCCGGCGCATCCCGAGCACCAGTTGAGCGATCCGCCGATGGCCGAGGCGAACGCCGCCCTGGAGACCATCCTGCGCGGGCACCATCCCTACCCGGCCCTCGTCGTGGACCGCCACTGGGACCTGGTCGCCGCCAATGACGCCGCCTACGCCTTCATGGCGGGCATCGACGAGGACCTGCTGGAGCCCCCGATCAACGTCATCCGGCTCTCGGTCCACCCGCGCGCCCTGGCTCCGCGGATCCTCAACCTGGCCGAATGGCGGGCCCATCTCGCCGAACGCCTTCGTCGCGAGCACGACGCGACCGGCGACGAGGCGACCCGCGCGCTCCTCGCGGAGGTCGTCGGCGACGGTGTCGAGCCGGTGCAGTCCGCTGCGCTCGTGGTGCCGCTGCAGCTGCGGATGCCCGACGGCGCGGTCCTGTCCTGCATCACGACGACCACGGTGTTCGGCACGCCCCGGGAGGTCACCCTCTCCGAGCTCGCCATCGAGGCGTTCTACCCCGCCGACGACGCCACCCGGGCCTACCTCCAGGCAGCAGCGGGCCCCGACGCAACGACGGGTGCGCCGGCCACCGCGTGAGCGGTGACGGACGCACCCGTCGTCGGGTGGTGCGTGGGATCAGCGGGCGCGGCGGCCCATCCGCTCCATGTCGAGGATCACGACCGAGCGGGGCTCCAGGCGCAGCCAGCCACGCGACGCGAAGTCGGCCAGTGCCTTGTTGACCGTCTCGCGGGAGGCGCCGACCAGCTGGGCGAGCTCCTCCTGGGTGAGGTCGTGGTGCACGTGGACGCCGTCGTCGGCGGTGCGGCCGAACCGCTCGGCGAGGTCGAGCAGCGCCTTGGCCACGCGTCCGGGGACGTCGGAGAACACCAGGTCGGCGACCACGTCGTTGGCCTTGCGGAGCCGACCGGCCAGCTGGGTCAGCAGACCGCGGGCCACCATCGGGCGTCCCTCGAGCCAGCGCAGCAGGTCCTCGTGCGAAAGCGACGCGAACTCGGCGTCGGTCACGGCAGTGACGGTCGCCGAGCGCGGGCCCGGGTCGAACAGGGAGAGCTCGCCGAACATCTGTCCGGGGCCCATGATCGCCAAGAGGTTCTCGCGGCCGTCCGAGGAGGTGCGGCCGAGCTTCACCTTGCCCTCGAGGACGACGTACAGCTTGTCGCCGCTGTCGCCCTCGTGGAACAGCACCTCACCGCGGCGCAGCCGCGTGGTGGCCAGCGACGTGCGCAGCGCTGCCATGGCCTCGTCGTCGAGGGCACTGAACAGTGGCGCCTGACGGAGTACGTCGTTGTCCACGCTTCCTCCAAGTCGGTTGTTGCATCAGCGTCGCGACCGCCCCCGGGACGGGATTGGAGGACACGACACGCTCGGCAGGCATCCTAGCCAGTGGGTGATCTCACACCTAACGCAACGCGCGGCCGTGGACTGTCGATGCTCCCCCGTAGGCTGACCCCGTGCGGGAGATCAGGCAGACCATCGAGGTCGACGAGGAGACCCCGACGCAGTTGGTCAGGCGGGCCCGCAAGATCAATCGGGTGCTCGCCGAGACCTATCCGGACGCCAAGGCCGAGCTCGACTTCGACGACGCGTTCCAGTGCCTGGTCGTGACCGTGCTGTCCGCGCAGACCACCGACAAGCGGGTCAACCTGGTGCGTCCGACGCTGTTCGCGGCCTATCCCGACCCGCCGTCGATGGCGGCGGCCGATCGCGCCCACCTCGAGCAGATCGTGGGGCCGCTCGGCTTCTTCCGGGCCAAGACCGAGTCGCTGCTGAAGCTGAGCGCCGCTCTCGTCGAGCGCTACGACGGCCAGGTGCCCGGTCGCCTCGAGGACCTCGTCACGCTGCCCGGCGTGGGCCGCAAGACGGCCAACGTCGTGCTCGGCAACGCCTTCGACCTGCCCGGCATCACCGTCGACACCCACTTCGGCCGCCTCGTGCGCCGAATGGGCTGGACCGAGGAGACCGACCCGGTCAAGGTCGAGCACGCCATCGGGGCGCTGTTCCCCCGGCAGGACTGGACGATGCTCTCCCACCACGTGATCTGGCACGGCCGCCGGCGCTGCCACGCCAAGAAGCCCGCGTGCGGCGCCTGTCCGGTCGCGCGCTGGTGCCCGTCGTACGGCACCGGTCCGACGGACGCCGTCGAGGCCGAGAAGCTGGTGCGGACCGAGGGACCCAACTGATGCGCGGAGTGCGGGCCGCCGGCCTCGCTGCGATCACCGTCCTGCTCACCTCGTGCGATGCGACGGCGCCCGCGCTGTCCTGCAAGGTCGAGGTCGACACCCCCGATCTCGTCCGGGACCGGGAAGCGGCCGGGATCGCCGACTGCACCGACCTCCCGCTGGTCGACGCCTCCGCAGAGCTCCCCGACATCTCGCTGCACTGTCTCGGCAGCACCGAGTCGATGTCGCTGTCCCAGGTGCAGGGACCGGCCGTCATCAACTTCTGGTCGACGACCTGTGGGCCGTGCCGGGAGGAGATGCCGGTCCTGCAGCAGTTCCACGAGCAGTACGCCAAGCAGGTGAGCCTGATCGGCGTGAACTTCCAGGACACCTACCCCGGCGCAGCGATCGACTTCGCGCGGCTGAAGGGTGTCACCTATCCCTCGGCTGCTGACGCCTGCGGTGCGTTGCAGGGCAGCGACCTCGTCATCACCGGGTTGCCCGTCTTCGTGTTCGTCAAGGCCGATGGGTCGGTCGAGCAGAAGCCCGGAGGGATCGACTCGCTGGAGGAGATCGTGACGATGTCCGAGGAGCTCCTCGACCTCGACCTGCCCGCTCCAGGGGAGGCGTCGTGAACGACCTGTCCCCGGGGTTGTCGGACCACCTGCCCGACGGCCTGCCCGACTGGCTCGTGCCCGTCGTCGACGGCGCCCGCTCGATCAGTGGGCACGACCTGACCGCCTTCCTGCCGCCCAAGGGCCGGCCGGTGCGCCGCGGCGCCGTCCTCATGCTGTTCGGCGACCACGACGTCCTGCTGACCGAGCGCGCCCACGACATGCGCTCCCACCCCGGCCAGGTCTCCTTCCCGGGCGGATCGATCGACCCGGGGGAGACCCCGGTCGAGGCGGCCCTGCGGGAGGCGGAGGAGGAGATCGGCGTCGATCCCGCCGGGGTCGAGGTCATCGGCACGCTGCCCGAGCTGTGGTTGCCGCCGTCCAACTTCGCGGTGACGCCGGTGCTGGGCTGGTGGCGTGACCCGGGTCCGATCCGGGTCGCCTCGCCCGACGAGGTGCACGCCATCCACCGGGTCACCCTCGAGGAGCTCTTCGCCGCGGAGCACCGCGTCCAGGTGCGCCATCCGGGTGGCTGGAACGGCCCCGGCTTCCTGATCGGCCCGGACAAGGACGTGATCCTGTGGGGCTTCACCGGGGGGATCCTGACCCGATTCTTCGACTTCCTCGGGTGGCTCCCACCAGTGGAGGACCCGCCGGTGCATGATCTCCCCGACTACATGCTCGCCGAGTACGTCCAGCGGACCGCCCGCACGGACCGGCAGGCGGGGGACGACGGCATGGATCTCCTGGAACCCAACGAGGCGGCAGCGTCCGGGCGTGACGCGTGAACGTCCTCGACTGGCTGCTCGTCCTCCTCGTGCTGGCCTACGCCCTCTCGGGCTACTGGCAGGGGTTCGTCACCGGGGCCTTCGCGACGATCGGGCTGCTCCTCGGCGGGCTCGGCGGCATCTTCCTCGCGCCGGTGCTGCTGGGCAGCCTCGACCCGTCGCTCGCGGTCTCCCTGGGCGCCCTCTTCGTCGTCATCCTGTGCGCGTCCCTGGGCCAGGCCCTGCTGCAGTACGCCGGCGCGCGGGTCCGTGAGCGCATCACCTGGCAGCCCGCAAGGGCCCTCGACGCCATCGGTGGCGCCCTGCTGAGCGCGCTCGCCGTCCTGCTCGTCGCGTGGGCACTGGGTGTGGCGATCAGCGGCACGCGGATCGGCTCGGTCACCTCCCTCGTGCGCAGCTCGGCCGTCCTCGCCAAGGTCAACGACGCGCTGCCCTCCTCGGCGCCGAACGCGCTCCAGGCCTTCAACAACGTCGTCGGCACGGGGTTCTTCCCGCGTTACCTCGAGCCCTTCGCGCCCGAGCAGATCGTCGAGGTCGAGCCCGGCCCGTCCGAGCTCCCGAAGTCCGCCGCGATCCGCAAGGTGCGTCCGAGCGTGGTCAAGATCCGCGGGGCCAACCAGTGCGGCCGTGGGGTCGAGGGCACCGGCTTCGTCTTCGCCGAGGACCGCGTGATGACCAACGCCCACGTGGTGGCAGGCGTCGACGACCCCGAGGTCAGCATCGGTGGCGGAACCGAGCTCGCGCGGGTCGTGCTCTACGACCGTGAGCTCGACATCGCCGTCCTCGCCCTGGACACCGGTGACGTCCCCGTCCTGGCCTTCGACAAGGAGTCGGGAGCAGAGGATCCGGTCGCCATCGTCGGCTACCCGCAGGACGGTCCGTTCGACGTGCAGACCGGCCGCATCCGCGCCATGCAGAACCTGCGCTCACCGGACATCTACGGCTCCGGCACCGTCGTACGCGAGGTCTTCTCCCTGCGCGGCCTGGTCCGACCCGGCAACTCCGGCGGACCGATCATCACCCCGCAGGGCAAGGTCGCCGGCGTCGTGTTCGCCGCCTCGGTCACCGACCCGGAGACCGGCTACGCGTTGACCGCCAAGCAGGTCGGCGACAGCGCCCGCCGGGGCACCGCCGCCGGCACCGACGGCTCCGAGGTCGACACCGGCGACTGCGCTGCGTAGCACTGCAGGGGGATTCGGACACCCGCCGCGGACCGCCGCCGCGGCCGCACCCCCGGTGCGCGATAGTGGTCCCATGACCGGGTCCTCCGCGATGTACCCCGCCTTTCCCGCTCCCAGTGACAGGGCCGTGGCCCTGTTCGAGGAGATGAAGGACTTCCTCGCCACCGAGGTGTTCCCTGCCGAGGAGTCCTACGCCAGGTTCCGACAGGAGCGCGGCCACGACGACCACTCGGTCCCACCGGTCGTCGAGGAGCTCAAGGTCAAGGCCCGTGAGCGCGGCCTGTGGAACCTCTTCCTGCCGCACGACTCCGGGCTCACCCAGCTGGAGTACGCCCCGATCGCCGAGCTCACCGGCTGGAGCCTCGAGATCGCCCCGGAGGCCACCAACTGCGCCGCCCCCGACACCGGCAACATGGAGCTGCTCCACCTGGTCGGCACCGAGGCGCAGCAGGCGGAGTGGCTGGAGCCCCTCCTGGAGGGCCGGATCCGGTCCGCGTTCGCGATGACGGAGCCCGCCGTGGCCTCCTCCGACGCGACCAACATCGAGACCCGCATCGAGCGCGACGGCGACGAGTACGTCATCAACGGCCGCAAGTGGTGGATCACCGGTGCTGCCGACCCGCGCTGCAAGGTCCTGATCGTGATGGGCAAGACCGATCCCACGGCGGCGACCCACCGCCAGCAGTCGATGGTGATCGTCCCGGCCGACACTCCAGGCGTCGAGATCAAGCGGTCCTACCCGGTCTTCGGCCACCAGGACCAGCACGGTCACTGCGTCATCGAGTTCACCGACGTCCGGATCCCGCTCGCCAACCTGCTCGGCGAGGAGGGCGGCGGCTTCGCAGCAGCCCAGGCGCGACTCGGCCCGGGGCGCATCCACCACGTCATGCGCGCGCTGGGTGCGGGGGAGCGGGCGCTGGCGATGATGGTCGAGCGGGCCAAGACGCGCACCGCCTTCGGTGGCCTGCTCGCCGAGCAGTCGGCCGTGAGGGAGAAGATCGCGGAGTCGCGCATCGAGCTGGAGCAGGCGCGCGCGCTGTGCCACCGGGCGGCGTACACGGTCGACGCCGAGGGCAACAAGGCCGCCCGGCACCTCATCGCGGCCGCCAAGGTCGCCGTACCGCGGGCCGTCCTGTCCGTGATCGACCGGTCCATCCAGCTCCACGGCGCCGCCGGTGTCAGCGACGCGACGCCGCTCGCGGCGCTGTACGGCTGGCACCGTGCGATGCGGCTCTTCGACGGGCCTGACGAGGCGCACCTGACCACGCTGGGCCGCGCCGAGCTGACCCGCGACCCGCTCTTCGAGCTGCCCCCGTCCCTGCACGACCAGTTCCGCTGACCCGTTCGACCCGAAGGATCCACATGTCTGAGCAGTTCGTCCGCTACGAGTACGACGCCGGGGTCGCCCGGATCACCTTGGCCAACGGCGACCGGGGCAACCCGGTGCACCACGAGTCCGTCGCGCAGCTGCACACCGCCGTACGCGCCGCGCACCGTGACGCCGCCCGGGTGATCGTGCTCGCGGCCGAGGGCCGCTTCTTCTCGGTGGGAGGCGACCTCGGCGGCTTCGCAGGCGCCGACGACGTCCAGGTCTTCATCGACGACCTCGCGGAGTCGCTGCACCGGGTCGTCAGCGAGCTGATGCGCTCCGAGGCGATCGTGGTCAGCGTCGTCCAGGGCACGGCGGCCGGCGCGGGCTTCCCGCTCGCCGCTGTCGCCGACATCGTGATCGCCGTGGACTCGGCCAAGTTCAGCCTCGCCTACACGAAGGTCGGTCTGTCGCCGGACGGTGGAAGCTCGCTGCTCGTGCACACGCTCGGCCTGCACCGGGCGCTTCGCCTGGCGATCCTGGGTGACCTGCTCACCGCCCAGGAGGCCCTCGCTGCTGGTCTGGTCGCCCGGGTCGTGCCCGCCGACGAGCTCGCAGCAACCGTCGACCAGGTCGTCGCGACGCTGTCCTCCGGCTCGGCCACGGCCAACGCCGCCGCGAAGCGCCTGCTCCGCGACGTGGTGGCCCCGGCCCCGGAGACCGCGCTGCGCAAGGAGTCGCTCTCCATCCGCGAGCTCGCGGGATCGCCCGACGGTCGCGAGGGTGTGGCGGCGTTCGTGGAGAAGCGTGCCGCGAGCTTCGGCGCCTGAACACATCGGATCCCTACTGCGGCGCCCTCCGTCGAGCGCTAGTTTGCGGGGGTGACCCGCGCTGCTGCATCGATGCTCCTTGCCCTCCTGCTCCTCACCCTCGGTCTGACCGGGTGCGGTGACGACTCCGACGGCGGGGGTGGATCGGCCGACGACAGCAGCGCGTCGCCGACGCCGGACGACGCGGACGACTCGGGTGACTCGGGTGACTCGGACGACTCGGGTGACTCGGACGGCGACGACGCACCCGCCGTACCTCCGGTCTTCACCGACGGCCCCGGCGACGCCACGCTGACCTTCAGCGGCGGCGAGGAGCAGCTCGGGTCCGGCGAGTTCGACCAGTCCGAGCTGACGGTCTCCGTCGGCCAGACCGTCGAGTTCGTCGCCGGTGACGGCGGCACCTATGCCGTCGAGGTCGGTGGGCTCGACGGCGTCACCATCAGCGGTGGGCTCAAGGAGTACTACCGCTTCGACGCCGCCGGCCGGTACTCCGTCGAGGAGGACATCTCCGGCGCGACCGCCACGATCATCGTCCAGTAGCCGCTGCTCAGGCGTCGGCGGTGTGGCGCACCGGACACCCGGCGACGCCCGGCGTCGGGAGCGTCCCGAGCGCGCCCAGCGCGTAGCCGTGCGGATAGCTCTTGACCCGCGGCAGGTCGGCGATGAAGGTGGGCCGCCGTGGTGACGGGGTGTGGCGCAGTGCCCGCGCCCGCAGGCGCATGGCGAGCAGGCTCGCCCGTCGTACGACGGCCGGCGGCTCGACGTAGGCGAAGGCGTCCAGGAGCGGCTTGTCCATCAGGGCACGGCTGAACAGTGCGACCGGCTTGCGCAGCACGCGCGGGTAGAACGTCGTCATCAGCGCGAGCGTGGAGTCGGCGACCTGGCGCCCGCCCGCGTCGAAGTCGAAGTGGGCGCGCTCGTAGTCGTCCATCAGGTGCATGAACTCGTCGTAGGTCTCCGGGATGTCCTTGATGGCCATGCGGCGACCGAGCGCCCGGTAGTAGTTCACGGTGGCGCGCAGCTCGTTGTCGGTGAGCTGCCGCCAGCCGTGGTCGTCGAGCCAGCGCTTGGGGACCACGACGAAGGTGGCCAGCACGTAGAGGAAGTCCTCGTTGCTGATGTCGTAGGCCCGGTGCATCTGGTTGATCCGGCGGATCGCGGTCTTCCCGGCGTCGCTGTCGAGGCCGTGGACGAAGGGCGCCTCGAGCAGGAGCGCGGTGTCGTCGTACCTCTTCTGCACCTGGCCGGTGAAGGCGCCCGTCTCGTACAACAGGCGGCCGATGCTCGGGACGGCGTAGGTACGGAACAACGCGAAGCTCAGCGACTGGGTGAAGTCCCAGGTGAACTCGTAGAGCGCGAGGTTCTGGTAGATCTCGACGTAGTCGGTCTCGGGATCGAGCGCGTCGTTGCGGTCCCGCCAGAGCGTCTTGGCCATGACGTGAGCCTAGATCCGTCCGAGGACCGGCGAAAGATGAAGGATCCTCGCTTTTGTCTCACTTCCTGCGGGCCAAGTTTTCTAGAACGCGTTCCAGTTCGCGGTTAGAGTGCGCTCGTGGCCGCCCCTGACGTCTTCAGTCCTGTCCAGCTCGGTCCCGTGCGCCTGCGCAACCGCACGGTGAAGGCGGCCACCTTCGAGGGGCGCACGCCCCATGGCGAGGTCACCGACGAGCTGATCGCCTACCACCGCGCGCCCGCCGAAGGGGGTGTCGGCCTGACCACCGTCGCCTACCTCGCGGTCGCGCCGGAGGGCCGTACCCATGCCGAGCAGATGGTCGTGAGTGAGCGCACCCTGCCGGGTCTGACCCGCCTGGTCGAGGAGATCCACGCGACCGGCGCCGGCATCGCGGGCCAGGTCGGCCATGCGGGACCGGTGGCCAACGGCCGCTCGAACGGCGTCCGCGCCCTGTCGGCGAGCTCGATGCCGAGCCCGCTGTCGATGCAGATGATCGGTGCGGCCAGCGAGAAGGACCTGACCCGGGTCACCCGTGCGTACGTCGATGCGGCCCGCCTCCTCGTCCGGGCCGGCTTCGACGTCCTCGAGCTGCACATGGCCCACTCCTACCTGATCTCCTCCTTCCTCGCGCCCGGGCTCAATCGCCGCCGGGACCGCTGGGGCGGCCCCCTCGAGCGGCGTGCCCGCCTCGCGCGACAGGTCGCCCGCGTCGTACGCGAAGAGGTCGGCGACGCCGTCGCGCTGAGTGCCAAGGTCTCCGTCTCGGACGGCTTCCCGGGAGGGGTCACGACCGAGACCGGCCTGGCGTTCGCGCAGCTGCTGGAGGCCGACGGCCACCTCGACGCCCTGCAGATGTCGGGCGGGTCCTCGCTGATGAACCCGATGTACCTGTTCCGCGGGGGAGCGCCGGTTGCGGAGTTCGCCGAGACGATGCCCACCGTCGTGAAGTGGGGCATGCGGACGCCCTTCGGCAAGGGCTTCATGAAGGAGTACGCCTTCGAGGAGGCCTACTTCAACCAGAAGGCGCTCACCTTCCGTTCGGGTCTCGCCATGCCGCTGATGCTGCTCGGCGGGATCAACCGCCTCGAGACCATGCAACAGGCGATGGCCGACGGGTTCGACTTCGTGGTGATGGGACGCGCCCTCCTCCGCGAGCCGGACCTGGTCAACCGCCTGCAGGCCGGCTCGGCCTCTGGCGGCATCTGCATCCACTGCAACCGGTGCATGCCGACGATCTACTCCGGTACACGGTGTCCGGAGTGGGCTGCGTGGCAGTTTCACCGCCTAAGCGGTGAAACTGCCTCTGGGCGCATGAAACTCCGTGTGCCCAGAGGCAGTTCTGTGTGCCCAGTTCGGCAGTTTCACCACCTAGGCGGTGAAACTGCCGAACCCCCTTCCGCAAAACTAGAACTCGTTCTAGTCTGTGCCCCATGTCACAGGTCATCCCCGAGAAGCCGCTCCGCGTCGTCGTCTGGTCCACCGGCACGATCGGTCGGCACGCGATCGCCGGCGTCGACGCCCACCCCGACCTCGAGCTGGTCGGTGTGTGGACCTCCACCCCCGAGAAGCACGGGAAGGACGCGGGCGAGCTCGCCGAGCTGGGCCGCGAGCTCGGCGTGAAGGCGACGACCGACCGCGACGAGCTCATCGCGCTGCGCCCCGACTGCATCGTGCACGGCGCGATGACCGACGACCGGGTGTTCGAGTCGATCGAGGACCTGACCGGGTTCATCCGCGACGGCGTCAACGTCGTCTCCTCGGGGCCGGTCATCCTGCTGCACCGCGACGGCACCCTGCCGCCGGAGATGATCGAGAAGATCGACGAGGCCGGGCGCGAGGGCAACGCCAGCCTGCACGTCAACGGCATCGACCCGGGTTTCGCCAACGACGTCCTGCCGCTGGTGATGACGAGCCTGAGCCAGCGCATCGACCACATCAAGGTCAGCGAGATCGCCGACTACTCGACCTACTACCAGCCGGTCGTCATGCGCGACCTGTTCGGCTTCGGGCAGCCGCTGGACGCGAAGCCGCTGCTCTGGGAGCCCGGCATCCTCACCACCGCCTGGGGCCCGGTCGTCCGGGTGATCGCCGCGGGCCTCGGGGTCACCCTCGACGAGCCGCTCGTCGAGGAGGTCACCCGCCGCCCCGCGCCGCGCACGGTGAGCACCGTGTCGCTCGACGTGGAGGAGGGGACGATGGGCTCGGTGCTGTTCCGCGTGATCGGCACCGTCGACGGCGTGCCGCGGGTCACCCTCGAGCACGTCACCCGCACCGACGCGGAGGCCGAGCCCGAGTGGCCGCGCCCGAACGAGGGCGACGGCTGCTACCGGATCGAGGTCACCGGCGAGCCGTGCATGAAGGTCGAGTTCACCCACCACGGCGAGCACGGCGACCACAACGTCTCCGGCATGATCATCACCGCCCAGCGCCTGATCAACGCCGTCCCGGCGGTCGTCGCCGCACAGCCGGGCCTGCGCTCGGCCCTCGACATCGGCCTGGTCACCGGCCGTGGCCTGGTCGCCGGCACGAAGGCGCAGCGATGAGCATCCTGGACCGCTTCACCCTCACCGACCACGTCGCCGTCGTCACCGGCGCGGGCCGGGGAATCGGCGCCGCCACGGCCGTCGCGCTGGCGGAGGCCGGCGCCGACGTGCTGATCTCCTCGCGCACCCCGGACCAGCTGGCGGAGGTCGCGAAGCGGATCGAGGCCGTCGGTCGCCGCGCCGTCGTCGTACCCGCCAACCTCGCGCACACCGACGAGGTCGCCGGGCTGGCCCAGGCGGCCTACGACGCCTTCGGTCGCCTCGACATCGTGGTCAACAACGTCGGCGGCACGATCCCGAACGCCTTCCTGGACACCGACGTGGCCTACCTCGAGGAGTCCTTCCACTTCAACGTCGCGACCGCGCACGCGCTGAGCCGCGCGGCCGTCCCGTTGATGCTCGCCTCGGCGGGGGAGGGCCGGCAGAAGTCGATCACCTCGATCAGCTCGATGATGGGGCGTACGGCGGCCCGCGGCTACCTCGCGTACGGCGTCGCCAAGGCCGCGCTCGCACACTGGACCCGGCTCGCGGCGACCGACCTGTCGCCCGGCATCCGCGTCAACGGCGTGTACGTCGGCTCGGTGATGACCAGCGCCCTGGAGTTCGTCGCGGGCGTGCCGGCGATGAAGGAGCAGATGGAGCAGGCGACCCCCCTCGGGCGGATCGGCGAGGCCGAGGACATCGCCGCGGCGGTGGTCTACCTGTCCTCGCGCGCCGGCAAGTTCGTCACCGGAAAGCTCCTCGAGGTCGACGGCGGGATCCAGCAGCCGAACCTCGACCTGGGACTCCCCGACCTCCAGCCGGAATTGAACGCTCGTTAAGGTCGACCCATGAGTACAGGCGGTGTAGCCACGGGTCATGCCATCTCCCCGGACTCGGGTGAGCACTGGGCCAACGAGGGCGCCTGGCAGGTGGCGGACGGGATCCACCGGATCCCGCTGCCCCTTCCGATGGACGCGCTCAAGGCGATCAATGTCTACGTCCTGGCCTCCGACGACGGGCTGACCCTCATCGACGGCGGCTGGTCGATCCCGATCGCCCGCGACCTGCTCGACAAGAGCCTGCGCTCGATCGGCTCGGGCTTCGGCGACATCAAGCGCTTCCTGGTGACTCACGTCCACCGCGACCACTTCACGCTCGCAACCGTCCTGGGCCACGAGTACGGCGCCGAGGTGGTCCTGGGAGCCGAGGAGAAGCCCGCCCTCGAGCTGCTCCACCGCGCGTCCCAGGCCCAGATCGGCGAGAGCCCGTTCCTCGCGGTCCTGCGCACCGCAGGTGCCGCGGAGATCGCGGACATGTGGCAGGCCGGCCACGACGGCGAGCTGCCCAGCGCCGCGGACTGGGCCTTCCCGGACGTCTGGCTCGACGGCGACCGGTCCTTCGACCTCGGCCGACGCACCCTCGACGCCGTGCACACGCCGGGTCACACGCCCGGCCACTACGTCTACGCCGACCAGGGCGAGGGCGTGCTGTTCTCCGGTGACCACGTGCTGCCGACGATCACTCCCTCGATCGGCTTCACCGTGCCCGCGACCGAGCAGCCGCTCGGTGAGTTCATGGCCTCGCTCGCCCGGGTCCGGCAGCTGCCCGACCTGCGGATCCTGCCGGCCCACGGTCCGGTCGCCCCGTCGACGTACACCCGTGTCGACGAGCTGCTCGCCCACCACGAGACCCGGCTCGAGCAGTGCCTGACCTCCTTGACCGCGCGTGGCTCGGTGACCTCGCTCGTCGTGGCTCGCGACCTCGGCTGGACCCGGCACGAGCACCCGTTCGCCGACCTCGACGTGTTCAGCCAGGGCATGGCCGCGATGGAGACCAAGGCCCACATGGACCTGCTCGTCGCGCGGGGACAGGCCGCCAGCGTCGACCACGCGGACGGGGTCACCTACACCGCCACCTGAGCGCGGCCTAGACTCCTCAGGTCAGACAGGGGAGCCCTTCACGGGCTGAGAGTGCGGATCGCCGCAGACCCTCCGAACCTGATCCGGTTAGCACCGGCGAAGGGAGTCACCACGTGCGTGCGCGCGTTCTCACCACCATCACAGGTCTCACTGCGGCCACCCTCCTCGCGAGCGGCTGTTCGCTGCTCAGCAGCGAGGACGACGGCTCCGACGGAGTCGGCGGTGCCGCTGACACGAAGGTCACCCTGGTGACCCACGAGTCCTTCGCGATTCCCGACGAGCTCGTCGCGGAGTTCGAGAAGGACACCGGCTTCGAGCTGACGATCAGCAAGCTGGCCGACGCCGGGACGCTGACCAACCAGCTGGTGCTGACCAGGTCGAAGCCCGTCGGCGACGTGGTCTTCGGCGTCGACAACACCTTCGCGACGCGCGCCGTCGACGAGGACGTGCTCGAGGCCTACGCGCCGGAGCTCCCCTCGGGCGCCGAGGAGTTCGAGCTGCCCGGCGACGACGAGGACGCGCTGACGCCGATCGACACCGGCAGCGTCTGCGTCAACGTCGACACGGCCTGGTTCCGCAAGCAGGGCATTCCCGAGCCGCAGGACCTGGGCGACCTCACCGACCCGGCCTACAAGGACCTGTTCGTGGTCCCCGCGGCGAGCACGAGCTCGCCCGGCCTGGCCTTCCTGACCGCGACCATCAGCCGGTACGGCGACGACTGGACCGGCTACTGGGAGGACCTCGTGGCCAACGGCGCCAAGGTCGTCAAGGGCTGGACCGAGGCCTACTTCGAGGACTTCACGTTCTCCGGCGGTGACCGTCCGATCGTCGTGTCCTACGACTCCTCGCCCGCGTTCACGCTGAACAAGGCCGGCACCCGCTCCACGACCCGGGCCCTGCTCGACGGCTGCTTCGAGCAGGTCGAGTACGCCGGCGTGCTGGCCGGCGAGGACACCAACGTCGAGGGTGCCCACGCCGTGATCGACTGGCTGCTGTCGCCCGAGGTCCAGGCCGCACTGCCCCCGTCGATGTACGTGTTCCCGGTCGCCGACGGTGTCGAGCTCCCGGCCGACTGGGCGAAGTTCACCGAGCGCCCGGCGGAGACGGAGAACCTCGCTCCGGCCCGGATCGCTGAGGAGCGGCAGGGCTGGATCGAGGAGTGGAACGAGATCATCTCCCGATGAGCTCGACACGATGAGCTCGACACGATGAGCTCGGGACGATGACCGTGGGCGGCCGGACCGGCGCGCGGCTGGGCCTCCTGGCCCTCGCCGCCGTCCCGGTCGCGGTCGTCGGGGTCTTCTTCGTGCTGCCCGTCGGCGCGATGCTGCACCGGGGCCTGTGGCCCGACGGCGACTTCGACCCGGGTGCGGTCCTCGACGTGCTGGCCCGCCCGCGCACGGGTCGGGTGCTGTGGTTCACCGTGTGGACCAGCACGGTCGCCACCGTCATCGCCGTCACGCTCGGCCTGCCTGCGGCCTACGTGCTGCACCGGCTGCGCTTCCCGGGCCGGGCGCTGGTGCGTGCGGCATTGCTCGTCCCGTTCGTGCTGCCGACCGTCGTGGTCGGGCTCGCGGTGCGGGAGCTGATCGCGCCGTCGGGGATCCTCGGCTCCCTGGACCTCGACGGCACCCCCGTCGCGATCCTCATCGGACTCGTCTTCTTCAACGTCGCCGTCGTCATCCGCACCGTCGGCGTGGCCTGGGAGTCCCTGGACCGTCGCCCGGGCGAGGCGGCCGCGGCCCTCGGTGCCTCGCCGTGGCAGGTCTTCCGGACCGTCACCTTCCCCGCCCTGCGGCCCGCGGTGGTCTCCGCCGCCAGCGTGGTGTTCCTGTTCTGCGCGACCGCGTTCGGCGTCGTACTCGTCCTCGGTGGGGTGCGCTACTCCTCCGTCGAGACAGAGATCTACCTGCTCACCGCGGAGCTGCTGGACCTGCCGGCCGCAGCGGCGCTCTCCCTCGTGCAGATGGCGGCGGTCGTCCTGCTGCTGGTGGTCGTGGGGCGGTTGCGGGCCGTGGCGGACCCGACGGTACGTCGTGAGGTGGCTGCGCCGGTCCGTCCACGCTGGCGTGACCTGCCCGCCATCGCGGTCACCGTCGCGACGCTGGTCGCCGTGGCACTGCCCGTGCTCGCGCTCGTCGTCGGCTCGCTGCGTCGCGACGGCAGCTGGACCCTGGAGCACTACCGCGCACTCGAGGGAACTGCTGACGGGCTCTTCCAGATCTCGGTCAGCGACGCGCTCCTGGCGTCGTTGCGGATCGCCGTCGACGCGACCTGGATGGCCCTGCTCCTGGGGCTGATCGTCTCCTTCGTGGTCACCCGACGGACCCACTCGCGTGCGGGACGGCGCTCGCGGGCAGTCCTGGACGGCTTCTTCATGCTCCCGCTCGGCGTCTCGGCGGTGACCCTCGGCTTCGGGTTCCTCATCGCGCTCGACGAGCCGCCGCTGGACCTGCGCTCGAGCCCGCTGCTGGTGCCGATCGCCCAGGCGCTGGTCGCGCTCCCGCTCGTGGTCCGCACCCTGGTCCCGGTGCTCGCCGGCGTCGACGACCGCCAGCGCCAGGCCGCGGCGTCACTCGGTGCCGGTCCGCTGCGCACGCTGGCCACCGTGGACCTCGCAGTCGTCTGGCGCCCGTTGCTGGCGGCGGGCGGCTTCGCGTTCGCCGTGTCGCTGGGGGAGTTCGGCGCGACGTCCTTCATCGTCCGCCCGGCCGAGCCGACGCTGCCGGTCGTGATCTATCGCCTGCTCGGACATCCGGGCGCCCTCAACTACGGCACTGCGCTGGCCGCGTCGGTCGTCCTGGCGGTCGTGACCGCGACCGTGATCCTCGTCGTCGAACGGCTGCGTGTGCCGGGAACTGGAGCCTGGTGATGCTCGATCTCGCCGACCTGACCATCACCTTCGACGGGGCACCCGCGGTGCGGGGTGTCGACCTGCGGGTCGCCGACGGTGACGTCCTCGCCGTGCTCGGCCCGTCGGGCTGCGGCAAGTCGACCCTGCTGCGCGCGGTCGCGGGCCTGGAGCCGATCGCCGAGGGCAGCGTCTCGTGGGACGGCGAGGACCTCGCCGCGACGCCCACCCACCGACGCGGCTTCGCCCTGATGTTCCAGGACGGCCAGCTCTTCGACCACCTGAGCGTGGCCCGCAACGTCGGCTACGCGCAGCGTCTGCGCGGTCTGGGGCGCCGAGCGGTGCGCGCCGAGGTCGAGGACCTGCTGGAGCTCGTCGGCCTCGCCGGCCACGCCGATCGGCTGCCCCGCACCCTGTCCGGTGGCGAGCGGCAACGCGTCGCGCTCGCCCGGTCGCTGGCGGCGCGGCCCCGCCTCCTGCTGCTCGACGAGCCGCTGAGCGCGCTGGACACCGAGCTCCGCAGCCGGCTGGCCGCCGACCTGCGCCGCATCCTCACCGAGGCCGGCACCACGGCCTTCCTGGTCACCCACGACCAGGGCGAGGCGTACGCCGTCGCCGACCGCGTCGCGCTGATGCGTGCGGGCCGGATCGTGCAGGAGGGTCCGGTCGCCGAGGTGTGGGCGGATCCGGTCGATTCCGAGGCCGCCGCCTTCCTCGGGGACTCCCGCAGCTTCGTCGGCGAGGCCGCCGCACGCATCCTCGCGGCCGCCGGGTTGCCGCCCGACCCGGGTGCCAGCGTCGTCGTACGGCCTGCCTCGGGCGGGACCTTGGACCACACGCCCTAGACTGCGCGGGTGTACCGCCGCGCCTATACCCTCCTCATCGGCACGGCCGCGATCATGCTGGGCCTCGCGGTGTTCACCGCCGTCAAGCTCGACCGCCGGCTGCTCGACCCGGAGGGGAGCTTCCTCGGGCCGTCCTACATCCGGCTCCCGCTGCTCCTGATCGGTGCGCTGCTGCTCGATCTGCTGCCGTTGACGCTGTGGCGCGCGCGGGGCCGTCCGAGCCGGGTCCTGCCGGTCGTGCGGCAGCGGTTGAAGACCCACTGGACCAAGGAGCGCGCCACGCTCGTGGGCCTGGGCGTGATCAGCTTCTACCTCACCTACGTGAGCTACCGGAACCTCAAGTCGTTCCTGCCGTTCGTGCGTTCGGACCCGAACGCCGCCCCCGGCGAGGTCAAGGCCCTGTCGTACGACCGTGAGCTGCACCTGATGGACAAGGTGATGTTCTTCGGGCACGACCCCAGCGACGTCCTGCACGGCGTCTTCGGCAAGACGGTCACCGCCGAGGTGCTGTCCCCGATCTACCTGATGTTCCTGCCGCTCGTGCCGCTCGGCGTGACGGCGTGGCTGGTGTGGTCGCGCAACATGTCCTTCGGCTACTGGTTCGTGACGGCGCAGTGCCTGGCCTGGTCGCTCGGCACGCTCTCCTACTACCTGCTGCCGACCCTCGGGCCCGGCATCTGGAACCCGTCGGAGTACTACGGCGTCGGTGGTCTCGCGCACACCGGGACGACCGACCTGATGGACGGGATCGTCAGAGCCAGGGGCAACGTCCTGTACGGCGGGGCGACCGAGTCGGTCAACTCCATCGCCGGCTTCGCCAGCCTCCACACCGCGATCACGCTGCTGTTCGCCCTGATGGTGCAGTACACCCTGCGCTCGCTGCTCCTGAAGTGGATCTTCTGGGTCAACTTCGGGCTGACCATCCTGGCGACGCTGTACTTCGGCTGGCACTACGTCGCCGACGACCTGGCGGGTGTGGCCATCGCGGTCGTGTCCTTCTACGTCGGTGGCATCGCCAGCGGCCAGAAGTTCGATCGACTCGGTCATTCGCACCCGACCACCACCACCTCGAAGGTGCCCGTCGAAGCGGAGTGACTCGTCCGCCCCTTTGTGCTCTGCCTGCGGTAGTCCCGGGTCAAAAGCACCCTCCGTACGGCGTGTCGCGGTGCTTTTGGCCCGGGACTACCGTCGACCGGATCGAATGACAACGATGTAGTTCGTCAAGCCGACACGCCGGGAACTGGTGAGAAAGTTGGGATTCCTGTTCCCAGTGTGACGAAATCGCACTACGGTGGCGCGAGTGCGCTCACCAACTCTCGGGACCGGTCTGCTCGCGCTCGTGCTGATGGCGGGTGCGATGGCGCCGGCCGTCGCGGATCCCGATCCGGGCAAGCCCACCGTCGGCGAGGTGCGTGAGGCCCGCGAGCGAGTGGCCGTGGCGACCTCCGACGTCGACCTCGTCCAGGAGAAACTGGCGGCCGCGAACGCCGAGCTGGAAGCAGCGTCGGTCCGCGCCGCCAAGGCCTCCGAGGTCTGGAACGGCGCCCGCTGGGCCGTCGCCGAGACCCGGACCGCCGAGCGCACCGCCCTGGCGGCGTCCGTGACTGCCGACCGGGCGCTCGAGGTGCAGCGCTCCGACTACCGCGACGCCGTCATCACCGCCCACAACGCAGGCCTCGACCTCGCCTCGCTCAACGCCGTGGTGTCCTCCGACGGATTGACCTCGATGGTGGCGAACAGCGCCGCGACCGAGCGGGTCCGCGACCTGTTCGAGCTGCGCGGCGAGGAGTACGACGCCGCGGCGGAGGTGGCCCGGGCTGCGGCCGACGCGGCCGCCGCCGCGAGCGCGGACGCCGAGCAGGCGCTGGCCACGGCCCGCACCGCGCGGGACACCGCTCGGGCCGAGGCGAAGGCCGCCACGGCGACCGCGTCGCGGATCACGCGGCGCAAGAAGGCGCTCGTGCACGAGGTCGCCCGGCTCGAGGGCATCAGCGTCCGGGTCGCCCAACGCCGCCAGGACGCGCTCGAGGCGGCGCAGGCCGCCGAGCCGGCTGCTCCGGCCACCGAGCCGGTGCGAGGCAGCGACCCCGCTCCGGACCCGACACCCGACCCGACCCCTGACCCGACCCCCGACCCGACGCCGACCCCCGAGCCGGACGACGCTCCCGCGCCCGCGCCGGCCGAGGGAGCGCAGGCAGCGATCGCCTACGCCCGCGCCCAGCTGGGCGAGCCCTACCGCTGGGGCGCCGCAGGACCGTCGTCGTGGGACTGCTCCGGGCTCACCGCCACGGCATGGGCCGCAGGCGGCAGGTCACTGCCGCACTACTCCGTCGCCCAGTACGACGTCTCCACACCGATCCGGGCCTCGCAGCTCCGGCCGGGGGACCTGGTCTTCTGGGGCGACGGCGGCAGCCCGTCCTCGATCTACCACGTGGCGCTCTACACCGGGAACGGCCGGATCATCCATGCCCCTCGCACCGGGCGACCGGTGACCGAGGAGTCCATCGGCTACTGGCGGACGCCGGACTTCTACGCGCGCCCCTGAGCCGACACCTCGCCCGACGGGGGAGAACCAGAGAACCGAACCAGCAGACGTGAGGATGCGTCCACTAGGTTCACCCCATGGCCGACGAGACCACCACCGCTCCGCCTGACCTCGCCGTCGACGTCACGGCGCTCACTGCGCTGCTGGACGGGCAGCACGCCGACATCCGCCGTACGGTGCGCGAGCTGTTGCCGGCGTACGCCTCGGTCCTCGAGGACGCCGAGACGATGCCGCGCGACGAGTTCCGGGATCGGGTGCGCGACGTCGTCCTCGAGATCGCCGACACCGGCGCCGTCGCGATGGGCTTCCCGAGCGAGTACGGCGGCGGCGGCGACCTCGGCGCCTCGATCGCCGCCTTCGAGACCCTCGCCTACGGCGACCTGTCGGTCCTGGTGAAGGTGGGCGTGCAGTTCGGGCTGTTCGGTGGCGCCATCCTGCAGCTCGGCACCGACCGGCACCACGACGCCTACCTCTCGGACCTGATCTCCGGGCGCCTGCTTGGCTGCTTCGCGATGACCGAGACCGGCCACGGCAGCAACGTCCAGGCACTGGGCACGGTGGCGACGTACCACCCGGAGACCTCCGAGTTCGTCATCACCACCACCACGCCCGACGCCGGCAAGGACTACATCGGCAACGCGGCGAGGCACGCCCGGGTCGGCGTGGTGTTCGCGCAGCTCGAGGTGGGTGGTGAGGGACACGGCGTGCACGCGCTCGTCGTCCCGCTCCGCGACGAACAGGGCGCCGTCCTGCCGGGCGTGCGGATCGAGGACGACGGCCACAAGATGGGCCTCAACGGCGTCGACAACGGCCGGATCTGGTTCGACGGCGTGCGGGTGCCGCGCGAGGCGCTGCTCAACCGCTTCGCCGACGTGACGGAGGACGGCACCTACACCAGCGACATCGAGAGCCCCGGGCGGCGCTTCTTCACGATGCTCGGGACGCTCGTGCAGGGCCGGGTCTCGGTCGGCGCGGCCGGTGTCAGCGCGGCCAAGGTGGCGCTCACGATCGCGGTCCGCTACGGGCTGGTCCGGCGGCAGTTCGACACGGGCGCGGAGGACGGCGCCGAGCAGCGCCTGCTCGACTACGGCCTGCACCAGCGCCGGCTCCTGCCGCGGTTGGCACGGACCTATGCCCTGCACTTCGCCCAGCAGGTCCTCGCGGCCGATCTCCACGACGTGTTCTCCGGCATCACCGCCGACGAGGACGCCCGGCGCCTGCTCGAGTCGCGTGCGGCCGGGACCAAGGCGCTGTCGACCTGGTTGGCCACGGACGTCGTCCAGGAGTGCCGGGAGGCGTGTGGGGGCGCGGGCTACCTGTCGGTCAACCGGTTCGCGGCGCTCAAGGCCGACACCGACGTGTTCACGACCTTCGAGGGCGACAACCACGTGCTGCTGCAGCTCGTGGGCAAGGGCCTGCTCACCGACTACGCCAGCGACTTCTCCGACCTCGACCAGCTCGGCATGGTGCGCTTCGTCGCCGGCCTGGCAGTCGAGACCGTGCTCGAGCGCACCCGCGTCCACCAGCTGCTGGAGCAGATCCGCGAGGTCCTCCCCGGCGGCAGCGACGACTGGGACACCGACAGCGGCCTGCTCGACCCCGACTACCACCTGGCGATGTTCCGCTTCCGCGAGGAGCACCGGATCGGCGGTGCTGCCCGGCGCCTGAAGCGTGGCGTGGACGCGGGGATGAACCCCGGCGAGGTGTTCTCACGGGTCCAGGACCACGTCATCTCGGCTGCCCACGCCCACGTCGAGCGGCTCGTGCTCGAGTCGTTCGTCGAGAAGGTGGCTGCCACCGAGGACGGCGAGCTCAAGCTGGTCCTCAACGCGTTGTGCGACCTCTTCGCCCTGTCCGTGATCGAGGCCGATGCTGCCTGGTTCATGGAGCACGGGCGGCTGAGCGCGCAGCGCTCCAAGGCCGTCACCCGCGAGGTCGCGGACCTGTGCCGACGCCTGCGGCCCGTGGCCGGGGAGCTGGTCGACGCCTTCGCCGTCCCGGTCGAGCTGCTGCGCTCGCCCGACCTCCTCGGACCCGACGCATGATCCGCTCGGTCGTGTCCCGCGTCCCCGGCCTCGGCGGCTGGTCCGACGACCCGCTCTGGGCCACGTTCTACGACTGGACCGTCGAGCACCCCCGTGTGGGTGGAGCGGTCTGGCGGGCCGGCATCCAGAGCGACCTGCGCCTTCTCTATCGCGCTGCCTCCGAGATCGGACGCCAGCCGGACGGCAGCCGGATCCTCGACATCCCCTGCGGGGGAGGCGTGGCGCTGCGCGGCCTGAAGCCCGGTCAGGACGTCGAGTACGTCGCCGCCGACATCGCCCAGGCCATGCTGGACCGCACCATGCGAGCGGCCGAGGAACGCGGCCTCCTCGACCAGGTGAACCCGCAGCTCGCCGACGTCGGGGACCTCCCGTTCGAGGACGACTCGTTCGACCTGGTGGTCACCTTCACCGGGTTGCACTGCTTCCCCGATCCGGCGCTGGCCGTGATCGAGATGGCACGCGTCCTCAAGCCCGGCGGGGTGCTGACCGGCAGCGCGCTGCTCAACGACTCGCTCCGCTACGCCGGCCTGCGCAAGGTCGGCCGGGTCGCCGGCCTGCTGGGGCCGGGCTGCACCCAGCACGACCTCGAGGGCTGGTTCGCCGGCCAGGGCATCGCCGACGTCGTGATCGAGCGGAGCGGCGCGATCGGCTACTTCCGCGGGGTGAAGCGGGCTGCTGCCGTGGAACCGGAGTGACCGCACGACGCAGGTCCGCCGCCGAGCGCAGCTCAGCGGTCTTCGACTCCCTGCGCGCACTGCTCCTCGAGCACCCCTGGGGCGAGGTCACCCTGGAGGCGGTCGCCCGTGACGCGGGCGTCAGCCGCCAGACCCTCTACAACGCCTTCGGGTCCCGCAACGGGCTCGCCCAGGCCTACACCGAGGCGCTGGCGGACGCGTTGTGCGACGTCATCGAGGAGACCCTGGCGGCGTACCCCGACGACGCGGCCACCGGGCTCGAGCAGGCGCTGCTGGTCTACCTCGAGACCTCGGTGGCCGATCCGCTGATCCAGCGGGTCCGGGCCGGCGAGGCCCACCACGACCTGGTCCGGATCGTCACCACCGATGCCGGCCCCCTGCTGGTCCGCGTGGCGGGCAGGCTGGAGGCGGCGGTGGCCGCTGCGTGGCCGCAGGTCCCCGCCGATCGGGTGGCGCTGCTCGGGCGCGTGGTGGCCCGGCTCGCGCTCAGCTACGTCTCGATGCCCCCGGAGTACGACGAGAGCCCGGCCGCTCTCGCTGCCGGGCTCGCTGCCGTGCTCACGCCCTGAGCGTGCTTGTAACTACGTGTTCATGCACTGAATCGGACCGTTGGAACGATCAAGAACGACACGAACACTTAGTTACAAGCGGCCTCGGGCCGTCGGGGATCAGTGACCGGTGGTCTTGAACCGCTCGAAGGAGGCGTGGATCTCGGCCTCGGCGTCGGCGCGGCCGACCCAGTCGGCGCCCTCGACGGACTTGCCGGGCTCGAGGTCCTTGTAGACCTCGAAGAAGTGCTGGATCTCGAGGCGGTCGAAGTTCGCCACGTGGTTGATGTCGCGGAGGTGCTCCATGCGCGGGTCGCCCGAGGGGACGCACAGGACCTTGTCGTCGCCGCCGGCCTCGTCGGTCATGCGGAACATGCCGATCGCGCGGCACTTGATCAGGATGCCGGGGAACGTCGGCTCCTGCAGCAGGACGAGCGCGTCCAGCGGGTCGCCGTCCTGGCCGAGGGTGTCCTCGATGTAGCCGTAGTCGGCGGGATACATCGTGGAGGTGAAGAGGAAACGGTCCAGGCGCATCCGGCCCGTCTCGTGGTCGACCTCGTACTTGTTACGGCTCCCCTTGGGGATCTCCACGAGGACGTCGAACTCGAGCACTGGCTTCCTCCACACATTCGGCGCAGCCCACGGGGGGTGGGCGTCGTTGTCGGCAGCATTGTCCCGCACAATGTCCCGGAACGTGCAGTCGGGGAGGAGAACCGTGGCCGACAGGGACCTGGGGCGCCGTCCGGGACGCGCCCGCAGGGCGCTCGCCGGTGTGCTCGGCGTCGCCCTCCTCGCCGGTGCCGGGGTCGCGTGGCAGACCGGTTGGGCAGAGGACCGCTGGGACGACCTCCGCGACGGCCGGGCGAAAGGTCCGCTGGATCCCGCCGCGGTCGCGCCGCCCCCGGAGGTCGACGTCCCGGACGTCGTACGACCGGTGGCGCTCGCGGAGCCGGCGGCCGCGGCCGCCCTGCTGCAGCGAGCGGCAGTCCGGTCGGCGCTGACCCAACTGGCTGACCCCGACCTCGGCAGCCACGTGCTGGCTGCCGTCGGTCCGCTCGACGGAGGCGCCCTGTCCTACGAGCAGGCAGAGGGCGCGGCGGTCGCGATCCCCGCGTCGACGACGAAGGTCGTGACCTCGGCGGTCGCGCTCTTCCTGCTCGGACCCGATCGGCGGTTCCAGACCAGGACCGTCCTCGACACCACGGGTACGACGCCGCGACTGGTCCTCGTCGGCGGCGGCGACCCCTACCTCACCCGGGTCCCGACGACCCCCGACTCCGGCGATCCGACCTACCAGCCCCAGCGGGCCGACATCCGGACCCTCGCGCGCCGTACCGCTGCAGCGCTGGAGGCCGACGGGATCAGTGCGGTCCGCCTCGGCTTCGACGACTCACTGTTCTCCGGCCCGGCCCTCAACCCGCGCTGGGAGCCGGACTACTTCCCCTCGGAGGTCTCGCCGGTGAGCTCGCTGTGGCTGGACGCCGGACGCACCGCCGACGGCGGCACCCGCGTCCCGAACCCCGCCGCGACCGCTGCCGTGGAGTTCCGCAAGGCCCTGGTCCGCGCCGGCATCAAGGTCGTCGGCGGCGCGTCGCGCTCCTCCGCCACGGTCACCGCCACGGCCGCACCGGTCGCTGTGGTCACCAGTCCGACCGTCGCCCAGATCGTCCAGAGGGTGCTCGAGGTCAGCGACAACAACGGCGCCGAGGTGCTGCTGCGCCAGATCGGCATCGCCGACCAGGGCGAGGGCTCGTTCGCCGCCGGCCAGGCCGCCGTCGAGCGGGTCCTGAAGGCCAACGGCATCGAGATGGGTGACTCCGTCCTGTACGACGGCAGCGGGCTCTCCCGCCGCAACCTGCTCTCGCCGGAGGTCCTCGTCGGCGTGCTCCGCTGGGCGGCCTCGGCCGAGCACCCCGCCCTGCGCCCCCTGCTGGCTGCGCTGCCCGTGGCCGGCTACACCGGCTCGCTGGCCGACCGGATGGACACCGGGCCGGCCGCCGGACGCGGCCGGGTCCGGGCCAAGACCGGGACGCTGACCGGGGTGAGCTCGCTCGCCGGCATCGCCGTCGACCGTGACGGCAACCTGATGGCCTTCGCCCTCATGGCCGACCGGGTGCGCAAGCCCAAGTCCCTGCTCGCGCGGATCGCGATGGACCAGGCCGCCGCCGGGCTGGGTGCCTGTTCCTGCGGGCGCTGACCGAGCCAGCGCCACCGACCACCAACTACCCTCTGTCCATGCCTGCACCGAGCGCCGAACTGCCCTCCATGGTCGACTGGGAGTTCGCCATCGCGCTCGGCTCACGCCTGGCCGGCGAGGGCCCGGTGGTCACCCGCCCCGAGGCCGACGACGCGGTCGCCGAGCTGCGCGCGGGCGCCAACCGTTCGACCGGCCTGGTCCGCGACTTCACGGGCCTGGACGCGCCCGACGGCACCGCGCCGATCCTCGTGGTGGACCGTCCGGGCTGGGTCCGGGCCAACGCGGAGGGCTTCGCGGTGGCGACCCGACCGATGATGGAGAAGCTCGTCGAGAGCAAGCCGCCGTCCGCGATGGGGGTCCGGATCGGTTCGAAGATCACCGGCGCCGAGGTCGGCGGGCTGCTGGGCTTCCTCGCGGGCAAGGTCCTGGGCCAGTTCGACCCGTTCCACGAGCCCCACGGTCGCCTGCTGCTGGTGGCGCCCAACATCGTCCACGTCGAGCGCGAGCTCGAGGTCGACCCGCACGACTTCCGCCTGTGGGTCTGCCTGCACGAGGAGACCCACCGGGTGCAGTTCACGGCGGTGCCGTGGATGCGCGACCACCTGTTCTCCGAGATCCGTGCGATCAGCGACGCGGTGGAGCCGGCGAGCTTCCTCGACGGCGGGTTCGAGCGGGTCAGCGAGGCGATCAGGGCCGGGCGCAGCGGCGGCAGCATCGTCGACATGTTCAGCACCCCGGAGCAGCGCGAGGTGCTGGACCGCGTCACCGGCATGATGTCGCTGCTCGAGGGCCACGCCGACGTGGTCATGGACGACGTCGGCCCGACCGTGATCCCGAGCGTGGACGCGATCCGCAAGAAGTTCACCCAGCGCCGCAAGGGTGTCGGCACCCTCGACCGGCTCCTGCGCCGCCTGCTCGGCCTCGAGGCCAAGATGGCGCAGTACCGCGACGGCGCGACGTTCGTCCGCGCGGTCGTCGACAAGGTCGGCATGGAGGAGTTCAACGCCGTCTGGGCGAGCCCCGACCACCTCCCGAGCAAGGCCGAGCTGAGCGACCCCGAGGGCTGGGTCCGGCGCGTCCTCGGCTGATGGGCCTGCACCCCGCCGTCGCCGCGGTTCGTCACGGGGTACGACGCTCGCTGGGGTCCTGGGAGCCCGGCATGACGGTGATGGTGGCCTGCTCCGGTGGCGCGGACTCGCTCGCGCTGCTCAGCGCCACCGTCTTCGAGGCCCGCAGACCGGGACTGCGCGTGGTCGGCGTGACGGTCGACCACGGCCTCCAGGACGGCTCCGCCGAGCACGCCGTACGGGTGGTGGCGCAGATGGCCTCCCTGGGTGTCGACGAGACCGCCACGGCACGGGTCCAGGTCGACCCGGCCGGTCTCGGCGTCGAGGCCGCAGCCCGTCGTGCCCGCTACGAGGTCCTCGGACAGCTCCGCGAGCACTTCGGTGCCGAGTCGGTGCTGCTCGGGCACACCCGCGACGACCAGGCCGAGACCGTTCTCCTCGGGCTCGCCCGTGGTTCGGGGCCCCGCAGCATCGCCGGGATGAGACGCAGCTTCGAGGGCTACGACCGGCCGCTGCTGGACGTCGCCCGCGCCGACACCGTTGCCGCCTGCCTCGCGGAGGGGGTCGACTTCTGGGAGGACCCGCACAACGAGGATCCCGGGTTCGCCCGGGTCCGGGTGCGCCGAAGGGTGCTGCCCGTCCTGGAGGACGAGCTCGGCCCCGGGATCACGGCCACCCTGGCCCGCACCGCCGACCAGGTGCGCGACGACGTCCAGGCCCTCGACGCGATCGCGCAGACGGCGTTCGAGCGTGTCGTCGGCCCCGAGGGTGTGGACCGCGAGGAGCTGGAGGAGCTGCCCCGGGCGGTGGGGACCCGGGTCCTGCGCCTGGCGGCACTGGCCGCCGGGGCGCGCGACGCGGAGCTCTTCCACGTCCACGTCACGGCCCTCCACCAGCTCGCCCTGGGGGCGATCAACGGGGAGGTCCAGCTCCCCGGCCACGTCACGGCGTACGCCGGGCGCTCCCACCTCCGGTTCCGTCCGACGGCTGTGGCAGGCTGACGTCCATGGACGCAGCAGACGTCGGGGACGACCTGGTCGAGGTGCTCTTCACCGAGGCCCAGATCCAGGCCCGGATCGCCGAGATGGCCGCCGAGATCAGCCGCGACTACCACGGCAAGGACCTCGTGCTGGTCGGTGTCCTGCGCGGCGCGGTGATGGTCATGGCCGACCTGTCCCGCGCGCTCGACAAGCACGTCGAGATGGACTGGATGGCGGTGTCGTCCTACGGCTCGGGCACCAAGTCCTCCGGCGTGGTGCGGATCCTCAAGGACCTCGACGCCGACATCAGCGGTCGCCACGTCCTCATCGTCGACGAGATCATCGACACCGGCCTGACCCTGTCGTGGCTGACCTCCAACCTGGGCTCGCGCAACCCGGCGAGCGTCGAGATCGCCACGCTCCTGCGCAAGCCCGAGGCGCTGCAGATGCCGGTCGAGGTGAAGTACGTCGGCTGGGACATCCCCAACGAGTTCGTCGTCGGCTACGGCCTGGACTACCGCGAGCGCTACCGCAACCTGCGTGACATCGGGACCCTTTCTCCCGCCGTCTACTCCTGAGGCGAGGGTTCGGCAAGGGTTCGGCAAGGGTTCGGGAACCTCCCGGACCTCCCGCCCGTTCGATCTCAGGGGGACCGCTCCGGCGACTCCAGTGCGGCCCGTCACCATGGACCGGACAGAATGAGGTCCAGTGCGACGTGTACCGTCGTCAAATCCTGATCGTGAATACGGGGAGCGAGTAAGTCAGTGAAGCGCGTTTTCAGGGGGCCTTGGCTCTGGATCGTGGTGGCGGTCGTGGCCGTCGTCCTCGCTCTCGAGCTGCTCGCGCCCGGGGGCGGTTACGACGAGGTCCCCACGTCGAAGCTCGAGAAGTACGTCACCGACGGCAAGGTCTCCGAGATCACCTTCATCGACGGTGACCAGGCGATCGAGGCGACCCTGGACAAGGGCACCCGTGACTCGGGCGACAAGATCATGTCCTACTACATCAACGGCGAGCAGGAGACGATCCTCGCGGCCGTGAAGGAGCAGGTCGAGAAGGGCACGATCGCGGAGTCCAACTCCACGAACCCCAAGCCCGGCCTGCTCAGCTCGCTGCTCGTCACCCTGCTCCCGTTCGCGCTGATCATCCTGCTGTTCATCTTCTTGATGAACAACGTGCAGGGCGGCGGCAAGGGCGTCATGCAGTTCGGCAAGTCCAAGGCCAAGATGATCAGCAAGGACATGCCGAAGACGACGTTCTCCGACGTGGCCGGCTGTGACGAGGCGATCGAAGAGCTCGGCGAGATCAAGGAGTTCCTCCAGGAGCCCGGCAAGTTCCAGGCCGTGGGCGCCAAGATCCCCAAGGGCGTGCTGCTCTACGGCCCTCCGGGCACCGGCAAGACCCTGCTCGCGCGCGCTGTCGCCGGCGAGGCAGGCGTCCCGTTCTACTCGATCTCGGGATCCGACTTCGTCGAGATGTTCGTCGGTGTCGGTGCCTCCCGGGTCCGCGACCTGTTCGAGCAGGCCAAGGAGAACGCTCCGGCCATCGTCTTCATCGACGAGATCGATGCCGTGGGTCGCCACCGTGGCGCCGGCATGGGCGGCGGTCACGACGAGCGCGAGCAGACGCTCAACCAGCTCCTCGTGGAGATGGACGGCTTCGACGTCCGCGGCGGAGTCATCCTCATCGCCGCGACGAACCGTCCTGACGTGCTCGACCCGGCGCTGCTGCGCCCGGGCCGCTTCGACCGCCAGATCCAGGTCGACGCCCCCGATCTCGCCGGCCGCAAGCGGATCCTCGAGGTCCACTCGCGGGGCAAGCCGCTCTACACCGACGTCGACCTGATGAACGTCGCGCGTCGTACCCCCGGCTTCTCCGGTGCCGACCTGGCCAACGTGCTCAACGAGGCGGCGCTGCTCACCGCGCGCAACAACCAGAAGGTCATCACCTCCGCCACCCTCGACGAGGCGATCGACCGGGTCATCGCCGGCCCGCAGCGCAACTCGCGGGTGATGTCGGAGAAGGAGAAGCTGATCACCGCCTACCACGAGGGCGGCCACGCCCTCGTCGCAGCGGCGTTGCCGGGCACCGACCCGGTCCACAAGATCACGATCCTGCCGCGCGGTCGGGCGCTGGGCTACACGATGGTGCTGCCCGACGAGGACAAGTACTCCCAGACGCGTTCGGAGATGCTCGACAAGCTCGCCTACATGCTGGGCGGACGAGCGGCCGAGGAGATGGTCTTCCACGACCCGACCACCGGCGCCGGCAACGACATCGAGAAGGCCACGAGCCTGGCTCGGGCCATGGTGACGCAGTACGGCATGACCGAGAAGCTCGGCGCGATCAAGCTCGGCGACTCCAACTCCGAGCCGTTCCTGGGCCGCGACATGGGGCACCAGCGCAACTACTCCGAGGACGTCGCCGCGATGATCGACGAGGAGACCAAGAAGTTCCTCGCCGTCGCGCACCAGGAGGCCTTCGACATCCTGGTCGAGAACCGGGACGTCCTGGACGCCCTGGTGCTCGCGCTGCTCGACAAGGAGACGCTGGACAAGCAGCAGGTCGCCGACATCTTCACCGCGCTGCGCCTGCGTCCGGCGCGTCCGGCCTGGACCGGTTCCCCGAACCGGATCCCGTCCGACATCCCGCCCGTCGAGATCCCCGAGGAGATCCGGCTGCGCGCCGCCCAGAACGGTCAGCAGGTCAACGGCGAGAAGCAGGGCGGTCAGATCCTGACGCCGCCCGGCCCCGGCGGCGACGTGCACGGCGAGGTGCCGACCGCACAGGGCGACGTCCAGCCTCCGGCTCCCGGCTCGACGACCTGAGCCATGGCTGATCCGATCACCATCCCCGACCGGGCGCCTGGGTCCGTGCCCTTCTTCGACCACGACCGTGCCGCTGCCGCCGTGCGCGAGCTCCTCGCCGCCATCGGCGAGGACCCCGAGCGCGAGGGGTTGAGGGACACCCCGGACCGGGTCGCCCGCGCCTACGCCGAGCTGACCCAGGGCCTGCGGATGACGGCGGAGGACGTGCTCACCACGACCTTCGACCTGGGACACGACGAGATGGTGCTCGTGCGCGACATCGAGCTGTGGTCGATGTGCGAGCACCACCTGGTGCCGTTCACGGGTGTCGCCCACGTCGGCTACATCCCGGCCGAGTCGGGCAAGATCACGGGCCTGTCCAAGCTGGCCCGCCTGGTCGACGTCTACGCCAAGCGCCCGCAGGTCCAGGAGCGGTTGACCACGCAGGTGGCCGACTCGCTCATGGAGCTCCTCGAGGCCCGTGGTGTGATCGTCGTGATCGAGGCGGAGCACCTGTGCATGACCATGCGCGGCGTCCGCAAGGCCGGCGCCCGCACGATCACCTCCGCGGTCCGCGGCATCATGCACAACGCCAGCACCCGCGCCGAGGCGATGGCGCTGATCCACAGCGCCCGCGGCTGAGCGGTCCGATGACGGCTCCTGGGCCGTCGGCCGCCCGCTGGTTCGCGGTGCGGGCGGAGTACCCCCGCCTGGGACCTGTCGGACGTGTCCGCCTGTGGGTGCGCGGGTTCGTCCAGAGCCTGCTCAACATGGGCGAGTGGGGCGAGCTGGACGATCCCCGCCGGTTCTGCGACGTCATCCTGCTCTCACGTTCCGACGGCGCGCCGCTCGTGGTCTTCCGCTACCGGACGCTGGGCGCAGCGACCCGGCACGCCCACGACCTCGCGCGACGCCTCGACGCGACCGACGTCGAGGCCTTCTGCGCCGAGCTCGAGCTCGACCCGCAGGTCGCGCGCGGCCCGGGGGTGGAGCCGGAGGGCCCGAGTGTCGTCGACTGGGTGGCGATCGCCCGCGAGGAACGTCGTACCTCTTGGCCGTCCGGGGTGGTCGTCGTTCCCGAGTGACGTCCGCGTCGCGCAGCGATGCGCGACCTCGATAGGGTCGTCCGGGTGACCGGTCTGCCACTCGTGATGGGGGTCGTCAACGTCACGCCTGACTCCTTCTCCGACGGCGGACGCTACGACGACACGGGACGTGCGATCGCGCACGGGCTCTCGCTCCTCGCCGATGGTGCGGACCTCCTCGACGTCGGTGGCGAGTCAACCCGGCCCGGCGCGACCAGGCCGCTGCTCGCCGACGAGCTGGGGCGCGTCGTCCCCGTCATCGAGGCGCTGGCCGCCCGGGGTGCCACCGTCTCGGTCGACACCATGCGCGCCACGGTCGCTGCGCGAGCCGTGGAGGCCGGCGCCACGATCATCAACGACGTCTCCGGCGGCCTCGCCGACCCGGAGATCCTCGACGTCGCCGCGCAGACCGGCGCGACGTACGTCGCCATGCACTGGCGGGCGCACAGCGCCACCATGCAGGATTTCACCGACTACGGCCCTGAGGGCGTGGTCGCCGCGGTCAGGGCCGAGCTGGCCGAGCGGGTCTCCGCGATCCGGGCGGCAGGCGTGGCGGACGAGAGGATCGTGCTCGACCCGGGGCTCGGCTTCGCCAAGCTCGCCGAGCACAACTGGGAGCTGGTGCGCCGCCTCGACGTGCTCGCCGAGCTGGGCTTCCCGCTGCTGGTCGGGGCGAGCCGCAAGACCTTCCTCGGGCGCCTGCTGGCCGACGAGCACGGTGAGCCGCGTGCGGTGGGGGAGCGCGAGGCCGCCGGCATCGCGCTCTCGGCCCTGCTCGGAGCCGGGATGGGCGGTGCACCGGTGTGGTGCCTGAGGGTCCACGATGTGCGCGCCCATCGCGATGGGCTCGCCGTTGCGGCACAGTGGACCGGACACACCGTTGATCGGGCAACGGGCGCGGCAGAGGAGCAGGCATGACCGATGAGCTGAGCATCCTCGGCATCGAGTGCTTCGCCCACCACGGCGTCTTCGGACACGAGCGGCGCGACGGTCAGGTCTTCGTCATCGACCTGACCCTGGGCGTGGACACACGCCCTGCCGCCGCGAGTGACGACCTCGCCGAGACCGTGGACTACGGCGGCCTCGTCGACAGGGTCGTGGCCGCCGTCCAGAGGGACCCGGTCGACCTGATCGAGACCCTTGCCCAGCGGATAGCCGATGTCGCGCTGTTGGACGGTCGTGTTGAATGGGCGCGAGTCACCGTGCACAAGCCGGACGCTCCCATCCAGGCGACGTTCGACGACGTACGGCTCACGATCACCCGACACCGCGAGGTGGCGGGCGCAGCGGGAACCGAACCTGAAAGGCCCAGGCCCCAGCCATGACCGAGACCCCCAACCCGAACATCATCGACGCGGACACCCTCACCGGTGAGATGCGACCGATTCGCCGGGTGGTGATCGCGCTCGGGTCGAACCTCGGTGAGAGGTTCGCCAACCTGCAGGGCGGCGTCGACGCGCTCGCGGACACCCCCAACGTGTGGGTCACCGGCGTCTCCCCGGTCTACGAGTCGGCCCCGGTCGACTGCCCGGAGGACTCCCAGACCTTCTTCAACGCCGTCGTGCTGGCCGACACCACGCTGTCGGCGCACCGGCTGCTGGACCGTGCGCACGCCGTCGAGGACGCCTTCGACCGCATGCGCAGCGAGGTCAAGAACGCGCCGCGGACCCTCGACGTCGACCTGATCGTGGTGGGCGACCGGCGCAGCGACAAGGAGGAGCTCACGCTCCCGCACCCGCGCGCCCACGAGCGGTCCTTCGTGCTCCAGCCGTGGCTCGACCTCGAGCCGGACGCGGAGTTCCTGGACCGCGGCCCGATCGCCGAGCTCCTGGCGAAGGCCGGCACCGCCGGTCTCATCCCGCGCCCCGATCTGGTCCTCGGGCTCGAGTGACCCGCGACGGCGGGGAGCCGGAACCGGATCGCGAGCCGCTCGACGATCCGACGGGCTCCCTGCGGCCCACGACTCCGCTGACGCTCGTCAGGTGGGCCGTCGTGGGGCTGGTGGGCGGCTGGGCGGTCCATCCGCTCTGGGAGCGCCTCGGCGCCGTACCCCCGCTCGTTCAGCCTGCCCAACCCCTCGCCCTGCTGCTCCTGGCGGCGATCCTCGGCTACGTCGCCTGGGTGACCCACCGATCCGTGCACGTACGCCGTGAGCGGCTCCAGCCCCACCAGGCCGTCAACCGCCTGGTCGCGGCCCGCGCCAGCGCCCTCGTGGCCGCCCTGGTCGGCGGGGGGTACGCCGGCTATGCGCTCTCCTGGATCGGCGACCCCGCCGAGCGGGCGGACGAACGGATCACCTGGTCGCTCATCGCGCTCGCCTGCGCGGCGGCCGCCGTCGTGGCGGCGTTGCTGCTCGAGCGCTCGTGCCGGGTCCGCCGTCCCGACTCTCGGTAGTCCCGGACCAAAAGCACCGGGACTGGCCCGAAATGGGTGCTTTTGGCCCGGGACTACCGTGGTGATGTAACCCGTGTGACTGGTGTGACGAGCGTGTCCTCCGTCCCAGGGGCCCTCGGGAGGCATACCGTGCTGACATGACTTCCCCTGTCAGGTCCAGCACCTCCGCCGGAAACCGCCGTCGCCAGCGGTCGACCCGCCTCGTGGTCGCCGTGCTCCTGATCGTGGTCGCGGCGCTCGCCGTGGCCGGCACCGCCGCCACCGGTTCCGGGCTGCTCGTGACGCTCGCCGCGGTGGCTGCTGTCGTGCTCGGCGCGACGGCCACCCGGATCACCCACTCCGAGCTGATGACCTCCCGCGAGGACGCTGCGCGCGACCGTGCCGCCCAGGCGCGGTCCTATGCCGACCTCACCGAGGTCCGCACCACCGAGAACGTCGAGTTCGCGGCCGACATGACCGGCAAGATCGCCCGCCGCGACGCCACCATCTCCCGTCTCGAGCGCCGTCTCGGCGACGCTGCCTCCGAGCTCGCCGACGCGCGTCAGGAGCTGGCCGAGGCGCACGACGCCGCCTCCGAGGCGCAGCGCGCTGCCGAGCGGCTCTCCGCCCGCCTCGCCGACGCCGAGGAGCGGGCCGGGCAGGCCATCGTCCGGGTCGCCGAGCTCGAGGCCGAGGTCGACACCGTGCGTTCCGAGCTCCAGGCCGAGCGCGACGCCGGCCGGGCGTGGCGCAAGGCGCAGTCTGCGTAGCATCTCCCGCGTGACCCCACCTGTCCCGGACGCCTCCCGTCTCGGCGTCCTGAGGGACCTGGTGGCGGCCTACGCCCGTCGTACGCCGGTCCGCACCATCGCCGTCGTCGGCAACGCACCCCTGGTGGCCTCCGATGCCCGCGCGGACGCGATCGACGCCTGCGACCTGGTGGTCCGGGTCAACAGCTTCACCACTGACGAGCCGGGCGAGCCCCGTGCCGCCGGCCGCCGTACCGACGTCGTCCTCTGGTCACGCCTGGTGCGCGCCACCCGACGCCTGTACGACGACTACCCGTCGCGGTTGTACGTGATGCTCGAGCCGATGCGGATGTACCACCGACCGGAGGTCTGGCCGACGTCCTGGCCGGCCGATCTCGGCTTCGTGGTGGCGCCCAACGACCTCGTCGCGCAGCCGTTGCTCGAGGATCTCGGGCTCCCGTGGCGCACCGAGGCCCTTGCCCCGACGAGCGGCACGACGGCCGCCTGGCTGGCACGCAGGCTGTTCCCGGACGCCGCCCTGCTGGTCACCGGCCTGTCGTACGTCGCCGAGGACCCGCAGCGCTGGGACTACCAGTCCGGTGCCTCCGGCAAGATCGGGCCCGAGCACCGGGTCGCCGCCGAAGGAGCCCTGCTCCGCGGCTGGATCGAGGACGGGTCGGTACGGTTCTGGCCGAGCGACCGCGCACACGAGGAGCAACGATGAGTCGATCCCGCGACCTGGTGCGCGCCCTGCGCCGCGCCCACCGACTGCCGGACGAGCTCGGCCCCCGGGTGGAGGACCTCGAGAAGCGGCTCGGCGACGCCGTGCGCGAGATCGGCCGGATCGGGCCGCAGGTCGCGGCCCTGGAGGAGCGGCTCGAGGCGCTGCGGCGACGCGTCGAGGAACCCGCTCCGACCGGTTCCCCCGAGGACGTCGCCGCCGCCCGCACGGTCCTGGAGGAGGTCCGGGCCGAGCACGCACGGGTCCGGGCCCGGATCAGCGCTGCCGTCGTCTTCGAGGAGCGCCTGCGCGTCCTGGAGGCGAAGGCCGGGGTCGACCCGGTCACCGGCCGCGACGTCTGAGCAGGCGCGCGCCCCCGCGCCTCAGTCGCGCAGCTCGTAGATGTCCACGCCGCGGAAGGTCGCCCGCTTCGTCGCGTACGGCGCGAAGGCCGCCTCGTCGGCGTGGGGCCGCAGGTGGTCCACGAACACCCACCGCACGTCGTGCTCCTCGCGCAGCTCGCGGGCCGCATCGGCACTCGGGGCGGCGATGAAGCCGTCGTTGAGCGCGAGCAGGTCGAGGTTCCAGTAGGCGATCGTGATCGAGTCGCGGCCCTCCGGGCCCTCCTCGGCCGATCGCGGCGTCGCCGTCCAGCCCTCCAGCAGCACCTGGCGCTCGGACCAGCCCGCGACGACCATCCGGCGGCTGTCGCAGCCGTCGACCGGGTCGTCGGCCGGGGCGTAGCAGTGCCGGTTCGACATGACGACGTCGTTGCGGTCGGAGTGGTCGCGCAGCCAGCGCGCCGCCCGGATCGTGGCTCGCGAGATGGCGCCGTCGGTGTCCCGCTCGACCTTGATGGTGTCCGGCTTCGGGGCGGGCTGCAGGTGCTGCCAGTTGATCGCGAGGCCGCCGACGATCACGGCGGCGCCGAGCGCGGCGACGCCGGCGACGAGGCGCTGCTGGGTCGAGAGCAGGACGGCGAGGCCGACGCCCGCGAGCAGCACCACGGTGCTCGTGGCGAACAGCGCGAACGCGTCGGAGTGGTCGGCACGCTTCATCGGACCGAGCAGCATGACGGGTCCGCGGGCGGCGAGCAGACCGATCGGCACGGCGACCAGCAGGATCGTCGCGACCTGGCGCAGGGGCCACTCGTCGACGAGGACGGCGAGCGTCAGCACGGCCAGCAGCACCATCACCGGCGCCGCCTGGATCGCGAAGTAGCCCTGGCTGTTGCCGGGGTGCGCGAAGCAGAAGACGGCAGCCGCGCCGGCGATCCCGGCGCCGGCCAGGAGCCAGGGGGCGGGGTCCTCGCGCCACCGGCGGAACGCCAGCAGGCACAGCCCGATCACCGCAGCGGTGAGCACGCCCATGACGGTGACCAGGGCACCGATCTCCCGGCTCCACACCGTGTCGGTGCCGAGCAGCCGGCCGCCCCAGGTCTGGGCCGCGGCGTCGGCGAAGCCGAAGTGCAGTCCTGCGCCCGAGCCGCGGAACACCGTCGCGATGACCACCACCACGGCGGCCACGCACAGGCAGCCGTCGGCGAAGATGCGCGCGGCGTACTGGCGGTTGAGCAGCAGCATCATCAGTCCCGCGAGCCCGAGGCCCGCGATCACCAAGGGTGTCGCGGACCCCTTGGTGCCGGCGGCTCCGACCGCCAGCAGGACCAGCACGACCCAGGCGCCGGGCATCGCCGTGCGTCGCCAGCGCGTGACGATCACGACGAGCAGCGCCATCAGCATCGGCACCGACAGGCCCAGGGTCGGCGACTCGGGGATGATCGGTCGCCGGAAGATGTCGGCGCCGAAGGCGTTCATCTGGCCGCAGCCGACGACCAGCAGCGCGGCCACGGGACCGGCCCACGCCCGGTCCGTCAGGCGCACCGCCGCCGCGGCGACGGCGACGGGTACGACGACGAGCATCACCGCGGGCATGAACCGCAGCAGCACGGAGTCGAGCTCGGCGCCCGAGGTGGCACCGACCTGGGCCATCCACGCGTGGCTGAACCAGTGGTAGCCGAGCGCCTCGCTCTGCACCCACGGGAAGGTCGTCGGTCCCCGCTCGGACAGCTGGCTGACGAGGGCGAGGTGGAGCGGGGAGTCGATGTGCAGGCGGGTGTTGTCGACCCAGTCCAGCGGGTTGGCGCGGAAGTAGTCGCGTTGCTGCGGAACCAGCGCGAGCATCGTGGTGC
Organism: Nocardioides sp. Root190; assembly: GCF_001428565.1. Classification (GTDB taxonomy): domain Bacteria; phylum Actinomycetota; class Actinomycetes; order Propionibacteriales; family Nocardioidaceae; genus Nocardioides. The sequence continues at coordinate 445,191 of NZ_LMIA01000001.1, read as the reverse complement.
CGACGAGCGGCCACCACCAGGCCGGCAGTGCCGCGGTCTCGGCCGTGCGGACCCGGTCACGGGTGACGGGGACGGCGAGGAGGACGCCCGTCACGGCAAGGACCAGGACCGCGGAGAGCCAGTGCAGCCCGAGCAGGCCGGCGGGGACCTGGGCGAGCAGTGCCATGACCGATCCCACGCCGAAGCCGAGCCCGATGTCCTCGGCCCACCAGCCGTGCCGGGGGCGTACGACGCGCCACACGACGACGCCGGGCAGGAGGGTGGTCGCCACCACGGTGAGGGTGGCGAGGAGGAGCCCGGTCCAGGACATGCCGGCGACGCCGGTCCACGCCAGCAGCGCCACGACGAGGACGAGCGTCGCGCCCTGCGCGACCGGGCGCGTCCAGCCCGGCAGCGACAGGGACGGGGTGGCCGACTCGGCGGTGGCCGACTCCGTGGTGCTCATCGTTCTCCTCGATGCTGATACGTTTCGGGACTGTGCCTGACAGCCCGGATCCCAGTGGGGACGACGCTACCTACCGCCCCGGATACTTCGAGACCCGACTGGCCGCCAATGCCAGCCGGGGTCGGATCTGGGAGCACATCTGCGCCTACCTCTCCCGCTGGATCGCCCCGGACGCCGACGTCCTCGAGCTCGGCGCCGGCTGGTGCGACTTCTCCAACCAGGTGTCCGCGCGACGCGTCGTGGCGATGGACCTGGACGCCACGGTCCGGCGCGGCGCGGCCGAGCACGTCGAGGCCGTGGTCGGTGACTGCACCGACCTGAGCGACTTCGCCGACGGGAGCTTCGACGTCGTCTTCGCCTCCAACCTGCTCGAGCACCTCGAGCGGGCCGACGCGACGAAGCTGCTCGCCGAGTCCCGACGGGTGCTGCGACCGGGCGGACGCCTGATCCTGATGCAGCCCAACTTCCGGCTCAATCCGGGGCGCTACTTCGACGACTTCACCCACGTCGCGATCTTCACCGACCAGTCCCTGGGCGACTATCTCGTCTCGGAGGGGTGGTCCATCGAGACGATGAAGGCCCGCTTCCTCCCGCTCACGATGAAGTCCCGCGGCTCCGGCCTGACCTTCCTGGTGCCGTGGTACCTTCGCTCGCCCATCAAGCCGCTGGCGGGCCAGATGCTCGTCGTGGCGAACCGCTGACCCGGCGACGAGTGACGGAGGACGCCTCGAATGTGGCAGGGAAAGACGTTGTCGGTCGTGCTTCCGACGTACAACGAGAAGGACAGCATCGCTGACATCGCGGCGCGGTTCGAGGCTCTCGAGATCGTCGACGAGGTCATCGTCGTCAACAACAACGCGGCCGAGGGCACCTCGCAGGAGGTCGCCCGCACCGGCGCCCGCGAGGTCGTCGAGACCACGCAGGGGTACGGCGCCGCGATCAAGCGCGGTCTGCGCGAGGCAGACACCGACCTGGTCGCCATCTGCGAGCCCGACGGGACCTTCAACCCCGAGGACCTGCGCAAGCTGCTGGCCTTCATGCCCGAGTGCGACTACGTCGTCGGCTCGCGCACGGTGTCGAACTTCATCTGGCACGGCGCCAACATGGGCCCGTTCCTGCAGTGGGGCAACTGGGCGGTCGCCAAGCTCATCGAGGTGCTCTACAACACGAGCTACCTCAGCGATGTCGGTTGCACCTTCCGCGTGATGACCCGCGAGCAGGCCTCGATGGTGCTGAGCCGCTCACGTCTCGACGGCTCGGCCTACGGCCTGGAGATGCTGCTCATCGCCGTCATCATGCGCACCAAGCTGGTGCAGGTGCCGGTCAACTACCACCCGCGGGTGGGCGTCTCCTCGGTGACCGGCGACCTCGGCAAGACGATCAAGCTCGGGCTCGAGATGATCCTGCTGGTCCTGAAGATGAGGCTGCGGACCGTGGGGATCAGGCGCGGGCGCTGACCGAGCCCTCGGAGCTGCCGGAGTCGCCGGACGCTCCGTCGCCGTCCCCGGTGTGGCTGAAGACCACCGTGCGGTAGGCCCAGAACCGGAACGCCGTGCCCAGGCCGAGGCCGATCACGTTGGCGGCGATGTTGTCGGCGACCGCGGACTCGAAGCCGAGGACGTAGTGCGACACCGCGAGACAGCCGACAGCGATGCCGGTCCCGATCGTGCACATCACGAGGAAGAGCAGGAACTCGTGGTGGACCGCGTCGCGCCGACCGTGCTCGAAGGTCCAGTAGCGGTGGCCGAGCCACGACACGATGGTCGCGACCGCCGAGGAGACGATCTTGGCCGTCAGCGGGTAGTCGTGCAGCGGACCCTCGCCGCCGGCGAACCGCAGCAGGTTGAAGCCGCCCACGTCGACGAGCAGCCCGACCAGGCCGACGACCCCGAACTTGCCGAGCTCGGGGAGCATCGACATCACGGTGGCGTACAGGCGGCGGACGAGGCTCATGGCGGGGGCTCGGTCGTCCTCAGCCGAGGACGTCGACCAGCGTCTCGATGACGCGGTCGACCTCGGCATCGGTCAGGTCGGGGTAGAGCGGGAGGGAGAGCTCCTCGGCGTAGAACGCCTCGGCGTTCGGGCACATGCCGCGCTGGTAGCCCAGGTCGGCGTAGACCGGGTGCCAGTAGACGGGGATGTAGTTGACCTGCACCCCGATGCCCCGCTCGCGCATCTTCTCGAAGACCTCGCGACGGCGTCCCTCGAGGACCCGCACGGGGTAGAGGTGCCACACGGGGTCGACGTCGTCGCGCTGCACCGGGATCCGCAGCCCGGGTACGTCGGCCAGTGCGGCGTTGTAGCGCGCGGTGATCTCGGTGCGGCGGGTCTTGAACGCGTCGAGCCGGGTGAGCTGGGACAGGCCCAGCGCGCAGGCGACGTCGGTGAGGCGGTAGTTCAGGCCGAGGTCGTGGACCTCCTGGTGCCACGGACCCTCGTCGGTCATCCGGAACCGCGACTGGTCGCGCACCAGGCCGATGAAGTGGAACTCGTGGGCCCGCTGGGCGATCGCGTCGTCGCGGGCCACCAGGGCGCCGCCCTCGGCGGTGGTGAGGTTCTTGGTCGGGAAGAACGAGAACGACGTCAGGTCGGCCAGGTCGCCGACGGGCCGGCCGCGGTAGCTGCCGCCGATCGAGTGCGCGGCGTCGTCGAGGGTGAGGGCGCCGACCCGGTCCGCGACGGCCTGCAGCGCGTCGTAGTCGGCAGGGTGACCGGCGTAGTCGACGGCCGCGACGACCTTGGTGCGCTCGGTGACGAGGGCCTCGACCGCTGCGGGGTCGATCAGCGCGGTGTCCTCCTCGACGTCGGCGAAGACGATCTTCGCGCCGAGGATCGAGGCGCCCGACGCGGTCGCGACGAAGGTCATCGGCGTGGTGATGACCTCGTCGCCCGCCCCGACTCCGGCGGCGGCGTACCCCATGTGGAGCGCAGCGGTGCCCGAGGTGCAGGACACCGCCCGGTGGCCGCCGGCGACCTTGCCGACGGCCTCCTCGAACGCGGTCACGGTCGGCCCCGTGGTGAGCCAGTCACCGCGCAGGATCGCGACGACGGCCTCGATGTCCTCCTCGGAGATCGACTGCCGACCGTAGGGGAGCATCAGACGCCCGACTCGAGGAGCGCGCGCAGCTCGTCGACGCCGATCCAGATGTCGTTCTTGTCGGAGGCGCAGTGGAAGCCCTCCGGGACCGGGATGGCGTCCTTGATGGGCTGGTAGCCCCAGGAGCCGATCTCGGGCTCGATGACGTAGTACTTGCCGCCCATCACGATGACGGCGCGGCGGCCCTCCTCGGGGCTGATCATCTCCTCGTGGAGCTTCTCGCCGGGGCGCAGGCCGATGTCGTGCATCTCGGCGCCGGGCGCGATCGCCTGGGCGAGGTCGATGACCTTGTGCGAGGCGATGTGGGGGACGACCAACTCGCCGCCCTGCATCATCTCGAAGGTGTCGATGACCATCTGGACGGCCTCGGGCAGGGTGATCAGGAAGCGCGTGCAGCGCAGGTCCGTGATCGGCAACGACTCGCCGCGCTCGTGCATCGCGCGCCACTTCGGGATGATCGAGCCGCGCGAGCCGGTGACGTTGCCGTAGCGGACCACCGAGAAGCGGGTCGGGTACGACGCCGCGTAGTTGTTGCCGAGGGTGAAGATCTTGTCGGCGGTGAGCTTCGTGGCGCCGTACAGGTTGATCGGCGAGGAGGCCTTGTCGGTGGACAGCGCGACGACGCGCTTCACGCCGGAGTCGATCGCGGCCTCGACGACGTTCTGGGAACCCAGCACGTTGGTCTTCACGAACTCGAACGGGTTGTACTCGCCGGTGTCGACCTGCTTGAGGGCGGCGGCGTGCACGACGTAGTCGACATCGTGCATCGCGCGGGTCAGTCGCGGCTGGTCGCGGATGTCGCCGATGAACCAGCGCAGGCGCGGGTCGTCGTTGAACAGTGCCCGGCACTCGAACTGCTTCAGCTCGTCCCGGCTGAAGATGATGAGGCGGCGCGGGTCGAAGTTGTCGAGGGCGTGGCGGATGAAGGCCTTGCCGAACGAACCGGTTCCGCCGGTGATCAGGATGCTGGATCCCTGGAGGATGGACACGTGCGGGCCTTCCGTCGAGCCGGGACGGGGTGAATCCCCGCCGTTTCCAAACGGGGCCGACGATACCGTTGGCCGCCGTCGGGGCCGGAATTGAGGTGGACAGGGTGTGGCGCGCGTGTCTGTCCTGATCTGGTGCGACCTCGGCCCGGGGCTCGGCGCCGGGCACCTGATGAGGTGCATCGCCCTCGCCGAGGAGCTGGTCTCGCGCGGTCGCGCGGTGCACTTCCTGACCGACGCGGCCTCGGTGCCGTTCGCCCGGGCGCAGCTCGAGCGGCGCGAGATGACCTGGGAGCAGCCGCCCCCGGACCTCGCCGGGCAGCTGGCCGCCGTGGCCCGGCACCGGCCGGGGACCGTGGTCGTGGACTCCTACGTCCTCCCCGTCGCGGCGTACGACGCCCTCGGCACGTCGTACCGGGTGGCGGCCTTCGTCGACGCCGGTGCCAGGGGACGGCCTGCCGACGTGGTGATCGACCCGACGCTGGGGGCCGAGGCGGACGCAGCGGTCGGCCCGGACCGCCTCCTCGGCATCGCGCACGCGCTCATCCGCGACGAGGTCCTCGCACACCGCCCGAGCGACGTCGAGACCCACGTCGAGGGCGATCCGCCGCGGGTGGTGGTGTTCTCCGGCGGCACCGACGCCCACGGGGCAGCGCCACCGCTCGCCGGCGCGGTCCTCGGCGCCGGGCTCCCGGTGCACCTCACCGTCGTTGCGGCCCGACCCGAGCTGCGTGCGCAGCTGGACGCGCTGGTGCCCGGGCCGGGGCAGGGCATCGAGGTGATCGATCCGACCAGCGAGCTGCCGGCCCTGATCGCCCGCAGCGACCTGGTGGTCAGCGCGGCGGGGACCTCGAGCGCCGAGCTGCTGTGCCTGGGTGCAGCGGCCGCGCTGGTCCAGGTGGCGGACAACCAGGCCGACACCTACCGCCGCGCGGTCGAGGCAGGGCTGGTCGCGCCGCTGGGCACGCTCGCCGACCTCCGTGGGGACCCCGCGTCGGCCCGGAGCATCGTGCGGGACCTGCTGGACGGTGGGGACGTCGAGGGCGGCGCTGACGGCTCAGGGGCCCGCAGGAGGCTCCGCAGGGCGGCCTGGGCGGTGGTCGACGGGCGTGGTCGCGCCCGGATCGCCGATCGCCTGTGACCTACCCCACGGAACCGACCCGTTCTCGTCGGCTCCGGACGGGCGTACGGTTGTGGCTGTCCCGGAACCCCGGGCACACCTTGAGCACAACGTCCGGTACCCACACCGGCTGCCTGCGGGCAGTGGTCGGCGGGACGGGAACGAAAGGTTCACGATGTCGAACAAGTTCCGCGTGGGCGTGATCGGCGCTGGTCGCGTCGGCGCCGTCCTGGCTGCTGGCCTGAGTGCGGCCGGCCATCCCGTGGTTGCCGCTGCCGGCGAGTCCGACGCCTCGCGTCGCCGCGCTGCCGACCTGCTGCCCGGTGTCGCGATGCTCAAGCCGAGCGATGTCGCCCGCCGGGCCGACCTGCTGCTGCTCACCGTCCCCGACGACATGCTCCCCAACGTGGTGCGCGTGCTCGCCGACAGCGGTGCGATCCAGGCGGGGCAGTACGTCGCCCACACCTCCGGTCGCCACGGCCTCGCCGTTCTCGCGCCGGCTGCTGCGGTCGGCGCCAAGGTCATCGCCCTGCACCCCGCGATGACCTTCACCGGCACGGCCGTCGACCTGGAGCGCCTGCACGGCTGCGTCTTCGGCCTGACCGCCGGAGCCGACGAGCGTGAGCTCGCCGAGTCCCTCGTCGCTGACCTCGGAGGCCGCCCGACCTGGGTGCCCGAGGAGATGCGCACGCTCTACCACGCCGGGCTCGCCCACGGCGCCAACCACCTGGTCACCCTCGTCAGCGAGGCGATGGGCCTGCTCGCCGCCGCCGGTGTCGACGACCCCGCCGGCACGCTCCGCCCGCTGCTCGACGCCGCGCTGGACAACGCGCTGGCCCACGGCGATGCCGCACTGACCGGCCCGATCGTCCGCGGCGACGTGCGGACCGTTGCCGCGCACCTGGCGGACATCTCGTCCAACGCACCCGACACCCTGCCGTCGTACGTCGCGATGGCCTGGGCCACCCTGGACCGCTCGGTCACCGACGGCCGCCTCCTGGGGATCCAGGCGCTCAAGATCGCCGACGTGCTCGCTGCGTACGACGACGGCGACCATCGCGCTCGCTTCGAGGCCCGTTTCGTCCGGCCGAGCGAGGACCACCGCGGGTGACGGTGCGCACCACGCCCGCTGTCGCACGCAGCCGGGCGGATCTGGCCGGCCTCCAGGTCGGCGGTCCCGTCGTGTTCGTGCCGACGATGGGTGCGCTCCACGAGGGGCACGCCAGGTTGCTGCAGATGGCCCGTGAGCGCGCCGGGACCGAGGGCACCGTCGTGCTGTCGATCTTCGTCAACCCGCTGCAGTTCGGGCCGGACGAGGACCTCGACCGCTACCCGCGCACCTTCGAGGGTGATCTCGAGATCGCCGCGACCGAGGGCGTCGACGTGGTCTTCGCGCCGACGGTTGTCGAGATGTACCCCGACGGGGTGCCGCACGAGGGCGTCGTCAGCGAGGCCGTGACGGTGCAGCCCGGTCCGCTCGCGGACGTGCTCGAGGGCGCCAGCCGCCCCGGTCACTTCCGGGGAGTCCTCACCGTGGTCGCCAAGCTCTTCGGACTGGTCCGTCCCGATGTCGCGATCTTCGGCGAGAAGGACTACCAGCAGCTCGCGCTGATCCGCCGGATGGCCTCGGACCTCTGCCTGGGGATCGAGGTCGTGGGTGTGGCCACCGACCGTGAGACCGACGGCCTGGCCAGGTCCAGCCGCAACCGCTACCTCGACGACGAGCAGCGCCAGCAGGCCGCGACCCTCAGCCGCGCGCTGCGCGCGGCCCAGGACCGGGCTGCCCACGGCGTGCCCGCCGCGCGCTGGGCGGCGATGAAGGTCCTGCGCGCGGAGCCCGGCATCGAACTCGACTACCTCGCCCTCACCACGACCGGTCTGGGCGAGCTGCCCGACTACCCCGAGCCCGGCTCCGAGGGCCGGGTGCTCGTCGCAGCGCGGGTCGGCACGACCCGCTTGATCGACAACCTGCCCCTGAGTTTCTGAACGGCACTGGAGGAGAAACCCATGCTGCGCACCATGATGAAGAGCAAGATCCACCGAGCGACCGTCACGCAGGCCGACCTGCACTACGTCGGTTCGGTCACCGTCGACGAGGACCTCCTCGACGCGGCCGACCTGCTGGCCGGTGAGCTCGTCCACATCGTCGACATCACCAACGGCGCCCGGCTCGAGACGTACACGATCGCGGGCGAGCGTGGCTCCGGTGTGATCGGCATCAACGGTGCCGCCGCCCGGCTGGTCCACCCCGGGGACCTGGTCATCCTGATCGCCTACGGCCAGATGTCGACCGAGGAGGCCAAGGAGTACCAGCCCCACGTGGTCTTCGTCGACGCCGACAACAAGATCATGGCGACCGGCTTCGACCCGGCCGAGACGTTCGGCGACCCGACGCTGTCGCGCGGCGACGTGACCGCGGCGCGCTGAAGCGCCCGCTGAGCGCCGAACGTCACTGATCGCTAGCCTGACCCGATGCCCACCGAGCAGCCTGCGGCCCCTGCCGCCGTACGACGCCTCCCGGGACGCCTTCGGGCACCCGGTCCCGGCTGGACCACCCGTGCCGACGTGGTCATCGTCGGCTCCGGGATCGCCGGACTGACGGCTGCCCTGAGGCTGCGGGGGCAGGTCGAGAAGATCCTCGTCGTCACCAAGGACGTGCTCGCTGCCGGTTCGACGCAGTGGGCGCAGGGCGGGATCGCCGCCGCGCTCGGGCCCGGCGACACCCCCGCCGAGCACGAGGCGGACACCCTCGTCGCGGGCGCCGGCGTCTGCGACCTCGACGCCGTGCGGATCCTCGTCACCGAGGGGCCCGAGGCGGTGCGGGAGCTGATCGCCCTCGGCACCAACTTCGACCACACGCCCGACGGCGAGCTCTCGCTCACCCGTGAGGGCGGCCACCACCGCGACCGGATCGCGCATGCGGGGGGCGACGCCACCGGCGCCGAGATCCAGCGGGCGCTGATCGCCGCGATCGAGGCGGCTCCCGACATCGAGGTCATCCAGCACGCGCTGGCCGTCGACCTGCTGCTCGGCCGGGACGAGGCCGGTGTCACGGGCGTCGCCGGGCTGACCCTGCACGTCATCGGCGAGGGCGAGCGCGACGGCGTCGGCGCCGTGCACTGCCGGGCCGTGGTGCTCGCCAGCGGCGGCCTCGGCCAGGTGTTCTCCCAGACCACCAACCCCTCGGTGTCCACCGGCGACGGCATGGCCGTCGCACTGCGCGCCGGAGCGACCTTGCGCGACCTCGAGTTCGTCCAGTTCCACCCGACGGTGATGTACCTCGGCCCGGAGTCGCGCGGCCAGCAGCCGTTGATCTCCGAGGCCGTCCGTGGCGAGGGCGCATTCCTCGTCGACGGCCTGCCCGAGGAGGGCGGCAACCGTTTCATGCAGGGCGTCCACGAGCTCGCCGACCTGGCTCCGCGCGACGTGGTGGCCAAGGCGATCATGAAGCGGATGCTCGAGACCGGCCGCCCGCACATGTGGCTCGACGCCCGTCATCTCGGCGCGGAGTTCTGGGAGCGCCGGTTCCCGACGATCCTCGCGACCACCCGTTCGCACGGTGTCGACCCGGTCACCCAGCTGATCCCGGTCGCACCGGCCTGCCACTACGCGTCCGGAGGCGTGCGCACCGACCTGGTCGGACGGACCGACCTGCCCGGCCTGTACGCGACCGGTGAGGTCGCCTGCTCCGGCGTCCACGGCGCCAACCGACTGGCCTCCAACTCGCTGCTCGAGGGACTGGTGTTCTCGCGGCGGATCGCCGACGTGCTGCCCGCCGAGCTCCCCGCCTGGCGCGAGCCCGGCGCTGATGACCGCACCGAGGGCCTCGTCGCGGGCGAGGTGCGCCGCGAGCTCCAGGAGACGATGAGCTCCCGGGTCGGCGTGCTCCGCTCGGCGCCGGGCCTGGCCGAGGGTGCTGCCGTGCTCGACAAGCTCGCCGGTGTCACCGCCGACGCGATCGACCAGACGTCGTGGGAGGCCACCAACCTGGTCACCATCAGCGCGGCGCTCGCGGACGCGGCGGCCCTGCGCGAGGAGACCCGCGGCTCCCACTGGCGCGAGGACTTCCCCGAGCGGGACGACCAGACCTGGGCCGGGCACTTCGACGTACGCATGAACGACGGCGTGACCACGGTGGCGTTCACGCCCTCGCCAGCCACGGACGGCGGCGTCGCATGATCGCCCGGACGCCGTACGCCGCCCTGCCGGCCGCGCTCGTCGAGGAGATCGCGGCTGCCGGGCTCGACCCGCGAGCCGTCTTCGACCACGTCGTCCTCGCCTTCGAGGAGGACCTGCCCGGTGGCGTCGACGACGCGACGAGCGCGGCGATGCCCGACATGGGCCACGCCGTCGCCGACTTCAGCGCCCGCGAGCCCGGCGTCGTCGCCGGCCTCGCAGTGGCGGAGCTGGCGTTCGCCTACGCGCTCGGCGACACGGTCGAGGTGACCGGCCGCGTCCCCGACGGCACCCGGGTCACGCCCGGCGACGTCGTGCTGACCGTGTCGGGACCCGTCCAGGGCGTGCTCACGGCCGAGCGCACGGCACTCAACTTCGCCTCGCACCTGTCGGGTGTCGCCACCGCCACGGCGGCCTGGGTCGAGGCCCTGGCCGGCACCCGGGCCCGCGTCCTCGACACCCGCAAGACCCTCCCCGGCTGGCGCGCCCTGCAGAAGTACGCCGTGCGTTGCGGCGGCGGGGTCAACCACCGGTTCAGCCTCGTCGACCGGGCGATGGTCAAGGACAACCACGCCGTCGCGGCGGGTGGCGTCGTTCCGGCGTACCAGGCCGTCGTCGCCGCGAACCCCGGCCTGAGGGTCGAGGTCGAGGTGATGGACCTCGACGAGCTGCGCGCTGTCCTGGCGGCCGGCTGCACCGAGGTGCTGCTCGACAACATGAGCACCGCCGACATGGCCGAGGCGGTGCGGATCAACGCCGCTGCCGGTGGCCACGCGACGCTCGAGGCCTCGGGCGGACTCACCATCGAGCGCGCCCGCGAGGTCGCCCTGACCGGCGTCGACTTCATCTCCGTCGGCGCGCTCACGCACTCCGTCGACGTGTTCGACCTCGGTCTCGACTTCCGGACGCCGCAGGACTGAGCCGTGGCCCTCCTCGCCGCCGACATCGGCAACGCGCACACCGTCCTCGGGCTGCTGGAGGACGGCGAGGTCACGGCGCACTGGAGGGTGTCCACCAACGAGCACCGGACCTCCGACGAGTGGGGCGTGCTGCTGCGCGGTCTGCTCGGTCGTCTCGGCGACACGGTCACCGGCGTGGCCGTGTGTGCCACCGTCCCGTCGGTCCTCAATGCCTGGCGCGAGATGCTCACCGCGCAGTTCCCCGACGTCGCCCTGGTGATCGTCGAGCCCGGCGTCCGCACCGGCGTACCCATCGTCGTCGACAACCCCCGCGAGGTCGGCAGCGACCGCATCGTCAACGCCCTCGCTGCGGCATCCGATTTCGCCGGCCCGGCCATCGTCGTCGACTTCGGGGGCACGGCGACCACGTTCGACGTGGTCGACGCCGAGGGCAGGTACGTCGGCGGCGCGATCACGCCCGGCATCGAGATCTCGCTCGACGCCCTGAGCCGCGGCGGCGCCCAGTTGCGCATGGTCGAGCTCGTCCGCCCTCGTGGCGTGATCGGCAAGAACACCGTCGAGGCCCTGCAGTCCGGCATGGTGTTCGGTGTCGCCAGCCAGGTCGAGGGCATGGTCGAACGGCTCGTCGCAGCCCTGGATGCCGAGCGCGAGGACGTGACGGTGATCGCGACCGGTCACTTGGCCCCGCTCGTGCTCGACGAGTGCCGGTGCTTCACGGTCCACGCGCCGTGGCTCACCCTGCGCGGGCTGGGCATGGTCCACGCGCGCAACACCTGACCGGATGGAACCCGGTGCGCGCCGTGGCCGTCGTCCTGGTGTGACAACACGACGCCAGACCGGCACTCCGCGATCGAGGATCGCTCGCGCGCTGGCTCTCAGCGCGGTGGTGATGGGGATCGCCGGGTGCAGTTCCTCTGCTCAGCCGGACTCCGGGCCGAGCCGAGCTCCCTCGACGGAGGTGCTGTGTCGGCCAGCGACGTCGGTGTTCCACGTCGGCACGGCCTACGACTTCCAGCCTCGCCCCGCCGCGGTGCTCTTCGCCGACGCGACGGCGGTGGTCCTGGCCGAGATGGCCGCGATCCACTCCAGCGCAGGGTCGCGTCGCCTGGCGCTCGAGTTCGAGGTGGTCGAGCTGCTCAAGGACGAGCAACCCAGCCTGGTCCACGACGGGTCGGTGCACGTCTCCGTTCCACGAGGCCCCGTGATGTCGACAAAGGGCGAGCCTGCGCACTCGATCGAGGACTTCGAGACCTGGCTCCCGGAAGGCACCACGGTCGCGCTTTTCCTCGGTCCGGCAGCAGTGGACCAGGCGCGCCCCTCCGCCCTGCCCGAGGGGGCTCGCCTGTCCGTCGTGGGCCTGCAGGGCGCCTTCGTCGACGACTGCGGCCGGTTGGAGTACGAGGACGGACCCCCGTCGGACTGGACGGACGTGAGCGGGTTCGAGGAGTTCGCGGACCGGCTCCGCCGGCTGGGGTGAGCCGGCGTCCGACCCGGAGGCCTCAGCGCTCCAGCGCGTCGTCCAGGTACGGCGCGAGGTACGGCGCGAGGGTCTGCGCGAAGGTCGCGGTGATGTGGTTGCTGTCGAGATAGGCGATCACGCCGCCGATCACCGGGGTGCACACCTGCGGTCCGCAGAACCGGTCGGTCAGGTCGACCAGGCGCAACCGGTCGTCGTCGATCCGGTCGACGGCGTCCACGATCGGGTCGTAGGGCAGCCAGCGGTCCCGGGGTCCGTCGCAGGTCCGGTAGTCGTCGCCGCGCTCGGCGATGCAGCCGGGGACGTCGCGGCGGGCGTCCGGGGTGTCGCGGATGGCGAGCACCGGGATCTCGGCGGTGGTGATCTCGCGCAGGATGCGGGTGTAGCCGTCGGCGTACTCCTCGTCGGACTCCTCCCGGTCCTTGCCCGGCACCAGTGCCTGGGGCCGGTTGGTCACCACGACCAGGTCGGGCTTGGTGCGCACGATCTCGTCGGCGGTGCGCTGGACCCAGTCCACGCAGGACGCGGAGGCGCTGGACCGGTCGAACTCCTGCGGGATGTCGGCGGTCGCGCACCGGGCGGAGAAATGGGTGCTGATCCGCCACCCGCGCTGGTCGGCGATGGCCTGGACGGCGGGGAGCCACTGGGCGGCGTGGGAGTTGCCGAACAGGGTCACGGTGACGTCGGCGGAGCTGTCCCCGAACACGCAGTCGACGGACTCGAACTCGGGTTCACTGGCGAAGCAGGACCGTGGTCCCACCTCGCCGTAGGCCTCGGACAGGTCGGAGGACGCGGCACTCACCGACGGCAGCAGCCGTTCGTAGGGGACCTCCGGGCAGTCGGCGCCGTCGTCCAGGGCCGCGGCGCCCAGGCACGGGCCGCCGTCGCGCAGGGCGGCGGCGAGCTCGCGGTCGGCCTGGTCCTCGCGGTGCTGGACCTCGAGAACCTGCACGGTCGCGATGCCGACGACCACGGCCATCGCGGCGACCGCGACGCCGTAGGTCCGCCGCAGCGAGCGCGCCGCACCCGCCGTGCGGAAGGGCCGCTCGACGAAGCGCTCGGTGAGTCCGGCGAGCACGAGGGTCAGCGCCAGCACGACCGCGCCCGTGCGCCACCCGAGGTCGTGTCCGGACCAGGCGGTGGTCACCACGATCAGCGGCCAGTGCCAGAGATAGACGGAGTACGACACGTCGCCGAGCCACTGCACGGGCCGCAACGCCAGGATCGGGCCGGGGGAGAGGCGGTCGTCGCGGGAGGCGCCGAAGCCGAGGAGGAGCACGGTGCCGATGACGGGCAGGGCGGCGTGATGGCCGGGGAACGGTGTCTCGGAGGTGTAGAGGACGGCCGCGGCCGCGATCATCGCGACCCCGGCCCAGGCACCGATGAGGCGCTCCGGCCGGCGGGCCTTGGTCATGTCCGCGACCCGTCGACCGGCGTCGTGGGCGTCGCGGCCGGCGACGAGGACGGCGAGCAGCCCGCCGGCGGCCAGCTCCCAGATCCGGGTCGGGGTGACGAAGTACGCCGCCGCAGGGTTCGACGAGGTCAGGTGGACCGACCACGCGAAGGACCCGGCGGTGACCACTGCGAATGCGGCGGCGAGGGCACCGCGGGCGCTGATGCCGCGTCGGCGCGCGAGGAGAGCGACGGCGCCGACCAGGAGCGGCCAGCCGAAGTAGAACTGCTCCTCCACCGAGAGCGACCAGAAGTGCTGCACGGCGGTGGGGGCGTTGTCGGCGGCGAGGTAGTCGATCGCCTGACCGGCGAGGGCCCAGTTGACGACGTACAGGGCGGCGGCGCGGGCATCGGTGGCCGTGGCCTGCCACACCGTCTCGGGGGAGAAGAGGCGCACGGCGAGCAGCGTGGCGAGGAGCACCACGAGCGAGGCGGGCAGGAGCCGACGCAGCCGGCGCCCCCAGAAGGCGCCCAGATCGCGAACTCCGCGGGGCGGGCGACCGACCAGGTGGGAGGTGATCAGGAATCCCGAGATCACGAAGAAGACATCGACGCCGACGAATCCACCGGGAAGTGCCGCGCCATGCAGGTGATAGACCACGACGAGTCCCACAGCCAGCGCGCGCAGGCCCTGGATGTCGCTGCGCAGCGCGTGTTTCGTCCCCGACGACGGCTGCATGATCGGTTCATCGTGGCACACGGATCCCAACCGCTGATAATCGAGGAATATCGGAAAATGGGCGCGTGGATGCTTGTCGTGAGCGACGAAATGACTAAAGTCATGGATATCCAATTCGGATATCAGCACTTTATCGAGGAGAAACTCATGGCTCAGCGCGTCAACATCGTCCTGGTCGACGACATCGACGGAACCGACGCCACGCAGACCGTCGCCTTCGGTGTCGACGGAGCGAGCTACGAGATCGACCTGAACGACAAGAACGCCTCAGCGCTGCGCGATGCCCTCGCCCCCTACGTCGGTCACGCCCGCAAGGTCGGTCGTGGCGGCGCCGGCGCCAAGAGGTCCGCCCGGGGCGCTGCGCCGGCCGCCGGTGGCGTCTCGGCCAAGGAGATCCGCGAGTGGGCCCGTTCCAATGGTCACTCGGTCCCCGAGCGCGGTCGCATCCCCGCCGACGTGCGTGAGGCGTACGACGCCGCCAACTGAGGACCTCCCCCGTGCGGGGGAGGCCGAAGACCGCCCCCGCACGGGTGGTCCGGCCGGTGCGCACGGATCGAGGATCGTCACCATGACCGAGAACTTCCTTCGCGCCCACGACCTGCCCGTGCCGGCCCCCTACCGCGCGGCCGCCGTGGTCACCGGCCTGGTGGTGTTCGTATGCTGTGCCACCGCGACCTGGCTGCCGTGGTTCGTCGAGGACGCCGGCCTGTTCGCCGGTCCGGCGGGTTTCGTCGACCGCGGCGGCATGCTCGGGCTCGGTGCGGTCGTGGGTGCGCTGCTCGCTCCAGCACCCGCGCTCGCACTCCGGTGGCCCGCCTTCGGGATCGCCGTCGCGCTGCTCCCCGTGGTCGCCACCGGGCTGGACCCCTCCTCGGCCCCGCTGCACTTCGCGGTGGTCGCGGCGCTCTGCGGCGTCGCGGTGTCCGCGTCGTGGCGGCGTCCGCTCGCCTCGCTCGCGGCCCTCGGCACCGCCTGCCTGGTGGTGGGTGGGTGGCTCCTGTCCGGGGTCGACATGGCCGCTCCCTTCGCCGCCACCATCTACCTCGACCAGACGCCGCGACGTGTCCAGACCGGCGTCGTGTACCTGGTGGCGCTGGCCGTGGTCCTGGCCTTCTCCCTGTGGTTCCGGACGGTCGCGCTCCACGAGCGGCAGCGCCGCCGCCTCGCCGCCCGCGAGGGCGAGGTCGCCGACCAGGCCGCCGTGGTCGCCGAGCGTGCCCGCCTGGCTCGTGACCTGCACGACGTGGTCGCCCACCACGTCTCCCTGATCGCGGTGCGTGCCGAGACAGCGCCCTACACCGAGCCCGAGCTGGGGGAGGCAGGCCAGCGGGTGCTGGCTGAGGTGGCCGGCGAGGCACGGCTCGCGTTGGACGAGCTGCGCGGCGTCCTGGGCATCCTGGGGCGCGCCGGAGAAGCCGAGCGGTCCCCCCAGCCGACACTCGCCGACGTGGAGGCGCTGGTGGAGCGCACCCGGCGCTCGGGCCAGGAGGTCCGGCTCGTGGGCGACGTCGGCTCGCCGGTCGGCGCGGCGGCCGGCTACGCGGCCTACCGGGTGGTCCAGGAATCGCTGACCAACGCCCGCAAGCACGCCCCCGACGCCGAGGTCGAGGTCGCCGTCGAGGCGACCCCGCGCCTGCTCGAGGTCAGGGTCAGCAACGCCGTGGACCATCCGCCGACCCACCTGGACGGCGGACGGGGCCTGGCGGGGATGCGCGAGCGCGCCGAGGCACTGGGCGGACGGCTGCGGATCCACGCGGCCGGGTCGCGCTTCGAGGTGGTGGCAGTCGTGCCGACGGGTGATCCGGATGCAGCCTGACCCGATCCGGGTGGTCGTCGCGGACGACCAGCCGGCCATCTGCTCCGGCTTCGCGGCACTGCTCGCGGCGCAGGACGGCGTGGAGGTGGTCGGTACGGCCGGCGACGGCCGCGAGCTGGTGGCCCTGGTCGGGCGCACCCGCCCCGACGTGGCGCTCGTCGACGTCCGGATGCCCGAGCTCGACGGCATCGAGGCGAAACGGCTCATCACTGACGACCACTCGACGAGGGTTCTGATCCTGACCACTTTCGACCTCGACGCCTACGTGTACGACGCGGTCCGCGCCGGTGCCAGCGGCTTCCTGCTCAAGGACGTGACCGCGGAGCGGCTCGTGGAGGCCGTACGGCTGGTGGCCGAGGGGGCCGTTCTCCTGGCACCCGCGGTGAGCCGTCAGCTGGTCGCGGCGCGCTTCGCCGACGTCCCCGGCGCCCGCCCGGAGCCGGCGTCCGCCGCCACCCTCAGCCCGCGTGAGCGCGAGGTGCTCCTCCAGCTGGCGAAGGGTCGTTCGAACGCCGAGATCGCGACCGATCTGCACATCGCCGCCGAGACCGTGAAGTCCCACGTGGCCGAGGTGCTGCGCAAGCTCGGACTGCGGGACCGGATCCAGGCGGTGGTCTACGCCTACGAGCACGGTCTGGTCGGTCGCTGAGGCCGGCGGATTTCGCTGACAGCGGACGGAAACGAGTCGCTCACGTGGAACGCGTAGGCTGGTCGCGGAGTTGTAACCGGTGAACAACCCCGTGACGTTTGAGGAGCGTGCAGATGTTCGAGCGGTTTACTGACCGAGCCCGCCGGGTGGTCGTGCTGGCCCAGGAAGAGGCCCGCATGCTCTCCCACAACTACATCGGGACCGAGCACATCCTGCTCGGCCTGATCCACGAGGGCGAGGGAGTCGCTGCCAAGGCGCTGGAGTCCCTCGACATCTCGCTGGAGGCCGTGCGCGCCCAGGTCGAGGAGATCATCGGTCAGGGCCAGCAGGCCCCGTCCGGCCACATCCCCTTCACCCCCCGCGCCAAGAAGGTCCTGGAGCTGTCCCTGCGCGAGGCGCTGCAGCTGGGTCACTCCTACATCGGGACCGAGCACATCCTGCTCGGCCTGATCCGTGAGGGGGAGGGCGTCGCCGCCCAGGTGCTGCAGAAGCTCGGCGCCGACCTCAACCGGGTGCGCCAGCAGGTCATCCAGTTGCTCTCGGGCTTCCAGGGCAAGGAGAGCGGCGCGGCCGCCTCGGCGTCCGGCAGCACGAGCGGCGCGGACACCCCGTCGTCCTCGCTGGTCCTGGACCAGTTCGGGCGCAACCTGACCCAGGACGCCCGCGAGGGCAAGCTCGACCCGATCATCGGCCGGGGAGCGCAGATCGAGCGCGTCATGCAGGTGCTCTCGCGGCGTACCAAGAACAACCCGGTGCTGATCGGCGAGCCCGGCGTCGGCAAGACGTCCATCGTCGAGGGCCTGGCCCAGGACATCGTCAAGGGCAACGTCCCGGAGACGCTCAAGGACAAGCAGATCTACACGCTCGACCTGGGCGCCCTGGTGGCCGGTTCGCGCTACCGCGGTGACTTCGAGGAGCGCCTGAAGAAGGTCCTCAAGGAGATCCGCACCCGCGGCGACATCGTGCTGTTCATCGACGAGATCCACACCCTCGTCGGTGCCGGTGCGGCCGAGGGCGCGATCGACGCCGCCAGCATCCTCAAGCCGATGCTGGCCCGCGGTGAGCTGCAGACCATCGGTGCGACCACCCTCGACGAGTACCGCAAGTACCTCGAGAAGGACGCCGCGCTGGAGCGTCGCTTCCAGCCGATCCAGGTCCCCGAGCCGTCGATCGCCGACACGATCGAGATGCTCAAGGGCATCCGGGACCGCTACGAGGCCCACCACCGCGTCACGATCACCGACGAGGCCCTGGTCTCCGCGGCGACGCTGGCCGACCGCTACATCTCCGACCGCTTCCTGCCGGACAAGGCGATCGACCTGATCGACGAGGCCGGCTCGCGCCTGCGGATCCGCCGGATGACGGCGCCCGCCGACCTGCGCGAGTACGACGACAAGATCGGCGAGGTCCGTCAGCGCAAGGAGTCCGCGATCGACGGCCAGGACTTCGAGGCCGCCGCGCGCCTGCGCGACGAGGAGAAGCAGCTCATCCTCGCCAAGTCCGAGCGTGAGAAGCAGTGGCGCTCCGGTGACATGGACGAGGTCGCCGAGGTCGACGAGGAGCTCATCGCCGAGGTCCTCGCGGTCGCGACCGGCATCCCGATCGTGAAGCTCTCCGAGGAGGAGTCCACCCGGCTGCTCAAGATGGAGGACGAGCTCCACAAGCGGGTCATCGGCCAGGACGAGGCCGTCCGGGCACTGTCGCGGGCGATCCGTCGTACCCGTGCCGGCCTGAAGGACCCCAAGCGTCCCGGTGGCTCGTTCATCTTCGCCGGCCCGTCCGGTGTCGGAAAGACCTGGCTGTCCAAGACGCTGGCCGAGTTCCTGTTCGGTGACGAGGACGCGCTGATCCAGCTCGACATGAGCGAGTTCGGCGAGAAGCACACCGTCTCGCGCCTGTTCGGCTCGCCTCCGGGCTACGTCGGCTACGAGGAGGGCGGGCAGCTCACCGAGAAGGTGCGCCGCAAGCCGTTCTCCGTGGTGCTGTTCGACGAGGTCGAGAAGGCCCACCCCGACATCTTCAACAGCCTGCTGCAGATCCTCGAGGAAGGTCGCCTGACCGACTCGCAGGGTCGGGTCGTGGACTTCAAGAACACCGTCATCATCATGACCACGAACCTCGGCTCGCGCGACATCGGCAAGTCGGTCGGCATCGGGTTCGGCTCGGGTGACGCGGCCGGTTCCTACGACCGGATGAAGGCCAAGGTCTCCGACGAGCTCAAGCAGCACTTCCGTCCGGAGTTCCTCAACCGTGTCGACGAGATCATCGTCTTCCCGCCGCTGTCTGCTGAGCAGATCGTGGCCATGGTCGACAACATGATCGCTGCGGTGGAGGTCCGCCTCAAGGACCGCGACATGAGCCTCGAGCTCACCCAGCGGGCCAAGGACCTGCTCGCCGTGCGGGGCTTCGACCCGGTGCTCGGCGCGCGGCCGCTGCGGCGCACGATCCAGCGCGACATCGAGGACACGCTCGCCGAGAAGATGCTCTTCGGCGAGGTCGGTCCCGGTCAGATCGTGCTGGTGGACGTCGAGGGAGAGGGCGCGGCTGCGACCTTCACCTTCGAGGGCCAGAAGGTCGGGGCGCTCCCCGACCTGCCGCCGCTCGAGACGGTCGCCGAGGGTTCGGCCGGCGGCTCGGTCGGTGCGGAGATCGCCGACGACAACGGCGAGACTGCCTGACGTACGACCACGTTCGACCACGTTCGACCAGGCTTCACCAGGACGACCCGGGCTGTCACACAGTCCGGGTCGTCCTGTTTGGTCTCCGGGACGAAGACCTGCCCTGAGCGTGGCTGCTTTGATCTCCTCATGACTGCGATCCCTGACTACCGCTGGGGCAACAGCGCGACCCTCAACAAGGCCGCGGCGAAGCTCGCCTCCACCAAGCCCGGCTCCTGGGCGATCCGCAAGCTGATGCCGCTGGACCGCAAGGTCATGCTGCGGACCAACGGTCGGCGAAGCGTGCTCGGGCCCGTCGGGGTGCAGTCGCTGCTGCTGGAGACGATCGGGCGCAAGTCCGGGCAGAAGCGGCTCAGCCCGTTGCTGTTCGCCCGCGACGGCGACGCGGTGATCGTCGTCGGTTCCAACTTCGGACAGGAGAAGCACCCGGCCTGGACCGGCAACCTGATCGCGCACCCCGAGGTCCGCGTGATCAGTGGCGGCGTGGAGGTGCCCGTGCGCGCCGAGCTCCTCGCCGGTGAGGAGGCCGAGTCCGGCTGGCAGAAGATGGTGGACTCCCTGTCCGTGTACGCCGTCTACCGCACCCGCACCGACCGCGAGATCCGGGTCTTCCGACTCACCCCCCGCTGACCCCCCACGTCAGCCTGTTTGCGGTAGTCCCGGGTCAAAAGCACCCTGACACGCCGTACGACGGTGCTTTTGACCCGGGACTACCGCTCAGGGAAGTGCGAAGAGGCCGTCCGGGGCGGTGACGAGGAGGCCGTCGGCGAGCAGGGAGGCGAGGGCGCGCTCGCGCTGGGGGGCGTCCTCCCAGGCGGCGTCCAGCCGGGCCCGGTCCACGGCCCCGGGTGCGTCCCGGAGGACGGCCAGGAGTCGACCGCGGCACTGCCGGTCGGTGCCGGCCCAGGCCTGCACCTTGCGGGGCGGCCCGTCGTACGACGGCGCACCGGCCTGCTGCCAGGCGCAGGTCGCACGCACGGGGCAGTCGGCACAGCGGGGGCGTTCTGCGGTGCACACCAGGGCGCCGAGCTCCATCACCGCGACCGACCAGGTCGCCGCGGTCGGCGGGTCCGCGGGCAGCAGGGCGGCGCCGAGGTCGCGCTCGGCGCGGTTGATGGACCTGGCGGGGAACTCGACGCCGGTGACGGTCCGGGCGAACACGCGGCGCACGTTGGTGTCGAGCACGACCTGTCGCTGCCCGTAGGCGAAGGCGGCGATGGCGGCTGCCGTGTAGTCACCGACACCGGGCAGGGCGATCAGCTCGTCGTACGACGACGGCACCTCGCCACCGTGGTCCGCGGTGATCGCCGTGGCAGCACCGTGCAGTCGCAGCGCCCGGCGGGGGTACCCGAGGCGGCCCCATGCCCGGACTGCTTCGCCCGAGGTCTCGGCAGCGAGGGCGGCCGGGGTCGGCCAGCGCTCGAGCCAGGCCGCGTGGACCGGCAGGACCCGGACGACCGGTGTCTGTTGCAGCATGAACTCGCTGACCAGCACCGACCAGGCCGATGCCTCGGGTCGGCGCCACGGCAGGTCGCGGGCGTTCTCGTCGTACCAGTGCAGGATCGGCTCGACCAGGTCCTGGCCTGGTGCCGCAGGGCTCGTCGTCATCGCGGCACCATTGTGACCTCGCCCCGATTCGGCCTGCCCCGGCGGGGCACCCCCGATCCGACGACGCCGCTGACTACCGTCGGACCATGCCGTCATCCCGTCCGCCCAGCAGCACCCGGACGACGCGCGGACCGCTCCCTGCGGGCACCTACTGGCGCCGGCGGATGTTCGTGCTCGGGCTCGCCTTCTCCCTGGTCTTCGTCATCGCGCGGTGGCTCGGTGCCAGCAGCGACGGGTCGTCCGAGGAGACCCCGGCCGCGACCCAGGCCGGTGCCGAGGTCTCCGCCACCCAGACGGTGACCGCCGGCGAGACGCCCACGGCGCCCGTCTCCGGCAGCGGGACCGCCGGCACCGGGAGCACCGAGCCCACCCTCGCGGCACCCGAGGGCACCTGCGCGGCCGAGGACGTCGTCCTCACGCCGTCGGTCGTCGACCCGGCCGAGGGCGGGGACGACGTCACCCTGACCCTCTCCCTGCAGACGAGCGAGTCCGAGGCCTGCACCTGGCAGGTCTCGCGCTCGACGGTCTCGGTGAAGATCTCCCGGGGCGCCGAGGTCCTGTGGACCTCGCACCAGTGCCCGCGCGCGATCCCCAGCCAGAGCGTCGTCGTACGACGTGCGGTCGCCACCGAGGTCGAGCTCACCTGGAATGCGCGTGAGTCGGCCGCCGGCTGCTCGCCCCGCACCGACTGGGTCCTGCCGGGCGACTACACGATCCACGCCGCAGCCCTGGGCGGCGAGCCGGCCAGCTCGGAGTTCACCCTGCGCAAGCCGGCGCCGCAGACTGTCCAGGTGACGCCGAAGGCCACCAAGACCCCGAGCGCCAAGGCGACGAAGAAGCCCACGAAGCCGACCAACTGAGCCCCCCGTTGGTCGAGGAGGCCGCCCGCGGCCGTCTCGAGACCTCTGGCTTCGGTGCACCTGCTCGGGCCAGTACCGGCACCGGCTCACCTGGTTTCGAGACGCGCCGTCGCGACCTCGTTCCTCGGTCGCGCGCGCTCCTCAACCTCCCCGGCTGGTCCGCGGCGGACCTCGTTCCTCGGCCCGTCGCGGGGCGGTGACCTCGGTCGCGCGCGCTCCTCAACCTCCCCGGCTGGTCCGCGGCGGACCTCGTTCCTCGGCCCGTCGCGGGCCGGTGATCAGACGTAGCGCTCGAGGATCGTCGACTCGGCGAGCCGGCTCAGGCCCTCGCGCACGCTGCGCGCGCGGAGCTCGCCGACGCCCTCGACGGCCTGCAGGTCGTCGATGCCGGCGGAGAGCAGCTTCTGGAGCGTGCCGAAGTGGTCCACCAGACCCTCGACGACGTTGGTCGGGAGCCGCGGCACCTTGGTGAGCAGGCGGTAGCCGCGCGGCGCGACCGCGCCGTCGAGGTGCTCGCCGGTGCCGATGCCCAGGACCTTCGAGACCGCGGAGGGGTCGACGAGGTCGGTCGCGGAGAGCTGCTCGAGCTTGGTGAGCAGCTCGACGGGGTCGCGGCTGCGTCGCCGGGACGGGACGTAGTCGCGGATCACCAGCTCGCGCTCGGTGTCGACGCCGGTCACGAGCTCCTCGAGCTGGAGGGCGAGGAGTCGGCCGTCGGTGCCGAGCTCGAGCACGTAGTCCTCGATCTCGCTGGCGATCCGGGTGACCATCTCGAGGCGCTGGGCCACGACGGCGACGTCGCGGACGGTGACGAGGTCCTCGATCTCCAGCGCGGACAGCGTGCTGGACACCTCGTCGAGGCGCAGCTTGTAGCGCTCGAGGGTGGCCAGGGCCTGGTTGGCGCGGGACAGGATCTGGCCGGAGTCCTCGAGCACGTGGCGGGTGTCGCCGACGTAGGCGGCGATGATCTGCATCGACTGGGACACCGAGATCACCGGGTGCCCGGTCTGCTTGGCGATCCGCTCGGCGGTCCGGTGGCGGGTACCGGTCTCCTCGGAGGGGATGCTCTGGTCCGGCATCAGGTGCACCGCGGCGCGCGCGATCCTGGTCAGGTTGCTGTCGATGATGATCGCGCCGTCCATCTTGGCCAGCTCACGCAGACCTGTGGCGGTGAAGGGCACGTCGAGCTCGAAGCCACCGGTGCACAGGCTGTCGACCAGCTTGTCCTGCCCGATCACGATCAGTGCGCCGGTGCGGCCGCGCAGGATCCGCTCGAGGCCGTCGCGCAGTGAGGTTCCCGGCGCGATCGACGCAAGGGTCTCGCGAAGTCGGGGATCGGCCGACGTGACCACTTGCGCTCCTCAGTCTGGGTGGGACGGACGCTCGTACCCTATCCGCGCGGAGCGCAGGTCATGCGCCGAATATCGCGTGGGGAGCCGCTCAATCGGCAGCGTCGACCACTTCGAGGGCGTGTTTGGTACGTCGTTCGAGGTTGAGCAGGCGCAGCGCGGAGAGGACGTCGGGCGCCTCGATGACGCGCATCCCCTCGATCATCCGGTCCCGCGACGGTCCGCGCGCACCCTGGGCGGCCCCCGGATCGGCCGGCACCACGGCGAGGGCGAACCCGAGGCGGGCGGCCTCGGCCAGACGTTGCGGCAGGTCGCGCACCCGGCGCAGCTCGCCGGAGAGACCGATCTCGCCCATCGCGACGACCCCGGCCGGTGGGGCGCTGACGAAGGTCGATGACGCCAGCGCCACGGCCAGTGCGAGGTCACTGCCCGGGTCGGAGATGCGCGCACCGCCCACTGTGGAGGCGAACACGTCGTGCTGGTGGAGCTTGATCCCGCAGTGCTGCTGCAGCACGGCCAGGATCATCGCCAGTCGGGAGCCGTCCAGCCCCGAGGTCGTACGACGGGGACGCTCGGCAGGCGAGAGGGTCACCAGGGCCTGCACCTCGGCCAGCAGCGGACGTCGGCCCTCCATCGTGACAGCGACGCAGGTGCCCGGCACCCGGCCGTGATGGCGCTCGGTGAAGATCCCGGTCGGGTCCTCGACGGCGCGGATGCCCTCGGGGCCCAGGTCGAAGCAGCCGACCTCGTCGACGGGCCCGAACCGGTTCTTGACCGCGCGCAGCATGCGGAAGCGGGAGTTGCGGTCGCCCTCGAAGTGCAGCACGACGTCGACCAGGTGCTCGAGCACGCGGGGGCCCGCGATCCCGCCGTCCTTGGTGACGTGGCCGACCATCACGACGGTGATGTCGCGGCTCTTGGCGACCCGGACCAACGCCTGGGCCACCTCCTTGATCTGGGTGACACCGCCCGGCACGCCGTCGACCTCGGCCGCGCCGATGGTCTGCACCGAGTCGACGACGACCATCCGGGGGCGCACCTGCTCGATGTGGGTGAGCACCGCCCCGAGGTCGGTCTCGGCGGCGAGGTAGAGCTCGTCGTGGACCGCGTTGGTGCGGTCGGCGCGCAGTCGCACCTGGGCGGCCGACTCCTCGCCGGTGATGTAGAGCGTGCGCTGCGAGCGCTGGGCCGTGCGGGCCGCGACCTCGAGCAGCAGTGTCGACTTGCCGACGCCGGGCTCGCCGGCGAGCAGCACCGCTGCCCCGGGGACCAGCCCGCCGCCGAGCACGCGGTCGAGCTCGGGCACGCCGGAGAGCTGGTGCACCGCCTGGTCGGCGGAGATCTGACCGATCGGGACCGCCTTGGTGGTCACCGGCGCGGCGCTCGTGCGACTGGTCGTGCTCGACGTCGCGACGGCCGCCTCGGTGACCGAGCCCCAGGCCTGGCACTCGCCGCAGCGGCCCACCCACTTGGCGGTCGTCCACCCGCATTCACCGCAGCGGTAGTTCGAACGTGTTTTCGAAGCCATGGCTCGACCGTAGGGCACGGCACCGACGCAATCGGCGCGGCACGCCCGGCATGGCAGGATCGCCCTGTGGAGAATCCCCGTCTGCCGGCGACCCTGGCCGACGTGGCGGAGCGGGCGGGCGTCTCGCGGCAGACGGTGTCCAACGCGATCAACAATCCCGACCTCCTGCGGCCCGACACCCTCGCGCGGGTCCGGCAGGCGATCGACCTGCTCGGCTACACCCCGAACCACGCTGCCCGCCAGCTGCGCACGCGCAGCTCGCGCCTGATCGGCCTGCGGCTCACACCGGCGCAGGAGTTCACCGCCAACATGGCCATGGACCGCTTCGTGCGCTCACTGGTCGAGGCGTCCCGCGAGGTCGGCTACCACGTGCTCCTCTTCTCCGGTGGTCCGGTGGCCGAGGGCGAGCTCCCTGACCCCCTCGGCGGCTACGACGACCTGCTCCGCTCCACCGCCGTCGACGCCTTCGTGATCACCGACACCTATCTCGGCAACCCGCAGACCGTCGAGCTGTCGGCGCGGCGCGCGCCCTTCGTGGCCTTCGGTCGCCCCTGGGACGAGCCCGACGCCGCCCACCCGTGGGTCGACGTCGACGGCGCCGCCGGGGTCCAGGCCGCAACCGACCACGTCCGCGCACGCGGACACGAACGCATCGCCTGGCTCGGGTGGCGGCCCGGGTCGCGCATCGGTGAGGACCGCCGCTCCGGGTGGCACCGGGCCATGACCGAGCACGGCCTGGCCACGGCCGGTCTCGAAGCGGCCGTGGACGACTCCGTCGACGCCGGACGCGCGGCCGCCGGGGCGCTGCTGGACGCCGCCGGACCGACCGCCTTCGTGTGCGCCTCCGACACCCTTGCCGTCGGTGCCCTCCAGGCACTGGCGGACCGAGGTCGCTCGGTCGGCGACGACGTCGCGGTCGTCGGCTTCGATGACTCCCAGGTCGCCCAGGTGATGGGCCTGACCTCGGTGCGCCAGCCCCTCGAGCAGGTCGCGGTGGAGATCGTGGCCGACCTCAGCGACCTGCTGGGCCGTGGCGAGTACGCCGCCCGCGGACTCCTGCTCGACCCCACGCTCGCCGTTCGTCGTACCTGACCTCGCTTGTAACTACGTGTCCATGCACCTACCTCGGTGCTGTGACGCCACTTTCGGTGCATGGACACGTAGTTACAAGCAATCCGGGCCGCGGCGCTCAGGCAGGTCGTACCTTCGACCACAGGTTGACGGCGTAGTCGACCTCGACACCCTCGTGGTGGCGCAGGATCTCGGCGGCGATGTCCGGCTTGAACTCGATCCGCACCACGGCCTCGAGGTCGGCGCGGGAGGTGAACCGCCAGCCCATGTCGACCCGGTCCAGGGTCCAGCCGCGCAGGCTCCAGAAGCGCTCGGTCTCGGCGGGGGTGTCGAGGTGCGGGAAGCCGCGGCGGAACCACGCGCCGAAGCTCGAGCGGGAGCCGTCGTTGTCGATGATCAACGCGGTGCCGCCGGGCCGGAGGACGCGGTCGAGCTCGACGAGCCCGGGTTCGCAGCCGCGGCCGAAGAAGTAGGCCCAGCGGGCGTGGACGACGTCGACTGAGGCGTCGGGTAGCGGGATCTCCTGTGCCGCACCGGCCAGCACGTCAGCGGTGGTGACGCCGCGGGCCTCGAGCCGTCGTCGGGCCAGCCGGACCAGGCCGGGATGTGGCTCCACGCCGATGACCCGCGCGGCCGTCTCGGCGAACCGCGGGAGGTGGAAGCCCGACCCGCAGCCGAGGTCGAGGACGACCTGCCCGGTCCAGTCGACGCGGGCCAGCATGGCGGCCCACAGGGTGCCGTCAGGGTCGGCGGCGTGGTTCTCGATCTCGTACGTCGCGGTGTGGTTCCAGATGTTGGGGCTGGCGATCGCGCCCCGGACCGGCTTGTCCACCGTGCGTGGTCGAGCGTCGCTCAGATGCGGACGATGCCGTTCGGGGTGAGGACCTGGGCGGCGAGGATGCCGGGGGTGCCGTGCGGGGCGACCCACTCGACCTTCACGTCCTCGAGCGGTGCCTCGACGGTCTCGCCGAGCCACTCGCTGACCCGCTGCGGGTCACCGGCGATCTCGATCCCCGCGAGGGACACCGATCCGTCGGCGCCGGCGGACGGGTGCAGCTCGCTCGGAACGCCCCACTGCAGGAAGAACGGGAGCTGCGGGTCGGCGATGAGGCCGTTGATGCCGATCTGCTTCCAGCGCAGCTCGGTGCCGTCCGGACGGTGCCGCGAGCCGGGCACGGCCGAGCGGCCCAGGCGCTCCTCGACGACAGAGATGTCGGGGACGGCGACGGCCCAACCCAGCCAGCCGCCACCGAGGGCCGAGCGGGCCTTCACGGCCTGCCCGAACGGGGCCTTGTCGGACGCCGGGTGGTCCAGCGCCTCGACGACCTCGATGTAGGTCGCATCGGTGAGCGGAAGGATCATGTTGCGGGTGCCGAAGCGGGGGTGCACGCCACCGTCGGTGAAGTCTCGCCCGAGCGCTGCGCCGAGGCGAGCGGCCGTGCTCTCGAGACCGTCGGGGCCAGCCGCGTAGGACAGATGGTCGAGGCGCATGTCAGACATTCTGAGTGCATCCTGGGTCGGGCGCCGCATCGGGGTCGTGGTTTCTTGACGTCGAGAGGGTGCGCCTCGCAACCAGCCCAGCCGCGGCGACGCTCAGCGCGGGTCGGCGGGATGCAGCGCGAGCGCCGAGCGCGAGCGCAGGTGCGCCTCGCAGTGGCCGACCAGCTCGTCGTACCCCTTGCGCCCCATCAGCTCGACCAGCTCGGCCCCGTTGGTGACGTAGAGCGGCTCGACCGCGACGTGCGCCTCGGTGTTGCCCGAGCAGTACCAGTCGAGGTCGTGGCCCCCGGCGCCCCAGCCGCGGCGGTCGTACTCGGTGATGCAGACCTCGGTGTAGGTCGTGCCGTCCATGCGCTCGACCTCGCGGAAGGTACGTCGGATGGGCAGCTGCCAGCACACGTCGGGCTTGGTCTCGAGCGGGTTCAGGCCGAGGTCCAGGGCGAGTCCGTGCAGGGCGCAGCCGGATCCGGCGTGGAAGTCGTTGCGGTTCGCGAAGACGCACGACCGCTGGCCGTCGACCTCGTGCATGCGGGTCTTCCGCTCGCCGTCCTCGTCCTTCTCGACCCAGTCCTTGCGCTTCACCGGGCGTCCGGGGTGGTGCTGCCACTGCTCGGGCGTCAGCTGGTCGACGAAGCCGGCGACGCGCTTCTCGTCGTCCTTGTCGGCGAAGTGCGCACCGAGGGTGCAGCACCCGACATCGGGGGAGTCGGCGTAGATGCCGGAGCAGCCGTTGCCGAAGATGCAGGTGTACGACGACGTCAGCCAGGTCAGGTCACACCTGAGGACCTCGGTCTCGTCGGCGGGGTTGGCGAACTCCACCCACGCACGGGGGAAATCGAGCGGGACCTCTGGCACCCGCCCAAATCTAGAGGAGCCGCGGTGATACCGGGTATCGACGCTAGTACGGTGGACGCATGCGTCTGGGCGTCCTGGACATCGGTTCCAACACCGGTCACCTCCTCGTGGTCGATGCCCATGGCGGCTCGGCCCCGCTGCCCGCGTTCTCCTACAAGGAACCGCTGCGCCTGGCCGAGCACCTCGATGCTGCCGGTGACGTGTCGCCGACGGGGATCGCGGCGCTGACGGAGTTCACGGCGCAGGCGGTCCGCGTCGCCGAGGAGAAGGGGTGCGAGGAGATGCTCTCCTTCGCCACCTCGGCGGTTCGCGACGCCGGCAACGCCGAAGCGGTGCTGACCCATGTCGAGCGAGAGACCGGCGTCCGGATCGAGGTCCTCCCGGGTGAGGACGAGGCCCGGCTGACCTTCCTGGCCGTACGACGCTGGTTCGGCTGGTCCGCCGGCCGACTGGCGGTCTTCGACATCGGCGGCGGCTCCCTGGAGATCGCAGCCGGCACCAACGAGCGTCCCGATGTCGCGTGGTCGCTGCCCCTCGGCGCGGCCAGGCTGGCCCGCGCGGACTTCTCGGAGCAGCCCGACGAGGAGCGGCTGCGCCAGATCCGTCGTCGGATCCGGGCCGAGATCGCCCGCGACGCCGGTCACCTCCTGCGCGCAGGGACCACCCACCGCGCCTCGGCGACCTCCAAGACCTTCCGGTCGCTCGCCAGGATCTGCGGTGCCGCCCCGTCGGGCGAGGGCCAGCTGGTGCCGCGTTCCCTGCCGCTCCCGGACCTGCGGGACTGGATCCCCAAGCTCGTCGCGATGAGTCCCGAGGAGCTCGCCGCGCTGCCGGGCGTCTCCCCGAGCCGGACCCACCAGATCGTCCCCGGCGCGCTCGTGGCCGAGGCCTGCATGGACATCTTCGACCTCCCGGAGCTGGAGATCTGCCCGTGGGCACTGCGCGAGGGCGTCATCCTCGAGCGCATCGACAAGCTCAGCGTCAACGACGAGTCGTGATCCGGCGATGACGGCAGGCGGTCGTCCGCGGATCGGGCTCTCGACGAGCTCGGTCTACCCGGAGTCGACCGCGCACGCCTTCACCTACGCCGCCGCGGTCGGCTACGAGGCGGTCGAGGTGATGGTCGGCATCGACGCCCTGTCCCAGCAGGTCGACGCGGTCCGCGAGCTCTCCCAGCACCACGGACTCCCGGTGAGCGCGATCCACGCTCCCTGCCTCCTGTTCACGCAGCGGGTCTGGGGCGTCGAGCCGTGGGGCAAGCTCGAGCGCTCGGCGGCGATGGCGCAGGAGGTCGGCGCCGAGGTGGTCGTCGTGCACCCGCCGTTTCGGTGGCAGAAGGAGTACGCCCGCGACTTCGTCAACGGCATCGCGGCGCTCGAGGAGTCCTCCGGCATCGCCTTCGCCGTCGAGAACATGTATCCGTGGCGCGCCTCGCGGCGCAACCTCGAGATGTACCTCCCCGGGTGGGATCCCTCGGACGAGCCGTACGCCAACACCACGATCGACCTCTCGCACGCGGCCATCGCCCGCAGCAACCCGGTCGAGATGGCCGAGCGGTTGGGCCCGCGGCTGCGGCACATCCACCTGACCGACGGCACCGACTCGGCCAAGGACGAGCACCTCGTTCCGGGCCGGGGCGACATCGGCGCCGCCGCCTTCCTGCAGCACCTGGCGCGCACGGGCTTCGCTGGCGAGGTCGTGCTGGAGATCAACACCCGCCGCTGCACGACCCGCGAGGAGCGCGAGGCAGACCTGCGTGAGTCACTCGAGTTCGCGCTCGAGCACCTCGCCCTCGTCGACGACGACACCCACTGACGCTGGTCTCCCGGCGCGACGACGCCCGCAGGCCGTGGGCCTGCGGGCGTCGGACCGCCGATGTCAGTGGTCAGTGCGTGGGCTGCTCGTCGACGTCGGCAGTGCCCTCCGGGAGGGCATCCGCCGCGGCGGCCTGCGCCCGCTCCTCACGTCGTACGGCGACCAGGCTGGTGATCGTCGTGACGACGAGGACCCCGACCACGACCGCGAGCGAGGTGCGGTTGCCGATCCCGGGGACGCCCTCCCACTGGGTCTGCGCCCAGTGCAGCACCAGCTTCACGCCGATGAAGCCGAGGATGATCGACAGGCCGTAGGACAGGTGGACCAGCTTGGCGAGCAGTCCCTCGATGACGAAGTAGAGGGCCCGGAGGCCGAGCAGGGCGAAGGCGTTCGTGGCGAAGACCAGGTAGGGGTCGGCGGTGATGCCGTAGACCGCGGGCACCGAGTCGACGGCGAAGACGATGTCGGTCATGAACACCGCGACCGTGACGAGGGCGAGCGGCGTGAGTGCCCGGCGGCCGGCCTGCTTCACCGTCATCCGGGTGCCCTGGTAGTCCTCGGTCACCGGCCAGAAGCGGCGCAGGAGCTTCACGATCCGCATGTCGTTGGGGTCGGGCGCCTCCTCGGACTCGCCCCGGAGCGCGTCGCGCAGCAGCTTGGCGCCGGTGAGGAGCAGGACCAGGCCGAACACCAGGAAGACGAAGGTGAAGGCCGACAGGGCGGCGGCGCCGAGGGCGATGAAGATGCCGCGGAGCACGAGCGCGCCGATGATGCCGAAGAGCAGCACCCGCTGCTGCAGCACCCTGGGCACTGCGAAGGCGGACAGCAGCAGCATGAAGACGAAGAGGTTGTCGACGCTGAGCGACTTCTCGACGATGTAGCCGGTGTAGTAGCTGACTCCGGTCTCGGAGCCGTGCTCCTTGAGCACCCAGACGCCGAAGGCCACCGGCAGCGCGATGTAGAACAGCGACCAGAGCGTCGCCTCGCGCATCGAGACCTCGTGCGGCTTGCGGGTCGCGAGGAAGTCGACGACGAGCAGGCCGATGACCGCGACGATGGTCACGGCCCACAGCGTCGGCGTACCGATGCTGTCGAGACCGGTCGTGGCGACCTCGGTCGCCGCGAGTGCAGAGATGGACATGGGAAACTCCTCGTGCGTGTGGGCACGAGGTCTCCCTCACCGCTGAGTCCCTGCGGACCGAACGGCCTCCACCCGGGGAACCGATGGCGGCTCCGTACTGACCGGGGAAGAGTCTCGAGGTACTCCCCTCAGAAATGGAGGCTACCTGAACGCTCGCACGGACCGAAGGCCGCGCCGATGAGACTCTTCTCATCTGCGCCGATCCGGGTCCGACTGGTCGCGACGGGCGGGACGAGTCGTAGATTCGAGCCATGCGACCGGTTCGGGAGGCCCTGCTGCTCATGTCGCGCAGCGCCGTGGTGAAGCAGGTGGTCTCCACGCTGCCCCTCTCCGCCGGGATCGTGCGCAGCTACGTCCCGGGGGAGACGGTCCGTGATGCCCTTGCTGTCGCCGGACGCCTGGC
Organism: Nocardioides sp. Root190; assembly: GCF_001428565.1. GTDB lineage: Bacteria > Actinomycetota > Actinomycetes > Propionibacteriales > Nocardioidaceae > Nocardioides. The sequence continues at coordinate 413,566 of NZ_LMIA01000001.1, read as the reverse complement.
GGCCGAGGGGCTCGACACGACGATCGACCACCTCGGCGAGGACACCGTCGAGGAGAGTCAGGCGACCGCGGCCGTGCAGGCCTACCGGATCCTGCTCGACCGGATCGCCGACGCCGGCCTGGGCACTCGTGCGGAGGTGTCGGTCAAGCTGTCCGCGCTCGGGCTGCGGCTCGAGGGCGGCGAGACGATCGCGCTCGAGAACGCCCGCAGGATCTGCCGGGCCGCTGCCGGGGCAGGCACCACGGTCACCGTCGACATGGAGGACCACACCCTCACCGACGCGACGCTCGCGATCGTCGCCGCCCTCCGGGAGGACTTCCCGTCCACCGGCGCCGTCCTCCAGGCCCATCTGCACCGCACCGAGGCGGACTGTCGTGCGCTGAGCGGTGCCGGGAGCCGCGTCCGGCTGTGCAAAGGGGCCTACGACGAGCCGGCCGAGGTCGCCTTCACCGATCCGGACGACGTCGACCGTTCCTACGTGCGCTGCCTCAAGGTGCTGATGTCGGGCAGCGGCCACCCGATGGTCGCCACGCACGACCCCCGGCTGATCGAGATCGCGGTCGCGCTGGCCAGCCGCTACGGCCGGGCGCCGGGCACCTACGAGTTCCAGATGCTCTACGGCATCCGGCCCGCCGAGCAGCGACGTCTCGTCGGCGACGGTGAGCGGATGCGCGTCTACCTCCCCTACGGCGAGGAGTGGTACGGCTACCTGATGCGGCGACTGGCGGAGCGTCCGCAGAACCTGTCACTGTTTCTCACGTCGTTGATCTCCAAGAAGTGAGCGAGTAGCCAGTGTCGAAGCGGACCGCTGTCATCGGTGCCGGTGTGATGGGGGAGACCCTGCTCGCCGGTCTGATCCGTGCCGGGCGCAGTGCCGAGTCGATCGTCGTGGTCGAGAAGCGCGCCGAGCGGGCAGCCGAGCTCTCCGAGAGGTACGCCGTCGAGGTGGTCGCCGACGTCGCCGCTGCCGCCGCGGCCGACACCGTGCTGCTCGTCGTGAAGCCCCAGGACATGGCCGACGTGCTCGGCGAGATCGGTCCGTCGCTGCGCCCCGGTCAGCTCCTCGTCTCGCTCGCCGCCGGCATCACGACCGCCTTCGTCGAGGACCACGTGCCCGAGGGCGTCGCCGTCGTACGGGTCATGCCGAACACGCCTGCACTGGTCGACGAGGGAATGGCCGCGATCTCGCCGGGCACCCACTGCGACGACACCCACCTCGCCGAGGCGGAGAGCCTGATGGCCTCGGTCGGCAAGGTCGTGCAGATCCCGGAGAAGCTCCAGGACGCCGTGACCGCCATCAGCGGATCCGGTCCGGCCTACGTCTTCTTCGTCGTCGAGGCGATGATCGAGGCCGGCGTCCACCTCGGACTGCCCCGCACCACCGCCCACGAGCTCGCCGTCCAGACCCTCGTCGGCTCCGCCGCGATGCTGCGCGAGACGGGCGAGCACCCCGCCGTGCTGCGCGAGCAGGTCACCTCGCCCGGGGGTACGACGGCCGCGGCCCTGCGTGAGCTCGAGGTCCACGGTGTCCGCGCTGCGTTCCTGGCGGCTCTCGAGGCGGCGCGCGACCGCTCGCGCGAGCTCGGGTCCTAGTTCCTCCGGAAGACCCGGGTTGCTCCCCGTCCGCTCAGGCGACCGCGGCGAGCGTGCGCACCGTCTGGATCCCGAGGGCGTCGCGACGGGTGTCGTAGCGGCCGTGCCGGTCGAGCAGGCGTGCCTGCAGTCCGGCGGCCTGCGCTCCGACGACGTCGTGGCGCAGTGAGTCGCCCACCATCAACGTCGCGGACGGCTCGGCGCCCAGCGCCGCGCACGCGGTGAGGTAGGACCGCGGGTCGGGCTTGGCGGCGGGCAGGGCGGAGGAGGCGAAGACGGGGACGTCCGCGCGGAGCAACCCCGTGCGCCGCAGCTTCTCGGTCTGGACGGCCTGCTCGCCGTTGGTGAGGATCCCCACGGGCAGGCCGGCGGCCCGGGCCCGGTCCAGGGTCGCTGCGGCGTCGTCGAACGCGCGCCAGGCTGCCCGGTAGCAGCCGAGGAAGCCCGCGAAGACGTCGTCGGCCAGGGCGTCGTCGGCGAGGTCCCAGCCCGGCAGGAACTCCCTGATCCGGACGCGGCGGTGCTCGACGTAGCTGACCTCGCGACGCTGGGCGCGCTCGTAGTGCCGCGCCTCGAGCACGAACCAGCGCTCGACGAGCGTCTCCAGGTCGGCGGGGGAGTCGGCCAGGCCGAGCCCGGTGATCCAGCCGCGCACGCCCCGATCGGCCGCTCCGCGGTGGTCCACGAGGGTGTCGTCCAGGTCGAGGAGCAGGGCCTGGAACGTCATGCGAGGCAGTCTGCCAGCCGCCTCCGACACCGCTGCCGACGGATGACAACCGTGTAGTTCGAAAGTCCTCGCGGGGGTCAGGTCAAGCCGACACGCCGCGCCTCAAAAGTTTCATAGGTCAAACTCTTCCCCATGAGTCACATCCGGCCCTATTCTCACGGCTAGGCGTCCGCATGTTCACAGCTGGGGAAGGCGGTGACGGACGCGCAGAAAGCGTGGTTCTCATGGCTCCTCCGTCGCGCGAGCGCACCGAGTCCCTTCCGGACCCGAAATTCCTCACCATTGCCGAGGTCGCCTCGATGATGCGTGTCTCGAAGATGACGGTCTATCGCCTGGTTCACAACGGCGAGCTGCCCGCTGTGCGGGTCGGCCGTTCCTTCCGGGTCACCGAGGACGACGTCAACGAGTACCTCCGCCGGTCGTTCTACGACGCCGGCTGAGCGCACGGCACCACCTGGGTCCGGTTCTCCGGAACGCCCGGGCGTGCGGTCGGGGCTTGCAGGATTCACCGCTGTCGCGGTGCTGCCTGCAGGCCTCGAGCCGTTGGTGGACGTGCGATCTCGATCCCATCGCGGACGCTGATTCACCGAGCCCGCCCGGTGCCCGATAGGCTGACCCGGTGCTCCGGGGTCTGCCCGGGGCGTCGTACTTACGTCGGGCGAACCTCGTCTGATGTGTCTGGAGAGGTTCCACGTGGGTTCTGTCATCAAGAAGCGTCGCAAGCGGATGGCGAAGAAGAAGCACCGCAAGTTGCTGAAGAAGACGCGCGTTCAGCGTCGCAAGCTCGGCAAGTAGCCACAGCTCGCCTCGCCGGTGCGCTCGCTGGACGGCGCACCGGCCAAGCCCTGAGGAGTCAGTGGGATGGGCGCAGGTCGCACGGTTCTGGTCACGGGGGTCTCACGCGACCTCGGCAGGACCTTTGCGCGCACCCTTGCCGCCGACCCCGGGGTCGAGCGCGTCATCGGCGTCGACGTGGTCCCCCCTCGCGGGGACCTCGGTGACGTCGCTTTCGTGCGTGCGGACATCCGCAACCCGATCATCGCCAAGGTGATCGCCAAGGAGGACGTCGACACCGTCGTCCACATGAGCGTCATCGCCACGCCCGGCTCTGCCGGTGCGCGGGGCACGATGAAGGAGCTCAACGTCATCGGGACCATGCAGCTCCTCGCTGCGTGCCAGAAGTCCGAGCAGCTGCGCCAGGTCGTCGTGAAGTCCTCGACCACCGCGTACGGCGCCAGCAGCCGTGATCCTGCGATGTTCACCGAGGACATGGAACCCCGCCGACCCCCGCGCAGCGGGTACGGCAAGGACGTCAACGAGGTCGAGCGCTACGTGCGCGGGTTCGCCCGCCGCCGCCCGGACGTCAGCGTCACCCTGCTGCGCTGCGCGAACGTCATCGGTCCGCGCGTGGTCAGCCCGCTCGCGTCGTACTTCCGCCTCCCGGTGCTGCCCACCGTGCTCGGCTTCGACCCGCGCCTGCAGTTCCTGCACGAGACCGACCTCAACCGGGTGCTGCGGCACGCGGTCGTCAACGACGTCCCGGGCACCTTCAACGTCGCCGGCGACGGACTCCTCATGCTCTCCCAGGCGCTGCGCCGGCTCGGACGCACCAGCGTCCCGCTGCCGGGTGTCGCCTTCGGCGGCCTCGGCTCCGCGCTCAAGTCGGCGCGGGTCGCGGACCTCTCGCCCGAGCTGGTCGCCTTCCTGACCTACGGGCGGGGAGTCGACACGACCCGGATGCGCACCGAGCTCGGGTTCGAGCCGACCTACACGACTGCCTCGGCGTTCGCCGAGTTCGTCGCCTCGCTCCCGCCGGGGGCCCGCCGGGTCGAGAAGGCCCTGGGCGCGCTCGCCGAGCACCTACCACCGGTCGACGAGGACCGTCCCGCCCAGCTGAGTGTGGCCGGAGGCACGGATGGCTGACGCCGAGATCATCCCGATCGGAACCCGCGGACAACCGGGTCGTGGCACGGGCACCCGTCCGTCCGCGGCTGCTCGCGGGCTCGCGGCCAAGGGCAGCTCGCCTCGCAAGTCCGCCTCGAAGCCGTCCGCGGCCTCGAAGGAGTCGACGAGCGAGCCGGCGGAGGAGCGCACCGACACCGAGCGCACCGGCCCGCAGCACACCGATCCGGCGCCCCGGTCGAGCGAACCCGACAGCACCGCTGCCGCGACCCCGACGGCGCAGATCGCTGCCCAGCAGCGCGCCGCCGCAGCTGCGGCAGCGGCGCCCAAGAAGTCGACGGCCCGCAAGAGCCGACCGAGGCCCACCCCCGCGTCCGAGCCGGTCGTCCGGATCGCCGACGACGCGCCGGTCATCGAGACCGCCTCGTTGCTCGACGAGGCCGGCCAGGCGCCGCCCGCCGTGCCTGCCGCGCGCACCGAGGAGCGCTCCCTGAGCCCGCTCGCCGGGATTCCGGTCAGTGACTGGCTGGCTGCCTTCCAGCACGCCGCCAAGGAGCTGTTCGGCGACCAGTGGGAGCCCCAGCTCGCGCGCTTCCTTGCGTTCCTGCGTCGTCGGCTCACCGGCGACTACGCCGTCGACGAGTACGGCTTCGACCAGGAGGTCACCGAGCGGTTCTTCATGGCCGCGCTGCGTCCGGTCGCCCAGAAGTGGTTCCGCATCGAGGTCCGGGGCATCGAGAACATCCCCGCCGACGGCGGCGCCCTCGTGGTGTCGAACCACTCCGGAACGATCCCGGTCGACGGCCTGATGACGATGGTCTCGATCCATGACCACTCCGGGCGCCACCTGCGCCCGCTCGGGGCGGACCTCGTGTTCCGCCTCCCCGTGGTCGGCTCGCTCGCCCGCAAGGGCGGCGCCACCCTGGCCTGCAGCGAGGACGCCGAACGGATGCTGCGCGGCGGCGAGCTCGTCGGCGTGTGGCCCGAGGGCTTCAAGGGCATCGGCAAGCCGTTCTCCGACCGTTACAAGCTCCAGCGCTTCGGCCGCGGTGGCTTCGTCTCCGCCGCGCTGCGCACCGGCGTGCCGATCGTGCCGCTGTCGGTGGTCGGCGCCGAGGAGATCTACCCGCTCGTCGGGAACATCCCCTCGCTGGCCCGCCTGCTCGGCGTGCCCTACATCCCGATCACGCCGTTCTTCCCGCTGCTCGGCCCGCTCGGCCTGGTGCCGCTTCCGTCGAAGTGGCTGCTGGAGTTCGGCGAGCCGATCCGCACCGACGAGTACGACGCCGGAGCGGCCGAGGACCCGATGCTCGTGTTCAACGTGACCGACCAGGTGCGCGAGACGATCCAGCAGACGCTCTACAGCCTGCTCATGGAGCGCGAGTCCGTCTTCAAGTAGGCGGCCGACCCCCGTCGTTGGTCGAGTAGGCCGAGCCCTGTCGTTGGTCGAGTGGGCCGAGCCCTGTCGTTGGTCGAGTAGGCCGAGCCCCTGGGCGAGGCCGTATCGAGACCACCCGCTCCGGTCTCGATACGCGCGTCGCTGGTCTCGATACGCGCGCCGCGACCTCGTTCCTCGGTCGCGGCGCTACTCGACCTGACGCTTCACCTGCGCGTTCGCAAGCTCACGCGCAGCGCGCTCACTCGTTCCTCGGTCGCGGCGCTACTCGACCTGACGCTTCACCTGCGCGTTCGCAAGCTCACGCGCAGCGCGCTCACTTCAGGAGGGCGCCGAGTCCACCGAGGATGCCGGTGACGCCGTCGACGACCGTTCCGGCCAGACCCTTGTCCGTGCCGGACGGGGTGCCGGTGATCGGGTCGAGGATGTCCTTGGTGAGGTCGTCGAGCGGGCCGAGGTTCGGGGCGCCCGGCGTGGAGCTGGGCTTGCCCGAGGGGCCGGCGGACGGCGACGGGGTGTTCGAGGGGCCGTCCGAGGGGGCGGCCTTGGTCGGCTTGTCGTTCGGCACCGGCTTGGTGACCGACGCGGCGTCGGTGATCGGGCCGTTGAGGACCTTGTTCAGGCTCTGCAGCGCGAAGTCCGGCACCTCGGCGATGTCGTTGTCGGCGCAGCTCGGGCACGCCTCCCACGCAGCGCTGTCGATCTGGCGCACGGTCTGGGTCGCCGTGATCAGGATCGAGCGGGTGGAGTCGGGCACGATCGGGCCGAGGGCGCCGAGGATGTCCATGCTGTCCGCGGCGAATGCGCGCAGCTCGGCGATCGGCGCGGTCTTGCCGGTCGCTGCGTAGTCGTCGAGGGCGAACTCGGAGGCCTGCTCGGACTGATCGGTGAAGTCCTGCAGCGTCGCGGAGATCACGTCGGCGCCGGCGTCACGGGCGGCGAGCTCCTGGACCTCGTCGAGGCGGGCCTCGGCGTGCGCGATCAGGGTGTCGGACTTGGAGGCGCCGTCACGCTGCAGGTTGGTCTGCGCGTTCTCGATCGCCCGCTTGACGGGGTAGAGCACGTCCCCGGGGAGTGCGTCCTGGGCGGCCATGGCCATCGAGCCGGTCGCCGAGACGACGGCGAACCCGCCGACGAGGGCGGCCAGACGGCGCTCGCGGGAGCCGCGACGCTGGCGCGGGGTCAGCCGGACCGCGAGGTCGGACTGGGCCTGGGCCGGGGCGCGCTCGGCAGCCGCGATCAGCTGGGTGCGCAGGGAGGCGACGAAGTCGGGGCGAGCCGAGACCGGGGGAGTCGCGCGCAACGAGGCCACGAGCTCGAGGAGGTCGGAGTACTGGTCCGCGTCGCCGGCGCCGCCGGAGATCAGGGCGTCGAACTCGTCGGCGCCTCGCGTCCAGCCGTTCCCGCGCATCACAACGTCCGTCCTCGTGTCAGGAGGGCCGTGGAGGCCCCATTGCTCTCTCGGAGGTCCAACGACGAGACGGGCGAGGTGGTTACGGTGCGGACGGTCACTCCGGCATGGTTCGAATGGGTCATCGCAGGCCCTCGGGCATCAGTTTGGCGAGGTTGCGCACGCCGCGGAGCTGCAGCTGCTTGATGGCGCCGTCGCTACGCCCCAGGGCAGCCGCCGTCTCGGCGATGCTCATGCCCTGCAGGAACCTCATCACCAGGCAGTCCCGCTGCTCGTTCGGCAGCTTGGTCAGCGACTGGAGCAGGATCTCGTTGGTGAGGCTGGCGAGGACGGCGTTCTCGGGACCCTCGGTCGAGGCGTCGTGCTGTCCCATGTCCTCGGTGGTGAGCTCGAGACGGGTCCGTCCGGCCTTGAAGTGGTCGGTGGCCAGGTTGCGCGCGATCGTCATCAGCCAGGCGCCGAAGTCCTTGCCCTGCCAGCGGAAGGACGGCATGTTGCGCAGGGCGCGGAAGAACGTCTCCGAGCAGAGGTCCTCGGCGACGACGATCGAACGGGTGCGGTAGTAGAGGAAGCGGTAGACCGACGGCTGGTAGTGGTCGTAGAGGAGGCCGAACGCCTCGGCGTCGCCGCCGCGGGCGAGCTCGACGAGACCGATCAGGCGCTCACGGGCCTCGGCGGAGTCCTCGGAGGAGGTCGCGAGCGTCGCGTCGCCGTAGCCACCGCCGCCTGCGCTGCGGTCGAAGCCGTCCTCCTGGGGGAGCTCGGCGTGGGCCTCGCTCAGCAGCCAGTGGTCGGTGCGGCGGGCAGCGGTTGGGTTGCCCCCCGGGAGAGCGCCGCCGGCGAGGGCCGGAGCGAGGTCCAGGGCGAGGGAGGCGACGACAGCGGCGCGCAGGGCTTCGAGCCCGCGCGCGACGTCATTGCGATCCCAGGTCATACCGGACCCCTCCCTCGTACCCCCGCACGCGATCCTACGGTGGATCCTTTCGCCGTGGTACCTGAATGCGATAACCGATCGGCCAGGAACGAGTGGTCCTGAGTAGTCATCGCGAGCGTGTTCCGGGACGCTCCGGGACCGGTCAGGGGCGGCGCAGCCGACGGCGTACGACGGCGCCGGCCACCGCTGCCCCGGTCGCGGCCGAACCCATCACCAGCCCGGCGCGGGCCGCCTTGCGACCGGTGCGGTAGTCGTGGATCCGCCAGCCATGGGCCCGGGCGTACGAGCGCAGCTTCGCGTCGGGGTTGATCGCGCAGGGATCGCCGACCATGCCGAGCATCGGCAGGTCGTTGGCGGAATCGCTGTAGGCCGAGCAGGCGGACAGGTCCAGCCCCTCGCGCTCAGCGAGCGCCTGGACGGCGACCGCCTTCGCCGGGCCGTGGAGCATGTCGCCGACGAGCTTGCCCGTGTAGACGCCGTCGACGTGCTCGGCGACGGTGCCGAGTGCACCCGTGAGCCCGAGGCGGCGGGCGATCAGGCCGGCGATCTCGATCGGCGCGGCGGTCACCAGCCACACCCGCTGACCCTGGTCGAGGTGCATCTGGGCGAGGGCACGGGTGCCGGGCCAGATCCGGTGGGCCATGGCCTCGTCGAAGATCTCCTCACCGATCTCCTCCAGCTCGGTCACGGTGTGGCCGGCGATGAAGGCGAGGGCGGAGTTGCGGGCCTCGGCGACGTGCTCGGGGTCCTCCACCCCGACCACCCGGAAGTACGCCTGCTTCCACGCGGCGCCGACCAGGTCGCGGGTGGTGAAGAAGTCCCGGCGGTAGAGGCCGCGGGCGAGGTGGAAGATGCTCGCCCCCTGCATCACCGTGTTGTCGACGTCGAAGAAGGCTGCGGCGTGGGGATCGGCGGGCAGCGCGAGCGCGGTCTCCACCTCGGCGGCAGCCGCAGCGGCCTCCCCGGCGAGCTTCGATCGCTGCTGGAGGTCAAGCCGGCGAGGCCGGTCGGCGGGCGCACCCATGGGGCAACCATAGAGATGCTGTCGCGACTGCGGGGCCCAGTCCTTCCGGTGGTCGTAGGATCGCCCCCATGTCCCAGGACCAGGCGGCCGTGCCCGACGTGGCGGCACTGGTGCGCGAAGCGGCCGCGGACTTCCCGGACCGGCTCGCCGTCGTCGAGGCGGGTGGGCGTGGACTGACCTGGGCCGAGCTCGAGGACGAGGTGGCGCGCGTCGCCACCGGCCTGGGCCGGATCGGGGTGCTGGCCGGTCATCGGGTGATGCTCGCGATGGGCAACCGGATCGAGTTCGTCACGACCTACCTCGGCGTGTTGCGGACCCAGGCGGTCGCCGTACCCGTCAATCCGGGCTCCACCGCTGCCGAGCTCGCCGCGATGCTGGTGGACTCCGGTGCCCGCACGGTCGTGATCGACGCGACGTCGGTGGAGGGGGTGCGTGCCGCCGTCGGCCGCACCGAGGTCACCGCCGCGGCCCATGACGAGGGGCGGCCCGTGCCGCACGTCGTGGTGGTCGGCATCGACGCCGACCCCACCGAGGACGTGTACGACGCCCTGCGGGCCGAGCCCGCCCGCGACGTCCCGCCGCTGCAGGACCCCGAGAAGCTCGCGGTCCTCCTCTACACGAGCGGCACCTCCGGGATGCCGCGGGCGGCGATGCTCACGCACCGGGCCCTGCTGGCCAACGTCGACCAGGTCGCGACCGTCGACCCGCCGATGATCCACGCCGACGACGTCGTCCTCGGCGTGCTCCCCCTCTTCCACGTCTACGGGCTCGGTGCCGTCCTCGGTGGCGTCATCCGGCACCGCGCCAAGCTCGTCCTGACCGACCGCTTCGACCCGGAGGGCACCCTCGACCTGATCGAGGACGAGGCCTGCAGCGTCGTCCCCGTCGCGCCTCCGGTGTTCGTCGCGTGGCGTGGCATGGACGCGCTCGCCGAGCGGCTCGGCCCGGTCCGGATGATCCTGTCCGGGTCGGCGCCCCTGTCCGCCGAGGTCGTCGAGGAGTTCACCGCGCTCGCGCAGGTGCCGGTGCACCAGGGCTACGGCCTCACCGAGGCCTCGCCGGTGGTCACCAGCACCCTCCTGTCCACGACGTCCAAGGCCGGCTCCGTCGGCGCCGCGCTCGACGGCATCGGGCTGCGCCTGGTCGACGAGGACGGCACGCCCCTCACCGGCAGCGAGTCCGACGATCCGGGCGAGATCCAGATCCGGGGCCGCAACCTGTTCAGTGGCTACTGGCCCGACGGCGCCGACGCGCCGGACCACGAGGGCTGGTGGCCCACGGGGGACATCGGATTCCTGGACGCCGACGGCGACCTGTTCCTGGTCGACCGGGTCAAGGAGATCGTGATCGTCTCCGGCTTCAACGTCTACCCGACCGAGGTCGAGGCGGTCCTCGGCTCGGTGGCCGGTGTCCGGCAGACGGCCGTGCTCGGGACCCCGGACGAGCAGACCGGCGAGGCCGTCGTCGCCTACGTCGTCCCGGCCGACCCGCAGGCCGATGTCGACGAGCTCCTCGCAGCAGTCCGTGGCGCCGCCGAGGAGCGGCTGGCGGCGTACAAGCGGCCGGTGCGCATCGAGGTGGTCGCGACCCTGCCGCGCACGGTCACCGGCAAGATCCGCAAGGGGATGCTCCGCGGAGAGGAACGCCGCCGCGCGCTGGGGTTGTTGGAGTGAGCGCGGCGAGCGGCCAGGCGCGGGTGACCTTGTACGGCCGCCCGGGCTGCCACCTGTGTGACGACGCCCGGGTGGTCATCGCTGCCGTGTGCGAGGAGCTGGGGGAGACCTGGGTGGAGGTCTCGATCGACGACGACGCCGAGCTCGCCGACCGGTTCGCCAACGAGATCCCGGTGACCTTCGTCGACGGCCGACAGCACGACTTCTGGCGGGTCTCGCCCGAGCGTCTGCGCCGAGCCCTGCGCGGGTAGTCGCACGCCGCCCACTATTGTCGGCGGATCATGTCCTCGTTCGTCCGTTCGCGATCCACTCGGGTCGGCATCGCGGTGGGTGTCCTCGTGGTGCTCGCACTGCTGCTCCTGAGCCACTCGTTCGGCCGCGCGGTGCCCACGAACAACTACCGCCCGCTGCTCAGCCCGGCTGCCCTCGACAACGGCTGCTTCCCGCTGCCCGGCGACGCCAGCCTCGACGGGCTCGCCCACCAGGTCCGCTGGGACGGTGACGTGGAGACGTCCTCGGGCCCGCGCCGTGAGCTGCGCGGTCAGTACGACCTGGTCGGTCGCGACGAGGCGACGGAGCGCATCGTCGCCGCCTTCGTCGCGGTCGGCTTCCGCGAGGTGTCGCGCGAGGACGACGGCGACACGCTCGTGATCGAGCTGGCCGACGGGGACGCCCGGGTCGGGCTGCAGACCGCCGACCTGCCCGGCACCGACCAGGAGACGCTGGTGCGGGGCACCTTCGTGCTCGACCTCCCCGTCGTCGCGGCGACGAGCGACGACCCGCTGTGCAGCGACCCCAAGTCCACCAAGAGGTTCGCTCCCGGCCAGGAGCCGACGCGATGAACCTCCTCCGCCGGCTCCCGCCTGCCCCCGAGCTCCTCGGCTGGCTCGTCGTCGCGCACGTCGCGATGAAGATCGCGATCTTCCCGCTGGTGATGAACTCCCCGCCGCACGGGGACGAGCAGGCCTACCTCAACGGTGCGATGTCCCTGTCGAACACGGTGCGTGACCTCTTCGCCTTCACCTCGCCCGACGTCGCCGAGCTGGACCGCAACCTGGTCGCCTCCGGCTGGTTCATGCCGGGCATGTCGATCGTGGTCGCACCCCTCTATCTCCTCTTCCCCGACGCTGATCCGGCGCTGGTCCGCGGCTACCTCGGTCTGCTGACCCTGGCCCTCTTCGTCGTCGTCCTCCGGGCGGTGGCGCGCACCCTCGGACACCGGTGGGCCGTGGTGGTGGCGCTCTTCCCGGGCCTGGTCCCGATGTGGGTGTTCTTCACGTACGGCGCCTGGGGCGACCTCAGCGCCGGGCTGGTGCTCCTGCTGGTCGTGCTGAGGCTCGTCGAGCTGGTCCGTGGGTTGCGCCGGGGCGAGGCGCCGACCCTGCGCGACGGCATCGTGCTGGGCCTGCTGTCCGTGGTCACCCTCTACCTGCGCTCCAGCACCTCGATCCTGCTGGCCGGGCTGGGTGTGGCCACGCTGGTCGCGACGATCGTGATGCTGCGCGGCCGGACCCGGCTCCGCGCCGTCACGGCCGCCGGGCTCGCCGGGGCCTGCTTCGTGGCGTTGCTCGCCCCCTGGTCGGCGTACGCCTCGGAGGTGCTCGGCGCCCGCGTGATCACCACGACGACGGTGGCCACGGTCAAGGCCAACACCTTCGGCGACCGCGAACAGGTCTGCTTCGGCACCTGCGACCCGGACAGCACGCTGTGGTTCCGGCCACTGCGCTACGCCCGCGAGGTGGCGCGCGAGACGGGCACCAGCGAGGTCGAGGTGCTGCAGGAGATGTCCAGCCACGCGCTGCGCGACCTGACCCTCGGCGACTACCTCGACCAGGTCGACCACAACCTCGCGGCGTACGCGCTCCAGCCGGCTGTCTTCGTCGCCCACGTCGAGCCGCCGGAAGGCCGCGGAGCCCTCGGGTCCGTGGGGGGCTGGACCGTGGTGGGAACGACGTGGTTGCTCTACTTCCCGGCCCTGCTGCTGGTCGTGGCGTCGTTGGTGAGCGTCGCCCGCCGCAGCCTCGAGGCGCGGCTGCTCGACGTGGTGATCAAGCTCTGCCTCGGGGGACTGCTGGTCCAGCCGTTCGTGCACGTCGCCGGTGGCCGCTACTGGACGACCGCGGCGCCCTTCTTCGGGATCGCCGCCGCGATGTTCCTGTGGGAGCGGCTGATCGCCGCGGGCCGGGTGCCGAGTCCCGCCGACGGGGTGTCGGGCCCGTCCGACGAGGTCGTCGTGCGCTGGCTGGGCCGCTCGCAGGTGTTGCTCGCGGGGGCGACGGCAGCGGTGGTTGTCGTACTGGCCGCAGCACTCGTGTTCTAGGGTCGCACCCATGGAAGAACGCTCGTCCGGTCGCCGCCGGATCGCCTACGTCCTCCCCGTCTACAACGAGGAGGAGAACATCGGCGTCTTCCACGCCGCCCTGGTGGCGGCGACCGACCAGCGACCGGACCTCGCGTTCGAGTTCGTGTACGTCGACGACGGAAGTCGTGATTCGTCCCTCGAGCGCCTGATCGAGCTCCGCGCCCAGGACCCGCGGGTGAGCGTCCTGCAGTTCTCCCGCAACTTCGGTCACCAGCTCGCCGTCACCGCCGGCCTCGACCTCGTCGCCGAGACCCGGACCGCGGATGCCGTGATCGTGCTCGACACCGACCTGCAGGACCCGCCCCGGGTGAGCATCGAGATGATCGAGCGCTGGGAGGCCGGCGTCGAGGTCGTCTACGCCCAGCGGCGCACCCGCAAGGACACCCCCTTCAAGCGGGCCACCGCCTGGGGCTTCTACTGGGCGCTGGACCGGCTCGCCTCCATCGAGATCCCGCGCAACGTGGGTGACTTCCGCCTGATGGACGCCAAGGTCGTCGCCGAGATCTCCCGCTACCGCGAGCACGACCGCTTCCTGCGCGGGATCGTCGCGCACGTCGGCTTCCGCCAGGAGGCACTGCTCTTCGACCGCGACGAGCGGTTCGCGGGGGAGACCGGCTACCCGCTGAAGAAGATGCTGAGCTTCGCCGCCAGCGGCATCCTCGGCTTCTCGACCACGCCGCTGAAGATGATCTCGCGGCTCGGCTACGCGATCTCCCTCCTCGCCGTGCTGCTCGCGCTCTACGTCCTGTGCATCCGCATCTTCCGGCCGGACGAGTCGGTGCCCGGGTGGGCCTTCCTCGGCGTCGGCATGTTCATGCTCAGCGGGATCCAGCTGGTCATGATGGGCGTGATCGGCAGCTACCTCGGCCGGGTGTACGTCGAGTCGCAGGACCGTCCGCTCTACACGCTGGCGATGGTCGCGCGCGAGCCCGACGCGGACGGCCACTACCGCGGGCCGGAGCGCCGTCGCCACCGCGACGTCGCCGGCCTGGCGCCGGGGGCCGAGTCCTGAGCCATCGCGCCACCGCCCTGCGCTTCGGTGCGGTCGGACTCTGCAACACCGCGATCGATGCCGTGCTGTTCGTGCTGCTGCACGACCACCTCGGCATCACCGTCGCGAACTTCGTCTCCAGCAGTGCCGGGATGGTGTTCAGCTTCGTCGTCAACGGACTCTTCACGTTCAGGGCCGACAGGCTGACCCTGCGTCACGCCGCGCTCTTCGTGGCGACCACCGGCGCGGTGATGTGGGTCGCCCAGCCGTTGCTGATCCACGCGTGGCTGTGGGTGCTGGAGCAGGGACCGGACGTCACCCTCGCCTCGATGGGCGCGGGCGACGTACGCATCTGGGGCGCCAAGCTGGCCTCCATCGCGTGCTGCCTGGTGCTCAACTTCGCGGCCTACCGTTTCGTGGTGTGGCCGCACCGTCCCGACCTGGCTGAGGAGCGAGGTCCGGTCCCCGCAGGCGGGGAGAGCGAGTAGCTCCGAGACCGGGCGGGGACGTCGCCACCCGCGTGTCGAGTTCGCGAGTGCTGCCGATCGGAGGGGCCCGAGGGCGGTCTGGCGAGGCACATTTCGGCGCCTTTCTCCAATTTGGTTCTCACATTCACAAACTCCTACAGTGATCGAGCCGCACCCCCACCGAACGGGCGGATGCGGCTGGAAAGTGGAGCTGTGAGCGCACGGAGTTCGACGGATGCCAGCCGGGTCATTCCGGAGGCCACGGTCGCCCGCCTGCCTGTCTACTTGCGGGCACTGACGGCGTTGGCCGACAGCGGCATCCGCACCTGTTCGAGCGAGGACCTCGCGTCCGCCGCTGGGGTCAACAGCGCCAAATTGCGCAAGGACCTGTCCTACCTCGGCAGCTACGGCACCCGCGGTGTCGGCTACGACGTCGACTACCTCCGCTACCAGATCGCCCGCGAGATCGGCGTCACCCAGGACTGGCCCGTCGTGATCGTCGGGATCGGCAACCTCGGGCACGCGCTCGCGAACTTCTCCGGCTTCCGCAGCCGCGGCTTCCGGATCGTCGCCCTGCTCGACGCGGACCCGGAGCTGGTCGGCCAGACCGTCGCCGGGGTCCAGGTCCAGCCCTTCGACGCGCTGGAGGAGACCGTCCGCACCCACGACGTCGCCATCGGCGTCATCGCGACCCCCGCCGTCGCGGCCCAGGACGTCGCCGACCGGATGGTCGCGATCGGCATCACGAGCATCCTCAACTTCGCCCCGTCCGTGCTGGCGGTGCCCGAGGGCGTCGACGTG
The DNA here is from genome assembly GCF_001428565.1 of Nocardioides sp. Root190. Taxonomy (GTDB): domain Bacteria; phylum Actinomycetota; class Actinomycetes; order Propionibacteriales; family Nocardioidaceae; genus Nocardioides. The sequence goes on along the minus strand of NZ_LMIA01000001.1, from coordinate 398,285 downwards.
CGTAAGGTCGACCTGTCGATCGAGCTGCAGATCCTCGCCTACCACGAGCAGCGCAAGGCCAACGACGCCGTGGCCGCTGCCGCCGTACCCGTGACCGTCGACGGAGGTGCCTCATGAGCGAGCGGAGCGAGCTCATCGTCCAGAACAGCGCGGGCGTGACCTCATCGGCGCCCGGAGCGAAGCGAGGACGCCGATGAGCGTCCTGGTGGTCGGGATCTCCCACAACTCCGCGCCGATGTCGCTGCTGGAGAAGGTCGCCCTCGACGAGGACGGCGTCCACAAGCTCGTCGCCGACGCCGCCTCGTGCGAGCACGTCACCGAGGCGACCGTGATCGCGACCTGCAACCGGCTCGAGATCTACACCGAGGTCGAGCGTTTCCACGGCAGCATCGAGCAGATCTCGCGGCTCCTCGTCGAGCGCGCCGGCGCCTCGACCGAGTCGATGCTCCCGCACCTCTATGTCCACTACGACGACGGCGCGATCTCGCACCTCTTCCAGGTCGCCGCAGGTCTGGACTCGATGGCGGTCGGGGAGGGCCAGATCCTCGGCCAGACCCGCGAGGCCCTGCGCCGCGGCCAGGAGCTCGGCACCGTCGGGCCCGCCCTGAACCTCCTCTTCCAGCAGGCGCTCCGGGTCGGCAAGCGCACCCGCGCCGAGACCGACATCGACCAGGTCGCACCCAGCCTGGTCAGCGCCGCGCTCGAGGAGACCGCCAAGGTGGTCGGACCGGTCGAGGGCAAGTACGTCGTCGTCGTCGGTGCCGGTGCGATGGCCGGTCTCGCGACGGCGACCGCCGCCCGTCTCGGCGCCGGACACCTGAGTGTCGTCAACCGCTCGGCCGACCGCGGAGAGCGGCTCGCCGCGCAGTACTCCGCCCACGCCTCGCCCCTCGAGGACCTCGGTGCAGAGCTCGCTCGCGCCGACGTCGTCATCTCCTGCACCGGTTCGGCCGGATCGATCATCGATGCTGCCCAGCTCACCGCCGCGCGCTCCGATCTCGGTGACCGGCCGCTCGCGCTGATCGACCTGGCGCTGCCGCACGACATCGACCGCGGCGTCCGCGACCTGCCGGGCGTGACTCTCGTCGGGCTCGCCGAGCTGGCCGAGGTGCTGCAGGACAGCGCCACCGGCCAGGAAGTGCTCGAGGTCCGCCGGATCCTCGGCGAGGAGGTCACCGCCTTCCTCGCTGCCCGTCGCCAGGCCAGTGTCACGCCGACCGTGGTCGCCCTGCGCTCGATGGCCACCGCCGTGGTGGACGCCGAGATGGAGCGTCTCGAGAGCCGCCTGCCCGACCTCGACGCCTTCAGCCGCGCCGAGATCCGTCACGCCGTGCGCCGCGTCGCCGACAAGCTGCTCCACGAGCCGACCGTCCGGGTCAAGGAGCTCGCCAACGAGCAGGGCGCCGTGTCCTACGCCGCTGCGCTCGCCGAGCTCTTCGCGCTCGACCCCGAGGCCGTGGACGCCGTCACGCGTCCGATCGGCGTCGAGGAGGCGGGAGCATGACCACCTCGCCCGCAGTCCGCCAGATCCGCGTCGGTACCCGTCGCAGCGCCCTGGCCACGACCCAGTCGGGTCACGTCGCCGATGCGCTGAGCGCGGCCACCGGCGTCAGCACCATGCTGGTCGAGATCACGACCGACGGCGACCGCAGCCAGGCCGCCGGCACCTCCCTCGTCGGGGCTCCGTCGACCGGTGTCTTCGTCAGCGCCCTGCGTGACGCGCTGGTCGCCGGCGAGGTCGACGTGGCCGTGCACTCGCTCAAGGACCTCCCGACCTACCCGACCCCGGGGATCACCCTCGCCGCCGTACCCCTGCGTGAGGACCCGCGCGACGTGGTCGTGGCACGCGACGGTCTCACCCTCGGCGAGCTGCCGCCGGGCAGCCGGCTCGGCACCGGCTCCCCCCGTCGCGTCGCGCAGATCGAGGCGCTCGGTCTCGGCGTCGAGGTCAGCGGGGTCCGCGGCAACGTCGACACCCGCATCGGCAAGGTCCGCGACGGGGAGTACGACGCCGTCGTCCTCGCCCGCGCCGGACTGGCCCGCCTCGGTCGACTGGACGAGGTCACCGAGGTGCTCGACCCGCTCCAGATGCTGCCGGCCCCCGGCCAGGGCGCACTGGCGGTGGAGTGCCGCAGCGACGACACCGAGATGCTCACCCTGCTGGCCAGCCTGGACGACGCCGGCACCCGTGCCGCCGTGGTCGCCGAGCGCACCGCGATGGCCGTGCTCGAGGGCGGCTGCGCGGCTCCGGTCGGTGCGCTGGCCGAGCTCGCGGAGGGCGAGGACGGCCCCGAGATCTGGCTGCGCGCGGTGGTCCTGTCCACCGACGGAGTGCTGTCGGTGCGCCGGTCCGCCTCCGCCCCACTGGGCGAGGACCCGGCCACCTGGCCCGCCGCGGCCGAGTCACTGGGAGGCGCCCTCGCCGCCGAGATGCTCGATGACGGCGCTGCCGACCTGATGCGAGAACCACCTGTTTCCCCGTCGTCCCCGCCACCAGCTCCCGGCGGTACGACCTCCCACCCATCCGCACGATCTGCAGAGGTGCACAACGCATGACGCGAGCCACGACGGTCAAGAAGACCGCACCGACTCCCGCCACCCCGGCCGCCACGCATGGCGGTGGTGTCGCCTTCGTCGGCACCGGGCCCGGTGACCCCGACCTCCTGACAGTTCGCGCCGTGAGACTGATCGAGGACGCCGACGTCGTGATCACCGAGGACCCCGGTCACGCCGACCTGGTCCTGGCGGTCCGCTCCCGCGCAGTCGTCACCGGCGAGGAGACCTCCGCCGAGGTGGAGTTCATCGACGGCGGCTTCGGCGAGGACGGCCAGCCGCTGACCCACGCCGCCCGCGCGAAGGTCGTCGTCAAGCAGGCCAAGCGCGGCCTGCGGATCGTTCGGCTGCTCGGCGGGGACCCGTTCCTCTACGCCTCCGGACCCGAGGAGGCCCAGGCGGTCGCCAAGGCCGGTCTGGCCTTCGAGGTCGTCCCCGGCGTCTCCTCCGTGGGCGCGGTCCCGGCGTACGCCGGCATCCCGCTGACCACCAAGGACCACCGTGAGGTGGCCGTGGTGACCTGCGGCGAGAAGGTCGACTGGACCCGTTACCGCGACACCCCGACCCTGGTGCTGCTCTCGGCCGTCGGCCAGATCGGCGAGGTCGCCAAGCAGCTCATCGCACTCGGCCGCTCGCCGCAGACCCCGGTCGCGATGACCCGGGTCGGCACGACGACCGAGCAGCAGACGATCACCTCCACGCTCGAGCGGATCGCCGCCGACGCCCGGGCCGCGCGGATGTCTCCGCCGGCCATCACGGTCATCGGTGCCGTCGTCGACCTGCGCGAGAAGCTGTCGTGGTTCGAGACCAAGCCGCTGTTCGGCTGGCGCGTGCTGGTGCCCCGCACCAAGGAGCAGTCGGCGTCGCTGTCCAACCGCCTGCGCGAGTTCGGAGGCGTGCCCGAGGAGGTCCCGACCATCTCGGTCGAGCCGCCGCGCAACCCGCAGCAGATGGACAAGGCCGTCCGCGGTCTCGTCGAGGGTCGCTACGAGTGGATCGCGTTCACCTCGGTCAACGCCGTCAAGGCAGTGCGCGAGAAGTTCGAGGAGTACGGCCTCGACGCCCGTGCCTTCTCCGGTCTCAAGATCGCTGCGGTCGGCGACAAGACCGCTCAGGCGATCGGCGCCTGGGGCCTGCGCGCCGACCTGGTGCCCTCCGGCGAGCAGTCCGCTGCCGGTCTCCTGGCCGACTGGCCCGAGTACGACGAGCAGCTCGACCCGATCAACCGGGTCTTCCTGCCGCGTGCCGACATCGCGACCGAGAACCTCGTCGCGGGCCTGATCGACCTCGGCTGGGAGTGCGACGACGTCACGGCGTACCGCACCGTCCGGGCCGCCCCGCCGCCGGCGCCGACCCGCGACGCGATCAAGACGGGCAAGTTCGACGCGGTGGTCTTCACCTCGTCCTCGACCGTGCGCAACCTGGTCGGCATCGCCGGCAAGCCGCACCCGTCGACGATCATCGCGGTGATCGGTCCCGCCACGGCCAAGACCGCCGAGGAGCACGGGCTGCGCGTCGACGTGCTCGCGCCGCAGCCCGATGTGGACCTGCTGGTCGAGGCGCTCGCCGGCTTCGGTGCCGCCCGACGTGCCGAGATGCTCGAGAACGGCGACCCGGTCACCAAGCCGAGCGACCGCAAGCCCTCCGCGAGGCGCCGCAAGGCCTGAGCCGCACCTGCTCGTGGTCGTGTGCCTGAGACCCCCGTGTCACGGGGTGTCAGGCACACGACTGTTTTTCCAGGAGTCCATCGTGCAACCTGTTGGTGTGGTCGATGCGTTCTCCGGGGCATGGAGCGAGTGAGCGATGCGTGACGAGGAGGAGTTCGTCGCGTTCGCGCAGGGTGCCCGTGCCCGGCTGCGTCGTACGGCCTATCTGATGTGCGGCGACTGGGAGCGGGCCTCGGACCACGTCCAGGAGGCGCTGATCCGGGTGTACGTCGCGTGGCCGCGCCTCGAGCGGGCCGGACGCGAGCATGCGTACGCCCGCCGGGCCGTGGTGAGCGTCGTGCTGGACCACGCCCGGCGCCGGTCGAGCAGCGAGGTGGTCCGTGAAGCGGACGCCGAGCGGCCCGCACCCGGTGACTTCGCCGAGCTGGTGACGGCCCGGGCGGCGCTGATGGAGGCGTTGGCCGACCTGCCGCCGAGGCAGCGTGCCTGCGTGGTGCTGAGGTACTTCGAGGACCTCAGCGTCGCCGACACGGCCGCGGCCCTCGGGTGCAGCCAGGGCACGGTCAAGAGCCAGACCGCGCGAGCCCTCGACACTCTCCGCTCCACATTCGACCACTCGCCGCTCGGCGAGCTGAGCCCCGGAGGCGGATCATGGTGAACGACGTACGCGAGCTGATGCACCAGGCGGTGGCCACACCGCCGGACGACCACACCGACCTCGGTGCCGTCCTGGCGGGAGGACGGCGAGCGGTGCGCCGCCGCCGACGCACGGTCGCTGTCGGGCTCGCCGCGGCGGTCGTCGTGACCGCGACCGCCGGCGCCCTCAGCCTGGGTGGGGGCGCCGATCCCGACCGCGTGGCGAGCACCGTCGTACCCCGCCCGGACGGACCCGTGGTGCGCCTGGGAGACGCCTCGACAGGAGTGGCCGGCACGGACTACGACGTCGTGTCGTCGTACGTCAACGAGGACCTCGACGCTGCCAACGGGCAGTACTACGACGGCGTCACCGAGGACGGCCTGATCCTGTTCCGCGACGGTCCCCAGGGGCCCGAGAACACCGTCCGCTACGCGCTGCTCGACCCCGAGACCGGGGACAAGGACTGGCTGCCCGCGATCGGCGCCACCGAGCAGGTCTGGCCGGTCGTCCTCGACGAGGACCGGCTGGCGCTGGCCTCCGTCGTGCCCGGCGCCAGCGCCGAGGACTTCGCCGGCCGGCTGCAGGTGCACGTCTTCGACCGCGCTGCCCGCACCTGGTCGACCCGCACCTGGTCGGCGCTGCCGGACGTCGACAACCCGTGGTCCGTGGAGCGGGGACCCGACGGTCGTCTGTACGTCGGCGTGCCCGGCACCCGCGGTGGCGCGGTCGCTGACGCCCGCCCGACCGGTCCCGACGGCGAGGTCGACGACGCCGGCGCCGAGGGGGACACCCACGACCTGTGGTCGGTCTCCCTGGACGACCCGTCCGACGTGCGCGACGAGCGGCTGCGCTTCGGCGAGGTGGCCTTCACCGACGACCTGATGGTCTGGAGCGCTGCCGCCAACGGCACCAACGAACGGATCCACGTCCGCGACCTCGCGACCGGCGCCGAGCGCGACTTCGACCCGCGCTCGGGGGAGCGGTGCAACCTGCTCGGCTTCGACGTGAGCGGTGAGCGGATCGTGCTGAGCCAGTACTGCGGCACCTACGACGACGGTCGTGACGACCGGATCCAGGTCCTCACCACCGACGGTGAGCCGGTCACCACGATCCAGGGTGACGGGATCGGTGGATCCGTCTCCGGCGACCTGGTGCAGGTCACGTCCTACGCCCGGGACCTGGCGGGCACCTTCGTCTACGAGCTCGGGACGGGTCGGTTCGTGCGGGTCACCGAGGCGACCTCCTCGTGGTCGCTCGGTGGACCGGTGCCGGACGGGATGCTGCTCTGGGACACCCCGGTCGGCACGGCGTCCGGACCCGAGGAGCCGATCCCGGGCGCGACCCAGTGGCTGGTGCGCTGGCGCTGAACCTGTGGTCTGACGGCGTGCGGGATGATGTCTCCATGAGCGAGATCCTCCGGCCCGTCGTCCGACCCCGTCGCCTGCGCACCAGTGCGGCGATACGGGACCTGGTCGCCGAGACGACGCTGCGGCCGCGCCAGCTGGTGCTCCCGGCGTTCGTGCGTGAGGGCGCCACCGAGCCCACCCCGATCAGCACCATGCCGGGCGTGGTCCAGCACAGCCGCGACTCCCTGCGCCGCGCCGCCACCGAGGCGGCCGAGGCCGGGGTGCGCGGGATCATGCTGTTCGGAGTGCCGGTGACCAAGGACCCGCTGGGCACCGGAGCCACCGACCCCGAGGGCATCTTGAACCTCGCGATCGCCGACGTGGTCGCCGAGGTCGGGGACGCGCTCGTGGTGATGGGCGACCTGTGCCTCGACGAGTTCACCGATCACGGGCACTGTGGCGTCCTGGACGAGCAGGGCCGGGTCGACAACGACGCCACCCTGCAGAGGTACGCCGACATGGCGGTCGTGCAGGCCGAGGCCGGCGTCCACCTGGTCGGCCCCAGCGGCATGATGGACGGCCAGGTCGCCGTCGTCCGGGACGCGCTCGACGAGGCCGGACACCTCGACGTCGGCATCCTTGCCTACTCCGCGAAGTACGCCTCGGCGTTCTACGGCCCGTTCCGCGAGGCCGTCGACTCCGCGCTCACCGGTGACCGCCGCACCTACCAGCAGGACGGGCGCAACGCGCGCGAGAGCGTGCGCGAGGTCCTGCTCGACATCGACGAGGGCGCCGACATCGTGATGGTGAAGCCCGCGCTCGCCTACCTCGACGTGCTGCGGCGCATCGCCGACGTCGCGGGCGAGGCTGGGGTCCCGGTCGCGGCGTACAACATCTCGGGGGAGTACGCCATGGTGGAGGCGGCGGCCGCCAACGGCTGGATCGACCGCGAGGCGGCGATCCTGGAGACCCTCACCTCCATCCACCGCGCCGGTGCCGACGTGATCCTGACCTACTGGGCCACCGAGGCCGCGGGGCTGCTGGACTGATCGGGCGCCGAGCCCGGCGCAGCCACGACCGCGGGGCGAAATGACGAGAGCCCCGGGGTCCTTGGGGGGAAGGATCCGGGGCTCTCGCGGTCGTGCTGGGTCACTTGTAGGAAGCGACGCACTCCTTGTTCGCGGTGAAGGCGTTGGGCTGGGTCAGCGACCACAGCGCGCACTTCAGCGTGACCTCGATCGGCTTGATCGCTCCGGCGAGGCCCTTGACGAGGGTGTCGACGGGGGCGATGCCGGTGATCGGCTCGTCGCTGTCCGGGTCGAGCGCGCCGCCGCCGGTCGTCAGACCACCGCCGGCCTTGCCCGGGGGCTTGGGCGTGGTGGGCGTGTCGCCACCACCGGTGCCGCCGTCGCCACCACCAGTGCCGCCGTCACCGCCACCGGTGCCGCCGCCGGTCGAGCCGCCGCCGTCGGTCGTGCCGCCGTCGGTGGAGCCACCGCCGCCGGAGCCGGGGCCCTTGGTGCCCTTCGGGCCCTTGACGTTGAAGCTCGGGGGCTCGGGAACGACGTAGCCCGCCGCGGTCGAGTTGTTCGGGACCGAGGTGAAGTCACCCTCGAGGTAGGCGTTCATGACCTTCAGGACCAGGTCGACGTAGGCGTCGCTGTGATTGTAGCGGAAGATCGCGCTGCGCTGGCCGGCCACCGCGGAGAGGTCGCCGTCGCCGGAGCAGAGGTAGACGGCCGCGGCGAGCGCGGCGTCGTCGATGTCCTGCGGGTTGCGGGCGGCGTCGTCGTCAGCGTCCACGCCGACGACCTGCCAGGTCGAGGGGATGAACTGCATCGGGCCGACCGCGCGGTCCCACTGGGTGTCGTTGTCGTAGACGCCGGCGTCGGTGTCGGAGATCGCCTTGGTGTTGTTGGTGCCGTCCAGCGCGATGCCGTAGATGCCGGGGGTCGCCACACCGTCGTCGTTGAGGACGTTGCCTCCGAAGCGACCGTGGTTGGACTCCACACGGCCGATCGCGGCGATGAGCTGCCAGGTGATGTTGCACGACTTGTCAGCGGAGTTGATGACCGTCTCGGCCCGCTGGTACGCCGCGAGGGCGGCCGCCGGGATCGCGTTGGTCGTGGCAGCGTTGACGATCGCCGCGTCGTTGCCGTCGGACAGGCCCTGCACGGTGGCGGGGTCCGACAGGCTGGCCGGGTCCTCGATGGACTCCTCGGGCACGCTCGTGCCGTCACTGACCTGCCCGGGGCCCTCGGCCGCGAGGACCGGAGCGGTGACGCCGCCGATGCCGGCGACCGATGCCGTCCAGGCAGCGGACAGCAGTGCGAGCGGAATGATGGTGGCGACGCGTTGCAGTCGCCCCAGACGCTTCCTCGACATGTCCTGTCTCTCTCCCCTGACCATCGCTGGCCGTATCACGTGGGCCGCTCCCTCTAAGCCCCCACAACCTGTTTGCCGAGCGCATTCGACCGACACAGGGAGTGCGGTCACTGAATGGCGCGACACCTGGTGAACGAATCGTGACACACCGACGTTACGGGTGTCACATGTTCCCGCTCACAATGCGGGCGCCGTGATATGTGCACTCGAGCCATTCCGCGGACCGGGCCGCACGCTCCGCGCCGGGGTCGACGGCCACCGCGATGCGGACCGCTCAGGGGGGATCGGTGACAATGGCGCGGTGCCTGAACTCGTGACCAATGGCCCGACCAGCGGATCCGACACGCTGTTCGCCCGGGCTCGTGCCGTGACGCCGGGCGGGGTCAACTCCCCGGTCCGGGCCTTCAACGCCGTCGGCGGGACGCCGCGGTTCATCCGCTCCGCCTCCGGGCCGTGGCTCACCGACGTCGACGGCAACTCCTACGTCGACCTGATCTGCTCCTGGGGCCCGATGCTGCTCGGCCACGGGCACCCGGCCGTGGTCGAGGCGATCACCGAGGCCGTGTCGCGCGGGACGTCGTACGGCACGCCCACGGAGGGGGAGGTCGCGCTCGTCGAGGCGATCGTGGCCCGCACGCCCGTCGAGCGCCTCCGCCTGGTCTCCTCGGGCACCGAGGCGACCATGTCGGCGATCCGGCTCGCGCGCGGCTTCACCGGCCGCGACGTGGTCGTGAAGTTCGCCGGGTGCTACCACGGCCACGTCGACTCGCTGCTCGCTGCGGCGGGCTCGGGGCTGACCACCTTCTCCATCCCGGGCACGCCGGGCGTCCCCGCCAGCTCGACCGAGCTCACGGTGGTCCTCCCCTACAACGACCGGGCCGCCGTCACCGCTGCCTTCGCCGAGTACGGCGACCGGATCGCCTGCCTGATCACGGAGGCTGCGCCCGGCAACATGGGCGTGGTCCCGCCGGCGCCGGGGTTCAACCAGTTCCTCTCCGAGACCTGCACCGCCAACGGCGCCCTGTTCATCAGTGACGAGGTGATGACCGGCTTCCGGGTCTCGGCCTCCGGCCAGTGGGGCACCGACGGCGCCGTCGAGGGCTGGGTGCCCGACCTGGTCACCTTCGGCAAGGTCATGGGCGGCGGCCTGCCCGCAGCCGCGTTCGGCGGTCGCGCCGACGTGATGGCCCACCTCGCTCCCGAGGGCCCCGTCTACCAGGCCGGCACCCTGTCGGGGAACCCGGTCGCGACGGCCGCCGGCCTCGCCACGCTCACCGCGGCGACCGACGAGGTCTACGCGCGCCTGGACGTCGTCGCCGACGCGCTGCGCGCCGGGGTGAACGAGACGTTCACCGCCGCGGGCGTCCCGTTCGTCATCCAGTCCACCGGCTCGATGTTCTCGGTGTTCCTCACCGAGGACCCCGTGAGCAACTACGCCGAGGCGCAGCGGACCGACGTGGCGGCGTACGCCGCGTTCTTCCACTCGATGCTCGACCAGGGCGTCCACCTGCCGCCGTCGGCGTACGAGTCGTGGTTCGTCTCGTCCTCGCACGACGACCGTGCGGTCCAGCACGTCCTCGACGCCCTTCCCGCCGCCGCGGCTGCCGCCGCGGCCGTCCCCGGAGCCACGTCATGACCACCCCTGACACGATCGTCCACCTGGTTCGCCACGGCGAGGTCCACAACCCCGGTGGTGTCCTCTACGGCCGCCGCGACGGCTTCCACCTCTCCGTGCGCGGTCGCGCGATGGCCGACCGCATCGGCGAGGCCCTCGGCGGCAACGACATCACCCTGATCCGCTCCTCGCCCCTCGAGCGCGCCCAGGAGACGGCGGCCCCGCTCGCCGCCGCGCTCGGCCTCGAGGTCGGCGTGGAGCCGCGGGTGCTCGAGTCGGAGAACCGGTTCGAGGGCTTCACCTTCGGCAAGGGCAACAACGCGCTGCGCAACCCGCTGCTGTGGCGCCACCTCTACAACCCCTTCCGGCCGTCCTGGGGTGAGCCGTACAAGGTGATCGTCGAGCGGATGATGGCGGCGGTGCACGACGCCCGTCGCGACGCCGCCGGCCACGAGGCGGTGCTGGTCTCCCACCAGCTGCCGATCTGGACCACGCGGCTGGCCGCGGAGAAGCGCTCGTTCCTCCACGACCCGCGCAAGCGCCAGTGCACGCTCTGCTCGATCACGTCGTTCGGCTTCTCCGGCGAGGACCTCGTCGAGATCTCCTACGCGGAGCCGGCGATCGACCTGATCCCGACCGGCGACATCGCCGCACCGTTCTCGGCGGGCGACGCCCCCGAGGAGAACAAGCCGGAGGGGACACCTCCGGCATGATCCGTGGTGCTCGCGCGGGCGCCGTGGCGCTCGTCCTCCTGCTGATGACGGCCTGCTCCGACATCGGCGGGACCGGAGACCTCGAGTACGTCTCCGGCGACGGCCAGGTCCTCGAGATCGCCCTCGACAAGCGCGAGTCGGCCGTCGACGTCAGCGGCGACACGGTGCAGGGCGAGCCGCTCGACGTCGCCGACCTGCGCGGCCAGGTCGTGGTGATCAACGTCTGGTGGTCCGGGTGCGGACCCTGTCGCACCGAGATGCCGATGCTGGTCGAGGCCGAGGCGTCGTACGACGGCCAGGACGTCGCCTTCGTCGGCATCAACATCCGCGACCTCGCCCCGGAGAACGCCGCCGCCTTCGAGAAGGACCGCGGCGTCGACTACCCCTCGCTCTACGACCCGGGCAGCGAGACGCTGCTCGGCATGGGCAGCTACGCGCCGTACTCCCCGCCCGCCACGCTGGTGCTCGACAGGAAGGGCCGGGTCGCTGCGCTGATCAACGGCCCGATCCCGTCGAAGAGCACGCTGACCACGCTCGTCGACGACACCCTGGCCGAGGACGGCTGATGGGCGAGTGGTTCCAGGAGCAGGCCGCGGCCGGCTCGCTCGGACTGGCAGTGCCCGTCGCGGCGATCGCCGGGCTGGTGTCCTTCTTCTCGCCGTGCGTGCTGCCGCTGCTGCCCGGCTACCTCTCCTACGCGACCGGGCTCTCCGGGGCCGACCTCGCGGCCGGTGAGGCGAGCAACCGCCGCGGCCGGATGCTGCTCGGCTCCGTGCTGTTCGTGCTCGGCTTCGCGGTGGTGTTCGTCTTCTACGGCACCGCCTTCGGCTCGATCGGGCAGCCGCTGCGCCGCTGGCAGGACGAGCTGCAGCTCGTCCTCGGCGGACTCCTCATCGTGCTCGGCCTGGTCTTCGCCGGCGTGCTGGGCCTGTTCCAGCGCGACCTGCGCATCCACAAGGTGCCCGCGGTGGGACTGGGGGCGGCGCCCTTCATCGGTGCGCTGTTCGCGATCGGCTGGACCCCGTGCGTCGGTCCGACCTTCGGCGTGATCCTCAATCTGACCTTCGCGGACGGCGCCACCGCGGCGCGGGGCGGCCTGCTCGCGCTCTGCTACGCCCTCGGGCTCGGCATCCCGTTCATCATCGTGGCGCTCGCCTACAACCGCCTGTCCCACGCGCTGGGCTGGGTACGCCGTCACCAGCTCGCCGTCATGCGGGTCGGGGGTGCCTTCATGGTCGTCCTCGGGGTGCTGATGTTCACCGGCTACTGGGACCACGTCGTGCAGTGGGCCCAGCTGCGCACCGCCGACTTCGGGGAGACGATCCTGTGAGCAGGCCCCGGGACCCCGACGATGCCGGTCGGGCACGCCGCTCCGGCGAGCTGAACGCCCGCGAGCTCGGCCGGTGGACCTGGCGCCAGATCACCTCGATGCGCACGGCCCTGATGCTGCTCCTCCTGCTGGCCCTCGCCGCGATCCCCGGCTCGGTCATCCCACAGGCCGACGTCGACTCCCTCGCCGTCACGCGGTGGAAGAACGAGCACCCCAAGCTGACGCCGTACTACGAGAAGCTCGACCTCTTCTCCGTCTACAGCTCGCCGTGGTTCTCCGCGATCTACCTGCTCCTGGTCATCTCGCTCGTCGGCTGCATCATCCCGCGCCTCTTCGTCTACTACCGCGCTCTGCGGGCACAACCGCCCGTGGCCCCGCGTCACCTCACGCGGATGCCCGTCCACGCGTCGTACGACAGCGACCTGGGCCAGCAGCAGCTGCTGGAGCACGCCCGCGCGGTGCTCGGCCGTCGGCACCGCCTGCGTCCGGCGGCGGAGGGCGACGACTTCGTCAGCGCCGAACGCGGCTACATCCGCGAGGCCGGCAACCTGGTGTTCCACCTGTCGGTGCTGATCGTGCTGGCCGGTTTCGCCGTCGGCGGGCTCTGGGGCTATCAGGGCGGCGTGATCCTGGTGGAGGGCTCGACCTTCAGCAACAACCTGACGCAGTACGACGACTTCAACCCGGGCGGCCTGTTCCGTCAGCAGCAGATGCAGGACTTCCGGTTCACGGTCAACGAGTTCGACGCGGAATGGCTCGACGAGGGCCCGCGCGCCGGCCAGGCACGCAAGTTCGAGGCGCAGCTGAGCTATCAGCAGGGCAAGGACGGGAAGCGCAAGGACTACGACCTGCGGGTCAACCACCCGCTCGAGATCGACGGGACCGACGTCTTCCTGATCGGGCACGGCTATGCCCCTGTCGTCACCGTGCGCGACGGCACCGGCGACATCGTCTACACGGGACCGACGGTCTTCCTGCCCCAGGACGCGAGCTTCCTGTCCTTCGGTGTGATCAAGGCGCCGACCGCGAAGCCCGGACAGATCGCCCTCGAGGGCCTGTTCTACCCGACCTTCGACTTCGTCGACGGCAACCCCGTGACCGTCTTCGGCGACGACCGGCTGCCGACGCTGTCGATGCTCGCCTGGACCGGTGACCTGGGGCTCGACACGGGCCGCTCGCAGTCGGTCTACGTGCTCGACAAGACCAACGCGGAGCCGATCGAGGACGAGGACGGCAAGCCGCAGCGCGTCGACCTCCAGCTCGGCGACAAGGTGGAGCTGGAGAACGGGCTGGGCTCGGTCACCTTCGACCGGGTCGACCCGTGGATCCGGGTCCAGATCAGCCAGACCCCGGGCAAGGAGGTGGCCCTGATCGGCGTGGTCCTCGCGTTGATCGGACTGTGCGCCTCCCTGTTCATCCGTCCCCGCCGGGTGTGGGTGCGCGTGGTGCCCGGCACAATGGACGACGGCGGTGGTGGCAGCCGGGTCGAGGTCGCGGTCCTCGACCGGTCCGGCAACGGCGAGACCGACGAGGTCCTCGCCACCCTGCTCGACAAGCTCAAGGAGACAGCACAGTGACCGACGCCAATTGGGAGAGCCTCAGCAACCAGACGGTTGCGGTCGCCGGGCTCGTCTACTTCCTCGCACTGCTCGTCCACCTGGCCGAGTGGGCGTCCCTGCGCCAGCCGAAGGTGGACCGGGAGCTGGTGGCTGCGGGAGCCGCGTCCGCCCAGGATCCGTCGGCCGAGGAGCGGGTCTCGGAGCGAGGGGCGGAGCGGATCGCCTTCCTGGGTCGCCTCGGCATCCTGCTCACGCTCATCGCCGGCGCTGCGCACTTCGTCTCGCTCGTCGGGCGCGGCATGGCCGCGGACCCCAACCGGGTGCCCTGGGGCAACATGTACGAGTTCACGCTCTCCGGCACCTTCGTGGTCACGCTGCTCTACGTCGCGCTGTACCGGAAGTTCAACCTCAGCTGGATGGGTCCGATCGTCGTCGGGTTCGTCGTCACCGTCCTGATGGTCGCCGTGATCTGGCTGCACGACGAGGTCGCCCCGCTCTCGGAGTCGCTGAACTCGCCGTGGCTGGTCATCCACGTGGTCTCCGCCGTGATCGCCACCGGCACCTTCACCCTCGGTGGCATCGCCTCGGTCATGTACCTCGTCCGCGAGCGCTCCGAGCGCCGTGCCGCCGCCGCTGACCGTGACCTGGGCGGCTGGATCGCCCGCGTCCCGTCCCTGCCCGCCCTGGACCGGCTGGCCTACCGGGTCCACGCCTTCGCCTTCCCCGTGTGGACCTTCGCGGTACTCATCACCGGTCCGATCTGGGCGCACGAGGCCTGGTCGCGCTACTGGAACTGGGACCCCAAGGAGGTGTGGGCGTTCATCACCTGGGTCGTCTATGCCTGCTACCTCCACGCCCGCGCCACGGCCGGCTGGAAGGGCCGCCGGGCCGCGATGCTCGCGCTGGTCGGTGTGGCCACGCTGTGGTTCAACTTCATCGGGATCAACTACTTCTCGACGTCGAGCCAGCACTCGTACGCCGTCGAGCGGGTCGTCGACGGAGCGGTCGTCCACATCCGGATCTGACGCCCGTCGTACGACGGGCGGAGCGTCAGGACTCGGAGGACTCGGTCGGCTCGGTGGGATCCGACGGCTCGGTCGGTTCCTTCGGCTCGCGCCGCTCGGACTGGCGCCGCTTCCACTCCAGGTCGCGCAGGAAGCCCTCGTCGTCGTCGGGGGCGACCGGCCGGCTCGGCGGCTTCGGTCGCGACGGGCGCCGCTGGGCAGGCGCGCCGCCGTTCCCGCGGTCCTGCATCCAGCGGATCGCCAGATAGGTCAGGGCCGCGAAGATGATCACGACGAGCAACAACTTCACGCCGCAAGCCTAGGTCCGGGGTGGTCACCGCCCCGACGGCGGTCCCCGATGGTCAGCCCGGGCCCGCTCCGGCCTAGGCTGGAGCGGTGAAGGAGTTCTGGATCTACACCGCCATGCGCCTGGGTCTCTTCGTGGGCGCGTTCCTGATCGTGTTCGGGGTGTGGTTCCTCATCGCCGACGACGTCAACGTCGTGATCGCGATCATCATCGCCTTCGTCGTGAGCGGCGCAGCGTCGTACGTCCTGCTCGAGCGCCAGCGCGCCGCCTTCGGCGTCAAGGTCGAGGGTCGTGCCGGCCGGATCACCGAGCGGTACGACGAGATGCGCGCCAAGGAAGACGACGACTGATCCTCGAACGGGGGTCAGGCCAGGACCAGGCCGAGGCCTGCGAGCACGGCCAGCACGAGCTCGGCGATGCCGGTCTGCTGGAGCACCGGGATCAGCGCGGGGCCGCGGGCGCCGCTGAGCACGACCCGGGTGGCGGCAGCGGCGGGGAGCAGGAAGCCCAGGCCCAGCAGCGCCCACGTCGACGTCAGGGCGGCGAGGACGAGGACGGCGCCGGCTGCGAGCGCCACGAGGGCGGCGTAGAAGAAGCGGGTACGGCGATCGCCGAGCCGCACTGCGAGGGTGATCTTGCCGGCGACCTCGTCGGTGGGGATGTCGCGCAGGTTGTTGGCGACCAGGATCGCGCAGGCGAGTGCGCCCACGCCGGTGCCGGCCGCGACGGAGGCCCAGCCCGGGTCGCCCCACTCCTGGGTCTGCACCCACGTGGTGCCGACGGTGGCGACCAGCCCGAAGAACACGAACACCATCACCTCGCCGAGCCCGAGGTAGCCGTAGGGCTTCGAGCCGCCGGTGTAGTACCAGGCGGCGAGCACGCTCACCGCGCCGACGAGGACGAGCCACGGTGACGTGGTCGCGGCGAGGACCAGGCCCGCGACGGCGGCAACGCCGAAGGCGGTGAAGGCGGCGCGCTTGACCGCGGCGGGCGTGGCCAGGCCCGAGCCGACCAGGCGCAGCGGGCCGACCCGCTCGTCGTCGGTGCCCCGGATCCCGTCGGAGTAGTCGTTGGCGTAGTTGACGCCGACCTGCAGGGCGAGGCTGACCACGAGGGCCAGCAGCGCCTTCCACAGGACCCCCTCGTCGGCGTGCACGGCGACAGCGGAGCCGATCAGGACCGGAGCGACGGCCGCGGGCAGCGTGCGCAGGCGTGCGCCGGCGATCCAGTGCTGCGCGGTCGCGGAGGTGGTGGCCATAGCCGTCGATTCAAGCAGGCCCGGAGCTGTCGATGCCCAGCCGGGTCAGGTGTCGCTCCGCGGCCCGCGCCGAGGGATGGATCAGGACGGCGGCTACCAGGACGATCGCCGCGATCACCAGCCAGCCCTGGGCGCCCCACTCCATGGCCAGGAAGGTGTACGCCGCCGGCGCCCACACCGTGCCGAGGGTGTAGCCGAGCTGGGAGACGCCCTGGTACTCGCCACGTCGGGCGGGGTCGGAGAGCTCGGCCTGCAACCCCCACTCGCCGGCGGACTGGAAGAGCTCGGCACCGGTCACCGTGACGTGTCCGACCCAGACCAGCACGATGGTGATCCAGCCGATCGTGTCGTGGGTGATCAGCACGATGCCGCAGGACGCCATGAAGAACACCGCGCCCCGGCGCTGTGCGCGCAGCGAGTCGGCGACCGTCGTGATGCCGCGGGCAGCGGCGACCTGGAGCAGCACCGCCATCAGGGTGTTGGTGCCGAAGAGCCAGGCGAGCAGGACCCGCGGCGCATCGGTCTCCTCGACCAACCAGAGCGGGATGACGACGTTGAGCAGCACCTGGTGGGTGCCGAGGATGCCACCGAAGACCGACATGGCGATGTAGCCGCGGTTGCGCAGGGCGGCGCGCCGATCGACCCCGGAGCCGTCGCCCGAGTCGAGCACCGTGTCCAGCACCGTGTCGAGCACCGCCTCCAGGGGCGCCTCCTCGGTGTGGTGGAGCACGGACGGCAACCGCGACACGAGGTGGGCGTTGAGCACGAGGAGGGCGGCGGTGATCAGCGGGACTGCCCGGATGACGTCGTCGTCGTTGGTGGCCAGGGCGATGCCTGCGAGCAGCGCGCCGAAGGTGTAGCCGACGTTGCGTGCGGCGCGGAAGTAGGCGTTGGAGGCGACCCGCTCCTCGCGGGGGAAGACGTCGAAGCGGTAGGCGTTGCGGGCGGCCCGGCTCGCGGTGGCGACCAGCTCGAGCACGATCAGCATCGCCACGAAGGTCCCGAAGCCGCCCACCGCCAGCCACGCGAGGTAGAGCAGTGCCTCGACGAGGGAGGCGAGCGCCCAGATCCGCTTCGCCCCGAACCGGTCGCTGAGCTTGCCCAGCGGCACGGCGAACACGAAGGTGACGGCGCCCGCGATGGACAGGCCGAGGCCGACCTGGGCGGCGGAGAGGTCGACGATCTGGGTGAAGAACACCGCACTACCGGTGAGGAAGACCCCGTCGCCGAAGGCCGAGAGCACCGACTGTGCCGACAGCCGGCGGACGAGGGGGGTGGGCCCCGCGAGCCGGGTGACGCGTTCCGAGAAGTGTCTTGACATCAAGACAATTCTACGCGCTCACCACGTCCCGTGTCGAACGATTTTCCGCCATCTGCGCGAGCCAGGTGAAGATCGCCGGACCGGTGGGGTCGTGGGGCCACGTGTTCCAGGCGAGCTCGGGGTGCCACTGGACGCCGAGTGCCACCCTGCCCGCATCCCGGGGCTCGATCGCCTCGACCACGCCGTCGGCTGCCCACGCGGTGGCGACCCATTCCGCTCCGGGATCGACCACGGCCTGCCGGTGCAGCGCGCTGGTCGTCGGTTCCGGTCCGAGCAGCCTGCGCACCAGTGAGCCCGGCGCGGTCGTGACCGGGTGCCCGTCGGCGGGATGGACGTGCCCGATGTCGCCACGCAGCCGTCCTCCGGCCGCCACGGCCAGGACCTGGAGGCCCCGGCACACGCCGAGCAGCGGGACGCCTGCGGCGAGGGCTGCGTGGACCAGCGCGATCTCGTCCGCGTCCCGCTGGGGTACGACGCCGCGCGCACCCGCCACGTCGGTCGCATCGCCGCCGTAGCGAGCCGGGTCCACGTCGCCGCCGCCGGTGAGGACGATCCCGTCCACCAGGTCGAGCAGGTCCGGTGCGGCCCCGGGCGGCAGGACCACCGGCCGGCCCCCGCTCGCGGCGACGGCGTCGACGTAGGACCGCGGCGTGCCGTGGACCGGCAGCGAGCCGAAGTCCCGCGCGACGTCGTACCCGTGCCCGGCGATGCCGATGACCGGCCGGGGGTCGGCGCTCACATCGCGACCAGGGCCGTCACGCCGAGTGCGGCGCCCGCGAGGTAGGTGAACATCGCGCCGGAGTCGCGGACCGGGCCGTGTGCCGCGAGTGTCGCCGAGGAGAGCATCCCGTAGGCGTGCGTCAGCCGGGCGGCCGCGGCGACGACCGCGAGGGCGTCGAGCCACCATCCGTCGGTGAGCGTCGAGCAGACGATCAGCAGGACGACGAGCGTCGGGACGTACTCCGCGGCGTTGCCGTGGGCGCGCTGGGCGATGAGCAGACGGTCCGCGGGATCGGTCGGCATCTGCGAACCCGTGTCGCCGCGGACGGCGCGGAGGCGGGTCACGTTGGCACCGAGGAGGAACAACATGATGCCCATCAGGGCGATGGAGGTGATGACGATCGTGCTCATGGCTGGGCCATCTCTTTCTGTTGGGAGGGGTGGTGCACAGCGACGCCGAGGAGGCGCCGCAGGTAGGTGCCGGACAGGTCGGTACCGAGCAGCGCATCGGTCTTGCTCATCCCGCCGGGACAGGTCAGGTTGACCTCGATCAGCCGGCCGCCGATCACGTCGAGTCCGGCCATCGCGATGCCGTGCCGGGCGAGCAGGGGAGCGAGCGCGGCAACGATCCTGCGGTCGTCCTCGTCGACCCGGGCGACCGCGCAGGGTGCCCCGATCCGGAAGTCGCGGTCGTCGGGTCGCCGCAGGACTGCGCCGATGACCTCGCCGTCGAGCAGGAAGAGGCGCTTGTTGCCGGCGGTGACGGCGGGGAGGTACTCCTGGGCGATCACGTGGCGGGCGCCTCCACCGGTGGCCGACGCCACGAGCGAGGTGGCGGCTTCGTCGTCGCGCAGGAGCCAGACGTCGAGGCCGCCGAACCCGTCGACCGGTTTGATGACTGCGGCGCCCGTCCTGGCGACGAAGCGCCGCACCTCGTCGGGGTCCGCGCTCACCAGGGTCTCCGGGCACAGGTCGGGGAACAGCAGTGCGGTGACCTTCTCGTGCAGCGCTCGCACGCCCTCGGGCCGGTTGACGACCCGGGTGCCCGCGGCCTCGACGAGGTCCAGCAGGTAGGTCGTGTGCAGGTAGCGGCCGTCCACCGGGGGATCGATCCGCAGCAGCACGAGGTCGGTGTCGGCGGCGACGTCGAGGCGGCGGGACGGGGAGGTCCGGAACCACGGCGTCCCGACGACCCACCGGTGGTCGTTCCCGCGAGCCCGCGGGCCGAGCTCGACCTGCGTGGCCCGGGCCCGGACCCGACCGCCCGTGACCGACAGGTCCGCGGGGGTGCAGAGGAGGACGGGCACGCCGAGGTCCTGGGCGGCCGCGACCAGGCCGACGGTGGCATCGATCCTCGGGTCCAGCCCGTCCCACGGGTCGGCGACGACCAGGATGCTCATGCCGCCACCGGCCGGGCGGCGGGCCACGCGCCCGGGCGGGTGCCGAGCAACGACCATCCGCGCTCCGCGTCGCCGATCCCGGCGGCGGCCGCCTCCCAGTGCTCGGCGAGCCGGTCCTGCTCGCCGGCGAGGGATGCCAGTGCGCGCCGGCGTCGCTCGTCGTCGTACAGGAGTCCGGCCAGGCCGTGCAGCAGGGCGCCCGCGCGCTCGGCCTGCTGGCAGTCCGGGAAGCGGACCTCGAGGTAGCGCCCGCGCGGCCGCACCGGCGGGAAGAGCGTGGAGAGGTGCCCCTCGATGCCGTCGACGAAGGCAGTGGCGCCTGCGGCGAAGGCGGCGTACGCCGTGACCGGGTCCGGTCCGCGCAGCAGCCGGTCGTCGAAGGCGGTGCGCTCCGGGTCGACGGCGAGCCAGGTGCTGAGCCGTCCCTGCGGTCCGGAGCTGCGGGCGGTGGCCGCCGCGATGAACGGGCCGGCCAGCAGCAGCAGGCGCCACTGCTCGATCCCGGCCCGGCCGGGCCACCAGTCCAGGCACACCTGGGTCGAGGCGGTGGCGCGCATCATCCGGCGTCCGGCGGGCCCGATCGTGTCGAAGTGGCGTTCCATGGCGTCGTACCGAGGTGTGCGCAGGTGGCGCGGGGTGTTCGGGTCGCAGGTGCGCACCGGGCGCGCATCGAGCACGATCCCGCAACGCAGCAGGTCCCGGGCGAGGTCGCGGGTGGCGCCGGCGAGCAGGTGCCAGGCGTCGGCGGCGGACGGCGAGCAGGGGAGGCTGAGCTCGACCTGGCCGCCCGGCTCGAAGGCGACCCACGGCTCGTGGGGCCGGCCGGCGATGGCGCGACGGACGCGGGCCGGGTCGACGCTGCTGCCGTTGAACAGGTCCATCGCGAAGAGCTCCTGCTCGACCGCCACGGCGGAGGTGCGTCCCGTGCCCGGGAGGCGGGGCCGGAACAGTCGGGCGACGGCGTTCTCGAGCGGTCCTCGGGAGTTCGGACGAGCGGTCATGGCATCTCCTGATAAAGTAAGGTTACCTGTCGAATATTGGAAGGTAACCTGTCAAATGTCAAGAGACCCGGTGCGCCCGGACTTCGAGCCGTTCATCGCCCTCGCCGAGAAGGCGGGCCGGGCGTTGCGGTCCGACATGCTCGACCACGCGCACCGCGCCGGCTTCACCGAGGTCGCGCCGTCCCACAACGCGGTGTTCGGGACCCTGCCGCCCGAGGGATCGCGGGCCGCGGACATGGCGATCCGCTCCGGGATCACCCGTCAGTCGATGGGCGAGGCGGTCCGCGACATGGTCGGCCTCGGGATCCTCGAGATGGTCCCGGACCCGACGGACCGCCGGGCGAAGATCGTGCGCTACACCGACTACGGCAAGCGGATCGCGCAGGTCGGCTTCGACCACATCGTCGCCGTCGAGGAGCTCCTCCGCGAGGAGTTCGGTGCCGAGGACCTCGCCACCACGCGCCGGGTGCTGGCCCGCGTGCGGGAGCTGCTCGCGGCAGGACCCGAGGGCCCGGTCCCCCTCGCGGTCAGCCCGGGAGGCCCGGACTGACCTCGGCCGCCTCCGGCTCGGCCGGGAAGTGGCGGTCCGCGAAGCCGTGGGCGAGCCGGACCGAGGGACCCATGCAGATCGTCGCCGCCACGATCACCCCCGCGATCACCAGCCAGCCCTCCGCGCCCCACTCCAGTGCGAGGAAGGTGTAGAGCGCCGGGGCCCAGCGGGACCCGAGGGCGCTGAACAGCTCCTGGACGCCCTGGTACTCACCCCGTCGGGCCGGGTCCATCAGCTCGGCCTGGAACGACCACGTGGCCCCGGAGACTGCCAGCTCGGCGCCGGTCACCGTCACGTGGCCGAGCCAGACCAGCAGCACCGTGATCAGCCCGACCGTGGAGTGCGTGATCATCGTGATGACGCACGAGACGACGAAGAACGCCGACGAGATCCAGACGTAGCGCAGGGCGTCGGTCAGGGTCCGCACCCCTCTCGAGGTGTACGCCGGCAGGAAGATGCACAGCACCGTGTTGGTGCCGAACAGCCAGGCCAGCAGCACGTGTGGCGCGTCGGTCGCCTCCACCAGCCACAGCGGGATCACGATGTTGAGCAGCACCTGGTTGGTCCACAGCGTGCCCATGAAGAAGGTCGTCAGCATCCACCCGGGGTTGCGCATCGGCCCGGGGCCGACCGGCTTGACCCTGCGTTCCCCGCTCGCGACGCGCAGGTCGTGCGGGGCAGCGGGCAGCCGCGTGATCCAGTAGGCGTTGGCGAGCAGCAGCGCCGCAGCAAACAGTGGCGTCCAGCGGATCACCGTCAGGCTGTCGAAGGCCAGCGCGATGCCGCCGATGATCGCGCCGAGGGTGAAGCCGACGTTGAGCGAGGAGTACATGTAGGCCTGCGTCTCGACCCGCTCCTTGGTCGGGAGCACGTCGAGGACGTAGGCGTGGTGGGCCGATCCGCCGGCGGAGTCGAAGGCCGCGAACACGACCGCCACGGCGACGTACTCCCAGAAGGAGCCGACGAACGGCAGCGCGCAGAAGCAGCCGACCCGGAACAGCGTGGACACCGCCCACACCCGCTTCGGGCCGAGCTTGTCGACGATCCGGCCGGCGGGGTAGGCGAAGAAGAACTCCGCGACCCCGGCGATGGTGATCGCCAGTCCGACCTTGCCGGCGGACATCCCGACCACCTGCGTCAGGAACACCGCGCTGCCGGTGGTGAAGGCGCCGTCGCCGGTCGAGAACAGCATCGACTGCACGGCGAGCTTGCGCGACAGGGGCGTGGGCGGGACCAGTCGTCGCAGCGTTCCGGACAGGCCCGAGCCGACCGGTGGGAGTGTGCTCATCGGCGCCATCCTCACCCCAACGGCTAGCGTCTGTCAGGTGGATTTCTGGACGGTGCGTGGTGAGGCCCCCGAGGTCGTCGACGGCGTGCGGGCCGTGCTCGCCGGTGCCGGGCCGGGCGGGCTCGTCGTGGAGACCTCCGGATCGACCGGCGCACCGAAGCGGGTGCTGCTCTCCCGCAACGCGCTCCTCGCATCGGTGCGGGCCTCGGCGGCCCGCCTCGGCGCCAGCGGGCCGTGGGTGCTGGCCCTCCCGCCGACGTACGTCGCGGGCGTCCAGGTCATCGCCCGCTCCCTCGTGGCCGGGCACGAGCCGGTCCTGCTCGAACGTGACGGATGGCCCGAGGGCGAGGGCTGGTTCACCTCGCTCGTGCCGACCCAGCTGACCCGGATGCTCGGCTCCGCCGACTCCGCCGACGACTCCGCCGACGACCTGGCGGCGCTGCAGCGGGCGCACACCGTGCTGCTCGGCGGCGGTCCGATCGGTCCGTCCCTGCGGACCCGCGCGGCCGATGCGGGGGTGCGGGTCGTGGCGACCTACGGTTCCGCCGAGACCGCTGGCGGGTGCGTGTACGACGGCGTCCCGCTCGACGGCGTGGCCGTGGCGCTCGGCGCAGGCGGCCGGATCCGGATCGGCGGGCCCACCCTCTTCGCCGGGTACGACGACCAGCCGGACCTGACCCGTGAGGTGCTCGCCGACGGCTGGTTCCTCACCTCGGACGCGGGGCGTCTCGACGAGGACGGTCACCTCGCGGTGATCGGCCGTCTCGACGACGTCATCGTCAGCGGCGGCCTGAACGTCCCCGGCCCCGCCGTGGCGGAGCGGCTGCGCGCACACCCGGGGATCGAGGCGGCTGAGGTCCTGGGGGTGCCGGACGCCGAGTGGGGCAACCGGGTGGTGGCCTTCGTCGCCGCTCCGGCGGGCGAGCTCGCGATCGAGGTCGAGGACCTGCGCGCCTGGGTGGCCGACGTGCACCCACGCACCTGGGCACCCCGCCAGGTCGTCGTCCTCGACCAGATCCCGCTCCTGGCCAACGGCAAGCCGGACCGCCAGGCGCTCCGCGCGCTCGCCGAGGAGGCGTCGTGAGGGTCGTGTCGATCCCGATGCGGACCCGCTTCCGCGGCATCACCGTGCGCGAGGTGGCGCTGCTGCAGGGCCCTGGCGGCTGGGGCGAGTGGAGCCCGTTCCTGGAGTACCCGCCCGAGGTCGCCGAGCCGTGGCTGCGGTGCGCCGAGGAGGCGATGGCCGGCGACTGGCCCGCTCCACTGCGCGACCATGTGCCCGTCAACGTGACCGTCCCCGCCGTCGGCCCCGACCGTGCGCGGGAGATCGTGCTCGCCGGCGGCTGTCGCACGGCCAAGGTCAAGGTCGCCGAGCCCGGGCAGGGGATCGGCGAGGACCTCGACCGGGTCGCTGCCGTGCGCGAGGCCCTCGGGCCTCACGGCCGGATCCGTGTCGACGCCAACGGTGGCTGGTCCGTCGAGGACGCCGTGGACGCGATCGCCCGGCTGGACCGCGCGGCCGGTGGTCTGGAGTACGCCGAGCAGCCCGTGGCCAGCGTCGAGGACCTCGCCCGGGTGCGGCGCCTGGTCGACGTCCCGATCGCGGCCGACGAGTCCATCCGGCGCGCCGAGGACCCCTACCGGGTGCGCGACCTCGAGGCGGCCGACATCGCCGTGCTCAAGGTCCAGCCCCTCGGCGGGGTCCGCGCCTGTCTCGAGATCGCCGAGCGGATCGGCCTGCCCGTGGTCGTGTCCTCGGCGCTGGAGACCTCGGTCGGCATCGCCGCCGGCGTCGCGCTCGCCGCCGCACTGCCCGAGCTGCCCCACGCCTGCGGGCTGGCCACCGTCCAGCTGCTCACCGCGGACGTCGCCGGGGAGCCGCTGCTCCCCGTCGGTGGAGCCCTGCCGGTACGACGGCCCGTCGTCGACGTACGACAGGTCGAGGAGCTCGCGGCCGCTCCCGACCGGATCGCGCACTGGGAGGCCCGGCTCGCGGCGGTCCGTGCGTTGCGGGAGGATCGTCGGTCATGACCACCAGTGCCGCCGAGCTCGGCGAGGCCCTCGTCGGCTGGCTGGCTCGCGCCGGCGTCACCGACGTCGTGGTCGCCCCCGGTTCACGCAACGCGCCGCTGTCGATGGCGCTCTGGTCCGCCGAGCAGGGCGGCGGGGCCCGCCTCCATGTCCGGATCGACGAGCGGAGCGCCGGGTTCCTCGCGCTGGGCCTGTCCAAGGCGCGGGGCAGGGGCTCGCGCGCGGCCGTCGTGACGACCTCCGGGACCGCCGTCGCCAATGTGCACCCGGCCGTCCTCGAAGCCGTGCACTCCGGGGTCGGACTGGTCGTCGTCTCCGCCGACCGCCCCGCCCGGCTCCGCGGCCGCACGACCAACCAGACCACCGACCAGGTGGGCATCTTCGGGGCCCTCGTGCCGTCGTACGACGTCGCCACGCTCGCCGACCTCGACGCGGTGCCGAGCGCCCCGGGCTCCGTCGTCCACCTCAACGTCCAGCTCGACGTCCCCCTGGTCCCCGACACCCCACTCGCGGTCCCGTCTGCGGTAGTCCCGGGTCAAAAGCACCCCGGCACGCCGTTCTCAGGTGCTTTTGACCCGGGACTACCGCGCACGGAGCTGGAGAAGGGGCCCCGGACGGTCGTCGTGGCCGGGGACGACGCGGGGCCGCAGGCGCGCCAGCTGGCCGAGGCCGCGGGCTGGCCGCTCCTCGCCGAGCCGACCAGCGGGTCACGCACCGGCGACCTCGCGCTGCGGACCTACCGCCTCCTGCTCGGCACCGACCTGGGTGCCCGGATCGAGCGGGTGGTCGTGTTCGGTCGGCCCACCATCTCCCGACCGGTCGCCTCGCTGCTCGAGAACCCCGACGTCGAGGTCCTCGTCGTCCCGGCAGCAGGCATCTGGCCGGTCCGCCCGCCCCACTCGAGCGTGGTCGAGGCGCCGTGGTGGGCAGGGGACCAGCCGGACGACCCCGCCTGGCTCGGCGCCTGGCGCGACGCCGACCAGGCCCTCGGCCGACGCATCGACCGACTCCTCTCGAACGAGCCCGTCCTCACGGCGTACGACGTCGCCGCGGTCGTCCACGCCGCGCTGCCTGCTGACGGGCTGCTGTTCGTGGGCGCCTCCAGCCCGGTGCGCGACCTCGACCTGATGGCCCGGCCGACGCCTGTGGGAAGCCATCGCAAGGTGATCGCCAACCGCGGGCTGGCCGGCATCGACGGCACCCTCAGCACCGCCATCGGTGCGGCGCTGGGACGTTCCCGGTCGGCGCGCAACCTCCTGCTCGTGGGCGACCTGACCTTCCTGCACGACCAGGGAGCCCTGGTCATCGGCCCCGACGAACCGCGCCCGGACCTGACGATCGTGGTCGCCAACGACGACGGCGGCGCCATCTTCGCGGGACTGGAGCAGGGCGCTCCGGCTCACGCGGCGTCCTTCGAGCGACTCTTCGGCACGCCCCACCGCACCGACCTCGCGAGCCTCTGCGCGGCGTCGCGGATCCCGCACCTCCGGGTCGGCTCCCGACCCGAGCTGGAGCAGGCGCTCGGCTCGCCCAACGGGGGGATCGAGGTCGTGGAGGCCACGATCAGCCGGGCGGGCCGCCGCGACCTGGACGCCCGGATCCGGGATCTCGCGACCGACCCGGGACAATGAACGGGTGGAGATCGCCCTCGCACTCGTCGCCATCGCGGTCGTGGTGCTCACCGTCACGGCTGTCTCGGAACGATTCGAGATCCCCGCACCGCTGACCCTCGTGGTCGTGGGTGTCGCGGCGTCGTACGTCCCGGGTGTCCCGGAACTCCGGCTCGAGCCCGAGGTGGTGCTGCTCGGCCTGCTCCCACCGCTGCTCTACTCCGCCGCGGTCAACACCTCGCTGGTCGACTTCAACGCCAACCGCAAACCGATCCTGCTGCTCTCGGTGGGCCTCGTGGCCTTCACGACGGTGGGTGTCGCGGTCGTGGTCCGCGCGATCATCCCCGAGATCGACTGGCCGCTGGCCCTCGCGATCGGCGCCGTCGTCGCTCCGCCCGACGCCGTGGCCGCCACCGCGATCGGGCGCCGGATCGGGCTGCCCCGCCGGGTCGTCACGATCCTCGAGGGCGAGTCGCTGCTCAACGACGCCACCGCGCTGGTCGCCCTGCGGATGGCCGTCGTCGCGATCGGCTCGACCGTCACGGCGTGGGAGGTCGCCCAGGACTTCCTGGTCGCTGCCGGTGGTGGCGTGGCGATCGGTGCCCTCGCGTTCGGGATCGTCGGCTTCCTGCGCAAGCGGGTGACCGACCCGCTGCTCGACACGGCGATCTCCCTGGTGATCCCGTTCGCGTCGTACATCCTCGCCGAGGAGATCCACGCCTCCGGCGTCGTCGCCGTCGTGGTCGCCGGACTCCTGCTCGGACACGTCGCCCCGATCCTGCAGTCGGCGCCGTCCCGGATCGCCGAGCGCACCAACTGGCGCACCATCGCCTTCGTCCTCGAGAACACCGTCTTCCTGCTGATCGGCCTGCAGGCCGACTGGTTGCTCGCCGAGGTCGGCGACAGCGAGTTCGGTGTCGGTAAGGTGGTCGCCGCCTCCGCCGCGGCCTTCGTCGCCGTCGTGGTGCTCCGCCTGGTGTGGGCCTTCGCCGCGCGCTACCTCCTGCTCAACTCCGGCCCCGACCCGGTGTCGGGGGAGCCGGCGGGCTGGCAGTACTCCTTCCTCATCGGCTGGGCCGGCATGCGGGGCGTCGTCACGCTCGCCGCCGCGTTCACCGTCCCGGAGGAGACCGAGCACCGCGAGGTGCTGCTGATCATCGCCTTCACCGTCGTGGCCGGCACGCTCCTCGGCCAGGGCATGACCCTGCCGGTGTTCGCCCGGTTGCTGCGGGTGCCCGGGCCGGATCCGCACGACGACGCCCTGGCCCGGGCGACGTTGCTCCAGCAGGCGGCGAAGGCCGGCATCCACCGCCTCGACGAACTCGCCGCCGACTGCAACGACCCCCACCAGGTGCGGGAGCTGATCGTCCAGCGCATCGAGCAGCGCAACTTCGCGGCCTGGGAGCGACTGGGTACGACGGAGGGCGAGACCAGTCCGAGCGACCTGTACGCGCAGTGGCGGGGCGAGATGATCGAGGCGGAGCGCAAGCGGGTGCTGGAGATCCGCTCCAGTGGTGCCGTCGCGTCCGAGATCGTGAGCGAGGTGCTCGCCATGCTCGACGTGGAGGAGTCCATGCTCGACGCCGCCGAGGCCGAGCGTGCCGAGCTGCGCAGCGCGCCACGTCCGACGAGCTCGGCCGGTTGCGAGCACCTCGTCTCCGCCCCGGTGCGCGACGCCCCGGACGAGCTCTTCTGCGCGGACTGCCTGACCGACGGCACCCGGTGGGTGGCCCTGCGGATGTGCGTGTCCTGTGGTGAGGTCGGCTGCTGTGACTCCTCGCCCGGACGTCACGCCACGGCACACTTCCGCGATTCCCAGCACCCGGTGATGCGCTCGGTGGAGCCCGGCGAGGAGTGGCGGTGGTGCTACGTGCACCACCAGACCGGCTGATCCGGGCGATCCGGCTGACCTGCTGGTCAGGTGCCCGGCTACCTTTTCCCCATGCGCCTGACGAAGTTCGGCCACGCCGCCGTCCGCATCGAGCACGAGGGCACCACCCTGGTGCTGGACCCCGGCATGTGGAGCCAGCGCGAGTGCGTGGATGGCGTCGACGCGATCCTGGTCACGCACGAGCACCCCGACCACTACGACGCCGAGCACCTGCGGGCCAGTGATGCCCCGATCTTCACGATCGCCGCGGTGGCCGCGCAGATCCGCGAGTCCGCCCCGGACGTGGCCGAGCGGGTCACCGTCGTCGCCCCCGACCACCAGTGGTCGATCGGCGGCATCGGTGTCCGCGCCATCGGCGAGCTGCACGCCGTGATCCACCCGGACCTGCCGCGCTTCCACAACTCGGGCTACGTGATGACGGTGGGCGACCGGTCGGTGTTCCACCCGGGGGACGCCCTGACCCTGCCGGGTGTCCCGGTCGACGTACTCCTCGCGCCGGTGTGCGCTCCCTGGATGCGGGCCAGCGAGGGCGTCGACTTCGCCCGCTCCGTGGGTGCCGCGCGCAACGTGGCGATCCACGACCGGGTCTACTCCGCCGAGGGACTCGGCATCGTCGACGGCCAGTTCGGCCGCCTCCTGGGGGCACGCGGGCAGGACTACGTCCGACTGCCCGACGGCTCCGACCTCTGAGCGTTCCACGCTGAGCTGCGGGCCCGTCTCGCCCCCGAGCCCCGCTCCGGAGGCTCTCAGGGTGAGGCGGCATGATGGTCCGATGCCGATCGCACGCTCCTCCCTGACCGGTGCCGCCGCCGGTGTCGTCCTGCTCGCCGGTGCCGTCGGGTTCGGTGTCGGCCTGCCGGAGATCGTCGAGGACTCCGACGCCAGTGCCAGCGCGGACCTGCCGACCCTGCCCGACAAGCTCGACGACCGCTTCGTCGCGTTGTCCGCGGTGACGCCCGAGCTCGGTGGCGCCAAGACGGCCGAGGAGATCTCGCAGATGGAGGCCTTCGCGGACCAGGCCACCAAGAGCGAGGCGGAGGCAACCGAGCGTCTCCGTGGCCTGTACGGCGACGTGGCGCTCCGCAGCTACCTCGACGTCCCCGCGACGACTGCCACCGACCAGCAGACCCGTCCGGCCCAGTTCGCGGTGACCGTCGTTGCCGGCGATGCCGGCCTGGTCATCCCGAGCGGTCCGTTCCAGATCGACCAGCAGGGCACCCACTACGAGCTCAAGGAGATCGGCGGCCACAACTGCTCGCTGATCTGGTCCGACCCGGTCGACCCGACCACCGGTGCCCCGACCGGAGCCGAGCCGACCGGCGCGAGCTACCAGGTCGAGTGCCGCGCCGAGCGCGACGGCCTGACCTACGACCTCTACAGCAGCGGGTTGACGCCGGACGAGGCGACGTACTACCTCGACCTCGTGCTCGATTCCACCGCTGGCTGAGCGCCCCGGTCAGCTCCAGTAGACGACCACCCGGTCGCCCACTGCGACCTGGTCGTAGAGCCACGCCACGGCCGCGCGGTCACGCACGTTCACGCACCCGTGCGAGGCGCCGTTGTAGCCGTTCGCCGCGAAGTCGGGGGAGTAGTGCACCGCCTGCCCGCCCGAGAAGAACATCGCGAACGGCATGGGCGTGTGATAGAGGCTCGACACGTGGTCGCGGTTCTTGCGCTCGATCGAGAAGACGCCTTCGCGGGTCGGCAGCTCGGCTGATCCGAAGCGGACGTCGACCGTCTTGCGCACCTTGCCGTCGACCACCCAGCGCAGGGTCCGGCTCGACTTGTCCACGCACAGCACGCGACCCGTGGTGCAGCGTGCGTCCAGCGGTCCGGCGGCGTTGCCACCAGCGCCCGGCGGGGGCTGGTTGGTGAGCTCGGCCCTGGTCGGCACGCGGGTCATCGCGTGCAACCGGTCGCGGGTACGGCGGTCCACCTCGCCGGTCGGCTCGAAGCCACGCTTGGTCTGGAAGCCGCGCACCGCCTCGGTGGTCAGCTCGCCGTAGGTGTCGGTGACGTCGCCGGTGAACCAGTCGATCTGCTTCAGCCGCGCCTGCAGGTCGCGGACCTCGGCACCGGTGTCGCCGGGGGAGAGGAGGGCCGGACCGGCGGGCGGCGGGCCCGGGTCCTCGGTGGGAGCCGGGTCCGCCGTCTCCGACGGCTCCTCGCTCGGCTGCTGGCTCGGCTGCTGGCTCGGCTCGTCGCTCGGCTCGGGGTCCTCGGCGGGAGCGGGGTCCGCCCCGCCCTGCGGCATCGCGTCCGACCCGTCGTCCAGGGGTGCACCCGCCGCTCGCGGTGAGTCCTCCCAGGGGAGGCTGTCGCCGCGAACGGCCCAGCCCACGCCGTACGACAGCACGGAGCAGACAGCGGCAACGACGGTGATGAGGGTGAGTCGACGGGCAACCCGAGCCTTGGTGTTCATACTCAGGTAGACGCCACAGGACGCCAGTTGGTTGCGAACGATTTTGCGCCGATAGGCTGCGACGGTGGCCCGCGCAGAGCTCGACAAGCAGCCCGCCGAGGTACGACGGATGTTCGACACCGTCGCCCGGCGGTACGACCTGACCAACGACATCCTCTCGTTCGGGCAGGACCGGCGCTGGCGCAAGGAGGTGCTGGACTCCGTCGACCCGTCGTACGGCGACATGGTGCTCGACCTCGCGGCCGGCACGGGCACCTCCAGCCAGCCGTTCCGCCACGCCGGGGCCACGGTCGTTCCGTGCGACTTCTCGATCGGGATGCTCCGCGTGGGCAAGCAGCAGCTGCCGCACCTGCCGTTCACCGCGGGCGACGGCACACAGCTTCCGTTCCGGGACGACACCTTCGACGCGGTGACGATCTCCTTCGGCCTGCGCAACATCGTCGACCCCGTGGCCGGGCTGGCCGAGATGCGCCGGGTCACCAAGCCCGGTGGTCGCCTGGTCGTGTGCGAGTTCAGCCACCCGACCTGGGCGCCGTGGCGCACCGTCTACCTCGAGTACCTCATGAAGGCCCTGCCGCCGGTCGCCACGGCCGTCTCCTCGGCTCCGGACGCCTACGTCTACCTCGCCGAGTCGATCCGCGCCTGGCCCGATCAGGCCGGTCTGGCCGCGATGATCGGCGACGCCGGCTGGACGGGCGCCGAGTGGCGCAACCTGTCCGGCGGGATCGTCGCGCTGCACCGCGCCACCGCCTGATCCCCGTGGCCTCGCCTCGGGCGGGGTGGCGGGCGGCAGTTTCACCGCCTAGGTGGTGAAACTGCCCCTGGGCGCATGAAACTCCGTGTGCCCAGGGGCAGTTTCGTGAGTTAGGCGGTGAAACTGCCAGCCCCGCGAACCCTGTCTGATCGTGGGCGTCGTCTCGTGGGTCACGGCCCGGCGCTCCGTGCGCCGGATGATCGGCGCGTCGTTTCCGGTTGACGGAACCGCCTCGGCCGAGGCGAGGCCAGAGATGTACGTCATGCGTACCGTTTCGGGCGCCATGGAGTTGCCTTGGGATCGAATCGGGCGCCATCACGTGGGGCCGGTGCTGCTGGTGGCGAAGGACCGCGTCAGCCGCCAGACGATGTTCTTCCCACGAGTGCTCGTCCCGGACGCCTGGTTGGCGCACCTCACCCGGGCGGCCTGACCACTTATTTTCGCAACCCTCTCATGCGCTAAATGCGCAGGTCAGGCGGGGTTTCACTGTTTTCCGGGTGTTTTGCCACCCCCCTGTCGGGGGGCCTCCTGGCGGTGGCAAGATGTGCTCCACGCCACTAGTGATTCTGTTCACAAGGTCACGAGAGGGAGGCTCGATGGAGCTCTACACGCCGGTCCTGGTGCTGGCCGCTCTCGCCGCGTTGTTCGCGGTCGGATCGGTCGCGATGAGCACGATGGTGGGGCCCAAGCGCTACAACCGCGCGAAGATGGACTCCTACGAGTGCGGCATCGAGCCCACTCCGCAGGCGCTCAGCGGTCGCTTCCCGGTGAAGTACTACATCACCGCGATGCTCTTCATCGTCTTCGACATCGAGATCATCTTCCTCTACCCGTGGGCCATGCAGCTGGACAACATGGCCTGGTTCGGGTTGATCGAGATGGTCCTGTTCATCGCCACTGTCTTCGTCGCCTACGCCTACGTCTGGCGCCGCGGCGGATTGGATTGGGACTGACCCATGGGTATCGAGGAAAAACTCCCTGAGGGAGTCCTGCTCAGCACCGTCGAGGGCCTGGCGGGCTACATGCGCAAGGCCAGCTTCTGGC
Source organism: Nocardioides sp. Root190 (assembly GCF_001428565.1). Lineage (GTDB taxonomy): Bacteria > Actinomycetota > Actinomycetes > Propionibacteriales > Nocardioidaceae > Nocardioides. The sequence continues at coordinate 365,879 of NZ_LMIA01000001.1, read as the reverse complement.
CTGCGACCTTCGGCCTCGCCTGCTGCGCCATCGAGATGATGACCTCGGGCGGCCCGAAGTACGACCTCGCGCGCTTCGGCATGGAGGTCTTCCGGGCCAGCCCGCGCCAGGCGGACCTGATGATCGTCGCCGGCCGGGTCAGCCAGAAGATGGCTCCCGTCCTGCGCCAGATCTACGACCAGATGGCCGAGCCCAAGTGGGTGCTCGCCATGGGCGTGTGCGCCAGCAGCGGCGGCATGTTCAACAACTACGCGGTCGTCCAGGGTGTGGACCACGTCGTTCCCGTCGACATGTACCTCCCGGGCTGCCCCCCGCGGCCGGAGATGCTGATCGACGCGATCCTCAAGCTGCACGACAAGGTGCAGAACACCCCGCTCGGTGCCAACCGCCTCGCGCAGATCCGCGAGATGGAGGCCGAGGGTCTGGTCGCCCTGCCGACCGGTGACATGAAGGGGATGCTCCGGTGAGCGACGCGACGTCGGACAAGCCCGAGGGGCCCGCCAAGGCCGTCGAGCAGCCCGCGACCGAGAAGTCGCCCGAGAACGCCCCCGAGGCACTCGGCGAGCCCGCCCTCGAGCTGCGTGCCGTCGGCGAGCGCCGCGGCATGTTCGGTGTCGCGGGCAGTGGCGACACGAGCGGGTACGGCGGTCTCGTCGCCCCCGTCGTCCTGCCCGGCATCGCGCAGCGTCCCTACGGTGGCTGGTTCGACACGGTCGCCGACAAGCTGGACGCCCTCATCGAGCGCGTGGTCATCCACCGCGGTGAGATCACCTTCCACGTCCACCGCGACCACCTCCTCGCCGCGGCGTCGCTGCTGCGCGACGACCCGGCCCTGCGCTTCGAGTTCCTCTCCGGCGTCAACGGCGTGCACTACCCCGGCGACGCCGGTCGTGAGCTGCACGCGGTCTACCACCTGGCGTCGTACACGTGGAACCGCCGCATCCGGGTGGAGACCAGCGTCCCCGACGCCGACCCGCACCTGCCGTCCCTGGTGCGGACCTACCCCGCCGCCGACTGGCACGAGCGGGAGGCGTGGGACATGTTCGGGATCGTCTTCGACGGCCACCCCGCCCTCACCCGGATCCTGATGCCCGACGACTGGCCGGGACACCCACAGCGCAAGGACTACCCCCTCGGGGGCATCCCGGTGGAGTACAAGGGTGCCTCCGTCCCACCGCCCGACCAGCGGAGGAGCTACAACTGATGGCCACCGACTTCTACGCCGACCCGTCCGAGACCTCGGAGGGCAAGGTCTTCACCGTCTCGGGCCAGGACTGGAGCGAGATCGGCGCCGGCCTCGAGGGCGACGCCGCCGAGCGGGTCGTGGTCAACATGGGACCGCAGCACCCCTCGACGCACGGCGTGCTCCGCCTGATCCTCGAGATCGAGGGCGAGACGGTCACCGAGGCCCGCTGCGGCATCGGCTACCTCCACACCGGCATCGAGAAGAACATGGAGTACCGCTCCTGGGTTCAGGGCGTCACGTTCTGCACCCGGATGGACTACCTCTCGCCGTTCTACAACGAGATGACCTACGTCCTGGGCGTCGAGCGGCTCCTGGGCATCGAGGACGGCACCGACAACGCTGTCCCCGAGAAGGCCCAGGTCATGCGGGTCCTGCTGATGGAGCTCAACCGCATCTCCTCGCACCTGGTCTGCATCGCCACCGGTGGCATGGAGATCGGCGCCCTCACCGTGATGACCATCGGCTTCCGGGAGCGCGAGCTGGTCCTGGACCTGTTCGAGCTGATCACGGGCCTGCGGATGAACCACGCGTTCATCCGGCCCGGCGGCGTCGCCCAGGACCTGCCCCCGGGCGCCCTGGACGACATCCGCTCCTTCGTCGCGCTGATGAAGAAGCGGCTGCCGGAGTACGCCGCCCTCTGCAACGCCAACCCGATCTTCAAGGCCCGCCTGGAGAACGTCGGTCACCTCGACCTCGAGGGATGCATGGCGCTCGGCCTCACCGGCCCGGTCCTGCGCAGCACCGGCTACGGCTTCGACCTGCGCAAGGCCCAGCCCTACAGCGGCTACGAGACCTACGACTTCGACGTACAGACCTGGGACACCGCCGACTCCTACGGCCGCTTCCGGGTGCGCCTCAACGAGATGTGGGAATCGCTGCGCATCATCGAGCAGGCCGCCGACCGCCTGGCCAAGCTCGAGGGCGCGCCGGTCATGGTCGCCGACAAGAAGATCGCCTGGCCCAGCCAGCTCTCCATCGGCAGTGACGGCATGGGCAACAGCCTCGATCACATCCGCCACATCATGGGTGAGTCGATGGAAGCGCTGATCCACCACTTCAAGCTCGTCACCGAGGGTTTCCGGGTGCCGGCCGGCCAGGCCTACGTGCCGGTCGAGTCGCCGCGCGGCGAGCTGGGGGCGCACGTCGTCTCCGACGGCGGGACCCGGCCGTTCCGGGCGCACTTCCGCGATCCCTCGTTCAACAACCTCCAGGCCATGGCCGTGATGAGCGAGGGCGGCCAGATCGCCGACGTCATCGTGGCGATTGCCAGCATCGATCCCGTCATGGGAGGAGTCGACCGATGAACCACCCCACTCGATTCTCCGTTCCCCCGCTTCGCTCCTCCACGAACAACCGATCGGTGACCCCGGCATGAGCACCCCCCCGATCCTCGACAAGACACTCGACGAGCTGCGCGAGATCGCCGCCCGCTACCCCGAGCCCCGCTCGGGCCTGCTGCCGATGCTGCACCTCGTGCAGTCGGTCCAGGGCCGGATCACGCCGGAGGGGATCGAGGCCTGTGCCGCGATCCTCGACATCAGCCCGGCCGAGGTCAGCGGTGTCGCGACGTTCTACACGATGTACAAGCGCCACGGCGTCGGCGACTACCACGTCGGCGTGTGCACCAACACGCTGTGCGCCGTGATGGGTGGCGACGCCATCTTCGAGCGGCTCAAGGACCACCTCGACATCGGCAACGACGAGGTCGCGGTCCAGCGCCAGGGCGACTCGAAGACGGTCAGCCTCGAGCACATCGAGTGCAACGCGGCGTGCGACTTCGCCCCGGTGATGATGGTCAACTGGGAGTTCATGGACAACCAGACCCCGGACTCCGCCGTCCAGGTGGTCGAGGCGCTGCGCTCGGGTCACGAGGTCAGCTCGACCCGTGGCCCCAAGCTCTGCACCTGGCGCGAGGCCGAGCGTGTGCTCGCCGGCTTCCCCGACGGCCGCGCCGACGAGGGCCCGACGGCCGGCGAGGCAAGCCTGGCCGGCCTCCGGATCGCGCGCGAGCGCGGCTGGACTGCCCCCGATCCGTCCGAGGCTCCCGCGAAGGAGACTGGCCAGTGACCGATCAGCTGACTCCGGTCCTCACCGAGACCTGGGACGTCGAGCAGGGCTGGAAGCTCGCGCCCTACGCCGCCCTGGGCGGGTACGCCGCCCTCGACACCGCCTTCGCCATGAGCCCCGACGACGTCATCACCGCCGTCAAGGACAGTGGCCTGCGCGGACGCGGCGGCGCCGGGTTCCCGACCGGCATGAAGTGGTCCTTCATCCCGCAGGACAACCCCAAGCCGAAGTACCTCGTCGTCAACGCCGACGAGTCGGAGCCCGGGACCTGCAAGGACATCCCGCTGATGATGGGCAACCCGCACGTGCTCGTCGAGGGCGTGATCCTCAGCTCCTACGCCATCCGTGCCAACAAGGCGTTCATCTACATCCGCGGCGAGGTCGTCCACGTCATCCGCCGGGTGCAGGCAGCCGTCGAGGAGGCCTACGCCGCCGGTCACCTCGGCACCGACATCCACGGCTCTGGCTACGACCTCGACGTCGTCGTCCACGCCGGCGCCGGCGCCTACATCTGTGGTGAGGAGACGGCCCTCCTGGAGGGCCTCGAGGGCCGCCGCGGCCAGCCACGCCTGCGCCCGCCGTTCCCCGCCGTCGCCGGTCTCTACGCCAGCCCGACGGTCATCAACAACGTCGAGTCCATCGCCTCGGTGCCGGCCATCGTGCGCCACGGCGCGGCCTGGTTCGCGTCGATGGGCACCGAGAAGTCCAAGGGCCACGGGATCTTCTCGCTGTCCGGGCACGTCGTGACGCCCGGCCAGTACGAAGCACCGCTGGGCATCACCCTACGCGAGCTGCTCGAGCTCGCCGGCGGCATCCGCAAGGGTCACCAGCTGAAGTTCTGGACCCCCGGTGGCTCCAGCACGCCGCTGCTGACGGCCGAGCACCTCGACGTACCCCTCGACTTCGAGGGCGTCGGCGCCGTGGGCTCCATGCTCGGGACCCGCGCCCTGCAAATCTTCGACGAGACGGTCTGCGTCGTGCGTGCCGTCCTGCGCTGGACCGAGTTCTACAAGCACGAGTCCTGCGGCAAGTGCACGCCGTGCCGTGAGGGCACGTGGTGGCTGGTGCAGGCGCTGACCCGCCTCGAGAACGGCCAGGGCACCGAGGCCGACCTCGACCAGCTGCTCGACCAGTGCGACAACATCCTGGGCCGCTCCTTCTGCGCGCTCGGCGACGGTGCGACCAGCCCGATCTCCAGCTCGATCGCGCACTTCCGCGACGAGTACCTCGCCCACCTCAGCCATGGCGGGTGCCCCTTCGATGCCACCCGGTCGACCGCGTGGTCCGGACAGGAGGTCACGGCATGAGCGTGCAGCAGGCCAGCGCCGGTCAGGTCGAGAAGTCCGATCTCGTCACGGTCACCATCGACGGTGTCCAGGTCAGTGTCCCGAAGGACACCCTCGTGATCCGGGCCGCCGAGCAGATCGGCGTCCAGGTCCCACGCTTCTGCGACCACCCGCTGCTCGCACCTGTCGGTGCCTGCCGCCAGTGCCTGGTCGACGTCCCCGACGCCGGCAACGGCCGCGGCTTCCCGAAGCCGCAGGCGTCGTGCACGCTCCCGGTCGCCGAGGGCATGGTCGTCAGCACCCAGGTCACCAGCCAGGTCGCCGACAAGGCCCAGCAGGGCGTCATGGAGCTGCTGCTGATCAACCACCCGCTCGACTGCCCGGTCTGCGACAAGGGCGGCGAGTGCCCCCTGCAGAACCAGGCCATGTCGAACGGCCAGGGCGCCTCGCGCTTCTCCGACGACCGCAACCGCGGTGTGAAGCGCACCTTCCCCAAGCCGATCAACCTCTCGCCGACCGTCCTGCTGGACCGCGAGCGCTGCATCGTGTGCCAGCGCTGCACGCGGTTCGCCGACGAGATCGCCGGTGACCCGTTCATCGAGCTCCTCGAGCGTGGCGCGCACCAGCAGATCGGCATCGCCCAGGACGCGCCCTTCCTCTCCTACTTCTCCGGCAACGTCATCCAGATCTGCCCGGTGGGTGCGCTGACCTCCGAGCAGTACCGGTTCCGCTCCCGGCCCTTCGACCTCGTCTCCACGCCGGGTGTCGCCGAGCACGACGCCTGCGGTTCGGCCATCCGCGTCGACCACCGCCGCGGCGCGGTGATGCGTCGCCAGTCCGGCAACGACCCGCTGGTCAACGAGGAGTGGATCACCGACAAGGACCGGTTCGCCTTCTCCTACGCGCAGGGCGACGACCGGCTCACCTACCCGCAGGTCCGCGACGACGACGGCTCGCTCCGCCCGGCGTCGTGGCCCGAGGCCTTCACCGTCGCGGCCCGCGGCCTCGCGGCCGCCCGCGCCGCCGGTGGTGTCGGCGTCCTGACCGGTGGCCGGGTGAGCGTCGAGGACGCCTACGCCTACGCCAAGTTCGCCCGGGTCGCGCTCGGCACCAACGACATCGACTTCCGTGCCCGTCCCCTCTCGGAGGAGGAGACCGGCTTCCTCGGCGCCCACGTGGTCCTCACCGGACCCGAGGGCGGTGGCGTGACGTACGCCGACCTGGAGTCGGCGACGAAGGTCGTCCTCGTGGGCCTGGAGCCGGAGGACGAGGCGGGCGCCGTCTTCCTGCGCCTGCGCAAGTCGTTCCTCGCCGGTGGCACCGAGGTCATCGCCCTCGCGCCGTTCACCACACGGGGCCTGGCCAAGATGTCGGGGCGCCTGGTCCCGACGGCTCCGGGCGAGGAGCCGGCTGCCCTGGCTGCCCTGGCCGGCGAGCTCGATGCCACGAGCGTCCTGCTCGTCGGTGAGCGGCTCGCGACGGTGCCCGGTGCGCTGAGTGCCGCCGCAGCCGCGGCCTCCTCCTCGGGTGCCCGGCTCGCATGGATCCCGCGTCGCGCTGGCGACCGCGGAGCGCTCGAGGCCGGCTGCCTGCCGACCCTGCTCCCCGGCGGCCGTCCGGTCGCCGATGCCGGCGCCCGCGTCGACGTCGCCACGGCCTGGGGCGTCCCCGCGCTTCCCGAGACGCCCGGCCGTGACGCCGACGCGATCGTGGCCGCGCTGGGCGCCGGTGAGCTCGGTGGTCTGGTGGTCGGCGGGATCGACCCCGACGACACCTCCGACCCGGCAGCCACCCGTGCCGCCCTCGCCGCCGCGTCCTTCGTGGTGGCCTTCGACGTCCGCCGTACCGAGGTCACCGACCTCGCCGACGTCGTCTTCCCCGTCGCCCCGACCAGCGACAAGTCCGGCACCTTCGTCAACTGGGAGGGGCGGGTGCGGCCCTGGGAGGCCGCGCTGCGCAACCCCGCCTCGTTGCCCGAGCTGCGCGCTCTCTCCGGTATCGCCGCCGAGCTCGCCGGCCTCGGCCAGGGCAGCCCGCTCGGCTTCCGCACCGTCGAGGAGGCCCGCACCGAGATGGCGCAGCTGGGTCCGTGGGACGGCGCCCGGACCCCGCTGGTCGAGGTGCGAGCGCAAGTGGGCCCCGCGACCGAGGGGAGCGCGTTGCGACTGGCCACCTGGAAGCAGCTCCTCGACAACGGCTCGATGCAGGACGGCGACAAGTACCTCAAGGCCACCGCGCGTACGCCGGTCGCGCTCGTCACCCCCGCGCTGTACGACGCGCACGGCCCGACGATCACCCTCACCGGTGATCGCGGCTCGGTGACCCTGCCGGCCGAGATCGCCGACGACCTCGTCGAGGGCGTCGTGTGGGTCCCCTCGAACTCCGTGGGCAACGGCGTCCTGGCCGATCTCGCCTCGGCGGGGACAACGGTCACCATCAGCGGTGCGGAAGGGGTGCACGGATGATGCACCCCACTCGATTCCTCGCTCCCCCGCTTCGCTCCTCCGCGACCAATCGATCGGGGACCCCGCAGTGAACACCACACTTTCGGCGTTCGGGAACGACGTCTGGTGGATCGTCCTGGTGAAGACCCTGCTGGTCTTCCTGGTGCTGGTCCTGCTGACGTTGTTCAACATCTGGTTCGAGCGTCGCGTCGTCGCCCGGATGCAGCACCGCATCGGCCCCAACGTGAACGGCCCGTTTGGGCTCCTCCAGTCACTGGCCGACGGCGTCAAGCTGGCCTTCAAGGAGGACCTGATCCCGAAGGCCGCCGACAAGGTGGTCTTCGTCCTGGCGCCGGTCATCTGCGTGGTCCCGGCGTTCGTGACGTTCAGCGTCATCCCGTTCGGCCCCGAGGTCACCCTCTTCGGCGAGCGGACCCCGCTGCAGCTGACCGACATGCCCGTCGCGGTTCTCTTCGCGATGGCGATCGCCTCGATCGGGATCTACGGCATCGTCCTCGGTGGCTGGTCCAGCGGCTCGACGTACTCCCTGCTCGGCGGCCTGCGCTCGAGCGCGCAGATGATCTCCTACGAGGTCGCCATGGGCCTGGCCCTGGTGGCGGTCTTCATGTACGCCGGCTCGATGTCCACCAGCGAGATCGTCGCTGCACAGGACGACCTCTGGTTCGGCCTGATCCTCCTGCCGTCGTTCGTCATCTACGCGATCGCGATGGTCGGCGAGACCAACCGCGCCCCCTTCGACCTCCCCGAGGCCGAGGGTGAGCTGGTCGGCGGCTTCCACACGGAGTACTCCAGCCTCAAGTTCGCGCTGTTCTTCCTCGCCGAGTACATCAACATGGCGACCGTCTCGGCCCTGGCCACCACGCTCTTCCTCGGGGGCTGGCACGCACCCTTCTGGATCGACGAGGTCTGGGCGGGCGCCAACGAGGGCTACTGGCCGGTGCTGTGGTTCTTCGGCAAGGTCTTCTTCTTCATCTTCATCTTCATCTGGCTGCGTGGATCGCTGCCCCGCCTGCGCTACGACCAGTTCATGGCGTTCGGCTGGAAGCGGCTCATCCCGATCGCCCTGGTCTGGATCGTCGCGGTCGCCACGATGCGGGTCGCCCGCAACGAGGGTGCCTTCGACGACGGCTTCACCGGCAACCCGCAGTTCTGGATGATCGCGATCGGCGTCGTGCTGGTCGTGCTGCTGCTGACGTTCCTGGTGCCCGAGAAGCAGCAGGACGCTCCCGCAGTCGTCCACGCACCGCGGCCGGGTGGCTACCCGGTTCCACAGATGCCGACCGGGGGCGCGGTCCGCGGCGCAGCCGAGCCGCTGACCTTCCGCACCGATCACACCGCGGTCCCCACCGAACCGGTGGACGCCGTCCGCACCGACACAGGGGTGAGCAATGGCTGAACAGCCACGTGACGCGGGGGCCAAGGGCCCTTCGCTCAAGGAGCAGCTCTGGGACCCCGTCGCAGGGTTCGGAGTGACCTTCCGGACGATGTTCCGCAAGGTCGTCACTGAGCAGTACCCGAAGGAGAAGCTGCCGACCGCGCCCCGCTTCCATGGACGTCACCAGCTCAACCGCTGGCCCGACGGCCTGGAGAAGTGCGTCGGTTGCGAGCTGTGCGCCTGGGCCTGCCCGGCGGACGCGATCTACGTCGAGGGTTCGCAGAACGACGACACCGTCGGTCCTGACGGTCAGTCCGGCCGCTTCTCCGCGGGCGAGCGCTACGGCAGCGTCTACCAGATCAACTACCTGCGCTGCATCCTGTGCGGGCTCTGCATCGAGGCCTGCCCGACCCGGGCGCTGACGATGACCAACGAGTACGAGCTGGCCGACGACAACCGCGCCAGCCTGATCTACGAGAAGTCCGACCTGCTCGCTCCGCTGCTGCCCGGCATGGAGCAGCCGCCGCACGCGCAGCTGCTCGGCAGCGACGAGGACTACTACCGCGGAGAGTTCAAGGAGACGCAGTCGTGACCGCCTTCTGGGTCCTCGCGCCGATCATGGTGCTGGCCGCGCTGGGCATCCTGTTCGTCCGCAAGGCCGTCCACGCCGCGCTGCTGCTCGCCGTGGTCATGATCAGCCTCGCGGTCCTGTACGCCGTCCTCGAGGCGCCCTTCCTCTTCGTGGTCCAGATCATCGTCTACACCGGCGCGATCCTGATGTTGTTCCTCTTCGTGCTGATGCTCGTCGGCGTCGACGCCTCCGACTCGGTGGTCGAGACCATCAAGGGACAGCGTGCGCTGGCCTGGTTCACCGGCGTGGCCTTCGCGGTCGTGATCATCGTGGGCCTGACCCAGCTGAGCTTCGGCAGTGCCGTCGGTCTGGACGGTGACGGGGGAGCCAACCAGGGCGGCAACGTCCAGGCACTCGCCAACCTGCTCTTCTCCCGCTACGTCTTCATCTTCGAGGCCACCAGCGCCCTGCTGATCACCGCTGCGGTCGGCGCGATGGTGCTGGCCCACCGCGAGCGGCTCACTCCGCGCCAGACCCAGGCCGACCTCGCCGCCGAGCGGGTCCGCGCCTACGGCGAGACGGGCGCGCACCTCGGCCCGCTGCCCGCCCCCGGCGTCTACGCCCGGCACAACGCCGTGGACACCCCGGCGCTCCTGCCCGACGGCAGTCCGGCCCCTGCATCGGTCTCCCGCGTCCTCGCGGCCAGGGGCACCATGCGATCGACCGGCCTGAGCGACATCGACGCGATCACGGCCCAGCTCGGCGTCGAGCCGACCAGGCGCCCCGAGGTCGCCGGCACGTCCGACGCTGCGGCCTCGACCGAGTCGACCGACGCCGGCAGCTCGACCGACACCGACGTGGAGGCCACCGATGACTGAGTACGTCGTCCTGTCAGCCATCCTCTTCACGATCGGTTCGATCGGTGTGCTCACGCGGCGCAACGCGATCGTCGTGTTCATGTGCGTCGAGCTGATGCTCAACGCCTGCAACCTCGCCTTCGTGGCCTTCGCCCACCAGCACGGCAACCTCGACGGTCAGGTCGCCGCCTTCTTCGTGATGGTGGTGGCCGCGGCCGAGGTCGTGGTCGGACTCGCGATCATCATGACCATCTTCCGGACCCGTCGCTCGGCCTCGGTCGATGACGCCAGCCTGCTGAAGTTCTGAGGACGGCGATGAATCTTCTCTCCACGCTCGCGCTCTCGTCGAGCGAGACCCACATCCCCGTGGTCGCCCCGACCGAGGCCGACGGTGTCTTCAGCCTGCTCTGGCTGATCATCGCGCTGCCGCTGCTCGGTGCCGCCGTGCTCCTGCTCGTCGGCAACCGCCGCAGCCACGCCTGGGGCCACTGGCTCGGCCTGGCCACGATCACGGGCTCGTTCGTGCTCAGCCTGATCTCGTTCCTCACCCTGCTGGGGCGTGAGGAGGGCGAGCGCCAGGTCGCGCGGCACCTGTGGACCTGGATCGAGGCCGGTCGGCTCGACGTCGGGCTCGACCTGCTCTACGACCCGCTCTCGGCGCTCTTCCTGCTGCTGATCACCGGTGTCGGTGCGCTCATCCACCTGTACTCCGTGGGCTACATGGCCCACGACGTGCGCCGCTCGCGGTTCTTCGCCTACCTCAACCTGTTCGTCGCGGCGATGCTGATGCTGATCCTGTCCGAGAACTACGTCGGACTCTTCCTCGGCTGGGAGGGCGTCGGCCTCGCGTCGTACCTCCTCATCGGCTTCTGGCAGCACAAGCCGTCGGCCGCGGCCGCCGCCAAGAAGGCGTTCGTCATCAACCGGGTCGGCGACATGGGCCTGGGCCTGGCGATCTTCCTGCTCTTCGTCACCTTCGGTACGACCAGCTTCAGCGGCATCAGCGCCCTGAGCTCCGGCGCCTCGGAGACGACGCTCAACTGGATCGGTGTCCTCCTGCTGGTGGGCGCCTGCGGCAAGTCCGCCCAGGTGCCGCTGCAGGCCTGGCTGCTCGACGCCATGGAGGGGCCGACCCCCGTCTCCGCACTCATCCACGCCGCGACCATGGTCACGGCCGGCGTCTACCTCGTCGTGCGCTCCAACTTCATCTTCGAGCTCGCGCCGACCGCGCAGACCGCTGTGGTCATCGTGGCGACCGTGACGCTCCTGTGGGGCGCGATCATCGGTTGCGCCAAGGACGACATCAAGAAGGGCCTGGCCGGCTCGACGATGAGCCAGATCGGCTACATGATGCTCGGCGCCGGTCTCGGCGTCGCGGGCTACGCCTTCGCGATCTTCCACCTGCTGGCGCACGGCTTCTTCAAGGCCAACATGTTCCTCGGTGCCGGATCGGTCATGCACGCCATGGACGACGACGTCGACATGCGCCACTACGGCGCGCTCAACAAGGCGCTGCCCATCACCTTCCTGACCTTCGCGATCGGCTTCCTCGCGATCATCGGCTTCCCGCCGTTCTCGGGATTCTGGTCGAAGGACAAGATCATCGAGACCGCGCTGATCGAGAACCCCGTCGTCGGTGTCTGCGCACTGCTCGGTGCCGGCATCACGGGCTTCTACATGACGCGGATGATGCTGATGACCTGGTTCACCCAGAAGCGGTGGGCCAAGGACGTGCACCCGCACGAGAGCCCCAAGGTCATGACCATCCCGCTCATCGTGCTGGCCGCACTCTCCGCACTCGGTGGCCTGATGCTCGCCGGCGACTGGATCGTCGAGTGGCTCAGCCCGGTGGTCGGTCACGCCGAGCACCACGAGCCGCCCGTCCCGGTCATCGTGATCACCCTCATCACGATCGCGGTGGTCGCTGTCGGTGTCGCACTCGCCTGGTTCCTCGTGGGCAAGCAGGACGTGCCCCGTGAGGCGCCCTCCGACGTGAGCTTCGCGACGAAGGCGGCCCGTGCCGACCTGTACGGCGACACGATCAACGACACCCTCGTGGTCGCGCCGGGCAAGGCGACCGTGACGGCGCTGACCTCGGCCGACCGCACGCTCGTCGACGGACTGTTCACGGGTGGCTCGACGGTCGTCGCCGGCACCGGCGAGCTGCTGCGTCGCCTGCAGAACGGTTACGTCCGCTCCTACGCTCTCGGCATCCTCGGTGGCGCCGTGATCCTCGTCCTGACCCTGGTGGCGGTGAACCTGTGACTCTCTCAGTCCTGATCTGGCTCCCGATCGCCGGAGCCCTCGCGGTGGCCTTCCTGCCGCGCACGCTCAGCAAGAAGGTCGGTCTCGGTGTCGCGCTGGCGACCCTCGTCGTCGGCGTGGTCGCCGCGGCGTCGTACGACCTCGACGGTGGGCGCCAGCTCACCGAGGAGCACGTGTGGATCGAGGCGTTCGGGGTGCACTACGCCCTGGGCCTGGACGGTCTCGGCCTGCTGATGGTGCTGCTGACCGTGCTCCTGGTGCCGCTCGTGCTCGGAGCGGAGTGGTTCAAGTCCGACGACCCGGACGGCGCCGGCGCCAAGGCGTTCGTCGCCTGGACCCTGGCGCTGGAGGGCCTGTCGCTCGCGGTGTTCTGCGCGACCGACGTCTTCCTGTTCTACGTCGTCTTCGAGGCCACGCTGATCCCGGCCTACTTCCTCGTCGGTGGCTTCGGTCGGGAGGGCCGCAGCGCGGCTGCCCTGAAGTTCCTGATGTTCCAGCTCGCGGGCGGGTTGATCCTGCTCGCCTCCGTCATCGGTCTGTACGTCGTCTCGGCCCAGCAGGGTGCGCCGTCCTACCTCCTCTCGGACCTCGAGAAGCTCGACATCGGCACCGACGCCGGCCGCTGGCTGTTCGCCGGCTTCTTCATCGCGTTCGCGATCAAGGCGCCGCTGTTCCCCGTCCACACGTGGCTCGCGGACACCACCGAGAAGGCGACCCCGGGCACCGGGGTGCTGCTGGTCTGCATCCTCGACAAGATCGGCACGTTCGGGATGCTGCGGTTCTGCCTGGGCATCTTCCCCGAGGCCTCGCAGTGGGCGACCCCGCTGGTCGTCACCCTCGCGCTGATCTCGGTCGTCTACGGCGCGCTGATCGCGATCGGCCAGGACGACGTGTTCCGCCTGATCGGTCTGACCTCGCTCAGCCACTTCGGCCTGATCACGCTCGGCATCTTCACCATGAGCACCCAGGGCGCGACCGGCTCGATCCTCTACATGGTCAACCACGGACTCGGCACGGCGGCGTTGTTCCTCGTCGCCGGCTACCTCTACGACCGCCGCGGCACCTCGCTGATCAGCGAGATGGGCGGCGTCGAGAAGGTTGCACCTGTCCTGGCCGGGCTTTTCCTCGTTGCCGGACTCGCGACCCTCGGCCTGCCGGGACTCTCGCCCTTCGTGAGCGAGTTCCTCGTGCTGCTGGCTGCCTTCAACTACGCGTGGTACGTCGGAGCGATCGCGATCACCGCGGTGGTGCTGTCGGCGATCTACGTGCTGTGGATGTACCAGCGCACGATGACAGGACCGACGCCTCCCGAGGTCGAGTCGACCCCGGACCTGGGGCTGCGCGAGATCGCCGCCGTTGCTCCGCTCGTCGCGGCACTGGTGTTCTTCGGCTTCTACCCCGCCCCGCTGACCGATGTCAGCAACCCGATGGTCGGCGACCTGCTCGAGCAGGTCGGAGTCCAGGACGACGCGCCGACGGTCGACCCGGCTGACGTCGATCTGGAGCACGACGGAGAGGCGGCCCACTGATGAGCTTCATGAAGCCCGAGCTCGAGTACGTCGAGCTCCTGCCGCTCCTCATCGTCCTCGGCGGCGCCTGCCTCGGCGTCCTGGTCGAGGCCCTGCTCCCGCGCGGCCAGCGCCGCCTGCCGCAGATCGGCCTCTCCTTCGCCGTCCTGGTCGGCGCGCTCGTCTCGACCGTGGTCGTCGGCGTCAACCTCGACGAGCACGCCGGCGTCGCGGGATCCGACGGCCGCGGCCTGGTCGGCGCCGAGGGCAGCATCGTGGTGGACGGCCCGACGGTCTACCTCTGGGGCCTGGTGCTGGTCTTCGCCCTCGCCGGTGTCGCGCTCTTCGCCGAGCGCCAGCTGGAGGGAGGCGTGTCCGCGTTCACCGGACAGGCCGCCGCCCTGCCGGGCACCGACACCGAGCGTGATGCCTCGACCCGCGGTCTGGAGCACACCGAGGTCTACCCGCTGATGCTCTTCGCCGTCGGCGGCATGTTGATGTTCCCGGCCTCCGGCGACCTGCTCACCATGTTCGTCGCGCTCGAGGTGCTCTCGCTCCCGCTCTACCTGCTCTGCGGACTGGCGCGTCGTCGCCGCCTGCTCAGCCAGGAAGCGGCGATGAAGTACTTCCTGCTCGGGGCCTTCGCCTCCGGCTTCTTCCTGTACGGCGCCGCGCTGGTCTACGGCTACGCCGGCTCGGTCACCTTCGCGGGCATCAACGAGGCCGTGCGGGCCGGTGGCGCCAACCACGGCCTCCTCCTGGCCGGCATCGCGCTGCTCGCCGTCGGTCTGCTCTTCAAGGTCGGCGCCGCGCCCTTCCAGGCCTGGACGCCCGACGTCTACCAGGGTGCCCCCACCGCGGTCACTGCCTTCATGGCGGCCGGCACCAAGGTCGCCGCCTTCGGTGCACTGCTGCGCCTGCTCTACGTCGCCTTCGGCGGGGAGCGGTGGAGCTGGGTCCCGATGCTGTGGGTCGTCGCGATCGCGTCCATGGTGCTGGGTGCTGCGCTGGCCGTCGTACAGAGCGACGTCAAGCGGATGCTGGCCTACTCCTCGGTCGCCCACACCGGCTTCCTGCTGGTGGGCGTGCTGGGTGTGCAGGGTGCCGACGAACTGGCCTCGGGCCAGTACACCTCGCTCGAGGGCGTGCTGTTCTACCTGACGACCTACGGTTTCGCGATGATCGGAGCCTTCGCCATCGTCACGATGGTGCGCGACGGCGGAGGCGAGGCGACCAATTACGACCGCTGGGCCGGACTGGGTCGCCGCTCGCCGCTGGTCGCGGGAGCCTTTGCGTTCTTCCTGCTGTCGATGGCCGGCATCCCGCTGACCGCCGGGTTCATCGGCAAGTGGGCGGTGTTCACGTCTGCGATGTCGGCCGGTGCCTGGCCGATCGTGCTGGTCGCGATCGCCTGCAGCATCATCGCGATCACCTTCTACGTCCGCCACATCCGGTTGATGTTCTTCACCCCGGACCACGCGGACGGCTTCGCCTCGGTCACCAGGCCCTCGCTGCTCACCAGCGGCACGGTCGTCGTGTGCCTCGCCGCCACCCTGGTCCTGGGTGTCGTGCCGGGCCCGGTTCTCGATCTGGTGACCAGTACGGGAGACTTCATCAGGTGAGCCCAGCTGCAAGTCCGGCCGAACTGGCCCTCCCGATCCTCGACGAAGCCCTCGCGGAGCGTCTGCGCGCCCGGATGGCACTCGTGGAAGAGGCCCTGTTCACTCACGCATCCAGCCGGGCGCCGTACGTCACGGAGGCGGCGCGCCACCTGCTCGCCGCCGGTGGCAAGCGCTTCCGTCCGCTGCTCGTGCTGCTCGCCGCCGAGGCCGGTCCCCGTCCGGACGCCGACGAGGTGCTCACCGCGGCCAGCGTCGTGGAGATCACCCACGTGGGCTCGCTCTACCACGACGACGTCATGGACGAGGCCGCCCTGCGACGCGGCGAGGACTCCGCGAACGCGCGCTACGACAACCTGGTCGCGATCCTCACCGGCGACTGGCTCTTCGCGAAGTCCTCCGAGCTGACCTCGCAGCTGGGCCCGGACGCCGTACGCATCCAGGCGGAGACGTTCACCCGGCTCGTCGAGGGTCAGATCCTGGAGACCGTGACGCCTGGTCCCGGCGAGGACGCGCTGGCGCACCACCTCGAGGTCGTGGCCGGCAAGACGGGCTCGCTCATCGCGACCTCCGCCCGCTACGGCGCGCTGTTCTCCGGTGCCTCTGCGGAGATCGTCACCGCTCTGACCGAGTACGGCGAGCTCGTCGGCACGGCCTTCCAGCTCTCCGACGACATCCTCGACATCGCCTCCGAGAGCGACGAGTCCGGCAAGACCCCGGGCACCGACCTCAAGGAGGGCGTTCCGACGCTGCCGGTGCTCATCGCCCGGGCCTCCACTGACCCCGATGACGCCCGCCTGCAGGAGCTCCTGGACCCGGAGCGCTCCGACCTCGCGGGCGATGCCGAGCTGCACGCCGAGGCCCTCGACCTGCTGCGCAAGCACCCGGCGATGGGCGAGGCGAAGGCCTACGTCCTGGCGCGGGCGCAGGAGGCCAAGAAGCTCCTCGAGGTGCTGCCGCACAGCTCCGTGCGCACCGCCCTCGAGGCGTTCGCCGACATCGTCGCGGACCGCTCCACCTGAGGCAGAACGGCCCACGCCTCCTGTCCTGGGCTCGACCGGCCCGTCAGCACGTTGGTTGGCGGTGCCTTGCACGGGTTCGGCGGAACCGAGCCAGCCACCCCTCGTTTATGTCGACCAAGTCAGTTAACTTTGACGGCATGAGCACCATGACCACCAACCAGGACCTCGACCCTGTCGCGCTGCGACAGGCGTTCGGAGCGTTCCCGACCGGGGTGGTCGCGCTTGCCGCAGAGGTGGACGGCATCCAGGTCGGTCTGGCCGCCAGCTCGTTCACCTCGGTCAGCCTCGACCCGCCGCTCGTCTCCGTGTCCGTCGCGCACACCTCCAAGACCTGGCCGGACCTGCGCCGCGCCCGCCACTTCGGCGTGACGGTGCTGGCCGACCACCACGGCACGGTCTGTCGCCAGCTCTCCGGCCCGGTCGAGAGCCGCTTCGAGGGCGTCGAGGTGTCGGTCAGCGATGACGGCGCCGTCACCCTCGACGAGGGCCTGGTCCGCTTCGACTGCTCGCTCTACCGCGAGGTCGAGGCCGGCGACCACGTCATCGTGCTCCTGCAGGTCCACGCCGTCGAGCACGGCGCCGAGGAGGACGCCGGCAAGCCGCTGGTGTTCCACCGCAGCGTGTTCGGCCGGCTGGAACGCTCCGCCTGACCCGCGCCCCCACCCGCGGCCACCGTCGCGGCCCCCGTCGCCTCGTGCGGCAGCGACGAGCACCCCGTCGCTGCCGCGCGAGGCTCTGCCCGCCCGCGGCCGGGATGGCCCGCGAAGTGCGCCCCTTTCTCCGCCGAAGTGCGTGGTTTTCTCCTCCGAGGTGTCGAGGATGCTTCCCGCGGTGAGCTCGCGAGCGCCGTACGTCGTACGACGCCCGGCTGGCCATCGGGACTTTCCGCGCACCTCGGAGGAGAAAACCACGCACTTCGCGGGAGAGTACGACGCACTTCGTGGGTCACACGGCCGACGCCTCGGCCACCAGGGCGAGGCAGCGACGGCGGTGCCGGAGGGCCTCGAAGGTGAAGATCGCGAGCGCGAGCCAGACCAGCGTGAAGCCGACCCAGCGGCCGGGGGGCATGCTCTCGCCGAGCACGGTGATGCCGAGCAGGAACTGCAGGACGGGTGCGAGGTACTGGAGCAGTCCGAGGGTGGTCATCGAGACCCGCGTCGCCGCGGCCCCGAAGCACAGCAGGGGGATCGCGGTCACGATGCCGCTGGCCACGACCAGGGCGACGTGGCCGGTGCCCTCGGCGGTGAAGTGGCTGGTCTGGCTGACCAGGCCCAGCCAGACCAGGTAGCCCAGCGCCACTGGGGCGAGCACTGCGGTCTCGATGGTCAGGCTCTCGACGGCGCCGACGCCCGCGGACTTCTTCGCCAGGCCGTAGGTGCCGAAGGAGAACGCGAGGATGAGGGCGACCGCTGGCGGCCGGCCGTAGTCGATGCTGAGCACCACGACCGCCAGGAAGCCGATCGCCAGGGCCCACCACTGGGCCCGTCGCAGTCGCTCGCCGAGGACGAACACACCCATCAGCACCGTCACGAGCGGGTTGATGAAGTAGCCGAGAGAGGTCTCGACCACCCTGCCGTTGTTGACGCCGTAGATGTAGGCGCCCCAGTTGAAGGTGATCGTGACGGCCGCGACGACGAGGAGCATCGTGCGGCGACGGTCGGCCAGGACCTCGCGGATCGCGCCGAACCGGCGCAGCAGCACCACGAGAATGCCCATCACCACGACGGACCACACGATGCGGTGGGCCAGGATCTCGACCGGACCGCTGGGCTCGAGCAGCGGCCAGTAGAGCGGGAAGGCGCCCCACAGCGCGTAGGCAGTGACCCCCAGCAGGAAACCCCGTCGCGCCTCGGTCACGGCCCGACAGTAGTCGTCCGTGCCGAGGCGTCAGCAACCGCTGACGGGACGTCGCTTCAGTCGATGGTCCAGGTGTCGCCGGCGTTGATGAGGGCGGTGAGACGTTCGGTGGGGGTGCCGTTGGTGGACGCGGCCTCGACGGCGTGGTCGACCTGGTTGCGGGCGAGGTCGTCGTAGGTGGGTCGTTCGACCTGGCGGAAGATGCCGATGGGGCTGCGGGAGAGGTAGCCGAGGTCGGTGAGGCGGCTGATCGCGAAGGCGGTGGAGGCGTCGGGGTGGTGGGCGTCGTGGACGAGGACCTGCTCGATGTCGACGTCGGCGGTCGCGATGACCTCGACTCCGCCGCCGGTGGCGCGGACGATGGCCTTGTCTCCCAGTCCCGTCTCCTCGTCGCGGGGGCCGAAGGTGATGGGTTGGCCGTGGACCAGCGGGATGACGGCGTGTTCCTTGTTGCCCTTGTGCTCGCCCATGCCCTTGATGGCGTCGAAGGCGTTGTCGTTGAAGATCGGGCAGTTCTGGTAGATCTCGACGAAGGAGGTGCCGCGGTGGGCGGCGGCTGCGGCGAGGACCTCGGTGAGGTGCTTGCGGTCGGAGTCCACGGTGCGTGCCACGAAGCTGGCTTCGGCGCCGAGGGCGAGGGAGACCGGGTTGAAGGGGTGGTCCAGGGAGCCGAGGGGGCTGGTCTTGGTGACCTTGCCGACTTCGCTGGTGGGGGAGTACTGGCCCTTGGTGAGGCCGTAGATGCGGTTGTTGAAGAGCAGGATCGTCATGTTGACGTTGCGGCGCAGGGCGTGGATGAGGTGGTTGCCGCCGATGGAGAGTGCGTCGCCGTCGCCGGTGACGACCCAGACGGAGAGGTCTTCGCGGGCGGTGGCGATGCCGGTGGCGATGGAGGGCGCGCGTCCGTGGATGGAGTGCATGCCGTAGGTGTCGAGGTAGTACGGGAAGCGGCTGGAGCAGCCGATGCCGGAGACGAAGACGATGTTCTCGCGGCGCAGTCCGAGGTCGGGCAGGAAGGACTGGACGGCCTTGAGGACGGCGTAGTCGCCGCAGCCGGGGCACCAGCGGACCTCCTGGTCGGAGGTGAACTCCTTGGCGGTCTGGGTGGTGCCTTCGTCGATGGCGGGGACCAGTTCGGTTCCCGAGCGCATCGCGGGGGTGGTCAGGTCGATGGTGGTCACTTCGATGCCTCCACGGGGTTCTGTTCATGGTCGGCGGGGAGATTGAGTCCGTGCTCGCCGAGGTTGACCTCGCGGCCCTCGGTCTCGCCGACGAGCACGCCGATGGCTTCGGCGAGCTCGGCGGCCTTGAGGGGCAGGCCGTAGACGTGGTTGTAGCCCTGGGCGTCGACGAGGTACTCGGCGCGCAGCATCTTGGAGAGCTGGCCGAGGTTCATCTCGGGGACCAGGACCTTGTCGTAGCGGCGCAGGATGTCGCCGAGGTCCTTGGGGAACGGGTTGAGGTGGCGCAGGTGGACCTGCGCGACGTCGTACCCGGCGCGGCGTACGCGGCGGCACGCGGCACCGATCGGGCCGTAGGTCGAGCCCCAGCCGATGACCAGGACCTTCGCCGCCTCGGACGGGTCGTCGACCTGGAGCGGGGGCAGGGAGTCGGCGATCCGCTGGATCTTCTCGGCGCGGGTGCGGACCATCTTGTCGTGGTTGGCGGGCTCGTAGGAGATGTTGCCGTGGCCCTCGCCCTTCTCGAGCCCACCGATGCGGTGCTCGAGGCCTGCGGTGCCGGGGACGGCCCAGGGGCGGGCGAAGGTGTCGGCGTCGCGCAGGTAGGGCCAGTAGTCCTTGCCGGTGACCTCCCCGTCGGGGCCGACGAGCTCGTGGTTGGGCTCGGTGGCGAAGTTCGGGTCGATCAGGGGGAGGTCCTCGACGTCGGGGATCGCCCAGGGCTCGGAGCCGTTGGCGAGGTAGCCGTCGGAGAGCAGCATCACGGGGGTGCGGTAGGTGATCGCGATCCGCGCGGCTTCGACCGCCGCTGCGAAGCAGTCGCCGGGCGACTGGGGAGCGACGATCGGGACGGGTGCCTCGCCGTTGCGGCCGTACATCGCCTGGAGCAGGTCGGCCTGTTCGGTCTTGGTCGGCAGGCCCGTGGAGGGGCCGCCGCGCTGGACGTTGACGATCACGAGGGGGAGCTCGGTCATCACGGCCAGGCCGATGGACTCGGACTTCAGCGCGATGCCGGGCCCCGAGGTGGTGGTGATGCCGAGCGAGCCGGCGAACGCGGCGCCAATGGCGGCGCCGATGCCGGCGATCTCGTCCTCGGCCTGCAGCGTGGTGACACCGAATCCCTTGTGCTTGCTGAGCTCGTGGAGGATGTCGGTGGCCGGGGTGATCGGGTAGGACCCGAGGAAGACCGGCAGGCCGGAGCGTACGCCGGCGGCGACCAGGCCGTAGGACAGCGCGAGGTTGCCGGTGATGTTGCGGTAGGTGCCGGAGGCCATCTTGGCGGGCTTGATCTCGTACTGGACCACGAACGTCTCGGTGGTCTCGCCGTAGTTCCAGCCGGCCTTGAAGGCTGCGAGGTTGGCGCCGAGGATGTCGGGGACCTTCGCGAACTTCTTCGACAAGAACTCGACGGTGGGCTCGGTCGGGCGGCCGTACATCCACGACAGCAGGCCGAGGGCGAACATGTTCTTCGCGCGGGCGGCGTCCTTGCGGGACAGGCCGAACTCGGTGACGGCGGCGACGGTGATGCCGGTCAGGTCGACGGGCTGGACCTGGAAGCCGGCGAGGAGGTCGTCGACCTCGCCGAGCTTGTCGAGCGGGTTGGAGGAGTAGCCGGCCTTCTCGAGGTTGCGCTTGGAGAAGTCGTGGGTGTCCACGATGATCGTCGCGCCCTTGGGCAGGTCGCCCAGGTTGGCCTTCAACGCGGCCGGGTTCATCGCGACCAGCACGTCAGGGCGGTCGCCCGCGGTCAGGATGTCGTGGTCGGCGAAGTGGATCTGGAACGAGCTGACTCCCGGGATGGTGCCTTGAGGGGCACGGATCTCGGCGGGGAAGTTGGGCAGGGTCACCAGGTCGTTGCCGAAGACGGCGGACTCCTGGGTGAAGCGGTCACCTGTCAGCTGCATGCCGTCACCGGAGTCACCGGCGAACCGGATGATCACCCGGTCCAGCTGCTTGACCTGCTTGGTCTGGCTCACGTTCGGTCCACTTCTCTCATCGACAGGGGCGGCCGCAGTCGTGCGTCGTGGGAGCGGCAGGGTTGATTCTAGAGCCAAATCTAGAACGCGTTCCACTTTTGGTGGACACCTGTCCAGTTCTGCCGGTCCGAGTGCGCACAGGGCGACCTCTCCACGATAGACGCCCCTCTCGCGCGCACCCATCCGGTGCCGCCTGATGGGCGGGCTGGAGCGCTGTCGATGCCCTGTGACCTCGGTCTCGTTGCTCGTCGATTTGTCTCAATCCATTTCTAGTAACTCTCTAATGTGTATTATTCCAGTCGTATTAAGCCTCGGCGGGGTGCGCACGGGGTGGGACAGCAACGAAATGGGTGCATGACATGAAGCGTGTGATCAAGGCTGCCGCCCTGGCGATGACCGGAGCCCTGGCGTTGACCGCCTGCTCCAGCGCCGGCGGCAGTGACGACGACGGACAGACCATCGGGATCTACGGCTTCGCCGTTCCCGAGGCCGCCAACGACGCCATCGCGGCCGAGTTCGAGAAGACCGACGAGGGCAAGGACGTCAAGTTCTCCGGCTCGTACGGCGCCTCGGGCGAGCAGAGCCGCAAGGTCGCCGACACCAAGGGCAAGGACGTGGACTACGTCCACTTCTCCCTCGAGGGTGACGTGACCCGCCTGGTCGACGCCGGCCTGGTCGCCGAGGACTGGAACACCGGTCCCAACAAGGGCATCGTCTCCTCCTCGGTCGCCGTGATCGCAGTCGAGAAGGGCAACCCGCTCGGCATCAAGGGCTGGGAAGACCTGACCCGCGACGACGTCAAGGTCATCACCGCCGACCCCGCCAGCTCCGGCGCCGCGCGCTGGAACATCCTCGCGCTCTACACCCACGCCCTCTCGCTGGGTGACGACGACGCGAAGGCCGACGAGTACCTCAAGGACGTCTTCAGCAACGTGACCACGTGGGCCGCCAGCGGTCGCGAGGCGACGGAGTCGTTCAAGAAGGGCGTCGGCAACGTGCTCATCACCTACGAGAACGAGGCCATCCTGGCCAAGCAGAAGGGCGAGGAGCTCGACTACATCGTTCCCGACACCACGTTCCTGATCGAGAACCCCGGCGCCGTCCTGGAGGACGCCGACCCGGTCGCCTCCGACTGGCTGGAGTTCGTCCTCAGCGACAAGGGCCAGACCGAGTTCGTGGAGAAGGGCTTCCGTCCCGTGGGTGGCCTGGACATCTCGGGCATCGAGGTCGACGGGGCCAATGACCCCGCCGCGCCGTTCCCGGCGCCGTCGAAGAAGCTCTACACGATCGAGGAGCTGGGTGGCTGGAAGGCCGTCACCGCCGAGTGGTTCGGCAAGGACGGCGTCAAGCTCCGCTTCGACAACCTGTACGCCGAAGCAACCAAGCAGTGACACAGGCACTCGTCACACCCCCTGGGCCGGCTCGCACGACGAGTCGGCCCAGCGGGCTCTTCGGCCTCACCCCTGCCTCGCGCATCGGACTGGGACTGGCGCTGGTGTGGTTCAGCGTCCTGGTCCTGCTCCCGCTCGCGGCCGTGGTCGGGGCGGCAGCGGCCGGCGGATGGGGTGCCTTCTGGGGCACCCTGACCGACGCCCAGACCTTCGCAGCGCTTCGCCTGACCGTCATGGAGGCGGCCGGCGTGACGGTGATCAACGCGATCATCGGCACGATCGTGGCGTGGGTGCTGGTCCGCGACCAGTTCTTCGGCAAGCGGATCCTGGACGTCGTCATCGACATCCCGTTCGCACTGCCGACGATCGTCGCCGGCCTGGTGCTGCTCAGCCTGTACGGCCCCGAGAGCCCCGTGGGCATCAACATCGTCAACACGCGTCAGGGCATCTTCCTCGCGCTGTTGTTCGTGACCCTGCCGTTCGTGGTGCGGACCGTGCAGCCCGTGCTGCTCGAGCTGGATGCCGACGTGGAGGAGGCCGCCGCATCCCTGGGCGCCTCGCGGATGACGACCTTCCGACGGATCATCCTGCCGAGCCTCGTCCCGGCGATCGCGGCGGGTTCCTCCCTCGGCTTCGCCCGCGCGATCAGCGAGTTCGGCTCGCTGGTGCTGATCTCGGGCAACACGCCGTACCAGACCGAGGTCGCGTCGCTGAAGATCCTCAAGTTCATCGAGGGCGACAACCAGGCGGGCGCGGCTGCGGTCGCGGTCCTCCTGCTGCTCGTCGCGGTGTTCACCATCGTGCTGCTCGACCTGATCTCGCGAAGGGTGGCTCGCCGTGGCTGACACCCGACAGATCAGGGCCCGCAAGGGGCCGGTCACCTACGTCCTGCGGTTCTTCGTGATCACCTACCTCTCCGTGCTGGTCGTCTGGCCGTTGTGGGAGGTGACCTCGCGGACCTTCGCTCCCACCGAACGCGGTGCCGAGGGAGGCTTCAGCGCGTTCCTGGAGCGGCTGCAGGACCCGTCGGTGAGCTACGCCTTCGGGTTGACCTTCACCGTCGCCTTCTGGGCCGTCCTCATCAACACCGTCTTCGGTGTGGGCATCTCACTGCTGATCACCCGCTACCGCTTCCCCGGCCGCCGGATCCTCTCGGTGCTCATCGACCTCCCGATGTCGGTGTCGCCGGTCGTGGTCGGCCTTGCCCTCGTGCTGGCCTACAGCACCGGCCAGGGCTGGTTCGGTGGGGCGCTGGAGTCGGTGGGGATCTTCGTCATCGGTACGACGCCCGGCCTGATCATGGCCACGGCGTTCGTCAGCCTGCCGCTCGTGATCCGCGAGATCGCCCCCGTGCTGGAGGAGATCGGCATCGACGCCGAGATGGCCGCCAGCAGCCTCGGTGCCAGCGGCTGGCAGACCTTCCGCCGGATCACGCTGCCCAGCATCAAGTGGGCGGTCATCTACGGCGTCGTGCTCAGCATGGCGCGGTCGCTCGGTGAGTTCGGCGCGGTGAAGATCGTCAGCCCCGGCGCCGAGTTCCGTGGCGAGACCGCCACCATCCTCATCCAGAACCGGTACACCAACTACGAGGAGCCGACGGCGTACGCCGCCGCGTTCGTGCTCGTGCTCGCCTCTGTGCTCGCCCTCGTCGTCGTGTCCCTCATTCGCAAGGAAGAATCATGAGCATCGAAGTTCGTGGAGTCAGCAAGAGGTACGGCGACTTCGTGGCGCTGGACGACATCAACGTCTCGCTGCCCACCGGTCAGCTGACCGCCCTGCTCGGGCCCAGCGGCGGCGGCAAGTCCACGCTGCTGCGCATCATCGCCGGGCTGGAGTCCGCCGACGGTGGCTCGGTCGAGATCGAGGGAACGGACGCGACGAAGCTGCCGCCGCAGAAGCGCAACGTCGGGTTCGTGTTCCAGCACTATGCGGTGTTCAAGCACATGACGGTGGCCAAGAACGTCGCCTTCGGTCTCGAGATCCGCAAGCGGCCCAAGGCCGAGGTGAAGGCGAAGGTCGCCGAGCTGCTCGAGCTCGTGCACCTCTCGCAGTTCGCCCACCGGCTGCCCTCGCAGCTCTCCGGTGGCCAGCGACAGCGCCTCGCGCTGGCTCGTGCGCTGGCGGTGGAGCCGAAGGTGCTGCTGCTCGACGAGCCGTTCGGCGCGCTCGACGCGAAGGTCCGCAAGGAGCTGCGCGACTGGCTGCGCCGCCTGCACGACGAGGTCCACGTGACCACGGTCTTCGTGACCCACGACCAGGAGGAGGCCCTCGAGGTCGCCGACGAGATCGTGGTCATCAACGACGGCCGGATCGAGCAGATCGGCACGCCGGACCAGCTGTACGACGAGCCGGCCAACGACTTCGTCATGAGCTTCCTCGGCGACGTCACCCAGCTGGGCGGCATCCGTCTGCGGCCGCACGACATCGAGCTGTCGGTGACCCCCGGCGTGGCCGGCGCGCTCGCGGGCGTGGTCACGCGGGCGCTGCGGGTCGGCTTCGAGGTCCGGCTCACGGTGGACGTGGAGGGCCAGGAGGAGTCGTCGCTCGTCGTCGTGTCGCGCACCCACGCACGCTCGCTCGAGCTCGACGCTGGTACCCGCGTCTGGCTCACACCGGCGATCGGTGCCACCTCGGTGCCGCTGCTCGGGATGGCCTCGGCCTGATCGCCTCGCTCGTGACCCGGTGTTCGGCTCACCACCACGGTCTCCGGACCGGGGACAGCACGTGCCGGATGTCCGAGCGCCGGGTTGCAAGCAGGGGACCCGCCCGCGACTAGGGTGGGGACGTGAGCTTCCTCCGGGCAACGCGCTTCCTGTGCTGGCTGTTCGGCGCCGCGGTGCTGGTCTCGGTGGTCCACTACGTCGACAACTACGTCAACTACGACGACTACCCGGTCCCCGGACCCGATGCCACCGTCCCGGCGCCGTCGGCGGCCGTGGTGGGCCTCGCGTGGTTCGTGTTCACCGCGTTCGGTGCCGTCGGGATGCTGCTGTGGTTCCGCCGGCACATCACCTCGGCGGCGGTCGCGCTGACCGGCTACTCGCTCTCGGGCCTGATCGGGATCGCCCACTACACGGTGCCCGGTGCGGGTGACATGGTCTGGTGGCGCCAGGCCCACGTGATCACCGACATCGTCTGCGGCGCGGCGATCCTGGGGTTCGCCCTGTGGGCCGCGCGTCACTCCAGCGAGCTCATCCCTCCGGCAGCGAAGACGCCTCCGCCCGCCGCTTGAGGCCTTCCGCGTGGCGCCGGAAGCCGTCCGCCACCCGCCCCGGTCCGGCGAGCTTCACGAGCGGTCCGCGGAACTCCTCGACGGTCTCGTACGACGTCGGCCCGCCCGGCTGCTGCGTGAGGCGCTGGTGGCGCACCCCCCGCACCAGTCCGAGCTTCGCCGGCAACCCCTCGTAGACGTAGGACATCAACGCGGTCGTCGTACCCGTCGCGGGATCGGTCCGCGGACCGTCGAGCGCGGTGATCCGCTCGGGGGAGCGAGTCCTCGACCCGTTGGCCCACACGACGTGGAGCACGATCGGGTTGCCCACCTGTGCCGGCACTGCGGTCTCGGCCCGCTCGACGAACGGGTTCCACTCGGCGTACCTCTCCGTGTCGAGCATGATCGCCCAGACCTGCTCGAGGGGCGCGTCGATGTCGATGGCTGCCGATGGGTTCATGGCGTCATCGTGCCCGAGTCGTGGCCGGGCGGGGCTGTCACACGCTGTTCGCGTCGCTGGACGCGGTTGCCGTCTGCAACACGCTGTCCGCGTTGCTGGGCGGCGGTTGCCGTCTGCAACACGCCGTCCCAGCACGGGTCGCACGACGGCAGGTGTCAGGTAGTCGGGTGGACAGCGTGTTGCAGCGCAGTTGGGCCCGCCGACCAGCCAGCCGACGAGCCAGCCGACCAGCCGCCGCTCACCCCGCGCGCTGGGCGTAGGTGTTCGCCAGTGCAGCGATGTCCGCGACGTAGACGTCGGAGTGGTTGAAGCTGAAGATCGCTCGCCGCCATGTGTCGGGGACCCTGAGGTCTCCGCTGTGGCAGAGGTAGCGGCCGGCGGCGAGTGCCGCGTCGTCGATCTGGTTCGGGTCGGCGGCACCGTCGCCGTTGCCGTCGGCGGCCCACCGTTCCCAGGTGGACGGGATGAACTGGAGCGGCCCGACGGCGCGGTCCCAGGTGGTGTCGCCGTCGAGCGAGCCGCCGTCGGTGTCCCTGATCGCGCCGAACTTCCCGCCGTCCAGCGCCGGGCCGCGGATCGCGGGCTGCGGCCAGCCGTCCTCGCCCAGCACCGAGCCATGGATGGTCCCGTGGATCGACTCGACGCCACCGAGGGCCGCGATGGTGTTCCACGCGACCCTGCAGCCGGGCTGCTCGGCTGCGACCTGGAGGTGGGCGCGGGCGTAGGCCGCCAGCGCGCGCGCCGGGATCCCGGTCGCGGTGGCCGTGGTGCTGAGCCAGGCGGCGTCCGGGAGGTACGGGTCGGGAGTTGCGCGAGGGGCGGCGTCGGCATCAGCGCCGGCAGCGCCGTCAGCGGCGCCGACCGTGGCCGCCGTGGTCGGCACCACGTCCTGCGCGGGAGGTTGCTCGGCCCCGCCGGAGCGGTCCGCGCCGCCGTACGCCACCGTCACGGCGAGCCCGATCAGTCCCGCCGCGGTGAGGAGTACGACGACCACGGCCGTGCCGAGCGCACGGTCCAGCGTCATCACGGGGTCGGCGACGTCACGGTGGGTGGGGCGGAGGCGGTCAGCGGTAGTTCGTGAACTGGACCGCGAACTCGAACTCCTGCGACTTCACCAGCGCCTGCACGGCCTGGAGGTCGTCGCGCTTCTTGGAGGACACCCGCAGCTCGTCGCCCTGGATCTGCGCCTTCACGCCCTTGGGGCCCTCGTCGCGGATCAGCTTGGAGATCTTCTTGGCGTCCTCGGAGGTGATGCCCTCCTTGAGCGCGATGTCGATCTTGGACACCTGGCCGGACTGGCGCGGCTCGCCGGCGTCGAGGATCTTCAGCGACTGGTTGCGCTTGATCAGCTTCTCCTGGAAGACGCTGAGCACGGCGCTGGCGCGATCGTCGGCGGACGCGGTGATCTCGATCGCCTCGTCGCCCTTCCACTCGATGCTCGCGCCGGTGCCCTTGAAGTCGAACCGGTTGGAGATCTCGCGCGCCGTCTGCCCGAGGGCGTTGTCGACCTCCTGGCGGTCGAGCTTGCTGACGATGTCGAAGGAGGAATCGGCCATGGTGGTCACCTGCGCAGACTGTCGGGGAGGGTGGTGCTGGTTTCAGTGCAACGTACGTCTTGCGTTATTGTTTCGCCTCGTTGCTGACCGTCCAAGTCAGGGCCGTTCCGACAGGCGCGGAACGGGGTCGGTGACAACCTGGCACGTTGCCCGAGTGGCCAAAGGGAGCTGACTGTAAATCAGCCGGCAACGCCTACGTAGGTTCGAATCCTGCACGTGCCACAGGACAGAGAGTGTTCTGGTGCCGAACCCCCGCCGCAAGGTGGGGGTTCAGTGCGTTTTCTGCGCCGGACACGGGACCGAGCCCGCTCAGCGCAGGGCGTACGTCGCCAGCGACACCGCGACGTAGTGGGCGAGGAAGGCCACGATCGTGAAGGTGTGGAAGATCTCGTGGAAGCCGAACCACTCCGGCTTGGGGTTCGGCTTCTTCAGGCCGTAGATCACCGCGCCGGTCGTGTAGAGCACGCCACCCACGGCCACCAGGACGAGTGCGGCGATGGCGATCGGGGTGCCGAGCTTGTCGGAGCCTTCGATGAAGTCGGGGATGAAGAACACCGCGAACCAGCCGAGCCCGATGTAGATCGGCGTGTAGAGCCAGCGCGGTGCGCCGGTCCAGAAGACCCGGAACCCGACGCCGAGCAGTGCGCCGCCCCAGATCCCGCTGAGCAGCCAGGTGCGGGGGTTGCCGTCGAGCAGCAACAGGGCGAAGGCCGTGTAGGTGCCGGCGATGAGGACGAAGATGTTGGAGTGGTCGAGCCGTCGCAGGAGGGCCCAGATGGCCGGCTGCCAGGTGCCGCGGTGGTAGATCGCCGAGACGCCGAACAGCAGCAGCGCCGAGGCGATGAACACCGCCGAGCCGATCTTGGTGGTGGCGGTCGGGGACAGCACGATCAGGACGACACCGGCGGCGACCACGAACGGCAGGACGCCGGCATGCAGCCAGCCCCGCAGCCTGGGCTTGAGCTCGGCCATCTTGTCGGCCATCGTGACCAGGGCGGCTTCGTGATCGAGGAACTTCATCGTGGGCGCAGTCTTCCAGACTCCGGCGACTGCTCGGCGCGTCCGCTCAGGCGGGGAACGCCACGACCTCGCCGAGCACGGCGACCTGCACCCGGTCGCCCGGGAGGGGGACGCTGTCAGCGGGCGTGCGGGCAGCGACGTGCTCCCCGGTGTCCAGCCTGACCCGGATGGTGGCGTCGTGGCCGAAGAAGCTGACGTCGAGCACCTCGCCGGGCGTGCCCTCGCCCGCCCCGGGCCGGATCTGGAGCTGCTCGGAGCGCACCGCGAACTGGGCGGCCCCGGAGATCTTCACCCCGGACCGCACCTGCACCGCACCGAGCGCGCACTGGCCGCGACCGTCGGCGCCGACGCTCCCGGGCAGCATCGAGGCGTGGCCGATGAAGGCAGCGACGCGCGGGTCCGCGGGGCTGAGGTAGACCTCGGCCGGCGGCGCGACCTGGAGGAACTGTCCGGCGACCATGACGGCGACCTGGTCGGCGAGGGAGAGCGCTTCGCCCTGGTCGTGCGTCACGAGTACGGCGGCAGCGCCGGCCGCCTTCAGCGCCCGGACCACGGCGCGCCCGGTCTCCTCGCGGAGCCCGGCGTCGAGGGAGGAGAAGGGCTCGTCGAGCAGCACCAGGCTCGGTCGCGGTGCGAGGGCCCGGGCGAGTGCGACGCGTTGCTGCTGGCCGCCGGAGAGCTGGTGGGGGTGACGCTCGGCCACCGCGGCGTCGAGCTCGACCATCGCGAGCGCGTCCGCGACGACCTGCGAGGCCGTGCGGCGCTCGGAGCGGGGGAGACCGAAGGTGATGTTGCGGGCCACGGTGAGGTGCGGGAACAGTGCACCCTCCTGCGGCACGTAGCCGATGCCGCGCCGACGCGCGGGCACGGTGCGGCCCTCACCGACGACCTCGGTGCCGGCGACGGTGATGGATCCGCCGTCGGGCTCGACGAACCCGGCGACGGCGCGGAGCAGGGTGGTCTTGCCGCAGCCCGAGGAGCCGAGCACGGCGGTCACGCCGGACGGCACGGTCAGGTCCAGCCCGCGCAGCACGGGGGCCTTGCCGTAGCCGGCCTGCAGGTCGCGGATCTCCAGTGCAGCGGACACGTCAGCGGCTCCTGATGCTCAGACGGGCGAGGAGCCACGTGGACGGGACGGAGAGGAGGATCAGCGCGAGCGCGTAGGGCGCGGCGGCGCCGTAGGCGATCGAGGAGGCGTCGGACCAGAAGCGCGTCGCGAGGGTCTCGGTGCCGAGCGGCGCGAGGAGCAGGGTGGCGGTCAGCTCGGTCGACACGGCGAGCGCGACGAGTGCTGCGGCGGAGGCCAGGCCCGGCCCCACGAGCGGCAGGGTCACACGCCGGGCGACCTCGGTCCCGCTGCACCCCAGGCTCCGGGCCACGTCCTCGAGCCCGGGCGGGACGAGCTCGAAGGTGCCCCTCACGGCGACGACCGCACGCGGCAGGAAGAGGATGAGGTAGCCCGCGATCAGCAGGGCCAGGGTCTGGTAGAGGTCCGGTACCGCCCGGATCGAGACGGTCACCAGGGCCAGCGCGATCACGATGCCCGGCATGGCGCTGGCGGTGTAGACACTGCGCTCGATGGTGGTGGTCAGCAGGCCGCGGTGGCGCACGGCCAGCCACACGACGGGCACCGCCGCCGCGGTGGCGACGATCCCGCCGAGCACGGCGAGGGAGAGCGTCGTACCGACCGCGCCCATCAGCTCGCCGGTCTCCAGGCCGGCGGAGGTCCCGCGGATCAGCCAGCGGGTCAGGCTGGCGACCGGGACGCCGAGGGCCAGCACGGCGGTGGCGCCCAGTCCGAGGAGCACGACCGGACGACGTCGGGCCAGGGAGATCCGCACGACCTCGCGGCTCACCCCGGAGCCGACCCTCGAGCGGGGACGCCGTCCGCGCAGGAGCAGCTCTAGGCCCAGCAGGAGCAGGCAGAAGCTCACCAGCACGAGGGCGAGCAGGGTCGCCTCCGGGCCGTTGAAGACGGTGGCGTACTGCTGGAGGATCGCCGTGGTCAGGGTCGGGTAGTTGAGCAGCTGCAGGGCGCCGTACTCGGCGAGCAGGTGCAGGCCGACGAGCAGTGCCCCGCCCAGCACGGCCGGGCTGATCGCGGGGAGGGTCACCCGGAAGAACACCTGCCACGGACCCTTGCCCAGCGCGGTGGCGACCTCCTCCACCGCCGGGTCCAGCCGGCGGAGCGCGGCGACGGTCGGCAGGTAGACGAGCGGGTAGTACGACAGCGTCACCACCATCACCGCGCCGGCGTACGACTGCACGTCGTGGGTCAGCGAGACCCAGCCGAAGCCGTTGACGAAGGCGGGCACGGCGAGCGGTGCGCACATCAGTCCGTGCCACCAGCCGCGTCCGGGGACGTCGGTGCGCTCGACGACCCAGGCCGCTGCGACACCGAGCGCGGCACTCGTCAGTACGCCGAGCACCAGCAGCCGGACGGTGTTCCACAACAGCTCGCCGATCCGGGGTCGCCACAGGAAGTCGACGGCCTCGCCCCTGCCCAGCTCGGCGGTCGTCCAGAGGACGTAGCCGAGCGGGACCAGGGAGAGCGCGCCGATCGCCAGACCGACGGCCAGGAGGAGGGCGGGTGCTCGGTTGCGGAGGATCAGAGGAAGCCGACCTCGGTCATCAGGTCGACGACCTTCTCGGCGTCCAGGTCGGACACGTTGACGGCGGGCGGCTGCAGGTCGCTGAACGCCTTCGTGACGCCCTCGAGCTCGACCTCGGGGTTGAGGGGGTACTCCAGCGCATAGCTGTCGGCGAGGATCTGCTGGCCGGCCGTGTTCACCAGGAACTCGATGAACTGCTCGGCCTCGTCCTTCATGTCGCTCGACGCGAGCACGCCGGCGCCGGAGACGCTCACGAAGGCGCCCGGGTCCTGGTTGCCGAAGTAGTGCTGGGCGCTGTTGTCACTGACGTCGCCGTTCTCCTTGCGGTCGCGCTCCCAGTAGTAGTGGTAGACGATGCCGACCTCGATCTCGCCCGAGTCGACCGCCTCGAGGACGAGGTTGTTGCCGTCGTACACCTTGCCGTTGTCCTTGATGCCCTGGAGCCACGCCGTCGTGGCCTCCTCGCCCTCGAGTTCGAGGACGCCCGCCACGATGGCCTGGAAGTCGGCACCGGTGGGCGAGAACGACAGGCGGTCCTTCCACTCGGGCTCGGCCAGGTCGAGGATCGACGTCGGGAGCTCCGACTCCTCGATCGCGTCGGTGTTGTAGACGAGGACGGTCGAGCGGGCGACGAAGCCGGTCCACAGGCCACTGCGCGGGCGGTACTGCTCGGGGATCGGAGCGACCAGGTCGGAGGGGAGCTCCTGGAACAGGCCCGCGGCCTCGACCTGGGACATCGCGGGGGAGTTCTCGGTGAGGAAGACGTCGGCGGGCGAGGCGTCGCCCTCCTGCACGAGCTGGTTGGAGAGCTCGAGGTCCTTGCCGTTGCGGAGCTCGACCTCGATCCCCGTCTCCTTGGTGAACTCGGGGGCGAGCGCCTTCAACAGCGGCTCGTGCTGGGCGTTGTAGATGACCAGCTTCGGCTCGTCCTCGCCGCAGGCGGCGAGGAGCGGGGCGAGGAGCGTGATGGCGGCGAGCCCGAGGCCCGCGCGCAGGAGGTGCTTCTTCATCGAGTTTCCTTCTCGTGGAGTTGGTTCGGAGCGTAGTGAGGTCGCGGCCGGTCGAGGAGCCGGGCCCACGTCGGCATCCGGTTGACGAGGTACGACGTGAGGACGCCGAGCGCGAGGGAGGCGAGCAGGCCGCCGAGCGGCCAGCGGTTCTCCAGGTGCGGGTAGACCTGCCAGTGCGTCAGGTAGATGTGGAGCGACGCAGTGGCCAGGGTGCCGGTCAGCCCGACGAGGGCACGGGGCCACGGCACCGTCGGCAGCCACACGAGGACGACCACGCCGGCCACGATGACCAGGTCGCGGACCAGGTCGCCGGTCAGACCCCAGGCACCTGCGACGAGCAGGGCGGTCGCGACCAGCCGCTGCGCCGGGGTCCGGGCGACCGCGGCAGCCCACCCACCCAGGAACAGCCAGGCCACGAAGGTCGAGGAGTGGATCACGTCGCCGTCGTACGACGACAGGAGGGCCCAGGTCCGGGGGACCAGCGCTGCCGCGGTGAGTCCTGCGGCGAGGCGGAACTGGTGCCGCCGCTCGAGTGCCATCACCCAGGGCACGGAGGTGGCCAGCCCGACGCCGACCAGGAGCAGCAGCACGACCTCGATGAACCAGTAGTGCCAGGCGGGTTCGGACCACAGGTGGGACCCGAGCACGTCGTTGAGGAGCAGGACGCTGCGCCACGGGGGTCCGCCGGTGACGAGCGCGACCGCTCCGATCCACAGGATCGACGGGAGGGCGATCCGGAGCGCGGCGCGCCCGACCCGACGCAGTCGCTCGCGGGAGCCCTCGTCGGTGAGGTGGAAGCGCGCGAAGTTGGCGCCGGCGACGGCGAGCAGGACGTGGGCGCCGCCGTAGAGCACCCAGAGATTGGTGTGGGTGCCGACGATCGCCACGATGGCCGCGGCGCGCAGCGCGATCGTCGTGTCGATCCGTGCCCAGCGCGAGCTCGCGGCGCCGGTCCGGTCGATCCGGGCGAGGTCGTCGATGGTGCGCCGCGGCCAGTCCTCGGGGAGCCGGCCCAGGCGTCGCTCGAGCCGCAGCGAGAGCTCGACGTAGGACAGGGAGTCGCCGCCGAGGGTGACGAACGAGTCCTGCGGGCCGACGCCCTCGATGCCGAGCACGCGTGCGTAGAGCCGGGTCAGGGAGCGTGACGGGGAGCCCTCGTCCAGCACCTCGACGGGCGTCAGCCGGCTCACCGCCCGGTGGTCGACCTTGCCGTTGGGCAGGCGGGGGACCTCGTCCACGGGGACGACGCGGACGGCATGGGAGGGGAGTCCGGTGTCCGCGGCCGTGGCAGCCGCGATCTCGCCCAGGACGAGGGGGTCGGGGTTCCCGGGCACGGCCACCACGAGGTGGGCGCCGTCACCCGCCTCGGCGCACACGACGTCGTACCCGCCCAGCGCGAGCAGGGTCTGCACCCGGTCGAGGTCGATCCGCTGGCCGAACAGCTTGGCGAAGCGTGAGCGCCTCCCGACGATCTCGACGAGCTCGACGGCTCCGTGCCCGGTCAGTCGGGCCAGGTCGCCGGTGCGGAGCTCGACCACCTCGGCGCCGAGCGCGAGGTCGGCCGGTGACGTGGCGTAGCCGAGCATGACGTTGGGGCCGCTGTAGACGAGCTCGCCGACTCCCGGCCCGGCGTCGACGACGGGATCGAGCCGGAACGTGCCACCCGGGATCGCGATGCCCACGGCGGCGGGGTGGGTGAGGGCCAGGTCGGGCGGCAGGTAGGCCATCCGCGCGGTC
The DNA here is from genome assembly GCF_001428565.1 of Nocardioides sp. Root190. Lineage (GTDB taxonomy): Bacteria > Actinomycetota > Actinomycetes > Propionibacteriales > Nocardioidaceae > Nocardioides. The sequence goes on along the minus strand of NZ_LMIA01000001.1, from coordinate 331,587 downwards.
GCCTCGGTCTGGCCGTACATCACCACGAGGTCCCAGCCCTCGGCCGCGCCCTGGGCCGCCAGCGTGCGCACCCGTTCCGGCGCCATCCGGCCTCCGGCCTGGGTGACCTGACGCAGGGTCGGCAGCTCCGGCCAGCCCGCGGACCCGAGCAGGTCGAAGGTGTGGGGCACCCCGGCGAAGGAGGTGACGCCGTGGTGGCGCGCATCGACCCACAGCCCCGGGTCCGTGACGGAGCGGTCGTCGAGCACCAGCGAGGCGCCGGCGGCCAGGTGGCTGTGCAGCACCGACAGGCCGTAGCAGTAGTCGAGGGGGAGGGTGGTCAGCGCGACGTCGTCCGGCGTGAGCCCGAGGTACGACGCGATGGCGGCCGCGTTCGAGGTGAGATTGGCCTCCGAGAGCCGCACCAGCTTGGGTGATCCGGTCGAGCCCGACGTGCTGAGCAGGAGCCTGAGGTCCGGGTGGAGCTCCGGGACCGGCGCGCCGGTCGGACGCCAGCCGTCGACGTCGTACTCGAGCGAGCTGCCGTAGGCGGCTGCGAGACCCGCGTCGTGGGTGAGCAGGGTGGCGTGCCCGCCGGACAGCGCTGCCAGCCAGGCCACGACGAACTCGACGCTCGACGCGGGGCGCAGCCGGACCAGCTGGCGGGCCCCGTCGGTGCAGTCGGCCAGGGCCGCCCGCGCGTCGGTCACGCGCCGGTCCAGCTCTGCGTGCGTGAGGACGCCGGCGGACGTGCGCAGTGCGGCGCGTCCGCCGTGGCGCACGAGGTCGAGGGTGAAGGTCCCCCCGACCTGTGGGTTTGCTGTGCCTACCCTCACCCGGACAGGCTAAAGCAAGGCTGGCCTCAGGCGGGTGTCAGCAGAAACACTGGGATGACGCGGTCGGTCCACTCGGTGTACTTCCGGTAGTTCGGCCACACCGTGACCATGTGCGCCCAGGCTGCGTCCTTCTCGGCGTCGGTGAGCTCGCGCCACCCACAGGTCTGCACCCGACGGCGGTAGCGCACCTCGACCGTGTCGGCCGCCCGGAGGTTGAACGTCCAGACCGGCGGCTTCGGCGCGCCGAAGTGGGAACCGGCGATCAGCCACCCTCCCTGCCACGGCACGCACAGCAGCGGAGTGCTCCGCGGTACGCCCGTCTTGCGGCCCTTCACGGTGAGCATCAGGCTCGGCAGCCCGGCGATGTCCAGCAGGCTCAGCCGCCCGCCCGTGACCTTCTGCAGGTGCGTGTCGGTCCAGGTGATCTGGGGGAGCAGTTTCGGCATCCACGGTCGGGATCCGATCTTCACGGCCAGAGGCGTCAGCAGACCCATGGACGAACCTTAGGACATCGCACCCGTGGCGTTGCCCGAGCGTTCAACCTGCCGATGCCCCCGGTCCCTACGGTCCGCTCGTGATCACACGCGGACTGGTGGGCGGGATGCTCGTCCTCCTGGGTGGCCTGCTCACGGCCACCCTGCCCCCGTCGACCCCTGTCCTGAAGCTCGCCGTCCTCGGTGCGGTGCGCGCCCACGAGGTCGGTCGGATGGCCGGACTGGTCGTCGTCCTGGTCGGTCTCGGCCTCCTCGCGAGCGCCTGGCTTCAGCTCTGCCGCACCGTCGCCGTCGGCGACCGCCAGACCGGGGACGCCGAGGAGGGTGTCGCGCTCGTCAGGTTCGCCGCGGCCGTGTGGTGCGCCCCGCTCGTGCTCGCCCCGCCGCTGTTCTCGCGGGACGGCTGGTCCTATGCCGCGCAGGGGATGCTCGCCCGGGTCGGCCTGTCGCCGTACGACTGGGGGCCGGGGGCACTCGCCCCCGACAACTTCCTCCCGCTGCCCACCTGGCTCACCGCACCGCCGATCGTGCAGGCGGTCGATCCCCTGTGGTGGGACACCGCGACGCCGTACGGCCCCGTCCCGGTCGCCTTCGGCGCGGTGGTCGCGGGGACGACGGGCAACCCGTGGCTCCTTGTGATCGCCCACCGGGGCTTCGCCCTGGTGGGTCTGGTGCTGCTCGCCTGGGCGGTGCCCCGCCTGGCCGCGTGGTCCGGTGCCAACCCGGCCGTCGCCTCAGCGATCGTCCTCGTCTCGCCGCTGATGATGGCCAACGGCGTCGCCGGCCTGCACAACGACCTGCTCATGGTCGGTCTGATGGCCGCCGCTCTCGTCGTCGCGGTCGAGCGAGGCTGGGTCTGGGGCGCGGCGCTGGCCGGCGTTGCCGCGGGGGTGAAGGTGCCGGGCGGACTGGTGTGCGTCGGCATCGCGCTGGTGGCCCTGCCCGTCGGTGCCACCGTGGCCGCCCGCCTGCGACGGTTGACCGCGGTGGGTGCTGTGTCCGTCGGCACCCTGCTCGGCCTCGGGGTCCTCACCGGCCTGGGCAACGGCTGGCTGAACGCGCTCACGGTCCCCGGCGAGGTCAACACCCCGCTCTCCGCGACGACCCTCGTCGGAGGCGTCCTCGACTTCTTCGCGCTCCACCTCGGCGTCGACACCGGCCCGGCCTTCTTCCGTGACGTGGTCCGCGCCCTCGGCCTGGTGGCGGCGCTGGGCACCGGCGCCTGGGTCGCCCTGCGCTGGCGCACCGGTTCACGTACGACGGCACTCGCCGGCGTCGCGGCCGCCACCGCCGCGTTCGTGCTGCTCTCGCCAGTGGTGCACCTGTGGTACTTCCTGATGCTGCCGCCCTTCGTCGCGACGCTCCGCCTGCGCCGCCATGCGATGGGCGCCCTGATCGGCCTGTCCCTGCTCCTGGGCCTGGTCGCGCCCCTCGACTCCTCGCTGCACGGCGCCTACTACGCGATCGTGCTCGGCTGCATGACCGTCGCACTGCTGCTGCCGGTGCTGCTGCTGACCCGGAGTGCACGCGAGAGCCTGGCCCGCATCGTGGCGCCGCTGGCCCCGCCCGCCGGCGCGCTCGAACGCTTGTAACTATGTGTTCATGCTCGAAAACCTGCGTCACAGCGCCCGGGTGGGTACCACAGCACCCGGGTAGGTGGCCGGCGCCCACCGTCCCGAGGCGACTGCTGACGACGGTTTTCCACAGGCCACGAGAGGCCATGGTTGGCGACCGTCGTACGGCGGCAGCGTCTTCACCATGCACCCTCGAGTCCTCGCCGCACTGGCGGCCAACGGCGGTTTGATCACCCGAGCCCAAGCACTCGATCTCGGCGTCGGGCCGGGCGAGATCCGCGCGTACCTCCATCGTCGGCGCGGCGAGGACGAACCCCGGTGGAGGGTCTTGCGCCGAGGCATCTACACGACGACGGAGATCTGGAACGCGCTCGACCAGCACGTCGGCAGACCGCTGCTTGTTGCCCGTGCCTGCGGCCTCGCCGCTCGTCGCGGGTGGGTGCTCAGCCACGACTCGTCCTGTCATCTCCAGAGGATCCCGGTCCTCCGTCCGGACGTGCCTCTCTCCCACCTGACCCGCCCCGGGTGGACGAACGCGTGGACGGAGTACGGGATCAAGCACCATCTCGCCCGTTTCGACCCGGACCAGGTGGTCGACGTGGAGGGCACGAAGGCCCTCGACCTCGCTCGTACGGCCGTCGACATGGGTCGGGAGCACGGCCTCAGGCACGGGCTGGTCGCCTGTGATGCGGTGATGCGGCGTGGTGTCAGCAGGCAGGAGCTCGAGGCGGCGCTGGAGGTCATGGTCTGCTGGCCCGGCCGACGAGCTGCCCAGCGTGCGGTGGCGGTCGCCGACCCCGGCGCGGAGAGCGTGCTCGAGTCGCTTGCCAGGGAGCTGGTGATCGAGGCTGGTGTCGGTGAGCCCGAGACCCAGTTCCCGATGCGGACGGAGCGGGGCATTGCGTGGTGCGACATCCGCGTCGGGAACCAGGTCATCGAATCTGACGGCGAGGTGAAGTACACCCCCGTCGATCGGGGCGGTCTCTCGGAAGATCCCCGGCGCACGGTCTTCGAGGAGAAGCTGCGGGAGCGGGCCGTCGCCGACCGGCGCTTCGTCGTGACCCGGTTGGTGTGGGAGGACCACTGGGGCCGACGTCGCGCAGAGGCGATCGCCCGGGTCCAGCGGGACCACGCCGAGGCGATCGCCCGGTTCGGTCCGATGCTGCCGGAGGAGATGGCTCGGGAGGCGGAACGGATCCGGCGGCAGTACGGCGACCGACGCAGCGCCTGAGGCCCGGTGGTCAACTACCCGGGTGCTCGGACACCTACCCGGGTGCTGTGACACAGGTTTCGCGACACGAACACGTAGTTACAAGTGCGCTCAGGCGGTGAGTACGCCGACCCGCCGACCCGCGTGCAGCGAGAGCATCCGCGCCACGGTCCGGTCCCAGGTGAACTGCTCCGCGCGGCGCCGCGCAGCCCCACGCACCGGAGCCGCAGGGCGGTCCGCGAGCCGGAGCACGGCGTCGGCGAGTGCTGTGGGCTCGGCCGGCGCCCATGCCCCGCAGGAGCGGTCGACGAGCTCGCGCGCGCCGCCTCGATCGGCGGTCACGACCGGAGTGCCGCACGCGAGCGCCTCCAGGACCGCCAGTCCGAACGTCTCCCCGGGGCAGACCGACAGCGAGATGTCGGCGGCGGCGAGTCGGTCCCGCAGCGCAGCACGGCCGTCGACGTACCCGTGGAAGTGGACGGGTGCGGTCCCGGCCAGGTCCTCGAGCTCGTCGCGGTGCGGGCCGTCGCCGTACACGTCGAGGCGGACCGGGACGCCGCGACGGTGCAGCTCGACGGCGGTCGCGACGGCGAGGTGGGGTGACTTCTCCCGGGACAGCCGACCGGCGTGGGCCAGTCGCAGCACGCCGTCGCCGGACGGGCGGTGGGCCAGCGGGCGGAAGGTCGCGAGGTCCACGCCCAGCGGCACCCGCTCGACGGGGCATCCGGCTGCTGCGGCCACGGACCGGAACTCGTCCTCGGCGTAGCGCGAGGTGACCACGACGGTGTCGAAGCTGCGCACCAGCAGACGGTTCAGCAGGCCGATCGACACCTTCGAGGTGGTGTCGAGGCCGGAGCGCATCGCGAACATGTCGCCCATCCGCTCGTGGGAGAGCAGGACGGACCGGACCCCGTTGCGCCGCGCCCACCAGGCCACGGGCAGCAGCGTGAGCTTGTCGTTCCACTCGACGCTGGTCGGCGCCCACCGTTCGAGGACGTCGGTGACCCGCCAGGGTTCGACGATCAGCCGGTAGCCGCCGCCGACCCGGGGTGCGCGGACCTGCACGACGTCACCGAGCGGGGTCGAGGTGACGGCGTCGACCGGACCGGGGATCACCAGCAGGCGCTCGGCGCCGGCGTCGACGTACCCGCGTCCGAGATGCTCGATCGCCGTCCGCATCCCGCCGGAGGTCGAGCCGACGAAGTTGGCAAGCTGGGCGATCCGCACGGGGCCACCGTGCCTGCACCGGGTGAACCCGACCCGACGGCACGGTTGACGGGCGCGGAAGGATGGGCCCATGAGCAACCCGGAACGTGACCCGGACCCGTTGGTGTGCGAGGGCCGGCCCGCGGCCGGTGTCGAGCTGATGACCCCGCGAGAGGTGCCGCTCGGTGGCCCCAGGGCGATGCCTGTACGTCGCACCCTGCCGCAGCGCGAGCGGTCCCTGATCGGCGCCTGGTGCTTCCTGGACCACTACGGACCGGACCTGGTCAGCGAGAGCGGCGGGATGGAGGTCGCCCCCCATCCGCACACCGGCCTGCAGACCGTGAGCTGGCTGTTCACCGGCGAGATCGAGCACCGCGACAGCGCGGGCAACGTGGCGATGGTCCGGCCCCAGGAGGTCAACCTGATGACCGCCGGCCGCGGCATCAGCCACAGCGAGGTGTCGACGCCGGGGACGAGCGTCCTGCACGGCGCGCAGCTGTGGGTCGCGCTGCCGGATGCCGACCGTGACACGGACCCCGGCTTCCAGCACTACGCCCCCGCGCAGATCGCGGGGGAGGGCTGGCGCGGGCACGTCTTCCTCGGCTCGCTGCTCGGCGACACCTCGCCGGTCACGACGTTCACGCCGCTCCTCGGGGCCGAGCTCGTGCTGGACCCCGGCCGGACCCTGACGGTTCCGGTCGACGAGACCCACGAGCACGGCGTCCTGGTCGACCTCGGCTCCGTGAGCCTCGGCGGTGTCGAGGCCCGGGTCGCCGATCTCGCCTACGCCCCGCCCGGTGCCGGCGAGATCACCCTCGTCGCGGGTGAGGAGGGCGCCCGGGTGCTGGTGCTCGGCGGGCCGCCGTTCGGTGAGTCGATCGTGATGTGGTGGAACTTCGTGGGCCGTACCCACGACGAGATCGTGGCCTACCGCGACGCGTGGCAGGAGCAGGTCACCGACGCTGCGGGCGAGGTCGTCGAGGACAGCCGCCTGGTCACCGACGGCCGCTTCGGTGTCGTCCCCGACCAGCCGTTGCGACCGATCCCCGCGCCGGTGCTGCCCAACGCGCGGCTCCGGGAACGCCGGTGATCGCAGGCCTGACCTGGCTGGTCGGGTTCCAGCTCGTGGGCGAGCTGATCGTGCAGGTCGCCGACCTGCCCGTGCCGGGTCCGGTGGTGGGGATGCTGCTGCTGTTCGTCCTCCTCCGGGTGCGCAGGTACGACGACGAGGGCTCGATCGTCCGTGCGGGCACGGCCCTGCTGCGCCACCTGCAGCTGTTCTTCATCCCCGCCGGCGTCGGCGTGGTGGCCTACCTCGGTGTCCTGGGGCGCGACGCCCTGCCGATCGGTGTCGCACTGATCGGGTCCTGGCTGCTCGGACTGGTCGCCGTCGGCTGGACCGCGGTCGGCCTGGAGCGGCTCTCCGGGCGCCCGCGCGACGACCTCCCCGCCGGAGGTACGACGTGAGCGACTCCGTCCTCGACGTGGCCCGGTCCCCGCTCGCCCTGCTCGCCGTCACCCTGGCGGGCTACCAGGCGGGCCGGTGGATCCAGCAGCGCACCGGCGGCCACGCGCTCGCCCAGCCAGTGCTGGTGGCGATCATCGTGACCGGCGCTGCGATCAGCGTGCTCGACGTCGACTACCCCGACTACCGCTCCGCGACCGAGCTGATCGCGTTCTGGCTCGGTCCGGCGACGGTCGCGCTCGCCGTACCTCTCCACCGTCAGGCCGACCGTCTCAAGGGGTTCGTGGTGCCGCTGCTGGTGGCCGTCGTGGTCGGTGCCGCCGTCTCGATCACCTCGGCCGTGCTGCTGGCCCGGGCGCTCGGGGCCGGCGAGACCCTGGAGCGCACCCTGTCGACGAAGGCCGCGACCACGCCCGTCGCGATCGCGCTCACCGAGCACCTCGGCGGCATCGCGCCGCTGGCCGCGGTGTTCGCCATCATCATCGGCATCTTCAGCGCGATCACCGCACCGGCCGTGCTCACCCTGCTCAGGATCCGGGACCGGCGTGCGCGGGGCCTCGCCGTCGGTGCCGTGTCGCACGGGATCGGCGCCTCCCGGATGCTGCGCGAGGACGAGACCGAGGGCGCCTTCGCCGGGCTCTCGATGGGCCTGTCCGCCCTTGCGATCAGCCTGCTCGTCCCGCTGCTCGCGCTCGTCCTCTGGTGAGCCGGGGTCGGCTGCGGATTTCCTCCCCAGGTCGGACGGCACGGGTGCCCGCGAGCGGCTAGGTTCCCTCCATGCAGCGCGTTCACGCCTTCTCCGACGATGCCCTGGGTGACCTCGACGCCGTGGGCCTGGCCGAGCACCTCGGTGCCGGCAAGGTCTCCGCCGAGGAGGTGGTCGAGGCCGCGATCGCCAGGGTCGAGCAGGTCGCCGGACCTCTCAACGCCATGGCCCACAAGGCCTACGAGCGGGCTCGGACCGAGGCCCGTTCGGCGGGCGGTTCCTTCTTCTCCGGTGTCCCGACCCTGGTCAAGGACAACGTCGACGTCGGCGGGATGCCGACCATGTCCGGCACCGACGCCTGGCAGCCGCGCCCGGCCAAGCGGGACGGCGACTTCGCCGCGATGTACCTCGGCACCGGCCTGGTGGCCCTGGGCAAGAGCCAGCTCTCCGAGTACGGCTTCAGCGCCTCGGCCGAGCACCCGCGCCTCGGGGCGGTCCGCACGCCGTGGAACACCGAGCACTCGGCCGGTGCGTCCAGCTCGGGCTCCGCGGCACTCGTCGCCGCGGGCGCGGTGCCGATCGCGCACGCCAACGACGGAGGCGGCTCGATCCGGATCCCTGCGGCGGTCAACGGCCTGGTCGGTCTCAAGCCGACCCGGGGTCGACTGGCCCAGGACAAGATGATGCGGGACATGCCGATCCGGATCATCTCCGACGGCGTCGTGACCCGCTCGGTCCGCGACACCGCTGCCTTCTTCCGCGAGGCCGAGCGTCTCCACCGGGCGCTCGAGCTGCCCCCGATCGGCGACCTGACCCGACCGATCAAGCGCCGGCTGCACATTGCGCTCAACACCTCGGGCGTCAGCCGCGGTGCCGACGCCGAGACGAAGGCGCTCACCGAGAAGACCGCCTCCCTGCTCGAGGACCTCGGGCACACGGTGACCGAGTCGGAGGTGCCGGTGGGCCCGAGCTTCGCCGACGACTTCCTGCTCTACTGGGCGCTGCTCGCCCAGGCGATGCTGACCACCGGGCGGCCCCTCCACGGTCGTACCTGGACGAAGTCGAACCACGACAACCTCACCCTGGGGCTGGCCCGCCACGCGCGCCGCAACCTGCACCGGGTGCCCGGCGCCATCACCCGGCTCAAGCGCGCCGCGGCCCAGGCGGAGGTCTACCACGAGCGTTTCGACGTCGCGCTGACGCCGACCCTGGCCTCCCCGACGCCCAAGGTCGGTCACCTCGACCCGACGCAGTCCTACGAGGTCGTCATGGACAAGCTCCTCGACTGGGTGGCCTTCACGCCGTGGCAGAACATCACCGGCGCCCCGGCCATCTCGTTGCCGCTCGCGACCACCGCCAGCGGCCTCCCGCAGGGGATGATGTTCGGCGCTGCGCCGGGCCAGGAGGCGCTGCTCATCGAGCTCGCCTACGAGCTCGAGCAGGCCCTCCCGTTTGCACGGATCGATGCCTGATGGCCCTATGATTGCGGAGTCATCGCGGCACCAACCGCCTCGATTTCGCACCGCACCACGCCGCGTGTATCGTTCTGCGGCGTTGCCCCTTTAGCTCAGTCGGCAGAGCGTCTCCATGGTAAGGAGAAGGTCTACGGTTCGATTCCGTAAAGGGGCTCTGGGACGAGGGTCCGTGGAACAAACCAGCGATGGGGAGTGAGACGGACGCCCTGACCCCCTGGCGGGGTAGCTCAGGTGGTTAGAGCACACGGCTCATAATCGTGGTGTCGCGGGTTCGAGTCCCGCCCCCGCTACGCCAGATGACGAAGCAGTTACCCAGCACCACCCACAGACGCAGCAGTAGAAGGACTTCCCGTGGCCAGCAAGAGCTCTGACGTTCGCCCCAAGATCACGCTCGCATGCGTGGACTGCAAGGAGCGCAACTACATCACGAAGAAGAACCGGCGCAACGACCCCGACCGCATCGAGCTGTCGAAGTTCTGCCCGCGTTGCCGCACGCACACTGCGCACCGCGAGACCCGCTGAGCTTCAGCGCCACCGCTCTTCCGACAGCCCGTCGCCCCCACAGGGGCGGCGGGCTGTCGACGTCTGACGACGGAATCGACCGCTTCCGGCGCACCACGACGGCAGCGACTCGCGAGTAGCCGGACCGGCGGACTAGGGTCGTGCCATGCCCATCGACGCCACCCTGGTGGGGCGTGCCTTCCCCCCGACCGCGCCGCGCGAGGTCACTGCGGAGGCCGTCGCGGCCTTCTCCGCAGCGGTCGGCGGCGGGTCCGGAGCGGTACCCCCGACCTTCCCCATCGTCGTGACCTTCGCCGCACTGCAGGACTTCCTCGCAGCCGTCGGGGTCGAGCTCTCCCGGATCGTCCACGGCGACCAGCGCTTCCGCTACGCGCGCCCCGTCGAGATCGGTGACGAGCTCACCGCGACGCTCACCGTCACCAGCGTCCGCTCGATCGGCGGCAACGACATCATCAGCACCTCCAGCGAGATCGTCGACGCCTCCGGCGCCGTCGTGTGTACGGCGACCGCGACCATCGTCCACCGTGGAGGTGCCTCATGAGCGGGCTCACAGCAGGTGCGGTGCTCGGGCCGGTCACCTACGACGTCACCCGGGCCGACCTGGTCGCCTACGCCCACGCGAGCGGCGACCACAACCCGATCCACCAGGACGAGGAGATCGCACTCGCGGTCGGCCTCCCCGGTGTGATCGCCCACGGGATGTACACCCTCGCGCTCGTCGGTCGCGCGATCGGCGAGTGGACCGGTGACGCCGAGGTGGTCGAGCTCGGTGCGAAGTTCGTCGCGCCCGTCGTCGTACCTGCCGAGGGCGCTGCGCAGATCACCGTCGAGGGGACCGTGGGCGAGACGAGCCAGGACGGACTCGTCGCGTTGACCCTGCTGATCACCGTCGGCGGCACCAAGGTCCTGGGAGCGCCCAAGGCCACGATCCGTGCCTGATCCCGCACTCGCGGACCTCACCACGCTGCGGATCGGCGGGCCGGCGTCCCGCTACGTGCCGGTCGCCGACGAGCAGGAGCTGGTCGCGGCCGTCGAGGCGGCCGACGCTGCCGGGCAGCCGGTGCTCGTCGTGGGCGGTGGCAGCAACCTCGTCGTGGCCGACGCGGGCTTCGAGGGCACCGTCGTGCACCTCGTCGGTGGCGGCGTCGAGGTCAGCGACGACGGCTGCGGTGTCGCGTCCGTGACGGTGGCCGCCGGCGAACCGTGGGACGCCTTCGTCGCGCGTGCCGTCGCCGAGGGGTGGGTCGGTGTCGAGGCGCTCTCCGGCATCCCCGGCACCGTCGGCGCGACCCCCATCCAGAACGTCGGCGCCTACGGCCAGGAGGTCTCGCAGACCATCGCCCGGGTCCGGGTCTGGGACCGCAAGCTCCGCGGCCAGCGCACCTTCGCCGCCGCCGAGTGCCTGTTCGGCTACCGCCACTCGCGGTTCAAGGCCGATCGGTACGACGCTGCCGGCGGCCGCCACCTCGTGCTCGAGGTGAGCTTCGACTTCCCGACCGGACAGCTCTCCACCCCGGTGGCCTACGCCGAGCTCGCCCGGACCCTCGGCGTCGAGCCGGGGGAGCGCGCACCGCTCGCCGACGTCCGTGCGGCGGTGCTCGGCCTGCGTCGCAGCAAGGGCATGGTGCTGGACGCGGAGGACCACGACACGTGGAGCGCCGGCTCGTTCTTCACCAACCCCGTCGTCGATCCGGCGCAGGTGCCCGATGGTGCGCCGTCGTACCCGCAACCGGACGGCACCGTGAAGACCAGCGCGGCCTGGCTCATCGAGCACGCCGGGTTCGGCAAGGGGTTCGGGCTGGACCGGCCCGCGGCGAGGACCTCGCTGTCCACCAAGCACACCCTCGCCCTCACCAACCGTGGCGGGGCGAGCGCGACCGAGCTGCTCGACCTCGCCCGCGAGGTGCGCGCCGGGGTCGAGGAACGCTTCGGGATCCGGCTCGTCAACGAGCCGGTGCTGGTCGGCGCCGAGCTCTAGGGCGCGTCTCTCAAGTCGTCGCCTACTGCGCGGAGTTTCCGACTCGATCTGGCGGCGTTGGCGCCGCTCGAAGGGCGATCCGGCACGACATCGCCTCGCCGCCTTGCCAGATCGGCCGCAAACACCGCTCGCAACGGCGCTGACTTGGGAGACACACCCTAGCTGCTGGAGAAGATCGCGGCGACGAAGGCAACGATGGCCAGGATCGCGAGCAGGGCCAGGATGCCGAGCACGACGCCGATGATCCCGGTGACGAAGCCGGCCATCGCGATGCCCTCACCGCCGTGGGCCCGTGGGTTCGTGCGGATCTCGCGGCGGGCGCGGGCGCCTAGCCAGATCGCGAAGGGCGAGCACACGGCGCCGATGAAGGTCACCAGCAGGAACGGCGTGAGGATCAACGAGACGATCCCTATCAGGCCCAGCACCAGCGACGTCGTCGCCAGCGGATGGGTGGGCGCCCCGAAGTGACCGAGGTACTGCGGTGCCATCTGGTAGGGCGAGCCCTGGGGTGAGACCGGGTACGGCGACCAGCCGGCCTGGCCACCCGGTCCGGCCTGGCCACCCGGTCCCGCCGGCGCGCCGGGGAAGCCCTGCGGCGGCGGAGGGGCGGCGTGGGGATCGGCTGCGGGGGCCGGCGACGGCGGCACCATCGGCGCCACCTGGGTCGCCGGCTGCCCGAACGGCTGCCCGAACGGCTGCGTGAACGGCTGCCGGGCCGACTCCGAGCGGTCCTTGGTGAGGTCGATCCCGCTCGACCCCGAGGACGAGCTGTCGCCGACGTGGGTCTGCTCGTCGTCCGGCTCCTCGCCGTAGGCCGGCGCGGCATAGGGCTCGAAGGCCGGGGAGGCGCCGGACGGGGGCGTCAGGGGCGGCTGCTCGCTCATGGCGTCATCCTCCCATCACGGGAGCCCGCCGAAACGCCTCAGGAGTCGGGAGCAGCCAGCCAGGCGTCGATGTCCGCGAGACCGCGGTCGAGCACGTCCTTCGGTGCGCGGCTGGCCCGCAGCGACATCCGGCCCAGCTCGGCGAGCTGGGCGTCGGAGAGGTCGTGGGCGGCGCGCATCGTGGCGTACTGGCCGGCGAGGCGCGAGCCGAAGAGCAGCGGGTCGTCGGCGCCGAGCGCGATCGTCGCCCCCGCTTCCATCAGGGCCGGGAGCGGGACCGAGGTGAGGTCGGAGTAGACGCCGAGCGCCACGTTGGACACCGGGCACACCTCGAGGGCCACGCCGGCGTCGACGATGCGGCTCAGCAGGTCGGGATCCTCCGCCGCGCGTACGCCGTGGCCGAGCCGGCCCGCGTGCAGGGAGTCGAGGCAGGTGCGGATGTGCTCGGGCCCGCGCAGCTCGCCGCCATGGGGCACCAGGAGGAGTCCTGCCCGCTCGGCGATCGCGAAGGCGCCCGCGAAGTCGGTGGTCCGGCCGCGTCGCTCGTCGTTCGACAGCCCGAAGCCAACCACGCCCCGGTCGACGTACTGACTGGCGAGCCGGGCCAGGGTCCGCGCGTCCAGCGGGTGGCGGGTGCGGTTCGCGGCGATCACCACGGCCATCCCGAGGCCGGTCGAGGCCGAGGCGTCGCGGACGGCGTCGAGGACCAGGTCCGTGAAGGCGGTGATGCCGCCGAACCGGGCGGCATAGCCGCTCGGGTCCACCTGGATCTCCAGCCACCGGCCCCCGTCGGCCACGTCGTCCTCCGCCGCCTCGCGCACCAGCCGGCGCACGTCGCCCTCGGTGCGCAGCACGGAGCGCGCGACGTCGTACAGGCGCTGGAAACGGAACCACCCCTTCTCGTCCGCCGCGGTCAGCTGGGGCGGCCACTCGGCGACGAGGGCGTCGGGGAGGTGGATCCCGTCGCGCTCGGCCAGCTCGAGCAGGGTGCCGTGCCGCATCGACCCGGTGAAGTGGAGGTGGAGGTGTGCCTTGGGCAACGCATGGAGGTCCCGCACCCGGCCATCGTAGGGGCGCGGATCCAGTGCCCGGTGCCCCGGCGCCCGGGTGGGCCGACTTTGGTTCGTCATGGGGGAGGTGCGTAGACTCATCCACTGGTGGTTCCTCCACATGGTGAGTCGCGCCCTGAGACGGGTCGCGGTGCATCGGGGACACCACGGAGGGCACTAGCTCAACTGGCAGAGCATCGGTCTCCAAAACCGAAGGTTGGGGGTTCAAGTCCCTCGTGCCCTGCAAGAGATGACAACGAGATGGAAGAGGGTGGGCAGAGTGTCGGATGCTTCCGCGGTCCGCAAGGACTCCTCGGGTGGCAAGCAGCCTGAGAAGCGCACCGGCCCGGTCACGTTCTACCGTCAGGTGGTCGCCGAGCTGCGCAAGGTGGTCTATCCCACCCGCGAGCAGCTGGTGACGTACTTCTTCGTCGTCCTCGCCTTCGTGCTCGTGATGATCGCCCTCGTGTCGCTGCTGGACCTCGGTCTCGGCAAGCTCGCGTTCGAGATCTTCACCGGCGCGGACGACATCTGAGGCCCACTGGCCCGGAGTCGTTGACCCCTACGAACAACTGATGGAGCAACACGTGTCGGAGCAGTACGACTCGGCCCCCGAGATCGACGAGGCGGCCGACCAGGTCCAGGACGTGGAGGCGGCTGAGGAGTTCGCCCTCGCAGCCGACGAGACCCTCGACGTCGACGACGAGACCACGGGCGCGGAGCCCGAGGACTCCGCCGACGAGTCGGACGACTCCGACGACGAGGACTCCGCCGAGGAGGACTCCATTGAGGAGGACTCCATTGAGGAGTCCGCCGACGCCGACGAGGAGCCCGCCGAGGCCGAGGACCCGCTCGAGGCGTTCCGCCGCGAGCTGTGGGCCAAGCCGGGTGACTGGTACGTCGTCCACACCTACTCCGGCATGGAGAACAGGGTGAAGCAGAACCTCGAGAACCGGATCCACTCCCTCAACATGGAGGACTACATCCACGAGATCGTGGTCCCCACCGAGGAAGTCGCCGAGATCAAGAACGGCCAGCGCAAGATGGTCAAGCGCACCGTTCTGCCCGGTTACGTGCTGGTCCGCCTGGACCTCACCGACGAGTCCTGGGCCGCAGTGCGGCACACCCCGTCGGTCACCGGCTTCGTCGGCCACAGCCACCAGCCGGTGCCGCTGAGCATGGACGAGGTCGAGAAGATGCTCGCGCCGGCCGTGCTCAACGCCGCCGCTGCCGAGGCCGAGGCCGCTGCCGCCGCGGGTGGCACGTCCACCGCCACGCAGTCCAAGAAGCCGATCGAGGTCGCCGACTTCGACGTCAACGACTCCGTGCTCATCGTCGACGGCGCCTTCGCGACGCTGCACGCGACGATCACCGAGATCAACGCCGAGGCCCAGCGGGTCAAGGCGCTCGTCGAGATCTTCGGCCGCGAGACCCCGGTCGAGCTGTCGTTCAGCCAGATCCAGCGCGTCTGAATTTCGCGTCCGCGCCCCGGCGCGGAAGAATGCATGGGTTCCCCCGGCTCCGCCCGGGCGAGTAGGTGGCAGAGACGTACGACGTACGCCTCGTCATGACCACGAGAAGAAAGAGATAGAGGAATGCCTCCCAAGAAGAAGATCGCCGCACTGGTCAAGGTGCAGCTGCAGGCTGGTTCGGCCACCCCGGCTCCGCCGGTCGGTACCGCGCTCGGCCCGCACGGCGTCAACATCATGGACTTCTGCAAGGCGTACAACGCCCAGACCGAGTCCATGCGTGGCAACGTCATCCCCGTCGAGATCACCATCTACGAGGACCGGTCCTTCGAGTTCATCACGAAGACCCCGCCGGCCGCAGAGCTGATCAAGAAGGCCGCTGGCCTCAAGAAGGGCTCGGGCGTCCCGCACAAGGAGAAGGTCGGCAAGCTGACCAAGGACCAGGTGCGCGAGATCGCCACGACGAAGCTCCCCGACCTCAACGCCAATGACATCGACGCCGCGATGAAGATCGTGGAGGGGACTGCCCGCTCCATGGGCGTCACCGTCGAGGCCTGACAAACCGTGGAAGGGCCGCGCTGGCCCGCTGACCACATCTCCTCTTCTACTTAAGGATCCACCATGCAGCGCAGCAAGACCTACCGCGCGGCGGCCGAGACGTTCGACAAGAACGAGCTCCACGCCCCGCTCGCCGCGATCAAGATCGCGAAGGCCGGCAGCAAGAAGAAGTTCGACGAGACCCTGGACGTCGTGTTCCGTCTCGGCGTCGACCCCCGCAAGGCAGACCAGATGGTGCGCGGCACCGTCAGCCTGCCCCACGGCACGGGCAAGACCGCTCGCGTCCTGGTGTTCGCCAACGGCGACAAGGCCGACGCCGCCCGTGAGGCCGGCGCCGACTTCGTCGGTGGCGACGAGCTCATCGACAAGGTCGCCGGCGGCTGGACCGACTTCGACGCCGTCGTCGCGACCCCGGACCTGATGGGCAAGGTCGGTCGTCTCGGTCGCGTGCTCGGTCCCCGTGGCCTCATGCCGAACCCCAAGGTCGGCACCGTCACCCCGGACCCGGCCAAGGCCGTGACCGACATCAAGGGCGGCAAGATCGAGTTCCGCGTCGACCGGCACTCGAACCTGCACTTCATCATCGGCAAGGCCTCCTTCTCCGAGCAGCAGCTCATCGAGAACTACGCCGCTGCTCTCGACGAGGTCCTTCGCCTCAAGCCCAACAGCTCCAAGGGCCGCTACCTCAAGAAGGCCACCGTCTCCACGACGATGGGCCCCGGTGTTCAGATCGACCCGAACCGCACCAAGAACGTTGCGGAGCCGGACGAGGCCTGACGCCACCAGTCGTACGACGACGCCCGCCGCCCCCTCGGGGACGGCGGGCGTCGTGCTTCCCGGGCCGGCCCTCGTCCTCGGTACGATCGCCGGCGTGAGTCGATCTCTCGGGTTCTCGGCACTGCTCCCTGCTGTCGTCCTCGTCCTGCCCCTCGCGGTGGCAGGGTGTTCCGGCGACCCGGAACCGGCGCCTGTGCCGCGTCCGGCGGCGTCGGGCCAGCCGGAGGACCCCACTGCCGCCGCCGGCCTCGACGAGGTCGCACCGGGCTTCGACGAGAGCCCCGACGGCGCTCCTCCTGTGTCGGACGCCGACCTGGACGACGCGGCGCTCACCGCCCTCCTGCGCACCCGTGCCTCAGCGGCCGGCGACGGCCACTGCACGCCCGACCAGGTGGTGGTGTCGCTGGAAGGCCTGGACTCCAGCCTGGGCCACCGGTACTCCCGGATCGTCGTGCACAACACGTCGGCGAAGGAGTGCGTCGTGGAGGGCGTGCCCGGCATCGGCCTCCGCGGCGGCTGGGGCTCGAGGTTCGTCCCCGAGGTCGCGCACAGCGACCGCGACCTCAACGGTGCTCCGGTCAGCTCCCGGCCCGTCCGGCTGGCACCGGGGGAGCGGGCAGCCAGCGACCTCGAGTGGACCGGCGAGCTCGCCGGCTCCGAGTCGGAGCCCGCCTCGCTGATGGTGGTCCAGCTGGCGGCCGGTCAGGTGCCGGCAGCGTTCCCCGCCAGGGTGGGGCCCGAGGTGATCGACATCGGGCAGTTCACGACGATCCGCCTGACGCCGTACGTCTCGATGCCCTGAGTCGGCTTCGACGCCGCACTTGTCAGGGGAATCCATGCACCTCAGCACGCCGGTCCCGACGCGAGCGTCACGACCTCCTTGGCCGAACCGCGGCGCGTGACTCAGTCGCGGGCGAGTGACTCCAGCGCCGCGAGCTCGACGCACACCGCGACGCCGGCCATGGCGGCCTCGACCTCGCTGAGGACCGGGAAGGTCGGCGCGAGCCGGATGTTGCGGTCACGGGGGTCGTTGCCGTGCGGGAAGGCCGAGCCGGCCGGGGTCAGCGCGATGCCGGCCTCCTTGGCCAGGGCGACCACGCGCGACGCGGTGCCGTCCAGGACGTCGAGGTTGACGAAGTAGCCGCCCGTGGGCACGGTCCACTCCGCGATGCCGAGCCCGCTCAGCCGCCCGGTCAGCGCGTCCTCGACCGCGGTGAACTTGGGGGCGATCAGGTCGCGGTGCTTGCGCATGTGGGACCGGACGCCGTCCGCGTCGCCGAAGAACTCGATGTGGCGCAGCTGGTTGACCTTGTCGGGGCCGATCGCGGCGAAGTTGAGCCGCTGCAGGAACCACGCTCGGTTCTCCGGGGAGGCCGCGAGGGCCGCGACGCCGGCACCCGCGAAGGTGATCTTCGAGGTCGAGGCGAACATGATCGGCCGGTTCGGGTGGCCCGAGGCGGCGGCCAGCCCGAGGGCGTCCGCGCTCTTGGTCTCCTCGTCGGTGAGGTGGTGGACGGCGTAGGCGTTGTCCCACAGGATGCGGAAGTCCGGTGCCGCGGTCGGCATCGCCATCAGCTCTGCCGCGACCTCCGCGGAGCACACGGATCCGGTCGGGTTGGCGTAGGTCGGCACGATCCACAGGCCCTTGATCGCGGGGTCCTCGGCGACGAGGGCGCGCACGGCCACCGGGTCGGGACCGTCGGCGTTCATGTCCACCGGCACCATCTCGATGCCGAGCTCGGCGAGCATCGTGAAGTGGCGGTCGTACCCGGGCACGGGGCAGATGAACTTCACCACCGGCTCCTGGGACCAGGGGCGCGGGGAGTCGGGTCCGCCCTTGAGCAGCAGCCACGTCAGGACCTGGTGCATCATCGTGAGGCTGGAGTTGCCGCCCGCCACGACACTGGACGCCTCGACGCCGAGCAGGTCCGCGAAGATCTCGCGCAGCTCGGGGAGCCCGTCCAGGCCGCCGTAGTTGCGCACGTCGGTGCCCGCGCGGTCCTTGTACGACGTCGGCAGGCCCAGCAGCTCGTTGGCCAGGTCGAGCTGGTCGGCGCCCGGCTTGCCGCGGGTGAGGTCGAGCTTGAGGCCGAGGCCCTGGAGGGCCTCGTAGTCGGCGCGGACCGTCGTCAGGCGCGCGGCGAGGTCGTCGGCGGACAGAGCAGTCAGGGGCGTCGAGTCGGTCACGGGTCCATCGTGCCGCATCGCTCGAAGCCGGGCGCCGCCGCTCCCCGCCCGGACCCCGCTCCGACGCGATTCGCCGGCCGGGGTGGCGAGCGGGGTGGCGAGCGGGGCGCCGAGCGGCCGGGGAGGGGGAGCGTGGATTTGGTCCCGCGCCCGGACCGCCGTACCGTTGCTCCTCGAAACCTTAAGACCGCCGGTTGTCCGGACTACCAGTCCGGATCGAAGGTTCCGCGAGAGCGGACGGCCTGCGCAGGGGAATCAGAGCACCACGATGCGGACCCAGTCCGCGGAGTCCACGCCCTGAGCGCCTGCGCTCAGGGCGTTCGTCATTCACGGACGAGTGCGACGGTCCCCATTGGAAGGAGACCCATGGCGCGGGCAGACAAGCAGGCCGCCGTCGCGGAGATCGCTGGAGCATTCAGCGAGTCCGCAGGCGCTGTGCTGACCGAGTACCGCGGTCTCACCGTCAAGGAGCTGCAGGACCTTCGCCGCTCCCTCGGTGCGAACGCAAACTACGCCGTGGTCAAGAACACGCTGGCCAAGCTGGCCGCCAACGAGGCGGGCATCGACGGCTTTGACGACCTGCTCACCGGCCCGACCGCGATCGCCTTCATCAAGGGCGACGTCGTCGAGGCGGCCAAGGGTCTGCGTGACTTTGCCAAGGCGAACCCCGCCCTTGTCATCAAGGGTGGCGTTCTGGACGGCAACTTCCTCGACGCGAAGGAGATCGGCAAGCTCGCCGACCTCGAGTCGCGCGAGGTCCTGCTGGGCAAGATGGCGGGCGCGATGCTCGCCTCCCTCAGCCAGGCCGTCTACCTCCTCAACGCCCCGCTCGCCCAGGTCGCCCGGCTCGCCGGCGCCCTGGAGGCGAAGGCGACGGAGGACCCCTCCATCCTCGCAGGTGGTGCCGGTACGCCGGCCGCTGCCGAGGAGACCCCGGCCGCTGAGGAAGCCGCCCCCGCCGAGGAGGTCGAGGCACCCGCTGCCGAGGCCACCGAGGTCGAGGCGACCGACGAGGCAGCCGACTCCACCGAAGCCTGATCGGGCCGACGTACACCACCTGAAACCCCGGCCTGCCGCACATCGCGGTCCGGCCACCTGAGAAAGGAACCGCCACCATGGCGAAGCTCACCACCGACGAGCTGCTTGACGCGTTCAAGGAGATGACCCTCATCGAGCTCTCCGAGTTCGTGAAGCAGTTCGAGGAGACCTTCGGCGTCACCGCTGCCGCTCCCGTCGCCGTTGCTGCTGCCCCCGCCGCCGGCGGCGCTGGCGCCGAGGAGGCCGCTGCTCAGGACGAGTTCGACGTCGTCCTCGAGGCCGCTGGCGACAAGAAGATCAACGTCATCAAGGAGGTCCGCGCGCTGACCTCCCTCGGTCTGAAGGAGGCCAAGGACCTCGTCGAGGCCGCCCCCAAGGCGATCCTCGAGGGCGTCGACAAGGCGTCCGCCGAGAAGGCCAAGGAGGCGCTCGAGGGCGCCGGGGCCACCGTCACCCTCAAGTGACCGTTCTCTGAACAGACGGACTGCCCCTTCCGGGGTGCTCCGGCACGAGGCCGGCAGAGCGATGCTCTGTCGGCCTCGTGCCTTTTTCCACTCCTCCCGGCGGTCGTGGCCGACCTGGCGGGGGAATTGCTACTCGCAAGTACGTTTTTGGTCTCGAAAGCCGGGTCCGCGTGACGCGCGCCACCCTGACCCCGTAACGTGCGCCACGCGGTTGCGTTGTTCCCACGCAGCCAGGCCGGCGATGTGAAGTAGGAAGAGGGCAGACATGGGCGTCGATGTAGCGGTGACGAACCTGACGAAGCAGTTCGGCAAGCAGCTGATCTGGAAGGGCGTCTCGCTGACCCTGCCGGCCGGGGAGATCTCGGTCATGCTCGGTCCGTCGGGCACCGGCAAGTCCGTGTTCCTCAAGGCCCTCATCGGCCTGATCAAGCCCGACGAGGGCTCGATCGTGATCGAGGGCACCGACATCGCCTCCTGCTCCGAGAAGGAGCTCTACGAGGTCCGCAAGCTGTTCGGAGTGCTGTTCCAGGACGGCGCGATGTTCGGCTCGATGAACCTCTACGACAACGTCGCCTTCCCGCTGCGCGAGCACACCCGCAAGAGCGAGTCCGACATCCGCGACATCGTCATGGAGAAGATGGACCTGGTCGGCCTCCTCGGCGCCGAGATGAAGCTCCCGGGCGAGATCTCCGGCGGCATGCGCAAGCGGGCCGGTCTGGCCCGTGCGCTGGTCCTGGACCCCGAGATCCTGCTGATCGACGAGCCCGACTCCGGCCTCGACCCGGTGCGCACCTCGTTCATCAACCAGCTCTTCGTCGACCTGAACGCCCAGATCGACGCGACCTTCCTGATCGTGACCCACGACGTGCACTCGGTGCGCGTCGTGCCCGACCAGATCGGCCTGCTCTACCACAAGCACCTCGCCATGTACGGCCCGCGCGAGATGCTGCTGTCCTCCGACGAGCCGGTCGTGCGCCAGTTCCTCAACGCACAGACGGTCGGCCCGATCGGGATGTCCGAGGAGAAGGACGCCGACCAGCTGGCCGCGGAGAAGGACATGGACCTTCCCCCGCTGCCGCCGATCCCGCTCCAGCTCGAGCCGTCCAACGGCATCCCGCGTCGCGCCCAGCGCGCGCCCGGTGCCTGGTGCAGGGACAACGGCATCACCCCGCCGCCGGGCTCCTTCACCAAGGAAGCCGAGCACGCCAGCGGCTCGTCCCAGCAGTAGACCTGACGGCCTCTCATGTCCTTGACGGTTGCCCGGGCGCTCCAGCCCGTTGGAACCGCCGGCAAGCTCTTCGCCTTCGCGCTCGACGTGGGGCGGGGCCTGTTCCGGCGCCCGTTCCAGACTCGTGAATTCCTCCAGCAAGCCTGGTTCATCGCCTCGGTGACGATCGTGCCGACGGCACTGGTCGCCATCCCCTTCGGCGCAGTCATCGCGCTGCAGGTCGGTGGTCTGATCAAGCAGTTCGGTGCGCAGTCCTTCACGGGCTCCGCCTCCGTGCTCGCGGTCATCCAGCAGGCCGGACCGATCGCGACCGCGTTGCTGATCGCCGGTGCCGGTGGATCGGCCATCGCGGCCGACCTCGGCGCTCGCAAGATCCGCGAAGAGCTCGACGCGATGATGGTGCTCGGCATCGACCCGATCCAGCGCCTCGTCGTGCCTCGGGTGCTGGCCTGCATGCTCGTCGCGGTCTTCCTCAACGGCATGGTGAGCGTCGTCGGTGTCGGCGGTGGCTACGTCTTCAACGTCATCCTCCAGGACGGCACACCAGGCGCCTACCTCGCCAGCTTCACGGCGTTGGCGCAGTTGCCCGACGTCTGGATCGGCATGCTCAAGGCGCTGATCTTCGGTCTGATCGCTGCCGTCGTGGCTGCCTACAAGGGCATGAACGCCGCCGGCGGCCCGAAGGGCGTGGGCGACGCGGTCAACGAGTCCGTCGTCATCACCTTCCTGCTCCTGTTCGTCGTCAACTTCACCCTGAGCACGATCTATCTCCAGGTCGTTCCACCGAAGACGGGTTGAGGCGGACGACATGGCGAACATCAAGGCGATCTACGACCGGCCCATGAAAGGCCTGGACAACCTCGGACACGAGCTCTCCTTCTACCTGAAGGTGCTGCTGGCGCTGCCGCGCTCCGTGGCGCGCTACCCCCGCGAGATCCTGCGGATCCTGGCCGAGGTCACCCTCGGTTCAGGTGCGCTCGCCGTCATCGGCGGCACGGTCGGCGTGATCATCGGCATGACCTTCTTCACCGGCGCCCAGGTCGGCCTGTCCGGCTACGCCGCGCTCAACCAGCTCGGCACGGCCGCCTTCGCCGGCTTCGTGTCCGCCTACTTCAACACCCGCGAGATCGCCCCGCTGGTCGCGGGCATCGCGCTGGCCGCGACCGTCGGCTGCGGCTTCACCGCGCAGCTCGGCGCCATGCGGATCTCCGAGGAGATCGACGCCGTCGAGGTCATGGCGATCCCGTCCATGCAGTTCCTCGTCACCACGCGCGTGGTCGGCGGCCTCATCGCGATCATCCCGTTGTACGTCGTCGGCCTGTTGTCGTCCTACGTCGCCAGCAGGCTCGTGGTGACGCAGTTCTACGGCCAGTCGGCCGGGACCTATGACCATTACTTCAACCAATTCCTGCCACCCGGGGACGTGCTGTGGTCGTTCGGCAAGGTCCTCGTGTTCGCGGTGGTCGTGATCCTGATCCACTGCTACCACGGCTACACCGCTTCGGGCGGTCCTGCCGGAGTGGGCGTTGCCGTGGGCAAGGCGGTGCGGACCAGCATCGTCGCGATCAACGTGATCGACCTCTTCCTGTCGATGGCCATCTGGGGCGCCTCGACGACCGTCAGGCTCGCGGGGTGATGGCGTCGTGAACAAGATCCTGGGAGCACACAAGGTGCTCGGCGTGGTCTTCGTCTGCCTGCTGCTGCTGGGCGTGTGGCTGACCTATGCCGTCTTCACCAAGAAGTTCACCGACTACGACCGGGTCACCCTGACGACCTCGAGCATCGGCCTGCAGCTGCCGATCCGCGCGGACGTCAAGGTGCGCGGCGTGCTCGTGGGCGAGGTCCTCGAGGCCCGCGCCGGCGACGAGAAGGGTGCGGTCCTGACGCTCGGGATCTATCCCGACAAGCGGGGCGTGATCCCCGCCGACGTGACCGGCTCGATCGTCCCGAAGACGCTGTTCGGCGAGAAGTACGTCTCGTTGGTCGTTCCGGACGACGGCGGCTCGGGCACCATCCAGGCCGGCGACGTCATCGACCGCACGGTGGTCGCCACCGAGCTCGAGTCGGTGCTCTCCGACATCTACCCGCTGTTGCGCACCGTCCAGCCGGCGGACCTCAACGCCACGCTGACGGCGCTGGCCACGGCCCTCGAGGGTCGCGGCGAGCAGCTCGGCCAGAACCTCGAGACGGTCGACTCCTACCTCAAGCGGATGAACCCGCAGATCCCTGCCCTGCTGGAGGACCTGCGCCTGGCGGCCGACGTCTCCGACACCTACGCCGACATCATTCCCGAGGTCGCAGAGATCCTCGACAACACCGTCAAGACCACGGGCACCATCGAGTCGAAGGAAGCCGCACTGACCGCCACACTGCGCGACATCCGGAGCTTCTCCGACACGGCGCGCTCGTTCCTCGACGCCAACGCGGAGAACCTCCGCGAGGTCGGTGAGCTCGGCACGCAGTCGCTGCGCGCCGTCGCCCGTTACTCCTCGACGATCCCCTGCATGTCCGCAGGCATCGTCAAGGCGCAGGGACGTCTGGCCGAGGCCTTCCGCGGCTTCGAGCTGCACATCGTCCTGGAGACCCTGCAGGACCAGCCGCGCAAGTACACCGCCAAGGACCGCCCGATCTTCGGCGACGACCGAGGCCCCGACTGCCTCGGCCTGCCGGACATCCCGTGGAGCCAGCAGAACCCGTACCCGCCCCTTCCGAGCCTCAACGACGGCATGAACGGAGACACCGGCAAGGGCAACCGACGCGTCGCCCCCGGTGCCGACGGCCTCGGCTACCGCGGGACGCCGGACGACGTGACGGCCCTCCGTGGTGCGCTCGACAGCGAGTACGACGGCTCCGGCACCGACCTCAACGTCCTGCTCGCCGGACCGCTCGCGGTCGAGGGGGGTGCGCGCTGATGCCCACACGCGGCCTCGACAGGAAGACAGCCGGCGACCTGGTCCGCCTGGTCATCTTCATGGTGACCACGGCGCTGGCCACCGGTGTCCTCATCATCACGATCGGCAACCTCTCCTTCGGGAGCACCAAGGAGTACGGCGCGGAGTTCGTCGACGCGACGGGTGTCTCCAAGGGCGACGACGTCCGGATCGCCGGCGTCAAGATCGGCACCGTGCAGGGCGTAGAGGTCCTCGAGGCCAACCGTGCACTGGTGAAGTTCAACGTCGACTCCGACACGGTCGTCGACGAGGCGACCCACGCGACGATCCGCTACCGCAACCTGCTGGGCCAGCGCTACATCTCGTTGACGCAGACGGGGGAGAGCGACACCAAGCTCGACGAGGGCGACCCGATCCCGGTCGGTCGCACCACGCCGGCCCTGGACCTCACCGTGCTGTTCAACGGCTTCAAGCCCCTCTTCGAGGCACTGTCGCCCGACGACATCAACAAGCTGTCCTTCGAGATCGTCCAGGTGTTCCAGGGCGAGGGCGGCACCGTCGAGAGCCTGCTCTCGAGCACGGCGTCGATCACTCAGACGCTGGCGGACCGCGACGACGTCATCGGCGACCTGATCGAGAACCTCGACTACGTCCTGGACCACGTCGCTGACCGCGACACGCAGCTGACCCAGCTGATCGACAGCTTCCGCAACCTGATCGGCGGGCTCAACGACGACCGCGAGGCGATCCTGTCCTCGCTCGACTCGATCTCCGAGCTGTCGGTCCAGACGGCCGCGCTGGTCACCGACATCAAGGACCCCTTCGTCAAGGACATCAAGGAGCTGCGCCGGGTCACCGAGACCCTGGACCGCAACCGCAAGGAGATCGACCGGGCCCTGCAGGTGCTGCCGATCAAGCTGACCAAGATCGGTCGTACGGCGACGTACGGCTCCTGGTTCAACTTCTACCTGTGTCACTTCAAGGCGACGATCAAGGTGCCCGGGCTCGCGACTCCGCTGGGGGCCAACATCGCCATCGGTGCTGACCGCTGTTCCCTGGAGAGCGAGGTGGCGGGTCGATGATTCCCTTCCGCGAACGCAACCCCGTGATCGTGGGCGCCGTCAGCATCGCGACGCTCGTCCTCCTGCTCGTGGCCGCCCTGCGTGCCCAGGACCTGCCGCTGATCGGCGGCGGCGACACCTACTACGCCTCCTTCGAGGAGGCGGGTGGGCTGAAGGTCAAGGACGAGGTCCGCATCGCCGGCGTCCGCGTCGGCCAGGTCACCTCGATGGAGCTCGACGGCAACTCGGTCAAGGTCGGCTTCCAGATCAAGAGCGAGGCCGCGTTCGGCGACGAGACCCGGGCCGACATCAAGGTCAAGACGATCCTCGGGTCGATGTTCCTGGCGCTCTCGCCCGCCGGTGCGGGCCAGCTCGCCGAGGGCGCGACCATCCCGACGGACCGCACGACCTCGCCGTTCGACGTGGTCGAGGCCTTCACCGGTCTCGCCGAGACGTCGGCAGACATCGACACCGACCAGCTCGCCGCCTCACTCACGACGCTGGCCGACCTGACCCGCAACACCCCGGAGGAGTTCCGTGCGGCACTCGCCGGTGTCTCGGCACTCTCGGAGACGGTCGCCTCGCGCGATGACGAGATCAACTCGCTGCTCAAGAACCTCAACCGGGTCTCGACGGTCCTCGACTCGCGCGACGAGGACATCGTCGCCCTGATGGCCGACGCGGACACCCTGTTCACCGCGCTGGTGCAGCGCAAGGCGCAGATCCACCGCCTGTTGCTCTCGACGACCACGCTGAGCAAGGAGCTGACCGGATTGATCCGGGAGAGCCGTGCCGACCTCAAGCCGGCGCTCGACAGCCTCGACTCCGTGCTCAAGGTGATCACCAAGAACGAGGACAACCTGGAGGACGCCGTCAAGACGATGGCCCCGTTCTACCGCGTCTTCGCGAGCACGCTCGGCAACGGGCCGTGGTTCGACACCTACCTCTTCAACCTGCCGCCCGTGCCCGGACCGGGGGTGGGGATCGGATGAGCGCCCAGATGAAGAACTCGGCCGTGACCGGCGCGAGCGCCGTACGCCGCTGGCTCCCGCTGGTCGTCATCGGCCTGCTGATCGTCACTGCTCTCGTGTGGATGTTCGGCTCGGGGGGCGGCACCAAGACGGTGACCGCGTTCTTCCCGCGTGCCGTGTCGATCTACGAGGGCAGCGACGTGCGCATCCTCGGTGTCGCGATCGGCCAGGTCGACGAGGTCGTGCCCGAGGGCACCCAGGTCAAGGTCGTGATGTCCTACGACGAGGACGTCGACGTCCCGCAGGACGCGCAGGCCGTCATCGTGTCCCCGTCCGTGGTCGGTGACCGCTACATCCAGCTGACGCCCGCCTACGAGGCCGGTGCCGTGATGGCCGACAACACGATCATCAAGGGCGACAAGACCGCGATCCCGCTCGAGCTCGACGAGATCTACTCCAGCATCGACAAGCTCACCGTGGCGATCGGCCCCAACGGCGCCAACCGCGACGGCGCGCTGACCGACCTGCTCGAGCAGACCGCCAAGAACTTCGGCGGGCAGGGCGCGGAGTTCAACAAGACGATCAAGCAGTTCGGTCGTCTCAGCGAGACCCTGGACAACAACAAGGACGAGCTCTTCGAGTCGACCGAGCAGCTGGGGTCCTTCATCAAGACCCTGGCCGACAACGACGACACGGTGCGGGGCTTCAACCAGTCCCTGGGCGACGTCTCGACGCTGCTCAACGACGAGCGCCAGGAGCTCACCAGCGCGCTGTCCAACCTCGGCGTCGCGCTCGACGAGGTCGCCACCTTCGTCAAGACCAACCGCGCCGTCCTGGGCCGCAACATCAAGGACGTCAACCGGGTCGCGAAGGTGCTGGTGCGCCAGCGTGCCGCCCTCGACGAGATCCTGCAGGCCGGTCCGCTGGCGGTGACGAACCTGTTCCACACCTACAACCCCAAGGACGGGACGCTCGACACCAACGCCAACATCGGCAACCTGGTGCACGAGCTCACGTCCAACCCCAAGGCCGTGCTCTGCACGCTGGTCTCGGCCGCCGACTCCAGCGGTGACCTGTGCGACCTGATCGGCACGCTGCTGCCGCGCGGAGCGCCGTTCGGCACCGGTTCCTGGTACGGCGAGAAGTACGACCCGACGCTCAACGGACTCGTGGAGGTGGACCGATGAGGACCCTCCGCACCCGCGCCCGCGCTGCTGTGGCCCTCGTGGCCGGCATGGTCGTGCTCACCGGCTGTGACTTCGACGTCTACCAGCTGCCTCTCCCCGGAGGCGCCGACACCGGCAAGGACCCGATCTCGATCACGGTGAAGTTCGACGACGTCCTCGACCTGGTGCCGAAGTCGTCGGTCAAGGTCAACGACGTCACCGTCGGTCAGGTGACCGACGTCGAGCTCGACGGCTACAAGGCCGTGGTCGAGCTCGAGCTGCGCAACGACGTGGACCTGCCGGACAACCCGGTCGCCTCGATCCGCCAGACCAGCCTGCTCGGCGAGAAGTTCGTGTCCCTCGCCTCGCCCGCCAAGGGTGGCAAGGGTGAGCTGTCCGACGGCGACGTGATCGAGAACGGCGGCCGCAACCCCGAGGTCGAGGAGGTCCTGGGCGCACTCAGCCTGGTTCTCAACGGTGGCGGCGTGGCCCAGCTGAAGACCATCGCCTCGGAGCTGAACCTCGCACTCGAGGGCCGTGAGGACTCCGCCAAGTCGGTGCTGACCCAGGTCGAGTCGCTGGTCAGCCAGCTCGACAACCGCAAGACCGACATCGTCGACGCCATCGAGTCGATCAACCGGCTGGCGCTCAGCGCCCGCACGCACCAGGACAGCATCGACCTCGCCCTCGAGGAGCTGCCCAGCGCGCTGGACTCGCTGGACCGCCAGCGCGAGGACCTCGTCTCCATGCTGGAGGGCCTCACCGACCTCAGCGACGTGGGCGTGCGGGTCATCGAGACCACGCAGGCCTCGACGGTGAACTCGCTCAAGGCGCTCGACCCGATCCTGACCCAGCTGGCCAACGCCGGTGACGACTTCGCCAAGGGCTTCAGCACCTTCCTGACCTATCCCTTCATCGACGAGGCCGTCGGCCGCGACCCCAACGTCGCGCGCAACCTGCACATGGGTGACTACGTCAACCTGTCGATCGACCTGCAGCTCGACCTCGGCAACCTCCGGTTGCCCGACGTCGCGTGCATCCTGACCAACGAGCTGCCCGACAGCCCGCTGGACCAGCTGATCGACCTGCCCAAGCTGTGCGAGAGCGCGACCGAGACCCTGCAGGGCTGCCTGAAGACGCCGCCCGACCCGAAGGCGTGTGCGTTGCTGCCCGGCTACCTGCTCGACGACATCTGCCAGGCGGTCAAGCTCCTGTGCGGCGCTGCACGGGGCTCGGCGTCGGCGAGCGGTGACCCGATCACCGGCCTGCTCGGCACCGTCCTGAAGGGCGCCGGCCTCAACCGGCCCCAGCCCGGCACCACCGACCAGGTCAACACGCTCTGGCGTGACTTCGACGAGGCGTACGACGCCGACATGGTCGACCTCTATGCGGCGCCGTTGCTCGCGTCGGACTCCGGAAGGAGCGCCCGGTGATCACCCGTCGCACCCGGATCCAGCTGGTCATCTTCGCGATCATCACGCTGGTCGGCGTCTCGTTCGTCGGCGCCCGTTACGCCCAGCTCGACCGGGTCATCATCGACAGTGACTACACCGTCGTGGCCCACTACCCCGAGTCCGGTGGCATCTTCACCGGCGCCGAGGTGACCTACCGCGGGGTGGGCATCGGCAAGGTCGGCGACCTGACGCTCACCGAGGACGGCGTCGACGTCGACCTCGACATCGACAACAAGTGGGACAAGATCCCGCGCGACACCATCGCGCTGGTCGGCAACCGCTCCGCCGTCGGTGAGCAGTACGTCGAGCTCCAGCCGCAGACCGACGACGGTCCCTATCTCGTCGACGGCTCCGAGATCGATGACGTCGCGACGCCCATCGCCACCGAGAAGCTGCTCGGCGACCTGTCGGCCACCGTGGCGAGCGTCGACCGCGACGCCCTGCGCACCACGGTGTCCGAGCTCGGCGAGGCCTTCGCCGGGACCGGTCCCGACCTGCAGAAGATCATCGACACGGGCGACTCGTTCATCGAGACGGCCAACGACAACTTCGACATCACCACCGCGTTGATCCGCGACAGCAACACGGTCCTCAAGGGCCAGCTGGCCACCGAGACCTCGCTGCGGGCGTTCGCCACCCAGCTGTCGTCGTTCTCCTCGGCGCTCGCCGGTGCCGATGGCGACCTGCGCAAGGTGATCGACTCGGGTTCGGTCGCGGCCACCCAGCTGCGGACCTTCCTCGAGCAGAACGGCGTCGAGCTCAGCGAGCTCCTGGCCAACCTGGTCACCACCGGGCGCGTCGTGGTCAAGCACCTGCCTGCGATCAAGCAGCTCCTCGTGGTCTACCCGTACGCCGTGGCGGCCGGGCAGGTCGTGGTCGGCAAGCGCTCGGTCCAGCAGGGTGGTTCCGGCTTCTGGGACGCCCACTTCGGTCTGATCCTCGCCCCCACCGTGACGCCGTGCTACGCCGGCTACACCAAGGACCGCCAGAACCCCGAGTCCGGTCGCTTCGGCAACCCGGCGATGCCTTCCGACGTCGGCTGCACCGAGCCGATCAACAAGAGCAACCCCCGCGGTCCGCAGAACCTCCAGCGGATCGCACCGGGCAGCACCAGCTACGAGGTCCTCGCCGATGTCGACGAGGCCACGGGCGAGGTGAGCTGGGACGTCGCGAAGGGCGCTTCGAGCGACCGGGGTAACGTGACCCCCTCGTCGCTCGGAGAGGACTCCTGGAAGTGGCTGTACCTGCAACCGATGCTCGATCACACGCGTTGAGCCGGACCAAGTGACCGCACCCGACACCGGGGCTGCCCACGGGCGCCTCGGCAACCCCACGCTGCGCTGGAGCGTCCTCGGACTGCTGCTCGGCCTCGTCGTGGCCTGCCTGGCCTGGTCGGCCTGGACCGTCCTCGACCAGGGCGCCGGGGCGAACCCGGTCAAGAAGATCGACTCGCTGATCGACCCCGGCTCCGACCCGGTGGCGGATCGCGAGAAGGTGCTGGCGGCCGGCCGTACCTTCGTCCAGCGCTTCAACACCTACGGTCCCGACCAGCTCGGCCAGGACGGCAAGATGGCCGAG
The DNA here is from genome assembly GCF_001428565.1 of Nocardioides sp. Root190. GTDB lineage: Bacteria > Actinomycetota > Actinomycetes > Propionibacteriales > Nocardioidaceae > Nocardioides. The sequence continues at coordinate 301,367 of NZ_LMIA01000001.1, read as the reverse complement.
TACGCCGCCGTGGGCGACCTGATGACCGCGAAGTTCGCCAAGATCTTCGAGGGCAACGTCGGCTACGCCGAGCAGACCGTCACCGAGACCGGCATCGACCGCGTCGGCACCGTGTACGCCGTGGGCGTGGCCTCGATCGACAACGACTCCGCCGAGCTGCTGGTCGCTGGCATCGTCGGCTTCTCCTACCCCGACCCCGAGGACGCCACCAAGCGGATCGACTTCGAGCCGCTGCGCTTCCGCTACCAGGTCTCGATGGTCAAGCTCGGCGGCGCCTGGCAGGTCGACGACCTCGACGACCTCGACGACGACCTCCCGTCGTTCGCCGAGGCCTCCACCCCGGGCGGCGCGAACCCCGCGCCCCAGCCCTCGGGCACCCCGTCCGGCACGCCCTCGGGCAGCCCGTCGGGCACGCCCAGCCCCTCCGACTCGGGAACGGGGGAGTGACCGTGAGCGCCAACCTCTACGACCTGCTCAACGTCGACGAGTCCGCGAGCACGGACGAGATCCGTGCGGCGTGGAAGAGCGCCATCGCCGACCTTGACCCGACCGAGCGTCGGTTCCGCGCCTTCAACGATGCTGCTGGCGTCCTGCTGGACACCGACAAGCGGGCGGCCTACGACGCAGGGCTCGTCGAGGCCCGCGACAAGGAGCTCGCGGCCGAGCAGGCAGCCGAGGCCGCAGCCGCGGCCTCCGCCGCTGCTGACGAGCCGGACGCAGTGACCCCTGCGGTCCCGGTCGACCTCGCGAAGGCCCCGGCGACCAGCGCCGCCGCCGATGCCCCGACCGATGACCCGGCCGACGATCCCACCGACCCCACGCCGGCCGCGCCCTCCACAGGCCCCTCCTCGACCCTGCTCATCGCGGCGGCGATCGCTGCGGTCCTGGCGATCGCCGTGACGATCTGGCTGATCACCCTGGACGGCGTGCGCGCGGAGGAGTCCCCGAAGGACGTCGCCGAGCGGGCGGCCACCCAGGACCGCGCGACGCTCGAGGTCGAGACCGCCGCCGAGCAGCTGGTCACCCCGGTGCTGTCCTACAACCACCAGACGATGGCCGCCGACCTCGAACGGCTGCGCGAGTACCTCACGCCCGACATGGCGGCGAAGCAGGCCAAGGCGTGGCCCGACCTGACGGCCGAGGCCGTGGCCCAGGAGATCGTGGTCGAGGCCAGCGCCACCGCCACTGCGTTGAGCCGCATCGACCCCGACGGCAAGCGGGCGACCGTCGTGGTCTTCATCGACCAGCGCGTGACCAAGAAGGCCGCCGAGCCCTTCGTGCTGCGGATGTGGGCCACGATGTCGTTGGTCGAGTCCGACGGTGCGTGGTTGCTCGACGACCTCTGCACCGACGCGAGCTGCGGCTGAGGCCAGCCCCGGCTCGCCGCCGTTCCACTTGACCTCGCGGCACGCGGCGAGCATGATCGGCGCATCGGTTGGACGGTGGCTCCCCGGAGGCACTGACGGGCCGCTCCACGGCTGTGAGGAACCTGCGCAGCCGGCATTGTCGAGCGCGCGTCTTTCGTGTATCGTGGCTCCTTGCGCCTGCCCTCAGATGCGCTCTGGCCTACCCGGTGGCCCTAGACGTGGGGGGATGGCGCTCTCGAAGAGTCGAACCCGTCGAAGGACAACTCTTGGCAACGCGCACCACCCCCGGTAAGTCCCGCGTTTCTTTCGCGAAGATCCAGGAGCCGTTGGCACTGCCGCAGCTCCTGTCCCTCCAGACCGACAGCTTTGACTGGCTGATCGGCAACGAGGCGCACAAGTCGCGGATCGAGGCCCGGATCGCCTCCGGCGTCGACGCCACCTTCAAGTCCGGACTCGAGGAGATCTTCGAGGAGATCTCCCCGATCGAGGACTTCTCCGAGACGATGTCGCTGTCGTTCGAGAACCCGGTCTTCTACGACCCCAAGTACACCGTGGACGAGTGCAAGGAGAAGGACCTCACCTACTCCGCCCCGCTCTACGTCTCCGCGGAGTTCACCAACAACGAGACCGGTGAGATCAAGGGCCAGACGGTCTTCATGGGCGACTTCCCGCTCATGACGCCCAAGGGCACCTTCGTGATCAACGGCACCGAGCGTGTCGTGGTCTCCCAGCTGGTCCGCTCGCCCGGCGTCTACTTCGAGCGGGTCCCGGACAAGACGTCCGACAAGGACATCTACACCGCCAAGCTCATCCCGAGCCGTGGCGCATGGCTCGAGTTCGAGATCGACAAGCGCGACATGGTCGGCGTCCGCCTCGACCGCAAGCGCAAGCAGAACGTCACCGTGCTGCTCAAGGCCCTCCAGGCCGTCGCCGAGGACACCGGCGAGGAGTACGACTACGAGGCCGTCATGGCCGACCTGCGCCAGTTCGAGTCGATCCAGCTGACCGAGGAGAAGGACAACACCTCCGGTCCCGACGACGCGCTGCTCGACATCTACCGCAAGCTCCGCCCGGGCGAGCCGCCCACGCGTGAGGCCGCGCTGACGCTGTTGAAGAACTACTACTTCAACACCAAGCGCTACGACCTCGCCAAGGTCGGTCGCTACAAGATCAACAAGAAGCTCGGCCAGGACCAGGCGTTCGACCAGCAGACCATGACCATCTCGGACATGGTGGCCACGATCCGCTACATCGTCGCGCTCCACGACGGTCGCCCGGACCTGTCCTCGGCCCAGGGCGACATCGAGATCAGCCCGGACGACATCGACCACTTCGGCAACCGTCGCATGCGCACGGTCGGCGAGCTCATCCAGAACCAGCTCCGCACGGGTCTGGCCCGCATGGAGCGTGTGGTCCGCGAGCGGATGACGACCCAGGACGTCGAGGCCATCACCCCGCAGTCCCTGATCAACATCCGTCCCGTGGTCGCGGCGCTGAAGGAGTTCTTCGGAACCTCGCAGCTCTCGCAGTTCATGGACCAGACCAACCCGATCGCCGGACTGACGCACAAGCGTCGCCTCTCGGCGCTCGGCCCGGGTGGTCTGTCCCGTGACCGCGCCGGCATGGAGGTCCGTGACGTCCACCCGTCGCACTACGGCCGCATGTGCCCGATCGAGACCCCGGAAGGCCCGAACATCGGCCTGATCGGCTCGCTCGCCTCCTACGGTCGGATCAACCCGTTCGGGTTCGTCGAGACGCCGTACCGCCGCGTCGTCGACGGCACGGTCACCGACCAGATCGACTACCTCACCGCTGACGACGAGGACCGTTACGTCATCGCGCAGGCCAACGCCGTGCTCGATGGCAACAACAAGTTCGCCGAGGAGCGGGTGCTCGTTCGCCTGCGCCAGGGCGAGGTCTCCGAGATCCCCGGCGACGACGTCGACTACATGGACGTCTCGCCGCGCCAGATGGTGTCGGTCGCGACCGCGCTGATCCCGTTCCTCGAGCACGACGACGCCAACCGTGCGCTCATGGGCGCCAACATGCAGCGTCAGGCCGTTCCGCTGATCCGCAGCGACAGCCCGATCGTCGGCACCGGCATCGAGTTCCGTGCCGCCGTCGACGCCGGTGACGTCGTTGTCGCCACCGCTGCCGGTGTCGTGAAGTCGGTCTCGGCCGACCTCATCGAGGCCATGAACGACGACGGCTCGTACTCCTCGTACCGCCTCGCGAAGTTCAAGCGCTCCAACCAGGGCACCTGCATCAACCAGCGCCCGATCGTCGAGGTGGGCGACCGCCTCGAGGTCGGCTCGCCGATCGCTGACGGTCCCTGCACGGACAACGCGGAGATGGCACTCGGCACCAACCTGCTCGTGGCATTCATGCCGTGGGAAGGCCACAACTACGAGGACGCGATCATCCTCAGCCAGCGCCTGGTGCAGGAGGACGTCCTCACCTCGATCCACATCGAGGAGCACGAGGTCGACGCCCGCGACACCAAGCTGGGGCCGGAGGAGATCACCCGCGACATCCCGAACATCAGCGAGGAGATGCTCGCCGACCTCGACGAGCGCGGCATCATCCGCATCGGTGCCGAGGTCCGCGACGGTGACCTGCTGGTCGGCAAGGTCACGCCCAAGGGCGAGACCGAGCTGACCCCGGAGGAGCGTCTGCTCCGCGCGATCTTCGGTGAGAAGGCGCGCGAGGTCCGCGACACCTCGATGAAGGTTCCGCACGGCGAGACCGGCACGGTCATCGGCGTCCGGGTCTTCGACCGCGAGGAGGGCGACGAGCTGCCGCCGGGCGTCAACCAGCTGGTGCGCGTCTACGTCGCGCAGAAGCGGAAGATCTCCGTCGGTGACAAGCTCGCCGGCCGTCACGGCAACAAGGGCGTCATCGCGAAGATCCTGCCGGTCGAGGACATGCCGTTCATGGAGGACGGCACCCCGGTCGACGTGGTCCTCAACCCGCTGGGTGTCCCGCGACGGATGAACATCGGTCAGATCCTCGAGCTCCACCTCGGCTGGCTCGGCAAGCAGGGCTGGGACATCAACCTGTCCGGTGACCCCGAGAACGCCGACTGGAAGCAGCGGCTCATCAAGATCGGCGTCGACAAGACCCCGGCCAACACGAAGGTCGCCACGCCGGTCTTCGACGGTGCTCGTGAGGACGAGATCATCGGTCTGCTGGGTGCCACGACGCTGAACCGTGACGGCAACCGCCTGATCGACGAGTCGGGCAAGGCCAACCTGTTCGACGGCCGCTCCGGTGAGCCGTTCAAGGAAGCCGTCTCGGTGGGCTACATGTACATCCTCAAGCTCCACCACCTGGTCGACGACAAGATCCACGCTCGTTCGACCGGCCCCTACTCGATGATCACGCAGCAGCCCCTGGGCGGTAAGGCCCAGTTCGGTGGCCAGCGGTTCGGCGAGATGGAGGTCTGGGCGATGGAGGCGTACGGCGCCGCCTACGCCCTGCAGGAGCTGTTGACGATCAAGTCCGACGACGTGCCCGGTCGCGTCAAGGTCTACGAGGCCATCGTGAAGGGCGAGAACATCCCCGACTCCGGTATCCCCGAGTCGTTCAAGGTTCTCGTCAAGGAGATGCAGTCGCTCTGCCTCAACGTGGAGGTCCTGTCCCAGGACGGCACCCCCATCGAGATGCGCGACGCGGAGGAAGACGTCTTCCGTGCCGCCGAGGAGCTCGGCATCGACCTGTCGCGTCGCGAGCCCTCCAGCGTCGAAGAAGTCTGAGTGTGACGGCTCCTGCGGCGCCCAGTGCGCCGTAGGAGCCTCCCTCAGTCCCCAGCCTCACCTTTCACAGAACTAACGAAGGACAGCAGCCATCGTGCTCGACGTTAACTTCTTCGACCAGCTTCAGATCGGCCTGGCCACCGCGGACGACATCCGTACGTGGAGCCACGGCGAGGTCAAGAAGCCGGAGACCATCAACTACCGCACGCTCAAGCCCGAGCGTGACGGCCTCTTCTGCGAGAAGATCTTCGGTCCCACCCGGGACTGGGAGTGCTACTGCGGCAAGTACAAGCGCGTGCGCTTCAAGGGCATCATCTGCGAGCGCTGCGGCGTCGAGGTGACCCGCTCCAAGGTCCGCCGCGAGCGGATGGGCCACATCGAGCTCGCCGCCCCGGTCACGCACATCTGGTACTTCAAGGGTGTTCCGAGCCGCCTCGGCTACCTGCTCGACCTGGCGCCGAAGGACCTCGAGAAGGTCATCTACTTCGCCGCCTACATGATCACCGCCGTGGACGACGACGCGCGTCACCGCGACCTCGCCGACCTCGAGGGCAAGATCGGCCTGCAGCGCCAGTCCATCGAGAAGCGCCGCGACTCGGGCCTCGAGGACCGCACCAAGAAGCTCGAGGAAGACCTCGCCGCTCTCGAGGCCGAGGGTGCCAAGGCCGACCAGCGCCGCAAGGTGCGCGACGGTGCGGAGCGCGAGCTCAAGCAGCTGCGCGACCGCTCGCAGCGCGAGCTGGACCGCCTCGAGGAGGTCTGGGCCACGTTCAAGACCCTCAAGGTGCAGGACCTCATGGGTGACGAGGTCCTCTACCGCGAGATGAAGAACTGGTTCGGCAAGTACTTCGAGGGCCACATGGGCGCCACGGCGATCCAGAAGCGCCTGCAGAGCTTCGACCTCGAGGCCGAGGTCGAGAGCCTGCGCGAGACCATCGCCACTGGCAAGGGTCAGCGCAAGGTCCGTGCGCTCAAGCGGCTCAAGGTCGTCGAGGCGTTCCGCAAGACCGGCAACAAGCCCGAGGGCATGGTCCTCGACGCCGTTCCGGTCATCCCGCCGGACCTGCGCCCGATGGTGCAGCTCGACGGTGGCCGTTTCGCGACGTCCGACCTGAACGACCTGTACCGCCGCGTCATCAACCGGAACAACCGCCTCAAGCGGCTGCTCGACCTCGGTGCGCCGGAGATCATCGTCAACAACGAGAAGCGGATGCTCCAGGAGGCCGTCGACTCGCTGTTCGACAACGGTCGTCGTGGTCGCCCCGTGACCGGCCCGGGCAACCGGCCGCTCAAGTCGCTGTCCGACATGCTCAAGGGCAAGCAGGGTCGTTTCCGCCAGAACCTGCTCGGCAAGCGCGTCGACTACTCGGGTCGTTCGGTCATCGTCTCCGGCCCGCAGCTCAAGCTGCACCAGTGCGGTCTGCCCAAGCAGATGGCGCTCGAGCTGTTCAAGCCGTTCGTGATGAAGCGCCTCGTGGACCTGTCCCACGCGCAGAACATCAAGTCGGCCAAGCGGATGGTCGAGCGCGGCCGTCCGGTCGTGTGGGATGTCCTCGAAGAGGTCATCACCGAGCACCCCGTGCTGCTCAACCGTGCGCCCACGCTGCACCGCCTCGGCATCCAGGCCTTCGAGCCCCAGCTGATCGAGGGCAAGGCCATCCAGATCCACCCGCTCGTCTGCACCGCGTTCAACGCGGACTTCGACGGTGACCAGATGGCCGTGCACCTGCCGCTCTCCGCCGAGGCCCAGGCCGAGGCGCGGATCCTGATGCTGTCGACCAACAACATCCTGAAGCCGTCGGACGGCCGTCCGGTCACCATGCCCACCCAGGACATGATCATCGGCCTGTTCTTCATGACGACCCAGCGCGATGGCGCGATCGGTGAGGGTCGGGTCTTCTCGACCCAGGCCGAGGCGATCATGGCCTACGACCGCAACGAGATCAGCCTGCAGAGCAAGGTCCGGATCCGTCTGTTCGACGTCGTCGTCGACGGTGTCGAGGGCACCGGTCCGGTCCTGGTCGAGACCACGCTGGGCCGCACGCTCTTCAACGACACGCTTCCGGCGGACTACCCGTTCGTCAACGAAGAGGTCCACAAGAAGCGCCTCGGCTCGATCGTCAACGACCTCGCCGAGCGCTACGGCAAGGTCGAGGTCGCTGCCTCGCTGGACGCGTTGAAGGACACCGGCTTCCACTGGGCGACCCGCTCGGGCGTGACGGTCTCGATCGACGACGTCGTCGTGGCCGAGGACAAGGCCGAGATCCTGTCGGTGTTCGAGGCCAAGGCCGCGAAGATCCAGACCCAGTTCGAGCGTGGTCTGGTCACCGACGACGAGCGTCGTCAGGAGCTCATCGAGATCTGGACCGAGGCCGGCAAAAAGGTCGGAGACGCCATGGAGGAGGCCTTCCGGGCCCAGCCGGCGAACCCGATCTACATGCAGGTCTACTCGGGTGCCTCGGGTAACTTCAACCAGATCCGCCAGGTCGGCGCCATGCGTGGTCTGGTGGCCAACCCGAAGGGCGAGATCATCCCGCGCCCGATCAAGGCGAACTTCCGTGAGGGCCTCTCGGTCCTGGAGTACTTCATCTCCACCCACGGTGCTCGCAAGGGTCTGGCCGACACCGCGCTGCGGACCGCCGACTCGGGTTACCTGACCCGTCGTCTGGTCGACGTGTCGCAGGACGTCATCATCCGTGAGGACGACTGTGGCACCGAGCGTGGCCTGCCGAAGGTCATCGGCGTGCGCAACGAGGCCGGTGTGGTCGTCAAGGACGACAACGCCGAGACCGCGGCCTACGCCCGCAGTGCGGCCAAGGACATCGCCCACCCGAGCACCGGCGCGACTCTCGCGGCGGCCGGCGAGGACCTGGGTGACGTCAAGATCGCCGAGCTGATCGCTGCCGGCATCGAGGAGGTCACGGTTCGCTCCGTGCTCACCTGTGACGCCAAGACCGGTACCTGCGCGAAGTGCTACGGCCGTTCGCTGGCCACCGGCAAGCTCGTCGACATCGGTGAGGCCGTCGGCATCATCGCGGCCCAGTCGATCGGTGAGCCCGGCACGCAGCTGACCATGCGTACCTTCCACACCGGTGGTGTGGCCTCCGCGAGCGACATCACGCAGGGTCTGCCCCGCGTGGTCGAGCTCTTCGAGGCCCGGACCCCCAAGGGTGTCTCCCCGATCTCCGAGGCCGCTGGCCGCGTGGAGATCGAGGAGACCGACAAGGCCCGCAAGGTCCTCGTCACGCCCGACGACGGTTCCGAGGTCATCGAGTACGTCGTCAGCCGTCGTTCGCGACTGCTGGTCGGCGACGGCGACCACATCGAGGTCGGCCAGATGCTCACCCAGGGCACGCCCGACCCGAAGGAGGTGCTGCGCATCCTCGGTGTCCGCAAGACCCAGCAGCACCTGGTGGACGAGGTCCAGGAGGTCTACCGCAGCCAGGGTGTGTCGATCCACGACAAGCACATCGAGATCATCGTGCGGCAGATGCTGCGCCGGATCACGGTGCTCGAGTCGGGCGAGACCAACCTGCTCCCCTCCGACCTGGTCGACCGTGCTCGCTTCGAGACGGAGAACCGTCGCGTCGTGTCCGAGGGCGGCAAGCCGGCCTCGGGTCGTCCCGAGCTCATGGGCATCACCAAGGCCTCGCTCGCGACCGAGTCGTGGCTCTCGGCGGCCTCCTTCCAGGAGACCACCCGGGTGCTCACGGACGCCGCGATCAACGGTCGCTCCGACAGCCTGCGTGGCCTGAAGGAGAACGTGATCATCGGAAAGCTCATCCCGGCCGGTACCGGTCTGGAGCGCTACCGCAACATCCGTGTGGAGCCGACCGAGGAGGCGCGCGCCGCGGCGTACGCCGTCACGGGCTACGAGTCCTACGACTACGAGTTCGGCAACGCCACGGGTCAGGCAGTGGCTCTCGACGACTTCGACTTCGGTTCCTACCAGAACTGATCCGTCGTCACCGCAGGCCCTTCCGAGCATCTGCTCGGGAGGGCCTGTGTGCTTTGTGGTGAGCGTTTGTCGAGAACCGTTCCGGGGGAGGAGGGTCAGGACCACTTCACGAACGGAAGGCACTGCGATGGGCCACAACGTGCCGGGCCTGGCCGCCGCGATCAAGCGCGTCATCGAGGCGGCGATCGAGGCCGAGATGTCGGACTTCAACTACTACGGGAACTGTCGCGACGGTTTCGAGGGCTACTCGCGTCCCACCGAGGAGCTCCCGGTCTCCGATCCGATCCGGATCAGCTACCCGGACGGCAAGGTCTTCCTCTACGGCAACATCGAGGTCGACCACGTCCAGGCGAACTTCGTCGGGCAGTACACCGACGCGACCCAGCTCTACGAGAAGTGGGACGAGGAGATCCGGCAGAACTTCGAGCGGTTCGAGGACGCGCCCCAGCCGGTCACCTTCGACTTCCCGGTCCAGCGGCTCGGTGAGCTCGCGACGGCCCTCGATGCGGGTGGCGCCTACCTCGACGGCGAGGGCAGCAGCTCCTCGAGTGGTCACGGCAACCTCGACCTGGCCGTCCTCCTCTCGGAGATCATGACCGAGATCGGTCCTCGCCAGGGTGCGGCGATGGAAGCGCTGCGCCGCTCGTACCTGGGTCGGCTGGGCAATGTGATCGCGGGCCAGCAGGTCCTGGTCGCCGGCCTCGGCGTGGTCGTGGAGGGTGAGCGACAGGTCTGGGTCGACAACACCGAGGACCTGCTCGACATCGCGGACAAGGCGGAGGCGGCCTTCCGGAGGTACGCCTCCGGTGGTGGCGGCGACACCAGCCTGATCAAGACCGGGTTCGCGGTGATCTCAGGCCTGGCCACCATCGCGAGCGGATTCATAGCGGGACCCGGGGTCCTGGTGGTCGCCGGACTCAGCGCGACCCTCTCCGCGGCCATCCCCGACGTCGAGCAGCCGCCGGAGCTGGAGTTCGAGGCCAGCAGCGTCTCGGGTGTCCACGGCAACCTGCTCCTGGCGCTGAGCGCCCACTGCCGAGCGGTCAGCGAGACCGAGCGCGCCTATGCCGACTGTGCGGACACCTTGGTCGCCCGCGCGGTGGCCAACCCGGACTACTACGACCTCACGGCGCCCGGCACCTCGGTGCCCTTCGTCGACGGCGGGCCGGGGGAGGAGTACTTCGGACCCGGCGAGACGATCGACGTCCACGGGCCGGAGCTGCTGGAGGCCGCGGGTCTGGTCGAGGTGGTCGCGCGCACGCTGGATCTCGTGTCCGGTGACCTCCCCGCCCTGAACGGTTGGCCGTGGGAACGGTACTTCCTGGTCGGCTACGGCCGCCGCGGCCATCACACGGAGACCACCCACCTCCGTGAGCAGGCGACGAGCGTGCTCTCGCGGACCGCGACCACGCTGCACGAGGTGGCCCAGAAGATGGTGCTCGTCGCCAACGACTTCTCGCGCTCCGACGACGACGTCCGGACTGATCTCGACGTGCTCGTGCGTGCGGTGGACGACCCGACGCCGGGTCAGGACGTCGCCTACGGCTACGACGAGGTCGTCGTCGAGGCCAGCTGATCGCAGCTCGACCCGGTGCCAGCGCCGGGCAGGATGCGGGTCGTGTGGGCCGGGCTGAGACAATGCCCCCATGAGTGACACGTCCACCCTGAGCACCGACGTCCTCGTCGTCGGCGCCGGTCCCGCTGGAGCGGCGGCAGCTGCCTGGGCGGCGCGCTCGGGTGCCGACGTGGTCCTCGCCGACGCAGCGGTCTTCCCGCGCGACAAGACCTGCGGCGACGGCCTGACGCCCCGCGCCATCGGCGAGCTCGATCGGCTGGGGCTGCGCGACTGGGTGCGTGCGCACACGGTCAACCAGGGCCTGCGGGCCCACGGGTTCGGCCAGACCCTGCACCTGCCCTGGCCCGGCGGCACGTTGCCGGACTGGGGGAGTGCGGTCGCCCGGACCGAGCTCGACGACCACCTGCGCACGAATGCCCTGAAGGCCGGAGCCACCGGGCTCGACGGCGCCCGGGCCGTCGACGTACGCATGGACGGCGACCGCGTCGCAGCCGTGGTGTTCAAGGACGGCCGTGAGGTCGCCTGCCGGCGGCTCGTCGTCGCCGACGGCGTGCGCTCCCCGCTTGGCAAGGTGCTGGGCCGTGAGTGGCACCGCGACACCGTCTACGGCGTCGCCGGGCGCTCGTACGTCACCTCCACCCGCGCCGACGACCCGTGGATCAGCTCGCACCTGGAGCTGCGCGGGGAGCAGGACGAGATCCTGTCCGGCTACGGCTGGATCTTCCCGCTGGGCGCGGACAGCGGCGAGGTCAACCTCGGTGCCGGCACGCTCGCCACGGCGAAGCGACCCACCGATGTGGCGATCAAGCCGTTGATGAGGCTCTACGCCTCGCGTCTGCGTGAGGAGTTCGGCCTCGGTGACGAGCTGCGCATGGAGACGTCCGCGCTGCTCCCGATGGGTGGCGCCGTGTCCCACGTCGCCGGCCGCAACTGGGCCCTGATCGGGGACGCCGCCGCCTGCGTGAACCCGCTCAACGGCGAAGGCATCGACTACGGCCTGGAGACCGGTCGGATGCTGGCCGAGCTGCTCGCCGAGACGCCCGACGTCGACCTGTCCGTGGTGTGGCCGCAGATCCTGCGCGAGCACTACGGCGAGTCGTTCTCGATCGCGCGCCGGCTCGCCGGACTGGTCACCGTGCCGCGCCTGCTGCCGGCCCTGGGGCCGGTCGGGATGCGCTCGGACCTGCTGATGACCCTCGCGCTGCGCTGGATGGGCAACCTGGTCACCGACGAGGACCGCGACCGTGCCGCCCGGGTGTGGCGCTGGGCCGGTCGCCGCTCGCTCGCCCGCGATGCACGTCCACCCTTCAGTTGACCCGGTCGAGCAGGTGACCCGGCCGAAGGTGAACGACGGAGGAGAGGAGACAGCGATGGGGCAGCGCGTGCAGCGGCTCGCGGCGTACGCCGTGATCGTGCGTGGTGAGCAGATCCTGCTCTCCCGACTCTCCGAGCGGGTGACCAAGAAGGAGCTGTGGTCGCTGCCCGGCGGCGGCGTCGACCACGGCGAGGACCCGCAGGACGCAGTCGTCCGCGAGGTCTACGAGGAGACCGGGCTGCACGCCGAGGTCGACTCGACCGCGAACGTCCACTCCCTGCACGTCGAGGACTCCTGGCGCCGCGGGCGTCGCGTCGACGCCCACTCGGTCCGGATCGTCTACGAGGGCTGGGTGGCGCCCGACTCGCCGGAGCCGCACGTCACCGAGGTGGACGGCAGCACGGCCGAGGCGGCCTGGAAGCCGATCGCCGACGTGCTGGACGGCACGGTCCCGACGGTCAGCCTCGTGACCGACGCGCTGGCGTCGTACCGCATCCGGCAGCGGCAGCGCACGGCTGCCTACGCCTGTGTGATCCGTGACGGCGCGATCCTGCTGACCCGGACCTCGGACCTCGCTCCGGACCCGGGCACCTGGCACCTGCCGGGCGGCGGCATCGACCACGGGGAGACACCGACCGACACGATCCGGCGCGAGCTGTGGGAGGAGTGCGGACTGGAGGGTGAGGCCACCGAGCTGCTCACCGTGCTGGACCACCACTTCACCGGCACGGCGCCCAACGGTCGTGCCGAGGACTTCCACGCGATCGGCGTGATCTACCGCGCCACGGTCGGCGAGGGCGAGCCGCGGGTCGTGGAGGAGGGCGGCACGACCGACCAGGTCGCCTGGGTGCCGCTCACCGAGGTCGCGAGCGGCGCGCTGAAGGTCTACGGCTCCGTGCGCGCTGCCATCGAGGTGGCCGGGGATACGCTCGCCGGGTGAGCGAGACCGTCTTCACCTATGCAGCGCCCGCACTGAAGTTCGGCCGCGGAGCGTCCCGCGAGATCGGCTACGACGTCCGGGGCTGGGGTGCCAGACGCGTGCTGCTCGTGACGGATGCGGGCGTCGCGGCCGCCGGGCACGCCGGCACGGTGGCCGAGTCCCTGCGCGGGCACGGTCTCGAGGTCGTGGTCTACGACGGTGCCCGGGTCGAGCCGACCGACGTGTCGCTCGAGCACGCCGTCGCGTTCGCGCGCGGAGAGGGTCCCTTCGACGCTGTCGTGGCCGTGGGTGGCGGCTCCGCGATCGACACGGGCAAGGCGGTCGCGCTGCTCGTGACCAATCCCGGTGAGCTGATGGACTACGTCAACGCACCGGTCGGCAAGGCCCGCGCTCCCGAGCAGCCGGTGTTGCCCCTGGTGGCGGTCCCGACGACGACCGGCACCGGCAGCGAGTCGACGACCATCTGCGTGATGGACGTGCTCGCGCTGAAGGTCAAGACCGGCATCAGCCACGCGGCCCTGCGGCCGCGGCTGGCCGTCGTCGACCCCGCCCTGTCCGCAACCCAGCCAGCAGGGGTGACCGCGGCGGCCGGGATGGACATCCTCTGCCACGCGCTGGAGAGCTACACCGCCCGTTGGTACGCCGACTTCGACGCCAAGACGCCGGAGCAGCGGGTGCCCTACTGCGGCTCCAACCCGATCGCGGACCTGTGGTCCGAGCGTGCCCTGGACCTGCTGTCGACGGCCTTCCGGGACGCCGTACGTCGCGAACCCGGCGATCCGGGTGGGGACGCGGCGGCGGACCAGATGGCCCTGGCCGCCACCTTCGCCGGGCTCGGGTTCGGCAACGCCGGCGTCCACATCCCGCACGCGAATGCCTACCCGATCGCCGGTCGGGTCCGTGACTTCACGCCCGTGGGCTACCCGCAGGACGAGCCGATGGTGCCGCACGGCATGGCGGTGTCGTTGACCGCGCCGGAGGCGTTCCGGTTCACCTTCGACGCCTCCCCGGAGCGCCACCTCCGGGCCGCGCGCCTGCTCGATCCGACCGCCTCGGGGCAGGGGCCCGACGTCCTTCCCGACGTGGTGGCGCGGCTGATGCAGGACATTGGGATCCCCAACGGCCTCGGTGCCGTCGGCTACGGCGAGCAGGACGTCGACGACCTCGTCACCGGCGCCCTCCAGCAGCAGCGACTCCTGGCCACGGCGCCCAAACAGGTCACCGGGGACGACCTCGCCTCGATCATCACGGCGTCGCTCGAGCACTGGTGAGGCTGGCCGGCAGCCTGAGCTCGACGAGCTCGTCGACGATCCGTCCGACGTAGTAGGCGACCCCGGCGACGGTGAGGTGCACGCCGTCGGTCCCGACGTACACGTCCTGGTTGCCGTCGCCGGTCGGCGCCACGATCGAGCCGGTTCCGGTGAGCCAGCGATCGGTGTAGGGGTCGATGAAGCCGATGACGTTGTCGTGGCGACCGACCATGGACGCGAGGGTCGCGTTCATCGCCCGTGCCCGGTCGTCCCAGTAGCGCGTCTGGTAGCGCCCGATCGGCTCGACGCCGACGAGCACCACGGGGAGCCCTGGGCGGAGTCGTGCGACGTCGGTGAGGTACTTCTCGACAGCAGCGCGGTGGGACTCCGCCGAGTAGGACGCCACCGTCGCGTCGTTGAAGGACCCGTTGACCAGGAGCAGGTCGATCGGCGCCCGCGCCATGGCGTCGAGTCGTCGGGGGGAACCGAACGGGCTGGGCTGGTAGGCACCGAATCCCGGTGCGCTGGAGGAGGAGAGGTAGCCGGTGCCGCCCTCGGCGAGGTTCCACACCCGCCAACCGGTCAGGCTGCTCAGTGTCGGGACGGCGGCGCGACTCATGCACCTCGCCTCGGCACACACGTCGAAGAGCGAGTCCGACACGACCCCGACGGTGAGGCGCTCCGGGCTGGCGGTGATCACGGCGTTCTCGTCGCCGGGGACGTCGACGCCGGTGAAGCTCAGCGGGCCGGTGAAGCGCACCTCGGTCGTCCGCCGTTCGGGCAGCTCGATCACGATCCAGTTCGCGGCGTAGGCGGTGTCCCCGGGGCTACTGGTCACCAGTGGCGTCGCCGACACGGGTCGACCGTCCAGCCAGACCATCGCGTCGTGGGTCCGGGTGCCGCGATAGGCGATCGCGAAGCGGCGCGCGGTGATGGTGAAGGAGACGTCGATGTTCTTCATCGAGACGTTCGTGCCGGCGTACTCGGCCCCGTTGACCTCGCGCGCCCAGTCCTGGCCGTACATCGTGCTGGCGAGGGTCAGGAACGGTACGGGCACCTGCGAGTGGGTCAGCAACGGGGAGGTCCACCAGGTGCGGTGGATCGTCGGCCACGCCGGCAGCGCCGTCCCCGAGCGGACCGAGACCTCCGCTGCGGGGAGCGGGGTGCCGTCATCGGGGCGCAGGTGATCGGCGAGCAGGGGACCGGGCGGGCCGACGTCGGCCGGGACGGTGAACGCCGCGCTGGTCCGCTCCGCCGGCTCGATGCCGTCGGCCTCGGCGCGCACGGTGACCGTGAGGACCGAGCCTGCGTCGGCCTGCGCGACGGTGTGGGTCGCCGCGGTGGCGCCCTCGACGGGTACGCCGTCGCGCGACCACTGGTGGGTGAGGGTGCGCGGCGAGGGGTGGACGGTGCCCAGGTCGACCCGGAGCTCCTCGCCGAGCACGGCGCGCCCCAGGATGCGCGGCTCGGAGATGGTGAACGTTCCCCGGACGACCGGGCCCGCGGGCCTGCTGTCGCGGATCGTGAAGATGTCGGCGGTTCCCTTGTGCGGGAAGGCCACGGCGGAGACGGTGATCCGGTGGCCGAGGTCGGCGGCACTCAGCGTGTACGTCGCGGCGATCGGACCGATCTTGACCCCGTCGCGGTTCCACTGCAGGCCGATCGCGGCGGGCGTGGGCGTCCAGGTGCCTGCGGTGGCACGCAGTGTCGAGCCGACCGCGTGCGTGCCGGTGACCGTGGGCAGGGGTGTCGTGGTGAACGGGGGAGTGGCATTGCCGAAGACGAGCAGTCCGAGCTTGTCCGAGACGAGGGCTCCCTCACCGGGACCGACGACGCGGACCCAGGTGGTGCCGCCCGCGGCCATCGGTCCGGAGGTGAGGGGGACGGTCAGCGCGCCGGCGTCGCTGCTCGAGGCGAACGCCTCGACCTGCGTCCAGCCCGATCCGGCCACCCACTTCTCGACGGTGAGCGGTCCGGGCAGGTCGCCCGTGTCGCCCGTGCTGCCAGTGCCGCCCGTGCCATCGAGGGAGGCGACCAGCGTGAGCTCACCGCCGACCTGGGGGAAGAGCGTGATGCTGCGCACCGTCAGGATCGGTGCGGCGACGCTCGGCGCGGCAGGCAGGCCGACGAGGGCCAGGCACCCGAGAGCGACGACCAGGATCCGGGTGATGACCCGCACGGCTCGAGCTCCAGTCCCCCTCCCCCAAGAGCAGACTTGTGTTCGGGACTCTACCGATGAATCGCGGAGGTCCGGCGGTGCAGAAGGCAAAGAATCAGGGCCGTAGGATCAGGACGTGAACCCGCGCCATCGCCGTCTGATCATCCCGGCCGCGCTGGTCATCCTCCTGCTCATCGTGGTCGTCGCGGCCCTCTCGAAGTGACCGGACGATGAGCAGCCGGACCGAGACCCTGCCCGTCGGCCTGGCCCTGACCCGTGAGCGGCTGCTGGCCGAAGGCGAGCTGGTGCGGGCGATCGGGTCCGGTCGACGCCGCGCCGAGGCACCCGTGTGGCGTCGCGTCGAGCTGCGGTGGGTCGACCTGAAGGCCGGGCGCCACCTCCAGGTGACGAGGTACGACGCCACCCAGGCCCATGCCGCCAACCACCTGCAGGGGGAGGCGGCCGAGGCGGTCGTGGACGAGCTGCTGGCGGCACCCTTCGGCAACTGGACGGTCGAGACCAGCGCCGAGCTGCTGTCGCTGCGCGTGACCAAGAAGGGCGAGGCCGCGATCCACACCTCGCGACGCACGGCGGCGAGCTCTGCCCCCGAGCCCGCTCGTGGACACGACCGGGCCAAGGAGCGGTTGCTGCCGGAGGGCGACCCGGTCTTCGCCGAGCTCGGGATGACCGACGCACAGGGCCGGATGAAGCCCAGCCGGATGGCGAAGTACCGCCAGATCGAGGACTTCCTGCGGATCCTGGACCGGTCCGTGGCCGACGCCGTCGCGAAGGGGCACCTGCGCACACCGAGCGCCGAGGACCCGCTGCGCATCGTCGACCTCGGTTGCGGCAACGGCTACCTCACCTTCGCCGCCCACCGCTTCCTCACCGAGCGCCGTGACATCCCGGTGCGGCTGACCGGTGTCGACGTGAAGGAGCAGTCCCGTGACCACAACGCGGCCGTGGCGCAGCGCCTGGGCATCGACGCACTCTTCGTCGCCGGCACCATCGGGGACGCGGTCCTGCCGGAGCCGCCGGACGTGGTGCTCGCACTTCATGCGTGCGACACCGCCACCGACGACGCCCTCGCCCGGGCTGTCGAGTGGGAGGCGCCGCTCGTGCTGGCCGCACCCTGCTGCCACCACGACATCGCGGCCCAGCTCCGTCGCAGTCCCACCCCGTCGCCGTACTCCTCGCTGGTGCGCGACGGCATCCTGCGCGAGCGGTTCGCGGACACGCTGACCGACGCCCTGCGCGCCCTGCTGCTGCGGGGTCGTGGCTACAAGGTCGACGTGATGGAGTTCGTCGACAGCGCGCACACTCCAC
Organism: Nocardioides sp. Root190; assembly: GCF_001428565.1. GTDB lineage: Bacteria > Actinomycetota > Actinomycetes > Propionibacteriales > Nocardioidaceae > Nocardioides. The sequence continues at coordinate 283,722 of NZ_LMIA01000001.1, read as the reverse complement.
GCAACACGCTGCTGCGTGCGGTGCGGGTCGGGGGAGCCGGCGGGTCGGTCGGTTCGGGCGGGTCGGCCGGTCCGGCCGACGAGTACGACGCCCTCGTCGCCACCTGGGCCATCGCCCCGCGCCTCGGGGACCTCCTCGCGGCCCCGGGCGGGAACGGCGCTTGAGCCGCGTGGAGAAGCTGCTGTTCCTCCTGCTGCCCCTGCCCTTCGGGATCGGGCTCGCCGCGTCGGGCCCCTCAACCGAGCCGGTCGAGTCCGAGGTGGTCTTCCACTTCACCGATCCCGACATCCTCGAGTCCAGCGGGCTGGTCGCGCGCGACGGGCTCGTCGTGACGGTCAACGACTCCGGGGACGGCAACCGGATCTTCACGGTCGACCCGGCCACCGGGGACACCGTCGGCGTCACCAGCTGGCAGGGGGAGGCGCGCGACATCGAGGCCCTCGCGCCCGCCGGGGACGGCCATGTCTACGTCGGGGACATCGGTGACAACACCGCCTCCCGCGACAGCATCGAGGTCGCTCGGGTGCCGTTCGGGCGCGGCGAGCGTGAGGTCCGGGCGACGACGTACGAGCTGGTCTATCCGGACGGTGCGCACGATGCGGAGTCCCTCCTCGTCGATCCCGCAACCGGGCGCCTGTACGTCGTGGCCAAGGAGTTCATCGGCCGGTTGTACCTCGCCCCGGCAACCCTCGACCCCGACGGCCCGAACCAGCTGGAGGCCGTCGACGAGGTGCTCGGGATCGCCACCGACGGGGCCTTCCTGCCCGACGGGAAGCATCTCGTGCTCCGCAACTACACCCAGGCCGCCGTCTACGCGTGGCCCGAGCTCGACCGGGTCGCGATCCTCGACCTGCCCGCCCAGCAGCAGGGCGAGGGGATCGCGGTCAGCGAGGACGGCGAGGTGCTGGTGAGCTCGGAGGGCAAGGACGCCGACGTGCTGCGGGTCGACCTGCCGATCTCGGAGGAGCCGCAGGGCGATCCCACGGACGGGTCGTCCACCCCCGCGAGTCCCGGGACGGCGGGGGAGTCCGCGCCCGTCGAGGTCGTCGCAGAACGGTCGTGGTGGCCGTGGGCGCTGGGTGGTGTCGTCGGTGCCGTCGTGATCGGGGTGCTCGTGCGTTCGCTGCGGCCGCGCTGAGCCTGCTCCCTGAGCCTGCCCCCTGAGCCTGCGCCCTGTGCGGGAGGGATGATTCGGCCGCGTCGGGTTACCGTCCAGCCGTGCCCCGTCTGCGTCGTACCTCGCCGGAGGACCCGGGCTGGGGCCGACGCCGTGCCGGACGCGGCTTCGTCCATCTCGACGAGGCAGGCAAGCCGCTGCCGCCCGTGGATGCGGAGCGGTGCAAGGCCCTGGTCATCCCGCCCGCCTGGACCGAGGTGTGGATCTGTCCTCGCCCCAACGGTCATCTCCAGGCCGTCGGGACCGACGACGCCGGGCGCCGGCAGTACCTCTACCACCCGGCGTGGGTCGAGCAGCGCGCTGCGGCCAAGCACGAACGGGTCGTCGGCATGGGCCGGCGGCTGCCCGGCATCCGGGAGAACGTGCTGGCCGACCTCGCCGCCGACGACCTCGGCGAGCGGGCGACCTGTGCGCTCGCGGTGCGACTCATCGACCTGGGTTGCTTCCGCATCGGTGACGACGTGTACGTCGAGCAGTACGGCTCGTTCGGCCTGACCACGCTCGAGCGACAGCACGTGCGGCGTTCGGGGGAGATGCTGGTGTTCGAGTTCGTCGGGAAGTCCGGGGTGGAGCACCACGTCGAGATCGACGACCCGGTGGCCGTCACCGCACTCGATCGTCGTCGCCGCCGACGCCGAGCGGACCGCCGACTGCTGGACCTCGATGCGGGGGCGGTCAACGACTACCTGCGCGAGGTGAGCGGGCTCGAGGTGACGGCCAAGGACTTCCGGACCTGGCACGGGACGGTGCTGGCCGCAGCGGCGCTGGCCGAGGCGCCCGGGCCGGAGGCCTCGGTGACCGCCCGCAAGCGCGCCGTCGCCGGCGCGATGAAGGAGGTGGCGGAGTTCCTCGGCAACACCCCCGCCCTCGCCCGGTCGGCCTACGTCGACCCGCGGGTCGTCGACGCCTACCAGGAGGGACGGACCATCGCTGCCGCCGTACGGCGTCGCCACCCGGACCCCGACGCCCGGCAACTGGCACTGGAGCGGGCCACCCTGCGTCTCGTCGGTGGTCGCTGACAGGATCGATCGGGTGAGCGAGCAGGAGTTCGTGGCCGAGCTGTGGCGCTGGTCGGCGCGCGAGGAGGCCAACGGTGCGTGGTTCTTCGTCAGCCTGCCCTTCGGGCTCTCCGACGAGATCGAGGCGGAAGCCGTGCCCGGCAAGGGCTTCGGCAGCGTGCGCGTCGAGGTCACGATCGGGACGAGCACCTGGCAGACCTCGGTGTTCCCGAGCGCCGAGGAGAAGACCTACGTGCTGCCGGTGAAGAAGGCGGTGCGCGTCGCGCAGGGCCTGACCGAGGGCGGCCCCTGCGTCGTGCGGCTGCGAACCGTCTGAGGGTCGTGGCACGCTCGATCCATGGAGATCGAGGTCGTCGAGGGAGACATCACCGCCCAGCAGGTCGATGTGGTGGTGAACGCCGCCAACCGGGCGATGCGCGGCGGTGGCGGCGTGGACGGTGCGATCCACCGGGCCGGCGGACCCGCGGTGCTGGACGACTGTCGCCGACGCTTTCCGGAAGGCCTCGCGACGGGTGACGCCGGGTGGACGACGGCGGGCGAGATGCCAGCGCAGTGGGTGATCCACGTCGTGGGGCCCAACCACCGCGCCGGGGAGACCGACCGGGCACAGCTCACCTCCTGCTACCGACGGGCGCTGGAGGTGGCCGACGAGCTCGGAGCGCGATCGATCGCGTTCCCTCTGGTGAGCGCAGGGGTCTACGGCTGGCCACGGGAGGACGCGGTCGACGCCGCGATCGAGACGTTGCGCAGCACGCCGACCTCGGTGGAGCTGGCGCGGATCGTGGCCTTCGGTCGTGCGTCGTACGACCTGGTGGCGCAACGCCTCTGAACAGGGACTTCGTCCCGATTTGATCGACCGATCGTCACCCCTGTCGAGCGCACGTCGTTGGTCCGGTCACCAACGCAAGCGAACGAACGAGGGAGACGACGATGCCGATCGAGCTGACCACTGCGGTCCTGCTGGCTGCTGTCGCCCTGCTCTGCGGGGCCTGGATCGCCCGCACCCACGACACGCTGGACTCGATGCCGGTGGTGGGGCCGGACATGGGGCCGGCCATCGAGGAGTGGCGTGCTGCCGCCCTTCACCACTTCCACGAGCACAAGGGCCTGCAGACCTCCGTCGTCGAAGCCCTCGCCACCCCCGGTGCGATCACCGGCGCCGCCCGGCGTGAGCTGATGATGGCGCTCGGTGCGCCGCGGGTGGACCAGTACGCCTGAGGTGGGTGGTGGTGCTGGCCGGTGGTGCGGGCGGGTGGGTGCTCGGTGGCAGTTTCACCGCCTAACCCACGAAACTGCCTCTGAGCACACGGAATTTCATGCGCCCAGGGGCAGTTTCACCGCCTAAGCGGTGAAACTGCCACCCGCCAGAATCCCGATCAGCTCCCCAGCGCCTCGACCACGAAGTCGATCGACCGGGTGAGGGCCTCGATGTCGCTCGGGTCGATCGCGGGGTACATCGCGATCCGCAGCTGGTTGCGGCCGAGCTTGCGGTAGGGCTCGGTGTCGACGATGCCGTTGGCGCGCAGCACCTTCGCGATCTCGGCGGCGTCGATGCTGTCGTCGAAGTCGATGGTGCCGATCACCAGCGAGCGGTGGCTCGGGTCGGCGACGTACGGCGTCGTGTACGACGTGCGCTCGGCCCAGCCGTACAGCGCATCGGACGACGCCGTGGTGCGCTCGACCATGCCCTTGAGGCCGCCCTGGGCGTTCATCCAGTCCAGCTGCTCGGCCATCAGGAAGAGCGTGGCGACCGACGGGGTGTTGTAGGTCTGGTTGAGGCGGCTGTTGTCGATGGCTGTCTTGAGGTTGAAGAACGGCGGGATGTAGCGGTCCGAGGCGGCGATCCGCTCGGCGCGCTCGATCGCGGCCGGGCTGAAGACGGCGAACCACAGGCCGCCGTCCGAGGCGAAGCTCTTCTGCGGGGCGAAGTAGTAGACGTCGCTCTCGGTCAGGTCGACGGGGAGGCCGCCCGCACCCGAGGTGGCGTCGATCAGCACGAGGGCGCCCTCGTCGATGCCCTCGGGCCGCACAACCGGCGCCATCACGGCGGTCGAGGTCTCGTTGTGGGCCCAGCCGTAGGCGTCGACGCCGGCCTCCGCGACCGCGACCGGGCGCGATCCCGGGTCGGCCTTGATGACCGACGGCTCGTCGAGCCACGGCGCTGCCGTGACCGACGAGGCGAACTTGCTCGAGAACTCCCCGAACGTCAGGTGCTGCGACTTCTTCTCGATCAGGCCGAACGCCGCGATGTCCCAGAACGCCGTCGCGCCGCCGTTGCCGAGCACGACCTCGTAGCCCTCGGGAAGGCTGAACAGGTCGGAGAGGCCTGCGATCACACGACCGACGGTGTTTCGTACCGGCGCCTGCCGGTGCGAGGTGCCCAGCAGGGTGTCGCCCGTGGCGGAAAGCGCGTCGAGGTGACCGGTCTGGATCTTCGAGGGACCGGCGCCGAAGCGGCCGTCGACTGGCTTGAGATCAGCGGGGATCTGGATGTCGGGCACGTGGTCATCCTTCTCGTCGAGGGTGAGCGCGGGGAGGCTGACGACGTTGTCAGAGATGGCTCCAGTGTGACAGGCAGGTGACGCCGGTGCTAAACCGGTTTCGCGATGCAAGCGAACCTCGAACTCCGCCCCGTCGGCTACCTCCACCCCGATGCCGCCGCCCTCGTCGCGCGCGTCCAGGAGGAGTACGCCGAGCGCTACGGCTCGCCCGACGAGAGCCCCGTCGACCCGACCGTGTTCGACCCGCCGGAGGGCCTGTTCCTCGTGGGGTACGACGACGGCGTACCCGTGGCGACGGGTGCGTGGCGACGCTCGCCGGTGCAGGCGCTCGGTGGCAACAGTGCAGTCGAGCTGAAGCGGATGTTCGTGGTCGCGGAGCACCGGGGCCGGGGCCTGGCCCGCGCCGTGCTGGCCGAGCTGGAGCGGAGTGCGTTCGCGGCCGGCCACGATCTCGCCGTGCTCGAGACCGGCTTGAAGCAGCCCGAGGCGATTGCCTTGTACGCCAGTGAGGGGTACGTCGCGATCCCCGGGTTCGGGTTCTATGCGCACGCTGCCCTGGCGCGGTCCTTCGGGAAGGTGCTCGGTCCAGCCTCGAGTTCGGCTTGATCGCCAGCGCCGATGCAACACGCTGTCCACCCGGCTACCCGACGGTTCTCGTGTCCAGCACGCCGCCACAGCACCGGTTTCGTGACGGGAACAACGTGTTACAGCGCTGCTGAGCCCGCTGCTGAGACCGCCGCGGCGGAGGCGACGGAGGCGACGGCGAGCGGGACGTCCAGACCGCGGTGGTTGTCGGCGGCGGGGACGGGGGCGTCGAACACGCGTCGGACCGGGACGTGACCTCCCCACACGCCGTCCTCGACGTCGGAGGGTTCGTCGACGGGGTCGCCGGCCCGTTCCTTCATCGACGCCTCGATGAGCGGGACGGCCAGGACGGCGGTCGCGGCGAGCTCCTTGCGGGTGCTCGGGCGCAGGGTGGTGGTGCGGCCGGGGATCATGTGGTCGACGATCAGGTCGAGCGCGTGCTGGCGTTCCTCGGGATCCTCGACGAGGCGGGCCGGGCCGATGACCACGGCGGAGCGGTAGTTCATCGAGTGGTGGAACGCCGAGCGGCCGGCGACCAGGCCGTCGAGCTCGGTGACCGTCACGCAGACCGTGGCGCCGATCGATCCGCGCAACCAGCGCGCGGCCACCGAGCCGTGCAGGTAGAGCGTCCCGCACTCGTCCGGGCCGTCAGGGTCGACGGCGAAGGCGGTCGGGAGGACCAGCGGGTGCTCGCCGACCTGGATCCCGAGGTGGGCGATGAGGGCGTCGTCGAGCAGCGCGAACAGGGCGGACCGGTCGGTGACGGCGCGGTTGCGGCCGCGAGTGACCCGGGTGCGGTCGGTGGGCTCCAGCGGCGGCAGGATCGAGGTGCTCATGGCATCATCGTGCTCGACAGGTGGCCTGGAGGCACGGGCCAGATCGACCGGAGATCGGCAGGCCACTTAGAGATGTTGCCCGTCCGGATCGACCGTGCCGACCTCCGACCGCTCGGCACCCAGCTCGCCGACCAGGTACGCGACCTCGTTGTCCGCGGTGTGCTCGCCCAGGGCGACCGGATGCCGGCGTCGCGCCCGCTCGCCGTCGACCTCGGGGTGTCCCGGGCCGTCGTCGAGCAGGCCTTCGACCAGCTCCTGGCCGAGGGCTGGCTCGAGGCCCGTCGCGGGTCGGGGACGTGGGTCGCGGGTGGTCCGGCCGCTGCATCCGCCCGCCCGGCCCGGCGTCGTACGCCGCCAGTGGAGCAGACGTTGGTCATGCTCGATGCGGGTACGCCGTGGATCGATCCCCGGCACGCCGCGGTCTGGCGTCGGGCCTGGCGTGAGGTGTCGGTCGCGACCCCGCCGCGGGGGTACGACGACGCCCGGGGCCTGCCCGAGCTGCGGGCCCTCGTGGCCGAGCGACTCGGCCGGACCCGCGGGCTCGCGGTGGATGCGGCCACCGTGCGGATCACGGGCGGCACCGCCGCCGGTCTGCGCCACCTGCTGGCGGTGCTGCCGCGGGAGCCGGTCGCGATGGAGGACCCGGGCTACCGGGCGGCCGTCGCGACGGTCCGGGAGTCCGGGCGTGAGGTGCGGGACCTGCCCGCTGCTGATCCGGTCGTCGACCTCGCGGGTTGCTCGGCGGCGTACGTCACGCCCGCCCATCAGCACCCGCTCGGCCGGGTGATGCCGGCGGTGGACCGGCTCACGCTGCTCGCCACTGCGGCGCGGGACGGCGCGCTGGTGGTGGAGGACGACTACGACTCCGAGTTCCGCTACGACGTCGCACCGGTGCCGGCGCTGGCCTCGCTGGACCGCGACCGCGTCGCCTACCTCGGCACCGCATCCAAGTCGATCCTGCCGTCGCTGCGGCTCGGCTGGATGGTGGTGCCGGACCGGCTGCTCGACCCTCTCGACGTCCACCGTGACCTCACCCACGATGCGCCGCCGTGGCCGGTCCAGCGGGCGATGGTGACCCTGGTGCGCGACGGGTACGTCGACGCGGTGGTGCGCTCGGCGCGCCGGGTCTACGCGGAGCGGGCGCCCCGGGTGGTGGCCGCACTGTCGCCGTACGCCGAGCTCGCCGGTCCGGTCGCCGGGATGTACTCCACCTGGCTGCTCCCGCACGCGCGGGCGGTCCGGGTGCGCGCCGCTGCGGAGGACGCGGGCTTCCGGATCAACCTGCTGCGCGACTACTGCCGCAGCGCGCGGCTGAGCGGACTGGTGGTCGGCTTCGGTGGTCCGACCGACGACGAGCTGGACCGCGCACTGGCGGTGCTGGTCGGCGCGTTGGCCGCCTGAGGGTGCCCGGTCGGGTCGACCCCAGCTCGCTTGTAACTAAGTGTTCGTGTCGGTTTCGATCGATCCAACGACCGGTTTCGGAACATGAACACGTAGTTACAAGCGATCTGTGGCCCGGGCTTCGACCTGGACCGGGCGCCCGGCGAAGTAGCCCGCGGTGATCTGGACCGCGCCGAGACCGACCAGGAGTGCGCAGGGGATCGACCAGCCACCGGTCGCGTGGTGGAGCGTGCCGACGAGGAACGGACCGCCGGCCGCGAGCAGGTAGCCGACGCTCTGCGCCATCGTGGAGAGCGCGGCGGTGTCCACCGCCGAGGTGGTGCGCAGCGCGAAGCAGAGCAGGACCACGGGGAAAACTGCGCCGCCGGCTCCGAGCAGCGCGGCCCACAGCCACGCGCCGCCCTGGGGGGCGATCCACAGCCCCGCCCAGCCGAGGATGCTCAGCGAGGTGAGGGCGGCGATCACGTGGCCCTGGTGGCGCATCCGGGCTGCCCGGCTCGGCACGATGAAGAAGAACGGGACGCCGATCACGATGCTCGCAGCGAGGAGCAGGCCGGCCGCCTCGTCGCTGAAGCCGGCGTCGACGTACACGCTCGGGAGCCAGCTCATCATCACGTAGGCGAACAGGGACTGCGTGCCGAAGAGGATGGTGACGGCCCAGGCAGTCGGGTTGCGCCACAGGTTGGTGCCCGGCGCGGTGGCGTCGGGGCGGCGACCGCCGCGGGCGTACGGCAGCCAGGCGACGAAGGCCGCGATGGCGACGACGGCCCAGAGGCCCAGGCCCAGGCGCCAGGTGCCGGTCGCGTTGGTGAGGGGGACCGCGAGTGCCGCGCCGGCGGCAGAGCCCAGGGAGAGCACGGCGGTGTAGGCGCCGGTGAGGGTGCCGATCCGCTCGGGGAAGTGCTCCTTGACGATCGCGGGGACCAGGACGTTGGCGAGCGCGATGCCGGCGCAGGCGACGAGGGTGCCGGCGAGCAGGGCGGGGGTGCCGTCGAGGACGCGCAGCACGAGGCCGGCGGTGAGGACCAGGAGCGCGAGGCCGAGCCCCCGGTCGACGCCGACGCGGCGGGTGAGCGCCATCGCGGTCGCGCCGACGGCAGCGAAGCACAGCACCGGAAGGGAGGTCAGCACCCCCTGGGTGGTGGGTGACACGCCCTGGGTGCCGAGGTGGTCGAGCAGTGCGCCGAGGCTGGTGACGGCGATCCGGAGGTTGAACGCCACCAGGAGGACGGCGACGACCAGCCCGGCGCCCGCTCGGCGGCGTGCCGACGCGGCGGCGCGCGGTTGGACGACGGCGGACATGACGACTAGAGTACACAGACATCGGATGATTGGACGAAAGAGGATCTGCATGCCACTCGCCCCGGCCGCCCCGGCCTCCCTGGTCGACCAGGCGATCGACGGCATGCGGGCCCTCCTCGCGAGCGGCGAGTGGGACCTCGGACACCGGATCCCGCCCGAACCCGTCCTCGCGTCCTCGCTCGGCGTCAGCCGCAACACCGTGCGTGAAGCGGTCAAGGCCCTCGCCCACGTCGGCGTGCTGGAGGTACGTCGCGGCGACGGCACCTACGTCGCGGCCACGACCGAGGTGCAGGCGTTGATGCGCCGTCAGTGCGACCGTGTCGACCTCACCCACCTGCTCGAGGTGCGCCACGCGATCGAGGTACGCGCGGCATCCCTGGCCGCCGAGCGTCGTACCGACGCAGACCTGGCCGAGCTGGACGCCATCGCGCTCCGCCGTGAGGAGGCGATCGAGCGCCGGGACCGCACCGCCTTCGTCGACGCCGACGTCGACCTGCACGTCGCGGTCGTCGCGGCAGCGCACAACCCGCTGCTGCTCGAGATCTACGGTGGTCTGGTCGAGACCCTGCGTGCCAGCATCGACCAGCCGGAGGGCGACGACGTCTTCGCCGAGGTCTTCGCGGCCGAGCACGACGCCGTCCGTACGGCGATCCGCGGCGGTGACCCGGTTGCTGCGGCTGCGGCCAGTGCTGAGCTGCTGGATCACGTCGCTGGGTGAGGCTCACGGGGCGTGCAGGGATCCGCTCCTACGTGGGGATCCTTGCGCTTGCTGGTCGTTGCAAGGGCCGTGCAGCCGTGAGCTGCCCGCCCAGGATCGCGGCGAGGGCGAGGGCGAAGCCGGCGAGCTGGACCGGTCCGAGGGACTGGCCGAGGGCGAGCCACCCGAGCACTGCCGCGGTGACGGGGGAGAGCAGTCCCAGCAGTGCCGTCGAGGTGACCGGCAGCAGGCCGACCCCGCGGAACCACACGAGGTAGGCGGCCAGTCCGCCGAGCCCGCCGAGCCACAGGTAGCCCGCGGCGGCGGCACCGTCGATCGCCGGCGGCGCGCCCTCCAGCAGGAAGGCCGTCGGCAGCAGGACGAGGCCGCCCGCCGTCAGCAGCCAGCTCACCAGCACCGGTGAGCTGACGCCCGCCGGGCGTCCCCAGCGCCGGGTGAGCACCAGTCCCAGCGCCATCGACAGTGCCGCTCCGGCACCGGCGACGACTCCGGTGGCGTCGAGGCGGGCGTCGGAGCTGAGGACGACGAGTGCGACGCCCAGTGCGCCGGCAAGTGCCCAGCCGACACGGGCGACTCCCGGACGTTCGCCGAGCACGGGCAGTGCCAGGGCCACGACCAGCAGGGGCTGGATGGCGCCCACCGTCGCCGCCACTCCGCCGGGCAGGCGCTCGGCGGCGACGAAGAGGAGGGGGAAGAAGATCCCGATGTTGAGGGCGCCCAGGGCCAGGACCCGCCACCACCACACGCCTCGGGGCAATTGGCGCAGCACGGCGAAGAGGATCAGTCCGGCGGGCAGCGAGCGGAGCAGGCCCGCGAACACCGGGTGGTCCGCGGGGAGCAGCTCGGTCGTGACGAGGTACGTCGATCCCCACACGATCGGGGCGAGCGCGGTCACTGTGGTCACCCCTGCCGTGCCCGAGGTGCCGGGAGTGCCGGAGGTGCCGGGCGCCGGTGCAGGGAGAGCGGTCGTGGTCATGGCTCCAGACTGCGCTCGATCGATCGATGAGTCCAACACATGCTTGTCATCTGATTGATCGTGGATCACGATGGTTGTGTGGAGCTCCAGCAGATGAGGTATGTCGTCGCCGTCGCCGAGCTCGGCAGCTTCACCAGGGCCGCCGAACGCTGTTTCGTCGTGCAGTCGGCACTCAGCCATCAGGTCGCCCGGCTCGAGCAGGAGCTCGGCGTACGGCTCTTCCACCGCACCAGTCGCCAGGTGCGGCTCAGCGTGGCCGGTGAGGCGTTCCTTCTCGTGGCCCGCCAGTGCCTCGACGCTGCCGACCGGGCGGTCGCCGAGGTCGCTGCGACGACGGGCGTCGTCCGCGGCGTCCTCGCGGTGGGCGTGATCCCGACCGTCGCTGCCGTCGACGTCCCCGCGGCCCTGCGGTCCTTCCGGGAGGACCACCCCCAGGTACAGGTCCGACTGGCCGGGGTGAACAGCGAGGAATCGGTGCGCCAGGTCGTCGCGGGCACCCTCGACCTCGCGTTCCTCGGGCTTCCGGAGGACACCGAGCCGGTCGGTGTCGAGAGCCGCGAGCTCGCCCGCGACCGCCACCGCGCAGTGCTCGCCCCCGATCACCCCCTCGCCGGTCGCCGTCGCCTGCGGCTCGCCCAGCTCGCCGACCAGCCCTTCGTCGACTTCCCGGCCGGATCCCCGGGGCGTCGCCAGAGCGACCTCGCCTTTGCCGCGGCCGGACTCACGCGGGAGGTCGCCTTCGAGGTCACCGACCTGCTCCTGATGTCGCGGATCCTTCGCTCCGGCCTGGCTGTGGCGCTGCTGCCGTCGATGGTCCTGACCCAGGTGCCGGACCTCGTCGGGATCGCTGTCACCGGCGCGCCTGCACGCACCGAGCACGTGGTCTGGAGCCGGTTCGGTCCCTCACCCGCGGCTGCTGCCTTCCTGGACCGGATCGGCATCGAGGCCTGACACCGGACGCGACCGTTCCTCCCTCCCGCTCGGAGCAGGAAGGAGGAACGGTGCCGAGCGGGCCGGTCAGCGCCAGCCGTACGGCGGCTGCTGCTCCTGCACCGTCGGGCCGCTCGGGGTGAACCCGACCGGCTGGGCAATCGGCTGGGCAACCGGCGGGCCCTGCTGCGGCGCCCACTGCTGCGCCGGGCCGGTCGCCCACGCCTGGGTGGGGGCCGGCGAGGTCGGCGGCCACACGGCTGTGCCCTGGTGGCGGAGGGCGGCGCGGGACCGGCGCCGGGCCACCGCGACCGCGGTCGCGATGATCAGCCCGAGCAGGACCGCCGTACCCCCGGCGATGGCGGCCACGGTCCAGTTGATCGCGGAGTCGGCGGAGGACTCCTCGCCCGAGCTCTCCTCGACCGGCAGCGCCTCGGCCCGCTCGAGCTGGTCGGCGGCGGACTGGTTGCGCGGCTGCTCCGCGATGACCTTCTCCAGCTGGCTGATCGCCTCGGCGCGTTCGCCGTCGCCCAGGGCCATCACCCCGTCGCGGAACGCCGTCGCCGTCTCGGACAGCTCGGGGTCCACCCCTGCTGCGGACAGCAGCTCGACGATCCGGCCGATCGGTGAGGCGTAGGAGACATCGGTGGTGTCGAAGCCGGCGCTGATCACGCCGATCACCTCGCCGTCGGAGTTGACCGTCGGTCCGCCACTCATGCCGCCCTGCAGGTCCTGGCTGAGCTGGTAGACCGGGAGCAGTCCGGACCCCACGGTCTTGGAGGAGCTGATCGTGCCCGGCTGGAAGGTCGGGACGAGGTCGTGGTCGGTGTAGCCCTCGATGATCGCGGGGTAGCCCACGCTCGTGATGTCGGCACCGATCTCCGGGTCGTCCTCGGCCAGCGGAAGCCCGTTGAGCCCCTCGGCCTCGACCTTGAGCAGCGCCGCGTCGCCCTCGTCGAAGGTCGTCGCGTCGATCACCCGTGCGGGCAGCTCCTTCTCGAGCTCGTCGCCCGTGACGGCGGCGGGCAGCGTCACGAAGACCTCACGCTGGACCTCCTCGTCGATGTAGAGGTCGTCGAGGGCCTCCTCGGCGGTGACGCCCTCGCTGTAGTAGTTCTCCAGCGCCCAGGCGACCGCCGTGTCGTACAGCGCGGCGACGACCTCCTCCTGCTCGGTGTCGACGCAGTGGCCGGCGGTCGCGATCCAGCCGTCCGGGTTCACCACGAAGCCGGTGCAGGTGAACGGCACGGTGATCGGCTCGTCGCTGATGAACTCCTGGTTGTAGTCGCTCCAGACCCGGGTCGTGAACTCGATCGTCTCGTAGACCACGCCCGGCTGGGTGAGCGCGACGACCCGGGACGTGTCGTCCGAGCCGGTCGGCGTCTCGTCAGCAAGGGCGGGCGAGGCGAAGGAGGTGAGCGCCACCGTGGCGCCCAGGGCGGCGAGTGCGCCGCGGATGCTGACCAACATGATTGCTCCTCGGGTCCGGCAGACGCTGTGCTGCGCTGCGTTGTCGAGGAGTCTCGTGTCCGGCGAGCGAGGGGTACGTCGGACGACGAACGCCCGCAGTGTCGGGGTGCTGACACTGCGGGCGTTGCGACGATGCTCTGTTCCGGTGCCACGCTCACGCGGTGCGGGCGCGGCCGGGCCTCACTTGGCCCAGTCGTCGCTCCAGCCTTCGATGTCGCTGGCGGGGCGGGTGGCCGGTCCGGTGTAGACGGCGGAGGGGCGGATCAGGCGACCGGTCGTCTTCTGCTCGAGGATGTGGGCCGACCAGCCACCGGTGCGGGCACAGGTGAACATCGAGGTGAACATGTGCGCGGGGACCTCGGCGAAGTCCAGGACGATCGCTGCCCAGAACTCGACGTTCGTCTCGAGCACGCGGTCGGGGCGCCGCTCGCGCAGCTCGGCCAGCGCGGCCTGCTCGAGGGCCTCGGCGACCTCGTAGCGCGGGGCCGCGAGCTCCTTGGCGGTGCGGCGCAGTACGCGGGCCCGGGGGTCCTCGGCGCGGTAGACGCGGTGGCCGAAGCCCATCAGGCGCTCGCCGTTGTCGAGGAGGTTCTTGACGTAGGCGCGGGCGTCGCCGGACTTCTCGACGTCCTCGATCATGCCGAGGACACGGGACGGCGCGCCGCCGTGCAGCGGACCGCTCATCGCGCCGATGGCGCCGGAGAAGGCCGCGGCCACGTCAGCGCCGGTGGAGGTGATGACGCGGGCGGTGAAGGTGGAGGCGTTCATGCCGTGCTCGGCCGCGGAGGACCAGTAGGCGTCGATCGCGTGGGCGTGCTTCGGGTCGGCCTCTCCGCGCCAGCGGATGAGGAACTTCTCCGCCAGCGTCCTGCCCTCGTCGACCAGGCGCTGCGGGATGACCGGCTTGTGCAGGCCGCGGGCCGACTGGCCGGCGTACGACAGCACCATCACCGCGACGCGGGCGAGGTCCTCGCGGGCCTGCTCGTCGGTGATGTCGTAGGTCTGGCCGAAGCCGAAGGCCGGTGCGAGCATCGCGATCGCGGCCTGGACGTCGACCCGCACGTCACCGGTGTGCACGGGCAGGTTGTAGGCCTCGGCAGGCGGCAGGCCCGGGGCGAAGGAGCCGTCGATGAGCAGGCCCCAGACGTTCTCGAAGGGCACCCGGCCGGCCAGGTCCTCGATGTCGACACCGCGGTAGCGCAGCGCCGAGCCCTCCTTGTCCGGCTCCGCGATCTGCGTCTCGAAGGCGACGACGCCTTCCAGTCCGTGGTGTACCTCAGGCATCGGGAGACTCCTTCGTTGCGTCGGGCGGGTCGGCCGGCGCACCGACGACCCACAGGCCACTGGCATTGTGCCCCACGCCGTGTCGGTGGCCCGGACCGAGGCTAGGTTGGGGTCATGTCAGACGACCTGGCCGCGCTGAGGGCGGAGTACGGCGACACGGGGCTCGACGAGGCCGATGCGGCCACCGATCCGTGGATCCAGTGGCGCCGGTGGTTCGAGGACGCCGTGGCCGCCGGGCTCCACGAGCCCAACGCGATGATCGTCGCGACCGTCGATGCCGACGGACTGCCGTCGGCGCGCACCGTCCTGCTCAAGGGCGTCACCGCGGACGGCTTCCGCTTCTTCACCAACACCGAGTCACGCAAGGGCGAGGCGCTCGCTGCCCGACCCGCCTGCGCACTGCTCTTCCCCTGGCACCCGCTCGAGCGCCAGGTCCGGGTCGAGGGTGTCGCCGAACGCCTTTCCCAGGCCGACGTCGAGGCCTACTTCGCCTCGCGTCCGCGCGGCTCGCAGCTCGGTGCCTGGGCCTCTCGCCAGTCGCGGGTGGTCGCCGGGCGTGACGAGCTCGCGGTGGCCTACCGCGAGGTCGAGGAACGCTTCGAGGGCCGTGACGTCCCGGTGCCGACGGACTGGGGCGGGTACGTCGTACGACCGCGGTCCTTCGAGTTCTGGCAGGGCAGGCGCGGGCGCCTGCACGACCGGCTGCGCTACGCGGAGGCGGACTCCGGCTGGACGATCGAGCGGCTGGCTCCCTGAGGGGTGCCGGACCCATCGGTGTCGCTGGTGTCGTCGGAGCTGCGTGAGGCGGCATAGACCACGCCCAGCACGATCAGCACCAGGATCAACGCGACCAGCAGCATCGTCTGGTGCCGGTCGTCGGCCGAGGCGTCGTTGGCCACGGTGTGCCGCTCGCGGGGCGCCTTGGCCTCCTTCGCCGCCTTGGGCTCCTTGGCGGGCTTGGGCTCCTTGGTCGGCTTGGGCTGCTTGGCCGCTCTCGGTTCCTTGGTCCGCTTCGGCTCCCGGTCGGAGCGGGCCTCCCGGTCGTCCTCGGGGGCCCGGCCCTCGAGGGTCTCGAAGCGCGGGACGTCGTGGCCGGGGGAGGCGAAGTTGCGGAACTCGTCATGCATCCCGCGCGGAGCCTGTTCGACCGGCGCCTCCTCGGGCTCAGCCTCGGGCTCAGCCTCGGCCTCAACTTCCGGCTCAACTTCTGCCTCGGGCTCGGCCGGCACGGACTGCTGCGTGACGGGGGGCAGCTCGATCGCGGTGGTGGCAACCGGTTCCTCGACGACCGGTTCCTCGACGACCGGTTCCTCGGCGACGGGCTCGTCCACCACGGTCTCTTCGGCGTCAGCTTCGTCGGCGACGGGCTCCTCGATCGGCGCGGGAGCCGACGAGGGACTGATCCGGGCGAGGTTGAGCGGCTCGAGGACCAGGTCGTCCTCGGCGTCGGGCACCCAGGGGTCGGTGAGCGGGTCGCTCAGCGGGTCGAAGCGGGGGATGGTCCGGGACGGGGTGAGCAGGCTGCGGAACTCGTCATTCATCGCTGCCCGGGAGCTCGCGGTCGACTTCGTCGGGGGTGTCGGTGTCGCCGGCTCCGGCTCGGCGAGGGGCTCGGGGGTCGGCTCCTCGACCTCCGGGTCGGGCACGACCTCGGGCTCGACCTCGGACGCGACGGGCTCGACCTCCGAGACGGCAGGCCCCACGACAGGCTCGGTCTCGACCGGCGCGACGACCGGCTCGGCGAGCGGCGCCTGACGGGCGGTGGGCCACGACGCGGCGGGCACGGTGTCGAGCACGATGATCAGCGCCTGCGAGGTCGGACGACGGTGGTCCGGACCGCAGATGGCCCGCATCAGCACCTCGGCCGCGAACGGCGGGAACCCGGGGGCGACCGCAGCGGGTGCCTCGGGCTCGCCGTCGCCGGGAGCCACCCCGGTCAGGGCGTGGTAGGCGAGACGCCCCAGCACGGCCGCATCCGGCTCACCCAGTGCCTTGAGCAGGTCAAGCGCCTGCCGCGCGGGGACCGGGTCCGGCGCGGCTGCCGCGATGAGCGCATCCAAAGTGGCGCGCTCGTTCGTCGGAAGCCCCATGTCCATGCGCGCATCTTCTCCTGTGGTGAGGTCTTCCGTGGCCGAATCCCACAACCTGGGGTCGGTCACGGTGCGGGGAACAGGCGTGCTCGTACCTCGTCCGCGATCGTCTCCACGGCCGGGCGGCGGGCGATGTCGGCGGCGACCCGGCGGGCTGCGGCGGCGTACGACGGCTCGTCCAGCACCTGCCTGATCCGGGCGGCCAGGTCACCCGGCCGTCGGAGGGGTACGGCGACGCCCGCATCGACCAGGCGGACCGCGTGGTCGAACTGGTCGTAGTCGACCGGCCACACCACGGCCGGCAGGCCCGCCGCGAGGGTGTGGCCGAGCACTCCGGCGCCGCCGTGGTGGACGACCGCGTCGAAGCGGGGCAGGTCGCGCTCGTAGTCGATGAAGTCGTGCACGACGACGCCGGGGGGAAGCTCGCCGACCCCACGCTCGAGTGATGGGTGGGCGCCACCGAGGCTGACGTGGAGGGTCACACCGGGCAGGTCGGCAGAGGCCTTCGTGACGCACTCGACGAGCGCGGCCTTGTGCCAGGGCAGGTGGGTCCCCGCCGTCACCAGGACGTGGCGCCGCTCCGGATCGAGGTCGGGGGAGGGGGCATCGCCGGGTGGGGTGAGGAGCACGGGGCCGACGTACCGGACGCCGGCCGGTAGGTCGCGGTCGTACTCGACGGCCTCGGGGGTCAGGGCGAAGGTCCGGTCGGCGGAGTAGATCTCCTCGGAACCGTCGGGGCGGTGGATCCGGTCGATCCCGACGTCGGCCAGACGCACGCCCGCGAGGCGGGGCGCGAATCCCTTGAAGGTGCGCACGACCCGACGTCCGGCCCGGTCCCGGGCGCGCCCCAGGGGTGTGGTTCCCGGACGCCAGCCACCGAGATAGGCGGGCGGGCCGCTGCGTCCCTCGATCGCGCACGGCGAAGGGTGGGAGGTCCACCAGGGCGCCCCGATCGCGACGGCGGCGGGACCGACGGCCGCCATCGTGAAGTCCGCGATCACCAGGTCCGGCGGCTGCGTCCGCCAGAGGTCGAGCAGCTCGGCCTGGAAGTCCTGCTGCAGGCCGATGGCTGCGCGGAACTGCCGGAACAGCTTCCGGGGGTTGCTGCCGATCCGGTACGGCGGGTTGACCACCGTCTCGATGGTCTCGTCGGCGCCGTCCAGCAGGGCCACGCCCGTCAGCCCGCAGGCGCGGGTCGCGGCCAGGGCGCCGGAAGTGCTGATCACCCGGACCTCGAGGTCGGGCTCAACGGCGAGCCGCCGGGCGATGCCGAGCACGGGATGCAGGTGCCCGGCCATGGGAGGCGTGACGAGGTCGACCCGCTTCATCGGGCGCCCTGGAGGTCCGCCAGCAGGGCGCGGCACAGCCCGGCGAGCTCGGGGGACGCGAGGTAGTCGAGGTGGGTGGCGGAGACCTCCACGTCGTGGCGCCACCATCGGGCGAGGTGGTCGTTGCGGCTCGCGACGCGGACCGTGCGGCAGTGCGGCGCACGGGCGGCCACGGCGCCGTACGCGACGACGGTCAGCCGATCGAGGAGGTCGCTCGGCAGGTCGAGGCGACCGAGCAGGTCGAGCCCGATGCTGCCCGCCAGGACCAGGGTCCGGTCCGCTGCCCGCAGCTGCACCTCGACCGCGGGTCGGTGGCGCCGTGCCCAGGGCCGCCGCAGCAGCCGGACCCGGAGGAAGAGCAGGGCGTGGCGGAGGCTGGCCAGCCAGAGCGGGGTGTGGCGGTACGGCGCGGAAGTGGCGTCGTACGGGAAGTTCAGCCGGACCTTCGCGTTCTCCGGGACGGGCAGGTCGTCGAGGAAGGCGTGCTGGACCGGGGAGAGGGCACACCTGCGCGGATCGCTCTGGCCGGTCAGGTGCAGGACCTGGAGCGCCGTCATCGCACCAGCGAGAAGTCGTCGTCGGAGCGGACCCGGTAGGTGCGGGTGCGCCAGCGGATCGTGCGCTGGACGGCACCGTGGCCGAGGTGGACGGGCTGCACCAGCTCGGAGACCAGCGACAGGGCGGGCCGATGCAGCGTGCGTCCGTGGATGCGTCGCTGCAGGTGGCGCAGCAGCAGTGCCCGACCGGTCAGGACGGCGAGCAGTGGCGCCGTACGGCGCTCGCGGATCGAGCCGAGGACGACGGCCCACAACAGGTTCGGGTGGGTGCCGTGCAGGACGCTGATCTGGGCGACGCTCGTGATCGGCTGGCGCCGGAGCAGCAGGTTGGCGAACAGCATCCATCGGTGCATCAGCCGGACGTAGTGGCCTGCATCCTCCACCGACGTGGTGATCCACTGCGGTGACGCGGTCTGGCAGATCGTGCCGCCGCTGCCCAGCACCGCACCGGCGACGGCGAGGTCGTCGGTGAGATTGCGGAGGATCGGCGTGAAGCCGCCGATCGCGCGGAGGTCGGCGACCCGCATCGCCCAGGTCATCCCGTTGATCGTCACCGGTGCCATCGGCAGGTAGGTCATCGCGGCGTTGTTGTCGACGAACTGCTCGACGAGGCGTGCCCAGACCGTGCGACCGGGCAGATAGCCGGGCAGGCCAGTGACGAGCGTGGCCCGGTCGAGACCGCCGAGCAGTGCGCCCAGGCTGGTGCGGGGCAACCGGGTGTCGTCGTCGAGGACGAGGAAGACCTCGTCGTCGCCGGCAGCATCCAGCGCAGGCTGCAGCTTGGCGAGCTTGGGGTTCACCCCGTCGGGCGCCGGCGCGCAGACCACCACGTCGAGGCGGGTGCCGGTGTCGCCGGACCGGGCCAGCTGCTCGGCCAGCAGGCCGACCACCCGCTGCGCCTCCGGGTCGTCCTCGTCGACCAGCCAGCAGAACCGGGCACCGGCGAGCGCCAGCAGGTTGTCGCGCAGGGCCTCCTCGAGGCCGGGGTCGCCCGACAGGATCGGCTGCACGACCACGACGTCGGCGATCGCAGCCCCGGACGGCTCGACGGCGGCCGGCGCACGCGAGGCCGCCCTCAGCGTCGCGACGGCCTTGCCCGACTGGAGGGCGAGGTAGCCGACCGCTGCTGCGTTGGTGAGTCGCCGGCTCACAGGCGTGGCTTCTGCCAGGCCACGAACGCCTCGACGCCCTCGGCGACGCTGACCTTCGGCGTGCCGAGGTCGCGCAGCATCCGGTCCGGCACGAACGTCTTCGACCAGCTGAGCACGCCGACGCCGTACGGCGTGATGGGCGGTTCGCCCGGCAGGTGAAGGATCCGCCAGACCCGCTCCAGCACGGTCGCTGCGCGCATCGCGGTGGTGAGGCTGACGTCCCGGCTCGGTGGTTCGAGGCCGAGGCGGTCGATGACCTCCAGCAGCAGCGCCTGGATCTCGACGGGCTCGGCGTTGGTCAGGTGGTAGACGCCGCCGAGCTCCGGCCGGGCGGCCAGGTCCAGCAGGTAGTGGGCGAGGTTGTCGACGTAGATCAGGTCGCCGACGGCGGGCTCGGTGCGGCCGGTGAGGCGCGGCACCCGACCGGCCTCGGCGGCCGCGATGATCCGCGGGAACAGCACCGTGTCGCCGGGCCCGAACACGGCCCGGGGGCGGGCGATGGTCCAGCTGCCGGCGTACTCCCGCACGAGGTCCTCGGACGCGGCCTTGGTGCGGGCGTAGTCGTTGGCGAAGGCCGGTCCGACGGGCGAGTCCTCGGTGAGGTCGAACTGGTCGCCGTCGCGGTAGAGCACCGAGCTGGAGGACACGTGCACCAGCCGCGGCGAGCCGAGCGCGGCACACCACGCGAGCACGGTCGCGGTCGCGGCGACGTTGTCCCTCTCGTAGGCCTTGCGAGGGGCGTACGGCGTCGCGCGGGCTGCGCAGTGGATGACGGCGTCGGGCTGCCAGGGAAGCGTGGGCAGGTCAGCCGGGTCGACCCGGCCGAGGTCGACGCTGGCGTAGTCGCTGGCGTGGTCGGTGGCGGCGAAGGGGGTCTGTGCGACTGGTCGCCGCCCCAGACCGAACACCTCGTGGCCGGCCTCCCGCGCGAGCTCGACCAACCGGCCTCCGACGAAGCCGGATGCCCCGGTCACCAGGATCTTCTGGCGTTCGGTCACGACACTCTCCTGATCCTGCGGCGCTTGGCGTCCGGGGCCTCGGTCGGCCACGGCATGGGGACGACGACCGGCGGCAGCGCACGCAGCCGCTCGGCGAGCCGGGCGGTCTCGACACTGACCCGGGCGAGTGCGGTCACCGGCGTCGCGCTGGTGACGGCGAGGTGCCACTCCTCGCCGTGCTGCTCGATCCGGTAGTCGCCGAGGTCGCCCGCCAGGGCCACGGTGTGGCGCAGCACGTCCGGGTAGACGGGGACGAGGTCATCGCTCCCGCTGCTCGCGGATGCGCGCAGGTGCAGGACGTCGTCGGCACGGCCGAGCACGGCGGCGATGCTGCGGCCGGGGCGCGCGCACGGGCACGGTCCGGGGGCGGCGAGGAGGACGTCGTCGAGACGGTGCCGCACGACGAACTGCGTGGTGCGGTTGACGTCGGTGACGATCGGGTGGAAGCGGCGGTGGTCGATCCACTCGGGCTCGACGTGGACGTGTCCCTCGTTGAGGTGCAGCCGCCCGGCCGGGCAGCTCACGGCGAGCAGGCCCTCGGTGGCCTGGTAGATCTGCTCCACCCGACGGCCGAAGGCCGCGGCGATCACGGTCTCGTCCTCGGGGTCGAGGGTCTCCGCGACGGAGATGACCTGCAGCGGCCTGATCGCGCGACGCTCGCGCTCGTCGAGGTCGGCGATCCTTCGCAGGACGCTCGCGGGGGCGACGAGGACGTCGGTCCCGGCCAGCGCGGCGAGGTGGTCACCGACCGGCTGGGTGAGGTCGTGCCAGCTGAAGGCGACCCGGTTGCTGTCGAGGGTCTCGTAGAGGTTGCTGTTGGCGCGCAGGAAGAGGGCAACCCGCAGCGGTCGCCGCGCCATCACCCGCAGGGAGACGGGGGAGACGAGCTGGCCGAGCAGGATGCCTGCCCACAGCCGGCTCTCCGACTCGGAGACGAGGAAGACACCGCGGGTGCCGGTCGTGCCCGACGACAGCCCGACGGTGACGCCGCCCGGCAGCTGGTCGGTGAAGTCGCGGGAGCGCTCGGCCGCCTCCGCCACCTCGAGGGCTGCCTCCAGGGTGATGCCGAACCGGTTGAACGACGCGAAGTCGGCGAGCACGGTGCGCTTGTCGACGATCGGCAGCTCGTGCAGCGGTCGGCCGGCGAAGGGTGCGTAGAAGGCCGCGTGGGGGAGCTCTTCGCGCAGGAAGCGATCGAGCGCCCTGGCTCGCAGGGCGTCGTACCGACGGGGGAGGAGCCAGCGCTCGCGAGCGAAGGACGCGGCGACGGCCGCCTGCGATCCGGGCACCCTCAGGCCCCGGCCGTCCAGGCGGCGTGACCCTCGGGGCAGTGTGCGGGCAGGATCAGCAGGTCGTCGTGGTCGGCGTCCAGGCCGTGCAGGGTGGCGAGCGTCGACAGGGTCGTCGGCCAGTCGTGCATGATCCCCTTCGCCAGGCGGGACGGGGGTGCGACGTCCTTGAAGGACCGCGTCGTCCACGCGGCATCGCCCACCAGCAGCACCTGACGTCCGCCCGAGGTGAACAGCAGGCCGAGGTGCCCGGGCATGTGGCCGGGCAGGTCGACGGCGAGCAGGCTGCGGTCCCCGAGCAGGTCCCAGGTGTCGAGCCCGTCGACCTGCACGCGGGGGAACTGCTCGACCGGGTCGAAGCGGTCGCGCAGGTCGTCGGGCAACAGGGCGGGCAGGATCGCGTGCCGGACCGCGCTGATCCCCTTGAGGGACAGTGCGTGCTCGGCACCAGCGGAGCCGGCGATGATCCGTGCCCGCGGGTGGTCGAGCAGGCCGCCGACGTGGTCGCCGTGGAAGTGCGACACCACGATCCGGCGTACGTCGCCGGGGTCGATGTCGAGGGACTCGAGCTGCCGCGGCAGGTGCTCGTGGTCGGGAAGGGTCACCGGCAGGGTGCTGCGGTAGAGCAGCTCCGGCAGGCGCCGGGTCGCCTCGAAGAAGTGGGCGGAGTAGCCGGTGTCGAAGAGCGTCCAGCCGTGCTGCGGATGGTGCAGCGCGCCGACGTACGACGGGAACTCGATCAACCGCAGGCGCCCACCCTGGCGCGCCATCGCCTCGGGCCCCTTGCAGTGACCGACCCGCAGCCAGTGGAAGGTGACCTCGGGCTGGGACGTCAGAAGCACAGGACCATCCCGCCCAGGCTGATCCCGGCGCCGGTGCCCAGCAGGAGCGCATGGTCGCCGCGCTGGAGGCGGCCGCTCTCGATCGCAGCGTGCAGTGCGGACGGCAGCGAGGCGCCGACCTGGTTGCCGGACTCGGCATAGATGTCGATGAGGCGGTCGGCGACGCCGAACTGCTGGCGGACCCACTCCAGGCCGTGGTGGCTGGCCTGGTGGGGGACGACGACCGACATCTCGTCCATGCCCATCGACGCCTCGGTGAGCAGGCCGTCGACGAAGGCCGGCAGGTGCCGGAAGGCCAGGCGGAACACGGCGCCGCCGTCCATCCGGAACTTGCCCCAGTCGGCGTAGTCGCCCTCGACACGGTCCGGGGCGTGGCGCGAACCGCCGCCGCGGATCTCGCAGGAGTGGGCGCCCTCACTGAAGGTCTGGAAGCCCGCCGACAGGACGCCGGCGCCGGTGTCGCCCGCATGTCCGACGACGGCGGCCGCGGCACCGTCGCCGAAGATGCCGGACGCACCGAGGTCGTCCCAGTCCAGTCCGACGGAGGCGAGGTCGGAGGACACGATCAGGATCGTGCGGTGCCGACCGGCGTCGATCAGGGTCGCCGCCAGGTCGAGTGCGACGAGGAAGCTCATGCAGCTCGCGTTGACGTCCCACGCCGCGATCGGGCGGCCGGGGGCCAGCTGCTCGTGCAGGAGGGCGGCGTTGCAGGGGAGCGGCTGGTCGGGGGTGGCGCTGGCGCCGATGATCACGTCGACGTCGTCGAGGTCGACCCCCGCAGCCGCCAGGGCCTTGCGTGCCGCCCGGGCGCCCAGCTCGGCGGCGGAGCCGCGCTCGACGTACCTCACCCGCACGCCGGTGCGCTCCTCGACGGTGCCGTCGGGCAGGCCGAGGCGGGTGTCCAGCTCGGCGCTGGTCAGTGCCTCGTCCGGCAGCTCGGCGCCGGTGCCGAGAATGCGGAGCGCGCGCTTCCCGAGAACTGGCACGGGACCCCCTTCGTCGTGGTGAGTTGGAGGATAGTCGGCGGGCTCAGCGCTCGGCGTCGTCCAGGGCGACCTTGGTGAGCTGGCGGCCCAGCTCGATCAGCTCCTCGGCCCGGTGGAAGTCCAGTGTCCGGGCTGCCGCGAGGGGTACGGTCACGAGCACGTCGGGCGGCAGGGCGGCGAGCCGGTAGCGCGTGATGAGGCTCTGCATCGCGTCGAAGGCCAGTGACACGACCTCGGAGGTACGGACGTCGGGGCGTACGTCGACACCGTCGGTCGGGGCCTCGGCGGGGCCGTCGGTGGGCTGCAGGGGGACGACGTCGGCGAGGTCGTCGAGCGTGGTGTCGGCGCGCCGGAAGCGGCGCCGGAGGTCCGCGGCCCACTCGGCGCGGCGCACCGAGAACCCGCGCGCCGGCGACGTCGGCTCGTGCGGCTCACGCGGCCCCTGCAGGGAGACCGCGAGGGTGAAGTCGGCCACGGCGGCAGCCGTCGGGTCGAGGGGGAGCGGGTTGAGCAGGCCACCGTCGACGAGGATCCGGCCGTCGACGACCGCTGGCGTGAACAGGCCCGGGATCGCGATGGACGCGCGGATCGCCGGCAGCAGCGGGCCACGCTGGAACCACACCTCGCGCCGGGCCGCGAGGTCGGTGGCCACGGCGGTGTAGGGGATGGGCAGGTCCTCGATCATCACCTCGCCCACGAGCTCGTCCAGGGTCGACATCAGCCGCTCCGCGGTCACTGCTCCGCCGGCCGACCAGGTCGGGTCGGCCAGCCGGAGCACCCGGCGGCCGGTCAGGGTCGAGGCCCACTCGGCGAACTCTGCGTCCTTGCCGGTCGCGACCAGGCCACCCACCAGGGCGCCCATCGACGTACCCGACACCGCGACGATCTCGTGGCCACGGGAGCGCAGCTCCTCGACGGCCCCGAGGTGCGCGTACCCCCGCGCTCCTCCGGAACCCAGGACCAGTGCGACGCGTGCCATGCCGCCATTGTCCCTCCCCCTCCCAGCCGTCCGCCGAGTTGTTGCTTTCCGCCCCTCGACGTGTGGGTTGGTGACGCCAGCGGGGGCCAGAACTGACGACTCGAGGGGGCAGAACCCACAACTCGGCGAAAAACGTTTGATGAGTGAGTGCTCACTCATTCATACTCGGGTTCATGCCACCCCGCGCTGCCCCGCTCTCCCCGGACGACCGTCGTGAGGCGTTGATCCGGGCGACCCGACCGCTGCTCTACGAGCACGGCCGGGGTGTCACGACCAGGCTGATCGCCGAGGCGGCCGGTGTGGCCGAGGGCACCATCTTCCGGGTGTTCGACTCCAAGGACGCGTTGGTCGACGCCACGGTCGCGCGCGCCTTCGAGCCGGGCGACGTGCTGCAGCGCCTCGACGAGATCGACGTCGACCTGCCGCTGCGGGAGCGGATGCTGGCCATGACGGCGATCCTGCAGCAGCGCTTCCTGGCGATCTTCCAGCTGATGCGGGCGCTCGGCGCGGTCGGCCCTCCGCAGCACCTGCACGACCGACCCGAGATCGCCCAGGGCCTGGAGGAGGTACGACGCCGGCTGCTCGCGCTGATCGAGCCCGACGCCGCCCACCTGGCCCTCCCGCCCGAGCGGGTGCTGCACGTGTGGCGCCTGCTGACCTTCGCCGGCTCCCACCGCGAGATCGCCGACAACGACATGCTGACGCCCGCCGAGATCGTGGACACCGTGCTCCACGGTGTCCACGTGGGCGCCGAGAGGACCGACCACTGATGCTCATCTCACTGCTGCGCACCCACCTGGCGCCGTACCGACGCTGGTTGGTCGCCATCGTCGTCCTGCAGTTCACCGCGACCGCGGCGATGCTCTACCTGCCCAGCCTCAACGCCGACATCATCGACAAGGGCATCGCCCGCGGCGACACCGACTACGTGCTGAGGATCGGCGCGATCATGCTCGGCGTCTCACTCGTCCAGGCGATGTGCTCGATGACGGCGGCGTGGTTCGGCGGCCAGGCGGCGATGGCCTTCGGCCGCGACGTCCGCAAGGTCGTGTTCGCGAGGATCGGGAGCTTCTCGGCCCGCGAGGTGTCGACCTTCGGGGCGCCGTCGTTGATCACCCGCGCCACCAACGACGTCCAGCAGGTGCAGATGCTGGCGATGATGACCTGCCTGATGGCGGTGACCATCCCGATCATGATGGTCGGCGGCGTCGTGATGGCGATGCGCGAGGACTTCGGTCTCTCCTGGCTGGTCGTGGCCGTGGTGCCCGTCCTGTTCCTCTGCATCGGCCTGGTCGTGTCGCGGATGGTGCCGGCGTTCCGCACCGTGCAGGAGCGCCTCGACGACGTGAACCGCGTGCTGCGCGAGCAGATCACCGGCATCCGCGTGGTCCGCGCCTTCGTCCGCGAGCCGCAGGAGACCGCGCGGTTCTCGCGCTCCAACGATGACCTCACCGAGGTGTCACTGCGTGCGGGTCGGTGGATGGCGTTGATGTTCCCGCTCGTGATGGCGGTGTCCAACACGGCCAGCGTCGGCGTGATCTGGTTCGGCGGCCACCGGGTCGACAGCGGGCAGATGGAGGTCGGTGCCCTGACGGCGTTCCTGTCCTACCTGATGCAGATCCTGATGTCGGTGATGATGGGGACCTTCATGCTGATGATGGTTCCGCGCGCGGCTGTCAGCGCCGACCGGATCAGTGAGGTCCTCGCGACCGACAGCAGCGTCGTACCTCCCGCCAGTCCCGTGACCGAGGTCCACGTCTCCGGGCACCTCGACCTCGAGGGCGTCGGGCTCACCTACCCCGGTGCCGAGGCGCCGGTCCTGCGCGACGTCACCTTCTCGGGTCGGCCCGGACAGACCATCGCGCTGATCGGGTCGACCGGCGCCGGCAAGACCACGCTGGTCAACCTGGTGCCGCGACTGCTCGACACGACCGAGGGAGTGGTGCGCGTCGACGGGGTCGACGTCCGTGACCTTGATCCCGAGCTGCTCTGGTCGAGGATCGGACTCGTCCCGCAGCGTGCGTTCCTGTTCTCCGGGACCATCGCCTCCAACCTCCGCTACGGCCGCCCCGACGCGACCGACGACGAGCTGTGGGCAGCCCTCGAGATCGCCCAGGGGGCTGACTTCGTGCGGGAGATGCCCGAGGGCCTCGACACCGCGGTCGCCCAGGGCGGCACCACGGTCTCCGGCGGGCAGCGACAACGCCTCGCGATCGCGCGGGCGCTGGTACGCCGTCCCGAGATCTACCTGTTCGACGACGCCTTCTCGGCGCTGGACGTCGCCACCGACGCCCGGTTGCGAGCGGCGCTGAAGCCGGTGACCCGCGAGGCGACGGTGCTCATCGTCGCGCAGCGCATCGCCACCATCCGTGACGCCGACCTGATCCTCGTCCTCGAGGACGGGGAGGTGGTCGGTCAGGGCACCCATGAGGAGCTGATGGCCGGCAACGAGACCTATCGCGAGATCGCCGCCTCACAGGGCGTCGGCGTGGGAGAGGCAGCCTGATGTCCGACAGGACCGGTGCGCAGACGAGCACCACGATGAAGGCGACCGAACGGATCGTCCAGCAGGGCGGACCGGGTCGCGGCCCGATGGGCGGCATGGTCGGCCAGAAGGCCGACGACTTCGGCAGCTCTGCCCGGCGGCTGCTGTCGCTGCTCCGGCCCGCGCGCGGTCGCGCGGTCGCCGTACTCCTCCTCGGGATCGGCTCGGTCGCCTCCGTGGCGGTCGGTCCGTGGCTGATGGGCAAGGCGACCGACGTCGTCTTCAACGGGTTCATCGGCGGTCGGCTGCCGGAGGGGACGACGAAGGCGGACGCCGTCGCCGACGCCGAGGCCCGCGGTGACAGCGGCCTGGCCGACTTCCTGAGCGGCCTGGACATCGTCCCCGGCCGGGGCGTCGACTTCGACAGGGTCGGCCACCTGCTGCTGATCACGCTCCTGATCTACCTGGGCGGTCAGGTGCTGGGGTGGCTGCAGGGCTACCTCGTCAACGACATCGTCCAGGCGACGGTGCGTCAGATGCGCTCCGACGTCGAGGACAAGGTCCACCGGTTGCCGCTGTCGTACTTCGACCGGCAGCCGCGGGGCGAGCTCCTCAGCCGGGTCACCAACGACATCGACAACGTCGCGCAGAACCTGCAGCAGACGATGAGCCAGCTGCTGACCTCACTGCTCATGGTCGTCGGCGTGCTCGGGATGATGTTCTGGGTCTCGCCGCTGCTCGCGCTGATCGCGCTGGTGTCGGTGCCGATCGCGATGTTCGCGACCGGACGGATCATGAAGCGCTCGCAGAGCCAGTTCATCAACCAGTGGCGCCAGACCGGCCGGCTCAACGCGCAGGTCGAGGAGTCGATCTCCGGGCACGCCCTGGTGACGGTCTTCGGTCGTCGCGGCGCGGTGGAGGCGGAGTTCGACCAGGCCAACGGCGAGCTCTACGAGTCGTCCTACCGTGCGCAGTTCATCAGCGGTCTGGTGATGCCGATGATGATGCTGATCGGCAACCTCAACTACGTCGTGATCGCCGTCGTCGGTGGCCTCCGGGTCGCGTCGGGATCGCTGTCGCTGGGTGAGGTGCAGGCGTTCATCCAGTACACGCGGATGTTCACCCAGCCGATCACCCAGATCGCGTCGATGGCCAACCTGCTGCAGTCCGGTGTGGCATCGGCGGAGCGGGTCTTCGAGCTGATCGACGCCGACGAGGAGGTCGACGCGTGGGTCCCCGAGAAGTCGCGGCCCGAGGCCGGCGCCCCTCGCGCCTCGACCAGCGAGGTGACCCGGACCAGGGGAGAGGTGGCGTTCGAGGACGTGTCCTTCTCCTACGACGACTCCCCTCTCATCGAGGACCTCTCACTCGTCGCGCACCCCGGTCAGATGGTCGCGATCGTCGGCCCCACGGGTGCCGGCAAGACGACGCTCGTCAACCTGATCATGAGGTTCTACGAGCTGCGGCAGGGGCGGATCACCCTCGACGGCGCCGACATCACCTCGATGTCGCGCGCCGAGTTGCGCTCGCGGATCGGCATGGTGCTCCAGGACACCTGGCTGTTCGAGGGCACCATCCGCGACAACATCGCCTACGGTCGGCCGGACGCGACTGACGAGGAGATCCGGGAGGCTGCCCGGGCGACGTACGTCGACCGGTTCGTGCACTCGCTGCCCGACGGCTACGAGACACGCGTCGACGACGAGGGGTCGAACCTGTCGGCCGGTGAGCGCCAGCTGATCACCATCGCCCGGGCGTTCCTCGCCCAGCCGGCGCTGCTGATCCTGGACGAGGCGACGTCCTCGGTCGACACCCGGACCGAGCTGTTGCTGCAGCAGGCGATGGCGGCGTTGCGGACCGACCGCACCTCGTTCGTGATCGCGCACCGGCTCTCCACGATCCGCGACGCGGACCTGATCCTCGTCATGGAGCACGGGCGCATCGTCGAGCAGGGATCGCACGCCGAGCTGCTCGAGGCGGAGGGGCCGTTCGCACGGCTGCACGCGGCGCAGTTCGCGGCAGCGACGGGCTGACCACCGCGTCGTACCTGATGAAACCGTGGTCCGCCCCGGACCCGGGCGGGTGGATTCGTCAGGTACGACGGGGGATCAGCGGCGCAGCACCTTGCGGGCGAGCTGGTTGCCGGCGACCTGGATCACCATCACCATCGCGACGAGCACGAGGATCGCGGCCCACGTGACGACCTGGTCGAACTGGCGGAAGCCGAAGACCTGCGCGAACGAGCCCAGACCACCGCCGGCGACCACGCCGGCAATGGCGGTCATGTCGACGATCGCGACGAAGGCGAACGTGTAGCCGAGGATCAGCGGCCCGAGGGCCTCGGGAACCAGCACGGTGAAGGTGATCCGGGAACGGCTCGCCCCCATCGCGCGGGCGGCCTCGATGACGCCGGGGCTCACCGTGACGAGGTTCTGCTCGACGATCCGGCTGATCCCGAAGGTCGCGGCGATCGTGATGCCGAAGGTCGCCGCCCAGATGCCGATCCCGGTGCCCACGACGTGGCGGGCCAGTGGTTGCAGGGCTGCGACGAAGATGACGAACGGGATGGGCCGGAAGAAGTTCACCAGCACGTTGAGGACCACGAAGACCGGCCGGTTGGCGAAGAGTCCGCCCCGGCGGGTCAGGTAGAGACTCAGGCCCACGGCCAGGCCGAGCACGCCAGCCAGGACCAGCGCGATGGAGGCCATCACGAGGGTCTCGCCGGCCGCCTTCCAGAACTGCGACTGCAGGTCGCCGAGGCGGGTGTCGATCGCGAGCAGGTCCATCAGTCCACCTCCGTCCAGGCCACGGTCGGCTCGATCTCGGCCAGCGCGGCGTCGATCGCCGCGTCCTCACCGGTGAGGGCGAGGGTCAGGTTGCCGAAGCTGCTGCCCTGGATCTCCTCGATGCCGCCGTAGACCAGCTCGAAGCCGACGTCGCGCCGCAGGAACGCGGCGAACGCCTCGGACTGGCGGATCGAGGTGGTGCGGAACGCGAGGCGCACCAACCGGCCCGGGTGGTGCTCGCGCAGCGCGGCCGTCACCGTGGCGTCGGGGAGGTCGTCGATCACCGTGCCGACGAAGCGGCGCGTGACGGCGTGCTCGGGGTCGGCGAAGACGTCGAGGACCGGACCGGTCTCCACGATCCTGCCCTTCTCCATCACCGCGACGCGGTGGGCGATCCGTCGTACGGCGTCCATCTCGTGGGTGATCAGCACGATGGTGATGCCGAGCTCGCGGTTGACCTTCGCGAGCAGGTCGAGCACGTCGCGGGTGGTCTCCGGGTCCAGGGCGCTGGTGGCCTCGTCGGCCAGCAGGACGTGCGGGTTGGTGGCCAGGGCGCGCGCGATCCCGACCCTCTGCTTCTGGCCGCCGGAGAGGTCCGTGACATGGGCGTGCGCCTTGTCGGCGAGGCCCACGAAGTGCAGCAGCTCGGAGATCCGCTGCTGCTGCTCGGCCCGGCCGACGCCGGCCACGGTCAGCGGGAAGGCGAGGTTGCCCCACACGGTGCGGGACTCCATCAGGTTGAACTGCTGGAACACCATCCCGATGCCGAGCCGCAGCTCGCGCAGCGCCCGCTCGGAGAGGGTGGTGACGTCGACACCGTCGATCACCACGCTCCCCGAGGTCACGGGCTCGAGGGCGTTGACGAGGCGGACGAGCGTGGACTTCCCGGCGCCGGAGTAGCCGATGATCGCGAAGATCTCGCCCTTCTCCACACTCAGGTCCACCCCGTCCACCGCGCGGTGGACGGGGTCGCCGCGACGTGCGCCGGGGAACTCCTTGACCACCCCGCGCAGCTCGACCAGTGCCGTCACTTCTGGACCGTCACTTCTGGTCGCGGATCTGCGCCTCGACGTCGCGCAGGCTGGCCTCGAGGTCGGCCTGGCTGATCGTGACGAACTCCGCCGTGTCGCCGGACGCCTCGTCGACGCCGTCGAGGACGGCCTGGGTCTGCTGGTAGACCTCGACGAGCCGGGTCAGGACGGCGTTGTCCTTGTCCTCGGCGCGGACGGCGAAGATGTTGACGTACGGGATCGCCTTCGGGTCGCTCGGGTCGTCGACCGCGATCGCGTCGGCGAAGGTGAGACCGGCGTCCTCGACGAAGTCGTTGTTGACGATCGCCGCGGCCACGTCGGGCAGCGAGGTGGCGGTCAGGTCGGCCTGCAGGGCCTTGACCTTCACCCGCGACGTCGCGGTGTCCACGTCGGCGACGGTCGAGAAGATCGAGCCGCCGTCCTTCAGCTCGATCAGGCCGGCCGACTGGAGCACGAGCAGGCCCCGGGCCTGGTTGGAGTCGTCGTCGGGCACGATCACGGTCTCGCCGTCGGGGATGTCGGCCACGTCGTCGTACTCCTGGGAGTAGAGGCCGAGCGGGTAGATCGCCGTCGAGCCGAGCGGGACGAGATCGTCGTCGTTGGCGACGTTGTACTCGGCGAGGTAGACGATGTGCTGGAACTGGTTGGCGTCGAGCTCGTCGGCCGCCAGCGCCGGGTTCGGCAGCGGGTACGACGCGAAGTCCTTGATCTCCAGCTCGATGCCGGCGTCCTTCGCGCTCTGCTTGAACGTCTCCCAGTAGGGGTCGCTGGCGCCGACCGTGCCGAGCACGACCTTCACCGGGTCGTCCGCGGACAGCTCCGTGCTGGCGTCCTTGCCGGTCGCGCGCGGGGCGTCGTCGCCGCCGCGGGCGATGAAGAAGATCGCCACGCCGATCAGCGCGAGGACGACCACGCCGATCGTTGCGAGCAGGGGGAGGCGGGACTTCGGCGCCTCGATGAGTGGGGTCTGGTCCGACATCGGCTTCCTGTCTTCCTTGTCTGGAGGGCGCGACGGTCGGTCGCGCGCGGTGGGGGCCGCGAAGGTCGTCCGCGGAGTTGTCGACCTTAAGGCCACTGGTTCGCTAGACATTCCCGGACGGAAGGGTCGGGTTGGTCACAGCGGGCAGTCGGACCTTTCCGAACCTCCGCTGGAAGGTTCCCGGGAAAAAGCCGTTGTGCGCCGGTCGAGGCCGATCTACCGTTGTCCCACACGGGAAAGGAGGTGGTCCGAAGAATGATTTCTCATCGGATGCGTGAGGTGGCTGCTCGCTAGCAGCCCGCAGTAGGAACTCCGGCTGCGACGCGAATCCAACAGCAGCCACCCGACCCGCAGGTGAGTCCGGACCATCCACCGGACGGGGCTCGTCCGAGCCACTCCTGCGGGTCGCTGCTTTTTCGTGCGCCGTTCCTCATGTTGCGCAGTCGAGGAGGTCGTCCGCCTCGGTGAGCAGGCTCCACTGAGCGGGCCATCGCCGGACGGAGGTGAGCGCGCCCATGCGGAACTCCCGAGCCCGGTGCAGATCCGTCGAGTCAACAACTCCCCTCGCCGCCACCACGCTGAGCATGTCGGCGTACTGATGGGTGGCCTCGGTCAGGGCGAGCCAGTCCTCCCGGTCTGCTTCGCTGGTGTCGTCGGGCAGCTGTCTGGTGGCACTGATCTCCTCCAGCAGGGCCAGGGCTCTGTGCCGCAGGCGCTCGTTGATCAGA
Organism: Nocardioides sp. Root190; assembly: GCF_001428565.1. Lineage (GTDB taxonomy): Bacteria > Actinomycetota > Actinomycetes > Propionibacteriales > Nocardioidaceae > Nocardioides. The sequence goes on along the minus strand of NZ_LMIA01000001.1, from coordinate 251,294 downwards.
CGGACGCGCGCGACGGGCCGGGCCTCCTCGGGGCCGAGGGGCAGGAGGTGGCGCAGAGCCGGGATGGCCCGGGACAACTTGCGCGCTCCCCACTTGAGTTCGCGCAGGTCCCACATGCGGGCCCCGGCCCACCCGCGGACGGCTGCGGTGAGCGTGGCGTCCTTGGGGTACTGGTCGATGTCGAGGCTCGCACCTGCCCGCGCCAGCCAAGCAATGGCGAACTCGTCGATGTGGATGCCGTCGGTCGCGGGATCCTCTGCGTCGAGGTGCTGCTCGACGGAGACAGAGACATGGCATCCACGCTCCGACAGCTCGTGCGCACGATCGGCGAGGTCGTAGCCCAGGTCGCGCAGTGCCATCGAGAGACCATGGCAGCCGCGGTGGACGACGCGGTCGAATTCCAGCTCGAGCCTCCACGCCGCGGAGCTACGGGGTGGGGCGCCCGGCTGGAGCAGCGGGTCACCGACATCGCGCGAGCGTTCCCGGTCGGGCTCGCGCCCCAGCGCGTGAGTGATCTCGGCGAGACGGAGGTCCCGGCTGAACACCTCGAGCGCTGCGCGGAAGTCGGGATGCTCGTCCGAAGGGTCGCTCACCACGCCATGGTTGCGGGGTGCTGCCTTGGGTGCACCTCATTTGCGCAAGTGTCTCCCGCGTCACAACAAGTTGCCCACGTCAACCATTCAGCATATGGTTGACGCATGGCAACCATTCCTCCGGCAACAGCCGAACCGGGTCAGATGACCCACCGCGAGATCATGGAGGCCCTGACCGGGCTGCTCCTGGCGATGTTCGTGGCCATGCTCTCCAGCACCGTGGTCAGCAACGCCCTTCCCGCGATCGTGACCGACCTGAACGGAAGCCAGACCGGCTACACCTGGGTCGTCGTCGCCACCCTGCTCACGATGACCGCGACCACCCCGATCTGGGGCAAGCTCGCTGACCTGTTCAGCAAGAAGCTGCTCGTCCAGGCGGCCCTCATCATCTTCTCCATCGGCTCCGTGATCGCCGCCGTGGCGCCCAGCATGAGCGTGCTCATCGGTGCCCGCGCGATCCAGGGCCTCGGTGTCGGCGGCCTGACCGCCCTCGTCCAGGTCGTCATCGCCTCGATGGTCTCCCCGCGTGAGCGCGGTCGCTACAGCGGCTACATCGGCGCGGTCTTCGCGACCGCCACCGTGAGCGGCCCGCTGCTCGGCGGCCTGGTCGTCGACAGCCCGCTCGGCTGGCGCGGCTGCTTCATCATGGTCCTGCCGGTCGCGGCGATCGCCTTCGTCGTCCTGCAGAAGACGCTGCACCTGCCGGTGGTCAAGCGCCAGGTCAAGATCGACTACGTCGGCGCGACCCTGATCATGGCGGGCATCAGCCTGATCCTGGTCTGGGTGAGCCTGGCCGGCACCAACTTCGACTGGATCTCCGCCACGTCCTTCGCCCTCGTCGGCGGCAGCATCGTCCTGATCGGCGCGGCCCTGTGGGTCGAGGCCCGGGTCGCCACTGAGCCGGTCATCCCGCTGCGCCTGTTCCGTGACCGTACGACGGCGCTCGCGACTGCGGCGTCGGTGATGATCGGTGTGGCCATGTTCGGCGCGACGGTCTACCTCAGCCAGTACTTCCAGCTCGCTCGCGGCATGAGCCCCACCGAGGCCGGCCTCATGTCGATCTCCATGGTCGGCGGCCTGCTGGTCTCCAGCATCGTCAGCGGCCGGATGATCAGCACGACCGGTCTGTGGAAGCGCTGGCTCGTCGGCGGCATGGCCCTGGTCATCGTCGGCATCACCCTGCTGGGCACCATCGACGCGCACACCAACCTGTGGGTCGTCGGGCTCTTCATGGCGATCGTCGGGGTCGGCCTCGGCGCGACCATGCAGAACCTCGTCCTGTCGGTGCAGAACAACACCGCGCCCGAGGACCTCGGCGCCGCCAGCTCGGTCGTCGCGATGTTCCGTTCGATCGGTGGCTCCGCCGGTGTCGCCGCACTCGGTGCGGTGCTCGCCCACCAGGTCACGGGCAGCGTGAAGGACGGTGTCATGAGCCTGGTGAAGGCCGGGAAGGTCACCCCCGAGCAGCTCGCCGACATGCAGCACTCGACCGGCGACATCCCTGACCTCGCCAGCCTGCCGCTGCCGATCAGGTCGCTCTACGAGAACTCGTTCGGTGACGCCGTCGGACACCTGTTCGCCGTGTCGGTCCCGTTCACGATCGTCGCCTTCCTCTGCATCCTGTTCATCAAGGAGGTCCCGCTGCGCACCAGCAACGGCCCGGCCGTCCAGCCGTCGACGGAGGACGAGCTGGAGTCGGCCCGATGAACGCCGACACCGTCCTGTCCCGTGCCGACGGCCTGCGCGAGCTGGAGGGCGAGATGGCGGTCCTGCTCCGGCGGGTGCGGAGGGTGCTCGGTGAGCGGGCCCGGGCCGTCCATGCCGACCTGCTCCCGGCGTCGTACCTGATGCTGGGCTACGTCCGCGACCACGGACCGGTGCGGGCCTCGGTGGTGGGCACCGTGTTCGACATCGACAAGGGCGCGATCAGCCGTCAGGTCCAGCACCTGATCGACCTCGGCCTGCTCGACCGCTCGCCGGACCCGGCCGACGGCCGGGCCACCTTGCTCACGGTCAGCGCGGAGGCGCTTCGCCGGCTCGAGGAGGTCGCCGACCAGCGCCGCCTCCAGCTGGCCGAGCGACTGGGGGACTGGTCCGCGGACGACCTCGCCGGCTTCGCCGCCTCCCTGCGCCGCTACAACGACGCGCTGGGGACTGAGTCGGACCGCTGACGCGACCCACTCGCGATGCATCGGCTGCGGTAGTCCCGGGTCAAAAGCACCGTCCGCACGGCGTGTCGGGGTGCTTTTGGTCAGGGACTACCGTCGCTCAGCGGATCCAGGCGGCCGTGTCCGGCGGGAGTACGTCGCCGGGCAGCGGTCCGCTGCTGATCAGGACCTCGCCCTCGGGCAACGCCGCGGGATAGGTCCCTGCGTTGAGGACGACGGTGATGCCGGCGCGGCGTACGACGAGCACGTCGCCGTCGGACTCGGCCACCGTGGTGTCGTCGGCGCCGCGGAAGACCTCGCGACGGGTGGCCAGGGCGCGGCGGTAGAACGCCAGCGTCGAGTCCGGGTCAGCCGCCTGGGCCTCGACCGTCAGGTCGCCCCAGCCCTCGGGCTGCGGGATCCACGGCTGGGTGCCGTCCGCTCCGCCGAAGCCGTACGGCGGCGCGGTGCCCGACCACGGCAGCGGAACCCGGCAGCCGTCGCGACCCGGCTCGCCGGTCCGGAACCATGACGGGTCCTGGCGTGCCTCGGGTGGCACCTCGACCTGCTCCAGGCCGAGCTCCTCGCCCTGGTAGAGGTAGGCGGAGCCGGGGAGCGCGAGCATGGCGAGGGTCGCCGCACGGGCGCGGGCGAGGCCGGACGGTCCGCCGCCGTACCGCGTGGGGTGGCGCACGACGTCGTGGTTGGAGAGCACCCAGGTCGGGGCCGCGGCGGCCGCGGAGACCGCGGCGATCGAGCCGGTGATCACCTCGGCGAAGTCCGCTGCCGACCACGGGGTGCTCAGCCAGCCGAAGTTGAAGGCCTGGTGCAGCTCGTCGGGGCGGATGAACTCCGCCATCGACTCCGCCGTCTGGGTCCACGCCTCGGCGACCGCCATCCGGTCGCCGTCGTAGGAGTCGAGCACGCGGCGCCAGCGCCGGTAGACGTCGTGGACCTCCGGCTGCTCCCACATCGGCTCGTCGCGCACGACCCGCTCGACCATCGACTCGGCCTGCTTGCCCGCGGACTTCTCCGGGAGCACCTGGTCGCGCAGCGACTCCTCCTTGTACAACCCGTGCGCCACGTCGACCCGGAAGCCGTCGACGCCGCGGTCCAGCCAGGAGCGCAGGACGCCCTCGAACATGTCGCCGACCTCCGGGTTGCGCCAGTCGAGGTCGGGCTGGGTGCTGTCGAAGAGGTGGAGGTACCAGGAGCCGTCGGGCAGCCGGGTCCACGCGGGGCCGCCGAAGATCGACATCCAGTTGTTGGGCGGCTCGCTGCCGTCGGCGCCGCGGCCCTCGCGGAAGAGGTAGCGCGCCCGCTCCGGCGAGCCGGGGGCGGCCGCGAGGGCGGCCCGGAACCAGGCGTGCTGGTCCGAGGTGTGGTTCGGCACCAGGTCGACGATCACCCGCAGGTCCAGCGAGTGGGCCGTCACCAGCAGGGTGTCGAAGTCGGCGAGCTGGCCGAACAACGGGTCCACGTCGGAGTAGTCCGCGACGTCGTACCCGTGGTCCTTCTGGGGCGAGGTGTAGAACGGCGTGATCCACAGCGCGTCCACCCCGAGCTCACGGAGGTGGGGCAGGCGCGAGGTGATGCCGGGCAGGTCCCCGATGCCGTCGCCCGGGGAGGGCAGGCCGTCGGCGAAGCTGCGGACGTAGACCTGGTAGACGACGGCGTCGTACCACCAGGGGGTGGGCGAGGTGGTCATCGGAACTCCTCCGGGTCGATGGCGATCCACACGTGCTCGGCCGTGGCGACCACCTCGTCGCGCGGTCCGTACAGCGTGGCAGCCGTGAAGGTCTTGCGTCCATCGATGCGACGCTCCTCACCCACGACGACGTAGCGCTCGGACGTGCGCGGCAGGGTGTGCACCTGGAGGGTGATCCGGCCCAGCACCGAGGGCCGTCCCTCGAGGTCGCTGGACCAGCCACCGCTGCAGTCGAGCGCGGCCCAGACGAGGGGGACGGTGCTCTCGTACGGCGTCCAGGTGGCCGCGACCCGGCGATCGGCCGCGGGACCCACCGGGCCGGCGAAGATCCGCAGGCCGTCGCCAGGCCTCCGGTCGGTGCCGCAGACGAAGCAGCCGGGGAACGGATGGGCGCGGTGGCCGGCGTACGACGCCTCCGCCAGGGCGGCCTCGGCGACCGGCACGGGGGCGACGGGGGTGAGGGCCTTCTCGGCGTGGACCGCGTCCGCGACCGTGCGACCGTCGTGGCTCAGCGTCGCGCCGCCGGCGGTCTCGGTGACCGGCATCGGCACCTCCAGGGGAGGCGGCATCCGGAGCGTGACGGTGACCGCACGCCCGATCGCCTGGTTCGGCAACCGGGCGGCGAGGGCGCCGGAGACCCACCCGCCGTTGCCGGAGCGGGGTGGGCCGTTGAATCGGCGGGGCACGGTCAAGGAGGTCACCCGGCCAGCCTGCCAGCCCGCTCCAGCGTCCGGCGCGCGCTCCGGGCGTGCCGTGGCTACGGCCGATGGGACACAATGGGTCCGTGAGCGATCTCATCGACACCACAGAGATGTACCTCCGCACGATCTACGAGTTGATCGAGGAGGGCATCGTCCCGCTGCGGGCCCGCATCGCCGAGCGCCTGCACCAGAGTGGACCGACGGTGTCGCAGACCGTGGCCCGGATGGAGCGCGACGGCCTCCTGACCGTCGAGGGCGACCGCCACCTCGAGCTGACCGACGACGGCCACCGCCTCGCGACCCGCGTGATGCGCAAGCACCGCCTCGCCGAGCGCCTCCTGACCGACGTGATCGGTCTGGACTGGGAGCTCGTCCACGAGGAGGCGTGCCGCTGGGAGCACGTCATGTCGGAGACGGTCGAGCGCCGCCTGCTGGAGCTGCTGGACCACCCCACCGAGTCGCCCTACGGCAACCCGATCCCCGGTCTGGAGGAACTCGGCGAGGAGAAGATCGGCGAGAACTTCATGACCGACGTCGAGCCCCTCTCCAAGGCGGCCACGACCGACAGCACCCGCGCCCTGGTCCGCCGCATCTCCGAGGAGATGCAGAAGGACGAGGCGCTGATGAGCGCCATGCGTCGGGTCGGCGCGCTGCCGGACAAGACCATCACCATCCAGGCGACTGCGGACGGCGTGCTCGTCGGGTCCGGTGGCGAGACGGCCGAGATCTTCCCCGAGGCGGCTGATCACATCTTCGTGAAGAGGCTCTGAGTTCTCGGCAAGACCTCACCAAGACTTCTGCGGTTTGGGACCAAACCGCAACAATTCGGGCCTCGGACCTGCAGTTCCTGCCCAATCGGTGAGGTCAGCTGGCGGCGTGGGCGGCCCGGTGTCGGGCGTCCCGCAGCGCCGTCAGCCACTCGCTCGTGCCGGCCTCGACCTTGTACGACGCGAGGTCGTCGCCCCGCGTGATGCCCCGGTTGACGATCACGACCGGCGTGCCCTGCTTGGCGGCGCGGCGCACGAAGCGCAGCCCGCTCATCACCGTCAGGCTCGACCCGGCGACCAGCAGCGTGCCGCCGGTGTCGGGGAGCGCCTCGACGGCCGCGTAGCAGCGCTCGACCCGCGGCTTGGGAACGCTCTCCCCGAAGAACACCACGTCCGGCTTGAGCGGTCCGGCGCAGTCGGAGCAGGACGGAACGACGAAGTCGGCGGTGTCCTCGAGGTCGACATCGCCGTCGGGACGCGCCTCGACGTGGACGTGGCGCCGGGCCCAGCCGGGGTTGGCCGCTTCGAGTCGCTCCTGCAACGCGGCCCGGGATGTCGTACGACGGCAGGTCAGGCACACGACGTCGGCGATGCGTCCGTGCAGGGCCAGGAGGTGGGGAGTGCGGACGGCTTCGTGGAGTCCGTCGACGTTCTGGGTGATGACCAGTCCCGCGCCGAGCGCCGCGACGGCGAGGTGGCCGGCGTTGGGGTCGGCGCGGCGCATCCGGGACCAGCCGAGATGGCTGCGGGCCCAGTACCGCTGCTGCGCGCCCGGACCCGAGACGAACTCCTGGAAGGTCATCGGCATCCGCACCGGTGCTCCGGGGCCGCGGTAGTCCGGGATGCCGGAATCCGTCGACAGTCCCGCGCCGGTGAGCACGACGAGCGGGCCGGTGGCGCACTGGTCGAGTGCGGCCTCCTCGGCCCCGACGGGTCTCACGTGACCAGCGTACGGCGGGGCAGGTGCGCGCCCGGTGTCGTCGCCTGTCGCCTCAGCAGTCACAGCGGTCAGGGAGTTCCTGCGCTTGTCAGGCGTCGCACACCCTGACAAGCGCAGGAATCCCGGGATGTCCGGGGATCCATGCCACGGCTCACCCGTACCTGACCTTCGCCCGCTCCCGCGCCTTCTCCGCCTCGACCTCACGGTTCTTCGGCGGAGCGGTGGTCACCAGGTCGTCGAGCAGGTGCCGGGTGATGTGGGCGATCTCGGCCACGGCCTTGTCGAAGACGTCCTGGTTGGCCAGGCTCGGCTTCGTCGCGCCGGCGACCTTGCGGACGAACTGCAGGGCGGCTGCCGTCACCTCGTCGTTGGTCGCGGGCGGCTCGAAGTTGTTCAGCGGTCGGATGTTGCGACACATGCGATCACCGTACGCCGCACCGCCGACCACTCGCCTCCGTCGCCCGCAGCCGCCCTCCGTCAGTCCCGCAGCCGCCGGTCTCACAGCTCGAAGAACTGATTGCCTATCTGATCGGGGACGCTCGATTCTCGTTGATTGGGCCTCTGACCTGCGAAAACTCATCGCGATGAGGGTCGTCGTCTGGCGACGCTCGTCGCCCCTCTGTGGCCCAGATGTGTCCCAGGGGTGACCTCAGGAGGCAGGATCAGATGGACCAATACACAGCACGACGTGAGTTCGCCGCTCGCAGGAGCGTCGACACGATGAGGGCGCTCGTGCGTCGAACATCCACCTCGTGGTTGTCAACCCGCCAGTTGGCTGGAGAAGTCGCGATCGATCGGCTGAACCGGCCGGTCCGAGTCGAGCGGGTCGTCTTGGCAGGAACACCGTCGTGACGAGAGATCATTCCGAAGCCACGGGACCGGACTTTGAGAAGACGAACGCGCACGCTGACATCGAACCCCTGATGCTGGTTGAGGAGGCCGCAGCCATTCTGCGCGTGGCCCCTGACTGGTTGTATCGCGCCGCTCGCGCGGACCGTATTCCGTCAGTCCGAATGGGACGCAATGTCCGGTTCCGACCTGAGGACATCCGTGAACTGCGTGATCACGGCCTGGCGTTCGATGAGTAGCCGACACGGAATCGCAGTCCGTCCAGCTGCGGCCTTGGCGCGCGAAAGGACGACATCGTGGCGGTTCTCCGAGGATGTGGCGTGGATGCGTGACGGGGCGTGTGTGGGTGCAGAGACAGCGCGGTTCTTCGGTTCCGGGTCGGGCGGGCGTCTCTCGATGAAGGGACTACCTTGCCTGGAATGCCCGGTAGCGCCGGAATGTGAGCGCTACGCCTCCAAGGAGGGCCTGAGTGGAATCTGGGGAGGGCGCTACTTCTCACTCTGACGTGGTGCGAACCTCGCTGAACGTCGCCCACCTGTCGCGAACGCCGCTCAACCCACCATTCGGCTTCACGAACTCCATGCGAGCTCGCGATGCGTAGGTCCGGAGCCTTGCTGCTTCGACCACGCGGTGCTTGGTTGGTGCTTGCCTCAACGCCCGTTAGTGCGACGACCAACGCGTGGTTCCGGGTGCAGCGCGAGGCGCGAGGGGGCCGGTAGGAGCAGTTACGACGTGCTTCCGATCAGAGTCAGATACAACTGGGTCCGGGGTGGATGATTGGCCTTTCGGCCCTGAGGTCGACGGGACCGGCAGTGTTCGGTCGGCTCGGCGCCGCAGGTAGGGCACGAGACAATGCGGACGAGCCCGCGGAGGGCTTCACGTTCCTCCGGGGCCTTGCTCGGCTGCCGCCCCTCTCTGAGTGCCCGTTCACGGTTGAACACCCTCCGCCTGGACTCGTGCATCGCTGCTCTTCCCCGGCCATCGCGCTCGGTGCACCGCGACTTGGGCGGAGCGCCGCAGGTGGGACAGGTCAAGGCGTGAGGTTCGGGGGTCAGTGTGACCTTCATCAGGAGTCCTCGTATCGGTGGAAGCGACGTGGGCCAACCGGTCGCCGGCCCTTTTTCTAATCCTGAGTCGCAGGTCAAGGGCGTTGCTACCTGCGCGTGTGGAACGAGCGAAAGTGATGCGATACGCGTCGCTGCCTGTTGAATCGACCTCCTAAACAGAGGAGGATTTTCTACGTGCCATAGCGGCACGGGCTCCCTCCGGGAGTGGCGGGGATCGCAAGACCCGCTGGCCTAAGAACACCGGAGACCTCGTACTCACTCCCGGTCAGATCCGGACGGCTCCCGAACCCCCGCGCGATGCGTGACCGTGGGGGTAGGGGGCCGTTTCCAAGCCGTTTCCTGGATCTAGCTCTGGTCAGGATGGGCACCGAAGTATCGCTCGACGCGAGAGAAGATCCGCACGCGCGAGGATCGAAGTCGCCGATCTACCCGTTGCCCACAGCGCGATTGTGGGCGCCTACGCTTGTCAACGCCCGTTACAACGAGGCCCACGAAGGCGCGGCGCCGTAGCGCCCTCTTGGCGCTCGATGGAATCTCTCGCACTCAGGCCCCGGTGTGAATCCGGGCCACTGTTTGCTCTCGGCCAAGGGCCGGGCCCCGGTGTGGTTGACGCTCGCGTGAGGCTCGACAGGCAGTCGCTCATCTCAACCGTCGCAGCTCGGCGGCCTCACGATCAAGGGCCGAGTCGAGGTGCTCCTCGGGGGCCCAACCGGCATCGCCGGCATGATTGGTCGACTAGGTGCCGCACGAAGATTTCTGGAAGTGCCACTGGTGTGGGGTCATGTTCTTCGTACCGAGCCTGGCTCGGGATCACGAGGAAGATTGTTTCTGCGCTGAGCCGGAACGCTCTTGAAGTCGCGATTAGCATCAAAACGACGCACGAAGTAAGCCTCTCTGGCGTAGCGAAGCGATGAAGAGCCACCGGAGGTCTTCTTCTCCTTTTTTAGTTACTCCAGTAGTAGTAACTAAAACGCGCGTGCGTGCGCGCGAGGTGTGTACAGCCGAAGTACCGGGACATGATCGTCCCCTACTTCGCAGCTCACCTGGACATCACGCCAGTCGCCAAGGAGCGACCTCGTGTGAACCGCAGGTCGGGGACGATCTACACCCCGCAGAAGACCCGCGACTACGAGAAGGCGATCGCTGAGTTCGTCGCAGCTGCAGCGCAGGACCTCCCGGCCGTCAACGAGGACGACGACCTGTGGATCGACAGCCACTTCCACCTCCCCGGCCGCGCCAGGAAGGACCTGGACAGCCTCGTGAAGGCCCTGTGGGACGGGATCACGATGTCCAAGGCCGTCTGGGCCGACGACAAGCAGGTCGTCTCGGCGTCCAGCTCGGCCACGTACGGGTGCGAGCAGCCGCACATCGTGGTCCAGGTGGGCGTCCAGCAGGTCGGCGGTGCGATCGCTCCTCCCAGTAACGCCCGTTCCAAGAGGAAGGCCGCGGCCCCGCCGGCCAGGACCCGCCATCCGGCTACGACCAGTGCACCTGTGGCGGTGCGAAGCAGATCACAGCAGGAACCTGCCGAAACTGCGGAGAAAGTGTCACCAGCCAGGTGACACCGAATAGGCTTTTCTCACCGGCCCAGATCGTGCAGAACCCGCGTGTCTGATGAAGTTCCCGTCCCTCCGACCACCCCGGTCAAGATCGAGGTCACCTCGGTCACGGGACAGAAGATCCAGTTCCTCCACAAGTCCGAGAAGGACTACTACGAGCAGGCGAAGCAGAAGTACCTCGACGAGTGCTCGTTCACGCACGCCAACGACCTGCGCACCGTCGACCGCCTCCTCAACCTGGAGGTCCAGTGCCAGCGCTACCAGTGGTACACCCTCGCCGGCATCCACTACGACGCCACCCTGATCGAGCCCAAGGCTGAGGTCGAGTACCGCCGAGCCATTAAGGACATGCAGACCCAGATCGCTGAGCTGCAGAAGTCCCTCGGCGTCACCAAGGCCGAGCGCGAGGCCTCCACCCAGCGGGCCGACTCGGTGGGCGCCTACATCACCGAGCTCGTGCAGCGGGCCAAGGACTTCGGGGTCATGCGCGAGACCGACAAGGCCATGGAGCTCGCCAACCAGTTGTTCGCGATGGCCGGCGCCTACAAGCGCTCGAACGAGAACGAGCGCCGCAAGATCGGCCTGGAGAACCCCGAGACGATCGTCGACTGGATTACCGACGTGATGCAGCCCGAGTACGAAGAGATCGACCACCACTTTAAGAAAAACGAGGACGGCCAGAAGTACTGGATTCGCCGGCTGTGAGCGCCGAGTGGACCGCCGCCCTGCGCCGCTGGCCGGACGCTGAGCGCCTCGGGGAGGCCGAGTACTGGGACGAGCTCCTTGCCGACCGACCCGACGTCATGCACCGCCTTCTGGCCGACATCTACCGCGCCACCTACGCCTGGGACACATCCTCGACGCCGTAGCCCGCGGCGAGGTCCATAAGGACGAGTGGAGGAATCACCGGTGAGCGCACGTACCTTGTCCGAGGAGGAGTGTTACCTCGCAGCCCTCCTGATGGACGATTCCGGCATCGACCTGGCTGAGTTCAGGACACCGCGCCGGCACAACGCAGCTGGCGGGGTCCGCTGCTGGGCAGACAGGGCAAGATTTTCTACATCTTGAGCTCGGATCGAGTCCCTTGAGGAGCGGCGGCCGCCCTCCCCCCGGTTTCTCCGCGGCAGGCGAAAAGGTGGGGCGGTTGTCACGGCCACCCCTCTCTCGCGATAATCCCCGATTCTGAAAATCAGTAGGGCGATTAACGGGCGTTGAAACTCTGAGTGAGAGCGTGGCGACTAAGCTCGGCGGAGCGGAGGCACGAGGCGCCGCCGGCCAATCCTTCGCTGAGGCCGAGCATCTGCGGCCCTGGACGGACCGGTCCAGGCAAGTGTGGCGGCAGCGAGGCTTCGACCCGCCGCTGATCGTTTGCAGGTCAGGCGTCTCGAACGACCGCTGTCAGACCATTGGCCATGCGGATCTGGGTCGCCAGATCCAGTACGACGCTCAACAACGAGCCACTGATGTCTTCCAAGGCCAACGCCGCCGCGACGTCCTTGGCAATGGTGACTTTGGAGTAGGTTCCCTTCTTCATGCCCTCGAAGGGCTCGTCGAACGGGCCGAACACGGCTGGAGTCCTCAATCGCTTGCCGGCGGTCCGATGGCGAGCAACGACGGCCTCGCGGAAGGTCCCACGCGGCACTAGGTTCTCGACGGTGCGCACCCAGTCGCAGACGATGACCTGTCCGCTGCCTGGCCTCGCCGATTCTTCCTGGAGTCTCACGAGCGTTGGCCGCAAGGCCCCATCCGGTGCGGACTTGTCACTGTCTGCGATGACGACGCAGCGTCGACCAAGGCGCAGCAACTGAACCAGGTCCTCGGTCGCGGGATCGGGTTCGTCCAACAGGTGCACGCCGTCGATGAGGTATCCGCCATAGCTCATGATCGTGAAGTGCACACCCTCGATCAGGTCAGGTGCGGCCAGGGCGAGCCACCTTGACCAGTAGATCCGATCGGATGGCCCTTCGACCCAGATGGTGTAGTTCGACTGAAGCAGGTCCGACGCCATGTACCCAAGGTCAAGGCACACCTGCTGCACCTCAGAGGCTCGGACGGCCGGGGCTATTTGAGTGGATTGGCCATCGTGCGTGACGTGGAAGATGCGCGCGCCGGGCAGATCGAGGACATGGGCGGAATGGGTAGCGATCAGGTACTGGCTGGACGTGTTCGTGGCCAGGAAACGCATGAGCTTTCGTTGCAGGCCCGCATGAAGGTGAGTTTCGGGCTCTTCGAGCAGAACTAGATGGTCGTCGTAGTAGATGCATGCCGCGGCGATCATCAAGACCTGCTTGATGCCGTCGCCCAGGTTGTCGATGTGCAGCATTGCCCCGGCTTGGGCGAGCTTGACGTGGAGGTCCGTTGCGTCGGCGACCTCGAGTTGGGCGGTCGGGTCCTCCAACACGTCCCTCACAAAAGCTTGCAGCTTGGACCAGCGGTCCTTGGCCAAGCTGTAAGCCGGCGTATCGGGCTCCCGGGGCCTCTCCCAGGTGCTCAGCTCGGCGACCAAACCCTCGCCACTGGCGAGATCGGCCTTCTGGCCTTCCGGGGCGTCGCGCATCTGACGAAAGGCCGGGATCAGGACGGAACGAGCTGCGACGTGCGGCGGCACAGGGGCGTTATAGCTGACCGAGTACGAACTCAGGCCAAGGCGTTCCTTGAGAGCGGCGCCTAGCGCGCGTTGATCGAACGCCCCGGTCGTGTTGCTGGCCCGAGGGCGCTCGATCCAAACGCCAAGGCGTCCGTCGTCCATCTGAACGAAGCTGGTCAGGCGCCGACCAGCTTCAGGCTCCCTGATGCTGCATCGACGAAGTATCTCGATGAGTTGGTCGCGGGGGACCGGAACGAGAGTCTCGCGTCGCTCGGTAGGCGTAGTGGTGGTCCGTTCGACTGTCCACGCGGCGGCCGAGCGAAGAATGGTGGATTTGCCGTGGTTGTTTCTGCCAACGAGGAAGTTGACCTTCCCGAGCGGGCCGACCCGAACCTCAGCATCGTTGACGATCCCTCCGACCCCGGCGATTGAATAGCCATGCAGCCAAGAGTCGTTCGCGTCGTTCGGGCGCACGTGTCGTCCTTTCTTGTCCGGGTCTGCTCCGCAAAGTCTCGCCGAAGGTGCGACAGTGCGGGAACACAGGGATCGCGACGTCAGGCGCAGCAAACATCTTAGATAGAAGTTATTGACTGCTAAGCAAGTATCGGCTTGACTGTGGTGACCCCGGTCACAGCGCTCACCGCGCGAGTGACGGTCGGGTCCATCCCTTGGCACGCATCTCCGCCCTCCGGCGGTGCCACGACATGCCGTGCTGCCCATTGATAGGAGTTCCAAGATGGCTACCAAGTTCTTCTCGCAGGAGTGGTGCGACGGCGCCATGGACGCCGCCAACGCCAGTGAGCCGATGTACAAGGGCTTCAAGAAGGCGTCGACCTTCACCAACAAGATGGCCTTCGGCGTCCTCGGTCGGGACGACCTCGTGTCCCACTTGGAGTGGAAGGAAGGTCGGATCGTCTCCTGGACCTCCGGTCGCCAGTACGACCAGGACGAGCTGTGGCTCGACATCAAGGCCGACATGGAGACGTGGAAGGACTTGGCGGAGGGGCGCGCCGAGGCCGGCAAGATGCTGGTGATGGGCAAGGTGAAGTTCGAGAAGGGCCCGATGTCGGCGGCCATCGAGAACGCCGTCGCGCTCCACCACTTCCTCCAGTCGTGGGGTCGTGCGGCCGACGAGATCGACTACGACGTCTGACATGGCCGTTGCAGAGACGGCCGGCTACCCGGTCAAGCTCCAGTCCGGCGACTCCGCCAACGGCGTCGCAACCATCGTCGGTACGCTCCTCGGGCAGAACTTCGAGAACTTCCCTGAGCGGATCGCGCTCGCCAAGCGCACGAAGCGCCCGGTCGCGGTCGTCAGCACTGACACCGACCAGGCTTGCACGATCATGTTCCGTGACCACGGCGCCGTCGTCCACGACGGCATCGTGGGCAAGCCGATCGTGACCGTGCGTGCGAGCGTCGACCAGATCCTGGACGTGTCGCAGCTCAAGATGAAGGCGGGCGGCCTCTGGCCGGTCGGGTTCTTCACGAAGCGCGGCATGGGTGTCCTCGGTCAGATCCTGCGCCACAAGCTGGTGGTGAAGGGCCTGCTGACGCACACGGTGACCTCACTCCGGACCATTGCCCTGGTGTCGGTGGTCTGAGACGTCGTCCCGGCGAGACGGGTCAAGAAGAGCCGCGGACCTTCGGTCCGCGGCTCTTCTGTTGCTCTGCTCGAGATGACGCCCGTCGGCGGGCGCGGGTCTCAGATCGTCCAGGCGGCCTCGTCTGCGATCGCCGGAAGGGGCGACTCGGCCATGGGCAGCATCGTCCCTGCTGCCGGACCGGCAAGGGTGATCGGAAGGGGGAGCCACAAGTGGTCACCGGGTGCGATCCCCCTGTCGGTGTAAGCCTCCAGGAAGTCTCGGACGAGGTCGACGTGGCCGGGGTCGGCGACGCGCTCGACGTTCGCGGAGACGACACTGGAGACCACCCTGGCAGCGGCGCGAAGCCGCCGGTTGGCCAGTCCGTCGCGAGCGGCTGCGACCCAGAGGTCGTCGGTCGCGGGCACTCGGTCGAGGACGTCGTCTCGTACCCCTGCGGCCGCTGCGGTCGCCACGACCAGTGCGGCCGCTGCTCGCAGGCTGGGGGGCAGGGCATCGAGGATGCGGAGCTCCACCCAGCCGCGGGGTCGCACGGGCGGGAAGAGGGTGGTGAGGTGGTAGCGGAAGTCGTCCAGGGTCGGCCAGCCGAGGAGGTGACCCTTGTGGAACCAGTCCGCGAACGTCATGTCCGTGCCCACGGCCACGCCGCACGGGCTGGTCGGGCCCTGGGTCTGGATGAAGAACACCTTGGCGCGCATTGCGTAGTCGAGCCAGTCCGCGGCGGGGTCCTGGCCGACCGCCACGGGCGCTGTCCGAGTGGGATCGATGTTGAGCCAGATTCCCTGTCGCGACGAGGCCCACCTGGTGCCGCCCGCGTCGATCGCGCCGGAGTTGGCGAACATGGCGAGCAGGACGGGAGCGATGTGGTTCAGCACCCGCCACCGGCCGCAGGCGTCCGTCGGGTCGTTGCTGATGTTGACCTGCACCGATGCGGTGTTGCACATCATCCAGCGGCCTGCCGCGCCAGCGCGGTCGAAGTGGGCCTCCATCGCCTTGTAGCGCGGACGGTTCAGGATGCGGTGCGGGGAGCGAATGGCGTCGACGGCTGCCGCTTCGGGCTCGAGCCCGGCTCGGCGCAGCCGTGCGTGGAGCACGGTGGCATCGGCGTCGACGGCGCGGATGGCGTCGCCGACGGAGTGCTCGGGGGCGGAGGACAGTTCGATCTGTCCTCCCGGCTCGACCGTGACCATGCCGGCGGATGGAAGGGGCGCGTCTGCCATGCGCTGGAGCACGTGGAGATCAGGGCGCGCGAGCGGGTCGTCGGATCGACGGACCGGCCACTCGCACTCGAGGCCGACAAGATCCTCGTTCGTGGGCGCGAACATCTGTCGGCTGACGGCCGCCAGGTCGTCGACGGAGATCCCTAGCGTGGCACTGGGCATGTTGCCCCCTCAGGTACGACGGTCGCGAAACTGTTGACCGCTAAGAAAGTTAGTCCTATGGTGATCCACCATACAACAGAGTGACGCCCGTCACGCAAGGCCCGACTTCTCGGGCCCGGAACCTAGGAGATGCGTTGGACCTGCTCCCGTCCCCTGCCAACCCGCTCGACGTGTTGGTCGTCGCCGATCCCGTGCCCGGTCTGAACCCCGCGCATGACTCGACGGTGGCCATCATCGAGGCGGCTCAGCACGAGGGGCACCGGGTGTGGGTCACGACCGCTTCCGAGCTGTCCGTCGACAACGGTCGGCCAATGGCGCAGTGTCGGTCCTTGCGAGTGCTGCCCTGCCGGCTCGACCAGGGGAGGTGGATCGCGCCGCAGGACTGGTTCCACCTCGGAGATCGGGAGTCTCGTCCTGTCGATGACTTCCGGGTCGTCATGATGCGGACCGACCCTCCGGTTGACCAGGTGTACCTCCGTGCCACCTACGTCCTCGACCTGGCCGACCCGACCCGGACCCTGGTGATGAACGAGCCTGCCGGGCTCAGAAACGTCAACGAGAAGTTCTTCGCCCTCCAGGTGCCAGAGCTCGGCCCGGAGACCTTGGTGACCGCCGACATAGCCGAGGTTCTCGAGCGTGTGGAGGCTTGGGGCAAGGCCGTGCTCAAGCCGACCGACGCGATGGCCGGTCGCGGCATACTGGTGCTCGCCCACGGAGATCCCAACCTCGTGTCGATCCTCGAGCAGGCCACGGCGAGGGGCCGGGACCTCGTGGTGGTGCAGCGATGGATCGACGGAGTCGTCGACGGTGATCGCCGCATCATCGTGCTGGACGGACGTCCGCTCGGATCGGTGCGGCGGGTCGCCTGCGACACCGACTTCCGCTGCAACATGGCAACGGGTGCGGTCACGGTTGCCGATGAGGTGACCGAGGATGACCGACGGATCTGTGCTGAGCTGGCTCCGCTCCTACGCCGTCACGGCATCGTCTTCGCCGGCATCGACGTCATCGGTGGGCTGCTCACCGAGGTCAACGTGACCAGCCCGACGGGTGTTCGCGAGATCGATGCGCTCAGCGGGACGAGGCTGGGCGCTGAGGTCGTGACATGGATGGAGGGCGCCGTACGCCGGCGGTTGGCCTCGGGGGCCGACCGATGAGCGCCGAGCGAATCCTGGTCCTGGGTGCTGACGCAGCGGGGATGAGTGCTGCACACCAGGCGCTGCGCACGGCCAAGCAGGTCGGACGCGCCGTCGAGGTGATCGCCCTCGAGAAGACCGACCACACCTCCTACTCCGCGTGCGGGATTCCCTACTGGGTCTCGGGCGAGGTCGAGTCGTCGGACGAGCTGATCGCCCGTGGTCCGTCGAGGCACCGGGAGATGGGTGTCGACCTCATCACCGGAGCGCGGGCCATCGGCATCGACGCGGCGAAGGGCCTGGTGACCTACGAGCACGCCGGCACCGAGAAGCAGTTGGGGTACGACCAGCTCGTGATCGCCACCGGCGCGTCGCCAATCATCCCGGCGTGGGCGAGGCGCGCGGACGGCAGCCTGGTCGGGGGAGTGGCGCCGTGCAAGACGCTCATCGACGGCCAGCAGTGGATCGATCTGCTGCTCGCTGCCGCCGGCGACGGGCCGTCGACGCCTCGCGTGGTGGTGGCGGGTGGAGGGTACATCGGCGTCGAGATGGCCGAGGCTGCACGGATGCGGGGGCTCGAGGTCACGCTGCTCACCCGCTCGGCGGTGATGAGCAGCCTCGACCCCGACATGAGCGCTCGTGTGGAGAAGCAGCTCGCCGAGGCCGGTGTTCAGGTCGCCGGAGCGGCGGAGGTCGTCGGGCTCGAGACCGACGACCGTGGCTGGGTCACCAGCGTCGCGTCGGCCGATGGCAACATTCACCGCTGCGACCTGCTGGTGCTGGCGACCGGAGTGCGGCCGGTCAGTGACTTCGGGACCGCATCCGGTCTCGCCACCGGCGACTGGGGAGGTTTCCGGGCGGAGCCGGACGGCTCCGTCGCTCCCGGTATCTGGGCTGCAGGTGACTGTTGCGAGGTGCGTCACCGTCTCACTGGTGATTGGACCTTCAGCCCGCTCGGCACCCACGCGAACAAGCAGGGCCGCATCGTCGGCACCAATCTGGTGACACCCGGAGTGCGCTCCTTCAATGGCGTGCTGGGCACCGCCATCACCCGTTACGTCCATGGCGACACGCACGTCGAGATCTCGCGGACCGGCCTCAGCACCCGGGAAGCCGAGGCGGCCGGCTTCCAGATTTCCTCGATGGTGACCGAGGGTCGTACGGCCAGCGGATACATGACGGAGGCTGCGCCGGCGGCTGTTAAGGTCCTCGCCGATCCCGGCTCTCGTGCCCTCCTCGGCGCTCAGATTGTTGGCGGGCGCGCGGCGGCCAAGCGCATCGACACCGTGGCGGCCGCGCTCTGGGTCGGCGCGAGCGTCGACGACCTCGCTGAGGCGGATCTCGCCTACGCGCCGCCCTTCGCCACTGTCTGGGAGATCGTCCAGCTGGCTGCGCGACGCCTCGCCGACGCGCTCTGACGCCCCTATTCCTAGAGCGCGGGTGACGACCGCCACAAAAAAGCGTGACAAAGAAGTTACTTAGCACTATCTTAGTTCTTACCAATCGTGAGACCCAGAACACATCAGGAGTGAGGATGTCCAAGAAGATCGGAATCGTGGGGGCCGGTACGGGTGGTCTTCACCTGGCGCTCCACCTGCAGCAGGCTGGCGTCGACGTCACCCTCTACAGCGACAAGCGTGTCGAGGACTACCGCGACATGCGCCTGCCCAACACCGTCGCCCACTTCTCCGTCACGATCGACAAGGAGAAGGCACTCGGCGTCAACCACTGGCAGGCAGGCGAGGTGGGCTACTTCGGCCACCACTACTACATCGGGCTCCCCGAGCCGATGCGCTTCTACGGCGACCTGCGCTCCCCGAGCCGCGCCGTCGACTACCGCATCTACCTCCCGGCACTGCTCCAGGACTTCATCGACCGGGGCGGCAACGTCGAGTACCGCGCCATCCAGGGAGACGACTACAAGGGCCTGGCCGAGGAGTTCGACCTCGTGGTCGTCTCGACCGGCAAGGGCACCGGCGACATGTTCCCGAAGATCCCCGAGCTCTCGCCCCACACCACGCCCCAGCGCCAGCTGTGTGTCGGCATCTTCAAGGGCATCGCGCAGCTCCCGTCGCGCTCGGTGACGATGTACTTCTCGCCCGGCGCCGGCGAGATGATCGAGATCCCGACCCTCACCTTCAACGGACTCCAGAACGCTCTCGTGATGGAGAACCTGCCCGGCGGCGAGCTCGAGATCCTGGCCAAGACCAAGTACGACGACGACCCCGAGGCCTTCAAGACCCTGCTCCTCGAGAAGCTCGCGAAGCACTACCCGACCTGCTTCGAGCGGATCGACCAGGCGGAGTTCGATCTGGCCAACAGCAGCCTGGACATCCTTCAGGGCGGCGTCGTCCCGGCCGTCCGGCAGACCTCCGCGGTCCTCGAGGGCGGCACCATCGCCCTCGCGCTCGGCGACGTCCACAACACCGTCGACCCGATGCTCGGCCAGGGTGCGAACGCGGCGGCCCAGGCGGCCTGGATCGTCGCGGAGGAGATCATCGCCAACGAGATCTTCGACGCCCGCTTCGTGCAGAAGGTCGACAACCGTCGCAACGACCGTGTCCACGCCGCCACGCAGTGGACGAACGCGATGATGGCGAACCTCGAGAGCTTCCCGCCCGAGTTCGGCATGTTCGTCGGCGCCGTCGCCCAGGACCGGACCCTGGCCGACACGTTCACCGACAACTTCAACCACCCGCAGAACCAGTGGGACATCTTCTCGTCCCCTGAGCGGGTTGCCTCGTTCTGCCAGTCGGCGAGCGAGTGATGACCGGCCACGCCACCCAGACCCAGGAGCGCGACCTCGTGAGGGAGCAGACGGTCGATGCGGCCGATTTTCGGCGGCACGTTTCCCGGTTCGCCACCGGCGTGGCCGTCATCAGCTGCGAGGACCAGGACGGTGGATTCCATGGCGCCACGGTGAACAGCTTCGTGTCGCTGAGCCTGGAGCCGGCCACCGTCATGGTGTCGCTCCGGCCCGGTCGTGCGCACGAGATCGTGCGCACGACCGGGCGCTACGGAGCGAGCATCCTGCTGGAGGACCAGCACGGTGCGTCGAACCACTTCGCCCGTGCCCGCGACGGTTCGGTCGCGCCCGAGTTCCTCAAGCGCGCCGCGGTGCCCACGCTCAAGGACTGCCTCGCCTGGTTCGAGTGCGAGGTGTTCGAGGAGGTGCCCGTGCACGACCACATGCTCTTCCTTGCCCGTGTCACTGCCTGCGGCAGTGGTGAGGGCGTGCCCCTCCTCTTCTACGCCAGCCAGTACCACTCCCGGCCCTCGCCCGTCGACCTGACCGCGAAGGAGCGAGACTGACATGACTGCCAGCGATGGGGCGCAGGCAGTCACGGAAGAGACTGCGAACAACAAGCCTGCTCCACGGTCCCGTGCCGACCGGACCAAGGCGCCCAAGCCCATGTTCGGCGAGCGGACGCTCCTTCCCATGGGCGAGATGGCGATCCTCCTCGGACAGGTCCTCTGGAGTGCCGTCCGGCACCCGCGTGGCTACTGGGGGTCGGTCCGCGACGTCATGTTCGACGCGCTCAAGCTGTGCTGGATCCCGCTGACCATCTCCACGGTGGCCTTCGGATTCGGCGCACCGGGCCTCCAGGGCGGAAACATCTACCTGCTCTTCGGCATTCCGGAGCGACTCGGATCGTTCTTCGTGATGGCCAGCGTCCGCGAGTTCGCACCGTGGATCAACGCCATGATCGTCGCCGGCGTCGTCGGTGCGGCCATGACGGCCGACCTCGGGGCCCGTCGCGTCCGCGAGGAGATCGACGCGATGGAGGTGCTCGGTGTCGATCCGATCCGGGACCTCATCGTTCCCCGCGTCATCGGCGTCACGCTGATCACCGGGCTTCTCGACCTCGTCGCACTCACCTTCGGCGTCATCGGCGGCTACCTGGCCAGTGTGCCGGTGCTCGGAGCGAGCACGGGCGCCTTCCTCGCCAACTTCTATGCCAACGCGACACTTCCGGACCTGTGGGGAAGCGTCCTGAAGACCACCATGTTCGGTCTGATCATCGGCGTCGTTTGCTGCTACAAGGGACTACACGCCAAGGGCGGCCCCATCGGTGTCGGCAAGGCCGTAAACCAGGCCGTGGTCATCTCGTTCGCGATGATCTACATCACGAACTTCCTCTTCACCGCGATCCTGCTCGGGCTCAACCCCGACATGCAGGTCTACAAGTAGGCGGGCTCGTCATGACTCAGGTACTCGAACCGCGCCCGGACGAAACGGTCGATCTGACGCCTCCCAAGCCGGAGGACAAGGAGATCACCCTCGAGTCCTCCTGGAACTCGTGGAAAGCCTCGCTGGCCACCGCCGGCGACATCACGAAGTTCTCCGCCGAGACCGTCCGCGAGCTTCCGACGCTTCGCCTCTACTTCACCGAGATCCTCCGGCAGTGCGGCATCCTGATCATCGCCAGCGGAGCGATCATCTGGTCGATGCAGTTCGTCATCGGCACGATGTGCGGGACCGAGGCAAGCTACACCCTCAAGGCCATCGGCGCCCCGCTCTACACCGGCGTCTTCACCGTCTACTGCGGACTGCGCGAGATGTGTCCCTACATGTTCGCCTACATCGTGGCGGCCAAGGTCGGGTGCGGACTGGTGGCAGAGATCGGCTCCATGCGGATCGCGGAGGAGATCGATGCCATGGAGGTCATGGGCATCCGGTCCCGCAGTTACCTCGTCGGAACCCGCCTGGTCGCGGCCTGGATCGCCATGCCGTTCCTGTACAGCGTCGGCCTGGCCGCCATGTACGTCGCCGAGTGGCTGGTCTGCGTCGTCCAGTACGGCACCGTCTCCCCAGGCGGCTACTCGCTGATCTTCTGGATGTTCCAGAACCCGCTCGACTACGGCTACTCGATGGCCAAGGCGATGATCATGGGCACCACCATCGTCCTGGTGGGCTGCTACTACGGGTTCACTGCCAAGGGCGGCCCGGTCGGCGTCGGTGTGAACACCGCCAAGTCGATGATGGTCAACATGGTCCTGATCCACGTGATCGGACTCCTCACCACCCAGCTCTTCTGGGGCATGGCGCCCAACGCGCCCATCGCGAACTAGCTCCATCCGGCTGCTGAGAGCCGGTCCGAAGGCCTTTGCCTGCCCACAACGAGAACCAGGAGTCAGCATGACTGCCGTCCTCACCGCTGCATCTGAAAGCCCCACTGTCGTCCGCGAGGCGTCGCCGACGCACAGCATGCAGGTGCGCAACCTGCACAAGAAGTTCGGCTCGTTCGAAGTGCTCCAAGGGCTGAACATCGACTTCGTCGATGACGCCATCACCACGGTTCTCGGCCCGTCCGGCACCGGCAAGAGCGTGCTGCTCAAGCACTTGGTCGGCCTCCTGGAGCCCGACCAAGGGGAGGTTCGCGTCTTCGGACAGGACATCTGGGCGATGAGCGAGCACGAGCGCTACGAGCTCCGCAAGCGGTTCGGCGTCCTGTTCCAGGACGGCGCCCTGTTCGGCTCGATGAACATCTTCGACAACGTCGCGTTCCCGCTGCGCAAGCACACGGACATGGCGGAGTCGGAGATCGGCGACTTCGTCATGGCCCGCATGCAGGAGGTGGGCCTCGAGCGTTCCGCCCACAAGTACCCCAGCGAGGTGTCCGGCGGAATGCGCAAGCGCGCCGGCTTCGCCCGCGGGCTGATCCTGAATCCCGACATCGTGCTCTTCGACGAGCCGGACTCGGGACTGGACCCGGTGCGCACCAGCCTGCTGTGCGACCTGATCAAGCAGATGCACGAGGAGCACGGCGGGACCTACCTGCTCGTGACCCACAACATCTCTGCCGCTCGCGCGTGCAGCGACTACGTGGGGATGATCTGGAAGGGCAAGCTCGTGCATTACGGCGACTGCGAAGAGGCCTTCGCGAGCGACGATCCCTTCGTGCGGCAGTTCCTCGCCGGCGAGTCCGCCGGCCCTCTCGGAATGGACTGAGGCGTGCGCAAGAAGCTCATCGCCGGTGGAGCGGCGGCCGCACTGGCCGTCGCGATCGCCGGTACCGCAAAGGCGAACGACGACTACACCGTCGACGTCGTCCTGCCGTCCGCCACGAACCTGGTGCCGGGCTCACCCGTCAAGATCGACGGCTTCGACGCTGGCAAGGTGAGCGAGCTCAAGGTCCGTGACGGCAAGGCCGTCGTCACGGTCACGGTCTCGGACGACTTTGCTCCGTTGCACGACGGCACGTCTGCCAAGATATCCTGGAAGGCGCTGCTCGGCGAGCGCATCCTCGACCTCTCCCCGGGCGACGACAAGGCTGCCGAGCTCCCTGACGGCGCGGTGATCAAGGGAGCGACCGATCGCGTCGAGCTCGACCAGGTCCTCGCGGCTCTCGACGCGGACACACGCAAGCAGCTCAACGGACTCATCGTCCGCCTCGACGCCAGCTTCGAAGGTAGCGAGAGCGACCTGCAGCAGACGCTGGCTGCGGCCGGTCCGTCGCTCGAGGCACTGGGACAGGTCCTCAGCGCCGTCGGTGACGACGGCGCCGCGATCCGCAAGCTGGTCACGCGGACCGCCGACATGGCTGAGATCGTCGCGCAGCGCGACGAGGACGTCCGCGGGGCGATCGACGGCTTCAGCGCTGGCGTGGAAGCGGTCTCGACCCGACAGGAGGAGCTGGGTCGCGCCCTGGTCGAGCTCCCGTCGACCCTGAGTCAGGCGCGGAAGACGCTGGACAGCGTCCCCGGAACCGTCGACGTCGCCCAGCCGCTGCTGGACGACCTGAAGCCCGCTGCGTCCCGTCTCCCGGGCGTCGCCCGCGAGCTGGCGCCGGTTCTCACCGACCTCCGACCGGTCGCTGCTCAGCTGCGACCGACCCTCGAGTCGCTCGCACCGCTGCTCCGCATCACTCCTGGACTGCTCGACAGCACTCACTCCGTGCTGCCGCAGGCCGAGGACGCGCTCGTCTCGCTCGCGCCCGCTCTCGACTTCGTGAGGCCCTACACGCCGGAGCTCGTCGGATGGCTCTCCAACTGGGGCAGCGCTGCTGGCAACTACGACAGCAACGGTCACTACCTCCGTGCGTTCATCCAGTTCGGCGCGACCAGCCTGAACATCAACCCGGGCATCATGCCGCCCGGAGTGACCAACCAACACCACCGACTGCCGGGACAGAACGAGAAGCAGCCGTGGACTGATGCAAACGGGAGCGCGCTGCGATGACCTCACCGATCCGCAAGCCGCAACGCCTGTTGCTCGTCGGAGCCGCGGTGATGCTGGTTGCCACCAGCATCACCGGATACCGAGCGATGACCGGCGACGAGGAGCCTGACGTGTGGGCGACGTTCGCCAGCGCCAGCCCCCTCATCGAGGGCAACGACGTCAAGGTCTCCGGCGTGACCGTGGGCAAGGTCGAGTCGATCGAGGTCCGCGACGGCAAGGCCCTCGTCGGCATGAGCCTCGACGACTCCGCACTCCCGCTGCACGACGATGCACAGGCCACCATCCGCCCTCTCAGCCTGCTGGGTGAGCGGTTCGTGGAGCTTGACCGAGGCACGCCCGACGCCCCGGTCCTGGCATCTGGCGGAAGCATCCCGGTCGAGAACACGTCGAGCGCCGTGGACATCGACCAGGTCCTCAATGCCCTCGACGAGCCGACCGGGCAGGCTCTGGCGGCACTCCTGACGAGTGTCGGGAACGGCATGTCCGGGCGAGGCGACAAGGTCGACGGCGCCATCAAGGCTCTCAAGCCCGCCCTCCAGGACACCGACAAGCTGGTCAAGGTGCTCGACGGGCAGCGCAAGGTCCTCGCCGAGATGGTCACCGAGCTCCAGCCCGTCGTCTCCGCCGTCGGGACCGAGAACGGCAAGAAGCTCGACCGGCTCCTCGACGCGACCGACGGTCTCCTGAGCAGCACCGCTGCCAAGCAGGCCGAGCTGGACGCGACCCTCGTGGCACTCCCCGGCACGCTCAGCTCAGGACAGAGCACCCTCAAGGCCTTGCGGGGAGCTGCGGCGGCGACCACTCCGACGTTGGCGAACCTGCGGCCCACCACCGACGTGCTCATCGAGCTGTCCAAGGAGCTCTCCGCCTTCGCCGCAGTCGGCGAGCCAGCCATGGCCGACCTCGAGCCGGTGTTGCAGCGGGCCAGGACATTGCTGAAGGCGGCTGGTCCGCTGGCGCAGTCGCTCAACAAGTCGTCGCCGGACGTGCTCGGCGCTGCCCGGGGTCTCGAGCCGTTGGGCACCAAGCTCATCTCGAACCTGAGGAACGTTCTCGACTTCGCGAAGTTCTGGGCGCTCACCACCAACAACAAGGACGGGCTCTCCAACTACTTCCGCTCCCTCGAGATCGTCAACACCGATCCGATCACGGGCCTGCTTCCCAAGCCCAAGGCGACGACGCCGACGAAGCAGGGCCGGACCCCCAAGTCGACCAACCCCCTCGACGGCCTGCTCAACGGCGGTCTGCTCGGGAACCTGTCGGGCATCGGTGACCTCACTGATGGCCTCGTCAGCGGCCTGAGCGGCCTCCTCGGCGGCGGCAAGTCCGGACGGAGCGCCGCAGGCGTGGCCGACCCCGTCAACGTCACCGGTCTCACGGCTCGCCAGGAGCAGGACATGGTCACCTACCTCGTCGGAGGCGCTCGATGAACGCCCGCACCAAGCCCCTGTTCGCAGCTGTGGCCGTGATCGTCCTGCTGGTCGTGTCGCTCTACGCAGCGATCTTCGCCAGCTCGGGACTGCCGGGCTCGAGCCGTGAGTACGTCACGGCCCGCTTCGACGACGTCGGTGGCCTGCGCGAGGGCGACGACGTTCGTGAAGCCAGCATCCGCGTGGGTCGGGTCGACTCGATCGAGCTCGAAGGCGAGCAGGCTGTCGTCCGGCTGCAGCTCACCGGTGACTCGGAGGTGTACGCCGACGCGAGTGCGGCGGTCTGGGCCCGGTCCGGTCTCGGACAGAACTTCGTCGAGCTGAACCGTGGACACGGGGACGCGGGTGAGCTGAAGGGTGGTGAGCTCACCCAGGCCCAGACCGTTCCCGCCTCGCAGCTCGACGAACTGCTGTCGGTGCTGGACAAGCCGACCCGCGACGGCCTCGCCAGCACCCTGCGTGAGGTGGGCGGCGGCGTCGAGGGCAAGAGCGACGACCTCGCAGCCTTCCTCGCCCATGCGCCGGAGATCCTGGGTGACCTGGGATCTATCTCGGAGGCGACGGCGAGCCAGCGTGCCGACCTCGCCGGGCTCCTGCAGTCCACCTCCGCTCTCGCGTCCCGGTTCCGCGGCCGCGAGGACCAGATCGACTCGCTGCTGGGCAAGATGGGGACGACCCTCGACGCTGTGAACACCGACGACGGTCGTGTCATCAGCGAGACTCTCGACAAGGCTCCGGATGCGCTGAAGGCTGCGGATGAGGGACTCGCCGCGCTCGAGCAGCCGCTTGTGGACCTCGAGGCCGCAGCCCGGTCGCTCGAGCCCGGCACGGCTGCGCTGGGCAAGGCGACGCCGGCATTGCGGGCGGTGCTGCGGGACGGCAAGGCGCCGCTGGCCAAGGTCCCTGACGTCGCGGATCTCGCCGAGCCTGCCCTGGCGGACCTCTCGTCGGCGGCCGGAGACGCATCTCCGCTCGCCCAGCGACTGGAGTCCACCTTCGACTATGCGGAGATCCTCGCCGGGTACATGGGCCCCTACGCGGCGGACATCTCCCAGTTCTTCGACTACTGGCACTCGGCGAACGGCAACAGCGACAAGTTCGGGCACTACCTCCGCCTGGGCTTCGTGATCCGCCCGGAGTCGGTCACCGGCATTCTGCCGATCCGTGATCCGTTCACCCACCGCAACCCCTATCCCGCCCCGGGGCAGGCGCAGAACGACAGCGCCCCCGGCATCCTCGGAGGTAACTGATCATGGTGACTCGTGTCCTCGCCCGGCTGGAGCGGGCAGATCCGGTGCGCATCGGGGCGGTGTCGATCGTCCTGGTGCTCCTGGTCGGCATCGCCCTGTTCCAGAAGCAGAAGATCGCGACGTACCTGACGCCCGGGACGGAGCTGGTCAGCGCCGAGTTCTCCGCTGACTACCGACTGCGCCCGTTCGTCACGAAGGTCAAGGTCTCAGGCGTCGCCGTCGGCGTCGTCACCAGCGTCGAGCCGACCGCTGACGACATGGCGATCGTGGAGATGAGGCTCGACGGCGGGACTGCAGCGAAGTTGCGCAGCGACCCCTCCGCGGCCATCCGCCCGGCGACGCTGCTGGGTGGCAACTACTACGTCGAGCTCAAGCCGGGCGGTGACCCCGAGAAGTTCTCGGGCACCATCCCGCTGGCTCGGACGTCGATCCCGGTGGAGCTGGACCGCGTCCTCGAGGCGCTGCAGCCGGACGTGCGGACCAGCATGCGAGGCACGATCTCCAACTCCCGCGCGACGCTCGACGAGCCGACACGCAAGGAGCTGAAGGAACTTCTCGGCGATGCTCCGGAATCGCTGGAGGGCACCACCGGTGTGCTCAAGGCACTCCGGGGCGAGAACCCGGATCGTGACCTGGCCGTCCTCGTCTCCGGTCTCGAGTCCACCGCGCGGGCGATGACCAAGAATGACGGCACGCTGGACCGCGCCCTGGCGGGACTCGGCGACACCGGGACAGTGATCGGCCGCAACGGACCTGCGCTCCGCGACGCCGTCGCGGACCTTCCCGACACTCTCCGTACCGCGAGGGAGGGGCTCGATGCCCTCGACACCTCGCTCGCCAGGGTGCGCGAGGTGTCGGAGACCGCGCGCCCCGTGGTGAAGGAGCTCGACGGGGCACTGGCAGAGCTCGAGCCTGCGCTGCGGTCCGCGCGACCCCTGATGCGTGAGCTGGTGCCGACGCTGCAGGACCTGCGCCCGGTCGTCCAGGGGCTCGTGCCGATGTCGGCCAAGGCCAACGCTGTGCTCGACGACCTCGACGGACGTCCGCTCGAACGGCTCAACGGCACCATCACCGACATGGTCCTGTCGCCCTGGAAGGGGCGTGAGGGAACCCTCTACGAGGGCAACGGCAACGACACGCCCTTCTACAAGGAGCTCGGCTACATGGCAGCCGGTGGCAGCGCGTCGGGCAACATGACCGACCGCAACGGTTCGACCCTGCACTTCCAGCCCGGGGCGGGCCCCGGCACGGTCACCGGCCTGCCGATCAGCTTCGTCGACCTCTTCGACCTGCTTCTTCGTCCTGTTGGGAGTCGCTGATGATCAGCAAGCACAAGATCCAGCGTGCCTGGGAGCGCACCAGGACCGTTCCCGGACTCGGTCGCGACGTGACGGCACTGGTCGCCCTCTTCGCGCTGGGTACCTTCACCACCAGCGTCGTGCTCATCAACCAGCGCTACGACTGGCCCTGGCAGGAGAAGTTCGAGTTTCAGGCTGACTTCGCCGAGACGCCCGGCATCAGTCCGAGCAACGGTCAGGAGGTCCGGATCGCGGGCGTGACCGTGGGGTCGATCACTGAGGCAGAGGTCACGGACAACGGCCTCGCCCGCCTGACGCTCTCCCTCGAGCCGGGGCACACCGTCTACAAGGACACCCAGCTCGTGCTGCGGGCCAAGACACCCCTCAACGACATGTACGTCGAGATGAGCCAGGGCTCGCAGGACGCGGGGAAGCTCGAAGAGGGCGACGTCATCGCGCTCGAGCAGACCGCGAGCCCGGTCCAGGTCGACCGCGTGGTGCAGAACCTCGACGAGGACGCCCGGTCCGGACTGGCATCGATCCTGCAGGAGACCGACGTTGCCCTCGCCAACGCACCCAAGCACCTCGGCCCGGGGCTGGACGCGACCGACGACGTCCTGGCGGACCTCCAGCCCGTCGTGGACGCCCTCGACGGGCGCCGCAAGCAGATCCGGCTCCTGGTCTCGGCACTGTCCAAGGTCGCCGGCGCCACCGGTGGGGACGAGGCGCGCCTGGCGCGCATCACCACCTCGCTCGCCGATACGCTCAGCGTGATCAGCGCCCGGGACGACGAGCTCACCCGGTCGCTTGCGACCCTCCCCGGGTTCGTCTCCGAGCTCAAGGGGGCAACCGGGAACGTCACCCGGTTGAGCCAGCAGCTGGACCCGACGCTCGAGGCGGTCAAGGGCGCGTCGGAGACGCTCCCGACGGCACTGGCTCGACTCGCCAAGCTCGCCGAGACCCTCGACGAGACCGCCCAGGTGGCGACCCCGGTCGCCCGGGAGGCACGGCCCGTCCTGGCCGACCTGCGGCCCGTGATCCCGCGGTACGACGCTGCGCTCGAAGAGGCAGCTGTGGTCACCCCGCGTCTGGACTACCTGACGAAGATGGTCGCCGACTACCGGCAGGACATCTCCGCCTTCGTCTACAACACCACCTCCATCTTCAGCCTCGGTGACGCCAACGGCGGCATCCTTCGTGGTCAGGCCTCGGTGAGCGCCGAGTCCCTGCCGTTCGTGGTCGGAAAGGTCGACTGATGAGAATCCCTCATGCCCTCGAGCCGCGCCTTCGTCTCGGCGTCCTGGTCGGATTCGTCGCCGGATGTGCACTGATCTTCGGCTACCTCTGGGTGAACATGGGTGGCTCGATCCCGGCCGTCACCAGCGAGGGCTACCGGATCGTCGTACCCATCGCCGATGGTGACAACGTCGTGTTCGACTCCGATGTCCGCGTCGCCGGCGTCCCGGTCGGCAAGGTCCGCGGGATCGAGGTCGAGGACAACGCAGCGATGGTCACCCTCCAGTTCGACGAGGACGAGGTGATCCCGCTGCACGAGGGCGCGACCGTCCATCTCCGCGCGAAGTCGATGGTCGAGGAGACTTACATCGAGATCGTCGACGGTGACGGCGCCGAGATCCGTGACGGGGGCAGCCTGTCCGCCAAGGCGGTGGCCGAGCCGGTGCAGCTGCACGACGTGCTCACCAGTCTCGACGAGCCGACCCGTGCCTCGCTGGGCCGCACCCTGCGATCGCTCGGCGAGGGAACCGAGGGGAGTCGCGCCGACGTCGCGGCCCTCATGGACGGACTCGGCGACCTCGGTGATGAGGGGTACGACGTGCTCGACGCGCTGGCGGCGCAGTCGAAAGATCTCGACGACATGACCCGGTCGCTCGGCGTCGTCGTCCGCAGCCTCGACCACCGGCAGGGAGAGGTGGTCGACCTGGTGACGGCTGCCGACAAGCTGACGACCGCCACCGCGGGGAACCACAAGAATCTTGCGGCGACGATCAAGGCGCTGCCGGGTGTGCTGGACTCGGCGCGCGCTGCATCGGGAGACCTCGAGACCCTGTCGACCTCCCTTGCGCCGATCGCCAAGGACCTCCGCGCAGCGGGTCCCGGTCTGTCGGCCGCGCTGAAGAACCTTCCCTCGGTCACCAAGGACGTCAAGGGCCTGCTGCCCTCACTGGACGTCGCGCTCGACCGTGCACCGGCGACCCTCAGCCGCGTCGACGAGGTCGCCTCCGACATCTCGGACGTCGTTCCTGACGCCCGTGTCGCGCTGGCCGATGTCAACCCGATGCTGGGTTACATGGCGCCGTACAACCGCGACCTGACCGCCTTCTTCACGAACTGGGCGGCGATGATGGCGAGCAAGGACGCCAACGGTCGCTACCTCCGGGTCTTCCTCGTCTTCAACGAAACCTCACTGAAGAACCTGCCGTTCGACACGCACGTCGGGTTCCTCGACAAGCGGAACTCCTACCCCGCCCCCGGTGGCGCGCTGAACCCGGGGCCCTACAACGGCACCTATCCGCGCGTGGAGGAGGCGCCGAAGTGACGTCGGCGCGCAGGACCTGGCTTGTCCGTGTCGCCATCCTGGCGATGGGGGCGGGGCTGGTCGCGCTCACCGCGGTCGGCGTCAGCCGACTGACGGTCAGTACCGACTACGCCGCCTTCCTCCCGGATGACGGGCGGAGCGCCCAGGACCTGCGTGATGTCGCCGACAGTTTCGGGGGCGATCCCGTGGTCGTGCTGCTCGAGTCGGCTGAGGCGAACGGACTGCTGTCCGGTGAGCGACTTGCGGCACTCCTGGCACTGGAGGGTCGGCTCTCGTCCCTCCGCGATGTTGCGGTCGTGTACGGGCCTGCGACGACCCTGAACCAGACTGCGATCCAGGTGCAGGGCATCCTCGCCAGCGTCAGCGGTCGACGGGACGGGCTCAAGGCTGCCGGTCGGGACGAGGAGCTCGCGCGCTTCGAGCGGCGATACGGCGCACTACTTGTCCAGGGCATGCCGGCCGGCCTGCCCACGCTCCGCAACGACGGTTTCGTGCGAAGCGTCGTCTACGGCCCCGACGGCTCCCCCCGCTCGCAGTGGCGTCAGTTCGTGCCCGACGCGCATGCCGTTGCCATTCTGGTGCGGCCGCGCGACGGACTCTCCCAGGACGCTGCCCACGCACTCGTGGACGAGGTCGATCGCGTCGTCGCCGAGGCGGAGGGGCTCGAGGTCGAGGCGGCGACAGTCACCGGCGTCCCGGTCCTCAGCACCACTCTCGCCGACCAGGTCAGGTCGGAGCTTCCTCGGGTTGGTGTCGGAGCCATCGTGCTCGTCGGTGGCGCCCTGGTCCTGTCGCGGTGGCGCCGAAGCGTGGTCCAGCGGTTGTTGCCACTCATGCCGATGACCGCCGCGGTCGCTCTGACCCTCGGTTGGTTCGGTTGGCGAGGGGATCCGCTCTCGCTCGGCGCTGTGCTGTTCCTGCCACTCGTGCTGGGAATCGGCAGCTACTACCCGGTCTACCTCGCGCAGCGGGGGCACCGCCGCACCGTCGTCGCTGTCGCTGCGGCTGCGGCTGCGGCCTTCGCCTGCCTGATGGCGTCTCCTGTCCAGTTCGTCCAGGACCTCGGCCTGGCCATGGTCATCGGGATCGCGGGAACGACCGGACTCGCCCTGTTGATGTACCGCTCGGGTGCCGGTGGTCGAGCCGGAGACAGTTCCGCGCTTCCGGCGACGTCCGACGATGGCGGGAGCAGCCGGATGGAGGGCCTGGTGACCCCGACCCGGATCGCGCTCGGTCTCCTCGCTGCGGCTCCCGCGCTGCTCGGGTGGCTGGCACTCTCCTCGATCGAGCTGGAGACGTCCCCGACGACGCTGCTCAGCGGAGTCGACGGGTACGGCGACGCGGTGGCGGTCCAGGAGCGGTTGGGCTTCGCGGGTGAGCTCGACATCGTTCTGGACGGTGACGACGTGCTGACTCCAGAAGCGCTCGCCTGGCTGCGCAGCACCGAGCAGGAGGTCCTGCGCGAGCACGGCGACCGTCTGCAGCCGGTGGTCAGCCCGGCTGGCCTGCTCCGCTTCCTCGGCCCCAATCCTTCGGCGTCACAGATCGATGCAGCGATGAGGGTCCTTCCGCCGTACATCACGGGTGCGGCCGTCACCGTGGGGCAGGACCGGGCTCTCATCGCCTTCGGGTCCGACCTCGACGATCTGGGCGACCAGCAGTCGACGGTGGCCTCCATCCGCGAAGCGGTCGCCGACCCTCCCGACGGTTACACCGCTCGGGTCACCGGGATTCCCGTGCTGGCCGCCGACGGCTACGAGATCCTGGTGGCCGACCGCCACTGGGCAAATCTCGCCGGAGTCGCTGCTGCGGGGCTGGTGCTGGCCCTCGGGTTGCGTCGCAGGGGTGACGCCGCCCGCGCGGTCGCTGCTGCATTGCTCGCCACCGGATGGGGATTCCTCCTCGTCGCGATGTTCGGCGTCGCGCTGAATCCGATCACGGTGGCTCTCGGCTCACTCACGGCCGCCGTGGGTTGCGAGTTCGCGGTGATGCTGACGCAAGCGCGTCGCACTGCCGACCCCCGATTGGGGCGCTCCGTCCTCATTGCAGCGGGAGTCTCGGCCGCTGGCTACTCGGCCCTGTCGCTGTCAGGACTCGATCTACTCCGCCAGTTCAGCGTCACGCTGGTCGTGGCTGTGGGCCTTGCGCTGGCCGCAGGACACCTGGTGTCGCTGACCGTCCCTCGTCTCGTCCGCTCGACCGGCCTGCCGGTGGAGGAACCCCAACTGGCAGGAGTCCGGTGATGTCCAAGAGCCTGAGCGACGGGACCAGCGTCGATGACGTCGATCGCCTCGCCGATCCCGACGCGTCGACGGATGCGAAGACCGCGAGCGACGAGACGAGCCGACAGGTTCCGTCGTCGCGCCGGGGAGCCGTGCGTACCTGGGTCGGGGAGCACCCCCGTGCGGCGTTGGCAGGGGCTGTCGCGTTCGCGTTGCTCCTCGCCGTCGGTACGGCCTACCTGGCACGTGAGCCGCAGGTTCCGGACGGGACCGTCGCGGTGGTGGGGGAGCAGGAGATATCGACGACGCAACTCGATCGCCGGGTCGAGGCCCTCAAGGCGCTCTACGGTCTCGAAGAGCCCAGCGGTACCGAGGCCCAGGACGGATTCCGGAGGGACGCGGCGAAGTCCGCAGTGGTCGCGGTGCTGATCGAGCAGGCTGCCGACGAGCGAGGGATCGAGGTCACCGACAAGGAGGTCGACACGATCCTGGCCAAGCTGATCAGAGAGCGCTACCCCGATGGTGGCCAGGCGGCCTTCGTCGAGGCCTTGGGCATCATGGGCGCCAACGAGGACCAGGTCCGCGACGAGCTGCGCCAGCAGGCGGTGGTCGCCGCCCTGTTCGATGACGTGACGTCCGGGGTCGAGGTCACCGATGACCAGGTGCGTGAGACGTACGACGACCGGCGCACCGAGCTGGCGACGCCTGAACGCCGAGAGCTCCTCAACATCGTGGTGGAGACGAAGGCGGAGGCTGACACGGTGCTCGGCCTCCTGCGTCGAGGTCGGCCCTTCGCCCAGGTCGCGCAGACCTACAGCATCGACAGCGCCACCCGCTCCGAGGGCGGCCTGCTTGGCATGGCTTCCCGCAAGGACCTCGAGGGTGCGTACGGCGATGCTGCCTTCGGTGCTGAGAAGGGCGGCCTCTTCGGCCCCGTGAAGACCGATACGGGATGGCACGTCGGCCAGGTCCAGAAGATCGTGCCGGCGACTCCGGTCACCTTCGCCGAGGTGGAGGCCACTCTCAGGTCGACGCTGGAGACGGAGGACGCCTTGTCGAAGTGGCGTTCCTTCCTCGAGGACCTGCTCGCCGATGCGGATGTCCGCTACCACGCCGACTACCTGCCCGATGATCCCGAATCGCTGCCCGCAGACGTGGAGGAGAACACTCCGTGACCTACTTCTCGACATGTCACCAGAAATCTCCCACGGTGTGAGATTCTTAGTGCTATGAACAATCGGACTTCCTCGCCCACGCGAGTTGCTCAGGACGGTGTCGACGCAGTGCAGGCTGACTGGAGGCGGGAGCGGCCCGACATCGACGTCAAGTCGATCGGGATCGTCACGAGGATCTGGCGGGTGGGTCGGTACCTCGACCGCCTACGCAACGACCGACTCGCTGTGTGGGAGACCGATCGGGCGACCATCGACATCCTCGGCATGCTCCGGCGCTCCGGCGCGCCGTACCGACAGTCGGCCGGCCAGCTGACCAAGCACGCGCTCATCACCTCGGGCGGTGTCTCTCAGCGCCTCGACAAGCTGGAGCGAGCCGGGCTCATCACGCGCCACCTCGACGTGAACGACCGCCGCCGGGTCGACGTCGAGCTGACCGCGGACGGCATGAAGTTGATCGATTCGGTGCTGGCCGACGCCCTGCACGCGGACAACGACATTCTCGACGAAGTCTTCACCGAGGAAGAGCTCGAGGCGTTCTGCGCCCTCCTGCGCAAGTTCATGCTCCACTTCGAGCCCTCGGCCACGGTCCGGACCGACTGAGCGCAATCTTTTTCCAGAAAGTATTTGACTCCTAAGAAGTTATCTCGCTAAGGTGATCTTGTAATCGACGTCACACTTCAAGCGAGGTAAACATGCCCGGTCCACTGACTGGCGTTCGCGTCCTGGATCTCTCCGCGATGCTCTCCGGCCCTTGGGCGGCGTCCATCCTCGGGGACCAGGGTGCAGAGGTCATCAAGGTCGAACCGCCCAAGAGCGGCGACCACGTGCGCTCCCTTCCGAACCGCTCGGGCGGGCTCGCCTCGATGTTCCTCAACGTGAACCGCTCGAAGCGTTCGCTGACCTTGGACCTCAAGTCCGAGAACGGCAAGGCGGTCCTGCGTGAGCTGGTCCAGAAGTCGGACGTGCTCGTCCAGAACTTCCGCCCCGGCGTTGTCGAGAGGCTCGGGATCTCCTACGAGGAGCTGAGCGCCATCAACCCCGGCCTGGTCTACCTCTCCATCAGCGGTTTCGGTGAGGAAGGCCCGTACGCCGACCGACGCGCCTACGACCCGATCGTCCAGGCCGTCTCTGGCCTCACCACGATCCAGGCCGGCTCCGATCAGGATCGGCCTCGCCTGATCCGAACGGTCTTGCCGGACAAGCTCACCGCCATCACCGGCGCCCAGGCGGTCTGCGCGGCGCTCGTGGCACGCGCGTCGACGGGAGAGGGTCAGCATGTCCGGCTGTCCATGCTCGACAGCGTCCTCGCGTTCATGTGGGCGAGCGACATGAACGCCTACACCTTCGTCGACAAGCCGGTCGAGCCGGAGAAGGCAGCCAGCTTCATCGATCTGATCTATGAGACCGCTGACGGGTTCATCACGGTGTCGACGATGAGCAACAAGGAGTGGACGGCCTTCTGCAATGCGGCCGAGCGCCCCGACCTGCTCGACGACGAGCGGTTCAACACCCCCGCCAAGCGCGACGCCAACGTCAACGACCGGCTCACGGAGATCCAGAAGGTGCTGATGGAGCGCCCGGGCCACGAGTGGCTGGCGCTCCTCACTGATCACGACGTTCCCTGCGCTCCTGCCCTCCGTCGCTTCGAGGTCATCGAGGACCCGCAGGTCATCGCCTCGGGCACCATCATCGAGAGTGACCACCCCATCGCCGGACGGCTGCGTCAGGCGCGGCCCGCGGCACGCTTCTCCCGCACTACCGTCGAGGTCCCCCTGGGAGCGCCCGGGCTCGGCGAGCACAGTATCGAGGTTCTGGTCCAGGCCGGCTTCGAGCAGAGCACCATCGACCGCCTCCTCGCAGAGGGTGTGGTCGGCAACGAGACCGGCGAGGTGCCGGCTTCGGACGACGAGACCCACGTGATCACCCAAGGAGCCTGAAGAATGTCCACTCGAGTCATCATCGGAGCCGACCGCGGCATCGCGCGCTCCATCGCCGAGCAGCTGCACGAGGCCGGACACGACGTCCTGGCCGTGACCATGGGTGACGGCAAGGAGCTCGCCGAGCAGGGGATCGCTGTCGAGTCTGGCGTCAACGTGACCTCCGACGAGGCGGTCGACGCCCTGGCGAAGCGACTTGCGAACGACAATGTCCAGGTCGAGTGGCTCGTCCACGTCGCTGGCGTGATGTACCTCGACAACATCGAGACGGTCGACTACGACGACGTACGCAAGCAGTTCGAGATCAACACCATGGGTCCGCTCCGGGTGGTGCGCGCCCTCCGTGGCTTCCTCGTCGAGGGCGGCAAGGTCGGCATCCTGACGAGCCGTGTCGGGTCGATGAACGACAACACCAGCGGTGGCGACTACGCCTATCGCATCTCGAAGGCGGCGGCCAACATGGTCGCACTCAACCTTCACCACGACCTGTCCAAGGGTGGTGTCGCCGTCCAGGCGCTGCACCCGGGCATGGTGAACACCGGTCTCCTCGACGCCATGACCGACGAGGACCGCGAGAGGGCCGCCAGCATCCTGGTCACCCCTCAGCAGTCGGCATCGAACCTGATCTCGGTGCTTGACTCCCTGACCGTCGAAACCGGCGGCAAGTTCCAGCACGCCAACGGCGACATCCTGCCCTGGTGAGCACGGACCACCTCTTCCACCTCTTCGCTTCCAAGGAGTACGAACGATGACGATCACCCTCTACGGATACGGCCCGGCGTGGGGCCTGGCCTGTGTCAGCCCCTTCGTCACGAAGGTCACCAACTACCTGACGATGGCGGAGATCCCGTTCACCTTCGTCCAGCAGGACCCGACCACGCTGCAGAAGGACTCGCCGACCGCGAAGCTGCCGCGGATCGTCGACGAGGACGGCACCCAGGTCCACGACTCGACCCGCATCATCCAGTACCTCAAGGACAAGTACGGCGACAAGCTCGACGCCTCGTTGAGCCCAGCCGAGCACGCGCAGGGCTTGGCCTTCCAGCGGATGGTCGAGGAGTACACCTACTGGACCGGCATCATCCAGCCGCGTTGGCGCTACCCGGCCGAGTTCGAGAAGTACATCCCGTTCATGGTCGGAACCGACGACCCGCCCGCGCCGGTGCGTGAGTTCCTGTACGCCCTGCGCGACCGGATCGCCGACCAGCAGGACAAGCAGGGCACCGGCAAGCGCCCCGACGAGGACGTGCTCGCCGCGCTCAAGGAGGACCTGGACGCGATCGAGGCCTTCATCGGCGACAAGCAGTTCCTGCTCGGCGACGAGCCGACGTCCTACGACGCGACCGTGTACTCGACGCTGCGCCAGATCACCGACCCGACCCCGTGGGACTGGGCCGGCCGCGACTACGCCCGCAGCAAGACTGGCCTCGTCGCGTACGAGAACCGCATGCGTGACCGCTTCGGAATCTGAGGACTTACCGTGATCGACCTCTACTACGACCTGACGCCCAACGGGCGGAAGATCCACATGGCTCTCGAGGAGCTCGGGCTGCCCTACGAGGTGCACTGGGTCGCGGTCAAGGAGGGGGAGCAGTTCACGGCGGAGTTCCAGCGGATCAACCCGAACGCGAAGATTCCGGCCATCGTCGACCATGACGGTCCCGATGGTCGACCGGTGCGGATCTTTGAGTCGGGAGCGATCCTGCAGTACCTCGCGAGCAAGACCGGCCGTCTGCTGCCCGAGGACGAGAACGACCGCTGGGAGGCCACCTGCTGGGTGTACTGGCAGGTGGCCAACCAGGGGCCGGCCGCGGGCAACGCCGCGCACTTCACGACCTACGCCCCCGATGCGGGCGTCGTGGACGAGTACAGCACCGCCCGGTTCGTCAACGAGACCAAGCGGACCTGCGACGTCTTGGAGAGCCAGCTCGCCGACGGCCGCGAGTTCCTTGTCGGCGGCGACCTCTCGATCGCCGACCTGGCCTGCTTCCCCTGGACCCGGGTACTCAAGGCCTATGGCGTCGCGCTGGCGGACTACCCCGCACTGGCAGCGTGGTCACAGCGCATCTCCGACAGGCCGTCCGCGAAGGCCCGAGTGGCCGAGCGGCCGGCGGGCTCCGGTGCGCCGACCGGTCTGTCCAGCGACCAGTACCAGCGGCTCTTCGGTGTCGCTCCGACTCCCACTCCGGCGCCAGCGCCGGCGCCGGCCTGAACCGAACGGTCCGGTGAACCCATGACCACTCTGCACTGTGAAAGGCGTTCCATGACCTCCGCACCCGCAACGGGCTACAAGGTTCCCCAGCTCACCATCAACGGCACCGCGGTGTCGTCCGTCGACACCATCGCGGTCATCGACCCGTCCACCGGCGAGCCCTTCATCGAGGTTCCCGCCGCCACTGTCGAGCAGTTGGACGAGGCCGTCGCCGCAGCCCGCTCGGCCCTTGCGACGTGGCGTGCGCTGCCCGTGCCCGAGCGCCAGAACGCTATCCGTCGCGTCGGAGCGGTGGTGAACGACAACATCGACGAGCTCGCCGAGCTGGTCATGCGAGAGCAGGGCAAGCCGCTGGGCAATGCCAAGGGCGAGATCATGGCCTCCCTGCGCCAGGTCGAGTACTTCGGCACCATCGAGCTCGAGCCGGAGGTCATCAAGGACGACGAGACCGGGCGGGTCGAGGTCCGCCACGAGCCGATCGGCGTCGTGGGTGCCATCACCGCGTGGAACTACCCGGTGCTCGCGGCGATGTTCAAGCTCGTGCCTGCGCTGGTTGCCGGCAACGTGATGATCCTCAAGCCGTCGCCGTACACCCCCGTCGCGACGCTGCGCCTCGGCGAGCTGCTCCAGGAGGCGCTGCCCGCCGGCGTCCTCCAGGTTCTGGCGGGCGGCGACGAGCTCGGCCGCGCATTCACCACTCACGAGGGCATCGACAAGATCGCCTTCACCGGCTCGGTCCCCACCGGCAAGGCCATCATGAAGGCCGCCGCTGACACGCTGAAGCGCGTCACCCTCGAGGCCGGTGGGAACGACGCGGGCATCGTGCTCGAGGACGCCGACCCGCAGGTCATCGGCAAGGACCTGTTCTGGGCAGCCTTCTCCAACACTGGACAGGTGTGCGCGGCCCTCAAGCGCCTCTACGTGCCGGAGTCGAAGCTCGAGGAGTACAGCCAGGTGCTGGCTGCCGAGGCCGCCAAGGTCGTCGTCGGTCCCGGCACCCAGGAGGGCGTTGTTGCCGGCCCGGTCCAGAACGCCGCCCAGCTGGCTCACGTCAAGCGGCTCGCCGAGGATGCACGCGCCAACGGTGCCGATGTCTTCTTCGAGGGAGAGGTCCCGGAGGGACCCGGCTACTGGTTCCCCTTCACGCTGGTGCGCAACGTGTCCGAGGGCGTGGCCCTGGTCGACGAGGAGCCCTTCGGGCCGATCCTCCCGATCATGACCTACACCGACCTCGAGGACGCGATCGAGCGTGCCAACAGCACGTCCTTCGGTCTCGGTGCATCGGTGTGGACCTCGGACCCCGACGGCGCTGCGGCGGTCGCCGAGCGTCTGGAGGCCGGTTCTGTCTGGATCAACCAGCATCCGGTCGTCACTGCGTCGGTGCCCTTCGGCGGCATCAAGCAGTCCGGCGTCGGCGTCGAAGGTTCGAGGCACGGCCTCCTCGCCTACACCAACATCAAGGTGGTCAGCGTCAAGCGCTGACGACCACGATCGGATGCGCGCCCGGTCTTCTGTCCTTGGCCGGACCGGATCGGTGCCGGGCGCGCATCGTCCTCGACCTGACCGGCACTGGTGCCCGGTGAGGCAGCTGACATCACGGACAGGAGGCAGACATGACCTCGAGAAGCAACGACCTCGCCGTGTCGAGGAGCGCCGGAGTCGTCACGGTGGTGATGAACTGGTCCGGGCAACGTGGGGTGCTCGGACCGGAGCTCGCCGTCGAGCTGTCCGGCGTGCTGCTCGAGGTCGCGGCCGATTCTGCTGCCAGGGCCGTGGTGCTGAGCGGCGTTGACGACTTGTTCGCAGCCGGGCGCGACGACCTTCCCGAGATCGAGCTCCTCGTCGATGTGATCACGCGACACCCGGTACCCGTCATCGCGGCAGTCCAGCGTGCCTGCATCGGTGCCGGGTTGGCTCTAGCACTGGCTTGTCCTCGCCGCTACGTCGCGCACGACGCGATCCTGTGCCCGACGCCCGGAGCATCGGACCGCGGTGCGGCACGTCAGCTGCTGTTCGAGGAAGTCGGTCCCGAGGTGGGCCGGCGACTGCTGTCGTCCGGCGTTATCGACCCGGCGAGCCTGGCGGAGTGGGGCGTCGACGTGCGGGTGGTGCCAGCAGGCGACGTGCTCGCCCTGGCCCAGGAGGATGCATACGCCGTCAGCGCGCGCCCGGTGATCGCCCTCTCGCGTCCGCTGCCTCGCCGCCGCCGGTCGACCCGGACGATGTGGGCAGCTCCCGATGCGCGGACCGTGGGGGAGGCTGCGCGATGACGGCGTCGATCCGGATGGCGGTGCGACGGGGAATCGCCACCATTGACATCGATGCCTCCGAAGGACGGCCCTCACTGGATTCCGCGGCGCGAGCCCAGCTCCTGCTCTCGCTTCGCCAGGTCGGTGACGATCCTGCGATCTCGGCGGTCGTCCTGCGGGGGAGCGGGCAGGACTTCTGTGAGGGCCGCGACCTCGACGAGGGCGCGGCGAGGCTGTCGCGTGATCCGGTGATCGGTGTGCGTGAGCTGGAGCTGCAGACGGCGCAGGTCGTCCACATGCTCGCCACCGTGCACAAGCCCGTCATCGCGGCGGTGCGTGGTCGCTGCACGGGGGAGGGTCTCGCTCTTGCTCTCGCCTGCGACCTTCGAGTCCTGGCTGACGATGCCGTGCTCAGCACCACGTCCTGCGAGCTGGGCGAGCACCCCGACCGCAACTTGCGTGCGGCTCTGACCCGGTGGGTCGGCGTTGATCGCGCCCGTGAGCTGACCCTGGGCGGCCGCAGGTTCACGGCGCGGGAGGCCCTCGAGTGGGGTCTGGTCGCCGACGTGGTCCCGTCGAGCCACGTCGTCGACGTCGCTCTGGGCCAGGCTGCCATGCTCGCTCGGCTTCCCGCGGATCAGCTCGATGCCGCCAAGATCATGTTGGCAGGTGCCGCCGCGCTCGAGCTCGAGCAAGCGCTGTGCGCTGCGTCCGCCACCTCCTGACCACCTCCCGCTACTCGAAAGCTCATCAGTGACCGACACCGCCAACCGGACCGACGAGACCCTCGCGAACCTGCTCAAGGAGGACCGTCGGTTCGAGCCGCCGGCCGAGCTGGCCGCTTCGGCCAACCTCACGGCCGGCGCCTACGACACTGCGAAGGCCGACCGTGAGGGCTTCTGGGCCACCCAGGCCGAGCGTCTTTCCTGGGCCACGAAGTGGGACCAGGTCCTGGACTGGTCGAACCCGCCGTTCGCGAAGTGGTTCGTCGGCGGCACCCTCAACGCGGCCTACAACTGCGTGGACCGCCACGTCGAGGCCGGCCGCGGCGACAAGGTCGCGATCCACTGGGTCGGCGAACCGATCGACGACAAGCGCGACATCACCTACTCCGAGCTCAAGGACGAGGTNCGTCGAGGCCGGCCGCGGCGACAAGGTCGCGATCCACTGGGTCGGCGAACCGATCGACGACAAGCGCGACATCACCTACTCCGAGCTCAAGGACGAGGTCTCCCGCGCCGCGAACGCGCTGACCGACCTCGGTGTGCGCTCCGGCGACCGGGTCGCGATCTACATGCCGATGATCCCCGAGGCGATCGTCGCGATGCTGGCCTGCGCCCGGCTCGGCGCCCCGCACACCGTGGTGTTCGGTGGCTTCTCCTCCGAGGCCCTCGCCTCCCGCATCGACGACTGCGGGGCCAAGGTCGTCATTACCGCCGACGGCGGCTACCGCCGCGGCGCCCCCGCGGCACTGAAGCCCGCTGTCGACGAGGCCCGCACCAAGACCGACAAGGTGGAGAAGGTCCTGGTCGTACGTCGTACCGGCCAGGACCTCGGCGAGAACGGATGGGACGACGACGTCGACGTGTGGTGGCACGACGTGGTCGACACCGCCT
The DNA here is from genome assembly GCF_001428565.1 of Nocardioides sp. Root190. Taxonomy (GTDB): domain Bacteria; phylum Actinomycetota; class Actinomycetes; order Propionibacteriales; family Nocardioidaceae; genus Nocardioides. Next base: position 209,125 of record NZ_LMIA01000001.1, on the reverse strand, counting down.
CGGCCGAGCACACCCCCGAGGCGTTCGACGCCGAGCACCCGCTCTACGTCATGTACACCTCCGGCACGACCGGCAAGCCCAAGGGCATCCTGCACACCACCGGCGGCTACCTCACCGGCGCGGCCTACACCCACCACGCGATCTTCGACCTCAAGGCCGACACCGACGTCTACTGGTGCACCGCCGACATCGGCTGGGTCACCGGACACTCCTACATCGTCTACGGACCTCTGGCCAACGGCGCCACCCAGGTCGTCTACGAAGGCACACCCGACTCCCCCGAGCCCGGCCGCTGGTGGCAGATCATCGCCGACTACAAGGTCTCGCTGTTCTACACCGCACCCACCGCGATCCGCTCCTTCATGAAGCAGGGCAGCGAGGTCCCCGACTCCTTCGACATGTCCTCTCTGCGGATCCTCGGCTCGGTCGGCGAACCGATCAACCCCGAGGCCTACGTCTGGTACCGCCACGTGATCGGTGGGGACCGTACGCCGGTCGTGGACACCTGGTGGCAGACCGAGACCGGCTCGGTCCTCATCAACCCCGAGGCCTACGTCTGGTACCGCCACGTGATCGGTGGGGACCGTACGCCGGTCGTGGACACCTGGTGGCAGACCGAGACCGGCTCGGTCCTGATCTCCCCCCTGCCCGGAGTCACCGCGGGCAAGCCCGGCTCGGCGATGACCGCGATCCCCGGCATCGAGGCCGAGGTCGTCGACGACGAGGGCAAGCCCGTCCCCAACGGATCCGGTGGCTACCTCGTGATCACCTCGCCGTGGCCCTCCATGCTGCGCACCATCTGGGGCGACGACGAACGCTACGTCGACACCTACTGGTCCCGCTTCAAGGCAAATGACCAGAGGGGGGCCTACTACTTCGCCGGCGACGGCGCGAAGAAGGACACCGACGGCGACATCTGGGTCCTGGGCCGCGTCGACGACGTCATGAACGTCTCCGGCCACCGCCTCTCCACCACCGAGATCGAGTCCGCACTGGTCTCGCACCCCAAGGTCGCCGAGTCCGCCGTCGTGGGCGCCACCGACCCCGACACCGGNGACGACGAACGCTACGTCGACACCTACTGGTCCCGCTTCAAGGCAAATGATCAGAGGGGGGCCTACTACTTCGCCGGCGACGGCGCGAAGAAGGACACCGACGGCGACATCTGGGTCCTGGGGCGCGTCGACGACGTCATGAACGTCTCCGGCCACCGCCTCTCCACCACCGAGATCGAGTCCGCACTGGTCTCGCACCCCAAGGTCGCCGAGTCCGCCGTCGTGGGCGCCACCGACCCCGACACCGGCCAGGCCGTCGTCGCCTACGTCATCCTGCGCAACGAGTTCGAGGCAGCAGCGGCACAGGACAACGCAGGCATCGTCAAGGAGCTCTCCGACCACGTCCGCAAGGAGATCGGCCCGATCGCCAAGCCCCGCCAGATCATGATCGTCCCCGAGCTCCCCAAGACCCGCTCGGGCAAGATCATGCGCCGCCTGCTCCGCGACGTCGCCGAAGGCCGCACCGTCGGCGACACCCAGACCCTCGCCGATGCCTCGATCATGGACCTGATCTCCGGCGCCCAGGCCACCACCACCGAGGACTGAGCATGCGCCGCTTGGCCGAACGATCCAGGGAGAAACGATGACGACCAACGAGCCCCGCGTCTCGGCGATTGCCTCTGCGCTGTTCGGCATGGAGTCCGACGCGATCATCGCCACGGACAAGGCTGGTGCCATCACCTTGTGGAATCCGGGCGCTCAGCGCATCTTCGGATTCGCGGCGACCGAGGTCCTCGGTCAGTCGCTGGACGTCATCATTCCCGAGAAGCTCCGGGACGCCCACTGGAACGGGTATGTGAAGGTGATGACGACGGGCCAGAGCCGCTACGAGGCCGACCAGATGTTGAAGGTGCCCGCGCTGACGGCCGACGGTCGACGAATCTCGGTCGAGTTCACCCTCGCCGTCGTGCTTGACGAGAAGGGTGAGGTCGACGGGACCGTTGCGGTGCTGCGGGACGTGACAGCGGCGTTCGAGGAGATGCGGGAGCTGCGGCGAGCCGCTCGTTGACCGGTGACACCGCGAGGGTGCCGGAAGCCCTGCTTGGTCAGCGGGTGAACCATGTGACCGTGATTCCTGCCGCGCACCGCTGACAACGTGCGACGGTGCCTCCGCGGTGCCGGATCTCGACCATCAGTTTGGCCAGCTGGTCGCGGGTGGTCGTCGAGGTGTGCCACGTCATGGCTCAGCCCGCCATCTGCCGGGGGTAGCCCTGCAACGGCCCGGAATCCATCGCCTGCAACCGGTAGGCCGTCGATCGCAGTGACCGTGCGGCCTCCCGGTGGGCGTGGACGCTGGGCGGGCACGCGGCCCAATACGGGACACGGGCGGCTTCCAGTGCTGCGGCCTCGTCCTCGGCTCGGGCCAGGGCGTGGAGCTGTTGGCACAGCTGGGCGTTGGCAATGGTGGTCGGTGTGGTGTCCATGGCTGCCTCCGGCGATGGATCTGGTGTGAGCGATGACACAATCATTTTCCGACTAAGTATCTTAGAAGTCAATAGTTACGCGGTCCCATCATCGGGTCGCCGGTGGTCAAGGCGCGTGCGGGAGCGGGCAACTTCGCAAGGGGTAGTCGAGACATCGTCGTCCTCTACGCCAACCTCTGAAGGAGACCTGCCATGACGTTGACCGTTGAGCCCGCCACCGGGTTCACGACCGGCCTGTACATCGATGGAGCCTGGTCGAAGGCCGAAGAGTCCTTCGATGACACCAATCCCGCCACAGGTGAACTCCTGGTGAAGGTCGCCAGCGCCTCGGTCAGCGACGTCGATCGAGCCGTTGTCGCCGCGCGTCGAGCGCTGGAGGGCGCATGGGCGCAGACTCCCGGTGCGGCCCGAGGTGCGCTCCTGAACAGGCTCGCTGATCTGGTCGAACGTGACGCCGCCGAGCTCGCCCGCCTCGAGGCGCTCGATGTCGGGAAGCCGGTGGGTCAGCCCGGGATGCTCGACATCCCCAATGCCGTCGCGACGTTCCGCCACTTCGCTGGCTGGGCCGACAAGATCCAGGGGACGACGATCCCCACGGCCGGCTACCTCGGCATGGCCCCCACTCACTCCTACACAGTCCGGGAGCCGGTCGGCGTCATCGGGGCGATCGTCCCGTGGAACACCCCGCTGATGATCGCGGCGTGGAAGCTCGGCCCGGCGCTCGCCGCAGGCAACACCATCGTGGTCAAGCCCCCGGAGGACGCCCCGCTCTCGATCCTCCACCTGGGCGCGCTGATCGACGAGGCGGGCTTCCCCGCGGGGGTCGTCAACATCGTGCCCGGACTCGGGGAGATCGCTGGAGCCGCCCTGGTTGCGCACGCTGGAGTCGACAAGATCAGCTTCACGGGATCGCCGGAGGTCGGGCGTCAGATCCAGAAGTCGGCGGCCGACACCTTCAAGCGCGTCACCCTCGAGCTCGGTGGCAAGACGCCGCAGATTGTCTGCGAGGACGCAGACGTCGAGGCCGCCATCAATGGCATCGCCATGGGTCTGTTCTTCAACCAGGGCGAGGTCTGTGCCGCCGGTACCCGCATCTTGGTTCACCGATCGCACTACGACACGGTCGTCGAGGCGCTGGCGCAGGCCGCCGACGCACAGGTGCTGGGTGATCCGTTCGACGAGTCCACCACGATGGGCGCGTTGATCAACGCCGAGCAGCTCCAGCGGGTGCTGGGCTATATCGAGAAGGGCACGGCGGAGGGGGCTCGTCTGGTCGCCGGAGGCACCAGTCCCGACATCCCGGGATTCTTCGTGCGTCCGACGATCTTCGCCGACGTCGACAACGCATCGACCATCGCTCAGGAGGAGATCTTCGGTCCCGTCGGTGCCGTCATCCCGTTCGACACCGTCGAGGAGGCCATCGAGATCGCCAATGCCACTGAGTACGGCCTGGCGGCGACGATCTGGACGCAGAACGTGTCTCTCGCGCACACCCTTGCCAGCAAGGTCCGCGCGGGCGCGGTGTGGGTCAACGGCTGGGCGGCGATCGATCCCGCTCTCCCGTGGGGCGGGATGAAGTCCAGTGGCATCGGGCGTGAGCTCGGCTGGGCCGGCATCGTCGCCAACACGGAGGAGAAGGTCGTCACGATCGTTCTCTGACGCGAGCACCAAGGGCGGGCATCCGGGGGTGATGTCCGCCCCTGGTGCATTCGTGCGCCGGGTCTGGGTTCAGAGGGCGAACGATGCCTTGCGGAATTCGCGCGGGGACACCCCGTAGGTCGATCGGAAGAGGCGGGAGAAGTGCGCGGCGTCGGGGAAGCCCCACCGGCAGCCGATCTGCGCGATGGAGAGGTGCTCGCAGGTGCGGTCGACCAGGTCGCGTCGGCATCGCTCGAGCCGTCGGGTCCGGATGAGGGTGGACACGGACATGCCCTCGGTGGCGAAGACCTTCTGCAGGTAGCGCACGGAGACGAAATGTGCGTCTGCGACGGACTTCGAGGTGAGGCTCGGGTCGGGGAGACGCTCGTCGACGAAGGTGCGGACCTTCGCCACCAATGCCCGGTGTGACGCGGGGGAGTCTGGCTCGAGGGGCCGGTCGAGCTGCTGGGCGAAGGCCGCGGTGACCAGGTCGACCACGGCGTCGCCAAGATGGGTGGCGATGACGGGACGGCTGGCATTCAGCTCGGCGCCGATGCCCTTCATCAAGGGCGCGATGAGTGCGCCCAGGCCGTTGTCGCCCGCCAGCCGCACGGCCGTCATCGCCGCCATCTGCTGGGCGGGCAGGCGTACGAGTGCTCGAGGGAACATGGCGACGGTCATCCGGAAGTCGTCGCTGAAGGTGATCCGATACGGCCGGGAGGTGTCGTAGATCGCAAGGTCGCCGGGACGGAGCCGTGCCTGGCGATCGTCCTGCTCGATGAGGGACGTGCCGCTCACCTGCAGGCCGAACTTGTAGAGCTCCGGGTCGTCGGATCGAATCAGTCGAGGGGTCCTCTCGACCAGGGCGTGGGAGGCCGACACCTCGGCGAGCATGACCGAGCCCAACATGGCCGAGTCGACCTCGCCGCTGAAGCCGGTGGCGTCGTCGGCGCACCGAGCGCGAAGCGGCACGAAGGTGTGGCAGATCTGGTCCTCCCACGCCTCGAAGCCGTGCTCGGTCCGGCCTGTCTCCACCGCCGTCGGCGTCATGCTGAACCTCCTGTGGGTGACTCGCGTCACACCGTACCCACCGAATGTTCGGTCGGTCAAGTTCCGTGCGGCAGCGGTCAACTTTCGAACCGCGGGCAGAGGCACGCTGGCCCGGCAGCGAGACCGACAGCCAGGAATGAGTGGTGACCATGGACGACCTCCGCCCCCGACCGGACGAGCTCGAGCCGATCGAGACGGCCTCGATGGACGAGCTGCGAGGCCTCCAGCTCGATCGATTGCGCACCTCAGTCCAGCACGCCTACGACAACGTCGCGCACTACAGGGACTCGTTCGATGCTGCCGGAGTCCACCCCGATGACGTGAAGTCGCTGGACGACCTGTCCAAGCTCCCGTTCACCGTGAAGTCGGACCTGCGCGACAACTACCCCTTCGGGATGTTCGCGGTCCCCCGTGTGGAGGTCAGCCGCATCCACGCCTCCTCGGGGACGACGGGGCGACCCACTGTCGTGGGGTACACCCGCGACGACCTGGAGACCTGGGCGACGGTGATGGCGCGCAGTATCCGTGCGGCGGGTGGCCGGCGCGGGCACATCTTGCACAACGCCTACGGGTACGGACTCTTCACCGGCGGCCTCGGTGCGCATGCCGGAGCCGAACGGCTCGGCTGCACGGTGGTCCCGGTCTCGGGTGGCATGACCGAGCGGCAGGTTCAGCTGATCCAGGACTTCCGGCCGGACATCATCATGGTCACGCCGTCGTACATGCTCTCCGTCATCGACGAGATGGAGCGTCAGGGCATCGACCCGCGCTCGACCTCCCTCAAGGTCGGCATCTTCGGGGCGGAGCCGTGGACCAACGACATGCGCCATGAGATGGAGGAGCGGCTGGACATGCACGCAGTGGACATCTACGGACTGTCCGAGATCATCGGCCCCGGTGTGGCCAGCGAGTGTGTCGAGACCAAGGACGGACTGACCGTCTGGGAGGACCACTTCTTCCCCGAGGTCGTCGACTCGGTCACCCTGCAGCCCGTCGCCGACGGAGAGGAGGGCGAGCTCGTCTTCACGTCCCTGACCAAGCAGGCGATGCCGATCATCCGCTACCGCACCCGTGACCTCACGCGACTGCTCCCCGGGACAGCCCGCACGATGAGGCGAATCGAGAAGATCACCGGTCGTACCGACGACATGATGATCCTGCGGGGCGTCAACCTCTTTCCAACCCAGATCGAGGAGCTCATCCTCCAGGTTCGAGAGTTGTCTCCTCACTTCCAGTGCGTGCTCTCACGGTCGGGAAACCTCGACGAGCTGACAGTGCTGGTCGAGCACCGCGAGGGGGTGGAAGGCGCCGGAGCTGTGGGCGGAGCGGAGCTCCAGCGGTTGGTGAAGAACAGGATCGGCGTCACGGTTGGAGTAGACGTCGTCACGCCCGGCGGCATCGAGCGCTCGGTCGGGAAGATGCGGCGCATCGTGGACAACCGACCCCAGCGCTGACGGCATCACCATCATGACCTCGACGGACTCCGGTCTGCCGGGGTCGTGGTGCTGTCTGATCACGGCCGATCGAGCTGCGCCGTGCGTGCGTACGAGGGCAAGTGCTGTTCGTCCGACGCCAACTTCGGGCGTGACGCCCGCCACAGACTGGCGGGGACACGAAACCGAGCCAGCAAGGAACCGCTCATGAACCAGCACGCCGCAGAACCAATGACCGAGTACCTCATCGTCGGAGCCGGCTCCTCGGGGAGCGCCCTCGCCCGGCGACTTCTCGACGCAGGCCGCACCGTCCACGTCCTAGAGGCAGGCCCCGTCGACACGGCCGACGAGATCCACTCGCCCCAAGGGTGGCCGATGCTTCTCGCGGGCGAGCAGGACTGGGCAGTCATGACCGTCCCCCAGGAGCACGCCGACAACCGGCAACTCTTCTGGCCCCGGGGAAAGGTCCTCGGCGGCAGCAGCTCCCTCAACGGCATGATCTACATGCGCGGGCACAGCTCCGACTACGACGGCTGGGCGGCGCAGGGCTGCACCGGCTGGGCCTGGGACGACGTACGACCGCTCTTCCTGCGCTCGGAGGACCATCTGGCGGGATCGGGCGAGCACCACGCCACCGGCGGCCCGCTCCCGGTCAGCCCGATCACCAAGCCCCACCCGACGGCGCAGGCCTTCGTCGAGGCCGGTGTGGCCGCCGGGCACAAGCGCAATGACGACTTCAACGGAGTCGACATGCGGGGAATCGGCTTCAACGAGATGACCGTGCGCGACGGACGCCGGATGAGTGCCTGGCAGAGCTTCGTCGCGCCGGTGCTGGACAACCCCCGTCTCCGTGTCACGACGAGCGCCATCATCGACCGGGTCATCGTGGAGGAGGGCCGGGCGGTGGGCGTCGAGTACCTAGTCGACGGCGAGCGCCGCGTGGCACGAGCGGCGATGGAGGTCGTCCTGTCGGCCGGGACGATCGGTTCACCTGCGATCCTGCTTCGCAGCGGCATCGGCCCCTCGAGCCACCTCGCCGAGGTCGGCATCGCCCCCGTGGTCGACCTGCCGGGAGTCGGGGAGAACTTGCATGACCACCCACTGATCTCCGTGGTCTACGAGTCGACCAACCCGCTCCCTGCGGGCGAGAACAACTTGCTGGAGGCGCAGTTCTACGCCGACAGCACAGGCTGGACTGGGGAGGCTCCCGATCTGCAGCCGCTGTTCCTGCATCTGGTTTATCCCGCCGACGGTTACGAGATGCCGGAGCACGGCTACACGATCGCCGCGGGGATCGTCGCACCGAGGTCGCGTGGCACGCTCCGTCTCGCGTCGTCCGACCCGTTGGTCCAGCCCCTGGTCGATCCGAACATCCTCGCTGACCCCTACGACCTCGAAGCACTCTGTGACGCCATCGAGATGAGCAGGGAGATCGGTCGACAGGCAGCGCTGGACGACTGGTGTGAGCGCGAGGTCGCGCCCGGTCCGGAGGCGACGACGCGGGAGGACATCAGGGCCTTCGCGCGCCGGTCGGTCGGCACGTATCACCACCAGGTGGGCACCTGCCGGATGGGCGTCGACGACCTGGCCGTGGTGGACCCACAGTTGCGGGTGCGGGGCGTGGAGGGCCTTCGTGTGGTGGACGCATCGATCATGCCCGTCGTGCCGTCGTGCAACACCAATGCACCGGCGATCATGGTCGGGGAGAAGGCGGCGGACTTGATGCTTCGTTGAGATCGCTAGTTGAGCGGGTCCGACAACCTTGGGCCTGCTCAACGCTCAGCAGGAGGCAAGGAATCGAACGGGCAAGACCCGAGATTCGGGCCAGATCGACGCTTCTTGGAAGGGCTATCGGACTTTGAGTCAGCGATTCGCAAGGGGTCCGAAGACGCCGCTGGGCTGAGGATCTTCAGTCGGAGGGGACTCCTGTCGGAGGTACGCTTCAAGCACGACCCTGCCGTTGGACGAGATGAACTGCTGCCGTTCAGCTTCGTTCTCGATTTGTTGCGCGTAGGAGAACATCATCTTCAGGGCAACGGCGAGATCGGTGTTTCGTTGCCTGTTTCGATCCCTGACCCGGGATCTCCTGAGAAGTACGCCAGCAAGGGTGCCCAGTGCCAGGGCGGCGGTGACGTGGATGCTGACGAGTTGGAGCTCTGTGAAACTGGGCCCACGCGAAGTCGCCAGTCGAACGTAGTGTGCGATGAGTGGAAGCAGAGAAATGGCCGCTGCCCCAATCACAACGCCCACGCCGATCTTCCAAGTCTGATTGGCTTCTGTCTGGCTGGCTGCCGCCTCCGACTCGAAGTGACTCGATGCCTGCGCGTTCGTCGTCTGGGTCATGAAGGATCGCAGCTGGGTCGACTGAGCCTTGATTCTTGCCTCGATCTCGTCCCATTCGGTCTGTAACTCCTCCCCGCGAGCTTGGGTGCGGAGGGCGAGATCTGCGATGACTCTTGCGTCCTGTTGTGCCGAACTGACCAGTCGAGCCCAACCTTCCGGGGCAATCGGCCCGGGCCAAGGAAGAGGAGAGGAAAACAGGTTGGTAAGACCGACCACATCATTGGCCTGCGCGAACTGCAGAAGCTGGCTCATCGGATCGATGACTTGAACTCCTTGGACGGCGGCGAGTTGGGCGATCTCGATCGCGTCAGTCCGTAGAGCGGGGTCGTTCATCATATTGGGGACCACATAGCCCGCGGCTTGAGGAAGCCCAGCCTGAACGGCACCGCGGGCATACGGCACTGCAGCTCGCCAACCTGGCTCACCCTGCTGATGGAGGAACCAGGCCATCAGCATCTGAGCCAACGGGTCCCCCGCATCTGCAGAGGGCTGAATGGTTTGTTTCGCCGGCTCCTGTTGTCCGCCATTCCATTGTTGGACTGCGGACACGGCAGTTTGTGGGCTCAGCGAGAAGCCGGGCGTCTGGGGAGGGATGGAGTCATCCTGCACTGGTCGATTATCGTCAATGCCGAAGCTGCAGGTGCTGAATTGCTGCGAACAGTTAGTGCGAGGTCTGCGATCTGCGGTTCAGGCCGCAGCGCCCCAGTCCAGATTGTCGGACGCTCATTCTTCAGCGGGTTCGAATGCCGTCTAGCACGATCGAGCACACCTGGTCGGCCAGTTCGGCCGGCTTGGTGTGCCGCTCGGGTCGGTACCACTCACGCACGGAGTTGCTCATCCCGAACAGGAGCCGAGCCGTCGTACGCGCGTCGATGTCGGCGCGGACCGTGCCCTCGGCGATGGCGTCCTCGACGACGCCGGCGACGAACTTGTCGTAGGCGCGTCGCTGCTCGAGCGCCCAGCGCTCGGTCTCGGTGTTGCCGTGGACGTTGAGGAGGAGCTTCACGTAGGGAAGCCGCTCGGCCATGATCTCGAGGTTGCGGCGCACCAGGTGGGTCAACCGGTCGATGGCCGGGCCGGTCAGCGCAGCGTCGTCCGCAGTGCTGGCCATCAGCGGGTCGAGTGCGCGGTCGAGCCCGAGGCGGAGCAGCTGCTCCTTGCTGTCGATGTGGTGGAAGATCGACGACTTCGACAGGCCGGACGCCTCGGAGAGGTGGGCGAAACTCGTGCCGTCGTACCCGCGCTCGGTGAAGACGCGCACGGCGACATCGAGGAGGCGGTCGAGGTTGTAGATCGGTCGGGCCTCGCCGGACGGCAGGGTGCGTCCGCTCCTTGCCACTCGCTCGCTCATTCCTTCATCGTCCCACGACCGGGACGGACGACATGACTGGAAACCCCGCCCGAGCGCCCAGGCAGGTAGGCGCCCGGGCGGGGAGATGAGGTGTTCAGCTGTCGCTGAGCTCGCCGATGAACATCACCCGGCCGGCAGGCAGGGTGTCGGCGTCCTTGGCGACAGCCCCCATCTCGGGCGATCCCATGGCGGCCTTGAAAGCCGCCTCGTCCTCGAAGTCGAGCTCGGCGACGAGGTAGGGAGCAGTGCCCGGGCCGGCGACCTTCGGCTTGGAGAAAGTGGTCGCCTGCAGGCCGGGGATGCCGGAGCACAGTGGGACGTGCTGGCCGAAGTACTGCTCGTCGAAGGCGGCGGGGTCGGCAGGGGTCTCGTACTGGACGGTGAGTCGGAACATGGGGATCTTCCTTCAGCTCTCGGTGGTGGGCCAGGTCTTGGCGACGAGCGTCAGCACGTCGTAGGTGGCGACGGGTGCGTCGTCCTGGTTGGTGACGACGGCATCCCAACGGACCTCGCCGTAGTCGGCGGAGGTGCGCGGGGTGATCTGCTTGACGGTCAGCGTGACCTGGATCGAGTCCTCGGCCTTGACGGGGGTGAGGAAGCGCAGGTTGTCGACGCCGAAGTTGGCGAGGACCGGGCCCGGGTTGGGCTCGACGAAGAGGCCGGCCGCCAGGGACACGACGAGGTAGCCGTGAGCGACGATCCCGCCGAAGAGCGGGCTCGCGGCCGCCGCCTCTGGGTCGGTGTGGGCGTAGAAGGTGTCGCCGGTGAACTCCGCGAAGTGGTCGATGTCGGCCAGGCTCACCGTGCGCCGCTCCGAGACGATGCTGTCCCCGATCCCGAGCTCGGCGAGGCTCTTGCGGAACGGGTGGATCGCGTCGTCGTTGCGACGCGCTCCTGCCGTCCACCGGCCGGTGATGGCGGTGAGCATGTCAGGGGACGCCTGGATCGCCGTGCGCTGCATGTGGTGCAGGACGCCTCGGATTCCTCCTAGCTCCTCGCCGCCGCCGGCGCGGCCGGGGCCGCCGTGGACGAGGACCGGAAGCGGGCTGCCGTGACCGGTGGACTCGGCGGCGTCGTCGCGGTCAAGGACCAGGACGCGACCGTGCCACGGGGCGAGGCCCAGTGTGACCTGGCGGGCGATGTCGGGGTCGTGGGTGACGAGGGAGGCCGCGAGGCTCCCCTTGCCGCGGGCCGCGAGCTCGATGGCCTCGGCAGTGGTGCTGTAGGTGAGCACGGTGCTGACCGGTCCGAACGGCTCGACGTCGTGCGGCTCCGTCGCGCCGGGCCTGGCGCGCAGCAGGACGGGGGAGAGGAATGCGCCGGACTCGGCGTCCGCGCCGACCACGTCGACCGAGTCGGGGTCGCCGTACACGACCTCGGCGCTGGAGCGTAGTGCCTCGATCGCCTTGCGAACCTCGTCACGCTGGGCGACGCTCGCCAGGGCGCCCATCCGGACCGATTCGTCGGCCGGGTTGCCGACGACGATCTTGGCGAGTCTGGCGCTGATGGCCTCCACGACCGCGTCGGCGATGCCCTCGGGGACGATGGCGCGGCGGATGGCGGTGCACTTCTGACCCGCCTTGACCGTCATCTCGGAGACCACACCCTTGACGAACAAGTCGAACTCGGGGGCGTCCGTGGTCACGTCGGTGCCGAGGATCGAGCAGTTCAGCGAGTCCGCCTCGACGCCCAGGTGAACGCCACGACGAAGCACGGAGGGGTGGTTGCGAAGGATTTCGGCGGTGTGCGCCGACCCTGTGAAGGCCACGGAGTCCTGCTCGCTGAGCTCGTCGAGCAGAGTCCCGGCGCTGCCGCTGATGAGTTGGAGCGTGCCCTCCGGGAGGATGCCGGACTCGACGATGCGGCGAACGACGGCCTCGGTGAGGTAGGCGGTCTGGCTCGCCGGCTTCACGATGCTCGGCAATCCGGCCAGGAAGGCGGGAGCGAACTTCTCGAGCATCCCCCACACCGGGAAGTTGAAGGCGTTGATCTGGACGGCGGCGCCGGTGCGCGAGGTGTAGACGTGCTGCCCCACGAAGGTGCCGCCCTTGCTCAGCTGCTCCAGGTTGCCGTCGAGCACGACCGTGTCGTTGGGCAGCTCACGCGAGCCCTTGCTGGCGTAGGAGAACATCGTTCCGATGCCACCGTCGATGTCGACCATCGAGTCGCGCCGGGTCGCGCCCGTGCGGGCGGACAGGGCGTAGAACTCGTCCTTGAACTTGCCGAGGTGCTTGGCCAGCGCCTTCAGCAGGCTGGCACGCTCGTGGAAGGTCAGCTCGCGGAGGGCGGGACCACCCACCTGGTGGGCGTGGGCCACCATCGCGGCGAAGTCCAGCCCGCGGCTGGAGATCCGGGTGACCTCCTCGCCGGTGACGGCGTCGAGGACGGTCTCGCCCTCGTCCGGTGCGGCGTACCAGTTGCCCGCCACATAGCTCTCGAGCAGTGCACTCACGTGAGGCCCCTTTCGACGTGTCGGTGCGCATTGGCTCCGAGAGCCGCACGACCGAACATTCGGTTTGTCATTCGGATGATGAGGTGTAATGTACCGACCGAATATTCGGTTTGTCGACCCCGTCCCTGGAGGCGCCATGACATCGGCAGTTGCTGGACCCGAGCTCGAAGCCCATTTCACCGCGACGATCGAGCACGCGGACCGGATCGAGCCCCGGGACTGGATGCCCGATGGCTATCGCAGGACGTTGGTGCGACAGGTGGCCCAGCACGCGCACTCCGAGATCATCGGCATGCAGCCGGAGGGTGCCTGGATCGGCCGGGCGCCGTCGCTGCGGCGCAAGGCGATCCTCCTGGCCAAGGTCCAGGACGAGGCTGGGCACGGCCTGTACCTGTACTCCGCCGCGGAGACGCTGGGGGTGAGTCGGAACGAGCTGACCGAGATGCTGATCTCGGGCAAGCAGAAGTACTCCTCGATCTTCAACTACCCCACGCTGTCGTACACCGACGTCGGCACCATCGGCTGGTTGGTCGACGGTGCGGCGATCTGCAACCAGGTCCCGCTCTGCCGGACCTCGTTCGGTCCCTACGGCCGGGCCATGATCCGCATCTGCAAGGAGGAGTCGTTCCACCAGCGTCAGGGCTTCGAGCTGCTCATGACGATGATGCGCGGCACCGACGAGCAGCGGGCGATGGTGCAGGAGTCGGTCGACCGGTTCTGGTGGCCGGCGCTGATGATGTTCGGCCCCCCGGACGAGGACTCGACCAACACCGAGCAATCGATGGAGTGGGGGATCAAGACCCACACCAACGACGAGCTGCGGCAGCGCTTCGTCGACATGTCCGTCCCCCAGGCCAAGGCGCTCGGGGTCACGCTGCCCGACCCGGACCTGGTCTGGAACGAAGAGCGCGGTCAGCACGACTTCGGACAGCCTGACTGGGACGAGTTCTGGTCCGTGGTCAAGGGTGACGGCCCCTGCAACGCCCAGCGCATCGCCCACCGCAAGCAGGCCTGGGACGAGGGTGCCTGGGTCCGAGAGGCCGCGACAGCCTTCGCCGCGGCCGCAGACGAGGAGAAGACCGCATGAGCAACAACATCCGAGGTGAGTGGCCCCTCTACGAGGTCTTCGTTCGCGGTAAGCGGGGCCTGAACCACGTCCACGTCGGCTCGCTCCACGCCTCCGACGACCAACTCGCCCTGCGCCACGCCCGCGACGTCTACACGCGCCGCAACGAGGGAGTCAGCATCTGGGTCGTCCGGTCGACCGACGTCACGGCGTCGAGCCCGGACGAGAAGGACCCGCTGTTCGCGCCGAGCGGCGACAAGGTCTACCGGCACCCGACTTTCTACGACATTCCCGACAACGTTCCTCACATGTGAAGGGAGGCGAACAGCGATGGCCGAAGTGCACACTCATGAAGCCGACGACCACGAGAGCGCCTACGCGGGTCTCCTGGTCAACGACGCCCACTGGGCGTTCGGCACTGACTTCGAGGACCCGCTGGCGGGGGTCGACACCACGGTGCCCGAGGGCATCGAGCCGGCGACGCTCGCGGCGTACTGCCTGATGCTGGGGGACGACGCGCTCGTCCTGTCCCAGCGCCTGTCCGAGTGGTGCAGTCGTGCACCCGACCTCGAGGAGGACATCGCGCTGGCCAACATCGCGCTCGACCTCCTCGGCCAGGCTCGACTCCTCCTTGCCCGGGCCGCCAAGGCTGACCCGTCGATCGTGCCAGCGTTGCCGGACGGCTCGCCGGTTCCTGACGAGGACCGACTGGCGTTCTTCCGCGACGACCTGCAGTTCCGCAACGTGCGGCTGGCCGAGGTGCCCAACGGTGACTTCGCCCAGACCATCGTGCGCGTCTTGCTGTTCTCCAGTTGGCGCCTCGCGGTCTTCGAGCGCCTGGTCCGCAGCCGCGACTCCGTCCTGGCAGCGGTCGCCGCAAAGGGAATCAAGGAGATGGCCTACCACCGCGACTTCGCGGCGCGCTGGTTCCTGACCTTGGCGCGAGGGACCGAGGAGTCGCGCCGTCGGCTCGTCGCGGGCCTCGATCAGCTCTGGCCGCTGTGGCCCGAGCTCTTCGAGACCCACGCCCTGGAGCGCGAGGCTGCCGAGGCCGGCGTGGCTGTCGAACCCTTCGAGGTCTCCGCGGAGGTGCAGGTCGTTCTCGCGCAGGTCTTCGCCGCGAGCGGCATCGACCGTCCCGAGCGTGGTGCCCTTGCCGGCATTCAGGGCAAGAAGGGGCGGGACGGACGGCACACCGAGGCCTTCAGCCTGCTGGTGGCTGAGCTGCAGGTCGTGGCACGCGCGCACCCTCGGGGCCAGTGGTGATCGCCGTGCTGCACCGCGAGGAGGTGCTGCAACGGGCATGGTCTGCGGCATCATCCGTCGTGGACCCCGAGCTGCCGATGCTGACCCTCCTCGACCTCGGCGTCCTGCGCGATGTCGAGGTCGCCGAGGACGGCGCCGTGGTCGCCGCCATCACACCGACGTACTCGGGATGCCCGGCCATGGCGACCATGAGGGATGACCTCCTCCGCAGCCTCCAGGCTGCGGGCTTCTCGGACGCCCGGGTGCGCGTCGCCCTGGAGCCGGCCTGGACCACGGACTGGATCACGCCAACCGGACGGTCCGCCCTGGCCGCCGCCGGAATCTCGCCTCCCGGCGCGGCACCTCGTCGGAGCGGGCCGGTGGCACTCAGTCTCGCTCCGATCCGACGAGCGATCCGTTGCCCCCAGTGCGCGTCCGAGGACGTGGCGCTGACCTCGGAGTTCGGATCGACCGCCTGCAAGGCCCACTACCGCTGCCTGGCCTGCCTCGAGCCGTTCGACCACGTGAAGGAGATCTGACGTGACCGCCACACTGACTGCGGACCCGGCTGCCCGGACTGCGTTCCATGCCCTGACCGTGACCCGCGTCGACGAGCTGACCGACGACTCCGCCGCCGTCACCTTCGACATCCCGACCGAGCTCCGCGATCTCTTCGACTTCGCTGCCGGACAGGCGCTGACGCTGCGCCGCGTCATCGACGGGGTCGAGCACCGTCGCTCCTACTCCATCTGCTCGCCGGCTGGCACCGCACCTCGCATCGGTGTCCGTGAGATCCCGGAGGGCCTGTTCTCGAGCTGGCTCGTTCGCGAGGTCCGCCCGGGCGACCGGATCGAGGTGCAGCCCCCGAGTGGGAGCTTCCGCGCCAACCCGGCGGAGGGCGGGCGGCATCTGTGCATCGCCGCAGGGTCGGGCATCACCCCGATGCTCTCGATCGCCTCGACGGTTCTCAGCCATCCCGAGTCCCACGTGACGCTCCTCTACGGCAACCGGACCACCAACTCGGTGATGTTCGCCGAAGAGCTGGCTGACCTGAAGGACGGGCACCACCACCAGCTCGACCTCGTCCACGTGCTGTCGCGGGAGCCGCGTGACGTCGAGTTGTTTACCGGCCGGCTCGACCGCGATCGCCTCCGGGACCTGCTGACGCTTCTCGTGCCGGCCGGGGACATGGACCACGTGTGGCTGTGCGGGCCCTTCGGCATGCTGACCGAGGCCCGCGAGGTGCTCGCCGAGATCGGGGTCCCGGCCGAACGGGTGCACTTCGAGCTCTTCTACGTCGACGAGCCGCCGCCGGAGTTGCGTCACGCGGATCGCGTGGTCGACGGAGTCACCTCCGAGGTCACTGTTGTCCTCGATGGACGTTCCACGACGACTGCCATGGAGCGGGACAAGACCATTCTCGACTCCGCGCAGGAGAGTAGGAGCGACCTCCCGTTCGCTTGCAAGGGAGGAGTCTGTGGCACCTGCCGCGCCAAGGTGTGCGACGGCGAGGTGGACATGGTCCGCAACTACGCACTCGAGCCCAACGAGGTCGCGCAGAACTTCATCCTCACCTGCCAGACCTTCCCCGTGAGCGACCAGGTCACCGTCGACTTCGACGCCTGACGGCTACCCGGCACCCGCGCCGGCAGCCGACCGAACAAGGAGATCCCATGCCTGAAGCCTTCATCCTCGACGGTGTGCGCACGCCGATCGGACGCTACGGCGGTGCCCTCGCGCAGACCCGGCCTGACGACCTCGCTGCCCTGGTGGTGCGGACCGCTGTCGAGCGCAGTGGCATCGACCCGGCCGACATCGAGGAGGTCGTGTTCGGCGCCGCCAATCAGGCTGGCGAGGACAACCGCAACGTCGCTCGGATGGCGACCCTGCTCGCCGGACTGCCGGACACGATTCCCGGGTTCACCGTGAACCGGCTCTGCGCCTCGGGGCTCACCGCGATCGCCACGGCCCGGCAGATGATCGCCGCCGGTGACGCGGACGTCGTCGTCGCCGGGGGAGTGGAGTCCATGACCCGCGCTCCATGGGTCTCCGAGAAGCCTGGCCGCGCGTGGGCCAAGCCGGGCCAGAGCTTCGACACCTCGATCGGTTGGCGATTCACCAACCCCGCGTTCGACGCCGACACGACGCTGACCATGCCCCGGACCGCGGAGCGAGTGGCTGAGAAGTGGAAGCTCACCCGTGAGGAGCTCGACGCCTTCGCGCTGCGTTCGCACGAGCGCGCGCTGGACGCCCAGAAGAACGGCCGTTTCGATGCCGAGATCGTCGCGGTGGGTGAGATGGCCAAGGACGAGGGTCCCCGTGCCGACACCACGGCCGACAAGCTTGCCGGACTTCGGCCGATCCACGGACCCGGAGGGGTGATCACCGCCGGCAACTCCAGCTCGCTCAATGATGGCGCCGCGGCCGTCGTACTCGTGAGCGAGCGGTACGCCGCCGCGAAGGGCCTGCGCCCACGAGCCCGGGTCGTCGCCGGAGCCAATGCAGGGGTCTCGCCCGAGATCATGGGAATCGGCCCGGTGCCCGCCACTCGACGAGTCCTCGAACGCGCAGGGTGGGCCGTCGGAGTCCTCGACGCTGTCGAGCTCAACGAGGCCTTCGCCTCCCAGGCGCTCGCCTGCATCCGCGAGCTCGGCCTCGACGACGAGATCGTGAACGCTGACGGCGGCGCCATCGCGCTCGGTCACCCGTTGGGTTGCTCCGGCACCAGGATCACCCTCACCCTGCTGAACCGTCTCGAGCGCACCGGTGGCCAGCGAGGTCTCGCGACGATGTGCGTGGGAGTCGGCCAGGGTTCCGCTCTCCTGCTGGAGTTGGTGTGAACGCCCCGCTCGTCGTCGAGGAGTACGGCGACAGAATCGTTCTCAGGCTCAACCGGCCCGAGGTCCGCAACGCCATCGACCTCGCCACCGTCGAGGCCCTGCACGATGCGTGCAGCGGACTCGAGCAGAAGCCCCGAGTGGCGATCATCATCGGCTCCGGCGGCACGTTCGCAGCGGGAGCGGACATCGTCCAGCTCCGCGAACGACGCCGTGCCGATGCCCTGGCGGGGATCAACTCCGGCATCTTCGACCGCATCCACAAGCTCCCGATGCCCGTCATCGCGCTCATCGACGGCTACGCCCTCGGGGGCGGCGCGGAGCTCGCCTACGCCTGCGACTTTCGGATCGGCACGCCCTCGACCAAGATCGGCAATCCTGAGCCCGGGCTGGGGATTCTCGCCGCCGCTGGCGCGTCGTGGCGGCTGAGGGAGCTGGTCGGCGAGCCCCTCGCCAAGGAGGTGCTGCTCGCCGGGAAGGTGCTCTCGGCCGACGAAGCCCACCAGGTGCGACTCCTCAACGACGTCGTCGAGCCCGACCAGCTCGAGATCGCGGGTCACCAGCTCGCGGACAAGATCGCGGCGCAGGCGCCCCTCGCCGTCCGGCTCACCAAGTCGGTGTTCCACAGCCCTCGCGAGGCCCATCCCCTGATCGACGACGTCGCGCAGGCGGTGCTCTTCGAGACCCAGGACAAGTACGACCGGATGACCTCGTTCCTCGACCGACGACGCGACAAGACCCAGGAGAAGCGATGACCACCTCGTCCAGCAAGACGCTCGTCCCCGGAACCGTCGGTGTGTACGGCGGTGGTCGGATGGGCGGTGGCATCGCCCACGCCTTCGCTGCCGTCGGTGCCGAGGTGATTGTCATCGAGAACGATGACCAGTCCGCGGAAGCAGCGCGGGACCGCATCAAGGCCAGCCTCGCCAAGGCCGCCGACAAAGGGGCCGACATCACGGGGACGGTTGAGGTCGTGACCGACGCTGCGGCGCTGGCTGCGTGTCCGCTGGTCGTCGAGGCGGTGCCGGAACTGATCGACCTCAAGCTCCAGGTGCTCTCCCGGATCGCGGAGGCTGCGCCCGACGCGGTCATCGGCAGCAACACCAGCTCCCTGTCGATCGACCTCCTCGCCCAGGGTGTGCCCGACCCGACTCGACTCATCGGCCTCCACTTCTTCAACCCGGTTCCGGTCAGCGATCTCGTCGAGATCGTCGTCGGCGCCCGGACGGACGCCGCGCTGGTCGGCGACGCGCAGCTGTGGGTCGCCGGCCTCGGCAAGACCGCCATCACCGTGAAGGACTCCCCGGGCTTCGCCAGCAGCCGGCTCGGTGTGGCCATTGCGATCGAAGCCATGCGGATGCTCGACGAGGGCGTCGCGTCGGCGGCCGACATCGACACCGCAATGACGCTCGGCTACCGCCACCCGGTCGGCCCGCTCAAGACGACCGACATCGTGGGCCTGGACGTCCGGCTCAACATCGCCGAGCACCTCGAGCGAGAGCTCGGACCCCGCTTCGCCCCGCCGCAGGTGCTGCGTGACAAGGTCGCCGCGGGCGAGCTGGGCCGCAAGGCCGGTCAGGGCTTCTACTCGTGGTGAGTGACACTCTCGACCCCGACAAGCTGGCGCGGGCCTGCGCCGAGCAGATGTGGTCCGAGGACCACGCCAGCCAAGTGCTGGGCATGAAGCTCGACACCGTTGGCCCGGGCACCGCGCGGATCACGATGACGATCTGTCGCGAGATGGTCAACGGCCACGGCGTCTGCCATGGGGGTTTCATCTCGACCCTGGCAGACAGTGCGTTCGCGTTCGCGTGCAACAGCCGCGGCACGGTGACCGTGGCCTCCGGGTTCGACATCACGTTCCTGGAGTCGGCCGAGCTCGGCGACGTACTGGTCGCCGACGCCCGCGAAGTCGCCCTGCGCGGCCGCTCGGGCATCTACGACGTCACCGTCCGTTGTGGTGACACCACGATCGCGGAGTTCCGCGGTCGCAGCCGGTCGCTCGGGCGACCCATCCTGGAGGAGGCACGATGACAACGCAGTCCGTCCTCGTCGACCGCACCGCAGCGGTCGCGACCATCACCATGAGCGCACCGGCGCTCACCCTCGAGTCGAAGGTGGCCCTGCGAGACGCCCTCGCCGAGGTCGCCAAGGACCCGGAGATCCGAGCGGTTGTCCTCGCAGGCGGAGGGAAGGCCTTCTGTGTCGGCCAAGACCTCGGCGAGCACAGCACCGGTCTCGACGACGGCGCCGAGGCAGCCTTCGCGACGGTCCGCGAGCACTACTCGCCCATCGTCCGCGACCTGTTGACGATGCCGAAGCCCGTCATCGCAGCGGTCAGCGGCGCCTGCGTCGGAGCGGGCCTCGGCTTCGCACTAGCCTGCGACTACCGGGTGTTCGCCTCGGACGCCAAGCTTGGCACGGCATTCACCGGGATCGGCCTCACCTTCGACTCCGGCCTGTCCTTCACACTTCCCCGCGCGGTCGGAGACGCCCGGGCCAAGGAGTTGATCCTGCTCGGGCAGATGTTCAGCGCCGAGGACGGCATCGCTTGGGGAATCGCCGGCGAGACCGTCGATCGCGACGAAGTCCTCGACCGTGCGATCGCACTTGCCCGCCAACTCGCCCAAGGTCCGACGTTGGCGTTTGCTGAGAGCAAGCGCCTCATCCTCGAGGGATCAGGTCTCGGACTCGACGACGCTCTCGAGGCCGAGGCGCTTGCCCAGACGCGGTGTGGCGAGACCGCAGACCACGTGGATGCAGTCCGTGCGTTCCTGGGACGGGAGAAGCCGAGCTTCTCGGGTCGCTAAGGCCTTGATCAATGGTCAGATGCCGCGGTAACGGGCGTTACCGTAAGGAGTGGTTGCGATCGTGACGCCATCCGGCGACAGTGCCGCCTGAAGCCAGTTCGTGCACGCGCGACGTGTCCCATGCCGTCTGACCTTTGCCGACGACCCTTGCTCTGTGCTGGCGTCCCAACGAATTCTCGGCTGCAGAGCGAAGACGAGGTCGCACATCGGGCTGTCTACGAGGTGCATGGGTTCGACCCCAAATGGCGCGTGTTGTTCCGACAACCTCGGACACGGTTTGGGAGAAGCCGCCTCAGGAGGCTAGCTGGCTGGTGCCGCTCGTCGTCACCCGTCGACTACACGAGCCGTCAGGACTGGCCCCGTGATCCGAAAGTTCTGGTGAGTGCCATCTGCGTAGAAGAAGGCGGCCTCGCGTGCTGCGCTGCCGTCTCGTCGCTGTGTCAGCGGCTGCCGCATGGCTATCAGTTCCTTACTGCTGGTGATGTGTTCGGGGAGCGGCCCGTCAACCAACAGGCCCGGGTATGCGGCAGCGGAAGGTGCCTCGCTACGGACCCCGTCGCCTAGGTCATGACAGTCGTCTTGGTGGCTGTCGCGAGTGTTGAAATGGGTGTTGGCTGCGACGCAGAACATCGCGGCGTAGGTATGTGCGATGAGGGCTGCCTGGGCGAGGAGGACGTTGGGGCTTATTCGGAGGGTGGTGCTCTCCAGCGGGGGCCCTTGCTTGCGCGGGCCGGGGGAGGCGAGGAACTGAAGGACGATGCGGTCGAAGACGTTGACCGCACCGGCTCCGGTGAGTGCAGACTTCGCGACACGGCCGTGCTCGTCGGGACCGTCGGTCGCGAAGTTGACGAGGTAGTCATCGCGGACCCGCACTCCCAGGCCGTGCTTGAACTTGTTGTGTGCCGCGGACACGTCAAGCGGACCCCTTGCGAAGAGTTCTAGCGAGAAGTTGAACCATTCCGCGAATGTCGTGACTCCGGAGATCACATGAGGGTCGTCTTTGTCGGCTGCATCCGGCGGGTACACGAGGTCCCGGAAGAGGCTCCACCTGTCATCTTTGGAGAAGCATTCCTGAATGCCGTCCAAAACGTCGGCCATTCCGGTGGGTGTGGCTTCGACGTCGGCCCACACACTGGGGCTTCCGCGCCCACAACGCCGTCGGAGAACGACGTATGTCAGCCGCAGGAGCGTCTCGGCTGCGTGCTGGCGAACTGCGAAGGCGTCGATCCCCGTCTGCAGTTTTCGCGCCTGCGGGGTGGGGTTGCGGTAAGTCTTGGCGACCTCGCCGAGGAGCCGCTCGAACTGCGAAGGCTCTGGAGCAGAAGACGTTTCGTCTCTGGCCCCTTCGGGGACTCGCTCGGCGAGGAGGCTGGAGATGCGAGCTGTGAAGTATCCGAGAGGATCGGAGGCAAAGTAGATGTCGTCGAGCCCTCGTGCTAGATCTGCGGCGAGCTCCGGTCCAGTCGGCGGCGGGAACATGTCGAGAAGGGTAGATCGCTCCGCGGACACGGAGCCGCGAAACGCAACTAGCGGCCCTGTGGCTCCGGTGGGCCCACGTCGTCCGACTACAGACAGACAGGTGAGTGCTCGCCGGTCGGCCGGGAGGCACGTGCGCGTGTGGGTAGGTCAAGCAAGCGCCGATTGGCGGCGGAACAACGCGGCTCGTGTGTCGACAGTTCGGGGTTCTGCACTCTACAGAATCCCAAGAGGTGGCGCGCCTAGAAAATGCCGCAGCGCTTCCCGGCCCGCGAAGACGCCCACTCGTTCTTCACGCCACGCGTACCAGATCAGTTGTGGACGCTTAGGGCCCACTGTTTGACTTGGCGCATCATGCCTTCGGGGTCCGGAGCTGTCGAGTAGACGACGAGTTCGACATACAGGGGGTTGTCGATGCCCAGGGTCAGGAGCGGGTGTTCGCGGAGCCGGACGACCGCCCAGCCTGCGGCGAGTAGGTCCACGGACTTCGCTGTGTCGATGGACGCTTTGTCGGCGTGCCAGTAGGCGCCGTCGTACTCGATCGCGATCTTGAGGCCCGTGGTGGTGACCGTCGTGATGTCTACAAGCCAGCGGGCGCCGTGGGTGAACGACTCGTCGGCAACGGCGTGCCCAGAGGACGCGGTGCCGAAAACGCGGACTGCAGACTCGTGGTGGGCGAGCTCGACCTTTGACTTGCCGACTTCGCGGCACTCGGGGCACCCCGAGCCGGTCGTTCGACTGGACAGGGTCGCGGTCCAGGTGTGGTCGCGCTTGTTGGCGCAGACCCACATGGGCGTGAACGCCGTTGAGCCGCTGGGGCGGACCTGCCACGCGGTGAGCAGGTTGTCCGGCGACCACTCATCGGCTAGCTCCGGGAAGTGGTAAGCTAGGGAGTCGAGGATGGTCCGGCACTCAGGGCACCGCAGCCGCTGCCCCTTCTCTCGTTCCGCGGGGCTGGCCTGCCACTCATGGCCACACTCCCAACTGTTCCACCACACGACCCGGCGCGAGCCCGGCGAGATGGTCTCGAGCTTCAGGGAGCCGTTCTTCGAGAAATGCCACTGGGATGCGATCTCGCGGTTCATGGCGTGCAGGGTTGGGTCCGCTGCGACGGCTGCGAGGCGGGCGGTGCGCGTTTCGTTCCCTCGACACGACGGGCACCCGCTGCGCAGGAAGCTGAGCGGAGTGATACGCGGGTAGTGGCCGGAAGGGCACCGGAACCGTCGCAACGTCATGCCGCCGCCGGCGACGGTGACCAGGCTCGGGTCGGCTTCATCAGCCCACGCTGTAGCGAGCTCGGGCACGTCCGCGACGGGCGTGATCGTCAGACGTGCGTACTCGGCCTTCCTCTCGGCCTTCCTTCTGACCGAACAGGTCGGGCAGCTGGGGTGGCCAGCCATGTCGAGGATGCGGGCAGTGAACCGAAGGTCGCATTCCGGGCACTTCCATCCGACCTCTCTGCGTGTCTTTGCCGTCACCGTGCTCCAGACAGCGTCGTCGTTGACCTCGTGGTCCCACCACGCCAGGACCGGCAGCTTCGAGTCCTTGAGGAGGTCCTTGGTGAGGTTCGTGCCGGGCTTCCGCTTGCCGGACACATTCGATGTCTGTGCTGCCCGCCTAGGGTTCGTCTGGCACTGGCAGCCCCAGCCGATGTCACCGAGCCGCTGCGCTGCGATGCGTCCGCAGGACAAGCAACGGGTCCGGTGTGGGTCATCACGCAGCGACGGGTCTGTCAGTGGACCCAGGTACTCGAAACCATGCTGCTCAGCGAACCCTTTCGCTACCGCGACCGACGGTGGCGTCAGGTCTGCGAACTCCTCCAATAGCCCGCGCTGGCCGGCTGCCCATTTTCGCCAGAAGCAGGCCCTGCACGTTGCGATGCCGATGCTGTTCTGGCCGAGCACGTACTCGAACCGGTAATGCGCCTCGCACCCACACGCCAGACATCGAGTCAGACGCCACTTCTTCGGTCCCGCGAACGGCTTTAGTGGCTCAAGGCCACCGGTTCGGAGGATGGCGGTGATGTGCCCATCGCACCACGTCGGGTTGGTGCGCGTGCTGAACGCAGCCGGGCGCTCACACCCGGTCTCCGAACACTCCTGCGCATCTCTAGCCACGCCCCGGATGCTGCCACGCCGCGGCGACGTGAGCAGCCGCACGGCCCGGCTCGGTGATACGTAAGCGGCGATAGGACGCATCTCTGCGTGTCGCAGCGCAGCGGCAGATCCGGTTACCCGGGAAACGCCGACGCAATCGGTGGCTTGGCTCAGATGAACTCGAAGCCTCGCCGAGCCGCCCAGTCTCTGGTTTCGGCCAGCCGCCTCGACAGCACGCCCATGCGATCGATCGCGCCGTTCTCCGTGAGGAGGCGGCCTGTGGTGACGCCATCTTCGGCGAGAGTGTCGAGGAGTAGGCGCCGCACGGCTAAAACTAGTTCGCGGGGAGTGTCGGCAATGTCTAGCAGCGGTGCTGTCACTTGACCTGGCTCGCCGTCGATTCGGCGTGCGTGCGCGTACTCGTCGTCCGAGGGCGTTGGGACCTGGTTGATGAGCAGTGGGATGCCAATGCGGGTTGGCTGGCCGGTGCGGGTGTAGTCGGGTGTGGTCACGACCTCGTTCAGTGAGTCGCCGTCCCAAGCCGGGAGGAGTTGTGCGGTTAGGACAATGTCGCCACTGGCGCCAGCGCGTACCGCGTGCTTGACGAGGAGGTCGGTGAGGCGGAGCACGTAGAACTCGATGTCGGAGTGGTTGACTCCGCTCCACGGGCGGGCGGCGTCGTTGATGCCGTGAGCGATGGCGGCCGAGGCGAAGCCGCTGCCGTCGAGCCACAGTTCGTGATGTTGGTATTGAGAGACGACGCGCCTCCAGTCGGAGCTTAGGACGATGCGCTTGCGTCTGACTCTGGAGTTCAGATTGCTGGTGAAGTCCTGCTGCAGCGGCATCTCGTGCTGCCAATAGTTTGTGAGACGCTCTGCCGTCTGTTCTTCATCCTCGCTCAGGGTGAGGTTGCCGCGCAGGCTTGGTACGAGAGCGACGGTCACCCAGACGGCGGAAGCGCGGTCCAGGGCGGGCCTAGCAGCGTCGTGGACCTCCTCGGCACGGTCGTGGTCCGAGCGGGCCATGTCGAAACGGCTCCGGTACCGGTCGGCGACCTCCGACTCGGACAGCCAATCGGTCGTGCTGGAGCGGCGAACTGGGTAACCGAACCGTTCCCGCCCATACACGACCGCGTGTGGCGCCTGGGGGCTGCGCGACACGGCGACTATGGCGACGCCGGTGTCATCGTTCTCTGGGTTGGGCACCCAGCGCGTGCGGACTACGGGTAGCTTCGGAGCAGTGCTCGAGGCTGTGGCCTGTTGGACGCGCTCGTCGAAACTTTGAGGCTTCTCGAAGGCGGCCCAACCGGCCGCGACGTCACGCCCACCGTCGTCGATACCGATGATGATGACGCCACCACCGGCATTCGCGACCGCTGCGCAGTCCTTCGCGATCTCCTCGGAACGGCTCCACCACTCACGCTTGAAGTCCAAGTCGTCGGCTTCAGGGACCTCAGCGTCAATGGCTGTCGCGAATGCGCGCCAGAGCTCTTCGTCTGGGGAGTCGAACAGACCGGTGGCGAGCGTGAGCACTTGCTCGACTCTCAAGAACCGCATGGACATGGTTGAGAAGTTAGTACGGCCCTTCGTGTGCCACATCGGATCTCGGCAGGTGCTTGCACCCGGCACGCCCGCAGCCGGCGGATCGATGCGGTTGACGGCTCAGGTCGTCGGCGCAACTGCTCCGAGAATCAAGGTGACGCGTGGAAGTTCTGAGTTCGGCTCGCCGAGTCCGTCACCGGCCGCACCCGTTGCCTGGCCCATCGGAATCGTCACGTCAATCCGCGGACCTCCAGCGGGCTTGATAACCATTCGAGGTGTGGTGCCGACTGTGATGCCTCGCTGGACAGCCTCGAGGGCGCGGCGCTGTCCGCGAGTCGTTGGACTGCTTTCGGCCCGACGTAGGCCCTGGCGAATCCGTGCCCATTCTTGGGGCATCACGTTGCCGACTGCGTCCGATGCGTATGCCCAAGAAGGGTCGTCGATCAACGATCCCAGGACTCCGAGCACCTGCGATGGGATTCGGCTGGTCGGTCTCGGAACACGCCTCCCTTCTTGGCCACCTCGACGCAACTGGTCTTCGCGATCGTTGAAGTACAAGTTGATCTCCTCGGACGAGAAGGCAAGCTGGAAGCTGTGGCCCTCTCGAGCGGGCCAAGCTCCCTCACGCGCCCGCAGCCAAGCTCCGAGAGCATCAGTTTCCGTATGGATGATCGGCGATCCGGTTGCGGTCTGCGCAGCCCGCTTGCCGTGATAGGCCCAGAGTTCGGAAGGTGTTCGAAGGACATGAGCAACGACGAGTAGATCGGCCAGGCACACGATCCATGCGTCGGTTCGGAGGTCCGCGGCCGGATCGGCTTTTTCAGACATGAGGTCCGCCGCGTTGGTGACGAAAGGATCGACGCGGTCGAGGTTGACGATGACGCGCCTCACGACAGTTGGATGCAAGAACATTGAATCGCGGCGCTGTGCGCGAAGCTCGCAGCCACGAAGGAAGGCACGCTTCGCGCGAGCCGTTTGGGACAGCGGGCGAACAAGGAACTGGTCAACCTTCGTGCGGACCCGCCCTACCGCGCCGCTTCTTCCCTGTGGGGTGATGCGTTGGCTCTTGGCTTCGACGACGATCGCAACTCTGCCGAGATCGACGACGGAATCCGTCTCAACCCAGTTGCCTTCGGAATCGCGGTACTCCGCGTTACAGATCACCCGATCCTCGCCGTACACGTCCGCGAACGCCTGAGCCGTCAAGCGCTCGGTGGTCGAGGCCCTCGCGCGCGACAAGCGCGCCCTCGCGGAGTTGTGGTGGAGGTCGGCGAAGAAGAGTTCTGCCCACTCCAAGACGTCGTGAAGGTGATCGTGTGGACTGGGCCAGACGTACGTACCGTCCAGGAGTTTGACTACAGGGAAATGCCGAAGGCGGTTGGTTCGCGTGAGACTGGTGATGTTCTGCGTCCCGATCGGTGTTGCGAGCGCATCAATCAGATGCCTCGCGACGTCATGATCGATGTTCAGACCTCGTGCCACTGCGGTCACCGGATCGTGTCCGCTGATCGAGGCAATACGCTGTAGCGACTCGAACAACCTGCCCTGTGAGCCGTGCGTCGGCCGTAGCCCTTCGTGCGCGGTCCTCAGGCGAAGAAGTTGGTCCTCAAGGTGCCGGTCTGCGGCCCGAAGGACGTCCGAGGGTCGAAAACCGATCCCGGCAGCGAGGTCATCGAGTTGCGTCAAAACATCCGATGAGATCTGGCGCAGGAACTCGGGGTAACCAGCCGTTCGGTCGAGCTGCTCCTCCGCAGCGAGGACGATGCGCGTATCGATGGCCCTCTCGTCGAGGTCCGTCAAGTAGTCGCCAACGCGGGCTTGCGCCGCATGGGCTGCCAGCTGGCGGACAAGCAACTCCATCGCCGTGAAATCGTCTTCGCTGATGGCGATGTTGCGTCTGGACATGACGATCTTTGGGTCGATCGACGTCAGAAGGCCTCCAACCAGTTCCTGGAGGACGTCATACCCATGCGCGCTTGTGCCCTGACGGCGCATCAGGCGCTGGAGAGCATCGATCAGCAAGAAGAACTGCAGCGGATTCGACTCGACCATCCGCTGCCGGAGCTCCTTGAAAGTGTCGTCGGCGCCGAGCTTGGCGAAGTGCGACATTGAGATGGCCGTCAGGCGCGCGTCTTCGAAGGAGACGTTGGGATCGCGGTATGACACCGAGGTGCCATCGCCCCACGCGTGCTGGAGGAGGCCGGGTGCACGGACATCCAGCCAGTGATGCGATCCAACGCCTTCCGAGGAGGAGCCTGGCCGTGGTCGTTTCGGTCTGGAGTCGGTCGGGTCGCTCACTGGGCCAAACTAGGACCAGCCTCCGACACTTACACCGACGACACCAAACGCGGCTTCTAGACACTCGACTGCAGGATCGGTGTCTGGCCAGACTCGGTCCAGGTGATCGGCGGGCAGCTCTCAATGCGGCTGCCCACCGGCTGAACGGGTGTGGCTCACTATCGGTCTGCGGCCCGCCGGTCACCGTGACGAGGCGTGGCTCAAGAAGGGACTGCCCTGCTCGTAGTAGCAATGCCCACCTCGCCGTCCGACTGGATCGAGCACAGGCGGGAGCAGCACATGGATCAGCAGGCAGAACAGGTGATCATCGGGGTCGATCCCCACAAGCTGTCGGCCACCATCGAGGTCGTCGACCAGCACGAACGACTGCTCGGCGCTGGCCGGTTCACCACCGACCGCGCCGGCTACGCAGCGATGCGGACCTATGCGAGGACGTGGCCGGTCGGGTCTGGGCCGTCGAGGGAAGCAACGGGGCTGGGCGCCCACTCGCGCAGCGACTGCTCGAGGACGGCGAACGAGTCGTTGACGTCCCCGCGAAGCTCGCTGCCCGGGTCCGCCTCTTCGACACCGGCCACAACCGCAAGAACGACGCCCATGACGCCCGCGCAGTGGCGGCGGTCGCGGTCCGTACATCGAACCTGCGGGTGCTGCAGTTCGACGGCGAGCTCGAGGCGCTGCGGATGCTCACCGACCGACGAGAAGCACTGACCCGTCGCCGGGTCCAGACTGTCGATCGGCTTCAAGCCCTGCTCGCAGAACTCCTACCTGGCCAGGCGCAGCGTGACATCACCACCGGCCAAGCCAAGGCCATGCTGGCCTCCGTCCGGCCCCGCGACATCGCAGGCAAGACCCGACGACGCATCGCTGCCGAGGAGCTCGCCGAGCTGATCGCAGTCGAGGCCAAGATCAAGAAGGCCACTGCAGAGTTGAAGGAGATCGTGCTTGCCCGCGGCTCACGGCTGATGGATCTGCACGGCGTCGGCCCCGTCGTGGCCGCGCGGATACTGGCCGACGTCGGCGACGTCGCACGGTTCGCTGACCGCAACAAGTTCGCTTCCTGGACCGGGACCGCGCCTCTTGACGCGTTTTCCGGCGAGCAGAACCGGCACCGCCACTCGCGCGCGGGAAACCGGCGTGCCAACCACATGATCCACATCGCCGCGATCAGCCAGATCCGCCTCGATACCGACGGCCGCGAGTACTACCGCCGCAAGCGAGCCGAAGGTAAGAAGTCGCTTGAGGCCATCCGGTGCCTCAAGCGAAGGATCTCTGACGCGATCTACCGCCAGCTCGTCGAGGATGCTCAGCGAGCGGCTGGCACGGGTCCGGGAGGGCACTGCGGGGCGTCTCAACAATCCAGCGCGGTCGACCTGCCCCCGCACATCGACACTTCGGATCAGCCACTTCCCGGACCCGCGACCCCGACGCTACGCCCAGCAGCCACCGCCCGGAAGAGGTCACTCGCAGCAACCGGTTGACAACAGAAGGGAGCCGGAATGACGCGCATTCCCTGATGCGCTGACAGCGACAGATCCGAACTCCGCATGCTGCACCTATGGGGATCTAAGGAAGCGTCTGGCAGTGCGCCTGAGCCGACGCGAAATCCGAGTGGTTCGACGTGCGGTCCACAAACTCGAGGACGAGCTCGCCCTTGGTCAGACGATCGGTGAAGTAGTAGCCCTGCAGTCGCGTGGGCTCGCCTCGAGGAGTGGAGATTTCGCATGCGCCAACGTGGCGTGGGCTGCGGACCCTGTGCTCGATTCGCGGCTCGTTGTCATACAAGAAGGACAGGCTCCGTTGGCTGGACTCGCCGTGCTTGATGAAGGTCGAGGTCCGTGAGTACGACTTGCTCTCGACGGTGAACAGGGCGACCGAGACCGACCAGAACGTCTGCTCGACCACTACGAACGCGTCGATCGGACCGCGGTTCCCCCCTTCGGGGATGTGGCTGTCTTGGTGGGGTGTCAAGGTGGCCTTCCAGAGGCCACCAAGGTGTGGAGTTTGGTGCAGCTGCAAGGCCGGGCCCAGCTTCCATAGCCATCTGTCGTAGGCGACGACTGCGAACGCTGCGATGGTGGGCAGCGCCGCGATTATTCGCTTCGCCCAGGTGTCGAGCTCGACTTCGCTGAGGAAGAGCACGCCGGTGTAGATGGCGCTGATGGCCAGAGCAGTGATGCGAACCGAGTTCTTGATCGTCGTCATCGTGATGCCTACTTCCCAAGCTCGAGGTAGTTCCATGCGGCTTTGGTGAAGTCCCGCCCGTCTTTGCGCGACCAGGGCTGCTGGTTCGTGAACAAGTACTTCCATTCGCTCACTTCGTGCCAGCGCCTAGCGGCGTCTTCTGGTTCGTCCCCGTCGAGGTTGCTCCAAAGGTGGTTCAGCACGCCTCGGATCGTTGACTCCCAAGTAGAGCGCTTGAGAACGTCGTCAGGAACGTTGTAAACGAGGCACTCGATGAAGTACGACGGCACTTCGCGATGCTTGCCGGCGACCACCATGTTGTTTTCCACCCGCTTGAGGATGCGCACCGCTTGCTTGAAGGCCATGTTGGTCACCACGTTCTTCGCCCGGCCCTTCTTGAGCTGCTCCTCAGCGTAGTTGTGAACCCGAGTGCCGTCCTTCTTGATGATCATGGCGCCTGGGCGGAAGTTGGACGGCGAGAAGTAGTAGCGAAAGTTGAAGCACGGGACGACGTCGGCGTCAACGCGCGCCGAGTTCGCATCGATCCTGATTGCCGTGGAGCCGGAAGTGTCGACCTGCCCCGGAAACTTGGCCTCCATCGCGGCAGCGAGCTCCTTGCGGAACTTGGCTGGCGTCCACGGCCCCTCGTAGTCTGCGCCGCCCTTCGGGCCGACACCAGATTCGTGCTCGCGCGAGTAGGTCGCCTCGGTGCACTGGACGGCGATGTCGACGTCGCTGTCAGAGCGGACGTTGGTGTTGTTGGCGTAGGAGCCCTTTGCGTAGACGCGAAAGGCGTAGCCGTCGAACGCAGGATGAGACGTGACCGCTTGCCGCACCATGCGCTCGGCGCGTTCCTGCTTCTCCTGCTCGGTTGTGCTTGAGGGCCCGGTCCAGCCCTGGAGTTTCGCCTCAAGACTCATGTGCCGATCCTAGGGTTCGGTCAAACTCTTCCCAGCGGAAGATCAGGCGGAGCACTAGGGGTAGTCAAGAAAATCCCAGAGCCGGGAAGCAAGTTCGCGTGCATCGTCGACGCTCCACCTTTGCGCCGGCGAGAAGAGCCACTTGAGCTCGTTGGGCTCAACCCAGTCGTCGTGTGCATACTCCTGCTGGCGCAGGCGGTTGAACAACGTTGCCAGTGCATGCTGAAACCATGACGAGTGGGTGAACCCCGGCGTCAGGTCCGCATCGGGAATGTTGTAAGCCAGGCACTCCATCAAGTACGACGGCTTCGCACCCATCAGGCCAGCTTCGACCAGTGCGTTCTCGCCGTTCTTCAGGGCACGAGCGAACTCCTTGTACTTCCCGCCCGTTCGCCGGTCCTTGGCGTTGCCGTTCTCAAGCTGTTGGAACGGGTAGTTGATGATCGCTCCGCCTGACTTCTTGAAAACCTTGCTGCCGTGGTGAGTCGCCCGACGGTCAGCGCTATCGAACCGGCGGTACTCGAAGGCCGGGACGACGTCGGACGACGGACGACTCCCTGGGACCGCGGCGATGGTGACCGCAACGTCACCGGTTGTGTCCACATCGCGCAGGCCGAAGTAACTCCTGAGGGCGTTCTCGACCTCATCCCGCCATGTCTCTGGTATCCAAACGCCGGTGTAGTCGGTCGCGTAGGGGTCGAGAACTGCTGCGTGCGCCGTCTTGGTGTCGATGTAGTCGGAGTAGTATAGGCGCCGGTTTTCGACGACGATGTCGACGTCGCTGTCTCGACGCACGTTCGTCCGATTTGCGTAGGACCCCTTCGCGTAGACATGAAGACTCCCGCGGTCCTCCTGTAACGGCGGGTGCTGGTCGATCGCCTCGCGAATCATCCGCTCAGCCCGCACCATCGTGTTTTGCTCAGAGGGGCTGGACTTGAGCGTCCAGCGTTCGACCAACGCGTTTCGGTCGGCGTCGCTCATCGTCATGCTGCGTTCCCTTCGTGTCCCGAAGGTCGAATCTATCGACGCCCTCCGACACTTCCTGGGTGTCGACGGCGGCGACGGAAGAGCCGCTGATCGGCTTGCAGTCACGCGCAGTAACCTCGTCGCTGCAGCGTCGAGCCAACATGCAAGGGAATCGCTGGTTAGTAAGTGCCGTCTTCTGCGTCGGCTTCCCGGGCAGCTTGCTGCAGCTTGTGGAGGAGCTTCTTGAACGAGTGACGTGTCAGGAGCTCGATGTCCTCAGCCGCTGGCGCGCCGGGTGCGCCATCGACGTACTCCTTGGCCCTGCGCAGTATGAGCTCGAGGTCCTGCGTCATGTCGGCACCGTGGAGGCCGCGGTCGTCTAGGCCGTCGCGCGTGGCGACGATCAGTGGCTCAAGCTGGTCGATAGCTGCACCCGCCATAACGCGATCGCTCGGACCTCCACGAGTCAACCCTGAGAGCTTCTCGATTGCATAGTCGAGGCCCTTGAAGGTGGTGAACGCCTCTTCCAGAGGACGCGCCGAGTGGCCCTTGTGCGCTCGCCGGCTTCGTCGCTCGAGACCGGCGCCTACCCGGTCCAGTGCGGAGCTGACGTCGGCGTCGGTCGCATTACTCGGGAGGCGGCTCTCGCCTGCAACTTCCGCGAGCACGTTTGTGGCGTCGACCCGGTCCGGTAGGTAGCCGCTGTCGCTGAGGACGTCCATAGCAGTGCACACCCGGTCCCAGAGCGGCAGGTCGACGAGGAGCTCTCCTCGTATCGCGGGTTCATTGATGAGGGTTCGGATGGAGTCGATCGTGTGCGCCATGCGGTTCTCGCTACTCGGGTCGATGTCTCCGGACCATTCTGCCCCTGTCGGCAAGATTCAACGCGCCGGCGTGCCGCAGCTGGGTAGATGCGACGGCCGGGAGTACGGGCACATGCGAAAGCATCCGCCTACGTCCTCGCCCGTGCGTCCGAAAGCCGGTCCGCCTGCTGGGGGGCGACGAGTACAAACCTGCTCTCTGCAACTCCGGATGTGGGCCTCGGCGCAGCGGATTGACGTGACCCGTAGGTCGTCTGGTTATCTCACGCCACACCGATCATTCGCGGCTGGATGCTGCGATTGCGTCGCCGATGCCGTAAGCGCCCATCTCAAGTAGTTTGTCGAGCACATCGAGCAGCGCCGTTCGCTCGGTTGGGGACTTTGACTGAGCCAGACCGCGTACGACCAAGTCGCTGACATACATGGTGTCGCCCGCGGCTGAAGTGCTTATGTCGCTGGCTTCCGTGCCGAAGGCGTGGACGAACCGTTGAGCTGCCTTGAGGGCGAGGTCGTCGACCTGGTCCGGGGCGTCTTGGAGGGTGATGAACAGTTGCGGTGTCGACTCGCCGTATGCAGGCGAGTCGATGAGGTCGCTCAGTAGCGTCGCGAAAGGTCGCAGTTCCTTATCCCTGAGGCGGCCGGCGACCTTGGCTACCGCCTTGAGCACCGTGGGGTCGGGGTCTGTCATCAGTTCTTGGAGCGTCTCGATGGCCAGCGCGGGGTTGGAGGTCGTGTCGATGTTGTTCGCGCACACCGAGGCGACTCCGCTTCGCACCTCGGAATCGACATTCAGCGCGTTGGTGAGCAGGTCAGGGAGGGCCCATTCGAGTGCGGCATAACCGGCGAGCTCTCCGCCGACGCTCCTGACATCCGCCTCCTCCGAGCCGAGCATTCGGATGATGACTGGCTCGATGATCTCGGGGTTGATGGTGCCGATGGCCTGCATCACCCTCGCTACGTGGGGAGCGGCCAGAAGCGCGTCGTGTGCTTTAACAAGGATGTTGAACGCTGCGATGGCATCAGGCCGGGCGTTTCGCAGCGACGCGCCGATGGTGTGGGCGACGCACGCGCGGACCGACATGACCGGGTCGGCTGCTAGATCTGCGAGGTGTGGGCGGACGAGCTCGGTTCGTTCGCCGGCAGCCTCGCGAATGATGAGGTCGCCGATCTTCTCAGCGAGGGCGCCTCGGGTTGTGTTGATGCCGTTCTCGTGAAGGTGTGCGACCTGGTTGCCGTCTTCGTCTTGGCCGGTGATGCGGGGATCGTCGTCTTGCGGGTCGGCCGAGAGCAGTGCCCGATCCAGGATGAGTTGGACGAGGTCAAGGGGAACGGCGCGCTGGTGCCGTTGTAGGGCCCACCCGAGCCAGCGGTCGGTCTCAGGTTGCTCGAACGCGCCGAGGTGGCGCACCGCGTCGAACAACACCTCCAGGTCCGACGGTGCAAACTCGGACTCTCCGAGTCCCATCAGCATGGCGCTGGAGTAGGCGTCATCGAGATCCGGGGTCATCGAGAGCGCCAGGCGGCCGAAGCGGACCGGATCGGCGGCGATGCGTTCGCGAAACACTGACGAAAGCTCGCGGGAGCCGCCGACGCCAGTTTCCCAGTTTGTCACGTCCTCGTTGTGCTTCGCCATCGCCCGGAGCCACTGGTCGTCGGTCATCCGTTCAGCCGCTTTCGAGCTGATGGGAGAGGCGACGCCGCCGCCGGTCATGCCGGTCGGGGCGGGCGGTTCGTTCTCCTCAAACTTGCGCCTGTACTCATTGAGCCGTCGGGTGCCGTCGGATGTGAGTCGGGCCTCGTCAAGCGCAGAGAGGAACATGAACGCGGTGCTCCCGCGTGTCCGGGACGTCTCGTACGGGTTTGTCAGGTCTCGAAATACGTCCTCGAGCTGCCGGTGCTTGTCGTCATCGACATGTGGGGCGATAGCGCAGAGCAGTTGACGCGCCACCCACCTGCGCCCGCTGAACGAGTATCCGCACTTGTGCCGGGCCCCGCCTTGTAGGAGAAGGTCGGCGGCCCAGTCAGCGAACGTGGCCGACCCGGCCGTTAGCGCACGGTACAGAAGGTACTGCGACGACTCGTGTGGGTCCGCCTCAAGTATCTCCAGCCACGGTCGGACGGCCTCCGGTTCGTTCGCGGCGAGATGTTCGAGCGCCATCGCGGTGGCCTCCGCGAGCGCGTCGTCGAACTCGCGGTCGAACATCGAGGCGCCAATCATGCGATGCGAGAAGTGCTCATCACGGATGATGCCGTCATCGGCCGGTGGCCGGGCCGTAGCAGCCATCACCTTCCGCATGTACGACAACGCCATCTCGACGAACGCGAGCGGCTCAGCGGCTGCGCAGTCGCGCACAATCTTGGAGACGTAGTGGTCGCGCTCCTGAAGCGCAGCCACGTGGCCGGACTCGTCGAGGGCCAGGGCGTCCGGGCGGTCGACCAAGTACGCGTTCAGAAGCTCGATGGCCCACAGCGGCTGTTTCTCCCCGAGCTGGTGGACGCTGATCCACAACTCGCGGTCGGGGCCGTCGTACATCCTGGCCCTGACCCCACCGAGCAGGAGATCGAACATGTCGCGGCTGGACTCGACTTCGCAGAAACGGACTGTCCATCTCAGCCAACCGGGGTAGTCGGCGGCACCCTGTCGACTCTTCAACAGCGCGGCGACCGACGCCGGGTCGTCACGTACCTGGGAACCCATGAACAGCGCACCCAAGTCTCTGTTCTTGACGTCAGGTCCATCGAGCCACCCGTCGAGGATGCCGTCATCGTTGAATCGAGTGAACCACTGTGGGCGGCGAAACTGCTGCCAGAGCCGCTCGATATACGAAGGCCCGGTGGCGGCAACCCGCAGGACCATCGCGGCCTCTTCGGTGCTCGGAGCGGGCAGGTTCACGATGACAGCGATCACGGTGTCCTTGATGTGGAACCGGACATTCTCGCTGACCAAGAGCGCCTCGCACTCGGCAAGGAACCGGTCGTGGCCACGTTCATGCAGGTATTGCAAGATCTGACGCACCTGAGCGCGCCGGAACAGCTCCTGCTCCTGACGGCACAAGAACTCCACGAGGGACTCCGACCCCAAGACCCACTGCCGGGCGAACGCATAGTCGAAAAACGCCTCGTGAAAGAACGCCACACGGCTGCCGTCCTCGGCGAGCACATGCTCAGAGATGAGGATGTGTGCGTCCTTGGTGAGCTCACCCGCGTCGAGGATCTCGATGGGCACCGACAGTGTTTGCCGATCGCTCGCTGCGGTGGCGACCCGCTCGACCACCTCATTGAACCGCACGTTCCGTTCCTGAAGCGTCTGCCGTTTCCTGTTCCAGTACGCCTCGAATAGTGACCCGCGGGACCGGAATGCCAACGCATCAGGCTCGGACGCGATCCCTGAGAGCAGAACGAGGTGTAGCGGGCTGCGAAGCAGACGACGCTGACCGGGGGTCAGCACGCCAGGGTCGAGTCCCATCTGCGAAACGGCCGCCTCCACGGCCTCAACGGGGAGTTCGCCAACCTCCACCCGGGTCACGTGCTGCCGCGACGTAAGCGACGCGATGCGGTGGTCGTTGTCCAAATCGAACCCGCGACACGCGAGGACCACCGACACGTTGGGAACAAGCAGGGCCTCCTCGACCAGGTCGGCAACCGCGTCGAAGTTCTCGGGCATTCGCCCCGAAGCCAGACTGACCGCATCCAGCTGATCGACCAGCAAATACCCGTGCCCACTGCCCGCCACGAGCGACAGCGCAGCGACGGGAGACATGTCCAATCTGAGCTCCTCACCGAGCTCTGCGGTCGTACCGAACGCGCCGAGGCGGTCCAGCCGGAACGCCAAGACGGTGCCGCCAGCATCCTCGAGCGCGGATGCTGTCTGCTCGAGAACTGCCGATTTTCCGTCGCCGGCGGTCCCGATGAGGAGGCTGAACCTGCCGTTGCTCATCGAGTCGGCGAGCTCGGTTGCCTCGCCACGAAGAATCGGCGGGTTCAGCAGCTCACGTCGAACAGTTCGCCGCCAACGAGCGGTGACGTCGGCTACCTGCGTCTGGACGGCCCCCCGCGAACCCACAGGCCGACGACTGATGCCGTGTGGCGCGAGCGCCGTCAGAAGGTCCTCGCCGTTCACAGGATGACCCATGTTCGAGTCAAGGACGTCGCCCAAAGCCAATGTCATCAGGTGGCCAGTCGCCCCGGTGAGCATCAACTCAGCGATGAGCGCGTTGTCCTTGCGGGTGATGCGCTCCTGATGCACCTCGAAGAACATGCCCCGCAACGTCTCGTACGCATTCTTCTCGCTCCCCAGAACCGTTGCAGCGGCCAGGTCGCCGAACGCTTTTCGCAGGTCCTTGCTCGTCGCCAACGCCTGATTGAACGCGGCAAGGTCCGAGGCACTCCGCGCCCGGTCGCTCAACTCCACAAGCGGACCGCACGAGGTCATCGAGATGAAATAGAAGCCTCGAC
This sequence comes from Nocardioides sp. Root190, assembly GCF_001428565.1. Classification (GTDB taxonomy): domain Bacteria; phylum Actinomycetota; class Actinomycetes; order Propionibacteriales; family Nocardioidaceae; genus Nocardioides. The sequence continues at coordinate 171,667 of NZ_LMIA01000001.1, read as the reverse complement.
CTGCAGCAACATGGTCCGCAGCCGCCTTGAACACACCCCGGCTCGCAAGCACCGGGATGGTCCACTCCGGGTTCGTGCTGTACTGACGCTTCACCTGGTGCACCTGAACCGCCGCACCCTCAACGAACGTGAACTCCGACCCCTTCGCGAGTTCAGGGTCGAGTTCCTCCAAGGTCAGTGCGCGAGTGTCGCTCTGTAGGCAGTACAGGGCATGCCGCACCGCCCAGATCCCCTCGTAGCGGTTCCCCATCTTGTCCGCTGCGCCGCCCGGCATCGGTGCCAACTGCCCGTCTCCTTCTCGCGCCGGCCCGCACGGCCGACCTCGATCTGCAACCCGAATCCTTTCAGAAAACCCAGGCGAGAATGAGAAAGGGGATTGCGTCAATCTGGGCGAAGTGAGGCGCCGGTGGCGTTCAGCCGCACGCCCGCCGCCTCACGAAGATCGTGACTCCGTCCCGACCCTCCGGCTCCGGTCACTTGCCGATGATGCGACTCCTCGGACGTTCCGGACCGCTTGCAGCAAAGGTGGCACCTTTGAAGTGCCAGCCGCATTCAGGCGACTCGGTTCGAGATCGCTCCCTTTGGCCCCGGTCCGGAGCGGTCTCTGAGAGGAGATCCGGCTGCCGGAACCTCTTGCATCTCCTCTGATCATCATCCGAACGACGTGGACGGCGCTCATGCGTCGCCCGCGAGTGCTCTTCGCCAGGTCGAAGTACCGGCCAAGAGCAGGTTCCACGACGAGAGGGTGCTGGAGATGACTGGGCTGATGGACAGCAAGGAGCTGGCGATGTACTTGGGCGTTCCGCTGCAGACGATCTACAAGTGGCGGACCACGGGGGGAGGGCCGCGCGCGATCAGGTTGGGGCGGGCACTGCACTGGCGCGCCGCCGAGGTGGAGCGGTGGTTGGACGAGAACACCGAGTCCGATTCCCGGCTCGGATTGGGGCAGTAGACATGGCGAGCATCAACAAGCGTCTCTCTGGCGGCACGACGACCTACCGGGTCCGGTGGCGCGATCCCTCCGGACGGCAGATCTCCCGTCAGTTCCCCACCCTCGCTCTGGCTCGGGCTCACCAGGCAACTGTCGAAGCCGACATGCTTCGGGGGAACTACATCGACCCGAGCCGCGGCCAGATCAAGCTTCGGGAGTATGCGTCCGAGTGGCTCGCTCTCCAGACCTTCGGGGCGACCACCCGGGAGGGGAGGGAGTCGATCATCCGGCGGCACATCGTGCCTCATCTCGGTGACCATCGTTTGGCCAGTCTCCGTCCCTCAGTGATCCAGTTCTGGATTCGCCGGCTGTCTGAGAACCTGGCCCCGAAGACCGTTCGGGAGGTGTCTAAGGTGCTCCGGTCGATTCTTGACTCGGCAGTCGAGGACGACCGCCTGACCAAGAATCCCTGTCGTTCGTCGGCGGTCCGCCTGCCTCAGCCGGCTGAGCGACGAATCGTCCCTTGGACCCCGGAACAGATCTCGGCGCTGCGAAGTGCGCTGCCTGAGCGCTACCGCCCTCTGCTGGTGTGTGCGACGGGCCTCGGGATGCGGCAGGGCGAGATCTTCGGGCTCGCCGTTTCGGACATCGACTTCCTCCGGGGAGAGGTGATCGTTCGACGTCAGGTGGCCATTCTGAAGGGCAAGGTCATGTTCTCCTTGCCCAAGGGAGGGAAGACCCGGGCCGTCCCTCTCCCGAGACGCGTGGCGGAAGAACTCTCGTCGTATCTGCAGCAGTTCCCCGCGCGATCGGTCACGCTTCCGCGCATCTCCGCCGATGAGGTGATCGAGACGGCGGAGCTGCTTGTGACCAACAGCCGCGGCAACGCCATCAACCGCAACCACATGAACGGCCAGATCTGGAAGCCCGCATTGGAGCGGGCCGGGCTGCCTCGGACGAGAGACTTCATGATGCACGGCGGACGTCACTTCTACGCGAGTCTCCAGCTTGAGCACGGCACCAGTCCGCGGGCTCTCGCCGACTACCTTGGCCACTCCGATCCGGGTTTCATGCTGCGTGTGTACGCGCACCTCATGCCCGAGGCCGCTCCCAAGGCGCAGGCTGCAGTCGACGCCCTCTTCGACCAGCTGAGCTCCGGTCAGACCTCAGTCGCCGAACTCGGCTGACTCACGGAGTGCCGCGCACATTGTTCGGCGCGGCACTCCGTCGATCGATCGGCCTTGAGGGCTTCCTGCGGGTCGTGGCGAGGTCCTAACGCGAGAAACACCGATCACAACGCGCGTTGCCGGAAAAACGTGGAGTTGGGTCCCTTGTGTCCCAGGCGCGTCCCGGACTAGCGTTGAACACGCAAAGCCGCAGGTCAGAGGCCCTTCCTGTTCACAGCTCGAAGAACTGCGCCTTGTCGCCGGTCACCAGCACCACCCGGCCGTCGGGCATCGGGACCGCCCGGACCAGGTCGACGTCGTCGCCGTACTCCACCTGCACCAGCCGCTCCTGCAGCGCTCCGTCGACGACCTTGATGACCGACACGTAGCCGCTGCGGCGATTCGTCCAGCGTTCCAGCACCGTGATGATGGTCCGCTCGTCCGGCAGCCACGTGAACGCGCGCGGGTCCGCGCCGGCCAGCGCGGCGAAGTCCCTGCCGTAGCTGTGCACGTCCAGGCGCTTCACCTTCGTCACGTCGCGGACGTCGAACAGCCCGATCTGCGCGCCCCAGCCGCCCTTGCCGTCGGGACCCTCCCCGACGCCGATCATCCGCCAGCTGCCCAGCGGGTGCAGGTAGGAGGAGAACCCGGGGATCTTGAGCTTGCCGAGGAGCTCCGGGGCCGCGGTGTCGGTCAGGTCGATCGCGTACAGCGGGTCCACCTGCCGGAAGGTCACCAGGATCGCGAGGTCGTCGAACCAGCGCACGGACTTGATCTCCTCGTTGGGCCCGAGCTGGTCGAGGCGGCCCTTCTCGACGAGCTGCTTGCCCCGGCGCTCGAGGGTGACGATCGAGTTGAAGTTGCCCGTCTCCGTGCTCGGACCGACGGCGAGCCGGATGACGCCGTCCGCCTCGTCGACCGACCACCGGTCGCGGACCGAGCCCTCGACCTCGCCGGAGGCGACATGGGTCGCCTGCGGACCGTCGAGGGCGAAGTCGAAGAGGTGCGCCGTGCCGCCGGTACCGCCGGCCCCGGTCGTCGTGCGCGAGCTGCACACCCGGCAGTCACCGACGAAGCCCCCACCGGCCTCGGTCGCGAGGAACAGGTGATCCGCGGACTCGTAGGCGATGCCGGTGTGCCCGGCCAGGCCGATCGCGTCGAGCTTGCCGGGCTCGGCGGCGTCGAATCCGACGATGCTCGTGGTGTCGATCGCCAGGTCGTCGGAGGGGATCGCGACGTCAGTGCAGTCGAGCAGCTGGCGCGACTTCCCGCCGGCGGTGGTGGACGGCAGCCAGTCCTCGATCGTCGACTCCTCGACGAGGGTACGGTTCTGCCGCTCGGCCTCGCTGCGGCTGATCTCGCCGCCCTTCGGCTCGACGAAGGCCAGGTCGGGCAGGCCGGACGTCAGGACCAGCCGGACGGTGGAGCCGTGCTGGCGCGCGGAGAGCAGCCCGGCGTCGTACGTCACGTCCTCGGCCACCTCGGGCTCGGCCGGGTCGGCGAGAGAGACCGTGAGCACGCGGGTGCCGCCGGGGTCGGCGTAGCCGTCGCCGTGGAGGTCGCTCGGTCGGGCGGCCGCCTCGTCGTCGGCGCCGATCGCGACCACCGTGTCGCCGGACAGCAGGATCTCGGCGTCCTCGATGCCGGGCAGCGCGATCGAGGACAGCTGCTCGGTCGAGGAGCCGGTGACGTCGTAGGTGACCAGGTCGTCGTCGCGCACGGTGATCAGGAGCTTGCCGTCGGTCTTGACGGTGTCCGGCTCGTCGACGGCGGCTTCCTGCACGTTCGTACCGGTCTCGCTGTTGACCTGACGGTCGGTACGGGGGAGCGACTTGGTGGCGCTGTCGAAGGCCTGGTCGCGCAGTGAGTTCCTGGCGGCTCCGCTCAACTCCGAGGAGTCACGGATGACGTCGCCGGACTCGAGGTGGGCGTACTCGATCGGCCCGCCGCCCCAGCCGTACGGCCCGACCAGCTCCTTGCCACGCTCGACGTACGTCGTCAGCAGCTCGTCACACGACTTCGCCGGCTCCAGGTCGGCCTGGAAGGCGGCGTGGCGGGGCAGCTCGTCGGCTCCGGGTGTGCCGGGACCGCCGCCGTTGACCAGCGTGCCGGCGACGAAGGCGCCCGCCAGTCCAGTGACGGCGCCAGCGGTGAGGACGGGCCGGAGGAACAGCCGACGGCGGCGTCGCTTCTCGCCCGCCGCGGCGGCGAGGATCGCCGTCACCGGTGCGCGATCGACGGGGTAGTCGTCCCAGAGGTTCTCGAGGTCGGTCACTTGGTACCTCCGGTGAGGTCGAGGAGATGGTCGTCGGCGGCGAGGTGGGCCAGCGCGCGGGACAGGCGGCTCTTGACCGTCCCGGCAGGCACCCCGAGTGCTTCAGCGGTCTGCTTCTCCGTCAGCTGGACGAAGTAGCGCAGCACGACCACGTCGCGGTTGGGCTTGGTGAGGGAGCCGAGGGCGCGATGGACGGCGTCCGCGACGGCGACCCGCTCACTGGCGTCGCCCGCGACCGGTGCGCGCCGCTCGAGGATCGCCGGGTCGTCGTACTGCCGGTCCTTCCACCACCGCGTGCGTCGCACGTCGCGCAGGCAGTTGAGGAGCATCCGGTAGACGTAGGCATCGCGGTTCTCGGCGTTGTTCACCCGCTCCCAGCCGGTGTAGCAGCGCACCAGCGTCGTCTGCGCCAGGTCCTCGGCCTCGTGCGGCCGGGCGCCCAGGAAGACGGCGGCGCGCACCAGCGTCGGCCAGCTCTGCTCGACGTAGTCGGCGTAGGCCGACTCGTGCTGTGGTTCCACTGGTGCTCCGTCGTCAGGTGTCGTGTGCTGAACCTATGACGGGGTCACACGGCCGTGAGGTTCCATCGGTTCGCCACCTTTGCAAGAGTGGCACCCATGGTTGACACTCCGCGTCCGTACGACATCGTCCTGTTCGGTGCCACCGGCTTCACCGGTGGCCTGACCGCCGACTACCTCGCAGCTGCCGGGGAGAAGGACCTGAAGTGGGCGATCGCGGGGCGCAACGAGCAGAAGCTCGAGACCGTCCGCCGACGTCTGGCCGACATCAACCCGGCCCTCTCCGACCTGCCGCTCCTGGTCGCCGACGCCGGTGACGCCACCGCGTTGGCGGAGGTGGTCGCCACGACCGAGGTGGTGGCGACCACCGTCGGTCCCTACATCGAGTACGGCGGCCCGCTGGTCGCCGCGTGCGCTGCGGCCGGCACGGACTACGTCGACCTGACCGGGGAGCCCGAGTTCGTCGACCGGTCCTACGTCGAGCACAACGCGACTGCCGAGGGTTCCGGTGCGCGGATCGTGCACTCCTGCGGCTTCGACTCCATCCCGCACGACCTCGGCGCCTACTTCACCATCCGCGAGCTGGCCAACGAGCTCGGGGGCGAGATCACCGCGCCGGTCACGATGCGCGGCGTCGTGCGATCGAAGGCCGGCTTCTCGGGCGGCACCTTCCACTCCGCGCTCACCGCGTTCTCCCGGGCCCGCCAGATGAAGGAGGCCGCCGGTGCACGGCGCAAGCTGGAGCCCCGTCCCGAGGGCCGCCGGTCCCGGGCCTCGGTCGGCAGGCCCGGCCGCGACGGCGACCTGGGCTACTGGCTGCTGCCGCTCCCGACGATCGACCCGTTCGTGGTCGCCCGCAGCGGAGCCGCGCTGCCGTCGTACGGCCCGGCGTTCACCTACTCCCACTACGCCGGGATGAAGACGCTGAGGTACGCCGCGGGCGGCGCCGTCGGCGTCACCGGACTGACCCTGGCCTCGCAGGTGCCGCCGGTGCGCAACGCGCTGCTGAAGCGGGTGCCGCAGGGCGAGGGCCCTTCGGAGAGCCGCCGCGAGAAGTCCTGGTTCACCGTCGACTTCGTCGCCGAGTCCGCCGGCACCAAGGTCCACACGCGGGTGTCCGGCGGCGACCCGGGCTACTCCGAGACCGCGAAGATGCTGGCGGAGTCGGCACTCTGCCTGGCGCGGGACGAGAACCCCAACGTCTCGGGCCAGGTCACGACCGCGACCGCCATGGGCGACGCGCTTCTCGCCCGGCTGCAGCGGGCGGGGATGAGCTTCGAGCGGCGCTGAGCGCAAGCATCGGCCAGGAAGTCGCGCCCTGAGAGCCCGACCTGGCCGACACGAAACTGACGACGGCCGACCGGGAGTCCCGGTCGGCCGTCGCCCTGTGATGCTGCGCCCCACTCGCAGCTCACGTCTCCTCGGACGAGGAGCGCGGGCTGATCAGCCCTGCGCCTTCGTCATCCGGCGACGAGCGAGCACGGAGCCCGCAGCAGTGACCACGCCGCCGCCAGCCAGCACCCAGAGCAGGCTCATGCCCTGCTCGTCGTCAGCCGCGTCGGACGCCGTACCAGCGTCGATCCGGTTCGGGACCTCGACGTCGCCGGCGACCTCGCCGCGGACCTCGTCGGACGGGACCTCGTCGGCGGGCGCGTCGGCCGGGACCTCGTCGGCCGGAACGTCCTCGGGTGCGTCCTCGGGGGTGTCGCCCGGGTTCGGGCCGGCCTTGTCGTCCGGGCCCTGCGGGTCGTCGTCGCCCTCGGGGTTGGTGATGTCGTCGGGGCCGTGCGGCTTCGGGTCGTCACCCTTCGGGTTGGCGATGTCGTCGGGACCCTGGGGCTTGGGGTCCTGGTCGTCCTTCGGGTTGGCGATGTCGCCGGGACCCTGCGGCTTCGGGTCAGGCTTCGGCTCCGGCTGGGCGATCTCGCCGGGGCCCTGGGGCTTCGGCTCGGTCGGCTCGGGGGTGGCGATGATCAGGCCCGGGTTGGGGTCGTGGACCGGGCTGTCGGCCTGGGCCACACCGAAGCCGGCGAGGACGATCGCGCTGGCCGCGAGCGGGCCGGCGACGATCAGGCGGAGGGCGGTGCTGGTGCGGGTGCTGGTGGCGTTCATGTCTGCTCCTTGGTTGGTGGGCCGGTGGTGACCCGTTTGCTTCGTTGTGGGTAGGAGCAGCCCGCACGGCGTACCTTGCAGTTTTCTCGGAAAGTTCGTGGAATCTTTTTCGGGGGCGGCGGTGGGGTCCTCGGCAGCGCTGCAACACGCTGTCCACCTGACTGCCCGACGGTTGACGCCGAAAAAGGGTCGTTGCAGCGGCGTGGGAGATACGGGAAGCGCTGGGTGGTACGGCGGACAGCGTGTTGCAGCGGGCGCGGAGCCGGGAACAGCGTGTGACAGCGCGCCTGAGCTCCGCGCCGCACCAGAGCAGTGCGGCCGGGAGACGAGCCGATCGCGCCGCCGACGCCGGCCGTCAGCGCACGGAAACGCCCGGCAGGGCGACCAGGTGTGCGTAGACGACCGTGTTGTCGGGGTAGCCGCCCTGCGGGAGGCGCTTGCCGCCGCAGGTGATGAGGCGCAGCAGCGGCTCGGAGGTCGCGGGCCAGATCCGGTCGTAGGGCAGGGCTTCCTTGGGGACGTCCTCGACGGCATCGACCACGAAGGTCGCCACGTCGTCGGTGCGGTGCACGCGGATGGTGTCGCCGACCTCGAGCCGGGCGAGGTCCCAGAAGACGTCGGGGCCGTCGGGGCCGTGGACGTGGGCGACGACGACGGCACCGCCGGGCTCGCCGGGGCGCGGGCCGGGGGAGTACCACGCGGCCTTGCCGTAGTCGGGGGTGTCGAGCGATCCGTCGGCCTTGAGCCCGCGACCGGTGAGCCGCTCGTCGACCCCGATGGCGGGGACCTCGATCCGGGTGGGGGCGGCCACGCGCTCGACGGGGGTCGGCGCGGCTGGCACCGGCGGTGCCGGCTCGAGCTGGAGGGGTACGGCGGGGGCGGTGACCGGAGCCACCGGCGGGGTGTCCTGCTGGAGCCCGACGATGCCCGCCGTACCGAAGGCCAGGCCGATCAGTACGCCGAGCGCCGCGGTTGCGTTCGCCAGCTTTGCCGTGATGCCCATCGTGTCCTCCTGCGGGGTGGTGTCACAGGTAGGAGCAGCCGGGGCGGGCGATCTTGCAGGTTTTCGCTCGCGGGCCTCAGCCGGGGCAGGGATCGAAGGCGAAGGTCCGCGAACGGGTGGTGCGCAGGCCGCCGGAGTCGGTGGCCGTGAAGGTGACCTTCACGTTGCCGCCGACGGCGACCGGGATGGTCAGCCGCCAGCGACCACCGGACAGTGACGCCGAGCCCTGGCCGCTCACGGCCCCGGACCAGGTGACCCGGACGGACCGCACGCCGGTGCCGTCGGTGATGGCGGCCGACACGGGCACGCTGCAGCTGCTCGCACCGGCAGTGATGGTGCCCACCGACGGTGCCCGGTTGACGTTCAGCCGGACGGTGATCACAACGGTGCCGCCCGACGAGCTCACCGCGACCTGACCGCTGTGGCGGCCCTCGGCAAGCGCGCTGCGGTTGGCGCTGATCCTCAGTCCGGAGGACGCGCCGGCGTCGAGGGTGACCGCCTTGCGGGACACCGACAGCCAACCGGCCCGGGACCTCGCCGTGACGTCGAGGGGACTGCCGCCGACGTTGCTCAGCTGGACCGACCCCGAGGAGCGGCTGGCGCCGATGTCGAGGGTGCGGGTGGAGACCTGCAGCTCGCCCGGCGCGGCGATCGTCACGTCCGTGGTGGCGGTCGTCGCGGAGTCGGTGGGTTCGGCCGGCGCGGACGCGGACTCGGTGGCGCTCGGCTCCGGGATGCTCGGCGTCGCCGCCGAGGTGGGTACGGCGGAGGTCGGGGCGTCGACGGCCTGGAGGTCGTCCTCGCCGTCGGGCCACAGGGCCGCGGCGCCGATGCCGGCGATGAGCAGGAGGACGGCGGCGACGGCGACGAGGAGGCCACGGCGGCGTCGTACGTCGTCGCCGGCGGGCGCCGGAGCCGGCGCGGCCGGGGTGACGGGGGAGTCGACGTAGTAGGAGACGAGGCGCTCGTCGTCGAGCACCCGGCCCTTGAGGGCGGCCGGTGCGGCGAAGGCCGGGACGGCGCCGAGCAGGGCCAGCGGGCTGACCATCAGCTTGCGGCGGCGCTCGCAGATGTCGCACCCGTCGATGTGCCGGGCCACGCGCTTGCGGATCAGCGGCGAGAACGAGCCGTCCCAGTCCTGGAGCAGGACACCCAGATCGTCGCACTCGTCGCTGCCCCTGCGGGCGATGAGGAGGGCGCCGAGGGCGCGCTCGACCTGGTCGCGTGCGCGGCTGAGCATCACGTAGGAGTTCGCCGTGGTGACGTCCATCGCGGCGGCCAGGTCGGCTCCCTCAAGCCCCTGGCGGAGGTGGAGGTCGAGCAGCGAGCGGTCCCGGTCGTTGAGCCCGTCGATCGCGGCCCAGACCAGCTCGCGCAGCTCCTCGGCCACGGCGTCCTGCTCGACCTGCTGCTCGGGTCCGTTGCCCTGGTCAGGCATGGCTTCCAGCCATTCGTCGTCGTGGGCCACCCGCGCCCGCCCGCGCAGGGTGCGCAGGCACTCGTTGCGCACGACGGAGTACAACCACGGTCGCAGTGCCGCGGGATCGCGCAGCTGTCCGAGCTTCTCCGCCATCACCACGAACGAGTCCGCGACGCAGTCGGAGGCCTCCTCGCGGTTGCGGAGCATCGAGAAGCCGAAGTCGTAGAGCCGGTCGGCGTACTTCTCGTACACGCCCGCGAAGGCCTGACGGTTCCCGGCGAGGACGCCGGCCACCAGGGCCGCGTCGTCGGGGAACGCGTCCGAGGCAGTCATGGCGTGATCGTAGGGACATATGGGTACGAGCGCCCAGCGAACCCGACCTTGCACTTTTTCTCCGCGCGGCCGTTCGGCTCCGGACACCGTGATCGGCAATGTCGATGGGTCGTCAGGCGCGGGCTTCTTCCCAAGTAACTCGACTGACTTTATCTTGTTAGGCGTGGACGCAGGACCGTACGTCGAGTGCGCCACCTTCTCGCCCCCTGCCTCCAGGAGTGACCGATGGCCACCGACCGCAAGCGTCTGATCTTCAACGCCTTCGTGATGAACACGACCAGCCACATCCACCACGGACAGTGGCGTCGTCCTGACGCGCACCAACACGACTTCAACGACGTCGAGACGTGGATCGACCTGGCCAGGCTCCTCGAGGATGCGAAGTTCGACTCGATCTTCTTCGCCGACGTCTCGGGCCTGTACGGCGATGCCGAGGCCGACTACTCCGTCTATGTGCGCGAGGGTCTGCAGATCCCCAGCAACGACCCGTCGGTCCTGGTGGGCGCGCTGGCCTCGCACACGCGCCACATCGGGCTCGCGGTGACCTCGAACGTGTTCCAGCAGCACCCGACCAACTTCGCCCGGCAGATCGCGACCCTCGACCACATCAGCAAGGGCCGCATCGCCTGGAACATCGTGACCGGGACACAGGACAACGGCTACCGCAACTTCGGGTACGAGGCGCTCGCGGACCATGGCGAGCGCTACCGCTGGGCCGACGAGTACGTCGAGGTGGTCTACAAGCTGTGGGAGGGCTCGTGGGACGAGGGCGCGCTCCTGCGGGACAAGGACGGCAGCGTGCACGCCGACCCGTCGAAGATCCACAAGATCTTCCACTCCGGGGACCGCTACCGCGTCGAGGGCCCGTTCCTCCCGTCCCCGTCGCCGCAGCGCACGCCGCTGCTCTTCCAGGCCGGCTCCTCGGGACCGGGGCGCGCGTTCGCGGCACGCAATGCGGAGGCGGTCTTCATTGTCGCGCCGACGCCCGAGATCGCCCGCCAGCAGATCGAGGAGACGCGGGCGCTCGCGCAGCAGCACGGCCGCCGTCCCGAGGACATCACCTTCCACCAGGGCCTGTCCTTCGTGATCGGCGACACCGAGGAGGAGGCGCGGGCGACCTTCGAGGAGTACCAGCGCTACGCCTCCTCGGACGGCTACACCGCGCACGCGGCGATCGTCGATCCCGACGGTCGCGTCTACCCGCCGGAGACCCGGATCAAGGACGTGCGGACCAACACGGCGCGCGGCTTCCTCCAGCAGATCACCGCGCACATCACCGACCGCGAGCCCCTGGTCGGCGACTTCACCGTCGAGCGGTTGAAGAACACCGTCGTGGTCGGCACGCCGGAGCAGATCGCCGACGAGATCGAGCGGTGGCACGACGCGGGCGTCGACGGCATCAACGTGATCAACTGGGTGATCCCCGGGTCCTTCCAGGAGTTCGCCGACCGGGTGCTGCCGGTGCTCCGCGAGCGCGGCCTGGCCCAGAGCGAGTACGGCGACGAGCCGACCCTGCGCGGCAAGCTCTTCGGCGCCGCCAGGCTCCCCGAGCGCCACCCGGCAGCGGGTTACCGCGGTGCCTTCGTCGGAGCTCCGCGCACGTGGGCCGAGGCGGACGCGGCGCGCGAGGGCGATCTGGAGGACCAGCAGTCGGCGTGACCCGCGACAGGTGAGTGGAACACGTTCTACCATCCGGCCATGGACATCACCCGCACCCCCGCTGACGCCGTCCGAGGCCTCTGGCAGACGTTGTCGGCCCGCGACTGGGACGGCATCGCCGACTGGGTCACCGACGACTGCATCTACGTCGACATGCCGGTCGGCCCCACGCTCGCCGCCCGCGGGCCGGTGGACATCGTCAAGCGCCTGCAGGTCGGCCTGCGCGACCTGGCGGCGTACGAGAACCACGAGGGTCGCCTCGTCTCGGAGGGCGACCTCGTCATGTACGAGCACTCCGAGACGTGGACCTTTGCCACCGGCGAGGTGGTCGAGCTGCCGTTCGTGACGGTGCACCGCGTGGAGGGCGGGCGGGTGTCGCTGTGGAAGGACTACTGGGACTTCGGCGGCGTCGTGAACAGTGCGCCGCCGGGATGGCTGGAAGGGCTCGGGAGCGCCGACACCTCCTGGATCTTCGACGCCACCGGCCAGATCTGAGGGCCTTGCACGCTGCGCGCGGATTCCTGCCGTCGTACCTCTATAAGTGAGTCGATCGAATAAGTAGTCTTTAGTCGTTCCCTCCGACGAAAGGCTCCGCCATGTCCGTCACCGACGAGCTGCTGCGCAACAACGAGACGTACGCCGCCAGCTTCTCCGGGCCCCTGCCCCTCCCGCCCGCGAAGCAGGTCGCCGTCGTCGCCTGCATGGACGCGCGGATCAACGTCTACGGCGTGCTCGGCCTCCAGGAGGGCGAGGCGCACGTCATCCGCAACGCGGGTGGGGTCGTGACCGAGGACGAGATCCGGTCGCTCACGATCAGCCAGCGGCTGCTCGGGACCAAGGAGATCATCCTGATCCACCACACCGACTGCGGCATGGTGACCTTCACCGACGACGCCTTCAAGGCCGACATCGAGAAGGACACCGGCATCAAACCGGCGTGGGAGAGCGAGGCGTTCCCCGATGCCGCGGCCGACGTGCGCCAGTCGATCAACCGGATCAAGGCCTCGCCGTTCATCCCGGTCAAGGACAGCATCCGTGGGTTCGTGTTCGACGTCGCGAGTGGGCGGTTGGACGAGGTCGCCTGAGGGTCGTCGCTCGAACCCACGCCGCCGTTGGTCGAGGAGGCCGCCCGCGGCGCCGTTGGTCGAGGAGGCCGCCCGCGCCGCCGTTGGTCGAGGAGGCCGCCCGCGGCCGTCTCGAGACCTCCGGGCACGGTGCAGGGACCGCGGGTGCACCGGCTCACCGGGTCTCGAGACGGTCGCTGCGCGACCTCCTCGACCAACGGGCCGCCGGTCGCTGCGCGACCTCCTCGACCGACGGCGGCGCCGGTCGCTGCGCGACCTCCTCGACCAACGGCGGCGACGGGTGGGGCTCAGATCGGCGTGATCGGCAGCGACATCCGCGGCTGGAAGGTGAAGGTCGCGCCGGTGCTGAACTTGGTGACGGCGACCTCGGATGCCTCGGGGGCGGGGTCGGAGCGCAGGACGACGGTGGCCTCCCACTCGAGGTCCGTGCCGATCACCTCCACGTCGAGGCGCGGGTCGAGCCCGCGGACGGCGGCCTGCAGGGCCTCGGTCCAGGCCGGGCCGCACAGCGAGATCCAGGCGGCGTCGTCGTGGGCGACGGACTGTCGGACGGTGACGGTTCCGGCGCGGACGTCGGCGGCGACGTACGCCGCGGGGTTGAGCAAGGGGTGGACAGCGAGCAGGCGCGTGGCGGCAGCCACCGGGTCGCTGTCGCGGTCCAGGCCGAGCGCGCGGCTGAGGCGTTCGGCGGCGATCCCGGCGACACCGACGAGCTGCTTGCGGCGGATGCGCTCGAGCTCGCCGTCGGTCTCGGTCCGCTCGGCGACGGCGAGCGCGAAGGCCCGGTCGAGCAGGTGCATCTGGAGGCAGACCTCGTCGGCGATGCGGACGAGTGCGGACTTCGAGAACGCACCGAAGTCGACGTCGGCCAGCAGGGGGCCGGAGTAGTCCGCGAGCCCCTCGTCGGTCACGTCGATCGGTGCGAGCTCGAGGGTCGCGGCCCGTGAGCGCTGGTTGACGGCGAGGGCCGGGTACGGCTCCGGCTCCGGGTAGGACTCGTCGATGATCACGGTCCACGCGCAGTGCGGGTTGCGGTCCACGGGCACCCGCGGCGGACGGTGGATCGGGCGAACCTGCGCGTGCGGGTTGGTCGCGAGCGCGGTCGCGTCGAAGGTCGGGTCCTCGATGTCGTGGCACATCCCGCGGACGTAGTCCTCGCCCATCGGTTCCACGTCCATCAGTGCGCCGCAGTGGTCGAGCCGGAACTCGCCGTGCCAGGGGTCGTGCACCGTGTAGCGGAAGTCCATGAACTGCGGCGGTGCGCCGATGTCGAGCTGGAGGCCCTTGAAGATGGTGACCACGTCGCCCTTGCCGACGACGGCAGGCTGGTAGCCGAGGGCCACCTGCATCCGGCGGGTGTAGATCGGGCTCGCTGCAGCCCACTCCTCGATCGCGATCTGCAGCATCTCCTCGCGTCCGAAGGCGGAGATGCACCACGCCATGCCGGAGCGGTCGATGAGCTGACCGATCAGGAGGAGCTCGGGGACGAGGGTCGCCAGCTCGTCACGGGAGAGGTCGGCGTACCGGCTCACCTCGCTCACCCGGCCAGACCCAGCCGGCCCGCCATCTTGTCGAGGTAGGCGATGACCTTGTCCTCGTCACTGTCCGGGACGCCCCAGATCAGCTCGGTCGCGCCGGCGGCCATCCAATCAGCGAAGTCCTCCTCGGTGGGGCGCTTCGCGACCAGGATCCGGATGTCCGGCTGGCCCTCGCGGCCCGCGTCGGCCCAGGCCTTGCGCAGCTTGTCGGCGTTGGCGGCGACGTCGCTGGTGGTCGGCGTGGTCATCCAGCCGTCGGCGTTGGCGGCGATCCACTCGAAGGTCTTGGGCCCGGCGCCCGCGCCGATGATGACGGGGATCCGGCCCTGCGGGGGCTTGGGGTAGGCCCAGCTCGGCCCGAACGAGACGAACTCGCCGTCGTACGACGCCTCCTCCTGGGTCCACAGCGCCCGCATCGCCTCGAGGTACTCCTTGAGCACGGTGCGGCGCTTGCCCGCGGGGACGTGGTGGTCGGTGAGCTCGTCGGTGTTCCAGCCGAAGCCGGCGCCGATCGTGACCCGGCCGCCGGAGAGGTGGTCGAGGGTGGCGAGCGTCTTGGCGAGCGTGATCGGGTCGGACTCGACCGGCAGGCACACTGCGGTGGACAGGCCGATCCGCTCGGTGACCGCTGCGCAGGTCGCGAGCGAGACCCACGGGTCGAGGGTGCGGAGGTAGCGGTCGTCCGGGAGTTCCTCACCGCCCGTCGGGTGGAGGGCGTCGCGGCGCACCGGGATGTGGGTGTGCTCGGGCACGTAGAACGTGTCGAACCCGCGGTCCTCGGCCGCCTTCGCGAGACGGGCCGGCGTGATGCCGCGGTCGGAGGTGAAGAGCACGATGCCATTGCGCATGCCCCGAGAGTAGAACGTGTTCTAGGGAAATGCTTGCGCCCGACGAAAACGTCTCCTATGTTGGACACATGTCCAGTCAGGTGTTTGAAACGCCCCGCCAGGGTCTGAACCCGCGCCAGGCCGAGACGGTGGAGAAGCTCCTCGTCGGAGGTCTGGAGGAGCTGAGGGCCGTGGGCCACGAGACCCTCACGGTGCGCACGGTCGCCCAGCGGGCAGGGGTGTCGCCCGCGACGGCCTACACCTACCTCGCCTCCAAGAACCACCTGTTCGCCGAGCTCTTCTGGCGTCACCTCGCCACCAGTCAGCCCGAGCGCCCGCTCGCTGCGGGGAGCTCTCCGCTCGAGCGGCTCCAGGCGACGATGCGCGCGCTGACCACCCGCATCGTCGAGGAGCCCGAGCTCGCAGCGGCGGTCACCCCCGCCCTGCTCGGCACCGACCCCGACGTCGCGCGCCTGCGGCTCAAGATCGGCAGCGAGTTCCTCGCCCGGTTCGAGGCGGCGCTCACCACGCCCGACCGACCGGCCGACCCGGCCGTGCTCGAGGTCCTGGTGCTCACCTTCTCCGGCGCGCTCCTCCAGGCCGGCATGGGCCTGATGACCTACGACCAGATCGCCGAGCGGCTCGTCTCCGCCGCGGCCGTCATCCTGCGGGGCAACTGACATGACCGCCACGACGACCGGGGCACCGCTGGTGTTCGACCCGTACGACTACCACTTCCACGAGGACCCCTACCCGACGTACCAGCGCCTGCGCGACGAGGCACCCGTCCACCACGCCACCGGCGACGACATCTGGGTGATCTCGCGGCACGCCGACGTCTTCGAGGCGCTGCGCGACGACGAGGTCTTCTCCAACCGGATGGGGGTCTCGCTCGACGCCACCGCGTGGAGCCCTGACGCCCACCGGGTGATGTCCTTCCTCGGCCTCGACGGCGCCGAGCAGTCGAGGGTCCGCAAGCTCGTGTCCGCGGCCTTCACCCCGCGACGGGTGCGCGAGCTGACGCCCGAGGTCGAGTCCCTGACCGAGCGCTACCTCGCCTCCGCCCTGGCCATCAACGCCGAGCAGGGGGAGGCCGACTGGATCAAGGACTTCGCCGGCAAGCTCCCGATGGACGTCATCTCCGAGATGATGGGCGTCCCGGTGCCCGACCGTGACGAGGTACGCCGTCTCGCCGACCTGGTCGTCCACCGCGAGGACGGCGTCCGTGACGTGCCGCAGGCCGGCATGGAGGCCTCCGTCGAGCTGATGACCTACTACGCGGAGATGGTCAAGCAGCGTCGGGCGAACACCACCGACGACCTGACCTCCGCGCTGATCGCGGCCGAGCTCGACGGCGAGAAGCTGCGCGACGGCGAGATCATGGCGTTCCTCTTCCTGATGGTCGTGGCCGGCAACGAGACCACCACCAAGCTGCTCGGCAACGCGCTCTTCCACCTGTCGGCCAACCCCGCGCAGCGTGATGCCGTGCTCGGCGCCCCGCAGGACCCGGACGCCCTGGTGGTGCCGTGGATCGAGGAGACCCTGCGCCACGACACGTCGAGCCAGATGCTGGCGAGGTACGTCGTGGAGGAGACCAGCATCGGCGGCGTCACCATCCCCGGCGGCGCGAAGGCGCTGGTGCTGCTCGGCTCCGCCAACCGCGACGAGCGCGTCTTCACCCACCCCACCGTGTTCGACATCCACCGCGACCGCTCGGAGCTCTCGCAGATCCTGAGCTTCGGCACCGGACGCCACTTCTGCCTCGGGGCCAACCTCGCCCGGCTCGAGGCCAAGGTCGTGCTCAACGGCCTGGTCCGCCACGTCGAGCACTTCGAGGTCCATGCCGAACGAGCGGTGCGAGTGCACTCGACGAGCGTGCGCGGATTCGCGTCGCTGCCGGTCACCTTCCGCGAGCGGAGCGCCTGATGGCCGCCTCGAGGAAGCCCGTCCATCCTGACCGCCGCCCCGCGGTCATCGCCGGTGCGTCCTCCGGGATCGGTGCCGAGACGGCGAAGTCCCTTGCTGCGGCGGGGTTCCCGGTCGCGCTCGGTGCGCGTCGGGTCGACAAGCTCGAGGACCTGGCCACGGAGATCCGCGAGGCCGGGGGCGAGGCATTCGTGCATCCGCTCGACGTCGCGTCGACGGAGTCGGTCGACAAGTTCGCCGCCGCGGTCGCGACCGAGCTCGGTGAGGCGGAGGTCGTCGTCTGCAACGCGGGACTGCTGGCGCCGGGAGGAGTCATCGACGCCACCACCGAGCAGCTCGCCGCCGAGTTCGACGTCAACGTCCTCGGCGCCCACCGCCTGATCCGGGCCTTCGGTGCGGGGATGGTGGAGCGGCAGCGCGGCGACCTCGTGTTCGTCTCCTCCGACACCGCCGTGCGTGCCCGCCCCTTCATGCGCGGCTACAGCGCCACCAAGTCGGGCCTCGAGGGACTCGTCGAGGCGTTGCAGATGGAGCTCGAGGGCTCCGGGGTGCGCGCGTCCGTCGTACGGCCCGGGCCGACCTGGTCGGAGATGGGCTCCGACTGGGACGCCGAGGCCGGGGCGAAGGTCCTCACCGAGTGGATCAAGTGGGGTCACGCCCGGCATTCCCACTTCCTCAAGGCCACCGCGATCGCCGACGCGATCGTCACGGTCGTCAGCGCGCCGCGAGGCGTGCACATCAGTCCGGTCGACGTGAATCCCGAAGCACCCGTGGAGAAGAAATGACACTCGCTGCGATACCCGAGGTCTCGACCGTCCTGGACGACCGCGACCCCTCCGTCCCGGAGATCATCCAGGGCACCGGCCACCTCCCCGAGATGCGCGTGGACCCGATCGCGCTGTTCCACCGCGTGCGCGAGGAGTGCGGCGACATCGGCCGCTTCCGGCTCGCCGACAAGGACGTCGTGCTCGTCACCGGCGCCGAGGCCAACGAGGCGTTCTTCCGGGCGCCCGAGAGCGTGCTCGACCAAGCGGCGGCGTACCCCTTCATGACCCCGATCTTCGGCAAGGGCGTCGTCTTCGACGCCTCGCCCGAGGAACGCCAGCAGATGCTGAAGAACCAGGCCCTGCGCGGTGACATGATGCGGGGGCACGCGCAGACCATCGAGGCGGAGATCCGTCGGATGGTGGCGGGCTGGGGCGACGAGGGCGAGATCGACCTGCTCGACTTCTTCGCCGAGCTCACGATCTACACGACGTCCTCGTGCCTGATCGGCAAGCCGTTCCGTGACCAGCTCGACAGCTCGTTCGCCGAGATCTACCACCGTCTCGAGCACGGCACCGACGCGATCGCGTACGTCGACCCGTACGCCGACATCGAGAACTTCCGCGTCCGCGACGAGGCCCGCGAGCAGCTGGTCGCGAAGGTCCAGGCCATCCTCGACGCCCGCATCGCGCGGGGTGAGGTCGCCAAGGAGGAGCGCGACCTGCTCGACGTCCTCATCGCGGTGGGCATGGACGCCGACTACATCACCGGCATCTTCATCTCGATGATGTTCGCCGGGCACCACACCTCCTCGGGCACCGCCTCCTGGGCGATGATCGAGCTGCTGCGCAACCCGTCGGTCATGACCGACGTGGTCGCCGAGCTGGACGCGCTCTACGCCGACGGCTCGGAGGTGTCCTTCCAGGCGCTGCGCTCCATCCCGGTGCTCGAGGCCGCGCTGAAGGAGACCCTGCGACTGCACCCGCCGCTGGTGATCCTGATGCGCCAGGTCCAGGAGGACTTCGAGCTGCTCGGCCACACGATCCCCGCCGGTACCGTCGTGGCGGCCTCGCCGCGGGTGTCGAACCGGATCGAGGACGACTTCCCGAAGGCCGAGGAGTTCGACCCGGGCCGCTACGTCGACCCGCGCCAGGAGGACCTGCAGAACCGCTGGACGTGGATCCCGTTCGGCGCCGGCAAGCACCGCTGCGTCGGCAACGCGTTCGCGATGATGCAGATGAAGGCGATCTTCTCGGTGATCCTGCGCGACTTCTCGTTCGAGCCCGTCCAGGACCTCGACTCCTACCGCGACGACGTCTCCAAGATGGTGATCCAGCTCGCGCAGCCCGCGAAGGTCCGCTACCGGAGGCGGTCGCGATGAGCTCCGGAGGCTTCCGCGTCGTCGCCGACACCGGCATCTGCCAGGGCCACCAGCTGTGCCAGGGCGAGGCGCCCGACGTCTTCGGCTTCGACGAGGACGCCGACGTGGTCACCCTGCTCGAGGAGCGCCCCGACGAGTCCCGCCGCGCCGACATCACCACCGCCGTGAAGTACTGCCCCGCTTTCGCCCTTTCCATCGAAGAGGACTGAGAAATGACCGACCCGACCACCGCACTCACCAGGGCCGAGATCGAGGAGTTCTGGGAGTCCTGGCTCGACATCAACCGCCAGGCGGAGCGCACCGGTGACTGGCGCGTGATGGCGGACCATTACGCCGAGGACGCGAACTACGGCTGGATGTACAGCCACGACGAGCACTTCATGGCCGTCGGTCGCGACCAGATCCGGGACTGGGCGATCGGCATCGAGATGGACGGCTTCGACGGCTGGCACTACGACTACGTCTGCACGATGATCGACGAGAAGAAGTCGATGGTGCTGGGCTTCTGGAAGCAGCGCTCCGGGATCCTCAAGGACGACACCGACCCGTCCCGCGGCGAGTACGAGATCCTCGGCATCGGCGGCTCGTGGTTCGGCGTCGAGCGGCAGACGTCCGGTGCGGACGCCGGTCAGATCAAGATCGCCTGGCAGCGCGACTGGTTCGACATGCCGTCGACCACCCACACGTTCATGGAGATCCTCAAGGCCGACAAGGCCTCCGAGACCCTGCTCAAGCGGATGTCGGTCTTCGGCCACGAGGTGCCCGGGCACTACCACCTCGACGACATCCCTTCGCCGGTGTGGCCGCCGCCGGTCGAGGCCGGCCAGTACGTCACGCAGGCGCCCGCCCCCGAGGTGGCCCCGTGACCGCCCTGCCCCCCGCGGCGCAGCAGCTGATCGACGGCAAGCTCGTCGCGGCGAGCGACGGGTCGTCGTACCCGATCCTCAACCCGGCCAACGGCGAGGAGATCGGCCAGGCGCCCGACGGCACCGCCGCCGACGTCGACGCCGCGATCACCGCCGCACGCCGGGCCTTCGACGACACGGCGTGGTCCACCGACCACGCGTTCCGGGTGCACTGCCTGCGCCAGCTGCACACGGCGCTGCTGGAGAACGCCGACGCGTTCCGCGAGCTGACGACGGTGGAGGTCGGCATGCCCGGCTTCATGATGGGTGCGGCCGGCTTCGACGTCCCCGTCGACGGCCTGAAGTGGGTCACCGACCTCGCCGAGGGCTACGAGTTCGAGTCCGACCTCGGAGTTGCTGCGCCGATGGGGATCCGCTCACGGCGTACCGTCCGCCGCGAAGCCGTCGGCGTCGTCGCGGCGATCACCCCGTGGAACGTCCCGACGCAGATCAACCTCGCGAAGGTCGGTCCGGCGCTCGCCGCCGGCTGCACGGTCGTCCTCAAGCCCGCGCCGGACACCCCGTGGGTGGCGGCCGAGCTGGGCCGCCTGGTCGCCGAGCACACCGACATCCCGGCCGGCGTCTTCAACGTCGTCACGCCGCGCTCCAACGAGGTCGCCTCGGTCCTGTCCACCGACCCGCGCATCGACATGGTGTCCTTCACCGGCTCCACCTCGGTGGGCAAGGCGATCATGGCGGCGGCAGCGCCGACGCTGAAGAAGGTCTTCCTCGAGCTCGGCGGCAAGTCCGCCGCGATCGCCCTCGACGACGCCGACGTGGCCGCGGTGGCCGGCGGAACCGCCTTCGCCGCCTGCATCCACGCTGGCCAGGGCTGTGCCATCACGACCCGCCTGATCGTCCCGCGGGAGAAGTACGACGAGGCCGTCGCCGTCGCTGCGCAGACGATGGAGTCGATCGGTGCCAAGGATCCTGCCGACCCCGGCGCGATCTGCGGTCCGGTGATCTCGCCGTTGCAGCGCGAGCGGGTGGCGGCGTACTTCGCGGTGGCGCTCGAGGAGGGCGGGACCTTCGCCACCGGCGGCGCTGTCATCGACAAGCCCGGCAACTGGATCCAGCCCACCGTGGTGGCCGGCCTCGACAACTCCTCCCGCCTCGCGCAGGAGGAGATCTTCGGACCCGTCCTCGTCGTGATCCCGCACGACGGTGACGACGACGCCGTCCGGATCGCCAACGACTCGGCGTACGGCTTGTCCGGCTCCGTCGACTCCGGCTCGCTCGAGCGCGCCAAGGGCGTCGCCGCCCGGATCCGCACCGGCACCCTTGCCGTCAACGGAGGCGTCTGGTTCAGCCCCGACGCGCCGTTCGGTGGCTACAAGCAGTCCGGGATCGGGCGCGAGATGGGTGTCGCGGGGTTCGAGGAGTACTTGGAGATGAAAACCATCGCTGAGCCGGCATGAGGGGTGCAGGGATCCCCGCTTCAGAGGGGATCCCTGCACTTCCTGACGGTTGCAACGGCCAGTAAGTGCAGGTTTCCCCGCTGCAGAGGGGATCCCTGCAGCACACACAGGAGCAGAGAATGAGCTTTGAGAACAAGGTCGTCGTCGTCACCGGCGCCGCCCAGGGCATCGGCGAGGCCTACGCCCGCGCACTCGCCACGCACGGCGCCTCCGTCGTCGTCGCCGACCTCAACGAGGAGGCGGGCGCCAAGGTCGCCGCCAGCATCAACGAGGACGGCGGCAAGGCGATCTTCGTCAGCTGCGACGTCTCCTCCGCGGAGTCCGCGCAGGCACTCGTGACGCACACCGTCGCGGAGTTCGGCGGGATCGACCACCTGGTCAACAACGCCGCGATCTACGGTGCAATGGAGTTCAACCTGTTGATCTCGGTCGACTGGGACTACTACAAAAAGTTCATGTCGGTGAACCTCGACGGTGCGCTCGTGATGACCCGCGCGGTCTACCCCGAGATCGCCAAGCGCGGCGGGGGAGCGATCGTCAACCAGTCGAGCACGGCGGCGTACCTCTACTCCGGCTTCTACGGTCTCGCCAAGGCGGCGACCAACAGCCTCACCCAGCAGCTCGCCCACGAGCTCGGCGGGCAGGGGATCCGGGTCAACGCGATCGCGCCCGGCCCGACCGACACCGAGGCCACCCGCACCCAGGCGGGCGACGCGGCCAAGGACATCGTGCGCAACTCGCTCGCCATCAAGCGGATGGGTTCGGTCGACGACATGGTCGGTGCGCTGCTCTACCTGCTGTCCGACAGTGCGTCGTGGGTGACCGGTCAGGTGCTCGCGGTCGACGGCGGCCAGACGTTCCGGCTCTGAGGGCCTGGAGGTCAGCGGCATGACGACGATCGTCGGATTCATCGGGCTCGGCAACATCGGCAAGCCGATGGCGCTGCGCCTCGCGCAGCAGCAGGAGGCCGCGGACCTCGAGGTCTGGGTGTACGACGTCGCGCCGGATCCGCTGGCCGAGGCGGAGCGGGCCGGTGCCCGGATCGCCGGGAGCGTGGCCGCGATGGCGGCGAAGTGTGACGTGCTCTGCGTGATGGTGCGTGACGACGGCCAGGTGCGTGACGTGCTGGGGGAGGTGCTCGGTGTCGCGGGCGACCGCCTCACCGTGGTCATCCACTCGACCGTCGCGCCGTCGACACCGGCCGAGCTCGAGTCCACCGCCACCAGGCACGGAGTGAAGGTCCTCGACGCGCCGGTCTCCGGCGGCGCGATGGGTGCCGTCGACGGGAGTCTCGCGCTGATGGTGGGCGGCGACGCCGCCGCCTTCACGGCAGCCGAGCCGGTCCTGCGCGCCCTGGGCAGCAAGGTCGTCCACGCGGGGCCGATCGGCGCCGGGACGAAGTTCAAGCTGGCCCGCAACATGATGCACTTCATCGCCTTCACCGCCGCGACCGAGGCCCAGCGTCTCGCCGAGGCGGCCGGGTTGAGCCTGAAGGACCTCGGGGACGTCGTACGCCACACCGACGCGATCACCGGGGGACCGGGCGCGATCATGCACCGGGAGACGACTGCGACCCTCGACCCGGCCGACTTCTGGCACGGCGTGTTCAGCAACGTCACCTCGCTCGGGGTCAAGGACCTCGGCTTCGCCATCCAGCTGGCACACGACCTGGGTGTCGACGTACCCCTCGCGGAGCTCGCGATCGAACGACTCGGCCCCGGTCTCGGGCTGCCGGACGACAAGGAGAACTGATGGGCAAGTTCGACGACCTCCCCGAGGCCCGACGCCGCGGCCTGGAGAAGATGGAGGAGGTCTACGGCTTCGACATGACCGACGGCGACGGCGACTTCTTCCGCTACACCGCCGAGCACCTGTTCGGCGACATCTGGCAGCGCCCGGGCCTGAGCACGCGGGACCGGCGCCTGTTCCTCATCGGCATGCTCGTCGGCCAGCGCGCCAACGACGTCCTCGGCATCCAGATCCCGGCGGCACTCGCCAACGAGGAGCTCGACGAGGAGGCGCTGCGCGAGCTCGTCATCCTCGCCTGCCACTACGACGGCTGGCCGAACGGCTCGCGGATGAACTCGGTCGTCGAGGACACGATCGCCAAGGCCGCCCGGGCACGGGCGAAGGCGGCGCGGGACGAGGGCGACCCGGCCTGAGGCGACGGGGTGGGGTGGGGCCCACCATCACCTTGTTAGCCTCGTCTGCGATGAGTCGCGACGTGGCAGAGGCAGTACCGGATCGATCGGCGATCCCGGTCGATCCCTGGACCCTCGGGTCCTTCCTCGACACCCCGGCGCCCCGCGCCGAGGCAGGTGTCGGTCTCGGGGTCTGGCGCATGGAGATCGCCGACTTCGGTGACGACGAGCACGACGTGGGCGCGGCCTGGCTCGACGACGCCGAGCGTGATCAGGCGTCGGCGTACGTCCGGGCCGAGCTTCGCCGCGCCTACGTCCTCGCCCACGCGGCCGCCCGTCTGGTCGTGGGTACGGCGACGGACACGCCTCCCGAGAAGGTCGTCTGGGGTCGTCACGACTGCCCCGGTTGCGGCGAGCCGCACGGCCGTCCGCGCGCCGAGGGTGCCGGTCTCGAGTTCTCCCTCTCGCACACGCCCGGCCAGGTGCTGATCGGGATCGCCGACGTCGCGGTCGGTGTGGACGTCGAGCGCCACCCCGAGGACCCGGTGGCCCTCGCGAACCTGCTGCACCCCCGGGAGACGAGCGAGATCCAGGCCGCCGCCAACGGCACCCTGGACGGTGGCCGCGCCACGGTCCGGTTCACCCGCGCCTGGTCGCGCACCGAGGCCTACCTCAAGGGCATCGGGATCGGCCTGGGCCGCGACCCGCACCTCGACTACCTCGGCACCGACGACGCCGCGGGTCGGGTGATCGGCGGGTGGTCGGTCCGCGACGTGATCGTCCCCGAGGGGTACGGCGCCGCCGTCGCCGTCCTCGGCTGAGATCCGGGGACTGGTCGTGATCGAGGCCGTCGGCTACGTCGGCACGGCCGGCGCCGCCACCATGTGGATCCCGCAGGCCGTCCGCGCCGTCCGGCACCGCGCCGACCCGGAGGCGCTGGCCGCGCTGAGCCGGGGCACCTACCTGGTGGCGATCGTCTTCAACGTCCTGCTGATCACCTACGGCACCTCGATGCACGCCCGCCCGGTCGTGCTGGCCGGGGTCGTCAACCTCGTCTGTGCGAGCGTGATCGTCGCCGCGGTGACCGCGGGCCGGAGGCAGCGGTGACGGCCGCGCTCGGCTGGCTCGTCGGGGTGGTGGACGTGGCGCAGTTCCTGCCGCAGGCGCGTCGTACCCACCGGCGTCGCCACGACCCCGTCGCCATGGGCGGCCTCAGCGTGTGGACCTGGGCCATCGCGACCGTCCAGGGCGCGGCCTGGATCGTCTACGGGTTCGCCAACGAGCTGTGGGCGATCGCTATCCCGAACCTGGTGATCACGCCCGTCTGCGCGCTGATCCTGCTCGCCCGGCTACGGCACGCTGGGCCGCCGGCGCGCCCTGTCTGAGCCTCAGCGGCGCGCGATCGCCACGCCCGCCAGCATCAGCACGAGCGACCACATCACGAGAGCAGCAATCCAGATCACGACAGGAAGACGCGTCAGGTGGGGGATTGGTTGCATGGTGCCCCAGGCAAGAGTCGAACTTGCGACCTTTCGCTTAGGAGGCGGCTGCTCTATCCACTGAGCTACTGGGGCGGGCCGCGCACGTCGTCGGGACTCCGCGCGCAGGCGGTACACATCTTGTCAGGTTCGGGTGGCGAGGCAGAAATGACCCCCGGTCGACCGGACCGGTCCGGATTGGGATCAGGACGTGCCAGCGGTGAGAATGAGCGTCGTACCACTGATGCGGCACTCCGAGCCCACCGGGCTTGGCCGATTCCGTACGGTGGGCGTGGCGCCCCGGCGTCGCACGGCCGCTGACTCGGCAGCGCTGCAAGGACCCGTACTCACGATCCGCCCCGAGGCGGCCGCACGACCAGGTGACCGATGACTGACGATGCCCCGACCGGGTCCCGCCCGGGTGGAAACAGCGAGCCCGGCAGCCGGGCCCGCCGAGTGTCGTCCTCCCGCGCCGTGCCCCGCAGCCGTGGTTCACGCTCGCGCGGGCGCCGCAAGGCGCCGCAGCCCGGCAAGACCGTCGTCAAGGTCATCCTCTCGAGCCTGCTCAGCCTCTCGCTGTTCACCGGCGTCGGCGTCGTGCTGCTGTACAACAACTGGAACAACAACCTCGTCCGTGAGGACCTGGACCCCCTGCTCGGCGACGATCGCCCGGTCAAGGAGGAGGTCGTCGGCCCCCAGGAGCCGCTCAACATCCTGGTGATGGGCTCCGACACCCGCTCCGGCAAGGGCAACGGCATCGACGGCGAGTCCGGTGGCGGCCTGTCCGACACCACGATCCTGTTCCACGTCTCGGCCGACCGCACCTTCGCCTACGGCATCTCGATCCCGCGCGACACCGCCGTGATGCGTCCCGTCTGCTACCGCGAGGACGGTTCCGAGATCGCGGCGGCGACGAGCTATTCCAAGTGGAACGCCGCGTTCGCGACCGGTGGACCGGCGTGCACCATCCGCCAGCTCGAGCAGCTCAGCGGGATCCGGGTCGACAATTACGTCGTCGTTGACTTCAACGGGTTCAGGGACATGGTCAACGCCCTCGACGGCGTCGAGGTCTGCATCCCCGAGGACATCAACGACGAGGTGCGCAACATCTACCTCAAGGCCGGCACGCGCGAGGTCCGGGGCAAGGAGGCGCTGACCTACGTCCGTGCCCGCTACCGGATCGGCGACGGCACCGACACCAACCGGACCCGGCGTCAGCAGGCGTTCATCGGGTCGATGATCAACAAGGCGCTCACCGCCGGGATGCTCGCTCGGCCGGACCGGTTGATCTCCTTCATCAACGCCGCGACGTCCTCGCTGCAGACCGACTTCAAGAACATCTCGCAGATGGCCAACCTCGCGGCGACCGCGCAGGGCATCGGCGCCGACAACATCAAGTTCATCACCACGCCCTGGGGTGGCACCGACAAGGTCAGCGGCGGCGTGGAGTGGACCCCGGAGATCAACAAGCTCTGGCGCCTGGTCCGTCGCGACAAGCCACTGACCGCCGAGTTCCTCAAGGACGCGCTGAGCGCTGGCGACAACCCCGACGGCACGCCGTCGGTGAGCGGATCGCCGGGCACCTCCCCGTCGGGTACGGCGAGCGACCGGGCCAGCGAGACGGCCAGCGGCAACGCCTCCGACGGCGCGAGCGAGGGAGCCAGCAACGGCACCGAGGAGTCCGGTGGACTCTCGGACGAGGGTCGCGCGGCCGCAGGTCTGTGCTGAGCCGGACGGAGCAGACCTGATGGGCGACAGCACCGAACCGGAGTGGAAGCGCAAGCAGCGCCTCGCCGCGATCTTCGGTGACTCGCTGCCCGACGTCACCTCCGACGAGAAGGACGAGAAGGTCCCGTCGAGCGGCGAGCCGGCGTCCGAGAAGTGGCTCAAGGAGCAGGTTCCGCCGCACCACGGCTGATCTGCCTGGCCTCCCGTGGCGGGGTTCGCGACGTACGGTGTCCTCCAGCGCGTCGTACGTCGCCGACGCCACGGACGGAGCCGGGAGAGTCATGTCGGACGAGGTCACGCCGAAGGACACGAGTCAACCGCGCCGCGGTCGGCGTCGGCGGCGTCGTTCACCCAACCCGAAGCGCGCGGTGGTCCGCGTCATCGTGGCGAGCCTGGCCAGCCTCGGACTCCTGACCGGTGTCGGCGTCGCGCTCCTGTACGACCACTGGAACGGCAACCTGAACTTCCGCGAGGTCGACAAGCAGGTGAAGAACCGTCCGGAGAAGGTGGTCCAGGGACCGCTCAACATCCTCGTGATGGGCTCCGACACCCGCGACTGCGACGGTTGCAAGGTCGACGGCGAGGCGGGCGGCGGCCTGTCGGACACGACGATCCTGATCCACCTCTCCGCGGACCGTGACCTCGCCTACGGCATCTCCGTGCCGCGCGACACCCTCGTCGACCGGCCGGACTGCTACGAGGAGGACGGCACGACCGTCATCCCGGGTGAGCAGGACGCACAGTGGAACGAGGCCTACAAGGTCGGCGGCCCGGCCTGCACGATCACCCAGCTCGAGCAACTGAGCGGGATCCGCGTCGACAAGTACGTCGTGGTGAACTTCGCCGGGTTCAAGGGCATGGTCGACGCGCTCGGCGGTGTCGAGGTCTGCATCCCCGAGGACATCGAGGACGAGGAACACGGCATCACCTTGAAGGCTGGCACGAGGGAGCTCGACGGCGACGAGTCGCTCGCCTACGTCCGCGTGCGCCACAACGTGGCCGACGGCTCCGACACCCAGCGGATCAAGCGCCAGCAGGAGTTCATGGCAGCGATGATCGGCAAGGTGTTGAGCACCGGGAGCCTGGCGCGTCCCGACCAGCTGATCGGCTTCATGAACGCCGCGTCGGACTCGATCACCACGGACTTCCGCAACATCGCCCGGATCGCCCGGATCGCCAAGTCCTTCACCGGCATCGGGCTCGACGACATCGCCTTCGTCACGACTCCCTGGGAGGAGTCGACGACCGACCCCGGCCGGATCGTGTGGACGCCGCGGGTACGGGCGTTGTGGCGCCTGGTCATCAACGACAAGCCGCTGAGCGCCGCCTTCCTGGAGGGCTCGATCACGGCTGGCTCCACCGGCGAGGACCCGGCCGGCGGGAGTGGCGGAGACGCCGATGAGTCCGACCCGGCTGATCCGTCGAGCACGTCGACCGAGACGGGTGGCGGTGCGGACACGCCGGGCCTGAGCGAGGACGAGCGGGAGCGCGCCGGGCTCTGTTGAGCACTGCGCGTCGCCGGCCGCACATGACAGGTGCCGCCCCACCTGTGGTGGGACGGCACCGGGCCGATCAGCTGCTCGCGGTCAGCGGGCGGCGAGCGAGTCGCGGATCTGGGTGAGGAGGACGATGTCGGGCGCCTGGGCCTCGGGGGCGTCGGGGAAGAAGCGCTCCTTGGCCTTCGTGTACGGCGTCACGATCAGGAAGTAGACGATCGCGGCCAGGATCACGAACGAGATGGTCGCGTTGAGGAAGGCACCGAAGGACTTCTCGTCGTTGCTGAAGATCTCGCTGGTGGAATCGGGCATCTGGGCGGTGAGCCACGCAACGAAGGTCGTCACGACGGCACCGAAGGCGGTGGCGATGATGAAGGCGACGGCGATGTCGATCAGGTTGCCCTGGAGGATGAATTTCTTGAACCCGGACATTTGTTTCTCCTCAGTTCCGAGACGGATGGTGGCGGGGTGTGGTGCTCAACAGACAAACCTATCCGCGACGCCATGTATAAGTCACGTACGACGCCACTGACGCTTCCGTGACCTGATGAGCGTCGTTCGCGCTCAAGCCCATCACGACCAGCCGCCCCGGCAGCGCACCGTCCTCGGCGTGCCGGGCGTCGGGGATCGCGAGCACGATCGCCCCCTCGGTCAGCGATCGCACGGTGCCGGCCTGCGGGTCGCTGGCGACCAGGTCCACCGCGTCACCGACCGTCAGCAGCGCCGCCTGACCGGCATCGGAGAGTCGCACCGGGACCGCGACCATCCCGGGCAGCAGGCTCGAGGCCAGGTCGGGACCGACGAGACGTACGTCGGTCACCGGCTCGCCCGAGCGCAGCGGAGCGGCGAGGAGCCGCCCCTCGGGGGAGTCCACCACCCCCACGGGTACGACGCCCGGTGGCACCTCCACGTCGACGAGGTCCGCGCTCGTCAGCACGCGGCCGGCCGGCAGGTCCCGGGCGGCGACCCGCACGGTGGTCGACGCCGGCGGCGGCGGGGCGAGGACGTGCAGGGACGCGGCGACCCCGGCCGCGACGAGCAGGACCGCGAGCGGCCTGCGTCGGCGCAGCACCCGGCGGCGTACCCGGGTCAGGAGGTCGGCGGCACGCTCGAGGCGCGGCCGCGAGGAGGCAGGTCCGAGGGAGTCCATGGCCGCGACGGTAGGTCGCGCGCGGCGCGGGTGCCGGCGTCATCCACAGGCAGCGAGGATCAGGAGGAGGAAGCGGCCGAGCCCGAGCTCGAGGAACTGGACGAGGTCGAGGTGCTCGACGAGGAACCGGCGCTCGAGGAGCTGGACGAGGAGTCCGAGGACGTCGTCGTGGAGCTGGACGAGCTGCCCGACGAGCCGGTCGAGGAGTCCGACGAACTCGCCGCGGGCGTCGTCGCAGAGGTCGAGGAGCGGCTGTCGGTCTTGTAGAAGCCGGAGCCCTTGAAGACCACGCCGACCGAGTTGAAGACCTTGCGCAGCTTGCCGCTGCACTCCGGGCAGACACTCAGCGCGTCATCGCTGAAACGCTGCACCTGCTCGAAGGCGTGGCCGCACTCGGTGCAGAGGTACTGGTAGGTCGGCATCTGGCGAACTCCTGCGTTGGCACTCTCGACTTTCGAGTGCCAATGCTACGTCACGGCACCACCAGGCGGCACAATGACGACCACCATGGTGGAGGGAAGCAGCAGCTCGGAGGCAGCGCCGGCAACGGCGGACGACGAGGCAACCCATCGCGCGCCGGGTTCCGGGAGCAGGGCGTTGCGGTGGGTGGCGGGGATCGCGGTCCTGGTGGCCGTGGCCCTGGTGGCGGGTCTGGTGACCTCGGTCGTCCTCGTGCGCCGGCCGTGGCCGCAGACGTCCGGCGAGCTCGAGCTGAGCGGGCTCGAGGGCGAGGTCCAGGTGATCCGCGACGACGCCGGGATCCCGCAGATCTACGCCGACTCGATGCACGACCTGATGATGGCCCAGGGGTTCGTGCACGCCCAGGACCGGTTCTTCGAGATGGACGTACGACGCCACGCGACCGCTGGCCGGCTCTCGGAGCTCTTCGGTGAGGACGCCCTGGAGAGCGACCTCGTGGTCCGTACCCTCGGCTGGCGCGAGGTCGCCGAGCAGGAGCTGACGATGCTGCGCCCCGCGACCCGCAGTGCGCTGGATGCCTACGCCGAGGGCGTCAACGGCTACCTGGCCGGCCGGTCCAGCTCGGACACGGCCCTGGAGTACACGCTGCTCGACGTCTCCGGCCTCGACTACACCCCCGAGAAGTGGACCGCTGTCGACTCCATCGCCTGGCTCAAGGCGATGGCGTGGGACCTGCGCGGCAACCTCGAGGAGGAGATCGGACGCGCCCTGACCACGGCCGCGGTCGGTCAGGAGGCGAGCGACACGCTCTACCCCGAACCCGATCTCGACGCCCGCCGGCCGATCGTCGAGCAGGGTGGCCTGGTCGGCAAGGAGTTCGACCAGGACATCAGCCCCGAGCGCAGGGGCCTGCTCCAGCGGCCCGCGCCGCGCGGCCGGGCGACGCGCGAGGCGCTCTCCGACGTCCGTGCGGCCCTGGCGGCCGTCCCCGCCCTCCTGGGCGAGGGCGACGGCATCGGCAGCAACGCGTGGGTGGTCGACGGTGAGCACACCAGCACCGGCGCACCGATCCTCGCCAACGACCCGCACCTGGGCATCTCGCTGCCGGGGGTGTGGACGCAGGTGGGCCTGCACTGCCGCGAGGTGTCCAGCACGTGCCCGCTCGACGTGTCCGGGTTCAGCTTCTCCGGTGTCCCCGGCGTGGTGATCGGACGCAATGCCGACATCGCCTGGGGATTCACCAACCTCGGACCTGACGTGACCGACCTGTTCGTCGAGCGCGTCAGCGGGGACACCTGGCAGTACGCCGGGGAGACCCGCCCGCTCCTCACCCGGCAGGAGACGATCGAGGTCCGTGACGGCGACCCGGTGGAGTTCACCGTCCGCTCGACCGACCACGGTCCGCTCCTGTCCGACCTCGCCGCCCTCGACGAGGACCTGGACGAGGTCGACCTCACCGAGGACGGCCTGCTCGACCAGGTCAGCGAGATCGAGGAGGGCGGGCTGGACGCGGTCGAGGAGGTGGACGACGTCGTCGACGACACCGGCTCCGGTGGGCTCTGGGACGCCGGGGTGTCCCTGGCCTGGACGGCCCTCGACCCGCAGCCGACCGCCGACGCCCTCTTCGCGCTCAACCTCGCGCACGACTGGACGTCCTTCCGGGCCGCGCTCAGCGACTTCGCCGTCCCCGGCCAGAACGTCGTGTACGCCGACCGGGAGGGCCACATCGGCTACCAGGCCACTGGCCGGGTCCCCATCCGCCGGGCTGGCAACGACGGCCGGGCGCCCGCCGCCGGTTGGCGCGCCGACACGAGCTGGACCGGCCGCTACGTCGAGTACGACGCGATGCCCCACGTCCTCGACCCGGAGTCCGGGATCATCGCGACCGCCAACCAGGCCGTCATCGACCCCCGGCGCTACGCCCCGCACCTCACCGACGACTGGGACCAGGGCTACCGCTCGAGCCGGATCAACGACCTCCTCGCCGCCGACGACGAGCTCAGCGTCGAACGGATGGGAGCCATCCAGCTCGACGACTGGAGCGCGATCGGCGAGATCCTGACGCCGTACCTCCTCGACGTCACGCTGCCCCGCGGCTACTACTCCGACGGCCAGAGGCTGCTGCGGTCGTGGAACTTCCGGCAGGGACCGGACAGCGGCGCGGCCGCCTACTTCAACGTGGTCTGGCGTGAGGTGCTCGAGCGCACCTTCGCCGACGAGCTGCCCGAGGGACTCGAACCCGACGGCAGCGACCGCTGGTTCGCCGTGATGGCGCAGGTGCTGCCGCGCTCCGCCGACCGCTGGTGGGACGACGTCGAGACCGACGGTGTGGTCGAGAGCCGCGACGACATCCTGCGTGCCTCGATGAAGGCCGCCCGCGACGTGCTCACCGCGCGGCAGTCGCCCAACGCGGAGGAGTGGACCTGGGGTGCGCTGCACCGCCTCGACCTCCGTTCCGCGACCCTGGGCGAGTCCGGCGTCGGGCCGATCGAGTGGTTGTTCAACCGCGGTGGCTGGAAGGTCGGCGGTGGCGGTTCACTGGTCAACGCGACCGGCTGGGACGCGCGC
The DNA here is from genome assembly GCF_001428565.1 of Nocardioides sp. Root190. Lineage (GTDB taxonomy): Bacteria > Actinomycetota > Actinomycetes > Propionibacteriales > Nocardioidaceae > Nocardioides. The sequence goes on along the minus strand of NZ_LMIA01000001.1, from coordinate 139,424 downwards.
GAGGGGTACGGCGTCGTGACCGCGCCGTCGATGAGGATGGTCGTGCCGATGGACGACCCGGACGCCGCGCGCTGGATCAACCTCACCGGGGTCTCCGGGCACGCCTTCCACCCGCACTACACCGACCAGACCGACCTCTGGGCGCGCGGCGAGACGCTGCCGTGGGTGTTCACCGCCGATGCGGTCCGGGACGCCGCCGACGACGTGCTGACGCTCACGCCGTCCTCCGGTGGCTGACTCCCACGTTGGTCGAGGAGGTCGCCCGGAGGTCTCGAGACGGCCGCGGGCGGCCTCCTCGACCAACGGGTGCACCGTGCCCGGAGGTCTCGAGACGGCCGCGGGCGGCCTCCTCGACCAACGAGACGACGGCCGCGGGCGGCCTCCTCGACCAACGAGCGGTCAGAAGTGGTGGAGCCCGGACGGGGTGGCCACGGCGGTGACGGGGCGGTCGTGGGGTTCGGCGGGGACGACGGGGAGCACCTCGTCGTCGTACACGAGCACGCACGTGAAGGTCCCGACGGGCACCCGGGCGAGCGCGCGGTCGTAGGAGCCGCCGCCGCGGCCCAGGCGCATCCCGTCCGCACCGACCCCGAGCCCGGGCACCAGGACGACGTCGGTGCCGGCGATCGCCTCGACGCCGAGACCGGGGGCGGTGGGCTCCAGGAGGCCCCGCCGGGCGGGAGCCAGGGAGCCGGGGCCGGCGTACGGCGCCCAGTCGAGGTCGTTGTCGGGCAGGAGCAGGGGGAGGAGCACCCGCTTGCCGGCGGCCACGAGCCGGTCGAGCAGCTCGGTGGTGCCGGGCTCGTTCCCGACGGAGACGTAGCAGGCGACGGTGGCGGCGCGTCGTACCTCCGGAGCGGCGAGGAGTACGTCGGCAATGGCCCTCGCCGAGGTGCCCACCTCGGTCAGTCGTCGCCGTCGACGCCCCGCCAGGAGCTGGTCGCGCACGGCGACCTTGTTGCCCGAGGCATGGCTCGGTTGCCCATCCGTCACGAGACAAGCCTACGATCGGAAACATGGGCATGAGTGGTCGTAGCGGTGGCCTCGAGAAGGCGCGGGCGAAGATGGTCGACGCAGGCGTCGATCCGGTGGCGGTCGACACCTTCGCGCACTACTACCGGCTCCTCGAGCACGGGGAGACCGGGATGATCCCGGAGGCGAGCATCGAGCCGGTCGACATGGAGAGCCTCGCGGACGCCGAGGTGTCCGACGAGGTCGCTGCGGACGCGATCGGCAAGACCGTCGCGATCAAGCTCAACGGCGGGCTCGGCACCTCGATGGGCATGGAGCGGGCGAAGTCCCTGCTGTGCGTGCGCCGCGGGCTGTCCTTCCTCGACATCATCGCGCGGCAGGCGCTGCACCTGCGCACGGCGTACGACGCCCGGCTGCCGATCATCTTCATGAACTCCTTCCGGACCTCGGCCGACACCCTGCACGCGTTGGGGCGGTACGACGACCTCGCCGTCGAGGGCCTGCCCATCGAGTTCCTGCAGAACAAGGAGCCCAAGCTCCTCGCCAAGGACCTCAAGCCCGTCGAGTGGCCCAAGGAGCCGGACCTCGAGTGGTGTCCGCCCGGCCACGGCGACATCTACACCGCCCTGCGTGGCACCGGCCTCCTCGACCAGCTGATCGAGCAGGGCTACCACTACGCGTTCGTCTCCAACTCCGACAACCTCGGCGCGGTGCCGGCCCCGAAGGTCGCGGGCTGGTTCGCCGCGAGTGGTGCGCCGTTCGCGATCGAGGCCGTGCGTCGTACCCCCTCCGACCGCAAGGGCGGCCACTTCGCGCGCCGCAAGGCCGACGGCCGGATCGTGCTGCGCGAGACCGCCCAGACCGCGCCCGAGGACCTCGAGGCCCTCGCCGACCTGTCCCGCCACCAGTTCTGCTCGACCAACAACCTCTGGTTCGACCTGCGGGCGATGAAGGCCAAGCTCGACGAGCGCGACGGGATCCTGGGCCTCCCGCTCATCCGCAACGAGAAGAACGTCGACCCGGCCGACCCGGACAGCCCGAAGGTCATCCAGGTGGAGACCGCCATGGGCGCGGCGATCGAGGTGTTCGAGGGGGCCCGGCTGATCGAGGTCGGTCGCGACCGGTTCATCCCGGTCAAGACCACCAACGACCTGCTGGTCCTGCGCTCCGACGTGTACGAGATCGGCACCGACTTCGCGCTCACCCAGGTCGCGGCGGACGTGCCGTACGTCGAGCTCGACGCCGACCACTACAAGGTCGTCGGCGAGTTCGACAAGCGCTTCCCCGAAGGGGCGCCGTCCCTGGCGAAGGCCTCCTCCCTCACGGTCGACGGCGACTGGACCTTCGGCCACGGCGTGCAGGTCGTGGGCGCGGTCGCGCTCGACGGCAAGGGCGCCCAGCGCGTCGCCGCCGGCGAAGTGCTCACCGGGAGTGCCGCCGGGGATGCCTGACCCCTCGGTCGCCGAGCATCGGGCTCGGGTCCTGGCAGGTCTGAGCGCCCTGGGGCGCACCGAGGTGCTTCCCGTCGTCGACGCCTTCGGCCGGGTCCTCGCCGAGGACGTCACCGCAGTGCTGGCCGTGCCGCCGTTCGACCACTCGGCGATGGACGGCTTCGCCGTGCGCGCCGTGGACGTGGCCAGCGTGCCGACCGTCCTGCCGGTGATCGGTGTGATCGCGGCAGGCGACCCGGCGATCCCGCTGACCGACGGCACCGCCATCCGGATCATGACGGGCGCGATCGTCCCGCCCGGTGCCGATCTCGTGGTGCCGTTCGAGTGGACCACCGGCGCCGAGACCGGCACCGAACCCGTCACCGTCACCCGGACCGCTCCCGCCGGGTGGCACATCCGCCGTGAGGGTGAGGACGTCGCCGCTGGTGCGGTCGCGCTGCGGGCCGGACGTCGCCTGGGGCCTGCCCAGGTCGGGCTCCTGACCTCCATCGGCCGTCCCGAGGTCGTGCTCACGGCCCGACCGCGCCTCGGCGTGATCTCGACCGGGGCCGAGCTCGTCGACGGGCTGGTGCCCGACAGCAACACTGCGACGTTGCTGGCCGCCGGGCATGCGGCGGGTGCCGAGGCCACCGGATTCGGGCCCGTGCCCGACGACCCGGCCGCCCTGCGCGAGCAGCTGGCACACGCCGCCGAGCTCTGCGACATCGTCGTCACCACCGGCGGCATCTCGGCCGGCGACCACGACGTCGTGAAGGCCGCGCTGCGCGACGAGCCCGGCTTCTGGTTCGGCCCGGTCGCGATGAAGCCCGGCCGGCCGCAGGGCCACGGCACCGTCACCACCGCCGACGGACGCCGGGTTCCGGTCGTGACGTTGCCGGGCACGCCGGTCGCCGCCTACGCCTCCTTCCTCCTGTACGTCGTGCCGGCGCTGCGCGTCCTCGCCGGGCTCCCCGCACAGTCGCGGACAGCAGTCCTGGCGGCCCCGGTGGAAGCGGGGGACCGGACGGTCCTGCTGCCGGGTCGTTACGACGACGACGGTCGCATTCGCCCCCTGCCCGGGCACGCCGGCCACTCCCAGGGACTCCTGGCGACGGCCGATGCGTTGCTCGTCGTACCTCCAACCGGGAGGCTGGTCACCGAGGGCGAGAGCATCGAGGTGCTCGCGCTGCACCCGGAGGAGGACTGACATGGCTGAACAGACGCGGTTGACCCACGTGGACGAGACGGGCGCTGCCCGGATGGTCGACGTGTCTGCCAAGGACGTGACCCGGCGGGTTGCGCAGGCCTCCGGACGGGTCCTCGTCTCCGCCGAGGTGGTCGGACTGCTGCGCGGGGAGGGCGTGCCGAAGGGCGACGCGCTCGCCGTCGCGCGGATCGCCGGCATCATGGCCGCCAAGCAGACACCTGCGCTGATCCCGTTGTGCCACCCGCTGTCGATCTCCGGTGTCACCGTCGAGCTGTCCGTTGCCGACGACGCCGTCGAGATCACTGCGACCGTCAAGACCACCGACCGCACGGGCGTGGAGATGGAGGCGCTCACCGCTGTCGCAGTGGCCGGGCTGACCGTTGTCGACATGGTCAAGGCCGTCGACAAGGGAGCCGTGATCACCGACGTACGCGTCGAGTCCAAGTCCGGAGGCAAGTCGGGGGACTGGGCCCGATGACCGGTCATCCCGCCGTCGTCGTGGTGGCCTCGAACCGGGCCGCCGCCGGCGTGTACGACGACACGACCGGTCCGCTGATCGTCGCGGCCCTCCAGACCCTGGGGTTCACGGTCGGCGAGCCTGTGGTGTGCCCGGACGGCGAGCCGGTCGGCCTCGCCATCGCCGCGGCCGTCGACGGCGGCGCCCGCGTCGTGCTGACCACCGGCGGCACCGGCCTCACGCCCACGGACCTCACTCCCGAGGTCACCCGCCCGTTGCTCGATCGTGAGGTCCCCGGCCTGGCCGAGGCGATCCGCGCCGCCGGTGTCGCCAAGGGCGTGCCGACCGCGGTCCTGTCCCGCGGTGTCGCCGGCGTGGCCGGCCAGGCGCTCGTCGTGAACCTGCCCGGCTCCCGTGGTGGCGTGAAGGACGCCCTCGCTGTCCTCGAGCCGGTGCTCGTGCACGCGGTCGAACAGATCGTGGGGAGCGACCATTGAGCAGTGCGCGACGTGAGCGGATGGTCGTCAGCGTCCCCGGTCGGGCCTGGCCCAACGAGCTGTCCTCCGGCACCGACCCGGTCGTCCGGCTCCGCCCGATCCGGCGCAGCGACGCCCGCGCCTGGCGCTCCGCGCGCCGCCGCAACGCGCTGTGGCTCGGTCGCTGGGACGCGACCGCCCCGCCCGGCGCCGACGCCCGACCGATGTCCTTCCGGGCGTTGGTCTCGAGGTTGTCGAAGTCGGCCCGGCAGGGGACGACGTACCCCTTCGTGGTGGAGGTCGACGGCCAGTTCGCCGGCCAGGTCAGCGTCAACAACATCGTGCGCGGCTCCGCGCAGTTCGCCTCGGTCGGCTACTGGATCGACCAGGACTTCGCCGGTCGCGGTGTCATCCCGCGCGCTGTCGCGATGGTCATTGACCACTGCTTCTTCATCGGTGGCCTGCACCGGATCGAGATCTGCATCCGTCCCGAGAACACCAACTCGTTGCGGGTGGTCGAGAAGCTGCAGATCCGCGAGATCGGCTATGCGCCGCTGTTCCTGCACATCGACGGGGACTGGCGCGACCACCGGATCTTCGCGGTGACGCGGGAGGAGGCGCCGCGTGGGGTGCTGGTGCGGCTGGAGGAGCCGGCGGGCTGAGCTGGGCCGGGGTTGCGCTGCTGCGGCTCATGGTGGATGGCGGATGGCGGCTGCTGCGGCGGCTTCATCACGGTATGTAGGTGGGCGAGCCCTTCCCCAGCGGAGTTCCGCACGGGAAGCTCCCGTTCGGCTACATACCGTGATGAAGCCTCACATCACATCCGTCACACGAATCAATCTGTGACACACCGATGGACATGCGCCCCACCCTGCGCTATCGCTCCTAACCTCTCGGTGTGGACCTGAGCGCACTCATCTTCGTCGCACTGGCGGTGGCGTGGGCCGTCTACCTCGTCCCGAAGGCGCTCAAGTACCACGAGGAGGACGACGTCAACCGCTCGGTCGACGGCTTCTCCGACCGGTTGCGGGTGCTCGCGCGGCGGGAGGCGGTGTCGAAGACCGAGGCCGAGTTCGTGCCTGCCGGTCGTACGGCCCCGGCCGTGAGCCTCGAGAAGAAGGAGTCCGCGGCGCCCACCCCTGCACCGCGTGCCCCCCGCTCTGCTGCCGCTCCCGCTCCCGCTCCCGCTGCCGGTCCGGTGACGCCCGACGCCGAGGAGCGTCGCCGTCGCCGCGCCCGCCAGGCCGCTGCGCGTCGCGCGGCCGAGAAGCGTCGCCGGGTCTTCAACCTGCTCCTGCTCGCGATCGTCGTCGTCGCCGCCCTGGTGATCGGCAAGGTCGTCGCCGCAGCCTGGATCGCGGTCCCGGCCGGCGTGATGGTGGCCTGGCTGGTCGCGTGCCGGCTCATGGTCAAGCGCGAGCGTGCGGTCCGTTCCGCCGATGTGCGCAAGCGCCGTCGTACCCTCGCCGACGAGGTCATCGAGGCCGAGGACAGCGACGTCGCCGAGGACCGGGCCGAGGAGTCCGACGAGGACGTGCGCGACAACACCGAGGAGATCCCGGTGATCACCGCCGAGGTGCTCGGCGACGAGGTCGTCGCTGACGGCTGGACGCCCGTTCCGGTCCCGCTGCCGACGTACGTCGCCAAGGCGCCCGCCGGTCGTACGGTCCGCACGATCGACCTGGACTCCACCGGTGTGTGGAGCTCGGGCCGCAACGAGGCCGACTCGCAGCTCGCCCGCGAGGCCGACGCCCAGCGCGCGCAGACCGACGCCCAGTCGGACGCCCAGTCCGACGAGCGTCGCGCCTCCGGCTCCTGAGCCGTCTGGACCCGGCGGGGGCGGGTACCCCTCCTGCATGACTGAGGAGAGTGCCGCCGACCGTCAGGCCGCCCAGCAGACGCGCGAGCAGGAGAAGAAGTACGCCGACTCCGCAACCGCCGTCACGCCGGACACCCAGCGTGCTGACCCGTCCGACGCCACCGATGGTGCGTCGTTCAGCGGGGAGTCCGGGAAGGGCACCTCGACCGTGTTCGGTGAGCCCAGCGCCGCCGAGACCGCCGCCCACGGCGAGTCGCCGGCGTCGCGCGACCCGGACGCCGACCCACCTGCTTCGGGCTACGGCGAGGAGCCCGAGGAGGTCGACGGACGCGCCACCGAGCCGGACCCCGACCGGACCGCGGGCCACCCCGCGGACCCGGACGCGGCGCCCGCTGCCACCGGTCACGGGGAGCAGAGGATCATCACCTCGGACGGGTCACCCGGCGAGCAGCGTCCGGGCTCCTGACGGCGGCGGGAGCCGACCCCCACCCGGATTGGGAGCCGCTCGCGGGGTGGTGCTAGCGTTTCCCATCGCTTGGGGCTGTGGCGCAGTTGGTAGCGCGTCTCGTTCGCAATGAGAAGGTCAGGGGTTCGAATCCCCTCAGCTCCACCAGAGCAACAAGAACCGGTAGGTCGCCTCTGACCTGCCGGTTCTTGCGTTCTCGGCTTGGCGGAGCGGGACTCTCGCGGACTGGAGCAATCGGCGCGGGCTGCTACGACCAGGCTCGTCCGGTCGACGGACCGGGACCTTGGTCCTGAATTGAAACCACCTCGGCTCCGCTCGAGTGACGGGACGTCATAGTTGAAGCATGACGAGCACCCTCGCCGGTGTTCCGGGGCACGAGCGGCGTCTCTTCCTGGCGACGACAATGGGATTCGCCCTGCTCTACGCGTTCGCGATGTACGCCGGCAGGCTGACGCGCGTCGCTCCGTCGGAACTGGCGCTGGCGTGGCCGGCCGGAGCGGTGACGGTGGTGTGGATGTTGACGTGTCGTCGCTCCGGGCATCGCCTGGTCGTCATTGTCGTGATCGCGATCGTGAGTGGCGCCATCAATCAGGCCACCGCGGTCGAACCGGTCGGATCATGGTTGTTCGGGTTCGTGAACGCTTCCCAGGGTTGGGTCGGCGCTCTTGTGCTCCACCGCGTCGCACACTGGACCGGTGCTGTGAACGTTCGCACGGCGCGGCAGGCATTCGACCTCGCCCTCGCCTCGGTTGCTGGCGGATCGGTGAGCGCAGTCGCGGGTGGGGTGACCGCGTGGGCCCGTTTCGACACCGGACTGTGGGACGGGATGTGGCTGATCGGCGTCCGCAACTCGCTCAGCGCCTTCGTGCTCACAGGAGCGCTTCTGGCGGTCCCCTCGGCATTCGCGAGAGTGCGTCGGCAGCCTCGAGTCGCACTTCTCCCGACGACAGCGACGCTGTTGACGACCGCTCTTGTCATGACAGTGAGCTGGCCGGTGGTCTTCGTGTTGATTCCGCCACTGCTGTGGGTGGCGCTGCGTTGTGGCCCCGCCGTCGTCAGCGTCGTGGTCGCGGCTCAGGGGGTGATCGTCGTCGCTGCCACCACTCGCGGTGTCGGTGCCTTCGGTGACATGGCGTCGGCTGAGCAACGCGTGCTGCTGGCGCAGGGACTCATCCTGGTCCTCGCGATCGTCGGCCTGGTCGTCTCGCTTGCCCAGGACGGGAAGGAGGAGGCCCTCGCCGAGAGCAGGCGCGACCGTGACCGGTTGCACGGGTTCATGGAGGCGGCGCTGGTGGCAGCCGCACATGTCGCGGTGTCCGCTGACAGGACGATCGGCACTCTGGAGGTGAACAGTGCACTCGCGTCGCTCACGGGCCGCCGCCGCGAGAACTTGATCGGGACCGATCCTGCCACGTGGTTCACAGCCGCCGACGCAGTGCGTCTTCGGGAGGGCATCACGAGCCTGCACCCCGATGGAACGGTTGGTTGGCGTGCGCAGCTCCGGCTCTCGCCCAGCCACGGCGGTGGCTGGGTCGACGCAGGGCTGGCGTTCGTCGACGGCGTCGGCGACGGAAGTCTCTCGTCGCAGCAACGTGATCAGACGGACTGGCTCAAACTGCAGATGGTGGACATCACGGCGCAGAAGCACGCCGAGCAGGAGCTCGCCCGCATCGCCCTCCACGATGAGCTGACCGGGCTCGCGAACCGCACCCTGTGGGCTGATCGCGTGGAACAGGCCCTCCAGCAGGCAGTGAGGACCGGAGAGCTCGTCGCCGTCCTCTACGTCGACGTGGACCACTTCAAGCAGATCAACGACACCTATGGCCACGACATCGGCGACGAGGTGTTGAAGGAAGTGGCGAGCCGGATCTCGGGGATCGTGCGCCCCCTCGACATCGTGGCCCGGATCGGGGGAGACGAGTTCGTCGTTCTGTGTCCTGCGCTGAGCGACGGGGCGGACGGACGACGCCTTGCCGCCCGCATCCTAGAAACCTTCCGCGCTCCCGTCGAGGTGGGCCGGCGGGTGATCACGGTGTCGGCGAGCATCGGCGTGGCCTTCGCCACTGACGGAGACGCACGTTCCCTGCTTCGCCGCGCGGACTCCGCCCTGTACGCCGCCAAGGATGGCGGACGGGCCCGATTCGAGGTCTACAGCTCAGGGGAGCACGACGGGATCGAGCACCCCGCGCAGCTGCTCCTCGACCTGGAACGAGGACATCGGCGAGGTGAGTTCGAGCTGGAGTACCAACCGATCGTCGACGCCGAATCCGGCCGAACGGTCGCGCTCGAGGCGCTCCTGCGATGGAACCACCCGGATCGCGGACGACTGCTCCCCTCCAGCTTCCTCGACGTGCTGGAGGCCAGCGAGCTGATCCACCCGGTCGGTGACTGGATCCTTCGCCAAGCGTGCGCGGACGGGGCCGAGCTCCTCGCGCGGGGCAACCGCATCACCATGCACGTCAACATCAGCCCACGAGAGCTGTCGCGCCCCCACGTCGTCCATCGGGTCTCATCGGCCCTCGCCGACGCGGGACTGCCGGCGGGTTTCCTCGTGCTCGAGATCACCGAGACCCGACTGTTCACCGTCAACGGCTCGCTGCTCCGTGAGCTGGAACAACTGAGGGATCTGGGCGTGCGACTGGCCGTGGACGACTTCGGCACGGGGTTCGGCACGCTGAGCCACCTCGTCGACCTCCCCGTCAGCATCGCGAAGCTCGACCGCAGCTTCGTCGTCGACATCGTCGACCGGCCCAATGCCCGGTCCGTGAGCAACGCGGTCCGGTCGCTGGCGGACGGTCTCTGCATCGACGCCATCGCCGAAGGCGTCGAGACCGAGGCGCAGGCAGCCGTGCTGAGGGAGCTCGGCTACCGCTACCTGCAGGGCTTCCTGTTCGGGCGATCGGCTCCGGTGGCTGCAGTTCACGAGCGCTTGGACCGCGTCAGCTGAGGCGGGGCCCACCAGATCACCCAACCGGTGACGTCAGGACGCACGCCCACGACCCACCGACTCGATCGTCGGTGGGTCGTGGGCGAGCGCCTCGTCAGCGCAGGACGGGGAACCGTCGAACCAACGTGCTGGAAGCCCACACCCGGCCGAGGCCCCAGGTGTCGCCGGCGAGGGTTGCCGCCAGGACCAGCAGGGTCACGCCGCCCAACAGGTGGTCGTCGAGCACCGGGTTGTTCTCGAGCGGGAACGACGCGGCGTACATCAGCAGGTAGAGGAGCCCCCCGGCGAGGGCCGCCATCCGGATGCCGACCCCGAGGAGAAGAGCGGTCCCGATGCCCGCGAGGCCCAGCATGAACAGCCAGTCCGCCCAGGCGTCACCGGCGATGCCGGTGAAGATGCCGTGGAACCAGTTGTCCTCGGACACTCCGAAGCTCAGGAAGCCGAAGGTCGGGCTGCCCTCGTTGAGCCAGGCGTCGGGACCGAACCGGTCCACCGCGCCGGTCTCGGCGTTCGTGCCGGTGGCGTAGCCCAACGCGAGCAGCTTGTCGAAGAAGGCCCAGAGGAACGTGAGGCCGAACCCGATCCGCAGCGCGGCGAGGGCCCGCCTCGCCGTGGCGTGAGTGACGATGTCGCGCTCGACGAGGACGTCGGTGGCGGCGTCGGCGTCGGCGTGGGTGTCGCGGTGCAGGGCGGTCATGTGTTCCTCCAAAGTCGAGGAGCCGGGTTGGGCTCCGATCTTCCTGATGGCTCCACTCTGCTCTCGGGGAGTCCCGCAGGTGAGAGGACTAGGTCTGGTGAGGGGGTGCCATAGGTCCCGACCTGTCAGCCGACAGCTCCGCCTCCACCGTGCCGCGGCGGCCCTCCGTCAACGAACAACCGCGACGGGACACTCAGCGTGATGCAGCACGTGTTGGCTGACGGATCCCATCATGAGCTCGGTGAACGCGTCCCTGCCCCGAGAGCCCACGACGACCAGCGAGGCACCCGCACTGGCCGCCACGAGAACCTGACCGGGCCTCTGGCTCTGGATCGCTACTGGCTCGACCCTGACGTCCGCAAACTCCGCGGACACCTCGACAGCGAGGTCATTGACGAGAATCTCTGCTGCCGCAGAGGCGTCCGTGGCTGGCTTGGCCGCAATGCCGTCAATCGCCACCATGCGGTTGCTCAGCGTGTCGTAGCCGTGGACGGCAATGACGGGCTCGCCTGAGACAGCTGCTCGCTCGCATGCGAACCGCAGAGCGCGCGCGGACTCGACGGAGCCGTCGACGCCCACCACGATTCGGCGTGCATGGGGTGATCGCTGGGGTCGCACGACGACCACCGGACAAGTCGCGTGACGCGCGACATGCTGACTGACCGAGCCGGTCAAGGTGCCACTCGTGAGCCCGTGCCCGGAGCTGCCCACCGCGAGAATCGCTGCTCCGATGGACGCGTCGAGCAAGCCTGGAACGATCGGTCCGTAGCGGATCTCGACCTCGCCGTCAGCGACTGCCAGTTCGGTGAGCCGACTCAACGCCGATGTCCGCCACGCGTCGACCGGCTCCTCGAGATGGGCTCGGTGCCGCCGTTCGTCGCCATCGATCCGGGACGCCACGATGACCACCTCGAGGGGAAGGTGACAGGAACGGGCGGTCTCGGCACCCCACGCGAGGGCGGCTTCGGCGTCCGCCGATCCGTCGAAACCGACCACGACGCCACGTTGAGTCATGACTGCACCTTCTGCTCGTCGCGGTTCGGCGTGCAGGGTGAAAGGACCAATGACACTGGGCCGTTGCTCCGTTCCTTGGCACCCCCGTGGCTCCCGTCGGCGTCCGGCCCCGGCCGTACCGATGTGTGCTGCGCCTGGACCGATGGGCGGATCAGGGCAGATGCCTGATCCGTGCACTCGGCGACGGGGAGAGCGGTGTCGATGAGGTGACTGGACGGCCACGGCTGGGCCGCTCGGCGCAACGCCCCGGCGACGTCGCCGTCGGCATCCGAGACGTCGTGGCGCGCAGCGATCCGGCGGGCAGCCGTGACCGGGTCGACGTCGCAGCGGAGCTCGACGAGCTCGGCCCGCGCCGCTGTTGCGAGTGCGCGGGCCCGGTCGCGGTCCGATGCGAGTGTCCAGGAGGCGTCGAGGACCACTGACTCCCCCTGGTGCAACAGCAACTCGGCACGATGTAGGAGCTCGTCGTACGTCGCCGATGTGTGCCGGTTGTCGTAGAGGCCCTGACCGAGCGGCGCCGCCGCTGACGACCACGGGTCGATGCCGGCGATCTCCTTGCGCAGGCGGTCACTGCTGAGCGACACCATGCCGAGGCGGTCTGCAACGGCGCCGGCGAGGGTGGACTTTCCGCACCCTGGGGCACCACCGACCAGAACCAGCTTCACGGCGGCGGCCCGGAGATGGGTCAGGGTGAGCTGCACGAGACTGTCGACCTCAGGTGAGTGATCGGCTCCGGTCTGCGCAGCGCGCACGCAGGCCACCTTGGCGCGCACGAACGCGCGGTAGGCGATGAAGTGGTGGAGGAGCGACGGGGGAGCCGGCTCGCCCAGGTACTCGATCCATGCCGCCACGAGTGTTTCGGCAGCAGGCTCGGCGCCCAAGGCCTCCAGACCCATGGCCAGGAAGGCGACGTCGTCGAGCCGGTCGACGTGTCGGAGACGGTCGTCGAACTCCAGGCAGTCCAGCAGCCGCGGACCGTCCGGGAGGCAGAAGACGTCGTCGGGGGTGAGATCACCGTGCCCGTCCACGATGGCGCCGCGCGCGATGCGATCGTCGAAGAGGTCGGCGCGGCCGTCGAGATAGGCCGTGACGAGGTGGGTCACCTCGGCCAGGTCGTCATGGGAGATGAACCGTCCGGCGTAGGCGCCCGACTCGCTGAGGTTGGCCTCCCATCGCTGCCGGAGCGCGGCGCGAGTGCCGCTCGTCTGGATGCCGGGGTCGGTGGCGGCGGCGGCGTGGAAGGTCGCGAGCGTTCGGGCGATCCGTCGGACGTCCTCCCGGATGTCGGCCCCGCTGCGGACGAGAGCGGAGAGCCGGTGCTGGTCGGGCAGCCGCCTCATGACGACGACCGGTTCCGACTCGCCGTCGGGACCGACGAAGTTGCCGACGCCGAGGTAGACATCCGGCGCCAGACGGCGGTTCAGCTCCACCTCGCGTTCGCAGACAACTCGCCGCCGTCGCACGTCACGGAAGTCGAGGAAGCCGAGGTCCACCGGCTTCTTGATCTTGAGGGCCTTGTCGCCGACGAAGATGACGACGCCCGAGTGCGTCTCGGCCATGGTGCACCACGGCGTCCAGCGCGGGTCGACGTCATGCTGCTGCGTGGCGCCGTGCCGTGCCCTCGCGGTACTGATGCTCATGACGACAGCGTTGCCTGTCGGGAGTCGGGTGACGACGGGCGTGGGACCTGACGGCACAGGACCTTCGGCCCCTCGATGCAGCACGCTCGACGCGGCGCAGGGATGCCCTGCCTCTGCGGGGGCGGTGCGCCTCGTGGACGTCATCGGATGTCTCGGCGGCCGAAGATCACCGTGGACACGGCAACCAGACCGACGGTGACGGCGGCAAGCCCGAGCTCCACCTCCCAGTCCCAACGCGCGGCCGGCATGGCAGGCACGTGGGAGTAGGGCGAGAGCCGGCCGAGCCATCCTGGAAGGTCGAGCAGGTCCACGAGCAGCGTGAGGGCCAGGAAGCCAGCGGGCCATGCCCACGCGGCGGCCGCTGCGGCCGGGCGGACAGCGAGGCCGAGACCCGACAGGCCCACGACGACCCAGACCGCGGGCGCCCAGCCGAGTGCCGCCACCCAGATGTTGCCGACGCCAGGACCGCCGGCGACGACGTACCCTGCCCACATCGACGCACCCGTGACCGAGAGCAGCCAGCCGGTGCCGACAAGCGCGAGGGTCATCGTCGCCAGGAACCAGCGAGCGCGGCTCACCGCGGTCGACAGCACCATCTCCGCGCGTCCTCGGTCCTCGTCGGAGCCAGCATGGTTGATGACGGTGGATGCGAAGTAGGTGACCACCACCGCCATGACCGAGAGGATCGCCGCCACCAGTGCACCGCCCAGCTGGTCGATGACGGCCCGGGCGGGCGTGGAGTCGAGCAGGTCGCCGATCCCGGGGGTGATCATGCCGAACAGAGCACCCAGGGTGGCGCAGGCGACGGTCCACAGGACGAGCGATGTCGCGTGCACCCGGAGCGCCAGGGAGATGGCTCCCTCGAGCCGCGGTGAGCCGGTCGCCGGGCCGGCGCGGGCGACGACCAGGCCAGCGGCCAGGTCGCGTCGCGTGCGCAGCGACCACGCCACGGTGAGCAGGGCTGCGCCGAGCAGCGGGTAGAGGAGGAGCAGCCACCAGCGCGGCCCCGAGTAGGAGCTCACCTGGGTGTTCCAGCCCAGCGGCGAGAGCCAGCTGACCCAGTCCGGGCCGGTGTCACCGACGGCGCGGAGCACGAAGAAGGCGCCCACGGTGGCGGCGGCGTACGCCGCGCACGTCCTGGCGCTCGCCGCGAGCTGGGCGGTGACGGCGCCGACCCCGACGGCCACCAGCGCAGTGCCTGCCCACACGCCACCGAAGACGATCGATCCCCTGGGGCCAGCCCGCCGACGGTGTTCGCAGCTGCGGTCAGGACACCGAGGATCGCGGCGAGCAGGCAGCCCTCCAGCACACCGGCTGCCAGCGGCGCGTAGCGACCGACGCCGGCTGAGGCGACGAGATCGCTGCGTCCGCTCTCCTCCTCGACGCGCGTGTGCCGACGGACGAGGGCGATGAAGAGGACGGAGACGAAGACCGCGTAGAGCACGGTCATCTTGGTCATCGCGAGCTCGCCCACGCTGCTGGTGTCGAGCACCGGACCGTAGAGCGCCACGATCGCCGGGCTCGCGTTGAGTGCCTCAGCCGCTCGGACCCGCACGCCTTCGTCGGGGTAGAGGCCCGGCGTGGCCGCGGCGGACGCCCAGCACACGAGCAGCAGGGCGGCCATCCACAGCGGCGCGAAGAGATGGTCCCGTCGCAGTGCCAGCCGCATCAGCAGAAGGGTTCCTGCGGTGGGGCCGTCGATCGTCAGCGCCCGCCCCGTTGGGCGGGTCATCGGGACTCGTCCGAGCCGCGGTAGGCGCCGAGGAAGAGCTCCTCCAGCGTGGGTGGTCCGCTGACCAGCGACTCCACCCCACACACGGCGAGTCCTTCCAGGAGCTTGGAGATCATCTCCTGCTCCACGGTGCAGGTGATCTCGGTCCCGTCTACGGAGAGGTCGTGCACCCCTGGAAGTGCCGAGAGGTCAGGGACCTGCCCACTGACACGGGCGGTGATCCTCGTGCGCTGGAGGTGGCGCAGCGCCGCCAGGTCGCCCGACTCGACCACGCGACCGTCACGGATGATGGTGACGCGGTCCGCGATGCGCTCGACCTCGCTGAGGATGTGGCTGGAGAGCAGCACCGTGGCGCCGCGGGCGGTGTGCTCAGCGAGGCACTCGTTGAACAGCTGCTCCATGAGCGGGTCGAGCCCGGAGGTGGGCTCGTCGAGGACGAGGAGCTCGCAGTCGGCCGCGAAGGCCGCGACCAACGCCACCTTCTGCCGGTTGCCCTTGGAATAGGCGCGACCACGCTTGGTGGGGTCGAGCCCGAACCGCTCGACCAGGTCGTCGCGGCGTGATCGAGCGGGATCGACCCCACGCATGCGCAGCAGCAGGTCGATGGTCTCGCCGCCGGTGAGGTTCGGCCACAGGCTGACGTCGCCCGGGACGTAGGCGAGTCGGCGGTGGAGTGCCGTCGCCTCCGCCCACGGGTCGCCGCCCAGCAGCATCAGGTCGCCCTCGTCCTTGCGCAGCAGCCCGAGCAGGACCCGGATCGCCGTCGACTTGCCGGCGCCGTTGGGTCCGAGGAACCCGTGGACCTCCCCGCGCCGGACGGTCAGGTCGAGGCCGTCCAGCGCTCTGAAGGATCCGAACGTCTTCACGAGACCACGGATGCCTACCACGGGCTCCGACGCGAGGGTCATCTCGACTGTCCATGTGCCACTAGGAGAGAGCGGCGCCGGCTGCGACGAACGCCGTGCCCAGCACCAACAGGATTCCGACGAGCGGCAGGACGAACCGCAGGTACTGGTCGTAGCGGACCTTGGCCAGCGCGAGCCCGCCCATCACCACCGCCGAGGTGGGGGTGATCAGGTTGACCACGCCGGACGCGGACTGGAAGGCGGTGACCACCATCGCCCGCTCCACCCCGGCGAAGTCCGCGAGAGGCGCGAGGATCGGCATGGCGAGTGCCGCATGCCCGGACGTCGAGGGAACGAGGAGGGCCAGGGGGACGTTGATCAGGAACATGAGTGCACCGAAGACACCGGAGGACGTTCCGTCCACCGTGTTCTCCATCGCGTGCAGGACCGTTCCGGTGATCTCGGAGTTGTTCATGATGACGGTGACGCCACGCGCCAGCACGATGATGAGGCCGACTCCGATGAAGTCGCCGGCGCCGCGGACGACGGCATCGGTGACGCCCTTCTCGCCGAGTCCGCCGACCAGGCCCACCACCAGTGCCATCACCAGGAACAGCGCGGCCAGCTCGGGGAAGTACCAGTCGAGCTGCCAGGCGAAGCTCGCGGCCTCGGGCCCGTTGACCACCTGTGCCCACGGGACGATCGCGAAGATCATGAACGCGAAGGTCACGCCGACGATGCCGAGGACAGTCTTCTCGCGACCCGTCAGCCGGACGGCGTCGCGCAGCCCGTGGGCGCGCATCTCGTCGTCACCGGCCACGTCTGCAGCCAGGGAGCGGGAGGGGTCGGCCTTCACGCGGCGCGCGTAGCGCAGGACCCACCACACTGCGACCGGGACGAGCACGAGGTACATCGCGAAGCGGAAGGCGATGCCGTCGCCGATCGAGATGCCCGCGGAGTCCGAGGCGACGCCCGTCGCGAACGGGTTCACCGTCGATGCCAGCACCCCGATCCCCGCTCCCACCAGGATGGTCGCGGCGGCCACCATGCGGTCGTAGCCCAGTGCGAGCATCAGGGGGATCACCAGGGCATAGAAGCCCAGGGTCTCCTCCGCCATGCCCTCCGTCGTGCCGCCGATCGAGAAGAGCACCATCAACACCGCGATCAGCGCCGTGCCTCGCGTGCTCATCCGCTGCGCGACCCGCGCCACGCCGTTATCGATGGCGCCCGTCTTCATCGCCATCGTGATGAACACCCCGATGGCGATGACGAAGAGGAAGACGCCGGCTGCGCCGTACAGCTCACCCGACTCGTAGGGGCCGATCCTGCCCTCCGGGTTGATGACGCCGTAGAGACCGTTGACCGGCGCAAGGAAGAGCTCCATCAGCCGGTCCCCGAAGGAGAGGCCGGTGTCCGTGCCGCCATAGGTTCCCGGCACGGGACGGCCGGTGTCGGCGTCGGTCTCGTACACCCCGGTCGGGACGACGAAGGTCAGCAGCCACACCGCGACGGTGACCCCGAACAGCACGGTGAACGCGCTGGGGAAGCGGAAGCGCGACTCGCGCTCTGCCGTCGGCGCCGGCTTGCCGGCTATCAGACGTGCTGCCTTCTGGGAGGTGGTCATGGGAGGCCCCTTTCTCGGGCTAGGACCTCACCGAACCACTGCAGCGCCCCTCGGGAGAGGTGCCGATGTTCCCCTCCGCCCGGGACCTAGGACCCTCTTCTCTCCGGCGCCCGGCGCCCGACGATCGAGAGGTGATGACGAGCGAGGAAACGACCATGAAGCTGCATGTCGACTCCGAGGTGGGCAGGTTGAGGCAGGCGATCCTGCACCGACCCGGCCTGGAGCTGAAGCGCCTGACACCGACCAACAAGGATGACTACCTGTTCGACGACGTGCTCTGGGTCAAGCGCGCCAAGCAGGAGCACGACGCCTTCGCGGAGGCCCTTCGCGACCAGGGAGTGCAGGTGCACCTGCTGGACCAGTTGCTCTCCGAGACCCTCGCCGTGCCGGAGGCCAGGAAGCACGTCCTCGAGGGAACGCTGGACGAGCGGGTCTACGGACCTACGGCGGTCGATGCGATGTTCGACCTGTTCTCGTCCTTGCCCGCGGAGGAGCTCACGGCCCACCTGATCGGCGGGATGACCAAGGGGGAGCTGCTCGAACGGATCCCGGAGCCGGGCTCGGTGCTGATCAAGGCGCTGGCGGTCGACGACCTGCTGCTCCCACCGCTTCCCAACCACCTCTTCACCCGTGACACGTCGGCGTGGATCTTCGACGGGGTGTCGGTGAACTCCATGCGCAAGCGGGCTCGCATGCGCGAGACGGTGCACTACGAGGCCATCTACCGCTGGCACCCCCACTTCGGCGGGGAGGACTTCCGTTGGTGGGCCGAGGGATCTTCAGGCGGAGCCGCCACCACCGAGGGTGGGGACATCCTCGTGCTCGGGCGGGGTGCCGTCCTGGTCGGGATGAGTGAGCGCACCACACCGCAGGGTGTCGAGCGGCTGGCTCGACGGCTCTTCGCCTCCGGCAGCGCACAGCGGATCGTAGCGCTGTCCATGCCGCAGAAGCGGGCCTTCATGCACCTGGACACCGTGATGACGATGGTCGACGACCACACCTTCACCCAGTACGCCGGGCTGGGGATGCTGCCGTCGTACACCATCGAGCCCGGGGCCGACGAGCAGGACCTGCGCGTCACCGCGCATCCCGCCGAAGGTATGCACGAGACGATCGCGGCCGCCCTCGGCCTGGATCGCATCACGGTGCTGACACCGACCCAGGACGTGCGTGCCGCCGAGCGGGAGCAGTGGGACGACGGGTGCAACGTCCTGGCCGTCCGCCCCGGCGTGGTGCTGGCCTACGAGCGGAACGTCACGACGAACACGCACCTGCGCAAGCACGGGGTCGAGGTCGTCACGATCGAGGGCAGCGAGCTCGGACGTGGACGCGGCGGCCCACGCTGCATGACGTGCCCCGTCGAGCGGGACGGGATCTGAGGCATGGCCTTCAACCTCCGCAACCGCAGCTTCGTCAAGGAGATCGACTTCACGCCGAAGGAGTGGCGCTTCCTGCTCGACCTCGCGGCCGAGCTCAAGCTGGCGAAGTACGCCGGCTCGGAGCAACCGCGGCTGAGCCGGAAGAACATCGCTCTCATCTTCGAGAAGACCTCGACCCGCACCCGCTGCGCCTTCGAGGTCGCGGCGTTCGACCAGGGCGCCCGGGTCACGTACCTGGACCCGGCCGGCTCGCAGATCGGTCACAAGGAGTCGATGGAAGACACCGCCCGTGTCCTCGGCCGGATGTACGACGGCATCGAGTACCGCGGGTCGAGCCAGGCGAACGTCGAGACACTCGCCGCGCACGCGGGCGTCCCCGTGTGGAACGGGCTGACGGACGAGTGGCACCCCACCCAGATGCTCTGCGACATGCTCACGATGCGCGAGCACGCCGGGAAGCACGACGAGGAAATCGCCTTCGCCTACCTCGGCGACGCACGCAACAACGTGGGCAACTCGCTGCTGATCGCTGGCGCAATGATGGGGATGGACGTCCGGATCGTCGCCCCGCGAGAGCTCTGGAACCACGACGACGTCGCCGCCAAGGCGCACGCCATCGCGGAGGAGACCGGAGCTCGCATGCTCCAGACCGAGGACGTCGCCGAGGGCGTCGCCGGCGTCGACTTCCTCTACACCGACGTGTGGGTGTCGATGGGCGAGCCGAAGGAGCGATGGCTCGATCGGATCGAGCTGCTGCGGGACTACCAGGTCACGATGGACGTGGTCCGGGCCACCGGAAATGCGAAGGTGAGGTTCATGCACTGCCTCCCCGGTTTCCATGACCGCCACACCGAGGTGGGCGAGGAGCTCTTCCAGCAGACCGGCATGGACGCGCTCGAGGTCACCGACGAGGTGTTCGAGTCGCGCCATTCGATCGTCTTCGACCAGGCCGAGAACCGCATGCACACCATCAAGGCCGTGCTCGTCGCGACCTTGGGGGGCTGAGGTGCGCATCGTCGCTGCCCTGGGAGGCAATGCACTGCTCCAGCGCGGGCAGAAGCCGGACGCCAGCGTCCAGGAGACGAACGTACGACGCGCGGTCGCGGCTCTTGCGCCCTTGGCGGCAGAGCACGAGCTCGTGGTGACGCACGGCAACGGCCCCCAGGTCGGGGTGCTGGCCCTGCAGAGTGCGTCCGATCCACACCTGAGCACGCCGTACCCCTTCGACGTGCTGGGCGCGCAGACCCAGGGCATGATCGGCTACTGGCTCCTGCAGGCGCTGGAGAACGCCGTTCAGGGCCGACAGGTGGCGGCGATCATCAACCAGACCCTCGTCGAGGCCGCTGACCCCGCCTTCGAGAACCCCACGAAGTTCGTCGGCGAGATGTACGGGCGCGAGGAGGCAGGACGACTCGCCGAGCAGCGGGGGTGGACCGTGCGACCCGACGGCGACGGGTGGCGTCGTGTGGTGGGCTCGCCCCGACCGCAGCGGGTCGTCGAGACGCCCCTGATCAGACGACTGCTCGAGAGCGGTGCGATCGTCGTGTGTGCCGGCGGCGGTGGCGTTCCGGTGATCCGCGACGGCGGCGGGGACCTGCGCGGGGTCGAGGCCGTCGTCGACAAGGACCTCACCAGTGCTGTGCTGGCCGAGGCGCTCGATGCCGACCTGCTACTCGTCCTGACCGATGTGCCTGCTGTCATGCGTGACTTCAACGAGCCGGGGCAGACCGAGATCCGGAACGAGACGCCGTCGGGTCTGCGCGCCCTGGACCTGCCGGCCGGGTCGATGGGCCCGAAGGTCGACGCTGCCTGTCGCTTCGTCGAGCTGACGGGCGGGACGGCAGCCATCGGTGCGCTGGATGACGTCGAGTCGATCCTCGCCGGTGTCGCCGGCACGATCGTGACGCCGTCCGGGACCTACGAACCGCGCCAGCACCCCTAGTGCGAGTGTTCCGGGTTCAGTCTTCCCCATCCTGCGAGAGACAGTGGACGTGACGCGTCGCAACGCGGGCGGAGAGCTCGCCGTGGACGTCACACACCGCCGCGAGTGTGTTGTAGACCGTGCCGAATTTGCGCAGGTTCCGATGCACCAGCTCGAGCCGATGCGGTGACTCGGCAGTGCTCAGGACGAGGGAATAACTGACATCGACGAAGCGAGGAGGACTGTCTTGTCGGCGAGCGATGACCTCCACCGTGGCGTCGTCGTAGTCGAAGCCGATGAGATCTCGGGTTCGGGCGAGGTTCTTGAGAAGGCACGCGGCGACGGCAGACGCGAGGAGCTCGGCCGGTCCGGGTTCGCCCGTGGGCGCCTGACCCCAGTCGACGTCGAGGGCGACCTCGCTGGAGCCGGCACGGACGGACGCCGAACCGTGGGCAGGGGCGTGGGCTCGTACTCGGTAGGTCAGAGGGGAACTGGACATGTCATCACGGTAGGACGCCGCCGCATCCACGGTCAGGTACGAGAGTCACCCGTTCGAAGGGGCTTCCGGCCCTGCCGGTCCCGTTGTCTCCGGCTCGCTCGAGGTGGTCACTGGGGCCCGGTTCGCTCGGCCATCTCGCCGCGACAGGCGGCGCCCATCATCTGGCCCCAGCGCTCTGCGCGCTCCTGCTCGCCCTTGCACAGCGGTCCCGGCGTGCCCTCGACGAGGAAGGCGACCGGTTTGCGCAGAAGGCGAAAGCCGCGCCGCCGCAGCAGGCGGGCTGCGGTGACACCGGCGGCTGAGGGGAGTCGTCGTACCCGAGCGACGCGGGTGTCGAAGACCACGAGGCGTTCCGTCCCGAAGCGCTTCGGCGTCGCGCCCGGGATCCAGTCGCGCATCCCCAGCTTCGCACGATTCTCGGGGGCTCCTTGGCGGACGGCGTCCTCGCGGGTCCGGGCCCTGCTCAGGGAGAAGGCATGGGTCGGCGCGCCCACGACGAGCAGATCGACGGCGAACGGCCCAGTCGATGCGAGCGACGTCACCGGGATCGCATGGGCCTCGAGTCCACCTCGCCGCAACCCGCGGGCGACCGCCTCCGCAACGCGGGCAGTGTTGTCGAACATGGACTCGTAGACGACGAGAGCTGAAGCCGGCTCCTTCATCTCGGCGTCCCTCCGACGGGCACGGGCACGACGGCAGCCGTGGTGTGGGCACGTTCGACCACCGCGACGGCGATCGAACCCGTCACCAGCCTGTTGACGGTGTCCGGCGGGTGGCGACCGACGACCACCAGGTCCCATGCCGAGGAACGGCCCCCCAGTACGTCGTCGACCAGGCCGTGCGTGACGCGCAGGGTCGTGGGGACGTCGGGATACTTCTCCCCGAATCCAGCGAGAGTCTCGGCGAGAAGGACATGTGCCTCGTCGCCTGCTCCCAGGTCGACGTCGTTCACCGACACGTTGCGTAGACCGGCCACGGCCGCGATCACGTCCCAGACGCAGTGCACGACCGTGAGCGGCAACTGGTTCAGGGAGGCGAAGGCAAAGGCGAACTCGATGATCGGGAGCGATTCGCGCGTTCCGTCCACGCCCACAAGAACGCCCAGTCCGGCATGGTCCTCGTGGGGACGGCACACGACGACGGGACAGGAAGCGAGCTTGCACACTGCGGCGCTGACGGAGCCCAGCACCAGGCTGCGTACGGCCCCTCGCCCCCGGGATCCCATCACCAGCAGGCGAGCCTCGGTCGAGAGGTCCACCAGTGCCGCGCGCGGATCATCTGCTGCGACCAGGCCGACCACATCGGTACCCGGGGTGACCAAGGAGGACGCGCGTTGTGCCGCCTCATGGTTGATCCGCTGAGCGTTGCCTTCGGCTGCGGTGAGGACGACGAGAGGGCGGTGCTCGAGGGAGGCCTGGGTCGCGGCCCAGCAGAGCGCCCGGTCAGCGTGCTTGGAGCCGTCGGCAGCGACGACGATGCTCCCGGAGGGAATGTGCTGTGCCACGACGCGAGCCCTCAGGTCCGGGGGTCGGCTTGGGGAACGACGATGACGTTCGTGTGGGCGCGCTCGACGACGGCCGTCGCCACGGCGCCGGTGACGAGGCGGAAGAGCGTGTCCACCGGGTGACGACCGACGACGATCAGGTCCCACGTCCCGCTCCGGTCCGACAAGCACTCTTCAGCGAGTCCGCGTGCCAGCACCAGATCGGTCTCGACCTCGGGGTACTTGGGGCGGAGGCCCGCCACGCTCTCGGACAGGAGGAGGCGGTGCTCCTCGAGGCCCGGCTCTCCCGCGGAGATCATGCCCGGGCCCCGGAAGCCGACGTGTTCGTCCAGGAGGGTGTGCATGACGGTCAGTGGGCGACCGAGCAGCGATGCCTGGGCAAAGGCGAGCTCGAGGACCGGGACTGACTCGGCGGTTCCGTCCGCCCCGACGAGGACGCCTGCGCCGTCGGCCGAGGCCCGACCGCGCGGGCGGCACACGACGACGGGACACTCCGCGTCACGGCTGACGGCGGCGCTCACCGATCCGAGCACCTTGCTGCGGAAGGCACCGCGGCCGCGTGATCCGAGCACCAGCATGTGAGTGTCGCGCGAGACGTCGGTCAGGACGACGCGCGGATCTCCGAGGATCGCCGTCGCCGTCACTTCGAGCGCCGGATACAGGTGAAGAGCGATGGCCAGCGCCTCGTCGGCCACCGCCTGCCCACGAGCCAGCAGCTCCTGGGGCTGGTAGACGTAGGCGGCGGCCATGCCGCCCCAGGCGATCGCCGGCACGTCGACAGCACCGGTTGCGGTCACGACCAACAGTGGACGGCGCTCGCGGTGGGCCTGCTCGGCGGCCCAGTGGACAGCGCGGTGGGAGTCGTCGGAGCCGTCGACTGCGACGACGATGCTGCTCGGATTGATGGTCTTCGTCATGTCCTCAGCCTCCGCTGCTGGTGGTGTCCGGGCCACGGGCCGAGGCCCTCGAAATCACGGGACCTTGGGCCCTCGCGACGCTCGCGACCTCCAGCGCGATCGTCCGGTCGACGAGGTCGAGGCCGGCCGTTCCGTGAGTGATCCAGATGACCGACCGACCCCGATCCGTTCCGAGGAGCTCGCGGGCGAGAGCGGTGGCCGTCGCATGGTCGAGGTGGGCGGTGGGCTCGTCGAGGACGAGGACGGGGTGGTCCGCCAACAGGGTGCGGGCGATGCCGAGGCGGGCGCGCTCCCCGCCCGAGACCGCGGAGTGTCCTGCGCCCAGCCAGGTGTGCAGACCGTCGGGCAGGGCGTCGAGCCAGGGCCCGAGGCGGGCGTCGCGCAGCGCGGCGTCGACCTCGGCGTCGCTCGCGTCGGGGCGGGCCAGCCGCACGTTCTCCGCCACGGTCGTGGCGAAGACGTGGGGGTGGTCGTCGACGAGGCCCACGATCCGACGTACGTCGTCCGGGCCGACATCTGGCAAGGACGCGCCCCCGATGCTGACCCTTCCCGAGCACGGGTCCAGGAAGCGCATCAGCACGGCAGCGAGGGTGCTCTTGCCCGAGCCTGATGGACCCACGACGGCAACGCGGTCGCCCTGCTCGATCAGCAGGCAGACCGGTGCTGTCGTCGGAGCGCGCAGGGACCATCGCGCCGAGACTTGGTCGAGCTCCACCCGGTGGCCGGACGGCGTCGCGCTGCCCGGCACGTCCGCGACTGCCGCGGGGATGCGCTCGAGCTCCATCAGGCGCCGGTCCGCTGCGGCGGCGCGCACCGCGACCACGCCGGCGTCGGCGCAGGGGAGGGCGACATCGGCCAGCGCGAGGGGGAGGAGGACGAGCAGCGCCATCACGGGGCCTGACAGGTCGCCTCGTTCGACGGGCCCCGCTGCCACGAGCGCGATGCCGGCCATGGCCCCGCCGCACACGACGAGGACGGTCGCGCGAGCCGCCGCGAGCCACCCGGCGGCGACCCGTGCCGCGGCGCCCATGCGCGCACTCGTCGCGGCGATGCGGTCGGCAGCCGGGATCGTCTGCTGCCACATGACCAGCTCGTCGGCGAGCTGGACCGCCTCGACGACGTCGATCGACAGGCTGGCCCGCAGACTGATCAAGTCATTCTCCGCCCTGCGGGCTCCGTGGCGAGCGAGGAGGTACGCCGCCCCACCGACGAGAGTCGCCGCCGCGACGAAGACAGAGCTCGGGGGGTGCAGGTACGCGGCAACGGCGGTGGCCAGCACGGCGACCATCGCGAGCTGGGCCAGCGGCATCCTGACCCGAAGCCTGCTGTCGATGACGCTGTCAACGTCGTCGACGATGGAGGAAAGCACGTCCCCCCGACGGCGGTCCAGGCCTCCTGGGACCAGCGGGACGAGGACGTCGTACACCTCGACCCGCCTCCGTGCCAGCAGCCGGAGCGCTGCGTCGTGGCCGAGCAGGCGCTCGACGTAGCGAAGGACCGGACGTGCCAGCCCGAAGGCACGGACACCCACGACAGCCACCAGGAGGGTGAGGACTGCGGGACGGGTAGAGGCCTGGACGATCAACCAGCCGGCGGTTGCGGTCAGGGCGACCCCGGAGGCGCTCGCCAGCGCTCCGACGACGGTCGCGCTGGCGAGCGCCCGGCCGGTGTGGCCGGGTCGGTCCTGCCCCATGGGGGCGACGATTGGATTGGCGTGGGCGACGGGCTCGCGTCCACGAGCAGGACCGTCGGGTCGCGTCGAGGTGGAGGTGGTCTCTGCGACGGGGGGCCGCAGCACGACGGTTCGGTCGGCGGCCTCCACCAGACGCGGGCTGTGCGCGACGACGACCACGCCCGAGCGACGCCCGAGCGCGACGACCGTGTCGGCGATGACTTGTTCGGTGAGGTCGTCGAGGTGGGCGGTCGGCTCGTCGAGCAGTACCCAGGGACGATCGGCCAGCACCACGCGCGCCAGTGCGAGTCGTGCGCGCTCGCCGGCGGACAGGGTCGCGCCGTCCTCGCCGAGTGGTGTGTCCAGTCCCGCAGGCAGGTCACGGACCCGCTCCTCCAGGGCCACCTCGCGCAGCGCCGCCCACAACTGGGCCTCCGCGGCTGCCGCGCGCGCGAGTCGGAGGTTGTCGGCGATGGTTCCTCCGACGAACTGCGGTTGCTGGGGAAGTCGTGCGACCTGTGACTGCCAGGAGACACCGCCGACCTGCTGACCACCGGAGCTGATCGAGCCGCTGCTGAGGGGTACAAGACCTGCGATGGCGGACAGCATGGTCGACTTCCCGCAGCCCGACGGCCCGGTGATCGCGGTGACGCCGCGAGCCGGGAGGACCACGTCGACCAGGTCCAGGGCCGGGACGGTGCGACCGGGATGGATCACGCGGACGCGGTCGAGAACCAGTGGTGCACCGACAGGGGCGGGGCGGTCGATGGCCTCGACCGGTCCGGCCGTCGTGAGCAGGTCGTGCGCGGCGGTGAAGGTAGCTGCTCCTTCGGCCGCGGCGTGGAACTCGGCGCCGACGCGGCGCAGGGGCCAGTAGGCCTCGGGAGCGAGCAGCAGCACGAGCAGTGCGGTGTGCAGGTCCAGGGAGCCACCGGCGAGGCGGACGCCCACGGTGACGGCGACCAGGGCGACGGAGAGGGTGGCGACGAGCTCGAGCACGGCGGAGGAGGCGAAGGCGATCCGGAGGGTGCGCATCGTCGCGCGACGGTAGTGGTCGGTGACCTCGGCGATGCGTGCTGACTGCGCACGTGCCCGACGGTGAGCCACCAGCGTCGGCAGCCCTCGTACGACGTCCAGGAAGTGGCCGGACAGGGCGGTCATCGCGCGCCACTGCTCCTCGGCGCGGTCCCGGGTGGCCAGACCCACGAGTGCCCCGAAGATCGGGACGAGCGGCAGCGTCGACACGACGATCGCTGCGCTGAGCAGGTCCTGCGTCGCGATCGCGACCACGGTGAGGGGTGGTAGGAGGACCGCCAGCACCAGCGCCGGGAGGTAGCGGGTCAGGTAGGGCTCGGCGGCCGTGACCCCGCGAGTCGCGAGCACTGCCGCGTCGCTCGCCGTGGTGGTCGAGACGGCCGTGGCCCGTTGCTCGGTCGCTGCACGGACCAGGCGATGACGCAGCACCGTGCCCACGTTCGCGGCGGCCCTGGTGGCAGAGAGGTCCCCTGCCGCACTTGTGAGGCCGCGCAGGGCGAGCACGCCGACCACCGCGGTCACCCACGGGAGGAGTGCATTGCCGCGGAGGACGGCAACCACGAGTCCGGTGACGGTCCACGCCTGGGCGAGGACGAGGAGTCCGCTGAGTCCGCCGGCGACGAGGACGCCCAGCAGACTGGTGCGCGCGGGGCGCAGCATGCTGCGCAGACGGGGGTCGCCGGGTCTCATCACGCGCTCGTGTCCACCGGAGCAGGGGCGAGCGGGATGTGGTGGACGGCGATGCGCTTGCGGAACACCCAGTAGGTCCACCCCTGGTAGGCGAGCACTAGAGGCGTGAAGAGGGCAGCGACCACCGTCATGATCCGCAACGTGTAGGAGGTGGCCGCTGCGTTGGTCGTCGTCAGGCTGGTGCCGTCGACCAGCGTGGTCGGCATGACGTCCGGGAAGAGCGCGAGGAACAGGCCGGCGACGGCGAGCGCGATGGTCGCGAAGGTGCCGGCGAAGGCCCAGCCCTCCCTCCCGGCCCAGGCTGCGGCACCGGCACCGAGGAGGGCCGCCGCGGCGACGGTGAAGCTGACGGCCGAGGCGACCGTCCCGCTCTGCTCCTGGGTCCAGGCGAGGAAGGCGACCGCGATGACCGCGGTGACGGCGGCGGTGGGTACGGCGAGCCTGCGGGCCCGGTGGCGGATCTCGCCGTCGGTCTTCAGCGCGATGAAGAGGGCGCCGTGGGTGAGGAACAGGCCGAGCGTGGTGAATCCGCCGAGCAGCGCGTACGGGTTGAGCAGGTTGAAGAAGCCGCCGACGTACTCGAGGTCGTGGTCGATCGGGACGCCCCGCAGGATGTTCGCGAAGGCGACACCCCACAGCACAGAGGGCAGGAGGGACCCGATGATGATCGACAGGTCCCAGCGGGCCCGCCAGCGTGCGTCGTCGCGCTTCGCGCGGTACTCGAAGGCGAGGCCGCGCACGATGAGGGCGACCAGGATGATCAGCAGGGGCAGGTAGAACCCGCTGAAGAGCGTGGCGTACCACTCGGGGAATGCGGCGAACGTGGCGCCGCCCGCGACGAGCAACCAGACCTCGTTGCCGTCCCAGACGGGACCGATCGTGTTGATCATGACGCGACGCTCGGTGTCGTTGCGGGCCAGGACGGGCAGCAGCATGCCGACCCCGAAGTCGAAGCCCTCCAGGGCGAAGTAGCCGATCCACAGGACGGCGATCAGGATGAACCAGACGGTGGTGAGCTCCATGGTGGAAGTCCTCGGTCAGTAGGCGAAGGCGAGCGGGCGGTCGTCGCCCGAGGTGGGATCGTCCGCGGGCAGCTCGTCCGCGCCGCGTCGGATCCAGGTCAGGAGGAGGCGGACCTCGACGACGGCGAGGACGCCGTACACGGCGCTCAGGGTGAGCAGTGAGATCCACGCCTCGGTCGTCGTCAAACCCGGCGAGACCGAGTGCTCGGTCGTCATCAGGCCGAACACCGCCCACGGCTGGCGCCCCATCTCCGTGAAGATCCAGCCGAAGGAGTTGGCGAGGAGCGGGAGGAAGGGCAGCGCGATCGCCGCCGCCAGGACTGAGCGGCCGCCCGAGGTGCTGCCGCGGCGGGTCGCCCAGAGGATCCACGCTGCGACGGCGGCGCCGGCCATGCCGAGCCCCATCATCAGGCGGAAGGTCCAGTAGGTCAGTGGGATGACGGGGGTGTAGTCGCCGGGGGAGTAGTACGCCGCACCCGGGTCGGCGCCGTACGTCTCGCGGTACTGCTCGCGCAGGTCGTTGATCCCCTGGACCTCACCCCCCGGTGTGCCGGTCGCGAGGTAGGAGAGCATCCCCGGGACCTTGAAGGAGAAGGTCTCCTGCTCGCCGTCGAGGGTGCCGAGCTGGAAGAGGGAGAAGTCGGCGGGCTTCTCGGTCTCGTAGAGGCCTTCGGCCGCGGCCATCTTCATCGGCTGGACCTCGGTCATGATCTTGCCCTGCACGTCACCGGTGATGACGACGCCGAGAGCCGCGACGAGGACGATCCAGGCGCCGCTGCGCACCGCTGGGCCGAACAGCGCTTCGTCGCGCTCGGCGCGGCTGCGTCGCAGGTGCCACAGGGCGATGCCGACGACGAAGGCGGCTCCTGTCATGTAGGCGGAGAGGATGACGTGGGGAAAGGTCGCCAGCTGCACCTTGTTGAGCATCACCGCGGCGAAGTCGTTCATCTCCGCCCGTCCGGTGTCGGGGTTGTAGGCGAAGCCGACCGGGTTCTGCATCCAGGAGTTCGCGGCGAGGATGAAGTAGGCCGAGAAGAGGGTGCCGAGGTGGACGAGCACCATGCACGCGGCGTGGAGCCTGCCGGAAAGCCGGTCCCAGCCGAAGATCCACAGCCCCAGGAAGGTCGACTCGAGGAAGAAGGCGAGCAGTCCCTCGATGGCCAGGGGTGCGCCGAAGACGTCCCCGACGAACCGTGAGTAGTCGCTCCAGTTCATGCCGAACTGGAACTCCTGCACGATGCCGGTCACCACGCCGATTGCGAAGTTGATGAGGAAGAGCTTTCCGAAGAACTTGGTGAGGCGGAGCCAGCGCTCGTCGCGGGTGCGGAGCCAGGTGATCTCGTAGCCGGCGATGATGGCCGAGAGGCCGATCGTGATGGGGACGAAGAGGAAGTGGTAGACGGTCGTGATGGCGAACTGCCACCGCGCGATGTCGGTCGGGTCCACGAGGGCGCTCCTGGCGTCGTGAGGGGCTTGACGTGACCACGCTAGGAATCCGGGTACCTCCCGGCCCATGGCCAGACTGCCCGGACCATCGGGACCTTCGGCCCCCGAAACGGACGCAAGGCATGCACGGGGCCTGCCACTGCGTCCGTACGCGCCTCAGTCGGAACGGGCGTCGAGCACTTCTTCGACAGGACGACGGGGCGTGCGCGGCAGCTCTCGGCGTCCGATTGCCTGGAGCCCGATCTGGAGGAGGATGTGGGGCTGGAACGCGTTGCCGAGGACCGACTTCGCGATCTCCCGCCGAATGCTCTCCACCTCGATGGGCTGGCTCATCGGCACGACGGACAACCCTCCTCGGGCAGCTTCCAGCCAGACTGCGCTGAGCGCCTGCCCGGCGCGGAGCCAACTGGTCCGGTCATCGGTCGCTGCACCGATGGCGATCACCCGGTCGCCGCCGTGGATGACCAGGCGTGTGTCCTCGAGCAGACCCGGACGAAAGCGGGTTCGTGCCTGCAAGGGGTTCGGCGCGTCGGGCAGATGGTCCAGCGGAATGCCGTCGACCGGACCGTGGTCGATCCATCCGTCCTGTTCGACGCGGCGCTCCGCCTCGAGGTCCAGGAAGGTCAGCGCACGGTTGGCGAGCAGCTCGAGGCGGATGCGGTCGCGGTCGCTGAGAACCGCGGCGGCCCTCACGCCCCAGGGTTCGGCGACCTGACAGAGCTGCAGCATCCGGTGATCGGGCACCGGCCAGGCGGTGAATCGGCGCCGGTCGGTGCAACGAGACCGGATGAGCTCGATGTCCTCGCCGACGACCGGTCGTCCCGGCACACGGTGGATCCGGATCCGGGCGAGCTCGCCGTCGGGGGCGTGATCAGGGGCAAGGGTGACGAAGGCATCGCACGCCAGCGCGCGCGCCGCGAACTGCAGGTGGTGCAGCGCGGCGCCGCAGCTGATCGTCAGGTTGCGACCGCTGGGATCGGAGCTGGTCAGTCGACGGTCCTCGTCGGCAAGGAGTGTCAGGACGAGGCCGTCGTACCTCCACCGCCAGGGTTGGGTGTTGTGCACGCTGGGAGCCAGGCAAGCGAACTGCACCAGACGCCGGACGAGCACCGCCGGTGCCGCGTCCGTCCTGGGTTGGGACGTTGTCGTCATGGGTGGTCCTCCGCTCCTGTGCCTCCGACGAGTCTCGGCGCCGTTCCCTCGTGTGCGGCAGGGCCGAAAGTCCTCTCCGATCGGGCAGTGTGGGCCGCGCTGTCGGGCTACGGTGGGCGGGTGAGTGAGCACTCGACCGACGGTGATCGTCAGCCTGTCCGCGTCTACCTTCTCGACGACCACGAGATGATCCGACGCGGGATCCGCGACCTCCTCGAGAGCGAGGGCGACATCGTCGTGGTGGGCGAGTCCGACTCGGCGCAGGAGGCCACGCGACGCATCCCCGCGCTCCGCCCCGATGTCGCGATCCTCGACGGTCGGCTGCCGGACGGGTCGGGAATCGACGTGTGCCGCGACATCCGGTCCCAGGATCCGTCGATCAAGGCGCTCATCCTGACGTCGTACGACGACGACGACGCGCTGTTCTCGGCCATCATGGCCGGAGCGTCCGGTTACGTGCTCAAGCAGGTGCGCGGCAACGACCTGCTCGACATCGTGCGGCGCGTCGCAGCGGGTCAGTCGACCCTCGACCCGTCGGTCACGGCGCAGGTTCTGGAGAGGATCCGGTCCGGGCCGAAGGTCGACAAGGAACTGGAGTCCCTGACCGACCAGGAGTTGCGGGTCCTCGACCTGATCGGGAAGGGGCTCACGAACCGGCAGATCGCCCGGGAGATCCACCTGGCCGAGAAGACGGTCAAGAACTACGTCTCGTCGCTGCTCGCCAAGCTCGGGATGTCGAGCCGGACGCAGGCGGCGATCTACTCGGTCAAGCACACGCCTCCGGTCGCTCCCGACTGACGGACCCAGCCGTCAGTCCTTGTCAGGCTGCAGGATCCGGCGCCCGCTGATCGACTGGACCTCGATGCGCATCCCCAGGATCCTCGGGCCGGTGACCCACGGGCCCGGAGTGTCGGGTGATCTGTGCAGGCGGGTACACCTGCCTCGCGCGAGGACGCTCCAACCGGAGTGGTGCTCATCGTCGATGAGGTCGACCTCGAAGGCCACCTGACGATCGGCGCTGTCGCGCGCCATCATCGAGTACGGCGTGGTGCGCAGGACGATCGCATTGTCGGCGACCTCGAAGTTGACCGGGATCACGGACACTCCTTGGAGCCCGAACCAAGCGATGCGCCCGACGGGACGTGACTGGAGCAGCTCCCAGCACTCGATGTCGTTGAGCACCACGAGTCTGCCGGGATGAACGTCTTGTGTGGGCATGGGACTCCGCCTCCTTGGTTGGGCAACGAGTCCAGTCTGGTCACCCTGGAGCTGTCGCTGCAGGGTCGAGCGGTCCTCGTCGAGCGGGCCTTTCGGCCCCTCTGGACTGCGCTCGACTGTTAGCGTTCAGCACGTTGGGGAGAGGGGCGTGAGCGCAATGGGCGCAGCCGACGACGATCACGTGATCCGCACTCGAACACCTGGTCTCGACGGCGTCGAGTTCGAGGACCTGGTCCATGCGGTCCTGGACCGGATGCACGGGGCGCTGGACCAGCAGGCGCGGCTGCAGCTCCTCCTGGATGCCGTGGTCACCATCTCGGCCGACCTCAGCCTCGACGGCGTGCTCGCTCGGATCGTCGCGATCGCGAGTCGCCTGGTCGATGCGGAGTACGCGGCACTCGGCGTGCTCAGCGCGGGCAGGCGACGTCGTCTGCGGACCTTCGTCCACCATGGCATCTCGGACGACATCGCGGCTGAGATCGGTGACCTGCCAACGGGCCACGGCCTGCTGGGGCTGATCATCGACCGTCCCGAGCCGCTTCGTCTGCACGACATCGCCGAGCATGCCGCCTCGTACGGATTCCCCGCCAATCATCCGCCGATGAGCTCGTTCCTGGGCGTTCCGGTCAGGATCAGGGATCGTGTCTTCGGCAACCTCTACCTGACCGAGAAGGTCGGTGGTGGAGATTTCACGGTCGAGGACGAGGAAGTGGTCGTGGCCCTCGCGGCCGCGGCTGGTGTGGCCATCGAGAACGCGCGACTGTACGAAGAGACGACGGCCCGCGAGGCCTGGGCCCGAGCCTCTGCTGAGATCGGCTCGGCTCTGGGGACGCACAAGTCGACGCAGGAGTCCTATGCCGCTGTCGCCGAAGGAGCGCGACGCGTGTGCTCTGCCGACGCGGCGTGGATCCTCGTCGGTGAACCCGATGCCGACGACCTGCAGGTCGTCGCCCTCGCGGGTCGGCCCTGGACCGAGGACACGGTTGAGGCGCTGACCTCCGACGATGCATCCCGCGGCGCGCTCGAGAAGGGCGAGCCATGTGCGGTGGAGGACCTTCACGGTTCCCGGACGGTCGTCGACGCGGCCCCGGGCCTCGCCGAGATCGGACCCGTGCTCGCGGTGCCGTTCACGCCCACGGGGCACTCCAGGGGAACGTTGTCGCTGGCCTGGACCAGCGACAACGAGGACCGCTACTACACGTTGGACGCGCAGCTCGTGGCGTCGTACGCCGAGCAGGCATCCCTCGCCATGCAGCTCACCGAGGCAAGGGAGGACCAGCGCAGGCTTGCCGTCTTCGAGGACCGTGACCGGATCGGTCGCGACCTGCACGACCTCGTCATCCAACGGCTCTTCGCCGTCGGCCTCGGCCTCCAGGGAGCGACGCGCATGGTGGACCGACCCGAGGTCGTTGCCCGTCTCGACCAGGCGGTCGATGACCTCGACGCGACGATCAAGGACATCCGGCGCGCCATCTTCGGACTGAGCTCGCTCGAGACCGCCGGTGACGTCCAGGCCGAGGTGACGCGTCTCGTCGAGCGCGCGGCGGCGACGCTCAAGTTCCGGCCGGTCCTACGTTTCGAGGGACCGGTGCGGACCTTGGTGGACCCGGGACTGGCACCGGACCTGCTCGCTGTCCTCGCCGAGGGGCTGTCCAACGCCAGCCGCCACGCCGAGGCCACCGCCATCGAGGTGGTCCTCGAGGCAGGGGAGGTCATCGTCCTGACCGTGCGCGACGATGGTCGCGGGATCACCGGTGAGGGCGCGGAGAGCGGGCTGGCGAACATCAGGACGCGAGCCGAGCGACGCGGCGGGTCGCTGACCATCAGGACCCAGCAGGGTGAGGGCACCACCATCGTCTGGTCCGTTCCCCGGAGCTGAGGACGTCGGTCTCCGGAGCGGGGGACCTTCGACCCTGTGGTCGAGCGTGCCGGCCGTCGATGATCGAGAGGTGACCGCGAACTCCTCTGCTCATGCACCTGGCGTCCCCGCCCCCTCGGCGATGCCTGACAGCGGACCAGGACCGTGGCGCGGCGGGTGCGGCTCGTGAGCGCCGTCGCCGACCTCGACCAGGAGGAGTGCCTGACCCTGCTCCGCGCCGGGGTGTTCGGCCGACTGGTCCTCGACGTCGGCGCGGACCGGATCGAAGTGCTGCCGGTCAACTACGTGACTGTCGAAGGTTCGGTCCTGGTGCGGACGGCTCCCGGCTCCCTGATCGACCGGTGTGCCGACGGGGCGCGCGTGCTCCTCGAGGTCGATCACGTCAATCACGAGCGCCACCATGGTTGGTCGGTGGTGGCGCGGGGGACCGGCGAGCGGGTGACCCCGGAGGAGCTCACCGAGGCGGAGAGGCACACGCCCGGCCCACCGCGCTGGGCACGCATCCAGGACGCGACCTGGTTCCGTCTCCGGTGGGACGAGATCACAGGTCGTCGGATCGGCACCGGCTGGAGCTGCACCGACGAGCTGCCCGTGCGGAGGGTGTGGTGATGACGACTGCCGACGTGCTCCTCGCGGACGGCGCCGTGGCCACCATCCGTACGATCCGGCCCGGGGACGGCGCCGCGCTGGACGACCTTCACCAGCGGGCGTCGCGGACCTCGCTCTGGCTCCGGTTCTTCACCGGAGGCAGCGTGCCCGCCCATGCCTACGTGGAGCACGTCCTCTCCTCATCGAGCACCATCGCACGCGTCGCCTGGTCGGGAGATCGGGCCATCGGCCTGGCGACGGCAGAACCCGTCGACGGCACTTCCGCCGAGGTTGCGTTCCTCGTCGATGACGAGCTGCGCGGCCATGGGCTCGGCACCCTGCTGCTGGAGCATCTCGCCGCCGCGGCACGGGACCGTGGGATCCACCGATTCACCGCACTCGTCCTTGCCGAGAACGCGCGCATGCTCGAGGTCTTCGCCGACGCGGGGTTCCACACCACCACGCACCGCGACGGCGGCGAGGTCGAGCTGCGGCTGGACATCACCGTCACGGCGGTGGCGCAGACGGCTGCTGACCGTCGCGAGTTCTCCTCCGAGGCACGATCCTTGCGGCCCTTGCTGACGCCACGATCGGTTGCGCTGTACGGCGTACGGCGCGACGGATCGGGACTGGGAGCAGCGATCCTGGCCGCCATCGTGCGAGGCGGATTCGCCGGGTCGCTCGTGGTGGTTCATCCCAGAGGTGAACCTGTCGGTGGGGTGCCGACGCGAGCCTCCCTGGCTGGTGCGCCGCTCTGCGACCTGGCTGTCATCGCTGTGCCGGCGTCCGGTGTGCTGCACGCGCTGGACGACGCCACCGCTCACGGCGTCGGCGCGGCGGTGGTGATCGCTTCGGGCTTCGGAGAGATGGGCGAGGAGGGCACGCGGCTGCAGGCAGAGCTCGGCGCGTTGGCCCGGCGCCGCGGCGTCCGTCTCGTCGGGCCCAACTGCCTGGGCGTGCTCTGCAACGACCCGGATGTCCGGTTGAACGCGACCTTCGGGCTCGGCGCGATCCCGTCCGGGGGCCTTGCGGTCGCAAGCCAGTCCGGCGGAGTCGGCATCGCGTTGATGGAGCTCCTCGCCAAGGCGGAGGTGGGCGTTCGCTCGTTCGTCTCCTTGGGCAACAAGGTCGACGTCTCGGGCAACGACCTGCTCGCTGCGTGGTACGACGACCCGGACGTCACCTGCGCGGCGCTCTACCTGGAGTCCTTCGGGAATGCCCGGAAATTCGCGCGCTTCGCCCGCGCCTTCGCGGAACGCAAGCCCCTTGTTGCGGTGGTCGGTGGCCGGTCGACGAGCGGTCGACGCGCTGGTCAGTCCCACACGGCCGCGGCGGCCTCGCCCGATGCCGGCGTCCGGGCCCTGTTCGCGCAGTCGGGGGTCATCGACTGCCATGACGCCGAGAGCCTGGCCGAGACGGTGACCGTCCTGACCAGTGAGCCGCTGCCCGCAGGTCCGCGGCTCGCCGTCATCAGCAACGCCGGCGGGCTCGGCATCCTGGCCGCGGACGCCGCCGAAGAGGCTGGCCTGGTCGTGACCGAGCTGTCCCCACAGCTGCAGTCACAGGTCCAGATAGTGGTGGCGAACACTTCGGGCGCGACCAATCCGGTCGACGTCGGAGCGGGCGCTGACGCCGAGCAGCTCGGTGCGGTGGTTGAGAGGGTCCTCTCCTCAGGAGAGGTCGACTCGGTCGTGGTCGTGCTGGTGGCGACCGACACCAACGATGTCGACGCAGCGCATGCGGTGCTGTCCGACGTCCGTGCGCGGCACGCCGACCGTCCACTCCTCGTCGTGCTCGTGGGCGGCAGTGCTGCTGCGCCTCCCGGCGTCACGACGATGCCCTCCGCGAGGGCTGCCGTGGACGCCTTGGGCAGAGTTGCCCGCTACGTCCAGTGGCGGCGTGTGCCGGTGGGTCTCGCTCCTGCCCCCGACGCCCGGCGCGCCCTCAGCGCCCGGGCGGATGCGCGCTCGTTGGTGGAGGCCGGCACCGCCGACGGGTGGGCGTCACCTGAGCAGGCGTCCTCGCTGCTCCAGCGATACGGGTTGGGCCTGATCGGCGTGGTCGTCGGTGGTGAGGATGCTCCGCGTGCCGCTGCCGGCCTGGGCTTCCCAGTCGCGGTCAAGGTCGTGTCAGCCGACGTCGTGCACCGGACCGAGCGGCGGTTGGTCGCGACGGGCCTTGTCAGCGGCTCCCAGGTCGCCGACGCGGTCGCTCGCTTCGCCGCCGAGGGCGCCGCGGGCCGGGTCGTCGTGCAGCCGATGGTCCGCGGCACCGAGGTCGCCCTCGGGCTCGTGCGCGACCCCTCGCTCGGCCCACTGGTGATGATCGCGCCCGG
Source organism: Nocardioides sp. Root190 (assembly GCF_001428565.1). Lineage (GTDB taxonomy): Bacteria > Actinomycetota > Actinomycetes > Propionibacteriales > Nocardioidaceae > Nocardioides. Next base: position 102,841 of record NZ_LMIA01000001.1, on the reverse strand, counting down.
CGGGATCACGACCGAGCTGGCGACCGACCGAGTGCTCCTCGTTCCCCCCTTCAGCGCGGACGAGGTGATGCGGGCGCTGAGGAGCATGACGACATGGCCCCTGCTCGACGGGTTCCGGGGTGCGGCCCCGTTGGCGACCGAGGACCTGGCCGAAACCGTCACGCGGATCGGGCAGCTCGCGATCGACGTGCCGGAGTTGGTGGAGCTCGACCTCAATCCGGTGATCGTGACTCCCGACGGTGTCCATCTCGTCGACGTGAAGGCGCGTTTCCACAGCGCTCTCGCGGGAGGCGAGGCTCGACAGCTTCGCCCGCTGTCGGTGACATGAGATGGGTACAGGGGTATCCGGTTCGGACGGGTAGAACGCTTTGGGCGTTCTGGCGCCTGACGGCGTGGACTGGCCACTCGCGGTGGCCAACTGGAACTTCCTCATTCACCAGTACGACGAGATCAGCCGATCGATCACCTGGCAGACGTAGAGGCGCGCCGGGCGCAGGCGGCCGAGTCCGACGGATCTGCACCACCGCAGCGCGACTGACGCGCCGGTTGGGAACCCTCACCCGGACAGCCGCTCTCGCACCTGCGCCGCGACCATCGCCATCGTCCGACGAGCCCGGTCCGGGTCCTCGGTGAGGAAGTAGTGGTCGACTCCAGGCGTGACGTCGTGGATAACCTCGACGCCGGCGTCACGCAGACGCTCGGCGTACCGGTCGCCGTCGCGTCGCAACGTGTCGCGCTCCGCGGTGAGCACGATCGCCGGCGGCAGGCCGGTCAGGTCCTCGGCGAGCACGGGGGAGGCGTAGGGCTCGTGCCGGCTGGCGGGGTCAGGGAAGTAGACCCGGCGTACCAGTCCCCGCAGCGACGCGGAGATCATTCCGGGGCCCGGTGGCAGGTCGGAGGCGAGGTCGAGGGCGGGTACGCCGAGCACCTGGAGTCGTGGGGTGAAGGAGCCGAGATCGCGTGCCTGCAGCGCCACGGACGCGGCGAGTCCGCCGCCGCTGGAGAATCCGCCGACGGCCACCGGTGCGCCCTGCTCGGCCACGGCCGCGGCGACGTCGTGGCACTGGTGCTGGGCGACGGGATAGGCGACGAAGGGGCCGGCGCGGAAGTCGACGTTGACCACCCGCACCCCCGCCTCCGCGGCCAGGTAGCGACACCACCAGTCGTCCATCTGGGGGTAGCGCATCAGCCAGGCGCCGCCATGGAAGTGCACGAGCGCGGGCGTCCCTGGATCGCCGTACTCCAGGGTCGAGACCCGGCCGTGGCGGGTCGCGTAGCGGCGGCGCGTGGGCCGGGGCAGGTCTCGGCCTGCGAAGCGCAGCTCCCGGCCGTAGCGCACCGTGAAGCGGGCGCTGGCGTGCAGGGTGGCGGCGCGGAGCCGGTCGGAGGGGCGCACGCCGGTGATTCGTTCCCCGCCTCCGCCCGGATGGGTCTGCGGAGGGGAAGAGCTCAGAGAGCGCCGAGAACGTGGATGACGACCTCGCCGGCCAGCAGCGGGCCGGCGACCTCGAAGGCCTTGGCCACGTGGGGCTGGCTCATGTGGGCGTCCAGGTCCTCCTGGGCACGCCACTCCTCGATCGTCACGTAGGTGCCGGGCACGGACGCGGACGGGTACACGTCGTAGCGCAGGCACCCCTCGTCCTCGGCGGAGGCGGCGGCCAGCTCGGCGAGAGCGGGCCCGGCCTCGGCTGCGCGGGCGGGGTCGAGCGGGATGGTCGCGACAACGTTGATCGTCATGGGGCGACCCTACTGGTCGCGCCAGACCTGCTAATGAATAAGTTGATTAGAAAGCATTAGGCACCTATGCTCGAGTCATGCGCAGCCCCGCGGCCCCCTTCGCCCACGACGACGTCGCTGCCGCGGGCCTGCTCCTCGCCGGCGAGCCGCTCGCCGTCGACCTGGCCAACACGGTGACCGTGGCGACGGACCCGGCGGTGGAGCTGCTCGTCGACGACGAACGGCACGCCGCGTTCTGGGCGCTGCAGGCGCACCGGCTGCCCCCCGGTGCCACGGCGCCCTCGCCGGGGCAGACCGCCGACCTGCGCAGCGCCGTCCGCTCGGTTCTGCTGAGCCACCTCGACAACCTCCCCTTCGACCGTTCCGCGGTGTCAGCGGTCAATGCCGCAGCCGCCGACGCGCCGTCTGCCCCGCAGCTCGCGATCGTCACCGCGGGCGCCGGGCTTCGTACGTCGTGGGGGACGCAGGACTCGGTGGCGCTCACCGTCGGCGCCGTCGCCCGGTCGGCGATCGACGTCGTGACGGGGTCGTCGGCGGACCGGCTCCGGGTCTGCGCGTCCGACGCCTGCAGCCTGCTGTTCGTCGCCACCCACGCCAAGCGGCAGTGGTGCTCGTCGGCCGTCTGCGGCAACCGCGCACGAGTCGCCCGCCATGCCCGCCGCCAACGACAGGAGCTGTGATGAACAAGCACTACGCCGCGATCGCGTTCACCGACACGGTCCAGCAGGTCCAGGAGCGTCACGGCAGCCGGGACTTCTACGGCGCCAAGGCGGCGCGCGGGATCGCGGACCGCTCCGGGCCGGACCCGCTCGGCCCGCACGAGCGGGACTACCTCGAGGAGCGGGACGCCTTCTTCCTTGCGTCCGTGAGCGAGACCGGGTGGCCCTACGTCCAGCACCGCGGCGGGCCTCCCGGCTTCCTGCGCGTCCTCGACGACCACATGATCGGCTGGGCCGACTTCAAGGGCAACCTGCAGTACGTCAGCGTCGGCAACCTCGCCCACGACGACCGGGTCTCGCTCATCGCCATGGACCACGCCGGCCGGCAGCGCCTGAAGGTCTTCGGCCGCGCCCGGGTGGTGACACTCGCCGACGAGCCGGAGCTGGTGGAGAGGCTCGCTGATCCGAGCTCCGATGCCGTCGTCGAGCGCGCGATCGTCGTCGCCGTCGAGGCCTTCGAATGGAACTGCCCGCAGCACATCACGCCGCGCTACAGCGCTGCCGAGCTCGAGCCGGTGCATGCCGCGATGCGCGAGCGCCTGGCCGCCGCCGAGGCGGAGATCGCCGCGCTGCGCGAGGAGCTGGCGACCCGCGCCGGGTAGCGGCTCAGGCGGTCAGGTCGGCGATGAGCAAGTCAGCGAGGGTGAACCGCTGCTCGCCGTCGCCGACCCGGCCGAACCATCAGTACTACGGACAGGTAGTCCACGGTCAGCGCAGTGGTGGCTCCCAGGCGACCCGATGTGCGGCGCCCACTGCTGCGAGCTGTGAGGTGACCTCGAGCTTCGCGAGGATCGACTTGATCTGGCTTCGCACGGTCTCCTTGGTCGTCAGCCGCGTTCGCGCGATGTCCAGCGCCGACGCGCCTTTCATCAGTGCTCCGAGCACCGCCATCTCGGGTTCGGTGAGGCGATCCAACCTGGCCCGGAACGTGCGTGCTTCTTCTCGATCGGTGACGGCAGTGTGGACCAGCGTGGCCCGCTCATCGCGAGACATCAGCGGCAGGCCGTCACGCACCCGTTGGGCGATGGTCACCACGTCCTTGAGCGAGCGCGACTTGTGGAGGACGTCCTTGGCGCCCTGCTGGATGGCTTCGCCCCAATGGACCTGGTTCCGCGACTCGGTGATGAGGACGACCGTCGCCCCCGCCGTGGTCAGCGGTGCGATCAGGCGCATTCCGTTGCCGATGTGACCAAGGTCGTGTTCCAGCAGTACCAACCGCCCCATGCTGCGGAGCGCGGCGGCGAGAGCCGTGGCCAGGGACGACTGCGGGTGGGAGAAGTCGACCGTCGCGACGAGATGTCCCTCTCGCTCCAGCGTCACCGCGATCGAGTCCGCCAGCAGGGTGTGGTGGCCGATGATGGTGATCCGCATCGCGCGACTCGGCGCGCCCGAGCGTTGCGTGCGAGCGTGCGGGAACTCGCCGCCCATCGGGTGTGTCTCGGTGTGGTGGAGCGGAGGGATCCCTTCGCTCGCGGAATTCCCGTCCGGTGGTTCGTTGACCCTCGCCATGGCCCAGTCCGTTCGTTCGTGATGAACGTGGACTCGCGGGGTCCGGGCGGGTCGATCGATACCTGACCATGTCTACACCGAGGATCGGCGGCGCGCCAGAGACCTTTCGGTTCGAGTGCGACCGGTCACGATGGTCAGCTCTGTCTCAGCTGATCGACGCTCAGAGAACGTTCTGCCACCCGGCGTGCGGTTTCCCTGACGGACACGTTGTTGCGGCGGCTGTAGGTGCGCATGAGCTGGAAGGCCTGGTCGACGTCGAGACCGGCGCTCGCCATCAGGGAGCCCTTCGCCTGCTCGATCAGCACGCGGTTGTCGAGTGCTGCCTGGAGCTGCTCGGCGATGAGACCGGACTGCCGGACCGCCCGTTCCTGGAGCAAGCCGATGGTGGCGATGTCTGCCAACGCCTGTCCCACGGCGACGTCGTCGTCACTCAAGCGGGACTCGGTGGTGCAGAACAGGTTCATCGCCCCGACGACCGAGTCCCGAAGGCGCAGCGGGATGGCATGGGCGGACTGGAATCCGCCGTCGGCCAGCGCGCGGGTGAAGGCCGGCCACCGTTCCTGAGCCTCGGCGAGCCCGACGTTGACGACCGCTCGACCGGTCGCCAGGCAGTCGAGACAAGGGCCTTCCTCGTTCTGCAGCTCGAGGAGCTCGAGGAGCTGCGCCTGGTCACTCGTCGATGCGACGACGTGCATGACGCCGTGCGGGTCGAGGAGGATGACGCCAGCCGCATCGGCATTCAGCAGCCCGACACTTCTGTCAGTCAGGACTGACAGGAAGTCGAGCACGTCGAACTCGTCGATCAAGGTGTCCGCGAGCTCAACGAAGACTCGGGTCAGTCGCAGTTCATTCGTCATGGCCATCTCCTCCAGCCGAGCGCCCCGTGGGGAGCAGCGGGCGTCCGTTCCTCAATCATCCTCTTTTTCCTCCGGGTGGAGCCGCAGCTGGCCCGAGAGCACGTCGTGGGCGACGTCGACGAGCGGCCGGTCAGCGGCGAACGCGTTCGCGCGCAGCAGCAACAGCGCTTCGGACATCTCCAGCGATGCCTTGACCGACAGAAAGCCGGTCGCTTGGTGGATCACGGCCCGGTAGGCCATGGGCGCGGCGAGATCGGGGTGGAGCGCGGTCTCTGTCGCCTCGCCCTGGAGGCCGACCAGCACGGCGACGGCGGCGGCCGCATAGGTTTCGGCCGTGTCGCTCTGGGCGTCGTCCAGGTGTCCGGGGCTCGACCGATAGAGCCCGAGACTGCCGAGCCTGACCCCGCCGACCCGCAGCGGAAGCGCGCTCACCCCCCGGATGCCCGCGGCAACGGCGGCAGGCGCGAAGATCGGCCACCTGGCGCCGGAGTCGATCATGAGGTCGTCGTGGATGACGCTCCGGCTGGCCAGCGACGCATCGACGCTCGGGCCTTCTCCCACGTCCGACTGCAGTTCCTCGACCCGCGAGGCGATGAGCCCTGACGCCCCGACGACCGTCCTGTGCCCGGCGGTGTTCGTGAGAGTCATGCCCACGGCCGTCAGGCGGAGGGTCTGGGCGCAGTCCATGCAGAGGAGGTCGGGGAGTGACGTCCCGCCGCCGGACTGGCCATGGATGGTCGCAAGGATCTGCGTCACCGTCGTCACATTCATGTCCCCGGGTAGCAGGAGCAACCCCGGATCCGGGGCCACATCGGGTCCGGCGTCTCCGTCGAGGAGGTACCGGAATCCCACCACCGATCCTGGGAACCCGGCATCACGCGTTGAGTACGGCAGATTGCGCGGCGTGAGGCCGTCGTCGGGGGTTTTCTCATCGTAGCCCGCACCGCAGCGTTGCTGACGCGCCAGACGATCCTCGTCCGCCGGACCTGTGAAGTGTGGCGCGCCCTCATGCCAGGGACAGGAACAACTTCTCCATCTTCTTGACGTCCAGGCTGTCGGCGCCGCCCTCGGTGATGCACTGCTGGAGCCCTGTGGCGACGATCGCGAAGCCGGCCCGGTCGAGGGCCTTGGAGACCGCTGCCAGCTGGGTGACGACGTCTTCGCAGTCGCGGCCCTCCTCGAGCATCTTCACAACGCCGGCGAGTTGACCCTGGGCGCGTTTGATCCGGTTCACCACTGGCTTCATGGCCACGGCGTCGAGCTGCATTGTCAGTTCTCCTTCTCGAGAGACTCGAGGACTCTGGTCAACCGCTCTCGAGCATCGGCTGCCACGGTGCGGACCTCCTCGCTGTCGACCATCCCGGCCAAGAATGCAGGATCGAACGCCTCGACGGTGGTGGATGTCGTTCGCGCGCTGCGAACTACCACGTTGCAGGGAAGCAGTGTCGCGATGGACGGGTCGGCCAGCAGGGCCTGATGGGCCAGTGCCGGGCGACATGCCCCGAGGATGACCTGGGGAGGCATCTCGACATCGAGCTTGGCCTTCAGTGTCGCGCTCATGTCGATCTCGGTGATGATCCCGAAACCTTCCGCGGCCAGGGCGCCGCGGACGAGTTCGAGGGTCTCCGGGAAACCCCGTTCCACGGTCGCGGTCATCGTGTAGCTGCTCATCGGGCTGCCTCCTGTGGCGGGTACTGGATTGCATTGGACGATACCCCGGGGGGTGTTTGACTCCAGTTCAATATACCCCCTAGGGTATGTCGCATTCCCCAAGGAGAGAGTGATCCATGACCGCCACCGCGTCGCACCCGTCCCGTACCGACCTCGACCCGGAGATTGGTTTCCGTCCCGGTCCGCTGGGTCGGCTGGGCGTGTGGGTGACCCGCCGACGTCGTACGACGGCCGCGGTCTGGGTGCTCCTGATCGTCGGGCTCGGCGCTTTCGCACCACGAGTGGAGAGCGACCTCTCTGGTGCTGGATGGCAGGCCGACGGATCGCAGTCAGTCGCTGCCCGCGAGCTGGCCCGCGATCACTTCGGCGGCAACGCGAGCTCGGCCATCCAGGTGGTTGTCCGTTCCGCCGAGGGGCCGGTCACCGAAGGAGTCGGCGCCGAAGTGCTGGCGCGGGCGACCGCGATGCTCGACACGGATCCGCGAATCGCCGAGGTGGTCCAGCCACAGGCCGGAGCAACCCTGAGCCAGGACGGCACGACAGCCGTGCTGCTGGCCGGCGCAGGGGCTGACACCAACGAGATGGTCCGGGTGGCCGATGACGTCAAGGGGCCACTCGAGGAGCTGTCTGGCGACGGAGTGACGGTGAACCCGACGGGTGCGTCGCTGCTGTGGTCGGACTTCAACGAGGCCAATCTGAGCGCGATGTTGAAGTCGGAGTTGTTCTCCTGGCCGGTGACGTTGGCGATCCTGGTGCTCGCGTTCGGTGCCCTCGTGGCGGCCGGCCTCCCGCTGCTCCTGACCATCTCCGGCTTGGTTGCCTCGGCTGGTTCGTTGGTGCTCATCAACCAATTCGTCCCGGTGTCCATCTGGGCAATGAACTTCGCGATGATGTTCGCGCTCGCGCTGGGCATCGACTACGCCCTGTTCCTGGTCGTTCGCTACCGCGCCGCGCGGATGGCTGCGCATGGATCGCCGCGGGCGGCGATCGCGGAGACCATGGACACCGCCGGCAAGGCTGTGCTCCTCTCCGGCGCCACGGTGCTGATCTCGCTGTCCGCGGTGATGTTGGTGCCCTCCCCGTCATTCCGATCGATGGCTGGCGGGATCATGCTGGCGGTCCTGTTCGTCCTCGGCGCGACCCTGACGCTGTTGCCGTTGGTGCTCTTCGAGCTCGACGACCGGATCAACAAGTTCTCCCTTCCCTGGGCCCGCGAGGGAGAGCACCGCTCCGCCCGCTTCGCGGCGTGGGGAGAGCGCCTGTGGAAGCGGCCGTTGGTCTGGGGGCTGGGTTCCCTCGTCGTCCTGGGCGTCCTGGCAGCGCCGATCGTCGGCGTGACGACGGCGATGCCGTCGATCAAGGTGCTGCCGGACGATGCTTCGGCCCGGATCGGCTACGACCTCGTTCAGGAGAGCTTCGGTCCCGGCGCCCCCGGAACCCTGCAGGTCATCGTCGATCAGGCCCAGGCCGTGGAGGCCGCCGCTGTGGTGGCCGATGATCCCGGGATTGCCGGTTCCGTGCCCGCATCGCCGGCACCGGATGGCTCTGGTCTGTCGCTGATCCAGGCCGTCCCCACGGTCGACCCGTCCGATCCGGCCCTGGCCGCGACGGTCGACCGGCTGCGTGCCGACCTTCCCTCCACGGCCCTGGTCGGGGGTGCGGCGGTGGAGAACCTCGACCTGAAGACCCAGCTCGATGACTCGACCCCACTGGTGGTCGGAGTGATCCTGGCGCTCGGCTTCCTCTTGCTTCTCGTCGCACTCCAGGCGCCACTGATCGCCTTGCTGGGCACCTTGGTGAGCCTGCTCTCGACTGCCGCGGCCTTCGGGGTGGCCAGGCTGATCTTCCAGGAAGGCTGGGGCGCGGGGTTCTTCGGATTCGAGTCCCAAGGGTTCCTGGATGCCTGGGCTCCGGTGTTCTTCTTCGCCATGATCTTCGCCATCGCGATGGACTACACGGTCTTCCTGCTCGCCTCGGCCAAGGAGCACCACGAACGAAGCGGCGACCCACATGACGCCATGGTCGGCGCGGTCGCCCACTCCGGGAGGTTGATCTTCGCCGCCGGTGCGGTCATGGTCGCGGTCTTCTTCACCTTCGCGCTCTCGGGCCCCCTGCCGCCCAAGGAGATGGGCATCATCCTCGGCATCGCCGTGCTTCTCGACGCCTTCCTCGTCCGGCTGGTCCTGCTGCCGGTGCTGCTTCGCCTGACCGGACGCGCGGCCTGGTGGGCGCCTCGCTGGCTGACCCGGATCCTCCCCGACATCCGCTTCGCCCACGGCTGACCATCGCCGCCCCTGATCACTCGTCCGACGGAAGGAACCACCATGAGCACCACGACCACCCATGCCCAGCACGGCAAGGAAGTTCTGGCCGATCTTGCGCCGCTGCACCGCGAGCTACGACGTGCGATCCCAGCGGTCTACAAGGGTTTCGGTGAACTCCACAAGGCGGCCTTCACCGCCGGTGAGCTCGACGTGAAGACCAAGGAGCTGATCGCCCTGGCCATCGGGGTGGTCGAAGGCTGCGACGGATGCATCGCATCGCACGCCCAGGCTGCCGCACGCGCCGGAGCCAGCCGACAGGAAGCTGCCGAGGCCATCGGCGTCACCTTCTTGATGAAGGGCGGCCCCGCCACCATCCACGGCCCCCGCGCCTATGACGCATTCTGCGATTTCGCAGACGACGTCGAGTCCGACGCCGCACCGGTCTGAAGGAGCCCACCATGTGCAGAGCAGTCCGATGCTGAACCTGCGTAACGACCAGCACCAACGAGCGCGCCACGACCCAGTCGATTCCTGAGACGTCGAGGCTGGTCGGGTGCACCGTCCCCGCTGCATGCGAAGGAGGCGCGCCAGGAGCGGATCTGGGACACGGCGCTGCTGCCGATCTCCTATGCTCCGGCCATGCCGTGGCCCATCCTCGACCGTCCTGAGGCTGAAGGTCGGCTCGAGGAATCACTCACCTCGACACCGCCGCGCCCGGTGCTGCTGCGCGGCACTTCCGGGATCGGCAAGACGACCATGGCCCGTCGGTCGGCCGCACGGTGGTCGGGCACGGGTACGACGGTGCTGTCGGTCGTCGGACTGGCCGAGCTCCACGACGCCCCGCTGGCGCCCTTCGTCCCCTTGCTGCGCGAGCTCGGCCTGCGCTACCGCGAGCCAGCGGGGCTGACCGCACGTGACCTGATCGCCGCGATCGGGACCCGAGCTCGAGAAGTCCTCCTCGTCGTCGACGACGCGCCCCTCCTCGACGGCGCCTCCGGCGCCGTCCTCCACCAGTTGGTGCGGGCCTTCGGCGTGCCGGTCATCATGACCGGGCGTACCGAGCACGGCCTCACCGGGCCGTTGGAACGACTCGTCATCGAGGACGCTCTCGACATGATCGATCTCGAGCCGATGAGCCGCGGCGACGTCGATCACCTCCTCCGAGGCCGACTCGGGGCGAGTGTCCGACCCGACGACGTCACCCGGCTCCACCAGCAGACGGGCGGAAACCCCCTGCACCTGCGTGAGCTGGTCGACCTCGCCGAGCGGCGGGGTCTGCTGCGCCGCGTCGGCGCCGGCGTCGAGATCGACGGTGTGGCGCTGCCACGCGACCTGCACACCACGATCGCCGACCGCTTGAACGAGCTGGCTCCGGACGAGATGGCCGTTGTGCAGCTCGTCGCCCTCGGGGCATCGGCGCCGCGGGCGGTGCTGCTGCCTGTCCCCGGCGAACAGCGAATCGCCGACGACCTGATCGGTCGCGGGTTCATCGAGGATCATGACGACGTCCTGCGCGTCGCCCACCCGACCTTCGGCGAAGTCGTCCTCGAGAGCATGGATCCTCCTCAGCGCGATGCTGTGGTCCACCGGGTCGCCGGCAGGCTCGAGGACGGCGACGACGAGGACCTGCGGTTCACGGCTGTCCGGCTGCGGTGCGACACGGCCCTGGGCGCCGACCTGGACGACATCGCATGGGCCGTCCGACGCGCCTACTCCATGGGGGCGCATCTGATGGCCCACGAGCTCGCCGATCGGTTGCGCGCCGCAGGACAGGACGAGCCGACCGCCTTCGGGACGGCCGTCGACGAGGCCAGCGCGCTGTCGTTCCTCGGTCGTCTGGACCGCGCCGATGCTGCGTTCGTCCTCGCCGAGACGGTCGCGACAACGTCCGCCGACCTGGCCCTGCTGGTCTCCCGCTGCGGCAGCCACCACGCCTACCGCCGGTTCGACGTCCGTTCCGCGCTCGCGCTCGCGACCCGCCTCGCACCGCGCATCGAGGCGAAGGATCGCGGACTGCTCGATCCAGAGATCCGGACGTGGCGGATCCTCAATGGCGAGCTGCCGGACGAGGCCGAGAGTGTCCTCGCGCCGGCCGACGACTCCGCGCCCGAGGTGGCTGTCCGGGGGGCGATCTCTGCGGTCATGCTCGACTCGATGGGCGGCCGGTTGGGCGGTGAGGCCGCCGACGTCCTGACCCGCATCGAGCGCGAGCAGGGCATCCTCGATCCGTTCGCAGCTGCGATGGTGCACATCCAGCGCTACTTCCTTCTGCTCTCCCAGGGCCGCGGGGAGGAGGCTGCCGGGGTGTGCGAGGAGCAGCGGGTCGTCTGCAACCCGGACTCGGTCGGGATGTGGTCACTGACCCTCGGCATCCATCGCATGTACGGCGGCCGGCTGGCCGATGCGCTGGCTCTGGCCGAGCTGGCCGTCGAGCAGCTGGGGTGGCGTGATCCGCTCGGATTCCACGGATTCGCTGTGGCGCTCCAGGCCAACGTGGAGGCACAGCTCGGCCGCGGCGAGGTGGCGATGGCCCGCCTCGCGACACTTCGTCCGTCCCAGATCGCCGATCCCAAGACCGCGATGCAGCGCTCCGAGGCCCTGGCCTGGGTGGCGGCGCTGGCGGGCGACCCCGCAGTGGCGGCACGCACCGTCCTCGCGGCCGCGCGGGTCGCCGCTGACGCCGGGCACGACCTCGTCGCAGCGATCTCGCTCTCGGTGTGCTTCCGTCTCGACCAGGCCACGCAGGCAGCTGACCTGCTGGCCCACATCCACCACCGGGTCGGCCCCGGCCTCGGGCTGTACGACGCGCTGACAGCAGTGGGCAACGCGCTCGGGGCGGGCCAGCCGGAGGCTGTTCACTCCGCAGCGGGACGTCTCGCACAGGCAGGCATGGAGGCGACCTCCGTCGACGTCCTGCGCGTTGCCGAGGCGATGCCTGCTGCGCGGACCCGGCCGGAGCTGCTGCGACGGCTCCAGCGGACTCGTCGCGAGCTGGAGCTGCGCACCGACGTCCGGCCGTGGCAGATCGGCGACGCCGATCTTCTGACCGATCGTGAGTGGGAGGTCGTCGACCTTGCATGCGACCGGCTGTCGAGCCGAGAGATCGCCGAACGGTTGGTGCTCTCAGTGCGCACGGTCGACAACCACCTGGCCCGGATCTACCGCAAGCTCGGCGTCTCCGGCAGGACCGAGCTGCGGACGCTCTTCGCGTCGTAGTCGAGGGCCGTCCGAGCGTGAGTAGGTTCTACTCAACTTGCGCCGAACGGGAGTGCGCGGGTCGGCATCGCCCGCAGAATCCTCTCCGTGGACCAACGGGAGGCCGTGACGAGGGCGGCCGCGGCCGCGACGGGCGGACGCCCGGTGGTGATCCGGGTGGCTCGCGGTGGCGGACGCACCCACACCGCGCGGCTGGTCGCCGAAGCGCTGCGCGCTGCTGGGCGCGTGATCGTGGAGGTTCTCGGCGCTGACGGCACCACTGGGCTTCCCCTCGCTCCCTTCGCGCCGGTGCTGTCGTCGTACCAGCTCGACGGTGCGGTCGGAGCCGCCGACCCCTCGCTCGCCCTGCTCGCCTACACCCGGCTCCCACGCCTGCTCGCGGATCCACAGGCCGCGGCCTGTGTCGTGGTCGACGACGCCGACGACCTCGACAGTGCCTCAGGTGTGCTCGTCTCCCACCTGGCGCGGGCCGGAGCCAGCGTCGTGCTGGTCGCCGCCGACCTCGTGAGCCTGCCGCGAGCGATTCGGGACGGCATCGCCGACGGCCGCTGGGAGCTGATCGAGGTCGCCCCCGCCAGCCCGGACGAGATCCTGGCCCTCGCCACCGCCCGCGTGGGTGGCGAGCTCTCCGCTGGTGCCGCCGCCTCCTTGCTGGCCCGGTGCGAGGGACGGCCTGCCGTGGCGGTGGCGCTGCTCGAGTACGCCGTGCCCGAGCCCACCCCCGGAGGAGTGGAGCTGCGCTGGACGCAGCCAGGAGCGGCCGAGCTGGGCCGGTGGTTCCTCGACCCCGCGCTGCTTGCCCCGGATGTGCGCCGAGCCGCCGAGGTCGTGGCCGTCGCTGGCGACGTCCCGGCGGACGCGGTCCGGCAGGTGGGGGGCATGGACCGCCTGCTCAGCGACGGTGTGTTGCGGGAGGACGCGGGCATGATCGGGTTCGCCCGGCACCTGGACCGTGACCTCGTCCTCGCCGCGACGCCGCCGTCTCTCGGCAGGCTGCGCGCAGCGGAGGCGCTCTCCGTGTTCTCGGCCGTCTCCGGCGACGACAGCGGGCGGGCACGCTCGGCGTTGTTGGCGGTGCGCGCTGGGTCCCCACCGCCGGCGGGCGCGATCCTCGCTGCTGCCCAACAGCCTGCGCTGACCACGCCGGAACGGGCCGAATTGCTCGCGGCAGCCCCGAACGACTTCGCCGCCACCCAGTTGCTGCGCGGTGCGGAGGCGTCGGCGGCCGGGCAGCTCGAGGCCGCCGGTGCGTGCCTCGACCGCGCGCGAGCACTCCTGGCGGGCGACCGGACTCGCCCGGACCACGACGACCTGCTGGTCCGCCTGGCCCACGAGCTGGGCGTCCTGCACGCCGTTCGACACGGCGACGCGGCGGTCGCGGTCGCCGCCGTGACCTCGCTGTTGTCCGAACCCGTCGGGAGCCGGACCAAGGATCTGATCGCCACGGGCCTGGTCAAGTGGCGGCTGATGGCCGGGGAGACCGACGTCGCAGCCCCCGACGTCGATGCCGCGGACGTGGACGCTGCTGGAGCCGTCGGCGCCGCCGTGATCGGTGCGATGATCGCCAGTCTCGACGGCAGCAGGAGCGCTGCAGAGCAGGAGGTCGCAGCCGGATTTCGGGCACTCGCACGCACCACCGTCGCTCCGGCGAGCTCCGGGCATCTCCTGGAGCTCTCGCGTTTTCTCGCGCTCGTGTTCGACGGCGAGCTGGCGAGGGCGCAGGAGTTGTCCACGTCGAGGCGCGATGCCGCCGCTCGGGCGGCTGGATACGAGCTCGGGATGTGGGAGTACGCCGCGGCCGAGCTCGCGTTGCACACCGGACGCCTCGACGATGCCGCCGTACTGGGCGGGCGCGCGGTGCGCCACCTCGCGTGGCACGACTTCACCGGCCTGCGTACGACGGCCGAGGCTCTCGTGCTCGCGGTGGCGGCGCGGCGTGGGCAGACCGGTCTGGAACCACCGGATCCAGCGGACGAACCCGATGTGAAGGTTGCCCTGCACCTGGCCCGCGTTGCGGCCACCAGGTCAGGACCGGACGTTCTCGTCGTCGCCGCTCGCCGCGCCCTCGCTGAAAGTCACGGCCACCTCGGCGTGCTCGCTCTCGACGAGGCATGGATGATGTGCCGCTCTCCAGGTCTCGCCGACGAGCTGCTCGAGCTCGGTGGCCGGGGAGGCGTTGCCCGGCTGCTGGCCACCCGGGCCTCGGCCCAGGTCGACGGATCGGCGCAGCGCCTGTCGGCTGCGGCCGTCGCCCTCGAGGAGACGGGCCTCGTGGGCCGTGCTGCCGACTCCTGGGAGCAGGCAGCACGCCTGCACCAGGAGTCGGGGCGCCACGACGCGGCCGTCCGGGACCGGCGTACGGCTGCGGTGCTGCGTTCGGTTCACCTGCTCGGTTCGTGGCCCGAGTCGGGTGTCCTCCTCAGCCGGCGGGAGATCGAGATCGCCCACCTCGCGGCTCAACGGGTGCGCAGCAAGGAGATCGGCGAGCAGCTCGGACTCTCGGTCCGCACGGTCGACAACCACCTCGCGAAGGTCTACCGCAAGCTCGGCGTGTCCGGGAGGACCGAGCTGCGCTCCGCGCTCGAGGAGCAGCCCGGCTGATGGCCGCGGCCGGCGTCCGTCACGACAGCTCGGCGTCGGGAGCACGTTCGCCGGACCAGGCGCTCTCCTGCGCGCCGTCGCAGTAGCCCCACGTGCCCTCGAAGGTGTTGCCGTCGGCGGAGAACGCGAAGGTGAAGGTTCCCCAGTGGGCGGTCCCGCCACGCTCCTCCTCGCACGCCACGGAGTTCAACGACTCGAACCACTCGCCCGCCACCTGCGCGCCGTCGACGGTCCCGGCGATCGTGTTCTCCCCGTCGTAGGTGCCGCTGAACTCTTGATCCGTCACCGTGAACCTCAGCGGCCCGTACGACGTCTCCCAGTCCCCGGCGGAGGGCAGGGACGATCCCGAGCCGGACGTCGAGGGAGACGCCGGGGAAGCCGACGGGGGAGAGACGGGCGTGGTCTCCGAGGTGGCGTCATCGGCGCCGCATCCGGCGAGGAGGACCAGCACGACGACGCCGAGCACCACCGGTCGCGTCGACACGTTCGCCATCATCGGTTGGTGTCTCCCACGGTGTAGATGACCGCCGTGTTCCCGGCATCCGGGTCGCTGTACGCAGCGAGGACGACGTCCCACGTCCCGTTGTCGAGCTGGCCGCCGTACAGGCCTGCCTGCAGCTCGGTCGCCAGCTCGAATCCGGCACCTTCCAGCAGCCGGACGGCCTCGTCGAACGCTTCCTGGGCGTCGCCGGCGACCTGGACGGTCACCGTCCAGACGGCGCTGTCGTTCTCCTTCACCGCCGCTCCCGTCAGGATCTCTCCTTCGATGAGCGGAACCTCGGCGGGGAAGTCCTCCGGCAGCTGGGTGCCGCTGATGTAGGAGCTGCCGCTCCCGTCGTCGATGCGGACCTCTCCACTGCCCGTGTCGACATCGACCTCGGCGCCGTCGCCGATCTGCTCCTCGGCGATCTTCTCGGCCACCTTCTCCCCGATGTCCTCGGAGCACGCGCCCAGGGTGAGCACCAGGGCCAACAGGCCCCCCGACCAGATCGTGGCAGTGAGTCCGCGATGGCGACTCCGGGCAGGGGGTCTGGTCAGGGGACCGAGCATCGCGAGGACCAGGGCGACCCCACGAAGCCACAGGCGGGTGATCACGGCTCAGTCACCGTGACGGTCAGCGTCGTCGTGTCGCCTGCGTCGGCGGCGGTGGTGCTGACCGAGCGATCGCCCGAGGTCCATGCTCCGGAGATCACGCTGCCGGGCTCGCCGCCCGTGGCGGACCAGTCCGCCAACAGGTCCGCATAGAACGCGTGCGCGTCCTCGGGAGACAGCAGGGTCTTCGCATTGACCGTACGACGAGTGCGACCCTCGGACGCCTCCTCGACGAGGTTCGCCGTGATCTGCGTCTGTGGGGGGAGAGTGATGTCGTCGGGCCAGCCGTCCGGCTTCTGTGCCAGGTCGGGCCCCAACGACGTCCCGGCATCGGCCGACCCTCCCGGCCCGGAGGCGCCACCCCCGTCGTCCCCACAACCCGACGCGGACACCAGGACAACGCTGAGCACGACGGCTCCGACGAAACTGCGCACGGTTCATCTCCTCGATCCCGCCGGACCGGACCGGCGACGTGGAGGACAGCGTGGCGGGGTCTGGACGAGGGTGCGCTGCGTAGGAATTACTCAGGTGCCAGTCGCCACGGGGCGGGGTCCGGTGGTGACCCACCCGAGGCGGTTGCTGCTCCGGAGTGGAGACTGACGTCCGTGTGCTTCGCCCCTGAGATGGATCTCGCCGTCGGAGCGGTCATCACCGTGGTCGGCATCGACGCCCTGCGACACGTCAGTGACCGGCGCCAGCTGCCGATCGCGGCGCTCCCGGTGCTGTTCGGCGTGCACCAGCTGATCGAGACGCTGGTGTGGTGGGACCTGCAGGGCAAGGTGTCGTCCTGCACGGGCGACGTGGCGGCCTGGATCTATGTCCTGATCGCGCTGACCCTGGTCCCGATCGTCGTCCCCATCGCATTCCTGGTGCTGGGCACCGGACGATCCCGGCGGCTCGGGACAGCCCTCGTCCTCGCGGGTACGGCGGCAGGTCTGTCGCACTTCGCGTCGTTGGTCGAGGGGCCCGTGGGCAAGCGGATCGAGGGGCACCACATCGTCTACAACGTGGGGTTGCCCTACGTCGAGATCACTCTCGCGCTCTACGTGCTCGCCTGTTGCGTCCCGGGCCTGATCGCCAGGCCGACGTCGCTGCAGGTCTTCGGCGTCGCGAACATCGCGGCCGCGGCCCTGCTGGTGTGGCTCGACCAGACGGCCGTCATCTCGCTGTGGTGCGTGTGGGCAGCGATCTCGAGCGTGCTGCTCAACGTCTACTTGCGGAGGACCGACCACCGCGAGGTGGCGGCCAGCTCTCAGTAGGCTCCGCGCCCCAGGCAGACGGTGTGGATCGTGCGGAGCAGGATCCTGATGTCGAGCAGGAACGACCAGTTGTCGACGTACTCCTGGTCGAGGCGGATGGCCTCGTTCCAAGGTAGGTCCGAGCGTCCCGAGACCTGCCACAGGCCGGTGATGCCCGGCTCGACCACGAGCCTGTGCCGGACGTCGGGTGGGTACTGGTCGACCTCAGAGGGCAGGGCAGGTCGCGGGCCGACGAGCGACATCTGGCCGAGCGCGACATTGATCAGCTGGGGGAGCTCGTCCAGCGAGGTGCGCCGCAACCAGCGCCCCAGACGGGTGATCCGCGGATCCTGGTGCACCTTGAACAGCAGCCCGGAGGCCTCGTTCTGCGCGACGAGCTCGCTGCGTCGGGCCTCGGCGTCGAAGCACATCGTGCGCAGCTTCCAGATCGAGAAGCGGCTGTCGTCGCGCCCGACCCTGGTCTGCCGGAAGAAGGCAGGCCCCGGCGAGTCGAGTCGTACGGCGACGGCGAGCCCGACGAGCAGCGGACTGAGCAGCAGCAGGGCGGTGACGGCGGCCACCCGGTCGAAGAGCCGCTTCACGGCGAAGGACGGGCGAAGGCGCCGGGGTGCGCGCAGGTGCAGCATGGCGAGGTCGTCGGTCACGTCGAGCGCAGTACGTCCTGTCGGCGCGTCGTGCAGCCCTGTCCAGACGAAGATCCGGATGCCCACCTCCTCGAGCGCCCAGCAGAGTCGGCGGAAGTCAGCGGCCGGAATGGCAGGGTCGGGTGCGATGACGGCTGCATCGGCGCCGCATCCGCGAACGACTTCGGCACACCGGTCCAGGCCTGCGCCGATGACGACGTCACCCGGATCCCAGACGGCGTCGCCGGCCACGCAGGCGCCGACAACCTGGAACCGGTGCCGGCGCTCGCTCTCGAGCCGGGCCCGGATCAGCGGGAGACTGGGCCCGCTTCCGGCGAGGACGACGCGGTGGGTGACGTCGCTGACCCGGAAGCCGTGTCGGGCGCTGGCGACCACCAGGGCCCGGGCGAGCATTCCGAGGATCGCGGCCAGGACGCACACGGCGAGGACGGTGCTGGCCGACAGCGGGTAGCCGAGGACGTCCGTTCCGGCCAGGACCGCGGTGGGGAGCATGATCGAGACGAAGGCGAGCCGGCGGGTCCGGGCGGCCAGGATGCCGGGCTGGCTGTACTCGCCGACGGCGGTGACCGCTCCCAGCCAGGCGGGCACGAAGAGCAGCGCCTCGGCGCCGCGCTCGACGCCTCCGGGGATCAGCATGGCGACGACGACGGCGACGGTCGCGGCGACCGTGTCCACCAGGAGGAGGAGTCGGCCGAGCCGTCGCTCCACCCTGGCGACCCGGGGCTTCGGCGCCGACTCGCGCCGCCGCGCAGCGGGCGCCCACGTCGGCAGCACACTCATCGTCGGACGAGCCTGTCGATCAGCTGCTCGAACCGGTCCAGCGTCGCGGTGGGTCGCACCACCGCCGTCCTGGGGCGACCGACGAGGACGGACATGCGCACCCGCGCCGCCAGCTCGTCCTCGTCGTACGCCGTCATGATCGCTCCCGAGCGTGCGATGAACCGGGCGAACCGGAGCTGGTGGTCGTCGACGTGCTCGCCGAGGTGCGGATCGCGGGGCACCACGATCGGGACGTGGCCGTGGTCGCGGGCATCCATGATCGATCCCGGCCCGGCATGCGTGATGACCGCGCTCGCGCGGTGCAGCAGGTCGTCCATCGGTTCGGGCGCCAGCATCGACGCCCCGGGGAGACCCGGCGGGAGTGTGGTGGATCCGTGCTGGACGTGGACGCTGACACCGGCTCGTTCCTCCAGCCCTGCCGCCCAGCGCACCAGACGGTCGAAGGGATGGTGGTCGGTTCCGAGGAACACGGCGACCAGGGGCCTCGGGTCGTCCATCACCACAACTCACCGACCAGGACCGAGGACCGGTAGAGCCGTTGCTGCTCTGCCCACTGCACGAGGAAGAGATCGGTGGCAGGGCGGCACAGCCGGCCGGTGAGTGTGCGGGTCTGGATGCGGTCGTAGACCTCGAGGTAGACCGTCGAGGTCCGGCGGCGCTCGCGCAGCCAGAAGTACGGCACGGCCACCGCGGCGCCGGTCGAGACGATCAGGTCCGGCCGGTAGCCGGCAAGCACCTTCCGGGCCTGTGCGGAGTTGCGGGCCAGGTTGGCTGCGTTGCGCGTCGTCGGGTGGTGTGCCCAGGTGACGTCCTCGCCCGCGAGCTTGGCGACGGCGTCCTCGGTGTCGAAGGTGACCCAGTGGCGATCGTGCTTCTCCCACCAGCCCTTCAGGCACATCAGCTGGGCCAGGTGCCCGCCGGAGGAGCAGACCAGGAGGAGCCGCATCGCGATGTCTCCTAGAGGTTCGAGTGAGAGGGGAGCGCTCTCGACCCTAGGGACGCCGCAGCGGCGCGACATGCCTCAAATGGTGCAAAGATCCGGGGGTCTGAGTGATCTCAGTCGCCCGGAGGGCGCCAGCCGACCTGATAGGCCGCGCCGACCGCGGCGATCTGCGAGCTGGTCTCGAGCTTCGCCAGGATGGACTTCACCTGGGTGCGGACGGTGGCTTCCGAGACCACGCAGGTCCGCGCGATCTCCTTGACCGGGTGCCCGTGCATCAGGTCGCCGAGGATCTCCATCTCGCGCCTGGTCAGTCGTTCGAGCCGGGTCCGGATGGCGCGGAGCTCGCGGTCCTCGGCAATCGCCATCTCGATCAGCAGGGTCCGTTCCTCCGGCGGCATCAGGGGCAGCCCGTCCCCGGCCCGTCGCACCCTGGTCACGACGTGGTCGAGCGGACAGGTCTTCGTCAGTACCGTCTTCGCACCGCGCCGGAGGCACTCACCCCACCGCACCCGGTCGGAGCTCCCTGTCATGACGATGACCGACGCGCCCGTGGCGGTGATCGGGTCGACGAGGCGCGTGCCGTCGCCGATCCGGCCGAGGTCGAGGTCGAGGAGGACCACCCGCGGGGAGGTGCGGACGACCGCAGCCAGGACGCTCGCGAGCGAGGTGTGGTCGAGGGTCAGGTCGATCCGGCGTACGGCGTAGCCCTCCGCCTCCAGCGTGATGGCGAGCGACTCCGCGAAGAGCGCGTGGTCGTCGACGATCGTGACGCGCGTCGAGCCCTGGGCGGCGCCGATCATCCGGGCCAGCCCTGCAGGCTCTTCTCGAGCTCTCCGGCATCCGCCGCCCGGAGCGCGAACACGAAGGCGGCACCCTGCTCGTTCAACGTCTCCATGCGGAGGTGGCCGCCGTGTTCCTGCGCCAGCCGGTGGGCGCGCTGCAGCCCGATGCCCTCGCCGGGGGAGTCGGGGCCGCGCGCGCCCCACTGGAACAGGTGGTCGCGTACCTCGGTGGCGACACCCGGCCCGCGGTCGGACACCCGGATCTCGACGTGGTCCTCGACGTTGGTCGCGGCGACCCGGGTGTCCCGGGACCCCCCGTGCCGGGCGGCGTTGTTGAGCAGCACGTTCACGACCTCGGCCAGGTCGTCGCGCCGCACGACCACGGCGTGACCGGACGGTTCCCACGAGACCTCGTGGCCCTGCGCGCGCTGTGCCACGACGAGAGGGCCGATGACGTCGTCGATGGCGACCGGTCCGGAGGGGGCCGCCAAGGGGCCGAGGCTGCGGCCCAGACGGGCGGCCTCGACGTCCACCATGTGCTCGATGGCGTCACGCCGTGGTCCTTCGGGAATCCGGCCGCTCGCGAGCAGGCGGGCTCCGGCGACGACGCCGGCCGTTGCGGCGCGGACCTCGTGCGCGAGCTCCTGGTCGTGACGGACGGTCGCCTCTGCTTCGGCCGCGCGGTCGGCGTACCCACGCGAGAGCGTCGCCGACTCGGCGAAGGTGCGGCGCAGGAGCGCCGCGGCCGTCGTGGCACAGAGTGCGCTGAAGACGACGATGCCCGCGACCGCAGGCAACTGGGGCTCTGTCGCGTCGGTGACGGTGGCGTAGAGGCGGGCGCCGAAGATCGCCAGCACAGCGACGCCGAGACGGTTCGCGACCCAGAGCGGCAGGCCGGAGCGGCGCAGCTGGACGAAGAGCGCACACACGCCGACGGCGGCGACCACCACGACGACGAGATCGCCTGCTCGGTCGACGTCGAGCTCGAGGGTGCCGGGCACGGTCGCGGACAGGGCGATGCTCATGCCCAGCAGGACAGTCCCGAGCGCGAACCCGAGGACCAGCGGACTGCTCCGCGGAGGGAGCACCGCGCGACGTCCCGCGATGAGCACCACCAGGCCGAACAGCACGGCCGCCAGATGGCCGATGTGCAGGCGGTAGGAGTGCGCACCGACCTCGGGGTCGACCATCGCGAGGATCGCCACCGGTGCGTCCTGGACGGCGACCAGGACCAGGCAGGTCGCCATGCTGGCGCGCAGGGCGCTGCCGCCCAAGCGGGAGTCGAGGGTGAGCAACAGCGCCGCGCACACGATCGTGAGGTCGGCGACCAGGGTGCAGAGCTCGCCCACCAGGGCGAGGCGTCGCTGGTCGGTTCCCATCAGGACGTACACGACGGCGTAGGGGTGGAGGATGAGCAGGGTGAGGCCGAAGGCCCACCACAGCGACGAGCGCTCCATGGCAGGGGCCTTGGTGCTGTTCGGCCGTCCTGTTTCCACCCGAGGAACCGCCCTGGGGGAGCGGCTGGACCGAGGGGCCTTGGGGGTCCCGGTCATCTGGTCAGTATCTGTGACTAGCGCAATTGTGGGTAGAAATCCTGCGAACGTACCCAATATTGTCCGTCATTCCTGACCGTTCGGACCCTTTCGGGTAAAGAATCTCCTCCCGGACTGGATTTCTGGTGGACGATCGCCGGATTCTGAGAGGTTGTCCGGTGGCTCAGGGCCCGCCGACGGTCACGCTCCGGTTGACCGTGGTGGCCGTCCCCCATCCGTCCGTCACCGTCAGCTCCACCAGGTAGGTCCCGGCAGCCGGGAAGGTGTGGCTCGGCGAGGTCGACGTCGAGCTCGCCGTACCGTCGGCCCACACCCACCGATAGCTGATCGTGTCGCCGGCGTTCGGGTCGCTCGACCCGACGGCGGAGAAGTTGCAGGAGAGGTTCGCGCAGGCAGGTGGGTTGAGCACGGGCGCGGGGGCCTGGTTGCCGGCCGGGACCGCGATCGTGACGGTCTGCGAGGTGGCCGCGGTGACTCCCCACTCGTCGCGGGCGGTGAGGGTGACGGTGTAGGTCGCTGCGCTGGTGTAGGTCCGGGTCACCACGGCCCCCGAGCCCGAGCCGTTGCCGAACGACCACGAGTAGGTGAGGGCCGCGGGCGCCTCGTCGGTCGAGGTCCGCGCGTCGTAGGTGCAGACGTTCTCCGCGCACGAGAAGGTGAAGGACGGTACGGGCGGCTCGTTGGGCGGATGGGTGACGCTGGCGTGCCGTTCGTAGATGGTGCTGATGAAGCCGTGCTGGTCGATCGCACGGACCCGGACCGTGTAGGCGCCCGGCGGGATCACCGGTGTCGTGTACGAGAAGTTGGAACCGGGCGTCCCGGGGCTGTTGAGGAACGCGGTGCGCCAGCTGGCGTTCGTGCTGGTGAAGGTGCCCGACGAGCTCATGTACTGGCCGGCGGCGTTCACGACCGCGACCTGCACCTCCGACATGGCCTGGTCGTCCTCGGCCCGCCCACTGGTGAAGATCTTGCCGTCGGGGAAGACCGTGCCCTCGGTGGGGTTGAGCAGGCTCTCGTTGAGCACGGGGGGCTGGTCGCCCGGGTAGATCGGGTACCGCGCCGTCGCCCCCGAGGTCGACGGGTCCTGCTGTCCTGCGGTGTCGAACGCGTACGCCGTGACCGACCAGTCGCCCTGGGTGGGCAGCGGCACGTACAGGCTCCACCGGGTGCTGGTGGCGCCGCGGCTCACCAGGGTGGCGTCGATCGTCGCGAAGGTCGCGGACAGGGTGCCGTTGGGTTGCAGGTAGCGGCTGGTGTCACGGTGGAGCACGGCGATGCCCACGCGGTCGACCCCTCGGTCGTCGGTGGCGGAACCGGCGAGGTCGAGTGCGAGGACCTGGCCGCCGTTGACGGTGCCGGTGACGTCGAGCAGCCCGTTGGGTGGGGTGTCGCCCGGGATCTGGGCGTTGAGGGTCAGTCGACCCTGGTTGTTCGACGACGTGCTGAGCCCGATCCGGTCCGAGGCGCCGACGGTGAAGCTGTACGTGCCGGGGCTGAGGTCGAACGGGGTCGTGTAGGTCCAGCCGTAGCTGGTCTGGTTCAGGTTCACCGGCGAGATCCGGTACGACCCGGCGATCACCCCGGTGCCCCAGGAGCCGTCGGATGCGAGACGTTCCCCGGTCGAGTTGTTGCGCAGCGTGATCCACACCTCGCTCAGCGCCTCGTCGTCGTTCGCCGACCCGGAGAAGGTCAGCGGCTGGCCCGGAGTGACCACGACGGTCTGCGTCGAGGTGGGGGGCACCATCAGCGCCGGCTGGGTGATCGACACCGTCGGTGGCTGACCGTTCTCGGTGACGATCCAGCGGCGGTCCGCGGTGTCCAGGTCGGACTGGCCGGTCGTGTCGGAGGCCCTGGCCTGCAGCCACCACTCGTCCTCGTAGGGAACGGTGACTTCCTGGGACCACGTCGTACTGGTGCCGCCGACCACGTCGGGCTCGACCTGGAAGGTGTTGTAGGTGGCCGAGACGGTTCCGTCGTCCTGGAGGTAGCGGTTCTGGCTGTCACGCAGGGTGAAGGAGATCCCGTTGACCCCGAAGTCGTCGGTGGCCGAACCGGTCACCGTGAACGTCAGCGCACTGACCGGGCTGCCGGGACCGTTGACGCTCGTGTCGGGTGGCTGGTCGGACAGGCCGAACGTCTCGAACTTCTTGGCGGCCTTCGTGCTGTCGGCCGTGCCGTTCACGGCGATCGCGCGGGCGCGCACCAGCAGCTCGCGGTTGGCCGTCATGAGCAGGGGGAGACGCCAGGTCCGCGCGGCACCGGTGCCGGGATCGATGGTCGCGTTGATGGTGTTGGAGGTGGTCGACCCCCATGTGGTCAGGTCGTCGGCGAGGTAGCGGCCCGACGAGCGGTCCATGACCTCGATCTCGACCCGCTGCACGCCGGTCGCCGCAGTGGCGGTTCCGGTGATCTCGAACTGCTCGTCGACCGGCTCGATCCTGCCCTCGATCGGGGAGGTGATCTCGGTCTGGGTGCCGTTCTGGGCGGTCACGTTGGTGAAGTCGAAGAAGGCGACGCGGCCGACGTTGTAGCTGCCCTTGGTGTTGCCGTCGCCGCCGACGAACAGGCCTCGGGGGGTCGCCTCGATGTGCTTGTCGCCCTCGTAGGAGTTCGACGGCGCGAACCATTCGAGGGCGTGGCCGTCGGTGGGGTCCAGGGCAGCGAGGTGGAACCTCTTCACGACGGCATCGCCGAGGGCGTAGGCCGAGAGTCCCTGGCCGGTGCCGTAGCCGACGTCGTCGAGCCCCGGCCACGGAACGGGCGCCGTCGCGGACTCGGCCCACTGGAAGTGTCCGCCGATGTAGATGCCGGACTCGGTCGCAGCGACCGAGTAGACGGAGTCGAAGTGCCGCGAGATCCAGAGCGGTTGCGCGTCGGGGTCGGCGTCGAGCTTGAAGGCGATCACCGTGTCGTTGATCGGCGGCCGGTCCCCGCCTGATCCGCTGGTGACGACGAAGTAGGAGTCGTCGGGACCGATGTCGCCGCCGTAGATGCGCTGGATGCCCCCGACGAACTGGAGGTTGTCGGTCCACAGCGAGGACTTCCATGCCGTGAGCCGGTTGGTCCGGGTGTTGATGATCGCGATGCCGTAGCGGTCCTGACCGTTCACCTGGCGCCCGGTGTGGACGACGAGGAGTCGACCCTCGTCATGGGTCAGCTTGAGCCGTTGGACCGCGAGCTCACCGTTGGTGCCGATGCCGCCAGTGATGTTGTTGACGAAGTCGGTCCGGACGGCACCGGTGAGGCCGTCGAGTGCCACCAACGCACTGCGGGGCACGTTGTTGATGGTGGTGAAGCGACCGCCCGCATAGACGGTGGAGTTGGTGACGGCCAGCTCGTTCGCCTTGCCGTTGGCATTGGCCGTGAAGGCCGCGATCGGCGCGCCCGTTGCGGGATCCAGCCGGGCGATCGCCTTGCGGCTGACACCGTTGACGGCTCCGAAGTTGCCCGCGACGTAGAGCCGCGTCCCGTCCGGTGAGGCCTCGACCGCATCGACCCTGCCGTCGGTGAAGACCGGACGGAACTGGGTGTCGACCTGGCCCGTGCTCCAGTTGTACGCCGCGAGGAAGGACTGGTTGACGACGGCCCCGTTGTTGGGCTGGCGGATCGAGGTGAAGCCCCCGGCGACGTACACCCGGTTGCCGACCACCTCGATGTCCCAGATCTCGCCCGTGGTGATCGTCGGCTGGTTGGTCCGCGGCGCGTCGGGCACGAGACGGGCGTGGCCCGGCGGCGGGCTGGGCAGCACCGTGACGGAGGTGCCGCTCGCCTGGTCCGTGTGTCCGTGGCCGTCGCCGACGGTGAGGGTGACCGAGCGGATGCCCGGAGTGGCGTAGGTGTGCTCCGGGTTCACGCCGGTCCCGGTCTGCCCGTCCCCGAAGGTCCACTGGTAGGTGAGGTCGTCGTGGTCGAGGTCGAAGGACAGCGACGCGTCGTACTCGCAGGTCAGCCCGGCGCACCCGGTGGAGAACTCCGCCACCGGGGCCTCGTTGCTGGCCGTGGCGTCGATGCCGGGGTCGACGACGACCGAGAAGAGCATCGACCGCGACACCGAGGTGCTGGTGGTGGCAGTGCGTGCTGGCGCAGGGCCGACCAGGAGGCCGGCGTTCGAGTCGCCGACGGCCATGCTGACCTTGCCGGTGCCGGTCGATGCCGCCTGGCCGCGCAGCGTCGCAGAGCCGGGCAGCGTCCAGGTCGTGTCCGTGCTCGACTTCTCACCCCACGCGCTGACCACCCATGATCCCGTGCTGAGAACGGAGACCGACGGGGCGGTGTGGTTGGTCGCCGGCGAGTCGGATCCTCCGACCACGGACGCCGAGATCACGGCAGGACCGGTGCTCCGGTAGGCCGTGAGGGTCATGGCGGACTTGATGTAGCTGTCGCTGGTCACCGTGACGGTCCGACCCGCGTCCGCTGCCGTGGCCGCGCGGGTCCAGGCGCGGCCGCGGATGCCGTTGCCGTTCCTCGACTCCAGCAGGGTCCAGCCGGCGAGGTCGTCGGCCAGCACTCCGGACGTCGTGTTGGTGACGAGGAAGAGGACGAGTCGGTCGCCGGGCAGCACCGCGCTGGGGACGGTCACCGAGTGCGCCGGACGGTTGCCGGCGGTGCTCGCCGATCCCACGTGGGTCAGGCTGCCGACCGTCGTCGACGGCGTCGGACTGACCTGCCGGGTCGCCTGGTCCGTGTCCTGGCCGTCACTGACGTCGAGGGTGACCGTGCGCTGTCCTGCGGAGGAGTAGGTGTGCTGGGCGGTGCGTCCGGCTCCTGTCGTCCCGTCCCCGAAGGACCAGGCGTAGGTGAGGTCGTCGCCGTCGGGGTCGCTGGAGCCCGAGGCGTCGTACGAGCAGACGAGACCGTCGCAGCTGGCGGTGAAGGAGGCGTCGGGCTCGGCGTTGACGAGCACGCCGGGGCTGACGACCACCGAGAACGTCACCGTCCGTGACGCAGCTGCGCTGGTGGTCGCGGCGAGGCCGGGCCTCGCTCCGGTCGGGACGGGGCCTGCTGAGTCGCCCCAGACCGCGCTGACCTTCCCGCTCCCGGTCGCGGCGGCGGCCTGGCGTTGCTGCACGGCGGCGGGCAGGGTCCAGGTCAGGTCGGTCGACGACTTCTCGGACCAGACGCTCACCAACCAGGAGCCGGCGTCCGCCACCGTGGTGGCGGGAGTCGCGTGGGAGGTGCCGCTCAGGTCAGAGCCACCGGCGGTGGCCGTGATCGTCGGTGCCTGCCCCGTGCTGCGGTAGGCGCCGACACTCATGACGGACTTCGTGGCGGCGCTGGTCGCGACGGTGAGGACGGAGTCCGCGTCGGTGGCACCTGCGGTGCGGGTCCAGAGTCGACCCCGCATGCCGTTGCCGTCGCGGGTGGCCGCCAGGGACCAGCCTGCCGGCGCGGTGCCGATGGTCGTCGTCGTCGAGTTCGTCGACAGGACCAGCATCAGGACGTCACCGGGCTCGACGGCGGCCGGGACCCGGACCGTGTGGCTCGTGCGGTTGCCGGCGGTGCTCGCAGCGCCGACGAAGCTCACCTCGCCCGGGGCCGAGGCCGCGGGTGGCGCGAGTACGGGGACGGACAGCAAGGAGGCGACGACGAGGATGGGGATCGCCGCCCAGGCACCTCGCCTTCCCAACCGTGCATGGGGACTCCGTCGGGATCTTGCTGCAGCCATCTGTTCACGCCCCCGCACTCGCATGGCCCCCGGATTTCCGAGGGCCCTGCGATCGTGCCCGTGCCGGGCGACCTGCGGCATGACCGATATTGGGCAGGTTGCTCGGGGCGCCACAACGTCCCACAAATTGGGGGTATCCGTCGGCGGCACCCTCACAGCACCCGACCGCGCTCCATGATGTGGCCTTCGGCGGCCCGGACATGGAGGTGGGCATGGGCGGCGATGACAGAGGTGGTCGGCGGGCGTGGGTGCCGGCGGCGCGATCAGTCGCGCTGCTGTTCATCCTCGTGGTCGTCGTGGCATCGGCGGGCGCGGCCTGGTCCCTGCAGCGCAAGGGGGAGAACAGCGCGACGGCAGTGGTGATGTTGCACCCGCTGACCGGCAATGCCTACAGCCCGGGCGGGCGCGGGGACGAGCTGGTCAACCTCGAGACCGAGGCACAGGTCCTCAGGTCCGAGGCGGTCGCTCGCGCCGTCCTCGACCGCCTCGACAGTGCAGGCGACTCCGCCGATCTGTTGGCGGTCGTCCAGGTCAGCGTCCCGCCCAACACGCAGCTGCTCGAGATCACGACCACGGGACCTGATGCAGAAACGGCACTGGCCCGGGTGTCCGCCTTCGCCGAGGTCTACCTTGCCTTCCGGCGCGCACGGACGGAGTCGGCGGTCTTCGAGCAGACCTCGCGGCTCGACGAGCTCGTCGATGCCCGTGCCGACGAGCGCACGGCGGCCATCGACAAGCTCGAGCGGTTGACCTCGGGCAGCTCGCAGCGACCCGTGCTGGAACAGCAGATCGAGGAGCTCACCCTCCAGATCAGCTCCCTGCGCGCCCAGCTGGTGACAGCGGAGTCCGAGAGCCTGGACCCGGGCCAGGTGGTCCGGCCCGGCCGCGTCAACGCGCCGGGCCTCCTCCACCAGCCGGCGCTCGTCGGAGCGTCGGCCGGACTGGCGGTCCTGCTGGTCGCCGGTGGGTGGGTGGGTGTGCGCAGCGGTCGGGTACGGACCTTCACGATCAGGTCCCTGGACGACCTCACCGACCTTCCCCCGCCGGCCTTCGGCGCGGTGCGGGCGCCGGTTCGTCCCGACGACGGTGTCGTGGCGGCGGTGCGCTCCTCCGTCCTCGCGGTGGCACCGGCCAGACCGCGAGTGGTCGCGGTCGCCCGCGCCGACCGGGCCTCGAGCGTCCTCCACCGATCGCTGGTGACCTCCCTCGGCAACGCGCGCTACCAGGTCGTCAGCGTCGACCTGGGCCGGCCCGAGGACGTCGCTGCCGTGGCGCAGCTCGTCCTCGAGGAGGTCGAGGTCGACGAGGTGCTCTCCGACCAGCAGCACTTCGTCACCCGGCTGCAGCCGACCGCGGTGGACCGGGAGCGGACGGAGTCCGAGCTGGCCGACCTCGTCACCGCCGCAGGAATGGCGCGGAGCCTGCACGACCTGGCCAAGCGCGCCGACGTCGTCGTGGTGAGGTGCCCCGGCCTGACGACGCCCGTGGGCCGAGCCGTCCTGACGGCCGCGTCTGCCGTGGTGGTGGAGGTGAGCCCGTTCCACACCACCCGCAACGACGTGGAGCGTGCACTGGAGGAGGCCGATCGCGGCGACTGCGACGTCCTCGGACTGGTCGAGGTCCGCGGGATCGGCGTCGGGACTTCGGAAGGGGAGCCGGATGCGCAGCGCTGAGGCCACCGCCGACGACGTACGACGCCACCTGGGTGCTGTTGCCCGGGGGAGCGCCGGCAGCCTCGTCGGCGCGACGGTCAGCACGATCGTCACCTTCGGCCTGGTGCTGGTGATCACCAGGAACCTGTCACCGGATGCCGCAGGCCGCTTCTTCGCAGCCACCTCCCTCTTCCTCATGGCGGCCGCGACCGCCGGCCTGGGAACCGAGACGGGGCTGGCCCGGTTCGTGCTCCGCTCGGGGCAGCCAACCGACATCCGCCCACTGCTGCGGGTGGTGGCCCCACCCGTTCTCCTCACCTCCGTGGGCCTCGCGCTCCTGCTCGCGCTCGTTGCACCGGTCACCCGGCCCCTCGTCTGGGCGCTGCCCTTCGCGACGGCGGCGGACCTCTGCCTCGGCGCCGTCCGGGCCCACGCCAGCTTCCGCTCGACCGTCCTGGTGGAGCGGCTGGTGCGCCCCGGCGTCCAGCTCGCGCTGGTGGCAGCAGTGCTGGCGACCGGGCGTCCGCACAGTGAGCTGGCACTGGTCTGGGCCAGCGCGTACGTCCTGACCTCGGTGCTCGCCGCGCGATCCTTGCGTGCTCGCGTCGGCCAGCCGCCGGTGGAACGCCCGTCCGTGAATCCTGGGGGGATCAGCGGGCGGGCGTTCTGGGCGTTCACCTGGCCACGGGCGACGGCACGGATTGCGCAGATCGCGATCCAGAAGCTCGACATCGTGCTCGTCGCGTGGCTGCTCTCGCCGGCTCACGCGGCGGCGTACACCGTGGCGACCCGCTTCGTCGTGTTCGGCCAGCTCGCGAACCAGGCGGTCTCCTCGGTCGTCCAGCCCAGGTTCACCCTGATCCTTGCCGGGAGCGATGACGGCGACCGCGATCGCGACGCCCTGTCCCGCGTCTTCAGCACGACGACCTGCTGGAGCGTGCTGCTGTCCTGGCCCGTCTACCTGTGCGTGGTCGCTGCGCCGGCGGCCTACCTCGGCTGGTTCGGCGATGCCTATGTCACGACCGAGAACGCCGTCGTTGCGGTCGTCATGGTTGTCGGGATGCTGGTCGCCGTCGCGTCGGGCCCGGTCGACACCCTCCTGCTGATGCTGGGGCGCAGCGGACGCAGCCTGGCCAACACCCTCGTCGCCCTCGCCGTCGACGTGGCCCTCTGCCTGGTCCTGGTGCCGCGGATGGGAATCGTGGGGGCGGGCCTGGCCTGGGTGGCCGCCGTCGTCGTGCGGTGCCTGCTGGCGATCGTCCAGCTGCGGTCCGACCTGCGGATGCACGCCGACATCCGGGCGACGGTCCTTGCCGGCGCCCTCGCACTCCTGTGCGTGGCCGGCCCGTTGCTCGCCGCGGACCGGATTGTCGGCCTGGGACCAGCGTCCTGGCTGGCGACGAGCGCGGTCGTGATGCTCGGCTACCTCGCCGTGGTGTGGCGGTTCCGTGAGCGGCTCGACGTGGACATCGCGATCAGTGGTCTGCGTCGTACCCGCTCCCGGCTGGTGGCGTCGTGATCCGCGCACTCGCCGGACGGCTTCGTCAGCGGTTGCCGCGACCCGTGCTCAACGGAGCCCGCAAAGCCTTGCTGGGCTGGGGATTCCTCACTGCGGACCTGCGACCGCCACCGGAGATCATCGTCGTCGGGGCGCAGCGAGCGGGCACGACCACGTTGTTCCGGCTGCTCAGTGAGCACCCGAGGCTGCGTCGTCCGACGATCAACAAGGGCACGGGCTACTTCGACGACGACTACTCCCGCGGGACCCGTTGGTACCGCGCCCACTTCCCCATCCGTCTGCGTCGCGGCGCGACGCTGGCCTTCGAGTGCAGTGGCTACTACCTCTTCCACCCGCTCGCGGCCGCTCGCATCGCTCGCGACCTGCCCGGCTGCCAGGTGGTCGTGATGGTCCGGGACCCCGTCGAGCGCGCCTACTCCTCCTACCGCCACGAGTTCGCCCGCGGCTTCGAGACGCTGTCCTTCGCCGACGCCGTCACCCAGGAGGCCGAACGCACCAGGGGGCTGGGCGCCGCGGTCGCCGCCGACAGTGGCGTGCCCAGCTTCGGCCACCGCCACCACTGCTACCTCCAGCGCAGCCAGTACGCCGAGCAGATCGCGCGCTTCGTCGCCGAGCTCGGCCGCGACCGGGTCCATGTCGTGGATGCGAACCGGCTGTTCGCGGACCCGGTGACGACGTACCTCGATCTGCAGCGGAGCCTCGGGCTCCCGTCCCACCGGCCGGCGGAGGTCGGTCGCTGGAACGAACGCCCCGGGGCACCGCTGCCCGACGACCTCAGGAACCACCTGCAGGACCACTTCGAGCCGCACGACGCCGCGCTGGCGTTGCTGCTCGGCGACACCCCCAGCTGGAGGAAGGAACCATCACGATGATCGACGCCCACCCGCAACGAGGCCAGGGAGCGGTGCTCACCGCGCCCACCCGCCATCGACTCGCCCGGGTCACCCGATGGCACGCCGGGACGCGTGAGGTGCCTCTCGACCGGCTCCTCCTCGGCGGCCAGAACGGCATGACGGCCGCCCAGTTCGCCACGGTCTACGGCGACCCGCTGTGGCCCTCGCGCCAGATCGCCGACAGTCCGCACGTCGAGCTGCTCGACCGCGCCGACCTCGGTCCACTCAGCGACCAGGACATCCTCGAGTCGTCCTACGGACGGATGGCGATGGCGTGCATCCGCCACACCGGCCGCTACTTCGCGGCCGCCGACCACGCCGGGATCCTCGCCCAGGCACGACAGTTCATCGAGTACGCCGCCACCGGCGGCCGCGGGCCAGCGGTCACCGGCGACCACCACTCCGCGCCGGGCATGCCGGTGCTGACCGTGCCGATCGCCGACTCCGACTGCCACCAGCTGCTGGACGGCCACCACCGTGTCGCGCAACTGGTGCGTGAGGGCGTCTCCACGGTGCGCGTCCGGGTGCGCCGGGGACACGTGGACACCCCGCTGCAGCAGCTGCTCCGCCGGATGTCGTGGCTGGACGGTGGGCGTGAGCTCTACCAGCCGGTGTCCTCGCCGGAGCTCGAGGCGCAGTGGCCGACG
Organism: Nocardioides sp. Root190; assembly: GCF_001428565.1. Lineage (GTDB taxonomy): Bacteria > Actinomycetota > Actinomycetes > Propionibacteriales > Nocardioidaceae > Nocardioides. The sequence goes on along the minus strand of NZ_LMIA01000001.1, from coordinate 70,838 downwards.
GTGCGACGGTGCACGGACCGCCTCGACCTGATGACGTCCTTCCTCGCCGATCGGGGCCTCGACGCGCCCGGTACGTCCTACCTCGACGTCGCCAGCTGCTACGGCTGGTTCGTCGACCAGATGGGGATCCGGGGCTACGCCGCGGAGGGCCTCGAGCGGGACCCGCTGGGCGCGGAGCTCGGTCGTGTCGTCTACGACCTCGACCCGACCCGGATCCGGATCGGCGACGCCGAGCAGATCCTGGCCACGACGTCGCGTCGGTGGGATGTCGTGTCCTGCTTCAGCCTGCTCCACCACTTCGTGCTCGGACGCGGTGGCTGCAGTGCGGTGGAGCTCGCCCGCCGGCTGGACGCCTCGACCCGGCGGGTCCTCTTCCTCGACACGGGGCAGGAGCACGAGCGTTGGTTCCGCACCTCGCTCGGTGGCTGGGACACCGGCCACGTCGAGGCCTTCCTGCGCCAGCACACGACCTTCGACGAGGTGATCGACCTCGGTCCCGACCAGGACGCCGTGGCGCCGTACGAGGACAACTACGGACGCCACCTCTTCGCCTGCATCCGTACGTCGTGAGGTCCTCCCGTGACCTCTGAGCTCCTGTCGACGGCAGCCGAGCTGTGGCCGGGCGCGGACGTGGTTCCTGCGGACGCGGCTGCCGACGGGCGGCCCGTCCGCGCGCGGTACGCCGTCCTCGGGCGCGGCGCGGGTGCGACCGTTCTCGTCCCCGTCGATCCCCGCGCCGCCGCCGGCGCGTCGCTGCGCCGGACCAGCAGTGCGACCAGCTGGTGGAGCTCGATGGCCCGCAACGCCGCCAGCGTTGCCGTCCGGGCGGCGCCGGCACTGATGCGGCAACGGGTGGAGGTGCGTGGCGGGGAGCCGGGGCTGGCCGAGCACATCGGGGAGGTCCTCGGGAAGCCGGTGTGCTTCACGATCAGCATCGGCACCGCGCGGGTCAACCGCAAGCCGGTGCTGCAGGTGTTCGACATGGACGGTCGTTGCCTGGCCTTCGGCAAGATCGGGTGGTCCGCCCACACCAGCGCCGATGTCTCGGCCGAGGGGCGAGCCCTGGCCGCGGTCGGAGCCCGCCACCTGGAGCGGGTCGTCCCACCCGCGCTGCTGGCCCGGACCAGGTGGCAGGGCCGTCCGGTGATCCTCACCGAGCCGTTGCGCCCGCATGGCTGGCCGTCCGCCCGGCGTCGTACGTGGGAACCGCCGCTCGAGGCCATGGCCGAGCTGGCCTCCCTCTTCCGCCAGGAGCCGGGGCCGCTGACGGAGTCGTCGTGGTGGGCGCGCCAGTGGGAGCAGGTGGGCGGGCTCACCGATCCGGTCTCCCGCGGCCGACTGGCCCGGGCCATGGAGGAGGTGGCGCGAGGAGCGGGCGGTCGTCCCCTGGAGTGGGGGGCCTGGCACGGCGACTGGACGCCGTGGAACATGGCCGCCGACGGGGACCGCACGCTCCTGTGGGACTGGGAGCGGTTCGAGACCGGTGTGCCGGTCGGTTTCGACGCGATCCACCACGTCGTCAACGTCGTCGCGGCCGGCACCCCGGCCGGGGCCGAGAGTGTGCTGCGCGGGATCGAGCTGGCGCTCCGGAGCACGTCGTGGCCGGAGGGCGACCGGGAGCTGACGGCCCGGCTCTACCTGGTCGCGATCCTGGTGCGCTACCTGTGCCTGATCGAGGTGCCCGGCGGGAAGCACATCGCACCACGTGCGCGTCAGGTCCTGATCGCGCTCGAGCGGATGTGCTTCCCGTGACGGGGACTCCGGCCGGTCCCGGGTTCGTCAGTCCAGCTTCGGCGAGCTGCTCAGCGCCGACTTGAACGCGTTGACCTTGGCCGTGGTCGACAGGCTCCAGTCCGCGACGCTGTTGAGCGTCGTGTCGAAGTAGCTGTAGCCGATCCCGCCGTAGCTCTGCATGAGCTTCACGGTGTCCGCGATCGAGGTGGGTCGCGCCGCGATCGCCGCCTGGGTGACTCCGGTCTCGCCGAGCGCCCAGTCGACACCGGCAGTGCGCGCCCAGGTAGAGATCATCCGGAAGTACTGCTCGAAGTCGGTCCACTTCGTCGTGGTCTTGCCGTCCTTGACCACGCCGTAGTTCTGGTAGATGTCGAAGCCGGCGACGTCGATCTCGACTCCGCGGGGCCAGATCTCCGCGAGGCTGTACTTCGCCTCTCCGTAGAACTGGTTCCAGCCGGTCATCACCACGGTGAAGGCGACGTTGGGTGCGGCGGACCGCACGATGGGAGCGAGCCGCTCCTGCATCCGGCGCCACAGCTGGATGTCGCCGTCACCCTCGGGCTCGTGATGGAAGGCCACCCACACGGGTCCGTCCAGCGCCGAGAGCTGCTTGGCGAGGTCGCGGGCCCACGCGTCCCCCTTGCCGGCCACCATGTCCGCCCAGCTGTGGGGCAGCTTGAAGCTGATCCAGGGGAGTCGCCCCGCGGCCAGGTCGGCACGAGCGGTCGAGACCGCCTTGGCGACGCCGGTCGCGGTGAAGTAGGTGCGTCGGACGCCGAGCTGGCCGCCGAGGTTGCCCTCGAAGGTGCTGGGCTCGGTGTTGGAGCCGTGCGCCGCGCCCACGTAGGTCCCGCAGGAGGGGATGCCGCGAACGGTGTGGCTGCACTTGTTGGTCAGCATGCCGCCGGCGGGGTCACCCGACGGCTGGTCGACGGGGGCCTTGACCGGTGCGGTGATCCGCAGGTCGTCGACGAAGTAGCGGTCCGTCGTACGCATCCCGGCCTGGAACTTCAGCGTCAGCGTCGATCCGGAGGCGGCCGAGGTGACCTTGAGGTTCAGGGGGGTCCAGGTCCGCGCCTTCAGCACGGGCCGGGTGAGGGCGGTACGGACCACGCGTCCCCGGGACACCTCGCTGACCCGCATCGCGACCCTGCGCTTCTGGTTGACCCGGACCCACGCGCGAACGGTGTAGGTCGTGCCGGCGGAGTGGGCGGCTCCCAGCGGCCACTGGTTGGTGGCGATGGCCGGGCCGTTGGCGAGGGTCCGCACCGACATGGCGCGCGAGCCGTTGCGTCCGATCCCGAGGCTGGACCGTCCGAGCCGGGTCTTGCCGACCCCCTTGAAGCCGTCGACATGGGACTCGAAGCTCCCGACCGGTCCGACGATCGCGGTGGGTGCCGCGGAGACGGTCGGCGGAACTGCCGCCAGGCCTCCGAGTACCAGTCCGAGCAGGACCGCGGGGCGGCCTGTCCATCTCATGCATGCTCGCAGCACGCTTTCTCCTTCATGTCCGGGCCGCTGGGAGCTGGGCACGACCGACTTGTCAGTACCGGTCGGACACTTTCACGCAGACCTGAACCACCCGGCAGATCGCTACCCCAAATGAGGTAGGCCTCGAAATGAGGTGGGCCGAGCGGGAGGAGGGTTCTTCAGATGCCGTGACCCCGGCGGTGGGCGATGTCGAGCAGACGCTCGGCGGTGGTCAACCGCAGCAGGATCGCCAGTGCGAGGTAGGAGCGGGGTTCGAGGGGACGGGTCCGGATGGTCCGGGCGAGCGTGGGCAGTGCTTCCCGGTCGCGCAGGGCGGCCAGGGCGAACGCGCGTCGACCGAGCAGTCGGGCATGGGCGTGCCGGTCGGCGCTGAAGGCCGGGTGCTTCGCGAGGCCGTAGTCGATCGCCTCGACGATCGTGCGCCACTTGCGGGAGAACTGCGATCCACCCCAGCGCACCCGGACCAGCGGGGCGGCGACCAGGTGGAAGCCGCCCGCGGCCGCGGCCCGGAGCATCCAGTCGAAGTCCTCGCCGTAGGAGCCCGGGATCTGTTCGTCGACCAGGCCGATCACATCGAGCAGATCGGTGCGCCGCACCACGACGCTGGACGGGTGGGCCTCCATCACCCGGCGCCGCACGAGGGTGGGGAGCTCGAGGTCGGCGGGCGCGGGGACACGGGGGGTGCTGGTGCCGTCGTACACGACCTCGATCCCGGTCACGCACGTCGGCGGCCCGCCGCGGACCAGCTCTGCGACCTGACGGCGCAGCTTCCCCGGGAGCCACACGTCGTCGTCGTCGCAGAAGGCGACCAGCTCGCTGTCGCCCGCGAGGATCCCCGTGTTGCGGGCACCCGCCAGACCGGGGGAGCGGTCGTTGCCCAGCACCCTGACCTCGCGCCCGGGGGCGGAAAGGTTGAGGTCCGCGTCGGGCGTCGTCCGGTCGTGCACCACCAGGCAGCGCACCGGGCCCTCGTAGTCCTGGTCGAGGACGGCAGCGATCGCCTCCCGCACCATCTCGGGACGGTCGTGGGTGGCGATCACCACGTCGACGGTGGGCAGGCGGGTCATGGCAGCAGCCGGGTCGGGGTCGAGGTGACGGAGCGCGCGTCGAGGGCCGCTGCGATCCGCGCCATCCGGGCGAGGTTGACCACCGTCGCGCCGCCGTAGAAGAGGAGTGCGAGGTGGAGTCCGGGTACGGCGAAGCCGGGCCCGAGCAGAGGAAGGAGCCCGAGCACCAGCGTCTCCACCTCCACCGCCCACGGCACGGGCCGCATGTGGAGGCGCCGGCACAACCCGAGCCACGCACCCCAGGGGCCCGATCCCTCCTGGTCGACCAGTCGTGAGCTGCCGTCCCCCACACCGGCGAGGGCGGCCAGGTGCTTGCGGTGGGCCAGGGCCCAGCCGTACCAGCCGAGGACCGCCATGAGCGCGCCCGCCCACAGGGGGTCGAGGTGGCCCTCGGTGACGGCCCATGCCGTCAGGGCGGCGTACGCCCCGACGACACAGACGACGTCGGTGGCCACGTCGAGCAGGGCACCGCGGGCGCTGCCACTGCCCTGGGCGCGGGCGACCTTGCCGTCGACGCAGTCGGCGAAGAACCGGAGCAGGGACAGCAGGCCGCCCGCCGCCAGGTGCCCCGTCGCGAGGCAGGCGATCGCGGCGACGCCGAGCAGGCCGGACACCGTCGTCACGCGGTTGGGGGTGACCACCCGGTGCCGGGACAGCACGAGGGCCACCGGGTCGGCCAACGGGTCGACGGCCAGCCGGGTCCAGATGTCCCGCAGCGGTGGTGCGCTGGAGGGTGCGTGGCCGCTCATCGCGACCGGGCCCTTCCGCGCCGCAGCCGGACCAGCGTCAGTCCGGCCAGGATGCCGCAGCCGGCGCCGCTGGCCAGACCGATCATCGGTCCCTGCGTCGCGTCGACGACCGGGCTGGTGCGCAGCACCTCGCCGGCCGCCACGGGACGTGAGGCCAGGCGGTCGATGGCCGTGCGGAGGTAGGCGCGGGTGCCGGCCCAGGCCGGGTCGTTGCGGTCGGTCCTGGCGAGCTCGGCCGCCAAGCGGCCCTTGAGCTCGTCACGCAGGGCGGTCAGCAGGTCCCGACGCTGGACGAGGTACTGCTCGGCGAGGGTCCTGGCGACCTCGTCCGCATCCCGCACCGCGGGCAGCGTCACGGTCAGGACCAGGACCGTCGTGTGCGGCGGTGCGGTGATGCTGATCGCGTCGTCGAGCTCCCGGACCGGGACGTGCGTCAGGGCGCCGGCGCGGGCCACCACCGGCGCGGACCGGAGCACCGCCGCCTCGGTGTCGACGGTCGCCGGCTCTGCTGTCGTCACGTCGACACGCGGCGCCCCGCCCCAGGTCGGGAGGTCCCGTGCGTCCAGGTGCGACGCGGCCGGCTCGAGCACCATCGTCACCGAGCTGGAGCGCAGGTCCTCGGCGTGCCGCGTGGTGATCACCGCGCCGGAGGTGAGACCGATGCCGCTCAGCGCGGCGACCGTCACCAGGTCCCGGGGCCGTGGCGTGCGGGCGTAGGACCCCGGCGGTCCCTCGCGGGCGACCAGGCCCAGGGCCACCATCACCACCAGCATCGGGAGTCCGAGGGTGTCGTACACCGTGAGCTGGAGCAGGAAGATCGCGAGGACGAAGGTCGCCACCGTCTCGTTGGTCGTCCGGCAGCGAAAGGTGCGACGGAGCCCGAGGGCGAAGAACGCGAGGAAGAAGCCCGCTCCCACCCAGCCCTGGGTGAACAGCACCAGCCAGAGCTGGCCCTGTGTGCCGAGCGGGGGGACGCCGCAGGCGGGGCAGTCCGGGGTCGCGCCGCCGGCGATGGAGGTGAAGGTCCCCTCGACGTTGCGGGTGCCGCCGAACCCGACGACCGGGGAACCCTCGGTCATGGAGGCGACCGTCGCCACCATGAGCTGCGAGCGGCGATCGTTGCTGTGCGGGTTGTCGAGTCGTTCGCCGATCGTCGAGCCGAGGGGCGTTCCGGTGAGCAGGACGCCGGCCACCAGCAGCGCGACGATGAGACCGATCAGTGCCCCGGCACGTCGGTGCAGGGCCATCAGCACGAGCACGCCGAGGGCGCCCGCGGCGAGGGCGAGCCACAGTCCACGGTTGAGGCTCGCGACGACCGGGACGGCAGCGGCGGCGAGGATCGGCGCCGCGAGCCACCGCTGGCGCGGGGTGGCCTCGCGCAGCATGGCGAGGAAGAAGACCAGGGTCAGCGAGATGACGCTGCCCCACGTGTTCGTGAACGGGAACGGTGCCTTCGGACGGGGCTCGGGATGCCCGAGCACGTGCTGCACGTCGGAGGCCTCCGCGGACACCAGCGTGGCCACGAACCCGTTGCTGCGCAGGCCGCCGGGCAGGACCCGCTCCGCCAGGGTCGTGAAGGCGAAGTCAGGGGCCAGGATCCCGAGCAGGCCTCCGGTGACCGCGACGACGAACACCACCGCGATCACCCGGCGCACGACCTGGTCCGGGAGCTGCCGTGGCGTCGTGTTGACCAGCCACACCAGGACGATCGTGCAGGCGACGTACCACCCGAAGCGGTAGCCGAAGACGAGAGCGCGACCGCTGCCGCCGTCGTCCACCGCGCCCGGGGCCTGCTGCCACAGGGTGATCGCCCCCAGGAGGACCCACACCAGGAACAGCAGCCACCAGCCGAGGTACGCCGGCAGCATGATCCGGCGACGGGTCCACAGGTCCCACGCGAGGACGGCCGCGAGCAGCAGCGGCACCACCGTCGCGAGACCCAGGAGCCACCAGACCGGCAGCCCGACGAGCGCGATCACCCAGCACCGCCGCGCCACACGGGCTGCGGCACGCTCCGGATTCCCACTCGTCGGCATGGCTGAAGCAAACCCGCCGCGGGGGGATGGGCGGGTCATCAATTTTGGGTGACTCTGACATCGGCGTCGCGCGGCTCGCACGCATCGTCCTACGCTCGCAGGGATCCTGCTGTGCTGGGCCCGAGGAGGGAGTCCCGATGCGCGAGTCAGGGCTCGTGCGCCCGTGCGGAGGGCCGCCCGCAAGGACCTGGAGCATCATCGTCGGCCTCATCACGGCGACGCTCCTTGCGTCGTGTGCGGTGGCCTGCTCGGTGGGTGACGACCCGGTCGTCACGGACCCACGGCGTGCCGGTGAGCCGAGCAACGCCGAGCTGCTGCTGCAGTTCGACGAGGTCGCCGTGCCGGGCGACGCCGTGCCCAGTGCCGTCAACGACGGCCGTGTCGAGGCCTCCGTCTCCGTGGTGACCTGGGCCGGCGGACGCCTCGCCTGGGACCGGGGCTGGGAGGGCGGCGGTGTCCGGACGCCGGCGTTCGGCGCCGCGCAGCGCACCCCGACCGCAGCGCTGGTGGTCGTCCCGACCGTCGAGCGCGAGCTGGAGCCGGGCACGCGGGACTTCGTCATCGGGGTCGACTTCGCTGCCGATGCCCCGGAGAGCGGCCGCCCCGGAGACAACGGCGACAACCTGCTGCAACGCGGCCGCTTCGACGCCATGGCCCAGTTCAAGCTCCAGCTGGACCACGGTGTGCCCGGCTGCCGGCTCTCCGGCGACAAGGGGGCGGTGGTCGTCGTGGCCCCGGACCCGGTGCAACCCGGCCACTGGTACCGGCTGACCTGCCAGCGCACTGCGGGCCGGGTCGGACTGCAGCTGACGGACCTCGAGTCCGGGGTCACCGTCGGCGAGTGGTGGAAGAGGGCGGACCCGGGAGACATCCGCTTCACGGGGGTCCCGGTCTCCGTCGGCGCCAAGGTGTCCGACGCGGGTCGTATCGACCCCGCTGGATCCGACCAGTTCCACGGAGTGATCGATCGTGTCGTCGTCGACATCTCCTGAGCGCCGCACGGCCCGGGTGGCCCTGATCGCCGAACGCCGGCTGGTGGGCCAGGCGATCGCAGCCGCGCTCGTGAGCAAGGGACTGTTCCCCGTCCCGGTTCCCTGGCCGCGGCGCGGCAGCACGCGGGAGTTCCGCCAGAGCGTCGCGCGCAGCCAGGCGCCCGTCGGAGTGATCCTGTGCGACCTCGGCACGCCCGACCTGCTGCGGGACGTCGAACGGGTCGTCGGCCACGGTCCGGTGCGCTGGCTGGTCCTCACCGACAGCGGTCCCGGCCCCCGCTGGGGCACCGTCCTGGAAGCTGGTGCGACCGGCGTGCTCCCGACCACGATCAGCACGCTGGGCCTGGCTGTCGCAGTTCGCGAGGTCATGCAGGGGCGCTCGCCGACGCCCCCGGCGGTGCGCGACCAGGCGATCCGCGCGTGGCTCGACGTCGCAGAGGAGCAGCGCGACCTGGTCCGTCGCATGGAGCGCCTGACCCACCGTGAGTTCGAGGTCCTCGGCGAGCTGTACGACGGCTCGTCGGTGCGCCGGATCGCGACCGCGTCCGGGGTCTCCGAGGCGACCGTGCGCACCCAGGTGAAGTCGCTGCGCCGCAAGCTGGGCGTCGACTCCCAGCTCGCGGCCGTCGCGATGTACCGCAAGGCCCTGGTCGTCTTCCCCCGGGCCCGCGCCTGACGCCGTACGTCGTCAGGCGGTCAGGGCGTCAGCAGCACCGAGAAGGTGATCGCGGCCGATCCGTCACTGTCGGCCGTGGCCGTCAGGCCGCCCTGCGGTCCGGGGAGGACCGGTCCGTTGCTGTCGGCGAGCACGCCGGAGACGCGACCGGACCCGGTTCCCGACGCGCCCGACCGCTCGGTGGCACCGGGTGGCAGGGACCAGGCGGTGGTCGCGTTGCTCTTGTCGGACCAGAAGCTGATCAGCCAGCTGGTGGTTCCGGACGCGCTGAGCGAGGGCGTCACGTGCTGGGTCGCCGTGGTCGTCTCCGTGGCCACCGCGGACACGGCGTCGATGCTCCCGTCGTCGCTGCGATAGGCCGCGACCGTGAGGACACTCTTCGCGAAGGCACTCGACGTCACGGCGACGGAGGAGCCGGGATCGGCGGCCGTCGCGGTACGGCGGTACAGCCGCCCCGTGGCCTTGCTGCCCGCGACAGCGGCCTGGACCTCGTCCCATCCGGCCGGCCCGGTGTAGGTCGGCGCCGTGGTGTTGGCGACGAAGTGGAGCAGGAGCTGGTCGCCCGGCTGGACCGAGGAAGGGATCTGGACGGCGTGGGTCGTGCGGTTGCCGGCGGTCGTCGCCGCGCCGACGAAGGTGGCGACGGCGGGATCCGGGTCCGGAGGGGCGATCGGCGGCCCCTGGTACGGGAACAGCACCCGGGACGACCAGCCGCCGCCTGCCCCGGTGACGGCCGTGGCGGTCGAGGCGACGGCGCCGTGGGTGCCCCAGTCGGCCCGGCGGAGGACCCCGTCGAGGGAGCCGAAGTAGAACCCGCTGTCGACGAGGAAGGCGCCCCGCATCGACAGGTAGTTCACTCCGGTGACCGACGGCACCGAGAACCGCTGCTGCCCGACCACCCCCGACTCGGGGGAGAAGGCGCGCCGGAACAGCTGGCTGGAGAGCGACGTCGTGAAGTAGAGCCACCCGGCGTCGTAGAACATGCTCGTGACGCGGGGGAGGTCCGTGTTGTGCCAGTCGGTCTGGGCGGCGAGCTGGTCGGCGGCGTTCACCGTCACTGCGGAGCCGTAGGTCGTCCCGTCGAACGAGCGGCGCGTGAACGTCCCGTTGGAGTACGCCGTGTAGAGGTCGCCGTTGATCATGAAGGCTCCGACTGCCGACCCCCAGCCGGTGCCGTTGGGTGCATCGGACGATGCGGTCACCTGGGTGCCGTCGAAGCTGCGCCGCAGCAGCTGGGACTGCCCGCTGTTGACCCGGAAGATCTCGGCCGGGAGGTGGGGTGCCTGACGCGGCGGCAGGACGTCGCCGGTCGCCAGGGGGAGGAAGGCGACGCGGCGGTGGGTCTCGCCGGCGAACACGTCGGTGTCCGAGCCGACGAACAACCCTTCGGGGGTGGCGATCATGTCGCGGACCCCGGCACCGAGCGTCCTGGTCGGGTTCCACGAGTAGGGCATCCCGTTGACGGTGTCCAGGGCGGCGATCCCCGGCCGCGACACCGCACCCTGTCCCGCGGCGTCACCACGCCCGGGGTTGTTCTGCCAGCGCTGGTGACCCCCGGCGTAGACGACGTCCTGGGTCACCTCGATGGTCCACGTGGTGTCCCCGCCGGTGTAGGCCGTCCACGTCGGGCTGACCGTTCCCGTCGCGCCTGATTCGAAGCGGGCGACGACGTCGCACCCGCTGGTCCCGTTCATGCTGGCCGCGAGACCGCCATAGGCGCCTGTCGTCGAGACGACGAAGAAGGAGCCGTCCGGCGAGAACTGCGCGTCGGTCATGTAGGTCTCGAAGACGGGGTTGCAGGCCGACTCGAACAACGGTGCCCGGTAGTCGGCGACGGTCGCGTTGGTCCCCGAGATGTCCAGCACCGCGAGCTGGTGGCGAGGCAGGCCGTCCAGGGTGTCGAAGTTGCCGACGGCGACGAGCTGGTCGTTGTCGGGGCTGGTGGTGATCTCCTGCACGTTGGTCACCGAGCCGGCGCGGTGCGCTCCCGCCAGTACCCGGTCGTAGAACCCGTCGCGCCCACCGGTCGTCGCGTTGATCGTGGCGAGGGCCCGGCGGGCCTGTCCCTGGACGTGGGTGAACTTCCCGGCGATCCACAGGTGGTTGCCGACCACACTGAGGTCGCGGACCGTGCCGTTGAGGGTGCCCGCCTGGAACTGCGTGATCCGGGTGCCGGTCGCGGTGTCGACCCGGTACAGCTTGCTCACCGCGACCGTCGAGCCGCCGGAGCGCACCGAGCCGAAGGCCCCGCCGACGTACGCCGACGTACCGTCCGTGGCTGCTTCGATCGTGAAGACCGTGCCGTCCGGATCCGGTGCGAAGGTCGTGCTCACCTGGCCGGTCGTGGCGTCGAAGGCGAACAGGTTGCGGCGGGGGATGTCCGTCGAGGTGCCGGCGTTGCGCACCCGCGTGAAGGTGCCGCCGACGAGGACCAGGTTGCCGACGCGCACCATCGCCTCGACATCGCCCTCCATGATGTGGGGAGTGAAGGACGCCGGGTCGTCGTCGACGATGCGGCCCGGCTGTGCCGCTGAGTGACCGGTGTCGGCCACCGCGACGGTGGCCGCCGTGACCACCGGGGTGCTCGCTGCCGGCATGCCGGCGATGCAGAGGGCGACCGAGATGGCAGTGACGGCCAGCGTGGGGCCGAGGTTCGTGAACACGGACATCACCGGATTCCTGATGAAGGGCTGGATGGCCCCTCCATCTCACGCCGACTCGGGCCGAATCGGACCCCCAAAATGGGTGAACTGGGGAGTCGTGGCCATCAGGGAGCTCGACGAACCAGCCCGAGCCCGAGCTGGGCGGGTGCTGCTAGGAGGCGCCCGTCCTCCGCGCATCGAGCAACCGCTTCGTCTCGCCGTCGACAGGAGCGGTGAGGAGCCCGGCCACCAGGTCGACCAGCTCGGCGGAGAACAGCTCGAGGTCCGCGGTCGCGCCGGTGCGTGCGGTCCGGCCGATCTCGACGTGAGCGAAGCGGATCACCGCGAAACGCCGGTGCAGCGGGGGACCCACGGACTCCGGCGGCATGAACCGGGCCGCCAGCGTGGCCCACCGCTCCATGGACGAGAGGTGGTCGTGCAGGAGCGGGCCCGCCGGCGAGGTCGCGCTGATCGATCTCCGTGCGCCGTGCATCAGCTCTGCCGCGATCTGGAGGAAGGCGGCACCGCTGCCGCCCGCGTCGTCGTGGTGCAGCGAGGCGATCAGCGGTGTCACCAGGATCCGGGAGCAGTCACGAAGGGTGCAGTCGTCACGGTTCTCGAGGAGCTCGAGGAGAGCGGCGCGGCGTTCGGCGACGACGCTCACGTGCTTGCGGAGCACGGCGGCAACCAGACCGAGACGATCGCCGAAGTGGTACTGCAGCGCAGTGGAGTTGCGTTGCTCGGCCTCCCGGGTGATCTCGCGCAGGGACACGCCCTCGATGCCGCGTGCCGCGAAGAGGCGCTCGGCCGCGCTGATCAGCTGACCTGGGCCGTCGCCACGCTCGCCCCGGGGGGCCGCAGGGACGGACGCCATGTGCCGAGCATAGTTCGACGGACGTGCCGCAAGGCGATCGCAACCAGACCGCAAGCGCGGGCCCCGAGGCTTCTTCCCGACCACTCGACGAGAAGCAGAGGAACGACCCGTGACCCCCCAGACCCCCCGCCGGCTGCTGCTGGCGAGCATCACCCTCCTGGTGGCCGGAGGCCTCGCCGCGTGTGGCGGGACCGACGAGCCGGAGGCGTCGTCACCGGCCGGTGCCGACGACGTCATCGCCGACCTCCAGGACGAGGCCGGAGTGCCCGAGGAGTGCCGTGACGCGTTCCCGGCCGCCATCGGATCTCCCGACCTGTCGAGGATCCTGCTCGAGCCCGAGGGCTGGCCCGAGCCGCCGGTCGAGGCGACCCTGTGCCAGACCTCGACCACCCTGGACGACACGATCGAGATCGCGAGCTTTGCGACGGAGGAGCCGCCGGCCGAGGTCCTCGACGCCTACGAAGCAGCCCTCGAGGGGACGTTCGAGACGACCCGTGACGAGAACGGCCTCGGCGAGCTCATCAGCGGAGCCACCGACAGCGGCGGATTCGAGGTCGCGGCCGTCGACGGTTCGTTCACGCTGACCTTCAGCCAAGGCTGAGGAAGACCGCTTCGTCCGGTGCCTCCGGCGACCGGCTGACACCTGACGGAGCGGGTATCTCCTCGCCATGCACAGCGAGACCTCACCGGCTCCCGCGGTGGCGACGATCCGGTTCGGCTCGTTGACGATCGCGTACGACGACCGCGTCCTCCTGCCCCGTCCCTGGACCCTCCTGCAGTCGGAGTGGGCGCGCGAGCTGTTGGCCTCGGCACCCGCAGGTCCGGTGCTGGAGCTGTGCAGCGGCGCCGGCCACATCGGGCTGGCCGCCGTCGTGGGCACGGGTCGCCGACTCGTCTGCGTCGACCGGGACCCGGTCGCCTGCGCCTTCGCGGAGCACAACGCCCGGGCCGCCGGACTGCAGGACCTGGTCGAGGTGCGGGCGATGGATCTCGACCAGGTCGGGACCGACGGCGCCGTCGACGAGACCTACCCTCTGGTCATCGCGGACCCGCCGTGGGTCCCGAGCGGCCAGGTCGGTCGTCACCCGGAGGACCCGCTCGGGGCGATCGACGGTGGTCCCGACGGCCTGGAGCTCGCCCGCCAGTGTCTGCGTGTCCTGGAGCGGTGCCTGGCACCGGGTGGCGACGCGTTGGTCCAGCTCGGCTCGGTCGAGCAGGCCGTGGCGCTGGCCGGCGAGCTGACCGGGTCCCTGCGCATCGCGGAGACCCGCACCCGTCCGGACGGCGTCGTCGTCCGCGTCAGGTGCCACCGCACGACGATCAGCGAGTCGCAGTGAACCGGTAGGCGCCAGCGATCCCGAGCGGCTTCACCGCGACGTCGCGGAGACCGAGCCGGGTGAGCTCGGCGACGAGGTCCTCGGCGGAGATCATCCGCACGGTCGATCGGGTGAGGCGGTGGATCAGCCGGCTGCGGCGGGAGTCCGGGAGGTCGTAGCCCACCAGCCGTCCGCCCGGGCGCAGGACGCGGACGGCGTCGGCGAGCACCCGCTCCCAGGTGATCGTGTGGTGCAGCATCAGCCAGCTGCAGACGGTGTCGAAGGTGCCGTCGGCGAAGGGCAGCCCGGACGCGTCGACCACCTGTGCCTCGGCCCGGTCGGTGAAGCCGGCGAGCTGGCGGCGGGCGAGCTCGACCATGGCCGGGTCGACGTCGGTGGCGACGTACCTCGTGATGCCGGGGCGCGCCCGCAGCACCTCGGCCGCCATCGCGCCGCTGCCACAGCCGATCTCGAGCACCTCGTGCCCCTCGGCGTCGGACAGGACGCGGGGCACGACGAAGCGTCGCGCGAACGAACGCCACAGGGCTGTACGACAGAAGACCGATTCGAGGTCAGACATGGTGGCCACGTCCGAACCGTAGCGGGGCGCGTTCGGCGAATCCGTCGCCGTACCGGACCCCGCGTGGCACGCTGGCGCGATGAGCAGTGCTCCCACTCTCGAAGGAGGCCGACCGACCGTGGCGGGTGCCGGTCGGGAACCCCTGGGCACCACCACGCTGCTCGCCTTCTGGATGGTCGATGACCTGAGTTGATGCCGCAGTCCCGGACAGCGGCACGACCTCCGCGACGCAGGGCTGCGCCGACCTAGCCTCGCGGCCATGACGTACGACGACATCGCGGCCATCACCCGACTCAAGTACCGCTACCTCCGCTGCCTGGACACCAAGCAGTGGGAGGACTTCGCCTCCTGCTTCGCGCCGGACGCGACGGCCGACTACAACGGCCTGGCCTTCGAGGAGCCCGTCGCCCTGGTCGACTACATGCGCGCCAACATGGGCGAGGGCGTGCTGACGATGCACCAGGCACACCACCCGGAGATCGACGTCGACCTCGACGATCCCGACCGCGCCACGGCGACCTGGTACCTCCATGACAAGGTGATCGTCGACGCCTTCCGGTTCGCCCTCGAGGGTGGGGCCATCTACTCCGACCGCTACGTGCGCACCGACGACGAGTGGCGCATCCAGCACACCGGCTACCGACGCACCTTCGAGCTCACCTGGAACCTCGACGAGCCGGGCGGGATCAAGGTGCACGGACCTGAGGTGCGCTCGCGCTTCTGACGGGGGTGGTCAGTCCGGGAGCTCCGGAGCCCAGGCCACCCCGTTGATGTGGGCGCCTCCGTCGGCGTACAACGTGTTACCGGTCAGGTACCGACAGTCCTCGGAGGCGAGGAAGACCGCGACGGGGGCGATGTCGGTCAGCGGGTCGCCGAGCCGTCCCATCGGGTTGGCGGCGTCGGCGGTCGCCGCGATCTCCGGGTGGGTGGCGGTGATCCGGCGGAAGGCTGCGCTGCGCGCACCGGGACAGATGGCGTTGACGACCACGCCGGTCGGCGCCCATTCGCGGGCCGCCGTGCGCGTCATCGTGCGCAGCGCCTCCTTGGCGGCGTTGTACTCCAGTGTCCCGACGTGGGCGTTGACCCCGTTGAGGCTGCACATGTTGATCACGCGGCCCCAGCCGGCGGCCGACATGTGCGGGAAGGCCGCGCGCATCGCCCAGAACGGGCCGTAGAAGCCCATCGCCAGGCCGCGCTCGATCATCGCGTCGGTCTTGTTCTCGACCCGGCCGACGTTGCCGGAGCCCCACGCGTTGTTGACGAGGACGTCGATGCCGCCGAGGTCCTCGACAGCAGTACGCACCATCGTCTCGACCTGGGTGCGGTCGGTGACGTCGACGGACAGGAAGCTGCCGCCGATCTCCTCGGCCACCGCTCGCCCCTGCTCGACGTCGACGTCCGCGACGAGGACCGTGGCTCCCTCGGCGGCGAAGGCACGTGCCACCCCGGCTCCGATGCCGTCAGCGCCGCCGGTGACGACGGCCACGCGCCCGGCGAGCCGGCCGGTGCTCATGCGCTGCCGAGCCGGGCGAGCAGGGCGTGCGTCTCGGGGCTGCCGTCGAGGCCGCGGGTCGTACGACGGGTGGTGCGCCAGCCGTCGGGGGTGCGGACGAGCTCGAAGTGGTTGGCGCCGATCCGGGCCGGTAGGACCCGGCCGTTGTGACGCACGAGCAGCACGGACTCGCACACGGCGACGGCGCGATCGCCGTCGACGGTGACGTGGGCCGGGCCGAGGAAGTGACTGCAACCGGTGCCGATCAGGCCCTGGTGCGCGTCGGAGCGGACCATCGCCGCGACGTCGGCGCGGCTGGCCATGTGGAACTCCTCCACGTCGTACACGCCGTCCTCGGTCCAGAGGTCCGCGACCCGGTCGGCCTCGCCCGCATCGACGAGGGGGCCGTAGGACGCGACCAGCTGGGCGATGGCGTGCTCGTCCTCGAGGCGCGCGAGTCGGGCCTCCAGTGCTGCGATCCGGTTCGCGGTGTCGCTCATCGTTCCTCCTCCAGGGCAGCCAGGGCCTCGAGCTGCTCGACGTAGTGGGTGGCCGACTCGGCATGCACGTGCACGTTGACGACACTCGCGCCGGCCGCGCGGGTGCGGGCGACGGCGCGACGGGTCCGGTCGGGATCGCCGAGGGGGTCGACCGGCCGCCCGGCGCCGAGGATGACCTCGAAGCCCTCGGGCAGCGGCGCCTCGTCGAGCATCGCCCGGAGCCGGTCGTGGGGGAGCCCGAACGGCACCCACCCGTCACCGTGCTCGCGAGCCCGACGCAGGCTGCGGGGCGTGTAGCCGCCGATCCAGAACGGCACCCGGTCCTGGACGGCATGGGGTTCGACGACCAGGCCCTCGAACGAGAAGTGCGGGCCGTCGTACGACGGCAGCCGCTCGCCGAGGCTCGCGCGGAGCGCTGCGAGGGCGTCGTCGGCGACGGCGCCCCGACCGGCGTACTGCGCGCCGAGGAGGTCGAACTCCTCCTCGATCGAGCCGACGCCGAGGCCGAGAACCAGGCGACCGCCACTGATCAGGTCGAGTGTCCCGAAGCGCTTCGCGATCTCCAGGGGGTGGTGGTAGCCGAGCACGAGGACCTGGGTGACCAGGCGGATCCGGGTGGTGCGGGCGGCGAGGTAGCTGAGGGTGGCGAGCGGGTCCCAGTACGTCCCGCCGCGCTGCTCGGCGATCTCGACGGGTACGGCGACGTGCTCGGAGCAGGTGAGGTGGTCGAAGCCGAGCCGGTCCGCCGTCTCGGCGATCCGGACCAGGTCCTCGATGCCTGCGGACCGCTCCCATGCGCCGAAGTGGCCGGGCAGGGCGGTGACGATCGGGCTGGTGATGCCGATGCGCAAGGGGTGCTCCTCGAGGTGGCGTGCCGGGGTCCCATCCAAGCGGTCGCGAGGTGGTCGGGGGAGGGTTCGGTCCCGATCAGCGGAAGTAGAATGAATTTCAGAAATGGTCTTCCCGGGCGTCGATCCCGGTGTTACGGTCGTCACCAGAATTCATTTCAGTTCTGGGTCCGAGGGAGGAACCATGTCGGCGCTCACGATGGAGCAGGCAGACGTCGCGACAGGCGTTGCAGCAGATGGTGCGCAGGGCGAGTCCCAGCGCAACCTGCCGCCTTCGATGGTCGAGCGGATGACGCTCATCCTCGATCTCTTCGCCAGCCGCGAGACGTGGCTGACGCTCGAGGAGATCGCCCGGACCACGCAGCTGCCGCGCTCCACCGCGCACCGGATCCTGGACCAGCTGGTCCGGCTGACCTGGCTGGACCACTCCGTGAGCGGCTACGGCCTGGGCCGTCGCTCGCTCGACCTCGGCGGCGGGGCCGACGACCACGCGGACCTGCGCTCCGCGGCGTCCCCCTACCTCCACGACCTGCTGCTCCGCACCGGCGCCGTGGTGCACCTCGGCGTCCTCGACGGCAGCCGGGTCCGCTACCTCGACAAGCTCGGTGGCCGGTTCGCCACCTCCGTGCCCTCCCGGGTCGGGGGCTCGGCGCCGGCCCACTGCACCGGGCTCGGCAAGGCCCTGCTCGCCTGGCTCGAGCCCGAGCACGTCGACGAGCTGGTCGGCGACCAGCTGCCGTCGCGCACGCCCGCGACCATCTCCGAGCTCGACGTCCTGCACGGCGAGCTCGCCCGGATCCGGATGCGCAGCGGCCTGGCCCTCGAACGCGGCGAGTGCTTCCCCGAGATCGCCTGCGTGGCGGCTGCCGTCCGTGGACCGCGCGGTCCCGTGGGTGCGATCTCCATCGTGGCCGCGGCAGGTACGGCGCTCGAGCGGGTCGCCCCGCTGGTGGTCGACGCGACCCGGCGCATCTCCGAGGACCTGTTCCCCGAGGCCGACGTCCGGAACCGGCGGCTGCACGTCGTCGACTGAGGGTCGACTGAGGGGCGGTGGCGGGTGCTCGTCACACCTCGACCATCGGGCGGATCGCTCAGGCGTGCGGCACCAGCGCGCGCATGACCTTCTCGGTGCCGGCGACCAGGCGGGCCCGGTCCGTGCTGCAGCGCATCTCGATCAGCCGCTCGTTGCCACTGATCACGTGCACCGGTCCGTCAGGAAGTGCGGCCAGGCCCTCGCGGGCGACGTCGGCGGGCTCGGAGACGTGCATGCCGGGGACGTCGAAGTTGAGGCCGGCCCGCTCCATCGCGGGGGTGCGAGTCACGCCGAGCACGAGCTCGAGGACGTGCACGTCGTACTCCCGCAGCTCCGCCCACAGGCCCTCGGCGAAGATCCGGCCGAAGGCCTTCACGCCGCCGTAGATGCCCTCGGTCGAGGTGCCGACGTAGCCGGCGAGCGAGCCGACCAGCAGGATCCCGCCGCGGCCTCGCGCCTTCATCGGTCCCGCGTAGTGGTGGGTCAACCCCAGCATGGCGGTGATGTTGAGGTCGATGACGCTCTGGAAGCCGGGCAGCTCGCCGTCGGTGAACCGGCGGCCGTAGCTGTTGGCGCCGGCGTTGTAGACCAGCAGCCCGACCTCGACATCGGCGGTGGCGGTGGTGATCGACGCGATCGCGGCCGGGTCGGTGAGATCGGCTGCCACGGTCCGCACCTCGACACCGAGCGCGCGGACGGTCGCCGCGGTCTCCTCGAGCGGTCCGGGCTTGCGGGCCACCAGGACCAGGTTGATCCCGGCGCCGGCCAGCTCACGGGCGAACTCGGCGCCGACGCCCTCGGAACCGCCGGCGATGACGGCCCACGGGCCGTAGGGGGTCAGGTCGTTCACGTCAGTGTGCCTCCGGGTTCGTCTTGAGGGGTTCGTCGTCGGTCACGGTGAGGGTGCCTCGTACTGCGGCTTCCCGGACCGAGGCGCGCAGGGCGGAGCAACCGGCGAACGCAGTGCGGTTGGGGCGGTTGCGGCGCTCCGACGGTTCGATCGGGGTCCGGCGTTCCTCGCACCGCTCCAGCGCCGCGGCCGTCCACTGCACGGTCGACTGGTCCCAGCTGCTCTTGCGCGCCTCCACCTGCGCCCCGCACGCCCCGCACTCGACGGGCTGCATCGGCGCGGTCTCGAGACGCACGTCGGGCCGGCTCACGACTGCCGGGCCGCCAGGTTCTTCTCGACCTCTGCGCGCCAGGCCTCGTTGGGCCGGGTGGTGTCGATCTCGAACTCGAAGCGGTCGGTCATCTCGGGCGTCACCTCGGCCGCGTCGACGTAGAACTGCTGGTACCACCGGCGCAGCTGGTAGACGGGGCCGTCCTCCTCGCACAGAAGGGGGTTGTCGATGCGGGCCTTGCTCTTCCAGATCGCGACGTCCTGCTCGAAGCCGTACTTGATGAACTTGCCGGTCTTCGCGGCCATCAGCTCGGCGTCCTCGTCGGAGATGCCGTCCTTCTTCTCCACGATGATCCCGTACTGCAGAACGAAGGAGTTCTCGTCGATCGGGTAGTGGCAGTTGATCAGGATCGTGTCCACGTCGAGGTCCTCGTAGTGGTAGGTCACCTCGTCGATCATGAAGCTCGGGCCGTGGTACGCCGCGACGCTGGTGGTGCCGAGGACCGTCGGGTTGTTCTTCGACGGCGTCGGGGGACGTACGTCGTCGCGGCCGTCGCCGTTCATGTACTGGTGGGCGGTGGTGCCCTCGAAGACGTTCTTGAAGTACGTCGGGAACGAGTAGTGGATGTAGAAGAAGTGCGCCATGTCCACGACGTTGTCGACGATCTCGCGGCAGTTGGCGCCCTCGATGACCGTCTCGTACCAGATCCAGTCGGTCCAGCGGTCGTCCTCGACCTGCGGGATGCGGGGGATCGTGACGTCGGCCGGAGGCGGGTTGCCCTCGGGGTCGTTCCAGACGAAGAGCATGCCGTCCTGCACCAGCGTCGGCCACGACGCCGTACGCGCGCGCAGCGGAACCCGCCGTGCATAGGGGATCTGCTTGCAGCGGCCGTCGCCTCCCCACCGCCAGTCGTGGAAGGGGCAGGCGATCTCGTTGCCCTTGACCTGACCCTGGGAGAGATCGCCACCCATGTGGCGGCAGTAGGCGTCGAGCACGCTGATGGTGCCGTCCTCGCCGGCGAACACGACGAGCTTCTGCCCGAACGCGTTGACCTGGTGCGGGGTGCCGTCGGCGAGATCGCTGGCGAGGCCGAGGCAGTGCCAGCCGCGGGCGAACCGTCGCGGGCCTGCGTCCACCTCGATGTGCCGGATGTCGTCGTTGCGCGTCATGGTTCCGAGTCTGTGACGGCAGGCGCGGTCACGGCCGGACAGGTCCCACTGAGCGGTAGCCTGCAGGGACCTCGAGGTGCACCCGGCACAGGATGGTCACCGGTCCGGCACTCGGGCCCACGACCACACCAGGAGCACGCGTGCCGAGAATCGCCGAGGCCAGGCAGCCCGCCGAGCCCACGTCGGCCGATCAGAAGGACCGCTACCAGCGGATCCTCAAGGCCGCCAGCAAGCTCGGCGCCGAGCACGGGCTCGAGCGGATGCAGATGAACGACGTGGCCAAGGAGGCCGGCGTCGCGATCGCCACCCTCTACCGCTACTTCCCGTCCAAGACGGACCTCTTCGTCGGCGTCCTGCACAGCCAGATCCAGCGGCTCGGCGAGACGCCCGCCGTGGTGTCGACCGGTACTCATGCCGACGCGGTCGCCGACATCCTCATCGCCGCCGGCCACCGGATGCTCGTGCGTCCCCAGCTGGCCACCGCGATGCTGCAGGCCAACAACGCTGCCCAGCTGAAGGGCGGCCGTGAGTACACCGAGGCCAATGCCGCCTTCCACCGGGTGCTGCTCGACGCCCTCGGTGTCGGCGTCGGCGCTGCCGAGGACCAGGACTTCCGGATGGTCCGGATCGTCGAGCAGACCTGGTACGGCGTACTGGTGTCCGTGCTCAACGGCGTGATCACCATGGAACAGGCCGACGAGGACGTGCGGCTCGCGGCCCTCCTGCTCCTCGGACCGCGCTACGACCAGGGGGACCGCGCATGAGCCGCACCGTCGTCGTCACCGGCGAGGCCTCGGGCATCGGCTCGGCCACCGCCGCGCTGCTCCGCGAGCGTGGCGACCGGGTGATCGGCGTGGACCTGTCCGACGTCGAGGTGTGCGCCGACCTGTCGACCCCCGCCGGTCGCGCCGCTGCCGTGGAGGGCATCGCCGCGCTCCTGGGTGAGGAGCCGCTCGACGGCCTGGTCACCTGCGCCGGCCTGAGCCGCGCCGGTGCGCCCCAGGTCAGCGTCAACTACTTCGGCACCGTCGACCTCGTCGCCGGCCTCCAGCCCCACCTGGCCCGTTCCACCGCCCCGCGGGTCGCCCTGGTCAGCTCGATCTCCTCCACCCAGCCCAGCGACGCTGCGCTCGTCGAGGCCTGCCTGGCCGGCACCGAGCCCGACGCCCTCCTCCTCGCCGAGGCCGCCGTCGCAGAGGGTCGCCCGCACGAGATCTACGCCTCCACGAAGACCGCGCTGAACCGCTGGCTGCGCCGGGCGGCGGTCTCCCCAGAGTTCGCCGGAGCAGGCATCGCGGTCAACGCGATCGCGCCCGGCGTCGTACTCACCCCGATGACGGCGGAGCTCGTCTCCAACCCGCAGTGGAAATCGGTCATGGACGCCGCCGTCCCGATGCCGCTCAACGGCTACGCCCCGCCTGAGGTGATCGGGCACGCGCTGTTGTGGCTCCTCGCGCCCGAGAACAGTCACATGGCCGGCCAGGTCGTGTTTGTCGATGGTGGGGCTGAAGTGGTGACCTGTGGCAGTTTCACCGCCTAAGCGGTGAAACTGCCTCTGGGCGCATGAAACTCCGTGTGCCCAGAGGCAGTTCTGTGTGCCCAGTTCGGCAGTTTCACCGCCTAAGCGGTGAAACTGCCGCCGGCCTGCCCGCCCACCGGCACCCCCCTCAGAAGTGAGCCTGCCCCCCATCAAGCGGAATCGTCGCCCCGGTCAGGTACGCCAGGTCCGGACCGACCAGCGCGACGACGGCACGACCGATGTCCGCCTCGGGGTCACCGATCCGCTTCATCGGGATCGCGGCGACGAACTCTGCCGCCTCCTCCGGGTGCGTCTCGGTCCACCACTTCAGGCCGGGGGACAGGGCGTGGGGTGCGATCGAGTTCACTCGGATCCCGTCAGGTGCCCATTCGACGGCGGCGGTGCGGGTCAGCGAGCGGAGCGCGGTCTTGGCGGCGGCGTACCCGCCGTAGTTCGTGGGGTCCCAGCGCACCATCGCCGACGTCACGAGGTTGACGATCGAACCGCCACCGGCGGCGACGAGGTGGGGGTGGGCGGCCTGCATGAAGGCGAACGCGGCGAAGGGACCGGAGACGAAGCCCTTGGTGAAATTCTTCAGGCTCATGTCGAGCAGCGGCATCATCACGCCGTCGTAGGCGTTGTTGACCAGCACGTCGAGCCGTCCGAAGTCGCTGACCACCTGTTCCACCAGGGGCGCGATGGCGTCGGTGTCGAGGAGGTCGACGGAGTACGCCTCGGCGCGCACGCCGCGTTCGCGCAGCAGCTCGCACGTCGACTCCAGCTTGGCGACGGTCCGGCCCACGACGGCGACCGAGACACCCTCGGACGCGAGGGCCAGCGCGATGCCCTGGCCGACCCCCTGTCCGGCGCCGGTGACGATCGCGACCTTGTCCTGCAGTGCACTCATGGCGTCACCTTCGCCCGTCGTCCGGCGGGTTCCGGCCCACGGTCCCGGTGACCGGGAGCCGCGCGCGCCCGAGGAGGCCGGCCCGACGAATACTCGCGACATGAGCGCGACGGCAGGTACGACGGTCAACAACGAGCTGGTGGTGGAGGACGTCCTCGGGGCGCCGGTGCAGGTGTTCGCGGATCGCTTCCGCGCACTGCACGAGGTGCTCGCCGCCTCGGTCGCCCACGGCGACCGGCCCTACCTCGTCACGCTCGACTCGACGCTCACCTTCGCCGAGCACGCACGCCGGGTCTCCTCGCTCGCCCACGCCCTGCGCACCGAGTACGACGTCCGCCCGGGTGACCGGGTGGCGATCGCCGCCGCCAACTCGCAGGCGTGGGTCGAGACCTTCTGGGCGACGGTGTCGATCGGTGCGATCGCGGTCGGGTGCAACGCCTGGTGGTCTGGGCGCGAGCTGGAGAACGCACTCGAGCTGGTGCGCCCGGCCGTCGTGGTGGTCGATGAGCGACGTCGCGCGCTGCTGCCTGCCACCGTCGCGGACGTCATCGGCATCGACACCGACCACGAACGGCTCGCGACGGCCCACCCCGACGCGCCCCTGCCGCACGCCGAGGTCGGGGAGGACGACCCCGCGGTCATCCTCTTCACCTCCGGCACGTCGGGTCGGCCGAAGGGTGCTGTCCACACCCACCGCAACCTCTGCTCGGTGCTCGGCTTCCACCGCAGCATGGACGCGATGGCGGCGCAGTACGGCGACCCGGTCGCCCCGCAGGACAAGGTCTACCTGCTGGCGATGCCCCTGTTCCACGTCGGCAGCCTGCACAACCTCGTCGTACCCCGCCTCGCGATCGGCAGCACCGCCGCGATGCACGTCGGCGCCTTCGATCCCGCGCGCGTCCTCCAGCTCGTCCAGGACGCACGCGTCACGCACTGGGGCGCGGTCCCGACGATGGCCAATCGGCTGCTCGACTTCGACCGGGTCCGCGACTACGACACCTCCTCGCTCTACGCCTTCTCGCTCGCCTCGGCACCGTCGTCGACGGCGTTCAAGGAGCGCCTGCGCACCCACCTCCCCTTCGCCGGCGCGCTCGTCGACAGCTACGGCCTGACCGAGTCCTGCACGGCGGTCGCACTCGCGACGCCGCTGGACCTGGCCGAGGCGCCCGGGACCCTCGGCACGCCGATCATCGGTGTCGAGATGGAGGTGCGTGATGCTCTCGGCAACGTGCTCCCCGCAGGGGAGGAGGGCGAGATCTGCGTGCGCAGCGCCTACAACATGCTCGGCTACTGGGAGAACCCGGACGCCACCGCCGCTGCGCTCGACGACGCCCGTTGGCTGCACACCGGCGACATCGGGACCTTCGACGACAAGGGCCGGATCCGCCTGTCCGCACGCCGTTCGGACCTCATAATCCGCGGCGGCGAGAACGTCTACCCCGCCGAGGTCGAGGGCCTGCTCATCGAGCACCCCGCGGTCCGTGAGTGCGTGGTGTTGGCCTCGCCGCACGACGACCTCGGCCAGGAGGTCGGTGTCGTCGTCGTCCCCGTCGAGGCCGGCGTGGACCCGGACCAGCTGGTCGCCGAGCTCAGGGAGTACGCCGCCGCGGGGCTCGCCCACTACAAGGTGCCCACGCACTGGCGGGTCGCCTCCGAGCCGCTGCCCCGCAACGCCACCGGCAAGGTCGTCCGACCGGCGGTGTCCCTGTGAGCGCCTCGACTCCCGACGTCTTCAGCCCGGGCCGGCTCGGCCCGGTGACGCTCCGCAACCGCACGATCAAGGCGGCGACGTACGAAGGCCTGAGCCATCGCGGGCGGGTCACCCAGGACCTGATCGACTTCCACGTCGCCTATGCGAAGGGCGGGGTCGCGATGACCACCGTCGCCTACCTCGCCGTCGACAAGGACGGGCGCACGGACCGGCACCAGATCCTCTGGACCGACGAGGCGATGCCCGGACTGCGCGCCCTCACCGATGCCGTCCACGCCGAAGGTGCGGCGGTCTCGGCGCAGATCGGTCACGGCGGCCCGGTCGCCGAGGCGCGGGGCAACCGCTCGCCGGCCCTCGCGCCGAGTGCCCGGCTCAACGCCATCGCGATGAACAAGTCGCAGGAGGCGACGGTCGCGGACCTGCAGCGGATCGTGGCCGCGCACGGCCGGGCCGCGGCGCGCGCGGTCGAGGCGGGCTTCGACGCCGTCGAGGTCCACCTCGGCCACAACTACCTGGCGAGCTCCTTCCTCAGCCCCAAGCTGAACCATCGCGACGACGAGTACGGCGGCGGCCTGCGCAAGCGGGCCCGGCTGGCCCGGGAGATCATGCAGGCCGTCCGTGACGCCGTCGGCGACCGGATCGCGATCGTGGCGAAGATGAACATGGACGACGGCGCCCCGGGCGGCTTCTGGCTCGACGAGGCCATCCCCGTCGCGCAGTGGCTCGAGGCCGACGGAACCCTCGACGCACTGGAGATGACGGCGGGCAGCTCGCTGCTGAACCCGATGTACCTCTTCAAGGGCGACGTGCCGCTGCACGAGTTCGCCGGCGTCATGCCGCAGCCGATCAAGGCGGGCGTGAAGCTGATCGGTCACCGCCTGCTGAAGGCGTATCCCTACACCGACGGCTACCTGCTCGAGGACGCCAAGCAGATCCGTGCGGCGGTCGAGCTGCCGATGATCCTGCTCGGTGGCGTGACCACCCGTGAGGTGATGGACACCGCGATGGCCGAGGGCTTCGGTTTCGTCGCCATGGCGCGTGCGCTGCTCCGCGAACCCGACCTGGTCAACCAGATGCAGGCCGACGCCGGACGGCGTTCGCTGTGCAACCACTGCAACAAGTGCATGCCCACCAACTACACCGGAACGCGCTGCGTGCTCGTCGATCGCGGCACCACGCGCAGCGCCAGCTGGGGCAAGCCGGAGGGCTACGCCGCCTCGGGCGCGGCGCCTTCCGGTGAGTGGGACACGTCACACCCGACACCGTGATCCGCTGCGAGATTTCTTCCGTGGCCCGCCGATTCCTCCTTCCCGTCCTGGAGCTGGTCGCGGTCCTGTTCCTGGTCAGCCTCGGGGTGTTCCTGCTGCTGTCGCTGGTCCCCGGTGACCCCGCCGTGGCCGTCCTCGGCGAGGGCCGTACGCCCGCCGAGTACGACGCACTGCGCGAGCAGCTCGGACTCAACGACCCCCTGTTGAGCAGGTACGGCGACTGGCTCGGTGGCGTGCTGCACGGCGACCTCGGGACGTCGCTGGTGCCGCCGCAGACCGCCGTCGCGGACCGCATCGCCTCCGCCCTGCCGGTCAGCCTCGAGCTCGCCGTGCTGGGCCTGGTCATGGCGCTGGCCCTGGCCCTCCCGCTGGCCATGTGGTCGGCGTACCACCAGGGCGGCCGTGCCGACCGGGCGATCAGCGCGATCACGTTCGGGCTGCTGTCGATGCCGTCCTTCCTCATCGGTCTCGTGCTCATCGCCGTGCTGGTGAACTCGCTGGGGATCTTCCCGCGCAACGAGTGGGTGCGACCCGGGGACGGCCTCGGCGCGAACCTGTCGCACGCCTTCCTGCCGGCGTTGACGATCGCGTTGATGGAGGCGGCGATGTTCACGCGGATCCTGCGCAACGACCTGGTCACCACGCTGCACGAGGACTTCATCCTCGCGGCCCGGGCACGCGGTATGTCGCCGCTGCGGATCATGGTCAGCGACGCCCTGCGCCCGTCCTCCTTCTCGCTGGTGACGGTCCTCGGGCTCAGCA
Organism: Nocardioides sp. Root190; assembly: GCF_001428565.1. Taxonomy (GTDB): domain Bacteria; phylum Actinomycetota; class Actinomycetes; order Propionibacteriales; family Nocardioidaceae; genus Nocardioides. The sequence continues at coordinate 44,351 of NZ_LMIA01000001.1, read as the reverse complement.
TTGGCCGGCTCGTCGGCAGCACCGTGATCGTGGAGTACCTCTTCGCACTGCCCGGCATGGGCAAGCTCGTCATCGACGCGGCCAACCAGGGCAACTACCCCGTGGTGCAGGGCGCCGTGCTCGTCATCGCCGTCATCTACGTCGCCAGCAACACGCTCATCGACCGAACCTACGGACTGCTCGACCCGAGGACCCGCCGTGCTCGCGCCTGAACCCATCGCCGTACGGCGTCGCGACACGCGGCCCGTCCTCCTGCTGACCGGCGCCCTGCTGCTGGCACTCGGCCTGGCCGTCGCCGGCTGGGCGGCCGGCACCACCGTTCTCGTCACCCTCGTACGGATGCTGGTGCTCGTCGCCGGGATCCTGGCCGCGATCGCCGGCCTGGGTCGGGTGGCTCGCGGGGTGCGGGGCAAGCCGGTGGACGTGGTGTTCTGGCTCGGGATGACCTGGCTGGTGCTGATCCTGGGCGCCGCCGCACTCGCGCCCCTGCTGCCGCTCGGCAACGCCGACGACTCGGTCGCAGGCCTGACCTCGCCGATCTTCGCGGCTCCCGGCGGCATCGGCGCGGAGCACCCGCTCGGCACCAACAACTACGGGCTCGACGTGCTCGCCCGCGCCGTCTTCGGTGCCCGGACCTCGATCCTGGTCGCGCTGATGGCCGTGTTGATCGGTACGACGGTCGGCGGGCTGGTCGGCATGGTGTCCGGCTTCGTGCGGGGCACCACCGACCGGATCGTCGGGATCTTGTCGAACGCGCTGCTCGCCGTACCCCCGCTGATCCTGCTCATCGCGCTCGGCACCGTGCTCGACCCGAGCATCCGCAGCATCGCGTTCGCGCTGTCCCTGCTGACGATCCCGAGCATGGTCCGACTGGCACGCGCCAACACGATCACGGTCGCCGAGCGTGAGTTCGTGCTCGCGGCACGGGCGCTGGGCGCGGGCCGGGTGCGGCTGCTGCTGCGCGAGGTGCTGCCGAACGTGGTGCTGCCGGTGCTGTCGCTCGCGGTCGTGATGATCTCGGTGCTGGTGGTCGCCGAGGCGTCGCTGTCATTCCTCGGCATCGGCATCGAACAGCCCGCACCCACGTGGGGCAACATGATCGCCGAGGGCCAGGGCGGCGTCATGGAGGACCACCCCTACATCGTCGTGGTGCCCGGCATCTGCCTGTTCCTGACGGTGTTCTCCTTCAACCTGTTGGGCGAGAAGGCCCAGAAGCGCTGGGACCCGAGGGCGGCGAAGCTGTGACCACTCCATCTGTTCCTGACCTGCTCGAGGTGACCGACCTCCGCACCGTCTTCCACACCGCGCGCGGTGACGTCCGTGCCGTCGACGGGGTCTCGTTCCGCCTCGCGGCCGGGGAGACCCTCGGACTGGTGGGGGAGTCCGGATCGGGCAAGTCCGTCCTCGGCCGCACCGTGATGGGCCTGATCTCGTCCGGCCCGACCACCACGGTCACCGGATCGGTGCGGATCGGAGGGCACGACGTGCACGCCCTCAAGCCGTCCGCGCGGCGCCGCCTGTGGGGTCCCGAGGTCGCGATGGTCTTCCAGGACCCGATGACCTCGCTCAACCCGGTGAAGCGCGTCGGCACCCACCTGACCGAGACCCTGCGCCGCCACCTGCACTGCTCGCGCACCGAGGCCACCGAGCGCGCCGTCGACCTGCTCCGCCAGGTCGGCATCCCCGAGCCGGCGCGGCGACTGCGGCAGTACCCCCACGAGCTCTCCGGCGGCATGCGCCAGCGGGTCGTGATCGCCACAGCCCTGGCCTGTGACCCGCGTCTGCTGATCGCGGACGAGCCCACCACCGCGCTCGACGTGACGGTGCAGAAGCAGATCCTCGACCTGCTCGGATCACTCGTCGCCGAGCGGGACATGGCGATGCTGCTGGTCAGCCACGACCTCGGCGCGGTCGCCGGACGCACCGACCGGGTCCAGGTCATGTACGCCGGCCGCACGGTCGAGTCCGGAGCCACCCGGCCGGTGTTCGCCGCACCCGAGCACCCCTACACGGAGGCGTTGCTCGCCTCGATCCCGAACCTCGCCCACCCGCCGCACACGGTGCTGCGCGCCATCGAGGGCAACCCGCCCGACATGGCGCGTCCTCCGCTCGGCTGCCGGTTCGCGCCGCGCTGCGGGCGGGCCGCGGCAGGCTGCACGGACGAGCTGCCGTTGCTGGTCGGCGTACCCGGGTCTGCCGGGGTGACCGGTCGCGAGGTCGCCTGTCACCACCCCGTCGGCCTGTCCGCACCCCTGGAAGGGAACCGTCATGGCCGGTAGCGGCACCGCGCACCTGCGCACCGACCGAGAGCGCTCGCTCGTCGTCGACGACCTGGTCGTCGAGTTCCCCGTCACGCACGGCACGGTCCACGCCGTGTCGGGCCTGAACCTCGACCTGTTGCCGGGGGAGACCCTCGGCATCCTCGGCGAGTCCGGTTGCGGCAAGTCCAGTGCGGGGCGGGCCGTCATGCAGCTGCCGCCGCCGACGTCGGGCTCGGTCCACCTGGGCGAGGTCGAGCTCACCGGCCTCAAGGCCCGCGAGATGCGGCGCGCGCGGGCCCGGATGCAGCTCGTGCTGCAGGACCCCGTGTCCGCGCTGAACCCGCGCCGCAAGGTCAAGGATCTCGTCGTCGAGGGCCTCGAGATCTGGGGATGGGCGGAGCGGCGACGCGACACGTTCGTCGACGAGCTGCTCACCTCGGTCGGCCTCGACCCGGAGTCGGTGCGGGAGAAGCGCCCGCACGAGCTCTCCGGAGGACAGTGCCAGCGGGTCTGCATCGCCCGCGCCCTCGCCCTCGACCCCGAGGTGCTGATCTGCGACGAACCGGTGTCCAGCCTCGACGTCTCCGTGCAGGCGCAGATCCTCAACCTGCTCGAGCAGGCCCGCGAGCGGTACGGGCTGAGCATGGTCTTCATCGCCCACGACGTCGCGGTCGTGAAGAACATCAGTGACCGCGTCCTGGTGATGTACCTCGGCAAGACCTGCGAGGTGCTGCCCTCCGACGGGCTGGAGCGCAACGCGCTGCACCCCTACACCCGGTTGCTGTTGGCCTCCGTGCCGAGCGAGGCCGACGCGGATCGTGCGCCTGCGGGCGTCGAGGCGGCCCCCGGGAGCAAGGCCGTCGAGCTGCCCTCACCGCTCGACCCGCCGTCCGGCTGCCGCTTCCGCACCCGCTGCCCGCTCGCCACCGACCGGTGCGCCGCCGAGGAACCCCGGTTGCGCGAGCTGCGGCCCGGACAGTTCGTGGCCTGTCACCACCCCGACCCGACCCTGGCCGACCCGACCCTGGCCGACCCGACCCTGGCCGACCCGACCCCGGAGGAATGACCCCGATGTACGACGACGCGATCGCGACCGCTGCAGCCATCCGCTCGGGAGAGGTGTCGGCCCGCGAGGTCGTCGAGGACGCCATCGGCCGGATCGAGAAGGACGGACCGACACTCAACGCCGTCGTCGCCGAACGCTTCGAGCGGGCGCTCGCCGAGGTCGACTCCGGCCTGCCCGCGGGCCCGCTCCAGGGGGTGCCGACCCTGGTCAAGGATCTCGGCATGCAGGTCGCGGGCCTGCCGCTGACCCGCGGCAGCCGACTGTGGGACGGGGACGTGCAGACCGTCGACAGCGAGCTGGTCCGTCGCTACCGCGCCGCTGGGATGGTCGTGCTCGGGATGACGAACAGCCCCGAGCTCGGCAAGAACGCCAGCACGGAGCCGCTGCTGCACGGCCCGACCCGCAACCCGTGGTCGACGGCGCACTCGCCCGGTGGTTCCTCCGGTGGCGCGGCTGCTGCCGTCTCGGCCGGCCTGGTGCCGGTCGCCCACGGCAACGACGGTGGCGGCTCGATCCGGATCCCCGCCTCGGCCTGCGGTCTGTTCGGCTTGAAGCCGAGCCGGGGCCGGGTGACGACGTACCCCGTCGCGGGAACGCTCGCCGCCCCGCTCTCCGCCAACCACGTGCTGACCAGGTCCGTGCGCGACAGCGCGCTCCTGCTCGACCTCTCCTCCTTCCCGATGCCCGGCGACGCCTTCGCCGCCCCGACGCCGTCCTCGCCGTTCGTCGAGCAGGCCGCGACGGCGCCGCTCCGGTTGCGGATCGGGCTGGTGACCCGCCGCGCCGACGGGGGAGTCGTGTCGCCGGAGGTGGTGGCCGCGGTGCGGCGTACTGCTGCGCTCTGCGAGGAGCTCGGCCATGTCGTCGAGGAGACCGAGCTCGCCTACGACGCCGACCTCGCGATGAGCGGATTCGCCACCCTGATGGGGGTTTCCCTGCTCGCGCAGGTCCAGCACCGGCTCGCGGAGCTCGGTCGCGAGCTGCGCGACGACGACCTGGAACCCTTCACCCGGATGATCCACGACCACTACCTCGCGACGATGACGCCGGTCCAGGTGTACGACGCCAACGCTGCGGTGCAGCAGGTCGGATGGCAGCTCGGCGCCCAGCTGCGCGAGTTCGACCTCCTGCTCACCCCCACCCTCCCGCTGCCCGTCCCCGAGCTCGGCGTCCTCGACACGACGGACCCGTCCGTCATGTGGGAGCGCGGCGGCGACTACTCTTCCTTCACGGCTGTCGCCAACGCGACGGGGATGCCGGCGATGTCCCTCCCCGCCGGCCTCGACTCCGCCGGCCTGCCGCTCGGTGCGCATGTCATCGGCGACCTCGGCAGCGAGGGCACCCTGCTCGCCCTCGCCACCCAGCTCGAGTCCGCCGCTCCTTGGGAGACCCTGGCTCCGTCGTACCGCTGACCCGCGAAGTGCGCCCTCCTCTCCGCCGAAGTGCGTGGGTTTCTCCATCGAGGTGCGCCTGAAGACCGGTCCCATCAGCCCCACGGGTGCCGAACGGAGCCGGGCGCCGTGATCCGGGGTGGGGATTGCGGCGGCGGTGCACAGCGTCTGGTCGGGGGCCTGCCCGAGGAGGGCTCGTCGACCCGAGCCTGTGGCGATGATCGACCTCTCCCTCTTCAACGGCCTCCCTTTCACCGCAGCGATGGCGCGCGACGCCGGGATCACGCGCAACCGGCTCCACAAGATGGTCGCGTCGGGGCTGCTCCGCGTCGTGCTGCACGGTGTGTACGTCGGCGCAGCGGTGCGCGACTCCCTGGACCTCCGCGCCCGGGCGGCTGCCCTCGTGCTCCCGCCGCACGTGGTGGTGGCCGATCGCGGGGCGTCGTGGTTGCACGGCATCGACATCCTCGACCTGGCCGAGCTCGACGCGATCCCGGCGCTCGACGCGGTGTCGACCGGCGGCAAGGGTCGTTCGAGACGAAGCGGAGTCCGCGGCGGGAAACGTGACCTGTCCACCGCCGAGGTCTGGGTGCTGCCGTCGGGGGTGCGGGTCACCTCACCGGTGCGCACCGCCTGCGACGTCGCCTGCCTCTTCGGCCGCTACCGCGCGATCGCGGCGCTCGACGAGTTCCGCCGCAAGCACGGCCTGTCGGTCGCGGACCTCTACGCGGCGCTGCCGCGGTTCCGCGGCCGGCGCGGCGTGATCCAGCTCAGGGAGCTGATCCCGCTCACGGTCGACTGCGCTGACTCCCAGCCCGAATCGTGGACCCGCCTGATGATCCACGACCACGGACTGCCGATGCCGCACGCGCAGGTCGACCTCATCGTCCCGGGATGGGGTGCCGCGCGGGTGGAGAACGCCTACCCCCACCTCCGGATCGCGATCGAGTACGACGGGGAGGAGAACCACACCTCGGACGAGGACCGCGAGCACGACCTGACCCGGAGGGCCGCCCTGGCCGCTGCGGGGTGGCTCGTCATCGTGCTGCGCAAGTCGGACTTCACCCCCGCTCGTCGGGCCGTCTGGCTCGCTGACCTCGCGTCCGCGATCGCCGAACGTACTCCGGTCCAGCCGAGCCGGCGGCACTACTCGCGGGGGCCCGACCACCCGTCGTACCCTCGCCGCCGGGCCCGGGCCTGACGTGCACCCGGGACACCTCGGAGGAGAAAACCGCGCACTTCGCGGGAGAAGACCGCGCACTTCGCGGGAGAAAACCGCGCACTTCGCGGGAAACGCGAACCCCCACCCGCTGACGCGGATGGGGGTTCGACGACCGTGCACGAAGCGCTGTTCCGGGAGGATCAGCCCTTCCAGGCGCCACCGAGGAGGAGCAGGGTCTCGGAGGTCGAGGTGATCCCGTGGACGTCCTCGTTCCACGGCATGAAGAACGCGCCGGCACCCATGGCGACACCGGGGACGGTCTCCTGCCACAGCTCGTTGATCTGAGTCAGCAGGTCGGTGGCCTCGTCACCGGAGGCCCCCTGCAGCTTGGCGATCAGGGCGTCCATGTCGGCGTTCGAGTAGCCCGACGGGTTCTGCGGCGACTGGCTGTTGAGGTTGGTGGACAGGCGCGAGTACGGGTCCTCGTCGGGGACGCTCATCGCGGACACGGCGAGGTCGTAGTCGTGGGTGACGTAGATCCGCTGGGTCTGGTCGGCGATGTTGCGCAGCAGGTCGGTCTCGACCTCGAAGCCGACGGCCTCGAGCATGGCCTCGACGGTGACGGCCTGGGTCTGCGAGGCCTGGTCGGACTGGCCGATGTAGGTCAGCTTGCCGTCGTACCCGTCGGCCTTGGCCTCCTCGAGCAGCGACTTCGCCTTGGCGACGTCGAAGTCGGCGGTGGTGATGTCGGCGAAGTACGGCGCGCTGGGGGAGTAGATGTTGCGGCCGGGCAGGCCTGCTCCGCCGTTGACGCGCTCGGCGACGACGGTGGGGTCGATCGCGTAGTTGATCGCCTGCCGCACCCGGACGTCGGATCCCGCGCGGCCCTCGCGGTTGTTCAGCCAGTACAGGCCGCCCAGCCCGCTCGGCGCCATGATGCCCGCGAAGCCGTCCTTGCGTGCCTTCTCCAGGGTCTGGGGCGCGCGGATGTTGGTGACGTCGACGGTGCCGTCGGCCAGCGAGGAGAGCCGGTCCGCGTCGCTGCCGAGCCACACGAAGCGCACGGCGTCGAGGTGCGGCTTGCCGTTCCAGTAGTCCGGGTTGGCGTTGAGCAGCAGCTCCTCGGCCGGCTTGTACTCGTCGAGCACGAAGGGCCCCGCGCCGATGGGCGTGAACTTCTCGGCCCCGCCCTTGTACGACGCCGGCGCCATGATCATGCCCGGCCCGCTGGCCAGCATGTTCGGGAACGTGATCCAGGCCTGGTTGAGCGTGAAGACGACCTTGGTCGCGCCCTCGGGCCGCATGTCCTTGATGTTCGTGGCGAGCAGGAGCGTGTTGTAGCCGGCGCTCTGCATGTAGTAGCCGATGCTGCCGACGACCGCGTTGGCGTCCAGCGGCGTGCCGTCGGAGAAGCTCACGCCCTCGCGCAGCTCGAGGGTCCAGGTGATGTTGTCCTCGGTGGTGAGGGACTTGGCCAGCCACGGCTCGAATGCGTTGGACGGCTGGTCGTAGCGCATGAGGACGTCGTAGACGGCGGCCAGGGCGTTGCCGCCGGCGGCGCCGTTCGGGATGGTCTTGGTCGGGTCGAGGCTGCGGGCCTCGGAGTAGTCGGCGAGGGTCAACGTGCCGCCCGTCTTCGGGTCGCCCTCGTCCTCGGAGGTGCCGACCACACCGGCGGCGTAGATCTCCTCCTTGCCCAGCGACGAGTCGCCCGACGACTCATCGCCGTCGCCGTCGCTCGAGCCGGCGCAGCCGGCCGCCAGCAACGTGGTTGCCAGGAGCGCGGTCGCGACCCGGGTCCGTGTGGTGATGCGGTTCCTCACTGAATCCTCCAGATTGGGGTTCGTCCGGACGCCACGAGATCGCCGGAGGTGTGTTGCGCGTCACGCTAGGAGCGCGGCCTCGACGGGCCGGTCGTCGATCCCACTCACCGGGAGGTCCGTCCGGACCCGGAATTTCTGTCCGGACAGGTGCTTGCGCTCAGCTAGCACTCGACCTACTGTCGGTATGCGCAACTACCAGTTGCACGTAAGTCGCACCAGCGTCGGTGCGCGGAATCGAGGACACGCCATGCTCGCCCACGAACGGATCGGTTCCGGAGAACCGCTGGTCCTCGTCCACGGGATCGGCCACCGTCGGCAGGCGTGGTACCCCGTCGTCGACCGCCTCGCCGAGCACCGCGAGGTCATCCTGTTCGACCTCCCCGGCCACGGCGAGTCCCCTGCCCTGGTGTCCGACGGTCGATCGGTCAAGGACCAGCTCCGCACTGTCCTCGAGGACTTCTTCGCCGAGCAGGACCTCGTCCGCCCCCACATCGCCGGCAACTCGCTCGGCGGCCGGATCGCGCTGGAGGCCGCCGCCGACGAGCTCGTCAGCAGCGCCACCACCCTGGCCCCCGCCGGCTTCTGGAACGACGGGCTCGAGTTCGCCTACATCCGCGCCGTCTTCGTCGCCCTCACCGGCGCCGCCACCCTCGCGCAGCCGGTCGCGCCCGCCCTGCTCCGCTCGCGCGCCGGCCGGGCCGCGGCGATGGGCCTGCTGATGACCCACGGCAGCCGGCTCGACCCCGAGCTCGCCCTCGGCGACCTGCGCGGCCTCGTCGCCGCCAAGCCCGCACTCCGCACGATCATCGAGGGCGGCGAGCCGTTCGACCGGGACATCGACCGCTCCGTGCCGGTCACCGTCGCCTGGGGCAGCCGTGACCTGGTCCTCCTGCCCTACCAGGCCAAGCGGGCCCGTACGGCGCTGCCGCACGCCACCCACATCACGCTGCCCAAGTGCGGCCACGTCCCCATGGTCGACGACATCGAGCTCGTCACGAAGGTGCTGCTCGAGGGCTCCGCGCACCCCAGGCTCGGCGCCGCGACGTACGACGTCGCCTGATCCACGCGGGGCCGGCGCTGAGTAGGTTGGCCCCGTGACCACACCTGAGGACCTGACTGCCCACGTCCGCCAGATGATCCCGATCTTCGCGGCGATGGAGCTCGAGATCGTCGAGGCCGGGCGGACGACCGTCGCGGCGCGGATCCCGGCGGGTCCGAACAGCAACCACTTCGGCTCGACGTACGCCGGCAGCCTGTTCTCGGTCGCCGAGGTCCTCGGCGGCGTCTATGCCAGCACCTCGCTCGTGCTCGAGGGCGCGGTGCCGCTGGTCAAGCAGGTCACCATCGACTTCCTGCGCCCTGCGACCTCCGCCGTGGTCGCGCGCGCCACCCTCGACGAGGACACCATCGCCCGGGTGCTCGCCGAGACCGCCGAGCGCGGCAAGTCCGACTTCGTCCTCGAGACCGAGGTGACCGACGAGGCCGGCGTGGTCGTCGCGCGGACGAGCGGGAACTACCAGCTGCGCAAGATGTTCTGATCATTGCGCGAGCGCGGCTTCGCCGCAGTGCGGGCAGCAAGCTGCCGGCGGCGGCTCTCGCCGCGCTGCCGCGCCGCGGTTGGCGTGGGTGGGTCCTGCCTTGGTCTGGCGGTGAGGCGGCTGTTGGTGGCCGGGGTCCCTGGTTCGGCGCCCAGCTGTCCTCACATGTGAGGACACCTGACCGGGACCACTCAGGACCGAGGTCCCGGTGCCGAATGGTTCGGTGTTCGTCGGTGCGTGACGAGTGCGCCGGGAGGGCCGAAAGGGATAACCTGTGACGTCAGCGATCGCTTTGGGAGGGGATCGACGCCTGATGGATCTCGAACTGCCGCCGGAGGCACGCGCACTGCTCGACGCGATCGTCGCGATCGGGTCGGACCTCGACCTGCGCGGCGTGCTGACGCGCATCGTCGAGGCCTCGTGCCGCCTCACCGACGCCGAGTACGGCGTCCTGGGGATCGTCGACGACAACGGTGAGTTCACCGACCTGGTCCCCAACGGCGCCGTCGCCGGGCAGTTCGACAAGATCGGCAAGATGCCCGAGGGCCACGGCCTGCTCGGTCTCGTGCCCCGCGAGCGGCGCGCGATCCGGGTCGACCACGTGGCGGACCACCCGGTCTCCACCGGCGCCTTCCCTGCCACGCACCCCGACATCGACAGCTTCCTCGGCGCCCCGGTGATGGTGGGCGAGCAGGCCTTCGGTCACCTCTACCTCGGCAACAAGAGCGGCGGCGCGCGGTTCACCGCGACCGACCAGGCGCTCGTCGAGGCGCTGGCTCGCGCGGCCGGCGTCATGATCGACAACGCCCGCGCCTTCGAGCAGGTCGAGTGGCGCCGTCGCTGGGTGGCGAGCACCGCCGAGGTCGGCAGTGACGTGTCCGGGACGCTGCGCGTGCAGGAAGCCCTCGACGAGCTCGTCGTCTCGCTGCGGGAGCTCTGCGGTGCCTCGTTGGTGGCCTACGTCCGCCGCGACGACGAGCAGCTCGAGATCCGGCAGGTCGCCGGCGACGGCGAGGCCGCTCCCGCGCTGGTCGAGCTCCTCGCCTCCGAGATCCGCGAGGTCGACACCTCGCGCGTTCCCCAACGTCTCCCGGTCGGCCCGGGCCGTGCGACGCTGATCGTGCCCGTCGTCACCCGCCTCGCCGGGTCCGGCGTGATCATCGTCGACCGCGCCGACGAGACGCCCTCGCTGCGGGGGATCATGCTCGAGCTCGTCGCCGTCACCGCGGTGCAGGTCGGGCTGATCCTCGACCGCGAGCAGGCACTGCGCGACCGGTCGCAGCTGCTCGTCGCCAAGGATCGCGACCGGATCGCCCGCGACCTCCACGACCTCGTCATCCAGCGACTCTTCGCGACCGGCATGCAGCTCCAGGGAGCCCGCAGCCTCGACGTCGCCGACATGCGGGACCGGGTCGACGGCGCTGTCGCTGATCTCGACGTCGCGATCAAGGAACTGCGCGCCGCGATCTTCGAGCTCGGCACCGGTTCGGGTCGTCCGTTGCTCGACGAGGTGCGTGACCTGTTGGGCGAGTACACCGCCCTGCTCGGCTTCCGGCCGATGCTGCGGATCACCGGACCGGTCGATCGCGCCCTCGTGCCCGAGGCCGGCAGTCACGTCCTGATGACCCTGCGTGAGGCCCTGTCCAATGTCGCCCGGCACGCCAAGGCGTCGTCGGTGTCCGTCGAGCTGACAGCCTCCTCGGCATGGTTCCGGGTGCGCGTCAGTGACGACGGCATCGGCTTCGACAAGGCCGCGATCCTCGAGGGCCACGGCACCGGCAACATCAGCGCACGGGCCGCCGACCTGGGCGGTCACGTCTCGGTCGACTCCGAGCTCGGTCATGGAACCACCCTGGAATGGGTCATTCCTGCCGTTGGCTGACCCCGGGGTCGACCTGGTCCTGGCCGGGAGCGACCTCCGCCGACGCCGAGGCCGACGTCGCGTTCCGCTCACCGGCGAGCACCGGCCACACCGTGCGCACGAACGCCAGCACCACGGTGCAGCCGAGCGCGACGAACAGGTAGCGGGTCAGCACCTGGTCGACCGAGAGCAGGCCCTGGCTCGCCTGCCACGCCGCCGGCGTCACCAGCAGGGCGGCCACCACCAGGACTCGTACGTCGATCAGGGCCGGCGTCTCCGGTGCGGGGCGGCGGCTCACGAGGCACCTGCAGCGGTGAGGGCGTGGTGGACGCCACCGGCGCCGACGACGGCGACCGAGCGGACCTGCCGGGCCGCGCCCAGCTCGGAGTAGGCCAGCACGGGCAGGCGTTCGACGGCTGGGCCGACCAGACGGCGTACCGCCGCCCGGATCTGGGGAGCGCACACCAGCACCGGACGGACGCCGGAGTTCTCAGCGGTCTGGGCTGCCTGGGCAAGACCGACCAGGAGGTTCTGGGCGACGTCCGGCCCGAGCACGATCACCGCACCCTGCTCGGTCGGGCGCAGGCCTTCGAGCATCTGCTGCTCCAGCGTCGGGTCGAGGCTGATCGCGTGCAGCGCCCCGTCGGTGACGTACGGCGCGGCGAGCGAGGGCTCGAGAGCGGTCCGAGCGGCATCGACCAGGCCGTCCAGGTCCTTCGAGGAGCCGGCGCGCACCGAGAGGGCCTCGAAGATGCTGACCAGGTCGCGGATCGGGATCCGCTCGTCGAGCAGCGCCCGCAGCACCCGCTGCACCTCGCCGAGCGGCAGCAGCGTGGGGGTGAGCTCCTCGATCACGACCGGGTGGGACCTCTTCACCATGTCGGTGAGCAGACGGACGTCCTCGCGCCCGAGCAGGCGGCTCGCGTGCTGGTGGACGACCTCGGACAGGTGGGTGGTCACCACCGACGCGCGGTCGACGACGGTCGCGCCGCCGATCTCTGCCTGGTGGCGCAGCTCGGCCGGGATCCACTTCGCCTCGAGCCCGAACACCGGCTCCTGCGTGGGCGTGCCCGGCAACGAGCCGAGGAAGTCACCGATCGCCAGCACGGTGCCGCGCGGGGCCTCGCCGCGGGCGACCTCCGCGCCGTACAACGTGATCGCATAGGTGCTCGCGGGGAGCTCGAGGTTGTCGCGGGTACGCACGGGCGGGATCACGATCCCGAGCTCGCCCGCGACCTTGCGACGCAACGCCTTCACGCGGTCCAGCAGGTCGCCGCCGGTGCGGGTGTCGACCAGGTCGATGAGATCGGCCGACAGCTCGAGTCCCAGCGGATCGACGCGTATCTCCGCGGCCAGTGCCTCGGGTGAGTCGGGGGACACGACCAGCTCGGCGCTCGCTCCTCCGGGTTCGCTGGCGCTCTCCCCGGGTTCCTCCTCGATCCTGCTCGCAGCGATCAGCATGATGCCGCCGGCGATGAGGAACGGCAGCTTCGGCAGACCGGGGATGATGCACAGCGCCAGCGCGCCGAACCCGGCGACGCGCAGCGGCATCTTGCGCGCGAAGAGCTGTCCGACGATGTCGGAGCCCATGTCGGAGTCGGCCACCGAACGGGTCACGATCAGGCCGGTCGCCACCGACAGCAGCAGTGCCGGGATCTGCGACACGAGGCCATCGCCGATGGAGAGGAGGGAGTAGGTCTCGATGGCCTCGCCGAACGGCATGCCGTACTGCGCGACACCGATCGCGAACCCGCCCAGCAGGTTGACCAGGGTGATCACGATCGCGGCGATCGCGTCGCCCTTCACGAACTTCGACGCACCGTCCATCGCCCCGTGGAAGTCGGCCTCGGCGTGCACCTCGGCGCGGCGGCGGCGGGCCTGCTCCTCGTCGATGAGGCCCGAGTTCAGATCGGCATCGATGGCCATCTGCTTGCCGGGCATCGCGTCGAGCGTGAAGCGGGCACCGACCTCGGCGACCCGGCCTGCGCCATTGGTGATGACGACGAACTGGATGACGAGCAGGATCGAGAACACGATCAGGCCGACGATCAGGGATCCGCCGACGACGAAGTGGCCGAACGTGTCGATCACCTTGCCGGCGTACCCGTCGAGCAGGACCAGCCGGGTGGCGCTCACGTTGAGGGCGAGCCGGAACAGCGTCATCACCAGGATCACCGAGGGGAAGGCGGCGAACTCGAGCGGCTTGTGGATGAACATCGCCACCATCAGGACCAGCAGCGCGCCGGTGATGTTGAGGGCGATGAGCAGGTCCAGCAGCATCGCGGGCAACGGCACCACGAGCATCACGACGATCATCACGATGCCCAGGGGGACACCGAGCTTGGTCAGCGACTTCACGGGCATGCGGCGGATCTGCCTCTCACGGGGCGAGCGCCGTCCGTGGCACTGAGGGTGGCGCCGTCCTGTCGCCGAAGGGCCCATCGGCGGCGCGGGGTCGCGGTTGAGGGATTCATGCACCGGCCACCCGCCGCCGCCGAGCCCGGTCCAGCACCTCCGGCAGCTCGTCGGTACGACGGGGCGTGCGGTGCTCCCCGCCGTACTGGCCGGCGTTGCGGCGACTCAGCACGAAGGCCAGCACCTGGGCCACGGCGGCCCACAGCTCGCGCGGGATCTCCTGGCCGACCTCGCAGTGCCGGTAGACGGCACGGGCGAGGGGGACGTCGCGCACGAGGGGGATCCGCTCCTCGGCGGCCCGTTCGCGGATCTTGGCGGCGATCGCGCCGGCTCCCCGGGCGACGACACGGGGAGCGCCGCGTTCGGGGTCGTAGCGCAGTGCGACGGCCACGTGGGTCGGGTTGACGAGCAGGACGTCGGCGGTGCTGACGTCGGCGATCATCCGGTTGCGCGCGGCGGCCAGCTGGCGGCTGCGGATCGCGCCCTTGAGCATCGGGTCGCCCTCGGCCTGCTTGTGCTCCTGCTTGATCTCGCTGTGGCTCATCCGGATCTGCTTGCCGATCCGGCGGCGCATCATCGCGTAGTCGGCGACCGCCATCACCAGGCCGGCGACGGCGACGGACAGCACGAGCTTGGACACCTCGTCGCCGACCTTGACGAGCACGGTCTCGATCGGCAGCAGGCCGCCGACCAGCGGCATCATGGCGCGGATCGCACCCCACGCGAGGAACGCCACGACGGAGCTCTTCGCCAGCACCTTCACGCCCTCCCACAGGGCGTGCGGGCCGAGGAGGCGCTTGGCGCCCTTCCAGGGGTCGAGCTTCTTGGGGTCGGGCTTGGCGAGCTTGGGGGAGAGGTAGAAGCCGCCCTGGGCGAGGGCCGACATCACGCCGATCACCATCACCATCGAGCCGAGGAGCACCAGGGTGACGAGCACGTGTTGCGCAGCGTCGCCGAGCAGGGTCATCGCGAGCGCGATGGAGGGACGCTCCGCGGCGCGCAGGTGCACGCCCATCATGGAGCGCAGGGCGTTGAGCTCGCGGTCGAGGAGCGGCCCCATCGCGAGGGTGACCACGAACAGGCCCATCCAGCCGCCGAGCTCGGGGGTCCGCGGGACCTGGCCGTCCTTGCGGGCCTTCTTCTTGCGCTGTGGGGTGGGTTTCTCGGTCTTCTCCTGGTCGCTCACCGGCTCACCTCCCGCGTCGAGACCGGCCTCATCCAGCGCCCGCCATCGCCGCCATCGCCTCGTTCGCGAGACCGACGAGCTTGTCGACCGCGGCGGGCAGCATCGGGAACGACATGCCGAGCAGCAGCAGGGTGAGCCCGACCTTGGCCGGGAACATGACGTTGAGGGCGTTGAGCTGCGGGGCCACCTTGGTGAGGAGCGCGAGCGCGAGGTCGGCGACGAACAGCACCGCGATCATCGGCAGCGCCATCTGGACCGCGATCGTGAAGAACATCGAGAACCCGGTGACCAGGACGCTCTCCCAGCTCGCGACGTCCGGCACCCCGGTCAGCGGCAGGTAGCGGAAGGTGCTGAGCAGGCCGCCGATCACCAGCAGGTGCCCGCCGGAGACGACGAGCAGCACGGTGGCGAGCATCTGGTGGAAGCGGCCGAAGACGGTGTTCATGTTCATGCCGAGCGGGTCCCACGCGGCGGCGAGCGCGAACCCGCCGAACAGGTCGATGAGTGCGCCGGCGGCGCCGATCGCGGCGAACAGCAGCATCGTCACGTAGCCCATCGCCACCCCGATCAGCGCCTGGGCGCCGGTGGCCATGAGGAGGCCCGGCGTCGTGCTCGGGAGGTCCTGGCCGGCCAGCGTCGGCGCCATCGACAGGGACAGGCCGATCGCCATCACCAGCTTCGCCATCGCGGGGATGCCCCGCGAGGAGAAGGGGGGTACGACGGCGAGCCACGCCACCACGCGCACGGAGGCGAGCAGCAGCGCCATCAGCTCGGCACCGTTGACGGTGAGGGTCACGGCCGGGCCCGCGTCAGACGAGCAGCTCGGGCAGGATGGCGAACAGCTCGGCCGTGAAGGCCATCAGCGTGTGCAGCATCCAGTTGCCGGAGAACAGCAGGGCCACG
Organism: Nocardioides sp. Root190; assembly: GCF_001428565.1. Taxonomy (GTDB): domain Bacteria; phylum Actinomycetota; class Actinomycetes; order Propionibacteriales; family Nocardioidaceae; genus Nocardioides. The sequence continues at coordinate 28,745 of NZ_LMIA01000001.1, read as the reverse complement.
CCGACGCCGACGAGCTTGGGCACGAACGACAGCGTGAACTCCTGGATCTGCGTCATCGACTGGAACAGCGAGATCGCGAAGCCGATCACGAGCGAGGTCGCCAGGATCGGCGCGGACAGCTTGAGCGCCACCAGCATGGTCTTGAGGGCGATCTCGATGATCGCGGTGTCGGTCATGGCCTCAACCCGTCCCGTACGACGCGACGAGCGACTTGATGATCAGCGCCCACCCGTCGACCATCACGAAGAGCAACAGCTTGAACGGCAGCGACACCATCACCGGTGGCATCATCATCATGCCGAGACTCATCAGCGCCCCGCTCACGACGATGTCGATGACCAGGAACGGGATGAAGATGATGAACCCGATGATGAAGGCGTCCTTGAGCTCGGAGAGGACGAATGCCGGGATCAGGGTCGCGGTCGACACCTCGTCACGGTTCTCGGGGAGCTCGCGGTCCGCGACGCTGGTGAGGAGCATCAGCTCCTCGTCGTCGGTGTTGTCGAGCATGAAGGCGCGCAGCGGCTCCATGCCGTCGTGGAACGCCTCGGCCGTCTTCTTGTCACCGTCCAGGTAGGGCTGCACCCCGTCGTCGTTGATCTGGCCCAGGACCGGAGCCATGATGAACAGGCTCAGGAACAGCGCCAGACCGGCGAGGACCTGGTTGTTCGGGGTCTGCTGGAGGCCGAGCGCGTTGCGGGTCAGGCCCAGCACCACGAGGATCTTGGTGAAGCTCGTGCAGGTCAGCACGATCGCGGGCAGCAGGCTGAGCAGCGTCAGGGCGAGGAAGACGACCAGGCTCTGGCTGGGCTTGTCGGTCAGTCCGCCGAGGTCGATCTGCACGCTCCCGCCGCCGTCGGGACCGCCCGGCCCGTTGGGGCCGACCGGTTCGAGGACGCCGTGGACGGCGAGCACGAGGTGGTGGCGCAGGATCACGAGGCACGCTTCCCGGTGACGGCGGCGAGGGTCTGCTTCCAGGTCTGCGGGGACAGCACCGAGCCCGTGAGCGGGCCGGAGGGCATCGTCGGCATGGTGCGCAGCGCCGTCGGGATGCGGGGCCGAACGGTCTCGGCGCCGGTACGGCCGCCGGGACGGCCGTCGGTGTCGTCGTCGTGCTCCACGTCATCATCGAGCTCGCCGAGGTCCTCGACGTCCTCCTCCGCGAAGACGTCGATGCCGACCTCCTCGGGCTCGACCTCGGCCAGCAGGGTGATCTGGTGCTCGGTCGTCCCCAGCACCAGCACCCGTGTGCCCACCGAGACCACGGCCACGCCCTGACCGCGGCCGAGGGCCTGGCGGTGGACGACCTGGACGGTCGCACCGGCCGGCGCCTTGAACCTGCGGTTCACCCCGCGGGCGATCAGGAGCATCAGACCGACGACGACGATCAGCGATCCGAAGAGCCGGAAGGCCAGGTCGCCGATGCTCGGATCGGAGGTCAGGGCGATCATCGGAGCTCAGACGGACGCGGTGGCGTCGAGGATCTCGGTGACGCGCAGTCCGAAGTCCTCGTCCACGACGACGACCTCGCCACGGGCGACGAGTCGGCCGTTGACGAGCAGGTCGGCCGGGCTGCCTGCGGCGCGGTCCAGCTCGAGGACGGCGCCCGGCGTGAGGGCGAGCAGGTCGCGCACCGTCATGCGGGTGCGGCCGAGCTCGACCGTCACCTCCATGTCGACGCCGTGCAGCAGCTCGAGGCCGCGCTGCGGGACGATCGCGGGCGCGACGCCGAAGGCAGGCACGAACGGCTCGTCCACCACGGGGTCGGCCAGCTGCTCGGCGGCGCCGGGCAGCCCGGGCAGTGCCGTCGCGCTGGACTCGGTGATCGGCTCCCGGGCACCCGCGAGGGTCAGGTCGGGGACGAGGACGGCGGCGGCGATCCCGGTGCCGATGAGCGGCACCGTCTGGAAGCCGCCGGCGAGGACGGTGGTGATGTCGAAGTCGTCGGCCGCGAGGTCCAGGGTGCGCCCGCTGCGGGCCCGGGCGCCGAGGCGCAGGGCAGCGGCATCGAGGGCAGGCTGTACGGCAGCGGCGACGTCGAGGCCCCCCATCGGGCTGCTCGCCAGGGCATCGACGAGCTCGCGTCCGACGAGGACCACCACGCAACCGGGGACACCGCCGTCGAGGTCGGCGACCGCTCCGCCCGCGAAGGCGGCAGCCACGTGCGGCGAGCCGGGCTGGGCCGGGCCCAGGACGAGCGGCGTGACGGCCGGGAGGACCGCGGCAGCGGCCTCGGCGACGGACTCGGCGAGGGCGGTGGTGACGTCGGTCATGAGTTCTCCTCAGGCGTGGTGACGATGAGTGCGGCCAGACGCTGTCCGCGGGCGCCGGCCGTGGCATGGGCGAAGGTGGTGCCGGCGACGGTCACGTCCAGCGGCGCCGAGGCCGGGTGGGTGAGCCGCACGACCGACCCGGGACGCAGCTCCGCGAGGTCGGCAGGGTCGAGGCTGATCGGACGGAAGCGCACGGCGACCGCGACCGGGACCCGGTTGAACTGGGCCTGCAGCAGGGTGGCCGACTCGGCGCGCTGCGCGCGCTCGCGGTCCGAGACCGCGCCGCTGCCGGAGGCGTTGGTCAGGTGCGGCAGCAGTCCGCTGAACGGCAGGCAGACCGACATCCGGTGCCCGCGCTCCCCGATGCGGAGGTCGAAGGTGACCACGACCATCACGTCGGCCGCCGCAGCGACCTGCGCGAACTGGGGGCTGTACTCGACCCCGGTGACCGTCGGCTCGAGCGCCACGATCCCCTCGAGGGAGTACCTCATCTCGCCGAGCAGCCGCTCGACCAGCCCGCGGATCACGCCGTCCTCGATCTCGGTGAGCGGCCGGTCCGGCTGCTCGTCGGACCCCGGACCGCCGAGCATGTGGTCGACGCACGACATCGTCGCGAAGAGCGGGATCTCCAGCACGCCTGTGCCGGGCATGGGGTCCGCGGAGAACAGCGTCAGGTACGTCGAGACGCCCAGGCTGTCGACGTACTCCGCATAGGTGCGTTGCTCGATGCCCACCAGGGCCACCGTGCAGACCGTGCGCAGCGAGCTGGTGAAGACGGTCGTCGCCTGGCGGGCGAAGCCGTCGAAGCCCAGCTGCAGGGTGCGCTGGTGCTCACGACTGAGCTGGATCGGGCGCCGGAAGTCGTACGGCGTGGGCTCGGCCGTGCGCGCACGGCGTCGGGGCCGCTGCGGTGTGAGGGTCACGGATGCCACATCGTCGCGGCGTCGGGCGACCTGAGGGGTCGCTGGTACGCCGGGCGGTCAGGGTCCCGTGGTCACAACGAGTCATGGAGGGTCCCGGGGACGGTCCCGGGTCCGGGTGATCTGTGGTGCGGGTTCGCCCCCTACTGGGTGACGAACTCGGTGAAGTACACCGCCATCACGTCACCGTGGTAGCGGTGGTCGAGCTCCTTCTCGAGCTCCTTGCGCAGCTCCTCGCGGGCCTCGGGCTTGTTGATCTCGCCCACGGCCATCCCGCTGAACACGCCGATCGCCGCATCGAGGGCCTTGCTGCCGTCGACCTCGTGGGCCGTCTCGGTGAGCTGGAGCGCCATGCCCAGGCGCAGGTAGTGGCCACCCGCGAGGTTGACCTGGATCGGCTCGACCTTGACCACCTCACCGGGCTTCGGTGCGCTCTCGGGGGTGGGGCGCAGGAAGAAGTACCAGCCGGCGGCGCCGACGGCGATGACCAGGACGAGGATGCCGATCAGCTTGGTCCGGCCACCTCCAGCCGGTGCGGCCGCGGCGTCCGCGGGTGCGTTCGGGGTGAGAGTGGTGCTCACGGGAGCTCCTCCGTTCGGGAGTCGGGTCGTCCGGCCGCGTTGGCGCCGGAGGTGGGGTCGCTGTCGTCGTCGCTGGAGACGAGCTCGGGCAGCTCGTCGTCGTCGAGCCCGGCCTGGCGCCGCAGCTCGTCGTAGGCCTCACCCATCAGGGCCCGGGTCTCGCCTGGCGTCTGGCTGAGCACGATCACGTCGACCCGCTTGTTGATCTTCTGCGAGCCGGCGCGGGCCGGGTCGATCAGTGGCTTGGTGTGGCCGAAGCCGGTTGCCCGCAGTCGCGAGGTGCGGATGTCGTGGATCTCCTCCAGGCGGCGCAGCACGTGCACCGCGCGGGCCACGGAGAGCTCCCAGTCGGTGGGGTAGTACTTCGGCTTCACCTTCTCCTGGTTGGTGTGGCCGTCGAGCTCGATGGGCTCGGCCAGCTCGCCGAGCACAGGTGCGAGGGTGTCGACCACCCGGCGTCCCCGGGTGGTGAGCTCGGCGACGTTGGGCTCGAACACCACGTGCTCCGAGACCAGGCTCACGACCAGCCCGCGCTCGTCGATCGTCGCCCGGACGTCGTCGCGCAGGCCCTGGCGCCGCAACGCCCGGTCGATCTTCTGCCACACCTTGATCAGCCGCTCGACCTCGACCTTCGCGTCGCCGTACGCCCGCTCGCGGCGCAGCCGCTCGGTCTCGTTGACGATCGCCTGCACCATCTCGCGCTGGCCCTCGGGCACCTGCGACATGATCACCTGGTGGCTGGTCTCGCCCGGGTCGTCGACGCCCTTGGCGTTGGTGGCGGGGGTCGCGCCGTTGAGGATGGACTGCTCGCGGCCGAAGCCGACGGCCAGGCCCTGCTTGAGCTGTTCGTACTTCGTCTCGTCGACCTGGCTCATGGCGTAGAGCACGATGAACAGCGCCATCAGCACGGTGATCATGTCGGCGTACGACACCAGCCAGCGCTCGTGGTTCTCGTGCTCCTCCTCGTGTCCGCCCCTGCGGCGGTTCGGTCGATGGGACATCAGGCAGCCTCGTCGACCTGTTCGCCAGCAGGCAGCAGCGAGCGCAGCTTCTGGGCGACGACGCGGGGGTTCGCGCCGGCCTGGATCGCCGCGACGCCCTCGATGACGATCTCCATCCGGGTGCACTCCAGCTCGCTGAGCCGCTTGAGCCGGGCCGCGATGGGCAGCCAGAGGACGTTGGCCGACAGCACGCCCCAGAGGGTGGCGAGGAAGGCAGCGGCGATCATGTGGCCGAGCTCGTCCGGCTTGGCGAGGTTCTCCAGGACGTGGACCAGGCTCATCACGGTGCCGACGATGCCGATGGTCGGCGCGTAGCCGCCGGCGTCGGTGAAGAACTTCGCGGCGTGCTTGTCGGTCGAGCGCTTGGCGTGCAGCTCGGCCTCCATGATGTCGCGCAGCTCCTCGGGGTCGATCCCGTCGACGGCCAGCGTGACGCCCTTGACCAGGAACGGGTCGTCGATGCCCTCGAGGCGGCTCTCGAGGGCGAGCATGCCCTCGCGGCGGGCCGCGTCCGAGAGGCCGACGACGACGGGTACGACGTCCGCCGAGGTGGCGACCTTGCCGAACAGTGCGGTCCTGACCGAGGTGACGGCGTTCTTCGCGTCCGCCATCGTCCCGCCGGCGACGCTCACCAGCAGCGTGCCGCCGAAGACCAGCAGCAGCGGAGGCATCAGGAAGAGGCTCGCCGGGCTGCCGCCCTCGAGGATGTTGGCGAGCATGATGACGCCGAGGGCGCCGCCGATGCCGATGCTGCTCGCGAAGTCCTTCATGACTGCCCTCCCTGATGACGATCGCGGGGTCGATCGGTGCCACCGCTGCCCGGCAACGGCACGGCGCTCAGCCGCGGGGACCGCACACCTCCGCGAACCGGCGGCAGCATCGCAGCGTCCGGCAGGGCAGCGCGGGCGACGATCGCCGCGCGGTAGTCGACGACGGCCGCGAGGACCTCGTCCAGGGATTCCGAGACGAGGTACTTGGTTCCGTCCACCAGGGTCACCACGGTGTCAGGGGTGCAGTCCACGCGTTCGACGAGATCCGCGTTCAGCAGGAACGTGGTCCCCGAGAGTCGGGTCAACGAGATCACCGCGGCACCTCCGTGTGCGTGGTTTCGAAGCTCGAGTGCCATCCGTGGCACTACGTCGCTTCCATCGGCCCGGACGGCGCTGCCCTGAGAATTCCGGTGATTCAGCGCTTGATGTTGACGAGCTCCTCGAGGACCTGGTCGCTGGTCGTGATGACGCGCGAGCTCGCCTGGAAGCCGCGCTGGGCCAGGATCAGGTTGGTGAACTCGGCGGACAGGTCGACGTTGGACATCTCCAGCGCGCCGGCCATGATCTGGCCGCGCTGGCCCTCGCCGGCGACGCCGACCTGGACCGGGCCGGAGTTGGCGGACTCGCGGAAGGCTGTGTCGCCGATCTTCTCCAGGCCCATCGGGTTGGTGAAGTCCGCGACGGCGAGCTGGCAGACGTCGCGCTGCACGCCGTCGGAGAAGACGCCGCGGACCTTGCCGTCGGCGGCGATGGAGTACGACGTGAGCTCGACGCCCGGCGGCAGGGTGCCGTTGATCATGGTGAGGTCGACATCGGTCAGGCCGCCCGTCGGCAGGCCCGCGCCGTCCAGGGCGTAGCCCTGCACCCGCATGCCGCTCGGCGCCACGAGGAGGCCGGACTGGTCGAAGGTGAAGGCACCGGCGCGGGAGTAGACGTTCTCCGCGCCGTCACGCATCACGAAGAAGCCGTCGCCCTGCAGCATCACGTCGGTCGGGCGGCCGGTCAGCTGCGCCGAGCCCTGGCCGAAGTTGGTCGACGTCGCCGCCAGCTGCACACCCAACCCGATCTGGATCGGGTTGGTGCCGCCGCGCTCGGCGTTGCCGCCCGAGGACGCGGTCAGCATCTGGCTGAGCGTGTCGGAGAAGACGGTGGTGCTCGCCTTGAAGCCGGTGGTGTTGGCGTTGGCGATGTTGTTGCCGGTGACGTCGAGCATCGTCTGGTTGACGCGAAGGCCGGAGATGCCGGCGAAGAGTGAGCGAAGCATGGTGTTCTCCTTCGAGGTGCGGGTGGGTCAGGCGGTGGTGGTGCCGGTGCTGCCGGACGGCGGCGGGGGAGTGATGGTGGGTGCGCTGCCGACGCTGATGACGTCGGTGATCGGCACCTCGTGCCCGTCGACGCTGAGCACCGGGCCGGTCGAGAGGTAGGTCGTGCCCTGCACGGTGCCGCTCTGCTCGGCCCCGGCGTCGTCGTACCACCGCACGGTCTGGCCGATCATCGAGCTGGCGCCGAAGGACAGCTGGGCGCTGAGCAGCATCGCCGTCTGGTCGGCGACGGCCTGCATCTTCTCCAGGGCCGTGAACTGTGCGGTCTGCGCCATGAACTCCGAGGAGTCAGTGGGGTTGAGCGGGTCCTGGTAGCGCATCTGCGCGACCATCAGCTCCAGGAAGACCTGCTGGTCCCCGAAACCGGTCGTTGTCGCCGTGCTCTGGGCGCCCGAGGTCACGCCGTAGGTGACGCCCTCGGTGGGGCCGATCGACATGCTCCTGCTCCTCTGCTCGTCGTGCTTCGGTGGTGCTTCGGTGGTGCTTCGGGGGTCAGACGGTCCGGTCGAGACGACCGGTGTCGGTGACGGGTTCGTGGACGACGGGCCGGATCGGCTCGTGTCGCCGGGCCCGGTCGCCGCGCGGGTCGCGCTGGTCCCGGGGCTGGTCGCGCGACGCCTGGTCGCTGCGCCCCTCCTGCATCTGGGCGCCGGTGCCGGACTGGCCGGACTGGCCGGACTGGCCGGACGGGGTGCTCGGGGCACCCGGCGCGGTCGCGGTCGTCGGTGCGGTGCTGGTCAGCTGGCCGAAGGCATCACGCACACTGATCCGCGCCTCGGCGCCGGTGCGCTCGAGCAGCCGCTGGAGCTCCGGAGCCCCGCTGGCCAGCGCGCGGTGGACGGCGGCACTGTCGCCACCCTCCCCGCCGGCGAGCTTCACGTGCACGGACCCGTCGCGGACCACCAGGGTCACCCGCACCTCGCCGAGCTGTTCGGGCTGCAGGGTCAGCGTGATCCGGTGCGTGCCGTTGCCGGCCGTGGTCACGACCTTGGTCACCTCGGGGAAGACCTGCTGCACGACGGCCCGCTCCACCGGCGAGCTGCTGGTCTCCACGCGCGGGCTGGTGATCCCCACGCTCGAGCTGGTGGTGTGCCCGCCGAGTTGGGGGTTGTCGCCCGTTGAGTTGTCGGTTGTGCTCGCCGAGTTGTCGGTTGGCGCCCCCGAGCCGGTCGTACCGACGGCCGGGACCGCAGGGGACTCGGTCCTCCCTGCCGACTTCGCGCCGTCGTGCGCGGTCGGTATGTCGGCGCCGTCGGCCGCCGTGACCGGCCGACCGGTCGCCTGGCTCACCGCGATCACCGGTGGGATCGCGCCCGGCAGGCCGGGAGCCGCCTCGGCGGGTGGCTGACCCGTGGTCAGGCCGGCCGCCGTGAGCGGGTGGGGCGTCAGCGTCCGGTCCGGTGACCCCACTGGAGCAGACGGCTGGTCGGCCGAAACCCCCAACTCGGCGGGAGCAACCGACAACTCGGCGGGCACAACCGACAACTCGGCGGGCACGAGAGCCGCTCCCGCGAGAGCCGCCGCGAGAGCGTCGCCGAAGGCGGACTGGCCCTCCTCGGGCGGCGCGCCGGGCGTCGTACCGGCGCCGGGGAGGGGAGCCGGGAGACCCGGCAGGAAGGGTGCGATGCTCATCAGTTCCTCACCATCGCCATCACGTTGCGGACGTAGTTCTGGGTCTCGGGGTAGGGCGGGATGCCGCCGTAGCGGGTGACCGCCCCGGGGCCGGCGTTGTACGCCGCCAGGGCCAGCTCGGCCGTTCCGAACCGGTCCATGAGCGAGGCCAGCAGCCGCGAGGCGCCGTCGATCGCCTGGGCGGGATCGAAGGAGTTCTCGACGCCGAGGCTGCGCGCGGTGCCGGGCATCAGCTGCATCAGGCCCTGCGCACCTGCGGGGCTCACGGCCCGCGGGTCGAAGCCCGACTCCTGCCGCGCCACGGCGGCGAGCAGCTCTCCGGGCACGCCGGTGCGGGCGGCGGCGGTGTTGATCAGGTCGGCGTACGGCGTCTCGGTCCCGACCCGCGCGGCGGCGCCGCCCCCACCGGTGGAGCCGGTCGCGGCAGCCGCCGGGGTGTCGATGATCCGACGGATCATGTCGGGCGTGGACGGGACGTCGACGATGCGGACGTCGAGGCCGGTGCGCGGTGCCTCGATCATCTTGCCGTCGCCGATGTAGATCGCGATGTGGTCCGCACCGTTGTTGCGGCTGGAGTTGTCCCACGCGATCAGGTCGCCGGGCCGGGCGTCGGCCATGCTCGCGACGGGGGTGCCGGAACGTGCCTGGTCGGCCGAGACCCGCGGCAGGTCGTAGCCGAGCGCCTTGTACACGGACTGCACCAGGCCGGAGCAGTCGACGCCCTTCTCGATGCTCGTCCCGCCCCAGACGTAGGGCAGGCCGAGGTACTTCTTGGCCTCGTCGACCACGTCCTGCCCGCTGACGCCGTTGGCGTCGGCCGGGGTCGCGGCGGTGAGCTCGGTGGAGAACTCGGCGCCGGTGACCGCCGTGGTGGCGTTGGTCGTGGACGCGAACTGGGCCAGCTGCGCCTGGATCTGGCCGATCCGGGCAGTGACGAGATCGATGCTCATCGGTGGCTCCTCGCCCAGCGCTGGGCTGCGATGTCGTCGGCATCACGGGCTTCCCGCTTCGCCGCTTCCGTACGACGCCCGGTCGCCCGGTTCTCGAGGAGGTGCTCGACCGCGGCCAGCCGCGCGCGGTCGGCGCCCCACCGGGAGCGGGCCTCCGCGCTGATCACCTCAGCGGTCACCCGGGCAGCACGGGCCTCCTGGACGAGCACGCCGACGTTGGCCAGCGCGGTGTGCTGGGCGAGCAGGGCCGCGGGGGTGGTCTCGACCGGCACGGTGGCCGTGGCGATGGTGCGGGTCAGCTCGTCGAGGCGAGCGATGACGGCGGCCTCCTCGGCGAGGACGAGCTGGAGGCCGATCCGGCTGTCGCTCTCCCGGATGGAACGGACCCGGGCGACGGCGGCGAGTCCGCGGTCGTCGGGGTGGACGCGGCCGGTCATGACGACACCAGCTCGGACAAGCGGGACCAGGTCTGGTCGGTCGGGGTGATCTCGTCCATCGACTGGCGGAGGAAGGACTCGATCCGGGGCAGCCGTGCCAGGGCCGCGTCCGCGTGCTCGTCGGCGCCGGCGACGTACGCGCCGATCTCGACGAGCTCCTTGACCGAGCGGTGCGCAGCCAGCATCCGCCGCAGCCGGGCGGCGTCGGCCTGCTGGGCCGGGGTGGTGACGGCGCGGTGCACGCGGGAGATCGACTCGAGCACGTCGACCGCGGGGAAGTGGCCGGCGGTGGCGAGGTCGCGGGTGAGCACGACGTGGCCGTCGAGGATCGAGCGGGCGGTGTCGCCGATCGGGTCCTGGAGGTCGTCGCCCTCGACGAGGACGGTGTAGAGACCGGTGATCGAGCCGGTCGAGGAGGTGCCGGCCCGTTCGAGGATGCGGGGCAGGAGACCGAAGACGCTGGGCGGGTAGCCGCGGGTGGCAGGCGGTTCGCCGGCGGACAGGCCGATCTCGCGCTGGGCCATGGCGACCCGGGTGAGCGAGTCCATCATCAGCAGCACGTCGGAGCCGGAGTCGCGGAAGTACTCCGCGATCCGGGTGGCGGTGAACGCTGCCCGCAGCCGCTCGACGGCCGGTGCGTCGGACGTCGCCACGACGACGATCGAGCGGGCCAGGCCCTCGGGTCCGAGGTCGCCGTCGATGAACTCACGCACCTCACGGCCGCGCTCGCCGACGAGGGCGATGACGTTGATGGCCGCATCGGTGCCCCGCGCGATCATCGACAGGAGCGAGGACTTGCCGACACCGGAGCCGGCCATGATGCCGAGCCGCTGACCGCGACCGGCGGGCACGAGGGCGTCGAGGGCACGGACACCGAGACCGAGCGGTGCGGTGATCCGCGGCCGGGACAGGGGATCGGGTGTCTCGTGGTCGGTGGTGACGCTGACCAGGCCGGGCAGCGCATCGAGGGAGGGGCCACCGTCGATCGGGCGGCCGAGGCCGTCCAGGACGCGGCCGCGCAGTGCGTCGCCGACCCGGATCCGCAGCGGACCGCCGGTGGACCTGACGTGGTCGCCGACCCGGACGCCGGTGGTGACACCGACGGGGAGGCAGATCGCACCGGCGGCGCGGAGCGCGACGACCTCGGCCAGGAGCGGACCCCTGGTGGTGCGCACCTCGACCAGGTCACCGACGGCGACCGGGAGGCCGCGGACCTCGAGGTGCAGACCGACGAGCTCGCTCACGGTCCCGAGGTGCAGGGGTCCGGCGGCGACGAGGGCACGCTCACGGCGTACGGCGTCGAACGTGGGCGCCGACAGCTCGACACTCATCCGAGGACCCCCCGGACGCGCGCCATGGCCTCGTCGACCCGCAGGTCGGTGACCGAGCCGTCGGGGGACTCGACCAGGGCGTCGGCCCGTCCCAACGTGGGGTCGGGCAGGACGGTCAGGCCGCGGTCGGCGAGATCGCGGACGGAGCTGGCGTCCGCGACGGAGGGGTGCAGCCGCACCGTGCCGACCGGCGCAGCGGGCAGCACCTGCAGCACGCGGGCGACGACGTCCGGTGCGGTCGCGGTCGCAGCGCGGGCGCCGAGGATCTCGGCGGTCAGGGCGAGGGCGAGGTCGGTCGCCTGCTCCTCGATCGCTGCGGCCAGGCCGTCGAGCAACCCCCTCACCTGCTCGGCGGCCCGGCCCAGCGCATCGATCGCGGCGCGGTGCTCCGCGGCGCGACGAGACTCTGCGGCGGCGTGGGAGTCGACCCGGGCGGCCTCCTCGCGGAGTGCCTCCCCGGCGGCGGTACGACGCCCTTCCGCCCAGCCCACGGCATAGCCCTGGGCGCGAGCGGCCTCACGTGCCTTCTCCGCCAGGACGTCCAGCATCGACTCGGTGACCCGGTCCCCGAGGACGGCCGAACCGCCCAGGCGGGTCCAGTTGCCGACCCGCAGCTCCGGCACGGCGTGCTCGCTGGCTCGCACGCCGCTGGCCTCAGATTTCGAGACACGCGGTTCCGTCCTCGTTCCTCGGACGGACGCGCCCTCAATCTCTTCGGCCCACGCGCCGTGCTCGCTGGCTCGCACGCCGCTGGCCTCAGACAATGAACTCATCGTCGTTTCCTCGCCGGACCATGATCTGGCCCTGCTCCTCGAGCTGACGGATGGTCCGGATGACGCCCTGCTGGGCCTCCTCGACCTGTGCCAGACGGACGGCACCGAGCAGCTCGACCTCCTCGAGGAGGTTCTCGGCCGCACGCTCGGACAGGTTGCCGGTGATCTTCGAGCGGACGGCTTCGCTGACACCCTTGAGGGCGAGGGCGAGGTCCGCGGTGTCGACCTGGCGCAGCACCTGCTGGATCGAGCGGTCGTCGAGACCGACGACGTCCTCGAACATGAACATCCGGCTGCGGACCTCGTCGGCCAGGGCCGGGTCGAGACCTTCGAGGCCCTCGACGATCTGGCGCTCGGTCGGGCGGTCGGAGCGGTTGATGATGTTGACGAGGGGGTCGAGTCCACCGACCCGCGAGACCTCGGCGGGCTGCAGCATCGAGGAGAGCTTGCGCTCGAGAATGGCCTCGACGGTGCGCACGATCTCGGGCGAGGTCCGGTCCATCACGGCGATCCGGTGGGCCACGACCGCCTGCTGGTGGGCAGGAAGTCCACTGAGCAGCAGGGATGCCTTGTCCGCCGCCATGTGGGCGAGCACGAGCGCGATCACCTGCGGGTGCTCGTCGGCGATGAAGCTGCGCAGCTGCGCGGGGTCGGCGCGGTGCAGGAACTGGAAGGGCATCTGGACGGCGGCTGCGTGCAGCCGCTCCATGATCTCCTTCGCCCGCTCCGGACCGAGCGACTGCTCCAGGAGCTGCTGGGCGAACCCGAAGCCGCCCTGGGTCACGTGGGCGTGGGCCGTGGCGAGGTCGTGGAACTCGGTCAGCACCTGGCTGGTCTCGCTCGCCGACACGGCGTCGAGGCGGGCGATCTCGGCCGAGATGTTCTCGACCTCGGCGTCCGACAGGTGCGCCATGACCTGGGCGGCGCGCTCCTTGCCGAGCTGGATGAGCAGGATGGCGGCCTTGCGCACACCGAGCGAGGCGACGGTGCCGGAGCCGATCGCGAGAGTCGTCACGGTCGCGGCTCCACGAGCCAGCCGCGCAGCAGCGAGGCGACGTCGTCGGGCTGGTTGTCGACGAGTGCGATGAGCTCGTCACGCATCGACTCCTCCTCGTCGGACTCCGAGGACTCGAGTGCCGCGAGGGCGGGGCTCTCCAGCACCGGCGTGCGGTTCGCCGCGTCCAGGCGGAGCTGCTCGACGACGTACGACGTCGCCTCCTCGCGGGCCCGGGACCGGCGGCGTGCCTGCCACCAGGCGAGGAGCACCATCAGCATGATCCCGCCGCCGATGCTCAGGTTGCGCAGGAGCGTGTTCTTGCGGTCGGCCGCGGCAGCAGCGGCGGCGGCCGCGAGCTCCTTGGCGGCGGAGTCCTTCGCGCTCTGGTCGAACGGGAGGACGGAGACCTCGATGGTGTCGCCCCGATCGGCCTGCAGGCCGACGGCGCTGGCGATCTGGTCCTCGATCACCGCGGGCTGGACCTTGGCGGCGGCCGTCGCGTCGAGGGCGATGCCGAGGTTGAGCCGCTTCACCGTGCCGGGTGCGCTCTCCCGCGTCTCGACCTTCTCGTCGACGCCGTAGTCGCTGGTCTGGCTGGTGTTCGCGTAGCTCGAGTCGCCGTTGCCGGCTGCGGCGCCGGGGTCCATCTGGCCGTCGGGGCCGACGACACCGCCTGCTCCGTCGGTGCCGGTTCCGGCGGGGCCGGTGTACGTCTCGCTGTTCCTCGACTCGGAGAGCTTGGGGCTCTTCTTCTCGTCGTCGTAGGTGCGGCTGTTGATGGTCGCCTTGTCGAGGTCGAGGTCGGCGGTGACGGTCACCGTCGAGTTGCCCACGCCGACCCACTTGTCCAGGTCGGCCTGGATCTTCGCCTGCATCGCGTCCTGGAAGGCCTGGACCTCCTTGGCGCGCGCCGAGGCCGCGCCGGACCCGGAGGCCGAGCCGTTCGCGGTGAGCAGCGTGCCGGTGGAGTCGGTGACGGTCACGTTCTTCGGGTCGAGGCCGTCGATGCTGGACGCGACGAGGTGGATGATCGCCTGCACCTGCTCGTCGTCGACGTCGGTGCCGGGGGAGGTGTCGACCAGGACCGACGCGGTGGCCGGGTCCTGCTCGTCGCTGAAGACCTGCTTCTCCGGCATCGCGAGGTGCACGACAGCGGTCTCCACGCCGTCGATGGCCTCGATGGTCTTGCTGAGCTCGCCCTCCATCGCCCGCTTGAAGTTGGTGCGCTCCTGTGACTCCGAGGTCGACAGGCTCTGGTTGTCGAGCAGGTTGTAGCCACCGTCCGAGCTGGCCGGCAGGCCCTTGCCCGACAGGGCGATCCGGCTGGAGTAGACGTCCGCGCGGGGCACCATGATCGTGCCGCCGCCGCCGCTGATCTCGTACGGGATGCCCTGGGAGTCGAGCTCCTCGATCACGGCGCTGGCGTCCTCGCCGCTGAGGTTGGAGTAGAGCGGCGCATAGCTGGGCGCCGAGACCCAGCGGAACACCAGGAACACGGCGACGAGCAGGGCCGCCGTCCCCACGAGGGCGACGGCCTTCTGGCCGGCGGTGAACGCGCTGAAGGTGTCGCGGCCCCGGCCGAGGGCGCCGGTGAGTCGTTGCTGAACTGTCTGTGCCATCACTCAGCCCTCAGACCTGCATCCGCATGATCTCGTTGAACGCCTCGACCGCGCGGTTGCGGACGGCGACGGTCAGCTGGCTGGCGACGGATGCCTCGCTGGCCGCGATCGTGTAGTCGTGGATGTTGTCGAGGTTCCCGGTCGCCGCCTGGACGGCGAGCGTGTCGGCCTTGTCGGTCAGGCCCTCGAGCCGGTCGAGGCCGTCGAGCACGAGCGAGCCGAACTCGGTGTCGGCCACCGCGCCGATGCCCGAGGGGCCGGTGGGGGCGGTCGGTGCGGCCGCCGGGGTGATCGCTCCGATGTTGGGGATCGAGGGGAACTGGATCGGCACGATGTCCATCAGCGGGCACCGATCTGGAGTGCCGCGCTGTAGGTGTCCTGCGCGGTCTTGGTGACCTGGACGGACGCCTGGTAGCCGCGCTGCGCCATCACCAGCTCGGTCATCTGGGCGGACATGTCGAGGTCGGGCATCCGGACGTAGCCCTCCTCGTCGGCGAGCGGGTGCCCGGGGGAGTGGACCATCCGCCCCTCGGCGCTGGACTGGGCGAAGCCGGCCACGTCCACACCGCCGTCGGTGCGCGGGTCCATGACGACGTACGTCGCGCGGAAGGCCTCGCCCTCGGTGGACCGCACCGTGTTGACGTTGGCGATGTTGCCGGCGAGGGCGTCCAGCCAGACCTGGTGGGCGCCGAGCGAGGTGTTCGCGATCCGCAGCGTGTCGAAGGCCCCCATCACGCAGCCCCGCCGCTCATCAGGGACAGACGCGAGTGCCGGTCGCTGATCGCGCGGCCCATGATCTGGTACTGGTACTGGGTCTGCACCGCGGCGATGGACTCCTTGCGGAGGTCGACGTTGTTGTCGTTGGCACCGACGGGGGTGTCCGTCGCAGCGACGGAGATGCCCAGCGCGCCCGGCCCGGACGTGGTGGCCCGGCCCCGGTCGATCGCCCGCTGCAGGGTGGACTCGAACTCCACGCTGCGGGCCCGGAAGCCCGGGGTGTCGACGTTCGCGATGTTGTCCGCGATGACTTCCTGGCGCGTGGACAGCCCGGTGATCGCTGTGTGCAGCACGAAGCCGACAGCGTCGGATGCGGCGAAGGACACGACATCTCCTGATGAGGTCGATGCAAGTCGGTGCCGGTCCATCGGCGGGGGTGAGCAATCCGTCGCTCAAGAACCCCGATCGGTCGCCGGTCGGCGTACCTGAGCCGGGCCCGCTGGGACTTGATCCCGACTATCCCGGCCGTTCGGTCGGAGCCGGGGCGTCGGCCTACACGAGGACGACGGAGAGCGCACCCGAGCCGTAGCCGGCGATCGAGACCTGGAGGTCCTCGCGGCGCCCGAGCGTCATCGTGCTGATCCGCAGGGCGGGGTCCAGCGGGGGGCCTGCGGGGTGCAGGGCGTGCAGCTTCAGGTGGTCGGCGCCGGGCACGTTGAACAGCGACGCGGCGATGTTGAGCACCTCGTACAGGTTCTCGGCGAGTACGTCGGTGAGCTTGCCGTTCTCGATGGCGGCCTCGGACCCTCCGATCGGCACGAGGCCGATCGCTGCGCCGGCATGGGCGGAGAGGGTCAGGTCGCACACGATCAGCGCGCAGATCCTGAGGTGGTCGTCGACGTACACCGCCAGCGACGCAGGGGTGTCCGGGCCGGGGGCGAACGGCGGCGCGGGCTCGAGGGTGACCTCGCGGCCCAGGAGGTCGGCGAACAGGTCGCGCAGCTGCTTGGGCTGCGGCAGGTGAATGACCACGACGGGGCTCCCGGTGTCAGAGGACGGTCAGGTGGTGTCAGAGAACGGTCCGGAGGGCGTCGTCGAACGCCTCCGGGGTGAACGGCTTGGCGATGAGGAAGGCGGCTCCGGCCGACTCCGCGCGCTGGCGCATCTCGTCGGAGCCCTCCGAGGTGACGAAGCCGAAGGCCACGGTGGACCCGGAGGCGCGCAGGGCGGCCAGGCAGTCGATGCCGTTCATCTCGGGCATGTTCCAGTCCGACAGCACCAGGTCGGGTGACTCGGTCTGGACCTTCTCCAGCGCCTCGCGGCCGTTCTCGGCCTCGACGATGTCGTGCCCGCCGTGGCCGGCCTGGCGAAGGGTGCGGATGACGATCTGGCGCATCACGCGGCTGTCGTCGGCGATCAGGATCTTCATCGGGACCTCACGGCTGTCGGGACTGTCGGGGTGTCGGTGTCAGTGCGGGACATGGATGCAGACGCGGACCGGCTCGCCGCGCCAGGAGATGTCGACGCGGCAGGCCTCGACCAGGTCGCTGGCGAAGACGGCGCGGCCGGCTGCGACCGAGGGGAGCGAGAGTGCGCTCGGCCCCGGCATCAGGCTCTTGATGTTGCCGCCGATCATGTTGACCAGCTCGCCGACCGCGTCGGCCACGTCGCTGTCGGTGGCATCGGTGCCGGCGGGGATGTCGAGCATGTGGGCGGTCACGGGACGGGCGACGGAGTCGGCCAGCTCGATGGTGACCACGCCCTGCCAGCCGCCGCTGATGCTGGCGACGGCCGACCACACGCCGAGGGCGTCGAAGGGCGTGCCGGGCGGGACGAGCCGGGGCACCAGCACCTCCTGCTCGCCGAGCAGGGACAGCCACACGTCCTCGGTGACGGCCTGGACGTCGTCCACGCTCGGGGCCTCGGCGGCGCCGGCGTCGGTGTCGAAGAAGGTCAGCACGTTCATGCGGGCACCCCGCCCCCGAGGACGGCGTCCGGCTGCAGCAGGCCGAGGAGCGCGAGCTTGTCGACGATCGCGTCGGGCGTGAACGGCTTGATGACGTACTCGTGGGCACCCGCGGCGAGCGCACGCACGATGTTGCGCTGCTCGCTCTCGGTCGTGACCATCATCAGCGTCACGTCGCGCCAGTCGGGGTTGTCGCGGACCCGGGTGATGAAGGTGTAGCCGTCCATCACGGGCATGTTCCAGTCGACCAGGCAGATGTCGGGGACGACACCGGCGTTCATCTGGTCGAGCGCGTCCTGGCCGTGCTCGGCCTCGGAGGTCTCGAAGTCGAGGCCGGACACGATGCGGCGCAGGATGCTGCGCATCGCCCGGGAGTCGTCGATGATCATGGCTCGCACGATCAGGCTCCTGTCCTGGAGAGGGTCATGGCAGACGCGCGCCGGTAGGCCGGCACCCGTCCGATCTGGTCTCGCCGCCAGGAGGCGGTGAGGTCGGGTGGCATGTCGAGGGTGGTCTCCGACGAGCCGAGCAGCAGGAATCCGTCACCGGCGAGCATCGGCAGCATCCGGCGCAGGATGTCGGCCTTGGTCGTGGCGTCGAAGTAGATCAGCACGTTGCGCAGCCAGATCACGTCGAACGCACCCAGCGCGGGGTACGGCGCGGCGAGGTTCATGTGCCGCACGGTGATGCGCTCGCGCAGGCGCTCGGCGATCTCCCACTCGCGCCCGACCCTGGTGAAGTAGCGCACCAGGCTGGTCGCCGGCAGGCCGCGGTTGACCTCGACCTGGCTGTAGCGCCCGGCCCGCACCCGGTCGAGCATCTGGGTGGAGATGTCGGTCGCGACGATCTCGTACTCCCAGCCGGCCGGCAGGTGCTGGTCGAGCAGCATGGCGATGGAGTAGGCCTCCTGGCCGCTGGAGCAGGCAGCACTCCAGATGCGCAGGCGGCGCGTCATCGACCGGCTCTCGAGCAGTGGAGGCAGCATCGAGTCGGTGAAGGCCTGGTACGGCGAGTGGTCGCGGAACCAGCTGGTCTCGTTGATGGTCAGGGCGTCGATGACCTTGCGGCGCTCGTCGGCGTCGAAGGCCAGGCGGGCGACGTACTGCTCGAGGTCCAGGCCCTTGGCCTGGGCGAGCGGGTTCAGTCGCGCCTCGACGAGGTATTCCTTGCCCTCGTCGTAGACCATCGACGTCTCGCGGCGTACGAGCGCCGAGACGGACGCGAAGGCGGAGGGGGCAGTCATGGGAGTTTGTTCGGCGTCCTGCGGACCTTCCTGAGCGCTCATGCCCATGAAGAATCGGCCGATGGATGCTCCGTGACTCAGATCAAGGTGCTCATCGTCGACGACTCGGCCCTGGTACGACGCCTTGTCTCCACCGCGCTCGGACAGGCGAGCGACATCGAGATCGTGGGACTGGCCCGCGACGGCCTCGAGGCCGTCCGCATGGTCGACCAGCTGCGACCTGACGTCGTCACCCTCGACATCGAGATGCCCGTCCTGGACGGGCTCGGCGCGCTCACCCGGATCCGCGACAAGCACCCGCGCCTGCCGGTGATCATGTTCTCCACGCTGACCGAGCGCGGGGCGACCGCGACGCTCGACGCGCTCTCGCGCGGTGCGTCCGACTACGTGACCAAGCCGTCGAACACCGGGCAGATCGCGGACGGCATCGCTGCCGTGCGCGACCAGCTGGTGCCGCGGATCCGCGCGCTCGCGGGGATGCGCAAGCTCACCCCGGGCGCCGGGGGACCGATCGTGCGTCGTACCCGGCCGGTGCCGGCACCCACCCGGGTGGACGCCCTGCTGATCGGCTGTTCCACCGGCGGTCCCGACGCCCTTGCGCGACTTCTGCCGCGCCTGCCCGGCGACCTGGGTGTTCCGGTGCTCGTCGTCCAGCACATGCCTCCGGTCTTCACCGCGATGCTGGCCCAACGCCTCGACAAGCTCAGCGCGCTCACCGTGCGCGAGGCCGCCGACGGCGACCAGGTGCGCCCCGGCGAGGTGCTCATCGCACCCGGCGACCACCACCTGCGGGTCCGTCGCTCCGGCGCCAGCGTGCGCGCATTCCTCGACCAGGGACCGCAGGAGAACTTCTGCCGTCCCGCCGTCGACGTCCTCTTCCGCTCCGCGTTCGAGGTGTACGGCGCCGGCGCGCTCGTGACGATGCTGACCGGGATGGGCCAGGACGGGCTCGCCGGGACGCGTGAGCTGGCAGCAGCCGGAGCGCCGGTTCTCGTGCAGGACGAGGAGAGCTCGGTCGTGTGGGGGATGCCCGGTGCGGTCGCCGGAGCGGGCCTCGCCGACGACGTGCTCGCCCTCGACGCCCTGGCCGACCGGATCACCCGCACCATCCGGCGTTCCCGCGCGGCCTGAGCCCGCCCACGTGCCTCCCGCCCCGTTGGTCGAGGAGGTCGCGCAGCGACCATCTCGAGACTGCTGGCTCCGGTGCACCCGCCCGGTGGTCTCGAGACGGCCGCGGGCGGCCTCCTCGACCAACGGCGATGCGGGTGTCAGGCAGTGACGTCCAGGTAGACCGGCTGTGCCGGCCCGATGGTCGCGTCGGCGACCCGATCCGCCACCCGGCGCTGGTGGTGGTTGTCCGAGAGCATCGCCGGAATGGCGGACATCAGCTGGCGCTGGCGCTCCAGGAGGTGGCGGGCGCGCGGCACGAACTCGTCCGGGATGGGTCCGAGGTCGGACGGCGGCAACCAGGGCATCTCGTCCGGCGGCACCTGGCCGCGGATCATCTGCTCGGCACGGTCGGCATGGGCCTCGAGCCGGTCGAGCGCTTCGCGCCAGGTGACGGGTCGGCGCGGCGGGAGGTCGGGCGGGCCCGAGAAGGCGGCGTTCACTGGAGAGCCGCCGCCATCGCGGCTTCGCGCCACGTGTCGCACAGTTGGCGGGAGAGCCCGAGGGCCTGCTCGGTCGTCTCCGGGCTGCGTCGCACGTTCGCCTGGACGAGGGTGTTGCGCAGGAACTGGTAGAGCGCGGCGAGCTGGCGTCCACCGGTCATCCGGTCGGCGTCCAGGCTCGACTCGAGCTCGGCCACGATGTCCTGGGCGTGGAGCAGGTGCTGGTGGGCCGCGTTCCAGTCGCCGGCCTGCTGGGCGGCGAGCGCCCGCTCGCCGTCGAGCACGAGGCGCTCCACCAGCATCACGAGGAGCCGGGCCGGTGAGGCCGTGGCAACGGAGTTCTCGCGGTACGCCGACTGGGCGCTCCGCACGGTGGGGTTGGCGTACATCAGACGGTCCTCACTGTGTCGACGCGTTCAGGGAATCGAGTTGGCTGGAGAGCCAGGACGACTGGGACTGCAACCGGGACAGGGCGGTCTCCAGCGCGGTGTACTGCCGCTCCAGCGAGGTGCGACGCAGCTCGAGGCGGTCGTCCCATCGGGCGATGTTCTCGTTGAGGCGGGTGATCGCCGTGCTGTGGGTGGAGATCGCTGCGGTGACCGAGCCGTCGTACTTGTCGCTGGCCTTGTCCGCGACGGACTTGATCCGCGCCGCGAACCCGTCGGTGCCGGCGAACGCGGCCGCGACCTCGACCGGGTCGGCCTGGTAGGACGACGCGAACTTGTCCGCGTCGAAGGTCAGCTTGCCGAAGCGGTCGATCTGGATGCCGAACTTCGCCATCGAGGTGCCGTCGGTCGGGTAGATCGCGTCCTGCAGGGCGTTGGTGACGCGCCGCAGCGTGCTGTCGCCGGCGAGCGTGCCCTTGGTGTCCTTGCTCGTCGCGGTCAGGGAGCCGAGCTGGGTGAGCAGCGCGTTGACCTGGTCGACGAAGCCCTTGACCGTCGACGACTGCGCGGCAGCGTCACGGCTCACCGCGACGTCCGCGGTGCCGGTCGCGCCCGAGGTGAGGGTCAGGGTGACGCCGGGGACGACGTCGGCGAAGGTGTTGGTGGTCGAGGTGGCGGTGATGCCGCCGATGTCGATGACGGCGTCGCGCCCGGCCCGCACGCTCGCACCACCCAGCAGGGCGGCTCCTGCGGAGTCGGTGAGCTCGAAGGTCTGGGCGCCACCGGTCGTGGAGGACTCCACGAGCATCCGGTACTGGTCGGTGCCGCCGGAGGATCCGGTGCGGACGAGGGTCGCCCGTACGCCGGCGTCGGCGGCGTTGATCGCCGCGGCCAGCTCCTCGAGGGTGCCGTTGGCGGTGTCGATCTGGACGTCGGGCTCGCCGGCCCGCTTGAGCAGCACGCTGGTGGTCGCACCGGTCACGGTGTCGGTCTTCGCGTGCGCATCGGTGAACGCGACCTGATGGGTGAGCGCGGTCTGGCCGACGGTGACGGTGAAGTTCCCGGGGACGGCCGACGAGGTCGCCTTGACGCCCACGCCGGTGTTGCTGGACGTGCCGACCAGGTTGGCCCAGCTGCCGGTCGACGACGACGTCATCGACCCTGCGGCGGTCGCGAGCGCCTGCAGCGCGGTGTTCACCTTCTGCAGCGCGGTGATCTTGCCCTGCTCGGTGGTGACCTGGGTCTTGAGCTTGGTCTGCGGCACCGCCTCGAGGGCCATGAACTGGCTGATGATCGTCGCCGTCTCGAGTCCACTGGCGAGCCCGCCGATGCTGCTGGTCGCTGCCATGGTCGTCCCTTCGGGAGGTGCGCGCGCGAGGGGAGTGCGGGCGCGGTGGAGCTGGGGGAAATGCCGCGTACCGGTGGGGCCGGTGGCCCCACCGGTACGCGGTTGGTGCGAGATCAGCCGCGGAGCAGCTGCAGCACGCCGTTGGGGGCCGAGTTGGCCTGGGCGAGCATGGCGGTACCGGCCTGCGAGAGGATCTGCGAGCGGGTGAGGCTCATCATCTCCTGGGCCATGTCCGTGTCGCGGATGCGCGACTCGGACGCCGACAGGTTCTCGATCGCAACGTTGACGTTGTTGATCGTGTGCTCGAACCGGTTCTGGACCGCACCGAGCTCGGCACGCTGCGTGGAGACCTCGGTGACCGCGGCCTGCAGGGTGTTGCTGTCGGTGATGTCGATGGCGGCCACCGCGGCACCGGCCGTGAAGTCGGCGAGAGCGGTCGCGGCGATGTCGATCGTGTCGCCGTTGTCGTAGCCGACCTGGAAGGTGAGCGCCGCGCCGGCGAACAGGTCGACACCGTTGAACTTGGTGTTGTCCTTGATCCGGGTGATCTCGGTGTTCAGGGCGTCGAACTCCGCCTGCAGGGCAGCCTGCGAGTCGGTGTTCTGGGTGCCGTTGTTGTACTGCACCGAGAGGTCGTTCATGCGCTGCAGCATGGAGTGGACCTCGGTCAGCGCGCCTTCAGCGGTCTGTGCGACCGAGACACCGTCCTGTGCGTTGCGGACGGCGACCTTGAGGCCACCGACCTGCGAGCGCAGGCCCTCGGAGATGGCCAGACCGGCGGCGTCGTCGGCGGCCCGGTTGATCCGGAACCCGGACGACAGCTTCTCCATGGACTTCGAGAGCTGGTTCTGCGTGACCGACAGGTTGCGGTACGAGTTCGTTGCCTCGATGTTCTGGTTGATGCGAAGACCCATGATATTTCCCTCCTGGAATCAGGTCGTTCTCTGTTTCGGGTGACCATCCTTGGTCGCCCTTCGGGGTGGTGATCGGTTCGCCAGCCCCGGGCTTGAGGAGTTTTCTCTAACCGACTGCGTCGAGTGGCGTGACGACCGGACCACGGCGTACGCCGTCCGCGTGCCGCGCTGCGACAGCGGCGAAGTAGGACTCGCGCCGACGCTGGGCCACCCCGCCCGTCTTGCCGGCGCTGCGCACCAGGCCGGGCTCGAGTGCGTGGTTGAGGGCGTCGCGCAGCAGGGTGAGGGCCTCGGCCCGCATCTGCGAGATGCGGGAGTCGGTCACGCCGAGCTCCGCGGCGATGTCGGCCATCGGCCGCTCCGCGAAGAAGTAGTCCTCGACGACGACCCGGAGCCGCTCGGGCAGCTCCTCGATCGCCTCGCGCAGGTAGGTCAGTCGCTCGGCGTGCTCCACCAGCTGCTCCGGCGAGGGTGCCCGGGTGGGGAGCAGCTCCTCGACGGGCGTGGTGGTCGATCCCTGCAGGGACAGCACCTGGGCGCGGGACACGTCGTCGTCGTTGGCGGCGACCTCGTCGGGCGACATCCCGGCGGCCTGGGCCACCTCGGCGACCGACGGCGTCCGGCCGAGGACGCCGGCGAGCCGGGCCCTGGTCTCGGCGAGGTCGCGTGCCCGGCGTCGTACCGACCGCGACGCCCAGTCGACCGAACGGAGCTCGTCGAGCAGTGCGCCGCGGATCCGGGTCGCGGCGTACCGGTCGAAGGGAACCCCACGTTCGGGGTCGAACGCCCTCGACGCCAGCACGAGAGCGGTGAGACCGGCCGAGGTGAGGTCATCGCGACTCACGTGCGAGGGGACCCGGCCCATGGTCTCGCGCACGATGTGCCCGACCAGTGGCATGTGGGTCGTGATCAGCTCGTCCGTCTCGGTGGCGACGGTGCCCTCGTACTCGTTCACCTGGCCGACGTTGGGGCAGGCGAGGGGTGTGTCGCAACGAAATCTCGGCTTTAGGGCCCCTCGGTCCTGCAATTAGGGACGAGGTCCCGCCAGCCTCTGGTCCCGATGGGCACTCGTCGGTCGACCCTTCGGTCACAACACCCCTGAATACCGCTCAGGTCACCCTCACAACGGGCGATGGGAGAACCACTGGAAATGGACCCCGCATCTCGGGGGCGGACGAAAGGTCGGGACGGCGACGTGATGGAGATGGACAGGCTCTCTCAGATCCTGTGGCGTGAGCGCGAACTGCTCGAGACGCTCGCCTACCGGCTCGAGGTCGAGCGGATGGTGCTCACCGGCGGCCGTACCCGGTGGCTGGTCAACGTGACCCGCGAGATCGAGGAGGTCCTCGCGGACCTCCGTGCGACCGAGGTGCTGCGCGCCACGGCTGCCGACGAGGTCGCCGAACGGCTCGGCCTGACGCCGAACCCGTCGCTGGGTGCGCTCGCCGAGGCGGCTGCCGACCCGTGGGAGTCGATCCTGCTCGACCACCGCGACGCGATGCTGACGCTCGCGCGCGACATCGCCGAGACGTCCGAGGACGCCAAGGGCCTGATCACCGCCGGCTACCGCTCGGCGCGCGAGACGCTCCTGGCCATCGGGGGTACGACGACCTCGAGCTACACCCCCGGCGGTCAGGCCGTCGTCAACGCGGGCGGCGCCCGCCTCGTCGACCGGAGCCTGTGATGGCCGGGTCGTTCGGGTCGATCACCTCGGCCCTGTCCGCGCTGCGCTACCAGCAGGTCGCGCTCGACGTCGCGGGCAGCAACATCTCCAACGCGACCACCGACGGCTACGTGCGCCGCCGGGCCGTGGGGGAGTCGGTCAGCACGGCCGCCCCGGCCATGTGGTCGCGCTACGAGGGCCACGGCGACGGCGTCGCGGTCGGCGAGGTCCGCCGGATGGTCGACCCGCTCCTGGACACCCGGGTGCGCCGCGAGCACTCCTCACTGTCCTACCTGCAGTCCACCCAGGCGATCCTGGCCCGCGTCGAGGAGGGCATCGGCGAGCCCGGGACCTCCGGCGTGCACGCGGCCCTCCTGGACTTCCGCAACGCCTGGCAGGACCTCGCGCTCAACCCCGGCGGCGACGCCGCCCGCCAGCAGGTCATCGGTCGGGCCGAGACGCTCGCCCAGGCACTCCGCATCCAGGTCGCCAACATCACCGGCGAGGAGGCCGACCAGCGGGTCCACCTCAACAACGTCGTCAGCGAGGTCAACACCGCCGCGGCGGGCGTTGCCGAGCTCAACCACAGCATCCTGGTGACCGAGCAGAACGGCACCGACGCGGGCGCCCTGCGGGACCGGCGCGACCAGCTCTCGCTGCGTCTCGCCGAGCTCACCGGCGCGGTCACCACCGTTCGCGCGGACGGCCAGTTCGACGTCAGCGTCGGCGGGCAGCAGCTCGTGCAGGGCCGCGAGGCCGGCGCGTTCGTGGTCGCCTCGGGTGTCACGCCGACCGGCGACGCCGACGGTTCGCCGATCTCGTTCCGGATCGACGCGACCTGGGGCAGCACCGTGCTCGGCACGCCCGTGGGCGGCGAGCTCGGTGCGGTCACCGACGTCCTCACGACCGTCCTGCCGGCGTACCGCGTCGGCCTCGACACGATCGCCGCCGACATGGCCGCGGCCGTCAACACCCAGCACGCGCTCGGGTACGACGCCTCCGGCACCGCCGGCGGGACGTTCTTCTCCTACGACCCGCTCATCGGTGCGGCCAGCCTCACGGTCGCGATCACCGACCCCGCGCTCGTCGCGGCATCGTCGGTCACCGGCGGCGCCCGTGACGGTGCGAACGCCGACGCCCTCAGCACCGCCGGCGATGCGGCCAACGCCTACCAGCGGCTGGTCAACGGCTTCGGCACCCAGGTCGCTGCCCTGCAGCGGCAGACCGCCAACCAGAGCGCCCTGACCGGCGCACTCGATGACGCCTGGGAGCAGAACGCCGGGGTCAACCTCGACGAGGAGACGGTGAACATGGTGACCGCCCAGCGCGCGTACGAAGCCGCAGCCCGGCTGATGACCACCCTCGACGAGGTGCTCGACACGCTCATCAACCGCACGGGTCTGGTGGGCCGCTGATGGCCATCGGACGCGTCACCCAGCGGATGCTCACCGAGGGCTCCCTCGACCAGCTGCAGCGTGGCCTCGGCCGCCTTGCCCGGGTCCAGGAGCAGCTCTCGACGGGCCGGATCATCAACCGCCCCTCGGACAACCCGACCGGCACGACGACTGCGATGCGGCTCCGGTCCTCCATGGCCGACCAGACGCAGTACTCCCGCAATGCCCAGGACGGTCTCGGCTGGCTGACCCAGGTCGACGCCTCGCTGGACTCGGTGACGAGCACCGTGAAGCGTGCTCGCGACCTGGCCCTCCAGGGAGCCAACGCCTCCTCGGCAGGCCCTGTGGCCCGCGAGGCGCTCGCGATCGAGGTCGACGGCCTGCGCCAGGAGCTCCTGGCCCGCGCCAACACGAGCTACCTGGACAGCCCCGTGTTCGGTGGTGTCACCGGAGGCAGCCAGGCCTACGACGCGACGGGCACCTACGTCGGCACCATCGGCGACGTGAACCGGCGCATCGCCGGCGGCGTCGTGGTGAAGGTCGACGTCGACGGCCCGGACGTGTTCGGCGACGGCGCGACCTCTGCCTTCGCCGAGCTCGCGGCCCTCTCGACCGCACTGCGGGCGGGGGACCAGGCAGGCATCAGTGCGGCCATCGGCACGCTCAACACCCGCATCGACACGGTGACGGGAGCGCGGACCGCCGCCGGCACCAGGTTCCAGCGACTCGAGCAGGCCGAGCAGGCCGCCGCGGACGCACGCATCTCGCTCGAGAACCAGCTCAGCACCGTCGAGAACGCCGACCTGGCCGAGACCACGGTCGAGCTGAAGCTGCAGGAGGTGGCCTACCAGGCCGCCCTCGCGGCGACGTCCCGCGTCATGCAACCGAGCCTGCTCGACTTCCTGCGATGACGGCGAGCGCAGCAGCGGGGACAATGACCCGCATGGACATCCCTGTCATCGAGCTGGCCCACCCGATGCCCGGGTTCCCCGACGACGCGCGCTTCGCACTCGTGCGCCTGGACGAGGAGGGCGTGCTGCACAGCTTCCGCTCCCTCGACAGCGACGGCCTGCAGTTCGTCGTGGTGCCCCCGGCGCCGTTCTACCCGGACTTCGCTCCCGAGATCGGCGACGACGTCGTCGCCGACCTCGGCATCGATCCGGCCGCCGCGGACGACGTCCTCGTGCTGCTGGTGGTCCGCGCCGGGGCGACCCTCGCGGAGACCACGGTCAACCTCCGTGCGCCCCTCGTGGTCAACCCCGCCACCCGCCGGGCGTGCCAGGTCGTCCTCGATGACGCAGCCCTCCCGCTCGCCGCACCGCTGAAGCGGTAACCTCACCGACGTGCTGGTTCTCTCCCGTCGTGTCGGCGAAAGCGTCGTCATCGGTTCCGGTTCGCCCGACGCCGTGACGATCACCGTCCTCGAGGTGCGGGGCGACGTCGTACGGATCGGCATCGACGCCCCCCGCTCGGTCGCCGTCCACCGGGCCGAGCTCCTCGCCGAGCTGGCCGACACCAACGCCGAGTCCGCCTCCCCGACCCCCGACGCCGTGGCGTCGCTCACCGAGGCGCTGCGCGGAGACTGACCCCGCTGCCGTGGGTCGGTGGCTTGGTTCCGTCAGGGCACCGACGAGGGAGTACGGCGGACGGCCACTGTTGGTCGAGGAGGCCGCCCGCGGCCGTCTCGAGACCACCCGCTCCAATGCACCCGCCTGCCCGTGGACGAGTTCCAGCACCGGATCACCAGGTCTCGAGACGGTCGGTGCGCGACCTCCTCGACCAACGGGGTGGTCACCGGTCCCGCCGTTGGTCGAGGAGGCCGCCCGCAGCCGTCTCGAGACCACTCGCTCCGGTGCACCCAACTCCCCACGTCCGGGTTCCGGCACCGGCTCGCCAGGTCTCGAGACGGTCGCTGCGCGACGTCCTCGACCACCGGGGATGCCGCCGACCCCGGACTGCGGTTGGTCGGTGGTGGCGTTCCGGGGGGCAGCAACGAGGGAGTACGGCGGACGGCCACCGTTGGTCGAGGAGGCCGCCCGCGGCCGTCTCGAGACCACTCGCTCCGGTGCACCCGCCTACCCACGCCTGGGTTCCGGCACCGGGTCACCGGGTCTCGAGACGGTCGCTGCGCGACCTCCTCGACCTCCGAGGAGATCACCGGTCCCACCGTTGGTCGAGGAGGCCGCCCGCGGCCGTCTCGAGACCTCTTGCCACGGTGCACCCACTGCCCGTGGACAGGTTCCGGCATCGACTCACCTGGTCTCGAGACGGTCGCTGCGCGACCTCCTCGACCACGGGTCGTGATCCAATATGGGTATGGATCTCGGGACCGCTTCCACCGCACTGATCGGCCGCTACGACGGCTGCTCGGTCGGTGAGCTGTTGACCGAGCTCAGCGCCGAATCCAAGGCCCGTCTGGCCTCCGAGATCCGCGAATGGGTCGCCATCGTCGCATGGGCGGACCAGAACGTCGTGGAGACCGTTGAAGGCGCCGCCACTGTCCTCGCGGGCGTGGTCGACACGGGTGTTCCGATCGCCGGCCCCGGCGCCCCACTCGTGTCGGAGTTCGAGCTGATGGAGCTCATCGCTGTCCTCGGTCGCACCCCTGACGGGGGTCGGATGCACGTCGGACGCATCATCGAGTGCGCCTGGCGACTCCCGTCGGTCTACGCCTCAGTCATCGCGGGCCGGATCCCGCCGTACAAGGCCCACCGCATCGCCGACCAAACCCGCCCCCTCACGCAGGACGCCGCGGCGTTCGTCGACCGGCAACTCGCCGCCGTCGCCGACGTGAGCTGGGCGCAGCTCGACCGACTCATCACCGAAGCGATCATCCGGTTCGACCCCGAACGAGCCGAGGCCGAGCACAAGAAAGCCCAGGAGCACCGGTTCTGCGAG